>NZ_LTAQ01000001.1:0-699763 GCF_001590835.1 Bacillus gaemokensis
ATTGTGTGTCATTAACTGGCTCGAACGCAACTGGTACAAGTTTACATTGTGTTAAAAATACATCCTTTAACACACGTTTAATTTCTACTGCTGCAGGGTCAAGGTCTATATTTGCTTCTACAACAATTTGAATTGTTCTCTCTGCTAAAACAACTGGAATTTTCACCCGTGCACTTTGTCTAACAACAATTGCTCTGCTTCTTGATCATTAAGTGGAATTTGAGTTTGTGCTGGAACTTGACATGGCACGTTAATTGGACATTGTTCACTCATATTAATATCTCTCCTCTTTCTAATAAATTTAGAGTTTTAAAAACTCATATGCTATAACTTATGTATTTTTTCTGAAGGTGCATAGGTTTGTATAATAGTCATTTTTATTATTTATAAAAATAAATTCCCTTTCTACTAGTTACTCTTACATATATGATAGAAGCCTTCGTGAATACTTACCTACTATTTTAGAAACGAGTTTGATGCTCACATATACACCTAAAAAGAATGCTAAATATCCTTCCTTATATACCTTCTAACTATAAGCCTATTAATTTTGTCGAAAAAACAGCTATCCCATTTATATAAGTGGGATAGCTGTTTTTAACAGTGCTTAAAAATAGTTTGATATAACAAAAGTGAATTTCCACGCTCTTTTCATAATAAAAACATATTACAAAGATAACATCAGTAATTTTATTACTTTAGCGTTGGTGTATTTTGGTTTCTATAAACAGATCAATTGCTTGAATCACTTTCTCTACTCCACCAGATTGTTGGAAACTTTCGTTGATCTTCCGAATTCCTTCTCTATACATATCTTTTGAAAGCACTACTGAAACAGCTTCTTTTAGTTTATGAGCATCTACATGTTTAAGTGTCAATGAATACCCCGCTCCCAATTCTTCTAATCGTTGCGCTATAGTTGGCTGGTCTTTATCATGCGGTAATACGACTAATGGAACATTGTAAAAGATGGCTTCGCTAACACTATTCATCCCGCCATGAGTAATAAAAACATCCGCTTGCTGTAAAATCTCTAATTGTGGCACGTATGAACGTATAATAAACTGATCCGGAGCTGGACTCAACTTATTAAAATCAATTTCCTTTCCAACCGCGATTACAACTTTACCATCAAAATCAGCAAAAGCTTCGATACAAATATTAAAAAACTCCTCCATATTTTGTAGAACTGTCCCCAACGATATATAAAGGACCTTTTCATTTTTCAGTTGCAATAACGGAAAATCTTGGTTTTGTTGACGTTCAACAAGAACTGGTCCTACAAAAACATATTCCTTTTCATCATAAATGTCACTGTTCGGCTGAAAATAGCGGCTTGTGTATACGATGTTCAGCTCCCCATCATTCCTCATAAACTGTAATTCATTTTCTGGCGATACACCAAATATTTCTTGCATTTGATATAATAATCCTTTCATCTCTTCATCAGGAGAGACATTCCATTCAGATTGTCCATGTAAGGATGATTTCTCAAAAAAATCATTTGGAAATACAAAAGTAGAAGAGGACGAGATACCAGGTATACCTAAATAATCACGAACAAGTTTTCCCGCTCCAAACGTATCGTAATACACCACATCAAATGTGACATCTTGAGAAAGTTCTCTTACAATTTCAAGTATATACAATGATATTCTCATATGAATCTTCAAAAACTCATGAAAATTTGTTATGTAATTCTTTTTAGCTTCTAAGACATTAGGATGCACACGTACATGTACTCCTACATTTTCTAATCTTTCCCGAAAGTTTTCAGTTGTAATATAATACACACTGTCCCCTCTATCTACGAAAGCTTTTGCAACACCTACAGTAGGATTGACATGTCCTTCTGCTGGAAAGTTTATCATTAAAATATTCGCCATATAAATCCGCCTCCTGATTTATAGTTTACATACTCTTTTTTGAGTTATATCCTCGTCTTCTATTATAAATCTTATAAAGATCACTGAACTGGAGAAATAAAAATGCCCTCTTAAGAAAGACGTATCACCGTTACTCATTTCCTTAAGAAAGCATTTTTTACTTTTCTTTATATAATATTATTTAAGATGAACCGATGGCTCGTCTCTATTTTGATGACTGGCAACTGTAATCGTTCTGTTTCTATTGAAAATAAAATAGGAAGCTATAATAAGAACTGTAACAAGCGTAGTCAAAACAGCCTGTGAACGTAATGAATCAATGACAAACATTGCAATTAATACCGCTGTTATTCCAGCAATTGTGATATATGTTAAATACGGAAACAACCACATTTTCACCTTCAATACTTTTTGATCCTCTTTTCCCATTTTCTTACGCATCCGCAAATGGGAAAGAGCAATTACAAGATAGACTAACAACGCAATTCCTCCTGATGCATTCACTAAAAATAGAAAAACTTTATCTGGGGAAATATAGCTGAACACAACACCAATATAAGCAAAAAATGTCCCAAACAATACCGCACGCACTGGTACACCGCTACTATTTAATTTTAAAAATACCTTTGGAGCATCTCCTCTCTCCGCCATTGAAAAGAGCATTCTTGAATTTGTATATAGACCTGAGTTCAAACAAGAGAGTACCGCTGTTAATACGATAAAATTCATAATCTGAGCTGCGGCCGGTATACCGATATGTTCAAGTACCGCTACAAATGGACTTTTTAGTATATTAGCTGAATTCCATGGAAGAAGAGTAACTACCACTACAATAGAACCTATGAAAAATACTAGTATACGCCAAATCACACTATTAGTTGCTGTTTTTACAGCTTTTACAGGCTCTGCGGATTCTCCCGCCGCTACCGCAACAATTTCAGATCCCATAAATGAAAATATGACAACTGTAATACCGAGCAGAACAGAGCTTATACCATGTGGAATAAATCCTCCTTGTCCAATTAAATTAGAAAAACCTGGCGCTGATGTTCCTGGAACCAATCCTAAAATAACAGCTAAGCCAAGGCAAAGGAATAGTACAATGCTTACCACTTTAATAAAGGAAAACCAATATTCAAATTCTCCAAATGATTTTACTGAAAATACATTTGTTAGAGTCAATAGAACGGTTAACATTAGACTTAATAACCAAAGCGGAATTTGAGGAATCCAATATTGAATAATCCCCGCACCTGCAGTCGCTTCTATCGCAATAACAATTACCCAAAAGAACCAATATAACCAACCAATTGTATATCCAGCCCAAGGGCCAATTGCCTCACGTGCATATGTAGCAAAAGAACCACTTGTTGGATTCGTTGCTGCCATTTCCCCTAGCATTCTCATTACAAAGACAACAAGTATTCCAGCCAGTGCATATGAAATGATAGATCCTGGCCCCGCAGAATGAACAACTGCACCACTACCAACAAACAAACCAGCTCCAATAACCCCACCTATTGAAATCATTGTAATATGGCGTATCTGTAAATCCTGCTTGAGCTTTTTATTCATTCCATCCCCTCCTATATTTCATTTTTAAATTTACTTAAGAGTTATCGTGTATGTAATTTTGGTTTAATAAATTAAATTAACTTAAATACATTAAAATATTCTGAAAATTACAATTAAAAATATTATGTTCTACATAAGTAGAAACCATCTTTTCACAACTTACAACATGCTTTCTTTAACTACTAACATATTCATCTAATCATTTTTCTTCACTCTGCCCGTTAATGCGGGATTAAAAATAACTTTTAACTAGATAAGGACCTTTAGATACAAAAAAAAAGCTGACAATATGCCAGCTCCTCTCTCCCTTTTTAACAACAAACTATTAACAACATTTCTCTTTCATTGCTTTCATCACAGACATTGTAGATGACATCATGCCATCACACTCTTCCATTTTATTTACCATCTCTTTATTCATGTTCATTTCCGCTTCCATCATGTTATCCATCATCATTTTCATACATTTCATTTCACACATCATTTTTTCCATACTCATCATCATGTTCATTGTACCAGTCATCATCATTTTTTCCATTTTACATCCTCCTAAAATATATATTTTTTGTATTGCATATAACAAATTCTTGTATTTTGTTACCATATCCTCCGACTTTTACATATAATTTATTTCTATATAATTTACGGAATATTCAATTAATTTATGATAAAAAAACTTCCCATCATACTAGTAAATTTAGCAGATTCATCACATTATTTTGTTTAGAATTTTTTTAACCTTACGCCAATAAAAATTGACAATTTTATACAAATTTTATAACATATTTTTATAATATGTTTATTCAATAAAATATTCATCTAATTAAATTAATATTTCTAAACTATCGGAGGGGTTTGTTTATGTCTATTTATACACCACAAGAAATTACTAATTTAGCCGCCAGTTCCGGCCAAAAGAAAGCATTTTTACCATTACTCCCTATGTTAATCCTTGGTTTTTTTGGCGGCGCTTTCATCGCGTTAGGGTATTTACTTGATATTCATGTCATTGGTACAATGCCAAAATCTTGGGGATCATTTATTAGTTTTCTAGGGGCTGCAGTTTTCCCAATTGGCCTTATACTAGTTATCCTTGCTGGTGGTGAACTAGTGACCGGTAATATGATGACCGTATCAATGGCCTGGTTTCAAAAGAAGATTACTTTTTCTAAAGTAGTTAAAAACTTATCCATTATTACGATTAGTAATTTTATTGGAGCTGTATTCGTTGCTTATTTCTTCGGCCATGTCGTGGGATTAACAGAAGGACAATTCTTAGCAAAAACTGTATCCATTGCACAAGCAAAACTACATGATACACCTGTGCAAGCATTTGTATCTGCTATTGGATGTAACTGGCTCGTTTGCTTAGCCGTTTGGCTTAGTATGGGTAGCAAAGAATTTAGTGGGAAGATACTCGGTATCTGGTTTCCTGTCATGACCTTTGTTGCCATTGGATTTCAGCACGTCGTAGCCAACATGTTTGTGATTCCAGCTGCAATCTTTGCAGGCCATTTAACTTGGATAGAATACTTCCCAAATTTCATCGTTGTTTTCTTTGGAAACTTGGTCGGTGGTATGATATTCGTAGCTTTACCTTATTTCTTGGCTTATAACAAACAAGTACCTGCAAAAAGTGAAACAGCTGAATTAAAGAAAAAATCTGTAACTGCTTAACAAAGAATTTAACAGAAAAGTTATAGTACACTTGTTCTCTGCACTTTTATACGTTATAATAACAACTTAAATAGCATTACATATGAGGTGAAGATATGAATAAAACAGAATTAATTAAAAATGTAGCACAAACAGCTGAAATTTCTCAAAAAGAAGCTACTGTAGTTGTACAATCTGTAGTAGAGTCTATTACAAACACTTTAGCTGCTGGTGAAAAAGTACAACTTATCGGATTCGGTACATTTGAAGTTCGTGAAAGAGCTGCTCGTACAGGCCGTAACCCACAAACAGGCGAAGAAATGCAAATCGCAGCTTCAAAAGTACCTGCATTTAAAGCTGGTAAAGAATTAAAAGAAGCAGTAAAATAATAAAAAACAGCCTTCTCGCTTATGAGAAGGCTGTTTTTTATGTTTAAATAATTATAATCTTCGTTCATACTCTCTAATTGATAAAATTAACCCGATTATAAAAAGACACGTCAAACTTACGATACCAATTGGATAATTGATAAAAGTCCTTTCCACCCCTTCATGCGGACTGAATAACATTGGAACAACCCACGGATAAACAACATTGCCAGGTACATTCACTAAAATTAAGTTTAAAAACAGCACTATGCATAAAAGGATAACAACGGACAAAAAACTGTTCCATCTAAACTCCTCCAGTTGTATTTATTATTTTAGTCCACAAATAAAAAACAAGCTAGATAAAATACTAGCTTGTTCCATTACGCTTTTGAGAATCTCTCAAACACTTTCATTAACTCATCAATTGCTTCATCACCATTACCATCTTTAATAGCACTAGAAACACAATGATTTGTATGATTTTTAAGTATACCCATTCCAACTTTTTTCATCGCTGCATTAATAGCAGAAATTTGCACTAAAATATCAACACAATAGCGATCATTTTCAACCATATTTTGAATACCACGAACTTGTCCTTCAATTCTCTTTAACCTATTCATAATTTGTTCTTTTTCTTTATCAGATCTATGTGTAGTAACCGTTTCATTTTCATTATGATTCATTTTATCACCTTCTTAAAGTTTCTGTCACATGAACAAATAGATATCCATACTAACGCTATTCAAATTTTATCCATATATAATAATACCTAATCGGAGTATAACATGAAATAAACACACAGATATACTCTATATTAAAATCCACTACAAAGTACCCTTCTCATCTAACCCGCATTAACGAGTAATAATCCCTACCACTAACGGGTGATTCACTTTATCTCAAATCATTCTAGCCTATACTAAACCTAGAGAATACTTCCCACACAAGTTCACTTCTACTACTTACTCTCACCTTTGTAAAAATAGATTTCAAGTGATCTTGAACAGTATATATAGAAATATGTAGTTGACTAGCCAGTTCTTTCGTTGAAAGCCCTCTCAACACCCCATCTATCACTTGCTTTTCTCTTAACGAAAGGTCATAGGATTCTGCAACGAGAGTGAAAACCTCTTGGGGTCTTGCCATTTCTAGTAAAACTGTATAACAATTAGATAAATCATTGTAACTTTTCATTTCACTTGCACGAATAACTAGAAATTGTCCACTTGGCATACACATACATACTTTTTCCTCTTTATCACCTTGATTTGCTTTTACTCGTGAACAAACCGCTCGTATTGGCCTTGGTAAATCTATTTGATTTAATTTCTCCCATTTTCTTAAAAGTAGCAACCAGTCCTTTCCACTTTGATTTGCATACATCAATTCAAAACTTGTATTTAATAGTAATGTACCTGTTTCCATTGGTTCGATTCTTTCAGCTGAGGGGATTATAAAAGCTGATCTACGTAAAGCATCACCTACTAAAGGAATAATAGTGGAAAGGTATGCACATTCTTCATTAGTAAATAAAGGATTTGCATTATCGCGAAATAAACTAAGATGCCCAAAGCATTTTCCCTTACTAACAAATACAGCTCTTATTTCATCTCCAAAACCAGCAGGGATTAAAATATTACAATATCGAGAGCTTTTCATCCGGTCATTATTTGTTACACCATTTAAAGAAGCTATATAGGGAGGAATTTGTGCCAAATTTTTAAACTTGTTATAATCTTTTTCCAAAAATTCATTCATAAACAACTCAGGGTGAATTTTTTCAATCCTTTCATCCGTATATGCTCCCGTTGATAAGAAAGTATTGGAATCAATTGTAGTAAAACATGCTGCATCAAAAAAGATAACCTTACGTATTTTTGTTAGAAGCGTTTCTCGAAACTGACTTATATCATCTATTTTCCTTGTTAACAATACAATTTCTTTCGTTACTTTTTCTTGTATTTTTTTCATAGATATTCCCAGATTTATGGGGTTGTTTCACCATCCTTCTTACTAAATAATGAAAATATAAAGCAAACAGTTTGTGATAGTAAATATTCAGTCGAAAACATAGGAGGCATAAAAGAATGAAACAATCGAATCAAAAGATGAATTGGAATGATTTCAAAGTAGACACATATGAACAAGAAATTCCATTAAAAATCCCAGGATACTTCACCCTTTATGAAATGTTAAATCAGTTTCTCACTACGATGCTTCTCCCAAAAGAAGCATCTCCACATTTATTAATTATTGGTGCTGGTGGTGGTCAAGAAATTATTACGCTTGGAAAACAAAACGACATGTTACGTTTTACCGGTATTGATCCATCTGATTCGATGTTACAACTTGCACAGAAAAGAATCGAAAGGGAAAAACTACAAAACAAGATTTCCCTTATAAAAGGAACGGTACATTCAATATTAGAAACAGAAGTTTTTGATGCTGCCACATGTATGCTCGTTCTTCACTTCATTCCAGAGCTTACGCAGAAAAAAGAAGTTCTTAGGGAGATTAATAAACATCTAAAGCCAGGTGCCCCATTCTTTCTATCCTTGATAAACGCCGTACCAAATACAAACACATTCATAACTCAAATGAATGCTTGGCGACATCATATGTTACAAAATAACATTCCAATAGAAGATTGGAATCGATTTGAAACTTCTTTCGGAACACAAATACACCCTATTTCTGAAAAGGATTTAATTTCTACAATGGAGGAATGTGGATTTATTCATATAACTCGCTTTTTCACCGGTTTCTTAACCGATGGATATGTAGCAGTGAAACAATGATAAAAGAATACCACTGCATATATAAAAAAGGTAAGCAGATGCTTACCTTTTTATATGTACGAACTGGAATATTACATGTAACTTCCCGATCCAAATATAATAATTAGGATAACTTGCTTACAAATCTCAGTGCCTTACTTAAAGCTGTTGGTACTACAGATGCATGATTCTCTCCCTCAGCCTCATAAAATTCAAATCGGAATTTATTATGTTGCAAATTAAGTAAACGCTCTGATAATGCGTTTGTATCTAGAACCATATGTTCTCGTTCTAGTGATCCCACTGTAAGAAAAACTCCGATCTCAGTATTAGCTTTACCGAACTCATTTATAAAACCTACTTCTTTTTCAAGAACAGACTGGTTATTCCACCAAATAGATGGACTGCTTATAAAATAATTTTGAAAGGCATTTATATTTGTAAACAATACATGTAAGGCAAACAGTCCACCAAGTGAATGTCCAAATATTGTTTGTCTTTCTTTGTCAACCTTAAAATTCTTTTCAATTTGTGGCTTCAATTCGTCTTGAATAAATGTTAAAAATTCATTCGCTCCTCCTGACTTAGGCCACGGTTTCCCATTAGGTGTTGGTGGTGCATCCACTGAAGGTGAAGTAGGAGTAAAATCGTAACATCTTTCAGAAGCTGCAAAGGCCCCTTCTATTGGATAACCAATTCCAACAATAATAGATGGTGCAACTCCTGTTTTTTCTGCTCTTACTGATTGAATCTTAATAGCCTCTTGAAACGTTTGAAAAAATGCATTTCCATCTAATACATATATAACGGGATATCCAGAGCTTGGAGCGGGTTGCTTTGGCTTCGAAATATAAATTTGATATTCACGATTCCCTGTTTTTGAATACATCTTCCATTGCTCTGCACCAGATATGGTGATATCTTGTTTTTCAATACTACTATTCATCTAATCCCCTCTTATCTTTTTAACTAGTTACATATATTTCAGTTTTTTCTTCTTGGAATACACTATCATAACCAAAACATACAGGGGCTCCATTATATGGATCTATCATAACTCGTGCATCAATATGAAATACACTTTTTAATACTTCATTTGTAATAATCTCTACCGGTCTTCCAGTTGTAACGATTTCCCCTTCTTTCATTGCGATAATCTCATCTGAGAATCGTGCCGCATGATTAATATCATGTAAAACCATAACAACCGTACAGTTATGATCTCTGTTTAATCGTTCAACAATTTGCAGTACTTCTAATTGATGGGACATATCAAGATATGTAGTTGGCTCATCTAATAATAAAACTTCCGTTTCTTGTGCTAAAGCCATAGCTAACCATACTTTCTGTCTTTGTCCACCTGATAAATTTGCAATTTGTCGTTTGCGAAAAGCAGAGGTTTTTGTAATATCCATCGCCCATTCAATGATTTCTTTATCTTTAGATGATATTTTATTTACATTATTACGGTGTGGATATCGCCCGTAAGAAATTAATTCTTCTACCTTCAGTTCCCCTGGAGCAATTGGATTTTGCGGAAGTAGAGCTAGCTGCTTTGCGATTTGTTTTGTAGAAATCGTATTTAAATCTTGTCCTTGCAAATACACTTTTCCACTTTTTTGCTTTAAAATCCGTCCCATTGTTTTTAATAATGTAGATTTCCCGCATCCATTCGGTCCAATAATCGTCGTTACTTTACCTTCTTGTATCTCTACATTCAAATCACGAAATACCGTGAATTTTTCGTAGCTTGTTTCTAAATCCTTTGCACTTAGAACACTCACTTCCTATCACTCCTTTTACGCCTTTGCTTTGTATAGCAAATATAAGAAATATGGTACACCAATAATTGAAATTACAATTCCAACTGGCAACTCCGCAGGTGTAAAAATTGTTTTCGCTATAAAATCCGAAGCAATCACAAGTAGCATTCCAATTGCTCCGCATACAGGAATTACATGCTTATGCTGAATACCGACTAGACGTTTCGCAATATGCGGCGCCATTAGACCAATAAATCCAATGCTTCCTGAAACTGAAACACAAGCACTCACTAATCCAATACTACTTAATAATAAAATAGACTTTTCTCTTTCTACCGAAACTCCTAAACTTGTGATACTCGTCTCTTCCAATTGAAATAAGTCAAGCAAATACGCTTTTCTTTTGATAATTGGAATTAAGATAATGAGCCACGGCAACATAGCAATAATATATTTCCAGTTTGCATTATATATACTTCCCGAAACCCAAACAGCGGCCATTTCAAAGTCAGTTGCTTTTATTTTCAATGATACATACATAGAAAGCGCTCCAAAGCCTGAACCTATCGCAATCCCTGTTAGCAAAAGACGTTGCGAATCTAATTTTCCATTTCGCCAAGAAAACATATAAATTAATATAGCAGCACCTAGACCGCCGACTAATCCAAACAATGGCATCATCATGATTGAAATCCAATCTGTGCTTTTTATTTGTTCTTGGAAGAAAAACATAAAGATAACAATTGCAGTTCCTGCTCCTGCATTAACTCCTAAAATACCTGGGTCTGCTAAACCATTTCGTGTAACTCCTTGAAGAACAGCACCTGCAATTCCAAGACCTAATCCTACTAATCCTGCAATTACTATTCTAGGAAGCCTAAAATCAAATATAACTAAATCATGCTCAGGTACAGGATCAATTCGAAATATCGTTCTGAATACATCTGTAATCGTAATATCAAACGTACCATTCGTTAAACTAATATAAATTGTACTCAAAATTAAAAATATGATAATGCTCATTGTCATTACATAACGCTGCAGTGAGCCTCTAAGCATGCTTCTCTCCTCCTCTTGTTCTAATTAAGTAAAGGAAGAAAGGAATTCCAATTAATGACGTAACGACCCCTATTGGTGTTTCAAATGGATAATTTACAAATCTACTTAGTACATCACACAAAGCTAGAAAAACTCCGCCAATTACACCAGCACACGGTACAATCCATTTATAATCTACCCCAATTAAAAAACGAGTAATATGAGGAATAATTAGTCCGACAAAACCAATTTTTCCAACTAATGCAACCGCGGTACCTGTTAAAAATACAACAGCTATAATTGCAGTAGCTTTTACAAGCTTTGTGCGTTGTCCTAAATTAATAGAAACCTCTTCTCCTAACGAAAGAATCGTAATAGATTTTGAGATAAGCAGCGCCAGAATAACACCCACTAAACCAAAAGGAATGGCTAACTTCAGTATATTCGGATCCACTTGATGTAATTTCGCGTTATACCAAAAACTAATATTTTGAGAAACTTGAAAATAGGAAGCCATTGCAGCAGAAATACTGCTTAAAAATGTACCTATAACAGTTCCTATAATCGCCAGCCGAACTGGTGACAATCCATTTCGCAGCAATGAACCAAAACCAAACACAATTCCGGCCCCTAATGCTGAGCCAAGCATAGAACATAAAATCATACCTACTGAAGACATTCCTGGCAGAAATATCATACAAATTGTAATTACAAATGCTGAGCCATCTGTCACACCCATAATAGAAGGGGATGCAAGATAGTTTCTTGTCATCCCCTGCATAAGTGCTCCTGATATGGCTAGAAATGCTCCTACTAATAGAGCCCCAACTACCCTTGGTAAACGAGAAGTAATAATAATATTATGATTTACATTCCCTGAATCGAAATGGAACAGTGCATTCCAAGCTGTTTCAAAATCAATGTTTTTTGCCCCATATAAAATAGATAGCATAATCGTAAGTAAAATAAATATGGGTGCTAAACATAAAATTATCATTGGTACTGAATTTATTTTCCGCATATCATTCAACGCACCTTACATATTTAATTATTTAGATAAGTTTTTCACTGCTTCTTTTAAGAAAGCTGTTTTACTCCAAGCAGTACCACCTTGTGCCATTGGATCAACCGAATTTACAAATACTTTTTTGTCTTTTACAGCTGTAATACTTTGCCAAATCGGATTACTCTCTAATTCTTCTAATGCTTTTGGCTTATCTTTATTTTCGCTTTCTTCAAATTGCAGGAAGATATAGTCTGGATTGATTTCAGCGAATTTTTCTAAAGAGATCGCTTCTTGTGCTTTTACAGATTTAATTTGTTCTGGAACAGTTAATCCTAAATCTTTATAAATAACAGGGTTGAAATATACACCTTCTGGATAAAGGTTTAAGCTACCAGCTCTTAGTCTTACTACAAGAACCTTTTTATCTTTTAATTTATCTGCAATTTTTTCTTTTGCTTTTGCAGCATCCGCCTTATAATCCTTAATAATTTTTTCTGCTTTATCTTTTTTACCAGATAATTCTCCCATTAGCTTTAAATTATCTTCCCAATTTGTTGAAATATGTGACACTGGGAAAGTTGGAGCTACCTTCGTAAATTTTTCGCCGGTTTCTGGTGGGAATTTCGAACTAGATGTAATTACATCTGGTTTTAATTGAAGTAATGTTTCAAAATTCGGTTGCATTTTCTCACCAATAGATTTCGCACCTTCTAAATCTTTCGCAATGTACGCTGGTAATTTTCCACCTACAGTAATTGCTCCCACTGGTTTAATACCAAGTACCGCTGCATCTTCCATTGACTCTAAACTAGCAGTTACAATTTTTGATACTTTTGCAGGAACTGTATATTCTTTACCTAAGTATGTAATCTTTTGTTTCTCATCTTTTTTCGTTTCAGTTGCTTTCGATTCTTGTTTTTGTTCTCCTGAACTTTTATCTGCACTGTTACATGCTGCAAGACCTACGCTTAATACTGTAACCATCCCTAGTGTAAATAACTTCTTATTCATATCTATAAATTCTCCTCTCCAATTTACAATCTTTAAATATAGTAGTTTATTGAACTAAACTTTTTATGTATCCCCTTACAATACATTTATTTGAAATTAAAGCCCATTCACTTCACTTCCCCTAATACCCAATTATCTGCTACTCTCATTTGGTGATAATGATTATCGTTACTAATTATATCTTTACAATTGAATTATTTCAAGAATGATTTGAAAAATTTTAACAAAACAAATACAAAAATTTTATATGCTATTCAACCGGACAATGATCTAATCCCATTACTTCACTATTAATTTTCGCATCAACAATTTGATTTTTTCATCTTTGTAATCTTGCTCTTACATTCATAAATGCGTACATACGTACTTCGTTCAGGGTATACTAATTTCGGAGGTGATACTTATGCAAAATGAGAGTTTCCAATTAGAAACAAGTGTAAATCATTTCACTGACGAACGTTGGCAAGCAATTGTACACAACGATTCTTCTTATGATGACAAGTTTTTTTACGCTGTAAAAACAACCGGTATTTTTTGCCGGCCATCATGTAAATCTAGAACACCTAACAAAAATAATGTACGCATTTTTCTCAATGCGCAGCAAGCATTATCAGAAAAATTCCGTCCATGTAAACGTTGTAAACCAAATGGGCTAAAGTTACCTGATGTAGATTGGGTAACACAAATTACAGAGTATATTGATAACAATTATAGTGAACCATTAACTCTCGAAACACTTGCAAATATGTGTCACGGCAGTCCTTATCATTTACAGCGTACTTTCAAGCGGATTAAGGAACTCACCCCAATGGAATATATTCAACAAGTAAGAGTTTCTAAAGCTACGGAATATCTTACAAATACAAAACAAACAATTATGGAAATCGGAATTATTGTAGGTATACCAAATACTGCACATTTTGCAACTGTATTTAAAAAGAAAACAGGATATACACCTACAGAATATCGAAAAATAAATCATACAAATGAGGTACGATAAAATGGAATCTACAACAAACCAAATTATATATTGGACGTTACTTGTTTATAAAAAATGGCACATGCATCTCGCTGCAACGCCACAAGGACTATGCTTCATAGGATCTCAACAGCAAGATTTTGACGAGTTAACAACTTGGGCTAAAAAACGTTTTCCAAAACACACTTTAGTCCAAGATAACTTACAGCTACAACCATATATTCAAGAACTAATAGAATATCTAGAAAAACAACGTGAGGTATTTACATGTCCTATTGATATTCAAGGAACTCCTTTTCAATTAACTGTTTGGAATGCATTACGTGAAATTCCTTATGGAAAAACCTATTCCTACTCAGATATTGCACAGCACATTCAAAAACCCAAATCAGTACGTGCTGTCGGTACTGCAATTGGTGCTAACCCTCTTTTGATTACGATTCCTTGCCATCGTGTAATTGGAAAGAACGGAAGATTAACTGGATTTAGAGGCGGTTTAGAGATGAAAGAAAAGTTGTTAGCACTAGAAAAGAGTACTAGAGATACTGTAGGAGGCTGCGGATGAAAAACACTTCGATTCCTTATGAATGGGATGCTCCATATTTTATAGGGAAAAAGACAATGAAGATCTACTGTTTCCCTTGGTGTGAACAAAAACCTCTTATAGGAGACTGTCTAACATTTACATCTAGAAAAGAAGTTGAACAAACTGATTACCAGCCTTGTAGAAAATGTTGTCCTAGTCTTCCATATGGAACATGGAAAGATTACGGTGAAAACATAACACTAATTGTTCCGAAAGAATTTAGCTTTAAACAGAATTTACACTATCTTTTACGTTCCAAAAATGAATGTATGTTCCATATTGAAAATAACAAAATTTATAGGATCATTCCGATTGAGGGAGAAAATCCTTTAATTGAGGTAAGCATGGATGACGAAGAAAATATCCATATACGCTTTTTAGGGAATAGAGTCCCAACACAAAAATGGGTTCGTGCTACAGTCGCAAAATATGTAAGAGAATGGTTTGATTTAGATACAGATTTAGTTCCGTTTTACAATTTAGCAAAAGACGATGTACTTCTGTCTAAACCAATCAACGAATATTACGGACTCCGTAATATGGGAATTCCCGACTTATTCGAGGCGCTATGTTGGGGGGTTCTTGGTCAACAAATTAATCTCACATTTGCATATACGTTAAAAAGGCGTTTTGTTGAATCCTTCGGTAACTATATAGAATGGAATGGGCGAAAATATTGGTTATTCCCATCGCCAGAGGTCATTGCAGATTTAACGATCGAGGATCTAACAGAATTAAAAATGACTACAAGGAAATGCGAATACCTACTTGGTATTGCAAAGCTCATTACACAAGGTAAACTAACTAAAGAGTCTTTAACAAAGGCCGAAGACCTGAAAACGGCAGAGAAAATATTAATAGATATACGCGGCATTGGACCATGGACAGCAAATTATGTTTTAATGCGGTGTCTAAGATTCCCTTCTGCCTTTCCAATTGATGATGTGGGCCTACATAATGTGATTAAACTGCTAACAGGGGCCGAAAACAAACCAACAAAAAAAGAAATTAGAGAGTATGCTTCATCATGGGCAAATTGGGAATCCTATGCGACATTTTATTTATGGCGAGTTCTGTATTAACTTCTTTCAACACAATAATAGAGAGATTTCATTTTAATAAGTGAAACCTCTCTATTATTCATTACCTATGCTATAAAGTGAAACTTAATCAATCATGTAAAAACTTCACACAGACTGGGCCTGGCACAATCACATCCGACTGTAAAAGTATTAATTGTCCTGTAAACTCATTTCTTGAAAATAAAACAAGGTTACTAGATTTTTCATTGGAAACAACAATAAATTTCTCGGTAGGATCTAATGCAAAATCTCGTGGCCAATCCCCTTCTGTCGGTACAGCTTCAATAAGAATAAGCTCTCCTGAATCTTGATTCACACGAAAAACAGCAATACTATTATGTCCCCTGTTTGCCGCATACAGAAAACGACCATCAGAAGAAATATGAATGGCACTTCCATAATTATTCCCCTCATACTCTTTTGGTAAAGTCGAAACATACTGTAATTCTTTAAAACTACCATCTTCTACGTCATATGTTAACACAATGACTTCAGAACTAAGCTCCGTCATTACATAAGTAAATTTTCCATTTGGATGAAATACAAGGTTTCTTGGTCCACTTTCAGGATTGACAGATAAGCTATGGACCTCTGTTAGTTTCCCACTATTTTCTCTATATGTAATCAATTTATCAATTCCTAAATCAATTGCTATCACATATTTTTGATCAGGTGTAAACCCTGCGTAATGGGTATGCGGCTTTTCTTGTCTTTCTTTATTTGGACCTGAACCACTATGCTGAACAATCGATACCGCTGAATTTATACTTCCCACTTCATGATTTACCACATAAGATTCAACAGTTCCTTTATGATAATTAGCAGCAACTACTGTACCATTCTCTTGATTGATATTCAGGTGACAAGGCGACGCACCTTCTAAAAGTTGCATATTTATCACGTCAAGATTTTTTGTTTCACTGTGAATTGAAAACGCAGCAATCCCCCCTGATTGATCTGTTTTTGCAACAGAATATAGGTACTGATTATCATAACTAATAGCTAGATAAGTAGGGCTTCCAACATTAGCTACTCCCTTTATATCTTTTATGATTGCTGATTTTGCATCCAGTACAAATCTATAGATACCCTCACTTGTCCCCTTTGTATAAGTGCCTATATATCCAAGAAACTCATTCTTATTCATAAAATGACCCCTTCCCTCAAATACTTTATGTATTTCGCTTATAAACAAGCATATCACCGATACACTAAATATTTACAATTCAAAACCAACAAACATAAAAACTCCGGGTAGGAATATATCACTACCCGGAGTTCATTTTTAAGCTTGTTCTTCAAATAATCTTGCTATTTCTATAATCACTTGAACAGCCTTCTCCATGTTATCTACCGATACGTATTCAAATTTACCATGGTAGTTTTCCCCACCGGTAAAAATGTTTGGCGTTGGTAATCCCATATATGACAATTGAGATCCATCCGTTCCTCCGCGAATCGGGTGAATATTTGGCTCAATATCTAGATTTTTCATCGCCTCATAAGCAATATCAACAATTTCCCTGACAGGTTCAATTTTCTCAAGCATATTGTAATATTGATCTTTCATCTCAAGAATAATATTTTCCTCACCATATTCCTCTTGCAACTGCTTCGTAATGTTCATAATTTTATCCTTACGAGTCTGGAAGTTATCACGATCAAAATCTCGAATAATATAATAAGACTGACTCCGTTCAACATCACCATTTACGGAAATAAGATGATAGAAACCTTCATACCCCTCTGTATATTCTGGTGCTTCTTCTGCCGGTAATTGTCCATGAAATTCCATTGCTATTTTACTCGCATTCAACATTTTATTTTTGGCTGTTCCAGGATGCGTATTATTCCCTTTAAAAGTAAGCTTTGCACTTGCAGCATTAAAGCTTTCATACTCTAATCCTCCAAGTGGTCCACCATCCATTGTATACGCAAAGGATGCTCCAAAAGCTTTCACATCGAAATGCGCTGGTCCACGGCCTATCTCCTCATCAGGCGTAAACGCTACTCTAATTTTCCCGTGTTTAATTTGTGGGTTATGTAATAAATAATTCATAGCAGTCATAATTTCTGTAAGTCCAGCTTTATCATCTGCACCAAGAAGTGTTGTTCCATCTGTTGTAATTATAGTATGTCCCTTATAAGATGGTAGTTCTGGAAATAATTCTGGTGTTAAAACAACATTCAATTCTTTATTCAACGTAATTGCCTTACCATCAAAATTCTCATGAATTTGTGGTTTTACATTCTTTCCCGTAAAGTCAGTTGCCGTATCTAAATGAGCTAAAAAACCAATTACAGGAACATCTTTATCTGTATTAGCAGGTAGTGTTGCCATGACATAACCATTTTCATCCATCGTTACTTCTGATAAACCAATTTGCTTTAATTCTTCAACTAGTAACTTACCAAATTCAATTTGGCCTCGTGTTGAGGGCACTGTTTGACTTTCTTCATTCGATTGCGTATCTACTTTAACATATCTCGTAAATCTTTCTATAAGCTCTTGTTTCAAATTATTTCACTCCCTTTTTATAACTCTCTCTTTATTACAATCATTATAACGCAATATTTTAACTTTTTTGACTGTAATCGTTTCGTTTTTTCCACTATTCACTGGAATTAAGTCTCACAATGAGAACTATTTCGATTTGTTAAGTAAAAATCAAATATAAAAGCTAAAACTATTTATTTTCATACAAGAATACAAATTATTTGTACAACTGATTTTTCACATGTAATATATGTAATATACGTAATGATATATATGATTAGGGGGGATTAAAAATGGGGCTCGCACTTTTTCGGTATTTTCTTTTTTTCTTAGGACTAACTTTCTTTGGACTTGGCAACGCCATTGCAGTAAAAGTTAAATTCCTTGGCCTGCATCCATGGGAGGTTCTAAATATGGCACTCTATCAACGATTTGGATGGACAATTGGCACATGGAGTGTGATATGTGGCTTATTTCTTGTTCTTGTTTCCTTTGTAGTAGATCGGAGATATATAAACATAGGAACATTCCTAAACGCACTGCTAATTGGGCCTATTATGGATTTTTTCTTACGACTGAATATTCTTCCTCATGCCACTCATTATTTGTGGATAAATCTTCTTATTTTACTTACTGGAATTATCATAACAGGTATTGGAGGCGGTATGTATGTCGCTGCCGGGATTGGTGCAGGACCACGAGATGGATTCATGCTTGCCATTTCTGATAAATCAGGAATATCTATAAGCCGTGCTAGAATTATTGTGGAAAGTATTGTATTAGTAATTGGATATATTCTAGGCGGTCCCGTTTTTATCGTGACGTTCCTATACACCTTTATCCAAAGTCCCATATTCCAGCAATCATTCAAGATTTTTCAAATATTTTTAAATACCTTGGAGAGCAAAAAGAAAGACAGCGTTCGTGCAAATTTATAAGCACATGAAACTTTATTTAACAAAAATATAAGAGTCTATCTTGAGGAAAACATCATCAAAACAGACTCTTTTTTATGACTATACTACTTTTATTTCTCTATATACATGAGTACAATTCTCCATCCATCAGGATCTTCTATAGTAATACCTTTTTCTTTCCAATACGGATTTTCTGACTCAACTTCATCATAGCCCATTGCATGTAACCTATATTAAATCCCTCATTCGTATGAATGATAGAGTAATACAAAAGATGGTTACGTCTTTTACATTAATTTTTACATAAAACACTTTCTATACCTTCTAAAAACAGTTCACATTTATTCATAATGTGCGTAATAGAATAATGATAACTGTTCTATTAAACTACTTTTTAAATTCATATTAACGGGAGGAATTGGAATGTACCAAAATGAGCGAAAAAGAAATTGGGACGGACCTTCCAAAGCAATCCCGCTTTCTCTTTTAGATGTAAAAAACGAACTAAAGAAAAAGAATAAAATCAAACACCCTTCCATTAAAACATGTAAATTAACCACGGAAGAGAAAATGCTAATTTATAACATTAAAGAACAAACAAAACAACTTAACAAAAATAATGTGACGAGAACACGTGCTTATTATCAGTTTTACCTCCGGCACCCTGAGATACACTGGGCATTACTTGGACATATGGTATCGCGTAATGGTGGTTGGAATATGACAGATTTAAAGGGCGATTTATATACAAGGCTGTTGTCAGAAAGCGATCAGCTTACCTTCTTTTCTTTTTTAGAACGAGGAAATTGGTTAATCTTCCAGGATGTTTATCCACAATTCTTGTTATACGAGCAAAGTATTCAAAAATCTAAAGGCCTCTTCCATCTTCTACCACACCTCAATGTATCCACGTTTATGGAAACAATGTGGAACCATTTTTGGAGAACCGGCAATCGCTATACATTAGCCATCGCAACGATTATTAATGAACAAAGCTATTTAGAAAAAAGAGTAATTCAAAATACACACTTTAAAAAGACCGTACTAAATAGTGTTGGATTCAAACTCTTTGACTTCTTTCGTTTTAATCATATCCTTTTTCCATTCTATGAAGATGAGACTAAACAAAAAATATTACTACTTGGTGACACAATGAAACATTTCACTTCTTTGCATGAGCGAATTCTGCTCGGTAAACGGTTATACTCCTTGTTATTTCGTAATGAACTTATCTTATCAAAAGTAATAGATTGGGCTCATGACCATCCACATACTGGTTCACGAAAAGACTACTGGCCTCATTTATTTTCTAGTGTAAATGAATCATTTTCTCGGGAATTTTATAAACGTAGAATAAAAAAATGTCAATTAAGAAAAGGTGCGAATCGTTTATACAGTCCTGCTCTACTATATGCGTGGAAAGATTTTAAACATGAAGAAGTAGAAAACGAAGATTGGTTTAGCGAATGGCCGATTATCAATTATTTAATCGAGAAGGGAGAACACATAAATGGAAAGATTAATGATGAATATTGCAAAACGCTTGAAAGAATTGAACTTGCAATTCTCGCAAAAAAAAATGTTCTTCTCAGAGAAGAAGGGTCCAAAGAATAATCGTCTAGCATTTGTAGTCACTATCATTTTCTCTTGTTTCATTGGAACATATCTAGACTTCCTATTTGTCAGTAAAGAAATGTATGCCTTCCCAGTAAGACCATTTCCTACAATCTTCACAATCAATATTGCTTTTACATTATTGATACTGCCAGGCTTTACTGCTCTCTTTTTACAGATTGCAAAGAGGTTGTCTACATTTTTAAGAATTCTATTTATCATTGTGATTGGAATTTGCGCAAGTATATCAGAACAGTTTGCTGAAAACTTAGGATTGTTCGCTCATAACGAAGACTGGCATCATTCTTATTCTTTCTTTGGATATATGATTTTCATGCTTCTCATATGGAAAATTTATCGATGGCTTCAATAATACGTGAAAATGTTAGACAAACCTAAAACTACTTTACTAAAAAGTTTCAGGAACTATATATTTAAACCAACTTTTTCTTTTTCAATCGTACAGTTAACTAATCTTGTATACAATGGTTTTACATATTAGACATTACAATTTTCGCACAACAAAAAAACACCTTGTTTATAACAAAGTGTTTATAAGAAATAACAATGTATTTTTTTATTACTCACATACATATATTACATAATCCATAATGCAAGTAATTACGCACTAAGGCTATTCCGTTATTGTACAGATTGTTCCATCTGCTTTGTCTTTAATCGTTGCTCCAAAACATGAATCATAAAGAGAAAATGCTCCGCCTCCCTTGTAACATGATCAGCTAGTAATGGATTAATTACACTTTTGATTTGACATGTTTGAATAAGCTCCAATCCAGCTTTTTTAAAGTTTCTCAATTCAACAGTAGCATTTTCACTATCCTTATTCATTTTCCCGATAATTGGATATGTCGGTTTTTTCTGATATAACATCGATTCAACATCCCTAGCCTGATTAAGAAGAATTTCAAAATCGTCACCAAATTTTAAAGCAGTATGAACTAAATTCCGTTCTGATTGATCAAGTAATGACGCGATAAAACGAGAGTGCTCCATCATAATTCGCAGCCAAAATACATTTTCACTAATGATTGCATCTTGAATTGGATCCATTTTTCCTTCGTTAAATTTTTGAAGCGTCCTCATAAAATATTCTGCTTCACGTGCGATATGATCTACTAATAATGGAAAGTTAAAACCACTTACCTTACAATTAATAATTAAAATTAACAGGTTTCTTTTATAATTACGGAACGCATAAACTAGCTGAATACTTTCCTCATTTAATTGTCTGACCGCTTGAACAGTTTGTGGAATAGTAAATGCCTTTTGCAAATGTCGATCAAAAAGATGAAAAAACTGTTCTACTTGTTGAATTAGATTTTTATCTTTCCGATTAAACCCTTCACTCAGAAAAAGCGCATGTTCCTTCATAATACGTAACCAAAATTTATTTTCCGTTAAGGATCTTTCAATAAAGAGTTGTTCTGTTAATGATTCTGTAGGTGCAGCTTTCAACTCTGGAGGCAAAAGCATCGCACGCTGAGGATCCATTTCAAAATGTCCCGGAATGATTTGATCTTTAGACATTATACCCTCCCCTTATCACGTAGGTGTCACTACCATG
Source organism: Bacillus gaemokensis (assembly GCF_001590835.1). Classification (GTDB taxonomy): domain Bacteria; phylum Bacillota; class Bacilli; order Bacillales; family Bacillaceae_G; genus Bacillus_A; species Bacillus_A gaemokensis. The sequence goes on from NZ_LTAQ01000001.1 coordinate 22,347, forward strand.
CTATATATATGAGTAAGGTATATACAATATGTTTGAAAGAAATGACTCCTTTAAAGTAAGAATATCCTATTTGTAACCAACGATAAAATGTAGAACGTGGTAATTCAAGTACATTACAAAATTCTTTTCCTGTCATTTCATTTTTTACTTTATGCCATAAACCCACCACAATATGTGGTTTCAACTCCTTTCGATTTCTAGATACTTTCCCCATACAAATAGTTTCGCCTTAAAATGTTTATTTTTTAAGTGTAGTCATTCAACTTCACTTAGTTCCTGTGATTCTTTCCCATAAGAATATTGTTTTCTAACAGGTTGTTGAAAACGATAAGTTTGATTTGTACGATACCATTTCAGCCATGTTTTAATTTCCCTTACATTTTCAACCCCTAATTTCTCCATTATAGTTCGATTAAAATAGCCTTCTTCTTTCATTTACGAGAGTGAATTTATAATATATTGGATCAATAAAGTTCCAAACCAATAATACATAACTTTTCATTTCCCTTTTGAATTTTTGATAAAACTATTTTGCATATTTGAATAAAAAACATTTAGGAAATTTTAGGATTTTTAGTGAAAAAAACCAAGAAATATTAGTATAAGTTGACATCATAAATTCCCATAAAATATCGCAACATAAATCAAGTGAAATTGAACTTAGCGTTTCTTTTTCCTAATTATTTTTACAGGGGGCAAAAAATGAATATTCTTAACTTCTTGATGTCATTATTCAATTCTGGAAGAAGAACTCAGCAAATCTTTAAACTATTTAGAAATAGACGGAATAATAATAGAGGATGGATTTTGGTTTCTTTACTAGGATTAGGAACAGTTTTTGGTGTAGTAGCAACGCGTAATTCAAATATGATGAGACCTATCCAACGTTTGTTCCAAGGTGTTCAAAATACGACAAAAACATTTATTCCATCCAAAGTAAACCTCGCAAATATGGAGTTTGCTGATGAAATTACGCCTAACAGTCAAAAGAAACAAGGTAACCAAAACCAATAAAGTAAAACTTTAATCAGTGGGGGTTTTCTTCATCCCCCATTGATTATTAGCCTTCACCAATCGGGCTTTTACGGCCAGTTTATCTCCCGCCTAACTTCTTTATTTTCACCGAATTTTGAGGTGGGAGTATTACTGCCCGTTACTGCAGGATGAACCAGGAAATAACAAATTTTCTGTATTTTATATAATAGTAAGCAAACTCCGATTTCTTTTTGTTAACTATTATTAACATTAAAAATACCAACTTTTTTCACATTTAAATGAGGCAGATATCTCATGTATTTGTCTGCCAAACTAAAAAGGATTTTTTGTATATTCCGTAAATATCTACACATATTATCCTTAGTCCGCTTGGGCTGCGGTTGTAGTATACCGTTCTGAAATAGTTAAATCGCTTGTTTAACACCTTCCTTTAAAATAAAACGCTTGTACTTCTACTTGGTACGATGACACGTACTTCATTACATCGCTTTAATTTTGCCAGTACAATCATGCATACACCTCCGATAACTCAATAATTTTGTCAATAATGCTCTGTTCGTTATTATGTAAGCACATCGATGCGACAGAGCGTAACGATTCGTGTTCGCCAATACAAATCCCCTCTTTAGCGTGCAAAAACATCGGCACATCATTCGCATCGTTGCCAAATGCGATGAATGCACCTTCTCCTATCCCCAATTTTTGTAACCCTTTCCATTTATCAATGCCCAATGGGCTTATATCAATAATTTCCTCTTGATGATGTTCATACATTCGTACAGGGAGACCATTAAGGATTCGCACTAGTCTTTCTGCATTACCATCAGGGAATAATACAACTTTCACCATTTCACCGATGCAATTAATTGATACATTAGCAGCTAATCGATTTGGATCTATGTTTTGAGAGATTGGATGATTTTCGCTACCTGTATAAGCATAATCCCAATGACTATCAATTAAATAAGCAAGATCATACTCCTCTATTAAAGAACGAATGGCATTCATTGTTAGGGCATCAAATGGTTTGACCTCAATAACTTTTCCTTCTTTCGCAACAAATGCTCCATTCCCACCAATCATTGAATAATGATGCATATGACTTGGTAGCACTGGTAGTAAATCTCTAATTGGTCTAGCAGATGCAAATATAACTTCATGTCCTCTAGCATGACAAACATCTAATGCTTGAATTATGCCTTCCGTTAATGGCTTTCCTTTGAAACAAATTGTACCATCAATATCAAAAATAAATTTCATATACATCACTCCTTTCTTTTTAATGTAAAAGAATTCTTTTATAATGAACAGGACAGATGTCCGAAAAAGGAGAACAATCATGAAAAAAATCGAAGACGAACTGCTGCTATCAACTTACTTAACGAATGAACGTATACAAAAGCTTTTTACACATCACCATCATCCCTTTCAAATCCGGCGATACGATGCGAACGAAACTGTGTTACATGAAGGGGAAGCTATTGACGGCTTATACATTCAAATGTCTGGACGTACAAAAATAACGACAAGTGTTATTACAGGAAAAGCATTATTACTTCGATTTTGTTCTGCTGTTTCCATTATGGGTGATATCGAGCTCATTCAAAATGTAGATATACAATCACATGTAAGTACCGAGGAACAAACAGATTTTATTTTTATCGATAAGCACTATGCTAAAAACAAACTGTTACATGAAGTTGCTTTTTTACAAGAGCTCGTACGCCACGTGACTTATAAACTACAAACATGCACGACCGCATCACGTATCAATTTACTTGCTTCAGTGGAAACTCGTTTTACGAGCTATTTATGCACAATAAGAAATGCCTCTAAACTATTCGGGAGAGAAATCTGCACAACAGATCATCACGAAATTGCTTCACTAATTGGTACTACAATTCGGCACTTAAATCGTGTCATTGAAAAATTAAGTGCAGCGAACACGATTTACAAAGACAATAAACAAATTATCGTCAACGACTGGAAAACTATTGAACGGCTTTCTAAAGGACTAAGATATGAATAAGGAACTAATGAAATCATCAGTTCCTTATTCATATAACTGCATTTAACCACGCTAGCAATAACTTGAACATAAAAAGATTTTACCACTGTAAATCATTAGTATTACAAAACGATACTTATCGCAAATCCATCATACCCTTTACTTCCTACCGTTTGTATTGCCGTTGATGATAGTTGCGGCTCAGATGCCAGAGCGTCGAAAAAGCTACGTACCCCTTGAACAGAGGAATCTGTACTAGAGGCGTTAACCACCTCTCCTTTGCGAACTACGTTGTCCCCTATAATTACTGTACCTTTTCGAGATAACTTGAGTGCCCAATTTAAATATTCCGAGTTGTTTTGTTTATCCGCATCAATAAAAATTAAATCAAATGGACAAACTCCCTCATCATTTAACTTCGGCAATGTTTCAAGAGCAGGTCCAATTCTTACTTCTACTAAATCGGATAGACCCGCTCTTGCTATATTCGATTTTGCAACTTCTGCGTGATGTACTTCTGATTCAAGAGTAATTAGACGACCATCAGCCGGTAAAGCTCGTGCCATCCAAATGGTGCTGTATCCTCCTAAGGTTCCAATCTCTAGTATTCTTTTAGCTCCTTGTATTAGAGCAATTAAATGAAGGAATTTCGCATGATTCGGAGCAACATCTATCGCAGGTAATCCCGCCTTAGCATTCGCTTCCAATACCCCCTCAAGAATTGAATCTACAGGTAACAATTTTCTTGTAATATATGCATCAACTTCGGTCCATTTCTTTACATTCTCCATAATAAACAGCTCCTTTCATTTTTTTGAAAATGCATTTCCTACTTTATAACTCCAAAAAATAGTTTTTCTTAATTAAAATTCTATTACCTAACTTTGAATCTAGAAGATGATATCGCTTGCTCTTTATTGAACCGATACTTGTATCAGTAACAATATCCCGGCATAGGTCGGATTTAATTCCTTTGCAAAATAAATTGCCATAAAAGAAAAGATCATCGAACCAATAACTCGACTCATAAAAAATATATAGATTCTTACTCGGATATTCGGATGCATATCCTTGAACAATTAAATTCACCTCCATATTCAGTATGCTTTGTTCAAAAGTGGAAAAAAAGGTTATAATTCAATCATAAGCGTCCCCTTTTAATATACGTCTTGAATATATGAGATAAACTGCTTCAAACAATATCCAAGGAGTAATTACATGAAAAATCAAACCTATTTTCAAATGAGGGCTTATTTTTATTCAAGAGAAGAACATCAATCAGTTATGTTTAAGCTTAAAGAACTAGAGAGTTTGTGGTATTGCACACAAAAAAATGTTAAGAGAAAGCTCAAGCAATTTGCAAGTGAAGAAAAATTAATTTATATTCCTGGTAAAGGACGAGGCAACCCATCAAAAGTGGTATTTCATTGTTCATTCCAGCAGGAAGTAGAGACGGAGGTCCTTCAGTTAATACAATGCGATAAACTAGAAGACGTCATTTTATTATTACAACTTCCCATTCCAAAAACTTGGATAACGAATGTATCTAAAGAAGTTCAAACTCTCTTTGGTATACATGTATCCGAACACACAAAAGATTTACTAAGGACCATATATACTAGAAAGCTAACTACGCTCGATCCATTATATACATCCATTACCTTCGAGACGTTTTTAATTCATCAATTAGGTGATAGTTTAGTAACCTATGACAAGGAACGCGATTTACTTCAGCCACACTTAGCTCACAACTGGGAAGGAGATAATGAGGACAAAATTTGGACTTTTCACTTAAGAAAGGGCGTACGGTTTCATAATGGACATGTATTGACGAGTGAAGATGTTAAGTATACTTTTGAACGTTTCCGCACAACCCCCTCTTCACCCCACTATTGGTTTGTTGAGGGTATAGAAAAAATTGATTGTCTTTCCCCTTTCACTATTCGTTTCAAGCTTAACCGCTCAAATCCATTTTTCCCTAGATATGTAAGTTCACATAATCTTGCTATCTTACCAATGAATGAGCCATTTGATGAAAATAAGTGGATTGGAACGGGTCCCTTCCAAATTAAGAAACGGACTGGTACAATACTGGTCTTACAAGCATTTGATGATTATTTTTTAGCTAGACCTTTATTGGATGAAATAGAAATTTATCGTGTATCCCTTGATACAACTAACTCAATGTCCTATGAGATAGACAAAAAAGAAACCAGTATGCCCCACTTACATAAACAAGATATTGAAGTCGGCTTCCATTTTATAGCGTTCAATTTCAACCGAGATACTATAGTTCAAAATGCTTCATTTCGTGAAGCAATATACCACCTCATGGATGTGAAAAGATTATGGGCTGATTTAGGACGTTCTAATCTTAAAGAATCATCCAGCTACTTTTTCTGGAAATCTAAACAACAGCAGAAAAATCCAGAACATATAAAGTTATTACTTAAAAAATCAGGATATAATGGGGAATTAATTACTGTATACACATTAGAAAAACAAAACTACATGGAGGACGCTAATTGGTTCAAAAAAGAAGCTATAAAATTAGGTCTGCGACTAGACATTAAAACCTTCACATTGGAGGAATACTATGATCCATTTCTTGAAGACGCTGATCTATTGTTCATGGGGGAAGCCTCTTCAACGGATTATCATTTATCTTTTATTGGTACATTTTTGAATAAAGCTTCAATCTTTAATCGCTTCTTATCACCAGTCCAATTAACTAATTTAAATGTTTACTTTGAAAAGATAAAACATGCAGGTAACAGAGAACATAGAGAATATTGGATAGAAGAAGCTGAGAGCTATATTCGAAAAGAAAACTTGTTCTTATTCTTATATCATCCTATTAAAAATCGCACCTTCCATCCAATGATTAAAGATATTCACTTCGAATCATTCGGCTATGTAGATTTCAGGAAGCTGTGGATTAAATAGTAGCGGTACGTCAACTTATAAGCTTTAACAATATTACAAAATAAAAAGCATGACATAAAGATTGTCATGCTTTTCTAACCCCTATTTTGACAACCACCTGTCAAAAAGAAACAAAGTTCGCTACTAGCAAATTGTATAAGAACGGAATTCTTTGAATTAGTTGCACACTTTTTTATTTCAAGCAGAGATAAGGTAGCAAACTTATTTGGGAATTATTTTTAAATTAACTTATCAGTATTTATAATGAGTTAAAAAAAGATCGTCTCTTTGACGATCCTTTTAAACTACATCTCCCGTTACTAATATAGAACGGTTTTGAAGGCTTTTGGAACGCAGACTATACGCGACCACTTTCTTCTTGTACTGTTTGACTACATCAACGTGATCGTTGTAACTGTAAACCGAAAACCTCATATCGTTTTTCCCCCTCTTCGTCTCAATGATTACTGGAGTCCCACTGCTCTGCGGGGGAAAATAATACTTCTCTAAAAATATCGCTTCGTTAAAATGATCAATGATTTGAATTTTATCTTCACCTTCTAAGCGCTTTCCATCAATGGTTACGGTGACAGCCGTGTCGTTAAGTTGTGGGTGCAATTCAAATTTACTGATAAAAGACTCCACAACAGAGGTTGGAAGACTTGACACTACTATTTTAAGACCACCGAAAAGAACTAACATAACTATAAACCAGGTCGTCATATTTTATCATCTCCGTTACATTCTAAATTCATATTATCATCGGACAGTCAGTTGATTTTTTGTACATTTTTCCATACCAATCACATACTTTAATGAGAGTAATAGTATCTATATGTCCAAAAATCAGAATTCAATTGTCAGACTATCCAAAACAAAAGTCTCATTCCTTACGGTACGAATATACTTATGAATAATCCTGTTATTTTACTTTGTTATATACATTACGATCAAATGCTGTTTAAAGTCTCCACAAATCTTGTAATTCCTACATGAATGAGGTTCGTGTCAGCTCTTCCAAAAGTAAAGCGTACGTACTCTTTTTTCGAACCCAAAACACTTCCTGGAACAAAAGCTACACCATTTTGTATAGATCTTCCTAATAAATGATGTTCATTAATTGAGTCCTGCACCTTACACCATAAATGGATTCCACCTTCTGGAACAAGAAATTCAACCCGATCACCTAAAAGTTCACCAAGACTTGTGATTAATTGATTCCTTCTCTGTTTAAGTTGTTTACGAAGCATAGAGATATGTGCATGAAAATTTTCTGATTCTAAAAATTGATTTGCTATCCATTGAGGAAAGACACTATGTCCAAAATCTACTTGCTGCTTTGCATCTGCTAAACGTTCAATGACTCGCGGAGGACCAATAACCCACCCAATTCGCAATCCAGATGCTACGATTTTCGATAATGAACTAATATATAGAACATTTCCATTAGGATCCATGGATTTTAAGGTTGGATTTACTTCTCCATTAAAAGAAGTTAAGCTATAAGGGTCATCTTCCACAATTGGTATACCAAATTCAGATGACAATTCCAAAATCTTTTTACGACGTGACAATGAAAGGACCGTTCCGGTTGGATTTTGATAATCCGGATTTAGAAATACCATTCGAATTCGGTGCTTTCTGTGTAAATCTATCAGATCATCCGGATTCATGCCATGTTGATCCACAGGTAAATGGAATATTTTTAACCCCGCAGATTTGAACATCGGAAGTGAAAAACAATAAGATGGATCCTCAATAGCAATCGCATCTCCCGGCTTAAGCAAGCATTGAACAATAAGATTAAGGGCTTGTTGCGCTCCAGATGTAATTAAAATAGAACGCGGATCAGTATCTATGTTTTTATATGTCTCAACATGTGAAGAAATTGTTTTCCTTAACATTTCATTTCCTTGTGGATGATCATAACCCAGATGTCCTGTAAATATTTGTTCTGAGAGGATGGTACGAAACTGGTCGGTTGGAAACAAATCTGGTGATAGTTCACCACTAGCCAAATTAATCAAATCATCCTTCTGAGTTTCAGTTCGAATTTGTTGAACCAGTGGCAAGTTCGGGAGAAATGAACCATCTTCTACATACCTACCCCAGTTTGGGATACGCTTACGCGATACCCCCCATATATCTGTGTTTACACGCGTTCCACTTCCTTTTGTTCGCTCTACTACCCCAAGTGATTTCAGTTCCTCGTATGCCGCTACTATCGTACTACGATTAACTTGCAACTCTTTTGCCAAAGTACGTTCCGAAGGTAACATACTATCTGAAGAAAATTCTCCCGAAGAAATCCCCCGTTCTATATAGTCAGCAATTTGTTTGTAGACCGGCGTCTTATCTGCACGATTGGGTTTCCATTCCATCTATTCCCCCCTCCCTCTTATCATCAGTTTTTTTCACTTGAAATAAAATTCAGATGTTAACTTCTGTTTGCAATATACTAAGTACTTCCATAAGAAAAACGATAAAGTTGATAAGAAAGTTAGTTTGAGAGTATTACCTTTTTAAATTTAACATAGTTTGCCCCGTTCATCCTCAGCTATGAAGATATCTATTAATTCTACAACGTGAATAGTAGTAACTAAGCATACATACAAAGCAAATTCCCGCTCCTGCCACACATTCACATACTTGAGGAATAAGACTTCTTTACGTTTTCATGAAAAGATAATACATCTTTCCATTCTTATCATAAAGAATCATTCTATGAAATAAACAGCCAATTGTATATTATTTTGACCAACCACTTCTCCAAAAATGGAAAAATTACAATACAGCAATCGCATACCACGTAACTCCTATAAGAAGGCTTAATAGAAGTAAGACATAAATAGCAGACAAGTTAGTCACATTCTGCTTCGTAGACTTACTATAATTTTCCTCAACGTTTCTTGCCACTAATACCGTTCCCAAGAGTGATACAATTACAATAATAATGACTAATGGAATTGCAAATTTCATTAGCTTTCTCCTCTCTAAAACCAGTCTATTTGAACAGAAAATCTAATCGTTAAACTTAAAATCCCCGAATGAGAACATTTGTCTAGACTAGGAATTCCATAATAACTACGTGAAGCATGTATATACAAAACACCATCTATACTTAAAAACTCAACTAAGATACTTAAAGAATACTCCCTTTATCTTTTATAATAAGGGATATTTATTAAAAAAGGACCATCCACTTTCACGACTTTTTCCTCATCCACTTTACGAGTAACAATGGTGATTTTAAGTAATTGCTATCACTAAAAAATAAAAAGAACAATACAAAAAGCAAACAACCTACTGAGTCTTTCTCATCGGTTGTTTGCTTTATATTAGCACTATGAAACATTCGGTTGTCTTGAAACCTCATCAAAAATTCTTAATATTATTGTCCAAGTAGAAAAACGATAACAAAACAAAATGAATTATCGGTTAGTCACTTCATTCTCTGTTTGAACATCTACTGGAACACGTTTACCTATTCCAAAAGCATAAAAACTAATGACAACGATAGCCAGGAAAACAACTCCTACAATAAGTGAGATCCGTGTATCTTCATTAAACCACATACCGATTAATACCATAATTAAAAAGGCAATCGTTACATAGTTTGTAACAGGCGCAAAGGGCATTTTGAAAGGATGATTGTCCATTTCAGCTCCTTTTTCTTTTCTGAATCGAATTTGACTAATCAGAATGACAAACCACGGAACCATACCAGGAAGTACACTTGCACTGTATACATACACGAATAAGTTTTTTGGTGCAATATAACTTAAAATCACGCCAATCGCTAAACCAATTAACACACCAATCGTACCGAATAAAGGCACACCGTTACGGGAAATTTTTGCAAAGTATTTTGGTGCTTGTCCATTTATTCCTAATGTATAAAGCATACGGCCAGCACTGTAAATACCACTGTTACAGCCAGACATTGCAGCTGTGATTACGACAAAGTTAATCAGTCCAGCTGCTGCTGTAATCCCAATTTTCGCAAAAGTTGCAACAAACGGGCTACCAATTGAATTTAGTTGATCCCAAGGGTAAACAGTTACAATAACAAAAATTGCACCAATATAGAAGATTAAAATACGCCAAATCGTACTTTGAATTGCTTTCGTTAACGTTTTTTTCGGGTCTTTTGCTTCCCCAGCTGTAATCCCAATTAATTCGACACCTTGATAAGCCCCAACAACTAGTGATAAAGCAAAGAAGAACCCTGACCAGCCACCCGTAAAGAAGCCACCATTTTCCCAAAGGTTAGATAATCCGATTGCCTCTCCACCGTTACCAAGTCCGAAGAAAATAAGGCCAAACCCCGCAATAATCATTAAAACAATCGTAACGATTTTAATCATCGCAAACCAAAATTCAAATTCACCAAAAGATTTAACAGAAATTAAGTTCGCTGCACCAAGAATCACCATTGTAACGATACCTGGCACCCAAGCAGGCAGATCTGGGAACCAGTACTGCATATATGCCCCAACTGCTATAATTTCTGACATTCCAACGATTACCCACTGGAACCAGTTACTCCATGCCGTCATATACCCTGCTAATGGATGTATATACTTATGACCAAATGTCGCAAATGAACCTGTACCTGGCTCTACATACAACATTTCTCCCATTGCACGCATAATGAAAAATATAAAAATCCCTGCAATTGCATAAGCAAGCATTACGGACGGTCCTGTCCATTGAATCGTGCTGGCTGAACCCATAAATAAACCAACACCAATTGTACCGCCCAAAGCAATCATCTGAATATGACGCGCTTCCAAGCCCCTCTTTAGTTCTTTGTTTTCCACTTCATTTCCCCCTCTTATGCTATTAAATCTCAAGCTGAACACTATAATACAATTTCTATTAGGTATCAAAATGATGAAGAAAGCGTCACTTTTTTCTTTCTCTTAAAAGTTGCCTCTAAAATCATTCCTAACAATTAGAAAAAATCCCCTATCTTCCTTTCATTATAAAATTACAAAATTACTTATTTTATAATAATTGATTTGTCTGAAAAATACAATTACTTTTCCTGGAAATTAATATATATATAAATTAAATACAAATAATAACTATATTAGAAACAAAAAACATCACTTCAATATAATTGAAATGATGTTAAAATGATCTAAAAATACTTCATAACTGCAGAAAACCTAGATGAATGATCATTTTTGATTGAATCTAAGGTTAAACATCGGCAGTGCAACAGGTTCAATTGTTTCAACCAATATTTACGCAAACTATGGATGGAATGGAGTATGTCTATTAGGTGCATCTGTCAGCGCTTTTGCCCTTTTATTTTGGGCAATAACCTTCCATGTGACAGATTTAAATTAGAGGAAAATAAGACCGATTTTTATGTTAGTTTAAAATTTAGTCAAATTGATACCGCGCTCTGCAAAAATAAAGTTATTTACTTTTAATAGCAATAATCTGAATTCTCCCATTGACAAATGCGGTTGATTCTAAAGATTGTTCTTTATTTACTATTACGAACTCACTTATATTTGAACCCAGAATATGTGATAAAAAAGAACTTCACTAAATTTTCCATTCAACAATTACACCCGATTGTAATGTAAAGTTGGATTAAATCAACTCTATTGACTTTAATATAAGAGCAAATAGAAAGAGCATGTTTTGAAAAAAGATTGTTCAAAACATGCTCTTATTTAATATACTGATTAACTTCTTTATGAAAAAGTTTAATTATTTTTCCTTTCCTCTTGTTTCACTAACGCACCCGTTAGTTGAACAAAAGTGTACCTTTCAGCAAAAAGCCAAAGGGTACACTTTTGTGTACAGTATTTTTCTTTTCTTAGCCGGTAATGCGTAAGCCTGTTACACGTTAGTTTGCTTATACTCTACAAATCACTTTTTTGTTTTTTTCCATTTTAAATTATTTGATTGTTACCTGCGATCTAAAAAGGAGTTCGAATGAACGCAAAGCGAGGTAATATCTTAAAGTTTGATTAATTTATTTTCTTATCGAACGACTTGTGCGAGCCGTCACAGTTGGGCTGCTTTTGAGATAGTCCACAAGTGCAATCATTTAATCCCTTTCCATTGAGAATTTGCTGCATACATTTTTCAACCCTTGACTCTCGAGTTTTGGATTGTTTGGCTTTAGAAAAATAAAGAATGTATTCTCTTTGTCGTCCCGGCGTCAATGCTTCAAAAGCAGTTTTCAAGGCAGGGATTTCATCGAATTTATTTTGAAATTCTTCAGGAATCATGAATTCTGTATTCTTTTTAAAATTCACTTCCAAACCAGCTCTTTCAACTTCAATAGCTTCATAAATATAGGCTTTTAAGATGGTTTCCATTTCAACTATTTCTTGAACATTGGTGAACCGAATCTGGCACGCCGCCTGTACATTCTCCGTTTGTTGGATTAGAGTCCCATGGGCATCCTGTAACAAGGAAACTTTGTGAAACAGAAGCGCACAATATTCTTTAAATCCATGTATTAAAACTATATTTTTTTCTCAAACGTGTAACAAGGATGCATCCACTTAAATTCTTCAGTCAGCTCACAGTCAAGAACGATATTTCTCAACTTCTCAAATTCTTCTTTCCACTTTTTGGTTTTACTTAAAAATTCATCAACCTTAGGATTCATTCTACTATTTGTCATCAAGGAACACCCCTTTTCAAATTTCCGATCAGTTGACATTCAAGAATGATCATTCTCAATTTCTCTAATTCTTGCTGTCACTTTTTAGCTTTACTTGAATATTCATCAACCTTGAATCATTTTCCATACCCAACTTGACAAGCTTGCTTGATCTTCGGGCAAGAAGGCATCTAAACAGTTAATATAGTTAAATTAACATAAATATGCAGTAAAAAAATCATCTTACCTCTAAGAAACTATTGAGGAGAGATGATTTTAATCAAACTTTATTATAAATTATCAATCTTTTTTATAAAACCACATTTCATACATTATTATTTTTTCAGTATATTAACGTAAAAACTCATTAATTCAGTGGTATTTTTCATTCTTTATACTAACTTTAAACAATACAAACAATTTTCATTACCCAGTAGCGGACTTTTTTCTCTTTGGACACTCTCCTACATCACCCGCTTAAACATCTTCTCCAGTTCATACGTCGAATGATGTACGAGGATCGGTCTACCATGCGGACATGTGTAAGGATTTGTTGTTGTACGCAGTTCTTCTAACAAGGCAAAAATTTGATCGTTCGTTAAATATTGGTTCGCTTTAATCGATGCTTTACAGCTCATCATGATTGCTGCTTCTTCACGCAGTTTTTTAATATCAACTTTTTTAAGCTTCACTACTTGCTCCATCATTTCATCGATGATTTCTGTTTCCTGTCCTTTTGGAAACCATGTCGGATGTGAGCGAACGATAAATGATTGATGACCGAATTGTTCTAGGAATAATCCTACCTTCTTTAATTCCTCTAATTGTTCTTCGACACGCAAAAATTCAGTAAGAGATAAATCGATACGATATGGTACGAGTAATTCTTGTACTTCTTGCGCTACTTGACCTACTTTATCACGGAAATATTCATAATTAATCCGCTCCTGCGCCGCGTGCTGATCAATCATATATAACCCTTTGTCATTTTGAGCAAAAATATAAGTTCCATGCATTTGTCCAATTGGATAAAGCGGTGGTAGATCGTTTCCGTTCATTTCGATATCTTGAATTTCTTCTAATTCCTCTAATTCAAAATCTTCATCGCTACTATCCCATTCTTTTTCTTCTTGAATAGACTCTTCGATTATCGGTTTAGACGGTTGCCAACTGCTTTCTTCTCTTACTAGAGACTCTGGAGGCTGCCATTCTTGCTTTGGTGGTTGCCAAAGTAAGTTCCTGGTTTTTTCTTGGACTTCTTCTTGCTTCTCATCCATTCCAGTCGGTAAAACGATATTTGGCATTGTTGGTTCTTTCGGTTTTGCATGCTCGAACTGGAACTGCTCTTGTACACTTTCATCTTTTTCTTTTTTCTTCGTTGTGACTCCAGCGTCCGGAATTAACTGGATCTTTTTAAAAGCATCCTGCAACGTCTTTTCAATCAATTGCAGCAGTTCCTGTTCTTTACTGAACCGTACCTCTAGCTTCGCTGGATGAACGTTTACATCAACTAACATTGGGTCCATTTCAATCGATAAGAAACCAATTGGATAACGTCCAACTGGAAGTAATGTATGATACCCTTGCTGCACAGCTTTCATTAATACATAGTTCCGAACGTAACGACCATTTACAATCGTTGACATATAGTTACGAGATGCTCTTGTTACTTCAGGTAACGTTACATACCCACGAATGGTAAAGTCTAACGATTCCACTTCAATTGGGATCAGTTTTTTCGCCACTTGAATGCTATAAATGGCTGCGAGTACTTGTCTAACATCACCATTTCCTGATGTATGAAGTAATTTTTTCTCATTATGGAACAATTTTAAAGATACTTCTGGATGTGACATCGCAATGCGATAAACAATATCCGTAACATTCCCAAGCTCTGTATGAATTGTTTTCATATATTTAAGGCGTGCTGGTGTATTAAAAAACAAGTTTTGAACTGTAATATCTGTTCCTTTACGGCTCGCAGTCTTTTCTTGCTTAATAATGTCTCCGCCTTTAATAATAAGATGCGTACCAGGTACATCACCAGTGCTTGTAATTAGCTCTAATTCACTAACAGATGCAATACTCGGTAATGCTTCCCCGCGGAAACCGAGCGTTCGTATGCGAAACAAATCATTTTCATCTTTAATTTTGCTTGTTGCATGTCGTTCAAAAGCAACGATGCAATCTTCTTCAGCAATGCCATCTCCATTATCGATGATACGAATTTTCGATAATCCAGCTTCTTCTAAGTGGATTTCAATAGATGTACTATTCGCATCGATGGAATTTTCCACAAGTTCTTTTACAACGGAAGCAGGTCGTTCTACTACTTCCCCTGCTGCGATTAAGTTAGAGAGTTGATCATCGAGTTTGCGAATTTTCCCCATCTACTTCCTCATCCCTTCTTTAACTTTTTTTGTAACCGATACAATTCATTTAACGCTTCTAGAGGCGTCATATCAAGTAAATCAATTTTTTTAATCTGCGTTAATACAGCTGTTTCTTTTTGATCAAGCGCTAGCTTGTCTTGTTTTTGCGCTGACTGTTCTGTGGCAAAGAAAGATAGCTGCGATTCTGCAGGTTCTTCTTTTTTCTCTAGCAGCAGTGCCTCAGGTTCTTCTTTTACAACTACTGGTTCTTGAGCATTTTCTTCTTGTACTTTAACTTCTACTCGTTTTGGAATGATGATTTCTTCTTGCCCCTCTAGCTGCGCTAATACTTCTTTCGCACGAGTAATCAAGCTATCTGGAAGCTCTGCAAGTTGTGCAACATGAATACCATAACTTTTATCCGCTGCTCCATCTTGAATTTTATGCAAGAAAACAACTTTTCCGTTTTCTTCAATAGCTGAAACATGTACATTTTTAAGCTGAGTTAAACTTTCTTCTAAGATTGTTAATTCATGATAATGTGTTGAGAATAATGTTTTCGCCCCAATTTGATCATGAATATGTTCAATAATTGCTTGCGCAAGTGCCATCCCATCATACGTTGATGTACCGCGTCCAATTTCATCAAATAAAATTAAACTTCTTTCTGATGCATTCGCAATTGCATTTTTCGCTTCTAACATTTCGACCATAAACGTACTCTGACCTGAAATTAAATCATCTGCCGCGCCAATCCTTGTAAAGATTTGATCAAAGACTGGTAGTACTGCTTCTGACGCTGGTACAAAACAACCAACTTGCGACATAACTGTAACAAGCGCTAATTGACGCATATACGTACTTTTACCAGACATGTTTGGACCTGTAATTAAAAAGACATCCATATTTTCTGGCATTACACAATCATTCGGAACATATAATTTTCCGTTTAACACTTTTTCCACAACGGGATGGCGGCCATCCTTAATAAAGATTTCACGCTTATCTGTTAAAATCGGTTTTACAAATTGCTCTTCTTCACTAACTGTGGCAAAGCTTTGAAGTACATCTAATTCACTAATGACTTTTGCTAAATGCTGTAATTTGGGAATAAACACTTTTACTTCTTCACGAAGTGCTGTGAATAAATCATACTCTAGCTGTACAATTTTTTCTTCCGCTTCTAAAATCAATGTTTCTTTTTCTTTTAATTCATCTGTGATAAAACGCTCTGCATTTGCAAGCGTCTGTTTACGCTCATAGCGCCCTTCTGGAAGTAAAGAAAGGTTCGCTTTTGTCACTTCGATATAGTAGCCAAAAATACGGTTGTAACCAATCTTTAACGATTTAATCCCTGTAATATCACGCTCACGTTTTTCAAGTTCTGCGATCCATGTTTTCCCATTTTTACTCACATAACGATATTGATCTAGTTTGTCATTATAACCATCTTTTATAATATCCCCATCCTTAATAGAAAGTGGTGGATTTTCTTGAATACTTCTGCCTAGTAACTCTGTTAAACTTTCACATGGATCCGCACCTTGAATTAACCTTGCAGCATATGAATTATCTAATAAACTAACTGCCTCTAAAATAGCTGGTACTTGCAAGAGTGAACGTCTTAATTGTAATAAATCACGTGCATTAACGTTGCCGTATGCAACTTTTCCTGCTAAACGCTCTAAATCATAAACTTCTTTTAGTTTTTCTTTCAGATCCTCACGTAAGAAGTAATCATTTACAAACGTTTCAACCATTTCTAAACGTTCTTCAATTTTTCCTTTTTGTATAAGTGGACGCTCCATCCACTGTTTTAACATACGTCCACCCATTGCTGTTTTCGTTTTATCTAACAACCATAAAAGAGAACCGGTTTTCTCTTTAGTTCGAATTGTTTCCGTTAACTCTAAATTACGTTTTGAATGAACATCAATTTTCATAAATTGATTTGTATAATAAATATCTACTGGTTGCAAGTGATCCAATGAACGTTTTTGAGTTCGTAATACATAGTTAAATAAGCGCCCAACTGCTTTAACTAATTTCGTTTGCGTTACATTTTTAACAAGATGTTCTAACCCTTCAGGGATTTTCGTCTCATCTTCATACGAAATTGTCATTTTCAATGTTTCCGTCAACTTATTTAACTCGTCTTTTGAAAACGTAGAGGCCACAACAATTTCTTTTGAGCCTGTCGCATAAACCTCCAATAAAACATCTTCTACAGTACCTGTTAATAATGTCACAGTATTTTGCCCTGTTGTTAAATCATTACAAGCTAGCGCATAAGATCCATCTTCAAAATGAGTTAACGCAGCTAAAAAATTATTTTCTTTCTCATCAATCGTGCGTCCTTCCATCATCGTTCCGGGCGTAATTAATTGTACAACTTCACGCTTTACAACACCTTTTGCTGTTTTTGGGTCTTCTACTTGTTCACAAACCGCAACCTTATATCCTTTTTCAACGAGCTGTTCAATATAGTTTTTTGCCGCATGATGCGGGACACCACACATTGGTATACGTTCACTACTTCCACCATCTCGGCTTGTCAGTGTAATTTCAAGTTCATGAGCTGCCTTTACAGCATCCTCAAAGAACATTTCATAAAAATCTCCTAGTCGAAAAAATAAAAAGGCATCTTGATAATCTGCCTTGACCTTTAAATATTGTTGTATCATAGGGGTATACTGAGCCATTTGTTTCCTCCATACTTCATAAAAATGTGCTATATATTATACGCCGTACTTCACGGACATTCTTATCTCCACTTATAGGAGTCTCCCTTCATTATAACATACTTTTCAAGTGAAATAATTCCTTTTGGCACCACTTATATTATATAAAAAAGCTAGGAAGAGTCTCTCCCTAGCTCACTATTATTCCTCTTCTGCGTCTACAATAAAGTTTGGATCTAACTCTTCAAATTCATCATCATCAACTGCAAATTCACCATCGTCTTCTGGACACCCTTCTGGATTTACACTAACACAAATTTTTGTTTCACCAACAACTTCTGTTACAAATTCACGCTCTACTGTTACTACAATTTTGTTACCGTTTGGTGAAATAATTGCTTCTAAACAGTTTGGATGCTGAATCACACGAGCAATAATCTCTAGATCTTCACCTGAAAAGTTTTTATCACGATATCCAATATTCACCTCGTCTGTATAACTAACACGCTCTGTTACAACTTCCGTTTTTGTGTTTTCATCAAATGAGTACCATGTATTCACATCATAGAACCCTTCGATTTCTACTAATTTCCCATTCTTTCTCGCTTCATATGTGTGATTAATTACCCAACATCCGAGAATGCTTGTTGGTTCATGATTTGATTCACATGTATTCGTTGATTTTGTATACTTACGTCCTTTTCCAACTACTGCCTTTGTAATAATCTCTCTGAATTCGGACATTTAAAACCCTCCTCAATCGATATTCACTTAATCATATGCGTGACAATAGCGGAATGTGTCATTCTTTTTTTACAAAACAATATGTATCTTGAGTAAAAATAAAAAAAGAGATGTCAATAAGACACCTCTCTTAGCAACCGCAGTTCCCTTTTTTACTCTCTACTTCAGCACCTGTTTCTCCTTTTAAAACATTCCCACCAGTTGAAATTAAAATTTCATCTGTTACGTTGTTGGAAATGGTACTCGCTACAAGTTGGAGTAAGTCATTTACATATGTTTGTGAAGACTTGAATTCCTGTACAACCGGAATGCTATCAAGCTTATCTTGAAGAGCATCAATCTCCGCCTCTACTTTTTTCAAGGCCTCCCATTTTCCATAATGTTGTAAGTTTACCGCTTGTTTTTGCAATACTTTAATTTCATCAATTGCATGTTTTACATTTTCATTTTTATGAATTTGCGCCTCTGCACGTTTAAAAAAATCCACTTCTTCTGTTGCAGAAATCATTTTTGCTAATTCTTTTGCTTGTTCCACGATTTCATCTTTTGTATATACTTTCATCTATTATTTCACCCCAATCGGCTCCTCAACCAGTTCCCCGTTTAGAGACCAAGTTTTTGCTTCTTTTACCTTTACTTTTACAAGCTGACCAATTGTAGATTTTGGAGCGATGAAGTTTACAAGTTTATTAGTACGCGTATAACCCGCAAGTACTTCGGGATTATTCTTACTCTCTCCATCCACCAACACTTCAACAATTTGCCCTTCATATTTCTTATTCTTTTTTATAGAATATTCATTTACTAATGTATTTAAACGTTGCAGGCGCTCTTTTTTCACTTCCATCGGTACGTTATCTTTCATTTTTGCAGCAGGCGTACCTTCTCGTGGTGAATAAATAAATGTAAATGCACTATCAAATCCCACTTCTCGATATAAAGACATTGTTTCCTCAAACTGTTCATCGGTTTCATTTGGGAAACCAACAATAATATCAGTAGTCAACACTGCATTTGGAATCGCCTTTTTAATTTTACGTACAAGTTCTAAATAATGTTCTCTTGAGTATTTACGCGCCATAATTTTGAGCATATCTGTACTCCCAGATTGCACTGGTAAGTGGATATGTTCAACTAAGTTACCACCTTTTCCAAGAACCTCAACTAAGCGATCATCAAAATCACGCGGATGACTTGTTGTAAAACGGATACGCGCTATGTCGATTTTACGAAGTTCCTCCATTAAATCGCCAAGACCATATTCTAAATCTTCAAAGTCTTTACCATATGCGTTTACGTTCTGACCAAGCAATGTGATTTCTTTATAACCATTTGCCGCTAAATGGCGAATTTCACTAATAATATCTTCTGGGCGACGACTTCTCTCTTTCCCACGTGTATACGGTACAATACAATATGTACAGAATTTATCACATCCATACATAATATTCACCCATGCTTTAATATCGCCACGGCGTACTTTCGGAAGGTTTTCAATTACGTCACCTTCTTTTGACCAAACTTCAACAACTGTTGCTTTTGAGAACATCGCATCTTTTAAAATGTAAGGTAATCGATGAATATTATGTGTACCGAATACCATATCTACATGTTGATTTTTTTGCATAATTTTGTTTACAACAGATTCCTCTTGAGACATACAACCACATACACCGATTAGAAGATCCGGATTTCGTTGTTTTAACGGTTTTAAATGACCCAGTTCCCCAAACACTTTATTTTCAGCGTTTTCACGAATGGCACAAGTATTTAATAGAATCACATCTGCATCTTCTGTTGAAAATGTCGGTTCATATCCAAGCGTTGTAAAAATACCAGCCATTACTTCTGTATCATGCTCATTCATTTGACATCCATATGTACGGATATAAAACTTTCTTCCTGCACCAAAGTTGCGAAATTCATCTGGTAAACCAAAGTCACGCTCGATTTTCACTTCTTCTTTCCCGCGCTTTTTCGCATCTTTCAAGGAAGGTGGCTGATATACACTTTCAAAGTACTTGCTATAATCTTTTTCTTCTTTTTTCATAGAAGAATTTGCTTGTTGACTTGCTAATCGTTGCTCTTCGTTCATGGGTAATCTCCTTTCAACCTTAAACTATACACACTCTACAGTCCATTCTAATGGCGATAAGACCCATCTTAAAGATTAGGATAGTTCGAAAAACCTCTTCCCCTTTGAACTTTGATACATCGAGTTCACCATCTGTAAGAATATAGTCTTCTCCCACCGATGGACATTCCCTTTTTGTTGTTTTAACCTTGTCCTTGTAAAAAAGTATATTGCTTTATTCCTATACACACTATCATAGTATAAAGTGTTTAGCCAAATTTAACAACAAAGAGACAGTATTACACCCACGTCCTACAGCAAACAAACCTATTTTTCTGATAAAATGAAACTTTAATCAGTGGGGGGATTCTTCATCCCCCACTGATTATTAGCCTTCACCAATCGGGCTTTTAAGGGCAGTTGATCCCCCACCTAACTTCTTTGCTTTCGTTGAATTTTGAGGTGAGGATCTTACTGCCCGCGAATAGCGGAATAAACGATACACTTCATTATTTTATCATTTAGAATTTTCTGAGTAAATAACGTATATAAAGGTTACTACAATTTGTTTACCCACCATTTACAGAAAAAAAGCTGCCAATTAGCAGCTTTTTTCTTTATTACATAAACTCAGCAACGAGTTCATCAAACATTTTCTGATCCATTTGTAAATCAGCTTGCACTAAAGGTTTTTCACTATAACCCTTCACCAGCTCTTGGTAAGAAGGTTGCTCTTTATTTTGATAAATCAGACCTGTTACTAAACCTTTATTTTCCATTAACGTTTGCATAGCAATCATACGATTAGATGGATCATACCCTTCTACTGTACTTAGCTTCGTTAAATTCTCTTTAAACCAATCATACGTATTTACTTTATTATAAGTAACACATGGGCTAAATACGTTAATGAGAGAAAATCCTTTATGCTGAATACCCGCTTCAATAAGCTGCGTTAATTCTTTTAAATCACTAGAAAAGCTCTGGGCTACAAAAGTTGCACCAGCTGTTAGTGCCATTTCCATTACAGATAATGCTGGCTCAATTGAACCTTGCGGTGTACTTTTTGTTTTAAATCCAGCTTCACTACGTGGTGAAGTTTGACCTTTTGTTAAACCGTAAATCTGATTATCCATTACGATATACGTAATATCAATATTACGACGGATGGAATGAATTGTATGCCCCATACCAATCGCAAAACCATCACCGTCACCACCAGACGCGATAACTGTTAAGTCACGGTTTGCCATTTTCACACCTTGTGCAATTGGAAGCGCACGCCCATGAATACTATGAACACCGTATGAATTAATATAACCTGAAATACGGCCTGAGCAACCGATACCAGAAATAACAGCTAATTCATCTGGATTTAAGCCAACGTTAGCTGCTGCACGTTGAATCGCAGCTTGCACCGAGAAGTCTCCGCAACCTGGACACCAGTTTGGTTTTACACTGTTACGAAAGTCCTTAAATGTTGCCATTTAATACAACCCCTTTTTTGCATTCGTTGTAAATTTCTTTTGGTAAGAATGGGTTCCCGTCATACTTTAATAGACTAGAAATCTTCTCACCATTGCCAAGATTCATTTTCATAATGTTAGCAAGTTGACCAGTTGCGTTGTTTTCTACTACAACAACACGTTTCGCATTCTTCACAAGCGGAAGGATTTCATCTGTTGGGAACGGATGAATTAACCGAATATGAGCATGATTTACTTTTAATCCTTCTTGCCCTAAACGTTCCATCGCTTCTTCAATCGCACCACGAGTAGAGTTAAAACCAACTAGTAATACATCAGCGTCATCATGCTTGGCATTTTGGTAAACAGGGGTATTAAACTTCATATTCTCCATTTTACGGAAACGTTTGTCCATTTGTTCTTTACGATTCAATGCTGACTCAGAAGGCTTACCAGTCTCATCATGTTCTACACCTGTTACATGATGAATACCATTTTTCATACCAGGTATAACGCGTGGTGAAACGCCATCTTCTGTTACTTCATAACGTTTAAAGTACGCTTTGTTTTCGCGCTCTGGTAACTCTACTTGTAAATCAAGCTTACCGCGGCGAATTTCTACTTTGTCTAACTTTAGTGGTTCTACTGTTTGCTTTCCTAAAGAAAGCTGTAAATCTGTTAAGAAGATAACAGGAACTTGATATTCTTCTGCTAAGTTAAATGCTTCTACAATGTCATAGAACGCTTCTTCAACAGTACTTGGCGCCATTACGATTTTTGGAATTTCACCATGTGTACCGTAAATCATTGCCATTAAATCAGATTGCTCTTGCTTTGTTGGTAAACCAGTACTTGGACCACCGCGTTGTGTATCAACAATAACAAGAGGTGTTTCTGTAATACCAGCTAAACCGATTGCTTCCATCATTAAAGATAGACCCGGACCTGCCGATGCTGTTAATGTACGTACACCAGCATAGTTTGCACCAATCGCCATTGTACAAGCAGCAATTTCATCCTCAGTTTGGATTACTGTTCCGCCTACTTTTGGAAGCTTTTTAATTAAGTATTCCATAATTTCAGATGCAGGTGTAATTGGGTATGCAGACATAAAGCGAGCACCACCAGCTACCGCTCCAAATGCAATTGCATCGTTCCCAATCATAAACATACGTTTTTGGCCATCAGCTTTTTCAAGCTGCATCATATTTACTTTTTCACCAAGCAATTCTTTCATATATTGGGAGCCGCGTTTGATTGCTTCCATATTCTTTTGAACGACTTGCTCTCCTTTGCGGCCGAAAATTTCTTCAACAACCTCTAAGTATACAGTTTCATCTAATCCTAATACTGCACTAGATGCTCCAACAGCAACCATGTTTTTCATTAATGACGTACCAAGCTCAGAAGCAATCTCTGTAAATGGTATTGCATATAAATTCACATTTGCGCTTTCTGGTATAGTTGGATTAAACTTCGCATCTGCAACAACAATTCCACCTGGACGTAGTTCGTGGAAGTTAAAATCAATTGTTTCTTGATCAAATGCAATTAAAATATCTAAATCATCTGATATCGCGCGTACCTCAGTCGTACTTACACGAATTTTATTATTGGTATGACCACCCTTAATTCGTGATGAAAAGTGGCGGTAACCGTATAGGTAATACCCTAAGCGGTTTAATGCAATACAGAAGATTTCTCCTGTACTTTCAATTCCTTCACCTTGTTGTCCTCCAA
Source organism: Bacillus gaemokensis (assembly GCF_001590835.1). GTDB lineage: Bacteria > Bacillota > Bacilli > Bacillales > Bacillaceae_G > Bacillus_A > Bacillus_A gaemokensis. The sequence continues at coordinate 45,990 of NZ_LTAQ01000001.1, forward strand.
CTTTCCATGAAAGTTGACTAATCATCTCCTACACCCCTTTTAACTGCGTTCATTGTAGTGTATTTTTCACAGTAATAGTGTAGCATTTTTTATGCAAATAAACTACAACGGACACAAAATATACCTCTTCTGACTTTCTTGAATCTTTCGCATATTCTTAATTCGTCTACAATTCTAGCTTCCCCCTACAAAAAAAGCAATAAGTTGTTTTTATTCCATTTTAATTTTAAAATTTTTCTAACTATTTAGATTTATAATATACACTAAGTTACTAAAAAGAAAGATGGTTAATAAAATTATCATATAAAAAATTCCGAACATCCTTTTCACTGTATCTCTTACTCAATTCATCAATTAAATACTCATAAGATCTATATGCCTCCACACCTACAACCATCTCTGTAATCCCATCAAAATCCGAGCCAAACCCTATGTTTTTCTCCCCTCCAAGCGCACAAATACGTTCCACATGCCGTAATATGTCATCCATATAAGCTGGTCGATGATTCGTTAAAAACTCCGGTACGAACGTCACGCCGATAACTCCGTTTTTTCGAATAAGTGCTTGTACTTGTTCATCCTTCAAATTACGTGGATGTTGGCAAAGATGATAACAATTCGAATGTGAGGCAATTGGATATTGGGCTATCTCCATTACATCCCAAAATCCTTTTTCATTTAAATGTGACACATCTATCCATAAACGAGATGAATTAAGTTCTTCCACAACTTTTTTGCCAAAAGTGGTCAGTCCCGCGCCTCTAGTCTCCATCACACCATCAGCTAATAAATTTGCATGGTTCCACGTTAATCCGAAAGAGCGCACTCCCAAGCGATAGAGTGTATGCAGTTTCATCATCTCTTTACCGATTGCTTCGCATCCTTCTAACGTTAAAATGACACCAATTTCATTTTGTCCCAACTGCTTTATATCTTCTTTTTTCTGAATCAATTTCACGCTTGGTAACGATAAAATTTCCTTATAAAATATATCTATCATATTAAGTGCAACTTCAAAACGTTGTTCATACGGTACTGTTTCTGGTACATATATGGCAAAGCACTGAACACTTCCCGCTCTTTGCTGTAATTGTTCAAACGTAATATGTAATGTTGGATCATTTTGAAAATCCTTCTTCCCTTTCGCGCTCCATAACTGCCATAACACATCACAATGTGCATCAAAAACTTTCAATTCACATTCTCCCTTCATCATAAAAACAACCTGTTTGCATACAAGCAAACAGGTTGTTCAAACTTAACGAGGTTCTACAATTAATTTTATCGCTGTACGTTCTTCACCATCAATCATAATGTCTGTAAAAGCCGGGATACAAATTAAGTCCAAACCACTAGGCGCTACAAATCCTCTTGCAATTGCTACTGCCTTCACGGCTTGATTCAATGCACCTGCGCCAATAGCTTGAATTTCTGCTGTTCCGCGTTCGCGAATAACTCCAGCAAGTGCACCAGCTACAGAGTTAGGGACCGAAGTTGCTTTAACTTTTAATATTTCCATTCCGCGTTTCCTCCTCGTTTCTTTAAAAAGTATTAGCGATTGATTTCACTTTAACTTATATTCACGAGGGCTGGCGCGTATTCCTGCTAAATTTCTGTAATTTTTCTAAAAAATTAAAATATAATGTTTTTTCTAAATTTTAAAGTGTATTATTCAAAAAATGGTTGATCATCATTGATTAAAATACGCTCAATTTTTTTCGCTTTTCCTGTATTTGGATCTACATCAATTAATACTGCACTTAACTGTGTTCTACCATTTGTTACCTCAAAACGTACAGGTAAATTTGTTAAAAACTTCTTCAGTACAGCTTCACGATCCATACCTAAAATCCCATCATACGGGCCTGTCATTCCAACATCTGTAATATAAGCTGTCCCGCTTGGTAAAATACGATTATCGGCAGTTGGAACATGTGTGTGTGTTCCTACTACTGCCGTAGCACGACCATCTACATACCAGCCCAGTGCCTGTTTTTCACTTGTCGTCTCTGCATGGAAATCAATAAAGATAATATTCGTTCTTTTTTTCGCAATGTTAATCAATTCATCAACTTTTCGGAATGGACAATCGATTGGTGGAAGGAATGTACGCCCTTGTAGGTTAATCACTGCTACTTCTGTTCCGTTACAATTGATAAAAACAAGTCCTTTTCCTGGCGTTCCTTCTGGAAAATTCGCTGGTCTTGCAAGATATTTCGCATCATCAATAAACTCAAATACTTCACGATTATCCCACGCGTGATTTCCAAGCGTAACCGCTTGTGCACCACACTCTAAAAAGTTTCGGTATATTTTCTCTGTAATACCACGACCACCTGCCGCATTTTCTCCATTAATGATTGTTACAGTAGGCGTATATTTTTTCTTTAACGCCGGTACGTATTGTTGAATCATAGCTCTTCCGGGAGATCCTACTACATCCCCAACAAATAAAATTCTCATATGTCTTACCCTTTCTATGTACCACTTTTTTTATAACCATACCAATTTACTAGCTATTAGCTTGCAAGAAAAACATACTACTCATTTAAAGTTCTATTGCAAGAAAAGTTATTCTTCTGATGAGATAGAACTGATTTACAAAAGCTATATGTTATGTTATCTTACCCAATCCCAACACAAAAAAATAAAGTGGTGTTTCACCACTTTATTTTGCGTATTCCACTGCACGTGTTTCACGAATCACTGTTACTTTAATATGCCCTGGATAATCCAGTTCATTTTCGATACGTTTTCGGATATCACGTGCTAAACGATGAGCTTCTAAATCATCGATTGTATCTGGTTTTACCAAAATGCGAACTTCACGTCCTGCTTGAATTGCAAAAGATTTTTCTACGCCTTCATAGGACTCTGAAATCTCTTCTAACTTTTCAAGGCGACGAATATAGTTTTCAAGCGTCTCACTACGAGCTCCTGGTCTTGCAGCCGATAATGCATCTGCTGCAGCAACTAGAACTGCAATGATAGAGGTTGGTTCCGTATCACCATGGTGAGATGCGATACTGTTTATAACAACAGGGTGCTCTTTATATTTCGTTGCGAGTTCAACGCCAATTTCCACATGACTGCCTTCTACTTCATGATCAATTGCTTTTCCGATATCATGTAATAACCCAGCACGTCTTGCTAATTTTTCGTCCTCGCCAAGCTCTGCTGCCATAAGTCCTGTTAAGTACGCTACTTCCATAGAGTGTTTTAGCACGTTTTGTCCATAACTTGTACGATATTTCAAACGTCCTAAAATCTTAATTAAATCTGGATGTAACCCATGGACACCCACTTCAAACGTTGTTTGTTCTCCTACTTCGCGAATATACTCATCCACTTCACGTCTTGATTTTTCGACCATTTCTTCAATACGCGCTGGGTGAATACGTCCATCCTGTACAAGCTTATCAAGAGCGATACGAGCTGTTTCACGACGAATTGGATCGAATCCTGATAGGATTACCGCTTCCGGCGTATCATCAATAATTAGGTCAATACCTGTTAACGTTTCTAACGTACGAATATTACGACCCTCACGCCCGATAATACGTCCCTTCATTTCGTCATTTGGAAGATTTACAACCGAAACGGTTGTTTCAGCAACATGATCAGCTGCACATCTTTGCATTGCAAGAGATAAAATCTCTTTTGCTTTCTTATCCGCTTCTTCTTTCGCACGAACTTCACTTTCTTTTACCATAACGGCAATTTCATGAGAAATTTCACTTTCCACTTTCCCTAAAATAATTGCTTTCGCTTGTTCGCGTGTCAGATTGGAAATGCGCTCTAATTCCGTTTGCTGCTTTTGAACTAACTCTCCCACTTTGCTTTCCAACTCTTCAATCTGTTGTTGTCTCGCTACAAGAGATTCCTCTTTCTTTTCTAACATTTGCTCACGTTTATCGAGAGTTTCGTCTTTACGATCAAGGTTCTCTTCTTTTTGCATTAAACGATTTTCTTGTTTTTGTAATTCGCTTCTACGGTCACGAATTTCTAATTCAGCTTCTGTACGAAGTGTATGAATTTCATCCTTTGCTTCTAAAAGCGCCTCTTTCTTAAGTGCTTCTGCTTCACGATTCGCTTCATCTAAAATACGTCTCGCTTCATTAGCTGCACCATTAATCTTCGCTTCTGCAATAGACTTTCGAACAAAAAAGCCAACAACTGCACCGACTGTTGCAAGCAAAATGGAGATGAGCATCCAAATTGTATTACTCATGATTTCACCTCCCCTTGCTATGAATGAAAAAAGACTGTCGGCATGTACATTGATTTACAACGTACAGCAAAGACTGTCGCCCCGCTTTTTTAAGGGACTTTCTTCATTTCACAATTAAAATGTCATATTATTATTTCGGAAGATATAGATTCTTAATCCGAATTTTACTTCTCTTCTAGAGAAGAGTGTATCGTATATAAGAAAAAATATACATTCTCATTGTATCCATCGCATTTTTCATTGTCAAGCGTTGTCTACTTTTACTTTCTTTACCTATGCCATACAAATCTTCGCCTATCGAGAAAAGTCTATACCCCTTAGTCCTTACAAACCTTACCAAATCACCTCTAACAAGCTAAAAAGACTCAATAAAAACCCTTATTACACATTATAGTAAGATAAAAAATAAAAGACACGAAATCGTGTCTTTTATTAATCAAGATTCTTTTCATCTTCTCCATTTTCAGAAGCAGAATCCTCACCAATCCCATGATGTTCACGAATAAAGAATGCAATTTCATCCGTAAGTTCTGGATTCTCTTTTAAGAATTGCTTTGAGTTTTCACGACCTTGTCCCAAGCGCTCCTCATTATAAGAATACCAAGCACCACTTTTTTGGACAATATCCAGTTCAGAAGCCATATCTAAAATTTCACCCTGTCTTGAAATACCTTCCCCGTACATAATATCTACTTCGGCCACACGGAAAGGCGGTGCCACTTTATTTTTCACTACTTTTATTTTTGTTTTATTACCAACAATATCATTGCCTTGCTTTAATTGCTCAGCACGACGCACTTCAAGACGAACTGTTGAATAGAATTTCAACGCACGACCACCTGGAGTTGTTTCTGGGTTCCCGAACATAACCCCAACTTTTTCACGAATTTGGTTAATGAAGATCGCAATTGTTTTTGACTTATTAATAGCACCAGAAAGCTTACGAAGTGCCTGAGACATTAAACGAGCTTGTAAACCAACGTGAGAGTCGCCCATTTCCCCTTCAATTTCCGCTTTTGGTACAAGAGCTGCTACAGAGTCAATTACAATAATATCAATTGCACCGCTTCGTACTAATGCTTCTGCGATTTCTAAACCTTGTTCTCCTGTATCAGGCTGTGATAATAGTAGCTCATCAATATTAACACCTAGCTTTTGTGCATATACAGGATCCATCGCATGCTCTGCATCGATAAATGCTGCTTGTCCACCTTGACGTTGCACTTCTGCAATCGCGTGTAATGAAACTGTTGTTTTACCTGAACTTTCAGGTCCGTAAATTTCAATAACACGCCCTCTTGGATAACCACCAACTCCAAGGGCTACATCAAGTGCTAATGAACCACTTGGAATCGTAGAAACTTTACGTTCCGCTTGTTCTCCTAATTTCATAATAGAACCTTTACCAAATTGCTTCTCTATTTGTTTTAACGCCATATCTAATGCCGCTTGACGATCGCTCATTCAAAATTCCTCCTTAGCTGAATTACTAATCTTATTATACCTATTTTCGTTTCAATTTGCCAATAAAAATCGAACATTTATTCGATTTTTTTATTTTCTATAGACAAGTTCTTCATTTTTCGGCATAAAAAAACTAGAAGAAATTTATATTTCTTCTAGTTTTTTATACAAGTGATAAAACCCATATTTTACAGAACGCTCTCGGACTTGCTGACGACTTCCACTCAAGTTAAGAGAAACTACCTCTGTCGGTTCATCCTTTATTGCTAAACCAATAAACACAGTTCCTGGTTCTTTATTTTCCGCATTACCCGGCCCAGCCACTCCAGTGAAACTAATTCCAATATCCGCCTTCAAAAGTGCTTTTACATTTTCAGCAAGATAGCGTACGCACTGCTCACTAACCGGGCCAACTGTTTGCAATATTTCTTTAGGAACCTGTAATACATGCTGTTTCACTTCATTCTGATAACAAATTATGCCGCCTTTAAAAACAGAAGACACACCAGCATTTTCTGTCACTTGATTTCCAAAAAGACCACCCGTTAAACTTTCAGCACATGCTAAGGTGAGACCCTTTTTCTTCAATAAATCAATCGCTTTATAATGAAGAAAATCTTGATTATACCCGTAGAAAAACTCTCCTACCCTATCTAAAATCAAGTCTTCCACACGCTGAATCAATAATTCTGCATGTTTGACATCTTGATGTTTAGCAGTCAATCTAAGTGTGACTTCTCCATCAGAAGCAAGCGGTGCAATTGTTGGATTAGTTTGTTCATCAATTAAATCTTGAACTTTCACTTCTAGTTGGGATTCGCCAATGCCGAAAAAGCGAAGAACACGAGAATAAATACGCTCTCCAGTTGTAAAGTTACGTAAAAACGGATCTACATAATTTGTATACATCGGTGTCATTTCTTTCGGCGGACCGGGCAATAGGATGTAGACCTTCTCATTTTTAACCAATCCCATACCTGGTGCCATACCATGGTTATTTTCAAATACAGTTGAATCTTTTAAAACAAGTGCTTGTTTCTTATTATTCTCTGTAAACTCACGTCCAGTTCGCTTATAATACTCGCCAATTGACGTTAAGGCTACTTCATCATAAACAAGTTCTTCACGCAAGGTAGATGCAATTGTTTCTTTCGTTAAATCATCTTTTGTCGGCCCCAATCCACCGGTGAAAATGAGTATATCTGCCCGCTTTTCAGCAACTTGAATTGCTTCTTGTAAACGATGATTATTATCACCTACAACAGTATGGTAATACACATTAATACCGATAGAAGCTAACTTTTCAGATAAAAACTTCGCATTTGTATTTGTAATTTGCCCAAGTAACAACTCTGTTCCAACCGCAATAATTTCGGCATTCATTCCGATTCCCCCATAAACTGCTATTTTGAGTTTATAAAAGCAGCTCTATTTTTCCAGAAATAGTCCCAGCCAGAAATAACTGTAAAGATCAGCGCAATCCATATAAAAATATCCGCAACCGGAATATAGATTAAATTTAAAGGTACATCATGTAATAAGTACGCTGAAATCGCAATAATCTGTGTCCATGTCTTAATTTTCCCTAGCGTATTTGCTGCAACAACTTCACCAGATCCAGCTAATACAAGACGTAAACCTGTTACAGCAAATTCACGACTAATGATTACAATAACAATCCAGGCTGGCACATACTGCATTTCTACTAGTGTAATAAGTGCAGCTGAAACAAGTAACTTATCAGCTAATGGATCAAGAAACTTTCCTAAGCTCGTTACAAGATTATACTTTCTTGCATAATGTCCATCAATCCAGTCTGTAGCTGATGCAAAAATAAAGATAAGCGCTCCTACTAAATGTTGAATTGGTAAATCTACATTTCCAATTGTATATGTTCCCCAGTTAAAAGGAGCTAACATAACCACTAGAAAAATTGGAATTAAGCAGATTCGAGATATTGTAATTTTATTTGGTAAATTCACAGCTATTCCTCCATCATGTCAAAAACATTTGTTCATTGAAAAAAAGTCATCAAAGCGATGACTGTTATTGTACAGGTTGTCCTGCCCCTAAGTTTTTAATCACTAATCTTTGATGCATTGCCTCTTCAGCACTTATGCCATAATCCACAACTTTACCATTTACTTTAATTTCAATATTAGGTGTATTTCCGATATTAAGTCGTATTTCTTTTTCAGCTGTTAAATTTTGCTGCGCTGTTTGTCCTGCTTCTAACGTGGCATTATAAATTTCATTACCACCTTCATTTTTAACATCTACATAACTTGTTCCTCTTGCTGTAATTTCCAGCTGTAACTCTTTATTGTTATGAATTTCATATGTAGATACTTTCCCACTTGTCCCAACTAACTTTACTTCTTCTTGTCCAGTTGGTGGTTCTTCTTTTTTAGGCTCTTCTTTCTTTGGCTCTTCTTTCTTAGGTTCTTCTTTTTTAGACTCTTCCGCTTTTGCGCCTTCTTTCTTTTCATCTAACGGAGAATCCTTTGCTTTCTGCACTTCAATTCGTTCACTTTTATTTTGTTGCACTTGCCCATCATCTTTTCCAGTTAGCCATTGGAATACAAACCAAACAGCTACACCTAATGCAATTACCAACAACGCAACTAAGATTTTCGGCATATGATCCGCAATTGGAAGTGATGCAGCTTTTTGCATTGTTTCCTGCGTTTTCTGTCCCTTGGATACTTGTGGTACATCACGAGATTCGGATTGCGGTATTACACTTTGATACTCTGTAAGCAATTCCTCTCCGTTCAAACCAACAGCATCCGCATATTGTTTAATAAATGCACGTGTATAAAACGCGCCAGGCAATATGCTATAATCGCCCTCTTCAATTGTCACTAAATAACGTTTTTGAATTCTCGTAACCTCATGTAACTGATCGATAGACAAGCCTTTCGCTTCTCTTGCTTCTTTCAGCTTTTGTCCTAATTCCGTCACTACTAACACCTCAATATTTCTTTAAAAGTCAAACATAGAGAAATTATTTTGCGTTCCTTGCTCAATTTCATCTACTAAATTATATTGAATTTCTTCATCATAATCGTTACGCAATTCAATAATATAATCAAAATCATCAAGTGTATACTCTGATTGGCTCACAAATACATCTGGATGTTCAACAACCTTGGTTGCGGGCAATCTCATAATTTCACGAACAAGCTGCCAATGTCTTTCATTCGCACGCTTTGTTGAAACAATTCCATCTAATATAAAAATATTATCGTCGCTATACTCGTCTTCAATCAGTTGACTCCGTACAGTTTGCTTAATGAGAGTTGATGATACAAACAACCAGCGCTTATTTGCACAAACGCTTGCAGCAACTATAGATTCCGTTTTTCCAACACGAGGCATCCCTCGTATACCGATGAGTTTATGACCCTCTTTTTTCATAAGCTCTGCCATAAAATCAACGAGTAATCCCAGTTCATCACGCACAAACCGAAATGTTTTCTTATCGTCTGCATCTCGTTGTATGTACCTACCATGCCTAACTGCTAACCTGTCTCTAAGCTTTGGCGGACGATATTTCGTTACTGTTATATTATCCATCGTATTTAAAATTGATTCAAGTCTAGAGATTTGCTCTTGATTATCACACATAAGCAAAAGTCCGCGCCGAGCATTATCTACACCATTAATTGTGACAATATTAATGCCAAGCATACCGATTAACGAAGAAACGTCACCAAGCAAGCCAGGTCGGTTTTTATGTATTTCATATTCAAAATACCATTCAATCATTCAAGATCACTCCCCTTGCTCACTTTACACCTACGTACTATATTATATGATTTCACGTTAATAGGGAAGATAAATGTATAATCAAATAAAGGTATTTTCAACATAAAAAAAAAGAGAGGATTTTCTCCTCCCTTTTTTTACTTATGTTGTACAAACTTCACCATTAAATTCGCAATTGTATGTTGCTCTTTTTCATCAGCAACTTTCCAAAGCTCTGCTAATAACTTTTCTTGATCATTACGAGCTTCTACTTCATTAGCTAAGTAATCCCCAACACGAAATGCCATATCTGAAACAGCACCGCCGTCAAGCCCTTTCCCCTCTGCTTGTTCTAAACGTTCTCCTAAAAAACTCTTCCATTGATCAAAGTTGTCTAATACTGACATCAATTAAGCACCTCACTAGTAAGTAATCAAATCATACTTAATTTGTCCGATCCTTCATTTTTTATGTACGTATTTTTTAACAATGCCACCCACCGTTCACTCCAATGATTTGTCCTGTTATATAGGAAGCTCCTGGCGATAATAGAAACGACACCGTTTTTGCTACTTCCTCTGGGAGTCCAATTCTTCCAACTGGTATCTCTTCTGCAATCCCACCCTTATCTTCCTCTGAAAATACACTTAACATTTCCGTATCAATCGCTCCTGGTGCCACTGCGTTTACACGTACCTCACTTAAAGCTACTTCTTTTGCTAATGCCTTTACGTATGAATTTTGCGCGCCTTTCACCATAGAATATAACACTTCACAAGAAGCACCAATTTGTCCCCATATAGATGAAATTATAACAACATTTCCACTTCTACGTTGAATCATCGATGGAAGTATAAGCGACAGTAGCTTATACATATTTTTCACTTGCAATTCCAGCATTTCATCTAATTGTTCATTTGTAATATCTGTTACTAAACCAAATATACTTTTTCCAGCCGCATATACAATACTATCAATCGGATGATGAATTTGTGCCCACAGCTTTTCTGCTCCATCTACTGCTGCTAAATTCGCTTGAACAGGGATGATTTTACTAAATTGCTTTTCTAATTCCCTTACTTTCTCTTCACCTCGATTGTAATGAACATACACTGTATAACCATCTTCAATTAACTGTTTTACAATCGCGGAGCCAATTCCTCCGCTTCCTCCCGTTACTAATGCAAACTTCTTCATGTCTTTGTTCTCTTATCCTTTCATCTACAGAAAAACTCTTCCAAGCACCGATTTTGTTCATACATTCACAACAAATAATACCCTCACCTTACAATTCGGCAATAGCCAAAAAGTTAGATGAGGGAGCAAATGTCTGTAAAATTCTGAGCGTAGAAGAGATCGTCCGCTTATTAAAGTTTCACTTTATTTTTTCGGTAAGACTTGGCAAATACTCATTCTTTCTTCAGATAGGAGTGTTTTTGCTACTTCTTGCAAATCTTGAACTGTTAAGCTCTCCAGTACTGACAGCGCCTCAAATAAACTAGATTCATTAAATGCATATCGTGTGAATTGATTTGCAATATATTCAGGTGAATTAAGTGAGCGTAAAAAACCACCGATTTTCTTTTTCTTTACGCGCTCTAGCGCCTCAGCATCCAGTTCATTATAATTTGTCTGTAGTAAAATGCCCTTCAAGCGATTCGCTAGCTCGTCAGGCTGCTTCGTATCACCACCAACCATCGCAAAACCAAAGTTACTTTCTTCCGTATAATCATAAGAGAACGAGTCATCAATGAGACCTTCATTGTATAAGGACTCATAATGGGATGATCCCTTCCCAAATAAATAATCTAAAAGTAATGTAAGCGCAATTTCTTGCTTTAAAAGTTCTTGACCTTTTTGTTTAAGCTGATTCGCTTTTATACCAACTAAACATTTTGGTGTTTGAACGGGCATAGAAATAATTTTTTTCTTTTCATTTACCTCTTCTGGTTCACTTTCAAAAGACCTTACAATTTCCGGTTGGTTTTTGTAATCTTTTTTCGCTTGATTTTCACGTACTAAATCCATTGTTTTTTCAGGATCGATTGCACCAACAATAAATAATAACATATTGCTCGGATGATAAAATGTTTCGTAGCACTCATATAATAAGTCTTTTGTAATTTTACTAATCGACTCAATCGTTCCTGCAATATCAATTTTAATTGGATGCTTAACAAATAAACTATCTATTAAACCAAAATATAAACGCCAATCTGGATTATCTTGATACATTTGAATTTCTTGACCAATAATCCCCTTCTCTTTTTCAACTGTTTGTTCAGAGAAATACGGTTCCTGAACAAAATTTAATAACGTATTTAAGTTTTGCTCTACATTTGATGTACATGAAAAAAGATAAGCCGTTCTTGTAAATGAGGTAAAAGCATTTGCAGAGGCCCCTTGTTTACTAAACAGTTGAAATGCATCATGATCTTCTTTTTCAAATAATTTATGCTCAAGGAAATGAGCAATTCCATCTGGTACCCGAATCATTTCGTCTTTTCCAAGTGGAACAAATGTATTATCAATGGAGCCATATTTTGTTGTAAACGTCGCGAAAGTTTTGTTAAATCCTTGTTTTGGCAATATATATACATCTAAGCCATTGGGAAGCTTTTCATAATAAAGCGTTTCTTTTAATTGTTCATAAGAAATTTTCTCCATCTATTCTCCCTCCGTCCCGTGTAAAAAGTAAATCGTATCTAGTTCAATGTTATTGGCAACCTTTACAATTTCTTCTTTCGTAACACGTTCGATACCCGTTAACCATTCCTCTACCGGGCGCTTACGCTCTGCAATGACACCATGATAAAGCATCTCCACAAAACCACGCGGTGTATCAATCGCCTCTAAAATTTGATTTTGAATTACACTTTTTGTTTGATGAATCTCTTCCTCTGAAAAATCACCATTTTGCATCGCTTTCATCTGCTCTTTAATAATCTCAACCGCTTTTTCATAGTTTTTCGCTTCAATACCTGACATAACAAAGAGCAGACCTTTATGACTTTCAAAACGCGATGCTGCATAATACGCTAAACTATTTTTTTCACGTACATTCACGAATAATTTAGAATGTGAAAATCCGCCAAATAAACCGTTAAACAACTGTAGTGCAAAATAATCTTCATCACGATACGTAATATATGTGCGATATCCAATATTCAACTTACTTTGCTTTAATTCTTGTTTTTCAACAATTTCTTTCTCTTCGTTATTTCGTTTATGAAGAAGGACATTTTTTTCCTTCGACGTACGCATCGGGATTGAAAAATATTGACCAACAAGATTAACTGCATCTTCTGAAATGTCACCAATAATATAAAGATCCATTTCATCTTCCGCTAACACTTGTTGATAATACTGATACAAACTTTTATTTGTAATAGAAGTGATGCGTTCCTTTTGTCCATTTGCACTTAATCGATATGGTTCTACTTTACACATTTCTTCTATTAATCGTTCGTTGGCATATCGCATTTTATCATCATAAGTCGCTTCAATTCGCTGCAATAGTGCTCGTTTTTCACTTTCCACGATAGAATGTAAAAAACTATTTTCTTCTGTTGCCGGATGTAATACAATATCAGACAGCATAGAAAGCGCTTTTTCAAAAAGCGGTGGTGCATCCTGTAAATATGTTTCATTGGCAATGTCCACATAAATGGAGATGATATGATCTTCCCCCTTTTTGCTCACATCCACCGCTAGAGAAGAACCGTATAATTCCTCTAAATATTGTCGAAGACGAATTACAGATGGTAATTTCTCTGTAGCACTTTGTAATACGTACGGTAATAAAGCACGTTCTGTCACTGTTTCTTCATTTAAAGGCGCTTTGAATCGAAATACAAATGTATTTGTTTTATATTTGTCTGTAGGAATCATATGTACTCGCAAACCACCTAGTTCATGCATTTGCTGTTCCATCAGTTTCATTTTATAGCCCTCCTTTACATATGTAGGAATATTCCTCTTCAATATACAGTTTTTAGAAAAGAAAAAGCAACTTTTCTTCCTTATCTCCTTTACGTAATTTCCCTTCTAGTAGTTGACTAAGTGTAAAAGCAGGAAGTAATTTTCTGTATTAAACATATTCTATGTAAAAAAGCCCGCACTAATGTGCGAGCTTTTTATACTTTATCGATACTTATCTTTTTCCTTTTTCATACGGTGTACCTAACGCTTTCGGAGCTTCCGAACGCCCTACAAAACCGACAAGTGCTAAAATCGTGAACACATACGGTAATATTGTTAAGAAAACACTTGGGATTTGATCTAATACAGGAATTGTACCTCCTGTTACACTAAGTGATTGTGCAAAACCGAAAAATAACGCGGCACCAAGTGCACCAAGTGGATTCCATTTCCCAAAAATCATCGCAGCTAGTGCTAAGAAACCTTGTCCGGTAATCGTGGCACCCGAGAAGTTATTAGAAATTGACATCGCAAAAATCGCACCACCAACGCCGGCAAACGTTCCTGAAATACAAACAGCAATATAACGCATTTTATACACATTAATCCCCATTGTATCTGCTGCCATTGGGTGCTCACCAACCGCACGCAATCGAAGGCCAAACGGCGTTTTATAAATAATGTACCAAACAACAAATGCTAAAATAATGGCAATATACGATGTTACTGGTACATTTGAGAAAAAGATTTTTCCGATAACTGGAATATCAGAAAGTCCTGGGACATCAATTTTTTCAATACGATATTCAATAAAATCAGTTTGCCCTTTATCAAAAATCTTCTTAATTGCAAACACTGTTAAACCAAGAGCTAAAAAGTTAATCGCAACCCCACTTACAACTTGATCTGCACGGAATGTAATTGACGCCACCGCATGAAGAAGTGCAAATAATCCACCGCCAATTGCCGCAAAGATAAGTGCAATCCAAGGAGTCATAGTCCCCCAAGTATCCCCCATCAATAGTGTTGTAACAACACCAATAAATGCACCGAATAGCATTAATCCTTCCAATGCGATATTTACAACACCAGAACGCTCACTAAATACGCCACCTAGCGCCGTAAAAATAATCGGTGCTGCCGTATATAACGTACCCGTCACAAGAATGGCTAAAACATCTAGAAAACTCATTTATTTCCCCTCCTTGCTCATACGTGTAAGCGCCCATCTTAAAACATAACTACATGCAACAAAGAAGATAATACACGCGATGATTACATTGATAAGCTCTGATGGAACATCTGCTTCAAAATTCATTTGTGGCGATGCACTTTTTAAACCACCAAATAGTAAAGCTGCAAGTAATATACCAAATGGATTATTTCCACCAAGAAGCGCTACTGCAATCCCGTCAAACCCAATGCCCGTAAATGACGACATCGCTGTCATGCTTTGAAATGTCCCAAGACCTTCCATTGCGCCACCAATCCCTGCAAACGCCCCAGCGATTGTCATAGATAATACAACATTACGAGAGACTTTCATTCCCGCATATTGAGAAGCATGTGAGTTAAATCCAACTGATTTCAATTCATATCCTAAAGTTGTTCTATCTAATAAGAACCACATGAAAATTGCAACAACAATTGCTACAACAATTCCCCAGTGCAGACGAGAACCATCTGTCAAAGAAGATAACCATTCTGAAGCTAATGAAGCACTTGACTGAACATCATAGGTTTTATCATTACCTTCATGTAAAAAACGCTTAATGATGTCATATGTAACATACAGTGCAATATAATTCATCATAATCGTTACAATAACTTCATTTACTTTAAATTTCCCTTTCAAATAACCAGGAATAAATCCCCATAAGCCACCAACTACAGCCGCGACTAAAATAGATAATGGAATATGAAGAAATCCAGGTAATGATACAGCATACCCAAACCAAACCGCTGCAAGCCAGCCTACTAACAACTGACCTTCTACTCCAATATTAAATAGTCCTGTTCGAAATGCAAAAGCTACCGATAGCCCCGCAAGGATAAGTGGAATCATTGTACGAAGGGTCTCCCCAATTGCACTTGAGCTGCCAAACATGCCAGTCCAAAGTGCACCATAGCCAACTATTGGATCATATCCACTGACTAACATAACAATTGCTCCAACAAGTAAACCAAAAATAACGGATAGCACAGGCACTAAAATATTAATCGTTCGCTCCGTTAAAAACTTTTTAGCCATTTATACCCACCTGCTCTTTCTCTGTTCCCCCAGCCATTAAAAGACCAAGCTGTTGTTCATTTGTTTCTTTTGCATCAACAATTGCTACGATTTTCCCTTCATAAATAACAGCAACACGGTCACTCACATTTAAAATTTCATCAAGTTCTAAAGATAAAAGAAGTACTGCTTTTTCTTTATCTCTCTGCTCAATTAATTTTTTATGAATAAATTCAATCGCCCCTACATCTAAACCACGTGTTGGCTGCGCTGCAATTAACAACTCAGGATCACGATCTACTTCACGCGCAATAATTGCTTTTTGTTGGTTTCCACCAGATAAAGCACGAGCCAATGTTTGATCACTTGGTGTACGCACATCAAACTGCTCAATAAGCTCTTTTGCTTTTTGTGTAATTTTACTAAAATTTAAAATCCCCTTATTTGAAAATGGATTTTTATAATATGTTTGTAGAACAATATTATCTCTAACAGAAAAATCAAGAACGAGCCCATGCTTATGACGATCTTCTGGAATATGACCGATTCCTTCTTCTGTAATACGTCTAACTGGCCAGTTTGTTATTTCTTTCCCCTTAATTGTAATAGAACCTGACTCAACTTTTCGTAAACCAGTAATTGCTTCTATTAATTCGCTTTGTCCATTCCCATCAATCCCTGCAATACCAACAATTTCTCCTGCACGAACAGTTAAGTCAAGGCCTTTTACAGCAGGTAATTGACGTGCATCATGAACAACAAGATTTGCAATAGAAAGTACATCTTCCTTTGGCTTCGCGTCTAATTTTTCTGTTTTAAAATTCACTTGACGTCCGACCATTAGTTCTGCAAGTTTATGTTCATCTGTATTTGCAACGTCAACTGTTCCGATTCCCTTCCCTTTACGAATAATCGTACAACGATCACAAACTTCCATAATCTCTTTTAACTTATGTGTAATAAGAATAATAGACTTACCTTCTTGCACAAGCTTTTTCATAATTTGAATTAATTCATGGATTTCTTGAGGTGTTAATACTGCTGTCGGCTCATCGAATATTAAAATTTCTGCTCCGCGATAAAGCGTTTTTAAAATTTCAACACGTTGCTGCATACCAACCGAAATATCTTCAATTTTCGCATATGGGTCTACCGCTAAACCATATTGCTCCGATAATTGTTTAATTTCTTTTGCAGCTTCTTCAACAGCAATCTTTCCTTTTTTTTTCGGTTCATTCCCAAGAATAATATTCTCGGTAACTGTAAAATTATGAACTAACATAAAGTGCTGATGAACCATCCCAATACCAAGATCATTTGCAACGTTAGGATTCGTAATTTTTACAGCATTCTCTTTAATCTTAATTTCTCCCTGCTCCGGTTGGTACAAACCAAAAAGAACGTTCATTAACGTTGACTTCCCCGCACCATTTTCTCCGAGTAAAGCATGTATTTCTCCCTGTTTTACTTGCAGCGTAATATTATCGTTCGCTACAATGCCTGGGAATACTTTTGTAATATTATTCATCTCAATTACGTATTCCATTTTGTTCCTCCTTTTAGCAGGGAACCGTCCCCTATTGCACTCTATTAAAAGTAACTTTATATATACAAAGGTTAGTTCTAAGAACTAACCTTTGCTATTTCTCTATTATTTCTTAAGAGAAGCTTCGTATTCTTTGTACTCTTTATCAGTAGCAGGTACTTTAATTTCGCCAGCCGTAATTTTCTTTTCAAGCTCTTCTACTTTAGTTAAGATTTCTGGGTTTACTTTTTTCACATTATCAGTTGTTTTTGCAATACCAATACCGTCATCTTTCAAACCAAACTCTTCGATTTTTCCGCCTTTTAATTTACCTTCTTTTGCTTCTTGTGCTACTTTTTGAACCGCAATGTCAACGCGTTTTACCATAGAAGTTAATGTTACGTTTTCAGGCATACCTTCCTGGTTTTGATCACGGTCAACACCAATTACCCAAACATTTTCACCTTTTTTCTTACGGTTTTTAGCTTCAGTAAACACGCCGTTCCCAGTACCACCAGCAGCATGATAAATCACGTCTACTCCTTGTCCGTACATTGCTGATGCAAGGACAGTACCTTTTTCAGGTTTATCAAATGCTTCTGCATACTCAGATACAATCTCAACGTTTGGATTAACAGCTTTAGCACCAGCTTTAAATCCATTCTCAAACTTACTAATTAAATCACTCTTCATTCCACCAACAAACCCAACTTTATTTGTTTTCGTCGACATCGCTGCTACTGCACCTACAAGGAATGACCCTTCATGATCCTTAAATGTAATACTTGTTACATTCGGTTCTTTTACTACAGTATCTACAATCGCAAACTGTTGTTTTGGAAACTCTTTTGCAACGTCTCCAATTGCTTTTTCTAATTTATAGCCAATACCAAAAGATAAATCATACTTATCTTTTGCGAATTTCTTTAAGTTTGGAATATAATCGGCTTCTTTTTCAGACTGAAGGTAACGATAGTTCGTTTTTTCTTTTAACCCATTATCTTTACCGAATTTTTGTAACCCTTCCCAAGAGGATTGGTTAAATGATTTATCATCAACGCCCCCAACGTCTGTAACCATACCTACTTTAATATTTTTTTCCTCTTTTTTATCCCCACTTGCCTTATCCGAATTACCACATGCACCTAACACTGTACTCGCCGCTAACGTTAATGATAATAAAAGACCTGTTTTTTTCTTCATACTAGAAACCCCTCCTAAATGATATATCTATCTATTAATATGCTAGTGTCCGTTCCTTCTTGCTGTCACCTCCCTAACAAGAAACTTTATTACATACGTTTTCGTAATACGTGGAAGCTAAATTTATCTGCTCTAAAATAATTAATAGAATATAAGATTGGTTCATCATTTTGATCATAGTGCATTTGCTTTAAAATCAGCAGTGCCGTTTCTGGCTCACATTGTAAGATTGGTGAGATTTTTGGATGATAACCAATTGGTTCAATATGAGCAACCGCATATGTAATGCGTTTGTGCGTATTATTATGTATCACTGTAAGAAGCGATTCTTCATTGTATTCCGATAAATCCGGCAATACTTCCTTCGCTAACTTATCAATGCAGTAAACAACAGGTTCCCCATCTGCTGTACGAACACGCTCAATCATTACTGCCTCAAAGCCTTCTTCACTATTAAACTTTTCTTTTTCTTCTTCTGTTAAACTCGTAGTAGATGATGATAAAAAGATTGTTCCCGGTGCTTTCCCCACACTAGAAATCATATCTGTAATACTAGAAAGCTGTTCAATTCCAGAAGAAAATAAAGGTTTTGCATTCACAAAAGTACCAACACCATGTCTACGAATTACAACATTTTCTTCTTCTAAAATACGCAATGCTTCACGCAAAGTCGCTCTACTTACGCCGAGTTCTTTCGCTAAATCAAACTCTGAAGGCAATTTTTGCTTTTCTTTATATGCCCCGCTTTTGATTTTTTCTTTAATGTGATCGATTACCCGTAAATATAAGTGTCGACTATCGGATTTAACTGACATAAGACTCCCCCGCATTCCAATTATTCGACCTCTGATGTAAGACTTCTTTTCTCTTTTTTCAGCCAACAACATAGTATAAATTACGTAATACTAAAATAAACCGTAATTTGTCGAACAAATGTTAATAATTTTTCAAAACGAAATTTTCTATCTTTATTTCATAAAAAAAACTTCGCGCCAAAACATTCCTCATATAGAGAAAAAGTTCGGCACAAAGATCCCTTACATCCTTTGTTACACACTTTTCCCCTCATAGTCCAGCAATTCATGGTTGCCAGGTAGAAACTTATGGACCTTATCTCCAAGATTATATGAGGCAGTGATTCTTTTCGAAGTAATCGTACCACCTGCTCCCATATGTGTCAACACAATTCAACAATTTCCCACAATAAATATCGAACGTTTTTTAAAACAACATTAAAAGCATTCGTATTCTAAAGAATTTACATAAAATGAAAACCCTTTCTTTATTGATATATATAGTATAAAAAAAATACCATATAAAAAAGACCAACTGTAAACAATTGGTCTTTTTTATTAAGAACTTTTTTCTTGTATATCTGTAATCAATACTTCTCTCGGTTTACTACCTTCATAAGGCCCAACTACACCGTTCATCTCCATCGCATCAATCAAACGTGCCGCGCGTGTATATCCTACTCTGAATCTACGTTGTAACATAGAAACAGAAGCCGTTTTCATTTCTACAACGAGCTGAACTGCTTCATCATATAATTCATCTTCTACTTCCTGTTTTGTTTCTGGTACATCTTGCGGAATCATGTCTTCTTGATATTGCGCCTTTTGTTGTGCAACAACATATTCCACAACTCGTTCCACTTCATCATCTGATAAAAATGCACCTTGTACACGAACTGGTTTCGATGCACCAATCGGGATGAATAGCATATCTCCTCGCCCTAATAATTTCTCAGCGCCACCGCCATCAAGAATTGTTCGAGAATCAGTTTGCGAAGA
The DNA here is from genome assembly GCF_001590835.1 of Bacillus gaemokensis. GTDB lineage: Bacteria > Bacillota > Bacilli > Bacillales > Bacillaceae_G > Bacillus_A > Bacillus_A gaemokensis. Next base: position 66,107 of record NZ_LTAQ01000001.1, read on the forward strand.
AACGGCAAACGCAATACGAGATGGAATATTTGCTTTAATAACACCTGTAATAACATCAACAGATGGGCGCTGCGTCGCGATAATCAAATGGATACCGGCAGCACGTGCCATCTGTGCTAAACGCATAATCGCATCTTCTACATCCGAAGAAGCAACCATCATTAAATCAGCTAACTCGTCCACAATAACAACAATATACGGAAGTTCTGGTTGCTTTGCTTCTGATTGATCATTATGATTTCTAATATATTCGTTATACCCTTCAATATTACGCGTTCCACTATGAGCAAACAATTCATAACGACGCTCCATTTCACTTACAACCTTTTTCAAAGCTTGTGATGCTTTTTTCGGATCCGTTACGACAGGCGTTAATAGATGTGGCACACCATTGTATACATTTAACTCTACCATTTTCGGATCAATCATCATTAATTTTACTTCATGTGGTTTCGCACGCATTAAAATACTAACGATAATACCATTAATACACACACTCTTTCCACTACCAGTCGCTCCAGCTACTAATAAATGAGGCATCTTATTCAAACGTGCTAATACTGCTTCCCCAGTAATATCACGTCCAAGACCAATTAATAATTTTTCTTCCGGATGATTGTTTGCTTTCGAATCAAGCACTTCTCTAAGTGTTACCATAGAAACCTCTGAATTCGGAACTTCAATCCCCACCGCTGATTTCCCAGGAATAGGTGCTTCAATCCGAATATCTTTCGCAGCTAAAGCAAGCGCTAAATCATCACTCAAACTAACAATTTTACTTACTTTCACCCCCATGTCGGGATACACTTCATACTTCGTAACCGCAGGTCCCATATGCACTTTCGTTACTTTGGCTTTTACCCCAAAGCTTTGGAAAGTACGTTCCAACTTACGAGCATTTTCATAAATTTTCTCATTTTCATTTGTAACTTGCTTATTTTTTGGAAACTTCAATATATCGATAAAAGGAAGCTTATAATCCTTATTTTCCACATTTGAAAATTGCATCGGAGGTACTTTCGTTTGTCCTTCTAGAGATTCAACTATCTTTTCGCCTCGTTTTTTTATCGGCTCTTCTTTTTCTGCAGATGGAATCTCCTCCATAACAGGCGATGCAATCAAATCATCAACAATTTCATTTTCCTGTTCTTTATCCTTTTCTTCACTTACCGGATAATTCTCTGTAAAATTTGAAATGATTGGCGGTCCAATTTCTATTTCTTCTACCGGTTCAACGATTTCTTCTTGCACATCATGGCGTTCACTACGACTGCGTCTTGGTGTCTTTTTCTTTTCTGTTTGCTCAACTGCACGCTTAGATCTCCAGTCTTTGTAATCACCTTGCAGCACCTGAAATTGACTTCTAAGTATTCTTCCCACCGGAGCTAGTACTTCTCCAATATGCTTATTTGTAATACAAAGTACACCAAGAATAACTAAAATAATTCCGATGATATAAGCCCCTACTTCATCAAATAAAAAATAGAAGGTTGCAAACATAAGGGCCCCAAACATACCACCGCCTAAATGGACAGTATCAGCACCCTTCTTCATTTCAAGAAAGAACATATCTTTTGTACTAACAATCACAGATGTATTTTCTACTGCACCATCTTTTGTAAGAAGGTTAAATAATGTAATATGACTAAACATTAATATCGCTAACACAATTAAATATACACCGATTAATCGTTTATTTAAAAGATTCGGCCATGCACGCTTTATAACAAATGCAATTGATAAAGCAATTACACCTAATACACCAATTATGTACCATTCACCAAAGAAAAAGCGGAAAAATAACACAAACGATTTTCCTACAACACCTAGCTGTAAAATTGTAATGATTGAAAGTGCAAAAAGAGTCAATCCGACGATTTCGTAATACAAAGTTGGCTTTATTGTACGTCTTGCTTTTGCCTTCGTCCCTCTTTGCTTTTGTTTTGCCATTTCTTCACCTCGCGTTCCATAAATTAGGTGAAACTTATCATTTCTTAAATATTTCACCTACATATGATTTGTTTCATTTTTTAATCTCTTCACCTTCTATTTTTACACTTCCTGTAAAATGTCAAATAAACAGAAGAAAGCAGCCTAATCATGGCTGCTCAACCGTCTTGTTTTTTATATTATACCATAGCTTCTAAACAAAATCCTGCTTTTTACTCAAAGGTGATTTTCTGTCCTGGCTCATATTGCAAGTAGTGGGCTGGATTTGTACTTAATATACGCACAACGGAATAACATTGATTACTTTGTTCAGAAACAACCATCTCTACGCCATTGACATTCACGATTTGTTCCCTTTCACATTGCGAATAATCAGCTGGATAAATAAGTTGCTCCGGCATAATCGTATATAAAATCATTGCAACAACTTCCCATCTTGATTTCCATCCGTTCTCATATCGATTAATTCATTTAACTTCCGAATCGCATCTCCAATACCACCGACATCATCTATCAGACCATACTTCACCGCATCTAACCCAATAACATTTGTCCCAATATCTCTCGTTAAGTTGCCTTTCGCAAACATAAGCTCTTTGAAACGATCCTCTGTTACTTTTGAATGTTTTGTTACAAATCGAATAACACGCTCTTGCATTTTATCTAAATACTCAAATGTTTGCGGCACACCAATAACAAGACCTGTCAGACGAATCGGATGTATCGTCATCGTTGCAGTTTCTGCAATGAATGAATAATCTGTTGACACTGCAATTGGTACACCTATGGAGTGTCCTCCTCCTAAAACTAGGGATACAGTTGGTTTTGAAAGTGAAGCGACCATTTCAGAAATCGCCAATCCAGCTTCCACATCACCGCCTACTGTATTTAGTAATAACAGTAAACCTTCAATTTTTGGATTCTGCTCAATTGCCACAATTTGTGGAATCACATGTTCGTATTTCGTCGTTTTATTTTGCGGCGGCAACTGTACATGTCCTTCCACTTGCCCAACAATTGTTAGGCAATGAATGCGCGACTCATTCATTTGCGGAACATTCGTTTGACCAAGTTGCTGAATTTTCTCTATCACCGACGCCTCTTTTGAATCCTCTTTCGGATTATCTTCTTTTTCTTCATTTGTATAACGATCACGTTCTGTCATATCGCATCCCCTTTCACTCTTATACCACTATTATTTCTTAAGTTATAAATTTCATTCGATAGAGGCACAAAAGAAAAAAACCACCCGTAAAGGTGGTTTTTATACTTCCATAATAATTGGTAAAATCATTGGCTTTCTCTTCGTTTCTTCATACAGGAATTGTCCTAATAATTCACGAATATTTTGTTTTAACATCGACCATTCAATAGAATATTCTTTAATTGATTGTTCAACAATTGTACGTACAATATCTGTAGATCTTTCAATTAGTGCTTCCGATTCACGAACATATACAAAACCACGTGAAATAATTTCTGGACCAGAGATTATTTTCTTCTCATCTTTTCCAAGCGTTACAACAACAACTAAAATTCCATCTTGTGATAACATCTTTCGATCACGCAGGACAATATTTCCAACATCCCCTACGCCTAAGCCATCAATTAAAACATTTCCTGCTTGTACTTTACCAGCTGGCTTTGCTTCTTCACCTTCAAAGGCAATCACATCGCCTTTCTCTACGATAAAGATATTTCCCTTTGCAACGCCAACGTCTTCCGCTAAATACGCGTGTGCTTTTTGCATACGGAATTCACCATGTACGGGTATAAAATATTTCGGCTTCATTAAATTCAACATTAATTTCAATTCTTCTTGACTACCATGGCCAGAAACATGAACTTTTCTTTCTCCATAATAGACAACCTCTGCTCCAGCTCTAAATAGCAAATCAATAATTTTTGACACTGATATTTCATTCCCTGGAATTGGGGAAGCTGCGATAACGACTGTATCTCCCTTACAAATTGAAATTTGTTTATGAGCTTGTTTTGCCATTCGTGAAAGGGCAGCCATCGGTTCACCTTGACTACCAGTTGTTAGAATTGCTACCTTCTTCTCCGGGAAGTTATCAACCTCTTGTAACGAAATAACCATGCCTTCTGGAACGTCTAAATACCCAAGACGTCTTGCAATATCTACTACCTTCACCATACTTCGACCTACCACAGCTACTTTACGTCCTGTTTCAGCAGCCGCATCAAACACTTGTTGAATACGGTGTACATTTGATGCGAAAGAAGCAACAATAATACGTCCTTCTGCACTATAAAATACTTTTGAAATCTCTATACCAACTTCTTTTTCAGACCCTGTGTAGCCAGGACGTTCGGCGTTTGTGCTATCAGATAATAAACAAAGAACGCCTTCATTCCCAATTTGCGCCATTTTCCCGATATCTGCTCCGCTATTACCAATTGGGGTTTGGTCAAATTTAAAATCACCTGTATATACGATAGCACCTTGTGATGTGTGGAAACACACACCAACTGAATCCGGAATACTATGTGTTGTTCCAAAGAAAGAAACCGTTGTTGTATTAAATTCTACTGTCGAATTAGAGTCAATTGTTTTTAAATCTACACGGCCCAGCATTCCCGCTTCGCCAAGTTTTTCTTGAATAAGACCTACCGTTAACTTTGTTGCATATACCGGAATAGAAAGTTTACGCATTACATAAACAATTCCACCAATGTGATCTTCATGACCATGTGTAATAAATAAACCTTTTACTCGCTCTTGATTCTCTACCAAATATGTAATGTCAGGGATAACAATATCAATTCCAAACATTTCGTCTCCTGGGAACATCAATCCTGCATCCACAATAAAAATTTCAGAATCAATTTCAACACAATACATATTTTTCCCGATTTCGCCTACTCCACCAAGGGCAAAGACTTTTACAGAATCATTCTCTTTTCTCTTCATGTTGTTGCCTGGTTTAAAAATCTTGCAAACACTGATTTCACTAAAATTGTAGAGACACCAGGGGAAACTCTACAACCACCATATTTTCACCGTCCAAGACGAATGTCCTTACCGTTATGCGATATCATGTTCTTGTTCGTTTTTTAAACCAGGTTTCACCTCTCTTTCATTATATAAATCAAATATCTTATGCGATATGATATGAAAATTTCGTTAAACTGTAATTTTTTCCATTTTTGCTAAGCATACCCGTACTAAGCTACTTAGCCATATTATAACTGATACAAGAAATAGAACACAAGTTAATTTGTGAGAAAGAGAAAAGAAGCATAGAAATCCCCTGTAAAGTAAAGCATTCATTCATAAGTATTTCACCTGTTTTTCAGTTTCGTCCTGCAAAGAAAATACTCATATTATATGTATTTATTCTAGCTTGCAACAATACTTTTAACGGTACAACACTTCGTCTTGTTGTATTCATACTTCATCTCGTTTTTTGTATACTGAAGCCATTAATGAGGGAATTTGTCAGTTTATGAAAGAAATAAAAAATGGCTTAGTCAATACTAAGCCATTTTTCTTTAGCGAGGAATCGATTGCATTACAGTCTGTAATGTTAATCGTTCTTCTTCTGTTAACGGAAGGAGTGGTAAACGTACAGATCCTACGTCTAATCCAACCATTTGCAACGCTGTTTTTACTGGTGTTGGGCTCGGTGCCATAAATAGCGTATTCGTTACTTTTACAAGTAATTGATGCAATTTCTGCGCTTTTTTGAAATCTCCTGCTTGGAATGCCGCAATCATCTCTTGCATTTCATTACCAATTACATGAGAGGCAACAGAAATAATACCTTTTGCTCCAACCGCCATAGCTGGTAACGTCAAACCATCATCACCGCTGTATACAGCAAAGTCGTCCGCTGTTTTTTCAATGATTTCTGTCATTGTTAATACATCGCCGCCAGCATCTTTAATGGCAACAATGTTTGGTATTTCTGATAAACGAACAACCGTATCAACGGAGATTTGTACAATAGATCGCCCTGGAACGTTGTATAGCATAACCGGCAATACTGTATTTTCAGCAATTGTTTTGAAATGCTGATACATTCCTTCTTGACTCGGTTTATTATAATACGGTGCCACTAACATAATTGCATCGACACCAACTTCAGTTGCCTTTTTTGTTAATTCAATAGAAGCATGTGTATTATTGCTACCTGTTCCAGCGATTACGGGCACCCTTTTATCGACAACTGATACGACATGGCGATATAACGCTACTTTTTCTTCTGATGATAATGTAGGAGACTCTCCAGTTGTTCCTCCTACTACGATTGCTGTTGTACCGTTATCAATTAAATAATTTACCAATTTAGTTGTCTTTGCAAAATCGATATTTCCGTTTTTATCAAACGGTGTTACCATCGCTGTTGCAATTGTCCCAAAATCTATCATGGTCTCACTCCTTATTGTTCCAGTTGCTTTTCTTTCGAAAGCTCAAATGCACTATGTAACGCATTCACAGCTTCCACTAAATCTACTTCTTTTACAAGTACCCAAATTGTTGTATGGCTATCTGCGGATTGTAAAATCGTTACACCTTTTTCTGCCAACGCTGTGACAATTTTGGCTGTAACCCCTGGTATACCAGCCATTCCTGCTCCTACAATCGATACTTTCGCACAATGCTCCGTTACAATTGGCTCATATCCAATATTACGTAGCACGTCTACTGCACGACTTGATACATTGTCATTTACTGTGTATGCCACACCAGTAGGGGAAATGTTAATTAAATCCACACTAATGTCTTCATTTGCCATCTCTTTAAAAACTTGCTTTTGCAGATCATACGATCCTTCTTTTGCAGACACTTTAATTTGCGTCACATTTGATACATGAGCAATCCCTGTAACAGGTCGTTCTTCTACATCACGGCCCTTTGTAGCACCATCATACGCTGCAATGAGTGTTCCTTCATTATCAGAGTACGTAGAACGCACACGAAGTGGCACTTTTGCATGCATTGCAATTTCAACTGCACGTGGATGGACAACTTTTGCACCTTGATAAGCCATATTACAAATTTCATTATATGTTACCGTTTGAAGATGGCGCGCATCTTTCACAATACGTGGATCAGCAGTCATAACACCTTCTACATCAGTAAAAATATCGATATATTCAGCATGAAGCGCAACACCTAGTGCTGAAGCTGAAGTATCGCTACCTCCGCGCCCAAGTGTTGTTGTATCACCTTCTTTTGTTTGACCCTGGAATCCAGTAACAACAATAACATCCACATCTTGTAATTCTGCTTGTATACGATCACAATTCATTTCAATGATTTTTGCATTTGTAAAATCATTATTCGTTACAAAACCAGCTTGTGCACCATTTAATGCTGCTGCTTTTATTCCATTTTCATTTAGCATATTCGAAAATACAATAGCAGAGATTAATTCTCCACATGACAATAATAAATCTTGTTCACGTTTTGAAATACTAGATTCCTGTTGATTTACAAGACTTAATAATGTATCTGTTGCATATGGTTCACCTTTACGTCCCATAGCCGATACAACTGTAACTACTTTATAACCAGCAGCTAATGATTTTTTAATGTGATGAAGTGCATGCTTACGTCCGTTTTCATCACGTACCGATGTACCACCAAATTTTTGAACAATAATTTTCATTTTTTTGCACCTTCTCTTAGCCGTTTACACTAATTGTAATTTTACTAATCGTTCTGCAATTTGAACAGAGTTCCACGCAGCACCTTTTAATAAGTTATCAGATACGACCCAAAGATGGAATCCTTTTTCATTATTTAAATCTTTACGAATGCGTCCAACGAACACTTCGTTTTTGCCTACTGCAGTAGATGGCATTGGATATAATTGCTCTGCCGGATTATCTTGCAATACAACTCCTTCTGCATTTGCAAGTAGATTTTTCATTTCTTCTACTGTTACACCGTCTTTTTCCACTTCAATGTAAACAGACTCCGAATGACCTGATACAACAGGTAATCGCACGCATGTCGCTGCTACTTCTAACTCGGGCATATGCATAATTTTTTTCGTTTCATTAATCATTTTCATTTCTTCAAATGTAAATCCATTATCTTGAAATTTATCAATTTGTGGAATGGCATTAAAAGCAATTTGGAAGTGTTTTTTATCACCTGATACAGGTAAAACGTTCGCTTTTACTTCTTCCCCATTTAAAATTGCTTGTGATTGTTCATGAAGTTCTTCAATTGCCGCAGCACCTGCACCTGATACAGCTTGGTATGTGGAAACGATTACTCGTTTCAAACCAAATTGCTGACGAATTGGTTCAAGAGCAACTACCATTTGAATTGTAGAACAGTTTGGATTTGCAATGATACCACTATGCTCTTTCAAGTCATTTTCATTCACTTCAGGTACAACAAGTGGCACATTTTCCGTCATACGGAATGCGCTTGTATTATCAACAACAATTGCACCACGTTTCGCTGCTTCTGGTGCTAACTGTTTAGATACAGATCCACCTGCACTAAAGAGTGCAATATCAACTCCTTCAAAGCTTTCAGGAGTTGCTTCTTGTACTGTGAATTCTTCTCCTTTAAATACAAGCTTCTTTCCTGCAGAACGTTTAGATGAAAGTAACGTTAACTTCCCAATTGGAAATTCTCGTTTCTCTAAAGTGTTTAACATTTGTTCACCAACTGCGCCGGTTGCTCCAACTACAGCGACATGAAAAGTTTTTTGCTTTTCCATCACTATGCCCCTTTCTAGATACCAATCCTTCTATACTTAGAATTAGAAGGAGTATAGAGTACCCCTTCTAATCTTAATAACGTTAATTTTATCATATTCTGCGGTAAGAATGATGGTTTCATAAAAAAATGTCTGTTTTTTTTCGTTTTTTAATTCATATATCTGAATTTTTCTACAACAACTGGTTGCAATTGCTTCCCTTCCAATGCCTCTACTATCGTATCTTCAAGTAGCTCCATACGAGCTACCATTGAGTTAGGTTTTTTCTCTGGAGAGTCCTGCCCAAATGGTACAAAATATATATGTTTTGTTGCCATTAGACGCATAAGGTTTACACCAACATGGTGACAACAAAATTTACGATCATTTTTATATTTCTTCTATTATATAATTTGTTTTCAATTTATATAAACCTTTAACATTTAATTGGAATATTGAGTTTTTAGATAATCCCTATTGTTAAATAAAAAAAGAACGCCTACTGTGAGGGATGGCGTTCTTTTTTATGAATAAATTGTATTTTATTAAACACTCATAACGTTAGTTTCTTGTTGGGATCCACCTGTATCACCATCGGCATCAGCATTAGCAGGCGCTCCACCATCACCTACATTGTAGACTAAATCTGGTCTTGCAGGTGCTCCGCCATCGCCTTTGTTTAGTGAAGTCGCACTAAAAGTATTTGTTCCTAAGATAGATAATGTAAATACAAATCCTAACGCACTTAATACAATCTTTTTCATTATTTTAACGCTCCTTTAATCATTTGTTTTTGTCTTGCTTCCTTACTCATATGATAATATTCACTTGCTTTTTCATGATTGCTTTCATGATAAAATTTTTCTGCTAAACGGTCTGTATATTCTTCAATACAATCAAATAATTTTTCTTTTTCAAAGTATGAAATTCCTGCCAAAACAGCCTTTTCTAATGCACCTGTATTTGTATTCATTTCTTTTAAAATCATGAAACGATACTGATATTCCTGATTTTTTAACTGATTGCAGATATGTAACCCTTTTTCTATTAATGCTTCAGCTCTTTCATGTTCACCTAACTTCAAATATTCATCTGCTTCTAGATAAATTGCACGGAAATGTTTTGGAGATTGCTTTGTTACTTCTGACAAGTGACGAATCGCTGATTCGGATAAATTTTGATTTGCATACAATAATCCTAAATTATTTCGAACCATTAACGTGAATCGCTCCATATTTATTTTTTTGAACACGTCTAGTGCTTTTGTAAGGCTCTCTTCTGCTTGTTCAAATTGTTTTAGATCAATACAAGACATCGCAAAAATGTTCTCACATAATGCAATGCAGGTTTCATAACCAGAATGTTTTTCATATTCTGCTTTTGCTAAACGAACTTGGTCAATTGCTAATAGCGTTTGATAAGACTGATAAGAGAGATATGCGAATCGATAATAAAATTCAGCTTTTTCTAATACATGAGGTACATATTGTAGTAGTTTTTCAGCTTTTTCAAAGTGATTTTTCGATTCATTGTAATTAGAAATGTACATTAAATGAATTCCTTTGAATAAGTGATAATAATGTGTTAGAAGTGCATCTTCAGGAATAGAAAAAGAGTCAATTTTATTAAAACAATCAACTGTGATACTTAAACTATCAGTCAATACTTTGTAACGAAAATCTAATAGCGAATGATAAAATAATATGTTTGATTCTTCTTTCATATTAATAATATTTGATTCAATCTCTTCTTTTAATAATTTTGATTGAACAAAATCTTGCTTTAATATTGATTGATACCAAGTATCTAATGAATGCTTAATTTGTTCTTTAGTTACTACAGGTGTGCTCATAGCGCCCTCATCCTCCTCATTTTATCTATAATTATCTAAATATTACCACAATTAAGAGGGTTAGGGATTACAATTCTTCTGTTAGAAACTTGATAAATAAATAACAGAATATAAATCGGACGATAACAGCAACAAAAAAAGCCAACCGCCTGTTTCTCCGTCAGCATATTGCCATAAATCACTTGCAAAGTCTGGCTTGTTACCGCCATAACGAGGAATCCATAAGAAATCCGCTTTTACTTTATTTAATCCATATTGATTATACATATGATGGGATACATAAAATCCTACTTTCCACCCTGCAGCTTTACATGTATCAATAAAAGCTTGGGAAGCAGCTGCTAAATTATCGGGACCACAACTTTTTAATGTATCATCTTCACAATCTAATACTAAGAATTTAGCGTTAGGATTTGTTCTTGCCATAAAATCTTTCGCTTCTACAATTGCATCCGCAACACTTACATAACAGCCATACGCATAGGCTGCATGTGGAATGCCACATTTCTCTAATTGAGCTACATGTTGTTTATATAATCCATCTACTGTATCTGATCCATACTGAACACGGCAAATTGCCAAACTAAGTTGAGGGGCTAGTACATCCCAATTAATGCTGTCATTCCATTTTGAAATATCGATAATATGTTTTTTCATTGTTTTTACCTCTTCCGTATTGTTATTTTAAATAAAAAAGAGCAATGTCTTTTGACAATGCTCACAGTAAACCTTTATTTTGAAGTGTCTCTTTTTGCTTTTGACGGTGTTTCGATAGATAAGTATTAGTCACCATTGTTCCGATTACAATCCCCCAACAAATGATGTTAACAACAGCACTAATAATATTGTCAGTAATGATGTGATACCCTAACGAATCGAGAAGTAACTTAATAGAACCTAAAAAACCAAATAATAAAATAGAAATCTCTGGATTAACATATTTCTTTAGAACTTCATTCATCTTATACACCTCCCTTCAATAAAAAAGCTAGAACGGCTGCGATAACACCACCAACAATACTTTTTACAAGCCAATTCGTATTACTTAGGATTTTTTCAATGTTTTCTTCAATTTTTGCTACTTTACTTTCCACAACTGCAAGACGTATTTCTACACTTTGCATCTTCGTTTTGTTCTCTTCACACTCTTTACATCTCTCCATTGTTATCACCTCATTTCAAAATAAAAAGAGAAGCGACATCGCTCCTCCTCTTGATTTATGAATTGAATTCACTCAAAGCCGTATTTTGTTAGAAAATTACTTATCGATAAACATAATTTTTAATTTCATTTTCCCATACTTTATATCCTTCGCCATTTATATGCACTCCATCAACTGTCCACTCTTTCTTTAATCGGCCATCATTATCCACAAATAAAGGATGTAAGTTAATAAATGTATATTCATTCTCTTTAGCTATTTTTTCAAGCTCTCTGTTTATCCAATTGACATCCTCATTGTTTAAATTAGAAGGCTTAGATACATGAACAGGAAGTATACTCTCAATAAATATTTTTGTACCTGGTAATTTTGTCTTTAATTGTTTAACTATATTATTGTAGTTTTTTACGACTTCTTCTTTTGGTGTTTTAGCTCGCAAATCATTTATGCCAACCATAAGAAATACTTTAGATGGTTTTAAATCAATCACTTGATTTAAACGAGCTATCACATCGATAGTTGTATCTCCACTAATCCCCCGATTATAAGTCTTAACATGCGGGAAAGCTTCTCCCCACTCATTATAATCTGTTAGACTATCTCCCAAAAATACTACTCCCGTTTCTACAGAGACAGCACTATTAAATACAGATTCTCGTACTTTATGCAATGGAGTAAACGCTCTTTTTTTATCATTATTACTACCTGTAGATGATGATACTTCAGTACCCTTTATTTTGGGTTCTGATGGTGTCTCTAATTCTCTATCATCACTTGTGAAAAATGATATTTTATCTTTGATAAAAGAACTCCCTCCATTTGTGTAGATGAAATAACCTCCTAAAAGAAACAATGTTGCATTTAATGTGATAGATATGGTTGCTACCTTTTTCAAATTCATCTTGATAAATCCCCCAGAAGTAATTGTGATAAGTTTAATTTACCATATAAAAGGATTTATTTGTTAAATCCTTTTATTATTCAGATTGATTAATAATCCAACTTACACTCCATAACCCATGAATCATTTGTGCATTTCCAGCATCATGAACGTTTGGAGATATTGCGAGTCTGTATGATTTATTTAATGTATCTACTGGTGGTTTTGGGGTAGATTCAAAAGTTTTAGACGCGAATTTACCTGTCGCTAAGTAATTCCCTAATGCATACACATTATTTATTTTCTTATCAAAATGGTACTGTTGCATTTCTGCGAATCTCACTTGTTTAAAATTAAAATCATCATTTCTCCCTGCTGATCTAACTTCCATCGTATAAATTCCATGAGTTGTTTTTGCTCTTTGCAAGCGTTGATTTCTCCACTTTCAACCATTTGCATGTAGTCATCAATATAGGGATGATAATTATACGTCTTCATCATCATCCTCCTTTTCTACCTCTGTTGCTTTCAATCCTAGTTCAGCTAAAAGTTTCAACATTTGAGCATTCGTTTTATTCAGTTCACTAATGCTTTCATTTTTCTTTTTCCCTGTTTGTTTACCGTTAGACCATTCAACAACTACACCTCTTTCTTCAATATCAACAATGAGGTTGTTCTTTATATCCCAAAGTGCCATATAGTCAGCTACTAAATCAGTACAATGAGCACCGAATGTCCCATTCACTTCTAACTGAGTCATGAGATCTTTTTTAATTAAATCCCTCAACTCATTTTGTTTTGGATCTGTTCGCACCCCATTCTTTCGAGATGCAACTTTTGTTGTTTTGGGTGCATCTTCTCTTTGCCAATTATGTCTCTTTTTCCAAGACTTAACTGTATTAATAGAAACGCTGTATTTATCAGCAATATCTTTATACTTCATACCGCTTAAATAGTCGTCATAAGCGAGTTCATGAAGTGTTGAATTATTATTCATCCATATTCACCACCCCACTTTTCTGATAAATTCACAACGGTTATTGAGTGCAATTTATACTGGGTGCAACCTTATTTTTGTGTGCACCCCTCCCCCTCATGTGAGAATGTCAAAAAATATTTTTTCCGACGTCCCCCTCCCGTTGAACGTTCCCCCCAAAAAAATTCAATTTTATTTTAAGGGGGGTACTTATTTAATTTGAATATTTTGTTCAATAAAAGAAATAATATAATTTATTTCTTCTTCAGTTATTGGTAAAAACATTTGAACTCTATTAATATCTAAAAGTCTTTTCACTTTATCTATCGTTAGATTATTACATCGATTACGATTAACAATGTCTCTGATCTGTGTGTATCGATAGTAAATGAACCTAGCACCAGCATTGAATATGTCACGCTCTACGCTTGTTCTTTCCCCTGGCACTTTCAGCCATACTCTTTCAAGGTAGTCAGTGTCGTACTCACGACCGTTATCATTGATAATCATGTATTACCATCTCTCTTCATTAACGAACGCTGGTGGCTTATCTTGTGCCTTTAAACGATCATGTACTTCGTTATGACATTGATTGCAAAGAGACTTGAGATTCTCAAAGGTTAGTGCAAGCTCTGGATACTCTTTCACTTCTTTGATGTGATGAACACAATCAGCTTTGCGATACTTCCCTTTGTCCCTGCACATACAACATTCATAGTTGTCACGTTGCAAAACCTTGACTCTCAACTGCCGCCACTCTTTAGATTTATAGAACTTCATAAGTTTATCTGTCTTTATTAAATTAATAAACTCTCGCTTTTCCATTGTTATTCCACCTCACTTAAACAAATTAAAAACCGCTACCCCATAGGATAACGGCTTTCACAATAGACAAGTCATGTTTGTGCGCTTCACATCTAGTTAAGTTTGGTTAAGGTGTTTTCACGCCTCTTTCAATCGCCAAACAGTATATGTCTTTCCCTAGTACATATGCCTCGGTTTTAGCGACTGAAAGAAGAGCAAAAGCTCTTCTGTATCAACGGGTTTCATTCAATCTTCACCATTGAATCTGGTTACGGATTTTTTTAAAATGTACCGTCAATATGGAACCGTTTAGAATTTTAGAGTTATCTATGTGAGTTGTGTTTTCCGCCACTTCTCACAATACAAATATATCATGTCTAAAATCTAATTTCGTCCGCAAATCGTTCGCAAATCCTCCGCGAATAGTTCGCAGATAGTTCACGTTTATACTGTTAAAGATATCACTTTACATTTTGGTGATACCCAATTATCTTTCTGACTAACTGTGTGATTTACTTCTTTAGCAAAGTTAATCAAAGACTCTATATTCTCATCTAAACTGTATATATTACTTCTTATGAGCTCTCCAGGATTAACTTCTGATATGGTATGAAGCCAGTAAGTTTCACCTTGATATTTAGTAATTTCAAAGCCATTATGATGTGAAACTTCAATAATAGTTGTTTTTTCATCATTCCCTTTTCCAACTAAAAAGATAGTTTGTTGAGTTTTGGGTGTAGCAATTTTCTTTAATAACTTACTTATCTCTATTGCAATATCATCGACTGTAGAGTCTTCTTTTACAAAATGGTAAATCTTCGGTCCTAATATTTGAGAGAAGAAAACATCTCCACTGAACCCTAATAAAATATTCTTGTTAGCTTGAACTACTTTTTCGACATTATCGTAATACTCAGTCTCATCTTTAATAGATGTTTGTCTATAATCGCCAGATAAGACACATTGATTCCCTCGAACCATAGCAGTAAGTAAAGTCATTCTTTCATCCTCCTTTTAATTGATTATAACGAATTTGTAATACTTTCTTCTACTGCACCATCTTCTTTTGCTTCATTTTTCATCCTTTTTTATATAGTTTTTGACATTTAAGATTAATAATCTCTAAAACTGAATTCACTACAAACCATATTGTGTTGAATTAACCCATCTTGCTTTCTCTTAGAACCACCAAGCTTTTCAACATGTCAGCAAAACCAATTTGACACTTTTCTTTTGTAGCAAATTCAAAAAATGCATAAAAAAATAAAATCCTTAGATTTTGAATTTCTTTTGATAATCATTTAATGTATCTTGTTCAATTCCGATATATCTTAATGTTTCCTTTTGATCCGTATGGTTTAACATTCGCTGCAAAACCACTACATCTTTAAACTGCTTATAGTGATGATATCCATATGTTTTTCTAAGTGAATGAGTACCGATTCGTTCCAAGCCAAACTCCCTTGCTGCTTGATTCAATATGACATACGCCATTGATCTAGTAATAGGTTTATTCTTTCCATTTCTACTTTTAATGAGAAATTCATTCTTGGGTTTTCCTTTTGCATATTCCCTTATTGCTTTCTTTAGTTCTGATGGCATCTTCACTTCTTTTACTTTCTTTGTTTTCTTTTCCCGGATAAAGATACTCCAACCTTCTACATCACGGATCCGAAGTCGTAATATATCAGAAATTCGTAACCCAGTATTAATACCAAGAAGGAACAAAATGTAATTGCGCTCATTCTGTTCCTTAAAAAACTCTTTAATTTCTTGAATAGCGTCTTTATCGCGAATTGGCTGGACAAGGTTCATGCACTTTTCACCTCTGCTGATCTATAATTCTTTTTATATACTTCTATTTTCAAGTTGAAAGCTAATCGTAATAATGCTTGTCCTTTTAATTTATAATACTTGGTTTTCCCTACTCCAAGCTCTAACCAAATATCAGGATCGTACCCTGGCACCTCACCCATAAATCTTTCTACTATTATTTGACGTTCATCATCTTTCAAACGATTAACTCCTTCATAAACCCAATTCATAAATTCATTTCGTTCTTGCTCGTATTCTATTCTTTCAATAGCAATTTCTTCCGTGGAACTATGAAAAGCATTTGTACATGATGGAGGAATAATACAATAAGATGGTGTAATCTTAGGTGAAATATCACTTGGCATTGTTGCTAAATACTGACGATACACTTCAAATACTTCTTCAACTGCTTTCTTTGTTCTATTTCCATCCACAACTGGCATTTTGAATGATAATTGTTTTTTCATATTAATTCCTCCAAGTTTTTTATTTTTGTCTAAATGCTCCACCATGACCACGTTCATATCTCGGTCTACGGATACCCATTAATTCCTCTATATCTCTAACATTTAATTTTTCTTTCTTCTGATGCCTATTCTGTTTCTTTTGCTGTTGATTACGAATCTTTTTCATCCCCATCACCTCTAAGCAAAATAAAAAAAGCGGACACCAAACTACAGAGCAATGTTATTAATGCTCCTATAGTTCGATGTCCGCTGGTTCTTCCAGTAGGACTAAATGTTTAATTGCTATTATTATATCATTTCCTTATGTTTTTTCGCCTTTTTAAAGGATTTTATTAAATAAATTATAAATCCTTTATTTAATTAAAATCCAATGTATGTAAATGAATCTACTTTTATATATATTATTTCGTCGACCTTAATAGCTTCTTTACCTATTATAAGAAATTCCTCTGCATTAATTGGATTTTCAATAAATTTAACTAGTTCATGCTGAATCACTTCTTCTTGTTTATATTCAAGAGAATTAAGTTGCTGATTAAGTTGGATATCTCTCTTAGTATGAATACAAATACTATATTGAAATTTCGGCCCCTCTGCATCCTCAATATGTTTTAATGAAATGATGTCAGTTAATTTTTTCATTATTCCATCCCCTTTGTAGAAATATAGTTTTTGTACAACTATGACCTAATAACAATATTATCATTTCTTCTTTAAATCTTCATTGTTTCTATCGCGTTTTAAAATGCAACTTCTTGATCAAAGGATTATTTTATTAAATTTTTCATACTTCAGAGGTTTCATAGATTTTGTCCATTACACAGATCTTGTAATAAAAATCATCACATTTTATCGTCAATTTATTGTAAACATATAAGTTTTTCAATAAATAATAAAATCAACTATTATACAAGCACAGGCATAAGTAGCAGCAGAGAATATGTTAATAACGTAAAGAGCTAGTGAAATTCTAAATTCACTATAAAAAGGAGACATGTTAATATGAGTGACCAATGTCCAATTAACGTACCATGTCAAGTTCCAGCGCAAACTCAAATTCCACTTAATGATCAAGCAGCAGAGCAAGCTGTTGTTAGACAAAATGCACGGGTGAAAATCCCAGTTGTTTTAGCAGAGAGAACAATTCAAATTGTTGTAGAAGCAAATATAGACCTTAACCCTGCAGCAGTAGAAATTAAACGTGTGTTAAAGGATGTATTTTTAACACAATGTAAACTTGTACCAGTTGCGTTCGAGCCAGTTAATGACACACAATAACCCTGCAGCAGTAGAAATTAAACGTGTGTTAAAGGATGTATTTTTAACACAATGTAAACTTGTACCAGTTGCGTTCGAGCCAGTTAATGACACACAATTCCGTGAAATAACGCGAGCAAAATTATTTGTAGAAGGTTATATTCGTAAAAACATTGAATATGCTACGGATGATTGTAATGGAAACCTTCAATATCGTACTGCAAATGTCCAATTTGCTGGTTTTGCTGATTTAACTGAAGAGGATTTCTTAACTCCACCACTTATCGCTGCTGGTTCATCAAACAGATCCCAATTCATTAATCCGAAAAACGGCGATCTACCTCGTTTAGATAAGTATTTCTTTGAAAATACTGTTTTCTATAATGAGCAACCGTANATCAAACAGATCCCAATTCATTAATCCGAAAAACGGCGATCTACCTCGTTTAGATAAGTATTTCTTTGAAAATACTGTTTTCTATAATGAGCAACCGTACTGTGAATTAATACGTGCAGATTTCTTTGAACTAGATTTTTCGCCATGCCTAACACCAATAAATGAGGAATTTGATACACTGCGTGAAAAAATTGTATTAGATCTTACTTTGAAAGTTTTACAAACTCAACAAGTAAACGTTTAACATACCTGAAGTCATCATCTCTTTGGTGGCTCTGTCCTTGAAAGAGTCCAATATACTTAGGGCTCTTTTTAAATTTTAAGTACCCCTTAACTCGAAGAAGAACCTCGCATCCAGCTTGGTTTTGTTCTTCTTAATGTTTCATCTGGACACGAAATGCTTTGTAGTTTTTCAGCACTTTCACCACAAGTCTACGCATCCCTTTTTCATTAATGTCTTCAAAGAATGACAATTGGCTCATACGATACGCTTCCCCTCCTGCATAATTTTCTGAATCTCGTCCATACTGTAAATAAACCGTCATTTATCAGATTGCCACTTACTAAGCACGGTTTTCTTTTTTTAACATGGCAGTTAGCCTTGCTAGCTGCTCTTTTGTTTTTTGTTATCACTTTCTTAGTTCGGTGCTCATATATTATTTTGAGGCAAAAAACTAATGCTTCTGGGATGAAAAAGGTATTCTTTTACATCCACTGAATTAACTTCATTATTTCATTTCCTCTTTAAAGAGCACTGTTCAAAGGTGCTCTTTTCTGTATGGAGATTTTTAATCAAATGAAATTTTTGTTATTTTGTAACGAAAATAAACTTTAAGATATAACGTTATGAGTATAAAGCATTTTAATTTTTCTAAAGAGCACTTATTTAGTGCTCTTTTTTATGTGAAATTTAGATACCAAATAAAGTTTTTATACAATAAGACTTTATACCATTCTGTCCAATCATCCTTTGTACTTTTTAGATAATATATACAGACAAATAAAGACAAGGGGATGAAATACTACGATGGCTGATTATTTTTATAAAGATGGTAAAAAAATTTATAAAAAACGATATCAATCGCATTCTCACCATCAAAAAGATAACTGTTTTGTTGAAACTCATACAATTGCCGGTACGGGAACAAATTTAACTGGAAATATACCTCTAAATGTTTTCCTACCAACTAATACTTCAAGAACACTTTTTGAAGATTTTACTAATAACCATAATAAAACATTACTTCAATTTTTTGTTACCGGTACTTCTGCACCCATTGGAGTAACTATTCAAACAAGAGGTTCTCGCTTACCAATTACCGCTATATTAAGCCCCACTGAAACAAGAATATTTCAAGTAGAAGATTTTCAAAGTCTCATTCTTTCAAATGCTACTACTGATGATGCGGGTAGTCTTGGTGTATTTATCCAAAAAACGTTCTGCATCTGTTGTAATGATAGAAATCATAGAAATGATTATTGCGATGAATATTACAGTGAATACGACTATGATTGTTAGATAAAATCAAACAAAGGAACTCTTAATATATAGGGTTCCTTTTCTGTTCCCCACTATCATCCAATCATTCTCAATTTTCATATTTATTCATCTTCTATTCATAATTCCCCTACAAAATAGCGTTTTTGTTTAAATTCCCTTATTCACCCAGTAAATAATACTTATAATAACGATGTAATACATCCAAAATTCTTTTGTTTTAGCTGGTTCGATATAGTAATGTTTTATAAAAGCAATAAACCTTTTCATTACTTATATCCCAAAATTACCCTTACATGTTGTATTAACTGCTCACGACCCATCTTTGTATAACCTTTTATTTTATTATGTCTACAAACTGATTTGAGTTGTTTTAATGGCCACTCTTCCACTGGTGGAATGTTAATAGTGATGGTTTCTTCACTCATCTTTGTTCCCTCCAAAATAAGGATTTTGTTTAGTTTAGCTTTCAGAATGGATCTGAATGCCACCTTCTTTTTCGATTTGTTCCCAAAGTTCATCCAAAGTCATTTCCTCAACTGGTTTCTTTTTCATTTCTCTCATTCTCCCTTTCTATTCAAATAATTCTTTTTCACATTCTTTTCACGTTTTCTTCACACATATAGAGAAGTAGTCATGTTACACTTACACTTGAAATACGATATTCTTTTCAGTAGGCCCCTACTTCGAGTAAGGGCCTTACTCATTTAAAATAACTATTTTGTTTAAATCAGCTGACTGCTGCAGTTTCTTCTTTCTGCTGAGATTCTTTATTTAACTCTTGTCCCATCTTCATTAACAGATCTCGGAAATGAGTAAAATCTCCTCTATTGTCATAACCAGCGGAATACGTATAAATTCTCGATTTCCCTAGATTATGAGATTGATATTTTTGATAGTGTTTAGCTTCTTCTAGGATGAAAAAGAACGCTACGTTTTCCCATTCTTTTTCTACCCAAGCCATATAAAACGTCTCAATACCATAATGTGCAAAATAATCATCAAAACTCGCAATGAATCTTTCTTCTCCATCTACTCCAACTACACGATTGTATTCCAAATCGTCAAATGGTTTTATTTCAACTGGGCATTCTTTCTCTATCCACTCATAATGTTCCCTAACAGCTTCAGTTTCATCGTCATTCCAAGACTCACGATCTTCATCTACACAAAACTTTAAATGATCTGGATCAAAATAATCTGAAATATCTTCGCTGTATGGAATAAAGCGGTCTCTTTTCTTCTGAACAACATGAAAGGCATCACATGTATGTCTGTTATCATCCGCACCTGGATATTGTTTTTCACTAAATAACTTTAAAAACTCAGCCTGTTTTTCTGTTAATTCAACTGTTACCTTTGTCATCTCTCATTCCCCATTTCTTAATAAAATTCAAATTGTATTAAATTAATTGTGTTTTCCGTTCATCTACACGAGTTACTTTTCCATTCTTATATACAAATGACTGTTCACCATGACCGCTTGTTGGTGGTTCTATCTGATGAACTTGTCCATCTTTCACGACATAAATCATATTTTCAGCTAAAGAAATTTCAGCTTTCATTTCTGCAATACTTTCTCTAATGATTGTCACCGGAACCACTCCCATATGTGTTATAATTACTTTGTCGAATAATTATGTCGGGAGCAATCTCGGCTTTTTTATTTGGCTATAAATATTGCACAACATTTTCTGGAAAAAATGACTGTTCCATTGATAAATGAAGTCGTATCGGAATTGGATCTTTATTATCTCTTGCTTTTTTACAAAGTTTCTCAGCGTCTTCCCAATCAAAATGCTTGTCCTCCACTCGTTTATAACGCCAAATTCCAATCGTGTAATCTTCAAATAGTTCATAACGATCATCAGGTGCTGTCGTTGGCTTCAATTCATCGATTGCTTTTGCCTGACGTGGCACTTGGACAACTACGTCAGCAAAACGTAATTGTGAATTTAAACGATGAACATGGGCTTTCTTAGGGTCAAATGATACAACTGGTTCAACATCAAATATTGTCAACTGCTTTGGCATTGTTCTTTCCCTCCAATACCTGCAAACCTGCTTTTAAAATCCCTTCAAGCCGCGTTAAAGTTAATTGATCCAATGTTCGCCCATTTATTTCAGCTAATCCTAAACCTAGTAATTTACGAATGATAAATAGTCTTCTGCGTTCAACTTCTTGTCGTAGCAACATCATTGCACCTCCTGTCTAGGTTGATCATTAAACCTACGCTCTAAATTAACAAACTTACTAAACTCTTTAACCAAAGCTAGTTCTACACTTCCTACAGGTCCGTTTCTTTGCTTGGCAATTATAATTTCAATCATATTTTTGTTTGGCGTTTCCCTATCGTAATAATCCTCACGATATAAGAGTGTGATAATGTCTGCATCCTGTTCAATTTGTCCTGTTTCACGTAAGTCTGATGGCATTGGTCGTTTATCTTGTCTGCTCTCTACCGCACGACTAAGTTGCGATAAAGCAACTACACACACGCCTAATTTTCTAGCCATTAATTTCAATTTACGACTAATCTCGCTTAATTCTTGCATCCTATTTCCTTTGTGCTTTGGATCACCTGTAATAAGCTGCAAATAATCAATCATGACTAATACCTTTTTGCCTGGGTGCTTACGTTTGAGCTTTCTTGTTTTGCTATAGATTTCTTGCATTGTCATACCAGCATCATCGTAAATCTCAAGAGGTAATTTATTAATGATTCCCATAGCTTTTGAAGCCTTATTCCAATCATCTAAGTTAAATGATTTCTTTGGGTTTTTCATTTTCATCGCGTCCACGTTTCCAACGCTAGAAACCATTCGTTTGAGTAATTGTTTGTTGCTCATTTCAAGCGAAAATATGGCTACTGCTGTATCTGTTTCAGCTGCATGATATGAAATATTAAGCGCAAATGCTGTTTTTCCCACCGACGGACGAGCACCAACAATAATTAAATCTCCCTCTTGAAAACCAGAAGTCATATTGTTCAATTCTGTATATCCAGTGTTAATTCCAGTTAAATCACCAACATCTAATTGCATTTCCTTGTATAGATCAACTAATGTTCCATTCAAATCAAATTCTTCCGAGTATCCTGTTTCCTCAATCGCATTCAACTGATCAACCGTGTTACTAATTGCGCTAATATCTTTATCATTTTGGATACGATTGTATAAGTTCCCAGCAACTTCTTGAGCATGACGCATTTTCCAAGATTCGATAACTAAACCTTCGTGATATGAAAAGTTCTTTGTTGTAGGAACTGAATCAGCTAGATTAATAAAAAAGTCAATCCCACCGATTTGCTGTATAAAAGCCTTATCAAACTTTGCAACAAGTGACACAAGATCTATCGGGTTTTCATCACCATCTAATTCACGCATAGCTTTAAAAATGACTTGATGTGTTGGAAGTGCGAATTGATTTTCTTTTAACTGACAATCTTTAATCAAATCTCCTTCCAAGATAATAGCTCCCAAAACACTTTGTTCTGCTTCTACATTGCGAATGATTTCTTTACTCATTGCGCCCACCCATTATTCTGTAAAAACACTTGAAGTTCTTCTTCAGTAGGAATACTTTCTTTCCAAGATTCTTGTTGGTTTAATACTTGCTTAGTCGATTTAGATAAACCTTTTTGTTGGTAAGCTGGCTGTTGTTGTACCTTCACCGTTCGCTTAGCACGAAACTCTTTATCAGCTGCATCAACATCAGCTACTGTTTTCAGACCTTTAAGATGCCAATCTCGTAAAATGGTATTTACGTAAGACATGTTTCTAGTATTTTTTTCTAAAGCAATCTCCATCGCCTTAACAACAAGTTCTGCATTTAAGTCATCTTCCCAAGCTTGAATACCTTCTGCGATAAAAGGAGTAATAAGTCCGAAATTTTGTTCGTAAAAAGAAATTGGATTAACTTCAACAACATCCGCACATTCTTCTTGTTGTTCTTTTTCTTTTTCTTTTTCTTTTTCTTTTTCTTTTTCTTTTTCTTCTTCTTTTTCTTCTTCCTTACAAGGGTCTTCGAAGCCCCTTCAAACGGACTGATAAATACTCCCTAATACGAGAAATTTTAAAGTCTTGTTGTTCTTCTAATTGCAAACAAGTTTCATAAAAATCAACTAAAAAATCTTGATCTTTCACAGATTGGATTTCTTTTAAAACACACTTTTCAATGTTTACATTTTTAATCGGATTGAACTTTAACCAGTTAATTAAAAATAATTCTTTTGTTTTTTGGTTATAGTTAATTTTTCCGTACTCAGCAAAACGCTCTAATAGCTTCATAACAGTTTCGCGGTTATATCCTGTATCTGTTTCAATAATGCGAAGTGGAAGCTCATAAATGCCTGATTGAGACGTTTTACTGTTTGTCATTAATTACAAGTAAAAATACTTTTCCTCCGGTGTAAGATCTAAAACAAATGAATCCTGCCAAAATGAAACATGTACTGGTCTATAAACTGCCATATTATTCATCCTCCCGTTTACATATCGCAAATCCGTTTTCTATACGTAACAAGCGATAATTCTTGTATCCTGTTGTTAAATATTGTTTTACTAAGTAATTTAGGTGCTGCTCTGATGTCGCTTGCTGAAATATCTTAGGATTCAGCAACACTCTATGTAATGATTTGTCTAAAAGCATACAACACACTCCATTGTTATATCGCTTTCGACTTGGTATAATTAACCTAACTTAATTTTTGAAAGCTATTGATCTATCACTCTGCCAAGTGATAGATTTTTTATTTTCTACGTATTACTAAGGAGGCATTAACTCCTTTTACTTTTACTCTTAAATCTTTAATCACTACACGATAACTCATCGATGCCTCATGTTCTTCTTTTGTATCACGAAGCATTTTAAATTCTTTCATACATCGCTCCAGTTCTTCTTCCCAGCGATTTGATTCTTCGGCAGATTTTGCATTAAACATGTTATGAATGCATGCAATCATACAGTTATGAAGTTTATTCGCAAATGAATAGTCCCCTGGAAGAACTAGATCATGAAGACGATCGTATTTATGTGTCATGAATTACGCCTCCTTCCTATTTGAGTTGATGCTGTACGCATCGTTACAACCAGAAAGTCGTTTTGTAGGGGTACGAGGAACAATTCCTTTCTGGTCATAACGACAAGCACAGTGGCTTGTCCAAATGATTAATAAAATGTTATAATTGCTTTATCAAATTGTTTCAGAGCTACTGTTGTCTAGGCGGTAGCTTTTTCTTTTGCCCATTTATGTTTTAATGTAAATGATGCTTCAATAATTTTGATTCGGATTCCCACTAACTTCTTCTCTTGCTTTAACTCCACGGATTTTTCATCATCATTAAATGTTTTAGCTATTTTTATTTCACCAGTTAACTTGGCATCATAACGAATTAGTTCCTTATACTCTCCTAAGCTTGGATTCTTGTAATCTACTGTCATTTACACTTCCTCCTTTACAAAACTTTTGTTAAAGCCATTAAGCTATCTACCGATTGAATAATAACGTTTTCCGACATAGCCTTTTGTAACCAGCTTCTTTGTATTTGCTCCATAATGCCAAAATGCACTTTTTCTAAAGCTTGTACTACACATTGCGTGGCTTGGATTGTATCGAAAATTTCCTTTGCATGAACTGCGTATTCATGTTTCCTCTTTTCATCCAGTTGCCATGATCTTGTTGTAACTTGCAAGTTCATAATTTCCTTTGCTGCCACAATCCCCTCTTCAGCTTGTTTAATGTAGTTCATCAATTGTAAATTCACATCTTGAGTTAAACGTGGATCTGTAGGCGGTAAACCAACACCATAAATATGCTTAATCGCTTGTTGATTTAACTTCGCTCCCGTGGCATGACACCAATCCATTGCAAGCTCAAACTCTGGTTTAGAAAGTCCTGATTCAATACGAGTTAATCGTTCATGTGTAATACCAAGGTACTTAGATAGTCCTTTCTTAGTTTTCAAATGAACATCGTCACAACATTCTCTAGCATTCTGTAACAATTCCCCTATTGCTGAATTGCAGTATATGCTTGTTCCCATATTTGTTCGCCTCCATATTAAGTTTTTAAATGGTTACAATGAATTTAGTACATACATAACTTGTCTATTTTTTATGTAAAAAGAGAGGAGCTATTCCTCAACGTTTTCTTTCACTTGCATTTCTTTGATGATGGCCCAACCAGCCTCGTAATATGCTTGAAGGATTTTATCAATCTCCTTTTGCGGTTTAGGTTCAGGAGCCACAACGTAGACTTTCGTTTTTCCAAATTCATAAGTCGCTGCATATTCTTCTTGTTGGCTCATGGTGTCACCTCTTGAAGTGCTTTTTATATGTTTATGCTGTTGATCTATTGGTACTGCCATTTGAAGTACTGACATTTTCTCACCTCCATAGAAACATTTCGTTTCCTTTTTAATCAAAAAAAAGATCATCAATTGTAGTTTTATAAAAATTAGCTATTCTTTTGGCTAATTCTAATGAAGGTGTCCTATCGCCTCGTTCAATTGCTCCTAACATTTGAGGAGTAATTTTCAACTTCTTTGCTAAGACTATTCTCGATTGACCACTTCTAAACTCGATCATTTTATTTCTTTTTTTATCCACTAGTTCACCCCCTAAAGAAACATTTCGTTTCCTTATACCTCTAATATAGAGAAACTAAACGTTTCTATAATTAAGAAAAAAAGCACCTATTCTTATTTAGAAAGAGGGAAGAATTTATGCTTGGAAAAAAGATTTCAGAACTTAGGAAAAAACAAAAACTAAGTCAATATGAGCTTGCTGAACGATTGGGCTTTTCAAGAGGAAAATTAGCTAATTATGAGCAAGGTCAGCGTGAACCAGATTATGATACCTTAAAGAAAATCGCAGATTTTTTTGAAGTATCAACAGATTATTTATTAGATAGGACACAAAAAAAAGAAATGGTATCTAATGAACCATCTAATTTATCTATTAAAGAAGAACGTGATATTGCCAAGGACTTGGAAAAAACTTTAGAAGATCTAGAGAATAGTGAGGATGCCCTTATGTTCGATGGTGAACCTATGGATGAGCATACAAAGGAAATGATTCGTATCTCTCTGGAAAATTCTATGCGCATGGCAAAACAACTTGCCAAGCAAAAATTCACTCCAAACAAGTATAAGAAATAATGAATGGAGCGAAAAATGGACATTAAACAATACGCACTCAAAATCGCAGAAAAACACGGAACTACAAACCCATTTGAAATTGCTAGACGAAAAAATATTATTGTGTTGTTTGAAGACCTTGGGAATACTCTTGGTTTTTACAACACCTATAAACGCTTTAAATTCATTCATATCAATAATCAAATTGATGAAATAATACAACGATTTGTTTGTGCACACGAATTAGGACATGCTTTACTTCACCCTAAATCAAATACCCCCTTCTTGCGTAATCAAACATTCTTTTCAGTAGATCGATTAGAAATTGAAGCGAATACTTTTGCTGTGGAATTATTGCTTACTGATGAAATAGTTTCTGAATATAAAAATACCAATCTATCTATTCAAGAGGTTGCGGAAATCCATGGGATTCCAAGAGGATTTGCTCGTTTAAAAACGTATTAATATAAATTTATAGGTTAGGAGTTACATAGATGAAAATCTTTTTCTCATTTTTATTCGTAATAGCGATTATTGCTACATTCGTTTTATTAATCACATCATTAGTATTTCGTTTTAAAAAGAAAACGAACACTTCGAAATATTTCAAGTTTACTGGTATAGCCTTTGCTTTATCTATCATTTCGCTAATTATAGTTAACATGAATATGACACCACAAGAAAAACAAGAGATTCTTGCTAAACAGCAAGCTGAAGAAAAGCAAAAAACCGAAGAGAAACAAAAAGCTAAAGAACAAAAGGAAGCTGAAGAAAAGCAAAAAGAGTTTGTATCCTATGCTCAAAACATCAGAGGCGGAAACTTTATTAAAGATATGAAGCTTAACAATAATGAAGCTGAAATTACATTCCATGATTCATTTGTATCTTATAAATCAGCTAATCCTACTAGTACAAATACAGAAGAACAATATAAACAATATTTTTCAACTGGAGATGCTATTGAGAAAATGTCTGTAAGTGAACCTGCTAGATTACTAAGACAATTCCCTAATTTAAATACCGTAAAAATGACTCTTCCATTCGATGGGAAAACATATAGTACTAGTTTGGATAGAAAATCTTTGAATTCATATCTTGGATTTAAAATTGAAGATTTAAAAGTTGAAGATCAGTCTTGGAGTAAAAAGTTTAATAATCCATACGTATATGATAAGAAAAAACGTATGGATTTCTTTGAGAAATTCGTTACGACCTACTAAAATAAAAAAGGAAGGAAACGAGAACATGGATATAAGTTTATTAAATAATACTGATTTTTTCAAAGCTCTTCCAGCTGTTAATTTATTAATAAATTTATCACTGACTATATTATTTGGTTCAGCTGTTTTTACGTTTAGACAATTCTTCTTAGTGACAACAACCACTCATGTAGATCGTCTCTTTCTTGACAGCACGCAACAAAAAAAAATAGACCTTTCTAACTTTTTTGTTGGAGCATTATTGATGTGTTATACGTATGGTATTATAAGTACAACTTTCCATTTTAATTCTTATAATACCTTAATGCATAACAAAGATATATTGCGTTTCTTTCTCTTAACTTCCTTAGTTATTTTAATTATTATTTATCCTATTTTTAGTACGGTAATTTATAAAAAGTTAAGAAAATGTAATCCTAATAAAATT
Source organism: Bacillus gaemokensis (assembly GCF_001590835.1). Classification (GTDB taxonomy): domain Bacteria; phylum Bacillota; class Bacilli; order Bacillales; family Bacillaceae_G; genus Bacillus_A; species Bacillus_A gaemokensis. Next base: position 94,642 of record NZ_LTAQ01000001.1, read on the forward strand.
ATAAGAATTAGAAAATTAATCAATTACTTAACATTCTTATTCGTTTTACAAGTTTTAAGCGGGGGAATCTTTTGGTCATTTTGTTTTAGTGGTATTGTACTAGATTCAAAAGACTCACAATTATATTCTATAATTGTGATATTATTCATTATGTTAATTTTCCTACATACTAACTCATTAATGAAAATTCACAGATTATCTCGCCCTAAATACCAAACAAAAGAAATAACTAAAGAACAATTAAACGCTATTCAAGCCAGTGTACCATTAATCCATATACATATAATTGATGATAAAAGAACTCTATGCATTCAAGCTGATAAAAAGCTTAAAGATCATTTTTATGTATGTGATTTTTCTTCAGAAATATACCTAGAGTATAAAATACACGAACATTTTACTTTAAATTAATCATTAACATAGCAATAAAGCTCCTATCCAGGAGCTTTTCTTATACCGTTAATTCCATTTACTTCTTCTATCTCTCTATTTCTCGTATAATAACTAATAACAAGGAGGTCTAACTATGAAAACCGCAATCTACCTACGTAAATCCCGTGCGGATCTCGAAGCTGAGGCACGCGGTGAAGGTGAAACATTAGCAAAACATCGCACTACCCTACTGAAAATCGCTAAGGAAAAAAATTTAAATGTTCTAGCTATCCGTGAGGAAATCGTTTCTGGTGAGAGTTTAGTTAAACGTCCTGAAATGTTGGCCTTACTTGAAGAAATTGAAGACAACAAGTATGATATTGTTCTTTGTATGGATATGGACCGTTTAGGTCGTGGTGGTATGAAAGAACAAGGAATCATTTTAGAGACGTTTAAACGCTCGAATACGAAGATTATGACACCAAGAAAGACTTATGATCTTAATGATGAGTGGGACGAAGAATACAGCGAATTTGAAGCGTTTATGGCACGTAAAGAATTAAAGATTATTACTCGTCGTATGCAACGTGGTCGTATAGCAAGCGTAGAAGCTGGGAATTACCTTGGTACAAATGCACCGTACGGATATGATATCCATCGTTTAAATAAACGAGAACGTACATTAGCTATTAATCCAGAGGAAGCTTCTGTCGTACGCATGATATTTGAATGGTACGCAAATGAAGATATGGGTGCCTCTGTCATTACGAACAAATTAAATCAACTTGGCTACAAGAGCAAGCTAGGAAACGATTGGAATCCATACAGTGTATTGGATATGTTAAAAAATAATATTTATATCGGAAAAGTAACGTGGCAAAAAAGAAAAGAAGTGAAACGTCCAGATAGCGTAAAACGTAGCTGCGCGAGACAAGATAAATCGGATTGGATTATTGCAGATGGAAAACATGAGCCTATTATTTCAGAAAGCTTATACGAAAAAGCACAGGAGAAATTAAATACGAGATATCATGTTCCTTATAATACGAATGGATTAAAGAATCCACTAGCTGGGGTCATAAGATGCGGGAAATGCGGATATAGCATGGTGCAACGTTATCCTAACAAACGAAAGTATACAATGGACTGTAAACATCGTGGTTGTGACAACAAATCAAGCTATACAGAGTTAATTGAAAAACGTTTACTCGAGGCGTTAAAGGAATGGTATATAAACTACAAAGCTGATTTCGATAAAAATAATCAAGACAGTCTTTCAAAAGAAAAACAAGTAATACAAATAAATCAAGCTGCTTTACGCAAGCTTGAAAAAGAATTAGTGGATGTGCAAAAGCAAAAAAATAATTTGCACGATTTATTAGAACAAGGCGTTTATACTGTTGATATGTTTTTAGAACGCTCTAATGTTGTATCAGATCGTATGAATGAAATTACTGCAATGATGGAGAACCTTCAAAAAGAAATTAATAATGAAGTCAAAAAAGAAAAAGTAAAGAAAGATACAATTCCTCAAGTAGAGCATGTATTAGATCTGTATTTCAAAACAGATGATCCAAAGAAAAAGAATAGCCTGTTAAAGTCCGTTTTGGAAAAGGCTGTTTACACGAAAGAAAAATGGCAAAGGCTCGATGATTTCAAGCTTGTGCTTTACCCTAAGCTCCCTAAAGATGGCGACAAATAAGCGTTTGCTTTTTGTCGTCATCATGTTGGTGTAATTAGGTTTACACCATTAAGACCAAGAGCATCATTTGTTGAAACAGCTAACACAACAGGTTTCCCATTTCGAAGGGTTGCCTTCGCTGCCATTAATACCGGAGAATCTGTCATTGCGTTCGCAAATTTGCTCATTGAATTTCCTGTTAAAGGGGCAATCACCATGCAATCTAACGGGATTTTCGGACCAAGTGGTTCGGCTCCTACAATAGAATTGATAACCTTATTTCCTGTTATCCCTTCAATTTTTTCAATCCACTCCGCCCCTTCACCAAACCTAGTATTTGTTGTTTGGACAGTATATGAGACAACTGGCAGTACTTCTGCCCCTTCTTCAATCAATTTCTCTAAATGTGGCATAACTTCCTCATACGTACAATGTGAACCTGTAAATCCAAAGCCAATTCGCTTTCCTTTCAAGCTCATTTTCCATTCTCCTCTCTTGCAATTATATCTGCCGTTAATAGCTGAGAAAGAACATTTGCTAAAATTTGTCCTGCTGTTTTTGGGGCAACAATTCCCGGAAGACCAGGTGCTAGCAACGCTTTAACTCCTCTCTTCTCCGCATAACGAAAATCTGTACCACCCGGCTTAGAAGCTAGATCAATAATTAACGTGTGCGCTGGCATCTGCGAAATAATACTTGCTGTTACAACGAGGTGTGGAATTGTATTAATGACAATGTCAATATCACTTACTTCTTTCTCGATATCTTGCATATAAAAAGGAGAGAACATCATTTCCGAAATACGAGCAATATGTTCCGAACGCCTCGCTCCTACCTTGACATGCGCCCCTAATGATTGAAAAGCTCTAGCCACACTCATCCCGGTTCTACCAAATCCTAAAACCATTACATTCGATCCATGAATTGTATAATCCGTATGTTGAATGACCATCATTATTGTTCCCTCTACTGTTGGAATAGAATTGTAGATTGCCACATCATCACGGTCAAATAATCTCACAAGTTTTCGATTTGTAGTGGACACAATATGTTCTAAATAAGGGGTACCAATACCTGAATATATAGTGAAATTTTCTGGAGTTTTTTCAATCTGTTCTTTCGTAACTGTAACCTTTTCATTCGAAAAAATAGTATCTACTTCACCTTTCGCATTTGTTCCTGCTACCGGTAAAATAATCGCATCCAAAGAAGTGAAATCTAGATCTTGCATACTTTCTTTTGCTGCCCCTGTAAAACCGTGATCTAATTGATCAAATCCTATTAATGAAAGTTTCGCATCAAGTTCAACTAACTTGCGAATCACTTCTAGCTGCCTTGCATCTCCTCCTATGACAGCAATGTGCATCTCAGTCAACATTCCCTACTTCACCTTCTTTTTCTTTCATTTATAAGAAAAGTGCCTACTTTTTCTTTTTCCTCCACAGCATATGTAATGTATAAGCTTTGGGTGATTGAATTCAAACGGGAAACTTCAATATATATATCAATTTAAATATTAAAGTTTTTAAATTGATCAATGATACTTGTCCCCAAAATGAAAAAGTTAATATAAAAGCACATAACCATCTACTAATCCTCTACATATATTATCAGTGTATTGACAAGCAAGTACGAGCTGATTGTACTGAAGAAATTAGTTCTCATGTTAGCTTGCTTTCATTACTAGCTGTATTATTAGAACTTTTGGTAGTATTATGAATTTTATTTTTGTGTTGAATGGAGGGAGTCTTTTGGCTGAACAAAAAGGATACGGATACGGATACGGCTGCGGTGGTTATGGCCGCGGGTTTGCTTTAATAGTCGTATTATTTATTTTGCTTATTATCGTTGGTGCTGCTTGTATTCGTTAGTTTTATGAAGTCCATTTTTATATAAAGGGGAGGGAAATCTCTTGGCTGAACAAAAAGGATATGGATACGGATACGGCTGCGGTGGTTATGGCCGCGGGTTTGCTTTAATAGTCGTATTATTTATTTTGCTTATTATTGTTGGTGCTGCTTGTTTTTGTTAGTTTATGAAGTTCATTTTTGTATAGAAGGGGGGAAAATCTCTTGGCTGAACAAAAAGGATATGGATATGGATACGGCTGCGGTGGTTATGGAGGATTTGCTTTACTAATCGTGTTGTTTATTTTGCTTATCATCATTGGAGCAAGCTGTTGGGGGGGCCGATACGGTGGTTATTAAGTGACACCTCTCTTACACCTTTGTATAGAAAGGGGGAAAATCTCTTGGCTGAACAAAAAGGATATGGATATGGATATGGATATGGATACGGCTGCGGTGGTTATGGAGGATTTGCTTTACTAATCGTGCTATTTATTTTGCTTATCATTATTGGAGCAAGCTGTTGGGGGGGCCGATTTGGTGGTGGTGGTTAAGTAACACCTTTCGTATCTCTTTAAAGTCAAATAATGGATTGCTTCACATAATGTGAAGCAATCCTTAATATAACATATGTTTAAGACAACCCATAGGTTCGTTGCAAAAGGAGGAAAAAAATGAACTCAGCACCGTTTTTTACCAAAAAATCTTCATGTCAGTGTTCATCTATTACAAAGAATGAGGAACGAAAAATAAAAAATTCATCTCAAAAAAAAATTTTTAAACAGCGAGCAAAAACAAATAAATACATTAACCTCCCACCAAATCAATCTTCTAAACAAACAACGAGCAGAGTAAATAAAACGCAAGACCAAGTTCCTAAATCTAGTGCCTCTTTCCCATTCCAAATTAATATTCCTTATTTCAATATACACATAGATTCGACAGAATTGCTCACGATTGCTAAATCTGTATTGGCAGAAACTTTATTAAGGAAATTGCAAGATCCAAAATTTTTAATGGATATTTTAAATAGTGAAGGTGGAAATAAATTATTTAATTTAGCGGGTAATTTGTTCAATACTAGTGATAAAAAAACAGAACCCAATAATAATGGAAAGTAATTTCAATCTATCTTATAAGTAATACTTAAAGGATTCTATTTACAAAAATATCTTAAACTCCCTAATCTATCCGCCTTCACCTTGTCCTCTAGGCAAGTTATAAAATATACGCATTAGATATATCACTATATCTTTAGTTAAGATCTCTCTTATAAAAATCGATAAACCTATAGACATATAGGTTTTCTTATTAATACGAAAGGGGGTGTTACAATGAGCAATAATTATTTCACTTTAATTATAGTCTTATTTATTCTACTTATTATTGTGGGCGCTTCTTGTAATTATAATTACGTTGATCCAGTAGACCCAGGTTAATTCAAATAACTTCTGCAATACTATTAAAAATCATTATATATATTATCATTCCTCGGTACTAAACACTGTGTAATATTTTTCAAATTAGTCCTCCCTTATAAATATAAAGATAGTCTGTAAAATACAATATTGTTCCTAGCTGAACCAAAACTATCTATATTATCTTTAAATTATAATTTTGTAACATATTTGTTTCTATCGCAAATCAAAAATAATCATATCATGACCAACCTTTTTAATCCGGCTCCATTCTACCCTTACCTCCTGCTGCTCCCTTTTAAATCCACCCCATTTTCCTACCGGTATAATGAGAGCTTGAATCTTTCCATCTTTCTCATCTATTTCTAAATCAGCATGGCCTAATACTCCCATTTTTTCCGCTCGTTCCAAGTCCACAATTTCTTTTCCACTTAATTCGCTTAATCGCATATAAATCTCCTCCTTATCAGACACATATGAAGTACAAATCTCTAATTTCACTCTATAATAAGTACCTATTCTACATGTCTATAAAAAATGTCCAGAATATTTCAATTCAATAAAGCGAAACCTCCATTAGTGGCAAGCCTTCATCCACCACCTAGCTTCTTTTCTTTTTCTGAATCTTAAGGTGAGGATATCACTTGCCCACAAATAGGTGAATAAAGCTGAACTTCTATAAACCAAAGCTTCTTTTCTCATTTTAAACTTAGCTATACTGAGATGAATTAACAAAAAATAACCGTATCTCATGCAAAGAGATACGGTTATTTTTCTTTATTTCATTCCTTTTGGCAGCTCGCCATTTGGGCTAATAAGTGCCGCAGAAAATTCATTTGTAAACATATTGCGAATTAATGCATCTACATCTGTTTTCGTTACATTATTTACACTCTCAATGATTTCATCAAGAGAACGATGTTTTCTTAGAAGCAGTTCGTTTTTCCCATTACGACTCATACGGCTATTCGTACTCTCTAAACTTAACATAAGATTTCCTTTTAGCTGTTCTTTACTATTAACAAGTTCTTTCTCTGTAATGCCTGTATTTTTCAACGTCTCTAAGGTTTCTTGCATCGTCTCATACAGAGTATCTAATTGTTGACTCCCTGTACCTCCATAAAGTGTTAACATTCCAGTATCTTCATAGGAAGAATGATAAGAGAAGACTGAGTATGCTAAGCCACGTTGTTCACGTACTTCTTGGAACAAACGACTACTCATACTACCACCTAATACATTATTCAATACAATTAAGTTATAAATATCTTCATGGCCCATTTGTAATCCTTGATACCCTAAACATAAATGGGCTTGTTCTGTTTCCTTTTTACGAGCGACTTTATTAAAATGAAAAATCGGGCTATGTACTTGTTCACGATTTGTTGTTCCTTCATAATCACCAAAATATTGTTCCACTGTTTGAAGGAATGCTTCATCAATATTTCCAGCAATCGAAACTACAACATTTTCAGGTGTGTAGTGATCTTTTATATATTGACGGAGTGTATCACCTGTGAATGTTTCAAGCGTTTCCTCTGTTCCTAAAATCGGATATCCAAGTGGATGCGTTTCATAAGTTGCTTTCGTTAACATATCGTGTACGATATCATCTGGCGTATCTTCATACATTTTAATTTCTTCGAATACAACATTCTTTTCTTTCTTCAATTCTCCCTCATCGAATGTTGAATTAAAGAACATATCGGCTAGAACATCTAGCGCATATTTCGCATGCTCATCCAATACTTTTGCATAGTAACATGTGTATTCTTTTGAAGTAAACGCATTTACTTGACCACCAATGCTATCAAACGACTCAGCAATTTCTCTCGCACTACGTGTCTCTGTCCCTTTAAAAAACATGTGTTCTAGAAAGTGAGATACTCCATTGTTTTTTTCATTTTCATTTCTTGAACCTGCATGAATCCATATACCAATCGCAACTGAACGTACAGTTGGTATATTCTCCATAACGATTCTTACACCATTTTTACAAGTATATTTTTTAATCAAAAACTTTCCTCCTAATGCCAGTTTCTCTAAATAATTGCTATTATTTAATGATAACAAGTTTGAACACGAATGTCATGCAAATGTATTTAATCAATACGTTTTTCATCTAGTAACTCCGTAATATTTCCAACTTTATATCCTTCTTGTTTTAATTGTGCAATCATCGTATCTAAGGCCTTTGCTGTGGAAGATGTCGGATGCATCAATACAATGGCCCCTGGATGTATTTTTCGCATTACACGTTGCAGCAACACTTCTGGTTCCGGACGTTTCCAATCAATCGTATCAACCGTCCACATAATTGTCCCCATTCCGAACCCATCTGCCACTTCTACCACTTCGTCACGAAAACTTCCACTTGGAGGTGCAAACCATCGTACTTTTTGATTTGTAGTTGCCTCAATAATTTGATTTGTCTTTTGTAACTGTTCTTGTATCTCGCTTCGAGACAGCGTTTTCATGTCAGGATGTGTATAAGAATGATTCCCTACTTCTTGCTTTGCATCCACAATCATTTTCGCAAACCTTACGTTCTCTTTCACCCAACGCCCTTCTAAAAAGAACGTTGCTTTTACATCATATTTTTTCAATGTTTCTAATATACGTGGAAGATACTCATTTCCCCAAGCTACATTTATCGTTAACCCCACCATTTTTTTATGTGGATGCCCACGATAAATGGGTGATGGAGACAGATCTTCCAAATGTACACTTGGAGATATTTCTCGATATGTCAATTGCTTCTCATCAAATCCTCTTAACTTCTTCATATTATTATATGACGCCTCAATATCAATTTCTTTCCCATTATATCCGGGTGTTGCTTTCCAAATTTTATCAATCACTGCATTTTGGGGAGCAATGAAATATTGCTTTGCTTGTTTTTGAATTTCTTCATAAAGATCATCTTTTGCAAACACTGAATACGAATATAGGCCCATACCAAAAAAGAATATAACTATAAATAAAAATATACGTTTTCTCATATATACCCTCCCATTAACTATCAAAAAAGAAACACCACTTTCTTCTTATCTTTGTTAATTTGAGCGTTATAATGAAAATTATACCTTTTTATCTTTAAAAATCTATGTTGTAAATCTTTTTTTATATAACAAAAAAAGCCAGAAATTCTGGCTTTTTACTTCATTTTATTCTTGTGTACTTTCTTGTTTAGAAGCTTCTTCTTTTGCCGCTTCTTTTTCTTGCTCTTCTTTTAGCAATACTTTTCTAGATAAGTTTACACGACCTTGTTTGTCAATTTCGATAACTTTTACTGAAATCTCGTCACCGATTTTTACAACATCTTCTACTTTACCTACACGCTCAAGTGCAAGTTCAGAAATATGAACAAGACCGTCTTTACCACTGAATAAACCAACGAAAGCACCGAATTTTTCAACGCGTTTTACTTTTCCTAAGTAAATTTCGCCTACTTGTACTTCACGAACAATATCTTCGATGATTTTCTTCGCCTTCTCATTCATCTCTTGATCGATAGATGAAATAAAGACTGTACCATCTTGTTCAATATCAATTTTAACGCCAGTTTCTTCAATAATTTTGTTAATTTGCTTACCGCTCGGTCCAATAACATCACGGATTTTGTCCGGATTAATTGCCATCGTAATAATTTTTGGAGCATACGCAGACAGCTCTTTACGAGGCTCAGCAATAGCAGACAACATATGATCTAAAATGTGCATACGGCCAACTTTTGCTTGTTGTAATGCTTCTTCTAAAATTTCACGAGATAAACCATCAATTTTAATATCCATTTGTAACGCTGTTACACCTTGTGCTGTACCTGCTACTTTAAAGTCCATATCGCCTAAGTGATCTTCCATACCTTGGATATCAGTTAAAATTGTGTAGTGCTCACCAGACTTTACAAGTCCCATTGCAATACCTGCAACTGGCGCTTTAAGTGGAACACCTGCGTCCATCATCGCTAATGTACTACCACAAATACTTGCTTGTGAAGTAGAACCATTTGATTCTAATACTTCTGATACAAGTCGAACTGTATACGGGAAGTCTTGCTCAGATGGAATAACCGGTTCAAGAGCACGTTCACCTAATGCTCCATGACCGATTTCACGACGACCTGGTCCACGCATCGGTCTTGTTTCCCCTACACTAAAGGAAGGGAAATTATAATGGTGCATAAAGCGTTTTGATTCTTCTACACCAAGACCGTCTAAAATTTGCACATCTCCTAATGCTCCTAATGTACAAATGCTTAGAGCTTGCGTTTGTCCACGTGTGAATAAACCAGAACCATGCGTACGAGATAAAATACCTACCTCAGATGCTAAAGGACGTATTTCATCACCTTTACGTCCATCTGGACGGATCTTTTCAACTGTAATAAGACGACGTACTTCTTCTTTTACAATTTTAGATAAAACTTCATTTACTTGTCCTAATGTTTCAGCATCAGCTTCATTAGCCTCATAATGCTCAATCACACGCTTTTTCACTTCGTTAATTGCATCTTCACGCGCGTGTTTTTCATGTACTTGAATCGCAGCATGCATATCTTTCTCTGCCATTTCGCGTACGACTTGATTGATTGTAGCATCTACTTCATATAATTTCACTTCTGTTTTTTCTTTACCAACAGCTTGTACAATCTCTTCTTGGAAAGCAACTAGACGTTTAATCTCATCATGACCAAACATAATCGCTTCTAACATTGTTTCTTCAGGTACTTGATCTGCCCCTGCCTCTACCATGTTAATTGCATCTTTCGTTCCAGCTACAACAAGGTGAATATCACTTTTTTCTTGCTGCTCTACTGTTGGGTTAATAATGAATTCTCCGTCAATACGACCAACTGTTGCACCAGCGATTGGGCCTTCAAATGGAATATCTGAAATCGATAACGCTAAAGAAGAACCAAGCATAGCTGCCATTTCGGAAGAACAATCCTGGTCAACACTCATAACAATGCTGACAACTTGCACTTCGTTACGGAAACCATCTGCGAACAGTGGACGAATTGGTCGGTCAATTAAGCGACTCGCTAAAATCGCTTTTTCACTTGGACGGCCTTCACGTTTAATAAAGCCACCTGGAATTTTTCCTACTGCATATAAACGCTCTTCGTAATTTACTGTAAGTGGGAAGAAATCTACATTTTTTGGCTCTTTTGATGCAGTTGCTGTAGATAGAACTGCTGTGTCGCCATATCTTACTAATACTGCTCCGTTCGCTTGCTTTGCAAGCTGACTTGTTTCAATTGTTAGCTGACGACCAGCTAAATCTATCGAGAAGACTTGCTTTTCTTGACTCATTTAAGTACCCCTCTCAATTTAAAATATTCAATTCTTCTATGTAAATGGATAATATATCACAATATTCTTCCTCTAGTATTACCGAAATTTAAGTAAGATATAAAGAGTAGAAGATATATTTTTACCTAACAAAAAAGCGGGAATATTCCCGCTTCTTTGACTATCGACGTAAGCCAAGTTTTGTGATTAATTCACGGTAACGTGTGATATCGCTATTACGAAGGTAAGTAAGTAAGTTACGACGTTTACCAACCATCTTTAATAGACCACGACGTGAATGATGATCTTTCTTGTGAGTACGTAAGTGCTCGTTTAGAGTGTTAATTTGCTCCGTTAGGACAGCAATTTGAACCTCTGGAGAACCAGTATCTGTCTCATGAGTTCTAAATTGTGCAATGATTTCATTTTTACGCTCTTGTGTTAAAGCCATCCTATTTCACCTCCTAATAATTAAACCCCCAATTACCTAGCAATCGTCGGTGAGGTCGCAATGCCAAGCAATGGTTGTCATAAAGTACATAACATAGAATACTACTTTTCGTTCGAAAAAGCAAGTATATTCTTCGTAGTACTAAAATATTCTTGGGCTGTTTTCTTATCTTTTGCAATTTGTGTAACTAACTCATCGATACCATTAAATTTTTTCTCTTCACGGATACGCATATGCCACTCAACAACAACAACTTGATCATATATCTCTTCATTGAAATGGAATAGATGCACTTCAATAGACAACCTGCGCTCATTTTCTTTGAAAGTTGGCTTATATCCGATGTTACATACCCCATCATGCCACTCATCATGAACTTTCATTCTTACAGCATATACACCAATTGGTGGAAGCAGATACTCATCACTTAAAGCTACATTAGCTGTTGGAAAACCAATTTGACGTCCACGTTTATCCCCATGAACAACTGTACCCTCCACTGTGTAGGCTCTACCTAAAATAGATGGAATTTGTTCCATTTCTCCATTTCCAATCAATTTTCGCAATGCCGTGGAACTTACTTTTTCTTCTTGAAATTCAACTTTTTCAATCACGGTCTGTGTAAACTCCCCTCTTGCATGAAATGGTAAAGTCTCCATTGTCCCTTTTCCTAAGCGTCCGTACGAATAATCAAAACCTGCTACTACATGTTTTACATTTAGTCCAATTATATATTCATCTACAAATTGTTGTGGCAACAACCCAGCAAATGATTCATCGAATTTCACCACATACAACATATCAATCCCTAAGCTTGCAATTACTTTTTCTTTCATACGCATTGGCGTAATATACTCCACATGCGCTTCTTTTTTCCCTAATACAACAGATGGGTGTGGATGAAACGTCATGACAGCACTTTTACATCCTCTTTCATCCGCTATTTTTTTTGCTGCTCGAATTACACGCTGATGTCCTAAATGAATGCCATCAAAATATCCTAATGCCATTACAGTAGGTGGTAACTCTACTTTATTTTGTTCATGTGGATGAGTTAAATGAATGAGTCTCACGCTTGAATTCACCTTTTTCTGTAATAATCCTTCCAATAATTCATTATAGCTTTAGTTCTTGATTATTCACAAGTACTTTCATCGGCTTTAGCATGCCAGGGTGTTTGGGGTAATGTTCATAAATTGCTAAGCAACGTTCATTCGTATCAAATACTGTAATAAATGGTGCTGTTACTTGTAATTCATTCTTTAAAAACATACCATTCTTTATTTTTTCTGCTTGTTTTTCATCTACGACCATTTTCGGAAATTTACTTAACGCTTCATCAATTGAGATAAAAATAGACCCTACTGTTCCATTTTGCATGTTTTCTTCAATTTCTTCAAATGATATGCAATCTTCCAATAAAAACTCTCCTGAAGCTGTTCTCACTAGGTGTGACATATGCGCTGGAAAACCAAGCTTTTCACCAATCATAACTGCTAACGTTCTTACATACGTTCCTTTACTACACGTAACACGGAAGCGGAATGAAATATTCTTCCCTTCAAACACTTCACGATCATCAAGTAACGTAAATTCATGAATTGTTATCGTGCGAACTGGACGTTCAACTTCTTTTCCTGCTCTTGCATATTCATATAACTTCTTCCCATTTACTTTCACAGCTGAATACATTGGCGGTACTTGTTCAATTGTACCTGTTAATTCTGCTAGTGCCGCTTCCACTTCTGCGCGTGTAATCATCCGATTTACATCTTGTTTTTCCACCACTTCACCAGACGCATCTTCAGTCGTTGTTGAAAATCCTAGTGTAACTTCACCTTCATATGTTTTTGTTTCACTCGTTAAAAACTGTGCGATTTTCGTAGCACGTCCTACACAAATCGGCAATACCCCTGTCACATCTGGGTCTAATGTCCCCGTATGCCCTATACGTTTCTCTCTTAATATTTTCCTTAACTTAAATACGCAATCATGTGACGTCATGCCTTTCGGTTTATGTAACAATAATACACCTTCCATATATTCACCTCATCGTTATACTTTTGTAGAGGATGTTCAAAAAGTCCGGTAAAGATAGCTATCGCATTTCTTCGTTACGTTTCCAGTCCGGTACTCATGTAGGTCCATCTACACTCCGTATCCTCCTGGCTTCCGTGCCTCGAACTGCTCGGCTCTCTCTTTATCCTCCTTTTTGAACACTCACTTGTATGCAAAAATTACTTTCTATTGAAAAAATGGATAGACAATTGTCTATCCATTATTCTTCGCGTTTACCGTCTTTATTAATTTCATGTAAAAGCGTGTCAATTCGATGTCCATAAGCAATTGACTCATCGAATTCAAAGGTAATTTCAGGTGTTTTACGAAGACGAATACGTTGCCCAATTTCAGCACGAATAAACCCTTTTGCCTTCGCTAACCCTTTTAAAGTATTTTCTTTCTGTTGTTCGTCTCCTAAAACAGAAATATATACTTTGGCAATTTGTAAATCCCCACTTACTTGCACATCTGTTACTGTAACAAATCCAATACGCGGGTCTTTAATTTTACGGCTAATAATTTCGCCTAATTCTTTTTTCATTTGCTCGCCCACACGGTTCGCACGTAGTTTCATAACAATTCACCTCATTCAATACCATTCCAATTGCGTTATCGTACGTTCAATTTCAGGAAATGAATCGATATACGCAAGTACACGATTCATTTCTTTTTCGCAGACAACACGATTTGAGGATACAGAAACAATAGCAATTTCTGTACGTTGCCATACATCTTGGTGTCCTACTTCAGAAACAGATACATTGTAGCGCTGCTTAACCCGAGTTAACACACGTTGTAAAATTGCTCGTTTCTCTTTTAAAGAATGCACATCATAGATCATACACTCGAATGAGAGTGAAGCGATGATCATCGCTTCACTTCTTCCATAATGTAAGCTTCAATAACGTCCCCTTCTTTAAGATCATTATATTTTTCAATTGTGATACCACACTCATAGTTTTGTGCAACTTCTTTTACGTCGTCTTTGAAACGTTTTAACGTATCAAGTTGTCCTTCATAAATTACTACACCATCACGGATAATACGTACGCCGCTATCACGTGTAATTTTACCGTCTGTTACGTAACATCCTGCGATTGTTCCAACTTTCGTTACTTTGAACGTTTGACGAACTTCCGCTTGACCGATTACTTTTTCTTCGAATTCTGGATCAAGCATACCTTGCATTGCTGCTTCAATCTCTTCGATTACTTTGTAAATAATGCGGTGTAAGCGAATATCAACATTTTCTAACTCAGCTGTACGCTTCGCGTTTACATCAGGACGTACATTAAATCCGATTACAATTGCATTTGATGCAGAAGCTAAAATAACATCAGATTCAGTAATTGCACCTACGCCTGTGTGGATGATTTTTATTTTTACACCTTCAACATCAATCTTACGAAGTGATGCTGCCATTGCTTCAACAGAACCTTGTACGTCTGCTTTCACAATTAGATTAATTTCTTTCATTTCGCCTTCTTGAATTTGTTGGAATAAATCTTCAAGGCTTAATTTAGATTTTTCACCACGCTGTGCAAGCAATGCTTGTTGTGCACGTGATTCACCGATTTGGCGTGCTTTCTTCTCATCAGCAAATGCCATAAAGCGATCGCCCGCTTGTGGTACTTCGTTTAACCCTGTAATTTCAACAGGAGTAGATGGACCAGCAACTTTCACACGACGTCCAATATCGTTTACCATCGCACGAACACGTCCGAACGATGTTCCAACAACAATTGGATCTCCCACTCGAAGCGTACCGTTTTGTACAAGTAATGTTGCAATTGTTCCTTTACCTTTATCAAGCTGTGCTTCAATTACAGTACCTGTTGCATAACGGTTTGGATTTGCTTTATATTCTTCTACTTCACTTACAAGAAGAATCATTTCTAATAAATTGTCAATTCCTTCACCTTGAATTGCAGAGATTGGTACGAAAATTGTGTCACCGCCCCAAGCTTCTGGAACTAATTCGTATTCGGTTAACTCTTGCATTACACGGTCTGGATTTGCAGCTGGTTTATCCATTTTATTCACTGCAACAATAATTGGTACTCCAGCTGCTTTCGCATGGCTAATTGCCTCAACTGTTTGTGGCATAACACCGTCATCAGCTGCAACAACAAGAATTGTAATATCTGTAACTTGTGCACCACGTGCGCGCATTGTTGTAAATGCTGCGTGACCTGGTGTATCTAAGAACGTAATTTTCTTGTCGTTTACTTCAACTTGGTATGCACCAATATGTTGTGTAATTCCACCAGCTTCGCCAGCAGTTACTTTTGAATTGCGAATAGAATCAAGTAATGTTGTTTTACCATGGTCAACGTGTCCCATAATTGTAACAACCGCTGGACGCTCTTTTAAGTTTTCTTCATCATCTTGTTCATCAATGAATGTTTCAAACTCAGTTTCACTTACAATTACTTCTTCTTCTACTTCAATCCCGTAATCACTAGCGATTAACTCAATTGTATCTTTATCTAAATCTTGGTTAATTGTCGCCATAATCCCTAGCATAAAGAGCTTTTTAATAAGTTCAGATGGCTCTTTCCCTAGTTTTTTTGCAAGTTCACTTACTGTAAGAGATCCAGAGAAAGTGATTTTATCTGGTGTTTCTACAACTTGTGTTTGTTGTCTTCCAGCAAAGTTTTCTTGACGCTTGTCTTCATTTCCCTTGCCTTTTTTCTTTTTCTTATTATTGCTGTTCTTTTTACTGCGAACAACTTTTTCTTCTACTTCAAACTCATCTGCAACAGAAGGTTTTTCTGTTCCATTATTATATTGTTTATCTAAGTTATTTACTACTTCATCGTCTAACATTGTCATATGATTCGAAACCTCGATATTCATTTCTTTTAGTTTTGTAATAATATCTTTACTTGAGACATTGTGTTTTTTTGCATATTCATATACTCGAATTTTACTCATACCTTCACCCCCGGTAAGTTGTATCGAGCATGCTACGCAGCTTTTTCGCAAAGCCCTCATCTAACACGGCTACAACGACTCGCTCTTCTCTCCCAATCGCATGCCCTAATTGTTGTCGATTTTCGACTTTTCTCATTGGTACGTTGTAGTACGTTGTTTTATCCGTGATACGTTTTGTAGTATTCGCTGACGCATCTTCGGAAAGAAGTACAAGCTTCGCTTTCCCACCTCGTACTTCTTTTAATACAAGTTCTTCACCCGAAATAATTTTTCGAGCTCGGTTTGCTAGCCCTAAAAACGATTTCCAATCAGACACTTATTTCGACTCCTTCTCAACAAGCTCAAGAAGCTCTTCATAAAGGGAACTGTCGACTTTCGCTTTTAGATGATGTTCCAAAACGTTTTTCTTTTGCGCTTGTAGTATGCATTCTTTGTCTTTTGACAAGTATGCACCGCGTCCTGATTTCTTTCCAGTTAAATCAATGGACACTTCGCCCTCTTTGGAACGAACAATGCGAACGAGCTCACGCTTGGATTTCATTTCTTGCGTTGCAATACATTTACGTAACGGAACTTTTCGATTGCTCACAATCATCACCTCTATTCGATTTCGTCTTCAACTGAATCGAATACGATCATGTTGTCTTCTTCTGTTACTATGCCAAGTTGCTTCGCATCAGACTCGCTTTTAATATCAATTTTCCAGCCAGTTAATTTCGCTGCAAGACGTGCATTTTGCCCACGTTTACCAATTGCTAATGAAAGTTGGTGATCTGGAACAACAACAGTTGTTGCTTTTTCTTCTTCATTCACAAGTACTTTTACAACTTGTGATGGACTTAAAGCATTCGCTACGTATTCAATTGGATCATTGGACCAGCGAACAATATCAATTTTTTCACCTTTTAGTTCATCTACGATGCGTTGTACACGTTGTCCTTTTGGACCTACGCAAGAACCTACTGGATCAACATCAATATTCTCTGCATATACAGAAATTTTAGAACGATCGCCCGCTTCACGTGCTACAGAACGAATTTCTACAGTTCCATCATAAATTTCTGGTACCTCAATTTCAAATAAACGTTTTAAAAGACCTGGATGTGTACGTGATACGTAGATTTGTGGTCCTTTTGTCGTTTTTTCTACTTTTGTGATGAACACGCGAATACGATCATGCGGTTTATACTGCTCGTTCGGCATTTGCTCACTTACTGGTAGTAATGCTTCTACTTTTCCTAAGCTTACATAAATAAAACGAGCATCTTGACGTTGTACAATACCAACCATGATATCTTCTTCGCGGTCACTAAATTCTGAATAAATGACACCTCGTTCGGCTTCACGTACACGTTGTGTCACAACTTGTTTCGCAGTTTGTGCTGCGATACGTCCAAAATCTTTTGGCGTTACTTCAATTTCTACTACGTCGCCATCTTGATAGTTTGGATTGATATACCTTGCTTCTTCTACAGAAATTTCAAGACGTGGATCAAACACATTATCAACAACATCTTTACGTGCTAAAACTTGAATTGTTCCCACTTCTGGGTTAAAGCTAACACGCACGTTTTGTGCTTGATTAAAATTGCGCTTATAAGCAGAGATTAACGCTGCTTCAATCGCATCAATAATAATATCTTTGCTAATACCTTTTTCTGATTCTAATACGAGCAAAGCATCTAACAACTCAGTGCTCATGACGATCCCCCTTCTTACTAAAACGTAACAGCAAGTCGCGCATTCGCAACTTTGTCCATTGGAATTTGGATTTCTTTTTTACGTGTTTTAATTGTTAATAGTAGTGTAATTGTTGTACCATCATAGGAAAGTAGTTTTCCTTCAAACATCTTTTCACCATCAATCGGCTCATATGTTTTAATTGCCACTTGCTTTCCTACCGCTTGCTGGAAGTCTTTTTCTTTCTTTAATGGGCGTTCCGCTCCAGGAGATGATACATCCAAAAAGTAAAGATGAGGAATTGGATCCTCTTTATCTAAAGCTTCGCTTAAACGTTCACTTACCGCGCCGCATTCTTCAATGTCTACTCCTGTCTCTGAATCGATGGATACGCGTAGGAACCAGTCTTGTCCTTCTTTCACATATTCTACATCTACAAGTTCAAGATTTAACTCTTCAACAATCGGCTGCGCAAGTGTTTCAACAACTTCTGTGACTTTCTTATCCATAAACAGCCTCCTTTCTGCCGCCATGTACAATTTGAAAGAAAAAACTCCGCCTCATTTAAAACGGTCTATCTTATTCTTTCTCGTTAGCTAACAAAAGCCCCTGCCATTGAGCAGGGAATATCTGTCTTAGTATTACCAAATTTAAGAAGTAAAACTTGTAACAAAATATGTATATACGACAGAAATGCTCACCTACATCCGTAGGTAAAACATAGATATTAACACGAAAGAGTGGGTTTCCCCACTCTTTTTTTTGCACAATATACATGACATGGTTATCTCGGTTAATAGTATAACATAGCAAATAGCGATTTGCAAAGAATTTTCCTGCCTGTTAGAACAGTGATAATTGGTTTTTATCCGGCAAATCTCCTAAACAACCTTGGCTATCTAAATACTCAATGATTGTTTTAGAAAGCTTACTACGCTGCTGTAAATCTTCTTTTGATAGAAACTCGCCGTTTTCACGTGCTTCTACAATACTTAAGGCCGCATTCGTACCAAGACCAGGTATCGCATTAAATGGAGGAATTAACGTATCTCCATCAATAATAAAGTCAGTTGCATGCGAGCGGTATAAATCAACCTTTTGGAATGAATAGCCACGTTCGCACATTTCAAGGTTCATTTCTAATACCGTTAGTAAACTTTTCTCTTTCGGCGCTGCATCTAACCCTTTTTGGGCAATCTCATCAATTCGTGCTCGAATGGATGCTGAACCTTTTACCATTGCATCTACATCAAAATCATCTGCACGTACTGTAAAGTATGCGGCATAGAACAAGAGTGCAAAATGTACTTTGAAATAAGCTATACGTACAGCCATAAGTACATATGCAGCCGCATGGGCCTTAGGGAACATGTACTTAATCTTTTTACAAGAATCAATATACCAACCAGGTACATTGTTATTCCGCATTTCCTCTTCCCACTCTTCTGGTACACCTTTACCTTTACGCACCGATTCCATAATTTTAAACGCTAATGACGGGTCTAATCCTTGATAAATTAAATACACCATAATATCATCACGACAACCGATAACTTCGCTCAGTGTACATGTACCGTTATAAATCAATTCATTGGCATTACCAAGCCATACATCCGTACCATGAGATAATCCAGAAATTTGGACAAGCTCAGAGAATGTCGTCGGCTTTGTTTCTTCTAACATCTGTCTTACGAATTTCGTACCAAACTCTGGTATACCCAGTGTACCTGTTTTACAGTTAATTTGTTCTTCTGTTACTCCTAAAGACTCTGGTCCAGAGAAAATTTTCATCACTTCTGGATCATCTGTTGGTATTGTCTTCGGATCCACTCCACTTAAATCTTGAAGCATACGAATAACGGTCGGATCATCGTGCCCTAATATATCTAGTTTTAATAAATTATCATGGATAGAATGGAAGTCAAAGTGTGTTGTTCTCCACTCCGCTCCTACTGAATCAGCAGGAAACTGAATTGGTGAAAAATCAAAAATATCCATGTAATCTGGTACAACGATAATACCACCTGGATGCTGACCTGTTGTACGTTTTACACCAGTACACCCTGAAACTAGTCGATCCACTTCAGCATTTCGAATCGTTAAGTTATGATCAGATGCATAACCTTTTACATAACCATAAGCTGTTTTCTCCGCGACTGTACCAATTGTTCCAGCGCGATATACATAGTCTTCACCGAACAGTACTTTCGTATAATTATGAGCGCGTGGTTGGTATTCTCCAGAGAAATTCAAATCGATATCGGGAACCTTATCTCCTTTAAAACCAAGGAACGTCTCGAACGGAATATCATGTCCATCTTTTACATATGCAACATTACATGTTGGACACTCTTTATCCGGTAAGTCAAAACCAGAACCTACAGAACCATCATTAAAGAACTCTGACTGCTTACAATTCGGACACACATAATGCGGTGGTAATGGATTTACTTCCGTAATCTCCATCATTGTCGCAACAAACGATGACCCTACCGATCCTCGCGAACCTACAAGATAACCGTCTACAAGTGATTTTTTCACAAGCTTATGTGAAATTAAATAAATAACGGCAAATCCATGTCCAATAATACTTTTTAATTCTTTTTCTAGACGAGCTTCTACGATTTCTGGTAGTTCTTCGCCATAGATGCTACGTGCCATTTTATAACTCATATCACGCGTTTCATCATCTGCGCCTTCAATTTTCGGTGTATATAAATCATCTTTTACTGGATGGACATCTCCAATTAACGATGCAATCTTTTGTGTATTTGTCACAACAATTTCTTTTGCTTTCTCTTCTCCTAAGAATGAGAAGCACTCTAACATTTCGTCTGTTGTGCGGAAGTATACAGGTGGCAATGAATGACGATTTAATGGGTTTGCCCCGCCTTGTGAGCTAACTAAAATTTTACGATACATTGCATCTTCTGGATCTAGATAATGTACATTCCCCGTAGCAACAACAGGCTTGTCTAATGTTTCACCTAATTTTACTAAGTTAGAAATAATTGTTTTTAATTGCCCCTCATCTCGCACAAGTTCAAGCTCTACTAAATGACGTAATACGACCGGAGGCATAACCTCAATATAATCATAAAACTGTGCAATTTCCTCCACTTCTTCCGGCGCCTTTTGCATCATCGCTTCAAACACTTCACCTTTATCACAAGCCGTACCAACTAATATACCTTCGCGATATTTTTTTAATAACGAACGCGGCACACGTGGTACGCGGTAAAAGTAATTCAAATGAGAATACGAAACAAGTTTATATAAATTCTTCAATCCAATATCCGATGTTGCAAGTAGTGTCGTGTGACTCGGACGTCCACGTTTATACGCATCTCCTTGCCCCATACTGTCATTTAATTGATCGTGATATTCAAAACCTTTTTCAATCACATCTTTTAACATCTTTACAAGTAAATAACCTGTTGCTTCCGTATCGTAAATCGCACGGTGATGTTGTGTTAGCTCGATGTCAAGTTTTTTACACATTGTGTTTAAACGATGATTTTTCATCTCCGGGAATAAGAACCTAGCTAATTCCAGTGTATCAATAACTGGATTTTTTGGCTTTTCTAAACCACATTTCTTAAATCCAACATTTAAAAATCCCATATCAAAACTTGCGTTATGCGCAACAAGTGTATGGTCACCCATCCATGCTTCAAATTTCTTAAACACTTCTCCTACTTCTGGTGCATCCGTTAGCATATCATCTGTTATGCCTGTTAATTCAATGATTGTTGCCGATAATGGTTGATGCGGATTCGCAAAGGATTCAAAGCGATCAATAATTTCGCCATCTTTGACTTTTACAGCAGCTAATTCGATAACGGTATCATAGACAGCTGATAAACCTGTCGTTTCGACGTCAAAGACAACATATGTTTCATCTGCAAGTAATCGATGTACTTCATTATACGCAATTGGAACACCATCGTTTACAAGATTGGCTTCTACCCCATAAATGACCTTTACACCTGCTTTTTTACCTGCAGAATACGCCTCTGGGAAAGACTGTGCAACGGCATGGTCTGTAACCGCTATTGCTTCATGTCCCCATTTTCCAGCTTGGGCAACAAGCTTAGATACTCCAGTAACAGCATCCATTTGACTCATTGGTGTATGCAAGTGAAGTTCTACCCGCTTTTCGCCTTCAGGTGCTTTATCTTTACGAGAAGGTCCCGTTATTTCGTTAATATCGTTCGCAATCATTACTAAGTCCCGAACAAATGTATCATTTTGAACAGATCCTCGCGCTTTTACCCACATTCCTTTTTTCAATGATTGTAGAAGTGGAAGATCTTCTTTATCGCGTGAGAACATCTTAATCATGATAGAATCCGTATAATCTGTTATTTTTAAAGTCAATAACGTACGTCCACTACGGAGTTCTTTTGTTTCCACATGAAAGACATAACCTTGTACTGTTTTTCGTCTTTCTTCATCTTGAATTTCACGCATCGGTGTAATTTCTTCATCCGGTTTAATAAGATAACCAAGTACAATAGGTCCTTCATGCACAACATCGCTCTCTTCAGCTTGCTTCTTTGCCATTTCTTCCATAGCTTGTACAACACGCTGACGATCTTCTTGCTGCGTTTGTTCACGAAACTTTTGAACTTCCTCATCATTTTGTTTAATATTTGTTTCTAGCTGAAAGCGAGGGAATCCAAAGACTTCATATTGATCTCCTACCGACTTGGCAAGATTTTTCTTTAACGCAGTAGATTCTAACTCATTATTTACATCTAGTAATAACTTCACTCCATTTACATGTGGAAGCTGCGTTTTTAAATATGCAAACATTGGAGAAAAAGTGATTCGATCCGTACAAAGTGGCCAATATGCTTTGACCTGTTCCTCCGTAAATTGTTTATTCTCTGTTTGTAGTGCAAATGACGTTTTGGCAATATGTGAAAACGACTGCTTGAGCTGCGTTTCTAACAGTTCATATAATTCTGTTGGTAAAATTCGCGGTACCTGCAAATCAAAATGCCAACTCTTATTTTCTTTATCAACAAGCAATCTTTGGATGCCGCCACCTTGTAAATATTGATTTATAAGATTTTCAGGCATTTGCAATTGCTGAAGCAAAATTTGAAATCGTTCTTGTTGTTCATTTGTTAACGACATGAGCAACCTCCTTCCATCTGCTATTATAAATTGAAATGTTCCGTTCAGCAAAGAAGGTTTTTTCCTTCTTCACTAAAAAGTTTACTCTACAAAGAAAGAGAAGGTACCTCACTTAGAGGTACCTCTTCTTATTTTAAAATATTTGCAATGTACGCATGAAGTTCTTCCACTTTTACTTCAGCAGATTCATTTGTCGCACGTACTTTTACTTCTACAATACCTTCATCTGCTTTTTTACCAACCGTTACACGAACTGGAAGACCAAATAAGTCCGCATCAGCAAATTTAACACCTGCGCGCTCTGCACGATCATCTAACAATACTTCATAACCTTGTTCTTGTAATGAACTATAGATATTTCCGCCTACTTCACGCTGTACATCAGATTTCATATTTACTGGAATCACATGTACATGGAACGGCACGACTGCTTTCGGCCAAACTAAGCCATTCTCATCATTAAACTGCTCAGCAACCGCTGCTACTGTACGAGATACCCCAATACCATAGCAACCCATAATAAGAGGTTTCGTTTTTCCATTCTCATCAAGGAACGTTGCATTCATAGCTTCACTATAGCGAGTTCCTAATTTAAATACATGTCCTACTTCAATTCCGCGAGCAAAGCGAATTGTTCCATGTCCATCTGGAGATTGGTCTCCTTCTTGAATGAAACGCAAATCTGTATATTGACTTACTTTGAAATCACGCTCTGGATTTACATTTACATAATGGAATCCTTCTTCGTTTGCACCACAGCAACCATTTACAACTGCTGCTACAGCATGGTCAGCAATTACTTCAACATCACCTGTTACACCCATCGGTCCTAAAGAACCAACTTCACAATTTAGTAGTTCTCTTACTTCTTCATGAGAAGCGAGTTCAACAACTGAAGCGCCGTATACATTTTTCACTTTAATATCATTTACTTCATGATCTCCACGAACAAGTACAACAACGAATTTCTCATCTACTTTAAATACCATAGATTTAATACAATTCGATGCTTCGATATTTAAGAAGGTAGAAACTTCTTCAATTGCTTTTTGATCTGGCGTTGCTACTTTTTCAAGTTCTTTTTCTGCTTCATCACTCTTTGTATAAGAAACAACAACAGGAGCCATTTCAATATTCGCTGCATAATCAGATGTATCAGAATACGCAATTGTATCTTCTCCTACGTCAGATAATGCCATAAACTCATGTGTATCTTTACCACCCATTGCTCCAGAATCAGCAATAACTGCACGGAAATTCAATCCACAGCGAGCAAAAATATTAGAATACGCTTGATATAGACCGTTATAAACTTCATCCAAACTTTCTTGTGTTGCATGGAAAGAGTAAGCATCTTTCATTAAGAATTCTCTTCCGCGTAATAAACCGAAACGAGGTCTTTGCTCATCACGGAATTTTGTTTGAATTTGATACAGTGTTAACGGTAACTTTTTGTAAGATTTAATTTCATCACGTACAAGATCTGTAATAACTTCTTCATGCGTTGCTCCTAACGCAAACTCACGATCGTTACGATCTTTCATACGCATTAACTCAGATCCATAAGAATACCAACGACCTGATTCTTGCCATAATTCCGCTGCTTGTAATGCTGGCATTAATAACTCTACAGCTCCTGCACGTTCCATCTCTTCTCGAACAATACGTTCCACTTTATGCAATACTTTCAGTCCAAGGGGTAAAAAGCTGTAAATACCAGAAGCATTTTGACGCATGAATCCTGCACGAAGTAGCAATTGATGACTCTTAATCTCAGCATCAGCTGGCACTTCACGTAATGTAGGGCTAAATACCATACTTTGTTTCATCTATTCGCACCTCTTTAATTTACTCTAATACGCAGTAAAACCCCCACCTCAAATTAGGTGAGGGATTACGACTCTAAGAGTTCTATTCATTTCATTCATTATTCATAAAAAACTATACGTTTCACTTTATTTTACAAGAAAAACTTCCGGATGTCATTCCACGTTACAACTAACATAAGTAACATTAATAACGCAAATCCAATAAAATGAACCATTCCTTCTTTTTGACGATCGATTGGTTTCCCGCGCAAAGCTTCAATTAAGAAGAAGAACAAGCGTCCGCCATCAAGAGCAGGAACCGGTAATAAGTTAAATAAACCAAGATTTATACTTAGCACTGCTGCCAAGCTAAGGACACGTGTAATTCCATAATCCACCACTTGATCTGTTAAATTATAGATTCCTACTGGACCTGATAAATCATTAATAGAAAATTGACCTGTCACTAATTTTACAAGGGAATCAAAAATTAATTTTGTCCATGTATATGTCTGCTCAAAACCTGATTTAATAGAACCAAAAATAGATTTCTCTACAGGAGAGTACACACCAATTTTACCAATCTTTTCTTTCCCCTCTGTATCAGCTGCCGGTGTTACTTTCACATTAAATTGTTCACTGTCACGCTTTACCTGCAGCGTGATTTCTTTATTTGGGTTTTCACGTACAATTGTTACAACATCTTTCCATGTACTTGTATTTTTCCCATCAATCGCTTGAATTGTATCATCTTGTTTCAATCCCGCTTGCTCGGCGACACTATCCTTCATTACTTTCCCAACCATTGGCTTGTCAATAGGAACCCCTTGTACAAATCCAAGGATAACAAAAATAACAAATGCAAGAATAAAGTTCATAGCAGGACCTGCAAAAATTGTTAATGCACGCTGACCTAACGTTTTAGAACCAAACTGCCTTTTAAACGGAGCAATTTGTATTTCTTCCCCCGCTGAAACAATACGAGCTTTTTCGTTCACACGAAATGTTTGCAAATCTTCCTCATACTCTTCGTAGCCAGAGATTGTAAGGTTATATTCTAAATCAGCTTGTTCTACTTCAATCACACGAACATTCGGATACTTTTCGCGCCCGTCTAAAACTAATTTCATAACCTCTTCATTTTCATTTAAAACCAGTCCAACTTTTGTTCCCGGTTTTAATTCAACCGTTTCCGCATCTTCACCAGCCATTCTAACATAGCCGCCAAGCGGAAGTAACCGAACCGTATAAATTGTTTCATTCTTTTCAAATGAAAATATTTTTGGTCCAAAACCAATTGCAAACTCGCGGCATAAAATCCCAGCTCTTTTTGCAAAATATAGATGCCCTAGCTCATGGAAAAATACGAGTGCACCGAAAATTAATATAAAGGCAATCGCTGTATTCAATTCCATAACCACCTTTGCTAAATTTGTTCCATCACAAACCGTCTTGTGGCCGCATCAATTTCTTGAATTTCCTCTAAGCTCGGACGTGCAATGACATTGTGATGGTGCATTGCTTTTTCAATAAGGTCTTCTACTGTTAAGAAACCAATTTTCTTTTGTAAAAAGGCCGCTACAGCTACTTCATTCGCTGCGTTCATTACAGCCGGCATGCTCCCGCCAGTCTTTCCAGCTTCATAAGCAAATCGTAGGCAACGGAAACGTTCTTGATTCATCTTTTCAAAATGCAATGTTCCGATTTCCCATAGGTTTAACTGTTTTGTATCTAAAAGAGGTAATCGATCAGGGTATGTAAGTGCATATTGAATTGGTACACGCATATCTGGTGAACCGAGCTGCGCCATTACACTACGATCCTCAAATTCAACCATAGAATGAATAATGCTTTCTTTATGTAAAACAACATCGATTTGCTCATAAGGTATGCCGAAAAGCCAATGTGCTTCAATTACTTCAAGCCCCTTATTCATCATTGTAGCAGAATCAATTGTAATTTTCGAACCCATTGACCAGTTTGGATGACGAAGCGCATCCTCTACTGTCACATGATGCAATTCATCTCTCGTTTTATCACGGAAGCTCCCGCCTGAAGCTGTAATGATTAATCGAGAGATTCGCTTTTCATTTTCTCCATTCAAACATTGAAAAATAGCAGAATGCTCACTATCTACCGGAAGTAACGACACATTATGTTTACGCGCAGCTTCCATTATGATATGTCCCGCAGTTACTAAAGTTTCTTTGTTCGCAATTCCAATTGTTTTTTTCGCCTCAATTGCACGGAGTGTTGGTAACAATCCTACGCTACCTACAACAGCATTTATTACAAATTCTGTACTCGGATGAAGAGCTACCTCTAATAGTCCTTCATTACCATATACTACTTTCGTATTTCCAGAAACGGATTGTAACTTTACAACATCTTCCTCTCTTTGTACGGAAACAAGTCGAGGAGAAAACTCTTGAATAACTTTTACTGCGTAGTCAATATTTTTCCCTACAGAAAAAGCAACGAGACGGAATTGGTCTGGGTGCGAGCGTAATACATCTAATGTTTGTGTCCCAATTGACCCGCTTGCACCTAATAAACTAATGTTTTTCATGACTCAGGCCCCTCGTTCATTGATTAAATGTATTGTAATAAGAAATATAGGATCGGTAAAACAAACAGCCAGCTATCTGTTCGATCTAATATACCGCCATGTCCAGGCAAGATGGTACCTGAATCTTTTACGCCATAATGACGTTTAAATGCAGACTGTACTAAGTCACCAATTTGTCCAAAAATAGAAATTGCGATTGTAGCAACAATTAAAATTCCTACACTGTTTTCAACTGGATAAAACATATTGTATACAAGCGCAACGATAATTCCGCAAACAATACCGCCTAATGAACCTTCTATCGTTTTATTCGGGCTAATCTCTGGCCACAATTTTCTTTTGCCAATCGCTTTCCCTATGAAATATGCGCCTGAATCAGTTGCCCAAATGACAAATAATGCATAGAACACATAATGGATTCCCATTATTCTCGTTTCATTTAAATATAAGAATCCCATTGCAACATATGTTGTTGCCATAAGTAAAAATGAAGCATTGTCAAAAGTAAATGTATTCTTAGAAAGGACTGTATATGATAAAAGTAATAAAACAATCACAAATGTGATTTCTAATTTACCTAATTCAATCCAATTAAACACTTCTGATGCATTACTTGGAACTAAAATAATCCACAATAATAATGCAGCTAGAACTGTTGGTACCGAAATAAGTGTAAGCTTGTTCATACGAATCAACTCATACAACCCTATAGAAGCAAGTGCATACACTAAAACTGTAAAAGGCACGCCACCGTAAATTACGATGGGAATGAATAGCGCGGCAGCAATCACTCCAGTAATAATTCTCTGTTTCACTACCAAACCCTCTCTTTCTACACGCCTCCGAATCTGCGCCCTCTATGTTGAAAGTCTGTAATCGCATTTAGCAAATGTTCCTCAGTAAAATCTGGCCAATACACATCTGTAAACCAAAGCTCCGAATACGCAATTTGCCATAACATGAAATTACTAATACGCAGCTCACCACTTGTACGAATAAGCAAGTCTGGATCAGGTAAAGAACTCGTCATTAAGTATGAAGAAATCATTTCTTCATTTACATCTTCTGAGCCAACTTTCCCTTCTTCGCTATCTTTCATCATATGTTGCACAGCAGAAACGATTTCATCGCGACTCCCATAGTTTAACGCAAAATTGAGAATTAATCCCGTATTCTCTTTTGTATCTTCCATGGCCTTTTCCATCGCTCTACGTGTATGCGTAGGAAGACGATCTTTTTGTCCGATTACTCGAACTTGTACATTTTCCTCAATTAGTTCCGGTAAAAATGTACCTAGAAATTCTTCTGGAAGCTTCATTAAATAATCGACTTCCTTTTTCGGTCTTTTCCAATTCTCAGTAGAAAAAGCATAAAGGGTTAACACTTTCACATCAAGTTTACTTGCAAATTTCGTGATCTTTTTTACAACTTGCATTCCTTCATGATGTCCCGCGATACGAGGCATTGCTCTTCTCTTTGCCCATCTTCCATTACCATCCATAATAATAGCGATATGTTCTGGGATGTATCCTTTTTTTACTTTTTCAATGAGATGATCAAACGATGTGACCTTTTTACCTTTAAAAAAAGGAAACTTTTTAAACATCATTCATACCCTCCAACAAGCAGACGTATGCCTAAAAGTGTAAAAAGACCCCCTTAAGAAGAGGGTCATATTTGCGAAGGAATCGCTATTACACTTCCATAATTTCTTTTTCTTTGTTTTTTGCGATTTCGTCAACTTTTGCAATATATTTATCTGTTTCTTTTTGGATATCTTCTGTATATCCTCTTAAATCGTCCTCTGTAATGTCACCTGCTTTTTCAAGCTTTTTAAGATCATCATTAGCATCACGGCGTACATTACGAACAGCAACTTTTGCTTCCTCAGCATATTTCTTAACAGTTTTTACCAGGTCTTTACGACGTTCTTCTGTTAATGCAGGGAATGCAATACGAATTACTGATCCATCATTAGAAGGGTTTAAACCTAAATCTGCTTTTAAGATTGCCTTTTCAATATCACCGATAGACGTTTTATCATAAGGTTGAATCACAAGTAAACGTGCTTCAGGAACTGTGATGTTCGCTAATTGCACAACAGGTGTTGGTGCACCATAATAATCAACTTGTACCTTATCTAAAGCAGACGCGCTTGCACGACCAGCACGAACTGAAGCTAATTCACGAGAATAAGCACTAACTGCTTTTTCCATTTTTTCATTTGTAGCTTTTAATACTTGTTGTCCCATATTTATTTCCCCCTTACAATTGTTCCAATATTTTCGCCTAAAACGGCACGTTTAATGTTTCCATTTTCCATAACTGAGAATACAATTAGTGGAATATCGTTATCCATACATAAAGAAGAAGCAGTAGAATCCATTACACCTAAACCTTCTTTTAATACATCTAAGTAAGTAAGTGTTTCATATTTCGTGGCTGTTGGATCAATAGATGGATCTGCATTATACACACCATCTACATTGTTTTTCGCCATTAAAATAACATCAGCTTCAATTTCTGCCGCACGTAGCGCTGCAGTTGTATCTGTAGAGAAATAAGGGTTACCTGTACCTGCTGCAAAAATAACAACACGTTTTTTCTCTAAGTGACGAATTGCTTTACGACGAATGTACGGTTCTGCCACTTGACGCATTTCAATGGACGTTTGAACACGTGTTTGAATACCAATGTTCTCTAAGCTATCTTGAAGAGCTAATGAGTTCATAACCGTCGCTAACATGCCCATGTAATCTGCTCCTGCACGATCCATGCCCATTTCACTTCCGATTTTCCCACGCCAAATGTTACCGCCACCTACAACAACAGCAACTTCTACATCAAGCTCTGCAATTTCTTTTACTTGTTCTGCTACTGATTTAATAACAGATGGGTTAATTCCAAACCCTTTTTCACCAGCTAAAGCTTCACCACTTAACTTTAGCACGACACGATTATATTTCGGTTTACTCATAATGAACCTCCAATTGCTTACATCTTTATTTTAAAAAAGGGAACACAATGTGTTCCCTAGTCTGTATTAGTTGTTACCTTTTACTTGGTTCATTACTTCTTCAGCAAAGTTGTCTTCACGTTTCTCGATACCTTCACCAACAGCATAGCGAACGAAACCTTTTACTGTTCCGCCTTTAGACTCAACAAACTGACGAACTTTTAAGTCAGGGTTTTTAACAAACACTTGATCAAGTAAGCAAATCTCTTCGAAGAATTTACCTAGGCGACCTTCAACCATTTTAGCAACGATTTTCTCTGGTTTGCCTTCATTTAACGCTTGTTGTGTTAATACTTGACGCTCATGTTCAACCTCTTCAGCTGTTACAGCATCGCGGTCGATGTATTTAGGGTTAACAGCTGCAATGTGCATCGCTACATCTTTCGCTGCATCTTCTTCTGTAGTTCCTTCAAGAACTGCTAATACACCAATACGTCCACCCATGTGTAGGTAAGCGCCGAATGCATCTGCATCAGTTTTTGACACAATTTCAAAACGACGAAGTGTAAGTTTTTCACCAATTTTAGCAATAGCTTCATTGATGTGAGCTTCTACTGTTTTGTCGTTTGCAATTGTTTGAGCCATAGCTTCTTCAACAGTTGCAGGTTTGTTAGTTAATAAGTGAGCAGCTAATTCTTTTATTAAAGCTTGGAAACCTTCGTTTTTAGCAACAAAGTCAGTTTCAGAGTTAAGCTCTAAAATAACTGCGTCATTTCCATTTGCTTCAATATAAGTTAAACCTTCAGCAGCAATGCGGTCTGCTTTTTTCGCAGCTTTCGCAATACCTTTCTCACGTAAGAAATCAATTGCTTTCTCCATGTCGCCATTCATTTCTGTTAAAGCTTTTTTGCAGTCCATCATACCTGCGCCAGTTTTTTCACGAAGTTCTTTTACCATTTGTGCAGTGATTGCCATACTTTTCATCCTCCTAAAATATGTATTTATACCTTAAAAAAGGTGATAAAAGGCCGAACCCCTTATCACCTTTCCAAATTTGTTACGCAGTAACAGTTTCTTCACCTTGTTTTGCTTCAAGGATCGCGTCTGCCATTTTAGATGTAAGAAGTTTTACAGCACGAATTGCATCATCGTTTGCTGGGATTACGTGATCGATTTCGTCTGGATCACAGTTTGTATCAACGATACCGATGATTGGAATGTGTAATTTGCGTGCTTCAGCAACTGCGATACGCTCTTTACGAGGGTCTACTACGAATAATGCACTTGGAAGACCTTTCATATCTTTAATGCCGCCTAAGAATTTCTCAAGACGCTCTAACTCTTTTTTAAGTTGAACAACTTCTTTCTTAGGAAGTACTTCGAAAGTACCATCTTCTTGCATTCTTTCGATGTCTTTAAGACGCTTAATACGCTTTTGGATTGTTTGGAAGTTTGTTAACGTTCCACCTAACCAACGTTGGTTAACGAAGTACATACCAGCACGAGTTGCTTCTTCTTTAATAGCTTCTTGTGCTTGTTTTTTTGTACCTACGAATAAAATGTCTCCACCTTCAGCAGCGATGTTACGCATTACGTTGAAAGCTTCCTCTACTTTTTTCACAGTTTTTTGTAAGTCGATGATGTAGATACCGTTACGCTCTGTGAAAATGTAACGTTTCATTTTTGGGTTCCAACGACGTGTTTGATGTCCGAAATGAACACCTGCTTCAAGCAATTGTTTCATAGAAATTACTGCCATGATTTTGTTCCTCCTAAATGGTTTCTGATATCCTCCGTTCACTTCATCTTTAAGCGAAACTACAAATGTAGCACCAACACTTAAATCAGTAAACGTGTGTACTTTGTACTGACACCACTGCTTACTATACCATAATGAAATATTACAATCAAGTCGAAAATACGAACAATGTAAAACTTTCTTTATCATTATGAATTTACTTCCCTACTTCTTAAATTTAATCCTAGTATTACCACTCTATTTCGTCTTTAAGCAATCATCTCCAATCTAGTATAGTTCCAGCGTTTCCACTCATCAAAATACAATAAATCTCTTAGAAAGAAAAAAAGCTCCCCTCAGGTGAGGAGAGCTTTTTCAACAATTAGTTTGTTTTTAGTTTAGCAAGTTCATGTAAAAACTTGTCATTTAATACTTTAATGTATGTTCCTTTCATACCTAAAGAACGAGATTCAATCACGCCTGCACTTTCTAATTTACGCAGTGCGTTTACGATTACAGAGCGAGTAATTCCAACGCGATCAGCAATTTTACTTGCAACAAGTAAACCTTCTGTCCCGTTCAATTCTTCGAAAATATGTTCGATCGCTTCTAACTCACTATATGATAATGAGCTAATTGCCATTTGAACAACAGCTTTACTACGTGCTTCCTCTTCGATTTCTTCTGCTTTTTCACGTAAGATTTCCATGCCTACTACAGTTGAGCTGTACTCAGCAAGGATTAAATCATCATCTAAGAATTCTTGACCTAGACGAGCTAATACTAATGTACCTAGGCGCTCACCACCACCAACGATCGGTACGATTGTTGTTAAACCTTGACCGAATAATTCTCTATTTTCCACTGGGAACGCAGTGTAGTCACTATCCACACCTAAGTTTGAAGATGTTTCTGTAACATTGAATAAGCTTTGCGTATATTCTTCTGGGAATTGACGCTCTGCAAGCATTTGCTTCATACGCTCATTTTCAATTTGTTGGTGGATTGCATATCCTAGTAATTTACCACGACGACTTACGACGAATACATTCGCTTCAATCACTTCACACATTGTATCTGACATTTCTCTAAAGTTTACAGGCTTTCCTGCTGCGCTTTGTAATAAAGCATTTAATTTTCTTGTTTTTGCTAATAATTCCATTTCAAAAGTTCCTCCTACATGTTACTTACATATTTTTTCATCACTTGGAAACTAGGGCGAGTCACCTGATGACACTATTACAAAATAAACTGGCTCACATCTTTATTTTTAGCAATCGTCGCTAATTTCTCCTCGACATAT
The DNA here is from genome assembly GCF_001590835.1 of Bacillus gaemokensis. GTDB lineage: Bacteria > Bacillota > Bacilli > Bacillales > Bacillaceae_G > Bacillus_A > Bacillus_A gaemokensis. The sequence continues at coordinate 127,902 of NZ_LTAQ01000001.1, forward strand.
TGAGGTGTTATCGTTATTTTCTCTAACGTAATTTCAGATGCTTCAAATGATAAATCTTCAAGAAGTTTCTCCATAATAGTATGAAGTCTTCTCGCTCCAATATTATCTGTATCTTGATTGACTTGATAAGCAATCTCGGCAATCTTACGAATAGCTTCGTCTGAAAATTCAATTTCTATACCTTCAGTGGCTAATAATGCTATATATTGTTTCACTAAGGCGTTATCAGGTTCAACAAGAATTTTAACAAAATCCTCCACTGATAGTTTTGTTAATTCCACTCGAATCGGGAATCTCCCTTGCAATTCCGGAATTAAATCAGACGGTTTGGACATATGAAACGCACCAGCTGCAATAAATAAAATATAATCAGTTTTCACCGAGCCATATTTCGTTGCAACGTTCGACCCTTCTACAATCGGCAAAATGTCACGCTGCACACCTTCACGCGATACATCCACACTATTCGACTGCTTACCAGCAATTTTGTCAATTTCATCAATAAAAATAATCCCGAGCTGTTCAGCACGATAAACAGCCTCTTGTGTAACTTCATCCATATCAATTAAGCGCTGTGCTTCCTCATTTGTCAAGACTTTTCTTGCTTCTTTCACAGAAAGCTTACGTTTTTTTGTTTTTTTCGGCATAAAATTCCCAAGCGCATCCTGGAAATTCATCCCCATTTGTTCCATACCTGTCCCTTGCAGCATATCAAACATCGAGGATTGCTGTTCCGTCACTTCAATCGATACAATTTCATCCTCAAGTAAGCCAGCAGCAAGCTTTCTTTCAACATCTTGACGTTTTTTTTCAATTTCCGTGTCATCTTGCGCTTCAGATGTCTGATTAGAGTTTTGATTTCCGCCAAACAACATTTCTAACGGGTTTTTAAATCCTGATTGTTTTTCAGGACTAGGTACCAAAATTTCAACAAGTCGTTGATCCGCTTGCTCCTCAGCTTTATCTTTAACTTTAACTACCATTTCTTCTTTCACAATACGAACAGACGTTTCGACAAGATCGCGTATCATAGACTCTACATCCCGACCCACATATCCAACTTCTGTGAATTTGGTCGCTTCAACCTTAATAAAAGGAGCTCCAACGAGCTTCGCCATTCGTCGTGCTACCTCTGTCTTTCCAACTCCTGTCGGTCCAATCATTAAAATGTTTTTCGGAGCAATTTCATCGCGCAAATCTTCCGCTAGTTTACTGCGACGATATCGATTTCTAAGTGCTACTGCAACCGCTTTTTTCGCATCTTTTTGACCTATAATGTATTGATCCAATTTTTCTACAATTTGACGCGGAGTAAAATGTAAATGCATATAAAATGCCTCCCTTACGATTCTACAATTCTTCCACAATTATATTGTGATTTGTATACACACAAATATCGCCAGCAATCTCTAAACTCGCTTTTGCAATCTGTTTTGCTGTTAAATTTTCACTCGCATGTTGCTTTAAAGCACGACCAGCTGCAAGCGCATAATGCCCACCTGAACCAATCGCTAAAATACCGTCATCTGGCTCGATTACTTCCCCTGTACCTGAAACAAGAAGAAGCGTTGTTTGATCCATGACAATTAGCATCGCTTCCAATTGACGTAGCATTTTATCACCACGCCATTGTTTTGCCATTTCAACTGCTGCACGTTGTAAGTTTCCGTTATACTCTTCTAGTTTCCCCTCAAACATTTCAAAAAGAGTAAAAGCATCTGCAACAGAACCTGCAAATCCAGCTAACACTTTCCCTTGAAATAGTTTTCGAACTTTACGGGCTGTGTGTTTCATCACAACAGCGTTACCAAACGTTACCTGTCCGTCACCAGCCATTGCACACTCTCCATGATGACGAATTGCAAATATTGTAGTAGCGTGGAAATTCCCCATAGAAAAAACTCCTTTATATGTTTTTATAGCTTTAAAAGCAATTTATGCCCGTGGGTGATGCTTCATGTAAACAGAACGCAATCTTTCTTTTGAAACATGTGTATAAATTTGTGTCGTTGATAAATTTTCATGACCTAATAGTTCTTGTACAGTACGTAAATCTGCTCCTTCATCTAACATATGCGTAGCAAATGTATGCCTTAACATATGTGGACTCATTCGCATCGTAAGTGAAGCCTTTTTAATAAGCTCATTTAAAATATAACGCACACCTCGATCTGTTAACGGCGTACCCTTGGCATTTAAAAACACCATTTGAGAGTGGTCCTCTGTTTTTTTAGCTAACTGCTTTCTCCCGTTTTCTATATAAGTAATTAAAGCATCTTGTGCATAGCTTCCAAACGGAACATATCTTTGTTTTTTACCTTTTCCCATCACTAGAATTGTCCCCACTGAAAAATCAATGTCGGTAAGTTGTAAATTCACGCATTCACTCACACGAATCCCCGTTGCATACATGAGTTCTAATAAAGCTTGATTCCTTTGACCAAGCGGTATTTCTGGATCAGATACTTCAAATAATTTTTCTAGCTCTTCATTGTACAAAAACTTTGGGATTGACCATTCTTTTTTGGGGAGTGACGCAAGTGCGAACGGATTATCTTCGCGATATCCTTCACGCATCAAAAAACGATATAAACTTCGTAAGCTTGATACTTTCCTTGCGACAGATTTACGGGCTAGCTTTTTATCATGTAACGTCGTTAAGTACAAACGAACATCTATGTATGTAACGTCTAAAAAAGAGGATATGCCTTCTTGCTCCATAAATTGTACAAAATCTTCTAAATCATTTTGATAACTTGCAATTGTATATTTTGAATAATTTCTTTCAATTTGTAAATATCCAACGAATAATTGTAACAATTTCTTCACATTCACATAACTCACCTCAATAAAGGCTACTAAATCGTATCACAACTCAGTAGCCTTTGCAAGAAATTTAACTAAATATTTACAAAATTTCGAATTGTTTCTAAAGCGCGTGTTGCGTACGCTTCATTTCGTTCTTGTTTCTTTTTAATTTTCTTTTCTAACGGCATAAATAAACCGAAGTTTGCATTCATCGGCTGGAAATTTTTTGCATTTGTTGCAGTGATATAATTCGCCATACTTCCCATCGCAGTTACAGGAGGTAATACAACAGGATCCTCTCCTTGTACAAGACGAGCAGCATTAATCCCCGCTAACAATCCTGAGGCAGCTGATTCTACGTACCCTTCCACACCTGTCATTTGTCCTGCAAAGAATAAATCGTCACGATGTTTATATTGATAGGTTGGACGAAGTAACTTTGGTGAATTGATAAATGTATTACGATGCATGACACCATAGCGTACAATTTCTGCATTTTCTAATCCAGGAATCAATTGTAATACCTCTTTTTGTGGTCCCCACTTTAAGTGCGTTTGGAATCCAACAATATTGTATAACGTTCCTGCCGCATCATCTTGACGCAACTGAACAACTGCATATGGCGTTTTCCCTGTTTTCGGGTCTTCTAATCCAACTGGTTTCATTGGTCCAAATAACAATGTCTGTCTACCACGACCTGCCATAACTTCTACCGGCATACAACCTTCAAAGAAAACTTCTTTCTCAAATTCTTTTAACGGCACTGTCTCCGCAGCAATTAAAGCATCATAGAAACGATCAAACTCTTCCTCTGTCATCGGACAATTTAAGTATGCCGCTTCCCCTTTATCATAACGAGATTTTAAATACACTTTATTCATATCAATGCTATCTTTCTCTACAATCGGTGCAGCAGCATCATAGAAATAAAAATAATCTTCACCTGTTAATTCTTTTAACTGCGCAGAAAGATCAGGAGATGTAAGTGGACCAGTTGCGATAACAGTTGGCCCTTCCGGAATTTCTGTAATTTCTTCATTCATCACAGTTACGTTCGGATGGTTTTTCACATACTCCGTTACTTTCGCTGCAAACTCATGACGATCTACTGCTAAAGCTCCTCCTGCCGGCACAGAACATTCATCGGCCGCACGAATAATAACAGAGTCCATTAGACGCATCTCTTCTTTAATAACACCAACAGCGTTTGTTAACGTATTTGCACGAAGTGAATTACTACATACTAACTCAGCAAATTTATCTGTATGATGGGCTGGCGTTTGCCTTACCGGCCTCATTTCATATAATTTGACTTGGACACCACGTTTTGCAATTTGGTAAGCTGCTTCGCTTCCTGCAAGACCTGCGCCAATGACATTTACTATTTGTGTTGTCATATATATCACCTTTCCTTTTCTATCCCGAAAAAAATGTGAGCAGTTACGCTCACATTTGTTGTTCTTCTTCATAATCACAAGAAATACATTGTACTTGAACGCCTTTTTTCAACTTCTTCTCTACAAGCATACCTTCACACTTCGGACACTTCCGGCCAATTGGCTTATCCCAAGATACAAAGTCGCATTCTGGATATGTACCACATCCATAGAAAAGACGTTTCTTTTTATTGCTTCGTCGTTCAATAATTTGTCCTTTATCACATTTCGGACAAGTTACACCGATTTCTTTCACAATCGGCTTGGTATTACGGCAATCAGGGAAATTAGAACACGCCATAAACTTCCCGTATTTACCCATTTTAAAGACCATCGGGTGACTACACAATTCACAGTCTTCCCCAGCGGGCTCATCTTTAATTTCTACTTCTCGCATTTCCTTCTCCGCTTTTTCCAAACGGGGTTCAAATCCTACGTAGAAATCATCAACAATTTTTACCCAATTCGCTTTGCCATCTTCTACTTCATCAAGATTTTGCTCCATATTGGCAGTGAATTCAATGTTAATAATTTCCGGGAAAAACTCTAAAATAAGTTCAATTACAATTTCACCAAGTTCAGTAGGAATAAATCGTTTATTGTCTAATGCAACGTACCCTCGTTTTTGAATCGTTTCGAGTGTTGGTACATACGTAGACGGTCTCCCAATTCCAAGCTCTTCAAGTGTCCGGACTAAACGAGCCTCTGTATAACGTGGTGGTGGTTGTGTAAAATGCTGCTTTGGATCCATATCTTTAGAAAATACAGTTTCTCCTATTTCTAAAGGAGGTAACATTTTATCTTTTTCTTCCGCACCATCATCTTTTGATTCCACGTATACCTTCATAAAACCTGGAAATTTCACTACTGATCCACTTGCTCGGAATTGAACATTATTATTAATGAGTCTCGCTGTAACAGTATCCATTATAGCAGATGCCATTTGACTTGCAACAAATCGCTCCCAAATCAATTTATACAAACGATGTTGATCACGACTTAAGAAACTTTTCAATTCCTCTGGCTTTCTCATTACAGAAGTTGGACGAATCGCTTCATGCGCATCTTGTGCGTTTGCTTTTTTCGTTTCCTTCTTCTTCTCTGTTCCTATGTATTCCGAACCAAACGCTTCAGTAATGTAAGAGCGAGCTTCTTCTTGAGCGGTTTCTGATATACGCGTTGAGTCTGTTCTCATATACGTAATAAGACCTACAGTACCTTGTTTACCTAAATCTATCCCTTCGTATAGCTGCTGTGCAAGCATCATTGTTTTCTTCGCTCGCATATTTAATTTACGTGCTGCTTCTTGCTGTAGGGAAGACGTTGTAAATGATAATGCAGGGTTCCGTTTTCGCTCTTTTTTCGTGACATTTTCAACTGAAAACGCATTGTCTTTCATTTTTTCAAGTATGTCATTTACTTGTGCTTCATTTGTTAACTGAACTTTTTCTCCATTTACGCCGTAAAAAGATGCTTCAAATACGTCTTTTCCTTTTACAAATTCTGTTTTAATTGTCCAGAATTCTTCGGGAATAAAGCTTTGAATTTCTTTTTCACGATCGATAATTAATCGAACCGCTACAGATTGTACACGTCCTGCACTTAATCCTTTTTTGACTTTCTTCCATAATAAAGGACTAATATTATAACCAACAAGGCGATCAAGTATTCGTCTTGCTTGTTGTGCATCTACTAAATCCATATTAATCGCACGAGGATGCTTAAATGACTCTTTAATCGCATCTTTTGTAATTTCATTGAATACAACTCGGCAATCCGATTCAATATCTACATTCAGCGTATTCGCTAAATGCCAAGCAATCGCTTCTCCTTCGCGGTCTGGATCGGCTGCGAGATAGACTTTTTTTGCTTTTTTTGCTGCTGATTTTAAATCTTTTAAAACAGGACCTTTACCACGGATGGTAATATATTTCGGGGTGAAGTTGTTTTTCACTTCTATCCCCATTTGGCTTTTAGGTAAATCGCGAACATGTCCCATAGACGCGACGACTTTGTATTTTTTCCCTAAATATTTCTCAATGGTTTTCGCCTTAGAAGGCGACTCCACGATTACGAGGTAATCTGACATGCTAGTGCCTCCTTAAGAGGTGGATTCAAGTCTTCATTAATCTTATTGATTTCTCTTGTTTTTGTCAATCAAGAATGAGTATAACATACATTGCCAATCTACCATTTGTCAATAATTGTTTAATAAAAACATGAAAATATAAGGTTAATTTAAAAATTCTTCAAGAATATCCTCTGCTTTTTGAACAAGTTTTGCCCCTTGCTGAATAAGTTGATTTGTCCCTGCTGCACTTTCCGTAAAAATAGGTCCAGGAAGAGCAAATACTTCTCTATTTTGTTCTAAGGAAAGATCTGCCGTAATAAGCGATCCACTCTTCGCTTTCGCTTCCACCACTAAAATCCCTTGACAAAGTCCGCTTATAATTCGATTTCTTTTTGGAAAATACCATTTTCGCGGGGGATAATGAGATGGATATTCTGTTAATAAGAGCATGTGCTCTTTCCACATGTTATAAAACTGATTATTTTCTTTTGGATACATATATTGTAATCCATGCCCTAATACAGCGATGGTCGGACTCTGCCGCTGTACTGTAACCTCGTGGGCAAACGTGTCAATTCCACTTGCAAAACCACTAACAATTACCCACCCTTCATCTATCAGTGGTCGCAAAATAGATTGTATACTATCTTTCCCATATAGAGATGGTTTTCTCGTTCCAACCACTGCATATTTTTTCACTTTACTAAGTAGCTCTCTCTTTCCTTTTCCATATAAAATAAAGGGAGGATCCGGTATTTCACGCAATAATTTTGGATAGTCCTCATCCCATATTGTGACATAAAAGTTTTGATTTTTTTCTAAATGACGAATGCACTCGGAGGGCGTTGATTTTTGTAGAAACTTTGCTAATTCAGAAGATGCCTTCGGAGTTAATCCTGCATATTTTTCGAATTGTTTCGGGCCAAAATTATACAATTCCTTCAACTCTGGATCAAGCTGTAACAACCGATTTAATGCTTTCCAATAATCCGCCAACATGTAATGAAGATGAAGCAATCGTTCCTTTTTCACAATCATTCTCCTTACCCATAATTTTCGTTATGTAAACAAAAAATGTGTAAAAAGACACCCTCTTATATGAAGGTGTCTTTCAAAAAGATTAATAGTTTTTACAAGTTTCAAATAATCCTGTTTCTTTTAGAACAGAGATTAATGTTTCACCCATAACAGCTGGTGTTTCAGCAACTTTAATACCACAAGCTTCCATTGTTTTAATCTTTTCAGCAGCTGTTCCTTTACCACCAGAAATAATAGCACCAGCATGCCCCATACGCTTACCAGCAGGCGCTGTTTGACCACCAATGAATCCAACAACAGGTTTTGTCATATTCGCTTGTACCCACTCAGCAGCTTCTTCTTCTGCTGTTCCACCGATTTCACCAATCATAATAACAGCATGTGTTTCTTCATCTTCATTAAATGCTTTTAACGCATCAATAAAGTCCGTACCATTAACAGGATCACCACCGATTCCTACAGCAGTTGATTGACCGATTCCTTCCTGTGTTAATTGATGTACAGCTTCATATGTTAATGTACCAGATCTAGATACAATACCTACATGACCTTTTTTATGAATATATCCTGGCATAATACCAATCTTACATTCATCTGGTGTAATTACACCAGGACAGTTTGGTCCAAGTAAACGTGTATGTTTACCTGCCATATATTTCTTTACTTTTACCATATCTAATACAGGAATTCCTTCTGTAATACATACTACTAAATCAATCTTTGCATCCACAGCTTCCATAATTGCATCAGCCGCAAAAGCGGGTGGAACGTATACAACTGAAGCGTTTGCTCCTGTTGCTTTCACTGCATCTTCTACCGTATCAAACACCGGTACACCTTCAATATCAGTGCCGCCTTTACCAGGTGTTACACCACCGACAATTTTCGTACCATATTCAATCATTTGTTTTGTATGGAATAAACCTTGAGAACCAGTAATACCTTGTACAATAACTTTTGTATCTTTATTAACTAATACGCTCATTTTTCTCCCCCGCTTTCTATTAGCCCACTAGCGAAACAATTTTTTGTGCACCGTCTGCCATAGATTCTGCTGCAACAATATTTAAACCAGATTCATTTAAAATCTTCTTACCTAACTCTACATTTGTACCTTCAAGACGAACAACAAGCGGTAATTCAAGACCTACTTGTTTCGTTGCTTCAATAACACCTTCTGCAATTACATCACATTTCATAATGCCTCCAAAAATGTTAACAAAAATACCTTTTACATTTTTGTCAGAAAGGATAATTTTGAATGCTTCTGTAACTTTTTCAGCTGTAGCACCGCCACCAACATCTAAGAAGTTAGCTGGGTCGCCATGGTAATGTTTAATGATATCCATTGTTGCCATCGCTAGCCCTGCGCCGTTAACCATACAACCGATATTTCCATCTAAAGGAATATAGTTTAAGTCGTATTTAGAAGCTTCAATTTCCTTTGGATCTTCTTCTTCAAGATCACGAAGTTCTAAAATATCTTTATGACGATATAATGCATTAGAATCAAAATTCAGTTTCGCATCTAATGCCATAACTTTCCCGTCACCTGTTGTAACAAGCGGGTTAATTTCTGCAATAGAACAATCTTTTTCGATATAAGCACGATATAAGCCCATCATGAACTTCACAGCTTGTCCAACAAGCTCTTTTGGAATATTGATGTTGAATGCGATTCGGCGCGCTTGGAATCCTTGTAATCCTACTGCAGGATCGATATATTCTTTAAAGATTTTTTCAGGTGTTTTTTCTGCTACTTCTTCAATTTCTGTTCCGCCTTCTTCAGACGCCATTAAAACAACTTGAGAAGTTGCACGGTCTAAAACAAGACCTACATAATATTCTTTTTTAATATCGCATCCCTCTTCGATAAGTAAGCGTTTTACTTCTTTACCTTCAGGACCTGTTTGATGCGTAACAAGCGTAGTACCTAATATACTTTCCGCATATGTACGAACTTCTTCTAAATTTTTCGCCACTTTTACACCGCCAGCTTTGCCGCGTCCACCAGCGTGAATTTGCGCTTTTACTACACATACACTCGTTCCTAATTCTTTCGCTGCTTCTACAGCTTCTTCTACTGTAAAGGCAACCTTCCCGTTTGGAACGCTAACCCCATAGCTTCTAAGGACTGCCTTACCTTGATACTCATGGATATTCATAGTCCCATCCTCCCCTGTTTTCCTATTTTACTCGAAAAGTTTTTTAATGTTTAAAAAACACTACATTGCCATTGTATAAAATGATTGCCACGCTGTCTACAATAAAGTGTCAGAAAACTGAAATCGCTTTATTCTTTTTTGAAAATAATAATGTTAACCTACAAAAATAAAAAAATAAGCTGTGTATTCACAACTTATTTTTGGATCATCTCTTTAATTGGTGCAAATGTTTTCCGATGTTCTTCTAGTACACCGTATGTTTCAATTGCTTGTAAATGTTGTTTTGTCCCATACCCCATATGTTGTTCAAATCCATATTCTGGATATTTTTTTCCGAGCTCCTTCATCATGCGATCTCGCGTTACTTTCGCAACGATAGATGCAGCTGAAATAGAAATACTTTTTGCATCCCCTTTAATAATGGACGTTTGCGGAATTGGTGTCGGAAGTTTCATCGCATCAATTAATAAATACTCCGGTGTGCACGATAAATTTGCAACAGCATCTAGCATTGCTTGTTTCGTTGCTTGATAAATATTTATCTCATCAATTACTACCGGCGGTACAATTCCAATCCCAATCGCCACTGCCTGTTTTTGAATTTCATCGTAAAACTGCTCACGCTTCGCTTCACTTAACTTTTTAGAATCATTTAATCCTGGTATATAGAACTCTTCTGGAAGGACGACAGCAGCCGTAACCACAGGACCTGCTAACGGACCTCTTCCTACTTCATCAATTCCAGCAATATAAGAGAGCCCCTTTTCTCTTAACGCCTGCTCATATTTTGACATCTTTAAAAATTGCTCTCTTTCTTTTCGTGACTGCTCTTTTTGCTTATGCCATTTCACAAGCAATTTTTGAACACCTTTTCGCTCATCATTTCCTAGCATTTGAAAGCGTTCATCTTCTTCTGCTGTAATTTCTCGCAGCAAACATTCTACCTCTTGAATCGTTAACTTTTGCACCTTGCGTACACTCCTTCTCAAGATTACTTCAATACTAAACGATACATTTATCAACTCTCTTTAAAAATAATCAAAAAGAAAAGACGTACAAACGCACGTCTTTATACCTCTTCTACAAACTCATCCGGTGTTTCAAATGTCATTTTTCCAAGTTTACCACTACGTAGTTCACGAAGAACAAGTTCTGATGTTTTATCATAATCAATCATTCCACCGCCCATTAAGCAGCCTCTATTTTTACCAACTGCATCAAACAATTCGACAATTTCTTCAGGTATTTCACTTAATTTATAACGTTCTTTTAACCGCTCTGGATATTGTTTCTCCATAAATCGAAGTGCATATACAGCAACATCTTGTAAATTTAAAATAGAATCTTTAATGGCACCAGTTGTCGCCAGACGTAGTCCAACCATTTCGTCCTCGAATTTCGGCCATAAAATACCCGGAGTATCTAAAAGTTCCATCTCTTTACCGACTTTAATCCATTGCTGTGCTGTTGTAACACCTGGACGATCACCAGTTTTCGCAATGTTTTTCTTTGCTAATTTATTAATCAATGTAGATTTCCCGACGTTCGGAATACCAACAATTAGAGCACGAATAGCTCGTGGTCTAATACCTTTTGCAATCATTTTATCAAACTTTTCTTTCACAAGTACTTTACAAGCTGCAGCAATTTCTTTCATACCTTGTCCAGCTTGCGCATTAATCGAAATTGCTTTATGACCCTTTTCTTCAAAATAAGCAATCCATTGCTTCGTTACACGATCATCCGCCATGTCTGCTTTATTTAAAACAACGAGCCTTGGTTTATGAGTAATAATTTCATCAATCATTGGATTTCGAGATGATAAAGGTAAACGAGCGTCTACAAGTTCAATTACAACATCGATTAACTTTAACTTTTCTGTTACTTGGCGCCTCGCTTTTGCCATATGCCCTGGAAACCATTGAATTACCATGTTGCCACCTTCTTTTTTCGTTTATTTCACAATACGAGCATCTTTTAATGGCCAATATAACATATTCGCTTTACCGATTACTTGGTCAATTGAAATTGTCCCAATGGTACGACTATCTTTACTAAAACGACGATTATCCCCTAATACAAATAATTGCCCTTTTGGAACAGTCTTTTTACCTGTAATTTCTTCAAGCTTAAAATCATATGTGAGTGGTCCATCAGCAAGTTGCTTTTTCTGTTTGTCTAGATACGGCTCCTCGTAAGGTTTTCCGTTAATATATAGCTTATCATTACGATATTCAATTTGATCGCCTGGCAAGCCGATAACGCGTTTAATATAATCCTTTTCTTCCGTTGCTCGGAATACAATTATATCAAAATGTTTCGGTTCTCCGATGTGATAGCCAATTTTATTAACAATCATTCGATCACGGTCATGAAGTGTCGGTGACATTGATACACCATCTACTAGAATTGGCGCAAAGAAAAACTGTCTAATAACACCAGCTAATACAACAGCAATTAAAATGGCCTTGATCCATTCCCAAAGTGAACTCTTCTCTTTCTTCATGCATTTCCCCTCCACAGTTATGTAAGCTGCTCGTATTATATCAAAAATCCATATAGATTGGAAAAAGGGAGCTTGTGCAATTACAAGCTCCCATACATTTCTTATCGAATTTCTTTAATACGTGCTTTTTTACCGCGAAGGTTACGTAAGTAGTATAACTTAGCACGACGTACTTTACCACGGCGAAGTACTTCGATTTTCGCGATTCTTGGTGTGTGAACTGGGAATGTACGCTCAACACCTACGCCGTAAGAAATTTTACGAACTGTGAATGTTTCACTAATTCCGCCACCACGACGTTTAATTACAACACCTTCAAAAAGCTGAATTCTCTCACGAGTACCCTCAACTACTTTTACGTGTACACGTAAAGTGTCACCAGGACGGAATGAAGGTAGGTCAGTTTTTAATTGGCCTTTTGTAATATCTGCGATTAATTGTTGCATATTCAATTCTCTCCTTTAAACAGATGCTCTTATAAAGTCTTTAATAAATTACAGCGGAACACCGTTAATACGGCCACTGTTTTCAGTAGCACAAATGTTATAATAGCACATTGCTAGGCCTGTTGCAATAGAAAATATATGAAGTTGTTACTGTTCTTCTTTCATTTGCTCTAGCCATTTTTCCTCTTGCTTTGATAATTGACGTCCTTCAAGTAAATCCGCCCTACGCGTATATGTACGGCGCAATGATTCTTTATGACGCCATTCTTCAATATTTTTATGATTACCCGACATAAGTACATCTGGTACCTTCATGCCGCGAAAATCTGCCGGACGTGTATAGTGTGGATGTTCTAATAAACCTGTGCTAAAGGAATCTTCCACCTGTGAATTCTGATTTCCTAGCACCCCCGGTAAAAGGCGTACAACACTATCAGTCACAACCATAGACGCTAATTCTCCGCCTGTTAACACATAATCGCCAATAGAAATCTCATCTGTTACAAGATGTTCACGAATCCGTTCGTCATACCCCTCATAATGACCACACACAAAAATGACATGTTCTTCCCCAGCCAACTCTTCCGCCTTTTTCTGCGTGAAACGCTCTCCTTGCGGACACATTAATACGACCCTTGGTTTACACGCTGTTTCTTTTGTTAGTGTCTCTACAGCATCAAAGATGGGCTGTGGGGTCAATACCATACCTGCACCGCCACCATACGGATAATCATCTACACTGTTATGTTTACTTGTCGTATAATCACGAAAATTTACAACTCGAAGCTTAACCGCTTCTTTTTCTTGCGCTTTTTTTAAAATCGAAGATCCGAACACACCCGTGAACATCTCTGGAAATAATGTTAAAATATCGATTTTCATTATAGCAATCCTTCCATTACATGAATGGTTACTAATTTATTTTCAATGTTAACTTGCAGTACAACATCATCAATGTACGGAATTAAAAGTTCTTTTCCTTTCGGGCCTTTAATCACCCACACATCATTTGCACCTGGAGATAGAATTTCTTTTATTGTTCCTAATTTTTCCCCATCTTCTGTCACAACTTCGCAACCAATGATTTCATGGTAATAATACTCACCTTCAGCAAGCTCACCTAGTTGCTCTTCTGGCACTTTTAATAGAGAACCTTTAAACTTCTCCACTTCATCGACGTTGTTATACCCTTCAAACATCAATAAATCAAACGTCTTATGTTGACGATGGGAAGTTATTTTTACTGGAAGTGGTTCTGTTCCTTTTTCACTCCATATGTATAATGTATTCCCTACTTTATATCGCTCTTCCGGAAAATCAGTACGAGAAATGACACGGATTTCTCCTCTAACACCATGAGTATTTACAATTTTCCCTACATTAAACCATTTTGTCATAAACAGCATGTCACCCCTGTTTTCTATATAAGTTAAGCATTTCCATTCTATAAATAGAACATGCAATTTCTCTCAAAATGTTAAAAAAGGGAGAGGAACAGATCCTCGCCCTTTTAACATTTATTGAATTTCCAATGTGACTTTTTCATGATTATGATGTCCCACTGAATACAAGAGCATCCGAATTGCCTTCGCAACTCGCCCTTGCTTTCCAATGACTTTTCCAACATCCTCAGGATGTACAGTTAATCGATATTTTATCTCTCCGTTGCAAAGTTCCTGTGTAACCTTCACATCTTCAGGATGATCTACAAGAGGCTTGACGATCGTTTCGATTAACTCTTTCATAGCCATTGCCTCAATTACTTACCTTGTTTAGATAAGTGGAATTTCTCCATGATACCTTGGTTAGAGAACAGATTACGAACTGTATCAGATGGTTTTGCACCATTTCCTAACCATTTTAATGCTGCTTCTTCGTTGATTTTCACTTCCGCTGGTTGAGCAACCGGATTGTAAGTACCGATTTCCTCAATGAAACGTCCGTCACGAGGAGAACGAGAATCTGCAACAACTACACGATAGAAAGGAGTTTTTTTAGCTCCCATACGTTTTAAACGAATTTTAACTGCCATTTATAAAGCACCTCCGAATTTATTTCACACAGATAATTATATTAGCAAAAAGACTATTGCTTTGTAAAGTATTTTTTCTTAACAGAGCTATCTTTTTTTCCTTACATGAATGGAAACTTCAATCCACCTAGTCCTTTTTTCTTACCTTTTTGCATGCCTGTCATCGTTTTCATCATTTTTTTCATATCATCAAACTGTTTAATTAAACGATTGATTTCTTGAACGGTTGTACCGCTACCTTTGGCAATGCGTTTTTTACGACTAGCATTGATTATTTCCGGTTGTTCTCGTTCTAATTTTGTCATAGAACGAATAATTGCCTCAATATGCCCAATTTGTTTTTCATCAACTTGTGCATTTTTCAGCCCTTTTATTTTATTCGCACCAGGAAGCATCCCTAGCAATTCATCAAGCGGTCCAAGTTGACGCACTTGTCCAAGTTGCTCTAGGAAATCATCGAGTGTAAACGAAAGCGTACGCATTTTCTGCTCAAGTTCTTTTGCTTTTTCTTCATCAACTGTAGCTTGCGCTTTTTCAATTAATGTTAGCACGTCACCCATACCTAAAATACGGGATGCCATGCGCTCAGGATGAAAGGCTTCGATTGCGTCTAATTTCTCACCCATACCAGCAAATTTAATCGGCGTATTTGTTACAGCTTTAATAGACAACGCCGCACCACCGCGCGTATCGCCATCTAATTTTGTTAACACAACACCTGTTAAACCGAGCTGATCATGGAAACTCTGTGCAACATTAACCGCATCTTGTCCTGTCATCGCATCGACAACTAGGAATATTTCATCTGGCTTAGCAACCTCTTTCACTTTCGCTAATTCATCCATCAGTTCTTCATCAATATGCAGACGACCTGCTGTATCAATTAAAACATAATCATGATGATCTTCTTTTGCTTTTGCAATCGCTTGTTTCGCAATTTCAACTGGACTTACTTGATCCCCTAATGAGAAAACAGGCATGTCCAATTGCTTCCCTAATGTTTCAAGCTGTTTAATGGCTGCAGGACGGTAAATGTCAGCTGCAACAAGCATCGGTTTACGATTATGCTTTTTACGAAGCAAATTCGCAAGCTTGCCTGTTGTTGTCGTTTTACCTGCTCCTTGCAAACCAACCATCATAATAACAGTTGGCGGCTTATTTGCGACAGCAATTTTACTTTGCTCCCCGCCCATAAGGTCTGTAAGTTCTTCCTGTACAACTTTAATTACCTGTTGTCCAGGTGTTAAACTCTTCATTACATCTTGTCCGACAGCACGCTCAGACACACGCTTCACAAAATCTTTTACTACTTTAAAGTTAACGTCTGCTTCTAAAAGTGCAAGACGAACTTCTCTCATCATTTCTTTTACGTCGGCTTCAGAAACTTTCCCTTTGCCACGGATTTTTTGCATCGTCTGTTGAAGTCGGTCGGCTAATCCTTCAAATGCCATATTGCCGCCCTCCTAATCTAATTTTTCGATAGCTTCAACAACTTGTTTCATCTCTTTATTCACATGCTCTTCTTCGCTGATTAGCTGTTTTAGCTTTGCAACAAGTCGCTGTCGCTCTTGAAACTTTTGAAGTAATACTAATTTCTCTTCATATTCTTCAAGCATCGCTTCAGTCCGTTTAATATTATCATACACGGCTTGGCGACTTACATCAAATTCTTCTGCAATTTCACCAAGAGATAAATCATCCAAATAATAAAGCGACATATAACTTCTTTGTTTTTGCGTTAACAACGATTGATAAAAATCAAATAAATAATTCATTCTCGTTGTTTTTTCGAGCATGTTGGATCATCCTTTGTTAAGTGATTTCCCTTTACATGAATTAGTTTACATGGAGTAGAAAAGAGTGTCAAGTTTTTTTCTTAACATGGCATATTTTTTACAAAAAAGAAGCGGTAATACCGCTCCTTTTACTTACACTTCTTCTTTTTCAACTAGATTTGCAAACAAACCATAAACATATTGTTCTGGATCAAATTGCTGTAAGTCATCCATTTGCTCTCCCAGCCCAACGAACTTCACTGGTACATCCATCTCATTACGAATCGCCAATACGATACCACCCTTAGCAGTACCGTCTAATTTTGTTAAAACAATACCTGTAACATTCGTTGCTTCACGGAATGTTTTAGCTTGACTTAAACCATTTTGTCCTGTCGTTGCATCAATGACAAGTAATACTTCATGTGGAGCCCCTGGAACTTCACGTTCAATGACACGTTTTACCTTCTCCAGCTCTTTCATTAAGTTTATTTTGTTCTGCAAACGACCTGCTGTATCACATAGCAAGACATCCACTTTACGCGCCTTTGCCGCTTGAACAGCATCGTACATAACAGCCGCCGGATCAGAACCAGAGCCTTGTTTAATAACTTCTACACCAACTCGATCTCCCCATACTTCTAGCTGTTCAATTGCACCTGCACGGAACGTATCGCCTGCTGCTAGTAAGACAGACTTTCCTTCTGATTTAAATTTATGTGCCATCTTACCAATTGTAGTTGTCTTTCCTACACCATTCACACCAACGAATAAAATAACAGTTAATTGATCCTGTTGCATATTAATTTCATTACTAAATTCTTGATCACCTTTGTATATCCCTACTAACTTTTCTGAGATAACAGCTTGTACTTCTTTCGGATTCTGAATATTACGACGCTGCACTTCTTCTTTCAGCTGATCAATAAGTTCCATCACTGTCGCAACCCCAACATCTGCCCCAATTAAAATTTCTTCTAATTCTTCAAAGAAATCCTCATCGACTTTACGATAGCGATACACTAGATCATTTACTTTATCCGCAAATGAATTTCTCGTTTTTTCTAACCCTTGCTTAAACTTTTCAGTTACCGTATCTGTCTGCTTTGAAATCTTTTCTTTTAATGTTTTAAAGAAACTCATTCTTCTCATCCTTCCTATTCACTTGTAACAAGTTCTTCTTCCTCGTCACCTAAACGAACGGAAACAAGTTTAGAGATACCCGATTCTTGCATTGTTACCCCATAAAGTACATCTGATTCTTCCATCGTACCTTTTCGGTGTGTGATAACAATAAACTGCGTTTCGTCACTAAATTTTTTCAAATACTGTGCAAACCGAGCTACATTTGCCTCATCAAGAGCAGCCTCTACCTCATCTAGTACACAAAACGGAACAGGTCTCACTTTCAAAATCCCAAACAGCAACGCTATCGCTGTTAGCGCACGCTCTCCGCCTGAAAGTAAACCTAAATTTTGCAGTTTCTTTCCTGGTGGCTGCGCTACAATATCAATACCCGTATTTAATAAATCTTGTGGATTTGTCATTACTAAATCCGCTCTACCGCCCCCGAACAGTTCACAGAAGACAGACTGGAATTCTTTACGAATCGCTTCGAATATAGTTGAAAAACGTTTTTTCATCTCTTCATCCATTTCCATAATAACTTGATGCAATGTCGACTTCGCTTCTTCTAAGTCATCCCTTTGCTCAAGTAAGAACGTATGTCGTTCCGCTACACGTTCATATTCATCAATCGCCCCTAAGTTTACTGTTCCGAGCTCCTCGATAGATAATTTAATTAATTTCACCTTTTTGCGCGCATCTTCTGCCGGCATTGTCATTGTATATTTCATTTTTGCTGCTTCAAATGAAATAGTATACGTTTCCCTCAAATGTTGCAATCTATTTTCTAACTCAACATCAAGACGATTAATTTTCACTTCTTGATCTTTTAAAACTTCAAGAATATATTTATATCGCCCTTTCGTCTCTTTTACTTCGCATTCTAACTGTTCTACCCTCTCCTGCAACGTAATACGTTGTTCACGACGAGAACGAATCAATTCTGATGTTTGATTACGATCATGCGCTTTCTTATCAATCATGTTTGTAATTTGCTCTTCACCACTTGAGTTCGATGTCATCTCTTGTTTTAAGAACGCTAAATCTTCTTTTGTTTTCACAAGTGTTTGCTTTGTTTCTTCTTGTTCTTTCGTTAAGCGATCCACTTTTTCTTTTTGGTTGGACAAACGTTGCTGCTTTTCTGCCGCTTTCACTTTCAGCTCCGTCATCTCCGTCTGAACCTTTTCTTTCGAAGAATGTTGCTCGCTTTTTTGTTTTGTTAAGGAGACAATTTTCCCATCTAACCCTGCAATCTCTGTTTGAAGATTTACTAATATTCCTTCTAATTCTTCTTTACGCCCTTGCATTTTTATTTGATCTTGTAAAAAACCTTCTATTTCTAAATCATAGATAGATAAACGATCATTAATACGATGTTCTTCTAACTCTAGTTGATTAATTTCTTCTTTTAACTTCTGCTCATCCACACGTTCTTCTTCTACACCATGACGTAATTCTTTTACTTTTAATTCTTTTTCTTGAATTTCTTGCTTCAATGCTTTAACCAAGTTTTCTAACTTAAACGTTTTTTCTTCCATTTCAACAAGCTTCTTACTCCACTCTTCTAGTTCACGCTGACGCCCTAATAAAGAAGATTTGGCTTGTTTTACAGCCCCACCAGTCATGGAACCACCCGGATTCACAACATCGCCCTCAACTGTTACAATACGGTAGCGATACTGTAATTGTTTAGCTAACTCATTGGCCCCTCTTAAATCCTTTGCAACAACAACTGTACCTAATAAATTCGAAACAATGTTTTCATATTTATTGTTGTAATGTACTAACTCTGCTGCTACACCAATAAACGACGGGTGTTGTTTTACAATGCGTAACTGGTCAAACGATAAAGATCTTCCTTTAATAACCGCCTGAGGTAAAAACGTTGCACGGCCATGC
Source organism: Bacillus gaemokensis (assembly GCF_001590835.1). Taxonomy (GTDB): domain Bacteria; phylum Bacillota; class Bacilli; order Bacillales; family Bacillaceae_G; genus Bacillus_A; species Bacillus_A gaemokensis. The sequence goes on from NZ_LTAQ01000001.1 coordinate 147,203, forward strand.
CTGTTTTGTTTTAAAAAGGCAATTGCAGCACGGGCATGCTCTTCTGTTTGTACAACAACGTGCTGCATCGCGGCACCAAGAGCAATCTCCATTGCAACCTCATATTCTTTCGGTACAGTAAGAAGCTCTGCCACCGCTCCTTCAACGCCCTGAATCTTATTTTCACGAGCTTTTAATACTTCGCGCACCCCTTGATAAAATCCAGAATAATCTTCTTGCATTTCTTCTAGCATTTCTTTCCGGGAACGAGCTTGCTGAACAAATTGATATGCCTGATATAACTTTGTTTCATTTTCACTATACTGCACCTTACATTTTGCAAGCGCCGCTTCTGTTTTTTGTATATTTGTAATAATATTTGTAACTTTTTCTTTTACTTGCTCATAACTATCCACAAGCTTTGTCTTTTTAGAAGTAATTTGCATACGCATTTGTACATATTTTTCATTTTCTTCATCAAGACGTTGATTTTTAGAACTTTGTTGTTTAAATTGTTCTTCAATCATTGATAGCTCATTACGATAGCTTGCTTGTTTATTTAAAAGTTCAATATAATCCCCTTTTAAATGCTCAATTTGCTCTTCCAAGTTTTCTGCATATGTAGAAAGGAGTTTCTCATTCTCGTGTAATTTTTGTTCTAACTCTTTTACTTGATTTGCAAATTCCATTAATTCTTCTGTACTTGTTTTAATTTCACCATCATATGTCTGCGCTTTTTCTGTCAACTCAACAATCAACTGCTCTAGCTGCGCGCAATGCGTCGTTGCATTTTGCTTTCGTTCTTTTAATAACTCCCGCTGTCCTTCTAGTTTTTCTAACTCTTTACTAGAAAGTAGGAGAACTTCCTGTAAGGAGTCTACAGATTCATCAATTGCTTGCAACTGCGCACGTAGTTCTTCAAGATTTATTTCACTTTTTTGTAGATACGTGGACATTTTCACTTCTTCATCTTTATTGTGCCCAAACTGTTTTCGAAGCGTCTCCCATTTTTCATGTAATTCTTCAATTTCATATACAATAAGAGCTGCCTCTACTTTTTCTAACTCTTCTTTTTTCTCAAGATAATCTTTCGCAATAGAAGCTTGTCTTTCAAGTGGCTCTACTTGACTGCTTAATTCATGAATGATATCTTGCACACGATTTAAATTTTCTTGTGTTTCTGCTAATTTTCCTTCAGCTTTCTTTTTACGAAGTTTATATTTTAATACACCTGCAGCTTCTTCAAATACACCACGACGCTCTTCAGATTTACTACTTAAAATTTCTTCTACTTTCCCTTGGCTAATGATTGAGAAAGCTTCTCGCCCCATACCAGAGTCCATGAACAAATCGACAATATCTTTTAATCTACAAGATTGTTTATTTATAAAAAAGTCACTATCTCCTGAGCGAGAAACACGACGCGTTACACTTACTTCGTTGTATTCGATCGGCAAACGTTGATCTTCATTGTTCAAAGTCAATGTTACCTCTGCAATATTAACTGCTTTTCGCGTATCACTCCCTGCAAAGATAATATCCTCCATCTTTGCACCACGTAATGATTTTGCTGATTGCTCACCAAGCACCCAGCGAATTGCATCAGTAATATTACTTTTTCCGCTTCCGTTCGGACCAACGACAGAGGTTACACCTGGAACAAAATCAACAGATACACGCTCCGCAAAGGATTTAAATCCTACTATTTCTAATCTCTTTAAAAACACGAAAGGCCTTCCCCCTATTCTCCGTTGTTATAGCTAATGTCGGTAAAAACAAACCAATGTACGGATTCATATTTATCTGTTATATCCAAATCAAAATAAAGTTTCATTCTATGCACAAGGAATCCCCCTCAGTTAAAGGGGGATTCCTTATGATTGTTCTTTTAACTTTTTCAGCGCTTCTGCGGCTGCTCGCTGTTCTGCCTCTTTTTTTGACTTACCATTTCCAAGTCCTAAAGCCACGCTATTTAAAGTAACACGTGACACAAACTCTCGATTATGAGCAGGTCCTTTTTCTTGCAGAATTTGATACTCAATATTCCCACTGCCATCACGCTGAATTAATTCTTGCAATTGACTCTTATAATCCATCACATGAGAAAAAGCACCTTCATTAATTTTTGGATATACAATTTCTTTTAAGAATTCCCAAACTGTATCCAATCCTTGATCAAGATACAGGGCACCAATAAACGCTTCAAAGACATCCGCTAATAAAGCTGGTCGCTCACGTCCACCTGTCATTTCTTCACCCTTACCTAATAAAACTAGGTTACCAAATGACAATTCATTCGCAAAACGAACTAGCGATGGCTCACACACAATAGCTGCACGTAGCTTTGTTAATTCTCCTTCGCTCATTGTCGGATATTTTTGAAACAGATACTGTGATACAGTCAGTTCTAATACAGCATCTCCAAGAAATTCAAGACGTTCATTATCTTCATGCGGCTTTTTCCGATGCTCATTCACATACGATGAATGCGTAAATGCTTGAATCAATAATTTTTCATCTGTAAACGTAATACCTATTTTTTGTTGAAACGTTTTGAAAACTTCACGATATTTTGTTTCATACTTTTTTTCTCTATGTTTTCGGTACGGCATAGGTCCCTCCAGATATAAGCCGAGAAAGCCCCGCTATAAAACGGGACTTCACTCAAACATTATAGATGACTCTCTATGTAAGTCACAGCATCGCCAACAGTAGCAATTTTTTCCGCTTCTTCATCAGAAATTTCCATTTCAAACTCATCTTCTAGTTGCATTACAAGTTCTACTACATCTAGGGAGTCTGCACCTAAGTCTTCTTTAAAGCTTGCAGCTGGTACTACTTCTGTTTCTTCTACTCCTAAACGATCTACGATAATTTTCGTTACACGCTCTAAAACATCTGCCATAATTCATTCACCTCCCCTCAAATTATTATATTAAATATTTCACAAAAAAACTAGGTGAAATCTTTTCTTTTATTACATTACCATACCGCCATCAACATTTAATGTTTGACCTGTAACATATTTACTGTGATCAGCCGCAAAAAATGTTACCGCGTTCGCGATATCTTGTGCTTCTCCAAACTTAGCAGCAGGAATTAATTTTAACATTTCTTCTTTTAAGTTTTCCGCTAATACTTCTGTCATATCGGTTGCAATAAAACCTGGTGCAATTGCATTTACCGTTATGTTTCGACTAGCTAGTTCTTTTGCGGATGTCTTCGTCAAACCAATTACCCCCGCTTTTGCAGCCACGTAATTCGCTTGACCAGGATTCCCTGTAATGCCGACAACTGAAGCTATATTAATAATCCGACCATGACGTTGGCGCATCATGTAGCGAGATACTGCTTTCGTACATAAGAAAACACCTTTTAAGTTTGTATTAATAACTGTATCCCATTCTTCCTCTTTCATACGCATTAATAAATTATCTCTCGTTACACCTGCGTTATTTACAAGGATATCAACTTGTCCAAATGTGTCTACAGTTTGTTTTACCATATTTATAACATCTTCACCGTTAGCAACGTCAGCTCTTACCGCAATTGCCTCTGAACCAAGTTTTTTTATTTCATCAACTACTTCATTTGCCTTTTGTTCATTACCCGCGTAGTTTACTACAACTGTTGCACCTTGTTTAGCTAAATCAATAGCAATTGCACGGCCAATTCCGCGTGATGCACCTGTTACCAATGCTACTTTTCCTTTTAACATCCGCTTTCTCCCTCCAAACTCGAAATGGTATCTTTCAATGTCTCCTCATCATATATTGCATAGACTTTTACAGATGAGTCGATTGATTTCATAAGACCAGCAAGCACTTTCCCAGGCCCAATTTCAATAAATGTATCTACCCCTTGTTCTATCATATGTTCGATAGATGGATACCATAAAACAGGCGAATAGAGTTGCTCAATTAGCTTTTCTTGAATTACCTCACTACGCGTAACACAATCTGCAGTGACGTTTGCAACAACTGGAATTTCAGCATCTCGAATGACAATTTCATTTAAGACACTTTGAAATTTCTCAGCTGCCGGCTTCATTAATGAAGAATGAAATGGACCACTCACCCGAAGTGGAATTGCTCGCTTTGCACCGTTTTCTTTCACTTTTTGAGAAGCAAGTTCTACTCCTTGTTTCGTCCCAGAGATGACAATTTGCTTTGCACTATTCATATTAGCAATTTGTACAGCATAGCCTTCACGCGTCACTTCTTCCGTAACCTGTTTCAACATAGCTGGATCTGCTCCTAAAATAGCTGCCATTGCACCTTCTCCATTCGGAACAGCTTCTTCCATATATTCACCGCGTTTTCTTACAGCATAAACAGCATCTTCAAATGTCAATGCTCCAGCCGCAACAAGTGCGCTATACTCCCCTAAACTATGTCCTGCCACATAATCAGGCGTAATATCATATTCTTTCAAAGCTGTTAAAATCGCAAAACTCGTCGTCAATAATGCAGGTTGCGCATTTGTTGTTAATGTCAGTTTTTCCTGAGGTCCTTCAAATATTACTTCCGAAATAGACTCCTGTAAAACTTCATCCGCTTTTTGAAATACTTTCGCAACCTCTTTATTATTCTCCGCTAACTGTCTACCCATTCCAACTGCCTGTGAACCTTGGCCCGGAAAAAGAAATGCTAGTTTTCCCATTTCAAATCCTCCTCTTATTGAAGCGGCTCTTTCTCCATTACACTTGAAATTGTAGGAATTACTTCTTTCGCTACCATTTCTCTCGTCTGACGAATCGCACTAAATATCGATTGGTCATTAGAAGAACCATGAGCCTTAATAACTGGCGCCTTCAATCCAAATAACGCCGCTCCACCATACTCTGAATAATCCATTTTATCTTTTAACACCATAAGTTTCGGTTTTAATACCGCTGCTGCTAATTTACTTGTAAACGAACTCATCAGCTGTTCTTTTAACATAGAGAATAACGCAAGCGCTGTTCCTTCTAATGATTTTAAAGCTACATTCCCAGTAAAACCATCACATACAACTACATCCGCCACACCTTGCAACAAGTCTCTTGACTCAACATTTCCAACAAAATTAATTGGTGCATCTTTTAACATAGCAAAGACTTGTTTTGAAAGTTCATTCCCTTTTCCATCTTCTGTTCCAACATTTAAAAGTCCAACGCGTGGATTTTTAATACCTCTTACCTTTTCAGCATACACAGCTCCCATGACCGCATATTGATATAAATGAATCGGTTTTGCATCAACATTTGCTCCAACATCGAGCATAACAAATCCTTCTCCATCAACTGTTGGCATTGTAGGTGATAAGGCAGGTCGTTCAATCCCTTCCATCCGACCTACAACAAACAGTCCAGCCGCCATTAATGCTCCTGTACTACCTGCTGATATACAAGCATCTGCCACACCATCTTTTACTTGTTTTGCTGCAAGTACCATTGAAGCTTGCTTTTTCCGACGTACCGCTCTTACCGGCTCGTCTGTTGCTTCAATCATTTCGTCTGTATGAAGCACAGTAATACGTTCTTCGTTCGTTAAATACTGACGAATCGCTTCTTCTTTTCCTACTAACGTAATATGTAAATCCGAATATTCTTTAATAGCTTTCATTGCCCCTAACACAACTGCCTTCGGAGCATGATCGCCGCCCATTGCATCTATTGCGATTTTCATAAATTGTTACCTTCCTCACTATAATTACTAGATCGATACATTTCAAAAGTGCCTGTAAGAACAAGTTCTTCTCCAACAAAACTTCGCACTTTGACAACCGTCCGACCTTTATCATTCTCCATATCTTCAACGCGAGCTTTCGCTACAACACGTTCCCCTAATTTCACAGGACGAATATATCGAATGGTAGACTTTGCAGTTAAAGCAAGTTCTTCATCAATAACCGCAACAGCTAGTGAGTTCGCTTGAGCAAACAAATGGTGCCCACGAGCAATTTGATTTCTTTTAAATACATGCTCCATCTTCAATTCAAAAATAGAAATTGCATGTCTATCTAATTCTATATCAATAATTTCTCCGACTACCTCTTCTAAGGGCAAAGACTTTACATCTTCTTCATGTTGCTTTGTGGCTACATTCTTAATTCGCTCTCTTAACTCCGGAATAGATAATTCCATACGATCAAGACGAACTGTTTGTATGCTCACCTGAAACTGCTCTGCTAAATCTTCATCCGTTATAAACGGGTTCATTTCTATTGTTTGTTGTAATAATGTTTGTCTTTCTTTTTTGCTTTTTCTTTTTTTCATACCGCACCATCCATTTTTATGACTAGGTACTAACAGTAGTATATAATCAATAAAGGTAGAATGCAACAAAAAAATTTGCATATTCCACTTTTAATCGAGCTTTTCTCCTTGGAACACACCTGTCCCTTCAAGATAAACGCGCAATGCAGTGTACTGTTCGTTATGCCAAAAAGCTTCGGACTCAACAAGTATAGCCGCATCTTGTCTCGCTGTTTCTAACGCTCGATAATCATGTACCATATCAGCTACCTTAAACTCTGGTAGACCACTTTGTTTACTTCCAAAGAAATCCCCAGGACCACGTAACTCTAAATCTTTTTCCGATAATACAAATCCATCATTTGTTTCCGTCATAATGCGCATGCGCTCTTTCCCAGTTTCCGATTTCGGATCTGCGATTAACAAGCAGTACGATTGCTCACTCCCACGTCCAACACGCCCCCGAAGCTGATGGAGCTGAGATAAACCAAATCGCTCCGCATCATAAATCACCATAACGGTTGCATTCGGTACGTTCACACCAACCTCAACTACTGTGGTTGAAACAAGAATTTGTACTTCATTTTCACTAAATTGCCCCATCACTGCTTCTTTTTCTTGAGAAGATAAACGTCCGTGCATTAATCCAACCTGGAACTTCCCTTGATAATGGTGCATCAGCATACTATGTAAATCTATCGCATTTTGCACATCAAGCTTCTCAGATTCTTCAATGAGCGGACATATGACGTAAGCTTGCCTTCCCTTTTTCACTTCTTTTTCAACGAAACCAAGAACACGATCTAACATATCGTGTTTAGCCCAATACGTTTCAATCACTTTACGACCAGCCGGCATTTCATCAATAATAGAAACATCCATTTCTCCAAAAGCAGTAATTGCCAATGTGCGGGGAATTGGCGTTGCTGTCATAAACAATACATCTGGACTTTCACCTTTTTCACGCAAAACACGACGCTGCGCTACTCCAAACCGATGCTGTTCGTCAGTAATAACAAGTCCAAGTCTATGGAAAATGACCTCATCTTGAATTAAAGCATGCGTCCCAACAAGAATATCTATCTCTCCCTGTTCAAGTCTTGCTAAAATTTCACGACGACGTACTCCTTTTACAGAACTCGTTAGCAATTCTACATTCATATCAAAATGAGTAAACGTCTCTGCTAGCGATTGATAATGTTGCTCTGCTAAAATTTCTGTAGGGACCATTAGTGCACCTTGATAATAGGCTAATTTAGCTGCATAAAGAGCAATTGCAGCTACAACTGTTTTTCCCGATCCAACATCTCCTTGCAATAACCGATTCATCCGATATGGAGACTCCATATCTTTCATAACTTCAGAAACCACGCGGCGCTGTGCACCAGTGAGGGGAAACGGAAGTGCATCAATGAACTCTTCTAATTTCTCCATTGAAATATCTTTTTTCGTCCCTTTTGAACTTTCTCTTTCCATTTTGCGAAGTGCTTGCATTTTGAGCTGAAATAAGAAAAATTCTTCATATACAAATCGGCGGCGCGCCTGCTTCAAATCCTCTTGCCCAACCGGGAAATGTAGCGTTCGAAGCGCTTCATAACGCGGTAATAATTTATAGCGTCCCAACAAACCATCCGGCAATACTTCCACTATAGAAGAACCATATTCTTTTAAAGCTTGCGCAATAAAACGCCGCATTTGTTTGACTGTTAATTTCCCTTTTACCGAATAGACAGGCTCCACTTCTTGCTGACGTACGACTGGTCCAAAGTGAATCTCAGAGACAGAAATCGTTTGACGATGTTGATCCCATTTCCCAGTAATCGTTACCGTCTCATCAAGCTTTAATTTTTGCTTATAATATGGCCTATTAAAACATACAGCTGTAATTAAATAACGACCAACAAGTACACGAACAGTTAGACGTGATTTCTTTTTTCCGTAATACTGCAATAAAGGGGCACTATGCACTTTTCCTTCCACTGTCACACGTTCTTCATGTTTCACTTCTGCTAAATCTTTCATCGCATAGTCTTCATAACGGTACGGAAAATGCTCTAATAGATGAGAAACTGTATAAATTCCCATCTCATGTAATAATTCAGATGACTCTTCCCCAATTCCCTTTACATCCGTAACAGGAACTTGCACAACTTCATTCAAGATTTTCACGCTCCGTCACATCATTTTCTTTTTCACTATCTTATTACTTTAAACTACATTCACATACGATTCCACAGCGATTACCTATTTACTATCCTTAATTTACAATCGCTCTCTTCCACCTTTTCTATTCTATCATAGGCACTATAAGGGAAACTACTCTTACCCCTCTCACTCTATTAGCCAGACAGTTCATTCATTTTCGATATACCAAATTATATACGAAAGAAAAGAGCCTCACTATAATAGCAAGGCTCTTTTCTTTCATTAATATGCTAGCCTTTTGAATAAGAACCAAGGCCAACCGAAATGTCATTCGCTCTTGCTCATTAGCAAGTAAAACAAATTATCTCTTAGCAAAAAAAGGAATTTCACCTTATTCTACAGAGAATATGAAAGAATATACAGGTTGATTTCCTTGATGAACTTCTACCTCTACATCTTCAAACTTCTCTTCTACAGATGCAACTAACTCCGCCACTTCTTCATCTGTTGCATCTTCACCTTGCAAGATCGTTACAATTTCAGAATCTTCATCAATCATGTTTTCTAACAATTGCTTCGCTGCACCTACTTTTTCTCCATTTGTAGATACAATCTTACCATCTGCAATACACATGAAATCATTCTTTTGAATTGCTACGCCGTCAATTTCCGTATCACGAACCGCATACGTAATCTGACCTGTTTTCACATGTGCTAGCGCTTCTTTCATGTTTTCTTCATTCTCTTCTAGCGTTCCAGCTGGGTTAAATGCTAGCATCGCAGCCATTCCTTGAGGAACAGTTTTCGAACGAACCACAACAACTTCTTGATCCACAACAGAAGCAGCTTGTTCTGCTGCCATCACAATATTCCCGTTATTCGGTAAAATGATGATTTTTTCAGCATTTGCTTCTTCGATCGCCTTAACGATATCCTCTGTACTTGGATTCATCGTTTGACCACCTTCAATTACTTGCGTCGCACCGATACTCTCGAATAAATTTTTAATACCCGATCCCATCGCTACAGTTACAATACCGTATGGTTTCTTTTCTTTCGGCTGATTCACTTCTTCGTGCATCGGCGCTGGTTCATCTAATAAAGCAGTATGCTGCTCACGCATATTTTCTACTTTAATTTTAATTAAGCTACCATAACGTTGACCATAGTTCATTGCATCTCCAGGGTGTTCTGCATGAATATGAACTTTTACAACTTCATCATCGGATACAACAAGTAATGAATCTCCATATACGCTAATATCTTCACGGAATTTTTGTTCAGAGAAATTATGTTCCTTCATTTTTTCAGAATCTAATTTCACCATGAATTCCGTACAATATCCGTATTTAATATCTTCTGTACTCAATTGGCTTTGTACACTACGGTGATGCTCTGCACGTACCATTTCATTCATAGATGCTTGTGCTGGTGCATCAGAAGAAATTGTTTCTCCCTTTAAATCAGCTAAAAAGCCTTCATATACAACAACAAGACCTTTACCACCGCTATCTACAACGCCAACTTGTTTTAATACAGGTAATAAATCTGGCGTACGATTTAACGATGCATTTGCTTCTTTCACAACATCTTCCATAAACAAAACAAAGTCGCGCTGTTTTTTCGCAACTGTGACTGCATGTTTGCCCGTTTCTCTTGCAACTGTTAAAATCGTTCCCTCAATTGGTTTCATAACCGCTTTATATGCCGTTTCTACACCAGCTTCTAACGCTGCTGCGAAATCAACTGTTGTTAACTCTTCCTTTTGTTCAATGGATTTAGAGAAACCACGGAATAACTGAGATAAAATAACACCTGAGTTACCACGAGCTCCCATTAATAATCCTTTTGCTAAACTTACGCCGACTTTACCAGCATGCTGTGAAGGGTTTGCTTTTACTTCACGCGCACCTGAAGTCATTGATAAATTCATATTTGTACCGGTATCGCCATCTGGAACTGGAAAAACGTTTAATGCATCAACAAGCTGAACATTATTTGTTAAATTATTCGCTCCTTGAATAATCATTTGTGATAAACGTTTCCCATCAATTTTTTGAATTGACACAGATTTTCCTCCTTAATGCACTTACAAGTTTATTACTTTAACTCCCTGTACGTAGATGTTTACAGAATCTACTGCTAGTCCTACCGTTTGATCTAGTGTATATTTCACTTTCGTCTGGACGTTATGTGCTACCTCTGAAATTTTTGTACCATAGCTCACAATAATATACATATCAATATGTACTTCATCTTCGTCTTTACGAACAATAACGCCTCTAGTGAAGTTTTCTTTTCGTAAAATTTCTGTTAATCCATCTTTTAACTGATTTTTTGAAGCCATACCAACGATACCGTAGCAATCTACCGCGGCACCTCCAGCAATCGTTGCAATTACATCTGTACTAATATCAATTTGACCGTACTTCGTTTTAATTTCAATTGACATCTCGTTTCCCCCTTCATAAATGGTGAAAGTGAGCTAGACTACTTTAATTACTATCATATAATCTTTTAAAAGAAAATTCCATCGTTCTTTCTTTTCGCTCTCACATTTTATACTTACAATTACATTTTTTCATGATGAGCAAAATAGTCCATTGTTATTATACAACATGTAGACCTATAATATGTCAAGTAATTTTTCTTGATTTCTCCTTTTCTTCCTTAAGATATAGTGTCAAGTAATTTTTCTTGATTTCTTTTTTCTACACTGTTGCATTCTCTTTTTACTTGTGTTAAATTATAGTAGTGTTTTTAGCATCGCATAAAAGACTAACATTGAAAAATTACGTATGTTAAGGTAGTTAAGGGAGGGAAATATAGATGGCTCGTGTTTGTGCTATAACTGGAAGAAAAGCTCGTTCTGGTAACTCTCGTTCTCACGCAATGAACGCTACAAAACGTAAATGGGGCGCTAACCTTCAAAAAGTTCGCGTACGCATCGACGGTAAAGTTCAACGTGTTTACGTTTCTGCTAGAGCATTAAAATCTGGCAAGATCGAACGTGTTTAATAATAAAAAAAAGAGCCGCTAGGCTCTTTTTTTATTATTCCCATGAAAAAAGCACCGGTAATAGGTGCTTTTTTTAGTCCTTTTTAAAGGTATTTAACACCGCGCGAACAATTCCACCAAGAAATTTAGGTAACTTTATTGTATAAAATCTCATGGTTTCCCTCCTAATCCCCATTACTCCACTTGTTTACTATATGACACAAAAAGCAAAAGTGTTTCTTCAATCAGTGCTTCTTATCACCATTAATATGCCGGAAGTAAATGAAAAAGTACCTTTTTCCATAATGAGTTCATTACTAATACAAAGTGTCGATCCCCATTCTATCGTTTTATTAGTAAGAGGATATTTAAACCCATAAAGCGTAATACCTGTTACAACTTCTGTCACAGGTACAAACGATACATATGGAAATTTTTTATTTTCTTCGATTATATATGTACCTACTTTTTTTACTGCTATCTCATTCTTATTATCAATAATATACATTTCCGCACGTTCCTCTAAACCTTTTAGAAGCATTTGTATATTTGCTAGACCATGATCAAGCCTTCCACCTGTAGCCCCAAAAATACGAATTATGTTTGGGTTTTGCTCTAATGCCCAATGAATTGCGATTTCTAAATCTGTTTGGTCTTTTTCCCTCGGAACAATATGTAACTCATTTGTTTGTTCTTGCATCCACGCTAACTCTTCAGCTGTAACTGAGTCGTAATCGCCAAATGCAACAGTTGGTACGATACCTCTTTGCAATAAACGATATACACCTCGATCAACCGCTACCCATATTACCTCTTCACTTTCATACCGAGAAAAATCAGCACAGTACTCTACAGGTCCTCCAGCTAAAATATGAATAATCATCTTTTCTTCCCCTTCTATAGAAAAAGGCAATCTGCCAGTCGGTAGATTGCCTCTTTTCACATTATCCCGTTCTAACAGGTCATGAAAACTCCCGCCCCTGATTACTAGTTGAACCAATCGGGATAAAAGTTTTCTTACATATGTTCCTTATCCACGAATAACTCGAATTGCTTCACCGCGGTCTTTTTGATTGTATACTGCTGATCCTGCCACAAGAACATTCGCTCCAGCTTCCACACAAAGTCTTGCTGTCTCAGCATTTACACCACCATCAACTTCAATTTCTACTTGTAAATTACGCTCCTGAACCATTTCCGCAACTTGTTTAATTTTTGGTAATACAGAATGAATAAATTTCTGCCCACCAAATCCTGGATTTACTGTCATAAGTAATACCATATCAATATCTTCTAATACATGCTCAATTATCGAAACTGGCGTATGTGGGTTTAATACAACTCCAGCTTTAATACCATGAGACTTGATTAATTGAATCGTACGATGTAAATGCGGACACGCCTCTACATGAACAGTAATAATATCCGCTCCAGCTTTTGCAAAAGTAGGAATATAATTATCAGGATTTTCAATCATTAAATGTACATCTAATGGTAAAGATGTAATTGGACGAATTGCCTCTACAATTAAAGGGCCAATTGTAATGTTCGGAACAAAGTGTCCATCCATTACATCAACATGGATATAATCCGCTCCGCCTTTTTCTACATCTTTAATTTCTTCCCCTAATTTTGAAAAATCTGCTGATAAAATCGATGGTGCAATTTTAATCATGACTAATACCTCGGCTTTCTCTCTCTAATTTCTTCTACAAATTGTTTGTAATGTTCATAGCGATACTGCGTAATCTTCCCTTCTTCAACTGCAACTTTCACTGCGCATTTCGGTTCCGAAAGATGTGTACACCCTCTAAATTTACAGTATTGACTCTCTTCTTTCAACTCTGGAAAACAATGTGTAAGATCTTCGACTTCTATATCAATGAAATCAAGCGAACTAAAACCAGGTGTATCTGCGACTAATCCGCTGCCCACTGCAATTAATTCCACATGTCTTGTCGTATGTTTCCCCCGACCCAAATGCGAGGAAATGTCATTTGTTTTCAGTTCCAAATCTGGACGTAGTACGTTTAACATTGACGATTTACCTACACCTGATTGTCCTGCAACAACAGAAACACAACCTTCTAGAAACGGTTTTAAAATATCAATACTTTCCGATGTATTTATAGAAGTAAATAATACATCATATCCCATTTCACGATAATCATTTGCATAAGACTCCACAGTTTCTCGCGTTTTTTCATCTACTAAATCCATTTTACTAATACAAATAACCGGCTTAATGTTATGATATTCAATCAATACTAAAAATCTATCTAGTAATCCTGGGTTGAAATTCGGTTCAACTGCCGAGAAAACAAGGATTGCTTGATCAACATTAGCAATTGGAGGTCTTACAAGTTCATTTTTTCGGTCAAAAACTTCTAAAACATAGCCTTCACTCGGATTATCAGCTTGAAAGACAACTTGGTCTCCTACAAGCGGTGTGATTTTATTTTTTCTGAATACACCACGACCACGGCATTGTGTAATGCCTCCTTCATGCTGCACATAATAAAAACCACTTAAAGCTTTTACAATTTTTCCTTCTGCCATATAATTCTCCTTTATTCTATATAAAGTGAAACGTTTATTACTCCTCACCATTCGGACTTTTATAGTCACGTTTTATGGCCATTGTTCTTTTCAAAGCATAAAACATTTCCCTATTACAACGTCGACTATATCAACAGCATAACAGGCACGAGCAACAAATACTACCTCCCATACAAAGAAGGTGGTATCCACAAAGTGGAGACTCACCTTTACCCAGCTGGATATGGGACTTCTTTATCAATGATTGTCTTTCCATCTCGAACAATCTTATAATGTCCTGTTGTTCCTTCTTGAATCACAAATTCTAAAGATATAGTAGCAGATTCTGTTATTGTTCGGGTTTCAATTGGTTTATCCATTTTTTGCTGCATATCTTCTTTATAAATTTCAATTGTTTGCGGCTTTTTCTCACCTGTTACAGGAGACTCATATGGAATCGGGATATTATCGACTTTTACTGTCTTCGTTACTTTCGGCTTCGGACCATTAGAGATAGTAATCGTTACTTTATCCCCTTCTTTTAGCGGTGTTCCTGGTTTTGGTGATTGTGAAATCACCAAACCTTTATCAACTGTATCTGAATACTCTCTTTGTATATTTGGGACAAGTTTATTTTCATTTAAGTAGCTATTCACGTAATTTTCAGTCCATCCTGAAAAATCGCTAGGTCTAATTTGATAAGGTCCTTTACTCACCCAAACCTTTACATCTTGCTCCGTTTCCACAACCATTTGATCTACTGTCGGAATTTGATCTACAATTTGACCTTTTGGTTTCTCACTTTCAATATAGTTTGGAACAACAATTTTGTATTTCTCTTCCAATTCGTTCTTCAAACTATCAAAATCTTTTCCGATTAGATTACTCATTTTGTTCTTCTTTTTCCCGCCGGATTGATAGATTGTAATTTTAGAGCTTTCCTTTACAACCCTTCCTGCAGCCGGACTTGTTTTAATTACTTTTCCCGCTTCAACGTCATCTGTATAAACAATGTTTGGTTCAGTAACTTCAAATCCCTTCTCAACAAGGGTATTAACCGCTGTTTCATACTTCATACCAGACACTTCAGGAATTTTGACATCTTTCGGGATAAAGAATCCAGGAATTACAGTAAGAGCTAGTGTTGTGCCGATCGCTAAAAGTAGAAATGTTGTAATCAAAACCTTCAGCCATTTACTACTTCGTCTTGTTTCCACACCTGGTTTCACTTGGTTATTTATCGGTTGTTCATCAGTTTTATTCCCTGTCAATATAATTGTTTCCTCGCTTACATTTCCAAGTAATTGTTCTTGCTGAATAATTGGAATTGCTTTTGTCGCTTCCATATCTTCTGGTATATAAAAAGGCTGTTCATTAATACGTTCTGGATATAACGCTGTTTCAACATCCCTCTTCATTGCATTAGCAGACTGATATCGATGGAATGGATCTTTTGCAGTTGCTTTTAAAATAATATTTTCTACACTTTGCGGAATATCTGGATTCCAACGCTTTGGAGATGGTGTTTCATTTTGTAAATGTTTTAAAGCAATCGCAACGGCAGACTCTCCTGAGAACGGTTGTCGTCCTGTTAACAATTCAAACATAACAATCCCAAGTGAATAAATATCCGATTGTTTGTTCGCTATCCCTCCGCGCGCCTGTTCTGGTGACAAATAGTGCACAGAACCAAGCACTGAGTTCGTATGTGTTATCGTTGTGGCACTTGTTGCTGTCGCAATCCCAAAATCTGTTACCTTCACAACTCCATCATTCCGAATTAAAATATTATGTGGTTTAATATCACGGTGTACAATTTCAAAATGATGGGCATGCGCCATCGCAGATGCTAGCTGGTCCATAATATCAAGAGCTTCTCCTACAGGTAACATCCCGCGTTGAGTTATGTATTGCTTTAATGTTTGTCCAGGAACATATTCCATAACAAGATAATAAATTCCATCTTCTTCCCCAACATCATACATATTCACAATATTTGGATGCGACAACGTTGTAACAGATTGCGCTTCTCGATGGAAACGCTTAATAAACTCTTCATTATTTGCATAATCGAGTCTTAATATTTTCACCGCTACGTCCCGGCCTAATATATCATCGTGAGCTAAATATACATTAGCCATTCCTCCGCCACCGATCATTTTAAGCAGCTTATAACGGTCGTTTAGGCGTTTTCCAATCAGCACGTTGTAATTCACCTACTTTCATTTGCCGAATCCGCATAATCAACAATGACAAGAGTAATATTATCTTCTCCACCACGATCATTCGCCAATTGAACAAGATGTTCTCCCTTTGTCTCAAGTTGTTCATCTAATTGCAAAATCTTTTGCATATCATCTATAGCAACTTTATTTGATAATCCATCAGAACAAAGAAGCAATTGATCATTCTCTTCTAATACTAATGTTTTCACATCTAATCCGACTTTTTCTTCTGTTCCAAGCGCACGTAAAAGTACATTCTTCTTCGGGTGATATTCCGCATCCTCTTTTGAAATTTCACCGTACCGAACAAGTTCGTTTACAAGTGAATGATCTTCAGTTACAAGAGATATATCCCCATCGGATACCATGTAACAACGGCTATCTCCTATATGTCCAATTGTTACAAAACCTGCTGTACAAATCGCGACAATAACTGTAGTTCCCATGCCACTACACTCTGGATATTTTTTAGAATATTCATATATACGCTCGTTAATCATTCCAACATTTGTATGTAACCAATCTTCTGCTTTTTTTGGTGTATCCATATTATAAGTTTGTTTCCAATAATCATGAAATAGTTGAATGGCCATCGAGCTAGCAACATCACCCGCTCGATGACCCCCCATTCCATCAGCTACTACAGCTAAAATCTCTCCATCTAAATTATGAAAAACTCCTGCACTATCTTCATTATGTTGACGAACTTTCCCTTTATCCGATAGAAACACGGCTTTCATTTTGTCACCTCGTCTCTTCTTTGCGCTCCTTTGCACGCAACTGACCGCAGGCAGCATCAATGTCATGACCTTGTTCACGACGAATCGTTACATTCACTCCACGCTCTTTTAGTACTTTTTCAAATAAGAAAATTTGTTCACGTGGTGTTCTTACGTAATCGCGTTCTGGTACGTAGTTTACCGGAATTAAGTTCACATGACATTTTACACCTTTTAAGAGCTGAGCCAATTCTTCAGCGTGCTCAACCTGGTCATTTTCTCCCCCAAATAAACCATATTCAAACGTAATACGACGCCCAGTTCTATTTACATAGTATTTAATAGCTTCCATTAAATCAGGTAGCTTATAAGCACGGTTAATCGGCATTAATTTTGAACGTAATTCTGTATTGGGAGCGTGCAATGAAATTGCAAAGTTAATTTGCATATCTTCTTCAGCAAACTTGTAAATTTTCGGGATGATCCCACTCGTTGAAACCGTCATATGACGTGCACCAATATGAATTCCTTTTTCATGATTTACAATGCGTAGGAATGCCATTAAATTATCGTAGTTATCAAACGGTTCTCCAATACCCATTACAACAAGAGAACTTACACGTTCTTCTGTTTCATCAAGCGCACGCTGCACCTCTACTACTTGCGCTACGATTTCTCCAGCCTCTAGGTTTCGCTTTAAGCCACCTAGTGTAGATGCACAAAACGTACAACCAATACGGCAACCAACCTGTGTTGTTACACAAATGGAATTTCCATATTCATGTCGCATTAATACCGTTTCAATAGAATACCCATCATATAATTGGAATAAAAATTTAATTGTTCCATCAGAAGATGTTTGTTTTACTAACGTATTTAAAGTAGTAATATCAAAGGAATTCGACAATTTATCACGCAATCCTTTAGAAAGGTTTGTCATATCCTCATAATTTTTCACACGTTTTTTATATAGCCAATCAAAAATTTGACCTGCACGGAATTTCGGTTCATTCTGTTCCTTTAACCAATCTTGCATTTCATGAAGTTGTAAAGAGTAAATCGATGGTTTTTTCGTTTCTAAATTTTTCTTTTGTTTTTTTACAGTCGTTTCCATGATGCTACACCTTCTTCCTTAAACAAGCAATATAAAAGCCATCTGTTGCAAAATAATGTGGTAAAATTTGTACTTGTCCTTCATTTATATAAGGACGTAACTTTTCTGGCATACGCTCTTTTAGAGTAGAATCCCATTCAAATTCTGGATGCTCTTGCAAAAATTTCTCTATTACTTGTTCATTTTCTATTTTTTCAATTGTACATGTACTATAAACTAGACGACCACCTACTTTTAACAGAGGTGCTATTTTTTCTAGTATCGCTAGTTGAATTGTCGATAGTCTCTCACTATCGCCTTTTTCCTTACCTAATTTAATATCCGGTTTACGTCTGATAACACCAAATCCAGAGCACGGTGCATCTACTAATATTTTATCAAAACTTTCATTCGCAAATTGCTCTTGAACTTTTCTAGCATCTAACGCCTTTGTTTCGATGTTTTCTAACTGAAGACGCTGTGCCTGTTGCTGAATTAAACGCACCTTATGCGGATGTAAATCAAGCGACATTACCTTCCCAGTTCCTTTTAAGCGTTCTGCAATGTGTGTTGTCTTTCCACCAGGAGCTGCGCAACTATCAAGAACTGCATCTCCCTTATTCGGATCTAAAGCACGTGCAACAAGCATAGAGCTCTCATCTTGAATAGAAAGAAACCCCTTTTGAAACGCCTCTGTGTGCGCTACGTTTCCTTTTTCAATTTGAATAGCATCTTCCGATAAATCACCAATTTTCGCTTGCACGCCCTCATTTTCTAACAAAGCAATCGCTTCTTCTACTGTCCCTTTATCGACATTCACACGTGCTGCCGAAACAGGGGGGATCATGTTTACTTCACACATTTTTTGCGCCGTTTCTAAATCATATGCCAACGTCCATTCCTTCACAAGCCACTCAGGATGACTCGTTGCAACAGCAAGTCGTTTTACAGGATCTTGTATCTCTTCTACAGACGGAACACCTTCACGTTGAATCGAACGCAGTACCCCGTTTACCATTCCCGCAATTCCTTTATGACCACGACGTTTTGCAATTTCAACTGCTTCATGGATTGCCGCTCTTTCTGGAACACGATCTAGGTATACCATTTGATATAAAGACAAACGGAGTAAAACTTTCACCCACGCCTCTACCTTTTTTCTTAAAAAGGGTTGTAAATAATAATCAAGCGTGTCACGACGCTGAATCGTTCCATACACGATTTCTGTTAACAAGCCGATATCTTTTCTATCAATTGCACTTTTTTCAATCAAATTATTTAAAAGTAAGTTGCTATAAGCACCACTTTTCTCTACTTGTATTAAACCATCGAGAGCTAACTCACGAACATTTTGTCTCATGCGTCTTCTCCTAACTTCGTACCAATTTCAGGTTTTGTTCCACGTAAAAATTGTGCACAGTCCATACGTTTTTTTCCCGATGGTTGCAACTCAGTAATTTTAATACCAGTTTCATTTCCTGTTGCCACAACGAAACCATCTTCTTCAATGGCTACAATAGAACCTGCTTCAGCTTTGACTGTTACAGGAACCTTTTCTCCCCACCATACTTTTACAACTTGTCCTGCTAAAGTTGTATAAGCAACTGGCCACGGATTTAAACCACGAATGTGATTGTATACTTCTTCTCCTGTTTTCGTCCAATCAATTTTTTCTTGTTCACGTTTAATATTATAAGCAAATGTTACTTCATCCTCATTTTGCTTAATCGGCTCTAACTTCCCTTGTATTAATAAAGGTACCGTTTTTGATAATAAGTGTGCTCCTGCCTCACTTAATTTATCAAATAAGGAGCCCGTTGTTTCACGTTCTTCGATTTCTACTTCTACTTGCGTTAAAATATCGCCAGCATCTAGTTTTTCAACCATATACATAATTGTAATGCCTGTTTTTTCTTTCCCTTGCATAATAGAATAATGAATCGGTGCACCGCCGCGAAGCTCTGGTAATAATGAAGCATGAACATTAATACATCCGTACTTCGGCGCTTCTAAAATTTCATTTGGTACGATCTGTCCAAATGCAGCTGTCACAATTAAGTCTGGCTGTAATGCCAACACTTTTTCATATTCATCTTTTTCCCGAATTTTTAACGGTTGTAACACCGGAATACCATGTTTTTCTGCTTCAACTTTAACAGGTGTTGGTGTCATAACTTTTTTTCTACCTACTGGACGATCAGGTTGCGTCACAACACCAATTATATCGTATCCATCCTCGATAAGACGACGAAGCACCGGCACAGAAAAGTCCGGTGTTCCCATAAATACTACTTTCACCATTCAAAAACCGCTCCTTTTACATCTCTTCTAATTCGTTTTCCTCATAATATCTCGTCACTTTTGATGTAAATAATACACCGTGTAAATGATCGATTTCATGTTGAATTGCACGTGCTAAGAAATCATCCGCTTCTAATAAAAATACTTTACCACGGCGATTTTGCGCGCGTACTTTAATATATTCAGCACGTTCCACTTCACCATAAAGTCCCGGAAAGCTTAAGCAGCCTTCGGGACCTACTTGTTCACCACGTTTTTCTAAAATAACCGGATTAATCAATTCAATCTTTCCAGTATCATCACCAATATCAACAACAGCTACTTGCAAGCTTACGCCTACTTGCGGCGCAGCTAAGCCAACGCCATCTGCAACTAACATTGTTTCATGCATATCTTTTAACAATTTTACTAACT
Organism: Bacillus gaemokensis; assembly: GCF_001590835.1. GTDB lineage: Bacteria > Bacillota > Bacilli > Bacillales > Bacillaceae_G > Bacillus_A > Bacillus_A gaemokensis. The sequence continues at coordinate 167,852 of NZ_LTAQ01000001.1, forward strand.
TTTTATCAAAGTTAATTACCCGTTCACACGGTTTTTCTAACACTTCATTTGGATGCTTCACAATTTCTAAAACTGCCATATTTCCCTCCGCTACATTAACATTGTTGGATTAAAGTCAATTGAGATCTGTAGCTCTTTTTGCATTTCTGCTTGATAATGTTCATTTACCATTTTGAGCACGTACTTTAAGTTTGGTTCCCGTTTGTATTTTATCATGCATTGGTATCGATATCTATCTTTTATCCTTGGAATTCCTGAGGCGACCGGACCTAGCACCATTGTTTGCTGCGTGCAATGCGTTCGTAAATAACCAACAATTTTTTCCGTTACTTGCACTGCTTTTAATAATTCTGGATGCGATACTGTCACCAGTACTACATAATAGTAAGGCGGATATTGCCTCATTTTTCTCATTTGCATTTCTTGCTCGAAAAACACATCGTACTGCTGATCTTTTGCTAGTTCTACACTATAGTGTTCTGGCGTGTACGTTTGAATTACAACTTCCCCCGGTAACTCATGCCTTCCTGCACGACCACTCACCTGTGTCAATAACTGATACGTTTTTTCACTTGCACGGAAATCTGGTAAATGTAGCATCGTATCAGCCGTTAAGACACCCACAAGCGTAACTTTTGGAAAATCAAGCCCTTTGGCAATCATTTGTGTTCCAAGTAAGATATCTGCCTTCTCTTCACCGAACGCTTTTAATAGTTTTTCATGCATGCCTTTGCGACTTGTCGTGTCAACATCCATTCGGATAACCCTAGCTTCAGGAAATAGCTTTGTAATTTCTTCTTCTACCTTTTGCGTCCCTGTACCAAAGAAACGAATATACGAACTATTACAAGCAGGACAAGCAGTTGGCATACTTTCTTCATAACTGCAATAGTGACATTTTAAACGATGATTCATTTTGTGATAAGTGAGTGATATATCGCAATGTGGACATTGTACGACATAACCACAATCACGACACATGACAAACGTTGAATGGCCTCTTCGATTTAAAAAGAGAACCATCTGCTCTTTCTTCTCTAATCGATCCGCTATTTTCTCGTGAAGTAATGTAGAAAACATCGAACGATTCCCATCACGTAGTTCCTCACGCATATCCACAATTTTCACTGTCGGCAACGCCTGTTTGTTCATACGCTTTTGCATGGTTAGGAGTTCATAAACGCCTTTCTTTGCTCTAGCAAATGATTCAAGCGTTGGTGTTGCACTACCAAGTACAATTGGACAATTATGATATTGCCCTCTCCAAATCGCAACATCCCTGGCATGATACCTTGGATTATCTTCTTGTTTATAACTGGACTCATGTTCTTCATCAATAATAATAATTCCTAAGTTTTCAAATGGCGCAAAAATAGCAGAACGTGCACCAACAACAACTTTTACTTCTTTTCGTAAAATTTTCCGCCACTCATCGTATTTTTCCCCAATAGAAAGCGCACTATGAAGAACGGCAACTTGAGAACCAAATCGTCCTTTGAAACGGTCTACCATTTGCGGTGTTAACGCAATTTCTGGAACAAGTACAATTGCTTCTTTTCCTTTTTCTAACACCGCAGCAATAGATTGTAAATACACTTCTGTTTTACCGCTTCCTGTAACACCATATAGCAAAAATGGATTATATGTTTCATTTGAAATAGATGACAAAATAGGCGTAATCACTTGACTTTGTTCCTCTGTAAGCGGAAATGGTTTCGTCTGCTCAAAGGCCTCATCATCATATGGATTACGATATACTTCCACATACTTTTCTGAAAGCAGTCCCTTTTTCACAAGAGACTTTATCGGCGCATCTGTCATTTGTAACTCTTCTGTTAACATTTTTAATGGAACAGTATGATAGTTTTCTACAAAATAGTAAAGTACATCTTGCTGTTTTTTACTTTTCAGTTCAAATGCTGCTGCCTCTAATTCTTCTACCGGTAATTCTGGCTGAATCATCCTTTGTTTTTTCTTTTGTACTTTATCTTTTACTTTATAGACAACTTCAACAGTACCATTTGCAATTTCTTTTTGAACCATACGATGCAGATGTGACTGCGTTGCAATCTCTTCCCAATCAATTGCTTCTTTCCCCTGAAATAAATTATGAATTTCCGGCGCTACTTCTTCTGATTTATGAAGCTGTAATCGCTTTTTATAAGTAGCTTTTATCGCAGTTGGAAGCATAACTTGGAAAGCTGAAATCGTATAACACAACGTTTCATTCGTCAGCCAAAAACCGAGTTTTAACAACTCTTCATTTAAGACTGGTGTGACATCTAATATTTCATGCAATGCTTTTAACTTTTTACTTTCCACATCGACTGAATCTTTTATTTCAATAATAAAACCTTGTAATTTCCGCGGACCAAACGGAACGACTACACGCATACCTGTTTGCACGATATCTTCCCATTTCTTTGGAATAACATAATCAAACGGTCGGTCTGTTTGACGTGCAGGTACATCAACAATTACACTTGCAAATTTCATACATGATCCTCTTCTAACATCGCCTCAATTTGCATGAAAATTTCACGAGCTACTTCACGCTTTGTTAAAAGTGGTAATTGAATAATCTCTCCATCTTTTCTATACATTGTGACAATGTTCGTATCCGTACCAAACCCTGCGCCTTGAGCTTTCACATCATTTGCAACGATCATATCCGCGTTTTTTTCACGCAATTTTTTTGTGGCATATTCTTCTACATTTGTCGTTTCAGCGGCAAAACCGACAAGTAATTGATGCTCTTTTTTCTCACCTAATGTTTTCAGAATGTCGGTCGTTCTTTCCAACTCAATAACCGCATCGCCACTTTTCTTTTTCATCTTTTGATCATGCACAAATTTCGGACGGTAATCCGCTACTGCCGCTGTTTTAATGACAACATCCATACTAGCATAATGTTGCAGAACAACTTCTAGCATATCTTGTGCAGACTCTACTGGCACCGTTGTTACATTTGCGGGCGGTGTTAATGCAGTTGGACCTGACACCAGGGTTACATCTGCTCCTAGGTTTGCAGCAACTTCCGCTAGTGCATAACCCATTTTCCCTGAAGAAAAATTCGTCATAAAACGAACTGGATCAACTTTTTCACGAGTCGGACCAGCCGTAATTAATATTTTCTTCTTTTGTAATGGTTTATGTGCTGAAAAAGTTTCTTGTAATCGAGCAATGATTGTTTCTGGTTCTTCTAATCGTCCTTTCGCAACATATCCACATGCTAAAAAGCCTTCTCCAGGCTCAATAAATGTATATCCTAACGTTTTTAACGTCATCATATTCTTTTGAACAATTTTATTTTCATACATATGCACATTCATAGCAGGTGCAATCCAAACTGGTGCCGTAGTTGCCAATAATGTAGTTGTAATCATATCATCAGCAAGCCCATTCGCTAATTTCCCGATACAGTTTGCTGTTGCTGGAGCAACAAGCACAACATCCGCCCAATCTGCTAAATCTATATGGGCGATAACTGCTGAATCTTTTTCATCAAACGTATCCGTGTATACATCATGGCGAGAAAGCGCTTGAAATGTAAGAGGTGTAACAAACTTCATTGCCGATTCACTCATCATTACTTTTACAAGTGCCCCCGCTTGCGTTAATTTACTCGTTAACGCAGCCGCTTTAAAAACCGCAATGCCTCCTGTTACACATAGAAGTATCTTTTTCTCTTTTAGCATATGACTCGTCCTCTTTCTTTTTCAAACTTATTCTACTGAAATGTAATGATTTCAGCTCGTCAGTGCTAGCATTTCGTTAAACCTTTATTTCATCACTTGTTATCTCTATCGTAAAAAAATAACAACCTACTTGTAAATAGGTTGTTACCGTTACATAGAAAATTATAAAGTCTATGTTTTCATTTGTCGAAGAGAATGTCTTATTCAGACACTTTCCCTTCGCTTGGCTCGTAGCCTAATACTTCTGCATCAATTTCTTCTAGTGCTTTTCCTACACATTTGTGAGAAACAGGTTGTGTAATTACACAATTATCAGCAAGCTGCATTTCACGTGCACGCTTTGCAGCTACTGTTACTAATGTATACTTAGAGTCGATTTTTGTTAATAATGAGTCAATTGATGGATTTAACATATTATATACCCTCCGTCATTTCTTTATAATATTTTGCTACTCTTTCGCGGCGGCAATGTTCACCAACCACAATAGCTTTAATACGCTCACAAGCAAGCTCTACTTTATCATTTTCTACCACATAGTCATAAGCGTCCATCATTTCGATTTCTTCTTTTGCCACTGTTAAACGATTTTCAATAACCTCTTCGGTCTCTGTACCACGACCTACAATTCGGTTCTTCAGTTCTGATAGGCTAGGAGGAGCTAAGAAGATAAATACACCTTCTGGGAAAGCCTTCTTCACTTGAATTGCTCCCTGTACTTCAATTTCTAAGAACACATCTTTTCCTTCTTGCAGTGTCTGTTCAACATAATCGATTGGTGTTCCATAATAATTCCCAACAAATTCTGCCCATTCAAGCAACCTTTCGTTACGGATCATTTCCTCAAACTCTTCTCTTTCTTTAAAGAAATAATCTATACCGTCCACTTCACCTTCACGCGGTTTACGTGTCGTTACTGAAATAGAGTATTGAAACTTTGTATCTTCATGGCTGAACAATTCTTTTCGAACTGTCCCTTTTCCAACGCCAGAAGGTCCCGAAAGAACGATGAGCAACCCTCTTCTACTTCTCATAAATATGTAAAACCTACCCTTCCTCACTTAAATCTTCTTTATTATTTAAACGATGTGCAATCGTCTCTGGCTGAATAGGACTTAATACAACATGCCCATCATCCATAACAATAACCGCCCTTGTTTTTCTCCCATAAGTAGCATCAAGTAGCGCATTATGTTCACGCGCTTCCTGCACTGTTCGTTTAATAGGAGCTGACTCCGGACTTACAATAGCAATAATTCGATGAGCAGATACGATATTTCCATATCCAATATTTAAAAACCGCATGGCCATAGTTTGCGCCTCCTAGTAAGTCTATCCGATTTCTCCACCACGTATAACTTTATATATTTTTTGACAGCTACTCAATATTTTGTACCTGTTCACGAATTTTTTCAAGATTATTTTTCATTTCTACAACATATTTTGAAATTGTTAAGTCATTTGCCTTAGATCCAATCGTATTAATTTCACGATGCATCTCCTGGACAATGAAGTCCATTTTTCTACCAACAGGCTCTTTAATATGTAATGCCTCTTGAAATTGATCTAAATGACTTTGCAAGCGAACTAGTTCCTCGTGAATATCACACCGCTCTGCAAACATTGCAACTTCTGTCAGCAATCGTTGTTCATCTAAATCCTGATTATGTAATTCCTTCAAGCGATTTTCCAATCGTTCACGATATTTTTGAATTACAATTGGCGCATGCGGAATAATTCCATTGACACAATTGTGAATCTCTTGCAAACGATATGATATATCTTTATATAATCGCTCTCCTTCGCCATCTCTCATCCCTTTTAACATACGAGCAGCTTGACGAACAGCTTCATATAAACTTTGTTCAAATTGTTCGTTTCCATTTTCCATTTCCTCAATTGCCGTTACTTCTGGCATTCCCATTAATTGTTGAAGTGTAATGGAATCTTGTAATTGAAATTTTGTTTTCACGTCTTCCATAATGGATTTATACTGCTTGAGCAGCGGCCAATTCACACTCAGCTTTCTTTCCACAAGCCCTTCGCCTGTAATACTAATAGACACTTCAATACGTCCACGGCGAACTTGCTCTGCAATTAATTTACGGATTTTGTCCTCAAAAACCATCATTTGTTTCGGAAGTCGAATGTTCATCTCTAAAAAGCGATGGTTCACTGACTTCATTTCTACTGTAATTTGAAAAGCCTCGTTTTCTACCTTCCACCTTCCAAATCCTGTCATACTAGAAATCATCTTTATCACATCCAAGCCATGAAATAACTCAATGAAAAAGGTAATAGAGATGCAACTCTACTACCTTTTGTAAATTATATCACATTTTCATATCATTGACTATTTCAAGTTTACGCCTCTTTTATATAATATCGACTTCTTTTTTTCCTTTTTCCCAGTCAGTAAAGAACCTACTAACAAAAATGTTGGAATCGATGATAAACCACCGATTAATAACCAGTCTCTCGCTTGAATTGGCATTGTGCTAAAAATCGGTTGCAACGGTGGATAATAAATGACAACTAACATTAACAACATTGAAATAATAACTGCCCCTACTAGATACAAATTACCAAATGGATTACGGTGGAAGATAGAATGCTCGCTACGGCAATCAAACACATGAATAAGCTGCGCTAACACAAGTGTTGCAAACGCTACTGTTTGTGCATATTTCAATTCGTTTGGATGCTGATTATACGCAATAATAAATGCGAGCAAGGTTACAATACCAATCAAAAATCCTCGACTCACAATTTTCCAGGCAAGCCCTCTCGCAAACACCCCTTCTTTTGGATGTCTTGGATGTCTTCGCATTACATCACCCTCAGCCGCATCTAGTCCTAACGCCATTGCTGGTAAACCATCTGTTACTAAATTCACCCATAGAATTTGGATTGGTACCATTGGAAGCGGTAATGCGAGCATCATCGCAAACAACATAACCAAAATCTCCCCAACGTTTGATGCTAATAGATAACGAATGAATTTCCGAATATTTTCATATATATTTCTACCTTCTTTAATTGCTGATTTAATTGTAGCAAAGTTATCATCTAACAATACAAGAGAAGAAGCTTCTTTTGCCACATCCGTCCCTGTAATTCCCATTGCAATTCCAATATCAGCTGTTTTAATAGCAGGAGCATCATTCACTCCGTCACCTGTCATTGCCACAATATGATCTTTATTTTGAAGTGCCTTTACAATCTTTAACTTATGTTCCGGTGATACACGTGCAAACACATACGTATCTTCAACAATATCCTCTAGTTCGTCTACGGACATACTCGCTAGTTCCACGCCTTCTACAACGCGGCCATTCGGTGGCAAAATCCCTAACTGCTCTGCAATTGCCATCGCAGTTACTTTATGATCTCCCGTAATCATTACGGTTTTAATACCCGCCTCTTTACACTCTTTTACAGCCTGCTTTACTTCTGGCCTTGGCGGGTCTATCATTCCTTGTATACCAACAAGCATAAAATCTTTTTCGACTTCTCGTTCATGTTCAATCGAATCCGTTACTTTTAATGGTTTAAACGCAACTGCAATTGTCCGTAGCGCTTGACTTCCAAGGCTATGAATAGCCGCCTGTACTTCTTTACGATATAATTCACTTAACGGCTGCTGTTTATTTCCCCATAAAATGGTTTGGCTCATTTGCAAAAGAACATCCGGGGCACCTTTCGTAATAACAAATTTTTTACCATCACGATCGCGAACGATTACACTCATCATTTTACGTGTTGAATCAAAAGGAAATTCATGTACAATTTCAAATTTCCCCTGCAAGGCTTCACGGGATACCCCCGCTTTCATCGCTGCAGCAACAAGTGCACCTTCTGTCGGATCCCCATCTAACACATACGTTTTTTTCTTTTTAACAATATTAGCGTTATTACATAAACAACCAAATGTTAACAATTGATAGAGTGATTTAGTTGATGCTGGATTAATCTTCTGATCATCTTTCATAAATGATCCAGTCGGTTCGTAGCCTTGCCCTGTTACATGCCACGTTTCCCCACCTGACCACAAATGCGTAACCATCATTTTATTTTGTGTCATCGTTCCAGTTTTGTCCGAACAAATCACTGAAGCACAGCCTAGTGTTTCTACAGCTGGTAGTTTTCGTACAATTGCTCTCTTTTTAATCATACGCTGCACACCAAGTGATAAAGCGACAGTCACAATAGCTGGTAATCCTTCTGGAATTGCTGCAACAGCAAGTGATACACCAGCTAAGAACATGTGATATACTTCATTTCCTTGGTATACACCAGCTAATACGACAAGTGCTGTTAAAATAAGCGCTACAATGATTAAAATCTTCCCAAGCTGCTCTAATCTCCTTTGTAGCGGTGTTTCCATTTGCTCTGCATTTTGCAACATATTCGCAATTTGTCCCATTGCGGTATTCATCCCAGTCCCTACTACTACACCTATCCCAGATCCTCTCGTTATCATCGTTCCCATAAAAGCCATATTTTTTTGATCACCAATTGCAACACTCTCACCTTGTAATGCTTCTACTTTCTTTTGAACAGGTACAGACTCCCCTGTTAACGCCGATTCTTCAATATACAAACTTGATGCTTCAATAAGACGAATATCAGCGCCAATACGATCACCACTAGAAAATTTAATCACATCACCGAGGACAAGAGCTTTTGACGGTGCTTTTATCCATTTCCCATTTCGTAAAACTGTCACTTGCGGGGCTGCTAATTCTTTTAAAGCTTCCAATGATCTTTCTGCTTTTCTTTCTTGAAAAAAACCAAGAATCCCATTAATAATAACAATTGCGACAATCGCAATTGCATCGATGTACTCTCCCAAAAATGCTGAAATAATTGTTGCACCAAACAAAACAAGTACCATAAAATCTTTAAATTGCGCCAAAAATACAAGAAGTGCAGAAGGCCGCCTTGCTTCTTGCAACTCATTTGGACCAAGTTTCTTTAATCGCCCTTCTGCTTCTTGCTCTGTGAGCCCTATTTTTACATTCGTATTCGTTCTTTCCTCCACTTCATGTGCACGCATTTCATACCAATTCATCTCGCTATCGACCTCCTGATTGCAGACATGCTCTAATGAAAGCTTATTCAGCCTCGTCCAAAAAAATGCTATAATTAATATTTAGTTAGAAAGGAGTGTTCATAATGGCATTCGATGGATTATTTACAAGAGCGATTACACATGAAATTGCAAATTCTCTTCAAACAGGAAGAATTTCAAAAATATATCAACCCTCAAAATATGAGATTTTATTACATATGCGAGCAAACGGAAAAAATCAAAAATTAATTCTTTCCGCACACCCTACATACGCACGTATGCATCTTACAAATCAAAGTTATGATTCACCGGCACTACCACCCATGTTCTGTATGCTGCTTCGCAAACATTTAGAAGGTGGATTCATTGAAAAAATTGAACAAATCGATTTAGAACGTATCATTCAAATTACCGTTCGGAGTCGTAATGAAATTGGTGATGAATCACTAAAAACATTAGTAATCGAAATCATGGGTCGCCACAGTAATATTATTTTAATAGACACGAAAACAAATGTTATTTTGGATAGCTTAAAACACGTTTCTTTAGCCGTAAACCGACATCGTACCGTATACGCTGGAGCGGAATATGTTGCACCGCCAGCGCAGCATAAAGCAAATCCATTACAAGTTGAAACGAAAGAAGAATTCATAAGACCGCTAGACTTTTTATCAGGAAATATGGATAAACAGCTTGTTGGAGCCTTTATGGGGATCTCCCCGCTATTTGCAAAAGAAGTTGTAAAAAAAGCTGGGATGGTAAACGAAACTGCATTATCAGAGGCATTTTTCTCATTACAAAAGCCACTGCAAGTGCATCAATATGAACCAACGATGATAACCGTAAATGGAAAAGAGTTCTTTTACCTATTGCCTCTCGAACACTTAAAAGGTGACAAGAAATCTTTCCCATCTGTAAGTGAATTATTAGATCGTTTCTTCTTCGGAAAAGCAGAGCGCGACCGTGTAAAACAACAGGCTCACGATTTAGAACGATTTATGCACAATGAAAAAACAAAAAATGAAAAAAAATTAATTAAGCTAGAAAAAACATTACAAGATGCAGGAAAAGCCGATAAATATCAATTATTTGGTGAACTACTTACTGCTAATATATATGCATTAAAAAAAGGTGACAAAGAAATTGAAGTTATTAATTACTATGATGAAAATAGTGGTACAGTAAAAATTACGCTAGACCCACTGCGAACACCATCGCAAAATGCACAACGTTATTTCCAAAAGTATCAAAAAGCGAAAAATTCCGTTTCAATCGTCGAAGAACAAATTGAAAAAACAAACGAGGAAATCCTTTACTTTGATAGCCTACTACAACAAATGGAAGCAGCTTCCTCAAAAGATATTGAAGAAATTCGGGAAGAATTAGCTGAAGAAGGTTATATGCGTAATCGCAAAGCGAAAAACGCAAAGAAAAAGCAGGCGAAGCCGGTATTAGATAAGTATATCGCAAGTGATGGAACAGAAATTTTAGTTGGGAAAAACAATAAACAAAATGACTATTTAACAACCAAATTTGCACGCCGTGATGAAATTTGGTTACACACAAAAGATATTCCTGGTTCTCATGTTGTCATTCGCTCATTAGAACCTGCCGAGGAAACTTTATTAGAAGCTGCCAAACTTGCTGCTTATTACAGTAAAGCAAAGGACTCTAGCTCTGTCCCTGTCGATTTCACAAAAATTCGTCATGTCAAAAAACCGAGCGGTGCAAAACTTGGCTTTGTGACATATGATAATCAACAAACTCTATATGTTACGCCTGATGCTGATATGGTGATGAAGTTGAAAGCTTAATACAAAAAGGTAATAACGATGTTAAACGAATCGTTATTACCTTTTTTTATACTTATCACTTAATAAAAACTATTTTTTAACAAAAAGTTATTTTATCTTAATTTTCCGTTAAAATATTTTTAAACAGAATAGACTTCAAAAAATGATTCTAATACCCTATTAGAGGAGAAACGATGTTACACGAACATGGAAGACCTTATTTCTTATACAGCTTTTATTTGCCAAACTGCCACGGAAAAAAATATCCCCTTTGAATTATTTATTAGCATTCTATCCGATAGTAAACCGCTCCATATTCCAATAAATGAAGGTACCGAACACTATGCACAAGTTCTAGAAAACTTAGCGCGCATTGAGCAAAGAAATATATTATTACCCAAAAATCGATTTATTCATTATTTCTTAAATAAACGCAACAACTCTTCTTCTGGTATTAACAAAAAAGATATCCCCTCTGTTCAACAGCCTGTATATATCGTAACAGATAAAGGAGTTGTTGAGTAAAATGAGAAAATATGCATTATATATCATTGACATAACCTTGCTTCTTTTACTTTCATCTTTATTAGGAATGGCACATCCAGTATCTCTATTTCTCCTTTTAATTCTATGTTATTCCTTACATTACATTGTAATGAAATATATACCTAACTATTTGGGATACTTTTTCTTATGCCTCTTCCAAATCATCAGTAGTTATTTTGTATTTTCTACTTCCGTACTGAACACACTTATTTTTTCAGTTGTGTTCTTTATACTCTTATTCAAAAAGAATGTATCTTTAATAGAAAAAATTATATTTCTGTTCTTACACATGCGCCCACCATCATTTTTTGATGTTTTTTTACTTTTATTACAAGGAATTTTCACACTTCAACTAACAAGTCATAACAAACACCAACAAATCGCACGTGCTACACTCTTAAGCAGTTTAAGCATCGTTAGCTTAATTCTTTTATATGTAGGAAATTATTTTCGGATACTGTTATTTCATGTAATAAACATACTTCTTCCTGGTATTGGCTATATAATAACTCCTTTATTTGAATCAATTGAATTAAAACACGGTGACAAAATTATACAAGTATTGGACAAGACATATAGAGGTCACTCTGAATTACAAAAAATTAGCACCCGTTCTTCTGAACATTCATACAGTCTCTTCTACATACTGTTTTGGAGCATACTTATAGTGATTATTTTTTATACCACATATCGCCTTTTGAAAAGAAAAAATGTCTCCAAACTAAAAGAGGCTTCTATCCTTTCTGTTTTCTCTGCAACAAATATAAGTACGAAAGAAAAGAAAAAAGCCAAAGCGCCAAACGATCCTTCTCGTCTTATTATCTTTCGTCTAGAACAACAATTACAGGGTCCGTTCTCTCGAAAATGTGGAGAAACTTTAGAAAACTGGTTACTTCGTTTAAAAAGATTAGGGATTTCAATGAATGAGCGGTTAATCATTCAATCCTATAACAAGACTCGCTATTCTCAAAATAAATTAGACTCTCATCAATTAACCTCACTAGAAAGCGAGGTTAATTGTATTATTCAACAGCAAAAAAACTAAAAAAATCAAAATGGTAGGAATAAAAGCTGATTAAGCAATTAAAAATATATCATGTTAAAAAGTTTACATCATAGATTTTCATGTCAAAAAATGTAGACATATCTAATTTTATATGTCTACATTTTTTGACAGTGTATTCATTACTATGTATTTTTCCTCATAAAACGAAGCTTCCATCAATGAGATATTTTTTCATCTTCCCCCTCCTTCCCTTGTTCCTCTCTGAATCTTGAGGTGGGAGGCTTATTGCCCACGAACAGCTAAATTAAGAAGAGAATATTGGCATACTTATTGCTTGATCTAGAAAATGAAAGGGAGGAATCAAAATGACCACAAGAATCAAAAAAATTCAAGAACAACTAAACAAATATGGAATAGACGGATTACTCATTACAAAAAAGGAAAATTGCCAGTATGCAACTGGATTTACAGGAAGCGCTAGAGTCGTATTACTATCCGCAACTGAAGCTGTATTCATTACAGATTTCCGCTATGTCAATCAAGCAAAAGCACAGGTGCAAGAAGCTGAGATCATTATGCATAAAGGAAACATGGAGCAAGAAATTGCGAATCAGACAACTAGATTAGGCATCCAAAGGCTAGGCATCGAAGAAAACAATATGACTTTAAAACAATATAGTGCGTTAAAAAAGAATACAAATATTGAACTTGTACAAGTAAGTGAACTAGTAGAAACAATCCGTGCCATTAAAGAAGAGTCCGAAATCGAAACAATTAAAATTGCAGCTAACATTGCTGATCAGGCATTTCAGCATGTTACAAGTTTTCTAAAATCCGGTATATCTGAATTTGATGTTCGAGATGAATTAGAATTTTTCATGCGAAAACACGGCGCTTCCTCCTCATCATTTGACATTATCGTAGCTTCTGGAGTCCGATCTTCTCTTCCACACGGAGTTGCTACAAATAAGACGATTGAAAATGGGGATATTGTTACATTAGATTTCGGTGCACTTTATAACGGATATTGCTCTGATTTAACACGTACGGTTGCAATTGGAAGTTACCCCAAAGAATTTGAAAAGATATATGGTATTGTATTAGAAGCATTAAAACGAGGAACCGAAGCAATCCGGCCTAGTGAATCCGCAAAAACAATTGATGATGTGACAAGAAATTACATTACAGATCACGGATATGGCGAATACTTCGGTCATTCTACAGGACACGGCGTTGGATTAGAAATTCATGAGCCCCTTCGATTATCACAAGAAAGTAAGGCTACTTTACAAGAAGGCATGGTTGTCACTGTTGAACCTGGTATTTATATCCCGAACTGGGGTGGTTGTAGAATTGAAGATGATATTGTTATTACAAAAGATGGGCATGAAGTGATTACACAGGCGAATAGAGACCTTCTTGTTATTTGTTAACAATTGACCCTCCCCCCTAAAGAAGCAAACTAACTATCATAGTGGGATCCTTGAATAAACGTCTTCAGGTAATCTCTTATATTTATCGATTCTTTCGTTTACTAACAGGAATTTCTTTCTATATAGAGAAAACCTTCTCTGTAACTATCATTTATGAGGGGGAATTTCGATTGAATTTTGTAATCGATAAGATGGACGGATTAAACTTAGAGTTCTCAAAACTTGTTTCTATGATGGATTATGCTCGCTATACAACGATGCAAGCTGTGCAAGACTTAACAATGGAAGAACTCGATTATTTATACGATGATGAGGCAAATTCTATTGGCATGCTTTTGTATCATATGGCTGCAATTGAATTTTACTATCAGATTCATACCTTTGAAGATCGCGAGCCAACAGAAGCTGAATTAGAGCGCTGGTTACCAGGAGTTGAATTAGGCGACCTTGGACGGCAAACGATTAAAAATCATCCAATAGACTACTACATAAATGCGTTACAAGAAGTTCGCGCTAAAACAATTGCAACGTTTCAGTCACTGCCTGACGAATGGCTATATAAAACAACACCGTTTTGGCATGACAAACCAGCAAATAACTATTTCAAATGGTTTCACGTCTTCGAGGATGAAATCAATCATCGCGGACAAATTCGATTAATTAAAAAGATGCAAAAAGTTCATTCTGTAAAATAGTAAAAAGTGCTATCTCTTAGCGAGGTAGCACTTTTTATGTTATAGATCCGTCATCTACTAATATTTTTTTGTTTATTTTTGTGACGATTATTCCAACCACCAATAAAATTACAAGTAAATATACTAGTTCAGCAAAAAATAGCCACCCTTGAAAGATTGGCATCCTATTTATTTGTTTGTTACCTGCCATTAATATGAATGGTAGTGTAGATACTAAAATGACAAACTCAATTCCTAAAACAATCTTCTTTTTTCTACTATATGTTTTTAATTCATCCCAACGACCTACGAATGCACACACCACGCCTACTGCAAGAATAACTGCTATCCAATCACTATCTATAAAACTCCTTAAAATAATAGATAACAAGAAACAAATCATTACACCATAAAACCCTATTTTTTTCTTCATACACTCCTCCTATCTAGTAGTAAAAAATTTATACCGCTTCATTAATTCCTTGAATCATTTTCTTTTCCTAAAATATATCCCCCTATTCTCATCACAATTCTCATAAGAATAACAATAATAATTAAAATATAAAGGCCTTTTGCCGACGTTAACCAATCTTGAAAAATTGTCACCTTTTCCATTTCCCTCTGGTCCCCTATTAAAATAAAAGAAAGATCCCCCCTATAACAGACAGTACATCTATCCATTCGTTATCCGTAAATTGCCGTAATATTATTAAGAAACCGCAAGAAATAATAAATCCCCAAAAACCTATTTTCTTGAGCATAAGCCCCTCCCTTTATACCATTTTTAGGATTATTTGTATTGTATCATCCATTTATTCACCTTGTCATTACAGTACGTGAAATTATACTTTTTTCTTTCTTCCCTATGCTCACAAACTCCTACTCCCTTCATACAATAAACGACACGAACACCTAAAGGATGTGATCATCATGGGAGTAGAATTAACAATTCTGCACGCCATTTATATTCTTTGTTTACTTACAATTATCACTTTTTTTATTCTGCGAAAAGATACGACAATTATTTGTATCGTTTTTATCTTTTTATTAGGTCTAACCGCGACATATTCCATTCCTCTTGCCGTTAGCGGCATCTTTCAAAGCTTTATTTATGCCATTACCGAACTACTACCAACTATTTTAATTATCTCTATTATTGTTTCGATGAGTAATCTACTCGTGCATACAGGGATTAATGATACGATGATTTCACCATTTACAAAAATGATCCGTACACCTACTCTTGCCTACTGGATTGTCGGTCTCTTAATGATGACCATTTCCTTCTTCTTTTGGCCATCTCCTGCTGTTGCGTTAATGGGAGCAATTTTGTTACCAGTTGCCATTCGCGTCGGTCTCCCGCCAATCGGTGTAGCGATTGCTATGAACTTATTTGGTCACGGAATTGCTTTATCAGGTGACTTCGTTATCCAAGGTGCTCCCAAATTAACCGCAGATGCTGCTGGTCTTCCTGTTTCTAGTGTTGTTTCTGCCAGCGTTCCCCTCGTTATTGTCATGGGAGTCGTGACAACGACTGTCGCTTTTTTCTTCTTACGAAAAGAATTTAACAAAGGTGCATTGTATACAAATCATATAGCTCCTACTGAAGCACCAAAAAACCTCACCGCTCTTACTCCTCGCGTTAAAAAGTGGCTTGCAATTTGTATCCCTATCATTTATGCCATTGATATTCTTTGTATGATTCGATTTCATTTACAAGGCGGGGATGCAACAGCACTTATTGGAGGAACGACTGTTGTTATGATTATTATCATCTCCCTCATTGCATATAAGAGAAAAGGACTCGATAAAACAACCGAGTACTTTATAGAGGGCCTCCAATTTGGTTTTAAAATTTTTGGTCCAGTCATCCCCATTGCAGCACTCTTTTATTTAGGAGACAGTGGTTTTGTCAAAATCATTGGAGACTATTTACCAAAAGGATCACACGGAATTATTAACGATTTAGGGATTTCCTTATCACAAACTGTCCCTCTCAATCCATATATATCTGCGGTAACATTAACTGGTGTTGGTGCCATCACTGGTTTAGATGGCTCTGGCTTCTCTGGTATTTCCCTTGCCGGCTCTATCGCAAGTCTTTTTGGAACAGCACTTGGGCATGGAACAGCTACATTAACAGCACTTGGGCAAGTAGCTGCAGTCTGGACCGGGGGCGGTACATTAATTCCATGGGCACTCATTCCTGCAGCAGCGATTTGTAAAGTGGATCCATTTGAACTCGCACGGCGAAACTTTTTACCGGTCATTATCGGATTAATTGTTACTACGATTGTAGCGATGTTTCTTTTATAACGGTAAGCAATGTTTTCTTTGCTTACCGCTTTCTTGTAAAAATAGTTTGAATATACTGATTTTAGAAGGGGGTTTTGAAGCATATATCGAAATTATATTAGGAGAACAATTATTTCAAAACGTTTCCAAGCAACACATTACTTCTTAAGAAAAGGGGACATGACCATGAATGAATTGATTTTCGTCTTATTTGTTTGTCCATTACTTATCTTTATTGTTTCAGTAATTGGAACGCGTAGAACAAGAACGTATTACGTAATGCCAATTGTAACGTTTGCTATTTTTCTTATATTAGGAGTTATATTGTTTACCCCACTATTTTTCTTTTGGGTTGGCATGTATAGCATTTTCTCATTTATCGTTTCTTATATGACTTTATTATTTGTAAAGGGGTATGAAGCTGTAGAGAGGACTTAATGAAAAATTTCATTTAAAGAGCTCCATTTATGATTTTCTTTGATATTGAGGGTACTTTACTCGATTATGAACTTTTACAAATACTATAACTTATCTATGAAAGGATTTTTTTATTACCTACCTTATTTTCTATGAGAAAACACGACCGCGTTTCCCCCCGCAGTCGTGTTTTCTTTGTTACGCTGTAATCCATGCCTCATCAGCTGGATTTGTACGCCACTCTTGTAATTTCTTTGTTTCAGCTTGTCCGATCATACCTTTTTCTGCTGCTACTTCAGTTAATGCACTGTAGTCGCTTAGTGAATATGACGCTACATTTGCTGTTGCTAATTTTTCTTTTCCTGCTTCAAGCTCATACGTGAAGATTGATACAATTCCTAATACTTCACAACCTGCCTCGCGAAGTGCCTCTACACAAGTAATTGCACTACCACCAGTTGAAATTAAGTCTTCTACTACGACTACCTTTTGACCTTTTTCTGCTTTTCCTTCAATCTGGTTCCCTTTACCATGACCTTTTGCTTTACTACGTACGTAGCACATTGGTAAATTCATACGATCACTTACCCAGGCAGCATGTGCAATACCAGCAGTTGCTGTTCCGGCAATAACTTCTACAGTTGGGAAGTGTTCTTGAATTAATTCTTCTAATCCTGCTGCAATTGCTTGACGCACTTTTGGATAGGATAACGTTAAGCGATTATCACAATAAATTGGTGATTTCATACCAGAAGACCATGTAAATGGATCATTTGGTTGTAAAAATACTGCTCCAATTTCTAATAAATGAGATGCGATTTCTTTTTTCATATTGTTACACCTTCCCACTGTTGTTTTACTGTTTTATACGCTTCAAGCGGATTTTCTGCTTTTGTAATACTACGTCCCACTACAATGTAACTTGAACCAAGTTCCCTCGCACGTTTTGGTGTTGCCACGCGCACTTGATCATTCACATCATCGCTTGCAAGACGAATCCCCGGTGTTACTGTTACAAATCCAGGGCCACATACTTCACGTAATTTTGGTACTTCTAGCGTTGAACAAACAACGCCATCAAGTCCGCTTTCTTTCGTTAATTTTGCATAATGAGTAACCGCTTCTTCTAACGTTTTCTCAATGCCAATCTCTTTTTTCATCATAGCTTCCGATGTACTTGTTAGTTGTGTAACTGCAATACAAATCGGCCTCTCTTTTCCTTCTTGCTTACCTTCCTCTAATCCCTCAAGCGCAGCTTTCATCATGCTGCTTCCCCCAGCAGCATGAACATTTACCATATCAACATCTAGACTAGCTAGGCTGCGCATTGCGCTTTTTACTGTATTCGGAATATCATGAAGCTTTAAATCTAGAAAAATTTGATGTCCTTTTTCTTTTAAGTACGTAATAATAGCAGGTCCCTCTTTGTAAAATAGCTCCATACCAACTTTGACAAATAATTGTTCCCCTTCAAAGTGATGTAAAAACTGTTCTACCTCTGCTTTACCTGGAAAATCCAGTGCAACGATTAAAGACTGTGACATGTTTGTTTCCAGCTCCTTCCTTGACATTCCGAAATGTGGTCGAACCCTAGTTCATCTAATAATGCTGGTAATTCTTCAATAATTGTCGGACATACGAACGGATCCACAAAGTTCGCTGTACCAACTGCAACTGCGCTTGCACCAGCGTAGAAGAACTCAATTACATCTTCCGCTGATTCAACACCGCCCATTCCGATAATCGGAATGTTAACCGCTTGACTTACTTCATGTACCATACGGATCGCTACCGGCTTAATTGCAGGCCCTGATAATCCACCTGTACGGTTTGCTAAAATTGGTTTTGCTGTTTTTAAATCTAGACGCATACCAAGCAATGTATTAATCATCGTTAACCCGTCCGCACCTGCATTTTCGATTGCCTTTGCAATCTCCACAATGTTTGCCACGTTCGGTGACAATTTCACATATACCGGTACTTCAGAAACCTCTTTTACTCGCTTCGTTAAATCAGCAGCAATTTCTGGGACAGTACCAAAAGCGATACCACCCGTTTTTACGTTTGGACAAGAAATATTTAATTCTAGCGCATGAACATTTGGTGCTTTCGAAATTTCCTTTGCAACCGCTACATAGTCCTCAGCTTGTGAACCAGCAACGTTTGCGATAATCGGAAGATCGAATTGCTCTAGCCAAGGTAATTCTGCATTCATTACCTTTTCTAGCCCAGGGTTTTGAAGTCCAATGGCATTTAGCATTCCGCCTGGTGTTTCAGCTACACGCGGCGTTGGATTTCCAAAACGGGGTTGCTCTGTCGTTGCTTTAATCATAATGGATCCAAGTACGCTTAAATCATAAAACTGTGCGTACTCACGACCAAATCCGAAGCAGCCAGATGCTGGGATGATTGGATTTTTTAATGATAATCCTGGTAATTCAACTTGCAATCTGTTCATAGTACAACCTCCCCGATTGGAAATACTGGTCCGTCGCTGCACACCTTCTTATAAGAATGTCCACTTGGATCTTCTTGCAAGTGGCATACACATGCGAAACATGCCCCAATACCGCAGCCCATACGTTCTTCTAGTGAAATGTAGGCTTTTTTCTCTTTGTAGCGACCTTCTAATGCTCGTAACATCGCAAGAGGACCACATGAGTATAAAATGTCAAAGTCAATTCCATACGCATCGATAACATCTGTTACAAATCCTCTTGTACCATGCGTACCATCAACTGTTGCAACATACGTATCACCAAGCTCTGCAAATTTCTCTTCGTAGAAGACAACATCTTTTGTTTGGAAACCTAAGATGTGAATGACACGTACTCCTTTTGCAACCAAACGTTGTGATAACTCATAAAGTGGAGGTACACCAATTCCGCCGCCTACTAATAGAGCTGTCTGTCCAGCTTCCGCTTCTTCTACAGGAAATCCATGGCCTAATGGTCCTAATACGTCTACAAGTTCACCTTGCTTTTTCTTTGCTAGCGTTTTTGTTCCTTGTCCTTCCGCACGATATAGCATTGTAAATTCGTTTTTCTTTTGATCAACGTTACAAATACTAATTGGGCGGCGCAGCAGAGGCGTAATGCCTTCTGCTACTTTAATGTGTACAAACTGCCCTGGTTCGTTCATTTGCTGTACAAGATTTCCTTGAAGCACTAATTCGTAAATGTTTTTTGCGATTTCTTTTTGGTTAACGACAACCATATTTTGCTTTTGCATCATGCATGTACCACCTCGTGACGTTTCGTTGGCGCGATTTCTTTCATTGCGTGAGCTGAGAATGTCATAGATTCTAACACTCTTAGAATCGCTCTTGTTGTATCAAGTGATGTTAAGCAAGCTACACCATTCTCTACAGACTCACGGCGAATACGGAAACCATCACGCGCTGGTTGTTTTCCTTTTGTTAATGTATTGATGACAAACTGTGCTTTTCCTTGACGAATGATATCAAGTAAGTTGTAGTCTTCAGAATCAATTTTGTTTACAACTTGAACTGGAATGTTTTGCTCTGTTAATGTTTTTGCTGTTCCTGCTGTCGCTAATAAGTTATAGCCAATCTCATGGAAGCGTTTCGCGATTTCCATTGCTTCTTCTTTGTCTTTATCCGCAACCGTGATGATGACAGATCCATGTGTTGGAATACTAATTCCAGAAGCAACAAGACCTTTGTATAACGCTTTTTCAAGCGTCATGTCTTTCCCCATTACTTCTCCTGTTGATTTCATTTCAGGTCCTAATGTTGTATCAACCGAACGCAGTTTTGCAAAAGAGAATACCGGTGCTTTTACATATACTTCTTTCTCTTCAGGGTGATAGCCTGTTTTGTATCCTTGTTCTACTAATGATACGCCTAGAATTACTTTCGTTGCGATGTTTGCCATCGGTACGCCTGTAATTTTGCTTAAAAATGGTACTGTACGGCTCGCGCGTGGGTTTACTTCTAGTACATATACTTCATCTCTGAACACAACAAACTGGATATTTAGTAATCCAATGATATTTAATCCTCTTGCAAGTGAAATTGTATTTTCAATGATTTGTTCTTTAATTTTTTCAGATATACTTTGCGGTGGATATACACCGATTGAGTCACCTGAGTGAACACCAGCTCGCTCAATATGCTCCATGATACCTGGAATGTATACATTCTCACCGTCTGAAATTGCATCTACTTCAATTTCTTTCCCGACCATGTAACGGTCAATTAATACCGGATGCTCCGCATGAACTTTCACTGCATTTTTCATATAGTGCAGTAATTCTTCTTGACGATATACAATTTCCATCGCACGCCCACCAAGTACATAAGACGGTCTTACAAGTACTGGATAGCCAATTTCTTCAGCATTTGCTACCGCTTGTTCTACTGTTGTTGCTGTTTTACCAACTGGCTGCGGGATGCCTAATTGTGTAAGTGCTGCTTCGAATTTATCACGGTCTTCTGCACGATCTAAATCTTCAAGTGATGTACCTAGAATCTTCACACCGTGTTCTTCTAATTTTGCAGCTAAGTTAATTGCTGTTTGTCCACCGAACTGAACAATAACACCTTCTGGTTTCTCTAAATCGATAATGTGCATCACATCTTCAATTGTTAATGGTTCAAAGTATAATTTGTCAGAGATACTAAAGTCTGTTGAAACTGTTTCTGGGTTGTTATTTACAATAATCGCTTCATACCCAGCTTCTTTAATCGCCCATACAGAATGTACTGTTGCATAATCAAATTCAACACCTTGACCAATACGGATTGGACCAGACCCAAGAACAACTACACTTTTACGATCCGTAACAATTGATTCATTTTCATCACCATATGTGCTGTAGTAGTATGGTGTTGCAGATTCAAATTCTGCCGCGCAAGTATCTACCATTTTGTATACTGGAATCATATTGCTTTCTTTACGCATGTCGTATACTTCACGCGCTGTTTTGTTCCATGCTGCTGCAATATAATGATCACTAAAGCCCATTACTTTCGCTTCTTGTAACACTTCCATATCGCCTACATGCTCTTTCACAATACGTTCCATGTTGACGATATTTTCGACTTTTTGTAAGAAGAAGAAGTCCATTTCACACCATTCGTTAATTTCTTTCTTCGTTACGCCTTGACGAATTGCTTCTGCTACGATGAACAAGCGTTCATCATCTGCTTTTATAATGCGTTTTTTCATTGTTTCTTTATCAAGTTCTTTTAGATGATCTAGCTCTAAATGATAAATACCAAGCTCTAGAGAGCGAATCGCCTTTAACAATGACTGTTCTAGGTTACGACCGATAGACATAACTTCTCCAGTCGCTTTCATTTGTGTACCAAGCGTTCTGTTCGCTGATTCAAACTTATCAAACGGCCAGCGTGGAATTTTCGAAACGACATAATCTAATGCCGGCTCAAAGCATGCGTAAGTTTTTTGTGTAACTGGGTTTATAATTTCATCAAGTGTTAAGCCAACTGCTATTTTTGCTGCCAATTTTGCAATCGGATATCCTGTCGCTTTAGATGCTAGTGCAGATGAGCGACTTACACGTGGATTTACTTCGATTACGTAATACTGGAAACTATGCGGATCAAGTGCTAGCTGAACGTTACATCCACCCTCGATGCCAAGTGCACGAATAATTTTTAATGATGTATTACGAAGCATTTGATATTCGCGATCACTTAGCGTTTGACTTGGCGCAACAACGATGGAGTCTCCTGTATGTACACCAACTGGATCAATATTTTCCATGTTACATACTACGATGGCATTGTCGTTTGCATCACGCATTACTTCATATTCAATTTCTTTACAACCTGCGATGCTTTTTTCTAGTAAACATTGTGTTACTGGACTATGTTTTAATCCACCTGAGACAATTTCAATTAGTTCTTCTTCATCATTACAAATTCCGCCGCCTGTTCCTCCCATTGTGAATGCTGGGCGAACAATAACCGGATAACCAATTTCTTTTACAAATTCATGTGCTTCTTCTAGCGTGTGAATAATTGTACTAGATGGAATTGGCTCATTTAATTCCTGCATTAATGTACGGAATAAATCACGATCTTCCGCTTGCTCAATTGCTGATAATTTCGTTCCTAAAATTTCCACTCCACACTCTTCTAATACACCTGATTTGGCAAGTTCAACAGCCATATTTAAGCCTGTTTGTCCACCAAGCGTTGGTAAGATTGCATCCGGACGTTCTTTACGAATAATGCGACTTACAAACTCTAATGTTAATGGCTCAATATATACTTTATCTGCAGTTGCAGTATCTGTCATAATTGTTGCTGGGTTTGAGTTTACAAGGATAACTTTGTAACCTTCTTCTCTAAGAGATTGACAAGCTTGTGTTCCAGAATAATCAAACTCGGCTGCTTGCCCGATTACAATTGGTCCTGATCCGATTACTAAAATTGTGTTAATGTCTAGGCGTTTTGGCATAACTCTTCCCCTTCTTTCTTAAAGCTTTCAATCATTGTTAAGAAATCTTCAAACAAATCATTCGCATCTTCTGGTCCTGCTGATGCTTCTGGATGATATTGTACTGTAAATGCTGGAAACTTCGTATGACGAAGACCTTCTACTGTTCCGTCATTTAAAGCAACATGTGTAATTTCAAGATCTGTACTTTTAACTGATTCTTCTTCTACTGCATAACCATGGTTTTGAGAAGTAATTGCTACTTTTCCTGTTGCTACATGTTTTACAGGATGGTTTAAACCACGGTGACCGAATTTTAATTTGATTGTATTCGCACCAGATGCTAGAGCGAACAATTGATGTCCAAGACAAATTCCGAATAACGGTACTTTTCCAATAATCCCTTGTAACATTTCGATTGCTTCTGGTACATCTTTTGGATCTCCAGGTCCATTACTTAGCATAATTCCATCTGGACTTAAACGTAGAATTTCTTCTGCCGATGTATTATAAGGAACAACGATCACATCGCAATCACGTTTATTTAATTCGCGTAAAATACCATGCTTCATTCCGAAGTCAACAAGTACAACACGATGGCCACGGCCTGGGCTTGGATATGGATCCTTTGTTGATACACGCTTCACATGATCTGTAAAGACTGTTGCTTTTAATTGACTAACAATATAATCCACGTCTACATCCATGTTACAAAGGCGTCCGCGCAAAGTACCATATTGACGAATTTTTCTCGTTAACTTTCTTGTATCAATTCCTGCGAGTCCTGGAATATTTCTTCCTTTTAAATACTCATCTAATGAAATTTCGTTACGGAAGTTAGATGGATGATCACAAATTTCATTTACGATTAAGCCGTGTACAGATGGCTGAATTGATTCAAAGTCGTCACGGTTAATTCCATAATTTCCGATTAATGGGTACGTAAACGTTACAATTTGACCGCAATATGATGGATCAGATAATGTTTCTTGGTATCCTGTCATTCCTGTTGTAAATACGACTTCACCTGATTTTTCAATTTCTCCGCCGAAGCCTTTTCCAATTAATACTGTTCCATCTTCTAAGATAAGCTGTCTTTTCATACTAATGCACTCTCCTTTTGCCATGCGATCTTACCGCCAACTACTGTCATAACCGGCCAACCTTGACATTTCCAGCCTGCAAATGGCGTATTTTTTCCTTTTGATAAGAATGTTGTTGGATCAATCTCTTCTTCTTGTTCTAAATCGATAATTGTAATATCAGCCGCTCTTCCTTCTTGTAGACGACCTACTTCTAAACCAAATGTATCAGCTGGTTTTTCTGTTAAGAATTGAATCAACTGCTCTAATGTGATAATTCCTTTTTTCACAAGGTTTGTATATAGTAGTGGGAATGCTGTTTCAAAACCAGTAATTCCAAATGGTGCTCTTTCAATACCTTGTGCTTTTTCTTCTGCTGCATGTGGCGCATGGTCTGTTGCGATTATATCAATTGTTCCATCTAATAATCCTTCAATTAAAGCTTCATGGTCTTCTTTTCCACGAAGCGGTGGGTTCATTTTAAAGTTTGGATCAACACCTGGGATATCATCTTCACATAATACTAAGTGATGCGGTGTTACTTCTGCTGTCACTTTAATTCCAGCGCGTTTTGCATCACGGATTACTCGTACCGATCCTTTTGTACTTACGTGACATACGTGATAGTGACAATCTGCTGCTTCAGCAAGTAATATGTCCCGGGCAATATGTACAGATTCACATACTGATGGGATACCGTTTAATCCATGTTTCTCAGAAAACTTCCCTTCATGTACACAACCTTTATTAATTAACGTATTTTCTTCACAGTGTGCAACGACTGCCATATTTAATTTTGCTGCACGTTTCATAGCAGCTAGCATCATGCTCGCATCTTGTACGCCTACTCCATCATCAGTAAACGCGAATGCTCCAAGTTCTTTTAATGTTTCAAAATCTGTCATTTCAGAACCTGCTTGACGCACTGTAATCGCTCCATATGGTAAGACGTTTACATGTGCTTTTTCTTTAATTCGCTTTTGCAAGTCTTCCATATGTTCTTTGCTATCTGGTACTGGGCGTGTATTTGGCATTGCACAAATTGTTGTAAATCCACCCTTTGCTGCCGCAAGTGTACCCGTTTCAATTGTTTCTTTATGTTCACCACCTGGTTCGCGAAGATGAACGTGTACATCTACTAATCCAGGTGCGATTAATTTTCCATTTACATCGATTACTTCAGCATTTTCTGCCGTAATATTTTCTGCTACTTTCGCAATTTTACCATTTTGTACAAGAAGATCTGTTGCTGCGATTTTTCCTTCTTCATTTAGGTAACGTCCATTTTTAAACAAATAATTCATGTTTCATTCCTCCTAATACATTTGGTAATGCGCGTTTTAGTACAGCCATTCTTACGTAAACCCCGTTTTCCATCTGTTTGAAAATGCGTGAGCGTTCACACTCAACGAGTTCACTTGCAATTTCTACATCTCGATTTACAGGAGCTGGATGCATAATAATGCTTCCTTGTTTCATACGTTTTTCTCGTTCAGTTGTTAATCCGTGCTGCTCATGATACTCTTTCATGATGTCTGTTTCATAATGATCATGACGCTCATGTTGCACACGAAGTAACATCATTACATCAACTTCTGGAACAAGTTCATCTAAACTTTTGTATGTTCCAAATGTATTTACTTCATCTTTCCACTCTTCTGGGCTAGCAAAGTAAATTGTTGCTCCTAGTTTCATTAAAGCTTCAGCATTGGAGCGTGCTACACGGCTATGGCGAATATCTCCAACAATCGCAATCTTTAACCCTTCAAATCTTCCAAACTCTTGCTTAATTGTTAGAAGATCCAGCAGACATTGCGTTGGATGATTTCCACATCCATCTCCCGCATTTAAGATTGGAATATTTACTTGATCTTTTAGTTCATCGAAGTAGCGGTCTTGCTCGTGACGGATGACTACTGCTTTTGTTCCGATTGATTCTAGTGTTCTTATCGTATCGTATAATGTTTCTCCTTTTTGGACGCTAGATGAATCTGCTGAGAAATTTAATACATCCAGTCCTAATCTCTTCTCAGCAACTTCGAAGCTAAACTTTGTTCTCGTACTATTCTCAAAGAACAAGTTCGCTACAAATGTTTGCTCTGTAGTTTTTGTCTCTTTCCCATTCGCAAAATCTTCTGCGTCTTTTAGGATTTCTGAAATCTCTTGTTTCGATAATTCACTCATCGTTAACAAATGGCTCATTGTCATCCCTCATCTTTCTGATTTTTATGATAACACTTTTGTATTTATATAACAATAACTGCATAAAAATACCCTAGCCATGTGAGACTAGGGTGCAAGAAAGACGCCACCCTTTTCTGTCTCACAGGACTGAATTAAAAGGTTGTTTTTATGAAGCAATCTGCTTAGATTGTTGTTTCTGTTTCGTTTCTGGTAACAGTAGGTTTAACAGTACACCAACGATTGCTGCTAGTGCCATTCCTTCTACTTGGAATGATTCTCCGACATGAAGTACTGCACCACCAATACCGATTACAAGAATGACTGATGCAATCATTAAGTTTCGTTTATCGCTTAAGTCTGTTTTATCATCTACCATCATGCGTAAACCACTAGATGCAATGACTCCGAAGAGTAAAATTGATACCCCGCCCATAACCGGTGTTGGAATCGAGTGAATCAGTGCTGAAATCTTACCGATAAATCCGAACATAATCGCGAACACTGCTGATCCGATGAACAAGTATACGCTATATGCTCTCGTAATGGCCAGTACACCGATGTTTTCACCGTATGTTGTATTCGGTGGCCCACCAATTGCTGATGCGATTAATGTTGCTACTCCATCCCCAAAAATCGAGCGATGCAAACCTGGTTTTTCAATTAAGTCTTTTTTAATAACATTCCCTAGAACAATTTGGTGTCCAATGTGTTCTGAAATTGTCACTAATGCAACTGGTACCATTAAGAGTACAATCTTCCATGAAAACTCTGGAGTGTAAGTTACAAACGGTACTATAAAGTCTGGTACATCAAACCACTTTGCCTCAACTACTGGCTTTAAGTCTACTAAACCTTGGAAGTAAGCGAAGATATATCCTCCAATAATCCCTAATAATACTGGGATGATACTGAAAAATCCTCTTCCGAATATAGAGCAAATGATTGTAATCGCAAGTGTTACTAGTGCCACTGAGAAGTGTGTAAAACTATACTTACCATCCGCACCATTCATTGCCATATTAACAGCTGTGTGTGCTAATGCTAACCCGATAACCATTACAACTGGCCCCACTACAATTGGTGGAAGTAATTTCATAATCCATGCTGATCCCGATTTCTTAATTCCTAGTGAAATTAAGATGTAAACAAGTCCTGCTAGTAAACCACCAAGCATTGCCGCTCCTGGTCCACCTGCTGTCTTTGCTGTAATAATCGGTGCAATAAACGCGAATGACGATCCAAGATACGCTGGTACTTGACCTTTTGTTATAAGAAGGAACGCTAGTGTTCCTAATCCACTTGAGATTAAAGCCACTGATGGATTCAGTCCTGTTAAAAACGGAACAAGCACTGTTGATCCAAACATCGCGAACAAATGTTGTATACTTAAAAATAACCATTTTCCCGGTTTCGGTACTTCATGAATGTCTAACACTGGCTTTTGTTCCATTGTTACATCCTCCTTCAGTTTAAAAATTTGCAATAAAAAAACTCTTTGTGCCCTGTGCACAAAGAGTCCTATACTTTCATATGCCAAATTTGACATATGAAAGCCAAGACCCTTTGGCAGCCTCACAGGACTACATTTAAAAGGGCTTTACTTATCGTATATGCTTACTCGATCTTGTTGATCTGTCTCTTGCAGATCAACTTCAATACGTTCTTCACTTGATGTTGGAATGTTCTTTCCTACATAGTCAGCACGAATTGGTAATTCACGGTGACCTCTGTCTACAAGAACAGCCAGTTGGATTTGTGATGGTCTACCTAAATCCATAAGAGCATCCATTGCTGCTCGAACTGTTCTACCTGTATATAATACATCATCCACAAGAATAACTTTTTTCTTCGTAATATCTACAGGGATATCTGAACCTTTTACAAGCGGTTCTTTGTTTTTGGATTGTAATGTTAAATCATCACGATATAACGTAATGTCTAACTCCCCTACTTCTATTTCTTTTCCTTCAATTTGACCAATGCGTTCCGCTAAACGCTGTGCAATAAAAATCCCTCGTGTTTTAATTCCGACAAGAACACAATTATCGACACCTTTATTACGTTCCACAATTTCATGACTGATGCGTGTTAAAGCGCGGCGAATCATTTGGTCATCTAGAACAACAGCTTTTTCTTGCATTCTTTACACCTCCAAGCTTTTTCTTACGTGAGAGGAATCTTATAAAAAAAGTCCTCTCAGCGTGTGCGAGAGGACTTTTGAAAAAAAGGGTATAAGTATACCCTAAGTATTTCAAACCGTTACCTTCTCAACCTCACGGGGCTGTGTTAAAGGATCATTATTTAACTGTTGCTAGTATCTCAGCTTTTATTCGTTTTGTCAATACTATTTCCGTAAAACATGTAAGACTTCTTCAAATACTGCTGGTACTGGTGCTTCAAATTCAACATATTCACCTGTGCGAGGATGATCAAATCCTAATATTCCTGCATGAAGCGCTTGTCCGTTTATATCTAATGTTTTTTTCGGACCATATTTTGGATCTCCCGCAAGTGGATAACCAATATATTTCATATGAACACGGATTTGGTGCGTACGCCCTGTTTCTAAACGACATTCAACTAGCGTAAAGTCCTTGAAACGTTCTAACACTTGGAAATGTGTAACAGCGTGCTTACCATTCTCATCAACCGTCATACTTTGACGCTCCTTCTTATCACGACCAATCGGAGCATCAATTGTTCCTTTATCATGTGGAATCACCCCGTGAACAATTGCTTTGTAGCGTCTTGTTACTGTTTTTTCCACAAGTTGATTTACAAGAGATTCATGTGCCATATCATTTTTGGCAACCATTAATAGACCAGAAGTGTCCTTATCAATACGGTGTACAATACCAGGACGCATAACACCATTAATACCAGATAAGTCTGTACAGTGGTGCATTAGTCCATTTACAAGAGTACCACTTGTATGACCTGGAGCAGGGTGCACAACCATACCACGTGGTTTATTTACAACAAGCACGTCCGCATCCTCATAATGAATTTCTAAATTCATATCTTCTGGCAAAACATCAAGCTCTTCTGGCTCTGGAATCGCTACTGAAATCTCATCATTCACTTTTACTTTATAATTCCCTTTAATGTCATTTCCATTTACGGTTACAACACCGTCTTTAATCCATTGTTGTACTTGTGAACGTGACCATTCATTATTAACTCCCGCAAGAAATTTATCAATGCGTTCACTCTTTTGTTCTTCTGAAACTGTTACTTGTACTACTTCACTCATTCAATTACTCCTTCATTTTCTTTCCTTCTAATAATGTTTGAATAATAATCAATACAACCCCAATACATAAAGCTGAATCAGCTATATTAAAGACTGGATAGTTGTATGAAAAAATATACACGTGAATGAAATCCACCACTTCTTGTCTAAATACGCGATCAATAAAGTTGCCAATTGCTCCGCCTAAAATAAGACCTAATGAAATCCCTAGGAGTTTATCAGTTTTTGCGTACTTTTTCATATAAAATACAATAAATCCTACAAAAACAACTGTAATAATATAGAAGAACCACATTTTATTTTCTAAAATGCCCCAGGCAGCCCCTCTGTTCCGATGTGATGTTATGTATAATACATTATCGATAATCGGGATACTTGTACCTAATTCCATGTTCTTTACAATTAGCCATTTCGATATTTGATCGATGGCAATGACAAATAACGCTATTAAATAATATATCATTTTCATTTCCCCCACAAAGACAGTGTACCTCAAAATTTTAGCATAGCTGCTACCTTTTCACAATGAACCTTTATAGAAGAATAAAATAAAATGAAAAAAGGTAACATAATATCGTTGTGCATATCACACATTTATCTTTTCATATAAGAATTCACTGATCGCACGAGCCGTTGGCATCGTTTTCATCTGCTTTACAGGAATATATTTTCCAGTTTCCTCACAAATACCATACATATCGATGTCCATTTTAAACAACGCTCGCTCAACATCTTTTAGATCTTCTCTTATATCATGTAAAAATAATTTCTTTTTTTCATCTTCCTTCGGTTCATAGCCTAATTCCTGTCCAAATTCCACCTGATAAGTCTCTATCGCTTCTTTCGCCAGTCTCTCCTGTAGTTCTTTTCTCATCAATTGTAATTCTTCTCTGATTTCCATATAAATTTCATTCACGTGTACATTCCTCCTGGCTGCAATGTACCGTTAGTGTGTCCGAAATCCACCCGCTTACCGCTCACACATTTTTCCTTCACAAGAAAGTGAGAAAACGAAAATTTGATCACCAGGGTACTTTTCATTCCCCACTTATTATTAATCCTCAACTCTCCTTACTTTATGAATAACTGATCTCAATGACAAATAACATTACTTGCTATAAAAAAACTGACTGCCGTAATAGCAGTCAGTTTTTTATCATATCATTATTTCACATAATTTTCTTTTACAACTGTTGCACAACGCTCACATAATGTTTCATGCTCAGCATCTTTACCAATTGTTTCAGAAACAACCCAACAACGTTCACATGTTTCACCAGTTGCTTGTGTTACACCCACAGCTGTGAATTCATATTTTGGAGCACCTGCTGGAGCTTCTTCTATCGTTCCACCAAGTTTATACTCAGAAACAATAAACAATTGTTTTAAATCTTCGCTAATAGATTCTAACATTTGCTTCATTTCTACAGTTGGATACAGTGTAATACTTGCATTTAATGACTTACCAATTACTTTTTCATTACGAGCAACTTCCAATGCTTTTAAAACGTCATCACGAAGGTGCATGAATGCATCCCATTTAGATTTTAGTTCTTTAGAACCATCTAATTCCACAGCCTCTGGCATATCAGTTAACTGAACGCTTTCTTCAGTAACACCAGGAATATATGGCCATACTTCATCAGCTGTATGAGGTAAGATTGGTGTTACAAGTTTTGTTAATGCAACAAGAACATCGTAAAGTACCGTTTGGATCGCACGGCGATCCTGATGATCTGCAGCTTCGATGTATAGAATATCTTTTGCAAAGTCTAAATAGAATGAGCTTAAGTCAATTGTGCAGAAGTTATGAATTGCATGATATACTGCCGCAAAATCATATGTTTCATATGCTTCTTTTACTTTTGTAATTAAATCATTTAATTTCACTAACATATAGCAATCCACTTCACGTAGTTCAGCTTTTGCTACTGCGTCTTGACTTGGATTAAAGTCAGCTAGGTTTCCTAATAAGAAACGGAATGTATTACGGATTTTACGATATACTTCTGCAACTTGTTTTAAGATATCATCTGAAATACGTACATCAGATTGATAATCAACAGAAGATACCCATAACCGTAAAATGTCTCCACCTAATTGATCCATAATTTTCTTCGGTACAACAATGTTTCCGATAGATTTACTCATTTTACGACCTTCACCGTCTAGTACAAAGCCATGACTTAAAACGCCTTTATATGGAGCTTTACCTGTTACTGCAACTGCAGTTGATAACGAAGAGTTAAACCAACCACGATATTGGTCAGATCCTTCTAGATATAAATCTGCTGGGCGTTGTAGGTCATCACGCTCTTCTAATACAGCTTGGTGAGAAGAACCTGAGTCAAACCATACGTCCATAATGTCTGTTTCTTTACGGAATTCACCATTTGGACTAGATGGATGTGTAAATCCTTCTGGTAATAAATCTTTTGCTTCACGCTCAAACCATACGTTAGAACCGTTCTCACGGAATAAATCTGCTACATGATTAATTGTTTCATCTGTAATAATTGGATCGCCATTCTCTGCATAGAAGACAGGAATCGGTACACCCCATGCACGTTGACGAGAAATACACCAATCACCACGATCACGAACCATATTATGAAGGCGTGTTTCACCCCATGCTGGTACCCATTTTGTTTCTGCAACTGCTTCTAATAACTCACTACGGAATGCTTCAATAGATGCAAACCATTGCGCTGTCGCACGGAAGATAATTGGTTTTTTCGTTCTCCAGTCATGTGGATAAGAATGCGTAATAAATGTTAATTTTAATAACGCGCCAACTTCTTCTAGTTTTTCTGTGATTGGCTTATTCGCTTTATCGTAGAATAAACCTTCGAATCCAGGTGCTTCACTCGTTAATACACCTTTATCATCCACTGGGCAAAGAACTTCTAATCCATATTGCTTACCAACAAGGAAATCGTCTTCCCCGTGTCCAGGCGCCGTATGTACACAACCTGTACCAGCATCTGTTGTAACGTGCTCACCAAGCATAACTAAAGAATCACGGTCATAGAATGGATGCTTTGCAACTGTATACTCAAGTTCGTTACCCTTAACTGTTTTCACAACTTCAGTATTTTCCCACTCTAACGTTTTTGAAACTGTGTCAAATAGTTCAGAAGCAATAATATATTTTTCATCATTTACTTTTACAATGCTATATTCAAGCTCTGGATGCACAGAGATACCTAAGTTTGCTGGTAATGTCCAAGGTGTTGTCGTCCAAATGATAAATTTCTCGTCGCCTTCTAATACGTCTTTTCCGTCTTTTACAGGGAATGCCACGTAAATAGATGCTGATTTTTTATCTTTGTATTCAATTTCAGCTTCAGCTAAAGCTGATTCACTTGTCGGAGACCAATAAACTGGTTTTTGTCCTTTATAGATATAACCTTTTTTCGCCATATCGCCAAACACTTTAATTTGTTGTGCTTCATAAGCTGGCTCTAAAGTGATATATGGGTTGTCCCAATCTGCTCGTACACCAAGACGTTTAAATTGCTCACGTTGACGATTTACTTGTTCATATGCATACTCTGCACATAATTTACGGAATTCCGCAACCGTCATTTCTTTACGCTTTACCCCTTTATTCGTTAAAGCTTGTTCAATTGGTAAACCGTGTGTATCCCACCCTGGTACATATGGTGCACAGTAACCTGTCATCGATTTGTAACGAACAATGAAATCTTTTAATACTTTATTTAATGCATGTCCCATATGAATGTCACCATTCGCATATGGAGGGCCATCATGCAGCACAAATAAAGGACGACCTTTTGTATGTTCTTGTACTTTTTCGTAAATATTCATTTCAGCCCACTGTTCTTGCATTGCAGGCTCACGTTTTGGTAAATTCCCACGCATTGGGAATTCTGTTTTCGGCATTAGTAATGTATTTTTGTACTCCATGCTCAATTCCTCCTCGAATATATAAAAGAAAGACCCTTAAAAAATGGAATAAAAAAGAGACTTTCTCATCCCCAAAAAGGGACGAGAAAGTCTCCCGCGGTACCACCCTAGTAGACCATGCACATATGTACAAAGTCCTCTTATATTCTTAACGCGAATATACGCCTACGCTTACTTCTTTGTTCAGCGCGGAACTCCAGGGTGATCTTCCCATTATCCTCCTTATCCTGAGCTTACACCATCCTCAGTTCGCTATATAAGGTATGAAAAAGGTACTTATCCCTATCTTCGTTTTTCTTAATAAATATGTTGTTTAAAATTATATGTAATAATGAGAAAAACGTCAAGCTTACACTGTTTCTTCTTTTTTCAACAGCTCGTCTACTTCGTCTTCTAACTCAATTAACTTGTCCCAATCATCGTTGTTTAACATTTCAAGCTGCGCTTCTAATAGCATACGGAAACGTGTGCGGAATACTTTTGCTTGTTTCTTTAGTTCTTCAATATCAAATGCAACTTTTCTTGATTTCACTAAAGCTTCGTTAATGATACGATCTGCATTCTTTTCTGCTTCACGCACAATTAATTTTGCTTCTTTTTGTGCATTACGTTTTACTTCTTCCGCTGCTTCCTGCGCAACAACGATAGATTTGTTCAACGTATCTTCAATGTTAGAAAAATGATCTAATTTCCCTTCTAGTTGGGCAACTTTTTCTTCTAAAGCTTTTTTCTCACGAATGACTAATTCATAATCTTTAATGATTTGATCAAGGAACTCATTTACTTGATCTTCATCATAGCCACGGAATCCGCGACCGAATTCTTTATTATGAATATCTAATGGTGTTAACGGCACAAACGCCACCTCCAAGTAGTTATCTAAATTTTCCTCTTTTAATTATATCTTTTCTTCGACAAAATAAGAGAATTTCCTTCTAAAAAACCAATCATTTTAGTATACCATACAAAACTCTCCATTTGTCGCGTTTCGTTTTTCCTTCTACAGAAAATAATTTACTACGGCCGTATCCCCTAACTGAAAATACATCACCCGGAAAACATTCATACGAAGTTTGTTCTACAACTTTCCAATTCACCTTCACAAGACCATTCTTTATAAGTGACTGCATTTTTTGACGTGATATATGAAGCATTTCAGCCAGTAAGACATCAAGGCGAAGTGATGAAACAGTTCCAGACTGTTCTCTCCATTCTTCTTGTATGCATAATACTCGCTCTACTTGTACAGGAGAGAGTGAGACCTTCATTTTTCCTATCGATTGTAAATTCATTTCAATGTATGAAACAACTTCTTTTGCAACTACAATTTGGGCACGATTTTCTTGAAGAAAAATATCTCCACACTTTTCTCTCGTTAAGCCAAGAGACATAAATGCACCTAATATTTGCCTATGTTCAAGTGTGTAAAATTTGGAAGGATAGTCAATTTCTAATACTTCTACTTGAAATGCTTCTTCTTTTAATTCAAGATACTCTGGATATATAAGAGCTCTTTTTCTTTCCGCCTTCGGGGTAGCACCACCAAACTGTAAAGCAGCATCCCCTTGCTGTCCAATCACCGTAGCAACAATTTGCTGTTGGCGCGGATCAAGAAAATCTGTTAATTTCACTTGATGGTACTCTTCAGCTGCTTGTTTCCATTCTAATGCTTTATCTACAAAGACCGCTTCTTCAGGTCTAAAATGCTCATAGATGCTCATTCATTCAACCTCTCGCTACAAGAAATATTGAAACAGGCTCACTAAACCGCCTCTAGCAAGCTTCAATGCAATAATTGCAACAATTGGAGAGATATCGATCATACCAAAAGGCGGAATAAATCTCCGAAACGGCTCTAAGTATGGTTCACAGATACGTGCGAGGAAATCACCAAATGTTGATTCTCTTGCTCCCGGAAACCAAGATAGAAGAATATAGATAATAAGCGCCCAAGAATAAATCTCAATGGCATAGAGCAATACTTGTAAAATCGTTGTCATGGCGTATTACCACCTCTTTATATTTGTCTCTTCCTCTTCACCGAACAACTCAGAAATAGCCCCAACAATATCAACAGTCTCAGGGGTACAAATAAATGTTTTCGGTCCTAACTTTTGAATATCCCCGCCTATAGCGTATACAGTACCACTTAAAAAGTCAATCATACGCACAGCTTGGTCTGTTGACATTCTTTGTAAATTAATAACAACAGCCCGTCTCCCTTTTAAATGATCCGCAATACCTTGCGCTTCTGAGTATGTGCGCGGCTCTAATAAAACAACTTTAGAAGACTGTTTAGCCGTTTCAATACTCACAATATTTTGTTTTGGCTGTGCTTTTGTAAGTGGGATGTCCTGCTGTTTCTGCGGTGGATCTTGTTGTTTTTTCACTTCTGTTCGCTCCTTTTCATAAGCATATTGAGCTTCCTTTTCTTCCGGAGTGTCAAAAAAGAAGTATTTTACTTTTGACCAACTCATAATAACATTCTCCTTCCTTTTACGCTTTTCCTACTAGAATCGTCCCCAAACGAATATATGTAGCGCCTTCCTCAATTGCAATCGTGTAATCATTTGACATTCCCATCGATAACTCTTCGCATGGAGCGTATGGTAGCTCTAATCCTTGCACTTGTTTTTGTAACATACGCAATGCCTTAAAGCATCGACGAACCTCTTCATCTTCACCTGTAAATGGTGCCATTGTCATCAATCCAACAACCTCAATTTTATCAAAGCCTTGCAAATCACGAATAAACGTAATCGTTTCCTCCGGCAATAACCCTTGCTTTGATTCTTCAGATGATGTTTTCACTTGTACAAAACATCGAACCTTCTTTGTAGCACGCTTTTGAATCTCTTTTGCAAGAGAAAGGCGATCTAATGAATGTAAATAATTAATCTTATTGATTATTTCTTTTACTTTTCTCGTTTGTAATGAACCGATGAAATGCCAATTTACTTCCGAGCCAAAATGCTCATATTTTTGTAAAAACCCTTCATTTCGGTTCTCACCTAAATCAGTAAGTCCAGCTTCTACTACTTCATTTGTTTTTTCAATTCCTACTGTTTTTGTCACTGCTACAAGCTTAATATTTTGCACTGGGCGTTGTGCTCGTTCACATGCCTTTTTAATTTCTTCATTTACAACTGCTAAATTTTCTTGTACTGCCACTGTTTTCACTCCTCCTTAAAGCCTATGAAACTCAACATTCTTCCCGTTTTCCCTTGATCACGGCGATGCGAGAAAAACATTTGTTCTTCACAGCTTGTACAAAGAGACGACATCACAATATGCTCTTCTTTTATGCCAGTTTGTATGCATAATATGCGATTAACTTCTTTTAAATCAATTGCATATTGCCCATCTGAAATCAATTTATATGGAACAGGTCCGTCTACCGCTTGTTTTGCTGCTTCTAATACACGATCATCAACAACATAACAACATGACCCAATAGCTGGTCCAATTGCAACATGAATCTCTTGAACTAGTACTCCTTCCGCATTCCACTTTTGAATCATTTCTTTTACAATTCCTTTTACAGTTCCCTTCCATCCAGCATGTGCAAGTCCTATCATGCCATGTGATGGTGCATAGAAATAGAGTGGAACACAATCGGCATAACAAGATGTTAAACACACATCTCTATCAGTCGTATAAATACCATCTGTATTTGAAATACCGTCTTCATACAAATAGATTCCTCGCCCTTTTTCCCCGTGTCCTACTTTTTCAACATGATGATCATGAACTTGTTCTGAACAAATCCAAGTTTCTAATGGCTTTTGTAACTTGTTCGCTAAAATCCGTCTATTTTCATGAACATTCTCGATGATATCATTCACATGTAATCCTAAATTCATCGCGTGAAAGGAGCCTGTACTTACCCCACCATCTTTTGTCGTAAAGCCAGCAGTAATGTTTCCAAGTTCTTCCCAAGCTTGTAAATACAATATACCGTCCACATATTTAAATGGTTCTCTCATAAAGCGGCTCCTTCTAATTAAAATAACATAAAAATCATGGTACTTCCTGTCTATTTTACCATACTTTTATTTTTCCATAATGACAACAGAAAAAAAAGAGGAATTTGTAATATTCTTTAAGAAATTGTCGGTGTTTGTATTGATTCTGTTACAGAATTGACATGATCTACCCTTACTAGTATGACATCTTCTCCAATTTTTACAATTTGTTTCCATGGAATTATACATTCTTCTTCTTTTCCAAACAACCCTAACATGCGTGTTTGCTTTGAAATAATAACCGCTTGAATCTTCCCTGTATTCATATCAATATCAATATCTCCAATATTCCCAAGTTTTTTCCCATCTGAAACATTTACAACATCCTTCATCTGAAACTCTGAAATCCGTATCACTTTCATCCCCTCCTTTATCTTGTTATTAACAGGAAGTAACCGCCCACTAAACTTTTATTTTATTGCCATTATATGAATACCCTCCCTTCTCTATGAACAGAATCTCCATTACACACCATAAAAAGGTCTCACCATAAATGGTGAGACCTTATCCTTGAATCGTTTTATTCATTTGTTTAATTGCTGACTTTTCTAAGCGTGACACTTGCGCTTGAGAAATCCCAATTTCTTCTGCTACTTCCATTTGTGTTTTCCCTTGGAAAAAACGTTTTCGAATAATCATCTTTTCCCGGTCATTTAAGCGCTTCATTCCTTCTTTTAATGCCAATTCTTCCACCCACTGCTCGTCCCTTTGTTTATCATCGCTTAACTGATCCATTACAAAAATGGGATCTCCCCCATCATTATAGATTGGTTCAAACAATGAAACTGGGTCTTGAATGGCATCAAGTGCGAAAACAATTTCTTCATGTGTCACTTCGAGTACTTTAGCAATATCCATTGCCGTTGGTTCTTTTGAATTTTCGGCAATTAACTTTTCTCTTACCTGCAACGCTTTATACGCAATATCCCGCAATGAGCGTGAGACGCGAATTGGATTGTTATCTCGTAAATATCTACGAATTTCCCCAATAATCATTGGCACAGCATACGTTGAAAATTTAACATTTTGGCTTAAGTCAAAGTTATCAATGGATTTCATAAGTCCAATGCAGCCAACTTGAAATAAATCATCAACAAATTCTCCTCTGTTGTTAAATCGCTGGATGACGCTCAGTACAAGGCGTAAGTTTCCATTTACTAGCTTCTCTCTTGCGCTTATCTCTCCACTTTGCATTTCTCGAAATAATTTACGCATCTCTTCATTTTTTAGTACTGGAAGTTTAGCTGTATCAACACCACAAATCTCTACTTTGTTTCTCGTCAAAGTGTTCCCTCCTATCGGGAGTTGCTGTACAGTGTAAAGTATCTCCTTCAGAGGGAATTTTATGCATATCGTTTCTAACTAACACTTCATTTACCAATTATAAAAATCACAAGAAAACCAATCGGAATACCGATTGGTTTTACAAATTACTCTTGATAATACGGGGGTTTCCAATAAATTCTTTATACCATCTTATTAAATTCTTTTCGTAACCTTTTTATAATTCTCTTTTCAAGACGTGAAATATAAGACTGCGAAATCCCCAACATATCTGCTACATCTTTTTGTGTTTTTTCTTCTCCACCTGCAAGCCCAAAACGCAATTCCATAATTTGCTTCTCGCGATCATTTAATTGATGTAGTGCTTTCATAAGAAGATGACGATCTACAGTAGCCTCTAAATCTTTTGTAATAATATCGTCATCCGTACCAAGAACATCCGATAGCAATAATTCATTTCCATCCCAGTCAATATTTAATGGTTCATCAAACGAAACTTCTGAACGATTTTTATTATTTCTACGTAAATGCATTAAAATTTCATTTTCTATACAACGTGATGCATAGGTTGCTAATTTTATTTTCTTTTCAGGATTAAATGTATTCACAGCTTTAATAAGACCTATCGTTCCAATACTAATTAAATCCTCAATGTTAATTCCTGTATTTTCAAACTTACGAGCTATATACACAACTAAGCGCAAATTGCGTTCAATAAGTAAAGAGCGTGCCGCTGGATCTCCTTTTGGCAATTTATTCAAAAGAACCTCTTCTTCCTCTTTTGTCAAAGGTGGTGGTAGTGCCTCACTTCCACCAATATAGTAAATTTCATCGGTCTTAATTCCAAGTTTCAGCAATACTTTATACCAAAGATATATTAAATAAAATTTCAATTTCGCCATACTCCCCCACCTCTCATAATTAAGCAATTGTCACTTTTTGTGATATCAGCATTTTCGGATGGATAATACATTGATATTCTCCATGTGTAGACAATTGCTGTGTGTTTAACCCAATCAAAACTTTGTTTACAATCATATCGCTACCTTCATGATGAACTTGAACAACATCTGGCTTGATTGCCCATAAAAATTGATGATCAATTCCTACTGCTCGAAAAGGAATTAAGCGTAGCCTTGTTGCCCAACCAGAATCATTTTCTGGTATTTGTGGAATCTCTGTTTTAGAATAAACCTGTTCTGTTAGCCACGTTGGTAAACAATGCTCTAATGAGGAAATATGCATAATCATAACCGGTGTTTTTGTTATAGGATCATACAATTGGTTTCCACTATCAATCAAGCCATCTAGTTCAATCTCATTGTCAACTAGTTTAATATTTACTTTTACAATTTGATCATAATGAATCTTGGTCACTTCCACATTTTCAATACGTTTTTTCGAAAAATAGTAAACAATCGGAAATCCAAAAATGACAAATAACCAACTTACCGGGTCACCATAAGAAATTGATTTTGCCTGAACTAACCCATCTAGCATTTCATTTGTTTGAAGGAAAAAATGAGTTCCAATCAAACCTCCACCTACCATAAATGTTACAAAATAAAAGGTAAGAACGGTTTGTGTATAATCTCGAAAAGTCGTAAATCCATACGCTGTGTATACAATAACTAACGAGTAAAGCAATTTTATAATCGGGTGTGTCATCATAGAAGCAAAAGGGGTAAAGGCAAAAATAACAATTGTTGAACCAATGAATGCCCCTAATACAAGCCTCCATCTTTTGATCTTCTTTTTCAACACAGCTGCTGTTAATAAAAGTAAAAGAAAATCAATGCAGGCGTTTAGCAACCAAACAACGTCGGCGTAAACAACCAAACCATTCACCTCTTTTTTTAAGTTGAGACTAGTATAATGCATATCCAATAGGAAAGTGTGTCAATTTACGGAGGGGTTTTTTTGTTATTTTGTGGTTTCTAGACATAATCTGTCGCGAGAGAATAAAAGTATTTTTTTATAGGAGTACATATAGCTATCAGAGAATGATTGAAATAAAAAAAGACCTGCTAAACAGATCTTTTTTTATTGTAAAAATTAGCTCATACAGTAATGTTTTTTCATGTCCCTATCAATAAAACACTAATAAAATAGTAAGACAAGTACCAACTAATTTAACACTATTCTTTTTCTTTAGAAACAAAAAAAGGAGCTAAACTATAGCTCCTTTTCTTTTATCGTCTACGACGATTACGTAAAAATGCTGGAATATCGATATCATCTGAATCTGTATTACGATCATGTACAACAGGCTCTTCACGTTTTACTTCGCGTTTTACTTCGCGTTGTTTTTGTGGCTGAGCCACTGGTTGTTGTTGCGTGTGATTCCCATTTGCCGTCGGACGTACAAGTAGTTTTGGTGGTTGAATTGCAACGCTATCATCAAAACCAGTTGCAATAACAGTTACAACAATATCGTCTTTTAATCCTTCATTAATAACAGAACCGAAAATCATATTTACTTCTGGATCTGAAGCCGAAGCTACAATATCGGCAGCTTCTTGTACTTCATATAAACTTAGGTTTGCGCCACCTGTTATGTTCATAATAACACCTTGTGCACCATCAATAGATGTTTCTAGTAACGGGCTAGAAATTGCTTTTTTTGCAGCTTCAGCAGCACGGTTTTCACCATTACCAGAACCAATACCCATTAATGCTGAACCTCTATTATGCATAATTGTTTTTACGTCTGCAAAGTCTAAGTTAATAAGACCAGGTGTAGCTATTAAATCAGAAATACCTTGAACACCTTGACGTAATACATTATCCACTTCACGGAACGCTTCTAACATCGGTGTATTTTTATCTACAATTTCTAGTAAACGATCATTTGGAATTACAATCAATGTATCTACATTTTCTTTAAATGCTGCAATACCAGATGCAGCTTGCGTTGCACGTTTACGCCCTTCAAATGTAAATGGACGCGTTACAACACCAACTGTTAATGCACCTAGCTCTTTTGCAACTTGTGCGACTACTGGAGCTGCACCCGTTCCAGTTCCACCGCCCATACCAGCTGTTACGAAAACCATATCTGCACCACGAAGTGCTTCTTGGATTTGTTCTTTACTTTCTTCAGCGGCTTTTTTCCCTACTTCAGGGTTTGCGCCAGCACCAAGTCCACGTGTTAATTTTCCACCAATTTGCATTTTCGTTTCAGCTTTTGATAAATTTAACGCTTGTGCATCAGTGTTCACAGCGATAAAGTCTACACCTTGTACGCCATGATCGATCATACGGTTAACAGCATTATTTCCGCCACCACCGACACCGATAACTTTTATATTTGCTAATTGATCTTGAGTAGTATCAAACTCTAACATATCGAAATCCCCCTAGAACCTCATTTTTCGTGTCCAATTTTAATCCCATAAATAACGGAATACACGTTTTACTTTTGACATCATACGTTCATCATTTTGATTATTATTGCTTTGATTACGAGCTTTTTGTTTCGCAGGTTGCTGTTGTACCGGCATTGGTGCTGGTACTGGCTCAAAGTGCTCTTGCTTTTCCTGAGCAGCTTTCCCTCGTAATTTCGCTTTTTGATAAGAGTGTTTAATTAATCCAACTCCAATTGTATATTGAGGTTCACGAACACCAATATAATCTGGAGTTGCTATACGAACATTTTCATGTAAAATATCATATGCAAGATCAAGAACACCCGGCATAGAAGCAATCCCACCAGTTAGTACATATCCAGAAGCTACTTGTTTCACTCCCAATTTATGTACTTCCTCTTGAACAAACATTAAAATTTCCTCTACACGTGCCTCAATAATATCAGATAACTCCAATTGAGAATACTGTTCTGTTTGATCATTTCCCATGATAGGAACAGTAAATATCTCTTCTTCAGATGCAGTATCATAAAAAGCATGTCCATATTTCAGCTTAATTTGATCCGCGTTCTCTGTTGAAGTCTTTAGCCCAATAGCTATATCTTTTGTTATATGATCTCCACCTAATGGTAATACACTCGTTGCTTGTAACTCGCCATCTCTAAAAATTGATAGAGTTGTAGATCCTCCGCCGATATCAACAAGTGCCACACCTCTATTCTTCTCATCAGAAGATAAAGCAACTGTGGCAGCAGCTAAAGGTTGCAGACAAATATCAACAATTTCAAGACCGGCTTTTTCTACACAACGAAGTAGGTTATGTAGTAAAGTTCTTGAACCTGTAATTAATGTGCCTTCCATTTCTAATCTTACACCAATCATCCCGCGTGGATCGTTAATCTCGTCAAGACCGTCTACAATGAACTGTCGAGGTACCACATCAATAAATTCACGTTCAGGAGCAATTGACACAACTTGTGCTGCATCTAAAACGCGTAAGACATCTTCATTTCCGATTTCACGATCTTCATTTGAAACAGCTACTACTCCGTGACAAGGAAGAAGCTGTACTTGGTTTGCATTGACACCTACAACAACTTGTTCAATGTGAATTCCCACCATGCGCTCAGCTTGTTCAATTGCTTTTTTTATTGATCGAACAGTCTCGTCTATATCAACTATAGAGCCCTTTTTCAAACCATTTGATTTTACATTTCCAACACCAATAATGTTTAAGCTGTCATTAACCATTTCACCAATGATGACTTTAACATTGGATGTACCGATGTCAAGACTAACATATATTTCATTGCTGTTCATTCTTTGGCACCTCCTTCTTTATTTATACCATACAAGTCAATATATGGAACCACAATCGCAGCTTTACTATTTATAAGAAAAATATTCAACGTCTTTATGCGTTTCCCTTTTTTAACCCTATATTTTTCTTATTTTTATTTAACATTCACTTATTCAAATCACAGTAACTTGTGAATGCCTGCTTTATTTTGAAATAACTCTGCATAAAACGCAAAGATTACCGCCAAATATAAGTCTACACTAAGATGTACTCGTAGAAAAGCTAAACTTATACCAATCCTAACTTGAATCAAAGAAAATATGGATATTTTTCACCAAATTAATCATAATTGTAATGAAATTTACATATAGAAGAACACACTTGTCGTTATTGTATTTAAAAAGAAATAAAACTACTACTCTACTGCTTTTTTTCTTCACCGTCTAAATATCTAAGATAGGTAGCAATTTCTAAATCAATTAAAACTTTTCTACCCGGCTCTATATTTTTTATAATAAACGGATATGCTTCCATACGCTTTGCAAAGTCCTGAATAGTCGTACTAACTTCATAGCCTTCATTCATGTATAAGGTAAGATGATCCTCATTTGAATTTGTTGGAGCATAGCGAATTTCAGAAATAGATCTCAGAATAGTCGGTGTTAATTTTTCTAG
This sequence comes from Bacillus gaemokensis, assembly GCF_001590835.1. GTDB lineage: Bacteria > Bacillota > Bacilli > Bacillales > Bacillaceae_G > Bacillus_A > Bacillus_A gaemokensis. Next base: position 212,315 of record NZ_LTAQ01000001.1, read on the forward strand.
TTCCCCAATTAACTCTTTCATCTTCTCCTCTTTAAATGGCTCAAAAATCGGAGCTGCCACAGGTAATTTCCCATTCGGAAGCACGCTAAGTGTTTTACCATTTTCTAAAAGCGGTTGTAGTTTTCCACCTTTGTTTATATAACCTATTGTTATATATTCTTCAATGTGAATATCAATTTTATTGGGGAATCGTTTCTTGACATTTACTTTTTTAATTTCTTTTCGTTTCGTTAAATTTTCTTCCGCCTTATGTGCTGTCACCCGAAAATAACTAGTATCATATGTAACTCCAGATTCCTTCATGACCTGTTCATCTGTCATATAATGATTCCCAAAAACACTTATCTTTTTTATATTACTAAGTGGAGACCTAAAATAAATTAAAAAAAGGACTAATAAAAATAAAATCGATACGTATAAAATCAATCGATGATTGACAGGTTTCTTATTTTTTTTCTTTTGATTTTGATTTTGATTTTGATTTTTTAATTTTGGTACACGATCTTGTAGTTTAATAATTTTACTATTTTTCATGTACGATCCCCCTATGTAACATAAAGAACGGCATGTTCCGCATGCCGTTCTTATCTTCTTATTATAACATAAATGATAATGAGCGGAACGGATAACAGTTATCTTCCAATGATTTCTACTTCTGTATGCATATCTACATCAAATTTTTCTTTGATTGTTTCTTTAACAAACGCAATTAAATCGAGCACATCTTTTGCAGAGGCAGATCCCGTATTGACAATGAAATTCCCATGCATTTCAGAAATTTTCGCGCCGCCAATTTGATGACCACGCAGACCAGCCTTTTCTACTAAATCCCCAGCAAAGTTTGGTAGTGGATTTCTAAATATACTACCTGCACATGGATGATTCCATGGCTGAGTTTCACGACGATAGTCTTTATTCTTTTGCATCCTTCGAACAATCTCTTCACGGTTTCCTGTCTTTAGCTGTAACTCAACTTCTAATACAATGCCAGAGTACTTTGTTTGTAAAACAGAAGTACGATAAGAAAAATCCATCTCTTCTTTTATTAACCACTTAACTGTACCGTCTTCAAACATAATACATGCTCTCGTCAAAATCTCTGAAACATCAGATTTATGAGCGCCAGCATTCATATATACTGCTCCGCCAACACTTCCTGGGATACCACTTGCAAACTCTAATCCCGATAGACCTTGTCGACTAATTAATGTTGACAATTTAATTAGGGGATAACCTCCGCCCACTCTTACAGTAGTTCCTTCTACTTCTAAGTGGTCTAATCCTTCTCCTAAACGAATTACAACACCTTCAATACCTTTATCAGATACAAGAAGATTAGAACCACGTCCAATTACCGTCCACTTCATTTCATGTTTCTTTACTAATTCTAAAGTTTTCTCAACACCAGCAACACTACTTGGCACGATTAGAATATCAGCTGGTCCACCGATTTTCATAGTTGTATAACGAGCTAATAATTCATTTTCTAATACTTTACCAACCTTTGCTTCCATAAGCTCATTTGCCAATTGTTTCATGATGCTCTCCCCCATAATAAGTCTCCATATTACAGTAGTATGCAGGGCATTCACCTAACGTTATTTTGTACAAGCTTTTTCATCACTTCAAATAACTTATTTGCTGCATCTGGAATCCCTAACTGCTCAGCAGCTAGTTTCATATTTTGTAATGTTTGAGTATGTAACAAAATCTCATCAATATCACGAAGAAGCGTTTCAGCTGTTAAATCTTTTTCAAGAAGCATTTTCGCTGCCCCCTTGTCCACAACTGATCGAGCATTTTTCTCTTGATGATTATTTGTCACATAAGGACTTGGAATTAAAACACTTGGCTTTCCTAGCGCTGTCAATTCCGCTAGCGTTGTAGCACCAGCACGTGAAACAACAAGGTCTACACCAGTAAGTACCTCTGGCATATTATGAATAAACGGTTTAATGATTACATTATCCGGATTTCCCTTTTGTTTCACAGCCTCTATTACTTTATCATAATGCACTTCACCTGTAATATACAACACTTCATAGTTTTTGTTACCAAATTGTTCAATTGCTTCTACAAAAGCATCGTTAATCGGTCTAGCACCGCGACTCCCACCAAAAATAAGAACAGACTTTTTAGGAAGAGCAAGTCCCACTGAACGCTTCCCTTTCAATCCATTTTGGTTCATCACTTCCGATGCACGTGGATTCCCTGTCATGACAACTTTAGATTGTGGGAAATGCTCAGAAGCCGCTTCAAAACATACAGCAACTTTATCTACATATCGACTTAAAAATTTATTCGTTACACCAGGCACACTATTTTGTTCGTGTACAATTGTTGGAATTCCTAATTTTGCTGCCGCGTATACGACTGGACCGCATACGTAGCCACCTGTACCAATCACGACATCTGGATTAAATCGACGAATATATCGTTTACTATCTTGTACACCTTTTAGAAAACGCATTACCGTTTTTACATTATCAAGGGATATTTTACGTTTAAATCCACTAATAACAATAGATTGAAAAGGTATACCTGCTTTTGGAACAATTGTACTCTCCAATCCATTTTCCGTACCAATGTATAAAAATCTTGCTTCAGGATGTAGTTTCTTTATTTCCCTAATTAAAGCAAGGGCTGGATATATATGACCACCTGTGCCACCACCACTAACTAATACTCGCACTACAAATTCCTCCGCTTCTCTGTTCTAATTTCAACTGTATTTATTATATTCATGATATATTTCACCGTTTTCCACATACGAAAAACCCTGTCTAAAAAACAGGGTTTAGTAGCGAGAGTGACGACTTATATTTAACAATACGCCAACTGCCATTAGCATTAAGGTCAAACTTGACCCACCATAACTTAAAAATGGCAAAGTAATTCCTGTAACAGGCATTAACCCCGTCACAACACCAACATTAATCATCACTTGAATCGCAATCATCGCCACAATACCTACTGCTAAAAACGTACCATATAAATCTGGCGCTCCTAATGCTATACGAATCCCGCGCCATAATAACAGACTAAATAATAATAACACAAACGATCCACCAATAAAACCTAATTCTTCGGATAAAATCGCAAAAATAAAATCCGTTTGAGGTTCCGGTAAATAAAGAAATTTTTGTCTACTTTGCCCAAGCCCCAAGCCAAATAAACCACCAGGTCCAATCGCAAGCAATGATTGAATAATCTGAAATCCACTCCCAAGCGGATCAGACCACGGATCTAAATAGGATGTAATTCGTTTCATTCGATATGGTGCCGATGCAATTAATCCAACCAAGCCCGCTGCACCAACTAGCCCTAACATTGAGAAATGAAAAACTCGTGCTCCTGAAATGAAAATCATGATAATACATGTCCCAACCATTACTGTTCCTGTTCCAAGGTCTGGTTGCAGCATAATCATTCCAAATGCGACAAATACAAAACCAAGTGCAGGAAGTAAACCACGTTTAAAGGATGTAATCACCTTTTGCTTCTCCGCTAAAAATTTCGCTAAAAAAATAATCATCGCGAATTTCATAAATTCTGACGGCTGAATGGAAAACGCTCCAATTCCAATCCAACTTCGAGCTCCCCCGCGTACAAGTCCAACTCCAGGAATCAGAACAAGAATAAGAAGAATAAAACAAACAAGCAAAATTACTTTCGAATAAGTACGCCATATCCAATAGTCAATTTTCATAATAAAAAACATCGCGGCTACACCAAGTCCAGCAAATAGCAATTGTCTTTTTGCAAAAAAGAATGAATCACCCATCTTATAGGAAGCCCAAACAGCACTTGCACTGTAGACCATAATCATTCCAATTGTTAACAGCAGGAGTGTAGCGATAATCAAAATAAAATCAGGCGTTTTCTTCATTGGCAATGAACACCACCTCTTTGGAAGAAGCTTTTTTTGTTCTATGTAACAAAACATCAGTAGGTGTTAACCTACTGATGTTTTGTACTTTATATAAGTTTATGCACAGCTTGTATAAAAATGTCTCCTCTTTCTTCAAATGTTTTAAATTGATCCCAGCTTGCACATGCTGGCGAAAGAAGAATGACATCTCCATCTGTAGAGTGAACATAAGCTCTCTCTACTGCCTCTTCTAAATTATCGACACTTTCAATTATATCTAATCCTGCTTTTTCTGCTGCTTTCACTAGCTTTGGTGCAGTTTGTCCAAATGTTACAATTGCTTTTACATGTTCAAAATATGGAATTAAATCATCAAATTCATTTCCACGGTCAAGACCACCTGCTAACAAAATAATAGGCCCTGTAAATGCTGATAAAGCCTTTTCCGTCGCTAACATGTTCGTTGCCTTTGAATCATTATAAAACTTACGGTTGTTAATTGTCGTCACATATTCTAGACGATGTTTGACACCTGTAAATCGTTTTAATACTAGGGCAATTGCCTCATTTGCTACACCTAGCAATTTTGCGATGCTCATTGCAGCTAAAATATTTTCTAAGTTATGTTTACCAGGTAAAACGATATCCTGAACTTCAACGACTTTCTCATCTTTAAAATAAAGAGCACCATCTTTAATACATGCACCATCTTCAATTACTTTCGTAGCCGAAAATAGTACTTTTTGTCCTTTAGTATTTGCTGATAAGGCCATTACATCTGCATCATCAGCATTCATTACACTATAGTCTGTTTCGGTTTGGTTTTTAAAAATATTCGCTTTCGCTAAACCGTACTCTTTCTTTGTACCATGATAATCTAAATGTGCTTCAAATAAATTTAAAAATGCTGCAATTTTAGGTTGAAACGTTTCAACACCCATTAACTGGAAGGATGAAAGTTCCGTAACAACTACTTCATTTTCTTTTGCCTCTTGTGCAACTTCACATGCTACAGTACCTATATTTCCAGCAATAACGGGGTGTTTCCGTCCTTCTTTCAACATTTCGAATGTTAACATTGTCGTTGTTGTTTTACCATTAGATCCCGTAATTCCAACAAAAGGCGCCTCTGAAATCCGATACGCTAACTCCACTTCTGTTACAATCGAAATTTGTTTTTCTTTCGCTGCAACAAGCAGTGGATTAGAATACGGAATCCCTGGATTTTTTACAACAAGCGAAATATTTCTTTCTAATAATTCTAAAGGATGACCGCCACATACGACGTCCATTCCTTTTGCTTGTAATTCCGCAGCCAATATATTATCAGCTAATGGCTTTCCGTCATTTACAATAACATTTGCCCCTAAGCTTTTTAATAAAGTAGCTGCCGCATAACCACTTTTGGCAATGCCTAATACAAGAATATTTTTATTTTGATAGTCAGTTACAGTTTTCAATTACATCCACACCCCGATATAAATTCCTAATACTGCTAATAAAAATCCTACAGACCAGAATGTTACAACAACACGCCATTCTGACCAACCACATAGTTCATAGTGATGATGCAGTGGACTCATTTTAAAAACACGTTTTCCTGTCGTTTTAAATGAAATAACTTGAATGATAACAGATAAAGTTTCCATTACAAATACGCCGCCAATAACCACAAGTAATAATTCTTGTTTTAATACAATTGCTACCGCAGCTATTGCCCCACCTAAAGCAAGAGATCCTGTATCTCCCATAAAAACTTTAGCTGGATTTGCATTAAACACTAAAAACCCAAGTACTGCTCCAACAACTGCCATACAAAAAATCGCTACCGCATATTGTTCTTGAGCTACTGCAATAATGCTAAACGCTCCAAATGCAATTGCCGCTGTCCCTGATAACAACCCATCTAAACCATCCGTTAAGTTAACTGCATTTGATCCTCCAATAAGCATAATAAGAACCAGAATAAAATATGCCCAGTGCAAATCAAATTCAATCCCCGTTCCAGGAACCATTAAACGCGTATCAAATCCTATACCTTTAGCAATTACAAAAAATGCAATTGCAATCACAAGTTGACCCATTAATTTTTGTTTTGATGTTAAACCAAGATTTCTCTTTTTAACAACTTTTATATAGTCATCTAAGAAACCAATCAATCCATAACCGAATGTAACTAATAATAGTAATGATACTTCCGCACCTAAATGATTAAATTTAATCGCCATTATAAGGGTTGTCACCATCATAGACACATAAATGACAATACCACCCATTGTTGGCGTTCCTGATTTTTTTTGATGTGATTTTGGACCTTCATCACGAATGCTCTGTCCAAACTTCAATTTGCGTAAAAATGGAATAAACAATGGCGAAAGGGCAACAGAAATTAAGAACGCTACCCCAGCCGTTACTAATAAACCTTGTTCAAGCACATGTAGTCCCCCTCTCATGTTGTTACTCTTTGTTGTTTAAACGCTCGGTGATTGCTTCTTTCGCAACTTCACGATCGTCAAAATGATGTACATCTTTTCCAATAATTTGATACGTTTCATGGCCTTTTCCAGCAATGATAATGATATCTTCTGCTTTTACTTCTGAAATCGCATGAAAAATCGCTTCTTTTCGATCAACAATTACCTCATAATTATTCCCTTTTGCACCTGTTAACATATCATCCAAAATTGCTTGTGGGTCTTCACTTCTTGGATTATCTGAAGTGTAGATTGCATGAGTCGCAAACTCTGTAGCAACGCTCGCCATAATCGGTCTTTTCGTTCGATCACGGTCGCCACCACAACCAACGATGCAATACACATTCCCTTTTGCAAATTGCTTTGCTGTTGTTAACACATTTTCCAAACTATCTGGGGTATGAGCATAATCGACAATGACTGTATAATCCTGTCCGCCATCCACAACCTCAAAACGTCCTGGAACTCCATGCAAATTCTTCACAACATCAATAATTGTTTGCAAGTTCACACCAGAAACAAGCCCAGCTGCTGTTGCAGCTAAAACATTGTATACATTAAACTTGCCAATTAACTTCATTGTAATATTAATACTTTCATTCGGCGTAACAAGAGTAAATGATGTACCACCGCTCGTCATAACAATATCTTTTGCCATAATATCGCTACGTGTATCAATTCCATACGTAATAACAGTAGCCGCAGTACTTCTCATATACTCTTCTGCTGCTGAATCATCACTATTTAATACCGCATACTTTTCACGATTATGATGATAACTATTGCCAAGCTGCGCAAAAAGCAGGCCCTTTGCATGCTTATATTCTTCCATCGTTTTATGATAATCTAAATGATCTTGTGTTAAATTTGTAAATACTGCAACATCATAATCACAGCCATGCACACGCCCAAGAGCTAATGCATGTGAAGAAACTTCCATTACTGCACTATTTACGTTTTTCTCAATCATACGGTGAAACGTTTGTTGAAGTGTCAGTGCATCTGGCGTTGTATTTTTCACCTCGAATGTTTCATCACCAATTTTCATATTAATTGTTCCAATTAACCCTGTTTTATGACCGTGTGCTCGCATAATTTCATCCATAATGTGCGATGTTGTTGTCTTTCCATTTGTACCTGTAATTCCAATTAAATGCAACTTCTGCGTTGGCTGCCCATAAAAATAATCAGCTAACACAGCTAATGAACGATAGGTATTTTTCACAAGTACAACTGGAACGTCAACATCAATCGGTCTTTCCGCAACAATAGCAGCCGCACCTTGCGCGGCTGCTTGTTTAGCAAAATCATGGCTATCAACCGTATACCCTTTCATACATACAAATAAGCTTCCATTTGTTACCTTACGTGAATCAGCTTCAATGGATGTAATTTCTGGATTTTCTTTTGGAACAACTGGAAAATCATGCAAACATGATACAAGTGTGTGCAACTTCATTTCACTAAACCCTCTCTACATTGTTTATTTATCTCTTACTTAACAGACAATTCATACCTCTCGTCTTCCATTCATGAAGAATCAGGACGAGAGGTTATTGCCTAAGAGCTCGAAAAACAGCTCCATTCATCAATGAAACATATACTAGTCTCAACTGAACAACTTCATTTTATCTTCTCTTCACAGAAATTCAATTTTTTATGAAAACAAGTCTTCTAAGTTGAACTAACTTCCACCAATTGTATCATAAAACACAACCACTTACCCTTTAATTGCCGAAGTAAATTCTAATTTTCGAACCCTCTTTTACTTTAGCACCCGCTTCTGGCGATTGTTTAATTACTTTCTCTCCTTCACCACTTACATCAAGTTGTAAGTCTACAAGCTGGGTTTGTAAGTCTTTCTTCTTCATCCCAATTAAATCAGGAACTTCTATCGTAGGAGTATCGCCCCATTTATATTCTTTTTCGACTTGCTCCTTGCGTGGTTCTACTCCCATAACAGGTAGCACATCACGAAGAATATTTCCTACAATTGGTGCAGTAACAACTCCACCGAATTGAGTAATTCCTTTAGGGTTATCAACCGCAACATACACAACAATTTGCGGATCATCTGCTGGAGCAAAACCAATAAAAGATACAATATAATTATTATCTAAATACTTTCCATCCTTCACCTTTTGAGCAGTTCCCGTTTTTCCACCAACACGATAACCATCAATATACGCTTTTTTACCAGAACCTTTTGCCACAACGTTCTCTAACGCATATCGAACTTTTTCTGATGTTTCCTTGGAAATAACATTTCGTTTCTCTACTGGTGTTTTCTTTCTTACCACTTGGTTATTAGATGGATCAACAAATTCCTTCGCAATATACGGCTGATATAATGTCCCACCATTTACAGCTGCTGCCACTGCTGCAACTTGCTGAATTGGTGTAACAGACACCCCTTGCCCGAAAGCAGTTGTTGCTTGTTCAACTGGTCCAACTTTTTTTAAGTCAAATAGAATTCCTTTACCTTCTCCTTGCAAGTCAATTCCTGTCTTCTGCCCGAAACCAAAATCATGAATATATTCAAATAACTTCTCTTTCCCGAGACGTTCTCCTAATTCAACAAAACCTGGGTTACAAGAGTTTTGGACGACTTCCAAAAATGTTTGACTACCATGTCCACCAGCTTTCCAGCAACGTAACCTAGCCCCGTCAACTTCAGCTGCTCCATCATCATAAAACGTATCTTTCTCTAAGTCTACTAATTTTTCATTTAAAGCGGCAGCCAAGGTAATGATTTTAAAGGTCGATCCTGGCTCATATGTACTCCATACAGGCAAGTTTCGATTAAACACTTCTGGTGAAACACTTTGAAAGTCTGCTGGATCAAAACTTGGGCGACTCGACATCCCTAAAATCTCACCATTTTTCGGGTTCATCGCGATTGCTATCATACCGTCTGGATTATACGTAGAATCTGCAATATTCAGTTCTCTCTCCATAATCGTATTGATTCGAGAATCAATTGTTAACTTTAAATCCAAACCAGCCTCTGGTTTTTTAAAATCATCCCCGACATTCGGCATACGTTGTCCTTTCGCATCCGCAAAAAAGCGAATATGTCCTTTATCACCATTTAGTTCTTTATCATAATACGCTTCTAAGCCCATAAGCCCTTGGTTGTCACTACCAGCAAAACCTAATACATGCGATAAATATTTTCCAAACGGATAATAACGAATCGAATCTTCGGCAATATAAACGCCTTTTAAACTTAAAGTACGTACTTCCTTCGCTTTATCGTGGGAAATTTTCCTCCCGCCTTTATCCAATCTTACAATTGACTCTTTTTTTGTAACCCGTTTATAAATCTCCTCTTTTTCCACACCTAAAACTGCAGCTAATTTCTCTGCAGTCTCTGCTGGTTTTTCAATTTGCCTTGGTACAACAAAGACAGTTGGTGCACTTTTATTTGTTGCAAGTTCCACACCATTTCGATCTAAAATTTTTCCTCGCTCAGGCTCAAAAGTAATATTACGACTCCAAGAATCCTTCGCACGATCTGTTAACATATTTCCAAGAAAAAACTGTACATATCCAAGACGAATATCAATGATTGTGAAAATGAGTATACCTGATACAAGTATAAAAATAAGTCGTTTTCTAACCGTTACATTCGATACACGCATATTGGAACAAGCCCCCCTTACGCCTAGCTTGTTCCAATATATGCTTGTACCTATTTGAATAGAACTTTTTACTCTTCCTTACTTACATAGCTAAATGTTTCATCTCATCCTACAATTCGCAGAAAGTACTGCCTCACTCATTTAATTTTCACCTTATGGTTTTTCTGCCTCTTGTTGCGGCTCTAGTGGAGGCACAAGTGTTACAGCTAATTCTGTACCAGGTTGTAACAACGCTTCTTCTGCTACACTTTGCTCTGTCACATATCCTGTACCAGATGGTTTCAAGTTAAGATTTAACGTTTTCGCTAAATTCATAACATCACGAAGTGCCCACCCTTGTATATTTGGCATTTTAGGATTATCTCCTACTAAGAAGACACGATCACCCTTCAATGTTTTTTCAGTCGCTTTCGGTACCTGTTGTTTCACTTTACCTTCACCTAATATAACCGGGCGGAATTTCGCTTTTTCTAATGTCGCTTTCGCTTCTTCCATTGTTTTCCCAGTAACATCTGGAACAACTGCTTGTTGTTCTTTCACATACTTTTTCGGATCTTTTACTTCATGTGGTTTAATTTTCAAATACTCTAAACTGTTTTTCGTTACAGACTTAAACATCTCAGCAAGAGGTTGTGCTCCGTATTCATTATCTTTTAGTTTCGGTTGCTTAATTGCTAAGTATACAATCAGCTGAGGATCATCCATCGGTGCCATACCTAGGAATGAGAAAATATAATTTTCTCTTCCAGTCATATATCCACCTTTGCCATCAGGAATTTGCGCTGTCCCTGTTTTACCACCAACTGAATACCCATCAATCTTATACGCATTCCCGGTACCTTTCGGCGATGTGACAACACGTTCTAGTAATTGCCTCACTTGTGCCGCTGTTTCTTTTGAAATGGGCTTTCCTACTTCTTCTGGTTTATGTTGTAATTTCACTTTATCTGTTATGGGATCTACAATTCGATCAATGGTATATGGTTTCATCATTTTTCCGTCATTTGCAATTGCTGTTGCAGCTTGTACAAGCTGCATCGGTGTTACAGTTGACCCTTGTCCAAAGGCTGTTGTTACCTGTTGAATTTGTTGATCAAATATAATTTTATTTTCAGCTTCACCAGGTAAGTCAATATGCGTTTTTTCATCCATTCCAAATTTATGAATATATTGACGGAAACGATCAGATCCAAGTTTTTGATCTCCTAAAATCGCAAACGCAACATTTGAAGAACGTTCAACCCCTTCGTCAAACGTAATAGATCCCCAACCTGCACCGCCATTATGATCTCTTATTTTACGATTTCCAACTGGATACGTACCTGATTGGTAATACTCCTGTCCATTATATACACCTTCATTGATTGCCGCCGCTAATGTAAAGATTTTCATTGTAGATCCTGGTTCAAATGCATTTGCAATTGGATCATTTAAAAAGTATTGAATATCACGCTTATTTGGATCATAACTAGGGCTACTAGACATCGCTAACACTTTTCCCGTTTTCGGATCCGCAACAACCCCAATTAACATTTCAGGTTCATAGTGTTTATCAGCAGCTTTCATCGCATCTTCTAAAAAGCTTTGAATTCGCTGATCTATTGTTAGATACACGTTATCTCCATTTTTCGGTGCCTTTACATTTACTTTTCCACCTTCAAGAGAAACACCGTTACGCCCCCCTGTATACGCTACACTTCCATTAGAAGCACGTAAATACTTATCTAGACTTTGTTCTAATCCAAATTTCCCTTCTGCAATTCCTTTATCATTAGGTTTGGCAAAACCTAATATGTAAGAAGCAAAGTCTCCATTTGGGTATACTCTCGCTTTCTCAGTAACAAATGAGATCCCTGGTATGTCAAGAGCTTCTATTTGATCTTTTTTCTCTTTCGTCAAATTCTTGCCTAGCGTTCCAAACTCCACTTGTGTTCTATCTTTGTTTAAATACGCTAAAACTTCATCTTCATTTTTTTCAAGTACACCCGCAATTTTTTTTGCAGCATCCTTTTTATCTTTTACAGGGGCATCACCCTTCAACTCCGCAACGAGTTTATATGAGTTTGCATCTTGCGCTAACACATGCCCGTTTTGATCGTAAATCGTTCCACGATTCGCTTCTAATACACCGTTTTTATTATGCTTATTTTTTGCAAGTTCCTTTAAGTCTTGATCATACACTGTTTCTGTTGCTTGAATATAAAAAAATCGGGCTAACAACAGCAAAAAGAGCAGGAGGAAAAATATCATAAAGTAACCTGCTCCCCTATTGGTATGAAATTTGTCCATATTTATCTTCATATTTGCTTCACACCTATTGTATTAATGTAAACCTTTCACATTATTCGCATTAATTTCTAGCCCGTGTTTTTTTGCGATTTCTGCGATACGCTCATAACGACTTAACTTTTCAACTTCAGCTTGTAACTCTTGATTTGATTTTTGCTGTTTAACAATTTCACTCTCTATATTTGCTGCTTCCGCATTAACTTGATATAGTCCCGCTTTATTTCCAATAAAAGCGACACAGGAATATAATAAAAAGCCAATAAAAGCGACATACAACAATTTTTCAATTCTTGTGATTTTTGTTTTCACCTTTGGTTGTATTGCCTGCTGCGGGGCTTGAGATTCTACTTGTTCCTGTACTTGTTGTTGTTTATACTTTACAGCTAAATTTGTCATACCTCTCTCTCCTTTTTATCGTTTTTCGGCGATTCGTAGTTTCGAAGAACGCGCCCGATTATTCTCTTCTAACTCTATATCAGAAGGTAAAATCGGCTTTCTTGTAATGAGCTTTAGTTTCGGCTTAAACTCATCTGGAATAATTGGTAACCCTGGAGGAAGTTGTGGTGTTGTACTGTTTCTTTTAAATGTTGTTTTACATATACGGTCTTCTAACGAGTGGAACGTAATAACACTAATTCTTCCGCCCGGCTTGACCATTTCAATCGCTGCTTCCAGTGCCTCTTCAAATACTTTCAACTCGTCGTTTACAGCAATTCGAATTGCTTGGAATACTCGTTTAGCAGGGTGTCCGCCCGTTCTACGAGCCGGAGCAGGAATTCCTTCTTTAATTAATTCTACTAACTCGCCGGTTGTTTCAATCGCCTTATTCTCACGATACGCTTCAATCTTCCTTGCAATTTGCTTAGAAAACTTCTCTTCACCATATTGAAAAAAGATTCTTACAAGTTGTTCATATGACCAGCTGTTTACAACATCATATGCCGTTAATGGGGCATCTTGATCCATTCGCATATCTAATGGTGCATCATGATGATAACTAAAGCCACGTTCTGGTGTATCTAGTTGCGGGGATGAAACACCTAAATCGAATAAAATCCCATCTACTTCTGTTATTCCTAATTCATGTAGTTTTTCTGATAAGTAGCGAAAATTACTCTTTACCGTTATAAATTGATCACCATAAGAAGAAAATCTTTCTTTTGCATTTTGAATCGCAATTTCATCTTGATCAAATGCAATTAATTTTCCTCCTTCTGTTAGCTGAGATAATAAGTAAGAACTATGTCCTCCTCCCCCCAGCGTACAGTCTACATATGTACCACCTGGTTTTATATCCAAACCATCTACCGTTTCTTTCAAAAGAACTGTTACGTGTTTAAACATTGTTGCACCTACTTTTTGCAAAATAATTATGTTGAATGCCTCTCTTTCTCCTTCCTAACAAACCTTGGAGAAATAAACGCTGTTAAAACGCGATTCATTCAACTTACCATGAGTGGAAATCTAATATCCACAAATCGCAGTCTCATTTTATTATATACTAAATTTTATCATCTTTTGCGGGAATTTAAATAAAAACATGTCGAAAAACATAATAATACGTTTACATTTTGTTCTATTTTGTCATATACATGTTTTTTCCCCAGCAATATCGATTCACAACCAATTTGTTTTATAATTCAAAAATCTTTTAGAGGTAATTCCACAAAACAAAAATAAAATCCTGCTCCTAAGAGCAAGATTTTATAGTTTGATAATATGATGCTTTCCATTCCAAGAATACGACTGCTGCGTCACTCGTTCAACAAAATCTAACCCATACTGATTTAAATAGTAACATATACTCCACACGCGTTCTTGCGGCGCAGCTAATGGGCGAAGCGCAAATTGCAAACGACGAAATTTGTTTAGTTCAACTTCATGCTTTTTCTCAACATTTCGCTTCAACATTCTTTCTAACAATTCAATTTGCTCTTTGATTTTTTGTTCATTTTTCCCAGCAAATTGTTGCAATCCAGGATCTATCCTTTTCACAAAACGTTGTAAATTTTCATGAATCTCTATTATTCCCTTTGTCGCTTCTGTAAATTGCTCGTCAATCGGTTCTGCCATTTGATCAGAAAGCCACTTTTCACGTAGTTCATCTATATTTTTTACAAATAGATCACTTTCTTGTAATTGTAAATCATATAAATCCGTTGCAATATCACGCTCTAAATAACTAATTGTCAGACGAGGGACGACCGGTGGCATTCGTAAGCCCAACACATGAAATACTTGCTGCAATTCACTCCAATAAGCTATTTCACCAGGACCTCCAATAAATGCCAATGTTGGAAAAACAAATTCTTGCATAAGCGGTCTTGTTACCACATTATTGCTAAATCTTTCTGGACTCCTTTCCATTTCCGCTATCAATTCCTCATACGAAAATGAATAAGCACCTTCTTTTCCAATAAATCTCCCGTTTTCCTCTTCTAACAGCACACGTTCTTCATCCAGTTGCATAAAGACATGTACTGCATTTGATTTTGTTTCAATAATCGTTTTATATCCTTGTTCCCTCATGAACAACTGTTGATTACGAAGACCTTTTTGCACTTCTTTATATTCGCTTATCATTTGTTTAAAGAAGGAAACTTCTAATTTCCTTAATGCAGGATGATGAGAATCTACGAGAATCAAGCCAGAATCTACAAATAATTTCATAACAAGTTGCGCAAAGAAATCTACATATGTACGAGACTTCTGCAATGCATCTTCAACAAATCGCAATACATCCTTCGTGAATTTTGTCTCTGGATATGTTTTAAAAATCTCCTCAATCCACTTTCTACAGTCTTCAATTGAAAGATCAGATTCAGAAGCACTCGCCTTCTTCGGATGACGATCATGAAAAATCGTCTTTTTTATTTTTTTATTTTTCGTTACAAAAGTATGATTAATTTCATCAATATCATGATCTTCACCAGCAATCCAAAATACAGGGACAACACGGACTCCTAGGCTCTCTTCTTTTTCTTTTGCAAGTTGTAAAATCGAAATGATCTTATGCACAGTATACAATGGCCCTGTCAATAACCCCGCTTGTTGTCCCCCGACAACAACATATGTATTTTCACTTGTAAGCGCCTCTATATTCCGAAGTGTACGTTCTCCCGCATATAATTGTGTATTATATTCTAATAAATGCGCCACCAAATCTTGACGGAAAAACTTTCTATCACTTAGATCATGCAGACGCTGTCTAAATCCATCTTCTGTTAACAGATAGTCGAAGCATGCCTGTATCTCTTTTTTACCATTCATATAGTCCGCCACAACACCTTGTAGTGGAACAGAGATCTCTTTTATCTCCATATAATTCTTCCTTTCATATCCTGTTCTCTCACCAATCCACATTGTAGTCAATGTTCAGTGCAAAAGCAAAGAATATCTCTTATGTTTCTAATCCCTTTATAGCATTATACAAAAATTGTAGCGTAGGAACTTGCTTTTGTTGCGTCCTTGCTTCTTCTATCACATAACCAACAATCGCATCAATTTCCGTTTTTCGGTTCTCTCTCACATCAGCTAGCATAGATGATATGTTACTTGACGTTTTTTGACACACATGGCAAACCATTTCCCATAGTTCTTCTTTCAATTCATCACCTATAAGAAATACAACCTCTTGAAATACCTGTTCCATCGTTTTATAAAAGAAAGGGTTCGATAACAACTCGCCATTTTGTATATTAAATAGGGCTGTTAACGGATTAATACATACATTTACCACAAGTTTGTTATACATCGTTTGTTTCCAATCCTTCTTTACCTCTAATGGGAACAATGAAGAAGAAAAACAATTCAATAATGATCGATATCGATCATTATCACCACGTACTAATCCAAACTTTGTAATTCCAACTCCTGTATGATGTATTATATGTTCATTCTCCTTTTTCGCCCCATGTTCTACGATACCTATTGCTATATTTTCACATGGAAGTCCTTGCAATATTTGAAGATGAGACATCCCATTTTGCAAAAAAATAAGTCGTTGTTGACCAGCGATAAAAGGCATTACATACTTTAAGTGATATTGTTTTACAGCTACAAATGTATAATCTAACCTCTCATCTAAAATTGTTTCTATCGGCTTTACATCAGGAAACACCCGTTCCAAATTTCCATTACGTATGCATACGACCCCCGTTTCCACTAATTTTTCAGCTTGTTCTACCGTTCTAGCAAACAATGTAACATCTTGCCCATTCTTTTTTAAATAAAATGCATAAAGAAGACCAATCGCCCCCGGGCCAATAATTCCAATCCTCATCTTAATTCATACAAGATCCCTTCAACTAATGAACAGGCCAAAATGCCTCTTTATCAATTAAAAGTCTCCTGACTCCCCCTCTCTATATCTATTGTCTTAGCATCAAATATATCTTATTTATATTTCAGTAAAGGAAAATTCTTATCAACAATGTATATACCGATTACGAATACAGTTCATTCTCTAGTTTAGCAAATCCCTCAAAAAAATACTGAAAGAAATATTCTATTTTCTTCATAAAAATGAAAAAATGAGTTATAATATTATTGAAAATATTTATACTTTTCTTTATTTTATAAGACAAGAAGAGGATGTGATAAAATGACATTCCCAAAAGTTGAGCGTTTGCTCATCAATTATAAAACATTAGATGAATTTAAAAAATTTAAAGGCTGTGGCGCCCAAGAGCTTTCCATGTTCGAAGAATTACAAGCAAATATCATCGAGAACGATAGTGAATCTCCATTTTACGGAATTTATTACGGAGGCTCTCTTATCGCACGGATGAGCTTGTATATGAGAAGACACGGTGAGGCTAGTCTTGAATTTACTGGATCTTACGTAGAACTTTCTAAACTTGAAGTATTGCCAAATTTTCAAAAACAAGGTTTTGGTCAAATGCTTGTTGATTTTACGAAACAACTACAATTTCCTATTAAGACAACAGCTCGCATCCAATCTGCTGCATTTTGGGATAAATTAAACTTCCAACAAATATCGACCACGGATGGTGATTTTTACATTTGGTATCCAGAAGTTAATTTGAATGCGGTTACAAATGAAGAATCTGCATAAAACAAAACTTTTATCAGTAAGGTTTTCTTCATCCCCTACTGATAGTTCCCCCTCACTAATCGAGCTTTTACTGGCAGTTATTCTCCTATCAAGTTTTAAGACGGAGGCTTATCACCCGTAAATAGCAGGATAAAAATAAAAACAGCTGTTATCCAGCTGTTTTTATTTTTTCAACTTTTCTAATGTTTCATGCCCATGAACTGAATCTTTCCCTTTTGCTTCTAGCACCATAACATTTCTTTTTCGATCAATGTAATCAAGTAACGTTCGGTATTCTTCCTCATATATAGATAAACGTTGAAGAAGACTTTCTTTTTCTTTTTGCAACACTTCAATTTTTCGTTGTAATTCTTTTGGTTCTTCTTCGTTTTTATATTTTTGTAAAAAGTTAATCACATCATCCACTGTAATAGAAACTAGGGGAACCTCTATCGCTTTTGATTGTTTCACTTCATAATTTTCTATCTTACGAATTTGTTTTGCCTCTTCAATACGTTCTTTATACTGCTTTCTAACGTAAGAATTCCACCTAAAACCACACGCTGCTGGTGTACGGGATAAATTTCTTCCTACCTCTTTAAAGGCAGACAGTTGCGTTCCACCTTCACGAATATGCCGGAGTACTACTTCAGCCAGAAGCAAATCTTCATCATTAGTCCATGCATCTTGTCTTGTTGTTGCCATCCCTCTAGTCCTCCTTATGCATTTTTTATTAAACATATGCAGTTACTAGAAGAGATAGAATACCAACATGAAAAGAATAAAACAAAAAAAATAAACGCAGAAGATATTCTTCTACGTTTATTTCCTGCAATTACTTGCTGATTACTTCTTTACCTTTGTAAGTACCGCATGCTTTACATACACGGTGAGCTAATTTCGCTTCACCACAGCTTGGGCACTCTACCATACCAGGTACTGATAATTTGAAATGCGTACGACGCTTTCTTTTTACTGTTTTAGAAGTTCTTCTAAAAGGTACAGCCATTCTTCCCACCTCCTTAAAAGAAATAGTTATTTTCATATGAAGGCCTTAACCAGTCTTCCGATTATTTGTCAAAAAACTTCGCAAGTCCTGCTAACCTTGGATCAACAGGCTTTTCTTTGTTTTCTTCCGAAATCACTTGCCAGTCTTGACCTTGCGTCGGTGCTCCACCGGAAACATCATCACTGAAAATTTGCATTGGAATCTCCAAAAGTATATTTTCCTTGATTATCGGGAGTAAGTCAAGTACTTCTCCGTCTAAGTAATGGATTTCTGCTTCCGTTTCATACTCTTCTTCTGAAGTTTGGAACACCTCAGTTGTTTTAATGTCAAATGGTAATGTTACATCTACTAAAGATCGAGAACATGGTAATACCATGCTTCCAGTTATATGTAGATGAAACGTAAACTTACTGGAGCCAAAATCAACTCTACCTGTTACGTGAACAGGATTAACTTCGCGAATTTCTTTCTCGACTTCTTTTAGCTCATTTACATCTACCATCTCATCCAATGTCAATCCTTTATTTCTCAATTTGTTTAATTGATGGATGGACCATTTCATATCATATCACCTCAAGGCAACAAACAAAATTATAGCTAGCCATTTTATATTTGTCAATGTTTTTTCTTTACACTATAATGAAGTCATTATAGGAAATAATATATAGATTATCATGTTTTTAGAAAAGATGCTACATCGAAAGGAGAGATTATTATAAAGGCAAGTGGTATCATCGTTGAATATAACCCTTTTCATAACGGTCATTCTTATCATGTGCAACAAACAAAAAAGTTAACACAGTCTGACGTTACAATCGCCGTAATGAGCGGTCCTTTTCTACAACGTGGCGAGCCAGCCATTGTATCAAAATGGCATCGTACAAAGATGGCATTAGCTGGTGGAATTGATCTCGTCGTAGAACTACCCTACGCGTTCGCGACGCAAAAAGCTGAAACATTTGCAAACGGATCCATCTCTATCTTAAATGCCCTTGGCGTCTCTGAAATTTGCTTTGGTAGTGAAGACGGAAAAGTTCAGAACTTCTATAACACCATCTCTTTGCAACAAAAGGAAAAAGATACTTTCAATCGCCTTGTACAGCAATTTATGGATGCTGGAAACAGCTATGCAAAGTCCACTTCTGAAGCTTTTTCGCATATCCAAACAAACGCCAATGCTGTTGATATGTCCCAGCCAAACAATATATTAGGTTTACATTACATTGAAGCAATTCTTTCACAAGAAAGTTTAATCCATGCACATACCATACAAAGATTTGCATCTCATTATCATGATGAAACTTTTCAAGATGATCGCATCGCAAGCGCAACCAGCATTCGGAAGCAATTATTTCGTACAGACAATTCTTTCACGACGATTTATCCATATGTGCCAAAACATACTGCATCTCTTTTAGAACGCTATAAACACGCACATAACACGTTGCATAGCTGGGAGGAGTATTTCCCCTTTTTTAAATATAAACTCATGACAATGTCTTCTCAGGAGCTACAACATATATATGAAGTGGAAGAAGGATTGGAGCATCGAATTTTATCCAAAATACATACAACTTCGTCATTTCTTACTTTCATGGAAGCATTAAAAACAAAACGTTATACATGGACTAGATTACAACGAGCATGTACACATATTTTAACAAATACAACAAAAGAAGAACTAGCACGAGCAAATATAGAAAAGCACTCTCCATATATCCGCCTGCTTGGTATGTCCCAAAAAGGGCAAGCTTATATTTCGCAAAATAAAAAGAAAATAGAACTTCCACTCCTTACTCATACGAAGACATTTCAACATCCAGTACTAGATATAGAACGAAAAGCAAACGCTGTTTATTTCTCTATACTGCAAGAGCCTTTGCGCATGAAATGTATACAAAAAGATATGACACAACACCCAATTCGCTACGATGAAACAAACGGAATTTTTTTATAAAACTAACCTACATTTAATCCCGTTTCCTATCTGTAACGGAGAATTCTTTTCATGAAAAAACCTCTCTGAAACGAGAGGTTTTTTCATGACATTTTCTCTAAATATGTTAACGCATCATCTAATGTATCCACTGGTATAATTTTCATCTTTGTTTCAATATCTTTTGCTGCTTCAAGTGCATCTTTATAATTTGATTTTGATGCCCCTTTTTCATTTGGTGCGAAGAATATTTCTGCTCCCGCATCATTTGCAGCTACAACTTTTTGCTGAATCCCACCAATCGGACCAATTTCACCTTTTTCATTGATTGTTCCTGTCCCCGCAATCTCATGACCTTTTGTTAAATCCTCTTTCACAAGTTGATTATAAATTTCTAGTGTAAACATTAATCCCGCTGATGGGCCACCAATTTCATGCGAATCAATCTTCACTTTTGGATCTGCTACTAATTCCCTTTCTGTTAAAATAGAAACCCCTATTCCTACACGTCCCTTGCCATTAGGAATCGGTTTTAACATTAATTTTTCTGTAAGACGTTTCCCACCTCGAACATACTCTACATTTACTATGTCTCCTTCTTTTTTCCCTTTCATATATGCAACAAATTGATCACTCATCTCAAATGACTGTCCATCAACAGCGACAATGATATCGCCTAACTTTAATTTCCCTTCAGAAGGCATTCCTTCTGAAACTCCAGCGACTAAAACGCCTTTATTTTGAAAGGAGACCAAACGATTTGCACGCTTATATGCATTATAAATAGCTGCATTTTGAGAATCTTTCATTGCATACTCTTGACGAAATTGATATTCCTCATCACTCTCTCCTTTTTGCAATATTTCTTCTGCTTTCGAAATATGATTATATTTATTAAATTGCGCTGCTATTAAATTGACAACATTTGCAGGACCCATCGAAACAGTTACCAACATAAAATCCCCCGATTCTTTCTTTCCACCATCAACTTGTACATACGGCGTTAATTTCGCCGCCATTCCAGGTTTTGTTATATAGTACGGCAGACGAACATACACAAGTAACATCGCCAATATTACCCCAATTATGATTGCATATATAAATCGAAAACGCTTAAACATTGTTTTTCTCCTTCCACTGCTCGATTAATAAGTAAATATCTTGAATATGTTTTTTTGCTTCTTCTTCTCCTACACGAATAATATCTTCAATGTTCGTAAAGGCTCGAGAACTAAACTGTTCTACCGCTGGACGCATCATTAAATCCGATGCAATTTGCCGATTCACAACAAGTTCATGTTGCATAATTTCAATACTTTGCATAATCACATCATAAATCGATGTCACTTCTCCATTCACCTTAATAGGAGATACATCTACAGCAATTACAATATCAGCACCCAGGTCTTTGACAACAGATACAGGAATACGATCAATCACCCCTCCATCCACCAGTAAACGCCCCTCTATTTTTTCTGGCACAAATACACCCGGAACAGAAATACTTGCTCTCACCGCATCCGCAACAGAGCCACTTGTAAATACAACTTTTTCCCCCTTTAAAATGTCAGTGGCCACAACCGCCGTTGGGATATCTAACTCTTCTAAATTTTTATTGTATGTAAACATTTTAATCATATCTTTAACACGTTTTCCAGAAATAAATCCCATTTTCGGTACAGTAAAATCCAAATAATACTTTCTTTTAAATAAAGCCGCCATTCGGTAAAGTCTCTCAACATTGCAACTCGCTGCATAAAACGTCCCAATTAAGGCTCCCATACTACTTCCTGCAATCATATGGATAGGAATGTTTGCTTCTCGCAATACTTTAATCACTCCAACATGTGCAAAACCTTTCGCGCCTCCGGATCCAAGAGCTAAGCCTATTTTCGGTTCTTTCATTTCTCTCACCCTCAATTTTTTTTCGCTCACTTTTCATACTTATGGTCTAAATCTGACATGTATCCACGTATACTGAAATGAACGTTTTTTGGGACAAAGGGGGATTTGGTAAAATGTACGAAAAATGGAAAACAGCTTTTTTTACCATAACGATGATATTTCTCACACTTTCTCTCGTACTTCACCCCCAAGCCGCTTTGCAATCTTCTATTCGCGGATTAAATATATGGTGGGAAGTTGTCTTTCCTTCGTTACTACCTTTTTTTATCGTTGCGGAGCTTTTAATTAGTATAGGTGTCGTAAAGTTTATCGGTGTTATATTAGAACCTCTTATGCGCCCACTCTTTCGCGTACCCGGTATCGGCGGCTTTGTTTGGGCAATGGGAATGGCTTCCGGGTTCCCCGCAGGTGCCAAACTAAGCGCTAGACTTCGACAAAGTAACCAACTAACACAAATTGAAGCCGAACGACTTGTATCGTTTACAAACTCTTCTAATCCATTATTTATTTTCGGAGCTGTTTCTATTGGTTTTTTTAATAATCCAAAATTAGGTTTTATACTAGCTGCTGCACATTATATCAGCAACTTTACTGTCGGTTTACTTATGCGATTTTACGGCAATGACAGCACTTACATAAAAGAAAAACAACCCACTACAAAACGTTCCTTACAACACGCTTTTTCTATTCTCCACGAAACACGTTTACAAGAAAAAAGGCCACTTGGGAAAATACTTGGCGATGCTATTATTTCCTCTATTCAAACTTTACTTATGATTGGTGGATTTATTATTTTATTCTCCGTTTTAAATAAAATGATTACCGTCTTCCAACTCACCGCAGCACTTTCTTTTATTATGCAACATATTTTATCTTTCTTCCAACTGTCAACCCATTTTAGTATTCCTATTTTATCAGGACTTTTTGAAATGACACTAGGCAGTCAAATGATTAGTCAAACCAGTGAAACATCCATACTTGAACAAGCGATGATAACCAGCTTTATTCTTGCTTTTAGTGGCTTTTCCATTCAAGCTCAAGTGGCGAGCATATTAGCAGAAACTGACATCCGTTTTAAACCATACTTCTTCGCCCGAATCATTCAAAGTATTCTTGCCCCTATTTACACTTTTATATTTTGGGGGCCACTTTATGAAAAATTACATTCTTTTTCACCTAGTCAACAAGATATTCCCGTTTTTTTATCAAACCATTCTTCTGTTTTGTCAAAGACCTGGAATCTTTTACTCCACTACGGGCCCACTTTTACACTATTTTGTTTATATCTATATGTTATTTTATTATTCTTACGCACGATCAACAAAGAAAAACCCCGTTCATTTTAACGGGGTTTGAAACTTTTCTTTTAAAGCTCGCTCTACAGTAGGAGGAACTAACCCCGCTACATTTCCACCATAACGAGCTACTTCTTTTACGATGCTCGAACTTAAAAATGAATATTGATTATTTGTCATAATAAAGAAGGTCTCAATATTATCATCTAACTTACGATTCATCGATGTGATTTGCATCTCATATTCAAAATCAGAAACGGCACGTAAGCCACGTAAAATTGCGTTAGCATTACGCATTTTTGCATATTCAACCAACAATCCACTGTGCGAATCAACTTTTACATTCGGAATATCTTTTGTCGCTTCTCTAATCAACTCCAAACGCTCTGCCACCGAAAAGAAAGGTGTCTTAGATGAATTATTTAACACCACAACATATACTTCATCAAATACCTTTGCGCCCCTTTTAATAATATCCAAATGTCCAAGAGTTATCGGATCAAAACTTCCTGAAGAAATTGCTATACTTGTCATTTGGTCCCCTCACCTTCATACTTATAAATCGAAATTGCGGTAATACCGTAATTTTCTGCCCTTACCTTTACAAGTCTTCCTATTGTACTAGGTAAGACTACATCATCACCATGTTCCGCCATAATCAAGCCATCTTCTTTCAGTAAGTCATGTTGGTCCATTATACTAATTAGAGAAATGATTTTTTGATCTTTATATGGAGGATCAATGAGTATAAGATCAAATGATACTTCACGTTTAATTAGCGCCTTCACAGCGCGCTCTGCATCATTTCTATACACTTCAGCTTGATCATGCACTTTACAACTTTCTAGATTTTGGTGAATGACCTTCACGGCTTTGTTATCACGATCAACAAAAATAACTTTCTCAATCCCTCTGCTAATCGCTTCAATTCCAAGTCCTCCACTACCTCCAAATAAATCGAGGGCGATTCCACCTTCATAATAAGGACCTATCATATTGAAGATGGCTTCTTTTACTTTATCCGTCGTCGGACGTGTTTTATTACCAGGCACGGCTTTAAGTGGATGCCCTTTACATTTTCCAGAAACTACTCTCATTTGTTGTCACTACCTTCATTTCAATCTATCGAGCGATTATTACAAACTCATCCCATTCTAGGTAACCGCTATCAAATCCCCTTTGCTTTTCAAGGATTTTTTCTCTATCAAGAGATAACTCAATTTTCCTCTTACTACCTAACAAAATCTGTTACCTATTCACATAAAAACCAGTGTATTTCTATAAAAAATCATCACATATCATATGATAACTTTCCGTTAGTCCCACATATATGTATCCCGCTATTCTCAGATAAGAGTCCCTTCATTAACAGAAGTTTCACTTTATCTTTTTTATCCTATCATAAAATATAAGAAAGAAAAATAAAAAGCAAACGATAAATTTCAAATTCATTATGTATATCTTCATTCAGATTGGACATAAATAAATATAACAACATCACCTTCGATGTTGTTGCCAACCGCGGAGAAGACTTACGTTTCCCCATAAGTTCTTCCTCCGGTTTCTCCTCTCCCTTTGCCTTCTTACTAGTACATACTAGTATAAGAAGGGCCCTGCTTTGCAGGGTTTTTTTTATTTGTCTGCTTTTCATTTAAAAAATGAAATGATACAGTAAAAGAAAGAGGAGGAAATGATATGATTCAACGTTTTATTGAACTAGGAGAAGGCTACTCCGATTTATATGAATTACTTGAAATTGCCAAAACAAATAAAGACCGCGTAGCACACATGTTACAATTTGAAACCTTAAAAAACAAAAAAAAAGTATGCTCACTTGTTGTTGTTCTGAAACCAACAATTATCGGTGACTTCCAACCGCTATACATATGTTGCGAAGGAATTCCTATACTAGAAGATAAAAAAAGCAAACGAATTCTCTTATTCGAAGAAACTGCTGCACAAATCGGAAAGAGAGTTACTTCTTTTGTTGTAAAACCATCTACAACTTTCCCAGAAAAAGATTTATATTTTAATCATCTTATCGGTATTTTGCGAATGAATCATTTTATCCCTCCCATGCAATAGGCTACATTACATCTAACATGCTATTTATCCTATTACTTGCAGGCACTTTCTCAAGCGGAAACAAAGGATTTGTATGTAGAATAAATTGCTCATAAAAGCCTGCTTGATGAGGCTTAATAGCAGTTACATTTACGAAAAGAACCCTCCACCAAAATTGGTGGAGGGTTCTTTTCAACTTAACTATAGTCGTATTCTTTCGCACGATCCGGACGTGAATTTTCAAATTCCGTTTTGAGGAATGGGCGATACGACCGATCGATTTTTTTTACAAAAGGAAGTTTATTTAACTTTTGCATCATATGCTCTATTTGTTCCATATCACAATATACAACTGCATATTTAAATCGCTTTGATATGTAATGAATGTTACCATATTTCCTTAAAATCTTGGCATGTTTCAATGAATGCAAATAAACAATCATACTTTGTCGTTGCCCGAACATAATCTTCTCCATCTTCTCCTTTTATATGCTTATATTCTTGTATCGCATGAACAGTAATCAGAAATTTACGAAATTACAGTACGTTGCAAAACAAATTCTGTATACGTTTTCTTCTAAATCCTAAAAAAACGGGGCATATCACCCCGTTTTTTTACAACCACAACTACCTCCAGAGCCACAACCGCCTCCGCATCCACCTGCATCAAAAAACGGATTTCCCGTCGGAACTTTAATAGCTGATGACACTTCAGAACCAATTGCTACACTGAGTTCATCTAATAACTTTTGCAATGCATTTTCTGCCTTTTTAAAAGCAGAAACCTTCTCATGTAAATCTACAGAGCGCTTTAACTCTCGCATTTTCGTCGAAACAAAAGTATAATCGGGATGATATTTTCCAAAACGTTGTACTTCTTCGTATCGCTCTTTCATTGCCGCAAATTGACCAATTAATGTTTGAGCTTCCAAATCTTCTTGTAACGCCTTATAACACTCTCGATAACCCTCTGCTATATCTGAACAAACAACCGCTTTTGCAAGCTGTTCTGCCTTATCTAAAATCATTACGCTTTCAAGCGTCGCTACAATCATGAGAGACACCTCCGAGTATCCATCATAACACATTTAAAGCAGAACTACTAATTTGAGTGTCCACCTTATCAAAAACAAAAAGATTCTATTACCGAACATTCGTATCCATTATAATCTCTTATATGCAAATATGCTCTGCAATATTATATTCGAGCACATTCCAGCTCCCATTCTCTTCTTTTACATAGCTAATACATGCATTTTTCAAAGGCGTTTTAAATGTAATTTCATCCGGTGAAATCGCGTGTAAAATTGCTTTAATCGCATGAGAATGCGCCACAATAATAACGCGTTTACCCTCATGTATTTTTGCAACATCTTTCAAAGCAGCAAAACAGCGATCCACAATCTTTTCATCTTTCTCCATACCCTCTACATTTCCTTCTGCAATAAGTTGTCTAACTGTAGAAACTGGTTTTCCTGAAGCCTCTCCAAAGTCCCGCTCAACAAAACGTTCATCAAGAATAATAGAATGTATTCCAACAGCATCACCAATTGCCTGTGCTGTTTCTTGTGCTCTTATTAAAGGACTACTAATAATCACATCCCATGCCGCTAACTGCAAAGCAGCAGCACTTTGACTTGCCTGCTTTTTCCCCACTTCATTAAGCGGGATGTCTTCACGCCCTTGAATAATCTCTTGAAAATTCCAATCAGTTTGTCCATGTCGTACTAAACAAATTTCCGTCATGCCATAACTCCTTTTTTCAATAATTCGTTTCTATTGTAACAAAAGTTTCGCATGACGGACATAGTTTTTCCTTCCAATTACGTTGTATTTTGCTGCTTCATATATTGAAACATGTCAATCATAATAGAAGCAACCGCCAGTTGATTTTGAAACTTAGCAACTTTATCTGGAATTGTCTTCTTAAAATACTGTAAGGCAGCTAATTCAAATGCCTCTTTTTCCTCTGGATTACGTGACAATTTCCGATACCAATATGGTTGTTCTCGAATATAACGTTCTAAATCTTCATCAGCTTTTATATATTCCATGAGCTCTGCCCTCATCCTCTTTTCCTCCTAATCTTTTTGAAAGAAAAACGGATTATTTTCAGAATCACTCTGTTCTGGTTGTATACGCTTCCCTTGAAATTGCTGAATCACTTGCTGCACACTCCCAATCGCACTCGTAACATTTGCTAAATGTTGTTGCATTTGTTCTACATCTAATTTTTTTAAAAAGGAAAGCATTTGCCCCATCAAGTCCACAGTTGGTTCATCTGTACTTTCTTTCATAGGAGAAGAAACTGCCTCCCCATCCGCCTTATAAACTCTCCACGTTTCATCTTTCTCCCCTAGTAAATACCACTCCTCATAAAATTGCTGCCACGTTTTTTGACCATTTCGAACTTCATGAACCATTTTAGGGTGATGGTTTACAAACTCTTTAAATTGTTGAACAGAAGGATGCAACTGCCCTTTTGTTGTTGTCATAATCCTCACCTCTTCAAATATATCTACTATATTGTAAGAAAAAAAAGGCGCATGGTTCGCCTATTTTTAGACGATTCATACACCTTTTTTATTTTCGGATAAAATTTTGAGTATAGAATTTATCATATACTCCAACACCAAGCCCAGTAAATTGTTCATTTAGCAAATTCTTCCGATGTCCTTCGCTATTCAACCAACCTTGCACCGCAGCGATTCCATCATTATGCTGCGCCGCTATATTTTCACCTGCAAGTTGAAAGGCAACTTGACCACGTTGTAATCGATCTCCTAACGTCCCAAATTTGGGTGAATCGTGCGAAAAGTAATTATTCTCTTTCATATCTTTACTATGTCCCAACGCTACATCTGCTGTTTGCTGATCCCATGTTACTACCGATAATTGATGACGACCTCGAATAATATTTGTTAAATCTAAAATTTGTTGCATATTCCCCTGCTCTACTTGTTTCATTTTCTCCGTAGTCATTGGCTGTTCTGCTACCAATTCACCAGAATATACAAGTTGATATGGTCTCTGGCTTAGCAAAGTATCATCATCCATATATCTAATTCCGACGAGTTCATGTGTAAAATGATCAAAATACAACTGTGCCCAACCATCTTCCTCTATTGAAACAAGCGGTTGTTCTACAATTTCAGTATCAGACAATTCAAATTGATAACTATTCCTTTCCTTTTTCAAAGAAATTTCATGTGAAAATGGATTTTTTTTATACACCTCTTCATATTTTTCATGCATACGAAATGGTGCTATATCGATTTGTTCACCAGCCGCATAAGCCGTTACTACTTTATGCTCCGCAACCCCAAACTGAACATATTTTGATAAATCTTGATTATAGACCCACCATTCGTAGCCGTATGCAGAGGGTTCAATTCGAGCAGGTTCCCCCCATTTCGCTAACAGATTTTCAGAATCCGCACCTATAAGTTGAGATATTGTTTCCGGAAACCCTTCATTTATCGGCTGTTTCTTTTTTACAATCTTATTCTCCTGCTTAGACTGAGATGGAGTCAATATATATTGCGAAACGAGTAATTTCCCGTATAAGTCAAGCGCTAAAATAAAAATCGTAATCATTACGATACGCAATAATTTCTTCAAACAATATACCTCCTGAACGAACATAAAATTGAGATATACACAAATCCTTTTCTTCCCTTTTGTGTGTACCGCACTCTTTTCACTATATCATATTTTTATCCAAAAAGCCGTGATTCTCCCTTTTCTCGCAATATGAATTGCGATTTCTTATTATTCATACTATTATAAAATTAAAGGTTTAATATTTAAAATAAGGAGGGATTTCATGCAATTTACAAATTCAAAACTTACAGGAACAGTAATTGACTTTACACTTCTAACTGAGATTATGCAAAATCACCATTTCGTACTTGCAGGACAATGGGATTACGAACGCGTTACATACGACTACAAATTTGAAATATTAAAAGATGTATATTATTTGCGTGTACAAGGCTTCGCTACAGAAGGAGATGTTGGAGGCAGACATGCACAGATTAAATTACTTCCACCACTATTAGGAAAGCATTATTATCCACATGGTGTTGAATATGGAGAGAATGAAGTTTTCCCTACAAATGTACTCCAAAAAAGCGAACAACTTCTGCAAAATATTGAAAAAGAATTGAAGGAATTTTCAATTATAGAGTAAACAAAGCATGCGTATCCAGATGGATACGCATGCTTTGTTTACAAATTAAGAATGAATTGTCTTTTTGACTGGATACCCATAAATAGATCCATCTTTTATCTTAACTTTGTCTTCCCACGGAACTTTGTAATTCCCCTCAGCTAAATCTTTAACAAATGTATATGGATTTTCTTTCACCCCACCTGGAGTAGCTACGTATCCTCTAGCCCCTAAATTATAAATGTTATTTTCAAGTCCCCATCCTAATCTAGCTTGATCAGCTAATTCAGGATATACTTCTGCAGTAACAATTTCCCATGGATTACGATGCCCTTGTACTAAAGTAGTTCCATCAAAGTTACATACTTGTCCTTCACCAAAGTAATAAAACACACCATCATACCCTGCTAAATTTACTGATAATGTATACATTAAATTTTGCCATGCATTCGAACGGTTTGTTAACATCCATTGTTCACTCACCTGTGTGCTGTATCCAGAAATCCGAATCAGAACGTTAGCACCTTTGTAAGCTGCTTCACGAGCAATTTCAGGGAACATTCCATCATGACAGATGCAAACAGCTAACTTACTTCCTCCAGGACCATCACAAACAGGTAATCCTAAATCTCCTGCTTTCCATGGTTCAACTGGAACCCACGGATTCAATTTGCGATATTTCAAAATCATCTCGCCTTGAGGGTCAATAATAATTGCTGTATTATATGGTTCCCCACCATCTGGATTTTTTTCCATTATTGAAAACACACCATATACCTGTGCTTCTTTACATGCTTCAGCAAACAACTCTGTTTCCGCTCCAGGCACTGCACATAAAAATTCTTCTGTTGTCCATTTTTTTGTATTGAGCCCTTGTGTACTATACTCAGGAAATACGATTAATTCTAATCCTGGATAACCGGATTTGGTTGAATGAATCGTATTAATAATCTGTTTAATTTGTTTATCAATATCTGCTCGTGACTCCACTACTGGTACTGGATATTGAATTAACGCTGTTAAAAAACCACTAATTGGCTTTACCATACTTCCACTACTACCCATTTAACATCCCCCTTAAAAATAGTTTATGTTTAATAGAGAGAACAAGTTTGATTTGCACCTCTCTACTCAAACCTAGTACTACATGTGTATTGAAACTAGTAGCGAACGTTACACTTGCTTTAAAAGCATTCATTTTCATTCATGACTATAATAGATTAACATAAATAAACAGAAAATTAAATTTATTTATCCTTCATTTTCCCTATTGCATATTAATTCTATTTCCCCATATCAAAAGGTGCATAATCTCCATGCACCTTTTGATTACTTTGTTTGTAAATAAGGAGGTACAGCTTGTAATTGCTCCTCATCTTTTTTCCGTTCTTTACGTGCCCATTTAAAAAATACATAACCAATAATCGCACCATATACTATTTCCTGGACAATTTTCATTATGATACCACCTGTTTGTTGATCCTGTACAATTGGCATCCAATGTAAAAAATCTGGTCCGGTTATATTTAAATCTGTCAATGTCCCGGCTGGTACACAGAGTTCCATCGCTTTCATCCAAGCATTTGGATCCGTATATGTCGCGAACAATGGTTCACTTGCGAAAATTATTAGCGCACAAGCTGGCGTTAATAAAATACCATTAGCAAACATATAACCAAGTTTCTTTATATCACTTAATGTTTGATATTCTGATAACGGATTTAACATTGGCCACCACATCATCATCGCTGTAAAGAATAGTATAGCGAGAAGAATAGGATGTGCCACTTGACTTTGTTTCACCGCATCAAAAACAACTGGTAAATGATAAAAAGAAAATAACCCATTGAATACAAAGAGGGCAATAAGCGGGTTTGCGAAAAGCAATACAATAACCCGGAAAACCTTAAAGGATGTAGCATATTGATACAGCCAAGCAGGTATCCCTAATAATAATAGCGGAGGCACGGCAATATACATCACTGCCATTTCAAACATATGTGCACTGAAAATAATATGTCCAAGTAAATCAACAGGACCTCCCTTTACAATATATAGAAGGAATATTCCTGTCGTAAAATAAAACATCTGTTTTTTACTTACCTTTTCTGAACTCTCAAACCGTGTTCTATACGGCCCAATAATGAGAAAGTAACAGATAAGGATTGAAACCATAAAACATAAAAAGATCGGGCTCCATAACGCTTGAAAACCAAATATCCATAAGTTGCTCATTTTCACACCCACCTTTTCAATATGAATTTCTTATCATCATAGGAAAAGAGGGCCAAAATAACTCAAAGGCCCCCTACCCATTACTGTTTAAACCCATACAATTGTCATAAAAGCCAAAATCGTTAACAATCCTACTAGCAATCCAGAATATAAGAAAAACGATGCTGCTTCATGGCCCTTGTGACTCATATGCATGAAATAATATAGCTGAAATATAACTTGAACAACCGCTAACAATAAAATAAATGGTACAGAGAAAACAGGACTAAAAGTTTTCGGATAAGCGACTGATACAAAAGCTACAATTGTTAAGAAAATCATCAAACCAAATGTTATAACTTGATGCTTCATTTCCTCTGCACTTTTTCTTCTACGATAAACGAGATCTACCTTCGAGTTACTTGTATGTGTTTGCTTTATTGCCATTGTTTATCCCACCATTCCCATCAAGTATACTACAGTGAAAATAAACACCCAAACTACGTCGATAAAATGCCAATAAATAGATGCGACGTAAAACTTTGGAGCATTGTATAAATTCAATCCACGCTTCGCGTTACGAAAAATCAATGTTAAGATCCACAGTAATCCGAATAGTACGTGTAATCCATGTGTCCCAACAAGCGCATAAAACGCTGAACCAAACGCACTACTTCTCATTGTATGTTTAAATTCGTGTGCGTAATGATTAAACTCATATATTTCAAATCCTAAAAAACCTAACCCAAGCAATACAGTAACAATTAACCAAAGTTGCATTTGCTTAAAGTTAAAGTTCTTCATGTGATACATTGCATACACGCTCGTCAAACTACTTGTCAACAAAAGCATTGTCATAATGAATACAAGTGGCATTTGAAACATTTCTTGCGAAGTTGGGCCACCGTTTGTAGAATTCTTTAACGCCAAATATGTGCCAAACAAGGAAGCGAACAATACAGTTTCGCCTCCGAGAAACAGCCAAAATCCAACAAACTTATTTTTCCCTTCAAGGGTTGCTTTTTCAGGCTCTGCTGGAAATGTTTCATTCGTTAATTTTTCCTCTACATGCATTACGCCTTGCCCCCCTTATCATCTAAATCTTCTTTATGAATATGATAACCATGATCATCGATTACCGATCTCAAGAACATTGCACCAAACGTAATGATAAGTCCAACAATCGCGACTAATAACCAGAATGTATCTTTTCCACCCTGCATATACATTGCGCCAAACGCCGCTATAAATAACCCAAGAGATATAACGAATGGTGAGAAAGAAGAATTCGGCATATGAATATCACTTATAGGCTCTGCCGCTGTCATTTCTTTGTTCCCTTCACGTTTCTCAATCCAGAACGGATCTAATCCACGAACGAAAGGTAATTGTTTGAAATTATATTCTGGTGTAGGTGCAGGCATTGTCCATTCTAATGTACGGCCATCCCACGGATCACGTCCTGCTTTCTCTTTAGACAATGATGTTTTAACAACATTAACTAAAAGGACAATTGTTCCAAGGGCCATAAATGCAGCTCCAATCGAACTAACCATGTTACCAAGCTCTAATCCTTGCCCTTCTAGGTATGTGTAGTAACGACGTGGCATACCAATTAGACCAAGGAAATGCTGGATAAAGAATGTTAAATGGAAACCAATAAAGAACAACCAAAATGTAATTTTCCCAAGTGTTTCATTTAATACTCTATTAAACATAAGCGGCCAATAATAATGTGCACCTGCTAACAATCCAAATACAACCCCACCAACGATTACATAGTGGAAATGTGCCACAACGAAATAGTTATCATGGAATTGATAGTCAGCAGGGGCCGATGCAAGCATGACTCCTGTTACGCCCCCCATTACAAATGATGGAATAAAAGCTACAGCCCACATCATTGGCGTTGTAAATCTGATACTTCCGCCCCACATCGTAAAGAGCCAGTTGAATATCTTTATACCTGTCGGAACTGCAATTGCCATTGTTGCAACTGAAAAAATAGCATTCGCAACAGGACCGAGACCAACCGTGAACATGTGATGCGCCCACACCATAAAGCCTAAAAACCCAATTAATACTGTTGCAAATACCATAGATGAATAACCAAACAATCGTTTTTTAGAGAATGTGGCGAAAATTTCTGAGAATATTCCGAAAGCTGGGAGGATAAGAATGTACACTTCTGGATGACCGAAGATCCAGAATAAATGCTCCCATATAATTGTATTCCCCCCTAAAGCCGGGTTAAAGAAACTAGTACCAAATAAACGATCTAACATAAGCAACGCCAATCCAACCGTTAAAGGTGGAAATGCAAATAAAATAAGCGAGGATGTCACAAATGTTGTCCATGTAAACATCGGCATTCGCATGTATGTCATCCCAGGTGCACGCATATTAATAATTGTGACAAGGAAGTTAATCCCACCAATTAGTGTTCCTATACCTGAGATTTGCAGTCCTAATACATAGAAGTCCACTCCATGCCCCTTAGAAGCAAGAGATAGCGATGCATAAGATGTCCAACCCGCATCAGGCGCACCACCTAAAAACCAGCTTAAATTTAAAAATACTCCTCCGAAGAAAAACAACCAAAATCCAA
Source organism: Bacillus gaemokensis (assembly GCF_001590835.1). Taxonomy (GTDB): domain Bacteria; phylum Bacillota; class Bacilli; order Bacillales; family Bacillaceae_G; genus Bacillus_A; species Bacillus_A gaemokensis. The sequence continues at coordinate 246,851 of NZ_LTAQ01000001.1, forward strand.
GTGAATTTAAAAATGGGAACGCCACATCTCGAGCCCCAATTTGAAGCGGTACAGCAGCGTTCATAAATGCAAATACAAGCGGCATAGCTGCGAGGAATATCATTGTTGTACCGTGCATCGTCAACACTTGGTTATACATATCTCCAACAAGAAAATCATTATTTGGAATCGCTAACTGAAGACGGATAAATAGCGCTTCTATTCCGCCAATGATAAAAAACAACCCACCTGCAATTAAATAGAGAATGGCAATTTTTTTATGGTCTACTGTCGTTAAATAATCCCATATAACAGCACCCATCCCCTGTTTTTTTGCTACAGAACTCACGTTTTCAACCTCCCCTTCGCAAATGATCCCTCTTTACTTCTCAACTTTTAACGTTTTCAAATATGCATGTAATGCATCTACTTGACCATCCGTTAAGTTTCCATATTTACCAGTCATTTTATTTCCTGGTTTCATATTTTCAGGATCTTTTAGCCATTTTTTTACGTTTTCTTCATTATTTTCGGCAATACCAGCAACCGTATCGCGATCAGCAAAGTTTGCTAGGTTTGGTGCAATACGTGCAGAAGGTGGTCTACTATCATTTGATCCAACTGCATGACAACCAATACAGCTTTTGTTGAATATTTCCTTACCTTCCTGTTCTTTTGTAGAAGCTACTTCCTTTTTACCATCAATCTTCTTCATATCAGCAATCCAAGATTTGTACTCGCTTTCATCAACAGCTTTCACTTTAAATTGCATTAAAGAATGTGATGGACCACAAAATTCTGTACAAAAACCATTATAAGTGCCTGATTTATCTGCTTTTAACCACATTTTGTTGACATTATCTGTATTCGTATCCATTTTTCCAGCTAAAGATGGAACCCAAAATGAATGCTTAATGTCGGCACCCTTCAAATTCAAATACACTTTCTTACCTGTGGGGATAACTAAATCTTGTGAAGTTACTACCTTTTCTGATTTATAAGAAAATTCCCACCAATAAAGATTCGCTGTTACATCAACAACGATTGTATCTTTATCAATATTCTTTTTCTCCATCGCACTTACATCAGCAAGTTTGAATGTATATGTAACAGTTGGGACAGCCAATATAAGCAAAAGGATAATTGGAATGACTGTCCATATAATTTCTAGCTTGTGATTCCCTTCAACTTGTTTCGGGATATAATCTTCCTGCCCCTTCTTTTGTCGGAAACGCACAATTACATACAAGAAAATAATAGTAACTACAAGTACCACACCTACCATAATTGCACTTGCTAACAAGAGTAAATCATATTGCATTTTCGCTACTTCACCTTGCGGAATTAAAGTAGATTGAAAGGCTTTACCGCATCCCCCCAACAGTAAAGCCAGCAGTGAAACGAATGAAAGCAGTCGCCACTGTTTCTTCATACAAACAACCCCCACTTTCTTTGTGAATTAGATTGTACTTTATAATTAAGTAAAGTAAATCTCAACGTAAAGAAATCCCTCATGTCGTTGTCTTAGAAGAATGTTACTACAATCATTGATACAAATAAGATTGTAAGGTAATTCAAGGAGTAAACAAACATTTGTATGGACCATTTGATGTCGTCTTTCTTACGGAAACCATAGAATCCTAGTGCGATCCATCCGATATTAAGCAATGTTGCAATTACCATAAATGTTACTCCGAGTCCACTCATATAAAATGGTAGTGGTAATAAACATACTGTCCAAATCATTATTTGGCGTTTTGTAAACTCAAATCCATGTACTACTGGTAGCATCGGAATGCCTGCATTGCGATATTCATCAACACGTTTCATCGCAAGAGCGAGAAAGTGTGGAATTTGCCAAATAAACATAATTAAAAATAGCATCCAAGCAATTGGATGATTTAGAGTTGGATCAATTGCCGCCCAACCGATTAAAGGTGGAACTGCACCAGATACACTACCTACTACTGTATTTAGTGTGTATGCTCGTTTTGTCCATAATGAATATAGAACAACATATGTGAAAGCACCAATGAACCCAATGAATACTGCCATCGGCGTTGTCAACAACAAGAATACAAATCCAAGAAGTAATATTGAAATACCAAATGTTAATGCGAATCCAGGTTTATATTTACCTGTTACTGTTGGACGGTTTTTCGTCCGTTCCATTAAATGGTCAATATCTCGGTCTATATAGTTATTTAAACTACATGCCCCCGCCATAATTAATCCCGAACCGACAATTGCAAAAAACATCTTATCTAAGTGGTTCAAAACATTTAATCCATTAAAATGTAAAGCCAACCAAAAACCTGTAAATACAGTAAGTGTATTTGAGTTTACAATCCCCATCTTAACGAGCGCTAATAAATCTTGTACACGTGTTGTTTCCGGTATACTTGTTACAGCTGACTCATCATGCAGCTCACTTGTTGCATGGTTCATCATTTCAACCCCCTCTTAAAACTTTCATCTTTCTATTGCGCCCTTACTTCATATGAAATATCGCGCTATATATATAGCAATATTATTACAGTAGAAATATTGTTAACTCATTCTACTACTAATCTACGCTCATACTCGAGTATATTAAAACATATTTCCCGAACAATTTGTGAAGAAAACATGAACTTTTTGTGTCGAATAACAAAAAAGTTTCTCCTATTACTCCCTAATCATACCATGAGATTACCTTCTATAATAAACTATTTTGTCATATTTGGCATATATTCTCCTCATTTCTTTTCATAATAGAAGTATTTTCACCTATAATAGGTGGTTTTTATTCCATTTTTTTGTTTTTTGAAAGCACTTTATCACCTACCTCCATTCCTTTGCTATTTTATTATTTTTTATATATCATAGGACTGTAGCGCATTTCGTTCAATAAAATTGATGAAATGAAAATATTTCGCAATAACTTCATAACAGAAAGATGGTGAAAAGATTGCAACGCTTTATTAAATGGTTAGCAGTCATTACAAGTCTCGACCTATTATTTGTTTTACTAGGGGGAGCATTGGTTACAAAAACAGGGTCAGGGCAAGGGTGCGGTAAATCATGGCCTCTTTGTAATGGTGAATTCGTTCCTTCCAATTTATCAATGGAAACGATTATTGAACTAAGTCATCGCTTAACATCAGGATCCGCAGGAATTCTCGTTACACTTCTTTGCATCTTATCCTGGAAATATTATAAGCATGTACGTGAAACAAAAACGCTTGCTATTTTATCTTTCGTATTTTTAGTTGCACAAGCATTAATGGGGGCAGCCGCAGTTGTATGGGGACAAGTACCTGCTGTACTTGCTATTCATTTCGGTATTTCCTTAATCTCATTTGCTTCTGTCATTCTACTATCGTGTCTTATTTTTGAGATTGACAAAAAATTCGATGCACGATCTCTCATTATGGACAAAAAGATGAAATTTCATATTTATGGTGTAACAATTTACAGCTATATCGTCGTCTATACAGGGGCTCTGGTACGTCATGAACGTGCAAGTTTAGCATGCCCAGACTTCCCACTTTGTAGTAAAAATAGACCATGGCCTACTCAGTTACACGAATGGGTTCAGATGGGACACAGGGTTGCTGCAATGTTCATATTCGCTTGGATTCTATATGCAATGATTGTTGCGATTCGTCACTATAAACAACAGCGAGTTATATACTGGGGATGGATTACTTCATTTATTCTCGTTACGCTTCAAGCAATCGTTGGTATTTTAGTTGTCTATACAGATGCAAGCTTGCCAATGGCATTGTTACACTCACTCTTTATCTCTTGCCTCTTTGCTGTATTATGTTATTTAGTCATGTTAGGCACGAGAAGCAAAGCAAACGTGCAAGACACACGCGAATCAACTACTACACAAAAGAAACAATCATTATAATAACTTGCCTATGGCAAGTTATTATTTTTATATAAAGAAAAGAGCTACTTTTCAGCAACTCTTTTCTTTATTATTATTGCTCCAGTTCAATTAGCAAATCGCCTGTTTGAATGGCATCGCCATCTTTTACATGTACTTTTTTCACTTTGCCATTGAATGGCGCTTGAACGGTTGTTTCCATTTTCATTGCTTCTGTAATTGCCATAGAATCGCCTTTTTTCACTTCATCGCCTTCATTTACAACCAATTTAATGACAGTTCCCGGCATTGTTGCACTAATATGATTTGGATTTTCACGGTTTCCTTTCACACGTTGTGCAACTGTTGCTTTAACACTTTCATCCTTCACAACAATTTCACGCGGTTGTCCGTTAAATTCAAAATAAAGTACACGTGTTCCATCTGGCTGAGGCTCTCCAATTGATACTAATTTAACCATTAACGTTTTACCACGTTCAATTTCTACACCAATTTCTTCACCAAGTCTCATACCATGGAAAAATGTTGGTGTATCAAGTACAGACACATTTCCATAGAGCCCTACAACTTTTTGATAATCCATAAATACTTTTGGATATAATGCATATGCAACCACATCAAAGATAGTTACTTCACGTCCAAGTTTATGGAATAGTTCTTCTTTTAAAGCATTGAAATCCACTGGTTCTAACAACTCACCCGGTCTTACTGTTAATGGTTCTTTTCCTTTTAGAATAATTTTTTGTAATTCTTTCGGGAAGCCACCATACGGTTGCCCAAGATCCCCAGAGAACATTTCGATAACAGAACCTGGGAAATCCAGCGAATGTCCACGTTCAAAAATATCTTGTTCTGTCAGATGATTTTGGACCATAAACAGTGCCATATCACCAACAACTTTTGATGATGGTGTTACTTTTACAATATCACCAAACATATCGTTTACGCGGCGATACATCACTTTTACTTCATCAAAGCGGTCTCCTAATCCAACTGCTTTTGCTTGTTGCTGAAGATTACTATATTGACCACCTGGCATTTCATGCATATATACTTCTGTATGAGGTGCATTCATACCACTTTCAAATGGTGCATAATATTTACGAACATCTTCCCAATAATGTGAAAGTTTCTCTAATGCATCCACCTTTACATCTGGTTGTCTTTCATTTCCACCTAACGCATAATACAACGTATTCGCACTCGGTTGCGATGTTAAGCCTGCCATTGAGCTAACTGCCACATCGACGATATCAACACCTGCTTCAATTGCTTTCGTATACGTTAACACACCATTTCCACTTGTATCATGTGTATGAAGGTGAATCGGAATCGATACTGTTTCTTTTAGTGCAGAAACTAAATCATAAGCAGCATTCGGTTTTAATAGTCCAGCCATATCTTTAATACCTAAAATATGTGCTCCTGATGCTTCTAATTCTTTCGCTAAATCTTTATAGTAATTCAAATCGTATTTGCTACGCATCGGATCATGAATATCCCCTGTATAACACATTGTTGCTTCTGCAATCTTACCGCTGTCTCTTACAGCATCAATTGCAACTCTCATACCTTCCACCCAATTTAAGCTATCAAAAATACGGAATACATCAATTCCAGCTTGTGCCGAACATTCCACGAATTTTTGGATTAAATTATCTGGATAATTTTTATAACCAACTGCATTTGATGAACGAAGAAGCATTTGGAATAATACGTTCGGCATTCTTTCACGAAGTTCTAATAATCGTTCCCATGGGTCTTCTTTTAAGAAACGATATGCTACATCAAATGTCGCGCCGCCCCACATCTCCGCTGAGAATAAATTTGGTAACATTCTAGCTGTTGGTTCAGCAATTTGGTTTAAATCTTTTGTACGAATACGTGTTGCAAGTAAAGATTGATGCGCATCGCGGAATGTTGTATCTGTTAAAAGTACACGTTTTTGATCTTGTACCCATTTTACTAATCCATCTGCACCACGTTCATTTAAGATTTGTTTCGTCCCATCTTGAATCGGCTCATAATGTTTTACATTTGGTATACGTGCATCTGAGAAAATTGGTTTCTCTTTTTTCCCTACTCCAGGGAAACCATTTACTGTTACCGTACCAACATAACTTAACATTTTCGTTCCACGGTCTTTACGCTTTGGAAACACGAACAGTTCAGGTGATGCATCAATAAATGATGTATCGTATTCTCCTGACAAGAAGTTTTTATGTTTGACCACATTCTCTAGGAATGGAATATTTGTTTTAATACCGCGAATACGGAACTCTTTTAAGTTACGCTCCATTTTCGCAGCAGCTTGTTCAAATGTAAGTGCCCACGTTGTTACTTTTACAAGTAACGAATCGTAGTAAGGAGTAATAACTGCACCTTGGAAACTATTCCCTGTGTCAAGACGAACACCAAAACCACCACCAGAGCGGTACGCCATAATTTTCCCTGTATCAGGCATAAAATTATTAAGTGGATCCTCTGTTGTTACACGAGATTGAATTGCATACCCATGCACAATGATCTCTTCTTGTTTTGGTACACTCACTATCGAACTATGTAAAGCATGTCCATCTGCAATTAAAATTTGTGACTGAACAATATCAATTCCTGTAATCATTTCTGTAATTGTATGTTCTACTTGAACACGTGGATTTACTTCAATGAAATAAAAATCATTGCCTTTTACAAGGAATTCAACTGTACCAGCATTTAAATAATTTACATTTTTCGTTAACTGCACCGCCGCTTCACAAATACGATGACGAAGATCATCTGAAAGTGATACACTTGGCGCAATTTCAACTACTTTTTGATGGCGACGTTGTACAGAGCAATCACGCTCATATAAATGCACAACATTGCCCTTTTCATCTGCCAATATTTGAACTTCTATATGTTTAGGTTTTTCAACAAATTTTTCAACATACACTTCATCATTACCAAAAGCTGCTTTTGCTTCTGACTTTGCACGATCATAAGATTCTTTTAATTCATTACTATTACGTACAATACGCATACCACGACCGCCACCACCAAGGGAAGCTTTAATAATTATCGGGTAATCATACTTCTTGGCAAAGTCTTCAACTTCTTCTATTGAATTAACAGGACCATCGCTACCAGGAATAACTGGAATATTTGCTAGTTGTGCTTGTGTTCTCGCTTTTACTTTATCTCCAAACATATCTAGGTGCTTACTTTTTGGTCCGATAAAGATAATTCCCTCTTCTTCACAACGTCTTGCAAATTGAATATTTTCTGACAAAAAACCATATCCAGGGTGAATCGCATCCACACGATTACTTTTCGCAATCTCAATGATGTCTTCAATATCAAGGTATGCGTCAATTGGCTTTTTGCCTTCCCCCACTAAATAAGATTCATCTGCTTTATAGCGATGGTAAGAACCGCTATCCTCTTTCGAATAAATTGCAACTGTGCTTAATCCAAGTTCTGAACAAGCTCGGAATACACGGATTGCAATTTCTCCACGGTTAGCTACTAATACTTTTTGAATACGTTGCAGCTTTGTCATGATTTTCCCCCTCTACTTTACTACCACTCTAGAGATTAAATAGACACACGCTCTAAAGAGCGTGAAGTTCTTCACTTTCTTTTCTAAATTATACTTGGAAAGCTTCACTTTATTTTTATTCATCATACCTTATTTTTCAACAAATGATAAGTTTTCTGATCAATTTGTTTCACAAAAATAGTATAGCACAACTCTTCCGTTTCTAACAGTTTTATTGTATAACCTATTCGAATTAATAAGTTATACTTTTTTGTTACTTTATCAAAAAGTATAACTTATTAAAAACTATAAAAAAAAAGCTTTGTGTTAAAAAACACAAAACCTTTTATTTCACAACAACAAGGTGCGGCTCACCTTGCCCTTTTTTCTTGTTTATTTCTTCTTGTTGCTTTTCCTGTCGTTTTACGAAACTACCTATGTTTAGCAAGATGCCCATTGCAAATAAATTCGCCATTAAAGAACTGCCACCGTAACTAATAAATGGCAAAGGTACACCAGTAAGAGGCAATAGTCCACTCATACCGCCAATATTAACAAACGTTTGTACTCCAAGCAGGCTAGCAATGCCAATTGCAATTAAACTTCCAAATGGATCTTTACACTTTTGAGCGATTCGGAATGAACGAATGATTATAAGTAACAAACTAATTAAAACAATCGCTACACCGATAAAACCAAGCTCTTCAGATATAATCGCCATAATAAAATCTGTATGTGGCTCAGGTAAATATCCGAATTTTTGTATACTGTTACTAAGTCCTCTCCCATTTAGTCCACCTGAAGCAATTCCGATAAAAGAATTCACCAGCTGAAATCCATCACCTTGCGGATCGTCAAATGGATTCAAAAATGCTGTAAAACGTGCTTTTTGATAAGGTTTCAATGCATAGTTACCAACTAAGTATACTAGTGGAATCCATACAATAGAACTTAGTACCAGACGCTTTATCCATGTATTAATAGGAACACCCGAACAAAGGAACATAATCCCAACAATGCCTACAATCAACAAAACCGTCCCTAAGTCATTTTGTTTCAGAATTAAAAATACTACTAATCCTATCCACAGAATTGTACCTGCTGATCCTTTCCATACTGAAGTATCTGTTTCTTGTCTTCTTGCAAAGAAACGTGCGAGTACAATAATAATAGCTATTTTAACAAATTCCGCCGGCTGTATACCAAATACCCACGCTTGCGCACCATTTGCTTTCGTTCCAAGCAATAATGCTAATGATAGTAATCCAACGCTTCCTACCATCATTAACAGTAAAATAATTCGTTTCCTCCAAAGTTGGTATGGAATTGCAACGATTACTCCTAAGCCCAATACTGCACCTATACCTAATGCTAATAATTGCTTACGAAAAAAGTGATCACTCGGAAAATTAAATTTAGCAAATTTTGTAATGGCCAAAATAGAGCTAGCACTGTATACCATTATAACTCCCAGTACACATAAAATAACAAGAGGAAGCAATAACGAATAATCCATTGACTTCCATACTTTTTTCATTCAATATCCTCTTTCTATTTTCAATTTAATTGTTGTATTCCATATGTATCGAAATTCTTCCTGCTTTATTATACAAATAAAAAGCTCAAACTTGTCCAGTTTGAGCCCCCTTATTTGAACCCGTTATTGTTGTTTATTTGTAAACGCTTCATGAAGTGCTGATAATTCTCGTTCGAGCTCTCCTAACATCTCTTTCCCTTGCTCTTCTGCAATAAGACCAAGACGAACCGCAAAGTCAACCTCACGGGATAGTCCAAACATTTGTGTATCTAACACTTCTTCGTATAATGGACATTGCGGCATCGTAAGGTGGTCCATTTGCACCTTAATAAGTCTTAAAATCTTCTCCGCATCCGCTTGTAGAAGGGCAAGTGCCTTTTCCTGATGATTCGCTACTGTCTCAGACGCCAAATTGATTCCCTCCGTTTCCGTCCTACTCTCCATCCTATCTATTAATATTAGCGATAGTTTTAATAAATTGCAATAGAAACATTTTTTGTGACAACCGTGTCTAATGCTATTATACTGAAAAGTGGGAGCATAATACAAATGGGGGAACAACAATGAGTGAAATTTTATTTATAAACGGAAAAGTGCGTTTTCCAATTACCATTGATCCAAGTGTTTGGATTTTTGATGATCGAAAAGTAGATTTAACAACTTATTTTAATGAAAATAAAGAAGAAGAACCTGAACTAGAAACTTATCTGAAACACACGTCTGAGCATTGGGATCGAGAGATTCGTAATGGTGCCTCTTTTCCACCAATTCAAAAAAGCGTAAAGAAATTTAAAAAAGAACAACTTATTACAGGAACCTTTGGCATACCTCTTCATCCATTTTTCAAAAACGCTGAGATTCTCGATTTATCAACACATGTCGAAATTCATACCACGCAAGATACAATTACACTTCCATTAGAAGAAGCAACAAACGCAATTCTTGGCTTTTCAAAAGATGGAAAACCATTACGAGAAGATGGACCTGTTCATCTTTACTTCGGCGACGGTTCGAATATAAGCAATCCAATCCGAAATATTCGTCAGTTTACAATTATTTAAAGAAGGAGTGGGGAAAGAGCCCACTCCTTTTTATTTCGCTATTTTTTGGGAAATACTATCCCAACCTCAAAATCTAGAAAAACCAAAGAAGTTAAACTACCCGTAAAAACCCGATGGGCGAGCGCTAACAATCAGTGGAGATGAATCTCTCACTGATTAAACTTTCACTTTACAATAAATCCGCTGCTAGTTGTGCTAAATTAGAACGCTCTCCTTTTACAAACTTTACATGCCCACTAATTTTTTGCTCTTTAAACTTCTCTACCACATATGTCAGCCCATTATTATATTCATCTAAATAAGGGTGATCAATTTGCTGAGGGTCTCCCATTAATACAATCTTACTTTTTTCTCCTACCCTTGTTAATATTGTTTTCACTTCATGTTTTGTTAAGTTTTGCGCCTCATCAATAATAATAAATTGATCCGGAATACTCCGTCCTCGTATATAAGTAAGCGCCTCTACTTCAATCGAACCCATTCCTGCTAAAATAGCATCTAATTCCCCTGGTTTTTTCGTGTTAAATAAATATTCTAGATTATCAAAAATAGGTTGCATCCACGGTCTTAATTTTTCTTCCTTCTCTCCCGGCAAATAGCCAATATCTTTCCCCACCGGAACAATTGGCCGAGCAACAAGGAGTTTTTTGTACAATCCTAAATCCTCCGTTTGCATGAGGCCAGAAGCTAAGGCAAGTAATGTTTTACCGGTTCCTGCTTTCCCCGTTAAAGTTACAAGTGGCATATCTTCACGAAGTAACAACTCTAGACCCATAATTTGCTGGACATTTCGTGGACGTATTCCCCAAACTTGCTCATTATGAAAAATAAGTTTTTTCACTTTTTTACCTAAATAGTCCACAATTCCAAGTGCAGAACTCGAACCACCTAATGCATCTTTCATCACAATAAATTGATTTGGATAAAACGGATGATTCGCAATCTCCGATAAAGGAAGCTCTCCTTTTTCATAAAAATAATTCAATTTTTCTTTTGATATGTAGCCTTCCAAAAAGCCAGTATATATATTTTCCACTTCAATTACACGATCACTTAAATAATCTTCTGCTTGTAAGTCAAGCGCATCCGCCTTTACTCTTACAAGCACGTCTTTGCTAACTAAAATGACAGACTTTCCATCCTTTTTCGCCTGTTCTTCTAAAGATAAATTTTTTGCAACCGCTAAAATCCGATTATCATTTGTTTTTTCTACAAAAATATCTTGTAATTGAACAAATGAACGGTGATTTAATTCAATACGAAATGTCCCTCCATTTTCAAGAGGTATACTTTCATGCAGCTTTCCTAGTTCACGAAATTTATCTATTAATTTAGATACATAACGAGCATTTCTTCCAACTTCATCCATATAACGTTTTTTCGAATCAACCTCTTCTAATACAACTGCTGGAATCACTACCTCATTTGTTCCAAATGAAAAAATAGATAAAGGATCCTGCAAAAGTACATTCGTATCTAACACATAAATTTTATCCAACCTGTTACCCCCTGACTCCACTTTGAAATTTGTAGAACAAGGGTTTCATCCATAATATGGACGAACCATTGTTATAATTATATGTAATGTATAAACGAGGTAGAATCGAAATTCATATAAATTAAAACTTTTCTTAATTATTTTCCTCATCTATAATTAAGAACTCTATTCAGGCTTCAAAATTTATATTCTGCTAGGAAACCAATGCCCCCCATTCATCCAAAGTAAAACAGAAGAAAAAAGATGGACAGTTTTTATTCGTCCACTCTATCTATAACTCTTTCATCGCCGCTAATACTTGATTATCTAGCTTTGCAGCGGCACGAAGATCATATGTTTTTTCATATGTCGGTTTTGTAGCGAGCTTCGCCCCATAAAACATGACATCACGCACCTCTTGAACAGCTACTTCTACTATAGTTAACTTAAGGGGAAGCCCCTCCATTCTATCTGTTAGAATTGTCGCTTCACCGCTAATAGAAAATACAGATTCATTTACCATTATAGTCAAGACAACACCTGCATGATGGCGTAAATTCTCTGCAATACGAGAGCGTTGGTCGACCGCGAATCGAATACTTGTTTCATCCATTGCATATACCCATGAAATGGCACTTACATTTGGAACCGTTCTCTCAAAATCAATTGTCGCAATTGTAACAATATGCTCCTCGCGTAAAGATTGCACTAAAGAATCTGTTAATGTAGGTTCTACTACATTTGCCATATCTCCACCTCCACATTTCCTTCCTCTTTATGATAACTTATTTTTCGAATTGTGAAAATATTATTTTTTTCCTCTGTAGTTCAAAAATATTAAAATTACGTGATATACTTATATTGATAGAATTTGTATTGAGGTGACGAAATGAGAGTCAAATGCATGCTTTGTGATAAAAAAGAAGTATTAGATGACGAAAACCCTGTGGCCAAAAGGCTTCGTAACCGTCCTATTCATACATATATGTGCATGGAATGCACAGAGCGTATTGCAGAACGTACAATGGAACGTCATGGAACTGGAAAATTCAATCTTTACCGTGATAAAACAATAGAAGATGAGTGGTAAAATTTAAAATAAGCCCTCATTCATTCCGATGAGGGCTTATTTATATTTCTCCGGCTCTTGATTCATTTGATCTAAGAAACAATCTATGAGTTCTACTGGGAATCTTGTGGAATGCTTTTCTCCTTCTCGTTCATATGTAACCAAATACATATCTTCTTTCTTTTCCACCGTTACATCTCTTAATTGATGATCCCCATATAACATGTTATGAAACAACAAATATGTTTCTTGTGCAGCTACATCACTCGGACGCGCTTCCGCGACAGTTTTAATCGTTAGCCAATTATATAACGCATCTTGTACAGAACGCATGAAACATCTTCCCCCCTTTTAGCTTACTTTCTGTTGCTTAGCTTGACGTAATCGCAATCTATAAATACCGAGCACAATCGCTGCCACAACGAGACCTTCTCCCACTGGTAAAAAAACCCCAAAAAAAGTTAGAACCGTGCATCCAATTGCTAATACCACATAAATTACAACATTTTTTAATAGCGATAGCTTCCTAGCAAAACCCAAATTATATACAAGTGCACTCAAAATAATCATTGTGCCATAAAGCAACCACATACCTACTCCTGGGTTCACATCTACATTGTATAACTTTGCAAAAAATGACATTCTCTCAATCACTACACTTCTCTCCTTTACTCGCGTAAATGATATGAACTCCCTTAAGTACAGTATTTTTCTGCATAAACCTCATTCATTTCACTTACTAGCATCGTATCTTACTTCTTACATTTCGCTTTTATTCCACTTACTATAAGAGTACCTTGCAAAAAAAATACTGTCTAGACAAAAGAGTAAATTTTCGAAAAATAAACAAATAAAAAAAGCTGCCTTTTAAAGAAAAGGCAGCTTCTTATTTTTTACGCTTCTACAGATTTCTTTTTCTTAGCAGCTCTTTCGCGCTCGCTCTTATCAAGAATCTTTTTACGAAGACGGATTGATTCTGGCGTTACTTCACAGTACTCATCATCATTTAAATATTCTAATGACTCTTCTAATGTCATGATACGAGGTTTTTTCATTGTTGATGTTTGATCTTTTGTTGCAGAACGAATGTTAGTTTGTTGCTTCATTTTTACAACGTTAACTGTTAAATCATTCTCACGTGTATGTTCTCCAACAATCATACCTGTATATACTTCTGTACCTGGTTCAACAAAGATTACACCACGGTCTTCTACTTGAATGATACCGTATTGTGATGCTTTTCCTGTTTCTAATGAAACAAGAACACCTTGGCGACGTCCACCAACTTGACCAGCATGTGCTGGTTGATAGCTATCGAATGTATGGTTTAAGATACCATAACCACGTGTTAAAGTTAAGAATTCTGTTGTATAACCAATTAAGCCACGTGCTGGAACCATAAATGTAAGGCGAACTTGACCGTTTCCGTTATTCACCATATCTAACATTTCACCTTTACGTGCACCCATAGATTCCATGATAGAACCAGTATATTCTTCAGGTACATCAATTTGTACACGCTCTATAGGCTCACATCTTACGCCATCAACCTCTTTAATAATTACTTCTGGTTTAGATACTTGTAATTCATATCCTTCACGGCGCATGTTTTCGATTAAGATTGATAAATGTAATTCTCCGCGGCCAGATACAATCCATGCATCAGGAGAATCCGTATTATCTACGCGTAAACTAACATCTGTTTGTAACTGAGAACGAAGACGCTCTTCAATTTTACGAGATGTAATAAATTTCCCTTCACGACCTGCAAATGGGCTGTTATTTACAAGGAATGTCATTTGTAGTGTTGGCTCATCCACACGTAATAATGGTAGTGCTTCTTGATGTTCAACTGGACATACAGTTTCACCAACGTTAATGTCTTCCATACCTGAAACAGCTACTAAATCTCCAGCTTTTGCTTCTTCGATTTCTTGACGTTTTAATCCCATGTAACCGAATAGTTTTGTTACACGGAATTGTTTTACGCTTCCATCAGCCTTCATTAATGCAACTTGTTGTCCCACTTTCATTGTACCGCGGAATACACGGCCAACTCCAATACGACCTACATAGTCATTATAATCAAGAAGTGCTACTTGGAATTGAAGTGGCTCTTCGCTGTTATCGATTGGTGCTGGAATATGATCAACGATTGTATCAAATAATGATTTCATATTCTCTTCTTGGTTTGCTGGATTTGAATCTAAACTTGCTGTTCCGTTCATTGCTGATGCAAATACAACAGGGAACTCTAATTGATCTTCGTTTGCACCAAGTTCGATGAATAAGTCGATTACTTCATCAACTACTTCGTCTGGACGAGCAAAATCACGGTCAATTTTGTTTACAACAACGATTGGAGTTAAATTTTGCTCCAATGCTTTCTTTAAAACAAATCGTGTTTGTGGCATACAACCTTCATATGCATCAACAACAAGTAACACACCATCAACCATTTTCATGATACGCTCTACTTCACCACCGAAGTCAGCGTGTCCTGGTGTATCTAAAATGTTAATTCTTTTATCTTCATAATGAATCGCTGTATTTTTCGCTAAAATTGTAATACCGCGTTCTCTTTCTAAGTCATTTGAATCCATTGCACGTTCTTCTACGTGCTCATTTGCACGGAACGTCCCCGCTTGACGTAATAATTGGTCAACAAGTGTTGTTTTACCATGGTCAACGTGGGCGATAATTGCTATATTACGTAAATCTTGTCGTTTTTTCAACATGTCCAACTCCTAGTGTCTTTTTAATCCTTCTCTATTATAAGAGCGAAGGGGATACAATGGCAATCAAAATAAAATCAAGAATGAAAATATAGTTGTATTCTTACTTTTGTGAAAGTAAAATAAAATTGGAGGGTGAAGATATGGAACACATTCAATATCGCTTTTTATTAACAGCTATTATCGGTGTTATTTTCTTAATTGGCATTGGAATTATGATTGCTGAAAATAGTCCCATCGGTATTATCATTTGCATTATTGGTACATTTGTTACAACAGGATATGGATTTGTAACAAAACGAAAAATGCGTAAATCACAGTAACATGAAAAAGTAAGAAGCGTTTTTCACAGCCTCTTACTTTTTTGTTACTGTGATACAAATTGTAATACCTCTTCATATACTCCAGGTTTTGCCACTAACACACTACTTTTTTCTACAATAGAAAGCGCCGTGCCAGCGAATGTCGTCACTTTTCCACCAACTTCTTCTACAATGATCAGCCCCCCACCAAAGTCCCAAGGGGATAATCTTGGTGTCACATATGCATCCAACCTCCCAGTTGCAACATATACCATTTCTAATGCTGCGCAGCCATATGAACGTGTACCTCTTGCTGTTTTTACAAGCTGCATCATTTTCTCCATATTAAGTAATGGGTTATCAGTAAGCCATGTTGCATTTAAAGCAATAACCCCCTGTTTTACCGTTCCTTTCTCTAAAACAGGAATGGATACCTCATTACAAAAAGCACCCTCTCCCTTTACAGCATGGTACAATTCATCATGAACCGGATCATAGATAAGACCAACTTTCCCGATACCGTTCTCATAAACGCCAATTGAAATCGCGAAATTTCTTTTTTGATGAACAAAATTCATCGTACCATCAATTGGATCAATTAACCAAACAACCCCATTAGAAGAAGTAATATCATCTCCATATCCTTCTTCTCCTAAAATATAATGATCTGGGAATGTTTCTTTAATTTTCCCAATCAAAAACTGTTCTGTTTCCCGGTCCATATTCGTTACTAGATCAGCGGCATTTGATTTCGTCTCTATAATAAGTGCATTTTCCAATGACGCCATTAAACGTTCACCAGCATCTCGAATCCATTGCTTTGCATGTGTATCGATTTTTTGCCATACCTCTTGCATAGTTAAACACTCCGATCTATACTGTTCACAGAAAAAACGAACCCTTTATAAGGTTCGCACCAACTAAATTTTTATACATATACTATTATTACGCTTCTAAACGGATCATTTCAAGTCTTAGCACTTCTAATTTTTGTACGCACTCTTCTTTTTTCTGATTATCATTTTCCATCATCGCATCATATAACGTCGCTAATTCATAATCTAATTCCAATCTTAGCACCGGAATCCTCTTTTCAGCATCTGTTCTCTTTAACGCATTAATCACCTGTCTCATTTTCATTTGCCTCCTCCCAATATTCGTCTGCCCTCGGACTATAATTAACTTAATTTTCTGATTTTTTGTTTTATACTATACTATGTTGGATAAATCATCTATGCAACAAAATTATATTTTTTTACTTAAATTTTTTTGTGCTGTTTTTTTTATGAATAGTACAAGCTATGCTAAAATAAAAACAAACTAGGAGTTGGAGGAACGAACCGTCATGACATTACACACATTTAAAGCAACGGACTTTGCAGCCTTTTCTGTTGATGGCCTTGAAGAACGAATGAATGCTATCAAAGAAAATATTCATCCAAAATTCGAAGCACTAGGCAAACAATTTTCTCATTATTTATCCGAACAAACTGGTGAATCTTTTTTCTACCATGTAGCGAGACATGCTCGTCGCAAAGTCAATCCACCAAACGATACTTGGGTTGCTTTTTCAACAAATAAACGCGGATATAAAATGCTACCACATTTCCAAATTGGTTTATGGGGTACTCATGCTTTCATATACTTTGGTTTAATCTATGAGTGTCCACAAAAAGTGGAAGCGGCTCATGCCTTCTTAGAACATTTAAATGATTTAAAAACAAATATACCAAATGACTTCGTTTGGTCCATTGACCATACTAAACCAGGTGTAAAACTGCATCATACGCTTGAATCAGACGATTTAAAAAAGATGATTGAACGTTTAGCCACTGTAAAGAAAGCTGAATTACTAGTTGGTATTCACATCTCGCCAGAAGAGTTTGCAATCCTTACTGATGAACAATTTCTTACAAAAATTGAATCTACGATGCAATCACTCCTTCCTTTATATAAAATTTGTAATCGATAGTAGAAAACGGACAATATATATTGTCCGTTTTTAGTTGTTATTCCATTATAGCACCCTGATTTTTATTTTTCAAAATCTTTTTACATTTTAACGATTTTTTGTTCTTCTACCTCTTTTGCCTTTTGCACTGCACGATATATAGAGTATCCACTTACCTCTTGAAACTCTTTATCGATTTTCTTCTCTTCTGCTTTCGATGGAACAATTTCTTTAAAACGACGGTATAATCCCATCAATTCTTCTCTAACAACGCCTTTTTCATACACCTTTTCAATTGCCTCATAAAACTTCACAATCGCAACCATTTCATCATTTGACCAATTGTAATCAAGTGGATATTGATATTCCATATGTATACACCCCATTTATCTTTTGTTATTATGCTACCTTAACGATAAAAGTTTCATTCTTCTTCGTTATAACCACTTTGCATTATACACTATTTCTCTTTTTTTATGGGATTGTCTTCTCCTCCATGAGAAGGAAAAAAGCAATATTATTGCTATTACTTTTGTGTATGATAAAAATGATAGTTTTTTCTATACATCTATAATTATTGGTGATATAATGCTTTTGTTTTATAGAAAACAAAGTGAACTTCCATCTCAAAAAACTTTCTCATGAATGGTAAGTACAACGAATCAAGTTCTTATAGACAGTTAAAGAACTATACAAGGGGAAATGACTTTCTTATTGAACAAGATACACATAAAACACATCATAATAAATATAAAAAAGAAGAAGGGGTGTATAGATTGTCCCAATACAAAACACCATTGTTTACCGCTTTAGTAGAGCACAGCAAGCGAAATCCAATTCAATTCCATATTCCAGGTCATAAAAAAGGACAAGGAATGGATCCTACGTTTCGCGAATTTATTGGGCATAATGCATTAGCAATTGATTTAATTAATATTGCGCCACTCGATGATTTACATCATCCAAAAGGTATGATTAAAGAAGCACAAGATTTAGCTGCTGCTGCTTTCGGTGCAGATCATACTTTCTTTTCTGTTCAAGGTACAAGTGGTGCAATTATGACAATGGTGATGAGCGTTTGTGGCCCAGGGGATAAAATTCTCGTACCACGTAACGTTCATAAATCTGTAATGTCAGCTATTATTTTCTCAGGTGCAAAACCGATTTTCATTCATCCTGAAATCGATCCAGAACTAGGCATTTCACATGGGATTACAATTCAATCGGTAAAAAAAACTCTTGAGGAACATTCAGATGCAAAAGGATTACTTGTTATTAATCCAACATACTTTGGATTCACAGCAGATTTGCAACAAATTGTAGAATTAGCTCATTCCTATGAAATACCTGTGTTAGTAGATGAAGCCCACGGTGTGCATATTCATTTTCATGAAGAATTACCGATGTCCGCCATGCAGGCAGGTGCAGATATGGCAGCAACAAGTGTTCACAAATTAGGCGGTTCTTTAACACAAAGTTCTATTTTGAATGTAAAAGAGGGGCTCGTGAACGTAAAACATGTGCAGTCAATCATTAGCATGCTTACAACAACATCGACTTCTTACATTTTATTAGCCTCCCTTGATGTTGCGAGAAAACGTCTTGCGACTGAAGGAAAAGCATTAATAACAAAAACAATACAGTTAGCTGAGCATGTTCGCAACGCCGTAAATGCTGTTGAACATCTTTACTGTCCCGGTAAAGAAATGCTGGGGACAGATGCGACGTTTAGTTATGATCCAACAAAGCTAATTATATCTGTGAAGAACTTGGGTATTACAGGTCATGAAGCGGAGTTATGGTTAAGAGAGCATTACAACATCGAGGTCGAACTCTCAGACTTATATAACATTCTCTGTCTTGTTACATTAGGCGATACAGAAGATGAAACGAATATTCTGATTGAGGCTCTACAAGAACTAGTAACAACCTTTAAACACCGAGCTGACAAAGGTGTTCAAGTACAAGTTGAGATCCCAGAAATCCCTGTACTTGCGCTCTCTCCTCGAGATGCCTTTTATTCAGAAACAGAGGTTATCCCATTCGAAGAGGCTGCTGGCCGTATTATAGCTGATTTTGTTATGGTTTATCCACCAGGGATTCCAATCTTTACACCTGGGGAAATTATTACTCAAGAAAACTTAGACTACATTCATAAAAACTTAGATGCTGGTCTACCCGTACAAGGTCCCGAAGACATGACCTTACAAACATTACGCGTCATTAAAGAATATAAGCCTATCAGTTGATAGGCTTTTTTTTCACCATTTTTTCTTTTACTCATACGATACTAAAGAATGTAACGTATAGGTGGGGATACCATTATGATTGTGATTGGCCGTTCTATTGTCCATCCTTATATCACAAATGAAAATGAACCGTTCGCACATGAAAAACAACAAATTTTAGCCATAATGGCTGGAAATCAAGAAGTATACGCCTTCCGAACAGCTGATGAACTCAGCTTTGATCTTAATTTACGCATTAACATTATTACTTCCGCATTGGAACTCTTTCAAAGTGGACTTCAGTTTCGTACATTCCAACAATCGTATTGCAACCCTAAATTTTGGAAACGGACATCACTCGGAGGATTCCAACTTCTTCCAAACGCACCAGCATCCATTGCTATACGAGATATTTTTAAAAATGGAAAACAGTATGGGACAGAATGTGCAACAGCGATGATTATTATTTTTTACAAAGCACTTTTAGCACTATATGACGAAGAAACATTTAACCATTTGTTTGCAAACCTTCTACTATATACATGGGATTATGATCGTGATTTAAAACTAATCACCAAAAATGGTGGCGATATCGTCCCTGGGGACCTCGTTTACTTTAAAAACCCACAGGTGAATCCAAATTCAATTGAATGGCAAGGAGAAAATGCTATTTATTTAGGCAATTTCTTTTTTTACGGTCATGGTGTAGGCGTAAAAACAAAAGAGCAAATTATTTATCTTTTAAACGAACGAAGAATCCCAGACGCATTTATCTCAGCATATTTAACAGATTTTATCACACGCATAGATAGCCGCCTTATGAGTCAATATGCTTCTACTAACAATCCACAAGCAACACTAGGATTTATCCCTATCAGAGATGATGCAATTGTTGCAACAATCGGTCATACAACTACTATCTATTAAAAAAACGCCTGCATCTGCAGGCGTTTTCTCTATTATTAAGCTTTTGTATGTTCATTATGATCACATTCGCAATGAGTTCCACATTTCCCGTAAAGCACTGTTGTTTTTTCATCTTCAAAGTGTGCAATTGTTCCTTCACATACTTGGCATACGATTGTTCCCATCTTTTATTTCCCCCTAAGTTTATAATCTCAAAACTACTTCCATTTACGTTTCTCTATTATTAAGCTTTCGTATGCTCCTTGTGATTACATTCGCAATGAGTTCCACATTTCCCGTACAACACTGTTGTTTTTTCATCTTCAAAATGCGCGATTGTTCCCCCGCATACTTGGCATACGATTGTTCCCATCTTTCATTTCCCCCTAAGTTTATAATCTCAAAACTACTTCTATTCACGTTTCTATATTATTGGGCTTTTGTATGCTCCTTGTGATTACATTCGCAATGAGTTCCACATTTCCCATAAAGTACTGTTGTTTTTTCATCTTCAAAATGCGCGATTGTTCCCCCGCATACTTGGCATACGATTGTTCCCATCTTTTATTTCCCCCTAAGTTTATGGTCCTAAAAACTTTTATATCGGTAGACTCCTTTATATTACTGGGCTTTTGTATGCTCCTTGTGATCACATCCGCAAGATCCACATTTTCCGTAAAGTACCGTTACTTTTTCGTCTTCAAAGTGTGCGATTGTACTTTCACAATCTTGACATACGATTGTTCCCATTTTAAAATTCCCCCTAAGTTTTATAATCCCAAAAACTTTTTTGTAACCGCTTAACTTTCTGTCTTTATTTTAATATGCTATACTTTTTACGTCAATAGGTTTTTAGTATAACACATTAAAAAATTTATTTTATATTAGTATGCGATAATAACATAAAAAAACAGTCACATCTCATATGTACGACTGTTCCTTTTATTTATTCTTCATATTCAGCATGCAATGAACTAGGTGGCACAAGAAACTTAAAAAATTGAGCTAAATCATCAGCTTCTTCCTCTGATCCTAGTTTAAAAACCTCTCTTAAATGTTGAACATTATCCATGTCATCCTGTCCAAGGAGCGTTGCTCGCCCTGTTTGCATACAAACTACAAGAGGTTTCCCAAAAAACATATTTGTATAAATGACTCCAAAATCATAACGATTTTCATGTGTCATGAATCCTAAAAATCGTACCTTCACACTTTCATGCTCATCATACAATTTGTCAAACATTTACTTCCTCCTTTCTTCACGGCGATTTCTACTTTTATATATTAAACAAAAAAGGAAAGATTCCTTTTTAATTGTCAAAAAATTTACAACAGTGTTAAAATAAACATATATATTACGTCAGGGGGAGAATTTTTATGCAACATGCATTCATTAAACTTGTACCGAAATCTAAACAACAATCTGTTTCATTAGAAGAAATAAAACAACTTTTTCATTACTACAAAACAATCACTTCTCAAACTGGTGTGCAAGTTGGCTATGCATATGCTAACGTTGCCTTTCCATATGAAATAATCGATACATCGGATACGACACTTGAATTGAAATCAAATCATGATCGATATGATTCGATCTATGTAGGTGTTGGAATAGAAAACGAGCAAGCTTTCGTTCAAATATCTTTACCTCCCACCGCAACATTTGGTGATAAAGGAAAAGCTAATGAATTTTGTCGTTTTTTAGCAAAGAAATTAGAGGGGAAACTGTGCTTATTCAATGGAAGAACAATGTATTTTTATAAGCGTTGATTTTTCAAACAAGAAGAGAAATTATTAGAAAGAACATACTATTTGTAAAGGTAAGAATCAATGCCTGCTTTCTTGCACTTAAAACAACATAAGCAATTACATATGCTAAATAAAGAAATACGAAGAATAACATCACCTTATAATGGAATTTATCGCCGTTCGATAATGATAATACAATAGAAAATCCACTCCATAAAAGGAAATGATAAAATATAACATGCAGTATTTTCATGGAACATTCTCCTTTGACATGCTCTATTTTATTATAATATATGGGATTGGAATGAAATCATTACATAATATAAAAAGATATGTCCTATTTACAAATAAATTTCACTTTCTTTCCTATTAAAATTAGAACGCACTCTGCGATTTATTTCAAAATTATTTGTTCGATATTTCTAACGTACTCAAAAAATAATAGATACCTCCATAGTCATTATTAAAATGATTCTTATATTCATCCTAGTTTCCCTCTATTTACAACAATTTCTTTCGTAATTTATCGAAAAATAAAAAATAAACCGTCTCTTATCTTTAAGAGACGGTTTATTTTTCTTATTACCATTATTTTACAATGTGAATTGGCATTCCAAGAGCAACTTCTGCTGCTTCCATTGTGATTTCACCTAATGTTGGGTGAGCATGGATTGTTTGAGCGATATCTTCTGCTGTCATTCCAGCTTCGATAGCTAAACCAATCTCAGAGATAATATCAGAAGCGCCTGCACCTGCAACTTGTGCACCTACAAGAAGACCATCTTCTTTGCGAGTTACAAGTTGTAAGAAACCGTCTGTGCTGTTTAATGATAATGCACGGCCGTTTGCAGCGAATGGGAATTTAGAAACTGCTACTTCCATTCCAGCTTCTTGAGCTTGTTTCTTAGTGTAACCAACAGATGCCAATTCTGGATCAGTGAAGCATACTGCTGGAATTCCGATATAATCGATTGCTGATGCATGACCGCTAATTGCTTCAACAGCTACTTTACCTTCGTAAGAAGCTTTGTGAGCTAATGGTGGTCCAGGAACGATATCACCGATTGCATAGATGTTTGGTACGTTTGTACGGCATTGCTCATCGATTTCGATTACACCGCGGTCAGTCATTTTAATTCCAACTTGCTCAAGACCGATTTCTTGAGTATTTGGACGACGACCTACAGTTACTAATACATAATCAGCTTCTACAGTTTGTACTTCGCCTTTTACTTCGAAGCTAACTTTTACGCCGTTTTCAGTTTCTTCAACGCCTTTAGCCATAGCTTTTGTATGGATGTTCACGTTGCCTTTTTTCTGAAGGGCACGTTTTACAACTGTGCTCATTGCTTTTTCGAAACCAGCTAAAATCTCATCGCCAGCTTCTACTACAGTAACTTCAGTACCGAAGTTCGCATATGCAGTTCCTAATTCCATACCGATGTAACCGCCGCCGATTACAACAAGTTTTTTAGGAATTTCAGGTAAGCTTAATGCGCCTGTAGAGTTAATAACACGTTTAGAATATTTGAATCCAGGAATTTCAATTGGTGTAGAACCAGTTGCAAGAACAGCATTTTTAAACGTATAAGTTTGAGCTGCATCTTCAGTCATTACGCGTAATGTGTTTGCATCTACGAAGTAAGCTTCACCGCGAATGATTTCAACTTTGTTACCTTTAAGAAGGCCTTCCACACCGCCAGTTAATTTCTTAACTACGCCGTTTTTCCATTCTTGAACTTTTGTGAAATCAACTGTTACGTTCTCAGCAGTGATACCCATGTCATCAGAATGTTTTGCATTCTCATAACGATGACCTGCATTAATTAACGCTTTAGAAGGAATACATCCAACGTTTAAGCATACGCCACCAAGGTTAGCTTTTTCAATAATTGCTACCTTTTGACCTAATTGTGCTGCACGAATTGCCGCAACATATCCACCAGGACCTGCACCAACAACGACTGTATCTAATTCAATTGGGAAATCTCCTACTACCATTGTTATTACGCCTCCATTACTAATAATTGTGGGTCGTTCAATAAACGTTTAATTTGGTTTAATGCTTTTTGAGCAGTTGCGCCGTCAATTAAACGATGGTCAAAGCTTAGAGATAATGCTAATACTGGAGCTGCAACGATTTCACCGTTCTTCACAACTGGTTTCTCAGCAATACGACCGATACCAAGGATTGCTACTTCTGGGTGATTGATAACTGGAGTGAACCATTGTCCACCTGCAGAACCAATGTTTGTAATTGTGCAAGAAGCACCTTTCATTTCTGCTGGAGCTAAGCGACCTTCACGTGCTTTACCAGCAAGTTCATTGATCTCGTTAGAGATAGTGAAGATAGATTTACGATCTGTATCTTTAACAACTGGTACTAATAGACCTTTGTCTGTATCAGCTGCGATACCGATGTTGAAGTAATGTTTATGAACGATTTCTGAAGATGCATCGTCTAAAGAAGTGTTCAACATTGGGAATTCACGTAATGCAGATGTTAAAGCTTTTACAACGTATGGAAGGTAAGTTAATTTAATACCTTTGTCAGCTGCAACAGCTTTGAACTTTTTACGATGAGCAACAAGTTCTGTTACATCTACTTCATCCATTAATGTTACGTGAGGAGCTGTATGTTTAGAGTTAACCATTGCTTTCGCAATCGCTTTACGGATACCACTCATTTTCTCACGAGTTTCTGGATATTCACCAGCTGGGATTGGTTGTGCTTTTGGTGCTTCTTCTTTTGCTGCTGGTGCTTCTGCTGCTACTGGAGCTTCAGTTGCTACTGCTGCTGGTGCTTGTCCACCATTTGCAAACGCATCGATGTCAGATTTTACAACGCGACCGTTTTTACCAGTACCAGCTACTTTATGAATATCCACGCCTTTTTCACGAGCATATTTACGAACAGATGGCATAGCAATTACGCGCTCATTTACTACTTCTTCAGTTGCTGCTGGAGTAGCTGCCGCTGCTGGAGCTTCTTCTTTCACTTCTTCAGCTTTTGGAGCTTCGTCATGGTCGTCACCTTTAAATTTAAGGTTTTCGTACCCAGGAGCATCAAACTTAATTAAAGTATCTCCTACTATTGCAACTGTACCTTCTTCTACAAGTACTTCAAGTACTTTACCTTTAACAGGAGAAGGAATCTCTACAACTGCTTTATCATTTTGTACTTCAAGAAGTACATCATCTTCGTTTACTTCATCGCCTGGTTTAATAAACCATTTTACGATTTCACCTTCGTGGATACCTTCACCAATGTCTGGTAGTTTAAATTCAAATGCCACGGAATTCATCCCCCTGATTCATATCATTATTATGGAATATTGCAAAAGAAATCAGCATGTGCTGATTTCTTTTGCACATGAAACTAAAATTAGAAGTTCATTACTTTGTTAACAGCTTCAACAATATCTTTATGGTTTGGTAACCATACGCTCTCAGCTTGAGAGAATGGGAATACTGTATCAGCAGCTGCAACACGTACAACTGGAGCTTCTAAGTTTAAGATTGCACGGTCGTTAATTTCCGCTACAACGTTTGCTGCAATACCAGCTTGTTTTTGAGCTTCTTGAACAACAACAACGCGGCCTGTTTTTTCAACAGAAGCGATGATTGTTTCGATATCTAATGGTTGAACTGTACGTAAGTCAACAACCTCTAAAGAGATACCTTCTTTTTCAAGTTCTTCAGCAGCTTTTAATGCAGCATGTACCATCGCACCATATGCGATAACAGATACATCTGTACCTTCTCGTTTAACATCAGCTTTTCCTAAATCAACTGTGTATTCGCCTTCTGGTACGTCTTGACGGAATGAACGGTACAATTTCATATGCTCTAGGTAGATTACTGGATCGTTGTCACGAATCGCAGAGATTAAAAGACCTTTTGCATCGTATGGAGTAGATGGAATAACAACTTTTAAACCAGGTTGTTGTGTCATTAATCCTTCTAAGCTGTCAGCATGTAATTCTGGAGTATGCACGCCGCCACCAAATGGAGAACGAACTGTAATTGGAGCAGTCCAACGTCCACCAGAACGGTAACGTAAACGAGCCATTTGACCAGAAATTGAATCCATTACTTCATATACGAAACCGAAGAATTGGATTTCTGGAACTGGACGGTAACCTTCAAGTGCAAGTCCAACTGCAAGACCGCCGATACCAGATTCTGCAAGTGGAGTATCCATTACACGATCTTCACCAAATTCAGCTTGCAAGCCTTCAGTAGCACGGAATACACCACCGTTTACACCAACGTCTTCACCAAACACAAGTACGTTAGGGTCATTTTTCATTTCAACGCGTAAAGCATCAGTGATTGCTTGAATCATTGTCATTTGAGCCATGGCTTACTTCGACTCCTTTTCTTTGTAAATTTCATATTGTTCAGCTAAGTTGTAAGGCATTTCTTCGTACATGATTTCCATTAAATCAGTTACTTTTTGTTTTGGAGCTTGGTCAGCCTTAGCAATTGCTTGTTTGATATCTTCTTTTGCTTCTTCGATTACTTTTTCTTCTACTTCTTGAGACCATAGGCCTTTGTTTTCTAAGAATGCACGGAAACGTACGATTGGATCTTTTTGTTCCCATTCGTTTTCGATATCTTTTGTACGGTAACGAGTTGGGTCATCACCAGCCATTGTATGTGGACCGTAACGGAATGTTAAAGTCTCGATTAAAGTAGGGCCTTCACCATTTACTGCGCGCTCACGAGCAAAAGCAGTTGCTGCGTATACAGCTAATGGGTCCATACCGTCTACTTGAATTCCGTAAATACCTGCTGCTACTGCTTTTTGTGCTACAGTTTTTGCTGCAGATTGTTTTTCTACTGGAGTAGAGATTGCATAACGGTTGTTTTGAACAACGAAGATTGCTGGAGCTTTGAATGCACCCGCAAAGTTCATACCTTCGTAGAAGTCACCTTGAGATGCTCCACCGTCACCTGTATAAGTAATTGCAACAGATTTTTTACCACGTAATTTCATACCTAACGCAACACCAGCAGTTTGGATGATTTGCGCACCGATGATAATTTGTGGAGCAAGTGCATTTACATTTTCAGGCATTTGGTTACCCATGAAGTGTCCACGAGAGAATAAGAATGCTTGGTATAATGGTAAACCATGCCATACTAATTGTGGAACATCACGATATCCTGGTAAGATGAAGTCTTCTGCTTCAAGTGCGAAATGACTTGCTAATTGTGAAGCTTCTTGTCCAGCTGTTGGTGCGTAGAAACCTAAACGTCCTTGACGGTTTAAAGAAATAGAACGTTGATCTAGTACGCGAGTATACACCATACGGCGCATTAATTCTTTTAATTGATCATCAGTTAATTCCGGCATTGCTGCTTCATTCACAACTTCGCCTTTTTCATTTAAAATTTGTAATGTTTCAAATTGAGCTGCGATAGCTTTCATTTGCTCATCAACATTAAATAGGGTCTTTTTTGTTTTAGTACCCATTCCGTTCACCTCTTCCTCTCTTGAACCATATTCTGAAACGCTTTCACTAGAAATTTTCTAGTAAGAAAACGCAACCATGTAAACCGACAAGTTTATCCGCCGGTTGAGAATAATTTTGTGTACCTAACAATCTGTACTAATGTTTTTTCAGAAACATATTAATACAATCTTGATCACGTTTTTTAGTTTACAACTATTCTAATCACGATGTCAATTACTTTAGCTACGTTTTTTTTATGAATAACATTGAGGTTTCTACTATACGTACATGTTTTTATTTTCACATCTGTATTAGTAGACAATAACCTACTGTTATATTATTCCCTATTTAACCTATTTTTGATCGTAGAATAATATGTAAACGATTTTATTCCTCTTAGTTTTTCTCCCTTTATCTGAAAAATATGCAATTGCTTCTTCCCTTTCTAGGTAAATGCCTATACACTTCCAACTACTCTTCCATACATTATAATAACCGCAGTATTCGCGGAAAATGATAAAGGAGGTCATCTCATGTACGGATACACATATTGTTATCCAACTTGTTCATATCCTTCCTATGGCTATGGAGGTTCTTGTGGAGGAGGATCCGGACGCGGCTTTGCCTTAATCGTTGTATTGTTTATCCTTTTAATTATCGTTGGTGCTGCTTGCATTCGTTAATGTAAAACAAAACAACTATAGAAAGAAACAGACGGCTTTGCCGTCTTTTCTTTTATTCGTGCCCTTGATGACTGAAATTTGTATTTCAAAATAATCTTAATCCCTCATTTCTCTCTCTGACTTCTCCATATATAGGTGATATGTACTTTATCATGACTTTTTTCATCTCCTTTGGTAGACTAAAGGAGAAAGGAGAGATTACATATGCTTACAATGGATGATGTAATTCGCGAGGGAAACCCCGTTCTGCGAGCAGTAGCAGAAGAAGTTTCCCTGCCAGCGAATGAAGAAGATACACGTATACTACGAGAAATGATTGAATTTGTAATAAACAGTCAAAATCCTGAAATGGTTGAAAAATATAATTTACGTCCAGGAATTGGTCTAGCTGCTCCACAGATCGGTGTTTCAAAAAGAATGATTGCTGTTCATGTTCAAAACACTGATGAAACATTATATAGCTATGCTCTATTCAATCCAAAAATTATTAGTCACTCTGTTGAACGTACGTACTTATCAGCTGGTGAGGGCTGCCTATCTGTAGATCGTGAAGTGCCTGGCTACGTTCCACGCTATACACGAATTACAGTTAAAGCCACTACCATCGATGGTGAAGAAGTGAAATTACGTTTAAAGGGGCTACCAGCAATCGTGTTTCAACACGAAATTGATCATTTAAACGGTGTAATGTTCTATGATCATATTAATCAAGAAAACCCTTTTGTAGCCCCTGATGATGCAAAGCCTCTAGAAAGATAAAGTGAAACTTTAATCAGTGGCTTTCTTCATCCCCACTGATTATTAGCCTTCACCAATCGGGCTTTTACGAGCAGTTTATCTCCCACCTAAATTCTTTGTTTCCATTGATTTTTGAAATGGGAGTATTACTGTCCGCGCATAGCGGGATAAAACAAAAAAGATAAAAAAGCAGAAGCCGCGGCTTCTGCTTTTTTTCTATCACAATGTATTCCATTTTACTTGAAATGGTTTTCATACTCTCCTAAAGTAAATGGGCCCACTGCAATCCATGAAGGATACCATCTTCGCTAACATCTTTCGTCACATAATTAGCAAGTTTTTTCAATTCCTCATGACCATTCCCCATTACAATCCCTGTTCCTACAGCCTCAATCATTTCTAAATCATTTAGCCCATCTCCAAAAGCATAGACCTGTTCACGGCTAAGCCCTAATTTCTCAATGAATTTTTCAATTCCTTTTGCTTTTGAACCACCATTTGGAATGATATCCATCGAATACGCATGCCAACGTATAAAATGAAAATCCTGATAATCATGAATAAACTTCTCTTCCTCACCTACCGAGCAAAAAAGAAGTGTTTGATAAATATCACGATTTTCATAAAAATTTGGTTCATATACTGGATGTTCAAATTGTAAACTTCCGAAACTTTCTTTTACATAATCATGATATTCTACTGTCGCTTTCATATCCTTATGGTCTAAATAAACGAGAGGATACCCCTCTTGTTTTGCAAACGATGTAAATGTATGTAACGTACTCGGATGTAATGGATTTTTAAATATTACTTCGTCTTCAAATACAACATATTGTCCATTAAAACTCACATAGTTATGAATATTAAGTTCATTACGAATATCTTCAAACATGAAAGGTGCACGCCCTGTTGCAATCGCTACATGTACGCCTTTTTCCTGCAAAGTACGTACCGCTTCTTTTGTAGATTTAGGTATTTTTTTATCGTGATCTAATAATGTTCCATCAATATCAAAAAAAACAATTTTATCATTCATTTATAAAAATCCTTTCTAACCCTTCTATGTGCCTATCTTGATTCTTCCTTTTCAAATTCTAAAAAAAAGTATAACATATTAAACATCTGTGAAGAAAGCGTTCACTTTCTAACCTTATTTATGAAATATGCATATACTATCAAAAGAATGCTGATATTTATTCGAATGAATTTTCTTTTCCAATCTATCTCATACTATACCCATAACCAGCGACTACTGTTCGTTACTACGGGATAACCTATACAATAAGATTTCTTTATACAAAAAAGAAACTCATCAGATTATGAACACAGCAATCCCCTCTTTTATCTTTTATGATTTCATAACACATAGATAAAGAGTTATTACTTGTAAATATGCATTTTTAAAATAAGGAAAGGAAGGAGTAATCATGCTGAAGAAGCTGAAGAAAAAGTTAAAACGATATTTAAACGATTTAGTTCGCAAAAAGACAATCGCTTAAATCGTGCCCATTTCGGGCTTTTTCTTCATTCTCATTCGAAAAAACATGAAAATCATCACTGTTTGCTTTATAATAGGTAACAGATAATGCAAAACATAGACAAGGAGAGGTTTTTCCAATGATTTTTAAAGTATTCTATCAAGAAAAAATGACTGAGGTTCCAGTACGTGAAAATACAAAAGTTTTATATTTAGAAGCTGATTCTCAAAAAGATGTTCGTACAAAATTAAAAAAGTTCGCATATAATATCGAGTTTGTTCAGTCTGTTACTGGTGCTCATCTTGAATATGAACAACAAAATGCTGATTTAACATTAACGGAGATCGTATAATTTATGAAATTCCTAAAAAATGATCAGGCAGCCGTTTTCGCTCTTGGTGGACTCGGTGAAATCGGTAAAAATACATACGCTGTTCAGTTTCAAGATGAAATTATTATAATTGACGCTGGAATTAAGTTTCCAGAAGACGAACTTCTCGGAATCGACTATGTGATTCCTGATTACACTTATTTTGTACGAAACGAAGATAAAATTAAAGGCTTATTTATCACACATGGTCATGAAGATCATATCGGTGGTATTCCTTACCTATTACGCCAAGTAAATATTCCAATTTACGGTGGGAAATTAGCAATCGCTTTAATTAAAAACAAATTAGAAGAACACGGATTGCTTCGAAAAGCAAAACTTTACGAAATCCAAGAAGATGATGTCATCAAATTCAAAAAGACATCTGTTTCATTCTTCCGTACAACGCACAGTATTCCAGATTCGTATGGGGTTGTCGTAAAAACACCTCAAGGACAAATTGTCCATACAGGTGACTTTAAATTTGACTTCACACCAGTGGGAGAACCGGCAGACTTAACAAAAATGGCCGAAATCGGTAAAGACGGTGTACTTTGTCTCTTATCCGATAGTACGAACAGTGAAGTACCTAACTTTACGATGTCTGAGCGCCGTGTTGGTGATAGCATTCAAGATATTTTCCGTAAAGTGGAAGGGCGTATTATATTCGCAACCTTTGCATCGAATATTCATCGTTTGCAACAAGTTGTCGAAGCAGCTGTTGAAAACAATCGTAAAGTCGCTGTATTTGGAAGAAGCATGGAAGCTGCGATTGAAATTGGTCACAATCTCGGTTATATTCGCTGTCCAAAAGATACATTCATAGAAGCTTCTCAACTGAATCGATTACCAGCTAATAAAGTTGTTATTTTATGCACAGGTAGTCAAGGGGAACCCATGGCAGCACTTTCTCGTATTGCTAACGGTACACATCGTCAAATTCAAATTATCCCTGGTGATACAGTTGTTTTCTCTTCTTCACCAATTCCAGGTAATACAGTTAGCGTAAGCCGCACAATTAATATGTTATACCGTGCGGGTGCTGATGTTATTCACGGAAAACTTTCAAATATTCATACAAGTGGTCATGGTGGACAAGAAGAACAAAAACTTATGTTACGTCTTATTAAACCTAAATACTTCATGCCAATTCATGGGGAATATCGCATGCAACGTATGCATATGAAATTAGCAAACGATTGTGGTATTCCAGAAGAAGATTGTTTCATTATGGATAATGGTGATGTTCTTGCCCTACGTTCAGACGAAGCAAGCGTTGCTGGAAAAATTCCATCTGGTTCTGTTTATATTGATGGAAATGGCATTGGCGATATCGGTAACATTGTATTACGTGACCGTCGTATTCTTTCTGAGGAAGGACTTGTTATCGTAGTTGTTAGCATTGATATGAAAGAATTTAAAGTTTCAGCAGGACCTGATATTATCTCTCGTGGATTCGTTTATATGCGTGAGAGTAGCGATTTAATCAATGATGCACAAACTTTAATTACTACTCATTTAGAAAAAGTAATGGAGCGAAAAACAACACAATGGTCTGAAATTAAGAATGAAATTACAGATACATTAGCACCATTCTTATATGAAAAAACAAAACGTCGTCCAATGATTTTACCAATCATTATGGAGATATGATAAAAAAGGACAATGCTTACAAGCATTGTCCTTTTTTATTTTACCTATCGTATCCTTCTATTCGCAGGCACTACTCCCCACTTAATACTACCTTAAGAAGTGTTTAAAACGATCCACTTCATCATCATGACCGATTACAATTAAAATATCTCCCGATTGGATGTTTTCTGTAGCACGAGGAGAAACAATGACTTCTTTTCCACGTTTAATTGCTACAATGTTTAATCCAAACTTCGCACGAATATCAAGCTCAATTAAAGAGTGACCATCAATCTTTTTATTTGCAATGATTTCTACAATGCTATGCTCATCAGAAAGTGCTAAGTAATCTAATACGCTACTGGAAGCAATATTATTTGCAATACGTTTCCCCATATCACGCTCAGGATGAACAATATGATCAGCTCCTATTTTACTTAACACTTTTTCATGATAATCATTTTGAGCTTTCACAGTAATATTCTTTACACCTAATTCCTTTAAGATAAGGGTCGTTAAAATACTAGCATTTAAATTGTCACCAATCGCAACAACCACATGATCGAAATTACGAATCCCAAGGCTCTTTAGGACCATTTCATCTGTCGAATCTGCAATCACTGCATGCGAAGCAATGTTTGCGAATTCATTTATTTTATCTTCATCAGAATCAATTGCCATTACTTCCATACCTAATTGAGCTAATTCACGACAAATACTGCCTCCAAAACGTCCAAGTCCGATGACAGCAAATTCTTTTTCCTTTTCACTCACATGAATTCCTCCAATTACATCAATTCCTACTTATTTTCATTGTAGCATATTTTATATTTGCCACAAAGACTAGCAAGCCCGACTCATTTTTGCTTCTGTATATAGAAATACTGTTGTAAATAAAATGCCATAATACAAATTAGCATCCCAAACACAAAAATATTTCCAAACGAACTAAACGTTTGAAAAACAAATAATAACGTTTCTTGTCCAAAAAAGGCAAATAATAGCTGTGTAAAAGCAAACAACAACGCCCATCTATAATGATGTTGATGAAATAAATAATGTGTCGCTCCTAAAAATGCACTGAAAGAAACAATAAAAGTCCACCATGTTTCTAAGAAATCTTGCCACCCGACAAAATGATATCCCTTTACTACAAGCGCAATGATTCCTATGACGAACATTGTTGGAACACTCCAAAATAGCGCTCGATTCCGGAAAAACCGAATTCCATTTACATCCCCTTTTTCACTTGCACAATACGTTAAAAATGCTGTACTTATATATAGAACAGAAAGAACCGTTAACACAATGATTAACCAAAAATGAAGCTGATAATATTCATGTTCTATATTTGTTACTATAGCTGCTAACATACTCGGAATTAACATACCCGTCCAACCGTCGATTTTTCGCTCATTCCAAAATACAGCATTACCAATTCGGATACCTAACAACATAAAAATAATGACACCAATTATAAATAACGTTGTCTTATTCCCCACTAAACTTGTTGAAAAGGCAATTAAACCAATAAACAAAAAAAGAACAAAACCATTCATAATTTCTAATACGGGTGATAAATACTTTTTCACCCACTGATATGTTTCTTCATATTCATGTTTGTTTGCTAAGCGATATGCATAAAAGCTAATCCCAAAATAAACCGCCGCAACAATAACATATGCATATAAAAAGAAACATAAAATCGCACTGCTAATCTGCACCTAATTCCCCACCCTTTTTCTATGTATCACATTGATTTTACACATTTTTCATATAAAAAGTAAACCCAAACCTATCGTTCCATTCTACACTGCGAGATTTTCTTTTCATCTATTCTCAAGCTTACAAAGAGTCCATCTAAAAACGATAGAATAAGGAGAAACTTCTATCAACGCATGTTTCTTCATCCTTCATAGATGATTCCCCCTCACCAATCAAGCTTTGATGGGCGAGTTAACTTCTTTGTTTTTCTCCATTTTGAGGCAGGAGTAATACTGCCCGCAAATAGCGAGATAACACAAAAACCTCCTATATAAGGAGGTTTTTCATGTATCAATAAAAATTTCTCATTAACGTTCAAAGAGCAATACAAATCTTACTCAGCTTCTTTTTGCGCCTCATCCAACACACGATTTACTCGTTTTGTTAGCATTTGCATGCCACTTCCACCCGCTTGAAAATGACGGAGAACACCATTTTTATCAAATACATAATAAGCTGGTACATATTGATTTTCAAATGCATCTGTAATTTTGTGCTGATTATCAACTAAAATTGATTGTGATATTCCATGTTCTTGTGCAACTGCTTCTACCTGTTCAAGGTTTAAATCTTCTTCTGAACGCGGCATATGAACTGCAACAACATTTAATTGTTCCTTATATTCATCACGGAAGTTATTGATATCTGGCATCGCTTCTTTACATAAGTGACAACTAACTGACCAAAAATGAATAAGTGTTGGTTTTTCACCAATTAATGATTCACGTTCTACTTCTCCATTTAATACTGTTGTTGCACCGTCTAAAGAAGGCATTGGTTGGCGTAATTTCATGATTTTTCCCCCTTACAGATGTAGAGAAAGGCCTAACAAAATATTGTTAGACCCTCCTGCATTTCACAATAAAATTAAACGTTTAAAGTTGCTTGACCTGGTTTCCAGTTTGCTGGACAAA
Organism: Bacillus gaemokensis; assembly: GCF_001590835.1. GTDB lineage: Bacteria > Bacillota > Bacilli > Bacillales > Bacillaceae_G > Bacillus_A > Bacillus_A gaemokensis. The sequence goes on from NZ_LTAQ01000001.1 coordinate 282,283, forward strand.
GTCCACCAGTTTGAAGAGCTTGAAGAACACGAATTACTTCGTCAACTTCACGGCCAATGTTGTTGTGATGCACAACTTGGTACATTAATTCGCCTTCTGGGCTAATGATGAATAAACCACGAAGTGCAATACCTTCTTCTTCAAGTAATACACCGTAATCACGAGATACTACATGGTTAGTATCAGCAGCTAGAGGGTATTTTAATTCACCTAAACCGTTTTTCGTACGGTCAGTGTTAATCCAAGCTAAGTGTGTGTGGATTGTATCAGTAGATACACCAATTACTTCTGCATCTAAATCTTCGAACTCATCATAACGATCAGAAAGTGCGATGATTTCTGTTGGACATACGAAAGTGAAGTCCATTGGATAGAAGAAAAGTACTGTCCATTTATCCTGTTTCATAGTCTCTTCAAGACTTACTTTACCAAATTCTTTGTTTGGCATAACAGCGTCCATTTCAAATCGTGGCGCTTGTTTTGCTACCATACGTTCTGCCATATGTATCAGCCTCCGTAAATTTTTATCATATATTGTCTACTCTTGTATTATATAAGAGGAATTAGTTTTTAGTCAATTTTATTTGATAATTATTATAAAATAATTACTAACAACTTGTTCCTCCACCTACCATTATAAAGTATTGTGTTAGAATTACAAAAAAAATGCATTATAAAGTGAAACTTTAATCAGTGGGGAGTTTTTTCATCCCCACTGATTATTAACCTTCACCAATCGGGCTTTTACAGGCAGTTGATCCCCACCTAACTTCCTTGCTTTCACTGAACTTTGAGATGGGGTCTTACTGCCCGCAAATAGCGGGGTAAATTATAATTTTCCACATGGAAAAGAACAGATTTTAGCCCCTGTTCCCTTTCCATTTTACATATTGATTTAAAAACACAATTGTCTGTTCGATTACTTCCTCTTTCGGTTTTAATTTTGCATGGTGTAAACCATATTCTGAGTCTACCCCAAGCCAAAACATAAACCCTGGGATATCACGGAGCATATATCCGAAATCTTCTCCTGTCATCGCCTCTGTGCATGTAACAACATTCATATTTTTCTGCTCAGATGCAAACATCATAAATTCCCGAGTTAGCTCTTCATGATTATATACTTGATGGTACATCGCTCCATAATCAATAACAGCTTCACATTGAAATGATGCTTCAATCCCTGCGACAATTGCTTCAATGCGGCTTTTCACTCGTTTCATCGATTCAACAGATAATGTTCTAATTGTTCCTTCTAGGCGAGACTTTTCTGCAATGATATTTTGAACCGTACCACCTGTAATTTTTCCAATTGTAATAACCGCGCTATCAAGAGGATTCACATTACGACTAACAACTGATTGAAGCTGTGTAACAAGGTGACTTGCCGCAACAATCATATCATTCGCAGTATGTGGATATGCTGCATGTCCACCTTTTCCCTTTAAATCAATATATAGTTCTGATGTATTTGCAAATAGAAGACCCTCTTTTGTTGCAATGGTTCCTACTGGGTACTCAGGTGCAATATGGAGACCAAGAACCATATCAGGCTGCCATTCTTTCAACTCTTCACTTTCTAACATAGGTTGAGCACCACCTGGTCCTTCTTCAGCTGGTTGAAAGATAACAACAAGGTTATCATCTATTCTATCATTTGCAACAGCCGTTAAAAGCCCTAAACCAATTGTAGTATGTATATCATGGCCGCAAGCATGCATCATTCCTTCATGAGTAGAAGCAAATTCATATCCTGTTTCTTCTGCAATTAATAACCCATCAATATCCGCACGATAACCAATTGTTTTCTCTGGGTTTCTGCCACTCACTTTAACAATTACACCCGTTTTCCATGTTCTAACTTCAATATATTCCTTAGGAAGAGTATTAATATATTCTAAAATATATTGTTGTGTTTTCCATTCCTTAAATCCTAACTCCGGAATTTTATGTAAGTCCCTGCGAATTTGAACAAATTTACTAACTTTCATATTTCCACCACCATTTATAAAAAAGCGTAAGAGCCTATTTGCCCTTACGCTTTCTGTTTTTATTTTTCTGGGTTTAATTGACGAAGCTCTTGTTTAATTTCTGTTTTTGCTTTTGTCTTTTCATCAATTTCTTTAATAACACGTGCTGGCGTTCCCGCAACAACTGTATATGGTGGTACATCTTCTGTTACAACCGCACCTGCTGCTACAACTGCACCTTTACCTACTGTAACACCTTCTAGAACAACTACGTTTGCACCGATTACAACATCGTCTTCAACAATAACTGGTTTCGCAGAAGGTGGCTCAATTACACCTGCAAGCACCGCACCTGCACCAACGTGACAATTTTTACCCACTGTCGCGCGGCCGCCAAGTACTGCATTCATATCGATCATTGAACCTTCACCGATTACTGCACCGATATTAATCGTTGCGTTCATCATAATAACAGCATTATCACCAATTTCAACATGGTCACGAATAATCGCACCTGGTTCAATACGAGCTTTAATACCTTTTAAGTCAAGCATTGGAATTGCAGAATTACGACGATCATTTTCAACAACGTAATCTGCAACATGTTTTTTATTTTCTTCAAGAATTGCCTTAATTTCAGACCATTCTCCAAATACAACACCAGATTTTTTATTCACAAATGCTTGTACTGTTTCAGGGAAAGTTACTTCTTTTAAATCCCCTTTTATGTATACCTTTACAGGAGTTTTCTTCTCGCTTTTTTGAATAAACGAAATAATTTCGTTTGCATCCATCATTTTCATGCTTGTTGCCTCCTAAATCCATTTATAATGTTACTCTACCAAACGAAAGAGCTTGTAGCAAGATAATAATCTTATTTTTCCGTTTGAATTTCTTCTATAATTTCCAAAAATGCTTGTACTTGTTTCAGTTGTCTTGCTGAATCACTTGTCAATAACCATGTTTCTCGATTCAACTGAACAGGCGTTTTATATGTCTTTTCTCTTACTTCTTTTAAGACAGTAGAAGGTAACAATGCATATCCAATCCCATTTAAAACAAGTTGTTTACACGTTTCAATCTGATCAACAACAATCGTACGTTTAGGTGGGTTAGAAAACAAACTATACCACCAATTCTGTATTTGTCCATAATAAGTCGAATCACTTTTAAATTGAATAAAAGGTCTATTTGTATCTTTTAGCATAGAAATATCTTTAATTTCTGTATCCACTAAATATAGCTCATCTTCAAACAATTGTTGTTTGTGCCCCTTATATTCCTGTGTTCCTCGTAATATAGCTACATGAACATCACCTTCATAGAAATGCTTTTGTACCTCACTGCTCCACCCTGTAAAAAGAGAAATCTTCACAAACGGATACTTTTGTACAAATTTCTTTAAAACAGGCGGTAGCCAGTATTGCCCAATCACAGATGCAACAGCTATCTTTAATGTCCCGTATGTTTCCGTTCGATAGATGGCCAATTCACTCTTAATTGCTTCTTCTCGTTGCAACATATCTTTCGCATAATTAGCTACTTTTTCACCTTCTGGTGTAATCGTCAATCCTTTTTGTGAGCGAATAAAAAATTTCATCCCCCATTGTTTTTCCATAGACTGTAAGCGTTGACTAAGTGCAGGCTGTGAAACAAATAAACGTTCCGCCGCTTTTCTCATATTAGATTCCTGCGCTAAAACAACCATCATCTGAAAATCATCAATTTGCAACTTTCTCCCTCTTTCCTTATCTTACATGTAAAGTGAAATTTTCATTAGCAGAGGACACCCCTACTGATTATTAACTCTCACGAATTTGATTTAGACAAGTGGTTTATCTCCATCTGAATTCATCGTTTTTACTGAGGAATATTACTGCTAACAAATAGCAGTACAACCATCTGACCACAATATATATGCACACTGTTTCCCGAGATGCAATATTTATTTTCTATAAAAGAACATGACTGAATTGGAACTTCCCTTATCTTTTTACGCTTCTTTATACTATTCTAGATATCATACATAGTATAGATGTACGATAAAAAAAGCGACTTCTCTTTTTCTTCGAAGTCGCTTGCCCTTCTTTATCGATTATACTGCCTTACCTTTTTATTCAAAAATTTTAAAATCGCACGTCGTGTTAAAATCCCTTCAAAATACCCTTCTTCGTTTATAGCACAAATAAACGGATGATCAATTGTCATTTCTAATGCTTTCGCAAAAGAATCTTCTAACTTAAGGCTTGGAATATCTTCTTTCATCACATGCTCCACTTTCATATCCTCAAGCCTCTCAAACTCAATGCGTTCTAATCCTAAAATTCCATCCAAAATCATTGCAGTACTAATTAATCCATGCAATTTGTACATGGGATCTAAAACAGGTATCGCAGAATATCCAGACTTTACAAGAACAAGTAAAGCATGCTCTAAGCTATTTCCAATTTGAACATGCGCAACCTTTTCTGACGAAATCATTAAATCCTTGACAAGAACTTGTTGAAACTCATCTTTCGGAATACTAATCATATTACATCCCCCACTTCTTCTCCCTTGCTATTGCTAACATGATTTCTAATACACAATCAAGAAACTTACTGCTTGAAATACCACTTTATTTCCCATTTCTATTCATATCTTATGATAGCGTTTTCATATTATTATTTTGTCCTTATTTTATTCCAACAAAAATAACGATACTCAGCTTATTTTACCATAGAACGCAAAAAAAAGACTACCTTTATGGTAGTGCTTAGTATCCTTCATTTTTTAATCGATGAAATAATCTTGTAATTCTTCTATAGTGGGAAATATCCATTTTTTTGAGTCCATTCTCAATATCTGTGAGCTCAACAGCCAAGATTTCACTCGCATAGTTTTGTCGAAATAAGATATCTAACAATAAACTTTCTTCTTCTTTTGTTAAAGTAACTTCCTTCTGCATATATTCCTCTCCTTACACTCTTCCCCTTATTAATTCATTATATAAAATATTCGTTTCATTTAATAGAAGGAAAATTCAGTTTTATCATTTTGTATAGCGATTTGCATAACTAAAGGCGGCGTAAGCATCCGGTTTAATTTTTGCGGTTAGCCCCATCGCCTTTACCTTCATTGTCATATCTGAAATAAACTCTTTTGTTAATCCGTCATTCCCTATATCTAAATGAATTTCCATTACAAATCCAGCCCCATCCTGGGCGTATGGGTGTAATATGTCCCATATTCTCTGCATATGATCTGGCGTAAACAAACAGGCAATTTCTTGACTAAACTGTGTTTCTAGGTATATTTTTTCACGCAAAGTTGTTAACTTTTTCTGTACTGCTTTATGCCACAAACAACCCCATGCACCTTTTCCTACACGATGAATGTGCACTGCCGTAATAAAACGTGTATCTTTCCGATGCGCTTGCGAATCTGTACCAATAGATAAACGATATAAATTGCGTGGATCTCTTTCGATAAAATTACAAATACGTGTAAACACTGTTTCGAAATCCATATGCCTCTCAGATACATTATAAAATCTATGCTCACCGTCCACATAGTCACGTCCTTTCTATTAGACAGACTGTTTGCATTCTCATTGTATGGGACAAAAGCACAAATTATGACTTCTCTATCCTTTATTCGTTTCGATATTTCGAATGACATACTGACAAGATGGGCACGTATAAATGACATTTTGATTAGACTGTGCGGTTAATACATGAATCATGTCAGATGGCATATGACATTTTGGACAAATAACAATTGGTAATTGCTCCACGATTCATACTCCTTTCAAACTTTTAGTACCATTGTCGGAAGAATAAAAACATCTTATACATAAAGTGACTCTTCCATCAAATTTTTATAAAATCCTAACATCACTAAAAAAGGTACCGCTCTTTAGCGGTACCTTTTTTATATGTATCAAGAAATAATATCGTAAATCTCGATTGCAACCATATCAATGTTATCAAATTGATACACTTGTGGCTTTTCGCCTTGTTGATACACTTCTAACTCATACATTTCACTTTTATCAAAAAATTTCACGCTACATTTGCGTTCACCGTTCACTTCAAAATAGCGTTGTGCTACTTCACCGCTTTCAGCTTGTTCTTGTAGACTAACAAGTCGAGTTAAAATTCCTTGGAGTAGAGACATGAAATCTCCCCTTTCTCTAATCTGCCTACCAATAGGTTTTACAGCTATACTCATTCTATCCGTCATAACAGAAAAAATGTTCCACACTCTAGGATAAAGCTTCTTGATCAGAAACTCAACTAAAATTTGTCGAAAAAAGAAGTAAAAAGCAGAAATACATTCTTTTTCTTCCTTTATTGCAGTTTTTCTAACTGCAGAATATAATAAAAAGCAGAAAAAGAGGAGGAATTATAATGAAAAAAATTGAGGTTTATACACAACAAGATTGTCCACCATGCACAATTGTAAAAGAGTTCTTAAAACACAATAACGTAACATATACAGAATTTGACGTAAAAAAAGATTCTGCTGCTCGTAACCGCCTTTTATATGAATATAACTCCTACTCAACTCCAACAGTTGTCATTGATGGGGAAGTTGTGGCTGGTTTTCAAATTGAAAAATTACAACAGTTACTAAATCTAGAAGAGGAATAGGCAACAATGCACCTATTCCTTTTCTGTTAACTCTTTTAACTTTTTTATTTCTGTAAAAAGTTGCTGACTTTCATGATAAGCCCCTAATTTCCATTTTCCCTTATCATTTTGCAATGTCACGATTTGATATTGCTCATTTTTTGTCCGTTCATATACATATAAAATATCATGCTCTTCATCGTAAGCTAGTTTTGTTTGGGAATTAAAAGAAAATGGAGCTTCTTTTGTAGGAAGTAAGTAGTCAGCACTTCGTTTATCACCATTACTATTTTCATCTGTAAAAACCTGCAGGAAATTTTCTGTAAAATACGGTGATAATGCATCGTACATTTTACCCATTGATAAATGTTTACCTCGAATTGAAAATTGGACTTCATACCCCTTTTGAATCGTTGTGAACACTTCTTTCCTGTCCACTCTCGTTTCTTCTTTGCCAAGAACCGTTGTAACACTATACCCAACCAGAAAGGCAACACATAAAAATAGAACAAACCATATTCCATATCTTTTCATTCTTTCACCTTCCTTTAAAAGAGCTTGTCTTTGTAGTATTCATTGTAACAATGATTATGCAAAGAAAGGGATGATTTCGTTCGTAAAATCTTTACAATGATAGACAGCATTTTTACCATCATTTTCACTATTACCAATTTATGATAAAAACAAACAAAAAAATGCACGAATTGCTTCGTGCATTAAAATAAAACATCTTCTTCATATAAAAACTCATACGACAAATCAATAAATAAAAAATGTTCATCATCAATTGGAAAAGAAAATGTTCGTACCATTTCTCCTGTTTCTATATCTGCATATAAATCAGAAAGCCTTGCTTTATTTTCAAACCGCATTTTCATTATATTTTCTAAAAAATATGGGCGCCAGCTCCAGTTTTTCATATAATACTCTGGCATAATCACCCATTCACCATCTTTTTTCATAATGTTTCCCGATTGCTGAAAACCATCTTCATTACAAATAAAGATACGAAAACTATAACGTGATACATGTTGACTAAAATGTAATAACCAATTATTAACGTCATCGTTCTTTTTCTGCTTAGATAAAACATTCCCAACTTGATCGCGCAATGTTTCCGTTAATTGATAAATTTTTTGTAGTTTTTTCTTTTCATGCTGAATAAATTGATGACATTCATTACCAAGACGTTCTTTTAAAATATCTTCCGCGATAAAATCTGGCAAACACTCTTTCAAATAATTCCCTTGATAATATCTTCCGCCATTTTTCCAAGCATATTGTAGTTGGTAAAAAGCATCAATTTCTTCGTATAGCAATGTCGCACCAATTCTTCTCGCTAATAAAGATAAAGAATATAATATATCTTGATAAGATTGTATAAGTGCAGTTTGTCTTAAATTAGTTAAATCTACTTTTAAAATATCCGGTGCTAATACACTGATTCGTTCTAAGTTACTCGTACCAGTTCCTACCTTATTTATCGAAATTTGAATACCATATGTACGGTAATACATGAGCAAGTGATTAAACTGTTCTATATCTTCTTTGCATTCATGTTCTGTTATTTCTAAAACAATATGCCCTAAGTTCAATCCTTTTTTTTCATACAATAGCAATAGGTGAAGTAAAGTTTCATCTTCATCATTCATTAATACGTTCGCGCTTCGATGTATAAATAACAAAAAATTTTGATTTGTTTCTAAATATCGTTCTAATGCTTTTTCTACAATGACATTATCTGCTTCGAGTTGGAACTCACTTGGTACGGAATCATCATGAAAAAAAGAAGAAAGACTTTGTATACCCTCTTCTGTTTGGATACGTCCTACTACCTCATATCCAATTACTGTATGTTCATCAGCACTAAAAATAGCTTGATAATAAGGAAGGACTTTATCCAAATTACTCATTACATCTAATGCATCTACCATACTGTTTCCCTCCCTTTACTTTTCAAAAATTATAACACGGTATGTATAGAAAAATAATAAAAAATCCCTTCAGTTTTCCTGAAGGGATTAGAGGGGTAAAATGCTAAGGGGAATTAGCAATTCTACTATGAAGAAAAAAGAGGTCTTAAATATAACTTATTAAAAACCTCTTGTAAATACTTTTCTTCTACATGTCACAAATTCGCCACATTTGACCGTGCAAGAATACATGATAATATCCATGTTTTACTTTATAAAATCCCTTTTAAAATGGGTATTGGTGTAAATGTTGTCCGCCATCCATTGTCATACACGTTCCGTTTATGTAAGCAGCTTCATCAGAACATAGATAAAAAGCTAACCCAGCAATCTCTTCTGGTGTACCAAGTCGACCAAGTGGCACACTTTGTAATGTTCGCTTTGCCATCTCCTCTGAAATCCATAATTTATCCGCACCGCCGGTTCGCTCAATTGGCCCAGGAGCGATTGCATTGACGCGTATACCATATTTACGTCCCCATTCCACAGCAAGTGTTTTCGTCATCGCTAACACACCAGCTTTTGCTGCTGCCGAATGAATAACACCAGGTCCAGCATCCCACGCATACGTTGCTACCATATTAATGATATTTCCTTTTATTCCTTTTTCAATCCAATACTTACCTACTGCTTGGCTACAATAAAACGTTCCATTTAATACAATATTAATAACCGCATTCCAACCATTAATAGATAAATCTTCTGCAGGACAAATAAAATTACCTGCTGCATTATTAATTAAAATATCAATGCGTCCAAATTTTTCATCAATATATTCAATCATTTGGTTTATATCCTCTATATTTCGAACATCCATTTGTACCGTTAATACCTGTCCTGAAAATTGCTCAATCTCTTTTTGTGTTTCTTCAAGCTTTTCTTTTGTACGCCCTGTAATAACGACACGCGCTCCTTCCTTTGCAAAACGAGCTGCCATGCCTTTTCCCATTCCGCTTGAACCACCAGTTACAATTACTACTCTTTCTTTCAAAGTAACCCCTCCTCAAAAAATGAATGCATATTCATTTTACCATTTTATTTGATAGAAATCTTTATATTTTTAAATTTTTCTGATATCTTTTAAATAAAGAACATCACTTTCATTACCCTATCCCTTACAATCTATACTACTTTTCTACATCTCAAAATATAATTCTATAACAAGAAATGAATGGAAAGGAGAGCCAAGTGACCTATAATCAATCGTTCGTATACCTTATAAATTTCCTTATGTATACTATAGGCTCGCTCATATTCCTATGAAACAAATAACGAGAAGAAACTTTATAAAAGCAGGAATACGTACTGGTCTCTATACTTGTATTACAGCTGGCCTTGGCTATTACTATGCAAAATATATAGAACCGAATTTTCTTTCCTTAACGCATCATACGCTACAATCCCCACTTATCCCAAAAAACTTTCATGGTATGAAGATTATTCAATTTAGTGATTTGCATTTAGGTTACTATTTTTCTCTTCAGCACCTAGCTGACATCGTATCCAAAATAAATGAAACCACACCAGATATTGTCTTTTTTACTGGTGATTTAATTGATAATTATCAGACATATAGTGAAACTCCTTTTGTCTCTTCCATTTTGCGAAATATTCATGCGCCCTTTGGAAAATTTGCAATCTATGGAAATCATGACCACGGTGGATATGGAACAGAATACTATGATCAAATTATGAATGATGCCGATTTTGAACTACTACAAAATGCTGAAAAACGGATTCGACTACTAGACAATAGTGAAATTTCTATTTTTGGAATAGATGATATGTTGCTTGGTAAACCCGAAATCCATGCAACCTTACAGCGCGCAAAGAATGATATCTATACAATCGTACTCGTTCATGAACCTGATATCGCACCGCAAATCGCTAAATTCCCAGTAAACCTACAACTTTCTGGACATAGTCATGGTGGACAAGTTCAAATTCCCTTTTTAGGTGCACTCATAACCCCAGCACTTGCAAAACATTATATTGAAGGTTTTTATCCTATCCACGACTTACTTCTCTATGTAAATCGTGGCCTTGGAAGAACGCGCGTTCCCTTCCGTTTTATGGCTAGACCTGAAATTACACTCTTTACATTGAATCATGTGTAACGCACACTTGCCTATTTTCTGACATATCCTTTCTTGTACTCGCTCATCCATACTTTTTTCCCATATGATAACAATGAGTCCAATAAAGGAGGTTGTTACATGTACTCATATCTTCAACACATTCCAGTTCGCTCAGTACCTATTGGCCCAGTAGGCGACTCACGTTTCTTACCATTCTTCGGTGTTCCATTTTTAGCCGGACTTGCTGGCGGATTACTTGGCGGAGCATTAGCATTTGGTCCTAGACCTTTCTATCCACCATATCCACCATATCCACCACCGGCTCCATTTCCTTGTTATGGAAATCCATGCCAACCATATTATTATTAATTGAAATTAACACTTTTTTCAGTATAATTCTATCTGGATCCAATTTTCGTCAAACAATCCCCGAAAACTATAATCTCCCATCCTCACATTTTCCAATGGATGTTTAAAGGAAATACAAAGTATGAAAAAACCTCCTATTCACATAAGAGGTTTTTTTCATTACTATAGAGAAACTTCGAGTATCTCATTCGTTTAGCATTTCATTTGACTATCTTATGTAGTGCTTCTCAAACTTTACTTCATTATTCTGCATCCGTATTTTGATACGCCATCTTAAACAATTTCACCTGACTATCAATTTCTTGTGAACCACTATTTATTATGTAGTAATATTCGCCGTCTCTACTTTGTTCACGTGTTTTTACATTATCCGCTAAAATAAGCTGCAAAATAGCTTTTATTCTTGCTTTCATTTCGAAACCTAGAATTGGAAAAGAAATTTCCACTCGCTTTTCCATATTTCGTGTCATCCAATCCGCTGAAGATAAGTAGATTTTTTCATCCCCATTATGATGAAAATAGTAAATACGACTATGTTCTAAATAACGTCCAACGAGACTTATCACTCGAATATTTTCACTGACAGCCTTAATACCAGGGCGCAAGCAGCATGTTCCTCTAACAACAAGTTCCACTTTCACTCCAGCCTGCGATGCCTCATACAACTTGTGGATCAGCGGCTTATCTGTCAATGAATTCATCTTAGCAATAATACGTCCATTACCGTATTGCTTATGATAGCGAATCTCTTCATCTATTAACTCCATAAACTGATGGCGTATATCAAATGGCGCAACTGATAAGTGATGAAAATGCGGTTTTGTTGTATAACCACTCAAGTAATTAAAGAAATTCGTTGCATCTACCCCAAAATCTTTACGGGATGTAATATAACCAAAATCTGTATATAATTTTGCCGTAGCATCATTATAATTCCCTGTCCCTAAATGAACAAATCTTTCAATTTTCCCGTGTTTCCTTCGTGCAACAAGTGTGATTTTACTATGTGTTTTCAAATGACTTACACCATAAATAACGTGACAACCAGCTTGTTCAAGTTCCTTCGCCCAATGGACATTATTTTCTTCATCAAACCGTGCTTTTAATTCAACAAGTACCGTTACTTGTTTTCCCTTTTCCGCAGCAGTTTTTAGCGCTTGAATAATAGGAGAATCTCCACTTACACGATATAATGTTTGTTTTATCGCTAGGACATTCGGGTCATCTGCTGCATCACGGACAAAATCAACAACAGGTTGAAAAGATTCAAATGGATGATGCAGTAAAATGTCATGTTCCATTGCTTTTTCAAACACGTCTTCTTCATCATCTAAATCTTGCGGTGGCTGCGGGATAAGAGCTGGATAAACAAGATGTTCATATAAAGGTGCTAATTTTTTATATAAGGAAAATAAACATGTTAAATCTAATGGCCCATCCATCATATATACATCTTCATCTTTCACTTCTAGTACTTCATATAATAGAGCTAATACCCTCTCATCCATATGCTCTTTTCCTATCTCTAAACGAACAGCCGCTCCCCACTTGCGTTTTTTTAATTCTTTTTCAATCACTTTTAATAAATCACGTGCACCCTCTTCATGAATTGTTAAATCAGCATTACGCGTAATACGAAAGCGAGTAACAGAAGATACTTTATATCCTGTAAATAATTTATGAGTAAAACTGCTAATTACATCTTCTAACAAAATAAATTTATGCTTTTGATCTTCACTTGGTAAAAAAATAAAACGCTCAAGTAATGATGGTACTTGAACAATACCAAGCTTTGTTCGATTCTCTTCTTCAGCCTGTTTTTCATCATACAGAATGGTAGCTAGGTTTAAACTTTTATTTAACAACATCGGAAACGGACGATATGCATCTATTGCCACTGGTGTTAGCACAGGGAAAATTTGTTCATCAAAATATTCTTCAATAAATCCCCGTTGTTCTTTCGTTAAATCTTGAAAGTTTAATGGCTCAATCCCTTCTACTCCAAGCGCTGGCAATATAGTATTTTTGAATGTATTATACTGAACTGTCATTAACTCATGTGCTTTCGTAGCAATCTTGTTTATTTGTTGTTTCGGTGTTAACCCAGCCTTATTTTCTGGTTGATTGAATCCAGCTTCTACTTGATCTTTTAACCCTGCCACACGTACCATAAAGAACTCATCCAGATTCGAACTAAAGATACTAATAAACTTTAATCTTTCTAAAAGCGGGTTACTTTCATCTTGTGCTTCTTGCAACACACGTTCGTTAAAAGCAAGCCAACTTAACTCACGGTTATTATAATAAGCAGTATCATTTAAATTTACCGAATTCCCCTTCAGTAATTCCATTTTCTTCACACTTCCCTTTGAAACTTTTTCAATATAATTTATTTACATTTATTGTAGCAAATTCCAATTTATTAAATTGTAAAACTTTTGTAAAGACATCCGTACAACTCAATATTTCCCTTCAAATATTAAATAAATATTCATCTTCAATACTTTTTCTAGCTGTTTTTTTTGCTTTTCTGCTTGTACTTTTTCAGCTAAAGCTGATTCCTCACAAGCAATACGAAATACAAGCCCCTCCTTGTTTTTTTCCACTTGAATCGTTTCAATAAGTGCTCGTTGTCTCACATTTAAAGCTGCAGAAAATTGCAATACTGCCCCTAACAATCGAATTTTTTTCTGCTCACTTTTATCAAACCAACCTTCAAATGGCGCCAAGTGCTGCTTAAATAACATTTTTGATTTATATGAAGCTATGAGCGCAAGTCTAACCCTTTCTTTATGCATCATACCGTCAATTGTTTTATTTGCTAATAAATAAAATGTATGTAGACGACTCGCCTCTTCATCTATATATTTCCCAATATTAAATACTTTGGCAGCTTGCGAAAATATCTCCCAGTCTTTTTCGGAAAAAGAAAACATTTGATATTCTTCGAGTTGCTTACAAATTAACGTTCCATGTTTAATAAGTTGCACTACAAATTCCATATCCATTTCATACTCATAGGATAATAAATTTAAACTTTCTTCTATCACATTTGGATAATAAGAAATGCCCAAATTTTTTGTTAATTCCTCATAGAAAACGCCTTCTCTTAGTCCTTTTCTACTTAATACAAACGCAGGAGCTTGTACAATACTTGTTAACATATAAAATACTTCTACAGCCGGAATAATCGTATCAGCTCGATCTTTTGCTAATCCATCTAATTTTTGCAACTCTGCAAAAGAGAGATTTGCTAATTCTTCTTTTACCTCTTTTATGTCAGCTTCTTTCATTTTATATAAATGTAAACCTGCTATCGGATAAGAAATTACGTTTTGATGGATTTTCACCATATTTCGGGCACTTCCACCTATCGCAATAAGAGGTAACTTTTCCCCCTTTAACCATGGTAAAGTTTGAAATTGATACCATAAATATCTTCTTAATTCGTCCAGTTCTTCTGGAATAGGTGTTTCATGGCGAATAAATTGTTGTTTTAAAGAAAGTGCTCCAAATGGAAAGCTATAGTATTCTACAATTTCTCTATCCCGAAAATAAGTCACCTCTGTACTCCCACCACCAATATCAACCGTAATTCCTTCTACAAAAGAAGTTGAATTCATTACCGCTAAATAACCATAACGAGCCTCCTCATATTCAGATAAAACTCTAAGTGTAAAATCTGTTTTTCCTTCTATCAGCCTCTTAATTTCTTCTTGGTTCTCAGCCTGTCTAATTGTTGCAGTCACAACGCAAAGTACATGATGTAGTCCATGAAACCTTGTACTTTCTTGAAATTGAAGTAATGTTTGCAGCAGTATATCAATACCTTCTTCTATCAATACACCATCTACTAAATAATTTCTTAATCGTGCTACAACTTTGGTATTTTCAATTTCTTTATAAAAACCGCCATTCTTTTTTTCATACATCACTAATCGAATTGTATTTGAACCAATATCAATAATCGCATATTGCTGTTTTAATATATCTTTCACACATCTCACTCTTTCATTATTAAATTTCTAAAACCCATCCCTATCACTATTATACAAAATAGTTGTTTTTTGTAACAATATTGCTTTAATATTGAAAATATATACAATCACTTTTGGTATATAATAAAAACTACTTTTGTTTATGCTATAATGATGAAAACTAGAAAGGAGAACTACTATGAAACCTTCACAACCACAGTCTCAGTCCCAAAAACAGCATTCTACCAACCGATTGGCTCAATCTATTTTTGTTGTGAACCGACATGCCAAAGCTGCTACTAATCCTAAATATTTATACTGGTTAAAAAAGGTTGCTTTAGAACGTTTAGTTATCGAAAAGAAAGCAATAAAAGAAGGATTACATTTTTCTAGGAATCCGCGTTTTAGTCAGCAACAATCTGATGTTCTCGTACGGTTAGGTGACTATTTCTTTCATATCCCTCCTACAAAAGATGATTTTCGTATTCTCCCGCATCTTGGTAATCTTGAATCTTCCTATCGAAACCCCAAAACAACTCTTTCTTTAGCACTAGCAAAAAAAACGCTTCAAGATTATATCGGGCCTGAAGCATTAAAACAAGAAAAAAAATTAAGCGAACCAATCCCTTGGTATCGCCGTGCATATACAAAAAAATAAAGCAGTTTGGCCATATGGCCAAACTGCTTTATTTTTTCTCTTCCTTTATTTTAATGTTTGCTTGTTTATAAAAAGCTACTTTATCTGTATTATATGATTTTGTATATTCATTGAACTTATCTTTTTCAGAATCAATATCTTTATAAGATTCGTTTACTGCTTTTACCTTACCACTAATATCTTTTAATTTTGCACCTTTATCTTGCAACGTTGTATATAAGTCTTTCTCTAATTTCAGTGATTTATTATAATTATCATACATTTTTTTAAAAGACTCATGTCGTTTTTCATATGTAGTCTTTACTTTGTTTGCTTGTTCTTTTAGCTTACTATCTTCAATTTTACCTACATATTTATCAACTGATTTCACTTCTTCTTGCGCTTTATTCAATGCATCTTTTTCTTTATCAAGTATTTTTCCGCGATCCGCTGTATTTTTTATTGCTTGATCTAGCTTTTCTTTTACAGCTTGGTTATTATCTTTTCCTTCTTGCACAATCTGAATGTATAACGCTTGTCCCTCTTTTTCTAATGTTTCTAATTTTTTCGCATCTTCAAACATCGGCTTTTCTTGCTTCGCGGCATTTTCAAATCCGATATATAGTTCTTCTTCTGGTTTTGGACCGAAACAACCAGCTAATAAAGTCATGGATAACGCCGTTACAATTGCTATTTTATTATATTTCAACTTCTTTTCCTCCTACTTATATACGATCATCATGCCAAAAATTCAATGGAAAATGAGCAGTTTCCTCATACACTTCAAACTCATAACCTTTTTTACGAAGATCATCAATAATCGTTTGTAATGCTTGTACTGTTTGTTTCTTCTCATGCATTAAAATAACTTCACGGTCTTGTTTAACCCCTGAAATTACATTTTGTATTATACCATTTGGATTTCCAGGTAGTTTCCAATCTAAAGAATCAATTGTCCAATCCCACTCTTTCATGTTTACCGTAGTCATTTGATCCCGCAATGCTTGGTTCAACCCTGGCATACTTCCATATGGGCAACGAACAAGCTTTGGTTCAACCCCTGTAACATCTTTCATAATTTTCTGTGCTTGTCTCATCTCTTCCACAAATTGTCCTTGTTTATAAAGTTTCGCATAATCATGTGTCATACTGTGAACACCTGGATAATGTCCTTCCTTTACTAAACGTTTGACACTGTCTGTATGGGATGGAATGTTTCCACCAATCATGAAAAATGTTCCCTTTATTTCATTTTTCTTTAAAATATTTAAAATTTCTTTTTGAAATTCACTCGGTCCATCATCAAACGTTAAGTATGCTACTTTGCGCACTTGCCCATTAAATTTCACCGGTGCTTTTTTGCCCAATCCAACTTTAGGTTGTTCACTAGCAAGATGGACTGGATTTTCTTGCGTTGCTACAGCTCTTGCAGGTGATGTAAAGGATTGAAATATGAAAAACCCTACCGCGATAGCACTAATTGCAATAGCAATTATAACCAGCCTCTTGACCAAAGGTGATCTTCGGCTCCTCACGTCTATCATTCTACCATTCCCTTTCTCTCTTTCTATCAATCTTTCCTTGTTCATTTTACACAGTGTAAAGGCTTACTCGCAACAACTTACAAATATTCTTATAATTTTCTCAAAAGGAAAAGTGTAGAGATTGCTTTCCTCTACACTTTTTAAATGAAAAAACATTGTGCAAAATGTACTGACACATCCAACACAATTATATGATGATTAAATCTATTTTTAAAGACTTTTGTTACAAAACATCATTTTTTTGTAACAAAAGAGAAGAGTTTGTTACGAAAAGCACTATTTCGAGTCTCTCTCCTTATATAATTGATTTTGTGCTTTATTTAATAGTTCTTCTAACAACCTTCCTTCTAAGGGGTATGTCGCAGCACCAAATAAAAACGTAATACTCACTACATCATCCTCTAGTTCTGTTCTAACATTCTTTGATAAGCGCTCTGTTATCGTTGATTTTTCATATCCGTTATCTACAGCGAGAACCACATACTTATTTTCTTCCCACCGTGTAACAATATCACCTTTCCTAACTGTTTTCATCATTACATTTTCCACTTTTTGAATCAATTGATTTAATTTTTTCTCTTGCATGCTATCTATTAATTTACTCTATTCCTTAATAGAAACAACATATATGGTAATTTTACGGACATCTCTTTCAGACAAAGCGGCTACCTTTTCCCAAAAAAACAATCATGAATTCTCTACTTTTTATCCCTTGTAATTCGCTATTTTCATTCTGTTTTTGATCGTAACGATGTCCAAAATAATAACTCAGTATCATTTGTATAATATAAATAATAAGTACCGCTCCAAAAGACCTTGCATCTAATTTTGTGATTACATCCTGCATTGCCAACCACTCTGTAACCGCAACTGTGTTACCAAGCAACAAACCACTAATTTTCCCTTTATGTTTCATGCATTACCTCCTTCCATGCTATTATATGTTTCTATAACAATAATGTTTTTCTGCAAAATAAAAAATGTACGTCTCCTTTGTACATTTCTTCATAAAGCTTGTATTCATTTCCTTTTCTATTTCATATATATAATATATCCCCTCTATAGAAAGGAGAAGAATATGTTACAAAAAGAAAACATTTCAGACATCCTTCGTTTTTTAGCTGGATTTCTCTTATCATTAAAACTATTATTCGAGTCATTCGGTCTTACTTTTATTACAAATGATCAAATAGATGCCATTATAAATGTTGCTTCATTCTTATTTATTTTATACTTCGGATACAAAAATAACTACGTAGGAAAAAAAGGATTAGAACAAAAAGAGTTACTAAAGAAACACAATCTTCATTAAAAAGGAACCCCTTTTCTTGGGTTCCTTTTTAATGTTGTATCAATATTGCTTCTTTTGTTTGAAGTGGCCCATATACCAATCCCTTATACTGGAATGTATATGTAGCACGTAAAAGAATAGAGGCGGGAACCGGAACACGAGCTATTTTCACCTGAAAAATTAATTGAACTTTTTCATTTGGCAATAATTTATCAATTCGCCACCTGACCAATTGGAATAAGAATTCTCCTGTTCCTTTATTTGTTTGTAATGTATTAGGAATATACGCAAAATGATCAAGAATCATATGGCTCACAATTACACGAGAAATTTCTTCACTTCCCTTATTCTCAACCTCTAGTTGAATAAATAGAATATCATTCCTATCATAAACAAGTTCACATGAAAAATCTTTCTCTTGTACACTACGAATTTGTAATGTTCCCCCTACATTCGGAATAGATTGTTTCTTTGTACCTTCCTTAAATCCTCCTTCCATCCACACAACAGGTTGTAAAAACAACGGAAACATTTCTTGGTCCGAAATTCGTTTCCATATTTTCATAATAAAAATTCACCTCATTCCAGATGGTATCACCTATACAACTCATTCTGCCTTCCTGATCAATAAACTCCCCTTATCCGATTTATTCACCTGAAGCACCAGCTTACTTACTTTCAATAAAATATACGCTTTTAGCTTCTTTATCTTTCTCTTTAATTCTTATTCGACAATTCAATGAAAAAACCATTTTAAATAACAGGACAACACACCGTTCGCTACATATATTTCTTTTTACAAGTTTTTAACCCGCTATTTGCGGGCAGTATACTCCCATTTCAGAATTTAGCGAAGACAAAGAAGTTAGGTGGGAGATAAACTGTCCGTAACAGCTCAATTGGTAAGGACTAATAATCAGTGGGGATGAAGCCCCCACTGATTAAACACTTTATGTTTGTAACCTTTTCCTAATTCATTTTTTGTACACCAGTCTATTTTCTCTACTAACCCCTAAAAGATTCGTTATGTATTTTTTAAAACACCTGAAATAAAGAAAAGTTTACCTTTTAGTCAAATTTGACTATAATATAAGTTGTAATTTCTATTCTTTATGCTATTACAAACACCGTCTTTCTTTATAAATCAACACAAAGAAAGACACACTGTACATAAAGACATTCTTAATTATGAACTATATCCTTTAAAGTAATATGTCCGTTTTAAAAGATTAGTTTATTTTTATACTAAAAGGGGGGCTATGTTTGGAGACACAAACATCTCAAAACAAAGAACGTAAAACAAAGTTTGTTGTTGCTGGATTGTTACTTGGTATTTTAATGGCAGCAATGGATAATACAATCGTTGCAACAGCAATGGCAACAATTGTTGGAGACCTAGGGGGATTTGATAAATTCGTTTGGGTCACATCAGCTTATATGGTAGCAACAATGGCAGGAATGCCAATTTTCGGGAAACTCTCTGATATGTACGGACGTAAACGTTTTTACATTGGTGGTTTACTTCTCTTCTTACTTGGTTCAATCCTTTGTGGTACAGCAACAAGCATTGAACAGTTAAGTATTTACAGAGCGATACAAGGGATTGGTGGCGGCGCTCTTATGCCAATCGCATTCACAATTATGTACGATATATTCCCACCTGAAAAACGAGGGAAAATGACAGGTCTATTTGGCGCTGTTTTCGGAACATCAAGTGTATTTGGTCCTTTATTAGGCGCTTATATTACTGATTATATAAGCTGGCACTGGGTCTTTTATATCAATATTCCATTAGGACTTATTTCCTTCTTCTTTATTTCTAAGTATTACAAAGAATCTCTACAATATAGAAAACAAAAAATCGACTGGGCTGGTGCAATTACACTTGTAGTCAGCATTGTTTCCTTAATGTTTGCACTAGAGCTTGGTGGTAAAGAATATGCATGGAATTCCAATATGATCCTTGGCTTATTTGCTACATTTGCTATTATGCTTATTATTTTCTTCTTTGTGGAAAGACGAGCTACAGAGCCAATTATTTCTTTTCACTTATTTAAAAAACCTTTATTTGCAGCAAGTCAAGGTGTTGCCTTTTTCTACGGTGCAGCTTTTATTATTTGTACAGTTTATATTCCAATCTTCGTTCAAGGTGTTCTTGGTGGTTCCGCATCAAATGCTGGATTAATTTTAACACCGATGATGGTTGGTTCTGTAATTGGAAGCCAAACAGGTGGACAATTAGCTACGCGAACAAGTTATCGTAATATCATGATAATATCTGGCGTTTTCTTTGTACTCGGTATCTATTTACTGAGCACTTTAACAATGGACACACCACGTACACTTGTAACAGTCTTTATGGTTCTTGCTGGACTTGGAGTTGGCTTCTCCTTCTCTGTTTTAAGTATGTCATCTATTCACAATTTAGAAATGAGAGATCGAGGCTCTGCCACATCAACAAACTCATTCTTCCGTTCTCTTGGTATGACTCTTGGTGTGACAATCTTTGGCACCATTCAAAACCATATTTTCACTGACAAATTAAAAACTGTTTTCTCTCCAGAATTAGCAAAAATGGTACCAAAAGGTGGAGATACAAGCTTTTTATTATCACCACATGCTACTGAAAAAATCCCATCTCAAATATTAGGTGAAATTAAACAAGCCCTTTCTTTATCTATTGCTGACACATTTTTCTGGGCACTTATTCCCGCGATTTTAAGTATTATCTGCATTACATTAATGGGTAAAGAACGTCTCTTAATTGGAGCGAAGAAAAAACAAAAACAAGTAAGTTAATTCATAACGGTATATCTCTTTATCGAAAGAGATATACCGTTTATAATATGTATAAAGTTTAAATTACAGGAGTTGAGACAGCATGAGCATGAAATTAGTCATTCTCGGCTTACTACTCGAAGGAGATAAACATCCATATGAAGTGCAGCACATCATGAAAGAACGGCAAATGGATTGTTATATTAAATATGCAAAAGGATCCCTTTACTACGCCTTTGAACAATTAGAAAAACAAGGGGCCATTGCAGTTACGAATGTCGTACGAGATACGAATCGGCCAGATAAAACGATTTTCCATATAACTGAGACCGGAAAAAAACTTTTTGATGCTTTGTTATTAAAACAATTCGAGGCAAAAAACCAAATATATAAACCAATTTATTCCGCTCTCTCCTTCGCTCATTTCGGTGATGAACAAGCACTCGTCCCTATTTTGGAAAAAAAGAGAAATGACACGATTCAATATTTACATATGATGCAGTCCATTTACGAACAGAGTAAAACAAACGTTTCTCGTGCACAACTTTATATTTTAAAAAGCGTTATTGAGCATATTACAGTTGAATTACGTTGGCTAAATGAGCTACATAAAGATGCAAGTGCTGGTCTTCTTTCAGAAATCGGAGCAGATGTAAGATAAAGCAAAACTTTAATCAGTGAGGGGGTTTTTCATTCCCCACTGATTATTAGCTCTCACCAACCGAGCTTTTATGTGCAGTTGATCCACCTAATTTCTTTGTTTCTGTTGAATTTTGAGTTGTGATTCTTACTTGTCCACGAATAGCCGGATAAAGTGAAACTAGCCATCATTGGTCGCTTCATCCTCTACTGATGGTTAGCTCTCACCTTTCTTCTCTTTCAATTGAACCTCGCTATCATCCCCTCATGCATCTCCTTGCCCCCTTATCTCCCTATTATTTCATTAAACACGAATTTTCATATTTTACTTGTTAAACAAGCATAGCATTCCACATTTTTTTCACCTTAACAATTAAAACATTCGGAATAATAAGAATTAAAAACTTGCAAATATTCTTATTTCAAAACAGTAGACAAAATTTAAAAAATTATGTTAAAATTTGTTTCAATATCATATTTGCTTGTTAAATTCCTTTCAAAAGGAAAATAGGTATACGAAATTTTTTGTTTCGTGTTTAAAAGGGAAGTTTGGTGAAATTCCAACGCGGTCCCGCCACTGTAAGTGCAGAGACTTCTTTTTCTATACCACTGTGAAAACGGGAAGGTGAAAGAAATCATATGAAGCATGAGCCAGGAGACCTGCCTATTTTAACAACACTGAT
This sequence comes from Bacillus gaemokensis, assembly GCF_001590835.1. Taxonomy (GTDB): domain Bacteria; phylum Bacillota; class Bacilli; order Bacillales; family Bacillaceae_G; genus Bacillus_A; species Bacillus_A gaemokensis. The sequence goes on from NZ_LTAQ01000001.1 coordinate 304,835, forward strand.
AGACTCACGGATGATGATGAGGTGTTATAAACGAGAAGATAGGACTAATTTTTACTCCTGTACACTTTTCGTTACAAGCATTTCCGAGTAAACGGAAATGCTTACTTTCAATTAGGGAGGAATTTAAAATGACAATTCAAACAAGTAACTTAGGCTATCCACGTATCGGATTACACCGAGAGTGGAAAAAAACGTTGGAGGCTTTTTGGTCTAATAAGATTAATGAAGAACAATTTTTAACAAAAATGAAAGAAATTCGTCTACAACACGTGAAATCACAAAAAGAAAAAGGAATTGACTTAATTCCAGTTGGCGACTTTACATATTATGATCATGTACTAGACACTGCTTATATGCTTGGTTTTATTCCATCTCGTTTTTCAGAATTCACATCTTATCTTGATGTATATTTTGCAATGGCACGTGGCTCCAAAGATCACGTCGCTTCTGAAATGACGAAATGGTTTAATACAAACTATCATTATATCGTTCCTGAATATGAGGAAGGATTAACAATTTCCTTAAAAGACAATCGTCCACTCCGCTTATATGAAGAAGCGAAAAAAGAATTAGGTGTTGATGGAAAACCAGTTATATTAGGACCTTACACGTTCTTAAAATTAGCAAAAGGATATAAGCAGGATCAATTTACTACTATTTTAAAACAACTCGTTACACCTTATGTGCAATTATTAACAGAATTATACGAGGCAGGTGCAAAAGTCGTACAAATTGACGAACCAATTTTTGCATCTTTAACAAAAGAAGAAATTGCAGAGGCGAAAGAACTTTACGAAGAGATTCACAAAGAAGTTCCAAATGCGAAACTAATTCTACAAACCTATTTCGATAGTGTAGAAGAAAATTATGAGGAAATCATTACATTCCCTGTATCCGGCATTGGATTGGACTTTGTTCACGGTAAAGAAGGCAATGTAAAATCTATTTTAGCTCATGGGTTCCCATCTGACAAAACTTTAGCTGTAGGTTGTATAGATGGCCGTAACATTTGGAGGGCTGATCTTGATGATGTACTTTCTTTATTTAACACTTTACAAGATCGTATTGCGCCGAAAAATTGGATTGTTCAACCTTCTTGTAGTTTATTGCACACTCCGATTGACAAAACGGAAGAAATACATTTATCAAAAGAATTATTTGATGCTCTTGCATTTGCAAACCAAAAATTAGAAGAGCTTACTATTTTAAAACAAGCGCTTGTGCAAGGCGTAGAAAGTATTAACACAGAACTTGCAGCCTATCGCAGTGCTCATGAAGCGATTCGCTCTTCAGCTGCACGTAATCGTGAAGATGTAAAAGCAGCAAGAGCAACTCTTAAAGAAGACGATTTCTTACGTCCTCTTCCATTTGAAAAGCGTTATGAACTGCAACAAGAAGCTTTACAATTACCATTACTTCCGACAACAACAATTGGTAGCTTCCCGCAAACTATTGAAGTTCGTCAAACACGTAAACAATGGCGCAGCGGCGATATTACAAACGAACAATACGAACAATTTATCGAAAAAGAAACTGAGAAATGGATTCGATATCAAGAAGAAATCGGTCTTGATGTGCTCGTTCACGGTGAATTTGAAAGAACTGATATGGTAGAATACTTTGGCGAAAGACTTGCTGGTTTCTCTTTCACTAAAAATGGTTGGGTACAATCATACGGTTCTCGTTGTGTAAAACCACCTGTTATTTACGGTGATGTTGCATTTATTAACGGTATGACAATTAAGGAAACTGCATATGCACAAAGCCTTACAGATAAAGTTGTAAAAGGAATGTTAACAGGCCCTGTAACAATTCTAAACTGGTCATTCGTTCGAAATGATATTTCACGAAAAGAAGTTTCTTATCAAATTGCATTAGCACTTCGTCATGAAATCAAATTACTTGAATCTTCTGGCATTCGTGTGATTCAAGTCGATGAACCAGCACTCCGTGAAGGAATGCCGCTAAAAGAAAAAGATTGGGATGCATATATTACATGGGCTGTCCAATCATTCCTTCTAGCAACGTCTTCTGTAGCGAATGAAACACAAATTCATACGCATATGTGTTACAGTAACTTCGAAGATATCGTGGATGCAATTCGTGCATTAGATGCCGATGTTATTTCCATTGAAACATCAAGAAGTCATGGCGAATTTATTCATACACTAGAACATACAACTTACGAAAAAGGAATTGGCTTGGGAGTCTACGATATTCATAGCCCTCGTGTTCCAAGTAAAGAAGAAATGTACACAATTGTAGAACAATCTTTAAAAGTGTGTGATCCAAAATACTTCTGGATTAACCCTGACTGCGGTTTAAAAACAAGAAGAACAGAAGAAGTCATCCCTGCTTTAGAGCACATGGTTCAAGCTGCCAAAGAAGCTCGTGCACTTCTAAAAACGAATGCGTAAATCGAAACTTTAATCAACGGGGTATAACTGCCCGTAAATAACGAGATAATAAAAAACAGGGTGTCCCACTAAAGGACACCTTGTTTTTTATTTTTCAACTAGCTTTTTTTTCATTTATGGCGATCCTATGAGATGAAATCACGCCGTTAATTTGGCGTATTTTTACAACTCATTTCATTTTTCATTGTAGCAAATTCAAAAGAAAAAGCCACACTATAGTGGCTTTTCATTCATTCTTTTTCAAAAAACAATTCATACCTGATCTTATATAATTCATCATCTGTAGGTTCTTCAATTGGTGTTGCTTGCATCACTAACATATATTCCCCTTGTGGAATACGAATATGTAGTTTATTAGAAAGAATGCTGCTGATAAAAACCCCCTCATTCCCTACAGTAAAAGGAACTGATATCGTTCTCATTACAGCTGCGTTCTCAACATGTTTTCCAACAGATGCTTCAATTTCACACGTATAATCTGAGATCGCTTCAAAAATAATTGTTCCTTCGGTCTCAGCGTACCCTCTCTCAAAATCCTGATCCGTCCAGTCTACATATGGTTGTTCTCTATCTTGATTCATCACGATTAATTGCGAATAGGATATTGTTAATTCCACGTATATCATTTCCTTTCATCATTGATTTCGAATAGATTTTCGCGCTTTTTTATCTACTACTTCACCACAAATTTCACACGAGTACCATCTGGATATTTGTCTAGCTTATTTCCAACCCATGAACCTGCCCCTCTATTATCGGCCGGACTAATATATTCAATATGGGCGCCTTTTCCACCTTCTTTGCACATTGCCATCGGCCACTCATCACGATCGTACCCTTTCTTTGATGGATATGGTGCTAAAGACAACTTTCTTCTATCGCCTGCACCACTTCGATCAATTGTACAAATTTTCGAATGACCTTCTTTTACTGCATCTGCAATATGCTTCCCCGTTTCTGGATAACGTTCTTTTGGAAATTCTAGCACTTGATCATATGTAACTTCTTTCTGATTCTTTGGTTCTGCTGGTATAAATGCTTCATAAACAGCAACTAAGATAGAAAGAATAGCAATAATTGAAATGATAATACCTTTTAATTGCTTCATGTATGTACCTCCTTATCTACTTTCTTTTCCTAGGCTATTATAACAAACTTTTTCTATATATGTTTTCAGACATTATCTTCGCCCTTCCCCTTTCTTACGCTAAAAACATTCATTTTTTTGCAACTTTTCACTTATTGTGTAGAAATTTTCTATACTTCCGACATTCTTTTTCAAAGGAAGTCCAAATAAAAGATGGAATTGGTATATACGATACTTTTTGGGGAGGAAATGTCATGGAGACAATCTATAAAACGAAGGATGTCACAAATAAAACAGGAATCCCGAAACATATAGTTCGAAAATATAGTCAGCTGTTAGAACAACATGGTTATATGATTACAAAAACGGCTGATGCTCGTATATATAAAATGGATGATATGAAACTATTAAAATCCATCCATGAACGAGCAGCCACTTTACAAGAAGATATTGCAGAAACAATTCCTATTATTTTAAAGGAAAAAGATAATCCACCTGCACCAATGATAAAGAAAAATCAAGAAGTACAGTCAAAAGATGAAAGTCGGAATTTTGAAGAATTTATGCTAAAACTTGAAATGCTTGCTCAATTAAACGAAGCAATCATTCATCAAAACTCAACTTTAATTACCCAAAATCGGTTAAAAGATGAAAAGCTAGATGAGTTAATACAACAAGTCTATGTTAAAGATGGTAAACAAGAAGAAATGCTCCAAGATCTTGTCGATCACGCAGCTCAAACAGACGCATTGCAAAAAGAGAAAATGGACTTATTAATGAATCATATGTATAAACGTGAAGCAAAACAAGAAGAAAAAATGAATAAGCTTGTCAATCAAGTTTATCACAAAGACAACAATCGAGATGCACAGCTCATGCAAGTTATACGTGAAATTCAAGATACAAAACGATTAATTGCCGCCTCAAAAGAACAAAACTTATTTCAATCATTTAAAAATTTATTTGCTCGAGGGAAACAAGAAAAAACAAATGAATAAAACTCAAATCAATTCGTTTTTCCTCACCCTGAGATACATTTTATACGATTCCTTCATACCAAATAAATAAAAAAAGTTACCTTCTAGCGGTAACTTTTATTCCTTATTCCCAACTGCTGGTAATGTAATAATCGCTTCTGTCCCTTTTTCACTCTCACTTTTATATTCCAGCGTGCCATTATGTGCTTGTAAAATACTAAATGTTACCATAAGCCCTAAACCTGTTCCTTTTTCTTTTAATGAATAATACGGCTGCCCAAGCCTTGCTAACTGTTCTTTCGTCATTCCAACGCCGCTATCTTTTACCCGTATCACAATAACTTCATCTTTTTGAATGGCGGTTACTTTTAAATACCCTTTATTCCCTTGAATTGCTTCAATCCCGTTTTTAACAATGTTCATAATTGCTTGTTTCAATTTTGTTTTATCACCAATTGTATACAGATTCTCAGAAATTTCCACCTGCAAATATACACCTTGCATCGCTGCAAATGATGACATTAAAGTAGTCATTTCAATGAGCTGTGCCGATAAACAAATATGCTCCTTTTTCTCAATTTGTGGCTTCGCTAAATTTAAATAATCTGAAATGATTTGTTCAGCCCGGTCCAACTCAGCTAATACAAGACGCATATAATCTTTATTTTTCATATCTTCTGCGCTCTCTAACAACTGAATAAAACCACGAACAACTGTAAGCGGATTTCGCACTTCATGCGCTACACTTGCTGCTAATTCACTGATAATATTGAGCTTTTCAGATTTTTGCATTTCCGTACGCAATAATGCATTTTCATTTAAATACTCTGTTAAATACACTTGAAATACCATTGTCATAACCATAATAAGCGAAGCAAATATATAACCACTATATAAATGCGACATAGGCGGTGTAAACCCCGATTCTAGTAGTACGTCAAACATTCCAAATACTAGACAAACGAGCACATATAAAGATGCGATCATAAAAGACAAAATAAGTTTTTTATCCCTTGGAAAGACAGACCATTTTTTCGATAATAATAATGGAATAATAGCTAAGCATAAAACTTCTATTATCCGAATCCAATTAAGGCCATTTAAAAACCAATCGTACACAATAAAAATAAAAGCCGGAATGATACCTGCAATACCTCCGTACAAAAAACCACTAATGATTGGGATTTGATGAAAATTATAACCACAAACAGAGACAAAACAAATTGGATACGTCATAGAGAAAACAAGCGTAATACTAAATAAAAACATTATAAAGTAGCGATTGGGCTTTGGAAGCATGTCTTGATAGCGATTTAGACGAATCGCTTCATATAAAAACAGTGGCAAAATAATGATAGCAACTTGAATCATTAAGTCACGGATTAGCTCCATACCCTTTCACTCCTACATGTATTTTGATATGATTATATCATTTTACAGCCACTTTTGTTTTAAAATTTAGGTTTTTCTTAACATTTTTGTAAATTATTTGTGAATAATCGTTAAGAAATGTTACAACTTTCCGAAATGATTGTAAACCCTGTACCAAATTACCACGATGCAGGATACAATGAATACGGGTTAAAAAATAAAATAAAAATAATCCAAGAAACGGACAACTATAACAACATACGGCATATAATCCATACTATCTATGTTTACAAATAAGTGATCATCATTTTAGTAGGAGGAAGATAAATATGGCAGGAACTACGCTTGTTTTAAAAGAGGAAAATTTGGTCGTTCTCGAAAATGTGGAGAAATCAGTATACGAAGAATTACAAGATAAAACTGGAGAAGAAAATTGCACATGCGCTGTCAATGAATCGGTTGTGTATCTTGGAAAAGTATCTTCAGTTCTTTGGAATGAAGATGAGATAGATTGGGAATATGGTTATTAAAAAAGTCGCGCCAAGCGACTTTTTTTTATGAGCTACCTTCACAGCAAAAGGAATGAAAATATGGTAAAATAAAATAAATTTTACAATGGAAGAAAGGGAGACAAAATGGAACAATTTATTAATCCTAGAGTGAAGGATATTCAAATTTCTGGTATCCGTCAGTTCTCTAATATGATTCAAAACTATGACAATCTCATTTCTTTAACAATTGGACAACCTGATTTCCCAACACCTTCTTTAGTAAAAGAAGCTGCAAAGCGTGCGATTACAGAAAACTATACGAGCTATACACATAATGCTGGTTTATTAGAATTACGAAAGGCAGCTTGTCATTTCCTAAAAGAAAATTATGATCTACACTATTCACCAGAAAACGAGACAATCGTTACAATCGGCGCTAGCGAAGCAATCGATGTTACGTTTCGTACCATTTTAGAACCTGGAACAGAAGTCATTTTACCTGCCCCTATTTATCCAGGTTACGAGCCTATTATTAGATTATGTGGTGCAATACCTGTTTTTGTAGATGTCCGCGAAACTGGATTTCGCTTAACAGCCGAAGCCATTCAAAATGCAATTACAGATCAAACAAGATGCATCGTATTGCCTTATCCTTCTAATCCGACTGGTATGACACTATCGAAAGCAGAACTAGCAGATATTGTATCTGTTTTAAAGGATAAAAACATTTTCGTTCTTTCTGATGAAATTTATAGCGAGCTTGTATATGAGGAGAATCATACCTCTATTGCACATTTCCCAGAAATGCGTGATAAAACAATTGTTATTAATGGATTATCAAAATCACATTCAATGACAGGCTGGCGCGTTGGCCTTTTATTTGCTCCAAGCTACTTAGCACAGCATATTTTAAAAGTTCATCAATATAACGTTACATGTGCCACTTCAATTGCACAATACGCTGCAATTGAAGCATTAACAGCCGCAAAGGATGCACCGAAAATGATGCGTCATCAATATAAAAAACGCCGTGATTACGTATACAATAGACTGATTCAAATGGGCTTAACTGTTGAGAAACCAACTGGTGCTTTTTATTTATTCCCATACATTGGAAACCTCACATCTTCATCATTTGATTTTGCCATTGAACTTGTCAAAGAAGCTGGACTCGCTGTTGTTCCAGGAACGGCATTCTCTGAATATGGCGAAGGCTATATCCGTCTTTCATACGCTTATAGTATGGAAACATTAAAAGAAGGCTGCGATCGTTTAGAAGGATTTTTAAAACAAAAAAGCTAAGAGATGAATCTCTTAGCTTTTTTACGCATGATAATCACAAGTTTGACGCTTCAATAATTTATGTGGAATAATGATACATTTCGAAATGGATTCAGAATGCTCAACCTTATCCACCAAAGCTTTTGCAGCTTCATATCCCAATTGATAAATATTCACATCAACTGTTGTAAGTGGAGGGCTCGCGATCTCAGATAATAATGCATTATTAAAACTTACAATTGAAACATCTTTCGGTATAACAAATCCTTTTTTGGCAAGTGCACTTAATACCCCAAGACCAATGAGATCATCTGTCGCCATAATTGCCGTCGGTGGTTTTTCGAGTCCCATTAATTCTTCTACGGCCTGCTGACCACTTTCTCTTGAAAAATCAAAATGTAAAATATACTCATCTGGTAATACAATATCAGCTAATTTTAAAGCATCGCTCATTCCGGCTAAACGATCTTTTGTAACGAGTAGATCAGATCCACCACCAATAAATGCAATTTGCTTATGTCCAAGAGAAATGAAGTATTCGGCTACTTCTCTTGCAGCTGTATAGTTATCATTATCCACATATGTAATTTCATCTTTTCTTTCATATGGTTTTCCAATTAACACAAATGGGAAATTTTGCTCATTTAAATATTGAATAATACGATCGTTTTCACGCGAATAAAGAAGAATAATTCCTCCTATTTGACGACCTTGTACCATTTTCACAACACCATTAAATATCTCTTCTTCTGTTTCACCAGTTGACATATACAATGCATAGCCTTCAACATGAGCAAACGAACTAATTCCTCGAATTACTTCTGGGAAAAATGGATTTTGAAATGCTTTATTTGCAGAACTCGGCATAACAAGACCGATCGTTTTGGTCGTTTGATTCGCAAGGCTTCTCGCATTTAAATTCGGATGATACCCTAGCTCGCTCATTACTTTACGGACACGACGCTTTGTTTTTTCACTTATACTTGGATTATCAGCAATTACACGCGACACAGTGGATGGTGCAACATTTGCCTTTTTTGCTACATCTTTAATTGTAACTGTCATAAATCCCCCTCCTCTCTTCTAATTCTTCAGCCAAATCATATCTATTTTATCCTGCGATTCTGCAGGTAGTAGGAGAAAACAAAAGTCTCCATTACCTTATTTCGTTCCTAATAAATTATATTAATGTAAACGAATATTCTCCCTCTCCATGTATTGTAAGGGATATAGACCTATTTTCCTATACTATAATATACTATTTTTTTCACATCTTTTCCCTTAGGATGTCATATGAATCAAAATTCTCCCTAAAAAAGAGAAATGGGACATAATGTCCCATTTTCACCCTTTCGTACCTCCAGCTGTTAAACCAGAAATAAAATATTTTTGCAGTGATAAGAACAAAATTGAAATCGGTATGGCAATTAATACGGATCCCGCTGCAAAAGTTGTAAATTCGTTACCAAATTTTTTCGCTACCATTTCATATAATCCAACCGCTAACGTGTAGTTTTCCGGCGTGCGTAAAATGATACTTGCCAAAATAAAATCTGTAAACGGACCAATGAAGGTAAATAAAGCTACGACTGCTACGATTGGTTTCGCAAGCGGCATAATAATTTGCCAGAAAATACGGAAGTGTCCTGCTCCGTCCATACGAGCTGATTCATCTAATTCTTTTGGAATCGTATCAAAGTATCCTTTCATAAGCCACGTATTCATCGGAATGGCTCCACCGACATAAATTAAAATTAACGCTAGATGTGTATCAATTAACCCTGTTAGCTGCGCTAATACATAAAGTGCAATTAATGCTGAAAAGTTCGGAATCATTTGCAGAATTAAAAATGTTAATAATCCATTCTTTCTTCCTACAAAACGATATCTTGAAAACGCATAAGCAGTAAAACTAATAGATAGTACAGAGAAAATCATCGTCAACACACTGACTTTCAGTGTATTTTTGTACCAAAGTAAATAATTACTTTTATCAAGGTCTAGTAGATCTCGATAATGATCTAACGTTGCATTTTTAGGAATAATACTTGATCCTGATAAGCTATCTCCTGGATTAAACGATGAGCCAACAATCCATAATAATGGATAGAAAATAATGACACACATTATGAAAATTACGAAATAACTTAATGAAAGACGTAACATCTTCTGTCGTTTTATATTCATTTACATCATATCCTCTTCTTGGAATGATTTTGTTCTTTTAAATTGCCATAAAGCAACTGAAATAACGATTAACGATAAAATCATCGTAAGTGCTGCTGCTTTTCCGTATTGTGCTGATGTCATCGTTAATTTATAAATCCAGGAAATTAAAATATCCGTTCCACCTGCATTTTGTCCTGACACAGCAGGTCCTCCGCTATTAAACAGATAAATAATACTGAAGTTATTAAAATTAAACGTATATTGTGTAATTAAGATTGGCGCTGTTGCATATAGAACGAGCGGCAATGTAATTTTACGAAATTGTTGCCAAGCGGTGGCTCCATCTACTGTAGCTGCTTCATACAATTCCCCTGGAATCGATTGTAATATACCTGTTGTCATCGCAAAAATAAACGGGAAACCAAGCCATGTTTGAATGAAAATCAAAGCGATTTTTGCCCAAAACGGATCTGTCATCCAAGCAATTTTTTCGATTCCAAATAGAGCTAACACTTGATTGTTAATTGCTCCAAACGACTCATTAAACATACCAGCAAAAACAAGAATGGATACGAATGCTGGAACCGCCCACGGTAAAATAAAGATTGTACGAATCACTGCTTTCCCTTTAATACCTGGCTGATTCACTAATATCGCTAAGAAAATACCAAGCGCTACTTGTAATGTCGTTGCAACAAACGTCCAAATCACTGTCCATGCGAATACACTTAAAAATGTATCTCTCCACATTGGTAATGTAAAAATATCAATAAAGTTTTTAAAACTAACCCACTCTACTAATTTCGCAGGCGGTGAATGATATAAATCATAGTTTGTAAATCCAATTAAGAATACGAAAATAATTGGAAACACGACTACAAAGACCAGTAACAGAAAGCCTGGGGAAACCATCAAATATGGAAAACCTTGATCTAATAAATTACGGTATTGTTCTTTCACAGAATTTAATGGTATTCCTATATCACGCTTTTTCCCATTTTGATAGGCATCATATAAGTTAAAAGAGTATATGCCTAGCCCAAATGCAATAACAATGAGCGCTAAAATCCCTTCCACTAATAGAAAAATAGAATGGTCCCGAGAAACTTCTGTACCGAGCGTTACAATTCCCCACAATCCCATATTTAACAAATCAGCAAATGCTACAACAAATGAACCTGTTAATACAAGAAAGATAAAAGCTTTTACATATTGTTTGTTGTATATTTGGCCAACCCCTGGAATGATCGACAACATCGCGGCTGTTTTGCGGTGTTTTAAACCATTCACTTCTTGCGTTGGTTCAATGGATGTTTGCATATTTTTTCCCCCTTTTTTCTTCCCCTTGGAAGGAGGAGAATCCGTATCTCTCCTTTATAAGAGATACGAATTCCGTCTTATTTTTTCTTACTATGGTTTGCTTCAATGTTGCCTTTAATTTGTTTCACAGCTTCATCAAGTGCTGCTTTTGGTTCTTGTTTTCCAGCTGCAAGTAACTCTAATGCAAATCTTGAAGGTTCCCATACTTCTTGCATTTCTGGAATATTCGGCATCGGAATACCTGTCTCAGCCTGTGTAGTTATTGCCTTTGCAGCTTCACTGTCTTTAATGATCGGATCTTCCATTACTGATTTTACAGGAGGAATTTCTTTTGATTTTTCATAACGAATTTTGGCATTTTCTTCATTTGTTACCCAATCAACAAATTTCGTTGCTAAATCTTTATTTTTTGAGAAACTCGTTACATGCCAACCTTTTACACCAACAAAAGTTTTCATCGGCTGTCCATTTGGTAATTTCGGCATCGGGGCTACACCATAATCAATTCCGTTTTTTTCCATAGCTTGAAATGCCCAAGGACCGTTCATAATGGATGCAGCTTTTCCTTCATTAAACAATCCATCAGCAGCTGCCCCACCAGATTCACCAATAATACCTTTTGGGAATAAATTCTCCTTATACCATTTTTGAATATATTCCATCCCTTGTACTGCGCCACTACTATTTAATCCAATATCAGCTGTATTCGGCTTACCATCTTTCTCACCAAATACATATCCTCCCATACCAGCCATAAATGCATTCGCAAAATACAAATTATCTCCTAATGCTAAAAAGCCATACTTACCATTCTTTGTGAAATCTTTCGAGAAATTATATAACTCATCCATTGTTTCTGGTGCCTTTGGCATAAGCTTTTTATTATAAATAAATACAGGTGTCTCAATTGCCTTTGGTAAACCATATAATTTACCTTTATATGTTTGAGCTTCTATAGATAAATCAGTAAACTTACTCTTTACAGCATCATCAACTTTTACTTCATCAATTAAACCTTCAGTAACCACATTTCCAATATGATCATGCGGTAATGTTACAACGTCAGGCCCGGTACCTGCTGGACCATCCAAACGTAGTTTTTTTGTTTGATCTGTCATTTGAATTTCAGCCACTTTTACTTTCACGTTATATTTCTTTTCAAAGCTCTTTACTGCTGGTTCTAATGCAACACCTTTTTTGAGGTCTTCCCAAACAAGAAGATCATAATCCTTCTTCTCTTTACTTGCTTCCTTTTTCCCGGAATCTTTCGGACCACATGCCGATAACATACCAATTGCTAAAGCCGAAACTGTTAATAATGATAATGCTTTCTTCACCCTCAAAACCTCCCTAAGTTATATATGTACTGACTTAAAAATGAAAACGTTTACACTGATTGATTTAATAGAAGCGCAAACGATCTTCCAATCTATGAAAACGTTTGCGCTATTTGTCTATCATTATACATTCTTTTATTCGTTTTGCAACTATTATCTTTCTTTATTTTTCAAAAAAATTATGATGATATACTTTATATCCATTGACTTTATACGAAATGAATACTACCCTTATAAGCAACATTAAAGTTATGTAAAAGGCAATCGTTTGCAATATATTCTTATTTATAGATAAATCGAAGGGAGATGTTTTATATGTTTAAAGAAGCAATATACCATAGGCCGAAAGATAATTACGCATACGCTTACAATGAAAGAGCACTTCATATTCGGCTACGTACGAAAAAAAATGATGTAGATGGAATCTTATTGGTTTATGGCGATCCTTATGAATGGCAAGATGGGAAATGGATTACAGCAAACATACCAATGGAAAAAAGCAGTTCAACAGATTTATTTGATTATTGGTTCGTTTCAATCGAACCAAAATTTAAGCGCTTACGATATGGGTTTGAATTAAAAAATAATACAGAAACAATTATTTATACAGAACGTGGCTTTTTCTCTGAAATACCAAATGATGATGTTGGCAACTTTTTTTGTTTCCCGTTTATTCATGAAAAAGATGTTTTTACAGCTCCTTCATGGATAAAAGATACAGTATGGTATCAAATCTTCCCGGAGCGCTTTGCTAATGAAGATCCTTCATGTAATCCAGTAGACACACTCCCTTGGGGAAGTACTGATCCAACGGCTACTAATTTTTTTGGCGGAGATTTCGCTGGGATCATTCAGCACCTTGATTATCTTGCAAAACTCGGCATTTCTGGTATTTACTTCACTCCCATTTTCACAGCACACTCCAATCATAAATATGACACAATTGACTACATGGAAATTGATCCGCAATTTGGGACGAAGGAAACGTTCAGAAAACTTGTTAACGCGTGCCATGAGCGTGGTATAAAAATCATGTTAGATGCTGTTTTTAATCATAGTGGATACTTTTTCGATAAGTTTCAAGATGTGTTAGAGAAAGGCGATCAATCCATTTATACCGATTGGTTTCATATGCACGAGTTTCCAATTGTAACAGAGCCACTTCCTAATTATGATACCTTTGCCTTTACACCCTATATGCCAAAATTAAATACAGCTCATCCAGATGTAAAAGAATACTTACTCGAAGTAGGGCGTTATTGGGTACGGGAATTTCATATTGACGGCTGGCGCCTTGATGTAGCAAATGAAGTCGATCATAGCTTTTGGAGAGAGTTCCGTAGTGAAATAAAAGCAATCAACCCTGAAGTCTATATTTTAGGAGAAATTTGGCATGACGCACTCCCGTGGCTACAAGGCGATCAATTTGATGCTGTCATGAGTTATCCTGTTACAAATGCTCTCCTTTCTTATTTTGCAAATGAAACGATTCGGGCAAGTGAATTTATGGAGCAAATCACAGCATCCCTTCACTCCTATTCCATGAACGTAAACGAAGCTGCTTTTCATCTATTAGACAGTCATGATACACCGAGAGTTTTAACAATCTGTAACGGAAATAAAGATAAAGTGAAACTACTTTATGTATTCCATCTTTCATTCATCGGTTCACCATGCATTTATTATGGTGATGAAATCGGCATGGATGGTGGAATGGACCCAGATTGCCGAAAATGCATGGTTTGGGATGAAGATAAACAAGATAAAACATTACTTACGCATATCCAAACACTAATTTCATTACGTAAACAATATAAAGCATTTGGTGGACATGGGAAATTCCAATGTATTGAAGCAAACGATGAACAGGGTTATATTTCTTATACGAAAACACACGGGAATGAAACAATCTTCTTTGTTTTAAACCCGACAAATCATCAAATCACAGCTCCTATACCATTTGAAATCTCTAGTAAAAAAATCGTAAACCTATATACAAAAGAAGAATTTTCAGCGGAAGCGAATTCATTACAAGTTACACTTCCACCGTACGAATTTTCAATTTTGAAATGGTAAAACGAAAAAGCCTTGCGTAAAAACAAGGCTTTTCGATTTTACTCCAAATGAAGTAACAAACGTTCTAACGATTCTATCATATTCGGTAACCATTCTTTTGAAACAGAGATATGTTGCATTCCATAATTTACAATCCAATGTATCGTTTTTATGTACCAACATACTCCCCCCATCGCTACTTGCTATTCTAACCGAGCAACAAGTGATGAATTTCCAGGAAACTGCGATCGATATTTATCTAGAATTTCCTCAGAAGAAATATCTTCTTTTGTATACTTCTAATAAAAAAGAGGAACCCGTTCCCAAGTCCCTCCATTTCCTACCTATATATTGCTTATTTCACTATATATACTCTCGTTTCATATGGCTGTAAAGAGATACTCTCAATCGTTACCTCTTGCACATCATAATTGTGTATCAATAATTCTGAACTACTATAAGCTATCTCCTCCGGCAGTTCAAATACACACACATCTTCAGTAAAGTTCGCGATGACAAGTAATTTCTCATCTTTCCAGGTTCGCACATAAGCAAAAATAGATGGGTGTTCTTCTAAAATTAAGTCATATGTTCCATATATAATCATTTCATGTTTTTTACGGAGCTCAATCAACTTCTTGTAATAATAAAAAATTGAATTTTTTTCTTGTAATGCTTGTTCTACATTAATTTCTTTGTAATTAGGGTTCAATCCAATCCATGGCTCGCCTGTTGTAAACCCAGCACACTCACTTGCATCCCACTGCATCGGTGTTCTAGCGTTATCTCGACCTTTTATATAAATAGATTGCATTACTTTTTCTTCATTTTCACCATGTTCGATTACTTTTTCACGGTACATATTTAGCGTTTCAATATCACGGTACTCATCAATTGAATCAAAGTGAACATTTGTCATTCCAATTTCTTCTCCTTGATAAATATAAGGAGTGCCTTTCATCATGTGAAGTACCGTCGCTAACATTTTTGCTGATTCTGTGCGATAGGTTGTATCATTACCAAAACGAGAAACAACACGCGGTTGATCATGATTATTCCAATATAAACTATTCCATCCTGTCTGTTCTAATGCCTTTTGCCATTTTGTTAAATTCTGCTTTAATGTAAGAAGTGAACATGGCTTTACGTCCCACTTTCCTCCCTCACCAGAATCTAAATCCATATGTTCAAACTGAAATACCATTTGTAATTCTTGACGATCTTCAGCTGTGTAAAGTTTCGCTTCTTCCGTTGTTACACCAGGCATTTCGCCAACTGTCATAATATCATATTGGGACAGTACTTCCTGATTCATTTCATGTAAATACGTATGGATATTTGGTCCATTCATAAAGTGTTGATGTCCGGATACATAACCTTTTTCCTCTGTCTTCACAGCTGGAAACCCTTCTTCTTTCGAAATAAAGTTAATCACATCCATACGGAAACCATCAATTCCTTTTTCAAGCCAAAACTTCATCATTTCATAAATATCTTTTCGTACTCGTTCGTTGTCCCAGTTTAAATCAGGTTGTTTTTTAGAAAACAAATGCAAATAATATTCATCCGTCGCTTCATCATACTGCCATGCAGATCCACTAAAAGCTGCTCCCCAGTTATTTGGCTCTTTTCCTTCCTTCCCAGGACGCCAAATATAGTAATCTCGATATAGATTATCTTTTGATTTACGAGATTCGATAAACCAATTATGTTCATCAGAAGTATGGTTAACAACTAAATCCATCATTAATTTCATATTACGCGTATGCATTTCGCTTAATAATTCATCCCAATCGTTCATCGTCCCAAACTCATCCATGATTTTTTGATAATCACTAATATCATAGCCATTATCATCATTAGGAGATTCATAAACTGGCGATAACCAGATTACATCTATACCTAGTTTCTTTAAATAATCAAGCTTTGAAATAATTCCGCGAAGATCACCAATTCCATCACCATTACTATCCATAAAACTACGCGGATAAATTTGATATACAACACTTTCTTTCCACCATTGCTTTGTCATCATGCTACCCCATTTCGTTATATAATTGAAAAATCAGGCGCAAACGTTTTCATTAGTGAATGATAACAGATTTTAAAAGAAATGAAAATAGCGCTTACATTTTTTTATAATCTATTTAAGACGATTTTACTAGCCATTCCACACAGTTTATGAAAACGTTTTATTTTTTTGTTCCTTTTTATTTATTTTTTGAATTCATTCGTTTATAATAAATTCAAAGAAAACGTTTGCATAATTTTTTCTAGGGGGAAAAGTCATGGCAGAACTAAAGTTAGAAAATATTTATAAAATATATGATAATACCGTAACAGCAGTAACAGACTTTAATTTACACATTCAAGATAAAGAATTTATCGTATTCGTTGGTCCATCTGGATGCGGGAAATCAACAACATTACGAATGGTAGCTGGGCTCGAAGATATTTCAAAAGGGGAATTTTCAATTGATGGTAAAGTAATGAATGATATTCCTCCAAAAGATCGAGATATCGCTATGGTTTTCCAAAACTACGCTCTTTACCCACATATGAGTGTATATGATAATATGGCATTCGGCTTAAAGCTTCGTAAAATACAAAAAGACGAAATCGATCGCCGTGTAAACGATGCGGCTCGAATTTTAGGACTTGAGGAATATTTAAACCGAAAACCAAAAGCATTATCCGGTGGACAACGGCAGCGTGTTGCATTAGGGCGTGCAATTGTCCGTGATGCAAAGGTTTTCTTAATGGACGAGCCTTTATCGAATTTAGATGCGAAATTACGTGTCGCGATGCGCTCAGAAATCTCTAAACTACATCAACGACTTGGTACAACAACAATTTATGTAACACATGACCAAACCGAAGCAATGACTATGGCATCACGACTTGTCGTTATGAAAGACGGGAAAATCCAACAAATTGGCTCGCCAAAAGAAGTATATGAAACACCAGAAAATATTTTCGTTGGCGGATTTATCGGCTCACCTGCAATGAACTTTTTCCATGGTAAATTAACAGAACAAGACTTTATTATAGATAATAAGATAAAGATTAAAGTAGCTGAAGGAAAAATGAAATTATTACGTGAACAAGGCTATGTAAATCAAGAGATTGTATTAGGAATTCGTCCAGAAGACATCCATGATGAACTTTTATTTTTAGAGGCATCGCAAGATACAAGTTTCACAACACAAATTGAAGTCGCAGAACTTTTAGGTGCAGAATCTATTCTATATATGAAACTTGGAAATCAAGATTTCGCAGCGCGCATTGACGCAAGACATACTTTTGCACATGGTGATCAAATCAAACTTGCATTTGATATGAATAAGGCGCATTTCTTTGATAGTAAGACCGAAAAACGGATTCGCTAAAAATACTTTTCCTTTATGAAAACAAAAAAACCGTCCCAACTTGAGGGCGGTTTTCAACTATTATACTAGGGTTTCTACTGTATGAAATGATGAGTTCTTCGCACTAATTATACCAAAAATAGGTAAATCACTTAACATCACTTCTTCTTGCTGTTTCATAAAAGATGACGTCAATTGTTTTATTTCTATCCAAACATCATTAATACAAAGTACATTGGAATCGTTCCCTTGTTGACGAGAGAAAATAGAATCTATTTTATATAAAACTGCGTTATTAAACAGCATATCAATTCGATTGTAAGCTTCAATAGCAACTCCAATAACATGTTGCCAATCTCCTTGTTTTCCCATATCATGAGTAACAAAAAATGCCTCTCCACCTAAATCTACAATTTCATCTACTGTTGCTTGTCCATTTTCTTTATCAATATCCGTCACAATTACTTTTGCACCTTGCCCTGCCAACAAAAGAGCTGTACTACGTCCAATACCGATGCCACCGCCTGTTACAACAGCGACTTTCCCTGCAAGCTTCATCATCATTACCCCTTCTGTAAGTCTTACCGTCATTCAGTATACTCCTTTCTCCAATAAGTCTGCAAGCAGGAAAAGTTAATATCACAATTCGTAAGCGTTTACTTATTTATTTTCTCTTTCTTCTTGCTATTGTATTGATCAAAAGCTAGACCGATGAAAATAAGTATCCCCCACAAAATGAAACTACCTCCTGTCATTCCGATCTCCCCCTTGTTATATATTGCATCTATTTTATTTATTATATCATTAACTTAATTTTCAATCTATTTTAATCAGAATCCTACCCGTCCCCAAACTCCTGTCCTTTTTGTATTTTTTGTTGCAGTATTACTAGCGGCAAATAGCTGAGTAAAAAAATAGGATGTTTTAAAAAAGTTTGCCCCTGCTTACTCTTTTAAAACATCCTTCATCATTATGGAAGTTTCACTTTATTATTTCATAATATTATTATTCACACGAGACTCATCACTTTTGTCTTTGTAATTAAATCATGAAATCCACTATTGTCCTGACGGAACAACATCATGTATACATTGCATATAGAGGGGATTCCAAGTAACAATATGTTTGGTAATAACAATACAAAGAATCGTACTGTTAAAGTTTTAATTGTTAACTTTTCATTCACAAGTGATATAAGTCTTGTCCGTGTTAGTTTTTTACCAATTGTACAACCTTTCCACACCAATGGTACAAAAATAAAATATATAACCATTAGTATAAAAACAAGCGCAAGATCATATCGATAATCCCCTAAACTTATATTAAAACGATTAAAAATGGCGCCATAGTTTCCTGTTATAATAGCCACAACCACACCGTACATAACCGAGATTAAAAACATATCGATAATGGAAGCACCTAGGCGATTCATTACCACCGCTGGACGATGCATCTTTAACTTCATTTTATGTCGACTCCTTCGTATCCTTCTTTACCCGTTTCATCGTACCATTTCTAAAAAACATTGTAAACAACTCATATATTGGCGTTTCTATTCGTTTTCTTGTACAATGTGTTACAACAGCATTATAAGGAGGTTTTCATATTGAAGCGATGGATAACTCTATTTGCTATCATATTGTTGACCGGTTGCTCAGGAAACTCTAATCATTCGTCTTATACCATTAATGACGAATATGAACTAATAAATACTTCCGGAAATGCATATGAAATTTTCCCAAAACAGGACGCTATATACGCTACGCAATATATTCCAGCTAAAATTGTAGAAATTGCATGGGACGATCTATACATTATTGCAAAACAAATTGAAGAAAAATCAGATCCAAATAATCCAGATGCCGGTATTACAAATAAGCAGAACGAGCATTATTGGATTATTGATATGAATAACAATCGGCGTTTTGGTCCTTATAGTGAAAAACAATTTCAGGAGCAAAAAGAAGCATTTCGAATTTCTAAGCAATTACAAACTGTAAAAACATATATAGAAGAACAAAAAAAACAGTCGGCAAATACGTAAAACTCGCCGTTTGTTTTTTTATGCACAATATGACGCTTTTCATTTCACTCACTAACCTTGATAACTAGGATTTTCTCCTTTTATCGTGAGAACAGCACCACATTTTTTACAAAACTCTATCTCCGCGACTGTTTGTACAAATAAAATAAATTCTCCTTCTTGATTCAGTGCCACTGTTCCTTTTTCTATCTCTTGGCTTCCGCATTCATAACATCTTTTTTCCATCTCTTTTCCTCCCTTGTACTTTGCATATATATTCGTTGTAATACAACAAATTCCTTGTTCGTTTTCTATACAAAAAAACATCTCACTTAGACAGTGAGATGTTAAATGTTTGCGGTTCTGCGACGTTTTCATGTGTATCACCTGTTGCCAGAATATCCGTTGTAAATGCTATTTTTTTGATCTCATTTTTCTCATCTTCGAGTATTAATCCAATGATTCCGTCTCTTGCTTCACCTGGTTTATAATCGGCCCTTGATACACTCTTTGTGCCTACAAGTGTATCCTCTTCATATAAGAAATTTTGTTTCGGTACATTAAATTGCTGCGTTTCATTAACCGTTACGTCATTCATGGAGAAAAACTGCATTTCTTTGTCTCCACTATTTTCTACTTTATATGAAATTTCAACATAACGTACATGATCTTCAATCGTTTTTCCACTTAATGAAGCATATAATTCAGCATCTTCACGACTAACTTTCTCCCCGAGCCTACGCTGTACTTCATCTGGGCTTAATGCCGTATAAACTTTCAATGTCTCTTTTGCCTCTTCGCTCATTTGTGATAATGAGATAACTTTTACATCTTGCACATGAATTTTCATTGGAGCTACTTCAAACGTTTGATTCACATGTTGCAATTGCTCTAATTTAAATACGCCCCAGCCTTTTTCTTTAACAGCTTGACCAACTTTTTTCAATTCTTTCCCGCCATATTCAGTCGTCTCTGGAATTGATTCTTTCTTCTTCGCTTCTTTTTTTTCTTCCTTATGGAAGCAACCACTTAGCATAACGAGAAAACTACATAAAATACAAACACTTTTCCATGCTTTCATCTTCTTACTCCTAACACACTCATTCATATTAACTAGATTCTTCTCTTGCTTTGTATATGATAGAAACAATGAGAATCCCACAAAAAACACTTGTAAGTCCGGATACTATTATACTCCCTATTTGTAAAATTTGAAAATATGGATCTAATGAAGCATGAACAATAAATACTCCTAACGAGGCAGCCGCCGACCATCCCCAATATTCTCGTTTTTTACTTGCTGAAATTCTATCTACTTTTTCCTGAACATCTCGGTATTTCCAAAGAACATACATAAGTAACAACAATCCAATAAGCGCGCTCCCATGCTGCATACATTTATATATTGGTATCGAATATATATGTTGCTGTAAAAATCGTAGATTCATAACGAAATAACCGGTTTTATGAGTAAATGAATCCCAAGTCAGCATACCCAACAACGCAGAATAAAGAAAAACGAGAGTATCTTTCCATGAAGTAAGCCCACACTTTTCCTCTGCTACATACCGATAGTACGTAGAAAACGGATACGGTAAATATGTTATAAATGGTCTTTTTAAGATATAGTGATATGTATACGCCATAATAAAAACAAGCGGCATATTCAGATAAAAAATCCTAGCCATGTATGCCCAATAACACCATACGGCCTAAAATGTAAAAAATATTCAAAATCCGGAGCCATACTTCCTAATACAAGCGCCGTTACTGAAACATATTGAGATTTTCCCCTGCAAAAAGGAATAACAGCCGCAGGGTGCGCAAATGTAAATGGCATATTTTACTCCTTTCTAAATTTTAAAACTTCGCCTTTATAGAACATAACCTATCATAACGATATCAATTCTTTATATGCAATACTTATTTTCACATTGGAATATCTATACTTTAAATGATACAATTTTTTATGTAAGGTTTAAAAGATAGGGAGGGATAGATGTGTCACTAATACTCACCTTTTTAATTATTCTTACTATACTTCTCATCAGTACGTACATTGGATTTCTTCTATGGAAACATATAAAAATAATAAAGTATATTCCGGCTCTATTAGGTTTTATTGCCGTAGTATTCATTGTTACTTTAACGAAAAATACATATGGATGGGAAGGCCTAGGTTTTGCTGCGATATTAGAAACAAAATCTTCAATGAATTGAGGTTTATATTTTGAATGAGCATACACCATTTGTAAAAAGCGTCTCCTTACAAAAAGAAAGTATCCCTAATTTTTCCGTTTATCCATATTGCTTACCTGCTATCCGAACATTGCATTCACTAGATTTTCATCCGAATGTAACATTTATAATCGGAGAGAACGGAACAGGAAAATCTACATTATTAGAAGCGATTGCTATCGCTTTAGGATTTAATGCGGAAGGCGGGACAAAAAACTTCCGTTTTGCTACACATGATTCACACTCATCCTTACACAAATATATTCGAGTAGCAAAAAGCTTTTCTACTCCAAAGGATGGATTCTTTCTACGTGCGGAGTCATTTTATAACGTTGCTTCTTACATAGATGAAGTTGATGCAGTTAACTCCTATGGTGGCATATCATTACACGACCAATCACACGGTGAATCATTCTTTTCTTTATTTATGAATCGGTTTTCAGGCGAAGGTTTATATATTTTAGATGAGCCTGAAGCAGCTTTATCTCCAATGAGACAACTTTCTATGCTCATTCGAATGCATGAATTAGCCCAGCAAGGATCACAATTCATTATCGCAACGCACTCTCCTATTTTAATGGCCTATCCACAAGCTAATATATATTCTTTCTCACAAGAAGGAATCACTGGAGCAACACTAGAGGAGACTGAGCATTATCAAACGATGAAACTATTTTTCGAGAATCGCGATCGGTTGTTTCATCATTTATTTCAATCCTAATTCAAGCATGTTCTTGTAGATATATGACATTTTATTAATAACTAAAGAAATAATATGAAACCACAAAAAAGAAGCAGCGGGCTGCTTCTTTTTTTATAGTGCTTCTATAAATAACGCTACTCCAATGCCACCACCAACACACAGAGATGCGATACCTTTCTCTAAACCTCTTCGCTTTAATTCGTGAATTAAACTTACCGTAATCCGCGCTCCTGTACAACCGATTGGATGCCCAAGTCCCACACCGCTTCCATTGACATTGACTTTTTCACGGTTTAAACCAAGTTCTTTCTCAACTGCTAAGTATTGTGCAGCAAACGCTTCGTTAATTTCAAATAAATCAGCATCTTCTAATGACCAATTTACTTTCTCTAACCCTTTACGAATTGCTGGTGCTGGACCAATTCCCATAACCTTTGGATCTACTCCCGCTACAGAATAGCCAACAATTCTTGCTAGCGGCTGTAAACCTTTTTCTTTAGCCTTTTCTTCACTCATTAGTACTAGAACTGCACTTCCATCATTAAGACCTGATGCATTCCCTGCAGTTACTGATCCACCTTTACGAAATGCTGGCTTTAAGCCTGCTAATTTTTCTGCTGTAATATCCGCACGTGGATGTTCATCCTTTGTAAATACTACTTCTTTTCTACGTTCTTTTATTGTAATCGGAACAATTTGCTCATCAAAATAACCTGATTCGATTGCCTGAAGCGCCAATTGATGACTACGCAGTGCAACCTCATCTTGTTCCTCTCTTGTAATCTCATATTGTTCAACTAAGTTCTCTGCTGTTTCTCCCATCATAATATGGTGAATTGGATCTTCTAAAACTTCCCATACTGTATCACGAATTTCTCCATGCTGAAGACGCTGTCCCCATCGGTGTTGCTTTAATGCATAAGGACTTGAACTCATCGCTTCAACTCCGCCCGCAATAACAACTTCACTTACACCTAATTGAATTTGCATTGCTGCTGACATAATTGCTTGCATACCTGAAGAACATTGACGCTGAATCGTATAACCTGTAACCGTTTCTGGAAATCCTGCTGCTAATGCAGCTGTTCGCGCTGTATTTGCTTCATCTGTTCTTTGAATACAATGACCTAAAATTACTTCATCAACTTCATGTGGTTCCACTCCACCTCTTTTTACAGCTTCTTGAAGTACAGGAACAGCTAATTCTACTGGCGTTACATTTTTAAGCGCCCCTCCAAAAGTTCCAATTGGTGAACGAACTGCAGCTGTAATGACAACATTATGCATCTTGCACTTGCCCCTCTCTTATGTACCCTAGTAAGTTTTTGGATGGAATAACATAAGTTGCATATCTGAATTTATCATACTACAAACATACTAAAAAATCAAAATATTTGATATAATAAAAATAGAGGGAATCTTCCCCTCTATTCTGTTAACGCGTATAAGAATTTCTGTAAAATTTTCTCTGTTGTTTTATTTAAATTCGGTAACTTTGCGGCAGAAAAATATCGAAGATCCAATCCTTCTTGATCTAGCTCCATTTCTCCACTCACATGATGCGCCTGATACAGATGAATTACATTATAAATTTCATCTCCATTTGGATAGCGATAATATAAATCTTTCCCAGAAAGAACACCAAGAAACTGTAATACTTTCGCTTCTAATCCTGTTTCTTCCAACAACTCTCGCCTAGCTGTTTCTTCCGTTGTTTCTCCTAACTCCATCGCACCGCCTGGTACACCCCAATCATATGTATCTGAACGATATTGAAGCAACACTTCTTGTTTTTCATTTAAAAGAATCACTGCGGATCCTACAAGAATAAGCGGCCTTGTACCAACCAAATCCCTTAACTCTTCAATATACCCCATCAAATAACTCTCCTTTCCTCACCCTTCCTTATCATAGCAAAATTCCGCATTTTTTTGTTCCATGTATATAAAATATTCTTACCCATAAAAAAAGGAAGCTTCGGCTTCCTTCTTACTTACGAAAACTTTCATATTTAACGGCTTCAAATGCATTCTCAATCTCTTCATTTCTATAATGAACATATGTAAAACGTCCTAATTCTACTAAACGAGCGATTTCTTGTAATACTTTTTGTTTTTCATATGTCTCTTCAATCTTCACCTGTACATAAAACTTCATTAGTGGATGTTCATATAAAGCTTCCCCAATTTCCACATATACATCTTCCACACCTTGAACCACTCTTACATAACTTGCAAATTGATAAACAGCTTCTCGATCTGAAACAATCTTTAATGTGTACATATTATTCTCCCCCTTCGCTTTTACTATACCAGAAAGAATAGCATACAATTGGATCGAACTATGAATATTTTCTGACTTATCCCACTTTTTCTCACAAATCTATATTTTTTTTTCGTCAAAAAAAACAGCAGCCAATAAACAAATTACACAAAAAAATCCCCCATGGTTACTGCATTTTCTATTATTCTATTACAATCCCCCCTACACTAAGACACAGTGCTGCTAAAAAACGAAAAAATCTCGCTTTCATATATGTACCTTCTCTCAATTTATATAAATCCTTATATAAGTATTTACGAATTTAATTTCGTTATCAATTACCCCATAATAAAACCTTATCTATAGGGATTATATCCATGCATATCATTTCTCCATCACATACAGTGTAGAAAGAAACTGTTTTCCCTTTGAGGTGTTTTCTAATGGATCCATATGTCAACATATGCATTTGTATTACTCCTGGATCAGATATCGCAAATGACCGTATCGCAAAAGATTTAGCTGTTGCCGAATCAATATGGCACCCGATTTCGTTTCAAATTAAGGATGTCATTGTATTAGATGAATCATTTCGATTTTATGATAAAGAAATCAGTTACGCCGATTCTCTCCAAAAGCAACCTAAGCTCTCTTCCTTTTTTTATACATGTGCAACACAAGTTCCTGATTGTGACCTTTATATTTGCTATATTGGTAGTAATTATTTTAAAGAACAATCTGTGATTGCATGTGCCTATTCATTAGCTAAGAAACAACTCCTTACAGGTTATATTATTCTTACGAATTCTGCTTCCCCAATGAAAAATATATACACACTTGCTCATGAAATTGGCCATATTTTATTTACGCGACGTGTTCATGGAAAGCTTACCCACGCAGATCCTCACTCCCGAACCGGGTCTGAACATCATCCTTCTTCTACAAATCTCATGCATCCAATCGTCCCCCGTCCAGACAGGGTCCCTATCGCTTCTTTACTAACAAAAGAACAGCGCGCTTTATCCTTACAAAGCACTTTATTACACAGAAAAAACAGTAACTAAGATAGTTACTGTTTAAAATACAATACTCAAATCCACAAACCAAATACCGGCTGCAAGGAAAGTAAATAAACAACTAAACGAAAAAATAATTCCTCGAAATATCCCCTTATAATATTTCTTTGGAAATACTTTTTTACAAATCCAAAGCAGCCCTTTTCCTATTACCCCAAACCAAAGAAGGTATCCTGATGTATCACCTAATAAAGTACCAAAATAGTCTTCATCTATTTCTTTGGCAAAGGTAGTATATAGCCCTAGACCGGCTATCAATAGAAAACAAATAGACAATATAAGCACGAAAACCATTTGCATATATAATACTCCATTCCCCTTCACTTCTATATATTTGCTTTTCTTTTCTCTAATTTTGAATGAATCATTGCAAGAACATATAACATAGCTAACAATACAATTTGTTGTATATATAGACCTGTAATACTGGATAAATCTACTTTGAAAAATACATACTCTATTGTAATAGGGACAATTAAATATAACAAAGTAAACCAACCACCAATTTTAACATTTACAAAAACAGCAATGAGAAATACAGCAGCTACGATAGAATAACTTTGCCCAGTAGTAAATTGGATAAACGTTGTACCATAGAAGAACTGATTCAGTAACGCAATACTAAAAATCGCTAAGAAATACAGTGACCCAGTTATACACATAATTATGAACTCAATTCCTTTGCGTTTGAAAGCCGCAATTCTCATTCCCCAAATAAATATGAAAATGCCTATAGCAAGCATAACCGGATAACCAATTAGTTCGATTAAAGAATATGATAAACGATGATCTTCCTGCACAAATAATACACTTCTCATGATTGTGAACGCCAATACATTTACAATAAAATAGATTAACCAACCATAATTTTCTTTCTTATCGAATTCCATCTCACTTGCAAGCTGATCAGCATATTCCTTTGGTGAATCTCCAAAAATGTCTGTCACTGTCTTCCCTTGTTTTTCTCCTTCTACTAAATGAAGCTCTGCATCTTCTAAAAAGGAAATAATATCGGTTTCTTTGATTCCCTTCACTCGTAAATATGCACGTGTTTCTTCTATGAATCTTTTTGATTCTTTTGTGAGCATTTTGTCCGCTCCCCTTCTTCTTGAACGTCTATTTTTATGTTTGCTTACTTTTTCTATCCTCTATTTTTGTAGACCATATCATTAATAAAAATAAACTTTCGTATCAATTAAAAACTTGTCTCCCTCTTTAGAGATTTTCATTATTTCCCCTCCTTATCTAACTGCTTCTCTTTTATTCGTCTTCATCATAAATTCAATAAAAATAAGAATAAATAAGCTTCCATACAAGCACACAATCTGGAATAACATAGGAATCAAATCTTCTGACGTAAATGTTTTAAAAATAAGCATGATGGAAAGAGGAATGACTAAATATAGCACTTTAAACCAACCCTCAAAATACACATTTGTAATCACTGTTATCATGAAGGTTACGCCCGCTATCATTTACAATTAAAATGGAAGCAATAATCCAAAATGCAACAATGTTCATTACTGTATATCCGATTTGTTTCAACTTCTATCTCCTATCTTTTTCCATTACCTGAACAAGTTCATTTGCATATGCTTTCGGTGAGCTTCCGAAAATAGCTTCTACACTTTTCCCCTCATTCTCATCTTCGATTAAATGCATTTCAGCATCCTCTAAAAACTCTCAACATCGTTTTCTTTTACACCCTTCGCCGCTAAAAATATTCTCATATTTAGTAAGAAGTTTTGTGCTTCAGTTGATAACATCATTTCCATCTTCCCTTTCCTTTCAACAAACGTTCCACACTACTTTGCATCGCTTCCCAGCGATCCATAAATTCATCTAGAGCATCTTCACCTTTTTCTGTTAATGTATAATATTTTCGCTTCGGGCCTGATGGGGATTCTTT
This sequence comes from Bacillus gaemokensis, assembly GCF_001590835.1. Taxonomy (GTDB): domain Bacteria; phylum Bacillota; class Bacilli; order Bacillales; family Bacillaceae_G; genus Bacillus_A; species Bacillus_A gaemokensis. The sequence continues at coordinate 332,919 of NZ_LTAQ01000001.1, forward strand.
CATTGTACTTTTGATTAATTCTTCCTTTTGCATCCGAATTAATAATGGATAAATACTTCCTTCACTTGCCATGGTAAAGCCGTACTTTGCCAGTTTTTCACTCATTTCATATCCATATATTTCTCCTTCAGAAATGATGGCAAGGAGACATCCCTCTAAAATCCCTTTCAGCATTTGACTTGTCGACATAATTCAAATCCTTCCTCTATCTTGTTTTACAAGATAGTATAGCAAAAGCTATTTTGTAAAACAAGATAGCTTAGTATATTTTTTCCAAATGTTTGCAGGATTTTCATCGTATTCCCTCTAAATAGAGCAATAAGACAAATCTTATATATAAAGGAGTGCTCTCATCATGGTTACAAATCGTGTTGTCTTTTTAACAGGTGCTGCAAGTGGTATTGGTTATGAAATGGGAAATGCGTTTGCGAAGGAAGGAGCGAAAGTAGTAATTAGTGATCGCCTTGAAGATCGTGCAAAAGAAGCTGCTGAACAATTACGTAAAGAAGGTTATGATGCAATCGGACTAAAATGTGATGTTACCTCTGAACAAGAAATATCCGTAGCAATTTCTGAAACTATAAAAAAATTTGGTTCACTTGATATATTAATTAATAACGCAGGTATGCAACATGTTTCACCAATCGAAGAGTTTCCAACTGATAAGTTTGAACTGCTCATTAAAATTATGCAAATTGCACCGTTCATTGCAATCAAACACGCTTTTCCAATTATGAAAAAACAAGCGTATGGCCGAATTATTAATGTTGCCTCAATTAATGGTCTTGTTGGATTTGCTGGAAAAGCTGCCTATAATAGTGCGAAACATGGTGTAATTGGTTTAACAAAAGTAGCCGCCTTAGAAGGAGCTGTACACGGCATTACTGCAAATGCTCTTTGTCCAGGCTATGTTGATACTCCTCTTGTCCGGAATCAACTTCAAGATTTAGCAGCAACAAGAAACGTTCCACTAGAAAGAGTATTAGAAGATGTCATTTATCCACTCGTACCACAAAAACGATTGCTGGAAGTGCAAGAAATCGCCGATTATGCTTTATTTTTAGCAAGTGAAAAAGCAAAAGGAATAACTGGTCAAGCAGTTGTCATTGATGGAGGATATACAGCACAATAAATTTTAAAAGGCTTGTACTCTCAAAAAAGCACAAGCCTTTTACTTCACTTCGTTTCATTCGGAATTTCGTATCTTTTCATTTGCTGCGGGATTTTCTCTATTGCGATAATTACACCATCTAACTTATTTTCAATACGATGTAATAAATATAACGTCACAACAATCGGAAATCCTACATTACCAATCATAGAGATCCATTCCTCCATCTAACTCCCCCCTTTCTCTTAAATAAATAAGAACAAGAAAGGAAATTTGGCAATAAAAAACAAGCTATTACTCATTAGCTTGTTTTTCAAATAACAAAGCAATCTTTGTCTTATAATCTTCCTGTAAAATCCCTTTTTCAGTAATAATACCTGTAATTAATTCATGTGGCGTTACATCAAAAGCTGGATTATATACATCAATTCCTACCGGGGCGACTTGTTTTCCAACAATCTTCGTAACTTCAGATTCATCTCGTTCTTCAATCACAATTTCAGCACCTGTTTGTTTTGTAATATCAAATGTTGAGAGGGGCGCAGCAACGTAAAAAGGAATTTGAAAATATTTTGCTAGTATAGCTAAATTTAAAGTTCCTATTTTATTCGCTGTATCACCGTTCGCAACAATCCGATCAGCTCCTACAATAATAGCAGAAATTTCTTTTGTTCGAATCGTATGTGCTGCCATATTGTCTGTAATGAGTGTTACATCAACATCAGCCTGCTTCAACTCCCACGTAGTTAGGCGTCCACCTTGCAAAACGGGCCTTGTTTCACACGCATAAGCGTGTAAATGTATCCCTCGTTCTTTTCCAATATAAAATGGTGCTAATGCCGTTCCGTAACGTGCGGTTGCAATGCTTCCTGCATTACAAATCGTTAAAATTTTATCGCCATCTTTAAAACAGGTTAAAGCATGCTCCCCAATACTCCGGCATACCCTTTCATCTTCCTGCTGGATTTTAAGTGCCTCCTCTTCCAATATTTTTCGTGCTTCTTTAATTGTGGTCACTCCCTCAATTGAAGCATTCATACAATCAATTGCCCAAAATAAATTTACAGCTGTCGGACGTGAAGTTGCTAAATAATTGCAGTCTCTTTTAAACTTTTTTTGAAAGTCAGTGATATTTGTAACATCATACCTTTTTGCTGCAAGAGTTAAACCGAAAGCAGCTGTAATACCAATTGCAGGTGCTCCGCGCACTTCTAACATCACAATACTCCTCCACACCTCTTCAACAGTGGTTAATGTTTTATATTCAACAACATGTGGTAATTTCGTTTGATTTAATACAGCAATAGAATCCCCTTTCCAACTTACGGACCTCGGAACAGCAACTGTTGTACTCATGACCTTACCCCTCTTTCCGAAACAATATATTGAAATAACGTTCTAAACACATGGATATTTGCACCCTTTGTTTCATGTAGCAATAATTCTCTCCCTAAATATAACGCTTGTTTTTTGGCTTGAATTCTTTTTTTCACATCTACAATTCCATCTAAATCAGCTACATGCGCAAGTCCAATTGTTCGGCGAATTATTTCACAGCCAGCAAACCCAACAGCATCATTAAAAATATTTTGCAAAACGAGTGCTAACCATTGTTTCTCCTTTGTATATGCTTCTACTCCTTCTAGTATCCATAACTTTGTAAATGTCTCTACAAAATGACTCCATGTTTTTTCAATATGATAGAACACGATATTTCGCTTCTCTTCCTCTCGTGACAGCGCATTTAACAATAAATTTGCTATAAATTGACCAAGATCGAATCCAAGTGGGCCAAATGTTGCAAATTCTGGATCAATTACCTTTGTTTCAGAAGGTGACGAAAAGATACTTCCTGTATGTAAGTCTCCATGAATCAACGCTTCTTTTCTAGTTAGAAATTTATATTTATACTGTGCTACTTCTAGTTTCAAGTTTTTATCTCTCCAAAGCTCCTCCAAAACAGGTTGCAAGTCTTTCTCATAATGGTTTGTTTCATAGTTTCCAAATGGATCTGTAAATACAAGATCTTCTGTAATTTTACAAAGATCAGGATTTACAAACTTTCCATCTAGCACTCTTTTTTCCTCTGCAGGCAACCCAAAATCTGAAGTATAAAACAAAATATGTGCTAAAAAACGGCCAACATGCTGAGATAAAAGTGGATATTCTTCTCCCTCTATCAGGCCTTTACGCGTAATTGACAGAGCTGATAAATCTTCCATTACTGTCACAGCTAACACTTCATCATGACCATATACTTTTGGTACATACTCTGGTACATATTTCGCAAAAATTTGCAGTGCATGACTTTCAATTGTGGCCCTTTTTAACGAAAGTGGCCAACTTTCTCCTACTACTTTTGCATAGGGAAGTGCTTGCTTTACAATGATGGCATGTTTTTCATCATGAAGCCTAAATACATAATTTAAATTTCCATCTCCTATTTCATGACAGATCACTTTTGCATTTGCTTCAAAGTATCCATGCTCTTTCGCATATTGAATCGCTGTTTCTTTTGTTAATGAATAATATCCCATTTTCTACTCCTCCTTTTTTAGTTCAGAGGTTTTTCATCATAAGAAAAACCTCTTTCCATGAAGAAAGAGGTTTGAAGTTGATCTTCTCCCCTCTTATCTGCCAGAAAACTTACTTTCTGCTGGAATTAGCACCGTGCCTTTTTTGGCGCATAAGCGCCCCATCTCACAATGGTATTACGGTCGGTTGCTGGGTTTCATCGGGCCAAATCCCTCCACCTGCTCTTGATAAGAGTTATACGATTTATTTGAATTTTTAACTTTCTGATGAAGACTATAACAAGAATAAAAATTGTTTGTCAATATTTTTATTTGTATAATTCTGGGCGACGATCTGCAAAAACTGGAATTCCTTTGCGCACTTCCCTGATTTTTTCTAAATCTAACTTTCCATGCAAAATAGATTCTTCTTTGTCTGCTTCTACTACGATTTCTCCCCAAGGATCCACAATAAGAGAATGTCCAGCAAACACATTATTTGGATCCTCTCCCGCTCTATTACATGCAACGACATAACATTGATTTTCAACCGCTCTCGCTTGAAGAAGTAAACGCCAATGCGATAAGCGAGCAAGCGGCCACTCTGCCACAACGAATAACACTTCTGCTCCTTTTGCTGTATGGACACGTATCCATTCTGGAAAACGAATATCATAACAAATTGTTCCCCCGCACTGCACTCCATCTAAAGTAAACTCACCAGTTCCATCACCAGCTATTAAATACTTATGTTCATCCATTAGCTGAAACAAATGCACTTTACTATATTCGCTTTGTATTTCACCTTCACGACTTACGACATACATTGTATTCATAATACCTCGTTTTGTTCGCTTCGCAATAGAACCACCAACAATATTCACAGCAAATTGCTTCGCCCATTTTGAAAGCAATTCTTTTGTTTGTCTTCCCTCTTCATCAGAAATTTTAGGAAGCCTTGTTAAATCATAACCAGTTGTCCAAAGTTCTGGTAATACGATAACATCTGGTTTTCCTTGCATCGCTGCTTCTACTTTTTCCTTTACATGTTCAATATTTTTTTTCACATCCCCAAAAGCAATATCCATTTGAATACATGCGACTTTCATTCTGTCAGCCCCATTCTCTATTTTTTTCTTTACAAAATCTTGGAAAGATTATATCATTTGTCACTAGAATTGTAACAACTTTCAAAAGAGGTGGAAAGTATGAAAGATTTTCAACCTTCCGATATTGTAACATCACTGCCAACACAATTTTTTGCTTCACTTGTTGCAAAAGTTAACAAAGTAGTCGCAGCAGGTCACGATGTTATCAATCTAGGACAAGGCAATCCAGACCAACCAACACCGCCGCATATCGTAACAGCTTTACAACATGCAGCAGAAAAAGCAATTCATCATAAATATCCGCCATTTCGTGGACATGAAAGCTTAAAAGAAGCCGTCGCTACGTTCTATGAACGTGAATATGGAGTCAAAGTAAATCCTAAAACAGAAGTCGCTATTTTATTTGGCGGGAAAGCAGGACTTGTTGAATTACCGCTTTGTTTTACCAATCCTGGTGATACAATTCTTGTACCAGACCCAGGATATCCCGATTATTTATCAGGTGTCGCTTTAGCAAAAACACATTTTGAAACAATGCCACTCGTTGCAGAGAATAAATTTTTACCGGACTATACAAAAATAAACAATCGCGTTGCTGAACAAGCAAAATTAATGTTTTTAAATTATCCAAACAATCCAACTGGCGCTGTCGCATCACAAGAATTTTTTGAAGAAACAATTGCTTTTGCAAATAAACACGATATTTTAGTGGTTCACGATTTTGCTTACGGGGCCATTGGGTTTGACGGAAAAAAGCCAATTAGCTTCTTACAAGCAGAAGGTGCTAAAAATGTTGGAATTGAGATCTATACATTATCGAAAACATTTAATATGGCTGGTTGGCGCATCGCCTTTGCAATCGGTAATGAGAGTGTCATTGAAACAATCAACTTACTACAAGATCATATGTACGTGAGCATTTTTGGTGCTGTACAAGAAGCTGCTCGCGAGGCACTATTACGTTCACAATCTTGTGTAACTGAACTAGTCGATCGTTATGAATCTAGAAGAAATGCTCTTATTACAGCTTGTCATTCAATCGGCTGGAATGTTCTCGCACCAAAGGGCTCCTTCTTTGCTTGGCTTCCTGTCCCAGAAGGTTTTACATCTGAGCAATTCGCCGACATATTACTAGAACAAGCACATGTTGCAGTCGCTCCTGGGATTGGATTCGGTGAGCACGGCGAAGGGTACGTCCGAGTGGGTCTATTGCATACAGAAGAACGATTGCAAGAAGCTGTTTCTCGAATTCAAAAATTAAATTTTTTCAAAAAGTCATTGACAACCTGAAAAAACTCTGTCAAAATTCAGATATCACAAAAATTTAAACATTTCTAAATACTTCTTATCAAGAGCAGGTGGAGGGACGAGCCCGACGAAACCCGGCAACCGATCTACAATTGTAGACACGGTGCTAATTCTCGCAGCGCTACGCTGACAGATAAGGAGCTGGTTGTAAAAAAACCTCTCCTTAGCTGAGAGGTTTTTTTATTTAACTAGGAGGTTATACGAATGAGCGGAATAATAGCAACATATTTAATTCATGATGATTCACACGATTTATCACAAAGGGCCGAGCAAATCGCCCTCGGTTTAACAATTGGTTCATGGACCCATTTACCACATTTATTACAAGAACAATTAAAACAACATAAAGGCAATGTCATTCATGTCAAGCAATTAGAAGAGCAAGAACATGTTAATACCTATCTTAGAAAAAAAGTGACACGTGGAATCATTAAAATTCATTATCCATCACTAAATTTCAGCTCGGATTTACCTGCCATCTTAACAACAACCTTTGGCAAATTATCACTAGATGGTGAAATTAAACTAATTGATTTAACATTCTCTGACGACTTAAAAGAAAAATTCCCTGGTCCAAAATTTGGTATTGAAGGAATTCGAAATCTCTTACATATTCCCGATCGTCCACTGCTTATGAGTATTTTCAAAGGAATGATCGGGCGCAATATAGGGTACTTAAAAACACAATTACGTGATCAAGCAATTGGTGGTGTAGATATTGTAAAAGATGATGAAATTTTATTTGAAAATTCATTAACACCGCTCACAAAACGAATTCATTCTGGAAAAGAAGTATTGCAGTCCGTATATGAAACATATGGTCACAAGACTTTATATGCAGTAAATCTAACAGGTCGTACCTATGATTTAAAAGAAAATGCGAAGCGTGCCGCCCATGCTGGTGCAGATATCTTATTATTTAATGTATTCGCGTACGGATTAGATGTACTACAGTCACTTGCAGAAGATGAAGACATCTCTATTCCTATTATGGCTCATCCTGCTGTCAGTGGTGCTTATGCTTCATCAAAATTATACGGATTTTCTTCTTCGTTATTGCTTGGAAAATTACTTCGTTATGCTGGTGCGGATTTTTCTTTATTCCCATCATCGTATGGAAACGTTGCACTAGAAAAAGAGGAAACACTTCTTATTACACAAGCACTGACTGAAGAAGATCCATCTTTAAGACGAAGCTTCCCTGTTCCATCAGCTGGTATTCATCCTGGTTTTGTTCCATTTATCCTTCGTGATTTTGGCAAAGATGTTGTCATTAACGCAGGTGGCGGTATTCATGGTCATCTAAATGGAGCGCAAGGCGGTGGTAAAGCATTTCGGGCAGCCATTGATGCGACTTTGCAGGGAACACCATTACATGAAGTGGATAACACTGATTTACATGGTGCACTGCAATTATGGGGAAATCCATCTCGTGAGGTGAAAATATGAGTATTCAAGTTTTCTGCGATTTTGATGGAACCATTACAAATAGCGATAATATCACTTCTATTATGGAAAATTTCGCACCACCAAAAGCTGAGGAAATAAAACGAAGGATTTTATCACAAGACCTTTCCATTCAAGAAGGTGTCTCACAACTTTTTAAATTATTACCAACAACTTTACATGATGATATTATCAAATTCCTAAAAGAAACAGCCACTATACGTACTGGTTTTCAGGAATTCATGCAATTTATAAATGAAAATAATATTTCCTTTTATGTTATTTCTGGCGGCATGGACTTCTTCGTCCACCCCCTCCTACAAGGTCTTGTTCCAAAACAACAAATTTATTGTAATGCAACCGATTTTTCTAGAAAAAACATCGAAGTGAAATGGCCACATCCTTGTGATGAAGATTGTAATCATAATTGCGGTCTCTGTAAATCAACATTAATTCGGGGCCTTAGTTCTAAAGATGACTTTCACATTGTAATAGGTGATTCAATTACCGATCTACAAGCAGCCAAACAAGCCGATAAAGTCTTTGCTCGTGATTTTCTTATTACAAAATGTGAAGAATATCATATTCCTTATACACCATTTGAAACATTCTGTGATATTCAAACCGAATTACAGCACTTGTTGGAGGTAAAGCTATGAAACAACTTTTTCGGCAGTGGCATAACCTAAGTGAAATAAAAAAGGAACTAACAAATCGCAACTGGTTTCCAGCAACAAGTGGGAATATTTCTATAAAAGTAAGTCACGATCCACTTACTTTCCTTATCTCAGCAAGCGGAAAGGATAAAACAAAAACAACTCCCGATGATTTTCTCTTAGTAGATCATCAAGGAAAACCAGTCTTAGAGACCGAATTACGCCCTTCCGCTGAAACAATATTGCATACGCACATTTATAATCTTACAAATGCAGGTTGTGTACTTCATGTTCACACAACTGATAATAACGTCATTACAAATTTATATGGCGAAGCAGTTATTCTTCGTAATCAAGAAATTATTAAAGCTCTTGACATTTGGGAAGAGGGGGCAACAATTCGCATCCCAATTATTGAAAATGACGCCTATATACCTTCACTCGGAGAAAAATTCAAGGCACATGTACATGGAGATTCAGGAGCTGTATTAATTCGAAATCATGGAATTACAGTTTGGGGAAAAGATAGCTTTGATGCAAAAAAAAGATTAGAAGCATATGAGTTTTTATTCCAATTTCATATAAAACTATTATCAATTCAAGGAGGCGTTTCTAATGGCGCAAATTCGTATTCATGAAATAAATATTCGTATTGAAAATGAAGTGGAAGTTGAGCAATTTTTACAAGGAGAAGGTGTTTTATATGAGAAGTGGGACATTTCCAAACTCCCTGCTCATTTAAAGGAAAATTACTCCTTAACTGATGAACATAAAGAAGAAATTTTAAATGCGTTTTCTAAAGAAATTACTGATGTTTCAGAACGCCGAGGTTATAAAGCACATGATGTTATTTCGCTTTCAAACGCAACACCTAACCTCGACGAGTTATTAATTAACTTTAAACAAGAGCATCATCATACTGACGACGAAGTTCGTTTTATTGTCAGCGGACATGGTATTTTTGCCATTGAAGGTAAAGATGGGCACTTCTTTGATGTCGAACTTGAGCCTGGTGATCTTATCTCTGTACCTGAAAATGCAAGACACTATTTCACTTTACAAGATAATCGTCAAGTTGTAGCCATCCGTATTTTTGTTACAACAGAAGGCTGGGTTCCTATTTACTAAGGTAGTTAGCTGAATAAAAGGCCGTGGCCCCCCTTTTCCACCCTTTTATTCACTCTACATATATACATCCTCCTATGGAACAGGCTTATTTCACAAAAGTGATATAAGCCTGCTTTTTATTTTCTCCTAACAGATAATATTCCGATTGTTCAAGGCTAACCATCAGTAAGAGATAATACTCCACTGCAACTTCCCTTTTTTATTTTTATCAAGTGTATTTATCAATAAATTTTGAACATTTTTTGAACTTTTTCTGAAAATTCTGTTTAAAATATGATATAATACAAATAATAGAAAATGAACAGAAAACTGCAAATAGAGGGGGATAAACATGAATTTAATTATGGCACTCATACTGGGTATTACTTGTGGAGCTATTCCTGCCATTCTTGGGGCAATTATGGAGGAATTAGAAATCGGTATGTTAGGTTTTGTCGCATCTTCTGTAAGCGCTTTATTTTTTGGCTTATATGGTGCTATTCCTGTCGGAATTCTCTTTGCATTATATATATTACGCCACGCTAGAACAAAACAATTTAGTCGCAATCATATGGCCAAAATCATCCCATTTCCAATTGAACGATCTCGTCGTGCTTCTAGCTTATAATTCCATTACATTGTATTTCACATTTTTATATCCTCATACTACATCTACCTTAATACCGCCTACCTTTAGCAAAATTAGCTTCCCATTTTTTCGGCAAGTCTTTTACACAAAATAAAAAAAGTCCTCTCACATGAGGACTTTTTATTTATTATCTTCCAAAAACTGAAATAGTTCCTGTAAATGAAGTGCATCTTCTCCATAGCTAACCGAAACATAGCATATCCCTTCAATTTCAGCATGCATATAGAGATCAATGCCTTCGCGATCATATTTTAACGCTAAATAAAATTCCATTTCTTCTAGCATTTTCTTTGATGTACGAATAACATAATGTCCCGTCTCATCCCGTCCATATTCAAATGTCGGCTCAAAGTCATACTTTTGCTGAAATGCCGCTCGTTGCTTATCATTAATTGGCATACAAGTTGCTCGTTGAACAGCATCGATCATTCCATCAAATTTTTCTAAATTCATCATTCTTTCCCCCTTATATACTTTTTATACAACACTTGTGTCCCGCTATCCTCTTCTCCGGCTTCTATTAACTCGTCATATAAATTCTTCGCTAAAGCTAATCCAGGTACAGGTAGTTTTAACTTTTCCGCTTCCTCTAACGCAATCTTCATATCTTTCATAAAATGTTTTACATAAAAGCCTGGTGCAAAGTCTTCTTTTAACATTCGCGGAGCTAAATTGCTTAATGACCAACTACCAGCAGCTCCAGTTGAAATACTCTGTAGTACGTTATCTGGGTTTAACCCTGCTTTCTTCGCATATGCTACCGCTTCACAAACACCTATCATATTAGATGCTATCGCAATTTGATTACACATTTTGGTATGTTGTCCACTTCCTGCTGGTCCTTGTAACTGAATATTCTCTCCAAGTTTCTCAAATAAAGGAATGCAAGCTTCATATACTTCTTGCTCTCCACCAATCATAATGGCAAGTCGCCCTTCTTTTGCTCCGATATCCCCGCCTGATACTGGAGCATCTAACGTATGTATTCCTTTTTCTCTTCCAACCTCATGTATACGTTTCGCTAGCGTCGGTGTAGAGGTTGTAAAGTCAATTGCAATTGTCCCCTCACTTGCATGTTCTAAAATTCCTTCTACTCCAAAATAAATTTCTTCTACATCATGCGGGTAACCTACCATCGTCATAACAACATCTACATTTTCCACCATTTTTTTTGGTGTATCACACCAATTTGCCCCTTCATTTAATAGAGAAGCCGCCTTTTCTTTCGTACGATTATACACATATACTGTATAGCCCCCTTTTAATAAGTGGTGTACCATACTTTTCCCCATAACACCTGTACCGATAAACCCAATTGATGAAATTTTATGCTTCATCTACTCATCCCCTTTGCTCTAATAAATCACTTACCATCTTACGGAATTCTTTATTAAAGTCATTATCCATACTATTTTTCACATTTGAAAATAAAATAACAAACGTGCCTTTATCTTTATTAAAATTATTAAATGTATTCCAGCCAGCAAGTACACCATGATTATGAAAATAATCAGGAGATATATAGAAACTAAATGCATATTTCCGCCCTGCTGAAGGTGTAAACATCATATGTATACTTTGCGGCGAAAAAAGTTTTCCATTTATAATCGCTTCATCTAATTTTCTCATATCTCCAACAGTAGTATACATCTCGCCACAACCATATAACCATTCCATTCCTAATTTTGGTGCTAGGACAAGGACATTATCTTTCTTTTTATACCCTTTAGCAAGATGGTGTTCTCCTGGTACCGCATTCCCCATACCTGATTCATGCATTTTAGCTCTCGCAAATATATTTTCCTTTATATACTCTCCTAACGGCTTTTTAGATATGTTTTCTATAATATAAGCCAACACCATATAATTATAGTCAGTATATCTCCAGCCAGTTCCTGCTGGAAATTCTAAAGGCTGGCTTCCAATCCAATTTACTAAGTTTAAACGTCGTGCAGCATTCACTTTTCCTTTTCCACCCTCCGGTAAACCAGAAGTGTGAGTTAACAGATGGTATAGTGTAATATTTTTATCTGCTGGAAATGAAGGAATATATTTATTCACATTGTCCTGAACATTTAAACTTCCCTGTTCTTGTAACTGCAAAATGGATGTTGCCACAACAGTTTTAGTAATTGAACCGATGCGATATTTTGTTTGGGGTGTATTTTCAATTTTGTTTTGAACGTCTGCATACCCATAACCCTTATTCAGCACAATATGATCCTTATCCGTAACAAGCACAGTCCCATTAAACTCTTTGTCTTTTAAATATTGATCTAATTTTTGCGCTACACTCGCATAATCAATTAGCGGCTCTTCTGGTTCTTCCAATTTATTCTGTAATTCTGAGTCAACAGAAGGTGTCACCTTCGAAGTCAACACTTCTTGTTTTTCCGGCGTATAAAAAAAGTAATACACACTTCCACATGCTATAAAACAAATCAAAACCATAATAATTAATTTTTTTATCATTCAAAAACCTCCACGGTGACTTCGTTATAAATGTCCCCTCTTTCTATTATCAAGCAACAAAAAAAAATCGCAACACTTTGTTGCGAAAAAGTTACATTTTTTCTTTCCTATATATACGAACTTGGTTTTTCCCATTTTTTTTCGCCTCATATAAAGCAATATCAGCTCGCTGTACTAATTCATCTTTTGTAATTCTTTGTTCATATAATGCAACCCCGAAACTTGCGGTTAGCTTTGAAATTCCAGAGAACTGTTTTGTTTCAATAAAAAAACGTAGCGATTCTGCAACTTGAAAAACCTCTTTTTCCGTTGTATCTGTCACTAATATAATAAATTCCTCTCCACCCCAACGTGCAAAAATATGTTCAGGTGCAATTTTAGATTTTATAAGTTCCGCTAATTGAATTAATGCTAAATCACCAAAATCATGACCGTATGTGTCATTCACTTTTTTAAAATCATCTATATCCAAAAGAATAAGTGCGATTGTTTGATCTATTCGCTGCTCCTTTTCCAATCTTTCATCTAAAATTTGTTGAAATTTCAAACGGTTATATACTTCAGTTAGAGAATCAATTGTGGCAAGCCGTTCTTGTTCTTGATATAGTTCATCTAATTCTGTAATATCTGTACACTTAACAATAAACCTAGATAAATCTTCTGGTAAAGGTGCCGCACGTAGTAAAAAAACAAATTCGTCTCCTTCATAATTGTACATTTTTATTTTTCTAGCTTGCGATAAAGAATCATCCAGCCAAGTTACATCATGATTTGTCGCATAATATCCCTGTTTTTGAATAAAATGTTCCGCAAATACCATGTGATGTTCATGATATAAAAGTAAATTCTCATATCCAAAAAAACTCAAAAAGTTTGTATTACAGTCGACGATTTCATCATCCTCTACAATAAATAATAAATCATTTTGAAAATCAAACATCATTTGGAGAAGCTCTTGTTGCATACGTACTTGCTGTAATAATGATAATTGATAGAGGCACTTATTCACCTCTTCTAGCACAACTTGCGGAGTAACTGGGGGGATAATAATATTCCGTATTCCAATTTTGAGCATCTCTACAAACTTGGTTGTCACTGGCTGATCCCAAATAATAATAAAAGAGCTCTGTGAATTATATATGTGTTTTATATACTCTACTTGTTTACGTTTTGACACATAAATAATTACAATTTGTGGTCGCACTTTTTCAAACAGTTTTTCACCTTCTTCAAAACTACTGGCTACAAACATACATTTTGGATGTACATTCGCAATCATATGCTGATGCTTACATCCTTCTTCTATATAAAGTACATTTACCTGAAGATCTTGTAATACATTTTGAAAAATCGTATTCTCTAATAAAAAATGCAATATGTTCACCACTGGTCTTCACTCACTTCATATATCCTGTTCTACTGAATTCCTCACCATCTTGTTTATAAGGGATTTTCATCAAAAGAACCCGATTTGTGAGGGCTTCTATCAGCAGGAGTGAAGAACTCTCCCACTGACAGGAGCCTTACTTTCTCCATTCTTAATCTACGAATCATCTTTTTATTGTATGACTACACGAATAATAGCGTTTGTACGAATGCCCTCATTTATTCTATTCTCAAAAACTTGACAATCAAAATAGAGATATTATATTCTTTTACAGTAAAAACTTACAAAATGTAAGTAAGTGATTTATTATATTTTATATTTGACAGTAATTTGGAGGAAATATGATGACAACAAAAGATTTTTTTAGCGTTTTATATGAGCGTACATCTACTCGTGCATTCAATCCAGAAAAAGAAATTTCAAACGAGGAACTACAGGAAATTTTAAAAGCAGCTGCCCAAGCACCGTCAGCTTGGAACTTACAACATTGGAAATTTCTTATTTTCCAAGGTGAAGATGTACAAAGTCGCTTACATCCTATTGCTTATAATCAACAACAAATTCTTGATGCTTCTGCAGTAGTCGCTATTCTAGGTGATTTAGAGGCATATAAAAACGTTTCACCTGTTTATGGTCCAATTGTTGAACAAGGATTTATGAAAGAGGAAGCGAAAGAACGTTTAGCACAAAATATTGAATCTGCATACAACCGTGAACAATATCCACGAGATGCAGCATTCTCTAATGCATCTTTAGCCGCAATGCAACTTATGCTTGCAGCAAAGGCAACTGGTTGGGATACTTGTGCGATTGGTGGATTTAACCCTCAAGCATTAATGGAAGAATTTAATGTTTCTTCTCGTTATGTACCAATTATGCTAATTACAATTGGTGAAGCTACACTAAAAGGCCATCCTGCGCCACGCATGACTGTAGAACAAGTAGCTGAATGGGCAAAATAAGATAACATGAACCTTTAGTCAGTCTAGAAAATTGCCTATCTGCTTTTCTTTCACTAAGTTTTGAAGTGAAACAATTACTGACTATGAATAACAAATTAAAACGAAGGCCAGTGTCCTTCGTTTTTTCATGTCATCTTCTTGTAATATTCCTATATAAAAATCGACATAACATTGTAATCCCAACTTTGATATCCTCTTATCCACATCTTAAGATGACATATTATGTCGAACTTTGTTCCACATTTGAAATATAGGGGTGTTTTTTTGTTACAATTATGATACAATAGTGACAAATAGATAACAAGAGAGGGATTTTCATTGAATTCATATGGAAGCTTTATTGCATTTTTAAGCTACGCCGTAACTGTACTGCTTCTATACTTTATTGGTGATGCCACAAATATTGCAATACTACAATTTTCAAAAGAAAAAGCATTCCAAGTAGAAGACGGATTACATACCTCACGACCTATCGCACCATTACTTTTAGCTCTTCCAGTGTATATAATCGTTTTATATAAAAATAAAAAAGCGTAAAGGCTACCTTTTTATAAATGAAGGTGGTCTTTTCTATTTTCTCCTTCATACAAAATCCCAAAAAATCTACAGTATATCTGGCGAACAACCTCCCATAAAGCTATGATTCCTGAAAGCTAATTATCAATAGGAGATACAGGTCACCTACTGACAAATCAAAACTTTATTTAGCCCTCACCAACCAGACTTTTACAGATAATAAAACCCCTACCTAATTTCTTAACGGGTTCGGATTTGAAGTACAAAATTATAAATAACCATTTAAAAAGAGGTGCAATTAGCACCTCTTTTGCATTTATTTTAGCAATTAAATTAACACCTAAATTGGTGAACTTTTGATAATATCAGTTTATCACTAATTTGTCCTAACGGTTTCTTGGAGTTTTTCCAGTACCCTTGATAAAGCTAAAATTGAATTTGTTGTTTCGAATTCTCCAATATCCAAGGAATGGTTTGCATTTTGGATAACCTCTATTTTAAAATTTGATTTACTTAATTGCTCGATTTGATTTGAATTGAAATGAGGGTCTTTGTCTCCAATAACTAAAAACCCTTGATGTTCACTATCCAAGATTGAATCAAAAATCGAATCAAACTTTATCAGAGGGGTGAGTAAAATCATTTTTGACTTTAAAAAGTCATCTCTTTTCATTAGGTCATTAGCGATTGGTATAGTTCCGAGTGATTTACCTAAAAAAATCGTTTCATTGTATTGACCATTTTTAAGAACATCCAATATGACTGGATTTACATCATCCATCATTGTTTTTGATATTTCTTCAAGAGATTTTTTAAATACATGTTCATCATAGTTGTAATGGATATGAACAATATCAATTTTATTTTGAAGCATTGTCATAGTTGCATAATAAAATAGGGGTTTATCGTAATTGTAACCTGAACCTGAAAACATAAAGCAAATCGTCTTGGAACCCATTTCTATATGTGTATAACTAATCGCTTTGTCGTTTGTTTGTATCTCCTTTTTATTTCCTTTCATCATTTTCCCCTCCGAAACTTTTATAACATTATAACATAAATTACCAATTTTTTTATATCCTTTATGTCAAAAACCTTTTTAACGATACCTAACCGCTATGCAGGAGTACCAATGACTTCTTGCTTTCCTTCCTTTGTCTTATATACCAAACAGAAATTGTAATAAGTCTGAAGGATGGTCAAAGTCACTCAAGCATATTTAGGATTGAAATTAGAATAAATATAGCTTTTTCCATCACCACAAGCCGTTGTCAGCGGTCTTTCTAAAATGGATAACCTTCTCCTAATATGTTGAATGAAAGTGTTCGTGGCATTATCATTCACATTTACAATGAGTGATGCAATATCCTTCGGTTCGAGAAAAGATACATCTGTTGTGCAATCCACTGACCGAAATCCTCTATCTAGAGTAGCTAAAGGATGTTCGATTCGATTATCCGCATATTCGTTATGAGAACTTGTCCCATTTGATACGACTTTATGGAATTTGTGAGTTTCAAATAATTCTTTAAGATACAGATTTGCTAATTTGCGTAAAGAGGTAGTTCCAATATCTCTTACTGAACCCTATTCCAATAAATTCGCTTTTACCTCTTGAAACTCCTCATAGGCTCTTTTTCGGGGTTTTGTTTTGTCCGTTTGACATAAAAATGGTGCCCATCTGTACGGCGAACTTTTTGCGAGAAAACACGGTGGATGGAGTTGATTAGTGATTTATCATCATCAGCTACAAAACGCCATTCAGAAGCCTTTACGAGTTGTTTAATAAACCAAAAGTGGGAAATAGTGGTGTAAGCAACCTGAACGTGGAGTCCATCAATGTACTTTTCCCTACGTTCCATTTTAAGCAGTTCTCGATGGTATTCGGATTGCGTTTGTGTATCATTTTTTGATGGCGGTTGCGGATAATGAGAATACCCATCAAATTGAGCGTGTTTCTTAGCGAATTCGCTTAAATGGTCTTCTTTTAACAATACTGTATCAAGGACGATGTCATTTAGGGCAATTTCCCAATCATATGCTACATCGTATCGAAATACATACCTTGATAAAACATCAGCAGAAATGACCACACTTGTAGGCAGTTTATCTCCCACCTAACTTCTTTGCTTCCGCCGAATTTTGAGGTGAGAGTATTACTGCCCACAAATAGCGGAATAAAAGTTTTACTTTCTCTCTTACTTATGGTGTTTGCCCTATCCATATAGCATAAGGTAACAAACACCTACCTAGTCATTTAAAATAAGAAAATATCCCAGTAAAAATTCCACGCTCTGTCCAATCACTCCATGTGTAACTTACATACATTATAAGTGTGAAGGGGGTGATGAGAATTATGTTTGGATCTTTTGGATGCCGTGACGACTTTAGAGGTTGTCACTTCGACAATGATTGTAAAAAAGATGATTTCCGAAAAGATGATTTCCGAAAAGATGATTTTAACAAAAAATCACTATGTAATGTCCTGTTTAATATTTCAATTGGAACAAAAATTTCTCTTCTAAAAATTAAAGATCATGGTACGTTCCGTGATGTAATATTTGAGGGATTTTCCTGTGGGGTAGCTCTCTTCTCCAATCAAGACCATAAACACGATTGGGATGATGAAGATGAAAATTGGCATAAAGACAAATTTAGAGGGTTATTACGCGTTTGCCCAGAGGATATAATTGCGATTGCAGTTTAAGACTTTCGTCTTTATTAGATTAGAAAAATTACACTTGCACAAAAAAACCTGAGACCGATTTCAAATCGGCTCAGGTTTTCTTTTTTATTAGATGCTTTTAACTAATTCAACAACTTCTTCAGTAGTTGACATTGTTAATGCTTTTTGTGCTAACTCTTCCATTTGTGCTTTTGACAACTTGCTTAGTTGTGTTCTTGCAGGAAGAATAGATGTTGCACTCATACTAAATTCATCTAATCCTAATCCAAGTAGTAATGGGATTGCAAGTGAATCTCCTGCCATCTCACCACACATACCAGCCCATTTGCCTTCTTTATGAGCAGCATCGATAACCATTTTTACAAGACGTAAAATTGATGGGTTATATGGTTGGTATAAGTAAGATACACGCTCATTCATACGGTCTGCAGCCATTGTGTATTGGATTAAATCATTTGTTCCGATAGAGAAGAAATCAACTTCTTTAGCAAACTGATCTGCTAATACCGCTGAAGCAGGGATTTCAACCATCATACCCACTTCAATATCGCTAGAAACAGTTGTACCAGCTTGAACAAGTCTTTCTTTCTCTTCTAATAAAATTGCTTTTGCTTGACGGAATTCATCAAGAGTTGCAATCATTGGGAACATAATTTTTAAATTACCATATACGCTAGCACGAAGTAATGCACGAAGTTGTGTACGGAACACATCTTGTTCTTCAAGACATAAGCGAATCGCACGGTAACCTAAGAATGGGTTCATTTCTTTTGGTAAATGTAAGTATGGAAGCTCTTTATCTCCACCAATGTCAAGTGTACGAACAACAACTGGTTGACCTTCTTTTACACCTTCAAGAACTGCTTTATACGCTTCGAACTGTTCTTCTTCTGTCGGAAGATTGTCACGGCCCATGTATAAGAATTCTGTACGGTATAAACCAACGCCTTCTCCACCATTATCGATAATACCTTGTACATCATTTGGTGTTCCGATATTTGCAACAAGCTCAACGTGATGTCCATCGCTTGTTACAGTTTCTTGGTCTTTTAATTTTGCCCATTCAGCTTTTTGCTCTTCAAATTTTGCTTTCTTTTCCTCAAAAGTACGAAGAGTTTCTTCAGATGGATTTACAATTACTTCTCCATCTAAACCATCGATGATTACCATATCGCCGTTTTGGATTTTCTCCATAACAACTTTTGTACCAACAACAGCTGGAATTTCCATAGAGCGAGCCATAATTGCAGAGTGAGATGTACGTCCACCGATATCAGTTGTAAAACCTTTTGCATATTTGCGGTTTAATTGTGCCGTATCAGATGGTGTTAAATCTTCAGCAATAATGATTACTTCTTCAGAAATTGTACCTGGATTTGAGAAGTTAATTTCTAGTAAATGTGCAAGAACGCGTTTGGTTACGTCGCGAATATCCGCTGCACGTTCTTTCATATATTCATTATCCATGTTTTCAAACATAGTAATGAACATTGTTGCAACTTCGTCCATTGCAAATTCAGCATTTACTTTTTCGTTATTTACTTTATCTTTTACTGGATTTACTAGTTCTGGATCATTCAATACTAATAAATGTGCTTCAAAGATAGCAGCTTTATCAGCACCTAGCTCAGCAAAAGCATGGTCCTTAATAGCTTCTAGTTCAGATTTTGCTTTCTCAAGCGCAGCGTCTAAGCGTGCAATTTCTGCAGCTTCATTCGTAATCGTTTTCTTTTCAATGTTAAATTCAGGATTTTCAAGTCTGAAAGCCTTTGCAATAGCAATCCCACTTGATGCAGCGATCCCTTGAATATTAAGAGTCATTATTCTCCTAATCCTTCGTTTTTCATAGTTTCTTCGATAGCTGCTAGTGCTTGAGCTGCATCATCACCATTTGCAGTGATTTTAATTTCCGCGCCTTGTTGAATACCTAAAGACATAACGCCCATGATTGATTTTAAGTTAACGTTCTTACCGTTATACTCTAAGTTAATGTCAGCACCGAATTTACTTGCAGTGTTTACAAGTAGAGTTGCTGGACGAGCATGAATTCCTGAATCGCTAGTTACTTTAAAGATTTTTTCCATAATAATTTATCTCCTTTAAATACAGTATTTTTTTAGTTGTATAGACGTGAGTACTACATCATCTATTGTATATAATAGGCGATGTTCGGTCAACCACATCGCCTATTATAATTATAAACATTTTGCGTCAATTTCCTACTGAATGTCAATAATAGCTGTTTCACCTTTCTTGACATTTCCATCTTTTTTCAATTTAACTTGTTGCCCTTGCCCTAAATTTGTAAAAATAATTGGTGTAATAATAGATGGTGCATTTTCTTTTACAAATGCAAGATCTACTTTTAATAATGGTTGCCCTTGCTTCACTTTATCGCCTTGTGCAACAAGCGCTTCAAAACCTTCACCATTTAATTTTACAGTATCAATACCAAAGTGAATTAAAATTTCTTTTCCGCCTTCAGATTGAATTCCAATTGCATGTTTTGTTGGGAATACATTGACAATTTCACCATCAACTGGGGATACTACTGTTCCTTCTGTTGGTTCAATTGCAAATCCATCACCCATCATTTTTCCTGAAAATACTTGATCAGGTACTTCTGTAATTGGTAAAAGTTTTCCTTCGATTGGAGATACAATTGTTTCATTTATATCTGTTTTTTGCACTGTTTCTTCTACTTTTACAGGCTCCTCTTTTTCAACATGAGGCGCACGCCCTGACATAATATCATGAATTTGTGATTTTAACGTGTCAGATTTCGGTCCAAAAATAGCTTGAATGTTATTTCCAACTTCAAGTACTCCCGCTGCCCCAAGTTCTTTTAGACGATCTTTGTTTACATTTTTTTGTTCGTTTACTTGAACACGTAAACGTGTAATACAAGCATCTAAAGAAGCAATATTTTCTTTACCACCAAGTGCTACTAGCACTTCACGTGGAAGTTCACCTGCTTCTGTTTTCCCAGCGCCATCAGTATCTGTTGTTACTTCACGACCAGGTGTTTTTAAATTCCATTTACGAATTGCAAAGCGGAATCCGAAGTAGTAAATAACTGCCAGTACAAGACCTACAACAATTACCCACCACCATGGTGTACGGCCAGGTAAGACACCAAATAACATAAAGTCAATTAAACCACCAGAGAATGTCATCCCAATTTTAACACCTAAAATGTGCATAGTCATAAATGATAGACCAGCGAATACAGCATGTATTCCGAATAACACTGGTGCTACGAATAAGAATGAAAATTCAAGTGGTTCTGTAATACCTGTTAAGAAAGATGTTAACGCAGCAGACCCTAAAATACCAGCTGCTAATTTTTTATTTTCTGGACGTGCTTCATGATACATCGCTAACGCAGCTGCTGGAAGACCGAACATCATGAACGGATACTTACCTGTTGTAAATGTACCAGCTGTTAATTCTACGCCGTCTTTTAACTGTGCCATAAAGATTTTTTGGTCACCGCGGATTAACTCGCCAGCTGCATTTGTATACTGACCGAATTCAAACCAGAATGGTGAATAGAAAATGTGATGTAATCCAAATGGAATTAATGAACGCTCAATTAAACCGAATACAAGTGCAGCTAAAGTTTTATTTGCATCAATCATTTGATGTGAGAAAGTATTTAAACCACTTTGAATGTACGGCCAAACGAAACACATTAAAATCCCTAAAAGTAAAGAGAATGTTGCAGTTGCGATTGGTACGAAACGCTTGCCTGCAAAGAAACCTAAGTATGATGGTAATTCAATATTGAAGTATTTATTATAACAATATGCCGCTAATATCCCGACAATAATACCACCAAATACTCCTGTTTGTAACGTTGGAATCCCTAATACATTTGCGTAAGCTGGATCCGTAAAACCAATTTTAACTGGATCTGAACCAGTACTTGTTACTTTTACTAGCTTATCTACTTCCAAGAACACACTCATTGTCTTGTTCATAATTAAATAACCAACGAATGCTGCTAATCCAGCTACTCCGTCTCCACCAGCTAGGCCAATCGCTACCCCCACTGCGAATAATAGCGCAAGGTTTGCGAAAATAATATCACCAGATTGTTCCATGATTTTTGCAACCATTACAAACCAATCTGCTTTTAAAGCAGGAATTAAACTTGTTAGCTGTTCATTTTGAAATGCGTTACCAAATCCAAGTAAAATACCTGCTGCCGGTAAAATCGCTACTGGAAGCATAAGCGCTTTTCCGACTTTTTGAAGAACACCAAAGATCTTCTTAAACATGGAAACCCTTCCTCTCTTATCTATATTGATACTTTTCGACAAACGCCAAAAAGGCATGAGGAAAAAAAGATAGAACGATAGCTATACAAAGGGTAGTATGTCCCTTTCTCTAGCTTACATTCCTGGCTTTTCTCCACTCATGCCTGATCGAATCAGTAACACGTGTCAAAAATAGGTTTACATATAAGTTCACTATTTTAAAGCAAACGTTTTCGTCGCTTGTCGAATTTTGTATAACTTTGCATGACTTATTATACAAAACAATTGTAAGCGATTCAATCATTTTTTTTAACGTTTTCATTTTAGACAAAAACAAAGCGATTCTATACCTGTTCTGCTTTTACTAATCTTTGCAAATGCATCGTTAAATAAATGCTTTCCGCTTCATATACAGGAAGCTGTAATTCTTTTTGCATTACTTTCACAAGCTTCCATGCTAGATTATAACAAATTGGATACTCTTTTTTTAACAACTCAGCAAAACCTTGAGACTCTTCTACCTTCTCACCATTTTTCACCCGCTCGATTGCATATTGTAAATGACGAATAAGACGTAAATAATGAATGCTTTCTTGATCTAGTGTAAGATGTAGATTTGTTTCAATTAAAGAAACGAGCTGTGCAATAAGACGGGAGTTTTGATTAACAGAAGATAGATCAGAGTTTGTTAACGAACTATAAATATGGAGTGCAATAAAACCAATTTCCCCTTCCGGTAATATAATTTGCAAACGGGAATTAAGGAGCTGTACGACACCTTCAGCAATTTTATATTCTTCTGGGTACAACATTTTTGTTTCCACTAAAAAAGGATTATCTACTGTAAATCCTTGTTTCAATCGTTTAATTGCGAAAGAAATATGGTCTGTTAGGGCAATATGAATATGTTCATTTAATGGTGACTCGGCTTTTTCTTGAATATACAGCATAATGTCATTCATAAGTTCAATTAACTTTTCACTTACATGTGGAACTAATAGCTTATATTGTTCACGGTCACGTTCATTTTTTAAAACAAACATTTTTTCAATTTGTTTTGCCTCTAGTACATCTTTCGCCTTTTTGCCAAATCCAATCCCTTTACCAATCACTACTACTTCCTTATGTTCCGGATGAGCAGCAATGATGACATTATTATTTAAAACTTTTTTAATTTCTAGATAATTATTCATATAACACCACCCTCGGTACTTGACATTCTGCTTTTATGTTACAGAACATCCATCTTTTTCGTCAATGCAAAACATCTACCATTTTTAAAAATGTCCTTTTTTAGACATGATTGTACAAGATGCGTATAATGTAAGAACAAATGTACATAGAAAGGAGAGAGCAACATGATTAAAATGTTTGTAAGCGATATTGATGGTACAATGATGCAACATAGAGGTGTGATTGATCAGCAAGATATTGCAGCACTTCGCAGTCTTGCGAAGCAAAATGTGATTCTATGTTTTGCCTCCGGTAGGCTTGATAATGAAATTGCTGATTTGATGAAAGAGGTTGGAACACATTTTCACCGCATCAGCGTGAACGGTGTCTTTGTATATACACATGAAAATAAACAGCTCTTATCAGCAACATTTGATTCCAATATTTTACCTGACTTATTAGCTATAACAAAAGAAGAACCATATTTTCGTTATGTAAGTGATGAACATAATTATTACATTGAAGAAAAAACACCTTTTATCCATGAACTTGAAAAACAAGTAATGATGACCTCAGTAGAAGAACCTAATTTGCTACAAAAAATTGATGATACAATTTTCCCAAATAAAATTTCTGTCGGGGGAACAAAAGAAGACCTACAAGTACTTCAGAAAAAAATTGATACGAAGTTTAGTGGAAAAGTGAGTACTTTTATTTCAGCTGAACAATGCTTGGATGTCATGCCTCCAGATATTAGCAAAGGATCTGCTATTTCTGTTTTATTACAAGAATTCCAAATAAAACCTGAAGAAATTGCTTGTGTCGGTGATTCTTACAATGATATTCCAATGTTTCATTTAACTCCTCATAGTTTTGCTATGGTACAAGCAGACGAAGCAGTCAAAAAACATGCACATGATGTCGTAAACTCTGTTAAAGACGCTGTAGAATATGTGCTAGCCTATAATAAAAATACGACTCACTCCTTATAAGGATGAGTCGTATTTTTCCTTTACATACGAAATGAATGAAACGTTTACTGCATTTCACAAAATAAAGTATATTACTTATTTCGTGAAATACTCGTAATAAACTTATAACGGTCACCACGATAAATACATTTCACGTATTCTAACGGTAGTTCACCTTCTGCATATGACCATTGTCGCATTACAAGCACAGGTGCTTTTTTAGGAATATGCAGATGCTCCGCTTCATCATCCGTTGCAATTGAAGCTTCAATTGCTTGGGTAGCACGAACAAGCTTAAAGCCCAACTTTTTCTCTAAATGTTCGTATAAAGATTGTTGCAGAATTTCTTCGTTAATATCTTTCACAAGAGTTAGCGACAAATACGTCGTCTCAAAAGCAATCGGTTCATCATCAGCTAAGCGTATACGCCTCACTTCATAAACCGATTCCCCCTCTTGAATTCTAAGCCGGTCTGCTATTTGAGCAGTAGCGGGAACTAGGCGGAAGCTTAATAATTGACTGCTCGGTTTCATACCACGAGAAAGCATATCCTCTGTAAATCCGGTCATTCCTTGCAGCTTCTGCTCCACTTTCGGAAGTTGAACAAACGTTCCAATTCCGCGTTTTCGATACAAATACCCCTGTTCCACTAAGTTATTAATTGCCTGTCTGATTGTCATGCGACTTACTTCGAACTTATCACAAAGTTCATTCTCAGATGGAATTTTATCTCCCGGCTTCCATTCACCGTCCTCAATTAGCTGTTTCACCCACTCTTGAATCTGATAATAGATCGGAAATGGTGAATACTTGTCGATGTTCATCAGCAATCGCCTCACTGCATAAAGATAGAGCTTCTTGATCAGCAATTACGGTTACATTCGGATGACGTTGCAGCACTGTAGCAGGACACGCTTCGCTAAATTCACCTTGTAATAATTCTTTGATTGCTTCTGCCTTTTTCGGACCCATAGCAACAAGGAGAATTCGTTTCGCTTTCATAATGCTTCCAATACCCATTGTAATTGCATGAGTTGGTACATCTTCTTCGTTTTCGAAGAAGCGAAGGTTCGCTTGGCGCGTAGACTCTGTTAATTCTACAATATTAGTTGGAGAATTAAATGCTGTTCCTGGCTCGTTAAATCCGATGTGACCGTTTTCACCGATTCCAAGAATCTGTAAGTCAACTGGGTTAGCTGCTAGAATGCTTTCATAACGCTTGCATTCCTCTTCCAAATCACTTGCCATCCCATTTGGTACATAAGTTTCTTTGAAAGGAAGATGATTAAACAACTGTTCTTGCATAAAGTAATGATAGCTGTTTTTATCTTCATGTGGTAAATTTACGTACTCATCTAAGTTTACAGTGGTTACACGGCTTGTATCAAGTTTATTTTTTCGCATTTCTGCATAAATACCAAGTGGAGAGCTTCCTGTAGCCATTCCTAACGTTGGATTTTCTTTTGATTTTACAACTTCTTCAATTAATTTATAGCCTGCCTCAGCTAATTCTTCTGGAGTTTTTACAACAAGAATATTCATCTATTTACTTCCCTTCCTTCATATGAATTCCTAATCGAACTGTATCATATACATGTAAATCTTCAGTCATAACAACAAAATCAGCATCTTTCCCTGCTACTAATGCCCCTTTATTTGTTAGTCCAAACTCTTCTGCTTGGTTAACTGACGTCATAAGTACAGCCTCTTCAACAGAACATCCTGTAAATTCAATTACATTACGAAATGCTTGGTCCATTTTCAAAATACTACCAGCTAACGTTCCATCTTCTAATCGTGCACTACCATCTTTTACATGTACAGGCTGTCCGCCAAGTTCATATAATCCATCTTCTAGACCTTTTGCACGCATTGCGTCAGTAATGACACTTACTTTTTTAGGCCCTTTTAATTTATATGCTAATTTCACCATATCTGGATGAATGTGAATACCATCAGTAATTACTTCAACCATTACATCTGGGTTTAGTAAAACATGACCCACAACCCCTGGCTCACGGTGATGTAAACCACGCATTTGATTGTATAAGTGTGTAGCATGTGTAATGTTTCTGTTTTTGAGGTCAGCATCAATCGCATCAGTATGCCCGATTGTGCCAACAACACCAGTCTCAGCCAGATACTGTTCAAACGCTTCTGCACCTTCTTCTTCTGGTGCATACGTTACTAATTTAATTAAATTACCACTTGCTTCTTGCCATTGCTTAAATTGTTCAATATTCGCAGGAACGATATGCTCAAGTGGTTGTGCTCCTGCACGTTTTTTTGAAACATACGGTCCTTCTAAATGAATATATTCAAAATGTGCTCCTTTTTCTTTCGCTTCTTTTGCAGCATGTAAAGCTGCTTCAATTGCTTCTGGAGCTTGCGTCATTGTTGTTGGGAAGTAAGTTGTAACCCCTTCTTTTAACATTTCTTTACCAAGGGTTACTAAACCATCGCTATTTGCATCCATCGCATCAATATCGTATCCACCATGAATATGAACATCGATCATACCTGGAATCACAATCTTTCCTTCTGCATCAAAAACAGTTTCATTTTCTTGTGATACATATTGAGCCATCAAACCAATTTCTTCAATTTTTTCTGCGTAACGAATAAATCCACTTTCCATTACTTCTTGACCTGTATAAATGTTGGCATTGATGACAACTTGCGTTTTCATTTTCATCGATCCTTTCCCCTAAAATACCTACTTGTTATTATTACCTATTTGCCTAACCCCATCTTAATATATACACGAGTAGTTGTCTATACATTATAAATAAATTTCCTCTTTGTTTAGTAAAAAAGGAAATTTACATTTCTTCTCTAATTATAATATATATTATTCATTTTTTCCAAAAGAAGACAGTTCACCTTTTATGAATTTTGGTAACGATTCCTTATTCATTGTATGAACATATACTCCTTTTTACTTTAACAGTGGGTATGGCGAATTAGGCAACATTGCAATATGCTCACCATCCGTCTCAATCTCTATCGTTTGTTTATCTGTTGCATATATCATTACACCATATCGCTTTAATCTTTTTACTACACTTTGGTGTGGATGCCCATATGGGTTTTTATTCCCATAAGAAAGAATAGCAAATTGAGGTCCTACCTTTGTCAAAAAGGTTTCACTAGTTGAGGTGTAGGAACCATGATGCCCAACTTTTAATACATCTGCATGTACATCATAATCGTTTATTATTTTTTTCTCCGTTTGTACGTCAGCATCTCCCATTAACAAAAAATCAGCCTTACCATATCGCACCTTTAAAACAATGGAGGACTCATTATTTTCATCTTTTGATTTCCCATTATTCAACACTTGAATTGAAACATGCGGATCCAATGGGATATGTTGACCTTGTTTAACACGAATAAACGGAATCCCCCTCTTTTTAATATTTCTTCTATACGTATGATACGTAAAAGAGCTATATGTTTTCCCACTATCTAATACGAGTGATACTGGCATTTGTTCTATAATTGGAATAAGACCACCTATATGATCCATATCAGGATGAGTTCCTACTACAACATCTAAATGGTTAATTCCCTTTTGAATTAATTTTTGAATAATTACTTCACCCGCTTCATAAGGCCCTCCATCAATCAACATTGTTTTGCCATTTGGGAAAATAATAAGCGAAGCATCCCCTTGTCCTACTTTCAAAAAGCTAACTTTCATTTTCCCAAGATGTGGACGTTGCATATATAAAGAAGACGCAGTATGAATAGACGTCATATATCTTTTGACAGATGTGCTGTTTAATGAACAACATAATAAAACAGAAACTAACAACAGAATAATCCGTACCCTCTTCATAACCCGTCTCCTTTTTTTCATTTAGTATGACTCGCTATGTATTTCATATACAAAAAAAGCTTAGCAAAATGCTAAGCTTTTATTTAGATAATTCCTGCAATGAGCCAAAGAATAGATCTGCCTCATTCATTTCTTCATTTTCTTCAGAAAGAGCTGGTAGATCATCTAATGTCTGTAATCCAAACGTATCTAAAAACTCTTTTGTTGTGCCGTACAAAATGGGACGTCCCGGGCCTTCTGCTCTACCAGTTTCTTTGATAAGCAAATGTGATACCAGTGTTTGCAATGCCCTGTCCGTTTTCACACCACGAATCTCTTCCATTTCACTTCTTGTAATTGGTTGACGATATGCAACAATCGCTAATGTTTCAAGAGCTGCCTGAGAGAGAGAAGCGGCTGTTGGTGTATCCATTAACTTTTGATAATATAGCGCGTGTTCCTTCTTTGTAGCAAGGCGATACACTTTTGCAAATTGTACAATTTGCAATCCTCGCTGCAGCCCTTCCCATTCTTTTTGCATTTCTTCAATCATTTTAATTACATCTTTCACTTCAACTTCAAGTACTTTTGCAATTTGTTCTGGATAAATCCCTTCATCTCCCGCAACAAATAAAAGCCCTTCAATAATCGCCATCTGTTCTTTTCTATTCAACGTACGATCTCCTTTCTCATATTTTCATTCGAAAAATATCCACAACAAAAACCGAATCACAGCATACTGTGCCCGGTCTAACATCCCTTTTATTGTTCCAAATGGTAAAGTGAAATTTTAACCAGAGGGTGAGATAACCACCTATGCATAGCAGGATAAAGTGAAACTTCCACTAGTCAGCTACGCTCAACTAATAGAAAGCTTTCACTAATCACCATACTCCTATTTCCTCACACTTCTGCTCTATACCTTATTACTTATTTAGAACGCGACAAAAAGATTTCATCAAAGTTTTGTTCTTGCTCGATAACAATCTGTTGGTTTTTCATTAATTCAAGTATAGCTAAAAATGTTACAACCATTACTTCACGTTCTTCATCAGCAAATAAATCATAAAAACTTTGACGACCGCCTACTGTTTCCAACTGTTTTAAAATATCAGTCATCCGCTGTTCAATCGGTATTTCTTGTCGAGTAATCCGCGTTGTTACTGGACGCTTTGATTTTTTACGACGTATGAGCTTTTGGAACGCTGCTAACATATCATAGAGTGTGACATCCAGAGGTAAGTTTGTCTCTTCTTCTTGCTGAAACGATGTAAAATCGATCGGTGGACGTGTATAGAGCTGAGCTCTTTCCTGTTCTCTCTCTTTTAACTCAGTAGCAACTTGCTTATATTTTTTATATTCAATTAACCGCTCCATCAATTCTTGACGAGGATCATCTATAAAATCTTCCCCATTATCAGGTATATCTTCCTCCTGCTTCGGTAACAGCATCTTACTTTTAATTTGTAATAGCGTTGCAGCCATCACCAAGTATTCACTTGCAACATCCAACTGCAAATCTTTCATCGTATGAATATAGGATAAATACTGCTCTGTAATTTCCGCTACAGGAATATTATATATATCAATTTCATAACGATGAATTAAATGTAACAATAGATCTAAAGGCCCTTCAAAAGCCTCTACCTTAAAATTATATTGCACAAAGCATCCCACCACATTTTTTCTATAACAACATAAGTATAGAGCATACTTATGTTCTATCCAACCTTTTTGAGAAATTTAATTAAAAATAGACACTTACCCATGCAACAATGCCCACCCCTTCATATGATAGCAGTGTAGTAAGTACAATGTAGGAGGTTAAAAAACTATGGGCCATGTTGATTGTGGTTTTAACGGCGGTTTCGCGTTACTTGTTGTACTATTTATTTTATTAATTATTGTAGGAGCTGCTTGCTTCTGCTAATGCGTATTGTAGTAAACGACTAGAGAAATCTAGTCGTTTATTATATATATCGTACTAACAATTGTATTTCTACATCACTTTTTAGCAAGTAACAAAGAAGTTGATACTCTCCCCACTCATCACCATTTCACTTTATGATACACTGTACATAAAACCGTTTAGACAGGAGCGAGCAGGATGTATCCTACAGCATACATACAATTTTTAACTCATTTTCACGGAGACTACGATTATTTTGAATGTCATGAAGTGTTAGAAGAATATTGGAAATTAAAGCCACGAGGAATGCGTGATAACTACTGGGTTGGTTTTATTCAAATTGCCGTTTCATTATACCACCAAAGACGATTGAATTGGAATGGTGCAGCAAAAATGATGAAAAGCGCAATTACTATTTTAGAAAAAGAACAGGACTCCGTGTATAAATTGGGACTAGATTATCAAGAACTTTTATCTTTACTAAAAAAACAACTGCAATCTATTCAAATAAAAGAATCTTTCACACCTATATTTTTACCCATTTTGGACATATCTTTAGAAAACACATGCATAAAATTATGTACCGAAAGAGGTCTCTCTTGGAAAAACGCGCAATCCTTCCCCAATGAATATATTGTCCATAAACATACTTTACGCAACAGAAGTGATGTAATATTCGAACGAAACGAACAACTAAAAAAAAGAAAGCAGAGATGACACGATTTCTATCTCTGCTTTCATAAATGTATATTCTCTTCGAATTCCTTACACTTTTCACAAAAACTAGCAGTTTGTTCATTTCCACAAATTGCAATTCCTTGAAATTTATTTTTCAGTTCTTGAACCATCATCGTTCCAATTCCCATGTAACGATGAGATGGATTCACACTAAGATGTTGAACCTCTAATACATTTTCTTCTTTTTTAATAATCCCAATTATCCCAACAAAGTCATCATTTTGTTTCCACAAATACAATTGCCAATTATCTTTTGTATCATATTCCTTCATTGTCAATTGTAATGTTTTCACATCTTTTTCAGTTGGCATAAAAGAAAGAAGCCCCATTGCAATCTTTTCATAACTTTTTTTAAAACGAATTAACATAAACTTTATCCCTTCTTACAAAAGTTACAAACTGTCTATCCCCTCAACCACTACTTCTACATCACATCTATTCTACAATATTTTCACTATAGTGAGAAGAGCTGTCAAAACAACTTGATAATCATACAAAGAGAAATTAGGAAAGTCAACCGTACACAAATCCTTTATTCCTTACTCATACAATGACTCTTTTTAAGTAAGGCGGTTCTAGAGAAAGACCGTTCCCTTCTTGTGGTCCTTTCGCTAATAGATTATTAAAAGTAAGATATAAACTCTACTGCATCCTATGTATTTTTACGAAATACGTTTCTCAGTATGACATTCATTTTAATGCAATAAACTTTGTCCTCCTACTTTATCATTTACTGCACGTTACCTACCAATTCCTGTTTATTAAGTAAAAAAGTCCAACTTCATCTATTCTCATCAATAAATCCGAATATACCTTACAATATTTCGAAACTAAAATAATCTAACCGCTATGTTAGCCTGAACAGTAACCTGCTGACAATATAACAAAACAAAAAAAGAGAGCTAAATAGCTCTCTTTAACTTATTCTTCCCAAACTTTAACTTCTTTCATTACATCGCCTTGACGCATGTTCAGTACTGTTTCGATGCCGCTTGTTGCTTTACCAAATACAGTATGCACACCATCTAAATGTGGTTGTGGCTCATGAACAACAAAGAATTGGCTACCACCTGTATTACGGCCAGCATGTGCCATAGAAAGTGATCCAACTAAATGTCTATGAGGATTTCCTTCAGTCTCACATGGAATAGAGTAACCTGGGCCACCTGCTCCTGTTCCTGTTGGATCTCCACCTTGGCTTACAAAACCAGGAATAACGCGGTGGAATGTAACCCCATCATAAAATCCTTGCTCTGCTAGTTTCTTAAAGTTTTCAACTGTTTTTGGTGCTTCCTCTGGGAAAAATTCTAATTCGATTTTTTCACCATTCTCCATTAATATGTATCCTAAAGTTTTCATACGTATATATCTCCTTTCAACTATCTCAGCACTATATTACCATATTCGTGCCGAGAAACAAAAAGAATCCGACAATCTGTATACTTCTTTTTTAAAATCAACAAGAAGATGGATGACAAATTTAAAAAATATACTATAATTACTGTGTTGCCCGCAAATTTCAGAAAGAGAAAGGGAGCGATTTTTCGTGAAAACGAAACTATTAGCTCTGCTATTAGCTGTTACGGTATTCATGATTCCTACAGCTTCATTTGCAGACGTGATTGAGGGAGAATCAATCGTTACATTAGGAGAAAATTTATCTGAACAACAAAAACAAGATCTTTTAAAAGAAATGAAAGCGCCAAAAGATGCGCAAATTATCACTGTATCTAATGCGGAAGAACATAAATTTTTAGAAGGTATCGTTCCAAAATCACAAATTGGTACGAGAGCGATTTCCTCTTCTATGATTACGTATACAAAACCAGGATCTGGTCTTATTGTACGAGCAAAAAATATTAATTGGGTAACAGATGCAATGTATACAAATGCACTAATCACAGCCGGTGTGAAAGATGCGGAAATCCAAATCACTGCACCATTTAAAGTATCAGGAACAGCTGCTTTAACAGGCTTAATGAAAGCTTACGAAACAACATCAAAAAAAGAAATTCCTGAAGAAGTAAAAAAGGTTGCCAATGAAGAAATGGTTCAAACAGCTAAACTTGGTGACAAAATTGGTGACGAAAAAGCTGTTCAGCTTGTCGCAAAAGTAAAAGAAGAAATTTCCAAAGAACAGCCAAAAACAACCGAAGATTTACGTGCATTAATTAAAAAAATTGCAGAACAACTTGGCATTACACTAACAGATGAACAGTTAGATAGTTTAGTTTCACTCTTTGATAAGATGAAAAACTTAAATATTGACTGGAACCAAGTTGGTAGCCAATTAAATAAAGCGAAAGAACATGTTTCAGCCTTCCTAGGATCGGAAGAAGGCCAAGGGTTTCTAGATAAAGTAAAAGATTTCTTCTCTAGTATCATTGATTTTATTAAATCACTATTTAAGTAAAAGCTCGTCAATGACGAGCTTTTTTCTATATAAATCCAATTTAAAAAACGACATAAACTCCTTCTTTTTAGGTGGAAGAGAAAACGAGCGCAAATCACCTTTTGTTCTTCATAGTAGCAACTTATATGTCGAAAAATCAAAATGGATTTATATATTACATAAGCAAAGGTAATTTCATAATTGCTTCTTCTACAGAACGAACGACATGACATGCTTTATCTTTTACATACGGATGCGCATGATGAAGTGTAAAAGAATGCGGCGTTACTGCAAACATGGAAATATCATTGAACGAATCACCAATACACGCTACTTCATGTGCTTCAACCTTTAAATGCTCCATTAAACGTTTTAAAGCACTTCCTTTACTAACACCCATGGGCATAATATCAACGTATCGTTTCCCAGAAATGAAAATTTCAGCTTGCTCATGAAAATTTTCTCTTAACTCTTGATCCAAATTCACAATTTTTTCTTCTTCTCCATACACAAATAACTTTGCAGGGCGGACTGTTTTACCGAATTCTTCTTCCAATGATTCTACTTCAGCAATATGTACACCCATATACTCCTCAAAAATATGATGATGTTTATTTTTTCTTTTCGTATATCTCTGCTCTTTCGCACACACAATATCAGCTAGTCCTTTTTCATGTATATATCGATATATTTCCTGGGCAACTCTATCATCAAACGTCGATTCATGAAATATTTCCCCATCTGGTAATAACATCGTAGCCCCATTGAGTCCCGTCGTATAATACGGAAAGGTAAATTTGTTAACCGCATGATGAATTCGATGTGTGAACCGTCCAGAAGCAAAGCAAATATTTGTCCCTTGGTCCGCCAACCAACAAAGCGCTTTCTCATCTCCTTTATCCATATGACTCACATTATAAACAAGTGTATCGTCTAAATCACTTACAAATAATTTAATCATGCTCTCTTCCCCTTTCATACACAATGTCTACTCTAAGTGTACGAAAAAAATGTTGTGTTTTTGTTAAAAAATGATAAATTTATAATAAAAAATAAGCAGGAAAATCACCCTGCTTATTTTTGTCTACGTATATTTTGCGGATGTACAATGCTTGGACGCACTTTTAAGCTCGATATCGTCGGGCGTAATAATATTGTTTTTAACGCTCCCCAGTCAAATGGTAAGAATGGCCATAAATATGGTGTTTGTAAACTTTTAATAGATGTTAAAAATAAAATCAGCAGCGTCATTCCAATCACAAATCCCATCTCATGGAAAAATCCAGTTAAAATAATGACAAATAATTTTCCGATTTTATTTCCGAGCCCCAATTCATAACTTGGTGTTGCATACGATCCAATCATTGAAAGTGCTGTATATAAAATAACTTCTGGAACAAATAAGCCAACATCAATGGCAATCTGGCCGATTAAAATTGCTGAAATAAGACCAGCAGCTGCTGATAATGGACTTGGAGTATGAATCGCTGCCATCCTTAAAAATTCAAGTCCAATATCCGCCATAATAATTTGCAATAAAATTGGTAGGTGCGTCATTTTATTTGGTCCAATAAAAGCCAGTTTCTCCGGTAATAATGTTGGATCCAAAACAAATACAAGCCAAAATGGTACTAAAAATAAAGAAAATAAAATACCAACAAATCGTACCCAGCGTAAAAATGTTCCTACCGCTGGATTTTGCCGAAACTCTTCTGCATGCTGCACATGATGAAAATATGTTGTTGGTGTAATCATAACACTTGGTGATGTATCAACAATAACGAGCACATGCCCCTCCAATAAATGGGTCGCTGCTACATCTGGTCTTTCTGTGTAGCGAATAAGCGGGAAAGGATTATAACCTTGTTTTACTAGAAATTCTTCGATCGTTTTGTCAGCCATCGTAATTCCATCTACTTCAATATTCTCTAGTTCTTGCTTAATAATCTTTACCATATCTGGATTCGCAACATCTTGAACATAAGTAATACAAATATCCGTTTGCGACCTATCCCCTACTCGAATAATTTCGTTTCGAAGACGCGGATCACGAATACGTCTTCTTATGAGCCCTGTATTTACAATAATATTTTCTACGAAACCATCCCTTGCTCCGCGCACCACTTTTTCTGTATCTGGTTCTGTCGGTGTTCTTCCTGGATAACTACGGACATCAATTGCAAAGGCCTCTGTTTCACCTTCTACAAAAATAATAATAAGACCAGATAATACTTGTACCATTACCTCATCCATCGTTTTCACTTTACTTACTTGTTGATGAATAAAGCGATTTTCTAGTAGCTTAACAGTATCTTCCTCAACATGTCCTAGCTCATTCGTATCCACTACTTCTTCTAAAATTGGGATAATATAGTTCGTATCACACAATCCATTTACAAACAATACACCAATTTCTTTATCAAGAATTTGAAATTTACGAATCCCAACATCAAATGTGACACCCAGTCCAGCTGTTTGCTTTAAATAATTTTCATTGTCGCTCAAAAAGGAAGAAATCGGGATATTAACTTTCTTTTGTTTTGTCATAAAACCCACTTCTTTCTAAAATTAATTGAATTGCTTTTTTAGTAATTGGTGATCCTCGCTCCCATTCATCATTTCCATACATCTTTCCAACATCACCAATCCCAACAATAATAGGAACATTCAATTCATCTAAACAATAAATTGTATCTCCATTAATCCTTCCAATTTCACCATCAGGAAGTCCAAATTTATCAACACCATATTCTGTTAATCTGCCTTCTCGATCTACACTCACATCTACGCGTGCCCACTCCCAATGATGTGTATTAGACGCGACTGCTAAAACACCGAGAACATCAATTTGTTTATGTATCGCTACATATTTCAATGCCTTCTCACCAGGACCTTCTCCAATAAATCCACTATCATCAAACATAACAAATACAGGGTCATATGGCGTTTGCATAATAAGCTCAACAATCTTCTTTCCTGTCAATTTCGTTGGATTGCTTTGCGATGCTGAAATACATCGTCCGTTAAATTCTTTTGCTATCAATGCAATTGTTCGCTGTGCATATTCATCTCCATCTGTCACCAAAATAACCCTTCGTCTCATTTGATTTATCCTTTCGGTTTACATATAAGTGCTACAAAGAACGAAAATACTATGGCTGCTGTAATACCCGCGGAAGTTAAACTAAACATCCCTATTCCTATTCCTAAATAACCATGCTTTTCAGCTGATTGTAACGCCCCATGTAGAAGGGAATGCCCAAAACTCGTAATAGGAACTATCGCCCCAGCACCTGCAAATTTTATGAGCTTATCATATATACCAAAGCTATCTAAAATAGCTCCAGCTACTACAAAAGTTGCCATTAAATGAGCAGGCGTAAATTTTGCAAAATCCAATAAAATCTGTCCTACTACACAAATGGCTCCTCCAACGATAAATGCATATATAAAATCCACAACTTTACACTCCTTTTACTCTTTCGAATACAACGCCGTGTGCAATCGTTGGGATTGTTTCTTTTTGTTGCATCATAATCGGGCTTAATAACGCTCCTGTTGCGACTACAAAAATACGCTGTAAATTCCCTTTTTTCATTTCTTGTAGTAAATGGCCGTATGTTACAACTGCTGAACAAGCACAACCGCTTCCACCTGCAAAAACTTCTTCTTGATCCCCGTGATAAATCATTAACCCGCAATCATGATATATATTCCCTAAGTCATATCCTTCCTCAAGTAAAAGTTGCTTCGTAATAGGCGCTCCAACACCTGATAAATCCCCTGTAACGATAAGATCATAGTCAGCTGCACTTCTCCCTAAATCTTCAAAATGTTGTTGAATCGTATGAGCAGCAGCTGGTGCCATCGCCGATCCCATATCAAAAGGATTCGTAATTCCTAAATCCTGTACTTTCCCAATCGTCGCAGCCGTTATTTTAATTTGGCTTTGTTCTTTACTAATTAAAGCTGTTCCTGCTCCAGTAACAGTTGAATTTGCTGTTCCAGGCTTTTGAACGCCATACTCTGTCGGATAACGAAATTGTCTTTCAGCAGTTGCATTATGACTACTTACTGCAGCAATCACACGGTTAGCAAAGCCTCCATCAATAAAAGCCGATCCAATCGCTAAAGTTTCCATCGATGTTGCACAAGCACTGAACACACCTAAAAAAGGAATCCCCAGCTCACGAGCGACGTAATTTGCTGTCACCGTTTGATTTAACAAATCCCCTGCTAAAAAAAAATCAATTTGCGATTTTTTTACATTCCCTTTTTGCATAACTTGTTGAATAGAATCTTTCATTAATTTCCTTTCAGCAAGTTCCCAATTTTCTTCCCCGCAATGTAAATCATCATATGCAATGTCAAAACACTTACCAAGTGGACCTTCCGCTTCTTTCGGACCGACAGCCGTACCCGTTGCATTCACAAATATATGATTTTGAAATACCCATGTTTGCTTCCCTGTCAATCTCATATCTAATCTCCTTTTATCCCGCTATTCGCGGGCAGTAATCCCTCATTAAAAAACAAAGAAGTTAAGCGTGAGGTAAACTACCCGTGAAAGTTTGATTGTTGAGGTCTGGTACTCAGTAGAAAATGATGTCTCCCAATGAGTATCCTTTCACTTTATGACATTAAAATTTTAAATGTATATCGAATTAAGCCAACAATATACGCTCCAACAACCCCAAACACAATTACACTTCCCGCAAGTTTAAACATATTTGTAGCAACACCTAGTACAATTCCCTCACTACGATGCTCTATTGCAGCACTTGCTATAGAATTTGCAAATCCAGTAACAGGAACCACTGATCCAGCTCCCCCAAATTGGCCGATTTTATCATATACACCAAAGCCAGTTAATAGCGCTGATAATAATACAAGAGTTGCTATCGTAGAGTTTCCCGCATTTTGCTCACTAAAGTGAAAATAGTGCATGTAAAATTTCAGAAAGCATTCTCCCACTGCACAAATCAATCCCCCTACAACAAACGCCTTTACACAATTCATCACATAATTTGGCTTTGGATGATAATCTTTTATTTGATTTATGTAATCATCTTTTAATTTTTTTTGTTTCATCTTGATGCCTCCTACCTTACGAAATAAATCCAATGAAACAAAGATCCCATTACTTTACCCAGCACAAGTGCAACGAGTAGCACTACAATTTTCCCATCTACCCCTATCCTTTTTGCTAATATCGGTAGAACATTTAATACTTCAGTTAAAGCTGCAGCAAGCATCCCAACAAACGTTCCACAAAATAACCCAAGCACAATGAGCCAATATTGAGATACGTGAAACGTGATATCGCGTAAACTACACCACGCTCCAATTAAAGAACCACCAATAACTGCCCACTCAAAAAATTGAATACAATGTCCACTTCTTGTTAACTGAGCTAAACGAGGAATTACACCAAGTACAGCTAAAAACGCAACATACCCGCCTCCAACTGCAATTCCACCAGCAAGACCAATTACGATAACCAACCCGTACTCAATCATCAGCAATTTGTTTTGCACTCTCTTTATTCTCATGAATCATGACATATTGATCGAGTGACTGTTGATACTGAAACATTTCAACTTCTAATGGACTGGGTTCTTCGTTAATTCTTTTCTGAAACACATGGTTAAAAAACAAAACCATACCTAATCCAAGACCTAAAGAATATGGGATTTGAAATAAGAGTGGTTTATAGTTAATTTCCCCTGTAATCATGTAATATAAGCGCAAATGTACTTGCTGCATACTCACATCCTCATGAAAATAAATAATAGCAAGAGCCGCACCGACAAAAAGTAGCATCCAAACCATTGCAAGGAAAATTGGATGTACTTTCTTTTTTTCATACACGATTTCCACGAGTATTTGTCCAGGACCTAGTAAATTAACTTGTATATGCTTGGTAGTCTGATGAATCATTTGAATGACTTTCATCGCATCAATTACAACATGTGTTTTATCATGTTTTGTAATTTTATAAACAGATTGTCTTTTTACTTTTTCTACTACCTCAGAATCCCCCACTACTTGTGCAATATCCTCAATTTTCAACTCATATGAAGGAGATACTTGCAGACGATTTCGCATTTTGAGATAGATTGTTTGTTCCAACTCCATTCACCTCTTCCCTATTCCTCGTAGTTGTAGTATGGTTTCTGGAAAATTTTCTAATACAACTTTTTTTATAAACCGCAACTTAATCCGATATTTTTATCAATCATTATTCGTAGATTGAACTTATAAGTTTCGCTCCCTATTCATAAAACAAAAAACATCTACACCATTTTGGTGTAGATGTTTTTTGTTTTATGCTTTCTTTTTCTTAAATAAATTTGCAATGCTTAGTGCGAGCCCTCCCCAAATCACTACAATTCCAATAAGCATCATCATAATTGCTGATCCACTCATCATGAAACACCTCGATCTTTCCATTCTTTTTCAAGCTGGGCTGAATCTGAATGTATTTGTGTATTCCATTTTTTCAAACTAATAATTAATGCAACAACAAGAAACGCCGCTGCGAGACCCCAACCATACGTCACAACAAATTGTGTCGGATAACCACCATAATTCTTTTGAATGTTTTGAATCGTACCATCAATAAGCATATACCCTAACATAAGTGGTGTAATAACAAGTAAACTAACTCTCCAAAATGTTCCTAGCTTTATATCCGATACAAAGTTAGCATGATTTTGATACATTGGTAAACGCTGAAGAATGATCCCTACCGTAACCACTTCCGCTAATGCTATTATAATTAGTCCAAAGTTATTAGCAAAGTAATCAACAACATCCAAGAACATAAGTCCACCACGTGTCGCGAAAACAAGAGAAACCAATACAAGAAGCGTGCCCATAATTCCAATTGTCTTTTGACGGCTTATACTAAATTTTTCAGATACAGCTGCAAAACATACTTCTGCCAATGAAATAAGTGATGTAATGCCAGCTACTGTTAATGATAAAAAGAATAGTACCCCAAATAGTGGTGACATTGGTAATTCATTAATAATCTGTGGAAACACGACAAATGCAAGCCCAACACCAGCACTCGCTACCTTATCCACTGGTACCCCCATGTTATTTGCCATAAAACCAAGAGCTGCAAAAACACCAATTCCAGCTAATAATTCGAATCCTGAGTTTGCAAATCCTGTAATAAAAGCATTATTTGTTGTATCTGAGTTTTTTGGCAAATAACTAGAGTACGTAATCATAATCCCGAACGCTAGCGATAGACTAAAGAAAATTTGTCCGTAAGCTGCGAGCCACACTTTCCCATCTAAAATACGACTCCAATCTGGTTTAAAAAATGCATCGAGTCCTTGCATTGCCCCTTCCATCGTAACAGCACGAACAACAATAATTAGAAACATCACAACAAGCAAGGGAATAAAAATGCGGTTTACAACTTCAATCCCTTTCTTAACCCCTTTAAATGCAACACCAAGTACAATAATCCAAACGAGTGCGAGTGGGATTAAAACTTCCGGAACAAGACCGCCAAATTGTCCCGGCTTATCAGCAACTTGTAAGTACTCTTTAAATAAAAACGCTTCTGTATCTTTTCCCCACGCCCCATTAATAGAAAAATACGTATAAGAAATGGACCATGCAATAATAACGGCATAATACGTTGAGACAATAAATGTAACAGCCATTTGCCACCACCCAATAAATTCAGCACGTGGATTGATACGAAAGAATGAAAGCGGCGCTGAACCACGGTGACGATGTCCAAGAGCGAATTCAAAAGCTAATAATGAAATACCAGTCGTTAATAATGCAAATAAGTACGGTAAAAAGAATGCGCCTCCTCCATTTTCATACGCAGTATACGGAAAGCGCCATATGTTCCCTAATCCAACGGCAGAACCGATTGCTGCAAAAATAAAGCCAGCTCTCGTTCCCCATTGCTGCCTCGTTTCCATGTTTTCTTCCCCCTTTATGACAAGTTTATACTTGGATTATATTTTAAATTTACTAAATTATCAATAAATTCTGTTAATTTTATTAATGATTGAAATGATTTAATTTTAGAAAGAATAACATCGATAGAGAGAGATAGACTGTGAATCTTAATCTTATTTAAAGCATCTTTCTATTTTAGAATAAAATAAAGAATCGAATAGATGCTACTCATCTATTCGATCCTTCATCTGTTTCAATATTTTCTTTTCAAGTCTTGATACTTGTACTTGCGATATTCCAATCCGCTCCGCTACTTCCGATTGAGTTTGATCTTTATAATAACGCAAGTATACAATTAAACGTTCTCTTTCATCTAGTTCTCTAATTGCCTCTTTTAAAGCGATCTTATCAAACCATTTTGTTTCAGATTGATCTGCAATTTGATCCAGGATTGTAATGGGATCTCCATCATTTTCATAAACTGTTTCATGTATAGAAGATGGAGCACGGCTCGCCTCCTGCGCAAGGACAACTTCTTCTGGCGTCAGCTCAAGCGCTTCTGCGACTTCATTAATTGTTGGAGCCCGTCCATATTCTTTTGAAAGCTCATCTTTCATTTTTCGAATCTTATTTCCTGTCTCTTTTAAAGATCGACTTACTTTCACTGATCCATCATCACGTAAAAAACGCTGTATTTCTCCAATAATCATCGGGACTGCATATGTTGAAAATTTCACATCGAAAGATAAATCAAATTTATCTACCGATTTCAAGAGGCCAATACAGCCAATTTGAAATAAGTCGTCTGGTTCATATCCTCGATTGAGAAAACGCTGTACAACCGACCATACGAGACGCATATTACTTTGGACAATCGTATCTCTTGCTTGTTGGTCTCCATCTTGACTTTTTTGAATTAACGCTTTTAACTCATGGTCTTTTAACTGAGGTTTCTTCTTCTCATTTCTGACCTCTATGTCCATAGGCAATTCTCCTTAATTGCATAGAGCGTTACTATTTGATAAGTATTTTGTCAAATGGATTGTTGTCCCGAAAGATTCGTTTGAAATAACTTCTACTTCATCCATAAAATTTTCCATGATAGTAAATCCCATTCCGGAACGCTCTAATTCAGGTTTAGTTGTAAAAAGAGGTTGTCTTGCCTCATCTAAATTAAAAATGCCAACCCCTTCATCTCGAATCGTGAGTTTCACCATTGCTTCTTCCAAAACCGCTGAAATGTAAACAACACCTTCTGCATTCCCTTCATATCCATGAATAATTGCATTTGTCACCGCTTCAGACACAACTGTTTTAATCTCTGTCAATTCTTCCATCGTTGGGTCCAATTGTGCAATAAAAGCAGCAACTGTTACGCGAGCAAATGATTCATTTTGACTCAATGCTGAAAATTGAAGGTTCATCTCATTTCTCATTATGCCACCCCCAATGTCGCGAGCGCATGCGCTTCACTTTCTTCTAAACGAACGATCTTAAACAGACCCGACATTTCAAACAAACGTTTTACAGGGGCTGAGATTGCACAGACGACCATCTCCCCTCCCAAACCTTTAACATGTTTATATCGGCCTAATATAACACCTAGCCCAGAACTATCCATAAATGTTAAGTTTTCTAGGCTTAATACAATATGATGAACACCATGCGTCTCAATCATATCTGTTACTTTCGCTCGCAACTCTTCAGCAGTATGATGATCTAATTCACCCGCTAACCTAACACATAAGACGTCACGTTTTACTTCTAAATGCATGGAAAGACTCATACGATTTCCTCCTTATGCTCAAACTTTACTCATTTACATAAGATTTTCGTGAATACAAAATAAGAATCCTTCCTATT
Source organism: Bacillus gaemokensis (assembly GCF_001590835.1). Taxonomy (GTDB): domain Bacteria; phylum Bacillota; class Bacilli; order Bacillales; family Bacillaceae_G; genus Bacillus_A; species Bacillus_A gaemokensis. Next base: position 375,904 of record NZ_LTAQ01000001.1, read on the forward strand.
GACAAAAGAAGTACTATTTCGCCATAATGTGCACCTTTTAGCAATTATTCTATCTTTTTCATGTATGTGGGTAGGAAAGCAGCAATACCTTTACCGCTATTTTGATGTTGAAAACATCCCAAAACTTCTTTTAAATAACTCCCACCAACTTGCAGCAGCGACATCTTCTTTCGCCACAATCGCCTGCTTCAATAAAACATCCTTGTCTTTTTTTACAACAAGCGTACCAAGTACATCACCTTTTTTAATTGGGGCTTTCACTTTCTTTTCAGCAATAACTTCTTGCTTTACCTTGTCCATACTTTCTCCTTTTTTCATAAGAAGAGATACATTATCTGATGCCACTAAATCTACCTTTTCTTTCTTACCTTTTCCGACATTTACAGTCTTAATTTTTTCACCACGTTTATACAGCTTCTTCGTCGTAAATTGTCCAAACGCATAATCAAGGAGCTTTGTTACTTGATTGTTACGTTCTTTTGATGTCGGTGCTCCCATTACAACAGAAATGACCCGCATTCCATTTTTCTCAGCTGATGCTGTTAAACAATATTTTGCTTCTGTCGTAAATCCTGTTTTTACCCCATCTACCCCTGGATAAAAACGAACTAATTTATTTGTATTTACAAGCCAAAACTTTTTCTCCGTGTCTTCACGTAAATAATCTTCATATTTCCCTGTATATTTCCGAATGAGTGGATATTTCATCAATTCTTTTGCCATAATTGCCATATCATATGCTGTTGAATAATGATCTTTTGCCGGAAGCCCCGTTGGATTTTGGAAATGTGTATTTTTCAATCCTAAATCCTTCGCTTTTTTATTCATCATGTTTACAAATCCTTCTTCCGAGCCAGCGATATGCTCAGCAACTGCAACAGATGCATCGTTTCCAGATGCAATTGCAATCCCTTTTAGCATTTCATTCACTGTCATCTCTTCACCAGGCTCCAGGAAGATTTGTGAACCACCCATTGAAGCTGCATGTTCACTTGCTCTGACTTTATCATCTAGTTTCAATTTTCCCTTTTCCACTTGTTCCATAATAAGCAACATCGTCATAATCTTCGTCATACTAGCAGGTGGTAGTTTTTCATTTGGACTTTTTTCAAATAAAACTTTACCTGTATCTTGCTCGATAACAATTGCTGACAATGCTTGTTCCGCTAACTTCGGTGTCGTTTCTACTTCTGTTCTTTCAGACTGCGTTTTCTCAGATTGGGCAAAACCAACTGAAGCACCAGAAAGCAGCAACATGAAACAAATAAGCATTCCAAAAACTCGCCTCATGACTAACCCTCCATTCTATATCAAACCTATTTTTTCCAACCAACACTTTTTTATACCATATTTTTCTATTTTAGTATTGACAAACAATCCTGGCGCATATATTGTATTAAGTGTATTACATCTAATAGTACACTTAAATTTTATCAGGAAGGAGACATTGCTCTTGCACATTCAACTCGATCCAAGAAGCAACACTCCGATATGGGAACAAATTGTTCAAAGTATAAAAGAACTCGTATTAAAAAATATGTTAGCTCCAAGCGATAAACTGCCCTCTGTACGTGAACTCGCTTCACTCCTTGTTATTAATCCAAATACCGTCAGTAAAGCGTATCAAGAATTAGAAAGGCAAGGGATTATTGAAACACTGCGAGGAAAAGGAACGTTTGTCTCTCAATCGATTACACCGACATTAGATGAAAGGAAAATTGCTATGGTTGAAAAACAATTTCATCAATTATTGCTAGAAGCTTCTTATCTTGGTATTACAAAAGATAAAATTCATGATTGGATTGACTCATACTATAAAGAACTGGGAGGGAATACGGATGCTAAAAGTGGAGAACCTGGGGAAAACAATTGATAATCAAGTCATTTTAGAAGATGTTTCTTTCACATTACCAAAAGGAAGCATTGTAGGATTACTCGGAAGAAATGGTGCAGGGAAAACAACTTTACTTCGGACGCTTGTTGGTATTTTAGATTCCGACGAAGGAACCGTTACATACGACGATGTAGATGTTCATAAGCATCCAGAAATTAAACAAAAGGTCGCTTATGTGCCGGATTCTACTAATATATTAAGCGGATATACAGTAAAAGAAATTGCGACGTTTTATAAGGCTGTTTATACAAACTTTAATGAAGAATATTTTTATCAACTGCTAGAGCGCTTCCATCTACCTAAAAAACGCATTCGTAGTTACTCACGTGGTATGAAAGCACTTCTCGCTATCATTTTAGCTTTTTGCACAGGTGTAGAATATATTATTTTAGACGAACCAACAAATGGACTGGATCCGATTGTAAAAAGACAAATTCTACAATTTTTAATTGAAGAAGTAGCGGAACGGGAGATTACCATCCTCATTTCTACTCATCATTTAGATGAAGTGGAAAAAATTGCAGACACAGTCATTATTTTAAAAAATCATACGATTGCTTCGATTACAGCATTAGACGATACGAAATCTCGCTATGCAAAAATACAAGTCGCTTACGAACGTTCGCTACCGCAAAAACTAGAGAACTTAAATAATGTAAAAGTATTAAACCAAACAGGCAAAGTGTATACAATTTTAATTGAAAGCAATGTAGCAACTACGCTAGAGAAATTTCATAAAGAACAACCACTTTTATTAGAAGAATTACCAATGTCACTCGAAGATATATTTGTCACGACATTTGAGGAGGATTCACATGTTTCATAAAGCTTTATGGATGCGACAATGGAAGCAGGGGAAATATATTATTCTACTGTTTTGGTTAAGTAGTTTATATCTACTACCGTATAAATATTATAAGGCTGCACAAATGGAACTAAGCCAATCAAAAATGAAAATCGATGACTATGTTTATTATTATTCCTACTCTTTTAATACATTTGATAGCGCCTTCGTAATACAAGGAGTCATTATTATTACACTCGCTTGTCTTTTAATTGGCTGGGAACGTAACAATCAATCTACCGATTTTTTATTATCAATGCCTTTTAAGCGAAAAGATATCTTTTTAACAAAATGGTTGTTTGGCGTTTTGAATATCATTACAGTAAATATCATTTGTTGGATTAGCATGTACGGAATAAAAAACATATCGTTTCACAATGAGTATCAAATCTTTACTCCGTTCCATATTTACTTTTTATATACTACAGTTGTACTCATTGCCGTCTATACATTCGCTTTATTTATCGGTACGATTACTGGAAATATTTTCTCACAAAGCAGCTTAACTGCAATTTTATTATTTCTACCATACGGTTTAGTATTATTAATATCCGGGTTTGTTTACACCCATACACAAGGGTCAGTAGAAGCATTGGGAGAAATAGAATATAAGACTCATAAATATTTACAACATGCAGGTATCGCTTCACCATTAGAATCTTTCAATATCACTTATGATTACCACCCTAGAGTAACTTTCGATGAGAAAGGGAATGAAATTTCTAAATCACCACAGGACAATCCAATGGAACATACATCTATTCCTTCTCCTTGGAAACTATTAACGCCATTTACTTATATTATTACCTTTTTACCGATTGCAACTTTTCTATATACACGTGCGCCGAACGAACAAAACGGAAAAATATTATTGTTCCCTAGGTTACAGAAATGGTTCATGTTTTGCACCGTTCTTTGTTTTGCTTTATTTGGTGGTAGATTACTTGGCGGAAGAGATGCACTCCTTTCTTATTACGTCGGATTTTTCATGGCAAGTATTATCAGCTATTTCATTTTTACTCGTTTGCTAAAATTGAAGTTTTCTTTTGGCGGAAAATAACGACAGTAATTAAAGTAGGAATAAGAAATAAAAATTGAGGTGGGATATATGTTTCATAAAGCGTTATGGATGCGCAACTATAAACAAGGAAAATATGTGATTTGGCTCTTTTGGCTTAGTACTTTATACGCCTTACCATATAAATATTATACGAGCGCACAGCACACGGCCGAGTATTTACGCAGAACAACAGGTACTTATTATGGATATCATTTACAGGGAGCTGACGCTATACTATTTCCAGCTCTTCTATTAATGGGGCTCTCCCTTCTATTAACAGGATGGGAACGTAATAGTCAAACAATCGACGTACTATGGTCTATGCCATTTAAACAATCACATCTATTTTTGTCGAAATGGTTATTAGGAATCATTCATATTGTGAGCGTACTTAGCCTCAGTTGGCTCCTTATGTATATTATCTATAGAAGCACGATACATGCTCAGTATCAATCCTTTTCACCATTTCATATATACTTTTCTTATGCAATTATTACCCTAATTGCAGTCTATACGTTCACGCTCTTTATTGGAACGATTACAGGAAACATTATTTCACAAAGTGTCTTAAGTTACATTCTCATGATTTTTCCTATCTATATCTTTGGGTTAATATTTCCTTTCTTCGCATTACATGTAGATTTATCACAAGAAGAATACAATTATAATTATAATAAATATGTAAATTATACAGAGAATACAAGTGTAGTAGCTCCTCTTACTCATTTTCGCATTAACTACAACTACAATCCACAGAGAGACACTTTCAAAGATGAGTTTGGAAACATACACGTAGGACCTGATTATCACCACATCCCGTCTGCTTGGACACTGTTAAGTCCGATTCTCTATATACTTGTTTGTCTTCCGCTAGGCGCTTATTTATATACACGTGCTCCGAATGAGCATAACGGAAAAATATTGCTATACCCAAGACTTCATGTATATTTCTTAATCTGTACTTCTATTTGTTTCGGACTTCTTGTTAGTAGTATTTTTACTAACGGCAGTAATTCTTTGCCTCTTTACTATATCTATTTTATAGGATCTGGCATACTGACATATGCTATCTTACATCGACTGTTAAAACACAAGCTTTCTTTATATGTAAAATAACCTCCTCACCCAGAGGAGGTTATTTATTATTTGACATTCTCTCGTCTTTTCCCATACTCCTTCTCTTCCACCATTCCAAACCCATCACCATTCTCAACAATTTGATCTGTTGGCGCGACCACACTTTCAGCAATTTTCCACTCACCACGTTCTTTCACAAATACTTGGAGAAAGTAATTCATTCCATTAAGCTGATATGGATTTTCTTTTTGCACGTTATACCGCACTGCCACGTAATAAACTTGAATGTTTTCTTTTCCGGCTCTTGAAACGTATTGAGATAGTCTTGGAATATACACAGATGCTTTTATAAATGGTAACTGCTTCGTTTTTACAAGAGATGAGCTTGTCACATTGCGAAGCGTATCTTGATGACGAATGTTATCACTGTGATGAAACAATACTGTATTTTGCATCGAACGAATCCATAATTTTGAATATAATACTGGATTATCTTTCGCAATGTATTGCACTTCTTTTTGCATAACTTGAAGAGGCGTGTCAGCATACATCAATTTACTAAAACAAAAAAAGCTCCCTATAATAATGATCAGTGAAATAATTTGTTTCATTATTTTTCCTCCGATACTTTTTATTTCAAGTATCGGAATTTCAAAATACTTTTATTCAAAAGAAAAAAGGTAGGAAAGCACATTGCTTCCTACCCTCATTTATCATATTATAGTACGCGACCAAATAACTCCAATACCATTTCAATCTCTTGATCGCTCCAACCTTTAAATTTCTCTTTATAGTACTCTTTACGTACAACTTCAAGCTTCTCAGTTACTTCTTTTCCATGATCTGTAATTTCCAGATACACAATACGACGGTCTGAATCAGAACGTTTTCTCGTTACAAAACCTTTTTGAACAAGACGATCTGTTACAGCTGTAATATGACTGGATGTTACGTTTACTTCACTTGCAATTTGCGAAGCCATTTGTGGGCTCTTCAAAAATAACGCACGTAATACAGAGAATTCATTATATGGCATATGCTCTGAAAAACGTGTATTAATATCATTTTGTAATAAACGTATCATCTTTCGAAATGATGTAGATAAATCTAAAATCAGTTCTTCTCTTTTTTCGTTCACTAGCCTCGACCCTTTTTTATCATATTTATACATATTATAATCTATAAATACCTATGTTGTATATGTTTTCTTTGCCCTTGATTCTCAATTATGTAACTTTTTACATACAATTTTCTCGCTCCTCCACTCATATACATATAAAAAGGATGGTGAGCAAAAATGCAAGTTGGCATGAATCCCTATTCACCCGATATCCGCAATGGAAAACAAGCAACCATTACTGTACAAGGAGAAGGCGTCATCAAAGCAAAACCAAATGTTGTTATATTAACAATTGGTATTAGAACAGATAATAAAGATGTGAAACAAGCGCAGGAGGAAAATGCAATCCAATCTAAACAATTACTTGCTGCACTTAAACAAATTGGTATCCCTGATAAAGATATAGAAACTATTTCATACACAATTACTCCTCAATATGAACACATAAACGGGAAAGCAGTATTACAAGGTTACCGCGTAGAGCACTTGTATGAAATTACCGTTTTAAATGTACAAAAAGCTGGGGAAGTATATGATATAGCCGTTACAAATGGAGCAAATGTAGCAAGAGGATTACGCTTTCGTATTTCCCATCCAAACGCGTACTATCAACAAGCACTGTTACAAGCAGTCCAGCACGCTCAAGAGAAAGCTCGTACAATCGCGAGTTCATATAATTTAAATATTAATCCTGTCCCACTTTCACTCGTTGAAGAATCAGCACAATTACCGCGCGAATTTATGTCTCAAGCTACGTTACAAGCACATGCCGCTCCTCCAATTCAACCTGGAGAATTAGAAATCATCTCTACTGTTCGTGCTATTTTTATTTATTTGTAACACCACTTAACTTTTAAGTAACCGTTCTCATTTTCTTTATTGTAAAAAGATTATGTTCTGATATAATAAAGAACGGTGAGCTCTTTACAAAAGGGATATCACGGGTGGGAGAGGGATATGAAAAAGAAGGTTTAACATGAAAGGAATACTTGAAAGAACATTTAAATTAGACCTACACCACACATCACCAAAACAAGAAATATTAGCTGGAGTGACATCATTTTTCACAATCGTTTATATTATGATTGTAAATGCGTCAATTTTATCAGATGCCGGCATTCCGCTTGAAGCAGGAATTTTGGCAACTGTTTTTAGTTCATTTGTCGGATGTCTAATGATGGCATTTTGGGCAAATGCCCCTGCTATTCTTGTACCAGGTATGGGTGTAAATGCATTCTTCACGTACACAGCTGTGCATACGCTTGGACTAAGCTGGCAAGAAGCTTTAGCCGCTGTCTTTATCGCTGGTATTATTTTTGTAATTGCCGCGTTTACACCGATTGCTCGTGTGCTCTCACTATCGATTCCAAAATCGTTAAAAGAAGCAATTACTGTCGGCATCGGTTTATTCTTAGCTTTTATTGGATTGCAAAAAGGTGGTCTAGTCGTTTCACATCCGAACACTGCTGTTGCATTAGGAAAATTAAGTAGTCCTGTTGTTCTTGCAACACTACTTACACTTATTGTAGCACTCGTTTTATTTGTTCGTAATGTGCGTGGAAACTTTTTATGGACGATTGCAATTGGAACTGGTATCGCATGGCTATTTGGTCTTGTTGATACAAGTCAAGTAGGAAGCAGCTCATTTTCATTCGCTAGCTATGGGGATGTATTTGGAGCTATGTCATTTGGAAAGCTTTCTTCCTTGCCATTTTGGATTGCAACATTCTCCTTAAGCATGGTGCTTATTTTTGAGAACATGGGACTATTGCACGGATTATTAGAAGATGATCGTAAATTCCCACGTGCTTATCAAGCAAATGCAATTTCAGCAATGACATGCGGTCTATTCGGCACAAGTCCTACCGTTTCAACCGTAGAAAGTGCTGCAGGTATCGCAGCGGGAGGCAAGACAGGTCTGACGTCTATCGTTACAGGGATGTTATTCTTCGCATCACTATTTGCACTTCCGTTTGTCAAATTAATTCCTGATAGTGCCATTGCACCAATCTTAATTATTATTGGTGGTCTAATGATTACAAACATTCTACAAATCCCTCTAAATGACTTTTCAGAAGGATTTCCAGCGTTTTTAATCATCGTTATGATTCCACTCACATATAGTATCGCTGATGGCATTGCGTTCGGATTTATCGCTTATCCTATTTTAAAGATTGCTCTTGGAAAGCATAAAGAAGTCGCACCATCCATGTATGTTATTACATGTCTGTTCTTAGCCATGTTTGTGTTACACGCTATTGGCTAAAAAAACGCCGGGGAATTTCCCAGCGTTTTTTTATTTAAACCACCCTTTTTTATAAAACCACACCATCATTCCCCCACCTATGAATGCCATAACTGCTAAACAAATAAAATAACCATACTCCCATTTTAACTCTGGCATATTATCGAAGTTCATCCCATATACACCAGCAATAAATGTTAATGGCATGAAAATGGTTGAGAATACCGTTAATGTTTTCATTATGTTGTTCATATGGTGAGAGTTTAATGAAAAATAACTATCCCGAATATCTGCTGTTAATTCTCGACTTGCTTCAATCATTTCTGATAGCTTTAACAAATGATCATGAATATCTTTAAAATAAATTTCATGATCACTTACACCGTAAAAACGAGTCGAATTTAAAATACGATACAACAAATCACGCATCGGTATAATCGTCCGTCTAAGCTTAGATAGGTCCGCACGAATATCAAATACTTCTTCTAATACACTTCCTGCTGTCTCTCCTGTTAAATTATCATCAATTGCATTCAAATGATCTTCAATATAGTAAACAGGTGCAAAGTAATCATCAACAATTTGATCGATAATCGTATGTGCTACATGCAAAGGACTCTTCTTGATACGTTTACTCTCACCAAGTGTTGTCCACACTCTTTCAATTGCATTATTATGTGAGAAATGAAAAGAAACAATATAACGATCACTAACAAATAAATCAATTTCATGTGGTTCTAATCCATCTTCTCCAAATGCATGGAGAACTAAAAAGTTATAACCATCATAAAAATCTACTTTTGGCCTCTGTACATATTCTACACAATCTTCAATTGCAAGAGGATGGAATTTAAAATGGTCTCGTAAAATATATGTATACTCTTCTTTCGTTGGCTTATATAAATCAAGCCAATACCATACAATGTCTTCTCTCTTCGTTTCTTCTAATGAAACATCATATAATACTTCATCTTCTTTCGTTATTGCACAAATTCTAATCATAATTTCACCCATTATTATTATAAACAAAAAACAGCAAAAAAAGCCAAGGAGAAGGCTCCTTAGCTTTTTCATTTTATTTCGTTACAATACCATGCACTAATTTCGGTGCATCGACATGCGCTGTCGCTATTTTCATGTTCTCATAAATTTTCGCTTTTACATCTTCTACATTGTCGCGGTTTGCGTAAATCGTAACAAGTGAGTCACCTTTTTTCACACTATCGCCAACTTTTTTGCGAAGCATAAGTCCAACTGCTAAATCAATCTCAGATTCTTTCGTTGCACGTCCTGCACCTAAAAGCATCGCTGCTGTTCCAATTTCATCTGCAACAATTTCAGACACATATCCGTCTTCTTTTGCTTCTACTTCAATTTTGTACTCTGCTTGTGGAAGCTTAGAAGGATCATCAACAACAGAAGCGTCCCCGCCCTGCGCCGCTAAGAACGTTTTAAATGATTCTAGCGCTTTTCCATTGTTCATTACTTCAATTAACTTTTCACGCGCATCCTCTAAAGATGAAGCTTGTCCAGCAAGGTATACCATTTGACTTCCAAGCGTTAAACATAGCTCTTCTAAATCTTTCGGTCCTTTACCTTGTAATGTATCGATTGCTTCTTTTACTTCTAATGCGTTACCAATTGCTTCACCAAGTGGTTGGCTCATATCTGAAATAACTGCCATCGTTTTACGACCAACGTTATTACCAATGCGCACCATTGCTTCCGCTAAGCGTTTTGCATCTTCATCCGTTTTCATAAATGCACCTGCACCTGTTTTTACATCAAGTACAATTGCATCTGCACCAGCTGCGATTTTTTTACTCATAATAGAGCTTGCGATAAGCGGAATAGAGTTTACTGTAGCAGTTACATCGCGCAGTGCGTATAACTTTTTATCAGCAGGTGTTAGGTTTCCACTTTGGCCGATAACAGCAATTTTATTTTCATTTACAAGACGAATAAACTCGTCATTTTCAATTTCCACATGGAATCCCGGTACTGCTTCTAATTTATCAATTGTACCACCTGTATGTCCTAAGCCACGGCCAGACATTTTTGCAACTGGTACATCTAAAGCAGCAACTAATGGACCTAATACAAGCGTAGTTGTATCACCAACACCGCCTGTTGAATGCTTATCTACTTTTACCCCTTCAATCGCTGATAAGTCAATTGTATCGCCGCTATTCACCATTGCCATCGTTAAATCAGCACGCTCTTGATCATTCATATCTTGGAAGAAAATCGCCATCGCCAGTGAGCTCATTTGATAATCTGGGATATCACCATTTGTATAGCCTTCTACAATAAAGTTAACTTCTTCTGTCGTTAATGTATGTCCATCACGTTTTTTTGCAATTAGGTCCACCATTCTCATTGTGAACTCACCCCTTCATTTGTTTTACGATTGCTTTTACTAATGCTAAGAAATTAGATTTCACACGTTCTGTCGTTTCAATTACTTCATCATGATGAAGTGGTTGATCTAAAATACCAGCTGCCATATTTGAAATACAAGAAATACCAAGTACTTTCATGCCAGCATGACGCGCGACAATTACTTCTGGTACAGTTGACATTCCAACTGCATCTCCGCCAAGTGTACGAAGCATACGAATTTCAGCAGGTGTTTCGTATACTGGACCTGTCATCCCAACGTATACACCTTCTTGTACTTTAATATTTAAGTCCGCTGCAACTTGTTTCGCCATTCCGCGAAGCTCTTTGCTATATGACTCAGACATATCAGGGAAACGTACGCCCATTTCAGAATCATTTGGTCCAATTAATGGGTTAGTCCCCATGAAGTTAATGTGATCTGAAATTAACATAAGATCGCCTGGTTCAAATGTTGTATTTACACCACCAGCTGCGTTTGTTACCACAACTGTTTCTACACCTAATTCTTTCATAACACGAACTGGGAATGTTACTTTTTGCATGTCGTATCCTTCGTAATAATGGAAACGTCCTTGCATTGCTACTACTGTAACACCTTGAAGTATACCAAATACAAGTTGACCAGCATGGCCTTCTACAGTTGATACAGGAAATTCAGGAATTTCACTATATGGTACTGTTACTGCATTTTCGATTTCATCTGCTAATACGCCTAGTCCAGAACCAAGGATAAGTCCTACTTGTGGTGTTTCTTGGAATTTCTCTTTTAAGTATGAAGCTGATTTTGTAATAAGTTCACGATTCATTATATTGTCCCCCTTATTTCTTTAAGTCGTTTAAGAAACTTTTTCCGTATTTTGGCATTGTGACACCGAAGTTTTCTGCTACTGTTGCACCAATATCAGCAAATGTTTGACGAAGTTCTAATTCTTGTCCGCCTTCTTCCATGCTTGGGCTATACGCTAGTAATGGTACATATTCACGCGTATGGTCAGTACCAGGGTGAATCGGGTCATTACCATGATCTGCTGTAATGAGTAATAAGTCATCTTCTTTTAGTTTTTCAAATACTTCCGGAAGACGCGCATCATATTCTTGCAATGCTTCTCCGTACCCTTGAGGATCGCGGCGGTGACCGAACAACGCATCAAAATCAACTAAGTTCAAGAAGCTTAAACCTGTAAAGTCCATGTTTAATGTATCTACAAGCTTGTCCATTCCGTCCATGTTAGATTTTGTACGAAGAGATTCTGTTACCCCTTCTCCGTCATAAATATCAGAGATTTTACCAATTGCAATTACATCATAATCGCTATCTTTTAACTCATTCATTACAGTGCGACCAAATGGTTTTAATGCATAATCATGACGATTTGGTGTACGTGTAAAGTTTCCAGGCTCTCCAACGAATGGACGAGCAATGACACGGCCTACCATATATTTCTCATCTAACGTTAACTCACGCGCAATTTTGCAAATCTTATAAAGTTCTTCAAGTGGTACTACTTCTTCATGAGCTGCGATTTGTAATACGCTATCAGCAGAAGTGTACACAATTAAAGATCCTGTTTCCATTTGCTCTTTACCAAGCTCATCAAGAATTTCAGTTCCAGAAGCTGGTTTATTACCGATAATTTTGCGTCCTGTTTTTTCTTCTAACTCGTCAAGTAATTCTTTCGGAAATCCTTCTGGAAACACTTGGAATGGCGTATCAATATAAAGTCCCATAATTTCCCAATGTCCTGTCATTGTATCTTTCCCAGTAGATTTCTCTTGCATTTTTGTATAGTAACCAAGTGGTTTCTCTACTTTAGAAATCCCCTTCATTTCACGAATGTTACCAAGACCTAATTTCACCATGTTTGGCATTTGTAATCCATTCATATGCTCAGCGATATGACCAATTGTATCAGAACCTAAATCACCAAATTTTTCAGCATCTGGTGCTTCCCCGATTCCTACAGAGTCCATTACGACTAGGAAAATACGTTTATATTTATTCATAACTGCAACCTCCTATATGTTCAGTTCTACTTCTTGTAGTATGTTCAAAACGCTGTAAAGTGAAACTGTTATCAGTGATATTTCCCACTAAGAAAAACCACTTCTTTTAGTCGTTCTCCAACCCTCTTCGCCCTATTTTCAAACGAAGCAAACACTTTCCTGGTTTTTCTAAGTCAGATGTCAGACATCTAATATTGATATCATAACATGTTTACGCTTTCTTTTTAATACATTTTCGTAGAAATTCTTATTTTCCTTACACCTTCTATTCTGACTACTTCCACAGCTAAAGCAGTGGGAATCTTATGTACTTAAGAGAAGCGTTACAAAGCTCTCCACAGATGGTGTTTCCATGTCCTGTGTACAACATCTTTGATTTATCTTCTATTCCATAAGACTTTCTTATTTACACAACCAATGTTGTGTTGACAATAAGCTTTGACGAAGGTAGGTAGCTCTACCTACGAAGGAAACATTCCCTTACATGATTTGTTTGATACCCATACTTAGAGGTATTGTTTTTTTGATTTGTCGCAATTCTTCTATGTGTTGATTGTGTAACCTTAAAAAGGTAGCAAAGGTTTTATTACATAATTCTCGATTGGTTTGTTGCAAATCTACGTCACTATTCATGAGTAAGAAAGCACTATATAAATCACGTTGTACGAGATGATTACCTATTTGACTCCATCGTTGATGGAGTTTTTTCTTTTCATAACTATTCTCTATATGATTGTATTGACTTGCCCTAAAAGTTATCGTGTTTACTTTATGAACGGTTTGTTTTGTATATCCTAATTTTTTGTTGATTATTTCAACTAACATCGCAGGAGCGTGATTCCCAATACTGGTTCCAAATCTCTTTTTAGATAAAAACTTACCTTGTTTATTTGTTTTGGTTTCTTTTGTACGCTTTGCTAGTCCTTTAAAATGCATGGTCTCGATATACACTTCATCACCAAGAGATAAAATGACATTTGCTAAAGAACCATGTTGCTCTTTGATATACGAAACTTTCTTTCGATACAACTCTTTTAATTGATATAATTTTTTTTGATAGTTTTTGCTGTATGTCCAGTGTAACTGAATCCCTCGTTTCAAAGTGCTGTCACTTCTAAAGTTGTCAGGATTTGTACTTCTACGACTTCTGTCCAACTTGCGTAATAAACGTCTCTTTTGTTTTTCAAATATAGGTACATTCGGAGCAAGTTGTTGGAGACAAACTGTTTCTTCTGAAACAATCGCAATGATAGAAGGACCAATATCTATACCTATTCGCTTTTGTTTTTGGTACTGATGACGAAAGGCTCCTGTAGAACTGATTCTCTTTGCAGGGGGAATCCCATCCATGACGAGTTGCACATAAAAGGTATGTTTCCCACGAATGATTTTTTTGACAATACGACAATATTTTACGGTATGAAGAGCAAGAGATTCCTCTACAAACAAATCTTGTTTTCGGATACGAACAGGAAGCGCTAATCCATTCCAATATACTGTATTTTCTTTAAAGCGAATGCCTGCTTTATTCGATTTGCCTTCTACAGAATGAAGCATTCCATACCGTTTGAAATGAGCTTTATTTCCTTTGAATACGATTTCTTGAACAGCTTTCCAAACTGTAGAAACAATTTTTTGAGAGGCATGGCTATCTATATGTTTTTTATAATTATGCTGATGTTTTTTTATGTAGGTGTGAAGTTGATATTCACTTAATCCAAAGGATTGACGAATACCATCTAATTCCTTCGTATGCTGTTTCAACTCTTTTTGGTTATTCGCTTTTATTGCTTTTATTGTATTTTGATACAAACGTAATTGTTTTCGATAACGTTTAGATTCTTTCATTAACGTATATTGTTTTAATGCATACGACAGAGTTTTATTGTAGAGTTTACGGGCAATTTCAAAGCGTTTCAATAATATATCTTTTTGCCATGAATCTACCATTAACTTTAGCTCTAAAACAAAACAATCTTTTTTAGATTTCGGCATTGCCCGTCACCCCTTTCTCTTTTCTCTATTTCTATTATAAAACTCAACGCTCGTTCTATAAAGGGAAATTTTTCTTCTGTATCGTGGAAAAAATATATATAATTCATAATACAATTGTTTTTGTTCTTCTATAGTTGTTTATCATGTTTACATTGTGTTGGTTTGATTACTAAACCGCAACACAATGCTTAAAAAATAAAGATACCAACATTTTGGATACTTGAAGTACCACAAACCTTATGTTTTTTAGTGGCGCTCCGTATCCAACCTCACTTTCACCCCATACCTAAAGGTGATTGGCTTTCTCGTTCGGAAAAGGCTGTAATATAAAAATAAAAAAGCAGCTCTAAAGAGCTGCTCCTCATTTTACTTCTACTGTTTCTTCTTTATGTTCGTGAAGTTCGCCTTTTCTCACATGAACTTTCACTTTATAAGCCGCTGCATCTTTAAACGTGTGTTTGCTTACATACTCGCCTTTATTACCTTCTTTAGCGGGAATAAACTCATGCTTTTCCACGCCATCTTTCCAAATTTCAAGTTGTACTTCAGCACCAGTTAACGCTTCTTCTTTTTGTTTTAGATGTACTTTCATTGTTGATTCAGCATTTGCTTTTACATCACCAGCCATAAGGTGAATCATCGTGTCGCTCTTGTGATCACCATGACCACCCTTTTCTTTCTTTGCGTCCTCAACTTTTGCATTTCCTACAGCTATTTTCACTTCTGGCATTACGTGCATTTCACGTGCATTTGTATGTGCAATAACATGATACACACCGTCAGATGGGAATGTTTTCTCTACTGCATAAACACCTTTTCCTTTATGCTTACCATTTAGCATTTCATGTTTCTCTTCGCCGTCTTTCCAAATTTCAAACTTCACATCGTCAGCATCCGTTACTTTTTCTTTCCCTTGTGTAACAAGTGCCTGCACTTCAGTTTTTTCATTTGGTTTAATTTCTTTCGGATTTGTTTGAACCGCTACCTTAACTTCTTCAAGTTTCTCTTTTTTCGTTGTGTCTTCTTTCTTTGTATTACAACCAGCTAACGCTAGCATCGCGATAAATAAAGTGATTACAAGTTTTTTCATAATTATTTCCTCCTTCATACTTTACTTAGTATAGAGGAAATGCGTAGTTATATTCTAGCCTTCTGCTGAAAACAATGTACGAAATGTTTGTGAAGTTTTTGTGAAGTGCTTAATTTTGTTGATTTTCCATTTTCAATATACATTCTAGAATTACTAGTAAACTAAATCCGGTAATAGTGAACTATTACAAAAAGAGCATAATTATTATGCCCTTGGATGGAACTGTTTATATACATCTTTTAATCTAGTTTTTGAAACGTGTGTGTAAATTTGTGTTGTTGAAATATCAGCATGTCCAAGCATTTCTTGCACAGCACGTAAATCCGCTCCATTTTCTAATAAATGTGTTGCAAACGAATGACGCAACGTATGCGGTGTTAGCTCTTTTTCAATATTCGCTTCTTTTGCCAGTCGTTTTAAAATCTTCCAAAACCCTTGGCGAGATAATCGATTACCATGATGGTTCAAAAAGAGTGCATCGACTGTTTTTTTTCCCATCAATTCTTTTCTACCTTTTTCAATATAGCGTTGAATGGCTTCTGTAGCTAAACTTCCTAGTGGAATAATTCTCTCTTTATTCCCTTTTCCAGTGCAACGAACAAATCCCATTGTCAAATGAACATCCTCTAAGTTTAGCGCTATTAGTTCTGAAACGCGAAGTCCCGTTGCATACAATAGCTCTAGCATTGCTTTATCTCGAATACCAAATGCGCTCGTCGCTTTTGGTGTTTGAAGCAATGCTTCTACTTCACTTACTGATAATACTTTCGGTAATTTCCGTTCGCCTTGTGGTGTTTCAATATGTACAGATGGATCATGCTCCACAGCTCGTTCACGAAGTGAAAATTGATGAAACGAACGAATAGACGCAATATGACGCGCTAATGTTTTGGAGGATTTTCCATTCTCTTTTAAGTACTGCAAAAAATTCACAATGTGTATCCGCGTCACTTCCTGAAATGTTTTCGTCTGCTCCACATTCTGTAAATACTTCACATAACTCTTTAAATCTCTTTCATAAGATACAACTGTATTTTTCGCTAGTCCTTTTTCGACAATCATATAATGAATAAAATCTTTTAATTGATCTTCCAATCTACACTACTCCCCATTTTCATAGAAAAAAATCATTCTATTTACGAAAGCATCCTTTGCTGGTTCCTCATTCCCTGATACTTTTTCTACTGTCTCTTCTTTTGGCTTTTCATAACGATGGTAACTTTCATATTCTTCATTTATCCATAGTATAGCGAAATAAAACAAAATCGTACAACTTGTAAATAATAAAAATACTTTCATTCCATCAAAAGTTAATTTCAAAGCTCGGCGCATTGTAAATTCCTCCAAAATATATGTTATTACAACATATGCCAAGCTTTCAGTGATTTATACCTAATCTAAATAAAAAACCTCTTCCTAGCTAGATAGGAAAAGGTTATTTTTCATCCGTTTCATTTTCTTGACAATTTTTACAAATCCCATGGAAAGTTAAACGATGATCTTTCACCTTAAAGTTCCAATCACGCTCTACTTTTCTTTCCACTTCACCAAGTAAATCTTCTTGAATTTCTTGTACAGCACCACATTTTGTACAAATTAAATGATGATGGAAACGCTGTGCACCTTCTTGACGTAAGTCATAGCGTGAAACACCATCTCCGAAGTTAATCTTATCGACAACTTTTAACTCAGATAATAACTCTAAAGTTCGATAGACGGTTGCTAATCCGATCTCTGGCGACTTTTCTTTCACAAGGAGGTAAACATCTTCTGCGCTTAAATGATCTTCTTCATTTTCTAGCAGCACACGAACTGTTGCTTCACGTTGTGGTGTTAATTTATAGCTCGCTGCATGCAATTGCTTCTTAATTCGTTCAATTCTCTCTTCCATTCGGTACTACTCCCTCCTCGCCACTCTTACACCATTATATCAGAAGAAGGGCTTCTGTCAAAAGAAAAACAATCAAAATAACTTGATAATTATTCTCATGTAGTATTTATTTTTTATTAATAGCTTCCACGACTTCTTTCATTAAAACTGGTGAGGCATATGCCTCAATGCTAGAAGCAATCGCTACCACCACCCCAATTATAAGAAAAAAGCAAGTGTACCGAATTAACATCGGTAATACAGGCTCATTAATTTTTCGAATAAATTGATGCCTAATCATCCTTAAAGAGAAACTTGCAGCAATTGTCGTCATGACAAGAAACGCTGGAATGATAATTAAATTTTGTGGCAATACAGATACAAATGCTAACAATAGTCCGTTCCAACCGTGCTGGCTTACTAGAAAGCCGACTGTAAATCCAACAACTACCCCTTTTAAAAACAATAAAATAAAAATGAGTGGTAATCCAATAATAGAGATCCCTAAAATCCAAATAAACCCAATGTATTTTAATTGTGAAAAGTAACTTTCTCGAAACATTTCACCCGCAATTGCAAATTCACCTTTGGAAACTTGTCCAAAAAAACGATTCAAATAAAAAGATAAATCTTGTTTTTGATTCACTTGTAAACTATTTACAAGAATCGCTCCAAATACTACACCCATCAATAACAAAACAGAAACAAATATGTAAAGCGAAGAATTTTCTTGTATATGAGAAATCACACGATCTTGCCACGTTTTTCGCAACATTTTTTCTTCCCTCCGTTCACACTCTTACTACAATGTATGAAAGAAAGAAAAAAAGTATGACGAATTAACATTGAAATTCCGCTCTACTTTGCTAAACTTAAAAGTAGAGAATAGGAGGGATTTTACTTGAAACCATTATTATTAGATTTTCCAACATTATTTCAAACTGAGCGCTTGCAAGTACGCAAACCATTTCCTGGTGACGGGACAGAGGTATATGAAGCTGTTCAAGCTTCTTTAGAAGATTTACAACCATGGATGCCAATTACATCCGAAACTGAAGAAAGTGCTGAAGAAATAGTTCGAGAAGCTCACGGGCAGTTTTTACTTCGTGAAACGTTAGCTTTTCACTTATACGATAAAGTATCTGGCACATTTATTGGAGCCCTGACTCTTCACCCAGAGAACTGGGATATTCCTAAGTTTTCGATTAGCTTCTGGTTACATAGTGCGTATACAAAACAAGGTTATATGACAGAAGCGATAAAAGGTGCTGTCCAGTTTACTTTTGATAAGCTTGGTGCTAGACGACTTGAAATTCGCTGCGATGCTACAAATGTAAATGCATCTGCCTTAGCAGAACGCCTTGAATTCATTTTAGAAGGTACACTTGAAAATGATTTTCTTGCGCCAGACGGCAGCTTACGCGACACACGCGTATATGCCAAAATTAATTAAAACACTCGCCTTAGGCGAGTGTTTATTTTTGTAATTGCAAATATTGAACAGCGAACATCGTCTTTGCATCATGAATACGCTGATTTTGCATAAGCGAAATCGCTTCTTCTAATGACACTTCCATTAATTCCACAAATTCATCTTCATCTAGCGCTGCCTTATGTTCTTTTTTCTTTAATCCAGTTGCTTTATATACATATAAAATCTCATCTGCAAAACCTGGTGATGTGTAAAAGGATGTGATGAACTCCATTTTGTCACATACATATCCTGTTTCTTCTTCTAATTCACGAACTGCTGTTATTTCTGGTTTTTCTCCAGGCTCTAATTTTCCGGCAGGGATTTCCACGATCTCTTTTTCTAGTGCTTTACGATACTGCTCTACAAGCACAATCTTGCCTTCATCTGTAACAGCAATAATAGCAACTGCTCCCGGATGATTTACAATCTCACGTTTACTCATTTCTCCATTTGGTAATACTACTTCATCAACACGAACTTTAATAACTCTACCATCAAAAATCGGTTCAGTTGCAACAGTTCTCTCTGCAAGATTACTCACAATACTTCATCTCCCTGTTCTATTTCCTAATCGTTCTTCATACATTTTACCACACTGAAAGGAGCGTGATAAAAATGAAAGTATATATTTTACCAAATCGTATCACGTTGGTCGGAAAGGCTTGGCAAATTCGGCACATGCTAAAACAATATGGAAAAGATTACGAAACCGTACAAGAATGGATTACAGCAAACAAAAAATAAATTGAAACGTTAATCAGTGGGTGCTTTATCCCTCGCTCATTATTAGTCCTTACCAATCGGGATAAACGTTTGTCAACCTCCTTCAGCTTTCGTACAATGAAAGAAAGCTAAAGGAGGTTGACTTATGAAAAAAAGAAAATTAGGAAATTCAGATTTATATATTACTGAAATGGGACTCGGTTGTATGTCTCTTGGCACATCTGAAACCGAAGCTACACGTATTATTCATGAAGCAATTGATTTAGGTATTAATTTTTTTGATACAGCAGATTTATATAATTTTGGTCAAAATGAAGAATTTGTTGGAAAAGCTCTTCGTGGAAAACGGGACCAACTCATCCTCACAACGAAAGTAGGAAACCGTTGGACAGAAGAAAAGAACGGTTGGTCTTGGGACCCTTCAAAAGCTTATATTAAGACTGCAGTAAAGGAAAGTTTACGCCGCCTGCAAACAGATTATATTGACCTATACCAACTACATGGTGGGACACTTGAAGATCCTATCGATGAAACGATTGAAGCATTTGAGGAATTAAAACAAGAAGGTGTCATTCGCCATTACGGTATTTCTTCTATTCGTCCAAATGTCATTCGTGAATATGCAAAGCGTTCTAGTATCGTTAGTGTACTAATGGAATATAGCCTATTAAATCGTAGGCCAGAAGAATGGTTTTCACTGCTTCAGGAGCAGCAAATTAGTGTTATTGCTCGGGGACCACTCGCGAAAGGTTTGTTAACTGACAACAATGAAAGAAAAATAGAAAAGGTGAAAGAAAAAGATTATCTTTCTTATTCCTATAACGAGTTAACAGAAACGCTAGCTACTGTAAAAGCAATTACAAAAGAACGATCCTTAACTGAAACTGCTCTTGGGTATTGTTTGCATGATCCGGCTGTTGCAGCTATTATTCCTGGTGCTAGCTCGATCCAGCAGCTACGCGAAAATGTACAAGCTAATAATCAATCTCCATTAACAACTGAAGAATATAAACAAATTCAAACAGCTGTTAAATCTGATACATATGCATTACATCGTTAAAAAACGCTACCATTTTCGGTAGCGTTTTTTTACATCGTATCGTATTTATCAGGATTTGTGCCCACGTGTAGATTACGATCAAGTGTATCAATTTGCTTGATTTCATCTTCTGTTAATGCGAAATCAAAGATTGTAAAGTTCTCTTTAATACGAGATGGCGTAACTGATTTAGGTATTGTAACGATACCACTCTGAACATCCCAGCGTAAAATGATTTGTGCTGGTGTTTTACCGTATTTTTCAGCAAGTTCTTGAATAATTGGATGATGAAATACTTCGCCACCTCTCATTAATGGGCTCCATGCTTCCATTTGAATTTGTTTATTTTGACAAAAATCACGCAGTTCAAATTGTGCTAGCATTGGATGAAGTTCCACTTGGTTCACCATTGGTTTCACATTACAATTTTGCAACAACTGCTCTAAATGATGTTGATGAAAATTTGAAACACCAATTGCACGTACTTTTCCCTCTTCATATAATTTTTCTAAAGCACGATATGTATCTATGTATTTCCCTCTGATCGGCCAGTGGATTAAATATAAATCTACATAATCCATTTGTAATCTCTGTAGACTTTTTTCAAACGCTTGCAGTGTCGTTTCATAACCTTGATCGTCATTCCATACTTTGGTCGTAATAAATAATTCTTCACGTGCAATACCTGATTTACGAATCGCTTCTCCGACACCGCTTTCATTTTCATATACAGTCGCTGTATCAATAGAACGATATCCAACTTCTAAAGCTGTTTTTATCGCTTGCTTTACTTCTTCTCCTTCTTTTGCTTTATATACACCTAAACCAAGCATCGGCATTGTCACGCCATTATGAAGTGTAGTTGTTGGAATATACATGATGGTTCCTCCTTCTTCTCTCCCCAAAATTCTATAAAAAGATGTCACTATTTTTATAACTGTCACTTTATTTGAACAAGATTTACGAAAAAAGTCAAAAAATATATACAGTTTACATAATAATTTTATAAAAATGAGACCGTTTCATCTTATAGCTTCTGTAAAAATTCCTCTAATTCAGCTGAAGTTTTGAAAATAACAATGTTTTTCTCAGCAGATATAGCTTGCAATTTCCCCAAAATAACAGGCCGTTTCACTTTTGGATACGTCCATACCCATTTCAAAAATTCAAAGTCTAGTTGTTCATTGCATCCTTCTCCCATATCTGGACGCGTTTTGTTATGATATTGTACTCTCCTTTTTATTACGCGATATAGGCATTGTATTCTTGGTAAATCAATGAAAATGATTGTATCAGCTGCCTCTAATCGTATATCCATTGTAAAACCATAATTCCCATCTATAATCCAAGAGTCTTGTGTCACTAACTCTCTTTGCACTTGTATCTGTTCTTCATGACTTGTTAGCACCCAATCTTTTTTCCAATAGAGCGCATCAAGGTGATATACAGGTAGTTGTAAGACTTCTCCTAATCGCTGTGAAAAAGTTGATTTTCCAGCTCCCCCAGAACCAATAATCATTATTTTTTTCATCGCTGCTCCCCCCATACCAAAAATAACGCAAGCTTACTCGCTTGCGTTATTTTCTCTCCACTCAAGTGCCTTTTTATCAATATTACGTACAAAGTCAGTTTTCCCTTCTGTATATTGACCTCCATCATATGTATACTTTTCTGCTAAATCTTTTTTTAATGCCGTATATGCCTCCGCTTCTTCACAATGCGCCATCATATAATCACGAAACGCTAAATGACGTGTAATTTCTGGATTTCCCGTTTCAAATACATGTAAATGATATGCTCGTTTTTCTTCCGTTCCATGAATAAAAAATCGACGACCCGAAATGCCATTTTCCCCTTTGACAATATAACCAAGTTTTTCTAAAATCTCGTTCCAATTATCTACTTGCTCAATATCTCCTACCTCCATAATCATATCAACAATTGGCTTTGCTGCTAGCCCCGGTACTGATGTACTACCAATGTGATGCACTTTCACAGCTTCTGGCATCGATGCTTTTAACCTCTGTGATTCTAATTGAAATTTCTCACTCCAATGGTTTTCATAAGGAACAACTACAATCTTTCTCATCCCAACTCCCCTTTTCTCATCAAGTCGTAAAAAAATCATCAGGACAATTGTCCTGATGATTTTTACATTATTTAAAGTCTTTCCAAGTGAGACTACTTTCACTTAATAGCTCTTCAAATGATTTATTTTTTTCACGTTCTCTTTGCTCTTTACGCTTTCTTTCTTGTTCTTCTATTTCCTTTTGCTCTGCTCTTACTTGTAATTCTTTCTTCTTACTTTTTAATTGATCCATTAACGATCTATTCAATTGATCTCCAATTGTAATGGAATCATTTTCTGATTGATTCATTTGTGTTTGTCTTTGCACTTGTCTTTGTTTCTTTTTCTTCATACTACTCACCTTTTACTTTTTTCTCCATTATAGGTGAAATGAATGACTCTCGACAATAAAAAAGGGAATTCACTCTCTTTTTTTCTATTATTTATATTTTGTAAAGATGTAAAGAAAAAATAAAATTTTATTAATTTTTATAATAAAGAGATTTTTACGTAGAAATAACTCTCTCAATCTATTAAAATTATGTCGTATGATGTCAGATTATAAAAAAGGGAGAGAAAACACATGTGGAAAAAAGCTATTCCTATTGCTCTAGCGTTAAGTACAATTACTTTTTCAAACGTATTTGCTGCACCTCCATCTCAAATACCTACAGAACAAAATCGTTACATAGACGTACAAATGCTTGGCATTAACGATTTTCATGGTCAACTAGATACCGTGAAGAAAATTAATAACAAAGAAGCAGGCGGTGCTGAATATTTAGCTACCTATTTACGCGATCGCGAAAAACAAAATCCAAATACATTAAAGGTCCACGCTGGTGATATTGTCGGAGCAAGTCCTCCAGTTTCAGCACTACTACAAGACGAACCAACAATTGAATTTTTAAATGATCTAAAGTTTGATGTTGGAACCATTGGAAATCATGAATTTGACGAAGGCATCAACGAAATGAATCGCCTTATTTATGGGGGATATCATGAAAAAACAGGGAATTTTAAAGGAGCAAGCTTCCCTTACGTCGCTGCCAATTTTTACAATAAATCAACTGGCCGCTTATTTTTACCACCATTCACTGTAAAAATGGTAGAAGGAGTCCCTGTCGGCTTTATCGGGGTTGTAACAACAGATACACCTAATGTCGTTATGCCTACTATGCTTAAAAATGTACAAATTACAGATGAAGTGGAGGCTGTTAATAAATCTGTAAAACAACTGAAACGACTCGGTGTCAAATCTATCGTTGTTCTTGCACATGTCGGCGGTACAACCGATGATACCGGGGTAACAAATGGGGATCTCGTTCGCTTAGCAAATGAGACTGATCCAGAAGTCGATGTCATTTTTGGCGGGCATAGTCATACTTTTGTAAATGGAACTGTTAATAACAAACTTGTCGTACAAGCGAATTCTTACGGAATGGCTTTTGCTGATGTTGATGTGAAAATCGACCGTAAAACAAAAGATATTATTGAGAAAAAAGCAGAAGTTGTTACAACCTACCATGAAGGAATAGAGCCTGACCAACAAGTGAAAAAGAAAATGGATCAATATAAAGAAAAAATCGCACCTCTTGTAAATCAGATTGTTGGAAAATCTACTGCTCCAATAGATCGTAAACAAAATGCAGCTGGTGAATCCACTCTTGGAAATTTAGTTGCCGACGCTCAGCGTACAACGATGCAAGCGCAAATTGCCCTTATGAATCCTGGTGGTATTCGAAATGACTTAGATACTGGTGATATTACATGGGGAGAGTTATACGGAATTCAACCATTCGGAAATCAATTAATCAAAGTCAATTTAACTGGTCAAGACATTCGTGACATTTTAAATCAACAATGGCAAAAAGATAAAACAAGAATGCTTCAAATCTCAGGTATTCAGTACACTTGGGATTCCAATAAACCAGATGGTGAAAAAGTTACAAATATTCATTTAACAAGCGGAGAAGAACTAGTTGCATCTAAAACCTACACCGTTGTTGCGAATGCTTTCCTAGCTTCAGGTGGCGATGGATTTGTATCCTTTAGAAATGGTAAAGATGCTGAAACAGGCCCAAATGATTTTGAAGCGTTACTTGATTATGTAAAACAAGCAAAAGAACCGATTCAACCAATCATTGATGGGCGAATTCAAAAAATCAATTAACCTTTTGCATCATAATAAGGATAATCCCAACCAAAACATAACATGTTTCATCTAATAAAAGAGAGGAGTCTATATCACTTCTCTCTTTCATTTTGTTCCAATTCATCAACTTCTTTGTATCTTTGCAAAAATTCTTTTAACGCTTCTTCTACAATTTTAGATTTTTGAATCCCTGTCGTACCAGCTACAACGTCTAATCCTTCTAAAATCTCCGTACATATAGAAAAAGTACGCTTTTTCTTTTCACTATTTTTGAAGTTTTTTGTAACAATAATACGCTCCTCACGTTTCCGCAACAATTCATAAATACTTTGCAATTGTTCATAAATCAAAACTTGGTAATCCGTTTTTACAGATTGAAGTGCAGTAGCTTCTTGAAAATATAAATGACGAGGTTCTTCTCCCTCTCCAATGAATATTCGTTTCTTTTGTTCACCATCATATTCATATCCAAGCACCCTTAGCTTTTTCGACAATGTATACGGGCTTATCTCGAGGCGCTTTGCAATAATCGCAAGTGGTTCACGTTTGTTTAAGCGATCTATAATTTCTCCAATCGTCACTTCCGTCCTCCTCTCCCAAGCGCGTATAGTTGAAAGAAAGTTGGCATGTTATGATACAATATTTTTTTAACAGTATATGCAAAATTGATAGCCTGTGCGATACATATCATTTCAAAAGAGGAGGTTTTTTATATGCTTTTTCGTAGCCATACCCCACCATTTTACAATGAAAGAAAAAAACTAACCCCCACAAGTGTCGCTACGATAGAAAGCGTTGTAATTAATAAATGTAAACACTCTTTA
The DNA here is from genome assembly GCF_001590835.1 of Bacillus gaemokensis. Lineage (GTDB taxonomy): Bacteria > Bacillota > Bacilli > Bacillales > Bacillaceae_G > Bacillus_A > Bacillus_A gaemokensis. The sequence continues at coordinate 401,789 of NZ_LTAQ01000001.1, forward strand.
CTTATACGTGGTCAAGATATAGATCAACCTATTTTATTATGTTGTCATGGCGGCCCTGGTATGGCACAAATTGGATTTATTCGTCATTTTCAAGAAACGTTAGAAAAGCACTTTATTGTCGTTAATTGGGATCAGCGCGGCGCAGGAAAATCCTTTTCATGGCGAGATATAAACAAATCCTTTACAATCGAAGAATTTGTTTTAGATACACTTGAAATCATTCAGTATCTTCTTTCTCGCTTTAAAAAACAAAAATTATTTTTTGCTGGGCATTCATGGGGAAGTATTATTGGGTTACAAATTGCACATAAATATCCCAAGTACCTTGAAGCTTATATTGGAATTGGTCAAATTGTACACATGAAACAAAACGAAGAGTTACTGTATCAACATTTAATTCATTCTGCTAAAAAACATGGACACGAGCAAGCTTTAACATCTCTTACAAAACTAGGTAAACCTCCTTTTTTAGACATGCGGCGTCTTATTATTCAAAGAAGATGGCTTGGTACATTTGGAGGAGCAGTTCAAAACGGGTCATCCTTTTCTTTTATTCGAAAAGGATTACTTTCTCCAGAATATACGTGGATAGATTGGTTAAAATTCCTCGCAGGAAATATGAAAGCTGGAGCATTATGGGAAGAAATGCTTACTATAGATTTCTTTTCTACTATTTCAAAACTCTCCGTACCTGTTTATTTTTGTTCTGGGCGTTTTGATTATCAAACACCTTATGCGCTTGTTCAGCAGTATTGTGATATGGTTCAAGCACCAATCAAAAAAATGATTTGGTTTCCAAACTCCGCCCATTCACCAAATTTAGAAGAACCCGAGCTGTTTGCGAGGTCTTTATGCTCTATTAAACAAGAGTTATCTTTTCCACACGGATAACAAATCTTATCCCTTTTACATTTTACAGAAAACATTTTATAATGATATGTCACAACTTTGATCAGTAGGGTTCTTTACCACTCACTGATCTTGCTTTTACGAACTGGCAATTCCCCATCCAACCTCTTTACTTTCAGTTCATTTTGAGGCGAGGTATTGCCGGCCTTACATAACAAAATTCACAGAATAAAAATCAGGGAGATTACATTTATTATGAACGCTGTACTTATCGCAGTAGCAGTGATGCTACTGCTTAGTTTATTACGCGTCCAAGTCATCGTCGCTATTATTGTTGGTGCCTTAACAGGTGGACTAATTGGCGGGCTTGGCATTTCAGAAACAATTAACACTTTTACCACTGGTCTTGGAAACAGTGCTCCAATCGCTTTAAGTTATGCCATGCTCGGCGGATTCGCTATTTCTCTTTCCAAAACAGGGCTTCCCGATGCTATGATTCAAACTGCATTAAATTGGATTGGCAACGAACAAGATACGAAAAAGCAAGTCTATTCAAAAATACTTATTTTATTTATCATCTTAGCAATGGCTTGTTCTTCACAAAATATAATCCCTGTTCATATTGCTTTTATTCCAATCCTAATTCCAGCACTTTTAAAAATATTAAACGAGCTAAAAGTAGACCGCAGGCTTGTTACGTGTCTCATTACATTCGGGTTAATTACCCCTTACATGTGGATTCCAGCAGGATTCGGAAAGATTTATCACGACGTATTACAAACAAATGCTCAGCAAAGCGGCCTTACATTTGATGTAGCGCTCATTCCAAAAGCCATGACAATTCCAGCAATCGGGATGATTATTGGGCTATGCGTCGCGGTCTTCATTACATATCGGAAACCGCGTACTTATCATACCGAACAAATCCCTGCTTCATCTGATGAGATTGCTCCTTACACAAAAAGAAGCATTTCCTTTGGTTTATTATCTATTATTGCAACATTAAGTGTACAATTAGCAACTGAATCAATGATCTTCGGGGCATTAGCAGGAATTATTGTCTTGTCCGTTAGTGGTAGCCTTCCTCTAAAACAAGCTGATGCTATTTTAACAAGCGGGATGCGTATGATGTCATTTATCGGTTTTGTCATGATTTCTGCTGCAGGATTCGGAGCTGTTCTCAGAAAAACAGGACATGTTGAATCACTTGTACAAACGAGTGCTCATTTAATTGGAAACAACAAACCACTCGCTGCTTTTCTCATGCTTGTCATTGGTCTACTCGTTACGATGGGGATTGGTTCTTCCTTTTCAACGATTCCAATTTTAACAACCATTTTTGTACCGCTATGTATCCAGCTTGGCTTTAGTCCGATGGCAACCATCGCTATTATCGGTACAGCTGGCGCATTAGGTGATGCAGGATCTCCAGCCTCTGATAGCACCCTTGGACCTACCTCAGGTTTAAATGCCGATGGTCAGCATCATCATATATGGGATACATGTGTTCCAACTTTTCTTCACTACAATATTCCATTACTTATATTCGGCTTTATTGCCGCAATTACATTGTAAAAAGGTGCGTCAAATAGACGCACCTTTTTACTTTGTGGATTCTCTCTCAATGCATGCAAATTCTTTTTCTAATTCTTCCTGCTGCATTGGTTTATTTTTTATTTTCCCGACCAATTTTTGTAGCGCTACTTCCCCTTGTTTTTCAAAAGAGGCTCCAATTGTTGTCAATGAAGGAGTAACCCATTCCCCCTGCAAACTCCCGTTAAAGCCAATGACTTGTAACTGCTTAGGAATTTTGATACCAAGAGATTTTGCCGCCCGGATAATCGTAATTGCAATATCGTCACTAGAAGCTATAACACCATCTATGTATGGGTATTTTCGTAATAGCTCGATAATCTGTTTTTCTTTACATCCTTCTATGGTTACTTCACGATAAGCAATTCTGTCTTCCCAAACACCATCTAAAAATCCCGATATATGCTCTTCCATCGCCTCATCTTCTATCTTTTCTCCAATATAAGCAAGAAAATGACAACCTTTTTCTTTTAATAAAACAACTGCCTTTTTCGCACTTTCATAATAGGTAGCAGGCTCTGATTCATCCAGTACAACAAATGGAATTGAAATTCCCTCCAATTTCTGAAATACCTCGCTCGTCATAATGACACCAGCAATATTATTTTGCATCAATACATCTATATATCCACTCTTATTTTCTGTATTACAAACAACAATTTGATACCCCTCTTTATATGCAGCTTCCTCCACTGAACGAAGCAAAGTTATATATGATGGATCCCGTAAATTGGATACGAGTATAGCAATCATTGTTGAAGATTTTTTAAATAAAGCCTTTGCTACGGCATTTGGTTTATATTTTAATTCTGTAATTGCTTGCTTTACTTGTTTTACTGTATCTTCATGGACATACCCTTTTTCATTAATTACTCGTGAAACGGTTGCGACTGAAACACCGGCTAATTTTGCAACATCACGTATGGTTGCCACATCGTCACCCCTTAATATGGTAATAGCTTACAATTTAAAATTAAAACAAAATATGACATTCGTCAAGTTTATTATTTTATATTTCTGAAAATTGTTACATATAAAAGTACATGCCGTAAACCTTCTAGCAGTGTAGAACTTACCATCTGATAGCGGCCGCCTAAATTACACCTACTTGTATTTCAACTCCAATTGAATTTCATGCAAAATTGGGATGTTATCATATCCCAAAAGCGGAATTTCCGGTTTTATTTTTCTTGCTTGTATCACGGCATCCATATATAAATTTGTCATTACAAAACCTTTCTTCTGATAAAAACGAAGTGCATTTGTATTGTCATTCGTTGTAATTAACCATACTTTTTCAAAACATTTCTCTTTTGCCACCCTAATAACACACTCTACAAGCTTTGTCCCAATTCCTTTCTTTTCATCAAAACTATCCAATGATACAATCTCACAGCAATCTTCTATTAATTCATACGTTATAATTCCTACTATTCTGTCATTTTCAATTGCAACAAAACCAGGTAATTCATCTAATTGGTGTAGTTTCTCACGTGAAACCATCTGTGTACTTCCCCAATTTTCGCGCATAAAAAGTTCAATTGTTTTCCCATTTCTTCTGTAATTTTTTGTATATGAATCATACTCTACGTTCTCCCCTTTTAACATCCTTATGATACAATATAAGTGTATCATAAGGATGTATTTGGAGGATGAGGTATGAAACGTTTTCTCACAATATTGTTGACCCTACTAGGTGCGTTCATCGGCATTGGTATCTTCTTTACCAATAAAGTAATGTACTTAAAGAAAAAAACAGAAGAAGAAATTTTAGAGCGTGAAACGAAAAAGCATTTTCGTTTAGAGGACTTTAACGCGGTTCCCAAAGAAGAAGTTCGTATTCCTTCTCAATTTGGATACGACATTCACGGTTACTATATTTCTGCAGGAAACTCAAATAAATTTATGGTTTTTTGTCATGGTGTAACCGTAAATAAAATAAACTCTGTCAAATATGCAAACCTATTTTTAAACAAGGGATATAATGTATTTATTTATGATCACCGTCGCCACGGGAAAACAGGTGGGAAAACGACAAGTTATGGCTATTATGAAAAATATGATTTAAAAACCGTAGTCGACTGGCTAAAAAATCGTTTTAGCGCCAATATTACACTTGGTATTCATGGCGAATCAATGGGGGCTGCAACACTCCTTCAATACGCAGGGATGGTGGAAGACGGTGCAGATTTTTATATTGCCGATTGTCCTTTCTCTGATTTTTATGAGCAGTTGCATCATCGCTTAAAAGTCGAATTCCATTTACCAAAATGGCCACTATTACCGTTAGCAAACGCATTTTTAAAAGTTCGTGACGGCTATACAATACGTGAAGTTTCTCCCATTGATTGTATAAAAAACATAAAAAATCCAGTCCTCTTTATTCATAGTAAAGACGATGATTATATTTTATGTGATATGACCAAGTCACTGTACGAAGCGAAAGAAGACAATAAACAGCTTTATATTGCAGAACACGGTGCACATGCTTGCTCTTATAACGAAAATAGACATGAATATGAAGCGGCAGTTGATCAATTTTTAAGAACATATGTAAAAGAAACAAAAAACAGGCTTGCATAAGCCTGTTTTTTGTTAGTTACTGTGCTAAAACATCTGTAACTTGTTCCATATTTTCAGAAATCCACATCATCGCTTCATCAAGCGTTTGAAATTCTGTCGTTTGAAAAGTTACCTCATCTTGAAGTAACCACACATCTTTTGGTTCTTGTCCTACACCTGCAATCGACCAATGAAGCAAACTATACGGATGATTATCATTTAAAAATGATGCCCAAGTACGCTCATTCGCAATATTTTGTAGTGTACGTAATTGTTTATTCATGTTTTTCACCTTACTGTATCAATTATAAACGTTATTATAACACTCTCTTCTCTTACACACAAAGGTATATTTTTATTGTCAAGTACTTCCTGCAATTATATGATGGACATAAGCGTTTGGGAAGGAGGGATAACGTTGGCAAAAGTACAGATTAAAGTGAATGATAACGGTTCGTTTCGCATTACAGGGGATGTGGAACTAGTTGACTCACAAGGGAATGCATTTCCCGCAAAACCTGCATTTTCCTTATGTCGTTGTGGCTTATCAAAAAACATGCCTTATTGCGATGCTTCGCATAAGGGAAAATTCGAGTCTATCGTTCGAGCACCAAAAGAAGATTAATAATGCAAGAAGCACGTACAATAATTTGTAGGTGCTTCTTTACATGCGTCCCATATAAAAACCTAAAAATGCAGAAAAAATGCCTAGTATATAACTCATTATTATATATAATGCCGCCTTTTGTCCTTCACGTTTATGTATCAACTGAACAATTTCAAGTTTAAATGTCGAAAACGTCGTAAATGCTCCCATAAATCCTGTTCCCCATAATAATAGCCATGTGCTACTTACCTCAGTTCCATACAATAGTCCGAGTATAAATGAACCTACTATGTTTACAAATAGTGTTCCATATGGAAACAAACTCCCATACTTTTCTTTCATTGCATTACTAATAAAAAATCTAGCAACTGCCCCGAAGAAACCACCGATTCCTACAAGTAATATATTCATAGTGACCCTTCTTTCTTCATCCTTTTTTCATACAATACATTCCCAAGATAAAACCCAACTAAAGATAGGAGCAAGCCACCAACTACACTTGTACTCACATAATAAAATGCTATTAAAAAAGCATCATACTGCATGAGTTTCAATGTCTCTACACTGAACGTTGAAAAAGTTGTAAATGAACCAATCATTCCGGTTCCAACCGCACTCGTTATCACGTATGAAACATGTTTCACACGAAACAAATATATTGTTAAAAATGCTAATAAAAAACTACCAATCATATTCGCTAACCATGTCGCTAACGGAAAAGCCTCTGCAGAATGAGTACCAATCCATTGACCTAATCCATACCGTGTTAAAGCTCCGACAATGCCACCGATTCCTACCGCAGTATATTTCATATTTCCACCTCATTTACATATATACCGAAATCTTTCCCGTACTAGTATAACAAAATTTATCCTCTTATTTACGAGCGGTACTACCACATCTCAACATACAGAACAAGAAAAGAAGCTAAACGAGAAAAATGAATTGATGAAAACTTACCATCAGCAGATGAAGTTTCACTTTATTCATCTTTCATTTTCACACAATTCTTCACATTCGAATATTTTTTACTATCCTTTTTTCTTTTTTGTGCTATAATGTGAGCAAACAGCATCCTTCGGGGTCGGGTGAAATTCCCAACCGGCGGTGATGAAGTGCACACTTCTAAGTCCGTGACCCGTTTTCAAGCTTGAAAACGGTGGATCTAGTGAAACTCTAGGGCCGACAGTATAGTCTGGATGGGAGAAGGATATGTTTTCTAGTGCTTATATAGCGAATACACTTTTATTTTGGCATACACATTTTTAGAGATTTGATGTAAATCACTGTATATGTTTTATTTCATATACCTATGTTTCTATGCTGAAATAAAAAGATACGACTAGCGTATGAAAAAATTGATAGTTTGCTAGGCTTCTTTCTAATGCAAAAATATCAATCATCGTTAGGTTTCTTTCCTATACTTTCGTATTCAAGCTATATTTCTAGAAATCACGTCTCCCAAACCCCAAGGATACTATTATCCTTGGGGTTTTTTGATTTTTCTTAGGAGAGGTGAAAAGAATGACAGACCAAGAATATATGAGGGTTGCCTTGCAATTAGCACAAAGTACTGAGGGGCAAACAAGTCCAAATCCAATGGTCGGTGCTGTTATTGTAAAAGATGGAAAGATCGTTGGAATGGGAGCTCACCTGCGCACAGGTGAAGATCACGCAGAGGTTCACGCTCTTCGTATGGCAGGAGATAAGGCGAATGGCGCTACTGTGTATGTAACACTTGAGCCATGTAGTCACTTTGGAAAAACGCCACCGTGCTGTGAATTACTTATTGAAAAGCAAGTAAAGCGTGTTGTGATTGCTACTCTCGATTGCAATCCGCTTGTTTCAGGTAATGGAAAAAAACGATTACAAGATGCTGGTATTCATGTAACAACTGGTATTCTTGAAGAAGAAGCCACCTTATTAAACCGATACTTTTTTCACTATATGAAAACAAAACAGCCATTTGTAACAATAAAAACAGCCATGAGTTTAGACGGAAAAATAGCAACTACTGCTGGAGAAAGTAAATGGATTACAGGTGAGAAAGCTCGCGCAGATGTTCATCAATCCCGTCATACACACGATGCCATTCTTGTCGGTGTGAATACTGTTGTAACTGATAATCCGCATTTAACAACGCGGCTTCCAAACGGCGGGGAAAATCCGATTCGAATTATTTTAGATACACACTTACGAACTCCGCTGTCCTCTCATGTTCTTACAGATGGGATGGCACCAACATGGATTGTTGTTGGTAAAGACGTAGAAAAAGAAAAAATAAAAGTTTATGAATCTCAGAATGTATCTGTACTTCAAATGCAAACGAGTCAAATTGAAATATGTGACCTCCTCTCCCTTCTTGGCGAGAAACAAATCCTTTCACTCTTTGTTGAAGGGGGACAATCGGTACATGCAAGCTTTTTAGAAGCAAGATGTTTCAATGAAATCGTAACTTATATAAGCCCAAAATTAATTGGCGGAAAAGATGCACCGACTTTGTTTGGAGGCACTGGATTTATAAAACTGCAAGATGCACTTTCCTTGCAAATTCAAGAGATGAAACAAATTGGTGATGATATAAAAATTGTTGCCAATGTGCGAGATGAGGTGTCTGAATGTTTACAGGAATTGTAGAAGAGCTTGGAACTGTTTCGAATATAAGACAAAGTGGAGAAGCCATGAAGCTAACGGTTACAGCAAATTTGATTGTATCAGACGTCAAATTAGGTGACAGCATCGCTGTAAATGGTATCTGTTTAACTGTCACTTCTTTTACAGCGTCTTCTTTCACTGTTGATGTTATGCCCGAAACGATGCGAGCAACATCCCTCTGTATGCTAGGGCCCCGTTCTAAAGTGAATTTAGAGCGAGCGATGGCTGCAAACGGACGCTTTGGTGGGCACTTTGTCACGGGACATATCGATGGAATTGGCACCATTTTAAGCAAAAAGCAGCACTACAATGCTATATATTACAAAATTGGAATTTCAGATCATTTACTCCGTTATTGTTTACCAAAAGGATCCATTGCTGTTGATGGTACGAGTTTAACGATATTTGATATAGATGAAGCTTCAATTACCATCTCACTCATTCCACATACTGTAAGCGAATCTATTATTGGTGAAAAAGTAGCTGGAGATATTGTAAATATTGAATGTGACATGATTGGAAAGTATATCGAACGTTTTATTTCAAATCCAACAAAACGAAGCACTTCAGTTACAGAAAGCTTTTTACAAGAAAACGGATTTCTATAAGGAGGAAGCACAATGTTTCATCGAATTGAAGAAGCGTTAAAAGATTTAAAACAAGGAAAAGTCGTTATTGTATGTGATGATGAAAGCCGTGAAAACGAGGGCGATTTTATCGCTTTAGCAGAGTATATTACACCAGAAACAATTAACTTTATGATTACGCATGGCCGTGGCCTCGTCTGTGTACCAATTACAGACCAATATGCAAATCGCTTACAATTAGAGCCTATGGTGTCTCATAATACAGATTCTCATCATACTGCGTTCACAGTTAGCATTGATCATATTTCTACAACAACAGGTATTAGTGCTTACGAACGAGCAACAACAATTCGCGAATTATTAAATCCAGAAGCTAAAGGCACAGACTTCAACCGTCCTGGTCATATCTTTCCGTTAATCGCCAAGGAGGGCGGTGTTCTTCGTCGCGCAGGACATACCGAGGCTGCTGTTGATTTAGCAAAGTTATGCGGAGCAGAACCAGCAGGAGTCATTTGTGAAATTATAAATGAAGATGGCACAATGGCACGTGTGCCTGACTTATTACAAGTTGCAAAACAATTTGATATAAAAATGATTACCATTGAAGATTTAATCACTTACCGTCGCCATCACGAAACGCTTGTAACAAGAGAAATTGAAATTACATTACCAACAGATTCTGGTACATTTCATGCAATCGGCTATTCTAATTCATTAGATACAAAAGAACATGTCGCTCTTGTAAAAGGAGATATTTCAACAGGGGAACCAGTTCTCGTTCGCGTCCATTCTGAATGTTTAACTGGTGATGTATTTGGCTCATGTCGCTGCGATTGCGGTCCACAACTACATGCCGCTCTCGCTCAAATTGAACGTGAAGGAAAAGGAGTTCTTCTTTATATGCGACAAGAAGGACGCGGCATCGGGCTACTTAATAAACTCCGTGCATACAAGTTACAAGAAGAAGGATTAGATACTGTAGAAGCAAATGAGAAGCTAGGGTTCCCAGCTGACCTTCGCGATTATGGTATTGGCGCTCAAATCTTAAAAGATCTAGGATTACAGCAATTACGATTATTAACGAATAATCCAAGAAAAATTGCAGGCTTACAAGGTTATGATTTAGAAGTTATTGAACGCGTACCATTGCAAATGCCAACAAAAGAAGAAAACAAAGTATACTTACAAGCAAAAGTAACAAAATTAGGTCACTTATTAAACTTATAATCTATGAATTAAGGGAGAGATATAATATGGTATTCGAAGGTCATTTAGTTGGTACAGGATTAAAAGTAGGGATTGTTGTTGGACGTTTTAATGAGTTTATTACGAGTAAACTTTTAGGTGGTGCTTTAGACGGATTAAAGCGCCATGGGGTAGAAGAAAATGATATTGATGTCGCATGGGTTCCAGGTGCATTTGAAATCCCATTAATCGCAAAAAAAATGGCAAACAGTGGAAAATATGATGCGGTCATTACGCTAGGTACAGTCATTCGCGGCGCTACCTCTCATTACGATTACGTTTGCAATGAAGTCGCAAAAGGGGTTGCCTCTCTATCACTCCAAACAGATATTCCAGTTATCTTCGGTGTATTAACGACTGAAACAATCGAACAGGCAATCGAGCGTGCAGGTACGAAAGCAGGTAACAAAGGTTATGAGTCCGCAGTTGCTGCTATTGAAATGGCTCATTTATCAAAGCAATGGGCATGAAAAAAGAGGCTTCGGCCTCTTTTTTCTTCTATTAATACTTAAGACACTACTTTTAATCCCACAATGCTAATCACAATACCACTAATAAAAATAATTCGTTTTATATCTTTTGATTCTTTAAAGAGTAGCATACCAACTAATACACTTCCAGCTGAGCCAATTCCAGTCCAAATCGCATATGCTGTACCTACTGGTAGTGTTTGTACAGAAGACGATAATAAATAGAAACTTGCTCCTCCAAACAACAGACACGAAATAGTTGGCTTTATTTTCGTAAATCCTTCTGTAAGCTTTAATGAAATTACGCCTACAATCTCACACAATCCTGCTATTATTAACATTGCCCTGATCTATTTAGTTTAGCTGACAATATAGTTATACATTTTATTCTTTAACTTTTTTCCTCACATCTTTTATCAATTCATCCATCGTTTTTCCTTCTGTTTTAATACGAAGCTTTTGAGCAGTCTTCCAAACATTCTCCCTTTTCTTTTCTTCCTCCACAAAATGAAGTTCTTTCCGCACTTCCTTTAAATCTTTTCCATCAGTCTCAATACCAAGATGCTCAGCTTGTGTTCGAAAATGTTGTTCAATTCTTTGTTGCATTTCTTTCTGCTCTGGATTTTCAGCTACTTTAACTGGATCAGCACTGATTGCCTTTAATAATATAAGAAAAGCCATAATAGCTAATATATACTTGTGCATACGCGATCCTCCAACCCGAGATAAATTACACCTTTACTATGCACAATTAGAGGATGGAAAATTCGTCCACACATTTTATTTTTCCGCTAAGAAACCACTCTCTTCAAGGCTTCAAAAGATTTTATTACATTTTATTTACAAAAAAAGAAAGCCTCCTCAGGAGCTTTCTTTTTTCATGATATATCACTATTTGCAAATAGGAATCCTCTCTTATGAAAACTCCACTTTATAATGCACATTCCTCAATTTCAAATCCTAAATCTTCAATCATACCCCAGTCAGCTGTCGGCTCTTGTCCCTCTGTTGTTAAGTAGTCACCAACGAAGATTGAATTTGCTGCAAATAGCCCCATTGGCTGTACAGAGCGTAAATTAATTTCACGACCACCAGAAATACGAATTTCTTTTGATGGATTCACGAAACGCATCATCGCTAGCACTTTTAAACATTCTACCGGCGTTAATTCTTTTTGCCCTTCAAGCGGTGTTCCTTTTACAGCAACAAGGAAGTTACATGGAATGGAATCCGCATCTAAACGTTTTAATTCAAAAGCAATTTCAGCGCGTTGTCCTACCGTTTCTCCCATTCCGAAAATTGCACCTGAACATGGAGAAATACCAGCTTGTTTTGCTTTTTCTACTGTATCCACACGGTCATCATACGTATGGGTTGAGCAAATACTGTCGTAATTATTTGCATGTGTATTTAGATTGTGATTATAGCGGTGAACACCAGCTTCCGCCAAGCGTCCTGCTTGATCTTCATTTAAAAAACCTAAGCAGCAACAAATTTTTAAATCCGTTGTTTCACGAATTTCTTTCACTGCCCCAATAACATGGTTTACCTCTTTATTCGTTGGCCGGCGACCAGATGCAACAATACAATATGTACCCGCTTTACGGCGAATTGCTTCATGTGCCCCTTCCACAATTTTTTCTTGTGTTAACCATGCATACTTATCAATTGGTGCTTCTGAAACGATAGACTGTGAACAATACCCACAATCTTCTGGACATAATCCAGATTTCGTATTAATAATCATGTTTAACTTTACTTTTTTACCAAAATGATGGTGACGAATAATATAAGCTGCATTCATAATATCTAAAACTTCTGTATCATCTGCTTCTAAAATAGCTACTGCTTCTTCCTTCGTTATATCTCGTCCCTCTACCACTTCAGATGCAATTTGTTTCCAGTCTGTTTTTGTTTGTACTTGTCTCATTTCTTCTCTTCCCCTCTTTTTTCAATATACGCAAATAAAGCATGGTACGTTGCGACAATCTCCCCTTCTTCCCTGAAATCTCTTTCGTATATGCGAAGCATTGTTCGAAAGAGAGAAGGGCTTTGGCAATACGATTCCTCATTACTATTCGTCGCTCCTACTTTCCGAATCGATTGTAGAAACTCCCGCACAGCAAAAAACTTCTCTATGTAACATGTTTCAGAAACATGAACATCCCCTGTTATACTTTCACATACATCATGCAGCTGTTTTTTCGTTAAAAAGTGTTGTCCGATGGATGAACCTTTTTGTACATTTTTTTCTGCTTTGGCATATTGAAATGCTGTATGAAGCTCTTGAAACGTTTGATTTCCAAACGTTGAAAATAATAGCAGACCACCCGCGGACAAATAACGATATAAATTTCTCACCGTTGTTTGTAAATCATTTAACCATTGAAATGTAGCACTTGAGATAATCACATCAAACGATTCATGTAACGTGAGATGTTCAATATCTTCACAACGAAAAGTAACCGACTCTACATGCTGTCTTTTTTTGGCAACAGTAATCATACTTTCAGCAAAATCAACGGCTGTAATAGAAGCGTTTGGAAATGAAGTTGCTAACTGCTCTGTTACATACCCTGTTCCACATCCAAGCTCTAAAATACGAATTGACGACATCGTGTTATAATATTTCTTCATCATAGAAAGCAATTGATGTGCCATCTTTTTTTGTACATTGGCATATTGATCATAGGATATAGCTGCCCCATTAAACCGTTTTTGTAATAACGTTTTGTTGATCATTTTGTATCCCCTTTACAAACTGGATAATTTCATTTGCACAATATTCAAAATGCGTTATGCAAAGTGCATGCCCAGCTCCATTTACCACTTTCATTGTCCCATTCGTATTCTCGTCTATATAGTAAGCGGCAGCAAGTGGACATATCTCATCTCTTTCTCCATGAAGAATTAGGATTGGTGTCTTTATATATTTCAACTGGTTTCTCATATCTGTCTCTATTAAATAATCAAGTCCGAGTTGTAAAGATTCAGTGGAATCACCTTGAAAATGCTCCGTAACACTTACAAATTGTTCACTTTTTTTCATCTCTTGTTCTGCAAACATACTTTTATAGAAACGCTTTAGTGTATCATCCTTTCGCTTCAATAAGCCTCTTTTCATTCGCTCTACAAAAGAACAGTTCCATCCACTTGCATAATCTTTATCCGTCGTAAACTTAGCCGTACTTCCTATTAAAATCATTCCTTTTGTTTGCACTCGATTACAAGCCTGAAGAGCAACCAATGCACCAAGCGACCAACCAACTAAAATTACATCCTTTCCATTCGCTTCTTCCATCACTCGCTCTGTAAAATCACTCATTTTTTTCACATCGCGCCATTGAACGCACTGAACGGAGTATTCCTGAAAGTATGGAAGGATCGAGTCCCACACCATCTCTTCCATCCCCCAGCCAGGAATAAAAATAATCTTCAGTTGCTTCATACAAAAATCTCCTCTTCTTTACCGATTCGAATAATTTGTTTAATTGCCCATTCCAAATCAGTTTTTGCATGCTTAGCTGTAACCGCAAATCTAATTCGCGAACTATTATAAGGAACGGTTGGGGGCCGAATTGCAATTGCTGCAATGCCCACTTCTTGTAATTTCCTACTAAAATGGATGGCAGCTTCATTCGATCTAACAATAACCGGTACAATATGTGTCGAACTATCACCAATATCGAAACCAGCTTCTTGCAAAGCATTTCGGAAATATCCACCATTCTCCAAAAGACGCTGACGACTTCCCTCATCTTCTCGAACAATTTCAATTGCTCGTTTCATCGAACCAAGTACCCCAGGTGGCAATGCTGTTGTAAAAATAAAACTTCTCATCATATTTTTCATATAGTCAATACAAATTGCATCACCCGCTAAATATGCACCATAACACCCTAGCGCTTTACTAAATGTTCCCATATGAATGTCAATTTCCTTAGATAATTCCTTCTCTACATGCGCTAAACCAGCACCATGTTTTCCATATATTCCACCTGCATGTGCTTCATCAACCATCAAAAGTGCTCCATATTTTTCTTTCAGTATAATTAAGTCTTTTAGATGAGCCATGTCACCATCCATACTAAAAATCGTGTCTGTTATAATTAGTTTTCGTTTTGAAATTGGGGACATTCGTAATAACTTTTCCAAATGCTCCAAATCATTATGACGGTACCTTTTATGCTCAGCACCACTAAGTGTGATCCCATCAACAATGCTTGCATGATTCAACTTATCGCTAAAAATAATATCGTGGCGACCGACTAAAGAAGCGATTGCACCAATATTTGCGGTATATCCACTATTCACGATGACTGCTTTTTCAGTTTTTTTCCAATCACAAATACTCTGTTCAACCTCTTCATACAGTGGATAATTCCCCACAACAAGACGCGACGCCGTAGCTCCAGCACCATATTGATTTGTCGCTATAATAGATGCTTCTTTTAATCTCTCATCTCCAGCTAATCCTAAATAATTATTTGATGCTAAATTCAACATCCTTTGACCATTTCGAACAAGCCATGTCTCTTCTGAATGCTCGGTTACATATAGGCGACGATACTGTGATTGTTTCTTTAAACACTTTAATTTAGCTTGAAGGTGTGTGCGCCACGCTTGATCCATTTTGGATGAACTCCTCTAATTTTGAAATCATAATATGCTCTTCCGCTGCTCTCAATAATTCTTTACGAGTAAAGTTTTCTCGCAGAGAAGGCAATAAACCAAGAACAGGTACACCACTTAACTCCTCAATCATCTCTTTATTTTCTTGTACTCGTTCTTTTTCACAATCTTTGCAGCCAGATAAAATAACACCAGCAACTGTTAAGCCATGTACTTTCGCATAAGAAATTGTTAAAACGGTATGATTCACAGTGCCGAGTAGCGGACGTGCGACAATAATAACCGGTAATTGCAATTTCTTTGCAAAATCAACAACTAATGCATCTTTTGTATACGGAACAGCAAGGCCACCTGCTCCTTCTACAAACAACTCATTAAATTCTTCCATTAGCTCATTGTAATAAGATGTAATTTGCGCTAGAGTTACAGTTCTTCCCGCTCGTTTCATCGCAAGTCTCGGTGCAAGAGGTTCTTCAATAGAATACGGACAAATTCTCCCAACCTCTGTTTCTACTCCAGATGCCACTTTCAATCTAGCTGCATCACCTTCTGGATTCGAAGCAATATGTCCGCTTTGCAACGGCTTATACACCCCAATGTTATACCCGCGATTTCTAAGTACTCCTGCTAAAGCACCTGTAACAACTGTTTTGCCAACTTCTGTATCAGTTGCCGTTATAAAAAAGCCGCCCATCATTCTCCCTCCGTAACATCTGCAATTGCTTGATATAAAATGCGTAGCATTTCATCAATTTCATCAATTCTAGAAGCTAGCGGTGGCATAAATACAATTGTGTTACCAAGTGGTCGTAAAATCATTCCTAGTTCCCTTGATCGCTTACACACTTCCACTCCTACTCGCTCAGTCCACTCAAACGACTCTTTCGTTTCTTTATTTTTTACAAGCTCAATTCCAATCATCAATCCGCACTGTCGAATATCTCCAACATGTTTGTATTCATAAAGCGCTTCTAACTGTTTTGCTACATATTCTGCTTTATATGACACATCTTCTACAAGGTTTGTTTTTTCGTAAAGTTCTAGATTGGCAATCGCAACAGCGCAGCCTAGTGGGTTACCAGTATAGCTATGGCCGTGGAAAAAGGTTTTTTGTTCTTCATAATCACCTAAAAAAGCATTATAAATTTCATCTGTTGTCACAGTAATGGCCACTGGTAAATAACCACCTGTTAACCCTTTTCCAGCTGTTAAAATATCAGGTGTAACCCCTTCATGTTCACAGGCAAACATTTTTCCCGTACGACCGAATCCTGTTGCCACCTCATCTGTAATAAATAAAACATTATATGCTGTACAAAGATCACGAAGACCTTTCAAATATCCTTTCGGCATGGTAATCATACCACCAGCCCCTTGCATTAACGGTTCTACAATAATGGCTGCAACCTCTTCGTGTTTTTGTTTTAATAGCTCTTCCATTTCTTCCAAATGTTTTTGAACAATTTGTTCTTTGTCATCTCCATAAGGAGAACGATATGTATATGGATAAGGCATTTTAATTGCATCAAATAAAAGCGAACTATACACTTGGTGAAACAAGTCAATTGCTCCTACTGAAACAGCCCCAATTGTATCTCCATGATATGCTTCTTTTAATGTAATGAATTTTTGTTTTCTAGGTTTTCCTTTATGCTGCCAATATTGAAAAGCCATTTTAATTGCAATTTCAACAGCTGTAGAACCAGAATCTGAATAGAATACTTTCTTCAAACCTTCTGGAACAACTTCAACGATCTTTTCCGCAAGTAAAATGGATGGCACATTAGCAAGTCCTAACATAGTCGAATGTGCGACTTTATTTAATTGTTCACGAATCGCTTCATCCAATTCCGGCACATGATGCCCGTGAACGTTTAACCAAATTGATGAAACACCATCCCAATAACCATTTCCATTCACATCGTATAATTTGCGTCCTTCTCCCCGTTCAATAATAACGGGATCTTCCGCTAAATAGTCTTTCATTTGTGTAAACGGATGCCATACATACGCTTTATTCTTTTGGGCTAACTCTTCATATGTATAGGTTGTTTTTTTACTTGTATTACTACTAACAGTCACAATTGTCACCCCTAATGTTAACTTTTATATAAATATAGTTAACATTAAAATTAAAATACTGTCAATTATTTTTAAACTATATCGTTCTTAAAAAAGAACGACTTATCATAAGATAAGTCGCTTTACTTTCCATGTTGTATCTTTCCAATTTCCAAGATGATCTCTTCATCTTTTTTTCCTTCTGTTTCAATTCCTAGTTGTTTTGCATGCTCAACTAACAACTCATGACGTTTTTCAAATCTTGCTGTATTTAACTCTTTTTGGATTTCTTTCTCTGTTTTTCCTTCAAGAGAAACACCAAGCTTAGCAGCTGTTTCTTTCTTATTCTTTTCTTCTTTTACCTTTTCTAATTTCTTTATCTCTTCCTTCTGTACGATCTTTTGCTTTGATTGATCAGGAGATGCTGCAAGTGCTGTGTAAATCCCAGCACTACCGACAACTGTGAGTAACGTTGTAAAAAGAATTACTTTCTTTTTCATTTCCTCCCTCCTTTCTTTTTTCATTATAACGCACAAACTAAGAATATAAAAAACATCCTCCCATTATTTACTTTTTGAAAAATAATATATATATGTATTGACATACTAGATAAATTTATGATAAAAATTTAACTAACATCATATGAATCGGCAATGATAGGATCTAGTAGTATTTCGTTTTTTGATTTCAGAGAGCTGGTGGTCGGTGCGAACCAGTACAGAGCGAATTATGAATTACCCCCTGGAGCTTCTTTTACGAAACATTCGGAGTAGTAAAAGACGGTTATGGACCGTTATTCCTATAGAGTGGTGAAATGAAGCTATTTCACAATTTAGGGTGGTACCGCGATTTTTTCGTCCCTGCATTACATGCAGGGGCGTTTTTTATTTTTTGTGGTGCGTAGTTTACTTCCCTTTATTTTGTATTACCTTCACTTCACAAGCTAGGGTGGTACCGCGATCTTTTTCGTCCCTGCATATATATGCAGGGACATTTTTTTATGATGTTACACAATCACCGGTGATTTGTCGTAAAATTCAAAATTTTAGAAGGAAATATATAATATTGGCGAAATTTATATAAAAAAGAACTATTTTATATTATTAGGAGGGGCAAACAATGGTTTCAAAATTCGAATCTATTCTTTTAACAATTTTAATCTTTTTTTGTATTGGCTTTAGCGTTATTAAATTAGAAACATCACCACATATCCCAATTCTATTCGGCATTATTGTATTGTTAGCTTTTGGCTTTATTAAAAAAATCTCTTGGTCTGATATGGAAAAAGGTATGATAAGTAGTATTTCAGCTGGTATTCCATCCATTTTTATTTTCTTACTTGTCGGTGTATTAATTAGTGTTTGGATTGCCGCTGGGACAATTCCAACATTAATGGTATACGGCTTCCAACTTGTATCACCTAAAATTTTCATTCCGACAGTATTTGTTGTTTGTGCGATTGTTGGAACGAGTATCGGTAGTGCCTTTACAACAGCAGCAACAGTAGGACTTGCCTTTATGGGAATGGGCACTGCTCTCGGATACGATCCAGCGCTTATTGCTGGAGCAATTATTTCTGGGGCTTTCTTTGGGGATAAAATGTCTCCTTTATCTGATACAACAAACTTAGCTCCTGCTGTAACAGGTGTAGACCTTTTTGAACACATTCGTAACATGCTTTGGACGACAATTCCTGCTTTCCTTATCGCCTTTATTGCTTTCTTCATTTTAGGGAGCGGGTCTTCAGGAGATGTTGATTTCTCTACTTTTACAAATACATTAGAGAAGAATACAATCATTTCAATTGTTACGCTTATTCCGATTCTATTACTATTCTTATTCGCATTTAAAAAGGTACCAGCTGTTCCAACTTTACTTGCTGGAATTGTTGCTGGAATTATTATCCTCTTTATTTTCAAGCCAGGTACATCACTTGCGGATTTAATGAAAATTATGCAAGATGGCTATGTATCCAAGACAGGTATAAAAGATATTGATAGCTTATTATCACGCGGTGGATTACAAAGTATGATGATGTCAATCGCACTTATTTTCCTTGCTCTTTGTATGGGTGGTCTGCTACAAGGAATGGGCATTATTACACAACTTATGAACATGCTTTCTAATTTTGTTAAGACAAGTACACGTTTAATTGTTTCTACTGCATCGACAGCAATCGGCGTTAACTTCTTACTTGGTGAACAATACTTATCTATCGTTTTAACAGGACAAGCATTTGCTAATAAATACGATGAAGTTGGTTTAAAGCGTCGTAATTTATCCCGAGTACTAGAAGATGCTGGTACAGTTATTAACCCACTTGTACCATGGGGTGTAAGTGGAGTCTTCTTAGCAAACGTACTAAGCGTTCCAACTGTTGATTATGTTCCATACGCAATCTTCTGCTTAGCTTGTCCACTCGTTACAATTATCGTTGGATTTACAGGGTTTGGACTTTCATGGAAGAAAGAAAAAGCTGTTACTGTTTCTTAAATTAGATGTACAAAAAGAGGATTACCACTATTGGTAATCCTCTTTCACTTTATCTATTTGCTTTTTTTCGTCTAAATAGCATGAACACACCTGCTCCAACAAATGCAAGTCCTGCCCCAATTGTAGAAAAGACAGTAGTTCCCGTTTTTGGCAAGTCACGATCTACCTTACTTGTTTCTTTCTCTTGACTTACGTTTGTATCTTTAGTTCCATCAGTAGAAGTTGTTGGGTTACCCCCATTGTTATCTCCACCTGTCGTTGGTGGCGTTGTTGGATTATCCCCGTTGTTGTCCCCACCTGTCGTTGGTGGCGTTGTTGGATTATCCCCGTTGTTGTCTCCACCTGTCGTTGGTGGCGTTGTTGGATTATCCCCATTGTTGTCCCCACCTGTCGTTGGTGGCGTTGTTGGATTATCCCCATTGTTGTCYCCACCTGTCGTTGGTGGYGTTGTTGGATTATCCCCGTTGTTGTCTCCACCTGTCGTTGGTGGTGTTGTTGGATTATCCCCGTTGTTGTCTCCACCTGTCGTTGGTGGTGTTGTTCGTTGGTGGTGTTGTTGGATTATCCCCGTTGTTGTCTCCACCTGTCGTTGGTGGTGTTGTTGGGTTGTCCCCTTCATTCTTCTTCGTTAAATCAATAGCATATTTCGCAAACTCATTTTCGGACGAACCAATATAAGAGATTTTCCCATCTTTTGTAATATACTTTTGTGCATTTGGTGAAGAATCAAATGTAGTATTCAATTTTTCAGCAGCAATTGGTTTAAACGCCCAGTTTTGATCCGCTGCTGGATTAATAACTGGTGTTTCTTGCATATATTTCACAATAATTTGACGTGTTTCATCTTGAGATTGATATACCACTTCACCTTTACTTACACCAGGGAAGGTTTGGCTACTACCGCGATAGTTATTTGTCGCAACAATAAACTCCTGATTATCAACAATCGGCTTCCCATCGTACGTTACATTCGCAATACGATTTGCATTTGAATTCACAACTTTTCCATCTTTATCATATTTTGCTGGCTGTGTAACATCAATTTCGTATTTCAAGCCATCTAAAATATCAAAGTTATATGTAGGGTAGTTTACATTTACTAATGATTGTTCTGTTGCTTTAGTTGAATCTATTTGATTAAACTGACCTGCAGACATTTCAAGCCATTCTTTGACTTGAGCACCATTTACTTTTACCGCATACAATGTATTTGGGTATACATATAAATCTGCAACGTTTTTAATTGCCAAAGTTCCTGCTGGAATATCCGTATAATACGTTGCACCGTTTCGACCACCTGCTTTAAAAGGTGCTCCTGCTGACAAGACTGGAATGCCTTTATATTTGCTGTACTGTCCATTTTCAGCAAATAACTTTTCTACATACCATTTTTGAGCATTTGTAACAAGTTGTACAGATGGATCATCTTGTACAAGTGAAAAATAACTATTAATTGGTGCTGTCGTTTTACCTACAGGTGTATTCACATATTTAATCGTTGCTTCATGATCATCTTTGATTTCATCGACTAATCTTTTATCAGATTCCACTAGCGCATTTCCTTTACTATCCGAAATTGCACGGACTGTCGGAACAGATTTATCTTTTTGTACTTCCCATTTACCGTTTACTTTTTTCAGTTGCATATCGATGATCCCTAAATTACTTCCAAAAACACCTGGCATAACAACTGGAACACCATTAAACGTGTCAGTTACTACTGTATGCGAATGTCCCATCAACACTGCATCTACGCCAGGAACTTCTGTTAAATAGAATGATGCATTTTCCATTCCGACATTATAACCACTTTTATCGACACCAGAGTGTGCTAATGCAACAATAATATCCGCGCCTTCTGCTTTCATTTTCGGAATCATTTTCTTCGCTGTTTGGACAATGTCTTTTGCTTTTACGTTTCCTTCTAAATTCGCTTTATCCCAACCCATTACTTGTGGTGGTACAAAGCCCATTACTCCGATTTTCACATTTTGCTTTTGACCAGATTCATCTACTACTTCTTTGTCAACAATATGGTACGGTTTAAAGTAGTTCTCATCATTTTCTTCATTATTATCATGATCATCTTTATAAACATTTGAATTGATTACTGGGAAATCAGTTTTACTAATTGCTTTCTTTAAGTAATCTAAACCATAATTAAATTCATGATTCCCAAGAGAAATGACGTCATACTTCATTAAGTTCATTAAACGATATAGTGGATGTATATAGTTTCCATCCAAACCTTTTTGCGCTACATAATCCCCGAGTGGTGTTCCTTGTATCGCATCCCCATCATCAAATAGCACAGAGTTCTTTGCCTCTTCACGTGCTTTATTAACAAGAGTTGCAGTTTGAACTAATCCTACCTTATTATCTGTTTTCGTTTGATAATAGTCATAGTTCATTAAGTTAACGTGAATATCTGATGTTTCTAGAATTCGTAAGTTAACTGTACTCCCTTCTGCTTGTCCTTCTGCATGAGCAATTGTTGGCAATACTTGCGGTGCCATAACTCCTAATGCAAGGGTTGCTCCCGCTAACACTTTCTTTGACTTCTTCACAAAAAATCCCCCTTGTACAATTGTCCTTTTTAAAAATAAAATGAGTTTCTCATCAAATTCTAATAAGGAATTCTCTCTATCTTTATTCTCTTCTTTCCTCATATTAGAGTGACGCATCTTCACTTATCTGACATTATCATATCGAACATACTTTCATATCGTCAATATTTTTTGACATACTTCTACAAATTTTCTGTAAAGTTGTTGTAAACTTTACAGAAAGATATAAATATCTTCTTCCATTGCTTATACTGCTGAATATGATACAATAACCAATTACAAGGAGGATGAGTTTATGAAAAAAGCCATCTTAGCTATCGTTTGTCTCCTCCTTCTAATCATTTCTTATTCGAATTTCGAAAAGATTGATGGGACAAAACAAAAAGAAACAGAAGAACAAACAACAGCATCTTCTCCTAGGTGGATTGATAAGCAAACTAACGATTCTCTTTATCACCTTGTACTAGGCGATTCTCTTGCAAAGGGATACGGCTCCACACAAGGAGGGTATGCGGAGTTAGCCTCTAATCAAATAGGAGAACAAATTCACAAACCCATTCGAGTGGAAAACCTCGGTGTAAATGGGTTAACAACGGATCGACTTGTTCAAAAAATTAAATCCGAAGAAGTAACGCAGAAGATTAAAGAAGCGAACATAGTTACTATTAGTGTTGGCGGAAATAATTTATTTCGCTTAAATCGAAATGTAGGCGTTATGGATGGTATTAAAATGTTAAACAAAGAAAAGAGTCATTTTGAAACAGATGTAAAAAACATCGTAACAACTATTCGTGCACTCAATCCAAGCGCTTTGCTTATCTTGTCTGAACTCTATAATCCTTTACAACTCGATGATTCAATCGCTTCATATGCCGATATGTTTTTAGATGGTTGGAATGATTCAGTTTATTCTATTTCCAAAGCAAATCCTCCATCTATCGTTTTACCCGTTCGAAAGTTAATACCGAATAATCAAAAAGAATTATTGTACGACCAAGTGCATCCAAATGATCAAGGTTATGAAATTATCGCTAACGCGTTTACTAAGCAGGTACTATCCTATAAACATTAAGATGAAACCGAACAATTTTATTTTTATACGGTACCTTTTTTGTTACAATGATAATGGAAGGGGGCCTTTATATGGAATCACGCGAGTGGGAACGTATTGTTGATCATCTTCTTTCGTTAGTGCCTCTTTTTTATCGTAAATTCATGCTTCCCGGAGAATTTTCTTCTCAAAGGCACATGCCACCGTCACATACACAGGTGTTACTGCTATTGCATGAACGTGGCACATTAGCAGTGTCAGAAATCGGAAAGCGATTAGCGATTTCAAGGCCTAATATGACACCTCTATTAAATAAACTGATTCATGAAGAACTTATAGAGCGTCATTATAGCGAAAAAGATCGACGGGTCATTTTAATTTCTCTGACAGCTGAAGGGAAATTACTAGTAAGTCAATATCAGCAATTCATTTTAGACAAACTAAAAGAAAATTTTCAAACCTTATCAGAAAGCGATCGTGAACAACTTATTCACTCGCTTCAAACGATTCAAAATTTAATTTTGAAAACAAACGTGTAAAGCTGCTTCCAAAAGAAGCAGCTTTATGATTCATAATAATTCCCATAATATACGTTTGAATATGGCCACGTCATTAAATACGGCTTCCGTCCCTGAGACGGCTGTGACTGAGAAGCCATTGGCTGCTGATACGTCGTAAATTGCTGTCTTGCGTACAGATAAGGATTAGCATAATAATTCACATATGGGTATACTTGAGGTGCATAGTAATAATACATTCATTCTCTCCTCCTTTTTCTTAAGCATATTCTAGGTAGAAAATGAATGTGACATTCTTTATATTTGTACAAGTGGTTCTCTCACACGTTTTTTCTTTTTTCTAACTTTACCTTACAATTTTTTCCATAAAAATACACTACAAAAAAACCTCCCCCATTAGGAAGGTTTTTTCACATTTTGAAACAAACTTACTAATAACGCTTTTTGAGCATGCAATCGATTACCCGCTTGCTCGAAAACAATAGAATGGGATCCATCAATGATTTCTCCCGTTACTTCTTCCTCACGGTGAGCTGGTAAGCAATGTAAGAAGCGATATGTTTTCTTAGCATATTGAACAAGTTGTTCATTTACTTGGAATGGCTGAAATAATGTATATTTCTCTTCTACATCTTCTTGCCCCATACTCATCCAAACATCTGTATAAACAAAATCAGCCTCTTTTACTGCCTGCTCTGGATGATTCAAAACTTCAATAATTGCTCCCGTTTCATTTGCAATTTCTAAAGCATGCTTTACAATTTGTTCATTCGGTTCATACCCTACAGGAGTGGCTACTGTCATATGCATACCCACTTTTGCGCTCGCTAGTAGTAAAGAATGACAAACATTATTTCCGTCACCTACGTAAGCGAGTTTAATCCCTTTGAATGTATGAACTTCTTCATATATTGTCATTAAGTCAGCCAATGCCTGACATGGATGATGATTATCCGTCAATCCATTAATAACAGGAATACTTGCTTTTTTCGCAAGCTCCTCTACATCCGCATGTGAAAATGTACGAATCATAATTCCATCAATATAATGAGATAATACTTTCGCGGTATCTGAAACACTCTCTCCTCTCCCAATTTGCATTTCTTTTCCACTTAAAAACATTCCATGTCCACCGAGCTGTACCATTCCTGCCTCAAAAGAGACACGTGTACGAGTCGAATGTTTATCAAAAATAAGTCCTAGTATTTTTCCACTTAATAGCGATTCATGCTTATTTTGTTTTAAGTACATAGCAAATTCAATTAACGCAATTATTTCTTCCTTCGTCAGTTCTTCCAATGTTAAAAGATCTTTCGTTTGTAATTTCGGTACTTGTACAGTTGACATAGAATTTCCCCCTTATATGATCGGTAATTTTTGTGTACGAATCACTTTTTTTATCATAGCTACAGCTTCCTCTAGTTCTTCATTCGTTACAATAAGTGGCGGTAAAAGCCGCACCACATTCGGCCCCGCTTGCAATACAAGAAGACCTTCTTTTTCTAGCTGTTCTATAATTGTTTGGACATCACACTTACAAGAAATTCCGATCATAAGTCCTCTCCCACGAATAGAAGTAATCCACTCAATATCAGTTAATTCTTGCTTTAATTTTTGCAGTAAGTATTCTCCCTTCCCTTTTACCTCTTGTAAAAATGAAGGTTGTTTTATAATTTGCAACACTTCTTTTGCCGCTGTCATTGCAATATAATTTCCGCCGAAGGTTGAACCGTGGGTGCCTGCTGTAAAAGCGGACACAAGCTCTTTTTTCCCAAGCATCGCCCCAACAGGAATACCATTTCCGAGTGCTTTTGCAACTGTAACGATATCTGGAGATATTCCTGTCTGTTCATAAGCAAACAGCGTTCCGGTTCTTCCTATTCCCGTTTGCACCTCATCGATTATATAAAGAGCACCACATTCTTTACATAACTGTTCAATTTCTTGTAAAAAGGAAAGATCAGCAGGTAGTACACCGCCCTCCCCTTGAATAATTTCCACCATAACTGCGGCAACATCTTCACTCATCACCTCTCGAAGTGCTTCTAGATCGTTAAAGGGAATATGTAAAAAGGATGGAAGAAGCGGCCCGAATCCCTTTTTCACTTTCTCTTGACCTGTTGCGCTCATCGTCCCATACGTTCTACCGTGAAAAGATTGCTGAAATGTTATAACAAGAGATCTCCCAGTATGCTTACGCGCTAGTTTAAGAGCTGCCTCATTTGCTTCTGCTCCACTATTACAGAAAAACACGTAATCTAACTCACTACCTTCTGTTAATAGTGTTGCCACATCTTCTTGTACTGTATGTGGAAAAAGGTTTGATATATGCCATATTTCACCTAGTTGCTTTGCTGCTGCTTCAACAAGTACAGGATGACAATGTCCTAGATTACATACCGCAATCCCAGAAGTGAAATCTAAATATTGCTTCCCGTTGCTATCTATAACTTTTGTTCCACTTCCTTTGATCACTTCGATTTCTCTTCTCCCATATGTCGGAAAGATACGAATCGTCATACAATATTCACTCCTTTTGTTACTGTCGTTCCAATCCACTCTCCTGTAATCCCAACAAAGTTCTTCGTACCATTCACAATGCTGGCATACTGTACTCCCATCTGTAACGATGTAAGAGCGGCCCTGACTTTCGGGATCATCCCACCTGTAATAACACCTGTTTTTATCAGATGAAGAATCTCAGCTTCATCCGTTTTCTTTAACAACTCTCCTTGAGACAATACTCCATCTACATCTGTAATAAAAATAAGCTCCTTTGCCCCTAGCGCAGCTGCAATTCCAGCTGCGGCAGTATCTGCATTGATGTTATAAACTTGATTTCCTCTTATCCCAATTGGTGCAATAACCGGAATATAATTCAAATCTAGTAATCCTTTTAGTAGTGAGGAATCGACATGACTAACTTCTCCAACATATCCAAGCCCTGCATCCAGCGGTCGAACCTGAAGTAGATTCCCATCACAACCAGAGATTCCAATTGTAGACAAGCCATGCTTTTGAAAATTCATTACTAATTTTTTATTTGTACTTCCGCATAAAACCATCTGAACAACATCCATAACTTCTTTCGTCGTCACCCGCAGCCCTTGTTTCTTTTCTATCGGAATGTGAAATTGATTTAACTTTGCATCAATTTCTGGACCACCACCATGTACAACAACAACTTGGTATTTTTTCTTTAATTTCTCTATACATGTAAAAAACACACGATCTAAATGCTCTAACATACTACCGCCGCACTTTACTACGATATACTCGTTCATCTTTTCTCTCCTTATGTACGATAACAAGCATTTATTTTTACATAGTCATAACCTAAGTCACAGCCCCAGGCTCTTCCTTTTTCTTCTCCAAGGTGTAAATGAACATCAATGATAATTTCAGGTTGCTTTAACTTTTTCTTCATTTCCTCTTCAGAAAACAATTGCGGTTCACTGCTTTGTAAAACAATAATAGATTGGACCGCAATATCAACAGCCCTCGGTTTAATAACAACTCCACTTTGGCCAATCGCACTAATAATGCGGCCCCAGTTTGGATCCTCACCATACATCGCTGTTTTCACAAGACTTGAGCCAACAATTTGCTTCGCAATCTTGTTCCCCTCTTCCACAGTTCGAACGCCGCATACGTTTACTTCAACTAACTTCGTCGCACCTTCACCATCTTTCGCAATCTGCTTTGCTAAATCTTCACACACCGTTTGCAAAGCAATCTTAAACTTCTCCCACTCAGCATGATTCGTATCAATAGCAGTCGTTTCTGATAATCCACTTGCCATGACAATGACCATATCATTTGTAGATGTATCTCCGTCCACTGTAATTTGGTTAAATGTATGATTCGTAACTTGTGATAATGCTAGCTGGAGTGCATCTTGTTCTATATTTATGTCTGTTGTAATAAAACTAAGCATCGTCGCCATATTCGGATGAATCATCCCCGATCCTTTAGCAGCCCCAGCAATCATTACTTCTTTTCCTTCCACCGTAAACTGATAACATGATTGTTTCGTCGTAAGATCCGTTGTTAAAATCGATTCATAAAAGGAGACTGCTTTCTCTTTTTCTTTCGTTGGTACAAGCGATACAATTCCAGCACGAATGACATCCATCGGCAAAGGTACTCCAATGACACCTGTTGAAGCAACTGCTACATAATTTTCTTGTACATGGAATTGTTTTGCTACTAGCGTTCGTATTTCATACGCATCTCGCACCCCTTGTACACCTGTACATGCATTCGCATTTCCACTATTTACAACTATTACTTGCAATTTCCCTTCCGCTGCAATACTTTCTTTTGTTACTTGCAGTGGCGCTGCTTGAAATTGATTTGTTGTATAAACAGCACCGCAATTAGCTGGAACTTCACAAACAATTGCTCCCATATCCTTCTTTCCTTTTTTCAATCCGACCTCCGTACCAATCGCTGCAAAACCTTTCGGTGATACAATTGATCCGTCATCTACTTTTATAATAGAATCGATTTTAATCACCATTCTCTCCCCCTTATGGATAAAGCGGCATATGTTGTAGACCCGCTGTTTCGTCTAGACCCGCTAATAGATTTGCATTTTGAATTGCTTGCCCAGCTGCGCCCTTCATCATATTGTCAATAACCGAAACAACTGTAATACGTCCTGTTCGTTCATCATAAGTTACTCCAATATCACAATAATTTGAAGCTCTTACCTCTTTTGGACTTGGAAATTCCCCTTTAGAACGTATACGAACAAATGGAGAATCATAATATGTTTCTTTATATAAATTTTGAAGTTTTTGCACCTGAACCTCTTGCTTTGCTTTTGCATAAAGAGTAACCAAGATTCCGCGTGATACTGGGATTAAATGTGTGCTAAATGTAATTGGTCTGGCTTGTTTATTCCACTCGGTTAGCATTTGCTCAATCTCCGGAATATGCTGATGCTCATTTACTTTATAAATATGAAAATTATCATATAGCTCTGGAAAATGAGTCATTGTTGTCGGTGTTTTCCCTGCTCCTGATACACCTGATTTCGCATCAATAATAATGGAGTCTTCCTCAATTATTTTATTTCGCATTAATGGAGCTACAGCTAGTAATGCTGCTGTTGCAAAACATCCCGGATTCGCAATCAATTCAGCGTCTTGAATTGATTGCTTTTTCCACTCACTTAATCCATACACTGCCTTTTGAAGAATTTCTTTCTTTGCCGCTGGCTTTTTATACCACGTTTCGTATGTAGAAGGATTCATCATACGAAAATCGCCGGATAAATCAATAACTTTTAAACCAGCTTCCAGCAAACAAGGAGTCAACTCGGCCGAAACTCCTGCTGGTGTCGCTAAAAATACAATATTCGATTCTTTCGCTATTTCATCTACATCAATTTCTTGTAATGTATGTACAAGAAATTTTTGCAAATACGGATATACATTTGTTATGTGTTCTCCTACTTGTGAAAAAGAATGTAGAGATGCAATTGAAAAGTATGGATGCTGATGTAACAACCTAATCAATTCAATTCCCCCATATCCTGTTGCCCCAATAATCGCGACTTTCATAAGCCCCTCCTTATATCGATTCTTTAAATTAAGTATGATTATAATATTGTATATTTATAGAGTCAATTAAATATTTATTAATT
Organism: Bacillus gaemokensis; assembly: GCF_001590835.1. GTDB lineage: Bacteria > Bacillota > Bacilli > Bacillales > Bacillaceae_G > Bacillus_A > Bacillus_A gaemokensis. Next base: position 431,332 of record NZ_LTAQ01000001.1, read on the forward strand.
TTTAATTTTAATAAACACACAAAATATAATAATTTTACTGAAAAAACAATACTACCTTATTCACTTTATGCATATTTTATGTATACTAGTGTTTTTTCTACACTTCAAGTACAATAAAGACAATACATTTATACATGCGAGTGGGGAAAAACATGAATGAAAAATTAATTAAAAAAATGATATTGAAAAGTTTTGGGCAATATCAATGTAGACCGATTTCAAAAGAGGATTATGAGATTCTAATTCGAGGAGTTCAAACAATGATTGTTACACAACCTGACATCGATGTGTACGAAGCAGTTGAAGATATTGTTTATGAGTATGTAACGGGAACATAAAAAATAGGAGATTTCTATTTGGAAACCTCCTATTTTTTACTTAATGATTTACCCGCTATACGTTCAAAAAGACCTGGAAATAGCGCAAAAAACTTCGGCCCAACACTCATCCATTTCGGCAAGTTCACTTCACGTTTTTTCGTTTGCATTGCTTTGACAATTTGTTCTGCCACATATGTCGGCTTTAGCATATAACGCCCCATACTTTTTACATATGTACCTGATTGATCGGCAATTTCAAAAAAGTTCGTATCAATTGGCCCTGGATTAATTGCCGTTACATGAATATTAGTGTTCGAGAGCTCCATACGTAAACTATTTGTAAACCCCAATACCGCATGTTTCGTTGCAGCATACGCACTAGATTTTGGCGTTGCAATCTTCCCAGCTAACGAAGCAATATTAATAATTTGCCCCTTATTTCTCTCTACCATATGAGGTAATACCGCCTTCGTACAAGCCACTAATCCAAATACATTGACCTGAAACATATCTTTCACTTCAGCCATAGACGCTTCTTCAAACGTTTTGAAAATGCCAAATCCCGCATTATTTACTAATATATCAATCTGCCCTACATCTTGTAACACCTTCGTAAAAACAGCCTCCACTGCTACTTCTTCACTTACATCTAATACATAATAATAGCAAGGCGTATTGTAAGTCGTTTTAATTTTATCTGCTAATACTCTTAACTTTTCTTCTGTCCGGGCCATTAATACAGGAATTGCTCCCCTGGCTGCAACTTGCATCGCAACTTGTTCTCCAATCCCACTTGAAGCCCCTGTAATGACGATTACTTTTTCTTGTAAACGTCTTGTCATTGCTGTCACCTACTTTGCATAATAAATCAATTGTGGCGTGGATTCATCAATCATCACTTGTTGATTATATTCTAAAAAGTCCAATTGTCCAACTGTTTCAGAAATCGTAAGCGGCAATTGCTCTTTATATAGTATAGGAAATAACTTTACACATACTTCAAAAGCCGTCATCGGTTTTTCTTTTAATAACTCTAATACTTTAAATGCACGTGTTTCTTGCTTTTGCAATCTTCCTTCTATCAATTGTTTCACATTCACAATGTCATCTCCATGACCTGATAAAATACGTGAAATATTCATTGTACTTAAACGTTTTAATGTTCGATTATACTGTAGTAAGGGCCTAGCTCGTTCTGTCTGTCCTTCATATGGCGGCTCTAGTATCGGATTAGAAGAAATATGACTAATTAAAGCATCCCCTCCAATTAACAATCCATCACACTCTCTATATAAGGAAATATGAGTAGAAGCATGTCCGGGTGTTTCGATAACTGTAAATCCAGGTAATGATTCAATACTGTCTCCTTCTCGTACAGTATGTGTTAACGATCTATTGCAAGAATATTTAAGTGTTTTCGTTGTAAGTAGCACTTCATCTTTCAAAAACACTTCTGGTACCCCAAACTGTAATGCAGCTTCCTTAAAAAATTGTTGATAACGTTTCAAGAATTGCGAATTCTGTGTAATCCATGGTTCATTCCAAGGATGACCAACAATATTCACATCCGCAGAAAATGCATTTAAAAGCCCACAATGATCTGCATGATGATGCGTAATAACTACGTTTTCAATATCTGCTATCTTATATCCTAAATCTCCTAGTTGTTTTTCTAATGCTATCTTTGCTTCCCCTGTATTTGTCCCTGTATCAATTAATGTTAATGATTCTCCCTCTACTAAAAACACATTAACTGTCTCAACTGCAAATGGAACAGGAATCTCCATTCGATGAATTGCCATCATATTTATGCCCCCCTGTCTCTTTCCGGTTCAAAAATGAATCTTCCTTCAGTTTACAACTTCTATAAAAATTTGTCATTATTTTCAGATAAAAAGAAGGTGTTTTCTATATGAAAACGAATGTATGTAAATTTATAAGTTTTCTTATAAAAAATAAAGGGGGCACATCATGTTGATTCAAAATATTTCCTTTCTAGGAGCTGGTTCTATAGCTGAAGCAATTATCGCAGGGCTATTAGACGCTAATGTCGTAAAAGGTGAACAAATTACAGTAAGCAATCGTTCGAATGAAACACGATTACAGGAATTACATACAAAATACGGTGTCAAAGCAACACATAACAAACAAGAGCTACTTGCGCATGCAAATATTATTTTCCTCGCGATGAAGCCAAAAGACGTTGCAGAAGCACTGCAACCTCTAAAAAAATATATAACAAATAATCAACTCATTATTTCATTATTAGCAGGTGTTTCTACTAGATCTATTGCGGAACTACTTCAAAAAAACGTTCCAATTATCCGTGCAATGCCAAATACATCCGCTACTATTTTAAAGTCAGCTACAGCGATTTCTCCGTCCTTCCATGCAACAGATCAACATGTTCACATTGCCAAATCTCTATTTGAAACAATCGGCCTCGTTTCGGTAGTGGAAGAAAAGCATATGCATGCTGTTACAGCATTATCTGGAAGCGGACCTGCCTACGTATATTACGTGGTAGAAGCGATGGAAGAAGCCGCAAAACAAATTGGCTTAGAAGAATCTGTTGCAAAATCTCTTATTTTACAAACAATGATTGGCGCAGCTGAAATGCTTAAAGCGAGCACAAAGCATCCTTCTGCCTTACGAAAAGAAATCACCTCTCCTGGTGGAACGACTGAAGCAGGAATCGAAGTACTACAAAATTTAAATTTTCAACAAGCACTCGTCGCATGTATCGCGCAGGCTACAAAACGGTCACACGAACTCGGAGAAACATTAGAACAATTAACAAAAGAAAAATAAAAATTTGTTTCATATCAAAAACGGAGCCCACAACATTCATCCGGGCTCCGTTTCTTTGTTCTATTTTCTTATTTACTATTCTTTCCGAAAATCTCTTCTTGGAGACGACGACCGGTCGGTGTCGCTGCAAGTCCGCCTTCAGCTGTTTCGCGGAGAGCAACTGGCATTGTTTGCCCAATTCTGAACATTGCTTCAATTACTTCATCGCACGGAATCGTACTTGTTACACCAGCTAATGATAAATCCGCTGCAATCATAGCATTTGAAGCACCTGCTGCATTCCGTTTTACACAAGGTACTTCTACAAGTCCCGCAACAGGATCACATACTAATCCTAGCATATTTTTCAAAGCAATTGCCATTGCTGTGGCAGCTTGTTCTTGCGTTCCTCCAGCCATTTCAACAGCTGCCGCTGCTGCCATTCCACTTGCTGAACCAACCTCAGCTTGACACCCTCCAGCTGCTCCAGAAATACAAGCATTATTGGCAACAACCATACCAAACGCTCCTGCTGTAAATAAGAATTCAATCATTTCTTCACGTGTTGGCTGTAATTTTTCTTTAAGTGCAAACAGTACACCCGGTACTGTTCCAGCTGATCCAGCTGTTGGTGTTGCACAAATAATTCCCATTGCTGCATTAACCTCATTTGTTGCAACAGCTTTACTCACTGCATCCAAAATCGTATGTCCAGATAAGCCTTTTCCACTCTTCATATACTCTTGTACTTTTACCGCATCTCCGCCGGTTAAACCAGTCGGTGATTTTACACCTCGAATCCCGCGCTCTACTGCTTGTTCCATTACAACTAAGTTTCTCTCCATTCCAGCAAGCACTTCTTCACGAGAGATACTTCTTGTCTCCATTTCACATTGAATCATAATTTCTGCAATTTTTACATTCTGTTCTTTAGCTTGTGCCACAAGTTCCGCTGCGTTCCGAAACATGGTGTGTCCCCCCCTGCAATTAATCCATAATAGTTACTTGACAAATATTTGATTGTCCTTTTATTTCCTCAATAACTGCATCTGCCAATAATTCATCTGTTTCAATGACCATAAGTGCTCTTCTTCCCTTCTCCTTACGTGAAACACTCATTGTACTAATGTTAATTTCATGTTTCGCAAGTATAGAAGCTACAGATGCAATTGCCCCAAAACGATCGTTATTTACAATTAAAAGTGCGGGACTTGTTCCTGATAGCTGCAAATCAAATCCATTTAATTCCACCACTTCAATCTTGCCACCACCAATTGAACAAGCGACAACTTCGATTTCTTCTTCTCCTTTATATAAACGAATTTTCGCTGTATTCGGATGTGGTGCATTCGCTTCTTCTTCAATAAAGTCCACTTCAATTCCACGCTCTTTTGCAATTTCTAATGCACTCGGGATACGTGTATCATCTGTTTCAAATCCTAGTATTCCACCAATCAGCGCTACATCCGTACCGTGACCACGATATGTTTTTGCAAATGAGCCATATAACGAAATGGTAACTCGTTCTGGTTCATAGCGAAAGAGTTGACGAGCAACTTGCCCCATTCTTGCTGCACCTGCTGTATGTGAACTCGACGGACCAATCATAACTGGACCGATAATATCAAATACTGAGCGATATTTCATCATGATTCCCCCTAAATCTCTATGAAAAAATTACTTACTTCTATTCTATTAAGCTGCCGATTCTGTTGCTTTCCCGCCCGTTCCACGAATTTGATCCGCTGTACGAATTGGATAGTTTTTAAATAGACGTGAGCCAATATATCCTGAAATAATGCCTGATACCATAATACATAAGAAACATAACGTCACTTTCATTGAATCATTAAATCCATACATAACCATAAGTCCGGCAATTGGTGTTGCCGTTCCAGTTGCATTATTAATAAGGTCAAACATTGAAATAATAATACCCGCTGCTGCACCACCAATAAAGTTTGTTACATAAACAGGAATTGGATTTGCTGAAATTAGATCAGCTTGCGTAAGTGGCTCGATTGCAACCGCGATTGTCGTACGCTTATCTCCAAACTTCATTCGTTTAAAGAATACATAGTTCATAAAGGATGAGCTTGTTACTGCTAAAGCTCCTATAGCCATCGGTAATCCTGTTAAACCAAGAAGTGCTGTTAACGCCATTGAACTTAGTGGTGCAGTCGCAACGACTGTAATAATACCACCTAATATAATCCCCATAACAATCGGACTTGCATCAGCAGCTGATGTAATTACTCCTCCGATTTGTTTCAAAGTTGCTGTTACAACCGGATCCATTCCCTGTGCAATTAATCTTGTTAATGGCGCCGCAATTACGATACATGCAATTAAATCTAATCCTTCTGGTACTCGTTTTTCAATTTGTTTTACTAAAAATGATATAAGATAACCAGCGATAAATCCTGGTAGCAATCCAAATTTTAACACAGAAGCCCCTACAAGCATAGCATAAACAGGTGATACTCCCATCGCTAATGCGACAAGGGTCGCACCAGCTACTCCGCCTAGGCTACCTGCTGATTCTCCAACCTCTTTTAAAAACGGTATTCCGATTAAATCTCCACCAACGTATAGCTGAAATGCTTCTACTAAGAAACTTGCAACTGCAGCACTAGCTAAGGCCCCCATTGCTTTCATACCATTCGGTGCTTTAAAACTAAAGAGTGAAACTTAATACAAATAATAATAGTACAGTTCCCTTAATAATCTCCATGTTGTCCTCTCCCTTTTAGTCAATTTCGTTTCGTTACGAAAAATGGCTAAAATGCACGATGTAACTCACGATGAATTGTAATGTGCCCTCATTATAGCTTGTTTTTTATGAAACGCTTACTTTTATTGAATTTTAAAATTTCTGAATTTAAAAATGTTTATTTTTCTTGTATCACAATATGATATTTCACTTATATAACAGTTTCTCAAAATAACAGTTATTTTGTATTTTTCTCATATACATCCGAAATTCTTAAAACTTCTGTACCAGTTCATATAGATATAAAATAAAAACAGTTCTATCTGTTTATTAAGAAAAAAATTTTTATAAAAAATAAAACAATGGCAAATTCATATTGCCATTGTTTATAAAAAACTTATCGTTCTACATCAAAACGTTTCAAGTCCATTGCAATTTCAGTGTTCACAAACAGTGCCTGTGCCTCTTCTAATAATTCTTTATAAGTATCTCCCTGATACCGAGAACTAATATGCGTTAAAATTAACCGTTTCACATTTGCCTTTAGCGCAATTCTAGCTGCCTGCTCTGTTGTAGAATGAAAATAATCATGTGCCTGCTCTTCATCTTCCGCTGCAAATGTTGCCTCATGTACAAGTACATCTGCATCTTGCGCAAGTTGGCTACTTGCTTCGCAGTAACGTGTATCTCCTAAAATTGTAATAATTCTTCCCTTTTGCGGTGGACCAATAAAGTCTTTCCCGTGTAAAACTCTTCCATCATCTAACTTGACTGTCTCACCATCTTTTAACCGTTTAAAGATTGGGCCTGGCTTCACTCCTACTTCTAACAGCTTCTCAACAAGAAGATGTCCCTGTATATCTTTCTCTACAATTCGATATCCAAAACATTCAATTCCATGTGATAATCTCTTCGTTTCCACACAAAATTGTTTGTCTTCAAAAACAGTACCTTCCTCAGTAATTTCCACAATTTCAAGTGGATACTTAACATGAGTTGTACTCACCGACAATGCCACCTCGATAAATTGCTTAATTCCTTTCGGCCCGTACACTGTTAATGGCGTTGTTCCGCCTTGAAAAGAGCGACTTCCTAATAAACCCGGTAAACCAAAGATATGGTCGCCATGTAAATGCGTAATAAATATTTTTTCAATGCGACGCGGGCGCACAGATGTATGTAAAATTTGATGTTGCGTTGCTTCACCACAGTCAAATAGCCATGTTTCACCACGTTCTTCTAATAATTGCAAAGCAATTGCTGAAACATTCCTTCCCTTTGAAGGAACGCCTGCACCAGTTCCTAGAAATACAAATTCCACTTTCTTTCCTCCAGCTCTTTATAGAATCTATCTTTCATCTTACGGAATGTTATTTCAAATGGCAAATGAATTTTCATGAATTAAAATCAAGATTTGGCTTCATCACAAGCTTAACTTCCTTACTTTCTCTACACTTTAGGATGAAAAGCTCACTACTCATCTAGATGACTATATATTACGAACGTTTTAAATAAAAACTTAACAATCGTTCGTGTTTTGTAGTAAAATAATTGTATCACATATAAAGGGAGCGTTTAACTATGAAAGAAGTATTTCGTTTACAAACTGATTTTTCATCTTCATTTGATCGCTGGGTAAGTTCTTTCGTTTCTGATCACCCAGCACAACTAGAATGGACGACTTTAAAAGAATTAATTCATGAGTACACAACATTCCATACAAGTCAGACACTACCAGAGTATATTTCTTCATCAATCACATATTATGCACAACGTATTTCCACACCAAATAATTCAGAGATTGTGATTTATGAAAATCATACCATCTCATAATCTATAAAATGAAACTTTAATCAGTGGGGATTTTCTTCATCCCCCACTGATTATTAGTTAAACCAATCGGGCTTTTACGGGCAGTTTATCTCCTGCCTAACTTCTTTGCTTTCACCGAACTTTGAGATGGGAGTATTACTGCCCACGAATAGCAGGATAAAATAAAAAAGCATCGAAAACCGGTGCTTTTTTACATGTTCTTCTTACTCATGATGTAAAATAAATTCCTTAATCATTGCATTTAAATTCTTTGCAGCTTTTGTAGGAATTTGATGCTTTACCTTTTCAATAAATTTCAATTCATTACATGGTAATTTTTCATGCAGTAACTTCGCATAATCATAAAAGACTTTATCTTCCTTACCATAAATCAATAAAATGGGAAGTGCAATGTTTGCGAGTTGCTCAGTACAAGTATAGTTCAAACTATACTTGTAATACTGCTCAATATTTTTGGCATTTCCTTTTCGAGCTTCCTTTAACATCTTTATAAACAATTTGTTTGTATTTGAATTCCCCCATGCAATAGATACCGCTAACAGTAAAACAGCCCTAAACTTCGCAAGTTTTACACCTAAAGAAATCTTATTCTTTAAATAACTATCACTCACTTCTGGCATACCACTAATAATAATTCCCCCAAACGCTCGATCCGCTGCAGTCAGCAAGAATTCTAATACAATTGAGCCGCCTGTTGAATATCCACATATAAAAGCTTTTTGAATACTTAAGTGATCCAAAATGAGCTTCATATCTTCTACAATTAACGGGTAAGTTATTGGTTCCCTTGAATACTCACTTCGTCCATGACCTCTAATATCAAAAGTAATTACTTTAAATGTTTTAGATAACTCTTCTACCTGATATTGAAAATTTGTACTGGTAAGTAAAGGAGGATGAATAAAAATAATAGGTATCCCTTCTCCACGAACGTTATAGTACAAACTAGTACCATCTATCTTAATCATTGACATATATCATCACCTCATATCATTACACTCTTAAGTATGTACCTTGCAATTCATTTCTTATTCACCTGTATAATAGAGAGACTATTTGAAAAATTTAACGAAGCAGTTCGAAGCGAGTTAACAATAAAAAGTGTCATGGATACTGAATTACCATGACACTTTTTACATAAATTTATTCTTTAATTTCTGCTGAAACGATTTCTCCTGCTTTCGAAACAGTTGACTGCCTCTTTGCAAAATAGGAGTTCCATACTTATCATTAATTTGGTCAATCACAGCTAATAATGGTTCTTCTTTCGCATCTTCCTCAAATGAAAATAAATCTAGTTGTTTAATTGATTCGGTCTTCCATTCTATTTCAGTAGCTGTAACACCAAGCAACCTGATCGGATCTCCATCCCAATGCCCTTTCCATAAACGTGAAGCAGCTTGAAAAATATCGCGTTCTTCCCAAATTGCATTTTTTAATTGCTTACTCCGCGTTACTGTACGCCGATCGTGATATTTGATCATAACTTGAATATTATAGGTGACAAGGGTACGTTTTTGTAACCTTTTACTAACTGACTTCGATAATCGCTCTAACATATCAAGCAATTCCTTCTCTTCATCCATATCTTTCGAAAATGTTGCCGAATTCCCTACGCTTTTATGTTGTCCCATTTGATTTGGATCTACTTCTCTATCATCTACACCTTTTGCCCGTTTCTGTAAATCCACACCATGCTTTCCTATTTTAGCGCGAATCACATGCTCTTCCCCGTTTGCTAACTGTCCAATTGTATCTATATGAATTTCTTTTAATTTTTCCGCTGTTTTCTGACCAATCCCATGCATCGCTTCAACAGGACGTGGCCAAAGTAACTCTTGAATATCTCGTTTCCGAAACACGGTAATACCAAGTGGTTTTTTCATATCCGACGCAGTCTTTGCAAGAAAAAGATTAGGAGCGATCCCAATGCTACATGGTAACTTTAATTCTGTTAATAAAGTTTGTTGAATCATCTTGGCAATTTCAAGAGGTGATCCTAATCCATAACAATCTGTTATATCTAAATAACCTTCGTCTATAGAAACTGGCTGTATCTTTTCAGTAAAGCGCGAAAGAATTTGAAACATCTCAAATGACGCCTCGCGATACAACTTAAAGTTCGGATGCTTTACAACTAAATTTGGACATAACCGCTTTGCTTCCCAAAGTGGCATTGTTGTACGTACTCCGTGTTCCCTTGCTTCATAGCTGCATGTTACAATGATCCCTTTTCGCTCTTTTTCATTTCCTGCAACCGCTAATGGCTTTCCTTTTAACGACGGATCATGTGCAATTTCAACTGATGCAAAGAAACAGTTCATATCCACATGTAAAATAACACGACCGTTTTTTGGATACATTTCTCTCATATTTCCACCTCCGAAAAAGAACATCTGTTCTTAAATGTATTATATCAAATACGATAAGGACTGTGGAGCTTTTCCAATATAAAAAGCAGGTTCTTTCACATTATATTTTTTGATATACTTAAATTAACAATGGATAATCCTGTAAAAGGAGTGGGTGATATGAAAAATCATAGTAAACTCAATTACACCTTTCTAGTTATTATATTAATTATTGCTATTAACTATTTATTACTGCCAGTTTTCAATGTTAATATTACCTTTGCACTTCTACCTCACGTAGTGCGCATTGCAACAACCTATATACTCCCATGGATTTTTTTATATTGGCTCATTCGCCTTGTGAAAGCAATTGAATCCAAATAAAAAAAGAACTTGTAAACCAATTATAGTTTACAAGTTCTTTTTTGTATTACTTACAATTATTTCGCTACTTCTTCAATAATCGCTACAACTAATTCAGCTGTTTTTGCTAATTCTTCAACAGGAATTTTTTCGTTTGTTGTATGAATTTCTTCATAGCCAACTGCTAAGTTTACTGTTGGAATACCATGTCCAGCAATTACGTTTGCGTCACTTCCGCCACCACTTTGGTGAAGAGAAGGCGTACGACCAATTTTTTCAGCGGCACGTTTTGCAACCTCTACAACATGATCGCCATCAGCAAATTTAAATCCTGGGTACATAACTTTTACTTCAACATCTGCTTGACCGCCCATTTCTTTGGCAGTTGTTTCAAATGCTTCTTTCATTTTTGCAACTTGCTCTTGCATTTTTTCATTCACTAAAGAACGAGCTTCTGCAAAGATTTGCACATGGTCACAAACGATATTTGTTTGTGTACCACCTTCAAAACGACCGATATTTGCAGTTGTTTCAGAATCAATACGACCAAGTGGCATTTTCGCAATTGCTTTCGCTGCAATTGTAATTGCTGATATACCTTTTTCTGGTGCTACACCAGCATGAGCTGTTTTCCCGCGAATGATTGCATTCACTTTCGCTTGTGTTGGTGCGGCAACTACGATTTCGCCAACTTTTCCATCACTATCTAATGCATAGCCATATTTCGCTGTAATACGTTCACGATCTAGTGCTTTCGCACCAACAAGACCAGATTCTTCACCAACTGTAATAATAAATTCGATTTTTCCATGAGGAATATTTTTTTCTTTTAAAATACGGATTGCTTCAAACATAGCTGCTAATCCAGCTTTATCATCTGATCCTAAAATTGTAGTACCATCTGATACGATATAACCATCTTTAATAGAAGGCTTAATTCCTTTACCAGGAACTACTGTATCCATATGAGAAGTGAAATAGATTGTCTCTACCCCTTCTTTCGTTGCTGGTAGCGTACAAATTAGGTTACCAGCACCATGTCCAGTTACACCCATTGTGTCATCTTCAAATACTTCAACACCTAAAGCAGTAAATTTCTCTGTTAACACTTTGCAAATTTCTGCTTCATATTTCGTTTCAGAATCTACTTGTACAAGTTCCATAAATTCATTTACTAAACGTTCTTGATTAATCATAAGAATGCGCCTCCTGCACTACGTTATGTATGTAACAACATTAATTATAACAGAATTTCGCAAAAGTTTCGAAAGACAGAACAAAAAACAGATGGTTCACACATCTAGATAGCCATCTGCTTTCTCCTACTCATTTAAAAGCACCCAGCGCATATGGTCTTCCCAAACCCCATTTACCATTAACATTTTCCGGGACACACCCTCATATTGAAAACCAATCTTCGTTACAACTTGTATAGATGCTAAATTACGTGGCATAATCGGCGCTTCTATGCGATGTAACTGAAATTCTTGAAATGCAACATCAATGGCTTTTCTAAGTGCTTCTGTCGTATAGCCTTTATTCAATTCATCTTTATCTAATTTATAACTAAGAATGCACGACTGATAAATCCCGCGCACAATTAAATTGAATGAAATACAACCAATAACATTCGTATTGTCACCTTTTTTAAAAATCCATAGTCGAATAATTTTCCCATCCGAAAACTCTTTTCTATCTTTTTGCAATCGTTTCTTTTGATAATCTAGTGTAAAAAAATCATCTGGTCGATATTCTTCCCACGCTTTTAAAAACTCACGATTTCTGTCGTAATATTGAAGAACTTGTTCTGCATACGACTCATCGATTTCTCTCAATTGTAAACGTTCTGTTTCGTATATTTTCATCATCGTATCCCCATTCTTCATCTTGTGAAACTTTCGTAAAAAAGCACTACATACAAGAGAATTGTGTTCCATGCCCATACCCCTCTCCTTCTATATTCGCTATTCACTTCGAATTTTCCTGTTGCGTTTTAAATGCACTTCTCGGTTTTTGTCTTCTCTATACCCTTGTCTACGTTTTCGTTTCTCGATACAATAAGATTGAACCGATTGTAAGGAGGATTCATATGAACAAAAAAGCACAAAAAGTTGTGATATACGTTATGCTGATTTCCATGCTTGTAACAACATTACTTGCTGGTGCAAGTATGTTTTGGTAAGAAGGACGATATATCGTCCTTCTTTTACTTTCTATTCATGTGCAAAAAGGCTGTTTATTCTCCAAGATAGAAAATAAACAGCCTGTTCAATCATAATTGTTTTCATATTATTTTATGAGTAACACAATCGCTACAACACTAAATGAAAAAGCCATCACAAGAGCCATAACGAAACTCGTGTAATGTTTCTGCTGAAACGCTCCAATTACAAATGTCAGATTCAGCAGTGCCATAAACACAATAGATATAAGAAAAGAGCATACATGAAAAGTTGCTAATATGAAAGTAACAATGAATAGAAAGCCGATAAAAAATTGCATATACGAAATCTTTGGATTCAAATACATACAAGCAACTCCTTTTCCTACTATCTTTTTATACTTTCATTAACGCATGGTTATGTACACATGTCAAGACAACTTAGACAGAAAGAAAAAGCCAACTTGTACGGTTGACCTTTTCGTATGCAATAGCCCCTTTTTCCTTCGCGAGCTTCTGAAACGGTTTGTTTGATTTTACAATCCACACCTTCGTTCCAATTGGAATACGATCAAATAAATATTCGACATCTTGTTTCTTCATTCGTATACATCCTTGTGAAATATACTTTCCAATTGAGCTTGGCTGATTTGTGCCATGTATACCATATTTACTTCCATCAGTCTCTCTCGCATTGAATCCCATCCATCTAGACCCAAGTGGGTTTTCGGGTGATCCACCAGGGATATTTTTTGCAATATAATATGGATCTTTCGCTTTTAAAACAATATCAAAAGTTCCCTCTGGCGTTAACTCATTTGTTTTCCCTGTCGCTACAGGAAAAACTTTTTGAATTTTACCATTATCAATATAAGCCAGCTTATTCGTCTGCTTATTTACAATAATAAAAGGATCGCCAACACGAGGGTTATCACCCAGGGGCCAAATCGGCGAAAGAGAAAAACATAATAATAAAGAAAGAAGATACGGCATAATCAATTCCTACCTTCTATATAAGTTCTTTTATATTATCCTTCCCTTTAAACCTACTTTTAATGAGCAAATATTGCTCCATTTCATAAACAAGTTGAACAAGTTTTGCACGCATTTCAAATTCCTCACGTGTCTCTGGAAGAGGCATTACCCTAAAAATCTCTCTCATTTCCTGTAATTGTCTAAGTGAAATAATTCCCGTACTTTCTGGACGAATCGAATTCCCCACATTTTTAATTACTTCCGCAATCATACTAGCCTGCTCATACGACCATGATAAGGAAGCAGCTAGTGGCATAATTCTTTCTAAAATCGCAAATTGCTGCATGCGCATATCGAAATACCGATAATAGTAATCGTCTTCTCTCATAAATTGATTTTCAAGTTTTTTAAAGGATATATCCTTTGCTTGTTTCAATATTTCCTCTGTTTCAATTAATTCTCTTCCATCCCAAGTACTATCTCGATTTCGTAAATAGGCAGCCATTTCAAACAAAATGATTTTAAAATTTGCTTCTACTTGTTCCTGATACTCCTTTAATTTCTTTTCCGCGCTTGGCATATACATATTCATTAATAAAGCTACGCTAATTCCAATTGTTAAAATCGCAATTTCATTTCCAACTGCTAACCACGTAATATGTTTTAATGAATATAAATGCATAACGATAACGGAACTTGTAACAATTCCTTCTTGAATTTTAAACATAACAGCTGTTGGAATAAAAGTAAGAAGTAACAAACTAATGGCAAGTGGTGTATAACCGATTGTTTCAAAAATACAAAACGAGAACACCATTGATAATAAACACGCTAAAAATCGGTGTAAAGAGACTTGAAGTGATTTACGTTTCGTATTTTGCACACACAAAATCACCAAAATACCCGCAGAACTATAAAATTCTAAGCCTAATAACTGAGCAATAAAAACTGCTACACCTGTTCCGACCGCTGTTTTCACTGTACGATATCCAATTCTAAACATATCATTGCTCCTATATGTATAAACGTATTTACAACAAGTATAAAAAAAGGATGACAAGCTGTCATCCTTTTCAACTTATTATTCACTTAACTTTTACAGGTTACAATATTTTTTGTAAAAATTCTTGCGCTCGTTCACTCTTTGGTGCTGTGAAAAATTTCTCTGGGTTCGTGTCTTCAACTAATTTCCCACCATCTAAGAAAAGTACACGATCAGCTACTTCCTTTGCAAATCCCATCTCATGTGTCACAATTGCCATTGTCATTCCAGTAGTGACTAACGATTTCATCACTTCTAATACCTCTTTTACCATCTCTGGATCTAGTGCAGACGTTGGTTCATCGAATAGCATAACTTGCGGTTCCATAGCGAGCGCTCTCGCAATTGCTACCCGTTGCTTTTGTCCACCTGAAAGACGGTTTGGATATGCATCTTTTTTCTCTAATAAACCAACTTTTTCAAGAAGTTCCTTTGCTTTTTTCTCCGCTTCTGGTTTTGCTACACCTTTTACATTTACAGGGGCGTACGTAATATTTTCTAACACTGTCATATGAGGGAATAAATGAAAATGCTGAAACACCATCCCAACGTTTTCACAAACACTCATAATGTTTGCTTTTGGATTTGTCACCTCTTCGTTACCAATCCAAATTTGACCACTTGTCGGTGTTTCTAGCACATTCATACAACGTAAAAACGTTGATTTTCCTGATCCAGACGGCCCAACGATGGCAACAACCTCACCCTTTTCAATTGTTGTCGTAATTCCTTTTAATACTTCATTTTGTCCAAATGATTTATGAAGGTTTTCAATTTTAATCACTTTTTTTCATTCTCCCTTCAATTACTTTTCCAACTAATGTAAGAATAATCACTAGAATATAGTAAACAAGTCCGACAAATAGTAATGGTTCCAGATACTTAAATGTTTCACCGCCTACAATGTATGCACGGCGCATTAAATCCGTAGCACCAATTACTGTCACTACTGCCGACTCTTTCGTAAGTGTTGCAAATTCGTTCACAAGCGCTGGTAATATATTTTTTAATGCTTGCGGTAATATAATATTTTTCATCATTTTTCCATATGGAACACCTAGTGCCATCGCAGCTTCTGTCTGTCCTTTATCAACTGCTTGAATCCCTGCACGGATTACCTCAGACATATATGCACCTGAGTTTAAACTAAATGCAAGTACTGCTGCTAAAAAAGCTGGTATATCATATCCGATCATTTGTGGAACACCGAAATAAATAATCATTAGTTGTAAGACAAGTGGTGTACCACGAAATATAGATGTATATAAATCAGCAGCGATGTTTAAAACTCTTATACTAGCAATTTTACAAAGTGCTAGTAACGTCCCCAATACAAAACCAATTAGAGCAGATACAGCTACAATTTTTAATGTTACTTCTAAACCTTTTAAAATATATGGTATCGACGGAGTAATTGCCGAGAAATCTAGATTCATCTTTTGTCATTCCTCTCACAGAAAATAGAAAGGCAGCTTATTTCTCGCTGCCAAACCATTTCTTCACTAATTTATCCATCTCGCCATTCTCTTGCATTTTTTTAATTACCTTATTGAATTCCGCTGTTTTATCACTATTTTTCGGAAGAGCAATTGCTGCCCCTACTTCTTCCGGAGCTTCTTGAATTTCAATTCCTTGTACATCTTTCATTTTTTCTAAATAATTTTTAGCAACTGTATCTTCTAAAATAGCAGCATCAAAGCGTCCTGCTTTAATTTCCTGTACGATTTCTGGTATACGGTCACGACCTTCAGCTTGGAAGTTTACTTGCTTTGTAAATTCCTTTGCCTTTTCTTCTTGAATAGAACCTGTTTGTACACCTATTTTTTTATCTTTCAAATCTTGTAATGACTTAATACCAGATTCTTTTTTCGAAACAATCATGTTTTTAGCAACAAAATAAATGTCTGTAAAGTCCGCATTCTCTTTACGTTCTGGAGTTGGCGTCATACCAGCCATAACAAAATCAACTTTTCCTGAGCTAAGCGATGCTAATAATCCACCAAAATCCATATCTTTTATTTTTACTTCATACCCAAGTTCTTTTCCAATATATTTTGCAATATCTACATCAAAGCCGATAATTGCATCACTTTTCGATGCTTCTACATATTCATACGGTTTATAGTCTGCTGAAGTCCCCATAACAAGTACTTTTTTATTTGCACTTACTTTTTCTGTCGCTTCCCCCTTACTACAAGCACTGAATATACTTACGATTAAAATAAGTGCAAATGAAACTGATAATATTTTCTTCATGTTTCTTCCCCCTAATAATGTATATTTAAAAGTTTTATAGAATTTTTATTCGATGTATGTATTGTAACAACATATTTATTTTTATGCAATATTTAAAATAAAAATAAATAAATATCTCTTTACAAATAACAAAAATACTATTTAAAACGTATAAAACAATGCATAAAAATAACTTTTATACATACCTCATATAATCTAAGAGTACATATTAAACAAAATAAAAAAACGGTACGTACACTTTTATGCGTACATACCGTTTTTTATCGTTTTTATTATAGCTCTTCACAATTTTCTTCAAAGTATGATTGTAATTTTGCAATGACTTGCATTGGATCGTGCCCTTCAATTTCATGGCGTTCTACCATCGTTACAATCTTTCCATCTTTTAATAATGCAAAAGATGGAGAAGAAGGTGGATACCCCTCAAAATATTCACGCGCGTGCGCCGTTGCCTCTTTATCCTGCCCTGCAAACACTGTTACAAGGTGATTTGGACGTTTATCATAATGTACGGAATGCGCAGCAGCAGGACGAGCAATACCGCCTGCACAACCGCATACTGAGTTTACCATTACAAGTGTTGTGCCATTTTTCTTGAATGCTTCATCGACCGCTTCTGGTGTTGTTAATTCTGTATAACCAGCGGAAACAATTTCTTCACGCGCTTGACGGACAACATCATTCATAAAAAAGTTAAAGTTTATCAATGTTTTCCCTCCTCTAAATCTACCTATTTGTATCTTACCAGTAACCGTTTCTGAAATACAAGTAAGTTTACTTGTATTTCAGAACATAAAAGGTGTTAGAGCAAGGACTCTAACACCTTTTCTTAATGTCCACGATGTTTTTGCTTTGCCTTTTGTACTTTTATGAAACGCTTTCTTTGTTTTTCTGCTTCCCGTTCCTCTTTATATTGCACTCGCTTTTCTTGCTTATACACTTCATAAGATAAACTGATTGCCTCTTGTGCTTTTGTATTTCCATCACTATTATATCGTATTTTACTTAGTATTTACTATTTCTACATACGTCTCAATCATTTTTTTATGTGAGCCTACAATATAATCAGGAAGCTCTCTTATCGGAAAAAACTTAAGTTCGACTGCTTCTTCTTTGTTTATAGATAACGTGCCTTCATACTCGTTTGAATAATAGGCCGTCGTTACCGCTTGAAACTCGTCACCGTTTGCTAATTTCATAAAATAGTTAGCCCCAGAAAACACATTGATTAAACGTAAATTTTTCACATGAATACCTGCTTCTTCATACACTTCACGGCAAGCTGTTTCTTCTGGTGATTCACCAAGTTCCATCAAGCCGCCAAGCAATCCCCATTTTCCATATGGTTCTGTTCGTTGTTGTAATAAAACATGTCCATTTTCATTTATTACAAGAACAACAGCACCTACTAAAATTAAAGGGCGATGACCAACTACTTTTCGTAACTCTTCCACATATCCCATGGAAACACCTCCCTCTTTTTATTTCGTTGTCCACACTATTGTATCATATGCATAGAGTGGTAAAATGCGTATACATTTCATTTTTTTAACAAAATATCAATTCGTTCCACCTCATCTATCATTGCTAATTGAATGAATTCTAGGAAGACCTTTTTAATAATTCTTCCTTTGCTCATATTTCTGTTTTCCTACTAAAGCAAACACATCCTATATGAGAAAGATGATGGGCCTACTCAAAAATATATATGCATGAATCCGTACTCCTTAATCATTACAAACTTTCTTTAATTTGTGATCATTAAGACCCTCTCTATACAAAAAAGCTGATTCGTATAAGAACGAATCAGCTTTTTGAATAAATTAACTTTAATTAACTGAAAACATGTACTTTTTGTACGTTTTCCGTACCGATAAGACGAGCCCCATCATCATCATATTCGAGAATAAGGAACTTCCTCCATATGATAAAAATGGAAGTGCAATCCCTTTTACCGGCATTAATCCAACAATCATACCAACATTTTGGAAGATTTGCAGTGTTAAGACACCAATGATACCAGCACATAATAGTGTACCAAATAGATTATCTGCTGAATAACCAATTATAATTGTTCGATAGAGAAGAAGAAGGAACATAAATACAACAAAAGCTGCAATTAAAAATCCACCTTCTTCAGCAATTGTAGCGAAAATGAAATCGGTATGTTTTTCAGGAATATAGACACTACCATACCCAAACCCTTTTCCGTCCATTCCTCCACTACCAACCGCTAAAATAGATTGTTGTGTTTGATACCCTTGATCTGCATGCTCAAATGGATCTAACCAACCCAAAATTCGTGATTGTTGATGCGGCTTTAATAACGGAACCAATTTTTTAAAAATAATATCTGGATATTTCAAAAAGATAAACACTAACGAGGACAATATGGTCAGTGGAATAACTGTACATATTGCAATTAATTTCTTTTGAATACCTGACATAAATAAAATACATGCAATGCCTGCTGCATATAAGAAAACCATCCCTGTATCAGGTTGACTATATACAATCAATGAAGGCGGGATTGATACTAAAATGATTTTACCTACTAATATCATATCCGTTTGAAATGTTCGTGCTGTATATTTCGCATTATGCTTCACTGCTAAACTTGCAATTAGAATCAGCAATGCGATTTTGAAAAACTCTGACGGCTGGATAGCCCCAAGAACCGGAACTTTAAACCATCTTTTTGCTCCTAAAATTTCAGGCGTTAAAGCTTTAAATGGTGAAATCTTAAGTATTATAATCGACGCAAACCCAACAATATAAAATGGCCAAGCTAACTTTTGCAATTGATCTAAATCGATACTCGCAACGAGTAGTAACAATACAGCACCTATTACATAGTTGATTCCTTGTTTCATTGCAAAGTTTGAATTTCCATATTGTCCTGTTTGCTGACTGCTATATATAGCAGCTATACTTGTGACGCACAGCACACACAAAATTAAAATTAATTTTACATCTAAACTCTTTAGAAACTCGGTACTTCTCTTCATGACATCCTCCTGAAACATTGTTAAAGCAAAATAAAAAACCAGGAGTCAACAACCTTCATGTTTTGACGACTGATTGCACAGAATCTATAAAATACTTATATAGAATAACTTTCTTTTTCATACAATACAATATATTATACTACAGATTCATCAGTAAGGTTTGCCAAAAAAATTATTCTTTTCTTATTTTATATCTATATAGAGAATATCAGCAATGGATTTTCGTAAATTTATAATACATTGCTATTCATTGTAAGATTACTGGAAGAATGTTTATTTTATTGTGGAATAGAGAATAGGAAAGTAAACTTTTACAAAGAAAAAAGCTCGCATGTTGCGAGCTTTTTATTAATATACAGATGTATTATTTTCAGATACATTTTCAAGAATTTCTTTTACGTGTCCTAAGAACTTACCACAAATCAAGCCATCCAGTACACGATGGTCAAGCGATAGACATAAGTTAACCATATCACGTGCACCAAACATACCATTATCCATAATAACCGGGCGTTTCACAATAGATTCTACTTGTAAAATAGCAGCTTGTGGATGGTTAATAATACCCATAGATTGAACTGAACCAAATGATCCTGTGTTATTAATTGTAAATGTACCGCCTTGCATTTCATCTGCTTTTAACGATTTTGTCCGTACTTTGCCTGCAAGTTCTGTAATTTCACGAGCGATTCCTTTAATTGTTTTCTCATCCGCTTGTTTAATAACAGGTACAAATAATTCATTTTCTGTTGCAACTGCGATAGAAAGATTGATATCTTTCTTCTGAACGATTTTATCGCCAGCCCACATTGAGTTAATTTGTGGGTATTCTTTCAATGCTTGTGCAACTGCTTTTACGAAGAATGCAAAGAACGTTAAATTGAACCCTTCACGCTTTTTAAATTCGCCTTTGATTGAATTACGGTATGATACAAGATTTGTTACATCTACTTCAATCATCATCCAAGCATGAGGCGCTTCATGTTTACTACGTAGCATATTTGCTGCAATTGCTTTACGCACACCTGTCACTGGAATTTCGATATCTCCAGGTACTGTCGGTACAGAAACTGGTTTTTCCGCTTCTGTTTTTTGTGCTACTGGTGCTGGTGTAGTCACTTTTGGTGCTTCCGCTGGTGTCGGTACAGATACAACCGCCCCCTCTTTCTTCGCACCTACTACTGGAATACTTCCAGATTCAACTAGCTTTAAAATATCTTTACGTGTAATACGGCCATTTGCTCCCGTACCTTCTACTGCATCTAAATCAATATTATGCTCACCTGCAAGCTTTAATACAGCTGGTGAGAAACGTGGCTTACCATCAGTTGGTTGCTTCACTTTTGATACTTTTTCAGCTACAGCTACTTCTACTTTTGGTTCCTCTTTTGTTTTCTCTTCTACAGCAGTGGCAGCTACTTCATCTGCGCCCTCTACTTGAATCACACAAACAGTTTCACCTACAGCAAGTGTATCGCCTTCACCAGCGATTAACTCTTTCACAATTCCCGTGAAAGAAGATGGTACTTCTGCATTTACTTTATCTGTCATTACCTCTGCAAGCGGATCATATTTATTTACGTGATCGCCAACGTTTACGAGCCACTTACTAATTGTACCTTCTGTTACGCTCTCCCCGAGCTGAGGCATTGTAATATTTTCTACAGCCATGTATAGTCCCCCCGATTAAAATTCCGCAAGTTCACGCATTGCTTTTTCAACTTTATCTGGATTTACCATAAAGAATTTTTCCATTGTTGGTGCATATGGCATCGCTGGAACGTCTGGGCCTGCAAGACGCGCAACTGGTGCATCTAAATCAAACAAGCAATTTTCCGCAATAATTGCTGCCACTTCACTCATAATGCTTCCTTCTTTATTATCTTCCGTTACAAGAAGAACTTTACCTGTTTTTGACGCCGCTTCAATAATTGCTTCTTTATCTAATGGATACACAGTACGTAAATCAAGAATATGTGCTGAAATACCATCTTGCGCTAATTTTTCAGCTGCTTGAAGAGCAAAGTGAACACATAATCCGTATGTGATAACAGTAATATCATCACCTTCACGCTTTACATCCGCTTTTCCAATTGGTAATACGTAATCATCTTCTGGTACTTCACCTTTAATTAGGCGATATGCACGTTTATGTTCAAAGAATAATACTGGGTCTTCATCACGGATTGCCGCTTTTAATAATCCCTTTGCATCATATGGTGTTGAAGGAATAACAATTTTTAAACCTGGTTGGTTTGCGAACATTGCTTCTACAGACTGCGAATGATACAAGGCACCATGAACCCCACCACCAAATGGCGCACGAATTGTTAGTGGACAGGTCCAGTCATTATTTGAACGATAACGAATTTTTGCTGCCTCAGAAACAATTTGGTTTACTGCTGGCATAATAAAATCAGCAAATTGCATTTCAGCAATTGGACGCATACCATACATTGCTGCACCGATCGCCACCCCTGCAATTGCAGATTCTGCAAGCGGTGTATCAAGCGAACGGTCTTCACCAAATTGGTCATATAATCCGTGGGTCGCTTTAAATACGCCACCTTTTTTACCAACGTCTTCTCCTAATACAAATACTTTCTCATCGCGTTCCATTTCTTCGCGCATCGCTAATGTAATCGCGTCAATATAAGACATTACAGCCATGAAACGTTCCCCCCTATTCTGCGTATACGTGCTTCAATGCGTCTTCAGGTGCTGCATACGGAGCATTTTCTGCATATTCTGTAGCTTCATTTACAATATGCATAATTTCGTCTAACATTTGTTTTTCAGATTCCTCTGTTAACACGCCAACCTCTTTTAAATAAGCCGCAAATGTAAAGATTGAATCTTTTTTCTTCGCTTCTTCTACTTCTTCTTTATCGCGATATACACGATCATCATCGTCACTAGAGTGTGCTGTTAAACGATAGGATACCGTTTCAACTAAAGTTGGGCCTTCACCTCGGCGACCACGGTCTGCTGCTTCTTTTACAACTTTATATACTTCAAGTGGATCATTTCCATCCACTGTATATCCTGGCATTCCGTAACCAATTGCACGATCGGATACATTTTTACATGCTAATTGCTTTTCAACTGGGATAGAAATCGCGTATTTATTATTTTCACACATGAAGATAACAGGTAATTTGTGTACACCTGCAAAGTTAGCACCTTCGTGGAAATCTCCTTGGTTAGAAGAACCTTCACCGAAGGTAACAAACGTTACTAAATCTTTCTTTTCCATTTTTCCTGCTAATGCAATACCTACTGCATGAGGTACTTGCGTTGTAACTGGTGATGAACCTGTCACAATACGATTTTTCTTTTGACCGAAGTGACCAGGCATTTGACGGCCACCAGAGTTTGGATCTCCTGCTTTTGCAAAGCCAGACAACATAAGCTCTTTTGCTGTCATACCAAATGCTAGCACAACACCCATATCACGATAATATGGTAATGCATAATCTTTTTCACGATCAAGTGCAAATGCTGCACCTACTTGTGCAGCTTCCTGTCCTTGACAAGAAATTACGAATGGAATTTTCCCTGCACGGTTTAATAACCACATACGTTCGTCAATTTTACGTGCAAGCAACATCGTACGATACATTTCTAATACTTGCTCATCACTTAAGCCAAGCTCTTCATGGCGCTTTTCTTTTACTTCTGCCATTTTCATAACCTCCTAAATCCACATTTTTATGCGTGTAACGCTTTCCCATCTACTGCTAATGCAGCTTCACCAATCGCTTCTGATAATGATGGATGCGGATGAATTGTATGTGCCACTTCCCAAGGTGTTGCATCAAGTACTCTTGCAAGACCAGCTTCAGAAATCATGTCCGTTACATGTGGGCCGATCATATGAACACCGAGAATGTCATTTGTTTCTTCATCAACTACAAGTTTCACAAAACCATCTGATTCTCCATATACAAGTGCTTTTCCAATTGCACGGAATGAGAATTTACCTACTTTTAATTTGTAGCCTTTTTCTTTCGCTTCTTGTTCCGTTAAACCAACGGAAGCAACTTCCGGACTACTATATACACATTTCGATACCATAGAGTAATCAATTGGCATAACTTCTTTACCAGCAATATGTTCCACAGCAACAATACCTTCATGTGAAGCAACATGTGCAAGCTGTAAGCCGCCAATTACATCACCAATTGCATAAATATGTGATTCTTTCGTTTGATAAAACTCATTTGTTTGAATGTATCCTTTTTCCAGGGTAATGTCAGTATTCTCTAGGCCAATGTTTTGCGTATTTGCTCGTCTTCCTACGGATACGAGCATTTTTTCAGCCTTGAATTCTTTGTTTTCACCATTGTGTTCTGCTTGAATTGCTACGCCATTATCTTTTACTAATGTTTCTGGTAATACTTTTGCACCCGTCACTACTTTAATTCCTTTTTTCTTTAAGAGACGTTGCATTTCTTTTGAAACATCTTGATCTTCCAGAGGTAAAACATGCTTTGCATATTCTAATACAGTAACCTCTACACCGAAATCAGCAAGCATAGACGCCCACTCAATCCCAATTACACCACCACCGACAATAATGATAGACTTCGGAAGCGTTTCCATTTTTAGAGCATGATCCGATGACATTACGTATTCTCCATCTAATTCTAATCCTGGTAATGAATTTGGATGAGAACCTGTTGCAATGAGCACATTTTTCGGGATTAACATTTCATTCTCTTCCCCACTCGCAAGTTCAACCGAAATTGTTCCTGGCATTGGAGAGAAGATAGAAGGTCCAAGAATTCGGCCGATACCTTCAAACACATCAATTTTACCTTGCTTCATTAAATGCTGAACACCTTTGTGAAGCTGCGTTACAATCTTTTCTTTACGCTCTTGTACTTTAGCAAAATTTAATTCCACATTACTCGTTACAACACCAAACTCTTCACTCTTTTTCGCAGTTGCAAATACTTCAGCACTGCGTAGTAGCGCTTTACTAGGGATACAGCCTTTGTGTAAACAAGTACCACCAAGATTATCTTTTTCAACAAGCGCTGTTTTTAGCCCTAATTGTGATGCACGAATAGCAGCAACATATCCACCAGTACCGCCGCCAACGATGACTAAATCATATTCTTTTGCCATTATCTCAACCCCTAGCTACCGTTTCTTTTTCTCGTACAACATACTCTTTTGGAGCTTCTTCCTCACGTAATACACGAAGCGCTCCTTCTGCTAATGCTTGTAATTCATCTTCTCCAGGATGCACAATGACATCTGCGATCCAATGAACACGCTCTTTTATTTCATCCACAAGGATTTTGCTATATGCGAGTCCACCCGTTAAAACGATAGCATCTACTTTCCCATGAAGAACAGCGCTTGCTCCGCCAATTTCTTTTGCAACTTGATATGCCATTGCTTTGTAAACCAAAGTTGCTTCAGGATCACCTTTTTCAACCATGTTTTCAACCTTAATTGCATCATTTGTACCGATGAGACTCACTAATCCGCCTTGTCCAACAATCTTTTTCATCATTTCATCACGGTAATACTCACCAGAGAAACACATTTCTATTAATTGACCAACCGGTACTGTTCCAGCACGCTCTGGACTAAATGGTCCTTCTCCGTTCAAGCCATTATTTACATCAATAACTTTTCCATTTTTATGAGCACCAACTGTAATTCCCCCGCCCATATGAGCAATTAATAAATTTAAATCTTCATATTTACGATCTAGTTCTTCTGCAACTTTACGTGCCACAGCTTTTTGGTTTAATGCATGAAAAATACTTTTTCTCTCCATACCAGAAATACCGCTAATACGCGCAATTGGATCCATTTCATCCACAACAACCGGATCAACGATGAATGCTGGAATATTTAATCCTGAGGCAATTTCATATGCTAAAATGCCTCCAAGATTTGAAGCGTGATGGCCACTATATCCATTTCTTAAATCTTCTAACATCGATTCGTTTACTGTATAAGTACCACCTTCAATAGGACGAAGTAAGCCTCCGCGGCCACAAACAGCGTTTAATTTCGAAATATTAATACCATGAGAATGTAAAACTTCTAAAATTGTCTCTTTTCGAAATTCATATTGATCAATAATTCGTTTATATTTCCCAATTTTATCTACATCATGACGAATAGTTTCTTCTAAAACGGGTCTCTCATTATCAAAAACACCTATTTTTGTGGATGTACTACCCGGATTAATAACAAGGATTCGATTTAAGGACAATGTTGCTACCTCCACCTTTAAATTCAAAAGGCAGCGGAAACCTCATAAGAGGTAACCACAGCTTTTGTAAAATTTATATATGATAGATTAGCGACGGCTAATAATGTTATGGCCGTTGCGTAAGAATGTACTACGAGTATTTTTTAAACTTGCAATACGTTCTTCAGCTAGACGATCTGCTGCAACATAAGTTGGTACACCGTCACGTTTTGAAATCTCAATTACTTTTGCAATTGTGTCATAAATAGATTCTACGCGTTTTAGTGCACGTTCTCTATTATATCCATACAATTCATCTGCTACGTTAATTACGCCGCCTGCATTAATTACATAGTCTGGTGCGTATACAATTCCCATTTCATGAACCGCATCACCATGACGATCTTCTTTTAATTGATTATTTGCAGAACCTGCAATTACTTTTGCTTTAAGTTGTGGAATTGTTTCGTCATTTACTGTTGCACCTAATGCACATGGTGCATAAATGTCACATTCTACACCGTAAATTTCATTCGGCTCAACTGCTGTTGCACCAAATTCTTCTACTGCACGTTGGACAGCTTCTTTATTAATATCTGTAACAATTAGTTGTGCCCCTTCAGCGTGTAAATGTTTGCATAGGTGGTATGCTACGTTACCAACACCTTGAACAGCGATTACTTTTCCTTCTAGGCTATCTGTACCAAATGCCTCTTTAGCAGCTGCTTTCATACCACGATAAACACCATATGCAGTTACTGGAGATGGGTTACCAGAAGAACCGAATGAAGGTGAAATTCCTGTTACGAAGTCAGTTTCTTCGTGAATGATATCCATATCATCAACAGTTGTACCGACATCTTCTGCAGTAATATATCGCCCGTTTAGTCCTTGAATGTAACGGCCTAATGCACGGAACATTGCTTCACTTTTATCTTTACGTGGGTCGCCGATGATAACTGTTTTCGCACCACCTAAGTTTAAACCAGCTGCTGCATTTTTATATGTCATCCCTTTTGCAAGGCGCAATGCATCTTCAATCGCCGCTTCTTCAGAATCATATGTCCACATTCTTGTTCCACCAAGAGCTGGTCCAAGCGTTGTATCATGAATTGCAATGATTGCTTTTAAGCCAGATTCTTTATCTTGACAAAATACTACTTGTTCATAATCATATTTTTCTAAGTATTCGAAGATTTCTAATGTCATTGTCATTTCCCCCTAATTGTTTTACCCTTTTAGTTTATTTGGAAGCAGTCGCAACTGCTAGAGCTAATGAATATACTTTTGTTTCTGCTGAATCTGCACGAGATGTTAAAACAATCGGTGCCTTCGCGCCGGCAATCATTGCACCTACATTTGCATTTGCAAAATAGACAAGCGATTTATATAACACGTTTCCAGCTTCAATTGTTGGGACGAGTAAAATATCTGCCTTACCTGCTACATCACTTATTATGCCTTTATGTTCTGCCGCAATTTGTGATACAGCATTATCTAAAGCAAGTGGTCCATCAACGATACAATCTTTAATTTGTCCGCGGCGATTCATTTGTGTTAACATCGCTGCATCAATTGTCGCCTGCATCGCCGGATTAATAACTTCCACCGCCGCAATCGGAGCCACTTTCGGCAATTCGATTCCTATTGCCCGGGCAACGGAGGCAGTATTTTGTATAATAGCAGCTTTTTGCTGTACATCAGGAGCAATATTCATTGCTGCATCTGTGACAAAAATCAAGCGATCATAATTTGGAACTTCAAACGCTGCAACATGTGATAACACGCTACCTTTACGAAGTCCCCATTCTTTATTTAATACTGCTTTTAAAATATTTGCTGTTGGGATGTTCCCTTTCATAAGTACATCTGCTTCACCATTTCTCACAGCTTTAACAGAAAGTTCTGCGGCCTCAGTACTTGATGCTGCCGCAATTACTTGGATATGTTCTGAATCCTGTAAATCATGTTCTTTTAGCATCCCCATAATTTTTTCTTGATTTCCATATAGACGAAATTGAGCTAATTGTAGTTGTAGAGCCTTAGCTACCGCTTCAATTACTTCATGATCTTCAGCTACTGCTACAGCCACAGTTTTTTGGGGCTGCCCTGCCGCTTGATCAATTAGGTGTTTTAAATTCATATTTTGTAATCAACCCTTTCCGTCGTCCCTCGTCTATTCTAATAAGCAAATACTGTGCCAACTTTTCAAAGTGGTCATACCAATTATGAAAACGCATACAAAACACAGTAAAATCAATACTTTCAGAAAAACACATAATATTCTGTCTTAAATTGTCGTTTTTTGTATACCATGCAATAAATTGCACAGTGCGCAATTTATTGCATGCTATTTTTTGCATGGTCATACTTTTCTAACTTGTAATATAAATTTCGAACCGAAATTCCTAACATTTTCGCTGTCTTTGTTTTATTCCCTTCAAACTTCTCTAAATATTCATGAATGATATTCCCTTCAAACTCCATGACCAAATGATCAAGAGACTTTTCTTCTAATTCCGGTAACAGATTACTACCTTTTAGCTCTACCTGACCTTCCTTGTGCAAAGAAGGTAAGTGGTGTACATCAATATATACCTCATTGTAATTCATAAAAATAATAGCTCGTCCTAAAATATTTTCAAGCTCCCTGACATTCCCCGGCCAATCATACGATTGCAAATACTCAATAGCAGATTCCGTTAATCCTTCTACATTACGACCGTAATCTTGGTTAATTTTTTGAATCAATCGTTCCGATATAGTAGGAATATCCTCCTTCCGCTGACGCAGAGACGGAATTTGAATTGGAATTTTATTCAAACGATAATATAAGTCCTCCCGAAATTCACCTTTCAAAATTGCTTTTTCTAAATTCACATGCGTTGCTGCAATAACCCGGACATTAATAGGAATCGGTTTTGTTCCTCCAACTTTCACAATTTCTTTCTCTTGCAGTACACGCAGCAGCTTAGCTTGTGTGTTCGCTGAAAGTTCTCCAATCTCATCTAAAAAAATACTCCCATTGTTTGCTTCTTCAAAGAAACCACGTTTCCCACCTCGCTTCGCCCCAGAAAACGCGCCTTCTTCATAACCGAACAATTCACTTTCCAATAAATTTTCAGAGATTGCAGCACAGTTCACACGCACAAACTTATTATACTTTCGGTTACTCCCATTATGAATAGCATGCGCAAATAGTTCTTTCCCAGTTCCTGACTCTCCTCGCAGTAATACAGTTGCTGGTGTATTCGCTCCTAGTTTCGCCTGTTCAATTGCCGCCATCGTCTCATCAGATGTCCCGACAATATCATCAAAAGAATATTTTGCTTCAAGCGTTCGAATAATTTGTCTAGCCCGGTTTAGTTCATGTGTTAACTTTTGAATTTCGGATACATCACGAATTACACCTACACTACCTTTCAATATACCATCCACAATAACCGGTGCTACATTTACAATGACATCTCGTTTTTTCTGTCCAATCTTCATATGTATTCCTCGTACTGCCCTACGTGTCCGAAGTACTTTCATATGCATACTTTCGCCCTCTACAATATCAGTTGTTGCCGGTTTCCCGATAATATCATCCTCTGTAAGACCTGTTAGCTTCGTGTAAGCAGGATTTATAACAAGCCCTCTTCCTTTCTCATCTACAACAGAAATCGCTTCCTCAGACGAATGGATAATAGCTTCTAGTAAAGTCTGTATTTCCTTTAAATCTGTAACCTCCTCAGCTAAGTCCACAACTTCTGTTATATCTTTAAAAATCGCAAAAGCTCCTTGAACCTCGCCATCTTCTTTCAGAATCGGAATACGTGTTGTAATAATCTTTTTTCCATTTTCTAATGTAAGTTCATGATTTACCTCTATTTGCTTCGTTCGCACAATCCGAAGTAACTTACTGGTTGGAATTACTTCTAAAATATATTTCCCTATCGCTTCTCCTGTTTTATAACCAGTCATTCGCTCTGCACTTTTATTAAACAACCTTATATTTCCCTTTTCATCAACAACGATCATTCCGTCATGTGTAGAATTTAAAATTAAATTCCCTTGCTGCGTTTGTTCTTTCAGCTTCTCAATTAAATCTTCCTTCTCATGCGCTAGCTTTGTAACAATTTTCGCAATATCTCCCGGTATAAGAAGTGTACGTTCTTGTTTGTTTGCTAAAAGAATTTTATGTAAATGAGAATCACCACTCATATCAAAAATTACATCACTGTCCATTTTAAGAAGTGTATTCAAATCGTCTCCGATTTGGATTTCCTGTTCTTTCGCAAGCTTCAGTCCCTTCGCATTTGGATTTATATCAATAATTCCTACCACTTTAAATATATTTGAATGTTGCAACAAACTAAGGATCGTACTACCACCCTCGCCCGCTCCAATAACTAATACCTTTTGTTTCATACATTACACTTCCTCTCGAAGTATCTCTGCAAAATTTTTCACACCTTTATCTTACTCGCTCAGCATCTACTTGACAAATACCCTTTCTATATAACATCATTTACTATATACGAAATTATCTGAAAAGGAGCGTTACCTATGCAGCGTTACCTTGCCCTTCTACTAGCACTCGTTCCTATTTCATTAGCTGTGCTAGGTATCAAATTAATGAGAGATACTGTATTCGGCATTCTTTTCTCTCCAATCCCTGTATTATGGCTCCAATTTTTAATTGGTGCACTTTTCTTCGCAATTGGTTTTTATATCTTCGGCAGCTTCGTTTTGCATCGCGATCGTAAACGAAACAAGGTACAAGCTCGTTTCCGAAGATAGATGAACACAAAAATGAGACCTCTCTCATGAAAGGTCTCATTTTTTTATTTGCAACAACGCTCTAGCTGTTTCTGGATAATCACTAATAATGGCCGATATGTTCATATCAAAATAC
This sequence comes from Bacillus gaemokensis, assembly GCF_001590835.1. GTDB lineage: Bacteria > Bacillota > Bacilli > Bacillales > Bacillaceae_G > Bacillus_A > Bacillus_A gaemokensis. The sequence continues at coordinate 462,264 of NZ_LTAQ01000001.1, forward strand.
TTGCGTATAACCGTTTCATCATTAATTGTATACGGCCTAACTTCTATTCCATTCTCCATCGTTAATTCCGCAATTGCATCTTGAAGATAACGATAGTTCGGATGAATCGCAGTAGCTCCCATTTTATGTGCATACGCCCATGGACTATGTAAGCCTTCTCGGTATAAAATAGCCGTTTGAATATCCGGAGCCATCATATGACACCTTTTCATACTGTAATGATTAAAAGAAGAAAAAATAACCCGTTCTTCTAAACTAAACTTTCGGACAAGAGTAATTACTTCTTCTTCTAAACCTCGATATGGGATTTTATTATTTTTCAATTCAATATTTAGCAATAAACGATTCGTTTGTAGCCACTCTAACACTTCTTCCAACAAAGGAATTTGGCAAAAACCTACTTTTTCGGAAAACTTGTGACTTGCATCTAACTTTCGTAAATCTTCATATAAGTAATTCCGAACTGCCCCTTTTCCATTTGTTGTCCGGTCGACTGTTTCATCATGAATGACAACAACTTTTCCATCTTTCGTAAGTTGAACGTCTAATTCAATCCCGTCTGCTTGAAACGATTCCGCAGCTTTAAACGAGATCATTGTATTTTCTGGATATGTTCCTGCCGCGCCTCGGTGCGCAAATATAAGAGTCATCCTCTCTCCCCCAATCTTATGCTATACTATACGAAAAAGGAGGTACTTCTATGAAACCATTACAAATCTCTCCGGACACTGCAATCCGCCTATCAAAAGCTCTAGGTGTTCCACTTGAGCAAATTATGCATATGCCGCAGCACATTCTAGTTCAAAAATTAGTTGAGTTAGAAAAACAACATAAAGATGAAGAATAATATAGTCCTGTTTTGCAGGGCTTTTTATTATCACTTCTCCCCTTCCTTATCCCTATTATATCATGGAGAAATTCTCTAGTGAAAACACTTTCCAGCTAATGATCACCAATCGGACTTTTAACGGTTAGTTTATCTCCCACCTAATCCCTCCCCTTTTATTTCCACTGGATTTCGAGACGAGGGTATTACAGTACGCAAATATCAGGATAAAGTGAAACTTTAACCAGTGGGAGGTTCTTCATCCCCCACTGGTTATTAGTTGAACCAATTGGGCTTTTATGGGCAGTTTATCTCCCACCTAACTTCTTTGCTTCCGCCGAATTTTGAAGTAGGAGTATTACTGCCCGCAAATAGCGGGATAAAAAAACTAACGAATCCTAACATTCATTGGTCTTTTCACAAAAATCTTATCGATTTTAAAATTGATACTGGATGCAAATAAGACAAGGAATAACACCTTACCAATTTACAAGCAACGTTTATTCAACAACACTCTAAATCCCTAATACTAGAAAACGAATGATTAAACAAATGTTGAGAAATACAAAAAATTCATTTCCATTAAATTCTATTCTTGCTATCATAAATTATAAGAATATTCAAAACAGGAGGGGATTTCGTGAACGTTTCATTAAAAAGAAACGAACAGGTTACAAAAATAGTAAACGACTGGTATCACGCAATGTTACAACAACAAGTTTTAAAGGCAACTAATTTAAAACGAGAAATTGACGAACAAATTAACATTTTGAAAAAAGAAGAAAATATAGAACAACAAGACCAAAATTTATTACTATATTACTCCTTACTAGATTTTAGATATAAAGTGTTGACTGACGGTTTAAGCATTACAAAAGATAGTTTTGACATAGTTGAATCATACGACATACCGTCTGACAACCTTCTAAATTATTATTACCACTTTTTCAAAGCAATACATGCTACTTTAACAACACACTATAATGAAGCTAATGAATATTATGAGAAGGCTGAAAAATTATTAAAACACGTACCAGACGATATAGAACGTGCTGAATTTTACTACCGTTTTTCTGCATTTTTCTACTATACAACGCAACCAATGAATACTATAAAATATGTAAGTAAAGTGAAAGAAATTTTCTTAAAGCATACAGGATATGAAATAAGTGTTGCTTTATCTGAAAACCTTTTAGGATTAACCGCTATTCAAATAGGGGAATATGCCCAAGCTGAAGAACATTTAAATTCTGCGATAAATAGTTTGCAAAAACAAAATGATGAAACTCTTCTTTTAAGAGTTCGCCACAATCTAGGGTGGCTGTATTCAAGTCAAAATCTTTCCTCACTTGCTATCCGACATTTGTCAGAAGTTACAACAAAAATGCCGACACATTTTAAAGCCCTCTTCTTACAAGCTAGGGAACATCATAAACTAGGCGAAACAAATATTGCTGAAGAATTAGTTACAAAAGGTTTAAAAATTTGCAATGAAATAGAAAATGTGAAATATATACACCACTTTACAATTCTAAAAGCATTAAACAATAATGTTCCAGTGGAAGAATTAGAAAAGATTATTTGTGAAGGAATTACCTATTTCGACACAGAATCACTATATAACTACACTCAAGAATATGCAGAAAAATTGGCAGTTAAATTTTATGAGGAAAATAATTATATGAAGGCAAGTAAGTATTTTTATATAGGCTTACAAGCTAAAGAAAAAACATTTGAGAAAGGGGCATTAAAATGATTAAAAAGATTACTGCTGCTGTAACAGGATTAGCGTTAGTTGGTATTGTATCAATTGGTTTAAATAGTTCATTTTCACAACAAGCGAATCATGGGGATGTACCAGCACCACAAAGACCTGACTTAGCGTTAAATATAGGTGACGGAGGTTCTCCTGCATACTCCCACGCTGATACGTGGATTGCTGATGGAAACGGTGGTGGTGCACCTGCATGACCACGGGGAACCTTGGGGCTTAGCTGATGGAGACACTGGTGTAAGTATTGGCGACTACGGCGGTATTGTAGCACAAGGCACTCACGCGGATTTGTAATCAAATTATCAAATAAAGAAAAAGCCGCGAATTAAATCGCGGCTTTTTCTAATCTGTCCGATTATGCGGACAATTAATATCATTGGATATTGATGTAGAAGCCACAATGTACTTCCCACGTTCCCGCAAATACTTAATATACCGTCTAATATGTACAGACTTTACCTTCCCTGCTTCCTCCATATGATACGTCTCCCTCATATACAATAAAAATAAATTTAACGTCTGGTCATAGCTTTTCAATGTTTTAATCGATAAGTTTTTACTTAAACAATACAACATAAAATTATCTAGCTGTAATTCAAATTCAGTCAAAACAAAAAACACTGCCTTTCATTCGTTTGATTTACAAACCAATAAAAGACGGTGTTTATTAAAATACATTAACGTTATTTGTTGGTACGAAAAGAAGTTTGTTGATAACTTTACATTACTCCTACACATTAAAAAACCTTAATACAACAACGTTTACGAAGCCTTATGTTCAAGCCTTAACTTATCCGCAACCATTGCGATGAATTCACTGTTCGTAGGTTTTGCTTTTGACATTGATACCGTATAACCAAATAAGGACGAGATTGAATCAATATTCCCACGGCTCCATGCTACTTCAATCGCATGACGGATTGCACGTTCTACACGGCTAGCTGTTGTATTGTATTTTTTCGCGATATCTGGATACAAGACTTTCGTAATAGAACCAAGTAGTTCAATATCGTTATATACCATAGAAATCGCTTCTCGCAAATACATGTATCCTTTAATATGAGCTGGTACACCAATTTCGTGAATAATGCTTGTAATACTCGCATCTAGATTCTTCGGTTTTCCATCTACTGTTGTTGCAGATCGGAAAGATGGTAGTGGCCGTTTAATTGTCATACTCGTTTTACCGCTTACTTGACGTATATGACTTGTTAAATTCTCCATATCAAATGGCTTTAAGATGAAATAAGAAGCACCTAAATCAACTGCTTTTTTCGTTACATCTTCTTGACCAAACGCCGTTAACATAATAACATTCGGCTGTTTCAATCGCTCGATATGTCGCATTTTCTCCAGTACTGCTAGACCATCTAAATGTGGCATAATAATATCTAAAACAAGTACATCCGGTTGTTTTTCCTTCAGTAAATTTAAACACTCTTGACCATTATACGCAATTCCGACTACTTCCATATCATCTTGAGCAGCAACATAACTTTCTAGCATCGATACTAGTTCCTTATTATCATCTACAAGACACACTTTAATTTTCTCCACAACTTTTCCTCCCTTACCGAATCGATTCTCCCGACATGTGTAAGCTTCTAGGCTACATGAATTGTTCGACAATTGTGTGAAATTTCCCTTTTAAAGTTTCTTAATTTTCGATAAAATCACAAAAAAATATCTTTATCGTTCATTTATTTTCTTTCTTTACACATTCCATCATAGGATTACAACGAAACGTCCACCCTTTGCTTTTATTTTACAACAAAAAACAGCTCTTGCGGAGCTTTTACAAAATTTCAACGAATTTCTCAAGAAAAAAGCAAGCTGAAATATGTCAGCTTGCTTCTTTCTCTTGTTCATAAATGTTAATTCCTGCTTCATGTAACATCCATTCAATATGAACACCGTACCCTGAAGTTGGATCATTTACAAACACATGTGTAACCGCTCCGATTACTTTTCCATTTTGAACGATTGGACTACCACTCATTCCTTGCACAATACCGCCTGTTTTTGCTAATAAACGTTTGTCTGTCACTTTTACAACCATCCCTTTTGTAGCTGGGAATTTTTGTGGTACTGTACTTACAATTTCAATATCGAATGCTTCTACCTTATCTTGATCGATAACTGTTAATATTTTTGCTGGTCCTTCTTTTACTTGATAAGATAATGCAATTGGCAGAGCTTGATCCATTATTCCATTTTTCATACCTGTATTTAATTTACCAAAAATACCGAACGGACTATTCGTTGTAATATTTCCAATCACTTCACGGTCCGGTGAAAATCTTGCTAATTTTTCTCCTGGATTTCCATGACTACCGCGTTCGATAGATGTAACTGTTGAACGAACAATCTGTCCATCTTCTACTTGAATTGGTTTCTTTGTATCATTATCAGAAATCACATGACCAAGCGCTCCATATTTCATAGAATCTGGATGAACAAAAGTCATTGTACCAATGCCAGCAGCTGAATCACGAATATATAGACCAATTCGATAAGAAGACTCACCATTATCTTTTTGTGGCTTTAATTTTGTCCGAATGTACTTACCATCTCTTAATAAAACAAGGTTAAGTGGCTCACCTGTTTTTCCACTATCATGAATAAACGGCGCTACATCACTCATCCGCTCAATCGTTTTCCCATTAATTTCGGTAATCATATCCCCAACCTGTACGCCAGCCATTTCTCCAGGAGATACTTTTCCTCTTTCTGTTTGAATTAAATGATGCCCTACAACAAGTACACCTTTTGTATTCAACTTCACTCCAATAGATTGACCACCTGGGACTACTTTAAAGTCTTTTAACACTTTAACATTTACTTTTTTCACTGGAAAACCAGCAAGTTGAAAAACCATATCCGCTTCACCATTTTGGTGAGAATTTACCATAAGTCCTTGCGCTTCTTTATTTGAACTTACTGTAAAAACATTATGATTTGTAGATGAAGCCTGAAAAACTGGCAATGATGATATTTCTGATTGTTGTCCTTCAAAAATAACGAGTTGCTTCGGGGATGAAATAAACGTCCGAAGTGGTTTAAAACATCCAATAAAAATTAACGAAACAAGGAGACAAAGACCTATTATTTTTCGAAATTGCTCTATTTTCAATTCGTTCACTCTCCTCGCTCCTACCCTACATTCAGCCTATTGGCTTCACCTTTTAATTTCTCCTTTCAACGCTTTGTTTATAACCGGAAGAATTAAGAAATCATCATTTGAGCAAAAAAGCTATCCATTATTGGATAGCCTCTGCTGTCTGTTTAAAATGATGTGCTTGCGTAAGTAACTCTTTTGCATGTTCCGTCGTTAAATCAGTAATTTCCACGCCAGAAATCATTCGAGCAATCTCTGTTACCTTATCATCCATGCTTAATACAGTAACTGATGTAATCGTCCGATCATTCGCAACTTGTTTACGGATAAATAAATGTGAATCCGCCATCGATGCTACTTGAGGTAAGTGCGTAATACAAAGTACTTGTGAATTTACAGATACGCGATAAATCTTTTCTGCAATCGCTTGTGCAACTCGTCCACTCACTCCTGTATCCACCTCATCAAAAATGACAGATGCAACACCTTGATGCTTAGAAAAAATGCTCTTTAAAGCTAAAATAATACGAGATAACTCTCCGCCCGAGGCTACTTTTGAAAGTTGTTTTAGCGGTTCACCTGGATTTGTTGAAATATAAAACTCCACATGATCATATCCATCCGCCGTAAGTTTTACCGGCGTACCTTCTACAAGCGGATCATCTATACTACCTTCTCTTTTTGTAATTCTTACTTCAAATTTCGTTTTTTCCATATACAGTTCTTTTAATTCTTGGTGAATTGCAGTTGTAAGATGATCTGCAAGTCCATGACGCATATCGCTTAATAACGTCGCTTCTTTCAAAATCACGATTTCTGATTCTTTTAATTTCTTTTTCGTCGTTTCAATGTGCACATCTTTATTCTCAATCGTAAAAATTTCTTGTTCTATTTTATCAGCATACGCTAAAATCTCTTCTACAGTATTTCCATACTTTCTCTTCAGCATACGAATTTCATTTAAACGCGTTTCAATTTCATCTAAACGTTTCGGATCATATTCCATCATATCTAGCTTTTCACGAAGCTGATAGGCAACTTCTTCTAATAAATAATAGCTATTTGCAATTGAATCATGATTCTCCTGATAAGCCTCATCTAAATGTGTGATACTCTCCATTTGTCCCATTGCATTTCGGATATGATCAAGTCCTTGACCATCCTCACTTAATGAGCGATACGCATCACCTAACGCTTTATAAATCTTTTCGAAGTTAGAGATTTTTAGTCGCTCTTCGGTTAATTCATATTCTTCATCGACTTTCAAATCAGCTTTGCGAATTTCCTCGTGCTGGAATTGAATTAAATCTAACCGATGTGCCATTTGCTGTTCATTCTCTGTTAATGATTTAAGCTGCCTTTTTAACTGTTCATACTTACCATATACCTCACGATATACTTCCAATTGGTTCACAATACGATCCCCATCGAAATGATCGAGCATAAATAAATGGCGTTCCTCATTCATTAAATCTTGCGTCTCATGTTGCCCATGAATATCAACAAGCGTTTTTCCAATTTCTTTTAATATACTTAATGTGACAAGCTTACCATTTACACGACATACACTTTTTCCATTTGCAGCAATGTCACGTTTTAAAATCATCATCCCATCTTCAATTTCAATATCCAATTCTTCTGCCTTCGCAATACACGGATGCTTATCATCCTCTACATAAAATAAACCTTCAATTTCAGCCTTTTCTGTTCCGTATCGAACAAATTCAGCCGAACCACGGCCACCAACAAGTAAGCTAATTGCATCAATAATAATCGACTTTCCGGCCCCTGTTTCACCGCTTAAAACGGTTAAGCCTTTTTGAAAAGAAATATTTAATGACTCAATAATAGCAAAGTTTCTAATCGATAATTCCGATAACAATGCCCATTCACCTCGTTATAAACTAATCCCCTAAAAAGGGCTTTCGCTGAGCGTTTTTCACTCAAGTAGTTATCTATATATGTTGTATGTAAATTTTACTCTTCTAGCCCGCTCCATTGTACCAAACATTTGTTTTACGGGTCAATGGAGCGATTTCTTAATATTATTCTAAAAAAACAAGATATTCTACTGTACATTCATTTATTTTCTCCATAACAAAAAACATCTTGTTTACTTTCCGCTTCTTTAGCGAAAAAATAAACAAGATTTTTTTGTTACAGCATATTTAGGAAACGATCTGATACAACACCTGTATCTTCAGGTGTACGGCAAATAATTAAGCAAGTATCATCACCACAAATGGTACCAATGATCTCATCCCATTCTAAATGATCAATAAGTGCTCCAAGCGCATGCGCGTTACCAGGTAATGTTTTTAGCACCAGCATATGTCCAGCTGTGTCTAACTTTACAAACGAATCAACTAGATTACGTTTTAATTTTTGTAACGGGTTAAATCGTTGATCTGCCGGTAAGCTATATTTATAGCGACCATCATGTAATGGCACTTTTACTAAGTGCAATTCTTTAATATCACGAGATACTGTTGCTTGCGTTACATTAAAGCCTTCATTACGTAAAATATCAACTAATTCATCTTGTGTTTCAATTTCTTTATTTGCGATAATTTCTCTGATTTTAATATGGCGCTGACCTTTATTCATACATTTGCACCTCACACTATCTCTTACCATAGTTTAAACATTGGTATACTTCACTTATTTATGTTAACGTATAATCGTTTACTTGTACACAATTGTTTTTACAATCATTATACAATTCCAACAAAAAGAGGAACAACAACCGTTATTCCCCTTTCCCTTTTTGTTTTAATGCTTCGTGTGCTTCTGTAACAACTTGTTCTACAGAAACTGGAGAATGATTTTTACCGCTCTCACGTTCACCATGCCATTTTAAATGAATTAAAAATTCAATATTACCGTCTCCACCTGTAATAGGTGAGAATGTTAAGCTTTCAACATCATATCCTTCTTTTATCGCAAAATCGACAATCATTTCTACAACCGCTTCATGTACTTTCCGGTCGCGGACAATTCCCTTCTTCCCAACTTGCTCTCGCCCGGCTTCAAATTGCGGCTTAATTAAAGCTGCAACATCACCATTTGTAGTAAGAATTGTTTTTAGAACTGGAAGAATGAGTTTTAATGATATGAATGAAACATCGATACTAGCAAATTGCGGCAATCCACGTCCTAAATCTGCCGGTGTCACATAACGGAAATTCGTTCGCTCCATAACAACAACACGCTCGTCTTGACGAAGCTTCCAAGCAAGTTGATTATAGCCTACATCTAAAGCATAAGATAACTTTGCTCCATTTTGCAGGGCACAATCTGTAAAGCCACCAGTTGATGAACCAATATCTAACATGACTTTATCTTGTAAATCAAGATGGAACGTCTCTAATGCCTTTTCTAATTTATAACCACCGCGGCTTACGTACGGCATAACTTGTCCCTTCACCGTAATCGGTGTATCTTGAGGGATTTTTTCTCCCGGCTTATCGAGTCTCATCTCGTTTGCGTATACAAGTCCTGCCATAACAGCACGTTTCGCCTTTTCACGTGTTTCGATAAGCCCTCGCTCTACTAATAGTACATCTACTCTTTCTTTTTTTACACTCATTTGTTACGCCCTTTTTTGTTTTGATGGAATCATTGTATGAATACGATCTACAACAGCATCTGTCGTTAAACCGATTTCTTCTAACAACTTTGTAACACTGCCATGTTCAATGAAATGATCCGGAATACCCATTCGTTCAATTAAAGCACTATGATATCCGTGCTCCGTAGCAAATTCCGCTACCCCTGTTCCAAATCCACCAATTAAACAAGCCTCTTCAATTGTTAAAATTGGTGTGTTTTTCCCTAAAAGTTCATGTAAATATGTTTCATCCATTGGCTTAATAAAACGCGCATTTACCACTTCCACTGAAACGCCAGCTTTTTCAAGACGCTCAGCCGCTTCCATTGCCATTGGAATTGTTGTACCAAACGTTAAAATTGCCGCTTGCGTACCTTCTTTCAAAGTCTCCCATGTACCAATTGGAATAGCTTTCAATTCTTCATCCATCGGAACTCCAAGCCCATTTCCACGTGGATAACGTAGTGCAATTGGACCATCTTCATATTGCATCGCCGTATACACTAAATGTTGTCCTTCATTTTCATCTTTCGGCATCATAAGCACCATATTTGGCAGATGGCGTAAGAATGCGATATCAAATATACCTTGGTGCGTTTCACCATCGGCTCCAACTAACCCCGCGCGATCAATGCCAATGAATACATTTAACTTTTGACGGCAAATATCATGAACAACTTGATCGTATGCCCGTTGTAAAAACGTTGAATAAATTGCTAAAAATGGCTTCATTCCTTGTGTCGCCATCCCTGCAGCCATCGTCGTCGCATGTTGCTCAGCAATTCCTACATCGATCATACGATTCGGAAATTCTTGATGAAACTTTTCAAGTTTAGAACCAACAGGCATCGCTGGTGTAATCGCAACAATACGTTCATCTGTTCTTGCGAGCTTACGTACAGTTTCACTTACAACTGAGCTCCATGCTGGTGCAACCTCTTTCGGCTTTACAAAATCACCAGATTCGATTTTATACGGTCCTGTTCCATGCCAAGTTCCAACAACATCACTCTCGGCCGGTTTATAACCTTTTCCTTTTTTCGTGATGACATGAACCAGCACTGGACCTTTTGTTTTCTTCGCATATTGCAACGTCTCAAATAGATTTACATAACTATGTCCATCAACTGGACCTAAATATGTAAAACCTAACTCTTCAAAGAAGACACCTGATACAAGTAAATATTTCAAGCTATCTTTTACCTTCTCGGCAGTTGCTGCAACTCTCCCCCCAACTGCCGGAATTTTCTTGAGCAAGTACTCTAGCTCATCTTTTACCCATTGGTATTTCCCAGCAGTACGCAGGCGTCCAAGCACATTATGAAGCGCTCCAACATTCGGAGCAATTGACATTTCATTATCATTAAGAATAACAATCATATCTGTTTTTTCATGCCCGATATGGTTTAGTGCCTCTAAAGCCATTCCGCCAGTCAAAGCGCCATCACCAATAACGGGTATCACATATTCTTTCGTTTTCTTTAAATCACGTGCTAGAGCCATTCCCATTGCAGCAGATAACGAAGTCGAACTATGACCGGTTTCCCATACATCATGTTCACTCTCACAGCGTTTCGGGAAACCACATAGACCTTTATATTGTCTTAATGTGCCAAATTCTTTTGCACGTCCTGTTAAAATTTTATGTACATAGGATTGATGTCCTACATCCCATAAAAATTTATCCTTTGGACTATCAAATAATTTATGCAGAGCAATTGTGAGTTCTACTACACCTAAGTTAGGAGCAATATGTCCACCTGTTTGAGAGAGCTCTTTAATTAAAAACTTACGAATATCCTCACTCAATTCCTCTAGTTCACTGATAGACATACCTTTCAAAAAACTAGGGTCTTGAATTTGCGTTAGATCCACATGGATCACTCACTTTCGTATCATAATCTGTCAACATGTCAAATATTATAAAAAACATTTGCACAACACAAGAAATTCTTCATTGTATTTCCTATTACACTCTACCCTATCTTGCTTTAGCAGACAATCCACCATCTTCCTCAGACAGTGAAATACCTCTTTCATAAGTAGAGCTTCTTTATACGATGAAAAAAGAGCCGCTAACACAAAGTGATAACGGCAACGTATTCTAGATATATTTTTGCCAAGAACAAGAAAAGAAAAACCTTTTTCTACATTTATACCACAAAATGATGAATGACTCAACAAATGGAAACGCTCTTATATTAGTTATTACGCTTTGCAATTAAATCACAAATGGATAATAAATATTCATCTTGTAATTGTAAAGAAACAATTGCTTCTTTCGCTTTGACAATTGTTTCTTCTAAGATACTATTTGCCTCATCTATTGTAAATAATGTCGTATATGTACTTTTTTCATTGGAAGCATCACTACCAATCGGCTTTCCAATCTCTTCTTCGATTCCTTCTACATCTAAAATATCATCACGAATTTGAAAAGCTAGACCAATATATTTCGCAAATGCAAGTAACTGCTGTTCTTGCTCCGATGTAGCTCCAGCAAGCACAGCACCTGCAAGTACAGCAAATTCTAATAATCGCCCTGTTTTATGCTTATGAACGTATTCTAATTCACTAAGCGTAAGTTGCTTCCCTTCCGCTTCCATATCCGCCACTTGCCCAGCAACCATCCCTTCCGGTCCCGCTGCTTTCGCAAGCTCAAGCGCAAGTCTTAATTTCTTTTCTACAGAAACTTCTTCATGGTGATATGATGTCACCACTTGGAAAGCATATGTTAACAATCCATCACCAGCTAAAACAGCCATTGCCTCGCCGAATACTTTATGGTTCGTTGGCTTCCCTCGTCTTAAATCATCGTCATCCATACATGGTAAATCATCATGAATTAACGAATACGTATGAATCATTTCAAGAGCACAAGCCGCTCCGGTTCCAAGTGCTCGCTCTTTTCCAAACGCTTGCAACGTTGCAAATAAAAGCAACGGACGGAGACGTTTTCCGCCCGCTTCCAATGAATATGCCATCGCTTCACGAAGCACATTTGGGCATTGCAATTGATTTGCATAGTGCTCAAGCTGTTCTTCTACGAAAGTTTTACTCTCTTTCACAAAAGCATCAAAAGCTACATATGCCACTATGCTTCATCTCCCAAAGCAGTAAATGGCCGAAGTTCCCCATCTTCTCCAAGGATAACTGCCATTTGTTCTTGTACATCTTTCAACTTCTCATCACAGAGCTTAGACAACTCCATACCTTCTTTAAAGTATGAAATCGCTTCTTCTAAAGGAACATCACCTTGTTCGAGCTTAGAAACGAGATGTTCAAGCTGCGAAATTGCTTCTTCAAAGCTTAATTTATTTTCCATTATTCAATTCACGCTCCTCTATGCCCAACACGTTACAATCTAATATTCCATCTTGCAATTGTACTGAAACAGCTTCACCAAGTCCGACATCTTTCACACTTTTTAGTACTTGCTTCTTTTCACTATATACAAGTCCATAGCCTCTCATCATTACTTTAAGAGGACTTAACGCCTCTAGTTTTTGAGCTGCCCTCATAAATGTGAATTCTTTCGTTTGCAGTACTGTTTGCATTTCACGTTGCAATTGCTTTTGCAGCGTTTCTATCGCTGTCTTCGTTTGTGAAATTTTTTGAGAAGGATGATGCTTCTCTAAATAGAATGAAAATTGTTTTAACTGATTTACCTTTTTCTCTATATAGCGTTCTTTCGCTAAAATAAGTTGCTCAAGTGCTCGATCTAACTGCTCTTCCTTTTGTTCATACACTTGCTTTGGATAACGAAATGCATACGACTTTTGCAACACTTGTAGTCGTTCTTGCTTTTTATGTAACATTTCTCGCATTGCTCTTTGCAGACGAAGCGTCCGTTGCAATACTTTCTCGTTTAATTCGAGTACATTCGGTACTGCAAGCTCTGCTGCTGCTGTTGGCGTTGGCGCACGTAAATCCGATACAAAATCAGCTATCGTAAAATCAGTTTCATGTCCAACAGCTGAGATAATTGGAATCTCACTTGCAAAAATTGCCCGTGCAACACTTTCTTCATTAAAAGCCCATAATTCCTCAATCGAACCACCACCACGTCCGACAATTAATACATCTACATCATTCATCTCATTTGCCATTTGAATCGCTTGTACAATCGAGGGAGCTGCTGACTCCCCTTGTACAAGTACCGGAAATACAATTACATTTCCAATTGGATAACGACGTGTGATCGTCGTTATAACATCTCGAATCGCCGCTCCTGTTGGTGATGTAATGACACCAATTGTTTTTGGATATGCAGGAATTGATTGTTTATAGACTTGAGAAAACAACCCTTCTTCCTCTAAGCGCACCTTTAATTGCTCATAGGCTAGGTGAAGGTTTCCAACTCCATCCGGCTGCATGTCATGAACATAAATTTGGTAGGAACCACTTGCCTCATATACAGAGATTTTCCCTTTTACAAGTACTTTCATCCCATCTTCTGGTCTGAATTTTATATTGCGATTATGACCCGCAAACATAACCGCTGCTATTCTTGCATTTTCATCTTTTAATGTGAAATACATATGGCCACGGCTATGATTTTTAAAGTTTGAAATTTCTCCTTTTAACCAAACAGACTGCAAATGCGGGTCATACTCTATTTTTGTTTTTATATAGCGTGTTAATGCTGTAACGGTTAAATATTGCTTTTCCATCTCTCTCTCCTCATAGCCGATTCAAATTATTTACAAACTACACCTGCGCGTTTTGCAGATTCCACTGTATTATGAAGAAGCATTGTAATTGTCATTGGACCGACTCCTTTTGGTACCGGTGTAATAAACCCTGCAATATCCAATACATTTTCAAAATCAACATCACCGCATAGTTTTCCTGTGTCTAAACGATTCACACCAACATCAATTACAACTGCGCCTTCTTTTATATAGTCAGCTGTTACCATTTTTGCTCTTCCAACAGCGACAATTAAAATATCAGCTAGCTTCGATAATTCTTTTATATTTTTCGTTTTGGAGTGACAGTATGTTACAGTCGCATTTTCATTTAAAAATAGTTGTCCTACTGGTTTTCCAACAATATTACTTCTTCCAATTACAACAACGTGTTTTCCTGCAATATCAAGATTAGTTTCTTTTACTAACTCTACAATGCCATGCGGTGTACATGGAAGGAATGTATCTTGGCCTGTCATCATACGACCAACACTAATTGGATGGAATCCATCGACATCCTTTTCAGGCGAAATTCTTTCAATGATAGCTTTCTCTTCAATATGTTTCGGTAAAGGTAATTGTACTAATATCCCATTAATACGGTCATCTCCATTTAAGCGATCAATCTCGGCTAACAAACGCTCTTCTGTAAGCGTATCTGGAAACTCAATTAGCTCTGAATAAATTCCAACTTGTTCACAGCCTTTTTCTTTTCCTTTTACATAAGAGCGAGACGCTGGATCTTCTCCAACTAAAATAACTGCTAGTCCTGGTACAATTCCTTGTTCTTTCAACTTCACAACTTCTTCTTTTAATTGTGCTCGTTTTTTCTCCGCAACTTCATTTCCTTTGATGATTACTGCTACCATTTTAAGATTCCCCCTTAAAGAAATTACAGTGTATCTTTTATATTAGATAAAACGCCGTTTATAAAACGACGAGATTCCTCATCCCCAAATGTTTTGGCAATTTCAATTGCCTCGTTAATTGTTACGTTGTGTGGAATTTCTTCCATGTATTTCATTTCATACACAGCTAAGCGTAAAATACTGCGATCCACAATACTGATACGTTCTAGTTTCCACTTCTTTAAATTTTGACGAATTGCTTCATCAATTGCTTCTTTATGTTCCACAAATCCAACAACAAGTGAATTTAAAAATTCATTTGTTTCTTCGCCCTCTTCTAACGTATTTTCTACCGCTACTTCAGGCTCTAATTCTCCAGTAATATCCATTTGGTATAATGCTTGCATCGCTCTTTCTCTAGCCGTCCTACGTTTCATTGTAACTCTCCTTTATATCTCAAGTCTTTCCTTATGTTTTGTTATATTATTATAATTTATAAGCCGTCAATTTACTTACTCTTACAGTTTTCATTGATTTTTCAACCTTATAATACAATGATAATAACACAATTTATCATTTCATACACGAGTTACAAGGCTGAAAAATAATAAAAAAATTAACTTCAAGTTCCATATCATATCACAATGTACGTTTTTTGGAAAAACACTTCGTTCTCTTTTTATATTTTGTATTTTTAAAATAGTATAATAATTAAAGGGTTTTATATGTGAAGAAATGAAACGAGAAAAAAGGTGCCTATTTGACAAGGCACCTTCTCATTCTTACACTGGTTCGATTTCTGTTTTTTGCGTTTCGAATGTTACGCCAACGATGTGAACGTTCACTTCTTTTGGCTCAAGACCTGTCATTGTAAAGAGCGCTTGGCGAATATTATCTTGAATTTTTTGTGCAACAACTGGAATTGCTACACCAAAATACATAACAACGTAAACGTCAACAATAATATCTTCGTTTGCTAATTCAACCTTTACACCTTTACCATGATTTTTCTTTCCTAATTTCTCAACAACATCTGTAGCGAAGTTTCCACGCATTGCCGATACACCATCTACTTCAGCAGCAGCGATACCTGCAATTACCTCAATTACTTCTGGTGCAATTTCTACTTTTCCAAGAGTTGTATCTTGACCCATATCTAACATATGTTCAGCCATGAAAAAAACCTCCTTTAAATATATCCCGCACCAACGGGCAGTAAACTCCTTCTCAATATGTTAAAGAGCAAATAAAGATAACTAGGAGATCCCTGCTCGTTGGCACTTGATTCGTGAGGGCTTCTATTGGCGGAGATAAAACGTTCCACTGATAGAAGTTTCACTTTATCACTGCGTCACAAGTTCATGCTCTTCTAGAAACTTCGTATTAAATTCACCTTTTATAAAATCAGGATGATCTAGCAATTGTAAATGGAACGGGATTGTCGTATGTACGCCTTCAATGACAAATTCACTAAGTGCTCGCTTCATTTTTGCAATTGCTTCTTCACGTGTTTTTCCGTGAACAATTAATTTCGCAATCATCGAATCATAAAAAGGTGGAATTGAATAACCAGGATAAACAGCTGAATCGACGCGAATACCAAATCCTCCTGGTGGTAGATACATTTCTACTTTACCTGGAGATGGCATAAAGTTTTTGGCAGGGTTTTCCGCATTAATTCGACATTCAATTGCCCAGCCTTTAAATTGTACTTGTTCTTGCTGTAGCGATAGCTTTTCTCCAGAAGCAACACGAATTTGTTCTTTAATTAAGTCGAGCCCTGTTACCATCTCTGTAACTGGATGTTCTACTTGAATTCGCGTGTTCATCTCCATAAAGTAAAAGCTTTTCGTTTTATATTCATAAATAAACTCAACCGTACCAGCACCTGTATAATCAACCGCTACCGCTGCTTTCACTGCCGCTTCCCCCATTTGCTCACGAATATTTGCATCAAGAGCAGGAGAAGGACTTTCTTCTAATAGTTTTTGCAAACGGCGCTGAATTGTACAATCACGCTCTCCTAAATGAATCGCATTGCCATGTGTATCTGCCATTACTTGAATCTCAACATGACGGAAATCTTCAACGTACTTTTCTAAGTATACACCAGGGTTCCCAAAAGCGGTACTAGCTTCTTGTTGTGTAATTTGAATTCCTTTTACAAGCTCCTCTTCATGGCGGGCAACACGAATCCCTTTTCCACCGCCACCTGCAGTTGCTTTAATAATCACAGGATATCCAATTTTATTTGCAAGCTCCATCGCTTCTTCTGTGTTTTTGATAATCCCTTGTGAACCCGGTACAATTGGAACCCCTGCTTTTTTCATTGTATCACGAGCAACGTCTTTTGTGCCCATTTTTGAAATAGCTTCTGGGCTAGGCCCGATAAAAATCAAGTTACATTCACGGCACAGTTCTGCAAAATCCGCATTTTCAGCTAAAAACCCATATCCAGGGTGAATCGCATCACAACCCGTTAATTTTGCAACGCTTATAATGTTTGTTAAATTTAAATAGCTTTCTTTTGACATCGTTGGCCCAACGCAATACGCTTCATCTGCGATTTGCACATGAAGTGATTCTTTATCCGCCTCTGAATAAATAGCGACTGATTCAATATTCATCTCTTTACAAGCACGAATAATTCGTACAGCAATTTCCCCACGATTGGCTATCAATACTTTTTTTATCATCACAAAGACTCCCTTATTACGCTTTTACAAGAAATAGCGGTTGTCCATACTCTACAAGTTGTCCGTTATTAACAAGAATCTCAACAATTTCGCCCTCTACATCTGCGTCAATCTCATTAAACAACTTCATCGCTTCGATAATACACACAATAGATTCTTTTGACACTCGATCCCCAACACTTACGTATGGAGGTGTATCAGGTGAAGAAGAAGAATAGAATGTTCCTACCATCGGTGATGTGATTTTATGTAAATTCTCATCTTGAACAGCTTTCTTCTCTTCCTGTTTCGGTACTTCTACCTGTGCCGCTGCTACCGTAGTTTCAACTTCTACAGCAGGTGTTTGCAACGCTTGCTTTGCTACTGGAGCTGCCTGCATGGAAGCAAGTTCATTACCACGCTTTTTCATTTTAATTGTCGTACCATCTTTTTTGTATTCAAATTCATCAATGTTAGAGCTATCAATTAATTTAATTAGTTCACGAACTTCTTGAATTTTAAACATGTAAAATCCACTCCCATACAATTGTTTGTCCCGTTTTTACAGATCTGTATTGACCGTAAAAATACGATTCATTCTACTAGAAAGATTATTCTTATGACACTCATGAATAACAATATTTACTATTCTCATCTTACGATAAATATTTTTAACATTCCAATTTATATTTCTGTGCGATAAATTGAAACTCCTGTAAAAATATTATTTCACTAAAAAATTATTACCTAGTAATAATACCAAGTTTCACTCAAAATTGGCAAGACCACTTCTAAAAAAACATATTTTTTGTTTCTTTTAAACTTACAATGTAAAGCTTTTATTCCCTGTTCTCACTTCATTCTATCCATCTAAAAAACATATTTTTACCAAATATTATTTTTTTATTTACAAGCCGTTCATTCTGCCTTCACATAAGAATAGTATGTTCAAAGTGCAAGAAAATATAGTAAAGTGAGGTGCGGAAATATGCTATGGCTCATTTTATTTCTACCGGCTGTAATCATTTGGTTCACCGTCATCTTCATCCATATAAAATTTGGAAAAAGCAATCACCATTACCACGAACCTTTAATTTTTTATTCCCAGCGCATTTCGCCTTTCCCAATTGAAAAAATCGAAAGAGAACATAGAGATGAAATAGAAAAAAGCTATCGAAAACGATAGCTTTTTTGCATAATTTTACTTCACTGGATCAAACTTAACACCTACATCTTTTGATCCAGCTTCACTTCGAACAAGTTGAATAATTTTATTTGCTTCTTTTTGTGAATGTTTTGCTGCTTTTACGGTTACTTTAATATTATTTCCCTCTGCTCTTACAAGCGCATCTTTATAGCCTCCTTGCGATTTAATAAATGTTTCAAGCAATCCTTCTTTTGTTGCAACATCATTTAGAGCATCAAAATCTGCTTTTGCCTTACTGATTTCCTCAGCTGAAGATTTTGTTGATTTCATAACATCCTGCAACTTTTCTTTCTCTGCACTACGTTGATCATCCATTTTCAAGCGCAGCGCTGTAAAGTCTTCATCACTTGATTGAACTGATACATTACTTTCTTTTTTACTTGTTTCCTTTTTATCACTTTCTTTATTTGAGGTTTCTTTTGTCGCTCCTGCCTTGCCATTTTCTTTATTTGTTGTTTCTTTCGTTGCTCCTGTCTTACCATCTTCTTTATTTGTTGTTTCTTTCGTTACCTCTTTTTCAGCACCTTGTTTTTCTTGTCCAATCTTTTCGCTTGCTGTCGGCGTTACATTATTCATTTTCTCAGGTGTTGTTACGTAATAAACAGATAGTACAACAACTAAACTTAACATCGTTAATAACCAAACTGTTTGTTTTTTTAACACTTTATTTCCTCCCTAACTCTTTTTTGGTAATACTGCAACGCGGTGAGATGGCACATCAAGCATACGCGTCACCGCTTCCCTTACCAATGCTTTTATTTGTATATTATCCACTCCTTTTGCTACGACAAGAACACCTCGTACTTTCGGTTTCTCTGTTCGTAAAACAATTGGAGTTTCTTTATCACCTTGGCGTATAATAACTGTCTTTTCATCAAGAGACTCATCTTCCACTTGCCTTTTGCCTCCTGTTTTATCGGTTTCACCTGTTGTTTGTGACCGCTTTACCGTATTTTTCTCGAGTATTTTTTCTTCAGATGAATCTAAATTCACTTCAATAGATACATCTTTTACTCCCTTTATATCTTCTAGTGAAGATTTCAATTCTTGCTCGTATGCTTTTTCATATTTTTCTATAGTTGACATATTATCGCTATTTTTTTGACCAAAGGTTGGTACATCTTCCTCTGTCTCTTGCGCTGTTTTTTCTTTAAACACAGGTACTTCTTGTTTTTTCGGTTGAAAGAAATTACTAGAAAACATGAGCAACATTCCAAGTATAAGTAGGACAAGTAAAAACTTCGGTGTTACCTTCTTCCCTTTCTCTTTGTCATCTTTTTCGTCCCCTTTCAATAAGTTGCGAAAAAATGAGAGTTTCGATTTCTTATCTTTATTGTCCATTTACTCTACCTGTCCCCCCTTCCATTTGAACTTGGATTTGTTTACCTTCTAGCTGCCATTGATTTGAAAAGAACTGTTTCATTTCTACATTTGTTTCTTCTGACGTTTTCCATGGTTCTTTCGTGTTAATTTCAACCTGTTTTACTGTTTCAATTGTATCCTTCTTATTCGATTCAGCTTCTTTTAGCGTCACCATCACAGATTGAATATCTTTCGTTGTTTTTACTTCTTCCTTATTTTCTGCTGCAATTACTTTTACAGTGGACACTGTCATGCCATACTTTTTCTCAAGTTCTTTCTCAACTTCTTTTTTCATTTGGACAGCCATCTGTTCTAAAATATATGCACGTTGTGAAGCTTGTATTTCTTTTTTCTTATCATCAATTGAATTTTTTATTGATCCATCTGCTACGTATTTTTCTTCATTGAAATTTGCAATGACTTCACTCACATCTGTTTGTAACAATTTAAAGAGTGGCGTTAAGATTAATACAACTAACAATAAGCTCACAACAAACTTGACATACTTTTGTAAATTTGAGTTAGGAAGGATGAGGTGGAGCATTGTCGCTAAGAGTAAAAAGACGATAATATTTCTAATCCACTCGGTAATAAATTGCATACCTTTCACCTCCTATCGCATCATAAGGGTAATATTCCCTGCGGCAATAATAATGGTGATACTTAAAAAGAACATAAAAGATACGATAGCTAAGCACGCAAATACATAGATGATACTTCGTCCAATAATATCTAGACACTGAATAATTGCTCCTCCGCCAACCGGCTGAAGTACTGCTGCAGCAAATTTATAAATAAACGCAATACAAAAGATTTGAATTGCTGGAAAAGCAACGATTAAGCACAAAATAACAAGCCCGATAATTCCTACCGTATTTTTTAACAATCCAGACGCACTAATGACCGTATCCGCCGCTTCTGTAAACATTCGTCCCACAACCGGAATAAAGTTCCCCGTTACAAATTTCGCTGTTTTAACAGCAATTCCATCAGCAACAGCTGTTGCTGTCCCTTGCACCGATAATACGCCGAGAAAAACTGTTAAAAAAATCCCGATAATCCCAACGCTTACATTTTGCAACAGCTTGGACAATTTTGTTACTTTATATTGATCGCTCATTGTACTCACAATGCTTAAAATCGTTGCAAGTAATAAGAGCGGGAGTACAATATAGTTCATCAGGAGCCCGCTTGTGTTCATTAAAAAGATAATAATCGGGTGAAAAAATGATACCGATACGACCCCGCCCCCAGTTGCTATCAGTGCTAGTAAAATTGGCAATAAGGCTAAAATGAAATCTACCATTGTTTGAATTGTTTCTCGTGCATACGTCATTACCACATAAAAACTATTTAAAGCAAAAATAATTAACACCATGTATACGACTGCATCTGCAATTTTACTAATGCTGCTCTTTGAAAAGGCCGTTTGTAAAGATTGTAATAAAGCACTAAAAATTGTGAGCATAATGAGGGTCCCAAGCAGTTTCCCATTCGCAACAAGCTCATGAAATAAATATTTTAATAACCCTATCATCCATTCTTTTATAGAAAACTCCTTTTCGCCCTTTACGAATTCCATAAAACTTCCCTTTTGGCTCTCTGGTAAATAGCCACCATACTTTGTAACAATCCCGTCCCAATACTGCTTCACATCTTCAATTCCTAGCTTATCCAATTGTTGATCTACGACGTTTTTTTCTACAGGAGAAGCTTGTACGACAATCGGTAAAGAAAAGAAGAGGAAGCAAGCAAACAGTAGCTTTGCTCCGAGCCTTCGCAACATTCACTCCCCCCTTATCCCGTAGGTAAAAAACCAAGAATTGTTTCAATTACCACCGTTAAAATAGGAATTGCCATTACAAGAATTAAAATTTTCCCTGCCAGTTCAATTTTGGAGGAAATCGCACCTTGTCCAGCATCTTTTGTAATTTGCGCACCAAACTCTGCAATATAAGCAATTCCAATGATTTTCAGCAGCGTCTCTACGTATACGTTGCTTACTTTCGCTTCACTTGCAACCCGCTCTATCATTCTTAAAATAGAATGAATTTGATCAATAAGTAGAAGAAACATTACACTCCCGATGAACACAATAAACAATGAGGTAATACTCGATTTATGTTGATTTAAAACAGCAGCCAAAAATGTTGCAACGAGGCCTAATCCGACAATTTGGATAATCTCGATTCGAACCGCCCCCTTTACTGGAAGAGAAAGACACTTTTAATCTTGTCAAACAAAGTATTAATCAAAAATGCAACATGAAACAAAATAACGACAAAGCCAACGAGAATGACCCAATTTGCAATATCTTCTCGTTTTAATTCTTTTAGTACTGTATGAATGAACGCTAAAACAATGCCGATTCCGGCGATTTGAAATATTAATCCAACATCAATGGACATCGCCTTTCTCCCCCCTATAGCAGTAAAATTACGATAAGTAGTCCTGCTAACACACCTAAACTCTTTATCATCTTTTCATATTGAAGTTGCAACGCTTTCGCTTCTCCTTCTTCCCTTTCTAAATGTGTAATACATAAACGAATATGCTTTTGCTGTGATTCGCGATCGTGCTGCCCTAGCGTTTCACCAAATTGCTGCAGTATCTCGTATTCTGTTTGTCTAAATGCGGTTAATTTCCAGTTCTCTTCTAAACTATCCATCCAAGCTTCCCTAACTGTCTGTTCACCGCTTTCTAACCGCCTGGAGAAACTGTGAAATATCCAATTCAACGGTTTTGGCATTTGTTTCACTAAACGTTCCGCTGCTTCCGATAATGGCGTATGTCCATACATAATCTCAGCTTCTAACGATTGAAGTGCTGCTTTTAAAAGTCTGAGTTGCCGCGGACGTTCACTATACCTTTTCGCGTAAGAGAAACCAAAGAAAGTAGTAACCGCTACAATTAACACCGCACCAAATATTTTCACCATACGCTTTGAACCTTGCCTCTTCTTTGAATAGAATTTCCATCTCTATCCTTCACTTGAACAACCGTTCCAGGTCCTTTTGCTTTTGATAATTCAATAAAGCGATCAAACACACCAAGCTCCACCACAGCCTTTAAAGATGGTCGTTTCATTACATCATCAAAAGAAAATCCGTGCGCACTTATAAAAAGCTGAACACCAGCATGCACCGCCTCCATAATCGCTTCACTATCTTCCTGGCGCCCAATCTCATCAACAATTAATACATCCGGACTCATCGAACGAATCATCATCATCATTCCTTCTGCCTTTGGACATGCATCCAGCACATCAACACGTGGACCAAATTCATATTGCGGAATTCCTTTTACGCATCCGGCAATTTCAGAGCGTTCATCAACAATTCCCACTTTGCATGAGGGTATTTTATAAGAACTAACTCCTTGACTCATACAACGTGCTACGTCTCTTAGAAGTGTTGTTTTCCCTGTTTGCGGTGGGCCAATCACCATTGTGTTTAACCAGCGTGAATCGTACAAATAAGACAAGAGCGGCTCAGCAATTCCAATTTTTTGACGAGCAATCCGAATATTAAATGATGAAATATCCCGAATCATCTTCACTGCACTCTTCTCCGTAATTACCTTTCCTGCCAATCCAATTCGGTGGCCACCTCGCAAGGTAACATACCCACGTTTTAATTCCTCTTCCATCGTATAAATAGAATATTGACTCAGCTTATTTAATAAGTAGATGGCATCCTCTGCTGTAACGATATAGTCATAAAAAAACACCTTTCCATATGCAATACATTCAAGCGGTCTTCCAATTCGAACTCGAATTTCTTCTAATGAGCTATATTGTTCACAGCCTTCAATAAACTGTTTCATCGTTTTCGGTAAAACCTCTAATACTTCTTTCATCAGCTTCTCCCCACCAGACTTGACTTACTATTTCAACACTGCAATAAAAATACAGCCAATTCCAAGAGTTAGAAAAAACAGCTTTAAAAAAGAAATCTCACTTGCAACGCTCGCAATACCGATTGACATCGTTAGAATTAATATAGTCGGTCCAACAAATGCCAACATACCGTTTATAAATAATGCTTTTTTCGCATCATTTACATAGAGCATAAGCAAAGCGGCGAACACTTCCACACTACCTGAAAACAATCTAAGCAGCCCCATAACAAGCACAGATGTTTCCATTGCCGCCAGCCACTGTTTCATCCTTCCACCTTCTCTCCTAGCAATTACTTTTCGAACAGCTTCTTAGGCTCAGTGAAAAAGCCGTATTTCAAAAAGAATATATTTGTACAACCATATGCAGAGGTTGTCTATTTCAGAAGTAAAAACATATTTTTCGCATCAGTTATCATTAAAATCTGAATATTATAATTAATTTATGTTATATTTAATACAAGAAAGGAGATTTTTGATGAAGCACATAACATTATTACCACTTAATTTACAATATGCAGAAATCATTTTTACATTATCAAGTGATTCACATGTGAAAGACGCGTTAGGACTAAAAGTAGAATCTGTAGAAGATACAAAAACATTTATTCGTTTTGCAATGGAAGAAGAACAGCAAAAACGCTCTTTATCAAGAGTTATTTTAAATGAAAAGCAAGAAATAATTGGCATTACTTCCCTCAAGCATATCAACCACGAAAAAAAGACATCCCATATCGGTAGCTGGCTCGGCTATTCATATTGGGGAAAAGGGTACAATGAAGCTGCTAAAAAAGAAATTTTTAAAATTGCATTTGAGGAATTGAATCTTACATACGTATTTGCCGGTGCCAAAACTACTAATATCCGTTCTTTAAAGGCACAGGAAAAACTACCTTACATTTCATTACATGTAGAAAAACAATTTCCAGATGAACATGCAGCGTTAGAAAAAGAAACAAGATTCCCTTGCGTACTACATGTTGTATCTCGAGAAAACTTTTTAAAGTGGATGAAATTAAATGATTAGGAGGTTTTGCAGTGAAAGCAATTAAATTTATTATGACAATCGCATTTGAGTTTGTCGGCATCTATCTTTTTTCAAAAATCGTTGATTGGTCATTTATGGAGATCTTCTTTCTTGGGAGTTTAGCGATATTCGGTGTTATTTGGTTGCTTACGTTAAATATCAATCTTAGTGCAAATGTGGATCACGCTATATACAAAACAGGGATAGTAAAACCATTCCGATTCATTTGGAATCCTTACATAATGGGAACAATCAGTCTTATAGCTATCAGTCTTATTACAAGCATCATTTATTATCTACCTTATTTCACATAAAAAAGCACTCGTGATCATCACGAGTGCTTTTTTTACTATGCACGAGAAACGTATTTACCTTCACCTGTGTTAATGATAAGCATTTCGCCTTCGTTAATAAAGATTGGCACTTGTACAACAAGGCCAGTTTCTAATGTAGCTGGTTTTGTTACGTTAGAAGCTGTATCACCTTTAATACCTGGTTCTGTTTCTACAACTTTTAACTCAACAGTATTTGGAAGCTCAACGCCAAGTACTTCACCTTGGTACGTCATAATAGATACTTCCATGTTTTCTTTTAAGAATTTTAGCTCGCGCTCGATTTGAGCTTCACCAAGTTCGATTTGTTCATAAGTTCCGTTATCCATAAATACGTGAGACTCACCGCTCGCGTATAAGTATTGCATACGACGGTTTTCGATATGTGCTTTTTCTACTTTTTCACCAGCACGGAATGTTTTTTCTTGAACAGAGCCTGTGCGAAGGTTACGTAATTTAGAGCGAACGAACGCTGCGCCTTTACCTGGCTTTACGTGTTGGAAATCAAGTACTTGCCAAAGGCCATTGTCTACCGCAATTGTTAAACCTGTACGAAAATCATTTACTGAAATCATGCAAAAAATCCTCCTGTGTATTACAAAATAATAAGTTCTTTTGGAGATTTCGTGATTACTTCATTACCTTCACTTGTTACGATGATATCATCTTCAATACGTACACCGCCAACACCTGGAATATAAATGCCCGGCTCTACTGTTACAGCCATACCTGGCTCAAGTACCGTTTCAGAGCGGAATGCTAAGCCCGGTGCTTCATGGATTTCAAGCCCTACTCCATGACCAGTAGAATGTCCGAAATATTCACCGTATCCTTTTTCCGTTATGTAGCCACGTGTTAATGCATCGGCTTCACGACCAGTTAAACCAGCTTTAATGCCGTTCACACCGCGAAGCTGTGCTTCTAAAACGACATTATAAATTTCTTTTAATTTATCAGATGGTTCGCCGACTGCAATTGTACGCGTAATATCAGAACAATATCCTTTATAATAAGCACCGAAGTCTAATGTTACGAAATCTCCTTTTTCTATCACTTTTTCAGATGCCACACCGTGTGGCAATGCTGAACGAAGTCCTGAAGCAACGATAATATCAAACGAAGAAGATGTTGCTCCTTGTTTTCTCATGAAAAATTCAAGTTCATTTGACACTTCAATTTCAGATACTCCTGGGCGAATGAATGATAGAATATGTTCAAAGGCAGCATCTGCAATCTGTGCAGCTTCCTTTAATATCTTAATCTCTGAATCCGTCTTAATCAAGCGTAACTTTTCTACAAGCCCAGAAGTTGGGATAAATTCAGCTTCAATGGCTTCTTTATGTGCTGTATAAGAGCTATATGTAAGAGTATCTTGCTCAAAACCAAGCTTTTGAATTCCCAAGTTTTTCACTTGTTTAGCAACTTCATCAAGAATTGGTCCTGTATGCTGTACAATTTCATAACCAACTGCTTGTTTACCAGCTTGCTCTACGTAACGAAAATCCGTAATAAACAGTGCACGCTCATTAGAAATAAGTACAACACCAGCTGTGCCTGTGAAATTTGTCATGTATCTACGACTATACTCATTCGTTACTAAAATTCCATCAATGCTAGCTTCTCCAAATGCACTTCTTAATTTCGTAATCTTTTCCATCGGTTTATGCCTCCCTCAGTTTCTCCAATAATGCAAATAACGCTAACTTATAGCCATAAAAACCAAATCCAACAATTTGTCCCGCCGTGACAGCTGCCGTCACAGATTCATGACGAAACGATTCGCGTTGGTGAATGTTAGAAATATGTACTTCAATAACCGGAATCGAAATACTTGCAATTGCATCTCGAATCGCATAGCTATAATGCGTGAATGCTCCTGGATTTAGAATGATTCCTCTATATATGTCATCAGCTTCATGAATGATGTCAATAAGAGCACCTTCATGATTCGATTGAAAACATTCTAACTCCACTCCCAATTTCTCTGCTTCTTTCTTCATCTCTTCTTCTAATGATACCAACGTTCCTTTCCCATATACATTCACCTCTCGAACACCGAGACGATTTAAGTTAGGGCCGTTAACGAGGAGTACTTTTTTCATATACTTAAACTCCTTAATATAAAAATGTCTATACAACATTCTAACACAGGAGTTACTTATTTGAATAGTTTGTCTACTCTAATCCTTCTCCTTGATTCACATTGTTTGCTTCAAACGAAACAGAATATGAAATAAATACACCATATAAAATAAAAATACATATTGTTGTTACAATTGTTTCTTTCGGTAACTGAAGTGCACTTTTAATAACAGGTGCAATCGAGCCGATTCCGAAAAACAAAATCCCCCACCAAAAGAGGCCATAAAGCACTCCTGGTAATACCCCTTCAAATCTTTTGAAAATGGCTTTGTAGAGAAGGGCTACTAAAATGGAAAGGAGCCCCATACAAACAATGCCTAACACGTTTCCCCAAACCCCTTCTTTCCATGCTCCAAACTCAAACGGTAAAAGGAAATAGTTCGGTCCAGCTTCCGTAAATGAAAAAACATGAAGGAAATACCATATACTTCCCCAAAAAACACCACCAAATAAACCAATCTGTACAAACTTCTTTGTCATTGATTGTTCTTGCTTCACATCGACACCTCCGCTTACTAGTATGTCCGAAACTATTTTGATGCATGTTTAAATTATGCGAAATTTGTCTATAAAAAGAATAAGAAATGTCCTACTCTCGTAACAATTTCCCTTGTCATCAGCTTGTATTTGTCGATAAAATAAAGGAAACTAGGTGATTGTCAAATCTCACAATGACAGAACCAAGTGTGACAATTACCTCTTTTCTACATAAGAGAGAAACAAGTACAGGTTGGTGTTAAACATGGCAGAGGAGAAAAAACAAATATATGGCGGGCAAGCAGTCATAGAAGGAGTTATGTTTGGCGGTAGAGAATATACTGTTACAGCGATTCGTCGTAAAGATAAATCAATCGAATTTTATCGATTACCACGTGTTCGTAATAAAGTATCATCTGCGCTAAAAAAAGTTCCATTTTTACGAGGAATTGCCGCTATCATTGATGCAAGTGCCAATGGAGCAAAGCATTTAAACTTTGCTTCCGAACGATTTGATGTTCATCCTGAAGACGATGAACAACTGGCACAAAAAAAGGAAGAACAATCAAAATTAACGATGATACTAGGAGTAGCAGCAGTCGGAGTCTTATCATTCATATTCGGCAAAGTCATTTTCACAGCTGTTCCAGCGCTGTTAGCGGAATTGACACGACCTATTTTCCCATCTCATACTGGGCAAATTATTGTCGAAAGCATTATTAAGCTCATTCTTTTGCTTAGCTATATATACATTGTGTCACTCACACCACTGATTAAACGCGTATTTCAATATCACGGTGCAGAGCATAAAGTTATTAATGCTTATGAAAACAAACTCCCTTTGACTGTAGAGAATGTTCAAAAACAAACTCGACTCCATTATCGTTGCGGTAGTAGTTTTATTGTATTTACTGTCATTGTTGGCATGTTCGTCTACTTTCTTGTTCCAACAGATCCTCTTTGGGCCCGAGTTGTGAACCGAATTTTATTAATTCCAGTTGTTCTTGGTATTTCATTTGAAGTCTTGCAGTTTACAAATCGCTTACGAGATATTCCAATTTTACGTGTATTAGGATACCCAGGATTATGGCTTCAACTATTAACAACAAAAGAGCCAGCAAATGACCAGGTTGAAGTTGCGATTGCATCATTCGAAGAATTATTACGTTTAGAAAACAAACAACAATAATTTAAAAATGATGTTCAATTCCTTTCCTCATCGCTAATATACTAATTTTAATATATGTTTTTAGGAGGTGTTCCTTATGAACGGTCGTTCGTTTATGTTCGCTTTTTTTGTACTTATTATTGGGTTAGCAATATTTGGTCTCATTTCATCTGTAATTACAGATCCATATGGAATGTTAAAAAACATTGGCATCATGTTACTTGTTGTCGGTATCTTTTACTTGCTATATAAAATGTTTACAAACTCCAGCGGTTCAGCCAATTCGCAAAACTCCTATAAGCGTGCTGCGAAACAATCGAACCGAAAATACGGAAAACAAAATGTAGCACCCCTAAGCAATTCTTTATTAAAGCGAAATACTTCCGATGACAAAGGTAAAAAAGGAAATCCATCCTTATTAAAACGGAAGAAAAAACAATCTCACTTAACCGTGATTGAAGGTAAAAAAAATAAAAAGAAAGACCGCGCTTCCTTTTAGGAAATGCGGTCTTTCTTTTTATTTACACTCGCTCCCTCACATATTGAAGTACTTCTGTCAAACTCTTTTCTTTCATACTGCTTAAGCGAAGGTGGTAATTTTCAAATTGCAACGCCTTTGTAACCTCATTTGGAACAACGACACATATTAACCCTGCTGCAAGCGCCGCTTTTAACCCATTTAATGAATCCTCAAACACTACAGCTTCTGAAGGCTCTATACCTAATTCTTCAATGGCCACTCTATACAATGCTGGATCGGGTTTTACTTTCTCTACATCCTCTTGTGTCTTAATGACTTCAAAATATTCCCGAATTCCTAAGCCTTCTAAAAATCCAACTACCCATTTTCTTGAAGAACTAGAAGCTAAACCGATTTTCAATCCAAGGTCTCTTGCTTCTTCTATATATTCTTTCACACCATCACGCGCGACCGGTATTTTCATTTTCTCTTGATGTAAAGTCCAAACCTTTTCCTTTAGCACGTTCTTATCAAATTGCTCTTTCAATTGTTGTTCAATATATGTATAGAGTACTTCATCTGTTGTTCCAATACATTTCGCAAACTCTTCTAGAGGTAAATCTCCACCATATTCGCGAATTACTTCTTGAAAAGATTGGAACCAGATTGTTTCTGTATCGACAATTAATCCATCAAAGTCAAAAATAATTGCTTTCATTCCTATCCCGCCTTTTACGAAACGTTCTTTTATCTCTCTATACATTCTACTTAAATCAAGCCGTTTCCTTCTCTAAACAAAAAAAGGAAACTTATTTCGTTTCCTTTACTTCCCTTGCTCTTCATTTGCTTTTTGAACACCGCGAAGATTCTCAATTCGAAGTCCATCTTGCTCAAAGTATTGTACTAAGTCACCAATGCGGTCGATCGCTTCCCAACTTAAATGATGCTCAATTCCTTCTACATCATTATAAATCTTACTTTCATCCACACCGATAATACGCATAAATTGCTCTAATAATTCATGACGATATACAAGACGTTCCCCGATTTTCTTCCCTTTTGTTGTTAATACAAGCCCTCTATATTTTTCATAAATTAGATATTCATCTTTATCTAATTTTTGTACCATTTTTGTTACAGAGGATGGATGTACACTAAGCGCTTCGGCAATATCAGATACGCGGGCATATCCCTTTTCATCAATCAACAAATAAATTTGTTCAATATAATCTTCCATACTAGGGGTAGGCATCGTTTTCCTCCATCCAATTTCATTTTGTGTTTTCCGCACTAAGCAATCAATAAAATGATACACCAGAAAGAATATCGTGACAAGGGTGGAAACAAGCCTAAAAATACAAAATAAAAAAGAATCTGCAAAGTACTTACAAATTCCCCTATGTGAAATATTGAATTTCGCCACCTGGAAAATATTCTTGAATATACCCTCTTATCGTTTCCTCTAATCTCGCCTCATCATCCTTTTGATAGACATATTTCCAATTCCATATCGTCCCCATTTATATTTTCTTTTCTCTTCATCCATTTCAAGTTTTTTATTTGGATAACGTTGCTGTATCACTTTTTTTGCAGGTTTTGTCAAACGATGCTGTATCAATTCGAATGACAAATTCGGCAAAGGTAAATCTTTTAAAGCATGATACAGTCGTTCAAAATAAACGAGCTTTGGCATAAATGGCTTCATACTCATTCCCTCCCTACTTCTAGGATGAACAATAACAAAGCTGTTCAAAGTTTTCCACTTCAGTAACTTGCGTAGCAAGTTACTGAATGTTATAATTTGGATAACAACTACCTTGCACAGCAAGTTACCTAAACTGAAGGTGGTGAAATAATGCACAGTCAAATGTTAAAAGGTGTGCTCGAGGGATGCATTTTATATATTATTTCCCAAGAAGAGGTGTATGGATATGAACTAAGTACGAAATTAAATAAACATGGCTTTACATTCGTAAGTGAAGGCAGCATCTATCCCCTCTTGCTACGAATGCAAAAAGAAAAACTCATTGCTGGCACATTAAAAGCTTCAAGCCTTGGGCCAAAGCGCAAATATTATCATGTAACAGATAAAGGATTTGAACAGCTAGAAGAATTTAAAAAAAGCTGGGGAATGGTCTCGACGACAGTTAATCATTTATTACAAGGAGAGTGAGAAGCATGAAAGCTAAAGACATGATTGAATTAAACAATAAAAAACGCAAATTATTGACCGAAGAAAATGAAGCTGCTTATGGGGATATGCTAGTGTATATTCGATTAGCTAATATTCCAGAACAGCAAGTAGAAGAACTACTGCTAGAAATTTTAGATCACCTACTTGATGCACAAGAAGAAAATAAAAATGCTTATGATATTTTCGGACACAACTTACAATCTTACTGTGACGAAATTATCGCCGCTCTTCCAAAACAAAATAAATGGCAGCAAATAGCCACACCAACCTTTATGAGCAGTTATTTACTTGCTATATTTTTCGCTATCAATTCTCTTGCTGCTTTTATTTTGCCCTTCTTCTCCGACAACGAACGCTTTCAATCTGTACATGTAAATTTTATATTTGTGTTTGTAATAATTATTGCTATACATCTTGTCATTCG
Organism: Bacillus gaemokensis; assembly: GCF_001590835.1. Lineage (GTDB taxonomy): Bacteria > Bacillota > Bacilli > Bacillales > Bacillaceae_G > Bacillus_A > Bacillus_A gaemokensis. The sequence goes on from NZ_LTAQ01000001.1 coordinate 494,496, forward strand.
TTTTGTATTTGACTTTATCAAAGGAGATTTATTCAACACCCCTATGAGCAATTGGCAGTGCATAAAAACATTCATTTTTCAACAAAGCCCGTGGTTTATACTCATTGTCATTTCCCTATTTTTTATAGACCATCCGTTTTTAAATTATCAACTTTCCCCATGGATCGGTGCATTGCTTGCTATTGCTTTTTATCTTGTTTATAAAATTTTTTATAGACGAATTAATTTTTAATTGTAAAGGAAGTGAGTGAAATGAACGCAAGAGACTTAGCAAAAATGAATATACAAAAAAGCGAATCATTAACCGAAGAAAATAAAAAAGTCTATGAAGGAATGCGCATCCATTTAGGATTCGCCAATGTTCCTGAACTTCAGCTTGAAGAATTATTACTTGAAATCTTAAATCATATGTTAGACGGTCAAAAAGATGAGAAAAATGCTCACGAAATTTTCGGTCCAGATTTAGAAGCGTACTGTAATGAATTAATAGCTTCTTTACCGAAAAGAAATCATTGGCAAACTATTACAAACTTCATTTTTATGACCAGTATTATGTTTGGGATTTATTTTGCTTTTACAACGGGAACAGCATTCATTGGATCTTTTTTCATCGAAGATACACGAGTAAGTATAATTCATATCAATTTAATTTATATAGCCGCCGCACTTTGGCTTGCCATTTTCATGTTAAAAATAGTCATACGCATTTCTAAACGCGAGGCATTTACAGAAAAACAAACCAAGTATAGAATGAAAATTTTTATATTTTATCAAATTCTATCTTTTGTGATTTTTTTAGCTCTTGCCTTTCTCATTTTAGATAAGTTTTTATTCTCCTTCCAACTCCAAATTTGGCAAGGGGCAATATTAGCACTCATTTTTTATGCTTTATATAAAATTTTGTATCAAAAGGTAAACTTCTAACAGCCTCCAAAAAGGCTGTTTTTCTTCTGTATAATTTTACAAATTGAAAAATTTCATAAAGAAAAAAAGAAAAATGCAAAATAATTAAAGTTAATTGTTGACGTGATGCTTTTATTATCGGTATCATATTTCTTCGTGAGCAATTATTTTTCGTTATACGATTTTTTTATTATTACTGAATTTTTGAGAGGGGAAATTTGATGTCACTTAAGAAGAAAACGCAAGTACGCACCGGCAAAATGGTACGTGAACTAATGTTAGCAGATGAAGATGTAAATGCTTCGCTAATTATGGTATATAGTGAAAACGGTGTAAATGCAGAAATTAAAATCGAGGGCTTAACGCCAAAATGTAACGAAGAATTATTTTTGAGCGGGAACGTAGATTGGAACAAAAGTGTGATTTATAAAATTGTCGATTTCACTGGAAACGCTGAAGTTGGTAAAGTTACATTAACTGCAATGAACAAAAACAATGTTTCCCTAGAAATTGAACGCGTTATGTGGAGTAAAGAAAATAAAGAGGCTGTTGAGCAAGAAGTAGCTCCTGTAGAAACTACTCCGAAGAAAGAAGTAGTCGTAGAAGCACCTAGGGTAGTCACAGCTGCTCCAAAACCTGTTACACGTGTTGAAGAGCCTGTTGTAACTCCTAAGCCTACTCCGGCACCAGCGCCAAAGCCAGTGCGTTCAGAAACGGTTGTAGCAGCATCTACTCCAGCGCCTGTAAAAAAAGAAATAGCTACTCCAGTTGCAAAGCAAGAAACGGTTACGGCTATGCCTACAAAACCGAAACAAACAGCTCCAACTGAAACAAATTCAAAACTACAAGAAAATTATGTGAAGCTTGTGAAAAAGACAATAGAAGTATGTCAGGATTACGAGCTTGGCATCGACATAGATGATTCTATTGAGAATTTAAAAGAAGAATTACAAAACCAAGGTATTAGCGTTACTTTTGATAAAGAAATTATGGATGTTGTAAATCGTCTTCGTTCTTTACAAGACAAGGGAATCAAAGTAGAAAAAGTACTTAATTTATTATAAAGAAAATAAGGAGGTGGCAAATGCCACCTCCTTATTTTTTATAATTCCATTCATTACTTTCATACTTTTCTTTTGCTAATGTTTGTACTTCCTGAAGCTGTTCTTCCGTTAATTCATATGGAACAAGCTCAACATCTAAACCTTTTTCAAATCCAGCATGGAACGCTTCAATCAACTGTTCAATTGTAAACGTGCGATCTGTTAATGCATTGATTGCAACTGCTTTAGAAGAAAACATGCTCTTCATACGCTCTTTCACTCGCTCATTTGGGAATAAGAATAAATCATACAGCTCATCTAAATCAATTTCTAGTGGAATCGAACCATGCTGCAGGATAACTCCTTTTTGACGCGTTTGCGCACTTCCAGCAATTTTTCGTCCTTCAACAACAATTTCATACCAAGACGGTGCATCAAAGCATACACCTGAACGTGGATTTTTCAAATTTTCACGATCTGCCTCTGTTTTCGGAACCGCATAATATGCTTCTAATCCTAACGCCTTAAAGCCTTCCAATAACCCTTGTGATATAATCCGGTAAGCTTCAGTCACTGTTTTTGGCATATTTGGATGATCCTCAGACACGATAACGCTATATGTCAATTCCCTATCATGTAATACACCCCTACCGCCTGTTTGACGACGGACAAAGCCATATTTTTTTTGATTCACTACGTCCATATTAATATCTTTTTCTACACGCTGGAAATATCCCACTGTTAATGTTGGCACTTCCCATTCATAAAAACGAATTGTTGGTGGCATTTTCTTTTCACTTTGCCAATTTAACAAGCATTCATCTAACGCCATATTAAATGCCGGTGAACATTGACCAGAGTTAATATAACACCATTTTTCTTTTCCCATCCTGCACCTCATATAACCAATTATTTTTCACAGTCTCTAGTCTATCAAATTCGACAAAATTTGTGAAAGAATACGAAATTTCTTCTTATCACCGCATGAATCTGTTGCATAAATACATATGGGCATTATAATATTGAAAGTAGGATAAGAAAAAAGGGAGCGATAGAATCGTGTCAACAAATTTGATTATTATACTAGCCGTAATCGTAGCATTCATCGGCTACTCTGCATGGATGTTTTTCTATCAGAAGAGATTAATTAAAACACTTTCAGAAGAAGAATTTCGCGCTGGTTACCGTAAAGCACAACTTATCGATATTCGTGAAGCTGATGAATTTAACGCGGGGCATATTTTAGGTGCTCGTAACATTCCATTATCACAAATCCGTCTTCGTTACAAAGAGCTTCGCCTGGACCAACCGGTTTATTTATATTGTCAAAGTGGCTTCCGTACAGGTCGTGCAGCTCAATATTTAAAAAAACAAGGTTACAAAGATTTCTACCAACTACAAGGTGGCTTTAAATCTTGGACAGGTAAAATTAAAAAGAAATAACATGCTAAAGAACTAGCTTGATTTTCCAGCTAGTTCTTTTCTTCCATATTGTTAGCAATATATAATAAATTTTGTTTTACTACTTCTTCATCTCGTGATTCCACATTACGATACAACAACTGGTACTCTAGCCCTTTCTCTTTCCAAATGAGCGTTGCAAATTCTTCCCCACGCTCCCACTCGTCCCTATTTTTGAAATAAGCGGCTGCACCATTATTCAATTTCCGTTGTTCCTGAAATCGATTTTGTTCCACAATGCTCGGAAAGCTGTAGGAAAAATTAGCTACCGTTAGTTCTACATAATCTTTCCGCCCTTTTTCCTGTTGCTTATATTTAATCGTTAAGACAGCTTTCTGTTTACCAATCGCTCTCGCGTCTGCTTTCACATCACGCACACTTTCGTACGGTAAAAATGTTGGAGATTTAAATGGAGCGGGAAAATATTTATTTGCATCCTTTAGCGAAATAGAATCAGATACTCGATCCACAGTTGCATCTGCATTTCCCACAAATTGTTTTTCTTCTTTTATCGTCTGCTGGAAAGAACATGCGCTAAGTAAAACACTAGAAAACACGAAACAAACGATCCTTTTTTTCAATTTGTTTCCGCCCCTTCATGCCGCTCTCTTAACGAACAAAGCGTTTATATGTTGTTCATATTCGCTTCGCCTGTTCACTCTCCCTTTGAAGACTTTCCACGTTATTCTCACACATTTTGACATAGCGCATCTTTTTAGACAAAAAAAGACTTCTGCTACTCTTACGCCCAAGTGAAAAGGTTACGCGAATAACAGAACGCCTTATTTATACCATAGATTGTGAAAAGCTTTTCAGGTCAAGCCTTTTTCAGTATTTTTCCATTCTTGCCAATTTGCCTTTATAATGTATTAAGAGGTGATACATATGGCGAATATAAAACAAATTGCGCAAGCAGCTGGTGTATCCATAACGACGGTTTCGCGCGTGCTAAATGACCATCCTTATGTAAGTGATGAAAAACGAAAACGCGTTTTAGATGCTATTGCAGAATTAAATTATGCCAAAAATATAAATGCGGTTCATTTAATCAAAGGAAAGACATTCACAATTGGTGTCATGCTTCCTTTTATCAACTTACCCTACTTTAGTACGATTATTGAAGGGATTGGGAATGAAGCATTAGCTGCTGGCTATCACATTAATCTCTGTCAAACAAATTACGATAGCAAAGAGGAAATTCGCGTTTTAGAAATGATGAAGATGAAGCAATTTGATGGCATGATTATTTGCTCCCGTACGAGCTCCTGGGAAGCTATTGAATCCTACGCTAAATTTGCCCCTATTATTTCTTGCGAAAAAATGAAGCACCCATTTATCTCATCTGTTTATGTTGATCACTACGAAGGATTTCGCATCGGTACAGAATATTTACTGCGTAAAGGCCATGAGCGTATTGGTGTTTGTTTAGCAAGACAAACAAGCGTGAATACAAAGCAACGCGAAAAAGCATTTGCTGACACTCTTCATACCGCTAAAAAACAAATACAGCCAGAGTGGATGTTTTATCAATGCTACAATATGCAAGATGGTGCAAAAGTTTTGCACAGCATTCTAAAAATGACAGAGCGTCCAACTGCTATATTTGCTGCTAATGATCAAGTGGCTGCTGGCTTACTAACTGAAGCAAGAAAACAAGGACTACGTGTGCCAGAAGATTTAGCCATTCTCGGTTTTGATAATCATGAAATTTCAGGAGCATTAGAGATTACAACAATTGAACATCCAGGCTTAACAATGGGAGCAGGTGCCTTTTCTTTATTTTATAAACAAATACAGAACGAACAAATTATAGGCCACTCAGAAGAACTCCCTTTCCATTTAATTGAAAGACAAACTGTTTAAAGAGTACCAAATGAGGTACTCCTTTTTAGTTCATCTAACTTATTGACTTTATTTTTACTATCTTTTATAATAAACCTAACAAACGGTAGGTAGGGGATGGAGATGACAGCAAACCGCATTAAAGCTGTAGCACTTTCTCATTTCGCACGCTACGGCTATGAAGGGACTTCATTAGCAAATATTGCTCAAGAGGTCGGGATTAAAAAACCATCGATTTACGCACACTTTAAAGGAAAAGAAGAATTATATTTCATCTGCTTAGAAGCAGCCCTGCAAAAAGATTTACAGTGCTTTACAGATGATATAGAACTCTTTTCAGAATCATCTACTGAAGTCTTACTCGTAAATTTATTAAAAGGTTACGCAAAACGATTTGGCGAAAGTGAAGAATCAATGTTTTGGTTACGCACTTCTTATTTTCCACCTGATGCATTTCGCGAACAAATTATCGAAAAAGCAAATGCTCACATTGAAAATATTGGAAAACTTTTATTTCCTGTATTTAAACGAGCAAATGAACAAGGTGAACTGCATAACATTGAAATAACAGACGCTTTAGAGGCTTATCTATGCTTACTGGATGGCCTTATGGTTGAACTATTATACGCAGGTTTAAATCGCTTTGAGACCCGCTTAAACGCCTCTTGGAAAGTATTTTGGCGCGGCCTTTCAAACTGACGGATTGCAAATAGCAATGCGTCGTTTTTCAACCCTTTACCTAACGACTGGTAGGAAGGAGAGACAATATATGGCATGGTTTTATGTAATTTTAGCTGGTATGATTGAAATTTTTTGGGTGATCGGACTAAAGCACGCATCAACACCTCTTGAATGGATTGGTGTTGCCCTTATAATCGCAATTAGTTTCGCCCTCTTGTTTAAAGCTTATAAAGACTTACCCGTTGGAACTGTATACGCTGTTTTTACGGGAATCGGAGCTGGTGGAATCGTTCTTACAGAAATCTTCATTTTCGGGGAGCCTTTTTCCATTACAAAAATCTTATTTATCGGTTTAATCTTCTTTGGCGTTATTGGATTGAAACGAGTAACGGGTGAGCAAGAAGAGAAGGAGGCCGCATAAAATGGCATGGGTATTTTTAATTATTGCTGGTATTTGTGAAATCGTTGGTGTACTGTTTATGAAGATAGCTAACGAAAAGAAAGGCTGGGCACCAAAACTTATTTTAATCGCCAACTTTGGCGTAAGCTTCTTTTTCTTATCACTTGCAATGGACTCATTACCGATGGGAACAGCTTACGCAATTTGGACCGGAATCGGAACTGCGGGAAGTGCCCTTCTAGGTATTCTTATATTCCGTGAATCAGCTGATTGGCGTCGCCTTGCCTTCTTAAGCTGCATTCTATGCGGTGCAGTTGGCTTAAAATTATTAAGCTAATATGAGGTGAGTGTCATGTGGAAATAAAAGGGGAAATAAATTATAACAGGAATTACAATTGGAATCGTTATTCTGTTACAAATAACATTCCATATAATTGAATGGCTTTTTCATAAAGTAGTTTCTGTTCTTACTTTCCTTCCAAGTATGGCACTTGAAGTTGCATCCATCGCCTGGTCGATCATTGCCTCCATTACAATTATTATTATTTGGAGTACCGCTAAGTTTTGGAATAAATTACCAAAAAGACAGTTCTTCCGAAAAGGAGTAACTGTCTTTTTCATGTTTAATGATTAGCATTTTTTGATTCTCTAAAGAAATTGGACGCGATAAGACATATGGTTCCAAGGATAAGAACTCCCCCACCTACGCTCTTATTCACGTTCTCGAATACAACTATATCTGAAATAATATTAAGCATAATAAGTCCCCAGACAAATAAGACCACTCCAAACCCCCGTAGTATTCTTCCTTTTACTGTTTGCTTCCTCACTATGCACCTCTCCTTTAAAATTTTTAAACTCCAACTATATCCTCTCTCCATTTGGACATACTACAAAAAAAGGAGCTGATTATATGCAAAATTCCATACATAAACATATCCTATTGTTGTTCTTCTTATTTCTTTTCTTTGTTATATGTTTCAGCCTTATATTACATATACCAAAAGATATGCCAAGCACCGTTTCAGTTTATAAGTTACTCTTCTCTTATTTCTCTTATTGAAGAAAGGTGTCTTGTGATGAGACACCTTTTATACTGTGCGTTTGTCTTTTTTCTAATGATATTTCCTGTTGTTACGAAAACTGTTCCGAATAACAGACAGATTGGAACTGAAATAGATGAAAGAATGACATGTAATGTTGTTCCTATTCCGATTCCAATAATGAGGAGAAATCCAACAATTATAAAAAGGCTACCGATAATTTTCACCATTATCCCTTCCTCTCTATATTTCTCGTCGCTCATATAATTTCGTACAAACTAACATTGATAAAACCAACATACAAGTTGCACCCATGTATAAGAAACCACTATGTAAGTTCACCTTCTCTATATTTATTTTAAAGAAAAACTCCAGAATAAATATCGGTGCTATTAAAATAAAAAAGGCAATAATAAACGTTTTCTGATAACCGAGCATAAAGTATACCGGCAGGACTAAGCTTAAAAAAATTAAAATAAGACTAATACTAGGAAAAACTGTTGTTTTTATAAACTCTGCATTCTCTGCTTTCAACTGTATACCCACTGTAAAGTAAGCAATTATGACACTTATTATGAGAATTACAAGTGCGAATATATACTTTGCCAATACAATTTGTTTTCTAGATACCGGTAGACTATTAAATATCTTTTCACTTTTATTTTTTTCATCACTATAAAAAGTTCTCACCATCACCATAATTGGAATAATAACTGTCATAAATGCGAATACACTGTGACTATCTTTAGTTGCTGAATATAATAAAAAGGGGTACAAAAAATACCAAACTAAAATTTTCCATTGTACGATAAAATCTTTTATGATAAGTTGCTTCATCCAAATCCCCTCCTTCTTTTATAAATCACGCTCTTTATATAAACTAACCGATAAAACCATAGATGCAACATAAATAAGAAAAATTCCAGTTAAAAGGATTGCATTTACGAATAGACTAGAACTCCACTGATTTTCTACATTCATCCATAAATTTTTCACTATCATTCCACTCGAAAAAGCAAATATTGTTCCTACAAAAAGAGCAATATATTTTGAACTAATATGTCCCATTCCAAATCCGATAGGCAAGGCAATACTTACATAAAGAATCGCCCCGACAATTCCTCCAAGCATTGCTCCCCACATCATCATTCCATTCATATCCAATGTTCCAAGTTGATGCTGAATCAATCCGATAAGAAATGATAGAATAATGCCTATCACAATCAATATACTCGCTAATATGTACTTTGCTATAACAATCTCTTCACGCTGAAATGGCAAGCTATTTAATATGATTTCACTCTCATTTTTCACTTCATGACCTACGGATACTATTGTTCCAATGAATGGTATGGTCATGCAACATATCGTTAAAAGGGCATCATTATTAAAATTGATTAATAACAGGAAGAACGCATACGCAAGATAGAGAACAACAAGTTTCCTTTGCAATAGTAAATCTTTTAAGACTAGTTGTTGCATTCTTTTTCACACCTCCTGGCGTACAAGCAAACTTGCTTATAACTCTTTCTCTTGAAAAACTTTGATTGAAAAAAACACAGACATTATATATACGACCAACACCCCGATACCAATTGTGCCCATAACTACTATAAGATCCTCAGAATGAAAAACTTTTAGCATAATTGCTTTATTGCCGAGAACATTACAAACAAAATCAAGAATTCCTACAAGCGGAAATATTAAGATAACATTTAATAAACTAACAGCCTCATAACCACCCATATATTTGATAGGTAGTGCGACTAAGCTATAAATAAACGCCGCCACCCCCGCTGAAAATATAGCATATTCTGGAATGTTTACAGGTTGATTCAAAAGACTATTTACTAGTATCGCTACCACATATGTTATAATCATCCCTAGTATAATAAAGAGTACGCTTGATATGTATTTTGCTATAACGATGTCCTTCCGCGTAACTGGTAAACTCGCTAGCACCTTTTCTACTTTGCTTTTATCTTCAAAATATAAAGAAATAAATAAAATCATACTGCATGTAAAAAAACAACCTATTGCGATTCCAAATGGTTCATTAGAATTTCTCAAAAAGGAGAAAATAGGAATCAGACAATATACGAGCCATAGCTTCTTCTGTAAAAAAATTCTTTCCAAATCAACTGTTTCATACATATCCCCCTTTTTATATATCACGTTTTTTATAGAGCTTAATGGTAATAAACATAGAAATTATATATATACTCGCTAATACAATTCCGCCTGCTATAACAATACCGATATGTGACAAATTCAGAATCCAATCACCAAATGGCTCTTTTACACTAGCTGAGTCATCACCTATCCAAAAACTAATACACACTGGAATTGCTGCTGCTAATGCAGATATTACACCTGCTATTCCTTTGCGCTTCGCCTTCCTACTATACTCAATAGGTAGAAAAATCGCGAAATATAGAAAAGCTACTACAATGCTTCTAATAACCACATACCATGGAACTTCAATACTTAAATTCGGATGATAAACACCAATGTCACCAATTGAAGCAATTCCTCTCCCACTCAAGACGACTGCTGTTGTCATCATCATTCCCACTACAATAAATATTGCACAGGAAATATATTTAGCTATGATAATATCCTTTCGTTCTAACGGTAAACTATTTAAAATCATTTCACTTTTGTTTTTTTGATCCATAAATTTGACTGTTCCAAACGAAAACATTGCTATAAATCCACAACTCATAATAAATGCGACTTCTCCTTCCGAATCAAAAGAAAAGAGTATAATAGGTAAAACAAAATAACCTATACAAATTTTATAAAAAAAGAGCAAATCCTTATATACGAGCTGACGCATAAGCACCTCTCCCCTTCGCCGTATACACAACAATGTCATCTAAAGTCGGTTTTTCTAGCACAACTTCGTTCCCAAACCAATCTTCAATCGCTTGTTTATCCTTCGCCAATCCTTCAAAGCCAAATTTATTTTTACGTAACCCGATAAAGAGTTCTTTTCCTTCAGGATCTAATAAGTCATTACTGCCTTTTACGATTACATGAGTATCTAATATTCCGTCTTTTTCTCCCGTAAAGACGATTTCTCCTTCGTTAATAAACGTAATGTAATCGGCAATGCGCTCTAAGTCTGTTGTAATGTGCGTCGAGAATAATACAGATACTTCTTCTTCCATTACAATTTCTTGCAGTATATCAAGCAATTCACTACGGACAACTGGATCTAAACCTGATGTTGGTTCATCCATAATGATGAGTTCTGCATGATGAGAGAGCGCCATTGTAATCGCAAATTTCATTTTCATCCCTTTTGATAACTGCTTAATCTTTTTGTCTGTCGGCACTTGCAATCGCCCCATATACGATTGGTACTGTACTTCATCCCACTTTTTATATAACGGTGCAATAATTCGCTTCATTTGTTCACATGTTAACTCTTCATAATAGTGATTTTCATCGTATACAAAACCGATCTTTTGCTTAATTTCTTTTTCAGCCTTTTTATTGTCCTTACCGAAAATCGTAATATCCCCACTGTTTTTTCTTACTAAGTTCATAATCATTTTAATGGTTGTACTTTTTCCGGCACCGTTTGGTCCAACGAACCCCATAATATATCCACGAGGCAATGTAAAAACTATAAAGATTTTTTAACTCTAGCATGGTGCTTATTCCCCCTTATATAGAAACGTAATCATTTGTTGCAACTCTTCAAGTGAAAGTTGCAACAACTTACTTTCATTTACCAATTCCTCCGCTTTACTTTCTAACAAACGCAATCGTTGTTCTCGTATGAGCTCGTTATTTTGCACGGAGACATACGTTCCTTTCCCGGCAACCGTTTCAATATACCCTTCTTTTTCTAGTTCTTCATACGCGCGCTTTGTCGTAATAACACTAATCTGTAGTTCTTTCGCTAAGCTACGAATAGACGGCAATTGATCCCCACCTTTTAGACCACCATTTAGAATAAGCTGCCGCAGAGCTGCTTACTAATTTGTTCATAAATAGGATCCGGTGAAGAGTTTGAAATAATAATATTCATGTTTCCCTCCACTGTGTATATACACATCATCCTATTTTTGGCAAGAAAAAAAGACCAACATTTTCCACGTTGGTCTTTTGTATATGTATCACTTCTCAAAGCGTTCTAACATTTCATCTCTCATCCCGAAGCTAACAACCGCAATTCCTACATACATGAAAATAAGAAATGCCGGATGCACCGTATTGTACCAGCTACTATCAACAATTAAGTATACCGTTAACGCTACAACAAGTACAAATGCCAAAATGAACATATAAAAGTGTCTTGTACTACCCATAATAAACTCCTCTCTCCTCACTTAACCATTCAACAGTATATTTTATCGAATAATTCGATACGACTCAAGGTTAACTTTCTTTTATGTAATCAAGTTCCACCTTTATAATATCTTCACAAGCTATTGAAATAATCGTTCCTTTTTGATCAATCGCTGTCACTTGGCGGTTATCCATCACACGATGTGCTACACGTTCTAACATTTTTCCATGATCTCGATAACAAAATTCCTTTATATCTTTAATGGTTTTACCATTTTCTAAATGGTACACCATCCTATAACACTTATAGCTCATTCTCCCACCCCACCTTGTTCGTGATTTCACATATACGTAAAAATGAGTTATTTTCCTCTCATTCCATTCTCTTAATTTCAATAAAATTCTAACAAAAATACACAATTTTATCAAACTGACTTTTTCAACAAAAAAGCCTATGAAATCCCCTTTTTTCATCATTCTTACATAAAATATATAAATTTTTTACATTATTTTCACAATCTCTGCACCGTTTCTTCACAAAAAAAGAACCCGCATATAGCGAGTTCTTTTTATTTCGTATTTTTTCAAACTTGTACAGGAGCTGGTTTTTTGTAACGTAAAACTGGTTTACGAGCAGCCAACGTTTCGTCAAGACGTTTAATTACCGTCGTATGCGGTGCTTCTTGTACAACTTCTGGATTTTCTTCTGCTTCTTTTGCGATTTGAATCATCTTATCGATGAAACCATCTAATGTTTCTTTTGACTCTGTTTCTGTTGGCTCAATCATAATACATTCTTCCACGTTTAATGGGAAGTAAATTGTTGGTGGATGGTAGCCAAAATCAAGCAGACGTTTTGCAATATCTAGTGTACGTACACCAAGTTTCTTTTGACGACGACCTGATAATACAAACTCATGCTTACAATGTCTATCAAATGGAAGATCATAGAATGGCGCTAATCTTCTCATCATATAGTTTGCATTTAGTACAGCATATTCTGTTACTGCACGCAGTCCATCTGGACCCATAGAACGAATATACGTATAAGCACGAACATTGATGCCAAAGTTTCCATAGAATGGTTTCACGCGTCCAATTGCTTGTGGACGATCATAGTTAAAGTGATAACCATTTTCTGTCTTCTCTAAAATTGGTTTTGGTAAAAATGGAATTAAATCAGCTTTCACACCTACTGGACCAGAACCTGGGCCACCGCCGCCATGCGGGCCTGTAAATGTTTTATGAAGATTTAAATGCACAACGTCAAATCCCATATCTCCTGGACGTGCTTGACTTAATACCGCATTTAAGTTCGCACCATCATAATACAATTTACCACCTGCATTATGAACGATTTCTGCCATTTCTAAAATGTTTTCTTCAAATAAACCAAGCGTATTTGGATTTGTTAACATAAGTGCTGCTGTTTCTTCATTTACAACACGTTTTAAATCTTCTAAGTCAACAAGACCATTTTTATTTGATTTTACTGTAATCGTTTCAAATCCAGCTACTGTTGCAGACGCTGGATTTGTTCCGTGAGCAGAGTCAGGAACGATAACTTTTGTACGGTTATAATCACCGTTTGCTTCATGATATGCACGGATTAACATTAATCCTGTCCATTCTCCATGTGCACCAGCTGCCGGTTGAAGCGTTACTGTATCCATACCTGTAATTTCGATTAAATGTTCTTGTAAGTCGTACATTAATTCCATTGCGCCTTGCACTGTTTTTTCATCCTGAAGTGGATGAATATGTGCAAATCCTGGGAAGCGTGCCACGTTTTCATTGATCTTTGGATTGTATTTCATCGTACAAGATCCTAATGGATAAAATCCCGAATCAACGCCATGGTTACGATTAGAAAGTGCTGTATAATGACGCATAATATCCAGTTCGGATACTTCTGGAAGCTCAGCGTCTTCAGTACGAATATAGTCGCTCTCAAACACATCTTCTAATTTTATTTCTTCTACATCTAACTGGGGTAAGCTATATCCTATGCGTCCTTCTCTGCTCACTTCAAAAATAAGTGCTTGGTCTTGGTTCTTCATTGGATAGCCCCCATTTCGTTTACAAGTGTGTCAATTTCCTCTTTTGTGCGAAGCTCTGTTACAGCTAAAAGCATATGATTTACTAGTTCTTTATAATCACGGCCTAAGTCATAACCACCGATAATATTCTTTTGTACTAATGCATCATTTACTTCTTGTACTGGACGTTTGCAATCTACAACAAACTCATTGAAGAATGGACCAGCAAATGTTACTTTAAATCCTTTTGCTTCAAATTGACGTTTTGCATATTGTGCTTTAGAAATGTTTTGACGTGCCATTTCTTTTACACCTTGTTTTCCAATCGCTGTCATGGCAACAGAAGCAGCTAATGCATTTAGTGCTTGGTTTGAACAAATGTTAGATGTTGCTTTATCACGACGAATATGTTGTTCACGAGCTTGTAGTGTTAATACGAAGCCACGCTTTCCATCTGAATCCACAGTTTGCCCTACAAGACGTCCTGGAATTTTACGCATAAATGCTTTCGTTGTTGCGAAATAGCCGCAGTGTGGTCCACCAAACTGTGTTGGAATACCAAATGGTTGTGCATCACCAATGACAATATCAGCACCAAATTTTCCTGGTGGTGTTAATGCACCTAATGATAGCGGATTTGAAGAAACGATAAATAATGATTTTTGCTGATGAACGATTTTCTCAATATCAGTTAATCTTTCTACTTGTCCGAAGAAGTTTGGATATTGGACGATTACGCAAGCGACTGTATCATCTACTTCACTTTGTAATACATCTAAATCTGTTACACCGTCTTTATGATCAATTTCAACAACTTCAAGATGTTGACCTTTTGCATATGTTTCAAGTACTGCTCTTGATTCTGGGTGAACTGCTTTAGAGACAAGAATTTTCTTTTTGCGAGTATGACCAGCTGCTAACATCGCCGCTTCTGCTAAAGCTGTACCTCCATCATACATAGAGGAGTTTGCTACATCCATACCTGTTAGCTCACAAATCATTGTTTGGAATTCAAAAATTGCTTGTAATTCCCCTTGTGAGATTTCTGGTTGGTATGGTGTATAAGCTGTATAAAATTCTGAACGAGAAATAACATGATCAACAATGACTGGTGCATAATGATCATATACACCTGCTCCTAAGAAGGAAGCATACTCTTTTAAATTTGCATTTTTACCAGCAAGCTCAGACAGTTCTTTTAAAAGTTCTGGTTCTGATTTCGCCTGTTTAATGTTTAATTCCCCTTTAAAACGAACACTTTCTGGAATATCAGAAAATAATTCATCAATCGTTTGAACGCCGATCGTTTGTAACATTTCTTTTTTGTCTTCTTCTGTCATTGGAAGATAACGATGCAACATGAAATCTACCCCTCTCCCCGTTACTTTGAACGTTTGTAAAATGGTGTTGGAACGACAACTGCTTTAACGCGTTTATTACGAATTTCAATTTCTACTTCAGTATCAACTGCTGCGTATTTTACATCAACTAGTGCTAATCCAATGCTTTTCTTTAACGTTGGAGACTGTGTGCCACTTGTTACTTCCCCGATTTTCTCTTCTCCGATATACACAGGGTAATGAGTACGCGGAATACCACGCTCAATCACTTCGATACCGACTAATTTACGAGGTGCACCGTTTTCTTTGTATTCTTTTAATGTTTCTTTTCCAAAGAAATCTGCTTCTTTATTCGTTTTTACCGCAAAGCCAATACCAGCTTCAATTGGTGTAATATCTTTCGATAGTTCTTGTCCATATAGCGGCAGTGTCGCTTCAAAACGAAGTGTATCACGAGCCCCTAAACCACATGGTTTTAAACCATCTTCTGCTCCAACTTCAAGAAGTTTCTCCCAAATTTTTGCAGCATCTTCACTCTTACAGTAAATTTCAAACCCGTCTTCACCTGTATAACCAGTGCGAGATACAAGTGCAGGTGTACCATCTACAAGAACAGGATTCTTAAATTTAAAGAACTTGATTTCTTTTAAATCTTCTGACACAACTTTTTGTAAAATGCCTTCTGCTTTTGGTCCTTGAATTGCAAGCTGCGCAATTTCACTAGAAACATTGACTACCTTCGTATCGCCAATTACATGACTTGCTAACCATTCGTAATCTTTTTCGATATTCGATGCGTTGATTACTAATAAGTAGTCTTCTTCGCCACGTTTGTAGATTAATAAATCATCTACAGTACCACCATTTTCGTAACACATTGCTGTATATTGTGCGCCTCCTACCTTTAAGGTAGAAACGTCATTTGTAACAACACGTTGTAAAAATGCTAGACTATCTGATCCCGTTACTTCTACTTCTCCCATGTGAGACACATCAAACAAACCCGCTGCTGTACGAACAGCCTCGTGCTCTTCTTTAATACTTGAAAATTGAACTGGTAATTCCCAACCACCAAAGTCGATTGTTTTCCCACCATACTTCGCGTATACATCAAATAGTGGTGTACGTTGTAATGTAATCATGTTCTTTCCCCCTTATGCTGTCTATGACAAATCAATAAAAGTTGGCTTCCCGTATCTAAACATTTTTGATTCTGAAAAGATAGGATATACGGAATCTCATACCGTTTTTTTATGAAAGCGTAAATAAAAAAGCACTTTCTTGGATAAAATACGAAAGATTCCATACATTTCACACCATTATCCTAACATTTTTCGATCTATTTCATCAATATTCTAGCATAAAAAATAATTTAGAATTTTTCCATCTTATAAACGTAAGAATATCTTCCCTACAAAATACTAAAAAGAAAAGTATTTTAGACAACGGAGATAACATGAATCGTTTTACTTTACAGAAGGTAGGAGAGTCTCAATGAATGTCGATATTTCCGTAGATCGAACATGGCAAAATAATTTTTTAAAACGAATTGATGAAGACGGTCCTTGGACAAATTGGGACTTGTATCATCTAGCCTATGAAACAGAAAAATCATTGCTTGTACCTACATTTGATGGTTTACAAGCACCGAAACATTTATCACATTTCACACCGCTTCCTCATCAGTTAGAAGTCGCACAAACTGTAATTGAACAAATGAATGGAAAAGCGATACTAGCAGATGAAGTTGGACTTGGAAAAACAATTGAAGCCGGTCTTATTTTAAAAGAATATATGGTACGCGGCCTTGTAAAAAAGGTGCTTATACTCGTTCCAGCCTCCCTTGTTTCACAGTGGGCATATGAACTCAATACAAAGTTTTTCATTCCTGCTGTTGCTCAGAAAAAAAGTTATTCATGGGAACAAGCTGACGTTATTGTTTCATCAATCGATACAGCGAAGCGGTCACCGCATCGTGACATTGTTTTAAATCTAGAATATGATCTCATCATTATTGATGAAGCACATAAACTCAAAAATAATAAAACAAAAAACTATGAATTTGCGCAACGTTTAAAAAAGAAATTTTGTTTATTGCTAACTGCAACACCTGTTCAAAACCGAATTGATGAAATCTTTAATCTTGTTTCTTTATTGAAACCAGGACATTTAGGTAATCAATCTAACTTTGAAGAATATTATGCTTCTAAAAATCGATCAGCAGAGTCCGATGAAGATTTAAAAGAGCTCATTAACAAAGTTATGGTACGAAATCGACGACATAACACAGGAATCGATTGGCCGAAAAGACACGTCCGAACAATATTTGTTGATTTTAACGAAGAAGAACAAGCTTTGTATAGCGCCATCGAAAAATGGAAAGGACAAGATGCATTTACTTCTGCCTTTTCATCATTAACTTTGAAACGAGAAGTATGTAGTAGCCGTGAAGCGGTGTATTACTCACTCAAAAAACATGTAGAAAAAAGACAAAAAGAAAATGAACATTACATACGAGATCCATATATTGACGTGCTAATGGATAAAATCAACCATATCCCTTTTAACTCAAAAGCCAATCAAGCATTAGAACTTATAAAAGAAATTGATGATAAAGTCGTGATTTTTACAGAGTATAGAGCCACGCAAATGTATTTACAATGGTTTTTAAAACAACACGGTATTTCATCAGTTCCTTTTCGCGGTGGATTTAAACGCGGAAAAAAAGATTGGATGAAAGAGCTTTTTCAAAACCATGCACAAGTGTTAATTGCAACAGAAGCTGGCGGCGAAGGGATCAATTTACAATTTTGCAGTCATATGATTAACTACGATTTACCATGGAATCCGATGAGGCTTGAACAACGAATTGGACGTATTCACAGGCTTGGTCAAAAAAATGATGTTCATATTTATAACTTAGCAACAAAACATACAGTTGAAGAGCATATTTTGAAACTTCTGTATGAAAAAATCAATTTATTCGAGCGGGTCATCGGTGAACTTGATGAGATTTTAACGCGAATTAATATGAAAAATATCGATGCTCATATTCAAGAAATTTTCGCGCAGTCAAAGAGCGAAGGAGAGATCCGAATTAAGATGGAAAACTTAACGTCTATTATCGACTTTGCAAAGCGAAATGAAGCTGAGGTGCAAGGCTATGCAGCAACATGAAATTCATCATTATTTATGGAACTTTTTTGAAGCGAATGAATGCGAAATTTTACAGCGTTCCCCACATCTATTAGATGTGCAGCTAACAATCGAAATGGATAAATTATTAATGAATCGTCCTTTCTATTGGCATTATCTTGAGAAAACGGGTGGCATACCAAATCCGATGCGACTTACTCTTATTACAGATTCCAAGAGTGACGAAGACGAAGGTGAGCTGATTCACTACGGCTCCCCTCGCCTGCATCAAATCTTTCAAACAACAAAGGAACTTGGCTCCTACATACGTTTATTCGAAGATGTGACTCCTAGCGGTACGACACATACACCACTTCATCCATGGCTTGGTCTTAATATAAAGGTGTCCTATCAATGTGATCGAAAGAAAGATATGCTGCATTCCATAGGGATTCATCTGATTTCTGGAACAATGATTACAAACTTTCATGAAACCTTAGCAAAGATTCGCCTTACACCTAAAATACCAGATTTCAGTTTTACACTCTCTCCAATTATTAAACCGCAAAGCGGATTACAGCGAGTAGAAGATGCACTAAAGAGTATTATTTCAGCAGATGATCATACATGGGCGAAAGAAGCAAGAGTGCGTTGGAATCATGATTTACAGCTTCTAAGCCGTTTTTATGAAGAAAGTGAAGAGCTTCCTGAGAGCTATGAAATCGAAAAGCAGGCACTAAGGGAACAATATGAACCCCGTATTACGATGCAAATTATAAACGGTGGTCTCTTCTATGTTACCGCTAATCATTTTCTTTCATGAAAAAAGCTCCTTCATTTCAGAAGGAGCTTTTCTTATATTTTCCCATTGTACTTTCTGCCGTCATTATGCTCTTGTTGTTGTTTTTCTGTCATACGCTTTTGATACTCTCGATCTTTTGCACTCACATGATTTGCATCTGTTGGAAGATTCTTTTTCGAACGTCCTATTCCATTGCTCATTTCTTTCACCCCTTAAGCTTTTCAAATTCATCCTTATTTTCAGCTAGAGGAGCAATCCTTATACAAATAAATAAGAGGAGCTTTTCGCTCCTCTTACTCCTTCACATATTTCTGAAACATATCATGTATGCCTTGATTTACGAGATGAGAGATCTGTTCGTCAGATTTATGCGGATAACGATCACGCAACCTGATAGATGCCTTCACCATTAAATTTTCTAATACAGAACGACCACCTTCACCATAAATAATTTCAGCATACTCTACAAGCCTTCCATCTTCTATTGTTGCTGGATTATGATTGAAGAAAAACTTACTCATTGTCTCCACCTCTCTTTTTTGATAACGTTTACATTTATATAGATTATTTATGTTATTTATTTCACAATATTGTATTCATGTATAGATGATTAGTTTCATTATAAAACAACATGACGATAGGAATAATGTAAATTTTCGTCAATTTTGTGAACAAACACTAAAAATGAAAGCGTTTTAATTATTATATAATAAAAAAGATTACCACGCTAGGGGCAATCTTTTTATTTCTATTAAACTATGACTTACGCTTCGTTTGCTTCGTTTAGTACACGCTCAAGACGTTTGCGAAGCATTGGCATACCGCTGCCACCTGCTTGGAAATGACGAAGTTTTCCTTCTTTATCAAATACATAATAAGCAGGAACATATTTATTTTCAAATCCATCTGTAATCGCATGTTTGCTATCAACTAAAATTGGTTGAATAATATCGTGGCTCTCTGCCATTTTTTCAATTACTGCTAAGTCTAAATCTTCTTCTGAACGAGGCATATGAACTGCCACAACGTTTAAGCGGTCGTCATACTCATCACGTAATTCATTTACTTCTGGCATCGCTTCTTTACATAAGTAACAACTTACAGACCAAAAATGAATTAATGTCGGCTTGTCGCCAATTAAATCTTCACGCGTTACTGCGTCGTTTAAAATTTCTGTTGCCCCTTCTAATGATGGCATTTGCTCACGTAATTTCATTCTATTTATTCCTCCTATGATCTACAAATTATAGAGTTTCTTGTCCTGGTTTCCAGTTTGCTGGGCAAAGTCCGCCTGTTTGCAATGCCTGAAGAACACGTAATACTTCGTCTACTTCACGTCCGATATTGTTATGGTGTACAACTTGGTACATTAATTCGCCTTCTGGACTAATGATAAATAATCCACGTAGTGCAATTCCTTCATCTTCTAATAACACGCCGTAGTCACTTGATACAACATGATTTGTATCAGCTGCTAATGGGTAGCGTAAGTCGTCTAAACCATTTTTCGTACGATCTGTATTAATCCACGCTAAGTGTGTGTGTACAGTATCTGTAGAAACACCGATTACTTCTGCATCTAAATCTTCGAACTCATCGTAGCGATCAGATAATGCGATAATTTCTGTTGGGCAAACGAAAGTGAAGTCCATTGGATAGAAATATAATACTGTCCATTTATCATTTTTCATATTTTCTTCTAAGCTAACATTTTTGAATTCTTTATTTGGCATTACTGCATTCATTTCGAATCTTGGCGCTTGTTTTCCTACTAAACGTTTTGTCATATCTATATTCATCCTCCTGAAGCTAATTGAGATTAATTTCTAATTTATAATGATTACAATTTGTATTATATACAAGTTATCAAATTAAAGTCAACACTAAATTAAAATTATTTTAATTTGATTTCAATTATCAATTAATCTTGTGCAATATTCAGAAATTCTATTGTAAAATAGACCTATTACTTAAGGAGGCATAACATGAACCAAAATAAGAAAGTTGTATTCGATCTTATCTTTTATCTCGTCTTTCCTTTTGTCATTTGGAAATTCGCAAAAACTCATATTGATCCTTATTACGCGATGCTTATTTCCTCAGTACCGGGAATTCTTTATACACTCTACTGCTTCAAAAAGGAGAAGCAGTTCCATGTGACTGGATTCTTCATTCTCACTACTCTTATCACAAATACGACTGTAGATCTACTATCTGGATCTGCTGAACGTATGCTTTGGAACGATGTATATTATCATATCGTGCTTGGGTTGATCGTCATTTGTACAATCTTTATTAAGAAACCACTCATGTTATATTTCGCAGCTGATATTGCGGTACTTCAAGGACATGACCGAAATGAAAGCCGCGCTCTTTACCGTGACAAACGCATATATCCAGCGTTGCAATATTTAACACTATTTTTTGGTCTCCAGTTTATCGCAAAGAGCTGTTTAAAGATCTATTTTATTTCTGTTTTTGGAGTAGAAGGATATGGCGAAATGAGGGCCATTATGACCGCAGTTGGTTGGGGTATTTCTATCTGCCTCGGCATAGGATTTGTTTGGGTAAGTAACAAAATAAACCTGGTAACAGAAAAAAAAGAAACCGCACACTAAAAATCCCCCTGTACAATACATGTACAGGGGGATTTTTATAGGTTTATCTGTCGAATCGATGACGAGTACACACTCGTCTCAAAAATCTTACTATACCGCCTAGCACAATTACTAGCGGTAAATCATTCCAATTTTTATTAACTTGATTTTTGTCTTTTCTTCTTTACTTTTTGATAAAACAAAGCAGCGCTAAGTGGCATCATGCCAAACCATCTATTTAAAAAAGGCGCTTTTTCAGCACGACGCTGCTGCTTTTGCTGCTTTCGATCCTCTTTTGGAGCATCCATATACGATACGAATTGTTGCGTTACAAAACGCACATAATCATTAGTAGACATATCATCACCTCTACTTGGTTAGTATGTCCACTTTTTTATGCATTAATCTTAAGACGTAGCGCTTCCATAATTTCTTGCACACTTTTATTTGTCGTATCAATGTGTATCGTCGCTTCTTCATAAAAAGAACGGCGATTCTCAAATTTCGCTACAAACGCCTCTATATTCTCTTTTTGAAATAAAGGACGCGTTATATCTTCACGAAGACGCTCTGCGATTACGTATGGATCACAATATAAATACACAACAGTTCCATTCTCTTTCATCCACTGGCGGTTCTCCACGCGTTCAACGATTCCACCACCTGTTGTAATAATTAAGTCACTCGTTGGCAATGAACGTAGCATGTCAATTTCATATTGACGGAAAGAGCCTTCCCCTTCTTCCGAAAAAATATCACGAATTACCTTCCCTTGCTGCTCTTCAATTTTTTGATCCGTATCTACAACAGCAATACCAAGCTCTTTACTTAATGCTTTTCCAATTGTTGTTTTGCCTGCTCCCATATAACCTGTTATGTAAATGGACTTCACTTTGTTTCCTCTTTTCTATTTGGTGATTCATTATTTATTATTTGTATTATAACGAAAGATGTTGTTTAGTTTATATAATTCTCTACAAAATGAATAAAAAACGTTTTGTTCTTAAGTCTCGATTAAGAACAAAACGTAATGTAAACCACCTGTATTTCATCTTGTTTCTACCCAGTTTATAATCTTTCTATTTTCTTTATCGTACTGAAAATTCACTTTATACTCCCTACGTTGCTTCGTTAAACATTGTAATGAAACAAAGACCGTTTCATTTTCAAATATATAACTCCCACTTGCTTGACCTTTTTCATATAGGAATGAAAACATACTATTTTTCTCTTTTTGCTGCAAATCTTGCTTGATATTTGAAACAGCTTGATCAGTAAGCTCTTCAAGAATAAATTTCTGTTCTGCTTCTATATAAAATTTTTTATCAGATAGGAGCATATTCGTTTCATATATAAAGAATGAAAACAGTAAAAAAAGAAGAATCAACGTCCCTGGCATCGCAAAGCCCTCTTGCTTTCTCATGTCATCATCTCGATTGCCACGTAACGCGTCGCTACACCATGATATATTTTACCGCTTATATCTTGTACATGTACGGATAACGTATAGGGCGTCAATTCATAAGAAATCATTCTTACCTTTTGTAATATAATTTCTCTTCCTAACCTATTTACTTTTCTCACAACATTCCGATTTAACCTTTCATACGTTACAACTTCACCATTGTTCATTTGAAACAGTACGTCCTTCCCTTCTTTCTCTGATAATACAACTTTCCCCATTGGAACTTCTCGAAACTCTAACTGGACTTGTTCCATGAACACATCCCATTCCCAATTATTCATTTCCTTCGAATACGGTTTCTCGATAAATAAACTATGCAAGCGTGGTACAAGAAGAAAGAAAACCGATAAGAACAACAAGCATAAAATCATTTCTAACAATGTAAACCCCGCTTCTAACTTCTTATTTTTTCGCATGACGACATTGTTCCATCCTCCTTTGTTTGACATCCTTCCAAATGGCACAAACTTCTTCCCCACGCCAATACGTCTGATACACAGTACGATCTATTGTCTCTTCTTTTGCTTGCTTCTCTTCATTTTGATGCACATATAACGCAAATTCCTTCTTCAGTAATACTTGCGCCTTATAGCGAATTTGTATATTTTTTCTTTCTTGCATAATGAAAAGTGTTTGCGGCAGCAAAAGTGCTACTGCCATCATTAATAAACTTAACGATACGAGCATTTCGAGCATAACTGATCCTCTTTGACACTTCACGATACGTAAATCTCCCTCTTCCAAGCTGGAATACAATTTCGTAGGTACGTGCACGATAGGAAAGTAAAAGTGTGCCACCTTGATTTATATTTCCACTTGCGTTATAAGTCATCGGATTAGGAAAAGTATTTAAATCAATCTTTATATCACGGTCATATTCCCGAGTAAAGATAAATTGTTTCTCACCAGATTTTCCAATACGATACAAATGGTTCTCGGGGAACCATCGCAATGTATAACGTTTCCGGTGACCTATTGCTAACTGCTGCATATACAAAACATCTTGCGAAAATTGTTTTAAAAATTGCTCTACCTTTTGTTTTTCGTATAGAGGGGTCACATTAAAATAGGTGATGACGCTTAATATAGAAATTACACATAAAACGAGGAGCATTTCTAAAAACGTAAAGCCGTTTTGTTTCACGATTTACCAACGGATACTGTACCATCCTCACTTGAAATACTAATTGGCTCACCTTTCGGACAAGTCGTAGAAGTGATGTATTTGTCTTTTACTAGATCATCTACTGTTGGTATTTTATTGTTTTGTAATTGATAAGCTTGTACTTGTGCTTCTACAGATTTCACGTAAGCATCGCAGCCCTTTCCTTGTACCGACGAACGCTGTTTAATTACATTTGGAATAATTAATAAAAGCAATACCGAAATAACGACCATTACTAATAACATTTCTAACAGAGTAAATCCTTTTTCATTTTTCATTAAGAGCGCCTCCTATATTGAATTCATCATTTGAAACATTGGCATAATCATCGCTAAATACATAAGTACAACAATGATGCCAATACACGTAAATAAAAACGGCTGAATCACAACTAAAATACGATTGATTTTTCCTTCCATTTTCTCAACTGTTAATTCACTATAATCTCCTAATTCTGTTGCTAAACCTCCATTTACCTGTCCATGTGCTATTACATAGGATAGCTCACTTTCGTAGTAGCCACTTTTCATAATGATAGAATCTAGCTGTTCTCCTGCAATTAATCGTTCTTCAATCCGGACAGCCTCATACTGAAAAAACGGATGATGCTTCTGTTCAATCATTAACGTAAGGGCTTCAAGTACGGACAAACCACCTTGTAGTAATCCGCTTAATTGGACGGATAAATAATGAGAATTTGTTAAAATAAGAAATGTTTTAATAAGGGGAATTCGAATCATAATATTTACCCTTTGAATGGGAGGAAGTTTCTGCAGATAAAACACATACATACATGCTCCAAGAACAATGAAGAGAAAAAATCCACCTATCATATACGGAAGTATTTGCATAAAGGTCATAATTTGATCGGCAAAGGAAGTAGAGGAGGTGCGCATAGAGCTATATAAGGTTTCAAATTGAGGAAGCAAAACAAGATTGAATACAGCGAGAATCCCGATTAAAAAAAAGGATAAAAAAATCGGATAGCGCAGCACTTTCATCATATCCTTTTGATACTTATCTTTTCTATGAAGTAGTACACTTCCTTGCTTCAATGCAAACGAAACATCACCGTGCCGCTGGGCATAAAATAAGTAACTTAATATGTCTGGATGAAACATGAGTTGATGAAAAGCATCGTGTAAACTCTGTCCATTTTTTAGTTCTTCGGTAATACACTGGAGTTGTAGTCGTTTTTGAGGGGTTAATTGAAACTGCAGAAATTCTAGTGCTTGTAAAAGTGAATATCCTTTTTCTATTAATTCTCCAAGCCTTTTTAATAACAAAACTTGTTCATGTAATCGCCATCCTTTTCGTTTAAACATAAACATCCTCTTCTAAAAATCCTAAAGCGTATCCTTTCCTTACCGATGATTGTAAAGTTTCATACTTATAGGTTACATGTTCTCCATCTGCTTCCCGAATAGCTTGTTTTAATTCATGTCCATACAACAGCTCATAAATGCTCGCTTGCCTTACTTGACGCATCGCTTTACATAATGGAGAACATTTCCCTTTGCAAAATGGACATTTCAACTCAACAAGTCGCTGCGCCGCAACAGCCAATAGTGATTGCTCGATTTCTTGCCTTGTGATTCCATAGTCCATAAAACGTAACACAGCTCCTTTTGCATCATTCGTATGCAACGTTGTCATCACTAAATGCCCTGTTAAACTTGCACGTACTGCTACTTTTGCTGTCTCTTCATCACGGATTTCACCGACTAAAATAATATCAGGATCATGGCGTAAAATTGCTTTTAAACCTGTTGTGTATGTGATGCCTGCTTTTTCGTTAATTTGAATTTGTAATAAGCCATCCTTTCTTTTCTCAACTGGATCCTCAAGTGTAACAATCCGGCGCGTTTGTCCTTTTTTAGCTACTTCTAAAAGAGCGTACATTGTTGTTGTCTTTCCTGATCCAGTTGGTCCAGTAAAAACGAGTAATCCATGAGAATGATGCAAAAAAGAAAGAAGTGTTTTTGCTGAGCTTGGAAATAAAGAGAGGTGAGAAAGAGGCTGGACTGAGGCCTGGAGATGCAAACGAATAACGAGACTTTCTAAATAGACGGTAGGAAGTGTAGACAGTCGTAAATGAACTTCTTGTCCATCCATTTGTAAATATAATGAACCATTTTGTGGCTTTCGTCTTTCACCTATATCCATAGATGCTAAAAATTTAAAATGTGACACAAGTCTTTCTCCAAATTTTTTTCCAATACAATGCTTCGTTATTAAGTCTTTTCCTATACGCAACTGTATGACTGCATCTTCTTGCCGCGGCACAATATGTAAATCCGATGCTTGTGACGCACATGCTTCTTTCATAATTGTATTTGCAAAATGTTCAATACCATTCATCGTTATCCCTCCTCACTATGTATATATCATGAAGAACTCAAAAAGAAAAATAGTGAATTTTATGTTTTTACATACTTAAAAAGGAAAAATGTATTTGTGAAATTATGAACAATTTCTGAATTATTGTCTAAAATTACCTATACGCAACATTATCTGTATTATAATATTAATATCTTGGATAAAGTGATAAAGGTGGAGATCATCATGGAACAAGCTTTAAAAATTACAGGTGTATTATCTGATCCAACTCGATATTATATTTATAAATATATTTCTCAAAAACATAATTCTGTAACTGTACAAGAAATTGCAGATGAATTTAATATTCATCCAAACGTAGCACGTCTTCATTTATCAAAATTAGAAGATGTAAATATGTTGAAATCAGAGACAAAGAAAACAGGAAAAGGCGGAAGACCAAGCAGATTATATGCGTTATCTGAAGACTTAATCCAGCTGCAGTTCCCATTTCGCGATTATCAATTATTAGCAAAAATCGCTTTTAACTCATTACTTAGTCTCGGTGCGGCTGGTGAAAAAGCACTATATGAAACAGGAAAACAATTCGGTAAGGAATTAATGGAACAACATGTACAGCGTCTAAATCTTGATGAAGGTGCATTAACATTAGAACAAAAAGTACAGATTGCAAAAGAAGCACTAGCAACTGCTGGTCTATCTCCTGCTTTTGAATTAAGTAAAGACGGTACACAAATTTTCTATGATGTTCATAATTGTCCATTTAAGGAAGTTGCTGTTCATCATCCAGAAGAAATTTGCAATATGCATAGCGATATGATGCAGGGCATTTTTGAAATCCTATTCCCGAACATGGAACTAACACGACATGATAATTTATTAGACGGATGCAAATCTTGTAACTATAAAGTTCAACTATAACTGCTTTCACATGAAAATGTGTCAAAAGGAAGTCAATTACATTTGACCTCCTTTTCTTTTTCCGCAAATATTTACAATAGTAAGAAAAATAAACTATAATGGATAGAGGTTTACTTTTTTAGAAAAGGGGGGAATTGCATGGAGCGCATGTTTCGCGTTCTCGGCTTTTGGACTGGAATTTTCGCAGTTATGTTTTACTTAGGGGATATGTACGCAACTGCATTATTATTTTTAGGACAAACTGGATTCTTTGTACTTTTAAGTTATTTAAAATTAACAGAGCGTATGTATATATACGTATTTGGGGCATATTTAACTGTTTTCTTCATTGGATTTACATACTATACAACATTTTTACTTGTCCCTGGCGCTGGGCATTAAAAAGATGGCAATTTGCCATCTTTTTTTATTTTTCTTAATCACCTAGTTGACTTATAGGTTTTCTTGAAATATATTTTATATAACAGATTGGAATTAGGGGGAATAAACATGAATACACTGCTAGTCGGAATTAACATTGCGGTCATGCTCATATTAGTCGGCGTATTATACTATATGCAACGTAAGCATGTATCTTTTAATAAACGCGTATTTATAGCTTTAGGAGTCGGAATTACATTCGGTCTTATCTTACAATTTATCTATGAGCCTACTTCTCAAGTCATCATCGATTCAAATAATTGGTTTAGCTTAATCGGTAACGGTTATGTGAAGTTGCTACAAATGATTGTTATGCCACTGATTTTAGTTTCTATTATCTCAGCATTTACGAAGTTAAAATTAACAAAAAATCTTGGTAAAATTAGCGGACTTATTATTGGAATTTTAATTCTTACAACTGGCATTGCTGCGGCAGTTGGGATCGCAGCAAGTGCAGGATTTGATGTTCAAGCAACTGGTTTACAACAAGGTGATGCAGAGTCAGCTCGCCTAAAATTAGTGGAAGAGAAATTTACTTCTATTGAAAAAACACCAGTTCCACAAAAATTATTAGAATTATTACCTACAAATCCGTTTCTTGATTTAACAGGTGCACGTCCAACATCAACAATTTCTGTCGTAATCTTTGCTGCATTTATCGGAATCGCCTTTATAGGAGTGAAAAGAAAGTATCCAGAACAAGCAGAGTTATTTAAAAAGATGCTTGATGCTGTCTATGCAATTGTAATGCGTATGGTAACGTTAATTTTACGTCTTACTCCATACGGCGTATTAGCTCTTATGACAAAAACAGTCGCTGGTAGTGATGTAAGTGCCATTTTAAAACTCGGTAACTTTGTTCTAGCATCTTATGTAGCACTTATCGTTATGTTTATTATTCACTTATTATTAATTGCTCTATCTGGTTTAAACCCAATTCAATATTTGAAAAAGGTATTCCCAGTATTAACATTCGCTTTCACTTCTCGCTCTAGTGCTGGTGCAATGCCATTAAATATTGAAGCTCAAAAAGAAAAACTTGGTATTTCAGAAGGAATCGCAAACTTTGCCGCTTCCTTCGGGGTATCTATCGGTCAAAACGGTTGCGCAGGTATTTATCCAGCTATGCTTGCAATGATGGTCGCTCCAACGGTAGGAATTGATCCATTACAACCACAATTTATTTTAACTTTAATCGCTGTTGTCGCTGTTAGCTCATTCGGTGTTGCCGGCGTAGGTGGCGGTGCAACATTCGCTGCTTTAATCGTACTTTCTACAATGAACTTACCAATTGGTATTGTCGCTCTTGTTATCTCTGTTGAACCATTAATTGATATGGGTCGTACAGCTCTAAACGTAAGTGGTTCAATGACAGCAGGTCTTATTTCTAGTAAATGGCTTGGTGAACTTGATCATGATACGTATAATCAAGATGATGTGAAAAGCGAGGAAGTTGCGTCGTAATACTAAATACAAAAAAGCCCTAACATATGTAACTACTATGTTAGGGCTTTTCACATTAATCTCCCAAAGCAAATACTAAGCAATTGTTGCTTAATGCTTCTACACATAAGTTGTATAACTCTTTGGCAAATTGTATGATATCCGGCTCATTATAATCTTTTATAAGAATTTCAGACCTATTCTTAAATACGATATTCAATACCCTATATCAGCATAAATAGATTTCTCCACTTCCGGAAGAAGTCTGTATACACTCATTCCGATTAAAGATTCTATTTCTTTTTTAATTTCATAAAAACCTTTCCAATGGATAGAAGTATGGACATTAGTACCATGCCTCAATCCAACTGAAATCAATCTTTTTTCAAGTGTAGTAAATCCCTTTTCATCAGCTAATGCATCACAAAGAGTAATTACTTTATCATATAGATCATAGTTACTATTCTCATTTAATATCTCTACAAGTTTCATCTTCATATCAGAGGGGACAAGACTCCAATTAGCCGCTATTTCTATATTCTTATTCCTACAAGGAAATGAATGTGTTACACATTTAATTGCATTCCCTCTAAATCCCAATTGATCTAAGTACATGTATCCATCATAAGAATGTATAACAGACTTAGTAAAACCTTTATATCTCCCTATATCATGAAGAAGTCCAGCATTATAAGCCAAATTATGGTCCAAATCACATCCTTGTTTCCTAAGTTCTAAGATTATGTATTCAGTAGCCTTAGCAACGTTTATCGAATGTTCATACCAGGGACCAGGATTTTGTTGATACGCACGTCCCAATAATTCTTGTGCATACACTCTATCCATGATATATTCCATCATATCACCCCTTGTAATAATTACTTCGCATGTCTAATCTGTTTCTTTTGCTCACAAAGATCTAATTCAGGAATGTGTGTATCAGCCAAAATCAGTACTTCTTCGATTAATACTTCCAAGTCCCTTACACTATCTTCTGGATTTCCCATCAGGATATTCGTCATTCGCTCATAAAGATTTTCAGGTTTTATTGTCATTCGTTCAATATTAAAAGGCATCCATTTAAATGCAGGGTGATGCACATACATTTTATTAAGACCGAATAAAACACCAAATACATTCTTTTGTACTTCACACATTACATCGCATAGCATAAGCCAATCTTTTCGTTTTAAAAGTGCCTCACGGTTATTCCAGCGATTACTTAGCAGAAGGTTCTCTGCAATCATCTGTTTGGAAAGTTCTAAAGGATATTCTGTGACCCTATCTTTTAGCTTTCTAATTTTGTCTTCTCCATACAAACTCACACCATCGTGAATGGAAGCTACAATGCATTGTTTATCATAATCAGTTTCATACTTGTCCACCACATCTGAAATAAAACTTTCAACCGTTACCGATAAAAAGTTACTTATTTCTAATTTAATCCCATCTTTCGTCAAATAAGATTCAGACCACTCTTCCTCTTCATACGGATGATACGACAAAATAGTTCCGCAAACATCTTTAATGGGTGCTTCACGGTCGTCATCTTCTGGTGGTGTTGACCATAAAATGTGTAATTCTATATCTGAATGTTCATCTTGCCAGTTTCTTGATACGGATCCAGCTAAAAGAATTGTATCTATTTTGGGATTTTGTTTATAAATGTCTACCATCTCTTTTGCTTTTTGCATTAAGTTCATTTAAGTTCCTCCACGTTTGATTGAACCTTTACATATTTTACTTTGCCATTATTACACTATTTCTATTTATAGATTAATAGGAATTTATTACTATATCAATTTACTTTTTCATTTTTCACAAAACTCTTTCAATAAAAAAGAGGATATATACCTTGGAATAAAGGTAGTATCCTCTTTTTTTCTATTGATTTCTATCAAAATTTCCTTTCACAGCCCGTCCTTTTTACAAATAGCCATTCTGCTCACACCATTCATGAAATTGCCGCACATCTACCCCTACTAAGACAATATCTTTTAATTCCACATCTATCATTTGATCGTCAATCACAATAATAAAATTTTGCCCTTCTTGTTTTCCTTTTTGCTTTACAATTCCAATTCGGTTCCTGTGCGGTCCATCTTTTACGTATGCTTTTTGCCCTGTAATATCAAAATTCAAGATTCTCACCTCTTTTACTGCGCTCCAATCGGAAATACTACCTCCTCTTCGGAAAATTTCCTTTCATTGCACTATTTCTGTATATATATGATGAAACAGTAAAAGAGTCCTTCCTTTATTACAATTATTTTTTCTTTGTGTCATTTTTATAAATTATACGTAAAGATTACGCAAACAAGTACTTGAAAACGCTTTCTCGAACTTATTTCATGTTATAATAGAGAAGCAGAACTTCGTAAAGAGGGAGAAAAATGGATATAACAATTATTACAAAAGTAATCGAATCATTAAAATCATATGGATTTCAAGACGTAACATACTGCGAAGACACAAAACAATTCTTATTTCATAACCATACAGATATCATGAGCGGCTATGCGGAAATCACATATAGCAGTCAATTTGAAAAGTTTAATGTGCAAATTCACCCAATTGAAACGCACCATCAAGCAGAGTTACAAGAAGTTGAAAAGCACATTCAATCTTGTATACGAAAAGTTGAGTATTTGAATGCGCTTCTCACAGGACAAAAGAAATTAACTGACAAAATTATTGTTATGTAAAAAAAGAACGTGATGATCACGTTCTTTTTTACTATTATATACTCATCTTCTCTTTCAATTGTAAACCCGTAACAGACTCTAATACATCTATCGCTTCTCCAATTGTCATATCAAAAATTGCCTTATCTTCTACATGTGGAAACTGTCTGAAACGTTTTTCTAGCATTTTCACTGAATCCGATGTAAATACTGCACTGTCAATACCAAACTCAGTTTCAAGAAGAACGATCCAATCTAGAATATGAAATCCTAATCCATTTACAAATGAAATTAACTTTTCTTCAGGTTGCGAAGATAAGAATACGTGACGTTCCATTTCACTGAAAAGTTCTTCTCCTAAAATTTCCGCAAGCTCTTCATCATGTTCACGATTTACAATTTCGTCATATCCGTAATCATCTACAATCTCTTCTACTTCTTCCCCGTCCATACAAAGTAACTGAATGCGAAGTGCACCTTTTTTAAATTCACTTTTTTGTACAACTTCTAAGAAGCTTGTTTCCCATCCTTGTTCTAATTTCATGTTTATAACTCCTTTATACCTGTTTTATTTTCAAATATATACTTTGATTGAATTTTTCTTTCGCTTTTTGATTACACAACCTCACATGTTCAGATAAGCTAGATGCCTTATACATTTTACCATTCATATGCACAAGCGGATCGATTAATCGTTCTTTACCACCTGTATAACAAATATCATAATCCTGTTCATTCTCTTCTAATACTACCTTTTCATGCAAAGTAGACAACAACCTAGTTATCTCTTCATCCTGACAATTTTTTAATTTTTGGAACAGCGTCTCATCATCGAACAAAAAATCCGCAGTATGTATCACATGGTTTTCTAACGCAAGTTGCAACACATTTGTTAATACGTAATAACTATAAGAACCTAATGGATGTAGAAAAAAATCGATCGTTTCTTTATAGTACACTTCTGTAAACCACTCTGCAGCTTCTATTGTACGCAGACAAATTTGGTCTTCCTGAACAATTAATTCATCTAAAAATGTACATACCTCTTTTTTCGAAATCATTCCATATGTATATAAATCACGAAGTGTATAATCGATTCGATCGACACATAGAGCTGGTAATGGTTGTTCCAACAGCATCCATTGTTCCCAGTTTTGAAGTATTTTAGAATTATACCCATACTTTTGTAAAATGAATGGGATATCCGACTTTTCAATAACTGTATCAAAGATAAGTTCATGATAGTCTTCATCTTTATGATGTAATACCCGATCTACAACGTGCGAAAAAGCAGTATGTGATACATCGTGGAGTAATGCCGCAATTTGCTCTGCTTCACTCCCACCCAGCCTTTTCACAAGAAGCATAACTCCAATTGAATGCTCATAACGAGTTACATTCCACTTTGGATTTACTAAAAAACTCGCACCAACTTGATGAACCTTTTTTAACCTTTGCATAGCTTCTGTTTGCAATAGTTCTTCTAGTACGCCGTCTATTTCAAAATTACCGTATATCGTATCATAAATCTGCATGACCTATGCGTCTCCTTTATTCATGACGTATGAAATAAACTCCTCCACTTCTCCTTGAAAAATATTCACTTCTGGTAAATAGTAAAACGTTGTTTGCAGCGGATTGTTTCTATGGTACAGATAGACTTTCTTTTCTAAAGCAATTGCCATACCAAGCTCTGTATGGCTACCACTTCCTCCATCTAATAAAAGCAGAAAAACATCAGCTTCCTGTATCGCCTGCTTTTCTGCTTGACCAATTTTCTGTAGTTGTTCTCTATTTGTTGCTTTTTCATTTTGAGTCCAATCATATGTATGATGCCATCCTGCCTCTTTCAATTTATTTGCTACAAATTGAACAAGATGCTTATTTTGAAAACCTGAAGCTATATAGAAATTCATCTCTATTCACTCCTTATTTATAAAAAATGAAAGGGAAACTCCTTTTAGCGTTAATAATCATAACAAAGAAGGATCTCTCCAAAAGAAACCCCCACCTTTACAACTTATTTGCGTTTAAATGGTGGGGCGTAGCATGATCCTCTTTTATTTTTTGCTTTTTATCACTTTCATCGGCTAACATATCTAGTTCTGCCGTTATTTCTGATTTTTGCAAGTTTCGTTCTTGCGAAAACTTTCTTGCAATGTAAACAATAACACTACCAACGTACAACACAAAGCATATAATAAGAGCTATATTTTCATAGAGACTCAGCTCCAACACAGTCACTCCTAATCCATTCGTATTTTTACGCTCAAAGAAATGGAATTTCCCTATTAAATCTCTGTTATTGTAACATAAATATAGCAATTCTTCGAACCTTTCATTCTACTAAAAAAGACATGATTTTTTAGTAATCATGCCTCCGTAATATGTTTGATAATGGTCTGGACTGCTTCTTTTCCATTATACTTTTCTAATTCTTTTTTATACTTCTCAGAATTATAATTTAACTCTTCTATATGTTTCATAAGAGATGTTACTGTTACATCTTCTTCATATAAAACCGCTGCGTACCCTTGTCTTTCAAACGATTGTGCATTTAAGATTTGATCTCCGCGGCTTGAAGCTTTCGGTAATGGAATTAAAATCATCGGCTTTTGCAACATTAAAAATTCAAAGATTGCATTTGACCCAGCACGTGAGATAACGAAATCTGTCGCTGCTAATACATCAGGTAATTCTCCGTGCACATATTCAAATTGCCTATATCCTTCCGTACTTTGTAACTTCTCATTTAGATTTCCTTTTCCGCATAGGTGAACAACTTGATAATTTTTAAGGAGCTGCGGCAAAGCTTCTCGTACTGTTTCATTGATTTTCTTTGCCCCTAGACTTCCTCCCATAACTGTGATTACCGGTTTTCTAGAATGAAAGCCAAGAAAACGTAATCCTTTTTCACGATTTCCACGTAACACTTCTTCCCTCACAGGTGAACCTGTATAAACCACCTTTTCTTTCGGTAAATGCTGTGCGGCCTCTTCAAATGTAACAAATAGTTTCGAAGCAAAACGGAGTGCGATTTTATTCGCTAGTCCTGGTGTCATATCCGATTCATGCAACAAGACCGGAACACGATTTAGCCATCCACCAATTACTACCGGTACAGATACAAAACCACCTTTTGAGAAAATAACATCCGGTTTTATTTTTCGTATCCGTATATATGCATCCATAACGCCCTTCATAACAAGAAAAGGATCTTTTATATTTTTTAAATCAAAATAACGGCGTAACTTTCCGCTCGCTATACTATGGTACGGGATTCCTTCGTTCTCTATAATTGTTTTTTCAATCCCTTGATGAGAACCAATATAAGAAATATCCCAACCCTTTTCTTGTAAATGTGGAATAATTGCTAAATTTGGTGTTACATGCCCCGCAGAACCGCCACCTGTAAAGACTATTTTTTTCATATGTCTCCCCCTTCTACACTATAGTACACTAAAATACCGTGCTTCTGGGTGAGAAAATACCATGGCGGTTACAGATGCTTCAGGCTCCATCATAAATCCTTCTGTTAGTGAAATTCCAATTTCCTCTGGGTGAATTAAGCGAAAGAGTTTTTCTTGATCCGCAAGCTCTGGACAAGCCGGATAACCAAAAGAAACGCGAATTCCTTGATATTTCGTACGGAATCTCTCTTCCATCGTCATCTCAGGTGAATCTGGAATTCCAAAGCGATCCCGAATCAACATATGTGTTTTTTCAGCAAGACCTTCTGCTAATTCCAGTGCTAGCGATTGGATCGCATGACTACGTAAATAATCTCCTTTCTCCTTCCATTCCTCTGCGATATCACGAACTCCTTGCCCTACTGTAACAGCTAAAAAGGCTACATAATCCATTTCATCTCCGACCGGTCTCAAGTAATCTCCTAAT
Source organism: Bacillus gaemokensis (assembly GCF_001590835.1). Taxonomy (GTDB): domain Bacteria; phylum Bacillota; class Bacilli; order Bacillales; family Bacillaceae_G; genus Bacillus_A; species Bacillus_A gaemokensis. The sequence continues at coordinate 530,419 of NZ_LTAQ01000001.1, forward strand.
GTACGGTACGGTGCTTTTCCCTGTCTTGGAAATGAAAAGCGCTCTAATACACGTGTATGATCTTCCGGGTCATAAATAATAATATTTTGCCCATCACTTTGAGCAGGGAAAAATTGATAAACAGCTTTTGGCCTTAGCCAAGATTGTCCTTCTTGTAAGAGTTCATCAATTAAATTATTTAATTCATGTGCCCTCTTATCGCCTGCTTGTAATAATTTTTTCACATTTCCTTTTAAGCCAAGATGATGACCAATCAGCATTTGTCTATTTAGAAATGGCGCCAGGTGTGAAACAGGTATATCACGTAGTACGACTCGCTTGGTGGAGTCTGGTACCGTAACCTTTGCTGGTGGCAATGGTTCAATTACAGCTGGTATTACTTCTACTTTTTTCTCCTCTTGTTTCACAACATGAAGATGTCGATTTTTTTTATCCTGCTTCATCTGTTCCCGTTCTTCTTCTTTTTGTAATCGATTGATAAGATCGAGTCCTGACATTGCATCGCTTGCATACATTACGAGCCCACCATAGGAAGGTGAAATACGGTTATCAGTAAACTTTCTCGTCAATGCCGCACCACCCACAACGATCGGAATATCAATATCTGCTGCTTGTAAATCTTCCGCAGTTGTTACCATTTGTTGTGCCGACTTTACTAACAAACCAGAAAGTCCGATAATGTCTGGTTTCTTTTCTTTCACCTCTTGAACAATGCGATCGGAGCGAACATTAATCCCTAAATTGACAATCTCATAGCCGTTATTCGATAAAATGATTTCTACAAGGTTTTTACCAATATCATGTACGTCACCTTTTACTGTTGCTAGCAGCACTTTTCCTTTTTTGGCGCTATCACTTGATTCCATATAAGGCTCTAAATATGCAACAGCTGCTTTCATACTTTCTGCACTTTGTAATACTTCAGCGACGATCAACTCATTGTTATTAAATAGCCGACCCACTTCGTCCATTCCAGTCATAAGCGGACCGTTAATAATATCAAGCGGCCTTCTCCCTTCGCTAAGCGCGAGGCTTAAATCATCCTGTAACCCTTGCTTTGTTCCTTCTACAATATAATTCGCCAGTCGTTCATCAAGTGTTAATGTTTCTTGTATGGCCGTTTCTTTCTTCTTCGCACCCCGATAAAAGTTCGTAAACTCTTCTAATGTTTCTTTCGTTGTTTCAAATAATAATGCATCTGCTAACGCTTTTTCTTCCTCTGGAATGGATGCATAACGTTCTAGCTTTTCAGTATTTACAATCGCATAATCAAGCCCTGCTTTTGTTGCATGATATAAAAAGACCGAATTTAATACTTCGCGACCAGCTGGTGGCAACCCAAATGATATATTACTTACTCCTAGAATCGTTAAACACTCTGGCAACGATTCTTTAATGAGACGAATTCCTTCAATTGTTGCTTTCGCTGAGCCAATATATTCTTCATCCCCAGTTCCGACCGGGAAAACAAGCGCATCAAAAATAATATCCGATGGGCGTATACCATATTTCTTTGTTAATAATTCGTAACTTCTCTTTGCAATTTCTAACTTTCTTTCTGCACTAACTGCCATACCCTCTTCATCAATCGTTCCTACTACAATTGCCGCACCATATTTACGGAGAAGCGGCGTCACTTTCTCAAAACGCTCCTCTCCATTTTCTAAATTAATAGAATTAATGACACCTTTTCCTTGAACATACGTAAGAGCTTTTGCCATAACATTCTCATCCGTCGAATCGATCATGATCGGCACTTTTAAGACTTTCGTGACTTCTGCCAAAAAGTTCTCCATATCTTCTACTTCTTCACGGTCTGGATCCGCCATACAAATATCAATAATATGAGCGTTTTTCTTCACTTGTGCTCTCGCAATTTCAGCAGCCTCTTCAAAATTCCCTTCAGCTACTAATCTTTTAAACTTTCTTGATCCGATTACGTTCGTTCTTTCACCAACAAATAATGGACGCATCGAATCATCATATTGAAGTGCTTCTAACCCACTAATTCCATGACCTTCTCGCTCATGGTTCTCACGCGGTTTCAACTCCTCAAGTGATGCTTTTATCGCTCGTATATGATCAGGTGTTGTCCCGCAACACCCACCAACTATATTCATCCATCCTTCTTCAGCAAATCGTTTCACCTTTTCTGCAAGGGAAGTTGGCGATTCATGATAATGTCCATCCTCATCAGGAAGACCTGCATTTGGATAACAAGAAATATAGCACTCTGATAAATCAGAGAGAGAACGAATGTGCTCACGCATGAACTCTGGACCTGTCGCACAGTTCAACCCAACAGAGAGTGGCTTCATATGTTCAACTGATAAATAAAAGGCCTCAATCGTTTGTCCTGCTAAAGTCGTTCCCATTGGTTCAATCGTTCCAGAAATCATAAGGGGTACTGTTTGATTTACTTCTGTAAATGCTTGCTGAATCCCCAAATACGCTGCTTTCACGTTCCTCATATCTTGACTCGTCTCAACGAGCAATACATCAACACCGCCCCGTAACAACCCTCTTACTTGTCTAGTGTAAGCCTCAATTAATTCTTCAAATGTTACGCCACCCGTTACACTAATTGCTTTTGTCGTTGGTCCCATCGCACCTGCTACATATACTTCTTTCCCACTCTCAGTTACCGCTTGTTTTGCAAGCTGTGCCGCTCTTTCATTTAACTCCTCATCTAAATGAGATAACTCGTAATCATGCAATACGATATTCGTAGCTCCAAACGTATTCGTTTCAATAATATCTGCACCAGCTTCAATATATGCTTTATGAATTTCTAAAATCACATCTGGCCTTGTTTTTACTAAGTATTCATTACAGCCTTCATATTCTTCTCCGCCAAAATCTTCTGCCGTTAAATCCGCTTGCTGAATCATTGTTCCCATCGCACCATCTAATATTAAAATCTCCTGTTGTAATCTCTCTTCAATCGGTCTCATCAATTAATTCCCTCTTTCACGTCTTGCTTTTCCCTCACATACTTAACGAGATTTTCTGTAATTTCATATTTTAAAAATGGCGTGATGAGATAAATACCGTTAAAGTATTTCATCGCAGCATCAATTAATTCTTGTGAAATACGAATCCCCTCTTCAATCGCTGCTTCTTGTGTTTCATGCCCATCCATTCTTTCTCTCACTTCATCAGGAAGTGTAATACCCGGTACTTCAAAATGAAGAAAATCAGCATTCCGCTTACTTACTAAAGGCATAATTCCAATAAAAATTGGCTGTTCTAAATGTTTCGTTGCCTCGTATACTTCTTCAATTAAAGCTACATCATAAATTGGCTGTGTTAAGAAATACTCTGCACCAGCTGCAATTTTTCTTTCCATCCGTTTTACTGCCGCTTTTAAATGTCTCACGTGTGGATTAAAAGCTCCGCCTACAGAGAATCTTGTCGCAGGACCAATTGATTTACCTAAAATGGAACGACCGTCATTCATTTCTTTAATCATTTTAATTAATTCAATAGAAGATAAATCATATACCGAAGTTGCACCTGGAAAATCACCAACACGAGCTGGATCACCTGTTAAAGCTAACACTTCTTCCATGCCTAAAGCTGATAAACCAAGTAAATGAGATTGCAAACCAATAACATTATGATCGCGACACGTTAAATGTGTTAATACTGGAATATCATGTTTTGTTAGTAATGCACCCATTGCCATATTAGAAATACGCGGAGATGCTAACGAGTTATCCGCTAACGTAATAGCATCAGCACCTGCTCTTTTCAATGCTCTTGCACCTTCGAAAAAACGCTGTGTATCCAATGTTTTAGGAGGATCTAGTTCAACAACAACAGTCGTTTGCTTCTTCGCTTTTTCGGCAAGAGTAACATGCGTGCGAGAACGTTTCGTTTGTGTATGAATCACTTGTGGTCTTTGAACAATTTTCTTTTCTGTAACAGGTGTTACATTCGCTATTCCGCGCTTCATCCCTTCAATATGTGCTGGCGTTGTACCACAACAACCTCCAAGTAGGCGAATCCCCTGTTCGATAAATTTCGGCGTCATCGCTTCAAAATAAGCCGGACTCCCTTCATACACGTAACGCCCTTCCACATAGTTTGGCAGACCTGCGTTTGGATAAGCTGATAAATAACCATTTTCCGGAATCGATATCATTTTAAAAGCTTCCGTCATATGAAGTGGCCCTAGTTGACAATTTAAGCCGACTACATTTGCACCGTAATCTAGTAACTGCGCTAATATTCCATTCACATCATTACCGTTTTGCGTTGTACCAGCTTCATGGAGAGCTAGCTGCGCAATAATCGGAATATCTGTTTGCTTCCGCAACACTTTCACTGCATGCAGCAATTCGAATTCATCATAGAAGGTTTCTAGTAATAGTCCATCCACCTTTTCCTCTATTAATGCACTAGCCTGCTCGAGCAGCATAAATTCCCGTTCCATATCAGTGGTTGTCACCGCTCCAATATGTTTCATCCCACCAATTGTCCCTAAAATAGCATTCCGATCCTTCGCAGCTGCTTTCGCAAGTTTTACCGCCGCTCTATTAATTTGAACCACTTGATTTTCTAAACCATATATGCGCAGTTTTGCTTCATTTGCACCATACGTATTTGTTTGAATCACATCTGCACCAGCAGCTACATATTGTTTGTGGATGGATATAATTAAATCTGGATCTGATAGGTTTAACTCTTCAAAACTACTTTGTAAACCATGTGAATGTAATAACGTTCCAATTGCCCCATCACCAATAACGATATCTGTTGCTAATAAATCTAGTAATTTCACTTGTCTCCCTCTTTTCTATCAATATAAAAACCCCCTCTTCGCCTTTGAAGAGGGGGACATGAACGGTCCACCTCTCATCATGCAAAACAATTCGTTTTGCAGGTATTAGCACCGTTTCAAACATTTCGTTTGAAGGTTGCTGGGCTTCACAGGGCCTTTCCCTCCACCGCTCTCAATAAGAGTTTGTCTTTACTATTTATTTATGTGATTAAAAGGAAATACGTTCCCCTTTTAACAATGTTTGTTAATTTTTTAATAAATTTAGCATGCGATGTAATGAAAGTCAATGACACTTGCGGAAAAATAAAAATTATTTAAAATAAAGTTGCAATTCGAATATCTTTTATTGTAAAGTTAAAAGCATAATAAAATTTCATACAAAATATTCTTATCTAGAGAGGTAGAGGGACTGGCCCGTCGACACCTCAGCAACCATTAACGCAATCCGTTAATAAGGTGCTAATTCCAGCAAATTGTGACAAGATTTGACAGATGAGAAGAAGACTATATTCGACTGAAAGCCTTCTTCTTAGAAGGCTTTTTTTTATTTTTATCTCGCATTAATCGAGTATAAAAGCTCAATTGATGAGGGAACCATCAGTAGTGGATGAAACTCCCGTTGATGGAAACTTCAATTTATATCAATCTAACTCAGTGCTTTACTTTATAAAGGAGGAATTTTATATGTCAACAATCGAAACAAAGCTCGCTCAAATTGGAAATCGCAGTGAAACAACAACAGGAACGGTCAATCCCCCTGTTTATTTTTCAACAGCTTATCGTCATGAAGGAATAGGCAAATCTACCGGATTTGATTATTCACGAACTGGGAATCCAACACGTGGTCTTCTAGAGCGTGCAATTGCTGATTTAGAGGAAGGTGAACAAGGCTATGCCTGTAGTTCTGGAATGGCGGCGGTTCTTCTCGTTCTTTCCTTATTTCGTTCTGGTGATGAACTTATCGTATCTGAAGACTTATACGGAGGTACTTACCGCTTATTCTCTGAGCATGAAGAAAAGTGGAATATTCGATGTCGATACGTAGATACACAATCTATTAAACAAATAGAACAAGCTATCACTTCTCAAACAAAAGCTATTTTTATAGAAACACCAACCAATCCATTAATGCAAGTCACTGATATTGCAGCTGTTGCAACCGTTGCAAAACGACATGGATTACTCCTAATTGTCGATAATACCTTCTATACTCCCTATATACAGCAACCATTAACAGAAGGAGCAGACATTGTCCTTCACAGTGCAACAAAGTATTTAGGTGGTCATAATGATGTATTAAGCGGCCTTGTCGTTGCAAAAGGCCAAACACTCTGCGAAGAACTTGCCCACTATCATAACGCTTCCGGTGCTGTATTAAGCCCATTTGATTCATGGCTATTAATTCGCGGTATGAAAACATTAGCACTCCGCATGAAACAACATGAAGAAAACGCTAAAAAAATCGTTTCTTATTTAAGTGAGGAAGATTGTATAACTGATGTTTTTTATCCAGGAAGAGGCGGTATGATTTCGTTTCGCCTTCGCGATGAAAAATGGATCAATCCTTTCTTACAATCCTTATCATTAATTACATTTGCCGAAAGTCTTGGCGGAGTTGAAAGCTTAATGACATATCCAGCAACTCAAACACATGCTGATATCCCAGAAGAAGTACGTACAGCACGTGGTGTATGTAATCGGCTCCTTCGCTTCTCTGTCGGTATCGAAAACGGTGATGATTTAATTCAAGACCTAAAGCAAGCTATTAAACATGTAAAAGAAGGTGTGAGAATATGAGTTACTCCTTAGATACACTCTTACTTCATAACCAATATAAACATGATCCACAAACAGGAGCTGTTAACGTTCCCATCTATAACACATCAACATTTCATCAATTTGATGTAGATACATTTGGAAAATATGACTATAGCCGCTCGGGTAACCCAACGCGCGAAGCACTAGAAGACATCATCGCTTTATTAGAAGGAGGGACAAAAGGATTTGCCTTTGCATCTGGAATCGCAGCAATCTCTACTGCCTTTCTTCTTCTATCCCAGGGAGATCATGTTCTCATTTCAGAAGATGTGTACGGGGGAACGTATCGAATTGTAACAGAAGTCCTTTCTCGTTACGGTGTTTCACATACATTCGTGGACATGACAAACCTTGAAGAAGTAAAACGAAACATTAGACCAAACACCAAAGTATTTTACGTTGAAACACCATCTAATCCATTATTGAAAGTAACAGATATTCGTTCTGTTTCCAAATTAGCAAAATCTGCTGGAGCCCTTACTTTTGTTGATAACACATTTTTAACACCACTATTCCAAAAACCACTTGAACTCGGAGCAGACATAGTTCTCCATAGTGCAACAAAGTTTATTGCTGGTCATAGTGACGTTACTGCTGGATTAGCTGTTGTAAAAGATGAAGAACTTGCTAAAAAATTAGGATTTTTACAAAATGCATTTGGCGCCATATTAGGACCACAAGATTGCTCTCTCGTTCTTCGAGGCCTGAAAACATTGCACGTACGTCTCGAACATTCAGCAGCAAATGCAAATAAAATTGCTCATTATTTAAAGCAGCATTCCAAAATCCAAAATGTCTACTATCCTGGATTAGAATCGCACCCTGGCTATATCACACAACAATCACAAGCAAAATCTGCCGGGGCTGTTTTATCTTTCACGCTGCAATCAGAAGATGCGCTGCGACAATTTTTATCACAAGTAAAACTTCCTGTATTTGCAGTTAGCTTAGGAGCTGTTGAATCTATTCTCTCCTATCCTGCAAAAATGTCACATGCAGCATTATCACAAGAAGCTCGTGATGAAAGAGGTATTTCTAATTCATTACTTCGCTTATCAGTCGGCCTTGAAAATATAAATGATTTAATTACCGACTTCAAAAATGCGCTTTCTTATGTAGAGGAACCTGTGAATGCATAAGAGATTTTTATCCAATTAGTTTTATTTGAACATAAGAATAAAAATTTAAAAAGAACCTGAATTCAGGTTCTTTTTAAATTTCTACCCTCAGCGTATCATATGCAAAAGTAATATCCAGACCTTCCTTTTGAAGATCCATTGCAATATCCTGCAACTCATCATGACCGAGATTATCAACTTCTTCTATATGTGTAATAATAGTTTTCTTCGCTTGCAGTTTCTTCACAACTTCTAAAGTCTCTTCAAACGTCGCCTCACGCATACTTTCAATATAAACACGATCTAGCACACGGCCTTTCGTTTTCCAGTTGAATTCCACCATACCCATTGGTAATAATCTAAATCCCCTATCAAATGTGCTGGCGGCTCCCACCTATATAATTCATCTGGTGCAATCAACACCTTCTTTTTCTCTTCTTCTAATAAAAATGCGTATACATACTCTTCATGTAAACGAAATGGAGTAACTTTAATGTTGTTCTTAATAAAAGATTGTCCATCTTGTAAAACTTGCAGATCAATCCATCCTTGCCGATGCATAAATTGTAAATGATCCCATGAACCTAAAAATTGTTTCATATCCTGAGCTACTTGTTCTGGTACATAAACCGTTGTTTCCCAAGCTCTCTTCGTTTCAAACGCCATTGTTTCCCAAATTCTTCTCCCCATTGTATGGTCGGGATGCCAATGCGAATAAATTCCAACTTCCACTCTGTCAATATGAGCGCGTTCTAATTGTAGACGTATTTCCTCTGGCTTATCGATTAATAAACGCAAGTCGTGAATAAAGACGCTAGGTCCCATTCGACTATATGGAACACCTTTTTCGCGTGCTTCTTTACATACTTTACTATAGCTTCCTGGCCTCGGAATAGGAATAGCCCCACCTGTTCCTAAAAATTCAATTTTCATGATATCCCTTCTTTCCATCTTAATCCGTATTCTATAGAAAAGTACAAAATCACTTTTTCATATTATTTGAAAAATTTTGTATATTAATTTGAAAGAACGAAAAAATCGTGATAAAATTGGGTTACAAATGTATCTTTATTTTTAAAATCGTATATTTTCAAGGAAAAAACATCTTGTTACAAATTTATCTACTTTATTTACATCATGGTCTCTTTTCTTACAATTTCTTTACTGTAGAACATTTTTTCTGCAACAACTGTTTTCTTTTCTTTAGATTTTTGGTATGTATAGTATGGTATAACAGTTCGCATGGAGGTGGAATAGAACATGTTAGAAACCTTTCAAAAGGAATTAGAATTATACGAAAGCAATGCAGAATTATTGAAAGTTCTTGCTCATCCTGTTCGCTTATGTATTGTAAAAGGATTAATCGAACGTGGCCCAAGCAATGTTTCTACAATGTATACAGGCTTAAATATGCCACAGTCCACAATTTCACAGCATTTGGCGAAATTGAAAAGCGCTAAAATTGTTTCTAGTGAAAGAAAAGGATTAGAAATTTACTACAAAGTAGAAAATGAAACAATCATTCAACTTGTTCGTGTATTACTAGGTTAGGGGTAACCAAGAAGAAAAGGGTGTATTCTATATTTTCTATCTCATATCTTTAATATAAATATATATCATGAGAGAAAATATTCAATACTACATATTTTTAAAGTCGTATCAAAAAACAAGACGCAGAAGAATTCTGTGTCTTGTTTTTTTCTACATATATAAATAACTGTTTGCCTCAAAATATGTCATGCCTTTTTTTTGCATGACAACATCAAAAGCACTCCCTATTCCCCCATGTAAAATCATTGAACGAATCGCACGGTTCGTCTTCTGCGATTCAGAAAAAGGATTAGAATCTCGATGACTAGCAAGCTGTTCTAATATACCCGCTGCCAATAAAAACTCGTTTTGCTTCGTATGCCACACTGTACAAAGCCCACACTCTTCTCCAGCTTCCTTCAGCTCATCCCAATGAATATGTGTGGTAAGATCCATTCCTCCTGGATACTGAAGAGGATTTCGAATGAGTCTATGATCATAATACCCTCTTAAACTTCCTTCATGATGTGCAGGATGCATCCATTCTGCCTTCGTATATCCATAATCAACTGTAATGAACAATCCTTCTGCAAGCCATTCTGTCACTTCTTGTATATAGGCCTCCATTGCAATTGGCACTTCAAAACGTTGCCCCTCTACAAGCTGAATATGATATCTTAATAGATAACGACCTATTCTTTCTTCAATCGGCCTTACTACTTCTGCAAGCCTTCCTCCATCTGTATAAGTAATACGCACTTCGTATAAAATGCCATCGCGCTTCTCAATTACTTCAACAGGAAAGGCGTCAAACAGTTCATTTGAAAATACAATACCTGTAAAAGACTCTCCCAACTCTTTATAGGACGTATACTGTGAAATATTTTGAAATGAATTCAGTTTATATTTTTGTAACTCCCTATGAAAAGGGCTCAATTCAATAATAGAATACTGTAAGTCTGTGAAAGTTTCCGGAGATACTCGTTGCCATTCTTGCAAAACATCATAAGCAAAACTTCCTGTACCTCCTCCGATTTCACAAATAGTTGCAGGTACCTCCCCATTTTCAACAAGACGAATAAAAAAACGTGCGAACGTCCTTGCAAATACAGAAGAGACATTACTACTCGTAAAAAAATCACCTTTCCTGCCAATTTTCTCACGTTTTTTCATATAATATCCGTGTTCCTCATCGTATAAGGCTAGGTTCATATATGTACAATACGAAATCGAATAATCTTTTTCTTTTTCCATCCATTTTCTTAACAGAAGTTCCATCCCCATATGCTCCTTATTGTAAAAATGGATTGTTTTCTTTTTCAAAACCGATATTTGTTTCTGGCCCATGTCCACATAACACCGCTGTATCATCTGGTAGTACAAATAATTTTTCTTCAATACTTCCAATTAATTCAGCAAAACTTCCGCCAGGTAAATCTGTTCGACCAATGCTCATTTGAAATAATACATCTCCTGAAAATACAGCATTTGCCTCTTTACAATAATATGAAATACTACCTGGAGAATGCCCAGGTGTCTCAAACATTTCAAATGTAAAAGATCCAATCGTTAATGTTCCTTCCCCATCAATGATTTGATCAGCAGGTTTTGCTGTAATACTTCGGTTCATCATAAAAATTTGCGAGCCATTTACTGTCGCATCTCCTAACCAATCGGCTTCCACTTTATGTACATATACCGGAATACGAAAAGCATCTCGTACAGTATCGACTGCACCAATATGATCAAAATGAGCGTGCGTTAATAAAATAGCTAGTGGTTTTAACTGCTCTTCTTGTAAATACGTTACAAGTTTGTCACCTTCACTACCCGGATCAAAAATAATACATTCTTTTTGATCATTACTTAAAATATATGCGTTTGTTTGTAATGGGCCTAACGGCATTTGTATCCACTTCATAATTTCAATCTCCTCCAGTTATTAAACTTACTTTTATGATACAACATTTCTTTCTCTTAGGAAAAGAAACGACGCTGTCTCGACAATCATTTCTAAAACATGTACAATAAAAAATGAGGAAATATTACAAAAACTCAAACGAAAGAATGAAAAAGCAGAGGGGGATATGTATGGGACTTGTTATCATTTTTGCGTTAGTCACTCTGTTAGCTGTATTCGCTACCCTTAGAACGTTACGTGAGAAAAATATGCTTGCAGGCGGTTTCGCTGTTGCAACTGTACTTGTTTTCGGTTGGTTTACAGTCATGACTGTCCTTTATAGCGGGTACCCACCAGCTTCTTAATTCACTTACAGTTCTATTCTTCATCAAGATTTCACATAGTAAAAGAGGAAGGGACTCCCCTTCCTCTTCTCATAATCTCACTACTTAGATCATTTTTGCTTCATATTTATGTTTCTTTACAAGCCAAGCTCCACCAATTACACCTGCATCATTTCCAAGTGTTGCAATCGCTAGCTTTGTGCTCTTGACAGCACGTGAAAATGCATATTGCTCAAAATAGCGCTGGATTGGTTGTAACAATGCATCACCCGCTTTTGATACCCCGCCACCAATTACAATTTTCTCTGGATTTAATGTACTAGAAAGGTTCGCTACCGCTAATCCTAAATAAGAAGCTACTTTTTCTACCACTTCTGCCGCTAAAACGTCACCTTTTCCAAGTGCCTCAAATACGTCTTTCGATGTAATACTTCCTTCTTCTTCTAACATAGAACGCAGTACACTTTCTTTATCTGTATCTTGTAACTTTTGCATTGCAACACGTACAATACCTGTTGCAGAAGCTACAGTTTCTAGACATCCAGATTTTCCGCAGTTACAAGGGAATGCATTCTCTGTAACGACTGTAATATGTCCAATTTCACCAGCGGCACCGCTTACACCGTGCACGATCTCACCGTTCGCAATGACACCACCGCCAACACCAGTTCCAAGTGTCATACAAACTAAATCTTTCGCTCCTTCACCAGCGCCCTTCCACATTTCACCAAGCGCTGCTAAATTTGCATCATTATCAATAACAACAGGTAAGCCTGTCTCTACTTCTAATAAGTCTTTCAATGGATAGTTTTTCCACCCTAAGTTAACTGCTTCATAAATCATTCCAGAAGCTACATGAACAGGACCAGGAGCACCCATACCGATACCAATTAACTTGCTTTTTAATTCACCTAGCTCCTCTAACTTCTTATCGAGTGCTTTTGCTACATCTAATGTAATATGCTTGCCTTGTTCACTTGTATTCGTTGGGATTTCCCACTTATGTAAAATTTCACCGTACACATTAATAAATGCTAATTTAATCGTTGTCCCACCAAGGTCAACACCAACTAACCATTTTTCTTCCATTTTGCTAACCTACCTTTATCTAGTACTTGCTCATCTCTTTTTGAATCTCTTGCTTCAATAAAAATAAAGCTGTTTGATAATCTTTTGGATCGATTAACTGTGATTGATTTAATTCACGTAGTTCATCTTGCATTAATTGTAAATCAGCGATTCGATCACCTGTATAAATGATCGTTCCAAATTTTTTTAGTAATTGTTGAATATCATAAATGGATATCATTTCATCACCCTCTATGTCCACTTATTATGGAAATATAATAAGAAAACGTTCACATATTTATTATAATCAACAAGAAAAAGGCTCGTCAATTTTTATTTGTCTATACAAGTCTATTTTAAACAATTGTTTCTTTTTCTGTAATAATTTTGTGCACATTTTGATCAAACGGCTCAGTCGGAATATCATTCACAATTTGAAACGCAAACGCCAATGACAGCGTTTTCCCTTTGTACTGTGCAAGATAACGATCATAGTAGCCACCGCCGTATCCAATTCGTTCACCATTTCTTGTATATGCAACTCCAGGTACAAAAAGAAGATCAATTTCTTCGGCATCCACTTCTGCTGTTAATGTAGGAATCGGTTCAAGTAAATTCATATATACTGTTTCTAATTGGTCAAAGTTTATAATTTGACGAAAAGTCATCGTCCTTGTATCTCGATTGCATTTTGGTACAACAACCCTTTTTCCTTCTCGCCATGCTTGTTCAATGATGGTATATGTATTTACTTCATGTTCCATTGAAAGAGTAATTCCAATTGTTTCAGATTCTTTCCACTCTTCTTGTTCATATAAAGAAAACACAATCTGTTCTGATAAAGTTTCGTGCTGTTCTTTCGATAAGGAATTCATCTGTTCCAATATTTGCTTACGTAAACGTATCTTCTCCTCTTTCACACACTTTTCCCCCTATAAAGTAAAACTTTACTCTACTTAAGAATCTTTATCTCAAAAAAATAAATTATCTTCTTATGGATAGTTTATCACTTTTAAATAAGGGCTGCACGACTGGTTGTTAACTCGAGAAAAAAAAGAAACAGTAGGAAATATTCCTACTGCTTACTTTGTTTCACGGTGTAACGTAGACTTCTTGTCACGCTTGCAATACTTTTTAAGCTCAAGACGCTCCGTGTTGTTACGTTTGTTTTTCTTTGAGATATAGTTACGATCTCCGCATTCTGTACATGCTAGAGTAATATTCACACGCATTCTTATTTCCCTCCAGTCACTAATAACTTAAATCAGACTATACCATAATACCACTTTTAAAATAAAAATTCTACACCTTTTGATATTGTCTAATTTTTTCTATAAGATTTTTCATATTTTCCTTTGCTATCACTGGGTTTCTTGCATGCGAATAAACAAGAAATTTGGGATGTTTTGCATCTGAAACGATGTAAGACCACTCTTTTTCAGTATATTTAAATTGAACTCCTTCTAATACTTCAACCTCTCTCGTTTCCCTATCTTGTAATAACATGCCCATTACTTTCCCTTTCTCTTTCCAGGAACATACAACTTCATCGCATAATAAATAAAGAGGTGGAGATTGCTCTAACATAGCCGATAACGTTTTTCCTTGGTTAGCAATTAACTCGAATAACTTTCCAATCCGATATAAAATGTCTCTTTTCCACCTGATTTGAAACTTATTTTTTTCATCATTCATATAAAAAAGAAGATAACATTCTCCTAATTTCAATGAGATTGGATACCTATTTTCGACCGATCCAAGTAATAAATCAGGTACATCTATTTCTTCAAAATTTGTATTATGGTAAATACCACCATGATTATCATATAGTTCAAACTTATTCCCTTGTTCATAAAACATAAGAGCCATATTTGCTCTGCTAGATTTCATTAATAATTTCACATGTTCTTTTTGCTCGCCTGCATAAATCCATGTCACTGTACACCCAAGCTTTTGCAAAAAGGACATGAGAATCGGCTGAAACATTTCATCCCTTTTGTTAATAAGAAGATGAAACTGTTGCTTTTGTATTTTCGTAACATCTAAATGCTCTAAAACAGCTTCAACATAATTCTCTAAACAAACATGTACCATTTCATTTCTTCCAATTTCTTTGTCATATACATAATGAAATGCTTCTGACATATATACGTTCTCAATTTCTTTTTGCTGCTTATACGTTAACCGTTTTCCTTGCTCACCATACAATTGAATAACAAGCCCCTGCTCTCTTTCTAAACGAAAAAAAACTCCTCCCGCGCATTCCATCTCATTGATTGCATACTGAAAAGCAGACTCATTCATTTTCTGACACTCCACAGTATGCAAGCCCACACCATGAATCGTATGTAGAAACAGTTTCTTAAAAGCATTCGCCTCTACATCCTCATAGCTACCAACTAATACACGCTCTCCTTTTTGAAAAAGAGAACCATACGCCATCGCAACTTTTACTATAACTTGAGGTGTTATTTCTATATTACTTCTACCTACAATTCGGCTTTTTTGTAACCAGCCAGATGTATTTTCACGTTCCATTACTCCTGATGATGCAACGATAGAATGACTATCAATAACTTTATAGGGCCAAAGCTTTCCATTTTGTTTAATCACTGTATTTTTTCCAATTTGACAATGATCGGCTACAACACTGTTCTGAAATAAAGTAACATCATCTTCAATTATCGTATTTTCTCCAATAGTCGTTTCCAGCAGTTCGCACCGTTTACCAATATGTGTATGAGCAAGTACAATACTTTTTTGAAGATGTGTATAATTTTCTATCATGCTGTACTTACCGATAATAGAATACGGTTCAATAATAGTCCCTGATCCAATGATTGCTCCTGATCCAATAAAAGACGGACCGTGAATCTTTGTTCCTTTTTCAATTGTTACTCCTTCTCCCATCCAAACCATCGGCAACACTTCCGTATAAGGAAGCTGTACTTTCACTTTCTTTGTCAGTAAATCAAACTGTGCCTGCCGGTATTGATCAAATGTACCAATATCTAACCAATATCCTTCCTCTTTATATCCAAATAACATATTTTTGTTTTCTAACAACGGAAATACATGATGACTAAAATCAACAAATTGTCCAGAAGGAATATAAGAAAAAATTTCAGGGTCCATTATATAAATTCCTGTGTTTACAATATTTGAGATTACCTCATTCCAACTTGGCTTTTCCATGTAGCGCACGATTTCTTGCTCCTTGTTCATCGTAACTAAACCAAATGATAATGGGTTCTCTACTTCTTTCACAAACATCGTTACCAGCCTCTTCTTACATTGATGAAATTCAATTCCTTCCGATAATTGAAAATCAGTCAATGCATCTCCACTAATTACTACAAACGGTTCGTCTAAAAATGTTTCTGCTTGCTTAATACTCCCTGCCGTACCGAGGGGTGGCGAGTCCTCAAAGTAATGTAACTTTACCCCCCACTTACTCCCATCACCAAAATACTGCCGAATGGCAGTACTCATATATTGAACCGTAATCGCAATGTCATAAATCCCATGTTGCCGTAGCAATTCTATGTTATATTCTAAGACCGGCTTTTCTAGTAATCGTAACATTGGCTTTGGTAAGCTACATGTTAATGGTCTGAGACGCCTTCCTTTTCCTCCAGCTAAAATAACCCCCTTCATATACATTCATCCTCCACTTTTGTAATGTTGAACGACTTTGTATATCATATGTATGTCGCCTATGTAGAAATTAATCTTTGCATTCCTTTTGATTCATACAGAAAGCGCTTTCTGTATTATTTAAATAAAAAATTTTCGTTAGATCTTTCACCCTAACAACTTAGCTATTGTTTCATTTTTCCATATTACATTATGATTCATCTTATCATCATCAATTAAATGAGACAACGAGCTTTTTTTGTCATGTTTTGACAAAAGAAAGCAGGTAATATTCCATCACCTGCTACTCTCTTCTTCCTATTCATTTAATAAATAATGCTTCCCTTTCACTAAATAGAAAACATTTTCAGCAATGTTCGTAATATGATCTGCTACACGCTCAATATAACGAGCAATAAATGATAATTGTGTAATTTGTGTGATTGCTTCAGGATGTTCTGGAATGGTAGATATAAATTCACGAATTGATTTTCCATATATTTCATCAACAGAATCATCCATTTCCGCAATCTGTTTTGCAAATGTTAAGTTTTCTTCTTTATATGCTTCCAATGATAAATTTAACATGTCCATAGCAATCGTGAACATTTCTTCTATATTATTTAAACTAACACACACACCTTTTTCCCCAAGTCGCATCGTTGATTTCGCAACATTTACTGCATGATCTGCAATACGCTCTAAATCTGTTGCTGTTTTAATAGAAACAAAAATTCTTCGTAAATCACTTGCAACAGGCTGCTGCTTTGTAATTAGCATAAGCGCTAAATCATTGATTTCTTCTTCTAAGTTATCCATACGATAATCACCATCAATAACTTCTAACGCTTTTTTTACATCCCTTTTTTGAAGTCCTTCCATAGAAAACAAAAGGGCTTCTCTTGCTAATTCCCCAAGCTCAATTACCTTTTGCTGCAATGTTTGTAAATCATAATGAAACTGTTCTCTTACCATGCTATTTCCCCCTTGAAATATTACTAGTATATAAAACCGATAAATGCCCCTTATAAGAGGGGCATTTCTTTCTACTCTTATATAAGAACGATATTAACCAAATCGTCCTGTAATATAATCTTCTGTTCGTTTATCTGTAGGTGTTGTAAATAATTTATTCGTATCTGTGTACTCGACAACTTCACCATTTAAGAAGAAAGCTGTTTTATCCGAAATACGCGCCGCTTGTTGCATATTGTGAGTTACAATTACAATACTAAAATCTTTCTTTAATTCTTGGATCAATTCTTCTACCTTTAATGTAGAAATTGGGTCCAACGCTGATGTTGGCTCATCCATTAAAATAACATCCGGCTCAATCGCTAAACAACGTGCGATACATAAGCGTTGTTGTTGTCCACCAGATAAGCCATATGCATTATCATGTAATCGGTCTTTTAATTCATCCCAAATCGCAGCACCGCGTAAACTTTTTTCAACAATTGCATCTATTGTTTTTTTATCACGAATACCATGAATTTTCGGACCATATGCAACATTTTCGTAAATAGATTTTGGAAATGGATTTGGTTTTTGGAATACCATTCCAACATGCGTACGCAGTTCTTCAACAGGATATGATTTATCGAAAATATTTCGCTCTCGATATTCGATTACTCCCGTTGTTCGAACGATAGGCACTAGCTCTACCATACGATTTAACGTTTTTAAATACGTTGATTTCCCGCAACCACTTGGTCCAATAATCGCCGTTACTTCATTCTCATGAATGCTTAAATTCACATCTTTTAACGCATGGTCTTCCCCATACCATAAGTTTAAATTTTTCGTATTAAATACAACCTTCTTCATTGCCGGCTCAATCTCCGCTTCCTTTTTCACCTTTACATTTACTAATGTCGCAACCATCTTGAAGTCCCCTTTCATCCACGTCCTACTTATTTTCGATTTCGTAACCATAAGACTACCGCATTCATAATGAGCAATAATCCTAATAAAACAATCATTCCAGCTGCTGCTACATGTTGAAATTCCTCTTGCGGTCTACTCATCCAATTGAAAATTTGAATTGGTAAAACTGTAAATCTATCAAACATATTAAATGGAATATAATTTGCAAAAGCAAGTGCACCAATAACTAATAGTGGTGCTGCCTCTCCAATTGCTCTCGATAATGCCAAAATACACCCCGTTAAAATTCCCGGAAGAGACGTTGGCAATACAACTTGATACATCGTTTGCCATTTTGTAGCCCCAACTCCGTATGAAGCTTCTAACAAAGCATTTGGTACCATACGAATTGCCTCTTGGCTCGACACAACAACGGTTGGTAGAACTAAAAGACTCATCGTAAGTGCTGCCGCTACTATACTCTCCCCTAACTGAAGAGCATATACAAAAATTGTTAAACCAAGCAATCCAAACACAACAGATGGTACTCCTGCTAACGTTTGAATATTTACTTCTATTATTCTTGTAAATATAGATCGATTTGCATAATGTTCTAAATATATGGCCGTACCGACTCCAAATACAAAAGAAACCGGTATGACAATACTCATAAACAAGACTGTCCCCGACAATGCAGCGGCAATACCAGTCTGCTTCGGATTACGTGAAGCAAAATTCATTAGAAAATCAATGGAAAGGTAGCTTACACCTTTTTCAAAAATTTGATACAGCAATAAAACAAGTATGCTAATTGAAAACAGCATGGCTATATAAAAAATCGACTTGTATATTTGATTCTTCCAAAAACGTGACTTCATATTTTCTTCTATACTCTTATGATTTAACATACGCATCTTATATCGCCTTTCTAAATCGACGCATAATCTGCTGAGAAATCATATTCATCATGAATGTAAACAGAAGTAACGTTGCCCCTACTGCGTACATGCTATAGTAGGCAATTGTTCCATGAGGCGCATCACCTAAGCTCACTTGCACAATATAGGCCGTTAATGTTTGAATAGAATGTGTTGGATCGAACGATACATTAGGTGTTGATCCTCCTGCAATGACAACAATCATCGTTTCACCAATTGCGCGAGAAGCTGCTAATAAAATTGCTGCTATAATGCCGGTAAATGCAGCTGGGAATACAACTTGCCTCACAGTTTCTAAACGCGTTGCTCCTAATGCTAACGAAGCTTCCTTTATGCCATGTGAGACAGCGCCCATTGCGTCTTCAGAAAGAGAAGCTATAGTGGGCACCATCATAAGCCCTATAACAATCCCTGGACTAATCGCATTAAAAAATTGTAAATCCGGAATCATTCGCTGCAACATTGGTGTGACAACCGTTAACGCAAAAAAACCATATACAATTGTAGGAATACCTGCTAATAGTTCTAATAATGGCTTTAATACTTTTCTAGCAAAATTTGAAGCATACTCATTTAAAAATATGGCACACCCTAGGCCAATTGGAATTGCTACTGCCATGGCAATCACTGTTACAAGTACCGTCCCACATATAAGAGGCAGTATCCCAAACTTAGGATCTTCAAAAAAAGGTAGCCATTCCTTTTCAGTGAAAAAAGAATATAGCGATACTTCACGAAAGAACATCATCGTTTCATTTGCTAATGTAACAATAATGCCAATCGTTGTTAGAATAGATACACTAGCAATTGCCTTTAACAGTAATGGAACGATTTGATTGATTCGCTGCGTTTTTTTTCTTCTGATTGTATTTCTTTCAATCAAATGTTGCACAGAAAACGTAATCTGACTTTTGTCATTACGAGCCAAAGATGAAAACCCCTTTCCACCCTGACATTATCTTTTTATTTCTGTTAACATTCGCAGCTGTTCATTATATTTCTCTTGTGGTAGCTTTACATAACCAACTTCTTCGGCTAAAGTTCCTACATGCCTAATCATAAATGCGATATAATCTGCCACACTGCTTTTATTGTGAATCGAGTGATGATTTACATAAGCAAATAGCGCTCGAGACAACGGCTTATATTCACCAGATTGAATCGTTTCTTTTGTCGGGAGTACACCATTTACTTTTATAGCTTTTACCTTATCTCGATTTGCCATATAATACGCATATCCCACAAATGCTATTGCATTTTTATCATTCATTACTCCTTGCATAATGACTTGATCGTCTTCAGATAAGGAAACTGTTTTTGCAAGACGATTTTTTTGCAAGACGACACTTTGAAAGTAATCATGCGTGCCAGAGTCCACACCTGGTGCATAAAACTGCACTTTGTCATGCGGCCATCCTGAATGAATATGTGACCATCGTTTCGTTCTCCCATCTTCGCTCCATAATAGGCGTAACTCTTCTATTGTCATATTATTCACCCATGTATTTTGAGGATTCACAATGATTGTGAGACCATCATAAGCAATTTCAAATGGTGTAAACTGAATGGAATTTTCCTTCATAAATTTCTCTTCTACTTGTTTCATCGAACGTGAAGCGTTATTAATATCCACTTCCCCTTTTCCAAATCGATGAAATCCGCCTCCTGTCCCAGAAATACTTATAGAAATTTTCACACGCGGCTCTTTCTTCGCATACTCTTCTGCTACTGCCTCCATAATAGGAAAAACAGTCGAGGATCCATCAACTTTCACTTCTCCCCATTCATTCGCAGCAGATGCAGTCGACAGATACGAACAAAAAATACATGTCGATATTACTAACAACCTAATCGGTTTTCTCGTCCACTTCACGTGTAAGCTCCTCCTAGAAGTATCCTAAAATAACAGGATTACAAATATAAGAATAATGCCGAACTATTAATCCGGTTTTAATTGTTTGTAAAAGTTTTGTAAAGTTCAACATAATAAATTGTAAATGATACCATCCCCCCTACCGATATCCACTCTTTCTTCTCACCGAAGTAGCACCCTTCTTTTAAAGGCTCGTCCATCTTTACTACAGCGTATGCATAAAATGCACAAAAAAGCACACTATCTTTTGAGATAGTGTGCCAAGTTTATACTTTTCTATTCTTCTTGATCTTTTTTGTTCTTGTCATCTTTCGGTGTTTCTCCTGTTACTTCTTGCTTTTTCAAATCGAAGTAAGCATCCATGATTTGACGTCCGATATTCCCGTTAATTCCAGACTTATCACTCTCTACCCATGGCACTACAACAGAGAACGCTACTTCTGGGTTATCAAGCGGTGCATAGCCTACTAATGTTAAATTATAAATGATTCGGCGATTCCCATCAGCATCTCTTCCGATTGGCTTAGGTTTGTCACCACCATAAGGTGTTTCCGCAGTTCCTGTTTTTCCAGCAACTTTATACGGTGCACCAGTAAAGTATTTTGTACCCGTACCACCCGAATCATTAAACACTTGTCTAAACCCTTCTTGAATACGTTTAATTTGTTCTTCAGGCATATCAATACGATTCAATACTTTCGGTTCCATTGACTGAATTACTTTTCCAACTTCATCTGACTTAGAAGTTGGCTGACGAATCTCTTTTACCACCTGAGGCTGTACACGATAACCGCCGTTTGCGATTGTCGATACATATTGCGCAAGCTGAAGCGGTGTATACGTATCATACTGCCCAATCGCTAAATCTAATAAGAAACCAGGTGTAGCGTCTTTACCTTGAAGTCCAGCCGATTCGTTCGGCAAATCAATACCTGTTTTCACTCCAAGACCAAATTGACCGAAATAATAACGCATATCATCAAATGCTTTTTGCTTAATGTCTATCGTCCCACCTTTAGTATATTGCGCTCCGGCAATATTCATAGCTGTTCTAAACATGTATACGTTAGAAGACTGTTTTAAAGCGGTAAGATCATCAATATACCCCATGTTTTTCCATGATTTCTTAGGTTTTGTACCCTTAAATTGAATTGGTTCATCAAACATAACATCCCCCGGTCTAATAGCCCCCGTTTGATACCCTGTCAGTAATGTCGCTCCTTTTACTGTTGAACCCATCGGATACGAACTTGTCATTGTTCCTAATGCATAATCCTGTACTTTTGTTGTTCCGTCTTCGTCCACAAGTTGCTTTCCAGCCATGGATAACACTTCACCATTTTTCGGATTCATCATCACAACAAATGCCCGGTCTAACGTTGGTTCTGCCCCTTTAAGTTGCATTAAATTCTTTGTAATAATTTCTTCTACACGCTTTTGCAA
Organism: Bacillus gaemokensis; assembly: GCF_001590835.1. Taxonomy (GTDB): domain Bacteria; phylum Bacillota; class Bacilli; order Bacillales; family Bacillaceae_G; genus Bacillus_A; species Bacillus_A gaemokensis. The sequence goes on from NZ_LTAQ01000001.1 coordinate 552,739, forward strand.
TTCCATATCAATTGTTAAATTCAAATCGTTTCCTCGTTGACCTTTGGAAACATTTATCGTTTCTAATATGTTACCTTCTTTGTCCGTAACATTTCTTACTTCTGCTTTTGTACCGTGAAGAGCATCCTCATATTGTTGTTCAATATAACTTTTGCCAACACGGTCGTTACGATTGTAATCTCGAACAAGGAAATAATCTAATCTTTCTCTTGGTAACCCTTCATCTGAAGTTGTTACGCCCCCAAGTACACTGCGGAACATGTCATCATAGGCATATTTACGATCCCAATCAACTGTCGTATCTACACCCGGTAATAACGCTAAATTTTCACTAACTACAGCATATTCTTCTGGTGTTACTTGTTTTTTAATAATTTGTGGCGTCATTGCATAGCCGCCGTCCATCTTACTCTTAATTGCCAGTATTTCTAAATCTTCTGGTGTTAATTGATTAATTTCTGCTTCTGTCACACGCTTTCGCTGGCGCTCAGCAATTTCTTTATCATCAATCTTTTTCGCTTTAAATTCAGCTTTGTCTTTATCTGTAATTTTTGCTTTCGCTTCCTCTTCATGCATAGCTAGCCAATAATCTTTCTTATCACGTTCTGTTAATTTCTCTAATGATACTTCGATGAGATTTGAAAGTTTTTTGGCTGTCTCTAAACGTTCTTTTGAATCTGACCCCTTCATTCTTGTAAATGTAATCGTACGAACAGGATCATTATCTACAACAGCACGTCCATATCGGTCAAAGATTTTCCCGCGTGGGACTGGATTACTAATCGTTGAATTTTCTTTTTTCTCAACCTCATTTTTATAATCCTCTCCATGAACAATTTGTACGAACCCAAGCCTTACAATAACCGCGGAGAACATTAAAAACACGCAAAAAAACAACACGTTTAGCCGAAACGGAACGTGGGTCTTCTTTTTTTTCTTCTTACTCATACGAACCCCCTCTACCAGCAGCTATGTAATAGGAAAGGGACACCTGCTACAGGTGTCCTCACTGCTGTTTTACATGTCTTTTTATTCTAGCATAAAATAAGGCAGAAGTTAACCTTCTGGTTCAGTATGATTTCGCGTTGTTTCAGGTGCCAAAACACTTGCTTTATTCATATTCTGCTCACCATATTTGACATTTCTTACAGCAAAATAAATAAGGAAATGTCCAGATCCGAGAATACATAATAAAACTGGTAAACTTTTTTCTGGTGGGAAGAATGATACTGCGCATAGAAAACTTAAAATGGAACATATTCTTCCGCCATTTAACCATAACTCTCGAACAACAATATACTCAACACGCCACTCTTTTGCCTGCTTTGCCCTTCCAATTACATCATATGTCATAGACCCATATGGTACGAGTAAAATTGGGTATGCAATTGCAATACAAGCTGCATAAATAAGCAATTTTACATATGTAACTTGAAAAATGACCAAAAATACAACGGCATATAAAATAATTCCACCAAGTAAAATCGCCTTTTTTCTCCATTCCTTTTTCAGCATACGTGCAACCAAGTAATAACATACAAAGGAAACAGCAGAATTAACTAAACTATACTTACCTAATGCAAATTCACTCCCTGATGCTAAATAGACGTATACTGAGATAACAAAGATAAACGTCCCTTCTCTTAGCCCTTGAAAAAAATGAGCGCGTGTAATTCTCCCCCAGTTTTTATCACTCTTACGTTCTTCTACTACTTGAACAATCTCATAACGGCCTTCACATTCTCTTTTGGATAAAAAAAAGCTGATGACAACGGCAATTGTAAACAAGGTTAATGAAAGAAAAAACACAACAGTATAACCGCTCCACTTTTCCATACGTGAAATGGTATACCCAGCGGCGATCGGTCCAATCATCCCAGAAAAAGATGTAAGAAGACCGAGAAAACCATTAAAGAAATCACGTGTTTCTGGTTCTGTAATTTCAAATGTTAACAAATTAAATGCAAGCCAATAAAAACCGTATCCAATCCCCAAAAGGCCACCAATTAGCAAAATGTATTGCGAAGCATGTTTTCCTGTCAGTAAAACAACAATAAAAAAAACTGCTAATGTTCCTACACCTATTCGCAGCAAAATAGCGCGATCGATTCTTTTTGCTAATTTCCCCCCGAGGAGAAATGTGATTGGCTGCAACACAACACTTGCTAAATTATACAACCCTAAGTTCAAATAGTTTTGCGTTTGCTTCCATAAATAAATGTTCACAAACGTATTGGATAAAGAAATTGCAAGTGTGTATAATCCCCCCATAATAAGGAGTAATACTAAATCCCGATTCACCTCGACATCACCAATTACATGTTTCCACTTCATACATAACTCTCCTTTACTTCATGTTCTAGTCTTCCAAAGACAAGCGCAATTATGTAAAAGAAAGCATAGAAAAAAGCTAGGAGAATATTCCCCCTAGCTCTTTCCGATACAACTCTTATACCTCAAAGATGATATTACTTAGCTTCTTGGTAACGTTTTTCAGCTGCGTTCCAGTCTACAACGTTCCAGAATGCACCGATGTAGTCAGGACGACGGTTTTGGTAATTTAGGTAGTAAGCATGCTCCCAAACATCTAAACCGATAACTGGCGTTTTACCTTCTGTTAAAGGTGAATCTTGGTTTGGCGTGCTTGTTACTTCAATTTCACCATTGTTTACTACTAACCAAGCCCAGCCAGAACCGAAGCGAGTTGCGCCAGCTTTTGCGAATTCTGCTTTGAATGCATCAAAGCTACCGAATTTCGCTTCAATTGCAGTTGCAAGTTCACCTACTGGTTGTCCGCCACCATTTGGAGATAGGATTGTCCAGAAGAAAGTGTGGTTCGCATGTCCGCCACCATTGTTACGTACTGCTGTACGAATTGCTTCTGGTACTTCGTTTAAGTTTGCAACTAATTCTTCAACACTTTTGTCAGCTAGTTCTGCATGGCCTTCTAATGCAGCATTTAAGTTTGTTATATAAGTATTGTGGTGTTTTGTATGATGAATGTTCATCGTTTCTTTGTCGAAGTGAGGTTCTAAAGCATCATACGCATAAGGTAAATTTGGTAATTCATGTTTTGCCATTGGTAAATTCCTCCCATTTTATGTATTGCCAAAATAGTTTGGCATACAACTTCATTCTACCCTAATTGCCATAGGGTGAAAACAAATTAAATCACATTGTCTTGCTATCATTAAAGTAGCAAAATTCCCATTTCTTTTCAAACAAAATGCTCATGTATGTCGTAAAAAAAGCTTCCTTCTACAAGGAAGCTTCTCGTCTACAATATAAACGCGTGAAATAGGTATGGACCCTGTAGGACTCGAACCTACGACCGGACGGTTATGAGCCGTCTGCTCTAACCAGCTGAGCTAAGGGTCCAGAGTTATGTATATGACGATGGTTGAAAATCCTATACGTGTTACCACCACATTTCTAAAAAACATCCCTAATAATTAAATTACTATAGGATATATCAATTAAGAAATGTAAGATAAATTTACCATATAAAAAAGAAAAGTGTCAATTGTATTTTTACTTTTCATACAACGAGACTTTTATCCCGCTCTTTATGAACAATCACAAACTTCATTCTTAACACTCCATCGACTTCCCCCGTACAGTAACGCAATATAGCTTGTGATTCTCTTGATGCATACGTTACAATGATTTTATACGCAACACAGGATTTTATACACAACAAAGGAAGTGAATATATGTCCATATTTACACAACTAGTAAAAAGCTTATACTCACCAAAAGACATGGCGCTATTTCGTTTTCAAAAAATCGGAAAAACAATTTTGTTCATCATGTTACTTTGCCTAATCACTACTATTCCGAGAACCTTATTATATGGAAGCGCAATTCAAGATGGCGTTAGTATGGTCAACCGAGCACTTGAAAATGATATTCCAGAGTTTAAAATTGAAAATGGTGAACTTAAAGCAGATATAGATAAACCAATTGAAAAAGAGAAAATAAATTCCATCTTTTTATTTGATCCTAACAGTACGGAAGTGAAAACATACAGTAATAAAGAAGGATTATTTATTCTTAAAGATAAAGTAATCTCTATGGCAAACGGTCAAACAAGAACGTATTCCTATGACGATTTATTAGGTGCTTCTCTTGAGAAAAAGGACCTGCAAGATTTTATTTCCTTATTCGATAACATCTATCCAATCTTAATGTTCGTTATCGGTGCTTTTTATCTGTTCCAATTATTTATCACATTCTTAGGTATAACACTACTTGCATTCATTGGTTCTGCTATGAGCGGTCAGCGTAAGTTATCGTATAAACAAGTTTGGATATTAACTACTTATAGTTATACAATCCCTACTGTCTTCTTTATGATTATGGATTTATTAAAAATCAATGTGCCAGGATCATCATTGATCTACGTTGCTGTTATTTTAATTGTTCTATACTTAACTATTAAAGAAGTTCCAAAACCAAAAGAAAAACAAGAATTATATAAAAAAAATGCCATTTAGGCATTTTTTTTTTGGACAAGCATATATTCCTAGCAAAGGAGTGAGGAATATGAAGAGACTGGGTATACTCTTATTTGTGCTTGTTCTCGGTTATGTATTTTACTACGATATAAAAATTGGTACCTTACCAATGTTAAGCTCATACAAAAAAACAACTGCTGCTCAAACTGTCAAAAAAGAAGAAACAAACTCAAAACAAAAAAAAGAGACAGAAAAAGAAATAGATGTACAACATAAAGCAATTGAAGTGAAAACAGGAGATACTGTTTTATCTATTACCGAAGAAATTAATAAGAAAAAAGTTCCTTCTATTGAAAAAGTAATTGATGATTTTAAACAGTTAAATAAAAGTGCATCTTCTACAAAAATACAGATCGGAAAGTCTTATAAATTCCCGTTATATCAATGAACTATCACTTAATCCTTGTCAATTATATGAAGGCGCTGATACAATAGTAAAAGTGAAACCGAGCACATGGGTTTCTAATCCCTTATATCACATACACTATGCTTGATATGAGGTCCAAAATAAGAAACTTCTTTTATAAGGAGAGCGATCTATTCGTGAATGAAATGACTCATCGTACAAAAACACGTCCTGTTAAAGTCGGTAATTTAACAATTGGCGGTAATAATGAATTAATTATACAAAGTATGACAACAACAAAAACGCATGATGTAGAAGCAACAGTTGCTGAAATCAAACGTTTAGAAGAAGCGGGTTGTCAAGTTGTCCGCGTTGCTGTTCCAGACGATCGCGCAGCAAATGCTATTGCTGATATTAAAAAACAAATCAACATCCCACTTGTTGCTGATATTCATTTTGATTATCGCCTTGCTTTAAAAGCAATTGAAGGTGGCATTGACAAAGTACGTATCAACCCAGGTAACATTGGGCGTCGCCATAAAGTAGAAGCTGTTGTAAATGCTGCGAAAGAACGCGGTATTCCAATTCGTATTGGTGTAAATGCTGGTTCACTAGAACGTCATATTTTAGAAAAGTATGGCTACCCTACTGCTGATGGAATGGTTGAAAGTGCACTACATCATATTAAAATTTTAGAGGACTTAGATTTCCACGATATTATCGTATCAATGAAGGCCTCTGATGTTAACTTAGCAATTGAAGCATATGAAAAAGCTGCTCGTGCTTTTGATTATCCATTACATCTAGGTATCACAGAATCAGGAACACTATTCGCTGGTACAGTAAAAAGTGCTGCTGGTCTTGGAGCGATCTTAAGTAAAGGAATCGGAAACACACTGCGTATTTCATTAAGTGCTGATCCTGTTGAAGAAGTAAAAGTTGCTCGTGAATTGTTAAAATCATTCGGTCTTGCATCTAATGCGGCAACACTTATTTCTTGCCCAACTTGCGGTCGTATTGAAATTGATCTTATCAGCATTGCAAATGAAGTCGAGGAATACATCTCTACACTGAAAGTGCCAATTAAAGTTGCTGTACTTGGCTGCGCTGTAAACGGTCCTGGTGAAGCCCGTGAGGCTGATATCGGTATCGCCGGTGCACGCGGAGAAGGTTTATTATTCCGTAAAGGAAAAGTAGTTCGAAAAGTACCAGAAGAAACGATGGTAGAAGAACTGAAAAAAGAAATTGATGTCATCGCTGCAGAAATGGCTGCAAATCAAGAAAAAGAAAAACAAGAGCAATAACCAAAACGGCTGACCTAATTTTTCCGGTCAGCCGTTTCTTTAGAGCAATAGAAAAAGCTTATCAGTTTAATGACTGATAAGCTTTTTCTACTATTCACGGACCTGATCTCTACTCATTAAACTTTCACTTTATTCCGCACACTTCGGACACCGACCATATATTTCAAACTTATGCCCGGTTACTTCATATCCTTTAAAATCTTTATTCATAAACTCCATTGGACAAGAAGTAATTTCTTTCGTACCACCGCAGTCTAAGCAAATAAAATGATGATGATGTTCCATAACAGAACATGTAAAGCGAAAATGCTTCTCGCCTTTCAGCTCCGTTTGCTCTAAAATACCAATTTCGGCAAATACAGTTAAATTACGATAAATTGTATCAAAGCTCAATCCTGGATAATCATCTTTCATATGTTCTAAAACGTCTTTTGCAGTTAAATAACGATTGTGCGCCGCAAATAAACGTAACATTTCTTCCCTTTTTCCAGTGTGTTTATAACCTTTTTCTTTCATAAGGTGTAAAGCATCTGTTAGATTCATAACTATCCCTACTTTATGCAGTTTTTTTCTTCTTCCATAAGATTGCACCGATTAAAATAAGAACCGCTAGCATAACAATTGTACCACCTGGAGCTAAATCAAGCTGATAAGAAGCAAACATCCCACCGATTACGGAAATTTCACCAAATAAAATGGAGAAGAAAATTGTTTGTTTAAACCCTTTTGCAATGCGAATGCTTGCTGCTACCGGTAATGTCATTAAAGATGATACAAGAAGAACTCCGACAACGCGCATCGATACCGCTATAACAAGTGCAACTAAAATGATAAAAATAAAGTGAATCCACTTTGCACGAAGACCTGTTGAAACAGCATATTCCTCGTCGAACGATAATAAGAACAGCTCTTTATATAATAAAACAATTGTTGCAATAACTACGATTGCCACAATACCAATAATAATTAAATCCGTGCTTGTTACAGCGCTCACACTACCAAATAAATAACTAAATAAATCAGTATTAAACCCATTGGCAAGTGAAATGAAGATAACACCAATCCCCATCCCTGCTGAGAGAATAATCGGAATCGCTAGTTCTTGGTAATGTTTATATACGGTACGCAATTTTTCAATTAATAGCGCTCCACCTATCGAAAAAATCATTCCCATATATAATGGATTTAAAAAACCACCTGTAAAAATTGTTTTTTCAAGTAACAAACTTGCCGCAATCCCCGAAAGTGTCACGTGACTTAAAGCATCTGCAATAAGCGACAAACGACGAATCACAACAAACACACCGATAAGTGGTGCAACTAATCCTATTAAAATACCGGCATATAAAGAATTACGTAAAAAATCATATTGCAAAAAATCCTGTATCATTATATCCTCCCGTGATGCTCATGATCATGCTCTAAACGCTGAACATGATGTCCATATAAAATCGACATTTCTGCATCTTCTAACTCTCGGAATTTCTCTACATTCCCATGGAAATGTAGATGCTGATTTAAACAAGCAACATGCGTCACCTTCTCTGTTACAGCTCCCATATCGTGCGTAACCAGAATAAGTGTAATACCTAGTTTTTTATTTAAGTCTTCTAGTATTTCATAAAAGCTCTCTACACTCTTTACATCAATTCCAACTGTAGGCTCGTCCAAAATAAGTAGTTCCGGGTTACTTACAAGCGCACGCGCAATAAACACACGTTGTTGTTGTCCACCTGATAGCTCTCCAATGTTACGATTTTGAAATTCACTCATCCCTACATCCGCGATTGCCTTCGCTACCCTTTCTTTATCTTCTTTGTTTAAGAAGCGAAATAGACCTTTTTTTGAAACAAGTCCCATTGACACTACTTCAAAAACCGTCGCTGGAAAACCAGAGTTAAAGCTGTTAGCCTTTTGTGAAACATAGCCAATCTTATTCCATTCTTTAAATTTCTTACTATCAATACCAAATAACCGAATACTTCCTTGCTTCGGCTTCAAAACACCTAGCATACACTTCAATAAGGTCGATTTACCAGATCCATTTGGCCCAACCAAACCTAAAAAAGCTCCCTTCGGAACTTGCAAATTAATATCTTCTAATACATTCCGATCTTCATATCGAAATGTCAGACCTTCTATTTCCAACATATTTTTCATAGCATCTCACCTATTTTAATTCAGAATGATTCCGATTTATCTCTATTTGAATTATAGTATAGCTTACTATAGTTGTAAACCAATCTGCCCAAAATTATATTCTTTATTTTGAACAACCTTCTTATTATAACAAAAAAGCAGAGAAATTTTCTCTGCTTTTAGACGATGTTATAAAACATATTTTTAGTGAATTGCTGATTTAAATTTACCACCGTTTGTCTCTTGTGTATTCATAATTGTAATAAAGGCATTTTCATCAATTTCATGAACAATTGACTTTAATTTCGTTACCTCAAGACGTGTAACAACGGCATAAATAACTTCTTTCTCTTTATCTGTGTAACCACCTTTTGCAACAAGCTTTGTTGTCCCACGACCAAGGCGGTGTAAGATTGCATTTGATACTTCTTCATACTGATCTGATACAATTAGAACCGCTTTCGTCTCATCAAGCCCTTGAATAACCGTATCAATTGTTTTAAATGCAATGTAATACGTCATAACAGAATACATCGCTTGCTCGACACCAAACACAAATGCTGCCCAAGCAAAAATAAATAAGTTCACAAACATAACGAATTCACCGACAGAAAACGGTAATTTTTTCGTTAATAAAATCCCCATAATTTCTGTTCCATCTAAGGAACCACCGTGGCGAATCACAAGCCCTACACCAATTCCTAAAATAAGACCGCCAAAAACAGTTGCTAAAATCGGCTCTGTCGTAAATGGTGGAATAGCGTGTAATGTCGATTCAATACATGCTAAAGCGACAATTGCAAAAGCAGAAGATAACATGAATGTCTTTCCGATTTGTTTATAGCCAGAATACATAAACGGGATATTGAGGATTACAACCAGAGTAGAAAAACTTAACCACCAAATGTTAGGAGTGAGATAATCTAATATGAGGGAAATACCGATAATTCCGCCATCAATAATTTTATTTGGCATTAAAAATAGTTCAATTGCTACCGCCGCACATGTTGCACCAAAGACAATCATAACTAAACGATACAACAGATGCATAACACTTTCTTTTCGATGTTGTTTTTTCTCCATAAGCCCTCCTTATAGTCTCTATGTAATTTTGTTCTTTTATTATAACATATTCTTCTTTTTCTAATGAAAAAAAGAAACTGTTATACGAATATATACAAGCATTTCGCACATATATTTCAATATACGTATGCCTAAAGGAGGACTACATCATGAACCTCATCAAACAACTTGTAAATAAAAAATTAAACCATATTTCAACAAAAGAATTATTGAAATATAGTAAAGACTACGAAGTTCCTATTACAACAGAACAAGCTGATCAAATTGTTCTGTTAATGAAAGGGAAGAATATTAACATTTACGATAATGGAGAGCGACTTGAATTATTAAAGAAAATCGCAAAAGTAACCTCTCCTGCAACTGCTCAACAAGTAAATACGTTATTTCAGCAATTATTAAAATAAGGAGGGGAATCCCCCTCCTTATTGCCCCTTAATTTTCTCAAGAAGTCCTTCATCAAACGTACCATTTTTAAGCATTTCAATTTCAAATTTATATGGTGGTTTCTTATCCTTCTTATCTTCACCTACATACGGTGTTTCCAGAATTTTTGGTACATGCTGTAATTGTGGATGATGCACAATGTGATGCAACGCTTTATAACCAATATGACCGAAACCAATGTTTTCATGACGGTCTTTTCCAGCTCCACGTACATTTTTACTATCATTAATATGCAATACTTGTAAGCGATCAATTCCAACGATTTTATCAAATTCATTTAATACACCGTCAAAATCATTCACAATATCATAACCTGCATCGTGTGTATGGCACGTGTCAAAACATACAGATAGTTTTTCATTATATTTAACACCGTCAATAATTTTTGCAAGTTCTTCAAAGCTACGGCCGCATTCTGTTCCTTTTCCAGCCATTGTTTCTAACGCAATATTTACTGTCTGTTCTGGTGTTAACACTTCATTTAGCCCTTTAATAATCTGCTGGATACCAGCTTCAGCTCCTGCACCTACGTGAGCACCTGGGTGAAGTACAATTTGTTTCGCTACACCTAACGCTGATGTTCTTTCAATTTCCATACGAAGGAAATCAACACCTAATTGAAATGTTTCCGGTTTTGTTGTATTACCAACATTAATAATATATGGTGCATGGACAATAATTTCTTCAATGCCACTCAGTTCCATATGTTTGCGTCCTGCTTCTATATTCAATTCTTCAATTGGCTTTCTTCTCGTATTTTGCGGCGCACCTGTATAAATCATAAACGTTGTCGCACCATATGAAACAGCCTCTTCACTCGCTGCTAATAACATCTTCTTACCACTCATAGATACATGAGATCCAATCTTTAACATATAATCACCTCTTCAATATACAATAGCTATAATGATAGCATAATTTGTAGAAATATGTAGTGAATTGTTTGTTCACAAAAGAATTCACCAAAACAATAAGCTTTTCTGCTGAAAACAAATACGCAAGTTACACTTTCCCCTATTTCTAAAGCATTAAGCTTTTTCAATACATCGCCCTCTAAAAATACCGAGATAAAGTGAAACTTTAATCAGTGATGAGGATTTTATTTCTCACCTAACATCTTTACTTTTTTTCAACAGAAAGTATTGATATTCACAAATATAGTAAGAAAAAAAAGATAAGGGATTCCCTTATCTTTTTTTCTTACTATATTTGTTCTTCACTTTTGCACGTTCTGTTGCAAGCTTTCTCTTATAATTAGGTTTTACTTTTTTCGGTTTCTTAACAACTTTCGTTGCCATAATATCCAGTTCATCATTTGGTTTTTTACGACTTTTACGACGACGACGATCACCTAAGTCCGCCCATTCATCCCCACGTAAGTCTACATGGTTGAACGTGATATTACGTTGTTTTTCTAAACTATCTAACGCTTCTTCATTTGCTGGATCATAAATTGTCACTGCAATTCCTGAATATCCAGCACGAGCTGTTCTTCCAACGCGGTGAACAAAGAAATCTAGATCAGACGGAAGTTCATAGTTAATGACATGGCTAATCCCTTCAATATCAATACCACGTGCCGCTAAATCTGTAGCAACAATGTATTGAAACTCTAAATCACGAACTTGTTTCATCATTTTTTTACGATCACGTGGTGATAAATCTCCATGAATTCGTCCAACTTTTAATCCACGCTCTGCTAATCCGTCCGCAACTTCATCCGCCTTCTTCTTTGTATTTGTAAAGACGATTGCTAAATACGGCTTAAATTGAAGTAACATATTTTTCACTAATTCAATTTTATTACGATGTCTAGAAGGGACTAAATAATGCTCAATATTCCCTGCTGCAACTTGTTTTGGATTAATATGAATATGCTCTGGATTCTCCATATATTTCTTCATAAATGGTTTTAATTTTTGAGGAATCGTTGCAGAGAAAACAAGCATTTGCAGGTTCTTAGGCATACGTGCTGCAATTTTATCTACATCTTGAATGAATCCCATATCAAGCATTAAGTCTGCTTCATCAACAATAATAGTAGCTGCTGTATGAACGAATAACGCCTTTTCTTCTACTAGATCTTTGATACGCCCTGGCGTTCCAATAACAACATGAGGCTGCTTTTTCAGCTTTTCAATAGATCGTTGCTTATCTGTTCCTCCGATTAGGCAACGTGCTGTAATCATTTGATCTTCCGCACAAAACTTTGTTAGCTTTACAACCTCTTGATAAATTTGTTGTGCCAACTCACGAGTAGGTGCTGTAATAACAAGTTGTACTTCTTCTCGTTTTGCATCAATTCGGTTTAAAGTAGGAAGTAAGTATGCGTGTGTTTTACCAGAGCCCGTTTGGGACTGTCCGATTACACTCACACCTTTTTTCACAACCGGGAAAATTTTCTTTTGAATTTCTGTCGGCTCTGAAAAACGTAGTTCACGAACTGCATCTATTAAAAACGGTTGAAAATTATATTGTGTAAATGTTTGTAGTGTCATAAGTTACACCTTCTTTCTAAAATTTCTACTGCGCGCACAAATCAGTCAAGTCTACATTATATCGAACTCTACTAGTAAAATCCATCTTTAGTTTCGGTTTCCGCTCCAAAAACTAACCTTCTTTCTTTCCATTGCATATCATATGTGTATATACCTAACTGGAGAAAGGAGGATTTCTCTTATGTATCCGAGATCCCCTATGCAGCAAATGTATACAGGGCAACAGCAACCATACACACCTTATCCGATTCCTCATTTACCACCTATGGTGCAAAAAAAGAAAGGGTTTCTTTCTAAATTATTCCAAAAACACGACCCTACTCACTCCTTTATGCAAATGGTTCCTCCCTATCGACAAATGGAGAGCCCCCCGATGATGCATCAACAGCAACATCAACCCTACATGCAACAACATCAGCCCTACATGCAACAACCGCAACAAATGATGCCACCTCAGATGAACGAATCGAACGACATGCGCGGGGCAGCAGCCGTTACAACTAGTGCTAGTGGTGGTATCGGCAGCTTTTTTTCTAATCTAATTTCCAACCCTACCGGTATGTTAAATAACGTTGAAAAAGTTGTCCAAGTCGCACAGTCTGTCGGACCTGTCGTCGAACAATACGGTCCCATCGTTCGAAGTATACCAAGCATCGTAAAAATTCTCACTTCTGGAAAAGGTGTTGCGGAAGAACCAACAGAAACGGAAAAGGTGGAAGTAATTACTACGCCGTCAACACCTTCAAAAAAGAAAAAAAGAAAGAAGGTCATACTAGAATCTAGCGTTGAAAAAGAATTACAAAAAGAGAATATTGCACATATGACAACAAAACCAAAGCTATATGTCTAACAATCCTTTGTTTTCTGCCCTCTCCTCCTTTATAATGAAAAAGACTATGTACAAAAGGATTCCTTGTTTAGAAGGAGAGGATTACTCACATGAAGATTGTTAAAATTTCCCCTCGTGGTTATTGCTACGGTGTTGTTGATGCGATGGTCATTGCACGCAATGCTGCACTAGATAAATCATTACCGAGACCTATTTATATTTTAGGTATGATTGTTCACAACAAGCATGTAACAGATGCTTTTGAAGAAGATGGCATCATTACATTAGATGGTCCAAGTCGATTGGAGATTTTAGACCAAATCGATTCTGGTACTGTTATTTTCACAGCACATGGTGTTTCCCCAGAAGTCAAACAACTTGCAAAAGAAAAAGGTCTAACAACAATCGATGCCACATGCCCAGATGTAACCAAAACACATGACCTCATTGAAGCCAAGAAAGCTGAAGGGTACCATGTGATTTACATTGGTAAAAAAGGACATCCAGAACCAGAAGGCGCGGTTGGTATTGCACCTGATATCGTTCACCTTATTGAAAAAGCGACTGATCTAGAAACACTAGAAATTCCAACAAATAAGATTTTAGTTACAAATCAAACAACAATGAGCCAATGGGACGTTCAACACCTAATGGAAGACATCCAGAAAAAATTTCCAACGGCTGAATTTCATAAAGAAATTTGCTTAGCAACGCAAGTTCGTCAAGAAGCTGTTGCTAAACAAGCTGATGTAGCTGATTTAACAATTGTTGTTGGAGATCCAAAGAGCAATAATTCAAATCGCTTAGCTCAAGTATCACAAGAAATTGCTGGCACAAAAGCATACCGCGTTGCTGATGTAAGCGAAATTCAGTTAGAGTGGCTACAAGGTATCGAAAATGTTGCTATTACCGCTGGCGCTTCTACACCAACGCCAATTACAAAAGAAGTCATTGCCTTTTTAGAGCAGTACGATCCAATGAACCCAGCTACTTGGGAGCGAAAACGAAACGTACCACTTCAAAAAATCTTACCGCGTGTAAAGGTAAAAAAACAACAATAAAAAAATCCGTTGCTAGTAAATTAGCAACGGATTTTTTTATATAAATGTAAAAGGATCTGTATGTAACTGAGAAGCATGAATTTGCACTGCAAATTTTTTCGCATCTACTTTTTGTTGTAATTGTTTTTGTACACCTTGTTTCATCACTTTTTCAACGTTATGTCCTGGGTCAATAATATTTAATCCGAGCATCATCGCATCATGTGCAACATGATAATACATATCGCCTGTCACATACACATCTGCTCCTTTAAATTTCGCTTGATTAATATACTTATTCCCGTCACCACCAAGCACTGCTACTTTCTGGACTTTATCGTCTAATTTCCCAACAACTCGTGCACCTTTTACATCTAATGATAATTTCACATGTTCAGCAAACTGACCTAATGTCATTTCTTCTTGCAAATAACCAATCTTTCCAAGCCCTAATGTCTCTCCCTTATTATCAAGTGGATACACATCATAAGCAACTTCTTCATACGGATGAGCTGTTATCATTGCTTTTACAACTTTTCGTTGCAATGAAGCCGGAATAATTGTTTCAATCCTTATCTCTTCCACACGCTCTAACTGTCCAGTTTCGCCGATATAAGGGTTTGTCCCCTCCCGAGGCATAAATGTCCCTGTCCCATTACTACCAAACGTACAGTGGCTATAATTACCGATATAACCTGCTCCGGCATCACCAATAGCTTGACGTACCGCTTCTGCGTGTGTTGCAGGAACAAATACTACAATTTTTTTCATTTCTTCTGCATATGTCGGAACAAGCACTTCGGTATTTTGTAATCCTAGTGCCTCAGCAAGTAGATCGTTCACTCCGCCTTTTGCCACATCTACATTTGTATGGGCTGCGTACACAGCGATATCGTGTTTAATGCACGCTTCAATAATCTTTCCGTACACTTTATCCGTATGAATAGCTTTTAGTGGACTGAAGATAAGCGGATGATGAGCAATAATAACATTTGCTCCTATTTGAATCGCTTCTTCCACAACTGCTTCCGTTACATCTAGCGCAATCAATACATGCTGGGCAGGTTTATTAAGTGCACCAATCTGCAAACCAATCTTATCGCCTTCCATCGCTAAATGCTTCGGATACATACTCTCAAATAATGAAATCACTTCATGTCCATTTGGAATTTTACTCATGATAAAACCTCCTCTATCATTTTCATTTTCTCAGCTACTTCATTTCGTTTCGTTTTTGTATCTTCCGATTCTGTCGCACGCTCCAGCTGCTTTAAGATGTTTTGAAAGTTTTTCAATTCACCTTCCCATTTTTCGATAAAAGCATCACTTTTTTCTTTCATCAAAAATGGCCCAATAAATAACTCAGCTTGTTTATTCTCATGATAAGGTGCTAATGGATTTCCTTTTTCCCCAACTAAAATTTCATAAATCTTACCGTCTTCTTTTATAATCTTTTCATGAATAAGCTCCCATTCATTTTCAATAAACCATTCACGAATATGATGCGCGGCAATGTTAGGTTGTAAAATTAAACGCGTTACACCATTTAGCTTTTCTTTTCCGCTTTCTAAAATATCACGAATTAGTGCTCCGCCCATACCAGCGATTGTAATTACATCAACTTCCCCTGCTGTAATTACAGCTAATCCATTCCCTTTTCGAACATCCACTTTATCTTGTAAACCACTCTCGGCCACTGTAGCCTGTGCAGAACGAAACGGTCCGTCTACCACTTCTCCCGCTACTGCTTTTGTTGCAATGTTATTTATAATTGTATAGCACGGTAAATACGCATGATCCGAGCCGATATCTGCCACTGTAGATCCTACCGGAATCTCCCGCACTACTTCTTCTAGTCTTTTTGAAAGCTTCACTTCATTCATTTATTTCCATTACTCCTTCTCTTGTCAGTCTGTCTCCATGATAATGAATTTACAGTAGTTGTTGCAAGTAAAGAAACAAAACAATTCCTTTATTTAATCGTATTTTAGAAAGAAAAGAAAAACAAGTCCCTTACTATAAGCAAAGGACTTGTTTTTCAATCTTTATTTTTTCTTCGCTAACCAATCAGCTACTTTAGAAGCTTGATCTGCTGGAATTAAGTTCGGTGGCATGTTTCCTTTCCCTTTTGAAATTACTTCTTTAATTTCATCTTTGGAAAGTTTCCCACCAATTTTTTGTAAGTTAGGCCCTACCGCACCTTGTAGCTGATCACCATGGCAGCTCGTACAACTTTGTTTCACAATATCCTCTGGTTTCGAAGCTGCTTGCGTTGTTTTGCCCCCATTTTTCGCATCTGCTAGCTCTTTTGATTTATATAACCCCTCAAACGAAAATACAAACATAATGACAATACCCAGCGCTGCAATAAGAGCAAATGGAATCAATGGATTACGTTTCATATCTCTTCTCCCCCCTCTATACCCCCTAATAGTTAGATGATTCAGTTACTTCCATTGTACTTGAAAACGCTCCATCAGAAAAGACAAAACTGTCAGTTGTTAAAAATATTCCATAAATTCAGTTTATTGATTCTCTCGCGTTTATCGCATATTATTTTGATAAATATCTACGCTTCTCATCATATTTTTTGTTTTTCTACATATATTTTTGTATAGAATAAACGAAATTAATCGAAAAATCGAAAAATGACCATTTGCAAATCAAAAGACAATTCTGTAAAATAAATTACAAGAATTGTAATCGTTACTCGCAGCTAAATTTTAACAAAAATTAACAAAATAAAAAAGTTTACTTCACAAATGTGAAGTAAACTTAAAAAGAACTCTATTCTAAGAAATCTTTTAGACGTTTGCTACGGCTTGGATGTCTTAATTTACGAAGTGCTTTTGCTTCAATTTGACGAATACGCTCTCTCGTTACGCCGAATACTTTCCCAACTTCTTCAAGCGTACGAGTTCGTCCATCATCTAAACCAAAACGAAGACGAAGAACATTTTCTTCACGATCTGTTAATGTATCTAACACATCTTCTAATTGTTCTTTAAGCAATTCATACGCTGCATGGTCCGCAGGTGATGTCGCTTCTTGGTCTTCAATGAAATCACCTAAATGAGAGTCATCCTCTTCACCGATTGGTGTTTCAAGAGAAACTGGCTCTTGTGCGATTTTTAAGATTTCGCGTACTTTTTCTGGAGCGAGATCCATTTCTTCACCAATTTCTTCTGGAGATGGTTCACGTCCTAAATCTTGTAACAATTGACGCTGTACACGGATTAATTTATTAATTGTTTCAACCATATGAACTGGAATACGAATTGTTCTCGCTTGGTCTGCAATTGCACGTGTAATCGCTTGACGAATCCACCAAGTTGCATACGTACTAAATTTAAAACCTTTACGATAATCAAACTTTTCAACAGCTTTAATTAGACCCATGTTTCCTTCTTGGATTAAGTCTAAGAAGAGCATACCGCGGCCTACATATCGTTTTGCAATACTTACAACAAGACGTAAATTTGCTTCTGCAAGACGACGTTTCGCTTCCTCATCGCCTTCTTCAATGCGTGTTGCAAGTCGAATCTCTTCTTCTGCAGATAGTAAGTCAACGCGACCGATTTCTTTTAAATACATGCGAACAGGGTCATTAATTTTCACACCTGGTGGCACACTTAAATCATTTAAATCGAATTCTTCTTCTGTCTTTGTGATTTGATGATTATTAGGACCTTCATCGTTGTCACCAACTAAGTCAATCCCTTGTTCACCTAAATATTCATAATATTCATCCATTTGATCGGATTCAATTTCAAATCCATTCATGCGTTCTGCAATCTCTTCATATGTAAGAACGCCACGTTTTTTTCCGAGCTCAGTGAGTTGCTCTTTCACTTGCTCAAGGGTCATATCAGTTTCAATTTGTTTAGAACGAGCTGGTTTATCAGCCATCTGTTCCCCTCCTTACGCGAGATACAAACATTCATTATAATAAAATTTTATACAAAAAGCTATCTTCTTGCTTTCTGATTTTGTAAATACGCTGCATAAAATTTAGCAGCTTCTATTGGATCAGCTTTTTCCATTTGTTTTAATGCAAAGATGGTCTCCATCTTTTTCAGCTTTTCCTTTTGGCGCCTTAGCGCCTCTAAGTGACCTTGCAATACTTCATCTGTGTATTCTGGATTAATAAGTTCATCCGTTGAGATATTAGTGATAATATTTTTCAACTTTTCATCAGAGAGCCAACTTAAGAAATTTCCGACTGAAGGTTCATTTCCCTTTTCATAATATGCGTATAGTTCATATAAAATCCCTTTATGTTCTTCTGTATAAAAATCTTCTATATGAGGTTCGATACGAAAAGCAACCTCTGCGCTTTGCAACATATGGTAAATAATTTCTCTTTCAGCCCTTTCAAAACCTGAAAATTTCGGTTTAGCCTGAACAATTTGAGGCGGCTTAGAAACTTGCTTCGTTTGTTTTTGCTGTACCTTTTGTTCTTTGCGATATTGGTGCAATTGGCCTAAAAGTGTTTCCATTGAGTACGCAAATTCTTGCGATAATGATTTTAAATACGACTCAGCTTGCATCGCATCTTGCAATAATGCCAACTCTTTCAAAACACTTTTCACATATTCTTCTTTACCAGACTCATCTTGCAAATTTTTCCCTAAACGCAGGTAATTTATTTTGAATCCAACAAAACTTATACTCGATTTTACAAGATTTTCAAAAGACGCTGTTCCATATTGTTGCACATATTCATCAGGATCAAGCTTATCTGGCAATGAAGTAACCTTGACTTGGCAACCTACTTGCAATAATAATTGCCCTGCTTTCATCGTCGCTTCTCGTCCTGCTTTATCACCATCATAGCAAAGAACAACAGTTTCAACATTACGACGTAGAAGTTTCGCCTGTTCTTCTGTTAGAGCTGTCCCCATTGTTGCCACAGCTTCTTCAACACCACTTTTGACAGCGGCCAAAACATCGGCATACCCTTCAAAAAGAACAACTTGCCCACGCTTCCTAATAAACGGTCTTGCTTGATGAAAATTGTACAGTAACCTACTCTTATGAAAAATAGGTGTTTCTGGGCTGTTTAAATATTTCGGAGTATCATCCCCTAATGCCCTTCCACTAAATGCTGTCACTTTCCCTTGCAATGTGTGAATCGGAAACATGACTCTTCCGCGAAAGCGATCATAATGACTGCCATCTTTTTCACTCCGTATAAGTAAGCCTGCTTGTTCCATGGTCGATAGCGAAAAACCTCTTTTTTGTAATATTTTCGCTGCGGCATCCCAAGTTGGAGATGCATAACCAATTTCAAACTTTGCAATCATCTCTTTTGTAATACCTCGATTTTGTAAATAGGAGAGCGCTTCATTCCCCTCTTCTGTATTTACCAAAAGATGATGATAGTACTTTTTCAAAAGATCGTGTGCCTGTAACATAATGACATTGTCATCAGATATATTTTCTTGCTGTTCTTGCCCTGATGTATAATCTGCAACTGCAATGTTATTTCTTTCCCCAAGCTTTTGCACAGCCTCTGTGAAAGAAAGTCCTTCCATCTTCATGAGAAATGAAAAAACATTTCCCCCTTCTCCACATCCGAAACAATGAAAAATTTGCTTGTCTGATGAAACAGAAAATGAAGGAGAATTCTCACCATGAAATGGACAAAGCCCAAAATAATTGCGCCCTTGCTTCCGAAGCTGAACATATTCACCAATCACTTCTACAATATCAGATGTCGTCCGAATCTGTTCAACAACTTCTTCGGGAATTCTGTTCCCCATAACTCCATCTCCGTGTCGTATTTTGTATTCGATACAAATTAATGGATTCCTTTATAATTCGACAATATTTTTTCTAAACTTGTAAAAAAACATTGTCGATCATGCTTTGAAAATGATTTTGGGCCTTTCGTATAGGTCCCTTGTCTGCGTA
The DNA here is from genome assembly GCF_001590835.1 of Bacillus gaemokensis. Classification (GTDB taxonomy): domain Bacteria; phylum Bacillota; class Bacilli; order Bacillales; family Bacillaceae_G; genus Bacillus_A; species Bacillus_A gaemokensis. The sequence continues at coordinate 572,855 of NZ_LTAQ01000001.1, forward strand.
ACTTCGCAGATACATATCTACTATATAAAATTGTATCCATTTGCTCATCTGTCACAAATGTACCTCTTGGAGATAATACATATACTCCTTTTTTAACAAGAAGACCAGCAAGTCCCATATCTTGTGTGATCACGAGATCTGTAGCTTTAGCGTTTTTATAAATATAAAAATCCACCTCATCTTGCTCAGAATCTACATAAATCCAATTCCCTTGCTGCTTTCTTGAACGATGGGCATAGGAAGCGACAAACAAAATTTCGACATGAAATTTTGTTCCAACTTGCACAATTTCATCCTTCACAGGACATGCATCTGCATCAACTAAAATTTTACTGATGTTTTGCATATTTCTGTATTCTACATCCCTTCTGTGAATCCTTCCATAATGTGCGTTTTCTTGTCCAGATTTTTGTCGATTTTACGTAAATGTTTATCTTTTTCCGTAAATCCTATCCCTAGTTTATTCTGAAAAATTAAAGTCTAAACGTAAAATATACGTTTTTATCACAATTTTTTATTATAATATATTTTCTTCAACTTCGCTACATATCCTCTAAAAAATTATTTTCATTGTTCACAGAGAGTAAAACTACGATATCAAAACGATAAAAAAACCAAAAAGACAGATAAGCTAGTTGGCCTTTTAGAATAAAGAACATACTAGGAAATCATTCCTTTGTTATGAGCGAAAAAAGGCACATTCACCTTTGGTAAATGTGCTAAAACATTTTTTGGTTTTGCACTGCATTCACAATAATATTCGCCGTTTCTTCAATCGCTTTATTTGATACATCAATGACTTGACAGTTGATTTTTCCCACTACTTTTTCAAAGTGATCAATTTCTTCTTTAATACGATTGATGTTAGCATAAGTTGCCCCGTCACTTAGACCAAGTGACTTTAATCGTTCTTTTCGAATATGATTCAATTTATCCGGTGTAATTTTTAATCCGAAGCATTTTTCCTTTGCAACTTGGTATAACTCTTCAGGCGGATCCACTTCAGGTACAAGCGGTACATTGGCAACCTTCAGTCGCTTATTATGAGCTAAATATTGCGAGAGTGGCGTTTTTGATGTACGCGATACTCCAATCAGCACGATATCAGCTTTCAAGATTCCACGTGCATCCCTACCATCATCATATTTAACGGCAAACTCAATTGCTTCAATCTTTTTGAAATATTCCTCGTCTAATCTTCGAACAACACCCGGTTCATACCTTGGCACTTGTCCTGTGATTTCTTCAATTTGATCAATAAGAGGCCCGATAATATCATATGCCTCTACTCCCTCTTTTGCTGCTTCCACTAACAAATACCGACGCATATCAGGTTTTACTAGTGTAAAGCAAATAAGAGCTCGATTACTTTTAGCAATTGAAATGACTTCTTTTAACGTCCCTGTATCTTCTACATATGGTACACGTCTAATATCAGGAGCGAACGGAAACTGCCCCATTGCAGCTCGAACAACTAAATCAGCCGTCTCTCCAACAGAATCAGATACGACATATACGATTTTATTATCCATTACATTACCTCACTTTAAACAAATTACACTTATTCATTATTTACTAAATTCACAAACGCACGCGTAATATTCGTTTTTGTAATCCTGCCAATAACCTCTAAGCCTTGTTTCGTATCTTTTACTACTGGCACAGCATCAATCTGTCTTTCTATTAATTCCATCGCAATATCATATAGAGAGTCTTCTCTACGACACATCGCAATATTCGGCATCCTTGTCATAATAATATTAACCGGAAGCGATGTTAAATCCTGCTTTCCTAAGCTCGCACGTAATAAATCCTTACGAGAAACGACCCCAACTAAAAGCGTAGTTTGATCTACAACAAATAAAGTACCAACATCCTCTAAAAACATGGTGCAAATCGCATCATATACAGAAACGTTCTTATCAATTACGACTGGTCTAGATTGATAATCTTGTACTTTAATTTTTTTAACAGCTTCTGATAATAGCTGTCCTCCAGTTTTTCCTGTATAAAAATAACCGACGCGCGGACGCGCTTCTAAATAACCAGCCATCGTTAAGATCGCTAAGTCCGGTCTTAGCGTCGCACGTGTTAAACCTAACTGTGCAGCGATTGACTCTCCTGTAATAGGACCGTGATCTTTTACAATCTGAATGATATGTTCTTGCCGTTTATTCAGTTCTATGATAATCACCACCTTCAATGCAAAACGAAAAAAGTTATACTATCTTTTAAATATTATATACTAAATATGCTTTTCAAAAAAGAAAGTATGTAAAAAGGACCTGGATATGGTCCTCGTTATATTTGAAATTTATCAAGTTGTTCAAGAAAACGCCTCGATTTTAAATAAATCCCACAATATTCATCATAATATGTATTTAATACTGTGCGCATTTGTCTCTTTGTTCCATCTTTCACAGACACATTACCAAGCCGAGTTAAATCAAAATGATAAAAAAGGCGTAATAATTTATGAACGGCCTCTCCCACCGGAATCCGGTACGGATCTTGCTCCGCATGACGTGAGCACAGAAAACCGCCTTCTCGAACAGAGAAGGCGACAAAGTCTGTTTCTTGGTGACAAATTGCACATGTATCAAAGTATGGATGCATCCCAAGTACTGGAAGCATTTTCGTTTGATAAATTAACGCCAACACCTCAGGATCAACACCCTCACACATATAATGCAACGTTTCATATAACATTCCAAACAAATACGGATTATGTTTTTTATCTTCAGTTGCTTTATCAGTAAGTTCAACAATAAATGATGCATAAGCGGTTAAAAATATATCTTCACGAATTTCTTTCATAGATGAAATCATTTCACCTTGTTGCAAAGTTCCGAGTCCAGACCCCATTTGAATTAGAAAGTGACCATGGGTCATAAGTTGCGAAATAGATGCTAACCTACTTTTTGGTTTTTTCGCTCCCCTTGCCATTGCACTCACTTTTCCAAGCTCACGAGAGAATATCGTAACAATTTTATTCGTTTCTCCGTAATCTGTTGTCCGGATGACAATCCCCTCAACTTTTTGAAACATGTTCGTCACCATCCAAGGTTTGAACAAAACGGGTCAAGAAATTGGAGAATCTAGATGCGCTAGCTCCTCTTCATGTTGATCCATCTCATCGGTTACGTCTTTTTCCATTTCCTTCAAAAGCAAATACGTTTCAATGCTTCCTGTCTTGGAGAAAAACTTCCAGGTAAAATCTAGCATAAAGAATCCACCTTTCTCAATAAGCGTAGCATATAAACCAATTTCTTTTGTTGTTATTAAAATGACCCATTTTGTCCATTTTCATGTGAGAAAAATTTTCCCTAATTTATACAACCCTTAAATCAATACTCATCTTCACGGAAACCAAGATCACGAAGCTGAGACATTTTATTACGCCAATCTTTTTGCACTTTTACCCACACTTCTAAAAACACCTTAGAACCGAGAAGCGCTTCAATATCAAAGCGAGCTCGCTTCCCAACTTCCTTCAGCATCTTACCTTGTTTCCCAATAATAATTCCTTTTTGCGATGGGCGTTCAACGATGATTGTCGCATTTACATAAACTGCTCCGCCCTCACGTTTTTGAATCGCATCGATAACGACTGCTACCGAGTGCGGTACTTCCTCACGTGTTAAATGAAGTACCTTTTCTCGAATAAGCTCCGCAATAATGAATCTTTCCGGATGATCCGTTACTTGGTTATCCGGATAGTATTGTGGTCCTTCTGGTAAATACTTCTTAATTGCCCCAATTAACGCTTCAACATTATTACCGTCCAATGCGGAAATAGGTACAATTTCTGCAAAATCATGTAACTTACGGTATTGATCAATTAATTCTAGCAATTGTTCTGGATGAACTTGGTCAATTTTATTGATTACTAAAAATACCGGCTGTTTTGTTTCTTGTAACTTTTCAATGATAAATTCCTCACCACGACCGAACCCTTCAGCTGCATTTACCATAAATAGCACAATATCAACTTCTTTTAATGTCGTTTGTGCCATTTTTACCATAAAATCGCCTAATTTATGCTTCGGCTTATGTATCCCTGGTGTATCAATAAAGATAACTTGGGAATCGTTTTCTGTATACACACCTTGAATTTTATTACGAGTTGTTTGTGGTTTATCACTCATAATCGCAATTTTTTGACCGATAATACGATTTAAAAATGTAGACTTCCCAACATTCGGTCTTCCGATAATAGAGACAAAACCTGATTTATAACCTTTTCTATTCATGTAAATCCTCCGCTAAAAATGCTCCTGGCAACAATTCTCCGACTGTTGTTTCCTCGGTGTCACCATGTAAATTTGATAAGTATACTTTCGTATCCTGTTTACATAATTCTATCATAACTTGACGGCACGCTCCACAAGGAGGTACAGGACGTTTCGTATCTGCTACTACTGCAATAGCTTTGAACCTTTTATCACCTTCAGAAATCGCTTTAAATAAAGCTGTTCTTTCTGCACAATTACATAATCCATATGATGCATTTTCTACATTACATCCACGGTATACCTTTCCATCTTCCGTTAATAATGCTGCACCTACTTGAAACTTAGAATATGGTACGTACGCCTGTTTACGCGCTTCGATTGCCTCTTGAATTAAATCTTTGCTGTTCATGCTCTCGCATCCTTTCCATTCACAATTGCGAAAAGATAAAGTGAAACTTTAATTAACGGCACTTTAAGCGCCTCCAAAGCATGATAAATGCTTTGGAATGCAACTATACCATATAAGGTAGAAAGATAATAGCACCAATTATGACCGCTATAACAGTAAATAATAACACCGCACCAGCAGCAACATCCTTGGCAATTTTCGCAAATGGTTGAAATTCTACCGTAACTAGATCAACTGTTTTTTCAATAGCTGTATTCACCATTTCTAAACTTATCACAATCCCAATGGTAAGGAATAGTATAAGCCACTCCATTGTTGTAACATGGAAATAAAGGCCGCAGCATATAACAATAACTGCGGCCAAAAAATGAATTTTCATATTTCGTTCATGACGAAGACAAAAGTATATACCAGCTATAGCATATCCAAAACTGTGTATAAGTTTTCCCTTTTTCATCTACCTAATCCAAACGCCTCTAAAATTTCCTTTTGCTTACCAAACATTTCTTTCTCATCTTCCTCCGTCATGTGGTCATAACCAAGTAAATGCAAGAACCCGTGCAACGCTAAAAATCCTAGTTCACGATCAAAAGAATGCCCATATTCTTCAGCTTGTTCCTTCGTTCTTGGGATAGAAATAATAAGATCCCCTAGCATACGCGGCATTTCTGCTCCAACGATCTCCATTTCTCCTTCTCCCATATCTTCCATCGCAAAAGAGATAACATCTGTCGGCTGATCTTTATCACGATACTCACGATTGATTTCTTGAATTCGTTCATTATTAACAAAAGTAACCGAAAGCTCCGTTCCATCTTCTACGCTTTCCATTTGCGCAGCTTGCTCTAGCAACTCTTGAATCATATTCATATATTCTTCTTGCACTTCTTCTGTTTCATCGAAAAAATCAATTAATAAACTCATTCTTTCCCCTTTTCCTCCGGTGCTTCCGGATATTTAATACGAGAGTGGAAAATACCATTTAATGTTTCACATAATGTTTTTCCAACAATTTGTAATTCTTTAAACGTCAAGTTACACTCACTAAATTGACCATCCTGCAAACGATCTTTAATAATACTTCGCACTAAATTATTAATTTGCTCTGGTGTTGGATGATTCATGGAGCGCACAGCCGCTTCTACACTATCTGCAATTCCGACAATCGCTGATTCTTTAGATGTCGCTTTTGTTCCTGGATAACGGAACATTTCTTCTGTATATTTCTCTTTGTCTTCTTTAATTGCTTTATAGTAAAAATATTTCAGTAATGTCGTACCATGGTGTTGTCCAGCAATATCAATAATCTCTTGCGGAATATGATGTTCTTCTAACATTTTTACTCCGTTTGTTACGTGAGCAATAATAATATCTCGACTCGTTTCAGGATCTAAACGGTCATGTGGATTTTCAATACCCATTTGATTTTCAATAAAGAAATGGGGTTGCAATGTTTTCCCAATATCATGATAATACGCCCCCACGCGTGCTAATACACCATTTGCTCCAACAGCCTCACACGCCGCTTCAGAAAGATTTGCAACCATAACACTATGATGATACGTTCCTGGCGCTTCTAATAAAATTTTACGAAGGAGCGGATGATTCGGACTTGAAAGCTCCATAAGCTTCATACTCGATACAATTCCAAGACCACTTTCTAAATACGGTAAAATCCCCATAGCCAAAACAGACGAGATAATACCCGAAGCAGCGGCCATTAATAATTGCGTACCTATTTCAAGAGGTGAGAAATTACCGTTACGCAGGAGTAACAGTGCAGCTAATACAACTACATTTAAAACAGAAACAAGTATACCTGCCTGCAAAATCATTGTGCGTCGATTTTTTTCTTTCAGAAAGATACTAACCGATAACGAGCTTAGTAAAACATAAATACCAACACTATAATTGAGCGTACTCGTTACCCCTTCATTAAACAGGATACTCCCACATACAGAGAAAATCATGCTTGTCAGAAAAACAAATCGCTCACCAATCATTAATTTTACCAATATTGTTCCCATCGCAACAGGAACAACATACGCGATACCCGCATAGTCCAACTTTTGAAATAAACTAATGATTTTCATCAAAACAACTGTAATAGCTAAAATTGTTGTATAAGCCAAAATATATGGTTTTTCTTCTCTTTTTAATTTCAAAAACAATTCAAATTGTTTATGCATAAAGAATAACAGTACACTAATAACAATTGCCAAACCTACAAATGGTTGGAATGCATTACTTTGTTCAAGAAGTCCAACTAACTTCAATTGCTCGTATACCTCTCTAGTGATCGTATCGCCTTCTTTTACAAGAATTTGACCTTGTAATATGTAAACAGGTGCAATTGCGTCTTCTGCCAATCTTTTTCGATCTTTTGTAGACGTTGGATCATAGAAATAGTTTGCTGTAATTGCGTATTTCCCAAGCACATTAAGCGCTTCTTTTAAATCGCTATTCACATTAATGTTTTTTATTTCATTTACAAAGCGATCTCTCGCATCGTTTTCTTCATTCATTTTAATATGTTCGCTCATTATATTATTAATAGCTGTTACTACTGGGTCTTTTGCTCCTGCTAGTTGATCTGGTTCAGCATTTATAAATTGTAACAATACAGCGTCAGACAAACTTTTTGTTAAATCAGTAGGCAATTTCTTTTTTAACTTTTCCAATCGATCCGCTGGAGACACCTTTTTCTGTTCATCAGGACCAGCAGCTTTTATCTGGTCATCCACTTCTTTTATCGCATCAAAAACCGAATTTACAATATCAACTTTATTTTGCTTATAATCACTTCGATATGTATATTGATCCTCAATCTTTTGAGCAGCTTCTCTCTTCTTTTTATCCGTTGTTACTTTGTCTTCAATTTTGATAGGAGAGTGGATTGTTTGCTTAGAAATAGAGAGCATTTTAACATCTAGTTGCTCTGGTTTCACATTGTTCATCAGCGCAAAGAACAACACAGCTCCTAATAAAATGTAAGAAATCCAGCTTAGTTTTTTCGAATGTTGCATATTACGAAACCACTTAGAAACTTCTTGAGACTTTGACATGATTGAAATACCTTCTCCTCTCCAGACATAAAGTGAAATTTGGGTTAACAGGGATACTTTCCCCTCCCCAATTGGACCTTGTCAGTTACAATTTCTACCTAATTCTTTCGGCCTCTACATCTCACTGTCTGTTCATGCTTCTTAAATTTACTTGTCTATTCTTTAATGATAGTAAAAAACAAATGATTCGCCAACCCCGTCTTTTCTTATCCCTATCACATAAAAAGAAATGACCCTGACAAATAGGATCATTCCATTTTATCATATGCCTCAATAATCCGCTGTACGAGCGGATGCCTTACAACATCTGATTGTTCTAATTTAACAAACGAAAGGCCCGATACACCAGATAGAACGTTCACTGCAATTGAAAGCCCCGACTTAACACCCTTTGGCAAATCAACCTGCGATGGATCGCCAGTAACGACCATTTTCGAACTAAAACCTAAGCGAGTTAAAAACATTTTTATTTGTGCACCAGTCGTATTTTGCGCTTCATCTAAAATGACGAACGCATCATCAAGCGTACGTCCTCTCATATAAGCAAGAGGTGCAATTTCGATCGTCCCTCTTTCCATCATACGTTGTGTATATTCTTGTCCAAGAATATCGTGAAGCGCATCATACAAAGGACGTAAATAAGGATCTACTTTTTCTTTTAAATCACCTGGTAAAAAACCTAAGCTTTCTCCTGCCTCTACAGCTGGTCTTGTTAAAATAATTTTTTTCACATATCCTTGTTTTAAGGCTCGCACAGCCATTACTACGGCTAAATACGTCTTCCCTGTACCAGCAGGACCTATTCCAAATACAACATCATTCTTCTTCATCGCATGAATGTACTGCCTTTGCCCCATCGTCTTCACACGAATTGATTTACCTTTTGCTGTTTTAAAGATTTCCTCTTCATATAACTCCTCAAAATGAGCAATTTTTCCTTGGCGCCCAAGTTGAATTGCATATGCAACATCTCGTTCAGAGATTGATACACCTTTACGAATAACAGCAAGTAATTGCTGTAATATTTTCTCAACAAGTATCACCGCTTCATCTGTTCCTGATACACGAACAGATTCACCCCGGGTTACAATAGATACAGCCAGTTCTCGTTCAATTACTTTTAAATGAGCATCATTTACTCCAAATAGAGCAATTGCTTCGTTATGATTTTCTACTTGCTGGTTCATTTCTACTAATTGTTCTGCCATTACTCAGTCTCCTTGAATATCGGATTCAGATATCGGTTGTGGCTCTGCAATATTTTCAATCACTGTATAATGTAAAATTACTCTTAGCTGATCTGCCTCAACCTCTTTACGCAAAATCTTATCACTTACAATCATAGCATGTTCATCCAATTTTTTCTTTAGTTCTTTTTCCGCCATGTCTTTTGCAACATTCATTGCCTGCTTTTCCGTATACTCACGGTTCGCTTCTTCCTCTTCACGTACGATCTCTTTTTCGTAAGAAACAGGTAATGTAAAGCCAAATAATTTCACATCGTGCTTTACATGTTCAGTACGTGATCGTTTATACTTATCATGCTGAAATCCCCATATTTTTATTTTAATACTTCCAAACCTGATATACTGTTCATTATATGAATTTCCTGTATACACTTGAAATGTTGTCTTCAAAGGAACTGCCACTTCCGATTTATACCACGTTTCCCCATATACAATCCCTTTTGCGGAAACAACCGTTGGATTTTCCTCGTTTCCAAATACCCCCGATACAAGAAGTTGTCCTTTTTCCACATAATCATTTTTCATAACAACCGGTTTCCCTGTTTCTACAAACGTCTTTGTAATAATTGCCTCTTTTTTTGCAATTAAATTTTGTGGTTTTTGTTCTTTTTCCTTCTTCGGTTCATTCTTTTCAACAATTTTAAAACGATACGTCGTCCCCTTTATTTCTAGACCTGCCCACGTAATGGCATTAATATTGTCCGTCAAGTGACGTTGAACATCTTCTACATTCGGCATCTGAAATTGTAATCTACCTTTTTTAATACCCATTTTGTCCAATTCTTTCATCAGTATATATTCTGTTTCTGGTTTCGCACCTGTAATTTCAATTTTCCAAACCATATTTGACAGCGCAATCATACCGAAAAAAAAGATAAGAAAACCGACTAAAAAACCACTATTCTTAAGAATACGTTTATTCCAAAACGGAAAACCGTAGCGACCGATAAAATATAATTTACATTCGTTTTTTCGATAGATTGGTTTCAACCGCTTCACATCACGAAGTAACATACAAAAGACCAATGTGTCCTCCGTAATTTTCTTCACATCCCATACAAGTAAATTTCTACGGACACACTCATTTATAAAACGCTCCACTCCTCTGCCTTCAATTCGAACCTTTACATAACCAAGCCACTTTGTAAACCATTGATTTTTCATCGTTCGCCTCCACTACCTTTCTCAAAAGCATCGATGTTTACGATTCATCAGCTTCTACATTCCGCACAGCTCGTACGTAATGAAACAAGAAGAAAAACTTCACTTATGGAAGTTTCGCTTTACCCTTCTTTTTTATCGTTCTCTAAAAATGTCACTTGTTCAATTATCCCCTCAAGCAACAGCTCTTCAGGAAGAATTGTTTTAATGACAAACGATTTCCCTTTAATTAACAATTGGCCTTGTTTAAGTAGTAATCGTACTTCTTTATCACTAAACACTAATAACCCTTGATGATTTTCTATGTAAATATGCACTTGCCCAACAAGAGTAATCCGAGGCAGATCCATTAGTACATCCACTGGTAGGTCTATTTGCTTCGTTAGCCAATTTTTCATTTGTACTAATTTCTTCATCTCCAAGACCCCCCTCTCATCCCATATGTATGAAAAAAGAGCTTGTAATATCACGTCCAAACAGAAAAAAAGCATAAAAAAACGTCTCATTTCTCATGAGACGTTTTTTTATGCTAATAGCTGGGCAACCAGCTTATTCACTAGTGAGCCTTCTGCTTTACCTTTTACTTTCGGCATAACAGCAGTCATCACTTTACCCATATCCGCTTTAGAAACAGCACCAACTTCAGAAATAACTTGCTTAATTACGTTCGCTAGCTCTTCCTCCGTTAATTGCTCTGGCAAATACGTGTATAAAATCTGAATTTCACTTTGCAGTTTATCAACAAGGTCATCACGACCCGCTTTTTTAAATTCAAGGAGGGAGTCCTTATGCTGTTTTACTTCACGAGTTAAAACTGTTAATTCCTCTTCTTCTGTAAGAGTTCGTTGCAGCTTAATACCTTCATTTTGTAAAGCAGCCTTAACCATACGAATAACGGTTAATTTTTCTTTTTGTTTACTCTTCATCGCTTGTTTCATATCATCGTTTAAACGACCGAGAAGACTCATAACTTACACCCTCTCTTAGAACTTACGCTTTCTTGCCGCTTCAGATTTCTTCTTACGTTTTACACTTGGTTTTTCATAAAACTCGCGCTTTCTTGCTTCAGCAAGTGTACCAGTTTTAGAAACCGATCTTTTAAAACGGCGAAGTGCATCCTCCAAAGACTCGTTTTTACGAACGACTGTTTTTGACATTCTCTTTCCCTCCCTCCGAAACATCACACTTACATACTAACTTCAGCATGCAAAAAGAAACACTTCTTCAGCATGTCTTTTACGATTATAATACATTTTATCACTTCAGGTCAACTATTTGACAGAATAAAAGAAGAGCAGAGGCTCTTCCTTTTTTTCAAACCCTATTAAAATCGCGGATTACAACTGATAATTTTTACCTTTTAAGCACATTGTTTTATCTAATTCTAGTTGTTTTCGCTTTTAAATTATCCAACTACAGTGCCCTCCAATTCTGAACGAGCGGCTTCCACTTTTATATTAATAATCAGTTGTTGCTGTTTTCCCGCTCACTAGCGCAACGCCAGCACTTGTACCAATGCGCGTCGCTCCCGCTTCTACCATCGCATCCATATCTTGTCCGTTACGTACACCACCAGAAGCTTTCACACCAATTTTTGGTCCAACTGTTTTTCTCATTAATGTTACATCCTCCACTGTTGCTCCACCTGTCGAGAAGCCAGTTGATGTTTTCACAAAATCTACACCTGCTTTTACAGATAGTTCACAAGCACGAACTTTTTCTTCTTCTGTTAATAGGCATGTTTCAATAATAATTTTGACAAGTGCTTTTCCTTTCGCAGCTTCTACAACTGCACGAACGTCACGCTCTACTAACTCATCATTTTTATCTTTTAATGCACCAATGTTAATTACCATATCAACTTCTGTTGCACCTTTTGCAATTGCATCTTTTGTTTCAAATGCTTTTGTCTCTGGTGTATTCGCTCCGAGCGGGAAACCAATTACTGTACAAACTTTTACATCCGTACCTTTTAATAATTCAGCCGCCGTTTCAATCCAAGTAGGGTTTACACATACAGACGCGAAATCATGTTTCTTTGCCTCTTCACATAATGTAACAATTGCTGTTTTTTTTGTATCTGGTTTTAATAGTGTGTGGTCAATTAATTTTGCATAGTTCATTTTTCATATGCCCCTTCCTTCACTAAGCGGTTGTCTGACAACCATAACGGTTAGCATTATAGCATGAAATATTACAACTTCATATCTTAACTTCTCCACCAAAGAAAAAAGCATGCAAACCCTTTTCGTTTACATGCTTTCTCCTTACGCACTCGCTGATTCTTTTTTCACTTCTTCTTCAAGAACACGAACAAATTGCGCTTCGTTATATGGATAACCAGCTTTTGTAATTTTCACTTTTACAAGCTTACCAATTAATTCTTCCGATCCTTCAAAGACAACTTTTAAATAATTGTCTGTGTAACCTACATATAAATCTTCACGTTCACCATCTTTAAAAGGCTCTTCAGGGATAATCTCAAGAACTTCACCTTCAAATTGAGAAGCGTATTCTTTCGCTAATTGATTTGATAATTCGATCAAACGATGAACACGATCATTTTTTACATCTTCAGGAATTTGATCTTCCATGCGTGCCGCAGGTGTTCCTGTACGTTTTGAATAAGGGAAAACGTGCAATTCAGAGAAACGATTCTCTTTAATGAAATTATATGTTTCCATAAATTCTTCTTCTGTCTCACCTGGGAAACCAACGATTACGTCTGAAGTAATTGCAAGTCCTGGTAACGCCTCTTTCAAACGATCTAAGCGCTCTTGGAAAAATTCCATCGTATATTTACGTCGCATACGTTTTAATACAGTGTTAGATCCAGATTGCAGAGGAATGTGCAAGTGACGCACAACTACTTCTGATTTATCTAATACTTCAATTACTTCGTCTGAAATTTGACTCGCTTCAATTGAAGAAATACGAAGACGCTTCAAACCATTTACCTGCGCTTCCATATCACGAAGCAATCCAGCTAAATTGTAAGTCTTCATATCTTCTCCGTATCCACCTGTATGGATACCAGTTAAAACAATTTCTTTATATCCTGCATCCACTAATTGTTGTGCTTGGTGAATAACTTCTTTCCCGTCACGGGAACGCATTAAACCACGTGCCCAAGGAATGATACAGAACGTACAGAAGTTATTACAACCTTCTTGTATTTTTAAAGATGCTCGTGTACGGTCCGTGAAGTACGGTACATCTAACTCTTCATACACACGTGTTTTCATAATGTTACGGACAGCATTGATTGGCTGACGTTCTTTACGGAATTCTTCAATATACCCTAACATTTTCTCACGATCTTGCGTACCAACAACGATATCCACACCTGGAATCGCCATAATTTCTGCTGGAGACGTTTGTGCGTAACATCCTGTTACACAAATAACAGCGTCTGGATTTTGACGTACAGCACGCCTAATAACTTGACGGCTTTTTTTATCTCCAGTATTTGTTACTGTACATGTATTAATGACATACACATCAGCTTTCTTTTCATATTCAGTTCTATCATAACCACCTTGTTTAAACAATTGCCAAATCGCTTCTGTTTCATAGTGGTTTACTTTACAACCTAACGTGTGGAACGCAACAGTTGTCATTGATCATCACCCCATCAATTCAAAATGATAAGAAGCGGCACTTAATGCGTAAAGCGGCGCCGTTTCTGTTCTTAAAATCCTCGGTCCTAAACTACATGGTATAAATTTATGTTCACGCAGCGTAGAAATTTCTTCCTCTGATAATCCACCTTCTGGGCCAAATACAATCAATAGTTTTTGACCAAGCTCAATTGTCGATAAAGCTTTCGCAAAATTAGCTTTTTCACCTTGCTTTGCTTCTTCTTCATATGCAACAAGACAAACATCATACTCACTGCTCATTGCAAGCAATTGTTTAAATGATACAGGGGCGTGTACATTTGGAATTTCACTTCTATGCGATTGTTCCGCTGCTTCTTTCACAATTTTTCTCAAACGCTCAACTTTTTTATCTGCTTTTTTTGCATCCCATTTTACGATAGAACGAGACGCTTGAAATGGTAAGAATGCAGCTGCCCCAAGCTCAGTTCCTTTTTGAAAAATTAACTCTAGCTTGTCTCCTTTTGGCAGTCCACTTGCAATCGTCACGAACACTGGCAGTTCACTTGACGTCTCTATCCATTCTACAATAGTACTATCCACAAATTCACTGGTAATTTCAGCAATTGTACACTGCGCTGTTTTTCCGTTTACACAGCAATAAATGTGATCACCAGCTGACATTCGCATCACCCTTGCAATATGATGTACATCATCACCTACAATACGAATACTTGCATCATTTACATATTTCTCTTCTACAAAATAACGTTGCATCTCATCACCTTAGTAGAGTTTCGTTCCTTTCGTAAGTCCTCACTTACGAAAAGAACGAAACGTTATCATTTTAATATAACAAACGGCAAGTCCCTCACTTCCTATAGCGAGAGACTCTTCCGTTCCTTATAAACATAAATTATATATTACGCATTTCGCGCAATGATTGCTACCCAATCTTCCATTCTTAACACTTCTTCAATTGTAAATCCAGCTTTTTCTAGTGCCTCAGAAATCACTTTTTCTTTTGCTTCAATAATACCAGATGTAATAAATAGTCCACCCTGCTTTACAACTCTTGCTGCATCTTCAGGGAACAGAAGGATAATTTCTGCAAGTAAATTCGCTACAATCAAGTCTACTGGGCCTTCAATACCTTCTAATAAACTATTTTGCCCGACAGATACGACATCATCTGTTTTATTTAAACGCACGTTCATTTCGGCACTTTCAACTGCAACTGGATCTAGATCATAAGCCTGAATAGATGCTGCGCCTAACTTCGCCGCAGCAATACTTAATACACCAGAACCTGTTCCAACATCAATTACTGTATCTCCTTGCTGAACTGTTTTCTCTAATGCACGAATACACATTGTTGTTGTAGGATGTGTTCCTGTACCAAATGCCATTCCTGGATCTAATTCAATAATTTTTTCATCTGGAGAAGAAGGTGTGTACTCTTCCCAAGTTGGCACAATTGTGAATGTATCAGAAATTTGAACTGGATGATAATACTTTTTCCAAGCAGTAGCCCAATCTTCTTCATCAACTTCGTTAATGGTAATGTTTCCCGTACCAATTTCGATGTCGTAAGATGGAAGTACATCAATAGATGATTTTACACTTGCAACTGTTTCGTGTAAAGAATCCGTTTGTGGGAAGTATGCTTTTATTAACACGCCATCCTCTGGGTATTCAGCTGGATTAAGCGCATAAATTTCACCATACTGTTGCTCACGCTCTTTTGTTAACTCTGCCGGATCTTCAATTGCTACACCACTAGCGCCTGCTTCGTGCAAAATATGAGAGACTGCCTCTACTGCTTCCTCTGTTGTATGAATACTAATTTCTGACCATTTCACAATTTACCAACTCCATTTTTTATTTCCATTATTCCCCTTTAAAAGCTCGTTTAAGCTTTCCAAATAGGCTATCATCTTGATCTTCTTGTCCCGCAAATTCACGCAATAATTCTTTTTGATGTGACGTTAATTTCTTTGGCACAACAACACGAATCACTACGTATTGATCCCCTTGACCATATCCGCGTACATTTGGAGCCCCTTTTCCTTTTAAGCGGAATTCTGTTCCCGTTTGTGTTCCTGCTGGAATTTTCAATTTCACCTTCCCGTGAACAGTTGGAACTTCCACTTCAGCGCCAAGTGCTACTTGCGTAAACGTTAATGGCATTTCACAAATAATGTGATCACCATCACGCTCAAAGAACTCATGATTTCTAACTTGAACAACAACGTATAAATCACCTGCCGGTCCTCCATTTACACCCGCTTCACCTTTACCAGTAACACGGATTTGTTGACCGTTATCAATACCTGCTGGAATTTTAACGTTAATTTTTTTACGTTTACGCACTTTTCCAGAGCCATGGCATGTTGTACATTTCTCTTTAATCATTTGTCCTGTTCCTGAACAGTGATTACAAGCTTGACGGTTTACAATACGACCAAACGGTGTATTTTGTTCGACACTCACTTGCCCTGTTCCTGAACAATGTTTACATGTTTCTTTTGAAGTTCCTGGTTTCGCACCGTTGCCATGACATGTATCACAAGGGTCTTCTACCGGAATTTCAACGTTTAATTCCTTACCAAAAATAGCTTCTTCAAAATTTAAAGTAACTTGATATTGTAAGTCAGCACCTTGGCGCGGTGCATTTGGATCACGACGTCGACCGCCACCTCCGCCAAAGAACGAGCTAAAGATATCTTCAAATCCGAAGCCACCACCAAAGTCTCCGCCGCCGAATCCTTGATTTGGATCAGCATGACCAAACTGATCGTACTGCGCTCGTTTTTGATCATCACTTAAAACTTCGTATGCTTCTTGTACTTCTTTAAACTTTTCAATTGCATTTGCTTCTTTACTCACGTCTGGATGATATTTCTTAGCCAAACGACGGTATGCTTTTTTAATTTCATCTTTTGAAGCACCCTTGCTAAGACCGAGCACCTCATAATAATCTCGTTTATTCATAAATTTGTAACCCCCGAATCTTTCACATAAACGTAATTTTACCACCGAAAGAAAGTGCTTTGCAACAAAGTTTCCTCACTTATCAGTATGCAAAGTGAAAAACTTAAGACCTCCATATAAAAGCCTTAACCACTACTAGACCTTTCCTCATTCGTGAAAAAAGCCAAAGCCAAGGCACGCTTGACTTTGACTTTTTGTCATCTTACTTATTTCGTTTTACTTATTTCTTATCTTCTTTTACTTCTTCAAACTCAGCGTCAACTACATTATCATTTTTCGCACCAGCGTTACCTTGCGCGCCTTCTGCTTGCCCTGCTCCTGCAGCAGCTTGAGCTTGCTCATACAATTTTACAGTTAATTGTTGCACGATTTCTTGAAGCGCATCTTTTTTCGCACGGATTTCATCAAGCTCATTTTTCTCGATTGCCGCTTGTAATGCTTCTTTCGCTTCAGTTGCTTTTGCTACTTCAGCTGCATCTACTTTGCCTTCTAAGTCTTTTACAACTTTGTCTGTTTGGAATACAAGTTGGTCAGCTTCATTACGAAGTTCAACTTCTTCTTTACGTTTTTGGTCAGAATCAGCATTTGCTTCTGCTTCTTGTACCATACGCTCTACTTCTTCATCAGAAAGACCTGAAGAAGATTGGATTGTAATTGTTTGTTCTTTACTTGTTCCTAAGTCTTTCGCACGTACGTTAACAATACCGTTCGCATCAATATCGAATGTTACTTCGATTTGTGGGATACCACGTGGTGCTGGTGGAAGGTCTGTTAATTGGAAACGACCTAGTGTTTTGTTGTCAGCTGACATTGGACGCTCACCTTGTAATACGTGAATGTCTACCGCAGGTTGGTTATCAGCAGCAGTTGAGAATACTTGTGACTTACTTGTTGGAATCGTTGTGTTACGCTCGATTAATTTTGTGAATACGCCACCCATAGTTTCAATACCTAAAGAAAGTGGAGTTACATCTAATAATAGAACGCCTTTTACATCACCAGTAAGTACACCACCCTGAACTGCAGCACCTAATGCTACAACTTCATCAGGGTTTACACCTTTATATGGTTCTTTACCAGTTTCACGTTTAATCGCTTCTTGTACAGCTGGGATACGAGTAGAACCACCAACAAGAATAACTTTATCTAATTCACTTGGAGCAAATCCAGCATCTTTTAATGCACGACGAGTTGGCTCTAATGTTCTTTCAACAAGGTTAGCTGAAAGTTCTTCGAATTTCGCTCTTGTTAAGTTTAATTCTAAGTGTAATGGACCAGCAGCTCCAGCACTAATGAATGGTAATGAAATTTGTGTTTGCGTTACACCAGAAAGATCTTTTTTCGCTTTTTCAGCTGCATCTTTCAAACGTTGAAGCGCCATTTTATCTTGGCTTAAATCAATGTTGTTTTCTTTTTTGAACTCAGCTACTAAATGATCGATGATAACTTGGTCAAAGTCGTCACCACCAAGACGGTTGTCACCAGCAGTTGAAATAACTTCAAATGTTCCATCTGCTAATTCAAGGATAGATACGTCAAATGTACCGCCACCTAAGTCATATACAAGAACTTTTTGTTCTTCGTCTTGTTTTTCTAAACCGTAAGCAAGTGCTGCTGCTGTTGGTTCGTTAATAATACGTTCTACTTCTAAACCAGCGATGCGACCTGCATCTTTTGTTGCTTGGCGCTCTGCATCGTTGAAGTATGCTGGTACAGTGATAACAGCTTTCGTTACTGTTTCACCTAAGTATGCTTCAGCAGAAGCCTTTAAGTTTTGTAAAATGATTGCAGAAATTTCTTGAGGTGTGTAATCTTTACCCTCAACTTCTACTTTATAGTCTGTACCCATATGACGTTTAACAGACATGATTGTATTTGGGTTCGTGATCGCTTGACGCTTCGCTACTTCCCCAACTTGACGCTCTTCATTTTTGAAAGCTACAACAGAAGGCGTTGTACGGTTCCCTTCTGGATTTGGAATAACCTTTGGTTCTCCACCTTCCATAACAGCTACACAAGAGTTTGTTGTACCTAAGTCAATACCGATAATTTTACTCATGGCGAAACCTCCTACATTTATGTAAATTATTGATTTACTTTTACCATTGATGGGCGAATCACACGGTCTTTCAGCTTATAACCTTTTTGGAATTCTTCCACAACCGCGTTTGATTCAAACTCACTGTCTTCTACTTGCATGACAGCTTGATGTTCATGAGGATCAAACGGTTTTCCAACCGATTCAATTACCTCGACACCTTCTTTTGTCAGCGCTTCTAGCAATTGACGATGTACCATTTCCATCCCTTGTAACAAGGACTTCATCTGCTCATCGCTTGCTTCCACTTGCATCGCTCTTTCAAAATTATCAAGAGCTGGTAAAATATCTGACACAAGACTTTGTGATCTATATTTTTCAGCCGCTTGCTTATCTAGTTGAACGCGGCGCTTATAGTTTTCAAAATCGGCTTGTAGACGTAGTGTGCGACCTTCCGTTTCCGTCAGTTTCGCTTGCAGTTCATCTACTTGTTCTTGTAAAAGAGCCGCTTCACTTTTTTCTACGACAGTTTCTTCACTGTTTTCAGCTTCGACAGTTTCTTCTGTTTGTGCTTCCTTTACTTCTTCAGCCACTTGTTCGTTACGCTCTTCCACAACTTTCACCTCCTTAAAAAGTACCAGGACTCACAAGAAGCATGAGCACCCAAGTATTTTTTTATGTTACACACCCGCAATGAAAATGTTCACCGCTTGGGCGAATTTATTATTTTGATTTATAAAATCCATTTAGACCACCTGTAAATTGTCTTGTAAACAATTGTAACAAACTAATCACCCGAGAGTATTGCATTCTTGTCGGACCTAAAATGGCAATTGTTCCAAGCTGTTCTTCACCAATTGAATATGTTGCAGAAATTAAACTGCAATCTTCCATCGCTGTTGAAGTATTTTCACGACCAATTTTCACTTGAATTCCAACTTGTTTATTACGTAAAATATCGTAAAATTCAGCTTCGTTATCAATCATTGTCAGCAAGGAGCGTACCTTTTGGATGTCATGAAACTCCGGCTGCGAAAGCATATTTGCTTTCCCACCAAAGTATATCTTTTCCGACAAAGGAACTTGAAATGTACCATCCAACATTTTTATCGCACTATCATAATTGTGGACATATTGGCGCAGTACTGTCACAATTTCTTTTAAAATTTTATTATGCAGTTCTGCCATTGGTACACCAGATAACTTCTCGTTTAAAATATTAACCATTTTTTCTAAATCTGATAAATCAACAGATTCCGGAACGGTAATCGTTTTGCTTTGTACATGCCCTGTATCCGTTACAATAATCGCAACCGCTGTTTGCTGATCAAGTGGAACAATCTGTACATTTTTCAATTTATTTGTACCCACCTTCGGCCCAAGAACAATTGCCGTATAGTTTGTGAGTTCTGATAAAATCTGAGCAGATTGCTGTGCAACTTTTTCTGCTTCAAAAATCCTTTCAGCAAATAAATCTTTAATCTGTACAATGTCCTCGTTTGGTAAATGTTGAGGCGCTAAAAGATGGTCCACATAAAATCGATAGCCTTTCTCCGAAGGAACACGTCCAGAAGAACTATGCGTCTTTTCAATAAACCCTAACTCTTCTAAATCAGCCATTTCATTTCGGATAGTAGCTGAACTAAATGTAATTTCATCTTTCTTAGCCAATGTTCTTGATCCAACAGGTTGTGCTGACCCAATAAAGTCATCAATAATTGTTTGTAAAATTAAGAGCTGACGTTCCGTAAGCATCTCATCATCACCTCTGTTAGCACTCTTTGTCTTCGAGTGCTAAATCTATTAATAACTTACCAAAATTGACATTGAATTGTCAACGGAAACGTCACGAAATAGAGAAACTTTTTCATACCTACTAGACATTTAATTAATCCATTAAGAATGATTGGAATACTTCATTCCCCAACAATTTACCTTGCCTTGTCAAACAAACATGCTTTTCTTTATCCTGAAGCAATCCATGTTCCTTATTAGATAACAACTGCTTTGCAAAAATCTCATCCATTTCTACTCCAAATTTCTTTTGAAATTCCAGTTTAGAAACGCCATTTGTTTTCCGAAGCCCTAAAAATAGCTCTTCTTCCATTCTTTCTTTGATCGTCACTTCATGGACATCTAAGTAAGGAAAACCAGTCTCATCAATTTTAGAAAAATATTGTTTTAGCGGACCAACATTTTGAATTCGTTCTCCATTTACATAGCTATGGGCACCAGCTCCAAACCCATAATACTGTTCATTATTCCAGTATGTGAGATTATGTCTACTTTCATAGCCTTCTTTTGAAAAATTACTAATTTCATACTGATGGTAACCATGCTTTTCCATCTCATCCATTACCATTTCATACATTTTCGCTTCATGATCTTCCCCTGGAAGTCTTAATTTTCCTTTGTTCATTAAATTATAAAAAACCGTCTTCGGCTCAACGATCAAGGAGTATGCAGAAAAATGCTGAACACCAAGTGTAAAAGCAATGTCTAATGTTTCTTTCACATCTTCTATCGTTTGCCCTGGCAGTGCATAAATTAAATCCACATTAATATTTGTGAGGCCCACTTCCTGCGCTTCACGAATCGCTACAAATGCATCTTCTCTCGTATGCTTACGTCCAATTTTCTCTAGCAACTCGTCACGGAACGTTTGCACACCGAAACTAATCCGATTTACACCACCTTCTAACAATAGGTTTAGCTTCTCTTTTGGTAAGTCTCCGGGATTTGCTTCAAAAGTTAATTCACAATTTGGAGCAAATGGGCGCAAACGACGATTAATAATAGCAAGCAACTCTTTTGTCTGCTCCATATTTAGCGCCGTTGGTGTTCCGCCCCCAACAAAAATCGTTTTCATATTTTCAAATGGTACCTTTTGCACCGTATTTATTATTTCTTTCTCTAAGTACTGTAAATATTGATCAACAGGCTGACGTTCAATAAATACTTTATTAAAATCACAATAGTGACAAATATGCTGACAAAACGGAATATGAATATATGCAGCTTGTACCAAACTATACTCCTACCTTTCTAAAAAGAAAACCTCCGCACTTCGGAGGCTCCTTTACTTCTGTAACGTGTTACGAATTTGTTCCATTCGCATTTTTCCCCAATCATACATCATTTCGACGATTGGTAAAAGTGTCATGCCTAGTTCCGTCATAAAGTACTCTACACGCGGAGGTACTTCCGGATATACTGTCCGGCCAATGATTCCATCTTCCGCTAACTCTTTCAATTGATTCGATAAAACTTTATGAGAAATGTTCGGGAATAGTCGTTGCAACTCACTAAAACGATGTGGTCCTTCGACCCCTAAATGCCATAGGATTACAACTTTCCACTTCCCACTAAGAATAGAAAGTGTCAGTTCCTTTTCACAATTAAAATTTCCATTTTGTATTTTTTCTTGAATATCTTTTCTAATGTTTTCAGACATCAATAGTCTCCTAACTCTATATCAATGGTTACTGTTGTTTCTAGCAATAAAAAGTTTCTTCACTATTGTAAATGAGAGATGCGAAGATGTCTAAAAAAGTAATCATACACACAAAAAGAAGCCGTACAAACGGCTTCTTTTTTATTAATTATCATCCATTTTCAATACAGCCATGAATGCTTCTTGTGGTACTTCTACAGAACCAACAGACTTCATACGTTTTTTACCTTCTTTTTGTTTATCAAGAAGTTTACGTTTACGAGAAATGTCACCGCCGTAACATTTTGCAAGTACGTTTTTACGCATCGCTTTAATTGTAGAACGCGCTACAACTTTGTTCCCAATTGTCGCCTGGATCGGCACTTCGAATTGTTGTCTCGGAATTAATTCTTTTAATTTTTCTACGATTACTTTACCACGATCATACGCTGAATCACGATGCACAATGAAAGATAAAGCATCGACTTGTTCATTATTTAATAAAATATCCATCTTCACCAGTCTAGATGGTTTGTAGCCGATTAACTCGTAATCAAATGACGCATAGCCTTTCGTATTAGACTTCAATTGATCAAAGAAGTCATATACGATTTCAGAAAGTGGGATCTCATATGTTAACGTAACACGTGTTTCATCTAAGTATTGCATATCAAGGAATGTACCACGTTTACCTTGGCAAATTTCCATTACAGCCCCAACGTAATCATTTGGAACCATAATTGTCGCTTTTACAAATGGTTCTTCCACACGATCGATCGCTTGAGGATCTGGCATATTAGATGGGTTATCTACAATCATATCCTCTCCATTCGTTAAATACACTTTGTAAATAACGCTTGGCGCTGTTGTAATTAAGTCAATCTTAAATTCACGTTCAATACGTTCTTGAATGATTTCCATGTGAAGTAAACCTAGGAATCCACAACGGAAACCGAATCCTAATGCTTGAGATGTTTCAGGTTCAAATTCAAGAGCCGAATCATTTAATTCCAGTTTTTCTAACGCATCGCGTAAATCGTTATAACGTGCAGAATCAATTGGATATAAACCACAGAATACCATTGGATTTAATTTACGATAACCTGGTAACGGTTCTGCTGCTGGACGTTTCGCATGTGTGATTGTATCACCAACACGCGTGTCTCCCACGTTTTTAATAGATGCTGCTAAGAATCCTACATCACCTACTGTTAATTCTTCTCGTTGCGTTGTTTTCGGTGTGAATACACCTACTTCTGTTACTTCAAACTCTTTACCAGTTGCCATCATACGTACTTTATCGCCGACTTTTACTGTACCGTTTACAACACGGATATACGCAATTACGCCGCGGTATGGGTCATATAAAGAGTCAAAAATCATACATTGTAACGGCTCTTCAGAATCTCCTGATGGAGCTGGTACTTTTTCAACGATTTGTTCTAAAATGTCTTCAATACCAATCCCAGCTTTCGCTGAAGCAAGTACAGCTTCTGATGCATCTAAACCAATTACGTCTTCTACTTCTTGACGAACACGTTCTGGGTCAGCACTCGGTAAATCAATTTTATTAATAACCGGTAAAATTTCTAAATTATTATCAAGCGCTAAATATACGTTTGCTAATGTTTGCGCCTCGATTCCTTGTGCTGCATCGACAACAAGGATTGCACCTTCACAAGCCGCTAAACTACGAGATACTTCGTACGTAAAGTCGACATGTCCTGGTGTATCGATTAAATGAAGAGTATATTCTTCGCCGTTTTTTGCTGTATACGTTAATTGAACTGCATTTAATTTAATTGTAATGCCACGCTCACGCTCTAAATCCATAGAGTCAAGTAATTGAGCTTTCATTTCGCGTTGTGTTAACGCGTTTGTTTTCTCCAAAATACGGTCTGCTAACGTTGATTTTCCGTGATCAATGTGAGCAATGATGGAGAAGTTACGAATGTTAGACTGCCTTTTTGCTCTTTCTTCTTTATTCATCTATGTTCTCAACTCCTAATAGTCTCGCCAATATACACTAGCACTGATTATATCAATAGAGCAGCAAAGATTCAATGAAAACTCGTGCCGCTTGCAAGACAAATCATCTTATCTTTATCTTATGCGAGCAAAAAACAAGAGACAAACCTTTTTCTAACAAAAAATAGTTGTCTTAAAAAAACATAAGACAACCATTTTTCATCCTTCTAGTTGGATAAAAATTTCTTTTATTTTCCCAATTACTATATCAGTGCCGAATTTGGCAACGTTTCGAGTGAATTCCGTAATCCCCCTTCCCGCCGCTTCTACAACATTAAAACTTCTAAGATTTTCTAACGTTTTTTGTTTTTCATGAGCGGAAAATGTCTCTCCTAAAATCTCCATCTCAACATTTGAGTTCTTCGTCCCCGTCATATGAGCAATTTGTTCATATGTTGGTTGGCGATATCCCTTCATGCTTTTCAAACCGTGGTTAGCGATCCAAATCCCAATCAACATCATAAACAAAAACAAAATAACACCACTTATACACTGGAGCGCAAATCGACTCAACTGTCTTCGCTCCTCTCATCAATGCGTATACGCCCCTGTATTGTCTTGATCCACTTGATGATGGAGCGCAGCATTTAAACCGCTAGCTATTACATTTGCCATATCTTCAATAAATGTATCGACTTCTTTCGGTGTCACCATTAAGTTATGACCGAGAGGGGCTAGCACTTCATAAATTAATTTCCGCTTTTCTTCATCTTCCAATGTGCCCACTGCCCCTAGAAACATATTACGACTTTTTTCATCTGGCATATCTTCCTCTGTTAATTTTTTCTTCTCTCCAAATGTAAACCCAGCTGGCAATAAAGAACGCGACGGCTTGTCACCTTCTTTCATTTCACGCCCAAAATGTTTTAGGATAAAATCAATCGTATCGCTCGTAATTGAAACGGCATCAACAACCGTTGGAACACCAATAGCGATAACAGGAATTCCTAGTGTTTCTTTACTCAGTTCTTTTCGTTTATTCCCAACTCCAGAACCCGGATGAATCCCTGTATCTGAAATTTGAATCGTACTGTTTACTCGTTCAATTGACCGAGCAGCAAGTGCATCAATCGCAATAACAAAATCAGGCTTTGTTTTTTCAATGATTCCATAAATCACATCGCTTGTTTCAATCCCTGTAATCCCCATTACTCCCGGACGGATAGCACTAACAGGACGAAAGCCTTCCTCTACACTTTCAGGTTGTAATTTAAACAGATGACGGGTTACAAGTACATTCTCTACGACAATTGGTCCCAGTGCATCTGGTGTTACATTCCAGTTTCCGAGTCCTACGATTAAACAACTCGCCTCTTTATCAATTCCAATTTCTTCTAATAAATATGAAAATTCTTTTGCAAAAATTCGTTCCACTTTTTGCTGCAGTTCCGTGTCTTGTTGACGAATCCCTTGCACTTCAAGCGTTAAATAATTCCCTGGTTTTTTACCCATTGATTCAGAAGCACTTTCATCGATTATAACTTTTGTAATCGTAACCCCCTCTTCTTCACGCTCTTTTACAATAACGCCGTTAATACTTTTTTTCTCTTGTTGACGCTCTTGTAACATTTGATGCGCCTCTACTGCAAGGTCTGTCCTAACACTATATTTACTTAAATCTAATGGTTCTTTCATCGTATCTCCTCCGCAATTCATAGTAAATATAGTTAGATTCCCCAAAAATATATAAGGTCATTCTTTCCTTTACATGAAATTTCATTGATCTCGCTATTGCAATTCTCTTCTCCGTTTGATAGAATATCACTTGTTCTATGTAAGTATCGAGTCACTCGATCGCACCAGGGAGGTGAAAAGTATGGCAAACATTAAATCTGCTATCAAACGCGCTAAACTTAGCGAAGAGCGTCGTGCACATAACGCTTCTATCAAGTCTGACATGCGTTCAGCTGTTAAAACTGTAGAAGCTTTAGTTACTAATAACGATCTTGAAAATGCTAAAGAAGCTTTCAAAACTGCTTCTAAAAAACTTGACAAAGCAGCTCGTAAAGGTCTTATCCACCAAAACGCTGCAGCTCGTCAAAAATCTCGCTTAGCGAAAAAAGTAAACGCGTAAGGCGTTTAAAAAACGATCCATTCGGATCGTTTTTTTATATACCAAAAAGTTCATGCGGAAAATCGCACGAACTTTTTTCTATCTATCTTCATTTTTACTTTATCCAATGTGATTCAATCGCATTAAGAAAAATTCTAAAACAAGCTTCTTATCCATCTTCCCTGTCTTCATACTATAATCAGCTTCAGCTAACTCTAAAATAACCTTTTTTAATTCTTCAAATGAAAAAAACTTCGTTTGGTTCATCGCTAACTTCACCCTGTACGGATGAACACCAATATGCGAAGCAATTTGATTCTGTCCATATCCACGCTGTTGTAACTCTTTTACTTGGTAAAGCAAGCGGAATTGACTAACTAATAATGCTAACAATTTAATAGGCTCCTCTTGTTGCGTAAATAAGCCATGTAAAATTTGCATCGCTCCAGCAATATCTTTTTTCACTACTTTTTCTGTCAATGCAAATACATTTTGCTCAACCGATTTAGGAACTAACTCTGCTACAAGGTTGGTTGTAATCTCTTCCCCCATACCAACATAAAGCGTCAGCTTGTCCATTTCCTGTGCTAGCATCGTTACATTACTTCCTACAAGATCTAACAGTAAGCTGACAGCTTCCTCTCCAATATGAATATGCGCTTCTTCTGCACGGGCCACAACCCATTTACGAACGTCCTGTACTTGCATTGCATTTGCTTCTACTACATCCGCTGTTTTCTTTAGTAACTTCGTAATTTTTTTCCGTTCATCTAACTTTTCATAAGGAGCCACAAATACAATAATCGAAAACGGTGACGGCTCCGTAATATATTCTTCTAGAATTTTTATATTTTGCTCTAATTTTTCTTTTTGTGACGTTAAAAATAATGGAGATTTAATTAATAATACTTTACGTTCCCCAAAAAAAGGAAGCGTTCGTGCATCTTCAATTACCTCTTCTAAATACGCCTCTTCTAAATCATATGTTACAACATTAAACTCGCGATCTTCCTCGGCTAATGCTTCCGTTGTTATAAGCTTTATTGTTTCATTTATAAAATAGGCTTCCGTTCCATATAGTAAATAAAGCGGTACAAACTGTTTCTTTTTAATTTTCTTATGTATATCACTCATACTTTTTCCTACTCCCTAACTTGACAATATACCTTAATACTAATGCGGTATCTTTGGTTTTACAAGTACAAAGGAACAGGTGCAGTTAACCTGTCCCTTTATCTATATAAAACGCCACGCAATAAGCCCCGGGATTCTTATTGGTGTGCGGTAACCACTTTACTTTTATTATTTACAACTGCCGTTTAAGTATAGCTACCAACTGTTAACATGCTTGGAAATCGAATTTTTCTAGAGAATTGTAAATGAGGAAAAATATAAAACCACAATCTATATTATCTTCATATGGAAATTGTAGATTTTTTTCTGACAATATTTTATACTAATATGGAATGTTGGGGAGGGATTCTAAATGAATGAATTTGAACAAAACGTTCAAAGTAAACGCAATGACGCTATTGATTCAGGGGTAGGTTTTATCGTCTCATTTGGTTTTTTCGCAACACTTTTCATCATCGCAACAATTATTAAATTTATTGGTTCTTAAAGGCTGCTACTCGCGGCCTTCCTTTTTTCACTTTATCTTTTCCGTATCTCATCATATGTTAATTTACTCCGAAACGTTCCACTTTCTCCTTCAAAAACATAGAGAATAGCCCCTTGCACATCTGTCCGCCATATTTCAATATTCAATTCTCGAAAACGTTCTAGCACTTCTTGGTGCGGATGCCCATATCGATTGTATTCTCCAGCAGAAATAATTGCTTTTTTCGGCTGAATGAGATGTAGAAAAGCAGATGAGGATGACGTCTTACTACCATGATGCCCAGCTTTTAAAATATCCGCTTGTAACCCTGGATACTTCTCTACAATACGCCGCTCACCTTTTTCTTCTAAATCTCCAGTAAACAACCATTTCATCCCCCCTAGTTTTGCCCATAATACAATAGACGCATCGTTATCTCCCTTCTCTCCTCCCTCTGGTGATAATACAGTAAATACCGCTTCATCTACTTGCCATCTATCCCCTTCTCCTACAACCTTTATTCGCATATTTTTTTGCTTTGCAATTTGTTTCAATTCTTTTTCTAACATGGTATCTTCTCGTTTCTTTCCAAATACGACTTCTTCCACAGCAATAGAGGATATCAATTCTTTAGCCGATCCCATATGATCTGCATCACCATGCGTCACAATCAACTTATCAATTTTTCGAATACCTTCCTTTTGTAAAAATGGCAGAAGAACATCATGTCCAACAGAAAACTCATGTTTTTTCTTCTGCCAAGGTTCTTTTTTGATCGGAATCGTTCCTCCTGTATCAACAAGATAAACCCCTTTGTCGTACGGAAGGCGAATTAATATTGCATCTCCTTGTCCAACATCAATAAATGTAACACTTCCGCTTGCACGAAAATACGGAGAAACATAATGACAAGTACATACTAAAAGGAGAAATCCAACAGTTAAGAACAAAAACTTTTTTCTAGCCGCTCTTTCCCACACAATAAATACACTAATTATGCTAAAAGAATATAGCACTACAAGAAATGCAGGTGTTTGCCCAAAGGTAAAGCGCAGAAACGGGAGGTTTTCACAATACTGAAGAATAGCATTAGAAAACGTTAAACATGCCGATAATCCATATGCAATCCATTTCGCTATGAAAGGAATAAATAGCATACATGTAAAAATCACAATGCTACATGGTAATACGACACATGATAAAAACGGGACATATATGAGATTGAGGAAGATGCTATATGGAGAAAAATAACCGAAATGATATAACAAAATAGGAATGCTAGCAAGCTGTGAAATAACCGAGAGATAAACCGCATTTCGAACAAGTCCTTGCTCACGCTGCAATAAAAAATTCACAGATAGTAGTAGCGCTAAACTACCAATAAACGAGAATTGAAATCCAATATCAAAAAGCATATAAGGATCATATAAAAGCATCAATATAGCCGTCATACTGAGCGCATCTAAACTTGATACACGGATAGAGTGTATTAGCGCCACTAATAGCATAACACCCGTTATAGAAGCTCTCATGACAGATGGAGAGCTTCCAGCAAAAAACATATAAAGCGGAATACAAACAACGAGACATATTGTTGTCATTTCCCTTGTCAATCCAATCCGAAGCAAAATAAAGTAGCCAATTGCCATTAACAGCACAATATGCGATCCCGAAATCGCCAAAAGATGAATGAGTCCAAACTGTTGATATTGTTCTTCCACCTCAAATGTCATCTGTTTCCTATCTCCAAACAATAATGAATTCATAAATGCCCCCGATTGCCCAGGAAACATTTCCGCAATCGCTGAAACTGCGTTTTGTCTTAATAAATAAATCCATTGTACAAATGAAAAAGAGCTTTTCGTGCAGTTCGATATCTCCGTTACTTCAAATAAATAATGAATTTTTTGTTTATATAAGTAATCTCGATAATCAAACCCATGAAAATTCCGAGCTTCTGATGGCTCTCTCAGTTCCCCTTTAAATGTACACCTCATACCAGCATACAATTGCTGCAACTGTTCTTTTTGCTTAGCCGATTGTATTTTGTAAAACAATTGCACCACGTATTTACCATTTGTTTCCACCGAAAAAGAAAGACGATCACCATTTATAAGAGGGGTGCTTTGAATGATACCATTTGTCACTTTATAATTTAATTCTTTAGAAGGATGATTTTCCTGTTCAATGTATGAAGTATAAAGAAAGCTACTAAAACATGTCAGTATGCAAAAAACGAGGACTTGACGCGAAGTACGATATATACAAAATAAAACATAACAACCGAACAAACTAGCATACAACAGCTGAAACGAGGAACAGGCAATTGCAATCCCAATAACAAATGAGATTGCAACATAGCCCCATTGTCCACGCAACTCATACTCCCCCCTTATAACGGATGTTCAAACAGTTCAGTAACGATAGCTGTCACATTCCTTCATTATGTCGCCAAGAGGATACTCATGTAGTTCCAGCTACATGAGTATCCTCTTGGCTTCCGCACCTCGAACTGCTTGGCTCTCTTTATTCTTCTTTTTGAACACGCACTTATAACATCTTTTTTGCTGTAGCGAATACTTGTTGTAACTCATTCATTGTTAAATCATCTTTTTCTAAAGATGAAAACAGTTCTTTTAATTGCACATGACGATCTTGCTGTTCTAACGATGTAATATCATATTCAAGTGGAACATGTTTTACTTTCACATTTGCTTGTTCAAATAACTCCACCGCATACGGATGATTTTTATAATCCCGCGCATAATACACGGCCGTAATACCACTTTGAATAATCGCTTTACAGCACTGTAAACAAGGAAAATGCGTGACATAGATTTCTGCCTCGTCTGTTTTCGCACCAAATTTAGCACATTGCAGCAACGCATTCATTTCCGCGTGGATTGTGCGAACACAATGGTTATCGATGACGTAACATCCATCATCTATACAATGCACACCACCTTTGATTGAACCGTTATATCCCCCCGCAATAATTCTCTTATCACGGACAATTGTCGCTCCTACCGCAAGCCTTGTACACGTGCTACGCAGTGATAATAGATGGCTTTGCGTCATAAAATATTGATCCCAAGAAATTCGTTCCATATCTTCACCTACTTTTTTATCTACTTGTAGTGTAGCGAAAGAAGAAAAAGTTCGTCAATCTTTTACGGTATAATTATTTGATCTTTTATTTTTTCTAAAAACTTCTCTCCAATACCATCCACTTCTAATAAGTCCTCTATTTTTTGAAACGGTCCGTGCGCTTCTCTGTATTTCAAAATACTTTCTGCTTTTCTAGGACCAACCCCAGTTATTTTTTCAAGCTGCTCTTTCGAGGCAGCATTAATTTGAACTTTTCCGCTTTGGTGCGACGATACCTCTGCCCCTTGTACTTGTTCTCCTTTTCTCGGAATATTAAGAAGCATTTGATCTTGCACAATTTGTGCCAAATTCACCTTCGCTACATCCGCTTCTGGCAAAAAACCTCCCGCTTTTTCAATACCATCTTTTACGCGAGCTCCCTCTCTCATCTCATACACACCTTCCCGTTTTACAGCACCTTTTATATCAATCATAATCACTTTCTTCTGTTCTTTTGATTCTGCTAATTTCAATTTTCCTTTCTTCTCATCACTTTTTACATTCGTATCAACTTTAACAATTGGCTGCTCAGCTTGATACTTCGTCTGCCATATAAAAAGGACCACCACAACTCCAACAGCCCCTAACAAGGCAAACCACTTCTTTTGAAAATTTCGTATCATTTTACACCTCCAATTCATAATTTCACAACATGGTTCATATTGTTTAGGAGAAAGATGTTACGAAGGAGGGGTGAAACATTGAACATAGGAATTATAGGGACAGGAAACATGGGGAATATACTAATCGATGCATTTTTAGAAACCCGTGCTGTCAAGCCTTCGTGCCTTACTATTGTTAATCGGACGCCTGCCAAAGCATATCATATAAAAGAGAAGTATCCTTCTGTTCATATAGCAAAGACAATACAAGACGTAATAGAGCGCTCTCAACTGATTTTCATTTGCGTTAAACCTTTAGACATATATCCGATTTTAGCAAAACATGCCGCTCACTTTACAGATGATCAATGTTTAATTTCTATTACAAGTCCCATATCAGCTTCTCAGTTAGAAAAGGTTGTATCTTGTCATGTCGCACGTATTATCCCAAGCATCACAAACCGTGCATTCTCTGGCGCCTCACTATTTACATTCGGACAAAATTGTTCGGAGGAATGGAAACAAACATTACTTCGTTTATTCAAAAACATTTCTACGCCAATTGTAATCGGAGAAGATATTACACGAGTTTCATCTGATATTGCGAGCTGCGGGCCAGCATTCTTCAGTTATTTATTACAATGTTTCATTGACGCAGCTGCAGAAAAAACGAATATTACTCATGAAGAAGCAACTACTTTAGCAAGTGAAATGATTATCGGGATGGGGAAGTTACTAGAAAAAGAAATATTTACATTACCAACTTTACAAGAGAAAGTATGTGTAAAAGGCGGTGTTACAGGAGAGGGGATTCGTATTTTGGAGGGGCACGTCGGAGATATGTTCCATAAATTATTTGAGCGGACACATGAAAAATACGATGAAGATTTAGAAGGCGTTGAACAACAATTTAATACGCACACGTAAAGAATACGCCATTATGATACAAAATCCTTTTATAAATTCTTATCTTTTCCACATGATCTTTTCATCACAACTCTTATTACTCTAGTTTACACACATTACTTTTCGATTTTTCTATAAAGAAAACAACATATTATCTATAAAACAAAAGCAACCTTGTCGGTTGCTTTTGTTTTATCCATTCTTTTTTGCCATAAAAAAGATACGTTCTGTTTGTTCCGTTACTTCCATACGCTCAAAATCACCTGTGACACGAAGCACTGTAAATCCAGCCTCTTCAAGCCATTTTGTTAACAATTCAATTGAATATGCACGTTGCACGTGACATTCATCAAAACGATGATATACATCTTCCTCTTGATCTTGTACAAAAAATGTCAAATCATGCTCTACACTATCGGATTCTTCCCCAGGGAAGCAATTCCAAATTAAAGCAATTTCATCTCCATTCACTGTGTACGTTTCATTTTGAAATACGTGATGAATTTTGTAGAGAGAATGTACATCAAACAAAAGTAGACCATCTTGACGTAAATGATGAAATACTCTTCTAAACGTTTCCTGTACACCTTCTTCTTGCAACACATAATTCAATGAATCACAAAAGATGGTTACACAATCAAATTCACCTGGAACATCCAATTCTCTCATGTCTTGTTGATAAAAAGGAATCAGATACCCTTCTCCCCCAAGCTTTTGCTGGGCAACCGTTAACATTTCTTCCGAAAGATCAACACCAATCATGTCATAGCCTTTTTGCATAAGCGGAAGCGTTACATTACCAGTTCCGCAGGCTACATCAAGAATCTTCGCTTCTTTCATTCCTGCCTGCTGCAAACTCTCCTCTGTGAATTCTACCCATTTATCGTATGGGACATCATTCATAAGTTCATCGTACAGCATTGCAAATTGCTCGTATCTCATTAGCTTAACTCTTCTGTAATATCTTCACGTGGTACATCGCCCCATAGACGTTCTAAATTATAATGATCACGCTCATCCTTATGGAATACATGTGCAACTACATCACCAAGGTCCACTAACACCCAGCGCGCCTCATCGAACCCTTCCATGCGTTGTACATCAACTTGTAACTCATGTGCCTTCGCTTTAATTTCACGTGCAATTGCTTGTACTTGTTTATCTGAATTCCCGTGACAAATAATAAAATAATCCGCAATTGGTGAAATACCTTGCATATTTAATACAACCATATCTTCTGCTCTTTTATCATCAGCTGCTTTTGCTGCTAATACTAATAATTCTCTATCTTTCATTCAGTAATTTCCTCCTTGATAACCGCATTGTATGTTTGAAATGTTAACGGATAGATCGTTTGATCCTTTTCCATTAAAAATTGAATTGTTCGCTTTAATGCAAATAATAAAGCTTTATTTATATCTTCCTGAGCTAATTCTCGCGCCAATTCTACACCTGGAAACTTACGACTAGGTTCAATATAATCCGCTACATAAATAACTTTATCGAGCATTGTCATCCGTTCGTGACCACTTGTATGATATGTAATTGCTTGCAGAATTTCAGAATCTGTAATACCGACTTCTTTTTCTACTAAGTATGCCCCAACCGGCGCATGCCATAACTCTTTGTTATATTGTAGTAAATCCTTTGGCAACCCTTCCTGCTTAATAACACTTTCCATTTCTTGGATAGGTCGACATTTTGCATAATCATGAAAAATAGCAGCCATTTCTGCTTTTTTCTCATCAACACCATATATTTTTGCAAGTTCAATTGCAGTTTCCATTACACCGATCGTGTGTATATAACGTTTTTCATGCATTTGTTGTTTCACAATTTCAAGTGCTTGCTCACGATTCATACAACCCATTCCTCTCAATATATGACTGCACCTGTTCTGGAAGCAAATATTTACAAGTTCTCTTCTCTTTATATCGCTCTCTTAATAACGAAGAAGAAACAGCAAACTCCGGAATTTCTACTGTAACAATTTTATACGGCGTACGTAATGTATATCCAGGTCGCGCAACTCCAACAAAAGTTACAAGCTGAAGTAAGTTATCAATGTTATACCACTTCGATAAATACTCCACCATATCTCCGCCAATAATAAAGTGAAATTTCACATCCGGATGCTTCTTAGTTAATTGTAACATAGTATCATATGTATAAGATGGGCCCTCCCTGTTTAGCTCTTCTAAACAAATGGTAAAACGCTCTTCTTGTTCAGTTGCTAACTCTAGCATCTTCAATCGACTTTCTACACTTGTAATCATGCGATCCTGTTTATGCGGCGGGATTTGATTAGGTAAAAACCATATCTCATCAAGCCCTAATGCATCATGCACTTCATTCGCAATCAGTAAATGCCCATAATGAGGCGGATCAAATGTACCACCAATAATTCCGATTTTTTTCAAAGGAAACGCCTCCTTTACTTTACATGCAGTAAGCCTCCTCAAAAAATATACGGAGAACCTACTACCCGTAAAAGCTCAATTGGTCCAACTCTTATTAGTGAGAACGACTTCTCACTAATAAAAGTTACATTTCACCCCGTACAGCCCCGGAAATGATTTATACACATCCAGTTCTGCAAACTACTATTGTGGAAGCTTGATTTGTTTATTTTCTCTTGACTCTTTATATAAAATAATTGTGCTTCCAATTACTTGAACGATTTCTGCTCTTGCACCTTTCGCAAGTTCTTCCGCAACTTCACGACGATCAAATTCACAGTTTTGTAACACGCTCACTTTAAACAATTCACGAACTTCTAGCGCCTCTGCAATTTGTTTTACCATATTTTCATTTACTCCACCTTTTCCAACTTGAAAAATCGGTGTTAAGTGATGTGCCTTTGCACGTAAAAATCTTTTTTGTTTTCCTGTTAACATATAATTAGCCTCCAAGCTTTTTCATTACTAATTGTTTCATTCTTTCAACATCAGGCATACGCCCTGTCCACATTTCAAATGCAAGTGCCCCTTGATAAACAAACATGTCAATTCCATTTTGGACAATTGCACCTTTTTCTCTCGCATCTTGCAGAAGCTTTGTCTCAAATGGGTTATAAATAATATCCGAAACAATTGCCGCTGGTTTTAAAGAACGAATTTGCAAAGGTGTATGCTGTATACGCGGATGCATACCTATCGTTGTTGTATGAATAATAATATCATAATTCCCTTGTTCTTCTGTTGCTTGCTCTAACGAGAGAGCATGTGATGTAATCTTCGATTGCCCCCCAGCAATAAGCTGCTCTGCTTTTTCTACTGTTCGATTGGCAATATCAATTTCATTTACACCTGCGTCTGCAAGTGAAAAATAGATAGCACGACAGGCACCACCTGCACCAAGTAATAAAATCCGCTTTCGATTCAGCGGTTCTTTACTAATTGATTGTAAAGAACGAACGTAACCAATTCCATCTGTATTATAACCAATCAGTTTTCCATCTCGATGAACTACCGTATTCACAGCCCCAATTTGTTTTGCTAACGGGTCAATTTCATCTAAGTGTTTCATAATGGAAACTTTGTGCGGAGTCGTTACATTAAATCCTGAGACCCCTAATGCCTTTAAACCTTTCACCGCTTCCCCCAGCGTCTCTTCTTCTACAAGAAATGCATGATAGTGAGCATCTATACTCAAGTGCTCAAATGCATCGTTATGCATGAGTGGTGACAATGAATGTCCAATTGGATTTCCGATTACACCATATAATTGTTTCATAAATCCCTCTCCGTATTAAATTAAAGATTTACGTAATGAAACACTAACTCCTTTTGGTACATGAGCAACAATCTTTGCACCTGGCTCATTTACTGTAACCCAGCCTAATCCAGAGAATACAACGTCTGTTTTTGGCTCACGAATATTAAATTCGTATTTCACAAGCGCAGGCATATTTTCTAGCTCTTCTGGAGTTGGTGGATTTAATAATGCCCCAGCATGATTTTCATATAATTCATCTGCTTTTTCAAGTTTCGTGCGATGAATTGGTAGACGATTTGATAAATGACAAGTGAATGCACGGCGGCCACCACTAATATAATCAAATCTTGCTAATCCGCCAAAGAACAATGTTTGTTCTTCGTTTAATTGGAATACCATCGGCTTAATTTCTTTCGTTGGCGTAATAAGCTTTAAGCTTTGTTTCCCAACGTAATGTGCCATTTGGTGGTGATTAATAATCCCCGGTGTATCGTATAAAGAAGATGTTTCATCTAATGGAATATCAATTAAATCAAGCGTTGTTCCTGGGAAATGGGACGTTGTAATCACATTCTCAGTTTCGTCACTAAATTCTTTGATCATACGATTAATAAATGTAGATTTTCCAACATTCGTACATCCTACAACGTATACATCTTTACCACCACGGTACTCTTCAATTGCTTCAGCTAGTTCACCAATCCCTTGTCCTTTTGCCGCACTAATTAAAAAGACATCTTCTGGCTTTAATCCAAGTTGCTTTGCACTATAACGCATCCAGTGTCTTACCTTATCAGGTTTTACCGACTTTGGAATTAAATCTGCTTTGTTTCCAACAAGTAATACTTTGTTGTTCCCTACAAAACGATGTAATCCTGGCAGCCAGCTCCCATTAAAGTCAAAGATATCTACAATTTTGACAACAAGTGCATCTGAATGCCCAATTCCATTTAAAATACGCAAAAAATCATCATCTGTTAAAGACACATCTTGAATTTCATTATAGTTCTTTAAGCGAAAACACCGCTGGCAAATTACTTGTTCTTTTTCTAAAGACGAAGCTGGTGCATACCCGACTTCATTTTTATTTTCTGTTTGAATTTCTACACCGCAACCAATACATTTAATTGTTTCAGTCAAACTTTATTCCTCCCAATTAATTAAACCTTTTTTCTTCATATTTCTCATAATTCTGCGTTCAATCTTCCGATTAAAGCGCGTCACTAAACCATCTGTTTGTGCTACTGGTACAACTAAAATCGTATGAAGACCAACACGATTTCCGCCCAATACATCTGTTAGCAATTGATCTCCAATTACGACTACTTCATCGGCTCTTAAATTCATTTCTTGCATTGCACGTTTGAAGGCACGAACAAACGGCTTACGTGCACTATGAATAAATGGAATTCCAAGTGGATCTGCAAAGTCCTTTACACGTTGTTCATTATTATTCGAAACGACCGTCACCTGAATGCCCTGTTCTTTCATTTTCAAGAACCACTGTTCAAGCTTCGGCGTTGCATTTGGACGGTCCCATTCAATTAAAGTATTATCTAAGTCAGTAATAATCCCTTTAATCCCGCGTTCTTTTAAATCTTTTGGTTGAACATGATATACGTTTTTCACGTATTCATTTGGTAAAAATAATTTCAATTTCTTTCACCTCTTTGAGGAGTATTCATAAAATTTTTCGACAACATTTTTCGCTAGACAGCTTGTGGATAAAATTGTACACATTTTCCACATTAATATTTCAGTTAATTTAGAATTTATCAACACTTCATGCACATCTTATCCACTGCGATCTGTGGATAAATACCCATTTGTGACTGTCATATTTTTTTGATACAGTAGATGCAACAAAGAACCTATTCTTATTACCGGAGGTGACTCACCTTGAAAACGAAACATATGGAACAATTATCTACTGAGTTACTCACTGAGTCTTATTATAAAGCAAAAGAACTAAAATTAAATCCCGACTTCATTTTACTTATAAAACAAGAAATTATAAGGCGCTCATTAGAGGACAAGCTTGTAAAATCGTCTTGAGTACATATAGATCATTGCTCTACCTGTAAAAAGAGCCATCTGTAAGATGGCTCTTTAATAAAATGAAACTTCCATCCTTGAAAACTCTTCATTAGGCACATCAGCCTATCTCGCTTCTTTGAGCCCTCACAAGTTTGTGGTAAAACTTTTACTTCTCGTTCTCATGAGATAATCGAGTTGCAATTTTTTCACCAACACGAAGTTCTTGGCCACTCTTTAATGTTGAAACAGCTTCAATCATTCCTTTTTCAAACAATAACACAACTGTTGAACCAAATGTAAAGTATGCCATCTCTTCACCTTTTTGAACAGCATTTCTTTCATGAAGAAGCTCGATACTGTTTACAAACATAGCACCTACTTTTACAAGGGCCATATGTTGCCCTTCACTGTCCACTTCTGTTACAGAACGATAATTCTTTGACAAAGGCTCTTTTCCATATTCCATGCCTGCTGCATTTACTGGATATGATTTTCTTCCAAGTATAAATCTCTCTGTCACAACACCTGAAAGTGGGCTATGAATGCGATGATAATGACTCGGACTTAAATAAATAACCATATATGTACCGCCGGCATAACGCTTTGCTCGCTCTTCATTACCTAGCATATCCACAACTGAATAACGCTTGCCCTTAATATCAAATGTTTTCGTTTCTTCAATAGGACCATAATCAGCAAAAACCCCATCAACAGGACTAACAATACTTGATGCCTCTGCATCAATTTCTCGCTTTCCTTCCTTCAACTTACGTGTAAACAATTCATGCAGCGTTCGATACTCCTTTAAATCCTTTTCCATCTCATCTTGATTTAATTGAAATACTTTTGCATAAGATGAGATAATAATGGAACTTAAACGAGACTGTGCAAATTTACGTAGTATATAAGAAGTAAAACGTCCATTCGTAAGTTCGATCATAAGTCGATATAATGTACGTCGCAAACCACGAAACCTCCTAATCAGTCTTCATGTAACAATTAAGTTTAGTTTCCCCTTCTTTTCTTTCTCTATCATACAGTGAAACTGTTAAAAATGGTTTTTATTACCACTTATAATCAAACAATCACTCGCTCAAAAAAAAGAATAAGTACTATTACCGTCTTAAATTCGTTAGCACCTTCTAATATTACAGATAGAACCCATCATTTTCAACAGTGAACGTATATTTCCTCCTCGAGTTTCTTGTTTTATCCCCTTTTCATCAAAAGAAAAACGGCTGCACTTAAACCGCAGCCGTATCACTCATTTATGCTTTTCCTTTCTTCTCCTTCTCTGCCCGCACAAATTCATGAAACATTTTCATTAGTGCTCTCTTCTCAATTCTCGATACATAACTTCTTGAAATTCCTAGCGCTTTCGCAATTTCCCTCTGCGTTTTTTCTTTATCAAGACCAAGGCCAAAGCGCTTTACAATCA
Source organism: Bacillus gaemokensis (assembly GCF_001590835.1). Classification (GTDB taxonomy): domain Bacteria; phylum Bacillota; class Bacilli; order Bacillales; family Bacillaceae_G; genus Bacillus_A; species Bacillus_A gaemokensis. The sequence continues at coordinate 612,564 of NZ_LTAQ01000001.1, forward strand.
CTTCTTTTTCTCGTTCATCTAAAATATCGATATATTCCTTAATCTTTTCTAACTCCATACTAAGCTGAATCATATCAATTACATCTTCTGCTTCAGATTTCAAAATATCGATAAGTGATATTTCATTTCCTTCCTTGTCCTGTCCAATCGGGTCATGAAGTGAGACATCTTTTTTCGTTTTCTTCAATACACGTAAGTGCATTAAAATTTCATTTTCAATACAGCGAGCTGCATATGTTGCGAGTTTCGTCCCTTTCCCTGCTGAATAACTTTCAATCGCTTTAATGAGCCCAATCGTTCCGATAGAAATTAAATCTTCCGCATCTTCACCCGTGTTTTCAAATTTCTTAACAATATGCGCCACAAGCCGTAAATTATGTTCAATTAACATATTTCTTGCTTGAGCATCCCCTTGCTCCATTAACTCTAAGTACTTTTTTTCATCATCTGATGACAACGGCTGTGGAAATGCGTTGTTTTTAACATAAGAAACAAATACAAACACTTCACGAACCATGTATCCAATTGCGGCGAATAGACTCAAACCCTTCACCCCCGCCAAAATAGTGGTCTTTACTATATGTATGTGGGCGGGTGGTTGTTTGTGTCTGTACGATATTGTTCGTGCATGTTTTTTAAATTACCTATTCGTTTATTATTAGTTCTATTAAAAATTGCCACAACCCGCTTCCTTCCATATACTAAAAATGAAAGATAGGAGTGTGGAATATGTATAATTTCACTAGTCCCTTGTTCATAAGTAGCTTGTAAGAGACACATTCCTTGTATCCTCTTGCAAGCTGCTTGTCTTACAAGGAGGGATTGCGAAATGAAATTAGAAAGAACACGAGCCTATACTCATCATCAACGTATCATCAATAAAAAAATGAGTATCGCAAAATATATTTTAGACTATACCCCTAAGAAACCTGGTATCTTCGCAAAAGGAAAAGTACACTGCTCTTGCGGAATGTGTGCCACTAAATGGATAAAAGATGGACCACCTGCTAGCGCACAACGTTGGTTATACAAATTTGACACATATAAAGAGTAAAAGTTTTTTTCGTAAAAGGTCTTCAATTGAAGACCTTTTTCCCTATATGTAATTCATAAAAATTTTGCAACCTTTTAGAACTCACCTTATTTACTCCAAATTACTTCCCCAGTATGGGCATCAATATAACGAATTTCTCGTCTCATAACAAAATTAATATGATACGCTTCACTACTCTCAACTGTCGTTTGTTTATAAATCAGTTCATATTTTGATAGATCTATATCATGATTTTCATGCCACTGTAATTCAACGCGCAGAGCATCTCTATATGTTTCTAAAGCCTGCTCTTTTCCTATCTTTGCATTTGTTTCATAAGTACGTAACTCTTCTATTACACCCAGAGCTATCCCACTATACATAATAACGTTTCCCGTTTCTGTATCTATGTTCATCATAACCAATGAGCAATCAACTGGAATGCCATTTACATACACATCAAAGTAAAATCTACCTGGGCTTTCCGCTTCATCATAGTTGTCCCAAAGATGAAGATACTCTGTCGCATTCGGAATGACTTGTTCTAAAAACTGAAGTGCTTTCTTTAAACATTCTTCTCGCGATAATATTACTTTTCCTTCTCTCTCAGGGACCAGATTAAAATAATGAAGCAATATGTTTGACTCTTTATCAATTCCAATTACCATAGGGTTTTCATATCGCAACATAGGAGAATGTTTTTTATAAAAATCATCCATTAAATAAGTCTGATTCTCTTCCTGCTCACTTTCCAATTCTTCTCTTGGAACAAATTTCATTCTTATTTCATTGTCATACTCTGCTTCAGATATTTTCACAAACTCTTCCTCATCTAAGGCCAGCAAACGAAACATATCTGTTTCTTGTTTATCATTCATTTGCGGCGCACTTACCGCTACTGCAGGCGCTGGTTGATAATGCTCTGGTTCATGTAAATCTTTCCCTGTACAGGCATCAATAAACCTTACCCTTGGCACCGGTTCATATACAAGGCGATATCCACCTGCTTCTTTTCCATTCTCATATTCACATAGGTCAGGAGATAATTGCGCAAACACAAGTCGCATATCTTGTCTATCTTTCAATTCTTTCAAGACAATTTCCTTATCTGCAATTGAATCTGGCCATACTGGTTTTTCTTTCAATCCATTATGATTCCGAAATGCTACAACATTTCCTGATGGATGAACTCGTACAATACAACCTGTATTCGGCAATGGATATCCATTTACTTCTTGTACATAATGGACCGCATGCATTCCGCACCAATCTTCTACATAAATATATGTAGAAGCCTCGTATTCATTTGGTATATATTTCTTTACAAACAAATGCGCAATTTCTTTCGCTTTTTCTTCATTTATTTCTTCATCATTACTTTGGAAATACTCTTCATCATCTATATCCAATTCTATCAGTTCACCTGTATGTCTATTTAAAGTAATACGTATATTCTTCTCTTCGTCATCTTGATGCTCCCAAAACAATACATGCAAAGGCTCATCTACTGTTTTTTGATCGTCTACAACAAGATGGTATTCATTTGGGATTTCAATAATATGCGCTACTTGCTTTTTTCTTTCTTCATTCTTTGTATTCATCATGTCCTCTCCCTATCTCTAAATATATTAATCATATCATTCTTTCCAGAAAAAGGTTTTAGAATCTATAGAAAAAACAGCTAGATTTCTCTAGCTGTTTTACTTCGTTTCACGATGTAACGTCACTCGTTTTAATCGTGGACAATATTTTTTTAGTTCAATACGTTCCGGGTTATTTCGTTTATTCTTCTTCGAGATATAATTGCGATCCCCACACTCTGTACAAGCTAACGTAATATTTACACGCATATGATCATCACCTTTCTTTTAAAGATTGCAACTAAAACGTAATGATTACGATTTATATATTAAATGCTATTTTATACTTTGTCAATTCTTTCTTTTAACAATCACTCTAAAAAGACAAAAAACTGAAACAATTAGTTCATACGAAATTCACATCAATCTATTACTATTAGAATTGTACATAATCAACTTACTAACAATCCAGTTTATTGATATATAAAATTCAATTAGAAAGGAGTTACAGTCATGAAAGCCAAATATCGTTTTATGATCTCATCATTTGCAGCATGTGCTTATATGATTTGGTATTTAGTATGATAAGCAACCTTATTTGCAAATATGAAAAGGTGTGTATATAAATGGAATATAATCAATCAACCGTTAACTATTGGAAAGCATTTGTATTACCTTATACATTCGCTTTAGAAGAGTTAAAAACAAAATTCGAAATTATGAACCGGGAAGCTCAATTTTTAGAGGACTATAACCCGTTTGAACATATAAAAACAAGATTAAAACAACCTGAAAGCATTATTAAAAAGCTGGAACGAAAAAATTTATCTCCAACAATCGAGAATGCACAAACACAGTTACAAGATATTATCGGTATACGAATTACATGTTGCTTTGTGGAAGATATTTACCATTTAAAACAAGTCATTGAAAAGCGTGAAGATATGCAAATTGTAGAGATAAAAGACTACATTGCTAATCCAAAGCAAAACGGCTATAAAAGTTTGCATATGATTATTAAGTACCCATTATCATTGAATTCTGGTACAAAAGATGTCTTTGCAGAAATTCAATTAAGAACACTTGCGATGGACTTCTGGGCAAGTTTAGAGCACAAGCTCTATTATAAATATGAAGGGAATATTCCTGATTATTTAAAAGATGAACTTCATGATGCTGCTATGAAAGCAGAAGAACTTGATAATAAAATGGCAACGATTCGTCAAGATATTGATGAGATTGAAGCCTGTTCAAATCAAATTTTACTCCCATTATAAAAAAGGTTCTCCTGACATGAGAACCTTTTTTATTTCTTTTCTATCGTCCAAACCTCTTCAATTTTCCAGTGCTCCTCTTCTTTTCCAAGCGCATACTGTACTTTTTTCTGAAGAGACTTTCCACTATCTATTTCTTTTTCTTCTGTTTCCACAATAACAAAGTCCCCTTTTGCATCTTTCACTTGAACATGATCTAGCTCAATTTTTTTACTCCCTCTTTGAAATGCCGCTTCTTTTTGCGTTCGTAAATCCTCAGCCCCAACAATTTTGTCCGAAAACAGCGCCATATGTTGATCGAAATTTTTTTCATTCGTCGTTTGGACAAATGCTTCAATCACACTTCGAATTTCTTTTTCTTCTTCCGGCGTTACATGCACCTTATTTTCTTTTTTCACCGTGACTTCTTTCTTCTCTACCTCTTTTTTCTGCGTTTCCTGCTCAGATTGACATCCTATTAACAATAATCCGACTATCATAACAGTTCCTATTTTCTTAGTGAAATTTTGCATTTAATATTCCTCCAAAAAAGAAAAAGCGAGACGAAATGCCTCGCTTTTCTTCACAATTAGCGTCTACCTTTATTAGGGTCACCGCCACCAACAATATCGAAGACACGTTTTGCTAAGTTTGTATTTTCTTGAACGCCAGAGAATAGATATTTACCTGGTCCAAATGCATATACATTCACATCTTCGCCAGTATGTCCACCTGTTGTCCAACCTGTAACTGAACGTTTATTAAAGATCTCTTCAATTGCATTATCAATTTTGGTTACATCTTTTGATGGAGCTATATCATTTACAGCTTTAATTTCTTCTGGAGTTAATTCTAAATCAATATATTTTTTCAATGTTTCTTCTACATTTGCACCTTTTGCAATTTCATTTGCCATAAAGTCTGGTGTACGTTTCGCAGCTTTAATTGCATCAACTTTAAAGTTATATTCACCGTTCGCACCTAGAGAGAAACCACCTGTAGAATGGTCAGCGGTTGCAACAACTAATGTATGCTTATCCTTTTTCGCAAATTCAATTGCTGCTTTAAATGCTCTTTCAAAGTCTTCCATTTCACTCATAGCACCAACAACATCATTATCATGTCCAGCCCAGTCAATCTGGCTACCTTCTACCATTAAGAAGAAACCTTTATCGTTTTTATTTAAACGATCGATTGCTGCATTTGTCATCTCTTCTAGTAAAGGCGTTTTTTCATTGCGATCAATCATTTTATCTAAACCACCCGGTGCAAACAAACCAAGAACTTGATCATTTTTATCATTTAATAATTGCTCACGATCTGTTACATAGCTATAACCAGACTTCTTAAATTCTTCTGTAAGATTGCGATCTTTTCTCACGAAGTTCTTTACACCACCGCCAAGAAGAACATCTACTTTATGTTTGCCATTAATTTTTTCATCAAAGTAATCATTCGCAATTGCATCCATATTTTTACGACTAATATCGTGAGCGCCAAAAGCAGCTGGCGTTGCATGTGTGATTTCAGAAGTTGCAACTAGTCCTGTTGATTTTCCTTTTTCTTTTGCTTGTTCAAGTACTGTTTTTACTTCTGTCTTATCATTATCGACCGAAATTGCTGCATTATATGTTTTTACACCTGCTGCCATCGCTGTTGCCGCTGATGCAGAGTCCGTAATATTTTCATGTTCATCTTCCGGATATGTCTTTTGTGTCCCTACAAGATGCTTATCAAACTCTGTTGACTCCATTTCAAATGTTTTTGGATTATCTTTCATATAGCGATGAGCTGTCATATAAGAAGGTCCCATACCATCGCCAATTAAAACAATAACGTTCTTAATTTTTTGATCGCTCGCTTTTCCATCTGCTTTAATCACATCTGAACGCGTTACGCCCCACGTTACTACTGAAGTTAGTGCTAACGATGTCACAACCGCAAATGGCCATGCTTTCTTCATAAACTTTTTCACTTTTTTGTCCCCCTAATAGGTTATTCAGTTCCCATTACCAAATTTAACGGAAGACTATTAAGGAAAAGTTAGTTATATGTAAACTTTTTGTTAAGTTATGTAAATTCTCGTTATAATTTGTATATCTTTGTCTTATGACATCACGGTTGATCCACTTTACAAAATACTTGTCAGGAGATGTGGAGTTCTTTAAATTGAAAAAAGTAAATTTACATTCTACCTATCAAAAACCGAATATTTACTTTTTTTATGATAAAATATTTTTACCAAATTAGAAATGTGGTGACTCCCTATGAAAATAGAACAACTAAATGAATCTAGTATTCCTAATCTCTTTTCTCTTTGCGAAGCTGTTGGATGGTTACAACATAAATCATTTATGAAAAAACAATTTGAAATGTATCTCTCAGTAGGAACACTATTTGGATGTATACATAATAAAATGCTAATTGCTGCTGGCGGGGTATTCCCTTTTGAGTCTGGTTTTTCCTCCATCGGCATGTTAATCGTCCATCCTAACTTTCAGAGACAGGGGCTTGGTCGTACCTTACTAGATAACTGCCTACAGCTAGCCCAGCCTTCTCTTCCTATTATCCTCATCGCAACAGAAGCTGGTGTGCCTTTATATCAATCGTACGGTTTTACGACAATGACAACGATTCATCGCTTTGAAAGGTTTGTTACGAATACATCTACAAATCTCTCCTATGTAAAGCAAATTAGGCAACATGATCTCGTCTCTCTCATTAACCTTGATCAACTAGCAACAGGCGCTTGCCGAGCACAACCCTATTCACTATTACTAGCGAGAGCCACATTCACATTCAAAATAGAAAGAAACGGTAGAATAGAAGCTTTCGCATTATGCATGCAAAAAGACGATATATTATGCGTGACTCCTCTTATCGCAAAGCAAGAAGAAGATGCTATACAGTTATTACAGATGCTTTGTAAAGCTTGGAACGGAACTGTTCGTATTGATGTTCCGCATTCACAATTTACATTTCGCGAATACCTTCGAACAACAAATTTCCAGGAAACACTTCTTTCACCTCTAATGATAAAAAATGGAAGTCAACTTTCTGGAAATCGTAATATATTGTTTGCTATGATGGATACAGCATTATGTTAGAAAGGGGATACCTATTTGAAGCGACTTAACTATTATATGGTGAGTTGCCTTACGCTTACACTATTAGTGGGTTGCAATGCAACAGAAAAACCAGCAGAAACAGTAAAACAAGTTAAAAATACAATTACCACAAAGCTAACGACCGATGAAAAAATGGTTGAAATAGATGGACAAACCATTTACTTCAAACAAATTGGTAAAAAGAAACCACCATTACTTATGCTTCATGGATTTGGCGGATCATCCAATGGCTTTCATGATATTTATTCAGAATTAGCCAAAGATCATACCATTATTTCTGTTGATGTTTTAGGATTTGGTCGTTCTTCCAAACCGATGGATTTTCCATATTCTTTCCCAAATCACGCCAACCTTTATTATAAGTTAATGAAAAAACTAGGTTATGATACATTTTCCATACTGGGTCACTCCATGGGAGGAGAAATTTCGCTTAATTTAACATACTTATACCCAGATGCAGTTACTCATCTCATTTTAACGGACGCTACAGGGGCCATATCATTAACAAATAGGAAAGGCTCACCTAAGCCACAGTTATCGAATGATTTGCATACTGTTTCTTCTATTACAGATTATGATGAAAGCAAAGTGAAATTTAAGCGTGATGATACAGAACATTATAACCAGATGAAAATGTGGCCTAGACGCCTTAAGATTAATGCTAGTGAAATCAAACTTCCCACTTTAATTATTTGGGGCAGAAATGACAGTAGCGTTTCATGGAAAGAAGGCGAATCTTATCATCAGTTCTTAAAAAATAGTACTTTCCATGTTATAGAAAAAGGTTATCACGCACCCTTTCGCCAAGAACCGAAAGAATTTATAGGATATGTAAAAGAATTCTTTGAAAAAAATCCAGTCGAAACAACGAAGTAACAAAAACGGGTATCTCACCTTTGAGATACCCGTTTCATATATTAAGCAGCTTGCTTTTGTCGTTTTTGACCTTTCGATCCTAATAATTTTGCTACAACCCATCCATCTACTCCAAGTTTCCCTGCATTCATACCAGCGACAAGAACGAACATAGATAAAATAACCATTTGTGGATTCACACCTAGAGACCCACTAAACATATAGGAAAAGTTCATTACAAGGCCAAAAAATACAGCTGTTTTTGTTAAACAACCTACGATTAAACCTATTCCAACTAGAATTTCTCCCCATGTTACAAGTGTGTTAAACATATCAACATTCGGAATTGCAAAGTCTTGCAAGAATGATGCCCACCAAGACTGCACTGCTGGTTGTGCTCCTTTTGACTTTTCAATGGCCCCTTGTAAATACCCTGTAGCGTCAAATCCATTACCTTTTAGTTTACCGATTCCAGCCATCAGCCACGTGTATCCGAGATAAACACGGATAACCGCTAACACAAAAGAAACTGCTTTGTTTTCTCTTAAAAATTGAATAACCATATATTCCTCCTAAAGATGTAATTAAGTTAGTTACAGTTAATATAATAACAGTAGTTACTTATTTTTCAAATGTTAATTATGAATACTTTGTGACAATCATTTAAAACGTTCGAAACTAATATTTATATAGTTACTTTTATTAACTGTAAAAACTTGAAAATATCATAACACAGTTGATAACGATTTTCATTAAAAAAATATAAAAAAATTGTGTGATAAATGTGAAACGTGCTTATCCTATATTCGGATAAATACGTTTTATTCTTTGTATAATTGAAATGTAAAAGTCTCATCATCTAATAATTTCGCATCTTGAAATGCCTCATCTATTGTTTTTTGGTGATTAATAACCCCATAAAATAAGCGTATTGTAAACAGCAATGCTGCATTTCCATCTACATAATCTATGGAGCCAATATAAGTTTTTACGCCGCTCTTTAAGAATGCTGTTGCGAGTTTTTGGTCACCTAACGTACATCCACTATTGATAATATGTTTATTATGCAATTTTGCATATTGATTACTTTCCGTTACACCAAAGTTCCCTCTCGGTTCATTTTCTTCATATACCTCTTCTCCTAATTCTCCTATTACAAATTCACCTTCGTCACCATGAAAACAAAAAATAATATAATTCATATCTTCATACAAACTTTTTCCTGAAAGAACATCGATCAAATCACTTGGTCGACCAATCCAATATGTAACAACTCTTGCCCCGAAATACTCAAGGGTTGCTCGAAGTGATTGTGCTTCTAAATCAGAATTATCGCCAACTACTAATGCAATATTCAAATGAAATCCTCCATTCATAAGTTCATTTCATATACACCTGTTTCTTTTAAAAAGTCCTCTCTAGTTAGCACCTGCTGTTGTAAATGCTGTCTATACGCTGTAATCGTTCCATCATGTGAAACAATACAAATTCTTTCTGCCTTTAATGTATAGCACCAATTAATGAATTCATCTGCTTTATTTTGAAATTCTTTCTCTGAAATCGTATTGATCCCCTCTTTCCATAACACATTATTTTTACTTTCTCCTAAAGAAAAACTAGGAAATAAACCTTCAATCACCTTTTTTCTTAACAATTGGTCACATGGTAATGTTCTTACTCCTTCACGATAAGGAAAAATACGAGGAGAAATATATGGATTTGTTATTTTATGGAAAACTACTTTGAAGTAACAATGCTTGTTTTCTCCCTTCTTTTGTCAAAGATAGATTCTCTAATTGCAAATTCATTGGTAAACCTTTTGTATGCTTTTCTTCACCATGTCTTATGTAAATAAGTTTCATCGTTTTACTCCTTTCTTCGAAAATAAATACACCTCCCAATTGTTCCACTTTCTTCTTTCCCTTCTAGATTCCTCCCGCAATCTTTTCTAACTACAATAATGAACGTATTATGTAAAAAACATTTGACACCAAACTCAGGAATTATTAAAACGAAATATGTAAAATACTTTTTACAACACTTATATATTTTAGGGAGGGGTTCACAAATATGAAATGGCTTATTGCCCTTATTGGAATGATAATATGGGGCTACATAAACGGATTTTTTAGTAGTGATAAAACTGCTAATCCTTGGATAAAAGATGATGAGCGAGAACAACAAATTAAGCATAAAGCAATCATAGCAAGTTGGTCAGGTATTTTTATGTTTTGTATGATTAGCCTTTTTAATAAATTATTAGGTTTAGGTGGAGGAGAAAAATCCCCTTACTTACCAGATCCTTTAGCAACCATTTTAAAAGAAAATGTGGAATTACAAGTTTTACTCACACTATTTATCCTGTATGGAGTGTTTTATTTATATTACAGAAAAAAGATGAGTGTATAAGTTGCACAGGAATTATACGAGATAAAGCAAATACATTAATTTATATCCATAAAGGAATGTACGATATGTATGATTCTTGAAATGAAAGAAACTGATGCCGCATCATTTTTAGCATTATGCCAAGCTATAGATGGCGAAACAAACTTTATGCTTTTTAACTTATGATTCCTTCCTAAATGGATATAGTAAAAAAGATATAACGAAACCTATAGGAGGATTCATCAATGAGCAACTCAAACGATTTTTTAGAAACGCTACACGAGAAACAAGCAAAAGATGAACAAAATAGAAAGCACCAAGGTAAAGGAAACCCTGGAAAAAAGAAACCGAATAAAACGCACAAATAACCGTTCATTATTTACAATGAAATGGAGCCACCTAAAATCATTTTTAGGTGGCTCTTTTTAGCATTCTTTTATAGCAATAACATCCTCCCAATTCCATTTCTCATAATACCACTCGGGCACATCTATATTGCCAATCCATTTCTTTGCATGTTTTCCATCACTATCAGCAACCCACAGCTCTGCTTTCTTACGATCCGACCGTAACCATGTCAATTCCTTACTGCTCCTCATATAAACCGGACTATAATCACCATATGTTTTTGGTGGTTTTGTAATTTGCTCTTGCTGATTGGTTGTAATATTTACTCTATATAAAGAAGGGAATGGTCTTTTTTCTGGGACAGTCGATATATCTGCCTCCTTTGCCCTTGAAGTTGTAATCACCTTATCGTTATGCCATGTAAAATCCCAGTCAACATACCCTTTTGGAGTGAATTTTTCTTGCTGGAGAACAGGTAATTCTTTTATTTTCAAATGTTTATTTTCTAATGCAAACCTCCCGCTCCCTTCAATATAAGCGAGTATATTTTTCGATGGAGCCCATTGAAACCACTGGCTTTTTAATAGCATTTCATCTACTTTTTCAAAATGACTTCCATCTGCTTTTAGAAGGCATAATGTATTACTATCCGCTGACCACGAAGCGGTTGGAACAGCTAAAAATGCAATCCACTTTTGATTTGGAGACCACTTAAAATCACTTGCAACATAAGCTAAGAAATCATCATGCTGACTTGGTAATGAATATAGATGCTTCATTTTATGTGGATTCATCTTCGCATCCCTTTGCACTTCATATAGTTGCGCTCCGGTCCACCCTGTCGGGAGTAAATATGCTGTAGAAGATACAAGAAATTTTCTTCCATCCGGATACCATGCATAATCCCCCACACCTGCTGATACACCTTCCGCCACCGGATTCTTTTTTTCTACATCAAATATGTTTAACAGATCTGTAAATTCAAATGCAATTATATTATCTATCGGTGACCATTGGTAGTTACTCATCTCATCTTCAAACGGAATAACCTTTTTTTCATCCTCGATTCTGTACAGCTCCAGATGTTGTTTTTCTTTCCCTTTCGCATATGCAACCCATTTACCATCGTGTGACCATTTTGGTTTTGTAACATATTCCCCTTTTGTTATTTGCTTCTCTTTCCCGTGAACTTTTATCCAAAGGTTATGATTGCGAATAAAAGCGACTTTTATTCCTTTAGTCTCTGCACTACCAACAGAAAGCATGCTAGAAAATAGCAACACAGCTATACAACAACTCGATATTAGCTTTTTCAAAATGGAACCACACCCCCTTTCTTTTTTTCCTAGCATCCCTCACATCTCATGTGCTATATACAAAACCCTTAAATATCCGACAAAACGTTCTATTAAAGATCTTAATTCTCTAAGGTTTTTTCAGAATATTCAATTCCTAGAGGATTACCATGAATTATGTCGAATTCATGGTGTATCCAACATCCATTTTGTTTTTGCTGAAAAAATACGAGAAGGTTAGCGATGCATTTTGAGAGAGTTGGCATATTTTATTAGGGGGAGTTTCAGTGAAAAAACTACATCTGCATTACTAAGTATGGCACTCGTTTTTTCAAGCTTCGGGGCATTAAGTGCCCATGCCGAGACATTGCAACAAGAAAAACAATTTAGCCCGCAATTGAAAGCAAATATTGAGCAATAGAGAGAAAATAAAATCGCGGCAGACGTCGACACAAAGACAGCAAAAGAAATATCCGTCATTGTTGAATTACAGCATGCTCCAGACTTACAAAATAGTAATGCAAAGTCCTATCATACAGAGTTAAAAAAGGCACAAGAAAATACTACGAAAAAGATACAAGAAAAAGCACCACAAGCAAAAATAAAAGAAACCTATAATACGTTATTTTTCGGATTCTCTATTTCTGTTCCTGGAGAGCAAATTGCCACCCTTGCTTCTTTACCAGAAGTAAAAGCAATTTATCCAAATTTGACATATAAGCTTCCTACCCCAGCTAAAAGTCAAGCTGTTCCGAAAAAACCAAACATTGGTGGCCCTACAATTGGTGCCCCGGAAGCTTAGAATTTAAAAGACCCAACTGGTAAACCTTTGGACGGAAAGGGAATGAAAGTAGCAGTTATTGATTCTGGCGTTGACTATACACACCCTGATTTAAAGGCGAATTATCTCGGTGGATACGATGCTGTTGACGAAGATAATGATCCAATGGATGGGAATGAGCACGGAACCCATGTCGCTGGTATTATTGCTGCTAATGGAAATATAAAAGGAATTGCCCCAAATGCTTCTATTCTAGCTTATCGTATTATGAATGATAGAGGAATCGGCTCGACAGAAGATATTATTCAAGGAATTGAACGAGCAATTCAAGATGGAGCTGATGTCCTTAATTTATCACTTGGTCAAGATTTAAATGTCCCTGATCACCCCGTAACATTAACGTTAGAACGGGCGGCAAAACTAGGGGTTACTTCCGTTATTTCAAATGGGAATGATGGCCCGCGCCCTTGGTCTATTGATGCGCCAGCTAACGCAAGTAGCGTCATTTCTGTTGGGGCTTCCACTACTTCTATTCCGTTTCCAACATTCCAAGTAGCGGGTTCCAATAAAGCATATCAAGGACTACCACTATCAACATCTGACTTTCAAACAGGAACAGGCGCTCCTCTTGTCTATGTAGGTTATGGCTCGCCAAGTGATTATGCAAAACAAGATGTAAACGGGAAATTCGTTCTTGTACTACAAGGAACTTCTAGTACTTTAGTAAAAGCAGAACAAGCAAAACAAGCTGGTGCACTCGGAGTATTATTCATTTCTAATGAAAAAGAAATTACGAGTATGCCAGAATATTTCTCTCGCGAAGAAACAGCTATTCCAGTGATGCAACTCTCTAATAAAAATGGTGAAGAATTAAAAAGTTTAATTACAAAGCGTAAGAAAAACATAACGATTGAACAACCAAATCAAACCGAGCTCATTGGTAACTTTAGCTCTCGCGGACCATCACAAGGAAGTTGGCTTGTAAAACCCGATATTGTTGCACCTGGTGTAAAAATTACAAGTACAGTCCCTCGAGGCGGATATGAATCTTATGACGGGACAAGTATGGCTGCACCACAAGTTGCCGGAGCAGTCGCTCTCCTTCGGCAACTGCATCCAGACTGGACAGTAGAACAATTGAAAGCTTCGCTTGCAAATACAGCAAAAACATTAAAAGATGTAAACGAAAATACATACCCTGTTATGACACAAGGTTCCGGTTTAATTAACATTCCAAAAGCAGTGCAAACAGAGACATTTGTTACACCGAATAATGTGAGCTTTGGTCTTATTAAACCAAATAGTGGAAAAGTAAAATTAACACACAATATTACATTACAAAATCGTTCTAACAAAAAGAAAACATACTCCACTCGCACTGAGTTGTTAGAAGCAAAAACTGGAGTTCGTACTTCTTTCCCGTCTTCTATTAGTGTAAAACCTAACAGCAATATAGAAAAACCATTTACAATTACGGTAGACAGCTCTTTACCGCAAGGTGTATACACAGGAAATGTATATGTAAAAGAACGTGGGAGCGATGAAGAAATCCGTATCCCATTTACATTTAGCATTAATCCAAAAGAATATAAACGTATCGATGGCCTAGAAATTATTAATTCTACCTTTAGTCCAAACGGTGATCACATACTAGATGACAACCTCATTCATTACTATTTAGTTACACCAGTAGATGATGTAACATTACATGCCAACTTAATTATAAAAGATCGTGTAACATATCAAGGAATTATTTATGAAGGGAAAATGAAACACCGGATACAAACCATTAAAATGGAGTGGCACAAAAGCTGACGGTTCACAATTACCTGATGGTCTATATCAAATCGAAGCTGTTGCCTTTAACTCGGGCGGAGAAACAAAACAAACAGCAGCCGTGTTTATCGACCGAACTACGCCAAAATTATCAGCAGAAGTAGATAGGGAAAATCTTGTAATTAAAGGAAAAGTTGATGATATATTATTAGATTGGATGACCGAATCATGTTGGATTGCTCCAGGACTTCCTGTTACAATGCAGTATGAAATCAATGGAAATGGAGCATGGGAATCTGCCTTGGTGAATCATTGGGAAAAGAACTTTAGTATTTATTTTGAGCGTGAACAATTGCAGCAAGGAAAAAATACTATTCACATTGTTGCAACTGATGCTGCTGGAAACAAATCCGACTTAAACGTTGATTTAGATGTGAATTAGAAATCGGATTTACTATTTCAAAAAAATTATTGTTGACAACTTTTCAAATATAGTTTTATAATACAAAACATAGTTTAGTTGAACGAATTATATATCGGCTTTGAAGGAATCCTAGTAGCGACTTATATCCCTGTCTCAGAGAACTGATGGTGGTGCGAATCAGTACATATACAAGCGTGAATTACAATTCTGGAGCTTCTTTCCCGTAGTGCACTATTGCATGAAGAGAAAGACGGATCTTTCCGTTATCTTAAAGTGAGTGGTAAACAATTTTTTCTGTTTACAAGTAGGGTGGTACCGCGATTTCTATCGTCCCTATCGGATTTTCCGATAGGGGCTTTTTTGCGTCCGCTCCTTTTAAACAATTTCATATATTATGCGTTGAAAGAATCGCAGTAGTAACTTATATCCCTGTTGCAGAGAGCTGATGGTTGGTGTGAATCAGTACATATACAAGTGCGAATTACAATTCTGGAGCTTCTTTTTCGTAGTGCTGTGCGAGCATGAAGGAAAAGACGGATTTTTCCGTTATTAGCAACTGAGAAGTAAGCATATTTTTGCTTACAAATAGGGTGGTACCGCGATTTTTTCGCCCCTATCGGATTTTTCCGATAGGGGATTTTTCTGTTTCTCACGAAAAGAACTGTTAAATAATTCCGAATCTTGTGATAAAATTTTATAAGCGCTTACAATTATTGAAAGGTGGTGATACATGCAAAAGTAACCGCAACAATTTTTACAGATAAAAAAGGAGGATGTCTTTCATGACAAAGAAAACAGAAATTCCATCACATTTAAAACCATTTGTATCGACGCAGCATTACGACCAGTACACACCGGTGAACCACGCTGTGTGGCGTTACATTATGAGACAAAATCATAGCTTTCTAAAAGATGTTGCTCATCCAGCCTATGTAAACGGACTCCAATCATCCGGTATTAATATAGATGCGATTCCAAAGGTTGAAGAAATGAATGAATGCTTAGCACCAAGTGGCTGGGGAGCAGTAACAATTGACGGTCTTATTCCTGGCGTAGCATTCTTTGATTTCCAAGGTCACGGATTATTACCAATCGCAACAGATATTCGTAAAGTGGAAAACATCGAGTATACACCCGCACCTGATATTGTTCATGAAGCTGCTGGTCATGCACCGATTTTACTTGATCCTACATACGCAAAGTATGTAAAACGTTTCGGACAAATTGGAGCAAAAGCTTTCTCAACAAAAGAAGAACATGATGCTTTTGAAGCTGTGCGTACTTTAACAATTGTGAAAGAAAGTCCAACTTCTACACAAGAAGAAGTTGCAGCTGCCGAAAAAGAAGTTGTTGAAAAGCAAAAACTTGTTTCTGGCTTATCAGAAGCAGAACAAATTTCTCGTCTCTTCTGGTGGACAGTCGAGTACGGTTTAATTGGTGATATAAATAACCCGAAAATTTACGGAGCTGGTCTTCTTTCTTCGGTTGGTGAAAGTAAACATTGCTTAACAGACGCTGTAGAAAAAGTTCCCTTCTCAATTGAAGCTTGTACAAAAACAACCTATGACGTTACAAAAATGCAACCTCAGCTATTTGTATGCCAATCATTTGAAGAGCTAACAGAGGCGCTTGAAAACTTCTCTGAAACAATGGCTTTCAAGACAGGTGGCACAAAAGGATTAGAAAAAGCAATTCGCTCTGAAAACAACGCAACTGCTGAATTAAGTAGCGGCTTACAAATTACAGGTACATTTGCAGAAACAATTCAAAATGATGCTGGTGAAATCATTTACATGAAAACAAATACACCAACAGCATTAGCGCTAAATAATAAACAATTAGCGACTCATTCTACAGCTGTACACCAAGATGGATTTGGTACACCTGTTGGTTTACTGAAAGGTAATGTGACATTAGAGGACTGTACAGAAGAAGAGTTGCAATCATTAGGCGTCATCATTGGTAATAGTGCTGAACTTTCCTTTGCAAGCGGTGTTCATGTAAAAGGAACAGTCACAGACATTGTAAAAAACGAGGAGAAAATCGCTCTTATCTCGTTTACAGATTGCACAGTGACTTGCAAAGATCGTTTACTATTTGACGCTTCATGGGGAGCGTTTGATATGGCAGTTGGTAGTATCATTACTTCTGTATTCCCAGGAGCAGCAGATGCAGCTGCATTCTTCGGGATCGATGAAGAAATAGAAGAAAAACCAGCACCACTTACATTAACGGAACTTGATCGTATGTATCAAACAGTTCGAGATATTCGCAATGAAGGTATATTGCAAGATGCACATGTAGAGCAATTAACAGCAATTCAACAAGTGCTGAATAAATTCTACGCAAAAGAATGGTTACTTCGTCTTGAAATTTTAGAATTACTTTTAGAGCATAACAAAGGACATGAAGCATCTGCTGCACTACAAGAGCAGCTCTCTACTTTTACAGAAAACGAATCTGTAACGCGCCTAATTAACAATGGTCTTGCCTTACTCCCAATAAAGGATGTGAAAAATAATGCAACGACTAACAGATGAGGAAGTTCAAGAGGAATTAATGAAGTTGGATAAATGGACAGTGAAAGATGAAAAATGGATTGAAAGAAAATATATGTTTTCCGACTACTTAAAAGGTGTCGAATTTGTCTCTGAAGCCGCCAAACTATCAGAAGAACATAATCACCACCCATTTATCCTTATTCAGTATAAAGCAGTCATTATTACTTTGTCATCATGGAATGCAAAAGGTTTAACAAAGCTTGATTTTGAGCTCGCGAGACAGTTTAATGAACTCTTTTTACAAAATGAAAAAGCAGTTATAAGAAAATAAAAAAGAGAAGCCTTTATTTAGGCTTCTCCTTTTATAATGAAATGAATACAGTGACCAAATGGATCCTCTACTTGCAATATTCCATCTTTGTACGTAGCAGCTTTGCCAATATATTTTAAGCTTTCACACACTTGCTCTTTTTGTTTTTCATCTGCCAGTACAATCGTGAAATATTTCAAGCCAACGGAATTCGGCATTTGCGGTGGTACACCTTCACCTTGCCATGTGTTTAAACCGATATGGTGATGATAACCGCCTGCTGAAACAAACAATGCGCCATTACGAGCTGGAATTGTTACTTCAAATCCAAGACCATCCACATAAAAGCGTCTTGCCTCTTCTAAATCGGCTACATGGAAATGAACATGCCCCATTACTGTACCACTTGGGAATCCACTCCATGTACTTCCTTGTTGTAATAATCCTTCACCATCTAATGGGTTACTAACAAATGGAAGCTCTCCCTTTTCATCACGCCATACTTCTCTTTGTCGATCGTGATAAATCTCAATACCATTTCCATCTGGATCAGATAAATAAATTGCTTCACTAAAGTAATGATCCGCTCCGCCATGTAACGGATACACTTTCTCTACAAGGTGACGAAGAATATTTGCTAAATCTTGTCTACTTGGTAATAAGATTGCGTAGTGATATAAACCCGTGCGGCTTCTTTGTTTTGGAAGAACCTCTTCCTTCTCTTCTATTATAAGAAGCGGTTCATTATTTTCATTACCAAGCGTAACGATCGTTCCTTCTTCTTGTATCACATTCAATCGTAGTACATCTGTGTAAAACGCCAGCGACGTCTTTACATTCGATACGTGTAGATGCACAACGCCAAGTGTTGTACTGGGATGAAGTTGAAAGCTCATTTTGTTATACCCCCATTGAAATTAGTCTTTTTTAAACACAGTTGCTTTTAAGAAATTATCTACAAAACCATCAGCTTTCGCAACAAATAAGTAAAGACCCATCGCTAATAATGCAAGATCTAATTCGTAACCAGGATTCTTTCCATCTCCTAACAAACCAGCAGACCACTTCACTTTCACAATTGCTCCAACTAAAATCAGTGCGAATAATAATCCAACGTATCTTACACCTAAACCGATGATCAATAATAGACCACCAACTAATTCTACCGTTGCTACGCCGTATGCAAGAGCACCCGGTAAACCAATACTTGTAAACCATCCTGCAATATTATCAATGCCTGATTGGAACTTTGCCAAACCATGCATAAAGAATGTTACCCCTAATACGATACGAATAATTAAATTACCAATATGTTGATTCATTTCTTTCTCTCCTTTATAGTTTTGTTATATAAAACTTTTATTCACATTACAAAACATACAATATATTTTTTTATTCGTCAATTCATTTTTCTTGAGAAAAAATATATTTTTTTTGCTATGATACAAATAGTTGTTTACAAAAAGGAGCTTGATTTTATGAACATTGGTTCTGCAATACGTGAAATTCGTCAACGCAGAGGCATCACAATCGCCCAGATTTGTGAAGGGACAGGGCTTTCTAAAGGATTTATGAGTCAGGTGGAGAATAATAAAACCTCGCCATCCATTTCAACTTTAGAAACTATTTCTAACTTTTTAAACGTTCCCCTCCCTTACTTATTACTTGAACAAAAAGATCGCATGAAAATTGTTAAAAAAGAAGAACGAAAATACAGTGTGTATGGAAAAGATGAACAAAGGATTGAACATGTCGCTGAACAAGGCGGTCTTCGTTTATCCTTAGTTGAAATCCCTGTTGGCTTCCCAAAAGAAAATGTACCGAATGCTCATGAAGGTGAAGAATGTCATCTTGTTTTACGTGGAAAATTAGAAGTGCAACACGGGGAAGATGTTGCGATTGTCGAAGAAGGAGATTCTTTTTCTTGGAGTGCATGTGTACCACATATTGTGCGTAACATCGGTGAAGAATCCGCATTATTACTTATTTCTAGCCATGCTGAAAATCGAAAACGTGTATACTAAAAAGCATTGCAAACATATTGTTTGCAATGCTTTTTATTTTTATATGAACAATATAAAAGTTATCCTCGTATAATTCCATAACTTGTTCCGACTAATACTTCTTTTCCTTTTTGATTTCGGTACACTGACTGTATGGCTACTTTTTTATATCCTTCCATTTCTTCAACACTTGTCAGAGTTAAATCACAAGTAATTGTATCTCCAGTAAAAACAGGTCTGATAAATTCACTTACTAATTCTCTTGCTATGTAATGCAAATCCCCGCCAATTTTTGTCCCTATACTCGCTGTCAATAAACCATGCACCATTAAACGCCCTTGCTCATCATGTTCCATATGATGCCTACCCTTATCACCTGTAAGACCCGCAAACTCAAGAACTTCTTCTTCTGTAAAGGTCCTTTCATACTGAAACGTATCGCCTACTTTAATATTCATTTTTATCCCCCTTTTTAAATTTCTGAATTTTCTCTATTATTTTATCACAAAATGAATGGTTATTCATTTTAATTAATAAAAGTGCCCTCTAATATTGTTAATAATTAACATTTCTATGTTATCATTTGATATATATTAAACTTTCTTTCATTGGAGGTCTTAACAATGTCATTTGGAATAGTTGGTGGAGTATTATTAGCCGGTTCATTACTCTTCTACTCCACATTAGAAATTTGGCTCACTCCTAATAACGGCTCCATATCTAAAGATTTAAAAAAGAAACTGATGTTCATGCTCCCCTTGTTTACTCTCTCGTTCGCAATTCACTATTTCTTTTTTGTACAGTAAAAAGGATTGCCTTCACCTAGCAATCCTTTTACATTCTTTCTGTTGTTATCGATGTCCCTCTTTTTTCGCTTCATTATAACCATAATAAGCACATGTCCCATTTTTTGATAAATCTCGCACCTCAAATCCACAACTCCGATAAAAATCAAAGTTATTAGCAGATGTATGAGCAAACCAATCACCGTGCGGGAGTTTCTGCAAACAAAGAGAAACAAGTTTCTTTCCTAGTCCCTTCCCTCTATATTCACACTTCACAACTAGATCCATAATATTTGCAGCCATTATTTGGTCCGAAATGACACGAACCATCGCAATCATTTCTTCCTCATCCCAAATCGTAAAAGCCCACGTTGAATTCTCGAATGCGATCGTAAATTTTTCAATTTGCCAAGATGGAATGATACTGTTACTCCAGCCTGCATCTTCAAATAAACTTTTAATTGCGTAAGCTGGTACACCTGTCGTTCCTTCTCGAATAATGAGTCCGTTATGATAAATATACAATCCCATTCCCCCTTTTATTGTTATATACTATTCTTTAAGAGTTAAATATCACCTTTTTAAAAGGAGAAAAAATGGAGAAATTTTTATTATTACTTTCTTTTTAGCTGGTATATTTTACGGAGGAATTGTTGTGAAATCAAACAGCATCATTCCGGCTATTATATGGCATGTAGTACTGAATATATTAATGGTATTTAGTGGCTAGAACAGAGCTTATCCAGCTCTTTTAATCGCATACACAAGAACATCTATGCCATGAAACGATACTGTTTTTTCATACATGAGCCCTGTTTTTCTAGCTACAAAAATAGAAGCAGGGTGATCCGGGTTAATAAGAGAGATGAGTTTATTTAGTCTTAATGCTTGGAAGCCATAATCCCGGAACGCTGTTGCTGCTTCTTTTGCATAGCCTTTCCCCCAATGTTCAGGAAGCAACCAATAACCAATTTCAATTTCTTCTTTTCCGTCTATTTGCTGCCTAACAAGTCCAGCATGACCAATTGGTGTACCTGTACCCCTTTCAATCATCAGAAATAACCCTAAGCCGTTTTTATAACCAGGAAAAACCCTGTCCTCTAAACTTTTTTTACACTGCATATATGTTTTTAGGGTTCCGTTCCCGATGTAACGCATAACCTTCTCATTTTCCCATAAAGAAGCGTAAAAATCTAAGTCAGTCATTGTATATTTACGAAATTGTAAACGGTCTGTATGAAACATATTCCTACTCCTTTCTCGTAGATTCCCTTTCGATAACTGAAATAGGCAATTGAATACGTTGTATACGTTCCCCTTTTAATTTTTTATGCAATAGGGCAATAGCATTCTTTGCCATACTTTTAATAGAAGTATGGATCGTCGTTATATTAGGATTCATTATCATCGAAAGTTCTTGATTATCAAATCCTATAACACCAAAATCTTGTGGGATAATAATTTTCAATCTTTGTGCCTCCATAATGATTCCAGCAGCTATTTCATCACTGCCTGTAAAAATGGCATTAGGAGCATTTTGCATGGATTGAATAATATGTATAATCTTTTTTCCATCCTTTAGCCCATAGCAATTTGAAAATACCCATTCTTGCTGAAGCTGTAGACCGTACTCATTTAAAGCTCGTTTATATCCTTGATATCTCTGTCTTTGTGCCTTACTTTTTAATGTATCGTAACAAAACCCAATACGTGTATATCCACTTTCTAAAAGATGCCTCGTTCCTATATACCCTGCCAACTCTTCATCAAATTGAACAGTGGATACCTTTTCTGTTTCAACATGTTCATTACAGATAACAATTGCTCCTGAAGTTATTGCGTGTTCTACTTCCTCTATTGATAAAGAAAGTGTTGCAAAGATAAGTCCATCTAACTTCTTCGTCCTAATATATTGTAAAAATCCCCTTTCTCTCTTGATTTCATAATTTGATTGCAAGATTACAACATCATAACCATCTGTTTTTAAAATATCGCTTAACGTTTGAATTAATTTACTAAAAAAGGGATGATGTAAATTTGGTACAACCACACCAATTAAATTTGTTTGCAAGCGACGTAAATCTTTTGCTGTTGCCACAGGTACATAATTCTTTTCATCAATAATTGCTTGTACCCTTTCCCTTAATTCTGGACGTACATACGGATGATGATTAATTACACGTGAAACCGTTGCTTTAGACACTCCAGCTAATTTAGCGATGTCTTCAATTGTAGAAATTTTAACTACCCCCTTGACCTGTAATGCATTTCAGAGTGTACAGTTTATGGTAAGTTTTACATCTATTATAAACGAGGTGATATGAAATATGGAGAAAATTCAAATTTCAGGAGAGATTATTGAAATAAACGCAATTGCCTTTGATAAAGACGGTACATTATTTCAAGCTATTCCCTTTTGGCAAGAAATTGATAGATTACGACGACAGAAATTCTTACAAATTGTTGGTGAAGAATATCGGCTACTTTGGGAAAAAGCGGTTGGATTTATTCCCCCTAACCAAGTTGATTTTAAAGGGCTATTAGCGGTTGCATCTGAGGACGAGGAAATTATTGTTGTCGCAAGCCTCTTCTATCAAATTACAAAATATCCATGGCACCATTGTAAAGAAATTGCCACAGCTATTTTTAGGGAGAGTAATGAACAATTATGTATTACAGAGGCATTTCATCCTATTAATGGAGCAGCTGAATGTATACATTCCTTACAACAAGCAGGCATATATACAGGTATTCTCACCTCTGATAATAAAATAAGAACGAAAAAGTGTATTGATTTACTTCACTTACCACCTCTTCATTTTCTCTTTACTCCAGAAGATGTGGAAAACGGAAAGCCTAATCCAGAAATGATTCTAAAAACATGTAAGCATCTTGATATTAAACCAAATGAGTTAGTAATGGTTGGAGATACTGTTGTAGATGTAAAAATGGCTAAAGAGGCCGGAAGTATTGCTGTAGGCATTGCAAATCATGAACATGCCATAGAAGAACTAACACCTTATGCAGATTTTATTATTTCCGATTACAGTGATATACAAGTCTTAACGAAAAAAAGACAGTAGACAAAAGCTTATCTACTGCATCCATATCATAACTAGTATAAAGAAAACTACAACTGAGGGGGGTGTAGGATTTTCGGTTATATACTAGGTATTTATCCCGTTCTAACGGGCGGTAAACCTTCCAATCTTTCAAGTGGAAGGTTTACCGCACATAAGAACCATTTGCGGTAATTTAAGTAAGGGCTGTTACATACTCAAAAACACGATGCGCTGCTTCCCCGCCCATTCTTGCATGCTGAAGAAGAGGAATACCATGTGGTCCCGATGCACGCAATGCTTCTGGTTGTACTACTAAAATTGCTTGAACAATTGCAAGTTCTCCAAGCATTGCCGCTGCAAAAATATCCATACGTGCCCCTTTTTCTAATAAATAAAGAGCAATATCTCTACGACCTACATGTGCGGCTGCTCCTAAAGCACTTTCCCAGTCTGCACCGCCCCAATTATAAGAAGCATGAAGCAAACTTGGATGTTCTGATAGAAGCTCCTGCACCTTCTCAAAATCTCCATGAGCTGCCATGACAAATCCTCTCACTAATTCAGTGGTAATACGTTCCTCTGTTTGCATCTCTCTTCTCCTTTTTCACAAATTCGTTTCGGAGTAAAAAACGGTTTTTCGCTCCCTTGAAAAATGTCGACCTCAATTCCAAAGACGTGCTGAAACATTTGATGACATAACACGCATTCTGGTACCCCGTCATATTGAATTGCTCCTTGCTTTAAAACGAGTAAACGATCGCTATATTGAGCTGCTTGGTTAATATCATGAAGAACCATTACAATCGTCATACCAAACTCTTCATTTAATCGCTTGACGAGTTCCATTACTTCTAACTGATGGACAATATCTAAAAAGGTTGTCGGCTCATCTAACAGCAAAACATTTGTGCGCTGTGATAATGTCATTGCAATCCAAGCACGTTGTCTTTCCCCACCTGATAGAGATTGCAGGAGCCGATATTCATATCCTTCTAACTTTGTAACTGATAATGCCCAATCCACAATCTCTTCATCTTCTTTACCTAAACGACTGTTCCATGATTTATGAGGTTGTCTGCCAAACTCCACCAACTCCTTAACTGTTAAATCTAGTTGGTGATCTTGCATTTGTGGTAGCATCGCTAACTGCTTCGCAACTTCTGCGCTTTTCATACTATGAATGTTTTTCCCATTTAAAACAATTTCACCCATTTTAGGATCTAGTAATCTTGCTATTAAACGTAATAATGTCGACTTCCCCGATCCATTTGGGCCAATTAAACTAATCATTTCACCAGCTTCAATATGTAGGTTCATATCTTGCATTTGAAATCTTTCTGAATGCGCATAAGACACCTCTTTAACGGAAAGCACTTTGTTTTCCTCCCCTCTGGATTAAATATAAGAAGAACGGACCGCCCAAGAAGGATAGTAAAATTCCAACAGGTAACTCAATAGGATCAAACCAACTTCTAGCAATTGCATCAGCAAAAACAAGTAATACCCCACCACCTAAGCAAGAGAGAGGCAGTAAATATCGATAATCATTTCCGACTAATAGACGTAACATATGCGGAACAACAAGTCCAACAAATCCAATGAGTCCAGAAACACTTACCGCGATTCCAGCTAATAGTGTACTTACTACGATTAAGAAAAAGCGACTACGTTCTACGTTGTGCCCAAGTAGCTTTGCCATTTCATCTCCAAGCATAAGCACACGAATGTGTTTAATACCAAAGAAAGCTAAGACAATGGCAAAGATCGCATAATAAATAATCATATTAAGGTGAGCCCAGCTTACACCACCGATTCCACCTGCGAGCCATGGTAAAACAGATTGTACTTTATCACTATGAAGTAACATTAATGCTGAAGTTGCAGCACCAATCAAGGCATTTATTGAAACACCAACCAATACAATACGTGACGGAGGCGCTCCTTTTTGCCAGGATAAAGCATAAATTACCATTGCTGTAATAAATGCTCCTAAAAAAGCTCCAAGCGGTAGAAATGCCATATGCTGCGGAAATAAAATCATAATAAAAATGGCAACGAAGCCCGCTCCTGATGAAACGCCAATGATTCCAGGATCAGCAAGTGGATTTCGCATAACCCCTTGTAGCAATGCCCCTGATGCCGCTAAGCATGTACCTACAATAAAGCCAACAAGTACACGCGGTATCCGAAGATCCCATACAATTCGGTGGACTGTTGAATTCTCATCTTGTATACCTCCTGCAATATCTTGCAATGAAAAGGATAAACTCCCTGCAATGAGTCCATAAAAGAGGGCCAGGACGGTTAGTACAACTAAACTAACCGTCAATATCCATCTTTTCTTTGCAAAAGGATGTGCCTTTTCTTTTACTACTGCATTACTCTGCATGTTCATCATTTCCTTACATCTTGTATACTTTTATACATAAAGTCCATCGCTTCAGTTACTTTCGTTCCAGGATTTGAACCGAATAAATCTGGTGGTAAAATAACAACGCGATTTTGTTTTACTGCTTCTAAGTTTTTCCACGCTTCGTTTTTCATCATTTCACCTTCAAATGCTTTTTTCACACCTGCAGGATCGCCGTGGGTAATTAAGAAAATAACCTCTGGGTTTGCTTCAATAATTCTTTCTACACTAAGCTGTGCATATTGCGGATATTCCTTCATTTTCGGGAACTCTGCAGCAATATTTTTACCACCTGTTTTCTCTAAAATATCACCTGATAAAGAGTTTGGTAATGCCGCTAAGTATGTACCTGGTGCTCCGTAAACTAGTAATGCTTTTACATCGCTCTTTTTCTCATATTTTTTCATCTGATCGTTAATTTTTTGATTTAATTCTTTCGATTTATTTTCTTTTTGCATTAATGTTCCATATATATCGATACTCTTCTGAATATCTTTTATAGAGTTTGCTGAAGAAATCATCACCTTTGTTCCTTGTCCCTCAACTGTCGGAATATTTTTTTGGAACCCGTTATTCGCCACAAGAAGGTCGGGTTTCAAACTAGCAATTTGCTCAAAGTTTGGTTGATGCGCATTCCCGATTACTTGTGCTTTCTTTAAATCGTCTGGAAGTGTTAATTTCGTATCTGGACGGCCGACAATTTTACCACCTAGTGCATGAATGATATTCATATCGCCTACACTCAGAGTAGCAAAACTTTTCGGGGTCTTATCAAATGTTACTTTTCTGTCTGAGAAGTCGGTAATCTCGATTTGTTTTTTTCCTTTGTCTGTTTTTGTTGCAGACGCTTTTTCGTTGTCTTTTGCATTGCAACCGATTAACAAGAAAAAAATAGATAGAATCGCTGTAAACAGCGTTATATATTTTTTCATTTCCTCACCTCTAATTGATAATGATAATCATTAACTACCATTCTACTTTAATTGATAAGGATTATCATTGTCAATACAAACCGCATACATTTTCTACAAAATTTTACTTATACTAAAAAACGCTACAAAAAGGATACTCTTTTCGTAGCGTTTTATCTAGCAATCTTATTCATATTCGTTCTCCTCTAACTGATCACGCAGCATTTTTACACGTTTGAAAAAGAAAAATGACGCACCTAAAAAGAAAACAATAGCGCTCATCATGGTAAATAATTGTGGTGTCGCTCTTCCCTCATTTGGAATCAGTAACCCAATCATTAAAAATGAGCCTAGCGCAAGGAGAACTTGACCGAAGCGAATATAATCTGCTATTTTCTGTTGTAACTCTTTCATACATCTACCACTCCTCCTTCTCACTGTATCATATTCTACTAGTTTCAGAGGCATGCAAATACAGCCAATGAGGGAGAAGTTTTCCAAAGTAAAAGAGCTGCTAAAAATGCAGCTCTTTTTCATTCATTACACACCTTTATACGCTTCCATATATACTTCTTTCAGTTCTGAAATAAGCGGTAATTTTGGATTTGCTGTTGTACATTGATCTTCAAAAGCTCTTTCTGCAAGTAGTTCAACAACTCCTTCAAATACTGCTTGTTCTACACCTTGTCCAGCAATGCTCATGTTCATATTTAGTTCTTTTCCAAGAGCGATAATTGCTTGTACGAGTGATTCTACACCTTCTTCTACTGTACGTGCTGGAAGTCCAAGCATTCTTGCAATATGAGCGTACCGTTCATCAGCAACAAAGTGCTCATATTTTGGGAACAAGGCATGTTTTCTTGGTTTAATTGCATTATAGCGAATTACATGTGGCATTAAAATTGCATTGGCGCGGCCGTGTGGAATATGAAATTCTGGTCCAATTTTATGTGCCAAGCTATGGTTAATGCCAAGAAATGCATTAGCAAATGCCATTCCTGCAATTGCAGACGCGTTATGCATTTTCTCACGTGCCTCTTCATCATTTCCATCTTTGTATGCTCTCGGTAAATATTTGAATACAAGATCAATTGCTTTTAATGCTAAACCATCTGTATAATCATTTGCCATAATAGACACGTACGCTTCAATCGCATGTGTTAATACATCCATTCCAGTATCTGCTGTTACATGCGGCGGTACTGTCATTACAAATTGCGGATCGACAATCGCTACATCTGGTGTTAATTCATAATCAGCAAGCGGATATTTTATATTGTTCTTCTTATCTGTAATAACCGCAAATGGCGTCACTTCTGAACCTGTTCCTGATGTCGTTGGAATCGCTATAAATTGCGCTTTGTTTCCAAGATTTGGATATTTACATGTCCGTTTTCTTATATCTAAAAACTTTTGCTTAATTCCAAAGAATGTTGTTTCTGGATGCTCATAAAATAACCACATTCCTTTTGCTGCATCCATTGCTGATCCACCGCCAAGAGCAATAATTACATCAGGCTTAAAACTTCTCATCATTTCAGCACCTTTAAAGACAGTTTCATCTGACGGATCTGGTTCTACTTCAAAGAACACTTCTACCTTTACATCATTTATATGTCTACGTAAATAGTGCATTACTGTATCGACGTAACCATGCTCTACCATTCCAGGGTCTGTTACAATAAATGCTCGTGAGATGTTTCGCATATTTGCTAAATATCCTGTAGCATGTTTTTCAAAATAAATTTTGGGTGGCAGTTTAAACCACTGCATATTCTTTTTTCTGCTTGCTAACCTTTTTATATTTAATAAATGTGTTGCTGTTACATTTTGAGAAACAGAGTTCTTTCCGTATGATCCACATCCAAGTGTAAGCGATGGAATAAACGCATTATATATATCACCAATTCCGCCTTGTGATGACGGAGCATTTACGATTAGACGACATGCTTTCATACGTAAACCAAATTGTTTTTGTACTTCTTTATTTGTTGAATGAATAACTGCCGAATGCCCTAAACCACCAAGGTCTAGCATCCCTTCACAATATATAAAACCTTCTTCTAATGAGTTTGCTTTTACACAAGCTAATACCGGGCTCAACTTTTCGCGAGATAGCGGATAGGCTGCCCCGACACCTTTAATTTCAGCTACGAGCATCTTTGTATCTTTTGGTACAGTAATCCCTACTAATGCCGCAATATAGTATGCTGACTTACCTACAATATCACTATTTACTGCACATGTATTTTCATTAATGACAAGCTTCTCTAATTTTTTTTGTTCCTCTTCTGTTACAAAGTAACAATTATTTGCTAGCATTTCTTCTTTCACATCATCATAGATTTCTTTATCTACAATCATTGCTTGTTCAGAAGCACAAATCATACCGTTATCAAATGTTTTTGATAAAATCAAATCATTTACAGCACGTTTTACATGTGCTGATTTCTCTATATAACAAGGTACATTTCCAGGTCCTACTCCAAGCGCTGGTTTACCAGTAGAATACGCTGATTTCACCATCCCTGCGCCTCCAGTTGCCAGAACAAGTGCAACACCTTCATGATTCATTAATTGCTTTGTTGCCTCAACAGAAGGTTTTTCAATCCATTGCATACAGTTCTCTGGCGCACCCGCCTTCACTGCTGCATCACGTAATGTTGTAGCTGCTGCAATCGAGCAGTTTTGTGCAGAAGGATGAAATGCGAAAATAATTGGGTTTCTTGTTTTCATTGCGATTAACGCTTTAAACATCGTTGTCGAAGTTGGATTCGTTACTGGTGTTACCCCAGCAACTACACCAACTGGTTCTGCAATTTCTATGATTTCTTCATGAGGATCTTCATGAATGATTCCCACTGTTTTATCCCTTTTCATACTATGCCAAATATATTCGGTGGCAAAAATATTTTTGATGCACTTGTCTTCATATACACCGCGGCCCGTTTCCTCAACAGCCATTTTCGCAAGCGGCATATGTTGGTCTACACCCGCAAGTGCCATTTCATGTACAATGTTGTCAATTTGCTCTTGTGTAAAATCCTCTAATGCCCGTAAAGCTTCCTGACCGTTCTTCACCAACGTATCAATCATTTCTGTTACTTCTTGCATCTCATTTACAACTTTCTCTTTGACTACCATGTAAATCTCTCCTATTCTGCTATTTGGTCTTATAAAGTCCCTATTAGCGTAAAAAAATAGAGTTACTTTTCTACATGAATCCCATTATTTGTGAAGTTTTTCACAAAATTATATATGAAGCATCGTTTCTTGATTTTACTATACACGAAATCTTTTTCTTTGTGTGTGTCTGGTTTGTGAAATTATTCACATTTAAAACTACAAGAAAAGCACTGCCCTATTTAGCAGTGCTCCTTTTCATTATGCTAACGCTTGTGCTAAATCTTCAATTAAATCTTGGCCATCTTCAATGCCGACAGAAATACGAATTAATGTATCTGTAATTCCTAATTCTTTACGACGATCTGCTGGAATAGATGCGTGTGTCATTTGAGCAGGAATAGAAACTAGGCTTTCTACTGCTCCTAAACTTTCAGCAAGTGTAAAGTACTGCACTTTCTCAAGTACTTTATTTAACGTTTCTTCACTATCTACATCAAATGAGATAATTGCACCGTATCCGTTTGCTTGTTCTTTTGCTAATTCATGATTGGAATGCGACTCAAGACCTGGGTAATATACTTTGTTTACTTTTGGATGATTGTTCAAGAACTCCGCAATTGCACGTGCATTTGTTTCATGCTCTTCCATACGAATCCCTAATGTTTTTAAACCGCGAAGTAATAAAAAGCTGTCTTGTGGTCCAAGAATACCACCTGTTGAGTTTTGAACAAAATGAAGATCTTCTGCTAATTGTGGGCTATTTACAACAACTAATCCAGCGACAACATCACTATGTCCACCTAAATATTTCGTTGCACTATGAAGGACAATATCTGCACCTAAAGAAATTGGAGACTGCCAGTACGGTGTCATAAATGTGTTATCAATAATTGTTAGTAAACCTTTTTCTTTTGCAAGTGTAGAAATTTGCTTAATATCTGTAATTTTTAATAGTGGGTTTGTTGGTGTTTCTACATAAATCGCTTTCGTGTTAGGACGAATTGCCTCTGCTACTTCGTCTAAGTTTGTTGTATCAATAAATGTATGCTCAATCCCAAAGCGGTTCAATACTTTTGTAATGACGCGATACGTTCCGCCATAAACATCATCTGTTAAAATGACATGATCCCCTTTTGAGAATAACATAATCGTTGCTGTAATAGCAGCCATCCCTGAACCAAAAGCAAATCCTGCATGACCGTTTTCTAGCACTGCAATCATTTCTTCTAATGCAGAACGCGTTGGATTTCCTGTACGTGAATATTCATATCCTTGATGTTTACCAACCGCCTCTTGTTTATACGTACTTGTTTGATAAATCGGTACGTTTACAGATCCAGTTAAAGGTTCTCCTATGCGAATACCATGAATTAACTTTGTTTTTGCTCTCATTTTTTATTCCCATCCTTTGTATATATCTTTACTTAAGTAACGCTCACTACTATCTGGAAAAATCGTTACAATATTTGTACCTGGTTTTGCTTTTTCAGCCTCTAATAAGCTTGCGTGAAATGCCGCTCCTGAAGAACTCCCAACAAGAAGGCCTTCTTTCTGCGCTAACTCTTTCACGCGTCTGAATGCATGTTGGTCCGAAATTGTATAAATTCCATCGAAATAAGATGTTTTTAAAAATGGCGGAATAAATTCAAGACCGATTCCTTCTGTTTCATGTGAACCAGCTTCACCACCATTTAAAATAGATCCTTCCGGTTCTACAATTACTGTCTTAATTTTACTGTTCTGTTCTTTTAAATATGATGCAGTTCCCATAAAGGTTCCCCCAGTACCTGCACCTGCCACAAATATATCAATCTCTCCTTGTAATGCATCCCATAACTCAGGGCCTAGTGTTTTAAAATAGGCACGGGGATTTGCATCATTTGCAAATTGGCTTGGAGAGTATGAATTTGGAATTTCTCTTTCTAATTCTTTTGCCTTTGCAATTGCACCAGTCATGCCTTTTTCAGTAGGGGTATGCACAACGGTTGCACCAAGTGCTTTCATTAACTCTTGCTTTTCAATACTGAATTTTTCCGGGACACAAACGATCACATGTAAATCATGCTCGAGTGCCGCAAGTGCCAGTCCAATACCAGTATTCCCTGCTGTCGGTTCAATAATTGTTCCCCCTGGCGTTACAAGCCCTTTTTCCAGTGCATCTTCAATTAGTTCTCTTCCTAAGCGATCCTTCACGCTTCCACCTGGATTATAAAATTCAAGCTTCGCAAATAAACGAACACCCTCTGGAAGTGAAAAACGAGTAATTTCTACAACTGGTGTATGGCCAATTAATTCATGAACTCCACGATATACTTTCATCGTGTTCTCCTCCTTGTTTGCCAATAAAGAAAAGGCAACTGTATGTATTTTCTTTATATGAGACAGTTGCCTTTTTGTTACATTACTTTAACTCTTCTAATACTTTCACAATGAAGTTTGTAGAATGAAGAGCTGCTTGATCTAAAAATTGATCGAAAGAAACATCAGATTCTTTACCAGCAATATCAGAAAGTGCACGAATAATCACAAATGGTACTTTATATTGATGACATACTTGTGCAACCGCTGCCGCTTCCATTTCTACTGCATAAAGGTTTTCAAATTTATCGCGGATTGCTGCAACACGATTCGGATCACTCATAAATGAATCACCTGTTGCAATCATTCCTTTAACAACTTGAATCTTTTCTTCAGCCTTCATACATTTCTCCGCTAATGTAACTAACTCCTCATCAGCTTTAAATCCTGGTGGCATACCTGGCACTTGACCATACTCATAATCAAATGCAGTTACATCCACATCATGATGACGAACTTCTGTTGAAATGACAACATCACCAACGTTTAATGATTGATGGAACCCACCAGCTGAGCCAGTATTAATTACTTTTTCAGGTTGATATCTCTCTAATAAAATTGTCGTTGACATAGCTGCGTTCACTTTACCAATACCTGACTTTAACAAGATTACTTCATGTCCTGCTAATGTCCCTTTCGTAAACTCACAACCTGCAACGGTTTCTGTTTCTGCTTGTTCTAATTTGTCACGCAAAATACGTACTTCTTCTTCCATTGCTCCAATTACAGCAATTCTCAATCTAATCCCTCTTTCTATTGCTTAGTTGCCTCCATTACCCACACGAAATGATTTCTTCTCGTAAATGTTACATGGAAGCCATTGTTTTCAAAAATAGATTGCATGATCGGAATACGTGTATAGTATTCCGTTTGCAAATCATCTGCTAACTGATGAAAACCTCTCTGCTTTGCAACTTCGACAGTTTTATCATATGCTTCTTGATCTGCAAATATCGTATCAGCAAACACTATTTTACCACCTTTGTTTAGCAATTGACTATACTTCGCAATTGCTACATCTTTTTCTTCATCTGTTAGATGATGAAACGCATAGGTGCTCACAATTGTATCAATAGCATTTGGGACATCAAAAGAAAGAAAATCTCCCTCTGTAATTGAAAATTCTTTCGGCAATTTTTCTTTTGCGATAGCACGCATTTCACGTGACGGCTCTATGCCGTAAACAGTGCGACCAGCAAGTAATAATTGATTTGTTAAATTGCCAGTGCCAACACCAAACTCTAATACATTTCCAAATGATTTGTTTACTACATCCTCTAAAATGTCCTCATAATGGGCGAAAACTTCTTTATATTGTATATCTTCGCCTTGTACGAATGAATCATACGTATGAGCCCATTCATCAAATAAACCGTTAAATTCTGTACCCATATAAAATTCCCCTTTTTCTTATCGGTTTTATCAGTATGATATGCCCTAATGGGGGAAATGTCAATTGAAATGTACATGGTATTTCCTTCTTTTCTTTGTTACACTTAACTTGATTATGTAGAGAGGAGCGGTCTTTATGTCATTTACCTTTGAAATGCTAGAAGATAAAGTGGAATTTTTTGAGGCTGCAAACTTAGTTTCTTTAGAAAAGAAAATTAACGAGCAAATTGACAATAACAAAGCACTTATGCTAGAAGTTCATCACATTTCTCACCAAATGGTTATGGATCCCGAAAGCAAAAGACCTTATTATAGTGCCGTTGTTCATTTTAAATTAAAAAAATTACGCTAACTAAAAAAGAGAGAGGTTCTTAAGAACCTCTCTCTTTTTTAGTTTAGAGTTTGAACAAGTGTTGGCTTCCAACCCTCATTGTCTACCCAATCAATATTTACATAATATCTTTTACCGCTTTGTTTATCTTGGACATTACCATACGCTTTTTGTTGACCGTTATTTCCAATGCGGTGAATGGTTAATTGTTCCACTGGAACTTCAATTGCAGAGGAAATGGCTTGCTTCATTTCATTCCAATCTGCTGATCCTTGTTTAAATGTCATTGCTGGTGTTGCACCTTGTTCTGTACCAATCGGCTTCCAAGAAGGTTTTGTGTAAGCTTCTTTAGCTTGTGGCTGTGTTTTTTCAGCTGGAACCTTTTCATTAGCTTTCGCTTCTTCCTCAGCTTTTTGTTTCTCTTCTTCAGCCTGTTTCTTCTCTTCTTCCTCTTTCTTCTTCTGCTCTTCTACTTTCGCTTGTTCTTCTTTATCTTTCTTTTTCTCAGCTTTACTATCTTTCTTCGTTTCCTGAGATACTTTCTTTTCTTTAGGAGACGCTTGTTCTGTTGTATCAGAAGTAAAGAATACTTGGTACGCTACAACAAGTACCGCTAACAATACGATAGCAATTGCAATATTTAAAACACCGTTTTGACGACGTTTTTGTTGTTTCTTTTGGAATCTAGATCCTCCTGCCATTCTTCAAACCTCCATGCAGTTTTTCCTACTTGCTATTGTAACATTAAATCTAAAAAGGTTGAACAATTACAATGATATTTTAACGAAATGACAATATTTAATAACCAATTGCAAGATTACTTCCTGCTTTCCCACCCTGCAATGTCTTCTACCAATTCTTTAAAAATTGGTGTTACTTTATTTTGATTACTATTTGTTTCTATATCAACTACAACTAAAGCATATCTTGGTTGTTCATAGGGAAAATAGCCGGCGAACCAACGATTTACCTTCTCTCCTTTTCCAGTTTGTGCTGTCCCTGATTTTCCAGCAATAGATA
This sequence comes from Bacillus gaemokensis, assembly GCF_001590835.1. Lineage (GTDB taxonomy): Bacteria > Bacillota > Bacilli > Bacillales > Bacillaceae_G > Bacillus_A > Bacillus_A gaemokensis. The sequence continues at coordinate 647,634 of NZ_LTAQ01000001.1, forward strand.
ATGGCAATGATCGAAAAGCAGCGCCCGTTCCTTTCTCCATCGTTACAACATTTCTTAATAATTCCTGTACCTTCTTCACCGTTCCATAAGAAAGTTGTCTTCCTTCCAACTTATGCTCCTCAAATCGGAAGAATTCCGTTCCATTTCTATACCTTACTTCATTCACAGCTTTTACTTCTCGCTTCTCTCCATTCCTAGCAATTGTAGCCATCATATTTGCTACAGCTAAAGGCGATACTTTTACATCCTTTTGCCCAATTGCTGTTTGTGCAACTGCCTTATGGCTACCTTTATTTTGTTCCCCGTTCCAAACTATTGCTTTCTTTTCTTCTGGTAACTGTTTAAATTCGGATGTATGAAACACAGTGCCTTTCCAACCAACTGTTTCACTCGCTCCTAATGCCTCCAAATACGTTTCCATCACCTGTTTATCCTTTTGTATTAATTCGTTACCAAGGACCGCAAATGCCCGGTTACAGCTTCTTACAAAACTCTCTGTAAAATTTAATTTCCCCATCATAACTTGCGGCGTGTTCTCACCATATGGGTCGGTATCACAATTAAATGTGCGACCAGATGTCAAATTGTTATCAATCGCTGCAGCTGCTACAACTGTTTTAAAGACAGACCCAGGAAAATGCGGTGTTAGCATTTGATTCTCCATACTTTGCTTATATGCCATTTTATCATTCATCTGTAAGGACGGTTTACTCACCATTGCTACAATTTCATTCGTCTTCACATCAAGTAATACTAATCCGCCCTTTTTCAGTCCATGTTTTTGGACGAGTTCCTCTGCTTTTTGTTGCAACGATTTTTCTATCGTTGTTTGAATTGTCACAGGATAAAAAGGGTTTCCGGGAGAAGTGTATTTTGCACGCTTCCCAAAAATCGGTTCTCCCTGCCTATCTACTTGATACAGCACTTTTGTTTCTCCATCTGTCATTACAAACTCATCAAATGATTGCTGTAAACCAGAAATACCGATGGGTGTTTGACTAGGCAATTTCTTTATTTTCTCATACCTCTTTTTAAATTCTTTCTCATTCTCTCCTACTACGCCAATTAAATGTTCAGCTTCTGATAATTGCTTCATCCTCACCTCTGTTGCCACCATACCTAACATATCAGCACCGTTCACTCTCTCCATCTGCTCTTTTGTCAATTTAAATGGTCGATCACCTCTTTGAAATATAAATGGTTTACGTCTATCTTTCATTTGTCTACTCATGTCTTGCCCTGGCACACCAATGATATGCGCAATTTTCTCTAACATGTCATTTTTTATTTGTAAAAATGGAAAAATAATTAATACTGGATAGCTTTCTTCGCCGAGTTCTATTCCATTTCGATCAACAAAATGGCCCCTACCATCATCCACTGTGATCGCTTGCGTCCGTTGGATAACACTTTTTTCAATTAAATTTATATGCTTATCCGTAAATGACTCCGTAGCTATAAGTTGTATTTGTATCAGTCTACCAAGTAGTACGAACATGATGCACATAAAACATAGTAAGGTGATCATAATTCTCCGCTTCATTTTCATAAAAAACACCTCGTCTTTCAGTTTAGACGAGGTTTCATTCCTTTTATACAAATCATACTTTCACTTTATAAAAAAAGGTCACTCATATCAATATGAGTGACCTTTTTCATTATTTTACAGAAACAATCTCAACTTGCATTTCTCCGCCTGGTGTTTGGATTGCTACTTTTTCACCAATTTGCTTACCAAGTAAGCTCTTTGCGATTGGAGAATCGTTAGAGATTCTTCCTTCAAACGGATCAGCTTCTGCACTACCAACGATTGTGTAAGCTTCTTCATCTCCATCTGGTAATTCTTTAAACGTTACCGTTTTACCTAATGTTACAACTGTAGATTCTTCGCCATTATCTTCAATGATGACTGCGTTACGAATCATATTTTCTAATTGTGTAATACGTCCTTCTACAAACGCTTGCTCATCTTTTGCTGCATCGTACTCAGAGTTCTCAGAAAGATCCCCGAAACTACGCGCGATTTTAATACGCTCTACAACTTCCTTACGTCGTACTGTTTTTAATTGTTCAACTTCATTCTCTAACTTTTGTTTTCCCTCAAGTGTCATAGGGTATGTTTTTTCTGTTGCCATGTTTTCCACTCCTTTTATATACCAATCCCCCGAAAAAAAGAGGAGTTCAATATGAAAACTCCTCCGCCTTATTATATAGCGGAGGTTTCTAGCGCAATAACACCAGTGGAGTTGTCACATACAACCCCGTATTTTTCCAATTCTTCCTTAATATAAAGAAGATATGTATGGAAATCTCATATAAATATGCCCCCACCTAGCATTAGGTGAGGTTGCATGATTCATTGTATTCGATAAGAAGGAAAAAAATCCCTTCCTATCGTATATCTTTTACTATGCTATTACAAATTTACTTTTTGTTCAAGAATTGTTGCTATTTTTGTAACCATAATATCAATTGCAACATGATTTTGTCCACCTTCTGGGATAATAATATCCGCAAATTTCTTAGAAGGCTCGATAAATTGATTATGCATTGGACGCACAACATTTACATATTGTTCGATAACAGAGTCCATTGTACGACCACGTTCTTTAATATCGCGTTGCATGCGACGTAAAATACGCAAGTCTGCATCTGTATCAACAAACAGCTTAATGTCCATTAATTCGCAAAGACGTGGGTCTTCTAAAATTAGAATTCCTTCTAGAATAATTACATCTTTCGGTTCAACGGGAATGATTTCTTCTGACCGAGTATGCAATGTATAGTCATACACAGGCTTCTCAATCGGTGCATAATCAAGCAACTGATGCAAGTGCTCAATTAACAAATCATTATCAAATGCTAATGGATGATCATAATTTGTTTTTAAACGCTCTTCCATCGGTAAATGGCTTTGATTTTTATAATAATAATCTTGTTCCAAAATTAAAATCGAATGACCTTGAAAATGATCAAAGATTGCTTTTGTTACACTTGTCTTACCAGATCCTGAACCACCAGCAATTCCAATTACAACAGGCTTGTTCGTCCCCATTCAACTACCACTCTTTCTTATTGAAGTATGCTTTTTCGCATCATGTTGTTCACATACACTGGTTGATCCACTTTGAATTTCACGATTTGCAACGGATGTCTCGCTGCATCTAATTCGTTTCCATCCTCATCCCAAATTTTCTCCACCGTTTGTGTAAAGTTTTCTATTTCTGGTCCAAAGAACTCAACTTCATGACCTGGTTTGAAGTAATTGCGCTGCTGAATCGTCACAATACCTGTTTCTTCGTTATAATCTAACACTAAACCAGCAAAATCATACGTTGTTTTCTTACTATGATTTCCATACATTTGTTCTTGATGCCCAGGAACTCCTTCAAAGAATGCTGGAGCTGTATCACGATTTGCACATTTATCAAGCTCATCTAACCATTCTTGTTTAAACTCAAAGTTATCAGGATCCGCACAATACGTATCAATTACTTTGCGATATACAGTTGCTACCGTCGCTACATAATGAATAGATTTCATACGACCTTCTACTTTTAAGCTGTCAATTCCAATTTCAATCATTTTTGGAATTGACAGAATCAGATTTAAGTCTTTTGGACTCATCGCAAAATGTTCATCGCCTTCTTGGAATAAAGGAAGTTCTTCTGCTTCTTTATGTTGTGATACTGTTTGTACTAGATCATAATCCCAGCGACAAGATTGACAACAACCACCGCGGTTTGAGTCACGTGCTGTCATATGGTTACTTAATGTACATCTTCCGGAATATGCAATGCACATTGCACCATGGACGAAGGCTTCAATTTCAACATCAACATTTTCTTTAATTTCCTTCATTTCTTCATAGCCGACTTCACGCGCTAATACAAGACGATGTAAGCCTTCTTCTTTCCAATACTGTGCTGCTTTCCAGTTGGATAGTGATTGCTGTGTACTTAAATGTACTTCAACAGAAGGTGCTACACGTTTACACGTCTCAATAATAAGCGGATCTGCAACGATAATACCTGTTACACCAGCTTTTTCAATCCCTCGTAAATATTCTTCAAGTCCATCCATATTTTCATTATGCGCAAAGATATTTGTTGTTACATATATTTTCGCACCATATTTCTTTGCAAATTCAACGCCTTCTGCCATTTCTTCCAGCGTAAAGTTACCTGCATTTGAACGAAGGCCAAATTCTTGTCCACCTAAATATACAGCATCTGCACCATAATGGATAGCTACTTTTAATTTTTCTAAATTACCTGCAGGGATTAACAGTTCAGGTTTTTTCACAATAACGCGTTTTCCATCGACTACTCGTGAAATTTCTTGTACAGTCATTTCCTACACCCTCCTCGTTTAGTAAACCGTTTCTTTAAAGAAGAATCCTGTATCTAACGGACGATTTACTGGTTGAATTTGTTCTATCTCTTTATATAAATCGTCTTTCACGTCATAATACGCATCGCGATCTTCTACACATAAATCAATAGCTTTACGATATTTCTTTGTCACTTGGGTAATGTATTCAGAGCTTTTTAATACCCCGTCAATCTTCAAGCTATCAATTTCAGCATCAATAAGTTCATCTAACTCATCAATGAAGCAAATATCATTTGGACTCATAATATGAGTCCCATTTTCATCCTCATAAATTGGATATTTGTTATTACGTTCTGGATCATGTAAAAACATATTCTCTTCGTGCTTTTTCTTTTCAATTTCCAGATTACGATCTTGATACTCAAAGTAGTTTCCTACTAATGAACGTTTTGATTGGAACATGCATGTCATACCGTGAATTTGTACTTCTAGCTCTACTTCAGCGTTTTCTTTTAATTCAACAATTTCATCTAAGCTTAATTCACGTGCAAGTACAGCACGCTTTGCACCTTTTCGGCCCCAATAGTTACATGTGAACCAGTTCGTTGCTGTCGTTTCTGTATTCCAATGCATTTGCATGTTTGGCGCTACTTCACGTACAGTCATTAATACCGCTGGGTCTCCAAAAACAACTGCGTCTACATTTACTTCTTGTAAAAATGAAACGTAGTCTTTTAATTCTTCTACTTTGTCGTTATGGAACATAGCGTTCATTGCTACGTATACTTTCATACCATTTTCATGTGCAATGCTTACTGCCTGTTTCACATCATCACGTGAAAACTCCCCTGCTAAACGTAAACCAAACTTTTGTTCACCGATCATTACTGCACTTGCCCCTGCTTTTGCAAGAGGTTCAATATCCGCCACCACTCTTGGCGTTACTAACAATTCAGGTTTTTTCATACCCTTGTCACCCTCTCTTTTTACTCACGGCTACTCCATCACCAATTGGGAAAATGGTTGTGTCATATCCTTCATGGTTCATAAGCCATTCATTGTACGTCTTAATACGACGAATCAAACCACGTGTACGTCTATTTTCGATTTTCTCTTTTGTCGTTACAAGTCCATGGTACATAACATTATCTGAAATAATGACACCACCAGGATTTAATAATGGCTCATATAAGTCAAAGAAACGACGGTATTGTCCTTTTGCTGCATCAATAAAAATAACGTCGAATGTTCCATGTTCCTTCACTTGTTCGCCCGTTTCTAATGCATCTCCATAAATAACTGAAATGCGTTCTTTCACAGAAGAACGCTCTATATATTCAAGTGCTTTTTCATATCGATCGCTATTGCGTTCTACTGTCACAATACGCGAATTTGGAATTGCTTGCATCATACGAATACTAGAATAACCAATCGCTGTTCCAAGTTCTAATATACTTGTTGGTCCAATTAACCGTAAGAATTGCAACATAAATTCCATCCCAAGACGATCCATAATTGGCACATGATTTTCACTTGCGTACTGTTCCATTTCAAGAATAAGTTTATCTTTCGGATCAATAAATGATAATAGGTACTCGTTAACTGCATCCTCCATAAATGGTCCTCCTTATTTACATGGAGAAGTGCCTCTATGACGTGTCAGTCTTTGTCTTTTCACACATAGAATGCAATAAAAATACAAGCCAGCTTTACCCTTAGCTTGTACGTCCCGTTTTGATATTAAAAACGATTCTTCTGCCAGTTTTTAACCCGATATATTTTACCATAAAAAAGAGGGATATGCGACCCTTTTCGCTCTCCCTCCTATTTTCATTTCTTTTGCGTAATATATTTTTGTTTTAAAGTATTATGTTCTTCTAGTGTTTTAGCATAATACACTTCACCACTTGGTGCTGCTAAGAAATAGTAATAATCTGTTTGAGCAGGTTCTAACGCTGCTTGTACAGAATGTTTCCCAGAGTTCGCAATTGGTCCAACTGGCAACCCTTTTACAAAATACGTATTATAAGGCGAATTCACTTTTAAATCTTCATATAAGACACGTTGTTTATGTTTTCCAAGCGCATATAATACTGTCGGATCTGTTTGTAATGGCATTCCTTTCGCTAACCGATTATAAAAGACGCTAGAAACCTTTTGACGATCCGTAAACCCAGTCGCCTCTTCTTCAATTAAAGAAGATAGTGTTAATAGCTGATGAACGTCTAACTGTTTTTCTTTCATTTTCGCTTCATTTTGAACAATTAGGGCATTTGTTTTCTCAAGCATCACCGTCACAATTTCTTCTAAAGCTGTATCTTTTTTATAGAAAGAATATGTTGCTGGATATAAATAGCCTTCTAACGGATATTTAATATTGCCATCAAAAATTTTATTCGTTAATAATACGGGATATTTTTGCTGCATCTTTTGAACAAATGCCTTATCGTTTAATTGGCGAACAACATCTTCCTTTTTCCATTTCAGTTCCTTCGCAATCATATCGGCGATTTCAACAACTTGTGCGCCTTCTTTAATCGTCAATTTATATGCAACTGGACGATGTACATTACCTGATGACATTTGTTCCATTACATCATCCACACTCATCGATGAATTTAATAAATATGTACCAGCTTGCAAGTTTTTAGATTTTGCTTTGGCATAAAAGCTAAATACTGTACCATTTTTAATAGCACCTTTTTCTTCCAAAACCTCTCCAATTTTACTTGTTGATGACCCTTTTGGAATTTCTACTTCAATTTCTTTTTTATTTCCACTATCCACTGGTTGTAACGCGGATGAAATATATGCATAGACTGAACCGCAAACTACAATTAGTGCAATAATAACAATTAAAAGCCCACGTCTATACTTCTTCTTCGCTTGATTTTCTAACAAAGTTCTTCCTCCTTATTCAATTGTAGACCATATGTATCTACTCTATACAGCATCCTACAAAATCGCGACAAATACACCTATCGTTTCTAGACAGGCATTTTATTTTTTCTGCAATCCGTCTTATTATACTATAAACAATTATGTAGTTTCGACAAAAAATCTGTCATTTTGCACATGAATAAAAAAAAGATGGACTGTATGCACAGCCCATCTTTTAAATGAATTACTCTTGACCTTCTTCTTCTTCAGCAAGCGTGTTAAACATTTCTTGCACCATTTCCCACTCTTCTTCAGATTCGATCGGAAGTAATGTTCCACCTGACTCTTCTTCATTTTGCTCAAAAGCCATTGCGTCATAAATTTGCTCGCCATCTTCGTCAACCTCACCGATTGGAGAGAAGACTACATAAGATTTCTTGCCAAATTTTTCAGCATCAAAAGTGAAAATAATTTCACATAAATGTTCGTTTCCTTTTTCGTCTACAATTGTAATTTGATTTTCTTCCATTCTGGTCACCTCTTATTTGCTATCTAAATATCCTTGTAAAATCACGACTGCTGCCATCTTATCAATGACTTGCTTTCGTTTTTTTCGGCTTACATCAGCCGAAATGAGCAGACGTTCGGCTGCCATTGTTGACAGACGCTCATCCCACAGTACAACTTCCAATTGTAACAGCTCCCGTAGGCTTTGTGCAAATTGTTGGCAAGCTTCACCACGTGGTCCAATTGTACCATTCATGTTTTTTGGCAATCCTACTACTATCTTGTCCACATTGTACTGTTTTACTAACTCAGAAATACGATCAAAACCGAAATTTCCTCGTTCTTCATTGATTTTAATCGTTTCTAAGCCTTGTGCTGTCCAGCCCATTTCATCACTGATCGCAACACCTACTGTTTTTGTACCAACATCTAAACCTAATATCCGCATAAACTACTCCTCACGATGATGTTTCAAGTAAGACTTCACAAGCTCTTCAATTAGTTCATCACGCTCTAACTTGCGAATAATGTTTCGTGCATCTTTATGACGAGGTATGTATGCTGGATCTCCACTTAATAAATAACCGACAATTTGGTTAATCGGATTATACCCTTTTTCTTGAAGTGCATCATACACAGTTAAAAGTACATCATTTACATGGACACTCTGTTTTTCATCTTGAAAGTTAAACTTCATTGTTTTATCAAAACCGTCCATTTTAAGCACCTCACTTATAAGTAGTAAGTATAGGGAGAAGAATCTCTCCTCCCCCTACTATTGTACACTACTCTCTTATTATTTTGAAACAGATTTAACGTACTCTTCTACAACTGCTAACGCTTCATCCACTTGTGCTGGATTTTTACCGCCTGCTTGAGCCATGTCAGGACGGCCTCCACCGCCTCCACCACAGCGAGAAGCAACTTCTTTCACAAGTTTACCTGCATGGTAACCTTGGCTAATTAAATCTTTCGTTACACCTGCTAAGATATTTACTTTATCATCGTTTACAGCTACTAATACAACAACCGCAGACTCTAATTTATTTTTAAGGTCGTCCATCATTGTACGTAAGTTATTCATATCTGCAACATTTACTTTTGTTGCTAATACATTCACTCCATCAACTGTACGTACTGAATCTGTTAAGTTTCCTGCTTCAATATTGCTCAATTTAGCAGCAAGAGATTCGTTCTCTTTTTGAAGTTGTTTCACTTCTGCAAATAGGCCATCTACTCTTGTTAAAATATCTTTCGGATTTGTTTTCATTTTTCCTGCAGCTTCTTTTAACAACCCTACTTGATCGTTCATTAGTTCGTATGCAGATTTACCTGTTACTGCCTCAATACGGCGCGTTCCTGCTCCGATACCTGACTCAGCAACAATTTTGAAAATACCGATAGATGCTGTGTTATCAACATGGCAACCACCACAAAGTTCTAAGCTGTAATCGCCAACTTGAACAACGCGTACAACATCTCCGTATTTTTCACCGAATAATGCCATTGCACCCATTTCTTTTGCTTCTTCAATTGATTTTTGAGAAATGGCAACATCAATACTTTCCCAAATTTTCTCGTTTACAATACGCTCAATTTTTTCTAATTCGTCAGCTTGTACTTGACCGAAGTGAGAGAAGTCAAAGCGTAAACGTTCTGATGTTACAAGGGAACCAGCTTGGTTAACATGCGTTCCAAGTACATCTTTTAATGCTTGGTGCAAAATATGCGTCGCCGTATGGTTTTTCACAACACTGCTACGGTTTTTCGTATCAATAACAGCTTTAACTGCAGCCTCTTTCGTTAATGTTCCTTCTTCTACAACCACTTTGTGTAAGTTTTGACCATTTGGTGCTTTTTGTACGTCTTTTACAAGAACTTTTACACCGTCAGCAAGAAGATAACCACGGTCTGCAATTTGTCCACCGCTCTCAGCATAGAATGGTGTTACATCAAGCATTAATTGTCCTTCTTCACCTACTTGCAAGCTATCTGTATATTCGCCGTTCTTTACAAGTGCAACAACATTACTTTCTGTAGCAACTGTACCGTAACCAACGAATTCACTTGCTACTTTAACTTCTCCGAGTACGCCACCTTGAACTTGCATAGAATCAACATCTTGACGAGCAGCACGTGCACGCTCACGTTGTTTTTCCATCTCTGCTTCAAAACCTGCATGATCAACTGTCATACCAGCTTCTTCTGCATATTCTTCTGTTAACTCAATTGGGAATCCGTATGTGTCATATAAACGGAATGCATCTGCTCCAGAAATAACAGTTGTTTTTTCTTCTTTCGCTTTTGCAATCACTTCTGCTAAAATCGCTTCTCCGTCATGCAGTGTTTCATGGAAACGCTCTTCTTCATTTTTCACAACGCGTGCAATGAAGTCTTTCTTTTCAAGAACTTCTGGATAGAAGTCTTTCATTACTTCTCCAACAACCGGTACTAATTCATACATAAATGGACGATTGATGTTTAATTTCTTCGCATAACGTACAGCGCGGCGTAATAAACGACGTAATACATAGCCACGGCCTTCATTAGAAGGAAGCGCTCCATCACCAACAGCAAATGTTACTGTACGAATATGGTCAGCGATTACTTTAAATGCCATATCTTTTTCTGCATCACCATCACGATACTTCTCGCCAGAAATTGATTCTGTTGCACCAATCATTGGCATAAATAGGTCTGTATCAAAGTTTGTAGGTACATCTTGAACGATAGATGTCATACGCTCTAGACCCATACCTGTATCGATGTTTTTCTTAGGAAGTGGCGTATATGAGCCATCCGGATTATGATTAAATTGAGAGAATACAAGGTTCCATACTTCTAAGTAACGCTCGTTTTCTCCGCCTGGATATAATTCTGGGTCACTAAAATCGTTACCGTAAGCTTCACCGCGGTCATAGAAAATTTCTGTATTTGGTCCACTTGGTCCTTCTCCAATATCCCAGAAGTTTTCTTCTAAACGAATGATGCGCTCTTTTGGAACGCCCATTTTTTCATTCCAAATTGTAAATGCTTCTTCATCCTCTGGATGGATCGTAACAGATAGTAATTCTTTTTCGAATCCAATCCATTTGTCGCTTGTTAAAAACTCCCAAGCCCATGTAATTGCTTCTTCTTTAAAGTAGTCGCCAATTGAGAAGTTTCCTAACATTTCAAAGAATGTATGGTGACGAGCTGTTTTCCCAACGTTTTCAATATCATTTGTACGAATTGATTTTTGTGCGTTTGTAATACGTGGGTTTTGCGGGATTACACGACCATCAAAATATTTCTTTAATGTCGCTACACCACTGTTGATCCATAAAAGAGATGGATCCTCGTGCGGAACTAATGATGCACTTGGTTCAATTGCATGCCCTTTTTCCTCAAAAAAGTCTAAAAACATTTGACGAATTTGTGCGCCTGTTAATTGTTTCATCTATATTTCCTCCTTTAAGAAATTCCATAAAAAACAAAAAACTCCCGTCCCTATAAAAGGGACGAGAGTTAACTCGCGATACCACCCTAATTATGAAATAAAAAGCAGAAGCGTCTTGCTTTTAGACGCTGAAGCTAGATTGCATATCATAACAATATGCATTTATTTCATCACCTCATGGTGCCGTAACGTGGCAAGACGGCAGTGATTAGCTGCTCTCAGGATTAGCGTTCTGTTACCCTTCATTTAAAACTTCTTTCAGCCGATGGAAGTTTCTCTCTAAAAATGGACTGTAACATACTCGTTCCGTCATCAATTTAAAATCATACATGATACGTTTTGATATATAAACTTATATAAGTTTATCCTATATGCCAAAATTGTAGCGAATCCGTTTCCATTTGTCAATGTTTCCAAAGCGGCTTTATATGAACAATCACTGTACGTACCACTGCTAAAATAGGGACGGCTATTAAAAGACCTATAATCCCACCAATTTCCCCTCCAATAAGAAGAGCGAGCATAATAATAACTGGGTGCATACGTAATGATTTCCCCACAATATACGGTGATAGAATGTTACTTTCAACAAATTGTAAAATCGCAAGTGCGATACCTGCTTTGATAAAAAGATTCGTGGATATCGTCGCTGCAATCATCAAAGTTGGGATTGCACCTAAAATAGGGCCAAAGTACGGGATAATGTCTGTAACCCCTACAATAATCCCAAGTAAAAGCGGATACTTCATACCGATAAACCAAAAAGAAAGAGCAGATACTCCTCCTAATACTAAACAAACAAATAATTGTCCTCGAATATAACTTCCAAGCGACTTGTCAATTTCCTTTGCTAAAACTTGTCCTGTACTACGCCATTTACTCGGAACAAGTTTCCAAAAAACATGATAAAACTCCCCATAGTCTTTTAATATGTAAAATACAATGAACGGAATTAAGAAAATAATCAGCAATGAATCCAGTACACCACGCGCTGTACTCATCACTTTATTTAAAAGCGCTTGTATCTTCGTTTCAATACCGACAAAGATTTGTTTTACTTTCTCATGAATAAAGTCCGGGAAATTCGCAGTCTGTTCTGTTACTCCATCCATCCAAGAATCATACATTTTCATAAACTGTGGAAACTGCTCATTAATTTCTTGTAACTGTGCAATCACAATCGGTGTTCCTTTATAAATCCCATAGCCGAGACCACCAAAAAAGAGAATATAAATAAGCAAAATAGCAAGTGTTCGCGGCATTCCTTTTTCATGTAATTTTTCAATTAAGGGATGCAATAAATAGGCAATAAAACACGCAATAAAAAATGGTGTAATCGCTACTTTAAATACGAATATAATTGGTGCCCATAGTGGTTTTATCTTTAAAAAGACAAGCAAGCAAAGAAAGACTAATAACAATAAACCTAATCGATAGATCCAAATGATTTTAAGATTCTTCACACGAAAAACCTCCTCCATCCTTATTTTGAAAAGAAATAGAGCAGGTTATGTGTAAAACTTTAAAAAAATCACTGGACTAAAATATTTTTATACGGACCATACTGTTTTTAAAAACCTTACATATATTTAACATACTACGGACAACCACTCGGATTTCTATAGAAAATAAAGATTACCGTGAGGGGGAACACTATGACAATTGTTTGGTCTATGTTAATTCTTTCTACACTCTGTATGATTCTAGAATGGGTATGCATCGGTTTTGGTATTTGGAAAGGATTCTTCACTCGTTCAACGCGAAAAGAACGGGCAAAACAGCTGTGGTATTACGGGGTACTCGGAATTGGATGCTATGGACTTTCTCATCTTTTTTCAGAAATTGGACTTTTTTATCTATATACAAGCATATAAAAAACTCCCTAATCATAAGGGAGTTTTTACATTTTATCAAAATGATTATAGGTAAGACTTAATCATTTTACGTGCTTTTTTCATATTGCGTTTTGAAAACATATCCTGTTTACGTGCATATTTATATGCCGCAGCCCCAACACCTAATGCGATTAATGAATTGCGTACGTTCAAAGTAAATCCCCCTTTTGATTATCCGATGGTCCGTTCATTCTCATCAAATAAATCATCAAGAGAACTAAGCGAGCCATCTTCTTCTACTTGATGCGTATGGATTTTCCCCTTTGAAACCGATAATTCAATATAACAATTCCAGCAATAAAATTGGTTGACACCTATTTTTCCAATGTCTTTCCCTTTACAATTTGGACAACTGAACATATGGCTTTCATCTCCTCACAGTCTCCCAGATTCTATTCGCCATTATGTCCAAACTGTATTCATTTATACATGCTAGAACTATCTAACACTTTCCTCACTTCTGTCTAAGAATCAACTCGAGTGAGTGGAAATCATAATAATTCAGTGATTTCCGCAATGAAAGTTTCACTATATAATTTCACCTTGCTACATGAAATCATACGGTGAAATGTTTTCCACATCCATTTCTTCACCATCAATTGTTACAAGCTGTACTTCTCCTTCCGACTCCTGCAAACGACCTGCTAACGTCGTTTGACGCATTGCATCATCAAGACGATTTACCCCAGATTGAAAAGCTGATTCTTCTCCGCAAATAATTAAAAACTTTTTACTTCTCGTAATACCTGTATAGATTAAATTACGGCGCAACATTCGATAATAGCTCTTTACAATCGGCATGATTACAATTGGGAATTCACTTCCCTGCGACTTATGAATGGAGCAGCAATAAGCATGTGTAATTTGATTTAAATCTGGCTTTATATACGTTACTTCAATACCATCAAATGAGACGACGACCATATCTTGTTTTTCCACATTTTCTTTTGCATAAAATACAGAAACAATTTCTCCGATGTCCCCATTAAACACTTGGCTTTCTGGTTGATTTACGAGCTGTAGTACTTTATCACCTGTTCGATACACAACATCACCGTAGGCAATTTCTCTACTTTTTTCTTTTTTCGGATTGAATACTTCTTGGAGTGCCTCATTTAGCACATTAATACCTGCTGGCCCGCGGTACATAGGCGCTAAAACTTGTACATCTCTTGCGCTAAAACCTTTCGTTTTCGCGTTTTCACATACTTGCTTTACAACTTCAACAATTTGAGTTCCCGCACAACCAATAAACGAACGGTCTTTTTTATTTTGCGCTAAATCTGACGGCAACGTGCCTTTTTTTATCGCATGGGCAAGCTGAATAACAGATGATCCTTCTGCTTGACGGTAAATTTCTGTTAACTTCACTGTCGGAATTGCACCTGCATCTAATAAATCTTTCAATACTTGTCCAGGTCCTACCGACGGCAATTGATCTTCATCACCTACAACAATTACTTGAATGTTTGTTGGCAATGATTTAAACAATTGATTCGCTAGCCAAATATCAACCATTGAAAATTCGTCAATAATAAGTAATTTCCCTTGTACAGGATCTGTTTCATTACGCTGAAAGGCTCCCTCAGGAGTCCAGCCAAGCAAGCGATGAATTGTACAAGCAGGAAGCCCTGTTGACTCACTCATTCGTTTCGCAGCTCGCCCAGTCGGAGCTGTTAACAGAATTGGAAATGGATTATCATCACTGTAATCTTTCGGATTTAACGATAACCCATGCAGCGAAGCGTACATTTCGACAATCCCTTTAATAACAGTTGTCTTCCCTGTTCCTGGTCCACCCGTTAATAGCATCATCGGTTTATGAAGCGCAGTTTGAATCGCCTCTTGCTGAAGTGGAGCATACTGTACTTTCAATTGCTCCTCAATTTCCCCTAATGTTAACAGTACCTCCGCTTCAGGAAACGAAGGCGTCTCTTCTTGATTCATAAGACGGCGAATTGATTTGACAACACCCTTTTCAGAATAGAATAAAGACGCTAAATAAATGCGATTTTCTTCTATTATGACTTTCCCTTCGCCTTGCATCATTTCAACACATTGTAATATATCTTCTTCCGTCACAACACCATCTTGATTATTTAAAAGCGACACAGTTTCTCGAACAAGTTGATCTTTTTCCATATAAACATGACCTTCTTGTAACGAAACATTTTCTAACGAGTAGAAACATCCTGCTCGCACACGGTCGTTATGGTTACCAGATATCCCAAGCGCTCGTCCTATATCATCAGCTCTTCCAAAACCGATGCCATCAACTTCCTCAATAAGTTGATATGGATTATTCCGAATTACCTCAAGTGTCATTTCTTTGTATTGCTGATAAATTTTAATTGAGAGCTTCGTTCCAAATCCATAACCATTTAAAAAGCTCATAACTTTTTCAAGGCCTTGGTGTTCAATAATTGTGTCATATATTTCTTGTGCTTTTTGCTTGTTTACAACCCCCTCTAATGCAGCAGGGTCATCCATAATTTTAGAAATAGCATGTTCCCCAAGGTGATCAACAATCTTTTCCGCTGTTCTCTTCCCGATTCCTTTAAATAAATCACTTGCTAAATATTGCACCATACCTGTTTTTGTTTGGGGTAATTCTTTTTTAAATGTTTCAACTAGATATTGCTTTCCGTACTTTGGGTGGTCTTTAAAGTGACCAGTCAATGTAAACACTTCATCTTCATGCATACGGGGAAAGTGACCGTTAATCATCACTTTTTTTTCGTCGTATGTTTCATTTGTTTCAATGATTTTCATACTGACAACGGAATAGAGGTTTTCTTCGTTGTGGAAAATGGTATGAATAACTTGTGCTTTTATAAATTTTTTCTCTTCCTCAAACAAATCCATCGCATGTTGATTTCCCATCTTTCCTCTCCTTTCCGGTCTCTCTCACTTTAACGAGCAGTAAAGCCCCCACCTTATTCTTCCAAATTAGATGAGGGGTAACTGCACGTTAAGGTACAATCTCTATTCAGCCTCTTGTTCTAATAAACGAACACCATTTCCTGCTAAAAAGTGATCTGGCTGAATCTCAGTCGCCTTCTTAAATAGAGCAAGTGCTTTCTCATTATTTTCCTCAAACACATATGCCACACCTAAATTGTAATATGCATCTGCATGCTCTTCGTCCATTTGTAATACCTTTTCAAAATAAGGTTTTGCGTATTGAATATGTTCTAGTCGTGCAAAGCATAGTCCGCATTGGAATACTGCTTCTACATCCGTCTCATCTAATTCAGCTGCTCTTTGTAAAAATGGCAGTGCAAGACGATCATTCCCAAGTTGCACATGTGTAATCCCAAGCATAAACGTCACGTCTGCTGATTGTAACCCAGCTTTCATTGCTTGTTCAAATACCGCTTTTGCTTCTGCAAATTGCTCTTGTCCATAATATACGTTTCCTAACCCATAATAGGCGGCAGCTGATTTTTCATCTAGCTCTATTGCACGTTTATAAAACAGAATCGCACGCTCACTATCACCTAGTACATCTAATAAATTTGCAAAGTTGACGTATCCAAGTGCATCTTTCGGATTTTCTTCAATTGCCTCTGTAAAGTTTTTGGCTGCTTCTTCCCAGTTTCCTTCTTGCATATATTGAATGCCTGCTTCAAGTTTATTTGACATGTTCCTCACCTCTACAACAAATTATAACAAAGAATCTATTTTCCAAGCGAACAAAAATTCGCTGTTGTAAAAAAGAAACCTCTGACCGCTAATCGGCAGAGGCTTCTCAATTTTATCCTAAGTAGTCTAACTTCTTACCACTACGATATACTTCATCAATTGTAGCGCCACCTAAGCATTCATCTCCATCATAGAAAACAACTGCCTGTCCTGGCGTAATTGCACGAATTGGTTCATCACAAAGAATACGAATCGTATTCTCATCAACGATTTGAACCGTTACCTTGTTATCCTCTTGGCGATAACGGAATTTTGCAGTGCATTTAAATTCTTTTTCTTTCGTTCTATCGCTTACCCAACTTATATTCGTAGCAATGACTTCATCACCATATAGAAGTTCATTATGGAATCCTTGATCCACATATAAAATGTTTTCTTTTAAGTTTTTCCCAACAGCAAACCAAGGATCACCATTACCACCAATGCCAAGACCATGACGTTGTCCGATTGTATAATACATTAAACCATCATGTTTTCCTTTTACTTCACCAGATAATGTTTGCATCACACCTGGCTGAGCTGGCAAGTAGTTGCTTAAGAAATCTTTAAAGTTACGCTCACCGATAAAGCAAATACCTGTACTATCTTTCTTCGTCGCTGTCGCTAAACCAGCTGCTTTCGCCATTTCACGAATTTGCGGTTTCTTGAGCTCACCTAACGGGAACATCGTTTTTGATAGTTGCTCTTGGCTTAACTGATTTAAGAAGTATGTTTGATCCTTATTATCATCAACGCCGCGTAGCATTTTATATTCGCCGTCTATATAAGCAACACGTGCATAATGACCTGTCGCTACATAATCAGCTCCAAGCGCAACAGCATGCTCTAGAAAGGCTTTAAATTTGATTTCTTTGTTACACATTACATCTGGGTTTGGCGTACGACCAGCTCGGTACTCATCTAAAAAGTACGTAAACACTTTATCCCAGTATTGTTTTTCAAAGTTTACTGCATAATACGGGATACCGATTTGATTGCATACTTCAATTACATCATTGTAATCTTCTGTTGCTGTGCAGACGCCATTCTCATCTGTATCATCCCAGTTTTTCATAAAAATTCCGATTACATCATAACCTTGCTCTTTTAATAAAAGAGCAGCTACAGATGAATCAACGCCGCCAGACATCCCGATGACAACGCGCGTTTCGTGAGGTAGTTTGTTCATCTCGTCACCTCCCATGCTAGTTTTGTGTTAATCGTTTCACGATTTTCACTGTTTCGTACGCTGCCTTTTCGATCTGTTCTTGTGTATTCCCAAGACCAAAGCTAAAACGTACGGATGAACGTATTTGATCGGACTCTTTTCCAAACATCGCCACTAGTACATGTGATGGGTCAATAGATCCAGCTGTACATGCAGAACCACTTGATACTGCAATACCTGCTAAGTCTAAGTTTACAAGAAACGGCTCAATATCCATCCCTACAAAACTTACATTAAACACATGCGGTAAGCAATGCTCTAAGTTTCCGTTTACCTCGAAAGTAATGTCTTCTTTTTTAAAGACAGATACCATTATATCTTTAAATTCTTCATATTGGGCATTTTTTTGCTCACGTGTTTGTTCCGCAAGTAAGATTGCTTGCTGAAGTCCAACGATGCTAGGGACATTTTCAGTACCTGCACGACGTTTTCGCTCTTGTTCCCCGCCTGTTAATAATGGTTCAAATTTCACTTGCACGCCGGCATATAAAAATCCGACACCTTTTGGACCATTAATTTTATGAGCTGAGATTGATAATAAATCAATGCCTAAATCTTTCACATCAATTGCTGTTAAACCATAGGCTTGTACAGCATCCGTATGAAAATAAGCTTGATGTTCCTTCAACAATTCCCCAATTTCCGCAATCGGTTGAACCGTACCCACTTCATTATTCCCAAACATAATAGATACGAGAACTGTTTCATCTGTTAATGCCTCTTGCACATCAGAAATCCGAACACGCCCTGTCTCATCGACTGGTAAGTACGTCACTTCAAAACCTTCACGCTCGAGCACCTCGCATGTGTGCAAAATAGCATGATGTTCAATTTGTGTCGTAATAATGTGATTTCCTTTATTACGGTTTGCACGCGCTACACCTAAAAGCGCTAAATTATCAGCTTCTGTACCACCGCTTGTAAAAATAATTTCATTTGGATTTGCATTGATGCTGCGTGCACACGTGCGTCTTGCTCCATCTACCGCATGACGCGTTTGGCGCCCATAAAAATGGATACTAGACGGATTACCAAATATTCCTGTCATATATGGAATCATCTTTTCGACTACTTCTGGGTGAGCCGGAGATGTCGCAGCATGATCTAAGTAAATGCGTTCCATCAGATCTCCTTCTTTCCAAATCGTTTCACAAGGAATTAAATGTAAAACATATAGCCCCCGTGATTTTCTTCCTCATAGCGTACTAAATCTTCTAAAGTTGTACTATCTAATACTTCTTGTACGGCATCACGAACACGCATCCATAACTGGCGCTGCGCTGGTTCTTCCTCTTCTATCATTTCAACCACGCTAATCGGACCTTCTAAAACACGAATTACATCACCAGCTGTAATGTTAGCTGGTTGGTCAGATAATACGTAACCACCGTATGCGCCGCGTGTACTCTTTACAAGACGAGCGTTACGGAGTGGAGAAATTAATTGCTCTAAATAATGTTCAGATAAGTCATGTGCCTGCGCGATTGATTTTAAAGAAATCGGGCCCTCACCAAACTTTTTCGCAAGATCAATCATAATTGTTAAGCCGTAACGGCCTTTCGTTGAAATTTTCATCTATTTCGCACCTCTTTTCAAATTTTCACTTCTATTGGTCAAATCTTTATTCGTAAAAAGAACACAATTTAAAATCCTATGAAATTATAGCATAATATAGTATTATAAGAAATTTCAACTTGTGTATTCAAAATGATAACACAAAATCATATTGAAAAACTCGGAAATTATTACAATTAAGAGAAAAATGAAAAACCTTTATGTAATCACTTACATAATACACTTACATACATCATTACGTTTTAGTTTTCCACTCAAAAGATGATACCATATAATGAGAATATATACTAAGGGAGACGGTTATTAATGAAACAACCACTCGCACATCGAATGCGTCCGGTAAACATTACAGAAATAATTGGGCAAGAGCATTTAGTTGGTGAAGGGAAAATTTTATGGCGAATGGTTCAGGCAAACCATTTCCAGTCGATGATTTTGTACGGTCCTCCTGGCACAGGAAAAACATCAATTGCAAGCGCCATCGCGGGCAGTACCGGGACGCCATTTCGCCTATTAAATGCTGTTACTCATAATAAAAAAGATATGGAAGTTGTTGTGCAAGAAGCGAAAATGCACCGCCACCTTGTTTTAATTTTAGATGAAGTTCACCGCTTAGATAAAGCAAAACAAGACTTTCTCTTACCACATTTAGAAAGCGGGCTTCTTACCTTAATTGGGGCAACAACGAGCAATCCATTCCATGCAATTAACTCCGCTATTCGTAGCCGTTGCCAAATCTTTGAACTACATGCACTAACAGAAGATGATATTTTAATTGGTTTAACACGCGCGCTTGAAGATAAAGAAAAAGGTCTAGGCGAATATGATGTAACTGTTACAGATGAAGCACTACGTCACTTTGCAAATGCATCAGGCGGAGATATGCGTTCCGCATATAACGCACTGGAGCTTGCTGTTTTGTCTAGCTTTACAACCAATAATCAAGCAGCTGAAATCACACTGGAAATCGCCGAAGAATGTTTACAGAAAAAAAGTTTTGTTCATGACAAAGGCGGAGATGCTCATTATGACGTACTATCTGCGTTTCAAAAATCAGTACGAGGTAGCGACGTGAATGCTGCACTTCACTATTTAGCTCGGCTCATTGAAGCCGGTGACTTGCAAAGCATCGGCAGACGCCTGCTTATTATGGCATATGAAGATATCGGACTAGCTAACCCACAAGCTGGACCACGAACACTCGCTGCGATTGAATCAGCAGAACGCGTTGGGTTTCCTGAAGCTCGTATCCCACTTGCCAATGCCGTTATCGAGCTTTGCCTTTCTCCAAAATCGAATTCAGCATACAAGGCACTTGATGCAGCACTTCACGACTTACGGAATGGTCAAACAGGCGATGTACCAAGTCATTTGAAAGATAGTCATTATAAAGGTGCTGAATCGCTAGGTAGAGGCGTTGGATACTTATATCCACACGATTATCCAAACGGATGGATCGAGCAACAATACTTGCCCGATAAAATTAAAAACAAGCAATACTATAAACCAAAAACGACTGGAAAATTTGAACAAGCACTCTCTACTGTTTACGAAAGATTGCAAAACTCGCATAAAAAGTAATCTAAAAGGGAATTCTAAGCAAAAACGATA
Organism: Bacillus gaemokensis; assembly: GCF_001590835.1. GTDB lineage: Bacteria > Bacillota > Bacilli > Bacillales > Bacillaceae_G > Bacillus_A > Bacillus_A gaemokensis. The sequence continues at coordinate 668,788 of NZ_LTAQ01000001.1, forward strand.
CGATTACTGGAGGTTTCGCTTATGAAAACGCGCCAAGATGCATGGACTAGAGAAGACGATCTCCTTTTAGCAGAAACCGTTTTACGACATATTCGCACAGGAAGCACACAACTAAAAGCGTTTGATGAAGTTGGAGACAAATTAAACCGCACTTCTGCCGCTTGTGGGTTTCGCTGGAATGCTGAAGTTAGACAAAATTACGAGGATGCGGTACAGCTTGCGAAGAAGCAAAGAAAAGATTTAAAGCGTTCTGAAGCAAATGTAGAAAAACAGCAGCTATTAGAGCCAAAAACCAAAATCGTAATTGACGCTGAATTTTCTGAAGAGCTTATCCCGAGTAAAGCTTCCCTTACAATACAAGATGTGATCGTATTTTTGCAAAACTTGGAGCACAATAATCCTCACGTAGAAAAGGTACAAATTGAAAATGAAGGCTTGCATACGCAGCTTGCTTCGTTACAAAAAACGAATAATGAACTAGAAGCAAAACTAGCAGTATTAACAAAACAGCAACAAGCCATCGAAGAAGATTATGCAATGCTTGTTAGAATTATGGACCGCGCTCGAAAACTTGTGTTAGTAGATGAACAGGCAGATCAAATTGCCCCTATTTTCAAAACAGATCAGAACGGAAATTTAGATATTATTTATACGGCTGAAAATTAAAATACTCCCCACCTAACATTGAAAGGTGGGGAGTATTTTTTATATAAATCTAAAAACAGATAAGGGAATATATTACTTTTATGTGATTATAAACCTAACGAATTATTGAGGGGAGAGGTTATCTATTTCACTAACAATTTTCAAAATTACACTTGGTATTCTCGTTGTGATTTTAGGATTTTTCACAATTAAAAGCTTAAACAAGACTTCCTCATACAAATCGGATAAATATGATAATTATTTATTATTTTTAGTCGCCTTTGAATCTATTTTATTACCGATGTGGGTATTTCATTTCAAAATGAATTAATATACATGAAAGATAGCTCTTTCACTTCTAAGTTATGCCTATCAGCCGCCTCTTTCGCAACTTCCATCGCTTCTTCTTTCGTTTTCAAATGTTCCGCAATTACTTGACATGCTTGGCAATACGCTTTTTCATTTCCAGCCAATTTATGAGTAATTCCATTTTTACAGCTAAATTTTACAAGCCATCCTTTTGAATTTTCCCATACTCCTACAAATGCTACCGCTGGATGTAATTGTTCCATGCTTTCTCCCCCTAGCTAAGTGTAAGTATTTCCAATTATATTATAAACGGTAAATAAAAATATACGGATAAATACATCCATTAGAAACCAAAAAGTGTATTCCTCTAATGAGGAATACACTTTTTTATCCGTTATTCTTGCCCTACACGCTTCACTTCTACATGCTTCAAACGTTCACGCACAACGTGACTTGCCATAATTAAGCCAGCCACAGATGGTACGAATGCATTTGAGGAAGGTGGTAATTTCGCTTTACGAATTTTTGCGTTTTCGTCTGGAACGATTTCTTTACGAACCTCTTCGCGAATTACGATTGGATTTTCGTCAGAAAATACAACTTTCACACCTTTTTTAATACCTTCTTTGCGAAGCTTCGTACGAATCACTTTCGCAATCGGGTCTGTATGTGTTTTAGAAATATCCGCAATACGGAAACGAGTTGGATCCATTTTATTTGCTGCACCCATACTTGAGATGATTTTAATTTTTCGTCGCAAGCATTGTTTAATTAAATGAATTTTGAACGTAATTGTATCAGATGCATCCACTACGAAATCTAAACCATGTTTAAAGAACTCTTCATACGTTTCATCTGTATAAAACATTTCTAATCCAATTACTTCACAGTCTGGATTAATATCAGCAATACGCTCTTTCATTAATTCTACTTTTGAACGACCTACTGTAGAAATTAATGCATGAATTTGACGGTTCACATTTGTAATATCAACAACGTCTTTATCAACCAATACAAGACGTCCTACACCAGAACGTGCTAACGCTTCTGCTGCAAACGAACCTACGCCGCCAATCCCTAAAATACCTACTGTACTATTTTTTAATATTTCAAGACCTTCTTTTCCGAAGGCTAGTTCATTACGTGAAAATTGATGTAACATGCGTCCTACACTCCTATTACAAAAATGGTCTACCATGTATTCTAGCGTTTTTCCGACTATTTGTATAGAAAAAGTTATAGAATTCCTAAAAATACATATCCAAAAAGGATAATACAGGAAATCAAGTTGTTCCAGTCCTAAAAAATCCCGAAAATACAAAAAGTGTAGCCGCTATCTTGACCGGACTTTTTAAACCTCCTCTTCAAATCCTTCTTTAAAAGGAGGATTCAGAGAGCCGAGCTGTTCGAGACGCTGAAGCCAGGAGGAGCAGAGTGTAGAGGGACTACACGAGCACCGGACTGGCGAAGCAACGAAGAAATGCGACCGCTATCTGAACCGGACTTATCTGAACCGGACTTTTTAAACCTCCTCTTCAAATCCTTCTTTAAAAAGGAGGATTCAGAGAGCCGAGCTGTTCGAGGCGCTGAAGCCAGGAGGAGCAGAGTGTAGAGGGACTACACGAGCACCGGACTGGCGAAGCAACGAAGAAATGCGACCGCTATCTGAACCGGACTTTTTAAACCTCCAACCTCCGCTAAAAAAAGCCTAGATGGGTTTAGTATAACCACCTAGGCTCCGTTCCTACTTCTCTTCTTTTACGTTTAATTGTAAATATAACTCTTCAAGCTGCGCTCCTGAAACCGGACTTGGAGCATCTGTTAACAGACAGCTTGCACTTGCTGTTTTCGGGAATGCAATTGTATCACGAAGGTTTGTACGACCTGCAAGTAACATAACAAGACGGTCTAAACCTAATGCGATTCCGCCATGTGGTGGTGTACCATATTCGAATGCTTCTAATAAGAAACCGAATTGTTCTTGTGCTTCTTCTTGCGTGAAACCAAGTGCTTTGAACATCTTCTCTTGTACATCACGCTCATAAATACGAAGTGATCCACCGCCAAGCTCATAACCATTTAATACAAGGTCATATGCTTGTGCACGTGCTTTTTCTGGTGCTGTTTCTAATAGCTCAACATCTTCACGGAATGGCATTGTGAATGGGTGATGCGCTGCGAAGTAACGATCAGCATCTTCATCGTACTCAAGAAGTGGCCAATCTGTTACCCATAGGAAATTAAATTTACTTTCGTCAATTAACTCAAGTTCTTTACCTAAGCGTAAGCGAAGTGCACCTAAGCTATCTGCAACAACGCTTTTCTTATCCGCAACGAATAATAATAAGTCACCAGCAGTCGCTTCTAATGCGCTCATTAGTACGTTTGCATCTTCTTCACCGAAGAATTTCGCAATCGGTCCTTTCAAGCCATCTTCTTCAACTTTTAGCCAAGCTAAACCTTTTGCTCCGTATACTTTTACAAATTCAGTTAATGCATCGATGTCTTTACGAGAATATTTACTCGCTGCACCTTTTGCATTAATTGCTTTTACTTGCCCGCCGCTTTCTACAGCGCTTGTAAATACTTTAAAACCACAACCTGCTGCAAATTCCGATAGATCAGTAAGCTCCATTGCAAATCGTGTATCCGGCTTATCAGAACCATAGCGAGCCATCGCATCTGCATACTTCATACGAGGGAATGGCGCGCTAACCTCTACACCTTTTGCGTCTTTCATGACTTTTGTCATCATACGTTCCATCATCTCTAAGATTTCATCTTGCGTTAAGAATGATGCCTCGATGTCAATTTGTGTGAATTCTGGTTGGCGATCTGCACGTAAATCTTCATCACGGAAACAACGTGCTACTTGATAATAACGCTCAAATCCGCCGACCATTAGAAGCTGTTTAAATAGCTGCGGAGATTGAGGTAACGCGTAAAATTCACCTTCATGCACACGGCTTGGTACTAAGTAGTCACGCGCTCCTTCTGGTGTACTCTTTGTTAAGATTGGTGTTTCAACTTCTAAAAACTCTTCTGAATCTAAGAAGTTACGAATTGTTTTTGTCACGTCGTGACGCATTTTGAATGTGTTGTACATAACAGGGCGACGTAAATCCAAATAACGATATTTTAAACGAACATCTTCTGATGCATCTGTATCATCTGAGATAATAATTGGCGTAGTTTTCGCTGCATTTAATACATTTACTTTCGTTGCTTGTACTTCGATGCGTCCAGTTGCCATATTGTCATTAATTGCACCTTGCGCGCGTTCAACAACCGTTCCTTCTATGTGCAATACGTATTCGCTACGAATTGTTTCTGCGACTTCTAGTGCTTCTTTAGATGTTTCTGGGTTAAATACAACTTGTACGATACCTGTACGGTCACGTAAGTCGATGAAAATAAGTCCACCTAAGTCACGGCGTTTTTGTACCCAACCTTTTAATTGAACTGTTTGTCCAACTGCTTCTACTGTTACTTTTCCACATGCATGTGTTCTTTCAGCCATTGCTAGTTCCCCCTATATTAATTTCTCTGCTACGTATGAAGCAAATACATCTAATGCGACTTCTTCTTGTCCACCTGTTACCATATCTTTTAAGTTAATGATACCTTTATCTAGCTCATCTTCCCCTAATACAGCTACATATTTTGCATTTAGACGATCTGCTGATTTAAATTGTGCTTTCATTTTGCGATCTAAATAATCTTTTTCAACTGATAATCCAGCTTTACGAAGATCGAATGCAACTTTCGCAGCGTAATCCTTCGCTTTATCTCCAAGTGCTACAACATAACAATCAATATTCTGTTCAATTGGCAACTCAATATTTTCAGCTTTCAGCGCCATAATTAAACGTTCAATACTCATCGCAAAACCGATACCAGGCATTTCTGGGCCACCGATTTCTTGTACAAGTCCGTTATATCGACCGCCACCACTTAATGTTGTAATCGCGCCAAAACCTTCTGCTTCACTCATAATTTCAAACACAGTGTGCTGGTAGTAGTCTAAGCCACGCACTAGATTTGGATCTTTTTCAAATGGCACATCCATCATTGTTAATAATTCTTGTACTTTCTCATAGTACGCTGTTGATTCTTCATTTAAATATTCTGTAATAGATGGCGCCGTGCTCATTAGCTCATGATTACGATCCTTCTTACAGTCTAAAATACGAAGTGGATTCTTTTCTAAACGAGATTGACAATCCGAACAGAACTCACCAATGCGCGGTTCAAAATGAGCAATTAATGCCTCACGGTGTGCTTGACGACTTGCTGAATCACCCAAGCTGTTTAAGACAACCTTAATGTTTTTTAAGCCCATGCCGCGATAGAATTCTACAGCAAGCGCAATTACTTCCGCATCGATTGCTGGATCATTACTACCAATCGCTTCAATACCGAATTGTACGAATTGACGATAGCGACCTGCTTGTGGTCGTTCATAACGGAACATTTGACCGATATAATACAATTTCGTCGGCTGCGTTGCATCACCATACATTTTATTTTCAACGTAAGAACGTACAACAGGTGCTGTTCCTTCTGGACGTAATGTTAAGCTACGCTCTCCACGATCTTGGAATGAGTACATTTCTTTTTGTACGATATCAGTTGTATCACCAACACCACGTAAAAATAATTCCGTGTGTTCAAAAATTGGTGTACGAATTTCTTTATAGTTGTAACGACGGCAAATTTCGCGTGCTTGCCCTTCGATATACTGCCATAACTCAACCGTTCCTGGAAGAATATCTTGCGTTCCGCGTGGGATTTGAATAGACATATTCAGTTCCTCCTCAAATTGTTATAATCTTATTAAAAATAAAAAAACTCCCGCCTCTACTGATTATCCAGTAGGGACGAGAGTATTATACCCGTGGTGCCACCCTAATTGAAGCACGTATGCTTCCACTTTTTTAATAACGCTTAAATTCGCGTTCAACCTCTACTAAGCATAGGTGCCGTTCAAGATGAAACCTACAGAGTGTCATTCGATCAGTCATCATGTAGAAATGTTTTCAGCCTCAGACATTTCTTCTCTTTCCATGTGTATCTCATCTACTCTTCTCTATTATCGGTTCTCTTCATATGTAAATATAAAATTACTATACGTTTCTTCACTAGGATTGTCAAGTGCCCTAGGAGCGTTCAATCTGCCTCTTTAACCGCTTTACATCTTGTAGTGAAATACCAAATTCAGAAGCGAGCTCCATAGAGGTATTGTTTTGTTCTTTCGCGATAAACTCATGAAAATTCACATTAAACAACTGGTTTGCACTATTTGTAACAGAGTGCCCTTTTTCGTTCATACGCATACGTATATCCCTCACATTCAATATGGATGTTTTTACTCTTATTGTTCCATATTGATTGTCCGGTTATACTCACAAACGAATAACATTTATTTCATCAACAGCTCTTTATTATACTGCACACATCTTCTCAGGTAAGACTATTCCGCACTACTTTTATATAAATAATCCCAAGAATACATAACTCTAATATGAAACGTAGGGCTATATTCAATTCTTGAACCATAATACACTGGCCTCCTGTTTTAGATTCTCCTTCTCCCATAACAAGCTGAATTTATATGAAACCAAATCACTCATTACATTGATTTAATATACAAACTAACACTTCGGGGTTTGTTTGCATGACCCAGTGCCCACCTGTTTCCACTGTAAAAACATCCCATTCTCTTTCTTTTGCTACTTCAGCAGATTTTCGAAAAATAGGGGTCATCGGCCAATTTTCTGGATGATCCAAAATTTCTACATACGTATGAGGTATCTCATTAACTTTATAATTCTGCATTTCAACTGCTTGTGTAAAAGCTAATAAAGGCATAGCTGATTTTCTCTTATCTGATGCATTTCTAGGGAGAACACGCCATCCCTCTCCATGCAATTTCACTTCTTCTATAAAATGAGTAGCCATTCCCGGACCAGAAATATCCATAACAGAATCACCATCATTCGGAAGCATCGCGTCTACATACACAAGATTTTTAATAGATTCAGGAATAACTTCAGCTACACCTGTTATCACCATACCAGAATAACTATGTCCTACTAAAATCACATCGTGTAACTGCTCATATTGAATGATATTTATAACATCTTGGATATATGTTTCCAGACCTACACTAGGCTGCAAAAGATGTGTTCGTTCTCCAAGTCCTGTTAATGTAGGTGTATATACTTCATGCCCATCTTTTCTGAGACTTGTAGCGACTTCTTTCCAAACATATCCTCCATCCCATGCACCATGTACTAATACAAATGTTGCCATAACAATTACCTCCTCCAAAATTCCCCTATTACTTTTTTTGTTATTTTCCAAATAATTATACTACAAATTAACAAAATATACCTTTTTTAGAAACTTATAAAAAAAAGAGAGGATTACATAATCCTCTCTTCCATCACTATTATTTACTTTCTAAAATTAAGGTCACCGGACCATCATTAATTAAAGAAACATCCATCATTGCTCCGAATTGACCCGTTTCTACGTGCAATCCTTGTTTGCGAATTTCTTCATTGAAGAAATCATACAAACGCTCTGCGTAGTCTGGCTTCGCAGCATCCATAAAGTTCGGGCGTCTTCCCTTGCGGCAATCCCCATATAATGTGAATTGCGAAATAGAAAGAACTTGCCCTTCCATATCAAGTACAGAATGGTTCATCTTCCCGTTCTCATCTTCAAAAATACGTAAATTTGCAATCTTTTCAGCAATGTAAGTTGCATCTTTCTCTGTATCTTCATGTGTAATGCCAACTAGCAATGTTAAACCGAACGGAATTTGTCCTACAATTTCACCATCTACTGTAACAGACGCTTCCTTTGATCGTTGCAAGACAACTCTCATATCGAACACTCCTTATTAATGCATCATACGGCGTACTGCATAAATTTCCGGAACTCGCTTAATACGCTCTACGACTTTTTTCAAATGGTGTAAATTACGAATGGAGATAGACATATTAATCGTCGCCATTTTATTACGATCGCTTCTACCTGAAACAGCCGAAATATATGTTTTCGTTTCTGTAACAGCTTGCAGAACTTCATTTAATAGGCCGCGGCGATCATATCCAGAAATTTCAATATCAACGTTATACTCAATCTCTTTTTCTGGACTACCTTCCCACTCTACTTCTAGTAAACGCTCTTGTGCTTCTTCCGTATGCACATTGACGCAATCACGACGATGAATAGAAACACCTCGTCCTTTCGTAATATATCCAACGATATCGTCTCCCGGAACTGGGTTACAGCATTTTGATAAGCGAATTAATAAATTATCCGCCCCGCTTACTTTTACACCAGAATCCCATTTCCGAATTTTCATTGGCTTACGAACTTCTTTTACTTCAACAATTTCTTGTTCTTCTTCACGTTTGCGGAACTTGTCCGTTAAGCGCGTTACAATTTGCGCCGCAGTTATGCCGTTATATCCAACTGCTGCAAACATATCTTCTTCATTCGCAAAATTATATTTTTCAGCTACTCGTTTTAAATTGTCAGGTGCTAATACTTCTTTCATCTCGTACTCTAAGCCACGTACCTCTTTTTCAACGAGCTCACGGCCTTTTTCAATATTCTCGTCTCGGCGTTGCTTTTTGAAAAATTGACGAATCTTATTTTTCGCATGAGAAGTTTGAGCAAGTTTCACCCAGTCCTGACTTGGTCCATACGAATGTTTAGAAGTTAAGATTTCAATGATGTCACCTGTTTTTAATTTATAATCAAGTGTTACCATTTTACCATTTACTTTTGCACCAATCGTTTTGTTCCCAATTTCTGAATGGACACGGTAAGCAAAATCAATCGGTACAGAACCTAATGGCAATTCCATCACATCGCCTTTTGGTGTAAAGACGAACACCATATCAGAGAATAAATCAATTTTCAATGATTCCATAAACTCTTCCGCATTAGAAGCTTCATTCTGCCATTCTAATATTTGACGGAACCATGTTAATTTTTTTTCAAGTGTACCTGTTGTTTCTGCTGCTTTTCCCTCTTTATAAGCCCAGTGCGCCGCAATCCCGAATTCTGCAATCTCATGCATTTCTTTCGTACGAATTTGTACTTCAAGCGGATCGCCTTTCGGTCCAATTACAGTTGTATGAAGTGATTGATATAAATTTGCTTTTGGCATTGCAATATAATCTTTAAAACGCCCTGGCATTGGTTTCCAGCACGTATGAATAATCCCCAATACCGCATAGCAATCTTTAATACTATTTACAACAACGCGTACGGCTAACAAATCATAAATTTCATTGAATTGTTTATTTTGAAGTGCCATTTTACGATAAATACTATAAATGTGTTTTGGTCTTCCTGAAATATCAGGTTGAATCGACACTTCTTTCAATTTCTCACGGACACCCGTCATAACCTCTTCTAAATATTCTTCACGCTCTGCACGTTTTCGCTTCATCAAATTGACAATGCGATAGTATTGCTGCGGATTCAAATAGCGAAGTGATGTATCCTCTAGCTCCCATTTAATAGTATTGATTCCGAGTCTATGGGCTAAAGGTGCAAAAATTTCTAACGTTTCATTCGCAATACGACGCTGCTTTTCTTGAGGCAAATGCTTAAGCGTACGCATGTTATGAAGACGATCGGCTAATTTAATTAGAATAACCCGAATATCTTGAGCCATTGCAATAAACATTTTGCGATGATTCTCTGCTTGTTGCTGTTCATGAGACTTGTATTTAATTTTTCCAAGCTTCGTAACACCATCAACAAGCATCGCAATTTCTTTATTAAATTCCCGTTCGATATCTTCCAGTGTAACCTCAGTATCTTCTACTACATCATGCAAAAAACCTGCTGATACTGTAGATGGATCCATGTGTAAATCAACTAAAATACCTGCAACTTGAATCGGATGAATAATATATGGTTCGCCCGATTTTCTGTATTGTTCGCTATGTGCATCACGTGCGTATTCATAGGCACGTGCTACTAGTCCAATATCATCATCCGCTAAATATTTCCGTGCTTTCTCGAGTACCTGTTCAGCTGTTAGTACTTGCTCATTTGCCATCGAATCACCTTTTATTGAAAATTGACTTTCCCTTATCATGAGAATAAATTTTATTCTATCATTATAACCTAATGATTGTGAATTGTGAAAAGGAAAAGATTTTACTGATATTTCACCATACTTTTTTGTGTAATTATACAAAAATACCCGGTCCTCTCCAAGAGATTCACGGGTATTTTTTCTATCACCGTAGTTTTACCTATATAATAATTAGTATTTTTCTAACACTAATACATCATAACCGTCTAACATTTTGCGGCCATCTAAGTAAGTAAGCTCTACTAGGAAGGCAATCCCCGCTACAACTCCGCCCAGTTCTTCAACTAGCTTAATTGTCGCTTCAATTGTTCCACCTGTAGCTAATAAATCATCTGTAATTAATACACGTTGACCTGGTTTAATTGCATCTTTATGGATTGTTAAAACATCTTTTCCATACTCTTTACCATAGTCTACTGTAATTACTTCACGAGGTAATTTCCCTAATTTACGAACTGGTGCAAATCCTACTTCTAGCGCATAAGAAACAGGACAACCGATAATAAAACCACGTGCTTCTGGTCCTACTACAAGATCGATATCTCTTTTTTTTGCATAAGCAACGATTTCATCTGTTGCTGCTTTGTATGCTTTTCCATCGTTCATTAAAGGTGTAATATCTTTAAACACGATACCTTCTTTCGGATAATCCGGTACAATTGCGATATGTTGCTTGAAATCCATATTTCTGAATCCTCCTCAGATATAAAAGGTCTGTAAATACAAGGCCTTTACCCTAACTGTTCTACTTCTTTATGATTACGAATCGTTTCAAACCATGTATATAGTTGTTGATATGTGCTATAAACCAATTCTTTTTCTAATTGTAAGTGGTTCATTTTCTCACGATATGTGTTCGATTCAATTAAATCACGCTTTTTCATTTCGTCTGCCATAAAAATGACACCGTCTTTTATTGTAACAAATTCTAGCTCAAAAAACACCTGTGTCATGAAATTTACTGTATCTTTTGACCAACCTTTATGACGGCATAGTTGTTCCCCATGCTGCCTCAAAGAAAATGGTGCTTTTTGATGTAAGAAGGAATAGTACCATTTAAAGTGTTCCCTTGTTGGAACTGTACTAAATAAATGATTATTCTCCTGGTAAAATAGCGTATAAATCCGCGCTGGGAACCCCGCCTTAAATAACTCGCGTAATTCGTCTGTTGCCTTTGGTAAATCTAGCAAAACAATATATCTATCTTCTAGCTCAGTTACTTCTGAAGCATGAACCAATTGTTCTTTATACGCCTCTAAAGAAAATTTATTCAATACTTCCTCAGCAAAATACACCATTGTTATTTTTTCTTTCGGAAGCTCTGCTAAATTCGTTTCTACATTACGCATGCTACGCCAATCAAATAATTGCCAAGCCTCTACCGCGATATCTTGAATCATCAGCTGAGGTTTTTTGAAATTATTCCATTCATTAATTGACGCTTCACCTACAACAGAAACGCGGGCAACTGGAGAAATTTCTTTTGCATAGCTTCCAAAACCAAAACCAATCGTGTCTAGTGTCGCTTGTCCATCACATAATGCCATTTTCAGATGGGAGCCATCTGATCCAATAGCACGAATACTTTCTAGCTCTGCATCTTGCACCGCGATACGTGGCTTTGGATTTCCAACACCAAACGGTGCTAGCTTTTGCATTTCTTCAATTGCCGAAAGCGTCACATCTTCCACCTTACACACTGCATCAACTGTTGTAATTGGAATAAAATCTTCTGGCGTTAAAATCGCCTCTGCTTGTTCATTTAAACGGCGGCGCAATTCAACTACATCATCCATATGAAGCGTCATTCCTGCCGCCATTGGGTGCCCTCCAAAATGCGGCAATAACTCCCTACAATCTGATAAGTTCGCAAACAGATCAAAACCGGCAATACTTCGGGCAGATCCTTTTGCAGTTTGTTTCACAGGATCAATACATAACACGATGGTTGGACGATAAAAACGCTCTACTAATTTAGAAGCAACAATTCCAATTACCCCTGGGTTCCATCCTTCTTTCGCAAGTACTAATACTTTATTTTCCTCTGGCGGATAGTTGTTTTCTACTTCTGCAATCGCCTCTTCTGTAATTTGCTTTACAATATCTTTTCGAAGTTTGTTCAGCTCATCAATTTCTTCAGCAAGCTCTTTCGCTTCTTCCGGGTCTTCTGATAAAAGAAGGTGAACTGCCGGCGTCGCATCTTCTAAGCGCCCAACTGCATTAATACGAGGTGCAAGTGAAAAACCAATACTTTCCTCTGTAATTTCACTTTGCGAAACGTTAGCTACTTTAAATAACGCTTTTAGCCCAATGCTTTTTGTCATTCGCATTTGTTTCAAACCACGTTGTACAAGTAGTCTATTTTCACCGTGTAATGATACTAAATCTGCTACTGTACCAATCACTGCAACTTCTAATAAATGTTCCGGTACCCGTCCCAGTAACGCATGCGCTACTTTAAACGCAACACCAACACCCGCTAAATAATGAAACGGATATACACCGCCCTCTAGCTTCGGATGAATAATAGCAAACGCTTCTGGCAGTTCTGGCGGCGGCTCATGGTGATCTGTAATAATAAGATCCATCCCAAGTTCCTTCGCTACCTGTGCTTCATGCACCGCTGCAATCCCTGTATCAACAGTAATGATAAGTGAAAACCCCGCACTATGTGCCCAGCGAAATGCCTCTTCATTTGGTCCATACCCTTCAGTAAAACGGTTTGGAATGTAAAACTCTACATCTGCACCTAGTTCTTGAAGAGCCAAAAATAAAACGGTTGTACTACTCACACCGTCTGCATCATAGTCTCCGAATATTAAAATTTGTTCTCCATTTTGAATGGCTTGCCCTATACGTTCTACTGTACGGTCCATTCCCTCAAGTAAAAATGGATCATGAAATTCTTGTTTGTCTGTATTTAAAAAATCCACAATCTGTTCTTCTGTATCTAACCCTCTACCGAGGAATAACGAAGTAACAAGCGGTGATAATTGTAGTTTACTCGCTAATTCACTCACCAGTTCTTCATTATATGATTTTTCTTTCCAACGCGTTTTCGGTTGTAACACGAAATCACCCCTTAACCTGTCCATTATACAAGACAGATTAAGGGGTGACAACATTATACAAACTACGATTTAATATCTCTATAATCAGATGAATCCCTAATTTTTAGGATAATTAACGAATATTAATCAGGAGAATACGGGTTAATATGAACAAATACATTCTGCACGTTATCTCGCTTCATCAATATCTCTTTCACATGTTTCCCAATGCGATGTCCTTCTTCAACTGTAATATACGGGTCAACAGACACTTTAATATCAACAATGACATAATGACCATGTTCCCTCGCATATAGCGCCCCAATTTTTTTAACACCCTCTACTTGAAGGACAGCTTCTCTAAGTGGAATGACATCTTCTTCGTGAAGAACATGATCAAGTGTTGTATGGATCGCCTCTCCTCCAATACTCCACGCCATCTTCACAACAAGAAGAGAGACAAATAACCCAGCAACAGGATCGGCATACACAAGCCACTCTACACCTAATTGGTTTCCGATAATCGCTGCACAAATCCCAATTAAAGCTGCAATTGAAGAAAACACATCTGAACGGTGCTCATATGCATTTGCAATAATTGCATCACTGTTTACCCGTTTCCCTAATCGATACTTATACTGAAACATCCCTTCTTTCACGACGATAGAAAGAAGCACCGCAAAAATTGTAATCCCCTTTGGTGGTTCAAGTTCTTGCGAGAAAGCCTTTATAGAAGAAATAGCAATTTCAATTCCTACAATAAATAATAAAACAGCAACAACGATAGCTGAAATCGATTCCGCTTTTCCGTGACCATAAGGATGATCTTCATCGGGTGGTTGCTTCGCCGCACGTAAGCCGAAAAACACAGCCAACGAGCCGACTACATCTGACGCTGAATGAACCGCGTCTGCTAAAAGCGCCTTACTATTCCCAATATAACCGATTACCGCTTTTACAATCGCTAATACAATATTACCAACGATTCCAACAATGGCACCGAACTCCGCTTGTTTAAAACGTTCATCTTTTTCCATAACCGAAATCCTTTCTTTTCCTCAATCTACCTTCTTATTGTAGCAAAAAATAATGGCAGAAGTATTACTTCCTTCCAGTTTCTCCACACTTAGCCTTTAGCAAAAAGTGCTAGAAGTGTCACTTCCCCAGTACAAAAGACCGCAACTTGTCTGTGGCATAATATCCTTTATACTCCAATTAACTTTACTAACCTTTAGTGAAAAGACGCTACTTTATTGTATCCACAAACAAAAAAGAGATGCCTTTTAACAGGCATCCTCTTTATATACATTCTGTTCTAATTGTTACACTTGTGGTTCAGATACTTCAGTTTCTACTTTTTTCTTACCTTTGCCTTTTTTCAATCGGCGATTTTCAAGCATTAACCAAATTTGAGAAGCAACAAAGACAGAGGAGTACGTACCTACAATCAACCCAACCATTAATGCAACTGAGAAGTTTCGCAGTGATTCACTACCAAAGATAAGTAGCGCAATAACCGGGAACAACACTGTTAGAACCGTGTTAATAGAACGACCAATTGTTTGACGAATACTTGAGTTTACGATTTCTTCTAGATCTTTTAAATCCCGAATTCGTTTTTTCTGTTTGTATAGCTCACGGTTTCTATCAAAAGTAACAATCGAGTCATTGATAGAATAACCGATGATCGTTAATACCGCTGCAATAAACGTTAAATCTACTTCCAATCGGAAGATACTAAACACAACAATCATAACGAATGCATCATGTAACAATGCGATTACAGCAGATAGCGCATATGTGAAACGGAAACGAATACTTACATATAAAATGATAACCGCTGAAGCAATCATAACTGCGATAAATGCATTTCGTGCAATTTCATTCCCAATTGTCGGAGACACTGTACTTACATTCGGATCTGTACCATATTTATCGTGGAAGAATGTTTTTGCTTTCGCGATTTCATCTTTTGATAAAACACCTAACGTACGAACAGCAAACCCTTTATTGTCATCTCCAGTTGGTACAATATCTTCTTCTTTCACATCAATTTTCAGCTCTTGTAAATCTTTGTGCACTTGTGAAACACTAACCGCTTGTTTAGATTGCAAGTCCATACGTGTTCCACTTGCAAAGTCAATTCCAAGGTTCATTTTGAAAATTGGTAGTATAATTGCTCCAGCAATAACAACTACAATTGAGAATAAGAAGAATTTATGACCGATATTTACAAAGTTAATACGATCAAATCTTGTTGGTGCATGTTCTACACCTTTTGACAACGGAATGATTTCTTTCTGCTTCACACCAAAATAAGATAATTTCTTATCGAAGTAACGGCTTTTTACAAGTAATCCAAGTAGGAAACGAGTACCGAATACGTTTGTAATGAAACCAACTAAAATACTTACGATTAAACTTGTTGCGAATCCTCTTACAGAACTTGTACCATAAGCGAATAACACACCAGCTGCTGCAATTGTCGTAACGTTCGCATCTAAAATTGTCGCTAACGAACGGTGATTACCTGCGCGATATGCTGACATCATTGACTTACCAATTCGCAACTCTTCCTTCAGTCGCTCGTACGTGATAATATTCGCGTCAACCGCGATACCAACTCCGAGTACTAATGCCGCTATACCCGGTAGTGTAAGCACCGCATGCATCCAATTAAATACAAGTAATGTAACGAAAATGTATAAACCTAACATGATAACCGCTACAAGTCCTGGTAGACGGTAGAATACCAGCATAAATAAGAAGATTATTGCAACCCCAATTATACTAGCGAAAATCGTTTGCTCCAATGCTTGTTGACCAAATTTTGCTCCAACAGATGTTGAATACATTTCTTTCAAATCAACAGGAAGTGCACCAGCATTTAATAAAGATGAAAGCTGTTTTGCACTTTCAACTGTGAAGTTTCCACCTGTGATAGATACTTCCGCTTGATTAAACACTTGATCTACTGTTGCTGCTGATAAGAATTTAGGATTTGGTTTTGCAGCTTCTGCTTTATAAGAATCTTTACCTTCTTCAAAATCAAGCCAGATTACCATTAAATTATCAGGCTTCATACTTAATATTTTTTCTGTTACAGAGCGGAACTTGTCAGCACTTTTTAATGTCAATCCAACACTTGGTCTTCCTTGATCATCAAATGTTTGCTTCGCTCCTCCGCCTTTTAAATCTGTTCCGTCCATGAGAAGATTATCATTCACATCACGGAACGTTAATTTCGCTTGAGTAGATAAGATTTCACGTGCTTTTTGCTGATCTTGTACACCAGCAAGCTGTACACGGATTCGATCTTCCCCTTCGATTTGAATGTTTGGTTCACTAACACCAAGAACATTCACACGATTTTCAAGAGCACCAACTGTACTTACAAGTGCATCACGATCGATTTTATCTCCCTTTTTCGCTGGCTTTACTTCATACAAAATTTCAAAGCCACCGCGAAGGTCTAGTCCGAGACTAATTCCTTTTGTTATGTTTTTCCCTGTCGCACCAATAATTCCACCGATTAATAATACGATGAGAAAAAACGCGACGATTCTAGTACTTCGCTTTGCCATATGTACCTTCTTTCTGCTACTAAAACCATAAACAAATCATACAATTCATTTACGCTAGACAACTTCCTGTAATCATCATTTCTGTTTACTCACAGGCATTTCTCTACACTTATGCGTTTGTCTAGTTAGTAGGCTTCCTTTCTTTGAATTTTTAGCTTTTTAGCTAGCAATGTAGGCAACATCTCAGTTTTACATGATTTTTCCGCCTTTTACATTGCGCATAGGACATATAATCACAGCCTATATCTTATTACAAATCATTATGGTTTCTATTTCATACCTCCTTTGCTTGAAATCTCTGACATTTATATTCCTCTTTATCAATACCTATCATTATACTGCAAAAGGAAGGAAGAACAAACCAATTACAGCCAATTATTTATTTTCATATTCTTCGAATGACCAAAGTGGTGCTTGATATGCTTCCATTGTTAAATATGTCATGTACTCATTTGTAGTTAGTGTCAACACATCATTCACGAGTTCATACAATCTAACCTCATGGTCAATCTTTTTCCACTTTTTCACCTTTAAACATTTCCAGATATCTTGTACCGTTACTCGGTCATAACCGATCATTTGAAATTCTTCTACTTTGCTTTCTAAAACGACTTGTAACTGTCCGCGGTAAGCTTCTACCAAATCTTCTTTTTCAACCATATATCACATCTCCTTCTTATTTCAGCACGAAAAGTCGCTTTTCATCCCGCTCTAATGGACAGCAATAACTACTTTTAAGAGTTCCATCACCCTACCTTCTCCCAATAGAAGTTTCACTTTATGGGTTCTTCCTCTTAAATGCTTGTCATTCTTGTCTCATACGTGCATATAAATTATTGTAAATCATTCCATTGATTTTGAGAAGGTAGGAGAAGACCATGACGAGACAAAGCTTTCTACGAGGGGCATTTATTTTAATGATTGCCGGGTTTATTACAAAAATCCTCGGGTTCATTAACCGAATTGTAATGGCACGTATTCTAGGAGAAGAAGGTGTCGGTCTCTATATGATGGCTGTTCCCACCTTTATTTTAGCAATTACACTAACACAAATCGGACTTCCTGTTGCCATTGCCAAATTTGTTGCCGAGGCAGAAGCAGTAAATGACAAACAAAAAATAAAAAAAATATTAACAGTATCATTAGCTGTTACATCCGTTATTAGTATTATCTTAACAATCGCTATCATGCTACTAACTCCAATTTTAGCTAAAACATTATTAACAGATGAAAGAACCTACTATCCATTAATGGCCATTTTACCTGTCGTTCCTGTAATCGCTGTTTCATCTGTTTTACGCGGTTATTTCCAAGGAAAACAAAATATGAAGCCCAGCGCATATGCCCAAGTACTAGAACAAGTTGTCCGTATTACCATCATCGCCATATGCATTCAGCTCTTTTTACCTTACGGCGTTGAATACGCCGCAGCAGGTGCAATGCTATCAGCTGTTCTTGGCGAAGTAGCCTCTTTATTATTTTTACTCTCTTTATTCCAGCGTGAAAAACACCTTTCAATTCGCACTGGTTTTATGGGCACCGTCAAACAAAGTAAACATACATTTCATTCGCTTATGGAAATCGCACTTCCAACTACAGGGAGCCGCTTAATTGGTTCAGTCTCTTATTTTTTCGAGCCGATTGTCGTGATGCAAAGCTTAGCAATAGCTGGTGTTACCGCTTCAGTTGCAACGCAGCAATACGGTATATTAAACGGCTATGCATTTCCACTCCTATCACTACCGGCTTTTATTACATACGCCCTTTCTACAGCACTCGTACCATCTATAAGTGAAGCAATGGCAAAAAAACAACATCGATTAGTTGAACATCGTCTGCAACAAGCACTGCGTATTTCTTTAATTACAGGTGGCTGGTCAGTCGTTATTCTTTACGTATTTGCTTCACCTGTCCTAACTCTCATGTACGGTTCAGATAACGCTACTTCATTCATTCAATTACTCGCGCCCTGCTTTTTATTTCACTATTTTCAAAGCCCTCTGACATCCGTCTTACAGGCCTTGAACTTAGCACGCGCCGCAATGATGAACACATTTGTTGGCGCTATCGTAAAATTGCTCGTTATTTTCGTACTAGCTTCACGTCCAGAATTTCAAATGATGGGCGTCGCACTTGCTATCGCCGCTAACATTGTAACCGTAACATTCCTTCACTACGCTACCGTCTTAAAAAAAATTACATTCACTATTTACATGAGAGATTATATTTTCGGTGGAATTGTGATTGCCATTGCAGGAGCATTCGGATTTTACCTTCACAAATACATTGTTTTTTCACACTCACTCGGTATACAAACATTATGTGAAATCTCATTAACTACAACTCTTTACATTCTGCTTCTTCTTATTTTTAAACTGATTCGTAAAGAAGAATTACGACGTCTCCCATTCATCCGGAGACTATCATTTTTGAAATAACCATATAAGTAAGAAGCTTGCCGTGTTAAAAACGGCAAGCTTCTTACTTATCTTTTAAATCCACAAAAAACTCCCCATTTTGAAAACTACAATACAAAATTTCTGACACATCGCTATACCCTATATTCCCCAACTTCCTCGCGAGCCATTCTTCCGATTGTTCAATCATCTGTAAATGTGACTGTTGAATTTCCCCATCAATAATAAGTGGAAATGAAAAAACAGGCATATCATTCTTATTTTTTTTACTCTTTTGTTTTTGAAATACAGATAGTTTTCCTGACGCTTCTAAAATAGCATATTCGACATCACGAACATCACCGATTCCTTCTTCTCTTAGCTGCATTAATAAATCATCAATATTATAGCGTTGCTTTCGCATTTGTTTTTCATCAATTTTCCCTTTTCGAACAATAATGGCCGGCTCACCATCTATTAGATGGCGTATCTTGCCACTTTTGAGTGAAGCATATGCTAATACAATCTGGATAACTACAATGACTACCATAGGAACGATTTGATCCCACATAGGACGATCAGCTTCTATAATTCCTAATACGGCAAGTTCTCCCAACATAATAAAAACAACTAAATCCAAAATACTCAGTTCTCCAATTTCACGTTTTCCCATAACGCGAAAAATGATTAACATAATAAAATATAATAGAACGGTTCGAAAGGCAATTCCCCAGAGTTCCATCTTTAATCCCCTTTCTCCATTTTTCTTCTACGATGTAGTTTAACCATCAAAAAAGAAACTAGTCTAACTTATCCAAAATGAAAATATGCTTGTATTAAAAAGGGGGACTGCATAGTGGATGGAACAAAAAAAATATCTACCGCAATCGGATTTGGTATCATTACTTTATTGATACTCGCTACTGTTACAAGTATGGTGATTGCTCTTTTACTGAAGTTTACACATATCAGCGAAGGGACATTGGCGACGACCTTGTTCGTATTCGCTATTCTTTCTATGATTATCTCTGGATTTATTGCTGGAAAAAAAGCACAAGGAAAAGGGTGGTTTGTCGGGCTTATAACTGGACTCACCTTTACTATTCTTGTTTTTCTCGTTAATTACTTAGGATTCTCCAATTCTTTATCTAACTCACAACTTCTCTATCAACTGGCGTTAATGGGTTCTAGTACACTTGGAGGCATATTTGGCGTGAATATGACGAAACGTACAAATTAAAAAAAGCCCTGCATTTGCAGGGCTTTCGCTTATTACTTCTTCACAACTTCACGAATCGCATTACGATCGAATGTTAAGTGTGAACCACCAGCTTTAATTACAATCGTAGTATCATCTACTGATTCAATTGTACCGTGTAAGCCACCAATTGTTACGATAGCGTCACCTTTTTGGATTTCATTTTGCATTTGCGCTACTGCCTTTTGACGTTTTTGCTGCGGGCGAATTAATAAGAAATAGAAAATCGCAAACATCGCAACGATCATGACAATATTCATCATACCTGGATTCATTTTTTGTTCCTCCTTCAATTATTATGTATTAGAAGTTTTTAGCATTCGGTTTATTAAAGCCATACTGTTCAAAGAACTCTTCGCGGAAGTCACCAAGACGGTCTTCACGAATGGCTTGTCTCACCTGCTCCATTAAGTTTAACAGAAAATGAAGGTTGTGATAAGACGTTAAACGAATTCCAAACGTTTCATCACATTTCATTAAGTGACGAATGTACGCACGAGAGTAATTCTTACATGTATAGCAATCACAATTTGGATCAAGCGGACCAAAGTCTTTTGCAAACTTCGCATTTTTCACAACTAAACGCCCTTGACTTGTCATACATGTACCATTTCGAGCAATACGAGTTGGAAGTACGCAATCAAACATATCAACACCGCGAATTGCACCATCAATTAATGAGTCAGGAGAACCTACTCCCATTAAATAACGTGGTTTATTGTCTGGAAGAAGTGGCGTTGTAAATTCAAGAACACGGTTCATAATATCCTTCGGTTCCCCAACTGATAATCCACCTATTGCATAACCAGGGAAATCCATTGAAACAAGATCTTTTGCACTTTGACGACGAAGTTCTTCAAACTCTCCGCCCTGTACAATACCGAACAACCCTTGATCCTGTGGGCGCTCATGAGCTTTCAAACAACGCTCTGCCCAGCGGCTCGTACGTTCTACAGATTTTTTCATATATTCAAAAGTAGCTGGGAACGGTGGACACTCATCAAATGCCATCATAATATCTGAACCTAACGCATTTTGAATTTCCATTGCTTTTTCTGGTGATAAGAATAACTTGTCTCCATTTAAGTGATTACGGAAGTGAACGCCTTCTTCTTCAATACGGCGGAAATCACTTAAACTAAACACTTGGAAACCACCAGAATCTGTTAAAATCGCGCGATCCCAGTTCATAAATTTATGTAAACCGCCTGCCTCGCGTACAATTTCATGTCCTGGACGCAGCCATAGATGATACGTATTACTTAAAATAATACCTGAATCCATCGCCTTCAGCTCTTCTGGTGACATTGTTTTCACTGTCGCAAGTGTCCCAACCGGCATAAATGTCGGTGTATCAAATGAACCGTGCGGTGTATGGACACGTCCTAAACGGGCACCCGTTTGTTTACATGTTTTAATAAATTCATAACGAATTGCTGTCATATCTGTACTCCTTTTTATTTGTTTCTTGTCTTTAGATGAGATGCAACGAACATCGCATCACCAAAACTAAAGAAACGATACTTTTCTTTTACTGCTTCGTTGTAAGCATGAAGAACATTTTCTCTATTTGAAAATGCACTTACAAGCATAATTAATGTTGATTTCGGCAAATGGAAGTTTGTAATTAAACCATCAATTGCTTTAAATTCATAACCAGGATACATAAAGATATCCGTCCATCCAGATGCAGCACAAAGTTTGCCATCGTGATCTGTTGCAATCGTTTCTAGTGTACGTGTTGATGTTGTACCAACTGTAATGATACGACCACCGTTCTCTTTCACACGATTTAACAATTCTGCTGTTTCTTCTGACATATGATAGTATTCCGCATGCATATGGTGCTCTTCAATTGTATCAGCAGAAACTGGTCTAAATGTACCAAGACCCACATGAAGTGTAATAAATGCTAAACCTACACCTTTTTGCTTTAATTTCTCTAATAACTCTTCTGTAAAATGAAGTCCAGCTGTCGGCGCCGCTGCAGAACCAATTTCCTTCGCGTATACCGTTTGGTAACGATCGCGATCTTCTAGTGTTTCTTTAATATATGGAGGAAGTGGCATCTCTCCAAGTTCATCTAAAATCTCATAAAAAATACCGTCATATGAAAATTCAAGCTGACGACCACCTTGGTCAGCTGTTCCGATGCATGTTGCTTTTAGTTTTCCTTCGCCAAAAGAGATAACAGTTCCTTCTTTTACACGTTTGGCTGGTTTCACAAGTGTTTCCCACTTATCGCCATCCTCTTGCTTTAAAAGAAGTACTTCAATATGTGCACCTGTGTCTTCTTTCACACCATGCAAACGAGCAGGCATAACTTTCGTTTCATTTAAAACTAAACAATCGCCCTCATGTAAATAAGAAAGAATGTCCGTAAAATGCTTATGCTCTATATCACCCGTTTCACGATCTAACACCATTAATCTTGATGTCTCACGCTCTTCAAGCGGTGTTTGTGCAATGAGTTCTTCTGGTAAATGAAAATCAAACAGATTTATATCCATAACTATATCCACCTATTTCTATTTAAATCGATTTATTACATACATAATAAAGGATAATACAATACTTATCACAATACATGTAATGATAGGAAAATAAAAGGTAACATTTCCTTTTTTCACAAAAATATCACCTGGAAGTCTCCCTATAAACTTCCAAGCTAATCCAACAACAATGAGGAGAATACCAGCCGTAATGAGCAGCTTTGGCATATCCATCATACCCCCGGCATCTCCATTCCAAAATGTTCATAGGCGAGGGGCGTTACGATTCTTCCTCTTGGCGTTCGTTGTAAAAATCCAATTTGTAATAAATATGGTTCATACACATCTTCAATCGTAGTAGACTCTTCCCCAATTGTTGCTGAGACCGTTTCTAATCCAACTGGTCCACCGCGGAACTTTTCAATAATACCAAGCAGTAATTTATGATCGATATGATCAAGACCTAGTTTATCTACTTGCAGGAGTTCTAATGCCATTTGTGTGATCTCCATCGTAATCGTTCCGTCACCTCGAACTTGCGCGAAGTCACGCACCCGTCTTAATAAACGGTTTGCAATACGCGGCGTACCACGTGCACGCCTTGCAATTTCTAATGCTGCCAGAGAATCTATTTCAACTTCAAACACTTCTGCTGTACGCTCTACAATCGCAGACAACTGATCTACTGTATAATACTCTAATCGTGACAAAACACCAAAACGGTCACGAAGCGGCGCTGATAACGCACCGGCACGTGTTGTTGCGCCAACTAGCGTAAACGGAGGTAAATCCAGTCGCACAGAGCGTGCAGTTGGACCTTTACCGATGACAATATCAAGACAAAAGTCTTCCATTGCTGGATATAATACTTCTTCAATTGACCTGTGTAAACGATGAATTTCATCAATAAATAATACATCACCAGGTTGAAGTGCCGTTAACACTGCTGCTAAATCTCCAGGTCGTTCAATTGCTGGTCCTGACGTTGTTCGCATATTAACACCCATTTCATTGGCGATAATATTGGCAAGCGTCGTTTTTCCAAGTCCTGGTGGTCCATATAATAGTACGTGATCCAATGTTTCTTCACGCATTTTCGCTGCTTCAATAAACACTTCTAAATTGTGCTTCACTTTATTTTGGCCAATATATTGACGCAATGTTTGTGGTCGTAACGAATATTCTAAGTCCGCATCTTCATATGCAGATTCTCCCGAAAGGAGACGTTCGTCCATTCTACTCACCTCTTACCATTTAGTAAAAGACTAAGTGCCTTTTTAATATATTGATCCGTCGTAAGCGCTTCTTTTAACAACTCTGGTACAACTCGATTCACTTCGCGTTCTGCGTAACCAAGTGCACGCAGTGCTTCCAGTGCTTCGTCAAGCTCAGCGGATGATCCTTTCTTCTCGTCAAAACTTTCTACATCTGAGAATAAATCAACAAACGCATCTGGTACAACATCTGCTAATTTTCCTTTTAAGTCTAAGATCATTTGGCGTGCCGTTTTCTTTCCGACGCCTGGGAATTTCACTAAGAATTTTTCATCCTCATGTTCAATTGCTTGCACAACCTGCCCCGTTTGACCGGAAGCTAAAATTGCAAGCGCCCCTTTTGGTCCGATTCCTGATACACCTAAAAGTTTTGTAAATAATAAACGCTCTTCACGTGTCTTAAATCCATAAAGCGCCATTATATCTTCTCTCACATAATGATATGTATATACACGAATTTCTTGCTTACTTCTTTGGAATACATACGGATTTGGTGTGAAAATTTGATAACCAATTCCATTATGATCAAGAACGACATATTCTGGTCCTACATATTCCACGTAACCTGTAACATATTCAAACAAAATACAATCTCTCCCTCTCAAATCATGTATTCTATTTTAACATACTTAATGATAGAAAAGCGAGACTACCCCAACAAACGTTCCCTGTATAGAATTCCCATTTTTTAAATATTGACATAATGGTATGAAGCAAATTAATATTACGAAGTCGATAATGATTATCAATACTAATTAAAGGGGTTACATAAACATGAAACGCAATCTATCTATTCTATTTACTCTCATTCTTGTTATGTTTGCCATTGTTGGTTGCTCTTCTCCAAAAGAAGAATCCCAGGCAAAGGAACAACCGAAAACGAAAGTTGTCAAACATGTAAAAGGTGAAGTTACAATTCCGGTCAATCCAAAAAGAATTGTTGACTTATCTGGATCATCTGAAGAACTATTACTTCTTGGGCATAAACCTGTTGGTACAGCCAACACGTATAAAGATAAAATCCAAGATCATTTGCAAGAAAAACTAAAAGGTGTAAAAGCAGTTGGTTGGTACTGGGCACCTAAAGTTGATTTAGAAGCAGTTATTGCTTTAAAACCAGACTTAATCATTTTAAACAACCGTCAATTAAAAATTTACGATCAACTAGCAAAGGTTACACCAACCGTTGTCCTAGAAACAAACTTAGAAAACTGGCGTGATAAATTTAAAGAAGTAAGTAAGCTAGTTGGTGAAGAGAAAAAAGCGGATAAGTGGATTGCAGACTACGATAAAAAAGCAGCTTCCTTATCTAAAAAAATTAAAGAGAAAACAAAAGATGAAAACTTTATGTTCCTTGCCGTAACACCGCAAAACTTCCGTGTATATGGTAGTTTCGGATATGGTGATATCATCTTTAACGATTTAAAACTTCCTGCAACAAAAGGCACAGACTTAAAACAAACGATGGCACAAGTATCTTTAGAAAGTCTTGTCGCATTCCAACCTGATCAAATGTTTATCGTAAACTTTGGCGGCGAAGCAGATAAAGTATATGATGACTACAAAAACAGTGCTATTTGGAAAAATAATAAAGCTGTGAAAAATAATCATGTTTACGAAGTCAGCAATGAAGTCTTTAACACAAAAGCATTTAATCCAATTGGGAAAGATATGCTAATTGATGAAATTGCAAAACAAATTTTAGATAAGAACAAATAAGAAAACAGCAGCTCATCCCGAGCTGCTGTTTCTCTTATTTTGCACCGCATACTGCTTCATTTTCTCAATAGTCTTCACAAAACGCTCTTTAGACTTGATACGGATACCACGTTTTAATTTTGCACGTTCATAACTTTCTAGCTTTTTCATATCAATTTGAAAAAATGAATGAATTGCATTATCACTTTTTGGTACACCGTTAAAAATTTGCAATATACCCTCATTCGAAACACCAAAATACCCACTTGTTTTAAGCAAAGGTGAAATATCATCTACTTTTTTTTGCAATATAATTTGCACATCATCACGATCAACAATCTGCCATTCTTTATACTGCTTTAAAAATCCTTCTAAATTTGCCACCTTTTCAGTAAAAATCTCCTCACTTACTTCTCCATCTACATACATGCGCTCTAGCAAAATTGTAACTTGAGGTTCTTTTTGCGTTACCTCTGGAACCATAACCGCAGCTGTAACACTCGATTCATGATACAAACAAAACATAGCAATTACAGCTTGAACTGCGATCATCATGAATTTCATTTCCCTTCACCTCTTCCAGGCAATATAAAACTTCCATTTGTAGTTTTTCCGGATATAGAAGTTTTATCCATGAAGGGTAGAAATGAAGTATTGAGAATTATAGACCTTGGTAATGGAACACCACTTTGTATAATAAAGTAAAAGGATTTCACTCTTCCTCGCTCTCTCTAAACCTTGAGATGAGAGTTCTTACCGTTCGCAAATAGCGAACTAAATAAGATTAAATTAAACTCTAATTATTACCATTTATTCATGAAGAGATACATTCTTTTTTCGACTTACTTGCACTGTCGCAATATAAACTCCTATTAATATAATTATCATCCCAAGCAGCTGCTGCCATGTAATAACTGCTCCGTATAATACAACTGAAATAATTGTCGCTACGATAGGTGTGATATTTAAATACATACTCGCCTTACTTGCTCCAATTTCTTCCACACCTTTATTAAATACTATATAGCCAATTAGCGTTCCACATACGACCATATATAACATCTCTAACCACCCTTGTATAGAGAGCGCCGGAACTTTCTCCCATCCTCCTTCAAAAACAGAAATACCTGCTAGAAAAATAGATCCTAGCACAGTCATAATCATAGTCGTAAATAATGGTGAAACATCTTTCATCACTGCTTTCCCCGTTAAACTGTACAGCACTCCACAGACTAATGCAGCTATAAATAATAGATCTCCTTTATTGAATGATAAAGATAAGAATACATGTAATGACCCTTTCGTGATAATAATAATGACACCTACTAAGGACAAAATTAAACTCATTGCTATTTTTATGCTCCATGTTTCTTTAAAAAACAAAATTGCCCCAATTGTAACGAACACCGGCATCGTCGCAATAATTAATGAGCCATTCATTGTAGAAGTATAATGAAGTCCCACAAAGAAAAATGCATTGTAGCCAAAAATACCAGTTAAAGAAACGAATAATAGACCTTTCCAGTTTCTCCTTAATAACCCCATATTCCATTGAGACCTAGCCGAGACAATAATCATTAAAATAACTCCCGCTAACGCAAAGCGAATCGTCGCTGCTACAAGCGGTGGAATTTCTGTAATAACATGCTCTGCTGTTGCAAAAGAGCCACCCCAAAACAAAGGAACGAGTAACATTAGTACATACATACGGTCCTTACTGTTCATTTTTATTGCTCCTTTCCAATAAAATAAGTTTATATGTTTAAACATATAAACTTATAAACTAAAAAAATTTAGTAGTTTGACTCTACTACTACAATCAAATCCTTAATTTTCTTTAAAAATTCTCGTGCACTTACAGCATAAAATATCTCTTTTCCATTTCGGTCAGCTGTAATAAGTTCTGCCTGTTTTAAAATTTTCAAATGATGAGACACAGCCGGTCTCGAAATGCCCATTCTATCTGTTATTTGAGTTACATTCAGACTTTTATTTTCAAGTAACATCATAATAATTTGTTGACGATTCACATCTCCTAAAGCTTGAAATATAGGTGTGGTTAATTTGAATTTCTCCAAAACAATTTCTGTATTGCCACATTCAAAACGTTCCATATCCTCTTCATCCTTACCATTTCATATAGTCACTATATTGTGTGATATATTACCATTTATATTTTAATCTTCTTGAGGATATTTGTAAACCAATTAATGTAATGTTCTGATATTTAATCTTACAAAAAAATGAAGCTCGGCAAAAACTCTCTGCTGCCTAACTTCACTTTATTTTTATATAATAAGAAAGACGCCTGCATAGCAGGCGTCTTGATGCGTTTACGGCGAGAGACCAGGCGACCACATTCGCGTGTTTAGCACTTAAGCATATCTCTCGTCTTACGTAAATTAGCTCATCGCTTTGCTAATATAACATTAATATAAAAAGAAAGCAAGCTAATTATAAGAAATTCTTCATTACTTGTTTCTACCAGTTTTTAGACCTTAAGCAAATCAAATTCCATTATCACCACTAAACCAATTAATTATTAACATACAAAAACACTTAAAGTAAAATATAAGTTGATTAATGTAATATATATGTTACAATTATTTTTGAATACCCATGAAAAATATGGTAACAGGAGATGAATATATTGAAAAAAATTAAAGACGAACGCCTCATACTACAAAATTTAAAAAACATACGTATTGCATTTCTATTTCAATCGATTGGTATGATGAGCATCTTAGGGTATATCGGCTTTAATGATGGATTCGATCAAATTACAAAATCTCCATTATGGTTATTATTGATGCTAACAAGTATCCTACTTGCCTATTTACAAATGGGGATCTCTATTGATGCCGAAGAAGCTGAAAAAGGAATTAAAATAACTCCTTATTATAAACTTGTTTTGCGCTCTGCTATTGTAGGAATTATTCTTGCTATTATTTATATTATCTTCAGTCCTGAAAGACCTCTATGGGAAGCAATTCTGATGGGGAGTATTCTCTTTTTATGCTTTTTAGCTTCTTATTCTGTTGGTTACTTTATTAAGAAAAAACGTTTGCGAGATGGGGAGGAATAACCAATTTTCTGAAGCATTGACCATATTTTTATGTCTTATGCATTTTTCATCTTGAATACATATCCACGCCAGCATCCATCAATTTTCTACTTTTATTATAATGACGATGCTTTAAATGTAAAAAGAGGAAGGTGTAATCCTTCCCCTTTTTAGCTATCGCACTGTACCAGTAAGACCGGCACGAATATCTCGGAACATATCTGTTATGTCACGACCTAAGTCATTTGTAACTGTTCCATTGCGCAGACGCGTATTCATCGTATCTACACGTTCAAACATATCATTTTTTACTGTTACATATACATTTCGGTTTTTCACATCATTTACAACTGCTTGACGAATTTCATTTGCCATTGCCGTTTCATTTGTTACTGCTGTACGTGGTTTCACTGCAATTACTACATCATTTCCATACACAACTGTAGAAACACGATCTACATTATTCATGCGCTTCACACGATTTGTAATTTTTTCTGCTGTTCTTCCATCGTTGTTAATATACGAATTATTCATCGTAATGTTACGAGTCGGGTAAGGGTTTGCAATTTGACCATGGTAATTTACATCACGGTAATAATTATACCCAACATTATCACGGCGGTCGTAAATATCATTATTTCCTCGGTTACCATTACGATATGTCACATAATCTGTATATCGATCGTTACGCGTTACATTATTTCTATACGGATGTGTATCATTATAAGATGTACGCTCATAATTGTAAGTACCATTACGAGTATCCATTGCATTTTTATCATTAGGTGTACCACATGCAGCTAATGCACTGGTAACTAACAAAGAAGCGGTAATAATTTTAACTTTTTTATTCAATACAAAAACCCCCCTTGTTAGAATGAACTTCTCTCTCGAAAAGCTCCCTCTTATCATGAGTAACAAAGGAGGTTTTTACACTGTCAATATTTCACTAGGGATTTTCTAACACCACTTGTAAAACCCAATTCGTTAGGGCTAATTTATAAGAAGTATGACGCACACCTAAACTAAGAAAAATTCCCTTCTATTCCTCATCCTCTTCCAGAGGTGTTCCAAAAACATCTGGCGGATCCGGCTGATAGTACATCGCACCTGGTTGAGGTGCATAACCAGCTTGAGGCGTTGGATAGTATAAAGAATTTGGATAATGCGGCCCGCCTGGTTGCGGACTATATAAAGCCCTTTCCTCACCACATCCACAATCTTCTTCTGGCATCGTTTGTGGTGGCATATTATTATCCATCATCGGCATTATATTTGGTATCGACGTATACTGTGGTGCCATTGGCTGACCTTGTGGATAAGGCATGTTATAATATGGATTTTGCTGTTGAAACGGGACTTGATGGTACGGATACTGTTGTGGCATCATTTGCGGTTGATATGGCATCGGGATTTGCTGCGGCATTATGTTTGGCATTTGRTTATTATCCATCATCGGCATCATGTTTGGCATTTGGTTATTATCCATCATTGGCATTATGTTTGGCATTTGGTTATTATCCATCATCGGCATCATGTTTGGCATTTGGTTATTATCCATCATYGGCATTTGGTTTNTTATTATCCATCATTGGCATTATGTTTGGCATTTGGTTATTATCCATCATCGGCATCATGTTTGGCATTTGGTTATTATCCATCATCGGCATTTGGTTTGGCATTTGGTTATTATCCATCATCGGCATTTGGTTTGGCATTTGATTATTATCTATCATTGGCATTATGTTTGGCATTTGATTATTATCCATCATTGGCATTATGTTTGGCATTTGATTATTATCTATCATTGGCATTATGTTTGGCATTTGATTATTATCCATCATTGGCATTATGTTTGGCATTTGATTATTATCCATCATTGGCATTATGTTTGGCATTTGATTATTATCCATCATTGGCATTTGGTTTGGCATTTGATTATTATCCATCATTGGCATTTGGTTTGGCATTTGATTATTATCCATCATTGGCATTATGTTTGGCATTTGATTATTATCCATCATCGGCATCATGTTTGGCATTTGGTTATTATCCATCATCGGCATTTGGTTT
>NZ_LTAQ01000001.1:699791-946641 GCF_001590835.1 Bacillus gaemokensis
ATTATCCATCAYYGGCATTATATTTGGTRGTTGGTTGTTATCCATCACCGGCATTATATTTGGTGGTTGGTTGTTATCCATCACCGGCATTATATTYGGTGGTTGGTTGTTATCCATCATTGGCATTATATTCGGCATCTTAATGTCTGGTGGTAGCACTTGCGGTATGACAAAATTTTCTTTCTGTACTTGCGGCGATACTATATTTCCTACATTTTCTTTCTGTACTTGCGGCGATACTATATTTCCTACATTTTCTTTCTGTACTTGCGGTGATACTATATTTCCTACATTTTCTTTTTGTACTTGCGGTGATACTATATTTCCCACATTTTCTTTTTGTACTTGCGGTGATACTATATTTCCTACATTTTCTTTTTGTACTTGCGGTGATACTATATTTCCTACATTTTCTTTTTGCACCTGAGGTGACACTATATTATTTGCATTTTCTTTTTTCGTTTGTGGTGCAATTATATTATTGGGTTTCATTTTATTAATTTGCGGTGCAATTAACTCGCTCCCTTTTTTCAGTACATCCGAAATTTTATAATCTTTTGCAGGTTTAATTGGCGGCTGCGGTGGCTGTGGTAATATATTTACCGAAAACTTCGTATTTTCTTTTGTTGCAGGTTTTTCTACCTTCTCAACAACTGATGGCTTTTGTACAGGTTTTTCAACAACAGCTGGTTTTTCAACAACAGGTGGCTTTTGTACAGGTTTTTCCTTTTGAATCGGTTTTTCTTTTTGCACAGGTGCTTCTTTCTGAATCGGTTTTTCTTTTTGCACAGGTGCTTCTTTCTGAATCGGTTTTTCTTTTTGCACAGGTRCTTCTTTCTGAATCGGTTTTTCTTTTTGCGGCTTTACCTGCACTTCTTTTTGTGTTTGTTGCATTGCTGGTTGCTGTGTAATTGGTGCAGATTGATACGTAGCTTCTTCTTCATCTTCTATTGCAAGCGGCGTAGGTGTCGCTGCAAATTCTTTTTGTTGTACTTCTTTTACATATTCTTTCGGAGGGGCTGAGCCAGCACCCATATTTTTTTTCACATTAACACTGCTTGATGGTACTTTAATTTTCATGCCTGGCATAATGAGATCTGGGTTACTAAGTTGCGTATTCGACTTTTTCAACGTCTCAAAATCCACTCCGTACTTTTTCGCAATTTTCCAAAGGGTATCCCCTTTTTGCACGATATGAATTTTCAAATTTTCCCCCTCCTGTATAACTTATCTATAAATAAAAAACACTTTGAAATAAAGCTTTCTGTAACGATTAAACTTGATCAACCACTCTTTCCCAACCATTTCCCCTAATATTCCTTGAATCCCCTCTGCTTCTTTAAGCAAGGTAAGGCAAACCCATTCTTCTATAATTAATCATGTAAACTCTGACTGTTCGAAAATAAACATACGAAAAAGTGCACTGATTTCCTCAACACAATGTATGCTTATTCCTCCCTAATTATGTACACGAAAAAAAGCGACGAGAATCTGTCGCTTTTTTTTCGCTACTTGCGGAAAATACTACCCTCACCTCGAAATTCATTCAAGGTGTGAAAGTTAGATAAGGGGTAAACTTCCTGCAAAATCCCCGTTGGTGAGGCATAACAATCAGTAGGAGATTAAAGTTTCACTTTATACCCGCTCTAACATACGGTTTAACGCGAGAACCGCTTCTTTTGTTACTTGTTTATCCACTTGGATGACATTGATTTGTTCTCCGCGCTCTATGGTTTCTAATGCCCAAAGCAAGTGTGGTAAATCAATACGGTTCATCGTTAAACAAGGACACATAAAAGGATTAAGTGAAATAATTTCTTTATCAGGATGTTGATGAATAATTCGATTTACTAAGTTCATTTCCGTACCAATTGCCCATTTACTTCCAGATGGTGCCTTTTCAATCATATCGATAATATACTTTGTAGAACCTGCATAATCTGAAGCTTCTACAACTTCATAACAACATTCTGGATGAACAATAATATTCATATCAGGATAATTTTTTCGTACACTCTCAATATTTTTCACAGTGAAATTTTGATGAACCGAACAATGCCCTTTCCATAAAATCACTTGTATCTCTTCCATATCTCCATCATATTCTAATGAATCTGTATGTGGATCCCAAACCGCCATTTTATCTAATGGAATACCTAAGTCATAGGCTATATTTCTTCCTAAATGTTGATCTGGTAAAAAGACTAAACGCTCTTTCTGCGTAAATGCCCATGACACCATTTTTTTCGCATTTGAAGACGTTACTGTAGCACCGCCATTCCGGCCACAAAACGCTTTAATCGCCGCAGTAGAATTCACATATGTCAATGGAATCATCGTATCACCAAACAACTTAGTCAGTTCCTTCCAAGCTCGTTCTGTTTGTTCGATATCTGCCATATCAGCCATAGAACATCCAGCGCGCATATCTGGTAAAATAACAACTTGTTCATCTGTCGTTAACATATCCGCCGTTTCTGCCATAAAATGTACACCGCAAAATACAATATATTTCGCATCCTTATTACTCGCTGCAACTTGCGCGAGTTGTAAGGAATCTCCCGCTGCATCTGAAAATTGAACAACTTCATCTTTTTGATAATGATGCCCAGGTATAAATAACGCTTCCCCTAATTTCTCTTTAATTTCTCGAACACGCTCTTCCATTTCTTGTACAGACATCGTTTGATACCGCTCTGGTAACATCGTTTCGATTGGCTGAACTTTCTCTAAAATACCCATCAGTAATCTCCCCTCTAACCGTCTCTCTTCTTAAGCCTCAATATTAAAACTTATATCTAATGCTTTCACTGAATGTGTTAATAATCCAAGTGAAATGTAATCTACCCCTGTTCCGCCATACTTTGATAAATCTTCAATTATGATACCGCCTGATGCTTCTGTAACAATCGCACTTGGAACGATTTTAGAAAACTCACGAATTTCTTCCGGTGTACGGTTATCAAACATAATAATGTCTGCACCTGCTGATACAGCTTCCCGCACTTGCTCTTCCGTCTCTGTTTCTACTTCCACTTTCACCATATGTCCAAGCTTTGCTTTCACTGATGTAACTGCTTTTGTAATAGACCCTGCAAAAGCAATATGATTATCTTTAATCATTACACCGTCGTATAATCCAAATCGATGATTATATCCTCCTCCGCATACAACCGCATATTTATCAAATATACGTAGCCCTGGCATTGTTTTTCTTGTATCACAAATGCGCGTGTGATCACTTTCTAGTGCACGAACCGCTCTTTGTGTCATTGTCGCCACACCACTCATGCGTTGAATCACATTTAATATAACGCGCTCTGCTGTTAATAAAGAGGCAATCGGCCCTTGTGCAGTCGCTAAAATTTCACCCTTTTCTACGAAATCTCTATCTTTTTTATGAAATGTCACTTGAATTCTGTCATCTATCAATCGAAATCCTTGTTCAATTACTGCGGTACCTGCGAATACACCTGTATCCTTCACAAGAAATGTTCCTTTTGCCTGTAAATTATCAGGAAAAATAAACTGAGACGTTACATCTCTTTCCCCAATATCTTCTAAAAAAAATCGATTTAATGCTTCTCTTACCTTTAGCGTATTCATAAAACCTCTCTTTCCCCTCGTTACACAAGTTGTGGTTTTCTTTTTGTAAGAATCATTTCTTTCGTTACATTATTTCCCTCTGGATAATCACTACGATAATGACCACCTATGCTCTCTTTTCTTTGTAAAGCAGCCTCTGTAATGAGGTCACAAACTGTTAGCATATTTATAATGGTTACCTCTTCATTTGTCAGAGCATCGTATTGTAATTGCCTATTTTGAACACCATACTGCTGAAACCATTTCTTTGCATACAATAAACTCTTTTCTGTCCGCACAATTCCAACGTACTTCATCATATATTCTTGTATTTCCTGTTTTGTTGGTAACTGAGGAATTGCGAAGCTCTCATGAAGTCCTTCGCTACTATTTATCTTTTTTTCCACCGGATGAGTTAAAATATGTGCCCCAATTCTTCTCCCGAACACAAGCCCTTCTAGCAATGAATTACTCGCTAATCGGTTCGCACCATGAACACCGTTGCAAGCTACTTCACCCACCGCATATAAATGGGAAATTGACGTTTCCCCATCACAATTTGTTTGAATACCGCCCATATGAAAATGAGCACCGGGTACAACCGGAATTCTATTTCGTTTTACATCTACACCATTTTTTCTACATAAAGCTGATACAGTAGGAAAACGCTCTTCAAAGTTTTGAATAGAAGAAATATCTAAATATACCTTTCCTCCAAGAAGAAACTGTTCATGAATGGCACGCGCTACAACATCACGCGGTGCAAGGTCGCGCTGCGGATGTACATCCATCATAAAACGCTCTCCTTTTTCATTTACAAGAATAGCTCCTTCGCCGCGTACCGCTTCGGAAACAAGACCACAACAACGGCCCTTCACATATAGCATTGTTGGATGAAATTGCATGAATTCTAAATCAACAAGCTCTCCCCCAGCTCGGTATACAATCGCTAGCCCATCACCTGTAATCGTTTCATCGTTAGAGGTGAAAGTGTATACACCACCGGTTCCGCCTGTAGCTAACACAGTATGTTCAGCATAATAACGCTGCAAGTTCCCTTCACTATCACGAGTCAAAACACCACTACATTTGTTATTTTCTATCATTAAATCGAGCACCATTTCTTGCTCCACTACTGTAACGTATGGAATAACTTCTTTCATAAGATGCTCTAATAATTTTCTCCCTGTTGCATCTCCTCCTGCATGTAAAATGCGTCGTTTTCGATGCGCACCTTCTTTACCAAGATGAGGTCCTTTTTCATCCCCATCAAAATTCATACCATTTGCAATGAGCTTACGAATCTCTC
This sequence comes from Bacillus gaemokensis, assembly GCF_001590835.1. Classification (GTDB taxonomy): domain Bacteria; phylum Bacillota; class Bacilli; order Bacillales; family Bacillaceae_G; genus Bacillus_A; species Bacillus_A gaemokensis. The sequence goes on from NZ_LTAQ01000001.1 coordinate 704,686, forward strand.
TCGGTCCTTCTTCAACTAAATAGCGAACCGCTTCTTTGTTGTTATAATTACAACCTGCCACTAACGTATCCTCATAATGATCATTCGCATTGTCATATGTAGAAACAGCTGCCGCAATTCCACCCTGCGCTAAATGCGTATTGTTATTCCGTCGTGTTTTCTTTGTGATAATCATCACATTCTTTTCGTGACAAATCTCTTTCGCAACACTAAGTGCTGCAACACCACTTCCGATAATTAAGACATCTGCACTTGGCATGATCATTGCCTCCTAGTTTACACTTTTCAACTGTCTTGACACCTATATTTACATAGATTTAAAATAATGACAAGAGTTTTTTTAAAAGTCATATTCTCATTATGAATTTTAGAGAAATTCTCATACTACTTTAAAATAAAAAACGACTGTAACTCTACTACAGAGAGGACTATGCGTTATGATATATCTTGACTATGCAGCAACAACACCAATGAGCAAAGAAGCAATTGAAACATATACAAAGGCAGCAGAAAATTACTTCGGTAACGAACAAAGCCTACATGATATCGGAGGAACAGCTTCATCTTTATTACAAGTTTGCAGGGAATCATTCGCACAAATGATTGGCGGAAAAGAACAAGGCGTATTTTTTACAAGCGGTGGCTCAGAATCTAATTATCTTGCAATCCAGTCGCTCTTAAACACGAAGAGTGGTAAGCACATCCTTACTACACCGATGGAACATGCATCCATTCGTAGTTATTTTCAATCCTTACAAAAACAAGGATATACAATTACTGAAATTCCCGTTGATGCTTATGGACTCATTAATTTAGAGGCTTTAGAGACCGCTATTACAGACGATACCGTTTTAGCAAGCATTCAGCATGGAAATTCTGAAATTGGAACTGTCCAACCAATCTCAAAAATTGGGTCACTCCTAAAAAAACACCATATTTTATTTCATACCGATTGTGTACAAACATTTGGCAAGCTTCCAATTGATGTTATAGCGATGCAAATTGATAGCCTTTCTATTTCCGCACATAAAATCTATGGTCCAAAAGGTGTAGGGGCTTGCTATATAAACCCACAAATTCGCTGGGGGCAAGTATTCCCAGGAACATCTCATGAAAAAGGATTTCGCCCTGGTACAGTTAACGTTCCTGGCATCGCTTCTTTTCTGACAGCAGCGGAGCATATATTAGATGATTGTGAAGAAGAAACAGCTCGTTTTGAGCAATTAAGATCCTATTTTTTAGAACAATTACAGGCGCTTCCGTTTGAAATTCAAGTGGAAGGACATTCTACTGCTTGTTTACCGCACATTATTGGGGTTACAATAAAAAGAATAGAAGGTCAGTACACGATGTTAGAATGCAACCGTCATGGCATCGCGATTTCAACAGGAAGCGCTTGTCAAGTTGGCAAACAAGAACCTTCAAAAACAATGCTTGCAATTGGAAAAACGTATGAAGAGGCAAAACAATACGTCCGCTTTTCATTTGGACGTCATACAACGAAGGAACAGATTGATACAACCATTCATGCACTACACACAATTGGAAATCAATTTTATAGAGGTGTTAAATTATAATGAAACAAAATGATCAAAAAAAGATTTTAGGTGAAGAAAGAAGACAGCTCATCCTGCAATGGCTCCTTGCCGCTAATGAACCGTTATCCGGGAGTGAACTATCTAAGAAAACAAATGTCAGTAGACAGGTCATTGTGCAAGATATCTCCTTACTGAAAGCACGTAATGAACCAATCATTGCAACTGCACAAGGATACTTATATTTAAAACCACAGACAAAGCAACAGGCTTTTGAACGTGTCATCGTCTGTCAGCATAAGCCCAAAGAAGTTCGCCAAGAGCTAACAATGCTTGTCGATCACGGCGTTACGATTAAAGATGTGAAAGTAGAACATCCTGTATATGGCGATTTAACAGCTTCCATTATGGTAAGTAACCGTTTTGATGTCGAACAATATTTACAAAAAATTGAAGATACAAATGCTTCCTATCTATCTCAATTAACCGATGGGATTCACCTACATACAATCGAAGCAGATTCCAAAGAGAAATTAAATGCCGCTTGTGATGCACTAGATCGAGCTGGATTTCTTGTTTATTAATATAAAGCACAGAGAGTTCGATTCCTCTCTGTGCTTTTATTTGTAAAATGATATAATATTGAAATCAATTGGTAAAGGAGAAATGATATGGGAATTGAGCTCGTTCACTTCAGCACCGGCAAACCGAAACAAATGCAATACGGCGAAGACAAAGAAATGACAACAGGAATCTGTAAAGAACTTACGGAAGAAGCCTTTCTATCCAAAGATGGCTTTCGTGGTGATGATGTAGCTGACTTAAGATATCACGGTGGACCTGACCGTGCCGTCTGTGTCTATCCACATGAACATTACGCACTATGGGAACAAGAATTTCAAACAACGCTCCCTTCTTCTACATTCGGCGAAAATATTACCGTTACCAATATGTTAGAGCGTGATGTTTTTATCGGTGATACATATCAATTAGGCGAAGCGATCATTCAGGTTACACAAGCTAGGGTACCATGTAGCACCATTTCAAAACGCCTTGGTATTCCTGGCATTTTACCACGCATTGTGGCAACTGGATATACTGGCTATTTATGCCGCGTTCTTCAAGAAGGAATTGTGCGTAAAGATTCACCAATGAAACTACTAGAGCGTCATCCAAATGAAGTTTCTGTTCTATTTTCTAACGAAATATATTTTCATAGACGGAAAGATAAAGAAGGTATCGAAAAGGTTCTTGCTGTTCCAGAACTAGCAGAAGTTTGGCGTGAACAATTAACAGACCGTTTAGCGAAATTAAAATAAAACTCCATGCTTATAACTAGTTATTAGGTTAAAATACATTTCAGATAAAAAGGTGTTTTCTAGATATGAAAACACCTTTTTTGACATAAATTCTGCGAATAACATGCAATAAATCTAATCAACTTACTTTGCTTCAATAGAATAAATTCCTTGCTCTGCACCAAATCTTTGATATGTTTGCACTAGTTCCATATGTAACCTTTTCAACAAGTTAAGGGACGGAATATTAGCCATTTGAGTTACCGCAATTACCTTTGGTAGTTTTAATTCATTAAAAGCATAATTTATCATTTCTTGTACTGCCTCAGTTGCATATCCCGCTCCCACCACTCAGGAAGAAACTGATAAGACACTTCAATATCTTTCCCAATATGATGAGGATCAAGGGATACTACACCCATAAACGCTTTTGTTTGCCTTTCTCTAACGATCCAGTACCAGCAGTTTTCATTTGGATTCAACATACCATTTAAAACCTCTCTAATTGTTTCTTCTTTACGAGGGCCTCCAAGATATTTTCTTACTTCTTTATTTACGTATAGTTCTTTTATATTTTTGTAATCTGACTCATGAATCTTATCCAGCAAACAACGTTTCGTTTCAATCAAATTATCACTCCATTTTACCTTACAACCAATAAAACGAATAGCTCCCCAGCACCGTAACAGAAAACCCAAGTGCCTCTAGCTCCATCGTCACTCCTGGCAATAATACGTCATCATACGCCTTATCAACATCAATTAAGAAGAAGTAATTGCCAAGACCTGTTTTCATTGGACGGGATTCGATTTTGGATAAATTTAATTTTCTCCATGCAAAAGCCGATAATACTTGATAGAGTGCCCCTGCATAATCAGCAGGTAACGTTATCATAAGCGTCGTTTTCTCTCCGCGATTCTCTCCGTTTTTCGGCAGCAATGCTCGCTGCTTTTTATGTAACACGAGGAAACGTGTATGATTGTTTTTATGCGTATGAATATTGCGCTGCACAATTGCTAAATCATATTTCTCTGCTGCTGCTTCATTAGCAATTGCTGCAATCTTTTCTTCTGGGTGTTCCTTGATGTACTGCGCCGCGGCACTTGTCGATGTCATATCACGGACCGTTACACCTTTTAATTCCTCATTTAAAAACTTATGGCACTGCGCAATCGCATGTGGATGAGAATGCACTGCATATACTTCTTTCCAAACTTCTTTGTAATCCTGATGAACAAGCAAGTGTTGCTGAATAGGCACTGTAATTTCACCTACAATGAAAAGCGGCTGTTCATGTACAAGATAATCAACTGTAATATTCACTGAACCTTCAATCGCATTTTCAAGTGGTACAACAGCAAAATCCACACTTTCATTTGCTGCCGCATCCATACAGTCAGGAATCGTACGATATGGTACATGTTCTGCTTCCGGAAAAAAACGACTCACCGCCATATTTGTAAATGTTGCTTCTGGTCCTAAATATCCAACTCGAATCATCGTCTTTCCCCTCTTTTTCGTTTTCTTACTGTTATATCATGAATATTTATATTTTTCTATGTGAATTTCGAATATTTTAAAAAGACTAGCATTTGCTAGTCTATATATGTTTCATATATTCTTTTTGGGCGAAGAAGAAATAAATGGCTGTTGCAACGCAATAAATACCTATGATTTTTATACATGTAACCCACACATTCATATCCATTAAATTACTTAATACATAGAAGGCAAATATACTATGTATGATACCAACAACAAAAGGAATTAAAAATAAACTCCCCATTTGCCAACGGACAATTCGGGTTATTTCTCTTTTTTCTATTCCTATTTTCATTAAAGAGCGATATTCTTTACGATCCTGTTCAATATCTAAAAACCATTTAAAATATGTTATACCACAAGTTGCTAGGAAAAAGAGAACACTAATAAATGACCCGATAAATAATACTAATGCTCCCCTTCTCTGAATTGCGTATATACAACAATCTTATTTCTCGTCGAAGAATAATAATTTGGTGACACCTTTTTTATCACTTCTAGTCCCATTTTTTCTGCTCCTGCCAATCCGGAATCTTATAACCGTAATATACATACTTTTCATGATCAGGAATAGCAGACTTTCATTGTTTAAACTGTTCATCACGTACGACTAATAAATAGTCATGATGCCCATCTGCATCACTATTAAACACATTTTTCACTTTCGATTCACGTAATTTAATCTGATATGGCACTCCTTGAACTTGAAATTCAAATATTTCCTTGTCATACACATTTAAGTCATCAAAAAGCCTTGGATTTATAAATGTTCCATAGCCTTCTTTATTACTCAAAATACTTTTTCCTTGCTTCTTTGCTTCCTTGTTATAATCTTCCTGTGACATAACCGTGACTGGAAATAAGCGTCCATCATTTGTTGTAAAAAATTCCCCTGGCAATCCAATAAACTATACTTTTTCTACCGTTTCATAACCATATTTTTTAAACAACGCTGAGAGCTCCTCAGAAGAAATTACTTCATGAGACCCTATCCCTTTTTCTGTATAGGAAAATTCATGAGGAAACGCAAACATCGTGCTTTTTGGAAGATCGGAAGAGTATGCATATACCGTTCCAGTTGCTGTAATAACTGTTGCTATCAAAATAGAACTAGAAAATAAAAACTTGGCATGATCTTTCAATTTATGTTCAAGGCTACGAAGTACAAATAGATTTGGATATTTATAATTACATTTTTTCGTTTTTGTATCCCTTTTAAAAACACAACACTTCCTTGTGTAAATAAAAAATAAGTTCCCACAATTACAGTGATCATAAGTGGATAAAAATATAGAAATAAATTCCCAAGGGTTACTTTTATCGCCAATGTGTATCCACATAGAAGAAAAAGAATCCCTAAACCAAATCGCCATTTCCCTATTTTAAAGACAGTATGCCCTTTTCGCTTGTCCAATAATAAATCAATAATGTTTAATTTCCAGATATTTCATAAACTAAATAGTGCTAACGAGAAAAAACACATGAATAGACAACAGCTGTAATCAAAATTGGTTTTGTTTGAAAGATAAAACCAATCGCATTCTCTAAATTTAATAATACACTCAATACCATTAGAAATAAGTGTGAAAATAACATTCCAATTCCAATCTTAATACACGTTGATAAAAAATCAACTATAGTCTGTTCAAGTAATAACAACATTGAAATTCTAGTATTTGTAGCCCCCATTAATTTAAGTAGTCCTAATTCTTTCTTTCTCGCGTCGCGAAAAATAGAATTAGAACTTAGCATAAAGAGTGCGGAAAACATAACAATAAGATAACTACAACCTCGTAAGCCTAATCGAATTCCAGTATGTACATTGCTATATACAACTTCTGGATGATAAACAAAAGATGTATACATATAAAAAACGGCTACAGAAAATGAGCTACTTAATAAAAATGCTTTATAGCTCCGCCAGTTTCCTCTTACATTTTGAATAGCTAGCTGATACAAATTCAAAACTCCACCCCCTGTAACCTGTTACACACGTAAAAAGCTAGAGGTTTCCCTAGCTTTTTACGTGTTTTAAATATCCTCTTTGCGCAACCATAAAGTAAATTGCCGAAGCTAAAATATATGCCCCCATGACAATCGTGCCTGATTTCCATAAATCTAAATAAAGCATTTTCCCTAATGTATGAAGAGCAAATTCACTATGCACAGTACCAACTAAGATTGGGATAAAGAAGATCACTCCCATCTGACAAATCGCAATTTTACGAATTTCTTTATCTGTCATACCAATACGTTTTAATGATTTAAATTGAATACGATCCTGTTCTTTATCGTTAAACCATTTAAAGTATGTCATATTGCAAGCAAAGAAGAAAAACAGTACCGCTACAAAGAAACCGATGAACACTGTAATTGCACCTTGTTCCCTTATCGCTTTATAAGTAAGGACAGAATTTTTAAATTCCCCTTGTTTGTCTTGAGGAATTTCTTTTTTCAAGTCTACTACAAGATTCTCTGTTCCTTTCCAGTCTTCAATATAATATCCGTAATATTTCGTCTTTTCATTGTCTGATACAGTCTCTGCATATTTCGCAAAATCTTGATCATTTACGATAAGATATCCTTCATCATTAAAAACAGAATATGAAGTCGGTTCGTTTAACTTAATAGACTGTTTTTGCCCATTCAACGTAAACTCATATGGCTTCGTACGATCTAACTTCATAAAATCATTCATCATGTTAATTAAAACCATCGTTGCGCTTCCTGGTTCATTGTGCACCTCAGATTTTTTCTGCTTGCGTACTTCTGCATTGTATTCTTTTTCTGAAACAATACCTAAAGGTACCTCATGCTCACCATTCAACCACTCTTGTTTTTGTGTGGCTGGAAGTGTTACATATGTTACCTTTCGTGCATCTTCAAATCCATGATTTTTCAATGCTATTTGTATTTTATCTTCGCTAATTACTTCATGTGTATTAAGGCCTTTTTCCACATATGAAATAGCGTGTGGAGTAAGAGTTACCGTTTTATAGCTCATATTTTCAAAGAATACATATAGCGTACCAATAGCTGAAGAAACAATCGCTGTAATAATCGATATAACAAAGAGAAAACGAGCATTATCTTTCATTTTATAAATAAGATTACTAAGAACGAACATATTTGGATATGTATAAAATGATGTTTTTCTTTTTTGCAATGCTTTTAATACGACAGTGCTACCTTGTGTAAATAGTAAGTATGTCCCCCCAATTGTTAATCCCACGATCGGTAAGAAATACATAACAAAATTCATAAGTGTAACCTGAAAACAAAGAACATACGCCACAATGATGCATAATACTCCTGCGACACATAACCATGTAAATGCAAAAGGCTCTACTTTTTGCTTTCTCGCCTCTCTTAATAAATCAATAATTTGTAAACGAATACATATCCATTTTGATTTTCCAACATATAGGTCACGGCTATGAAAATAAAAAGGAATCTCCACTCATTTTCTCCTTTTGTTTTCACGTGGCATGGGGCTAAAAAAGGAACTGACCGCTTCTATGCTCGGTCGGATGCTCTCTCTCACCTAAAGATTAGGTTTTATGTCGGTTTTTCAATCTGTATTTCTGTAGTTCTATTTCCACTCCTTCCTCCATTATAAAAAAGACTGCCGTATTTTGGCAGTCTTAATCGATAAATTCGAATTGATATTCAAGAATTTTTACAATGTCACCATCTTCTGCACCACGTGCACGAAGGGCTTCATCAATACCCATTCCACGCATTTGACGAGCAAAACGACGTACAGATTCATCACGTGAGAAGTCTGTCATCTTGAATGTTTTCTCAATATCATAACCAGAGATAACAAACGTGCCATCGCTTTCGCGTGTAATTTCAAATTTAGATCCTTCAGACTCAAATTTGTACATTACACTTGCTTCAGATTCATCTATAACATCATGTACTGGGAATTCTGGTGTTGTTTCTACTAAATTCGCTACTTCAAATAGTAAATCACGAACACCTTGTTTTGTTACTGCAGAAATTGGGAAGATTTGTACTTCGTCGCCCACTTTCTCTTTAAATGCTTGTAAGTTTTCTTCTGCATCTGGCATATCCATTTTGTTCGCAACAACAACTTGTGGACGCTCTGTTAAACGCAGATTATATTCTTTTAGTTCAGAATTGATCGTTACATAATCCTCATAAGGATCACGGCCTTCTAAACTAGACATATCAATTACATGCACGATAACACGTGTACGTTCAATATGACGTAAGAATTGGTGTCCAAGTCCAACACCAGCATGTGCTCCTTCAATTAGTCCAGGAAGGTCAGCCATAACGAAACTACGGTTATCACCTGTTTCAACAACACCAAGGTTTGGAACGATTGTTGTAAAGTGATATTCAGCAATTTTCGGACGTGCTGATGATACAACAGATAATAATGTTGATTTACCCACGCTTGGGAATCCAACAAGTCCAACATCAGCTAATACTTTTAATTCTAAGATTACATCACGTTCTTGACCTGGCTCCCCGTTCTCAGCGATTTCCGGCGCTGGGTTCGTTGGCGTTGCAAAACGTGAGTTACCACGACCACCACGGCCACCCCTTGCGATAACTGCTGATTGCTCATGCGTTACTAAATCCGCAAGAATTTGGCCAGTTGCTTCATCTTTTACAACTGTTCCCGGTGGAACCTTTACAATTAAATCCTCAGATTTACGGCCATGTTGACCTTTGCTCATTCCGTGTTGACCACGATCAGCTTTGAAATGACGTTGATAGCGGAAATCCATTAATGTACGTAAGCCTTCGTCTACAACGAAAACAACATCTGCACCTTTTCCTCCATCGCCACCTGCTGGGCCACCTTTTGGAACATACTTCTCACGACGGTACGCAACCATTCCGTTTCCACCGTCGCCGCCTTTTACATATATCTTGACCTGATCTACAAACATTATTTCACCACACTTTTTTCGATTGGTTGTAATATAACCGAGACCTCTTCATCTCGTACTGTATAAGAAATGGAATACCATTTATTACTTTGGTTTGTAAGCCACGTTTGTAGTTCTTCTACATCCGTTAGCTTGCCACGAAAATCAAAAAAGAAACGAGCATTCTCCGCGTCACATTCGATTGTGATACAAACATAATTTTCAACATAAACGTCTAAACTATGCTGAAGTATTGAGAAAAATTGATTCGTCCATGTACAAACTGTCTCATCGAAACGAGAAAAGTTATGTATTTTCCCTAACACTTCGTACTCCAATAAGCACGGCTGCTGTTTCCAATTATATGTTAAAATCCATTCTGAAAACAAAGGCATCGATAGCCCCATCAGATTGGATTCTTGTCTCGCTTCTTGGACAAAACGATCGATGAGCCCATGAATCTCTTCCACTCTTCCGAGCGAAAGATTTCCTTTAATCATTTGCATACGATTGAGCCAGTCATGCCTCGAATGACGCATCGCATCCATAATTGTCCATTTTTTGTCCATCCAGATACCCCTTAATATAGAAAAACTCTAACCTGCACTCAGGTTAGAGTTTTCCGTGAGTTTCTTATGCTTCTTGAGCAACAGGATATACGCTCACTTGTTTGCGGTCACGGCCAAGACGCTCGAAGCGTACTACGCCGTCAACTTTCGCGTATAAAGTGTCATCGCCACCACGACCAACGTTAACACCTGGATAAATTTTTGTACCGCGTTGACGGTAAAGAATTGAACCACCTGAAACCGTTTGACCATCTGCGCGTTTAGCACCAAGACGTTTTGACTGAGAGTCACGACCGTTCTTTGTACTACCTACACCTTTCTTAGATGCGAAAAACTGAAGATCTAATCTTAACATACGTTACACCTCCTGCATTTTTTCTATTAAACGGATATACTTTCCGTAATCAAGTTCAATCGTCTTTAGCGAAACAACCAATCCTTCTAAAAGTGTTTGTGCTTTTTCTGCTGTATGAGCGTCTAAATCATTAGGCAATTCATACGTTAAGAATCCGCCATCACTTCCGAGTTCAATAGTTGCTTGCACATTACAAAGTACTTCCACTGCATTTATAGATCCAAACACAACCGCAGTTGTTCCAGCACAGACAAGATCTTGTCCATGTGGCGCATAATCGGCATGTCCAGTCATTTTAAATGATTGGATACTTCCTAATTTCGTGCGACTTATCGTAATTTTAATCATCTTAACCAGAATTAAGCGTTGATTGCTTCAATCACTAGCTTAGTGTAAGGTTGACGATGACCTTGTTTCTTACGATTGTTCTTTTTCGCTTTGTATTTGAAAACGATGATTTTCTTAGCGCGACCTTGTTTTTCAACTTTCGCAGTAACTGTTGCACCTTCTACAACTGGGCTACCAACTTTCACGTTTTCGCCACCAACGAAAAGAACTTTGTCAAAAGTAACAGTTTCACCAGCTTCAGCATCTAATTTTTCAATGTAGATTTCTTGACCAGCTTCAACTTTAATTTGTTTTCCACCTGTTTCGATAATTGCGTACATACTTGCACCTCCTCATAATTACTAAGACTCGCCAAAACGAGGTAGACATAGAATGTCTTTTGAGAACCTGTCTTGCGCGGTTGTAGCATATAGCAGTTTAGGTGCTATAAACTATAACATAAAGATGTTATCACGAAACATAGATTATTGTCAATAAATGTTCTGCTAACTATTTTTTATGTTGCATCATTTCTTGCTTCGTTCCGAACCGAACAATCTTATATTTCTCCGCATCTTCCTCTGTGAAATAAATCTGAAGCGATATATTTTTTTGTAATTCTTTTTGTAAAAATATTTTTTGTACTTCTTTAGGCGTTGCAATTAAAACCGCTTCATCCTCTACGCTGCTATATGTAATTAATTCTCTCTCTAGCTCATATGCGATGGATTCATGAGACACTTTGTATCCTGTAGCTCTGCAAGTTGAACAATCTTCTAATAGTACATCACGTAATGAATGCTTTTTTCGTTTACGTGTCATTTCTAAAATACCTAGTTCTGTAAATCCAAGTACCCGCGTGTAGGTAGGATCTCCTTGCAAGGCTGTTATTAATATTTCTCTTATTTTTTCTTTATCCTCATGTTTTTTCATATTAATGAAGTCAATTAATATCATACCGCCAATATCACGCAGTCTTAATTGGCGAGCAATTTCTGCGGCAGCCTCTTCATTTGTACGCAGTACTGTATCTTGTAAATTCTGTTTCCCTGTAAATTTGCCGGTATTTACATCAATTACCGTCATCGTTTCCATTTGCTCGATAATTAAATAAGAACCATTCGGAAGCCATACTATTTTTTGCAACGCTTTTTCGATTTCCCGTTCCACACCATAGTGACTGAATAGAGAAGTTTTTTCATTGTAAAATAAAACTTTTTCTTTTCCTACTTTATCTTGCAATTCCGGTACAATGCTCCGTGTATCTACAATGATTTTTTCAATTGATTCAATCGGATTTTCTTTGAATACACGATCTAAAAAAGTTGCTGGTCGATGTAGTAGTAACGGAGCTTTTCCTTGCCTCTCTTTTCTTTTTAACTCTTCAAATAGCTCTTGAAAATCTTGCATTTCAACTTGCACTTCATCGATGGTTCCTTTTTCAGATGCTGAACGAAAAATATATCCACCAGTTCCTTCTACTTGGATTTCAAGTAATTGTTGCTTTCTCTTATAATTTTTTATTTTCCGGGAAACTGCGCGCATTTCGTCATACGGCATATAAACGACATATTTCCCGGTAAATTCTATATTAGCCGTTAGCTTGGGACCTTTTGTATCAATTGCTTCTTTCACTACTTGTACAAGCAAGGCCTGTCCTTCATGCACTCGATATGATGAAGGAACATCATCGTAAGAAAGGTACGCATGCTTTTCTAAACCGATATTGACAAAAGCCGCATTCATGCCAGCGATCGTGCGTACGACACGACCTACATAAATATGCCCCACAATTTCTTGCTCTTGATTTCTTTGCCATAAAAGTTCAACAATTTCTCGTTCTTCTTCTACAGCAACTCTTTTTTCCGAACCTGTATAGTTGATGTATAACGTCTTCAAAATACCTTCCTCGCTTTTTCTTTTTTCTTTTCCTCTTACAATAATAAAAGGTTAGTGCCCTCGTCAACACTAACCGATTAACTCTTCCACAGATGAAGTTGTTCTTTTTTCGGTAAAATACGCATAAAGCAATTCATTTTCATCTAATGTATAATGCTCTTTATATTTACCATGCACGATAATAGAATGTTTATACCCTCTGCGAAACTTTGTGAAAATCACATATAATCGATCTTCTGTTTTTACTTCAATTGGAGCAATCTTTTCAATATCTCTCTTATTTCCATAATAACGTTCTAGTAAAAAGCGCATAAATGCATAACGCCTTTGCTTCCATTCTTGATACAAAGAAATAGTTAAGAAAAGAAGGAGCACCCACATCATAATATTATTACTATTCCAAAATAGTTGCCACCCCAATATCATACTAAAAAAAACACATGATATTTTCATCATTTTCTCATGCGCTTGTAAATAAGGAAATTTGTGAGATAAAATATTAAATAAAATTTTCCCACCATCCAGTGGCCAAATGGGTAATAAATTAAATCCTAAAACAATTAAGTTGTTCCATACAAAAAAATGATACAGATCATCTGGAACCCATCCAGCCTTGTATAAAACATACGCCATTCCAATCATCCAGACATGTTGAATAGGCCCTGCCACCACAACAATTAATTCTTCTTTTAACGGTTTATTCCCATGCTCCTCAAGCTCAGCCACACCACCAAATGGTAAAAGCTGTATTTGCTTGATCCGCCATTTATAATGTGCAGCTGCAAAAGCATGCCCAAGCTCATGAATGAGCACGATACAAAATAAAAGAAGTAACTCTTTAAAGCGTGCCGTAAAAATCCCGATGGCTATAATTCCCCAAAACAAAGGGTGTATCGTAATTTTTGATAATACTTCGCTATATTTATTCAAATGAAATCACCTGAATCGGATCGATAAATTTTTCATTCTTTTTGATTGCAAAATAAAACTTACCATTCTTATTATCTGTGTTAACACTCACAGTTCCAATCTTTTGTTTCTTCGTAACATAATCATATAATTTCACCGATGTTTCACTTAAATTTCCATACCATGATTCCGTTCCATCTGCATGTTGAATTTCTACTATATTCCCAAATTCCTCTTTCTTTCCAGCGAAAATTACGACTCCTTCATTCACTGACTCCACCGTTGCATTTGCTGCTGTTTGTACAAATACACCTTGCCCATTTTTTTGAAAGTCTTGCATAACTTTTCCAGAAGCTGGAACTGCGTAATCTTTTGATTTTGCCTCTTGTTTTTTTTCACTACCAGGAAAAAAAGCAAGAGGTTTTCCGAATTGATCTTCATACCATTTTGATACAGCAGCAAACTGAAATTCCTCCTGCATAACTTTTTTTACAACCGTCCTTGTCCCGTCAAAAGAAGCTGGGGCATTTTTAAATAAAATAGCTACCGACAACACAAGAATCGCTGCTAGTAAAAACTTAAATAAGAATACTTCTTTTCGAAAAAGGGGATGCACCTCTTTTTCACCATCTTCAATAAACAACGTTTCTCCGTCAAAGCCCTCTTCAGAAAAGTATTGCCCTTTTTCTAATCTTTCTTGTTCTTCTTTTCTCTTCGCAATCCGTTTTCGAATTTCGTCTACACGTCTATTCTTCATCCTGTCCCCTTTCTTTTGCTAATTCTCATTATTAGCAAATCCAGTGAAACTGCAAAATAGTAATAGTTATCCATTCGCCACACTTCCCCCACTTTAACGCACAGTAAGAACCCACCTCAAAATTCAGAGAAAAGCAAGGAGGATAAGGTAGGCAAGGGATCGACTTCCCATAAAAGCCCAGTTGATGAAAGCTAACCATCAGTGGTGATGAAGAATCCCCACTGACGAAAGTTTCACTTTATATAGTTTGTACATATGTATGAGGCGGTCGGCAAAGATATTCATGAGAAGAAAAAAGAAAGCACTTCGCATATATGCGAAGTGCTTTTAACGGATTCCAAAGAAATGTTTCACCTTTGTAAATACAGATACTTTCTCTTGTTCAAACGCTTGTAATGGTACAGATTCACCTAACAAACGTCTTGCAATGTTTCGATAAGCTAATGCTGCTTTCCCACTCGGCTGCAACGCTACAGGTTCCCCTGTATTTGTAGCACGAATAACTTCATCGTCATCTTCCACAACACCAAGTAGTTCAATCGAAAGTGTACGTACAATTTCATCTACATCTAGCATATCTTGCTCATGTAGCATATGGCTACGCACACGATTGATGACAAGCTTCGGCGGTTCAATATCCTCTTTTTCTAAAAGTCCGATAATACGATCCGCATCACGCATAGAGGATACTTCAGGTGTCGTTACAACAATTGCTTTATCCGCACCTGCTACCGCATTTTTGAACCCCTGCTCGATACCTGCCGGACAATCAATTAATATGTAATCATAATCTTGACGTAATAGCTGTATTAATTCATCCATTTGTTCAGGTGTTACCGCTGATTTATCACTCGTTTGTGCTGCAGGTAATAAATAAAGCTCATCAAAACGTTTATCTTTAATAAGAGCTTGAGGTAAACGGCAACGACCTTCGACAACATCAACAAGATCAAATACAATACGGTTTTCTAGCCCCATTACTACGTCTAAATTTCTTAGACCAATATCCGTGTCAATTAAACATACTTTTTTGCCAGATAATGCCAGGGCTGTACCAATGTTTGCAGACGTTGTAGTTTTGCCTACACCGCCTTTTCCAGATGTAATTACTATTGCCTCTCCCACAGCTATACAATTCCCCTTTCTAACTTTGTTAAATTAGGTCTAAGATGAGTGAGAAGTTGCAGGCGATCGACAACAATGTGATTATTCTCATCAATATACGCACATTCTGCCGTCTCTGCTCCGTCTTCTTTCTCTTCCGGAGCCCTCATTGTCACATCACTAATCCGAAGTTGCATTGGATTCATAGCAGATGCCGCAATTACAGCATCTGTATCCCCATAATATCCAGCATGTGCAATACCTCGTAGTGCTCCAATGACAAAAATATTCCCCCCAGCGATAACCGTTCCGCCTGGATTAACATCTCCAATTAATAATAAATTTCCTTTTACATGCAACACTTGACCTGAGCGAACGATTTTGGAAATAGGGACAATTTCTGTTTCTTCTTTCCAAGCTATAGCTTCTTCTTTTGTGATAACATCACTCTCAATGGAGTCCACAACAAGATTTTTCTTATTGCGAATTAAAGTACGAATCTCTTCTTGTTGTACCTCTGTCAAATAGCGATTTCCTACTCTAACATGTACTTCAATTAGTGACCGTTCATCACCATCGTAATAATGTGTAGAAAGCTTTTCGTCCAGTTCTTGCAGTAATAAAGAAAATGAACAACAATCATCTAAATGTAGTGTTATTCCATCTTTTGTCCCTTTGATCGTTACATTTTGCTGCTTTTTTTCTTCCACTAAAGTTCACCCCACCGATTCAATTCGACATAAAATTAGAAAATCCTTTTTTCTTTTTCTTCCATGGCTTTTGAAAGACGCACAAGATATCGTCTCAGTGGGAAACAAACTAACAATAAGAAAATTCCATTTAACAATAAAGTAGCAAAGAGACGATCTGATAAAAAGATATGTGCTGGTAAATGAATACGTCCTAGTAATGTTAAGAACCCATATACATAATACTCTAATGCCACAATCCCTGTTAATACAATAAAAGAAACAATAAATAAATTTAATTGTAAAACTTTCATTGTATTGTAAACAAGATACGCTAAAATCGGATAAGCAAATATATATACCCCAACAAGTTCTGTATACACCGTATCAAATAAAAAACCGAATAGTAGTCCATAGTAAATACCTTGAAGAGGACTATAATAAACGGTAATAAAGCATAGTACAATCATAAAGAAATGCGGAGTTGCTATACTGTTTTTCCAAAATAATGCTGTCGGAACTACAGTAGAAAACATATTTTCAAATAAAAAGACAAAAAGAAGCAAAAGAGGAAGAATCGCTCTTTTTAAAATAGCCATATCTTCTCCCCCTTACTGTTCTAATGCTGCTGAAGGCATAACTCTTTTTGTAACCATAACATGGTCTACATCATTTAAATCCGCAGCAGGTTTTACGTAAGCTGTTTGTGTTAATCCATATTCATCCGGTGAAACATCTACGATTTCCCCTATTATTAAACCTTTCGGGAAAATATCACTTAGTCCTGATGTTACAACTTTTTGCCCTTTTTCCACTTTTACATCCGAAGAAATCTTTGTAAATACAAGTGCTTGTTTATTTTTGTCATATCCTTCAATCAATCCGAAAATACGATCCTGACCTTCTACCACCACAGAAACACGATTTTCTCGATTCAGTGAGCTTAGTAACTCTACATTTGCTGTAAATTGAGACACACTCTTCACTCGTCCAACTAATCCTTTTGAAGTCATTACAGCCATATCCTTTTTGATTCCTTGCTGCGCACCTTTATCAATTCCAATTAAGTCATACCATTTGTCTGGATTACGCGCAATAACTGTCGATTGAATTGGCTTATAGTCACGAAGAGAATCTTTCTTATCAATTGTTTCACGAAGCTTCGCATTATCTTTTTCTAAATCTTTTACTTTCACGGATAATTCCGCATACTGATCTAATTTTTGTTTTAATGTTTTATTTTCTTCATACGTGCGCTTTACATCTTCTACGTTCTCAAAGAATCCAGCAGCATAATTCGCAGGCTTTTGGAATACACGCTCTACAACACCAACAGTATCTTTTACAAACTGCTCTGGCCATGTTAGATTTTTCCGTTCTTTCAATGAGATTCCAATCAATGCCACGAGAAGAATAATACTAACTAACAAAACAATTAATCTTTTGTTTAAGAAAAACTGTGGCACGTTCACACCCTCTTAATTTCATTGATTTTTATTTTGAAGTATTATCGAGCAGTTTTGAAAAGGTCGATATTATCTAAAGCTTTACCTGTTCCAATTGCTACACAATCCAATGGGTCTTCTGCAACAAGAACTGGCATTTTTGTTTCTTCACTAATTACTTTATCTAAGTTGCGAAGTAATGCCCCACCACCTGTTAATACAATTCCGCGGTCCATAATATCCGCCGCTAGTTCAGGTGGAGTTTTTTCTAATGTGTTTTTAACTGATTCTACAATTGCATCTACTGTATCTTTTAATGCTGATGCAATCTCTTCAGCTTGAATTAATACTGTTTTCGGTAAACCACTTACTAAATCACGACCACGGATTTCCATTGGCTCAATACCTTCTGGCTCGCCCGCAGAACCGATTTCTAATTTTAATGCTTCTGCTGTTCTTTCACCGATCATTAAGTTGTAGCTTTTCTTAATGTATTGAATGATTGAATCATCCATATCATCACCAGCCACACGAACTGATTGACTTGTTACAATTCCGCCTAAAGAAATAATAGCAACTTCAGTTGTACCACCACCGATATCAACGACCATACTACCAGTTGGTTCCCAAACAGGTAAGTTTGCACCAATTGCTGCTGCAAATGGCTCCTCAATTGGATATGCATCACGAGCGCCTGCTTGGCGAGTCGCATCGATTACCGCACGTCTTTCTACAGCAGTAATACCAGATGGCACACATACCATTACATAAGGCTTACGAGAGAAAAATCCATTTGATTTTTGTGCTTGTTGAATATAATATTTCATCATTGTTGCTGTTGTTTCATAATCAGCAATTACGCCATCTTTCATAGGGCGAAGAGCCACTACGTTTCCTGGTGTACGACCAATCATTTGTTTTGCATCGCTACCAACTGCAACGATTTGTTTTGAGTCAGTTTGCAGTGCCACTACTGAAGGTTCACGTAAAACAACACCTTTTCCTTTTACGTATACAAGCGTATTCGCCGTTCCTAAATCTATTCCAAGATCACGAGTAAAACCACCAAATCCAAACATATCATCTATCTTCCTTTCTCATTTTCACGGACTCATTTTCTTACTTTATATTTATAATAAAACAGTACGTTTTTATATTTTCTATCCTTTATTGTAGACGATTGTCTACAAAAAACTCATAAATCACATTATAAAACAAAATGGGTAAAAAGAATAGTCTTAAATATGACCTTTTTCTTTCAAACTCACGAATTTATGATCACCTATGATAACATGATCGAGAACTTCAATTCCAATAATCCTACCACACTCTACTAATCTTTTTGTTACTTCAATATCTTCACGGCTTGGCGTAGGGTCTCCTGAGGGATGATTATGAAGACATATAATAGAGGCAGCCGCACGGCGAAAAGCTTCCTTAAATATTTCACGAGGATGCACAATCGAGGCATTTAAGCTCCCAATAAAAACGGTTTGTCGATGCATAACTTGATTTTTTGTATTCAAATATAAACAAACGAAATGCTCTTGTTGTAAAAAACGCATCTCTTCCATCATATAACTTGCACAATCTTCTGGGCTTCGAATACTATATCTATTTTGATACTCTAAGCGCACCATTCTCCTTCCTATTTCAAATGCAGCGATAAGCTGAGACGCCTTCGCTATTCCTACACCATGAATACTTGTCATCTCCTCTATTGTAGCATCTTTTAACATGCGTAATCCGTCAAAATGATACAAAATTTGATCTGCTAATGTTAAAACCGATTCTTCTTTAGAACCTGTTCTAAGTAACACTGCAAGCAGTTCTCGATTCGATAAATTACTTGCTCCTTCTAACAACAAACGCTCCCGTGGCTGTTCCTCTTTCAAAACATCACGAATACCGTTCATATTTTCACTCCTTTTTTTATTTATTGCAAAGAAAACCCCATGCAATTTTAGGCATGGGATACATCATTATCGAACTGTTTTAATTCACGAACAAGACGGGAAATCGGTAGACCGACCACACTATAGTAATCCCCTTGTATATGCTGAACAAAAATAGCACCCTTCCCTTGAATACCATAACTTCCAGCTTTATCAAGTGGCTCTTTTGTTCTAATATACGCATCTATCTCTTCTGCTGTTAACTCCCAAAAAGTTACTTCTGTACGCTCATAAAAAGTGACTGTCTTTTCTTTCGAAATGAGCGCAACACCCGTATATACTTCATGCGTTTTCCCTGATAATAATTGCAACATCTCTTTTGCCTCCGCCTCATCACTCGGCTTCCCGAGAATACGCGACTCATATGTAACAATTGTATCTGCACCTAACACCACACAATCATCATGATCCTCTGCTACAGCAGACGCTTTTTGCAAAGCCAGTGACATCACAATATCAGAAGGTGATGAATATGCGCCGATTGTTTCTTCTACTTCACTCACAACAATTTCAAACGGTACATTTGCTAGTTCAAGTAATTCTTTCCGGCGTGGTGAACCAGAAGCTAAAATAAGTTTTTTCATATATTCTCCTTTCTTTCTTACCATACAACAGAAAAATATAGCTTGATCGTATCAAATGAATATCTTCCCCACAAATTGTAAAAATATCATTTTCTTTTTTATAAACTTAATCTTTTGTTTGTATACGACTATATTCTGTAGGTAAAGAAAGCACCTTATTCTTGAATGAAATCAAAAAGAAAAGAGAGAAGTATCCACACTTCTTCCCTTCTTATTTCATTATCATATCATTTTGCTTTTTTCGAAACCAATTTTTCATAAGAAAGTAAACTATCGATAACGACTTGATTCAATTTCGCTACTGCTTCCTTATCACTTTTCCCTTCTTTAATCGTTTGTACTGCTACCGATGCATACGTATATAATTTTTTCATATCCTCACGTTTCATTGCTTTGTCTTCTTTTTCAATTGCCTTCCATTCTTTTTCAATTGCAGCTATTTCTTTTTGATTACTCTTCCCTCCAGATTGCACATCTGATGCATATTTTACAAAATGAGTATATAAGGACTGTAACTTACTTAAAAAGGAGCCAAATTCTTTATCATTTTTTAACAATGCTTTATCTGTAATTTCCCAATTCTTCTTCAAAACAGATACGCCATCTTTCTTATACTGTTCCATTAATTTATCTATAGATTGTCCATCGCTAGCAATACCAACAACAAGTGAATACTTATCACCATTCGGTTTTAACGCTGCTACGCCTCCATTATCTTTCCACTCTTGAATAGCTGCCTGTCCTTTTTCTTCAGAAGAATATAGTCCCCCCTGAACAAAATATAACGTTATTGGTGCTAAAGCCGCTGTATTCCCTACCGGTGTCTTCTCTTCTTTTTTTTCTTCAGCTCCTGCTTCCTCCTTCTCTCCCCTACTAGTTTGTTGTGAAGATGTTACAGTAACGTCTCCAGCTGAATCTTGTCCCGTTAACAAATGAAGCATCCCCATTCCTAGCATTGTGCCCATAATAATGGCAGCCGCAACTGTAAAGATAAGTACGTTACTCCATTTCTTTCGATATTTTTTGATAGATGGTAGCTTTTCTTTTTGAAACGGCACTACATTTTGCGGCGTTTTACTATCGACCACCATCCAATCAAATTCATCCTTTTCCTTCTGCGTTTCTTCATACTTTGCTTCCGTTCCGTTTACCTTAACCGAGATTGTTCGTGATTGCTTGTCCATACCCTCACACCTCACCTCTTATCATTGTCCGCATCATATCATATTCACTTCATAAAAAAACGAGATATTTGTCAGAGGGATTCGTCAAATTGTTCCATATAGTTATCTTATCCCGCATTAACGGGCAGTAATATCCCCTATCTCAAAAGTTAGGATAAAAACAATGAAGGTTGTTAGGGGATAACTGCCCCTAAAAGCCCGATTGGTGAAAGCTAACCATCAGTGGGAAATAAAAAAAACCACTGATGGTTAGCTTTCACTTTATATCTATGCATTTGACTTCATTTGTAGAACAAACAACTAGGGCAGCAAATGCTGCCCTAGTTGTTCTCACGAATGTATTTTCGGACTTCTGAAATAAAATAAAGCGATCCCGTTATGATGAAAACATCATTGTCTTTTACATTCTTCATATTTGTATCAATTGCTTCTTGCCAATTCTCAAAGATTTGTTTTGATTTCTTACGTGAATATGCAGCCAGCTCTTTAGCAGAAATCGCGCGATCAAATGCAAATGTTGTGAAAATCATTTCATCTGCAATCGTTTCTAATTGTCCTACCATGTTGTTTAGCTGTTTATCACCAAGAGCAGTAAATAAAACAATGACATTTCTATCGTTATAATGAGCCTTTACTGTTTTCACAAGGCTCGTAATCCCTTCTGGATTATGAGCGCCATCTATAATTACGTCCGGATTACTTTGTAACCGCTCAAATCGGCCGATCCAGTATGCTTCACTTAATCCTGTTCGAATATGCTCTTCTTCCACTAAGAATGATAAATATGTTCTAAGGTACATAACTCCCATCAGCGCAAGTGTTGCATTTCCTACTTGGTGAGCTCCTTTCATCGAAATACAAACTTCCTCAAACGTCGCAAACGGACAAGAAAAGTCAAAGTACTCTCCATCTTTATCAGAACACTGATGTACTACTTTAAATTGTTTTCCAAGTTCATAAAGGTTTGCATTCTTTTCCTTAGCAACCTTTTGAATGACATCAAGTGCTTCTTGATCCTGAACACCCGTAATAACAGGAACACCTGATTTAATAATTCCTGCTTTTTCATATGCAATTTCCCCTAGCGTATTACCTAGAATATGCATATGATCATGACCGATATTTGTAATCATCGTCAGTATCGGATGAATTACATTTGTTGAATCAAAACGACCACCAAGGCCTGTTTCAAACAGGACAACGTCACAGAAGTTTACCTTACCGAAATAACAGATTGCCATTACTGTAATAATTTCAAACTCCGTTGCTTCTCCAAAATCTGTTTCATCTAATTTTTCAACAACGGGTTTTACCATATTTACAAGTTCAGTAATTTCTTTATCTGCAATTGGTATTCCATTAACACTAATTCGTTCATTAAATGTTTCAATATACGGAGACGTAAATGTCCCAACTTTATACTCTGCTGCCTCTAGCATATAACGCATATACGTTAAAGTTGAACCTTTTCCATTCGTTCCTGCAAGATGAACACATTTTATATGACGCTCGGGATTCCCAAGTTTCTCTAGCATCCACTGCATTCTTTCTAACCCTGGTTTAATACCAAACTTTAATCGGCTATGAATCCAGCCTATTGCTTCTTCGTATGTATGTACCATCTATGCCATTCCCCTTTCAAATCAACAAAAAAAGAACCAAGGCAACAAATTGCCTTGATTCTATTATACGCAAATACAAGAGACTCACCAATATGATGAGTCTCCTTAGAACGGTTTTACTTTTGAAGATCAGCTAGACGTTGGCGAACTGCTTCGCGTTTTTCTAAGTAATCTTGCTCTTTCGCGCGCTCTCCTTCAATAACTGCTGCTGGAGCTTTTGCTACGAAACCTTGGTTTGAAAGTTTCTTCTGTACGCGTTCTACCTCTTTATCAAACTTCTCAAGTTCTTTTTCAAGGCGTGCTTTCTCTTCATCAAGATTGATAAGATCAGCTAACGGTAAGAATAACTCCGCACCTGATACGATTGCAGTCATCGCTTTTTCTGGTGCTTGTAAATCCGTCTTAATTGTTAATTCGCTTGGATTACAGAAACGCTCAATGTAAGAGCTGTTTTTCGTAAGCTGCGCAAGTACTGCTTCGTCTTTTGCTTTAATTTGCATTTGAACTTTTTTGCTCATTGGCGTATTTACTTCAGCACGAATGTTACGAACAGAGCGAATGATATCAACAAGAAGATGCATTTCTGCCGCCGCTTCTTTGTCTTGTAAATCTTCGCGAACTGTTGGCCATGCTGCTACTGTAATAGATTCACCTTCATGAGGTAAGTGCTGCCAAATTTTCTCTGTTACGAATGGCATGAATGGGTGTAATAAACGCATCGTTTGATCTAGTACGTACGCTAGAATAGAACGAGTTGTTTTCTTCGCTACTTCATCTTCACCGTATAATGGCAGTTTCGCCATTTCGATATACCAGTCACAGAAATCATCCCAAATGAAGTTGTATAATGCACGGCCAACTTCACCAAATTCATACTTATCCATGTTACGCGTTACACTTTCAATTGTTTCATTTAAGCGAGTTAAAATCCACTTATCTGCAACTGATTTTTCACCAGTTAAATCGATATCTTCATACTTCATGTCATCCATGTTCATTAATACGAAACGTGACGCGTTCCAAATTTTATTAATGAAGTTCCAAGTAGATTCTACTTTCTCCATACTGAAGCGTAAATCTTGCCCTGGCGCACTTCCTGTTGATAAGAAGAAGCGCATTGCATCTGCACCGTACTTTTCAATAACATCCATCGGATCAATACCATTACCAAGAGACTTACTCATTTTACGTCCTTGCTCGTCGCGAACAAGACCATGAATTAATACATCTTTAAATGGACGCTTTCCTGTAAACTCTAAGCCTTGGAAAATCATACGAGATACCCAGAAAGCAATAATGTCATAACCTGTTACAAGTACATCTGTTGAATAGTAACGATCGAAGTCTGCTGCATCTTCATTAGGCCAACCAAGCGTTGAAAATGGCCATAACGCTGAACTAAACCATGTATCAAGTACGTCATTATCTTGATTCCAGTTTTCGATATCTGTCGGTTCTTCTGTACCTACGTATACTTCACCCGTTTCTTTATGATACCAAGCTGGGATGCGGTGCCCCCACCATAATTGACGAGAAATACACCAATCATGAATATTTTCCATCCAGCGTAAGTATGTGTTCTCGAAACGATCTGGTACGAACGTTACTTTTTCGTCTTCTTCTTTTTGTTGAAGTTCAATTGCCTTTTCTGCAAGTGGAGCCATTTTTACGAACCATTGTGTTGATAAGTAAGGTTCAACAACTGCTCCGCTACGCTCACTGTGACCTACTGCATGTATGTGAGGCTCAATTTCTACTAATACACCGGCTTCTTGCAAGTCTTTTACTAACTGCTTACGGCATTCAAAACGATCCATGCCGTTATACTTACCAGCTTTTTCATTCATTGAGCCATCTTCGTTCATTACTAGAATACGTGGTAAGTCATGGCGGTTACCTACTTCAAAGTCATTCGGATCATGAGCTGGTGTAATTTTTACAACACCTGTACCGAAATCTTTTTCTACGTACTCGTCAGCAATAATCGGAATTTCACGATCTACGATTGGAAGTGTAACTGTTTTTCCGATTAAATGTTTGTAACGATCATCTTCTGGATGAACTGCTACTGCTGTATCACCAAGCATTGTTTCCGGACGAGTTGTCGCAAGACGAATGTGACCAGAACCGTCTGTTAGTGGGTAGTTCATATGGTAGAACGCACCTTGAATATCTTTATGGATTACTTCAATATCAGAAAGGGCAGTACGTGTTGCTGGATCCCAGTTAATAATATATTCTCCGCGGTAAATTAAGCCTTTTTCATATAATTGAACGAATACTTTATTAACCGCATCAGATAAACCTTCGTCTAATGTAAAGCGCTCACGAGAGTAGTCTAATCCTAAACCAACTTTTCCCCATTGCTGACGAATGTGAGAAGCATATTCTTCTTTCCATTCCCATGCTTTTTCAAGGAATTTCTCACGGCCAAGATCGTAACGTGAAATACCTTCTTCACGAAGTTTTCCTTCTACTTTTGCTTGCGTTGCAATACCAGCATGGTCCATTCCTGGAAGCCATAATACATCGTAACCTTGCATACGCTTTGTACGTGTTAAAATATCTTGAAGTGTTGTATCCCAAGCATGACCTAAATGCAATTTACCTGTTACGTTTGGAGGCGGAATCACAATCGTATACGGCTGTTTTTCTGCATCTCCTTTTGCTTCGAAATATTTGCCATCGAGCCACCATTTATAAAGGCCTTCTTCAACGGACATATGATCATATTTAGTCGGTAAATTCTTTTCCGTGTTTGACATTATTTTCCCTCCTTAAAATAAAAAATGCCCCTCATCCAAAAAGGACGAGGGACATCGTGGTACCACCTTTATTTACAAACAAATTCAAGATTTGCTTATACTCTTAATTGGATAACGGACAGATCCGTCTTTTCCTAATGAGAATGGTTCCGTTCAGAAAAGATGCTCCAGGGCTACCTTCTAACATGACTATCTAGAGAATCTCACAGCTACTAATTCTCCTCTCTGCAGACGTTTAATGTTATACTCTTCCCTTTCAACGCATTTATATAATTGTTATTTATTATATACAATAGTGTAAAAAACGAAACCACATTCGTCAAGATAAAAATATTTTTCATCAAATTCTTACATTTGATAGATTTCACACATTCCTATCCTCAAAAAAAATTCTTCCATTCTCTATCAGCTTAAATATTTTTTCAACACATGTACAAAAATGAAAAAATGCAGCACAAGCACCTTAGGTACTTATCCTGCATAATATACTATTACACCTTCACCTCTCAAGATTAATATGTAATAACAGCTTTCTGTATGGAGGAATGATTATGCGACGATTCCGACGCAACTACAATTTTTCTGCTCCTTCATGGATTAGAAATATACAAACAGTTTTTGCTGATTTTGCAATTCCCCTTACCATTTTCCAAGGTATTCGCACTTTACTACTTCCAACTTTCTTAGACTTTATCATCCTTATTATTTTTGTTGTCGCAACAATCCGCTTGCACTTTCAGCCGTAGCCTCAGAAATTACTGAGACTACGGCTGTTATTCATTACCTTGCTGCGTTGCTTGTAATTGTGCAATAAAATATTCTATATTACTTACGAGCCAATGGGATTGCTGCAGCATTTTCACACCATGA
The DNA here is from genome assembly GCF_001590835.1 of Bacillus gaemokensis. GTDB lineage: Bacteria > Bacillota > Bacilli > Bacillales > Bacillaceae_G > Bacillus_A > Bacillus_A gaemokensis. The sequence continues at coordinate 731,005 of NZ_LTAQ01000001.1, forward strand.
AGCTCTTTCTTTTCATTACGACTTCGTTTTGTACTTGTATAAGAGCGAATTTGCCGGATAAACGGTGATGGATACGTCAAGTAAGCAAACATCAGAAGCTGTTCTTCTTTCGTAAACGGAAAATTCTTTTGGTACACTTGATACCACTCAAAGCGATCACTTCTTGCAATTGGATAGGTGTTCAAAGAACGAGAGTAAAAACCAACAAGATCTTGAACCGGTGTAGCAAATTGAGATTTTTCTAGACTAATAAAATAGCCGTTGCGTTCATAATCAAATAAAAAATGATTCATCGATACATTTCCATGCACAAAAGAAATACGTGTTTTCTCTTTCTCTTTCATCGCTTCATGCCACTCCGAGAGCTGCTTCGTCGCAAAATTACGAGCCCTCATCACATGATGAAAATACGTGCAGTACTGTAGTTCAAACGGAGACATATACCATTTCGCTTCAGATTCTACAAGGAACTCCTCTAAAAACTCTCCATCTTTCTCCCATCGCTCTGATACATTTGTATAATGCTCTTCTAACACTTCTTCCGTATACGTTTCTTCTTTAGTCGTTCTTTGATGGAGCATCGCTAACGTCTGAAACATTTTATGATATTGATCATTGTCTTCTCCATTCCCTTCCTCTCTCTCTAACCAAGGCATTAAATAGTAACTATACTTCCCATCACTTAAAACATACTTCCCGTCTGTCGCATGGTAAATGGGTGCAAAGTGTGTAAATCCTTTTTCACGTAAATATTGAATGTGGTACATTAAATTATTCCGCTCTAGTCTTTTATCTAGTAATTTTTTCAATGCATATGGACCTTGATTCGTATAAATTTTCATCACATTCCCGTGCTCTTCCATATGTTCAACAGTCAATTGATATTGCCGCAAAATTGGTGCATATTGCTCACGTAATTCTCTATCCATACGAAGGATCCTTTCTCATTCAAAAACGTAAAATAAAATGAAAGTTTAACGTACCAGCAACTAGCAAAATAAAGTGAAACTTTCATCAGTAGGGGTCTTCATTCCCCACTGATCATTAGCCCTCAAATAGCGGGATAAAAAGAAAAGAGGTGAAGAAGAAATTTCTTCACTCACTTTGTCTTTACTTTTGAAACAGGTATATATATAACTTGCCCGGCAGTTAAATATATATCGTCTGTTTGATTCACGCGATGCAGATGCTGAACAGAAGTTTCATAGCGTTCTGCAACGGATTCAATCGTATCCCCTTCTTGCACAAAATACATACGTACCTTTGTAAACTCTTCCTCTGGCTCTTTCGTAAATAATTTCGTTAAATATAGAGCATTTTCATCTCGCTGCGAATATGTTGTTTCTTCCTCTTCTTCCGGCAGCTTCTTTGCTTTTTCTTTCTTAAAATCCTTCCGACCAAACAATTCAAATTGAGGTGCTGTTTCTTTTGTTTCTATTGGCTCTATTGGTTCTTCAACTTCTTGTACGTCTTTCTCTTCCTCTTCTAGCTCTTGTTCTTTACGCTCCTCTAGTTGAAACGGCTCAAATGCATAATCTTCCCATCCATCTTTTTCTGTATGAACCGGTACTTCTTCAACTTCCATTGGCACTGGCGTTTTCATTTCATCCACTGCTATTACTTCCTGTTCCCTTTCAACTTCTTCCTGCTTCTCTTCAGCTTCAGCTTCCTCTTCCACTCTCTCTTCATCATATAAACCAGAGATTGATATATCCGCTAATAGTTGTAAGCAACCATTTTCTTTTAATTCATAATCGAATTCTTCAATAGACACATATAATTCCTCAATGTGTTTCACCCTGTTTCGGGGAATCGAGATTTCTAGCGGAAAAGAATGTACAAGCTCGTTCACACCATCTTCTCGTGTTTCTACATAATCAATGGATTTAGCTGGAGACAACTCTCGCAGCGAAAATGCTGAATCATCTTGTTTTGCAACATATTCCCCTGTTAAGTCCAACTGCCCTCTCACAATCACTTCATAATCAAGCTCTTCTATCTCAACGTCTGGATCTAACGAAATTGACAAAAGTTCTTCGACTTCCTGTCCTTTTTGGAACCAAACCGATTCTTTTAATGAAAAACGTAATGAATGATCTGTCGCCACTTCTTTTTCCCCCTCCCAAACTATAGGTCATTACAGATTTATGTGTATGGGAGTGATTTTATGAATAAAAAATCAAACTTCACATGTAAGCTTCCCATTCAATTCAGTTTCAATATATCAGCGATTTTCAAGATATACCGACGGAATCGCTACATATATCGACCATCAGGCACAACTTATCGATGCTTCAACAATATGCAACATAACAAAAAGGTTGCCAGGACTCTCCTGACAACCTTTTTATTTACGCTTTTAATTTTGACATCGCAATTTCTGCCGCTGCGATCGTTGCTTCAATATCAGCATCGCTATGTGCTGTCGATAAGAATAATCCTTCAAATTGAGAAGGTGGTAAAAATACACCTTGTTCTACCATTTCACGATAGTAAGCTGCAAAGAATTCTAAATTTGAAGTTTTCGCAGCATCGTAATTAATAACTCGTTCATTTGTAAAGAAAATACCAATCATAGAACCTGCGCGGTTTATATGATGCGGGATCCCATGCTTTTCAGCCGCTTTACGTAGGCCATTTTCTAGCATTTCCGCTTTACGTTCAAACTCTTGATAACACTCTGGCGTTAATTGTACTAATGTTTCATAACCTGCAGTCATTGCAAGTGGATTACCAGATAATGTACCCGCTTGATAAATTGGACCACTTGGTGCCACTTGGCGCATAATCTCTGCTTTACCACCATATGCTCCAACCGGTAATCCACCTCCGATTACTTTTCCTAAGCAAGTTAAGTCAGGAATTACGCCGTAATAACCTTGTCCACAGTTGTAAGCTACGCGGAATCCCGTCATAACTTCATCAAAAATAAGCAAAGCACCATTTTGCTCCGTCACTTCACGAAGCCCTTCTAAAAATCCTGGTTCAGGCGGCACAACTCCCATATTTCCTGCTACTGGCTCTACGATAACACACGCGATATCATCACCAAATTGTTCGAAAGCATATTTTACGCTCTCTAAGTCGTTATAAGCTACTGTAATTGTATTTTTCGCTACACCTTCTGGTACACCAGGGCTATCTGGTAAACCAAGTGTTGCAACACCAGAACCAGCTTTAATTAATAAGGAGTCACCATGACCATGATAACAACCAATAAATTTTAAAATTTTATTGCGCCCTGTATACCCACGTGCTAAACGAAGTGCACTCATTGTTGCTTCCGTTCCGGAGTTTACCATACGTACAATCTCAATAGATGGCACGCGCTCAATAACAAGCTGTGCTAATTTATTTTCAATTTCTGTTGGCGCACCGAAGCTCGTTCCTTTTTCAGCCACAGCTTTTAATGATTCCACAACACGGTCATTTGCATGTCCATGAATTAACGGTCCCCATGACAATACGTAATCGATGTATTCATTCCCATCGATATCATACACTTTAGAGCCTTTCCCGCGCTCCATAAACAACGGATTCATACCGACAGACTTAAATGCACGAACTGGGCTATTTACACCACCAGGCATTAAATCTTGCGCCGTTTCAAATGCTTCAATGGATTTATCAAATTTTTTCATTATTGTGCGCCTCCTTCTTGTAACCATCGTGCTGCATCTTTCGCATGATACGTAATAATTAAATCTGCTCCTGCACGTTTCATACTTAATAGTTTTTCGAGTACGATCTCTTTTTCATTAATCCAACCATTTTGCGCCGCTGCTTTAATCATGGAATATTCTCCGCTCACGTTATACGCAACAATTGGTAAATTGAAATTATTTTTCACATCGCGAATAATGTCTAAGTAAGAAAGAGCTGGTTTTACAATTAAGAAGTCTGCTCCTTCCATTACATCTGATTCAGCCTCGCGGAATGCTTCCATACGGTTTGCTGGATCCATTTGATACGTCTTACGATCACCAAATTGCGGCGCACCATGTGCTGCATCACGGAATGGACCGTAAAATGCTGATGAGTATTTCACAGCGTATGACATAACCGGTATGTGCGCAAATCCATTTTCATCTAACGCATAGCGAATGGCCGTTACGAACCCATCCATCATATTAGATGGAGCAATAATATCCGCTCCTGCTTTTGCTTGGCTTACTGCTGTTTTTGCAAGAACCTCTAATGATTCATCATTTAAAATGATTCCGTCTTCAATAACGCCGCAATGACCATGGCTTGTATATTGACATAAACATGTATCGGCAACTACTACTAATTGTGGGAATTGCTCTTTAATTTGCTTAATCGCACGTTGGACAATACCATTCTCACAATACGCTGATGATCCAACTTCATCTTTTTCAGCAGGTAAACCAAATACGATAACAGAACGAATACCTAAATCTACAACTTCTTGCATTTCAGCTTGCAGAAGATCTAAAGAAATTTGATATACATCTGGCATAGAAGGAACTTCATTACGAACATTCTCGCCTTCTAGTACAAAAATAGGGTAAATAAAATCTTCTGTATGTAAAAATGTTTCACGTACAAGCGCACGCATATTTCCGCTTTGTCTTAAACGACGATGACGATTAAATTGTAAAGAACTCATAAATTTCTATCCCCATTCTTTTTATTTAGATTATGCATTTAAATTCGATTTGGAAATGCATTGTATTAACGATTCCACTGTATATTTCTCTGGAATAATAACATCTGCAAAATAATATCTTGCTTCTTGTTCTGTTATCGGTCCTATACAAGCAATTGTACATTTTTTTATCCATTCTCTCCAGTTTGTGCCCTCAAGTAACTTCACAAAACTCGTAACAGTAGATGGGCTCGTAAATGTAACGAAATCGATCTTGCCAGATTCTAAAGCTGTGACGAGCTCCTGCTGTTTCTTATCATTTGTTTTCGTTTCATATACGACGAGCTCTTCTAAGAGTATCCCAAACTCCCGGAGCTTCTTTGGAATAACATCTCTAGCTAAATTTCCTTTTGGAAATAAAATACGTTCTGCCCCGTTTAATTCTCTTATAAATTCTTCTGCAAAAGTTTCCGCAACAAACGCTGTTGGAACAAAATGAACTTGATAGCCTCTTTTTTTTAACTCTTGCCCTGTTTTCACACCTACTGCCGCAATACGTACAGTAGATGGCATCCGCTTACAAAAACCATCTAAAAAAAAGCTCACACCATTTTTACTCGTGAAAATAATCCAGTCATACAAATGAAGCTGCTGAGATACATTTTGAAATTCCCGCTGGAATACACCCTCCATATGCAAAAGCGGAATCTCCAATGGAATTCCGCCCTTTTTTTTCACAGCTGTACTCATTTGTCTTACTTGGTGCTGAGCACGTGTAATCAGTACTGTTTTGCCAACAAGAGCATTCATATTTACTGCTGCTCCTTGTTCGCAGCGAGAATAAGTTCTTTTGCTCCTTGCTTAATTAAACGATCTGCCGCTTCTAGACCAACTTTCTCTGGATCGGCACCTGTTACGATTTCTTTTAACAAGATCGAACCATCCATAGAACCAACAAGAGCCGTTAACTCAATTTTATTGTTCTCCCCAAGTGTCGCATACCCTGCAATCGGAACTTGGCACCCACCTTCAAGTTTATGAAGGAATACTCGCTCAGCTGCTACTGTGCGCTCTGTTACAGCATCATTGATATGTGATAACAATTGCAATAAGTCTTCATCACCCTCACGGCACTCAATCGCTAAAGCACCTTGTCCCACAGCTGGTACACATAACGTTTCATCTAAATGCTCTGTAATCACATCATTATCCCAGCCCATTCTCTGTAATCCAGCTGTTGCTAAAATGATTGCATCATAGTCTTCTTCTTTTAATTTACGTAATCTCGTATCAATATTTCCACGAATCCACTTCACTTGTAAATCTGGTCTAGCTGCTAATAATTGCGCACTACGTCTTAAACTACTCGTCCCAAGGACTGCCCCTTCTGCTAGGCTCTCAAATGATTCCCCGTTTTTCGAAATAAACGCATCACGTGGATCGACACGCTTTGGTATACATCCAATTGTTAATCCATCCGGAAGCACAGCTGGCATATCCTTCATGCTATGTACAGCCATATCGATTTCTTTCGTAAGAAGCGCGTGTTCAATTTCCTTTACAAACAAACCTTTTCCGCCTACTTTTGAAAGAGTCACATCTAAAATGACATCACCTTTTGTAACAATTTCTTTCACTTCAAATTCATATGGTAAACCTAGTGCCTTTAACTGATCAATAAACCAATTTGTTTGTGTTAACGCTAACTTACTTTTTCTCGAACCTACAATAATTTTGCGCATAATTTTCTCTCCTCATTATAAATACCAAAAGTGGAAGTTGGATAAACTGCTTAATAGAAAAATATTGATTAACATAACGAGGAAAGCCCCAATGTTCCAATTTATAATCTTCTTACCTTGCAATATATCTGTTCCTCGTAAATATAGACCCGCACAATATACAAATAAAACAACAAAAGACCCGATTACTTTCGTGTCATACCAATGAAAATTATCTAACTTTGTATATCCCCATATACATCCAAGCAAAATAGCTAACAAGAAAAAAGGAACAGAAAATAAATTCAGTCCATAAGACATAGACTCAAGCTTCGGTAAATTCCCGAGCCTTCTTAATCTGGCATTCCATTTTTTTTGTTTTAACAAGCGATATTGCAATAGGTACATAATCGAAAAAATAAATGATACTGTAAATGCCGCATACGAAATAATTGCCATCCCTACATGCACATATACCAGCTCCGAAACCAATTGATGCGCAAGTACCGGAGACATTTTTCCAAGCGGGGTAAAAATAGAAAAAGCGCTTACGCCGAAAGCAATCACATTTGTAAAAAAGACTAAAAAGTCAATGCGCATAAATCGATTGATTACTAATGACATTGTAATCAATAACCACACATAAAAATAAATTCCCGACAATAAAGTTAAAATGGGATTCGTTTCTGATTCAGTCGCCCGTATAAGCATAAAAACAGACTGCAGTACCCACACAATTGAAAGTAACCAAAAAGCAATTCGATTCGCCTTTCGGTTACTTTGAAAATAATCTATAAAATATAAACTAATGCTACAAGCATATAAAATGATTGCGATATGATAAATAATACTATTATTTAAAAAGCTCATCCGATCATCCTTCCGAGTTATAAAGATGGAACGGATGGTGTCCATGCTCGTTTATGTTCCGGTTCTTCCTTATGTTCCAAAGCCTCTTCTTGCACTTCTAAATCAAAAATCTTTGCAAATAAAGCGAGCTTTTCCGTAGCTCCCTCTTCAGCTGCTAATTCTTTCGCTACTAAAATTGGATCCTTTAGCAGTTGATTAATAATACTTTTCGTATGCTTACTAATCACTTTCTTCTCACGATCACTAAGCGTTGGAATTTTTCGTTCAAGACTTTGCATCGTATCACTTTGAATCGCTAACGCTTTATCACGTAAGGCTGATATTAATGGAACAACGCCAAGCGTATTTAACCACGCTTTAAATAGAACGATTTCCTCCTCAATCATAAGTTGAATTTTTTCCGCCTCTTTCAAGCGCTCAGCACGATTCGCTTCTACTACACCTTGTAAATCATCAATATCGTACAAGAAAGAACCTTCTAGCTCATCAATCGCTGGATCAATATCACGCGGTACTGCAATATCGACCATAAATAAAGGACGACCGCAGCGCATCCGTTCCACTCTTGTCATCATTTCTTTCGTAATCACGTAATCTGAAGCACCCGTTGAACTAATTAAAATATCCGCTTCTAAAAGGGCACATTGCAATTCACTTAACGGCTTTGCATGCCCCATATATTTCTCGGCCATTGTTTCCGCTTTCGTAAATGTACGGTTCATCACTGTAACTTTACGAGCTCCGCTTCCGTATAAGTTTTGCAACGCGAGTTCTCCCATTTTGCCAGCACCAAGAATTAGCACATGACAATCTGTTAAATCACCAAAAATTTTCTTCCCAAGCTCAACGGCCGCATAACTAACAGACATCGCATTCTCACCAATTGTTGTTTCTGAATGAGCACGCTTTGCGAGCGTAATCACTTGTTTAAACAATTCATTAAAAATCGTGCCTGTTGCTTTTACTTCTTGCGCCTGTAAGAAGCTGTTTCGAATTTGACCTAAAATTTGTGTTTCACCAACTACCATAGAATCTAATCCGCACGTTACACGGAATAAATGTTCAACGGCACCATCTTGTTCAAAAATAGACAAATATGGCGAAACTTCTTCTATCTCAAGCTGAAACCAATCAGCTAAAAATTTCTTAATGTAATATCGTCCCGTGTGTAATTGATCGACGACAGCATAAATCTCTGTGCGATTGCACGTTGATACAATGACATTTTCTAACACACTCTTTTGATTTTGTAATGTTGTCATTGCCAGTTCTAGCTCTGCTGCCTGAAATGTGAGTTTCTCACGAAATTCTACAGGGGCTGTTCGATAATTTACACTAACAACAAGAATATGCACGCAGCATGTCCCCCTTCACCCGTTTTTTCACCTTATCTACTATCATAATACAACTTTCCTGTTATGAATCTGACAATCGTGTGAACAACAGAAATTTTTTTATTCATCCTTCTCACTTCTTGCAGAAGGTAGATCAAATCTTCTGAAATAAACATCTCAATTTATAATCATTATAAAATAATAACTCTATTTGTACGTTACCAAAAAAAATTGTCAGAATCAAGTGATGGAAACTATTCCATACGAATTGCAAGGCTATCTTTTTCTATCTTCTTTCATCATACAGAAAAATATGTATGTTTGTTCCATAATGTAACAAATTCTTGTATATTACATATTACTCAATTTTTTCGTTGCATTGTATTTGACTTCTCATTTCTTTTTCGATATATTGATTTCATAAAATTAAATTGTGCACAATTTAAAAAAGGAGGAATGCTCATGAAAGAGAATCCTTTACATCTCGATAATCAGCTTTGCTTTTCTATTTATGCTTGCTCTAAAGAAGTAACACGCTTTTATCGACCTTATTTAGAAGAAATGGGTATTACGTATCCTCAGTACATTACATTATTAGTGCTTTGGGAACAAGATGGCATAACTGTAAAAGAAATTGGTGAGCAATTATTTTTAGATTCGGGTACATTAACACCGATGCTAAAACGAATGGAAGCATTAGAATTAGTAAAACGCGTCCGTTCTAAAGAAGATGAACGCAAAGTTTGCATTGAACTAACAGAACAAGGACACGCTTTAAAAGAAAAAGCATGTTCGTTACCAAAAACAATGGCTACCAATTTAGGGATTTCAGAAAAGGAATATCAATCATTATTAATTCAGTTAAATAAATTAATTGAAACAATGAAAACAATCAATGATAGAAAAGGAGAATAAAGATGGAAAAATTATATACTGCAACAGTAACTGCGACAGGTGGAAGAAATGGAAAAATCGTTTCAGAAGATGGAATTCTAAATCTTGATGTGAAAATGCCAAAAGCATTAGGGGGTATGGGCGGAGAAGCAACAAATCCTGAACAATTATTCGCAGCTGGATACGCAGCATGCTTCGATAGCGCATTACAACTTGTTATTCGTACAAAACGTGTAAAAGTGGAAAGCACAGAAGTAACAGCTCACGTTTCAATCGGGAAAGATACTGATGGCGGTTTTGGACTATCTGCTGTACTTGACGTACGCGTTTCTGGTGTTTCTCACGCTGAAGCTCAAGAGCTAGTAGAAGCCGCTCACGGCGTATGTCCGTACTCAAAAGCAACAAGAGGAAATATCGACGTTACATTAAACATACTGTAAGAAGATAACTATTTCATTACTCTATCTTCTCAAAACAAAAACGCGCGACGAATCGTCACGCGTTTTTTGTTTTTGTAAATTTATGAATTGCTTTCCACGCTTCATCTTTTCCAAGTCCTGTTTCCGATGAAAATAGAACCACTTCATCACCTTGTTCAATATCAAGCGTTTCTTTCACAACTTTCAAATGCTTTTGCCATTTTCCTTTCGGAATTTTATCAGCTTTCGTCGCAATAATAATAGTTGGAATTTCATAATGCTTAAGGAAGTCATACATCATGACATCATCTTTTGTTGGTTGATGACGTAAATCAACTACTAATACAGCCGCATCTAATTGCTCACGCGTTGTGAAATACGTTTCAATCATTCTTCCCCATGCCGCTCGCTCTGTTTTCGATACTTTCGCATACCCATAGCCTGGCACGTCAACAAAGTGCATCATTTCATTGATTAAGAAAAAGTTCAATGTTTGCGTTTTTCCCGGTTTCGAAGAGATACGTACTAATTTTTTACGGTTTAAAATTTTATTAATAAAGGAAGACTTTCCAACATTAGAACGACCAGCTAATGCAATTTCTGGCAAGTCCACATCTGGATATTGTTCTGGTTTTACAGCACTGATTACAATATCTGCTTTTGTTACTTTCATTGTTTCACTCCTACTAATGCGTGCTCCAATACTTCGTCTAAATGAGAAACAAGCACAAACGTAAGGTTTTCTTTTACGCTTTCCGGAATATCATCTAAATCTTTTTCATTTTCTGCTGGCAAAATAATTTTCGTTAAGCCTGCACGATGAGCACTTAATGTTTTTTCTTTCAAACCACCGATTGGTAACACACGACCACGAAGTGTAATTTCACCTGTCATCCCTACTTCTTTGCTTACAGGAACGCCTGTTAGGGCAGAAATAAGTGCCGTTGCCATTGTAATACCAGCTGATGGACCGTCCTTTGGAACTGCTCCTTCTGGAACATGAATATGAATATCATTCTTTTCATGGAAATCTGAATCGATGTGAAGTTCCTCTGCACGAGAACGAATGTAGCTAAATGCGGCTTGTGCGGATTCTTTCATAACATCCCCAAGTTTCCCTGTTAAAATCAATTTCCCTTTTCCTGGAGATACAGACACTTCAATTGCAAGTGTATCACCACCAGCAGCTGTATACGCTAAGCCAGTTGCCATTCCAACTTGGTCTTTCGTTTCAGCTTGCCCGTAACGGAATATATGTTTACCAAGCAAGTCAGTAATATTTTTTTCTGTTACAACAATACGTTTACGCTCTTCTGTTACGATAATTTTTGCTGCTTTACGACAAATCTTTGCAATTTGACGCTCAAGCGTACGAACACCCGCCTCGCGTGTGTAGTAACGAATGATTTCAAGCAGCGCTTCATCACGCACTTGCAGATTTCCTTTTCGCAAGCCATGTTCCGTTAATTGCTTTGGTAATAAATGCTCACGCGCAATATGTACTTTTTCAATCTCTGTATAACCAGCAATCGAAATAATTTCCATACGATCAAGAAGTGGACCTGGAATGCTTGCTAGCGTATTTGCAGTTGCAACAAACATTACTTTTGATAAATCATAAGGCTCTTCAATATAATGATCACTAAAGTTATGATTTTGCTCTGGGTCTAACACTTCTAATAACGCAGCAGACGGATCACCACGGAAATCATTAGACATTTTATCAATTTCATCTAATAAAAAGACAGGATTGATTGTCTTCGCCTTTTTCATTCCTTGAATAATACGGCCTGGCATTGCCCCGACATATGTACGACGGTGACCACGAATTTCAGATTCATCACGAACGCCACCAAGAGAGACACGCACAAAATTACGATTTAACGATGTCGCAATCGAACGAGCTAAAGATGTTTTTCCGACACCAGGAGGTCCTACTAAACAAAGAATTGGTCCTTTTAACGAATTTGTTAGCTTTTGTACAGCTAAATATTCGAGCACACGTTCTTTCACTTTCTCGAGACCGTAATGATCTTTATTTAAAATCTGTTCCGAATGTGCTAAATCGATCATATCCTCTGTTGCTTCTGTCCACGGAAGTGCTAATAACCAATCAAGATAATTGCGAATAACACCGCTCTCCGCAGAACTTACTGGCAACTTTTCATAACGATCCAATTCTTTTAAAGCAGCCTTCTTCGTTTCTTCTGGCATTCCTGCCTCTTCAATTTTCGTACGAAGTTCTTCTACTTCGCCGCCTTTACCTTCTTTATCACCAAGCTCTGTTTGGATAGCTTTCATTTGTTCACGCAAGAAGTACTCTTTTTGCGTACGTTCCATTGAACGCTTCACTTTCTGCCCAATCTTCTTTTCTAAACTTAATAGTTCTTGTTCATCTTGAATAATGGAAATAAGTGTATGTAATCTTTCTTTTACTGCTAGCGTTTCTAAAATCTCTTGCTTTTGTTTCGTCTTAATTGGTAAATGAGAAGCAATTAAGTCAGCTAAACGGCCAGGTTCTTCTACATCTGCTACTGTTGCAAATGTTTCATTCGATATCTTTTTGGAAACTTTAATATATTGCTCAAAATGTTCCAGCAACGTGCGCATAAGAGCTTTTTCCTCTAGGTCGCCTTCTTCTTCCTCTGTTACCATTTGAATCGAGACTTTTACTACCTCTTCTTCTTCAATAAACTTTACTACTTCTGCTCTATGTAAACCTTCTACAAGGACACGAAGCGTACCGTTCGGCAGTTTTAACATCTGCTTTACTTTCGCCACCGTACCCACACTATATATGTCATCTTCTTTCGGATCATCGATATTCATTTCTCTTTGCATCGCTAAAAAGATAATATTTTCATCCATTGCTGCCTGCTCTAGTGCTTGTATCGATTTATCACGTCCTACATCAAGATGCAGAACCATCGTTGGATATACGAGAACGCCTCTTAATGGTAGGAGGGGCATAATTCTTTCGTTCGTATTCATACTAGACATAGCACCTCCATAATAAATTAAACTCCTGTTCAACTATTTTATATTACAATACACCTTGATGCAATTGCAGAGGTTCCTTGCAATTACAAAACTCCTACTTTTTCTTTCTCTATAAAGTGAAGCTTTCATCAGTTTAAGACTCTTACTGCCCGCGAATAATAGGACAAAAGAAAAAGGGACTCCGCTTAAGCATACAAACTTAAACGAAGTCTGGCAAATATTATTATGTTCTATGCCGCATTCCAATTAAAGGAAACTTCTCATTAGAACCTTATTTACTTTTATTTTACATCGATTGTGCATCGCTTTCATCTACCCCACGGCGTACATCGATTTCACGATGAATGTTCTCTTGCACGAATGTTAACTCAAAAACTTCTTTCAACTTTCGAACAGGAATAATTTCAATACCCTTTATTGTGTATAAAAATGGTTGCATATTTTCAGCCGGGATAATGACCTTTTTAGCCCCTGCTTTTTTCGCAGCTTTCACTTTTGCATATACACCGCCAACTGGTTTTACTTCCCCATGAATGCTGATTTCTCCCGTCAGCGCTATTTCGTTATTCACATACATACGTTGTAAGGCGGAATATACACCTGTTGCCATCGCAATTCCAGCAGATGGTCCATCAATTGGAATACCACCTGGAAAATTAATATGTATATCATATCCTTCTGGCAACAAGTCGAGAGAACGCAGCACGGTTAACACATTATCAACAGAACCTCTCGCCATACTCTTACGGCGAATCGATTTAGTTTGACTACCAATACTCTCTTCTTCCACAATCCCTGTAACATTCACTGCCCCTTTATCCTTAGCAGGGATAGCTGTTACTTCAATTTCTAATAGTGCTCCTGTATTCGGCCCATATACGGCGAGACCATTTACTAGACCAATCTTTGGAATCGGATAAATTCGCTTTTCATATTTTGGAGTAAGCTGACTCGAATGAACGACCCATTCAATATCCTCATCTTTAATAAAAGAACGTCCCTCATTGATTGCCATTCCGGCCGAAATTTGGACAAGATTGATGGCTTCTCTCCCATTCCTCGCATACATGCCTATCATTTCGACACCTTGCCCTCCAATATCCATTTTCACTTTTTCAGCTGCATTCTTCGCTACTTTTTGAATTTCTTCTGTATCTAGTTCCCGGAAGAACACTTCTAAACAGCGAGAACGAATGGCAGGAGGAATTTCATCTGGAGAACGAGTTGTCGCTCCAACTAAACGAAAATCCGCTGGTAAACCTTTTTGAAAAATATCATGTATGTACGTTGGAATCATTGAATTTTCTTCACTGTAGTAAGCACTTTCCAAAAACACTTTGCGATCTTCTAATACCTTTAACATTTTATTCATCTGAATTGGATGCAATTCCCCAATTTCATCAATAAACAAAATGCCACCATGCGCATCTGTTACGGCACCTTTTTTTGGTTGTGGAATCCCTGCTTGCCCCATTGCACCTGCACCTTGATAAATCGGATCATGTACGGAACCAATTAAAGGATCAGCAATGCCGCGCTCATCAAAGCGAGCTGTTGTTGCATCAAGTTCAATAAATGTTGCGTTACTACGAAATGGGGATTTTGGATTTTTCTTTGCCTCTTCTAACACAAGACGTGCCGCCGCTGTTTTCCCTACTCCAGGAGGCCCATATATAATGACATGTTGCGGGTTTGGACCACAAAGCGCAGCTTTTAACGATCTAATCCCATCCTCTTGTCCAACAATATCTAAAAAAGATGTGGGACGTACCTTTTCAGCAAGCGGTTCTGTCAAAGAAATCTCACGCATTTTACGAAGTTGTTCTAATTCTTTTTTCGATTCTCGATCAATTGAAACTTTTTGTGTTCGCTGATTTCGGAGCAAATGCCAAAAATATAATCCGACAATTACACCAAAAACAAGTTGAACAAGTAAGAATATATTTGTCCAGCTCATAATTTATTTCCTCCTGCCATGTTTTACCATTTAGTATTTCCTTGGAGGAATAGAGCTAAACATAATAAGAAACAGCAATTATAAAAATTGCTGTTTCCCTCTTACATTATGCAGATGTTTTTGTATCAAGTACAGTACCGTCTTGTAACACCAATTTTGGCGCAGCATCGTCCGCTACTGTTTCTTTTGAAAGAATACACTTCTCGATGTCTTTACGAGATGGAAGTTCGAACATTACATCTAGCATTAAGCCTTCAATAATAGAGCGAAGTCCACGAGCACCTGTTTTACGTTCAATTGCTTTTTTCGCAATCTCAATCAGCGCTCCTTCTTCAAATTCTAACTCAACATCGTCAAGCTCCAATAATTTTTGGAATTGCTTTACAAGTGCATTTTTCGGTTTTGTTAAAATATCAACAAGAGCACCTTCATCAAGCGGCTCTAAGTTTGCGATAACTGGTAGACGACCGATAAACTCTGGAATTAAACCAAATCTTAAAAGATCTTCTGGTAGCACATGAGATAAAACATGCTTTTCATTTACATCAGCATTTTTCTTCTCTGAACCAAATCCAATTACCTTTTCACCAAGGCGACGTTTAATAATTGGCTCAATGCCATCAAACGCACCACCGCAAATGAATAGAATGTTCGTTGTATCAATTTGGATAAATTCTTGATGTGGATGCTTACGGCCACCTTGAGGTGGAACGCTTGCTACAGTACCTTCTAAAATTTTCAGAAGGGCTTGCTGCACACCCTCACCAGACACATCACGTGTAATTGACGGATTTTCTGACTTACGCGCCACTTTATCAATCTCATCAATATAAATGATTCCTTTTTCAGCTTTCTCAACATCGTAATCAGCTGCTTGGATAAGTTTTAATAAGATGTTTTCTACATCTTCACCTACATATCCAGCTTCTGTTAAAGATGTTGCATCCGCGATTGCAAATGGAACATTTAAAATACGCGCTAGTGTTTGTGCCAATAGCGTTTTACCACTACCTGTTGGCCCGATAAGTGCGATATTACTCTTCGCCAATTCTACATCATCAATTTTGCTGTTAGAATTAATGCGTTTGTAATGGTTATATACCGCCACCGCTAAAGCTTTCTTCGCGTTGTCTTGTCCGATTACATACTCATCTAAGATTTCACGAATCTCTACCGGTTTCGGTACATCTTTGAATTCTACTTCTTCGTCTTTTGCAAGCTCCTCTTGTACAATCTCTGTACAAAGCTCAATACACTCATCACAAATGTAGACACCTGGACCAGCAACAAGCTTTCGGACTTGCGTTTGTGTTTTACCACAGAAAGAACATTTCAGTTGTCCTTTTTCATCATTAAATTTAAACATATTTTCACACCCCTTACAAAGTGCTAACATCTTGCCCTCGTATGTACACGATAAATGTATCGTATGTAAATACATATTATGTCACTACGCGGCTAGAAATACAAATAATATGACTAGTTATGTACAAATAAAAAATTTTTAAAACTTTTGAAATATGTATATTCGACTTTCAAAGGATCTTTTCCTTCTACATCGAAAACTTTTATAAATATATTATCTATATTTATAAAATAAGGCACGATCAAAATCGTGCCTTATTATTTTATTATGCAGCTTTGCTGTTGTCTACTAAGAAGTCTACAGCTTTACGAACTTTAAGATCTTCAGATAAAGCATCAGCGCTTCCAAGAGCTTGTGTGATAGCTTCAACTGGCATGTTGTACATTGCAGCCATTTTTTCAACTTCTGCAGTTACTTCTTCTTCAGTAACTTCGATGTTTTCAGCTTCAATGATAGCTTCAAGAACAAGGTTGATTCTTACACGTTTTTGTGCATCTTCTTTCATTTGTTCTTTTAACTTGTCAGCGTCAGTACCTGTGAATTGGTAGTAAAGCTCAAGGTTCATACCTTGTTGGCTTAAGCGTTGCTCGAATTCACGAACCATACGATCTAACTCAGTTTCGATCATAGCTTCTGGAATTTCGATTTCAGCGTTAGCAGCAGCTTTTTCTACTACTTCGTCACGAACTTTGTGCTCAGCTTCGTGCTTTTTGCCTTCTTCTAAGTTTGTACGAAGTTTTGCTTTTAACTCATCAAGAGTTGCTACTTCTTCGTCTGCATCTTTAGCGAACTCGTCATTTAAAGCAGGAAGTTCTTTTGATTTAATTTCATGAACTGTTACTTTAAATGTTGCTGGTTTACCAGCAAGTTCAGCAGCATGGTACTCTTCTGGGAATGATACTTCAACTTCTTTTTCTTCGCCAGCTTTTAGACCAATTAATTGCTCTTCAAAACCTGGGATGAATGTGTTAGAACCGATTGCTAGAGAGTAGTTTTCGCCTTTTCCGCCTTCGAATGCTTCGCCTTCAACGAAACCTTCAAAGTCGATTACAGCTGTATCACCATTTTCAGCAGTTCCTTCTTCTTTAACAACTAGCTCAGCTTGACGCTCTTGTAAAGATTTTAATTCGTTCTCTACATCTTCGTCAGTTACAGTTGTTTCAACTTTTTCTACTGCTAAGCCTTTGTATTCACCTAATTTAACTTCAGGTTTTACAGTAACTTTTGCAGTGAAGATTAAGTTTTGACCTTTTTCGAATTTCTCGATGTCGATCTCAGGATGAGCAACTGGGAAGATACCAGTTTCATCGATTGCTTCACCGTATGCTTTTGGTAAGATGATATCTAAAGCATCTTGGTATAAAGATTCAACACCGAAGCGTTGTTCGAATAACGGACGAGGCATTTTCCCTTTACGGAAACCTGGTACGTTAATTGTTTTTACTACTTTTTTGAACGCAGCGTCAATAGAGTTGTTTACTTCTTTCGCATCAACTTCGATTGTTAAAACGCCAACGTTACCTTCTAATTTTTCCCATTTTGCAGCCATTTATTCTTTCCCTCCAACTATAATAATGTATGCACATACCTCTAGAGATTGAGATTTTTATCGTTTCTTTTCTAGAAACAATAAAATTGTTAAAAAGCTGATTAATTCAAACTTTCTATCCTCTAGCAAAAGCCTTCCGATACACACTTCCCAATCTACTAGTTGTCTAAAAAAGACAAACGCGGTATATTTTGTTCGAGAATAATATGAAACATATTAAGTAAGAGAATTACACTTCACTTCTCTTCTCTTACAAAAAGGCAGAATTCAGCCTTTTGCAACCCTTACATTATAACATAGAATATTTTCGTTTCAATAACTGAACGATTCTTTTTCATAATTATACAGGTAAATATCCTTCTCTCTCAACGCGTAAAAACCATTGATAGGCAATATGAAATTCTTCCAAAGAGATATTATACGCTTCCATGAGTTCCTCTTCGTCAATTATTAATCCAAAGCGCTTTCTTCCTATTCTCTCTAAAACAGCCGCCCAAACTTCGACTTTATCCGTTAATAGCGGGAACGGGAATAGACTAGTTTGCATTTCTCTCCAATATGTAATAATTGTCTCAAATATAGTCGGATTATCATTTTCTAAACGATTAGATAATATATGTATAACCTTATCCGTGTACTCATCATTATGACCCAAATTAGCTGGGATAACTACTATTTTATCGCCAAATTTCTCCACTTCTATTTCTTCTTCCATACGCTTTTCTACCATTTTGTATATAATAGAAGTTTTTAAATATGGATGTTCTGTTTCATCAACAAGAAATTTACGTAAAGCTGGCAAAGCTTTTTCAAGATCTTTAAGCGATAGATCATTAATCGCTCTTAACTTCTGTCCAAAACTGTCTACGAATAACTCCTTTGAAAATTCCTCCAGATCGAAATCTGATTCTATTGGCGGCGCCTCTTCACCAGCTAGCATATTTTCTGCAAACTGGGCCAGTTTTGCTAATTTTTCTCTTTGTTCTACTGTCAATTCTTGATTTTGCAAAACACCTTCAACAGTTTCAATTACGCCTTCATAATCATTTGTTTGTACTAAAATCGTCACATATGTTTCAAGAATATCACCAAATAAGACTTTCCCTGTTTCAAGCAACTTCTCACATTTCTCTTTCGACTCTTCTATTCGTTTTAATTCCAGCAAACAAATAACCGACGCTAGTTCTGTTTGTTCTGTTTCTGCATGATACTGACGCAATATTTCAAAGCAGCGCAATGCATCTTCGAACTCTCTATCCTTCAGTGCCAAAAACCCTTGATCGATATAACGCTCTGACAACTGCGGAAACAATACGACCGTATTTTCTTTTTTATCCATACGTCCGCCTCTTTTTTTAGATTTTAAATATCTTCAAAGTAAATATAACAAATGACTGATAAGAAAACAACATTCCACATACATTTATTTGAAATATGAAAATATTTAATTTTTATGATAATAACAACAAAATTACACTAACAATATTCTTTTATACAAACAACACTTCTATCTGTAACAAAAAATCATTAGAAAACAAATAAAAAACCCTCAGTAATCGGCGCGGAGGATTTCTTATTAATAGAAAGCGTTTATAATTTTAGGATACACAAAAAGAGTAATAATTTGGAGAGCAAGAATTGTAACAACAATCATGCTAAAAAAAAAGATTGGCTTACTTTGCTTCATAAGAAACATAATAATAAGCATAATGCAGGCATGCAGTTGATGGGACAAACAACAATAACGCAACACTACAGACGCCTATAATGCCAAATAACCATTCCATTCATTTACCCATTCCCTTTCCCTTTCCCTTTCCCTTTCCCTTATCGTACAAAAATATCTTTCTATGCTACTAAATGTTTCACAACGTCAATTACATACGTTAATTTCTCATATGCTACAAAACCAAAAGCTACCGTTAAAGCTGTTACAATTAATCCTTTCATGATTTCTTCCTCCTCGTTTCATCTTTGTTACCTTTATTATAAAGAACGGACATTTTGTTACCATCGAACTTCCTTACACTTACCTTACAGAATTGTAAGATTTCCAAACAAAAGAAAAACACCTAACAGAATTGAAGGTGATTTTTACGGGACTTCTCTATAATTGTCTGCAAAATTGATGTTCTTTTCTTGATGATTCTTCGCTGAATCTATTCTTAGACTAATTGATTTACGAAATGATTTTGGATCAAAGTAATAGCACAAATCAGTTTGAAGACAGTATATACAATAAATATCTATTTCCTCTTTATCTACATTTTTTATAGTTATCCCATTTGTAGTCGAATAACTAGAACGAAATCTAATTTCAAGTATTCCTCTCTCATTTAATTCTCTGTATTTCACCTGCACTCTCTTAAATACCCCTTCTTTGTAAACGACAAGATCAAATGGAGAATGTTCTGTGCATGGAGTTAAAATCATATATCCTTTTTCATACAAGTCCACCTGAGCCTTTAAAACACCTAAATCTCCTTTTGTTTTTTGTATGATGATACATTTGTCCACTCAACACCTTTAAAGTTATTCTCTAAATTAAATTCGGTAGTTCATTCACAATCCCTCCTTCAATTTTTTAATTAAACTTATAAACTCTCTATAAACATGGTAATATAATTTCGTACAATTCAGAATTCAAAAAGGGGATGAGTTATATGTTCAAAAAAGTGGCTGCTGATGTTTTAGGATTAAGCGATGTAGGTTCTGTGATCACACCGAAAGATTACGATAAAGTCGATGCTGATGATTATGTCATGCATGAAGATGGAGAAAAAATTTATTTTCTCATCAAATCAAAATCCGATGAGTATTGCTTTACAAACAAAGGATTAATTCATTTAGATGGGACAAGTGCAGCGAGCAAAAAACGCACGCTACGACGCTTTAGTTACAGTAAATATCAAATCAGAAACGTAGCATTAGAAACTGCGGGCACAATTGATTTAGATGTGGAGATTAAATTTCATATGGGAGATGAATATTACTCAATCGATGTTCACAAAAAACATATTGAAGAATTAAAAGACTTATATAAAGCCCTTCTAAAAATCGAAGAAATTTCCTACGAAAATGACATTACATTACAATATGCTCATAGAAGTTTAGATATGGCCTCTAACACATTTAGCCGTATCACAAATGCACAACTTAATTTAGCAGAGCAATTTAAAGAAATAAATCAAACCGCTTTTAATTGGCTTGTTGATACGAAAAAGCAATATAACGTGAAAGATTATGGATTTGTCTTCGAAAAATTTATTAACAACTAATTTTTAGACAAATAAAAAACCTTGTTATCAAAAGATAACAAGGTTTTTTTAGCGTCCCAGGAGAGATTCGAACTCCCGACCGACGGCTTAGCTTACCACCATAGCTTTCGCTACCAGCAATTACTGTTTGTAGTCTGGACTATATCTTCACCATTTCAGGTGCGACACGTGTAGTCTCTACGGAACCTCACGATGATTTTCATCATACTTCAGAGTCTTTACCATTAAGATTTACTTAATCATTCAAAACTCCTTAATCTTCTCAAGGAAAATCGTAAGTTTCCTCGGTATTACCATCAGCCGTACTGTTAAGGCTTCACCGATATAGTGTCGTCCACTCTATAGGTTCTTGTTTCCCTATAAAGGCTCCTATTCTTGAAGGCCGTTGCTCTATCCTGCTGAGCTACTGGGACATGGAGCGGGTGAAGAGAATCGAACTCTCGACCAGAGCTTGGAAGGCTCTTGTTTTACCACTAAACTACACCCGCATATGTTATTTTTATTTTTCGCTGATGTCTTATCGACAAGGTTTATTATATTTGTACGTGCAAATAAAGTCAACACTTTTTTTCAAAGAGGATAATTTTTCTTATCCTCTTTGAAAAGTTTCTTGTTCAACAACTTGTCCATCCAATGTTTCAAAACGAACTTTCATTTCATTTCCGTCCATTTCTAACAAAGCAAATGTTTTTTCGGTACGGGCACGGGGCAATAAAATACTTCCTGGATTGATAAATAAAATCCCCTTAACCAATTCCGCTCCTAGTACATGCGAATGTCCAAAGCATACTACATTCGCTTCTACCTCTTCTGCACGATACGCCAAAGTCTGTAATGTCATTTTCACATTATGTCGATGTCCATGCACAATCAAAAAGCGTACGTCCTTTACATCGGTAATAATTTCATCCTCAAAACTATTATAAGAATCACAATTTCCCTTTACAACTTGGAACCCTTGCAAATCCGGATGAGTTGACGTGAGCTCTGAATCACCGCAATGAATCATGACATCTACTTTACCTTCATACAGTTCTTTCAATTGTTGTAACTCTTTCACCGAGCTGTGACTATCGCTTACGATTAAAGCTTTCATCAGTCTCTCTCCCTTACTCTCCTAAAAACCATGCTGGGATTTTCTCTTCTAATTTACGAAGAGCACGCCCGCGATGGCTAATTGCATTTTTCTCATCTGAAGTTAATTCAGCCATTGATCTTTTATATTCTTTTACATAAAAGATTGGATCATAGCCAAAGCCATTCTCACCACGAGACTGTTCTAGCATTTTCCCTTCACATGTTCCATTTACAATAACCGGTTCTTTATCAGCTTCTGGGAATGCGACTGCTAACGCGCAATAAAAACGCGCTGTACGTTTCTCCATGGGCACGCCGTCTAATTCTGTTAAAACTTTATCAATATTCGCCTGATCGTCTTTTGGTTCTCCAGCGTAACGAGCAGAGCGCACACCAGGATTTCCATTCAAAGCATCGATAATAAGGCCAGAATCATCCGCAATGACAATAGAGTTTAACTGCTTACATAAGCTGTCCGCCTTCAAAATCGCGTTCTCCTCAAATGTTTCACCCGTTTCTTCTGCTTCTTCAATATGAGGGAAGTCATGAAGAGATTTCACCTCTAAATCGAATCTCTCAAACAACTCAGCAAACTCACGCACTTTCCCCATATTTTTTGTTGCTACAACAACTTGTTTCATACTTTCCACCTCTACTCTATATGAGATACGATGTCACCTAACGCTTCTTTTTGCTTTTCAACAAGCTGTAAGATCCCTTGTTCTGCCGCATCAAGCAATTCATTTAATTCCGCTCGGCTAAATGTTGCTTCTTCCCCAGTTCCTTGCACTTCAACAAACTGCCCTTTTCCAGTCATAATGACATTCATGTCAACATCTGCTTTAGAATCTTCTGCATAGTTTAAATCTAAAACGACACCTTGTTCTTCAACAATACCAACCGAGGTTGCAGCTAAATAATCTTTCACTGGAATTTTAGATACCTTTTCTGCTTGTAATAACTTTTCAAAAGCTAATACCATCGCGACATAAGCACCTGTAATAGAAGCCGTTCTTGTTCCGCCATCTGCTTGAATGACATCACAGTCAATCCAAACTGTTCTTTCGCCAAGCGCTTCTAAATCAACAACCGCACGCAGCGCTCGTCCAATTAGACGCTGAATTTCCATTGTGCGACCAGTTACTTTCCCTTTACTTGACTCACGAATTGTACGTTGTTCAGTTGCACGTGGAATCATCGCATATTCCGCGGTTACCCAACCCTTCCCTTCGCCTCTCATAAATGGCGGCACACGCTCTTCAATCGTCGCTGAGCAAATCACCTTCGTGTCCCCAACCTCAATTAATACAGAGCCCTCTGGATGTTTTAAATAATTTGTATGAATATGTACATGGCGTAATTCTGTTACCTCTCTACCATCTACTCGCATAAAATAACCTCCCTCATAACTGCTACTTTTTAGTATAGCCCGTTTTCATTTTATAATATCTACAACAAATAGAAGAAGAGGAACTCAAAAAGAAATTCCCCTTTCTTACATAAGTATATCAAATTATTTACGATTAAAAACTACCTGTATTTACGTTTTGTGGACGATCGACAGGTTTTGTCAGTTTCTCACCCTTCTCATTAACAAGATTTGCTTTTCCATTTACTTCAACAGAAACATTTTTCACACCTTGTTTTTCCGTTAGAGATAACACGAGTGATTGCAGTACATAATTTGAAATCATACTTTTATCTTTGTTTGTATAAATGTTTTCATTAAAATTCAATGTAATCTTTCCATCTTGCACTTTCGGTTCACTGACAAGTTTCACATCAGGGTTAAAATCATTAAGTAAAGACGAATGAGATGGTCCTTTCACAAGTTCATTCACAACTGTTGCTAATTCATTTTCTTTCCCTTCTGCAACGCGGCGTGTCACCGGTACATAGTACTGCTGCTTATTATTGTTTTGCGCCATAAAATAAAGTGTAACAGGCTTCGTATTTGTCACGTCTGTTACCTGCTCATCATCAAAGTTAATACCATCCGCGCGGCTCACACCCTCACCAATCGGTGCACCACCAACAGGCATCTTCGCTAATTTCTCACCATTTATTTGAAACTTGACTTGTTTAATGTCTTTAAATTGTGTTAATGTCCACGCTACTGATTCAATGATTTGACGCTCTTCTTCTTTTTTATAACTTTTCATTTCCTTTGAAAAATCAACCACCGCTGTCCCGTCTTTTTTCACATCAACTGACAAAGTAGTGTTTGCCGGAAGAACAGCTCGGAACCCATTCGGCAGCAAATTTGTTACAGGACCATCCTTCACAAGATATTCTAATGTTTGTTTTACAACGTCATTCTCTTTTGGAACAGGCATCGCTATCGTTTGAGGCACGACATAACCATTTTTATCAACAAGGTATAACTCTCGATTTATCGTTTGCCCTTGCTTTTCTTTTTTTGCAGTTTCTTTCTTCTCACCTTCTGTATACGTAACTTTTTTCGGTGGGTCAATTTGTTCTGTCTCTTTCTCCTTATTTAACAAACCACATCCTGTTAATAAAACTGCGCTCACTGTAACACAAACAAGCCATTTAAAAGTGGATTTAGGCATACCATTTCCCCCTAAAATCTAAGTTTGTACTATATGTATACGAGCTATTTACTATTTTAGAACAAGCAATGACAACTTATCTTTCCATTTATCAAATAAAAAACTCCCGATTTCTCAGGAGTTTTTATAGGAATCTATGATTAACTTGTTTACAAATTAATATGCTTTACATTTTCAATTGGCTGTCCAAACCATTTAGAAGCAATTTCTTTAAATAAATCTATTTTCCCTGTTGTTAAGAAGAGATGATCACTCTGTTCTTCCCCTTCATTTAACATCTTACTATGATATAAAATCGTGCTCACTTCACGAGCCGTTTCATCACCTGAACTAATTAACTGGACTTGATTTCCCATTACTCGTTTAATAACAGGGCCTAAAATTGGATAATGTGTACAACCTAAAATCAGTGTATCGATTTCAGTAGCCTTTAATGGCTGCAACGTTTCTCTGACAACCTCATACGCCATCTGGCTCTCAAAGTTCCCACTTTCAACAAGCTCAACAAATGGCGGACACGCTAAACTCTCTACCATAACCCGGTTATTAATAGATTTTAACGCATATTCATATGCGCCACTTTTCACAGTCCCAATTGTTCCAATAATACCAACATGGTACGTATTCGTCACTTTTAAAGCGGTACGTGAGCCAGGATGAATTACACCGACTACCGGAATTGGTAATTGTTTCTGCATCTCCTCAAGTACAACCGCAGTAGCAGTATTACAAGCAATGACTAGCATCTTAATATCCAGCGCTAATAAATGTTCAGTCATTTCCCATGTAAATTGACGCACCTCTTCGCGAGAACGCGGACCATAAGGACAACGTGCTGTATCTCCTAAATATATAATACGCTCTTTGGGCAGCTGACGAATTAACTCTTTCGCTACTGTTAATCCTCCTACTCCCGAATCAATGACACCAATCGCTCTATTCAACATAATCACCCGTTTTCTCATTCATCATCTTATTTTTTTGCATATCGTATATCTTACATACTTTAAATCTTCATACAGCTAAAATATCCCTGTTAATAGATTCTCAAATATGTACCTGTATAGATCAGGACCTTTTTTATTTTGCTCCTTTTCTTTGCAATTTGCAAGATAGAAAAATAGCCGACCTTTTATAAAAAAGTCGGCTTTACCTATTATAATTCAAGTTCTCCCATACGCAGAAGTTCAACAACCGCTTGCGAACGTCCTTTAACCCCTAGCTTTTGCATCGCATTTGATATATGGTTGCGTACGGTTTTTTCACTAATAAAAAGTTCACCTGCAATTTCTTTCGTCGTTTTATCTTGAACCAGTAATTCAAATACTTCTCTCTCTCTCTTTGTGAGTAACGGTTTGGATTGATATGCTTTTTCCTTCAACTGGTATAACCCTCCTTGCTTAAGCCAGAGCTGTATATGTGTAAGTTGGGTGTTTATTTAGTCAAGATATTGTATGAACAGAATGTGCAGGTGGTGAATGAAAATGGGCTTTATTTCATGCGTTATTTAAGGTGAATATATATTTGGTACAGTCTATATCTAATCTCTCGAGTATTCCTTACAAGCAAACAACTGAATAAGTAGCATGTGAAATCCCCCCTACCCATGTACCATTTCGTAATCGGTTTTGTGAAACGGGCATTCCATTTATTACCTTCTTCTTTTCAGAAAGATTCACCTGCAAGCAGCTAATACTACCAAATAGGAATGTGTGTATTCATAACAATCCGCTTCGCACACAAAACTTTATGCATTGGTGGTGTTATTATGTTTTCAGCCTTCAAACGTTTTCTAATAGGTAGACCTCTTAAATCCACAGCACTAGGTGAACAGAAATTAAATAAACTGAAGGCGCTAGCAATTCTATCTTCTGATGCTCTTTCTTCAGTTGCTTACGGAACAGAACAAATTTTAATTGTTCTCGCCGCATTTGGAGCGATTGCCTTTTGGTATTCCATCCCTATCGCCATTGGCGTTTTAATCTTATTAACAGCACTTATTTTATCGTACCGGCAAATCATTTATTCTTATCCACACGGCGGTGGTGCTTATGTTGTTTCCAAAAAAAACTTAGGTACAAACGCCGGGCTCATTGCCGGAGGATCGCTACTTGTAGATTACATTCTTACCGTAGCCGTAAGTGTTTCAGCTGGAACTGATGCGATTACATCAGCATTCCCGATATTGCACACATACACCGTTCCAATCGCAGTCATACTTGTAATTTTTATTACAATTTTAAATTTGCGAGGCGTAACTGAATCCGCTTCAATTTTAGCGTATCCTGTCTACCTTTTTGCTTTTGCACTCGTTATTTTAATTTTTGTTGGTGTCTTTAAAATAACTTCCGGACAAGCTCCCGCTACTCTACACACACCAATAGGAACCGTTGTGCCTGGCATTACATTATTTTTCTTATTAAAAGCATTTTCATCTGGTTGCTCTGCCTTAACAGGAGTAGAGGCCATTTCAAATGCAATTCCAAACTTTAAAGAACCGGCAGCGAAAAATGCCGCAAAAACATTAGTGATCATGGGAATCATTCTAGCCATTTTATTTACTGGCATCACATTTTTAGCATATTGGTATGGAATCGCTCCAAAACATAATGATACTGTCGTGTCTCAAATTGCTTCAAATATATTTGGAAGGAATTTTGTATATTACTTTATTCAAGGGACAACTGCGCTCATTTTAGTGTTAGCTGCCAACACTGGGTTTTCAGCATTTCCACTTTTAGCATTTAATTTAGCATCAGATAAATATATGCCGCGTATGTATTTAATGCGAGGGGATCGTTTAGGATATTCAAATGGAATCATCACGTTAGGCATTGGTTCTATCCTATTAATTATGGCTTTTCAAGGGAAAACCGAGCAACTGATTCCTTTATATGCAGTTGGGGTATTCATTCCCTTTACGTTGTCACAAACGGGTATGATCATAAAGTGGTTACGAGAAAAACCACAGGGATGGCTGCCAAAATTACTAACAAACTTATTAGGTGCTCTTATTTCATTAACTGTGCTTCTCATTTTCTTTATTACAAAATTTGCACAAGTATGGTCCATCCTTATCTTCCTACCTATCATTGTTTTCATATTCCATCGCATACATAATCATTATGTTGCTGTAGGAGAACAGTTACGGATTAATTTTAATGAAATTCCTGAAAAGCTAACAGGTAATGTCGTAATTGTTCCTGTCGCCGGCATTACGAAAGTAGTTGAGCAATCAATCAATTATGCGGAAACAATTGGAGGTCAAGTTATCGCTGTATATGTAGCCTTTGATAGAGAGAGCGAGCTACGCATGCAGGAAAAATGGAAAGAATGGCAACCGAACATTCGCCTTGTGACATTTATCTCCTCTTACCGAAGTTTAATGAGACCTATTGCAAAGTTGATTACAATTATTCAGCATAAAGCATTAGAAAAAAACCGTTTCGTCACCGTTTTGATTCCGCAATTCATCACAAAAAAGAACTGGCATAACATTTTGCACAATCAATCAAGCGTATTGCTACGCGTTTATCTTTTGTATAAGAAAAACGTTATTGTCACGACCGTTCCTTACCGTTTCCGAAAATA
Organism: Bacillus gaemokensis; assembly: GCF_001590835.1. GTDB lineage: Bacteria > Bacillota > Bacilli > Bacillales > Bacillaceae_G > Bacillus_A > Bacillus_A gaemokensis. Next base: position 759,243 of record NZ_LTAQ01000001.1, read on the forward strand.
AAAACAATATGCACATAAAGGAAAAAGAGCGAACTCTCTCCCTTTCTTTTACATGCACAGCCGCCTTACAAAACTGTAATCTTCTTTCAGAAAAATGTAATATAATTCGATAGTTTCCGCATCTTTTTCCATGTAAGATAAATATATAAGGTATCACCGGTACATATATAAACAGCACATGGTGATCGAAAAAAAGGAGAGGGTTTTATAATGGAAAAAAAGTTACGTAAATCTGAAACAGATAAAATGTTGTTTGGTATATGCGGTGGTTTAGGAGAATATTTCGATATAAGCACAAGTATGATTCGAATCCTTTGGTTAATTGCAATCTTCTTTTTCGGAACAGGGTTTTTAGCTTACTTCGTTTGTATGTTGCTTATGCCTCGTTCTCACTAAAAAGGCACCGGTGCCCACTCGGTGCCTTTCTTTCATCTCGTTTCTTCTTTAGGAATCATTCCTTCTTCATCTTTTTCTAACAAATATGCATTCGCTAAAATAAGAAACACACTAGAAGTCCATGTGAACGCTAAATCACGCAACCCTTGCCCCGTTTGCGCATGAAAATTTTCAGCCATGCCACTTTCATTCGCCATCATGCAAAAGCGAGCTGCAATCTCTCGGGCAAACTCATATTGTCCAACCGCTTGCAAGGCTTCAGTCATAATAAATGTTGTCGGTGCCCAAATTGGCCCGCGCCAATACCCATCCTCGCGGTAATACGGACTTTTTACACTCTCTGTTGCAAATCCATACTTTGTTAGGAGATGATTTTCTTCCTTCAATTCTGTGAGCAAGCATTCAGTTATTTCTTCAGGTAATCTCTTCCCTAAAATAAGTGGGATATACAAGACAAGACTTTCTGATACTTCATATGAATGTTCTCCAGAGCGGGGCGCAATAAAGCGATTCTCTCTCCAGCAATGCTGAATCATGCGATGGAGCGTTACATTCGCTCTCTCTTCCCATTCCTTTGATTCTTCTTCAAATCCAAGTTTTTTAGCAATTTCTGCTAATACTTCCATTTGCAAAATAAGGAATGAGCTTAAATCCGGGCTCTCAACAGGTGCACCACGGTGAAAAATCGTACTATTATCCCAACCGCTATCATTTCCATGATTATATTGCGGGATTCCGTCTCCATCATCATCACGATATGTAAACCACCAATTCGTCCACTTACATAATGGTTCATACACTTCTTGTAAGTGTTTCTCTGTTATAAAATCTGCGTGTTCCATCATCCACTTCAGTGTCCATCCGTGAATAGGTGGTTTACAACAATTCCAAAGTGCAAATTTATCATTAATATAATCTGGTAATACACCGCACTCGTCTTGTTTATCAAAGAAAATCATAAATTGATCCCACGCTACTTCCGGCTGTTGTACCGCTAGTGCCATCGCATTAAAACAATGATCCCAACTCCATATATTTGTCATCCAATTCTTTGACATATACATCGCTTTTCTCGGTAAATATCCTTCCGCTTCTACCATACAAGACCACGTAATATACGCTGCTAACTCTCGTCCTCTCGATAAACCTTCTGGAACAGCTAATGTATGATGTAACCAATTTACAAAATCCATCTCGGCAGCACGCTCTGCTTCTATGAACGTTTTCTTCTCCTTTTTCTTCTGTAATACTGTTTTATACTCTGTTAATTCCATATCAATTCCTGATTCTTCATCCTGCGCGCAAATATCAACAATAATATGCTTACAACGAAGTTCTTCAAACGGTGCATCCATATGCATAACGCCTTCAATGGCGGATAAATGGAATCTCATTTCTTTCGAAAAACTATTAATCTCCCAGCCACCTTTATCACTCGGAATACAATAATCGTAGGAACTTGTAATCCCAACAAAACGAAGATGTAATTGATCCGAATAAAAACGAATTGTATTTGATTCAGAGAAACAAATCTGCACATCACCTTCTACAGTTTGCAGCGTCAACAATGAAGATGTCATCTTCGTTTCACATGATAAAATTTCTCCTTTACGATTTAGCACTTCGATTTTAAACACTTCACCAAAATCATCGTCACCACCACGAATATTTCGGATAAGTAATCCGTTATCGTAGTTTAAAGAAATGACTAAAAAAGAACCGTGCCGACTAAACGGCACTTGTTGTAAGTCAAACATTCATATCCCCCTAGGAAAGAGCCCCGCATACCGAAGGGCCCTTGTATGATTAAGATTCTTTCACAATCTCAAAAGCTCGCTTATGTCCCCCATTAAAAGGAACAATATAGATTTCAAATTGACACTGCTCTGGCTTTAACTGATAGGCTGGAAGCTGCGCTGGCCCACAACTCGCACTTCCTAAACCGTTTTGCTTATAGTCCAAATGAAAGGTAACAAACTCTCTTTCTTGTAATTCATATAAATGCTGCGCTTTCTCTAAATCTTCTTTTGCATAAAGAAGAGCGCTGAAATTAAAATTTTTTGCACTGTATGCAACAAATCCAACATGATACTGATCATATAATGAAACCCATTTTACATCTGTTCGATTTCCTGTCTCTTGCGGATATACATACGGGAAAAACAAATCTTTTACAGTCATTTCATATAAATCCGTTTTGTTCGCTTCTTTACTATCCACATAAGATTCTCCTGGTCCTCGCCCAAACCAACTTACATTTCGATACTGTTTTGGCAAGCGCATTTCAAGCCCGATCCTCGGAAACATGTCTGGCAAGGCACCACTTGGATCTACTTTCATTTCTATTTTCACAGCACCACTTGGATCTATTTCATACGTAAAAGAAAAATCGATTCGCCAGTTTGCAACAAGCGGAGCAACAGATCCTTTCACAACAATTTGAACATTTCCATTTTCAAGGTGCATAGCTCTTACACTTTCTGTATCATGCCTCACAAGGTGTACATATTGCTTTTTCCACTTTTCGACCTCATACATATCGTTATCAATTGTCGCCCGCCAAATATTTAAAATAGGCCCTTCTTCCATAAGGGATTGCCCTTTAAAGCTCCATTTTTTTATACGCCCAGTCACATGATGAAAAGAAATGACAAAACCTTCGCCGCTAACACAAATTTCATCCTTCGTTTCATGTAATTCTAGCGGTGAATATAACTTTGAACTTCTTATCCTCCTCACCTTTTGTACAGCCGGGATACAAAATTGTTCCCAGGCTATTTCATGAGTTGCCGAGCCCCAAACTATATCTGCCCCTAACACAATAGAAACTGTCACATAACAATCCTCTTCTGTATGAAGAACAATTCCCTCTTTATACGGAATCTGAATTTCACAACTCTCCTTCGGTAACAGCGGCGGAGCATCCATAGAACCACTCCCAATCACTTCACCTTCTTTTTTTATCACCCACTGCACACGATGTCCTTTTAAAGAGCGGAAATCATATAAGTTTCTCATAGAAATACATCCACTTCGTATATCAACTGCTTCTATTTTAATAGGTTCAATAATTTTCTTATATTGCAGCAATGCTGGTGATGGCGTTCGATCTGGCAATAGCATTCCATCAATACAGAAGTTACCATTATGCGGATTATCACCAAAGTCCCCTCCGTATGCAAAGTACTCCTCTCCATTCTCAGTTACTTGACGTAACCCATGGTCAATCCACTCCCAAACAAAACCGCCCTGTAATCTCTTATTGCTATAAATCGCCTCCCAGTATTCTTTCAATCCACCAGGACCATTCCCCATCGCATGTGCATATTCACATAAAATATGAGGTTTTTCCCAGTTTTCTTCCGCCGCGTAGCCAATCATCTTTTCAACTGAAGAATACATCGTACTAAAAACATCAGCGACCTTCGTTTCCCTATCACCTTCATAATGGATGATTCTTGTCTGATCAAGCTCTCTACACTTATTCGCCATCGCAATAAAATTACAACCAAATCCGGATTCATTTCCTAGTGACCACATAATAATCGATGAATGATTACGATCTCGAAGTACCATACGCTCAATTCGATCTACATACGCCTTTTCCCATTCAGGATTATCACTTAACTCATTCGCATTACCAATTAACTCAAATCCATGACATTCTAAATCCGCTTCATCAATTACATATAAACCGTACTCATCACATAAGTCATAAAAGCGTGGATCATTTGGATAATGTGCCGTTCGCACTGCATTAATATTATGTTGCTTCATTAACGTCACATCTTGTTTCATTGTTTCATATGTGACGTATCGCCCTGTATCTGGATGATGATCATGACGATTCACGCCTTTAAAGATAATCGGTACACCATTTATAAGAAGGTTCCCGCCCTTTACCTCAATCATACGGAAACCAACCTTCTGCGGGATTACTTCTATCACTTCACCTCGTTCATTTCGAATTGTAAACAATACAATATATAAATATGAATCTTCCGCTGACCACTTCCGTGGGCTTTTAACGGAAAAAGAATGTGTATCATCTACATCCTTTTTCCCTTGTAAATCCATATACGATATATGTTGATCCAACACCTCCCCATTCTTGTTACAAAACTTATACTCTAGTACATATTTCCCATACAATAATTGTTCATTCCGAATCTTTGTAGTTAGTTGTAACACACCATCTTCATAATTTTCATCTAGCGTTGTAATCAAAGTAACATCATGAATGTGCACAGCAGGTTCATACACGATGTACACATCACGAAAGATACCACTTAGCCACCACATATCTTGATCTTCTATATAAGAACCATCACACCACCTATACACACATACTGTAATTGAATTTTTTCCACTATGAGTCCTAGATGTAATATCAAACTCTGCCGTTAAACGACTCCCTTGGCTATACCCCACTTCCTCCCCATTTATCCATATATGAAAAGCGCTATCTACTCCTTCAAATCGAATACGAATACATCCATCTTTCCAATCTTCTGGTATATAAAAATCATTTTTATAACAACCAACCTGATTTTCAAACGGAACATGAGGCGGTTGAACTGGAAATGGATAATATAAGTCCGTATAATGCGGCTTTCCATATCCTTGCAATTGCCAATGCCCAGGTACATGAATACTGTCCCACTCACTGCAATCAAATGTATTTAAAAAGAAATTCCCTGGAAGTTGCTTTAGAGATTCTAAATATAAAAACTTCCACATTCCATTCAGCAATTTATAATTTGAAGAGCTTTCACGTGCAAAGGATGACGCCGCTTGTTCCGTTTGAAATGGAATAAAATGTGCTCTTCCTTCCATACGATTTCGCCCTGTTACCTGAACATTTTCTAAGTCCTCTAACATGCCCCTTATCATATCGATCCCCCTTTTGTTTATGCTCGGATGAATGCTTTCTACAACTTATCCTTTTAATCCTGTATGTCCTGATTCTTCAACAATGTAACGCTGTGCAAAGAAGAAGAGCGCAAGAGGTACGATACTAATTAATAATGTCACCGCCATAATCCCCTCCATATCAACACCGAACATCCCTTTAAACTGCGCTAATCCTAGCGTTAATGTATATTTACTCTGATCATTCAAGAAAATGAGCGGCCCTAAATAATCATTCCAACACCCTAAAATATTAAAAACAGCAACGAGAATTAAAATTGGTTTCATAATCGGTAAATAGATGCGGTAATAAATTTGAAATGCATTTGCCCCATCCATTCTCGCAGCCTCATCTAACTCTTTTGGAACAGACATAATAAACTGCCGCATTAAAAAAATAAAAAATGCACCACCAAACCAAGACGGAATAATTAAAGGTTTCAGCGTATTAATCCAACCAAGAACGTTAAATTCCATATAAAGCGGGATCATCGTAACTTCCCATGGAATCATCATCGTCGCTAATACAATCATGAATAACAAATCACGACCTTTAAATTTAAAACGTGCAAAGCCATATGCAACTAAAGAAGATGATATTAATTGTCCAATTGTCGAGAACACGGTTACAACAACCGAATTCCATAAAAACGTATTAAACGGCTGACTCGTCCATGCCTTTGCAAAATTACTAAATTTAAACTCAGATGGAATCCATTTTGGTGGGTATAAATATAATTCTTCTGGCGATTTCACAGACGTTGTAATCATCCAAAAGAAGGGCAGTAAAAATAAGATAGAAAAACCTATTAACAGTCCGTACACTACAATTCGATGTATGCGTTTCTTCGTTTTCACACTGTATCCTCCTTATTAATTTCCTCTACTTTGACTTCATTTCGTTTTCATAATAAACCCATGCTGCGGATGATTTGAAAACGAGTAGTGTCAATCCTAAAATGATCAAAAACATAAACCAGGCATTCGCTGATGAATAGCCCATTTTAAAATACTTAAACGCATTTTCGTACACATACATCGCGTAAAAATAAGTAGACTTTAGCGGTCCCCCGCCCGTTAATACAAGAGCTAATGTTAATTGTTGAAACGCCCCAATGATTGTTGTAATTAAATTAAATAAAATCGTCGGCGTTAACATCGGCAACGTAATTTTAAAGAATTGTTGTACTTTCCCAGCCCCGTCAATCGAAGCTGCTTCATATAAGTTTTGTGGAATATTTTTTAAACCTGCTAAAAAAATAAGCATAAGCGTCCCTTGTCCCCATAAGCTAGCAATTACCATCGCAATAAGCGACCAGTTCGGGTCACTCAGCCAATTTGGCCCCTGTATACCAACAAGCGATAGAAAATAATTCAAAATACCGTATTCCCCGTTGTATACCCATGCCCAAATCATCGCTAATGCAACGCCAGAAATAACACTTGGTAAATAGAAGAATGTTCGAAAGAACGCATATCCTTTTACCTTTTGGTTAAGTAAAATCGCTAAAAAGAGAGCAATAATTAAATTAAACGGAACAAATAATGCTGCAAATTTCACCGTAATCCATAGTGAGTCCCAAAACATCGGATCATTCATAAACATATCTTGATAATTTTTTAGTCCAATAAACTGAACTTCACCAATAAGTGGCCAATCAAAAAAACTAATAAATAGCGAGAATAAAAGGGGACCAAGGGTAAAGGCTACAAAGCCAAATACCCAAGGAAATATGAATGCATACGGAACAAGTTTCTCCCATTTCATTTTCTTTTTTCTAATGGTTATATTCGTTTTATTCTCAACAGATACTTCATATTTCAACATTCACACCTCTTTGCTCTTACGATTATTTATCCATGTATTTCTCTGAATCTTGAACAGCTTTATTTAATAATTGTTCTGGATTTTGCCCAAGCATAATTGCATTGATTGCCGCAGATAAATTACGGTTAATTTCATCCCATTTTGGATTGAGTAAAAATGATGGTGTATTTGTTGAACGTTCCAGCATTGTGTAGAACGGTTTAATATGTGCATCCTCTTCTTTCTTCAGCTCTTTTACGACACTAATTCGCACTGGTAAATCCGAAGTTCGCATTTTAATCGCTTCTGGTGAAGAATAAAATTTTACGAACTCCCAAGCTAACTCTTTTTGTTTTGCATCTTTTGCAATTGAAACCGCTGACGTACCAACAAGCCCTTTCGCGGGTTTCCCTTTAAATGTAGGTGGTTCTACTGTACCGACATCAATTTTCGCTTCTTTAAACCCTTCTAATGGCCAAACTCCACTTTCCCACATTGCCAGCTTTCCAGCTTTAAAGATGTCATCACCACTCTGTTGATTTTTCCCACCTACTAATATCGCACTTTTATCCTTTAACATACTTTGGAATGATTTCATAACTTCAATTGTTTCTGGACTATTCATATATCCTTTTATTTGTTTTCCATCTTCACTTACAAAGCTGCTACCATTACTCCAAATAAACCCTTGTAAATCATACGTATCTGGCTCTGGTCTTAAACCAAACCCATACTGTTTATTGTTTGCATCTGATAGTTTTTTTGCGATTTCTGTAAATTCATCCCATATCCATCCATCTTTCGGATACGGAATATTTACTTTATCGAATAGTTTCTTATTGTAATAAACAACCCGCGTTGTAAATCCAGCTGGCATACCATACAATTTGCCATCAATGCTAGAATAATTAAACAACCCTTGATAAAAATCATCTAGTTTCATATCTGGATCTTTTTTTGCAAGTTCATCAAGGGGCTCAAGAGATTTATAATACGCCGGAAAATTCCACATATACATAACGTCCGGTGGGTTTTTCGCGCCAAAAGACGCCGCAAGCTTTTGATCAAATCCATCGCCATAGGCTTCAACTTGCACCTTTACCCCCGGATTCTTTTCTTCAAATTTCTTTGCAATTTGCTGTTGAATCTTTAAATTTTTACCAGCATCCCACGTTGCAAATCGTAATACTTTTCCATCCTTCGATGTTTGTTTCTTTTCATCACCTGTTGTTGTCTTTTTACTTGAAGTTTCATTTGAGCTACACCCAGCTAAAAAAACAATAAGTACGAGCATAAAACTAAGACATACATACACAAACTTTTTCACTGCACAACCTCCCCTTCCATTAAAATGTCATTTATTTCCGATTTTTCAGAATAAATAATTTAACCGCTTTCATTTTACCTTTTATGAAAGCGGTTAAAAACGTCAATTTGTTCGATTTTTGTTATCAAATTGTTTGATTTACGAAAAGGGTGTCAATTTGTTTTATATAAAGTTTCATATTGTTTGTCTCGATACTCTGATGGGGTTGTCCCTGTACATTTCTTAAACCATTTACTAAAATATTTGCTATTAGTAATACCAATATGTTCTGCCACTTCTTGGATTGTAAGTGATGTTGTTTGAAGCATTTGCATCGCAAGTTCCAGCTTTCTTCGCTCTGTAAAAGAATGAAAGCTTTCGCCTATTACCTTTTTGAATAGCGTACTAAAATGACTCCTACTTAATCCCACCATCTCCGCTACTTCCGAAACAACAATTGGTTCTGATAAATGATTCATCGTATACAAAATAGCCTCTTTAATCGTTTTTGGCCAATTTTTAATCGTTACCTTATATTTAATCTCAAGTTCTGCAAATTGTTTCATTGATTTAACCGAATCCATCCATTGCTCTACGCTAGAAAGTTCCCTCGATGTAATCCAGTACAACTCCTCATATTTACTTTTTAAATCAATAAAAATTTGTTCTACCATTTCTTCGTTTCTTTCATTTAAAAATAGGAAACATTGATCTTTTCCACATAAGATTTTTATATATACATTCGGTACCTTTCTATCAATATCTTTCAATATAAGATGTAACCGCGATTCCGATCTTATAAAACAAGCATAATACCCATCACTCATCCAGCTCCATTCATTACGAAATAACCCCTCAAGTACCTCTTGAAATTGATTTTGAAAGCCACACATCCACTGGAAAAATTCTTCATAAAAAGGGTGTTTTTGATGCCCCATCTCTTCAACTTCCCTATGAACTGTTAAACCTTGTTGAAATTCTCGCAAGTATTGATCAAGCTCTTCATCATGCAACAATGTTTTTAACAAATAACCTGAAACGCCAAGTTTTATTCCTTCCTGCGCATACTCAAAGTCACGATGACAACTTAATAACAACACTTTTGTTTTCGGAGCCCGTTGTTTCACTCTTTTCACAAATTCAATTCCATTTACAACAGGCATGACAATATCTGTAATAATAACTTCCGGTTCATGCTTTACAAACTCCTCCCATCCCCTCTCACCATTTGGTACATCAGCTACTACTTCCATATTATAAGCCGCCCAATCAATTGCCATCTTCAATCCCTTTCGAACAATTGTCTCGTCATCCGCAATGAGCACTTTAATGCGCTTCATTTATGCGCTCCTCCCTTTGGCCAAAGAACCTTAATAACCGTCCCTTTCTTTTCTTCTGATTGGATAGTTAAACCGTACTCGCTTCCAAAATGCAACTTGAATTTTTGATCAATATTATATAATCCAAGCCCACCTTTTTGTCCTAAAGAAGGCTCTTGTAATAACTTTCGTTTCTGTTCATCCGATATACCACGGCCATCATCAATAATATGTATACATAAATGACCGTCATCCGTTTCAAATGCGTATAGCGTAATTGCACCATACCCATCCTCAAAAGCATGAAAAAATATATTTTCAAATATAGGTTGAAGTGACATCCTTGGAATACATTCACCTTCTATAGAAGGTGAGACGTTTTGTGTATAAGAAAAATGATCTCCAAAACGAATTTCCTGTACTTTTAAATAATGCTCAATAATTGTTAACTCACTTTGAAGCGTAACAAAATCATTAGTGAAATTTAAATTCCCCTCTAGTATAGCAACTAGATGATAAATCATTTCGCTTACATCATTCGCTCCTTCGAGCCTCGCTTTCCACTGAATAGAATTTAATGTATTAAATAAAAGATGTGGATTAATTTGATAATGGATTGCCTTTAATTCAGCCTCCTTTTTCAATTGTTCCTTCTCATATATTTCTTCTATTAACGTCTTAATGTGAACGACCATTTTATTAAAATTCACAGTTAAATTCCCAACCTCATCCTGTGAATTTACCGGTATGTTTGTATAAAAATTACCCTTGCTTACTTGAGACATCGCATCATCTAAGTGCGTAATATTTTCCGTTAATTTCCCTGAAATCAAGAACGCTAATATAAATGCTAAACAGAGCGACACAATAATTCCAATTAACGTGATAAATAAGATAATCGTTGACGATTGATAAAATTCTTTTTCTGGAATGATGATTTCAAGACTCCATTTATTTGATGGGATTGGCTTCTCCCAAACAATATCCGCCTTTTTCTTTTCATAAGACTTATCCGTCGTATAAATGATCTGCTGTTTTTCATCACGGATTGTAATTAAGGCATGTAGGTCTTTCTCTAACGAATCAATAAACTTAAATAACTCGGTTGCATCCGTTTCCACCAGTATCCGACTATCCTTTAAGCTACCAAATGACGTTTTAATGGGAACAAGTAAGCCTATTACTTTGTTTTTATCAGATATAGAATAATGATTCGGAACATAAATACCGTTCCAATAGCCTTGTAATGATAAGTCCCCTTGTTCTTCCCAAAATTTTTCCTGCCTCAGTTTCTGCACATCTAAATATCGATCCCCGTAGTAATAACCACTTGGGGTGATTAAAAAAACTCCCTTCGTTTGCGCTGTTTTATGCCCTTCTAAAAATCTTTCAAAATTTTTCTCGGCAATAAATTCCGTATATGATTTCGGCGCTTCTTTCTTTAAAACAATTAATGTCGGATCTGATAAATAACCTTGAATGTCACTAGCAATTAAATGCATGTGGCTTAATGTTGATTCAATTTGTGTTTGGAGCTGTGATATCGCAAACTTTCCGTAATCCCCAAACTGAGCATTTACCAGATTAGACGACTTCTCATATGACATCCAGCTAAATAAAATAAGCGGAATAAGCGCAACTAATACAAATAATGTAAGCAACTTCATACGAATACTTGTCCGAATTCGCTGTACTACCTTCCATAATCTATATTTCCTCATTAGCCCCCTCCCTTATTACACATAGGCCATCTTTATTTTTCTGAATTTTCTAACTTAATTATATTTTATCAAAACGTTAAAATCTATACAAAAAGGAGCGCTTTATGACAAGCGCTCCCTCTCCTATATTTAGGAAGAATATTTCATTGTTAAATGCAGCACAGCAACTTCATCTCCTGTATTTTTATAGCTATGTTTTTTATTCGCTTCAAACTGGATCGAATCAAATTCATTTAATTCATACACATCATTTTCCACTTGAATCGAAGCCTGTCCTTTCATTACCGTCACAAGTTCAATTGCTCCTTCATGATGAGACTCTGGCTCATATATACTCTGTGGCCTTAAACAAGCACGGTGCATTTCCATGCCTGTTTCTTTCGTATATCGAAATATAGTCTCTAACCGCCATGCTTGTCCTACATCAACTGCAAATCCTTCTCCGCAGCGTGCAACCGCTACTGGTTCTCCAACAACCATTAACCTCGACAACGGAATGGATAATCCCTTTGTTATTTTCCAAATAACCGCTAAAGTTGGATTCGTTTCACCTCTCTCGATTTTTCCTAATGTTAATTTACTAACCCCTGTTTTTTGTGCCAATTCTTCTAAACTCAGTTTTTGTTCATTTCGAATTTGCCTTAGTAACTGGCCAACTTGCTGAATAACTTCTTTCGTTTGCATATCCTCTTTTTCTTTCATATATAACAAAACCACCTTTAAATATAAAATAGTTTACTTTTAGTTAATTTAAGTATATTGTAATATACATCTCGATTCAAATTTTGAAAGGAGTGCATATATATATCATGCGTGCCATATTATTAGGTATTTTATCGTCAGCCTTTTTTTCTGCAACCTTTATTATTAACAGAGCAATGAATGTATCAGGAACAAGCTGGGCTTGGACCGCTTCCTTCCGCTTTTTATTTGCTCTTCCTATTTTATTCCTTATTGTCTTATTTCGCAAAAACCTTGGGGTTCTATGGATAGAAATGCGAAAACATCCTTTTGCATGGCTAGGATGGGGATCATTGGCCGGTATTGGATTTTATTCTCTATTAAGCTTTGCTGCGGTCTTTACTCCTGCTTGGCTCGTTGCCGGTACTTGGCAAGTTACCATATTAGCTGGGTTACTACTATCGCCATTATTTTTTATTACAATTGAAACAAAAACAGGTACCAAACGCGTACGCGGCAAAATTCCACTTCGCAGTTTATATGTATCACTTTTTATTTTAATCGGCGTCATCTGCATGCAGGCAACACAAGCAGGACATATTACTGCCACTCAATTTTTATCTGGTTTTCTTCCTGTTGTTTTAGCAGCTTTCTTATATCCATTTGGCAACCGAAAAATGATGGAAGTTGTCGGCGGGCGTCTTGATACATTCCAGCGCGTATTGGGAATGGCTATTGGTAGCCTTCCCATCGCCATTATTCTTGCAATATACGGATTTTCGACAACTGGTATCCCGACATCGGGACAAATGCTTCAAGGAGCGTTATTAGCATTATGTTCAGGTGTAATTGCTACAATGACATTTTTCTTTGCTACAGATTTAGCTAAAAATAACCTTGCCTTACTAGGTGCAGTAGAGGCAACACAAGCTGGAACAATGATATTTACTGTTCTAGGGGAAATTGTCTTCTTAAACGGTTCATTCCCTGTGGACCTCTCTCTGATCGGTATGATTATCATCATGGCTGGAATGGTTGCGAATAGCATTTTGAATCCTTCTGTTCCAATTGCTAAACAAAAGAAAACAGCATAGCAACAGATTTTAAAACATGATTCTTCTTTGAGAATCATGTTTTTTTATGTAATGGAAATTGTAAAAACCTTAATCGTTCATTTAATCGGAATATTTTTTCATTCCTTGTTTATAATTAGAACAGCATCATTCTATGTTATAATACGTTCTCATACACATTTAAAGGAGGAAAATTATGTTAAAAAAAGCAATTACTGAACTTATTGGTACATTTGTACTTGTATTATTCGGAACTGGAACAGCTGTTTTAGGCGGCGGAATCGAAGGAATTGGTACTTTAGGAATCGCTATGGCTTTCGGGCTATCAATTGTTGCTATGGCATATAGCATTGGAACAATTTCTGGATGTCACGTAAACCCAGCAGTATCTATTGCCATGTTTATAAACAAACGAATGAACGCTATGGAGCTTAGCTATTATTTATTAGCCCAAGTTTTAGGTGCTTTCTTAGGAACTGCAACGTTAGTGACAATTTTAAAATCTTCTAATATGTCTTTAGATAATTTAGGACAAAACGGTTTTGGAACGCTTGGCTTATCCGGATCATTTTTAGTTGAATTTGTATTAACATTTGTCTTTATTTTAGTAATTATTGCTGTAACAGGTAAAAAGGGTAACGCACATTTAGCTGGACTTGTAATTGGTTTCACATTAGTATTAGTTCACTTATTAGGTATCCCATTAACAGGAACTTCTGTTAACCCTGCACGTAGCCTTGCACCAGCTTTATTTGCAGGTGGGGAAGCTGTTTCTCAGTTATGGGTATTTATTGTTGCCCCAGTTCTTGGTGGTATCTTCGCAGCTCTTGTAGGAAAATTCTTATTAAATACTGAAAAATAAAATTTTCAATCTTTCTGAAAATAAAGAAGCGAGCTCATCTATATGAGGCTCGCTTCTTTACTTTTTGATTTTTGATTGTAAATTAGTAACAAGTTGTTCTACCTTAACATTCGCAAGTACATTTTCCATCGCTTCTTGTGCTTGCATTAATATAATCTCTAATACTGATTGAATATTAGCTCCAACTGGACATTCAATATTTGGATTCTCATGGAAAGAGAATAGATGTCCTTCTTCTACCACTTCCACTGCTTTATATACATCAAGTAATGTAATTTCATCTAACTCACGAGCAAGTGATGTACCACCTTTTCCAGCTTGTACATCAACAAGACCTGCTCTCTTTAACATTCCTGTAATGCGGCGAATCACAACCGGGTTTGTATTTACACTACCCGCAATCCATTCAGAGGTACAGCGAGAGTTTCTATCTATCGCAAGTAATGTTAACATATGAACACCTACTGTAAAACGACTACTAATTCCCATCTGCACACCCTCCTTTACGTTCATTCTATCAAAAGACGATACTTACTATTATATACTATTTCTTCTTTACACATAAAGAAAAAGCATGATTCCCATAGAAAATCATGCTTTTCATTCTTATTGACGCTTTATAAATTTAGCTAAATCTTTAAATTTCACTTTATCAGAGTAGTTCATGACACCATTGACATAAATGCGGCTTGTAACAGCATTTAATATACCAATTGTCACCAGTAAAACTGCTAATGTTATAGTAATCTCTAATACACCAGCCTCTCCAGCTACAATACGCGAGAATGTAACCATTGGCGTAAAGAATGGAACGTAGGAACTAACAACAACGATTGTACTATTTGGATCACTTAATGATTTGATACTAATAAAGAACGCAGCCATAATTAAAATCATTATTGGGAAGGAAACGGCTTGTAGATCCTCCGTTTTGGATACAACCGCCCCAGCTGCTGCATACATCATCGCATACAGTAAGTATCCTGTAACAAAGTAGATAAGGAACATACTGATTACTTTTGCATCTAATTTTGTAAAATCAATTGGAACTCCAAATAATGAAGCACTCTCTAGGTTTACCCATCCCAATACATATGGAATAAGATAACCGCATGCCAATATAGCAAGTTGCAATAAAGCTGTTGAGACAACTGCTAAAATTTTTGCATACATCATCGTAAGAGGCTTTACTTTCGGAAGCATTACTTCCATAACACGAGAGGCTTTTTCAGACGCAATATTCATTGCAATTGCATTTCCGAATCCGATAATAAACATATACAATGCAAATGTAAAGAAGTATGCAATACCAAAAGAAGATGTACGATCTTTTATCGCTTCTTGTTTCACCGGGATTTCCATTTGTAATTGCTGCGCAACCTCTGGTGAAACATTATTTTTAGCAATTGTTACTGCTGTATATTGCTGTTTTAAATAACTTGCCATTATTGTAGAAACCGTTTGACTTGGGAATCCGTTATACATATACGTAACTTCTGGAACTCCATTCTTTTCCGTTACATGGAATAAACCATCTAACTCTCCCTCTTCTACTTGTTTACGCAACTTCTCAAAATCTTCTTTTGAACCAACAGTCGCCTTCGCTGATGGTAATAACTTATTTACTTCATCTTCTTGCACTTTATATGTAGAACTTTCCGTTACAACAGCAATCTTATCTTTATCCTTATTTTTATCTCCATCCGAAGTAAAATGATTAAATCCAAAAATCCCAAACACAATTAAAAATAAAATCCCACTCGTAATTAACGTCTTTTTAGATAGAAATGATTCCTTAAAATAAAATGAAAATACATGAGAAAATTTACGCATTGTTATTTCGCCCTCTCTACAAATATTTCGTTTAACGTCGGCTCCAGCATTTTAAATTGTCGTAAGCTGACACCTTGTTCTTGCAACTTTTGTAAAATCATTAGGGCTTCTGTATCATCTTGCACTTTCACATAAAGGAGTCCTTGCTGTTTTTCATACGGAATATTTAGAGCTTGCAATGCCTGTTCATTTTCTACCGCATCTTCAATTGTTAAATTACGAAAACCGTATTCTTTCTTAATGTCGCTCAGCTGTCCTTCAACAACTGCTTCACCCTTCTTCAAAATACAAACATGTTGGCAAAATGCTTCTACTTGTTCCATCCGATGGCTGGATAAAATAATCGTTTTCCCACTTTGTACTTGTTCTTCAATAATACTTGCTAACATACCAGCATTAACTGGATCTAGTCCACTAAATGGTTCATCTAAAATAAGAAGTTCCGGATCATGAAGAAGCGCAGCTATTAATTGGATTTTTTGCTGATTTCCTTTTGACAGCTCTCCTGCTGTCTTATATTTATATTCCAGGATTGCTAGTTTCTCTAACCAACGATCAATCGCTCGGTCTACTTCTTTTTTTGTCATTCCTTCTAATCTTCCAAAATAGCGAAGCTGATCTATTACTCTACTTTTTGTATATAATCCTCTTTCTTCTGGAAGATACCCAATTGTCACTCCACTCTGAGATATCGCTTTCCCGTTCCATGTAATGGTCCCTTCATTGGGAGTCAATAAACCGAGGAGCATTTTAATCGTTGTCGTTTTTCCTGCACCATTTCGTCCAAGCAATCCCAACACTTCACCTTTTGGTAATGAAATTTGCAATTGATTTACTGCTTTTGATTCACCGAATATTTTCGTTAAATTTTGAATTTGTAAACTCAATGTATAAACCCTCCTCTTCTTTACCACCCTTACTCTATTCTAAACATTATGATTATTTAAAACAAAATATAGTAATGCATATGACTTTATTTCATTCGATACTCAATCCCCTTATATACCACTTCTTCCCAACCCACAATTTGTTTCATTTAGTTAAAATTGTAAATACAAAAGTATTTTTTGTCAATTATAATTGTCATTTCGACATGAATGATTGACACTAAAAATATCCTATTCCTTACTTATTATACTGAAATAGGGCATACTACTGTATACATAAATAACAATATGCAAAAATGCATAAAAAAAGCTACAAAAACCATTATATTTTAATATATAATATTAAATGATTTATTTACATCAAGGAGGATACATATGAAGATGAAAAGGGGCATTACCACTTTATTATCTGTAGCAGTTCTTTCTACATCACTTGTAGCATGTACAGGAACAGCTGAGAAAACAGTGGCAAAAGAAGAGCAAGTAAAATTAACAGATCAGCAATTGATGGCCGATTTATGGTATCAAACAGCTAGTGAAACAAAAGCATTATACTATCAAGGATATAATATCGGTCAATTAAAACTGGATGCTGCTCTTGCAAAAGGTACAAGCAAGAAGCCAGCGATTGTACTAGACTTAGATGAAACTGTTTTAGATAACAGCCCTCACCAAGCTATGAGTGTAAAAACAGGAAAGGGCTACCCTTATAAATGGGATGAGTGGATTAATAAAGCAGAAGCAGAAGCGCTTCCTGGCGCAGTTGATTTCTTAAAATATACAGAGTCTAAAGGTGTAGACATTTATTACATTTCGAACCGTAAAACAAATCAATTAGATGCAACAATTAAAAACCTTGAGCGCGTTGGTGCTCCGCAAGCAACAAAAGAACATATTTTACTACAAGACCCGAAAGAAAAAGGAAAAGAAAAGCGTCGTGAAGTTGTTTCACAATCACACGATATTGTCCTATTCTTCGGTGACAACTTATCTGACTTCACTGGATTTGATGGAAAGTCTGTAAAAGATCGCAATCAAACGGTTGAAGAAACAAAAGCACAATTTGGTGAGAAATTCATCATTTTCCCTAACCCAATGTATGGTGACTGGGAAGGTGCTTTATACGATTATAACTTCAAAAAGTCCGATGCAGAAAAAGATAAAATTCGTCGAGACAACTTAAAATCATTTGATGTGAAATAATAAAAGGATGGCTTTCGCCATCCTTTTATTATTTCATTCTTTTGAACCTTTTTATCGATATATACGAACAATCACGATGAAAATCTCCAATTTCACACATTTTTTGACATTTTCTTTGCAATTCTATTACGTTATGACTCTTATATTTCTTTTTATAAAAACTAGACTTATAATTAACATACTAGATAAACCATAAGAAAGGAATGAGATTACACAGCGTTATGAAAAAGGTAATTGTTATTTCTGCCACTACGATTGTAATCGGTATCACATCCTTCGCTTATTTCAGCTCTAAATCTCCACTACAAAATGAAGCGAAAGCTGTCGAAACACAAAGGCATATTGAACACCCAAAAGAAGAGATTCCAGCATTCCCAAAGGCAAATCATACTGCAAAGAAAATAGATGAGAATCTCTCGCTTGTTACAAATCCAGATTCACCACTAGTATTAGTAAATAAGCATCGTAAATTGCCAGATGGTTATACACCAGATGATCTTATAAGACCGGACGTCCCATTCGCATATCCAAAAGATAAAGAGAAAACATTACTTCGTCAAGACGCTGCTGTTGCTCTTGAAAAAATGTTCCATGCAGCAAAAGAACAAGGACTAGAGCTTACGGCTGTCTCAGGTTACCGCTCTTATAAGCGCCAACAATCATTACATAATATGTACATCAAACGTCAAGGACAAGCTGAAGCTGATTCAGTTAGCGCAGTTCCTGGAACGAGCGAACATCAAACAGGACTTGCGATGGATATTAGTTCTAAATCAGCAAGTTATCAGTTAGAAGAGATTTTTGGCGAGACAGAGGAAGGAAAATGGGTAGCAGCACATGCTCATGAATTCGGCTTTGTTATTCGTTATTTAGAAGATAAAACAGCTACGACAGAATATGCGTATGAACCATGGCATCTTCGCTATGTTGGCAAGCCATACGCTACATACTTACATAAACATCATCTGACATTAGAAGAAGCGATGGGTGCAAAAAAATAAGGGAGCAAATTCGCTCCCTTATTTTTTTTCATCCCACTATTCGATAGGGACGCAGAATCCCCATTTATTGAAGTAGCTTTTGCTTCCATTCCTCAAGCCAAGGCGCTCCTTTTCCCGTTTTCTTTGAAGCTTGCACCATCGCACCGCGCCCAACTAAGCAAATTTCCCCCGCTTCATTTTCTACCATATAGTGTAAATCCAAAGAAGAGTTTCCAACTGTTTCAGCTTTTACATACACCTTTAAGTGCTCGTCAAAGAAAATTTGCTTCAAAAAGTTACATTGTAAATCAGCTACGACAATCATTGTTTCCGATGCTTTATGTGTCCATTCTTGCATAAAACCAAGTTCTTTAAAAAACTCAATACGCGCTTCTTCAAAATATGTAAAAGCAACACCATTATTCATATGCCCAAACATATCTGTCTCACAAAAACGAACTTTAATAGGAATATAAAATGAAAAATCTTTTGCCCATCTCTCAAAGTCTTCAATGTAAGAAATCTTTTTCATGTTTTTCTCTCCTTTTTCTTTCATTCTAATAAGTAACATACTACATTTCAGAATAAACAAAAAATTAAAACTATAGAATCCTATATATATCCATTTTGATTTTCCAACATATAAAGTGAAACTTTAATCAGTGGGGATTTTCTCCATCCCTCACTGATTATTAGCCTTCACCAATCAGGCTTTTACGGACAGTTCATCTCCCACCTATCTTCTTTGCTTCCGCTGAATTTTGAGGTGGAAGTGTTACTGTCCGTTAATGCGGGATAAATCGCTGCTATGAAGAACAAAAAATGATCTGCACTCGTTTTCTCTCTTTGTTTTCACTTTGCATGACCGGATGCTCTCTCCCACATAAGAAAAGGTTTTATGTCGGTTTTTCACTTTGTATTTATATAAATATTGCCTCTTCGAATCGAAGAGGCAATATTTATTAATAGTTATTGTCACTACCAAAGAAATCTTTGAACGATTGAATCGTTGTATCTCGGTTTAATGCTGCAATTGATGTTGTTAATGGAATACCTTTTGGACATGATTGTACACAGTTTTGTGAGTTACCACAGTTTGCAAGACCACCATCACCCATAATTGCACGTAAGCGCTCTGCTTTATGCATTTCACCAGTTGGATGTGAGTTGAACAAACGAGCTTGCGAAAGCGGTGCTGGTCCGATAAAGTCAGATTTACTATTTACGTTCGGACATGATTCTAAGCAAACACCACATGTCATACATTTTGAAAGTTCATATGCCCATTGACGCTTTTTCTCTGGCATTCTTGGGCCTGGTCCTAGGTCATACGTACCATCAATTGGCACCCAAGCCTTAACACGTTTTAAAGCATCAAACATACGGCTACGATCGACTTGTAAATCACGTACAACTGGGAATGTCTTCATCGGTTTTATACGAACCGGTTGTTCTAATTTATCGATAAGCGCTGTACATGATTGGCGTGGTTTACCATTAATCACCATAGAACAAGCACCACATACTTCTTCTAAACAGTTCATATCCCATGCAACAGGAGTTGTATGAGTTCCTTTTGCATCAACAGGATTACGACGAATTTCCATAAGAGCCGAAATAATATTCATATTTGGACGGTATGGAATTTCAAATTCCTGATCAAACGATTGTGCATCTGGTCCATCTTGTCTCGTAATGATGAGGCGGATTGTTTTCTCAGACATGTTGTTTATCCCCCTTCTCTTCACCCTTAGCAGCTACATCATGTTTTGAAGAATAATCACGTTTACGTGGTTTGATTAATGAAATATCAACGTCTTCGTAATGGAATGCTGGTGCATTTCCTTCTCCCTCAAATTTCGCCATTGTAGTTTTTAAGAAGTTTGCATCATCACGATTTGGGAATTCCGGTTTATAATGCGCACCGCGGCTTTCATTACGGTTATATGCACCAATTGTAATAACACGTGCTAATTGAAGCATGTTTGAAAGTTGACGTGTAAATGAAGCACCTTGGTTACTCCATTTTGCTGTATCGTTAATATTAATGTGTTTATAACGCTCGATTAACTCTTCAATCTTCGCATCTGTTTCTAGTAATTTTTTATTTTCACGAACTACCGTTACGTTATCTGTCATCCATTCTCCAAGCTCTTTATGAAGAACATATGCATTTTCAGTACCATCTAACGTTAAAATATTGTTAAATTTCTCTGTTTCGATTAATTCATTTTGATCATATACAGAAGAAGAAACAGCATCAGATGATTTTGAAAGACCTTTCATATATTCAATTGCATTTGGCCCTGCTACCATACCACCATAAATTGCTGATAGTAATGAGTTCGCACCTAGTCGGTTCCCACCGTGCATAGAGTAATCACACTCACCTGCTGCAAACAACCCTGGAATGCTTGTCATTTGCTTATAATCAACCCATAATCCACCCATTGAGTAGTGAACAGCAGGGAAGATTTTCATCGGTAGTTTACGAGGATCGTCACCTGTGAATTTTTCATAGATTTCAATAATTCCACCTAGTTTAATATCTAATTCTTTCGGATCTTTATGAGAAAGATCTAGATATACCATGTTTTCACCATTAATACCTAACTTTTGCTCTACGCACACGTCAAAGATTTCACGCGTTGCGATATCACGAGGTACAAGATTTCCGTATGCAGGATACTTCTCTTCTAAGAAGTACCATGGTTTACCGTCTTTATACGTCCAAACGCGTCCACCTTCACCACGTGCAGATTCACTCATAAGACGTAATTTATCGTCCCCAGGAATTGCAGTTGGGTGAATTTGAATGAACTCACCATTTGCATAATATGCACCTTGTTGATATACAGCAGATGCCGCTGTACCTGTATTAATAATAGAGTTTGTAGATTTCCCAAAGATGATACCAGGGCCCCCTGTTGCCATAATCACGGCATCAGCTTGGAAACTTCTAATCTCCATAGATTGTAAGTCTTGTGCAACGATTCCGCGGCATACACCCTCATCATCAATAACAGCACGTAAGAAATCCCAACCTTCATATTTCGTTACGAGTCCCGCTACTTCATGACGACGTACTTGCTCATCTAATGCGTACAATAATTGTTGACCAGTTGTCGCACCAGCAAACGCTGTACGGTGATGTTGTGTTCCTCCAAAGCGACGGAAATCAAGAAGTCCCTCTTCTGTACGGTTAAACATAACACCCATGCGATCCATTAAATGAATAATACCTGGTGCTGCCTCGCACATTGCTTTAACTGGTGGTTGGTTCGCTAAGAAGTCCCCACCATAAATTGTATCGTCAAAGTGGATCCATGGAGAATCCCCTTCACCTTTCGTATTTACGGCACCGTTAATACCACCCTGTGCACAAACAGAATGTGAACGTTTTACTGGTACTAAAGAAAATAGCTCCACGTTTACTCCTGCTTCTGCTGCCTTAATCGTTGCCATTAAGCCGGCCAAGCCACCGCCGACTACTATAAGTTTCCCTTTCATGCTCTCCCACTCCTTACTGATTTGCTAGCTGTGGATCGATGAACGCTAATAATGCACTCACACCTACATAAGATAAACCTAGGAAAATAGCTAATGTTACATAAGTAGAGATACGTTGTGAACGTGGCGATACTGTAATTCCCCAGCTAATGCAGAATGTCCATAGTCCATTAGCAAAGTGGAAAATTGTTGATACAACCCCAACCAAATAGAAACCAAACATAGCTGGGTTGTTTAAAATATCTGCCATCATATCATAGTTTACTTGTTTACCTAACAATGCTTGAATACGAGTTTCCCAAACGTGCCAAGATATGAAAATCAGCGTAACGATACCTGAGATCCGTTGGAAGACGAACATCCAGTTACGGAAGTAACCGTAAGATACCGCATTGTTCTTAGCTGTAAATGCAATATATAATCCATATATAGCATGGTACAGTATTGGTAAAAAGATGACGAAAATTTCTAGCGCATACCGGAATGGAAGGAGCTCCATAAAATGAGCAGCTTTGTTAAAAGCCTCTGCTCCTCTTGTTGCAAAGTTGTTTACTACTAAATGTTGCGTCAAAAAGACACCAACCGGAATGACCCCCATTAATGAGTGCCACTTGCGAAACGTATACTCGCGGCCTTTCATGTCCCCATTACCCCCCTTGAGTGTTTGACTGCTGCTTTCAGTATTAGTTTATAACAATAATGTTTTTTCACTATTGCTATAAGAAAAACTGAAAAAATTATTCGAAATATTTCAGCATAATTTGATACCAAGTTCATTTTACTCCTATTTTTGTCGAAGCGTCAAGAAAACGTATACATAATTTGTACATAATTTGCATATAATTTGCCAATTCTTTTTTTCTTCCTATTTATTAAGATTTTCCCAAAGAAAGTTCTGTTTTTATAAATGGGAAATGTTATATAATAATCCCTATAGAAAGAGGGGAATATTGTGAGCAAAAATACAATTGATATAGCATCTTTACAAGATGTTTCATTAAACGCCTTCGCTTATGAATTGCTGCGTGAAGAATTACTACCTGATCTAATTGGTAAAGAATTAGATGATATCTTATACTGGGCTGGCCGAAATCTAGCGCGAAAATATCCGTTAGAAACCATTGAAGAAGTCATTCACTTTTTTGAAAAAGCCGGCTGGGGCACTTTAAACATCATTGAACATAAACGTCGTGAAATGCACTTCCAGCTGACAAGCCCACTTATTACAGAGCGTCAAAAACAAAAAAAACATTCTTCTTACCAATTAGAAGCTGGATTCATTGCAGAGCAAATTCAAAAGCAACGAAACGTTGTTGCAGAGTCATATGAAGAGCAAAAAAAGCGTTCGGATTCCATTACATTCCTCGTAAAATGGGACGTGAAAGATCTCATCGAAGTGTAGAATCCATAACAACAGTCAACTAGACATATAGGTTTAGTTGATTTTTTTATTTTTGCATATTCATTCATTTTAGATGATTTTTAATCTTCTGAAATTATATCAAAAAATAGAAGACGTTGTAAACTACAACGTCTTCTTATCTGTTAAATAAGAATAGATGGTCTCTGCCACATTTTGCGGCATCCCTACTTCGACAAATTCCGTCACAGAGGCCTCTTTCATCTTCTTTAGTGAACCAAAATGTTTTAACAATACTTTTTTTCGCTTTTCTCCGATTCCAGGAATTTCGTCTAATGCAGATTGAATAACTGATTTTCCATGAAGCTGACGATGAAACGTAATGGCAAATCGATGCACTTCATCTTGGATACGCTGTAGTAAATAAAATTCTTGGCTGTTCCTTTCAAGCATAACAGGCTCAGGTGGATTACCAATGATTAAATGTGATGTACGATGCTTATCATCCTTAACAAGTCCAGCCATCGGAATGTATAAACCAAGTTCATTTTCAAGTACATCACTTGCAGCTGCTAGATGTCCTTTTCCGCCATCAATTACAATTAAATCAGGCAGTGGCAAATTTTCTTTTAACGCGCGGGTATAACGGCGCCGTACCACTTCTCGCATCGATTCATAATCATCTGGCCCTTGCACCGTCTTGATTTTATATTTTCGATACTCTTTTTTCGCTGGTTTTCCATCAATAAATGCAATCATCGCTGAAACTGGATTCGTTCCTTGGATATTTGAATTATCGAATGCTTCAATACGATAAGGCGTTTCAATATTAAGCTGTGCACCTAAATTTTCAACAGCCTTAATCGTCCGCTCTTCATCACGTTCAATTAAATAAAACTTCTCCTGCAAGGCAATCTTCGCATTCTTATTTGCCAACTCAACAAGGTCTTTTTTCTTTCCACGTTTCGGCTGCGTAGCCTCCACTTCTAAAAATCGCTCTACTAATTCAGAATTAATACTTCCTGGTACTACAATTTCTTTCGGCTTAAAGTGGCTGCTTTGCTCATAAAATTGACCGATAAATGTTAAAAATCCTTCTTCTGGCTCATCATAAATCGGAAACATGGAGACATCACGTTCAATTAACTTTCCTTTTCGAACAAAGAAAACTTGTACGCACATCCACCCTTTATCAACTGCGTAACCAAATACATCACGATCGACTAAGTCGCTCATAATCATCTTCTGCTTTTCCATAATTGCATCTATATGAGCGATTTGGTCCCGCAGTTCTTTTGCCCGTTCAAACTCTAATTTCTCGGATGCCTCGTACATTTTTGTTTCTAGTTCTGAACGCACTTCTTTATGTCCACCATTTAAAAACTTTATAATTTCATCTACAATTTCTTTATTTTGCTCGTCTGTTACTTCTTGTACACAAGGCGCTAAACATTGACCCATATGATAATATAAACAAACTTTATCTGGCATATTTGTACACTTACGGAGTGGGTACATGCGATCTAGTAGCTTTTTTGTTTCATGAGCTGACTGCGCATTTGGATATGGACCAAAATACTTTCCTTTATCCTTTTTGACATTTCTCGTAATAAGCAAACGCGGCTGTTTTTCAGCTGTAATTTTAATAAATGGATATGTTTTATCGTCTTTTAACTGGATGTTATATTTTGGATCATATTTTTTTATTAAATTTAATTCTAAAATAAGTGCCTCGAGATTCGAGGAAGTAACAATATACTCGAAATCGACAATCTCTCCTACCAGACGTAGTGTCTTCCCATCATGTGAACCAGTGAAATACGAGCGCACACGATTTTTGAGCACCTTTGCTTTTCCAACATATATTACTGTTCCTTGCTTATCTTTCATTAAGTAACAACCTGGCTGATCTGGTAAAATCGCTAACTTTTCTTTTAAATGCTCGTGCACTCGTATTCCTCCGTTCCCTATATACTTATCATTGTTGTTTCAAAACAAAAACATGCAATGTTTAAATCCCCAACATACGTTCCTTTATTGTAACGGAAAGCAGAAAAAAAGGAAAACATTATACATATTTTCGTCTTTCAACATAGAATTTTACTATTGATCTTCATGTTAAACTAACAAAGTGGAATTCTTGATTTTGTTTTTTAACCTTTGATCATGATGTGCTATACAAACGATTTGTACATAAAATACCAAAAAAACATTCAATATAGAACATCAAAGAAAAGCGCAAAAAGAAGGATAATAATGGAAAAATTTCAAAGACGCACACCGTTTCTGTTCTCGTAATAGAATTCACTTAGAAAAGGACACTGTATGTGGTTGTTTTTATTGTTTAGAAATTTTTAGACCAAGTAAAATTAATGATTGGTGGGATGAGGATGATACAGCCGTTTGTCCCTATTGTGGTATTGACTCTGTTATAGGAGAGGGTTCTGGATTTAAAATTACAGAAACCTTTTTAAAAGGAATGCGGCAAAGATGGTTTGATTAGATAAAGTGAAACTTCCGTCACCAATCGGGTTTTTACGGATATCATTATCGTCTAACAGAGACTTAAAATAAAAAAACTGCCTCATGGCAGCTTTTTTATTTTAGAAGTGTTTAGAAACTAATTCTACTAACGCTTCTTTTGGTTTGTAACCTAACGCTTGGTCAACCACTTTACCATCTTTTAATACGAAAAGAGATGGAATGCTCATTACTTCAAAACTACGAGCTGTTTCTTGGTTTTCATCAACGTCTATTTTTACTACTTTTACTTTTTCGCCTAATTCTGCATCAATTTCCTCTAATACAGGAGCGATCATTTTACAAGGCCCACACCATGGTGCCCAGAAATCTAATAATACAATACCTTCGCTTGTTTCAGCTGCGAAGTTTTGGTCAGTTGCGTTTACAATTGCCATTTTATTTCCTCCTTCAAGTGTATTCTACCAAAAGTATATCATTAACTTATATACGTGGCGAATATTATGTATCGTTATGTATTGTAACAAAAAAATGTTCCTTTATACTATATAAAAATACAGATTACATGCTAAAAAGGTGAGAGACAGGGGATCCCTCACCTTTTCTATATATAGGGGTACTTCACTTGGAACTCAAGGGTACTCAAATCATGAATGCACTTTTAACTTTTTAAACTCCTCTGTTAAAAGAGGCACTACTTCAAATAAGTCACCGACAATACCATAGTCAGCTACTTTGAAGATACTCGCTTCTGGATCTTTGTTAATTGCAACGATTATTTTAGAATTAGACATACCAGCTAAATGTTGAATCGCTCCAGAGATACCACATGCAATGTATAAGTCCGGTGTAACAACTTTACCTGTTTGTCCAATTTGTAATGAGTAATCGCAATACTCTGCGTCACAAGCACCACGTGATGCACCAACAGCACCACCTAGTACATCTGCTAATTCTTTTAACGGTTTAAATCCATCTTCGCTCTTCACTCCGCGTCCGCCAGCAATAATAACTTTCGCTTCTGAAAGATCCACGCCTTCTGCTGTTTTACGAACAACATCTTGAATGATTGTACGTAAATCTTTTACATCAACTGTAATAGAAGATACTTCACCTGTACGAGAATCATCTTTTTCAAGCGGCGCGATGTTATTTGGACGTACTGTCGCAAATAGAATGCCATCTGTTACAATCTTCTTCTCAAACGCTTTACCAGAATAAATTGGGCGTGTAAATACAACATTACCACCCGTAACTTCTAGTGCAGTTACGTCAGAAACAAGGCCTGCTCCAAGTTTTGCAGCTAGTTTTGGTGATAAGTCTTTACCAAGCGCCGTATGTCCAAAGACAATTCCTTCCGGCTTTTCCTCAGCATATACAGCAAGAAATGCTTGTGCATAGCCATCAGATGTATATGATTTTAATTTATCATTTTCAACTGTCACAACGCGATCTGCACCGTAATGAATCAATTCATTTGCAAAAGAAGCAACGCTTTCTCCTACTAGAAGACCAACTACTTCACCGCCTTCTGCAATTGTTTTTGCTGCTGCTACCGCTTCAAATGAAACGTTACGTAGTGATCCGTCACGAACTTCACCCATTACTAATACTTTACGAGCCATAGATTTTCCCTCCTGCATATATAAATTCGTATTTTATTAGATTACTTTCGCTTCTGTATGGAGCAACGATACAAGTTCTTTTACTTGGTCTTGCAGCTCGCCTTGTAACACTTTTCCTGCATCTTTCTTAGGAGGCAAATAGATTTCAATTGTTTTTGTTTTTGCTTCCACATCATCTTCCTCTAAGTCTAGATCATCTAATTCTAGTTCTTCAAGCGGCTTTTTCTTTGCTTTCATGATACCAGGAAGAGATGGGTAACGAGGTTCATTTAAACCTTGTTGCGCTGTTACTAAAAGCGGTAGTGATGTTTCAATCACTTCTGTATCCCCTTCAATATCGCGCTCAATCCTCACGTTTGTACCGTTAATTTCAAGTTTCGTAATTGTCGTTACGTATGGAATATTTAACGCTTCAGCTACACGTGGCCCAACTTGTCCAGATGCACCATCAATCGCTACGTTTCCACCTAAAATTAAATCTACATCTTTATCTTTTAAATACTCAGCAAGTACTTTTGCTGTTGTAAATTGGTCACCATTCTCAACATCATCTTCAATATTAATTAATACCGCTTTATCACAGCCCATCGCTAGCGCAGTACGAAGCTCTTTTTCACTTTCTTCACCGCCAACTGTTACAACTGTAATTTCGCCCCCTTGTGCATCTCTTACTTGAATTGCTTCTTCAATCGCATATTCATCGTAAGGGTTGATGATGAATTCCGCTTCGCCATCATAAATTGCACCGTTTTTAATTACGATTTTTTCTTCTGTATCAAATGTTCGTTTCATGAGTACGTAGATGTTCATTCCATTTACCCCCTTGTTTTTCAGAAAGATTCCATCAATTCTAATATTCCGTTAATTTATATTAAAAAAATAATTGGACTACCTACCACTAAATGAAGGTTTACGTTTTTCTAAAAACGCAGCTACACCTTCTCTTCCATCTTCACTCGTAAACACCTCACCAAATATTTGCGCCTCACGCTGCACACCTTCATAATAATGAGATGATTTTGTTGTTTGCAAAAGCTCTAACACAGCACGAGTTGTCGCTGGGCTTTTACTCGCGATTTGTTTCGCAATTTGGAGCGTTTCTTCTAAAATTGATTCTTCAGAGAACACGCCGTTAACAAGTCCCCATTCTAATGCCTGTGCACCTGTAATCGGTGTACTTGTTAGCATCATTTCACAAGCCTTTGCTTTGCCAACATAGCGCGGCAAGCGCTGTGTACCCGCAAAACCAGGAATTAATCCAAGCGTTAACTCTGGCAAACCAAGCTTTGCACTTTCAGTTACAAATCTCATATGGCAAGACATAGCGAATTCAAGGCCGCCGCCAAGTGCCGCTCCATGAATTGCCGCAATAACTGGCTTTGAGCACTTTTCTACACGCTCAAAAGTCACTTGACCAAGCTGCGCTAACTCTGTCGCTTGCTTCGCTTCCTCAACAGAAGTGAATTCTTTAATATCTGCTCCTGCTGAGAAAAAGCGCCCTTCGCCATGAAGTACGATAACGCGGACATTTTCATCCTTTTCAACTTGATCAATTAACTCAGTAACGTCATGCATAACTTGTGAAGACATCGCATTAGCTGGCGGATGGTTTAACTTCGCCACCGCGATATGATCTTCCACTGTTACAGATAGGAATTTCAACATGATCCCTCCCATTATTGACGATAACCACAAGCTGAAATAAGCAGCCCATGTACCGTTTTTGAAAGTGCGACCAAATCATATTTATGATCGCTCATTACCCAATTGGTCACAACTTCATCTACTGTTCCAAAGATCATTTGTCTTGCCACGCGAACATTTAAATCCGCTTGAAATTCTTCTTGTCCTATACCTGTTTCTAAAATCTCATCGATGACTTGCAAATATCCTTTTAATACTTCATTTATTTTGAGGCGTAGGTCTTGGTTGGATTGACGAAGCTCTAGTTGCGTAACGATAGCAAGAGGATCATTTTGTGACAACAGCAAGAAGTGCGTTTCTACCAACATAAATAACTTCTCTACAGCGCTTTCAATTCCTGCTGTTTTTTGACGAATTGTTTCGATAAATTCTCCCATCTTCTCTTGGAATAAGGATATTAATATATCTTCTTTATTTTTAAAATATAAATAAATAGTTCCATCAGCTACCCCAGCTTGCTTTGCAATTTTAGAAACTTGTGCTTGATGGTATCCATTTTCTGCAATCACAATAACCGCTGCATCAATAATTTGGTTATATTTTGGTCGATTTTTTTTCACTTTACTGTCCCCTTCAAGAAGATGACTGAATGAATAATCATTCACATTTTAATAATACTGATTATTTTAAAAATTGTCAATCCTATATTTCCAAAAAGAAAGGGCCTTTAGCCCGTCTGCTCATCCTCTTTCTTCCGCTCTTCATCTATAAGTACACGGCGTAAAATCTTTCCAACTGTTGTTTTTGGCAACTCGCTCCTGAACTCATATACTTTAGGGACTTTATACGCAGCTAAATATTTTCGAGCAAACTGATCTAATTCTTCTTCAGAACAAGCTTCTCCTTCTTTTAATACAACAAAAGCTTTTACAGTCTCTCCGCGATACGGATCCGGAACACCAATTGCAACAACTTCTTGCACCTTTTCATGCTCATACAAAACTTCTTCTACTTCGCGTGGATACACATTGAAACCACTAGCAACAATCATATCTTTCTTACGATCTTTCACATAGAAAAATCCATCTTCATCCATATAACCAATATCACCGGTATGGAGCCAACCATCTTGCAATACCGCTGCCGTCTCCTCTGGTTTATTCCAATATCCCATCATGATCTGAGGACCCTTCACAACAATTTCACCAATTTCACCTGGTGGTAACGCTTCTCCCGTTTCAATCGACATAATGCACGCATCGGTATCTGGCCACGGAACGCCAATGCTTCCTGGCACACGTTTTTCCCACAAGAAATTACCATGTGTGACTGGAGAGGATTCTGTCAATCCATACCCTTCTACTAATTTACCGCCTGTAACCTTTTCAAACTTCTCCTGTACTTCTACTGGAAGTGGAGCAGAACCACTAATACAAGCACGAATCGAAGAAATATCATATTCCTGAAGCAGCGGACTATTTAAAAGTGCAATATAAATCGTCGGGGCTCCTGGGAATAGTGTAACTTTATGCTTTTTAATCGCTTCAAACACCATTTTCATATCAAATTTCGGAACAAGAACCATTTTATATCCTTGCATAATAGCCAAATTCATCACAGCTGTCATCCCGTACACATGGAAAAAGGGAAGGACTCCCATCACAACTTCTTCTCCTTCTGTACAGTTATATAACCAATGCGCTCCCATTAATGTATTCGATACAAGATTTTTATGCGTGAGCATAACACCTTTCGGAAAACCTGTCGTACCTCCTGTATATTGCAGGAGTGCTAAATCATTTTCAGGATCACAAGGTACTTCTATTATTCCATCACTTTCTCTTTCTACCGATTTCCAAACATGAATCGTATCACTTTCCGTTACTTTTACAACAAGATTCGTTTGCTTCTTTTGTACAAATGGATACAGTAAATTTTTTGGAAATGGTAAAAAGTCGGCAATGCGGGTCACAATAATGTGTTCCAGCTTCGCAGCAGACTGAACGTTGGTGACTTTCGGAAAAACGAGATCGAGACAAAGAATAACTTTCGCCCCAGAATCATGGAGCTGATATTCTAGTTCTCTCTCTGTATAAAGAGGATTTGTTTGTACCACTATGCCACCTGCTAGTAACGTACCGTAATATCCAATTACAGCTTGCGGGCAATTTGGTAACATAATCGCAACTCGATCACCTTTTTTCACACCAATCCTCTGAAGATAATTTGCAAATTGTCTCACCTTACAATCCAGCTCTGAAAATGTAATATCTTTCCCTAGAAAATGAAGCGCTTTCTTTTCGGGGTACCGAGAAGACACCTGCTTCAAATATACATGGAGCGGCTGAATATCATAAGCGATTGTATGTGGAATTTCCTCCGGATAATTTCGTAGCCAAGGTCTTTCCATCCTCATTCCTCCTTCCTATTCTTACACAACTAAAATGAATGTCCATTCATGGTGATTGTTTTCATTATATTATAGTCGTAACCTTGTTACAATCACAATATTCTGACTTTTATATAACTATTCATTGAAAAACTAACTTCATTTTATAAAGAAATTTATTTTTCTCTTTAATGTTTCGTTAATTGATAAGTTCATATTTTGAAAGCGTTATAGTAAAAAAGATATTTTAGTGTTCTAAAAGAAATAAGTTTTTATCAGAATAGAAAGAAAAGTATCCATCTCTTATTCTCGTACCAACGATATTCTTCTTGATGAAACAGCTCGATGTTCTTGTACTCGGAGACGACTTAGCAACTGGGCTAGGACAACCTGTAAACAAAACACGCTTTGCACTCATCATTTTAGCGACATTACTCGCATCGATTAACATTGCCGCTGTTGGAACAATCGCTTTCCTAGGACTCGTTGCACCGCACTTAGCACGCATTGTTGTCAGTATGAATCATCAAAGATTATTTGTTTGTTCAGCGCTATTTGGAGCAATCCTTCTCTCCATCGCTGATTTACTGGGACGAACGATTGCATATCCGAAAGAGATTCCTTCAGGGCTTGTAGTTGCTGTACTTGGAGCTCCTTACTTCTTGTGGTTGATGAGGAAAAGTGGGAAGAAAGTTAATTAAAAAAAGAAGGCTTCTTTTGTTTAGAAGCCTTCTTTTTCATTAGTGCGGCATAAAGTTAACATAAGCTTTATAAAAGAAATATATTACAAATGAATACATGCATATATAAAATATACTTCGTTTCCCTCTTAATGCCCATGTTAGTTTTTTATCCTGTAGTGATAACTCTATTCCACTAGCTTTTTTCACCTGACGTAACACTTGGAACAATTCACGATATTCATCATCAATTCCTAATAATAAGTACTCTTTACCATTTGTATATTTTATATATAAAAACTCACTGCCGCCCTTACGATCTAATACTGTTTTCATAGAGACAATTTCATTTAATTGATATACTTTTAAATCAACATCATTGTAATATTTATCTACAAAGAAAACATATAATCTTTCATTTGTAACAACGAGAACACTATTAATACCAAAATGCATAGCGAGAGCGCCTATTCCTAACATTGTTGCTGTTCCTGTTTGTGATCCTTTCACACGAGGGTTAGAAGCGATCATGCTATATAAAATCTCTTCATCTTTCTGTAAATCACCTTGTACTTGCTGATAACAACGCTGCATTAAAATATTTTTTGTTACTACTTTTTTTGCACGTTTTATTTTCTGGTTATCTACTTTTGTTTCAGCAGTATACTCCACCACATCTTCATCGCTATATTGTAAATTGCTTAGTCCCTGCAACAACTCCTCTTTTCGCATCCTTTTCCCCTCCTATTATCTTTTTTAGTTTTTTCCGCCCTCTTGAAAGCCTGCTATAAACAGTATCTGTTGTCAGACCTAATTCAGAAGCAATCTCTTGCACACTATATTCATCTAAATACCTTTTTATAAAGATTTTCTTATCTTTATTGCTTAGCGATCCAATTAAAATATAAAAGTTTTCTTCCTGTTCTTCTTTCGTTTGATTCGTATCATGCATCTCTTCATATATATCTTGCTGAAATTCTTGTAATTGATAGGCTTGATTACTTTTCCTCTTAAAATCAATGGCTTTAAACTTTGCGACAGATATAAGCCAATTCTTAAACTTTCCACGCTTCTCATCATAACTATTAATGTTGTACCAAATGATTAATAAAATATCATCGACACATTCATCCACTAGCACTTTACTATGCGATGTATCTAATACACTGTGAACAACTTTATAAATTAAATCTCCATATTGATCAATTGCTGCATGCAATGCGGTCATATCTTTCTTTCGTAAACCTTCTACTATTTCTATTTCTCTCATCCCTATCACCACTCTTTGCTTCATTCTCTATTCACTTAATATACGAACTCTAATGTGGTTTTTCTGACATTTCCATAAAAATCTTTCTAAATTCACATATATATTTCTATCCATATTATATCAATGTAAGCATATGAAATAAAAAGAGAAGGAAAAACGCCTCCTCTCACGAATTTACCTTATGAATGTAACCATAGGGGGGATAACATGTATCAAACAATTGAAGGCTTTTTAAAAACGTGGAAATACGAGGCAGGTTCTACGCAAAAGGTATTGGATGCATTAACTGATGAATCTTTATCACAGGAGATTGCACCTGGGCATTGGACTTTAGGTAGAGTCGCTTGGCATATCGTTACTGCGATTCCTGTCATGCTATCAGGTACAGACTTACAGTTTGAGGGGGAAACAAAAGATTATCCTGTACCAACTTCCGCAAAGACGATTGCAGAAAATTACCGTAAAGTAACTACATCTTTCGTTGAAGCACTTCAAACGCAGTGGACTGATAAAGATTTAACAACAATTAATGATTTCTTTGGACGTCCAATGCCAAATTCTATCTTTTTGATGACTCTCATTAATCACCAAAATCACCACCGTGGCCAAATGACTGTTTTAATGCGCCAAGCTGGATTAAAAGTTCCAGGTATTTATGGACCTGCTAAGGAAGAATGGGCTGCTACGGGGATGGAAGCTCCGAAAATGTAATAAATACTTTTATGTAATATTACACATTATAGAATTGTTAGTACATCACTTCTTAGAGAGTGATGTACTTTATTCTCGGTAGACTTCTACACAATTCCGTTTACGACGAAATAGGGGGAATCTTATGGCTCGTTGTACAAATTGTAAGACGAGATGGAAAGCAAAAGATGTATGGTCTCTATTTTTTCAACATGACGGGAAGGATTGTCCGTATTGTAACCAAAGACAATATATTTCAGCCAAAACCTGTAATTCTTCAGGTGACATTTTAGGTATCCCCTTTTTATTTCTTTTTC
Source organism: Bacillus gaemokensis (assembly GCF_001590835.1). GTDB lineage: Bacteria > Bacillota > Bacilli > Bacillales > Bacillaceae_G > Bacillus_A > Bacillus_A gaemokensis. Next base: position 794,188 of record NZ_LTAQ01000001.1, read on the forward strand.
CTTTCCTCGTTGAATTAAGCGATAAGAGCTTATTAGACTATATAGGGAAAGAAAATTGAGTTATCCTGTTTTTCCTTTCCCCTCTTTTTCTGTAACTTGTTTCATGTGAAACTATTTTCTACTAAATAGTTTCACATGAAAGAGGTAAGCTTAAATGAATTCATGTCATTATTACAGGGGAATCACTCAATTGAATAAAAGCATAACAAAGGTAGCCCTTTTATTAACTTCTATCCTTAGTGTTATCTTTTTATTTCTTTACTTCACATATAATGGTACTCCCTGGAAAAGACAAACAGCAATTTCTGAATCAGAAAATTATATTGTAAAACACTTCGCTTTAGATGCGAAAGTCAAAGACACTTCTTATAATCATAAAATGGATAGTTATGAAATCTCATTTGAAACAAATGAAGATGGCAACTTTATTATTGAATATAAAGGACCTAATCGCTTTGACATTTCTCCAGCAGTTCAAGAGTATTTAAATAAATACTCCAAATTTGCACAGTAGCCATAAGACATACATATACAAAAAAAGAGTTGCTCTCATCCCAACTCTTTTTCACTTCTTCTGATTACGCCGCTATATCTTCTTTTTCAATATTTCTAATACCATAGTAAGCAATCATTATCCCAATCGCTGCAAGCCCTAGCTGAAGTGGGATAAGCGTTACTACTGAAAATCCTGGATTACTCGAACATGCAATCATCACAACAATCAAAGACGAGAGAATTGTGACTGGCACAGAATATTTACGCATCCCGAAGTATAATGGAATTAAACTTGTTCCTGCAGCTGCAATTGCAAAAGGCACCATTTTTATAACTTCTTTCATAAACTCGTTTACCGTTATTGAATCTGGAACAATCGGAATATAACTATTTAATATAAACACTGCGCCTGCTACAAAAATGTTAGATAGCAAAATCGTGGTAAACGTTAGCAAAGCTGTAATTACTAACTTACTAGCGATAAGTTTCTTTCGACTAACCGGATAGGAAAACATTATCAATATGGTTTTATTTTTATATTCTTCAATTACTAATTTTGCAATTAATACCCCCGCAAAAACAATAAACGTTCCTCGTACCATTCCACCGATCAGTACAAATGCGTCTGAGAAGCTTTTAACTATCTCACCTCTTCCCGTCTCTTCTATTTGTTCTATATAGTTAATCAAACAAAATATTGCAATAATAATTACATTTGCGATAATTGCACCTTTCACATACCACCCAAGCTTAAACTTCTTCATTTCTAATTTCATGAGATGCAGCATAAGTATCCTCCTAATTCATCTATTTTATTTAAACAAATCTATCTGTTCGATCTTTCTTACTGCCCTGTAAGCAATAAAGAGACCAATACACGCTAATGTAATAGGAATCACAATAAAGCTAAACAATGAAATCTCACCATTCAAACTAGAAGTAACCAAAAACATAACAATAATTGCAGATACAAATGTTGCCCGCACTGAATATTTCTTCATTCCAAAGTAGAGTGGGATTAAACTAATTCCTGTTGCCGCTAATGCATTTACAAATAACTTTGCCCCGTTCTGGACTAGAATCGACATCGTCAATGGTTCTGTGATTACTGGATGATATAGATTTAAGGCATAAATGAAACTAAAGAGAATACTCTCTGAAATCACAATAGCGCACAACGTAAAAATAATAATAATAAGCATTTTCGCAATCATCATCTTTTTCCTGTTAATCGGATACATGAACATCACTGTCATCGTCTTATTTTGAAACTCTTGAATAATAAATTTTGCAATTAAACTTGCTCCAAAAATCATAAATACTGCTCGTGAAAAAATATCTATAAATTGAAATGCAACAGCATAGCTATTCATTTCTCCCTCAAACATTAGTAATGTAAGAAATATAGAAGCAATAAGAATCGCAAGAAGAGCCCCTCTAATAACGGGTACCAATTTAAACTTTATAAGCTCTAATCTCATTAAATTAAGCATGGATTCCCTCTCCATTCACAAGATTCAAGAAATACTCTTCTAATGAGCTATGCTTCTTATTAATACTTTCAATTTCCACATCATTCATGATGAGTTCTTTAGAAATCGCCTGCTGCGTCGCTGTCATTTCATACACACGAATCATGCTTCCACTCATAATTTTGTAGTTTGTTATACGTAGTTTATTTTCTAAAATATAAGCTGCTCGTTTCACATCTGGAGCAGAAATCTCAATGTACTCTGTTTGTTTTCCGTTAATGCTCTTCATTGAAACTTCTTTTATAAGTTTCCCATTTTGAATCACGCCAATTGTATCTGCCATTTGCTCCATTTCACCTAAAATATGACTAGAAACTAACAGGGTAATTCCATATTCTTTGCAAAGCATTTTAAATAGGTCACGTAATTCTCTAATGCCAATTGGATCTAGACCGTTGATTGGTTCATCCAAAATTAATAACTCTGGCTTTGTCAAAATCGCTCTTGCAATTCCTAATCTTTGCTTCATCCCCAGTGAAAAGTCTTTTATTTTTTTATTCTCCACGTTGTGTAAATTAACAAGATCTAATGCATGCCCAATCCCCTTCTTGTCGTAGTAACCCATATATTCGCAATGTAAATATAAATTTTCCTTAGCTGTTAATTTGTCATAAAAAATAGGATATTCGATAATTGTTCCCATTCGCTTTAACACATCATAGGATGTATCTGTTAATCTCTCACCGAAAATTTCAATATCTCCACTCGTTGGTTTTATTAAATTTGTAATCATCTTCATTATTGTTGTTTTACCAGCTCCATTGGGTCCTAAAAAGCCGTAGATTTCTCCTTTTTTCACGTGCATGTTGACCCCAGAAACTACTTCTTTTCCTTGCAATACTTTTGTTAGCTGATTTGTTTTTAATATATAAGTCATATCATTTTCCCCTTTCGCTTTCACTTTATATCATAGACAATGAACGTCTCTTTTTTCTTACCCATTCCTTACAAATTCCTTATGTTCAAAAAAAAGCTTGTAGAATACTCCTTTCTACAAGCTAAAACCCCATTTTCTTCAGCATAATTGTAAATACCGTTTTCTCATACGGCGTACTAGAAAGATGAATTTCTCCGCCTAAAGCTTCTACAAGTCGTTTCGTGATGGTGAGTCCAAGGCCACTTCCTTGATACAATCGGTTCCTTGAATCTTCTAGCGTATACATGCGTTCAAATACTTTATCAATATGAGATTCATCAATTCCTTTGCCGCGGTCCCATACATCAACATAAGTGCACACGTCATCATCTCTTAATGTGATACCAAGTGTTTTCCCATCATATCCATACGCAATCGCGTTGGATATTAAATTATTTAACACCCGACCTAATACTTCTGCATTTCCAAGTGCATATACATTTTTCTCCGGTATATCAATATGCACCTCAAATCCCTTCGTTGTTACTAAATCATAAAAGGATAAAACCTTTTCTCGGCACACTTCATTCATATTTACCTTTGTCATCTCGATTACTTTATCTCCTGACTCTAATTTTGCCAAATCAAAGAATTTATGAATGAGTTCCATTACTTCTAACGTTTTTACATGTACCTTTTCTAGCAATACTTCTTGCTCTTCATCTTTCATTGTTTTATCTGTATTTAGCATTTCTGTATACCCAAGAATAACAGTGAGCGGCGTTTTTAAATCATGTGAGATGTTAGAAAGCATCTTCCGCATCGAAATTTCAACCTTCGCATGATCGGCATTCGTTTTTTGTTTCGCATCTAATAAGTTATTAATCGCTACTAATAATTTTTGCAGTTCTTTATCATCCGTCATAACTAATAGTTTCTCACCTGTTTGCTGCTTTACAATATCCTGTAACTTCTCATATGTATAACGTGTATTGGCACTCTTGCTTTTCTGTGTTCTATATTGAAAATAAATAACACCTAATAATATGAAAATAACGATTGTTAAAAGAAAGGCCATACTACATCACTTCCAACTTATAGCCAATACCCCATAATGTTTTAATATATTTTGGATTCGAAGGGTCATCTTCAACTTTCTCACGTAACCGTCTCATATGAACATTAATCACGTTATCATCACCATAATACTCTTCATTCCAAATTAGGTTATAGATTTGCGCTTTTGTAAATACACGATTTTGATTCTTCACAAATAGTTTTAAAATCTCAAATTCTTTCAAAGTAAGTTTTAACTGTTTTTCTTTTTTTTGCACAGTAAAGTTGATCGGGTCAATTTTCAAATCACCAATCTCAATCATTTCTTCTTTCGGCTCCGCGGCTGAATACTTTGTAGATCTTCGAATACCTGCCTTTACCCGTGCAGCTAGTTCAATCATAGAGAAGGGCTTACAAATGTAGTCATCTGCTCCAAGTCCCAGACCGACCGCTTTATCCACATCCGTATCCTTTGCGGACATCATTAAAATTGGAACAGCACTTTTTTCGCGAATGATTCTTACAACTTCTAAACCATCTAGCTTCGGCATCATGATATCGAGAATAATTAAATCAAATGAACCTTTTAAAAATGCGAAAACTCCTTCTTCTCCATCAGATGCGATTGTAACTTGAAAGCCTTCTTTCGTTAAATATTTTCCAACCATTTCTCGAATCGAAATGTCGTCTTCTACTATTAAAATATGATGTGACATATTTCTATCCCCTTTTTACAAACATTAACAATTTAATTGTAACTGAAGTAGCTAAAAGTGAAAAGAATTATATGAAAATTCAATCTGACTTCATTTCTTTTCACAACAATGTTATGATGGAATTCATGACTATTGTTTATAATTAACCTAATATAAAGGAGTTTTACCATGTCAGAAAATAAAAAAGTAAGCTTAGCTGATTTAATGCGCGAACAACTTGCGAAGAAAAAGCAAGGAAATGGAAATGGCTCAAATGCTGCAGGCCAAAGCCAAGCAACAAAGAAATTACAAAGCCAACAAACGAAGAAAACAAACAACCAACGTAGACGTACAGGTGTGTAAATGAACGGACAGAAACGAACTAACATTTCACCAGGCCTTGAAGTTGATATTGTCTTAAAGAAAGATCAACGTACTGGTAAACTCACTCGAGGAATTGTAAAAGATATTTTGACAAACTCACCGTCTCATCCGCACGGTATTAAAGTACGATTACAAGATGGACAAGTGGGAAGAGTGCAGCACATTGTTCAATAAGAAAAGGAGCTCATTTGAAAGTGAGCTCCTTTTTCTCTGTCTTTTTTTGTCTGTAAGTCGATATCCTTTGTCGAAACGCCGATATCTGGTACATTTGCGCCGATATATTATGCAAAACCATCGATATATTAAAAAAAACGCTGATATATTTTGATTATCCTTTGATTTTTTCAATGAAAACTACTTTTAAATAGTCGCCTTCTTTAAATTGATCAATTGTACGGAAATCTTCTGGTAAGGAATGTTCTTCTAATATTTTATATTTACCATTCATTTCTTTAAATGCTGTGTCGATAAAACCTTTAAACTTTTTCATATCGAACGTGCTACAGTTTGTGGAAGCAACGATAATACCATTGTTCTCGGTAATTGCGATTGTTTCTTTTAATAGGTTTTTATAGTCTTTCGCCGCACTAAATGTATATTTTTTAGAGCGTGCGAAGCTTGGTGGGTCTAGTACAACCATATCAAACTTCATTTGTTTCTTCGCTGCATATTTAAAGTAATGGAACACATCTTCTACGATAATGTCTTGTGCTTCATAGTCAATGCCATTTACGCTAAATTGTTCAATTGTTTTGCTTAAGCTGCGATTCGCAAGGTCAACACTTGTTGTTTTTGCTGCTCCGCCAAGTGCCGCGAATACAGAGAAGGCACCTGTATACGAGAACATATTTAACATTGTTCTTCCGTTCGCATATGTATCACGAATTTGTTTTCTAACGTTACGCTGATCTAAAAATACGCCTACCATCGCCCCGTCGTTTAAGTATACCGCAAAGTTTACCCCGTTCTCTTTTACGATGATTGGAAACTCACCGCGTTCTCCTGTAACAAAGTCATCTTCTTCAATATATTTTCCTTTTGTATCAAAACGCTTTTTCTGATAAATCCCTTTGAAGTTGGCTACCTTTTGAAGAGCTCCAATGATTTCATCTCTGAATGAATAAATCCCTTCGCTGTACCAGCTTATTACGTAATAGCCATCGTAATAATCAATGATTAAACCGCCAAGGCCATCCCCTTCACCATTTACGACGCGAAATGCTGTTGTATCATTAGATTTGTAAAATCCTTTTCTTTTATGTAATGCCGATTTGATTTTTCTCTCAAAGAAAGCTTGGTCAATGTTCTCTTGCTCTTTTCTCGTTAAAATCCAACCGTATCCTTTATTTTGTTTTCCGTAATATCCTTTTCCAAGAAATTGGTTCTTCTCATCAAGTACGTTGATGAGTGTACCTTCTTCACGCACATCATTTAAATTTTGAATTGCATCTTTTAAAATAAGCGGATAACCACTTTTAATTTCTTTTATAAATTTTGGTTTTATCTTCACAGTTACTTCTGATCGCATGTAATGTCTTCCTTTCCATTTGAATGCTTTCTACCTGTAGGAAGCATTTAAAAAACGAGACTCAAAAATAGCCTCGTTTCACTATACCATATTATTGCTTTGCTAGTACAACGACCTCTTCGCTTATTTAATTGTTACATGTAGGTTTTCATCCAGCGATTAGTCCTAGCGTGCATCCCAACAAAAAATCCCTGTACAAGGATAAGAATTTCCATTCCTCTCCCAACCCTCAAAATAATTTTTAATATTGAGGTTTTTCACGAAACCATAATGTAGCAATCCATTTTTCTCCTTCATGTACTGCACAACCTTCATGCATGGAAAGCGGATGTGGTTCATTTGTCCCCCTTTTACAATTCTCAAAAATTAGTAGTTTCCCTTCACTTGGAGTAACCGTGAGATTCAGAGAAGGGAAAACTGTTTCTCCACCTGCTTCTACTACGTTCAAATAAAGGATAGCAGTATAAATTCGTTGTCCCCCGTGTTCAACTCGCTCCCTTCCGTACTCAGTGCCCGTATTATAACAGTCCATATGAGCATCAAATTTCCCTCCAACTTCATATCGAGCTGCCTGTAATGGCTCAGCATGATTAAGTGGCAAGGTCATAATAGAAGCAATACGTTCTGATACTCGACTAACAATGCCATACGAATAGTGCGGAAGCCAAGTAAAGTCTGACTTTCTCTCCCCTGTATGCCCAAAGAATTGTGCAGGCTGGATGTGCTGTTTTGCTAATTCAATTAACTCTCGACATTCTGCTGGTGTAATTATTTGTTCATACTGGGCTACAAAAGGCTCAGCATGGAGAACGATTGGCTGTTCTTTCATACGTTGTAATCCCCCTCAATCTTTATTGAACGACATTATTATATTTATGTGCATGAAATTGAATAGATGTTACGAACAATCATTCAGACAGTGCAAACTTTTTTAGCTTAAAAACTTTTTCTTTCATAGAATGAAACTTTAAGTAGTAGAAGGACCTCATCCCCCACCTAAATTCTTTTGCAGAATCTTGATCCGTGGGTATAGCTGCCCGCAAATAGCGAGATAAATTTCTTTTATCCTCATTGACAATGATAACGATTTTCATTATCATTTATTTAAAGGTAGATTATGAAAATAATGGGAGACTTTCAGGAGGAATAAAGACATGATTATTGTGACAAATACATCGAAAATTACAAAAGGTGATGCACATAAGTTGATCGAGCGCTTCAATAAAGTAGGTAAAGTAGAAACAATGCCTGGTTTTTTAGGTTTAGAGGTTCTGCTGACTGAAAATACAGTTGATTATGATGAAGTGACAATTAGCACACGTTGGAATTCAAAAGAAGACTTTCAAGGCTGGACAAAGAGCAATGCTTTTAAAGACGCTCATTCACATCGTAGTGGATTACCAGAATATATTATCGAAAATAAAATCTCTTTCTACGATGTTAAAATTGTCCGCATGCCAATTGCTGCAGCTCAATAAAAAACCTCGTTTTTTAACCTTTTTAATTATCGGTATAGAAGTGTAAGAAGCAGCATACATTCTTTCACTTCTATACCTTTTTTCATTCTCAACTTCGTTTCACCAACTTCGCATGTACGACTAACCTTCCTGCCTCTGGATCAAGCGCATAGTCACACGTAGACAATGTCAAAATTTGATCATTTGCTGTAACAGCCGTATCTACTTTATAAAGTGATTTCTCTTTAATATTTTGTAAGAACGATGTGTATTCCTCATCGTTTTTAAAATCCGTTTGAATATAATAGAAATCGGTCGTTGTTGTATATGCTGAAAAAACTTCGACATCATATCCTTCAAATAAAGTATCATAATATAACTTATGGTGAGACATAAAAAAGTCTTTCTCTAACATTTTTTTTAAACTACCAAACATAGAGCCATCTTTCATGCGGTGACCATATAAAACTGTATTTCGATTTTGAGCTTTCACATCATTACGATGATCCATAAAAATGCTTCCAGCTCTCATATCCTCACCTTTATAATTACGATATAAATAGTAATCATTATCTTTCGCTTGCACAATTGGATAATTAATTTGTGTATCATCCATCGTAATCCATCCGACTATTTCCGGATTAATCTTTCGCAAATTTTGGAACTGTGCACGAATTTCTCCATCAGGCGCCTTTTCTTCCATGTGACTACTTTGATAGATTTCTTGCGCTTCAGCCATTACTTTGCGATTTTCATAGTAATCCATGAACATGCCACCTAACTCATAGGCAGAATAGAAAAATATACCTAAAAAGAAAATGGTGACTATTCTTTGAAAAAGAGATTTTTTTTTCTTTCCTTTCTTGCTGCTCAAATTATCACCTCAAAACGGATTTTTTACGGTTTCAATCCGCTTTTCAAATCCCCATTGGCACCATATATAGTCCCGTATCCTCATCATGCTTCACAACAACATCCACGCCATATATTGTTTTAATCATATCTTCTGTCACAACATCATCTGGTGTACCTTTCATAACAATTTCTCCATTCTTCATAACGATAATATGATCGCTATAGCGGATTGCCTGATTAATATCGTGCAATACCATAACAATCGTTAGACCATACACTTCATTTAATTCTTTAATTAGCTCTAATATTTCGATCTGATAATAAATATCCAAATACGTCGTCGGTTCATCTAAGAAGAGCATTGGTGTGCTTTGCGCTAAGGTCATCGCAATCCACACACGCTGCCTTTCACCACCAGATAAAGCATGTATTGCCATATCCCGCTTCTCTTGCAGATTCGTACACGTTAGAGCTCTTTCAATCGCTTCTCTATCTTCTTCGCTTTCCGAAGAAAATAAGCCTTTATGTGGCATTCGGCCAAAGCTTGTTAATTTCTCAACAGTAATGTCGGAAGGAGCTTCATTTTGCTGATGTACAACTGCTAGTTTCCAGGCAAACTCTTTCGGTTTATACTGACTAATTGCTTTTCCATCCAATATAACTTCCCCGTTCCGAGGATTATAGTTTCTGGACATGACACCTAGTAATGTTGATTTACCACAACCGTTAGGTCCAATAATCGTTGTGATTTTTCCAAGTTCAATTTCACTACTTACAGATTTCAAACGATCTGTTACATTGTCATACGAAAATGTTACGTTTTTAATTTCCATGGATTCGATCACTCTTTCTAAGCAAGAATATTAAGAATGGCCCACCAATGATTGCCATAATTGTCGCTGCTGGAATTTCATTAGGCGGTACAATCAATCGTCCAATTGTATCAGCCGTTACAATTAATAACGCACCTGCAAGGGCTGAAAATGGAATAAGTACTTTATGGTCTGAACCAACCAGTTGCCGAGAAATATGCGGAATAAGCAACCCTACAAAAGCAATAACACCTGCAATTGCGGTTGATACAGCAGCTAAAAGTACAGCAATAGCTGAAATAATAAGGCGAACTCTCGTAACATGAAGCCCTAAATTTTTTGCTGTTTTATCTTGCAGAGATAATAAGTTACACCATGCTCCTAAAAATAGTGCAAGAATGAGACCGATTGACCCATATGTAACGATAACTTCTACATCACTCCATGTTTTCATCGTTATATTCGATGTTTTTGTCTGCTTAATACTCTTAATGAAATATCCACAAATCGTAACAAAGGATTCATTTAATCCAGTAAACATCGCATTAATAGCAATCCCGATTAAAATAATCCGCAATGGGCTTAGCCCTGATTTCCAAGAAAACGAATACACAAGATAACAAGCAAACGCTCCGCCTAAAAAAGCAAATAGTGGTGTCCAAAAAAACAATTGTGGAAATAACGTAATAATAACAAGTGTCATAAAACTCGCTCCTGAAGATATCCCAATAACCCCTGCATCTGCAAGTGGATTCTTCATAACTGCTTGGAAAAGCACACCGGAAACAGCAAGTGCCGCTCCTGTAAAGAGGGCAATAATAATACGAGGGAAACGTAAATCTTTAATCACTTCAACATCCTCATTCGTCCCCGTAAATATACCTTGCAATAGATCAATAATGTCTACCTCTAAACTCCCTTTCACTGCCGATACAGTCGTCATCACAACAAGTAAAGCCGTAACGATGAAAAAACTCCAAAATTTTTTATTCATTACAATCGTCCCTTATTTATAAAATGCATCATGGATACATCATTTTCTTTAGTTCATCTAGCGCTTCCATCGCTGCTAAATTCCCTGTCGTTCCGAATAAAAGTTCTTCTAAATCATACACTCTATCATTTTTCACAGCGGAAAAATGCTTCCAAATATCATTCGTTTTAAATTCTTTATCAAACATTTTTACAACTTCATCTGGCATACCGTGAGCTGCTCGTAAAATAATATCTGGATCAGCTTTCTTTAAGTACTCCGTATTAGAAGCTAAATATTCTACCTTCTCGCCTTGTACAATATTTTTACCACCTAATTGTTTAACAAGATCACCAATATAAGAATGTTCTGTTGCCACTAAATAACTTCCTGGTACACCTAGCAGAATAAGAACTGTTGGTGCCTTCTTTCCTTTTACTTGTTTCTGAATATCTGCAACCTTTTTATCAAACTTTGTCACAACTGCTTCAGCTTGCTTCTCGCGACCGTATTTTTTTCCTAAATCAGTAATGGTATTTTGCATATTTTTCAGACTTGTTAAGTTTAAGAAGCTTGCTTTCATACCTGTTTCCTTGAAAACTGGCTTCAGTTCATATTCAAGCGTTGTAACGGATAACACCTCTGTCGGTTTCATCGATTTCACTTTTTCCATATCGGGACTCATCGGATTTCCTATCTCTGGTAAATCTTTATAACGCTTTGGTAATGTTTTATAACTTGTTGGAACTCCAATTAAATCTACTTCTAATGCATCCATAATTTCGGTCACTGCTACTGTTGTGGCAATTACACGTTCATCACTATTTTTCACCTTTTTCGCGGCGACATTTTCTTTTTTAGGTGATGAGCATCCAACTATACCAAATAGTAGACTAACAGCCATCAATGCACTGGTGATTTTCCTCACTTTTGATCACCACTCCTTTCAAGGCAATATCAAACTAAAAGTAAGTCTTGATACACAAAGAGGTGTATCAAGACTTAAAAAAGTTACAGTCTACCAGCTCTATATTTACGGATTAATAGAACAAGTGAACCTAGCAATAGCGCCATATATAAACCGATTTGTGCTGTATCTGCAGTTTTTGAGTTTTGTTCTTTTTTCGCATTGCTGTTTGTATTTGACGTTTGTTTCTTGCCATCTGCATTTCTATTAAAATCAGGGTTTTCAGTTGTTGGATTTTTAATAACTGAACCTTTTATATTTGGATTGTTTGGATTTGGATCTTCCTTAATCGTTCCTACAGCCCCAATACTATTCGGATCAAATTGAATTTGCACATCATAGAAATGGTGATAATTCATTGAGTCGATATCTACTTTTACTTTCGTATTTAATTTTGCAAATAGATCATCTGCTTCGAATTCTACAACTCTTGTATCCGCGTTTTTATCTTCACTTACTACTTTCGCATCTGGGAATGCACCAGCATTTTCTGTTTGGAACTTCGTAATCCATGCACTATTTTTCAATGTCATCACAACATGCTTCTTGCCATCTTTCACTGTTAATCTCGCCGGGCTTACTACATATTGGTTCATCATTGAAATTTCTTCTGTTTTATCTTTTAATACTTTAAAAGCAATGTCGTATTGACCATCTTTTAAATTTTTCGGATCAATTTTTTGATTTCCATTGTTGTTATTTCCATTTGGGCTATTATTTCCATCAGGATTGTTGTTTCCATTCGGAGTATTATCTCCGCTTGGATTGTTATTATCATTTGGAGTATTATCTCCATCAGGGGTGTTGTTTCCGTCCTGATTACCTAAAGATTTAATACTCCCTTTATCAAATGCAAATTGAATATCGTAAAGATGATGGTAATTCATTGAATCGATATCTACTTTCACTTTTGCATTTAATTTTTTCGATAAATCGTCTACTTCTACTTCCACTACTCTTGTATCTGGCTCTTTATTTTCACTTAGCACTTTTGCATCAACGAATGCACTATTCTTTTCAAACTCAAATTTTGTAATCCATGCACTATTTGTTAAGGTGAAGGATACATATTTCTTTCCATCTTTTACTTTTAATACACCGGGACTCTTTGTATATGTGTTCATCATTGAAATTTCTTCTGTTTTATCTTTTAGCACTTTGAAGTCAATGCTGTACTGTCCATCTTTAAGTGCATTAGGGTCTATTGTTGTGTCTCCGCCTTGGTTATTGTCTCCACCTTGGTCGTTGTTTCCACCTTGGTTATTGTCTCCACTTTGGTTGTTGTCTCCACTTTGGTTGTTGTCTCCGCCTTGGTTGTTGTCTCCACCTTGGTTATTGTCTCCACCTTGGTCGTTGTTTCCATCTTGGTTATTGTCTCCACTTTGGTTGTTGTCTCCGCCTTGGTTGTTGTCTCCACCTTGGTTGTTGTCTCCACCTTGGTTATTGTCTCCACCTTGGTTATTGTCTCCACCTTGGTTGTTGTCTCCGCCTTGGTTATCTAGAGCTTTCATACTTCCTTTATCAAATTGAATTTGAATATCATAAAAATGATGGTAATTCATCGAATCGATATCTACTTTCACTTTTGCATTTAATTTTTCCGATAAATCCTCTACATCAAATTCTACGACTCTTGTATCCGCAGCTTTATCTTCACTTATTACTGCCGCATCAACAAATGCACCAGCATTTTCTGTTTGGAACTTCGTAATCCATGAACTATTTGTTAAGGTGAAAGATACTTTTTTCTCTCCATTTTTCACCTTTAATTTCCCTGAATTTTGCGTATACGTATTCATCATGGAAATTTCATCTGTTTTATCTTTTAATACTTTAAAGGGAATACTGTACTCACCGTCTTTAATTGTGTTAGAATTTGGTTGTTGATCTGAGTCAGGCTTTTGGTCGGGCTTCTGACTTGGATCTGGTTTTTCATTTGGATCTGGCTTAGTAGCTGGGTCCTTTTTTTCATCTGGATTTTTTGGTTCATCCAGTTTTACTACGTTAATTGGTGTAATACTTTTTTTATCAAACGAAAAACGAATATCATAGTAGTGATGGTAGTTTAAAGCATCAATATCTACTTTTACTTTCGCATTTAATATTTTCTCTAAATCTTCTACATCAAATTCTACAACTCTTGTATCTGCATTTTTATCTTCGCTTATTACTTTCGCATCAACGAATGCTCCATTTTTTTCTGTTTCAAACTTCGTAATCCAAGCACTATGAGTTAGTGTAAAGGATACTTTCTTTTTCCCATCCTTCACTTTCAAAGTTCCTGGGCTTACAGAATAATCATTCATCATAGATTTTTCATCTGACTTATCCTTTAGCACTTCAAACGCAATTGAATATTCACCGTCAGCCAAAGTTGTAGCTGCTTGAACTGCAAGTGGTTGTAGTGTTGATACGAATGTAAATATCATGAAACACATTGCGACAACAATCTTAAGGTACCTGCTCAATGGAATAACGCTCCTTCTACATGTTTTTTAAGTACTCACTGAATTATTTACTAACTACAATACTATTTACATCAAATACGATTCGAATATCATATGAGGCGTTATAATTAATAATTGGAATATTGATTTTCACCTTGCTATTTAACAGCTTTGATAAATCATTCAATTCAAATTCTACGACTCTTGTATTCTCTTTTTTATTCTCACTTACTACTGTTGTTTCTACGAATCCACCATCTTTTTCTACTTGGAAACTCTTAATAGAAGAGCTGTCTTTCACTTTGAATGAAACATATTGTTTTCCATTCTTAACTGTTAATGTCGCTGGACTTTCAAAATAACTGCCCATTCTAGATGTTTCATCTTTATCGCCTTTCCATACTGTAAAAGCAATATTATATTTACCATCTGCAAGTTGCGTAGCTGCTTTCGTTTCTTGAGAATCTAATGTTGCCATAAAAGTGAATAGGATTGCGAATACTGCAATAACTGCTTTTAATTGTTTGAACATACGATCAGCACCTTTCTTATTACTCCATAGTTTATTTACTTAGTTTCACTTTACGAATTAAAAAAACACCTGAAACAAGAAGCAATGTCGCAAATCCTGCAATCTTTGCATCATCACCGGTTTTTGGATTTTCAGTTTTCTCTTTTTCATTTGTTCCTTTGTTTGCATCTTTATTTGTGTCTTTATTTATCTCTTTGTTTGTATCTTTATTTATCTCTTTGTTTGTATCTTTATTTTTCTCTTCATTTGCTTGTCCATCTTTTTTATTTTGATCTTCATTTTTTGTTACCCCAGCAGCAGTGTTATCGCCACCTGTAGCTTTTACATTTGCATCAAATGCAAAGCGAATTGTGTAATGATGATCGTAGTTTGCAGATGGTACCACAACGTGAATCTTTACACCTAATGGTTTAGATAAATCGTCAACTTTAAACTCAACAGTTCTTTTATCTGCTGCTTCATCCTTACTTACTACTTTTGAGTCAACAAAATTACCGTTCTCTGGTGCTTTAAACTCTGTAATCCAAGCACTATGATTCATGGGTACTTGTACTCTCATCTCACCATTTTTCACAATTAACTTAGCTGGTTTTTCAAAATAATCATTTGCCATAGAAGCTGAATCATCTTCCGCTTTTTTTATGACATAGTTGATATCATACGTACCATCAGCCAATTTTGCTGAAGCTTGTGAAGATGGTACGACAAGAAAAGTAATCATACATACAAGTGTTATAATAAAAGCTGGTAATGCGGAAAACTTTTTCATTTTGCTTATTTCCTCCTTGTTTATCACTTAATCCAAATACCCTTCTTGAAAATGATAATTATTCTCAGTTTATCTAAAAAAAAATAACCCGTTCTATCTTTCCATCCCTATTTCCTTATTCAAAAACAAAATTGATTATCATTCTCATTTAAATTTAAAAAAATAATCTTTTCCCTATTACCTTTTAAAGGAAACGCTTACTGAAAAAAGATATGTATGTTCTTTTGTAATGATTATCATTCTCAATTATAACCAAAAAAAATAACCATTCTATTCTATTGTTCTATCACCTCTTCTTACAAAAATACTGAATTTAAACCTTTTATTCTCTCTCATCCATCACTTCCCTTCAAGAATTCTCACAACTAAGTCAATCTTAGCTTAAACATGAAAATTTTGTCAACTGAATTATGTATAAAATTTTTAATATCACATTTTCTTTATATATAAGATTTCCTACAAAAAAAGAGACTTTCTTTGAAAGAAAGCCCCTTTTCCTTATTTTTCTACAACAATTTCTTGTTTCTGAAAAACAGAAACAACATATCCAATAAACATACCGATCAAGCCTGGAATGAGCCATCCAATTCCTACACTATAAAATGGAATTTTTTCTAAAATAGGTGCTAGTGCCGCAATTTGAATATGCGCATTATTTAAACCATCAAAGAAACTAATAACAAACGCTCCTATAATACCACCCACATACATTGCTAATGGAACACGAATGTAATTTTCAATGAGTGATAATACGATTAACACGATTCCAATTGGATAGATTGCAATTAAGATTGGTAATGCTAATGCATTTAACTGTGTTAGACCAAGGTTCGCTACCATAAATGCTAATACACAGAAGATGAAAATAACTTTTTGATAAGACAGTTTTGGTAATAATGCTGAGAAAAACTCTCCACAAGCTGCGACAATCCCAACAGAAGTTGTTAAACAAGCAGCTGCAATTGCTATTCCAAGTAGGAATGTACCGTAACTTCCAAATAGATGATGAACAACGTTTGTTAAAATAACACCGCCGTTTTCTCCCATTCCAAGTGATACACTAGAAGCCCCTAGATAAGCAAGTGCTAGATAAACGATAAGTAAACCCAGTGCTGCAATAATCCCTGCAAAGATTGTTACTTTCGCAATGCTTTTGTTATTTGTAATCCCTTTTGCTTTTAAAGTATTGATGACAACATTTCCGAAAACAAGTGCCGCTAATCCATCTAATGTTAAATATCCATCAATAAATCCTTTGAACAGTGGATCTTTGTATGTTTCTGTCGGTGCCCCAAACTCTCCCATTGGTGTAATCAGTGCTTTGATGACAATAATTGCAATAACCGATAATAAGATTGGTGTTAATACTTTCCCAATACGTCCTACTAATTTCGAAGGATTTAATGCTAAATAGAAAGTAACTGCAAAGAAAATAAATGTAAACATAACGAGTGGATATGCCCCACCAGCTACTGAGCTTGATAAAAATGGAGCAACCGCCATTTCATAAGCAACAGTTCCTGTACGCGGTACACTTACAAATACACCTAAGCATAAATAAATTGCAACTATGAAAACAAGTGCAAATAACGGATGCACACGACCTGCTAATGCATTGATATCTCCTTTTAAAGCAATGGCGATGACTCCTAATAAAGGAAGCCCTACACCTGTAATAATAAAACCAAACAACGCAATCCATACATCTGTTCCAGCACCTTGTCCTAATGCTGGCGGGAAAATCATGTTTCCTGCACCGAAGAATAGCGCAAATAACATTAAACTTATTGCAAACATCTCTGATAACTTTAAAGATGATTTCATTTTTCTCTACCTCCTAAAAAATTAATAAAAAAACAAAATATTCTGAAACAAAATACCGTTATATATCCTCTTTCAATTCTAATTCCCTTAAAAAAGAACGCAAAAAACACTCGTCCCTAACAAAGGGACGAGTGTTGAAATCGTGGTTCCACCCTTATTCTAATAAAATGAATTTATAACAAAATAAGCTCATTTTATAGCTCGTGTAAATTGATAACGGTTTTATCCGCCAAGAATTACAATGCATGATACAGTTCACTCTTGAAGTTTAGAGGTGGTAAATGTGTCTTTTCGTATTAGGAAGCTCACAGCCTAAGGCTCCCCTCTCTGAGAATCGTAAAAAACAACTCATGTCCTCATCATTACTTTTATAAAATATGTTGTCGAATCTTGTTGTTTTTTATTATATGGGCTATTTTTTAAAAAATCAATAGTTTTATTTTTTCTGACAAAAAATAAAGTGAAACTTTAATCAGTGGGGAGTCTTCATCCCCCACTGATTATTAGCCCTCACAAATTGGGCTTTTACAGGCAGTTCATCCCCCACCTAACTTCTTTGCTTTTGCTGAATTTTGAGGTAGGGTCTTACTACCTGTTAATGCGGGATAAAAAAGAGAGGAAGCCATAGCTCCTTCTCTCCTTATAGTTGTTTCAATAGTTCTTGCAACTCTTGCTCTGTGATATTTCGCCACTTTCCAGTCTCTAATTCATCAAGCTTAATATTCATAATTCGGACGCGTTTTAGCTTCGTTACTGTATATCCAAACGCACGGCTCATCCGTCGAATTTGTCTATTCATTCCTTGCGTTAAAATAATTCGAAATGTGGATCCATCTACTCGCATCACTTTACACGGCTTCGTCATCCCATCCTTAATTTTCACACCACGGGACATTTCATCGATAAACCAATCTGTAAATGGCTTATCCACTGTCACCACATATTCTTTTTCATGCTCATGATCCCCGTGTAAAATTTGATGGGCAATCCGGCCGTCATTTGTTAACAAAATCAATCCTTCTGACGCTTTATCTAAGCGACCAACTGGAAAAATTCTCTCTGGATGATTGATGTAATCGATGATATTGTCTTCAATATGTTCCGCTGCTGTACAAGTAATACCAACTGGTTTATGAAAGGCGATATAGATTTTTTCTTTGTCCTCTTTTTCAATCAGTTTGCCATCAATTGTTACAATATCATCCGGCGTGACAATCATGCCATGCGTACAAACTTCATCGTTAATTGCTACGCGACCTGCTTTAATAAGGCGATCTGTTTCTCGCCTTGAACAGGATAATGCTTCACTTATAAATTGGTTAATTTTCATGTCGTATTCCTTTTTTTCTTATAGATTATCCGAAAAGAAAAAGTGTCAATCTTAGGCTGTATCATGATGCCGAGATTGACACTTCTTTACTTCGCAAAAACCACTAAATAAATAACCCCAATCACAAAAAATATGCCGCAACAAGCTAACAATACTTTTGCAAGTTTGTCCATAAACATAGTGTTTACCCCTTTTGCTTGGTTTTGTGCTATTTTAATTCGACAACTGTTACGCCTAGGCCTCCCTCACCCATGTCACCGTAACGATAGTTTTTCACGCCCCGATGCTTCTTCAAGTAATCTTGTACCCCTTGGCGAAGTGCTCCCGTTCCTTTTCCGTGAATAATGGATACGCGCGGGTAGTTCGCAAGCTGCGCATCGTCTAAATATTTTTCTACACGCATCATTGCATTTTCGTAGCGCTCACCACGAAGATCAAGCTCTAAAGAAACGTGATAGTCTCTTCCTTTAACAGTTGCGACTGCTTTCTTCTCGGTTTGTTGTGGTGTATTAATGTATTCCATATTCGATTCTTTTACTTTCATCTTTAGAATACCTATTTGTACGTTCCACTCTGTATCACTTACTTTTTTAAGAAGTTGTCCTTTTTGACCAAATGTTAATACTTTCACTTCATCGCCCGCTCTTAGCTGTTGCTTTGGCGCTGTGTTCTTCACTTTTACTTTTTGTTTTTTCACAAGCTCTGGCGCTGCCCCTTCTAGGCGGCTCTTCGCTTCAATTAGCTCGTGATCTTTCACGTTTGCAAGCTGCGCTTTACGCAATTGACGAAGTTCGTGAATGATGCCTTCTGCTTCTTTTTTTGCAGCATCGACTTTTTCTTCGCCTTCTTTTTGTGCTTTTAATAATCTCTCATCACGCTCATCATTAAATTCAATAATTTGGCGCTGTAATTCACGATGAAGCTTTTCAGATTGTTTACGATGCTCTTCTGCTTCGTTCCATTCGCGCTCTGCATTTTTTTGACTTTCTTCTAGCTTGGCAATCATATTTTCGATTTTATTTGTATCCGTACTAATATGATTACGAGCACGATCAATTACACGATCAGATAATCCAAGACGTTTTGAAATTTCAAAAGCGTTACTGCGTCCTGGTACACCGATTAGTAACTTATAAGTTGGACTTAATGTATTTACATCAAATTCAACGCTTGCGTTAATAACTTGTTCACGATTGTATCCATATGCTTTTAACTCTGGATAGTGCGTCGTTGCAACAACGCGCGCTCCTCGGTTGTATACTTCGTCTAAGATTGAAATTGCAAGAGCAGCCCCTTCTTGTGGGTCTGTTCCGGCACCTAATTCATCAAATAATACTAAGCTTTCAAAATCAGCACGTTCTAAAATGTCTACAATGTTTACCATGTGAGAAGAGAACGTACTTAAATTTTGTTCAATAGATTGTTCATCACCAATATCAGCAAAGATGTTTTTGAACACACAAATCTCTGATTCATCCATTACTGGAATATGAAGGCCTGATTGCGCCATTAATACACAAATACCGACTGTTTTTAACGTAACTGTCTTACCACCAGTATTCGGGCCTGTAATAACGATCGTTGTAAAATCTTTACCAAGCATAATGTTATTTGGCACAATAATTTCCGGATCGATAAGAGGATGACGCGCTTGTCTTAAATCCATATAACGCTCGTTATTTACAATTGGCTTCGTTGCTTTAATTCGTTTCGCATAAAGTGCTTTTGCAAAAATGAAATCAAGTTCAGCAATAACCTCTACATTCGCTAGTACAGTATCAGCTTCTATTGCTACTTCTTCTGTTAACATCATCAAGATGCGTTCTATTTCTTGTTTTTCTTTCACACGTGCTTCTTGCAGAGCGTTATTTAGTTCCACAATGACTTGCGGTTCAATAAATAACGTTTGCCCAGAAGCAGATTGATCATGAACGATACCGCCATATACACCGCGATATTCCTGTTTTACAGGAATTACATAGCGCTCATTACGAATCGTTACAATCGCATCTGATAACATCTTCTGCGCATTAGAAGAGCGCGTCATATTTTCAAGTTTCTCACGAATGCGGCTTTCCGCAGTACGGATTTGGTTACGAATGCCGCGCAGTTTATCACTTGCGCTATCAACTACTTCCCCGCCATCGCCGATGCAATTCGTAATTTTCTTTTCTAAATCATATAAAGAAACGATTTGTGCAACACGCGTTTCTAGAATTGGAAGTTCTACGCCATTCTCAACCATATCTTCAATAAATCGTTTCATTTGGCGACTACCATACATCGTACTTGCAATATCTATTAATTCATGCGGACTTAACATACTTCCAATTTTCGCACGTTTTACATTTGGACGAATATCAGAAATCCCGCCAAGTGGCACATGTCCTTTTAAACGAATCACTTTCGCTGCTTCATCCGTTGTTTCTTGCATTTCCACAATTTCTTCAAAATCTGTACTTGGCACAAGACTCTTCACTTTATCACGTCCAAGTGAAGAAGCGGTATGTTCAAGTAATTGTTCTTTTACTTTGTTATATTCTAATACACGCAACGTTCGTTCTAACATAGTTGCACGTCCCCCTTGTGTTACTTATTCCGTTTAATATAGTCTAATAAACGTTCAATATCCCATGTGTTAATCACGGTATCTTTTTGAATCCATCCTTTACGTGCGGCAGCTACACCTGTTTCCATATCTTCTAACATTTCAAGTGTATGAGCATCCGTATTAATGGCTACTTTCACGCCAGCATCTTGTGCTTGTTTTAATAATTTTGCACTTAAATCCAAACGGTTCGGATTCGCATTAAGTTCTAATACTGTATCAGTTTCTTTTGCAAGCTCAATTAATAAATCTGTATCTACATCGTACCCTTCGCGGCGTCCAAGTAGACGGCCTGTTGGGTGGGCAATCATTGTAACATGCTTATTTTCAACCGCTGTACGCAAGCGTTTCATAATCGTTTCACGGTCTTGTGAGAAGCTAGAGTGAATTGCACCAATTACGTAATCAAGTTCTGCTAATACTTCATCATCAAAATCTAACGTTGCATCTGGTAAAATATCCATTTCAATTCCACGTAAAATTGTGATGTCTGGGTATTTTTCATTAATGCGTTCAATTTCTTTTCCTTGTTCACGAAGGCGCTCTTTTGTTAAACCGTTTGCTACTTTCAAATATTGTGAGTGGTCGGTAATTGCCATAAACTTATATCCCCGAGCTCGGCACGCTTGCACCATTTCTTCAATTGAAAAAGCACCGTCGCTCCATGTTGTATGCATATGTAAATCACCTTGTATATCAGAGAACTGAATTAAATTCGGATATTCTTTAATTAACTCGATCTCTTTTCCATCTTCACGTACTTCTGGTGGGATAAACAGCAAACCAAAGTGAGCGAAGAACGCTTCTTCTGTTTCAAACGTCTTTACCTCACCTGTTTCTAAGTTTTCCACACCGTACTCACTAATCTTTTCGCCTCGATCTTTCGCAATTTGGCGCATTCTTACGTTATGATCTTTTGAACCTGTAAAATGATGAAGAGTTGTAATAAATTCTTCTGGCTTTACAAGACGGAAATCAATGGAAATGTCATATTCATATTGAAGTCGAACAGATACTTTCGTATCTCCGCTTGCAATGACTTCAATCATATTATCAAACTGCAGTAAATGTTCACGTACCACTGATGGTTCTGTCGTTGCGATGATGAAGTCTAAGTCTTTCACCGTTTCGCGAACGCGGCGTAAGCTACCAGCACGAGAGAATCGAACAATTTCCTGGATATTCGACAATTTCTCCTCTATTTCCCCGGCAATAGGTAGAACCATTGCAATCGGTAACCGTTCTGGACGAGAGCCAACTTGAGCGATTGATTCTAGTATTTTCTCTTCCGTTTTCTTACCGAATCCTGCTAGTAGCTGTACTTTATTTTCTTCACAAGCCTTTTGCAATGTTTCCATATCAATAACGCCAAGCTCTTTATACAACTTCGCTACTTTTTTACCACCAAGCCCTGGCAATTTTAATAATGGCAATAGACTACTTGGCACTTCTTTTTCAAGTTCTTGCAATACTTCTGAAGTTCCACCTTCAATATATTCTTGAATAACCGCTGCTGTTCCTTTTCCGATGCCTGGAATCTTTGTGAAATCTTCAATTTCAGAAAGACTACGATCATCACTTTCTAATGCTGCTGCCGCTTTACGAAATGCGGATATTTTAAATGGATTTTCGCCCTTAAGCTCCATAAAAAGACCGATTGTCTCTAGTAATTTAATCACTTGTTTTTTATTCACTTTCATTCTTGCCCCGCCTTTCTTTCATAGAAAAAAACTCCTCTTTCCGAAAAAAGAGAAGTTATACTCTGCTACCAGTCTGCCATAGTTCCTTCACCTTTTCAGAAAGAATAGGTGTATCGTCTACAATTATTTTGCTAATCGATGATTTTTGTAATGGTGTTTGTATTTGTTCAATTGGAAGTATTGTTCCAACAATAATTAAGACGAACAAAATAATATACACTTCTAAAAAGCCAAGCAGTGCCCCAGCAAATGCATTCACTTGCTTTAAAACTGGGATTTCTGTAAACATATTCAGCAAATTTCCAAGCAATGAAAGTGCGATTTTTGTAATAATAAATAATACGATAAACGCAATTGCTTGATAGAACACTGCTTCAATATTATTCACATCGATCCATTCTGGAACAGATACGTTCTTATCAAATGGATACGGAATAAATTTTTCAAGTGCTGGTGCTAAATCTTTGCAGTACCAGTATGCAACAAGGTATGCGATAATAAAGCTTGTTAACTTTACAAGTTGCAAGACAAATCCTCTTCTTAATCCGAGGAAAAATCCCATAACAAGCAGTAAAATGATAATAATATCAATCATGTTATTCCATTCCTTTTTGTGTCATACTTTCTTTCAATTTCTCATGTTCTTCTTTTAATTTTATGTAATCGTGTATGACGTTTACCGCCGTCAATACCGCTAGTCTACTCGTATCAAGCGAAGGATTCTTGGCATTGAGTTCGCGCATTTTATCATCCACAATCGCTGCTACCATGCGGATATGACTTGTACTTTCATCGCCAACAACTGAATATTGTTGACCATAGATTTCTACATTAATTCGACTTTTATTTCCCTTTTGTTGTGACAACTCACCGGCCTCCAATCACGTACAGAATCCTAAAGTTTATCATACCATGAACCATCATAATATGGAAACAGAAAGAACAATCCGATATGATAAAAATAACAATATAAAAAAAGGAGCGACCACTTTGTCAAATTCTATCGTAATACAAACAAGTTCTGCAACAATTGAAGACATGCAGAAGCAATATAAACAAGCAATTAGCCCGAAAGTTCCGCAAGGCGGTGTGTTTATGGCGAAAGTCCTATCTTGTACCATTACGGCCTATAAATCCGGTAAAGTAATGTTTCAAGGCATTCGTGCTCAGGAAGAATCTGCACGCTGGCAAAATGTTTCTCAAGCACCTAAAGCACCTAGTAAAAAAACAGTACATGCACATCGTTTTGCGCCCCCATCTTCTATCGGCACAATGTCTATTCTTGGGTCGGATGAGGTTGGTACTGGAGATTACTTTGGACCGATGACGGTTGTTGCTGTATATGTAGATGCAAAACAAATTCCATTGTTAAAAGAACTTGGTGTAAAAGATTCCAAAAACTTAAATGATGCTCAAATTACTGAAATTGCAAAACAACTCCTTAACGTTGTGCCATACAGCTCTCTCGTTCTGCATAATGAAAAATATAACGAGCTTTTCGACAAAGGAAACAACCAAGGTAAACTAAAAGCGCTCTTACATAATAAAGCTATTACAAACTTACTAGCAAAGATCGCGCCGACAAAGCCAGAAGGCATTTTAATCGATCAATTCACGCAGCCGGATACCTACTATAAATACTTAGCAAAGCAAAAACAGGTACAGCGCGAAAATGTGTACTTTGCTACAAAAGGTGAAAGCGTCCATTTAGCAGTTGCTGCAGCTTCCATATTAGCTCGCTACTCATTCGTAAGACAATTTGACGAACTAAGCAAAAAAGCTGGCATGCCACTTCCAAAAGGAGCAGGCAAACAAGTTGATATCGCCGCAGCTAAATTGATCCAAAAACTAGGGAAAGAAAGACTTCCTGAGTTTGTGAAACTTCACTTTGCCAATACGGAAAAGGCGTTTCGTTTATTGAAAAAATAACTACTTTTTAGTATCGACAGGATATGGATGAACTAAACAAGGCGAAAAGAATTGTGTTCTTTTCGCCTTGTTTATTCCCGAGCAGGCAAAAGATGCTCTTGTCTCCTCTCTTCAAATACTTGGATTTGTTCATTTAACTTAGATTGAATATCTCACAAGGTAGCAATTTGCTCCGTAACATCTTCTAATATGGATGAACATACGCAAAGTACTACATGACACAAAAAATACAAAAATCATTTCAAAAAAATAATACTTATGGTAGGTTTAAATTAGAAAAATTCGCCTAAAAAGGGAGTCGAAAGCTAATGAATCGACTTAAAGCAAAGAAATCATTATATATCCTTGTACATCTCATTGTACCTCTTGCCAATTTTATTATCTCCGTTATTTTGGGCGCCTTTTTCACTTCTAAATCTTCATTAGCCTACTATGGTTTTTCTATTTAGATCGTCTAGACAAAGATATAGAAAAAATTGTAAAATAAATTGAAGATAAGAAACGGAAAACGATATAAAGAAGAGTAGTCCGCATGACTACTCTTCTTTATATTTAGCTTCGTTTTTGCTTCTTATTTGAGGAAGATACTTTATAAGAACCCGTTTCGTGTGTAGTCGTTCCTTGTCCTTCCACTTCTGGAGAACCAAGGCCCGATCTAGAATGATCTGTTTTTACTTTTTTACCCAATGTACTCACCTCCAAGGTTACTTTTTACTTAGAGGTTAGAAACTATGCAGGAGAAGGACATAACAAAAAAAAGCGAGAGGATCCCCCCCTCGCTTTTTTCATATCTTAAAACTCCGCAGAACCTGGAGTTCTTGGGAATGGAATTACGTCACGGATGTTTGCCATACCAGTGATGTACATTAGGAAACGCTCGAAACCTAGACCGAATCCAGCGTGTTTTGTACCGCCATATTTTCTAAGTTCTAAGTACCACCAGTAATCTTCTTCATTCATGCCTAATTCTTTAATACGATCTACTAAAACATCCATTCTTTCTTCACGTTGGCTTCCACCGATTAATTCGCCGATGCCAGGAACTAGAAGGTCAGTAGCAGCTACTGTTTTACCGTCATCGTTCATACGCATGTAGAATGCTTTAATGTCTTTTGGATAGTCTGTTACGAATACAGGGCGTTTAAAGATTTCCTCTGATAAGTATCTTTCGTGCTCTGTCTGTAAGTCAATACCCCATTCGACTGGGTATTTGAAGTCTGCACCTGATTCTTGAAGCACTTTAATTGCTTCTGTGTATGTGATGCGACCGAAGTCTGAATTGATTACGTTGTTCATACGCTCTAGAACTGTTTTATCAACAAAGCTGTTGAAGAATTCCATTTCTTCTGGTGCATGTTCTAATACGTATTTCATTGCATATTTCAGCATATCTTCTGTAAGATCCATTACATCACCTAATTCAGCAAATGCAATCTCAGGCTCAACCATCCAGAACTCAGCTGCGTGGCGAGTTGTGTTTGAGTTTTCCGCACGGAATGTAGGTCCGAATGTGTATACATCGCGGAACGCTAATGCATAAGCTTCAGCATTAAGTTGTCCACTTACTGTTAAGTTTGTTTCTTTACCGAAGAAGTCTTTTGATTCATCAACTTGTCCATCTTCACCTTTTGGCACATTGTTCATGTCTTGCGTTGTTACGCGGAACATTTCGCCCGCACCTTCTGTATCACTACCAGTGATAATTGGTGTATGAACGTGTACAAATCCACGCTCTTGGAAGAACTGGTGAATCGCAAACGCTGCGATAGAACGCACTCTGAATGTTGCAGAGAATGCATTTGTTCTTGGACGTAAATGAGCGATTGTACGTAAGTATTCAAACGTATGACGTTTCTTTTGTAGTGGGTAATCAGAATCTGATAATCCCTCAATTTCAATTTTGTCCGCTTTGATTTCAAACGGTTGTTTTGCGGTTGGTGTTGCGATAAGAAGTCCCTCAATTGCAACTGAAGAGCTTAGTGGAAGCTTCGCAATTTCTTTAAAGTTTTCTAGTTCTGTATCAAAAACGATTTGAACGCTCTTGAAGAAGCTACCATCGTTTAATTCAATGAAACCGAATGCTTTTGAATCACGTAGATTACGGATCCAACCCGATACTTTTACTTTTTGATCAACATATTTTTCTGTATCTCTATACAGACTTTTTACTAATGTGTTTTCCATATTGAATTGCTCCTTTTCCTATATTTAAATACAAAAAAACCTTTCATCCATAAAGGGACGAAAGGTTAAACTTCGCGGTACCACCCAATTTGTCATAAAGACCAACTTTAACTCGTATGTATTACATACTTCCCGGTTTGTAACAGGCCGGCTTCCCGTCTAAGCCTACTCTTGAATGCAAGATTCAAATTCGGTTAGCAACTCCAAGGTGTTCTTCACATATACCGCCTCATCAGGCTCTCACCGTCCCTGACTCGCTATGGATTATAGTATATACTACTTTTCCTTATCATCGTCTTTCATTTTGTTAAACTAAAATTAATGTACTACATTCGCGGGAAAGATGCAAGTTGTCCTATTGATAAAGTGAAACTTACCACTCTCGCCATTCTTCAGTTATATCTTCTTCTACTTCCAATCCTGCTATAGATGCGGCTTCTACAATAAATTCATACAACTCTTCTCTTTCTAATGTCTCAATGAAAAAATCGTATCGTTCATTTAATTCATTCAAACTAACTACAACTTTTTCTACGCATTCCATAATTTCTTTTTCAGTCGCCCTTTCCGTAATCTTTTGTAAATCTCTTACATAGATATTTAAGACTTCTGATGTCGCTTCGATATTTTCATTTGTGAAAATTTCGTCTCCATCATTCATTCTAAGTTTCCATTCCATTGTTGGTTTACGCTCTAATAATCTTTCAAACTTCATTTTATACCTCCGCTAATACAAAACTTTATTTTTTCTATTTTATACACCATGTATTCAATAAACAATAACTTATTTCCCTTAAACAAAAAAGAGAAGATATCCTCCCAATAATGGGATGATATCTTCTCTTATGTTCAAAGATTATTTACGTAACTCCGCACCAAATTTCTCTTCTACTACCGCTAATACACGGCTATGTGCTTCTGTTACTTCCTCGTCTGTTAATGTACGTTCTGGATCGAAATAGTTCATAGAGAATGCAAGTGATTTCTTGCCTTCTTCCATTTTTTCACCTTCGTATAAGTCGAATAGTGTTACTTCTTTTAGAAGTTCTCCGCCTGCTTCAGCAATTACTTGCTTCATTTCGCCAGCTTTTACCTCTGTCGTTACTACAACTGCCATATCACGTGTCATAGATGGGAAACGCGGAATTGCTGAGTAGTAAGTATCTTCTACATCTGCAGCAAATACTTTTACAAGAGACAATTCAAATACGAATGTATCTTTCAAATCTAATTGTTTTTGCGTTTCTGGGTGTAGTTGGCCGATGAAACCAATTGCTTCTCCGTCTAGTAAGATATCAGCTGTACGTCCTGGGTGCATACCTTCACGTTTTGCTTGTGCATATGTGATGCTGCTTGTAACGCCAAGTACGTCGAATAATCCTTCTAATACACCTTTTGCAACGAAGAAGTCTACAACTTTCTTCTCACCTTGCCATGCATGGTGAAGAGCAAGACCTGTCATAACACCAGCAAGATGTTGTTCTTCTTTCGGAAGTTCACCTTCTGCTGTTGGTAAGAAGATAGAACCTACTTCGTATAATGCAACACTGTCGTTTTTACGAGCATTGTTATATGAAACTGCTTCTAACAATTGTGGTACTAAGCTTAAACGAAGTTGGCTACGTTCTTCACTCATTGGAAGTGCCAGATTCACAGGCGCTTTTTCGTTCGGCTCAATCATATATTGTTTTGCTTTTTCAGCACTTGTTAATGAATACGTGATTGCTTCATATAAACCAGCACCTTCTAAGAAACGACGTACTTTACGACGTTTTGTTTGTGCCGTAGTTAATTTACCACGCGTCATTGTACCTGATGGTAATGTAACTGGAATATGATCATAACCATACAGACGACCTACTTCTTCTACTAAGTCTTCTGCAATTGTAATATCAGGACGACGTGCTGGTACATTCACATGGAATGTTCCTTCTACTTCTGTGAATGGGAATTTCAAGTTTGTGAAGATTGTACCCATTTCACTAGCAGAAATATCTGTACCTAGTACACGGTTTACTTTTTCAGCTGTAACAGATACTGTACGCTCTTGTACTTGTAAGCTATCAACTTCTACTACGCCTTCTAACGCTTCACCGCCAGCATATTTCGCCATTAAAGCAGCTGCATGTTGAATTGCTTCAAATGTACGCGTTGGGTCGATTCCTTTTTCAAAACGTGCACTCGATTCACTACGAAGACCTAAGTCTTTTGATGTGTGGCGCACTGTTTGACCTGCAAAGTATGCAGACTCGATTAGAACGTTTACTGTATCGTTATCAACTTCAGATTCAGCTCCGCCCATTACACCAGCAACAGCTAATGCTTTTGTGCCGTTTGTAATAACAAGGTGATGATCATGTAGTTTGCGCTCTTGATCATCTAATGTTGTAATGCTCTCGCCTTCTTTTGCAAGACGAACAACGATTTCTTTTGAACCTAATTTATCGTAGTCAAATGCATGTAATGGTTGACCGTATTCAATTAGAATATAGTTTGTAATATCAACTACGTTGCTAATTGGACGAATGCCAGCTGCCATAAGGCGTGTTTGCATCCACATTGGTGATGGACCAACTTTTACGTTTTTCACCATTTTCGCGATATATAATGGGTTTTGTTCTTTTGCTTCTACACTTACAGAAATGTGATCAGATGTTTTTTCTGCTATTTCTTGTAAGTTTGCAGCTGGAAGTTTTACTTCACGACCATAAATCGCAGCCACTTCATATGCAACACCTAACATATTTAAGCAATCTGCACGGTTTGGTGTTAAACCAAGTTCAAGTACTTCATCGTGTAAGTTTAAGATTTCAAGTGCATCTGCACCAACTTCTGCATCACTTGGGAAAATGAAAATACCGTCTGCATATTCTTTCGCAACTAGTTTCCCATTAATACCAAGCTCTTGCAGTGCACAAACCATACCGTGAGAAGCTTCGCCGCGTAGTTTTGCTTTTTTAATTTTGAAGTTACCAGGAAGAACAGCGCCAACTTTCGCAACCGGTACTTTTAAACCTTTTGCAATGTTAGGAGCTCCGCAAATAATTTGTACTGGCTCTTCTTCCCCAATGTCGATTAGACATTTGCTTAACTTATCAGCTTCTGGGTGTTTTTCGCATTCTAATACGTGACCAACTACAACACCTTTTACACCTTTATTTAATACTTCAATGCCTTCTACTTCAATACCACTTTTCGTGATTTTATCTGCTAGTTCTTGTGCTGTTACATCTTTAATATCTACATACTCTTGTAACCAACGATATGATACGAACATACTTATCCTCTCCTTCCCTTACGCTCGTTTGAATTGTTGTAAGAAACGTACATCATTTGTATAGAAATGACGAATGTCATCAACGCCGTATTTCAACATTGCAATACGCTCTGCACCCATACCGAATGCGAAACCTTGATATTCTTTTGAATCATAGCCAGCCATTTCAAGTACGTTTGGATGAACCATGCCCGCACCTAAAATTTCAATCCATCCTGTTCCTTTACAAGTGCCGCACCCTTTGCCGTGACACATCATACAAGAAATATCCATTTCTACAGATGGCTCTGTGAATGGGAAGAAACTTGGACGAAGACGAATTTCACGATCTTCACCGAACATCTTTTTCACGAATACTTGTAATGTACCTTTTAAATCACTCATACGAATGTTTTTGTCGATTACAAGACCTTCAATTTGCATGAATTGGTGTGAATGCGTCGCATCATCATCATCACGTCGATACACTTTACCAGGACAAATAATTTTGATTGGACCTTTTTCTATATTCTTTTCCATCATGCGTGCTTGCACAGAAGATGTATGTGTACGAAGCAATGTTTCTTCTGTAATGTAGAAAGTATCTTGCATATCACGCGCTGGGTGATCTTTCGGTAAGTTTAATGCTTCGAAGTTGTAGTAGTCTTTTTCTACTTCTGTTCCTTCAGCTACTTCATATCCCATACCGATAAATACATCTTCGATTTGTTCAACAATCGCTGTTAACGGATGATGACACCCTGTTTCTACAGGACGCCCTGGTAATGTTACATCTATTGTTTCAGATGCTAATTTCGCTTCGATTACTGCTTTTTCTATATTGTTAATTTTGTCTTCTAAACGCGTTTGAATTGCTTCACGTACTTCATTTACTAATGCTCCCATACGTGGACGCTCTTCTGCTGATAATTTCCCCATGCCGCGTAATACTTCTGTAATTGGGCCTTTCTTCCCTAAATAGGCAACGCGTACATCGTTTAAGCCCTTTAGCTCTTTCGCTTCTTCAATCAGCTCTAACGCTTTTTGCTTTAGCTCTTTTAAACGTGCTTCCATTTGGAACCCTCCTAATGTTAAAAATAAAAAAACCTCGCTCCCTAAAAAGGGACGAGGTAAATTCGCGGTACCACCCTAAATTGACAGAACAAGTCTGCCCACTTAATTGTTATAACGGCTTCTTAGACCGGAACGCCTTTACATATATATGGTCCTGGCGTCAACTCCAGAGGTGAATTCACTTCCGTCTACCATAAGAATGCTTTCAGTCTACGGCATTCTCTCCCTATATGGCGATTTTGCAAGCTACTCTTCTCTATCAACGTTTTTTAACTATTTCACTTCCACCTATTATAAGAAGTTTTTTATCGATTCGCAACCGGGCTTTGTAAATAATACGTTAAAATCCCAGCAGCAACCGCAACATTTAATGATTCTGCCCCACCGTAAATCGGAATATACAAGTTTTGATCACATTTTGTAAGAATCTCTTGGCGTACACCATTTCCTTCGTTTCCTACAATTAATGCGAAACTTCCTGTCGGCGCGACTTCGCCATAAGGAACTCCATTTTCAAGAGCTGTACCGTATACAGGGACATTCTTTTCTTTCAATTTATCTACCCATTCTTCTAAATTCCCTTTTACAATCGGTAAATGGAAGATAGAACCTTGCGTTGAGCGAAGTACTTTACTATTATAAGCATCAACGCATCCTTCTCCAAGCACAACGGCCTGAATACCAGCTGCATCTGCTGTACGAATAATCGTTCCTAAATTACCTGGGTCTTGCAGACCATCTAATAACAGAAACTTTCCATCTGTAAGAACAATTTCCTTTTCATGCTTCTCACAAACAGCAAATACACCTTGCGTCGTTTCTGTTTCACGAAGTACCTTTACAATCGCTTCAGGCACAATATACATTTCAACATCAGCAACCGTCCAATCTTTCGGAAGGTCTGTCTGATCTGAGACGATAAGCTCTGTTACAACTCCTGCTTTTAAAGCTTCCTCCACTAAGTGGAATCCTTCTACAAAAAATAGTCCTTTTTGATCGCGCTCTTTTTTCGTTTGCAGCTTTTTCCACTGCTTCACGCGCGGATTTTGTACTGAATCAATATTTTTCATTCTATGCATTCCCTCTCTTCTTGTATTCTCATTATAGCCTATTTTTTATACATATTTACACTAAAAAGAACAAAAACTAACGTCAGTTTCAATTCAGAAGAAGAGGTGAAAGTGATGAGCTTTAATTTACGCGGTGCTGTATTAGCAAATGTATCTGGAAACACACAAGGGCAATTACAAGAAACAATTGTAGATGCAATTCAAAGCGGTGAAGAAAAAATGCTTCCAGGACTTGGCGTTTTATTCGAAGTCATTTGGAAAAATGCAGATGAAAATGAAAAACATGAAATGTTAGAGACACTGGAACAAGGGTTAAAAAAATAAAGAATAGGAAGTCACCTTAGCGTGAGTTAGGGTGACTTTTATGTTAGCGATGAATTCCTCAAAGTTCTCTTTCCTAAACATTTCTACTTTACTAACACAGGCATGATGAAGTAAAATAGTCAAAATATATTTACGGCAATCTTTTTGGTTTCCATCATACACATCAATGAATAAAAGGAGTGGATATTTTATGCGTCATATCACACTTGAACAAATTTTCCAACATCACATTACACAAAAATATATAAACCGTTCCGGAATGGTCCACGCGATCGCTGTCGCTTACCATGCGTTTCACTTAGCAAAAAAATATCACGTTTCAGTCGATGCAGCGACAAAGGCTGGTTTTCTTCATGATGTAGGACATTACACATGGTATCGTGATGGAGAATGGGACTATGAATTGTATAAAAAAAATGATATACATGCCATTAAAGGAGCGGAAAGAGCACATAAATTGCTAATTCGATTAGGAGAACACCCGAAGCAAGCAAAGGAAATTTCTGTTGCAATTCTTCTGCACACAGATTCCTTCCTATTAGAACAAACACTTGAAAGAACAACTCTACAAAATATTATTAAGTGGGCGGACGAAGCAGATGAAGAACCAGGCGGAGCACATCACTATCGAACAATCTCTTATGAAAAAGCATTGCAAGCAATTCAGCGATTGGATCGAATGGTAGATCGTGAATTACAAACACAGCAATCGAAATCCAATAAAAAAACAGAGCAAATTTATCAATGAATAAGAGGTATTACTACATAGCGATACCTCTTTTATTATTTTACAACAACTTCCTCATTTCACACTTTTCAGTAATCTGTTTTCTGCTCTCCTTTACAACTGATGTGACTGCGGGAGTAAAAGTACTTTTTGTAACACTATCGTTTCATTTTCCAATACAATCCCAAACGGCTAGCAGTATATCATCCATGCATTCTTCTTGCGGACGTTTAAAGAAATGAAATGCTTTTGAATACTACCTTTAGTCCACCGTATCAATCAATAGCGAAATATAGTACTTTTTCTTTTCTTAATCATTCATTTCTCACTTTAAATATCTGATTATTATGCAATATCGGACAATGACATCTTGAAATTAAATATGTATAATTTTATATATAAATACAAAGAGAGGATTCAGTATATGCAATCAACTACACAACTTACATATGGTCAAAAAAAATCTATGTCATGGGGACAATTTATCGGTTCCGCTTTATTCGCCTTTTTTGGAACAGGAATCATTAGTGGTTTATGTATATTACTCCCGCTTACGATTTATAGCGAAGGCGTTACGGACAAAAAAACAATCGCTCTATACGAGTCCCTTGGAAATACCGCAAATACCTTTTTACAGCTACTCATCTTATTGCTATTCATCTACAAATACGAACCAGCGAAAAGACTATTATCAGCAGCTTTTAATTTCCAAGCACTCAAAAAGGTGAGTACTTACGTATACTTACTTCTTTTCTTTGCTTTAAATATCGTCTTAAATTCATTTATCATTACACACCTGTTTCCAGATGCAACCGAGCAGCAATCCTCCGCTTTAAACTTGGATATTTTAAAACAGTATCGAATGCTATTGATTTTCGGGTTTGCAATATTTGCCCCTATCTTTGAAGAACTTATTTTCCGCGGAATCATACTTCGTTTCTTCTCACAGCGCTTTCCATTTTGGATTGCAGCAATCGGAACGAGCTTACTTTTCGGGATTGCTCATACGTACTCACCAGGCGTAATGCTTGTAACTTTCATTATGGGGATGTTAATGGCTGTATTATGCAAAAGAACAAATTCGATCCTTCCAGCAATGTTATTTCATATGATGAATAATACATTGGCGTTTTTATCGTAAAAAAGAGGTATCGCTGTGATATGCATCCTAATAGTTAGACCAAAAATCTAACTATTGGGGTGTTTATTTGGGTTAAATATAATTTTGAATTAAAACTGCGTATTGTTGAAGAATATCTTAATTCGTTTCCCTATCGCTCATTTCTATCAAAATTTATATATTTCTTAATAATATCCAAAATAAACCTCCTGTTATAAAATATAACTTATAAATTAGGAGGAAATTACAATATGCAAATTTTAAGCTTTCTATGGGTTTTCTTTATGCCCGTACTTGTATCCTGTGGAATAGTTGGTGGAATTTATTTAGTCATAGCAGGAATCATGTATCGAAAGCTACTTGTTATCACAATGGGAATTATTTGTTTCTCATTCGTCGCTATGCCTTTTATTTTCTGGGGAATGGGGATAGATGGTGATAAGATCTTACCAATTCCAACTGTCCTGTACTGGATTCTCTTCGCTTTATCTGGTTTATTAGCAGGTAGAAGCGGAATACGTAATCAAATTAAGAGCATTCGCAACATGGGGATTATTATTTTTTCTATAGGACTATTGGGAGCTATTTTCTATCAAATGATGTCTTTACCGATGTAACTTCTTTAGCATATAAGAACACAAAAAAAGCAGAGAAATTAATTCCCTGCTTTTCGGTTCGGCTTATTGCCTGATTGTAAGAAGAACGATAACACCCAAGCAATACCTGCTAATATTGTTGCAATTAAGAATGCATCGTTAATACCATTGATCGCAGATAACTTCGAAATTTGTCCGAATAATAGTTGTGAGCTCATCGCATCTCCAGCTTGTGCTGATCCAGCTACAGCTGCTAAGCTTTGTCCCATTCCGTGTACTTTATCAACTAAAATTGGATTTGTCTGAGTTAGCATGTTTCCATAATCTGCGACGTGATTGGTTGTTTGCTGCGTCATAATTGTAATTAAGATCGCTGTACCAATTGAACCAGCTACTTGTCTTGACGTATTTTGTGTTGCTGTACCGTGAGAAATTAATTTCATCGGTAGCGCATTCATACCCGCTGTCATAATTGGCATCATAATGAATGACATCCCAAATGAACGAATAATATAATCTGTCATAATGACACTGTATGGTGTATCCATTGATAGCTGTGTAAATTCATATGTTGCATATGTTGTAATAGCTAATCCCACTATCGCTAATGGACGAATTCCATACTTATCAAATAACTTCCCTGCAATCGGTCCCATAATCCCCATAATTAATGAACCTGGAAGAAGCAATAGACCTGATTCAATTGGCGTAAAGCCGCGAATATTTTGCAGGTATACTGGAAGTAATAACATCCCGCCAAATAGCGCCATCGTTACAATTGCGTTAATTAATAAAGTAAAAGTAAACGTTGGATATTTAAACACATGTAAATCAAGCATTTTATTATCCGTCGTTATTTCTCTCCAAATGAATAACGCTAAACCAATCACACCAATAATAAGTGAAATAATAACTTCTGCACTACTCCAGCTGTTATTTCCCGCTTCACTAAATCCGTACAATAAGCTCCCAAGGCCAATACTTGAACTAATTACGCCAAACATGTCAAGCTTCGTTTTGGAAACTGACTGCGCTAATGTAAAGAATTTCAAAGCTAATAGTGTAATGATTAAACCAATGACAAACATTGCGTAGAACATTAAGTTCCAGCTGTAATTTTCAATAACCCAACCTGTTACAGTTGGTCCGATAGCTGGCGCTAAAATCATCGCCACACCAAGTAATCCCATTGCTGCTCCGCGCTTATGCGGCGGAAACAGAGTCATGAAAATATTCATACCAACTGGCATTAAAATACCAGCACCAACCGCTTGAATTACGCGCCCTGTCATCATCATTGTAAAGTTTCCTGATAACGCGCAAATGATAGAGCCTACTGTGAAGAACAGCATAGCCGCTACAAACAATTTACGATACGTAAACCTGGAAACTAAGAAGGCACTAATTGGAACTAAAATCCCATTCACAAGCATAAATCCTGTAATTAACCATTGTGCAGTTGAAGTTGATACATTGAATTCATTCATTAATGGAGGTAAGGCAACATTAATGATTGTTTGGTTTAAAATCGAAACGAACATACCGAAAATTAATACCGCTACAACTGCTTTTACATTTACATTCGCTACCGGCAATTGTTTTTTCGGTGTTTCTTGCTCTAGTGTTTCCTGTTTTGGTGCTTCTAACTCCAATACATTTGAAACCTCTTGTTCTGGCTTCTTTGTTTCTATCTTACTTACGGCTGGGACTTGTTCTTCTCCCGCGTTCGTTTTTTTCTTTCTTAAAAGACGATTTACAAGGAAGAAGACGATAATACAAAATAATGCATATCCTACTATTAAAACTGAGGACATTTCATCTCCCCCTTACTTATGAATACGAACTGTCACATTCATTCCAGGAACAATATTTACTGATTTGCTATGATCTAAAGAAACTTTAACTGGTACAACTTGTGTCACTTTCGTATAGTTAGCTGTCGCATTGCTTGATGGCAGCATAGAGAACGTATTTGCTGTTGTTAATCCAACCTGTTCTACTTTTCCTGTTAATGTTGTGTCAGGATATGCATCTACATATACATCTACTTCTTGACCTTTTTGTACATCATCAATATCTATTTCTTCAATATTTGCTGTTACCCATAAATCACTCATATCATACGCATATGCAATCGGGTTACCTGCTCCAACGAACGCATTTGTTGTTGCATTTGATTGAACAACCGTTGCAGTCTTCGGAATTGTTACATCTATCGTTTGCTCACCATTTGGACCTTGTGCAGAAACGGCACCTAATTTATCATTTTCATTGTAGTTCTTACCTACTTCTGCTTTCCATTCTGTTAGCTTACCTGCTACTGGTGATGCAATCGGGATTACTTTCCCGTCGATTTTTGCATTTTCTGTTTTTAAATAGTTTTCAGCTTGATTGTAGTAGTAATAACCGCCAATACCACCGCTAACTAATACAATTAATGTGATAATATTAATAATCACCATTCTTCGAAACTGATTCATTGCTTTCCTCTCCTTATATCGCATATAATTTTTTCTAAACTATTTCCACTCCTTTTGTTTATACTGTTTAATTGTTAATTATATTAACCATTAAACAAAAAAAGCACACCTTTTGCCATGCAAAACCATTCTTTCCCTGCATGTGCGTGGTGCTGTTTTCTAAAGGAATATCGTTTATAATTATAAATAATTATTTCGAATCTACAACCGACAATTTGGGTATGAATGTCGTTTAACCAACACTAAACTATATATGTGTTGGTTAAGTTAATAAAATTCAGCAAGGAGCAGTAAAAATGTCTATTAAAAATACAAATGATCCGCGTGTAAAACGAACGAGACAGCTAATACAGGATGCTTTTGTCGCTTTAGTAGGCGAAAAAGGCTTTGAGAATGTAACAGTGCAGCACATCGCTGAGCGTGCTCCTGTGAACCGTGCTACATTTTATAGCCATTATCATGATAAATACGATTTATTAGATAAAAATATAGAGGAAATGCTAACAACGTTAACTGAAATAATTAAACCTAAGAAACAAAAGAAAGAAGATTTTCAGCTTACCTTTGATTCTCCACATCCAACTTTTCTAGCATTATTTGAACACATCGCTGAGAATGCTACCTTTTACAATGTAATGCTCGGAGACAAAGCAGCCGGAAATTTTTCTTATAAAATGATGAAAACCATTCAAACACATTTAACGTTAAGTCTGTCTATTTCACAGCCAGACGATGAAGAACTTATGGTTCCGCGGGATATTCTGATTAGTTATGTAACGGGGGCACATATCGGAATGATTATGTCTTGGTTGAAACGAGGCATGATCTATACCCCTCACTTTATGGCGATGCAGCTCACGCGTTTAATTATTTTAGGAGCACATACTGCCGCTGGATTAGAAAGGCCTTTTTAAACACAAAAAAGCGAAGGGACATCCCTTCGCTTTTTTTATTAGTTAAATGTAATATTATGTACAGTTTCTTTATCTAGACGTTTGATAACTTCTACAATAAGTTTCACTGCATTTTCATAATCATCACGGTGTAGCATTGCCGCATGAGAGTGAATGTAGCGAGTTGCAATTGTAATTGCCATAGACGGGATTCCGTTTACAGAAACGTGAATTGCTCCTGCGTCTGTTCCGCCACCAGGTACGAAATCATATTGATATGGAATTTTTAATTCATCCGCAACATCAATTACGAATTCACGAAGACCTGTATGTCCAATTACAGATGCATCATATAAAATGATTTGTGGTCCATCGCCCATTTTACTTTGCGCTTCTTTATCTGTTACTCCTGGTGTATCACCAGCAATACCAACATCTACTGCAAACGCGATGTCTGGTTTAATATAATGTGCAGATGTTTTCGCGCCGCGAAGACCTACTTCTTCTTGTACAGTTCCAACACCATAAACAACGTTTGGATGCTTCTCATCTTTTAATTGTTTTAATACATCAATTGCAATTGCACAACCAATACGGTTATCCCAGGCTTTTGCAAGCAACATCTTTTCATTATTCATCACTTGGAATTCAAAATACGGTACAACTTGATCCCCTGGTCGTATGCCCCATTCCATCGCTTCTTCTTTACTAGAAGCACCGATATCAATGAACATGTCTTTAATATCAACCGGCTTTTTACGAACTTCTGCTGGTAAAATATGCGGTGGTTTTGAACCGATTATACCTGTTACATCCCCTTTGCGCGTTACAATTGTTACACGCTGTGCAAGCATAACTTGTGACCACCAGCCACCAACCGTTTGAAAACGAAGAAAACCTTTGTCATCAATTTGCGTAATCATAAAGCCAACTTCATCTAAATGGCCAGCTACCATGATTTTCGGACCGTTTTCTTCCCCTACTTTTTTCGCAACTAAACTTCCTAAATTATCTGTAGAAATTTCACTTGCAAACGGTTCGATATACTTCTTCATTACTTCACGTGGTTCGCGTTCGTTACCTGCAATGCCACGTGCATCTGTTAATTCTTTTAGCATTGTCAATGTCGCGTCTAATTTTGTCATTGCCAACACCCTCCTTTTTCTTCAGTCACTTTATTATACAAAAGCAAATTGAAATATTCAAAAATCAACTTAGTATCCTTGCGTTTGACGCTGATGATTCACTTCGTTTTTATCTAAATACGCTTTTTCAATTTCTTCTTGGCCAAATTCAAGAGCTTGTCCAAGGCGAAGGTAGCTTGTAAATAGTTCGATATAATTTGTAATAGACGGTTGATCTGTAAAGCGAATCACTTTCGCATATGTGTCTAAGAAAATTTCAACTTGTGTTTTATTCGTTTGTGCACATTTATAAAACAGGAAATTTTTATCGATTCCTAAGTCAATCCCAATTGATAAAATAAAATGTAATCCATCTACATATTCTTCAAGTATAACTTCACGCTCAGCTGCTGGCTTTTTACTCCAATATTTAAAGCAACGTGTTTCATTTGCCAGTTCTCCAATTTCAACAAGTAAAGCTAACATTTTTTCTTTCAGTAATTTTTTCGGTTGTAACTCATGTTCTTTCACAATACGGTCATCTAATTCTTTTTGTAATTTAAATAGTTGTAGTAAATCCATTCTATTCTATTCCTCCTCCAACATCGCATAAAAAAACAATGTTGTTTCATCTCATATTAATTGTAATACTTATAAATCAAAATCCTCTATCTCTTATTAACAGGACAGCTTCCTATACCTCTATTAAATAGCTTGTCCCTAAAACATTAATACGTTTCATTCATTTTCTACATACGATGAACGTTGTATATCATCTTTCCATTATAGCAGTGTCGTTTCTACTAGGAAAGCCACCTTTCTGTATGATTGAACGACAGTAAAAAAGCCAGAGGAAGCTCCTCCGACTTTTTACTATATATTCTTCTATATCGTTACAACTTTTATATTGATTTTGTCATATCCAGCACAACACGTCCATTAATCTTTCCTTCTTCCATTTCGGTAAAAATCTCATTAATTTCATGAAGGTGACGTGTTTCTATAATTGCTTTCACCTTTCCTTCTGCACCAAATTGGAGTGCTTCTTGTAAGTCTTTACGTGTTCCAACGATAGAGCCCACAATTTTCACCGCGTTTAGTACGGTATCAAAGATCGGCACTTCCATCATTTCTGGTGGTAAGCCTACCGCTACACATGAACCGCCGCGGCGAACTGCACGATACGCTTGATCAAATGCTGGTTTAGATACCGCTGTACAAATAGAAGCGTGTACGCCATTTACCTTTTCATGAATCCAAAGCGGAGCATCCTCTTTTAATGGATTTACAACTAAATCTGCACCGAGTTCTTTTGCGAGTTCAAGTTTTTCATCAACTGTATCAACCGCTACTACGTGTAATCCCATCGCTTTTGCATACTGCATCGCTAAATGACCTAACCCACCAATTCCAAAAATCGCTACCCATTGTCCGGGTTTCGCTTCTGATACTTTTAATGCCTTGTAAGTTGTAACACCTGCGCAAAATAAAGGAGCCGCCTCCACAGAACTTAAGTTTTCTGGTACTTTCACGACATAATCAGCTGCTGCGATGCAATACTCTGCATAACCCCCATCAACGGAGTAACCGGCATTATGCTGATCCAAACAAAGTGTTTCACGACCGGATAAACAGTATTCACAATGTCCACATGCTGAATATAACCATGGTACACCAACGCGATCCCCTATTTTAAGATGAGTAACCCCCTCACCTACTTCTTCCACAATCCCAACACCTTCATGCCCTGGAATTAATGGCAGTTTCGGCTTTACTGGCCAATCACCGTGCGCTGCATGTAAATCTGTATGGCAAACACCACATGCTTGAATATGTACAAGCACCTCATTCATTCCTGCTTTTGGCCTTGGGACATCCTTTACCTCTAATTTCTCTCTAAATTGGTTTACGACAGCTGCTTTCAAATGAACTCCTCCCTCACTCGGTTTTTGAAAAGGTTTTCATTTACATATTAGTACAATGTTATACCTAAATCTACCATTTATTTAAAAATTTTCAAAAAAATCTATGTAATATTATATCGAAAAAGCTAGAGGATTTTCCCATAGCTCTTGACACATTATATTAAGATTCTTTTTTCATATCGATAACAATACGTCCGTTAATCTTTTCCTCTTCCATTTCGGTAAAAATAAAAAAACCTCAGAAGAAAATTCTTCTAAGGTTTTTGAATAATTAGTTTAAGTTGTTTTTTGCAACTGTTGCTAATTCAGCGAAAGCTTTTTCGTCATGAACAGCTAAGTCAGCAAGCATCTTGCGGTTAACTTCGATACCAGCAACTTTTAAACCGTGCATTAAACGGCTGTAAGAAAGACCGTTAATACGAGCAGCTGCGTTGATACGAGTGATCCATAATTTACGGAAGTCACGTTTCTTTTGACGACGGTCACGGAATGCATATAGTAAAGATTTCATAACCTGTTGGTTAGCAACCTTAAATAATGTATTTTTAGAACCGTAGTAACCTTTTGCTAATTTTATAACTTTTTTACGACGTTTACGAGTAACCGTACCACCTTTTACTCTTGGCATAATATTACCTCCTATTTGTTCTATATATCAACCGAACTTATTTTAAGTTGTCAAGCATTTGACGAATGCGTTTGAAGTCACCAGCGCTTACTACACCAGCTTTACGTAGTTTACGTTTAGCTTTTGTAGATTTGTTAGCGAATAAATGGCTTGTGTAAGCGTGTGAACGCTTAAGTTTACCAGATCCAGTTTTTTTGAAACGCTTTGCAGCGCCGCGATGAGTTTTTTGTTTAGGCATAGGTATTTCCTCCTCTATCTATTACTTATCGTTTTTCGGTGCTAAAACTAAGAACATACTACGTCCTTCCATTTTAGGCTTAGATTCAATTGTACTAACTTCAGCACAAGCTTCTGAGAAGCGATCTAAAACACGTTGACCGATTTCTTTATGAGTAATGGCACGTCCTTTAAAGCGAATTGACGCTTTAACCTTGTCGCCTTTCTCTAAAAACTTGATAGCATTACGAAGTTTTGTGTTAAAGTCGTGTTCATCAATTGTTGGACTTAAACGAACTTCTTTCATGCTGATTACTTTTTGATTTTTGCGCTGCTCTTTTTCTTTCTTTTGTTGCTCAAAGCGGAATTTACCGTAGTCCATAATGCGGCATACTGGCGGTTTCGCATTTGGAGCAACCAATACTAAATCAAGATTAAGATTTGCAGCTAAGTCTAAAGCGTCATTACGAGACTTGATGCCAAGCTGATCACCATTTGCACCAACTAAACGTACTTCACGTGCACGAATTTGCTCGTTAATCATCATATCCTTGCTAATAGTAAGCCACCTCCAAGGTTTTCTCAGAACACGTTTTGTAGTCATAGAACCCGAACAAAAAAAGTGCGGGCATACGGCACCCACACTTGTAAGATCTTAAGTAAGAAATACATTTACCTGCTAACTGCGAATGCGTCAATCAGGTGAGAAGCGGGTGCTTCTACTTGTTCCACAAAACAATATTCTATTATCCTTGATGAGTTTACCATAGGACATAACGTCTGTCAAGATGACGTGTTTTACTAACAACAAGAAATATTGTAACAAACAACACGAATACATGCAATACTTTTTTACGAGAAGTATTGTATGGTTATTATTTCTAGTTCTAGTCACCGTACTTGCGTATTACAAAATATAAGAAAAAGTCGCGGCATGCCGCGACTTTTTTAGCGTTTTCCTTCTACTTTAATCATATCAACAAACGCATCTAATGCGATTGTTTCTGATTTTTGTTCACCATATTTACGTACGTTTACGCCATTTTCAGTAACTTCATTGTCACCAACTACAAGCATGTACGGAATTTTTTGCATTTGTGCTTCACGGATTTTATAACCAATTTTCTCTTCACGAGTATCTACTTCAACACGGATACCAGCACGTTGTAAGTCTTCCTGTACTTTCTTCGCATAGTCTAAGTGTACTTGCGGAGAAACTGGAATGACTTGTACTTGAACTGGCGCTAACCATGTTGGGAATGCACCTTTGTACTCTTCGATTAAGAAAGCAACGAAACGTTCCATAGTTGATACAACACCGCGGTGAATAACAACTGGACGATGAGGTTTACCATCTTCACCAACATAAGTTAATTCAAAGCGCTCTGGAAGTAAGAAGTCTAATTGTACAGTTGAAAGTGTTTCGTCTTTTCCAAGTGCAGTACGAACTTGAACATCAAGTTTCGGACCATAGAATGCCGCTTCACCTTCAGCTTCATAGTAATCAAGACCCATTTCATCCATCGCTTCTTTTAACATAGATTGTGCTTTTTCCCACATTTGATCGTCATCAAAATACTTCTCAGTATCTTCTGGATCACGATAAGATAAACGGAATGAATAATCTTCTAAACCGAAGTCTTTGTATACTTCTAAAGTTAAGTTTACAACACGTTTTAATTCTTCTTTAATTTGGTCTGGACGAACGAAAATATGTGCATCATTTAAAGTCATTCCGCGTACACGTTGTAATCCAGATAGTGCACCAGACATTTCATAGCGGTGCATCGTTCCAAGTTCCGCAATACGGATTGGTAATTCACGATAGCTGTGGATATCATTTTTATAAACCATCATATGGTGAGGACAGTTCATTGGACGAAGCACTAATTGCTCATTATCCATTTCCATTGCTGGGAACATGCCATCTTGATAGTGATTCCAGTGACCAGAAGTTTCATACAGCTCTCTGCTTCCTAGTACTGGAGTATATACGTGGTCATATCCTAAGCTTGCTTCCTTATCAACAATGTAACGCTCGATAATACGACGAATTGTTGCACCTTTTGGTAACCAAAG
Organism: Bacillus gaemokensis; assembly: GCF_001590835.1. Classification (GTDB taxonomy): domain Bacteria; phylum Bacillota; class Bacilli; order Bacillales; family Bacillaceae_G; genus Bacillus_A; species Bacillus_A gaemokensis. The sequence continues at coordinate 838,633 of NZ_LTAQ01000001.1, forward strand.
TGGTAAACCTTGTCCTACTTTTTGACTATTTGTAAATAGCTTTAACTCTTTACCTAATTTACGGTGGTCACGCTCTTTCGCTTCTTCAAGCATACGCAAGTGCTCATCTAATTCTGCTTTTTTCACGAATGCAGTACCGTAAATACGTTGTAGCATTTTATTATTGCTATCGCCGCGCCAGTAAGCACCTGCAACGCTTAATAATTTAAATACTTTCATTTTTCCTGTAGTCGGAAGATGAACACCACGACAAAGGTCGAAGAATTCGCCTTGTTCATAAATAGAAATAACTGCATCTTCTGGAAGATCGTTAATTAATTCTAATTTCAGCTCATCGCCGATTTCTTCGTAACGACGAAGCGCTTCTGCGCGTGGTACTTCATGACGAACGATTTCTAAGTTCTCGTTCACAATCTTTTGCATTTCTTTTTCGATTTTCGGGAAGTCTTCAACTGTAATTGCTTCTTCCATATCGATATCGTAGTAGAAACCATTTTCGATTACTGGACCGATACCAAGTTTCACATCTTTATATAAACGTTTTAACGCTTGTGCTAAAAGATGGGCTGTTGAGTGGCGTAAAATGTATGAGCCATCTTCAGAATCTAATGTAATGATTGAAACTGCACCATCTTCTTCAATTGGTGTACGAAGATCAATCATCTCATCATTTAATTTACCAGCCACAGCTTTTTTCTTTAAGCCTGGGCTAATAGAAGCTGCGATTTCTTCAGTTGTTGTTCCTTTTGGAAACTCCTTCACAGCTCCATCAGGGAAAGTAATTTTAACTACATCTGCCATCACTGGTCACTCCTCTTTTTCTCAAAATAAAAAACACTCATCCCGTAAAAAGGGACGAGTGTTGAATTCGTGGTTCCACCCTTGTTCCAATTAACAAAACTGCTAATTGCTCAAGTTCAACATAACGGTGTTGTCCGTTAGCAATTACTAGAAAAAACGTTCACTGCTAAAGTTTAGAGGTGGTAAGTAATACACCCGTACTAGGAAGCTCACACCCTAAGGCTTCCCTCTCTGAGAATCGTAGCAAATTACTCTTGTCCTCATCGTGACATTTCAATATATTTCATTTATGTAGGTAATTATATGCTCAAAAACTTAGAAAATCAAGGGCGTTCCCTTTATTTTTTAAATTTTTCACGTTGTGTTCAAATTCATGCAAAGCACATAATTGAACTCGTTCTTGGAATACATTTCGAAGGGTAACAATCATATTATGATCTTGTTCTTTCGTATATAAATAAATCATTTTCGGTGAAATAGAAAGAAGCGGTGCGATTACTTTCGTATCAATGTATACATCTTTTTGAGCAATTAATTCTTCATCTATATATTGAACCAATCTTTCCTGTTTTAAACGTATCCCTTTTTCATCATAAAAAATAAAACTTTCATCGAACACAAGGTGCAAACAAGGTAATCTCGACTTCCGACTACTTACTTGCTGACGAAGCATTTCAATAAACATTTGATATTCTTGCTCCATTTTATATTCGTCAATCGCCAATTCTGCCAGCCGTTCTACCATCTCCCTGTATGTGCGCAAACGAAAGCGAACATACGACGAGAAGGAAAATGACAATGGATCATTAAGCCAACCTTTTAATGAAGACATAACATGGTTTTCGATTTTATTACGTGTTAAATCACGAGCAATCCCTTTTCGTTTCCCCTTTAAAATCGCATGTGCCATATGTATAATTTGATGGCATTCTTCATGTTCTTCATAGAAAAACTTCTCTTTTAAGATGACACGAAGCCACTCGTTTTGCTTTATATTTACAATGAAATATAGAAGTACTGGTATCAAAACTTTCTCAATATAATGCGAATCACATATCGGTATATGAATAATAACCTTCTGCTCATATAGGTAAACACTCGTTTCTTTATACGGCTCTTCCGTTCTCTTCATTAGTTGTTGATATACATACACAGCATCATTTTTTTCTTCGAAGCAAATTTCAATCACTCTTGTCCCCCCTTTTATCCCCGCTCTAAAGGACAGTAATCTCTTACCAAAAAATAAGTAAGACACAAATCCCATAAGAGTCCGATTCGTGAAGCCTCACTCTAAGTAGAAATAAATCACCTATCACTGAAAGTCTTCACTCGATATTTCTTGCTAATTTTATATATATTAAGGGGGGGAGAAAAAAATGATACAAGCTCGTATGAATTTTCAGCGTAACGATACTATTTAATTGTAAAATTTAACCATTAAGTTATTGAAGGCGGGATACAATGTTCGAATATAAGTTTGTAACAATCAAACTAAAACCAGGTTTTATTAGATCTACACCTGCAGAACATTACCAAGAAATTATTACAAAGTATACGAAAGAAGACTGAAGATTCGTACAAGTTTTCTCCCCTGGAATAGCTGGCAAGGACGCCCCGAATATTTCGATCTCATTTTCGAAAAGAAACAAACACTATAACAAAAAAAGAGCAAGCATAGCGCTTGCTCTTTACGTATGGCGGCGATTTTTCCCACCAATTGAAACTGGCTTCGCCAAGTATCTAATACGTTCCATAATACGGGCCGCTTTCATTTCTTCTGCTTCCCCACGTTGTGTATATGTTAAATGATGTTCTAATTGTTTAAAATCAAAGTTAGATGTGAAGAACGTCGGTAAGTTTTCCAACATACGGAATTGCAGTATAGCACCTAGGACATCATCACGTACAAAGCTAGACATCGCCTCCGCTCCAATATCATCTAACATCAATACTGGAACATACTTTACCGCATCAATCTTCTCACTAATCGTATTATTTTGGATAGAACTTTTAATTTCACGTAAAAACTCTGGTAAGTATACGATCATTGAACTTACTTTTCGTAGCGCCAGTTCATTAGCAATTGCACCTAAAACAAACGTTTTCCCAACGCCAAACGGTCCATGGAAGTACAACGCTTGTACTTTTTCCCCTGGCTTATACGCACTTAAAAATTCATTCGCAGCGCGGATTGCCTCAAAACGGTTTCCATCGGATAAATCAAGCGAAGACATAGAAGCCTGCAATATATCTTTTGGCATATATACACTTTGAATCAGCTTCTCTTGTTTCTTTCTTTCGTCGTAAGCTACTTTTCGTACGCAACGATCATATTGAATGTCAATCATCTTACCTTGAATAACCAATTTTGGTTCATACCCTTGAATCATATTTTTACATGATTCCAAGTTCGGACAATCTCCGCACCCAACACTTTGTCCAATGTATTCATACAGTTTCACAAGACTTCGTTCTATCATAGAAGTTGTTACTTCACCTTTATGTTCCTCAATAAACTCTTTCACACGCGGGTGTGCCATAACTTCCGCTTTTAACACTTCATATCTATTTTTAAAATTTTCATTCTGCATCAACTTTGCAAATGAATTTTGAATATGCTCCATTCTTTCACCTCAAAGAGCGTTCATTCTCTTTTATTAATCACGCTTATATTTTTTTAACTCTTCTTCCAATCTCTTACGTTCTTCTTCTAACTTGTTCGGTTTTTCGACTACACTTGGACGGTTTTTCGATTGTTCTTTCTGCTCTTCTTCCGGCTGTTCCTTAAGCCAATCTGGTACCATTTCTTTCCGCACAGTTTTCTTAGATGTACGACCTTTTTTCTTCGTCTCAGCCCATTCTTGATATTGACGATTCTCTTCTTTTGCTAAGGCCATTGCTTCTGATACTGTACCGACCTTTTTTCGCGCCCAGTGCCCAGCAATTTTTTCAACATATGTTTTAGCGAGTTTCATATCAGAACGAAGCATAACATAATAAATAAGTACGTTAACAACACCTGGCGTCAGTTTCTGGCTCATCATCACTTCTTCTACAATTTGCAAGTCCGCTTTTGTCGCTTCTGCTCCGCCCGAAATTTCTTTTAATAATTGTTTCGGTGAAATTTCCTCAAGCTGTTTAATAAGCATCTCTTCTTGCGTAGACGGTTCTTTCTCTTTCATCGTACGTGCAGAATGAGGCTGCACTCGTTCACTTAACACAGGAAGCGCTTGACCATTTTCAAATTGGTACCAATCACGCGCTCCTTTCCGAAGTCTTTCCATATCAATCGTTTGCAGCTCTGTCATCGCGCCAAGAACAATATTTTGCATGGATATCACATCGACACCATATACGTAAGCTAGCGTAATCACACATTCACGTATTTGATCTGTAATTGCCTTTTTGGGAACAAGTGTCGATAAACCATCTACAAATAAGGAGAAATCAAAGAAATCATTCCAGACCTCAGGTGCAGTTCCCTTTTCATTTCCAGGCATAACTGTTGTCTTCGGAATACGAAGTTCTTCTTGCGCATGCTCAAATTGTCCTGGGTTAAATGAACCAAATACATCATTAAAAGAATGCGTAACATTTTCATACGAAGCAAAGTCGAACTCTTCTTCTAAGAAATATTGTTTTACTTGATTGTATTTCGTTCGGCTTAATCTGTTGTACAAGAAAATACTTAGAACAATATCATCAAAAAATTGTTTCGGAGTTAACGGTGGCTGTAATTCATATATAAACATTCGAATATCTTTTTCTTTTTTAATGTATACGTTTAAAAGCCCAATCGCCTCTAATTTCACCCGCTCTTCATACACTTCCGGAAGCTGCATTTGCATCGTTACCATAAGAGAGTGGTGCGTATTCTCTTTTCCAAACACACGATCCTGTTCTAGCTCTCCCCATAGCGTCATGTATAAGCTGAAAGCTTTGCTACCTACTAATGGTTGATATAACATCGTTAATACCTTCCGATCATAGCTATGTAGCAACCCTTTTGCACTTACTTTATAACGATCAATTGGCAATAGCTCCAGCCATGACTGTTTTTCCATCCTTGCAATTCCTTTCTTTCGTCCATTCTATCTCATCACATTCTATATAATAATAGCCTCTTAGTGAAAAAGAGCTAATAGCCTCCGCTTCTAGCTCTTTTTCACATCATCCCACAAAGAAACGAAGAGAAGAATTTATCGCAATTTCGAGTTTCACTTTACTCTCTTTCTTTTTGCAGTATATCTTTTAGTTCTTCAATAAATACGTTTAAATCTTTAAATTGACGGTATACAGAAGCAAAACGTACATATGCAACATCATCAATATCTCGCAGTGCTTCCATCACGATTTCACCAATCATATCGCTTTTCACTTCTGATATACCTAGATTTCGAAGTTCACGCTCTACATTTTGCGTTACTTCCTCTAATTGTTTTAGCGATACGGGTCTTTTTTCACAAGCTTTAATTAGTCCACGTAAAATCTTTTCTTTATTAAACTCTTCTCGTGTTCCTTCTTTTTTTACAACAATAAGAGGTGGCTCTTCCACTCTTTCAAATGTCGTAAATCGGTTTAAGCAACTTTCACACTCTCTCCTTCTTCGAATCGAGCGTCCCTCGTCTACCGGACGTGAATCCAATACTCTTGTACCATTATGAAAACAGGTTGGACAACGCAACTCATTCACTCCCTTACAATGTAATCTTTACTCTCTTTCATTCACCTACACGTGAAAATATATATCCAATATTATATAACCATTTTTATTTGCTCACTACTTTAACTACTTATCAATACTTCATTTTATATAAACTAAAAAGAGGTGCATTATACACCTCTTTACATTTTAAATCAATTATGTTCTTTTTTAAAGAGCTTTTGTTTCCCTATGCTTAATTTCGAAGCTACCTGTGCCTCGAGGAAGCTCAATGCTCTCTCGCGTTTTCGCATTTAAACCTTCTGCAATATATTCTGCAGCAACATTTGGATCAATACGATCCCCGCAAGTATAAACATCAATACTCGCATAGCCGTGTTCCGGAAAACTGTGAATTGTTAAGTGAGATTCTGAAATGATTACAACTCCACTTACACCCTGCGGTGCAAACTTATGGAAAGCTACCTCACGCACTTCAGCACCTGCTCTTAGTGCTGCATCCACAAATAATTGTTCAATAAACGGCATATCATTAAGCTTGTCGAAATCGCAATCCCAAAGTTCAGCGATTACGTGACGACCCATCGTATCCATAGTATCCATTCTACAGTTCCCCCTCATAAATTTAATCTAACTGTTCGAATTGAAAACTAATTTGCAATTTGGCTTGCTCCACTACCACGGGGGAAAGTTAGTCCAGAGAGGTCCTAACCCTTTAAGCAGTGACTACGTACCTCAGCTCTTAAGTTTACGAGTGTTAGTATACTTTGTTTATTTTCATTTTGCAACAACAGTTTTTTCGATTTTTTCCTCATATTCTCTTCTTTACTTTTCCCAAAAAAAAAGAAAAGATTCACAAACACAGTAATCACAATGGTTCTAGGTATGTAACAACAAAAACATATACTTATATAATTTTTTTCCTTTTCAGAAAAAAAATTAAAAAGAAGGCAAGCAATCGCTTGCCTTCTTTTTATTTACATTAAATGTGTTGTATATTTTCTTGTTTTGCTAATTCATCAACCACTAACGTCACAAGATCTACAACGCGTCGAGAATAGCCCCACTCGTTATCATACCAAGCAAGTACCTTCACTTTACGCTCACCCATTACCATTGTCGATAGACCATCAATGATAGCAGAATGTGTATTTGTATTAAAATCAATGGAAACAAGAGGTTCTTCGCTGAACTCTATAATCCCTTTCATTGCACCATTTGCAACAGTTTTAAATGCTTCATTAATTTCCTCAACTGTTACATCACGTTTTACATCTACTACTAAATCAACAAGAGACACGTTTGGTGTCGGAACGCGAAGTGCCATACCATGAAGTTTTCCATTTAAATGTGGAAGAACTTTTGCTAGCGCTTTCGCAGCACCCGTTGTTGTAGGAATAATAGACTGTCCACATGCACGTGCTCTTCGTAAATCTTTATGTGGGTTATCAATATTTTTTTGGTCATTTGTATAAGCATGAACGGTTGTCATTAAACCGTTTTCAATTCCGAACTGCTCATCTAACACCTTAACAACAGGCGCTAAACAGTTCGTTGTACAAGATGCATTTGAAATAACAGTATGTTTTGTAATATCTAATTGGTCTTCATTTACACCAACTACAACTGTTATATCTTCGTTTTTACCAGGTGCTGTTAAAATAACTTTTTTCGCCCCAGCTTCTACGTGAAGAATCGCTTTTTCTTTTGCATTAAATTTACCAGTTGCTTCAATTACAACTTCAACACCTAATTCTTTCCAAGGCAATTCTTTTGGATCGCGGTTGTTTAAAAGGCGAATCATTTTCCCATCCACTAGTAAATGATCTTCAAATGCTTCCACTGTTCCGTCAAACTTGCCATGAACTGTATCATACTTGATTAAATGCGCTAATGTTTCTGATGGATAGCTTGCATTGATCGCTACAATTTCGAATGCGCTTTCTTTTATCGCTTGACGAAATACCATTCTCCCAATACGTCCAAATCCATTAATTGCCACACGATTCATAATCTGTTATCCCCCTTGAATGCGTTATACTATTTATCTCCAATCCCAATAATAGTATAACACAAAAAGGAGATATGTCACTAAACATTTTCATTAATTTCACAATTTTTTAGTCAATAATGCTCCATTCTTTTAAAATGTCTTTTAATTGGGCTTTTGTCTCATCAATTGTGCCATCATTATGAATGATTTTATCCGCTAATGCTACCTTCTCCGCTAAAGGCATTTGCGAATCAATGCGTGCTTTCGCTTCTCCTTCTGTAAATGCATTACGTTTCATTAAACGTTCTAATTGTACATCCTGCTTAACAGCGACAAGTAAAACTTGATCCACAATTGCCGTTAACTTACTTTCAAATAAAAGTGGAATATCTAGCACAATCGCTTGCACACCTTCTTTTATGTACATATCCTTCTGTGCATTCATTTCATTACGAACAGCAGGATGAACGATTTTATTTAAATGCAATCGTTTTTCTTCATTATGAAATACAATACTTCCTAATTTTTGGCGATCCAGCTCTCCATCTGCTTGTACAACCTCCTTTCCAAACACATCTACAATCTCTTTATATGCATCCTTACCTTGTTCTACAACTTCTCTTGCAATCATATCCGCATCAATTACAGGGATGTTTAGCTCACGAAACATTTGTGAAACTGTGCTTTTCCCACTTGCAATGCCTCCGGTTAATCCAATTACAATTGTCATTCTTCTTCCTCCTCAATAATAAAAGCGTGAAACTTATGTTCCACGCCTTTACTTACATTTTCCAAATCCCAATAATAATGAGCAAAATCCCAGGCAGGAACGTAAATTTTTGTAACCACCGCATATTTGATAAAACAGTTCCTAATCTCATTCCGATAAATAAAAACAAAGAGCTCATAACAGCAACTAATACCGCCATCATGGCTGGTGCATACCCAAGTAAGGATGCACCAATTCCAGCTCCAAATGAATCCACCGAAAGAGCGATACCAAGAAGTAACGCTTCTCCACCAGAGATTGTTCCTGATTTATCAAAATCAGCAACAGTCGGCTTTCGTAAAATCTGAATAACTAATCCAAGCGAAGCAATTTCTAATTTCCAAACTTTCTCTTCTTGCTGCGGTTCATCTTTTCTGTCGCTCCGAAAAAATTGATATAGTACCCACGCCCCAATTGCTATAAGAACAAGTCCACCGATACGTGTCGCAATAATTGGAGAAAACACTTTAGCAATCATATGCCCAATCCCCATAGATAGAAGCATCACTGCCGCCGAACAAACTCCAATGATTACTATCGATTTTAACGGAATCCGCACACTCCTTAGTCCATAAGTAAGCCCTACACTACAGCTATCTAAGCTTAATGTAAAAGCTAATAAAATAAGTGAGAAATAATGATACATCGGTAAGCTCCTTCCCTATACATAGCTTTGCTGTATGTATATGACAAATGCCTATCCGATGTTATTGAAAAAAATTGCTTTTTTAGCTTCTAGGCTGACAAACAGGACAATAATGCGTGCCACGTCCACCAACAACTGTCTTTTCAATTACAGTACCACAAGTTACACATGGTTCATCTTTTCTTCCATATACATTTAGAAGCTCTTGAAACGAACCGATTTGCCCTTGTGAATTGATATACGTTCTGATCGTGCTTCCTCCTCGTTCAACCGCTTCAGCTAATGTCGCGACGGTTTCCGCATGAATCTTTTCTATTTCCACTTTCGTTAAAGATGAAGCCTCTCGTTCTGGATGAATCCCAGAACGGAATAATACCTCATCTACATATATATTCCCAAGCCCTACTAAAAGACTTTGATCGAGCAATACAACTTTTATCTTGCGGCTTGTCTTTTGCAATCGCTCTTGTAAATACGCTGGTGTTAGTTCAGCATCAAATGGCTCTGGTCCTAAATCAGCAAGTGGCATTTGAGTAAACTCTTCACCCTTTTTAAAGAGGTGCATCGTTCCAAACTTTCTTACATCTTTATAGTGTAACTCTGTACCATCTGTAAACTGGAAACGCACATGCGTATGTTTATCAATTGGATCATCGCCCTCATGAAGTAAATATTTCCCCTCCATACGAAGATGTGAAACAATAACGTACTTTGTTACATAAAGAAGTAAAAACTTACCTCTGCGCTCAATTCGTTCAACCGTTTCACCACGTAACATTTCTTTAAAGAGCTCCGCGTCATCTGGTCGCTTTACTAATTTTGGATATGTTACAATCACATCTTGAATTGTTTTTCCCGTTACAAGATTTTCAAGTGTCCTTCTAACATTTTCAACCTCTGGTAGTTCAGGCATTCAATCACTTCCTTATTTTGCGTCATACCAAGTTGGACCGGAAGAATAATCAACTTTTAACGGAACAGCAAGTTCAATCGCATGCTCCATCACTTCAGGTACAAGCTTCTCTAGTTTTTCTACTTCTTCTTTTGGCACTTCAAAGATTAATTCATCGTGTACTTGTAAGAGAAGACGAGCTTGTAATCCTTCTTCTTCTAGACGATCCGCCATAATAATCATCGCTTTTTTAATAATATCCGCTGCACTACCTTGAATTGGTGTATTCATCGCAGTACGCTCCGCAAAGCTGCGTAAATTAAAATTACGACTCGTAATTTCCGGAATATAACGACGACGATTTAATAATGTAGAAACGTATCCTTTTTGCTTCGCTTCTTGTACAATCTCATCCATATATTCTTTTACACCTGGGAAACTTTCAAAGTACTTTTCAATAAATTCCCCTGCCGCTTTTCGTGTAATTCCTAAATTTTGTGAAAGTCCATAATCACTAATACCATATACAATTCCGAAGTTAACTGCTTTCGCTTGACGTCTCATATTCGATGTTACTTCATCTTTTCCAACACCAAATACGTCCATTGCTGTTTTCGTATGAATATCCATATCATGCTGAAATGCTTCCACTAACCCTTTATCTTTCGCAATGTCTGCTAATACACGCAGCTCAATTTGTGAATAATCCGCCGCATATATCACCCAATCTTTTTTCGATGGAATGAATGCCTGACGAATCTTTCTGCCTTCTTCTAAACGAATCGGGATGTTTTGTAAGTTTGGCTCAGTAGAACTTAATCGCCCTGTTTGGGTTAACACTTGATTAAAACGCGTATGAATTTTAGACGAATCGTCATGAACAACTTTTAGCAACCCTTCAATATACGTCGAATTCAACTTCCCTAATTGACGATAATGTAAAATTTTAGGGATAATTTCATGATGATCCATTAATTTGTCCAGCACATCAGCTGATGTGGAATACCCTGTTTTCGTCTTTTTAATAACCGGTAAGTTTAAGTTTTCAAATAGAACAACGCCGAGCTGTTTTGGAGAATTAATATTAAATTCCGTTCCTGCAAGCTCATAAATTTCTTGTTCCATTTCCGCGAGTCTTCCAGCAAGTTCATCTCCCATATTACGTAAGCGTTCCGTATCAACAGTAACACCTTTCACTTCCATTTCAGCTAACACACGAGCAAGCGGCAATTCTAGCTCTGTAAACAGTTCATACTGTTCATTTTTCTGTAGTTCTTCTACAAACGTTTGCTGTACATCGTATAATACATGTACTTTGCGAGCGACATGCTCAGCAACTACACCTTGCTCCGGAACCGCACGCTTTGCACCTTTTCCGTATACTTCTTCATCAGACTTCACTGCATGCGTCTCTTTCATTTTCGCTACTGCACGGAAATCTTTATCGGTATCAGCTGGATCGAGTAAATAAGCAGCGATTAATAAATCAAAGTCGATCCCTCGAATCTCGTATCCCTTCCACTTAAGTGCGACGATTGCACGTTTTGTATCAAATGTATATTTTTTCATTTCTTCATTCGCAAGCCACTCAGTAAAGGCTTCAGATTTTAGTGCAACATCGCTTGGAATGAAATAACAACCATTTTCATTTTGAATACCAAACCCTTGAATGTCCGCTTTATGGTAATTATCTTCTTGTACTTCCACAATGATTGCACTATCTTGCTGTAACATTTCTTTTGTTACTTCTTCAGCAATATCAAATGAAATATCATCTAATTCAGCTGGAGCTGTTTCTTTAGGAGTAGCACCAAGCTTATTTAGTAGGGAAGTAAACCCTAAATTCTCGAACATCGGAATGACATCACTCGCTTCATACCCTTTATATTCGATATCATCCACATGCACCGTAACCGGCGCATCTGTAATAATTGTTGCAAGCTCTTTACTCATAAGTGCTTGCTCTTTATTCGCTTCTAATTTTTCTTTTAATTTCTTTCCGCTCACTTGATCTAAATTCTCATATACTGCTTCTACTGTTTCAAATTGCGTTAACAATTTAATGGCAGTTTTTTCACCAACACCTGGTACACCTGGGATATTATCGGATTGATCTCCCATTAGACCTTTCATATCAATAATTTGCTTTGGTGATAAACTATATTTTTCAAATAGAGATGCTGTCGTATATTCATCTACTTCTGTAATTCCTTTACGAGGAATACATACAAGCGTATTTTCAGAAACAAGTTGAAGTAAGTCTTTATCTCCAGAAATAACTTTAACATGAGCTCCTTGTTCACTCGCTTCTTTCGCTAGTGTGCCCATAATATCATCCGCTTCATAGTTCTCTAACTCATAACGCGGTACATGAAATGCATCTAGTAGTTCACGAATAAACGGAAATTGTTCAGAAAGCTCAGGTGGCGTTTTTTGACGCCCTCCTTTGTAATCACTAAATGTTTTGTGACGAAACGTTGTTTTCCCTGCATCAAACGCAACAAGCATGTGCGTCGGTTTTTCTTCTTCTAATATTCTCATAAGCATCATCGTAAAACCGTAAATTGCGTTCGTATGTATACCTTTGTCGTTATTTAAAAGCGGCAGCGCGAAGAAAGCACGATACGCGATATTATTCCCATCGACTAATACGACTTTTTTTTCCAAATTGGAAACCTCCCCATACAAAATTAAAACGATTTTTTGATATAGAAAAAAACCGTTCTTTCCTTCTCTCTATATTAACATGACTAAGAGAGAGAAGAAAAATAACGGTTTTTTCTATTGCATATATTTAGGCATATAAATGGAGAGGCTGTCATAATACCTTCATTCATATAAAATATCCTTACCCTATTGGTAAATACATAAAGATATTTTTTTCAATAAAGACACTACATGTTTACTAAAAGGGAAGTGACGAGAATAGAGCAACTATTCTCGTCCAAAATTACTCCTTGGATGAAGGGGTTTTCATGTATTATATTAACAGGATTTTATTAATATTTAATGAAGCTATTGTTAATATAATGTAAATATCTATCATCCAAGAAAAATTGATGTTCACAACTACTTCTCAATTGCCGACTTCGGTAAAACAACTGTAAAGGTTGTGCCTTCCCCTATTTTACTAACCACTGTAATCGTCCCTTGATGCGCTTCTACTAAATGTTTCACAATCGACAAACCAAGGCCTGTTCCACCCGTATTTCTACTTCTTGCTTTATCTACGCGATAAAAACGCTCAAAAATACGTGGAATTTCTTCTTCACTAATTCCAATTCCTGTATCAGTTACTTTTATATAAGCGCTATATTCATCTTCTGATAAACGGACAGAAACAATGCCACCTGCTGGCGTATATACAATTGCATTATTAATTAAATTAATAAAGATCTGCTTTAACCTGCTCGGATCTCCAATAACAGAAACATGTCTCAGTGCATCTACTTGTAAAGAAATTTCTTTATCTTGCGCCTTGTTTTCTAACACCATGTGAATTTCTTCAAGCAGCCCTTTCACATCAACAGTACCCATATTCAATTTAAACCCTTGCTGTTCAATCTTCGACAAATCTAATAGGTCTTCAATTAAGCCTTGCATACGTTCACTTTCTTTTAAAATAATATGTAAGAAATGCTCACAAAACTGCTTATTTTCCATCGCTCCATCAAGCAATGTTTCAGAAAACCCTTTAATAGAAGTAATTGGGGTCTTAAGTTCATGAGATACATTTGCTAAAAAGTCTTTTCGCATTTGCTCTAATCTCTTTAATTCCGTTATATCATGAAATACAAGAACAATCCCTTTCCATTCATGATTTGTCCCAATGATCGGGGCACCATATACTTCAAAATGTTTTCTTTCAATCCCAAGTGGCAACAGCATTTGCTTTCGCACTTTCACTTCTGTCATAAAAATTTCTTCTACAAGTTCAATAATTTCCGTATGTTGAAACGATTCATAATATAAGCGATTTAAGTACTCTTCATCTGTTACATGAAAAATCTCTTTATACGAGCGGTTTACAAGGCTTATATAACCGCGACTATCAATCAGAATCATACCGCTCCCCATATTTTCAATGAGTGTATGTAAACGATCTTGTTGCATTTCTTGTTCTAGTGTCATCTCTTGTAAATTACGTGCTAAAATATTAATCGCCTTGCTTAACATTCCTGTTTCATCTGAATGACTTTCATAAGCACGAGCCTTATAATTTCCTTTCGCTAATTCAATTGCTACTTTCGTAACAGATTCAATTGGACGAATATACTGCCCTGTAATTTTCATACCAAGAAAGACAACAACAAGACAAGCAATTACAAATCCTACAATTAATAGTCCCCACGTTTTTTGGCGAACATCCTTCAAAGGCTCCACTATGCTTTGTATAATGATATATCCTTGCTTTCCTTGCGCATCTTGAACAAATACGGCATGATGAAACACATTCTTTTTATTTGTTTCCTTCGTAATGACTCTATTTCTTTGTTTTGCTGTTTCAGAGGAAAGCTCTTCAATGGTGGCTTGATCCAATATAGATTTCTTACTTTTACTATACTTGACCTGCTTCTCTTCATCAGTAAATATCACCGAGGCAGGAATTTGATCTTCTAACTTTTCAAATACGTTCGGTTCTTTTAGAACGTTATCAATTCCTTCTGATTCTACTAATAAAGCGATATATCTCGTCTCTTTTACCATTCTCTCCTGTGCATGATCAATATAATAATTCTCAAACACTGTTTCTAAGAGTACTCCTAGTCCAACTAAAATAAAGACAATAAGAGAAACAAATGTAAAGAGAAGCCTCGAGCGAAATTTATTCATTTCCCTTTGGCTCCTCTAATTTATAACCTAATCCACGAATTGTTTTAATATATACTGGTTTTTTTGTATTTTTTTCAATTTTATCTCGCAAATGACTAATATGAACATCAACGATTCTTGTATCACCTGCAAAATCATAATTCCATACAGCACTTAATAACTGATCACGTGTTAAAACACGCCCTTTATGCCTTGCAAGATATACGAGTAATTCAAATTCTTTTGGCGTTAGCTCTAACTTTTCTCCCTGGAAATACGCCTCATAAAATTCAGGTAAAATCCTTAAATCTGTAATCGTAATACTATTTTCATCCTGCACTTCTGGAACTTGTTCATCTTGTAATTTTGTACGACGCAAAATCGCCTTCACACGGGCAACAACTTCCCTTGGGCTAAATGGCTTTGTCATGTAATCATCCGCCCCAAGTTCAAGACCTAACACTTTATCAAATTCATCATCTTTTGCCGTCAACATTAAAATAGGTGTCATAATGCGCTGCAAACGTAATTCTTTACACACTTCCATACCATCCATTTTCGGAAGCATTAAATCTAATATAATTAGATCTGGACGTTCCGTTGTTGCTTTCTGAAGCGCTGCTTCACCGTCCATCGCCGTTATGACCTCAAATCCTGCTTGTTGTAAATTAAATTCAATTAAAGTTAAGATAAACTCCTCATCATCAACGACTAAAATTCGATTGCTCATTCTTTTCCTCCAAGTAATAGACTTGAAACCTTCTTCATCCTAGTGTTTCCCCACTATTCTCATCATACTAGAAAACAATTCCCCTCTCAATAGAATTGTCTATTAGCTGGATAAGATTATATTAAGAACAGGTTGCTCTGATTTCAAAGATGGATTCCTAGCAGGATTCTTTCATTAAGCAACACTTTAGCTATTCTTATATTTTATAACCTCCAAAGAAAATAGCTCTAACAGATAATTTATCATCTGTTAGAGCTATTTTTAATTATAATCTACATTCCCTATTCATTTTTCTAAAAGTTATCTAACGCTTTTTCTAAAATGGAAGCTGACTTATAAGGCGGCGCGACCGTTACTACACCTTTTACAACCACTTCTTCTTTTTCATCATAAGCGAATACACGCATCTCAATCGTGTGCTCCTCCCCCGAAACCGCTACAACTTCAAAATGAATTTGCAATGTTTCATAATGATGTACCGGCTTTACAAAAGTAAGGTCTTTCCTAACAACATGACTACCTGGACCTGGTAAATATTTCGTAACTGCTGTTGTAATCATACCGGTTAACATAATGCTTGGCACAATCGGTTTTTCATACGGAGTTTGGGATGCGTAATCATGCTGGATATATAATGGATTTGAATCGTTTGTTAACCCTAAATACAATAACAGGTCTTTATCCTCAATCTTCTCAGTGATGGATAATTTTTCTCCTACTGTAATTTCATCCATTCGACGACCAATTTGAACTTTTTTCTTTAACACGTTACAATCCCCCCAATTTTTACTTTATCTCCCTATTTGCAGATATACCTTATCCTTACTATTCCAAAAGATTCAAAGAAAATAGCAAGATAACAGGATCTCCTATACTGAGAAAAGTTTTATTTTATTATCCTACCAAAAGCGATATATTATCCGAAGCGCTACTATAATGAGGGCAAGGTATATTACAATCTACATTTCCATCATAGGATACAAATAATGATAGCGTTTTCATATTATTCCAAGAAAATAATCCGCTAAATAGCGGAAAAAGATTCGGGATCCCGAATCTTTTTCCTAACTTATATTTTAAACAAGAACTTTCATAACATTGCGTACAGATTCTACAGAACGATCTAATCCTGCTTTTTCTTCAGGAAGAAGGTCTAATTCAATAATCTTTTCGATTCCTTTACCACCTAGAATTACTGGTACACCTAGGTAAAGGTCGCTATAGCCATATTCACCTTCAAGGTACGCGATAGCTGGTAATACACGGCGTTGATCTTTTAAAATCGCTTCAGTCATCTCAACTAAAGAAGCAGCTGGCGCATAGTATGCACTACCATTTCCTAGTAAGCCTACGATTTCTCCGCCACCTTTACGTGTACGCTCTACAATTGCTTCTAAGCGATCCGCTGGAATTAATGTTTCTAACGGAATACCACCCGCATAAGAATAACGTACAAGAGGTACCATGTCATCACCGTGTCCACCAAGAACGAATCCTGTAATATCTTTTACAGAAAGGTTTAATTCTTGTGCGATGAATGTACGGAAACGAGCTGTATCTAATACACCCGATTGACCGATAACGCGTTCTTTCGGGAATCCCGCTTCTTTAAATACGGAATATGTCATTGCATCAACTGGATTTGTTAACACAACAATAATTGCGTTCGGTGAATGTTTTGCAATATCTTGCGTAATACTTTTCATAATTTTTGAGTTTGTCGCTACTAAATCATCACGGCTCATACCAGGTTTACGTGCGATACCTGCTGTAATAACAACAACGTCAGAATCAGCAGTATCTGCGTAATCAGATGTGCCGATAATGTTAGCATCAAAACCTTGTACAGGGCTTGCTTCTAACATATCTAACGCTTTTCCTTTTGTTGGATTTTCCAGCTGTGGAATGTCCACTAACACAACATCTGCAAGCTCTTTTTGAGCTAGTAAGAACGCTGTTGTTGCTCCTGTAAATCCTGCACCGATGACTGATACTTTTTTGCGTTTGATTGTCATAATTTCTCCCCCACTTTGATTATGCGTTTTTGATTGCTGCTACATCCATATTGTTAATAAGTGCATCAGCAAATTCGGAACATTTCACTTCAGTTGCACCATCCATTAGACGTGCGAAGTCATATGTTACCACTTTTGAAGCAATTGTTTTTTCCACTGAAGCAGTTACTAATTTCGCAGCTTCATTCCAACCTAGATGTTCTAATAATAATACCCCTGAAAGAAGAACAGAAGATGGATTTACTTTATCTAAACCTGCATATTTTGGAGCTGTACCATGTGTCGCTTCAAAAATAGCATGTCCAGTAACATAGTTAATGTTTGCACCAGGTGCAATACCGATGCCACCTACTTGCGCTGCAAGTGCATCAGAAATATAATCGCCATTTAAGTTCATTGTTGCAACAACATCAAACTCACGTGGGCGTGTTAAAATTTGTTGTAAGAAGATATCTGCAATAGAATCTTTTACGATGATTTTACCAGCTTCTTCAGCTACTGCCATCGCTTTATTCGCTGCATCTTTACCATCTTTTTCAACAATACGGTCATATTCAGCCCAAGTAAATACTTTATCGCCAAATTCTTGTTCCGCTACTTCATAACCCCAGTTTTTGAAAGCACCTTCTGTAAACTTCATAATGTTACCTTTGTGAACAATAGTAACTGAAGAACGATTTTCGTTAATTGCATATTGAATTGCAGCACGAACAAGACGCTTTGTCCCTTCTTCTGAAATTGGTTTAATACCAATTCCTGATGTTTCTGGGAAGCGAATTTTATTTACACCCATTGCTTCTTTTAAGAATTCAAGTACTTTTTGAGCTTCTGGCGATCCTTGTGCATATTCAATACCAGCATAAATGTCTTCTGTATTTTCACGGAAAATAACCATATCAGTATCTTCCGGACGTTTTACAGGTGAAGGAACACCTTCAAAGTAGCGAACTGGACGTAGACATACGTATAAATCTAATTCTTGACGAAGTGCTACGTTTAGAGAACGAATACCACCACCAACAGGAGTTGTAAGCGGGCCTTTAATTGCAATTAAATATTCGCGAATTTCATTTAAAGTCTCTTCTGGTAACCACTCGCCTGTTTTATTAAATGCTTTTTCCCCTGCAAGCACTTCTTTCCAAACAATTTTCTTCTCACCATCATAAGCTTTTTCAACAGCCGCTTCTAATACACGAGATGCAGCAGCCCAAATATCCGGTCCAATTCCGTCCCCTTCAATAAAAGGAATAATTGGATTGTTCGGTACATTCATAACACCATTCGTTACAGTAATTTTTTCTCCTGTCGTCACTGTGATAACCCCCATGTTTGAAATTTCATATGTATGAAACTGAGGGAATAAAACCCTCAGTTCAAACCGTTAGTCAAATTAAAATATTCCAATCATTATATCTTTGCGAAAAAATCAGACTTTTGAAAGCGTATTTACACTATCGAAATAGTGTTTTTCATTTATCGTTGCGCTAATGGAACATATCGTTGATGTGTTGGTCCATTATAATCAGCACGTGGACGGATTAAACGGTTATTTTCATATTGTTCTAGAATATGAGCTAACCATCCTGACATACGGCTAATTGCAAAGATTGGTGTAAATAAATCATGATCAATTCCTAAACAATGGTAAACAGAAGCAGAATAGAAATCGACATTTGGTGGAAGACCTTTTTCTTTTGTTACAATGTCTTCAATTTTGATAGACATATTATACCATTTCTCTTCACCTAAAAGCACGCATAATCTCTTAGACATTTCGCGTAAATGTTTCGCACGTGGATCACCATGCTCATACACGCGATGACCGAATCCCATAATCTTCACTTTATTTTGAAGTGCATTATGAATATAAGACTCTACATTCTCTTCTTCGCCAATGTCTTTTAACATTTTCATTACATTTTCATTCGCCCCACCGTGAAGAGGACCTTTTAGCGCACCGATTGCTGCTGTAATACCAGAATATACATCTGAAAGCGTAGCAACACAAACACGCGCTGTAAATGTGGAAGCATTTAACTCATGATCCGCATGAAGTACAAGCGCTTTATCGAAAGCTTCAATTTCCACTTCATTTGGTTCACGGTTATTTAACATATAAACAAAGTTTGCAGCTAACGATAAATCTTTTCGTGGTTCAACCACTTCTAAACCTTTGCGAATTCTTGCATACGCTGCAACAAGAGTCCCTACTTGAGCCTGTAATTTAACCGCTTTCAAATAATTGGACTTCTCATCCATTAATTCAGCTTTCTCATCGTATAATGATAGCATGGAAATCGCTGTTCGTAAAACAGACATTGGATGTGCAATCTTTAAATCTACTTGTTTTAAATATGTTAAAATCTCACTTGGGACTTTAGAATATTCAGATAACAATCCCTTTAACTCCGTTAGCTCCTCTTCGTTCGGAAGCTTGCGGTGCCATAATAAGTATACCACTTCTTCAAATGTAGCGTTCTCCGCTAAATCATCGATATTATACCCAACATACGTTAATGTATCATCAATAATTGAACTCACAGATGATGTTGTTGCTACTACCCCTTCTAAACCTCGAATAACAGTCATGACATTCTCTCCTTTTCCTGTAAATTCTCCCAACCTTGCTCCCTTGTATCCGTTTGCTTCCCTTATAAATTATGAACGCTCGTTCACTCTTTAGGCAAGCAAAATGCACGATCATGCAATTTGTTGTGGTGTTCCCATCCTGTAGTCCATTACTTTTTTGCAAAGCATGAGCGTGAGTTTCTCCTCGAATCCTCACGCTTAGACTAACAGATGGTGAGGAAAACTAGTTTCGAAGAGTTTTATGATAAAAACAACATAAAACAATATCAGTAGAAAATTGTTTTATGTTGTTTTTATTTTATCTGGTGTAAGTCTTCGTTGTTATGTAACCTTTAAAAAGTTTCTAATTCCTATTATAAACAATTATCTGACTTTTGTGAATGGAAAGAATTCAAAAAATTTATATTACTATAAAATTTTTTATTTAAACATCTGTATAATGTTCATCACCGCATAAGCAATTCCAGCTCCGATTAACGGCCCTACAGCGACCCCATTAAATAATGCCACCGCAATAATTGTCCCGAATACAAGCGCCGTAGTAATGTGCGGATCATTTGTTAACAATTGCAATCCACCCTTTGCCAGTAAAGCAACTGCTATTCCTGAAGCTAGCGCAATCCACGCATAATACGATTTAGTCGCTTCCGCCAATTGCTTAAATCCAATTTCCCCAGTAGCGATTGGGACAAGAACAGCGATGGTAATAACCGTTACTCCAAGATTAATTCCCTTCGTTTGCATGTACGGAAGAAGCTTATCTCCTAAGAACGTCCACTTTAATAAAAATAGGACGCCTACTGCTACAGTAAGTGATTGATTTTTAGCAATAAGTCCAATAATAAGTAGTATGAATAAAAATAACGTTGACTGACTAATCATGACTACACTTCCTTTCTGAAAATAATGAACCTGTTTACAAATAAAATTACCGTTAAACACATCGTTATACATGATATAAAGCGAAGTATTTGTGAATCGATATAAAGTGAACTTCCTATCAACGGGGTCTTACTAACCACCAAATAGCAGGATAAACATCCAGACTTTTAGCGCTTAAAATTGAGATCGGAATGAAATATTTATACCAACAAGGAAAGAACTGCACTCTCCTTTCTTTTCTTATAAGAAACAGGTAAAATAAAAATAGATAAAACGAGGACATCACCAATCAAAAAAGAGAACATCCTTACCGTTAATTCGTCCTCACCTTCAAGCTTTTACGAGCAAACATTTCCGCCCTAAAAACGGTCCATAACGCCCGTAAATAGTAGGATAAATCCATCATTCCACTATAACATACTACAATTTGGAATGGGAGGTAAGCACCTTTGAATCGAAACTTACTGTATATCATATTGCGACTTATCTTTGTCATTGTAGCAACAGTAATAGGGTTTTATGCACTCTTGTATGTTTCAGGTCTTATATACCCTTTTATCATCGCTTTAGCGTTCGCTTATTTGATCAATCCAGTCGTCAATTTCCTTAATCAAAAACTACAATTCCCTCGCGCCTTAGCAGTACTTGTTAGCTTAATTCTTGTATTCGGCGCCATGGTTGGACTCGTTACATATCTTGTGACAGAAGCAATTTCCGCCACAACCTACTTACTGCAAATTGTCACAGAAAAGTTACCAACTATAGTGCAATACGCACAGCAATTTGCACTCGATAATATTATGCCTTTATATGATGATTTAATTTCTAAATTTAATCACCTTGGTGAATCTCAGCAATATACAATTACACAAAACATACAAAATCTAGGAACAGAAGCAACAAAACAAATGAAAGAGTTGTTAACAGCTATTATAAGCGGATTAACAAACTTCATTAGTGCACTTCCAACGACTTTAACAGTACTTGTCTTCGTCTTATTAGCAACTTTCTTTATTAGTTTTGATTGGCATACACTTGCTTATAAAGTAAAGCGATTACTTCCCAACCGTGTACACGGATACGGAAAGACCATTTTTGTCGATTTACGAAAAGCGCTATTCGGATTTGTAAAAGCGCAGCTCACACTTGTATCTATGACAACTATCATTGTATTAGTTGGGCTATTAATTTTACGTGTGCCGTACGCTATTACCATTGCACTCATTACAGGTATCGTCGACTTACTTCCTTATCTAGGAACCGGAGCTGTCTTTGTTCCTTGGGTAATATATGTATTTTTCACAGGGGATACAGCTTTCGCAATTGGTCTGCTTATTTTATACATCGTTGTTATTGTTCAAAGACAAATCATGGAACCTAAAGTATTATCATCTAACATTGGACTCGATCCATTACCAACACTTATCGCACTATTCGTTGGATTTAAAATCTATGGGTTTTTAGGATTAATCATCGGTCCAGTTACATTAGTATTATTAAATACATTGCACAAAGCACATGTATTCCATGATTTATGGAAATTTATTAAGGGATCACCATTAAAAAAATGATATTTTCACTCTCATCAAAGTCTTACAATAAAATTTTCTTCACAAAAAATAAAACAAGGGAATTACCCATAACAAATGGATAATTCCCTTGTTTTTTGCATAAAATGAGCCCTCCAAGGTCATTTGTACATCTTTATTCTATTTTCTACATTTTTATTATTACCTTTTCTTCCTTTTTCTACAAATGTATAAATATACATTTTATAATTCGACAAAAAAATAACACTTAGAACATTATTTATTCCAAGTGTTATTTTTGTACAATAAAGTAAACTCCCATCAGTAGTTATTATTTCCCACTGATAAGACCATAAAAAAAATTATTCTTTTACCACTAGCGCTGAACAATAATTGTATTCCTTCTTAGTTTCCATTCAAACCATTTCATCAACATAGATTTAAACGGCTTTCTCGTCACCGGAAATAAAAAAACAAAACCCACCACATCCGTTACATAACCTGGTGCCAAAAGAAGGATTCCTCCTACAAAAACAAAGATACCATCTAACACAGTATCTCCCGGCATTTCCCCACTATGTAAACGAGATCTAATCTCCTTTACTATCATAAAGCCTTGCCGCCTCGCTAAATACGTACCAAGAACACCTGTAAATACAATCATAGCGAACGTCGGCCATATACCGATCAAATGACTAGAGCCAATTAACACTGTCACTTCAAGCGCCGGGATTAAAATAAAAAGAAATAACATCCACCTCATTCTCCCACTCCTTCACCCTATTATTTATAGTTCACAATCCCCTACTTCATGCAAATAACCTAAGAATCAACCTGATTTCTTTACAAAGGTAATACCTCTTTCAATAACCTTGTCTCAAAACCTCCAAATAGCACCTTATACACCCCTTGAAGCTGCATGCATAGGGATACCCCTCCCAACAAACACCCCTTACTCACGAAGCCTCCTCAAGCGCTAATACAACATCTCTATCACGACTAACCCTCTTATCTTCGCCACTTTTTTTATTTTAGGTGTAAAAAAAAGAGAAGGACTCCCATCCTTCTCTTCACATTACTTCTTATAGCACTTCCGCATGTCCATTATAAACAATTCCGCGCGCTGCATCAACTGTTACTTCTTGGCCATTGATTAGAGTCGCTGTCACACCTTCTACACCAACGATAACTGGAATACCGATCGATACACCTACAACAGCTGCATGGCTTGTTAAGCCACCTTCTTCTACAACTAGAGCTGCAGCTTTTTCAATTGCAGGAATCATATCTTTATCAGTACTTGTTGTAACAAGAATATCACCTTCCGTTACGTTCGCTACAGCTTCTGCAGCTGTCTTTGCTACAACTACTTTACCTTTTGCTGATTTACGACCAATCCCTTGGCCTTTAGCGATTTGCTCACCAACAACATGGATTTTCATTAAGTTTGTTGTACCAGTTTCTGCAACCGGAACACCAGCAGTGATTACAACTGTATCACCAAGACCGATTAAACCTGCATCCATACCTGTTTGAATTGCTGTATCTAACATTTCATCAGTAGATGCTGCACGTTTTTCAGCCATAAATGCTTGTACACCCCAAACAAGTGCAAGACGACGGCATACTTGCTCGTCAGATGTTACAGCTACGATTGGAGATTTTGGACGGTATTTAGAGATCATTTTCGCAGTATGACCACTTTCTGTAGGCGCAACGATTGCAGCTACATCAAGAGCGATTGCTGTGTGTGCAACAGATTGACTAATTGCATCTGTAATTGTTGCAGTTTGCTCTTTAATACGTTTCTTGAACATATCTTCATATTGTAATGAT
Source organism: Bacillus gaemokensis (assembly GCF_001590835.1). GTDB lineage: Bacteria > Bacillota > Bacilli > Bacillales > Bacillaceae_G > Bacillus_A > Bacillus_A gaemokensis. Next base: position 862,790 of record NZ_LTAQ01000001.1, read on the forward strand.
TTTTCAACACGAGTTGAGATGTTCGCCATCATCGTTACTGCTTCTACTGGGTATAGACCTGCTGCTGTTTCACCAGAAAGCATGATTGCATCTGTACCATCGAAGATTGCGTTTGCTACATCACTTGCTTCCGCACGTGTCGGACGTGGGTTACGTTGCATAGAATCTAACATTTGTGTTGCAGTAATAACTGGTTTGCCTAATACGTTACATTTTTTGATTAGACGTTTTTGTACTAATGGTACTTCTTCTGGTGGAATTTCTACACCCATGTCACCACGAGCTACCATTAAACCATCAGAAACTTCTAAGATAGAATCGATGTTATCGATACCTTCTTGGTTTTCAATTTTTGGTACGATTTGAATGAATTGTGCACCATGTTCTTCTAATAATTCACGGATTTCTAATACGTCAGATGCTTTACGAACGAAAGATGCTGCGATGAAATCAACTTTTTGCTCGATACCGAAAACGATGTCTTTTACGTCTTTCTCAGTGATACCAGGAAGCTTAATGCTTACGTTTGGTACGTTTACACCTTTTTTATTTTTTACAGTTCCGCTGTTTAATACTTTCGTACGGATGTTGCCGTCTGCTTTTTCAATTACTTCTAACTCGATAAGACCATCATCGATTAGAATGCGAGAACCTGGGTTTACATCCTCGTAAAGACCTGCATAAGATACAGAGAACTTTTCAGCAGTTCCTAATACTTGCTCTGTAGAAATTACAACTTCTGCACCTGTTACTAATTCAGCTTGTCCGTCTACGAAGTCATGTGTACGGATTTCTGGACCTTTTGTATCAAGTAAGATCGCAACTGTTTTACCAGTTTTCTTTGAAGCTTCACGAATGTTTGTAATACGAGCTCCGTGCTCTTCATGGCTACCATGAGAGAAGTTTAAACGAGCAACGTTCATACCAGCTTCGATTAACTGTTCTAATTTTTCAATACTTTCACTAGCAGGACCTATAGTACATACAATTTTTGTTTTACGCATATTGCACCTCCGAAAATTATGAAACCGTTCCCAAATATCCGACGTTATGCCGATTAGATGGATAATTCTTTAGATAATTGATACATATCTTTATCAATCGTATGCTTTTGAGCTAACGCTTCGATAATGTCATGATCAACAAGTTGATTGTTTTGGATACCAACGCAACGTCCACCTTTTCCATCAAGTAACAGTTCAACTGCTCTTGCGCCAAGACGACTTGCTAACACACGGTCTTGTGCACTTGGTGATCCACCACGTTGCACGTGACCTAATACGGTTACACGAGTATCAAAGTTTGTAGCTTCTTCAATGTGCTTACCGATATCAATCGCACTTCCAACACCTTCAGCTACAACGATAATACTATGTTTCTTGCCACGTTCACTACCACGTTTTAGACGAGCGATAACATCATCCATGTCGTACTCTTCTTCTGGAATTAAGATTGTTTCTGCACCATCAGCTAAACCAGCCCATAATGCGATATCTCCAGCGTGACGTCCCATTACTTCGATAACATATGTACGCTCATGAGATGTAGCTGTATCACGAATTTTATCAATTGCATCAATAACAGTGTTTAATGCTGTATCGAAACCAATTGTGAAGTCAGTTCCAGGAATATCATTATCAATTGTACCTGGTACACCGACACACGGGAATCCTTGTTCTGTTAATTTTTTAGCACCTTGGTAAGAACCATCGCCACCAATAACAACAAGGCCCTCAATGCCAAGTTTCTTTAATTGCTCGATTCCTTTTAGTCGTACTTCTGGATCTTTAAACTCAGGACATCTTGCTGTATATAATTTCGTACCACCACGGTGGATAATATCGCCAACAGAACCAAGTTCTAATTTTTCAATGTGACCAGAAATCAATCCAGCGTATCCATGGTAAATACCATATACTTCTATATCATGGAAAATCGCTTTACGAACAACTGCACGAATGGCAGCATTCATACCAGGTGAATCTCCACCACTTGTTAATACACCAATACGTTTCATTTGTACTCACCTCATAAAGATTATTTGCCTTATAATAAAATAACATGAAAAAATATAAAAATACAATGGAGAAGATGTGTCTTTTCATAATAAAAACGTGCATTCGCGAAGTGGAACGCACGCTTTTCTTATTTTATCCAAATGGAAGCGTTTGAAAACGAAACTTGCCCAATTTTCATATATTTTTCATAACGTTTTTCGATTAATTCATCTTTCGAAATACCGTTTAATTTTTCGAATGTTTTTTTGAGCATCAGATCAATATTTTCTGATTGCTTTAAAATATTACGATGTGCACCACCGCGTGCTTCTGGAATAATTTCGTCGATTACACCTAATTCTTTCAAATCCGCCGCCGTGATTTTCATCGCTTCTGCAGCTTCTTTTGCTTTTCCTGCATCTTTCCAAAGAATCGCCGCCGCTCCTTCTGGTGTAATAACAGAATAAGTGGAATTTTCTAGCATGTGAATGTAATCTCCTACTCCAAGACCAAGTGCACCACCACTGCCACCTTCACCGATAACAATACAAATAACAGGTACAGAAAGGCCCGCCATTTCAAATAAATTACGAGCAATAGCTTCACTTTGTCCACGTTCTTCAGCAGCTTTACCAGGATATGCACCTTTCGTATCAATGAAACAAATAATCGGACGATTAAATTTCTCTGCTTGTTTCATTAAACGTAGTGCTTTTCTATATCCTTCTGGATGAGGCATCCCAAAATTACGACGAATATTTTCTTTCGTATCTTTTCCGCGCTGATGCCCGATTACCGTTACAGGCATCCCATAATATTTCGCAATGCCGCCGACAATCGCTGCATCATCGCCAAAGAGACGATCTCCATGACATTCAAAAAAATCAGTAAATAAGTGCTCAATATAATCGAGCGTCGTCGGTCGTTCTGCATGGCGAGCAATTTGAACACGGTCCCATACTTTCATATTGCCGTATATTTCGCCTTCTAAATGTTCTAGCTTATCTTCCAAAATACGAATCTCCTCACTGAAGTCCATCTGGCTGTTTTTCGTATAGTCTTTCAGTTCACGAATCTTATTTCTTAGCTCAACAACTGGTTTTTCAAATTCTAGCTCTGCCATACAGCCATTTCCCCTCCTTGATGAACTTCTAAAATCTTACGGAGCGAATCTCTCATATGATCTCGATGCACAACCGCATCCAATTGACCGTGCTCTAGTAAAAACTCTGCCGTTTGGAAGTCTTCTGGCAGTTTCTCACGCACCGTTTGTTCAATTACACGTCTACCAGCAAACCCGATAAGTGCACCTGGCTCTGCAAGATTATAATCACCAAGTGAAGCAAAGCTCGCTGAAACACCGCCTGTCGTCGGATGAGTCATAACGGAAATAAATAATCCGCCGGCATTACTATGTTTTTTCAAAGCTACGCTCGTTTTTGCCATTTGCATTAGGCTTAAAATACCTTCTTGCATACGTGCACCGCCCGATGCAGTAAAGATAATAAATGGTACTTGTAAGTCGTATGCCTTTTCAACTGCACGCGCAATTTTTTCGCCTACAACAGAGCCCATGCTGCCCATTCGAAAACGAGAATCCATTACTGCAATAACAACAAGCATTTCATCAATTGTTCCTTCACCTGTCACAACCGCTTCGTTTAATTCTGTTTTCTTGCGATCACTCTCTAGTTTCTCTTCATAATTTGGGAACCCAAGTGGATTTAACGAAACCATCTCTTTGTCGTATTCACGAAATGAACCTTCGTCCAATACACTATCAAGGCGCTCCCATGCATTCATTGGATGATGATAACCACAGTTCACACATACTTTTAAATTTTTAAGAAGCTCTTTTGTATACATGATTTTCTTACATTTCGGACATTTCGTCATAACACCGTCCGGCACATCTTTTCGTACTTGTTCTGAAGGAATTGCAGCGTACTTTTTCTTTTTTACGAATAAATCTCTTAGCACAATTTGACCCCCTTTGTTGAGAGCTAAGGTTAGGGTAAGAAGAAAACGGGGCTAACACCAAAGTTTGATGTTAGCCTTGTCTTCTCAATCTGTCTAATAGAGGATGTCCAAAAAGCCTGGTAAAGATAGCTCTCGCATTTCTTTATCCTCCTTTTTGAACACGCACTCATAACCTCTCTCTTTACGTTTAACTTTAACCGCTATGCGATAGATTGTTTGTCATAACGTGTCATGGTCATTTCGACAAATTTTATACATTACGAGTGAAACTGTATATTTTCTACTAATTCATCATAAATTTTTAGCGCCTCTTCTTCTCGTTTCGCGTCTAGCGCTTCATACAGATTTCTATACATCTCTATAGAATCTAGCGAAATTTCACAAGAAAGAGTGGCAACATAGTCATTTACAATCATCCAAATGCGATAAAGTAAGTAATTATCTACTTGTTCAATTAGTGTTTTGAAAAACGTTTGATGCAACACTTGAATTGAATTTTCGTTATTCTCAAGTACTTGTTGTAACTTACCTAGCACTTTAGAAAACGTTTCTTTCGGTAAATCACAAACGATTCGAAGCATATCCTTTTCAAGCAATCGTTTCGTCTGTAACAAATCACGAATTGTTTTCTCATCTTGCAGTAGAAACGGTGCAATCAATTGAACAAGGCCGTTGTCATAAAAGTTTCGGATAAATGTCCCTTCACCACGTCTTGTTTCAATTAACCCTACGAGTTCTAAAGCTCGCAATGCTTCTCGTACCGATGAACGCCCCGCATTCAAGCGTGAACTTAATTCTCGCTCAGACGGTAAACGGTCACCAGCTACTAAACCATCCTCTTCCATAATGGAGCGGATTTTCTTTACAATTTCGAGATATACTTTTGTATTTGATGATGTCAATGGAAATTCCTCGCTTATTCTTTACCAATCAGCGCTAATTGTTTTGTTTTCTCAGCGACTTCATTTGGATCTACTTGTCGGCGAGCTACTCCTGTCTCCATTGCGGCTTTCGCAACGTAAGCCGCCACTTGAGGCGCTACACGCGCATCAAATGGCGCTGGAATGATATAGTCCGCATTCAACTCATCGGCCGCCACAAGCTCTGCAATGGCTTGTACAGCTGCCATCTTCATTTCTTCATTAATTTGCGTAGCATGTACATCAAGTGCACCGCGGAAAATACCAGGGAACGCTAGCACATTATTTACTTGGTTCGGGAAGTCAGAACGACCAGTTCCAACTACAGCTGCCCCTGCTGCTTTCGCCATTTCTGGCATAATTTCCGGAACTGGGTTTGCCATTGCAAAAATAATTGCATCGTCATTCATTGTACGAACCATTTCCTCAGTTAATGCACCTGCTACAGATACACCAATGAATACGTCCGCATCTTTTACAACATCTGCCAATGAACCTTCTACACGATTTTTATTCGTATATTTTGCAACTTCATCTTTCACCGGATTCATACCAACAGGGCGACCTTCATAAATCGCACCTTTTCGGTCACACATAATAATGTCACGTACACCATAGCGATATAAAAGTTTAATGATTGCAATACCCGCTGCACCTGCACCATTTGCTACAACTTTAATGTTAGACATTTTCTTTCCAACTAACTTAAGCGCGTTTACAAGACCTGCTACTGTTACGATAGCTGTTCCGTGTTGATCATCATGGAATACAGGAATATTTGTTTCTTTTTTCAAACGTTCTTCAATAATAAAGCAGTTTGGTGCTGCAATATCCTCTAAGTTTACACCGCCAAATGTTGGCTCCATTAATTTTACAGTTTCAATAATTTTATCTACATCGTTTGTATTTAAGGCAATTGGGAATGCATCTACGCCAGCAAAGCTCTTGAATAATACTGCTTTACCTTCCATTACTGGAAGAGATGCTTCTGGTCCGATGTTACCAAGACCAAGTACAGCTGTTCCGTCCGTTACAACTGCTACCATGTTTCCCTTCATTGTATATTCATATACCTTACTTTTATCGTCATAAATTTCTTTACAAGGTTCTGCAACCCCTGGAGAATACGCAAGACTTAAATCTTTTGCATTTTCTACTTTTACTTTTGATACAGTTTCTAATTTTCCTTGATGCACTTTATGCATGTGAAGTGCTTCTTCACGAAGTGTTGACAAACTATCCACTCTCCTCAAATTATTCTTGCTGGTATCATTCTCTCCAAGTGGTCTGACCACGAACACTACTACTATAATAATCGAAATACAGGGAAATTGTCCATTATATTTTCACTACGACATTTTCCTCACCGACAATTTCGCGAAGTGCTCCCAAGCATTCCTCACTTGGATGGATTGACAAACTACGAGACAATTGTACCATTTTATGTTCCTTTTCATAATAAATTAGTACTTTCGCAAAACCTGAATAGTGAAACAATATTTTTGTGACATCATTGAATATCTTTTTTTCATATTGTGACGGTATTTTCACATAAATGGATGCTTCTTTCATTTCATCGTAAACATCCATTTGTTCTAGTGAATACACCCCATTCACAATCCATTGCGCTTTATGATTTCTCTGTTCAATCGTCCCTTCAACTAAAACGATTTCACCTTCTTGTAACCTTTCAGAAAAATGGATATACGTCTCCGGAAAGACGACAGCTTCCATTTCATCATTATGATCACAAAACGTTACAAACGCCATTTTTTGCAATTTCTTCGTCCGAATGACTTTCACCCTTGTTATATAAACAATGGTACGCTGTACTTTTCCCTTTTGCCTCATCGCCTGCGCAAGCGACGGAATTTCTAGTTCTTTTACAAATTTTGCGTACTGCGCCGTTGGGTAGCTGGATAAATAAAAACCAAGCGCTTCTTTCTCTTTATTTAATTGTTCAATAAAGGGAAGCTCTTCTCCTTGTACATATACTGATTTCGGTATATCTCCTAATTCACGCGTAAGGTTTGCATACTCAAGCGCTCCCCTAATGCTATTAAATAACGTTGTCCGCGTGACTTGAAAATCATCAAAACAACCAGCCCAAACAAATGCTTCTAAATTGCGCTCTGTAACAAATTTCGCTGGCATACGAAGACAAAAATCAAACAAATCTTGGAATGGATTTCGTTCTCTTTCCTCAATCACCGCGGTTACTGTAGCCATCCCTATATTCCGAATCGAAAGCAAACTATAACGAATTGCATTTCCTTCAATACGGAAATTGTAACTACTTCTGTGCAGCGATGGCGGTAAAACACGAAAACCTTTGCGCTTCGTTTCGCGTATATATTGCACAATCTTATCTTCATTACCAATCGCACTTGATAACAATGCAGTCATAAACTCAAGTGGATAATTGGCCTTTAAATAAGCAAGCTGATATCCAATCATACTGTACGCCACTGCATGACTTCGGTTGAAACCATAATTCGCAAATCTAACAATTAAATCATAAATTTGCTCCGCGGATGTTTCATCGTATCCATTTTTTAAACATCCTTGAACGAAATGCTTTCGTTCCTGATCTAAAATATCACGATTTTTCTTACTCACCGCACGTCTCAGTAAATCAGCCTCTCCAAGCGAAAATCCCGCGAGTCTTGAAGCAATTTGCATAATTTGTTCTTGATATACAATAACGCCATATGTGCTTTTTAAAATCGGTTCCAAATCAGGATGCAAATAATCAATTTGGCGCTTTCCATGCTTTGATTCAATAAAGGTTGGAATTTGTTCCATCGGTCCTGGACGATATAAAGCATTGACAGCTACTATATCTTCAAATTCATTTGGTTTTAACCCGCGAAGTACATTCCGCATACCTCCAGATTCAAGCTGGAATACGCCTGTCGTATCCCCTCTTCCTAGTAACTGAAATGTCTTTTCATCTTGAAGAGGTATATTTCGTATATCAATTTGTTTGCCAGTCTTTGTAACGATAAAGTTAAGAATGTTTTCAAGTAACGTTAAATTACGCAATCCCAAGAAATCCATCTTAAGCAAACCAAGTTCCTCTAATACATCTGCTGGATATTGTGTAACATACACATCATTATGCCCTTCTTGAATCGCAACGCTTCCCGTTAACGGTTCTTGACTCATAATAACCCCAGCCGCATGAATAGACGTATGACGCGGCAAACCTTCTACCCGTTTCGCAATTTCAAAAACGCGCTCGTGCAGGAGATTTCCTTGTACAAATTCACGAAGAGACCCAGATTCCTCATACGCTTCTTTTAGTGTTATCCCAAGCTTCGAGGGAATAAGTTTTGAAAATATGTCAATATCTCTCGGTGGTAACCCCATTACGCGGGCAATATCTCGAATTGCTGCTTTGGCAGCAAGTGTTCCAAACGTAACAATTTGAGCAACGCGAAGCTGACCATATTTATCTTTTACATAACGAATCATCTCATCACGTCTGATATCAGGAAAATCGATATCAATATCTGGAAGGGTAACGCGCTCAGGATTTAAAAACCGCTCAAATAACAAGTCATATCCAATTGGATCAATATCCGTAATTTCCAGCACATAAGAAACAAGTGAACCCGCTGCTGAACCACGGCCCGGTCCTGTCAAAATATCATGTTCATGTGCGTATTTCATAAAGTCCCAAACAATGAGGAAATAATCGCTAAATCCCATGCGAGAAATAACCTCAAGTTCATGATTCAAACGCTGCCTATGGACGTCTTTCACCGCTTCATATCGCTTTAATAGTCCTTCTTCACATACGTGGCGTAAATACGCATCACTCGTCTCACTTGCCGGAACCGGAAACTTCGGTAATTGATTTACATGAAACGGAATCTCTACGTGACAACGTTCAGCGATACTAACTGTATTATGAAGAGCTTCTCGTACATGAGAAAATAAAGCTTCTATCTCAGCAGATGATTTCAAATAATACTGATCCGTCTTGAGCCTTGGTCTGTCTGGATCAGTCATCTTCGTTCCGCTCTGAACAGATAATAAACACTCCTGCACAAGCGCATCGCTCTGATTCACATAACGAACATCATTTGTTGCAACGAGTGGAATATTCACCCTACTTACAAATTCCGGAATCTTCTCTTGCAGGAACAACTCATCTTGAATAGCATGATGCTGCAAACTCATATAGAAACTTCCGAACATTTTTTGGTACGTGCGAGCCACTTCTTCAGCAAGCTCATCTTGCCCTTGTAATAGTAATTGTTCAATTTCCCCCTCTTGCCCTGGCGAAATCGCAATCAATCCTTTCGCATAATGAGCAAGCCACTTTTTCGGAATCCCGTCTTTTGACTTTGTCATAATGCTACTAGAAATTTTCAATAAATTTTGGTAGCCTACTTCATTTTCAGCAAGTAGTACAAGCGGATAAGATTGCTCTTCTTCCTCACTAAAGACAGAAGCTGTTAATCCTATGATGGGCTGAATCCCCATTTTCTTACATGCTTTATAAAACGGAATGACTCCGTACATCACATTTTCATCTGTAATTGCAAGCGATGAAAATCCAAGCTCTTTCGCCCGAACGACAAGTTCATCAATTTTACAAGCGCTTTTTAACAAACTATAAACGGTTTGACATTGTAAATGCACAAACTTCACTTTTGTACCCTCTCTTTACCTGTTTGACTACTTTCATTATAGGTGATGAGGAAAGCGGAAATCAAAACATACTTCTTATACTTTGTCCATATACATGAAGAAGAAAGGGGAATGACGATGGATGTAAGTCAAAAATTTTTTTCTCTTCTTATTACAACTTACTTTATTGCCTTCGGTGTCATGCTTGGCGGTTCTATAATTGGCGGACTTGGTGCATTTCTTGTTGGAAAGCCTGCACTTACCGCGATTAATCAATTCTCACAAAACTTAAAAATTTGGGCACTCGTTGCAGCAATTGGTGGGACTTTCGATACCTTTTATAGCTTTGAACGAACCTTTTTTGAAGGAGCTACAAAAGATATTGTGAAACAAATCCTACTTATATTTTTCGCAACAGGTGGCATGCAAACCGGTCTTATTATTATTAAATGGATTACACAGGAGCATGTATGAGGGTTCCAAGCGCCTCCACTGCAAAACGGTGGTATTTATTTTTAGGTGGTGCTGCTGTTGGTGGAATTTTGAGTTGGTTTATTTTTTTGTACATATACGGTGTTTTTCAACAAGAACAAGCAAGTACAATTGGGGAGCAAGAACAAATTATTAAGAAACAAGAAGAGAAACTCCGCGTTCTCCTTGAAGATCACGATAAATTGAACGAAGAAAATAAACAGCTCTTAACAATCCAAGAAATTAAAGTTAAAATTTCAAATCGCGAGAAGGATGATTTAGATAACCTCACTCTCGAAAATATTACAACATCAATTCATAATGATCTCCAGCACCTTTTAACGAAAAATGTACAAAGTATTGCCAAAAATAAAGAACTCCTTAAAAAGGTAATTGAAAATAAAGTATACAAGCACTATGACCGAACCTATCGCTTTAAAGTTGACACAATCTCTTTTGATACCGTGCTTGAAATTAACATCAATATAAAACAAGAAAAGTAGGGACCAAAGGCCCCTACTTTTCTTGCTCTTGATATGAGTATTCTTATTTACAAATCTCACGTAAGTCTGCAAAAAGACGGTCTGCTTCTTCCCAAGAAGATGCTTTCGCACCAGATGCCATTGGGTGGCCTCCGCCGTTATACTGCATCGCAAGTTTATTAATAACCGGTCCTTTTGAACGAAGGCGTACGCGAATTACATCGTCTTCCTCTAAAAATAGAACCCAAGCTTTTAATCCGTCAATATTACCAAGCGCTCCTACAACGCCAGATGCCTCAGAAGGAAGTACATCAAATTCCTCTAATACTTCTTTTGTCAGCTTAATATACGCAGCTCCTTCTTCTACCATCGTAAAGTTTTGTAAAATGTATCCATTTAAACGAGCGATCTTCTCTTTCGTTTTGTACATTTCATTATATAGCGCCGGAAACTCCACGCCCATTTCTACAAGTTCACCCGCATATCGAAGTGTTCTTGCTGATGTGTTCGGGAATAAGAAACGCCCTGTATCTCCAACAATACCGGCTAAAATAAGACGAGCCGCCTCTTTCGGTAATGTTAGACCTTTATCTTTTCCGTAAGAATAAAATTCATAAATTAGTTCACTTGTAGAGCTGGATGTCGTATCTACCCACGTAATATCTCCATATGGATCTTCATTTGGGTGATGATCGATCTTAATAAGCATTTTCCCTTTTGTATAACGCTGATCACAAACTCGCTCTTGGTTGGCTGTATCACACACAATAACAAGTGCCTCTTCATATGTCTCATCATCAATTTCATCCATTACTCGTAAATAAGATAAGGACGGTTCACTATATCCAACCATGTAAATTTTTTTCTCTGGGAACGATTCTTGAAGAATAGTTCCTAATCCACATTGAGAGCCTAATGCATCCGGATCCGGGCGCACGTGACGGTGAATAATAATCGTATCAAACTCTTTAATCGCTGCTAAAATTTGCTCGTGCATATGTAATCTCCTTTTTATCAAATTCTACAAAATGTACTATAAAAGCCTCACTTTATTCTTCATTATAACGTAAAACAATTTATACACGGAAAGAATTGCTTTATAATAATAGTGTGAAAGTTTCGATAATCTTTTTTCTGTTCTCCACTGCCCTCTCATAATTCGTGGAGTTACACTATATAAATCCAGTTTGTTTTTCCAGCATATCAGTCACGGCTATGAAAACAAAAGGTAATCTCCACTCATTTCCTCCCTTTGTTTTCACTTAACATGGGGCTGACCGCTTCTATGCATGGACGGATCCTCTCTTCCGCCTAAAAAGAAGGTTTTTAATTTAGATTTACCTATATACAAAACGATGGAGGATTGTATCATGCCAGTATTAGTCTTTTGTATTATCGTCTCATTTATGTTGTATCTCTTTTATAAAACAAAATATTTTCGTACAAACCGTCCAATGGAGAAAGGTTGGCTTTCGGGAAAATCAGCAATGGCTCTTGGTCTATTCGTTACATTGTTTGGTGCAAATCAATTTTTCTTAGAGCTTTCTACAGCACGTATTATCGTCGGCGTATTATTTATCTTGTTTGGCGGTGCAAGTATTTTTAATGGATTCCGTCAGTATAAACATTTCTTGCCGCTTGCAGTAGAAGAAGCGGAAGCTTACAAAACAATGTGACACATGCAAAAAGCATCAGAGTTTCATTCTGATGCTTTTTCACGCCATTTTATTTTTAAAATCATATATGCAACCAATGCAGACGGTATATTGAAAGGATTTCCTTGCACGTGAAAATGTAATTGCTCTTCTTCAAAAGACATATTTTTATAACGTTCTTGTTGTGAAAGTTTTGTTCGTTGTTTTTGTTCGTATAACCCTTCAATGTAAAGATACTGAATAGGTATCATAATAAGAAAATAAAACAATGCAACACCTACAAAAAAGAGACCCTCTGATGCCATATCGAACACCATCCTTTTTCTTTTTATATAACTATTATCTGGTAATTCAATTATACCATAATTGAATTACCAAATAAAGGGATGTGTTGTCATATTGATTCATCACATTGGTCCGCTTCTCCTACAATTGGTTATCATCATTTGCCCGCGAATAGCAAGGCAAAAAAGAGCTGAATGAATCTCCCTCTAAAAAGGGATTCTTCATTCAGCTCTTTTCCATACTTATCGATCGATCAATTGCACCATCAATAATGCTTTCCCAACAACATTACCTTCATGATGCACTTCTACATCAACCTTACCAAATTTCCGCCCAATTTCTAATACTCTTGGATGCACAGATACGATATTATCAATTTGAACTGGCTTTACAAAATAAATTGTTAAGTTCTCAACAATTAAATCGCTTTTCTTCTGCGCACGAATGACGCGGTTTGTCGCCTCTGTAACAATCGTTGTAAATACACCGTAAGATAATGTCCCAATTGAATTCGTCATTTGCGGCGTCACAGAAAATTGATAATTATGTTCATGTTTCGTTTCTTTTGGATTTACAAATTGATTCGTTACAATATCATCAATCGTTTCACCAACTTGCGGTTGACGCTGAATCATTTGCAGCGCTTGAAGTACATCTTGACGGCTAATGATTCCTTGAAGCTTATTTCCTTCTTCAACAACAGGAATCATTTCAATACCTTCCCACACCATCATACGTGCTGCCGCTGCAACGGACATTTTTCCGGTTACTGTAATGGGATGCTTTGTCATTACCTTTTCAATCGGTGTTTCTTTCGCGACACCAATCATATCTTTTGAAGTTACGATACCGAGTACTTTTTTATTCTCATCAACAATTGGGTAACGCCCATGCATCGTTTCTTCATTATATGCATGCCACTGCTGCACCGTATCATTAGGCTTCAAATATAGTGTTTCTTCAATTGGCGTTAAAATATCTTCAACCAGTACAATTTCTTTCTTAATAAGCTGATCATAAATCGCACGGTTAATAAGCGTTGCGACAGTAAATGTATCATAACTACTCGAAATAATTGGCAACTTTAATTCATCTGCTAATTTTTTCACATAATCTTCTGTGTCGAATCCACCTGTAATTAGTACTGCCGCCCCAGCTTCCAATGCTAGTTGATGCGCATTCGTACGGTTACCGATGATCAATAAGTTCCCCGCTTCTGTATAGCGCATCATCGCTTCTAATTTCATAGCCCCAATCACAAATTTATTTAACGTTTTATGTAATCCTTCTCTTCCCCCAAGCACTTGACCATCGACAATATTGACCACTTCTGCATATGTTAGTTTTTCGATATTCTCTTTCTTCTTTTGCTCAATTCGGATTGTTCCGACACGTTCAATTGTACTAACATACCCTTTATTTTCTGCGTCTTTAATCGCCCGATATGCCGTTCCTTCACTTACACTCAAATCTTTTGCAATTTGGCGCACAGAAATCTTATGCCCTACCGGCAGGCTATTAATATGTTCTAAAATTTGATTATGTTTGGTAGCCAAATGGTTTCACCATACTTTCTTTTCCCTAAAGTCTTCATGTGTTGTATTTTCAGTATACTATATTTCCTAAACTGTTACACCGCTCTTTTACATATCTGTACTATTTTTTTTATAACAAATTGACCTTTACATTCCACCAGTCATATTCTTACAACAGTGTAATGCTATTGTCATCTCATTCAATAGTTTGTCTGCTGGTTCCGATATACAATAAAGACAAGAAATCAAACAAAGGAGCGAATGAAAATGAAAAAAATATTAGAAGTTGTAGGTGCTGTACTTTTAGCTTTCGTCGACGGAAAAAAGGTTGCAAGGGAATTAAATGAAGCACCAGAACAAGCATTACCAAAAGCGAAAGAAACAATAAAACAAGCTCATACGTTCAAGCCTGTATTACACACATAAAAAACCCTTCACTTGTCTTTTCAAATGAAGGGTTTCTTTTCTATAGTGTAATACTTTCCCCAACTTCTAATACCTTACCTGTACTACTTGTTAGTTTTTGTACAAAAAGATGCGGGTCTTGTTTAATAACCGGGAATGTATTATAGTGCATTGGCACAACCGTTTTAGCACCAATCCATTCCGCTGCTAACACAGCGTCCTCTGGTCCCATTGTAAAGTTATCACCAATTGGTAAAAATGCTAAATCAATATTATTAAGAGCACCGATTAACTTCATATCAGAAAATAACGCAGTATCCCCTGCATGATACACCGTTTTATCTTCTGCCGTAATTAAAATGCCAGCTGGCATCCCTGTATATGTAATCGTCTTATTTTCTTCATCAATATAACTAGATCCATGAAATGCTTGTGTAAATTTCACTTTTCCAAAGTCAAACATATGTGAACCACCGATGTGCATCGGATGTGTACTCACACCTTTCCATCCTAAAAATGTTGCCAATTCAAATGGAGCCACAACAACTGCATTATTTTTCTTCGCAAGCGCTACCGTATCACCAACATGATCCCCATGACCGTGCGATAAAATAATTACATCTACCTTTACATCTTCAGCCTTTAAATCTGTTTGCGGATTACCTGTTAAAAACGGATCGATTAAGATGACCTTTCCATTCGTTTCAATCTTTACAACTGAATGCCCATGATAAGATACTTCCATTGTTACATTCCTCCCTTATTCACATTCACACCTTTTATTCTACATGATTTCACAATTTCCTGTCTTTTCTAACATCGATTTGCTTGTCATAACGCTTTCATCCGATGTAAAGTTATACATGTAACTGAAATCTCGGAGGTGCAAATCTATGAATACTAGATTAGAAAACTTAACGCAATGGCTACAAGAACAAAACGTGGAAGCTGCCTTCTTAACTTCTACACCGAACGTCTTCTATATGACAAACTTCCATTGTGAACCACACGAAAGACTTCTCGGTCTATTTGTATTCCAAGAAAAAGAGCCAATTTTAATCTGTCCTAAAATGGAAGAAGGCCAAGCTCGAAACGCTGGCTGGGCACATGAAATCATCGGATTTACTGATACAGACAAACCATGGGATATGATTACAAAAGCACTTAAAGATCGCGGCATTGATGCAAATGCAGTTGCAATTGAAAAAGAACATTTAAATGTAGAGCGCTATGAAGAACTAACAAAATTATTCCCAAAAGCATCTTTCAAATCTGCTGAAGAAAAAGTGCGTGAACTTCGTTTAATTAAAGATGAAAAAGAGCTTTCTATTTTACGCCAAGCAGCTCATATGGCTGACTATGCTGTTGAAATCGGTGTAAATGCGATTGAGGAAAATCGTAGCGAATTAGAAGTGTTAGCAATCATTGAGCACGAATTAAAGAAAAAAGGCATACATAAAATGTCCTTCGACACAATGGTATTAGCAGGAGCGAACTCTGCCTTACCACACGGTATACCAGGCGGAAACAAAATGAAACGCGGTGACTTCGTACTGTTTGACTTAGGTGTAATCATCGATGGTTACTGCTCTGACATTACACGTACAGTCGCATTCGGCGATATTTCAGAAGAACAAACACGCATTTACAACACGGTACTAGCAGGTCAATTACAAGCAGTTGAATCATGTAAACCAGGCGTTACACTTGGTGAAATCGATCGTGCTGCTCGCTCTGTTATCGCAGATGCAGGTTACGGTGAATTCTTCCCGCACCGCCTTGGTCACGGACTTGGAATTAGCGTACACGAATATCCAGATGTAAAAGAAGGTAACGAATCTCTATTAAAAGAAGGTATGGTCTTCACAATTGAACCAGGTATTTACGTACCAAACGTAGGTGGCGTTCGTATTGAAGATGATATTTATATCACAAAAGATGGATCAGAAATTTTAACGAAATTCCCAAAAGAATTACAGTTTGTAAAATAATGAAAAAGGTAGCGCAGTCGCTACCTTTTTTATTTTAAGCTATCATTTTTCTCTACTATCTCAAACTTATTAACAATTATTCTTCCTGGATAACTTTCAAGTATCTGAGAAGACCATACTTTTATTTTATATCCTGATTTTAACTTTCCATATGCACTTTTATCGTTAAAATTTAGAATCATATCTGCTGGAATGTCCATATGTAGGTATTGATCTATATAACTCTGTAACTCTTCTATCGTTTCGAATTTTTTATTCATGATGAAATATACAGTCTTATTTTTCACCATAACGTATCCTTCCATAGCACCTTTTTCTGTTTGTTGATATACATTCGCTGGTTCATTTTCAATTTGCTCATTACGTGTACACGCTGTTAATATCGTGAAAGAAACAATAAGTAAAACATACATACACAACATCAATATAATTCTCTTCATCTCATGCCCCCATTCTAGAAATTGTACTGATTAATCCCATTTTTAATATTTTTGAAATCCTTAATACAAAGTATGTATTACTTGTATATTCTCTGTTTCTATCATAATATTTAAATGCGGAATTTTCTAAATAATAAAGGAGAGATTGCATGCAACAACTTCAAAAACAATTAGAAGAAATAAAAGCTAATCATTACGCTATAGATTCCACTATAAACATTGATGATTTAAGTTCAAAAATGCTTCAACATATCGGCGCACCCGATGGCTACTTACGGGATAAATTAATCTACACGACCTTTTTCCATCTCATTACAAATGCCCATATTACAAACACGCAATTACAACAATTATTGTCAAAAAGTATAAACAAGCAATATTTATTTTACAAAATACATACTGAAGATAACGACGCTGTATTCACTCGCGCGTTTACAACACTATTAATCGCTTTGATTTTAAGTGCTGACATAAAACATAATTTCTTATCACAATCCGAGATACTAGAGATAAAAGACAAATTAGTTTTATATATGAACCAAGAACATGATTTCCGCGGGTATGTTAACGATCGAGGTTGGGCTCATAGTATCGCTCATGTCTCGGATACATTCGATGAACTCGTGAAAAATCCAAAACTGGAGGTTTCATACTATCCAGAAATACTACAAGTCTTGTTAGAGAAAGTAAGTGTACATACAATTTCTTATAAGTACGAAGAGGATGAGCGAATTGTCTATCCCATCGTCGCTATGTTGCAAAATGGTTTAGACGAAAAAGAACTCATTACATCCTTACATTTCTTAGTGGAACAAATGCAAATTCAAAAAGCAGAATTATCTATCATTCCTTATGAAACGTTGTATGGAAATGTAAAATCATTTTTGCGAAGCTTGTTCTTTAGATTAAGATCTTTGTCCATATGTGAAGAAACAGAGAAAGAAATTGAAATTTTATTAAAAGGACTAAGCAAATACTACTAAAAAAGAAGGTCACTCAAAAAGTGCCTTCTTCCATTTCACTAATATTTAATTGAAATTTTACAATCCAAACTGAGAAAAGGTGTACACAAATCGCAATAGCCATACATGTCCCGCTCAAAAAAGTTAAAATCGGGTGCGAGTATAAATGCCCTAAACAATAAGACGCTCCAACGAAAAACATTGTTATGTAGATGTAAATTGCTCCATGTATTTGCTTCATATAAGCCCCCTTTTCCCATATTATAACATAAATTTTCTGATTTTTCTAATTAATGTATGTTGTTCATTGTTTCTCAACCGTTACACCTCTTACAGCTGCTTTTATATAGGGTTCCCCTTGTAACTGTTTTAATTCCTCTGTCTTTCCTGTTACGACTATGCCGTAGATAGGTAGGTCTTTTGATGGTATATTTTGAATTTCTTTATAATATTGATTAAAATAATCGTTTGGTATACCCTCACTATTCTCTGCTAAATACTTCATATTATCCAGAAATCCTTTTGAATTTCTTGTTAAATCATTTTTAATATTTTCTTCCGCTTTTGCATAACTCCCTTCAAAGCCAAATGCATTTATAGCCATTACAGCATTTAATACCGCACCACTCTGAGGATCTTTTAATCCTACATACGTATCGGCCTTTTTTTCATTATATGTATCAGCCCAAAACCAAACAGGTTGTATACCTTTTGGTAACATCTCTACAATTTGCTCAGCCGTATATGCTTTATCAAAAGATAACGCTACTTCCGCAACTTTATTTTGCAGCTCTCCAATGTTTTTTAAATCATTCACATAATTTTCATACGTAACGAAAGGCAAGTAAAACCTCATTTCCCTTTGCATTGTTTGAACATTATAATCTGGTAATTTAATAGTCTCTCTTTCTTTATTTACCTCTTCCTCATCTAACCTAACAAGATCACCATTATAGTGCATCATTCTATAATTCCATACACCTGATTCATACATCTCATTTGCCCATTTTACTGGTTGTCCCGCTATATTTTTATAAGAGTTATATATGATGGTTCGACCTATCATACTATTATTTAAATAAACACTACCACTAAAACGTATATTAGGCCCTTGGACAGTATGCAACGCAGCCACCTGTCTTTCCATTCTTTCAAAAGTTTGTTGTGAAAAATATGTTGTCCCTAAAAACATGCCTACTATAACTACAACAGATGCACAAATAGAAATAAGCCAGTTTCGCAAAAGCTGTTTCCGCTTCGCCCTCTTCATCAAAGCCTTCATCTGCTTCTCATCCATATCAAGCTCAAAGTCCTTCCGACTCATCATTCTTCCTCCTATACAATTTCTTAAATTGATTCCGTGCACGGTACAAACTTGTTTTCACTGTTTCTTCTTTCATACTTAATAAAACGGCTATTTCTTTGTAAGAGAGTTCGTATTCATATTTCAGCAATAACATATGCCGATAGTCTTCTGTCATCGTCTCTAATATTTCCTGTACTTCTCCTTGAAGCTCACTTGTTAAAAGAACTTCGTCTAATGATTTTTGACCAATCAAGACAACTGATTCAATTGCAACTGGATTTAATCGTTTTTCTTTTCGGTATAAATCGCGGTGCTGATTAATCGCTACGCGGAATAACCACGGTGTCAATCGTTCTAACGGTATTTCTTCCATGAGCAGAAGAGCTTTATACAGCGTATCTTGTACAATATCTTCTGCTTCTTTTCTTTCTGCGCCAATCTTAATTAAGTATCCATAAACAGCTTTTGACTTTTCTATCAATAATGATTCAAACGTATCATGGCTCATTCTGCACTCCCTTCTACATACTCAACGTTTGAGAGCTTAAAATGTATACAACTTTCCCCAACAATTTTTCGCACACAAAAAAGCACATCCATTTTGATGCGCTCCGTTCGTTACATGCAAAGAATACTATTCTAGTATTTCATGGCCTCTTTGACAACATCTTGAATCATGATAACTTCTGTTTTCATATCAATGACAGGCGATTCCTCATCCATGCATTCATACCAAAACTCTACATGTTTCTTATCAACTTCATGCTGAGAATTTTCGACGTTTGTCCCGCCTTCTCCTTGGACAGAATACCAATATAGATACTCTTCTCCATCTTTTATTTCCCGGAAAATTGTCTCTACATACATTTTCTCGTCGTTTAATGTCAACAATACTTCTTTCATATGATTATTTAAAAACTGCATCCATTCATCAACGCGGTGACTCTTCCCTGGCTTCACTTTGAATCTTGTTAATTCGACGTTCATCTTTTCCCTCCACCTTCTTACGAACATACAAAGTGTATTCCACCGGCTGGTCAAAGCCTAATTTACTAGCAAGCCTCTGTGAAGGCATGTTATCCATATTACAATCCCAACACGGCGTAACGCCATTTTGTATACAATGTTCGATGAAATACGTTGCGACTAATCTAGCAAGCCCTCTTCCTTGATAATCTGAATCTGTTGCAATATCAATTTCAGCAAAAACATTACTCCTAAAAATTGAAACACATTCAATAACTACCTTTTGATCGTGGATAATATAAAATCCAAAACCATTATTTAAAAAAACTTCTTTTGAACCCCAATATTCTTTATAATACCGCTCCGTAAATTCAGTACTTTTTTCTACTATGTTTTTATCAATTCGCATAACCTTGTATGTAGAATCGTCTAATCCTCTCTTTCTATCTTCAAAAATATTTCTCTGAAATAGAAATTTTTTTCTTGGAATTTTCTTCAACGAATCCTTGAAATGATTTTCAATAACCATTTCCCACTCTTTACTAGAAGTAAATAATGTGAATCGGTTTCCCTTTGTTAAAACGTCATTTTGAATATACGAAAACAAAGTATGTTGAAAATCCTGATCATGAGTATCTCCAAACAAATAGTAAATGCCATTAGCTGTTACGATCAATCCTGCTGTTACTCTCTCATTTACAAAAATCTCACCATTTATTATTTGATCACATACTGCATAGGCAAAAGTGGATGTTTGTTTATTTACTTCTAAAATCGGAAAAATTGTATGATATTCTGCTAATGCTAACTTCCTCATACATTCTTCACAATAACCGTATCTGCCTCTAAGTCTTCAAAACAAAGATTCACTGTTCGCTTCAAGGCCCTTGTTCGATGAATTGTACCCGCTGGAATCAAGATTGAATCATTCGGTTTTAATACCGCGGTTTCCCTGTCTTGAAAATCAATAAGCAATTCTCCATCTAATACGATAAATAATTCATCCGAATTAGAATGAAAGTGCCAATCATATTCCCCTGTAAAAACTGCAATCCGTAAACCATGGTTATTCACATTTGATACAACAAAATTTTTGTGCTGTTCTGTAATATCTTTTGTTAGTTCTAATAAATTTATCTTCTTCATCTCTTTCCCCATCCCTGAGCTATTTATTATTTCGTCCAAAACCACCCGATTGCAATAACAGTCATACAGACCCAAAAGCCCATATCCCCAACATCAAATGGCTTTTTCTGTTTTTTCTTCCTTAACTTTTTTACTTCTTCTTTCAACTCTTGTACACTTTGCTCTAAACTGACGATAGTATCCTTCATCTCATTCATTTCAATTTTGTCTTCTCTTTTTTCTTCTGGTTCTTTTGTTAAATTCATTGTTGTGCGCCCTTTCTATGATGTTCTATTCTAATGCTCTCGTTTTTTCAAAATCTATTTTCATTAGCGTCCCTCTTATTTATTCTGAATAATAAAATATTTTAAAATGAATTACTTTCATTTTTATTCCCTACCACAAGAAGAATAAATGATAGAAAATCAACAATATAATTCATGACAATCCTCTAGCGTTATTACATTATATAACATAAATACCAATATTTTAACAACAAAAAAAGACCCTCCTTATATAAGGAAGGTCTCAAATTTATTTCTATTATGATAAAGCAGGAGCTTTTTCTAGAAGCTCTTTCGCGTCAGCATATTGTAAGCCGTGTGCTTCTGCAACTGCTTCGAACGTTACATAACCATCTAATGTGTTAATACCTTTTAATAATGCAGTGTTGCTTAGGCAAGCTTGTTTGTAGCCTTTGTTTGCAATTTGTACTGCATATGGTACTGTCACGTTTGTTAATGCAAGAGTTGATGTACGTGGAACCGCACCAGGCATGTTTGCAACTGCATAATGAACAACGCCGTGTTTTTCATAAGTTGGGTTATCATGAGTTGTAATGCGGTCAGTTGTTTCGAAAATACCACCTTGATCAATTGCGATATCTACTACAACAGAACCTGGTTCCATTGATTTAATCATTTCTTCAGTTACAAGTTTTGGCGCTTTTGCACCTGGAATTAATACGGCACCAATAACAAGATCAGATTCTTTTACAGCTTCTGCAATGTTATATGGATTAGACATTAAAGTTTTTACTTGGTTACCGAAAATGTCATCTAATTGGCGAAGACGTTCTGCACTTAAGTCGATAATTGTTACGTCAGCACCTAAACCTACTGCGATTTTCGCTGCGTTTGTACCAGCTTGACCACCGCCGACAATTGTTACTTTACCGCGTTTTACCCCTGGAACGCCTGCAAGTAAAATACCTTTGCCACCTTTATTTTTTTCAAGGAATTGCGCACCAATTTGTGCAGACATACGACCAGCTACTTCACTCATAGGTGCAAGTAATGGTAAAGAACGATTGTCTAATTGTACTGTTTCATAAGCAATTGATACTACTTTGTTATCAATTAAAGCTTTTGTTAATTCTGGTTCTGGAGCTAAGTGTAAGTATGTGAATAAAATTAAACCTTCGCGGAAATAACCGTATTCGCTTTCTACTGGCTCTTTTACCTTCATAACCATCTCTTGATTCCATGCTTCTTCAGCAGTTTCAACAAGTTGTGCTCCAGCTTGTACGTATTCTTCATCTGTAAAGCCAGATCCTAAACCTGCACCCTTTTGAACAAAAACTTCATGACCATTGTGTACTAAATGTACAGCACCCGCTGGTGTCATTGCCACGCGGTTTTCATTGTTTTTAATTTCTGTTGGAATACCGATACGCATTATTAGTTCCCCCTTGAGTTATGAAATGACCCCTGAATCATTTTTTAAAGCGCTTTCTACGCTCTTATATTTTAACATAATATCTCAATATTTGACAAAAAATAATACAAGTTTTCCGATAGAATTTCCCCCTCATTAATGGACAGTAATATCCCCATCTCAAGATAAAAAAAGACAAGAAACTAGGTAAGGGATACACTGTCCGTAAATGCCCGATTGGTGAAGGCTAACCATCAGCGGGGGATGAAGCTCCCCACTGATGGAAGTTTCACTTTATCTATTTTTGTCGATATCTATGAATAACATCAACTGCCCCTGTTACTTCAATAATTGTACCGGTAATCATATCGGAATCTTCTTCGCATAGAAATGCAATCGTGCGAGCGATATCTTCACCTGTTCCAGATCTACCAATTGGCGTCTTATCATCTTTCATCGTACGTGATTGCTGAATCGTCGCCTCTTTCATTTCACCAATAATATCCCCTGGACAAACCATATTCGCTGTAATGCCATATTCCGCTTCTTCATAAGCAACTGTTTTCGTTAACGAAACAAGTCCTACCTTTGCAGCAGCGAATGCAGAGCGATATATCCAGCCAGGTGCACTATCAGCTCCTTGGAATCCATAGTTAATAATGCGGCCAAAATGCTGCTCTCTCATAATTGGAACGACAAGTTTTAACAAACGAAACACTGCAGTTAAGTTACCTTGTATCATTTCATCCCATTCATCTTCTTCATAATCAACTAGCTTTTTTCGTTCAAATACATAAGGACCTGCATTATTAATCAAAAAGTCAATCTTGCCAAAACGACTGATTGCTTCTTCTACTATTTTATGTAAATCTTCTTTTTTCGTGACATCAGCTTGTACGAACTGCAAACGTTCTTCCATATGTTTATATGTTTCTTTCATTGCTTCTACAGCCTTGATATCACTATGATATGTTACTGTTACTGAATATCCTTTAGCTAATAACTTCTCTGTTACTTGCTTTCCTAAACCTTTCGTACCGGCCGTAATGAGCGCGTGTCTCACAAAAATAGCCTCCTTTTTATTTCTATACTCCATATGTAACAAGTTCTTTCATCAATTACAACTAAAAAGAATTGAAACAGATTTTTCGAAATTCTGTAACGTTTCTGGCAAGCACGTTACCATAATTTGTTTTATACTTAAGTTGTAAAAGGTTATAAAAACGAATTGGGAGGAATCTACTATGAATAATACATATACAAATATTTTAATTGCAGTGGACGGTTCCAAAGAAGCAGAAAAAGCCTTTAAAAAAGCAATTCAAGTTGCGAAGCGTAACGATGCCACATTAACAATCGCTCATATCGTTGATGTAAAAGCATACTCCGCAGTAGAAGCATATAGCCGTGCGATTGCTGAGCGTGCAAATCTATTTGCAGAAGACTTATTAGAAGACTACAAAAAGACTGCAACTGAAGCTGGTCTTGAAAAAATAGAAACTGTATTAGAATTTGGTAACCCAAAATCTAAAATCTCAAAAGAAATTGCTCCAACGCATAAAATAGATTTAATCATGTGTGGTGCAACTGGTTTAAATGCTGTAGAACGCTTCTTAATTGGTAGCGTCTCTGAACATATTATTCGCTATGCGAAATGCGATGTCCTTGTTGTTCGTGGTGATGAGGAGCAAGGTGAGCTTTAAAAATAGCAAAAACACCAAGCCTTATACGGACTTGGTGTTTTTCATTTCACATATTTCCCTATAAAAACAAGACAAGCTACGATGATAATTACAATAGCATATAGATAAGACGGAAGGAACTTTAAAGACCAAAGCCCCATCATTAGTGTAGCTACTACCAAATATGTATCTTTCGCATCCTTCATCATTTTCTTTCGAAGTAGTAGCACATATATGTAGCCGATTGGCGGAGTTATAAAACAAAGAATATATACCAATTTAGATTTTAAATACCACTTTTGTTTTCCAAGCTGTTTTATCTCTTCTTCTACTCTCTTATTCTCTTGTTCTCTTGCCTCTCGTTCAACAGGATCTTCCTCTTCTCCTCGTTTTTCTTTCATATAAGGAATGAAGTGAAAGAAAAAATAACAAGTAAATACAATCGCACTAAATTTAATATCTAATCTTTCTAGCGGAATATGCTCACTTACAAAAGCTGCGATAACAGCTAATGAAAAACAATATGTTGTCATCCAAAACGATCTCTTTCTCTTTTTTCGCTCTATTTCTTTTTTATCTTCAGTCTCCTGCTTTTTCTGTTTTTGTGAAAGCCATAACGAGATACAGCAATCTACTACAAATAAACCAAAAATAAAAAGAGCAATATGTATCGTTTTTACATACGCAAGCGAAAAAGTTTCTGGAAAAGCAACATGCAGTACAATCAGCGTATACAAAATTAACCCTACAAAATAAATACGTCTCATCATTCATCCCTTTCTTATCTCCTAAGTATCACATTAACATACATTATTTAGAAGCCGAAGGGTAGAATATATCTGTTCGATTACATTCACAAGACAAGAAATGAGGGATACTACATGGGAGATCATGAGCGTATTATTTTAGATGTAAATGAACAAGAAATCGATATGCTTGATACAATCTGCTCGCATTTCAAAGAAAAACATGGTGTTGAGCTGAGTCACGGTGCTCTTCTGCGCGACTTAATGGATATTGAGTATATTCGTATTACAGAGGATAGACATAAATACGACTGAAAAACTCTATGAGAACTAAATAAGCAAGACTGATGATAATAATCATCAGTCTTGCAGTTTCAACCATTTTTCTTTTTACCTTTGCTTCTCCCCTACATATTCCAAATGCCAGGCATCTTGAATAGATAAGACTGGAGATTCACCTGCATCTTTTGTAAATCGAAGAAGTCCGTATTCTCCTGCGTAGAATATAGAAGCAGTGATAGGAAAACAAGGGAAGTGCTGATCTTCATCTATAAATACCGGGTTCCCTTCTTTTGTTAAGAAATCAAACTCGAATACACCTCCAGAATATGTTCCTTCATAACCCTTCCATTCTACTTCTTGAACATGTTCTCTTTGTAAATTTGTACACTTACAAGGACTTCCATTAATAATGACATATTTTACTCCTGAATCCATCACTTGAAACCCAACCGATATAGTCTCCCCATTATGCCGCGCTATATAGAAATCCGTTCGAACAGGTTCTAATCTCAGCTTTTCTCCATTCCACTCCATCATAAGAGAAGCCTCTTCATTTGTTACACTGACAAATCCTCTTTTTGCACCTAAATAATTCCCCTCATAATTTCTCCAGTAATCCGGATCGACGTGAACAGGAGTGATTTTAGGTTCGACAGCTGGTCCTATGAATTGGTTCATTAGCATCTCTATGATTTCCCATCCGTAATCTTGCGTTGCCATCGTCAAGAAACCAAGCTTCTTTTCTGGGAATAGCACCAAAAAACATGTATACGTGCTAATCGCCCCGCTATGCCAAAGCATTTCACAGCCACGTTCTTTCTCTGTAATTAGACCTAAACAGCTACCGAACTCAGTTAAAGTGTAATTGTCAATTTGCTTCTTATGCATTTCTTCTATTATTTCTGCCCTTAAAAAGGTCTTGCCATCTAAAACCCCTTTATTTAAATGCATCATAGCAAAGCGAGATAAATCTGTTATGGTGGACATTCCAAAAAAGGAAGGATAATTCGTTACATTTTCTGCGAATTTATGTTGCACCTTCCAATCGCCTTTTTCTGTTTTTTCATGAGCTAAAGCAAGAGAGTAGGTCATTGCTTCAAGTGGATCATACATCGTTCTGTTCATTCCAAGTGGATTAAATACATATTCCTTCATTAGCTCTGCGAACGACTTTTTGCATACAGATTGCGCTACATATCCTGCAAGATTATAAGCATGATTGCCGTATGAATATAGCGCGCCAGGTGGATTCATTAACTCCAAATTAGGAACAATCTCCTCTATATAAGATATCCACCCTGTCTGATCACGAGGTCCTTCGATATCCCCTCCATCTGGCAAACCAGCTGTATGGCTTAGCAACATACGAAGTGTAATGGTGCGAGCATGCTCTTTATTCTGTAAAGTAAACCCTTCTATATACGTACAAATTGGAACATCTAAATCCAAAATCCCCTCTTCTACAAGCTTCATTATTAAAGTCGCTGTGAAGCTTTTGCTAACCGATCCAATACGAAACAACGTGTCGGTCACAATAGCCTGCTTTGACTCTTCCCAGTTCATGAGACCGAATGCCTTTTCATACAAAAGTTCTGTTTCATTTATGATTGATAGTGTAAACCCCGGCACTATTTTATTCTTTATATGTTCTTCTATCTGCAATTCAATATCTTTTATGGATAACATAGCTTTTACCCCTCTATTCTGTTTGAATTTCATTTGAAGTAAGCTATTTAATGAGTCGGCATAATGAACGCTCCTTACATTCCTAAATTTTCCATCCGTTCGAATTTCAACATAGACTTACTGAACCCCTTTCTTCTCTTTCACATACTTATTATTTTTTCTATTCTTTTCTAGTAGGCATATAATAAAAAAAGAGAATACGATGCTTTCCTATGGAACGCCGTATCCTCTCATCATTATACGTATAAATGGCTTAACTCTTTACAGTTTCTCCTACTAACACCTTCGCTTTTTCCAACGCTTCTTCTATTTGAACAAATCCTGTTCCCCCTGCACTATTACGGCGTTTCACCGCTGCATAAGGAGAAAGAACTTCATATAAATCTTCTTCAAATAATGGACTCATTTCTTGATATGTTTCTAGTGGTACATCTAATAAATAGATTCCCTTTTGCGTGCAGTGAAGAACAAGTTTCCCAACGATTTCATGAGCGCGGCGGAACGGGAGTCCTTTGCTTGCTAAGTAATCGGCAATTTCTGTTGCATTGGAGAAGTCTTGTTTTACGGCTTTCCCCATTTTTTCTTTATTCACAGTCATTGTTTCTAGCATGCCAGCCATAATGTGCAGGCAACCTTCTACTGTTTTAACTGTATCAAACATTCCTTCTTTGTCCTCTTGTAAATCTTTGTTATAAGCAAGCGGTAATCCTTTCATTACGGTTAATAAACTAAATAGATTACCGTACACTCTTCCTGTTTTACCACGAATAAGCTCAGCCATATCAGGATTCTTCTTTTGCGGCATAATGCTGCTTCCTGTTGCATACTTGTCGCTCATTTCAATAAATTGAAACTCCTGACTGCTCCATAAAATGAGTTCTTCACAAAAACGTGATAAATGCATCATTAACATTGATGAATTGCTAAGAAACTCTAATATAAAATCACGGTCACTCACCGCATCTAAACTATTTTCATAAATCCCCTTAAAGCCAAGAAGCTCTGCGCTATATTCTCGGTCAATTGGAAATGTTGTCCCTGCAAGCGCACCTGCACCAAGCGGTGAAATATTAATGCGTTTCAGTGAATCTTCATAACGATTTACATCGCGCTCCAACATCCAAAAATATGCAAGCACATGGTGAGCGAAGGAAATCGGCTGGGCACGCTGTAGGTGTGTATATCCTGGCATAATTGTTTTAACATGTTCCTCGGCTTGATGAATGAGAACCTTCTGCACTTGTTTTGCAGCCTTTATGATGTCTTGTACTTTTTCTTTTAAATATAAATGCATATCGGTTGCAACTTGATCATTACGACTTCGGCCCGTATGAAGCTTACCTCCAACTTCACCAACTTGTTCAATTAGCATCTTTTCAATATTCAAGTGGATATCCTCAGCTTGTGTAGAAAACGTAAGCTTATTTGCTTTTGCTTCTTCTAGTAGATACTGTAAGCCTTCTTTAATTTTCTCGGCTTCCTCTTTTGTTACAATTCCTTGCTTCGCGAGCATTGTGATATGCGCAATACTACCTTCAATATCTTGATTCACTAATTGCTGGTCAAAGGAGATGGAAGCTCCAAACTCCTCGACCCACTCTTCTGCTTCTGCTGTAAAGCGACCTCCCCAAAGTTTACTCACGCTTCCACCTTCTTCTGATTCACTTGACTATATACTTTTGTTGGAAGACCAAATAATGAAATGAAGCCAACTGCTGCATCATGGTTAAATTCATCATCCACTGTATAAGTTGCCAATTTCTCATCGTATAGAGAGTATTCTGATTTACGCCCTTCTACAATTGCATGACCTTTAAATAATTTCACACGTACTGTACCTGTTACTGATTTTTGTGTTTCTTGCAAGAAAGCGGCAAGCGCTTGTTTTAAAGGTGAGAACCATAAACCGTTATAAATTAATTCCGTTAATTTTTGTTCAATCATTGGTTTAAAATGAGCTACTTCTTTCACAAGTGTTAAATCTTCAAGCTCTTTATGCGCTGTAAGTAATGTCATTGCAGCTGGGCACTCGTATACTTCACGAGATTTAATACCAACAAGGCGGTTTTCTACATGGTCAATACGTCCAACCCCATGTTTTCCAGCAAGAGAGTTTAGTGTTTTAATCAGTTCAGAAAGTGAATAAGCCGTACCATTTAATGTTGTCGGTACACCCGCTTCAAATCCAATTTCCACAAACTCTGGTTTATTCGGTGTATCTTCTAGTGCTAATGTCATTTCATATGCATCTTCTGGCGGTACTGCCCATGGGTCTTCTAAAACACCACATTCATTGCTGCGCCCCCATAAGTTTTGATCAATTGAGAATGGGCTATCTAAATTAATTGGAATCGGTACATCATTTTCTTTTGCATAAGCAATTTCTTCTTCACGTGACCATTTCCATTCACGTACTGGCGCGATTACTTCTAAATATGGATTTAATGCTTGAATGGACACTTCAAAACGAACTTGGTCATTCCCTTTTCCTGTACATCCATGTGCAACCGCACTTGCCCCTTCTTGCTCCGCGATTTCTACTAGTTTTTTCGCAATTAACGGACGTGATAACGCAGAAACAAGTGGATATTTCCCTTCATATAACGTATGACCTTGCAGAGCCATCAATGCATATTCATTCGCAAATTCTTCTTGAACATCAATCATATATGACTTAACAGCACCGACTGAAATTGCCTTTTCTTTTACAAACGCTAAATCTTTACCTTCCCCTAAGTCTAAACAAAGTGCAATAACATCGTAATTCTTCTCTTGTAACCATTTAATTGCAACGGAAGTATCAAGACCTCCGGAATATGCTAACACAACTTTTTTCTTCTCCATTTTGCATCCCCCTAAAGAATAAATATTCACTATTTCTTATAATAATCCAAACTTTATCACCTTTCACAAAATGAATCAAGGGATATTAGTAAAAATTTTTCAAACAATTTCGTCGAACTTCTTTCTTTTTTTCGGTACAATGGAAGCAGGAAAATGGAGGGGTGTCTATGGAACAGTATTTTATATACGATAAACATCTAGGAATAGAAGTGCCTGAGTTACAAAAAGAATGGGAAGACATCCCTGAAAAAGTGCAGCACGCTATTTTATTAAAGTGGGAACAAACTCGAGGGAAAATACCTGATCGTATAAAAGAACTGGAATATCATATTAATCAAAAACAACATCGTTTAAATAACGAAGAAAACTTCGAAATTTCCTGTAGACTCAATTCTGAAATTGCAGACCTTGCCTCCATCATTAACGACTTATGGCTTTGGTATCGCCTAACTCAAAATGTGTCTGAGGGAAAAGCACACCAATAATAAATCAAATAAAAAAGCATCTACAAATAGATGCTTTTTTAATAGTAATTCCATCCCTTTTCATATAAATCTAATAAATTCGGTTCATTCAAACGGTTAACCGGTAATTCAACTTTTTTCCCATCTTTCATAATCATTTCATCTTCATCTTTCCCAAACTGAAATAGCGATGGAATCATTTCTTCTGATAAATATTCTGTATCTACAGTAAGCTTACTCTTAGTTATTTTAAATGCTCCTCTAGAAGCAATTGTAAATCCCCAATTTCCAAACGAAGGAATATCTAAATGATAGTTTCTCACATGTAGCCCTGTAGATTTTACTGTCTTGCTAATGGTCCAAAAGGCCTCCCTTGCAAATACTGGCGACGTAGATTGTATAGAAACAAATCCTTCCTCAGATAAATGATTTCTAACAAGACTGTAAAATTCCCATGTGTAAAGTTTATTCAATGCCTCATTATTTGGATCAGGTAAATCAATAATGATGACATCATAAAAATGATTCGTTTGTTTTAAAAAATTGAATGCATCATCATTAATAATATTCATTTTGCTAGAACGAAATGAGTTTGTGTTTAATCGAAGTAAATGCGGATTTTCTTTCGCTAGCTTAATCATTTCGGGATCTAAATCAACTAAGGTAATTCTTTTTACCTCTTCGTATTTTAAAATCTCTCTCGTCGCTAAACCATCTCCACCACCTAATACTAAAACATTTTGTTTTTTAGGAGCGAGAGACATCGGAATATGTACCAAAGCTTCATGGTATCTATGTTCATCTGCCTCAGAAAACTGCAATTGTCCATTTTGATACAATCGTACATCTCCAGGACCTTTCGTCATAATAATTTTTTGATATTTCGTTTCCTTCTTTAGTACAACTGGATCTCGATATAACTTATTTTCTAATGTATAAGCATATCTTTCTCCAAACAGAAAACCGAGTAGAATTACAATAGTTAAAATAATACCGGTAACTCGTAAGTAAATATGGCTCATTTCTCTTTTAAAGACAAAGCTTAACCATACCGCAACAAGAATATTAATAAACGCAATGAAAAAGGCTGTCTTAATAAGACCTAACATCGGTCTCAATAATAAGGCGAACGTCACTGTTCCAATTAAACTTCCTGCATAATCAAAGAATAGTACTTTTGCAGTAGATTCCTTTAAATCAGCATTAATTTCTTCAGATTTTCGAATTAACAACGGTAATTCTAATCCAGTTAAATAACCTGTCATAACAATAATAGAATATAAGATAATTTTAGCTGTCCCGTCACCAAAGTGAGCTTGCATAAAGAACACCATAAAAATAGAGAAACCACCAATAATAGCGATAAGGTATTCCGTTACAATAAAGGTCGATAATAAATGGCGATGAAATTTTTCACTATGCATTGCCCCAATACCCATTCCACTTAAAAAAATCCCTATCGTCAAACAATAAAAGAGTGTAGAATCTCCAAATAAATATCCACCCGCCGCACCATATAAAACCTGGTATACAATACCACAAATTGATACAATGCCCGAAGAAGTGAAGATCCTTCTTTTTTGAATGGATTTTTCTCTTTCTGTCATATCTAAACTCCTTTTATTAACACTTTTCATTCGGTCAAAATAAAATCTATTTCATTGTTTCATAGAAAAAAAGAACCTGCACTAGCAAGTTCTTCTACGAAATAGCTCCCGATGTAATCAAAGCTATCGCTAAGGAAATACTCGCCGCAATAATTCCTATCGCAACATTTCCATTTTCAATTTCTTTATCCACACGAAAACGCGGAGTGAGAAACTCAAAAATAAAATAACCAATTAACATAAGTACAAAGCCAATAATGCCCCAAACTGCTGCACCAAGAAGAGAATCATTCGTAGCAATAGCGGACTTCATAATTAACGTAATTCCTATAATTTTCCCAAAAAATTGGATGGCCACTGCTTTATTTCCTTTTAGTAGCTGCTCACGATCGTTATACGGTGTAATCATCTCAAAAATAAACATACAGACAATTGTCACACCTGATAAAACGACAAAATAAAGAAGTGTATGCAATACTTCTTGTACATCTAAAATTTCATTAAACATGAACCATATCCCCCTATTTCCCCGCTCCTGGGCCACCACCACGAACTGTATTTCCACTTCTTATCGAGCCACTCTCTGATGATTTTCTTTCAACATTCACTGAAAATCTTCCACCGCTAGATCCTGAAGAACCCGAGCTTTCTTCCTCTTCCTTTTGGAAGTTTGCAGAGTCATTTTTAAAAGCACTTATATACCCTCTATAACCACTTCGTTTTTTCTTATTATCAAAATCTGCTTTATTCCAACCATAAAGTGTAGCAGCGACTCCTAATACCCCCATTGTTTCAAGTAAAGAAAAGTCATAACTACTTTCCGCAAAATCTTCATTTGCTACTTCTACAACTGTATGATTTGGATTATCTGAATCCTGAGTAATTTGAATAAATTCTTCATTAGAGCCTTCGGGATACAGAATAAACATTTCCATATTACTATCTTTCGAGACATACTTTGGTTTTTCATTAGAAATAATTTCTTGTGCCACTTCTTTTACAGTTTTATTTTCCACTGTGTAAACCTGAGCACTATCCCCTAAATCATTTTCCATTGTTTCGATATACTCATAATTAGAGGAAACAAATCCATCTGTGTTACTACAAGCCGTTAAAATTAATAGTAATGATGAAATAATCAAAAAGAGTTTTTTCATTGCGAACGATATTACCCCCTGTATTAAATTACAGTTTCAATTATAATTGGGGTATATAGGAAAAACTACTAAAATATTATATCTTCACAAAAAAACATTCCTATTATGAAAAATGCATTTTATTTTTCATAACAAGCTTTGCAATATATAAGCTACACATACATTAAAAAGCCCTACTAACAAGTTTCTTTCGGTAACGTTACAAAAGCAACAAGCTCTTCTTCATACTGAATCTTTGTCTGACAAATGGCACACTTTAACTCTTTTCGTTTACATATATCCTTGAGTATACTATATTCTTACCTTTTCATAACAATTTGTTTTTGTGAAAAAATGGCACATTACATACCGAATTTTTCATATACTAATGAAAAGAGTACGTAAGAAAAACAATACTCTAAAGGAGGGCAAACTCTTATGAAAGCTTTCGTTATTATCGTTTTAACTTTTCTTAGCGTCATTAGTTGGGATTCCTTTTTCAAAGACAAAGCAGATACAAAAAAAACAAATGATTAAATTCCACTGATTCTTCCTATTACTTATTGGACAACCCTCTTAAAACTATTGTCCAATTCCTAAATAACTCGGACTATCCTACAAAATATTTAAAAATAACAACACAATTCCTGTAAAACTACAAACCTTGTAGATTTCCTCCAGTTATTGTCGGTTTCCATCCACATACATTTTTTGAAAGTATGATATAATAGTATAAAATCTTTACAGAAAGGATTTTGATAGCATGATCGCTCGAAGGAGCATGTGGCATCGAATTGACGAATCTTACACGTAGCGTATTTTTCCAGCTCAGATACTTTAGTCTAGCGAAAAAAATACGAGAGTGGGGAAATTATGATTGCCCGAAGGATAATTTGGCAACGAAAAGACTCTTCTTACACATAGCGTTTTGTTTAGGCCCGCATTGTTACTCGCTAAACAAAACAAAGAAAGAAGAGAGCAGGATTGCTAAATGACAAATCCTACTCCAAGTTTTGTTTAGTCTATTTTAGGCTTAAACTAAAACGAAAGTAGGGAGAATTGATGGACGAGAGGATTATTCGTTATTTCTTCAGCGACATATAGCGTAGTTAGTTTTAATGTAAACTAACTGAAGGCTACATGAGCTCGTAGTTAGTTTACAAAGTAAAAAGAACTACTAACTACGGAAAGAAGGAATAACGATGAGGAACATCCAAAGTCGACAAATTATTAAAGAAATTTTTATGGTTTTAATCGGTTCATTTATTTTATCTGCAGCGCTATATCACATTCACTTTCAAAACCACTTAACAGAAGGTGGCTTTGTAGGAATTGCTTTATTCATACAAAACTTTTTTGATATTTCACCGTCAATTTCAACTGTATTGATGGATATTCCAGTTATTTTACTATGTGCTACATTTTTAGGTAAAAAGATGGTTGGTTATTCATTTATGGGGTCAATTTCATTCGGAGTATTTTATTCTTTAATGGAAAACTACTCTCCATTTACGGTAGATTTATCAAATCATTTATGGATAGCTGCAGTTGTAGGCGGCGCGCTAGCTGGTATTGGACTCGGTTTTATATTGCGATTTGGCGGTGCAACCGGCGGAGACGACATTTTAACAATTGTATTAAGTAAACGAACTCGTTTTACAATTGGGCAAATTTTCTTCGTCTTTGACGCGATTGTTCTTGCGCTTTCATTATATTATTTAACATGGACAGAAATTGCCTTTACTATTCTTTCCATTGCCGTGCAGGCAAAAACATTGGATTTAATTTACTATCCAAAAACAGAAAAGAAAACAGTATCAATTCCAATGTCCAAAAAACATGCAACAAATTAAAAAGCGAAAGGCTACCGCCTCTCGCTTTTTTTCATGCTCTTTTTTCTTTTTCTAATATGTAACGCACTTGATAAAACCTGTTCGCAAATTCAGTAACATTCCTTGTTAAACGATAGTTTACGGTAGAACCAATCGCAATCCCTAACACCGGAACACCTTGGAACAATTTACGACGAAGCGCATAAATAGAGAACGTCTTCAAAATTTGTTTTAAGATAACTTCTACAGACGCTGGTTTTAATACTTCTTCTTCCCCTTCATAAAAGAATGAATCTTCTTGTTCAAGTTCTTGCAGTAAGTTATACCATGCATATTGCTGAAGTCTTGCTGGTAACAATGCCGCATGAAATACTTTTAAAGCAAGCATCATTTCGTAAGGCTTGTTTACATCATGGCCAAATGACGTTGCAATAAGCTGAACAGCCTTCACATTTAATGCAATCATAACAGGAAAATCAGCAGTTAATAATAATACACCGCCGACTCCAGTTGCTCCCCCCTGTACGAAAGAATAGAGACGATGACGTGCCGTCTGTTGCTCTGCTATGTATGTTAATTGATCAATGGATAACGATTTTACATCCTCTAGCTGCTCAATGGATTCATCAAACAATCTCGCTGTACCTAAAATGCGATTTCGCGCATCAAGCTGTGATTGTGAGCTTTGAATAAATGCATGAAGATGGAAAAGCCATCCATCTGCTTTCATAAAAAACTCTCTCCGCTTTTTCTCCGGTAACTTTGCTACTGTACCATGTAACCATTTATCAAACACCTTTTGAAAATCGGTCGCTTCTTGTTCTAATAATTGCCCTTCCCAATCTTTTATGTTTTGTAAAATGGCTTGTTCTCGCTTTGATCGCATCGTAACAACCACCTCGCTCAATTTTTTTCTATTGTAACATATTTCCGCTTTTTCTTTGCACATCTGCTGCTAAGCTAAACATATATTTATCCACGCATAGGGAAGATGTTGTATGTATCCACGCGCAAAAGCATTTGGTATTGCACTTCATAACGAACATATTCTCGTTCAAGAGTATCGTACGGAAAGCGAGATATATTATAGACCTCTCGGTGGTTCCATTGAACTTGGGGAAAAATCAACTGAAACCGTGATTCGTGAATACAAAGAAGAGCTTAACGCACAAGTAGAAATTACAGCTTACTTAGGATGCCTTGAAAATATATTTTATATAGATGAAGAAATCGGGCACGAAATCATTCAATTGTATTCCCTTCGTTTTATAGATACATTGCTATATGAAATCGAAATAATCCCTATCATTGATGGGGAGCCGGATGCATATGCAAAATGGATTCCAATTGCAGCATTTCTAAATCAAGAAAAAGTATTATATCCAAATGGACTCACAGGTTTTCTCGCAACAAAAATAAAAGACGGAACCCTATAGGATTCCGTCTTTTTCAAATATATTAAGCCATATCTCCAAGACGTAATACGTCACGAGCAATCATAACTTCTTCGTCAGTTGGAATTACGATAATTTTTACTGGAGAGTGAGGGAAGCTGATAAATGCTTCTTCACCGAATACGTTGTTGCGTTTTGCATCAAAGTATACGCCCATAAATTCAAGGCCTTCTAATACGCGCTCACGAACGATTGCGCTATTTTCACCTACACCAGCTGTAAAGATAATTGCGTCAACGCCTTTCATACGAGCTGCGTAAGAACCAATATATTTATGAATACGACTTACGAATACGTCTAATGCTACTTTCGCACGCTCGTCGCCTTCTTCTTCTTTCGCGATGATGTCACGTAGGTCACTAGAATAACCAGTAAGACCTAACATACCGCTCTTCTTGTTTAATACGTTAACTACTTCTTCTACAGTTTGGCCTGTTTTTTCCATAATGTATGGAATTAACGCAGGGTCAAGGTTACCAGAACGTGTACCCATTGTTACACCAGCAAGTGGAGTGAAGCCCATAGAAGTATCGATAGATTTTCCGCCTTCTACAGCTGCGATACTTGCACCGTTACCTAAGTGGCAAGAAAGTAAACGTAAGCTTTCAAGTGGACGACCTAATAATTCAGCCGCACGCTCAGTTACATATTTATGAGAAGTTCCGTGGAAACCGTATTTACGGATGCCGAATTTCTCATAGTATTCGTATGGTAAGCTATAAAGAAACGCAGATTCTGGCATTGTTTGGTGGAATGCTGTATCGAATACTGCTACTGCTGGTACGTTCGGAAGTACTTCTTGGAACGCTTTAATACCAACAACGTTTGCTGGGTTATGAAGTGGTGCTAAATCACTTAAATCTTCGATGTCCGCTAATACTTGGTCAGTAATTAAAACAGAATCAGCAAACTTTTCGCCGCCGTGTACAACACGGTGACCGATACCGCCAATCTCATCAAGAGATTTCACGATTCCGTTTTCAGTTAATTTGTTAAGAAGCATATTAACTGCTACTGCATGATCTGGAATATTTGTAACTTCTTTTTGTTTTTCGCCGTTCACAGTAATTGTGAAGATACTATCTTCTAAACCAATACGTTCTACTAAACCTTTTGTTAATACTGTTTCACTTGGCATTTCGAATAATTGGAATTTCAAGGAAGAGCTTCCTGCATTAATCGCGATGATTTTTGACATCTAGTCTTTCGCCCCTTTTTTCTTGGTAGTTGTGTGGATTAAACCACAAACCGCTCGATTTTATCTGATTAAATTCACTAAAAATGAAAACGTTTCACTTTCAGTAATTTTTATACTCACGAGTTTAATTTAAACATCGTCCGACATATATTTCAAGTGAAAAAATTGTAACACCAAGAAAAAATATATATTACAGATTTAAAAAAATTCAATTTTTATCTTGTATATATTCAAAGTCATGGGACACAATATAAAACTGTACTATATAAACAGATACCACTGTTACATATACGATTATTTATGTGTTGCAAACCAGCTATTTAATTGAGTCATGATATTCTCCATTGCCATCATGTTGGAAAACTTAGGTAATTCCACTAACAATGCCTGTTTTGGCATTGTTACATTCGGTCCTTTCTTTTGGAGAACAAATATACTTTTTGCATTTTTCTCGTTTTTAAACATGGAAACAGGAAGCTGTAATAGTCCTTGAATAAAGCTCGTTTCCTTTATAAAAGCATGCAGTTTTGGTGCTTGATCACTTTCAAAAATGAAGTTTGGTACTAAGAAGAATAAGTATCCTCCTTCTTTTGTATGCTTCACACTTTGTTCAATAAACAAGTGATGCGCATAAGACATTCCTTCATCCGCTTTTAAAGTATATTCACTTGCACCCATTTCGTTTGGGTAATAACCGATTGGTAAATCCGAAACAACTGCATCAACTGGGTCAATATATAAAGGTGCTAATCCATCTTGATTGAAAAACTCAATTGCTTGCTTTTGTAAATTTGCGTTCACTAAGGCAAGTTTAACAAGCAAGTCATCCACTTCTACACCAAATCCATTTATCGTTGTTCCTTCTTGCGTACCATTAAAGATTGTCGTCATTAAGTTCCCTGTTCCAATAGCAGGATCTAAAACCGTGATTTCTTTTTGATCCTTCATAAATTTGTGGAACAAATAACTCATAAACATACCAACTGCATCAGGCGTCATTTCATGATTGGCTTGTACGCCCTCTTTCATGCCTTTTAAAATGGCAAGCTGAAATGCTTTGCGAATTTCTTCACTTTTATATGTTTCTTCATTAAATTTACTGTATTCACGATTCAACCGTTCAATTGTTGATTCCGATAATTCTTCTTGTAAAATTGATCCTTCAAACAGGTTATCTCCCGTTTCCACAAGCGCTTCTAAATATGTTACATCTAATTCTTTACGTAAAATTACGGTAGAAGAATCAAAAATAGAAAATAATGTTTCTACTGCCTGACTCACAAACATTCCTCCTTCTGTCAAATACACATAACTTATATCATACCATAAAGTGAAACTTTAATCAGTGGGGAGGTTTCTTCATCCCCCACTGATTATTAGCCTTCACCAATCGGGCATTTACGGGCAGTTTATCTCCCAACTAGCTTCTTTGTGTTACTGCACCTTGAGGTAGGAGCTTTACTGCCCGTTAATGCGGGGCAATCTGATTTTTTCCCAAAAGAAAAAGCGACCTCGATTAAGGCTGCTTTTTCTTTTGGGAAATTATATCGGCGGTTTTTTCAATATATCGGTGATTCGACACAGGATATCGACCGTTCTACAATATACGACATGCCTTATATTAAAAAATGACCTCTAAATAGAGGCCATTTTCATTACTTCGCCAATTTTGCTGCTTCTAATGCTGCTTCATAGTTTGGATGGCTTGTACCTTCGCTTACGTATTCTACGTAAACTACTTTATCGTTGCTATCTACTACGAATACTGCACGAGCAAGTAAACGAAGCTCTTTCATTACTAAGCCGTAAGCTTC
Source organism: Bacillus gaemokensis (assembly GCF_001590835.1). GTDB lineage: Bacteria > Bacillota > Bacilli > Bacillales > Bacillaceae_G > Bacillus_A > Bacillus_A gaemokensis. The sequence goes on from NZ_LTAQ01000001.1 coordinate 902,352, forward strand.
ACCAAATGAAAGATCGCGGTGGTCAGAAAGTGTTGCTACGTTTTCTAAACCGTTTGCTGCACACCAGCGTTTTTGAGCGAATGGTAAATCAACACTAATTGTTAATACTTTTGCGTTTTCAATACCAGCTGCATCTTGATTAAAACGACGAGTTTGCGCATCGCATACACCTGTGTCGATAGATGGTACAACACTAATTAATTTTACTTCACCTTTGTATGTTTCTAAACTTACTGGAGATAAGTCATTTGCTAGCACTTGAAAGTTTGGCGCTTGATCGCCAACTTTAACTTCTGTTCCAACTAAAGTGATTGGGTTACCTTTAAAAGTTACGTTTGCCACTTAAAAATCCTCCCTTATTTAAACAAAATATGTACACTGTAAATGATAGTTTGTCCTTCTATATAATGCAAACAAAATCGCTTTATTTACAAAAAATAAAGAAGCTAACCACTGGATTAGCTTCTTTATCTGTTAGATTTCAAACTCAGGCGCCTCGCCTTTTCGCTTCTCCATCATTTCCTTCACTTTATCGACAGCTTGTGGTGCTAATTCAATTATTTTATCAATCACATGTGTTTGTTTATCTAAATGCAACACTTTCACACCATCTCCATTAATCACAAGGAAGGCAACAGGGTTAATGGAAACACCACCACCGCTACCTCCTCCAAATGGATGGCGACCAGAATTTTCAACTCTGCCAAATTCGCTTCCACCTGCTGCAAAACCGAAACTCACCTTAGAAACCGTTAGAATAACGCTTCCATCAGCAGCCTTAATTGGATCACCAATAATTGTATTTACATCCGTCATTTGTTTTAAATTCTGCATTGCTGTCGTCATTAAATCTTGAATTGGATGGTCCATTCTATCCCCCCTATGTTTGAACAGGTTTTTCTGTTATACCAGATCTTTGTTTCCTCATAAACATGAGTAATGTAACTCCGGCTTTTATGGCGCGATATATATGAAAGGATGCTGTTAATTCACATTTAGATGCGAATCCCTTTCCTTGGAAAACAGGTGTAATCTCAAATTCTGGTATATCTACAATATGCATATACTGCCCCAAGGCTCCGGCAGCCATTCCTTTTGTTCCCCAAGCATATCCGGTTACAATTCCAGTACTAGCTGCGTCACCCGTTCCAATTTGAGACTGCCATTTCCAACTATTGATTTTCACTTTTTTTAGAAAATCTTTAGTAATAGTATGGATCTCTTGCAACCTTTTTATCAATTCTCCGATAGTATCAAGTTGTGCCATTATTTTATTTTCAATACCGCCATCTTCTTCCGCTTTTTCAATTTTTTGTTCAGTCTTTTTTTCCATTTTTTCCATTCTTTCTAAAACATCAAACGTATAGTCGATCATCCATATTTTCACTTGAAACAAACATTGCTTCTCCATTTCTGAATATAAGAACGTCACTTTCAACGATATTTTTGACAACAACACAATTAAAATAAGTAATATAACAATCCCAATTCCAATTGCAAGCCACTTCATTTGTACCACCCTTTCACTCCATATCCATTATCGACAGTTTCAAACAGGATTAAACAATTCAGAATGAAATTGAATATAGAAACTTTTCTAAAAATAAAGAGGGATTTTGACATTTTATATCGAAATATACTATTTGAGCATATTATCAGGATTGCTTTCTGATGAAGCACAATGTTAAATTTAACTGCAATGGAGGGATACACAATGGCAGATCGTCGTAATTTATTTTTCTTTTATGGTGATGACAAAGCAACGCTTGTCGAAAAAATGAAGCCAATATATCGTATTCTAGAGGAAAATGGATTTACCATATTAGATCATCCAAAAAATGCAAACGCTATCGTTAGTGTCGGTGATGATGGAACCTTCTTACAAGCTGTTCGTAAAACAGGCTTTAGGGAAGATTGCTTATATGCGGGAGTTTCTACGAAAGATGAAATTTCTTTCTACTGCGATTTCCATATTGATCATGTCGATACAGCCCTTCAAGAAATTACAAAAAATGAAATTGAAGTGCGAAAATATCCAACAATTCAAATAGATGTGGATCATGACACATCTTTCTATTGTTTAAATGAGTTTTCTTTACGCTCTAGCATCATCAAAACATTCGTAGTGGATGTGTACGTTGATGATTTATATTTCGAAACGTTTAGAGGAGACGGTCTAGTTATTTCTACACCAACAGGAAGTACAGCTTATAATAAATCATTGCATGGTGCGGTGGTCGATCCATTAATTCCATGCTTCCAAATAAGCGAGCTTGCTTCTTTAAATAACAACACATACCGTACACTTGGATCACCTTTCATCTTAAATCACGAACGCACATTAACTTTAAAACTTGCTCCAGGCGGCAATGACTATCCAGTTATTGGAATGGACAATGAAGCTCTTAGCATTAAACAAGTCGAAAAAGCCGTTGTACGTTTAAGTGATAGACAAATTAAAACAGTAAAATTAAAAAACAATTCGTTCTGGGAAAAAGTACAGCGAACGTTTTTATAAGCAAAAGAGAGTGCCAGAAGATTTCCTGGCACTCTTTTTTGGGATTCACGTGGCATCTATTGTCGAACGGTCGATATTCCGTGTCGAATCGCTGATATATGTTGAGAAACGGTCGATATATTTGAATTTGCGCCGATATATCATGTCGAACCGCCGATATTATTTTTGATAGACCGTCTGACCATCTATTATAGTTGCGACAACTTGTATGTTTTTTATTTCTTCTGCTTCGATTTTAAATATGTCACGGTCTATTATAGTAAAGTCCGCTTCATATCCTTTCGCAATTTTACCACGTGTGTGCTCTTTTCCAATTGCATAAGCACTTCCTATCGTAAATAAGGAAACAGCCTCAAATACTGATAGTCTTTCTTCTGGTATGTAACCTGTTCCATCAATAAAACTTTTCCGCGTTACTGCACTATATATTCCTAAAAGCGGATTTACTTGCTCAATTGGCGCATCCGATCCACCGCTGCAATGTAGCCCTGCACCGAGCAATGTTTTCCAAGCATACGCATACCGAAGACGACGCTCCCCCAATTTTTCAATTACTGACGGGAAATCAGAAGAAACAAATATCGGTTGAATATCTAAAATGGCTTGCAACTGTTTCATGCGTTCAATTAGCTCTTCACGAACGAGCTGACAATGAATAATACGGTCACGCAATCCTTCTGCAGGCGGATATAACTCCAGCGCATCAATGACATATTCAAGTGATAAATCTCCGATTGTATGAATCGCAACTGGCATATGCAAGTTACGCGCCTTTTTCACTAACTCTGCAAGTTCTTCTCGAGAAAAAATTGCCACACCATTTGTTTCTTTCGCATCTTCATATGGCTCCCTTAGTAAAGCTGTTCTTCCGCCAAAAGAGCCATCTGAAAAAACCTTCATCGCTCCAAATTCGATATAATGCTGGTTCTCATATTCTTTTCTTTCCTCTGCTACTTCATGGTGTACAAGTAAATGAGCTTTGAATGGCATTTTCTTTATCACGTGTGAAAAAGCGTTATATGTTTTTTGAAAACCACCGTAATAGTTTAAATCTTCCGTATGCCCTCCTACTAGACCATACTTCCAGCAGTCTTGAATGGCTGTTTGCAATGCACCTTGTAAATACGCTTCATTGATTTCTGGCTGAACGTGCTTGATTAAATCTTGTGCCTGCTCATACAATAACCCTGTTAGTTCACCCGAAACGCCGCGGCCAATCTTCCCGCCTTTTGGATCCGGCATTTCTGCTGTTATATTCGCTTTTTCAATTATGTAAGAGTTCACCCATGTAACATGACGGCAAACACGTTTTAATAAAATGGGATGTTCTTTAGAAATGGCCTCTAAATCACGTACGTGAACATTTTTTGTATCTATAAAATTATTTTCGTTCCAGCCTTCACCGATAATCCATGTACCTTCTCGGGTTTCTTTCACCCGCCCTGCAACGAGTTCTAGCACTTCCTTATAAGATGTACAAGATGACACATCCAATCGAAGTAATCTTTCCCCATGTCCGATGAGGTGCATATGACTATCAACAAGACCTGGAATCATCGTTTTCCCCTCTAGATGCCGCACCTTCTCAGGCCCATAACGACTCTCTAAGTCCGCTTTATTACCTACATCTATAATCATTCCACCTTCTACGTAAACAGCTTCAACCGTTTCGTTTTCTTCATTCATCGTATAAATATGTCCGCCGTACCAAATTTCTCCCATCTTCTCAGCCCCCTTTTCTTTCTAGTCTACGAAATCAAAGCGTAGAAAAAAAGCACCACTTCACATAACATGGTGCTTTTTCCAAAAATTAATTATTATCAACAGCGACTGTTGAGATTTGCCATTCTACATTAAATTTATCTTTCACTTGTCCATACGCTGGACTCCAGAAAGTTTCTTGAAGTGGCATTAAAACCTCACCACCATCTTGCAATTTCTCAAATACTTCTTTTGCTTTTTCTGAATCATTCATTCTGATAGCAATCGTTACTTGTGATCCAATTTCGTACGGTTTACCTGGGAATGTATCAGAAATCATAAGTTCCGTATTACCAACTTTCAAATGTGCATGTAAAACGCGATCTTTCACTTCATCTGGAACAGTGAATTCCGGACTTTCAGGCATTTCTCCAAACGTTTGAATGATTTCAACTTTTGCATCTAACGCATGCTCATAAAATTTAACTGCTTCTTGTCCATTACCATCCAAAACTAAATACGGGTTAATACCTAAAATCATAAAAGACACCTCTTTTTTAAGTTTTTTATTATTTATCACACATAAAACCAGAACATAAGTTCTGTTTTTATGATATCATACGTGTCATATTTCATTCAACTATTTTCTCTCTTCATTTTCATACATATTTCTTACTTTGATGGAAGTTCCATTTCTTGTTTTCTCAGTTCAACGCGGCGAATTTTTCCTGAAATTGTTTTTGGTAATTCTTCGACAAATTCAATTTTCCGAGGATATTTATATGGTGCAGTTAGTTGTTTGACGTGTTCTTGGAGTATAGGAATTAATGCTTCTTCTGTCTCTTCTATATTCTCTCTTAATACGATAAATGCCTTTACGACACTTCCGCGAATTTCATCTGGACTTGCGACTACTGCGCATTCTCTCACATACGGATGTTTTACAAGCGCATCTTCCACTTCAAATGGTCCAATTGTATAGCCCGAGCTAATAATAATATCATCTCCGCGGCCTTCAAACCAAAAATAACCGTCTTCATCTTTTTTCGCTTTATCACCTGTAATATAGTAATCACCACGGAATTGCATCGCCGTCCGTTCATCATCTTTATAATATTGTTTAAAGAGTGCGGGTGTATCAATATGGACAGCAATATCACCGACTTCTCCTACAGATACAGGCTGCCCCTCTTCATTTACGATATCTACATGATTGCCTGGAGTTGGTTTCCCCATTGATCCTGGTCTAATCTCCATCCCTTTCATAACGCCAACTAGCAACGTATTTTCTGTTTGTCCGTAGCCATCTCGAACCGTGACGTTAAAATGATTTTGGAATGTTTCAATTACCTCTCGGTTTAACGGCTCTCCTGCTGATACGGCACTATGTAAAGCTTCTAAATTATACCGCTTTAAGTTCTCTACCTTTGCCATTAAACGATATTCTGTCGGCGTACAACAAAGTACATTCACTTTATTATCATCTAATAACTGTAAATATGTTTTCGGCTCAAATTTACCGTGGTACACAAATCCTGTTGCTCCAGAACCGAGCGTTGCTAAAAATGGACTCCAAATCCACTTTTGCCACCCTGGACTAGCAGTTGCCCATACAACATCATTCTCCTCGATTCCGAGCCAATTCGGAGCGCTTGTACGCAAATGTGCATAGCCCCAGGCATGCGTATGAACAACGCCTTTTGGATTCCCTGTCGTCCCTGATGTATAGGATAAAAAGACCATATCTTCTCGGTCTGTCTTAGCGATTTCTAATTCATCACTTTCTGTTTCTAGCGCATCTTGTAAGTTAATCCAGCCGTCTACCGACCGCTCGCTCAATACGAACTTTTGAAGAGACTCCATCATTTCTACACCTTCAAATTGCCGGATATACGGTTCATAACTGACGATTGCTTTTACTTCTCCGTGGCGAATACGATATTCAATATCTTTCTTCCGAAGCATCTCTGAACTTGGAATCACTACGAATCCCGCCTTAATTGCTGCAATGTACGTTATATATGCTTCAATTAGGCGCGGCATCATAATGAGAAGCTTGTCCCCTTTTTGCAGACCACTCTTTATAAAAGCGTTTCCAATTTTATTCGCACCTTTTATTAATTCAAGATATGTAACCTCTCGTCTATTCCCTTCGTCATCTTGCCAAATTAAAGCAAGTTTCTGCTTTTCATTTGCATATTTCTCTATCTCCGCAACTAAGTTATAAGACGGCGGTGCTAACAATTCTTCTCTATTCATAAACATCCTCCTTTGTCACTATGCCTCCCTTCTATAATAAAGAATTTTCAGTTAATTTTAAACCTACTTCTTTTGACAAATTTTTCAGCGATACTTCGACAAAAAGAAGGAGCGGGGAAACCCGCTCCTTCTAAGCCATGATATATGGGATTATTTTTGGAAACCGCCTAATTGTTGTTCTGCTAAAGAAACTAGACGTTTTGTAATTTCGCCACCAACAGATCCGTTAGCGCGAGATGTTGCATCTGCTCCAAGTTGAACACCGAACTCTTGAGCGATTTCGTATTTCATTTGGTCTAATGCTGATTCAGCACCAGGAACCGCTAATTTATTTGTGCTTCTTGCCATATGGTATCACCTCCTTGTGAGTATAGAGTGTGATAAACCATATGACTTCATACATATCTAATGATGGTAATTTATGGTTTTAGAAAAGATCTTCAAATTGTTCTTCTTCAGCCACTTCTACTGTTTGTAATACCATTTTTTCTGCACCCGCAACAGCTGCTTCAATCAGTGGTGCAAAGTCATATTTCGATTCAAAGCGATTTGCTTTTTCACGCTTCGGTTTTGTCGATGGGCTTGCTGGTGTAAATACTGTACAGCAATCTTCATATGGACGAATAGAAATATCATACGTTCCAATTTCATTTGCAATTTTAATAATTTCTAGCTTGTCCATCGTAATTAACGGACGGATAATTGGATAGTTTGTTACTTCATTAATCGTATGCATACTATCTAACGTTTGACTTGCTACTTGTCCAAGGCTTTCACCAGTTGTAATGGCAAGTGCGTTACGCTCTTCTGCAATACGCTCTGTAATACGCATCATCATACGACGCATAACTGTCATAGAATAGCTAGATGGAATTTCTTTATTAATTGTTTTTTGCACTTCAGTAAACGGTACAAGGTGAAGCGTTACACGTTTACAGTACTTCGTTAACTCTTGTGCCAAATCAATTACCTTTTGTTTTGCACGGTCACTTGTAAATGGTGGACTATGGAAGTGAACTGCTTCCACTGATACACCACGTTTCATCGTTAAGAAGGCAGCGACTGGGCTATCGATACCACCAGAAAGAAGAACCATTACTTTACCGCCAACACCAACTGGTAATCCACCAGCTCCCATGCGCTCATCACACATAATATAGCTATAACCACTACGAATTTCTATGCGAACATTCACATCTGGATTATGAACATCTACTGTAATGTCCTCTGTATTTTCTAGAATATGACCACCAATCTCCGGAAGTAACTCCATCGTTTGCATTGGGAATCGCTTATAAGAACGATGCACTGTAATTTTAAATGTTTTCACATCGTCTTTGACTTGTAAGAAAGCAGCAAGTGCACCTTTTTTAATTTCTTCTAATTCTGAAGGTACTTTCATCGCTAAGTTAAACTTATGAATACCAAACACATCTTGTAATCGGTCTGCAATTGCCTCATGATCTTCACCATTTAACTCGATATACATGCGATCATGTGTTGCATCGATTTTGATATTTGGGAACTTCTTTAATTTAAATTTAACGTTATCTTTTAACGTACTAACAAACTTAGAACGGTTTTTTCCTTTTGTCGTCATTTCACCATAACGAACTAAAATATATTCATATGTCATCATATTTCTTTACCTCATCACTTCATATAATTTTGGCAATGTTTCTTTTATAATGCCTTCAAATTGTATTACTTCTTCCATTGTATTTTCCGGCGCTAAACTAATGCGAATGGCACTTGCTGCTGCAGCATGTGGCACTCCCATCGATACTAACACACGGCTCACTTCATTTGCTTTGGAAGAACAAGCTGATTTTGTTGATACATATACATCACGTTCTTCTAAAGCATGTACCACTACTTCTGGTTTTAAGCCGACAAACGATACATTTAAAATGTGCGGTGCTGCATACGTAAGCGATGTATTCATTGTCACATCATCCATTTCCTTAAAGAAGCGTACTAATTCTGCTTGTAACTTCTGTAAATGGGCAATCTTTTCCCCTATATGTTCCATTGTCATTCGCAGTGCCTTTACCATCGCTACAATACCAGGTAAGTTCTCTGTACCCGAGCGATAACGAAGTTCCTGCTGACCACCGGATAAAATTGGATCTATCCTTACACCATCGCGTACATATAGAAGTCCAGTTCCCTTTACACTATGGAATTTATGCCCAGATATCGAACAAAGATCAATATGAGAAGCATATAGATCAAGCGGTACTTTTCCAATCCCTTGTACATGATCCACATGGAATCTTACTTTTGGATAACCTTTTAACAATTCACCGATTTCAGAAACAGGTTGAATCGCCCCTGTTTCATTATTAACATGAATGATCGAAACAAGGATTGTATCCTCACGAAGCGCTCGTTTTACATCCTGTACCGATACAACACCATGTTCATTTACAGGTAAATAAGTTACATCGAAGCCGAGCCCTTCTAATTGCTTATATGCTTCAAACACAGATGCGTGTTCAACATTCGTTGTAATAATATGCTTACCACGAGAGCGATTTTTCATCGCTATTCCTTTAATCGCAAGGTTATTTCCTTCCGTTCCACCTGATGTGAAAATAATCTCAGAAGGCTTAACATGAAGGATTTGCGCTGCAATCGTTCTCGATTGTGTTAATAACCGCTCTGCTTCTCCACCAAGCGAATGAATAGAAGAAGGGTTCCCAAAATATTTCCCTGCAACCGTTACGTAAGATTGAAGGACTTCTGGATACGGTTTCGTCGTCGCACTATTATCAAAATAGATCATCGTTCTTCCCCTTTCAGCGCTGTCACATCATATAATCATATCACAAATACGAGCAATTACGCTAAACATACTCAGCGTATTCCGCTATTCATTATAGCAATATCATCCCTAAAATTACACAGATCCGATACAAAAAAACAAACCCCTTTTTCATCAAGGGGTTTGTTCGTTATCCACAAATTCAGCAATTTTTTGAACAACACCAGGTTCCATTTGTTCTAAAACCGAAGCTGCTTGTTCTAAAGCTGCATCATATTCATATTCACGGAACAATCTCTCTGCATCATCTAAGCTTTGCGCAAGCGCCTCGTCATGACTGCGGTAGCGATTACCATATTGAATTAATTTTTCTACTAAATACGCTTGTCCAATTAATTCCTGTGTCATTTCAAATACACCATTTACAACTCTATATGCTTCTTCTAACATGCTGTTTACAACATTCATATTCAATGGTTTTAATTCTAATTGCGTATAAACACCTTGCATTGCTTCTTGTCCTCGTTGTAAATCTTCCATAATGCTATCAGGAAGACCTGGCAAATTAGACTTTTGCATAAAGCGTTTCGCTTCTATAATCGTATTGCGCATTTCTTGTAGCTTCTCACGCGCTTCAAATTCTTCCTTACGCATTGTTTGTAACATCTCTTTATATTCCGCATGGAGTACCTTCAATGTCTCACATTGCTCATAAATCTCTTCAAGTTCTTCACGAATAACAGAGAATGCAATATCTTGCTCCGCAACACGTAATTGCAACACTTCAAAGCGTTTCATTAAAATATGCATTTGTTTTTCAATTAATTTCTGTGATTCGATATCTTTATCTTGTAATTGATAGCTCTGCTTTACAAAGTGTGTTTCTGACTTTGTTTCTATTGCTTGTTCATGAATTTGCTCTAAATCCTCGTAAACAGCAACTGATTTTTTCTCTACATAGTGCTTCGCATGCACTTCTTGCTCTAATTGATCATACAGCGTATCTAAACGTTTCTTTAAGTCTTCTATTTTCCCATTAACTTCTGTTATATGAAGCTCTTGTAAATCAATCAAACATGTTTGTAGTTGTTTGTTCATAGCTCTTACTTCTTTAGGGATTTCCAAATGATCTAATACATATCCTTGTCTTTTCATATCATCATGACCTTGTAACAAGTCATCTAATTGTACTGGCAGTGTTGCTTGGCACTCTACTAATAGATCAGGAACTTCATGAATGATAACTTCTAAGTTTGCTAATCCTTCTTCCAAACTCTTCACAATATCTCGCGCTTTTAAATAATCACCATTTAATGTCGCTTCTTCGAACGCTTGGAACTTATTTGATTCTACATCCAGTAATTCTTCAATGTTTTTCTCAGATAGACCAAACATATGACGATGAGCAAGTACACTCTTTTTCATACTACGGTATGTATCACGTAAACCTTCAATTTCAGAACTATTTTTCTCATAGCTCTCTAGCAATTGTTGAAGCTCGTTTAAAATCTCCGTAATGCGGTTATCCGCTTCATCTAAATCAACAATGGATTCACTCATCAATTTTTTTGCTTTTCGGAAGGAAAATTGTGAGGCTAACTTTTTTGCACTTTCCAAAGTTTTATCAGCTTTTGGTAGAAGGTTTGTAACAATTTCATCCCATTCTTCACGCCATTTTCCAAACAGTTCTTCTGTTTGGCCCGTCATATTTAAATCCTTAACCCGTTTCAATTCATCGGCAACAGGCTTATCTTTTATTTCTCGTTTCCACTGCTCAAGTGCTTCAATATCTTTATATAAACGATTTCTTATCACAAGCTCTATCATAAGCAGCACTAGAATAGAGCTTACTACGATGATAACGATCGTTAGGATAGAATCCATGCAAAAAAGCCTCCTACTATATCTCTTTTTTTGTCCGTTCCGTTTATGAAATGGAAGGCGTTATGTATAAAAAGGGAAAACCCCTATATTTAACAACTAACAATGTACTAATCATACCATGTAATGGCTTGTTTTTGACCTAGTTTTTTTAAAATTTCATGTTTCTTTTGTTGCACTTGTAATATTGCTTCTAAAATTTTCTGGATTTCCTTTTCCCTCTGCCTCTACACTTTTACATAATTTCTTTATTAAGAATTTGCGATTGTTTACTGTAACAACTGTAATAACAGTGTATTCCCCCGCTTTGTCTCCACTTCGCTATACGACACTTACTTGTTTATTCGGATCGATTTCCCGCGGTTATACAATCGATCCAATTAAAGTAATTAGAGCGGGGCTTACGATTATTGCTTTACTATGTAACAACTTATGGCAGCAAGAGAAGTCAGTTACAAAACAAGAAGTGGCATTATAAAATATCCCCACCTTATTCCATGAGGTGGGGATATTTTATATATGAACTGCTCTTGGCAAAGGATAATACATATGTGTTCCACATAATATTTGTTCCATCCATTGCTCGATTTCCTTCGTATACATTTCCAAAAAGAATGTCTCCGACGGAAATGAATGCAGTACTTCCGATATATATTGCGGATATAAATACGGCATATTAATCATGCCTTTTAACTGCGTCATAAACATTGTAAACGACACCTTTTGAAACTCTTGCTGCATTTGTCCTTGTTTAATAATTTGCTCTATATAATACCTTTCTTTAGAAAAGTAAATGGTCATTACTTCTCGAATTAACGTTGTATCTAATGAAAGCTCTCGATAAAAGAAACGCGTTAGTTCTCGGTTCTCAAATTGATATCGTAAAATCCCTCTGACAATTTGATTCATCACTTCTTTAGCTGACACGTACTCCCTTTGTCCAAACGACATTTCAATTACATGAATATATCCTTCTAGAAAATCAGTAATGAGCTGTTCTAATAAACCTTGCTTTCCAGCAAAATAATACGAAATATTAGCCACATTCACATCCGCCCGCTTTGCAATGTCACGCACCGACGTCCCATCATACCCTTTCGTATAAAACAATGAAATTGCCGCATCAATTACCTTTTGTTTCGTCTGCTTCATGCGCTCACTTCCTCTCACTCTGAACAGCTATAGTTTAAATTTCTTGACTTTTAAGACAAATTCCTTTAATTTTCTATCGACAAAGTCATGTGAAATACAGCGTGTTTTGCTATGATTTTACATTTCTCGATAGAAAGGGTGACGTTTCCATGTTTACAAAAGAAAGTTATGCAGGATCCCGCGCGCAGCAATACGAAACAGTGGTCAAACAACTTGATGCATTGTTAACTGGCGAATCAAATGTAGTCGCAAATTTAGCAAATGCCTCCGCACTACTAAACCAATTTTTAGATCGCATTAACTGGGTTGGCTTTTATGTAACCGAAGGAAAGCAACTTGTACTTGGACCATTTCAAGGAATGCCTGCGTGTGTTCGCATTCCATTTGGACGCGGTGTTTGCGGCGTAGCAGCTGAAACAAAAACAACTCAGCTCATTGCAGATGTTCACCAGTTCCCTGGACATATCGCTTGTGACAGCGCCTCTAATTCTGAAATTGTTGTACCGATTATAAAAGAAGGTAATGTCATCGGTGTGCTTGATATTGATAGTCCTGAAAAAAATCGTTTCGACGAATTGGATCAGCACTATTTAGAGAAATTTGTGGAAACGCTCCTAAAACATATGTAAAAAAAACGAGCCATTGATGGCTCGTTTTTTCAATCCCCATTCACATGAGAAAATGTATTTTTTCTTTCCTGCAGCGCACTTGTTAGATCAGAGACTATATCTTCCCACGATTCTAAGCCGACGGATAAGCGTATTAAATTATCGTAAATCCCCATTTCATGGCGAATCTCCGCTGGAATAGCAGCATGCGTCATCGTTGCAGGATGTTGCACTAACGTTTCAGTGTCACCAAGACTTACCGCGATTGTAATAAATTGCAATGCATTCATAAACGCCTGTGCTTCCTCTTTTCCTCCCTTTATAGAGAATGAAATTACACCGCCCCCACGCTTCATTTGGCGAGACGCTATTTCTCCTTCTGGATACCAAACTTCTTCAACACTTTCGTGATTCTTCAAAAAGGCTACTACTTTCTCTGCATTCTCACAGTGCCGATCCATTCTTACAGCTAATGTCTTTAAGCCTCTTAACAACAACCAGGCATCAAAAGGGGCCATAATCCCGCCAATATCTTTTCGCATCGGACGAATTTTTTCAGCTAATTCCTTCGTTTTACAAACTGTAATTCCTGCAACAACATCACCATGACCGCCAATATATTTTGTAGCGCTATGAAGAACAGCATCACAACCGATTGCAAGAGGCGTTTGTAAGTAAGGTGAACAAAATGTATTATCGACAACGACGAGCAGGTCATTTTGTTTCGCTACTTTAATAACTTTCTCTAAATCGATAAGCTTCATTGTTGGATTAATTGGTGTTTCCACAAAAATCAATTTTGTATTCGAACGAATTTCCCCATGAATCTCTTCCTCTGTTTCCATCTCGCACAATGAATGAGTGATCATAAATTTCTCTTCTAACACTTCTAAAAAACCATACGTACATCCGTACAATCCATTTGAACAAATAATATGATCTCCAGCACGTAAACATGCAAGAAGCGTCGCAGAAATAGACGCCATTCCTGAACCAAAAGCTAGCGCTGCTTCGCCTCCTTCTAAAGCTGCCATACGTTCTTCAAATACTTCCACAGTTGGATTTCCAAGTCTTGAATACATGTAGGATGGATCTTGCCCAGCAAAACTTGCTTCTCCTTGCTGGGCTGTTTCAAATGTATAACTTGACGTTTGAAATAGTGGCGGCGTTAAACTTCCCCTATGCACTTTCGAATCATATCCATGATGAATCAACAATGTCTCAATATGTTTCGTTTTCATGCCAACATCCCCCCTATATCTCTATTTTATGTAAACGTTTTCTTTGTGTTGCAATTCTTTTTTTATATTATTTTGAATTCCTCCTTTTCATTTCCAAATTTTACATACATAAAACAAAACACGAACTCACTTGACGAAATCTCATCCAAAAGATATAATAGCGTTTGTGTAAAATAAAAAGGCAGCCTTGTAATGTGAGTTTATTGTTTGTATTTTGTTCCTCTATCTTGAGGTGTATCTCGTAACTCCCTGCTGCTGGAGCGAAGGTACATGAAAACAAAATGCGCATAAATGTCGATTACGTCTGTTTTTATTTTACGAAAATAAAAACACTTAAAGGAGGAGTCAACTATGGCTCGTTATACAGGTCCAGCTTGGAAACTGTCTCGTCGTCTTGGAATCTCTCTAAGCGGCACAGGTAAAGAATTAGAAAAACGCCCTTACGCACCAGGTCCTCACGGTCCTAACCAACGTAAGAAACTTTCAGAATACGGTTTACAATTACAAGAGAAACAAAAACTTCGTCACATGTACGGCATGACTGAGCGTCAATTCCGTCGCACATTTGACCAAGCAGGTAAAATGTCAGGTAAACACGGTGAAAACTTCATGATCCTTCTTGAAGCTCGTCTTGATAACCTAGTTTACCGCATGGGCTTAGCTCGCACTCGTCGTGCAGCTCGCCAATTAGTAAACCACGGTCACATCATGGTAGATGGCGCTCGCGTAGACATCCCATCTTACCGCGTAAAACCTGGCCAAACTATCAGCGTTCGCGAAAAATCTAACAACCTTGTTGTTGTTAAAGAAGCGATCGAAGTTAACAACTTCGTACCAGAATACTTAACTTTCGATGCTGATAAATTAGAAGCTACTTTCAACCGCTTACCAGAGCGCGCTGAGTTAGCTGCTGAAATCAACGAAGCGTTAATCGTAGAGTTCTACTCTCGTTAATGACGAAAAACCGATCCATTGGATCGGTTTTTTTCGTGCTTATTTAAAAAGGATGATAATGAAAGCGACAGCTATCTTTATCATCCTTTTCTAACCTTCTCTTATATATAAAATAAAATTATTTATCTTCTTGTTTTTGAACATACACATAAGCATCCTTTGGATTTTTATGTACAGTACTTTGTTCATTCTCCGCAAGCTGACTAGCATTTAGCAAAGAAAAAATAATGAGCGCCTCTAGTGACATTTCTTTTTACCACTCCTTTCTTTTCTATCTTTATACATATATCATACTCTTCACTTGTGATTTCCGTATGAACATGAAGTGAAGCGCTTAAATAAGCAAAGAAAAAAGCGTAAGATCACTTACGCTTTTTTCTATTAGTAACGAATTAAGAAATATTTTTTCTTACCGCGGCGGATAATTGTAAATTTACCTTCGATGCGGTCATTTTCTGTTACAACATAATCTAATGCTTGTGTACGCTCACCATTTACGTAAATTGCACCATTTGTTACATCTTCACGTGCTTGACGTTTTGATGGTGAAATTTTGCTTTCAACAAGTAAGTCAATTAATACTGTATCTTCTGCTGCACGTTCAACAGATGGTACATCTTTAAAACCTTGCTCAATTTCATTTGCAGTTAATTCTGCTACAGAACCACTAAATAATGCTGCAGAAATTTTGATTGCTTGCTCTAATGCATCTTTACCGTGAACAAGCTCAGTCATTTCAGATGCTAATGCTTTTTGCGCTGCACGTTTTTCTGGTGCTTCTGCTACTTGTTTTTCAAGCTCAAGAATTTCTTCATGAGATAAGAAAGTAAAGTATTTCAAGTATTTCACAACGTCGCGATCATCTGTGTTAATCCAAAACTGGTAGAACTCGTAAGGAGTTGTTTTTTCTGGATCTAACCAAATTGCGCCGCCTTCCGTTTTACCAAACTTCGTACCATCAGATTTTGTAACAAGTGGAATTGTTAAACCAAATGCTTTCGCATCTTCTTCTGATTTACGAATTAATTCAAGACCAGCTGTAATGTTACCCCATTGGTCACTACCACCAATTTGCAGGCGGCACCCTTGTTGTTGGTATAAGTTTAAGAAGTCGTATGATTGTAAAATCATGTAACTAAATTCAGTAAATGAAATACCTGTCTCTAAACGAGATGCAACTGTATCTTTCGCTAACATGTAGTTTAAACCGAAGTTTTTACCGATGTCACGTAAGAATGTAATTACATCTAAGTTTCCTAGCCAGTCATAGTTATTTGCCATTGTTGCTGGATTTTCTACATTTTCAAACTCCAAGAAGTTAGAAAGCTGATTTTTAATGCTTTCTGTGTAGTAAGCAACTGTATCTTTCGTATTTAATGTACGCTCTGCCTTTTTACCACTTGGGTCTCCGATCATTCCTGTACCACCACCAACAAGTGCGATTGGTTGGTGACCAGCTAATTGGAAACGACGTAACATTAATACCGGTAGCATATGACCAATATGTAAGCTGTCCGCTGTTGGGTCAAAACCACAGTATAATTTTACACTTTCTTTTTCTAATAATTCTTGTAAGCCTTCAGCATCTGTTTGCTGATTAATTAGTCCGCGAAATTCAAGATCTTGTAAAATACCCATGTCCTACACTCCTTTAAATTAATCAAACGTGAAATTTGAAAACATAAAAAAATCGCCCCTTAAATAAGGGACGATTTTGATCATCGCGTTACCACCCTAGTTGCAGGCAAAAAAAGCCTACCACCTCATTCACATAACGGCTCAGCACCGTCTTTTCCCTTTTGAATACGATTCAATCGAAAAAAGATGCTCTAGGGGCGTAATTCGCGATCATCTATGTGCTGATTTCCACCGACCATCAGCTCTCTAAAACAGGGAAATGATCACTACTTCTCCCTTTCCACGCTCAATTATTTATATACTTTTCTTTATACCATCATTTATATAGGCATGTCAAATAGAGGTGGAAAGTTCTAGACAATCAATTTCCTTACAAACTCGCAATGAGTATCGTAACCAAAGAAAGAATCGGAACACCAGCTAATAACGATACATGAAACACAATCGATAAATCATTCCCAATCGTTGCTTCCACAGGATCTTTTGCTGGAGAAGCGAGAAAGCGTAAGAAACGATCTCCCATATTAACTTTTTTCGAAAAATCAGGAACCTCGACATGATCGCTATCTAACTGCTGCTTCAATTTATACTCTTTGTCAAAGGGATTTTCGTTCAATTTCATCCACCTCCAGCAATTGTTTCAATTTCTTAATGCCATTATGCAGCCTCGATTTCACCGTTCCTACAGGAATATCAAGTACCTCTGCGATTTCTTTTTGCGACATATCGTGATAATAAGAAAGAATAAGGACAGCTCTCTGGTCTTCTGGAACTTTCAAAACCGCCTCTCTAACTGTAAGGCGGTCTTCTTGTGAAAATTCCCTCTCTTGAATCGGTACAAGGAACGGCAAAAGAGAGCGCCATTTTTTTCTTCGATTCAATTTATTAATCATGAGGCGATAACCAATTTGAAACAAATACGTTTTAATCTTTCCTTTTTCAATCGCATACATATTTCTTACGTTCTAACGTCAAAAACGTATCTTGAACGAGATCTATGCTCAGTTGCTCATCACGGTTAAAACGATATAAAAATTTATATAGTGCCGGTTTGATTAAGACATATAGTTTTTCTCCAGCTTGCTTATCTCCATTTTGATAAGCAAGCATGAGTTCTTCCTCACTCCCAATCTGCGCCAGATTTTTTGATCTCCTTTATTCCTTTTAGCGTTAATGAAATACGAGAAATTAAATATAAACTTGCGCAAAGTGTCCATGTTGGTGATTGAATTACAAAAAACTGAACATATGGGCTTTGAATCGTCAATTCACTTGCAATTAAAATACTTAATAGTTGCCCACATATATATGCATAAAGCGCCAGACAAACGGAAATGGTATCAAATACATTCCAACGAAAATATACTTTCGTTTTTGTAAAATCAATCTCGTTCCCTTTTTTTCTTACAACGTATTTTCTATCAAAAGGTATTAAAATCCCAAGAATAACAATCATCATTACAACTACTACAATACCTGAAATAATAAACCCCATTTGCATATAAAGTGCCTCCCTCATCTATTGTGTCATAAATATATACAGACGAGGGAGGCACTTGGTTCAAAAATCAATCTATTTTTTTAATTATTTTCGCAGGATTCCCGCCAACTACAACATTATTTGGTACATCTTTCGTTACAACTGCACCAGAAGCAATCACCGCATTATCTCCAATTGTAATTCCTGGATTAATAATCGCTCTTCCGCCAATCCATACATTATTCCCGATTTTTACTGGCTTACCAAATTCAATTCCGCTTATGCGCTCGATCGGATTAAGTGGATGCGTTGCCGTATAAATGTGAACACCTGGAGCTAACATGCAGTTCTCCCCAATCGTTACTGGACATACATCTAAAATGACGCAATCAAAATTCGCGTAAAAGTTTTCTCCAACATGAATGTTATAACCGTAATCACATTTAAACGCAGATTCAATGTGAATGTTGTTACCTGTTGATCCAAATAATTCTTTTACGATCAAACTCCGCTCTTCATATTTTGTTTCCGGTATTTCATTTAATTTTCTTGTTAATATGCGAGCCTGCTCCCTGCCTTCTACTAGCACCGGATCAGCAGGTACATACATTTCTCCTTGTATCATCTTTTCTTTTTCTGTTTTCACAAACATCTTCCCCTTCAAACACGTATATATAAGTTATTCATTCCTTATGATAGCACAAAAAGAAAGGCCTGAACGAAGCATACGTTCAGACCTTTCTTTTTTAATCTTCCATCGTTGATAAATCTCCTGTTGGCAAGTTTAACTCCCATGCTTTTAACACACGTCGCATAATTTTACCACTTCTCGTTTTCGGTAATTTATCTCGGAATTCAATTTGTCTTGGCGCTGCGTGAGCTGCAAGTCCTTTTTTCACAAATTGACGAATTTCTTCTTTTAATTCATCAGATGCTTCGTACCCTGCACGTAGTGCGATAAATGCTTTAATAATTTCACCGCGCACTGGGTCTGGAATACCGATTACACCAGCTTCCGCTACAGCTGCGTGTTCAATTAATTTACTTTCTACTTCAAATGGGCCAACGCGCTCACCTGATGTCATAATTACATCATCAATACGTCCTTGGAACCAGAAGTATCCATCTTCATCCATATAAGCAGAGTCACCTGACACATACCAATCTCCTGGCATAAAGTAAGACTCATATTTTTGCGGATTGTTCCAAACTGCGCGCATCATCGATGGCCATCCCTTTGCAATCGCTAAGTTCCCCATTGTATATGGCGGTACTTCATTTCCTTCATTATCAACAATTGCAGCCTTCACGCCTGGAATTGGTTTCCCCATTGATCCCGGGCGAATTTCCATACAAGGGTAGTTACAGATAACTTGTCCACCTGTTTCTGTCATCCACCATGTATCATGAATACGAAGGCCAAATGCGCTCATTCCCCAGCGAATAACTTCTGGGTTTAACGGTTCACCGACACTTAACACGTGACGTAGCGCTGATAAGTCGTATTTCTTAATCGCCCCTTCTCCTGCTCCCATTAACATACGGAACGCTGTTGGTGCACTATACCAAACCGTTACACCGTAATCTTGTAACGCTTCATACCATGCTTCTGGACTAAAACGACCTCCTAAAACGACATTTGAGCCGCCTACTAACCATGGTGCGAAAATACCGTAAGCAGTTCCTGTCACCCAGCCCGGGTCAGCTGTGCACCAATATACATCGTCTTCTTTTAAATCTAGCACCCATTTTGCAGTTTGATAGTGCTGTACCATTGCATTTTGTGCGTGAAGAACACCTTTTGGTTTCCCTGTAGAACCGGACGTATAATGAAGAATCAATCCATCCTCACGGTCTAACCATTCAATATTCAGCTCTTTTGAAGCTTGTTCAAATAATGGATTAAACGCAACAAGCTTCCCGCCGTCTTCTACATTTTCTCCAACAAGAAAGACTGTTTTTAATGCTGGTAAATCGTTGAGTGGTATACGCTCTAACAATTCAGGTGTTGTAATTAACACCTTTGCCTCGCTATCTTCTAAGCGATCGCGCACTGCTCCTTCCATAAATGCTTCAAATAACGGACCAACAATCGCTCCTAATTTGACCGCACCAAGAAGTGCAAAATATAATTCTGGTGAACGCGGCATGAAAATAAAAACGCGGTCTCCTTTTTCCACATCGCCATAATTTTTCAAGACATTTCCCGCTTTGTTAGAGAACTCTTTCATTTCTTTAAATGTATATTTCTCTTTACGCGATCCATCTTGATAATAAAGTGCTACTTTATTTTTTCGATCAGATTTCGCATGTTTATCAATTGCCTCATATGCCATATTTACTCGGCCTGTTTCAGACCAAGAAAAATTTTTATTAACCTCTTCCCAGTTAAAATTTGCATATGTTTCTTCATAATCGGGCAAATTATTTTCTCCTTTAATGACAGGAAGCGTTTCCACTTTCATACTTTACATCCCCCTCCTATGTATTCTATTATCTATTATAATGATATTATTTAAAATTTTCAGTATATTTGTTGGTTTTTAGACAAATTTTTAATGACAAAATTCGATTCACATCGCATATATTATAAAGTACCATATATACTAGATTCACAAACCCTCAAGGTGGTGAGCCAAAAATTGATTCATAAAAAAATATATAATGCAAGAAACTTAAGAACGCCCAAAGGAACCTTAATCATTGAAGGTCCTGTGTCTACACATAATCTCGAAATGTATGAATTCCATCAAGATTTAGTTGCGTTTCGCCCTGCCGATCAGCAATATAAAGCAATTGTCGAAATTTCTAAATTACCAGAAGCTCGTCTCATTATTGCAAGACATGAACAAATGATTGTCGGATATGTTACATACTTATATCCTGATCCATTAGAACGTTGGTCAGAAGGAAATATGGAAAATTTAATTGAACTCGGGGCAATTGAAGTCATTCCAGCATTTCGGGGATGCTCTGTTGGAAGAAATCTATTAGAAGTTTCTATGATGGATGACCATATGGAAGATTATATTATATTAACGACCGAATATTATTGGCACTGGGATTTAAAACAAACCGGTTTAAATGTTTGGGAATATCGAAAAGTAATGGAAAAAATGATGAATGCTGGCGGTTTAGAATGGATGGCAACAGACGATCCAGAAATTTGTTCGCACCCTGCCAACTGTTTAATGGTTCGCATCGGTAAACGCGTGGATCCAAATTCCATCCAAGCATTTGACCGCTTACGCTTTCAAAACCGTTTTATGTATTAAGAAGGGAGGCATATAAAATGATTGTAGAAGAAATTATGAATCATGATGTAATAGTATTGCACCCAGATGATACGATAGAGACCGCAATACGAACCATACGGACAAAGGGTATTCGGCACATTCCAATTGTTAATCATGACAACAACGTAGTCGGCATTATTTCCGACCGCGACGTACGTGATGCAAGTCCATCCATTCTTGATGAACAGGTTTCACTAGATATGCTGAAGCAACCCATTCAATTAATTATGAAACAACCGGTGATGACATGCCATCCTCTTGATTTTGTTGAAGAAATTGCGACGTTATTTTTTGAGAATAAAATCGGCTGCCTTCCTGTTACAAAGGGCGGGAAGCTCGTTGGAATCATTTCAGAATCCACAGTGCTTCACACACTCGTGAAATTAACAGGCGCTCATCAGCCAAGTTCACAAATTGAAATTCAAGTAAAAAATGAACCTGGTATTCTCGGAAAAGTAGTTGCTATTTTTAGTGAGCTACAAATCAATATCGTGAGCGTTCTCGTCTATCCAGCAAAAGACGAGAATGATAAAGTACTCGTTTTTCGCATTCAAACGATGAACCCTCTAAGAGTAATTGAAGTATTAGAGAAAAAAGGCTACCGCGTTTTATGGCCAAATATAATGGGGATGCAGGCATGAAGAGCGCCTTCATTTATTCAGATGATTTTCGGGGCTATTCCTTTAGCCCTGAGCATCCTTTTAATCAACTTCGCGTCACACTTACCTATGATTTATTAGTAAAGAGTGGTTTCATTCATCCTTCTCAAGTCATTCCGCCGCGAATGGCAACAGATGAGGAAATTGCTTTTATTCATACAGAAGAATACATAAATGCGGTAAAACGTGCTGGAGAAGGAAAATTAGAACAATCTATCGCCATGTCATACGGGCTTGGAACAGAGGATACACCGATGTTTCAAAATATGCATGAAGCGAGCGCATTACTCGTTGGCGGAACATTAACAGCGGTAGATACGGTACTATCCGGTAAAGCAAAGCACGCGTTAAACTTAGGTGGTGGCTTGCATCATGGGTTCCGTGGCAAAGCATCCGGTTTTTGCATCTATAACGATAGTTCTATCGCTATTAAATATATGCAGAAAAAATATGGGCTACGTGTTTTATATATTGATACAGATGCTCATCACGGTGATGGTGTTCAATGGTCTTTTTATGATGACCCTAACGTCTGCACCATTTCACTACATGAAACAGGACGTTATTTATTTCCAGGAACTGGTGCTGTAAACGAGCGTGGGCAAGGCGTTGGATACAGTTATTCTTTTAACGTTCCACTCGATGCCTTTACAGAAGACGAATCTTTTTTACAATCTTATCGCACTGTTGTAAAAGAAGTTGCTGCTTACTTTAAACCGGATATTATTTTAACGCAAAACGGCGCCGATGCACATTATTATGATCCTCTTACCCATCTTTGTGCAACGATGCAAATTTATCGTGAAATTCCAAAGCTTGCTCATGAAATCGCTAATGAATATTGCGACGGACGTTGGATTGCTGTTGGTGGTGGTGGCTACGACATATGGCGCGTCGTTCCAAGAGCATGGGCACTCATTTGGCTAGAAATGAACAACATCCAAAACATCTCAGGTTATCTCCCTCCAGAATGGATTGAAGCTTGGAAAGGACAAGCACCTACCCGACTTCCCCTCACATGGGAAGATCCAAACAACATGTATAATCCTATACCTCGAAAACCAGAAATTGAAGAGAAAAATGCATTAACAGTGGCAAAATCTCTTGAAATTATTCGGAATAATACAAAAAAAGCTTTATATTAAGAATAGGAGTGCTTCTCCTATTCTTTTTTATGAAAGGGGATATTTTATGTGGAAAGGACAGCTCTTGTATACAAAACGAGGTACCTTTGAAATTTTCACAAAAGGAAACGGCGAACCACTTTGCGTTACACATCATTATTCACAGTTTAACGAAACTGGTGATTATTTTGCTGAAAGTTTTACCGCTACTCATTGTGTCTTTCTAATCAATTTACGAGATGCTGGTCATTCTGTAAAAGCTAAAGCAGAAAATGAATTAACTATGAGGAAAACAATTGAAGATTTAGAGGCTATCAAAGAATCTCTGCATTTTTCATCGTGGCATTTCGCTGGTCACTCTACAGGTGGGATGCTTGGGCTCTTGTATGCCATTACCTATCCAAATTCTTTGCAATCCTTAGTCGTTGTCGGCGCTGCTGCAAGTAACTATACAGAAACACCCGATTGTATTTATCATCCGAAGCATCCACGATTTCAATATATGCAAGACATCATCGAAAACTTAAAACTCCCTCATCTTACATCAGAAGAGCGAAGTACATTATCAGCTGAACGAACAACATTATCTTTATATAAACCAGGACACTATAAAACATACTTCTCGAAACCGATTTATAAAACAATGGCTGTAAGTCGGATGAACGCTTTCGCTAAAGAATACCCAAAATTCGATTTAAGAGACCAACTGTCATCTATTACAGCAAAAACACTAATTGTTTGCGGAAAACATGATGTTCAATGCCCGATGCAATATTCTATCGAGATACACGAGAGTATACCAGATTCTACTTTTATTCTATTTGATTACAGCAATCATTATCCTTTCTTAGAAGAAAGCGATTGTTTTTCCTCTATCATGAAAACTTTTTATAAACCATTACAACATAAAAGCAGCAGGTGCTAACTTACCTGCTGCTTGTTTAAAACCCTTCTTCAATTCGCTACAAACGTAACCTGATTTGCAGTTGCCCAGCCATTCATCGGTACGACTGTATATTTCACACCCTGCTTTAGCGTTGCACCATTTTGCAAATCAAAGATTCCTACAGCTCCTTTTCGAGAAGTAAAACGATATTGCGCTTCTACTCGATTTCCATCTTCACCTTGTAATTCTACTTTTCGTCCAGCAAAAAGCTCCATATTCGGGTCTTTTCCTAGCATAATTTGAATCGACTTATTATCTATCGCTTCAGCGCTTTGAATCGCAAGTGGCTCAATAGTTCCCGCAGTAAAGGTTGGGTTTTTGAGCGTCGCCCAATCAGATGTTATTGTATACGTCGTACCTGGTTGTAATGTTTGGCCAGCAAGTAGACGGAACTTTGGTGCTTGTCTGCCATCTGCCGCTTGTGTAAACGGAACATATCCTACTACAATTCGTTCCCCGGAACTTGATGTGATCGTTACTTTCCTGTCTCGTAGCGAAGAAATAATTTGATATTGTTTTCCTTCTTTATCTTTGTTTTCTTCATCCAATTGAAACGCTTGATCTCCTCTTCCTGCTTTATATGCCTCAATAATATTCGCGTAATCTGTCACACCGTCTTCTAAAAAGGATTCAATTTCAAACGTATCATTTGTTACTTGTTTCGCTTGGCGAACATTAATTTTTTCAGTACTCGCCTCAAATTTTTCTTTCTTTCCACCTTTATAACTTACCTTATATTTTGTACCTGGTTTTTGAATTGTAACAGGTACAATATATGTACTTGTCGCACCTGTTTTTAATCGTGGGACATTCACAATTTCTAAGCCATTATCAAATACAAAGTTTTTCTTAATCGCCTCTAAATTTTCTAATTTCACCTCTTCTTCTGATAAAGGTTTAGAAAATGTTAATTGTAATGTCATCGCGTTTAGTGGTTGTAATTTTGTAATCTGCGCTTCTTTTTGCTTTTTTTCTTTTTTCGCTTCTTGCTTTGTTTCCTGTTTTGATTGCGCTTTTGCTTCCTCCTGCACACACCCTGTTACCATTACTGTAAATCCAATCATGGCTGGTACTAAAAATTTTATTTTTCTCATCCTCATCAAACCCCCAAATGATTATTTTTATTTCATATTCAACTATCTAATACTCATCTAACAGATAGCAGTTTCCTCACATCACCTTATCTGTTCACTTTCTGCCCTTAATACTTATAGTAGATGGCAAGTATAAAGTGCCCATAAATAAATTCTTAAAAAAAGATAAAATAAAGGTAATATATTTTTTATGTCGTGCGTCTTACTTATTTAAGAAATGGCTTTGTTACATTACTCTGTTAATGTTTGATAAAACTGAATGAAAAACTGTCTTCTTCAAGTAACTGGTGCATTAGTATAAAAGGCCATAGAAAAAGACTGACATAATGAGTCAATCTTTTTTTTGATGTGAAAATCAAAATTGAAATGTAACAGAGAGACTTCAAACAGCATTCCTTTTTTAACGTTCTATACATATACACAACGTATTGTGGTTGAAAACATAAATTTTTTAAAAATTTAGTATTGATAACTTTAACAGAGCCTAAAAAATAAAAAACCTGCCAATATTTTGACAAGTTTACTATACGTTAAAACGATATCCAGCCCCCCACACCGTCTCAATATATTGTGGATGGGCAGGATCTCTTTCAATTTTTTCACGTAACTTCCGAACATGAACAACAACTGTAGCTAAATCTCCAGCTGAATCTAATCCCCAAATACGTTCAAATAATTGCTCCTTATTTAACACTTGATTCGGGTTCATCATAAAAAATGTTAGTAGATCAAATTCTTTTGTTGTAAAAGCAACTTCTTCGTTGTTTATGAATACTTTTCTAGCTCGCTGATCAATAGAAATCCCATGGATATATAATGTATCTCGCTGCTTGGTCATATTTCCAGATAACCGCTCATAACGAGCGATATGAGCTTTTACTCTTGCAACTAATTCACTTGGACTGAACGGCTTTGTAATATAATCGTCCGCTCCTAGCCCAAGTCCACGAATTTTATCGATGTCTTCTTTTTTGGCTGAGACAAGTAAAATAGGAATATCTTTCACAGCACGTATTTGTTTACAAATTTCAAAACCATTCATTTTTGGGAGCATAATATCTAAAATAATCAAATCATATTGCTCCTGTAGTGCGCAGCGCAATCCTATTTCACCTGAATGCTGCACATCCACTTGAAAATCATGAATCTCCAAATAATCTCGTTGCAATTCCGCAATACTTACTTCGTCTTCGATTAGTAAAACTCGCTTCAATCTACTCACCACATTCCTGTACTTTTTTCAATGTGAAGAAAACACTTGTGCTTTCTCCCAATTTACTTTCCGCCCAAATCTTCCCGCCGTGTTCTTCAACAATTTGCTTTGCGATAGCTAAACCAAGTCCACTTCCACCTGTACTAGAATTACGAGACTGTTCTGCACGATAAAACCGTTCAAAAATATACGGAAGTGTATCAGGTTCTATACCCGATCCATTATCCGTCACCTTAACTATTACTACATCCCTTTTATCCAGTAATGTAACCGTAATTTCTTTCAGCGGCTTATCCATATACTTCACGCTATTATGAATCAAATTAGAGACAACTCGCTTCATCTTTTCACGATCGGCTGTTACATAAAACTGCGAAGAATCAAGCGATTGAAGGTATAAATTAATTCCATTTTTACTCAAATCCATCTGCATCTCTTCTATCAAATCTTCCATAAACGTATATAATTCTATCGTCTCAAATTGAAATGGCACCCGATTCAAATCTAATTTTGAAAATAAAAATAGCTCATCAATGAGTGTATCCATATGCGTTGCTTTCGTATAAATTGTTGTTAAGTATTTGTCCATCTTTTCCGGCGTATTTGCGACTCCGTCTTTTATTCCTTCTACATAGCCAATAATAGATGTAATTGGTGTTTTTAAATCATGTGAGATATTCGAAATGAGTTCTTTTCGATTTTCTTCATATTGCGCTTGTACTTCAATTGATTCTTTTAATTTCTGTCTCATTTCTTCAAATGCTTGGTTTAATTGTCCAATTTCATCATGTGACGTAACTGGAATTTGAAAATGTAAATCCCCATCTTTAATTCTTCCGGTTGCATCCTTCAATGTGAGAATAGGTTTTATCACACTTCTCGAAACAAAATAACTTAATAATCCAATGATAAAAATAGCTAAAAGTAATAACGATATAAATAAAATGGGAAATAACTTTTGCGTTAAATCTACATACGAACTTTGCTTATTTAATACAAATATACTTCCTTTTTCATTATGAGGAAAATAAAAATCAAACTTCACGTAACGATAAAATGTATCATTTAATTCAGCAGTACCGCGACTGTTAATATTCGTTGCTTCAAATTTTGGGAGAGCTCCTTTTAGAGCGGAACTTTCAATTTCTTTTGATGCATAGGAAATTGTTTCTCCTTTCCTCACAATAATCTTCACACCTTTTTTCTCCAATGATGGCATCATTGCTTCATCTAATAATTGTGATTGATTCTGCTTAGCTGCTAATTTTAATTCAAGGAAAGCATTTTCTTCCTCTGGTGTCAGTGGCTTTTGGATGTAAGAACTCTTATAGAAGTTTTTCACTGATTCTAAATCCCCAGTAATAGAAAAAACAATTAGAAAACCCGCAACCAACAAAAGGGCAACTGAAACAAAAATAACAGCAATATAAGACAATAAAAACCTTGTTTTAATAGACATCATTCAAATCCTCACTTTATAAAGCTTCCTACGTTATTCATAAGCATAAGAAGATATTTCCGAATACTCAAGCGATTTTATAGTTATTTTAGCCGTAGTTTATAAAAAATTAATATTTATATTTTACAGTATAAAATAAGACACCTATATTCCAATACAATTCTTATAAAGTGAAACTTTAATCAGTGGGGTTTTCTTCATCCCCCACTGATTATTAGCCTTCACCAATCGGGTTTTTACGGGCAGTTGATCCCTCACCTATCTTCCTCGTTTCTCTCTATATCTTGAAGTGGGGGTCTTACTACCCTAAAATAGCGGGATAAAAGTAAGAGCAATCTTGATAAGAAGGTGGTGAACTTCCCTGTTAAAAAGAACGTTAAGTATGATATGTTGTGTATTCTTTTTACAAGGCTGTACACAAGAACAAGAACCTAAAAAGGAGATGAAAAACATGGAGGAGCAATTACTTACGGCTACCGAGAAAAAAGAGACAGCTACCGTTATATCATTACTTAGGCAAGGAACAAATATAAATGTAACAGATAATAAAGGACGTACTCCCATTATGATTGCTACATACGGAAATGATGTAAAAACTGCAAAAATACTACTTGATGCCGGGGCTGATGTGAACATCCAAGATGGGATGAAAAACAACCCGTTCTTATACGCTGGTGCTGAAGGCTATTTAGAAATTTTAAAACTAACAATTGATGCCGGCGCCGATCCAGCACTTACAAATCGTTATGGGGGAACAGCTCTTATTCCAGCAGCAGAACATGACTATGTCGACGTAATAAAAGAAATGCTAACTCGAACAAACATTGATGTAAACCATGTAAATAACCTCGGATGGACCGCTTTAAAGGAAGCCATCGTACTAAGTAATGGGAATGAAAAACAACAACAAGTAATACACCTCTTAATTGAACATGGCGCTAATATAAACATTCCGGATCATGATGGAATTACTCCACTACAACATGCACGCGCTCACAACTTTAAAGAAATTGAAGAGATTTTACTACAAGCAGGTGCCTAGAAATCAACTGTTCATGAATAGGCGATTGTATAATGTAAAATCATCCGAAGTGCTTGTAGTAAGAGAGCACTTCGGGTATATCTAGATTTTAATTTTTGTTTCTTTCCCATACATATGCTACATTATAGTTGCCACACATGGCTACACGGCTATACAACTTATAGCAATTCATTATAGGGTGGGAAAAGACATGAACAAACCTCGAATTGGTATGATTGGACTAGGAAGCATTGCTCAAAAAGCGTATCTTCCAACACTTACAAAGGAAACAAATTGGACTTTTATGGGAGCGTTTACACCAAATTTTGAAAAGCGCAAACAAATTTGTGGGCAATATCGTATTCAAGACTTCTCTAGCATACAAACGCTCGCTTCAGAATGTGACGCAATGTTTGTACATAGTTCCACTGCAACTCATTATGAAATTGTTTCCGAACTTCTTCAAAAAGGAATCGATGTTTACGTTGATAAACCGTTAGCTGCTACAACCGAACAAGCTGAAATACTAGTAGAACTTAGTGAAAAGCATAATCGAAAACTTATGGTTGGCTTCAATCGCCGTTTCGTTCCTATGTATGTTGCTGCGAAAGAACAAGCAAATGATATTTCATGGATTCGGATTGAAAAACATCGCACAAACAAAGTCGGTCCGTATACATACGACTTTACAATGCTGGATGATTATTTGCATATTGTCGATACGGCTCGCTGGTTAGCTAATGGTGACCTTCGCGTTGTTCACGATATGGTGCAAACTAATGAAAAAGATGAACTTCTTTATGGGCATCATACATATACAAGTACACACGGTACATTACTTTCTACCGCTATGCATCGCCATGCTGGAACAAATTTAGAACAAATCGAGCTTGTCACAACAGGAAAAATCATTCGTGTAAAGAACATGAATACACTAGAAATCGAGCAAGATAATCATGTTACACAAAGCGGTTCGCCTTCATGGGAAACAACATTAAAACAGCGAGGGTTCGAAGATGCTGTACATCATTTCATCGATTGTGTACAAGGAGATACGAAACCTCTTATTGATGGAATAGAAGGATTAAAATCACAGCAACTGTTGCAATCATTACTACAACCTGTTAAAAGAAAGTAAATTGCAGAATTTAGATTTTACGGAAGGAAACGGATACATTTTTCTGAATTTACTTTCATTCCCATTCACTCTTTATTTCTACTACAGATTTCTATAGAATGTTTGATAGGAATTATAAATTTCATACTGAATCGTGGAAAGGATGGGAATCACAAATGTTGAACGAATTTAAAAAGTTCGCTTTAAAAGGGAATGTTATTGATCTAGCTGTCGGGGTTGTAATTGGTGGTGCATTTGGTAAAATTGTTTCTTCATTAGTAGGCGATGTTATCATGCCATTGATCGGATTACTACTTGGTGGAATAAACTTCAAAGGACTTTCCTTTACATTCTATGACGCACAAGTTAAATATGGCGCATTTATTCAAACAGTTGTTGACTTCTTAATTATCGCTTTCTCCATTTTCTTATTCATTAAGCTCTTCAACAAACTAACATTCAAAAAAGAAGAAGAAAAGAAAGAAGAAGTACCAGAACCAACAAAAGAAGAAGTACTTCTTGGCGAAATTCGTGACTTATTGAAACAACAAAACGCTTCAAAAGACAACGCGTAATAGAACGGTAGAACGTACAAAAGGCATGCCCCTTATGGGACATGCCTTTCTTTATATCTTATAACGTTTCCGAATTCATATGAATAAACCAAATAATACCGGCAACCATTAATACCATGATAGAACCTGCAAACAATGTAATTGCAACAAATACAAAACTTGTGCTTACATCAGCTGAAATACTTTCAATAAAAATAGAAGTTACATACGTGATAAGGGCAATCCCGGCAAGAATACTTCCTGGAACAAAGCGCTTTAAGCCATCTTGTTTTAACGTCATATATGCAAACAACGCAGTCATACAAAGCGTAATTATCCAAAGAATGATCATCTATTCTTCCCCCCTCACAAACCTTTTCTTTTTATTATACATGACATTGCGTAGTTATAGGGGAATTCTATTCAGACGCAGATTATAAATTGAATGCTTTCCGCCTCTATTCTCCCTCGGTAAATACATACTAAGATAGAATAAAAAGGAGAAAAGTACATGATGAAATTACTACACTTCCCCCAAGAGGATTGTCCACTATATTTAAAAGAACAAATTATTTCTCTTATGCAGCAAGAGTGGCCTGAAGTGTTTGTAAGTGAAAAAGACGTACATTGGCCAGATTCTCCAGAAACATACCCTATTTCTCTCGTACTTGTCGAAAATCACATAGTTATAAGTCATGTTTCCATTCCACATACATACATAAAACATAGAGATCAAACATATAAAGCATACGGGCTAAGTGAAGTTATGACAAATCCTACTTATCGTCACCAAGGGTATGGGTTAAAGCTTATAAAAGAAGCTGCTTTGTTTATAGAAAAGCAAAAACCGGATATCAGCATATTTACTTGTAAACCAAATTTAGTTTCCTTTTACAGGCAAGGAGGATGGATAGAACAACCTTATACATACCTAGTTGGTGGCACACGCCTCAAACCCTTCCGAAGTGATGCTTTAGGATTATCAACGATGATGCGCTTATTTTCCGACAAAGCTCTTAAGCATCAACATACATTTGAGGAAACAGATATTCACCTTGAATTAGGCGAAAATAAACTTTGGTAAAAAAACATTTCACATTCATATAAATGACAACACAAAAAGGTAAACTAATAGAAGCTTTTATTCAAAATATTGCAGAAGGTAAACTATCTTCTGTCATTGAACATATAACAGAAGTATCCAGTGGACTGTAGTAGGTAATTTATTTATTCGAGGAAACAATGAACACGAATGAATATAAAGAGCTAATTATCACCAATACGATCACACATGGCATTACAGCGGTCATTGATGGCACAGTAAAAGTAGATGAGGAAAAGACCCTTTCTTTCTACCATATTTTCCGTTTTAACAAATTTAAAGACGGCAAAATTAAAGAGATTACATCCTATATAATTGAAAACAAATAAAAAACTCACAGCACCAAGCTGTGAGTTTTTCTTATTCTTACTTCGTTGAATTTCTAAATTGAATACGGTGAGGTAAGATAACTGTATGATCTTCTACTTTTTCTTTGTTCATATATTTTGTAAGCAAGCGCATTGCTACTGCACCGATATCATACATTGGTTGTACAACTGTTGAAAGTTGCGGGCGTACCATTAATGCAAGACGTGTATTATCAAAGCCAAGTACTTCTACGTCTTCTGGTACATTTAGTCCAGCGTCTTGCACTGCGTGGATTACACCTAGTGCCATTTCATCTGAAGATACGAAGATTGCTGTTGGTTTTTGGTCAGCTTCCCAAAGCTTTTCAAATGCTTCGATACCTGAGTCGTATGTGTAATCTCCATCGATTACAAGAGCTTCATCATATGCGATGCCAACTTCTTCTAACGCCTTTTTATAACCTTGTAATTTCTTCGCGCTTCCTGCTTTGTCAATGTAAGGGCCCGATACAAAACCGATACGCTTATGACCTTGTTCTAGGAAATGCTTCATTGCATCATAAGCTGCTTGTGTATAATCAATATTTACTGATGAAGTTTCATTCGCCTCATCAAATGATGCTGCTAAGACGATTGGTACTGGAGATTTTTTAAATTCTTCTACATGGATGTCTGTAATATCTTCACCCATGAATACAATACCGTCCACTTGTTTACCAAGCATTGTATTTAATAAGTGGAATTCTTTTTCTTTATTTTGATCCGAGTTACTTAAAATGATGTTATATTTGTACATTGTTGCGATATCTTCAATCCCACGTGCAAGTTCTGCATAAAACGTATTCGAGATATCTGGAATAATAACACCTACTGTTGTTGTCTTTTTACTTGCTAGTCCACGTGCTACCGCATTTGGGCGGTACCCTAAACGATCAATTGCTTCTAATACTTTCTTTCTTGTTGTAGGCTTTACATTTGGGTTACCGTTCACAACACGTGATACGGTTGCCATCGAGACATTTGCCTCGCGTGCTACATCATAGATTGTTACGTTCATCTCTTCGCACACTCCTTCTATTTATGTTATCTATCTTATGTATCGGTTCACTTGAATGAAAAAAAGACATCAACTCTATTTGAAGATGTCACCAATCGTCCCGAGTCCTTTTACTAATGATACGATAAAAATACAGGCTCATACAATATTTTCCCGCAAAAGTTTCGAAAAAATTCGCTTGTTTTCTCCTATTTTCGTATTTTTTATGTAAAAAAGGACATTTTCTGCATAAAATGAAACTTTAATCAATGGATATTTTCTTCACCCCCACTGATTATCAGCCCTCGCCAATTGGGCTTTTGAAGACCGTTTCTCTCCGACCTACCGTGTATGCTTTCGCTGAATTCCAAGGTGGGAGTAATTACCACCTGTTTTACAGAGAAAAGTCTATGCACAAGTGTCGCATAGACCTTAATTTTTAAAAAACTATCTACCACGAAATGCTTTTAATTCTTTCATAAATTGATTGAATTCTGGAATATCCATTTGTTGTGCTGAATCTGATAATGCTACAGCTGGATCCGGATGTACTTCAGCCATGACCGCATCAGCACCGATCGCCATTGCTGCTTTTGCAGTTGGTAACAGAAGGTCACGACGCCCTGTAGAATGCGTTACATCGACTACAACAGGTAAATGTGTTTCTTTCTTTAAAATCGGTACAGCGGAAATGTCTAGCGTATTACGTGTTGCTTTCTCATATGTTCGAATACCACGTTCACATAAAATAATATCTCCATTACCTTGTGCAATAATATATTCTGCCGCATATATAAACTCTTCAATCGTCGCTGATAAACCGCGTTTTAATAATACTGGTTTTTTCACAGCACCCGCAGCTTTGAGCAGTTCGAAGTTTTGCATATTACGTGCCCCAATTTGAATCACATCAACATAATCTAATGCCATTTCAATATCATTCGGATTCAAAATTTCACTAATAACCGCTAAATCATATTCATCCGCAACTTGACGTAAAATCTGTAATCCTTCTAATCCAAGACCTTGGAAATCATAAGGTGATGTACGAGGTTTAAATGCACCACCGCGCATAAGCTTTAATCCTTGTTCTTTCATTGCTTCCGCTACTTGACGCACTTGCTCATAACTTTCTACCGCACAAGGTCCCATAATAAAGTGAGGATTTCCATCACCAATTTTTTCACCTTTTATATCAACAATCGTATCTTCTGCCTTTTTCTTACGCGAAACAAGAAGCGCCTTGCGATGATCGTCTTCTTGTAATTCTAAGCCTGTCTGAAAAATTTGTTTAAAAATATGCTGAAGCGTAGATGTTTCAAACGGTCCATCGTTCTTCTCCGCAATTAAATCCAGCATGCTTCTTTCACGTACAGGGTCAAATCGTTTCACACCTTGTACTTCTTTCAATTTACCGACTTCTTGAACAAGACGACCTCTTTCATTTAGTAATTCTAAAATTTGTAGGTTCATTTGATCGATTTGAGAACGTAAACGATCTAGTTCTTGTGATGCCATAAGAAAGCCACCTCTTTCAAAGTTGTTTATATATATGTTTAATTACTTTATTATCATGTTTAAGATAACTTATTATATCGGATAGACATCAGGTTGTCACATGATATACTTTACAAATATATTTAATAAATCCTAAAACAAAAAGAAGCAAGCGAATCCGCTTGCTTCTTCCTACTTCACATTCTCTTCTAAAGTTTGCTTCTTAATATTCCAATGAGATGTATGCCATACCGCCATACCATCTTTTATGTACAGCACTTGTGGAGACTCATGTTTAATACCGAAGTGCTCTGCGATACGGTTTGAAACATCTCTTGCATCTTGCACGTATAAATAATACGCAGGTGTTTCTTTTTCATCATGACAATATGCTTCAAATTCTGTATATGCTCCGTGGCTAATTGGGCATGTTGTACTATGTTTAAAAAGGATATATGGTTCTGGTGTTTCTAATAATGCTTCAAACTCTTCCATTGTTTCAATCTTTGTCATGCTCATTTTATTCACCTCTCATACGAATCGGAAGTCTAGAACGCTTCTCTTTCTTCTCTGCTTTCTCTAACTTCTTCTCAGCTTTTTCTAGCTTCTTTTCTTGTCTAGTAGCACGGTAGTGATTGTAGACTTCAATCGCTGCACTACTCCATTGTACAACTTGCGCTACTTTATCTGCATTATTTTCAATTTCATTCGTAACAGAATCCGATACACTGCGAAGCTTCGTATTTAAAGAATGAATTGTTGTTCCGATTCCATCTACGCCTTCTACTACTTTATTTAACGACTGTGACTTCTGTTGAATATCATCAGCTAACGCGTTCGTCTTATGTAATAATTGCTCCGTCTCTACGCTTATCCCTTGCATTTGCTTTTCTAATCCTTCTAGTGTTCCTGCAACATTTTCAAGTGTCTTCTGAACCGATAGTAATGTTCTACATACATATACCACCAATACAGCAAAAGCAATTGCGATAATAGCTGCACTTACATATAAAAGAACTTGCATTTCATCACTTCCTTTATCTTTTTCATACTTTCTCCTATTATACAATCATTTTCCGTTTCGTTCTAACCCT
This sequence comes from Bacillus gaemokensis, assembly GCF_001590835.1. Lineage (GTDB taxonomy): Bacteria > Bacillota > Bacilli > Bacillales > Bacillaceae_G > Bacillus_A > Bacillus_A gaemokensis. The sequence continues at coordinate 938,071 of NZ_LTAQ01000001.1, forward strand.
TGTCGTTTCATTGGAATTTTCATACTTGTTCGTCAAATGTACCATAAATCATTAAACAAATTCCAGCAAGTAGGTTACAATATAAAAGGATACATAATTAGTAGGGAGGCTTTACATATGAAAGATCCACGCATTGAAACTTTAGCACATAATTTAATTAACTACTCCATCCGCTTACAAAAAGGCGAAAAAGTATTGATTGAAAACTTTGGTCTGCAAAAAGAACTTGTAACTGCACTTGTGAAAGAAGCATATGCAGCTGGTGGTTTCCCGTTCGTTTCATTGAAAGACCATCAAGTAGATCGTTCTTTATTAATGGGTGCTACTGAAGAGCACTTCGAGCAAATCGCTGCATATGAAGCAAGCGTAATGAAAGATATGGATGCTTATATCGGTCTTCGCTCTGGTGATAACATTAATGAACAAGCTGACGTTCCAAGTGAACGTATGAAAATCCATGGTCAAACAGTAGGTAAAAAAGTTCATAGAGACATCCGTGTTCCAAAAACACGATGGGTTGTTCTTCGCTACCCAAATGCGTCTATGGCACAGCTTGCAAAAATGAGCACAGAAGCATTCGAAGACTTCTACTTCGAAGTATGTAACTTAGATTACGGCAAAATGGATAAAGCAATGGATAACCTTGTTGAACTCATGAACAGAACAGATAAAGTTCGCCTTGCTGGTCCTGGAACTGACTTAACATTCTCTATTAAAGATATTCCAGCTATTAAATGCTCGGGTCATTTAAATATTCCAGACGGTGAAGTATACTCTGCACCAGTTCGCGATTCTGTTAACGGTACAGTTTCTTACAACACACCATCGCCTTACAATGGCTATACATTCGAAAATGTACAACTTACATTTAAAAACGGTCAAATCATTGAAGCAACTGCGAACGATACAGAACGTATCAACAAAATCTTTGATACAGATGAAGGTGCACGCTACGTTGGTGAATTTGCAATCGGCGTAAACCCATACATCTTACATCCAATGGGCGATATCCTATTTGATGAAAAAATCGATGGCAGCTTCCACTTCACTCCTGGACAAGCTTACGACGATGCATGGAATGGCAATAACTCTAACATCCACTGGGATTTAGTATGCATCCAACGTCCTGAATACGGCGGAGGCGAAATTTACTTCGACGACGTATTAATCCGTAAAGACGGTCGCTTCGTGGTACCTGAATTAGAAGCTTTAAATCCTGAGAACTTAAAATAGAACAAAGAAGAGCTCTCCTTTTCGTTAGGAGAGCTCTTTTTATGTGTCGTATTTTGCCGAATGGTCGATACGTTGTGTTGAATCGCCGATATTATTTCTCTATTTTATGTTCCTTACTTCGAGTTTGACGAGAATGATAATACAACAAAAGTACAACTGCTAAAATGCCTACCGCTACCGATACATACAAAGGCCACCCCCAGCGAACATGCCCTCTGACACAAACGACCAGTACCATCAATAATTCAAAACAAAATAACAGCCGAAAATGTTTCATGTTTCATCTCTCGCCTCCCATTATGCTTTCACATCTATTTTCACATGTGGATTCGCTTCTTGAATGAGTGACAAAAACTTCTCCTTCCCTTTTGGCATAGCAAGCATATGTACTTTATATTGATTTGTTGTAATTTCGAGTGATTTTCCAACTTGACGAATAACTCTCACATCAGATAACACAATGTCATCATTCAATATACCGTACTTTAATACACCATTTTCTACAGTATGTTTCTTAATAAATACTTCCCAAACGAGTGGTACATTTACAATAAGACAGATCGCCATTCCTATCAGTGCTGATCCCCAGTTCCCTTTGTTTATAATCAGCATCCCGATTGGTAAAACAACCATAAGAATTAACATCGCACTTACAAAAATCATAATTGGTGTGCTTCTTTGAATAGGAAAGTTCATATCATCACCTCCACCCCTAATTATACTATATTTTCCATTTCTACCAACAAAAATAGAGACCTTTTTGATCTCTATTTTTCAAAAAACATACTTATAAAATTTCTTATCTACTTGAAGCACCGGAAAACTCTCTGGCAACTCTTCCATTCTAATACTCTGAAATCCACTTTTCTCATAGAAGCGATGTGCCGCAAAAAACTGTACTGTTGTTCCTAAATAAATGCCTTCTAATCCTTTTTCTTTCGCCCAAGAAATGGCTGTTTGTAATAAAAGACTCGCTGTCCCCCACACTTTACCCCTGAATTCTTTTTTCACAAACATTTTTCTTAAGGCCACTTGTTCATTTCCAATATCTAATAAAGCCACAGTTCCAACTACTTTTTCTTCATACGTTGCCACCCAAAAGTTTCCGTTCTCCCTTTGATAAAATTGCTCAATCTCTAGTAAATCTGGCTGCTCTTCCCTTGTGATTGGTACGTTATATTCTTTTTGCTGAATATGAACAATTAAATCAACTACGTCAGATTGATACCTACTTTCATATGGCGTAATACAAATCTTATCGTTCATCAATTTCCCTTCCATTCTGAAGCTAATAAACTATATACGGCAATATCATGAAAATGGTCATAGAGCCATTCTTCATCACGCATAATTCCGTCTAAGTGAAAACCAAGTCGCTCTGGAATCGCACGGCTTTTTTGATTCTCTACCCCGCAACGGATTTCTATCTTATTCAATTTTAAATCCTCAAACGCATAGCGAAGCACAGCTTTTACACTTCGCGTCATAATTCCTTTTCCACCTGCTTCTTCGGCAAGGTAATATCCAAGACTCGTTGCTTTCTTTCCCCAGCTTACCTCGTGAATACCAACCATTCCAACGAGCCTTCCTTTATAACGTATACCCGTTTCAAAACCGTTTCCATCTGCAAATTTCTTCAGCCACATCGGAAGAATTTCGTCATATGCATCCGCAGATTTTGTATGATCTACCCACGGAAGCCACTTTCTTAAATGCTCCCTGTTTTGATCGACCAATTGATACAACTCTTCTTTATGATGTTTTTCTAGCAATTGAAGTTCGATTTCATCATCGATTCGAAGTGTGAACATTTTCTCTATCCCCTTGTGCATTTTCTTATTATTCTAACATTTGAAGATAGAAAATGTTAAGGTTTATATACAAAAAGAACATGCACCACCAATATATCAGCGCTTTTTGAAATATATCGACCGTTTCTCATGATATATCGGCGATTCGACACAACATATCGACCAATCGACACTGTTTGACAAAAAAGACGTGCAGCCGTCGCTGCACGTCTTCTCTTTATTACTTCTCCGCAACTTGCACTTCTTTCACGTAAGCTGCTTCGAATTTTTGGATGTCACCTGCGCCCATAAAAATGAGTACGCCAGTTTTATGTTTCTTCAATATATCTGTTGTTGTATCTGTAATCAATTCTGCACCATCAATACGTTGTTGCAGGTCTTGAATCGTTAAATCACCTTTGTTTTCACGTGCTGATCCGAAAATATCACATAAGTATACCTGGTCAGCTTTGCTTAGGCTTTCTGCAAACTCATCTAAGAATTTTTCTGTACGTGAGAATGTATGTGGCTGGAATACAGCGACAACTTCACGCTCTGGATATTTTTGACGAGCAGCTTCAATCGTTACATTAATTTCTGTCGGATGGTGTGCATAGTCATCGATGATGACTTGTTCTCCCATCGGCTTTGCATTAAAGCGACGTTTTACGCCTCCAAAAGTTGTTAATTGTTGTTTTACCGCTTCTACATCAACATTTTCATAGTGGCAAAGCGCAATAACCGCTAACGCATTTAATACGCTGTGATTGCCGTATCCTGTAATTTGGAACGTTTCATAATACGTATTACGAACGAACACATCAAATACAGTACCATCTGTTCTCTTTTGGATGTTACGAGCTTGGAAGTCATTATCTTCACCAAATCCATAGAAAATAACAGGTACTTTCGCTTGAATTTTTTGAAGTTCTTCATCATCACCACATGCAATAATTCCTTTTTTCACTTGCAATGCCATCTCTTGGAATGCGCTAAATACATCATTCACATCTGTAAAATAATCCGGATGATCAAAATCAATATTTGTCATAATTGCATAGTCTGGATAGTAAGACAAGAAATGACGACGATACTCACATGCTTCAAACACAAAATACTTACTATTTTCTACCCCATGCCCTGTTCCATCTCCAATAAGGTAAGATGTTGGGTGTGCACCTTGCATTACATGGGCTAACAAACCTGTTGTTGATGTTTTTCCGTGTGCACCTGTTACAGCAACACTTGTATACTTATTCATAAGATTCCCTAAAAAGTGGTGGTAACGGTGTACTGGGATATTTAATTCTTGTGCTGCTACGATCTCTTCATGCGTATCAGGAAACGCGTTTCCTGCGATAACCACTTGTCCTTCTTTTACATTATTTCTATCAAAAGGAAGGATGGAGATACCACGCTTTTCCAAAGCTGTTTGTGTAAAGAAACGTTTTTCAAAATCAGAACCTTGAACAGTGTGCTTCATGTCATGAAGAATTTGTGCTAATGAACTCATTCCTGTTCCTTTAATTCCTACAAAATGGTAAACTGTCATCTTAAAGAACCTCCAACATTTCGAACTAATATAACGGCCTATCTATAAGACAGTATATGAATCTTTTCTTATTTTGGTAATCATCATATATTTCCGGGTACGGTGAAACTTTAATCTGTTATCACCAGTCGGGATAAACACGTACTTCTCTTATGTCCATAACAAACCTATTATAGCAAAAAACAATCCGTTATACTATGATAACAGAAAAACTGATAGGGTCAATCGCCTATCAGTTTTTCCTTTACTTACATATCTTCTCTTTTTTCTAATTGAACGCGCACTAGACGCGAGTTTGGACGATATTTGCGTCCAGCTTTCGCTTCTGGTTTTCCATTTAATTCTACATTATCACCAGTAAAGCCAATGTTCATCTTGAGTAAACTACTGCCTACTCCATATATATCTACAGGAACATTTTTCGCTTCAAATTCACGAATACGTTTCTCATCAAATCCACCAGTTACAACAATATTTACGTGTTGGAAACCTTCTTCATCAAGCGCTTTACGGAGCGCGAAAACAAGGGATGGATTGACACCACGCGGATCAAATGTGCCAAGTACTTCTGGATGACGGATGAAATATTGATCAATCATTGTACGTGATGTATCAACACGCACACCTTTTAATTCTGATCCAAATTCACGTGCCACGCGAAGTGCATCTGTAATGACATCATTGTTGTAATCAATAAGTACAACTAAATCATCTTCTGGGAATTTTTTATAGTACGCTTTAGCCGCTTCTACAACATCCCCATTGAACATTTGAATCAGTGCGTGAGGCATCGTCCCCATTCCACTTCTGCCCCACCATTCATTCATTGCATGTGTCGCTTGTGCACTCATACCACCAGTATAAGCAGCATATCCATCACCAGCTTGCTGCGTATAATGATCATCACGATCACCCATGAAGATAACTGGTTTTTCTTTTTCGCCACTGCGAGCAGCTTGTACAACATTATATACATTCGTCGCAACTGATGTACGACGAGCTAAGATTCCATCAATTACACCTTCTAAAAATCCAAAATATTCGTATGGTCCATGAATTGTTAAAACCGTTTCAAACGGATTAATTTGATCGCCATCCTTTAAAGAATGAATTTCAAGTTCTTCCGGATGTTCAGCGAATGTTTGTAACAATGCCAATACTTCATCTGTTCCACAAAGTACTGCATGTTCTTTTTGGAAAAATTGCATCGTTACAACACTGTTTGGGCGAAATTCTTGAATAATGTCACGAGTTTTTAAAAAGTAAACGGCAGAAAACCAGCCTTCTCCAACTCGTTCATCGAATTTAAATGTTCTATTTGTTAGTCGATTGATTTCACCTTTTTGTTTTAATTCAATTTCTTTCATGTCGTTTACTCCCTACTTTACTATCCAACATTTTCTCTTAGTATACAGCAAAACCGGTCCCTATACATTGGTTTCTTGCATAGCGGCAAATTCATCCTCTGAAATAAGGACATCCCTCGGTTTTGTTCCCCGTGCTTCAGAAATAATTCCTTGTGCTTCCATCTCTTCAATAAGACGTGCCGCACGATTATAACCAATACGGAATTTTCTCTGTACAGAAGATGTAGAGGCTCCCCCTTGCTCTACAACAAATTGACATGCATCAAAAAACAATTCATCTTCCGCTTCATGTTGCTCTGTTTTTGCCAATAAATCCTCTTGCTTAAATAAATAATGAGGTTTCATTTGCTTTTTCACATGAGCAACCGATTTTTCAATTTCATCATCCGATACGTATACACCTTGCACACGAACCGCTTTTGATGTTCCATTTCCTAAAAATAGCATATCGCCGCGGCCAAGTAATTTTTCTGCCCCACCGATATCAATAATCGTACGTGAGTCAACTTGTGATGATACAGTAAACGCAATACGCGTCGGAATGTTTGACTTAATTAAACCTGTAATAACATCTACAGATGGACGCTGCGTTGCAACGACTAAATGAATGCCACAAGCACGTGCTTTTTGTGCAATACGACAAATTGCTTCCTCCACATCGCCAGGAGCAACCATCATTAAATCAGCTAACTCATCAATGACAATGACGATATATGGCAATGTCTCGCCAGGAATTTCCTGTTCACTCATAATCGCATTGTAACGAGTTAAATCACGCGCACCTGCATGTGCAAACGATTCATAGCGGCGTTCCATTTCCTCTACAGCCCATTTTAAAGCCGCTGTCGCTGCTTTAACATCTGTGATAACGGGCGCAACCAGATGCGGTATAGAATTATATGGTGCCAGCTCAACCATTTTCGGATCGATAAGCATCAACTTCACTTCATGTGGTTTCGCTTTGTATAAAATACTCGTTAATATCGCGTTAATACATACACTTTTTCCTGATCCAGTCGCACCAGCAATTAATCCATGCGGCATCTTACGAAGATCTGTTACAATCGGCTCTCCAGAAATATCAAGTCCAAGTGCAACTGTAAGCGGCGATTCACTCTTCGTGAACACAGGGCTTCTTAAAATCTCTCGAAGAAATACTGCTTTACTTTCTTTATTCGGCACTTCAATTCCGATTGCGCTTTTCCCTGGAATCGGTGCTTCAATTCGAATATCTCGAGCCGCTAAGCTTAACTTAATATCATCACTTAAGTTTGTAATTTTATTAACTTTCACACCCGGATCAGGTTGTACTTCAAAACGAGTTACAGCCGGTCCTTGTGAAACATTTATAACATGAGCCCCAACATGGAAATTATTAAACGTCGTATCCAATAATTCTTTCTGCTCTTCCAACCATTCCGTATTATCAAATGATGACTGACTCGGAATTGTCAACAATGTTAATGGTGGCATTGCATATTCAGGCGGTGTTTGCAACACATTACGCATATCATTTTCTCTGCGCGCTACAACATATGCCTTTTCTTGTACTTCTGCCGTTACAACAGGTGTTGTTTCTTCAACTTGCTGAACAGGTTGTTTTTCCAACTGTGTTTCCACTATCACTTGCTGCATTGGTTGCTCTTCTAATTTTGGTTTCACTACTTCTTGGTATACCGTTCTCTCTTCGGCTTGAGCCTCCACTACTTCTTGATGTACCGGTCTCTCTTCGACTTGAGCCTCCACTACTTCTTGATGTACTGATCTCTCTTCAACTTGAGCTTTCACTACTTCTTGATGTACCGGTCTCTCTTCGGCTTGAGCCTCCACTACTTCTTGATGTACTGATCTCTCTTCAACTTGAGCTTTTACTACTTCTTGATGTACCGGTCTCTCTTCGGCTTGAGCCTCCACTACTTCTTGATGTACCGGTCTCTCTTCGGCTTGAGCTTTCACTACTTCTTGATGTACCGGTCTCTCTTCGGCTTGAGCCTCCACTACTTCTTGCATTGGCTTCTCTTCGGCTTGACTTTCTACCACTACTTGCTGCATTGGCTTCTCATTTACTCGTGGAGATTCTTCCACTTGTTGTGTAGGAGCCTGCGTCATGTTATTCACTCTTGCTGCATGTCTTTCCATTAATTTTCTTCTATCTTGTTTTAACATCACAACATTGAACGGGACATGGCGTTTTTTCTCACGCTTTGGCTCTTCTTTTTTCTCAGCAGGCTTTTCTACAGCAACTTCTTGTTTTTTCCCTGTCTCTTCTATTAAAACATTTGCAAAGTTTTGAACATCTTCTTTCGTTTGCTCACTTGCTTCTGAAGTTAGCACACGCTCTTCGTTTTCTGCTTTCAAATCCATTGTTTCTTGTTCAGATAATTCCTCTGCTTCGATGACTAGTTCTTCCTCAGATACTTCTTCTGTTTCCGCAACTAGCTCTTCCTTAAATGCTTCTTCTGTTGCTTCCTCTGTTTCTTCTACTAGCTCTTCTTCAAATGCTTCCTCTGTTTCCGCAACTAGCTCTTCTTCAAATGCTTCCTCTGTTTCCGCAACTAGYTCTTCTTCAAATRCTTCCTCTGTTTCCGCAACTAGCTCTTCTTCAAATGCTTCCTCTGTTTCCGCAACT
>NZ_LTAQ01000001.1:946709-1064751 GCF_001590835.1 Bacillus gaemokensis
CTTCAAATGCTTCCTCTGTTTCCGCAACTAGYTCTTCTTCAAATRCTTCCTCTGTTTCCGCAACTAGCTCTTCTTCAAATGCTTCCTCTGTTTCCGYAACTAGCTCTTCTTCAGCCTGCTCCTCTACTACTTCAGCAACATTCTCTTCTAAAATAGTTTCCTCTACTAGCTGTTCTTCTATCTCTTTCTTACATTCAGTTTCTTCCGTTAACGTTTTATCCATATTCTCTACAATGGAAGCTCTTAATTCTTCTTGTAGAACTTCTTCATTTGCTTCGTTATCTTGTTTTGATAATGCCACTACCTCTTGTACTTGCTCAAATACTTGTACGGCTTCAATTGTATGTTCTTCTTTGCCTTCCTCTTGTAAAGCCGGTTTATGCAACAGGCTATCAGCAGGTTCTATTACTTCCTGAACCTTCTCCTGTTCCTTAAATGAAGGAATTGTACACTCAGTCTCGTAACCGTTTTTCTCTAGCCATTGATCAACAACTGATTTTTCTTCTTGTTTACGTCCTTGTTGATCATACTTTGACGCTTCTTCTTGATCGTTAGAAGGAAGCTTCGACTCTTCTGAGAAATCTGATAGCGAATATCCCTTTTTCTCTAGCCACGCATCAACAACCGACTTCCCTTCAATGGATATTTCAAGATCTTCTCTTTCTTTTTTTTCCTCTTCGACTTTCTTTTTCTCTACCGAAGGGCGATTATATCCAAAGATAGGCGAAATCGTTTCTGTTGGGCGAAACGGTCTTCGATTACTTTCTTTCACCGGTACAGAGGTTTTTTTCACGACAGGCTCTGGCTCCAGCTCAAATTCTGGCTCTACGAATTTATGAACTGGCTTTTCTTCTACGTATCTGTGCCTGCGTCTCTCCATATTCATTGTTCTTTGCGGAGGCTGCTGCTCGAAATATGGTGATTCTTCTACATCTTCCTCTTCAAGCCCATCATCTGGGATCAATGGAAAACGGCATTTGGCACTTGAATTCCGACTCGCCATTTGCGCTTCTCTTGCTTCAGTGTAGTGGTTTACACGAGGTTTTTTCGACTGACTTTCAGTGTTATTCGGTACTTCTTTATTTATCGCTGTTTTCTCTTCGGAATGTTCTTCCTTATTAAACAGCTTTTTCATCCAATCTAACATGTTTACCACTCTTTCTACTAAATAGTAACATCCTTTATTGTATCAGCATTCGGCAAAAAGTGCAGGTAAAATTACGCTTCTCTATTTTATCTATCCTTTTCAATTTTTAGGTAACCACCACATAAAAAAACAGCAGTCTCCTACATAAGACTGCCGCTTAAGCTTTATTGTTTCGATATTCTTCTACACTATCAGTTACACTTTGTAATAAGGAATGCAAATATTTCGGATCTGATAACTTCCGATCTTCTTCAGGATTCGACATAAATCCAAGTTCAAGTAAAACACCGGGAACCTTTGACCAATTGAATCCAGAAAGATCATCTCGAAACTGAACCCCATTTACTTTCACCTGACCAGTTTCTTTCATTTTTTTTACAATAACTTGAGAAATTTGTAAGCTTTCTGTATAAATTCCTTTTGTATAATTGTTTTCCTCTGCTGGTGCCAACACAGCAAATCCTTTTTGTGCTGGATTTTCAGAACCATCTGCATGAAGACGTAAAAATAAATTCGCTTGGTGGTCATTTGCAAATGTTGCTCGTTCTTTATTGCTTATGTCAACATCATGTGTTGTTCTTGTCATCAGTACTTGAATCCCTTTCGCTTCTAGTTTCTCTTTCAATATAAAAGCAGCTTCTAATGCAAGAACTGACTCTCTCTTCTTCGTAACAACCCCTGTTGCTCCATCAGTCACTTTATACTTTTGCTTCGTTGCACCTGGGCCAATTGGCTCTAAATTCAAGTTTGCTTTCTCTTGGTGACCTGGATCAATTACAACAAGAAACTTCCCTTGTGTTTCATTAACAAGTGCGTTCGCCTCATTGTTTTTCGCTGGTGCTTCATTTTGTCCAACTAGCGATGTTTGTTCCATCTTTTTCTCGGGTTCTTGCGTTTGCTCAGTAGCTTGTTCCTGTTCTCTATTTTGCTCCACTAGTGCTTCTGTTTTCTTTGCTTGTTCCTCAGGCTGCTTCTCTGATGGTGTTTTCTTCGTATGTTCTATGTCTTTTTTATTGTCGCTCTGTACAGAAGATGCTGTTTCTTTTTGAGAAGCGGCTTTTTCTTGTTCTTTTGAGCACGCCCCCATATATACGCCAACCAATGCAACTACACACACCATTTTTATATATTTCATCTCTTCTCTCCCATCTTCCTTACACATCAGCAACTTAAAAATACTGGTTATTTTTAATCTTTTAATTGATTTATAATGTCATCAATACGATTAACTATACAAATCGGTTCCCATATTTCTGATCCTTTTTCTGCTGTGTAGATTGGATAAATAGGATTTTCTATATCAACAAAGATAGGATCACCCATATCTGTTTCATATCCAATGACAATCCATCCTTCCTGCCAATCTCCTTTTTTCTCACTTATCAATGTATTTTTATTTTTATCATATCGATAACCAATTTGACCATCCTCTAATTCATTTTCGTGAAATAAATATATTTCATATGATTGTAATTCAACATCATGTTTTTTCGAAGTTTCAATAAGCCCAAGAAGTTCTTTCACTTTTTGATTTTGTCTCATATGCTTTATCCCCTTCTGTTTTTTCTAAATTTTAACTAATTTGTTTTTGGAATACAATACAGATTTTAAAGAGAAACGTTACAATCCAAGGACATTTATATAAAAAAAATAGCCCCATTTTATAATGGGACCATTTTATATAAATTAAAATTTAAATTCTTGTCCAACTTCATAGCTGTCTTCTAATACAAGAATACCTTTTTCCTCAGGAGCATCTGGAAGGGCTAATTCACGTGCAGAGCAAATCATTCCAGATGATGGAACGCCGCGAAGTTCAGCTGGTTTAATTAACATACCACTTGGCATTACTGCACCGATTTTCGCAACAACAACTTTTTGTCCTGCATCAACGTTTGGTGCGCCACAAACGATTTGTAATGTATCTGTACCAATTTCTACTTTACAAATGTTTAGTTTGTCCGCATTTGGATGTTTCTCTTTTTCAGCTACGTATCCCACAACAAACTTTGGCGTGAGGTCTGCTTCTACTTTTTCTTCGAAGTCATTCTTCGCTAAAATGTCATTGATTTTTTCAACAAACTCTTTTGTTAAAGTAATGTTTCCAGCTTCCTTTACTTCTACGTAAGAAGACGCATTAAAGATGTTGAATCCTCCTGTTACGTTACTTTCACGATCATAAACGCGAGCAACATCTCCTTTACGATCAAATGTACGATTTTCTAATGTAATATCTTGCAAGGCAACAATCAATGTGTCGCCAATTCCTTCAAGGTTGTAAAAAACGTTCACTATGTTCATCCTTTCTCTTTTCCATTTGTCTGCTTCCGATTTTTCGCTAAAATAAAGATTGGTTCAAAGCCCCCATCTTCATATACGAATGAAAGTGATGTAATCGGAACATGACCTTCAGCAAAAAACTTCATTGTCATTTGTGCAATAATATCATAACCGATTTCGTTCACGATATCAGCAACAATTAATACATCTTGGTGTGGAACAGCTACAACCATATCGCCTGAAATCTTCTCTCGCATTGTTTGTAATAACGATTCATTTAAAATACGACTCGCATCGTAGCCATCATTTGTGTTTAAGAAATAAAATGTATTCCCAGCTACTTCATCTTGTTTAAATGCATAGCTTAACGAACGAACATTAAACAAGGCCATTTCACGTACTTGCTGCTCAGTAAGTCCTATTTTTTGTAATAACCGTTCATCGATGAGTCGATATGTTTTATTCGAGTCTAATGCATAATAAATACGCGTTTCCGCTGTATGGTCCGTCATAAAGAACGGATTTCCTTCTTCCGCCTGCTTTGGGAAAGAAGTCGAGCGAATAACCGGCAAAATTTTTGCACCGCTATTTTCTTCCTTATGCATAGCAAGCAGTGCCTCTTCTACGTAATATGCAACCTCTTCAATTGCCGTTTCCTTTTTCACTTCCCATTTTGCCACAACACCTGGGAGCGAAACGTTAATTCCTTTTTTCGTATCTTTTTGTTCAATACGAAGTGTATCTTTTTCACTATCATAATGAAATGCCCATTCTGCGCGAGCTAGTCTAGCCATTAACTCTTCTTTCATTTTTTTGCTTGTCATTTTCATTTCGTTTGCCTCCCTTCAAAAAAACAACCTCCCCCGCGAAGGTAGAGGTTGTTTTTACAATTAAATTGGCAAATTGCCTTATTTTAAACCTTCAATAAACTCTTCGATTTGTTCTTGTGTTTTACGATCTTTATTTACGTAACGTCCAGTTTCTTCACCTTTATTGTACGCTACAAAGCTAGGAATGCCAAATACATCTAGTTTTACACATAGATCAATAAACTCGTCACGATCTACATAGTAAAATGAGAAGTCGCTATATTTTTCTTCTACTTCTGGCATAAATGGGTCAACAAAGCGGCAATCTGGGCACCATTCTGCTGAGAACATAAAAATGACTTTCTCCTCATTTTTTAACTCTTGAAATTGCTCCATGCTTTCTAATGATTTCATCTATATTTCCTCCTCCAACGAAGTGTATCTTTTCATGTCTAATCTTCTTTTATACTACCATACATCACGCACTGTGCAAGGTTTATGCTTGTTTTTCGTCATACTTATATTGTCCAACTAATAGCTTTACAACATGCACAAATAACCCTGTACGGTCAACGTATTGATCAGTAAAAATCCCGATTGCTCCTTCATGGCTACGAATATCTTTCCGCTTTACAAATGCCTCCATTACTTCACTTAGCTCTTTCCCGCTCTCAAGAGGAGCAAGAAAATCATCAGGCAATTTAATTCTCGCGCCGCCCGCAACAAATACTTTTCCTGAGCTTGTTGTTAAAGCACCCCAGTTGCACATAAATAAGCCGTACTCTGTTTTCATTACGCCGCCTTCTAGTCCAATTCCGATGTCAGCTTGTTCTTCTTCTAGCGCTCTCTTCGCTCTATTGATCGCACCTTGCATCGTTTCTTCATCAGAAAATGGTTGCGCTGCTACTCCTGACGGAACAGAAACAGAAGTAATATTCGCTTCTTTCCATACTTCCTGTACAGCACCTACTTTTGTTTGATTTTTTGATCCAACTGCTACTTTCATATCATCCACCTCAATTTCTATATACATCCTTGTCAAAACGAAAAAGTTGAATTATTTTTTATGGCAATTCATATTCCCATCTATGCGTGCATTCCGTCAGCATGTACTGCCCTGTATCTCTTTCTAAATCCCGCTTATAATTTATGTAACCACATTGTTGCGATGAAGTAATAGTGTCAATCGGATTATCCGGCGACTGTTTGAAACGACTCAGATCAGGTGTCACTTCTATCCAACTTTCTTTCGTTTTTTCATCATAACGGGATTTCAAATGATATATGAGCCAGCCTTCTGCTTCTTCAGGTGCATCACTGGCTAAAGAAGCTTTCCCTCCAAAATATTGACGGGCTACCGTGATTTCTCCCTCTTTCCCTTTCTTCATGTCCTCCATAAATTGGAGGATTTCATGAATATCAGCATCTTTAACTTCTTCCTCAAAGACACTGCGATTCACCAAAAATAGTATAGCTATAATTGACACCACAATACCGATTATTACCCATTTTTTTGTCATGTGATTCCCCCACTATTGATTTATAAATGAGCTGACTTTACTCTAAATCCATATTTTTTTCGTTTCACATGGCATGGGGCCAAAATGGGCACTGACCGCCTCTATGCATGGGCGGACGCTCTTTCCCACCTAAAAAAGAGTATTTTTATTTCTTTTCATATACGAAAAGAAAAGGCCGGAATCGGCCCTTTCTTTTAAGCGTTGTTTTTAATTGTTTCTAACGTTGTTTTATCTGTTGCTTTTACAAGCTTCGTAATTAATTCTTTTGCCGCCGCATAATCATCAACATGCAAAATTGAAGCATGTGTATGAATGTAACGAGCACAAACACCGATTACTGCTGATGGAATACCGGAGTTACTTGTATGTACACGACCTGCATCTGTACCGCCTTGTGAAATGAAGTATTGGTACGGAATATTATGTGTTTCTGCTGTATCTAAAATAAATTCACGCATCCCTCTATGCGTTACCATTGTACGGTCGTAAATACGAAGAAGCGCTCCTTTTCCTAATTGACCAAACTGCGTAGTATCACCAGATGCATCATTTGCTGGACTTGCATCAAGCGCATAGAAAATATCCGGCTGAATCATATTAGCAGCTGTTTGTGCACCGCGAAGACCTACTTCTTCTTGAACAGTTGCACCAGAATATAATGTATTTGGTAATGTTTCATCTTTTAATTCTTTTAACAATTCAATCGCAAGGCCACAACCATAACGGTTGTCCCAAGCTTTCGCCATAATTTTCTTTTCGTTCGCCATTGGTGTAAACGGACAAATTGGAACGATTTGTTGCCCTGGTTTGACACCAATTTCAAGAGCTTGTTCATAGCTATCTGCACCTATATCAATTAACATATTTTTTATATCCATCGGTTTCGCACGCTGCGCATCACTTAATAAATGAGGAGGAATTGATCCTACAACCCCAACAATCGGTCCATTTTTCGTCATGATTTGTACGCGCTGTGCTAGTAACACTTGGCTCCACCATCCACCCAGCGTTTGAAAACGAATCATACCGTTTTTCGTAATTTGTGTAACCATAAACCCAACTTCATCCATATGACCAGCTACAAGTACGCGCGGGCCATTCTCATCCCCTTTTTTAAGGCCAAACACGCTACCTAAACCATCTTGGACAATTTCATCTGCATATTTACTTAACTCTTGTTTCATAAAACGGCGCACATCGTGTTCAAACCCTGATGTCCCTTGTAATTCTGTTAACGTACGGAATAGTTCTAATGTCTCTTTATTCACGAAGTTCCCTTCTTTCAAACCTTAGTAGAATACCCCTTTTATTGTAACGAAATTTTCGAAATGTTTCTAGTTTCTTCTTTTTTCATTAGAATTGCATTATACTTATTACCAATACAATTTTTTTAGAATTGAGGTGAATATATGAGCTGGAAAGGTTTACTAGCTGGTCTTGGCGTTGGTTTTGCAGCTGGTTATCTTGTTGCAAATAAAGTACAAGAACAATCCCATATTTCTTCAGAAAAAGCATTGAAAATGGTGAAAGAAGCATTAAGTCATAAAGGCGAAATTACTGGCTCTTGGGTACATATGGTTCCAGAGACATTTGAAAAATACGATGTTGCGTACGAAGTATACCGCGGTGGTCTTACAACAATTTTAAATGAGATACAAGAACGATTCGAATTTTTGGTAGATGCTAAAACAGGTACTGTTTTAGAAGTAAAAGCTGCATAAAAAAGCTAGTTTTCACTAGCTTTTTTTCATTACACTTATGCTTCTATATATCCCTGTTGATTTTCCGACATATAAATCGCGGCTATGAAAACAAAAGGAGATCTGCACTTATTTTCTCTTTTTGTTTTCACTTGACATGGGGCTAAAAAAGGCCCTGACCGCTTCTATGCACGGGCGGATGCTCTCTTCTACCTAAAGATCAGATTTTATGTCGGTTTTTTAATTTTTATTTATATATACTCTCCACTCTCTCTAATTTCCCTACCATATTCCCTTCCTCATCCCACTTCACAGCGCGGTAATAAGCATCATGATAGAAAGTAAACCATGCCTTTTTCTCCGCACCATATTGCATCCACTTTTGCTTATGTTCAATGGACGTCATTGGGTAATCATCATATGCCATCACCCATAATACGTTTTGATGAGCGTGCGTCGGCAATAAATCTGCTAAATGAAGCATTGTTTCTCCCTGACTTTCAAGAACGACAACAGCATGACCATCGCTATGCCCACCTGTATGTACCATCCTCGCTTCATCCGTAATATGTATTTCCTCTTTGAATGTAACAACTTGTTCTACAATTGGCTCCCAGTTTTCCTTCCAATATGTATTACGTGAACGAATATTAGGCTTTCTCATTTCGTTCCACTCTATTTCTGATACATAGACTTTTGCATTTGGAAAAGTAGGTACAAGCTTGCCATTTTCCCATTTCGTTAAACCAGATGCATGATCAAAATGAAGATGCGTCATTAACACGTAATGAATATCTTCAGGCTGAAGGCTAAGGCCCGCTAACGATTCATGAACCGCCGACTCTTCTGTCACACCTTGATTTCGCTTCATTTTTTCATTCATTTTCTGATTGCCTATTCCTGAATCAATGAGCATATTTCCATCTTTCGTCTGCACAAGCAATGGATCTGTTCGTAAATAAATATGATTTGTATCATTATGTTTATACTTGCGTGACCAAAGCACTTTCGGTACAACACCAAACATCGCACCTCCATCTAAATGAGTGTTCCCGCCGCGTAGCCATGTCACTTTTATTTCTCCAATTTGTAAATGTTCCACTTAGCATTCCCCCTTTTCTATTTAATTTTAACATAACATTCAGATTATTTTACGTATAAAAAACCTGTGCATTACTGCACAGGTTCCGTACGATATTTCGCTTCAACTCGATAAATACGATGACCTTTACTAGAAAATTTCTCTTCGTATTCCGTCATAATATTACCCTCGAAATCGCTGTTATGAAGATCTAGGCTAAGGAATGTTAATAGCATGCCATATTCAGCCATACTCATAAGGGAGTATTCAAATAAACTTTGGTTATCTGTTTTAAAATGAATTTCTCCGCCTGTTACTAATACTTCTTCATAATTACGTAAAAACGTTTTATATGTTAAACGACGCTTTTCATGACGGTTTTTTGGCCATGGATCTGAGAAGTTTAAATACACGCGATCAATTTCGCCTTCTGCAAAGAAGATCGTTAAATCTTCAGCATCTTTATTAATTAATTTTAAGTTCGGTACTTCTTCTTCAATCAACTTATCAAGTGCATCTACGATAACACTTGTGAATTTTTCAATTCCGATATAGTTAATATGCGGGTTTGCTTTTGCCATTTCATAAACAAAACGACCACGGCCTGTCCCTACTTCAATATGAATGGGCTGTTCATTTCCAAACACCTCTTGCCAATTACCACGGCGCTCCTCTGGGTTTCCAATTACAAACTGTGAATACTCATTAATTCGGTCCATTGCATAGGGTTTATGTCTTAAACGCATAGATGTCTTCCTCTCTTTACCAGACTATTTTTAGAAGGCTTATTCCTTCTTTCTTTTTTTGACTCAATCTATCAAACAAAAAACCAAGTACGTACGAGCACTCGGTCCGTTTCTTTCAAGTATAAGATGTACCATTTTGATAAAAACTACAAAGAGCATAAAACGAAACTTCTATCTCTTAACGAAGAGTTTCGCTTACCTATGATTAATGAAGACACGATGAAACAAAACTTTTCTCTTACTTGTTCAAGTAGAACAACAATCGAAAGGATGATCCTATCATGCCGATTAATCAACAACATCAATTAGAAGTTCTAAAGGATATTTTAGTCAATCACCAAAGTGATTGCTGTGGAACGGTTTCTGAATGCGAACAACTAGAACGGCTTATTCAATCATTGCTTGCAAACGACAACGTAAGTAGCGATGTAAAAGCAATGCTAAACGATGTATTTTACTATAGTCAATCGGGTAAATATTCTTCTGATTTGGACAACCATATTTCCAATAATCAAGAGCAGCTCACGCAATGGATTGCTGGAATGGACAGCTTTTCTTAATATTTACTCTGAAGCAAGTAGTTGCTGTAAATATTGATGCCAATATTCAGCTTCTGCTTGCTGTTTTTTTGTTGTATGCCATTGAACAGAAAGAATCGACTGCGCCACAACATACCACTTCATACGACGAAGCAGTGGCTCAGTCATTTCAATATCATAATGCGCTAACCACTCATCCCACTGATGACGCGGCACATACCAATATAGTAACATACCAATATCAAGGGCTGGGTCCGCAATAACTGCTCCATCCCAATCAATTAAAAATAGTTCATTTTCATCTGACAGCAACCAATTATTATGGTTTACATCACAATGACATACGACAAGGTCATCATACTCCACATTCACAAGGGACTCTTGTAAATACTGGAGCCCTTTGTGAATCGCTTCGTCTTTCTTCACATCATCTTTTAGAATAAAATGTACTTCCTCTAGTAAATCCTGTGCATGCAGCGGCTGTTTCCCAAGTCTTTGTATCATCTGCACAAGCGCTTTAGAAGAATGTATTTTCTTTAAAAGCTTCGCAACACGTTCTAATTTCATATCCTCTGGCTCAAGCTTCTGTCCTGGAAGCCACTTTTGAGCTGAAATCACATCACCGTTTGTTATCCTTCTTGTCCAAAGTAACTTTGGAACAATTCCTTCTGCTGACAATACCGCTAAAAAAGGCGATGTATTCCGCTTTAAAAATAGCTTTTGTTGTCCATTTTGTGCAATATATGCATCGCCTGTTGCCCCACCAGCGGGTATAAGACTCCACTCTTCTCCTAATAATTGTTCCAACCATTCCATATTCATTACCCGTTAACAAATCCTTATCTTTTATAGTTATGAAAAGAAAAACCGCAACACTCTTTGAACATGTTGTGGATTCATATATTTTTTACTGTAGTTGAATGAAAGAAAAAGAACACTTGGCATGGGCCAAGAAAATAGGACAAACCGCCCCTTCTTTTGCTTTACTTTATTTTACAAAACCAATACAAGAATGACAACTTATCGAAATCGTCACCTTTGTCAATTCTACATTTATTACATTCTCACCGTCAAGTAGCGATTTGTCACATTATCGCCAATATATATGTGCTGATCGGGGACATTTGAAGTTCCTTTCCTTGAAATGAAGAAATTGGTTGTACGTTTGCTTTCCTATCATTTGCTAATACATACCATGTCTCCTCTTTTGGAAGAGCAATTGTCTCTACTTGTAAACCACTATGAAACAAAACAACAATTTCTTTCCAAGAGCCAAACGCCCCTACATTTTTCAAATGATAAGCAAGAGACGCAGGAGGCACTTGCAAAAAGTTCATATGTTTCTCGATGGACTCAGCTGTCGATAATCGTAGAGCTCCATGTGCTTTACGAATCGCAATCAGCCCTTTTATATAAGCAACCGTTTCCAATTCTTTTTCTTTTTGATCCCAATCTAATTGGTTGATTTCATCATTCGCGTTATAACTATTTTCATTCCCTTTCTTGGAACGATAGAACTCTTGCCCGGCATGTAAAAATGGGATTCCTTGTGAAAGTATTGTCATGGCTGTCGCTAAACAATGACGTCGTTTTAAAATATCTTCCGTTTCTTGATTACTACATACGAGTTTATCCCACATCGTCATGTTGTCATGACATTCCACATAATTAATACTTTGAACGGGCTCACAAAACAATCCTTCCCGTTTTATATGCGAAAGGCTTCCTGCTAACACGTATCGCAAATGTTTTTGATCCACACTTCCCCCAAATGCAAAACCCCGTTTATTCACATCAAATGTACTACCTTTTATCGCATCACGGAATTGGTCATTAAACTGTGCAATACGAGGCATTTTTTTCGCATTCCTTAGCGTCGCCTTCTCTTCTGCTAGAAGGGGTGTTTGCAGCTCCCAACCTTCCCCTAATAACAAGGCATCTTTTTTTCTCGCCCTAACTTCTTTTTCTAATATATTCATCGTTTCTATATCTAAAATCCCCATTAAATCAAATCGAAAACCATCAATATTATATTCCGTCAGCCAATATAAAACGGAGTCCATAATAAATTTCCGCATCATTTTTCGTTCAGATGCTAAATCATTGCCAACACCAGTTCCATTTGATGGCATACCATTTTCACCATGCCTGAAATAATACCCTGGCACAAGTTTTTCAAATGATGACGTTTCCCTTTCATATACGTGGTTATATACAACATCTAAAATGACGCGGATGCCATGCTCATGAAACTTCTCAATCAGTTGTTTACACTCTACGATTCGATTATAAGGATCGAATGGATTTGTGGCATATACTCCCGTTGGCACGTTGTAATATAACGGGTTGTATCCCCAGTTATATGACGCGAAGGGCTTCGTTTCATCTACTCCAGCAAAATGGTGGAGTGGTAAAATTTCAACATGTGTAACTCCTAAGTCTTTTATATAAGAAAAAGCAGTTGCCGTTCCAAGCTTCCCTTTTGTATCCTCTTCTGCTAGTCCCGTATACATTCCTTTTTTCTCTGCACCACTATTTGGATGTACTGTTGCATCACGAATATGCAATTCATAAAGGATTGCATCTGCAAAAGATTCCAGTTTAGGTAATGTGGTTTGTTTCTTTATATATGTCTTCGCAAGATCAATAACAATTCCGTATTTTCCATTTATCGATACTGATTTCGCATACGGATCTACAGCTTCGTTCCATATTAAATTAATGCAAACGAGAAAAGTGTACTGCGCTCCATCAAGGTTTCCCTGTAAAACGCGAGACCAAACTCCATTCTCTCCTCTATTCATCTCATAATCTGTGTACTCTTTATCACTTTTATAAATTCGGATTTTCGCAAGTCGTGCAGTCGGTGCCCACACTTTAAAAGTTGTTTCTTCTTTTTTGTAACAAGCTCCTAAATCTGCAGCTTCATAATAGTATTTCTCATCGAATGCAGCTGTTCGAATCACCGCTCCAATTTGTAAGTCTGTCTCTTCATCCCGCTCATCTCGCACCGTATAATACTTCCCTACATCAAGTGAACGTTCCATGTAGCATTCATACTTTGTTGCCTCTGGAAGTGAAATCGTTTGAGCGATAGGCAACTCCCATACTTGATTTCCTTCATGCAAAACAAATGTCCGGCTTGTTCCATACGCATACGGGAGCAAAATTGTAATCTTATTCATTTCATCTAAATAGGCTTCAAATGGACGTTTTACTTTCAACATAAAAAATCACCATCATTCTCGAAATTAAAATGAAACTATATAAATACAAATTGAAAAACCGACATAAAACCTTTCTTTTTAGGTAGGAGAGAGCAACTGGCCATGCATAGAAGCGGTCAGATTCTCTTCCTGCCCCATGCAAAGTTAGAACAAAGAGAGAAAACGAGTACAGATCACTTTTCGCTTTACATAGCAGAGGATTTTGTGTTGAAAAATCAAAATGGATTTATATATCTGTAAGAAATAGGTATCTCCTAAAGATAAAGTGACACTTCCATCAGTGGGGGTTTTCTTCATCCTTCCTTGTTTCTCTCTGAATATTGAGGTGGGGGTCTTACTGCCCGAAAATAACAGGATAAATCGGACGTTACACAAACTTACTATTTCCTATAGTATATTCACATGTATAAGAAACGTTTTCATACTTTAGATTTCTGTAATTTTATTTCAGCAATAGGCTTATATTTTGGTGTGTCCTTAACATTTGACTGATACAACGCTACAGTATCTGCTTGAAATGATACTTTTTTCATTTGCTGCACATTGTTCAAATAAAACTCTTCCTCTCCTACCCATTTACGCGCAACCGTAATGTGCGGATGATAAGGGCGTGTTTCAAGAGAAAAACCGTTATTTTCACAAATGGTATGCACCTGTTTTTGTAACTCAAATAATGCTTGATTTTCGTTTATCCCAGCCCAAAATATACGCGGACTTTCTGGACGACCGAATGTAGCAAAATTTTGCAATACAAGGTCTAACTCTGGTGTATTTCTGAGTAGCTGTAACCCTTTCTCTATTCCTTGCAATTGTTCCTGCCCCGCGCTCCCTAAAAAAGAAAGTGTAATATGATAGTCCTCTTGATGTACCCATGAACGAAATAACAAATTATCCTTCATTTCCTCTTTATAATTTGCCAGTATTTCTTTTATATGACTTGGCAGAGTAACTGCTATGAAATAGTGCGGTTCCATATATATCAGCTCCTTTTTTGTTATTGTTGCTATTCTTTTGTATCTCATTCAACCGAACGAGAAAAGGGTAAAAGAAATCCGCTCCCTAAATAGAGAGCGGTCCTATTTCATCATACAATCAGCCTATTTCGCTAACTCATAAACTGCTTGTGCATAAATTGCTGTTGCTTTTAGTAAATCTTCAATTTCAATATACTCATCTTTTTGGTGAGCAAGTTCTTCTTTTCCTGGGAATAATGGTCCAAATGCTACACCAGCTTTTAATGAACGCGCATATGTACCACCACCAATCGCTAACAGCTCTGCTTTCTCTCCCGTTTGTTCTTCATACACACGTTGCAGCGTACGAATTAATTCATGGTCCTTATCAACGTGATGCGGACGAGAATTAGAGTAATCAGCTACTTGGAAACCTTTTTTACCGACATAGTCTTTTAATTTTTGCACAGTCTCTTCAAAGTTCGTCGTTACTGGATAACGTACATTTAAACCTAAGTTTCCGCCTTCTTCTTTCGTATAAGAAAGACGTCCAACGTTCACTGTTAACGGTCCGCTAATTTCATCTTTATAAGCGATTCCAGCTTTTTCTCCAAGTGTATCACCTGTAAATGTTTCTGTTACGAATGATGCAAATGAAGCTCCTTTTCCATCAAGAGCAACTGTTGTTAAAAATTGAGCTAGTAACAATCCGGCATTTTCACCTTTTTCAGGAGTTGATCCATGTGCTGAAATCCCTTCAATTTGCAACGTCACAGTATTTCCTTCTACCGCTTTCTTACCTGTTTTCTTAACAGTTTGTAAATATTGTTCGTAAGCCTGTGCAAGCTCATTTGCTTTCTCACTCGTAATAACCGCTTCCGCAAAATCAGGAACCATGTTTAAACGGCGACCTGAAGAAAATGAAATAAGCTCATAGTCTCCGCCTGTAGCTTCACTACCACTTTGCACCACTTGTATATCAGAAATTCCTTTTTCTGCGTTAATAATTGGGAAATCTGCATCTGGTGCAAAACCGATGGTTGGCATTTCCTCATTTTTAAAGTAATGATCTACACATTTCCAATTACTTTCTTCATCTGTTCCTAAAATCATACGAACACGTTTAGAAAGTGGTAATCCTAATTCTTTCACAATTTTCATCGCATAATAAGCCGCCATTGTCGGCCCTTTATCATCAATTGCACCACGTGCAAAAATCTTCCCATCACGAATATCCGCGCTATATGCAGGCGTTGTCCATCCATCTCCTTCTGGTACAACATCAACATGACAAAGAATACCAACTAACTCTTCTCCTTGTCCCATTTCAAGGTGCCCTGCATACCCTTCTAAATTTTTAGAAACAAACCCTTCTGCTTCTCCTTTATGTAACATGAAAGATAGTGCTTTTGCTACACCATCTCCAAAAGGTGCACCTTCTTTTGCTGTCTCTTCTTCCCATACGCTTTTAATTTGTAAAAACTGTTGCACATCATGAATTAATTCATCTTTTCTCTTCTCAACTTCTTCTGTCCAATTAATTGCTGACATAACTTATTCACCTTCTTCTATAATCTCTCTTTCATCATAGCAAACGAAAATCCCTTATGCCAACATTGAAACACTAAATAACGAACAATTATAATTTTTCGGATATTTCTAACTAGTTTTTCTTTTATTTTTCTAAAAAAATTTGCAGGAATTTGGCGTTTCACGTAGAAATTTATTTGGTAGTTGATAGAAGAGACACAGAAATGTCAGCTACCAATATTTTTCTATTTTATTATTTGTTAAACTTTTGTAAAATTTAAGTAAGTTAAAGCATGAAATTTGTCATGTGGAGTACAATGGAAGTAAAGACCTTCTTTCCTGAATGGGGTCAAAAAAACTAGTAGAGGAGTGGTTTTCTCTTGAAACCTACAACTACTCGTATGCTAACACGCATTAAATCAATTTATATGTACATTAATGAAAATGGTACGGTAACGACGAAAGACCTTGTAGATGAGTTCGGGATCACACCGCGAACAATCCAACGTGATCTGAATGTGTTGCAGTTTAATGAACTCGTGTATAGCCCTTGCCGCGGCAAGTGGACAACAACAGGAAAGAAAGTGAGAATGACCTCATAACGAAAACAATTGTATCTAAAATAAATACATACCCCTTTCTATGAAGTTAGAAAGGGGTTCTTTTTCTTGTTTGGAATCGGTCTCAATCTTGACTCTCTGTTTGAACTTGATATGTTTTCAGCATTTCAACTTCTTCATCTGTCAACTCACGATATTGACCAAGCTCTAGCTCTTCATCTAATACTAAAGGTCCCATCTCTGTTCTCTTTAAGTAAACAACTTTTTTCCCAACCGCTTCAAACATGCGCTTCACTTGATGGAATTTACCTTCTGTAATCACAAGCTCAATTTCAGAAACATCATCGCTTTTTAAAATTGTAAGCGCGCCTGGTTTCGTCTCATACCCATCATCTAAAATAACGCCTTTTGCAAACTCTTCTACATCTTCTTCTGTTACAACTCCAGCTACATGTGCATAATATTTTTTCGGTACATGCTTTTTCGGAGATAACAGCTGATGTGATAGCTTCCCATCATTTGTTAATAATAGAAAACCTTCTGTATCGATGTCGAGTCTTCCAACTGGAAACGGATCAAAAATCGCGTCTTCTAATTCTAATAAATCTACTACTGTTTCATGATTATCATCTTCTGTTGCTGAAATTACACCTTGTGGTTTATGCATCATTAAATAAATAAACTCTTTATACTCAACAACCTCTCCATGAATGATGACTTCTTGTTCTTCTACATTCACATGAAATTTCGCATCTTTCACTGGCGTTCCATCTATTTTCACAACGCCATCTTTCAATAATTTCTTTACTTCTTTTCTACTTCCATATCCCATATTCGCTAATAATTTATCTAATCTCATTCTTTTCACCTTCTTATTTATCATAGAAAAGGGGACGTATTTACGCCCCTTTTGTTTTTATCTTTATTTTTAATCTACTACCCAGCTTACGCTGAATCTTTTCTAAAGATTCTCCACCAAATACTCTTTCTAGTACACCCATGCGAATTGCTAAATATCCGTAAGCAAGACCACCAATACCTGCACAAATCGCAACAGTAATAAGCGCTCCAAAACGACTTTCAGACGAAATCATAAAGGATAGCATTCCTTGTGATAGTTTTACCACAATTACCATTACGAGTGTTAATACTGCAATTTGGAATGTTCTCTTATATACAACACCGAATGAATAGTGTGCATATTTTCGAATTTGTTTATTCGTATACCAAATGGAAGCTAGGAATCCAATGCCTGTTGCTACAACAGCACCAATTGCACCGAAATAACGGATTAAAATAACATTGCATAAAAACTTTAAAATAACGCCCATACCAAGCGCAATAATCGCATGTTTTTGTTGGTTAATTCCTTGTAAGATAGCCGCAGTCACTGTAAATAAAGCAAATAGTAAAGCAACCGGCGCATACCACATAAGAACCTGTCCACCTAATGGATCCTTTTCATAAAACGCTGTATAAATTGGATACGCAAGAGTAGAAATACCAATAACCGCTGGTAACGTTAAAAACATATTTGCTTGGAATGTTTGTGTAATCTGTAGCTTCAAATAACGAAATTGTCTTTCAGTAAACGATTTTGTAATAGCTGGAACAAGCGTTAAACTAAACGCTGTCGCAAGTGAAACTGGAATCATAATTAATTTATGCGTCCACATTGTAAAAATACCAAGTGCTCGCTCTGCGATATCACCTTGCCCAATCGCTTGCATAATAGAGTTAAATGTTAATGTATCGATTTGTTGATATAGAGGAATCGTTAATCCTACTACAACATAAGGAATCGCATAGGCAAATAGCTCTTTAAACAATTGAACCGTACTTACTGTTGATTCTGGTACAGTTTGTTCAATCACATGTTGATCTAAATACTTTTTCCGTTTTAACCAGTACCAAACTAATACACCAAGCGCCCCTACTGCTGAAACAAATGCTGCAAAAGTCGCTACTCCAACTGCTGTTGCTACTGATCCACCTACTACTTTAATGACAATGAAACTACCCGCTAATAAAAAGACGATACGGATAATTTGTTCAATAATTTGTGAAACCGTTGTTGGTCCCATTGATTGGTGACCTTGGAAGAAACCACGAATTAAACTTGCTGCTGGCACAACAATTAACGCAAAGCTAACAAGACGAATAATTGTCGTAACTTCTTCTACGTTGTGATGAATACTTTTTTTGCCAAGCATTGCTTCTGCAAATAATGGCGCAGACATATAAAGTAACAAGAAAGAAAGAACTCCTGTTGCAATCATCATAATCATTCCTGAACGGAACATTCTTCGGCTTGTTTTATAATCTCCAAGCGCATTATATTTGGAAACAAATTTCGAAACAGCAAGCGGCACTCCCGCCGTTGCGATACTTAAAAAAATCGTATATGGAATATACCCATATGTATAGAGCGTTCCACCTTCTGTGCCAACTAATGCATGAAACGGAAAGACGTAAATCATGCCTAGGAACTTAACTAAAAATGTCCCTAACGTCACAATAAGCGTTCCGCGCAGAAACTTTGAATCGGACATATAATAAGCCTCCTACATATATATAACGCTGAACTCTAACTTTTGTATTGTACCACAATTCCTTGGCGAAACAGTACCTCACTGTATTTTTCTTTTCTAGGAAAACGTGCTATTCTTTTAGGCAGGAAATGTAGAAAATGAGGTCGATATATTATGCATTATGATGTTATTGTCATCGGAGGTGGCCCTTCAGGATTGATGGCCGCAATCGGTGCTGCTGAAGAAGGCGCAAGCGTCTTGCTTCTTGATAAAGGAAATAAACTAGGACGTAAACTTGCGATTTCTGGTGGTGGTCGTTGCAACGTAACAAACCGATTACCACTCGACGAAATTGTGAAACATATACCAGGAAATGGTCGTTTTTTATACAGCGCCTTTTCTATTTTTAATAATGAAGATGTTATTACTTTCTTCGAAAACCTTGGCGTACAGCTAAAAGAAGAAGATCACGGTCGCATGTTCCCTGTATCAAATAAAGCGCAATCCGTTGTAGATGCTTTATTAACAAGACTAAAAGAACTAGGTGTTAAAATGCGTACGAATACACCTGTTGAAACCGTGGAATATGAAAATGGTCAAACGAAAGCCGTTGTTCTGCAAACAGGTGAAGTTATTGAAACAAATCACGTTGTAATCGCTGTTGGTGGAAAATCTGTTCCTCATACTGGTTCAACAGGAGATGGTTACGCTTGGGCTGAAAAAGCAGGGCATACGATTACAGAATTGTTCCCAACAGAAGTCCCAATTACTTCAAATGAACCTTTTATTCGTGACCGTACATTACAAGGTCTTGCTTTGCGCGATGTAAATTTAAGTGTATTAAATCCAAAAGGAAAAGCTGTCATTTCTCATAAAATGGACATGCTCTTTACCCACTTTGGTATTTCTGGTCCAGCAGCTCTTCGCTGTAGCCAATTCGTCGTAAAAACGATGAAAAAATTTAAAATGCGCGCAGTAGAAATGAGTATTGATGCACTGCCAGAAGAAAATAGCGAACAGCTCTTCCAGCGCATGATGAAACAAATGAAAGAAGAACCGAAAAAAGGAATCAAAAATGTTTTAAAAGGTTATGTTCCGGAGCGTTATTTCCTATTCTTATTAGAAAGAAATGGGATTGATGGTAGTGAGCAGGCTGGGCAAGTTTCTCATGAAAAGATACGTGCACTTGTGAAAGACTTCAAAGAGTTTAAAGTAACAGTAAACGGCACACAGCCTCTTGAAAAAGCATTCGTGACAGGTGGCGGCGTTTCTGTTAAAGAAATTCATCCGAAAGAAATGGCTTCTAAATTAATGAATGGCCTATACTTCTGCGGAGAAGTTCTTGATATCCACGGTTATACAGGCGGCTATAATATTACTTCTGCTCTTGTTACAGGAAGAATTGCTGGGACAACTGCAGGACAAAATGCAAAAACACAGTACTAATTCAGAAACAGAGTAGAGATTCTCTCCACTCTGTTTCTTTTTTGTTGCTTTCTATAGCTTAGTAGCTTTATATTTTATATTGTGAACATTCGAAAAGGGATAAAGGGGAAAACATATGAGAAAAAAAGTCATGATATCTTTAATGTTAATGACGTTTCTTTCCGCCGTGGAAGGAACGATTGTTAGTACAGCAATTCCTCGTATAACGAGCGATCTGTCTGGCGTTGAACTCGTTAGCTGGGTATATGCAATTTATATGCTCGCAACAGCTGTTTCAACTCCAATCTACGGAAAGTTAGCCGATCTATTCGGACGAAAAAAAGTTCTGCTCATTGGAGCAGCAATCTTTTTAATCGGTTCTGCACTATGCGGAATCGTGACATCTATGGAACAGTTAATTCTCTTCCGCGCTCTGCAAGGTATAGGTGCCGGTGCCGTTATGCCAATCACAATGACAATTATCGGAGACTTATATAGCGAGGCAAGAGACCGTGCAAAAGCACAAGGCTGGATGAGTGCTGTTTGGGGCGTTTCAGGTGTTATTGGACCATTAGTAGGTGGGTTTTTAGTTGATTCCCTTTCTTGGCGCTACATCTTCTTCTTAAACGTTCCATTTGGAATTCTTGCTTGTGCCATGATTGCAATTTCTTACAAAGAATCCATTAAACCAGCAAAGCACCATATCGATTATCCTGGTGCGATTATCTTTTCACTCAGCACAATCGCTTTACTTTATGCACTATTAACAGGAAGCAGTAAGCAAAATTGGGGAGACATTACAATTATCAGTCTGTTAATCTTTGCAGCTGTTTCATTCATTATTTTCTTATTCGTTGAGAAAAAATCTCCGGAGCCATTAATTCCGTTAACACTTTTCTCTAATCGCACTCTATCCACTGTAAACATACTAACGCTTATTGCTGGCGCGATGATTATTAGTATTACAATGTACCTTCCAATTTGGAGCCAAGGGGTATTAGGAAAAAATGCTACAGAAGCAGGCCTTATTCTTATGCCAATTCCTGTTATGTGGACATTCGGTGCGATTCTTTCTGGAAATTTAGTTGGTAAACTGCAACCGAAGCAAATCATTTTACTTGGAGCTAGCATATTATCCATCGCTACCTTCTTACTATTTACATTATCAACTCATTCACCAGCATTTCTTATTTATGTTGCAGTAGGGCTATTTGGTTTAGGAATGGGGCTTATTACACCAATTTATATGGTAACCATCCAAGCAGCTGTCCCTGCTCATACACGCGGAACGGCAGTAGGCTTAAACACATTTATTAATACATTTAGCCAAACATTAGGGGCTGCTGTCTTTGGAACGATCTTTAATACAATGATTCATGCGAGAGGGATTAAGAATCTTGATTTAGTTTCTTCTGGCGGGCATGGAGCAGCAACTAACGTAGTAACCGACTCTCAAGAGGCATTAGCTTCTAGCGTACATGTCATTTATATGAGTACATTCGCGTTAGCACTGCTTACATTATTCATCGGATGGCTCTTGTTAAAACCAGCTCAAAACAAAGTGGAAGCAGCTGAACAATAGAGAAAAAGAGGGTGATCGTTTATAACGATCATCCTCTTTCTATATATCGGCGCTTTTTCGAATATATTGACCTTCCGACAATATGTGCTATAGATTACTCATCCTCTTCCGTTGTAATAACGCGCAATTCTTTTTTTCCATCATTTTCAACCACGTGTTTCAGCATGAACAATTTATTATTCCAGAACTGTTCATAATACGAAAGCCACTGTTTTAATTCTGCTAATGGCTCAGGGTGTAATCGGTACAACTTTTCTCTTCCGACCTTTCTTCCGCTCACTAATTTCGCTTCTGAAAGAACATGAAGATGCTTCGCAATTGCTGTACGACTTACCGGAAAATGCGCTGTGATTTTAGAAATAGGTAATTCTTCTTCAATTAGTAATCGGAGTACTTCTCGGCGGGTTGGATCAGCAATCGCTTGGAAGACATCGTATCTCGCTGCAGATGCGGACACTTACCCTTCAACAACCTTTTTCAATTTTTCATTTACAATTGCTACCCAGCCGCCCGCCATTCTATCGCGAATAACAGAACTTTTCGCGTTCGCTTTCGGAAGAATTGCATCAGGGTGTTTCCAGCCGCCATGAATAAGAGTAAACTCCGTTTTATCTCCTAAATCTTTTAAAACAAATGAAACTACCCAGCCATCTGTATCCCAAGAAAAAGATACACGATGTGGCTCATCGATTTCTAATACTTTACATGGTGATGGACCAAAAGGTGATTGCACATGAAATTCATGCCCTACTTTCGCTTCAAAATCATTTGGCATAAACCAAGCCGCAATCCCTTCTGCAGTTGATACCTTATTCCATACTTTTTGAATAGACGCTTCAAAAATAACTGTTTGTTTAATGTCTTGTAATGTATTTTGTTGTTCCATTTTATTTCTCCTTTATAATACGTTTTAAATATAACACCTTTTGGTTTCATTTTTATAATATAACACCTTTTGGTTTCACGTCAACTTATAACATTCCATCTCCCCTTCATACAATTTCTCAATGCACGTTGAGAAATTCTCAACATTTTTTCAACAGGACAAACACCCTTGCAATATTTCTTCATAATATACTCACAAAGGCAAATCAAATATAGAGAAACTTCTTCATCATTTGTTCTCAAAAGTAGCGAAGCATAGTCCGTTCTATTACTAGTCTCTCCTCCTTCCCTCGGGACTAGTGATTGAGCTATGTATAACGATTATGAGGAAGATGTCTAAAAAGATTTCCAACTTCATGAACAGGTGGTCACTTCTCACCTCCTCAACATTTTCAAAAATAACCATATTAGGAGAGAATATGCTACCTGTTCACCCTTCTTCTCTAAAGACTATTAAAAATATTTTCTACAATAAAATAAAGGAGATGAAAGATATGTACTATTGCATTAACTGTTCTGAAATTCATCAAAAAAGAGATTTGAAAGATAAAGTGTTTAAAAACGGCTTTTATATCGATCCATTCTTAGGCGAACGTTATCACCTTGGCATGTGTACAGATGCTACTGTACACGGAACAAGTAAAGCAGTTCTATCTACAAAGAAAAATAAACTGCCTCAATCCATTATGAATACCTTACCCACTCATGTAATTCCTACTTAAGAACATAAAAAAGAGCTGGTTCCCCAGCTCTTTTTTATGTTTTATAGATAACCATCGCCGAAAAACAATAAATTTGATTTTCATCATCATTAATCGAGACACCAACTTGATATTTAATATCTACAAGTTGTTCTTCATTTAACTTCTTTAAAAACGTATTCACAGCGTCTTCTAAATCCTTTTCATGACTTTCATCAAACATCTTGACCCGAATCATTTTAACACCATCCTAGATCGCAGCCCTCCGCCGCTGAATTCTTGCCACGGTGCGTATCTATGATGCGATAGAACTTACCATCTTCATATATATATCCGTCTTCTAACACATATTTCTTCTCTTCAGTATAGACATAAAACTTACCTATCATAAATTTATTCGTATATAATTCCAAATACTCTGATCTGAACTTTGCTACTACATTATTTGTAATATCAATTTTAATTGTGTACCCCACCTTCTCTCCCTCCTTTAAAAAGAACGGATTTAGGTATATTGTATTAGCAATTTTACATTTTATGATTAAAAATAAGTGGATATGCCTATTGTTTTCTTCTTACATCCCATTACAAAATCGTAATACCCTTCCAACACACGAAGTCACAACTGACATATGATTTTCATCTGATCTGTACGTTTTTATTTTTGAACCAGTATGTATCAATCATTATTATCAAGACCTCTATTAAATAATAATTATTCTCATTTTTTATAATAACGCCTTTTTCTAATCAAACAAAACTTTCATTCCCCCTTACCAATTGGGCTTTTAGCAGTAATCAGCTCTCATCTAAAAAACCTTCAAAAAACCAACAAATATTTATTGACTACAATATAAAAGGTATGATATTATAATAAATTTGATATTTTCATAAAAATGTGTTATCATTGACTATGGTTACCACATATGGAGGTGGATGATTTGTTTCAAATTGGCGATAAAATTGTTTATCCAATGCACGGTGCAGGAGTCATTGAATCAATTGAGGATAAAGAAGTTTTAGGAAAAACACGTCAGTATTGTGTGATCCACATGATTATTAGCGATATGCAAGTGATGATTCCCATGGATAAAGTGAGCGATTCCGGTATACGTTATGTTGTCGACAAAGATACGTTAAATGGTGTTTTAGTTGAATTTCAGCAAGGCGAATCAGACCACTCACTCTCATGGAAACAACGATACACGATAAACATGGAAAAAATGAAAAATGGTAAACTTCAAGACGGCGCTGAAGTTGTTCGTGATTTAATTCGCCGTAATAAAGAAAGAGCGCTAAATGCTAGCGAAAAACAAATGCTAGACAACGCACGCAGAATTTTAATTAGTGAAGTTGCCCTTGTGCAAGATGTTTCAGAAAATCAAGCAACTGATTACCTTCAAGATACAATCAACCATTAATACACGGGTTTCTATTTTCAAATACAAAATATATATGTGCAAATTTAAAATAGCTGAACGCTATTTTTTTTTTTGCACAAAAAAAGGAGAAGGATTCTACTTCTAAATAAAGTTAGCGTCTTTCTCCTTTTATTCATTATCCACGCCCAGCTTGAAAAGAAGGGTATAAAGTCATACCGCCATCAGCAAACAATGTAATCCCTGTTACATAACTTGCTTGTGAAGAAGCCAACCATACCGCTACTGCCGCAATTTCTTCTGGATTTCCAATGTATCCCATCGGAATCATACTTTCGACATCAGCACGTTTTTTAGGATCAGCAAATTTTTCAGCATTAATTGGTGTATTAATTGCGCCTGGTCCAATATTATTTACCCGAATGCCCTTTGGTGCATACTCTAGCGCTAACGTTTCCGTCATTAACTTCATACCACCTTTACTTGCAGCATAGTGAACAAACAATGGCCATGGAATTTTCTCATGGACACTAGACATATTGATAACTGCTCCTTTAATATCATGATCAACAAAATATTTAATTGCTTCACGGCTACCTAAAAAGGCCCCTGTTAAGTTTGTGTTAATCACTTTATTCCAATCACTTAATGGCATTTCATGTGATATTACGGGATTTTCTACACCTGCATTATTAATCATAATATCTAACGTACCAAATTCTTTAACAGCAGATTGAATAAGATTTATCACATCAGATTCAACAGTTACATCACCTTTTACAGCAATAGCTTCTCCGCCTACTTTTTTAATCTCCTCTAATACACCATTTGCTTCAGATTCTTTTGAACGATAATTAATTACCACTTTGGCTTTTTCCTCTGCAAAACGGATTCCCATTGCCTTTCCAATTCCTGTTGCCGAGCCAGTAATCACAACTACTTTTCCTTCTAAATCTTTATACATCATCATGCCTCCTTGTCAGCTTTTCGCAATTCCTAACATAATCCCAGCTACAATAATAAAAATAATTCCAATCACAATTGCAATTATTTGCCTCTTTGTTTTCTTTTCACCTAATATAAAAATTCCACCAAGTGTAGAAATAACGATTCCCATTTGCGAAAGAGAAAAACTTGTAGCTACACCTACTCGCGGCTGTGAAATAAATAAAAACATATTTCCAGCCGCCCAAATTAAACCTGGAATGATATTCCGAATCGCATATTTATTAAACGGTTTATGTTTGAACGTTAGTAAAACACCACCCATGACCATTCCGATTGCTTGCGGTAATAAAGCGGACCATCCATCTACATGAAATAGTCGTATCACTACTACATAAACCAAATAACCGACCGTTGAGATTAGCAAAATGAAAATTCCTTTTTTAAAGCTTCCTGATTGTTCATTACTTTTCTCTTCTTCACTTTGGAGTGAGGTAAGAATGATCCCTATAATAATGCATATAAGCGCTAAAACACCTAATACAATAGATATCACCGTTGACCATTCATGAAAAACAATGACACCAAATAAAGTCGTCGCAACTAATTGAAGCCCTGTCGAGATGGGCATTGTTTTTGAAACTCCCATTAAATCAATACTTTTCAGTTGATTACTTTGACCTAAAGCCCAAAATAAACCCGATACACCCCCCACTCCAATAACTAAAGGGGTCAACACAGGTTTCATAAAAATATAAATAACAATTGAGAAAATGAGCGCCCCAAGAGTCGTACCAAGTGTTTGACTGTAAGGACCACCGCCAAGCTTTACATTAAAAAGTACAATACTCCCCCAAAATATAGCTGGTAAAATCGCTAAAAATATATCCATTTCCCAAAACCTTCCTATGCTAAAGTTTCCTCTTCTTTTCCTTACATTTCCCCTAACCCTTCAAACCAATACAGTTGGGCCTCATATGCTACAAGTGGGATAAAATAAAAAAACGAATCCTCTTACCTTACTAAATAAGATAAAAGGATTCGTTTTTTTATTACACTCAAAAGAAAATTATCCACCGCTCACAGGCGGAATCAAAGCTACAATATCACCATCATGGATTTTGTCATCTGCATTTGCATATTCTTCGTTTACAGCAACCATAACTTGCTCTGAAACTGCTAAATGATGTTCCTTTGTGAGAATCTCTTTTAATTCTGTAACAGTAATATTTCCACCATCTATTTTTAACGCACTTGTTCCCGCTTCTTCTTGTAAATGAGCAAACAATAACACTTGAATCATTTTTCCATCCCCTTTTCAGGTTCTCCATCTGGATACGATGTTGTTTCTAATTGATCACCAATCCATGAATCGCCATCTTCCCAGAATTCCTTTTTCCAAATCGGAACAATTTGTTTAATGCGTTCCATAATATATTCATTTGCTTCATAGGCTGCCTTCCGGTGCGGTGTTGATACAGCAACAACAACAGCGATATCAGAAATGTGTAGTGTACCGATGCGATGTGTAATCGCAACATATGTCCCAGGCCACTTCTCTTTCACTTCAGCACCAATTTTCGCAAGCATTTTTTCTGCCATTGTGTGATATGCTGCGTACTCTAAATACAATGTACGGCGCCCTTTCGTAAATTCTCTTACCGTTCCAATAAACGTCGTCACAGCACCACATTCTCGGCGAATTACTTTATTTGTTACCTCTTCAATTGAAAGAGGTGTATCTATCACTTCATAATATGTATGTGTCATTTTGCACCCCTTACCGTTTGTACGAACCATTCCATATACACTTCTTCCTCGGTTATATGAAATGTTTTATATGTCTCTTGTATAACGTCATTCCATGTGATAACTGCCTTTACATTTTCCATCGTATTTAATAAATCCAGCTCTTCAGCTGAGCGAAGCAAAACTACTTTTGGATATTTTTCTTTCTTATATCCTTCAATCAAAATGATATCTACTTCAAAAAATTCATATAAACGAATGATATCTTGTAAAGACCACTCATCACGTAAAGAAGAAAGCGATAATAACCCAGCTCCTTCTACGCCACTCACAACAGCACCCGCTTGCCTGTGACATTCACTATCTTTTTGTGGTAATTCTGGATAGCCACCATGTCCGTGATGTTTAATTGTGGCTACTTTCATTCCTTCCTGTGTCAAAACTTGAATTAACTTCTTCATAAGCGTCGTTTTTCCGCTATTTTGATACCCTACTATTTGTAAGATTGGAGCGGTTCTGCCCACGGCCACTCACTTCCTTGGCTCGATTCTAATAATAATACTGAAACGATCATGCCTGCTTCAAATCCCCTCGTTCCTCCCGGCAATACGATAAAAGCATTGCTATCCACTAGAGAAGAAACCGCACTTGATTTATCTAAGCCAACTGGCATTGCTTGCAACTGACCATTGATGATTTCTACTTTTCCTCTTACAAACCGTGTAAATGGATTCGCTTTTGAAAAATCTTTCTGTAAAATAGCATCCGCACGATATGCATGTGGTTCTTTCCTATGAAGATATGTTTGAATTACTGGGTGAACGAATAACTCAAAACCAACATAACAAGCAGACGGGTTACCTGATAAGCCGAATAATAATTTCCCATTTACTTCAGCTACCGTTGTTACACTCCCTGGTCGCATCGCTATTTTATTAAAAAGAACATTAGCACCCAGCTTTTCATAAATAGCAGGCAAGTAATCATAATCTCCGACCGAAACACCGCCGGTTGTAATCAGAATATCCACTTCATCCATCGCTGCTTTCACTGCTTCATAGCAAGCTTCTAGCTCATCAGCAAGTTGTCCATAATATCGTACTTTTCCGCCTACTCTAGCAATTTGAGCTGCAATCATATAGGAGTTACTATTTCTAATTTTCCCTGGTTCAAGTGGTTCATGTACTTCTAACAGCTCACTTCCCGTTGTGACAATCCCAACAACAGGCTGTTTGACAACCTTCACTGAGCTATAACCAAATGTCGCTAACAGTGCTGCTACACCCGGGTTAATTGCCGTTCCTTTTTCCACAAGCACATGATTTTTCTGTACATCTTCACCTTCAAATGAAACATTGTCACCACTTACGAAAGGACGCTTTAGCCTCATATATGTTTTGCCATTATGTTCGAATCCTTCCGTTAGTTCTAACATGACAACTGCATCACAATCTTCTGGAATAGCTGCTCCTGTCATAATTCGAACAGCTTCAAAAGCCTTCACTTCATTTGTAAAAACAGATCCAGCTCCAATTTCACCGATTACTTCAAATTCGATCGGATGATCGCCGCTCGCCTCTTTTGTGTCTTTCGCCCGAATCGCAAATCCATCATATGGAGAGCGATCAAAATGCGGCACATCGTGATCTGCTACAACATCTTCTCCAAGAATTCTGCCATAGCTTTGGATAATCGGAACCTCTTCTGTTTCACCCCGCTGCGTATATTTCATCACACGTGCTACTGCTTCAGCAACTGGAATTGGTACTCGTTTTTCTAACATTGTTTTTCACCTCATATTTGCAAAATATCACATCTTGATTACACTTTATATTGTACAATGCTAATCATACTAGCAATTACTTCAAGGAGGAATTCCATGTCTTCATTCACTCATTTTAACGACCAAGGCCGTGCCAAAATGGTCGACATTAGCGATAAAAAAGTGACAGTGCGCACAGCAATCGCTTGCTCTAGCATCCTAGTTACGAAAGAAATTTTTGATAAAATCTCTCATAATGAAATTGGCAAAGGCGACGTATTAGCCGTGGCACAAATCGCCGGAATTATGGCTGCCAAACGTACTTCTGATATCATTCCAATGTGTCACCCCTTACTTCTAAAAGGAGTAGACGTTTCCTTCGAATGGGAAACGTCAAAAGAGCAATATCGCTTACTGATTGAAGTAAAGGTCAAAACAGAAGGTAGCACAGGCGTTGAAATGGAAGCTTTAACTGCTGCTTCTGCAACCGCTCTTACCGTGTATGACATGTGTAAAGCTGTCGATAAAGGAATGATTATTGGCGAAACATATTTACTAAAAAAAACGGGTGGAAAGAATGGAGACTACGTTAGAAATTCCCATTCCTAATCCCCAGAACCTAAAGGAACCTCCTTTAGGTTCATCCTATATATCTTGCATATAGTCGTCTCGCTACTTTCATATCATTTGTCCCATGAATAAATGCCCTGCCATCTGTAAATAAAACAAACCGATATTCATCAATTGGAAATGATAATAAATACGGTGTTTTCTGCACATCCACACTTTTTTGTAAGCGCTTTTTAACTTCTTCTAAATTAAGAACTTGCGGCACTCCTGGACGGATTTGAACTGTATCCCTTCCACATAACACTTCCGTTTTCATTTGCGATTCAAAATTTAAACTCGGATACGTACGCAGCCTTCCGCAAGATGGACATGTATCTTTTTTCTGTCTATTTACTTTAAAGGCCATATGCTGATTGTTCCAAATATCAAACGATAACATTGTCTCACGGAGTGACTCGAAATCTCCTACTAATATTTTCAAAGCTTCTGTAACTTGGTGGCTGGCGACCATTTGTACAGCAGGTTGTATAATTCCAGCCGTATCACATGTTATCCCACTTGTCGGATGCTCCATCAAGCAACGAAAACATGGTGTTTTCCCCGGAAGAATCGTATATGTAACGCCGTAACTACCAACGCATCCCCCATAAATCCAAGGAATATTGTATTTTTGCGAAATATCATTAATCAAAAGACGTGTATCAAAATTATCAGTCGCATCCAATATTAAATCCACATTCTTGATTAGCTCTTCCATTTCTTGTAATGTCACATCTGTTACAACTGGAATGATTTCCACTTCAGAGTTAATCTTCCTTAAGTGTTCAGCTGCTGCAACTGCTTTCGGTTTGTATTGCTTTGCATCTTCCTCTATATATAATTGCTGCCGCTGTAAGTTGCTCCATTCGACGTAATCACGATCAGCAATCGTCACTTTCCCAATTCCAGCTCTAACAATCGCTTCTGCATTTGCGGCTCCCAGTGCACCAGCACCAATAATGAGTACATGCTTCTCTCTTATCTTTTGTTGCCCACCTTCACCGATCCCAGAAAATAATATTTGCCTTGAATAACGTTCTTGCATGCGGCATCCCCCTTTCTTACCCCCCGATATACGACATTTCAATTTTCGGACGATTCTTCGCACTTTCTTCAGTTCGTTCATCTGAATACCGATCTTTCCGATGTCGCCATACATCTTGCACTACCTTTACTAAATCAGAATCAGAAATGCCCTCTCGAAGAAGAGTCCGTAAATCCGTTCCTTCTGTTGCAAACAAACATGTGTAAAACTTACCATCTGCTGAAATTCTTGCTCTCGTACAAGAAGAACAAAACGATTCAGAAACTGAAGTGATGAACCCAACTTCCACATCACTGCCAACATAACGATAACGTTTAGCAACCTCCCCAAAATAGTGAGGTTCAGTAGATTCAATCGGGTAGACCTGACGAATTTTCTCAATCAATTCTTTTTTCGTAATAACCTGTTCAAAGTTCCATCCAT
The DNA here is from genome assembly GCF_001590835.1 of Bacillus gaemokensis. GTDB lineage: Bacteria > Bacillota > Bacilli > Bacillales > Bacillaceae_G > Bacillus_A > Bacillus_A gaemokensis. The sequence goes on from NZ_LTAQ01000001.1 coordinate 977,838, forward strand.
TCGTACTACCGACATCCATAAATTCGATAAAACGCAGTGATATTCCCTGTTCTTTAAAATACGCAGCCATCGGAAGAATTTGACTATCATTCATTCCCTTTTTTACAACCATATTTACCTTTACTTCAAGCCCAGCTTCTTTTGCTGCTGCAATCCCTTTTAACACAGGTTTTGTACTAATATTCCGGCCATTAATTTGGCGAAACACATCATCTTCTATTGCATCCAAGCTAACATTCACTCGGTGTAACCCTGCTTCATTTAACGTTTTTGCTTGCTTCGTTAAATGAATCCCATTTGTCGTCAGACCAATATCTATTAAACCATCAAGCCCCGCAAGCCGTTCAATGAGCTTTGTTAAATCTTTACGCAATAATGGCTCACCGCCTGTAAGCCTAATTTTCTTTACCCCCAGGCCAACAAACAATTTTGCTAATCGTTCAATTTCATCAAACGTAAGCAAAAACTTCTCTTGTAAAAATACATACTCAGGTCCAAATACCTCTGCCGGCATACAATATGTGCACCTAAAGTTACAACGATCAATGACAGAGATGCGTAAATCTTGAAGTGGGCGCCCTAAAGAATCTCTAACCTTCTCGCTCATCGTCCCCCTCCTTTTCTGCTAAATTCTTCTCTCTTCATTCTATTATAATATATTTTTAAACTGCGATGTTTTTGCTCAAGCTCTTTATTCAATTTTCTATATTTTTTATTTATCTATTACATATAAGAAAAAAACAAAGGTATTTCACAATATTTCCATTATATTCATTTTAAAAATAAAAAGCCTTAAGACCACAGGTCCTAAGGCGGAAATCCACATAATATTAAACCTTTCACTCAACTCACATATATACTAGTTTGATATTTTAACAATGGTAATTGATGCAGAAGCACCAATGGTGGCAAGCGCAACTAATGATGCACCTGAAGGAGATTGCACTCTAAATGTATCCCCTGCATTACATACAACAATCGCCTGCCCCGTACCTTCAATCCCCCCTAAATTAACTACAAACCCAACTCCCGAACCTAGCACATTCACTCCGTTTCTTTGTAACACAAAACTGACAGTAAGAGATAATAAAGAAGATACAATAATGTTATAAGAAATTAAATAAACACCCGCTACATTCACTGTTATAGTATCAAATGTACCATTAATATTCACATTTGCTGTAGATACATCGACACTTGGGAATGTAACAAGACCATTTGCTGCAACACTCAAATTTGCAGTATTGGCAAAAAATCCATACTCTCCGAATCCGGTTGATCCCGTTGTTCCCGTTGATCCCGTGGCTCCCGTTGATCCCGTTGGACCCGTTGGACCCGTTGGACCCGTTATTCCGGTGGGACCCGTTGGAAGAGTTGGTCCAGTTGGGAAAGTTGGAAAAGGAGGTAATGTAGGGCCAACAGATTGTAACTCTAAATGCCCATCCGCTTTTTCATTATTTCTAACTGAATTTTTCGGGAATTTTACCCATAGACCTCCAAAGTCCATTCATCCCTCCCCCCACTCATTTATTCATATTACAATTACTCTTATTCATTCTATATTCAGCTCATTACAAAAAAGTGCGCAATCTAAGTTGCACACTTTTCTACTACTCTTGGCCAATTTTAATTTGCATCCGATATTCTTCTCCCCACTCACGCATAAGTGCAATAATGGGGGTAAGAGATCTTCCAAACTTCGTTAAAGAATACTCTACTTTTGGCGGAACTTCTTTATATATTTCACGGTGGATTACACCGGCGGCCTCAAGTTCTCTCAACTGTCTTGTTAACATACGCTGCGTAATCCCAGGCATTAATTTTAAAAATTGATTAAAACGAATCTCTTGGGCGTTCATTAAATGAAATAATATAACTCCTTTCCACTTTCCCCCAATTACATCTAACGTTAACTCTACTGAACAACGATTTATATCTTTCTGTTCCATTTCATCACTCTCCATTAGTATACAAATTGATACTATATGCTAAAAATGTGCGTACTTACATCATTTATTGTACTATTGTAGAATCTATTTTGTAATTAACTTACTATAAAAAAGCAATTAATTAAAAGGTGGTTATCTAAATGGAACATACAAAAGAAGAAATTTTAAAAGCTTATCACTTTAGACATGCATGTAAAGAATTTGATAGTAATAGAAAAATCTCTGATGAAGATTTTGAGTTTATTTTAGAAACTGGCCGTCTTTCCCCAAGTTCATTTGGGTTCGAACCTTGGAAGTTTGTTGTGATTCAAAATCAAGATATTCGTAACAAGCTTCTTCCTGTAGCATGGGGAGCTCAAAAACAATTACCTACAGCGAGCCACTTTGTAGTTATATTAGCTCGAAAAAAAGAGGATATGCTTTATAATTCTTCCTATATCTCAAATTTCATGATGAATATTCAACAGCTTCCCGAGGAAATCGTAACGATGAAACGCGGTTTTTATAAAGAATTTCAAGAGTCTGATTTTCATTTATTAGAAAGCGAGCGCGCAATGTTTGATTGGGCTTCTAAACAAACATATATCGCCCTCGGAAATATGATGACTGCCGCTGCCCAAATCGGCATTGACTCTTGTCCAATTGAAGGATTTAATAAAGAAAAAGTTGAAGCCGTTTTAAAAGAAGAAGACATTATTTCAGAAGAAACATTTGGTGTCTCTACTTTAGTCTCTTTTGGTTATCGAGCAGAAGAACCAAAACATAATAAGACTCGTCAAACAATGGACGCCATTGTTAAATGGATTAAATAAAGTAAGTCTTCAATCAGTAGGAATAGTACTCATTGTTAACGCGAGGTAAATAGGTAACATCGTAATGTTTCCATTCATGGTATTCTTGTTTTCAATATTTCTCATACATCAATGCATATGAAAAAATACTCCCCTGCTTTTTCAGGGGAGTATTTCTATAATCCAGGTGCCGAATCAAAATCATCCGTATTCGGTACAGCTTGCATAACACCAGTTGAATTTTGATTTCCACCTGAAGTTGTATTCGCATCCGCTCCAAGTTGCGATCCTTTCGTATATGTCGTTGTTACCGTATCGCCAGGATCTAAACAAACTTTTGTTGTGGTTCCGATTACTAATACAACATCAACACAAGTTGGTCCAACTGCTCCGCTATATGTTTTTGATGCAGTAAAGGATGTATCTCTCAAATTATCTCCTGTAAATAGATTTCCGTAATTATTTACAATCACAAACTCTTTAATATTTGCAGGCATTTTTTATTCAACCTTTCCATTATGAACCTAATGTAAGTTCACTTGTTTCTAACGGAGGAATAAATACAGTGCCTCTTGCTACAGTTTCTGGCATACGTTTTCCATTTAAAAAAGTAGCAATACTTGAACCTCCAGAACCAGCGTATATCTTTGCTACAGTTAATGGTGCAATTGTATTGCAATCCCCTACATTAACAGCTCCTCGATTATTTATAATTTTAATCTTACGAAGAAACGCACTCATAGGCCTCCTCCCTTCTAAGAAAATAATTCATTTGTACACTGTATGCCAAAGAAAAAAACTTGAAACAGACACGTTTCAAGTTTTACAAACAAAATTATTTCGTTTCCCCTTCATACTGCAGCATGCCGCCGACCATATTCACAGTTTTAAATCCTTGTTCATTTAAATAATGGCATACATTTTCACTGCGCATTCCTGATCGGCAAATAAAAATATATTCATTTTCCTTATCAAAGAAATCCACTTTATTTGGGATATCTCCCATTTTGATATGTACAGCTTCTGGAATCATTCCTTGCGCCACTTCCTCATCTTCACGCACATCTACTAAAAATAATGTTTCCCCTTGTTCTAAACGTTCTTGCACTTCTTCTGTTGTAATTGTTTTTACTTCTGTCATATTTACTTTTCCTCCTTATATAAATTGACGCTATTAGGGTCAAAAATTTCTACACCTCTAATAAAAGCATCGCTAATTATCAATCCATCACCAATTTTAGCATGCAAAAGTACGAACGCAAAGAATTGAAACCTTTCTCATTCTCATTTTTCTCAACCCATTTGTAAATCACTACCATTTACAAAATCGGCACTTACATTGTATTCTCAATATACTTATTTTACGAAAGGGGTCGGTTGAAATAACGCTTTTACTTTTCTTTATAGGCCTTATTTTTTTAATTCTTGCGATCATTACACTTAACATAAAAAACAACAACAGAAAAACATCTCCGCAAGAAATTTCATTTATCTTTTTATTACTTGGTATAGCCTTCTTTGGTTTGTGTATTGCCACATATGTCTTCCGTTTAAAAATCACATGAAGAAAGGTGCTCGTTACTGACCTCGCACCTTTTTATGCAAAACTTGATACTTTCTGATTCAAAAATTTATACACTTTCTTTTCAAACAAGTGAACCTCTAACACTCCCGCCATATGACCATTTATACTTTCAATCTCATAAACTTCTGCATGTTTCCCTTGTTTTTGCAGTACATCTACCATCTCATAGTTATAACGTGGTGGTTGCAGTAAATCTTGCTTACATGGAATCATCAACACATTTGCCTCTATTTGAGAAAGAGCTTCTGATAAAGAAGAAAAACCATGTGCAATATCATGTAATAACGTTGCCTTTGCTGTATACATCCAAGAATTCGCATCCACAAAATCAATGTTTTTTAGTGTTACTTCATTTATTTTCTTTTCAAATGATGACAATGTAGAAAACTCTCTATACGGCTCTATTTCCAGGCTATTACGCGGAAATTCCGTTTTATAATAATGAGCATCAAATGCATTTATAAACATCATTTTCCCCGCCAAATGTAAACCTTTCTTTGGCTGCTCATCCCCGTAATTTCCATCATTCCACGTTAGGTCCATTCGAATTGCCTCAATCGCATTTTGCAATACATTTACCGATGTTACAACTGGATTTTGCGGATTTGTAATTACACCGATCATCCGCTCCACCATATGCGGATAACGGATAGCCCATTGCTGTGCAATCATCCCACCAGCTGATGGTCCCATTACAGCATATAGCCTTTCAATTCCCATATCCTTCACTAATTCATGTTGTACACGTGCTACATCTAAAAATGTAAAGACTGGAAAATCCATTGCATATTCAAAGCCTGTCACCTGATTAATCGATTTTGGTCCCGTTGTAACCACGTAAGGATTTTTCACTTGTACATTACAAAGATTATCTGTACATATCACAAAGTATTGATTTGTATCGATTGCCTTCCCGGGTCCAATCAGTCCATCCCACCAACCCGGCATGGAATCTTGCTCTGTATATTTTCCAGCAGCGTGGCTTGTTGCACTAAAATAATGACAGACTAAAATCACATTTGACTTTTCCTTATTTAATCTACCATACGTTTCATATCCAATTTGAACAGGAATTTTTCTGCCATTCTCAAATGTGAATTCTTGCAAATAAAATCTTTCTTTTCTTACATACAATATCCATTCCCTCCCTCATCGGAAACTCATCATTATATCAATCTATACCGAAGAAATTGTAATTTCTTCGTCAATAATGACACCTTCCGTCACATATTTGATGATTTTTCCCGATTCTGTCTCCACTCTCTTTCTTCCATATGGACTCTCAAACCAATTCCCTTCTTTGGTTGTTCCATCATTAACTGAACCGTTCTTGTTTTATTTAACAAATCTATTCCACTTACCAAAATTATTATATGTTCCTAAAAGAAATCCTTCTTCCTAAAGATATGCATAATATACAAAAATCGCCACAAACTAACATTATATTACACCACCAAAGAGGGAATACACATGATATGGAAATGGCTACGTAAGAAAAAGAATGATACCGATTTAAGTACCACTCTCAACGAAGAGGAACAACAGGATACAAATCAAGAAAAAATCCCGAGTATTAAAGAACAACAACATGCTCAAAATGAAAAATCTGGGAAGCAAAACAATGAACAAGAGCACAAAAAACAAAAAGACATTCAAACTATACATCAAGCTGAACATAAACCACAGAATAGCAATAAACAAACTCAAAGAGAAGAACAAAATAGTAACAGTAGTAACAGTATTTATGACTTTAGTAAACCTAAAAAGGAACATGTTCAATCCCTTCAGGATTTGCTAGAAAACTTAAAAGCTTCCAGTGATTTTGTCAGCTATCATACGTCCGATGATGACACAATGCCTTATTGGATTTCCTACTATCGTCCATCGCTTGATGGGGAAAAATTACAAAAATATTTAATGCCAGCTTTATTAGAGCGTACGTGTTCTACATTAGAAGAATTAAAAGAACATATTCCAATGAGCGGAATTACAATTACAAATGATCTTCAAAAAATTGAAGATATGGTTTTAAAAGGTCACGCTATCGTACAGTTACATGAACAAGATCAAAAATGTATCTTAGCAAATATCACAATTGATAATTATCGGGCGCCATCTATACCATTAAATGAATCTACAGTTGTTGGTCCACAAGAGGGATTTGTAGAAGATATTGATACCAATATTAACTTAGTACGTAAACGCCTTCCAGTGTTAGCACTACAAACAAAGGAAGTTATCATTGGGACATTCTCTAAAACAAAAGTTGTCATGATGTATTTAGAGAATCTTGCTGAAAAAGACAGTGTTGATTATTTAGAAGAATCACTTCGTGCAATTGAATACGATCAAATCAACGACAGCTCCTATATTCAAGAATTGATGGGAGAAAAATCAATCTTCCCATTATTTATTAATACAGAACGTACAGACCGAGTAACGACCGCATTAATTGATGGAAAAATTGCTATTTTTGTGGATGGTTCACCAAGCGTCTTACTCAGTCCTGTTTCATACTTTGATTTTTTTGTTTCACCAGAGGATTACAATGTTTCTTGGCTTTACGCTACGTTTTCAAGATTTTTACGACTAATCGCTGTTCTGTTTTCCATCTGCGCAACACCATTATATGTTGCCATTTTAAGTTATCATTACGAATTAATTCCAAGCGATTTACTCGAAACATTAATTTTATCAAGAGCACAAGTCCCTTTTCCACCTTTAATAGAAGCACTCTTTCTAGAGCTGGCTATTGATTTACTTAGAGAAGCCGGGGCTAGACTGCCAATGAAAGTAGGCCAAACGCTCGGTATTGTAGGCGGTATCGTAATCGGACAAGCATCTGTGCAAGCGGGATTAACCAGTAACATTTTATTAATTATTGTTGCGTTATCCGCATTGGCTTCCTTTATCACACCGATTTATAAAATGGGTAACGCGGTTCGCTTGCTACGCTTTCCGTTCCTTTTATTTGCGGAATTAGGCGGACTATTAGGAATTTCACTCGGTTTTATCTTTTTATTTACTCATCTATTTAGGCTTTCTTCTTTACGGAAACCATTCGCACTGTTTTATCCAGCAAGGCAACAAGCACTAAAAGACTCTTGGATTCGATTTCCGTTATCTATGATCGATACAAGAGATATTCAAGCAAGGCCACAACACGTAAAAAAATCAGCAAATGGAATTTCAACAAAACATACATCTGATTTTGATGAATAAGAAACGAGGTGCACATATGAGTAAAATCAAAACAAAATATCAAATATCCCCTATATTTGTTTTATTCTTAATTCATAGTGCACAGTTCGGCGCTGGAGTTCTCGGTTTTGCACGCATTATTGCCAAAGTTGCGGGATACGACGCTTGGATCGGTGTTCTCATCACAGGAATCCTCATTCACATTCTCGTTTGGATGATGTATTACTTATTAAAAAATACAGAAGGAAACTTAATAGACCTTCATCAGCAAACTTTTGGAAAGTGGCTCGGTAATGGCATTAGTATTGTATTTATGTTGTATTTTTTCACTGTAAGCATATCCGTTGTTCGAACGTATGTTGAGATTGTTCAAGTATGGATGTTTCCTACCGGATCTACTTGGATGTTCACAGTCTTTTTATGTTTATTAAGTTACTACATCATCTCATCAGGGTTTCGTGTAATTACTGGCATCTGTGTCATTTCTGTTGGTGGGACATTCGGTTATATCTTCCTTAGTCTCTTTATTCTGAAATATGCACATTGGGAAAATTTACTTCCTGTTTTTTCGCATTCTTTTGGAGATATTTTAAAAGCATCGCAATTGTCAATTTATAGTATGACAGGTTTTGAAATCTTTCTTATGATATACCCATTTGTGAAAAATCCCGAGAAGTCTCACAAGTTCGCACAATATGGTGCATTGTTTTCTAATATTTTATATTTATTTAGCACGATTTTAGCGTTCACCTTTTTTAGCGAAAAACAGTTATCAAAAACAATTTGGTCGCAGCTTTCAATGACACAAGTTATTAAATTACCCTTTATTGAACGACTAGAATACCTTGCCATCTCCGGCTATGCACTCGTAATTCTTACAAGTTTTATTCTTCCATTATGGGCTGCTACAAGAGGAATGCGTGAAATCTTTCATGTAAAGCAAAAATACATTTTACTTTCCTTCATGTTCATTACAATTATTGTGTCTCACCTTCTAACAAACAGGCACGATATCAACGATTTTATTAGTTATGTTTCAAAAATTAGCTTTTGGCTTATTTATATATACATCCCAATCTTATTTCTTATTGTGTGGGTGAAAAGAAAATGGAAAAAATCAAGAGAAAACTAACGCTTCTTTCTTGTATCTGTCTGTTTACCATAACAGGCTGTTTGCAAAAAAATATTATTGATGATGTTCAGTTAATTCAAGGGGTTGTTTTTGATACAGCAAAAAACAATAAAGTAAAAGTGACGTCCGTTTGTCCCATTCAGCAAAAAGGAAATAAAGTACAGGTCTTTGAAGGAACAGGAAACGCTGTCAAACAAGTAAAAGCTGATACTTCTTTGGAGTCTTCTCAACCATTTGCAAGCGGACAAATGCGTATTGCTTTATTTACTACAAGAATTGCAAAAAAAGGAATGTCTGCCACTTTTGACACCCTTCTTCGTGATGTAACTATCGGCAACTCATTATATATTGGATTGTTAGAAGGAAATGGAATGGAGCTATTAACAGGAAAATATACAACTTCAGCTAATGTTGCTATTTATATAAAAAAATTGTTAGAACATAACATGAAAACAGGTCCCTTACCAACTGATAATTTATATTTAGGTGCATTTCGTTATTATCGTGAAGGCCAAGATTCTTATATGCCTATCCTAAAAAAGAGTAGAGACAAAATCAAAATTACTGGCATTGGACTTTTAAAAAAGGATAAGTATGTTGGAAAAATTGATCATCAAGATATGTTTGTATTTAAAGGATTATTGGAAAAACATCGGTTAGATTCGCAAGAATTTAAAAGTGATAGTGAATATGCAATGATCAATAATATACGTTCCAAACCAACGTACACTATAAATGTAAAAGATGGAAAGCCTTCCTTTTTAATCAAAGTAAAAATAGATGCTCGCATTCAAGAACTTTCGAAACAAATAAATCTAGAGAATAAAAAAAACACGAAAAAAATTGCTAAATCCGTTGAAAAACAATTAAATACTACAGCTAAAAAACTCATCAAACAATTTAAAGATTTAGATGTCGATCCTCTTGGACTTGGTGCTAGATTTAGGCAACAATACAGACCCTTTAAATTAGAAGAATGGAAAAAAATGTACAAAGAGGTCCCTATTACAGTAAAATATAGCGTTGATATTACAAACTCCGGTGTAATTGAATAACATAGTCTAGCTACGCAAATCCCCTCAAAATGTCAGATAATGATTGAACTCCTCTCTCAGGCGTGATACAACGGAGAGAGGAGTTTTTTTATTGCCTAAATAGAAAAAAAAAGATATTTACGGGGGAGCATATGTCTAAAAAGTTAGTAAAACCTATTTTAAATGGGATTCTATTTCTCGGCGTCTTTTTATTTGCTCATACATATTTAAAAAATGTTTCTTTCACTCGTTATTTATTAGTTGTCATACCCATGCTACTTATTGGGATGTTCGGGATTGACCTTGCTTTATCACTTTTACTGAAAAAAGAAGAATAGAAATAAAAGAACATCTTATTTCATAATAAGATGTTCTTTTTCTTTAAGTTATCTCCTTATGTTACAATGAAACTCGGCACAAAGTAAGAAAGGATGAAACAACAATGACGAACGAAAAAGGTTTAGATAAAGGATACGAACTTGTTGCAAAAATGCACGAAGTTTTCGGACACCCTGTTACAGATGTACCAACGAAATTAGCGGAAGAACGTGCAAAAATTCGCGCTAGCTTTATGCAAGAAGAACTAGAAGAATTTTTAGAAGCTAATACTGTAGAAGATCAATACGATGCATTAATTGATCTTATTTATTTCGCATTTGGAACATTCGCAGAAATGGGAGTTCGTCCAGATAAAGGCTTTGAAATTGTAAACAATGCAAATATGTCAAAACTATTCCCTGATGGAAAACCACGCTTCCGTGAAGGCGATGGCAAAATCTTAAAACCAGAAGGCTGGCAAGCACCAGAACCACAACTTCGCGCTGAAATTGAGCGTCAACGTCAAGAAGCATTAGCAAAATCAGGAAAATAATATCGAATCGGCTGTTAGGAATATCCTAGCAGCTTTTATTTTTATGTCTTATTTTGTCGAAACGCCGATATATCGCTGCGACGTGCATATTAAAAAGGAGCTATCTTTCTATGTAGATAGCTCCTTTTTCTTATTTTTTCTTCTTCTCTGTCGGTTGACTTTGTTTAGAGAAATTAGATGAATCATCGAAATTTGGTTGCTTTTTACCAGCATTATTACTTCTACCTTTTCCCATATGTAAGACACCTCCCCTCGCTCTTACTATGCCCAAATAAAAAATCCCCTTGCGCACAAGAGAATTTTTTTATGTCTTTTTATTTAATCTACTAGTGTCCGACATGCCCAGCATGGCCTACAGCTCCTGCTGTTCCCGCCGAGGCTCTAGCTCCGCTATACCATGTTTGATGTTGGTGATGTTGCCCTTGGTGGCCATGATGTTGGTGATGTACTTGTTGCGGGTGATGACCTTGATGACCTTGATGACCTTGATGACCTTGATGACCTTGATGACCATGGTGGCCGTGATGACCGTGGTAGTTGTGATGTTGGTGATGTACTTGTTGCGGGTGATAGCCGTGATGATCTTGATGACCTTGATGACCTTGATGGCCTTGATGGCCTTGATGGCCTTGATGGCCTTGATGGCCTTGATGGCCTTGATGGCCTTGATGGCCTTGATGGCCTTGATGGCCTTGATGTTGGTGATGTACTTGTTGCGGGTGATGGCCATGATGACCTTGATGGCCTTGATGACCGCGGTGACCTTGATGACCGTGGTGACCTTGATGACCGTGGTGACCTTGATGACCGTGGTGACCTTGATGACCTTGATGACCTTGATGACCTTGATGACCTTGATGACCTTGATGGCCATGAAGACCATCGATTACTTGTGGCGATGTTCCTATACCTCCTACCACAATAGGGAAACCGCCGAATCCTGGTTGCGGTGCAGTTGGTACTGGAAAGCCTGTTTGTGCTCCTCCTACAAATGTTGGAAATGTAGTTGGTGCTCCTACTGGAACTCCGCCTTGCGCTCCTCCTACAAATGTTGGAAATGTAGTTGGTGCTCCTACTGGAACTCCGCCTTGCGCYCCTCCTACAAATGTTGGAAATGTAGTTGGTGCTCCAGCTACAGATGTTGGAGACCCTCCTGCCGCTCCCCCCATCAACGCCTGCATTCCACCATATCCGTGCGGTACATTATTATCCATCCCTTTCATTTCTTTCACCTCTTCTTCACAATTTAGCCTACCTTTGTTATCATATTTCACCCAAAAGAATAAGTGTTTGTCTATGCGTGAATTCCACTCTTTTTCAGTTGTCTCAAAAAAAGAGCAGCCCCTAAAAGGACTGCTCTTTCATATTAATTTGCAACGATATTAACAAGTTTTCCAGGAACAACAATTACTTTACGAACTGTTTTCCCTTCAATTTGTTCTTTAATTGCCTCAAGGGCAAGTTGTTCCATTTCTTCTTTTGATGCATCTTTTTTCATCGTTAGTTTCGCACGAACTTTACCCATAACTTGAACAACGATTTCTACTTCATCTTCTACAAGTTTAGACTCATCAAATGTTGGCCAATTTGCATATGAGATTGTTTCACTGTGTCCAAGCTTGCTCCAAAGTTCTTCCCCAAGGTGAGGTGCAACTGGTGCAATCATTTTCACGAAACCTTCCACATATTCTTTCGGAAGTGTTTCTGCTTTATATGCATCGTTAATGAACATCATCATTTGAGAAATTGCAGTGTTAAAGCGAAGTTCTGCATAGTCTTCTGTTACTTTCTTCACTGTTTGATGATACGCTTTTTCAAGCTGTTTATTAGGTGCATCTGTGATTTTCTCACTTAGCTCATCGTTATCTTGAACGAATAGGCGCCATACGCGATCTAAGAAGCGACGTGCTCCGTCAAGACCATTTTCAGACCAAGCAATTGAAGCATCTAATGGTCCCATGAACATTTCGTAAAGACGAAGTGTATCTGCCCCATGACTTGCAACGATATCATCAGGATTTACAACGTTACCTTTTGATTTACTCATTTTCTCGTTGTTTTCACCTAAAATCATACCTTGGTTAAATAGTTGTTGGAATGGCTCTTTCGTTGGAACCACACCGATATCATACAATACTTTATGCCAGAAACGAGCATATAGTAAGTGAAGTACAGCGTGCTCTGCACCGCCGATATAAATATCAACTGGAAGCCATTGTTTTACTTTTTCAGGATCTACAAGTGCTTCGCTATTGTTTGGATCGATGTAGCGCAGGTAGTACCAGCAGCTACCAGCCCATTGCGGCATTGTGTTTGTTTCACGGCGACCTTTTTTACCAGTCTCAGGGTCTACAACATTTACCCACTCTTCGATGTTTGCAAGTGGTGATTCACCTGTACCAGACGGGCGAATGTTTTCTGTTTTCGGAAGAACTAATGGTAATTCTTCTTCTTTCACAGCTGTCATTGTGCCATCTTCCCAATGGATAACTGGAATTGGCTCACCCCAGTAACGTTGACGGCTAAATAACCAGTCACGAAGACGGTATGTTACTTTTTGATTTCCTGCGCTTGTTACTTCAAGCCATTCAATCATTTTTACAATTGCTTCTTCTTTATTTAGACCATCAAGGAATGCTGAATTTACGTGCGCGCCATCACCAGTATGAGCTTCTTTTGTGATGTCTCCGCCTTCTACAACTTCTTTCATCTGCAGCCCGAATGTTGTTGCGAACTCATAATCACGCTCATCGTGAGCTGGAACTGCCATTACAGCACCTGTTCCATAAGTCGCAAGAACATAATCAGCAATCCAGATTGGTAATTTCTCACCGTTTACTGGGTTAACTGCATAAGCACCAGTGAATACACCTGTTTTTTCTTTTGCAAGCTCTGTACGCTCTAAATCACTTTTCGTTTTTACAGAATCAATGTACGCTTCCACTGCATCTTTTTGATCTGCAGTTGTAATTTCTGCAACAAGCGCATGCTCTGGAGCAAGTACACAGTACGTCGCACCAAATAGTGTATCAGGACGCGTTGTGAAGACTGTAAACTTCTCTTCTGTACCGTCGATGCAAAAGTGTACTTCTGCCCCTTCAGAACGACCAATCCAGTTACGCTGCATATCTTTTAAGCTTTCTGGCCAATCAAGTTCATCTAAATCTTCAAGTAGACGATCTCCATACGCTGTAATTTTTAACATCCATTGTCTCATTGGACGACGCTCAACTGGATGTCCACCGCGCTCACTCTTACCGTCGATTACTTCTTCGTTCGCAAGTACTGTCCCAAGTGCTGGGCACCAGTTTACCGGTACTTCATCAACGTAAGCTAAACCTTTTTCAAATAGCTTTAAGAAGATCCATTGTGTCCATTTATAGTAGTTTGGATCTGTTGTATTTACTTCACGATCCCAATCATAAGAGAAACCTAATGCTTTAATTTGGTTACGGAATGTGTTAATGTTTTTCTCTGTAAATTCTGCTGGGCTGTTTCCAGTATCAAGTGCATATTGCTCCGCTGGAAGACCAAATGCATCCCATCCCATTGGATGAAGAACATTGTAACCTTGAGCACGTTTCATACGAGATAAAATATCCGTTGCTGTATACCCTTCTGGATGTCCTACGTGTAAGCCTGCACCTGACGGATATGGGAACATATCTAGTGCGTAAAATTTCGGTTTTTCTGTTTCATCTGGCGTACGGAATGTTTTATTTTCTTCCCAATACGCTTGCCACTTCTTCTCAATTTCTTGATGATTAAAGCTCATGAGATATCCTCCATTCAAATTCTATTTATTTTCACCGCCTAAAATACAAAAAACCTCTCATCCCTAGAAAGGGACGAGAGGTTATAGATTCCCGCGGTACCACCCTAAATTAATGTAATAAAGGATGTTCAAAACGTTCGGTAAAGATCGCTACCCGATTTCTTTATCCTCCTTTTTGAACAAGCACTAATACATACATTCGCTTAGATCCGTAACGTGGATTAACGGCAATTGCTACTAAAGATTTCACAACTGCAACTCAAAGGCGAGTTCATAACGAAACGTGGATTGACTTGCACCGACCGTCAACTCTCTAAACCAGCTTCTATTACTACTACTCCTTCTCACTGTTATTACACATATGAGTTAATTAAATATATTCTAAAACATGTTACATGTTCCGTCAAACTAAACTGCAATTTTTTCTTCTGCTGTTTCTTCAACTTTTACTCGTTTATCATAAATACTCGTTGCTATAAGCGCTACTACAAGCATTACCATGATTGCTATAAACAATACTTCCATATTGTATATGTCAACAATCGCTCCGCCGACAACAGGTCCGAACATTTTCCCAACAGTTGCTGCACTATTTACAACACCTTGATAAAAACCGAGCTTATCATTCGGTGCAAGGATGTTCGCAATTGTTGGAACTGCTGGCCATACGAATAATTCACCAATTGTTAATGTCACCATTGCAACAAGGAACATTGTAAATTGCTGCGCTTGGCTAAGTACAATAAACGACACTGCAAAAATACCGATTCCAATCATAATTTGTTGTTTTAAAGAACGCTTCATCGCCCGAATCATCATACTTACTAGTGGCTGTGCACAAACAATCATCGCTCCGTTTATTGTCCATAATAAACTATAATGACGAAGGCTAATATTTAACTCTTGCATATGCGTCGCAATAGCTCCTTGCCACTGTACATATGTAACCCAGCATAAAGCATATGCGACACATACGATAAGAAGCGCCTTGAATCCTGGTGTAAGTGACCAACCTTTTGTCTTTTCTTCTTTTACTTCTACACTCTTATCTTTCTTATCTTCCATACCTCGGAATCCAATAAAAGCAATTAAGAAGAAAATAAAGTATAAAATAAAGTTCGCTAAGAAAATATAATCAAAACGATAAGAAGCAACTAAACCACCGCACGCTGTTCCAATAGCGATCCCAACGTTTTGCCCGACATACATCGCATTAAATGCTCTCCGCCCGCCTTCTGGCCAAACCGTACCAACCATCGCATACATCGACGGGAATACCATTCCAGAACCAAAGCCAATTAACGCAAGCCATACAACATACAATGGCCAGCCATGGAAGAATACAAGACCTAAAATCGATACTAGTGTAATAACAATTCCTACTAAAATGGATTTATATCCGCCCCATTTATCAAATAAAACACCGCCGAGTAAATTACCAATTACCCCAGTTAGTGAGTTAATCATTAATACCATTCCGGCTACAGACAATGATTTTCCTAAATGATCATGTAAATAAATTGTATTAAAAGGCCATAAAAAAGAAGCACCCGTGACATTAATGATCATCCCAGCTACTAATAGCCATACTTTCCTTGGCATAGTTTCCCCTCCTATTCTGTTTTTTCGTTCTACCCATAATAGTAAAATTGTAGTCGTTTTTATATAGGAAGGCAACTGATTAATAGTTGATGAAATTCAGATAATAGTACCCACAACAAAATCCGCCTCTGCGTAGAGAGACGGATTTCTTTTTAACGCTTTTTCTTTTCTTTTACATAATCTATATAAACCAAAACAGCTACAAAAATAAAGCTTATACTAATAATCCGGAAGATCATCTCTAAACTTATCCATTTCGCTACAATTCCTAATGCAAATGCACTAATCCCAACGCCAACATCAAAACTTGAAAAGAAGGTTGCATTTGCCGCTCCGCTTTTTTCTGCGCTAACCTTTTGCACCGCCCACGTTTGTAAACAGGGCATAACCGTTCCGTAACCTGCCCCAAATAAAATCGCTGCAATAATAAGATACAAATTATTTGTCGCATAAGATAACATAACAAACGATAGAAATCCTAATATTGCTGAGACGATAATAATCGACCAAGGCCCTTTTTTGTCGTACCATTTTCCCGTAAAGGGACGTAGTAAAGTTGAAACAATTGCATTAACTAGAAAGAATAGAAAGATGTGATCCAATCCTTTTTGTTTTCCAAAAAGAACTAAAAAAGTAAGAATCGCTCCAAAACCGAGTGTTGTAATAACTGCTAGTAACGCTTGGAACCATACTTCTTTTTCAAAGATCATCTCAAAAAAGCGAAATGGTTGTTTATCACGCTTTACAGGAGTAGGAGCATGAACAAATAAAAGCATAATAGTTGCTAGTAAACTAAGTGTTGCTGACGACAAAATTAAAATCTCAAAAGAAAAAGTATTGTAAATAAAAATCCCTATACTTGATGCAATAATAGCTCCGACCGTTGTAGAAACAGAAAAATATCCCATTCCCTCTCCTAATCGCTTACTAGGAATTAAATCTACCGCTATTGTACTATTAGCTGTTGTTGATACGCCCCATGCAGCGCCGTGAAAAATCCGTACAAGTAAAAACAGCCATACAATATTCAGAAACGGATATATACATATAATACTTAGTAAAGCTACACTTGCGCCAATCGCTAAGCTTTTCCCTTTATTATCGATTAAATAGTATCCTACAAATGGTCTAATGAATACCGCACCTACCGTAAACAACGTTGTCACTAAGCCTACTTGAACTGAAAAGGCCTTCATACTTATTAAATAAGCTGGCAAAATAGGGAGTATCATTTCAAACCCGATAAACACAAAAAAATTACTAAGAAATAAACAAATAAATGATCGATTAAATATTTTTTGATTTTCCATATCGTGATTCCTCGCTTCTAAATTGTTTTTTAACTTAGAAGCGACCAGATCACTGAAACGTTTTTCAATTGTCTTAGTCTTTTAGCCAATTGAATCACCCTCTCTCGTTCACATTACAATCTATATCAAAACATCGTTTTAACTCAAAATAAAAATCCCGTATTAAAAATAACACTTTTAATACAGGATTCTACTCTATATAATCATTCTTGGCAACTTCCTTTCGTATCCATTTAAGAATGAATAACCTATCCAATTTAAAGTTTTTTGAACTAACTTCTATAACGCTGGAATCGTTCCCTTATAAAAATCATCCAACTTCTTTTTTCCGTTTTGCACTTTCTTTAGAGCTCCATTTAAATATTTTGTCCAATAGAGAATATATTCTTGCAGATTCCTTCGTTAGTAAAGGCCCTAACGATGCCAATATTAAAACATATAAAGCTGAAAATGGTTTAATTGTTGCCATTAAGCCACCAGCTATTCCAATATTAGCGACAATAATGGAGAATTCTCCGCGTGATACAAGAGTTAATCCAATATTCGTAGAAGCCTTATGTGATAACCCAGCTTTACATCCAGCAATCATTCCAGCTGTAAAGTTACCGATGATAGTTATCAAAACCGCTCCTAAAGTTAGCCAAACAGCTCCACCTAACGAAAAAGGATCTATACTTAAACCGAAGCTGAAGAAGAATATAGCTCCAAAGAAATCACGAAACGGAACGACAAGATGCTCAATGCGGTCACTATGCTCTGTTTCAGAAAAGACAAGTCCTAATAATAAAGCACCAATCGCCTCAGCAACATGGATTGTTTCTGAGAATCCAGCGACGAAGAACAAAATTGCGAATATTACGATAATAAAGATTTCATTAGACGAAATATCCAGCACTTTATTCAAGAACGGCGTAGCTTTTCTAGCAATCACAAAGAATAACAACATGTATCCTAATGCAATTAAAACAGATGTCAGAGCTCCTACAAATGAAGTCGCACCTCCGAGTACTAAGCCTGAAACGACAGATAAATATACTGCTAAAAAGATATCATCAAACATAATGATCCCTAATATTAGCTCTGTTTCTTTATTACCTGTTCTTCTCAAATCAACAATTACTTTCGCTACAATTGCACTTGATGAGATTGTAATAATTCCGGCAATAATTAATGTTTCTAATAGAGGAAAACCCATTACATATCCATAAAGTAAACCTAATGTAAAATTAAGTGATATGTGAATAGTGCCTCCAATGGCGATTGATTTTCCTGATTTAATTAACTTTTTCATTGAGAATTCTAACCCTAAATAAAACAGGAGGAATATGACACCAATACGGCCTAGGAAAGCAATGACTTCTCCACTTTCAATGAACCTTAAGTCTATAATTCCTAAATCTGGGGCATGTGGTCCCACTAACATACCGAGGATAATGAGAAACGGAATAATCGAAAACTTTAGTCTTGCAGCAAGGATGGCCGCAAATGCCACTAATACTAACGCAGTTCCAACTTCAAAAATTAAAGTATCCATCGACTACGAATCACCTCCTGCCGAAAGTACTTCCTTAATGATTCTTTTAATTTCGTGCCTTTCCCCTGATAATACCAACATATCACCAGCATCAATAATAGAATCTGGGCCTGGATTAAAAAATTTCTTCATATTCTTCTTCAAAATAGCAATGACAGTTACGTTATACGTTTTTCTAATAGCTAAACTACCGATTGTTTGCTGAACCGCTGGCGCATTATTCTCCACTTTAAACCACTCAATCGATAATCCTTCAAACGCCATTTCAATCGTATCTAAAGCTTGCGGTCTGTATACCATTCCGCCTAATATGGCAGCGATTTGTCTCGCTTCAGAGTCACGAAGAGAAATGCTTGAAACACTTTCTTCATGATCAGCATCAAAATGATACATTTCTCTTCGCCCATCATCGTGAATAACGATAACCATTTTTTCATTACTTTTTGTTATGACTTCAAATTTACATCCGATACCCGGAAGTTCGCTTTCTCTAATATTCATATTCATGCCTCCTAAAAATTTTTTAGTTAAGGCTCTTCCCATTTATAAATCTACATCAATTTCTGTTTTAAACTTTTCATCTTTCGAGATCCCTAAATACTTTAATGTTTCTGATGGAGTCGCATGATGAAAATGCTTTTGAAGAAGCGCAATCGCTATTCCTCTTTTATACGCATGGAATCCAAATGTTTTTCGCATTGAGTTCGTTCCAATTTTACCTGGAATTCCAATCGCTTCAGCAGCACGATGAATTACACGATAAGCTTGTTGGCGCGTAATTGGATTTGATGTTTTATTAGACTGGAATACGTAATTTTTCATCTCACTAGTAGTAGATTGTACGTATTCTAAAAGCGCTTCTTTTACTTTTGTATTTAAATAAATATCTTGTTTAAATTTTTCATCTTTCACAGGAAGAGAATAAAAATCTTTAACAGTTCCATCTTCATTTAATACATCTTCAAATTTAATGCTTAGTAGTTCTGTAATTTTTAGTCCCGTATTAATTCCAATAACAAATAATAGATAATCTCGCTGCGAATGCTCTTTTAAATATTTTTTCATAGCTTCAATTTGCTCTATATCTTTTAATGCCTCTACAACTTCCATACATGTATTCTCCTCATCTTATGAACGGTAATTTTTCTAACTATCTTGTTCATTTTACCTTATCATGCTAGAGGATTTCCATGTATTATCCATTATTGAAACTTTTATGTTACACAACTGGCGCAATACACTTTAATATACCGAAAAATTCTGGATATTCATGATTTGGAAATTTACTATTATACAAATATGTTACAACTAGAAAAATAACGAGAGATATGGATGAAAATAGTACAGCCTCTTTCGATCTCAACATTATACCTATAACTTCAAGTAAAGATCCGTCTTCATTTTGCAAATGGTTTTCCTCCTTTCAGTTGCTATCATTGAATCCCTCCTTATTATTCTCTTTATGTTACTTAATTATATAATATACTACAATTAAGTAACATAACAAGGGTTTTTTATCATTTTTCTGAAAACACAATAAAAACCGAGCATCCCTGCTCGGTTTTTTTATCTTTCTTAGTCTTCTTTTGGAAGAACAATTCCTTTATACAATTGAACTGTAATGAAGTAATAGATCGCATAAATCACTACGAAAATAACAATCGGAAGCCAAATACGGAAATACGGATCAATTAAGATAAATCCGAAGATATTCATACCAACTAATACGTGAGCGATACCCACAATCGCTGGGAATAAGAATACTAAGAATAACTCTTTATAAATGGACTTCGTTAATAACTCACGACGCACACCGATTTTACGAAGCATTTGATAACGTGTAATATCTTTTGATGCACCAGAAAGGATTTTAAACATTAAGCAACTTGCCATCATCGCTAAGAAAGCAATTCCGAGGAAGAAGCCCATGAATACTGTTCCGCTGGCAACACCATAAAACATATCATAAGCAGCGTATTTACCATGCATCTGTTCAGCTTTTACATTTTTATATTTAGCTAGCTGCAACTCGTCTAGTTTTTTCCATTCTTTTTTATAAGATACAAAATCATCTGTTTTTCCAATGAATGCCATACCTTCTTTACCCTTTATACCATCGTACATCTTTTGATCAACGATTTTAATTGCTTGATCAGGATATAGATAGAACGGCTGGATCATTCTAAAAGCCTCTTCCCATTCTTCTGGAAGTGCTTTTGCATTCGCATCTTTTTCTTTCATCTCTCTTGAAATAGCACCTACAGGAAGTTCCTCAGAAATCTTCTTAAATTTACCAAAATTTTCTTTCCCTACACCACCGTGTACTAATGGGCGATTTGTCTCTAAGTCTTCTTTTAGATAATAAACGAACTTATCATCTACTTTATAACGATATTCATTCTTCTCATTGAATTTAATACCATCTAATATTTTCTTTTCTTCTGCTGTTGGATTATGAATCGCTGCATCATATATTTCAATACCATCAACAGTTTTTATAACATTATTTTTGAAAGCCATACCACCAGAAATCGCTCCTGCACCAAGTGCAATTAACATCGCTACCGTTGCAAGTACCTTTGTTAAACTATTAATACGGAAGTTAAGCTGTGCAAATGTAAAAGCATTAAGTCCTTTTTCACTGCGCTTTTTATTACTTTTTAATTTTTTAATGATAAGCGGAAGTACAGAAGCAAATAACATGTACGTCCCTGCTGTTGTTGTAATTAACGCAATAACAATACCCATTTCTCTTAATTTTTCCATGTAAATCATGGATGCATATCCAATTGCTAATAAGATAATTGCAAAGAATGCGATTACACCGGTCATTTTCCCTTTAACTACCACACGCTCTGTATGAGAATCTGCATGCACAAGTTGTAAGACTGAAATACGTGATAATTTAATACTGTTCATAATTGCCGATAATACAAATAATGCAAAGAAGAAAATACAAGTCACAGTGATTGATGGAACGTAAAATCCATTGTAACCATCTGCAGTAAACTCAAGCTGCTTCATAAGTAGCTGCCCAATTCCCTGCGCAAGTCCTACACCAACTGCAATCCCAATTACAAGAGATGCCGCTCCTAATACAATTGTTTCAATAAACATAAGCAATGTAACTTTATGTTTTTTTGCTCCTAACATCATATACATACCGAACTCTTTTTGACGAAGCGATAATAAGAACGAGTTTGCATATAAAATATAGAAGAATGTAATAATTGCTAATAAGAATGAACCTGCTTGGAATACAAATCCAATAGATTGAATAACAGCGTTAGATTCAAGAAACGCTTTATTCAGCGCTAACGTTTGAAACATGTAAAAAATTGAAATTGACATTACAAGACCAACAAGTAAGACGATATAATCTTTCAGCTTACTTTTTAGTCCTGACATGGAAAGCTTAAATAACATGCTAGAACCTCCTTTCTTATGCTTTTTGTGTACCTAAGTCTGCAAGCACATCTAAAATTTCTTTATAGAACGCTTCACGCGTACCACCACGGTGAATTTCTTTGTATAACTCGCCGTCTTGGATGAATAAAATACGCTGACAGTAACTTGCACTATATGGATCGTGGGTAACCATCATGATAGATACGCCTTGCTCTTCATTTAAGTTTGTCATCGCATCTAAAAGACTTGTTGCGTTTTTAGAATCAAGTGCTCCTGTTGGCTCGTCCCCTAAAATAATTGCTGGCTCATGCACAAGCGCACGCGCTGCTGCTGAACGCTGTTTTTGTCCACCAGATACTTCAGATGGGTACTTTTGCAAGATTGCTGAAATCCCTAACATTTCCGCTACCTTTTCTACTTTCGGTCCGATCTTACGTGATGGAACACCTTGAAGTGAAAGTGGCAATGCGATGTTTTCATAAATCGATAAGTTTTCTAGTAAGTTAAAATCTTGGAAGATAAATCCTAATTTTTGAGAACGGAAATCAGATAGTTCACCTTGCTTCATCTTCGTAATATCCGTACCTGCAATTTCAACAACGCCTCCCGTTGCTTTATCCAATGTTGAAATTACATTTAGTAATGTTGTTTTCCCTGAACCAGATGGTCCCATAATCCCAACAAATTCACCCTCTTGAATCGAGAACGATACACCTTTTAATGCGTGTGATTGGCTCTCGCCTTTTTTACCGTATACTTTTTGGACGTTTTTAACGTCTACAACTGGTTTATTCATATATATCCTCCTACGCTTTGTTTTTCCTTTTCCTATTCTGCGCTTTTTCAGCATGATCTGCTATTGGTTAACATTACATTTACCTTACATTTTTGTAATATACAAAAACACCATCTATACCATATACATAAAATACAGCAAAAATGGTGTTTCACTTTTTATTTTCAGGAGCTTAATCTTCTTTCGGAAGAACAATTCCTTTATATAATTGAACTGTAATGAAGTAATAAATTGCGTAAATGACTACGAAAATCAAGATTGGAAGCCATACGCGGAAATACGGATCAATTAAAATGAACGAGAAGATATTCATACCAACTAATACATGGGCAATACCTACGATTGCTGGAAATAAGAATACTAAGAATAATTCTTTATAGATTGACTTCGTTAATAGCTCACGGCGAACACCGATTTTACGAAGCATTTGGTATCGCGTAACATCGCTTGATGCACCTGAAAGAATCTTAAACATTAAACAACTTGCCATCATCGCTAAGAAAGCAATTCCTAAGAAGAATCCCATAAATACTGTTCCACTGGCAATTCCATAAAACCCAGTATACAATTGGTTCTTACTTTGCAAAGATTCTTCTTTAACATTTTTATATTTAACTAGTTGCAACTCGTCAATTTTTTCCCACTCTTTTTTGTACGTTACAAAATCATCTGTTTTTCCTAGTAATGCAATGCCCTCTTTACCTTGCAAACCATCGTACATTTTTTGATCTACAATTTTGATTGTTTGATCAGGGTGTACATAGAATGGTTGAATCGTTCTTAATGCACTATCCCATTCTTGTGGAATCACATTATCAGATTTTTCTTGACCGGAACTCGAAGTAGCACCTACTGGTAATTCTCCAGAAGCTCGTTTCACTTTACCAATATCTTTCATCCCTTTAACATCTTTTAAATCTTGTACTAAAGGACGACTTTTCTCTAAGTCTTCTTTTAAATAATAAACAAATTTATCGTCTGTTTTGTAACGATATTCATTTTTCTCTTTAAATGTAATTCCATCTAAAATTTTCTTTTCTTCTGCTGTTGGGTTATGAATTCCGACATCATAAATTGCAAAACCATCGACAGTAAGCATAACGTTATTTTTGAATGCCATACCGCCTGAAATCGCACCTGCTCCTAGAGCAACTAACATCGCTACTGTTGCAAGTACCTTTGTTAAGCTATTAATACGGAAGTTTAATTGTGCAAATGTAAAAGCATTAAGTCCTTTTTCAGTACGTTTTTTATTACTTTTTAGCTTTTTAATAATAAGCGGTAGAAACGTACCAAATAACATGTAAGTTCCTGACGTTACGGTAATTAATGCAATAATAATCCCGATTTGCGCCAACTTATCCATGTAAACCATAGAAGCATAGCCGATTGCTAGTAGAATAATTCCAACGAATGCAGCTACAACAGTCTTTGCTCCTTTTACAGAAACACGGTCTGTTTTTGAATCTGCATGTACAAGTTGCAGAACTGTAATACGTGATAATTTGATACTATTCATAATTGCTGATAAAACAAATAGTACTAAGAAGAAAATACAAGTAACAATCATAGATGGAACATAAAATGCATGATAGCCACCTGCAGTAAACTCAAGCTGCTGCATAAGTAACTTACCAATTACTTGTGCTAGTCCCACACCAACTGCGATACCAACTACAAGAGATGCCGCTCCTAATACAATTGTTTCAATAAACATAAGCATTGTAACCTTATGTTTTTTTGCTCCTAACATCATATACATACCAAATTCTTTTTGACGAAGTGATAGCAAGAATGAATTCGCATATAAAATATAGAAAAATGTAATGATTGCTAATAGTACCGCACCAGCATGGAATACGAATTGAATACTGCTAATTACAGAATTCGCTTCAATAAACGCTTTATTCAACGCTAACGTTTGGAACATGTAAAAAATTGAAATGGACATGACAAGACCAACAAGTAAGACGATGTAATCTTTCAGCTTACTTTTTAGTCCTGACATAGAAAGTTTAAATAACATGCCTGATCCTCCTTTCTTATGCTTTTTGTGTACCTAAGTCTGCAAGTACATCTAAAATTTCTTTATAGAACGCTTCACGCGTACCACCGCGGTGAATCTCTTTATATAACTCGCCGTCTTGAATGAATAAAATACGCTGACAGTAACTCGCGCTATATGGATCATGAGTAACCATCATGATTGATACACCTTGCTCTTCGTTTAAGTTTGTCATCGCATCTAAAAGACTCGTTGCATTTTTAGAATCAAGCGCTCCTGTTGGCTCGTCTCCTAAAATGATTGCTGGTTCATGCACAAGTGCACGCGCTGCTGCTGAACGTTGTTTTTGTCCACCAGAAACTTCAGATGGATACTTTTGAAGAATTGCTGAAATTCCTAACATTTCTGCTACCTTTTCTACTTTCGGCCCAATCTTACGAGATGGAACACCTTGAAGAGAAAGTGGCAACGCAATGTTTTCATAAATTGATAGGTTTTCTAATAAGTTAAAATCTTGAAAAATGAATCCTAATTTTTGAGAACGGAAATCAGAAAGTTCTCCTTGTTTCATCTTCGTAATATCCGTACCAGCAATTTCAACAACGCCGCCCGTTGCTTTATCTAACGTTGAAATTACATTTAGTAACGTTGTTTTCCCTGAACCAGATGGTCCCATGATTCCAACAAATTCACCCTCTTGAATCGAGAATGATACACCTTTTAAGGCGTGCGATTGGCTTTCGCCCTTTTTCCCGTACACTTTTTGGACGTTTTTTACGTCTACAACTGGTTTGTTCATCGTTATCCTCCTATATTTGTTTTTCCGTTTTCTATTTTGCGCCTTTTGGAAGATATCTGCTATTGGTTAACATTACATTTACCTTACATTTTTGTAATATAAATAAAAAAGCTGAGTTTATATAGACTCAGCTTTTCTACGCATTAACCTTTTAAAACAAACTCATTTCCTTCATTATCTTTAAAGATAGAGAACGTTCCCCAAGGCATTTCATTTGGCTCTTGCGTAAATTCCACGCCATTCTTCTTCATTTTTTCATATGTTTCTGTAATGTTTTCTGTTACGAATACGATTGATGCTTTTAACTCATTTGCATTCGGCATCATTGTTTTTGGATAGATAACTAAGTGAGAACGAGTGCCTTTTGGCCCTACTTCAATCCAGCTCGCATTTGGTCCCATTGGATCATTACGGTATACTTCAAATCCCGCTTTCTCTGTCCAAAACTCAAGTGCCTTTTGTTGATCATCTACGTAAATCGCTACTGTACCGATATGTGCAATCATTGTTTATTCCTCCGTTACTCTTCTTACTTAAAACTTAATTATAATGTGGAGATTCAAAAAAGCAAAAAACTGCTCCACAAAAAAGCAGTTTTTCCAATATCTTATTTCTTCAAAGGCGTAACCGTCCAATACGTAATTACGCGCCAAATCCATTCAAGTGGTCCCATCTTGAAGAATTTCATCCAAATGAAACTAAAGACAATTTGAATTACGTAAATTACAATACATACGTATAGAGTCTGCATATACGTAAGGTTTCCTGTAAAGTTAAACATACTACCTGCGATTAAAATCATTGCAGTTTGCCCTACATAGTTTGTTAATGCCATGCGGCCATAGTACTTAAGTGGCGCTAGCAACGTTTGTACTAGTTTTGTTTGTAATAATAAAATTAATAATCCTACATAAAATGCGGAGACAATCGGTCCAACAGCGATACCAATAGTCATAAATTCATTTGCTTGGTCCATATTTGGATCATCCACGCCACCTAAAATCACACTCTCAAATGGTAAGGCAGGTACTTGTTGATATTGATACCATAAACCAATTGCACTTAAAATAAACATCACTGCTGTAAACATAGCAACTTGTGTTGTTTTCTCTCTAATGTTTTCAAACACGCAGTATTGTCCAGCTGCAAGTCCTAATAAAATTAATGGAATTGGTAAAAGTGTCTTTGCTCCTACAATCCCAATGATGATTGCTAAAACAATACCTATCACTAAGTTGATTCGTTTGTTTACTTTATAAAACGGTAAGGTAATCAATCCACAAATCGCATAAATCGTTAATGCTTCTCCTGGCTGGAACATAAAGTGAATAACTCCAAAAACAAATAATGCCACTAACCTACGTAAAAACAGAACATATCCATTTTTCCCTTTCGCAATGGCTCTTGTAATAAAGATATAGAACCCTACTCCAAATAAGAATGAAAAGATTGAGAAGAAACGACCTTCTACAAATAAGTATAAAAATCTTTGATAGCTTGCATCAACCGTATTTGGATCTGGTGTTTTGATATTAAGTAGTGCAAGAATATTTACTAAAATAATCCCCAGTAATGCAAAGCCACGAATGTAGTCTAACTCGTCAATTCGTTTGTTTGTAATATTTTTTTCCACGCTACAACTCCCTATGCTAGTTTTAATCCTCCCTTACTTTACTGGAAAAGTAAGATTAGGCCTATCTCATAGCCTTACAGAAATCTTACATTTTTGTAAGGTTACAAAATAAAGCCAGGTCATATTGCGACCTGGCTTACTCTGATTGCTTCGATTTTTGTGGTTGTCCTTTTTTACGATTACGCTGCTTTGCTTCAACAACTGGATCGAGTTCATTTGAAAACTCAGCGTTATGTCCATTTTGCGTTTTTTGCTCTGGATTGTTTTGATCTGAACGCTTCGCCATTTCTTTCACTCCTTATTAGTGCGGTGTAACAATCATTTGATGCTGTAATTGACGAACTGCCATACGTGCACGGTTTAACTGTTCACGCTGTTCATCATTCGCATGTTGTTGCATAATTTGTAAATCATTATACGCTTGCTCTAATTGTAATTGTGCATCGGAGTATTCCATTGTGTTGTAATGCTCTTGTCTACTTCCGATATCTAATTGCTCTTTTGCATATTCTATCGCTTGCTCTGCTTGTGTAATGTACGCTTCAAGTGATTGACGCTCTGCCATTATATAGCCTCCTTGCCTTTAGTTCCCCTTTAGTGTGTCCCTTCCATATCAACCTTATGAGTGTGTTATAATGGATTTTGTTTTTATATGTACGCTCTTAGATTTAGGAGGAATATAGGCATGAAGGTTCAAAACCCTTTTCCATATACAAATGACAATAAACGTTACCATACATGGAACTACCACCTGCGAAAAGAGTTCGGTGAAAAAATCTTTAAAGTTTCATTAGATGCTGGTTTTGACTGTCCGAACCGCGATGGTACAGTCGCATATGGCGGTTGTACATTTTGTAGTGCTGCTGGTTCTGGTGACTTCGCTGGTGATCGCCGCGATGATGTTGTAACGCAGTATCATGAAATGAAAGAAAAAATGCATTCGAAATGGAAAGATGGAAAGTGTATCGCTTATTTCCAAGCGTATACAAATACGCATGCTCCAGTCGAAGTGTTAAAAGAAAAATTCGAACCACTTTTAGCTGAAAAAGACGTTGTTGGTCTTTCCATCGCAACTCGTCCAGATTGCTTACCTGACGATGTTGTCGAATATTTAGCTGATTTAAATAAACGTACGTACCTTTGGGTCGAACTTGGACTACAAACCGTTCATGAACGCACAGCGAATCTTATTAACCGCGCTCATGACTATCCATCATACGTCGAAGGTGTAAACAAACTTCGGAAACATGGCATTAAAGTATGTTCCCATATTATTAATGGTCTTCCTCTTGAAGACTACGATATGATGATGGAAACAGCTCGTGAAGTAGCGAAGCTTGATATCCAAGGAATTAAAATTCATTTGCTTCATTTATTAAAAGGAACGCCAATGGTGAAACAATATGAAAAAGGACAATTAGAATTCCTTTCTCTTGAAGATTACGTAAATCTCGTTGTAGACCAACTTGAGATGATTCCAGCAAATGTGATTGTGCATCGCATCACCGGTGACGGTCCTCCTGACTTAATGATCGGTCCAATGTGGAGCTTAAATAAATGGGAAGTATTAAATTCCATTGACGCGGAATTTGTACGACGCGGAAGCTGGCAAGGAAAATATGCAACCGAGGTGAAACCAGTATGAAATTAGAACGTGTACTACCATTTGCACGCACATTGCTGCAAACAGCTGTCAAAGAAGACGATTATGCCGTAGATGCAACACTTGGTAACGGTCATGATACTTGTTTCTTAGCAGAGATTGTTGGAGACAATGGAAGAGTATTTGGATTTGACATTCAGCGTGAAGCGATTGAAAGTTCTGCCGCTCGCCTAAAAGAAAAAGGATTAGAAAAACGAACTGTTCTCGTTCATGATAGTCACGATACTTTATTAGCGGTATTGCCAGAAGAGGCAAAAGGAAAAGTAACTGGAGCTATTTTCAACTTAGGTTACCTACCTGGCGGTGACAAGCATATCGTGACAAAACCAAACTCAACAATAGCTGCCATCGAACAATTATTAGAAGTAATGGCACCAGAAGGCATCATTGTCCTTGTCATTTATCATGGGCATCCAGAAGGACAAGTGGAGCGCGATGCTGTTCTGCAATTTGCCGAAGAGCTTGACCAAAAACAAGCGCATGTACTTCGTTACGGATTCATTAACCAACAAAATAACCCGCCATTTATTGTAGCAATTGAAAAGCGCTAAATATATCGGCGCTTTTTTCAATATATCGACCGTTCGACAGAAATCGATAAAAAGACGTGCACATATGCATGTCTTTTTTATTGTCTCAAGAATAAAACCTACCATATAATGGATATATAAATTCTAAACAGAAGGAAGGCCATTATTTTGTTATTAGAACTAAAGGAGATTACAAAGAAATATGATAAGCAACTTATACTAGAAAACATTCATTTATCTATTCCAAAGGGACAAACAGTTGCCATTATCGGCGGAAATGGTACCGGAAAAAGCACTTTACTCAAAATGATTGCTGGATTTATTGCTCCTACAGCAGGAACAATCGAAAAACAATTAGATATGAAAATCGGATATGTACCTGAGCATTTTCCAGAAGACATTCGTTTTACGCTCGAAGATTATTTGTACCATCTCGGCCGTATTCAAGGTCTATCGAAAGAGTATTTACAAAACAAAATCCCTTCACTACTAGAAACTTTTCATTTACAACATGCCCATCATTCCATTATAAGAAATTTTTCCAAAGGAATGAAGCAAAAAACTGGTATTATACAAGCACTCCTGAGTGCTGTTGATTTATTAGTTTTAGACGAACCTCTTTCTGGACTTGATCCAAACTCCCAACAAGAACTTGAACATATACTCCTTACCTTAAAAGAGCAGGGCCTTACCATTCTCTTCACATGTCATGAAAAACAACTATTAGAAAACTTTGCTGACCGAATCGTAACATTAGCTAACCATACCATTACAGCGGATAAACTTTTAACATCTGATACACTCCCGACAGAACACATCTACATAGAGACAACTGTACCACACACATTTTCTATCTCAGAATTACAGAAACAATCTGGCTACATACATGTTACATATAACGAAGACCAAAACCTTATTCAATTACAAATTGAAAAGACTTGTACAAATGACATACTTCAATATTTATTACATAACAACGCGTCCATCACATTGCTACAACCTAAATTCCTAAACCGAAAGAAGGATCTCTATGATTGCACTCATTCGTTACAATTTTCTTGATTATACAAAGTCGTACAAGTATGTTCCACCAATTGCGATGTATATCGTAAGTTTACTTTTTGTCTATACTTACAAACCAAATCCAATTGTTGCAACGTATTTAGAAACTGCACTTACGCTCTACTTACTTTCAGCTTGGATTACGATTACACTATTTCATACAGAAGATCCTGTTCAGGAACAAATTACGCTTTCTCATACAAAAAAAATACTAGCTTTATACATTGGTAAATATGTAACAGTCTTGCTCATTTGTAGCGTTCTATCTCTCATATCTGTTATATATCCAATTGCCTTTCAGATGTTTAAAGAAAAAATAACAGTCTCATTATTTATCACGGGTCTCCTTGCACACATTTCTTTATCTATACTTGGTATTTCCATCGCAACATTATTTACAAGAAACATCATTAAAAAAGCAAGTACAGCTTGGCTTAGCCTTTCTTTTGTATTACTTATAACAATTGCGTCCATTCGTCTCAAAAAAGAAATGCCGGAATTATTATGGTTTTTTCCACCTATCGACAGTTTTATGATGCTTGCACAATATGAGCACCATTTGCTTGTTCACGTGCTCCGGCTTACTGCATGGGCATTTGCATATTCTGTTGTATTAATAGGAGTGTTTCTTTATCTTGTTCGAAAAAGAAGGAACATGTAGATCGGAACAAGAATTTCTAAATTTAGATTAATAAATTAGGGGGATTTACAACGATGATCGGAATACTAGCAGGAATGGGTCCAAAATCAACAGGTCCATTCGTTGATACAGTAGTTGAACAATGCCAAAAGATATACGACGCAAAGCACGATATGGATTTCCCACATATGATGATTTATTCCTGTCCAACACCTTTTTATATGGATAGACCGATTGATCATAAAGCTATGGAGAGGGCTATTATAACTGGCGCACAAAAACTTGAAAGTACAGGTGTTGATTTTATCGCCATGCCATGCAATACAGCGCATCTATATTTTAATCAGTTACAAGACTCGGTTTCAGTTCCCATTTTAAATATGGCAGATGAGACGATAAAAGAAATACCAAATCATGTGAAAAAAATAACCCTTTTAGCAACTGATGTGACCGTTCAATCTGGCATCTATCAAGATGGGATTTCAAAACGCGGTATAGATTATATACATAAAGACAACTGGCAAACGGATATCACTAAAATAATATCAAAAATAAAAGCAGGAAACCTAAGCGAAGCAAGTGAATTATGGCATACACTTTGTATAGAATTAGCTGAAGCAGTAGATGCCGTTATTATAGCGTGTACAGATTTGAATGTTGTATCGGGTGCAGAAATACATAACCTTTGCTTTGTGGATTCAGCGTCTTGTCTTGCGAAGGCGGTTGTCCATAAATATTTGTCTATTCGATCATAAATTACATACTAATCCCTCACGCCGCTAAATATATCAGCGTTTTTTGCATTATATCGACCGTTTCTTCAAATATATCGGCGATTCGACACAACATATCGACCGTTCGACAGAAATCGATAGAAAAAGACGTGTAGCATATACACGTCTTTTTCCCATGCCCCCTAATACTTTTAATTTTTTTCACAATTCTCTCAAAATAATCACACTTAATATCGATATATTAAATAGGTATTTTATTCATACAAGGAAGGTTAGGGGAATTATAATATGAAAAGTAATCGATCGCTTCATTACATTTTCTGGAGGTGGCATTTTTACGCGGGTCTCTTTATGACACCACTTCTTATTACTTTATCACTCAGCGGAATTGGTTATTTATTTCGAGAGGACGTTGAAAATTTTATTTATAAAGATTTATATTTCGGAAATAGCCAGCAAATGGAATCTCTGTCCATGACTGAATCCGTTTCACTAATAGAAAAGAAATATCTCCATTATAACGTTACGAAAATTAGTTATTTTAAAGATGCTCACAATACAAGACTAACAATGGCAAATGAATATACAGGTGACCAAAAATATGTTTATTTAGATAAACATAACCAAATTGTTGGTGATCAAAATGCGAATGAAACATTCGCAAATATAATGCGAGAACTACACAGCTCTCTGCTAGTTGGCGGAACTGTTGTGAACTACTTAGTCGAATTAGCCGCTTGCTGGACAATCTTTTTAATTGTAACTGGTTTATATATGAGTATAAAACGGTTCAAGAACACTCCGATATCAAACGCCAGGGAGCGATCCAAAAGATTTCACAGCATCATCGGGATTATATTTACAATTCCACTCATTCTTTTAGTACTAACAGGATTACCTTGGTCCGCTTTCATGGGAAAACAAATTTATAACGTAGCAACTTCCAATGAATCACTGGGTTATCCGAAATTATATATGGCACCGCCAGAATCTAAATTTAAAGAATTACCATGGGCGACTAGACAAGAAACGCCTCCACAATCAAATGTAACTGAGCAGGTCGCTCTTTCAATCGATGACCTAGAAAAGAAGATTCAAATTGAAAAACCTTATGTAGTTTCATTACCAAGTGATCCAAAAGGCGTATTCACAGTTTCAAAATCTAGCGGTTCTGGTATTACAGGAATGCACGTATCACCGAACGAAGAAATCACTGCTTATTTTGAACAATATAGCGGCACTCTCATTTCAAAAATTGACTATCGTGACTATGGATTATTTGCACAGTGGTTCTCCTATGGTATCCCGCTTCATGAAGGACATTTATTCGGATGGCCCAACAAAATATTATGCTTACTTACAACTTCATCCCTTTTATTCCTCATTTATTTCGGGGTTAAAATGTGGTTAGCAAGAAAACCAAAAGGGAAGCTAGCGGCACCACCAAAACAAAAAGATAAGAAAAGCATATTCGCTTTCATACTTATTATGATTCTATTAGGTATTGCAATGCCTTTATTTGGTTTATCTGTGCTTATCATTTTCATAGTTGAATTTTTACTATATCTATTCTCTAAAATAAATCGACATCAAATATAAAAAAGCATGTGTACAAGTTTTCTTGTACACATGCTTTTTATTTATGACTCAATTTTTTCTTTTTCTCACAAATTAAAAAGAAAACATCACCAATAATAATAATCCCTATAATAGCCTGAGCTACATAATCCATTTTCGTTGGGCCACCAGCTCTATTCATCATTATGTATATTCCAATAATGAATGAGATAGAAAGACAAAACATGCTACGATGGTATATCAGCGATTTTTGCATTATATCGACCGCTTCTTCAAATATATCAGCGATTTTTTCGATATATCGGCGATTCGACACAATATATCGACCGCTCGACAAAAATCAACAAAAAAGACGTGCACGAAATGCACGTCTTTTTCTATTTCATCACTGCGCCATTTTCTTTCGGTACATCTTCCCGTTCCAATAGAAGAATCGTGAAGTGAAGCCTCCGTATTTCACAATGCGCCGTGCCATATGTTGCATATTCTTTTGCTCTGATACCTTTTGATCTGACAAATAAATTCCGAGTAGCCCGCGGCTAATAAGACGATGAAACTTCGCATGAGGTAAATCCCCAATGCTTCTTTCTGCTTCTTTCACAAAATGCTTCATTCGCTCTAATATGGTTTGCTCATTCTCATAATAGCTACAGAAATTTAAATCCCCACCAATTCGATCTTCTTCTTGATCAATGAAATAATCAAGTAAAATATGAAGGCCTTGTACGTAAGGGAAATAACCTTGTTTAATCTTCGCAATATCTTCATCAAGTAATTCATCATGAAACGCATACGCCACGAGACAAAAGATGCCAAGTGTTGATCCTGCACATGCTGAAAATTCAAACCAGCTCATTGGTGGTACATTTTCCTTGTGAGCCTCAAACCATGTTTGTAAGCGTGGTTCTCGCTCTTCTAATTTCACATGCTTATGAATTTGCAAATCACAGTAATAACAAGCAAGTTCATGAAGAATGGGAGCAATCTTATCATAATGCTTTGTCTTCCTTAGTACGTCTTGACATGTTTCAACAAGCTCATCTAAATAACCACCGTCATCCTGATCATCACGATAACGATAGTAATTACTTCCTTCACTTTCAGGCGTTAGTGCTGTTAACATCGATTCATGCAATGCCGCAAAATCATTCGGATCAAGCGATGTACTACGGTCACATAAGTTATCTAAGTAATCACTAATCGTCTGATACGCCACAATAAAACGAATACATTCCTCTCGGTGTTCATTAGCAAGCAGCGCTAAAATACCACCACCTTCACAATGAAACGTTTTATTCTCAATACTTGCAATGGCTTGACTATGAAGCTCGTCATTCGGAATATGGTAGGCACGCTCTTTCCACATCGCTAGCTCATGGTGTACAACCGGAAACACATCACGGTATACTTTCGCCATGAGCGTTATGGGATTACTCGGTACGTTCACTTCTTCCTTCATCTCCTCTATTAAATGTCCAAATCATTATTTATTTGTTTCTATTATGTTATTTACATGTATTTCAGTAAATGCTTTGATATAATTAAAAATTTCATCTCGCTCATACTCATTTAATAACTCATGATAACAGTTT
The DNA here is from genome assembly GCF_001590835.1 of Bacillus gaemokensis. Taxonomy (GTDB): domain Bacteria; phylum Bacillota; class Bacilli; order Bacillales; family Bacillaceae_G; genus Bacillus_A; species Bacillus_A gaemokensis. The sequence continues at coordinate 1,013,062 of NZ_LTAQ01000001.1, forward strand.
GACCATTCTTTATATGCCTTATCACTAACCTTTAAGTTATCAAACCATTTACGGACACGTGTTTTATCTACAAGTTTATCCTCACATGCCTGCATTAGCAAGAGCGGAACGTCTGGAAATTCATCTATTTTTTCATGAGCAATCTGGATAGATTTTATCAATTCACTATACCAACGAACTGACACCTTGCGCAAGAACAATGAATCATTTTCCATCGCATCCCGAACTTCTTTATTTCGCGTTGACATTTCTACTGTAAGATTAGTTTGAAATTGGAGTTTCGGCGTGAAGATATTTAGCACCTTTGAAATAGCACGGAGCGGAGCGGCAGGTGTGGCTAAGGCTCCTAAGCATGGCGAGCTTAATATAATACCATCTATATCATCCCTCTTCGTTTCTTCCATCATTCGAATGACAACAAGACCGCCCATACTATGTCCAAATAAAAAAATAGGTAACCGATACTTTCTTGCTTCTTTCACCCATAATTTTATTTCTTCTATATATTCATCAAATGAGTCAATATGTCCTCTATTTCTTGAAGTCGTTCCATGAGCTGGAAGGTCTCCCATGACAACATGATAACCAAAATGATTCCACATTTCTGCAATGGCCTCGTAACGTCCATGATATTCCATCGCACCGTGTACAATCACAATTACAGCTTTTGCTGCTTCTGCTTCATAGTTCCACATACGAAACTCCTCCGTTTCACTCTTTTTCATAATTTGATACACTAAAGCTAGTTTCTAGGAAAGGAAGATTTTACATGATATATCCTTACAAAGATAAAAATCCGAAAATTGCGAGTAGTGCTTTTATCGCTGACTACGTGACGATTACAGGCGACGTCACAATTGGCGAAGAATCAAGTATTTGGTTTAACACAGTTATTCGTGGTGATGTTTCTCAGACAATTATTGGAGATAGAGTAAATGTACAAGATCAATGTACACTTCACCAAAGTCCAAAGTATCCCCTTATTTTAGAAGATGATGTTACTGTTGGACATCAAGTTATTTTACATAGTTGTACCTTAAAAAAAGATGCTTTAATCGGAATGGGATCCATTATTTTAGACGGCGCTGAAATTGGTGAGGGTGCATTTATCGGTGCTGGCAGTTTAGTTTCACAAGGGAAACAAATCCCGCCTAATACACTAGCGTTCGGTCGCCCTGCAAAAGTCATCCGTGAATTAACAGAAGAAGACAGAAAAGATATGGAACGTATTCGCAAACAGTATGTTGAAAAAGGGCAGTACTATAAATCCCTGCAAAAATAGTTTCAATCGCTGCCACCAAAATGGCAGCTTTTTTAATTTGCATCCACACATTTTCTTTACAAAACCTTATTATTCCCTCAATAAAATCTTATTAAAATAGAAGAGAATATCTCAATATATATGTAAATGAGGGGGAAAGAGTTCATGAAAGTTAGACCCGTCAACTCCTTATATAGAATAGAATGTTACATTTTCAAAGGAATTAATCGTTACTTTGATCAAAAAACATTAAATATCTTTTTCCGTACCGTTACACATATTGGTGGTGCAACCTTTTCTATCTCGCTAGCGCTGTGCTTTCTTATCTTTTCAAAAGATTTCCTACATGATGCAGCAATTGCGGCCGCATGTTCATTAGCTATTAGCCATATTCCAGTACAGATATTAAAAAGATGCTATCCGCGGAAACGACCTTATTTAACAATCCAAGATGCAAAATATCCACTGCATCCATTAACGGACCATTCTTTCCCGTCTGGTCATACAACAGCCGTTTTTTCTGTTTTCGTTCCATTTATTTGCTTTAATCCAAGCCTGATTTTTTTGTTACTTCCAATCGCAATTATTGTTGGAATTTCGCGTATTTATCTTGGGCTTCATTATCCATCTGATGTATTTGTAGGTATGTGCCTTGGTACATGTTCTGGCATTATCTCTTTTTATCAATTCATTCCACTTTTCATGTAAAGGAGAGATTGGATGAGAGTCGCCATATTTACTGATACATTTACACCGCAAGTAAACGGTGTTGCGAAAACATTAGATCGTTTAACTCGCTATTTTCAAAAACAAAATATCGCTTATTCTGTGTTTGCGCCGCAGCATACAGCAGAAGATAACTTCGTAGCAAATGTGAGTAAAATGAGAAGTATCCCGCTGAAAATATTGTATCCAGAATGCCGCTTTGCTTTTCCTACCCCGCGTATTAAAAGGGATCTTCTTAACTTTCAGCCTGATATCATTCATATTGCTACTCCTTTTAACATGGGGCTGTGCGGCTTGTATTACGCTAAAAAACTAAATATTCCACTTGTCGGTTCTTACCACACTGATTTTGATGCGTATTTGCAATATTATAAAATCGAATTTTTCTCCAATATGCTATGGAACTATTTGAAATGGTTTCATAGTAGTATGCAAAAAAACTTTGTTCCTTCTCCTGAAACTTTACAGCAATTAACCCAAAAGGGATTTCAAAATTTATATATTTGGGGACGTGGGATCGACTGTTCCCTCTTCCATCCAGCTTACAATAAAGACCTATTCCGAAAAAAATATAATATTACCGCTCCTTTCATTCTTTCCTACGTCGGACGGATCGCACGTGAAAAAGATATTGAAACGCTTCGTACACTTATTCATACAACAATAAAAGAACGTAGCGATGATATTCATTGGCTCATTGCTGGAGATGGCCCCCTTGCTGCAGAATTACATGAAACCGTACCACCAACAAACGTGACCTTTACAGGATATTTGCAAGGAGAACACTTAGCAGAAGCGTATGCCTGCTCTGACATTATGGTGTTTCCATCAGCTACAGAAACATTTGGCAATGTCGTTCTTGAATCTCTCGCTTGCGGGACACCAGTAATTGGTGCGAATAGCGGTGGTGTAAAAAATATTATCGCAAACGGAAAAACAGGTTTCCTCTGCGTACCAAAAAACACGGACTCATTTTTGTCTTCTATTTATCAATTACTAAATCATAACGAACTGCGGAAACAAATGAGTGCAGCAGCTTGTATCTATGCCGCTACACAAAGCTGGGATGAGATTTCCAATGATTTATTGGAACAATATGAAGACGTGTTGCATCAAAATAACGCAGAATTACTTGCCTAATAACTAGAACCACCTAGCTAGTCAGTAAAAAAATCACAAGGACATTTTCTTGTGATTTTTTAATTGGAACAGCAATAATATTTCCTAAAATATAAATATTCCAATTCAAAACTGTTGCATTGACTGAAAAAATCTTGCATGATAATATTTTATTGAACGGTCAATCAAAAAATTAATCATTCAATCAAAATGGAGGTTTTTTTATGAATAACAGTACTGAAAACAAGACGAACGATATAGCCCCAAGTTGGTTACTTCCTTTTCTGCCTTTCATTAGTGCAATTTTTGGAGGTTCCTCCCTATGGTATACTTGGTTTAAATATAGTGATAGAATATACCAACCTGAATTTTATTGGTATGATTGGATAAGACCTATCTTGCTTGTAATTATGGGAATTCTTCTTCTAACAGCAACTTTATTGTTCATTCTAGATAAATCATCTGCAAACAATATGTGTAAGCTCGGATTCTCAATGATTCCATTTATTCTCTTTTCAAATTTAGTTATTTTTCTATTTAAAATAAGCAAAAAGGCTTTCGATTACATGATCCAAGGAAATAGGATCCCTTCTTTTAACATCTCTTATCCAAGTCCAATCGATAAAATTATACTCATTGCATTAGTGATGATAATCGTTAGAAAAATTCTCACTAATGGACCGAAAACTAAAAACAGTAATTGAGGCGATATACATGAAAGAAGAACATAAATCTGAAGGAAAACAGTCTTTTATAGCCGAAGCGAGACGCGTACAAATTATTGAGGCAGCCATCCGAACGCTGGATGAGATTGGGTACGTAAAAGCGAGCCTTTCACAAATTGCCAAAAGAGCGGGTATTAGTACGGCACTCATTTCCTATCACTTTCAAGATAAAGACGATTTAATGAATCACCTGTTAATGAAACTTTTAGAAAGTTCGAAAGCATATATTTTAGAACGCGTACAACGAGAAAATACACCTGGGGAGAAACTTAACACGTTCATTGTCGCTAGCTTAGCTTACCAAGGTACACATCACACTCGTAATGCTGCTTTATTAGAGATTATCTTTAATGCAAGAACGCCCGATAATATTCCATATTATAAATTAGATGATGACGAAGAAGATCCAATCATGTTTGAATTACAGCAAATACTACGTGACGGGCAAGAAAAAGGAGAATTTGGTGACTTCCATATAGGTGTCATGGCGAATATGATTCAAGGTGCGATTGGCGAATATATGCTAAACACCCCTCTTACAAAAAAAGTCGATCTCGAAACATACAGCAGCGAACTCGTTACGATTATTAGTAAAACAACAAAAAAGGTATGACTGCATAATGTCATACCTTTTTCTTATTAAGTAACTGTCTATACTCTTCTTTTGTATTTACATTAAAAAACCATTCTTTCGGAGCATTCAATTCGTCTCCTATCACATACTTTACATTACACTGTGATAAAAGTTGGCCCATACTTCGCTTTTCAATCTGTAACAACGTATATATTTTCTCTTTCACGCTCTGGTGATACGCTGCTAATAATGGCTGTTTCCGTCCATCTATAATTGGTACAATTACCTCGTATTTATCACTAATTTGTCCTACTAAACTCGTAATCCACTCACTTGAAACGTTTGGTGTATCACAAGGAGAAACGATATACCACTCTGCTTCAATGTGTTCCATCCCCGATACAATACCAACAAGCGGTCCGTCTCCTTGATAAGAAGGAACATCTTCTATAACAGGAATTTCTACTAAATTAGTAATTCTTTCTTTTATATCAGGATGACTGACCAGAACGACATCTTGTAAGGCATTCTGCACCACTTTAACAACATGTTCAATAAAAGTATGCCCTTGCCAACTTGCTAATGCTTTTGGTTCACCAAAGCGCCTCGACATTCCACCTGCTAATACAATTCCAGCTATTTTTTTCATTGCCGATGTAGCTCAAATGTAACGTGCCCTAACTCTGGTAAAATCAATTTATTCATCGCAAGGCGAACTGCACCGCTAGAACCTGGCATCGAAAAGACAACTTTCCTTCCAATTGTTCCGCCAATTGCCCTACTTAACATCGCAGCGCTTCCGATATCTTCTAAATAACTAATCATTCGAAACAACTCACCAAAGCCAACGATTTCCTTATCTAATAATGCCGAAACAGCCTCAATCGTCACATCACGCTTTGTAATACCTGTTCCTCCGTTTGTTAATACAACATCAACATCTTCTTGATGATAACCAGATAATACAGCCTCCTGAATACTTTCTTTATCATCTTTCACAATTTCATAAGCTTTCACCTGATGCCCAGCTTCTATTAATAATTCTTTTAATAACGTACCACTCTTATCTGTTTCTTCTGTACGTGTATCAGAAACCGTAATAATTTTACAACGCACTTCTTTCGGTGCTTGCTTTTTATGTTCTGTTACGCTCATTCTTCTTCTCCCCTTCTAATGAACTACTTATCATTTTATCATATTGCATAGAAACTCTATTAAATAAACGAAGTATCATGATACAATATAAGTATAAATAGACATAAAAAGGAATTTTTTATACTTCAAACTTTATTTTATCAACTAAAGAGATCAGTATCGTAGATTCCATTTCTAATTCTCTTCATCATATTCCAAATCATTGCTTATAGCTTACATATTAAATTTTTTAAAACTATACACCTTCATGTCAGACGGCTCCGCCCGTTATTATGTAACAAGTACTGCTATTCCCCTCGCGCTTGCCTATTTATTTAATTAGATTTGGAAACGTACAAAACATTCTAATGCACACTAAATAAATTTTCATAATTAGGAGGTTCATTCATGAAACTTTATCAAAAACTCACAACAGTATTTATCCTTCTATTTATCGCTTCCATCAGCTCTGGGATGGCGTTAAAGGATGTTGTCCCATATTCAGCAATTGGTGGCTGGGGATTTGCAACGCTATTTTTACTATGCAGTGCCTTTTGTGCCGGAAAAGCACGTCAAAGGAAAGGGTGATGAACAATGTTTCGTAAAAAGCCAATACTTTGTAAGGCGTGTGATAAAGAAATAGAAACGTATGAAAAAGCATGGATTCATATGCCATTTCCTGCAAGCGGGATGACAAATATTAAGAAGTATATTGAGCTTGAAGGAGAAGTGTATTGTAGTGCATGTGCTGGAGTAGTTGAAAAGCGAAATAATGAAGTGAAACTTGAATAAGTGGGGGCTTTATCTCCCACCTAACTTCTTTGCTTTCAACGGACTTTGAGGTGGGGGTATTACTACCCGGAAATAGTGGAATAAAAATAGAAAAAGCTTTGCGTCTTCGCGCAAAGCTTTTTCTTCCTATATTATAGACCAGCTTGCTCTTTTAAAGCTGCTGCTTTGTCTGTACGTTCCCATGAAAGGTCTACATCAGTACGTCCAAAGTGGCCGTAAGCTGCTGTTTGTTTGTAAATTGGGCGACGTAAGTCTAACATTTTGATGATACCAGCTGGGCGAAGATCGAAGTTGTTACGAACTAGTTCTACTAATACGTCTTCAGATACTTTACCTGTCCCGAATGTATCAACTGAAATTGATACTGGCTGTGCTACACCAATTGCGTATGCAAGTTGTACTTCTGCTTTCTCAGCAAGACCAGCTGCTACGATGTTTTTCGCAACATAACGAGCTGCATATGCTGCAGAACGGTCAACTTTTGTTGCATCCTTACCAGAGAATGCACCGCCGCCGTGACGAGCATATCCACCGTAAGTATCAACGATAATTTTACGTCCTGTTAAACCAGCATCCCCTTGTGGTCCACCGATTACGAAGCGGCCAGTTGGGTTAATAAAGAATTTCGTTTCTTCATCCATTAACTCTGCTGGTACTACAGATTTGATTACGTGTTCTTTTAGGTCGCTATCGATTTGTTCCCATGTAACATCAGGGTGATGCTGTGTAGAAATTACAATTGTATCAACGCGAACTGGTTTACCATTTTCATCATACTCAACTGTAACTTGTGTTTTACCGTCTGGACGTAAATATTCTAATGTTTCATCTTTACGAACTTCCGTTAAACGACGAGCTAATTTGTGAGCAAGTGAGATTGGAAGTGGCATTAATTCTTTCGTTTCATTACATGCAAAACCAAACATTAAACCTTGGTCTCCTGCACCAATTGCCTCAATCTCAGCGTCAGTCATTTGACCTTCACGCGCCTCTAACGCTTGGTCAACACCCATAGCGATGTCCGCAGATTGCTCATCGATAGATGTTAAAACTGCACAAGTTTCTGCATCGAATCCGTATTTTGCACGAGTATAACCGATACCTTGAATTGTTTCACGAACGATTTTTGGAATGTCTACATAAGTAGAAGTCGTAATTTCCCCCGCTACCAATACTAAACCAGTTGTTACTGTTGTTTCACAAGCTACACGTGCATTTGCGTCTTTTGCTAAGATCGCATCTAAAATTGAATCAGAAATTTGGTCACAAATTTTATCTGGATGTCCTTCAGTTACAGACTCAGATGTGAACAGATGACGTTTTTTTGTCATGTGGTAAACCTCCCTACAGTAGTTGTATATATTGTACGGAACTCATCCTTAATTTGCCACAAACTGCGACATTCATATATTCTCCCACACAAGTATAAAGAAAAACCTTTCCTATTATATAGAGGAAAGGTTTAATTTGCTACTTGCATACTGCTTTTTGCCCTTTGCTCTTATCGTTCGAGACCATTAGCCTCGCACAGGTTTTAGCACCTATTCACTTGTTTTTACCATACAAGTGAGGTTGCTGGGCTTCATCGGGCCTGTCCCTCCGCCAGCTCGGGATAAGAGAGTATCCGTCCCAACCTATACTAAAGAAATGATATTTATTTGTCAATTAATATTCACACTTTCTTACAAGTTTTTCGCATTTTGTGCCGAATGAAATATAAATAAGAAAATAATACATTCACACAAACAAAAATAAATAAATAGTATACATTATTTATATGATTGTGTTATACTCTTGGTGGGGATTACGAGAAATATTTCATTAATTGAAAAGGATGGTATATAAATATGAGTACTGTGAATGTCCAAATTGGTTTACATGAATTACTGAACGGGAGCAATGCACAGATTCAACTAAGCGTTCCACAATTAGTGGAAAAGGTGTTAATGAGAAATGAAGGGAAATTAACTTCTACTGGTGCAGTTTCTGCTTCAACAGGAAAATATACAGGACGTTCTCCTAAAGATAAATTCATTGTGAAAGAAGATTCGGTTGCAGATAAGATTGCTTGGGGACCTGTGAATCAACCGATTTCTGAAGAACATTTTAATAAATTATATACAAAAGTATTAGAATATTTAAAAGAAAAAGAAGAATTATTCGTATTTAAAGGGTTTGCTGGTGCTGACCGTAACTATCGTCTTCCAATTCAAGTTGTTAACGAATACGCATGGCATAATTTGTTCGTACATCAATTATTTATTCGTCCAACTGAAGAAGAGGAAAAAAATCATGAAGCTGAGTTTACAATTGTTTCTGCACCAAACTTTAAAGCAGATCCAGCAATTGACGGCACAAATTCCGAAGCATTTATTATGGTTTCCTTTGAAAAACGCATCGTATTAATCGGTGGTACTGAATACGCTGGAGAAATGAAAAAATCTATCTTCTCCATTATGAACTTCTTACTTCCAGAACAAGACATTCTTTCTATGCACTGCTCTTCAAACGTAGGTGAAGAAGGTGACGTAGCATTATTCTTCGGTTTATCTGGAACAGGTAAAACAACATTATCCGCTGATCCAAACCGTAAATTAATCGGTGACGATGAGCATGGCTGGTCGGATAACGGTGTATTCAATATTGAAGGCGGTTGCTATGCGAAATGTATCAATCTTTCTGAAGAGAAAGAACCACAAATCTTTAATGCAATTACATTTGGATCTGTATTAGAAAACGTTGTGATTGATAATCACACACGAATCGCAGATTATAACGATACAGCATTAACAGAAAATACTCGTGCTGCATACCCAATTCATGCGATTGATAATATCGTAGTGCCAAGTGTTGCAGGACATCCAAATACAATTATTTTCTTAACTGCTGATGCATCTGGTGTATTACCTCCAATCAGTAAACTAAACAAAGAGCAAGCTATGTATCATTTTTTAAGCGGTTACACTAGTAAACTAGCTGGAACAGAGCGCGGTGTTACATCTCCACAAGCGACATTCTCTACTTGCTTCGGTTCACCATTCTTACCACTCGATGCATCTCGCTATGCTGAAATGCTTGGTGAAAAGATTGAGAAACATGATGCAAAAGTATTCTTAGTGAACACTGGTTGGACTGGTGGCGAATACGGCGTTGGAAAACGTATGAACTTAGGTTACACTCGCGCAATGGTACAATCTGCATTAAACGGCGAGCTTGATAACGCTGAAACAGTGAAACATGACATCTTCGGCCTTGAAGTACCACTTCATGTACCAGGTGTACCTGATGAAGTATTACTTCCTGAACAAACATGGGCTGATAAAGATGCTTACAAAGCAAAAGCAATTGAGCTTGCAGGCAAATTCAAAGAAAACTTCAAAAAGTTCGATAGCGTTTCTGACAACATTATCAACCTTGGCGGTCCAATCGCTTAAGTTTCACCTTTACTGCTTGAATGACCCTTTACTCATATGAATAAGTGTGTTGTAACCAAAAGTTTCGCGTACTCACCGACAAAACCCAATGCGGCTTTACAGGTTACACATACTTACATAAAAAAGAAGCTTACGCTAAAAACGTAAGCTTCTTTCTTTTCTATATATCCATTTTGATTTTCCAACATATAAGTCGCTGCTATAAAAATAAATGGGGATCTCCACTCTTTTCTCTCTTTATTTTCACATGGCATGGGGCGAAAAAAGGACCTGTCCGCTTCTATCCATGGTCGGATGCTCTCTCCCACCTAAAAGAAACGGTTTTTGTATTTATCTATTTCTTCTCATCTTTCATACTGTAATACCCTAAATTAATAACAATTAAGAAATAACCACCCATAATACCAACAGCAAATGCCCACATTACCATATGATGCTCAATCTCATACATAATAATTGCACCGAGTATCGCTGCTGCAAAGCGATTAAACATACCGAGCGTTGGTGCCTTCGTCTTTTTTACAATACTATCTCCAAGCTTTTCAATACGTCTTCCTAAAATCCAAACACAATACATACTAACAACCAATCCAATTCCTACACCTAAAAAATGTGCAGAAAAAGGTGTCATTGCCCAGCCTAAAAGCATTATGCCTAGCAAATAATACATTTGGATTTTAAAAGCCTTTAGTGACATACTAATCATGCAATTCCCCTTTTCCATTATCATCTTATCTACATATCATCAGACTTCATCTGTTACATTCAAAGTGAAAACAACATACATACTGTTTTTATATTGTTAAAATATTTTTCAGAAATAATAATTATACAAGATTTTTAATGTAAAGGCAGGATTTTTTGTGACGTTTTTGCAAACATTTTTTCATAGATTTACAAAAAATTGATATCAATCTATAAATATCTGGATATGATGTAGTAAGTACACAATAAAGGGGGGCATCTAATGATTTATTTTTTAATGGCTCTCATTCATTTCATTGTCCCTGCACTTATAGGGGTAACTTTATATTGGTACACAAAAAGACATAGTATCTTCTATGCTGTCCTCGGCGTTCTTCTCCCTGGCATTATTCTCATTGCACTATTCCGCATGCCATTTCTCAACCTAATTCCACTTATTACTGCTATTTTATTTCTCATATTTTTGCCGAAAATAAAAAAATAGGAAAGCAGATCATGATTGATCTGTTTTCCTATTTTGATATATGTTCTGACGCGACAAGTTCTGCTTCAAATTTTTCAGACTTTACAAACCATAACCCGAGAAAGATAATTACTCCTCCAATGATTTGCTGTAGCGAAATCTGCTCCTTCGCCCATGCTGCCGCAATCATACGCAGTGCTGTAAATTCAATTGCTGTGAACTCCTCGAGTCCGTATTTTGCGATCGTATAATTTATACCCCAAATGATAACAACAATTAAAAATAATAATTCAATTCCCCATTTTCTCATGTCCAATCCCCTCCACAAAGATAACTATACAGAAAATTCAATCTAACGCGCATTTAATTAACTGAAAAACTTCATAAGAAAAAGGAGCGTGCGATGCGCTCCTTCTTTATTAGCTATACTCGAATATGAAGTTTCATGTTTGGATTATAAAATTGACTCGGGCTTTTCAATTGAAAATGCCCCCCTGATTCATGTAAATCAACAGTCAACTTATCATCCATAAAAACAAGCTTTGTTCGGTCTGCGATAAACTGTAATTTGTTTGATTCAATGTCTACATCACGTTCATCTTTTTCTGATACAGCCACTAAATCGATAATCCCACTCATCACACAGCCGCATCCTTCATTATCATAAAATAACTTTATATAATTCGCTTCACTTGGAATCGTATCCATAATCTTTTTATATGCTACATCTGTTACAGTAACGTACATATACCGTTTCCTCCTACCTCTATACATAGTTCTTATATTGTACCATTCTTTTTATGGATTCTATCCATTTGTTGTATACAGAAAATTAAGACTAATATACAATATATGTGATAAAGGAGGATATATTATGCCAGATTTAAAAGCAGTACAACACGCACTAGATCATTTATTCCAACTTGAAAAATATGAAAAAGACAGTGCCTTCAGTCGCTTTATTCCAGCTGTATATGATCCAATCGATTTCCCATGGCAACAATTTTTTGAAGCAGATTTTGTAGATACCTTTAACGGACTTATGATAAAAGGCGCTGAAACTGTAAACACAGTCTTTTTAGCTGTATTCCCAACAGATGATGTCCTTGAAAAATTCATCTCACAGTCCCAGCCAGGCGATTTACTTTTTATGCATCATCCAATTGTAATGGAATGCGGTGACCCTCTAGGGAAATCTGGAAGTGGATTTGTACCAATTCCAGCTCATTACTTACAAGCTATACAAGATAAAGAGCTTTCTATTTATACATGCCATGTCCCAATGGATCATCATCAAACATACGGGACAAGCGTTGCAATTGCAAAAGCATTAGATGCTACTGTAATTGATGGATTTGCTTATGATGGCAAAGATATACCTTGTGGACTCATTTGCGAAATACCTGAAACGACAACACAAAATCTCGAACAACATCTAAAAGAACTCTTCCATATTCCATATGTAGACTTCGAAGGAAAAAACCATGATTCTATCAAAAAAATTGCACTTATCGCTGGATGTGGTGATAAAGTAGATTTACTTAAAGAAGCCGAAGAAAAGGGCGCTGAGGCCTATATTACTGGAGAAATTCATTGTCATATTGATAATGAATACGGCAGGTACAAATATTCACTAATTATGGATTATGTAAAAGAGACAAATATGTCGCTCATTGGTGTATCACATTCAGCTTCTGAATATTTAGTGAAGAAAACATTAATGCGTGATTGGTTTATAGCAAACTTTGATGTAGATTTAGTTTTGCTTCCGCAGAAAAAGTGGTGGTATTAAAAAGGATTCGTTCATTACACGAATCCTTTTTGTTCTCTTTAATGCTTTATCATTTTTAGCTTAACCCTTTTTACACGCGATTTTCTTTCTGCTATTTTGTTAAACAACCGCCATAAGGGAACATATATTAAAATAAATATGGCGTATCCGGCTAAAACTTTTGGCCCAAAAATTCCGGTATCCGGTATATTGTACTTAAAAGCAATCAAATCCACTAAAAATTCTTTTATTAATGTAGCAAAAAATACTGTAAAAAACAGTGACCAAGCTCCTCTGAATACAAATTATGCTAACAAAGTTATTTATATACATTTTATACTTTCTGTTTCGTTATTCACAAGAAGATTTTCCAAAATAGTAATCTTATATAAAAAGAGACATGTAGCTACACTTACATGTCTCTTTTTATTATGCTCAAAATCTCATTCGTGGTTTGAAAAACATAATCCGCTTCTTCAAATCCAATTGTGGTTTTCGCTCCCCATAACGCTAAACCAAATTTTACTCCCGCTTCTTTTGCACATTGTAAATCATATAGAGAATCACCTATATACACTGCTTCTTTAGCATCAACATTCAATCTTTGTAAGCATGTTACTAACGGTTCTGGATGCGGTTTATGGTTGTCTGTATCTTCCACACAAATGGAATGTTCAAAGTATGAATGTAGTCCGAATGGTTCGAAATCATCGATAAACTCCTGTCTCGTTTTCGAGGTGACAATTCCTGTTTGAATATTATATGTAGATACTATTCTTATCACTTCTGCAATTCCTTCGAAGACTGCTACTTCATTCTTAAATCCCGTCATATTTTGTATCCATTTCTTATGAACTTCTTCTATATTCATTACGCTTAATTTCTTTAGGGCTACTTTTCCTGGAATCCCTAATGCAAATCTCAATTCTTCTAAAGAGCAGTGTATTCCTTCTTCTTGCAACGTTTTTTGCAATGAATATAACACGGCCTTTTCCGTATCTAGAATCGTTCCATCAATATCAAAAATAATCCCCTTCATCTTTGTATCCCCCTTTGCCTTTTACTACTCTCCCAGCATTACTTCAATGCCGTAATTTTTCACTACACCACCTAAACAATCCGGAACGCTATCGTTTGTAATAATTGTATCGATCGCTTCTAGTTGCAACGCTTTGAAATTTTGCCGCTGATTAAACTTGGTAGCATCAATAAGTAAAAATACTTCATTCGTTTGTTTCACTAACTCTCGCTTAAAATAAATATCTTCTTCAAATGCATAGTAAACACCATCTTCCGTAAGTCCAGGTGCTCCAATAAATACTTTGTCAAAATGATAATCCTTTAACTTTTCCATCGCAGCAAATCCCGTTACATGACGAGATTGCTTATTTAATTGTCCACCTAAAATATGAATATTTACGTTAGTAGTGCTCGCTAAACGGTTCACCGTATCAATAGAATTTGTCACAACTGTCACATTATTTGCCTCTAAAAAAGATGCCATACAATTAACAGTGGTTGAAACATCAAGATAAATAATTTCATTGTCTTTTACTAAAGAGGCTGCTTTTTGACCAATACCCTCTTTATACTCAGCCTCTTTTCCTTCACGATTTAAATAATCCGAAATTTTATGATGAAAAGAAGGTATAGCTACCCCACCATGCGTCCGAACCATCGCTGTTTCATTTGTTAGTTTGACAATATCTCTTCGCGCTGTATCCCTTGAGACATAAAACAATTCACACATCATTTTTAAGCTCATTGTTTTATGCTCATTCAAATATTCTGTGATTTTTATTAATCGTTCATCTTGATTCATTTTATCACCCGATTATATTTACTTTTCAGTATTTTTAAGTTATTTTAAGTATATCATAAGTAAAAACACTTAAAAATACTTATTTTAACTTAATTCTAAATATCAAAGGCTTCATCAACCAATATGTTTTAAGGAGTGGGAAAATGCTACGCACAATTATTCTAGATTTTGATGGAACATTAGCTGATACATTGCCCTTATGCTATTATTCATTTCAAAATGTATTTCAAGAGTTTGATAATCAAACTTTAACCGAATCAGATATTCTTTCCATGTTTGGTCCAAGTGAGGTTGGGATTATTCATTCTAACTTGATTTCACACAATAAAGAAGCTGCCACCGAAAAATATTATAAATGGTATACTGAAAAACATCATGAGTACGTAGACAAAAATATGGAAATAGCTAATCTTTTAATAGATTTAAAGAAAAGAGGATTTCAGCTAGCCATCGTAACAGGAAAAGCTCGAAGAAGTTTAGATATTTCTTTGGAGACACTGGAGTTAAGCACCCTATTTGACTGCATGATTACCGGAGATGACGTTATAAATCCAAAGCCCGATCCTGAGGGGATTTCCCACATCTTAAAAGCATTGAACATAACAAAGGAACAAGCATTATTCATAGGAGATAGCGATGCAGATATACTTGCAGGGAAGCAAGCTGGTGTACTGACAATTGGCGTTCAATGGTTGCGAAACTATCAGTCTCCGGATTTCTCTATACAACCAGATTATTTAATAAAAAGCATAACGGATTTTGTTTCTTTACTTGATACAGAACTAACCACCGTATGAAAAGAAAAGTACATCACTCTCAGCTAAGTGATGTACTTTTCTTTTTATCTTCTTCCACCAAATCTAAAACATTCCATGAGTCCCCCCACGTTCTCATCGCATCAAAAATAGGACGAAGTGTTTGTCCTTTTTCTGATAAAGAATATTCCACATGAGGTGGCATTGTTGAATAAACCGTTCTGTCTATAATGTTTTCATTCTCTAGTTCTTTTAAACGTAACGAAAGTGTTCTTGGACTAATACCACTTAGTGATTTTTCTAATTCTGCAAATCGTTTTGGGCCATAAAATAAGTCTCGTAAAATGAGAAACGTCCACTTACCACCGATTACACTCATTGTTTTTTCAATAGAACACTTCGATATATGTTGCTCTTCTTTTCCGCACATTGTATTCATCCCCTTAACTATACAAAAGTAAAGTAGCTATATAAAAAATCAGTACTTCCATAAATAAAGCACTTTATTTATTATAGTGTTTAGGAAAATATTAGTAAATACAAATAGGGGGATTGGACATGGTAACACATTCAGCAACGAATTTAGAAACAAATCAAATGAAATCTTCTAGCATGATTATTTTACTTGCACTTGCAATAGGCTTTATTATGGCAACGCTTGATGTAACTGTTGTGAACATTGCAATTTCTAACATTCAGGAAAATTTACATATGGGGATTTCTAGTGCAACTTGGGTTGTCGATGGGTATATTTTATCATTTGCATCTTTACTACTTATCGGCGGATCACTTGCGAATCGCTATGGCGCGAAACATATGTATTTAATTGGATTAGTATGCTTCGTGTTCGCTTCTCTTTTCTGCTCTATCGCAAGCTCTGGAAATACTCTTGTGGCTGCACGGATTTTGCAAGGTATAGGCGCAGCACTATTTATGCCGAGTTCTCTTAGTCTTCTGGCTACTTCTTATCCGAACGAAAAACAACGCGCAAAAATATTTGGCCTATGGTCCGCTATCGTTTCAGTTACTTCAGGCATTGGCCCTTTCATCGGTGGTGTATTAGTCCACACATTCGGATGGAGAAGCATTTTTGTCATTAATTTACCAATTGGCATCATCGGGATTTTTCTGGCTTACTACGTTGTTTCTACCTCATCACGCCAGCAAGTCAAACTAAATCTTTTCAACCACGGATTAGGTGTAATCACTTTAGCTTGCCTAGCTTTTAGTCTTATTGAAGGCCCTTCCTATGGGTGGACATCGCCACAAATACTAGGTGGATTCCTTATCACAATTATAGTGGCCAATTTATTTATCACTGCTGAGCGTACTTCAAAACACCCAATTATTCCATTGGCATTATTTCATGACCAACGATTTTCATCTGCAAACATTGTCGGCTTTTTCATTAACTTTTCCTTGTTTGGTGGCATCTTCATGTTTGGATTATTTCTTCAACACACACGAGGCGCTACTCCTTTTCTAGCTGGTCTTCAACTATTACCGATGATGGCTGTCTTTGTAGTTGGCAATTTATTGTTTGCAAAACTAGCAATTCGATTCGGTTCTAAGTCACCAATGCTCATTTCCTTACTCGTTGCTAGTCTTGGTTCGTTTTTATTACTTTTCATTTCTCCAAGTATGCCTTACTGGTTAGTGGCAACCATTTACGCCATCGTAAATCTTGGTATTGGTGTCTCCGTTCCAGCTATGACTGCAATTGTGATACAGACGGCTGGTCGTGAACATGGAAATATAGCAGGCGCTACTTTAAATGTGAATCGTCAAATTGGCGCATTAGTTGGTGTGGCATTCATGGGGATTATCTTGCATGAATCTGTAACGTGGTATGCGGGAGCAAAATATAGTTTCTTAGCTATGGGGATTTCCTATCTTATCGCATCTTTTCTTGTTTGGCGGTTTATAAAAAAATAACCATTAAATAAGAAAGAGAGAGGCCTGTTTCCCTCTTTCTTATTTATCCTTGGATGGGCAACTTAATCTCCACCGTAGTTCCCACTCCAACCTCACTCTCAAATTGTATTTTTCCTTTATGTTCTTTAATAATTTTATCTGTTATCATCAATCCTAAGCCTGTCCCACTTTCTTTCGTTGTATAAAAAGCTTCACTAAGCTTCGGGATTTTATCTTTCGGAATACCGCACCCTTCATCCTTAATCTGAATGATCATCTCATCTTTTAGCGTGACCCGAATAACAATTATTCCACCTTCCGGCATGGCTTCAATCGCATTTTTTATTAGATTTAAAAACACTTGCTTCAATCGCTGTTCATTACATGCTATAGAAGGTAATTCTTTACTATAAACAGCGTGTATTTTAATTCCTTGCTCTAAAGCTGATTGTTCAATAATTCTGATCACATACGACAGAATTTCTTTTATATTATGAGTTCCAGATTCTGTTAACTTAAATTTTTCAAACTCCATAAGTTCGGTAGCAATCGTATCGATTCTTTCAATTTCTTGCGTCATAATTTCACTATACATTTTATCTTCAGGGTACTTCTCTGCTTGCTGTGTAACAAATTGTTTTAACGTAAATAATGGCCGGCGAATTTTATGTCCAATAACCGTTGCCATCTTCCCAATAACAACCATTTTCTCTGTCTTTTGAATTTCTTCATACATCATTTCGATCGTACGAATATAGGAGTGGAATCGTGATAATATAATCCAACATACGATAGCAAACACACTACAAAGAGCTATTGGAATTGCAACAATAAAAGATTGTACAACAAATCCCATGAGTGCATATTTTCCAACAATCCCTCCTGCCACTAACCAAAAATACCTTTTATTCACAAAGATTGGTGCGAACATAATGAAAAAGCCTTCTACTATATTTCCACCATCAAACTCAGCATCATTTCCGTAATAAATCATAATATTATGAATCAAATCTAACACGTTATACCCTATAAAAATAATATACTTCACTATATACGGATTCTTTCGTTTCATAAAGTATATTCCTACAAAAAATAACAAGATCATAAAAATATACAACCATATACCTAGACCACCTTCAGGAAACTCTGAAGGATTTTGAAAATTTTCTAGTTTTGGTGAAATATAGTAGGCAGCGATATCATACATAAAAAAAATAGCAAAAAATAAGCTTAAAAATATTTTTAATGCCTTCACTTCTTCTTTTTCTAATATATAGGCCTTGTCCATATGACAGCTCCTTTATTCACGGCAGACATGCTATAAATTAAGTTTTATCCTGCTATTTGCGGGTACTCCTTCACTGATTAAAATTTCACTTTATCTAACGTAACATAACTTTCACGCTTTCTAGGGAGGATAATCTCCACTTTTGTGCCTTCGGTTTGTTCACTCGAAATATGTAATCCTCCAAGATGCTCTTCAATAATTCGCTTTGCCACAGTAAGCCCTAAACCAATTCCATCTTGCTTTGTTGTATAAAAGGCTTCTGTTACCAGTTCTAAATCTTCTTTTTCGATACCATAGCCATTATCTATCATGCTTACCACTACATAATCTCGGCTTTTATTTTCGATTCGTATTTCTAGCTTTCCGCCACGTGACATTGCTTCAACCGCGTTCCTTATCACATATAGAAAAACTCCTTTTAATTTACGATAATCACATTCTATTTCTACTTGACTATCTTCCGGATCATAAATGAGTTGAATCTGCTTCTCCTCCATTTTCGGATGTATCTCTTTCACCGCACTCGATACAACCTCAGCAATAACATGACTGTTATATATAGAAGGTTTACAAGTTGCAATCGCCATTAACTTACTTATCATATTGTTCATATACTCAATTTCATGAATCATATTTTCATATACTGGATCCTCTGCATGTTTCTCTTTTTGCAATTGCGTAAACCCTTTTAATGAGGCAAGTGGATTTTTAATTTCATGTCCAACTGATGCAGCCATTTTCCCAACTACCGCTAACTTTTGTGCACTTCCAACCTCTGTTACACTTCTCTTGATAGCTGAAAGGTATTGCAGAAATCGATTCAATATGAGATAGGATACAAAGAATAAAAGACTATATATAACAAGTGGCATAAACGATTTCATTTCTCCTAATATCATCGTAAACACAATATATTTTCCAATGATGAGGAGATATATACAAAACAAATATCGTTTGCTCAAAAAAATAGGTACAAACAAAATCAGTACAAATTCAATTATATTTCCATCATCAAACGCTACTTTATTATGAATTGCATACCAACACAAATTAAAGCTCTCTGCGCACATATAAGCTAATACATATAAATACTTTATAATATGAGCCTGTCCTTTTTTAAAGTAATAAACACTAAAGCCTATTAATCCAACTCCACATACAATTTTTAGAACCATCACATACGGATTCATAAATAGCATGGACTGTTTGAGCGTAATAGAATACACTGTTTCATATACAATTAAGGCTATATGTAGCACCCATAAAAAAATTTTAGCATTTTTCTTTTCTTCTCGAGACGGTATAAAGCTATCTTGCACTTTAACACCCCTTCAAAAGCATCCAATTATATTATCAATATCATTTATTATAATAAACGATATTAATATATAAACAAAGACTAATTCAATAAATAGGAAGAAACCCACCCTTTTTATAACAATACATCTATTTTTTTTACAAATAAAACGAAATAAAAAAGAAAAGAGCATATTTTGAAACAAGATTAATCAAAACATGTTCTTAACATATTCAATTAAATAATCCTTTTTATAAAGTGAAACTTTAATCAGTGGGAGGCTTCATCCCCCACTGATTACCCGCCCGCGAATAGCGGAATAAAAAACGTGTAGAAATTAGTTTCTACACGTTTTTTTATAGAAGAAAAATAATAATATGCTCCCTTCGCTATTCTTGGCATCACCCAAATAACAAAACTTGTATTCCATATCTAATAAAAATACGCCAGGTGCCTTTTGGCACCTGGCGTATTTTATTAACTTGATGGCTCTGAGTTATCTTTTTATTTTTATATTATAGACGATGATCCTTCTGGAAATTAAGATGGAAATGCTCAGCATCATTATATACACCAAATTCATATCCTTTTTCCTTATAAAACTTAATAATTTCCGGAAGTGCTTGTAATGTTTGCGGTTTTTCATGCATCAGAACAACTTCTACATCATCAGTCGTTCCCTTTTTAACATTTTCTATAATTTGATTTGGATTACCTTGTAATTTCCAATCATAAGAATCAATTGTCCAGTCCCAAACTTTCATTCCAGCTTCTACAATTTGATTTCGAATGTCTTCACTTTTTAATCCTGGAGCAGAACCATATGGTGGACGTACTAACTTTGGATCTGTACCTGTAATATCACGGATAAGCGCTAATGCCTCTTTCATCTCTGGAACAAATTGTCCATTTGTGTATAACTTGTTACTATTATGCGTCATACTATGTGCACCAACATAATGTCCTTCTTTTGTTGCTCGTTTTACATTCTCTTGAAAACTTGTGTTTTGTAAATTACTTCCTTGCATAAAGAACGTGGCTTTAATATCCTGCTCTTTTAATACATCTAAAAATTGACTCGTTAATGTACTAGGACCATCATCGAATGTTAAGTAAACAACTTTTCCCACTGGTTTTCCATCTGGTCTTTTTTCTTTTTTTGGTTGTGTTTCCTTTTTCTTTTCTTGTTGCTCCGTGGCAACTTGTTTACTATTCCCCTCAGCTATTCCTTTTGCAGGAGAAGAATTAAACTTTCCTATTACAAAAAACATGAGAACAGCAACTGTTAGGACAGCACCTAACGATACGATTGCCTTGATTATTCCGCCTTTTTTATTACTTTTCCGTGATTCTTTCATCATTTATCTATCCTTTCTCCATCATTTCTATATAAAAATCTGGCTTTGATTAATTTATTATTTTTTAACCTCGCCCTTACAATGAATAGATTAATAGAAATAGATAAATATAAAATGCAGATAATGTCGAGATAAATTAAAGAATAAAAAAACATGAAAAAGCTTTCCCCTCTGCACCGATTTCACCCCTTGTTTACCTGCCTACACTCCGCAAATCTAATTTACTTCCATTAACTTACAAGGATTTTTACACTTTTATAGAAATAGCATAATATTAAAAATGCATTTTATCTTTATCTCTTTATAGTAAACTCATTACTTATAAGAAATGCTTGTGATTATTAAGTAGAATTTCTATCAGTGAGATTCTTACTGCTCGCCAATAGCGGGATACATAAGTGAAAAATTTTTTTCAAAAAAACAACGTAAAAGGAGGAAGTGCAGAATCCTGCATGAAAAGTCTGATGAAAAATTTGAGTAAAAAACGAATCTTTATGTTTTTCTTTATTGGTATTTTTTGTTTCTTACTACTACTACTTGCTTTACTATATAAGAATCACATTACCAATACTCAAAACAATAAGGAGTTCACGATTGAAAAACGTTTATTACAACATGAACCTACTATAAAAAAAGAATTAGAAAAATATAATTTAAGCGACAAAACAACGATTTTATTAGGAATTATGTATCAAGAAAGTAGAGGCGAAGGTACAGATCCTATGCAATCTTCTGAATCACTTGGGCTAAAGCCAAATGAAATTCAAGATATAAACTTGAGCATCGAACAAGGTATAAAACACTTTGTTAAAATGTACAAATATGGAATACAAAAAAATTTGGGCATAGATACGATCATTCAAAGCTATAATATGGGCCCAGGATATATTGATTTTATTGCCAATCAAGAGGGTAAACAACATTCCGAAGAATTAGCTAAACAGTTTTCTAAAGAAAAAGTCGATCAAAGTCCAGATCTGTATACTTGTGGTGGAAATAAAAAAAACTTCAGGTATCCATATTGTTATGGTGATTTCACATACGCAACAAAAGTTAATGCAAAAACCAAAGTTGTTGAAGAGTTCCTTCGCAAACAACAAGATCAAAACCATAATTCGTAATACGTTTTAACTTTGCACATAATTAAACCCTGTACATAATTACTCTATTTTATGTACAGGGTTTAATTTGTTAATTTTCTCAACCAGTATCTGTTGTTGTTTATAAGGAAAATCTATTCCAAAATATTTCTCAGAAAACTGTAAGATCTATACAACTTGAAATCCTTTAAAAATATTAGGATTCTTAATAAGCGTTCATTTAACTGGCAATGATTTAGTTTCAAAATTAAAAGCACATGTTACTATTGATAGAATACTAAACAAACTATTCTATAGCAGGTGAAATAATATGTATGATGTTACAATCATCGGCGCGGGAGTAAGCGCTGTTTTCATGGCTTATGCATTAGCTCAAAGCGAGCAAAACATTTTAGTTCTTGATAAAGGAAAACCGTTAGAACATAGAAATTGCCCTTTGGATCAAGGAGAATTATGTAATTGTAATGCATGTGATAAATATTTTGGCTTTGGGGGTTTAGGAAAATCTGAAGGCAAGTTTAATTACACAAATGGCTTTGGGGGGGAACTAGAACAAAAAATAGGTAGAGAAGTTTTTATGCAACTAATGGATGAAGTAGACAAGATCCTATGTCGTTTTGGTGGAGACTCCGTTACAAAATATTCAACAGAGAATTTTAATCTTATAAAAAGAGCTGAAGTATGTGGCTTACAGATGTTAACAACCAAAGTAAGACACTTAGGTACTGCACTTTCAACGAGGATTTTTCAACAGCTCTATAAAGTTCTATGTAACAAGATAGATATCCAATTTCACATAGATGTACAAGATATCATTCAACAAAACCAATTTTTCACAATTACCACAGATCAAGGAGTTATCCATTCTAAGCAAGTGGTATTTGCAACTGGACGTTCTGGAACGGATTGGTTAAAAGAAAAATGCTCTTCTCTTGGGATTGTGCAGGACCAAACTCGTGTGGATTTAGGCATTCGAGTAGAGATGAAAGAACATCAGTTACGCTCGATATTAAAAAACACATTTGAAACCAAACTTTCTTATCAACATGAAAATTTCATAGCAACTACGTATTGTATGAATCCTAAAGGACGTATTATTCGTAAGTATGAAGAAGGCTTAATTATGCCTGATGGTCAAAACTTTCGAGAACAGATAAATGGCACTTCTAACTTAAATTTCACTTTATTTATCCCGCGCTATTTTTCCACTCTCATAGAGGCAAATTTATATGCACGTACAATTATTAAAGGAATTAATCAGGGCCGGGATAGAATTATTGTACAGCGCTTAGGCGATTTACTTAAGGGGCAACCTACATCTGCGAAAATGATGATATATAATCGTGTACAGCCTACACTACAAGGAGACTATGGCAATCTTTCGAATGAGATTCCTCTATTATATATCGAAGTACTACAAGCGTTCTTATCCCGCTTAGAACAATTCATCGAAGAACCTATCGATGAGGACACTTTACTTTATGGAATCGATGGAAAGTTTTATGCCCCTATGATTAAAACCAATGAAAATTTTGAAACAAATGTAAAGGGTTTGTATATGATTGGAGATTGTTCAGGCATTACTCATTCATTATCTCAAGCAGCAGCAAGTGGACTTTATGTCGGGAAATATTTATCTAATATTTCATTATCGTAATCACAGACTAATTAATAGGTATAGATTGCATAATAAGGACTCATTTTCTACCATAAACTACTTCTGAGATTACTCTAGAAATACAATAAATAGAGCTTCTCTTTTACACATGATTTCACTTGTATCCTTTGTAAATATAGTAAAATAAATAAACTTTCGCCATAACATTTAGAAAGGTGATAAGAATTGGGGGTACTTCATCATTTAGCTGAGAAAAACCACGTATTTTGACAAGAACCTTAAATGGCAACTTACAAAAAAATACTATTCTTCCTAAAGTATATTACAGAAAGAATAGTATTTTTTAATTTAGACGTTCCGTTAACTCGTAAAATATTTAATAATACCATCAACAATACCTTTTTTCGATTTTGTTTGGAATTCTTCTGAATTCATTCTTTTTTCATCACTTTCATTTGAAGTAAAGCCTAGCTCAATTAAAATTGCCGGTACAGGGTTTTCTCTTAACACAAGATAATCACTACCTTTTGCACCTCTATCTCGAGTATCTACATTTTGATTAAAAATAGCTTTTTGTACTATTTTTGCTAACTTCTTATCTCCTCTTTTATTAGATCCATAATGAGTTGTTATTCCTTTCACATTTGTATCCTCAAAAGCATCATGATGAATACTGATATATAGGTCCGCTGAATAATCTTTAGCTATCTTTACGCGTGCTTGTAATTCCTCTTTTTGCTTCGTCTCTGAAAGTAAGCTAGTATCCTTTTCACGTGTCAAAATAACTTTCGCATCCGTTCTTTCTTCTAACTCTTTTTTTATATTCTGGGCTACTTTTAAATTAAGGTCTTTTTCTATTGTCCCATCTTTTTTCCCTTTTGTGCCTCTATCTCTTCCACCATGGCCAGGATCAATTACAATTGTTTTTCCTTTTAAACGCAAATCATCAGCTGTTACTTGTTTATGTGCTTCCACCTTATACAAAAAGAAACTTGCACCTATTAATGTTAGTATAAATAAAAGACATATAGTCATTTTTTTCATCAAAATAATCCTCCTTATCAAGTTTTCTATCAACTATCTAAAGAAAATATTAATAAAGCCTGATAAAGATAAAATGCAAATAATATGGAAGTAAGTTAAAGAATAATAAAGAAACTAAATATGTGCTGGATGGGAAACGTAAAACATATATTTTTCCCCATGTCGCGTTATATCCTCTTTGCCCGTTATAAACTGCAAAACAAAGATCATCATCTATTGGTAATTTTCGAAAAGACCATTCATTGTAAAAATAACCTCCCTGACTATCGCTAAACTAGAGACGATACTACCGATAAGTAGGACATATAGAACAGCGCTCACCACTAACAAGGAATGAAAATTCACATAATTCTCACAAACATTCCCGTAAAAATGATTCGATTTGTTCTATACTAAACTTATAAGTAATACTCCCTGTTTGAACTGTTTGATCTGATTACCCCGTTATCCAGATATAAAAAAGAACTTGTAGATTTCTACAAGTTCTTTTTTATATCTTCAATGTCTACTTAAAACCTAAATCTATCTTCCTGTTCATACGTATCCCGTCATTAATTTATGAAAATAATATATCTTTACTATATTGTTTCCCAACTAATAAATCATATTGAATGAGCTCATATTGTTTTAACATTTCCTTTTGCTTATCCGTTAAGTTTTCGATAACTTCCCCTTTACCATTCACTTTCAATTCATCTCTAAGCACCGGTACCTCCTTATGCAATTCTGATAAAAACTGATAAAATGGTGATTTATTAATTCCTGCATAATCAAAGACAAGATTTGAAAAGTAAATAGGACTTACCATTCCTAGATTATCATTTGGCAGGTTGTAATTCCCATAAATCAATAAAGGAGTCTCTGCCATAGCTAATCTTTCGTTTATTGTTTTTTCATTTTTTATATATCCCGCTTCTTTATAAATAGACTTATTCACTCCTAATGACGGAAGATGGTCTCCAAAAAAGACAAGTAACGTAGGCCTATCCAAATCATTAATTTGCTCTATTAAATATTGAAGTGCTTCATCTGAACGCCTTAAACCTTCTGTATATGTTTCTAGTTCAGCCGCTGAATCTTCCGTTAACCCACTAATTTTTATTTTTGTTTCTCCAAATTTACCTGGAGTAAATGGAAAATGATTTTGCATCGTTACCGCATGAATAAATGTAGGTTTTTTTGCTTTATTTAACTCGTCTATTATTTCTTTACTCATGGATAAATCGCTAATATAATCTCCATCTATATCTGTATTTTTCATCGTATCTTGTGCATTAAAATTATCAAACCCTAAAGTATCATATACATTATCTCGTTTAAAGAAGGTGCGGCCAAACGCATGAATTGCTTTCGCTTGATATCCATCATTCTTCAATTCACTTACGATAGATGGAATTGAGTTTTGATTTGTAACAACTTGCTGATACGGTATAGAACCTGGTTTCAAAAAACTCATTGAATAACTTGTTAATGCTTCAAATTCAGTATTAGCAGTATTGCCTCCAAATGTAGGTGAAATAGTTTGTCCACCTGGGAAGTTCTCTATATAATGATGTAAGTTTGACACAGGGTCCTCGCTAAATGAAAGGTTCGTTAATTTTATCGGATCCCAAAAGGCCTCGCTCATTATAAATATAACGTTAGGTTTCTCGGCTTGTTTTTCATTCACTGTTTGACTTTTATATTGTTTTTTTATATTATTTGCAATTTGAACGATATTATCTTTTGAATATTCTTTTGGCTTCTCAGCAACTGTTGTATCTAAATTACTGATAAACCCTAAAACTAGACCATTTTCAGCATAGTTTCCATTTTGATCCCACAAAATGAAATTTACATCCCATTTTTGAAAAAGTTTGTTCATAAATGTATTTGTATAATTTGCATAACCGTAAAGTATACAAATAGAACCTAGTATCAAAAGAACTCTTACACCAAGATGAATTTTTACAGTTACAATATGTTTCCGAAGGTACATTAATACTACAATGCATCCCCCAATACAACCGATTCCCACCAATATATATTTCAAACTGAAATAATCCATAACCATTGGTATAACTGATTGCATATGTCCAATCTGTGTAAAATCCGACGGATAAAGGGGATCTCCTCTAAAAATAAGTTTATAATAATTTACAACAGCTACAATAGCAAAGGAACAGCTAGTTAAAACAACACTCAAGAAAAGTTTCCCCAACACATTATACATAAAGATATACACTACATAAATTAGCACTAAACTTAACGTAAAATGTCCAATATGCCTATATATCCAACTAATTGTCTCTAAAAAATTTAGATTACTCTGCATAAGTACATACAGTAAACTCATTGTATGCGCTATCAAAAATAATTTTATATATACACGAGCGATTGATATTGATCTCTCTCTAATAGCATTTCTCGAAAACGTTACATACAATGCAATTCCCCATAAGAGAAGGACCATAATACTTAACGGAAGCTTTTGATTTAAAAATTCCTCAACCATATCTAGTTGTAATAATTTAAAAACGGCAAATAGCAAGGTTACTGATAAAAATGCCAACATGCTACTAAAGATGATTTGAATGAATGCGTTGTTTTTCCTTGGACTATAAAATGAAAACTCATACTTCAATTTTTCCCTCTCTCCTTTACATAAAGTGAAACTTTAATCAGTGGGGTTTTCTCTATCCCCCACTGATTATTAGCCTTCACCAATCGGGCTTTTTTGAATATTATTTCCTACATAACAACTTGTCTTTTGTTAAAGTTTGAGATGGGGGGATTAATCCACAAATAGTGAAGTAAGCCATCCGCACTAATATATTTATATACTATTTTATCTCTACTAACTTCTATTATATATATGTATTCTTAACTTTTTCTTAAAATATAAATTGTCTATACATACATTTTATACAATATTTACTACTAACTCAAACCGTTTGCCTGTCTATCATTCCTAACAAGATAATTATACAAATATCACCATTCCCCCCAAATATATGTCGTTTATTGAATTCGTTATTGACTCTCTTATCTTTACTTGGACTAAAAAAGAACTTGTAGCATATCTACAAGTTCTTTTTTTCTATTGTTTCAGCTGATTCACAACAAGTGAAGCATATGCTTCTGCACCCATTTTCGTTAAATGTACGCCATCTGGTTCAAAGTATGTTTTATTTCCAGCACTTGCTGAATGCCAATCGACTAGCTTCACATTTGGGTAATTTGCTGCTACTTCTTTTAGCTTTCCATTCACCAGTGATTCCCATGGACGTGGTACCCGCGTATTAACGAGCACAATTTTGCGTTCATTCCCAATTAATTGTATCAGTGATTCCAATTGTGCATTGGTAAATGCTCCATTTGTACCTAATCCAATAATGACTTGATTTCCTAAATTCCCTTCATTTTTCAATTTCTCTACCGCAGTAATTGCTTTAGACATTTGCCGGCCTATTTGTGCATCAATCCTAATAGTAGGGAATGCATTTTTTAAATATGGCGAGACATCAATCATAATAGAATCTCCAACTGCTGTAACTGTTAGCGGTTCTTCTGGCTTTGCAGGTACAACTTCTTGTTCCTCTTTATTTTGAGGTGGTTCCTCTCTTACGACAGTTGGACGTGTAGGCTCCTCTTGCTTCACTGTTTCTGCCACTTCTTTCTTCGGATTACTCTTTGCTTGCCCAGCCGTTGTTAAACCAAAAACAGCTACTGTAGAAATGAATAGTGCGCTTACTAAAGCTAGCTTACCACCTAATGCCAAATTTCTTATTCTCCAACCCTTGAAATTAAAATTCTTCAGTGCCCCTTGGCGTATTGGATTTTCAATAAACTTCCACGAAATTTGTGCAACAAATATAATAAGTATAAATTGTAAAATCGCCCTTGTAAGCTGAAATTCTCCCGTACTTACTTGTGGGTTTGTCAATGTAATAATTGGATAATGCCAAAGATATATTCCATATGATCGTACACCCATCCAGCGTAAAGGCCTAAACTTTAGAAATTTAGTAATTCTGCTTGCAGGATGCGCAAGATTCGCCACTAACAAAGCAGTCGCGACCGATAAAAGAACCATTCCTCCTCGGTATAGAAAAGGATCATACTGATTCGTCTTCCAAAACATCACGAGAATGATGATTAGAGAAATTCCGCCTATAATGTCCAAAACGAGACGTGCTGGCGGCAAAATTTTATAAGCAAGCCTTCTACTTGGCCAAATGAAAGCCAAAACCGCACCTATTAGTAAAGAAAAGGCTCTTGTGTCCGTCCCATAATAAATTCTGCTTGGATCAGCTCCTGGTTCATACATCATTCCCATCGCTAATGCTGAAGCTGCCACTCCGAAAATAATGAACCAAACAATACGTGACTGTTTTTTTATGTATCGAAATGCTAAGGCAATGACAAAGGGCCAGATAACATAGAACTGTTCTTCAACTGCTAACGACCAAAAATGATTTAACGGAGAAAGCTGGCTAAAGCTTTCGAAATATGATAGTTTGTGGTAAATATACCACCAGTTACTGACATATAATAAACCAGCAAGTGAGTCCCCGCGCATCTTTCCTAACAAAGAACTATGGAACAGTGTAATCCATGCCAAAACGACTACGAGCATAACAAGCATCCCTGGAAGTAATCGCTTTGCTCTACTTAACCAAAAATTCTTTAAATTAATTCTCTCATTTCTCATCCATTCAGCAACAAGAAGATCCGTAATTAAATAGCCAGAAAGAACAAAAAATACTGTAACACCTAGAAACCCTCCAGGCATCCAATTAAAATTAATATGATACAAAATAACCCCTAGTATCGCTAGGCCTCTTAGACTGTCCAACCCAACCATATATCGATTATTTTTTTTTATCGGTACGGGCATTCACAGCCACCCCCTATATCCATCTAAAAATTCTGTAAATATATCCCCTATGAAATTCTAGTAATCATCACTTTCTATTTCATAACTAGAAAGTATAAAAGGAGCACAAAATAAAAGCTGTAAAATATGACAAAGTAGATTAAGGTAGATTCTCATTTTTCAAGGTTTTATACATAGCACATAAAATTTTATCATGTTCTTTACTACCATGAAATAGTTTGTTCAAACGAAAATTACATAAGATACAAAATCCAATTGTATAATTGCTAATTTTTAGGTCAATGTATTTATGATATAATGCTATTATGTTTTAGATAGGCTTACTTATTTTAGGACTTAATCTTGAAATAATAATGGAATGATTAGCAAAGGAGATGCTTATTGTTGTTAGCAAAATTTAAAAGTTTACCTAAAGTGGTATATGTAATTTTAGCGCTTTCTTTCCTCCTGCATGTTTTTTGTTTAGTAAAACAACCAGGGTTAGATGGAGAATTAGTTAAAACAACATATGGCGCTAATGATGCCTTTAACTATTCGTTAACAGCGGAACAATTATTGAAGCATGGTGTATTCGGTTATGTTTATTTAGAACCTAGTGAAGTACCTGGTAAAAATGCATACATAACACCTGGTCAGCCGCTATTATTAGCTGGTGCAATGATTATTTCCGATGTAACAACACTTCCCTATTACTATGTAGCAACTGTCATTAACATGTTGCTTAACATCGGTACGCTATTATTAGTATTTTTAATTGGAAGAGAATTATTTAATAAGGATATTTATGGAATTGTCGCTAGTATTTTATACGCTGTTTATCCGAGTAACTATACATACTTCCGCACATTATTAACAGAAGTACCTTCGATTTTCTTATTAAGTTTAAGTGTGTATGTATTTGTTCTTGCGTGGAAATACAATAAAGTGAAATTCCATATATGGTTCGGAATTGTTGTATCAATTTTACTTATGTTCCGTCCAAACCCAGCTCCAATGTTGCTGATCCCTGTTCTTGTTGTCCTATTCACATATGGATTTAAAGAATCTATCAAGATCGGTTTATTATGGTTTATTGGACCATTCTTTATTATTGGTGCATGGGTCGTTCGTAACTACTTAGCATTCCACCAATTTATTTTGTTCTCAACACAAAGTGCGGACCCATTAATCGCAGGTGCTGATCCATTTAACAAAATTGGCTATGAGAACGTAGTAAACCAGATGAAAGCAACTGGACAAACAGATAAAAGTGAATATGCGAAACAATTAATCAAAAATGGATTTAAGTCAGATTTCACTTATTGGTTCTCTTGGTTTACTGTCGGGAAGACAATCGAGTTATTCAAAACTGCTCCTGCTGTGGATCAATACCGCATTCATAACTTTATGCAGCTTTGTCATAGAGTCTTTATCTTCAGTACATTCTTAAGTGCTTTCTGCTTTATGCTTAACTCATTTAAACATAAGCGCGTAATGATGTTAGTAGCTAGTTCAGTTATTTACATCGCGTTCTCAAATTTATTCCTAGCAATTAACCGCTACGGATTTTTCATTAATCCTCTTATGTGCTTAATTCTTGCATATGGATTAATTTATGTAGGGTCGAAACTTCCATTTTTCAATGCAAAACGTGTGTAATATAAATAGAAACAGAACAAGAGGTTGTCCAACAATGGACAACCTCTTGTTCTGTTTCTAATGATCCTTCGTTAAAATCCTCTGTAAAACTAAACAAAGGCTTTCTTTTCTTAAATAGCAGAATCTTATATGATTCACTTCATCATGTTTTCTTTAATACAAAAATAGAAAGTTCAGGCTTACTAAAAAAACGCACTGGCATTCTAGTTGTACCGATACCACGATTTACATACAACTGCATGGGTTTACTTTTCCCTTTCAATGAATACATTCCTTCTACATATTCGTTCGCTAGTGAGGTCGTAATGAGTGGCCCAATAAACGGAATCTGTACTTGCCCACCATGGCTATGACCAGATAGTTGAAGATCCACTGGATATTCAACTATTCGCTCTACAACATCTGGTTCATGCACTAATAGTAAGTTAAAATCCTCTTTGCTGAGCTGCTGAAGAGTTTGCTGAATTTTTGGTTTTCCAAGTAAGAAATCATCCAGACCAGAAATGGTAATATAGTCACCATTTGTAGCTTTAACCTTTTTCATTTCATTATTCAAAACGGTAAATCCTGCCTTCTCCATATACCGTTTGTATAAGTACCCCCCGCCACCTCCTCGGTCGTGATTGCCAAACACTGCATATTTCCCAAGAGGTGCTGTGATTTGAGATAGAATGGTTTGTGACTCTGCCCTTTCTGCAGCATACTCTCCAAATTTATCAATTAAATCACCTGTAAAAACGACAATATCAGGCTTTAGCTTATTAATTTCATCTACTAACATTTGTTGCTGTTCATGCGAGAAATTTGGTCCAAAATGTGTATCTGAAAACTGCACAATCTTCGCGCCATGAAAACCTTCTGGAATATTTGGATTCTCAATATCATTCCATGTAATTGACAAAGATTTTGTTTCGAAATGAAAAGCGTATATATAAATTGTTATTGGCAGCATGCATAGCATGAGAAAGATGATACATATTCTTCTGAACTTCAATAAGGAGCTACCGCCTGTTCTTTCTTTCAAAGGAGATATTTTCTCATTCGATTTGATTTTATTTGTAGAAAATCTATCTTTACGAGAATGTTCTAAGTTCGCTTTCATATTTCCACCTCTAAAATTATCTTCATAAAAAAATACTACTTGAAAGACTGTTGTATCATTTCTATGTTACAAACGTATGTCTTTTCGGACAAATTGAGATGCATCTTATAAAGAGTAGCATTTTGGGTACCCTATCGTTCTTCTGCTATACTTATGAACATTCTTCTTAGAAAAATGTGCGTAAATCAAAGAAGAGGCTACCCCTTTTTGGATAGCCTCTTTGCTTATCAACCTACACTTTGAACCCGGCCAATTTGACCATCTTGTAATCGTACTTTAATTCCATAAGTATGCTTAAAGTTGTTAATTACCGAGTACTATACGAGGGAAAAATCCAAATCTGCCATATGATACATACAATCAATATAAATATAAAATCAGTAACATCTATTTTAGGGCCTTTCTTTACATGCATATCCAACCACATATAAAGTGAAACTTTAATCAGTGGGGGTTTTCATCCCCACTGATTATTAGTTGAACCAATCGGGCTTTTACGGGCAGTTTATCTCCCACCTAACTTCTTTGCTTTCGCTGAATTTTGAGGTGGGAGTATTACTGCCCGTTAATGCGGGATAAATTGGTTTTATTCCTTTATATTTATACACATTCTTCTTTGCAAATCGATACGTAAGAATCTGTAATATCATAAAACCTGCTACAAATATAAATAAGAAAACTAGAAAGTCAATCACTCTATTTCTGCACTGCTTTCTCTAAAATACCATTCTCCAAAATCCATTCTTCAAACTTAGCACTACCAAATTCCCAGCTTAAGTCATTGGCATGTACAGAAAATACGTAATATCCCGCATATTCATCCATATATCCCTCTTCCTGCACCTGTACTTGCGGAATTCCATAAAACGCAAAGTTAAAAAAAACGTCCCACACATCTTCATGTTTTCTCTTATAAGCAATCGATTCCACATCAAATTCATCTCCGAAATAATCAAGATGTAAATGCAGGCTATCATCATATTCATATTTCATTTTCATCACCCCTTATATTTGTACTTCTTTATTATCCAAAAAATTCCTCCTATATCCACTCACACTTGGGCACTTCCCTCCATATCATAGAAGTAGATTGATTTCTAGGAGGTGTCCTATATTGAAAAAATTCATAGCTGTTTTTTGTATACTTGTACTTACTGTTTTTACATTTGTAGCGTGTAATAAAAAAGATGATACGAAGCAACAGACGCAAAAAATCCACATTGGTGAAGTGACACATTCCCTCTTCTACGCACCGCTATATGTTGGGATTGAAAAAGGATTCTTTAAGGATGAAGGTTTAGACATTGACCTGCAAACGACAGCTGGTGGCGATAAAACGATGACTGCCCTTTTATCTGGAGGAATTGATATTGCACTCGTTGGTTCTGAAACATCCATTTATGTTCATCAGCAAGGAGCAAAAGATCCGATTATTAACTTTGCACAGCTGACGCAAACGGATGGTACATTTCTCGTTTCACGTAAAAAGTTAGACTCCTTTAATTGGAACAATGTGAAGGGCGTTACTTTCCTCGGTCAACGTAAAGGCGGAATGCCACAAATGGTTGGGGAATACGTTTTGAAGAAAAATAGTATTGATCCTCATAAGGATACAAATTTAATTCAAAACATTGAGTTTGCCAATATTGCCAATGCCTTCGCATCTGGTACAGGAGAGTTTGTCCAACTCTTTGAACCAACAGCGAGTATTTTTGAAAAAGAAGGAAAAGGTTATATCGTTGCTTCTTTTGGAGCTGAATCAGGAACTGTTCCTTACACAACCTTTATGGCAAAAGAAAGTTTTTTGAAGAAAGATAAAGCAGCAGCAGAAAAATTCACACGTGCACTATATAAAGCGCAGCAATGGGTCGATACACATAGCCCAGAAGAAATTGCTACAGCTGTTACACCACTTTTTAA
The DNA here is from genome assembly GCF_001590835.1 of Bacillus gaemokensis. Taxonomy (GTDB): domain Bacteria; phylum Bacillota; class Bacilli; order Bacillales; family Bacillaceae_G; genus Bacillus_A; species Bacillus_A gaemokensis. The sequence continues at coordinate 1,047,501 of NZ_LTAQ01000001.1, forward strand.
AGATACTGCAAAAGATATTACGGTAAAAGTAATTGAACGCTATAAAAAACAACATTCCTATGCGACAAATCCATTATTAGATGCGGAAGAATGGAAACAACTACAAACGATCATGAAAGAGGCTGGGGAATTACAAAAAGAAGTTCCACATGAGGCGCTGGTCAATACAAAAATTGCCGAAAGCGTTATTAAGAAATAGAGGCGAATACGATGAGTTTCTTACAAATATGTAACGTTTCCCACTGCTTTTTTGCAAAAGAAAATGCACGGCTCGTCCTCGAGGATATAAACTTACACGTAGAAGAAGGAGAATTCGTTTCCTTTCTTGGCCCAAGCGGTTGCGGAAAAACAACGCTTCTTTCTATTATTGCAGGACTGTTAAAACCAATTGAAGGCATTGTTTTTCTAGAAGATGAACCGATCATTAAATCAACTTCCTCAATGGGATATATGCTCCAGCAAGATTACTTGTTTCCTTGGAAAACGATTGAAGAAAATATAATGCTCGGATTGCATATTACGAAAACATACGGAGTAAAAACGAAAGAACATACATTACAGCTTTTACAGCAAGTTGGCTTACATGAAGTAGAAAAACAATACCCGCGCGAACTATCTGGTGGTATGCGCCAGCGAGCTGCACTCGTTCGAACACTCGCAACAAATCCGAAAATCCTTTTGCTGGATGAACCATTTTCCGCACTCGACTATCAAACGAAATTAAAATTAGAAGAGCTTGTCTTCTCATTACTACAAACATATAAGAAAACATCATTGCTCGTTACGCACGATATTGAAGAGGCCATTGCGATGAGTGATCGAATCTACTTACTTCAAGCTAAGCCAGGAAAAATCGCAAAGACTTTCATTGTACCAGAAAGTATCCGCTCCTTATCACCATTAAAAGCACGGCATCACCCTGATTTCCCAGCCCTCTTTCAAGACATATGGAAGGAGCTGGAACGCCTTGGATAACATCAAACAACTACACGCACAGTTTCGAAAAAAAGAACGGCAGCGTACATGGGCAGCGCGACTCTTACAATTACTCCTTCTCATTCTCTTCTTTGCATTATGGGAAATCTCTAGTAAACAGGAGTGGATTGATCCTTTACTCTTTAGCTCTCCTTCAAGCATTTGGGAGTTGTTCGTAAGTAAATGGGGGGATGGATCACTTTGGGTTCACATATGGACGACACTACTTGAAACAGGCGTCGGCTTTCTTCTTGGCACATTGCTTGGAACAATTATCGCAACGCTCCTCTGGTGGATACCACTTCTTGCCCGCGTATTAGATCCTTATCTTGTTGTGCTAAATGCAATGCCGAAAGTAGCACTCGGTCCGATTATTATCGTTATTTTCGGTCCAAACATTTCATCTTCCATCGCAATGGGCGTAATTATTTCCATTATCATCACCATTCTCGTTATTTACAGCGCATTCCAAGAAGTTGATTCTAATTATATAAAAGTAATGGATACATTTGGTGCGAATAAGTGGCAGTGCTATCGGCGAGTAATTTTACCGTCTTCCTTCCCAGCAATCATTTCAACGTTAAAAGTAAATGTTGGATTATCATGGGTCGGTGTTATTTTCGGAGAACTCCTCGTTTCAAAAGAAGGACTCGGTTATTTAATTAGCTACGGATTCCAAGTCTTTAACTTTACACTTGTACTACTAAGTGTGTTACTGACATGTGTCCTTGCCACTCTTATGTATGTATTTGTTGAAGGATTTGAGAAATTAATTGTAGGAAAACGAAAAAGAAGCTGACTCTAAACAACATACCGGGGTCAGCTCTTTCTTCTTTTTATACACTATTTATTTCTGATCACATACTTTTGTATCGTTAATCACAGCATTCCCTTTAATCGTGACCGTATGAAAACAATCTTTCACACGCACTGTTACAATATTATCTTGTCGATCTACAATATGATACGCATCAAAATGTTGATTTAATGCACTCCGAATTTGTTCTCCTTCGAAAATCGGAACCCCATGAGACATTACCCAAATAAGACCAGCAATAGCAAGAATGGTTTTCAAACGATCTACCTCCTTGAGAATGAATTCATTGCATCTACAACATGTATATTGTAATTGTGTCAATTTTGTGACAAATTTCTTTTTATACCTATTCTATTAGAAATTTCTAGTTCCTCCTTCTACATGAAAAAAGCAACCTAGTTATATCTCGGTTGCTTTTTACTGCTTATTATTCTTTTACTTTCCGTGATATCTCATATAATCCAGACAACACTTCCGCTCTCATTTTTACAAGCTCAGGGAACTGATAGAAGAACGCAATCTTTTTATACTTCATTTCTGTTCCTTCTTTCACTTTCTTTGAATCTTGTAAAATGAATGCTGTAAATGTATCTGCAATATCTTCTGCTACATTCGTTGTTCCGTACTCGGAAACAAATTGATCATGCTTATCTTTGAAAAATTGTATTTGCGCCTCTTCATTTGTTTCAATTTGCCTTTCTTTCCATTCCTGTTCAATCGGTTTCCAGAAAGATTCATGAAATTTATTAATATACGAATCAGCCTTTGCGCACCCTTCTTGTAAGAACAGATTTTTACATTTATTTTGATAAGATGAAATGTCTTTATCATCTTCAAATGCTTTTAAATACTTTTTATCTACCGGAATTTGTTTATTGCTTAGCGTCAATACGTGCGCTGTCTCATGAATTAATGTCTTCATCACTTCATCTATATTCACACCTGAATCGAGCGTATCTAAGCTTAACACCCACTCTTTTGGATTCTCCATACTAGGAGTTACATGGGCAACGATTCCATCATATCCATCTGTCACAATATCGAACTCTTTTATATTATCACGATATTTAGAAGGAATTAACGTCCGATAAATCTCCCATAGCGTTTCATGATAATCCTTATCCTCATGCTGCTTGATTATCTCTTCCTTCGCTTCTTTATCATCTGCAAACACTTTATTTAAACGCTTCTTATCTAGTTTTTCAAAATAAGGATCTATGATGTCTTCCTCATCAATATAGTAAGATGCTAAAAAGAAATAATTTTCATCATCATTTTTCTTCTTTTCAGCTTCCTTAATACCTTCTACCTTCCCAGGATTCTCTTCTGTACCTCCTTCCGATTCTTCTACATTTTCCCCTGGCTCTTCCAGACGAGAAAGACTTTCCATCTTCTTATGTACTTTTTGAATCATCTCATCTCCAAGCTTTATACATTCTTCTTCTGTTTTACAACTCTCTTTCTTCTCGGCAACATCTACCTCTTTACTACAGCCTGCCATAAAGCCAATCACCATCATAAGACATGCTAACTTTCCATAAAACTTTCCCATATAAACCTCCATCATTCCATTCTACAAAAATATCATAATCATTTTTTTGAAAATATGCGATAATTATTTATAGGGATTTTTTTACTTGTAAGGGGGACTATGATGATACGTGCTGCGTTGTTTGATTTAGATGGAACATTATTAAATCGCCGTCAATCTTTGGAGTGTTTTATTAGCGATCAATATGATCGTTATGCGGGGCATTTTACTAGCATCAATAAAACTGAATACTGCTCCTGTTTTATGGAGCTCGATAATAATGGATACACTGGGAAAGATAAAGTATATTCTACCTTGCTCAAAGAATATAACATTACTCATCTAACACCTGAACAACTCCTACATGACTACGTAACAAAATTTTCAAACCACTGCATTCCTTTTCCAAATATGCATGAACTACTACAGCAATTACAAAAGAAGAATATCAAAATAGGGATTATCACAAATGGCATGACCGAATTTCAAATGAGTAATATTCGTGCTTTACAGTTACATACGTATACAAACACCATTCTTGTTTCAGAAGCAGAAGGCATTAAGAAGCCAAATCCTGCTATCTTTGAGCGTGCTCTTCAGAGGTTAAACGTCCCAGCAGAAGAATGTATTTATGTTGGAGATCATCCTAAAAATGATGTAATTGGTGCTGAAAATGCTGGGATTTCTGCGGTTTGGAAGAAGGATTTGTTTTGGGGTAATTTTGAACATTCTCGTGTGGCCCTGGATTTGCTGGAGGTACTTTCGTTTGTAAAGCTTGAACAAATAAGATACGAACCTTAATTCAAAGGAGGCAAACATGGACAAAAAGGTAAAGGTATCTTTACTTTAAATTGTATAGAAAACCCTAAAAAATACAAAGATATATTTACACCTTAATTTAGAAAAATAACTAAAATTCATTTCGTGAAATAAAAAAGAAATCGGCCCCTTTACTTCGTAAAACAGCCGATTTCTTCTATATGTTTCATCGTACGCGCTAATACATCATCGCGCATAATAAAGCTAAATTTCCTATCAACTTTAATGTTATCAGGGATGTCTTCTAATAAAACTGACCCTTTCGTTTCTTCATAGTGCGTATGCTCTTCAACTGCACTAATTGTTGCAAAATAAATGTTTTTAATGATTATTTTGTCTTTTCCAGATACTTTGTATTGTCCTAAGTAAGTTAAATCAGAAACAATACCGCCGGTTTCTTCATGAACCTCTCGAACTGCCGCCTCTTCCGGTGTCTCCCCAATTTCTACTTTTCCCCCTGGAAATTCAAGACCGCGGCGTAAATGATGCGTTAATAACCATTGATCCCCGTACCGGCATACAACCCAAACATGCTTTGGCTCAGGAGAAAATGGATAACGTTCAAACGATAATTGTACAGTGTTGTGGTAATAATCTTTAAATTTGTACATGCCATTACTCCCCTATTGATGGTTACAAGTTTTTCCTACCACAAATTGTAGCATATTCTCGCTTTTCTGCATAATGTTATCCAACTATAATCCATTGATTATTCCCATTTGCGCGACTAATTCTTTTGTTTCATGATTTCCTAAGTTATAAATCATCTCATACGCCTTCTGTAACTGTTCATCATACCGGTCATTATTAGAATCATGATGATACTCAACATACGGAACATGCGAACGCACAAAGGAACCAAGATCTTCACGATACGCTTGATCAAAATATTCCCGGAGTTGAATAATCTCCTCATCATTTGCTTGAATTTCAAAACTATACGTATCTGCTGTTTTCACTTGCGAAATTTGACCGTTTCCTACTGATATATAGTATGTTTTCTTATTATCCATGTAGCGCCCTCCTTTCACTCTTTTAATTTCTATTGTTTTCAACAATTACAAAATTATGTAAAACGAAACTTCGTTTAATGATAAAATAAAGAAAAGGAGGGTTCTGCGTGATTAAAATATTAATTATTGGAGTCATTATTGTCATTCTCGTGTTAGTGCTCTCTGTGCTAACGATTAATAAAGGCTATTCTTATAAACATTCGGTTGATCAGCCGGAGGACAATCCTTATCTGGCACATAAAAAGGAGGATCAATAATATGGTTCGTATACTACGCCTCCTAACTGCTTTCATTGTCATTATCGTATCTTTGTATAGTCTATTTACACATAAGGATTCATTTCTTACACTTTCACAATTTTTCTTAGGAGCTTTAATGTTCATAATCGCGATTGAACAAATACAAAAGCAGGATAAAAGTACTGGATTAACTTGCATTGTTGCAGGAGTTTTCGTGTGGGGTGTTCTCGCAATAAAGTATATTATGTAACAAGCATTTGCTTACGGAGGAATATAGTATGTTAAAAATAGTTCGAATTACATTTGCACTCATCGCATTAGCCCTAGCTATCTACAGCCTTATTATAGATAACAGAACTATTATGCCTTACATGCTTATTACTTTAGGATTCATGGCTTTCGCGATAAGTTTGGAAGAACTGAACAAACACCATAAAATAAGTGGAACAATTGGCTTCTTAGCTGGATTCGGAGCTTTATTTCTCGCTTTATCGGATTTACTTCGCTAATGTGAACTTTCAAAGGGGGGGAATGAAATGCTAACTGGATTACGTATTTTTTTCGGCCTTCTAACAATCGCTATCGGGATCTACTATTATTTTACTAAGATTGACGTACTTCCTTACATGCAACTCTCACTCGCGTGTATGTTTATTATCATGGGCATTTCTGAAATGAAAGCAAATAGAAAAACAATAGGGTTGTTTCCTTTTTTGTTTCTGGTTTTATTTTCTTTGTTGTGATTTCGATACTTTTACGATAAAGAAGAAAAAAGCTATCTTCCCACTGAATATAGAAAAATAGCTCTTTTAGTTAATCTTTTACTTTATTTGACCAAAACAGTTATATCTCATTTACTGAACAAACTGTTTAGACCTTTCCTTAATATGCTTAGGATCATCACGCCAATCATAAGTTTCTCTCTTTGAAATATCTAACGTTTGATCCCCAATTTTAACTCTATCCTTATCTATCCACTCAATGTATGGATCTGTATCCGGATAGTTCCAATATATATTTTTGGCGGAATTTGAACTAAGATTCACTAATTCCCCTAATTCCTCTCTAACCGCATCCGCACTTAATGATCCGGCATTATGAAAATACGTTTTTATAGCATGTTTTCCATCTAGAGATTTCACAGTTCGTATTAATTTCCCTGTTGGAACACCTTGCAAACTAAAAAACTTCCAATATCCGAAGCCAATTATAATTACTAGTGCAGAAAATAATACCAACGCTACTTTTCTCTTTGTCTTTTTGATTTCAGTTTTTGGATTTACATCATTCACTCAGTCATCTCCCTATACCATTTTGTTGACTAACAATAAAGTTGTTTGATTACAAATAAAGTCACTTAAAAATTACAATAAATCCGTTTGATTTTTTATTACGCAGTTATCACGAACTGTAACATAAGCAAAATCTTTAAACTTTTTTTGTTTCATCCTTTATAACTTGTATAATAATATTATCTTGAAACATGAAGGGACTGAACTATGCGCAGATATCAATACCTTGACCCCAAAACAAAAACGTAATGGAGGCAAAAATATTGATTACAGAACTACAAACCAAAAGATTAATTTTAAGAAAAATGCAAGCATCAGACTCGGCTAGTTTGTTTGCAATTTGGTCTGATCCAGAAGTTACAAAATTTATGAACATCAATAGTTTTACTGATGAAAGCCAAGCAGTAGAAATGATTGAAATACTTGATAAGTTATCTCTGGAAAACAGAGCTATTCGTTATTCAATAATCGAATTAGAATCAAATAAAATTATCGGTTCTTGTGGTTACAATTCCTTAGATTTCAAAAACGCCAAAGCAGAAATTGGTTACGATATTAGTAAAGCTTTTTGGGGTAAGGGATATGCGCCGGAAGCCATTCTCGCTTTAATAGATTATGCATTTAGTACTTTAGGATTCAATAGAATAGAAGCAAAAGCTGAACCCGAAAACATTAATTCAATAAAAGTCTTACAAAAGTTAAACTTTACATTCGAAGGAACAATGAGAATGTGCGAAAAATCAAAAGAAAAATTTATTGATCTAAGTATTTATTCAAAATTAATGACAGATTAAATTATATCTCTTAGCCTACATTCATTATAATGTAGGCTATTTTCTATCTTGTATTTCAAAGCTTAAATAACTTAATAAACTGAACAGTATTTATCTACACTTCATTACAAACGATACACTACCGTATTTTTAAACAATGCAGCAGTGCAAATTAACGCCTCCAAAATCCAAAAATTTTATTGTCATGAGTCATATTAAATACAAACCCACTAAAACCAAATTATACCATGAAATAATCAATATATTATTCATCAAAAAAAGACTTACTCCTCTTCCAATAAGGTATAAGTCTTTTTATTTTTCAAATCTTTATCTAGAAATATATGCATCTTCATTTCATCAAGTATGTTTTTTCTAAATGATCCTTGTTTTCTATAGAAATCGTATATTTATTTTTTAGTCTAAAACATTCTTTAAGCGGGATAATAAGAACTATCAAACGTTAACCCACTAGCTTTAATCCAAGAATCGTCCCCATAATCCCAACAATACAAAATATACGAAAGGCACTTTTCGGTTCATGAAAAAATAGAATACCAACAATTGCCGCTCCCAATGTCCCGATTCCAGTCCAAACTGCATACGCGATTGATAACTGAATGTCTTGCAATGCCATCGTTAAAAATTGAAAGCTAATGATAAATCCACCAATTAGAATGAGATTATTTGTCCAGTTATTGTTCTTCGCAACTTTCTTTACACCTATCACACCAACAATTTCAAAGAGCCCTGCGATAATTAAATAGATCCATGCCATTTACTTCACCTCTTCCTTCTCTCCGCTAAATTTCAATCCGATTATAAATAGTGCTAATAAACAGATCAAAAGGATTTTCACGAAATGAAACGGCTCTTGAAAATAAAAAATATCAACCAATATCGTTCCGATTGTGCCAATTCCAGTAAATACTGCATAAGCCGTACCAATCGGGATCTTCTTTGTTGCATCAATCAATAATTGAAAACTAATTAGAATGGCAATGAGCGTGAAAATGTTCATTGCATTTGTTTTCAAACCTGTTGCCCAAAATATTTCAATGAATCCACCGAGGATTAAATAGATCCATGCTCTATTTGTTGTTAATTCTTTTTTCTTCTTTTGTTCCCTCTGAACTTCTTTTCTTTCTTCCTTTTTCACCGAACTACGCTTCTTTTTTGGAAAAAAGATATATGACATGGACCAAATACAATGGATAATAAGAACTGATGTCCAAATACGCATAATAAAATTAATTGTTTCATTTTGATAGAATCCAACCTTTTTATTCAACACCCAATCTTTTATATGAAAGATGTACGAACTACTTGGCAAGTCACTAACAGGGACAAGTCCAACCATCAAAATAAATATGAGTTGTACGATAAGGAAAACCGCTACATGTATATAAAAATATTTCCGCTCCATCCTTGCATGCTCAGTTCCATATAACTGTTCTTTTTGCGAAGCCGTCATTTATCTTCCTCCTTCTTCACATAATAATCCATTATCTCTTCTATATAATTCATCGTTGCTATATCAAGTCCATACACTCTAGCTACTTCATCTTGCTCTGGTTTAATAAGCCCCCAATACTTGTCAATTAACTGCTCATCTCCTTGAAATACATTCATGGCAAAAGCAGCTAGTCTTTCTGCCAACTCCTGAACCTTAGGTGAATCAATTGGTTCATTTATATGCTGATGAATTTCTCGCAATACTTGCAACCATTCTTTCGTCCGTTCGTCCTCTTCTTCAAATGTTGGTAAATTCTTAACCACTTTTTGTTCCTCCTCCGTAAAATACTTTTTACGAAACGTTTCCCTTTGTTCCATTCCCTGTACGGATTTGATAAATAGCATCAAATCTTCAGTACGCAACTCTCCTGTTAATTCAATCGAATGAAACGTTGTATACAGTAATTTTTCTAAATCTTGCAGTCGTTTCACTTCCGATTGGATTGTTTGAATTTCTGTTTTCAGTGCATGTTTCCACCTTTCTTCTCTTGAAATTCCTTCTTCTTTTAACACTTCTTTAATTTCCGAAAGCTTAAATCCAAGCTTTTTAAAAGTCGTTATTTGTTGAAGCTTCATCACATCATCCTGTGAATAATAGCGATATCCTGAATCTGCAATATAAGATGGCTTTAATAAACCAACCTCATCATAATATCTAAGCGTCCTTGTCGTAACATTCGTCTCTTTTGAAATTTCCCCTATGCTATACATCGCATCCTCCCAATTGTTATTTACTTTCACTATAAACTTTGACGTATACGTTAGAGTCAATATTATTTATAAATTACAAATCTCCTTCACAATAAAGAAAAAACTTCTGTTTCAACAAACAGAAGTTTTTCTCTACTATCGTACATTCATTTCTTAGGTGACTTTTTTACTCACCTAGCTTCAATCGGTTTCCTCACAATAAACCAATAACAAATCGCACCGCATCCAGCAATAATTCCACCAGAAATGAATGCTAGCGCATAAGATCCTGTTGCATCAACAATTATTCCAGCAACAACTGGAGAAAATGCTCCGCCAAAATATCCACCAAAACTTTGAATCGAACTGACAGAGGCTACAGAAGAAGCAGGAGCAACATCTCCAGCAAGCGCCCAGGCTCCACCTGTAATAGAAGAAATAAAGCAGATTGCTAATGTCATAAGGGTAACTGTAGATACAATATCGTGTACAAACGGAAGAATAATAAGAACGATTGCTGTTAGAACCGCACTAATACTAATTAACATACGTTTAGAATTGATTGGTGAAGCCACTCCTTTATCCACCATTTTCTTAGTGAGATATCCACCAAATATGTTTCCGAACACCCCTCCGAAATAGGGAATACTCGCATAAATTCCTAGTTTCGTTAAAGAAATATGATACGATTCGACCAAGTACAGTGGTAAAAATACGAGAAAGATATTCCAGCTCCAAATCGTACAAAAATACCCTAGAATCAGTCCCCACATTGTGCGATATGTGAATAGCTTTCCCCACCTAATTTTTGAATCTTGTTTTCCAGGTGTTTCTTCTATATGATCAGACTCAATATACTTTAACTCTTCTTTTGAAAGCTTACGACTTTTCCTCGGTTCATGATAGAACATAAGAAATATAATACCGAAAATAATACCTATTAATCCCGTTACAAAAAAGAGACCTCGCCAACCGAATGTCACCATAAAAAAAATTAGAATAGGCGGTGAGATAGCTGGTCCCCATTTTGAAGCTGAATCCCAAATTCCCGTCGCCAGTCCTCTTTCCTTCTTAGGAAACCATTCAGAAGTAACTTTTGCCCCCGTCGGCCAGCAAGGTGCTTCTCCTATCCCTAGTAAAATACGTGCAATAATAAACATGAAAAAACTATTGAGAACACCTGTTAAAGCAGTAGCCACACTCCATAAAATAATAGCGATAAAATAAATCTTCTTTGCTCCATATTTATCAATAAGCCAACCAGCTGGCAGTTGCATCGTTGCATATACCCAAGCAAAAACCGTTCCTAACAATCCAATCTGCGTTTTTGTAAAATCAAGATCTTTCATAATTTCCGGAGTAGCAATTGATAAATTTGTACGATCTAAATAATTAATAATTCCACCTGCCAAAAGCCAAAAAACAACAGTCCATCTAAATTTTTTTGTCGTGTCAGCTGGATGCAAATCTAGTTTTTGATTCATTCCCCTCTCCATCATTCATCCTCCCTTTTTTGAACAAAAAAACAGACCTATATTTTTGTATAGAAAAAGGATATGGAATCCATATCCTTCTCTCAAACTACTCCAAACTCAACCAAATACTCTTCACTTCCGTATAATTATCAAGCGCATACGATCCCATTTCACGGCCAATTCCAGATTGTTTATAACCACCAAATGGCGAGGCCGCATTTTCTAAGTTATAGCTATTGATCCATACTGTACCTGCTTTTAATCGATTGGCAACTTGGTGCGCTGTTTTTACATTTTCTGTCCATACACCAGCTGCTAAACCATATGGTGTATTGTTCGCGCGCTCAATGACTTCCTCTATATCATCGAAAGGTAAGATTGAAACAACCGGACCAAATATTTCTTCCTGTGCAATTTTCATATTATCTGTTACATCAGCAAACACAGTTGGTGCTACGAAATATCCTTTTTCAAATTCTTGCATGCCGCCTGCCACAAGTTTTGCCCCTTCTTCTATTCCACTCTTAATATAGCCCAGTACACGTTCCTGTTGCTTCTTCGATACAAGTGGTCCCATTTCTGCATTCGGATCTAGTCCACTTCCTAATTTCACTTCATTGGCCATTTCTCCTAGTTCACGAACAACTTTTTCGTAATGTTTTCGGTGAACAAATACCCGTGAACCCGCACTACAGTTTTGACCATGGTTATACATAATACCATTGAATGCACCAGGAATTGCTTTAGAAAGATCCGCATCTTCTAAAATAATATTCGGTGATTTCCCGCCAAGCTCTAATGTGACATGCTTCGTTGCTTCCGCCGCTTTACGCATAATTCCTTTTCCAACGACAGTAGAACCAGTAAAAGCAACCTTATCAATGTCTGGATGATTCACAATCGCTTCACCAGCTTCTGCCCCAAATCCCGGTACAAAATTGACTACACCATTTGGGAATCCTGCTTCTTTAAACAACTGAGCTGTGTATAGAAGAGAAAGCGGCGTTTGCTCTGCTGGTTTTAAAACAATCGTACATCCCGTTGCAAGTGCCGCGCCTAATTTCCATGCTGCCATTAATAATGGAAAGTTCCACGGAATAATTTGCCCTGCAACACCGATTGGTTCATGACGTGTGTAGTTTACATACTCCGGAGAAATCGGTATCGTTTGACCAAGTATTTTCGTTGCCCATCCTGCATAATAACGAAAATGATCAACTGTTCCTGCAATATCATCTTCAAGTGCTTGTTTATACGGTTTCCCATTATCTAACGATTCAATTTGTGCTAACTCTTCTTTATTTTCATCTATTAAATCTGCAAGTTTGTAAATAAGGTGTGCCCGTTCTGCCGCACTTATTTTAGACCAAGGCCCTTCTTCAAAAGCTCTACGTGCAGCCTTTACTGCCAAGTTCACATCTTCTTCGCTAGCTTCACTTACGACAGCAAGTACTTCTTCTGTCGCTGGATTCCACACTTCAAATGTTTTACCGCTCACTGCCGGAACGGATTTCCCATCGATAAATAATTCCTTGTTTCCTTCTAAAAACGCTTGAACTTTCGGCTTTAAGCTTTGACCTGTCGTTAACATACTCCCTCTCCCTTCTTATTTTTGTAATGTTAATAGATTCTCTAAAACTCCTTGTAGCTTTTGATCCTCTTCCTTCGTTAAAGGCAAACGTGGTTTACGAGACGGACCGCCTGCTTGCCCTTTTAAATCCATGACTCGCTTAATAATTTGAACATACTTTCCTGATTCTTCGATAAAGCTACAAAGCGGTAAGATTTTATCGTATAATTCCCACGCTTTCTCTAGCTCCTTATTTGTCGCAGCATCAAATAGTTCCGTTACAAGCCTTGGTACCGCATTACCTGCAACTGAAATCCAACCTGTTGCGCCAACTAAAAAAGATTCTAATACTAAATCATCTGCGCCGCAGAATGTTTCAATATCGCCTTTTCCTTGTCTTGTAATATCACGAACTTTACGAATATCACCGCTCGATTCTTTTACATGTGTAATGTTTTCCACATCACGACCGACGCGAAGAATTGTATCCGTGCTAATATCAACGCCAGATGTAAATGGATTATTATAGATCATGATTGGAAAATGAACAGATTCCGCTACAGCTTTAAAGTGCTCATAAATCTCTTCTTCTTTCGGATGAGCATAGTATGAATTAATAAGCAGTGCACCACTTGCCCCAGCTCGTTCTGCTTGCTTTGTATATTCCATTGCTTCTTTTGTCGTTTCTGCTGCCGTTCCAACAAGAAGTGGAATACGCCCGTTAATTTGTTCTACCGCTGCTTCAACCACTTTAAAACGCTCTTCTTTCGTTAAACTGACAAACTCCCCTGTACTACCGTTAACAACTAAACCAGCCACACCTTCTTGAATAAAGTGCTCAATATTTTGTTTCAACCCTTCCCAGTTAACCTCTTCGTCCTGAGTCATCGGTGTAATGATAACCGGATATGCCCCTTTAAATGTTTGATACATGCTTCTTCCTCCCATCGCTATATTAAATTTAATTAGAGATAAAATAAATTAAAGTAACACTTCAATTTATTTCATAAAAAAAAGAACTTCCTATCATCTATACACTTACGGTCATTATAATGCACAGAAAATAGATTTACAATATTATTATCTAATTTTTCTGAATTTTATCCCGTTAATAATTTGCAAAAATCAAAACTTTCCTTTACACTTTTTTCATAAGAACAATTCTATCTAATTTCGAGGGATTATAATATGGACGACAATATTGGAAGAAAAATAAAAGCACTTCGCTTAGAAAAACGAATGACTTTAAAACAAGTCTCTGAAAAAACAAATCTATCTATTAGTTTTATCTCGCAAGTAGAGCGGTCGAAATCTTCTATTACACTAGAATCATTAAAAAAAATATCAGAGGCGCTTCATGTTAGCCCAAGCTGTTTTTTTCCAGATACAAAAAAGAAAGCAAAAAGTCTCGTACGCCGTGGTGCACAAAACGAAGAACATGTAAATTACTCAAAATTTGTTTACACAAATCTTTCTGGAAATGTATCGAACCCACATTTCGAACCGATTTTAGTCACACTACATTCAGGTGAAGAGAAGGGAAATCCGTATTCTCACACCGGACAAGAATTTGTATTTGTACTAGAAGGCGCTCTCACCATTATGCTTGAATCAGAGGAATATGAACTACATCCTGGCGATAGCATTCACCTAGAATCTTCTACACCCCATAATTGGTTTAATCATACAGAGAAACCAGCGAAATTTTTATTCGTTAGCTCCACTCCAATGTTTTCTAAACAGTAAAAAAGCTGCCCTTTCACAGGCAGCTTTTTCATCTATTAACCAAATACTTTTTCAAGTTCAGCTTTATCTTGACTTAACCAGAAGTTCATCAAGCGTTTTGCTCCTTCTAAATCATGAAGCTTCGCTTGGCCACACTGCGTTTCGTTTGCAGCTGGAATTTCTGTAATTTGAACCGCATCTTTTAATGTAAGTTCTAATAGATCAATTACTTCACGAACTGTTGGTGTACCACTTACAACAAGATAATATCCTGTTTGGCAACCCATTGGTGAAATATCGATAATATCAAAATGCGGATAACGATCAATATATTTACGTAGATTAAATGCTAATAAATGCTCTAACGTATGAATAACATCTGGTTTCATCGTTTGTTTATTCGGTTGGCAAAAACGAATATCGAATTTATTCACAATACCGTCGCTACCTACTTTATGAACACCACAATGTCTTACATAAGGTGCCTTTACAATCGTATGATCTAATTCAAAGCTTTCTACTGATGGCATAAAACATCTCTCCCGCTTTCAATTTAATTCCGTTATATCCAATATGATATAACGGAAATCCAAATTAGTAAAGTATTATGTACAGTCGTGCTATAATACTAAAAGAATATGCTGAGAAGGAGACCATTATGAAACAGATTTTTATCGGCATCATACGCTTTTACCAAAAATTCATTTCCCCAATGACGCCACCTACATGCCGCTTTTATCCAACATGCTCACATTATGGATTAGAAGCATTTCAAAAACACGGCGCTTTCAAGGGCTTTTGGCTCACACTAATGCGTATTTTAAAATGTCATCCTTTTCATCCAGGGGGATTTGATCCAGTCCCAGATAAAAAAGATGACAGGGTTAAACCTTAAGCTTCGTAGCCATTCACAACTAAATCTAATTTTCCTGTATCTGGGTCAATAACAAGGCCATGAACAGGTACTTCTTCTGGAAGTAATGGGTGGTTACGAAGGACAGATACACTGTGTTCTACACTTTCTTCTACACTAGAGAACCCTTGTAAAAATCTTTCTAAATCGATTCCAGAATAACGAAGTGTATCTAATTTCTCTTCTGTCACGCCTCGCGCTTTCATTTTTTCAATTGTACTGCTCGCCTTTATTTTTGCCATGCCACAATCATGGTGACCAACAACACATACTTCATCTGCACCAAGTTCATACACAGCAACTAAAATACTACGCATAATACTTCCGAATGGATGCGAAATAACAGCTCCCGCTACTTTAATGATTTTCACGTCACCATTACGCATATTCATTGCTTTTGGTAATAATTCAACAAGACGTGTATCCATACAAGAGATAATTACCATCTTTTTATTTGGGAATTTTCCAGCCCCATATTCTTCGTATTTTTTCTCTTCAACGAATTTTTCATTGTACTGCAAAATTTCTTCTAATGACTTCATAGTAAGTAAACCCTCTTTTCTCTCATTTAAACTACATACTAAGTGTACCAAAATCAAAAAAATACCAAAAGGATATTACTTTATTGTAAATATATGATTTTTCAGACAATCGACATAATTCTTTCAAAATATACACACACCTCTGTAACAACTCCCACCTAACTTGCTCATTTTTTCACTATAAGCTAGATGTAGATAATGTAAAAAAAGGAGTGAATCTTTATTATGTCCGACGTTCTGTTACTGAGTCGTTTTCAATTTGCCATTACTATCTTTTATCACTTTTTGTTTGTACCTTTGACAATCGGACTTGTTATGATTATGGTGCAAAAAATCTAAAGCTCTTGCAAGTAATCTCCTAAACTTGGACATACTGATAATATTACTCTAAAAAAGGTGTGTGATCGGTATGGARAAGGAAAATTTGTTCAAATGGAAGCATTATCAGCCTGAACTAATCTTAYTAACAGTAAGGTGGTACCTACGGTACAATTTGAGCTTCCGTAACCTGGTGGAAATRATGGAGGAAAGAGGATTATCCATTGCTCACACAACGATTATGCGTTGGGTTCATCAATATGGACCTCAATTAGAAGAAAAAGTACGACATCATCTAAAATCAACAAATGATTCATGGAGAGTCGATGAAACCTATATTAAAGTAAAAGGGCAATGGATGTATTTATATCGTGCCGTTGAATGATGGAGGAAAGAGGATTATCCATTGCTCACACAACRATTATGCGCTGGGTTCATCAATATGGACCTCAATTAGAAGAGAAAGTACGACATCATCTWAAATCAACAAATGATTYATGGAGAGTYGATGAAACCTATATTAAAGTAAAAGGGCAATGGATGTATTTATATCGTGCCGTTGATTCAGAAGGRAATACCATTGATTTTTATCTAAGTAAATCAAGAGATAAACAAGCAGCCAAGTGCTTTTTCAAGAAAGCCTTGGCTTTTTCGTACGTTTCTAAACCTCGCGTGATAACAGTAGATAAGAACCCTGCCTATCCTGTAGCAATTCAAGCGTTRAAAGAAGCAAAACATATGCCTGAAGGCATAAAGCTAAGACAAGTTAGATATCTCAATAATATAGTGGAACAAGATCATCGTTTTATTAAGAAACGTGTGYGTTCTATGTTAGGGTTCAAGTCTTTTGGCACAGCTACATCCATTCTTGCAGGAGTAGAAKCCATGCATATGATTAAAAAAGAACAGATTGATTTACGGGATCAGTCTGTTCAAAACCAGAAAGAATTCATCCATCAATTGTTTGGACTAACAGCATAAAATACAATTCCGCTAGAAATATATGCGCTATATTCTCTTTTATTTTATCTTTGCACCAGAACC
>NZ_LTAQ01000002.1:0-44722 GCF_001590835.1 Bacillus gaemokensis
GCTGTTGTAATTTTATTTTCATTCATAAAATGATTAAATAAATGGTAATCTAAAATCACTGACTTTGAAGGTATATATAAGGTCGCTCCAAAGAATAAGGAAGTGAATATTTCCCAAATCGAAGCATCAAATGATAAACTAGCAAATTGAACAACTTTATCTTGTTCATTCATTTGTAAAGTATCATACATTACTGATTTTAAATTACACAAACCATGATGCTCTACCATAACCCCTTTGGGCTTACCCGTTGTACCCGAAGTATAAATCACATACGCCAATTGATTAGATGTTACTATTGATTCTAAATTCGATCCATCTTTATGATAAGAAGCTTCATCATTCAAATTCACAAGTTTTNGTATAAATCACATACGCCAATTGATTAGATGTTACTATTGATTCTAAATTCGATCCATCTTTATGATAAGAAGCTTCATCATTCAAATTCACAAGTTTTCCCTCAAAAGGTATACGATCCTGTAAATGGTGCTGTAATAATAACAACTGTGTTTTAGAGTCTTTAAGCATATACTGAATACGTTCCTCAGGATATTCCGGATCAATTGGTACGTAAGCTCCACCAGATTTCAAAATACCGAGTATCCCAATAATCATTTCTAACGAACGTTCTGCCATAATCGCAACTAACTGCTCCGCCCTTACTCCTTYAGATTTCAATGTTCGTGCCAATTGATTCGCTCGTTCATTTAGTTCTTGATACGTTAATTGCTGATCCTCAAATACAACCGCCACTTGATTAGGCGTGCGCTGTACCTGTTCTTCGAACAATTGATGAATTGTCTTTTCATTTGAATATTCTATTTCTGTCTTATTAAACACATCTAAAATCTGCGTTTTNAGGCGTGCGCTGTACCTGTTCTTCGAACAATTGATGAATTGTCTTTTCATTTGAATATTCTATTTCTGTCTTATTAAACACATCTAAAATCTGCGTTTTCTCTCTTTCTGTTAACAGTTCTAATTCACTTACCCTAATATTAGGATCATTTACAACTTGCTTTATAATTTGAATCATATGTCCCTGAATTCGCTCTATAGTTGCCTGTTCATAAACATTTGCATTGTATTGGAAATGTATATGGATTTCTTCACCTGGCATAACAATTAAGTTAAAGTCATAGTTAGTTTGCTCGTTCACTTCTAAATTTGCAATTTCTAGAGCGGTTTCATTACAAATTCCTATATGCCCCATCTGTTTTTCCGCAGGGTAATTTTCAAAAACCATAATATGATTGATTAAGTTTTGTTGTTGTTCAGTAAGTGCTTGTATCTCATACAACGGATACGTATCATATACATGTGATGCTAAAGCTAACTCTTGGTTCTTTTTCATTGCTTCTGCAAATTGCACTTCTTCCTCATGATGAATACGTACAGGAATTGTATTAATAAATAAACCAATCATATTTTCTATCCCTGGTATTTCTTCTGGCCTTCCGGATACAACGCTCCCAAATACAACATCCTTACTATTATTATATTTCTGTAGTAAAATACCCCATGCTGTTTGCAGCAACGTATTAATTGTGACATGGTTATCATTGGCAACCTGCTTCATCGATTTGGTTAGTTCTTTTCCCATGTTACAAACTATCTTCTCTGAAACATAGGTCTCGTCCATACCTTGTGACTTTATTTTTGGTAATAACGTTTGCTCCTGATATCCTGCTAAATAGGTACTCCAATAATTTGATGCCTCTTCCTGATCTTGCTCTTCCAACCACTCTACATATTGGCTATATGGAATTACCGGAGCACAGTTATACTTTCTCTGCTTCTGGATGGCATAATAGTTTTCGAATAATTCTTTGAAAACAAGCGGTAAGCACCATCCATCCATCAAGATATGATGGAAACTCCAAATTAAATGATATGTGTTTTCTTTAACATGTAAAATAACCATGCGAATCAAGGAATCTTGCGCAAGATTAAACCCTCTTTCCCTATCTTCCCTCACAATCTTATTAACAAATTCCTTGCGATACTCTTCATTCATCTTGCGCAAATCCTTATAATTAAATTCTATATTCTTATTCTTGTATACAACTTGTAGTGGCTCGTCTCTCAACCCATTGTAAAAGTTTGTTCGGAATATAGCATGTCTTGTTACTAAATCATTTACACTCTTCTCGAAATCTTTAACATCCATGTTACCATGTAGATCAAACCGTACTTGCTCAAAATAAGCTCCTGACTGTGGCTCAAGCAGGCTGTGAAATAGCATTCCCTTTTGCATGGGCGATAATGGATACACATTTTCTACTTCTCTACGCATTTACACTCTCTCCTATTTATTGGATTTGACTCATTAAATTTTCCAATTCTTCTATGGTCAATCCCTTTAATGAAATATCACTCGGTGTCAATTCTGTTCGATCTTTATTTATGCAATGTTCAATGACTTCCTGAAGGCTTATTCTTATCAATTCAGCAAATTGCTCCATTGTTTCTTTCCTATATTGTTTGTTACTATAATTGATAGAAAATAGCAATTTCCCATCTGTTATTATTCCATTAATATCAAGTACATAAGTTCTTAATTGATGCCCACTCACCGTAGTCCCCGTTGAATACGATGATACCTGCATTGCACTATTTTGCAGATCTTGATCAAACTGGCCTAAATAATTAAAGCTAATCTCTGGTTGGGATCCAAATGTATGGTCTTCTTGTAACTCAGATAAATATTTTAAGATCCCGTAACCGATTCCTTTATTCGGAATTTGATGCAGTTCTTCTTTAATCGTCTTAATATGTGTAGATAAACCTTTTCCAGTTTCGATATGAAGCACAACCGGATACTGACTTGTAAACCAGCCTACAGTACGTGTGATATCAATTTCCGGAATAATTTGTTCTCTTCCGTGCCCTTCAAGATTTACGATAATTTTTTCCATTCCTGTCCAAGAATGAACCGCTTTTCCTAATACTGTTAACAACAAATCATTTATTTCCGTATTATATGCTCGATGCGTTTGTTTTAATAATTGCTCTGTTTCTTGCTCCGTCCATTGTATAATGATGTTTTCACTATCCTTGATGAGCATATGCTTAGCGTCAAAATCTTTAGGAAGCACCTCAGTTTCTTGCTGTTCTATTCGTTTCCAATACTCACGTTCTTTCTCCATTTCCTGACTATTCGCATAAAGAGCTAATTTCTCCGCCCATAACTTAAATGAATCAGTTTTTTGTGGAAACTTAATCTCTTGTCCATTTACTACTTGATCATAGCCAGTTTTAATATCTTCAAACAGAATTCGCCATGAAACCGTGTCTATCACCAAATGGTGAATAACAATTAATAAATGGTCGCCTTCTGCACATCGGAACAATCCAAGTCTCATTAAAGGACCCTCATTTAAATTAATACTTCTTTGAATTTGATCTGCTTTAGCTTCAATCTTTTGAGCGAGATTAACTTCTCCTCTTAAGTCAATAACTTCAAGACTATACAATTTGCCTTCCACTATCCCTCTATTCCAAGCCTCATATCCATGTTTATTCTGACAGAATACTGTACGAAGTACATCGTGATGCTCGACAAGTTTTTCCATTACCTTATAAAGTACTGATTCATCAAAACCTTGTTCCTGAACTAACATAAATGCTTGGTTAAAGTGATGTGTATCTACCATCTTCTGCTCAAAAAACCAATGCTGAATAGGAGTTAGCATTATCTTACCTGTTATTTCTCCTTGCTCAACATTGCTACTGATTGGTTGAACATATAAACTCAACTGGGATATGGTTGGAAATTTGAATAATTCTTTCATCCCTACTTTATACCCTACTTGAAACAGTCTTGAAGAAACTTGGATGGATTTAATAGAATCCCCTCCAAGATCGAAGAAATTGTCTAATAACCCAATATTTTCAATTCCTAATACACTCTCCCAAATAGAGACTAAAATTTTCTCTATCTTTGTTTGAGGTGCCACATATTCCATTCCTGTTTGCATCCTACCTTCTGGAGAAGGCAATGCTTTACGATTAGTTTTACCATTAGAAGTTAACGGCATTTTATCCAATTGTACAAAGTAAGACGGAATCATATATGTAGGCAGCTCTTGTGACAATTCTTCTCTAAGTTGACTAGCTATCAATGACTTATCCCCTACAAAGTAAGCACACAATTGCTTTAATCCCTCTTCATTTTCTAATGCAATTACAACTGCCTCCTGAACAGAATCCACTTTCAAGAGCGCTGTTTCCACCTCACCTAGTTCAATTCGATAACCACGAATTTTAACTTGATCATCAATTCGTCCTAAATATTCGATATTTCCATCTGGTAACCATCTCGCTAAGTCACCAGTTTTATACATCTTCTCCCCTTGAATAAATGGGTTATCAACAAACTTCTCTGCCGTTAAATCAGGTCGGTTCATGTAACCTCTAGCCAACCCATCACCTGTAACATATAATTCGCCCTGTATTCCAATAGGTTGAAGACGTTGATATTCATCCATAATATAGGTTTGTAAAGTAGGTATTGGTTTTCCAATGTTGCTTTTGCCTTCCCCAATTTCATTTTCAGTTATTTCTTTATATGTGACATGGACAGTCGTTTCCGTTATCCCATACATATTAATTAACTGTGTCGATGGATATTTTAATCTCCATTCTTTCAACATCGAAGGATTAAGTGCCTCTCCTCCAAAAATGATCTTTCTTAAATTCAGTTCTTTTCTGTTATATTGCAATTCTTCATGCAGTAATTGATAAAAATAAGTGGGTGTTTGATTCAATATTGTTACTCCGTGAGATTTTAACAATTGTAAGAATTCTTCTGGGCTTTTAGCTGTTAGTTGAGGTACAATAACTAACTTCCCACCATAAAGAAGTGCCCCATACATTTCCCACACTGAAAAATCAAAACAAAATGAATGAAACATTGTCCATGTGTCCGAAGCATTAAAATCAAATAAATTTTTGCTGTTAAACAATAAGCGGACGACATTTTTATGCTCAATTAGTGTACCTTTAGGTTTTCCAGTTGTCCCTGAAGTATAAATAACGTACGCTAGTTGAGTCGAATCCACCTTTACGTTTAGATTAGAAACATCTTCATGATAAGACTCATGAGTATCTAATATAATGTATGTACCTTCAAACGTTACGCGTTCTTTTATATGCTCTTGTATTAATAACTCCTTAATTCCCGAATCTTGAATCATATAGTTAATACGTTCTTCTGGATAATTAGGATCGATAGGCACATAGGCTCCACCAGCTTTTAGAATGGCTAGAATTCCAATAACCATCTCTAACGAGCGTTCTACCATTATTCCTACTAGCTGATTTTCCTGTATCCCGCGGAATTTTAATGTTCGTGCTAGCTGATTTGCTCGTTCATTTAATTCTCTATATGTCAACTCTTTATTCTCAAATACAACTGCAATGTTATCTGGTACACATTCCGCTTGTTCTTCGAATAATTGATGAATATTCTTATTACTTGGGAATTTAGCCTTTGTATCATTGAAATCATTTAATATTAATTTCTTTTCCTCTTCACTGATTAAAGACAGCATAGATAGGTTATCATCAGGATATTTAATCATATATTTAACAATTGTATTAAATTTCTCTATAAAATTTTCGATTTCTTTTTCTTCAAATAATTGAGTACGATATTCTACAAATATTTCTATGCACCCTTCATCAAGTATTTCAACTATACGAATAAGAAAGTCATTTTCTATATCTCCACAAAAATTATGTTTGACCTTAGTTTGCACCTCGTTTAAATTCACTAAGCTCATTGATCGATATTCCATTGCAATACCAAAAAGTCTATATAAATGTTGATTTTTATGTATTTTCTTTAAATCTTGAATTAGCTCATTATAAGGATATTTTTGATGAAACATAACCCTAGATTGTTCCACTGACACACGTTGTAAAAATGATAATATTTTTTCTTCTGGCTCAACAAACATTCTAGCTGCAACCGTACTCGCAAACATTCCCATCGTATCTTTTTCTTTCTTTGTTAACCTATTTGAATAATTAGTTCCGACAACAATATCTTGCTCATTAGTAATTTTGTTCATGTAAATATATAACGCAGATAAAAAGAAGGTGAATATATTAATTTTGTTTTGGGTACAAAATAATTTGATATCATTATAGAGATTATCATTTATTACAAAACTTTTTCTTTTTCCTTTAGTACTTGTTAATAGTGGATCGTTAGGTTTGATTTCTGTAACTTCAGGAAGCGATTGAAATTTGTTCAGCCAGTAGTTTCTATCTTTTTGAAAACGCTCTGAATTTTGGTAGTCCCATTCAGAATGAATATAGTCAATGTAAGAGTTCTTTTCTTGACCAGAAGACACCGTTCCATTTTCCAGGTCTAAGTAGTTTTGAGTAATTTGATTACAAACCATAGCCATAGTAATTCCATCTGATATTATATGGTGCATTTTAAAATTGTAACCATATTCTTCATCATTGATTTTAAAAATAATAAATTCATATAACTGAGAGTTATGTAAATCCATATTTTTCTCATTATGAATAGTAAACCATTCATCAACACTGCAATTAATTGAATATTCAGAAAAATCAATATATTTGATTTTTTCATGAACATATGGGTAAATATATTGTCTTGGCTCACCGTTCTCATTGATTACTTTAATTCGAAACGCATCATTTTGTTGAATAACCTTTTGAATAGAACATTCTAGAATCTCCACACTAATATTCCCTCTCAACGGTACTGTCCCAGAGAGAATACATGTGGTTGTGTTTGGATGAAGTAGATCCGTATACCATATTCTTTTCTGTGCATTAGTTAAAGAAAATAATTTCACATCCAATTCAGTTCACTCCTAATATTTTTTATTCAATCTCAAATTTTAAATTTTAATTAGTAAACTTATTATCAAAAACCTTCATAGGAACTTGATAATAAGAAAAGAAACTTATCATCTCAAAAAAAGAATATTTCAACCATTTAGATAAAAACATATTAACTACAAATGCAATAGCTTTATTTTTAAATATACTTTTAAGCTATATAATTAAAAGTTGAGATTTTTTAATTATGTCTTTCAAAATACTCTCACACTAAAATTCAGCTGAAAAACGCTATAACTAAACCACTTTTCACATTTACTCTCATCTTCACTAATAGAATGAAAATGAGAGTATTTCAAATACCTGACCTGACTTCATTGCATTACTCTCAAATATATAATTATGGTGAATATGGTCATTTAATCTAAAAAACTATGTACCTTAATATTCAAGAGATGAATATCAAAACAATTAACCTATACAAAATACCAGTTCTGCTTTAGCAACAACTTCTTCATCTACTTTCGCAATTCCTTCAATAATTCCTGCACTACTAGTCATCTTGACTACATTACAATGATAAACTAATTGATCCCCAGGAATAACTTTCTTTAAAAATCTTGTCTTAACTGAAGTTAGTAAAAAAGGCGATTTATTATCTACTGAAACTTCATCCTGTCTATCAATTTTTTTATTACTTAATTGAAACAATAAAATTCCCGCTTGAGCAATTCCTTCAATAATTAAAACCCCAGGCAAAACAGCTTGATCTGGAAAGTGTCCTGGAATCCACCATTCATTTCCTGTGATATTTTTCAAGCATATAATTGATTTATAGTCTTCATAATGTTCTACCCTATCAACAAGAATAAAAGGATATACTTGCGGTAAAAGATTTTTAATTTCATTAAAACTAACTTTTAAGGACATAAATATATGAACCTCCGCATATTTACTTTTAAACCTAAAATTCAAAAATAATCTATCAATAAAAATACAAAAAATTGTAAACCCTTATATAAAGGTATTTCATGAATAGTTCAACCCAAAGCAAACCGTACCATATTTTAACCAAAACTCTATACAAACTTCTTTAATTAACCCGTTACCACTTACATTTATTAATAATTTATCTTGGGTATAGAATGTGAACCCTTATAGTAAACATATAGTAAGAAAACTACAAATAACTTGACACAAAAATGTTTAAAAACTATTCTTAGCTTTATTTACATACACATCTTTTCACTACTCTTTACTTTCATAAGGATGACTATTTTCCACAAAAACTAAAGTGAAAAATAAATCATCCGATTAATTTTTCAACTGTTCAAACAATTTCGTTCAGTTGTTTAATTGACCTTTTTAAGGGATTTGTTCATTTATACTTCCAAAACGAGACTTCATGATACAATTTAAATTAATTTCTTAACGATCATAGAGCTTATTCCTCCGAAAATATCATTTGCAGTTAACAGCACATTATCTATATTTTTTCTTTGATTATGAGAATTATTATATATAGCACTGCTAGGAATTACTCCATTTTGTATTGCATGCAAAGACGTAAATAGTTGGAATAAACCATTTGCCCCGCTTGTTTCTCCAATTATTCTTTTTAATCCAAATATAGGGGTTTGATTATAATCAAACATTTTATTTAACGCTGCTAATTCTATTTCATCTTGTTCTGGTAGTCCATTTGCCCCTGAAACAATAAAATCTACATTCTCTTTAGTAATATTTGATTTTTCAATTACATTATCCATACAACGAATAAACCCTCTAATTCTAGTATCCTTATTAGCACTTGAAGCAAAACAAGAATTCCATGAAACAAGTTCCCCCATAATATTCGCCCCACGTTTAAGTGCAACATCTAATCGTTCTAACACAACTGCCACTGAGCCCTCTCCAGGTAATACCCCACTGCTTTGTAAATCGAATATTTTCCCAGCCTGTTCAAAGTGTTTTTTTGGTAACAATCCGGCCTTTTTATAATACCAATTGATTTCATCGTTCCATTCCTCTGTGCCACCAACAACTACAGTATCAGCCTTTTTATTTTTCAGCATACTCATGGCATATCCTAGTGCATCCAATCCTGCACAAGAACCACTTGATATCGTTGTATTAAATGCTCTAGATTGAATCCTAATGGCTAGATACGATGCAGGGGAGTTAGCAATAGTATTAGGTGATTCCATTGGACTAACATATCTTGGTCCCTCAGTTATAGTTGTTTGATCGTACTGGGCGCTCATTTTAAATCCAGCAAAGTTAGTGCTAACAACTATTCCTAATTTATCCGCATCTATCGTTCCGACATCTATTGAAGCATCTCTTAAAGCTAAAATAGATGCCGCAGATAAAAATAATGAACTAGGGTGCATAAACCGCAAACCCTTTTTACCTAGTAATTCAGAAGCTCTAAAATTATTAACTCGAACAGCTTGAGGAGATTCCAATTGATTTGAATTTTTATGACAGAGGGAAGAATCTCCATCTCGAATAGCTTTCCATAGGGCTTTATCGTCTGTACCGTATGCGGACACCGTACCCACTCCAGTTACTACAATACGGTTTTCAGAATTTTTCATGAAGTAACCTCCTTGAGAATAACAGTGGATATATTTCCTCCAAAAGCAAACGAATTGCTCATAGCAACATTTATAGATTTATGTACAGCTTTATTTGCCACAATATTTTTTACACATGCAGAATCAAACTCTGTAACATTCATCGTTGGCGGAATCACAGAATGACGAATAGCCAAAGCGCATGTAACCGCTTCAATAGCACTAGCTGCACCCATAGTATGTCCCAGCATTGACTTAATAGAACTAATTGGAATAGAATCGGTCTGTTTACCAAACATAGAGGAAATTGCATAAGATTCAATATAATCATTGGCTTTAGTACCAGTACCGTGTGCACTTATATAAGAAATATCACTCATTTCTATATTTGCATCTTCTATTGCTCTCTCCATTGCTAATATTGCACCTACCCCTTCAGGATGAGGAGCTGTAGGATGATATGCATCACAGGATAAACCATATCCTATAAGTTCAGCATATATGGTTGCCCCACGTTGTTTTGCTTTTTCCATGTCTTCCAAAACTAAACTAGCTGCGCCTTCACTTACTATCATGCCCTTTCTATCCTGAGTAAATGGCTGGCAGACTTCTGGCGCTATGGCACCTAGTCGATGAAATACAGTATAACCACATCTAGATATTCCATCTGCTCCGCCTACAATGGCTGCATCTATAACTCCTTCTTGAATCAAATCGACTCCTCGACTGATTGCATAATTACCAGCTGCACATGCAGTTGGTATAGTTAAGCTTGGCCCTTCAAAACCAAGTTCAGTTGATACAGCACTAGATATATATGCTATAGGATAATTCAAAACTAGATCTGACGAAATCTCTTTATCTCCACTTAACTCCATATCATGCGAATCTTCTACGATAGAAGCATTTCCAAACGTTGTACCCATACACACTCCTACACGTTCGTTATCGTATGTATCCGTTGAGAATTTAGCATCATTCAAAGCCATACGTGAAGCTGCCACAGCTAACTGAGAAGTTCTCCCCACTACTTCAGGCTTTAATTTATTCAACATCGTAGCAGGATCCATATCAGTTACTTCTCCACCACGATTAACATTGTAGATTGATGTATCAAAAGACTTTATCTCTTTTGTACCGATTTCACCAGATATTAATGAACTCCAAAATTTATCTAATCCAGATCCAATGGGAGAAAGAACACCAAGACCAGTAATAGCTATACGTCTCTTCATTTCGTCATAATCTCTTTCACAGAAATATAGGTTTGGTTTAAATCTGTAAATTGAGTCAGATAGCTCTCTGGGACTTCAATCTTGAACGCTTTTTCAATACGAGCAACAATTTCTATAGTCATCATTGAATCTACACCTAAATCCTCAACAAAATTTTCATCATCCTTAAGGTCCTCCACTTCTGTAATTTCTAAAATGATATTTCTTAAGATTTCTTTAATATTTTGCTCACTCATATAAATACCTCCAATATTTTTATAATTCATGTTGACACACTCTTTTAATAACATGTTAAACTTTCCTTTAAGCTTGTAGGCCTCCATCAACTGTAATTATGCTACCAGTAATATAACTAGACCCCAATAAAAAACAAATTGCATCTGCAACTTCAGATGGTTCCCCCACTTTACCCAGAGGAATCTCCTCTAATATTTTATTTTTAAGATTATCAGGGATTTTTCTCCACATATCTGTTGCTATAAACCCTGGAGCAACAGCATTTACAGTTATCCCATATTTAGATACTTCCTTAGCTAAAGTTTTTACAAAACCAATTTGTCCTGCTTTAGTGGTAGAATAATTTGCTTGTCCAGGAATACCCTTCATTCCACTTACCGAACTAACACAAACTATTCTTCCATATTTTTGCTTAATGAAATCATAAATAGCAGCTCGTGCATAATTAAATGTCCCTTTAAGATTAGTTTGCATAGTAATATCCCAATCTTCCTCACTCATCATATAAAAAGGCTTGTCCCTTGTAATTCCAGCATTGATAACTAATCCATGTAACTCATTGAAATGTCCCTTAACTTTTTCAATCGTATCTCTTGCTTGAGAAAAGTCTTGAACATCTGCTTGAATAGCTAAAATCTGACCTTTATGTGCTAATGTGGAACAAAGTTCTTCTGCAGCCTCTTTATTATGTCGATAAGTAAACACAACATTTGCTCCTGATTCAATAAGTGCTGTAACAGTGGCTTTTCCTATACCACGCGTTCCACCAGTAACCAAAAATGTTTGGCCTTTTAACAAAAAAACCCCCCCTTTAATCCCTAATAATGGTATATATTACCTAAAATCTGATCACTACTTGTTTTTGGTAAAATTATCCACTTTAACCTCTCCAATTATTTATAGTACTATGTACTATAATATTGAATAGTTTTATTTCTTTATATACAACTAAATTGCTGCAGAAATTATAGTAACAAATAGCATACTGGAATGTTGTCGTTTTTTGTCGAATATTCAAAAAAAAAAAAAAAAAAAAAAAAAACGTTGATACTTTTATATCGTATTTCAATATTTTTAATCTAACCTCAATTAGCGCACACTGCATAGCTTTTTTTATTGTCTACTTGACAGGGAGGAGACCCTAGAGCGTTAGTGAAATAACAATAAAAATTGCCGTTTTTTAGGATGTTTTTTCTTTGTCACAAGATATAAATACTTCATCAAGCTCAATGTAAGTAAAGAATCCAGTTACAATGCATGCATAGAAGGAACACAAATAATTCTATCATAATAGAATTAAAGTAAGTGAGCTTTTATTTAAATACCGATATTAATCAGAAAATAATGATAAAAACGTCGCTAAATGAATAAATTCATAGTTTTTCTCTAAGATCAACAGCGTAGAAGATTTATAAGTTGTTTTAAGAAATAAATATTTTTGTAATCTTAAGAGCGAAATTAGAAATAGTAGATAATTTTAGAAGTTGATAGTAATAATATTCCAAAAAAATGTTGTATTACTGTTATTAAGTAATGGAATTATTTAAAATTAACTTAAACGTTATTATTTAATATTGTAATAATGTGTACAATATAATATTATTAAATATGTTATTTTTTTCAAAATAACATAACCGCACTGTTCAAACATGAATAGTTCTTTGAGGGTACTGGTAAGAGTAGAGGTGCATCTCCCTAGTAATTTGCTTAAAAGAATTAATTGTAACTAACTCTAAAAAGATGTGTCTTATGAAAAAGTTTTTTATTATTTAAAAAGATCCTTCATGAGGCTTGTCTTAGAAAATGCTATTGAAATGACTTAGCACTTTTCTCTGCTTAGTTGTAAAATTGATATTTTTTTAAAACCTATTTTTTGGAATTCAATTTTATCTAGTTATTGAATTCCCTTTGTATCTTGTAATTTTTAATGAATCTAAAATAAATTAAGAAGATATTCTTTCACCATCAGCTTAATTTATTATTGGAGTAATATTAAAGAGCAATAAGGCTATTTATGAGTAAAAAGGAATCCTATTGCATCTCTTGTAGACTTATATGATTTTTTCTTTCATGAAATGTAAAAAATCGTATAGGTCTACAAGAGATTACTTTATATTCATAATTTTAGAGATGTTTTTTCAGACTAGGGTTTACTAATTTTGAAAGGGGATACAATAGTGAATTATAAAAAACACCCAAATGCTTTCAGGAGGATTTTCGCATTTTTTGAAGAAGAAAAATGGTTAGCTGTTACTGGATTTCTAGGTTTCCTATTAGGAATTTTATGTGTAATATTTATTGGAATCTATGGAGCTATTATTAATCCTGAAGGAGATTTGTCAAAAGCTTTATCATTTAACTTTGCTCTTGGTCTATTTTTATTGACTACAGCTGCTATTTTACCATTCTCAGGATTCACTTCAAAAAAACGTATTTTTTTTCGTTGGTCATATATTTTATTTTCACTATACAGCTATGGAATAGAGACCATTCAACATTTTAGAGGTATTAACCCTCGCTTTAGTAAACAAGGGCATTTATTAGATGGGATTTTTGGAAGCTTATTTGGTCTTATTGCTACCGCTATGATTCTCTATTATATTGTATTAGCATGGAAATTCTTTTGCCCAGGTTCTATGAATCAGCGTCCAATCCTTATCTTGAGCATTCGTTATGGTATGATCTCTACAATCTTGGCTTTTGCAGCTGGTATTTGGATGATTGTTATCCAAGATCGATTAACAGGAATCCATGGAAATATTATTTGGCTTCATGGATTAGGGTTCCATGGTTTGCAAACTATACCATTAATAGCATGTTTTTTACATATAAATCAGCAATCTTCTAAACAGACTCAACGACGTTTAGTACATATAGCTGGATTTTCTTGGCTCATGGCTGTTTTACTTGTTGGTTTGCAAACCATTTTAGGTTATTCGGTATTTAAACTTACAACGATTATGATTATTTGTTACGGATTTTTATTGCTTTGGAGCATTTTATTTATACTGGCATTTTCAAGTATTTTCTCCAAAAAAAATACTTGAATATGTTCTTATTTTTTGTATTTCCTACTTCCCTTCTGTTTATTTAACTCTATAGATTAGAACGAAAACAAAGGGAGGGACATTTTTCAACTTCTTAAGCTTGTAGAACAAGGGGATTTTTAAACCTTGCTGCTACAAGCTTTTTTGTATAACGAAAATACAGGTACTATTCTGCAGGAGACCCTCTCGTATGAAAAATTGATTAAGTACTTAAATTTAACTTTATTTAAGATTCCATAAATGATTGGCTGTTTAATATAAATATACTGCAATCAGAAAGAGTGTAGGATTACAACAAAAGCAGTAGTTATGCATGGAGTTTGAAAGTACCAATGATATTATTAAAAATTGAAAATTATATGGATCAATTTTTACCAGCTGAAAATAGATTTCTCAATACATAATGGAGAATCCAGAAATTATTCCTAATTTAACAATAGAAGAAGTGTCTAGCAATGCATGATCCAGAGAAGTAATTGTCGTGTTTTTTATAAAATTATTGGTATAGGAAATTTTAAAGCATTTAAGTCAGCACTTGCCCGAAAATTAACAATTGCAGATTATAATATTAATGATTTTTCGGTGATGAATACAGAAGATAGACTGTTTAATTTATTTAATAAAGTTACATATGTAAACAAGGCTGCAATTGAAGTGAGTGTTCCTACAATTAATAAAAAGAATTAGAGGAAATAGCAGTTGTAATTTTGAATGTAAAGAAAATATTATTTTATGGTGTGAGTCGCTCAGCTATACTAACAATGGAGGGAACAAATAAGTTTATTCTTCTCGGATTAAAAACGATGATGCCATCCAATTTCTATATGATGTTACCATTTGCGACTAACTTAGGAGAAGAAGATATATTTGTCACTATTTCAACTTGTGCTTGTACGAAGGATGTACTAAAAATGGTGCAGTACGCAAATAAACAAAGTGCAACTGTTATTGCTATTACAAAGTTAGATCAATCGTCTCTACTACGTAAAGTATCATACATTTGTCTTTGTATGCCAGATGCATGTTGGATAAATTTATAAAAACGAGAGCAGAAGCAAAGCGCTTACCAAAATTTGAGTAAAGATATAAATTTAATGTAAAATTATATTTCAAAGTGGATGAGAGTATATTAAAAAATCTACCTATAGAACATCAAAATGAAAAAGGATGAATTTCGATGAGATGAGCATAAAAGAAATATTATACAATATGAATCTGGAAGACAAGAAAGTTTCTATAGAGATAGAAAAAATTGTGCGAATTAATGTTTTTTCTTTTCTGAATGGTGACTAATATCACGTATGTTTTTAATGGTACAAGCTATTATTATTTATCTGCAATCCGAAATTGGTTTAATAAGGAAATTGTAGTTTAAAAAATATCCAACTGAAAGGACATTCAACCTATATTAAACACCGTTTCATGATGAGAAAATAAACAATATATAGCTGAGGGCGTTCTCTATTCAAATTAAGACTTTCAGTATATGTCTAGGACATATACTGAAAGCGGTTAGACACATATGGTCATAAAAGGCAGCCACTTTCGTAAAGGAAACAACCTTGAGGACGTCTGTGTGGAATCCTTCCGTTTGCATCTTAAAACAGAAAAGTTGTACCTACTAGTGTAAATTAGAAAGTGAATTAAGACAATTCATCGAGGATATATCTACTACTATAATTATCAGTGTTTTTAATTTAAACTAGATTACCGTGCACCGATTACTGCATATTTTTTATGCTGTCTATTTGACAGGGAGAAGACCATTACTTGTTTTTTATTTATCTAAATTGTTGGTGCCTTGTTGATCTCTTCTTTTGAAGAAAAGACCCCATCTTTTTTTCGATTCATGTTTAGCATGAATTTGTGCTGTAGTAACTGTAATTTAAAGAACGTTAAAGGATCGTGGTAGGTCTCTGGGTTTGTTCTCAATTTCGTTAATGTAGCTTCATCTGTACTTATTTCAAGATGCGCGTTCTCTACAGTCTGTTTTAATATGCTAAGAGGTTCTTTGAAGAACATCATAATATCACGCTCTAAAGCACTTTCAAATAGTTCAAATTGAAGGAAGAATTGTTTTGAAATAGTATTTGTTACATCTGTATAGTCTTCGGTCTCGATATAGTGCTTATATTTGTTGTAGAGCATAGATTGATTTTTTTGCATGTTACCGAATAATTTCCCAGCACTTTTTAAGAAAAATTGTGTTGGAGTAGAGCGTAGTAGAATGTTTACTTCATCAACCTTGATACGGTTTGTCATTCTTGCAACATCTCGGCGCCAATCATCAAGTAATTGGAAATCGCATGGTAATTTCATGCGTTCTTCCTCGTATAAATTATTAAATGTTTCACTCATTTCATCTAGGTAGGACTGACTTTGAATAAATTCATTATGTGCAGTCTCGATCCATTCTTGAATAGAATGAGTAAACTTAGGTACGATCATTTGTTGTAAGTAAGTTTGAATTCTTTCGTTCATTGCTGAATTTAATTCTTCGTGAACGAGTTTAAAGTCACTATCTTCTTGAACTAAATCAGAACAATTCCGTAATAATTCAGGAATTTGCTCATGAAAATCATGTATAATTTCTTCTTTTGTTAAACGATAGGAATCTGTGATAGATCGTGTTTTATCTTTTTCAATAGCAGTAAGATTATTAATGAAACCATTTAATTTCACTAAAATGTGTTTATTCCATCTTACCGATTTTACCAATGTATTTTCTAATTCCACACGTTCGTTTAGAAGATATGTGATGGTTTTTTGAATGAACCATATTAGTTTTAACATACGTTCTTTCTTTATATCTCTATTAGTAAAGTTTGAGATAATAGATTCGGTTAAATCACTCAGTTGTTGACTGCTCTCATTTAAAGAAGAGTAAGGGAATACTCTGGCAGTTGGAAAATGTATACGTATGTTAGATTGAGTTTCATTTATTAATCTATTTGCAGCTTCATCGCTGACAATGGTATCGATTTTATTTAAAACAAAATGAACCTGTAGATTTGGTACTTGTTCGCGCATATATAGCAATGCGTTTAGTTCTTCATCTGGTAACGGTGAAGTAGCGCTTAGTACATATACAAGACCATCTGCTGCATGTAAGTAATCAAAAGCTGCGTCGTTCTTATCAGTGCCTTCGTTTAATCTTGGTATGGCAATGAATGAGAATTTATTTTTCCGTAAAAACCTACATGGTAGTTTAAATTCAATACACTTTCTTTCTAATTCTGATTTTGAAGGCATAGCCATCATTTCGTAAAAATCATTGGAGTTAGAAGTCTTTCTTATCGTTAAATCTGTGAGTTCTGTAATTTCTGTCTGGTCATTATCCTTAAAAGCAGTAGTAGTTGCAGATGAATTAACGAGTATATTTTCACCTAGTATGGAATTAATAAAGGATGATTTACCATTGCCGCTAGTACCTGTTACAACGAGTTGTTTAATATTTAAATCAGAGATTTCTCGAACAAGCCATGTGAATGGATGTCCTAAATCTACGTCATTTTTTTCAGCCCATACAACAATCGTTTCAAAGAGATTAGAAATATCTGTTAAATCGATTGCATCGTATATTGTTGAGCTGGAAAGAAGGGCCCCGGCACTCTTTACAAGTAATGAATCGAGACTTGCAGGTGCGACGTTATTCCATGATAATACTGCAGCGGAAACAAATAAAGACTGCTCGGTTTTTGTTAAGCTAAACCAGTTAGTTAATAAGTCTGGAATCAGTTCCTGTATTTCGTGCATCAAGTATTGTCCTGTAATTAATTCACAGTAGGTGTCCTGATAAAGGGTAGAGATTTCATTCCATTCATCGTACGAATCGATTTCGATATGTAAAAAAAGGTGATTAATGTTTTGAATCCAAACTAAGTAAGTAGGCTCTTGTTTATAACTATCCCAAAGCGATGAAATCAATTGTTTGAATTGGATTGGGTCAATTGTTGATAAAATTTTTAATGCTTCATAAAAATATTTCGGTTTCATATTTTTCGTGAACCCTTGATTCACATAATCAGTTAAAATTTCAAACCAATGTAATGATTTTGTTCGAATTCCTTCTTGAACAGCAAGTTCAATTGCATTGTTCCAATCCTGTTGTTTTTCATAAAAAGTACGAGCGATTGCTGTAATATTTGGATAGTCTGGTTGAAATGAAACTGCTTCACTAATGACCTTAAAAGCAAGTCCTAAACGATTTTGTTCAATGTAAAGAGAAAGAAGCTGTAACGAAACCTCCATTGTAAGCGTACAATCTTTCGTTTGAATGGACGTATAGAGTTCCTCTGCTTTTGCAAATAACCCTAATTCAAAATAAGAGTCTGCAATATTCTTTTTTGCCCATAGAGCGAGCTCATTATTTACTTTTTCCCATTTAAAGATAGCTGCTTCAAAGTCTTTATGATGATAATAAACTTCTCCTTGTGCGAAACGAATATTAGATATATTTGCGAATTTATTTTCTGATTCATTTACATATGCTTCACCAAGAATTTGAGGAGCTTGAATAGAATCTTGTTCAGTTAAAAATGTTTCATAGTATACTTTTTGAATCAATTGTTTTTCTATGGTCATGTTTTTTCCCCCTGTATAATTTGGAAAAATGATTTTATCCTGCTATTTGCGGGCAGTAATACTCCCAACTAAAAATTCAGCGAAAGCAAAGAAGCTAGGTAGGAGATCAACTGCCCATAAAATCCCGATTGGTGAAGGCTAATAATCAGTGAGGATGAAGACCCCCCTACTGATTAAAGTTTTACTTTATGTAAGGGTGTATATTCATTTGTATGGATAGAAGACTCATTTTATTATTTTAAATATATTTTTCAATCTGTATCTCATTTTTTTTTGAGAGTCAAACCGATGCTACAATAAACTTTCTTTTATTGTAACAAAAAATCATGCTTGTGAAGTTTTATTTTTCTTATCATTTGGAAGAGAAATATAGATTTATCTAAATGGGCAAGATGAATAGGAGTAGAGTTCATTATAAAAACGATGTATAGTGAATATGTATACCATGTTTGCTTCAAAGGTAGAGAGGGCACAATATGGAATAACGATCGTGCATAGGATGTGTCATCCGAATGGAACAACATATTGGTGAATTAATCGCACATTATGGGTATTTCGGAATTATTATAGCACTAGCTGGTGGAATTGTGGGTTTACCGATACCAGATGAGTTTTTATTAACATTTATTG
This sequence comes from Bacillus gaemokensis, assembly GCF_001590835.1. Taxonomy (GTDB): domain Bacteria; phylum Bacillota; class Bacilli; order Bacillales; family Bacillaceae_G; genus Bacillus_A; species Bacillus_A gaemokensis. Next base: position 19,144 of record NZ_LTAQ01000002.1, read on the forward strand.
GTTATAATGTTTCGAAAGGAATTATGTCAGGACCAGCTGCTTTTTTTAGTGGAATGGCAGGTGCGATGTTAGGAATTACATTAAGTTACTTACTTGGTCTAAAATTGGGGCTACCTGTATTAAAAAAGTACGGTCCAAAGATTCGTATTAAAGAAAAACAAATCGAAAAAACACATGTTTTATTTGAAAAATACGGTCCGTTTTTGTTAACGATTGGATATTTTATACCAGGAGTGCGCCATTTAACTGCGTATTTTGCCGGAATGTCAAATTTAACGGTATGGCGATTCTGTTTATATGCATACGGTGGAGCATTCATTTGGATTAGTGTTTTTATTGGACTTGGATGGAAATTAGGAGAGAAGTGGCGGTTTGTAGAATATAGCTTACATCACTATGGAATTTGGATTTTAATTATTTCAGTAATAGTTGCATTGATTATATGGCTCTACATAAAAAGGAAAAAAAACCGCTAACAGAAGCGGTTTTTAGCTGAAAGCAATGAATAGAACTCCTGCTGTAATACATAGAACACCGATTCCGGTCATAAAGTTTAATTTTTCTCCTAGTATAATCATAGCTAGGATAATAGAAAAGACTACACTTAATTTATCTACAGGTGCTACTTGTGAAACTTTACCTGTTTTTAGGGCTAGAAAATAAAATAGCCATGATGAAGCACCTGCAACACCACTTAAAGTGATGAATAGTAGTGCTTTTTTATTTAAAAGGACATCACCAATACTTTGAAATTTCCCTTGTATCATAATAACTCCAATCATAAATAAGGCCATAATGATAGAACGAACGGTTGTTGCAACATTTGCATCAATTCCATCCAAACCAATTTTTCCAAATATAGATACGAGAGCTGCAGCAATTGCTGATAATAATGCGAATAATAGCCATGAACTCATAGTAAAATTCCTCCAATCTCGTATCATTATACATGAAAATTATTCTCAAGTATAACGAAGGGAATAAAGAGGCTGGTGAATGCCACCTCCCTAACATCTGGGCTATGCCCTGCACATGCTTGAGGAAGAGGACTTCTGTTGGATTACTGTTAAACAATAACTATGAAAATAGTAAAAATCCCACCTAATCATGTGAGACTGGTGGGATTTTTACTATTTTATTCTGCAATTTCTTCATATAGAAAATATGTCACATTATAAATGTGTTCAACTTCATCATCTGTCATAAATAAAAGCTCTTCACGCTCGATCCCCTTTTTCTTTTCAATAAATTCAATCATATTTTTCCGTTCTTCTCTTTTCATCATTTTGTATTTCTCCTCTCATTCTGTTTTAATACAGTTTATTTAAGTTGATACTATTATATAACAGAATCTTTAGAAAGTTCCACCTTTTTTATATTTTTTTGATGAGAATTTTTCGACAAACAAGCCCTTTTGAAAGGGCTTGTTTTCATTTTAAAGTCGTAAAAACTCAGGCTTAGTCGTACCAGCACCATCAATGTAGTAAATTGTATTTGGATTAATTTTAATGAGTACATAGTTTGGATCTTCAGCACCGAGTAACCAGCGTTTTAAGCTATTATTCCAAAATTTGTTTTTTAATGTTTGATCTTCTTCTACTGAGGCTGTGCCTTCGATTTCAATATAGTCTTCATCTAATTTTTTTCCTTCACGTCCGAGTAGTACATGTACATTGGAATTTTGCTCGATGTCCGTTAGTTTTTTTGAATTACGATCTGTTGCGACATACAATACAAAATCTTCGTGAAAAAACATCATAAAACTGCTATGTGGTTTATTATTGCGGACGGTGGCTAATACACCTGTTCTTTGTCCTTGAATAATAGTTGCGATTTTTTCTTTTAAGTGCATTTTATTTCTCCTTTCTTTCCTTCGCAATTTCTTTATCATGAAAATTTTTCTGATGAAAATTTCTTGTGATCTTCTATACTTTTTCTTCAATTTCATTTTTTAAACGTAATTGTGATGAAATGAGACAAGTTAGGAGAAGAATAATGATAATAGTGAGAAGAAATACATACGATGGAAGGATGGAAAATATGTTTAATAAAATTTTTCTAATACTTGTACTTGCTGGTGTGCCTCTTTCTGTTCTTGGGAAAACGCTCCATTGGCCACAAACTATTATGTTCGCTGTATATTGCATTACAATTATCGCGCTAGCTGGTTTTATGGGAAGAGCAACCGAAAGTTTAGCAATTGTTTCTGGCCCACGTATTGGTGGGTTATTGAATGCAACTTTTGGTAATGCGGTTGAGCTTATCATTTCAATTTTTGCATTACGTGCGGGATTAACAGAGGTCGTACTCGCTTCTTTGACCGGTTCTGTTCTTGGAAACTTATTGTTAGTAGGAGGACTTTCCTTTTTTGTAGGAGGTCTTAAGTACAAAAGACAAAGCTTTAATGTTTATGATGCAAGGCATAATTCAGCATTGTTAATATTTGCTGTTGTGGTAGCTTTTGTTATTCCAGAAATTTTTTCAATGAAGATGAATATAGAAAAAACGTATCAATTAAGTATCGGTGTTTCAATTATTATGATCATTATGTATTTGGCAGCATTATTTTTCAAATTGGTGACACATCGCGGTGTGTATCAGCACAAAAGTGATGAAGTAGAGCATGATGAAGAGCCTGAATGGACAAAGGGAAAAGCGTTGCTGATTTTAGCACTTGCAACAGTTGCGGTAGCATATGTTTCAGAAGCTCTTGTTCATACATTTGAAACGGTCGCGAAATCATTTGGATGGTCTGAGCTATTTATTGGGGTTATCATTGTTGCAATTGTAGGGAATGCAGCTGAGCATGCTTCTGCTATAATTATGGCGTATAAGAATAAGGTTAATATTGCAGTTGAAATAGCAGTCGGTTCTACTTTGCAAATTGCTATGTTTGTTGCACCTGTGCTTGTAATCCTTTCGATGTTCTTTACGGTAAAAATGCCTCTCGTGTTTACGATACCAGAACTTGTTTCTATGATTACAGCGGTCTTTTTGACAATTGCAATTTCAAACGATGGGGATACGAACTGGTTTGAAGGAGGCACATTATTAGCGGCCTATTTTATTATGGGAATTGGCTTCTACTTATTATAAAAAATTAGGATAACAACGCAAGGTAGAGAAAACACTAGATATAGTAAATTATTTATACACCTTTAGATAGGAAGGAGTCAGACAGGTGAAACGAGTGTACAGCATATGTCTTTCAACTATGGTCTCGTTTATTATACTATTTCCTTGTAGTAGTTCTGCAAAGACAACCATAAACGTAAAAATACCTTCATCTGTTTTAAATATTTCAAAAGATAATACGTATCCAAATGAATCACAAGATTTACCACGTTTACAGCCAAGTGAGCTTGCAAAGAAATTATTGAAAACATCAACGATTCGAATTGAAAATCCAGATTTAATTCGAATGTTTAATGAAACATCTATTTCAAATGCACCCCTTGCAGTGGGATATAGGGCGAAAATTTATTTAGGTCAATGGCCTTTAAATTATGAATCAACAGACACAACAATAAATTGGGAATACAAACAAGTGAATCGGAATGCACATGATAATCGAGGGGTGGAGAGCTTATATCCAATTCGATACAAGCAAGAATCACAAAGAACAATAGAGGGCAACTTAACAGCATATATTAAAGATGCTGAAGATGTGAAAAAAATGATGCTTTTAAAGGCTTTAGAAAAAGTACAACTCCCGCTTTCATTTAAAACAACAATTGGTTATGGTACTAGTCAAGAGCGTGTATACAATGTTAGCCCAAAACAATTAGGGTATTTATATGCCTACACACCGGCAGTAAATGAAAAAGGAAAGGTTACATTCGGTGAAGTGTATCTTGTTTTAAAAGGGAATCAGAAGAGGTTGGTTATTAAAAATATTACGTCGCAAGGAATTGGGGCAGCTATTCCGATTCAAGATTATTTGTCTTTTAAATTTATTTCTTCACCGCATCCACAATAAGAGGAAGATACGAAAAAACGTCAGCATATTTAGCTGACGTTTTTACTTACAGTGTAATATTTGTTTCTTTAGTTAAGAAATCTTCGGTTGGATAGTAACTATTTTTGACAAGAATATTTGGTCCAAGGCATTTCACAGCTGGGCAATGACAGCTTAATGATTGAGCTGTTTTTGAACTGCACCATTTGTCATATGCTTCTTGCAATGTGTTTGTTTGTATGTTACCAAGAAGTGGAACATCACCAAAGTCTGTTACGATAATATTTCCATCAAAAATATTCACATTTAAACGAGAACGTCCATCTGGATCATTACGAACAGTTACGTTTTTGCTCTCATGTAGTTTCTTTAATGTAGCTAAATCACGTTCGTCATTACTACAAGCATAGAAAGGTAATGTACCAAATAACATCCAAACATTCTCATCACGAATATCTAATAAATGCTCGATTGCACTGCGAATTTCAGCTTTTGTTAAAATTTCAAGGTTGCTAGCAAAATCACTTGGATACATTGGATGTACCTCGTGACGTTTACAACCCATTTCTTCAACGATTTGGCGATGGATGTGTTCCATATGTGGCAAAGTACGTTTGTTTAACATTGTTTCTGCTGATACGAGAACACCTGCATCTGATAAAGCTTTACTATTTGTAATCATTCGTTCAAATAGTTTGGCACGCTGTTCATAAGTAGGTTTGCGCTTCATCATTGCAAATCCACCTTCAACGAAGTCATCAATTGTTCCCCAGTTATGTGAGATATGCAACACGTCTAAATAAGGGATAATTTGTTCATAACGGGCTAAATCTATAGTTAAATTTGAATTAATTTGAGTACGAACGCCTCGTTCATGGGCGTATTTTAAGAGTGGTGTTACATAGTTATCGACGGATTTTTTTGACATCATAGGTTCTCCGCCAGTGATACTTAAAGATCTCAAATGAGGAATCTCATCTAATCGCTTTAATAAAAGCTCCATCGGAAGCGCATTTGGATCTTTCGGCTGTAAGGTATAACCAACGGCGCAATGCTCACAGCGCATATTGCATAACGTTGTTGTTGTAAATTCAACGTTTGTTAATAGTAATTTGCCGTACTCTTCAAGGTCCATATACGCTTCCCATGGATCGTAAGAAGGAGTAATCGGCTTCATTGTTTGTGATATACTCATCTGAAATACTCCTTTGACTGTTGAAATAACAATTTGTCCATCCTCTATAATAGAAGAATATGGCCTTTTTATAAAGTGAAACTTTTTATAACAGCAATTCAAGTGTATTAAATTTCCATCTGTATATAATGAAACATTGTGACAAAATTGATGAAAATACATGTCCATGACAATCATTTTTGCGGTATAATAAAAGTAACTCGAATAAAAAGGAGAGTGCCTTCATGGGAAAAGCAATTCATGATAAAGATTCACAACTAGTATATTTAAAAGAACGTTTAAATATGTTCGTAGAAGTAATCGATACAATTGAACCAGAAGAGGTAGAATTAGAAGATATAGATCGTCTTCTTGCAATGTTAGATGAATTAGAACTGAAATGTGAGCAATTTAAAAAAGACGAATAATACACTCCAAACAATAACATTTTTTGAAGTTTTGGCTTATAGATAAAAATGCTGTTTAGCATCTTGGGTATTGTCTTATCACTGTTAAGTGGACAATATAAAAAATTATGTAGCTGGCGCGCTTTGACAACCAATTAGGGCACACTGATCTTAACTCAATTTTTGATTTACACTGGTATAAATATAATTTTTCTTTTTTGAAATGCGAGAAGAAGGATTCCATACAGGTGTTATCTAGGCAGTTTCCTCGGTGAGCGTGGCTGTTTTTTACGGCCATATGCTTCTAATCGCTTGTTGTATTGCTTGAGACGTATACTGAAAGCCTTGATCCAGATGGCAAACTGCTTTAGCTACATCTTTTTTATTTGTCCATTATGACACGGTGTCTAATACAGGTTGAATATCCTTTTCATTTGATATTTCCATACTGAAATTTCCCTATTAAATCAATTTCGAATTACAAATAGATAATAAAAACGCGTACCATTAGAAACATGAGTGATATCATTCAGCATTTTCTGACTTAGAACGTTTGCTTTTCTTTCGAATGACAGACTAAATCTGAAACTCTTTCAGCAGACGATATACATTTTTATGATTAGCTGTATATTCATTCTCTTTTAGTAATTTAGTCATAAGAGGATACCCCAATTCAGGATAGGGGACATGAATCTAAATCATATGTTCTTTCATATTCTAATCTTGTTCGGCACGCTTCTTTCGCTGCTCTAACTAAATTCGATTAGCCAAGTGATAGGCTACCTGCGCTTTTTTATATCCGTTTACACACATCTAAATGGTAGTTAACTTAAAGTTCTTCATTGTATGATTGAAGGCTAGATGTTTCCTTTTTTCATAGACTCCTCGAGGTTTCACCCTTTCCCTCATCTTGTCATGAATTTACACGCTGTATAAATTTCTTTCTCTCTTCTTCTTTATAAATTAACCTATGTATATACCTACGCTTACTTAATAAATTTTTATACACTTGATTACAAAGTATAACTTCCTGACATCGTTTATCTTCGTATAAAGTTTTAAACCACGTATACCCCTTCAGTTTTTCCACATGTCGCTGTATCCTTTTCTTTTTCCGTTCTTCTCCCTCAGCTAACTTTTCAAAAGCTTGCTCGACTACTTCATCTAATAAAAAATCTCCAGCAAACTTTATCATACCCACAGCGCCTCGACCAGCTCCTATTAGAATACGCCAAGAAATATCTTCCATGACCTTCCTTCTTTCTAATTTACAATTTTTATATGATTAAACGGATAATAGATTGCAGTAAGTTTTCCTAATACATCTGTTTTATCAATAAGTCCTAAACCATTACGACTATCTCTACTTACTAGACGATTATCACCCATAACAAAAATTTTATTTTTAGGTATAGTAATAGGGCCAAAATCTTCTGTTAAATTAATAAGAAGTTGCTTTGCTTGTTTTTTATTTTTTTCTAAGTAAGGTTCATTTTGCACTTGATGATTGACATATAATTGATCATTTTTCATCTCAATTACATCTCCTGATACCCCAATGATTCTCTTCACATAGAAATTATCAGTCTTTACTACAATAATATCTTCTCGCGTATAACTCTCAAATCTCTTTGCTAACTTATTAATAATCACTTTATCTCCGTCCTGTAATGTCGGTCTCATAGATGCTCCCTGTACAGTTGTTGAAAAAAACACAAAGATCTTTATTAAAAAAAACAACAAGCATGCAATGGCCAGTATTTCAAAAAATTCACGAAAATATTTTTTCTTTTTCATCCATTTCCCCTTTCTCCCTCATCCCTCTATTATAAATCTTCTTTGTAAATAAATTCTATATTGTCTGTTAATTGTCCATATCATTTCTCTATAGAAAAGAACTGCTCTTACAAGCAGTTCTTCATTTTTTATATTCCAGCGTAAATAATGCACATTTGTGCAGCAACATATGTTAGCCAAATCCAAAGTGGATCATACTTTACTTTACGACCACCGATATCCGTGACACCAATAATGAAATCAGAAATAACAAATAACAATCCCCCAATTGCCGGTATCCACCACGTTCCGTAATTTGCATAATATAATGCAAATGCAAAGCATGCCATTCCTCCAACCCATAAACCATAAATCAGTGCACCTACAGAGAATAATTTATCTTGTTTTGGATTCCGAATAAAAAAGAACCAACCAATGATTAAAAACAAACCATACACTACTAAACCAATCAAAAATCCGTTCCATGAAATACCTGTTTGTAAAAATGCTGTTACATAAAAACAATGTGCAATGGCAAACGCAATCATACCACCAATTAATCGATGGCCAAACGGAATAAGCCCTGCCATAAATAAATCACCAAGCGTAGATAAAGTCATACCAATCGCAACCCACTGTTGATACTCTACAGATGGATCCTGTAACCATATCCAAATTGCGCCACCAGTTAAAGAAAAACTAAGAATGAGGCGAATTACTAATGGTAATGGACTATTTTCTCGCGTTCTCTCGGTCTTTGCGATTGCATAAACGCCACCTGCAATAAATACGATAATTTGTCCAATTAATAAAGTATAAATTTCATTCATAACATGCTCTCCTCAATGAATAATATATATGTTACCTATCTCAAAGTACTATCTTGCAAATAAAAGTTTCACTTTATCCTTTTTCGTGATATAACATCTTTTTTCCTGTTTTACCATATAGGATTTCTAATAGAAAAAAAGAGCACTTCTGCTCTTCTTCTCTACTAAAAAGGAAAGTACTCTCTTCCTCTATGCTGCTTGTTTTTTTCCATCACTTTTCGTTGCAGTAGTTTTTCGATTTACTACAATAATCCCTGCCGCAACGCACGCTAAACCAAATAAAACAAATGAATGTATCGCTTCTCCTAAAATCATCCTTGATAACAACACACCAAACACTGGTATAAAGAACATATACATTGATACTTTCCCTACCTTGTTATATTTCATAACTGTATTCCATATACAGAATCCAGCCGCCGATAGGAGAGATAAATATATCAGCATAAGCAATGCCTTCGTACTAAATATAAACGGCATAAAACCGACTTGAAAAATGCCAATACATAATAAACCAACCGATCCAAAAATCATTTGGTACGCTGTCATATATCCGACATCCAGTGTTTTACTTCCTTCTTTCGCTAATATGTTTCCATACGAATACATCATTGCAGCACCAAGAAGTAATAATTCACCAATTCCAAAATGAAATGCCAAACTTCCATCACTTGGGATATTTACTAAAATCACACCACAAAAACCAATGGAAACTCCAATTATTTTTCTTATATTTAACGCATCATCTTTATACAGAAAATGCGCAATTAAAATTTGGAAAAAAGATGAGGTACCTGAAATAATCGCACCTTCAATTCCTGAACTATAACTCATACCAATATAAAAGCATACATATTGTAGAAATGTTTGGAATAAACCAATTTGAACCAATTGTTTCCCTGTTTCTTTTTTGAAATGCATATCCTTTCCGAGTGCTTTAAAAAAGAATAATAACATCACTCCCGATAAGAAAAAGCGATAACCCGCAAATAATATTTGCTCGCCAACTTCATGTGGCTGAATTCCAAGTTCAGCATAACTTAATTTAATAAATGGAAATGCGCTCCCCCATAAAAATGTTGCTGCCAATGCAGCAATAAATACGCCAATCGGATGAGTAAAAAATTTCTCTGTCTTCACTTGATGTCTTCCTTTCCGACCTTTTTACGAACAATACTCATATATATCAAAGGAGAGACGAAAAAACAAGTTTTTCAATTTTTCATCTAAGCAAAAACATATCCTCAAATGAAAACATATGATACAATATAGAATAATTACAAGATAATAACTGTTAAAAATGATTCTCATTAGAAATGCTGCTATCCGTATGGATGGCAGCTTTCGTCGTTTTATAGGGGTTTCGATTTTGATTATTTTTCTCAATAAGAAATTGGAAGGAGCGAGTAACAATGAACTCAGAAGTAAAAACATTACCATCAAAAAAGAATATGCCTAATTCATCTTGGATTCAAACATTCAAAAAACACTATGAACTTATTTTCGCCACCTTATCTGGTATTTTTATTTTAGCTGGTTGGTTATTAACAAACAGCGAAGCAGCAACTACTGGAGTTATTTTATACATCCTCGCATATATAGTTGGAGGATATGCAAAAGCCAAAGAAGGTATTGAAGATACAATTGAAGAGAAGGAATTAAATGTAGAAATGCTGATGCTTTTTGCTGCTATCGGCGCTGCTATTATTGGCTACTGGGTAGAAGGTGCCATCTTAATATTTATCTTCGCGCTAAGTGGAGCAATGGAGTCCTATACATTAAACAAAAGTCAAAAAGAAATTTCTGCACTCCTTGATTTACAACCTGAAGAAGCGTTACGTATTACAAACGGAATAGAAAAGCGTATTCCAGTAGGTCAGTTACAAATTGATGACATCATTTTGATTAGACCAGGTGAACGCGTTCCTGCCGATGGTACCATTTCTAAAGGCGAAACAAATATTGATGAAGCAGCTATTACAGGTGAACCGATTCCAAATGAAAAAAAATTTGGCGATGAAGTATTTGCTGGAACTGTAAACTTACGAGGTGCCATTGAAGTTAAAATTACAAAACGCAGTGATCAAACATTGTTTCAAAAAATCATTCGTCTCGTTCAAAATGCGCAGAGTGAAAAGTCGCCATCACAACTTTTTATTGAAAAATTTGAAGGAACATATGTAAAAGGTGTACTTATTGTTGTTGCTCTAATGATGTTTGTCCCTCACTTTCTATTAGATTGGAGTTGGAATGAAACATTTTATCGCGCGATGATTTTACTTGTAGTCGCTTCTCCTTGTGCACTCGTTGCAGCGATTACACCAGCAACGTTATCTGCTATTTCTAATGGCGCAAGAAATGGGATTTTATTTAAAGGTGGTATTCATTTAGAACGGCTTGCCTCTGTAAAAGCAATTGCCTTTGATAAAACAGGTACATTAACACAAGGAAAACCTACTGTAACAGATGTATATATGCGAGAAGGAATAACAGAAAAAGAGGTACTCTATATTACCGCGTCTATTGAAAGCCATTCTACACATCCTCTAGCAGAAGCAATTGTTAAATATGCAAAACACGCATATGACATTACATTATCAAAACCAGAAAATGTAGAAGACGTAACTGGTTTTGGCTTAAGAGGGATTTTAGAAAATACAGCTTATAAAATCGGTAAAGCTGATTTTATCGGTGAAGAGACAGCGGGCTTTCATAACGGCATCGCCACTATACTCGAACAAGAAGGAAAAACCGTTGTCTATATTAGTGATAACAAAGGAATTCTTGGACTTATCGCTTTAAAAGATACTTTACGCCAAGAAACGATTGCTGCTATTCGTGATTTACAAAGTATAGGTGTTGAAGCCATTATGATTACTGGTGATAACGAACAAACAGCAAAAGCAATCGCGGCCGAAAGCAACATAAAAGAATATTATGCTTCATGCCTACCAGAAACGAAGGTTGAAACGGTAAAACAATTAAAAGCAAAGTATGGTACAGTTGCCATGGTCGGTGATGGTATTAATGATGCCCCCGCACTCGCTACAGCTAGCATTGGCGTTGCCATGGGAGAAGGAACAGATGTTGCCTTAGAAACAGCAGATGTCGTTCTAATGAAAAATGAGCTTTCTCGCCTCGCTCAAGCAATTCGTTTATCGAAACGTATGAATCGTATCGTAAAACAAAATGTTATCTTTTCTCTAGCAGTAATTACGATGCTTATTTGCTCTAACTTCTTACAATTTTTAGCTCTTCCATTCGGCGTTATTGGTCATGAAGGAAGTACAATCCTTGTTATTTTAAACGGCTTACGATTACTAAAAGGAAATAATTAAACGGGTCCCCAGTGGGAACCCGTTTTTTTAATATCCAGCTCCAGCGGCTTGCGCTTTTAATGGTAGCTATTATGTCCATTCGCACTGCTGCTCGTTTTATGTTTTGGATGCGAGCTACTTTTTTGTTTACCTTGACTTTTATTGTTGTGATTTTTTTTGTTATTACTCATATTTAATCCCCCCTGTTCCTCTTTATTATGGAACAGAAAATCATTTTTCATTACGGGAATTATTGTCACTTGTTCGATAAAAATGTAGTAACCCATTAATTTCTCCGCCCAGTAAAATAACCCAGGCTGTTAAATAGAACCATAACATTAAAATAATGATACCACCAAGACCACCATATGTATTGGCATAATTAGCAAACTTATCTACATAATATGCAAATGAGTACGATACCACAATCCATCCAACCGTTGCAAATAATGCTCCTGATACTACTTCTCTTCTTTTCAACTTTCGATCAGGTGCAAATGTATATAAAAAACTGAATAGAGCAAATAACACTAAGAAACTGGCCACTAATCGCGTAATACTCCACACGAGAGAAAAACTCTCCGATAAACCAAGTGCTTTAAAAACAGCTGCTCCAATTACTTGTCCAAACACAGGAACAATTAATGCAAAGACAATCATAAAAATCATTGCTAGCGTGAACAAAATAGATAACGCCCTCGTTGTAATGAAAGAGCGTGTTTCTTTTACATCATAAGCACGATTAAAGGCATTCATAACTGCGTTTACACCGTTTGAAGCAAACCATAGCATCGATAATAAACCAAAGGATAGTAAACCACCATTTTGTTCATTTACAACTTTATCTACATTCACTTTAATTAAGTTCATTGCATCTTCAGGTATATAATCTTTTAATAAACTCAGCACATCCTCTGTATGGATAGGAATAAATCCAAGAAGCGTAATTAAAAAAACAAGCCCAGGAAAAATGGCAAGCAAGAAGAAATAAGCGAGCTGTGCCGCTAAGCCCGCTACGTCATCTCGCATCGTTCGGTCATATAAATCTTTCCCAAACGAATAGACACGATTTCTCCTTGCTTTCTCTAGAATTTTTTTCATATTTCTCTAAACGCTTTTCTTCGCTTCTTTATCTTGCTTTAACTCAATGTATGCTTCCGTTTTTTTTTCTTCCGCATTAGAGTCTTTCATAAATAATTCACGCGCTTCTTTCATACCACCATCTTCAGCTACTACCGGCTCATCTTCCGCTTTTAATTCTTCTGCTTTTAGAGGCGCAGCTTGAATTTCAATTGTCTCTGGCTTTTCCACTGGATGAAGCTTTTTCTTACTAAAAATTTCTCTCGTTTCCTTTAATGTTTCAACAACAGCTGGTGTTAGCTTCTTGATTTCCGCTACCTTAGCCTTTACCACATTAAAATCCGCAAGTTCACGTCCTTTATCTGTAACAGTTTGCACTTTCTCTTTTATTTTGGCATTTTCACCAATTTCAATCATTTTTGTTTTTGCTTTTTCAGCCGTATTTTTCACTTTCTCACGATTCTCTTTCTTAAGCATGGAAACAGCTACACCTGCCGCTACTCCAAGCGCAATATTTCGAGCTATATTATTCTTCTTTGCCATATTCCTTCACCCTTTCATTTCTTATGTTAGAAAGTATCTCTTTCTAAGCTTTCTCATATTCCTTGTTCATTTCGAATGAATGCTAATAACTTTGCACACCCTTCTGTTACAAGGTCATAAACTTCTTGAAAGTTCCCTGTAAAATAAGGATCAGGAACATCTGCCCAGCCACCGTCTGGAACAAAATCGGACAGTCTACCAATATAGCCTCCAGCTTTACCTAAACCTTCTAAATCTGCTATATTCTTGTTGTCCATGGCAATAATATAATCAAACTTTGTTAAGTCTTCTTTTTCTACTTGACGTGCTTTAATTCCTTCAAAGGAGACTTCATTTTCTTTTAAAATTTTTTGCGTTCCTTCATGAGGTGGATGACCAATATGCCAATCTCCTGTTCCAGCAGAATCAATTTGAATTTTATCTTCTAATCCCTCTTGTATTACGAGATCACGAAAAATCGCTTCTGCCATTGGAGATCGACAAATGTTCCCAAGACAAACAAACAATACTTGAACCATATTTGTTTCTTCCTTTCTCGGTGCATTTCTTATATATACATATAGTATAAACAACCAATTATTAATTATAAAGGAAATCCCTACTAATTTAATTGGATTGAAAAGTTCCGTTAACGAAAATGATAAAAAATGTTAAGATATTCTTATGTTATTTTAAAGGGGGACACTTCGGTGGATTTATCCGTAAAGTCGCAAGAAAATGTTGAACATATGGTAGAAGCCATTAAAGAGAAATTACGAATGGTAAACGCTGGAGCAATGAGAGCTGCTAGTTTTAACCAAGAAATGTACGAGGATTTACGTGATATTTATGACCATGTAATGAAGCGTGAAACATTCAGTATTAGTGAGATGCAAGCTATTACAGAAGAATTAGGTACATTAATAAAAAAATAACAAAAAGCCTCTTCTCGAGGCTTTTTTAAATTCCAACAAATTCATGACAACCCTTCACTTTTCTTCTACCTTTTTCAAAATACTGTACAATAAAAGGAGAACCTCATCCTAGATTACATCTTCTTACATACTACCCATAACAAATTGCCACACTACCATTGCTAACTGTTTTTACTGGAGGTGCTTATATGAGCAATTGGTACAGTAAGACAAAAAATCAAACCATACTTGAACTTGAAACAAATGAACAGCATGGCTTAACAGATGAAATGGTACAAAATCGGTTAAATCAGTATGGCCGAAACGAATTGGCTACGAAACAAAAGCGTACCTTATGGCAACGTATTTTTTCCCAAATCAACGATGTCCTCGTCTACGTCCTTTTAATTGCTGCATTTATTTCCGCCTTCGTAGGTGAATGGGCTGATGCAAGCATTATTGCACTCGTCGTTGTTTTAAATGCTGTAATTGGTATCATTCAAGAATCAAAAGCAGAACAAGCTTTAGAAGCATTAAAAAAGATGGCATCGCCAAAAGCAATTGTAAAACGGAATGGTGAATTAAAAGAAATCCCATCAGAAAATGTCGTCCCAGGAGATATTATTATGCTTGATGCCGGTCGCTATATTCCATGCGACTTACGGCTTATTGAAACCGTAAATTTAAAAATTGAAGAGTCTGCTTTAACAGGCGAATCTGTTCCTGTTGATAAAGATGCGCTGTACCATCCTTCTATACAACCTGACGAACAAATACCACTAGGTGATCAAAAAAATATGGCCTTTATGTCAACGCTTGTGACATACGGGCGCGGAGTCGGTGTTGCTGTTGAAACAGGAATGGAATCACAAATTGGAAGAATCGCTACTCTTTTACATGAAGCTGACGATGATACAACACCACTTCAAAAAAGCCTAGCACAAGTAGGGAAATATTTAGGATTTATAGCTATAGCAATTTGCATTATTATGTTCTTTATTGGATTTTTCCAGGGCCGAGACTCATTAGAGATGTTTATGACAGCCATTAGCTTAGCTGTTGCAGCAATTCCAGAAGGCTTACCAGCTATCGTTTCTATTGTTCTCGCAATTGGCGTTCAGCGTATGATTAAACAAAACGTCATCATTCGTAAGCTCCCGGCTGTTGAAGCACTCGGTTCTGTTACGATTATTTGTTCAGATAAAACGGGGACATTAACACAAAATAAAATGACCGCTACTCATTTCTATTGTGATCACACATATGATAAATTAGAAAACTTGAACGGGAATAATGAGGCCCAGCGCTTATTATTAGAAAATATGGTTTTATGTAATGATGCATCTTACAGTGATGAATCACAAACCGGTGATCCAACAGAAATTGCACTTCTTGTTGCCGGAAACGCCTTTAACCTTCAAAAAAATACTTTAGAAGATGAACATAGACGCCTGAATGAATTACCCTTTGATTCCAATCGTAAAATGATGTCAACACTGCATGAATACGACCAGGGGTATTATAGTATGACAAAGGGAGCTATTGATAAACTCTTACCTCGTTGTACTTATATTTTTATAAATGGTACAACGAAAGTCTTAACAGAATCAGATAAAAAACACATATTAGAAGCAGCTCAAATGATGTCACAAAAAGCCTTGCGGGTACTATCATTCGCTTTCAAACAATATGATACACAACAGATTTGTATTGACCATGTAGAAGAAAACCTTATATTCATTGGACTTGTTGGCATGATTGACCCACCACGAACAGAAGTAAAAACATCTATTACAGAGTGTAAAAAAGCCGGTATTCGCACCGTTATGATTACCGGAGATCATAGAGATACCGCTTTTGCTATCGCTAAGGAACTTGGTATCGCTGAGAAAGAGTCCGAAGTCATGATTGGAACTGAGTTGGACCGTATTTCCGATGATAAGCTAGCAAATGAAATCAACCATTTAAACGTCTTTGCCCGTGTTTCTCCAGAACATAAAGTGAAAATTGTTAAAGCATTGCGGGCAAAAGGAAATATCGTTTCAATGACTGGAGATGGTGTAAATGATGCTCCATCTTTAAAACAAGCGGATATTGGAGTTGCAATGGGAATTACAGGAACAGATGTAGCTAAAGGGGCCGCCGATATGGTTTTAACAGATGATAACTTCTCATCCATTGTTAAAGCTGTTGAGGAAGGAAGAAATATTTATCGTAACATTAAAAAATCGATTCTTTTCTTGCTCTCTTGTAACTTTGGAGAAATTATTACACTCTTTTTAGCTATTCTACTTGGCTGGGCTACACCGCTTCGCCCAATTCATATTTTGTGGGTGAATTTAATTACAGATACACTTCCAGCTTTATCACTTGGCGTCGATCCAGAAGACCCTGATGTTATGAAAGAAAAGCCACGTCATACGAAAGAAAACTTATTTAGCGGCAGCGTTCCTTTTCTTATCCTAAACGGGACTGTAATTGGACTCATCACTTTAAGCGCCTTTATTGTGGGAGCTAAACTCTATACAGGGGATACACATATCTTCCCACTCTTCCCGTCACAAATTGATGACGATGCTTTATTACATGCCCAAACAATGGCATTTGTTGTGCTTAGTTTCTCACAACTTGTGCATTCATTTAACTTACGATCAAGTACGAAATCAATTTTTTCAATTGGGCTATTTACAAATAAATATTTAGTTTTTTCACTTCTTATCGGCGTTCTTATGCAAGTTTCCATTATCTCTATACCACCTCTTGCAAATATATTTGGCGTGCATGCTTTAACAATGAAAGATTGGGGATTTGTCCTCTTATTAAGTATCATTCCACTTATCGTTAATGAGGTCATAAAACTATTCAAGAAAAATTAAAAGGCAATGAGGGATTCCCTCACTGCCTTTTATATTATCCTTGCAACTCTTTCTTTATATTCTCTGTCAGTTCTGCCATACGCTTACGGCTTTCTTCACGTTCACGTTTGTTTTGTTCTTCAATTTGTTGTGTTTCTTGCATACCTCTTGAAATAATATTCCATGTTTCTTCAAGTGTCTCCATCTTAATACTAGAAGAACCAGATAATCTTGCTACTTCCACACTTTGCGTTGCAATATTTTGTGCATTTTTCTTAAGAAGTTCATTTGTGCGACGATCAAGCTCAGCCATAGAGTCTGCAACAAGCTTTTGACGCTTCGCATTTACAGCTTGAATAATTCCATTTTTAAAAATAGGAATCGTTGTAATAAACGCTGTATTAATTTTACCAATCAATTTGTTATTACCGCGTTGAATCATACGGATTTGTGGTGCCGTTAATAGGGCCACCATACGCGCCTTCTCTAAATCATCAATGCGTTGTTCTAAAATTTCGACGGAGTTTCTTAAAGATTCTAATTCAATACCTGCTAATTGATCATTATTACGTACACGCTCTTCATACATTGGAACTAACTCTGTGTTTAAACGTTCCAATAACATTTCTCCTGCTACTACATACTTCTCTAAGTCTAAATAATATTTTAAGTTTTGTTCATACAACCCATCTAACGTACCAATTGATTTTTTCATTTCGTCTTGGTATTTCGTAATTTCCACGTACACTTTATCCATTTCGCGGCCCATCGTTTGATACTTACTAAAGATTTGCTCAATCATTTTATCTGCCTTTTTGAACATGCGAGAGAAAAATCCACTTTTCTCTTCCGCGAAATCTTTACTATCAAATCTGTCCATAATTTTACCAAGTTGTTTGAGTAATTCACCAGAATCCTCTATCTTAGATAAAGACATCGTATGTAAAATTTGATCTGCAAACCGAGAAATTTCCATAGATGGTTCTTTTCCAAGCTCGATTAATTCTAATTGGTCTTTAATATCCACTCCGTTATAAATGCGTTGCACTTCAGCATCTTGTCTCAATTGCAAGCGAACGTCTTGCGCTGTTTGTTCATTCAATTCTGTTTTCGAATCTAGTACGACTGGGTTATTCATATGTGATTCTCCCTTTCCTTATAAAAATGGACGAAATAGCCCTTTTATTGTTTGAGATAAGTTCTTGTAGGCCGATGGACCGTGGAATTCAAGATCAAAATTCACTTCCTCGAGCCAATGCGAATCAAATGCTCCCGCTTCAATGTACGGTTCAATATCATTTCTACCCGTTGGATTAAAATGGAGTACATCAATTCCAATTTGATTTAAAAACAATAATAATACAGCATCGGAACGAGTTAATTCTCCGCTCTTCTCATTGTTAAATATAACAATTTTTGGTACTTCTTGTGAATAATCAAATTTCTCAAGTAACTCTAAAATATTAGGTGGAATTTGAGAAAGCTGTGCGAAAACATACAGCGCTACCTCTTGTTTTGTTTCTTTCCCCACTGGTTTACAAAGTTCACTTTCACACGTATGAATGATGGCCTCTGCAATCCCATGCTGTAACCCTTCAGGTAAACGCTTATGTGGCCACCAATGGCTATTCATAATTTGATCGGGATGAAGATTTCCAGCCCGGTCTAATGCATCTCGATAATGAAACTGAAAATTTGCTTTTTGCTCTTTTGTAAATGGGAATGAATTAATTAATAAACTATTATCAAACGATGTAACAGCCTTCAATCTTTGGAAGTACTCTTTATCATTTTTTGAAACACCTGATACTTTTCCAAATAAAGACGGAATATAAATATGTTGATTTTCCACAAAGAATGTCGGACGTACAAATGCTTTTTCTTTCGTAATTAAAAAGAGCTCATCGTACGTTGTTTTCAGCGTACGCGCTACAGGCGTGTACGTGCGAAATTGCCACGGTTTGTATAATAAAGAATTATCGTGATGAAGCACTTGCTCAATTTCCTTCGATGCTTGATATGCAACTGTTGCCACACGCTCACGTCGGCGATCCGGAAAGGGCTCTAATGAAATACGCCCTGGATGAGAGACTACAAAAGTCCTCTCTTCATCATCAACACTTTCAAAACCATCTTTTCCTTCCGGATGATAATATAAAACATCGCACCCGAGCATAATAAGAAAATACAAGAAGTAGATACGACTTTCCTTCGCATCACCGTACCAAATAATTCGTGGCATTTGTTTCTTATAATTAATTGTAGAAAACCATTTTGCTACGTAATTTTCGCTTAATTTAATGATATCAATTAAGAAGCGGCGAAAACCTTCCGTTTTTAATGATTGATTATGTTGTTTCTCATATAATTTCAATACAGAAATAAATGTTGTATGTATATAGTGTTGTAAATCAGGATTATCTACTTTCGGTAACAATTGCTTGCCTGATAAATGTGCAACAAGTCTGTTTACCGTAAGTCCGTTTGGTGCTTCTTGATGTAATGTAAATACGTCTTGAATATGACGGAGCTTTTCAGAATCAATCACTTTATTTAAATTTTGTTCGTGCAGTACAGTAATTCCTTTCGCTTCGCTATAATCAAATAGCTCATTAAAATATTCATCTACATCATTAGGAACACCAAGAATACGACAAGCTATATAGCTAAATTTCATCTCATTCTCTGTTAATTCATACTGCGGGCGTTTTTCTAAAATCGTTTCAAATTGCTTTAAATCAGCTTCTTCTTTTAATGCATACGGATGAAGTGTAAAACGCGAAAACACGATAGTTCACCTCCAAAAAACATTTACTTTTTTAAAGAAATAATATCTTCTCTTTTTATTATAAACCATTTTAAGTTATAAAAAATGGGCGCTCGTATAACGAGCAAACCCATTTCAATTATTTATCTTCTTTCTTAGTAGCTGCAACTTCTTCTCGGGCTTGTCCAGAATTTCGCATATAATGCAAAATGAATGTTGCTCCAAATGCCGCAACTAAAATAATAAAGAATACTGTATGACTAATGTGAATATCAATGACAGACAACAACATTTTCGTCGCAATGATTAAAATTAAAATATATGCCGTCGTTTCAAGTTCTGGAATACGTTCTAGTAATCTTAAAAATACGCCCGCAATACCACGCATCATTAAAATACCAAGCATTCCACCTAATAGTAAAATCCAAACTTCATTCGATACACCAAATGCTGCAAGAACGCTATCTACAGAAAATGCAATGTCCATTAATTCAACCATCGCAACCGTTCCCCAAAATACACCAAACAATCTAAAGAAAATACTGTTTTGATTCATGCCATGAGCTTCTTCATCTTCAGCATTTCCTTTTCTTTTATCAATGAAATATTTAACAGAAAGCCAAGCAAGGTAAAGTGCTCCTAGTACTTTCACCCATGCCAATTTAATCAAGAACATTCCAATTCCAATCGCAATAAAGCGGAATACATAAGCTCCAATAAGTCCATAGAATAATGCTTTTTTACGTTTTTCTTCTGGAAGGTGTTTTACCATTACCGCTAACACAAGTGCATTATCAGCAGATAATAAACCTTCAAGTACAACAAGTGTACCAATTAACCCCCAAGATACTGGATCTTGTAATACTTTAATCCACATGTCCAAATCAAAAAATTGGGCATACGTATCAAGGATTCCCTGTAAAATGCTCATCTTACTATTATCTCCTATTCTTTGCTAGATTTATAGAAAGGCGAAAAAAGGAAACGAAGTTCGTTTCCTTTTTATGCATCCAAGCCATACGCTCTTACAAGCGCACCTAATCCACCTTGGAATCCACTTCCTACAGCATTAAACTTCCACTGTCCATTATGACGATATAATTCACAAAAGACAACTGCTGTTTCAATGGAGAAATCTTCCCCTAAATCAAAGCGAAGAACCTCTTCATTTGTTTCTTCATTTGCTAAACGAGCAAATGCATTTGCAACCTGTCCGAAGTTTTGATTACGGCCTTCTGCATCATAAATCGTCACTGTAATTGCAATTTTATGTACATCTGCCGGAACCTTACTTAAATCGACAACAAGTTGCTCATCATCGCCTTCACCTTCACCTGTACGGTTATCACCTGTATGTAAAACCGATCCACAAGGAGATTGTAAGTTGTTATAGAAAATGAAATCTGTTTCTTTCGTACATTTTCCATTTGCATCTAATAAAAAGGCAGATGCATCTAAATCATAATCAGAACCGCCATCATATGACTTAATATCCCATCCAAGACCGATTACTGCTTTTGTCAGACCTGGGCTTGTCTTACCTAAATCAATTTTCTGTCCTTTTTGTAATTGAATAACCATTTATATTCACCTCTATTATTATAATTCATCAGAACATGTCCATCAGTAAAACTATCTTTTACCAATGGACATTGGGATTTATTACTCTACATCTAAACCAAAGTTATTACATAAAGAACCTAATCCACCTTGGAACCCACTTCCAATTGCATTAAATTTCCAATCACCAGCATGACGATATAATTCCCCGACTACTACTGCTGTTTCAATAGAGAAGTCCTCTCCTAAATCGTAGCGAATTAATTCTGCATTTTTCTCTTCATCTAGAATACGTACAAATGAATTAGATACCTGTCCAAAGTTTTGGCTACGTCCTTCACCATCATAAATTGTAATTGTGAAACAAATACGCTCAATATGCGCTGGGACATTCTTTAAATCTACTTTAATTGCTTCATCATCGCCTTCGCCTTCACCTGTACGATTATCTCCTAAATGCTCTACAGAACCGTTCGCGCCCTTTGGATTATTATAGAAAACAAAATCTTCTGGCCCTGATACTTTTCCATTTGCACCTACTAGGAAAATACTAACGTCTAAATCAAAATCATGCTGTCCATCATAACGATTTGTATCCCACCCAAGACCTACAAGAACTTTAGAAAGACCTGGATTTGTTTTTGTTAAATCTACCTTTTGTCCTTTTTTTAACGAGATAGATGCCATATGCTATTCCTCCTTAAATTGTATTACTGATAACGTGACACAATTTCACTTAAATTCTTGTCTTGTGTACCTTCTCCAACTGCAGAAAACTTCCACTCATTGCCGTGACGATACATTTCGCCCGCAACTAACGTTGTTTTCCCAACGTAATTTTCTGATAAATTATAACGTGCTAATTCTTCGCGTGTTTGCGGATTTTGAATACGAATATACGCATTGCGAATCATACCAAAATCTTGACGACGGTTCACGCAATCATAAATATTTACAACAAATACTAGACGGTTAATACGACTTGGAACTTTATGTAATTCTACAAAAATTGTTTCATCATCGCCTTCGCCTTCACCTGTTAAATTATCACCTGAATGAATAATGCTTCCACAAGCAGATAGCTTATTTCCAAAATAAACAAGATCATTTTTATTTAAAAAACGATTATTTTCTAGCATAACCACGGATGCATCACAATCGACGTTTGGTTTGCTTCCAAATAAAGAAGATAGAAAGCCACCTGGTTGTCCAATTGGATCCCAGCCTAAGCCAACCTGTAATTTTGCTACGCCTGGTTGCCCCTTCGTTAAATCAATCTTCTGTCCTTTTTCTAAAATAATAGGCATGAAGTTTCTTCCTTTCTACAAGCTACTTTCCAAATGGGAAAATATTGTATTCTTCTCCTATATTGTAGCATTATTTGTCGATTGAAAAAAAGAATAAATTTTTAATTATATGAAAACAATCACACCATTTATTCACAGGGATGTAATAAGTGGTAAATCGAACCAATCATCCCAGCATAATTGCGATTTTTCGCAAGATGAATTTCACAATGGCTATAAATCTCTTGCTGCAAATACTTTTGCACTTCTTCTTTCACTTCTTCTAAAAATGTATTCCCTCTCTCAGTAATACCTCCACCAATAATAATCGTTTGTGGATTAAAAATATAAGCTAGATTACTAATACCAATTGCTAAATGTTTAAAAAACACTTGAACTGCTTGTATCACTTCTTTGTCCTTCTTATCATATAACTCAAAAATTGTTTTACCATTCCAGTTCCCCTCACCTTTATATTGCTGCACAAGATGAATTAACCCCGAAATAGAAGCTACTTCTTCGAATGTCTTTCCCTCTATTAACATATTTCCCCATTCACCGGCACTGAATGAATATCCTCTGTATAATTCTTCATCGATAACAATAGCCCCACCAATTCCTGTTCCAAGTGTAAGCATAATAAAGTCCTTCTGTTTACTTCCAGCACCTTTCCATCTCTCTCCTAATGCCGCACAATTTACATCATTTTCAATTGTAACAGGAATCTTCAGTGCAACTTGTAATCTATTAACAATAGGAATACCAGCATAGCGTGGAATATGATCCACGCCGCCAGTTATCATTCCTTTATGAATATCAACAATTCCCGCTGTACTAATGCCAATTCCAGTAATAGTATGTTGTTTCATTAAATCTCGAGACAAACGAATGATTTTTTGAACAATTTGTTCGCCACCTAAGTGTGCCTCTGTAACAGTATTGTGCTGCTCTAGTAACATTCCTTTTTCTGACACAATGCCAAACTTAATCTGCGTACCACCAATATCAAATGCAATATATTTCCTCATTCTGTCACTTCCTCTAACATTATGACTTTTATTCACTTGCATTGAAATGATGAAGTTTTATGTTTAATAAGAGTTTACAAGATTTACTGATCCTGCTTTTACATAAACACTGCTATAGGCTTTATTATCTGAAGCAATTTCATAATATGCCCCTTGTGCAGTATGAATTGTATTCTTAATAGCTACCATAATATTGCGAGATGTCGATCCAGTTTGTCCACTTCCTAAGTTTTGGAAGACTTCAGAACCAGCTTTCAATGTTCCAAGACGATATTTTTTTAAATCCTTGCTACCATTCATTGAATCTATTCTATACATAAGTGACGCAATTTGCTGTCCCCAGTTCTCATCACTTGCATACATAACATTCATACCTTGCGCCTTATCTCCTAAGTTTCCACCATTATATGTATTTCCACTCGGTGTTAAGTAATGTTTATCAATATAGGCAGCACAAAAATCAATGCCTTCCTCCCATGTTTTAAATCCTGTTGCGCCATTATATGGATCTGAATCTACTGCTCTAAATCCAAATAAATTTTTCTTATCTTGTGCGATACGACTTGTTCCCCATCCAGATTCTAAAATGGCATGTGATAATAAGTAGCCCGCATTCATCTTATACTTCTCTGCCGCACTTACAAAATACTTTCCTAATCCAATAAGTGGGCTATTAGCATTCGATTTACGTAAGAACTCATCAAGTTCCTCTCCTGTATAAGTAGAGGTTGTACGTAGTGGCATATATTCAAAGTACTGGTAACTATCTTGTCCACCAATTTTTGTTTTATCATATGCTTCATAGCGCTCCCCTTCTTTTAAATGTTTAGGAGCGTTACCAATTTGATATGTTGCATATTTACCCGTCGCAGTGTTGTATACATAGTGATATAACTTACCATTCTTAGCTGCATAATACGATGTTTTCTCACCAGTCATTGTTGGATGCAATGTAATATCATTTATATTCACATAACCCGTCATTCCATCAATTTGTACATGAATCTGGTCACCAACAGCCTTCACAAATTTCAAGTCTGCTCCACCTTTTACATATGTGATCTTCTTTCCTGTCGAAATATCGTAAATATTAATAACACCATTTGCTCGAACAAAGCCTTGCTTCATATTCACAACTTTCCCACCACTTGTAATATATGCATCTTCTTTCATATTTTTCATAATTTGCTCAGCTTCTACTTCATTTGGCTTTTGAACCTTCTGAGATGAAGTAACAATTTCATACGAAGAAGAACTTTGTTTTATTTTTAAGAATTGTGATGAGACATAGCCTTCACCACCGCTAAACCGAACCTTTGCCCAGCCATTCTCTTTAGTAACTATCGTAACAGTCTCCCCATTTTTCAAATGACCAACGATTGCAGTTCCGGTGGATGGCCCTTTACGAACATTCAACAGCGAAGCATTTACAACTGCACGTTCTTCTGTTACTTTTTCAGGCACAGTTGGATTTGTAGGCTCCATTTCAATTTGAACAAACTCTAATGCAATATAGCCTTCTTTTCCTTTATAACTTATCTTTGCCCAGCCATTTGCTTTTCCTAAGATTGTTACTTTTTCTCCGTTTTTTAAGTTTCCGAGAATTGCACTATTTGTATTTGCTTGACTTCTTACTCGCAGGCTCGTTGCGTTGATTGTTCCTGTTTCTTTTGCTCCATTTGTTATGTCATCAACTGGTTTTTCTTCTTGTTTCCCAGCTTCTAGCTTCACAAACTCTAACGATACGTAACCTTCTTTTCCTTTATAATTGATCTTCGCCCAGCCGTTTGCTTTTCCTACTTCTAGCTTCACAAACTCTAACGATACGTAACCTTCTTTTCCTTTATAATTGATCTTCGCCCAGCCGTTTGCTTTTCCTAAGATTGTTACTTTTTCTCCRTTTTTTAAGTTTCCGAGAATTGCACTATTTGTATTTGCTTGGCTTCTTACTCGCAGGCTCGTTGCATTGATTGTTCCKSTTTCTTTTGCTCCATTTGTTATATCGTCAACTGGTTTTTCTTCTTGTTTCCCAGCTTCTAGCTTCACAAACTCTAACGATACGTAACCTTCTTTTCCTTTATAATTGATCTTCGCCCAGCCGTTTG
>NZ_LTAQ01000002.1:44855-45302 GCF_001590835.1 Bacillus gaemokensis
CCAGCTTCTAGCTTCACAAACTCTAACGATACGTAACCTTCTTTTCCTTTATAATTGATCTTCGCCCAGCCGTTTGCTTTTCCTAAGATTGTTACTTTTTCTCCGTTTTTTAAATTTCCGAGAATTGCACTATTTGTATTTGCTTGGCTTCTTACTCGCAGGCTCGTTGCGTTGATTGTTCCGCTTTCTTGTACTTCATTTGTGATGTTTTCCACTGACTTCTCTTCTTGTTTCCCAGTTTCTAGTTTCACAAACTCTAACGATATGTAACCTTCTTTTCCTTTATAATTGATCTTTGCCCAGCCATTCGCTTTTCCTAAGATTGTTACTTTTTCTCCGTTTTTTAAATTTCCGAGAATTGCACTATTTGTATTTGCTTGACTTCTTACTCGCAGACTTGTTGCGTTGATTGTTCCTGTTTCCTGCACCCCATTTGTGATGTTTTCC
>NZ_LTAQ01000002.1:45357-45692 GCF_001590835.1 Bacillus gaemokensis
TTTCTCCTTGTTTTCCAGCTTCTAGCTTCACAAACTCTAACGATACGTAACCTTCTTTTCCTTTATAACTTATCTTCGCCCAGCCGTTTGCTTTTCCTAAGATTGTTACTTTTTCTCCATTTTTTAAGTTTCCGAGAATTGCACTATTTGTATTTGCTTGACTTCTTACTCGCAGACTTGTTGCGTTGATTGTTCCTGTTTCCTGCACCCCATTTGTGATGTTTTCCACTGGCTTTTCTCCTTGTTTTCCAGCTTCTAGCTTCACAAACTCTAACGATACGTAACCTTCTTTTCCTTTATAACTTATCTTCGCCCAGCCGTTTGCTTTTCCTAAG
>NZ_LTAQ01000002.1:45811-198496 GCF_001590835.1 Bacillus gaemokensis
CCTTGTTTTCCAGCTTCTAGCTTCACAAACTCTAACGATACGTAACCTTCTTTTCCTTTATAACTTATCTTCGCCCAGCCGTTTGCTTTTCCTAAAACTATTACTTTTTCATCCTTTTGAACAAAACCAACAATTGAACTCCCTAAAACTGGACTATTACGCACATTCAACCTTGTCGCTGTAACAACTCCACTTTCTTTTTTCTCGTCATTAATTGTAGTTTGTTGGTTTTGCCCAACATTAGATGTTTTTTCTAATAACTTTAAAAATTGTAGAGAGACATAACCTTCTTTCCCCTCATGAGAAATTTTAGCCCACTCTTTTTCTTTTCCTAAAATCTGTACGGTTGTCCCTTTCTTTGCTTTTCCTACAATTTTACTTTGTGTTGTCGGCTGTTCACGTATATTTAAATTTGTTGCATTTACTGTCGCTAAATTTTCACTTTCCGCTAAAGCATGAGTGGAAACAAGAGATGCTGTTGTTGCTAAAAATGTACCTGTTATGATTTGTTTTGTTATTTGTTTCATATGATTATTCGAATATAAACAATGTTATATTCTTTAACCCTCCCTCTTCAAAATCAATCTAGTATTCATCTTAACATATCTTTCTCTAATCATTCTCCAATTGAATTTATTAAACAAATCTTGATTTAACAAGCCTTTTTTTCTATATATAGTTTTTTTTCATAAAATTCCTTTCGCTATGAAATATTACAAAATATGTATTTTAGATGGAGTATTATTTTGTACTTAGGAGGAAAACCATGATAAAAATCACCACTCTAGCATTAGCACTATCTTTATCCTTTTTTAGTGGTCTAAGTAGTGGACATGCTGCTAAATATGAAGTTCATACAATAGGTAACAATGCAGTTGCCCAATATGGCGATGATTCTCAAGGCGGCAACGGTTCTCAAGACGGCGGTTCTCAAGGCGGCAATGGTTCTCAAGGTGGCGGCTCTAAAGCTGGCAATGGTTCAAATAATGGGAAAGTAAAAGGTCAAAGTACTACAGAACAAGGTGGTAAACTACCTAATACCGCAACTCAGTACCCTACAGGAATCTTAGTAGGGATTACTACATTCCTACTTGGAATCACTCTATTTGTTCGTAGAAAACAAGTAAAATAAATCAAACAAAATATCTCCGTCTAAAAAATACATAATAAAAATAAGGTAACACTTTAATTAGTGGAGGATGCCTTCATCCCCCACTAATTATTTCCCTCACCAACCCACATTTTCCAAGTAGTTAATACAATCCCCTATCTAAATCTTTTCTGTTTGAGTTGGGGAGAGTAGCATTCACAAACAAATGACCCTCTATCTATAACTTTGAGATAAATGTTCCTTTTATTACTTAGGGAATGGGACCTTGAAATATATTATTTAAGCTAATTTGATTAAGAAAAAATATTAGCTAACAACTAAGAACATTAATATGCCTTTCCCCAATAAACCATCTGCTCTGCTTTTTTACCACAACATACACATTCTTCTGCTAGTTGCTCTTGCTCAAATGCTATACAACGTGATGAGACCCCAACTACTTCTTTTAATTTCTCTTCACAAGCGAGCTCACCGCACCACATCGCTTTAATAAATCCTTGTTTTTCATCGGCTATTTTCTTCATTTCTTCAAAAGTCGTAACACGGTATGTGTTTTCATCACGAAATGCCTTTGCTTTATTGAATAAAGAATTGTGGATTTCATCGAGTAACGATGTAATACGCTCTTCTAATTGATCCATTGATACAAACTCTTTTTCTTTCGTATCACGTCTTACAAGTACCACTTGATTCTTCTCTATGTCTTTTGGACCAACTTCTAATCGAACTGGAATCCCTTTCATTTCATACTCATTAAATTTCCACCCCGGTGTTTTATTACTAGCATCTATTTTCACGCGCGCAACTTTTTGAATACGTCCTTGCAAGTGTGCTGCTTTCTCTAACACACCTTCTTTATGCTGAGCGATCGGTACGATAACAACTTGTAATGGCGCGACTTTTGGAGGCATCACTAGACCATTATTATCACTATGAACCATAATAAGTCCACCGATCATCCTTGTTGATACACCCCAAGATGTCTGGTGTACATATTGCCATTTTCCATTACGATCTAAAAACTTAATATCAAATGCTTTGGAGAAATTAGTCCCAAAATTATGAGATGTTCCCGTTTGAAGCGCTTTTCCATCATGCATTAAACTTTCAATCGTATATGTTGCTTTCGCACCTGCAAACTTTTCTTTTTCTGTTTTCTGTCCTTTAATTACTGGAATCGCTAAATAATCTTCACAGAACGAAGCGTATAGATTCAAAATATTTAATGTTTCCGCTTGAGACTCCTCTGCTGTTTCATGAATTGTATGACCTTCTTGCCATAAAAATTCAGTTGTACGAAGAAATGGTCTCGTCGTTTTTTCCCAGCGAACTACTGAACACCATTGATTATATAATTTCGGTAAATCATTATAAGATTGGACAATTTTTGAAAAATGCTCGCAAAATAGAGTTTCAGAGGTTGGACGCACACAGAGTCGTTCCGCTAACTTCTCATCCCCTCCATGTGTAACCCATGCTACTTCAGGTGCGAATCCTTCCACATGATCCTTCTCTTTTTGTAGTAAACTTTCTGGAATAAACATTGGCATATACACATTTTCATGACCAGATTTTTTTAATTTTTCATCCATTACCTTCTGGATATTTTCCCATAATGCATATCCATATGGACGTAAAATCATACATCCTTTCACACTTGAATAATCAACTAGTTCAGCTTTCTTTACAATATCGGTATACCACTGAGCGAAGTCCTCTTCCATTTTGGTAATAGCTTGCACTTGTTCTTTTGCCATATTACTCTTTCCTCCTTTAGAAAATAAAAAAAGCCCGTGTCCCCAAAATAGGGACCGAGCTTTTGCCGGCGTTACCACCCTGATTCATATACAAATAAATTGTACATGCTCTCTTTTTGATAACGGGAACTTCCCGCTGCATATGCAGAACGCAAAGGTAGGTTCCATATCGTCTTTTTAAGAATCTCTCAGCCAAATGGATTCTCTCTCTGCAAAAAGGTGAGACATGTACTAATCCTTTTTCATCGTTATGACGAAATAAATTTGTTGAATATCATAATATAAATCCCATTTTAAAACAATAGCTAATTTTCTTATTTTTATATATTCTTTTCATTTTTTTCTGTTTTATACTGGATCTATACATACTTTCCACGGAAGATTTTTATGAATTGATGAGTAATCATACCGATTAGCGTTCCTACTAAAACAAAGAAACAGGCGATACCATATCCCATTCCCTCCCATCCTCCAATAGCGAAGATTGTAACAGGAAAGAAGATTAAACAAAGAAGAATTAAAATAAGTGCGAAAATAATATCAAATCTTCTATGTGGAAATTGTTTCTTTAATACAAACGAAACAGCAAATACAATAAGAATTGTTATAGCTCCAATTATAAAAAACACTTCAAATCCGTTCATCCCACTCTCTCCTTCCATTCATTCCCTTATAATTATTATAAATTTAAAAATTCTAAAAATAAACAATAAACTTTTTTCGAAAACAAGTTTTTATAACCAGGTATTAATAGTAATATATAATAATAGATTACATATAATTAGGAGGTATAAACGATGGGAAAATCATTAACAAATCATGTAATCATTTTATCTTTCGACTGTTTATCAGCTTTAGATTTCCCTATATTACAAAAACTTCCTCATTTTAGCTCTTTAATCGAACAAGGTGCAATCGCACGAAAAGTAGAAGCTATTTATCCTTCCGTAACATACCCAAGTCACGCCACCATTGTAACTGGTAATTATCCAAACAAACATGGCGTTGTAAGTAATACATTGCTTCAGCCAGGCAAGGAATCACCCGATTGGCATTGGTATCGCCGTTCTATTAAAGGAACGACATTATATGACGAAGCTCGAAAAGCCAATTTAACAACAGCTGCCCTTTTATGGCCTGTTACAGGAAGAGCAAAAATCGACTACAACTTGCCTGAGATTTTTCCAAACAGACCGTGGCAGAATCAAGTTCTTGTTTCTTTATTTAGTGGCAGTCCATTATATCAACTAGACTTAAATCGTCGTTTTGGTCATATTAGAAATGGATTATCTCAGCCTGAACTTGATGATTTCGTCCTTGCCTCTGCTGTACATACCATTCAAACCAAAAAACCTAACATCATGTTTGTCCACTTTACAGATTTAGACACTCAAAGACATTATCATGGTTTTACGTCTGAAGAAACAACAGCAGCTATTCAAAGGCATGATGAACGCCTAGGGAAGATTATCAGTGTATTAAAAGAAAATGGCATGTACGAAGAAACTACAATCATTGCCCTCGGTGATCATAGCGCCTTAAGTGAAAATAAAGCTATCCAACTCAATAATCTTTTCAGGAAAAAAGGACTACTTTCAGTAAGCAAGAGTGGAAAACTAACAGATTGGAAGGCTTATTGTCAAAGTTGTGATGGTTCTGCTTACGTACATGTAAAAGATAAAAATGATACTGAAACCATTCAAACAGTCCAACGCCTTCTTGAAGAACTTCTGCAAAATAAACAAAATGGTATTGAGTTTATACTTCATGACGAAGCTGCAAAAGAGTGTGGAGCTGATGGAAATTGCCTTTTTATGCTAGAAGCTCGCGAAGGCTATTACTTTGTAGAGAATCATACAGGTGATTTTATAAAAGAAATTACAGCAAAAGATGTAACTTCCAGTAAAAAATATACGTTTGGTACACATGGTTACTCTCCGACAAAACCAAACTATGAAACAATTTTTATCGCTGCTGGGAAAGGGATTCGTCAAGGTACAATCATTCCCTATATGCGGCTCATCGACGAAGGACCTACTATTGCGAGGTTACTCGGGTTACATCTCGGTGAAACAGACGGAACTGTGATAGAGGATTTACTTCAATTGTAAAGAAATGTGTATATATGTAAAAGTTATGTAAAACTTACCCTTGTTTCTCTTTTTACAATTTTTATTTTTGTACACTAATGTTAGAACAATTTTAAGGAGGAACATTATATGAAAAAAATGTCCAGACAAGAAAAAAGCTGGATATTGTATGACTGGGCAAACTCGGTGTACTCGCTTATCATTACAACTGCACTATTTCCTATTTATTTTAAAACTGCCGCAAAAGAGGCTGGCCTATCTGGAGCGACTTCAACAGCTTTTTGGGGGTATGCGAATTCTTTCTCTACACTGTTAATTTCTATTCTTGCCCCAATTCTTGGCACGGTTGCAGATTATAAAGGATTTAAAAAACGCTTCTTCACATTCTTTTTTGGACTCGGTATTATATTTACAAGTATGCTAGCCGTTGTACCTACATCACAGTGGTACTTACTACTAGGTTGTTATATGCTTGCTTTAGTGGGATTTGCTGGAGCAAATATTTTTTATGATGCGTTCTTAGTAGATGTCACAACAGAAGATAGAATGGATCGTATTTCAACACGTGGCTTTGCATTAGGCTATATTGGCAGTACCATTCCTTTTATTGGATGCATTGTACTTATTATACTTGCGCAGAAAGGAACAATTCCATTATCTGTTGGTATCGCTAGTCAAATTTCCTTTGCAATTACAGCTCTTTGGTGGGGATTATTTACGATTCCAATGCTTAAAAATGTAGAACAAACACACTACATTGAACATCATCCAAAGCCAATTACGATGAGCTTTAAACGTTTAGCCAATACTTTTAGGAACATCAAACAATACAGAACTGTATTTTTATTTTTACTCGCTTACTTTTTCTATATTGATGGCGTTGATACAATTATTACAATGTCCACTGCTTATGGAACAGACCTTGGCATTAGTGCAACAAACCTGCTTATTATTTTATTTGTAACGCAAATTGTCGCTTGTCCATTCGCCTTGTTATACGGTAAACTCTCCGAAACATTTACAGGTAAAAAGATGTTATATGTCGGTATTATTATTTATATCATTATTTGTGTATATGCTTATTTTCTAAAAACAACACTCGATTTTTGGATTCTAGCAATGCTTGTCGCAACTTCTCAGGGCGGGATTCAAGCACTTAGCCGCTCATATTTTGCTAAATTGGTACCGAAAGAATCTGCTAATGAATTCTTCGGTTTTTATAACATTTTTGGTAAGTTCGCAGCTATTATGGGACCTATACTAGTTGGTGTAACAACTCAATTAACAGGAAAAACAAATGCTGGTGTACTAAGTATTACGGTCTTATTTATTATCGGCGGATTTTTATTAACACGTGTACCCGAAAATGCTACTTCTGTTACATCACCGGCTCCAAAGTCAGAAACATTATAATAAAAAATGTCCCTTCTATATGAAAGGGACATTTTTTTATGAATCTATTAACGATATCGTTTTACCACTAAGAATTCCACAGCCGGCTTTACAACAATCGCAGCACATAGGGCAAATAAAAGCGGTATATTTTGAAAATCAATCCAGTTGCTAAAGCCAACTGAAGCAAAGAATAAGCCAAAAATTAAAACAACTAACACATAGTATGTAATACTTGCACTCGTTTTTAACACATGTTTTTCTAGTTCATCTTCCCCTTTTTTTCCACCTGGTCCATCAATATCATGCCATGTTAAATATTTAAAAATATGGTGTAATGCTATACTACAGACGAATAAGGCATACCAATTCACGCGAAGCTCCGTTAACCAATAATAGAGTGCAAATGCCATGGCACTTACACCTACTACAAACATAAACAATAAACTTATTTTACTTTTCCCCAATCTTTTCTCCCCTTACTGCTTATACATAAATAATTTATCAACCGTTGTGCCTAACACTTCAGCTAAACGAAAGGCTAATGCTAAACTTGGATCATATTTATTATTTTCAATTGCATTTATCGTCTGTCTTGATACCTTGCACTTATCAGCTAATACACCTTGTGAAATCTTATTTTCAGTGCGTAATTCATAAATTTGGTTTTTCACATCATTTCTCCTAACCTGTAAAATCGATTTTACATCATCAGTATATATTTGGTGCATATCGTTGTCAAAAAATCTCCATACAAAAAAGGAGCATAAATCGCTCCTTTTTGCATGACGCAACAAAGTTCCTACACAAAAGAATCTGTAAGTTCTTTTTTATTCGTATCCTCTTGTTTATTTCCAACTTCTTCATTTATCTTCATACGTAAAATTGGTAAAACCGCAAGTAGAATAAGCAACATCGCTATAGAAAACACAGCAATAATTGAAGTCATTTCTTTTAATCCTCCAGCTAGAGAATTTCCAATTAACACAGCTCCCATAAAAAGCGGTAAGATGGTACCATTTACACGCCCTACCATCTCTTCTGGTACAAGCTTAATCATAAGTGTCCCAACAACAACGTTAACGCAAGCTAAACAAATTCCTGTTCCAAATCTCATCAAACTAGTAATCCAAAATGATGTAGACAGTCCTTCCACCAGAAATGACATAGCTAGCATCACCATTCCAAACACAAACATTTTCTTCGGATGTACCTTTGAAGCAAAAACAGCTGCAACGATACCTCCTATTAACATCCCTATTCCATCAGCCGCTGCTAAATATTGAACAGCTTCCTTTTCCATCCCTAACCGCTCAATAACAAGGAATACTTCTAATGGATTCGTTAATCCAACTGCTAAACCCATGATCGCAAAGGTAATTGTAATCATACATAAATTTTTTGTTTGAAGAACATATCTCCAGCCCTCTTTTATATCATTCCTTAATGAGGTACTCACAGTTTTCTCTTTTTCAATCCATCTTGGTAAAAAAGAAAGAGTTATAGCAGATAGCACAAATAAACCAATTAAACTGTATAGCGAAGTAAACAATCCAAACTGTATATAAACAATTGACCCTACAACCGGACCGAAAATGATAAATAACGACTGTAACGTTTGATTGATTGCAATTGCATTTGCGACATGCTTTTCTTCTACATAGCGTTTAAATATCCGTGATGATGAAGGCTGAGAGAACTGCCCGACGATAGCCGAAACAAACGCTGCAAAAAATATAGCCTGCCAATAATCCAGCTTTAACAATAAAACAATCCCTATAATAGATAATAGGCTTAATATGTCTCCAGCTACCATCGTCCGCTTAGGATTCCAACGATCTGCTAGTGCACCACCAATAAATGAAAAAATAAAAATCGGTGCGTATTCCATAACAGATAATAATGAAACCGAAACCGGATCATTATTTGTTCGCTCCATAATGAAATACAAAAGTGCCATATTTCGAATCCAAATCGCAAACTGCTGTAAAATATCAGACGCCATAACAAGCATAAATGCACGATTTCTAAATAAAGCTTTCATCTTATCTCCTCTTTCCTAAACCGACCGTTCAGTCTATTTTTGTATAAGAAAAAAGCTGCCGATTTAAGATTCAGCTGCCATTCCTTGTAGTAATACATCAATTGCCTTTTTGTAAATTCGCTTCATTTCTGTAGAGTCTAACTCATAGTAAAGCATCCCAAGCCCAGATAATAAACCATTTACAATGTACATAAGATCCCTGGTATCTCCTTGACGGAACTCTCCAGATTTTATGCCTTCTTCAATTAACTTTTCAATAACAACGTATGATGCCCTTGCTAAAGCAAGCATTTCATCTAAAACTTCTTTGCTCACAACTTGACTTGTAGAAAACTCTTCAACTGCACTAAAAATAGGATGCTGGGTGTCCTCTACATGATACTCTGCAAGACCATATAATTTTTCGGTACTCGTACGATACTGTTTTTCTTTTTCATTCCATTTTTCCAGCCAATCGTACGTATGTTGTTTCACTACGAATAAAAATAATTCTTCTTTACTTTTAAAATGATAATAAATGCTACCTTTACTGCGCTCAGTAATTTCACAAATGTCTTCCATAGATGTTGCAGCATATCCTTTTTTTGAAAACAAATCTTCCGCTTGGTATGCTATTTCTTTTTTTATCTCTTCTGCACTTTTTCTCATATTCACACCCCATCAAACCGACCGTTCAGTCTAATAATAACAAATATATAACCTCTTTTACAAGAGGTTATATTCCTTATTTAGGAAAATACATTTTCAAACCATATTCGAAATGTATGGATAGTTCCAACTTTAAAGCCCAGTTTAACAATAAATACTCCCCCTGCAACTAATAACCAAAGAGCTACCCTCCCTTTGTTTTTAACTTTTGGTTTCTTCTTCATTCTCATTCCCCTTATAATATCATTAATTCTGTATTTATAAATACAATAAACTTATATAGCTAAACTCTAAACATATTAAACAAACATTTGTTTAGCTGATTTTATGCAGTTTCATACCAACTAATCAAACGTTTGTTTAAAAAGAAATACGCTCACAAAGAGCGTATTTCTCATTAATCTCCACCTCCACCACCGCAGCTTCCACCATCTCCTCCAGAAAATCCACTATCTCCTCCAAAGGAACTTCCACAGTCATGGGAATTATCATTATCAGATCCTGCAAAAAAAAGTGGTGTAGAAGTAGCTGTAGTCGTAGTATCGCCAGTACCTGACTTATAAAGGTTTGGTTTACGTTTATGAGACCTTACTTCTTTTACAATCATTCCAACTAGTACTATAAACAACAATGCTCCTATTACAAAACCCATATAAAACTCCCCTTCCATATATTAAATTACCTGTATTGCTCGTTCTATCTTCTCTAAGGAAATAAATCACGACTCACGAAGTATCTCTTTCCCTTCATGGAATAATAAAACTGTTGGTGCCGTAAATACTAAATATTCCTCTGAAATTTCTTTCATGTTTATCCCTCTTAGCGTAATTTCCGAAACACTTGATCTTGATACATTCGAAATGCTGAAGATTCCTTTATTTTTCTCTTTTCCATTAACTGTTGAAAACGAAGAGTTTTCGCAGTTAACTCCTCTTTTAATTTTTCTCTCTCTGTTTCATCGTAACAACAAGCAATTAAATCCTCTATTTTCAACATATCCTTTTGTAGTTCCATCTCTGCTGGGATCATTCCAGCGTTTTTCAAAATCTTATAGCTCATTCTAAGGTCCGGGGGTACCATTGAAAGGTCTTCTAATTGCAGTGGTTTTCCTTTACCAGGCAGATCATCAAGATCACCGTTATTGATTGCCTGACGAATTTTTTCTTCAGCAATGCCCAAGAAAACATCCATCGCTCTCCCTCCCTTACATATTTTTACTATTATTTTACATGAAATTTCACAATGCTGCTATGATATGAAACAATAATTTCACACAATTTTTTCTCAAATTGTCCTCTAAAATTAAGTTTTCAGATTTTTTAGACTGTAAATTTATATATAATTCGCATTATAACTATTCATGTAATTGAGAAACTCCTTCCTACTAAAATAAAGCGTTTACATAAAATCTTACATTTGTTACGATGAAATCACGCCATCTCCCTTGTATAGACTTCGTGATGTCTGTTCATTTTGACAATCTAGACATTTTTACGTCTAGATTCATTCTGATTTATTGGCAATAGCCATTAAATATATCTTTTTATTTCGAAAGGGGAAATGACTATGAGGTCAAAAAAAATCACATTTCTATTCCTATCTCTACTACTCTTCTTACCTCTTTTTCTTACAAATTTTATAACTCCTAATCCTGTCTCAGCAGATTCATCCAAAACAAATCAAAAAATTATTGGGTACTTTCCTTCTTGGGGTATTTATGGCCGAAATTATCAAGTTGCTGACATCGATGCATCAAAGCTTACTCATTTGAACTATGCCTTTGCTGATATTTGTTGGAATGGCAAACATGGAAATCCTTCTACTCATCCTGATAACCCAAATAAACAAACATGGTCCTGTAAAGAATCTAGTGTACCACTGCAAAATAAAGAAGTACCTAATGGCACCCTTGTACTAGGCGAACCTTGGGCTGATGTTAATAAATCTTTTCCCGGTTCAGGTTCAACATGGGAAGATTGTGACAAATATGCCCGTTGCGGAAATTTTGGTGAACTGAAACGCCTAAAAGCAAAGTACCCCCACTTAAAAACCATTATCTCAGTCGGAGGCTGGACATGGTCCAATCGTTTTTCTGACGTAGCTGCTGATGAAAAAACTCGGAAAGTATTTGCAGAATCTGCCGCGGCTTTCATTCGTGAATATGGATTTGATGGTGTAGATTTAGACTGGGAATACCCAGGTGTTGAAACGATTCCTGGAGGAAGCTATCGCCCAGAAGATAAGCAAAATTTCACATTACTTCTTCAAGATGTCCGAAATGCTTTAAATAAAGCAGGCTCTGAAGATGGGAAACAATATTTATTAACAATTGCCTCAGGTGCAAGTCAGCGTTATGCTGACCATACAGAACTGAAGAAGGTTTCACAAATTGTCGATTGGATTAACATCATGACATATGATTTTCATGGTGGCTGGGAAGCAACA
The DNA here is from genome assembly GCF_001590835.1 of Bacillus gaemokensis. Classification (GTDB taxonomy): domain Bacteria; phylum Bacillota; class Bacilli; order Bacillales; family Bacillaceae_G; genus Bacillus_A; species Bacillus_A gaemokensis. Next base: position 57,299 of record NZ_LTAQ01000002.1, read on the forward strand.
TCTAATCATAATGCTGCATTATACGGTGATCCGAAAGACCCAGCAGTTGGTACAAAGTTTTATGTCGATGGAGCTGTTGAAATTTATAAAAATGAAGGTGTACCAGCTGATAAAATTGTATTGGGTGTTCCTTTCTATGGCCGCGGCTGGAAAAGCTGCGGGAAAGATAACAATGGACAATATCAACCTTGTAAGCCAGGCAGTGATGGAAAGCTAGCTTCTAAAGGAACTTGGGATGATTATTCCACAGGAGACACAGGTGTATATGATTACGGTGATTTAGCGGCTAACTATGTAAACAAAAATGGCTTTGTTCGTTACTGGAACGACACAGCTAAAGTCCCGTATTTATATAACGAAACTACTGGAACGTTTATTAGCTATGATGATACAGAGTCTATGAAACATAAAACAGATTATATAAAAACAAAAGGTTTGGGCGGGGCAATGTTTTGGGAGTTAAGTGGTGACTGTCGTACAAGTCCAAGATATAGTTGTAGTGGTCCAAAACTGCTTGATACGTTAGTTACAGAATTACTAGGCGGACCTATTAACCAAAAAGATAGTTTACCTCCAACAAACGTAAAAAACATTACAGTTACAAATAAAAATTCAAGCCTAGTTCAATTATCCTGGAATGCATCTACTGATAATGTTGGTGTTACAGAATATGAAGTAACTTCTGGAACTGAGAAATGGAAAACAACCACGAATACTATTACGATTAAAAATTTAAAACTCAATACAGAATATACTTTTTCAATTGTTGCGAAAGACGCAGCAGGAAATCAATCACAACCATCTTCCATTACAGTTAAAACCGATGATGGAAGTACAACCCCACCAGGCGGAAATAGTAACGTGACATTTGCAGTTACTTCAAACTGGGAAAATGGCTACAATTTTTCTATTATAATTAAAAACACAGGAACAACCCCTATTAAAAACTGGAATTTGGAATTTGATTATAATGGAAGTTTAACACAAGTTTGGGACTCTAAGCTTGTAAGTAATACAAAGAATCATTACGTCATTACAAACGCGGGATGGAACGGCGATATTCCTGCTGGTGGAACAATTACAATTGGAGGTGCTGGAACAGGAAATCCAGCCGAAATTCTAAATGCTGTAGTTCTCGGAAATTAAGTAAAAAGCGGTATCTCTTATTCTCTGAGATACCGCTTTTTCTAATCTTTCTTTAATTTTCTTGCTATTCCATTACCCAAAGACTGTAATCCTTGAACAAGAATAATTAAGATAAAGGCTGTTGCATACACAAAACTATTGATCATTTCTAGAAATAATACTGATTATAAGCAATAATCGTATACAAGTTATACTCATAATTAATATACTAGGTAACAGTAAATACTTTATACAGAAAAATGAAAAGAGGCTACATTGTATGCACGAAGAAAATGCTATACAAACCCTACTACTATCTCAGATAGAAAAACTGTCCCAATCCTTTCATTATGATTTTTTATATGAGATAGAACAACAAAAAGCACTCTGCCAAATTCTTTTAAGAGATGATAACGGCTCAATTGTAGCAACACCGCTTAGTTTCCAAATGTCAATAAACGAAGTGGCAGGCAAAGGAGAATTTATTTTTTATAACGAACATGGTGAATTTCATCGCCAGAAATTTGATATTTATACGGAAGACAGCATTGTTAAATTACTATTATTTATTCAAGAACGTTTACAAGTAAACCAATAAACTGTATGAAGGCAGCTATATAAAAATGTAGCTGCCTTCCTTACATTCTCACTAAAATGGCTTCTCTCTTATTCTTTAGTAATATTCATTTCTTCCATATCCCAAACGCGAGTAATCCAAGACTCATAAAAAGAAGGCTCATGAGAAACAAGTAGAATTGTTCCTTGATAGTGTTCTAAAGCTTCTTTCAACGCCTCTTTCGCCTGTACATCTAAATGATTTGTTGGCTCATCTAAAATTAGAACATTACTCTTCATTAATAAAAGTTCACATAGACGTACTTTTGTTTGCTCTCCACCACTTAACGAACTAAGCGGCTGACGAATATGCTCTTCCTTTAATCCACACTTTGCCAGAGATTGACGAATTTCTTTTTGCTTCATATCTGGGCGCCCTGACCATACTTGCTCAAGCGGTGTAATTTCTGCCGCAAATTCTTCTTGAGCAAAATACGCAGGGTTTACCCGCTCTCCAATATGAACGGTCCCGCTTAACGGTTTAAGTCGACCCAGCAATGTTTTTAGCATTGTTGTTTTTCCAATTCCATTGTGACCAACAATGGCAATCTTTTCGCCCCTTTTCACTTGTAAATTAAAGGCTGGAAATAATGGCTCTATATAACCTATTTGAAGTTGATCCACTTGTAATATACGACTCACCGGCTCCGTATGAATTTGAAAATGAAAGCGCGGTCTTGGTGCATCACTAATTTTTCTAACCCTTTTCATTTTCTCTAATACCTTTGCACGACTTTTAGCCTGTTTCGCTTTTCGGATTTTATTCTTTTGAATAAACCCTTCCAAATTAGAAATTTCCTTTTGCTGTCTTATATAAGCCGCTTGTAATTGCTCTTTCTGTAGTTGATAACTTTCTAAAAACCTTTCATAATTCCCTGTATATCGCTTAATTGTTTGCCCTTCTAAATGATAAATAACATTCGTAATATCATTTAAAAACGATGCATCATGTGAAACGACAATATAAGCATGTTCGTACTCTTGTAAATATGATGTTAGCCACTCTATATGAACGGCATCTAAATAGTTCGTTGGCTCATCTAACAATAAAACATCTGGTTTTTCTAACAGAAGCTTTCCAAGCAATAACTTCGTACGCTGTCCACCGCTTAACTTCGAAACTTCCTTCTCCATACCTAGTTCTAACAAGCCTAATCCCGTTGCTATTTCGTCTATTTTTGTATGAACTTGATAAAAACCCGAGCTCTCTAGTACATGTTGCAATTCTCCATATTGTACTAATAATTTCTCTAAATTCATTTCCTGTGCCATCTTTTCAGCAATGACAATCATTTCACGTTCAATTGTATACAAATGAGAAAATGCGCTTTGCAAGTATTCCTCAATTGTTGTTCCTACTTGTAAATCAATATGCTGCTCTAAAAACCCCACCTTCACATGTGGAAACCAATCAATCGTTCCCCCATCAGGCAAAATTTCTCCTGTTAATAGACGAAGCAATGTCGATTTTCCTGCTCCATTTCTTCCCACAAGTCCAACATGTTCACCTTGTAATAACCGAAAACAAGCATTATATAAAATGGTTTTATCGCCATACATATGTTTTAAATTTTCTACTGTTAATACGCTCATTTTTTCTCTCTCCTTTTTCATATGACTAACAAGCCAAATAGAGAGAACAGCAAAATAAAGATCCTATTTAATTGTGTACATAGAAAAATGGGTAAGGTGAATACACCTTACCCATTACAATTTATTATTGTAAAAAAGGATTAAGGTTCTTTACCTGCTGTCTTCAATTTGGCTTAAACTTTAAAAATGGGCAGACTTCTCCCATATCAAGCTAAAACCATTTGAAGAACAGTTGATAAAGTCATCTTATCCTTTCACTCCTTTATAAATCATTATTGTCTTATAATAAGCATGGACTATGCTCTTATATTTTATTCGTTATGAATCATTTTGTTCCTCTTTTTCTTTATAAATTTTTTCTAAACGAAAAGCATCTTAGCAGTCATTATATAAGGACCGTTAAGATGCTTTCATTACTTCTGCATATAAGGAGCTAATATACCTAAAATCTTCGCTTTATCTTCTTTTAATTCAAGAGATGTCAGCATGTCCATCGTACGTGGACGAGATAAGTTAACATTTACTTCACCCACAATGGTTGCCGGCCTTTGTGACATGATAAACACGCGATCAGACAATAATATTGCTTCATCTAAGTCATGCGTTACCATAACAATTGTTTGCTTTTCTTGATGCCAAGAATTTAAGAGCCAGCTATGTACTTCCATCTTTGTAAATGCATCTAGCTTGCCAAACGGTTCATCAAGTAGCATAATCGGTTTTTCACATAAATAAGTACGGAGAAAGCTAATACGTTGACGCATACCACCGGATAATGCATCTGGATAATGATTTGCGTATTCAGCCAGACCAAACTGTTGCAAAGCTTCCATTCCTTCTGCAAGCCGCTCTTTCTTTGGCTTCCCTTCAATTTCTAATGGAAGCACAATATTTTGCAAGGCTGAGCGCCACGGAAGCAATAAATCTTGCTGCGGCATATAACTGACAATATCCTGCTTTTGAACAGGTTCATCGTTATAAATTACCTCTCCACTAGTTACCTCTTCAACACTCGCAATCATATTTAATAGCGTACTTTTTCCGCAACCACTTGGTCCTACGAACGAGACAAACTCGCCCTCTTGTATAGAGGCACTAATCTTTTCTAGTACATTTTTCCCATCAAACGCTTTCACAACATCTTTTATTTGTAATCCAATCATTTTTCACTTGGAAGGAATTCATTTGTAAAAGCATCTTTTACATCAATTTTCTTTTTAATAACTTTGTTATCATGTAAGAAATTCATGTAATTCGTCCAAACTTCTTCCTTCTGTACTCCCCACGCTTTTGCATCATCTTGATACTTCGTACTTAACCACTTTTGACTCTCTTGTACTAACTCTTTATTAATGTCTGGTACATTTTTAATTAAAATATCAGCTGCTTCTTTTGGCTCTTTAATTGCAAAGTTGTATCCTTCTGCTGTTGCATTCATGAATTTTTTCACAAAATCTTTATCTTGTTTTGTATGCTTTTCACTTGTAATAATGACTGGGCTATAGAAATCTAGCGCTGGATCTAAATCTTTTACCATAATTGTATTTAATTCTTTGCCTTGACGCTTCGCCTCGATACCGTCCCAACCATAATAAATCCATTCAAAATCCGCATCACGGCCAATTGATTTAAAGAAGTCCGTTTGTCCAAGAACAATCTTTTCTACTTTATTAAAATCAGCTTGATGTTTATCCATAATTGTTTTTAACGTTGCCTCTTCTGATGGTGATCCCCAGCCTCCATAACGCTTACCTTCAAAATCTTTTGGAGAGCTAATATTATCTTTTTTCAACGCTGCAAATGCAGATGTATTATGTTGAATAATTGCCCCGATGGAAACAACCGGAATTCCTTCAACACGAGCTGATGTTACATTTTCTTGATAACTGACACCGAAATCAGCTTTTCCTGAAGCAATCATTTGCTCTGCTGATACGTTATCACCCGGCTGAATAATTTCTACATCTAAACCTTGTTTTTTATAGTAATCTTTCGTCTTCGCTACATATAAACCAGTATGATTTGTATTTGGGAACCAATCTAAAACAACTTTTACTTTCTTCCCTTTATCTGTACTCTCTTCTTTCTTCGCTGCATTACAGCCGACAACGCCAACTGCTAGTAAAGCGGCTAGCATAACTTTTAAGCCTTTTTTCATTTTCTGTCGTCCTTTCTGTATATCCATGGTGCTGTTATTCTTGCCATAAATTCTACAATAAAATACAAGAATAGCGTCACCATAACGATAATAGCTGCGATACCAAATACACGAGCTGTTAAAAAGGATTTCGTCGCCCTTGTGAGCATGACACCTAATCCTTCACTCGCTCCAAGCCATTCCCCAATAATTGCTCCCATCACACTGTATGTAACCGCAATTTTTAATCCTGAGAAAAAGTATGGAAGCACTGCTGGGAATTTGACCTTTTGATAGATTTGCCATTTTGTTGCGCGCATTGTTTGTAATAACTTGAGCATGTTTTTATCTACTGTTTGAAAACCTTCTAAAATACTAAGAGCAATCGGAAAGAAACAAACAAGAATAACGACCATCACTTTTGGGAGCATCCCATAACCGAACCAAATAATAAATAAAGGTGCCAGCACTACAATCGGAATCGTTTGTGAAATAACGAGTAACGGATTAATTAACACACGAAATAACGGAATAACATCCATAACAATTGCAATACTCGTCCCAATTACAATCGCAAAGAATAATCCAATGACAACTTCTTGCAGTGTTTGTATCGTATTTGGTAACAATAGATCTTTCATTCCAATTAGTTCTTGTACAATCGTAGAAGGCTTTGGTAAAATCCATGGTTCAATTCGAAATAATGAAACAGATCCTTCCCATATGGCAATGAGAAGGATAAGCCAAATCGTTGTAATTGTTATGTTAGATCGCTTCTGGTTTTTCATATTCATCACGGTACTTCCAAACTTTCTCATCAATCGTTACACCAGTACTTGGACGATAATGAATTTTAATAGAAGTAATAACTTCTTCTGCTCCAGCATCGACACAAGCTTGTTGTGCACGCTTAATGACATCAAGAAGCACGTCTAATTCTCCTTCCAACGTTGTTTCCATCGCACCCACTTCATAACGAACACCTGATTGTTGTACGACCTCAATCGCCTTATCAACAACATCATATACGTCTCTCGTTTTTGCTTGCGGTACGACTGAAAATGAAATTGTAACTTGTTGTGACATACTAAAATCCCCCTTGCAAAAAATATTTTGTGAAAAAGAAAAGGCTTTCCTACGAAATACGCAGGAAAGCCTTGCATGCAAGTTATTATACAATAACGTTTGCTTACAAACTTTAAGTAATTCCCTACGCTGGCATTATCCAGATCAGGTTGAGGGTCGATGCAATTTACATCCTCTCAGCCAAATGGCTCCCCGGTCTTAATTCGCTTTCATTGTAGCATGATTTATTTTTCCGAACAAACATATAAGGAGTTTCTTTTTTAAACACGGATACAGATTAATGAAATAAAGTACTTAGTTTTCCCTGCCTGTTCATACATCTCCCTTATAAAAAATTACGTTTATTAAGTATAAATTTTTCATACAAAATCGTTATATGTTTTTTCTAACTCATACCTCTATACGTAGTACATTCTATTTATAAGTTTTGTAAAATAATTTTACCAAATATAGTGAATGTTACTTTTTATGTGTTATATAATAAAAAAGGTTTATATAAAAGGCTTTTATTTGTTTAATTTAATAATTATTATATAAATTAAATTATTCAAAAATATCTTACCACATGGATTTTGGAGGTATTTTATCATGTTTTGGCTACAATTTATCACCTTACTACTCTGCATTTTTATCGGTGCGCGCCTTGGTGGTGTTGGACTGGGAGTAATGGGCGGAGTTGGTATGGCAATACTCGTATTCGTCTTCCACTTACAACCTACAGCTCCTCCTATTGACGTTATGCTGATGATTCTAGCAGTAATCACAGCGGCTGGCGCACTGCAAGCCGCTGGCGGAATGGATTATCTTGTTCACCTTGCAGAAAAAGCACTGCGTAAAAACCCAAAGCGTATTACATTCTTCGCACCTATTGTGACCTATTTATTTACATTGTGCGCTGGGACGGGACACGTTGCTTATTCTGTACTTCCTGTTATTGCTGAAGTATCACGTGAATCAGGAATTAGACCTGAACGTCCAATGTCAATCGCCGTAATCGCTTCACAACAAGCAATTACAGCAAGTCCAATTTCAGCTGCAACTGTTGCACTTTTAGCAATGCTAGCAGATTATAAAATTACATTGTTAGATATTTTAAAAGTAAGTATTCCTTCTACTTTCATTGCTTGTATGTTAGCAGCTTTCGTTGCTAGCAAGATGGGTAAAGAATTAAAAGAAGATCCAGAATACTTGAAACGCTTAAAAGAAGGTATGATTCCAAAGCTTGAAGAAAAGAAAGAATTTGTAGGTGCAAAGGGCGCCAAATTATCTGTTATTCTCTTCTTATTCGCGACTGTTTTTGTCGTTCTTCTTGGTTCATTTGAAGCACTTCGTCCAGGGTGGATGGTAGACGGAAAATTAGTTCGTCTTTCAATGCCTAATACGATTGAAATGGTCATGCTAACAATTGCTGCTCTTATTATTCTCTTCTGTAAACCAAATGTGGAAAGCATTGTATCTGGCAATGTCTTTAAAGCAGGGGCGACAGCTGTTGTTGCTATCTTCGGTATCGCTTGGATGGGAGATACTTTCTTCAACGGAAACCTAAATATGATTCAAGGATCGATTCAACATTTAGTAACAAGTGCACCATGGTTATTTGCTATTGCATTATTTATCCTATCTATATTACTGTATAGCCAAGCAGCTACAGTACGTGCTTTAATGCCACTCGGATTATCACTTGGCATTCCACCCGCACTACTTATTGCTATGTTCCCTGCAGTAAACGGTTATTTCTTCATTCCAAACTACGGAACAATTGTTGCTGCAATCAACTTTGACCGTACCGGAACAACAGGCATCGGTAAATACGTATTAAATCATAGCTTTATGATTCCTGGTCTTATCGCAACGTTTGCTTCCATTGGAATTGGAATGCTCTTAATTTCAATCATGTTTTAAAGAAAAAAGCACAAACCTTTTATGATTATAGGTTTGTGCTTTTTTCTTTAATCAAACGTTTGTTTAAAAATTTTTAGTCAATAATCTCTACGTTATATCCCTTCTTTTCTATCCCACTTAATACTTCTTCAATATGATTTTTATCTTTCGTTTCTAACGATAAATGGAGCTGCGTATACCCTGGGAACACTTTTGTTCCAATCCGTTCTAAATGTATATGCAATACGTTCGCTTCGAAACTTGTTACGATTTCAAGTAAATGTTGCAAATGTCCTGGTTTATCTTTAATCATTGTTGCGATATGAACAAAGCGTCCCGCTTCCACCATTCCATGCTCAATAATACGCGTAATAAAGTTGACATCTACATTACCACCACTTAAAACCGATACGACTTTTTTCTCTTTCACTGGGATTTTTTGATAGAGCAGAGCTGCTAACGAACTTGCACCTGATCCCTCTACCAACAACTTATTGCGTTCCAATAGCATTAGCATCGTTCTTGCAATTTCCATTTCGTCTACACAAAAAATATCATCTACGTAACGCTCTACAAGCTGAAATGTTAAATCTCCTGGCCTTTTTACCGCGATACCATCCGCCATAGTTGGTTCCGCGTTTACTGTTATCACTTTCTTTTCTTGCAACGATTGCTTCATTCCCGGACAAGCAAGTGCTTGTACACCATATATTTTCACTGACGGTTTTTGTTCTTTAATCGCCATCGCAACACCTGCAATTAAGCCACCGCCCCCAACTGGACAAATAACAGCTTCTACATCATCAAGCTGCTGCACGATTTCTAATCCTATCGTCCCTTGGCCAGCAATTATGGCTTCATCATCAAATGGGTGAACAAACTTCGCTCCTGTTTGTTCTTTTAAATCAAGTGCATACGCTAGTGCATCATCAAATACATCACCTTGTAACTCCACATGTGCACCGTATCGCTTAGTTGCAAGTACTTTGCTAAGCGGAGCACCCTTTGGCATCACAATTGTACAAGGAATACCGAGCATATTACTAGAATAGGCAACCCCTTGCGCATGATTACCAGCTGATGCTGCAACAACTCCATTCTCCAGTTCTCCTTTACCAAGAGAAACCATCTTATTATAAGAACCACGCACTTTGAAAGAACCAGTCTTTTGCAAATTTTCAAGCTTTAAGTATACTTCATTATGTGATAGATCACTAAACGTACTCGAATAATCAAGTGGTGTCGTATGTACAACGCCTTTCATTTTTTCATAAGCAGCTATAATATCTTGGAAAGAAATCATGTTGTCGCCTCCGAAACGATATATATTCATATATGTTAGTTTGAGCGGCAAGATTTGTTTTATACGACAAAAGAAGCTTACTTACATTTCTATCAACAAATACAGGTTACATATTCTTAATTGATGAACATTCATATACGAAAAAAGGTCGTACAACACTTTCTATGTTGTACGACCTTCTACTCTCTCTTACAGAAAATTATCTTTTCACTTGCTCCAACAATTTCTCCATACTTTCATAAGGCGAATTCGCTAAACTAATTGCCGAAATAACAGAAACCCCATCTGCCCCTGCATCTATAACAGAAGCTGCATTTTCAATTGTAATTCCACCAATACCGACGATCGGTATCATGATACCTTCTTCTCGAAAATGCCTTAATCCTTTTATTCCTTGAACTGCTTTTGTATCCTTTTTTGTATTCGTTGGAAAAATAGGTCCTACACCTAAATAATCCGCTCCATTTGCAATTGCAAAGCGTGCTTCTTCAATTGTATGAGCAGATACTCCAACAATTTTACCTCCCATTTTTTCACGAACTGATGTAATTCCCTCATCGTCTTGTCCTACATGAACACCATCTGCATCTAATGCAATCGCTAATTCTACATCATCATTCACGATAAAAGGAACTTTATATTCTTTACAAAGTAACTGTAACTGCTTTGCAAAATGCACTCGTTCTTCTCCAGTTAATGCTCCTTCACCCTTTTCCCGAAATTGAAACAGTGTCACTCCACCATCTAGCGCTTCTTTCATTACTTGTAATGGATCCTTTTGGCAATTGTTACTTCCCATAATAAAATATACTAGCAATAACTTGGACATTTGCTTTGTTTCAATACGTGCCATTTCCCTCATCCCCTCTTACTGCACCTCTTGAATCTTTCCATATTTCTCAATATCACTTGCAGCGGTATTTGCTAGCTGATTTAAAAATTCGATTTGGAAACTTCCTGGTCCTAGTTTTGCTGTTTTAGCAGCAGCTATTTCAGCTGCTACACCATAAAATGTTAATGCAGCAACTGCTGCTTTCACATAATCTTTTTCAACTGCTGCAAATGCTCCCATTACAGAAGTTAATAGACATCCCGTCCCCGTAACCTTCGTTAAAATTGGATGACCGTTACGAATCATAACTGTCTGTTCTCCATCTGTAACAATATCTTCTTTCCCCGTAATAACCGCCACTGTATCTAGTTCCTCTGCTGCTTGTTTTGCAATCTCCACAATATCACCGTTTCCAGTTCCAGCATCCACACCTTTAATTTCCCACTTTTCATTAATGACGTTGGCAATTTCCGCCGCATTCCCGCGAATCATTGCTAACTTCACTTCACCTGGAATATGTCTTGCAACTTCTGTCCGGTAAGAGGTTGCCCCTGCACCAACAGGATCAAATAATACTGGTACATGATGTGTATTTGCTGACTTTCCAGCAATAAGCATTGCTTCTACTTCTTCAGGACGAAGTGTACCCATATTTAAAACAAGCGCACCTGCAATGCTAGCCATTTCAGCCACTTCTTCTTTTGCATACGCCATAACTGGTGATGCTCCTAATGCTAGCAAACCATTGGCCGTAAAGTTTGTCACAACAACATTTGTAATATTATGCACAAGTGGATTTGACTCTCTTACTGTCTCCACTACTTTTGCGATTTCTTGTATATTCATTCTTTTCATCTCCTAACTTAGTAATGGGAGATACACAAAAAGACACTTCGCGTATGCAAAGTGCCTGAACATGTGCTTTTACACTCTCCCTACGCTGGCATTATCCAACAGGTTCAAATGGTCAACGACAGATTAGCCGTACTCTCAGTTTGCATCCGCAAACTCCCATGTGTTTTCTTATTCATCTACTTCAGAGTCTACTCTTATTCTAGTAAAATAACAAGTTACAAGTTTTTGTCTTCTTAATATATAAGTACAAATTGAAAAAACGATATCAAGCCTTTCTTTTCAGGTGGGAGAGAGCATCCGACCATGCATAGAAGCGGTCAGATCCTTTTTTAGCCCCATGCCAAGTTCAAACAAATTGAAAAAATGAGAGCTGTCCCCTTTTTTCTTCATAGCCGCAATTTATATGTAAAAACTCAAAAAGAAGTTATCCAATAAAAGTCCGATTGGTGATAGGAATTTCAGTTTATATAAATATAATTTGAAAAAACGACATAAAACCTTTCTTTTTAGGTGAGAGGGAGCAGCGACTTATATGTTGAAAAATCAAAATAAAAAATAGTGATAGGAAATTAAAATCCCTACCACTATCTTTCACATTATTTTAAGCCTTTAGATACTTCTTTCACCATTTCTGATACAGATTCAAGTCCGCCACCAGATAGGTACCAGTAGTTTGCATCTAGATAGATTACATTATTGTTTTTCGCAGCATTTGTTTTGCTAACAAGTTCATTTTCAACAACTTGCTTCGCAGAAGATTTACCACCAACAATAGCACCTCTATCGATTACAAATAAGTAATCAGGGTTTTTCTCAAGAATATATTCAAATGTAACGTTGTTACCATGAGTAGATGCTTTAATCTCTTTATCCGCAGGAGTTACACCAAACACATCGTGGATAATACCAAAACGAGATTCTGGACCATATGCACTTACTTTACCGTCATTCGCTAAAATAACTAAGCCTTTTTTATCACTTTTCGTAGCTTTTTCATTTAATGCTTTTACATCTTTTTCAACTGCTGCAATTTCTTTTTTCGCTTTATCTTCTTTACCGAAGATCTTTGCCAACATTTCTGTGTTTTCTTTAAATGACTTCATATACTCTTTAGTATCTTGTTCTACATAAATTGTTGGAGCAATACCAGAAAATTCTTTATAAGAATCAGATTGTCTTGCAGAAATAATAATTAAATCTGGCTTGATTTCATTAATTTTTTCAAAGTCTGGTTCTTTTAAACCACCAACGTTTGTATACTTTTTATCTTTATATTTAGAAAGGTATGCTGGTGTATTCTTTTGTGGTACGCCAGTTACTTCAACACCTAATTTATCTAATGTATCTAATGAACCAAAGTCAAATACTACAACTTTTTTCGGGTTTGTCTTAACTTTTGTTTCCCCTAATTTGTGCTTAATAGTAATCTCTTTCGCTTTACTTTCACTCGCTTCTGTCTTCTTATCAGAAGAAGCATTATTGCTACATGCTACAGCGACGATAGCAAGCATGAAAGTTAATAGTAGCATCGCTAATTTCTTCACTTCAATCACCTCTATAAATTTTTTAAAATTATTTTGAATCGATAGCAAGTTAGCACTATCAAAATAACTTCTATTATGAAAAATAAATACATATATTATTGCCAGCTATTTCTTCAATATGAATATCCATATCATAAATATCCTTCAAAACAACCGGGTCAATAATCTCATTTGTTGCTCCTTCTTTCATTACTTTTCCATCTTTCAAAGCAACGATATGATCCGAGTAACAAGAAGCAAAGTTAATATCATGGATTACAATTACAACTGTTTTACCAAGTTCTTCAACTAAGCGTCTTAGCACTTTCATAATTTGTACGGAATGCTTCATATCTAAGTTGTTAAGTGGCTCATCTAGCAAAATATACTCTGTGTTCTGAGCAATAACCATTGCGATATATGCCCTTTGTCGCTGTCCACCACTAAGCTGATCTAAGTACTTATATTGAATATCTTCAAGCTCCATATAGCGAATGGCTTCCTCAATATGATTCCAGTCTTCTTCAGAAAGATTTCCTTGTGAATATGGAAACCTTCCGAAACTAACCAATTCTCGAATTGTAAGTCTTAAATTGATATGATTCGTTTGCTTTAAAATAGAGATTTTCTTTGCAAGCTCATTACTCTTCCATTCTCCAATTTCTCTATCCTCTATATAGATTTCACCATCATCCTTTTTTAACAGCCTACTCATCATAGAAAGAACTGTACTTTTTCCAGCTCCATTTGGCCCGATAAAAGATGTGATTTTCCCTTTTGCTATTTTAATAGAAACATCTTCAACAACATTTTTATTTCCGTATTGCTTTGATATATTTCTTACTTCTACCATGCTTTGCTCTCCTTTAATAGAAGATAGATGAAGTATACTCCACCAACAAAATTCACAATGACGCTTAAAGTTGTATTAAACTCAAACACTCTTTCAACAATCAACTGTCCGCCTACCAAGGCGATAATACTAATAAAGATTGAACCTGCTATTAAATATTTGTGCCTATATGTACGTAAACATTCACGTGCAACGTTTACTACAAGTAACCCTAAAAATGTAATGGGTCCAACTAATGCTGTAGAAATTGATACAAGAACTGCAATTACAATTAAGAGTTTTTTCACAACTTTGTCGTAGTCTATCCCCAAATTAATTGCTTCTTCTCTTCCTAGTGATAGTACATCTAATAACTTCAGTTCTTTATATACATATGCAAGAACCAATACAATCCCAATAGTAGATGTTACGAGTAACTCTGTTCTCACATTATTTACGCTTGCAAACATTTTCCCTTGAACAATTTGAAACTCATTTGGATCAATGAGTACTTGCATAAAGGATGATATACTTTGAAAGAACGTTCCAAATATTAATCCTATTAACAATAGGAAGTAAATATTGTTACCTTCTCTCTTAAAGAGAAATTTATAAAGAAACAATGAAAAGACAACCATTAAGCTTACTGATATAAGAAAGTTAATATTTGTATTCATCATTGCGATATGCTGTGATCCGAGTACAAACACAACAAATGTTTGAATAAACATATACAGTGAATCTAAACCGATTACACTCGGTGTCAAAATACGGTTGTTACTAATCGTTTGGAAAATTATAGACGAAAAAGCAATTGCTCCGCCCGTTATAACCATTGCCAGCAATTTCTTACCTCTTCTTGGCAATGCATAATCTAATGTATTCATATTTAAGTTAATAAATAAAAATATCCCAATGGCTACAAATGATACAATGGCAAGCAATGCCAATATTTTTTTATGACTTGTATGTTTTCTATGCTGCATATGCGTTTCTCCTCATCAATAAATAAAGGAATATTCCGCTTCCAATCACACCGACTGTAAGGCCGATAGAAATCTCATACGGATAAATCACGACGCGTCCTAATATGTCACATGCAAGTACAAAAACCGCACCTAGTAAAGCAGTATGAGGTAAACTATTCTTCAAGTTATCCCCGCGATAAATAGAAACAATATTCGGAATGATAAGTCCTAAAAACGGGATCATACCTACAGTTAACACAACCAATGCTGAGATTAACGAGACAATAATAAGACCGATATTTAGTACTCGATTATAATTCATCCCTAGGTTCGCCGCAAACTCTTCTCCCATTCCAGCAACGGTAAAACGATTTGCATATAAAAAGGCGATAATTACAAGCGGGATACTTAAATATAAAATCTCATATCTTCCTTTCATAATCATTGAAAAGTCACCTTGTAGCCATGAATTGATATTTTGAATTAAGTCATATTTATAAGCAAAGAATGTTGTAATGGAACTAATAATATTCCCAAACATAATCCCAACAAGTGGAATAAATATCGCATCCTTAAACTTAATTCTCTTTAAAATTTGCATAAATAAAAATGTACCAGCTAACGCGAAAATAAATGCAACAAACATTTTTTCAAGTGGGCTTGCAGTCGTGAATAGCATTAATGAGACTAACACTCCTAGCTTCGCACTATCCATCGTTCCCGCGGTTGTCGGAGATACAAATTTATTTCTACTTAATTGCTGCATAATTAAACCACTTATACTTAAGCTAACACCAGCAACAATAATACTGATTAAGCGCGGTAATCTACTAATAAATACAATTTGCATTTTCTCTTGATCCCAATGCAAAATATCAGCTAGATTAACATCTTTTACACCGATAAAAATAGATGCAATTGATAAAACAATAAGCATGATAAATAAATATCTTTTTTTCATAATGTCTTCATGGTGCAGATTACATTCTGTTGCCATCATTTGATCTCAAACAGATTATAATCCTATCATTTTATCCCCCTCATCTATTTATAGAATGATATACAGGATACCTTCATCAGTAGGTATTCCCTACTACCCGTTCATGCAGGATACAAATGATTTTGATTATCAATTAAAATCATAATTCATATGTATGAATCGAATTCCCATCTGACATTTTGACAATAATTTGGTAACCCCTTTTAATGATAATGAAATTCATTTACAATGTCAACGCATACACTCGGAAATATTTGTTTATATCAATCTTTTATTCGTATACATAAAAAAATTCTCTTTCCTAAATCATAGAATAGCTTTCCTTTATTTTTTGAAGTGAATTTCAATTTTGCTAAAGTTTGCTTACAATGCCGAATATTTAATTGATCACAACGAGTTAGAATCTTCGGCATAACTGAATCAAAAAAGGATGTATGCTATATTAAACTTACGGAAACTTGAAAGGATGTTTTAAATATGGCAAAAAGTGTTGTAATTGCTGAAAAACCTTCTGTTGCACGTGATATTGCACGTGTACTACAGTGTGATAAAAAAGGAAATGGTTATCTGGAGGGCAATAAATATATCGTTACTTGGGCTTTAGGGCACCTCGTTACATTAGCAGATCCAGAAAGTTATGATGTGAAGTATAAAAAGTGGAATTTAGAAGATTTACCAATGCTACCTGAACGTTTGAAATTAACAGTGATTAAGCAAACTGGAAAGCAGTTTAATGCCGTTAAGAGTCAACTGACTAGAAGTGATGTAAATGAAATAATTGTGGCGACAGACGCAGGGCGTGAGGGAGAATTAGTCGCTCGTTGGATTATTGATAAAGTTAAAATCCATAAACCTATCAAACGTCTATGGATTTCATCTGTTACCGATAAAGCAATCAAAGACGGCTTCGCAAACTTGAAGCCTGGTAAGGCATACGATAACTTATATGCTTCAGCTGTCGCACGTTCGGAAGCTGACTGGTATATCGGTCTTAATGCAACCCGTGCATTAACTACAAGGTTCAATGCACAACTAAACTGTGGTCGTGTACAAACACCTACCGTAGCCATAATTGCAGGGCGTGAGGACGAAATTAAAAACTTCAAAGCTCAAACATACTACGGTATCGAAGCCCAAACAACAGACAAGTTAAAACTGACTTGGCAAGATGCTAAAGGCAATGGTCGTAATTTTGCTAAAGAAAAAATCGATACGATTGTGAAAAAGCTCGACAAACAAAATGCTACTGTCGTGGAAATTGAGAAAAAGCTTAAGAAATCATTTGCTCCTGGTCTTTATGATTTAACAGAGCTACAACGTGATGCGAATAAAATTTTTGGTTACTCTGCAAAAGAAACGTTAAATATTATGCAAAAATTGTATGAGCAGCACAAAGTATTAACATACCCTCGTACAGATTCGCGCTATATCTCATCTGATATTGTAGGAACACTTCCAGAACGTCTGAAGGCGTGTGGAGTAGGAGAATATCGTCCTTTAGCTCATAAGATTTTAAATAAGCCAATAAAATCTGCTAAATCGTTTGTTGATGATAGTAAAGTAAGCGATCATCACGCCATCATTCCAACAGAAAGCTATGTAAACTTCTCAGCTTTCACAGATAAAGAACGCAAAATTTATGATTTAGTTATAAAACGTTTCTTAGCAGTTTTATTCCCAGCCTTCGAATACGAGCAACTAACGTTACGTACAAAAATTGGTGATGAAAAATTCGTCGCACGCGGCAAAACAATTCTGAATTCTGGCTGGAAAGAAGTATACGAAAATCGCTTTGAAGATGACGACGCAGTAGACGATTTAAAAGAACAAATCTTGCCTCGCATCGAAAAAGACGATACATTAAACATCAAATTAATTGTACAAACATCAGGTCAAACAAAACCACCTGCACGATTTAATGAAGCGACATTACTTTCAGCAATGGAAAACCCTACAAAGTACATGGATACGCAAAATAAACAACTTGCAGACACATTAAAATCAACTGGTGGATTAGGTACTGTTGCTACGCGTGCTGACATTATTGACAAGCTATTTAACTCATTCTTAATCGAAAAGCGTGGTAAAGATATTCACATTACATCAAAAGGCCGTCAGTTACTTGATTTAATACCAGAAGAATTAAAGTCTCCTACACTAACTGCTGAGTGGGAGCAAAAGCTTGAGGCAATTGCAAACGGCAAATTAAAAAAAGAAGTATTCATTTCAGAAATGAAAAACTATACAAAAGAAATTGTTGCCGAAATTAAATCGAGCGATAAAAAATATAAACACGACAATATTTCAACAAAAACTTGTCCAGACTGTGGTAAACCGATGCTAGAAGTAAACGGTAAAAAAGGCAAAATGCTTGTATGTCAAGATCGGGAATGTGGTCATCGTAAAAATGTATCTCGTACTACAAATGCACGCTGCCCTCAGTGTAAGAAAAAACTAGAACTGCGTGGTGAAGGCAACGGCCAAATCTTCGCATGTAAATGTGGCTATCGCGAGAAACTTTCTTCATTCCAAGAACGCCGTAAGAAAGAATCTGGTGGTAAGGTAGATAAGCGCTATGTTCAAAATTATATGAAACAACAACAGAAACAAGAAGAACCTCTGAATAATGCATTAGCAGAAGCATTAAAAGGATTGAAGTTTGATTAAAATCATAGTTAAAGAAAAAGTACCCACCACATAAAAAAAGGTTCCTACCAAACTTGGTAGGAACCTTTTCTATTTAGTGAATAATTTTACTTCCTTTTGCATTCTCAACAAATTTTTCACTCGACTTGTTAATTGGTGTTTTCAGTAATAACGCAATAACAAGCATGATTACAACGAAGACACTTAGCACAAGTAAGTCACGTATTACAACATCCCAAAGCATTCCGCCCACTGTTTCACGAATGGCACTAATTGCATACGTAAACGGTAAGAATGGGTAAATTGCTTGGAAAAATGCTGGTGTCATTTGAATCGGGAATGTTCCGCCCGATCCAGCTACTTGCAGTACAAGTAAAACGATCGCCATCGATTTCCCAACGTTTCCAAAAACAGAAACGAGTGAGTATACAATACAAACAAAGACTCCACCGATAAATAAACTGAATACAACAAACCAGAATTTATCGACTACGTACGTACCGAGTAAGAATATATCACCCATCGCTACGATAAATGCTTGTGAAAGACCTATCGTTAAGAACGTTAAGAAACGTCCGAAGTAAATCTCATGACTCTTATAATTTGCGCCTTCCTCATGTACTTCTACCGTTAATAACGAAACCATTAACAATGCCCCAACCCATAGTGCAAGCACTGTGTAGAACGGTGACATCGCAGAACCGTAGTTTGGCATCGCAAATAATTTATTCTCTTTTAAATTCACTGGATTTGCAAAGTAATCACTTTGTTTTTCAACATCATTTTTCAATAAGCGTATGATGTCTTTCAAATCTTCTTCCGATTCAAATTTACGAATTCTATCTGCCATATCTTTAATCTTTTTCTCAGTAGCTGGCATTTCTGCTTTAATATCTTCAACTTTCTTCGTACCTTCTACCAAGCCTTTTGATGAATCTTCTAGCAGTTTTTTTACATCTGGAAGCTTTTTATCTGCATCGTTTAAGATCTTAGATGTATTTTTAGACATCTCTTTTGTACGAGCAATTGCTGCATTAAAGTTTGGAACGATTTCTGAATCGTATCTTGCTAAAATGTCACCTAATTCTGCTGAAACATTTTTCGATACTTCATTAATACTTTCAATTACATCTTTTGCTGGTTGCTGTCCTTTATTAATAGCGTCAATTCCTTTATTAGTTAAATCCATTCCTTTTTCTAGACCATTTTTTGCTTTTTTCAACTTCGCAATTTGATCATTAAAGTTTTTATCGCTATTTACATCAGCTAAAACTTTGTTGGCATTCTCTAAGACAGGTATCATGTCACCAATCATATTTGAAGCTGCTTGGAATTGACCGTTTAAACTATTTAAGGCTACTTTCGTTGAATCTAATCCATTAATACCTTTATTTTGTATATCTTCCACTGCTTTTTGAGCGTTAGATTTAGCCTCCTCAATACCATCTCTTACTTTATTATATTCAGTCTTTGTCTTTTCGTATGTTTCATTTATTGTATTAGTTGCTTGATCTTTAAGTTGTCCTGCTTCATTTTTAATTTGTTCAGCAGTACTAACCGCTTTTTGATAATCTGCTACAAATGTTTCATTATAATCTTTTTCAGCTTGATCGATAAGCCCATTTGCTGCATCTATTTTTTTGTTCACTGCATCTTTCACATCTTGTTTTACTTCTTGACCTGTACCGATAATATTTCCAATGTCTTTAATACCATTATTTGCGTTTTCCATAGCTCCTTTAAGCTTGGTTAAACGATCTACTCGTCCTTGGAAAAAGTTTTTTCCAAAGTCAGTCGTTGCTGACTCTTGCAATTTAGTAACTACATTAATAAGATACGAAATATCAGCAATGCGACCTTGAAGGTTATTAGACACAGCATTAAGATCTTGCTTTGCTTTCTCCGGATCAAAATTTCCATTTTGCAAGCCATTCATAACGCTTTGCGCATACGCTGTTCCTGCACGTGCTGAACTTAGAACATTATTTACTGTTTGATTAATATTTCTCGCAATATCTTTATATCCCTCAGTATTCACTTTCGGAAGTTCCGGAAGTTGTATTTGTGGCATTGCCGGGAACTCAGGAAGTGTAGGCAGTTGAGAAATATCAGGAAGATTCAAGTCTACTCCTGGCCCCATTAAGAAGTCAGTTATAGTCGCTGCACCATCCATACCTTTTTTCAAGACCGTTAAATCTCTCTTAATTGTTCCTGGCGCATTATTTAATGTTTCATCATTTCGTGCGAAAAATTCATCTAAACTTTTCAACGTTTCCTGCCCATCATTAATCACACTTTCCACAACCGGTAAATCCTGTTGTGCAACTTTCACGAGGTCTTGTGCTCTAGAGGCATCGTCTAATGCTGTATCCACCAGTTTATACATTTCTGGGAATTGTGCTTCTAACTTAAATACTAAGTCTTTTACTTTTTCAATGCTCGGTAAGTTTGCTTCTAAATCGATTCCAAGATCGTTAAAGATTTTAAAAATCTCACCATTTGCTGTTTTAACGAAGTTTTTACTGATTTCTTCTGTAATGCCCGATGCACCTTTTGCTGTAATTTTTGGTGCAATCGCGTTTACTTTTTCGTTTACAAAGTAATCAAGTTCTGGTTTTTGCGGGTTATCACTAATAACTGTTGCAATTTTTTCAGAGAAGTCTTTTGGGATCGTAATACTTGCGTAATAATCCCCACGTTCTACTCCATAAATTGCTTGTTTTTCATCAACAAATTTCCATCCAAGATTTTTGTTCTTTTTTAGTGAATCTACAATTTCGTTCCCGATGTTAATATCTTTTCCTCGCAAATTGGATCCAACATCTTGGTTAGAAACTGCAATCGGGACTTCTTTTGTGTTTCCATATGGATCCCAAGAAGCCTTAATGTTAAACCATGCATATAACGATGGTAAAATCATAAGCCCTAATACAATAACAATTGCAGCCCAATGTTTGGCTACATTCCGTAAGTCTGTCGTATAAATACGCCATATCTGTTTCATATAAGCTATCACCTAATTATATATTTTTCCTTCTTTAGAAAATGATACATGCATTTTGCAATTATATCATTTTCTACATCGTGGATTAAACGAAAATGCACTATTTTTCCAACTAAATCTTTTACTTACTTCATTATATAACGAAGATCAAAAAGCATGCATACAAAATGACCAAATCGGTTTTACATTCAATAATAACAAATATATAGGAAATGTCATAAAAAATACAAGTATTTTATCTTGGAAATACTTGTATTCACAGAAAAAAATCCTCACAGCTGTTACATTGCTATGAGGATTTCTTCTATATTATATGTCTAATTGAACTTCTACTCCAAAATGATCAGAAATAACATTTCGATTTACACCATTGAAAATAACTTTTGAAGAAATCACCGTTTTTGGTTTGTTACTTAAAATAAGATCAATTCGTAAATTTTGTTTATTTTCATCCCAGCCAGCAATTTCTCCTTGGACGGTTGTTCCTTTATCTTTCTCCATCGCTAATTCATATGTGTCATACAAGCCTTTTTGCACAAGATAGTCGTAGCCTTCTCCTTGTACGCGAGCATCATTATTAAAATCACCCATTAAAATGGAAAATTCTTTTTCATTCACACGCTGCATCAAACAATCCACTTGTCCTTGAAACGACTCTTCCTTATCATTCCACCAACCAAGGTGACATGAATAAAAGGTTATATCCTTTCCTTTATAAACAATTGTTGCGCTAACGATTTTTCGGGTTTTCCAATACGACGTATCTTTACTTTCAGATATAAAGAAAGAATCTTGTTTTACAATTGGATGTTTTGTTATAATTGCTAATCCTTCTTCATATACGTCGTAACCAATATGTGAGAAATCCCAAACAATATCGTAGTCTCCTACATTTAGCTTCTCTAACTCTGCAAGTAATATGAGACCAAAATTGTCTTCTTTCTTGTTACCGCATACATTTTGAGATTTTATAGACTGACTGACCTCTTGCAATGCAATGACATCATAATCCTCTTCTCGGATTACCTTAGCAAGATACTTTATCTTTTCGATTTGATTCTCTTCTTGCCAAGAGTGACAATTTAAAGTGAGTAATTTCATTTCTTATGCACCTAACATATCTTGAATGTCTGATTTTAATACATCAGCTTTCGGACCATACACCGCTTGAACACCTTTGTCTTTTACAATAAGACCTAAGGCCCCATTTTTCTTCCACTGTGCTTCTGGTGCAACAATGTCTAGATCTTTTACTGTTACACGTAAACGTGTCATACAAGCGTCTACATCTGCAATATTATCTTTTCCACCTAACAAATCAATAACCTTTGTTGCTAGTGAACCTTCTTTTACATTTGTTGCGCTTTCTTCAGACTCATCTTCATTATCAATATAGTTACCTGCACGCCCCGGCGTTGGTAAATTGAATTTTTTAATTAAGAAATTGAATAATGTAAAGTTTAAACCAAAGAATACCGCTGAGACAACTACAAAGTTAATTAAGTCTCTTGTTAGTCCTGCGTTAATCATCATTGGTGTACGTGTAATTAATTCAATAAACCCAAATGCATGGACACGTAAGTTAATAAGATCTGCTAATGCAAATGCAAGCCCTGTTGTAATTGCGTATACAACATATAATACCGGTGCAATAAACATGAACATGAATTCAATTGGTTCTGTTACACCTGTTAAAAATACTGCTAATGCAGCCGATAAGAACATTGGTTTATATTTTGCACGTTTATCTTTATCCACATTACGGAACATTGCAAACGCAATACCGATTAGTGCTGCTGTTGAACCAATCACTTGCCCTGCTTTAAAACGAGCTGGAACCACACTATTTAATAGATCATTATAAGCCTTTGTATCGCCGTTTGCTAACAAGTTATTTAAATCTGTAATCCATGCAAGCCATAACGGATCTTGTCCTGCAACCACTTGACCAACTTTTGATCCAGTTAACATTGTATATGTTCCGCCAAGCTCTGTGTAATTCATCGGAATCGTTAACATATGATGTAATCCAAATGGTAGTAATAAACGCTCTAATGTACCATATACGAACGGTGCAACAACTGGTGCACTATCTTTTGATGCTGCAATCCAACGACCAAATTCATTTAATCCACTTTGGATAAACGGCCACACGAACGATAAAATAATAGCAGTAATTGTAGAACCCACAATTACAACGAATGGTACAAAACGCTTTCCGTTAAAGAACGCCAACGCTTGTGGCAATTTATTGTAGTTATAGTACTTATTATATAAGTTAGCTCCTAAGAAACCCGTAATAATTCCTACGAAGACTCCCATGTTTAATGCTGGTGCACCAAGTACGGAAGTGAAATAATCTTTTACAAGTAAATCCCCTGCTAATAATGAAGAAACTTTTGCTTTTGAATCCGTTAACATTTCAGCGTTTACGCCAAATATAGCCCCTGTAATTCGGTTTGTTAAGACGAATGCTAACAGTGCTGCAAACGCACCGCCTGCACGGTCTTTTGCCCAAGATCCCCCAATTGCTACTGCAAATAAAATATGAAGATTTGTAATAATTGCCCAACCGATGTCTTCCATTACTCTAGCAATTGTATGTACTGCACTTACATCCCCAGCAGACATACCAATTAACTTACCGATGGAAATCATTAAACCAGCAGCAGGCATAACTGCTACAACAACTAGTAATGCTTTCCCGAACTTCTGCCAAAAATCAAAAGACGTAATTTTCATCTGTTTCTTCCTCCCCCTTATTTATAAAATCCCTAATGATATAGATAATAATTTCTTTTTTTCTTGTGAAAACGATACCTCGTTTTTCAACGCAAACGTTTTCATAAACTTATTTTAATAAAAGCGTTTTCACATTGCAATACAAATTTATGCTTTTTCATAAAAAAAGATGCTACGAGAGCATCTCTTTTTATTAAGAAATACGATAAACCCTTGTTTCATAAGGTTTCAACGCAATTGTAGTAATTTTTTCATGTTCTTGTACTTCATAGTTATTTAAAAGCAAACGTTTGCGTTCTAATACGAATGAATTCTCATTATACATAGCTTCCTCTGTCGAAATATTACTAATTACAACCACTTTTTCATCATGTAACGTACGCGTATATGCGTAAATTTGCGAATCATCCTCTAAAATTAAGTCATATGTGCCATAATTCAATACATCATGCTCTTTTTTCAGTGCAATCATCTTTTTGTAGAAATTAAAAATAGAATTATCCTCTACTTGCTGCTTTTGAACATTAATTTCTTTATAATTTGGGTTCATTCCAAACCACGGAATACCTGTTGTAAAACCAGCGTTTTCTTCATCGCTCCATTGCATTGGTGTACGTGAATTATCCCGACAAGATGCCCAGATGATTTCCATCATATCTTGATGTGATACACCTTCTGCAATTTTCTCGCGATATAAATTCTTAATTGCCACGTCATCATAATCTTCAATATTTGGAAACTGAACGTTTGTCATACCAATTTCTTGTCCTTGATAAATAAACGGTGTACCATGCATAAAGAAGTACATTGCACCTAATGCCGTTGCACTTTCACGCCAATATTGTTTATCATTTCCCCATGTAGAAACAATGCGCGGTTTATCATGATTCTCAATATACAGTGCATTCCACCCTTTATTTTCTAAACCTTTTTGCCACTTTGTTAACACCTTTTTCAGTTCCACAACATCAAGTTCTTTTTTCTTTTCGGCATCCCATAAACTTAAATGTTCAAACTGAAATACCATATTAAATTTCCCGTTTTCTTCTCCAACCCAAAGATCAGCATCTTCAATTTTGACACCGTTGGCTTCTCCAACAGTCATAACATCGTATTTTGCAAATGTATTCTCCTTCAGCTCCTCTAAAAGTGGCTGAATTCCATTTACATTCATATGTTTATCAAAAGAAGATACATACTTTAAACCTTTTGGATTTGGCATGTCTTTTAGATTTTCTTCTTTTTTAATATGGCTAATTGCATCAACACGGAAGCCATCAATTCCTTTATCTAGCCACCAGTTTACAGTATCATATAAAGCTTCACGGACCTCTGCATTCTCCCAGTTTAAATCTGGTTGTTTACTTGAGAATATGTGTAAGAAATATTGATCTGTTACTTCATCATATTCCCAAGCAGAACCGTTAAAAATACTTTCCCAGTTATTCGGCTCTTCTCCATTCTTACCATCGCGCCAAATATACCAATCACGCTTTGGATTATCTTTCGAAGAACGTGATTCAATAAACCACGGATGTTCATCACTTGTATGATTAATCACTAGATCAATAATTAGCTTCATGCCACGTTTATGTACTTCATCAAGTAGCTCATCAAAATCAGCCATTGTACCAAACTCATCCATAATATCTTGATAATCACTAATATCATAACCATTGTCATCATTAGGGGATTTATACATTGGACAAATCCAGATTACATCTATTCCTAAATCCTTTAAATAATCAAGCTTTGCAATAATACCTTGTAAATCTCCAATACCGTCGCCATTAGAATCCATAAAGCTACGCGGATAAATTTGATAAGCAACTGCTTCTTTCCACCATGTTTTATTCATAATAGTTCTCTCCTTTTGCATTCTTTTAAATTTATGCAAACGTTTTCGTAACACTATCATAACAAAATACGGAGAGTTTGCAACGAGAATTTTTACACTATTATTAAATATCTACTTTAAAATACGAAATCATACCCCTATTTTATTGTTATCCTGTAAGCTTCATTACTATCCTATAAATTTCTTACTTGTCACATTAAATAAAGTTAACACAAAAAATCATCCAACAATGTCCATTATCTATGACAGTTTGGATGACTAGACTTTCATTTTCTTTTTCATTTGGAATTGTTTCTCCTATGGCTTTATCATAAGCTAATTATATATTTTACGATTTTCATTTAATGGATATAATTTAATATTTGGTGCTTTGTTTTCCAATACGGATGTCCCGTAGGCTACTGGAAGTTGAAAGTGAAATTTTTTTGTTTCATGTCTCTGTAGATAAATAGGTGTTGGTACTTGATAATCCTTCACTTTCTGACTTTTATCTTGATATAAAACAAGTTGCACTGATTGCGAATGATTATGGTAATTTTTCAAAGTGACAAAACAAGTTCGCTCAACAGCATCACCCTTTTTCTCAAAGATACATTGACTATCTTCTTTTTTATATTCAATTGCTTCTATTCCCTTTTTTCCTGTGTAATACCATGTTTTATCAAGGATTTGCAGCATTTTATTTAGCTTAAATGGCATTGCAATAATAACAACACTTATAACCAATACTTTTATTCTATTTAGTTTCTTCAACCAGCTAGAGTCTTTCTTTTCTAACCATTTTATAAGAAATAGAAAAGAAAATAATTGCAATACAAAAGATAAAATCAAGATATTTGAAACCTTATAACCCATATACACGTATGTTTCTGCTGGAATTTGATATGCCTGAAATAGTTTTTCCCCAATTGACTCATTTGCATTTGGCATTTTTATTAGTAATAATACTCCGATACTATAAAAAATAGCTACCAACCTATCATATTCAATCCGAATCACTCGCTCTTCCTTCTCCCTTGTTTTATTATCGATTTTAGCCAACAATGTCGGAATATACAATCTTTTTATATTGGATAACATGAAAAAAGTTCTTCATACGTATATAAAGAACTTTAATTATATAAAATTTGAAAAGGAGAATACATATTTCTTCTGCTATAATACTCCTGTTCACTATCTATTATTATATTTTCACATCGAGACTTCTTCAAAATAAGTCGGATCATGTATTGTAATCTTTTTACCTAGAACTGTAACAATACTTTCATTTTTTAATTGTTTTAGTACACCACTAACAGTCTCTCGAGACGTTCCTGATATTTTGGAAATTTCAATTGTTGTAAGTGGGCATGCGATTACAATTTCCTCACCATCTTGCTCTCCTAAATC
This sequence comes from Bacillus gaemokensis, assembly GCF_001590835.1. Taxonomy (GTDB): domain Bacteria; phylum Bacillota; class Bacilli; order Bacillales; family Bacillaceae_G; genus Bacillus_A; species Bacillus_A gaemokensis. The sequence continues at coordinate 84,688 of NZ_LTAQ01000002.1, forward strand.
ATTCATTAAATAATTTAATGTTTGAATGACACGATCTTGTGCATTTGGAATTGTAATATTTTGCACACGATTTTCATTAATTTTTAGTATAGAGGATAATTGCTGAACAACATACATTAGCTGTATTCTACTTGATTTCACCATATCTTCAAAAATCACTGTAGGAATATAATACACATCCACATTCGTCATTGCTTCCGCTGTATAAGTATATGATTTATCTGTAAACATACCACCATAAGGAAAAATAGAAAATCGTTTTACATAGTCTTCATATAATAAATTTCCACTTTGATTTACTCGTTCTAGTTTTACAAAACCATCTAACATAAGGTATATCCTTTCTCTTGAATCACCTTCTAAAAATAAAAATTGACCTTTCTTATACGTTCGCCAATAGACAAACTCTGTTAAACCTTTCAATTTTCTTTCTGTTAAATGAGTAAATAACTCGAACTGCTTCAAGTCTTTAACTACGTTCCGTCTGTTCATAAAATTCCTTCTCTCTTGCTATATATCGGAGTAAAACACCAAGAAAGCGCATTCAACATTATTCTATCATAATTTAACTACGTATCTTTTTCCTATGATGAATACTTTATGAACATTAGGTACCAGTAAATTACCAGCAAATAAAAAGAATGAAGTTGCTAACTTCATTCTTTTTGAAATCCCTATTAATAAAAATTTTATTTATACACAAACACATACATCCTGCTTAGAGATAATAGTACCTTCTTTTTCTTCTAATGCTTCATATACCTTTTCTAAAGACGTAATAATTGTTCTTCGTTTTGGATCTGCATTCGCAAAACTAATAGCAGCTTCAATTTTTGGGAGCATGCTTCCTGCTGCAAATTGATTCTCCTGTATATATCCTTCTAATTCATCAACTGTAACAAATTCTAATTTCTTTTGATCTGGCTGATTAAAATTCACATAAACATGATCAACTGCAGTTAAAATGACTAACGTATCAGCATCTACTAGCTCAGCTAACTTTTGAGCGGCAAAATCCTTGTCAATGACAGCTTCAGTCCCTTTTAATCCTTCTTCAGAGTCAATTACCGGGATTCCACCACCTCCAACAGCAATTACTATATTTCCATTCTCTACTAATGAATTGATTACTTTATGTTCATGAATACTTACAGGCTTTGGTGATGGAACAACACGTCTCCACCCTCTTCCTGCATCTTCTTTAAATACAGCTTTTGTTTCTTCCATTAACTTTCTTGCTTCTTCTTCTGTATAAAAAGGACCGATTGGTTTTGTTGGATTTCTAAATGCCTCATCCTTTTCATCGACGACAACACGTGTTATAACCGTTGCTACCTCTTTTTTTATATTGCGCTTTTTCAAAGCCTTTTCGATCGCATTCTCCATCCAATACCCAATCATTCCTTGGCTCATTGCACCGCAAGTATCTAACGGCATTGCCGGTGTTTTTTCTGTTTCTGCTGCCTTTTGTTGTAATAAAATATTGCCTACTTGTGGCCCGTTCCCATGCGCAATAACAATATCCACGTTATTTTCCATAATCTTAACAAGTTGTTCTGCTGTTCTTTCTAATGCTTCTTGCTGCGCCCCGGCAGTAGCATTTCTAGATTGTATAGCATTTCCTCCTAGTGCAACTACAATTTTTCTCCGTTTCATATTTCATCCCTCCAGTTGATCTCACAAATTTTTTATAAAGTAATACTCCCCGTAATTAATCTGTAAATCGCAAAGAATGCTAAGGCACCGATCGCTACAGAGGAGGCTAGTTCCACACGAGTAAATATTTGTTTTGGATTCGTTTGCTTTTGAACATTGTAAAAGATGAAAATGCCTGGTGCATATAATGTCATTGTTAGTAATAAATACTCTAAGCCAGCTGCATAAATTAACCAAATCCCATATATACTTGCTACCAAACCAATTATTATATTTTTTGTTCGATCTTTTTCTTCAGACTGTAAACTATGCTTAAATTGATAAAATGCTGAAAAAGCGTAAGGGATTAAAATAGCAGAGGAAGCGAGAGAAAACGCAAAGTTATACGCTTGATCGGAAACAACAAATGTTAATAAGAAAATTTGAATCAAACCATTTGTTATCCATAATGAATTTACAGGAGCTTTGTTTTTATTTTCTTTCGCAAACCACTTTGGAAATACCCCGTCTTTGGCGGCTAAATATGGAATTTCAGATGCAAGTAACGTCCACCCTAACCAAGCACCTAATACAGAAATAACTAAGCCTAAGTTAATAAAAATTGCACCCCATTTTCCGACAACACTTTCAAATAAATAAGCCATAGCTGGATTTTTCAGATTAGCAACATCAGCTTGTTGCATAAGCCCTAGAGATAATAGTGTAAGTAGGATGTAAATAATAAGAGTCCCAATTAATCCGATGACAGTTGCTTTCCCAACATCACTTCGGCTTTTCGCACGGCTTGATAGGACAACTGCCCCTTCTACACCAATAAATACCCAAAGAGTTACAAGCATTGTGCTCTTAACTTGACTACCTACTGCTCCCCAAGAAAAGGAACCTACTTGTCCCCAAAATCCATCTAAGAAAATATCAATATGAAAGGCGAAAATCCCTACAACAATAAATACAAATACAGGTACTAATTTTGCAATTGTTGTTACTAAATTTACAAGTGCCGCTGATTGTACACCGCGTAAAATTAACATATGAACACACCATAGCAATATACTTGCCCCAATAATCGATGCTACATTTTGTCCCCCTTCAAAAACTGGGAAGAAATAACCTAGTGAGGAGAATAACAATGTGCCGTAAGCTACATTACCAAGCCAAGCGGACAGCCAATATCCCCATGCACTGTTAAAACCCATAAAATTACCAAACCCTGCTTTTGCATAACTAAAAATACCACCATCTAAATCTGGTCTTTTTACAGTTAAGTTTTGAAATGATAATCCTAGAGCAATCATCCCGATTCCTGTTACAATCCAACCGATAATAATAGCTCCGGCGCCAGCACCTTTTGCCATATCACTTGCTAGGTTAAATGCTCCACCGCCTATCATGGAACCAACAACAAGAGCTGTTAAAGTCAATAACCCTAATTTCTTTTCTTCATCCATTACACTCACCTCTCTTTAATACGCTATGAATAAATAATAATAGTGAAGGATTGTGCCTAAAAGAAGGAGAAAGAAGGAAGATTCTCCTCCTTCTTTATTCCATATTCCCCAAAGTAGCTGCCATAACCGCTTTAATTGTATGCATTCTATTTTCTGCTTGATCAAACACTTTAGAATGCTTACTACGGAATACTTCGTCACTAACTTCCATTTCTTTCAATCCGTATTTTTCATATATCTCTTCTCCGTAAAGTGTCTCTGCATCATGAAATGCAGGTAAACAATGTAAGAACATCACATTATCATTTCCAGTTTCTTTAATCATTTTCATATTTACTTGATATGGTTTCAGTAATGCAATCCGTTCAGCAAATTTATCTTCTTCCCCCATAGATACCCATACATCTGTATAAATTACATCAGCACCGGCAACAGCTTCTTTAACATCGCTTGTTACCATTACCCGATCGTTACATTTTTTTGCCATATCAATTACTTCTTGCGCTGGCCATAATGCTTCTGGTGTACAAATGCGCACCTCCATTCCAACAATTGCACCACCAACTAATAAACTATTTGCTACATTGTTCCGCCCGTCTCCAACGTAAACGAGCTTAACATCTTTTAAACGTCCCACATGTTCTTTTATTGTTAATAAATCTGCAAGTGTTTGTGTTGGATGCCACATATCTGTTAAGCCATTCCATACTGGCACACCTGAATTTTTTGCTAGAGATTCTACGGTCGCGTGATCAAAACCACGGAATTCAATTCCATCAAACATACGCCCTAAAACTTTTGCTGTATCTTCAACAGATTCTTTTTTTCCAAGCTGAATATCACCTTTACCTAAGTATTCGGGATTGGCACCTAAATCTGTACAAGCTACTGTAAAAGCACAACGTGTACGAGTCGAAGTTTTTTCAAATAAGAGTGCTACATTTTTACCTTCTAAATAATGATGCGGAATACCATTTTTCTTCTTCTCTTTTAATTCTGCTGCTAAATCTAGAAAATATAATAATTCTTCTTCTGTAAAATCTTTTTCAGCAAGAAAACTTCTTCCTTTTAAGTTTGGTTTAGTCATTAACATGCTTCATCCCTACTTTCTCCATTATTTATACTACATATCTTTTCGAACAATCGGCATACTCATACAACGTGGGCCCCCACGACCTCGAGATAATTCCGAACTTAGTACTTCAATAACTTCTATACCATGCTCACGTAATAAAGCATTTGATACATAGTTGCGATCATATGTAACAACTACGCCTGGCGCAATTGCCAATGTATTAGATCCATCGTTCCATTGTTCACGAGCAGAAGCAATCACATCTCCTCCCCCGCAAGGAATGAGTACTAATTCACTTAAGCCCAATACTTCTTTTAAAGCTTCCATTAAAGATGTACGATGTGTGATTTTGAGAGTTTCTTCGTCCTGTCCTTTTTCTAAGATATAAATATTCATATTTCCTTTTGGCCCTTGGATAGCTGGATGAATTGTAAATTTATCATAATCAACCATTGTAAATACTGTATCTAAATGCATAAATGCTCGGCACTTTGGAATTTCTATCGCTACTACTTTCTTAATTTTATTTTGGCGACTAAATAAATTTTTAGCTAAACGCTCAATTGCTTTCGCTGAAGTACGAGCAGATACCCCGATTGCAATTGTTTCTTCATTTAAGATAAGTTCGTCGCCACCTTCAATCGGAAACTTATAATCACGATCTAACCAAACTGGCACATTATGATTTGCAAATCGTGGATGATATTTAATGATATATTCCATAAACAATGATTCCCGTCTTCGTGCCGGCTCTCTCATTTTATTAATAGTTAAGCCATCACCTATCGTCGCTGCTGGATCACGAGTAAAATATAGATTTGGCATTGGATCTAAATAGAATGGATAATGATCTTCCATTAATTCGTACAGATGTGCTTTCTTACTTGTTTCAATTTCACTTTTACGTACGCCACCCATAATTTTTTGAATCAATTCTTCATTTGAAAAGGAAAGTAAATACTCTTTTAAAGTTTGATGTGCAACATTTACCTCTGCTTGCCCTTCTTTTAAAATACGATCAACAAATTCTTCCCGAAGCTTTTTATCCACTAACGCCTCAGCTACTAGCTTTTCTAAATAAAGAACTTCAACACCCCGATTGCGTAATGTTTGTGCAAAATAATCATGCTCTTTTTGAATAATTGGTAAATATGGGATGTCATCAAATAATAATTGCTGTAAATAGTCTGGCGTTAAGTTTTCTACTTCCCTACCAGGGCGCTTTAATAAAACTGTTTCTAATTCCCCAATTTCTGAAGTAACATGTATCGGATGTTTCATTTGTTGTACCTCCTTTTAAATTCGCTTGATGTCTTACAAGTACATAATAAACCGTATGCACTTTCTTCTTTGTGAAAACGCAAACATTCCTTAGTTAAATATTTCACATATTTTTTTAAAAAATAATATATATTTGTATTTTTATAAGTTTTTTTACCACACAATTTACAAAATAACTATTTATTACGTATATATGATGCATAATGATTTACTAGTTCATGTTAAAATTCTAAAAAAACCTGTTTCTAATTACAATTAGAAACAGGTTTTTCATCTACATAATCAATCTCAATCTTTCTTCTAAAATCTTTCTATCTGATTGTGATTGGGAAATCACAAGGCATGTATCATTTCCACAAATACATCCTACTTTTTCTTTCCAATCTAAAGAATCTAATAATACCCCAATAACATGAGCATTCCCTGGTAATGTTTTAATAATCATTAACTGCTCTACACAATCGACCTTCACGACAACTTCTTTCAGTTTTTTCTTTAACTTCATATCCGTTTGTAAACTATCTTCTGAAAAAACCTTATATATCGTTAATCTATTTGAAGAGGTTACCTTTATTAAATTTAATTCACGAATATCCCTAGAAATAGTTGCTTGTGTAGCCACTACACCTTCGACTTCTAACAATTCTACTAATTTCTCTTGTGTATCTATTTCATACTCTTTCACCAATTGTTTAATTAGCCGTTGTCTTTTTTCTTTTTTCATAAAAGACACTCCTTCGAATAGTATAGCTTTATTATATCTTGCTATAATTTCCATCCGAAAGAGATGAGGATAAATGTTGCGGAAACGTTCATAGTTTTGATAGCTTTCCTAAGAATTTGTTTTCTGCAAAATAAAAAAGAGCTCGACATACTAAAACTGCTACATAGAATCATGAAAAAATACTAGATTTCCTATCTTATCAGAAAAAAATCCCTATAGAAAAATGATGAAAGGAAAGTTAGGGAATACATGACATACTATAACAATTTCAGATAGGAATGGAATTCAAAAAAGGTGATCCCTGTTTTCATACAGAAATCACCTTCTTAATGTTTTGTAATATTTTTTAGTGTCTTTTACAAATGGATATTTCAAATATCTTACTCACTCATTTTATGCTACATTCTTAAGCTAAAATATCCTTCAAGCTATTTATTTGCCCTGCTTCCTCTTCTTTCTTCTTTTCATATAAATGAAGAGTACAAGCCCGCCTACAATAACGCCTGAGGCCACTATCATCTTTTTGTCTATCATAGATGGCTTTGACTTTGAAACTGCTTCTTTTTCTTTTGAATTATAAGGAACGCGGTGTCCTCTAATTAATAGCCGATGTGTATTGACCCCATAAGGCGTACACGTAATTAATGTGGCATAATCTTTCTCTTTCACAACTGCTAAATCAGCGGTTTCATTCGGTAACGCAACTTTAATTTGATCCACTTGATAAGCAAGCACTTTATCCAATGAATGAATATAAAAAATATCAGATTCCACTAATTTATCCAAATCAGTAAACAATACTGCAGAAGGTAATCCGCGGTGTCCAGTCAAAATTGTATGGGTACTTTCTCCTCCGACCGGTAAAGATGACTTCTCTATATGACCGACTCCTCGACTTAACACCTCTTCAGAAGTTCCATGGTAAATAGGAAGTTTTACATCAATTTTAGGTATTTCAACATACCCCATTACTTCTCCTAAATTTAAAACATCTATATACGATTTCGAATCGCTATTTTTCCCCTCATTAAATGGATCTGAAAATGATTGATTCTCATTTTGAATCTTTTTGTTATATTCTTCGGCTTCTCTTTCTCTTCGTTCAATTTCTTCCTTTTGAAGTGCTTTTACTTTTTCATCATACGTACTAACTTCCGAATAATGCGCTCTCGTTGCTAGCCAATTGCTGACAGTTGGGTATAGAAAAATACTAAGGCCTAATAAAAAAACACATCCAAAAATGATATTACGCTTCATAATATGCCCCTTTTAGTATGCTAAAATGTCGAAAAGAGGAAGACATTTGCTCTTCCTCTTTTCACATTATATCATTATATTTCTCTATAACCTTAATTTTTTAAAGGTTTTCTTCTGAAGAAAACAAATGCTGCTGCAGCCATTAATACAAGACCTACTACCGTAAATAGGACTGTTCCCATACCACCTGTCGAAGGAAGTACCCAACCGCTTTTGTTATTCTCTACAGTTAATTTAATTGTTTGATTCTCTTTGTCAATCGTTACATTGATTGGCTCTTTTAATTTTTGGTAAGACTCTTTTTTACCATCTTTTTCATAAGTTGGTGCCTTTGTTTCGACAATTTGGTACTCACCGTATGGAAGGTTATTCCATTTGATAACACCATGCTCATCAGATACACCTTTTACTTCTTTTCCTTCTACTACTACCACATTACCTTTTTGGTCACGTAGTTCAAATTCTGCACCTTGTAATGTCTTTTTATCATCACCATCAACTTTTGTTAGTGCAATACTACCAGTTGTTGGGACAACAATTACTGGCTTAGATTCCTTTTCACCACTTACATCATTTTTGTTTGTAAAATCAATTGTTGCTGTATTTGGAATTTCTGTTCCAGCTGCTACGCCTTCTTTAATTTGTGATTTGATTTTTAAATGAAGCTCTTTTTTACCATCTAATTTTGAGAAATCTTTTACAGTAGCTGTTACTTTTTGTCCTTCTACAACTACTTCTACCACACTTGAATCCACTTCTACACCATCAATTTTCACAACTGGCTTCCCTTGAATCACTAATCGATTATCTAGATTATCTGTTACAACGTAATTCTTATAATCTTTAATATCCTCTGGGATTAACGTTTTAATATCATAATTGTAATCTTTTAACGGATTAATTGGTAAAAGTTCTAGATCATTATTAATCTTTTTGTCAATCGTTGGTTCTTCATAGTTTTTCACTGATACTGGTACTACTACACCAGACTTAATTGTACCCGACTCTGTAATTGAAAACTCATGTTTTGTTGGATCTAAAACATATCCATCTAGCGCTTTTGTTTCTTTAAAGTAGTATTTACCATATGATAAGTTTTCTACACGAATTGCACCATCATCACCAGTTTTTAAACCTTCTCCATTTTCAACTACTTTTCCGTCTTCATGATATAAAGTAAATTCTACACCTTTTAATACTTTATCTTTCGCACCTGTTTTGATTAATTCTACTGCACCACGTTTTGTTTCATTCTTTGGGTACATATGAACATCATAGTTTAAAGCTTTACCCTCTTTATCTGTCATTGGAATATCAACTGTATACGTGTTTGGATTTAAGTTAACATGAGCTGGACCAGCAATTTCTTTTACTTCATAACGTCCTAAAGGAAGATCTTTAAATGCAGCTTGTCCATCTTTACCTGTTATTTTTGTCATCGATTTTGCATCTGTAACATCTTTTACAGCTTCTTTTACAATCTCGCCATCTTTTGTAATCTTTTCAAAAGATTTGATTTGTTTAATTTCAAACGTTACACCTTCTAACGCTTTTGCATCTCCTGGAATTGTTTGACCTGCTTCCCCAGTTCCTTCACCTGTTGCTGCGCCTTTTTCTTGTTCGTACTTATGAATTGTTAAAGACCCTTTCTCTGGAGCTGCTGCATTCACAAACATGCTTGGCAACGTTGAAAACATTAATACAAAAATTAAAAGCATACTAAAAATCTTTTTCATATTATTCTTCCTCACTATCTCTATTAATTTTTAACTCTATTAGTTACTGCTTCTTTTACGGAAAAATAAAAGTAACGTGATTACCATAAGTATAGTACCGATAAGATAGAAAATAGCGGTCCCTATTCCGCCAGTGTTTGGAATCACCCATTCACTCTTCGTATTTTCTACCGTTATTTTTTGTACTGGTGATCCGACTTCTACTTCAATTGGATCTCTCAAAAGCATATAGCCATCCGGTGCCTGTACTTCTTTAATCGTATATTTTCCGAACAATAATTGATCAGAAATCGCCTTACCTTTTTCATCTGTTGTTAATTTTCCAACTTCTTTACCGTCTTTGTCTAAAATCTGAAACACAGCATTTTTCAATTTCAGATTGGAATCTGTAGCATCCACTTTTGTAATTTCAATTATTCCTGTGTCTAGCAATTCATTTTTTACTACCAATGACAGTACTTCCTTCATACCCTTTATGATTTCAAAGGATACTGGTTCCTTTAATTCTTTATACCCTGGTAAACCTTTTACTTCTACCAATTTATATTTACCTATGGATAAATCAGAAATCGTTGCTTTTCCGTTTTCATCTGTTGTTACTGCCCTTACAGTCTTACCTTCTTCATCTTGGACCTCAAACATTACCCCTGCTAATGCTTTATTACTGCCTTTGTCCACTTTTGTAATTTCAACAGATCCTTTATCCAGCAATTCATTTTCAAAAGTTATCTCTACAGGAGTTTTTGTGTCTTTCATTATTTCAAAAGCGTATGATTTATCACTTAGTTTATAACCTTTCGGAGCTTTGACCTCGACTAGTTTATATTCACTGATTGGTAAATCAGTTGCTCTAGCTTTTCCGTCTTTACCCGTTGTGATTGTTTGAATTACTTGACCATCTTTACTTTGAACTTCGAAAACAGCACCTTCTAATGGAGTGTTGCTACCTTTTTCCACTTTTGTAACTTCCAACTCTCCAAAATCGACTGTATCTTCAACTAGCCCGGCATCGATCGTCATATTGTGTTCATCTTCACCAAGCTTGATAGTTTCTGAATATCCATCTTTATCAACATTAGAATCAAGTTTTTCATCATTGCCAGCGTTTTTCTTTGTCCACTTGTACCCATCCGGCAACGTAAATCTCACTTGGTATTCACCTGGATCTAAATTTACAAATTTGTAGTAACCTGGATTTCCTTTTTTGTCATTACCAGTTCTCGTCATACTAATGACTTTTCCATCTTTGTCTAGTAATTCTACGACTACACCGTTCACACCAGTGTTTCCATCATTTTGAATTCCGTCTTTGTTTTTATCCAACCAGATGTAATCTCCTAATGAACTCTTTTTCGAAGCTTTTAGCTGTACACCTACTCGGTTTGGCTCTGCTGGTTGAATCCAATTTCCTGTTACATCATTTATTGCACTATATCCAAATGAATTCCATGCAATTCCAGCTGAAGCATCCATATCAACAGGTGCACGCATTGTCCATTCTAACGTCGCTGCTTCTCCAGGATATACAAGTTTATCCTTAGCAAATTCAAACTTAACTGCCGTTACCTTTGTTAAATCTGCTGGTGGCTCTAAAGACCAATTCGGATCATTTGCGCCCTCTGGATTTACAAAAACGTCGTTTCCTTGTATCAAATCATCACGCTTCGGTTTTGAAACAGTCGTATAATAAATCTTAATAAAGTCACCGTCTGTAAGTTGAATTGGTGACGTTAAATATGGAGTCCATTTACTACCACGCTCTTGTACATGATTCTTTGTTTGTAAAACTGACTGGTCACCCTCTGCAGGGAATATATCAATTAAGACACCATTCCTTACCGCTACGGTTCCACCATTTTCAATTTGCAAACGATATTTCACTTCTCCACCTGGTACTGTCGTTGCTACTTCTGGCGAACCTTTCCAACTATCGTCTAATTCACCTTTTACATATTTAATTGATTTTAAAGATTGCTCTTCTTCAATATCAATAGCATCTTTGCTTTCAATAATTGGGTCTTTTGTATCTCCATCACCATCGAGGTCATTTTCGTCTTTTCCTGTTGGTTGTCCCCATCCATCTTCTGCAGATTTAATTGTTGATACATTAGACATTAAGCCTGCTCCATTGTAAAGCTTGCCTGCCATGGCAAAATTATTAACCTTTACTTTGAACTTAACAGTTACAGCATCTCTCGCTGGAACATCTAATTCAGGGAATGTCCATCGTAAAAGCGTTCTTCCTTTTTCTTTATAATTCGGGATTGCTTCAACTTTTACTTTTTTTGCATCATAAGGTTTTCTATCCCACTCTTCTTTAACAATAGTAAACTTCTCTGAGCCTGGAACATATTCCAATCCCTTTGGCAACCAATCTACAATTATTGGCTGTTTTAAAGGAGTAGAACGCCCATCCACTTTACCAGTTAATTCAAATTCAACTTCTTCTCCCTTGGTATACTTTTCTCCGGGCTTCGTTAATGCTTTTTTCTTAAAAGTAACCCTTGGTTCGGGATTTTCTTTTACTTTTACTTGCGCTGTTGCATCTTTTATATAGTTCTTTCCATCAATATCATATGAAATATGTGCTGTATTTTTCAAAGTTCCTTCTTTAAAGTTCGGATCGTCCACTTTAAAATACAACCAAGCCCCTGATCTCATCTCAAAATTCGCAGGCACTTTACCAAATTCATATCGAATTCCAGTTACTTTGTCTCCTTCAGCTAATGGTAAAGAAGAAACATCTAACCATTCTCCGTTAGTATTGCCTCCAATAACTTTCCATTCTTTCCACTCTGAATTATTCTTCGTTTTATATAAAAGCTTATATTCACTTACACCTATAAATGCACCAGTATGCATTCTCGTAAAACGTAGTCTTTCATCAAAGCGATCGTCTTGAAGAACAAAATTATCTATTTCCTTAGAATATTGATTTTTGATGTTATACAGTGTAAATTCAATTTCTTCATCTTTACTGTACTCAGACTTTGCAGCAGCCTTATTTAAATCTGAAAAAGCTTGCTCAGGGGGAATAACAGGAGGCTTTTTATTTGAGACTTCAACATACGCATGTGTTTGTTTTGTTAATTCCCTTTCCCCTTTTGGCTTCAGCTTTGCCTCAACCATATTCAGAACTTGTTGATTTTGATCTTCGCCAAAATTCTCTTCCGGGAACTTCACCTTAACTTTAACGAATTTTTCACCTTCTACATTTTGCAGATCCCATACGACTGTATGTGAATTCGCATCATACTTCCCATTATCACTCGCTGAAATAAACTGAGCTTCTTTTGGCAAAATATCTTTTATAGAAAGCGAATCGAGTGTAGTTGGACCACTAACGTGTTTAGCACGAATAGTATATTCAACTTCTTCTCCTGGTTTAATCGTCCATTTGTCAGGAGTTTTACGCATTTCCCACTCTGGTTTCTTAGGTGGCTCCGGTGGAACTTCTTTTTCATGTGCTATAACAGTTACTTTATTAGAGGTTTTTCCTCCTTGATCCGATACAAAATCGGCTACAGCTGTAGCTTTCGTTCCGTCTTTTGTTCCCTTTGGAAACTTAACTGTAATAGGAACTGCTTTAGAATCTCCGTTTGGAAGAAAATCTTTAAAGGTATAAATAACGGAATGCGTTTCTTTATCGTATACTGCATCCGTACCACCAATCTTCCCATGTCTTACATATTCGACTTCAGGTGGTAGTTTAACAATAATTTTTGCATCTTTATGCCCACCTTCTAATCCAAATGTACTTAAATCAAGTTGATATACAAAGTCTTTATCTACATCTTTTTGCGAACCATCTCCACCTTCAACCGAAAGCTTTAAGCTGGCATTCGCTTCTTTGTCATATGTTGCTGCTTCCACCATATGTATAAATGGCTGTGCAATAATTTGCATTACCATCAAACAAATGACAAATATACTAATCTGTTTACTTTTCATACTCACACCTCTCTATTACTCCCTCTAAAATAAGTATCTACACTACTTTTCTGGATATCACCCCCTTTCAGTTAGAGAGCGGTGGAGTATGAAAATTCTATATGTCAAACGACTTGTTAATTTTTAGATAATTCAGTAAAACAAAAAGGATTGTCAGGTTACAAATAAAATTTGCAACCTGACAATCCTAGTAATAAGATTTATTACCTTAGACTCAAAGCTTTGCGACCTATTCTTTCAAATAGTGTGCCAATAAATTTATAAATTACAATATGACTATTGTATAAAAAAATTTAAAATTAATCTACTACATACACATTGTTTTTTATTTTATATACTATTTTTAACTATTGTTTCAATTCATATTTCACTCATGCAATACACCTCAATTAACATATAGTAAAACTTCCATTAGCTCTCACAATTCGGACTTTTAGAAGCAAGTATCCCCCTTACTTCCTTTTATACATAACCTGCAATTTAAATACTCTCAAACAAGCTATCTCATATACTATATAGAAAATTGTTCTATATAAGAAAGGAGCCTTATCTTGAATCAAACAAAACTAACTGGGCGCATCATAATTCCAACAGACTCTGAATATGATGTAGCTCGAATAAACTTGAGTTTAAGTATTCCAAAACTTCCTTGTATAATTGTCTTTTGTCAATGTATGTAATGCCTTGAAGTGGGCACGTGAACGTCACGTACCATTTCGTGTAAGAAGCGGTCGCCATAGTTATGAAAATTTTTCTCTTCTAAACAATGGACTTATTATTGATGTAAGTGAAATGAATCAAATTACGTTTCACAAAAACTGTTTAACAGCAACAATTGAAGCCGGTGCAAATCTTGGTACTGTTTATAAAGAACTTTTGAAATATGGTGTCACACTACCAGCTGGCACAAGTGCAAGTGTTGGAGTTGTGGGATTGGTATGTTATCACGTTTATTTGGATTAACGTGTGATCAATTATTAGAAATAGAAATGGTACAGGCATCTGGGAAGACAGGAGCCACGTTCATCCGTGCTAGTGAATTAGAAAATCCTGATTTATTTTGGGCATGCTGCGGCGGTGGGGGTGGAAACTTTGGAATTGTTACCTCATTAACATTTCGTGTTCATCTTATTAAAAATGTCTCGATTTTCTCACTCACTTGGGAATGGAAAGACTTTATTACTGCCTTTGAAGCTTGGTAAACATGGGCACCTTATACAGATGAGAGGCTCACCTCATCTATTGAATTATTTTCTAAAGAGAGAAATGAAATTGAGGTACAGGGCGAATTTATTGGTCCTCCTTCTGAACTCTTTGATTTATTAACTCCTCTACTTCATGCAGGATCCCCTACTTTTTTCATCGAGGAAGTTCCTTATATAAAGGCTGTTCAATTCTTTAATAGTGGTAACATCCCCGAAAAATTCAAACGTTCTGGTTCCTATGTATATAAACCAATTCCGGTGAAAGGAATTCAAATCTTAAAATATTTTCTTAGTCATGCTCCAAACCCTTCAGCTAGCGTTTGGCATCAATCACTTGTAGGAGCTGTAGAAGACATCGCTCCCAATGAAACAGCTTATTTCCACCGAAAAGCAATTATTGCTCAAGAATATATTACATTTTGGAAATGTGATGGTGAGGAGGAAGAAAATATACGATGGATTAAGAATTTACGCAATACTATGTCACCATATACATTAGGAGACTATGTTAATTGGCCAGATATCGATATTAAGAACTGGCAAACTACCTATTATGGAACAAATTTCCCAAGATTACGTAAAGTAAAAACACTGTACGATCCTTGTAATGTTTTTCAGTTTCCACAAAGTATTCCACCCTATTATTAATACAGACAAACTCTTGTTATTTTCTCTCTCAAATCTTATTTTCACAAGCCTACATCTAGTAAAAAAGAAGAATATCACCTTCCCTCAGACAATCTTTTTCGCAAAAAATAAAGGGTTTTGCCATTTTATGACTAATATCAAAAATACGGGGCAACATTTGTAAAATCTAAAATTGACTGGGGGGTTGGGATGATTCAAGTTCAAAATTTAGTGAAATCATTTGGTTCATTAGATGTTTTAAAAGGTATTAATTTAGAAGTAAAAGAAAAAGAAGTGGTTGTTTTAATCGGTGCCAGCGGTTCAGGAAAAAGCACTTTACTCCGCTGTCTCAATTTTTTAGAGATGTACGATGAAGGGGAAATCCACCTACAAGGAGAACACATTCATCCAAAAAACACAAATTTAAACAAAGTCCGCGAAAACGTCGGAATGGTATTCCAACATTTTAACCTCTTTCCTCATATGACCTCATTAGAAAACATCATAGAAGCACCTATTCACGTAAAAAAACTAGACAAAGCGAAAGCCACAGACATCGGGAACGACTTATTAAAAAAAGTTGGCTTAGAAGACAAAGCAAATGTAACACCTCACCTATTATCTGGGGGACAAAAGCAACGCGTTGCCATTGCACGTGCCCTTGCAATGAATCCTAAAATTATGTTATTTGACGAGCCTACATCAGCTCTTGATCCTGAACTCGTTGGAGAAGTACTCGAAGTAATGAAAGAACTTGCTGGAGAAGGAATGACAATGGTAATTGTTACGCATGAAATGAGCTTTGCACGAGATGTAGCAGATCGCGTCATCTTTATGGATAATGGGAAAATTGTAGAAGATGCGCCTCCAGAACAATTTTTTTCAGCACCATCAAATGAACGAGCAAAACAATTTTTACGAAACATTTTATAGAGAGGGACTTCACTCCCCGTGAATACTTAAACCGTAAAAATTCATACGGGTAGCCTAATCACCTCACCCATAGAAATTTTCCATATAAAATACGGCGATAGAGCCCGTATGTGCAGGATAAATATATAGGAGGGGTTTTGATGAGGAAGAAAATATTTACTGTTTTTGCAGCAATCACACTCTGTGCATCTTTTGTACTTGGAGCCTGTAGTAAGGAAAGTAGTACTGCCTCAACAAGTGGTGAAAAAGAATTTCGCTATGCGATGAGCGGCTTATATAAACCTTTTAATTTCAAAGAAAATGATGGGAAATTACAAGGGTTTGATGTCGAAATTGGTGAGGCTCTCGCAAAAAAAATGGGAATGAAGCCTGTACCAGTTACAAACCCTTGGGAAACGTTAATTCAAGGGTTAAAAGCGAAAAAATATGATGTGATATTAGGTAGTATGGCTATTACAGAAGAGCGATTAAAAGCTGTTAACTTTTCAAAACCTTATTATCGATCTGGTGCACAAATTTTCGTAGCGAAAAAGAACAATTCCATTTCTTCAGAGGAAAATTTGAAAGGAAAAAAAATCGGTGTTGTAAAAGCAAGTACATTTAAAACGCTCATTGAAAAACATACGAACCAAATCACAGAATATGATAGTGATGTTACTGCACTTATGGATTTAGAGCCTGGACGTGTAGATGCAGTTATTACGGATCAAATGGTTGGACTTCGTATGATAAAAGAAGGTAAATCCAATATAAAAGAAGCTGGCAAGCCATTAAACCTTGATGAAATGGGGATTGCAATCCGCAAAGATGATAAAGAAATGGTAAAGAAAGTTAACAAAGCATTAGATGAAATTATTAAAGATGGCACATATGAAAAAATTAGTAAAAAGTGGTTTGGACGCAATATCCTTGGGGAAGAAGCAAAGACAAAATAAATTAAGTTGCTTCTATTCATAAATAAAGATGGACTCCCTCCAAATGGCGATCCATTGTTTATCAATAAGCAATGCCCCACCTTAACCGTGGGGCATTTGTATCTATTTTCCTAAATTCATTTTAATATGAGGTGACGCTAATGATTGATATTTTCATATCTACTTATCCAACACTTCTAAAAGCTGTTGTTATGACTTTACAGTTAACATTAACTTCTTTATTACTTGGTTCATTAATTGGACTCTTATTTGCCTTCTTTCGAATTTCCAATAACAAAATATTAAACAGCATTGCAAATGTATATATTGCCGTCATACGAGGGACGCCCCTTATCGTTCAAATTGCAATTTTGTATTTTGGTATTACATCTGTCATCGTCTTCACATCTTTTTGGGCAGGAGCAATTGCCCTTGCTATTCATAACGGTGCATACATTACAGAAATTTTCCGCGGTTCGATTCAATCTGTCGATCGTGGGCAATTAGAAGCTGCCCGGTCCCTAGGAATGTCTTATCCACTTGCCATGCGTCGCATTATTTTACCACAGGCATTCCGCCTTTCTATTCCCCCGCTGGGCAATCAATTCATTATCGGATTAAAGGATTCTTCACTAGTTGCATATGTCGGGATGCCAGAATTATGGGGCTCAGGTTTATCAATAGCTGCTGGTAATTTTCAACAATTAGACACATATATTGTTGTCGGAATTTACTACCTTGCACTTGTACTCTTATTTACTTATCTCGTAAACCGCTTAGAGAAAAAGCTCCAGCGGAAACAAAATAACTCTATGAACACACATAAAGGAAAAGAAAAAGCAGTCTCCTTATAGGAGAAAATATAAAGCATTCGGTATGATTGCAATGCCATTTTACTTATTACTAGAATGGCTCGGTCCAATCATTGAAATATTTGGCTACCTGCTATTATTATATTATCTATTATTTGATGAAGTTTTCACCGAATATGTCTTATTACTTTTATCAGCAACGATGTTATACGGGTCATTTCTATCAGTTGGAGTCGTTTTATTAGAAGAATGGAGTATGAAAAAGCAAAATAGTATTAAAGATTTTACATTCCTACTCCTTTGGTCTTTAACTGAATCCTTTTGGTATAGGCCACTTACTGTGTGGTTCCGTTTTTTTAGGGCTTTTCCAAAGCCTATTCCGCATAAAAGGCTGGGGGAAAATGAAGCGAAAATCACTCGAACTTCAATCTTCAGAACGTTTTTGGTGGCTTCGTAGAATCACTTTTCACTTCATTATACTTGCTGTTATTTTGGGAATTGATGCCACAAAACACAGATTACAACCAACACTTGTAAATGACTCTACAACTTCTGTAAGCTATGGACTCAAGGCCGATCGAAATAAGCAAAACATTCAGCACTTCAGCGGAAATAAATGGGAAGACTGGACAATAAAAGGTGTAAACCTTGGTATGGCAAAACCAGGTGCATTCCCTGGTAACGCGGCCATTACCAAAGCAGAATATAAACAGTGGTTGAAGCAAATTACACTACCTCTTACAGGAGAACAGTTACCTTTTGAAAAGTTTACTGTTGGAGCACTAACTGCCGGAAATAGTAATCCAAGTAGCAAAGATTATAATTCACTTGCAGACTTTTCTACTCCATCCAAAGAAACGATTGAAATTCGAATTCCTTGGATGGTATTAAACGCCAAAGCTCCAAATATAAAAGAGTTTATTGGAGATATTTATACTACTGAAGAAACGGATGGCTTAAATAGTAAGCATACAATCGATAACATTGGCTTCACGGTTCAAATTGGGGACAAAAATATAACAACCGCCTCAGATGGCGAATATGCTACGTATGACTATAAAAAATGGAGAGATGTCGTCCAATATACGTCCAGACTCAAAAAAAGTTACTATTACATGCAAAAAACATATCAGAATACAAAATAATAAAAGCAAGCTACCTCCAAAGTAGCTTGCTTTTATATTTATTATTGAAGATTTCAAAATAATTCATCTGAAATCAAGGATTTACTTTTTTGACAGTTTCCTGTTTTTCTATATGTTCCTCACGATATGAGATATTCTCAGGGTCTAATCCATTTCCTAAAGAACCATAAAAATGTTCCTTATGCGGATCAACTAATTCACTACCTTGATAATACACACGAGGTGTATTCCAAAGTGCTGCTAATGCTTTTGTCATTGGCATTTCATGATAACGCTCCGGCCACATTTCTTTAATTTTCTCTTTTACTAACGGGTAATATTTTGAACTCATAGCAGGGAACAAATGATGTTCTGTATGATATGAGAAATTGAAATGCAAAGCATCAACCCAGCGCGGCACCGTTACAGACAAACAGTTCGCTAACGGATCATTAACAGGAACGATTGGATTTAAGCGATGATTTGTTGCAATATAAGCCATTACAATAAAGTTTGCAATTAATAATGGAATGATATAAGCAAAAATCCATTTCGTAGGACCCATAATAAATAATAAGCTAATCCACACTGTCCATGGCAAAAGAAGCTGAAGCCATACAGATTTCTGATTCGATGACTTAAATTCTTTTATAAAATGAAAGAACATACGTGTTGAATGTAATGTAAATTGAATTGTTAACGACAGAAAACTAAAGAAAGAACGTACATGTAATGGGAGATGATACACCCAGCTTAAGAACTTACTTTTCTTTAACTTTTCAAGCGTTGGCCATGCATCCGGGTCATTCTCTTCATGCTGCGTATGCACATGATGAGTAGCATTATGCCACTTTCTCCATAATTTCGGCCCTGTAGACAATGGCATAAATGCAATCGCTCCTAAAAAGTCGCGAAGCCAAGCCTTTCTTACAACCGTCCCATGCAAAATCTCATGCCCCAAAAATCCAAGTGATGCAAAACATAATCCGAGAACAATTGCAATCCCAAGATTTGCCCACACATTCAAGTCGAATACACCTATTGTTACTAATCCAGCTACCGCCACAAGTAAATAAGCCAGTCCACCAAATAAACGAGTTGGCACTGGTTTAAATGCTTTTTTTGGCAAATGTGGCGATACACGTGCTGCATACCATCCAAACGTATGAAGCTCCTTCATCCTTTTGCCCCTTTCTTATGCTGCGCTTACGCAACTTGCATAAATCCATTCTTGTTTCCAGATTGATATTACTAAGCACTTCTAAAAAGCATTTATTATAAGTAAAAACATACTCACTCTATCGTCACTTATTTTCGCTTTTATTATTAATGAAAAACATTTCTCTTTTTACTCTTTATCAACCTTTCCACATGATGAATCATATCAATAGACTTTCCTTATTGTCAACAACTTTTATGACCTAGTAATAAAATGTGGTTATATTTTTATAACAATACCTTATTTCACCAAAAGAAAAACATACATTTTATAAGGTTTTATCCATTATATATATAAATACTTTGACATAATATTAGTCTCCCTATCATCCAGAATAACTTATATATGAATAAAAATAATTTATCTTAATATTGGTCTTCTATAAAAATATCCTTTTCATAAAACAAAACAAATAATTATACCGAAATATTAATTCGTTTTATATCTTCCCTCAGATTTTCACACACTATACTGCTCTCTTCATTTAAAAATAATCTACATGAATTTTAAATAAATTGGAAAAGTTAAGAGGAAAATTATTCTAAATTAGGAGGGCTACACGATGAAAAATCATTCATTCCCTAAATTTCCAAAACCCTACTGGATCGAATCCACTTCACTCCCAAATTTTCCCAATCTATCTGAAAATATAAAAACAGAAGTTATCATTATTGGTGCTGGCATTACGGGTATTACAACTGCTTATTTACTTGCTAAAGAGGGAATGAAAGTTGTTTTAATCGATTCTGGAAATATTTTAAATGGAACAACCGGACACACGACTGCAAAGATCACTGCACAGCACGACCTCATTTACGATGAACTAATCAATCATTTTGGAATGGAGCAAGCACATCTATACTATGAGGCAAATGCAAAAGCCTTACAATTTATAAAAGAAACAGTCCAAACACACAATATTGATTGTGACTTTACTGAGGAAGATGCCTACTTATATACAACTTGCAATGATGGATTACGAAAATTAACAAAAGAATATGAAGCTTATAAGAAGCTAAATATTCCTTGTGACTACACCCAATCCATCCCACTTCCTATCTCAGTTCAAGCAGCACTTATTATGAAAAACCAAGCTCAGTTCCACCCTCTTCGTTATTTAAAAAAACTTGTTGAACAATTTATCGAGATGGGCGGCACAATCTACGAGCAGACAACTGCAATTGATGTAGAAAAAGGATTCTACCCACAAGTGATTACAAAAGAGGGACATCGCATCACATGTGGATATATTGTCTCTTGTTCCCATTTCCCGTTTTATGATGCAAATAGCTTTTTCTTCGCAAGACTGTATGCAGAACGCTCCTATGTTCTTGCAATAAAAGCAAAAAAGGATTATCCCGGAGGCATGTATTTAAGTATTGATGATCCTAAACGTTCCTTACGATATACAACAATAAATGAAGAAAAATTCATTCTTATTGGTGGTGAAAGTCATAAAACCGGACAGGGAATCAATACGATGCTTCATTATGAGGCGCTACATTCCTTTGCCGAAGAAACATTTGGAATAGATGAGATTCCTTATAGATGGTCAGCACAGGACTTAATCACTTTAGATAAAATTCCTTACATTGGACACATCAATGAAAGAAATCCAAACATATTCGTTGCAACTGGATATCGTAAATGGGGAATGACAACTGGAACTGCCGCGGCACAGCTCCTAACTGCATCTATTACAAAAATGAATAGTCCTTATAAAGAGCTATTTGCCCCATCACGATTCCATGCCGATCCAGATGTGAAAACATTTGTTTCTCAAAACCTAGATGTGGCAAAGCATCTAATTGAAGGAAAACTAGAATTTGCCCTTCGTAAACCTGAAGAACTTGAAAATGGAGAAGGTGCTGTTGTAAGAGTTCATGGTAAACGAGCAGGTGCGTATAAAGATGATGAAGGAAAACTGCATATTGTCGATACAACTTGTACGCACCTTGGTTGTGAAGTTGAATGGAACAACGGTGATTGTACATGGGATTGTCCTTGCCATGGATCACGCTTTTCAATTGAGGGGGATGTAATTGAAGGGCCGGCGAATGAGCCTTTGAAGCGGGTTGACGGAGAATAGTATCCTGTAAACTAAAATTGACTAATACAAAACGATATTTCTTTTTGTATTAGTCAATTTATTATGAACATCCTCTTATGTAAGCAACGATAAAATTCGACAATAGAAGGAAAATCTTAATATTCAACCAAATAATACATTAATCTACTAAAAAGAGGTGTATATTATGCAATTATCTTCTCCACCTCATCCAGAATCTACAAAAACAACTTTTTCAAGCTCCATTACAAAACTAGTGGTTCTCATCTGCTGGCTTGCTATTCTAGCTGACGGCTACGACTTAGGTATTTATGGTGCAGTTTTGCCAACACTTCTAGAAGATAAAAGCTGGGCATTATCACCTGCCCAAGCTGGAACAATCGCTAGCTACGCTCTATTCGGCATGTTTATTGGCGCTATTTTTGTCGGAACTATCACAGATTTTATCGGTAGAAAATGGACATTGGTATTTTGTTTAGCCCTTTTTTCTATCACAATGGGCCTTGCTGCAATCGCTTCATCACCCGAACTGTTTGGTCTATTTCGTTTTATCGGTGGTATTGGCCTAGGAGGTGTTATTCCAACCGCCTCCGCACTCACGGTTGAATACTCACCTAAAAAACGGCAATCTTTCATTTATGCACTTATGTTTACTGGCTATCCATTAGGAATTGTATTAGGAGCTATTTTATCCATGTTTATGCTACAAGAGTTTGGCTGGAGATTCATGTTTGGTATTGGAGTGGTTCCATTACTCCTCATCCCTTTTATCATTCGTTACCTGCCTGAATCTATTCAGTTCTTACTTTCTCGCAATCGCCGAGAAGAAGCAGAGAAAATCAGTAAACGCTTCCAAATTCAATTACCTACAAAACAAACAAATTCACATTCTTCTACAAGCAAAAAACGAAGCGGATTTTTCACGTTATTCTCAAAGAAATACATAACAGCTACACTACTCTTTTGGATCACTTATATAATGGGCATGTTTCTTATTTATGGACTAAACACATGGTTGCCACAAATGATGCGTCAAGCAGGCTATCCTCTCGGTTCTAGCTTATCCTTCTTACTGATGCTGAACATAACAGCTGCGATTGGTGCATTATTTGCCGGAGCTATCGCTGATCGCATCGGGGCTAAAATCGTTATTGGTATCTCTTATCTCATGGCAGCTATCTGTATTGGCTTACTAACAATACAACCTTCTATTTCTATCATTTATCTTTTAATTGGACTCGCTGGAATTGGCTCAGTTGGTATTACCCAAATATTAAATGCATATGTAACACAATACTTCCCGTCGCACGTTCGCGCTACCTCCTTAGGCTGGGGACTCGGTCTTGGACGGATTGGTGCAATTGCCGGCCCAATTATCATTGGCATCTTAATGACGCTCCAGTATGATCAAGTGTGGAACTTTTACTTATTTGCATTAGCAGGTCTAATCGCAGCCATCGCTGTCTTCTTTATTCCTAACCAAGATCAAGCGGATTAAAGTGAAAGGAGCATCAAACTATTGATGCTCCTTTCACTTTCTTTCAAACAACATATCGCGAAACAAAACATTCAACTTCTCAATGTCTATCCCTATTCCTTTTTCAATTCCCTTTACATATTCTTGATAGTACGTTATCTGCTCCTCTAAAAATTGATTTAATACCTCTATCCTCGGGCCAGCATCTAACTCGATACCAGCTTTTTTCTTTATTAGCAGTAGTCTAATTTCCTCTAAAATCTCGCTCTTTAAAGATAACGCCTTAACCAACTTTTCAAATTCGACAGGTGGTAGTGTCCCTTTTTCTTCTAACCATTTGCATGCTAAAATAGGGCGTAATACATAGAAATACTTTTTCAGCTTTACACGCTCTCCCTGTAAAAATTCACGGTAGTTTTTTGAAGCCATATGTAAGTAGTGGTAAATCGTTGCTTTAGGGTCAAAATCTTTTTCACTCATTTCCTGTAGGAGTTCTGGAAATTCTGAGTTCTTAGAATACACAATTGGCGAACGAACCCATTCTAATAAGGCTGGATTGGATTTTGCGAATAACTGCAGTGCTTTTCTAATATCCCATCCACTTATATCTAAATCATCATTAATTGGATATTCAATGACATCACGCTTCTCATTAATAGATAAATACCAATCTAATGAATGAACATATACAAACCTAACATCATAATCACTGTCTTTTGACGGGAATCCCCATGCACGACTTCCTGATTCCACTGCAAATAAAATTTTCACATCATTCTCTTTCTCGATTCTCTCTAATTCGACTTGAATTTTGTCTCTCATATGTATCACCCTCATTTTTTGATCATTTCCCTGGAAATTCGACAACTATGATAATAACTTTACTATATTCTAAAACAGCTGTCAGGATTCTCCCGACAGCCTAAAACATCTTCTATTTCTATTTCTGATTCTGAGCAACAATTGCTGCGATTCGCTCAAATTCTTTTTGGATTTCATTTTTATACGCATCTACTTTTGAAAAGTCCATAGCAGTAATATATATTCGCTCTAATTTATCTCGTACGGCTTTTGCTTTTGCTAAGAAAGACATCGCTTCATTCATCTTTGTTTTATATTGAATCGAAACATCACGAATTTCTGTAGCATATTTTTCATCCGTTCCTGGAGCAACAATGAGATCATACATATCAATAATCTCATCACCTTCCCGACTTGGAAAATACTCATGCGGTGCGGTACTATCAAATATCGCAAAACCTAGCTCTCTCACAATAATCATATCGAGGCTATTTGGATCAAACCCACAATGATATACCTCCACTTCAAATCCTTTTTCTTCTGCTGCCGCTGCTAACTTTTTTAACATTGTTGATTTTCCAGACCCCGGACGCCCTTTTATAAAATAACGATGCGGGATAGTCTCTGTTAAGTTTGGAACGAAATCTACCGCACCTTTTGGCGTCGCTGCCCCTAGAAAACGATGTTTTACAATTGCCTTTTTTCCCTTTTCATCTGCAAATAGTTTCTGTATGAGCTGGATAGTTAATTCATTTGCTTTTTGAAAATCAATATTATCAATATAAATTTTCTCCCAATCGTCATGTATCGCTAATGCTTCTTTGAAACAAGCATATGCAGATTGAAAAGCTCTACTTGCTTCTGATATATAGCGTGCAATCTCATCTTTATGCTTTCTTAATTTCTCCGAATCCCAAGCAACACCTAAGTTTACATATTCCTCTATAACTCCAGGCATTTTTGGTTCAATAACATGTGGAGATGTTCCATCTACAATCCCTACTTTTAATTTTGGAATAATCACACCATCAATTGATTTGTTATCAGATGAACAATGTAAAAGCTCAATATCATATCCTTTTCCTGTCCATTCACGTCCTATTGCTTTCATTAGTGAAGACTTTCCTGTCCCTGGGCCACCTTTTAAAATATAAAGCCTTTCTAGTCCACTTAAACTTTCTTCATACAAACTATAAAAACCTCTAGCTGTATTTCCACCCGCATAATAATTTAAAACCTTTCCTGTCACTGCACCCACCCCTTTGCAGCAGTTTACTTACATGAGCTACAATATGCCAAAACCTTTAGTTAGGTGAATACCCATTTTCATTCTTGCAATAAAAAAGGAAATAAATTACAATTTAAATAACAAAAATTTCTTAATTTTAAAATTAAATATACTCCTTATCGAGAGAGGCAGAGGGACTGGCCCTTTGAAGCCCGGCAACCTCAGTTTATATAAAACTGAACAGGTGCTAAATCCTGCAAAATGCACTGCATTTTGGAAGATAAAATATGCATTTACATAATTATATGTAAAGCCCATCTTTCTTGATTTGAAGGATGGGCTTTTTATATTTTAAAATTATTGGAGGTATCCCGATGAAAGTAATCGATTTATCACAAACATTTGAAAACAATATGTCTCAATTTCCAGGAACACCAAGAATTCATCTAGAACCCATTACAAGCGTCGAAAAAGCAGGGTTTCAAGTAACAGATTTTCATTCCGTTGTTCACGTCGGTACACATTGTGATGCACCAGCTCATTTTATTTCTGGTGCAACAACAATTGATCAATTGCCACTTGATCAATTTGTAGGGGAAGCAATTCTCGTTGATGTGACACATGTTCAAGAACGAAAATTTCCTAAGGAAGTGTTACACGGTGCAGAGGTAAAAGAAGGTGACATTGTCATCTTCCATTCTAATCTCTCAGGCAAATGGAATACAGAAGCATATGAAAAAGAAGCCTACCATCTTTCTGAAGAACTTGCTGAAGAATTAGTCAGATTAAAAGTAAAATCTGTAGGTTTAGATTTTATTTCTCCCGACGAAGTTACCACCGAAACATCGCCCATTCATCATATTTTATTAGGAAATGATATTTATTTAATCGAAAACTTAACAAATTTAGATGCGATTGAAGCGAAGCGTTTCTTCTTTTCTGCAGCACCTTTAAAGATAAAAAATAGTGATGGCGCTTTCGCAAGAGCATTTGCAGTTATTTTTTAATGAAAAAAGCAGAGACCATCATTGGCCTCTGCTTCGATATTTTTTATTTAAATTAAGAAAGAACTGTTCCACTCGCGGACGAATCCAAGCTAAATAATCTTTGTCTTTCTTTTTCGTACAGACAATTTCTTCTCCATCCACCATTCCAACGAGCTCTAGCTCTAACAATTGCCTCGTAAATTCTAGAATATTTACTTCTTCCTTCGGATATTCTTCCTTTAACTTCTCTTCAATTTCTCCCAATAGAAAGCCATCACGCATCATTGCAAGTGCATCAATACAAAGTGGCGGCATTTCATATTTTTCGCCTGTAATTGTATCCTTTACAATATAATTCTTTTGATCTTTTCGAAATTGAATAGTGTGTAAACATACAGTCGAATTTAATGTTAATTCCATCATACCACCTCTTTCATAATATCAGCATAGAAAAAAGGATGCGTGTGCACCCCTCTTTAGTTCACGTAAATCTACACATTCATACAAATAAAAACGATAAACCGTTACACGAGCCATAAGCTGCATGTCGATATTTTCCTCCATTATAAACTAAGTGTTTTATAAAAAAAAGCATTCTTGAAACATTTCATAAAATGTTTTTATTTACACAACAAGAGCACTTTTCTGAAAAGTGCTCTTGTTTCTAAATGTTATATTGTCGGAAAATTCATTTCTACTTTTGTTCCTATGCCAATGTTACTTTGAATATCGATATTTCCTTGGTGCTCCTCAATAATTTTATATGTAATCATTAAACCAAGACCTGTGCCGTTTTCCTTGGTTGTATAAAACGCTTTACCAAGCTTCTTTATTTGCTCTTTATCCATGCCACATCCCTGATCCTCAATAGAAATGCACAACTTTTCTTCAATTGTTTTATATGCATGAATGGTAAGATTTCCACCACCCTGCATTGACTCAATGCCATTTTTCAGGATATTCAATAACACTTGTTTCAATTGTTTTTCATCCCCATTTATATTGGGTAGAACCCCATCTGCTTGCACATGCATTTTTACATTATATTGGATTGCATAACTTTCCATTAATTGAACAACATATAACAAAATCGCTTGCATATTACACCATTCATAATTTGTTGGCTTGGGCTTCCCCAGTAACATTAATTCACTAACAAACCCATTAATTCTCTCAATTTCTTGTAGCATAATCTCATAACTCTTTGCATCAGCTGGATTTCGTTCTTTTTGAATTTGAGTAAAACCTTTTAGCGCAGTTAACGGATTTCTAATTTCATGAGCAATTGTTGTAGACATTGTTCCAATTAAAGCAAGTTTTTCTGTCTGTTTTACATTAGTCAACATTTCCAAAACAGTCCTAACGTACGACTGAAATCTTTTTAATAAAGAACGTGAAATAATGAAAAAAAAGATACACAACACAAGTGGAATAACAACCTTAACATCTTTTAACAATACAGTGAAAAATGCATACTTACCAACTACACTCAAAGAGACTAAATAAAAGTATTTTTTATTCACAAAAATTGGAGCAAAAAGGATTAAAAATATCTCTACCATATTTCCATTTTCAAACCCTCGATCTGTTTGCAAATAAATCATTAAATTATTAATGAAATCAATGAACATATATCCAATTAAAAATAAATACTTCACAAAATAAATGTGACCTCGTTTTTGAAAATACATTGAAATAGGAAATAACAAAATCACAAAGATGTATACACCTATTCCTAGTCCACCTTCTGGCCATCCTATTTTCGTTTCATTTATATTCATCGTAGGATATATAAAATAGTATATAATGTAATATAAAAAGAATATAATATAGAATAGTAATAAAAATACCCTTAAAGCTTCTTTTTCCTCTTGAATCAAGCTTTTAAATTTGTTCATATAAATACTCCTCTTAATCAATACAAACACACATTACACTATTTAACTATTTAACTATTTAACTATTTAACTTATAATTATAAAATTGCTTTCAGAACAATATGCAACGCTTTAAATTCATTATAACACTACTTTAGAGAAAAATTTTCCTTCTCTAGAATCTATCCCCTCCTCTACTCATTCGCCTACATACTTTTTCATTACTTCAATAAAAAATCCCGTTTCAAGATATGTATTCTACACATCTTGAAACGAGATTTTTAAAATGGTCCCCATAAAGTGAAACTTGAATCAGTAGGACTTTTACGGGTAGTTGTTGCTCCCACCTAACTTCTTTTCCTTCACTGAATTCTGCAATTG
Source organism: Bacillus gaemokensis (assembly GCF_001590835.1). Classification (GTDB taxonomy): domain Bacteria; phylum Bacillota; class Bacilli; order Bacillales; family Bacillaceae_G; genus Bacillus_A; species Bacillus_A gaemokensis. The sequence goes on from NZ_LTAQ01000002.1 coordinate 113,468, forward strand.
GGGTCTTATTGCCCACGAATAGTAGGCTAAAGTTTAATCCTCATCTTTTACATCCATATCCTCTGGAATTGGCTCATTTAATATTTCTTCCACTAATTGTTTATATTTTTCTACCTGCTCTAAATGTGTATTGAATTGCTCTTTATTCAACAAATATTGCTCACCATCATATAAAGCTCGAATTCGCTTTTGCTGAATTAGTTCTTCAATATAGGATTCTGGGAGGTTTAAATATTCAGCAGCTTCTTTTATCGTGATATACAATGCTTTCATTCCCTTATTGTTTTTTATCATATCTACATGATTCATCTTACTGTATTATAAAATACTTTTGTAAACAAAATAAAAAGATTTTGTAAATACAAATCAAAAAGCAGGTAGATGCATTCCATATATTGTATAATAATATAGTAAGCGTTTTAAAAATACAGATGGAATTTACCCATTTACACAAAGGAGAGTTAACATATGGCTACTCGTCACATCATTACAATGTTAGAGCAATCATTACAAACCGAAACAGAACAAACTGCTTCTCAGCTATCTAAAGTATTACCAAAAAGAATTCTTGAACAAACAATGATTACAAATGAAGATGCAAACTACAATACAATTGGAGAATGGTATAAAAATCATTTCTTATTCCAGCAAGATGATTTTCTTTGGGCTAAATACGCCTACTATGATGCATATTGTGAGGCATTACAAAATCAAGGTCACCTTACAAAACGTGTGCGTCATATACTAGAATCTGTGGCTAGAAAACACGGAAAACAATACATTGCTTCCATGCAAAACATACAATTCCCTGATCCACGTGCAAAAGGAACTGCCTAATTTGCTAAGTGACAGGACAAACGTAACACAGACTACTCGTTCGCTAGAAAGATTCAAAAATAAAAGGTTCACGTCTCTATGTTCTCTTTTTTTCAAAAACACATCAATAAGATGTGGATTTATGAAACCGGTGTCAAACACAATGGTAGAAAACATAGGTACAAGGAAAATACCCAGCTTACCTCCTTTCTTCATACAAGTGGAAAAGTAACTGGGTGTTTATATATAAATAGGAAAATATCTTTCACTTTACATTTTCCCTTGAACGCCTGCTTGAGAATTATAATTTCTCACAATCATCCCTCTTGCTCTCCTCATATTAAACTTTTCATAATACGACTGTAAATTTTCATCACACAGCAAATCAATCATATACAGCTCACCAAGTTCCGCTAACATTCTTTCAATTAATTCTTTACCAATCCCTTGATTTTGATATTCTGGCAAGACTTCAAGAAACGGAATATATGCAGATAAAACCCCGTCACTTATAGCCGTTATAAAACCTATCACTTCATTCTTTGTTTCATGTATGGCCAATACAACTTTGTCGCTATTGTCCAATAACTTCAAATGAGTCTCAACACTCGGTGAATTAGGCCAACCCACAAAGAACCCTTTTAACATATCCGATGAAATACTATCAATTTCAGTTGTATATAACATCCATAGTGCAGCTCCTGTTTCTTATGATTTATACTTCTTCCTTACATCTTCATAACCTGTCTAGAACAAAAATAAAATCCCTGCTCTACCTATTTTTATAAAAAAACAGGAACCTTCTGTAGGTTCCTGTTTTTACTTTATATTTCTTGAAGTCCTATTTAGCTCACCATTCATTAACATTAATTACCAATATTGCAATTTATTTCATCATTTGTTTAATAAGTTCTCTGTTGCGCTTCTTAAAGACATCATTATGTGAAGAGACCATTCCATATTCACTCGCATCAGGCTGAATAAATTGCTTTGCCTTATTCACAGCGTTTCCAGCATCTTGGAAAGCACCAGCTATTAAATGTAATTTCCCTTCATGTTTTAAAATATCTCCTGCGGCATATAGCCCTTCTATTGAAGATTCGCTATTCGCACTCCCCGCAATAAAGTAATTATCAATAATTTCAACATTCAATTCACTATTTTCTAGTAATGTCATATCACGTTCATAACCGTGATTAATGATTACTTCATCAATTGGTAAATATGAAACCTCTCCTGTTTCATGATTCGTCAGCTCCACACGTTCAATTGCTTCATGATTGTCACCTGCAATCAATTTGGTAATCGACGTATTAAAGAAGCAAGATACTGAGCTATTCATAAGTTGTGTTACTTGTGCTTCGTGCCCGGATAAAGCCTCTTTTCTATATGTTAAATAAACCTTTTTAGCAATTGGCTCTAATTCATTTGCCCAATCTATTGCAGAATTCCCTCCACCTGAAATAATGACAGTTTTATCTTTGAAGTGTTTCAAAGATTTTACCGTATAATTTAAATTCGATACTTCAAATCTCTCAGCACCTTCAATTGCTAATTTTTGTGGCTTCAGTATTCCGCCTCCTGTAGCTACAATAACTGTTTTTGAAAAATGCTCTTGACCAGAGGATGTTTTTAATACAAAAACTCCCTCTTGATTTCGAGTGATTGATTCTACCTTTTCATTTAGTACGATTTCCGGGTGAAATGTTTTCCCTTGCTCTACAAGTTGATCAATTAGTCTTGCTCCAGTAACTGGTGGCAGCCCGCCAATATCCCAAATCATTTTTTCTGGATAAACATGTATCTTTCCACCTAACTGTGGTTGAAATTCAATTATCTTCGTTTTCATTTCCCTTAGTCCACTATAAAACGCTGAATAAAGCCCTGCTGGTCCCCCACCAATTACAGTTACATCAAATAATTCTTTTGGATTCATTTGCGCTCACTCCTTGACTATCAATTCAATTGATTATCATTCTCAATAAAATATAACCTTTTTCTATTATATTTACAATCAAAATTACTATTGACAAGACAAAAAGATAAAATTATATTATGTAGAGAATCAACATTGATAATCATTATCAACATGTAAATTATTTACAACATCAGAAAGGGAATAACAGTTCACCTACTTACGACTTACACATTTGATAATGGTGACCATTTTATAAAAAAAATCTCAGTTTCAAGATTCCTACTAAGCATTTCATATTGATGCTAATTTCAGGCAAGATCCAAGAATAAACAAACCAATATGTATCACATACAATCTATTAAAAGGAGAATACAAATGAAAAAATTATTTATTTCACTAACAGTTCTATTCGTTCTTGTTATGAGCGCTTGTAGTAATGGCTCTACAGACAAGAAGAATGATTCAAATGCAAAAGAAGGTAAGTCTGAAAAAATTACATACCAATCTGAAAATGGTAAAGTTGAAGTGCCAGCAAATCCGAAACGCGTTGTTGTACTATCATCATTTACAGGTAACGTAATGTCTTTAGGTGTAAATCTTGTTGGTGTAGATTCATGGTCTAAACAGAATCCACGTTTTGAAAAGAAATTAAAAGATGTTGCTGAAGTATCAGATGAGAATGTTGAAAAAATTATCGAATTAGATCCAGATTTAATTATTGGTTTATCAAATATTAAAAACATCGATAAGTTAAAAAAAATCGCTCCTACTGTAACATTCACATATGGGAAAGTAGATTACTTAACACAGCATTTAGAAATCGGTAAATTATTAAATAAAGAAAAAGAAGCAAAAACTTGGGTTGATGATTTCAAAAAACGTGCGCAAGCAGCAGGAAAAGATATTAAAGCGAAAATCGGAGAAGACGCATCAGTTTCTGTTATCGAAAACTTCAACAAACAAATTTATGTTTATGGCGACAACTGGGGTCGTGGAACAGAAATTCTTTATCAAGAAATGAAATTAAAAATGCCTGACAAAGTAAAAGAAAAAGCTTTAAAAGAAGGATACTATGCATTATCTACTGAGGTTCTACCTGAGTTTGCTGGAGATTATTTGATTGTAAGTAAAAACAAGGATACTGACAATTCCTTCCAAGACACAGAATCATATAAAAACATTCCAGCTGTGAAAAACAATAGAGCATTCGAAGTAAATATGATGGAATTCTACTTTAATGATCCACTTACATTAGATTTCCAACTAGACTTCTTCAAGAAAAGCTTTCTTGGTAAATAATACAACAATGAGGAATTCTTAAAATAAGAATTCCTCTTCCTTTATTCTATAATAAGAAAAGATGTGAAACTGATGACAAAAGATAATCTACGTGCCACCTCCTTTATGTACAAGTTCATTTTAGGAATCATTGTATTCTTTCTTATATTTATGATCGCAATGGTATTTGGCGCGGCAGACACTACTGTAAAAGATGTATGGTTAGCGCTTACTTCTTCAGAAAAAGGAGCAAAGCTCTCCCTCATCCGTGAACTACGCTTACCGCGTGAAATGGCAGCCATTTTTGTCGGAGCTGGGCTTGCTGTTTCTGGTGCAATTATGCAAGGACTTACTCGAAATCCACTTGCTGATCCAGGACTACTCGGATTAACTGGTGGTGCGAATGCTGCACTTGCAATTACAATTGCCTTTATTCCTTCTGTAAATTACTTTTATATGATGATTGCCTGCTTTATCGGAGCAGCTGTCGGTGCAATTATGGTTTTTGGAATGGGTATGGTGAAAAAAGGTGGACTTTCTCCCCTTCGAATTGTACTAGCTGGTTCCGCAGTTTCAGCTTTCTTAATCGCGATTTCAGAAGGAATTGGAATTTACTTCAAAATCTCACAAGACGTCTCCATGTGGACTGCTGGGGGCGTAATTGGAACGTCATGGAGCCAATTACAAGTCATTATTCCCGTTATTTCAGTGAGTATCTTTATTGCGATCTTATTTTCAAAGAAACTAACGATTCTTAGCCTAAGTGAAGAAGTAGCAGTTGGACTCGGTCAAAAGATTATCGTCATTAAAACCATTCTTTTTATTGTTATCATTCTACTCGCTGGTGCTTCCGTTGCACTTGTCGGGAATATGGCATTCATAGGCTTAATGGTTCCTCATATGGTACGTCCAATTGTCGGACCAGACTATCGCTTTGTAATACCGATGTCTGCCATTGTTGGTGCTTCCTTTATGCTATTAGCGGACACGATTGGACGCACAATTAATGCTCCATACGAAACGCCACTTGTTGCTATTATCTCAATCGTAGGCTTACCATTCTTCCTATTCATCGTACGTAAAGGAGGAAGAACATTCTCATGATTCAACAATCTATACTAAAAAAACAACGCATCATTATACTAACATTACTTATACTGATCGTAGCGACTATCACAGTTGGAATGGGGCTAGGAGCGGCTTCTCTATCCTATGATAGACTGCTTCCAACGTTATTTGGACAAGGGACTTTCAAAGAAGAATTTGTTTTATTCTCCCTCAGGTTACCAAGAATTGCAATTACATTATTAGCTGGTATGGCACTGGCTCTATCAGGAGCTATCTTACAAGGAATTACCCGTAACGACCTAGCTGAACCTGGAATTATCGGTATTAATTCAGGCGCAGGCGTCGCAATTGCTATTTTCTTTTTATATGTTCCAATAGACGCAGGTTCATTTGTTTACTTGCTACCAGTTGTTGGATTTATCGGAGCTTTTATTACTGCCTGTCTCCTTTATGTATTCTCATACAGTAAAACTGCAGGGCTTCAACCGATCAGATTGACACTAACAGGAATTGGGTTTGCATTCGCTCTTTCTGGAACAATGATTGTACTCATTTCATCTGCTGAACGTGTAAAAGTAGACTTTATTGCAAAATGGATCGCAGGAAACATTTGGGGGGATGACTGGGTCTTTGTTTTAGCACTCCTTCCATGGTTAGCTATACTCATCCCATACACTTTCTATAAAGCAAATCGTTTAAACATCCTTGCATTAAACGAACCAGTAGCGATCGGCGTCGGTATCGAAATCGAAAAAGAACGTCGCTCTCTGCTAATAGCAGCCGTTGCATTAGCTGCTGCTGCCGTTTCAGTCACAGGAGGAATTACCTTTGTCGGACTTATGGCTCCGCACATCGCAAAATCATTAGTAGGGCCTAGACATCAAGTATTTATTCCTATAGCCGTTCTAATCGGTGGATTACTTCTCCTACTCGCAGATACAATCGGCCGTCATATCGTCGAGCCCAGTGGTATTCCTGCGGGGATTGTGGTTGCTTTGATTGGTGCTCCTTATTTTATGTATTTGTTACTAAAGAAATAAAGATAACTAGAATAAAAAAATCCCTTGAGAATTTAGTTGTTCTCGAGGGATTTTTTAGTTTTACTATAAATATATCTAAATGGGATTTATTATTTATTCTCTATGATACCAATCATATGTTTAGCGAAATTTACATCTAAACGAATTTTATCTCCCCCATATTGTAAGCCTCCTAAATTCGGATGTCCGTTAAAAGTTACAGCATAACCTTGTGGATAAGATTTTTGAACACTAGAAATAGTGTTATCATAGGTATTCCAATGTTCGCTATAATCTGGACATAGATTTTTTGCTTTAATAACCCATGGCCATCTGCTTTCATTATTTAAATTTATAGCTTCTTCAACAGCTTCAAAATATCCTATTAGCTTAGTAGTACCTACTCCATAACATATTATAATATCTCCAATGCCTATTGCTGCAGGTCTTTTTGCAAAATGAAGTTCTTCTATATCTGTAGATAACCTTCTATTAATGTCAAATGGTCTATCTGACCATCCGACAGGTTTAATGAAATACCTTACATTTTGTTTCAAGTCAGTAGTTAATGAAGGTGGAAACCTCTTTCTTTTCATATAAATCCCACTTATCCCCAAATCAATTTTAGGTGTATCCACCCTCTCATTTTCTGAAATATAATTATCAATTTTTTTTATTATCTGTTCAATTTCTTCATACATCAATTGAATACTATTATTATTTACATCTTCAATAATTTTTGATAATTGCACTGTATCCTCTAACATCACTCCCCATTCATGCTTATTCTTTAATCCTGAATCTGTAAAATTAGCTGAAGTAATTATAGCTTTACTAGGGTTGCCTTTACTTTCAGCGATATATATTTTTCCATGCAACATATTATCGATTTGAATTCTATATTATATATTCAAGGCTAAACACCCTATTCCAAATAAATAAAGTGCATTTGCTTTTCGAAATAAATCTGTAGAATAATCATCTAAAGTAGTAGTTAAAAATATATTCTTTACACCCTCATTGTTTAATAACTCAAATAAATCATCGTAAAACTCTTTAGATTCTGATAAAAACGGACTAATTATGTGTAAAGTATCTGCTCCATTAACAAGATTTCTAAGTTGATCAAAATGTGTTGAATCTAAATTATTTACTATGTGCACCGATTATCCCCCTACATAATAGAATTTTAAAACTATTATACTATTTGAGATCACTTTCAATGTTCAATTTGCAACCAAAATATAAAAAAAGAGCAGGTAGCTTATCCGCTCTTAATACTAGTTCCTGCATTACATTATTTTATCTTTCTCCCCCATCTATTCACAAAGAAGGTGAAAAGATATATACCACCCCATCTAACTCCCCAATCCATAAACTAAAAACCTCTCATTCCCATTCTTCTCATACACTCCCGGCAACCTAACTTCCTCTTTCAATTCAAAGGCTGTTTGATTTTCTAGGAAAAAAATATAATCTTCCGATGGATAATATAAAATAATCTCTACTTCCCTCTCTGCTTCTTCCACCGAAAGCAATATGTTATTTACTACATTCATAAAAACTTGCACAGAAAACGGATTAAAAAAATAAAATCGATTATCTCGTGAATCAATCTCATACTCTTGTGCTAAACAACATTGAAATTGAATTTTATCTTTACTACTTTTCGCTTTCTTCGCATAACGTTCTCGATTTTCCATGGCTTCTTCATAGAACATCTCATTCATTTCTATTCCAACAGCTGAAGCACCACATATATGATGAACATAAAAATTCAATCGCCCTTTTCCGCATCCAAAGTCAACAATCCGATCACTGCTTTTTAATTCATATTGATTAAATAACGTTTCAAGCCCATTATATGGCGTTGGTTCATAACGATGATAATGCAAAGACTTGTTGAATCCTTTTTGTTCTCCTACTGTTTTTATATTGAGCACTGCATCATAATATTGTTCGTTCATTTATTTTCTCCTATTAAGAAATAATACTTTCATTATACAACACAACAAAAAGCCTGATACAATCAGGCTTTTACTTTGAATGACATATAACCAGTTATAAAACAGTATTATTTTAAAGCTGCCAACACCGTCTGCTTAAATATTTTTACTCCATCTAATATACAAGCTTGATCAAAGACCATATGAGGATGATGTAATCCCGGCTGCAAGTTCGCACCTAATCCTAGCATAACAGCTTTTAGATGTGGTCTCTTAACCGTATAGTAATGAAAGTCATCACTTCCCGCTGTAAAAAGTGGCGGTGTGCAGCCCTCTTCTCCGTATACTTCACGAATCCCTTTACGCAGTAACTGTTCCGCTTCCTCCGATACTTCTGCCCCTGGTACTGGATCTGTCCATTCATAAGAAATCTTTGTCCCCATCGATTCATTCGATTGAATAACTTGTTCTATCTTTTTCTTTAGTTCTTCTAGTAATACATTACTTTCTGCTCTTACATCTAAGGCAAATTGACCGTTTCCAGGGATGATATTTAAGCTTTCACCCCCCGCTTGGCATTTCGTCATTTTGATAGAATATGATCGTTGTGGTGATAGCCATATATTTTTTAATCCGATATTAATCATTGAAATAACATCGATCGCATTCACTCCTTGATGTGGCCGTGCTCCATGAGCATCGTCACCGGATATGTTGGCTTCTAAAAAGTCAGCCGCTCCATGTCGAATAGATGGTGCCGCTTGTTTTAAAGGTAATTCCTCAATTGGTCGTAAATGAACACCGAATAGGAAATCTGCATCATCCACAGCCCCTTTCTCCACCATCTTCAAAGCACCATTTCCTTTTTCTTCTGCAGGCTGGAAAATAAATCGGACAGTTCCTTTTTGCCAATTCACATTTTTCAACTGCACAATAAGTCCCATCACAATCGTCATGTGAGCATCATGGCCACATGAATGATTTGCTTTGAATTTCCCATCTACTTCTTGCCATAGTGCATCTATATCAGCACGAATCGCGATAACTGGTTTCCCGTTCCCGATTTCTGCTATAACTCCGGGACAATCATCAAATACTTTATATGAAATTCCTTCTTCTTCTAGAAATTTAGTAATATAGGCCGTTGTATTATATTCCTTCCAACTTACTTCAGGGTTCTCATGCAAATACTGAAAAATTTCGTTTAAACGATCCTGCAACTCTACTGTTTTCAATTTTCCATTCTCCTTCCTAAACTCAAAGCAGTTCTTTTGAGACTGTTTTCCCATAAATTTCAATCGGTATAAAACAGCTTTTTTATACATAAAAGTCCTATTCCGAAAAACATATTGAATATTCACTTAAATGTCAAGAGATTGTCCCTGCAGTTCATTTGAAATATAATAAGTTAAATAGTTAGTTATTTCTGAAAATTACCTTTTAAAACAAACAAAATATTAATCATTATTTACTTAAACTCCTTATGAACATATATAACGTCAAATCTATTAAACAAAATTACGATAAAAAGGATGGGGTTCACTCAATGAAAATTACAGCTATTCATCTTTACGCAATTCGTTTACCACTTCGTGATCCATTTATTATCAGCTATGGTACTTATCATGATATGCCCTCTATTATTGTAAAAATCGAAACAGATGAGGGAATTATCGGTTACGGTGAAGGAGTCGCCGATGATCATGTGACAGGTGAAACATGGGAAAGTACCTTCCATGTTTTAAAACATACATTAGCTCCTGCCTTAATAGGAGTAAATCCAATGAATATCGAGAAAGTACATGACATAATGAATCAAACAATCTACGGAGTTCCTACCGCAAAAGCTGCGATTGATATCGCTTGTTTTGATGTAATGGGTAAAAAGTTAAATCAACCCGTGTATCAGTTAATTGGCGGTCGCTATCATGAAGAGTTTCCGATTACTCATGTTTTAAGTATCGCTTCTCCAGAAAATATGGCAGAAGAAGCAGCCTCCATGATAAATAAGGGATATCAATCCTTTAAGATGAAAGTTGGAACAGATGTCAAAAAAGATGTTGAGAGAATTGAAGCTGTGCGTGAACGAGTAGGAAATGATATCGCAATTCGTGTAGATGTAAACCAAGGCTGGAAAAACAGCGCTAATACGTTAACCGCACTTCGTTCACTTAAACATTTAAACATCGATTGGATTGAACAACCTGTTATAGCTGACGACATTGATGCAATGGCCTATATTCGCTCTAAAACAGATCTTTCGCTTATGATTGACGAGGGATTAAAGGGCTCACGTGAAATGCGCCAAATTATTAAGTTGCAAGCAGCTGATAAAGTGAACATTAAATTAATGAAATGTGGTGGTATCCATCCAGCTGTCAAACTGGCTCATCAAGCAGAAATGGCCGGAATTGAATGCCAAATTGGTTCAATGGTAGAATCATCCGTTGCCTCTTCCGCAGGATTCCATGTTGCCTTCTCAAAAAAAATTATTACAAGCGTTGAACTAACAGGACCATTAAAATTCACAAAAGATATCGGGAACCTATCTTATGATATACCGTTTATTCGTTTAAACGAAAAACCGGGATTAGGTGTTGATGTTAATGAAGATATACGGAATGAATTAACTATTTTTCAAGACGTTGTTCGCTAAAGGAGAACCATACAATGAACATTCTTTATGAAGGAACATTAAAGCAAAACGAGCAAAGATTTCAAGTTACCTTATTATCTTTAGATCATATTGAACAAATTTTATCCTTACAAGATATTGTAATTGAAGCATTAGAAAATAAAGCTAACTTACAGCCTCTTACACGCGAAGAATTTCAATACATACTAGAAGGTAACGGCATGATGATTGGTGCATTTGTAGATCAAGAACTGATTGCATTTCGTGCTCTCTTGACTCCCCCTATTGATGATGAGCATTTAGGGCTTGCTATCGGTTTAACACATGAAGAACTAGACCGTGTTATCTATCAAGAAATCTCAAATGTTCATCCAACCTACCGTGGAAATGGAATGCAGAAAATATTAGCGAAAGTGATTATGGAACAATTAACGCAAACAAACAGCAAATACAATTACGTTTGTTGTACAGTAGCACCATTTAATATTCCTAGTTTAAAAGATAAATTTGCCCAAGGGATGGAGATTGCTGCACTAAAAGAAAAATATGGCGACCGATTACGTTATACTTTTGTCAAAGCATTGCTAGAAGGTGGAAAAAAAGCTTGGATAAGTGTTGAAGTACTTCCAATGAGCGACATAGTTAATCAACAAAAATTACTAGCAGAAGGCTATCGTGGGCATAAGATGGAGCATCGTGATGGAGAGTATTGGGTTTGGTTTGGGAAATAAAATAATATCCGTCTCCCCCAATATTTAAATGTTATTAGTAATTTTATTTATTCTAGATATAAGAAAGGTGAGACACTATTGATAATAAGTGCTCACCTTCCATTATATAAGTAATCTACTGCAAGTAGACAAATAGACCCATTCAATAAGCTTGCATTGATATTCATCTGAATAATAACTCTCTACTAACACTAGTTGATAGGATGTCTAATACTTTGTATTCTAAATTCATTTTATATCTGCAAATCTATATAACTTTAAATAAGTTCAGCTTGTTCAACTCGCTTCAATTTTAAACTATCCGCAAATTCACTATAATTCTTCTTCTTGCTTAATCGCTTGAAATCACCAACTAAATAAAATTCTAGTTTAGCACGTGAAACTGCCACATTGAGTAGGTTTGGCTTTTGACACGACCAATCTGCTGCCGTGTCTGATTGTGAATCTGTCCCAACAACAAAATACACAATATTAGCTTCCTTCCCTTGAAACGTATGAACTGTCCCAATGGAATTTTCAATCCATTTATTTAGCTCTCCAGTATCTATATTCTTCAATTCCTTTTTCAATTCAGCCTTCAATAATTTAATAAGCCCCGTTTTTACTTTTGTAAAAGGTGTAATAACAAAGACTTCTGGGAAGATAGACTTTTTCTCTTCCATTGATGCCTGGAGTTGTTTGAAATGTTGTTTAATTTTTTCTAGAACAAATTGCCCTTGCGCCTCAACGTAATGCTTCTTTGGTGCTACACCGCGACAGTCATACCAAACACCCACACTTTGATCAGAATCCTTCGCTAGCACCATTTTATTGCCGTACGCAATTTTATTGGCAATAGAAAACATTGGATTGGCACAGCGGCGATGAACCCAAAGTGGAATCCCGATGCGTTTATTACTATCAGTAGTAAATGTCCCAATAGGGTTCGACAAGTCAGCCAAGCTTTGCACAGACGAATCCATACTTAAATAGCGATCTTCCACTTTAAAACGGCGACGAACATCATTTAGAATCGTTGCATCCAGTGTAATAACGGGCTCAATTTGGATCGGATCCCCTACAATAATTGCATTTTCAGAACGCCATAAGGCACCTGCTGCTTGCTGCGGTGTCGCCTGGCCAGCTTCATCAATAAATAAGTACGAGATAAAATCCTTATCAATCCCCTTATACATTTGAGAAAAGCTAGCAAACGTTGTACTAACAATCGGTGTTATTAGATGTACTATATCCCACATATTTTTAAGTTCGCAAATACCCTCATTTGTATTTAAATCGACCTCGCTACGATCACCAAAAATCTTAAGTGGTCGTTCTAATACCTTAGCGTTATATATAAGGAATAGCTTATGAAGCTTTAAAGCCTTTATAAATAATAAGCCACGTTTAAAATTCAGTGAATCTGTCTGCCAAACAATATCCTTTTGTCGCTTTGCATAGGCCTCATCTGTTTGCGCCCAATTAGCATTAGTTGAAAGCTCTAATCGCTCCTTTTCACATAACTTTTGCATCGTGACAAACTTTTGTCGCTGTTGCTCAAGCTTTTGCTGCTTGTGAACAAGCTGCTTTAATTGCTGCTCCACCGCTTCATAAGCATCTCTCTGTTCATGCTCTAATTCAGAGATTTTTTTCAGTTCTTGCTCAAGAGAACTCTTTTCATTATTTTTTTTATTAAATATTCGCTGCAAAAATGTCACCTTAGGTAGTTGCTGTAACTCTTGTTGCTTTTCTTTTATAAGTACAGAAACATTATGAAGGTGATGTTGTATCTCTTTCGCTTTCTCTTCATACTCAAACTTAGCTGCTGCAAGACACTCTAGTTGTGCATCCAAATTAGGTGCATCGTTTAGCGTATTAATATATTGTTGCAAGGATTTCTTATCAAGTTCAATGTCTCGATATAAATCTAAAAATCCCTTTACTGTCTCATGCCATGCCGATGGTGATAGTTTTTCTGCTTCTGCATTCAATAAACTCGTAATTGTATCCACTTTCAATACATCTGCTACTTGTGTTTGGTTGCTTTTTTTCCCAAGCGCCACGGATATCGGGGCAAAAATATTCTCGTTTGAGTTCTTCGCATCGTATAAACCAAATACTAATTGTTTTGAAAGCTCTTGAAAAAACTCTAGCTCTTTAATTTCAGTTAAATAATCATTGTCATTCGAATGTTCTGGTTCTAATTTTAATTCTGCTAGTTTCGGCAAGTCCTTCGAAATATTCTCCACCGCTCCATTATTACTTGAAGCAATAACCATTTTAAATTTTGTTAATGACTTCGTTAAAAATGACTTACTTCCCTCAAACGCTTGTGTCGGATCACTAAACTTCGCCATTTCTTCCGCACGAGCCACTATAATTTGCGCAAAAATATCCTTTAGCAGTGTCGTTTTCCCTGTACCTGGTGGGCCATTCACCGAATTAATCTTTTCGTTCTCATTAATAATCTGATTCACCGCTACCTGCTGCATTAACGATAAACGATACCGGTTTGTCGAAGGCCAGCGTCCTACTGGTAATTTTTGAGGCTGTATTATCTTTTCAATAGCAGGACGATTTTCATTAATATTAACAGCTAATTGACGCCCTTCTAGGAATTGTTGCAACGTCGCATTTGGCTTATAGCGCAAAATACGCTCTAAATCACTCGTATAAAAGCTCGTGAAATTTTTTAATTCTAATGGCTCATCCTTTTTTAAAATGGCGATTTCAATATAATGCTGTGAATTTTGAATCGTTTGAGTTGGAATACGATACAATGTTTCCTCATATTTATTAAGAAGCTTCAGAATGCCCGCTTCATTCACACCGTCTTTAAAAATAGCATTCGCAAACTCTTGCCATTCCTTCATCATTAAAGAATGCTGTTCTGAAAAAGTTTCGTTCTCATAATGCCCCTTCTGATTCAATTCTGTAATTAGTAGCTGAAGCGGCGGAATAAATAATGATTCTTCAATATATTCACCATTCTCATTTACCGAAAATGTCATACTAAAATTCTTATTCCAGTTGGCGTTAATAATCTCATCCTTGATTCTAAAGCTCTTTCGAAGCAGTTCGATTAGCTTATTTTGTACATAACAATCTAGATAATATGTAAACACAAGGCGATCTTTTTTAGGATACGTTAGCTCAACCTCGTTCCATAACTGCTCTTTCAGCTTCGTTTGACGAACACGATTTTGATTTTTCGTTTTCATGCGTTTTCCTAATGTCGCGCCCGGTATAGCTGGTACTGCGCCAGGCGTCAAGTTCTCAACGAAATGCCAAGCTTTCAATATACTTTCCATACTCGACAATCCCCTTCCCCCTATAATAACTCTTGAATATATCATAATAATAAAAAATTAATTTCTTATTATATTTAGACTTTAACTTAATTTTCTCGGAAAAGTAAACCATGTACAAGATGATTAAACTACACTTTATCACCGTTAAAAACGGAATTAATCCTATATTTATTATATTTAATTATTATGTTTTATATAAATACCAAATCTTAATAATATCAATAACTTTAAAAAGAGCTGATGAATTATTTATATATCATTCCCTCTTTTTATGTAATTACAGAACCAAAATAAAAACAGATAGTACAGGATAAATGCTTATATAGCCTGCTACTATCTGTTTTATTCTTATACTTTAAACAGCCAAGCCACACACTCCACATGTGCAGAGTGTATGTGGCAACACAAGGGTGCTGGTGGGTTTATTACATTCTTAAGACCTTTTTCTTTCAGAAAACAGACTTTATCAAAACAAAAGTTGCCGGCTGCAAAGGAACTTGAAACTGAATAAAATAAGTACACATGAGTTGATGTGATTCATTTTTTCTCTAACTTTTTGAGAGTTACATCATTTCACTGTCCCCGTCCCATCAACATTCTTTTCCAAAGTTATCAAGCAATGCACGCACTTCATCTGTTGATTTCGTGTTCATCAATTGATTTCTTAATTCACCAGCTCCACGGAATCCTTTGACATAAATTTTGAAAAAGCGATGAAGCCCTGTGATTGAACGTGGCAGTGCTTCCGCATATTGATCTTGAAGATCAAGCTGCAGTCTTAAAAGATCAAGGTATTCTTTACTGCTATGCTCTTTTGGCTCTTTTTCAAAAGCAAAAGGATTTTTAAAAATACCTCGCCCGATCATAACGCCATCAATACCATATTGTTCAGCAAGCTGCAGCCCAGTTTGACGGTCAGGAATGTCTCCATTGATTGTTAGTAGCGTATTTGGTGCAATACGGTCACGTAATTTTTTGATTTCCGGAATTAGCTCCCAATGCGCATCTACTTGGCTCATTTCCTTTCTTGTACGTAAATGAATAGAAAGGTTCGCAATATCCTGTTTTAAAATATGCGTTAGCCACTCCTCCCACTCATTTACATCCTTATAGCCAAGTCGTGTTTTCACGCTGACAGGCAGTCCGCCCGCTTTTGCTGCTTGAATAAGTTCTGCCGCAACGTCTGGACGCAGAATAAGGCCACTACCTTTCCCTCTCGATGCCACATTCGGTACAGGGCAGCCCATATTAATATCGATGCCTTTAAATCCTAGCTCTGCCATGCCAATACTCATTTGACGGAAATATTCGGGATTATCCCCCCAAATATGTGCCACCATTGGCTGTTCATCTTCTGTAAAAATCAAACGGCCACGCACACTTTTCATACCCTCTGGATGACAATAGCTATCCGAGTTTGTAAACTCTGTGAAAAATACATCCGGTCGACCGGCTTCACTTACTACGTGACGAAAAACAACATCTGTCACATCTTCCATTGGTGCAAGTACAAAAAATGGTCGTGGTAAATCACGCCAAAAATTATCTATCATTTCAAACTCAAATCCTCTCACTATGGATACAACTTCAAACTCTCGGTCAAAAAATATAAAGCCAAATGTTCCACTTCTTTTACACTTATATCATGCTTAATAACTTATTATCAAACACAAGTACATTTGGACATTTATAATTTGTGAAAAACTATTGTGAAAATCGGCAATGTTTATTTTAACTAAAATCGGTCCTGAATGGTATTTTTATAAACAAAAAAGCAGATGGTATAGATTTTTTCTATATCAACTGCTTTTCTATTATACCAACTCCAACCACGCGACCGCTTCACAATGAGTAGTATGCGGGAACATATCAACAGGTTGTACTTCCTGCGTTTTATATCCGCCTTCTTCTAATACTTTTAAGTCACGTGCAAGGGTTGCTGGGTTACATGATACATATACGACGCGCTTTGGCTTCATGTCGATGATTGTATTGAGTAATGCTTCATCACAGCCTTTACGCGGCGGGTCGACGACGATTGTGTCGGCGATTACGCCTTGTTTGTACCAGTTTGGAATGACTACTTCTGCTTCACCTACACCAAATTCAACGTTTGTCATGTTGTTTAGTGCAGCGTTTCGGTTTGCGTCTTCGATTGCTTCTGGGACGATTTCAACGCCGTACACTTTTTTCGCTTTTTGCGCTAGGAATAAGGAGATTGATCCGATTCCGCAGTATGCATCGATGACTGTTTCGTTTCCATCTAGTTTTGCATATTCTAATGCTTTGTCATATAGCACTTTCGTTTGTTCTGGGTTTACTTGATAGAAAGAACGGGCTGAGATGGCGAATTTAATGTCACCGATAAAGTCATAAATATATTCTGATCCGTATAGGACTGTTGTTGTGTCTCCGAAGATAACGTTTGTACGTTTGATATTTACGTTTTGAACGATTGATTTTACATTTGGGAACTTCGCTGTAATTTCTTCGATGATCGCCTTCTTGTTTGGAAGCTCTGCCGTCCGTGTAATAAAGACAAGCATAATTTCCCCTGTTACTTGTCCGTAACGAGCCATCACGTGGCGAAGTGTTCCTTTATGACGTTCTTCGTTATACGCCGCAATACCGTGCTTTTCACAAATACGTTTTACTTCTTGAATTAATGTATCGTTTTCTTCCGCTTGAATTAAGCATGTTTCCATATTAATAATGTCGTGTGTTCCTTGGCGATAGAAACCAGCTACAAGCCCGCCTTCACGTTCTCCAATTGGTACTTGCGCTTTGTTTCGATATACCCATGGATTCTCCATACCAAGAACGGAATGAACCGGCACATCGTGCAGTCCGCCGATGCGCTGCATAACATCTCGTACTTGTTTTTCTTTTGCTTGTAGTTGCCCTTCATACGTTAAATGCTGAAGCTGGCAACCGCCGCATTGGTTGTAAACTGGACATTCTGCATCTTTACGATATGGACTTTCTGTATGAAGCTTCATTAAACGACCAAATGCGAAATTTTTCTTTACTTTAATAATTTTGATTTGTGCTTCTTCACCTGGTAATCCGTTTTTCACGAAAATAGGATATCCTTTTACTTTCGCAACACCGGCACCATCATGTGTTAAATCTTCAAATACTACATCTATAAACTCGTTTTTTTCAACTGGTGGCGTCATTTTATTACTCATTTTCCGACCTCTCTTTTTCATAACACTGCGTTACATTTTATCATACTTATGTGGTCTTTATCTATTGGAAGAAAAAAAGCTATTGACGACAATTCTGTATTAATGTTACGCTACTACTAATTTAATACGGACGATGTTACCTCATATATACTCGATAATATGGATCGAGAGTTTCTACCCGGCAACCGAAAATTGCTGGACTATGGGGAAAACTAATGAATATTAGCTTTTTTGTGTATACAAAGACTCATATTGATTAGCTTTCTCTCATAGATGAAAGTGAATCCATATGGGTCTTTTTTTATTTTTCATTTTTCTAAAAGGTCAGACATCTTACGTATGACATAAAACCTCTACCGTTTTATTTATTATATATCCATCTTGATTTTCCAACATATAAGTCCTAGCTATGGAAAACAAAAGGTAACTTGTACTCGTTTTCTCCCTTTGGTTTCACTTGGCATGGGGCAGGAAAAGGATCTGACCACTTCTATGCATAGCCGGACACTCTCTCCTACCTAAAAAGAAAGGTTTTATGTCGGTTTTCAATTTGTATTTATTAGTTATATAACGAGCGTTTTATGTAAAAACTTTATACGAACTTCTGAAAGGGGCAACTACATGCAATATGTAATGAGCGTTATCGGCATTCTTGTCGTTTTAGGTTTATGTTTTGCTTTGTCAAACAACAAAAGTAAAATCAACTTCCGTGCAATTGCTATTATGATCGGTTTCCAAATTTTAATTGGTTGGTTTATGTTTGGCACAAAAGTCGGTCAGCAAATTATCATTTTAATTAGTAAAGTCTTCAATAAACTAATTAAACTTGGTACGACAGGCGTCGATTTTCTCTTTAATGGAATTCAAAGAGACTTTGTCTTTTTCTTAAATGTATTATTAATTATTGTCTTTTTCTCAGCACTACTTTCTATTTTTAGTTATTTAGGTGTTTTACCATTCATCGTTCGCGTTGTCGGCGGTGCCATTTCAAAAATTACTGGGTTACCACGCGTTGAATCATTCCATGCGGTAAACTCTGTATTCTTTGGTTCAAGTGAAGCTTTAATCGTTATTAAAAATGACTTAAAACATTTTAATAAAAACCGTATGTTTATTATTTGCTGTTCAGCAATGAGCTCAGTTTCAGCTTCTGTCACAGCATCATACGTTATGATGTTAGATGCAAAATATGTACTAGCAGCTCTGCCGCTAAACTTATTCTCTAGCTTAATTGTTTGTTCATTATTAACACCGGTTGATACGGTAAAAGAAGAAGAAACAGTTCAGAAATTTGATAAAAACCTATTTGGTGACAGCTTAATTGGCGCAATGATTAACGGTGCATTAGATGGTTTAAAAGTAGCTGGTATCGTTGCCGCTTTAATGATCGCCTTTATCGGTGTGATGGAAGTTGTAAACTATGTAATTAGTGCAGCTTCAGGTGCGATGGGATATGCGATTACATTACAACAAATTTTCGGTTACATTCTTGCTCCATTTGCATTCCTAATGGGAATTCCGGCTCACGATATTATCCCAGCTGGCGGAATCATGGGAACAAAAATTGTTCTGAATGAATTTGTAGCCATTCTTGATTTAAAAGAAGTTGCAAAAACGTTATCTCCACGTACAGTTGGAATCGTTACTGTATTCTTAATTAGCTTCGCAAGTATTAGCCAAATCGGAGCAATCGTTGGTACAATCCGTGCCCTTTCTGAAAAACAAGGAAGCGTTGTATCTCGATTTGGTTGGAAAATGCTATTTGCATCAACACTTGCTTCCATTTTATCAGCTACGATTGCTGGATTATTTATTTAACAATGAAAAAGCACCTTAATTTGAAATAAAGTGAACCCAATTAATGAGACATGAACAAAACATGAACTGACCCACGGATTTGGGACATGAAAAAAACACCTATGCTACCTGTTTCTTGTATTCTATAGGAGACAGGTAGTTTAACTTTTCTTGAATACGTTCCGTATTATAATACTCAATATAATCGTGAAAAAAACACCTATGCTACCTGTTTCTTGTATTCTATAGGAGACAGGTAGTTTAACTTTTCTTGAATACGTTCCGTATTATAATACTCAATATAATCGTGAATGAGTTGTTTGAGAGTAGAAGTTGAATGTAGTTGTTTTTCTTGTGAATAAAATATAAAATAATTCAGATTTCAATGAGGAATGAAAAGATTCTATTACGGCATTATCATGGCAGTTTCCTTTACGGGACATGCTTGTGGTAATGCCATTTTCTTTAGATAACGTTTGGAAAGCGTAGGAGGTATATACGGCCCCTTGATTACTATGTAGTATAATTTCAGCTTCTTTTTGTGATTTTACCGCCTTCTCAACTGTTTTTAAGACGAGTGTTACGTCTTGTCTGTTACTTATTTCATACGCAATGATTTCATTGTTATATAGATCCATAATACTTGATAAATACAACATCTCTGTACCAAATGGCAAATATGTAATATCTGTAACCCATTTTTCATTTGGTTTGGTAGCTTGAAAGTTTCGATTTAAGAGATTCTCTACAACAATCCTACTTTCTCCATTGATCCAGGTTCTTCCCTTTCTTTTAACCCTACATTGTAAACTTTTCTTTTGCATTATTTTTTGTACAGTTTTTCGATTTAAGTGATAATTATATTTTCGTTTCAATAAAGCAGTAACTTTTCGATGTCCATATCGAAAGTGATTTGTCATACAAATTGTCAAAATAGCCTGTTCTAATTGTGCTTCCTTTATATCTTTCGCTTTATTTTTCCATCGATAATAAGTAGAACGAGGTATACCAATTAATATACATATCTCTTTAATGGAGTACTCATGTTTCATCAACTCCACTAATTCTACAACTACTTCTTTAACCAACTCCTCTCGATTTCGTGGTACTTTTTTAAAATGTCTATTTGCATTTTTAATTTTCGATTCTCTATCTGAAGTTTCTCTATTTCAGTTATGCCTTCTTCACTAGCCTTTTGTAGCGTACTTTGTTTTCCTACAGGGCGACTAAAACGATACGTTTCACCTTCACGATGCCACTTCATCCAAGTTTTAATCTGTGCTTTATTTTTAATTCCTAATTGATCCATAATTTCTTTGTTTGTGTACCCTTGTTTTTTCAGCTCGATTGTTTTCCATTTAATTTCTTCTGAATAAGATTTTCTCGTTCCCATAAAAGAAACACCTCCGTATATTCGTATTTAAATTAAATACGGTATAAGAGGGGTTTTTTCCTTGTCTTATTTCATTGGGTCACTTCAGAAAACATTAAAGTGCTTTTTTTATTTACTGCTATTTAAAAACCTGAGTGGAATTCTACTACCTCTTCTGTATCCATCACTTGTCCTATATATCCTTTACTGAAATATAGGCGATTGTGTTATTTGAATTCGCTCCACTTTTAAGCGACTTATTACATCCCTCTAGTAACAACACTAGGAGCAAACATACTAGTTTTTTTATCCTTCATGTTTCTCTCATATACCCATGAAATACCTATTCATTACTTTTAATATTTTCATATGCATAATTGCATATGTTTTTCTCCTAATTTCTATTTTCTATATTATTAAACGCATATATAATGTTGTTGATGAGATGATTTATTTTGCCTGTTTATAGTGAGAGAAATATCCAACAGAAATACCCCAGAGCGAAAAAAGATTTTTGAAAAGGTTCCTAGATAATTAGGAACCTTTTTGTTTTCTCCACAAAAAAGATTTTTGACAACTAACTTCTTTCTTTGCTTTCGCTAAATTTTGAGGTACCCGCAAATAGCGGGATAAATTACATTGGAGGCTATTTATGAAACTACATGCTCTCTTTGATTTTCTATATTTATTATTTTTAAGTGTGAATGCCCCCTCCTCCTTAACACTCTTACGAGTCGTTTGAAGAAGGGGCTTCCTGTTTCATAGTAGGCTACATCATTATCACTTGTAACAAATCTACAAAAAGAAAATCGCTCCGCACTAGTTAATCATTATTAGTTTTTGCTTCATCCTCTACAGTATGCAAAAGCATATTTCTAACTTCTTCGCTATTTATCGAAGAGTGAATGGCTTGATATAATACTACCTGTTCTCATGTAATCCCTAAGAGGTTTGCGCATTCTGGTCCATGCTGTGATATACTATTATACTCTATGGTTCATTTTATGAACTAAGGTCAACAAAGTGGCATTCATGGACCAAAATTTTTACTTCAAAGGTGCATTGACTACTGCGAAAGCAGATTTACTATATAAAAAGTAACGGAGTGATTACATGAGTAAAGCTAAAGGTAAAGGCGGAACAGGTAGAGGAACGGGCAGTAAAGGATGGACTCGCTGGAAAGCTAGCGCTAAGAAAAAAAAGAACGCCAAACCTTATACGAGTAAAGGTGTAAAAAAAGCAAGTGGCGCAAAAGATACCAGCAGTAATCAAGAGAAAAATTAAACGCTTATTCATAAGGCTTACTGCCGGCGAATAACAGGGTAATATCTAAAATAAACAGCTAGCTCATGCTAGCTGTTTATTTTAGATAGAAGGATTTCTAATACTATATCCCCCCTATCTCTTATACTTTCCATCCATCCCCTTCCAAAAGAAGATTCCCCTCATTTTCTCCAAATGATATGATGAACAAGGGTAAATAAACAGTAGTGTTATTACACAATACATAATAGAAGGTGATCGTTATGCGAAAATATGCAGCAATTGCTTTATGTACGTCTGCCATTCTAGCAGGCTGTAATACTAGCAATGCAAGTAATGAACCTAAAAAAGAGAAAACGGTTCAAGACCAAGCTAAAAAACAAGAAAAAAAGGTAGAATCACAAGGCAAGATATCTTGGAATCCAATTACACATGAATCTACAAACACGTCTATTCATATGACAGATTTAAAAGACTCTTTAACTGAGGTACAATATGCAATTTGGCGAACAGCTGATGGAAAAGAAAGTGCGAAATCATTTTCATCCAAAGAAAAAGATAATCAGTTTACAATACCTTTTGATATAAAAGAATTTGAAGGAAAACGCGGTGAATATCAAATTGAAACGTCGGGTATAAAAGAAGATGGAAAAAGCATTCCTCTCACAAAATCTACTATCACGTTTCAACAGCATGTTCCTGTCCTTATGTATCACGCAATTGATGATTATCACGGGCAAGGAATTCAAGATTTATTTGTATCTCCCGCTAACTTTGAATCACAAATGAAGTATTTAAAAGAAAACGGCTATACATTGCTAACGTTTGAACGCTGGGGCGATATAAATAAAGTAAATAAACCGATTTTTGTTACGTTTGATGATGGTATGAAAAATAATATGAATGCATTTCGTATTTTACAAAAGTTAAAAGATGATACCTTTAAACCAACAGCAACTGAATATATGATTGTCGCTAATGTTGATGTAGAAGGTGCTTTATCAACTGTGGAAATAAAAGAAATGGTTGATTCTGGTATCTTCTCCGTGCAATCTCATACTGCAACACATGCTGATTTACCGAAAATCGCAAATTATGAAGAAGAATTGAAAGGCTCAAAAGAAAAGCTTGAAAAGATTACAGGAAAACCTGTTATTGCAATCGCATATCCATTCGGTCATGTAGATAATAAAGTCGTAGCTGAGACGAAAAAATATTATCAATTTGCAACTACAACAAAGCCAGGACAGTTTATTACAAAGGGAGAACCAGACGAACTGTTAAAAATGAAGCGTGTTCGTATGCACAACACAACAACAGTTGAACAGTTCGCTCTTTCTATTAAATAAGTAAAAAATGGAGCTCTGTCGCAAGCGAGCTCTATTTATATTTTTTAAATTTTCTTGTATTATGTATATAAGAAATTTTTCGAATAAAGGAGACTATACATATGTCATTTGAACAGAACTTAGAAAAGTATGCTGCTCTTGCAGTAAATGTTGGTGTTAACATTCAGCCCGGCCAAACGTTATCTATCAATGCACCACTTGAAGCTGCTCCATTCGTACGTCTTGTTACAGAAAAAGCCTACAAATCTGGCGCAAAACATGTATATGTAGACTGGAATGATGAAATACTAACACGTTTAAAATTTGATTTTGCTCCAGAAGAAGCATTTTCTGAATTTCCTGCTTGGAAGGCACATGCACGTGAAGAATTAGCAAAAGAGAGCGCAGCGTTTATATCTATCTATGCAGAAAATCCAGATTTATTAAAAGGCGTAGATTCCAAAAAAATTGCAACTGCTCATAAAGTTGCTGGCGAAGCGATGAAAGTATATCGTGATTATGTACAAGCGGATAAAGTAAGTTGGTGTGTAATCTCTGTTCCTACAAAAGAATGGGCTGCGAAAGTATTCCCTGATGTAGCACCAGGAGAGCAGGAAGAAAAGCTATGGGATGCGATTTTCCAAGCAACTCGGGCAAATCTAGAAAACCCTGTTGAAGCATGGAAAAAACATGATGAAACATTACATAAAAAAGTAGACTACTTAAATGAAAAACATTATAAAGCTCTTCACTATACAGGTCCTGGGACAGATTTAACAATTGAACTTCCGGAAAAACATGTATGGGCTGGTGCTGGCAGCTTAAATGAAAAGAATGTACCATTTATGGCTAACATTCCGACAGAAGAAGTCTTTACAATGCCATTAAAAACAGGTGTAAACGGGCAAGTTTCAAGTACGAAGCCGTTAGTATTTGCAGGTAACATCATTGATAATTTTACCCTCACATTTGAAAATGGACGCATTGTTGACTATAAAGCTGACGTTGGTGAAGAAGCTTTAAAACATTTAGTAGAAACAGATGAGGGGTCACATTTCTTAGGAGAAGTTGCATTGGTACCTCACGATTCACCAATTTCTAACACAAACATTTTGTTCTATAATACACTATTCGATGAAAATGCTTCTTGCCATTTAGCAATTGGAAATGCTTATGCATTTAACTTAGATGGCGGAAAAACAATGACAAAAGAAGAGCTTTCAGAAAACGGAGCAAACTCTAGTATTACACATGAAGACTTTATGATTGGTTCTGCTGAGCTTGATATTGACGGTATTACAGCTGATGGAACACATGAACCGATTTTCCGCAAAGGTAATTGGGCATTCTAAGAATATAAATCATTTAATGAAAAGAGCCGTTTTTAGAAAACAGCTCTTTTCATTTGTAAACATATATTCCACTCGCCTAAACACATGCAATATTGCATACGAAAAAGCATTGCGAACGTTATGCCTCCTTACTATAATCAATGTAACAAAGTTTTTATTATAATATTCAAAACAAGAGGAGGAGTTTTCATGACAACAGCAATTGCAATTTTAACATTCATCGGTAAAGTGATTCCATTAGTAACGGATTTATTGAAGTCTCTTTCGTAAAATCATTCTGCTATACTAATTTATTATTACATAGTAAAAAGGATTGTTTTTCATTTTGAAAAACAATCCTTTTTTATCTCACATGAATGAGTAGTAAAACTCCCTCCAACATTGGAGGGAAAATAAAAAATTAGCGATGGCTAACCATTATTTCAAGATGCCGATGACACTTTCAATCCAATTACACCTAGGACAATAAAAAGGATGCAGAATGCTTGAAATAAGCTAATATGCTCCTTAAAAAAGTATACGCTAATAACTGTAATAAATAGTGTCCCTAAACCAGACCAGATTGCATACGCAATGCTCAAATGAATCTTTTTCACAACAATGGCAAATACGCTAAAACAAATACCATAAAACACGAAAATTAGTACACTAGGAACAAGTTTTGTTAAACCATTGGATAACTTCATCGCGACAGTTCCAGCAACTTCAAACACAATCGTTACAAGCAATAATAACCAATATACCATCTAAATCTCCTTATCTTTTAGCTTATAGAGATTTTAGTATACTATTTTTATTTTCTTCTAAACAAGATTCCCTTTATTATAATCCTAATGAAATATATTTAATTTCTAAATATTCCTCAATTCCAAAGTGGCCGCCTTCACGGCCAATCCCACTTTCTTTATATCCACCAAATGGCGCTTGTGCAACTGATGGAAGTCCATCATTTAAGCCAATAATTCCATATTCTAATGCTTCACTAATTTGAAATGCCCGGCTAATGTCTTTTGTAAATACATATGCCGCTAAACCATATGGTGTATGATTTGCACGTTCAATTACTTCTTCTACAGTTTCAAATTTTGCAACAGGTGCAACTGGCCCGAATGTCTCCTCATTCATGCATAACATTGTATCATTTGCTCCTCCAATTACAGTTGGCTCCATAAAATGACCATTTAATTCTGTAATTTTTTGACCTCCGTACAAGACTTCCCCGCCTTTTTGGATTGCATCTTCAATATGCTCTTGTACTTTCTCTACAGCTACGCTATCAATAAGCGGCCCTACAGTCGTACCTTCTCCAAATCCATCCCCTACCTTGAGCCCAGCAACTGCTTTTTGAAACTTCTCGACAAACTCTCCATACACCGCCTCTTGTACAAATACTCGATTTGTACATATACATGTTTGACCGGCATTACGGAATTTCGAACCAATTACTGCTTCTACAGCTTTTTCTAAATCTGCATCGTTCATCACAATAAATGGAGCATGCCCTCCTAGTTCAAGCGAAACTTTTTTCATTGTTTGCGCAGCACTGCACATTAATTCTTTTCCAATTTCAGTCGATCCTGTAAATGAAACCTTTCTTACACGCCCATCAGCCATCCACGTGTCAGCGATTGCCTTTGCACTACCTGTTACAATGTTTAAAACACCTTTTGGAATATCAGCCTCATGTGCTAGCTCAGCTAATTTCAATGCTGTTAGCGGCGTTTGGCTTGCCGGCTTCACAACTGCTGTACAACCTGCTGCAAGTGCTGGTGCTACTTTTCTTGTAATCATGGCAGCTGGAAAATTCCATGGTGTAATAGCTGCAATTACTCCAACTGGCTGTTTCGTCACTAAAATTCGTTTATCTGGGTGAGAAGCTGGAATCATCTCACCATATATTCGCTTTCCTTCTTCCGCATACCATTCTACAAAACTATTTGCATAGTTTACTTCACCAAGTGCTTCTGCAAATGGCTTTCCTTGTTCTTTTGTCATAATTGCTGCAATCTCTTCTTTATTTTCATCAATTAATACAAACCACTTTTTCAGCTTTTGTGCACGGTCAGCCGCAGTTAACTTTGACCATGATTTAAAAGCCTCGTGCGCAGCATCTACCGCTTGCTTTGCCTCAGTAATCCCGCCCTTGGGAACAGTCGCAAATACTTCCTGCGTTGCTGGATTATTAATTTCAATTTTGTCCTGTAGTTGCACCCATTCCCCATTTATATACATCGCCTTTTGATTTAAGTTAACATACGTCGCTTTTTTATCCACTACTTTCTTCCTCCTTTATAAATTTATTAATTTTCCTAGTTGCTGCAGATTGGCTTATTTTCAAAAACTCTGCTACTTTGTAACTAGATCCATATGTTTTATACGCTTTAAGAATAATATTCTTTTCTACCTCTTCCAGCATTTTGTAGAGGCTTTGCCCTGATTGTTCAACTGTTGATTTCTGCATAGATAATGGTAAATCTTCTATTGTCACAATATCATCTGCAGTAATTACAATTCTTTCAATCACATTTTCTATTTCTCTATTATTCCCTTCCCAAGGATATCCCGTGAACATTTGCAACGTACTAGGAGCCAATTTTACATCTCGCCCATACTTTTCATTAAAGTGGTGTAAGTAATAATAGACTAAAGGTAAAATATCTTCTGTTCTTTCCCGAAGCGGTGGAATCTGAATAGGAATTACATTTAAACGATAATATAAGTCTTTTCGGAATGTTCCTTGTTTCACCATTTCAGCTAAATCTCTATTCGTCGCAGCTACAATACGAACATCTACCTTTTTAAGGTCTCTTCCCCCTACTGGGCGAAATGTTTTTTCCTGTAATACTTGCAGGAGTTTCGCTTGAATTTCAAGTGGCATTTCGCCAATCTCATCTAAGAAAAGAGTACCCTTATGAGCTAGCTCTAAAATCCCTTTTTTCCCTTCACGATTTGCACCTGTAAATGAACCACCTGAATAGCCAAACAGTTCTGATTCAATTAGATTGGTCGGTAATGCCGCACAATTAATTTCATAAAACATTTCATTTTTACGATGACTCACTTCATGCAAATGACGTACTAATCTACTTTTCCCAACCCCAGTCTCACCTAAAATAAGAACAGTACTATCTACCGCGGAAACTTTTTTGATTGTTACGACTATTTTCTGCATAGCTACACTTTTAAAAATAAGCCCTTCATGTTCATACGTTTCTCTTAACTCTTTTTTATATGTCTTTAACTGATTATCCATCTCCTCTACCTTTTTTCGTAATTGATAGAGTTCAGTGAGATCACGTGAATAACTTATCACTCTTCGTAAATTTCCTTGTTCATCAAACACAGGTCTTGTACGAACATGCAAATATTCTCCAGATTTTGTTGTTTGAACAAGTTCTATTGGTTTTTTCTTCTCAATTACTTCCAGCGTTGCAGACGGATAAAAAACTCCTTCTTTTTGTAACTCTTTTACATGCTTACCAACGAGTTCTTCAGCAGATAACTGATAGTGTCTTTCGCATGTACTATTTACACGGACAACCGTCCCTTTCTCATCCGTAACAAAAATCTCATCAAATGCATATTCAAATACATCTTTTAAATCCATGAATGCTCGTTCCTTTTCTGCAACCATTTCAGCCACTCCCCAAATTAAACTCCTTTACTTACATTTCATTATAAATTGAAATGATAACTTAAGGGAATTTTCTGTATTTTTAATGAAGTAAACTAGAATGGTTACAAATATGTTATATATATATCCATTTTTATTTTCCAACATATAAGTCGCTGCTGTGAAGGAGAAAAGGTGACTTGCACTCGTTTTCTCTCTTTGTTTTAACTTTGCATGGGGCTAAAAAAAGCCCTGACCGCTTCTATCCATGAACGGATTCTCTCTACCACCTAAAAAGCAAGGTTTTATTTTGGTTTTTCAATTTATATTCTATTATTTACACACGAGCTATATCCGCTTGCTCATAACAAGCTTGCAGAGAATCTTCAATAATCGCAAGTCCCTCCTCTAATTGTTCATCCGTAATCACTAGTGGCATTAATACGCGAACTACATTCCCGTATGTTCCCGCAGATAATAAGAGTAATCCACGCTTATTTGCTTCTGCACATAAATCTGCTGTTAATGCTTTATCAGGATCTTTTTTTGTACGATCTTTAACAAGTTCAAATGCACACATTGCTCCTAAACCACGCACATCACCAATACAGTTATATTTGTTTTTCATCTCTTCAAATCGATTCATTACGACTTTTCCTATATGGACAGCTCGATCATTTAATTTTTCTTTTTCTATTACATCAAGAACAGCTAACGCTGCAGCACATCCTAATGGGCTTCCAGCATATGTTCCACCTAATTCTCCTGGGGCTGATTCATTCATAATTTCTTTTCGGCCAATAACACCGCTAATTGGTACTCCTGCTCCTAATGATTTTGAAACAGTAATTAAATCTGGAACTACATCATAATGATCAATTGCAAAATATTTTCCAGTACGGCTAAAGCCAGTTTGAATTTCGTCAGCTACGAACAAAATGCCATGTTCAGAACAAAGACGGCGTACTTCCTGTACAAATGTTTTGCTTGGAACAATAAAACCACCTTCACCTTGAACAGGCTCCATGACAACCGCTGCTATGGTTTCCGGGGCAACTTCTGATATTAAAAAGCTCTTAAATTCTTCAATCATAAAGTTATCGTATTGTTCTTCTGTTAACCCTTCTGGACGACGGTATTCATATGGAAATGGTGCTTTATATACTTCCGAGGCAAATGGACCGAATCCAAATTTATAAGGTTTTACTTTACTAGTCATTGTCATAGTCATCAATGTCCGACCATGAAATCCTTTTGAAAATGCAATAATACCAGGTCGTTTCGTATATTTACGGGCAATTTTCACAGCATTTTCAACTGCTTCAGCACCGCTATTTAAAAATAGTACTTGTTTCTCAAAACTTCCAGGCGCTAACGCAGCAAGCTTCTCTGCTAATTCAATATACGGCTCATACATCATGACATTAAAACCAGTATGGATATATTGGTCTACTTGTTTATGAATCGCTTCTTTCACAGCAGGATGACAATGTCCAACGTTAATCGTTCCAATTGCTCCTGCAAAATCGATAAATTGATTTCCATCTACATCTGTCACAAGCGCACCATCGGCTGACTGTACGAATGTTGAAATACCATTACTAACGCCCCGTGGCACAATATTTTGACGGCGTTCTAGCAAAGAAGCTGCTTTTGGCCCTGGAATTTGTTCATTTACTTTAGCAAATTTTGTATTCATCGTTTCTCCCATCCTTTTTATGCTATTTCTTTTTTCTATATTGCAAGTTGTATGCCAACTTATAAATGCGGTGATCTTCTACTCTTCTCAGTATTTTCCCATAAAAAATAAGTCTACGAAGACTCATACCAAGTCTTTATAGACTTATTTTATTTATATATTTGACTTCTCTTGTTCCCAGATAAACTCACCAGAGCTCGAAATAAAATCACCTACAGAATCTATTACAAGGTCGGCAAGGGGGGCCAATGTTTGACGATCTCCCGTCCCAGAAAGAACTCCAATCGCATAACAATCACCACTATTTTTTGCTAAATGTAAATCAGTTGGTGTATCTCCAACCACCGCTACTTCCGATGAATCCAAACTAAACTTCTCGCAAAACGCTTCTACAATTTGTTTATCAGGTTTTTGCGCTGGAAATGTATCTGAAGCTACAATACAGTCAAAAAAACTCTCTAATTGATATTGCTTTAAAAACAATTCTGTTGGTGCAAAATCATCAGCTGTCACAACTCCTAAAATGAACCCCTTATCTTTCAATGTTTGTAAAACTTTCGGCAAATCTGCTGTCATTCTCATATGTGAACGATGTTCGTACATAAGAGTAAATAACTTCTCACTTACCCAATGATGCATATCAGACTCTTTAACAGATGATATATATTTGCACAAGGCTTGTGCCACATCAAGACTGGTTCCAGACGCTAATGCACTACGCGGATGAACGAACGTACCCTCAACACCAATTTCTTTCAAAAGAGTTAATTGTAACGATTGTGGTAAATGATATAGTTCTACAAGTTCAGCTACAAGCTCTTCCGCTACTTTTATCCAAATTGAATGAAAATCCATTAATGTCCCATCTTTATCAAATAATATCGCTTTTACCTTCTCCATAACATCCTACCTTTCGGTTCTTCTTCCATTCAGTGTAGCAAGAAAATATGGATGTAAGATGAACGAATTGTAAAAATACCATGAAAATCAAACTAACTTCCAATTTACAATTAGCAAAAAAGGATGCCTTATAGGACATCCTCTTTATGTTCTGGAACAAATAGTTCCAGACAATGATATATATTTTCAAATTCCATCGGTGCGTCTCCACCATATTCACCATCAAGATTAATCATTAGTTTATCAGGTGAATGAACCTTAATACGATTCGCTTGTGTATATAAAACTTTTGGGTTATTAATATGTTCACCGCGCTGCGCTTGTGTTGCCGCTTTAATTAAATCAGCAATCGAACCTTTTTTCAGCACTAGTAAATCAAATAAACCATCATTAATAGACGCATACGGAGCAACCTTCTCAAATCCACCTACAGAGCATGTATTTGTTATTAAAAACATCGTAATCTCTTCTTGCATTAACTTTCCATCATACTCAATTTCAACATACGTTGGATGTAATGATGGTAGCATTTCAATACCTTTTAAATAATACGCAAGTTGTCCAAGTACTGTTTTCAGCTTACTTGGCACTTCATATGTTAATTCTGTAATACGTCCGCCACCAGCAATGTTAATAAAATATGTATCGTTCGCTCTACCAAGGTCTAGCGGAACAGTCTTACCCTCACAAATAATCTCTGCCGCCTCTTCAATAGAACGAGGCACACCGATTGCACGTGCAAAATCATTTGTCGTTCCAACAGGAATGATACCGAACTTCGGACGATGTTCATGTCCTACTAAACCATTTACCACTTCATTTAACGTCCCATCGCCACCTGCTGCGATGACAACATCAAACTCACGATCCGCAGCTTGCCTCGCGGCTACAGTCGCATCTCCAGGACCAGTTGTCGCATGACAAGATGTTTCATATCCAGCTTGTTCTAATTTTTGCAGTACTTCTGGTAAACTCTTTTTAAATAACTCACGACCAGAAGTAGGGTTATAAATTATTCTCGCTCGCTTCATCATTCATTAGCACAGGAAAATCCTCATTCATCATTCATAGAAAAAGAATATACCGAACCTTTCTTCAGCGTTCCTATGCCTACCTCCTCTCATCTCCATATCCTTCTTTTATCCCATCTAAAAGGACAAGTAAGAACCCGGATTCATATAGCTTTCCATCAGCAGAGATATAAGAAAAAATCCACCAATAAAAGTTTTGCTTTATCCAGCTAAGAAATGTATATCATTTCATTCTTCATATTACTTTCTGTTTCTTTCATAAAAAATAGTAGTTAGCAATTATCAATTATTTCACGAGATGAAAAAACTCTCTATGTCTAGATTTATCATTATTCCCACCTTTTTGCAACTATCATACCATAGTTGCTATACAAACATTTTCTCACATTTGCCAGTTAATCAAACGTTTGTTTAAAGAATTCCTCAATTTAAACAAACGTTTGATTAACTCAGAAAAAACACCCAAATATGGGTGCTTTCTCTGTTTAATCTTTATTATTTGATAGCTGTTTTATCCAGCTCCAGTGGCTAGAACAGTCAGTCTTTTCGCCTCCTCCGACGAAGCAAAAAGCGCTTCTCTGTCGAAAGCTCTAACGCCTTCCTGTTCTAATCGAGCCACCTCCGCTTTTCTTTATTATCTAGCTCTACCTCCTAGCCCTTCACGTCTAAGAACCTTCCACACAAGAAAGTAAAAATCACTTTCTGTGTGAAAGACCCTTAGCCATCAGGCCTAAACAGTCGGCTTCGCTTTTCTTTATTATCGCTTGTTGATTTCTTCAAGCAAGATTTTGTTAACAAGTGGTGGGTTGGCTTGTCCTTTTGTTGCTTTCATAATTTGACCAACTAAGAAGCCAATTGCACGGTCTTTACCGTTTTTAAAGTCTTCAATAGATTGTTCATTATTATCAAGAATTTCTGTTACGATCTTACGAAGTGTGCCTTCGTCAGAAATTTGAACAAGACCTTTTGCTTTAACGATTTCTTCTGGGTCTCCACCTTTTTCAATTAATTCGTTAAATACTTTTTTCGCAATCTTAGACGAAATTGTACCTTTTTCAATTAATTGAACCATTTTAGATAGACCAGCTGGCGTTAATGCTACGTCTTTTAATTCTTTTTGTTGTTTGTTTAAGTATGCAAGTACTTCACCCATTAACCAGTTTGATGTTAATTTCGCATCTGCACCGTCTGCAACTGTTGCTTCAAAGAAATCAGACATCTCTTTTGTTAACGTTAATACGTGTGCATCATAAGCTGGTAAGCCAAGCTCTTCAACATAACGTACTTTACGAGCATCTGGAAGCTCTGGGATAGAAGTACGAATGCGCTCTTTCCACTCATCATCGATGTAAAGTTCAACTAAGTCTGGCTCCGGGAAGTAACGGTAGTCGTCAGATCCTTCTTTTACACGCATTAAGATTGTTTTCTTTGTTGCTTCATCATAACGGCGTGTTTCTTGTTGAATGATACCACCAGATAATAATTCTTTTTCTTGGCGTACTTGCTCATGCTCAAGACCTTTTTGCACGTAAGCAAATGAGTTTAAGTTTTTCAACTCCGCTTTAGTACCAAATTTCTCTTGTCCAACTGGACGAAGGGAAATGTTTGCATCACAGCGAAGAGAACCCTCTTCCATCTTACAGTCAGATACGCCTGTATATTGAATGATAGATTTTAATTTTTCTAAGTATGCATACGCTTCTTCTGGTGTACGCATATCTGGCTCAGATACGATCTCAATTAATGGCATACCTTGACGATTATAGTCCACTAATGAGTAACCTTCACTTGTATGCGTTGATTTACCTGCATCTTCTTCTAAGTGAAGACGTGTAATACCGATGCGTTTCTTTTTGCCGTCTACTTCAATTTCAATCCAACCGTTTTCCCCAATTGGCTTATCATATTGAGAAATTTGGTATGCTTTCGGATTATCTGGATAGAAATAGTTTTTACGGTCAAACTTTGTTTCTGTTGCGATTTCACAG
Organism: Bacillus gaemokensis; assembly: GCF_001590835.1. Taxonomy (GTDB): domain Bacteria; phylum Bacillota; class Bacilli; order Bacillales; family Bacillaceae_G; genus Bacillus_A; species Bacillus_A gaemokensis. The sequence continues at coordinate 147,703 of NZ_LTAQ01000002.1, forward strand.
TTTAATGCCATTGCAGCTTTCATTGCAAAGTTAACTGCTTCTTTATTTAGAGTTGGAAGCACCCCAGGATATCCTAAGTCAATTACACTTGTTTGTGTATTTGGATCCGCTCCGAATTCTGTTGGACTCGCAGAGAAAATTTTCGAATTTGTTTTTAACTCAACGTGAACCTCTAAACCGATAATTGTTTCTAAATTCATCTATGCTCGCCTCCTTACAGACTTGCTTTTTTTGTATGATAATCTGTTGCTTGCTCAAATGCATGTGCAACGCGGTAAATTGTAGCTTCATCGAAGTGTTTACCAATAATTTGTAAACCAAGTGGCATGTTGCCTGCACCGAATCCACATGGAATAGAAATTGCTGGAACACCTGCTAAGTTTACTGGAATTGTTAAAATATCGTTTGCGTACATTGTCATTGGATCGTCTACTTTTTCGCCTACTTTGAATGCTGGAGTTGGCGTTGTTGGTCCAATAATAACATCGTAATTAGCAAATACATTATCAAAGTCATTTTTAATTAATGTACGTACTTGTTGTGCTTTTTTGTAATATGCGTCATAGTAACCAGAACTAAGCGCAAATGTACCAAGCATAATACGACGTTTTACTTCATCACCGAAACCTTCGCTACGCGTGTTCTTATAAAGGTCTAATAAGTTATTCACATTGTCAGAGCGAACGCCATAGCGTACGCCATCAAAGCGTGAAAGGTTAGCAGATGCTTCAGAAGAAGATAATAAGTAATACGTTGCTAGAGCGTATTTAGAGTGTGGAAGAGATACTTCCTCCCAAGTTGCTCCCATGCCTTCTAATACTTTTAACGCAGCTAGTACTGACTCACGAGCTTCTTCGCCAACACCTTCGCCTAAGTATTCTTTTGGCACAGCAATGCGTAAACCTTTTACATCGCCTGTTAAACCAGCTAAGTAATTACCTACTTCAACATTTGCAGAAGTTGTATCCATGCGGTCAACACCTGAAATAGCTTGTAATAAGTATGCATTGTCTTCTACTGTACGTGTAATCGGTCCGATTTGGTCAAGAGAAGATGCAAATGCAACTAAACCAAAGCGAGATACACGTCCGTAAGTTGGTTTCAAACCAACAACGCCGCAATATGCAGCTGGTTGACGGATAGAACCACCTGTATCAGATCCTAAAGAGAATAGTACTTCTCCTGCCGCTACTGCTGCTGCAGAGCCACCACTAGATCCACCCGGAACATAATCTAAATTCCATGGGTTTTTCGTATCATAGAAACCAGAGTTTTCATTGGAAGAACCCATTGCAAACTCGTCCATGTTTAATTTACCGATTGTAATTGTGTCAGCAGCTTTTAGCTTTTTCACAACTGTCGCATCATAAATTGGATCGAAGTTTGCTAACATCTTGCTCGCACAAGTTGTACGAAGACCGTTTGTTACAATGTTATCTTTCACACCAATTGGCATACCGAATAGTAAACCGTTATCTTCAGCACCAATCTTCGCATCTAATTCTTTCGCTTTCGCACGTGCGTTTTCCTCATCTAATGTAAGAAAAGCTTTTACGTTATCTTCAACATCCGCAATACGCTTGTATGACTCTTCTACTAAATCCGTAACGGAAATTTCTTTGTTGTTTAATTTCTTATGTAACTCTGATACGGAATGATCAAATAATGGCATCGAAATTCCCCTCCTCTATTCTAATACTGCTGGAACACGGATTTGATTATCTTTGTGATCCGGTGCATTTTTTAATACTTCTTCAACTGGTAAACCTTTTTCTGGTACATCTTCACGCATAATATTTTTCATATCTAATACGTGAGTTGTAGGCTTTACATTTGTTGTATCTAATTCATTTAACTGCTCTGCAAATGTAACAATTGCATCGAGTTGTTTTTGAAATTTTTCTGCTTCTTGATCTGTAATTGCAAGACGTGCTAAATGCGCTACATGCTTTACATTTTCAACGGAAATTCTTGACACGGCTAGGCCACCTCCATAATATATCGTTCAATCTACAATACTATTGATGATACCAAATTTTCAGTACTTCAAGCAAGTCAACACACGGCACTTACAGCATTTTTACATAAAAAAGAAAGGCTTCCGCCTTTCTTTTCCTTTTATTGTTTATCAATCGGTTCTTTTTTTGGTAAACGTTCGTTATCTTCTTCATTATCACGAATTGTTTTTTGCAATACAAAACATGACATCGTTAAAAATAATGTACCTATTAAATAGTATCCTTTTACACTAAGCGTTTCATCTAATGTATAAATGCCAATTAACATACCAGAAAGCGCACAAACAAACGAAGTCCATGCTAAAAATGTGAACGCTTGGGTATTTCTTCTCCTCATTGTTCTCCCCCTTGTTAGCTGCACACCTATTATAGATAAGTATATTACTATTATGGATTTTTATGTAAGATATTCTTATCTATTTATTACTCTATCACACACATTTTCTATTATAAAGCGTATTTTTTGTATAATCCGAAAAAATAAAAAGATAATTATTTTACATTTATTTCAACTAAACATAGAATAAAAACCAATTTAAAAAAATGCCAAAATACTCGTGGGTTGTTGGAATATTAACGTTTTTAAACTTAGCGTTATATAATGCAAAAAAAACTTTCTATCTAGCGGAATAGGAAACTCTCCTTTATCACCTCCTAAAAGGGAGGTATTTTGTAGCAAAACTCAGACATTATGATTCATCCCCAGATAGTTGTTTCTTTAAATCCTTATCCATTATTTCTATATTTTTACTTTTTTTAAGTTTTTCAATTACATCATCAATCGATTTAGCATTAGCACTTAAATAGTCCTTCTTCACTTGTTCTTTGATATCGTTATAGTTCTTTTGTTTGTGTTTAGTAACCTTGATAATATGGTAACCATAATCCGTTTTCACTGGATTACTGATTGTATCCTCTTGTTGCTTAAATGCAACGTCTGCAAAATCAGCTACCATTTCATCATGCGTAAATTCACCAAGGGCACCGCCTTTTTCAGCAGAAGTTGTATCTGTGGATTTTTCCTTTGCCAGCTTAGCAAAATCAGCTCCATCATCCAACTGTTGTTTGATTGCAGTTGCTTCTTCTTCCGTACTAACCAAAATATGAGATGCTGTCACATATTCATAGTTCGTCTTATTTTCATTATAATAAGCTTTTAGCTTTTTCTCAGACGTCTTGATTCCTTCCGTAGTAGCCTTTTCTTGAAGCAAGCTTAGCTCCAATTGTTCTTTAAAATCAGCTGTATCAGCATATCCATTACTAGTCAATGCTAATTCAAATTCATCATCTGACCCATACTGAGATTTTATTTCATTGAACGCTTTATTTAATTCTTCATTGGAAATTTTATATTTTGTACTCAATAATTTTTCTTTAATTAAACTTTCTAGCACTGTTGCTCCGTTCGATGTTTTTAGCACCTCATATAAGTCATCTTTTGTAATATTCCCAGCATCCGTTTTTACAATTACTTCACTACCAGAGGATGAGCCCCCCAGTAGTTAGTGCTAGACTTAAAGATAAAGCTATGATTGTTTTTTTCATTTTTCCTGTTCTCCGTTCTATGGATATATATATAAATTGCTAATGAAATTGTTTTTCACTTGTAAATGTAGTGTACTCTCTTTAATTTGACCTAGAGAAACTTGAATAGCCATTTACGATTTGATGAAAAATTGAATGGCAGGTTTATCTATAATTAGCTACATCTCTTTTGGCTACGCTTTTGTCGCTGGCAGAAAACATGTACCTAGCCCGGCTGCCGAAATTACTATTTTTTTAATTTTCATTAGGTTTCACTTCTTTATTGTGGGAAATACGGAATACCCAGTACCGGCTTCCTATGAAATTTATCAAGCTACCAATCAACGTTGCAGTCACTTTAGAAACAGTCAAAGACTGCTCCCAAAGCTCATGCATTCCATTTAGTATCAGAGATACTAGAACAAGACTTAAAAGATTAACGCACACAAATTTTATCGGTTCTTTTTCAACTTGTTTTCTTTTTTGCTGGAATGTCCATTGTCTGTTAAGCAAGTAGCTGTTCACTATGCCGCAACTATAGGATATCCACTGGGCCGGTAAAAGCGGTACCCCTACCATGACCAGCAATGTAAAAATCATTATATCGATACCAGTATTAAGCGAACCCACTGCCAAGAATTTCAAAGCTTGTATCCAACTTTTATTCATAAACTACCTCATGATTCGTTGTTGACTTTTCTTTTGCCTGTTCCCCATAGAATTCCCGTATGATATATAAGGGTCTTCCTTTTGTTTCATCATAGATCCGCCCAATATATTCACCGATAATCCCTAGCATAAATAGCATAAATCCGTTAAAGATTAGCATAATACTAATCATGGAAGGCCAACCTTTCATAGTTGCTTCAGTAAAAAGAGTAAGGTACAGAACATACATAAAGTATAGGAAACCTGATCCAGATAGAAGTAACCCGGAATAAATCGCCAACTTCAAGGGCTTATAAGAGAAAGAAAGAATTCCATCCAAGCATAGCTTTATCATTCGCTTGAGAGGATATTTGGTTTCACCTGCCAGCCTTTCATCTCGAACATATTCAACTGATGTTTGACGGAATCCAACCCAGCTGACTAATCCTCGGACAAACCTATTATTCTCGGTTATCCGTTTCATTTCTTTACACACTTTCCGATCCATAAGACGAAAATCTCCCGTATCCACCGGTATATCGATATCTGTAGAAGCGCGAAGCACACGGTAAAACATGCTTGCTGACCACTTTTTAAACCATGTTTCTCCCTTACGCTTTATTCGTTTTGCATAGACTACTTCGTAGCCTTCTTTCCATTTTTCAATCATTTGCAGAATCAATTCAGGTGGATCCTGTAAATCAGCATCAATGATAATAACCGCATCCCCTTCCGCGTACTCCATGCCAGCTGTGATTGCAATCTGATGACCAAAGTTTCGGGAAAAATCAATGAGCTTCACTGCTTTATCGCATCTGGCAAAGTCCTTTATAATATCAGCACATTTGTCCTGGCTTCCATCGTTAATGAACAGTAATTCATAAGTATCATTCGTATCCTTCATGACCTTTTTCAGTCTCCGGTAGGTTTCTTCAATAACAGCTTCTTCGTTATACATGGGAATTATAATTGAATAACATATATCGTTTCTCATTCTTGCTCCACTCCTTTACAACGTTACTTTATACAAAGTATTTGAGCGTCCAGGACCACCCATATTAACGCTTTCCTTGTCACTGTTTTGCGTTGTCTGCCATTCTTCAGATGGGATTTTCTCACCATTTCCCTGAATCCACTGTGTCACTTCAGAACTTCTGCTTCGAATTCCTTCACCTGAAATGAGGAAGTATTTCACTTTCCCACTTGATACCAATTCTTTTAATTCCTCAACGGTATAAACCGGATCAGAACCAGAAAATCCACCCATCGTTATCACGGATTCTCCTTTATCTATAATGTAAGGAGCTGCAGTTTGATAGCTAGTTGTAGCAAATAAATATTGTTCACCAGTATTATTTTTCTCTAAGTATGACAATGTTTTACTATCTAAACTCGCGCTATCCATTCCTCCTTGCTTGTTTCTTGGCATTTCCGAAGGTTGCCCACTAGCCACCCGAGCTTTCATACGATCTTCTGATGGAGTATCAGATTCATCATCACGATCTCTTTCGGTTGGAATTTCACTGCCGCCAGGTCCTCCTTGTCCATTAAATGTAGGCATCGCTCCTCCTGCAAAGCCACCCATGTTACCTTTACCATCTGCCGAACCCGGTCCCGCCTGCGGAAGCATACTGTTTCCACCATACGTAATCGGCGTGACAGCCCAATACAGAGGTCCAATAAGCAGCATAAGTAATCCTGCAACACTTGCCGCAAGAGACAACTTTACCTTCCTATACTTAAATAGAACAAGTATCAGAGCAAATACTACTCCTGCAGACACTATACCAATAGACCAACCAACCCCAATTACATCATCATAAGGATGGATAATATACCATTGGAATCCCGCCGTTCCGAAAACTGCTACCGGCAATAGCCAAGATTTCCAACCAGCATTGCTTTTGTAATCCTCAAAAAGCTGTGTCCAACCGGAACCAAACAGAGCTGCAGCAGGAGCTGCAAGCATAATCAGATAATAATGATGGAAGAAACCTGCAATACTGAAGAATGCCATTGCTGGAATTAACCATACGAGCCAGAAGACTGTTTCTTTATGCTTCAACGTTATATTGTTTCTTCGTAAACCAGCCAATAAGCTAACACTAGCGAGAGCAACAAATGGAAGAAGCCAACTAGCCTGCCCAGACAATTCAGACTGGAACAAACGGAGTAGACCTTTCTCACCAGTTCCAAAATTGCCGCCTGCTCCGCCACCCGGACCACCATTATTACCTTCAGGCGGTCCGTCTCCTTTACCTACTTGAACTCCTTGACTATCATCATTGCCGTTTGTTGAATTAGCTCCATTTTCGATGTCATCGTTCGTCTTCGCCTCATTGTTATCTTGAGGCGATTGATATTGGTTATTGACACTAGGCGCTCCTCCATCACCTTCTTTTCCTGTTTGAACTCCTTGGCTACCATCATCACTATTTGTCGAGTCAACTCCATTTTCAGTGCCATCGTTCGTCATTACCCCATTGTTATCTTGAGGTGGTTGCTGTTGATCATTTGCACTGGGCGCTCTCCCGCTACCTCCTTGATTTCCCGTAAGACGCGAAAGTCCATTGTAACCAAAAGCTAACTCTAGAACCGAATTCGTCTCACTGCTACCGACATACGGGCGCTTATCTTCAGGAATAGCATCCACAATAACTGCCCATGAAAGAGAAATAGTAAGCATGATAGCTGTTGCTCCAGAGAGTAAACCAATCTTTTTCTTCCAATTTACTTTCGCAGCCCAAACATAGAAGACATAAAAAGCCGGAAGTACCATATAGGCCTGTAACATCTTCATATTGAAAGCCAAGCCTATTACCGCAAAAGCACCAAGGAGACTCCAGACGCTACTACGCTTCACGCTTCTAAATAATAGCCAAGTAGCTAGCAAAAGAGTAAATACGAGCATACTATCAATATTATTTGTTCGGCTCACTGCCGCTGCAATTGGCGTACATGCAAAAGCTAAAGCCCCAAGTCTTGCAGCTGCTAAGCCGAAAGATGGTTTTACCAAAAAATAAATGAGCAGTACTGACCCCACCCCAGCCAATGCCTGCGGAAGAATCACACTCCAACCGTGCAAACCAAAGATATAAGCACTTATTGTTTGTATCCAAAATGTAACAGGTGGTTTATCCACTGTTACAGATCCCGCTGAATCGAGAGAACCGAAAAAGAAATTATGGAGGTTTTGCAACATACTTGCTACTGTAGTGGTGTAATAAGTATTTGCATACTGATCGGTCCAAATGTTATATCCATTTAAAAAAGCTGCCAATAAGACTATTAATATTAAAGGCACATCTAATCGGTTTTTTAACCTTGAAAACATGATATTACAACTCCTTAATCATTTTATATTTTGAACTAGGCCATGACTGTATTATCATCCTTCAAGCTGAAATGAACTTGAATATAAGCTGAAAGTTTACTGAATGCGTAAAATACCTTTACATTAAGGATTAAATAAGAAGAAATGAAAAAATTTCACCACTAGTTCAGACTGCTTTCAGCAAATTTTCAGCATAATCGTAGATAATAGTAATAATTACAGTACAGGAGGTATTAAAAAGGTGAGTTCTCTTAAAGGAATTAAAATATTGTTGGTGGACGACGAACCACACATTTTACAATTTTTAGAGATAGGATTGATGAACGAAGGATATGAGGTAAAAAAAGCTGCTGATGGAATAAGCGCTATTAACTTGGCACAAGAATTCCAGCCACATGTAGCAATTTTAGATGTAATGATGCCTGGCATCGACGGATTTGAAGTGTGCCGTATGATTAAAAAAAGTGGCTCTCACACTTCTGTGATCATGCTCACCGCAAAAGATGAAGTGGATGATCGAGTTAAGGGCCTAACGTTAGGAGCAGATGACTATGTCATAAAGCCATTCAGTTTCGATGAATTACTTGCTCGTATCCATGCTCGTCTTCGCAATCAATTTCCGAATCTATTCGGAGAGGTAATTTACGGTCCATTTAAAGTGGATGATCGTAGGAAAGAATTACTATTTAACGGTAAAGTTTTAGAACTTTCCCCAACGGAATATGAGCTTCTTAAATATATTGTAATCAACCATGGAATTGTATTGAGCAAAGGAATGATACTTGATAAGGTATGGGGCTATGATTTTCAAGGAGACGAAAATATTGTGGAAGTATACATCCGCTCACTCCGAGAGAAATTAAAAGATAAGGAACATCGACTCATTCGTACTATTAGGGGAGCGGGTTACCGTGTGGATCTTCCATGATTACGCCCATTATTTCTTTTATTAAAAGAGTGTTTTTGCCCCACTCTCTGCGTCGTCAACTTTTAACGCGAACACTATTTATTTTATCTCTTATTCTTCTTAGTATTGGTCTTTTACAATATTGGGTGATGAAAGACTTTCTATATAACAACGAAGCTGAAACATTAAGAGCAAAGATGATGTCTTTACCGCCAGAAATAGATTTACTTCCCTTTGATTCACAAAATAAAGTAGAAAACCATCCTGAACCTAACCGACCAAAATTCTTGTTTTCACAAGATATTTCACTCGCAGTTATCGGGAAAAATGGTAGTTATGAAGATCTAGCAAGGAGCACTGGAATGTCCTCTCCAAAGCTGCCAAACGAAGATTATGCAAAAATATTAGAACAATTCTCAAATCACAAGCAAATCAAATATAGAGTAGTACGTAATAAGGAAGGAACAGAACAGTTAATAGTGTTCAGACCAATTAGAGGTACTCCTGCTGATCCAGATGGCAATTCAAATAAAGTTCCTTATTCGATTCTTCAAATAGGGACCGACACTGGCCCTTTACATGATGTTCTATTTCAGCAGCTACTCACGTTTATTGTCCTCTCGGGGCTTGCCCTAATTGCCGGCTTAGTACTATATTTACCAGTTCTGAAAAAAACACTTGTACCCCTTTCTAACATTGTGAACGCAGTGAAGAATACAAATGCAGGTAATCTTGCTGAGCGTTTGCCTACACACCAAGGGCAAGAGGAAATTGATCGTTTATCAGAAACGTATAACGGTATGCTGGAACGATTGGAGGCATCCTTTGAGTATGAAAGGGAAACAAAAGAACAAATGAGGCGTTTTATCGCCGACGCTTCTCATGAACTAAGAACACCACTTACATCAATTCATGGTTTCTTAGAAGTGTTATTACGAGGTGCAGCAGATCGTCCTGAACAGCTCTATAATGCTTTAAATAGTATGCATGGCGAATCGAAGCGCATTATCAAGCTAGTAGAAGATTTATTATTTCTTGCAAAAATGGACCGCGAACCCGGACTACATTTATCGGAAACCAATATTACTAAACTTATTCGACAGATGGAGCCGCAATTAAGCGTTTTGGGAGGAAACCGAAAGATAGCATACGATCTAACAGAAGGTATAAAAGGGGATTATGACACCGATAAAATCAAGCAAGTGATCTTAAACTTATTTCACAATGCAGTTCAACATACTGACCCTGTTAGGGGAAAAATAACAATCTCTTTAATGGCCGAGAACAATCAAGTAGAATTTTCAGTTCAGGATAATGGTTCCGGTATAGAAACAGAGAATCTCCCCTATGTATTTAACCGTTTTTATCGAATAGATAGTTCTCGAGCAAGGCAGTACGGTGGAGCTGGTCTAGGCCTCTCTATTACCCAAACCATTGTTCATGCACATGGTGGAATGGTATCCGTAAAGAGTAAAGTTGGGGAAGGGACTACATTTTTTGTTTACCTCCCGCTAACATAATATATCATCCCCCCTCTTTGAATGTTATATTTCAGTCTGTTATTAGAAAAAGGAGAGCACCACGGCTCTCTCCTTTTTCTTAAACTTATCTTGACTCTTATGAAGAATAAACTTTTCATATTACTTGTACTTCTATTAATTAAGAACTTTCCATTGAATTGAATCAACTCACTATGAAATGTCATGCAAAATATCCCTTTCTTTTGCATTACTTTAACATATAAAATTCTTTATATAAAGAGACAGAAAAACCAAAAACATTTGACATTTATTTCGACCCAACATACAATAAAAATAAATATTACGAACCTCGAAATATACAGGAGTGGAAATACTTGTTGCAATATGAACATTTTTTAGACTTACTGCTAGATAACGCCAAGAAGCTTTTCTATCCAGAAGAATGGGTAAGCCTCGATTTATCACTTTCTAAAACTGAAGTATTCTGTCTGTTATGGATGGAGCGAAACACAGATATTACGATGACGAAAATCACCGAACTTCTCGATATTCCAATGAGCACAGCGACAGGTGTCGTTAATCGTCTTGTGAAAAAGGGCTATATCGAGCGCTATCGTAACGAGAGTGATCGACGTATTGTATTAATTCGCTTAACAGAAACAGGAATACTGCTTGTTCAAGAAGTGAAACAAAATGCTGCTCATTACTTTAGCCTTGTGACGGAAGCATTATCAGAAGAAGAGAAAGCATTTTTACTGCAAATCTTCCAAAAGATTATGAACCATATCGCTACGTCACAACAAAAACCTGAAGAAAAGCTTGCTACACCTAAGATGAAAAACATCCCGATTGAATAAAACCCTTTATGGGTTTTTATTCAAAACATTATTTCGTCACTCGTAATATTCGGCAACCGAAACAAAGGAGGATATAAATGATGAGAATTATTTTGTATACAGGTAAAGGCGGCGTAGGTAAAACTAGTATTTCAGCAGCAACGGCACTTCAAAGTGCAAAACAAGGGTTAAAAACATTAGTCATGAGCACAGATCCAGCTCATAGCTTAGGGGATTCACTCGGCATAAAACTATCTTCTGAACCACAAGAAATCCGCGGAAATTTATGGGCCCAAGAAATCAATACAATTTATGAAATGGAAAAAGGTTGGGACAAATTACAAAAATATATTACATTACTGTTCACATCAAAAGCAGCTGACGATATTACAACAGAGGAATTAACAATGTTTCCTGGTATGGAAGACTTAATTAGTTTACTCCGTGTACTCGATTACTATAAACAAAACACATATGACGTCATTATCATTGACTGTGCACCAACAGGAGAAACACTTGCCATGTTAAGTTTCCCTGATATGCTCGGCTGGTGGATGGAGAAACTATTTCCTATTAAAAGAAAGATTTTGAAAGTTGTCCGTCCTGTTGCACAACCACTGCTAGGTGTTCCACTTCCTACTGATGATATTATGAATGAATTAACAAACACACTTGAACAACTAGGAGAAATGCGTGATATTTTATCAAACCGTGAAGTAACAAGTATTCGCGTTGTTGTAAATCCAGAAAAAATGGTCATTAAAGAAGCACAGCGCAGTTTTACCTATTTAAATTTATACGATTATAACGTGGATGCCATCATGATTAATCGTGTCATTCCTGATACTGTCACAGATTCTTACTTTCAAGCATGGAAAGATGCGCAAAAAAAATATAAAACACTCATCCAAGATAGCTTTCAACCACTCCCTATTTATGAAGCTCCAATGTTTGAACAAGAAGTAGTCGGTTTACCGATGTTAGAGCGTGTAGGAAATGCTTTATTTAAAGACGATCTAGAACCAACTGCAGTAAAATTTAACGGTCGTACACAATATGTAACAAAAGATGGCGATGAATATATTTTTGTTCTCTCTATTCCGTTCTCTGATAAAAAAGAGTTATCTCTAAACCAAAAAGGTGATGAACTTATCATTCGTGCTGGTTCTGTCAAACGGAACATTACGTTACCTAAAACGTTAATGCATTTATCCATTCGGGGGGCAAAATTTGAAGGAGATGTGCTAAATATTCGATTTGGAGGTGTTGTTCATGCGTGAAGATTTGCTAAGAACAGTCATTCAAACAAAATTAAAGGTCGGGATGTATATCATCAATGAACTACCTACTCCTATGAGGCAGCAAGCTAAAAAGATGATTCATATTTTGCAAGAAGAGCTTTCCGCTTTTATACAAGAAGAAAAACAGCCTACAGAAGTTACCTTAAAAAGCATTACGATTGAATAACTATAACAATACAATGATTTGAATTCTCTATGTTTCTTAACCAAATAAAAAGACCAGGAAACTCCTGGTCTTTTACTCTACCTAACAGACATTGAATTTTTATTATACAGAATTGGAAGGTACAAAATTAGGGTATCGTCTGTTAGGTATGATATATGTTGAACGAGCTAACAGCGGAGGGGTTCCTACTGTTAGTTCATTAAACCCAATTGTTATTTTACGATTTTCTCAAGCTCTTCAAGTGAAAGATCTACTGAAATAGCACCATCTTTTGTTTCTTTCTTAACTGCTTCAATTACTTCTTGAGAATGGTACAATTCAATCACTTTTTTGATTGTTGGATCATTTTTATCTTTCGTACGAGCTGCAAAGATATTAATATACGGCTTCGCATTTTCATTTTTTGGATCCTCTAAGAAGATAGGATCCTTCGCTGGATTTAAACCAGCTTGACCCGCAACACCGTTATTAATAACAGAAGCTGCTACATCTTTTAATACACGCGGCGTTTGCTGTGCAATTACCGGTGTAATTTTTAACTTTTTCGGATTTTCAGCAACACCACTTGGATCACCGAATAGACCAAAGTCTTTTTTCAATTTCAATAATCCAGCTGCATCAAGAAGTTTCAATGCACGAGCTTGGTTCGTTGGATCATTAGGAATTGCAATTTCTGAACCATCTGGAATATCATTTGGTTTTTTATACTTTTCAGAGAATAATCCCATTGGTGCAATTTGTGTTGTACCAACAGCTGTAATATCTAGTTTATGTTCCTTTTTAAATTGCTCTAAGAAGGCAATGTGTTGGAAGGAGTTCAATTCTATATCTCCATCAGCTAATGCTTTATTTGGTGTTGTATAATCAGAAAACTCCACAAGTTTAATCTTAATACCCTCTTTTTCGGCTTTCTTTTGTAAAATTCCCCACGCGTCTCCATCCGTTCCTGTTACACCAACGCGAACTACTTTCTCTTTTGCTCCTGCATCTGAGCATCCACTTAAAGCCGTAATTCCTACAATCGCCGATAATGCAAACGCTAATATCTTTTTCATTTTCTTTCCCTCTTTTCCTTTTTATGATCTACGTAGAAATACTTTAGCAAAATAGTTTCCTAAGTTTTGTGCAATTTGTACAAGAATAATAAGTAATACCACTGTAACGAACATAACGGATGTATCAAAACGTTGATAACCATATGTCATTGCTAAATCACCAAGACCGCCACCGCCAACAAGACCAGCAACTGCCGAAAATTCAATTAAACCAACTGTCATAAACGTAACCCCTAAAATTAATGGTGCTAGCGCTTCTGGAACGAGAATTTCAAACACAATTCTTAGTGGCGATGCCCCCATCGCTTGTGCTGCTTCAATTACTCCCTTTGGCACTGAAACAAGATTCGTTTCAACCATTCTTGCAATTCCAATTGAAGCAACCAGTGTCATTGGGAAGATTGCTGCCGCTGTCCCAATTGTTGTCCCAATAATCGTACGTGTTAAAGGACTTAAAGCTACTAAAAAGATAATAAATGGAACCGGGCGAATCGTATTAATAATAATATTAAGAATAGAAAAGACCAGTTTATTTTCTAAAAAGTTTCCTTTTCTCGTTACATATAGCAGTAAACCTAGAGGTATACCAAGTATTATAGCGAATATAAGGGTTACAATTACCATTAAGAGGGTATCCCCTGTTGCATCTAAAATGCGGGGCCAAAATACACTCCAATCAACTCGCATGACCTTCAACCTCCTTCAGTACTACTTGCAGTCTTAGATGTTGCAACGCCTTTTGAATTTCTTTCTGCGCACCTTGTAGTTCAACGAGAAGATTTCCAAATAAAACACCTTGCAGCTCAATAATATTTCCATAGAGCACATTTACATCTACGTTATAATTTTTAGCGATATACGATAATAACGGCTGACCTGTCTCTTCACCGGTAAAAGTTAAACGGTAAATCTGTCCACCATTTTGAATTTTCGCTAGAATACTTTCTGGTAAGTGATCGTTAACAACGGAGCGAACAAAATTTTGTGTCGTTTTTGTTTTCGGTTTCGTAAAGACATCAAATAGTTTTCCTTCTTCAATCACCTTTCCTTTTTCCATAACGGCTACGCGGTGACAAATTTCTTTCACAACCTGCATTTCATGTGTAATGAGAAGGATTGTTAAATTATATTCTCGGTTCACCTTTTTTAATAGATTCAAAATTTCTGTTGTTGTTTCAGGATCCAGTGCAGACGTTGCTTCATCACAAATGAGAATATCCGGTGATGTAGCAAGTGCTCTTGCAATCCCAACGCGTTGTTTCTGACCACCCGATAATTGCTCTGGATAGTAGTTTGCTTTATCCTCTAATCCAACAAACTTCAACAGCTCATTTACTCTTTCTTTTATCTCACCCTTTGGTAATTTTGCTAATTTCAATGGATAAGCAATATTTCCAAACACTGTTCTTGAATTGAATAAATTAAAGCTTTGAAAAATCATTCCGATTCGTTGTCTTAACTTTCGTAATTCTTTTGTTGTTAACGACGTAATGTCTTTATCATCTATTGAAATCGTTCCTGCTGTTGGTCGTTCTAACATATTTACTAAACGTAACAGTGTACTTTTTCCAGCTCCACTAAAACCAATGATGCCAAAAATTTCACCCTTTTCAACAGATAATGTTACGCCCTCAACAGCATGAACTGTTTTCCCACCTGATTCATATACTTTGCTTACATTTTCAAAAGAAATCATTTTTTTCCCTCCTATGTGCTGTAACAACTTGAAGCAGAGCCTTGAGGTAAAATAAAAAGTGCTCTCCTTCTTATCCGTAATAAAAGATAAGAAGAAGAGCACTTATATACTCATTCACATCTTCTCATCTTCCAAGCTTATATATAAGCTTGCTGGAGTTAGCACGGTATTAAAAAACCCGTTGCTGAGGTATCATAGGGCCAGTCCCTCCACCTCTCTGGATAAGAGTGTATCGATTTAATTGTCGTTTAATTAAGTCTTATTATAAAACTCCGAAAAGTAAGAGTCAATACAAATATTCTAAAAAATATTAATTATTTTTCTATTAAAATTTTCAAATAAAAGATAAGTACTTTTTTATCCCGCATTAACGGACAGTAAGACCCTCACCTCAAAATTCAGCGAAAGTAAAGAAGTTAGGCGGGGGATGAAGAATCCCCCACTGATTAAAGTTTCACTTTATTACAAAAGGAAGAATTTTAACTTTATGTAAAATTCTTCTTCACTACTTCTTTCTAAAAGGAAAATATCCACTACTAATTGAATAACATTACATGAATATGAAATAAAAACGGAGGACGATAGATGCTATGAAAACAGCTCTTTTACTCGTTGATATTCAAAATGATTATTTTCCAAATGGAAGGATGGAACTACGTAACGCAGTAGAAGCCAGCGAATATGCAGGGCAGCTACTCCAACATTTTCGTGAAACAAACCAACCGATTTTTCATATCCAACATGTATCTATGAAAGAAAACGCTCCCTTCTTTCAACCTAATACAGAAGGTATCCACATTCATGAAAATGTTCGTCCATTACGAAATGAAACTGTTATTCTCAAACACTATCCAAATAGTTTTCGTGAAACAGCCCTATTAGAACAATTGCAACACTTAGAAGTTGAGCATGTCATTATATGTGGGATGATGACCCACATGTGTATTGATGCTACCGTAAGAGCCGCTTTTGATTTTGGATTTCACTGCACCGTTGTACATGATGCATGTACAACAAAAGATCTTCTATTCAAAAACGCTACCATTCCTGCTGTCTATATTCATAATACAATTTTGGCAAGCTTAAACGAAGTATATGCTAATGTTATGAGTACAGAAGAGTTTTTATCCACCTAAAGTAAAAAAATCATGTCTTCCTCAATTGAAGACATGATTTTTACTGTTATTCACAAACTATCGTAACTTGAAATCTCCCGAACTTGTTTTTACTTTCATTTTATTTTCTCCTGTCCCCTTTACTCCAATCAATTTATTTTTTGATTTCTCTTCATATAAAAGGCCAGCAATATCTAAATCCGCCTTACCTGAACCCCCATCAAATTCGACTTTTAAAGATTCAGGAAGGGTATCAATTTTCATCTTAACATCCCCACTTGATGTATGACACTCTATCTCTCCTTGCAAACTACGAGTATTATATTCAATATCCCCCGATGATGTTGTAAATGCGGATTCTCTAGCATGCAAACCATCTACTCTAATTTTCCCACTGCTTGTTTCCAAATTTGCTACTTTCACTTTACTTTTATTTGTCTCAATTGCTCCGCTTGACGTTTTAGCTGTTAATTTTTCATTTATATTAAACTGTAATAATGATATATCCCCAGAAGAAGTATTTATATTCACTGTTTTTGCTTCAATTTCTTTCGCTACAAAATCTCCTGATGATGTAATTACTTTTACATTTTCATATAGTTGCTTTGGAACTTTAACTTGTAACTTGACTCCTGCAGTAGTCCCAATTTCCAAATCAACAGAATTCCGATTTTTACTAAATTTAATATTCAATCTATTATTTTCTTCTTTTACCTCAAATTTATATTTATCTACTAGCTCTTTGCTTATATCTCCATCCAGTAACACTTCGATATCTTTTGAATCAACTGTAACAATTTCAACATCTGCTGCCGAAGTCTTTACTTCAATTTCATTAATCTTCTCCCCGGCTAGCGTTTCTTTTTTATGAATTTCAGTTTTATTAAAAGCTAATCCAAAAACAGTCATTGCACCAACACCAATCCCTCCAAGAACGAGCAACGATAATGCAATTAGAATAATTTTTTTCATACAATAGCACATCCTTTTTCTTATCTTTCTTATACCGTCGATACAATTGTTAAAAATTCAATTTTAAAAAATTACTATCCATATAAATTTTATCATTCAGTACTATACATTATTCACTACTATCCGATAATTGTTTTTTTCAGAATAATCAGCAATTGATTTTATCACTTACCATAATTTGTTACAACTAAAAAAGAAAAACACTCCCTTCAGTGAGCAAAATCGAAAGGAGTGTTCTCTTGTCTAACCATAGATTTTCTTTCAAATTGTATTATACAGGAAATTCACAAAATTAATATAACAAATATGACGCATGAAGGTAATTTTCTGGTGAATCTGTTCCTTTTCATACATTCACACTTTATTTACAAAAGATACATTCCTTCTAAATTGAAATGTTTTAGGAAATAAAAAAGACCTTCACCATTCTGGGAAGGTCTTTCTCACACTTCTTAAACTTATAATGTTTCAGAAGTAGTTTTTGCCTGCATGTGAAGTGATAAGTAATCAGGTCCACCCGCTTTAGAGTCTGTACCAGACATGTTAAAGCCACCGAATGGTTGGTAACCTACGATTGCACCAGTACATCCACGGTTGAAGTATAAGTTACCAACGTGGAAGTCTTCACGTGCTTTTTCGATATGTTCACGGTTATTAGAAACAACAGCTCCTGTTAAACCATATTCTGTATTATTTGCAATTGCAAGCGCATGATCAAAGTCTTTTGCTTTGCAGAATGCTACTACTGGTCCGAAGATTTCTTCTTTCATTAAGCGAGCGTCTTCTGCAACGTCAGCAACGATTGTTGGTTGGATGAACCATCCTTTAGAATCATCACCTTCGCCACCTGCTACAATTTTACCTTCTTCTTTACCAATTGCAACGTAGCTCATTACTTTATCGAATGCAGCTTGGTCATTAACTGGTCCCATATTTAAGCCTTGCTCAGCTGGGTTACCTACAGTTAATTCTTTTGTTAATTCAACAGCACGGTTTAATACATAATCGTATACATCTTCGTGAATTACAGCACGAGAACAAGCAGAACATTTTTGTCCTGAGAATCCAAATGCTGATGCAACGATAGATTTTGCTGCTAATTCAAGATCTGCTTCTTTATCAACAACGATTGTATCTTTACCACCCATTTCAGCGATAACACGTTTCAACCAAATTTGGCCTGGTTGTACTTTTGCTGCACGTTCGTAAATACGAATACCTACTTCTCTTGATCCAGTGAAGCTAACAAAACGTGTACGAGGATGATCTACTAAGTAGTCACCAACTTCAGAACCGCTACCAGGGATGAAGTTTACTACACCTGCAGGTAGTCCCGCTTCTTCTAATACTTCCATAAATTTCGCTGCTACTACAGGTGTTGTACTAGCTGGTTTTAGTAATACTGTGTTACCAGAAACTACAGCAGCTGTTGTCATCCCCGCCATAATTGCGAATGGGAAGTTCCAAGGAGAAATGATAACACCTACTCCTAATGGAATGTAAGAGAAACGATTATATTCAATTGGACGGCTTTCTACTGGAATACCGTCTTTTAATTTCAACATTTGACGACCATAATATTCCATAAAGTCGATTGCTTCTGCTGTATCAGCATCTGCTTCATTCCATGGTTTACCTGCTTCTTTTACAAGAATAGCAGAAAACTCATGTTTTCTACGACGAACAATTGCTGCAGCACGGAATAAAATGTCTGCACGCATTTCTGGTTTTGACTTTCTCCAAGTTTGGAATGTTTCATCCGCCACTTGCATTGCTTTTTCAGCTAATTCACGGCTTGCTTTGGAAACACGACCAACAACTTCTTCTTTATTTGCAGGGTTTACAGAAACGATTTTCTCGTCTGTAGTGATCTTTTCTCCCCCGATAAGTAATGGATAGTCTTGTCCAAGATAAGATTCTACTGTCTTTAAACCTTCTTCAAACGCCAACTTGTTAGCCTCTACTGAAAAATCTGTAAATGGCTCATGTTTGTATGCTACTACCATTCTTTTTAGCCTCCCCTTAGAAAAACGTTTACATTTTACAACATTATTCTACACGATAATTTAGATTTATTCAAATATTCCTAGACTTATATTTTAAAAATTAATTAATTTTTAAAATATAATAAAAAAAGAAAAGCTTCATACATACGTATGAAGCTAAAAAATATGAACATATTCTAAGACATTTTTTCCGATTAACAAAATTGTTACCAATAAAAATAACGTACGAACATATCCAACACCTTTTTGCACTGCAAACTTTGATCCTAAATAAGCTCCTAAAATCATAGATAACCCCATAATAATACCGTATTCAAAATGAATTACATCTAAAAATAGAAATGTAATCAAAGATACAATATTACTAACAAAATTCAAGAGTTTTCCAGATGCAGCCGATTGAATAAAATCCAAACCAATTAATAAAAATGCAAAAATCAAAAATGATCCTGTCCCTGGACCAAAAAAACCATCATAAAATCCTAAACTTAAAATAACAAAGTAAAACATTAATGCTTTTCTTTTTGTCATCTTTTTATAAGTGGAGACACTACCCCAATCCTTTTTTACAATAATATAAATCGCAATAAATACCAACATAATAAGTACAAGTGGTCGTAAAATATCTGGTGGAATAAATTTCACCACTAGAGCTCCAGCAATCGCGCCAATAATAGTTAACGGGATTAACTTTCCTACAATGCGAAAGTCAACTTTTTTTGAACGAATAAAATAAATAGCACTTGTGAAAGTCCCCATTGTTGCAGCCAACTTATTCGTTGCAATTGCAGAAGCAGGCGACAAACCTACAAACATAAGAGCAGGAAGTGAAATTAATCCTCCTCCTCCAACAACAGAATCAATAAAAGATGCTAAAAAACCGAATGCTACTAGTAAAACAATAACCTGTAAACTTAATTCATCCATACCTTTTCCCCTCACCCATTTGTTCATAACATTAAAAATTATAACAAAATTTAAGAATAAAAAAAGCTGTTCCAAGAAGGAACAGCTCTTTTTATTAATCTAAAATTTTCACAAATGGTTCATCCTGTTTCGCCTCACGAATGATAACTGCCTCTGGACGTTCAACAGATTTAATGGTCACTTGTACTTTCATATAGTTCGGGAAGTATTCCATCACAAGTCCCGCTACATACTGTGTGAACCCAATGACTTCTGCTTTCCCATTAAATTGAACAGGAATTTCAAGCTTCATTTCTTTTAATTGATCATCTTTATAAAATCCTGTACCAACAACAGCTGTGTAATCACCTTTAAAGTATTCACCCAGTTTCGTCTTAAAGTTTTCTATCGTTGCATAATCTTCACGTACCTCTGATTTTGCTAATTCAGAAGGGAATAAGTAATATTTTTCATTAATTGATTTCCAATCCCCAATTGTTTCGCTACCTTTATCTACTTGCGCGTAAGAAACAAATTTCCCTGGTACAAGTGTCGATTTTGGTCCTTGGCGATAGATTGCAAACGTAACTGGAACATCTTTCACCTCAGGTTTCTTCTGCTGCATTAGTTTTAAAATTTCTTGCGCCATCGCTTTTCCTTCTCTTAACATATCAGCTTCTGAAATTACAGCTTCCCGTGGATATCCATGCTCTTCATTGTAATAATGAACTGAATTCATTGCTAATCCGATAACGACCCCACCTAATTCAACCTTGTCATCTTTTCGCGAATAATAATCATGCTCTAAAATATTAGAAAGATATATAGGCGTTTTTTTATTTCTAACCTCTAATGATTCTGATCCTCCCTCTAACGTCGGATTCAGTCCAATATTCGGATATTTCCCAGCATCTTTCTTCCCCAGTTTCTCTTCCAATTCTTTCTGCTCTGCTTCTGTACGCTTTCTCTTCACCAGCATTTGAACTGTGTCTTTATCTAACTTACTGCCGCCTTTAAAAAGATAATCCTTCGTACTAAACGATTCTTTCGCGATACGCATTAATCCCGTTTCAAATTCGTCTATATCTAAACGACTATTTAATCCTTGTACAACTAAGCCACGCGCAGAACCTGGGTCAAACGGGACAGTCGTTTTATAATAATCATCAGAAATAGAGTATTTCGGAACAATCGCTTGTTCTTTGGATTTCCCTGATTTCTCAACAATTTTTTCTTCTTTTTTTATTCCTGTGCTACACCCACTTACGAGTAACCCAAGACTTAATACCGCTAACGCTATTTTTTTCATGGTAAGTTTTCACCTCTTACTTATTCAGCTCTTGTAAGAACCTCTCTTCATTCCAAACCTCAATATTATGCTTCTCTGCTTGTGCTAACTTCGATCCTGCAGCTTCACCCGCAACAACTAAATCAGTACTCTTACTTACACTGCCTGTTACTTTTCCACCTAGCTCTTCAATCTTTTTCTTTGCTTCACTACGTCCCATAATCTCTAGTTTCCCTGTTAGAACAATCGTTTTCCCAGCAAAGTAAGACGAAATATCTTGTAAATCAGCACGTTTCATCCCTTTGTATGCCATGTTAACACCATACTCTTTAAACTGTTGTAATAATTCTAACACGTCTTCATTATCAAAGTACGTTACAATTGATTGGGCCATTTTTTCGCCAATTTCATTAATCAATTTCAGCTCTTCTTCCGTCGCTTTCACGAGATGATCCATCGTTTCAAAATGCTCTGCTAATGTGCGAGCAGCTTTTGCGCCAACATGACGAATACCTAGTCCAAATAACAGTCGCTCTAATGAATTTTCCTTAGATGCTTCAATTGCTTGTACTAATTTAGATGCTGATTTCTCACCAAAACGCTCTAATTGTAACATTTGTTCTTTCGTTAATGGATACAAATCTGCGAATGTCCGAATATAGTCTGCCTCAAAGAGCTGTGTAATCACACGCTCTCCAAGTCCGTCAATATTCATTGCATTTCTTGAGACAAAATGAATCAATCCTTCACGAATTTGAGCTGGACATGCCGGATTAATGCAGCGAAGAGCTACCTCTTCTTCTAGACGAACAAGCTCACTATCACATGTCGGACAGTGTGTTGGCATACGATACTCTTCTTCTCCGCCATTACGCTTATCAAAAATAACGTTAACGACTTCCGGAATAATATCTCCAGCCTTCTTCACAACAACATAATCTCCAATTCGAATATCTTTTTCACGAATTAAATCCTCGTTATGTAAAGATGCACGGCGGACAATTGTTCCGGCCACTCGCACGGGCTCAAGTTCAGCTGTTGGCGTCACAACACCTGTACGCCCCACGTTCAGTTCAATACCTGTTAACCTTGTTACAACTTCTTCTGCTGGGAACTTATATGCAATTGCCCATCTTGGACTCTTCGCAGTCGTCCCTAAACTCTCTTGCAAGTTTACATCATCTACTTTAATTACAATTCCATCAATCTCATAATCAAGATTTGGACGTTTTTCTTGCCACTCTTCTACATAAGTAATTACATCTTCGATCGTTTCGCATGTGCGACGATTTGGATTTGTTTTAAATCCAAGTTCACCTAAGAAGTCCAATGACTCACTATGAGCTGTAATCGTCTTTTCTTTCACATCAGCAAGACCATATACAAACATAGATAAATTACGCTTTGCCGCAATTTTCGGATCTAGCTGACGAATTGATCCTGCCGCCGCGTTACGCGGATTTGCAAAAACAGCTTCACCGTTTTGCTCTTTCTCTTCATTTAATTTTACAAACGAACGTTTTGGCATATATGCTTCACCGCGCGCTTCTAATGTTACTTCTTCTTTCAAACGAAGAGGAATGGCCTTAATTGTTTTTAAGTTTTGCGTAATATCTTCACCTGTTACGCCATCACCGCGCGTTGCTCCTTGAACGAAGCGCCCTTTTTCATAATGAAGGGAAACAGCAAGACCGTCAATTTTTAGTTCGCATATATATCTTACATTTGAACCATCAATTCCTTGACGTACTCTGCGATCAAAATCGCGTAAGTCACCTTCATTAAAAGCATTTCCTAAGCTTAACATTGGTGATTGATGCGTTACTTTTTCAAATATATCAAGCACCTCTCCCCCAACTCGAATGGAGGGAGAGTCTTCTGTTACAAATTCTGGGTTTTCCGTTTCTAACTTCATAAGCTCCTGCATATGGCGATCATACTCCGCATCAGAAACAGAAGGATTGTCTAGTACGTGATATTCGTGATTCAGTGTATTCAAAATATCACGAAGTTCTTCTATTCGCTGCTTTGTTGCTTCTTTTGACATATCCTCATTCCTTTCCTATTGTTTCGTCACAGGTGCAAATTTTGCTAATAAACGTTTAATGCCAATTGGACTTGGGAATGCAATATCTAATTCTTTTGCATCTCCTTCGCCTTTCACACTTACAACTGTACCAATGCCCCATTTTTGATGGGACGCTTTGTCACCTACAGCCCAGCCAAATTGCTCTCCTCCCGTCGTTTTCACTGCCTGCCGCACAAATGCTGAACGAGAACGTGTTGTCGTCCCCGCCGTTCTTGCCTTTGCACCGAACGTTTCACGCTTCGGTGTTGTCTCATTTAATGATTCAAGTAATTCTGTAGGAATTTCTGAAATAAATCGAGACGCTGCATTCATGTTTGTTCTACCAAATAAAGTACGCATTTGTGCATTCGATAAATATAATTCTTCTTCCGCACGAGTAATGCCGACATACGCAAGGCGACGCTCCTCCTGCATTTCATCTTCTTCCATAAGAGATCGAGTATGCGGGAAAACTCCTTCTTCTAAACCAACAATAAAGACAACCGGGAACTCCAATCCTTTTGCAGAGTGCATTGTCATTAAAATAACTTCTTCACCTGCAGTTGGATCCTCGTCCACACGATCAATATCTGCAACAAGCGCTAAATCTGTTAAGAAAGCAACAAGACTCTTATCTTCACTTTGTGATTCAAATGTTTGTGTAACAGATAGAAACTCATCTAAGTTTTCAAGACGGCCTTCCGCTTCTAAAGAACGTTCATTCTTTAACATGTCACGGTAGCCTGTTTTTTCAATTACTTCCTCTACTAATTCTGTAACTGATAAGTATTCCTGCATATTCACCCAATTGTGTAATTGACTTGCAAATTCTTTGACTGCTTTCGTAATTTTTGCACTTACGCCAACATGCTCTATTTCATCCATCACAGCCGTTAATGAAATACCATTTTGTACGCCATAGTTAATAATTTTATCAATGGACGTGGCACCGATTCCTCTCTTCGGCATGTTAATAATACGTGCAAAGCTAATCTCATCGTCTGGGTTTGCAATTAAACGTAAGTATGCCAAGATATCTTTAATCTCTTTCCGATCATAGAACTTAATGCCGCCGACAATTTTGTATGGAATATTCGATTTCAAGAAAATTTCCTCGACCATACGAGACTGCGCATTTGTACGATATAGTACCGCAAAATCTGTGTATTTTCGATTTCCCATTTGAATTTCATCGCGAATTTTTTTCGCAACAAAATATGCTTCATCCTTTTCCGTTGCAGCACGGTAATACGAAAGTTTGCTTCCAACTTGATTATCCGTCCATAACTTCTTCGGTTTACGATTTGAATTTTTTTCAATTACAGCATTGGCTGCATTTAAAATATTTTGTGATGAACGGTAGTTTTGCTCTAACAAAATAACCTGTGCATTTTCATAGTCTTTTTCAAATGACAAAATATTAGAAATATCTGCTCCGCGCCAACGATAGATCGACTGATCCGAATCACCAACAACGCAAAGATTTTTAAACCGAGCCGCTAGTTTATTTACAAGAATGTATTGCGCTCGGTTTGTATCTTGATACTCATCAACGTGAATATACTGGAATTTACGCTGGTAGAATTCCAATACTTCTGGAATTCGCTCAAATAAATGAATCGTCGTCATAATTAAATCATCAAAGTCTAATGAATTATTTTTCAAAAGACGCTTTTGATATTCTGTATATACATCACTTGTTAATTTCTCAAATGGATCTGCAATAGTAATTTGCTTTGCGTACTTATCAGCAGATAACAATTCATTCTTTGCATTGCTAATACCAGATAAAATAGAACGTGGATCAAATTTCTTCGGATCAATGTTACGCTCTTTCATGATTTTTTTTACAACAGTAAGTTGATCACTTGCATCTAAAATCGTAAAGTTACGATTAATCCCAATGCGGTCAATATCACGTCGTAAAATACGTACGCACATTGAGTGGAATGTAGAAATCCAAATATCTTCTGCCTCTGGACCAACAAGCGTATCAATACGCTCACGCATTTCACGAGCTGCTTTATTTGTAAAGGTAATTGCTAGTACATTCCAAGGTGCTACACCTTTTTCACCAAGTAAATATGCAATTCGATGCGTTAGCACACGCGTCTTACCACTACCTGCACCTGCCATTAATAGAAGTGGCCCACTTGTTGTTCGTACTGCCTTTTGTTGCTCTGGATTTAAACCATTTAATAATCTATCTGTTATACTCATATGTGCCTTCACCTACTCTCCTTTCACAGCTTTTACCGTTTGTAAAGCTGCTTTTATATCATCATAAATTACATTTCCAACAACGACTGTATCAGCATACTGCGCCATTTCTTTTGCTTCTTTCGCACTTGAAATTCCGCCGCCATAATATAGCTTCGCTTGTTGTAATTCTGCTTTTACATTCTTAACGAGTTCGATATCTCCATAAGTACCACTATACTCTAAGTAGAAGATTGGCATGTTGAGAAGCTTGTCTGCCATACGTGCATATGCAATCACATCATCTTCTGTTAAATCACATTTCGCCTCTGTAAGCTGGGCTACTTTCGCTTCTGGGTTTAGAACACAATATCCTTCCATGAAAATTTCATCCCAGTTCATAATATCCCCAAATTCTTTCAATGCTTCATGGTGAATTCCCGTTACCCATTCCACTTTTCGGCTATTTAAAACACTTGGGATATAATAAAAATCAAATCCTGGTGTAAGTGCTTCAAGATCAGAAACCTCTAACACACAAGGAACTGCATATCTACGAATGCTTACTAGCATGTGTAATACATTATCAATTGTTACTCCATCACTTCCGCCTACAATTACTGCGTCTGTTCCAGATTCACAAATCATTTCTAAATGTTCATCGCTTAATTCCTTATTGGGATCAAGCTTAAATACATGTTTCCATCCGGAAATATCGTACATGAAAACACCCTTTCTTTTGTCTAATCACCTTTATGTTCTTGTTCAAAAAGGAGGAGCAAAAAAGCCGAGCAGTTCGAAGCGCAGAAGCCAGGAGGATACGAAGTGTAGCTTATACTACATGAATACCGGACTGGCGACGTAACAAAGAAATGCGACAGCTTTCTTGACCGGACTTTTTAAACTTCCTCTAACAATACAGGTTTAAAAAGGAGGAGCAAGAGAACCGAGCAGTTCGAGGCGCAGAAGCCAGGAGGATACGGAGTGTAGCTTATACTACATGAGTACCGGACTGGCAATGCAACGAAGAAATGTGAAGGTTATCTTGACCGGACTTTTTAAACTTCCTTTTATGCATTCTTACATTATAACAAAAAAAGACACATACACACACGCCCAATCCAACATCTTTTTCACCGTCAAATGTTGGTTTACATATCGTAAAACTTACATGGAATAATAATAACTGAAATAGTATTTTCTATTTCTAAACGAGTAAAGAAGGAGTATTTTTCTAATGAAGCAAAATATCAGCATAATCAATGCCCTAATTCGAATCACACTCGGTTTTGTCCTGGTAAGTTGTAGCACAGCTAAACTTGTACGTAAACCATGGTGCACTTGGTCTACAATTTTGCTGTGGCTTGGCGCAATGAGAATTGCAGAGGGAATTGTTCGTTTCTGTCCTATTGTTGAAGCATGTAAATTTGGAAAATATATGAACATCAGTAACTTTAAAATGCCAAGCATGGATTTTAATAAAAAAGGATATGCTAAAGAAGAAGTAACTCATAATTCCGATGGCAAATCAGAGTCAACAGGAAGTTATGATACTTCGGACAAAGAGATTGAGTCAGCGATTGAAGAAGCAATCCTGGCAAAACCGCTTTGAATCATTTGTCACGATGCAAGATGCTCTCAAAGAGACTTAGCTGCTACAGTGGGCGGCTAAGTCTTCTTTATTTTACCACAAAACAGAACTAACGTTCCTGTTCGATTACACTTTTCCCCTAATATTTTTCGCATAAAATTGATATTTACAATTTTTAATGTTTTTTCTGAAAATTAGGTATTTTACCCTTGTATAAAGTGATATAAAAGTGATATCATTTTTATATCAGGAGGCGATCATATGAAAGAAAAACAAGTATTTTATGTAAATGGTTTTCTAGGTATTATTGGTCTTTTAGCTTTAGCGGGTATTGGTGTATTTTTCCTTGTACAAGAAACATTCGTAGTAGCTATCTTGTTTCTTGTTTTAGCTGGTATCCTTGGCACAGGGATTGGAATTGTTCAGCCTAACCAAGCAAAAGTAATTACGTTTTTTGGTAACTATTTAGGAACAATCCGTAATAATGGTTTATTTTTAACAATTCCATTCGCCCTTCGTCAAACCGTTTCTCTACGCGTTGAAAATTTTAATAGTAAAAAATTAAAGGTGAACGATGTCGATGGGAATCCGATTGAAATTGCAGCTGTTGTTGTGTATAAAGTTGTTGATTCAGCAAAAGCAATCTTCGGTGTTGAGCATTATGATGAATTTGTAGAAATTCAAAGTGAGACAGCAATTCGTCACGTCGCAACGAAATATCCGTATGATAATTTCCAAGACGAAAATTGCATCACACTACGCGGAAATTCTGAAGAAATTTCTGAAGAATTACGACGTGAATTAGAGGCTCGTTTAGAAATCGCAGGTGTTGAAGTATTAGAAACACGCTTAACACATTTAGCTTACGCAACAGAAATTGCTCATGCAATGCTCCAGCGTCAACAAGCAAAAGCAGTGTTAGCAGCAAGAAAAGAGATTGTCGAAGGTGCTGTGAAAATGGCCAAAGATTCGATTCATATGTTAGATGAAGAGGGCGTACTTGATTTAGATGACGAGCGTAAAGCAAATATGGTGAACAACTTATTGGTTGCCATCGTTTCAGATAAAGGGGCACAACCAGTTATTAATACAGGAAGTCTTTATTAAAGGTTGTAGGTAATTATGGCCAAAAAGAAAAGCTTTCCATTACGTATTGATCCTGAATTACACGCAGTCATCGAAAAATGGGCGAATGATGAATTTCGCAGCGTCAACGCTCACATCGAGTATTTACTTCGAGAAATGGCAAAGCAAAAAGGAAAACTAAAAAAAGAGAATGATTCTTAAATTGATGTAAAAAATCCCTTTAGTAAGTAACATCTAAAGGGATTTTTTGTTTATTTTAATAAGGTGTTATCCCCTTAAAAAACGGAACAAGGATAATAACCAGAGATATAAATAATAACATATATGTTAAAATAGAGAATGAAAACTCTTTTTGACGTATGGATTTTAAAATAGTACGGTAAATAAAATAAAAGCCACAGCTACGCAAATTACCCATACGTTACCTTGAAACGCCACATCAGCTAAATTGTAAACAGGTTCTAAAATATAGACGGTAACTATAACCCCAAAAACATAGAATCCTATAACCTTTATCATTTCTATTAAAGATCTAATAAACTCATTCAATAGTCATCCTCCTTATCAGATATTTTGTTCACGTAATTTCCTTTGACAATAGTTAACTGAAATTCTCTGAAGTCCAAACAGTTATCTCCTCTCTAGGTACAGCAATCAGTAACAGTAACCATTTATATTTTTCTTTTTTCTAATTACTTTTCATATTAGGTAATCATTTGATATGTTTTAGGAATATTTACAATTCCCCTTTTCTTCTATGCTATAAAGCAATTTAATAAACCCACATAATGCTGCTGTTTTCACACTATCTTTCCGATAAATAAAGTACGTTGGAATAAATCTATTCTCGTTTTGTAAAGGTATACGAAGAAGCTCTTGTTGAAAGTCAAACTGCTCCGCAACTTCTTTTGGAAGTAGAGCAACCCCAAGCCCAGCTTTGACACAGCCCACAATACCATCCAAAGAGTTTAACTCCATCAATTTTCGCGGAACAACACCTTCGGATAATAACCATTCTTCTAATACCTTTCTATAAAAACAACCAGATTGGAAAACAATAAAAGACTGATCCGCCATATACTTATGATCCAATAAAAAACTTCTCTTCGACATTAACATCATTTCCTCTTGAAATACTTCTATCTTTTCTAATGCCGGATCATCAATGCTATTCGCTACAAAAGCCCCTTCTAATTCATGTAAAAGTATTTTTTTTGTTAATTCTCCTGTACTATTCGTTTGTAACATAATCTCGACTTCAGGATATTGTGCATGAAAATTAGAAAGAATAGCTGGCAATCTAACTGCCGCTGCAGTTTCCATCGCTCCGATCTTGAGCATTCCTCCTGGTAAATTCGTATATTTTATCTCTCTCTTTGACTCATTCAATATTTGAATCATTTTCTCAGCGTATGTTAACAGTTTTTCTCCTGCAGGCGTTAATGTCATTCCATTTCTATGGCGATAAAATAACTGTGTTTCGTATTCTGCTTCTAACCTTTTTATTTTTGCCGTTATATTGGATTGGACAAAATTAAGCCTAGTTGCTGCTTTCGAAATACTTTTCTCTTGCGCAACCATATAAAATGCGACAAAATCTTGTAAATTCATATTTCTCCTGTCCTTTCATTCGTATCACTATTTTTGATATCACGTATTAAAAAACAGTATTTTACTCCTTCTGTACATTTCCCTATCATATGTATTAGAAACTGTTTCAAGAAGGGAGATTACATGAACGAAACGAAAACGTGGAAAATAATTTCATCTGGTATATTTGCACTAGTAGCCGTAATGGGAATTAGTCGCTTTGCCTATACACCTATTATCTCTTTTATGGAAAAACAAGCTCATGTTGAAGATGACCTCGCTGGATATTTAGCTTCCAGTAACTACCTTGGCTATTTACTCGGTGCATTCTTCATCGGGTTTGTTACAATAAAAAATCGTGAAAAATTGTTACATCATTGTTTATTTCTTAATATCCTCTCAACTCTTTCTATGGGATTTACCTCATATATTTTCTTATGGTTTCCACTTCGATTTATTGGTGGTTTTACAAGTGCCATCGTATTTGTTCTTGCTTCTAGTATTGTTTTAGATTATTTATTTCATCGGAATAAGGTTGTACTAAGTGGGATGATTTATAGTGGTGTTGGCATCGGAATTATTTTAGCTGGATTATTCGCTCCTTTATTAAACTCCATTTGGTATTGGCATGGTGCTTGGATTGGATTAGGCCTTATTAGCTTTAGTTTAGCTATTTTTGTATGGAAATGGTTAAAAGAGGATACTAGACATACAATACAAAAATTAAAAGCTACTTCAATAAATACCGCACATAGAAAAAACTATTTATTTTGGCTCATTTTAGCTTATGGATTTGAAGGATTTGGCTATATTATTACCGGAACCTTTCTTGTCACCATTGTAGAGAGAATTACTCTATCTCCCTTTTATGCATCTTGTAGCTGGATTATTGTTGGTATCGCCGTCATTCCATCTAGTTATATTTGGTCAAACATTGCTCAAAAGTATGGAACAACACGAGCTCTTATCTCCGCCTACTTTTTACAAATTATAAGCGTTCTCTCCCCACTCCTTATTCCCAACGTAATCGGAGCATTTTTGAGTGCTTTTCTTCTCGGAGCGACATTCGTAGGAATCACCATTTTAACAACGACAGAAGCAAAAAGAATCAAACCAAATGAAAGTAATAAAATTATCGGTTATACAACTGGAATTTATGGTATTGGACAAATTATTGGACCAATCTTTACAGGTATCATCGCAAAACAAACACAAAACTTCTATCTTCCACTCATTGGCGCTGCACTTACATTGGTTATTTCTATTGTTCTGTTGTTGATTGGCGAATTAAAATGTAGACAGGTTCATGGTAAACGAACTTATATAGATACAAACAGATTATAACTTCTTGAAACATTCAACGTGAAATACCCTTTCTCCTATCTATGAAGGAAATCCAGCCATACAAAAATACACCCGCTGACTGCGGGTGTATAATAAAAAATGGAGTGTTAATCAATTGTCCCTCTCTTTACTTCAAATTAATTCCGGTAACTGCACCTTCTTCTGATACGCTCTCCATGTAATACACCACTTTTTCGGATTATCGAGAAAATCTTGTTCATCTAATTTATGGATGGTACTATTTTGCGGGGCGTTTTGAATAACTTCAGGTTTTTCATAGGCTTCCTTCGAAACTTGCTCAAGAGCTGCAATATACTCATCCAAATCAGCCTTAGAGTAGCTTTCTGTCGGTTCAAGCGTAAACGGCTGAGGTACGATATATGGGTGGTGACTGGTCCAATAGTGTAAGCCGAAATCCGCCATTCTTCTTTGGACATCTTCTGTTGTAATACCAGTTTCATTTTTCATCTCTTCCCAGCTATAACGAACTTGTTCAAGACGCTGTCCTTTCACATATGGAGCACTTGCACCACGAATCTTTTGTACTTTGTGATACATATAGTTGTTATTTAGCACAGCGGTTTTCGCCACTTCTTTTAATCCATCTGGACCAAGAGCACGAATCCATGCATAAGATCTTAGAATTGTTTGCGCTACCCCATGAAAAGCGCGTACTTTCCCAATAGAATGTTTCAAGCCATTGTTTAAATAATATTTCCCCTCATCATACTCGACAATTGGTCCTGGTAAATATTCTTTTAACTCTTTGCTCACACCAAGTGCACCTGTTGCGGGCCCACCACACATATGCGGAGCAGCAAATGTTTTATGAAGGTTAAAGAAACACATATCAAATCCTGCTTCTTTTGCTCTAGTAATTCCAAGGAGGCCATTCGCATTTGCCTGATCATAGTAACAAATCCCACCAGCTTCATGTACGACCTTTGTAAATTCTTTAATTTTCGAATTAAAAATCCCTGTATCTTCAGGATTTGCAACAACGAAACCTGCCGTCCGCTCCGAAACAACTGCCTTTAACTTTTCAAGATCAGGAAATCCATCTTCATCCGGATGAAGTGTAATGATTTTAAATCCTTTGACGGCTGCTGTGGCTGCTTGCGAAGGATGAGAAAAAATGGTTGTAATAATTTCATTCCGTTTTTCCCCTTCCCCTCGAGATTCATGATATTTTCTTACAATGGAAGCCATGGCAAATAATGCTTGCGTGCCACCACTCGGCTGAAATGAAAAGTGATCCATACCAGAGATTTCTCTCATACAAAGATCCAATTTATATATGATTTCTAACATCCCTTGAACCGTACTTTCATCTTGAAGAGGATGCAGTTCCATTATTTTAGGACTTCGTACTAACAATTCATTGATTTTTGGGATATATTTCATCGTGCAAGTACCTTGCCCAATCTCAACGTTAAAATCTGATCCTAACGTTTCTTGCGAAAGCCTGACATAGTGTCTTAGCACACGCGCCTGACCAATTTCCGGAAGTTTCGGTCTTTCTTTTCTATACATAGAACTAGGAATCTTCGAAACTCCATCTCCAACTTCCTTCACAATTGTTTGATCCACTAATGGAATCTCCACTCCTCTTTCTCCCTGCTGATGAAGCTCAAAAATAATTGGCTCATTCCATTTTGCTTGATGAAAGTCACGAACTTGACTATTCCTTTTAATTTTTTTCATGAGTTGGTTCTCCTTTCTGTTCATCTTTTTTAATTCGACACAACCTCTTGAAGAGCATCAATTAACCGATCAAGCTCTTCCTTCGTATGTACTTCCGTAACGCAATATAAAGCACATTGACCAAATATAGGAAATTCTTTTAAAATATCCTTTCCTCCAAATATTTGTTTTTCTAATAATCTCTTATTTATTATTTCTACTGATAAACCAGTCTCATTAAAATCGACAAGAAATTCTTTAAAGAATGGAGAACTTAATCTTGAACCTCTCACTCCAGGAGTTTTGTTCAGTTGTTTCACTGCATATTGACTATTTTGCATAATCGTTTGACCTAATTCATACATGCCATTCGGTCCAAGTAACGATAAATAGACCCCAGCTGTAATACCCCATAACGCTGTTTGTGTACCAACTGATTCTTTTCCTTTTTCACGAAGTGCAAAAGATGTCCTGTCATAAGCTACATCACCAAAGCCGTACTCTCCTTCTTTTACTGTTGGCATAATTCCAAATAGACGTGAAGGATATTCACTAATAAACTTTTCTTCATCTCTTGTAGCAATAAATCCCGCTTGCCCTCCGCTATAGTTCATATGCATACCAAGTGGCTGCAAATCACCACAAACAATATCTGCTTGATAGTGACTTGGCGGTGCCAATACTCCAAGCGACATAGGATCAACACCAACAACAACTAGTACATCGGACTGATTCGCAATTCCCGCAATTTCCATACCTTGTGATTCAATAAAACCTAAATAAGACGGGTTTTCAAAATAAATTGCTGCTGTATCAGAAGATATCTTATTCTTTAAATCTTCTAAATCAAGGAGACCATTGTCAGCGTCATAACCGACAAAAACAAATTCAAGATCTGGAGACCCATAATTTCGAATAATTTTCATCCTTTCTGGTGATATGGTTTTCGCCACTAATACCTTTGTTCTTTTTGTTATACGAGCAGCCATTCTAATTGATGTAGCCGCTGCTTGCCCCCAATCAAACGTCGGCACATTTACAACATCCATATCAACAAGTTCAGCTACTAAACTTTGATATTCAAATAATGCTTGGAATCTACCATGATCCTCATAAGGTTCACCAGCATATGCCGTTAGAAATTCAGATCGTTGATTTACTTCATCACAAACTGCTGGTATAAAATGTTGCCAACAACCTGCTCCTAGAAAATTTAGATATTCATTTGTACTCGTATTTTTACACAATATCCCCTCAATATGGCGACGCAATTCGTATTCCGTCAGTGCCTTTGGAATGTTCATTTCATCTTTCAACTTTAGTTCATCCGGTATACAGGCGTATAATTCCATCACTGATTCAGCATCTATTTCTTTTAACATCTCTTTCTTTACTTCAGGTACCATATTTGGAATGTAAGGATGTACCTTTTTCGTCATCGTAATACCCCCTTATTAAAATCAATTCAATTATGCTAAACCTCCACCATCAACAACAAGTTCCGTTCCTGTCACCCAAGATGACAAATCGCTAGCTAAAAATAAAACACCTTTTGCAATATCACGAGGCGTACCAATTTTTGATAAAGGTCGATCTGTTGCTGATTCTTTCAAAAATGTACCCTCTTCTACATGTAATTGCTTCGCCTCATCACGTAATAACTGTGTATCTGTATCACCTGGACATATGCAATTCACTCGAATATTTTGTGGACCATGGTCAATTGCCATTGCTTTCGTTAAATTCACAACACCGGCCTTCGCAGCACAATAAGCCGCGGCTTTATCTCCTCCTTTTAGTCCCCATCCAGAACCTGTATTAATAATGCTCCCACCTTGCTTTTCAGCCATAATTGGAATGATATATTTAGATAAGAGGTACACACCTTTTAATGAAACATTAATAACTGAATCCCATTCTCTTTCCTCTAATTCAACAACTGTTTTTCTTCTAATGATGCCTGCATTATTAAACAGCACATCAACGTTTCCATACACTCTTCTAATATGCTCACTAACCTTTTTGCAATCTAGTTCACTTGTTACATCGCATTTCAAAAATTCTGCTTGCCTTCCCTCATCTCGTAAACTCTGTGCGGCCTGCATACCTTTTTCTTCATCAATATCTAAAAGAAGGACGGTAGCTCCTACTTCAGCAAAAATAGTTGCGGTCGCATACCCAATCCCTGATGCCGCTCCAGTCACAACTGCTACTTTATCCTTTAATTGAAAATAATCTCTTTCCATAAAAAAACTCCTTTATTCGCATCTACTATTTATTAAGCAAAAAGCATGCCAACTTCATCACATGATAAACCCTTGCTACAACAAGTACTCTCTCTATGAGCAATTGACACTTTTGACAACCTTTTGACACTTTTTGATTTTTCGGAATTACCATACAATAAAACTATAAAAGAAGGGAGGATTTAACTTGTCCACGATCACAGCAATCACAAAAATTATTCATACATTTGCCGAGCTGTTACAAATAGAAATCGCCTATTTCAATCATGAAGGACTATTAATTTCTTCAACACAAGAATATAAAAAAAAGAAAGGAGAGCGTGTATACCTCCCCTTTTTCCAAAAGCTCTATGAACATCCTATTACCTTTGTACATAAACCAGGGCATATGAATATGTGTCATGGTTGTCATTTTCAAAAAAGCTGTCCATCAACTGCGGAAATTATACAAAATATGATTCAAAATGAATGCCACTACGGCTATCTTTCATTCGTTAGTTTTTCAAAAGACAAGCAACAGAAATTAATCGATCAACAAAAAGAATTTATCTATTGGATGGAAAAATTAAAAGGGATTATTACCGAAATTATTCATGAAACCAATTATTCTACTTCCAAAATAGGAACAAAATTAAAACAAACTGATTATATCCTTGGAAACAGCTATACATTGCAAAACATAAAAGAAATCTTAAGGAATATGAAAAGTAGTACCTCCTCTATCGTTATTACAGGGGAAACAGGGACTGGAAAAAGCTTACTGGCAAAACTTATTCATGAACAAAGCATATTTCAAAGGGGCGATTTTGTTGAAATAAATTGTGCTAGTATTCCTGAATCTTTATTCGAAAGTGAACTCTTTGGTTATGAGGAAGGTGCATTTACGGGAGCAAGAAAAAAGGGAAAGCCAGGTTACTTTGAAATGGCTGATCGAGGAACACTATTTTTAGACGAAATTGCCGATCTCCCTCTCCATTTACAGCCAAAATTATTGAAAGTACTGCAAGATGGTGTTGTACAAAGAATTGGTGGAACACTTCCTAAAAAAGTTAATGTCCGGATTATCACTGCATCCAATCAATCATTACAAAAATTGATGAAAGCTAAACAATTCCGTTCGGACCTTTACTACAGACTAAATGTTATTCCTATCCACTTGCCACCATTAAGAGAACGAAAAGAAGACTTTACGAAACTAGTTCCCTTCTTAATTGAAAAATTACAAACAAGAACAGGAAAATTCATTCAAACTCATACAGATGACTTCTTAGAAAAGTTAAAGCAATATCACTGGCCGGGGAACATTCGTGAATTGGAGAATATTATTGAATACGGTATGAATATGGAGAAGAGCGGAAAATTAACAAAATCATCATTACCAGAATTTCTACAAAATAATTCAACTTCACTATATGCACCTTCAAAGCAACACGGTGCATTACAAGAAGCTGAAAAAGAGAGTATTATTCAAAAGCTTCATTATTACGGTTATGATTATGAAGGAAAAAAGCAGGCTGCCGCTGCTTTAGGAGTTAGTGTGCGAACATTGTATAGAAAGATGGAGAAGCTCGGGATTTCAGGATCAACTAGATAGCGTAAAACTTTAGTTACTAGGGATTACTGCCCGCATAAGAATAACTCAAATCGTTTTTTGTATTTTGACCGAAGTTAATGTCCGAAGTCAAGCTTTGAATAAAGAAGAAAAGGAAAAGCTAGTTACTAAAAAAGAAGCTAACATATTTTATGTTAGCTTCTAGCAATCTACTTTTTCAATCGCCCGGTGTCCAATATCACTTCGATAAAATAAACCATCACTCTCAATTTTCTTGATTTCTTTATAAACTTTATCCTTCGCCTCTTGTAAGTCTTTTGCTTTGCAAGCGACGAATAGCACGCGACCACCATTTGTTACAAACTCTCCGTCTTTCACAGCTGTTCCTGCATGAAAGGCAATCACACCTTCTACTGTATCTAACCCGCGAATAACAGCACCTTTTTCATATACTTCCGGATATCCTTTTGAAGCAAGTACTACACCAATAATAGCGTCCTCAGACCATTTAAGCGTTAATTCTTCTCCATCTAATACGCTATTACATACATCCACTAAATCGTTGTCCAAACGAGGTAATACAACTTCTGTTTCCGGATCACCAAAGCGAGCATTGAATTCAATTACTTTCGGGCCTTCACTTGTTAAAATAAGTCCTGCATATAAAATCCCAGTAAATGAACGTCCTTCTTGAATCATCGCTTGAGCTGTTGGATGTAAAACCGTCTGGATTGCTATTTCAACCGCTGATTCTGGAATTTGTGGTACTGGAGAATATGCACCCATTCCTCCTGTATTCGGTCCTTTATCACCGTCAAAAGCGCGCTTATGATCTTGCGCAATTACCATCGGGTAAACATTCGTTCCATTCACGAATGCCATTAGAGAAAATTCTTGTCCATCTAAAAATTCTTCGATAACAACCTTTTTACTCGCTTCACCGAATTTCACATCTTGTAGCATTTCTTTTACAGCTTGTAGTGCTTCTTCTAGCGTCATTGCAACTACTACACCTTTACCAGCCGCTAAGCCATCCGCTTTAATGACGATTGGTGCGCCTACTTTGTTAATATAGGCTACTGCTTCCTCATAGTTTGTGAATGATTCATATGCTGCTGTTGGAATATCATACTTTTCCATAAGCTCTTTTGTAAAAGCTTTGCTTCCTTCAATTACAGCGGCTGCTTTATTAGGACCAAATACGCGAAGTCCCTCAGCTTCAAAACGATCGACGATTCCATTCATTAATGGAATTTCCGGACCAACAAATGTTAAAGCAATCTGATTTTCTTTCGCAAACAGGATAAGCGCATCAAAATCATTTTCATCAATAGCAACTGGTACCGCCACATCTTTCATGCCTTCATTCCCTGGTGCTACATATACCGTTTCTACTTGCTCAGACTGTGCAAACTTCCATGCTAAAGCATGCTCACGCCCACCGCGGCCAATTACTAAAACATTCATGTTTCATCCCCCATTATTCAAATAAGTACAAAATAGGAGCAATGCCCCTATTTTGCTTCTATTCGTTCGTGTTCAAAAAGAAGAATAAAGAAATGCGACAGTTATCTTTACCGGACTTTTTAAACCTCCTCTATTAATGTTTGAAATGACGTACGCCAGTAAACACCATCGTAATACCAAACTCATCCGCTTTTTTAATAGAGTCTTCATCACGAATTGATCCACCTGGTTGGATGATTGCTGTAATACCTGCTTTAGCAGCTTCTTCCACTGTATCTGGCATTGGGAAGAAGGCATCAGATGCAAGTGCGCTACCTTGCCCTTTTTCACCAGCTTGTGTGATCGCAATTTTTGCAGAGCCAACGCGGTTCATTTGTCCAGCTCCAACACCAATTGTCATATTATCCTTAGCTAAAACAATCGCATTTGATTTTACGTGCTTTACAACTTTCCAAGCTAGTTTTAAATCTTTCCATTCTTGCTCTGTTGGTTCACGTTTTGTTGGAATTGTAATTGCATCTTCTTCTAATGCTAAAGTATCTTCTTCTTGAACAAGAAGCCCACCTTGTACAGAAGTTAACTTTTTACTTGCACTTGCTGCCTTTTCAATATTTACAGTTAAAAGACGTAAGTTTTTCTTACTTTGCAGCACTTCTAAAGCTTCTTGTGAGAAAGAAGGTGCGATAATAATTTCTAAGAAAATCTCATGCAATTTTTCTGCTGTAGATTTATCAATTTCACGATTTGCTGCAATAATGCCTCCAAAGATTGATACTGGATCTGCTTCATAGGCACGTGTATATGCTTCATGAATATCAACTCCGGCTCCAACGCCGCACGGATTCATATGTTTTACTGCTACAACTGCTGGCTCTGTAAATTCTTTCACGATGCTAAGTGCTGCATCTGCATCGTTAATGTTATTGTAAGACAACTCTTTACCATGTAGTTGTTCTGCATATGCAACAGAAGAAGTTGCTGCAAATGGTGCTTTATAGAATGTTGCTTTTTGGTGTGGATTTTCGCCATAACGTAAATCCTGTTTTTTCTCAAATGTTACTGTTAATGTTTCTGGGCTGTCTTCTCCCATTTGTTCCGTTAAGTAGTTAGAAATTAATGCATCATATGCCGCTGTATGACGGAATACTTTTGCTGCTAATTTACGTTTTGTTTCATCCGTAACCTCACCGTTTTCTTGTAGCTCCGCTAGTACAACATCATAATCTGTTGGGTCAACGATAACTGATACAAACTTATGATTTTTCGCAGCTGAACGAATCATTGTTGGACCACCGATATCAATATTTTCAATTGCATCAGCAAACGTTACATCAGGCTTTGCGATTGTTTCTTTGAATGGATATAAGTTTACAACAACAAAGTCGATCGGCTCGATACCTAACTCATTCATCTGCGTTACATGCGTTTCATTATCACGTACTGCAAGTAAGCCACCGTGGATATTTGGATGTAATGTTTTTACACGACCATCCATAATCTCTGGGAAACCAGTTACTTCAGAAATACCAATTACTTGTAAGCCGTTTTCTTCTAATAATTTCTTCGTTCCACCTGTTGAAATAACTTCAATCCCTTGCTCAAGTAGCCCTTTAACAAATTCTACAACTCCGGTTTTATTTGAAACACTTACTAATGCACGCTTTTTCATTTATCCTTCACCCCTAGTTGAATGTTATTTAACAGTTGGTTCTTTCATAGATTTAACGATTTCGTTCACCGTATCTACGTACAATCTATGTTCAACACGTTGAATTTTCTTTTGTAAGCTCTCTCTTGTATCCGCTTCAGAAACAGCTACTGCTTCTTGGGCAATAATTGGTCCTGTATCCATTCCTGCATCTACATAATGGATTGTCACACCAGTTACTTTCACACCCGCTTCTAATGCTTGACCGACAGCATCTTTCCCTGGAAAACTTGGTAATAATGACGGATGAATGTTAATGATTTTACCACCGTATGCTTCGAGTAATGTCGACCCAATCAAACGCATATATCCTGCTAAAATAACACAATCAATCTCGTATTCTCGAAGTTTTTTTAATATCTCATTTTCAAATGCTTCTTTTGATTCATATTTTTTCGCGGAAAAAGCAAAGCAAGGAACGTGATGATAATGTGCCCGCCCGACAACACGTGCCTCAGGCTGGTCACATACTAATAAGCTAATATCAGCTTGTAATCTTTTTTCTTCCACTGCATCAATGAGCGCTTGGAAGTTAGATCCGCTTCCAGAGGCAAAGACTGCCAATCTACTCATAGTCCTGTGCCTCCATTAAAAGTAACACCTGCTCCTTTTACAGTGCGTCCAATAATATGTGCTTTTTCTCCTTGTTCTGCAAGAAGTTGAATAACAGCTTTTGCATCTTCTTCTTTTACTGCCACTACCATACCAATACCCATGTTAAAAATATTGAACATCTCTTTTTCTTCTAGTTTTCCAACCTCTTGAAGCAGGCTAAAAATCGGTTGAATTTGCCAAGATCCTAGTTCGATTTCTGCACCAATTCCTTCCGGCAACATACGTGGAATATTTTCAATAAAACCTCCGCCTGTAATATGTGCCATGCCATACACTTCATATTTCTTCAATAGTTCTAAAATAGGTTTGACATAAATTTTCGTTGGTTTTAATAATTCTTCACCAAGAGGTAGCTCTAAACGACCATGTATACGGTCTAAAGATAGCTGTCCATCTTCTAATAACACTTTGCGTACTAAAGAATAGCCATTACTATGAATACCGCTAGATGCTAAACCAATTAATACGTGACCATTTTCAATAGAATTACCTGTTACAATTTTCTTTTTATCAACGATCCCTACTGTAAAACCAGCTAAATCGTACTCTTCAGTGGAATACATACCTGGCATCTCAGCTGTTTCTCCGCCAATTAGTGCACATCCAGCTTGACGGCAACCTTCTGATATCCCTTTAACGATGTTTTCAATTTTACTAGGTTCTGCTTTACCACAAGCAATGTAATCAAGGAAGAAAAGCGGTTCTGCCCCTTGGACAACAATATCATTTACACACATTGCCACTGCATCAATACCAATCGTGTCATGTTTATCCATCATAAAAGCGAGCATCAATTTTGTACCCACGCCATCTGTTCCAGATACTAATACGGGTTCTTCTAATGCAAATTTTGATAGATCGAACATACCTCCAAAACCGCCTAGACCGCCTAGTACTTCTTTTCTCATTGTTGTTTGTACGTGTTTTTTCATACGAGATACAGCTTCATATCCAGCTTCAATATCTACTCCTGCTTGCTTATATGCATTCGCCATCGTTTTTTACACCTCGTCTTTTAATTTCTCCCACCCGAGCGGGCACTCTCTTTATAGAGCATGTTTTAGGAAAAAGCTAGCTTCTACTTAATAATGAAGTAGAAGCTTTTCCACTCTCTTATTTCATACTTTCTAAAAGTTCTTGCTCATAATCATAAAGAGCTGTTGGGTAATCCCCATTAAAGTAAGCCATACATAAGCCGCCGTATTTCCCTTCATATGGGCGTCCAATTGCATCTACTAAGCCATCTTCACTTAAAAATGTTAAAGAATCTGCGCCGATGATTTGACGTATTTCTTCTACAGAGTTGTTTGCTGCAATTAATTCTTTTCTTGTTTGAATATCAATTCCATAGAAACATGGATACTTAAGTGGTGGAGAAGCGATTCTGACATGAACTTCTGTCGCTCCTGCCTCACGAAGCATGCGGACAATACGTTTACTAGTTGTTCCTCGCACAATGGAATCATCAATCATTACAACACGTTTTCCTTCAACCACGCCTCGCACTGCTGAAAGCTTCATTTTCACCCCTTGCTCACGCAATTCTTGTGAAGGTTGAATAAATGTACGTCCGACGTAGCGGTTTTTAATCAATCCTAATTCGTAAGGAATTCCTGTTGCTTCTGCATAACCGATTGCTGCCGAAATACTAGAGTCTGGCACACCCGTTACAACATCTGCTTCAATAGGGGCTTCCATCGCCAAACGTTTCCCCATATTTTTACGTGCTGCATGAACGTTGATACCAGCAATATTGGAATCTGGACGAGCAAAGTAAATGTATTCCATACTGCAAATTGCATGATCTACTTCATTTGTAAAACGATCTACATGAATGCCCTCGTCATTAATGATAAGTAGTTCTCCAGGTTCTACATCACGAATGTATGTTGCACCAACTACATCGAAAGCACATGTTTCAGATGCTACGACGTATGCATCCCCCATTTTCCCGATTGAAAGAGGGCGA
The DNA here is from genome assembly GCF_001590835.1 of Bacillus gaemokensis. Lineage (GTDB taxonomy): Bacteria > Bacillota > Bacilli > Bacillales > Bacillaceae_G > Bacillus_A > Bacillus_A gaemokensis. The sequence continues at coordinate 190,074 of NZ_LTAQ01000002.1, forward strand.
AATCCATTTGGATCTAGTGCAACAATCATTTCGTTCCCTGTTAGTAAAAGATACGCAAACGCACCTTTTACTTTATTCAGAGCATCTTTCACACTCTCAATTAGTGAACCTTTTGTATTACGCTTAATTAAATGAAGCAGTACTTCTGTATCTGAACTTGTTTGAAAGATACTTCCTTCTGCCTCTAATTCACGACGAAGCATTTTCGCATTAATTAAGTTCCCGTTATGAGCTAGTGCCATACTATGATCCGAAAAACGGAATAGAAGTGGTTGAACATTCGCTACTTCACTTCCACCTGCTGTTGCATAGCGTACGTGACCAATTGCTGACTTCCCGTTTAAACCTTCTAGCTCACCTCTCGAAAATACTTCTGATATTAAACCAAGCCCCTTATGACCAACAATTTTCTCTCCATTATTTACAACAATACCTGCGCCTTCTTGCCCACGGTGCTGCAAACTATGCAATCCGTAATACGCAACTTGTGCTGCATTTTCATGCCCCCAAATTCCGAAAACGCCGCATTCTTCATTTAGCCCCTTTATTTCAGCAAGCATGGGATTGCCCCTTTCCAAGCCGTTCTCATTTCATCAACATTTGCTGTAAGTAATACTTCATTTTCTTCATTATGAATCGTTACTTCATTTGTATTTGTGACTTCCCCGACTTGAATTGCTTCTACTGCTTTCTCAAATGCTTCTTGCTGTTCACATTTTACTGTTACAACAAAACGGGATTGTGATTCTGCGAATAATGCCGCTGTTGCTTCCCCATCTAATTTTACAGTAGCGCCTAATCCTTTAGCACCAATTGCACTTTCAGCGATAGCAACTGCTAATCCGCCTTCTGCAACGTCATGTGCAGATTGAATCATTCCCGCTTGAATTGCTTCTAGTAATTGTTTTTGGCGTTTTGATTCTACTTCTAGGTCGATACTTGGTGATTGTCCGAAGATTTTACCATATACCATCTTCTGCAATTCACTTCCGCCAAATTCAGCTTTTGTGTCACCAATTACATAAACTAGATCGCCAGCTTGCTTGAATTCTTGTGTTGTTACATGTTTTAGGTCATGAATAAGCCCTACCATTCCAACAGTTGGTGTTGGATACACCGCTTCACCACTACGTTCATTATACATTGATACGTTTCCGCCAATAACTGGAGTTTGTAGTGTACGGCAAGCTTCACTCATACCATCTACTGATTTCTCAATTTGCCAGAAAATCTCTGGTTTTTCCGGATTACCAAAGTTCAAGCAATCTGTAATTGCAAGTGGTTCCCCGCCAGAACATACGATATTACGCGCAGCTTCTGCTACTGCAATTTTACCGCCCATTTCAGGATCTAAGTAAATGTAGCGAGAGTTACAATCTGTTGTCATCGCTAACGCTTTTTCTGTGCCACGTACACGTACAACTGCCGCGTCTGATCCTGGTGTAACAACTGTGCTTGTGCGCACTTGATAATCATATTGATCATATACCCACTCTTTACTTGCAATTGTTGGTTGTTGTAATAAAGCTAGTAATGTTTCTTTATAATTATCCACTTTTGGTGTTTCCATCTTCATTTGTTGGAACTCAGCAAAGTATGCCGCTTCTTTTGAAGGTTTATGATAAATTGGTGCTTCTTCTGCTAATGCATCCGCTGGCACTTCTGCTACCATTTCACCTTTATGGAATAAGCGAAGCATTTTATCTTCTGTTACTTTTCCCATCGTAACTGCCGCAAGTCCGTACTTTTCAAATAAATCTACAATTTCTTGCTCTCTACCTTTTTTTACAACAATTAGCATACGTTCTTGAGATTCAGATAGCATCATTTCATATGGTGTCATACCTGTTTCACGCTGCGGTACATCATCTAAGTACATTTCAATACCCATTCCTGCTTTACTTGCCATTTCCGCAGAAGATGATGTTAAACCAGCAGCTCCCATATCTTGAATTCCAACAAGAGCATCAGATTGAATCAGCTCTAAGCACGCTTCGATAAGAAGTTTCTCCATAAATGGATCACCTACTTGTACTGCTGGACGTTTTGCTTCTGAACTCTCAGATAGTTCTTCAGATGCGAAAGTTGCACCGTGAATACCATCACGCCCTGTGGAAGCACCTACGTACATAACCGTATTACCAGTACCGTGCGCTTGCCCTTTTTTAATATCTTCATGATTAATTAAACCAACGCACATCGCATTTACAAGTGGGTTTCCTTCATAACATGGGTCAAATTGAATTTCCCCGCCCACAGTTGGAATCCCAATACAGTTCCCGTATCCCGCGATTCCTGCTACTACTTCTTCGAATAAATATTTCACGCGTGGTGTTTTCAATTCACCGAAGCGAAGTGAGTTTAATAGTGCTACTGGACGTGCTCCCATGGAAAACACATCACGAATAATGCCGCCAACACCCGTTGCTGCACCTTGATATGGCTCAATTGCTGAAGGGTGATTATGACTTTCCATTTTAAATACAACCGCTTGATTATCACCGATATCTACAATCCCTGCACCTTCACCAGGTCCTTGTAGTACGCGCTCCCCTGTTGTTGGAAACTTACGAAGAACTGGTTTGGAGTTTTTATAGCTACAATGCTCCGACCACATAACAGAGAAAAGACCTGTTTCTGTATAGTTTGGCAAACGTCCTAAAATCTTTTCAACCATGGCAAACTCTTTGTCTGTTAGCCCCATTTCCGCATATATACGTTCTTCTTTAATTTGTGTTGGATTTGGTTCAAGCATTAACGACATATGTTTCCCTCCAATGTTTCAAAATAGATTGAAAGACTTTTAAACCTTCAGCGCCGCCAAGAAGTTCACTCACAGCACGCTCTGGATGCGGCATCATGCCAAGTACATTTCCTTTTTCATTTACAATACCTGCAATATCTGAAACACTTCCGTTTGGATTTTCTACATAACGGAATGCAATTTGATTCTTTTCTTCTAATTCTTTAAGAGTTACTTCATCACAGTAATAATTTCCTTCGCCATGTGCAATCGGAATATTAATTACTGCACCTTTTTCATACTGAGATGTAAACATCGTTTCATTATTTTCAACACGTAACTGAACAGTTCGGCACATAAACTTTAAGTTTTTATTGCGCATTAATGCACCTGGTAACAATCCTGATTCAACTAAAATCTGGAATCCATTACATACGCCTAAAATTGGCTTTCCTTGCTCAGCCGCTTTTTGCACAGCCTTCATTGCATTTGCAAAACGAGAAATGGCACCACAGCGAAGATAATCACCATAAGAGAAACCACCTGGCAAAAGAATCGCATCATATTCATCTAAATTCTCTGCATCATGCCAAACATAGTCTACCTCTTCACCAAGCTCATCTTTAATTGCATGAAACATATCGACATCACAGTTCGAACCTGGAAAAACGATCACGGCAAATTTCACTGTGCGACAACCTCCTCAACTTCGTAACGATAATCTTCCATTACAACGTTTGCTAATAGTTTTTCACACATTTCTTTTACCTTGCTATCCAGATCAGATACTGATTTATCAATTGTTAACTCCATATATTTACCGATGCGAACATCCTGTACGTCTGTAAAGGAAAGGCTGTGAAGAGCACCTTTCACTGCTGTTCCTTGTGGATCTAATACACTCTCTCTTAATGTTACATATACCTTTACTTTATACATGTGAAGCTCCCCCTAAACGTTTTAAAATTTCTTCATATGCCTCTGTTAAATTACCAAGATCACGGCGGAATACATCTTTATCAAATTTCTCATTGCTCGCTTCATCCCATAAACGGCAAGTATCTGGTGAAATTTCATCTGCCAATACAATTTCGCCTGCTTCTGTTACACCAAACTCTAATTTAAAATCTACTAATCTTACACGACAGCTTGCGAAGTGCTCAATCAATACTTGATTGATTTGTAGAGCCTTTTCTCTTAATATGCTTACTTGCTCTGGTGTTGCAACGTTTAACACACGAATATGATCTTCTGTTACAAGTGGATCCCCTAACTCATCATCTTTGTAGTAAAGTTCTACGATTGGTGCTGCAAGTGCAGTTCCTTCTTCCATTCCTAATCGCTTTGAAAGACTTCCTGCAATTACGTTTCTTGTGACAACTTCTAATGGAATAATGCTAACCTTTTTCACAAGTTGCTCTGTGTCTGATAGCTTCTCAACAAAGTGTGTTTTAATTCCTGCTTCTTGTAACTTTCTGAATAAAAGAGTTGTAATCTCATTGTTCAGACGACCTTTTCCTGTAATCGTCGCTTTTTTCTCCCCATTGAAAGCAGTAGCACTATCTTTGTACTCTACCCAAACCATATCTGCTGCTTCTGTACGATAAATTCTTTTTGCCTTACCCTCATACAGCAATTCTAGCTTTTGCATTTCGCAAGCCCCCTGTAGTTTGAAAAATATGAATAATATTTTTATAAAGAATGGCACAGAATGACTCTATTCTGTGCCATATAAAATTCCCCCGCTCTAACGGGCTGTAAATACATACACTACGAAATACTTATAAAGACAATGTGTTTTGTATAACAGCCCGTAAGAGCCTGATTGATTCAACTAACCATCAGTGAAACTTCCACTGATGGAAGTTTCACTTTATCAGCTTAGTTCAATCCAAGACGTTCGAAGATTGTATCAACGTGTTGTAAGTGATGTTCGTAGTTGAAGCATTCGTTGATTTCTTCTTGTGTTAACTTACTTGTAATACGCTCATCAGCTTCTACAAGTTCTTTAAATTGTACTTGTGTCTCCCACGCTTCCATCGCTTTAGGCTGTACGATATCATAAGCTTCTTCACGTACCATACCTTTATCGATTAGCGTAAGCATTACGCGTTGAGAGTAAATTAAACCGTATGTTCGTGTCATATTACGTTTCATGTTTTCTGGGAATACCGTTAAGTTTTTCACGATATTACCAAAACGGTTTAACATGTAATTTAATGCAATCGTTGCATCTGGTAAAATAATACGTTCTGCAGATGAATGTGAAATATCACGTTCATGCCATAATGGAACATTCTCGTAAGCAGTCATCATGTAACCACGGATAACACGAGCCAAACCAGTCATATTTTCAGATCCAATCGGATTACGTTTATGCGGCATTGCAGAAGAACCTTTTTGTCCTTTTGCAAAGGCCTCTTCTACTTCACGTGTTTCACTTTTTTGTAAACCACGAATTTCGACTGCCATTTTTTCGATAGATGTTGCAATTAGTGCAAGTGTTGACATGTAATGTGCATGACGATCACGTTGCAATGTTTGTGTTGAAATCGGCGCTGCTTCTAATCCTAAATTTTCACAAACATATTTTTCTACAAATGGGTTAATATTCGCGTATGTACCAACTGCACCAGATAATTTCCCAACGCGAACTGTATCAGCTGCTTGCTTAAAACGCTCTAGGTTACGTTTCATTTCTTCATACCAAAGACCAAGCTTTAAACCAAATGTTGTTGGTTCTGCATGAACACCATGTGTTCTTCCCATCATAATTGTGTATTTATGTTCTTTTGCTTTGTTAGCTAAAATGTTAGTAAAGCTTTCTAAGTCTTGTAATAAGATTTCATTTGCTTGTTTTAAAATGTAAGATAACGCTGTATCTACTACGTCTGTAGATGTTAAACCGTAATGAACCCATTTACGTTCCTCGCCTAATGCTGGTGTTTCTGATACAGCACGAGTGAATGCAACCACATCATGACGTGTTTCTTTTTCAATCTCATAAATACGCTCCATATCAAATGATGCATGTTCACGAATTTTTTTCACGTCTTCTTTTGGAATATCACCAAGTTCAGCCCATGCCTCACAAGCTAAAATCTCAACTTCTAACCATGCTTTAAATTTGTTCTCTTCCGTCCAAATCGCACCCATTTCAGGGCGTGTATAACGATTAATCATTTTTTTCCCTCCAACAGTTGTTCTTGATGGTCCCAAATATGCAAGCTTTGCGCTTTTTCTAAAGCATCTTCAATATTTTCATTCAAAATATTTACATGCCCCATTTTACGCTGAGTTTTTGCTTCTTCTTTTCCATACAAGTGTAAATAGCACCCGGTTAATCTATTCACTTGTCCTAGGACCCCTTCTATATGTTCGCCTAAAATGTTTACCATGACAACTGGTTTTAACAAAATTGTTTCTCCAAGAGGTAAATTACAGATTGCTCGAATATGTTGTCCAAACTGACTCGTTTCACATGCATCAAGTGTATAATGTCCAGAATTGTGAGGTCTTGGTGCTAATTCATTAATATAAATCTCACCATCAGCCGCAGCAAACATCTCTACCGCTAGTGTTCCCACAAGCCCGAGTTCATCCGCGAGCACCTGTGCATATCTAATTCCTTTTTGTGAAAGTGCTTCTGTAATGCGGGCTGGTACGATGGATTCGTGCAAAATGTTATTAACGTGAATGTTTTCTGCTACTGGAAATACCTTTGTTTCACCACTTACACTACGCGTTACAATAACTGATATTTCTTTTTCAAATGGCACCCATTTTTCTAAAATACATTCAGCTTGATTAACAAGCTCACTTGCTCTCACAATATCTGTTTCACTTTTTAAAACAACTTGCCCTTTACCGTCATATCCTCCTGTTGTTGTTTTTAACACACAAGGGAAGGAAAATTCCGTAATTGCTTCTAAAAGTTCTTCCTGCTTCTGAACAAGTCTGTATGGTGCTACTGGTAAACCAGCATTTACAATCGCATTCTTTTCTGTAAAACGATTTTGCGTTTTGTGTAATAACTGACTACCTTGTGGTAAATACGCATGTTTTTCAAGCCATTGTAAACATCTATAATCAATATTCTCAAATTCATATGTGACAACATCGCTTATTTCTGCTAAATGCTGAATCGCTTTCAAATCATCATAAGGTGCAACAATTTCAATGTCAGCAACTTGTGCACATGGTGAATGTTTTGTTGGATCTAACACAGCAATTGTATAGCCCATTTCCTTCGCTGCTAGTGCCATCATTCTTCCCAGTTGGCCACCGCCTATAATTCCAATTGTCTTTCCAGGTAAAATGATTCTTGTCATATCAGCTCACTACCTTCGCGCACACTTTTTTCAACAGCTTCTCGTCTCAGTTCTAATGCATCATGTATATCATCATGAAATGATCCAAGTATTTGTGCTGCAAGTAGTCCCGCATTCGTTGAACCAGCCTTACCAATCGCAACAGTTGCAACTGGAACTCCTCCTGGCATTTGAACGATAGACAGTAACGAATCCAGACCATTTAACGCCTTTGACTGAACAGGAACACCGATCACAGGAAGATTTGTCTTCGCTGCAACCATGCCTGGTAAATGAGCGGCTCCCCCAGCTCCAGCAATAATAACTTTTAATCCACGTTCACGAGCTGTTTCTGCATATTCAAACATATAATCCGGAGTCCGATGAGCGGATACAACTTTCTTCTCATACGGAATGTGTAATTCATCTAAGATGTCACAAGCATATTTCATTGTTTCCCAGTCTGACGTACTTCCCATTATGACTCCAACTAGTGATTTCATATTAGAATCCCCCCGATTCAAATAAAAAAAGCCTGAAATAGAACATTTTCTCTTTTACTATGAGAGAAAGTGCTCTACTCAGGCATACGTATCCCTTGTGAATAGAAAAATACCGAGTGACTTTCCCTCATAGTCTAACGAATAACGGTCGTTAGGTAGAGACTTGCAGGCCATATCCCCGCGATTATATGAGGTGCGATATAATATTGTTTCTATGGCTATATTAACAATATTCCATAAACAATGTCAATAAATAATCGAATGTTTTTTTATTACTTATTCATAACGTTCGTGTTTTAGTTATATTCAAAAGAAGAAGTGAAAATATATGCAAGTAGGAAAGGAAATTAAGATAATAATTCAAAACATTGATATACAACAATTTTATACGAGGATTCCCCTTTAAACTACAATGATCCATTAGAGTACTATGTCAATGGGACTAAGGAGGTTGTAAAGGTGAACAAAGCATTGCCTGAAACATATGAATCGTTTACACCTCTTAAGATTCAGCGTATATTAAAGCTCGAAGGTAATGAAGTAATAATTAGTTCAGTTATATTTTATAATGAGAGGGAACAGGAATATTATGCTATCGAAGATATGATTAAAGAAATAAAATTACCAATATCGTTAAAAATTAAACTCTCTATTAGAGGTACATATAAAACATTGCTGTTTTATGCTAACGAGATTGATATTTATAAAAATAATATTAAAACAAATTTGTCATAAATTAATAAAGTGTTTAGCTTAAAATATACAATTTAAAAACACAAAAAACCTAAGTCGAAACGACTTAGGTTTTTGCTTGGCGACGTCCTACTCTCACAGGGACAAGGTCCCAACTACCATCGGCGCTAGAGA
>NZ_LTAQ01000003.1:0-13242 GCF_001590835.1 Bacillus gaemokensis
TAACTCATTCTGTAAGACTCCTTTCTAACTTGCATTCTTTCTCTTAATATATGATATAAATCTTATAAATATGCTAGAAGGATAATTCATTATATGAACGAAAATAACATTTTAATAAGGTACGTTTTCTATTCCTAAATTACTAAAAAAATTATTTATATAAGATTATTTTTACTAGTTAATAGGTAATGATATAGGGATATTTTGAATGTACATCTAGGTTGTTCCTTTCAAGATATTTATCATTTTATATACGCCCTTTATTAGAATACTGCTTATACTTTTTTTGAGATTCTTTAGTAATACGTGCGTTAAGTAAAATTGCTAACAACAAAAACACTCCATATTTCCCCCCTGTAGCTCCTATGATAATCACACTACTAAAAACAAGTACAATTAATAGGAGAAACGAAACTAAATAAATACGGTCATAGTTCTTTGACATCTTCTCGTATTTTATGCGTTCTTTCCTTGCATCCATCTAAATTCCTCCTTTAAATTATCCATTTCACTATAAAATAAATCTCGCCCTTAAAAAGAAAACAATATAGCGTTTCAAATAATTAGTTTGTTTTTTTATCAACTAATTTATATAACATAAAAAGAAATACAACCAATATTAAGCTTACCACCATGATAATCCCGATCCTCTCCTTTCTTTTAATCCCATCACATCAGATGAAATTTATGTATATCCTATTATTAGCCGCAGCAAACAAAAAGGATCCTCTCTTCTCTTAAAGGCTGATCCTTTTCTTCGTGCATTCAACTATTTTTAGCTATTCTTGATTAATTAGAATAACAGCTGGTTCATCTACACGAATTCCACCAACTTCGATTTTTTCATAAGGCTCAACTGTAATAGAAATGACCCCTTCCCGCTTTTTTAATTCATTACTTAATTCTTTTGTTAACATTTTTTTCATGTGTGCACTCCTTCTTACTGCTTAATTTACTATCGTTATGTAAATGAAATTAAAAATGGTTTCCTGGTCTGGAAACCATTTTTTGTAGTTGACCATATGGTGTTACCAGTTCGTTTATCAATTTTACGTAAAGAAGATAAACAATTACTATTCACTGTCTCAGTAGATGTAAGAAATTCTTAAAGATAGCGGTGAGATTGATTGTTTTTTCTTCTAGAAATAATGACTTAGATAGTATATTACCTAAAACAATGAAAGCCCTACCTCTCTTTCATCCTTACGGCTCCTTGTCCGTGCCAGTGTGAATCAGGATTGCAAAAATCAAGTGACTATTTGATCGAGTTATTTGATGAAACTTCGAACGTTCGTAAAAGAAATTTAAAAATAAAAATGGATTAGATTGAAGTAATAACAAAAGAGGTTCATACTCTAAAAGTGAGTTGAAGAAGTTGAATGTCTTTGAAATGATTTACTTTTAATAATAATCATATTCCCGAAAAATTCAGGATATTTTCCGGGGATGTAATACATTATCTATAATGAACCTTAACAGAAACTTTTTATTTGATTTTCAGTGATCCCTTTAATTAATCCTAGTTCACTAATCAAAAATTCATGTGCGTTATCCAACATTTTTTTTTCGCTTGTATTAAGTGCTTTTTCTTTCTTCATACGCATTAAATCACGTACAACTTCAGCACCTTCTTGTATTTCACCCGTTTTTATTTTGTCCGTGTTCACTTTATACCTTTGTTTCCACGGCAGTAATCTATCTGATTCTCCATGCTGAAAAATGTGTATAATGTGTTTTAATGCAAGTATATCAGTAACTGGGCGTATACTCGAACTCAATATTTTACCCGTAGGAATCATGACTTGCATATTACTGATTGACATTTTTATGACATAATACTGTTGTTTTTTCCCTGAGAATTCTTTTTCTTCTATGGCTTCAATTATACCTGCTCCGTGCATTGGATAAACAATGTTATCGCCAATTTGAAACATATAATCCACCTCCATATATGGTAACCTTCTTAACCTTAACATATATGTGATTTTTTATCAAATATTTAATAATATCATAAATTTATTTTTAGTGTCAATCACTTTTTTCTTTAAAAATCAAATTAAGTAAAACAGCCACAAAATAATAGGGAGTGTGCCAGATTTCCAATAAAGGGAAGGGGAATTTCCTCGCGTATATTCTGAAACCTCTACTAATTAACGTAGATCAGTTTGGTTCCGTTGCAAAGTTTGTAAAAATTTAAAGAGCATGGGTAAGAGTCGTCAAATGTTACACATTTATGAATAATTTCTGTAATTCTTTGTACGTCGAAAAACCGAAGTCTAGTCGAGGACTTCGGTTTTGTTTGTATAAGGCATGAATCGTTTCGATTCCTTTTATTGTACGTGAGGCATGACGTAGACTTTGAAATCCTGCGAATTTAGCAAAACGTCGTTTTGCATGTCTATGGTCTTGTTCGATAAGATTGTTCAAATGTTTGACTGTACAATGAGTTGTACATTGATAAAAGCCTTGTGCCTTTAACTTTTTGAGCGCATAAAGTAATGCTGGAGCTTTGTCTGTTGTGAGGACCGTTGGTTCTCCAAACGTTTTCACTAATCGTTTCATAAAGGCATATGCAGCCTTGTTATCCCGCTTTTTACGAAGTTGACCGTTGGTTCTCCAAACGTTTTCACTAATCGTTTCATAAAGGCATATGCAGCCTTGTTATCCCGCTTTTTACGAAGTTGAATATCCAATGTGTGCCCTTCTTTATCGATCGCACGATATAAATAACACCATTTTCCTTTGACTTTTATATAGGTTTCATCTAACTTCCAAGATGATTGTACGTTTTTATATTTTTTAAGTTGAGGAGCATGTGTGGTGACCGCTATTTGCACCAGAACCTTATTTTCTCTTGAGATTTTTAACTTTTGAGGCACCTCCTTTCGTTTATTTTACTTCTGCTGTATAATTCCCTGTTCCACCGCTGTATTTATATACAACTAAATAATATTTCCCTGGCTGTGCATAATAATTTCCAAGTAATTGATTTCCTTCATGTTTTGTTGCATACGCAACATAGTTGTTAAGGTCTGACTCATGATGCAACACCCAATTCAACCCAAGGTTTTGTTCATTCGTGATAGTAATTTGTAAATCTTTCGGGTCTTTTACATCAATTATAAATCGATCAACTTGATCTTGATCACTTAGGCTACCTCGCAATAAGGTGTTCAGAGATAGCGGATTAGCTGTATTGAAGGAATCATTCGGTTCTTTTTCTACAATAGTATCTTCTTCAGTATTCACTCCGCTAAATACAACATCATATTCAAATTGTCCAGCCGCATTGACACGGTAATTCACGAAATAAGCAGTTAATGTTTTGTATCCGCTCCATTCTTTTTCTGAAAGATGTTTAAGCATCTCATTCGTTGCTTGGTTCATTGCTTTCCAGTCCTCAGTTTCTCCTTTTGACGCACTTCCTGTATACGTTCCTTGTAGTGTAAATGTATTAAAGAATTGTGATTTATTCTTTGTTATCTTCACATTTTTTAACTTCGCTTCACTTGTGATATCTGCCGCAATATCCGAAAGTGCTTTCGGTTTATGCTCTGATAAATAATCATCTGATACTTGCGGAATTGTATACTTCTCACGATTATCAATAAGCATTTGCATATAAGATTGGTAGTCTTCATTTAATTTATTATCTTTACTTAATGTAGAGCGGTACGAATCATAACCTGGTACATCATTTGCACGAATTAAATCGTGCACTTTATCGAACATGTCAGGGCGGTTATTATACATATAAGATTGCAATGCAAACGAATAGTTATAAAAATCCCACGTTCCATACTTTGCATTTAATGTTTGCTCTGCTGTGTATCGCTTAGCTGGATCATTGGATAATCCACCAATTATACTTTTTCGCGGTACTACGCTATCCACCCGAGTTGAACCTGCAAAGAATTCAGCATTTCCCTCTTCAAACCAAGTCAAACGTTCATTTTGATATAATTCTCCTTGTCCCCATAATCCCGGAACTTCGTATCTTCCCTGTAAATAGTGTGTAAATTCATGACGGAATAATTCTTCTAAACTATATATACTTTGCTGAGGTGTACGTTCATAAGTAAAGAAAGTTCCGATTCCTTCAATATAAATTCCACCATTATTCGTTTCATATCCGTACAATTGACGATTCAATTGATATTCATCCGGACTATTGTAAATGACCATTGTTATCACGTCATCAGCATGTCCACTTTCAAGCGACTTATCACTACCAACTGTACGATAAAATTGGGATCGCACTTCTTTTGCCGCCCAATATAAACGTTTAATTTTGTCTTCGGTAACTTTATCTCCCGCTTTAAAGACAATTGTCCCATCATCAAATGTGTACGTTTTTGGCAAATATTTTTTCTTACCATCTTCTCGAATTTGATCTAAATTTACTGTTTTTCCATTCGCATCTACACCGCCGTAATTTGTAGCAATTTGTTCTGCAGCAACAAAATATTGCTGTCCTACGTATGGATAAATCCGCATCGCTTCTGTAACAACTTGCTGCCCTTTTGTTGGTGTACTATGAAGCTTGCCAAAACGGCTAGCATAGTAAATTCCATTATTAATTAACCATCCGTTTTTGTCTGTTACCGTACCAATGAGTGCAAAACGATTTATTTCATTAATAAAGCTATCAATGTTCCTATACCACATCGTATCTTTTGGTTCTTTACCCGTAGTATACATATACGACTGAACCTCATAATCAGTTCCTTTCATCAAATTATATATAGCATCGCCTTTTGTATAGTCTTCAATGAAAGTAGCAAGATTATCGTTATATTGTTTGAAGATTTCACCTGCATATAGAAGTACTTCAACATCAGCTGATGCGTTTCCAATCAGCATTCCATACGATGAAATAACTTTGTTTTGTTCTGTCGTACCAAGTTTAAAATTCGGATTCTTCGCGATTGTTTTTAAAGCTGGTAAACATTTATCATGATAGCTGCGCTCGTTTAGTTTGCTTAATTCCTGGTTATAAAAACCTAAATAAAATCCCGAACGTAGAACTTCTACTAATGTCTCAATACCTTTTGAATCATCTTTCGTATAAGCTTGCCCTTGTTCTGCTAGTTTATCAATAATAGCTTGCACCCGGCTATCATCTTGATAGAACTTAAGACTATCACTATTAAACTGAAATAAATCTGGAATTTGATACCATTTAATTGTAACAAGAAGATCGGTTAATTGTTTGTTGCTTAATTGATTTAATTCAGCCATTGAGTATTTTCTTTCTTCAGCTAGTTGTTTAGTGTTCTCTTTCGGCATCGGTGGACGCTGTGATAAATCTGCTAACTTTAATCGTTTTGTAAAAGTTGCATTCTCTTGTACGTTCGAAGAATGTGCTAACCCATCAACAGATTTCTTTGATCCTACTGGCTCCATTTGCAATACATTCTTCACATTTTTCTCTTTTGCCTCCGCTTGAATTTGTAATCCATTACATGATATAGTAACAAGTCCAACACCAAGCATTAGTTTACAAAATTTAGAGTATTTAGCCATACTGTTTCCCCCTTTTTTATAAATTAAAAATTCAGAATAATTATTAAATTATTTAACCTATCTTTATTAAGCGGATTCTCTAGTGATACTAGTAAAATTAGTGATATAATAACAAGTAATTTTTTACCATAAATAATCTATCATACTCATTTCTTGAACTCATCCCCCCTCCTTTAATTTAATACAAGCAAAAACTGTACCAATTTTGTATCTTATGAATAGAATACTATCCTTCATTAATACTGTATAATAACATATACACAAATAATTTAGACATGTATAAATTATTTGACATTAAAACCCCCTTTATGAAAACAGTTTGGTACAAAGTTTATTTTTTCCGTTCTTAAGTTGATGGCCACGCGGGACCCTTACTAGGGATCACCATATCATTTCAAGAAAATTGTACGCTAAGGAGTTTAAAAAGATTGTGTGGATTTAATAAACGTTTATAAATGTTTTCGGATGTATTTATAAACGTGATAAATCTTGATTTTATAAGGAAACAAGTTATGTCCTTAAAGGTATACTTTTATAGACAATCCAAGGGCTTTCCACATCTTTGAATAGGTTCTGTTGCAAAGTTTCTAAAACGAAGCCACATATAGTACAAAAAGATAGATAAGGCATAAATCTTTTCTACTTTATCTATCCTTCTCTTGTCTCTCATATACTGTGCAACATTTAATAAATGTTCTCTTTTACTAATAGATTTATAAAATATCTTAACTTTTAATAAAACATATTCTTCTTATTTTTTAGCACCTTTTAACGATTCTCTCAGCACAAATTTTTGTAACTTCCCACTCGCATTACGAGGAAGTTCATCCACAAATAGATAGTGACGCGGACGTTTATAATCGGCTAATTCATCACTTTCTTTACAATATACTTCTAAATCTACTTCCGTAATATGTTCATCTTTCTTTACAACTACCGCAACGACACGTTCGCCCCATAGCTCGTCTGGTTCTCCAAGGACCGCAACATCTAATATACCAGGATGACTATGCAAGAAATCTTCAATTTCACGTGGATAAATATTTACCCCGCCACTAATAACCATATCGTCGACACGATCTGCAACATATAAATATCCATCCTTATCTAAGTAACCTAAATCACCCGAATGGTACCAACCTTTGTACATAGATTTAGCTGTCGCTTCTTCTCTATTATGATATCCTGCCATCATGCATGGACCACGTAAAATAATTTCTCCCACTTCATAAGGAGGTAACACATCATCTGGTTCAGCTGCCCCCTCCTCATTCGGTTTTACAATACGAATTTCATGACTAAAGCAAAGCGTACCAGCTGAACCTGCTTTCGTAATTTGATCTTCTTCTACTAAAAAGGCAACAACTGGTCCCATTTCTGTCATTCCATAAATTTGGACAAGGTCAATATGCAGACGTTCTTTGCACTCCTTAACAAGTGCTGGCGCCATTGCAGCACCGCCGTATATTCCAATTTTCATCGATTGCAATTCATATTGCGTGAGATCCTCTTGTAACATCATATTCCACATCGTTGGCGCGGCAAAAAATGTTGTGATTTTTTCTTTCTGAATTGTATGTAACACCATCTTTGTATCAAAGTGATGTAATATGATATTTTTCCCGCCAACTTGAATACGTGGTAAAATACCAGCATTTAATTCCCCGCAATGGTATAGCGGCGCCACAGCAAGTCCAACACTATCACGATTATATTTTAAGAAATACGTACAAATCATACTATGTTCTGCAATTTCACGATGACGATGCAATACCCCTTTGGGATGGCCTGTTGTGCCACTCGTATAGAGCATGGAGCAATAATCTATTTCTTCAATTACAACATCCACTTTCTCAGGTGATGCCGCATTTACTTTCTCATGATAAGACGTAGCATAGGAAGGTTCATTTTCTTCTACAAACCAAAATGAACTATTTGGAAAATCTCGCTCAATCGCGGAAATAGCCTGTTCAACGGCTTTTTCAAAGACAACAACTTTTGAGGCAGCATCACGGAGAATATAAGAGACTTCTTTTGCTTTTAAACGGAAATTAATTGGATTGAAGATTGCACCGATCTTTGCACAAGCTAGGTAAACGTTTACAAATTCATGGCAGTTATATAAATAAACCGATACACAATCTCCTTTTTTCACACCTTCTGCTAACAGGGCATGTGCTGTTTTATTCACCTGTTCATCCCATTCTTTATACGTCCAGCGAATATTCTTTTCTGGTTCTACTAACGCTTCTTTATTCGAATACTTGCCAACCGTTAAATCAAAAATCCTCCCAATCGTCATATACATGTCAAAACATGCCCCCTTTTAACTTTCATAAATCTATCATTTCGTGTATAAGTTGACATTTCCTCTACATTTTTACCTTCTTTTTCTGATCATTCTCGACACTGTTTTACAAATGTATATCCATTTTGAGTTTCCAACATATAAATATCTGCTAGGAAAACAAAAGGAGACCTCCACTCATTTTCTCCCTTTGTTTTCACTTGGCATGGGGCTAAAAAAAAGGCCCTGACCGCTCCTATTCACGGCCGGATCCTCTCTCCCACCTAAAAAGAAAGGGTTTATATTGGTTTTTCAATTTATAAAAAAAAGAGACTGAAACCTAAAGGCCCGCAATACGTGAACCTTTAGGTCAGTCTCTTAAGAAAATAGCTCTTTTAAAATTTCAAGCTTGTCTTCTGTATATTTTATATAACCATCATTATATGATTTTGGATCTTTCGGATTCGCGAAATGCGTAATTGCACCTGTTTGCGGATGAACAAACTTACTTGATGCACCGCAGCCAAGTCCAATAATGGATTGTACTTCTTCCATAATTACAATGTTATAGATACTTTCCTGCGATGGTATTGCATAACCAACGTTTTCTAAGTTACCTAAAATATTCTTTTGACGATATAAATAATATGGTACGTAATTATGATTCTTCGTCCACTCTTCTGCTTCGTGCATCATCGCTGTAATTTCCTCGCGGCCTGCCACCTTATATCTACGCTTATTTTGCGTCATTTCAGAAGCACGTTTAAATGATAATGTGTGAACTGTTAATGATTCTGGCATTAACTTTTCTGTTTCATCTAACGTATGCTTAAAGATTTCTAGCCCTTCACCAGGAAGCCCAATAATTAAATCCATATTAATATTGTTCATTCCCATTTCACGTGCTAAATGGTACTTCTCAATTGTTTCTTCCACCGTATGATGACGTCCAATTGCTTTTAACGTTTCTTGATGATATGACTGCGGGTTAATACTAATGCGGTCAATATTCCATTTATTTAACACCTCTAGTTTTTCTGGTGTAATCGTATCTGGACGACCTGCTTCAACTGTTACTTCACGTACCCCTTTCACATCCGGGAACGCTTGGTACATTTCTTCATACAACATATCCATCTCTTCTGCTGTAATACTTGTCGGTGTACCGCCGCCATAATAAATCGTCGTAACTTTGACTCCCTTGTCCTTTAAAAACTTACCAATTTCACGAACTTCGTAGTGTAAGCCTCCTAAGAAAGAATCAACAGAGCCTTGACGTCCATTGATCGCGTAAGCCGGGAATGTACAGTACGCACATTTTGTTGGACAGAACGGAATACCTATATAAATACTTACTTCTTCTTTTAAACGATATAAATCTGGAACAACCGCTAATTGGCAATCAACAATGCGCTGCAGAAGTTCAATCTTTTCTTCATGAATTAAATAGCTTTCACGAAGTTCTTTATGCGCTTCTTCTTTTGACATGCCATTTTGAAGCATTTTGTGAAGAAGCTTTGTTGGACGTACTCCCGTTAAAATCCCCCAGCTTTGTTCAATTCCTGTTAACTGCTGAAGAACAGATAAATACACATAAGAAACAACGTGCTTCACTTGCTTCATACGTTCTTTCTCGTCTGTAAAGAAAGATAAATCTTTTGAAAATGTTTCTTCATATACATTTCCAGTTGCAACATCTGTTAAACGAGCTGAAGCTGTTACATTTCCTTCTACATGTATATCAACAATAAGATTTGCTTCTTCTTTGTCAAACCCTATCGTGCTTTCTTCAAAAAATAAGCCGCTAATATTTTGCAGCGGACGTAAAAAACGATCATCTTGTAACGTTTTTATTGAAATTAACAACACTTATCACCTTTTCATTTGTAAACTCTCTTTAGTTTACTTGAAGGGCGTTTTTAGGTCAATATTGAAGCTTTTTCCTTATTTCTTCCACTACAAAAAAACAAATAATTGAATGAATGATTTTCATTTTAAAACTTACTTTCTCCTCACAAATCATCTACCAAATCAAGAAACGTAGCTTGAACGCTACGTTTCTTGGCGAAATTCCCCTCTATTTATGAACTTGTGTATGTGTATTTAAAAAAGGCAGCGGAAATTGCTTCCGAAAATGCTCTTTAATCATATATTCCACACCATTCTCACTATTAGAACGCGTAATCCAGTCTGCCGCCTTCCTTACTGGAAGAGGCGCATCTCCCATTGCAACTCCTAATCCAACGTTCGTAATAACATCTAAATCCTCTAAGCTATCTCCAATTGCAACCATTTCATTTAATTCTACGCCGAGATGTTTCCCTAATAATTGTAATCCATTTAACTTTGATACATGCATCGGAAGAATTTCTATCCTTAATGGATCACACTCAATATATTCCACATCTTCAAACGCCTTTTTCAATGTTTTGAGCGCACGTTCCTTTTCTCCCTTACTTGTAAAGATAATATCAATTTTCGGAGCAGCAACAGGCTGATCTCGAAGTATGTCACCTAACGAATCTACAAATTGAACTGGATAAAAGAGTGGATCTGTACTAGATAGTACAGTACGTGCAATCAAGTTAGATGTATTCCGCTCACGATTGCTAATAGAAAATCGTTCATGTGAAATACGAATATTACATTCAAAATGTTCAAGCACCTGCACAATATTAAACGTTTTTTCTTCAGATAACCGTTTCTGAACAAGTGGCTTATCTAATGAATCTGCAATAAATGCACCGCTATGCGTAACTAATATGGAATTTAACTTTAACGATTTTGCTACTTTATGAGCTGATTGAAAATGACGACTTGTAAACAGTGTGATGTATACACCTTTTCGTTTCACAACATCGATTGCATCTCTCGTTCCTTTTGGTATCTTCCCATTTTTTTGCAATAATGTCCCATCTATATTAAGGGCCAGCAAACGATAAATCATAGCCTTTTCCCTCCTCTTAGCTGCTTTATCTATCCATAATTTATGAAGTAATCTTTCTAATTAGAACGAGTTAGCATTACTAGCTCAAATTTGGTTTAATATATATAACTTACTAGCAAAGGAGCTATCAATATGAAAGCACCTCCTTCCTTTTATGAGGGCGATACATTAGAAGTTGCTAAAAATTTACTTGGTCATAAACTTGTGCATATCGTAGACGGTAAAAAACGGAGTGGGCTTATTGTAGAAGTGGAAGCTTATAAAGGACCTGGTGATAAAGCAGCACATAGCTACGGCGGCAGACGGACCGAAAGAACCGAAGTCATGTTTGGTGCACCTGGATATGCTTATGTGTACCTTATTTACGGTATGTATCATTGCTTTAATGTCATTACGGCTCCAATTGGTATCCCTCAAGGCGTTCTCATTCGCGCACTAGAGCCAGTCGATGGAATAGAACAAATGAAAACTGCACGTTATGGTAAAACTGACATTACTAAAACACAATATAAAAACTTAACAAATGGACCAGGGAAACTATGTCGCGCACTCGGAATCACTTTAGAAGAACGCGGCTTCTCATTACAAAGTGATGAACTATACATTGAATTCGTTCCTGAAGCAGAACATCTATCTTCCCAATATGAAATTGTAGCCGGTCCACGTATCAATATTGATTATGCCGAAGAAGCCATCCATTATCCGTGGCGTTTTTATTTCAAAAAACATCCCTTCGTTTCTAAATAAAAAAGAAGCCGTATTATTATCAAGACCTAATCTCTAAAAACATTAAAAAAATAAAGGTATTCATATATTGGTTATGTATAATATACGAATGCCTTTATTATGTATCTGTTTACTATAACAAAATGATTCCCAATTTGATAAATCTACCTAAAAAACTCCTTTAGTGTTCATTAATATATTTAGAACATCAACTAAATGATATATACCACATCTTTTTACTTTATAGATGAAATGAATTTCATAGGTAATATGACCAAAATAAGACTCCTAACGGATTTAGCGGGGGATCTGTGTTGGTTTGTAATAAAGTTTGATCCAAATGAGATCTTTTTATCTGAAATAAAGATTTGATTAAATCAACAAAATTAAAGTATTAATAGCCTTGATAAAATTCTGTTGAATATGTATAGCCTTGAAAATTCATTCTGACCTAATTCTCTATCACTAAAATATTTCATTTACTTATGAAGAATTACGAACTATCAGACACAATTGATAAAGAGGAAGAAATTGAATAAAGTTTATACAAAAACCAAAAGGACACATCTTTACTATTTTAATTGCAAGGCGATGTCCTTTTGCATTTTATTCAGTTATTTGGCGAAACGCGATTCAGCATTATCATTACTTAATATCATTTCTATAATAACCGTTACAAATTCTTGCTCCATCGTAAAAATGATTTCCAACGTTTTGAGAACTTTTCATAAAATGCTTACTTTCTATCAAAGGAAAAATCACTTTATTCATCAATATTTCAAAGCAATATTATACTCTTTAGCTAAACGATGAAAAAATATAAGTATTGTCAAACTATGTAGTTGTTTGGAACATGTCTAGTAATTTTGTACAAGGTGATAGTTCTTATGCTCTTTTTTAGATTTATATATCTAATACATGAAAGCATCCTGATTCAATACCGCTGTACATGGTATATTCATAGAAGAAAGTGATGCACAAAAACCACTTAAGGATTGACTACCACTCCAAAGGATAGATTCCCAACTGTAATCGTAGCAACTACGCTATTTATTGCACCATCAATTACAGATACAGTACCACTTCCATTATTTGCTACATAAATAAGGTTTGTAGAGGAATTGACCCCCACCCCTCGTGGAGTACTTCCTACTGGAATCGTAGCAATCACACTGTTTGTTGTACCATCAATCACAGATACAGTATCATCATCAGTATTTGATACATAAATACAATTGGTTAATGGATTGATAATTCCTACGTCGTTTGGAGCGACCCCCACTGTGATGGTAGCAAATACATTATTCATTACTCCACTAATCACGGATACAGTACCACTGCCTCTATTCGACACGTAAACACGATTCGTAACTGGATTGACTCCTACCCCGATTGGCTGTATTCCAACCGAAATCGTAGCAATCACACTGTTTGTTGTACCATCAATCACGGACACAGTGCCACTAACAGCATTTGTCACATAAATCCGATTTGTGGAAGGATTAACCGCTGGTACTATAGGGAAATCTCCAACAGTAACCGTAGCAATCACATTATTCGTTATACCATCAATTACAGACACAGTATTATCATTAGCATTCGCTACATAGATACGATTGACTGCTGTTAATCCTGGTCCCGTAGGCCCGGTTGGCCCTGTTTCTCCCGTTGGTCCCGTAACTCCGCTAGATCCCGGTTCTCCCGTTGGTCCCGTAACTCCGCTAGATCCCGGTTCTCCCGTTGGTCCCGTAACTCC
>NZ_LTAQ01000003.1:13248-138374 GCF_001590835.1 Bacillus gaemokensis
TCCCGTTGGTCCCGTAACTCCGCTAGATCCCGGTTCTCCCGTTGGTCCCGTAACTCCGCTAGATCCCGGTTCTCCCGTTGGTCCCGTAACTCCGGTAGGACCAGATTGCCCCGACACTAACAATGCTATATCATCCACAATCACATTCGGACTTCCGATCTGACCTAACTTAAAAATAGACACAAGGGCTTGGGTGGCCGTAGGCGGTGCTAAAGAAGTAGTTAGGTACACTTCCACCCAATTATCTTCACTGTTATTCGGAAGATGATCTGATGGAATTATAATAGCCAAGCCATATCCTAAAAAATTTGCTGGAATAACTGCTCCTGCATAATAAGCGATTGTAATCGAAATAGGAGGGCTGGCCGCTTCTCCAACTTTCGCAATTGAAGAATTTTAAATGAGTTTGGATAGGATTAGGTAAAGATGATTCAGATATTGCATTCCGTAAAAAAGAATGTTATTTTAAAAATAGAATTATGAGAGGACTGATGGGTGAATAATGATTAACTAATCTATATTTTAATTTGAAATTAATAAATTCAAACTACAAAATATAGGGTTGGTCTATCCATTTTTATAAATCAGTTCATACTTTATTTATCATGATTCCAATGATTAATAAGGACTTATTCAGTATAAGTGAAAGACTAATCCTTCCAATTTATAAATTGGAAGGATTTTTTTATTCTCTTATAGAAGTCGATATTTATTAATCCGTAACTTTAACCTAACAAATAAAGGAGAGAGAAAAATGAGTAATTCAGACACTATTGTTACACATGTAATGCTCTATATAAGTCGTTAGTATCCATCAAACTTATATGGAGGAATTAAAAAACTGATGGATATTCCGACTTTATATGAAAAGTGTCGATATATAAAGGAGGAATTATTATGTCAATGATAAAAGTTCAAGACTTAACTTTTTCATATCCAGGTAGCTTTGATAATATTTTTGAAGGTGTAAACTTTCAAATAGATACGGATTGGAAACTAGGATTTATCGGTAGAAACGGACGAGGTAAAACGACATTCTTTAATTTATTATTAGGGAATTATGAGTATAGTGGGAAAATCACTTCTTCGGTAGAATTTAATTATTTCCCTTACCCAGTTTCAAATAAGAACAAGTTTACTCATGAAATCCTTGAAGAAATTTGTCCCCAAGCAGAAGATTGGGAATTTCTTCGTGAAATATCCTATTTAAATGTTGATGCCGAGGTCATGTACCGACCATTTAAAACATTATCAAATGGAGAACAAACAAAGGTGTTGCTTGCTGCACTGTTTTTGAATGAGGGTCAATTTCTATTAATTGATGAGCCAACAAATCATCTAGATACTGATGCACGAAAGATGGTCTCTGATTATCTAAGGAAGAAAAAAGGATTTATTTTAATTTCACATGACAGAATCTTTTTAGACGGATGCGTTGACCATATCTTATCTATAAATAGAGCAAACATTGAAGTTCAAAGTGGTAACTATTCTTCTTGGAAGTTAAATTTTGATAGACAGCAGGAACACGAAGAAGCTACAAATGAGCGTCTACAAAAAGACATAGGGAGATTAAAACAGTCTTCAAAGCGTTCAGCAGGTTGGTCTCATCAAGTGGAAGCCACTAAAAACGGGACAAGGAATTCTGGTTCTAAGTTGGACAAAGGTTTTGTAGGGCATAAAGCGGCCAAGATGATGAAGAGATCGAAGAATCTTGAATCAAGGAAACAAAAAGCTATTGAAGAAAAGTCAAAATTACTAAAAAATGTAGAGAAAACTGATTCGTTAAAATTAGAATCATTGAAATTCCAGTCAAATGAATTGGTTGTTTTGGCTGATGTGTCTGTTAAGTATGATGACCAAATAGTGAATGAGCCAATTAGCTTTATAGTTGAACAAGGTAACCGAATTGTACTTGATGGAAAGAATGGAAGTGGGAAAAGTAGTATCCTAAAACTAATTCTAGGACATCCGATACAGCATACAGGCTCAGTTAATTTAGGTTCAGGACTCATCATTTCCTATGTCCAACAAGATACTTCTCATTTGAAAGGGTCGTTATCAGACTTTATTGAAGAGCATGAGATTGATGAGACGTTATTTAAATCTATCCTACGTAAGATGGATTTTGACCGAATTCAATTTGAGAAAGATATATCTCATTATTCTGGTGGACAAAAGAAAAAGCTGCTTATCGCTAAAAGTTTATGTGAAAAAGCTCATTTATATATATGGGATGAACCATTAAATTTTATTGATATTTATTCGCGTATGCAGATTGAAGAGCTTATTCAACAATTTAATCCCACAATGGTTATTGTTGAGCATGATCAGGCATTTCAACAAACAGTTGCAACAAAAACTATATCTATGTAGTTCAAAGTGAATGATTGAAAAGATAATCAGTAAATCAAGTCATTAAACTATAAGGTGCTTTAATGGAGTAGTGAAAAAAAGCCTAATTCCTCTACAATAAATTGAGAAATTAGGCTTTTTAATGGGAAAATAGGAAATACGTTAACGGAATGCACTCATAAATGGGAATATGATATAAGACCATTAGGTTTTCCTACTAATAAAGAAGATGTTTAAGTTTGAATAACACAGGGTTAGTTGTGTAATATTACCAATTTTGAATATAAAATAAAGTTACTACTTGATTTATCTAGAGTTTGTTAGAATATTTTAAGAGCATGTTTTGATCAATCTTTTTCAAAACACGCTCTTTCTTTTTATTCTTTTATCAAGGTCATTTGCATTAATTTGAACAAACTTTATTCTAAAACAACATTAAACTTTTTTATAAAAAATTATTCACTAGCAACAAACAACCCAAGCATTTTGACCAAACTTTTTTCAAAATGTTTGGGTTTCTTCTGTTGAAAAATCAATTTTTGTAGCATGCTTTTGATCAAACTTTATTACAAACCAACATTCACCCTTACCTAGAAAGAATTGAAGCTTTTTGACAATCCCACTCTAAGCTCCTTCACCCTATAACAAACGTATATTCTTTGTTCGTTTTATACATAATAGATTATATTTTCAATATCTGATTATACATTCCATAATGTATAAAAGAAGAGGATACTATGTTTCATAATGAACATAGTATCCTCTTCTAATTATAGTCTATTAAACAATTTGGCTTCTTTTTTACTCTGCACCTTCTGCAGTTGCGATATCATTTTCAAGATTTTCTCTTGATAAATCAGCTGCCATGAAATCAGCCGTTTCTGGAAGTGCTAAATGTAGATGGGCTTTTTGACAAAGTTGAATGGTGCAGTTTTCAATGATGAAGTCAAAAACATGTCCGCCTCCGCTTCGCTCATCATCAATATAATGCAA
Source organism: Bacillus gaemokensis (assembly GCF_001590835.1). Lineage (GTDB taxonomy): Bacteria > Bacillota > Bacilli > Bacillales > Bacillaceae_G > Bacillus_A > Bacillus_A gaemokensis. Next base: position 16,597 of record NZ_LTAQ01000003.1, read on the forward strand.
ATGGAAACCCGCTACTCCAATACCTTGTGCATAATCTGGTGTCCAAAATCCTGCCATCGTACCTTTTGTATCAGCGAAAGAGAAAATCGGTTGAGATTTCGTCACTTCTACAAGTGGTGTATACGGTTTTTCTTGCTGCGGAACAGTTCTTGTTCTGACTTCACGAAATGTTCCATCCATTCGGATACCATAAAATAGATTTTTACTTGGCATTAATTCATGTAATAATGCTTCCACTTCTTCTCGATTCATTGGATGATCAATTGTATAACTCATTTCTTTTTCAAAAAATGTTACGGTTGAAAATGGTGTCGTTTCTTCTGGCTCTACCATTTCTGCTGAACCATCGGAACGTAAGTGATAGAACTCTCCGTCAAAAGCAATCATTTCACCATCTAATTGATCAAACGTGCCAATGCCGAAATCACCATGTTTTTTCAATTGCTCAAAATTGATAATCCCATCATATATACCATCTAGTAAAGCTAGCATCGTCGATGTTTGATAGACTTCATTATTCATCTTCGTTTGTTTCATATTTCTTTCTAATAACTGTATGGTGCTCATATCTATTCCCCTCCTTTACTGTTAATTTAATTGATTTGGTAGTAATTTTTCACTTAGCTTAATATTGTCACGGTAATCAATGGGAACATCCACAATTACAGGACCTTCTGCTTTCAATGCTTCTTGTAATACACGTTCTAACTCTTCAGGCGCATTCACACGAAGACCCGTAGCTCCGAAACTTTCAGCAAATTTCACAATATCAACATCACCAAATTCGGTAGCTGATGTTCTACCATATTTCATCATTTGTTGGAAGGCAACCATATCATATGTACCATCTCTCCAAACAAGATGAACAATTGGTGAATTCAGGCGTACCGCTGTTTCTAATTCCATTGCTGAGAATAAGAAGCCACCGTCTCCAGAAACAGACACGACCTTTTTCCCGGGTTCAACTAATGTCGCTGCAATCGCCCATGGAAGTGCAACACCTAACGTTTGCATACCGTTACTAAATAATAAGCGACGTGGTTCATAAGAACGGAAACATCTTGCCATCCAAATATAATGTGAACCAATGTCACATGTAACAGTTGTTTCATCATCAATTAATGAACGAAGGGTACGAATAACTTGCAGTGGATGTGTAAGCCCTTGTGAATCACGAGCTGGTACCTCTGCTTGTTCTGATAATTTCGCACGTAATTGATCTAAGATAGCTTCTGATTTCGTTGACAAGGTAAGTCTTGGTAATTGCTCTGCAATGCTGTCTACAGTTAATGCAATATCACCAATTAATTCAGAGCTTGGTTGATAGTCATGATCGATATCTGCTTGATGATCGTCAAGATGAATAATCTCTCTGTCGCCTACTTTATTCCAAAACTTCGGATCGTACTCAATTGGATCATAACCAATAGATACAACAAGATCAGCTTCTTCTAATAAAATATCACCTGGTTGATTTCGGAATAATCCAACGCGTCCAAAGAAATGATCTTCTAATTCACGTGAGATTGCTCCAGCAGCTTGATATGTTTCTACAACTGGCAACTGTGTATCAGCAATAAGTTCGCGAACAGCTCTTGTCACTTCATTTGTGCTCGCTCTCATACCAAGTAAGATAACTGGTAATTTTGCCGATTTTATCTTTTCTACAACAGCCTCAATTTGATATATGGGAGCGATTCCAAGCTGTGGCTTAGATAACGCACCGATAGATGAAACTGCTGTTTCAGCCGTCATAACGTCTTGCGGAAGACTAACGAGTGTTGCTCCTGGATGTGTAGAAGTTGCACTGCGAAATGCATTTGTAAGTGCTTCTGGCACATTATCAGGATGTTCTACTTCTACGCTATACTTTGTGATTGGTTCGAATAGTGCAGCATTATCCATAGATTGATGTGTACGTTTCAATCGATCTGTACGTGGTACTGCACCCGCTAAAGCAACAACGGGATCACTCTCTGCATTAGCAGTAACAAGACCTGTCGCCAAATTTGATGTTCCTGGTCCTGAAGTCACAAGACATACACCTGGTTTTCCTGTCAATCTTCCGACAGCCGCTGCCATAAATGCTGCGTTTTGTTCGTGACGACAAACAATTAACTCCGGTCCTCTTTCTTGTAATACATCAAAGACAGAGTCGATCTTTGCACCTGGAATCCCGAAAACATGTGTAACTCCTTGCTGAATTAAACAATCAACAACAAGATCGGCTCCTTTTGTTTTTGTTTTCACGTTGTTTGCTTTTACTTCTGTACTCAAACTAATCATCCCTTTATGTCAAAATTGTGTACAATAAAGCTGGTTATTATGTAAATCACCTATATATTACACTTAGTTAATTAACGTGGTGTAATATATCTTGTTGATTATTATAGTATAAATGTATTACTTTTCCAACAATATGAATTTGACATTATTTCGACAATACTCATTGAAAACCTTTACATTTTTACTATTTCGAAATACCATTTAAATGTATACCCTTACATATTGCAATAACTATCGTAATAATCATAAAGATTGTCATAATAATCGAAACAATTATAAAAAGGAACCTTCCATAAGAAAGGTTCCCTTCTAAATTAACAACAGATGAAAAAGGTAAATGGAAATTTCTATAATTCCGACGTATAGAAATTTTATAGATTAGAGTAACTCAACTAGAGAAAACATTACTCTCTATCTTTTTTGGTTTATACTTATCAGTAGTAACAACAGATGTTGCTACTAAACTTATGAAAAAATTGTTTCCTTAAGTCAAACTAATTATTTCATACATAAAAATAGAAAAAGTTAAGATATCTAGTTTTTCATTATTTATAAATTGTTTAAGGGGAAAATTAAAAATAGTAAAAAACCTAGATATCTTACAAAAAACCGTACCAATTCTATCAGTATTCGTCACTAATAAAAAATAAAGATGTATCGAAACATTAACTAAATAACTTAATTTAAGGCGGTAAATTAACTATTCAGTTCTCGCGAGTTGTTGATATGTCTTTAATTCCATTATACTCCTAAGCTACACCTACTTCACCGAACACTCTTTTCGTTTAAGCGCAATATTTTTTCGTCAGCATGAATAATGGGTATTCAATTCTCAAAATTCCCCTATTACACACGATTTACAAATTCTGCAACAAAAACCAGAAGAGATTACTAGCTCGTTCCATTCATAATAAAAAAAAGACGTTTCCCTCATATTCGGGAAACGTCTTTCTCATTAAGCTTGTGCGTATGCACTATATAATTCTTCAAGTGGCTTCATAATAATTTTGTTAATATCGCCGATTACAACATTTAAGCGTTGCTCCGCTTCCATTAACTTTGTGATTTTTGAGTCTTGCTGAATAAGTGCTACAACTTCTTGTGCTTTTTGATTATCTTCTTCTGTAATTTCTTGGCCTTGCATCATTTTTTGTTGTAAGCCTAATTGCATCGTACGGAACTGATCAAATAATTGTTTTGAAGCTGCATCCCCTTGTACTTCTGCATAGCTTGCTTTTAACGCTTGAAAATCTGCATTTTCTGCGATTGTTTTTTGTAATTCATATGCAACATCATGAATGTTTTTTGTCATTTTATTTTTCCTCCTTTAACAGGCTAGCATGATAATCCATGCCGAACCTTGTAAGTACCTTTTTCATACGTACCTTCTTACCATATCAAACTATGCGAGAGATGTGAAGATATTTCACTTTATTTATAAAATGAATCGTTAGTCCGTACAAAATCCCCTGTCGGTGCAACTATTATAAAGCGTAACAAGACATACAATTCACATTAAAAAAAGTAATAATATCCCTTGAATAAGCCCGATAGTCCCACCTAATAACGCACCTAAATATGTAATCATCTTCAGTTCACTCTTTGTAATAGACAACACAAGATCTTCTAATCTCTCTGTCGAGAACGTCGATACTTCTTGCTCAACAATTTCTGCTAACCGAAGACGTTTCAGCATATTTTCTACGTTCCCTGCGCACCAATTTAAACTCTTTTGTACTAAATTTGGAATTACGTTTCGAACAACTTCTTCTCTTAGTGGCTCACATACCGTTTGAACAGATTGATCTAGAAATTTACCGACAGTTTCTTTCATATTCATTGTTGTTAACATCGATGTTACAATCGTTTCTTTGGATATAAACGACTCCAGTTCTTTTACGCCTCGTTCTTTTAATTTCTTCCACTCTTTTTGGAGAACATCCTCTAACAGTTGCTTCGTTCCATCTTGATGTAAAAACTTAATAACTTCCGGCTGCAAGCGATCCACCAGACTTACATTTCCTAAAAACATACCAACTAAATTTAACAAGGTACCACGAGAAGCAAAGAAATCATCAATCATTTTCGAAAGACGCTCTTTCCCTTCTTCACTTTCGAAAAAAGCGATTCCTTTTCTTATAATAAATAAAGCGATGTTCGGAATCATCTGCTCCACTTTTTCATGAACCGAATGAGGTAGAGCTTGTTCCCATGTATATGCATAATACTGCTTTAAAAATACATGAATCTTTTCTGCAATGATGCTTTCAATTTTCTGGACAGCCTGTTCTTCTACATTCTCCAGGTTCCATTTCTCTAAAACTTCCCGCAATGATTGTTCATTCATAAGAAGTTGCTCTACTTCCGCTTGTACCCAATTCATCAATTCTTCCTGAAACTCTTTGTTTGTTAGTTTCTTTCCTAATCCTTCTGGTGTTAATAAATGTTCAACAACCATTTTTCCTAATTGAACCGCAAGTTCATCTCGGCGCTTCGGAATCAAACCTGGTGTAAACGGTAATTGAAACTTTCCAATATAAACAGGACGATGAGGACGAAACAACATTTTTATTGCTAAATGGTTCGTATATCCACCAATTAGTGCCCCCAGCCCCGTTGTAGTTAACATATTCAGCCATACATTCATAACAATCAACCTTCCGTTTCTCCAAGTATACACACATCTTACCACCATCTATTACAAGTACACTACGCCACCCTGCTCTTCATTATTTTCCTTCTCATTTCTGCTATCCCTCACACACCTAGTAAAAAATAGCATATCACCATACGGACAACAGTATAATGATGTAGGAACATATTTGCAATATATATAACGAGGATACTCTGTCCACTTATCTTTTACTTTTCATATTCACGGATACAAAAACCTCATCACCTGTACGCATATTCTTAAAAGGAGTGATTTCGTTGGTTCTCGGACTCTTAACATCTCAGTTTCATCATGAACGAACTTATTACACCGAAATCGCCAAGCGAGCTCGTTTGTATTACAACGTTGTTGCCCAATTTACTCCATTTTGTATCGATGCGAAAACAGATCTCGTTACAGGACTTCTTTATGACACAGATACAGGAAGCTGGGTTGAACAAAAATTCCCTATTCCTTCATATATATACGAACGTTGTCACTTCAAACAGGATACGGCGTTTCAAGAAGCTAATTTCATTATTCATTCACTACGCAAACGCTCTTCATCCGTGTTTTTAAATAGCGAAATGATCAATTACGACGAACTGCTTACAATTCTACTCCCTAATAAAAAATTATCTCCTTACATACCTATAATAGAAAAAGGAACTATACAAATGATTCTAAAACTACTGCAAAAGGAAAAAGATATTATTCTAAAACCTGTCGATATGTATGCTGACAACAAAACATATCGAGTTATGTACAAAGATAAATCCTTTCACATAGAAACCATTTATACACAAAACCGCTCATCGCTCATATATAAGGACAAAAAAGAATTTTTATCCTGGTATAAAACATTCATTCACTTATCTCGCTATATCATTCATCCCATGCCATATCCTCCAGAGCAGTTAACATACCCGATTCATATACGCTGTCTCATGCAAAAAAACAAAGAAAAAAATTGGCGCGTAATCGGAAAATTTATTCAAACAAGCACATTCCCTTTTGAATTTTTACTTCCAGTTATAAAACACTCTACACTTCACCCATTCTCAAAAATAAACCATTTCCTATCACCTATTGGCGTTCTCTTATTACGAGATGCATTACATGATATCACAACAGAGGTGCCCAAAACGATTGAACAAATGCATCCTGCTCTTTTTGAATTAGAACTGTCTATCATAATGGACAAAAAAGGAGCAATTTGGCTTATGCACGCTGATACGAGACCATCTTATATGCCTTTTATTCAGTATGACCAAACGCTAGCCGAAGAGATTTTCCACGGGCCGTTACGTTTTAGCAGATTTATACCCTAATTAAGGGAGGAGGAATGAAATTGAAAGATCATATGTACACATTACAAATTTCAATTGATTATCCAAAATCATTAACACTACCCTATATATTTTCTAGCAATCCTCCTCTAGAATTCGTATCTTTTGGCACAAGGTCTATTACATGTAAAGATATTCAAATACATTATACGTATAATCATGAAATTATTATCGGTGAGCACATCGCAAAAAAACTTTTACTTCTTCCTTCAACTAACATACACGCGTTCATTCAAAATCGAACTCTTATATTCGGGCCATTGATTGGCATTTTCACAACCGGATTCATTAAATCTGCATCTGCACCAATTGGGAATCGATCAATTAGTTTCAGCGATTTACTCACCCCTCCATACGATTTACGTCCATTTATATTTTTATTTGGTGCACAACATATAAATTGGGATAAAGAAATAATTGAGGGTTATTTTTTTAAAGAAGGTAACTGGATACAATATAACGTTCCTTTTCCAAATGTTATTTATGACCGATTACCAAGTCGAAAATCCGAACTGCACAAACCTATTGCTAGAGTAAAAAAAAGGTTACAAACAAAGTATGCGATTCCATGGTTTAATCCAGGATTTTTTAACAAATGGGAAATACATCAGCACCTTATTAATGAAGAAACCGTATCTTCCCTACTACCTAAAACAGAAGCATTCCAGCACTTTGAACAAGTTGAGAGGTTCTTATCATCATACAAACACGTATACATAAAACCTATACACGGTAGTTTCGGACGAAACATTTGTCAAATTTTTTATTCTACAACAGAAAACCGTTATTATTGTCGTTATCGTGAAAAAGAAAAAAACAAATTACGAAAGTATCATTCTTTAGAAACGCTACTCAACCATGTTCTACAAGGGCATGATTTAAAACAATTTATTGTCCAGCAAGGCATCTCCTCATTCCGGTTAGATGGGCAACCAGTAGATTTCCGAGTTCATACCAATAAAGATCGCTTTGGAGCTTGGAAAGTGAGTGCTATTGTTGCAAAAATTGCTGGAACGGGCAGTATGACCACTCACATGAATAGCGGTGGGGACGTAAAGCTCCTTCAAGAAATTTTCTCTGACGCAACTGAACGGATTCGAATTACAAATAAATTAAAAAATGCTGCCTTACAACTAAGCCCTATTCTAGATCAACGTATAAACGGAAACATTGGAGAAATTGGCTTTGATATCGGTTTAGATAAAACAGAAAACATATGGTTATTTGAAGCGAATTCTAAACCAGGAAGAAGTGTATTTCAATATAAAAAATTAAAAGAACATAGCGAATTAACAAGACAGTTATTTTATGAATATGCCATTTATTTAACTGAACACTCTTTCCATCATCCAAAAAAAGAATTGTCCAATGAAAAAACTTCCACCACGTCATAAGGTGGAAGTTTTTTCGTTATACAAGTTTCACAATCATTTCAGTTTGTGTATCGCATCTACCACAATAGAAAAAGTGAGCACAATACTGCCGAGAATTATCAAATGTCAAACCATCTACCTGTATTAATAAGTCTTGATCCATGTACGCACTATAATCATCTATGTAATCCACAACTTTTCCATAATCTTGGAGTACACTCATACAAGTTTGACAAGAATATGTTTGAGCTTCCAATCCATTACAAAGTGGACATATCTCCATCTACATTCCTCCAAACATCATTCACTTCTTTTTCGACTGATAAAAGTTTCACTTTCCTCCGTATTAACAGGCTGTAAGACTCCCAGCTCAAAACGAAAAAGGTAAGGTGGATATAAACTCCCAATGATGGAAGCATCACTTTATATTTACCATTAGTGTGACCTTCTTTTTCAAAAATACAACGCTTGCTCATTTTCACTTCTCATACCTTTAATTTTTTACAAATTTTACAAATCATTAACCTGCATATCTTTCTAGGTAACATCCATACTATGAATACACTCACCACAAACGATGGATTAGCGCCAAACGGGGCGATAATCTGGTTCAAATCCAGCTAGTCCAACCAAAAAAATTTTCTATACTCTAAGGAGGATATATTCCTATGGCAAACCAAAATTCTTCAAATCAATTAGTAGTACCTGGTGCAACAGCTGCACTTGATCAAATGAAATTCGAAATCGCACAAGAATTTGGTGTACAATTAGGAGCAGATTCTACAGCTCGTGCAAACGGTTCTGTTGGTGGAGAAATTACAAAACGTTTAGTAGCAATGGCTGAACAAAGCCTTGGCGGATTCCAAAAATAAATATATATGGCAAAAAAGGTCTCAAGCATTCGCTTGAGACCTTTCTTTCTACCTTAGCATTTGCAGAAATCGCTTCGTTCGTTCTTCTTGCGGATTTGTAAATACATCTTCCGGTGTTCCTTGTTCCACAACGACACCGCCATCCATAAAGATAACACGGTTCGCAATTTGATGAGCAAAACGCATTTCATGCGTTACAATTACCATCGTCATTCCCTCTTTTGCAAGTTCCTTCATTACTTTTAGGACCTCTTGCACAAGTTCTGGATCTAACGCTGATGTTGGTTCATCAAATAATAGAACTTGTGGTTCCATCGCAAGCGCACGAGCAATCCCTACGCGTTGCTGTTGACCACCCGACAGCTGAAATGGATATAAATTCATCTTGTCACCAAGTCCAACTTTTTCAAGGAAATACGTTGCTTTTTTCTTCGCATCTTCTTTCCCCATCTTTTTCACTGTAACAAGCCCTTCCATTACATTTTGAATGGCTGTTAAATGCGGGAATAAATTATGATGTTGGAACACCATACCTGTTTGTGTACGAAGCTTTACAATATCACTCTTCGTTATTTTTTTAGAGAAATCCAGCTCTTTATCCCCAATGCGGACAATACCTGCATTCGGCATTTCTAATACATTTAGGCAACGTAACAATGTCGTTTTACCAGATCCAGATGGTCCGATAATTACAACGACCTCACCTTTTTCGACTGATGCATCTATATGTTTTAGTACGGCATTATCTCCGAAACTTTTTTGTAAATGTTGAATTGAAATCATAAAAACAAAAACTCCTTTTATGAAAGGATTATTATTTTAGAGTATAACGTTCTGAACGTTTTTCTAATATTTGTTGCACGATAGATAGTAAGAAACAAATCACCCAATAAATAAGACCTGCTTCAAAATAAACAATTAAAAACTCATAGTTCATTGCTGCAATTTCCTGTGCTTTTCGGAACATCTCTGTTACTAAAATTAACGATGCTAATGAAGTATCCTTCACTAAACTAATAAATGTATTCGAAAGCGGTGGAATTGATACACGTGTTGCTTGCGGTAAAATAATACGTTTTAGTGCTTGTGGATATGTCATTCCAATTGTATACGCTGCTTCCCATTGTCCTTTCGGAATCGATAAAATGGATGCGCGAATAATTTCAGATGCATATGCCCCAACATTTAATGAAAACCCAATAATAGCTGCTGTATATGGGTCAATCTCAATTTTAAGAGTTGGAAGCCCGTAGAAAATAATAAACAATTGTACAAGAAGTGGTGTTCCGCGAATAATAGATACATAGATACGAGCGATCCATTGCAGAAGGCGACTATTTGAAATACGAGCAAGCGCTGTAAGTGTCGCTAATATAAGACCAATTACAAATGTGATAAGCGTTAATGGAATCGTTGTGAACAGAGCACCCTCCAGCATAGGCATGAAAGATGCTTGCATAATATCTATCCATGTAGACAATCGGTCTGCAACGAGTGCACTACTTAGATACATTTTCACCGAACCATTTTTTCGTTATTTTGTCATACGTACCATCTTTTTTCATATCTTCTAACGCTTTATCTACTTCTTGTACAAGCTTATCGCTACCTTTACGGAATAAGAACCCACTTTGTGATGCTTCTTTTTCTGTTGCTGCAATTTTAATGTTTGCATCTTTTTTCGTTTCTAAATAGTTTAACACTGATAATTTGTCATTGATTGTAAAATCAACACGTCCTGTATTCAGTAGCTCTACTGCTTGGCTAAATCCTTCTACACCGATAATTTCTGCTCCGTTTTTCTTCGCAAGATCAGCATAGTTACTTGTTAAAGATTGCGCCGCTTTTAATCCTTTTACATCCGTAAATGAAGCTGGCTTATCTTTATCCTTTGCAACGACAAGTGCTGCTGAAGAAGAAATATATGGTTTAGAGAAATCATATTTCTTTTGACGATCTTCACGAATTCCGACTTCATTTGCAACCATATCAAATCGTTTTGCGTCAAGCCCTGCAAGCAAGCTGTCCCATTGTGTTTCTTTAAATACTGGTTTTACACCTAATCGTTTTGCAACTTCTTCTGTTAACTCAACATCAAATCCAGTTAATTTTCCACTTCCATCATGGAATGTAAACGGTGGGTATGTACCTTCTGTACCAACAACGATTTCACCGCTTTGCTTTATTTTTTGCAATGCGTCTTGACTAGCTGTATCTTTTTTCTCTCCGTTGCCACAGCCCGCTACAATACCAACTGCTAGTGTAGTTACTGCAAGCACTGAAAATAATTTTTTCATGATGTTAATCCTCCAAGTATTCTGATAGGAATTTAAGAACTATATTGATTGTATGCAATCTTGAACAATTTTTCAATGAAAATGTTCGCCATTAGTGTATCCTTTTTTTTCATAATCAAACAAAGTGGCAACATACAAAAAATAAGTAACATTTTTAAATATAGCATTTATAGAAGAAAAGGTAAAACAATACTTCTTTTATCTATATAAATGCAAATTGATAAAACCTTTCTTTTTTAGGTGGAAGAGAACTTCCGATCATGCGTAGATGCAGTCAGACACTTTTTAGCCCCATGCCGAGTGAAAACAAAAAAGAGCTTGCTACTTACGCAAGCTCTTTCACGAATCTAATACACAATACCCGACCATCGTACACAATAATAAAAAGAACGCAATGTTAAATGTCACCGATAATTCTTCCATCACTATTCCCCCTTTCCTCCAACATATCATATAGATAAAGAAAGGGGGCTATTTGTAAACATTACTTTAAATTTTTCTGAACATTTAATGAAATTTAAGCACTTTGACTTCCTTCTATTTGTGTTTTATACATTTCATAATAACGACCTTTTTTCTGCATCAATTCATCATGAGATCCCTTTTCAAGAATCGTGCCCCGGTCGAGTACAATAATTTGATCTGCGCTCTTAATTGTTGAAAGGCGATGCGCAATGATAAATGTTGTTCTTCCTTTTTTAACAACTTCTAATGCCCCTTGAATCATCGCTTCAGTCTCCGTATCAATACTTGAAGTTGCTTCATCTAAAATTAAAATTGCCGGATCAAATGCTAATGCGCGCGCAAATGAGATAAGTTGGCGCTCCCCTGTCGAGAGCGTACCCCCTTTTTCCGTAATTTCTTCTTCTATATTATTAGCAAATCGGTCAGCTCCTACATCATGTAACGCTTTTACAATCCGATCTTTTGAAATCTCAGGTTTTTCTAAACTTACATTCGATGCAACTGTCCCACTAAATAAAAATGGATCCTGAAGCACAATTCCCATATGTTCACGAAGCGCTTGTTTTGGTATCTGTTTTACATCATGCCCATCAATAGTGATCTTTCCTTTTTGAAACTCATAGAACTGGAAAAGCACATTCATAATTGAACTTTTCCCAGATCCAGTATGACCAACAAGGGCAATCGTCTCTCCTTTTTTCGCTTCAAAAGAAATATTTTTTAACACTTCATCTTTCCCGTTATAAGACAAGGAAACATTATCAAATCGAACATTCCCACTAAGACGTGGTATACGTTCTTCCTGTAATACTTCTCCCTTTTCATCTAACAGTTCAAATACACGCTCTGCTGCAACTCGCGCTTGTTCGAGATTCGCAAGTTGATTGACCATATTTGTAATCGGTGAAAAGAGTCTTGTTAAATAATCGACAAATGCATACAGTACCCCTAAAGAAAGGAGTCCTGCCGCACTTAATGAGGCGCCGCCAAAATACCAAATTACTCCTGTAAAAGCAATATTCCGCAAAACTCCTACTAAATTATGCGATGTTGCAGCATTTAAATGTAAAATCTTATTTTGATATTTAAAGTAGTCTCCATTTAACTCTTCAAATTCTTGCTTTGTTTCCCGCTCTTGACGGAACGCCTGAATAATTGGCATCCCCTGAATCGATTCATTTACGGTACCATTAATATCCGATAATCTAGAACGCATTTTATGATTGTATACAGAAGCATATTTTCTATATAAAATAGCCCAAACAATCAAAATCGGTACAATAAGTAAGCATAATAATGCTAGCTTTACATCAAGTAAAAATAGGGCAATAAATATTCCGATAATATAAATAATACTAGAAACAAATGTCGCTAAAACTGTTACATATAACTCCCGGATCGCCTCCGTATCATTCGTAACTCTTGACACAATTTTCCCTGCCGGCAAATGATCGAAATATCGAATGGGTAATGTTTGAATATGAGAAAAGACATCTTCACGCATAATTTGAATAATTTTATTAGACGCTTTCTGTAAGAAAAACTGCTTCCCATACGCAAACAAAGACACAACTACTAATAAAGCAAAATATCCTCCGCCAAGTAAAAGTAATCGTTTTATCTCTGGTTCATAAAACGCATATATTTCTTGCGTCGTTAACAGCTTCGCTTTATACACTTGCGTAGCTTTCCCACTTTGAATGGTAACCATATCCCCTTTTACAGAACGTATTCCCTCAAATGATAATTTATTTGGCACAAAATAATACTTGAAACCAACTTGAATAATTCGAACTTCTTTTCCTTTCTTCTCTCCCTTTTCAAAACGATCGCTTCGCTTATACCATAAGTCGTTATACAATACAGCATCGTCACCTTGCACCGTTTCATACCAAGGTTTCTCTATCCCAACTATATGATCATCAATCATTATTTTTGCCACGAATGGCCCTGCAAGCTCTGCAATCACGAAAATAAATAACATAGCAAGTGCCGCAAGGATAGTTCCCTTAACTTTCATCGCATATTGAAATAATCTTTTTGGGGTGCTCATATTTTCACCTCCCCTTCCACATTTTCTCCTTGTTGCCTTTCGAACTGCTCTCTATACCATCCTTCATTTTGAACAAGCCTTTCGTGTGTCCCTTCTTCAACAACTTCACCGTTATCCATAACAAGAATCCAATCTGCATGCTGCACTGCTGATAAGCGATGCGTTGTTATAATTGTTGTTTTCCCGCTTCTTTCCGTCCGTATATTCTCAATAATTGCCGCTTCTGTTCGAGCATCAACAGCCGATAAAGAATCATCTAAAATTAAAATTTCTGGATTTTGAATGACAGCTCGCGCAATTGAAATCCGTTGTTTTTGTCCACCGGATAGGGAAACACCCTTTTCACCAACAAGCGTTTCTAAGCCTTCCGGAAGAAATTCTAAATCCTTTTTGAACGCAGCAATTTCAATTGCTTTTTGAAGTTCTTCTTCACTTGCTTCTCTGTTTCCAAATAAAATATTTTCTCTTGCCGTTTTTGAAAATAGAATATGCTCTTGCGGTACATATCCAATCCAGCTTAGTACGTTTTCAGTTGGAATCTTATCAAGCGTAACATCAGAAACTGTAATATTCCCTTCTCCAAGTGGATATTGACGAAGAAGTTGGCGAACCAGTGTTGTTTTACCACTTCCTGTTTTCCCAACAATGCCAAGTGTTTCTCCTTGCTTTAATGAAAAAGAAACATCTTTTAAATTCAGCTCTGCTGATGCTGGATACGAAAAAGAAACGTTGTCAAAATCAATATATTCTGGCGCCTGCACAAACTTTGGTTTTTTCACATCTTTCACATCAGGCTCATAGGCTAAAGTTTCATTTACACGATCGAGTGAGGCATTCCCGCGCTGCATTACATTTATGAGTTCACCTATAGCAAACATCGGCCAAATCATCATCCCCAGATACACGTTAAAGGAAACGAGCTCTCCAAGTGTAACTTTTGATTGGAATACTAAAAAAGCCCCATACACTAGCCCAATTAAATAACTCAAACCAACAAGCATTTTAACTGTCGGTTGAAAAAGTGCATCGATTCTTGCTACTTTCATATTTTTCTCATATACATCTGTTCCCAGATGATGAAATCTTTGTTCATCCGCCTTCTCCTGCACATATGCACGGATAACACGAACACCCGCAATCGACTCAAGTACTTTATCATTCATATCTCCAAAAGCATCTTGGGCGATTGTAAACCTTTCATGTAGTTTCTTCCCATACCTATTCATGGCATATGCCATAACCGGCAAAGGTAGAAGTGCAGCAAATGTAAGTTGCCAACTAATTGAAAACCCCATCATGCAAACAATTGTTAGCATATATAAACTCGAATCAACCAATGTTAATATACCAAACCCAGCGGTCATAGAAATCGCTTTTAAATCATTTGTCGCCCTTGCCATTAAATCACCCGTGCGGTTTTTGTGATAAAAGGTCGGTGTCATCTTAAGTAAGTGGTCCATAAACTTCGAACGCATCTTTTTTTCAAGTACAAATGATCCGCCAAACAATTGATGCTGCCATACATAGGTAAGCACATAACCACCTATTGTTACTCCAACTAAAATCCAAATATATTGTATAATTACTTCTCCTGTTAAAGATCCTATTTTAATATGATCAATTGTTAACCCCAATATTTTAGGAGGAACTATTTCAATTACATTTACAATTAAGAGCACACCAATCGCTATACTATACCTCTTCCATTGTTCTTTAAAAAACCATGTTAACTTTTGTAATACTGAAAACAATATAACCGCTCCCTTCTCGTTCTTGTTTCATCCCAGGTTCCGTTACCCACTATCAAAATCCCCCTCTTTTTCATTTTGAAAATTGTACAAATTCACCATTTCTTCTCACCTTTCATATTTTTCTTTATCGAAACCATACAGAGCATGGAAACAATCAAAATAAAGACAAAAAAACGCATACCGCCGCTCGACGATATGCGAAAAACGCATAAAAAGCGTACGTTACGATATACGCAACGTACGCTTTTGATAAGACAGAAAAAATCCTATCTTTCCGTACGGGTTGCGTAATGATATGAATGTTTTCCGCCGTATACTACAGCTAAACCAATCACATTTACGATTCTAATCATTACGCACACCCCCTTCATTTATTTTCCATTTTTAATTTTACAACTTTATCAACTTTTCTGTCAATTGTTTTTTTCATTATTGCATAAAACACACTTTTATCACAAAAAATGAAAGAGATTCAATACAGTTTTAAAAACGCACAAATTTATTTCTTAATATAATATGGATTACCCTATATTTCACTTGTAATTAGGAAAAAACACTGTAAGAAAGGGCATACAAAATAAAATTTACAGGAGAAATCGTTTTCATAAACATTTTATTTGAAAAATATTCTCAAACCCCCTACAATCACCATATACTCACTCTTACAAGTTGCTATTTTAGGAGGACTAATCATGACAACTAGCAATACGTACAAATTTTATTTAAACGGTGAATGGAGAGAAAGCTCTTCTGGGCAAACAATCGATATTCCATCTCCGTATTTACACGAAATAATTGGTAAAGTACAAGCAATTACTCGTGAAGAAGTTGATGAAGCAATCGAATCAGCAAAAGAAGCTCAAAAAGAATGGGCTGAAGCTTCTCTTCAAGATCGCGCAAAATATTTATATAAATGGGCTGATGAGCTCGTAAATATGCAAGATGAAATTGCTGATATTGTAATGAAAGAAGTCGGTAAAGGCTATAAAGATGCGAAAAAAGAAGTTGTTCGTACAGCGGACTTAATTCGTTACACTGTAGACGAAGCACTTCATATGCATGGTGAAAGCATGATGGGCGATAGCTTCCCAGGTGGATCTAAATCTAAACTTGCAATCATCCAACGCGCACCACGCGGCGTAATTTTAGCAATCGCACCATTTAACTATCCTGTAAACTTATCTGCTGCAAAACTTGCACCAGCTCTTATTATGGGTAACGCTGTTATCTTTAAACCAGCAACACAAGGCGCAATTAGCGGAATTAAGATGGTAGAAGCACTCCATAAAGCAGGTCTTCCAAAAGGGCTTGTAAACGTAGCAACAGGACGCGGTTCTGTTATTGGTGACTACTTAGTAGAACATTCTGGCGTAAACATGGTATCGTTCACAGGTGGTACAAATACAGGTACTCACTTAGCGAAAAAAGCTGCTATGATTCCACTTGTATTAGAACTTGGCGGTAAAGACCCTGGTATCGTATGTGAAGATGCTGACTTACAAGAAGCTGCAAAACATATCGTTAGCGGTGCATTCTCATACTCTGGTCAACGTTGTACTGCAATTAAGCGCGTGCTTGTACATGAAAATGTAGCAGACGAGCTTGTGAGCTTACTAAAAGATCAAGTTGCCGAATTATCTGTTGGCTCTCCGGAACAAGACAGCACAATTGTCCCATTAATCGACGATAAATCTGCTGATTTCGTTCAAGGATTAGTTGACGATGCAGTAGAAAAAGGTGCAACAATCGTAATCGGTAACAAACGCGAACGCAACTTAATTTATCCAACATTAATCGACAAGGTAACAGAAGAAATGAAAGTGGCTTGGGAAGAGCCGTTTGGTCCAATCCTTCCAATCATCCGTGTTTCTTCTGATGAACAAGCAATTGAAATTGCTAACAAATCAGATTTCGGTTTACAAGCAAGTGTCTTCACAAAAGACATTAACAAAGCATTTGCAATTGCTAACAAAATTGACACTGGTTCCGTACAAATTAACGGACGTACAGAGCGTGGTCCTGACCACTTCCCATTCATCGGTGTAAAAGGTTCTGGTATGGGCGCACAAGGTATTCGCAAGAGCCTTGAGTCTATGACACGTGAAAAAGTAACTGTATTAAACTTAATATAATATTTTATTTAGAAGCTAATGTAACGGTCCGTTGTTTTGGACTTTTACATCTAGCTTCTTTTTTATTGTTGGCCATGATCATGGACTTCCTATAATTGGTGCCCCCTATTTTTACTTTACATTAGAAAGTTTCGTTTCTATTATTGCTTCAAATAACTTATCGGAGTCTTCATTGCTGACATGAACATATTTGCTATCTCCTTGAACCACCTCTAATGAATCTTTGTTTGAACGAATCCAAACAGAATATAAGACTGCTTTTGCTTCTATTTGTCGAGGTATTTTATATCCACACCATTCAATCATTGTTACTAATTCTAATGACAAACTATTCACTATAGTCTGATTATTACTATATCCATTGACGTATAAAAATACATTTGTTACCCTTGACTATGTTAATTTAATACATAAATCCTCATTCGTATCTCGGTGAGGTAGAGGTTGCAGTCATTAAGAGTATCATTTCAGGAGATGTAGTGGCATCGATGAATGAATGAGAAAGGAATGGTTGCCGAAGTAAGAAGTGTCCACTGTACATTCTTGCTGGGTCTGCTATTTAATAAGTGCAGAACTGTCACAAACATTTTGTTTGTGGAGAGCTATCGAGAGGTATGTCGTAGGTTTCTTATAAGATAGAAAGCACGTAACGACAATTACACGTGCTTTTTTTGTTTTTATATGGGACTTGCCTTTCTTCCTTTTGGAAGACATACATATCTCCTCGCTTGACTTGGTTATACTAACTTTGGAGGTATTCTTTTATGCAACAAAAAAAATGGGGCTTTTGGATGCTGACAGCATTTGTTGTCGGCAATATGGTTGGTGCTGGTATTTTCATGGTGCCAAGTACATTGGCACAAACAGCAAGCCCTCTCGGTGTTACATTAGCTTGGTTAACAACAGGGTTTGGTGTTTTAATGCTAGCTCTTGTTTTCGGTAATTTAGCAATTCGTCGTCCTGACTTAACAACAGGACCACAAAGTCATGCATATGCTTTATTTTCATCGCCAAAAAAGAAAAAAATGGCTGGATTCAGTATGGTTTGGGGCTATTGGGTCGCAAACTGGGCTAGTAACGTTGCCATTATTACATCTTTTGCAGGCTATTTATCGCTCTTCTTCCCAATTATGAAAGATACACATCTCTTATTTTCAATTGGTTCGTTCAATGTGGAAGTCGGAAAGCTTATTACATTCTGCATCTGTTCTTTCTTATTATGGGGAACACATATGATTTTAACAAACGGTGTAAACGGAGCTGGGAAGTTAAATTTCCTAGCAACAACAACGAAAGTAACTGGATTCCTGCTATTTATTGTTGTTACTTTGTTTGCCTTTCAAGCTTCAAAGTTTGGACAATGGTATACACCAATGATTGATAAAGAAGGCGTGTCACACGGACTGCTTTCACAAGTAAATTTAGCTGCTCTTACAACTCTTTGGGCGTTTATTGGGATTGAATCAGCTGTATTATTATCAAACCGAGCTGTCTCTCCAAAAACGGTAAAACGCGCAACTGTAACAGGTTTATTATTAACGGTCGGAATTTATTTAGGAATTACGATTTTAACAATGGGCGTCCTGCACATTGATAAACTTCAAACTTCTGAACGCCCATTAGCTGATGCATTAAATGCTGCAATGGGTCATGGCGGCGGGAAATTAATGGCGCTACTTGCCCTTACTTCCCTATTCGGCTCGATCTTAGGATGGATTTTATTAAGTTCAGAAGTTCCTTATCAAGCAGCAAAAGAAGGCTTCTTCCCTTCCTTCTTTGCAAAAACAAACAAAAAAGGAAGTCCGATTCATTCATTACGATTAACAAACATTATGTCACAAGTATTCTTATTCTCAACATTATCAGGAACGATCGCCGAGGCCTATACATTTGTTATCACTGTATCAACCTTAGCATATTTAATTCCATATCTCGTTTCACCAATCTTCCAATTAAAACTCGTTGCAACTGGTGAAACGTATAAGAATGAACCTGGTTCACGAATTATGGATGGAGTTGTCGCAGTCATTGCACTTTGCTATGCACTGTGGGTTATTAAAACTGGATCATCTGATTTAAAAACATTCCTTCTTGGAATTGGTCTATTTGTGGTTGGTTTTGCCTTCTATCCATTAATGAATCGTGATAAAAAAAGAAATAAAGAAAATAAAAACGAGCAAATTGCTTAAAGCAATTTGCTCGTTTTTATTTTTGTATACGAAAGAAACCTTTATAATGAAAAATAGAGGTGAAAAACATGTCAATTGAAACGCTATGGAGCAATCGTTTTCAAAAATATCTTCAAAACAGCATGATGTATTTTTTTCGCATAATTAGTGGTTTATTATATAGCTTCATCTTTATTTCATGCGTAGGTGCATATTATTACGCCAAGTTTCTAAAAACATCTCCTTCTAAAGGAATCTCATTATTACTCATCATAACTATACTTACAATTGTTATAACGAGATGTAAAATCCGTACTTTTATCCAAAAGCCTGATGCTGTCTATTTACTGGCACTTGAAGAAAAATTAACATCTTATTTCAAACAATCTCTTCTCTATAATTATGTTATTCAGTTATTTTCATTGCTATTTACGTTTCTTATCATCATCCCATTAGCAATGCAATCATTACAAATGACTGTACCTTTTTTATGTACAATCTTTTTTATCTTAATGCTTGTTAAGGGATGGAATCTATACATACATTGGATATGGCGTGATCAATATAACAGCCAAATCTGGCTTATCATTCGCTTCACTTGTAACGCACTTATTCTTTATATGCTTTTTCAGTCTGTATCAATCGTTCTATTAGGTGCGATGCTATTGCTTCTAATCTTGCTACTTGCTTATACAGTAAAACAACCGACAAAACGAACCCGCTGGGAATATGTGATTGAACAAGAAGAAAAAATGGACATGCACTTTTACCAATTTGCAAACTTTTTCACAGATGTTCCTCAGCTGAAAAAACAAGTGAAACCAAGAAAATGGCTGACAAGTTGGTTAGAGCCTATATTACACAACAAACGCTCTACCTTTTTATATGTAAATACTTTATCATTTCTCCGTGCTAATGATTATTTTGGTATATATATGCGATTAACTATTCTCGGTTCTTTTATTTTGTATTTCGTTCCAAATGTATTTGTAAAAAGTGCTCTTACTTGTTGTCTCTTATATATGACCTCTATGCAACTTCGTTCTTTATGGAAATATTTTTTGGGAAATAATATTGTAGCATTATATCCGATTTCATTTGAAGAAAGAGTACGTCAATTTCTCACCCTTGTATTTTCATTAGCAATCGTTCAGTTAGCGGTATTTTCTACTATTTTATTCGCTTCACTACTGGAATTTTCGCCTGTTGTTTCAACTGTTATAGTCAGCATATTTTTTATCAAATTTATTATTATCCCTAAAACGAAAAGGCGAATTTCTGTTTTATAATTACAAAGGACCGCAAATAGCGGTCTTTTATCTGCTTATCCAGCAACCTTCCGCTAATTTCTAATCACTTTTTTAGGCATTTCTCATATAGTAAAAATGACTATATTTTTGCCTGATTTTATTTACCATCCATAAGCTAAGCAATTGTTCATCACATATATAAAAAAAGATGGGAGCCCTACTATGAACAATAACCAAACTTTACCGCCCCCAAATAACTCTGAGGAAAACAAAAGAGAAATTAGCTTGCAAACATTAAGAGTCATTGGACTCATTGTATTAATTAGTGGTTATATCCTTGTCGCGCTCTCTGAAGTAGGTGAACTGAAAAATCTATTAACAAATCCAAATGCAAACAATGAGCTAGCACAAGAAGACGTTTTTTAGAAAACTATAGTATGTAAAAAACGAATCATTGTAAAAATGATTCGCTTTTTATATAGTTTCTTATCCAATATGAGGTATGCTTTCTTCACGATATTCTGTCCTACTAATTGCTTTCCTAAATAATAAAATACTACTGACACCAATACCAAAATAAACAATACTCATTCCCCATGATGCAATAAAAGAGCCTAGCATAATTCCTAATGCTCCGTTCATTTTTGCTACTTGAAAGACCATCCCATTAATCGCCATATAAGAACTTCTCGCCTGATCCGGAACCATATCTGCCATAATGGATTGACGAACAGGTACATACATCATCTCCCCAATCGTTTGGAAAAGACCTGCTATTAATAAAATCCATAAGCTATTACTGAAGCCAAGTACTGCAAATCCAATTGTATAGATAAATACACCAACATATAATATTTTCAAATCATTAAAACGCTTCATCATTTTGATTACAAGAGCTGAAAATAACACCACTAGCAATGTATTCTCTGCGGAAATCCAGCTTAACATCCGGATACCCGTTAAATCAAAAGTACCATGATTTCCAAATGTGAAATGAGCCGTCTCAAATTCCTTTTGCAAACGTACACCTAAATAATTATTCAACTGAAACTCTAGTGATAATGTGCATATACTCGCTAAACAAAAAATTAAAAATGATCGATCCGTCATGACAACTTTGTAGTTTTCTACCATTTCTTTTAGTACATGCTTCTTTTGTGTAGTTTGCTGCGCGACATATACTTCTTCCATATATGCTGTAATTAAGTATAGTGTTAATAAGGCGACTGCTGTTAATAGTATAAATAGTTGCAAACGATAGTGCTCAAACAGTAATCCACCAAATATTGCCCCAATTGCAATAGACAAATTTATTGCCCAATAGTTGATACTATACATCACTTTTCGATTCTCAGGCGTACTCACGTCAATTAACATTGCTTCTGTTGCTGGATTCATAAGCCCTGAACCGAGGCTATTCATTAACATAAACAAGAAAGTTAACCAAGGTGAATCTACATAATCCGAATTCGCAATTCCCATACAAGCAATAGAAACCACTTGTATAACTTGGCCTATAATCATCACTTTTTTTCTTCCTAATCGATCGCCAATATACCCACCATACAGACCAATCATTAGCGCTGCCATTACATTTACTAACAATAAAATACCGGCAAGAACACTACCTAACTTTATGGAAAAATATATAGCCATAAACGGGAAAATCATCGTTGCTACAGTACGTGTTAAAAATGATGTTATAATTCTAATTTTTATATTTCTATGCATACTCCAAAATCCCATTTCTTTCCCCTCCTTATGTGTATTCATTTTACTTTGAAAAAGAGGAATAAAAAGGTTAGAATATTCTAAAGAGTTTCCCCTTTTATTAAATAAGGAAGTGTTTACCTATGAAAATTATGGACTATTATATTCGTTTACGATTACACTACCAAGATCAACAGCACATTCAAAACAGCCTTCAAGAATTTGCTAATGTTTTATATTGCAGTACAAAAAATGTAAAAATCTTACTGAAGAAAATGAGTGAAGAACAACTTGTTACATGGACTCCAGGTAGAGGACGAGGGAATAAAACAGAAGTTCTATTTCTGCATACATTACCAGAAACGATAGAATTATATACTGAACAACTGTTACAGCAAGAAAAATTAAAAGAGGTATTTCTTCTTTTAAAAGAACCACTTCCTCCTGCGCTTCGAAAGAAAATAGAAGAAAAGCTACATCATCATTTTGGATACCAACCTTCAAACGATATGTATGATGTACTGAAAATTCCTTGCTCAAGAAAGATATTACCGCTAGATCCAGCCTTTATAGCTGTCACAACAGAGAGTCATCTCATTAGTCAAATTTTTGATACATTAGTTATTTACAACTACAGTACAGAAGAAATTGAACCCCATCTCGCACATACATGGGAGGTTAGTCATGATCAGCTTACCTGGACTTTTTATTTACGCAAAGGCATCCAGTTTCTTTCCAAATCGAAGCCGGACAACAATAAAACAATCCTATTCTTTACATAAAGCGAAAGAGTACTTGCAAAAGAGTACATACCAAGGTGAAACGATACACATTTATTTCTTCTCTTTTAAAGACAGTGCTAACGACGCCACCTGGCTAGAAGAACGTTGCCAACGCTTAGGCATACATATACAATTACACCCGTTTCCAGTCTCAGACTACTCGGATCGCTCTATTGATCAACGTGCTGATATCATTTTAATGGGGGAAGTTTTTGCTTCTAATCTAGAAATAGCCTTTCTAAACGTCTTTAAAAATAAAAGCTGTTTCATCAATCGCTTTATGCATCCTCATTACCAGAAGCAGATCAATTGTTTACTAGATACATTTCTAGCAGAAAAGAATAAAGAAAAACGTTATAAGCTTATGTATGAAATTGAAGAGTTTCTTCGAACAGAATATATTATTTTATTCAATTATCATGTTTTAAAGAAGAAAACATATCCATCTTCGTTAAAGAATGTCACCATTGATTCTTTTGGATGGACGGATTTTGCAAAATTGTGGATTCATCCAATGGCACCAGTAAACAGCTAAAGAACTATTTAGTCAAAATACCTTCCTACTTGATATTATGAAAAATAGTAAGACCTTAACCTTACTTTCTATGAAGTTTAAGGTTGAGGTCTTACCTGGATGGAGTACTATATTTGTTTTTCTACTGGAACCACTCTTCATATTGAAGACGGACATACCTTGCTATATAAACACAAATTAAAAAACCGACATAAAGTCTAATTTTTGGGTGGGAAAGAGAATCCGACCATGCATAGAAACGGTCAGATCCTCTTCCAGCCCCATGCCAAGTGAAAACAAAAGAAGAAAACGAGTGGAGATCTTATTTTGTTTTCATAGCCGCGACTTATATGTTGAAAAATCAACATGGATATATATAAGCCTATACGTTATCGTACAGTAAGAGACTTATAATAATTAAAAATAAGAGATGGGGATACATTTTCTACGAGGATGAATTTCAGGATATGCTCTCTCTAAACTTTAATTAACATACCGAATCATAGCCACTTCATCACAACAATTAAATTTAGGGCAATGTCTACAATCAATCCATACTTTTTCTGGTAACGATTCTTTATCAACGAGCTCAAATCCACACTTCTTAAAAAATGTAGTTTGATACGTTAAGGAAATGACTCTTTTCACCTTTATTTTAGAGGCTTCATTCAGCACATGATTAACTAGCATACGCCCTAACCCTTTACCTGCATATGTATCCCTTACAACTAATGACCGAATTTCAGCAAGGTCTTCACTCAAAACATGTAAACCGGCAACCCCTAGAATTTTCTCCTCTTCTTTTACAACATACAAACACTGTAAGCACTGATAAAGGGATAAATGAGAACGCGGAAGAACTACTCCCTCTTTCGAATATATTTCAATTAAGTTATATATATCTTTCACATCACTTGTAACCACATTTGAAATTTGCATAAACTATCTCCTTAAGGTAAACATACATATTAATACCATTTAACGAATATTAATTCATAATTTCATATAATAATACACCCACTCCGCAAGCGCGTCAATTATTATTCTGAATTTTTCATATAAAATAAATACCACTTTCTTCTATATACCCATTTCAATTTCCGGCTATTTTCTGACTATACTATTAAAATGGATTAAAGCGAGATTTTGGATGTGAAAAGACATATATAATAATTTCAGCATGTCAAAAATCTAATTATAATACGGTAAAGATGTTGAGAACTGCATAATAAAAGACCTCAACTAGAGGTCATTTTGAAACTATAACTTGATTTTTATTCTTACTTTTGAGTAGAAACAAAATCCACCATACGAATAAAAACAAATAACCTATGGTTGCAAATATAGACCAAATAGACCTTTGTTGTAACCCATTTATCAAATGTTCAAATTCATCCATTCCTTCCGCTCTTCCAATACTATGTATCAAACTAATTATTGGAACTGTTATAGCAAAACAGATGGCTAACGTAGACAAACTTTTCATTTTCTTTCGTATAACACAAAATATTGCAGTCCCTAATGTTGTTAATAAAAATGAATAATATATTGCCCAAAACCAATTAGGAAGCGTCTCCCAATACATTTCTCCATCCTCCATATTTGCAGTATTTAAAAATCCCATTCCTCGGTATATATCATAAATACAACGCTCTTTAGAAAACACCCTAAGTTCCCAAACATATAAACCACTACTCCAGAAACAAAACGAATCCCCACTGCTTCGAAAACAAAAGAGGACCTACTCTCTCCTCCTCCCTTTGTTTTAACGCGGCATGGAGCTAAAAAAGGCCCTGACCGCTTCTACACATGAGCGGATCCTCTCTTCCCACCTTTTATATCTCACTCAATACTTGCTTCCGACTCCCGTATTGGTAATACTGTAGAATATTTAATCTCCCGCAGCGCTAAACTCGTTTGTATCCGTGTAATTCCTAGCTTATTTAACTTTCTAATAAAGTGCTCCAGTTCCTTTCGGTCTCTGTTCGCAACTTTTAATAAATAATCATACTCTCCTGTTAAACAATGACATTCTAATACTTCAGGCATAGATTCTAATTCTCTTTCTAACACTTCAAGTTTTTCAGATTGATGAATATTTGTACTCATAAAAATAAAACATAATAAATCAAATCCAAGCTTTTCTTGATTTAAAATGGCAACTTGCTTATCAATGAACCCTTCACTTTCCAATCTTTTTATTCGCGCATGTGTAGCAGGTGGCGACAAATTAACGCGGCGAGCAAGTTCCGCATTGCTTATTTGCGATTCTTTTTGTAATATATCTAAAATCTGCAAGTCTAAATCATCTAACACTTTAATAACAGACGATTCCATAAAACCCCTCTTTTCCTTACCGACGATTCTTCGAAAAAACACATAGTATCTTCAGTGAATTTGAATAAAATTTTCTTATCATAATCATAAACAGAATATTATTTTGAATTTTATCAATTATACAAAATAATATATTAGATAAACAAGAAAAATGCTAAAATTATTTACAATTCACATGATATAAATCCTTTTTAGGTTTTCACTTAGCATGGGGCTAAAAGAGGCTCTGACCGCTTCTATGCTTGATCGGATCCTCTCTCCCACCTAAAAAGAAAAGGGGTTCTAAGTTATGCCTTATTTTTATGTCTTTTTATTATTGCTAACAAGCTTATTATGGGGAGGAAATTTTGTCGTTGGAAAATCGCTTGTCCATCATGCTTCTCCAATGACTCTTACAAGTTTAAGATGGATGATTGCCATCGTTTGTCTATTACCGATTGTTTGGTTTAAAGAAAAGAAACTTCTTCCACCGCGTGCTGCCATTCTTCCCTTACTACTCATGGGAATTACTGGCGTTGTTCTCTTTAATATTTTTCAATTTTTATCTCTAGAACAAACATCGGCAACAAATGTTGGACTTATTTCCACATTGAATGCTATTTCAATTGCACTATTTTCATCCCTATTCTTAAAAGAAAAAGTAAATACGCTTCAAATTCTCTCTATGGTTCTTTCTTTTTTCGGTGTGATTCTCGTCCTTTCAAAAGGAAATATGGCTCTTTTATTTTCATTACATTTTAATAGTGGCGATTTATGGATGATTGCTGCGGTTTGTATTTGGGGCATTTATTCTGTTTGTAGCAAATGGGCAACCAAAATGATAACACCAATGATGGCAACTTTATATTCAGGTATTTTCGGTGTTGTCATATTACTCCCATTTAACATACCAAACTTTACTGTTTCTCATATCAATGCTTCATTTATCACTTCCTTGCTATACACAGGACTCATTTCAACTGTAGTCTGCATGGTATTTTGGAATGTTGGTGTTCAAAAATTAGGAGCTACTACATCAGGAATCTTTCTAAATTTCAATCCTATCTTCACCGCTATTCTAGCGTTCCTTTTCCTAGGTGAAGAACTAACATGGATTCAAATTTTAGGCACTATCGTCGTTGTTACTGGCTGTTATTTATTTTCTCATTTTAAAACGGTTGTTCATCAACCTAATACAAAGATTGTACGTGGACATTCATACCCTTCAGGTCACCACCGATAGAAAAAATCGCCACTATTTTTAAAATAATGGCGATTTTTTTATATTTTTCTTTTTTGATTCTTCATCTGTTCGAGATACTGCTTTTCCTCTTCTCGTGTTAGACGCTCAAACGCTTTTCCAGTATCTCCACCTTGCATTTTCCAAAAGAAGTTATGCTCCTCAACGGTTTGTGAAAAATCACCTTTTTCCCAGCGTTCTAGAATAGTAAGTAATTTGGGTTTATTATTCAAATGCTTACTACTTTCCACAAGCTTCTTCGTATTTTTAATTTCTTCTAACGTCATTTCAATGAATCCCCACTTTTCAGGGGATTTCACTTTTTGATGTACCATTTTATGCATAATAGATATAATTTCACCTTCAGTATATTGTGGTGATTCATTAGCTCCAATTTGCTTTTGAGTAGTTGTTTCATGTTTCTTCAGGCGTCTATCTTCTTCCTCTACATACACAAGAAATTTTTGCACTCCGAATATAACACTTATTACAATTACACTGGTAATACTTATCCACGTTATCCATTTGCTCATATTGTATATTTTCCTTATTCCTTATCGTTAGGCTGTGGATATTTTTCAAAAAAGGCTTGTACATATCCCATAAACTCTTTTGGCTCTTGACGGAATGGAGCATGATATCCTTGTTCAATTATATGGAAGATACTGTTTTTTAATAATTGATGATATGTTTCACCATTTTTAAATGAAACACTTTTATCCTGCCTTCCCCAAATAATTAAAGTAGGCACCTGAATTTCATTAGGATTGATCGTAAGACGATGTTGTCGCATTTTACTTAATTCTTTGTAATGCTCTGTATCATCTCTTTTGTTTTTCACAGCACTTTCACGGTAATCTGTAATTGCAGAGACTGTATCTAAACTAGTTGATAATCTCGGTTTCGGCTCACCTTTCCCTTGTGCTTGTGTTATAGATTCTATTCCCGTCGCATCAGTCAAAATAAGATGTGTAATGGCATCAGGATATAAGTATGTTAAATTAAGAGAAATTTCTCCTCCCATCGAGTGCCCTAATATCGCAAACTTGTCATACCCTAACTTTTTCATTAATTTATAATACAAATTTGCTTGATTTGGAAACGAATATTCAAAATCAATCGGTTTTGATGAATGACCAAATCCTAAAATATCCACCGCAATAATGGTATGTTCTTTTGCTAATTCTTGATAAATATCACTAAAACCATTAGAAGAACCACCGAAACCATGAAGCATGAGTAAAGGCGGTTTCTTTTCACCAATTTGCTTAAAATATATTGTCTGCCCATCAATTTCTACCATTTTCTCTTTTGTATTCAATTTAGTTACTACTGTATCTTTCACTTCTTTTACTTTCGCTTTAGGCTTTTCTATCACATCGCAGCTCGCTAGTAGTGCTAACACTAGAAAAGCAATTATATAAAACTTAAATCGTTTCAAATTAAAAATTCTCCTTTACAATCTCATCTAAAGGACCTTTTTCCAAAAAATAAAATGGGCATATGAAATCAGAATAAGCTTTTATTTTTATTGTCATTTTATATTCCCTCACTTGTTATTATTCACCACAAGATGTAACTAAACCGATTATGTCTTGTGCAAAAAAATATGTTTTCTTTATAGAAATAAAATACATACTAAATTTTTATCATGTATCACTCTTGTTGTAATCAGTATAGTTACAACGAGAGTGGAAGTCAACAATTTTTCCTAAGAAATGATATAAATCATGTTAAGTCGATTAAAAAACACTGCTTTTTTAGTAAATTTTCTTACCAAAAGAGCAGTGTTTTCCATAAAATCTATTTTAGTTTTTTTTCATTACTTTTTCTTTTATAAAACGATCTACATACCCTTCTGCTTTTGCAACAAATAAATAAGCTCCCATTGCCAATAATGCAAGGTCTAATTCATATCCAGGATTCTTTCCATCTCCTAATAGACCAGCTGCTCCATTTACCTTTACAATTGCTCCAACTAAAATAAGAGCAAACAATAACCCTACATATCTAACACCCAAACCAACGATTAATAATATTCCACCAACTAATTCAAACGTTGCAACACCGTATGCAAGACCACCTGGTAAACCAATGCTTGTAAACCACCCTGCTACGTTATCAATACCTGATTGAAACTTTGCCAAGCCATGCGCAAAGAATGTAACTCCTAACACGATACGAATAATTAAATTACCAATATATTGATTCATTATGAACTCTCCTTTTGTTTTGTTATATAAAACTTTTTTTCACAAGACAAAACGATACAGTGTTTCTTTTTATTCGTCAATTCTTTTTTTAGAGAAATAAAAAAACATTACCCAGTTCATGGGTAATGTTTAATAAAATATGCAATAGAAACTGTATATATATAGTTTTTATACGCGACGTATAGTAAATAAATTTTGATAATATTACCAAAAATAATTAACAAGAAACTCCTCTTCTTAATGTTTCTACTGTTCAGGTATAAGTTGGAATTTCTCCCCAGCTCCTATGTAAGGCAATAACGATATATCCTCTTCTAACACCATTCCAATTACATTCACTTTTTCGTTTTTCGATAAATCATTCATAACAATTTGCATTTCCCCCGCATATCTACCGTACAGTTCATTATCAATTGTAATGGCACCTACTTTTCTTTCGATTATGTTCATAGGTTGTAAAACGACAGAATCCCCTTCTCTCGATTCAACAGAACGGATAACATCCCGAGCTGGATCAAGTCGATTGGTATGCACCCTCTCCACTTTCTCTAGCACTTGCTTCTCATTCACGAGCGGCTTATATCGAATAGGAATAATTCCTTCCCTCGCATTAGATATTTCACTTATACTTTGCACCGTTCCACTTATATCTCCAATCAATACTTTATCAACAAAACACTCTTGAATAAGTTCCAAATATGCCTCAAGCGGGCGCATATTTCGATGTTTTTCTAACGTTGGAAGTCCTTCGTATAGCGGTCCTCTTTTTTCATCATCACCTGAAATAAAGGCCATTGTTTTTATTCCGCAATCATGCAAATACTGATTTTGTTTTTGTAAAAATGATTTAGCAAGTCCTGTTTCAGGGCGTGGATAAAAATTATGCCACGCTTCTACACGATCTACTTTCACCTTTTCCTGAAGAAGTTCCTTCCAAAAGGGTTCAGTAATTGTACTAGCATTTAATGCTACCTTCATTTTGTGTGATATACGTGCAATTTGCTTTGGATTTATCCCATAATCAATGCGTAAACCAGTAATTCCCCACTCTAATAGCTGCTCCACATTTTCATACGCAATTCCTAAATGCTGTAAAGACTTTGGTGAAATGTCCACCATTAGTTCCATCTCATATTTTTCCGCTTGCTTTCCAAGTATTTGTATGAGCTCTTTATACGCCCTAGGATCGTCTTCTGGAATATGAAGAGAAGTAAAAATAGATGAAAAGCCGTTTTCCTTCGCCGTTTTTAACCATTCTTCTTGCTCCTCTATTCGCTCCTTTGAAAGATATATTGAAACTCCTATCATAGTAATCTCTCCTTCTACTGATAAGCTAAAAAAAGAGAAAGGGAATCCCTTTCTCTATATGTTCTCTGCCATTTCATCCTTAAATCCGAAGAAATACGTAAAGATAAAACCAAATACATAAGCAACGACAAGACCAAGAAAATATAATAAATATTTATTATCAGCAATTAACGGAATTAACGATAATCCTGATACACCAATTCCAAGTGAAGCCGTTTTCATAACTGCTTGAAATGCCCCGCCAACAGCAGCTCCTAAACAGGCAGTAATAAACGGTTTACCAAGCGGTAATGTCACCCCATATAATAAAGGCTCACCAATCCCTAAAAACCCGACCGGCAATCCACCTTTAATGACATTGCGAAGGCGTTTATTTTTTGTTTTTACGTAAATAGCAATCGCCGCTCCTACTTGTCCAGCTCCTGCCATCGCTAACACTGGTAACAGAGGCGTTACATGTGTTTGATTAATAAATTCCATATGAATAGGCGTTAAACCATGATGTAGTCCTACCATAACAAGTGGTAAAAATGTTCCTGCGAGCACTGCCCCTGCAACTGCTCCACCAACATTTAAAATCGCGTTAATACCGCTTGTAATACCATCGGATAATAAACCAGCCACTGGTTGAATTGCTAACATCGTTACTAAACTCACAGCTAATACCGTAATAAGTGGTGTCACAATAATATCAACTGCATTTGGCACCGCTTTTCGAACTTGTCTTTCCACGACAACCATAAGCCACGCTGCAAAAATGACAGCAAATAATCCACCGCGCCCCGGTACCATTGCTTCGCCAAATAGTTTTACATTTGCCATAGCTGGGTTAAAAATTAAGATACCGGCAATTGCACCAAGAACTGGGGTTCCACCAAATTCTTTCGCTGTATTCCAACCGACTAAAATGCCTAAAAACGTAAATATACCGCCACCGATTAAAAGCAACATTTGCAGCCATGTTGCATTCGGATCTGCACCCGCATTTTTAGCAAAGTTAGCAACCCCATTTATAATTCCTGATGCAACAAGCCCAGGAATTAATGGAATAAAAATACTCCCTATTTTTCGTAAAAAGTTTTTTACAGGTGTATTATTTTTCTTCTTAATGGCAGATTTCACTTCTTGACCAAAGTCTTCAAGATGATGATCTTGGACCTCTCCAATTCGTAACCCTGTCAAATTCTCCATTTCTGCTGCTACTTTATTCACAGTTCCTGGGCCAACTACGACTTGCAATGTTTCATCTTCAATAACACCCATTACACCCTCTACCTTTTTCAAAAGATCCATCTTCACTTTACTTTCATCATGAAGTGTTAGACGTAACCTCGTCATACAATGAGCAATACCACGAATATTTTTTATTCCCCCAAGTTGCTCTGTAATTTCGCTAGCCATCCGCTGCTCTTTCTTCATTTTCGAATCCCCCTCCCCATTTTTTATAGTGCCTTTTTCACAAATCCTTTCGCATCTGTTAGCTTTTCAAGTGCTTCCCCATATTCGCACTGCAGTAATATCATCACAATCGCAGCTTTCACATTACGATTTGCTTTTTCGTAATATGCCTCTGCTTCCTTGTACTCTACTCCTGTCGCTTCCATAATAATTCGTTTGGAACGTTCAACTAACTTTTCGTTTGTCGATTGGACATCAACCATTAAATTTTTATAAGCTTTCCCTACTCCAATCATAGAAGCAGTTGAAATCATATTCAGTACTAATTTCTGTGCCGTTCCAGCTTTTAAACGTGTAGAGCCTGTTAACACTTCGGCACCTGTCTCTACTTCTACACTAATTTTTGCAAATTTACTTATTTCAGCTCCTTTATTACAAGAAATACTAGCTGTATTTGCTCCTACAGAATCTGCATATTTCAGTCCACCAATCACATATGGTGTTCTACCACTTGCTGCGATTCCAATCACAGTATCTTTGTCATTTAACCCAATATTTTCTAAATCCAGTGCAGCTAGATTTTCTCGATCTTCAGCACCCTCTACCGCTTTAGTAAACGCTTTCAAACCACCTGCTATAAATCCTTGTACCTGTTTCTCATCTGTTCCAAATGTTGGTGGGCATTCAACAGCGTCTAAAATCCCTAAACGTCCGCTTGTACCAGCACCGATATAAATTAATCGGCCACCATTTTGAAAAGACAAGACGACACTTTGCACAATTTTTTCAATTTGCTCGATTTCATTTTCTACTGCTACAGCGACTTTACGATCTTCACGATTCATAGTTTGCAAAATTTCTTTTATGCTCATCTCATCTAAATTCATCGTATTTTCATTTCGGTGTTCTGTTGATAAATTTTCTAGCATATTCTCACCCTCTTTGAAATTTTATTTCACACTTTTATTATAACTTTACGAAACTAAAAATCAATATTCCTATTTAATTTTATGAAATAAAATTTCTTTTTATAACAGATTTGTGTCTGTGCATGTAACATAAAAAAGATGAGTTTTCACGAGACCAATGAAAAAGCCTCAAAAAAATAAAAAGAAGATAACAACCTACTATATAGGTGATTATCCTCTTTTTATTTTCTATATATTAATAAACTTTCTATGACTTACTCAAAGTGAACACTTTTTCAGCAGCCTTGCCTTCACTCATCTTTTTTTATGGCATCGGGTGCTCAAAATAATTGAGAATTGAAAAGATATATAACCCAATTAACACCAAAGCACAAACACCAAATAGCATTACCGCGGGGGTGCTTTTTTCTCGTCTAAACCCAATAATAGTAAGAGCAATAGAAATCCACATTGAACTGTTCACATACAATAAAGTTGTTTAATCTTAATACTCTAAACACACAAAACACCGTTCGAAAATGGAATGGTGTTCAAAAAATAGTGGTTTAATTTTCATTATCCTATACTCATTTTCCCAAAACAAATAACAATAAAGTCGTTTAAATCGAAGTGATCTTCTACAATTGCGCCCGATTGAGGAGCAACAAATAAATTAGATAAAAAACCGCGACATACTTTCCTCTTTTAAAATGGGAGGTTTTGAACAAGTGAAATAGTTATAACTAGTGTTGATAAAGAACCTAAAGATGTTAAAGTTATTATCTTTCTGTTATTTTGCTTTTTTGAAGATTTACTTAGTTCATGGATCACTGCACTCCATAATAGTACAGATGCTAAGGCAATAATACTCATAGACATATTTGGTACACCCTTTCTTATAATTTAATTATTTATAATTTTAACTCCAACATATCTATTCCACAATCTAGCCCTTTAATTAAATAACGCGACTGACATTTCTAAACAACTTTATTATGTTTTAAACGATTTTATTGTAAATTAAATAACTTTATTATCTTTTTTTATGAACTCTTTAACATAGTGAATATATTTAGACTTGAATACCGACTTAACCAAGTTACGAAACTTATGTATCCCAAAAAAGTGAATAAAATAAAAAATATAGATAATTGATTTGTTTTCCATATTTCAAATGCAATTTATCATCTCCTTTTTACACTAAATAATCCATAATATGTATAAAGCTAGTTTTCATTTTATTCTAAAATATCGATAAAATCAATCCGAAAAAGAAGGCACATTAAATGTGCCTTCTTCTCCCTTACTTCAATTTCCGCAATCGCACTGCTTCTTCTCTTGTTTCCATAAATTTATCCAAAACTTGATTCCCAATTCGATTAAATGTAATTACGTATAAAGCATCAATCATATTCAGCTGGGTCATTCTCGAAGCAATGCTTGCTATACGATAATCTTGCTCAACATCTGGCATACAAAGACGGATGTGTGATTCTTTGTACAGTGGAGATGATTGATCTAATTTTGTAATCGCGATAACAGTAGCACCTTGTTTACTAGCATATTGTGCCATTTCTAGTACATCTTTCGTACGACCAGACGTTGAAATAGCAACAAATATATCCCCTTCTCCTAAATTAGTAACAAGCGGCAGCATCATATGAAAGTCAGATAACATCATTGCTGTAAATCCAAGACGAGTAAATTTATATGCGCCATCCATTGCCGGTGCAGCTGAGCCACCTACTCCATAAAATAATATTTTCTTTGCATTCGAAATTACGTCTGCTGCTTTTTCTAATTCTTTTTTATCAATTGCTGTAACACTCGCTTCAATCGCAGCCTTGTTTACATATGTAACTTTATTAAATAAATCAAACGGTCCGTCCTCTGTGTTCATCACCGAAAAATCATTAATATTATAATCAGCAATTGTTAATTCCCTGACAAGTGCTAATTTAAATGCTTTAAAGCTTCCTATACCAATCGTTTTACAAAAACGCACGACACTTGCTTCACTGGATCCCGCATTGCTCGAAACTTCTTTCGTTGTTAAATTCGGAACAATTTCTGCGTTTTCCATTATGTACATGGCAACCTTTTTTTCAGCTGGTGAGAATTGGTCCATATAATTTTCAATTTTAAATAGTAGCGTTGACGCCTTCACCATTCATCCCCCATTCCTTTCGGTTGCTTTTATTTTTCATATCCTAATTCCAGATCTTGCGAGTCATAAAGATAAAAGGCATCTTCACCAGAAGGATGAAAGACATTTACGGTTCGATCCCCTTTTTGATAGACCGTCCTTTCTCCTTCCGACCACTTCTTTTCCCATCCATTTATCCTAATTGCAGCATCAGGCAAAAAGGAAGTGTATCTATATCCTTTCGAATCATCTCCTGCAACATACGAAGAGAAAACAGAAACAGGAAAATCTTTAACTTTTGATTCTTTCCCTAATGTAAATGGTAAGCACATTAAAAGAAGTACAACTACACATATAACTTTCTTCCATGTAATCTTCATTCATTTTTCTCCTTCTAGTACTAGAGTACACATAAATTTTAACACAATTATTACTTCGCCACTCTACACTAATACTACTTTTTATATTCATAAAAAAGAGCTTATCCACATGAGATAAGCTCCTATCCTTTACACAAAATACTTCTTCAATAGTGGCGGTGTAATAATCGTTGTCAGTATAACAACAATGACAATTGCTGTGAAATTTTCTTTTGCCAGCAAATTTGCTGTTAACCCATTCGCTGCAATGATAAGTGCGACTTCTCCTCGCGACACCATACCAGCACCGATGCTAATAGAAGACTGTAAATTAAAACCTGTTAACCTCGCTCCTAAACCAGACCCTACTAATTTCGTCAAAATTGCAATGATAGTCATGATAACAATAAACCAAATTTGATTTCCGATTCCTTGAAACGTGATTTCCATACCAATACTGACAAAAAAGATAGGCACGAAAATCGCATACGCAATCGGTTCAATTTTGTGTTCCACCTCATGCTTGTATGCTGTTTGAGAAATCGCAATACCTGCAGCAAACGCACCGATAATACCCGCAATCCCCATTTGCTCACTATAGTAAGCAAATGAAAAACAAATAATGAGTGCCGCACTAATTAATGCCTCCGATACTCGAAGGGGTACCAGCATCTTCATAATCCACGGAATAATTTTCCAGCTAATGAACACAATACTCACAAAAAAGATAAGTTTTTTTGCGATAACAAGTGTAATATTCACATCTTGTGTACCTAAAAGACTCATGACAAATGCTAATAAGATAACGACAATTACGTCATCAAATACAGCAGCTCCTAAAATCGTCGTGCTTTCTCTTGTATTCATTTTCCCTAGGTCTCGTAATGTTTGTACAGAAATACTCACCGATGTGGCACAAAGCAATAGTCCTAAAAAAATCGCATGTGATTGTAACATTCCAAATGCTAGTCCTGCCAAATATCCACCTAGAAAAGGAAAAATGATACCTCCCGTCGCTACTGCTAATGAAGATTTTAAATTACGATTTAATTCTTCTAAATCTGTTTCTAGCCCCGCCATAAACATAAGTAATAAAACACCAATTTCACTAAGTTCATCAATAAGCTCAGAACTATTAATAATACCCAAAACAGCAGGACCAATAATAATTCCAACAATTAATTTACCTAGTACCGATGGTTGACCGAGTCTAACACTAATATCTCCAGCTAATTTCGTACAGAGCAAAATAACGACCAATTCAAAATAAAACAGCATAGTATCTTCTCCTACTTTATAAAATACATCTATTTCTGATGGTAGTTTTTCCTTACACCTAACATTTTATTTGTTTTATTTTTATTTGACAAAATATTCTGAATTATATTAGAATTACTACAGTAATTCTTAATTTTATACTACATACACAACTGTACCTCTATTCGCTTACATACTCTCTTACAATGGACTCGCATTACATTCGCAGTTGTGAAGATTTGAAAATGAAAGGAGAGTCCAAGTGAAATCATTATTACGAAAGAAACCACTTACTACTGAATCCCCGCGACAATTACAAAGAACATTAACTGCATTAGATTTAACTTTTTTAGGCATCGGTGCTGTAATCGGGACAGGTATTTTCGTCTTAACAGGAATTGTGGCAGCCAAGCATTCTGGTCCTGGTATTATGTTATCTTTTCTTATTGCCGCATTTACTTGTGCTTGTGTTGCCTTCTGTTATGCTGAATTCGCTTCTTCTATCCCTATTTCAGGAAGCGTTTATACCTATGCATATATGACGGTTGGTGAAGTTATCGCTTTCATCGTCGGTTGGTGTTTAATGCTAGAATATTTACTGGCAGTCGCAGCAGTTGCTGTTGGATGGTCTGGGTATTTACAATCATTACTGCAAGGATTTAATATACACCTTCCCGCCATTATTGCCTCCGCCCCCGGAATAGGAAAAGACGGCATAATTGATTTACCAGCTGTATGTATTTTACTTTTTATTACACTACTTCTGAGTTTTGGTGTACGTGAAAGTGCTCGTATTAATAATATTATGGTGCTAGTTAAATTAGCAGTTATCATTGCCTTTATCGTGGCCGGTGCGAAATATGTTAAACCAGAAAACTGGACACCATTTTTACCATTTGGATACGATGGCATTATTACAGGAGCAGCAACGGTGTTTTTTGCCTTTCTTGGTTTTGATGCGATTGCAACCGCAGCTGAAGAAACAAAAAAACCACAGCGAGACTTACCAATTGGAATCATCGGTTCTCTTCTAATCTGCACCATATTATATATGATTGTATCTTTTGTATTAACAGGAATGGTTCCTTATACACAATTAGATGTTTCCGATCCAGTTGCTTTTGCCCTACATTTTGTTGGTGAAGATACGATTGCAGGATTTTTAGCTGTCGGTGCGATGACCGGAATGACCACTGTTATATTAGTCGTTATGTATGGACAAGTTCGCGTTTCCTATGCAATGAGCCGTGACGGTCTACTTCCAAAAGCACTAGCTCGCGTCAACCAACGGGTTAAAATCCCATTATTAAATACATGGATTACCGGAATTGCAGCAGCTTTATTAGCAGGATTACTAGATTTGCATCTGCTTGCAAACTTAGTGAACATCGGTACACTAACAGCTTTTACATTCGTTTGCTTTGCTGTACTCATTCTGCGAAAAACACATCCCGATTTAAAAAGGGGCTTCCGCGCACCATTCGTACCCATACTACCCATTGTTGCCATTTGCTGTTGCCTGTATTTAATGTTTAATCTTTCCGCAACAACATGGATGAGCTTCGCAGTTTGGCTTGTAATTGGACTATGTGTATATTTCTTCTACGCTAGACATAATAGTCACTTACTTACAGAAAAAAATACCGATAAGAGAAAAGAAGTATAAGAAAACAGCTCGCCGTTTTAGCGAGCTGTTTTCTTATACTTTTCTGTTAACGTCTGTAGAATAAAAAATACACCAATGCAAGCCGTAAACCACGCCCAATTTCCTAACGATGAAGAATAATTGACGATACCAATCATAATGACAATCACCATTACAACCAATTGATATACAAGCTTCCACTTTCGCATATCTATCCCCCTCGACTATTTTGTTTCTTTCTTTTTCTTTTTCCATGCAGTTAAACTATCAAAGAAAAAGTTAATAAACAGCGTTCCTAATCCTGCTAATAAAAAAGTCATTAAAAACAGGATCCATATGCTTTTTTCCTTCAAGAAATAATACCCAACAAGGAGCACAACAGCAATCCATACATATTCAAGAATTCTTTTCAACTTTTTCTCTTCCAAATAATTCGCTCCCTTATCCTGTCTTTCTACTTTTAGTATAACAAAAAAGAAGCTTGTCATGAATAAATAGACTACATTTAGAAGAGGATACTATGTTCAATATGAGAGCATATATCTTCTTTTTTATACATAATTGAAGTATTCAAAAAACGTCATCCTTTCTAATCTAGCTTGTTTAGAAAGAATAACGTTTTTTACACTTTAGGGCAGTTGATGGGTATATGGAGCTACCCCAGTCTCTACAAGTATAGATTACAATTATTTTTTCATTTCTTTCGTACCTTCAGATAATTTATCCGCATAATTTTTAATGTCTTGCCAACTACCTTTAGCTGTATTAAGATCTTCCTTTAAAAAAGCAAATTTTTCAGGAGTAATCTCTTCAACATTTTGCAATAATTTGTTATATTTTGATCCTATTGTATGCCACTGATTGGAGATATTTTGAAGAGAAGTAATAGCTATATCAATTGTATCAGTCATATATATAGTTTTATTTTTAGCATCTGTCAAAATAACTAATTCTTCCTGAGCTCCGGAAATTCTTGACTTTAAGTTTTGTATTTCTTGCTCTGCAGATGAAATATTACTTTTGGCAGTAGCAATCATTGCTGCACTAGCCCCGAAAGTGAATATAATCATGACTCCACCAGCAATAAGCATATCATTACTTTGTTTAATTCTATAATTACATTCATCGATTTGCTTCTGTAGAAGTGGAATCCCAGCGTTTGTACTTTCTAAAATAGACGTCAATTGATTTGAGTCATCTTTGAAACTTCTTGTATCTTCTAACATTTTATTTCGAAATGTCTTCAGTTTGTCTAGTAATCCATCCACTTCTTGACTGTTATTCAAAATACTATGATACAATTTTTCCAATTCATTTTTAAAGCTTACTGTGTTCTGTTGATTTATAGCAGCTAGTAAATTGTTATAATACGATTGGAAAGTATCATTATAGTTCACAATATTTTGGTTGGTTTTCATAATATGAGGTTTTATATCATTTAACCAATATGTTGCATTTGTTTGGGCATCTTTTTGATGCTTCATCATGTTTGCTTGTAAATCACCATTTATAGAGGTTATTCTACTAAGATCCGTCTGTTGTTGGTTACGAATTGTTTGAGCATATGAATCCATTACAAGGGTACTAGATGCCATTTTGTTCATTGCATCTTGAAATCCCTCAGAGCCAAGAGAATATTGCTTATTGCTTTCTTGTATAGTTTGTTCTGCTGCAAAAGTATGATGTGGTATTACATTACTTGTTGCTATTCCAGCAATAACCATTGATAAAGCGATTTTCTTATACAATTTCTTATTCATCTTTTTTCACCTATTCTTTCAGATACATCACATATCTTATTGAATTCATAAGGTTCTATCATTTACTGCAAATACAGCACCTTTTGAACCCTATCTATCTACATTTGAATATAGTTTATAAGATTATCCTCTTCTATAATTCCTATCTAGTTTACTAACCATATAGGAAATCTCCTGCTCTAAATTGAACAGGAGACTCGCATCACATACCTCTTACATTGATAATCCGATCATTATAACCACTTTCAGGATAAAGTTACTCTTTATTTTCCGCTACTTTAATTTCGCTATCTTGGAAATTTTCAGCCAATTTTTGAACTTGGTTCCAGCTATCTTTAGCTGTCTTGAGGTCTTCTTTTATAAAACCGAGCTGTTCTGGTTGTATAAATTTAACATTTTGAAGTACTTTATTATATTTTGACCCCATTGTTTGCCAATGAGTTGAAATATTTTGCAGTGCATCAATAGCTATATCAATAGTCTGTGTTAAACTTTCAGTTTGTTGTTTAAGATTCGTTAATCCAACTACCTGTAATTTCATACTGGTGATGTCACCTGTTAGACTTTGGATTTCTCCTTGTGCTCTATCTATTTCTTTCTTTGCTAAAACAACCCCTGAAATACCTCCTGCTGTTGCACCTATACCGACTATAATGAGTGGAACACCGTATCCAGCTCCTGCACCAGTAGCAATTAAGGCTACACCACCTATAATGGCAACTGGACCTAGAGCTGTTGCAACAGATGATGCAATAAGAATTGCATTATTTTTATTAATACTCTCCATATTTGCCGCAATTTGCTTTTCTAGAAGGGGGATCCCAGCATCTTGACTAGCTAAAACGGAAGTGATTTGGTTAGCATCGTCTTTAAAACTTTGTGTATCAGATGTCATTTTATTGCGGAAAGCTTTCAAATCTGCCACTAGCTTGTCCACTTCTGCTTTATTATCTGAAATACTATTAGATAATCTTGTAAGTCCATCCGTTAATGCGGCTTTGTCCTTTTTGTCTACAGCCGCTACTAAAGTATCATAATAATTTTGAAATCTTGTACTGTAATTGATAATATTTTGGTTCGTAGAAATGAGTTGCGGTTTTAGATTATCTAACCATTGGTTTGCATTTCCTCTAGCAACATTTTGATGCTGAATGATTTGCGCTTTTAAAGAATCTTGAATGGCAGTTATACCATTAAAATTCGCATTTGCTTGTTTAAGAATCGTTAAAGCATACAGGTCCATTGTTAATACATTTGACCCTGTTTTCGCTATTGCATCTCTAAGACCATCTGGCCCTAATGAATACTCACCATGCTTGTCTGCTGCATTTGTTACATTAGCATGAATGGGAGCTGGTTTTACTGTATTTTCCGCTGCAGAAGCATATGTTGGCATGATATTACCCGCTGCCATTGCCGCTATTAATGTGGATAAAGCCATTACTTTATAAGGTTTTTTTGTCATGTTTTTCTCTCCTTATATGATTCAAGAATTATGATTCATCATTCTAATATGAAGCTTATTTTACTTCTACTTTTGTAACGAATTCTTCATATTGATTTGTTTGTTTAATCATTTCATCACTAAAATTTTTGAGCTGAGTTAATTGTGTTTGTAACGCTTTAGAATCAACAGTTACACCTGCATCAGAATTGATCTTCATTTGAGTCATTGTTTCATTTAACGATTTCCAATCTTTCACTAGAATTTCAAAAGTCTTAAGTTGTCTCTTAATTAAATTTGTAAAACTACCTACTTGATCTTCAATAAGAGTAATTTGAGCTGCTTGAATTTCATTTTGTGATAATTTTTGTATTAATGGAATTAATTGTTGTCGTTTCTGTTTAATGTTATTACTAGCTTCTCGCACTTGACCATCGGAAGAATTTGCAATTTCGTTACCAAGGTTTTCAATAGAAGCAAAGTCTATCGTTTTAGATTCAGCTCCTGTTTTACTGATATCAATAGCCTGCTTTCCAATACTAATTGAACTTCCAATAATTTCTTTCGATCGATTTAAAATTTTTGTAAGTTCGTTTTGAATCTCTTCTTGAATTTGTTTAATTTGCGCTCTTAGTTGTACAGTTTCTCCATTTGAACCATTCAAAGATTGAATTGCTGTGTTAGCTCTCTTAGAAAGGCTTTCACTATCTTGAACCAACTCATCTTTATACCAGTTTAAGTCTATTAAAGTTTTTTCCATATTATCTTGAATCGTTTGTACTTGGTCTTGAAGTCTGTTGTAAGCACTTACGAATTCTTCTTTCGCTTGTGGATCTTCATTTACTTTTCCAGCTAATTCATATAATTTACTATAATAGTTATTAAACCTTGTACTAAATCCCATCATCTCTTGATTTAAGTTGAATAGTTTAGGATTATATTCATCCATCCATTCTTGAACATGTTTTCTTGCAATCCTTTGATCAGCTGTTAAACTACTCATAGCATTTACTTTAAAGTCTGGTTGTTTTAATAGAACTAATCCATACCCTTGTATTAAAGGAGTCTGTGATCCCAATGTTCTAATCGAATTTGAAAGTGTATTTATGGTGATGAAATTCTGAATATTTGTTTGTTGTAATTGAGGTTGCTTGTTTTCTGCAAAAGCACTTACAGGTGCGAAACAGCTTGTAGATACCGCTGTAACCAATAAACCTGTGATTAAAGTTTTTTTCATGTTAATTCCTCCTACTAATTATAGAATAATGTTTTGATAATACAGTTAGCCTCAATTATAGATTTTGTAATTTTGGCTCAAGGATAATTAAATATTTAACTACGAGAATCACTTTTTTTCATCATTTCTATAAGATTACAAAAGATGAAATTATACTGTACATTGCCTATACTTTTTACTACGGATTAAAATAAAATTACTTTCGATATGTTCATCTTAGTATAAATATATTTCGATTTACTTTCATAAATGTTACAAAAGACTTTCATTGATTTTTATTTAAATTAAAAAAGAGAGTGAATCCCATTTTAAGATGGAATTCACTCTCTTTTAACCAATTCTATTTTTTCAGCAATATTATAATTTTTATCTTCTCGTTTCCCTTAAGCATACCTAATTCATAGGAAGAAATACTACTCAAACATAACGTTTAAACATCTGCTAACAAGAAAAACTAGCATTTCTTTACAAAAATTATTCAATCATCTATTTACTTTTCTAATGTAACGGGAAGAGTAAACCAAAATTCACATCCTCGTCTCCCATCCGAACGATCTCGAACACCAATTTCTCCTTTATGCATTTCGACTAACGATTTTACAATGGCTAATCCGAGTCCAGATCCTCCGGATTGCGAACTTCTTGATGGGTCTGTTCTGAAAAAACGTTCAAATATACGTAATTGATCATTTGGTGCAATCCCTTCCCCTTCATCACGCAAAATGAATTGTACTTGCCGTTTCTGTTTATCTTCCTCTACACTCAACTCGATTGTTCCATATGTAGGAGAATGCCGAATCGCATTATGTA
This sequence comes from Bacillus gaemokensis, assembly GCF_001590835.1. GTDB lineage: Bacteria > Bacillota > Bacilli > Bacillales > Bacillaceae_G > Bacillus_A > Bacillus_A gaemokensis. Next base: position 60,293 of record NZ_LTAQ01000003.1, read on the forward strand.
ACAAATTATTGATAACCCGCGCTATTTTACATGGCATAATCCAAATTCGTGGCAATGTATCCGAAACGTGCAATTCTAAATGAATCTCTTTGTCCTTCAATAAGATAGAATTTGAATCTAGTACTTTTAACAGAATGCTATCTACATGTGTTAAACTTGGATGAAAAACTTCTTGTCCAAGTTCTAACTTTGAAAAGTCAAACAAATCATTAATTAATCCACTTAATCGTTGTATTTCATTTAGGATTGTGGTTAGATACTGCATTTTCATATCAGGGTTTTCAATTAAACCATCCTGTAATGCTTCTATCATCAATTGCATGTTAGTCATAGGGGTTCGTAAGTCATGGGAAATATTCGCAATCAGCTCTGTACGTGCTTTTTCTCCTTTTTCTAATTTAGTAAAGCCTTCTTCTAATTTTTTAGCCATTTCTTGAAAAGCTGTCGCTAATTCTTTAAATTCTTCTGGTTCTTTCCCTATTATGTACATCGTTCCAAATTGTCTATCACTAAATTGTTTGGTTAGTGAAATTAAATTTTGAATGGATTTCATAATAGGACGTGTCATTAACCAGTAAATAATGGTTGAAAAAATCAATGCTACGATTACAATCCCTATTAATAACCGTGTTTGTTCTGGTCTAAGTAACATTCGCCTTTCACTATACCAGATAGAAATTAAGATGATACTCGTACTTAATAGGTTCATCAATAGCAATTGATTACGTAATTTCATTTTTTATTTCCTCCATCTGGCTCAAAGCGATAACCTATGCCCCAAACTGTATGAATCCAGCGGTTATTTGTTGTATGCTTCTCCAATTTTTCACGTAGACGACTCATTAATACAGTTACAGCATTTGTGCACCCTTCATACTCAAAATCCCAAATTTGTTCAAGAAGTTGAGATCGTGAAAATACTTGTTTTGGATGTTGTGCCATTATATAAAGTACCTCAAATTCTTTCACTGTTAACTCAATTTCATGTCCACAAACAAATACACGTCTTTTCATCGGATAAATCTCCAAATCTGGGAACTTTATCATTTCTGATACAGTTTCTTTCATTTGGATCGTTGCTTGATTCCCTCTTCTTAATATAATTTGCACCCTTAGTACTAATTCACGAGGTGAGAACGGCTTTGTCACATAATCATCCGCGCCGATTGTTAATCCTAAAATCCGATCTCTTTCTTCTCCCCTAGCAGTCAAAATAATAATAGGAATATTAGAGTGTTGGCGAATCTCCTCACATAATTCCCAACCATCTTTTTTCGGCATCATCAAATCTAAAATAACTATATCTGGTTGATATTGCTGAAATAAACTCCAACCTTCTATTCCGTTTACAGCGGTGTATACTTCATATCCTTCTCTTTCTAAGTACCGCCTGCATATTTCTCGAATATTATCTTCATCTTCTATAATTACAATTCTTTTGTTCATACATAAAGTCTCCTCTATTCTTTTATCAATAACAAAAGAAATATTTCTATAATTCACCCTTATATAACAAATGCTCATAACCATTTATACGAATGTAAAGAATATAATTTCTAGTTTAGACTAAGCTTTTTATCCCTATGTTCCATGAATATTTCGAGTAATAAATACTTAATCCAGAGAGTCTGATTTATAATCTCATCGTATTGGAAGATATCCCCTTAATTGCTAACTCCCCTATTTAAATTAATTCTATTTCTCGAGCGCTAATTTCAATCCTTTTTGATAATATTGTGACATCTCTTCTTTAGGAACCATGCTTCCACCTGTTCCCCAAATAATATGTGTACCCTTATTCATTTTTTGGTTTAAATTATACTTTGATAAATAATCCATTCCCTCTTTACATAATTTTACTGGTCCAATCATACCCGCTAGTGCAGAAGGCTCTAAATAAATCCCTATTGTATCGGCTAGTTTCGTTAGCAGTTTGTACAACTGTTCATCGCTAACCGTATAATTACCACTTAAAAATGGTTCTATAGTTTTACCTACAAATCCAGATGGTCTTCCTACAGCAAGTCCATCTGCATCTGTCACATTATCAATACCAACATCTTGGACAGAAACTTTATCATGAAGTCCAGTCATTAAACCGAGCAGCATACATGGAGAGTGAGTAGGTTCTGCGAAGAAAATATGTACATGGTCTTGGTACAATAATTTCAATCCAAATGCGACTCCACCCGGTCCCCCACCTACCCCGCATGGAAGATAAACAAATAACGGATGATTTTCATCTACTGTTACTTGTAGCTCTTCTAATTGTTTTTGTAAACGCGAGGCTGCTACTCCATATCCTAAAAATAAATGTCTTGAATTTTCATCATCGATGAAATAACACATAGGATTCTCAGCAGCTTGCTTTCTTCCTTCTTCTACAGCCTTACTATAATCATCTGTATACTCGATAACCGTAACATTTTTACTTCTAAGTAAATCCTTTTTCCATTGTTTTGCATCCGCAGACATATGAACTGTTACATTAAACCCTAATTTTGCACTTATGATACCAATACTAAGTCCTAAATTTCCTGTTGATCCTACTGCAATAGAGTAATTTGAAAAGAAATTACGAAACTTATCACTATCTAGAATTGAATAATCATCTTGTTTAGTTAATAAATTTTGTTTAAGAGCTAGATCTTCGGCATGTTTAAGGACTTCATAAATCCCTCCTCTTGCTTTAATAGATCCTGATATAGGAAGGTGACTATCACACTTTAGCAATAACTCGCCTGGTATAGGTTGTTGATACTCCTGCTCTAAAGACTGCTTCATGGAATGAATTTCCACTAAAGGAGACTCTATGATACCATTCATTTCTTTTGTTTCAGGGAAAACTTTAGCAATATATGGAGCAAAACGTTTCAATCTTTCTTCTGCATCCCTTACATCTTCTTGAGTAAGTGGAGATTTTTTAATCCCTGTTTGAAATTTTTCAATATTAGGATTTACCCAAAATACTTCTTCCAACATAATCATCTTGTTTAGTAGAGGATATTGCTCTTTCCAATTTTGTATATTTTTACTTTCAATCTCTCTCATTTGTCTGATCCTCCTTATTTTCTTGTAGCGAGTTTAATAATAAATTATAATTAAATATATTTTAATATTTTTAATACAGTTTAACACAAAACCCCCATCTTTTTTAATTTGATTTAATTTATTTAAATAAAATTAAAAAAGTTAGTAAGGAGTTTAACTCATGGAGAATATAGACATTGGCAAGAAAGTTAAAAAATACAGAGAAGCTAAAGGATTGAGTAGTAGTGAGTTAGCAAAATTAGCTGCTATTACACCTTCAATGTTAAGCCAAATTGAACGAGGATTGGCGAATCCTTCTATTCAAACCTTAAAGGTCTTAGCTAAAACCCTTGATGTTCCAACTTTTAGTTTTTTTATTGAAGAAACAAATACCGATGATTTAATTGTAAGATCCGATAAACGTAAGAAAATGATTATTGATAATTTATCTTATGAGTTATTATCACCTGATTTTACTGGTAATTTGGCAACTGCGATTATGAATGTTCCTCCAAACACCTCTTCGTCAGAGAATCCTCTAGAACATAGAGGTGAGGAAATAGCAGTCATTTTAGAAGGGAAAATTACGTTGTATTTAGATGAAGAACAATATCTATTAGAAGCTGGTGATAGTGTAAAAATACCAGCGAATTTAAAACATAAATGGGAAAATAATTTTAGTGAAATTGCAATTGTACTATTTTCAGTTACCCCACCTTCGTTTTAATTTAGATACACGAATCAGCTTTATGAAATGAATAGAAAAAGAAAGAGAGGGGCTTTTGGATGAAAGATCCTCTCTTTTCATCTTTATTCAGCACACCATTTATCAGCAGAGTCTTGTGATACAGTTGCTTTTATGAACCAATCTTTCGTCTTGCCGTTAACAATTAATAGGAAAGCGTTTTTTGCAGCAAATGCAGAAGCAGAAATTGTAGGAAAAACAGTTACTATCAAACTAAACATTAATGCTAAAAATGGAAGTATAGGTGGTTTTCTTTTAATCGACTTGTCTTAATGTCTCCTAATGTCCACTAATGGTCTTACCACTTACCTGCATAATCTTAGCATGAGAAGATAAATATGTAGATAGTTTTTAATTGATATGTAAAGTTGCATATCACTACGTTTTGTTTTTACTTACAAAAATGGACTCCATTATCATTTACCAGTAGGTAAAATTGACCATAATGAAACACTTCTTAACACACAAGAAATTTCATTGTAAGAACCAAAAAATTCTATTAATTATAATAAAAATGACGCAGAATATATATTCCACGTCATTTTATGCGAGTCATTCAAAAAATTATTATTTTAAGTATTTGTTACTTGATTGTATCCATTCGCTCAATATAGAGATAACTGATTTAAATAATTTGAATTCAAACATAGAGCGCACGTGGGTTCTGGTGCAAAAAATTCAAAATACCCGTAAGTAGTCCCCAAAACTTTTCCATACTGATACTAGTACTCTAAAAAGGACGTAATCAGTATGAAAAAGCACAATCTATTCAAGTGGACACATTTTTATTTATTGATTCATCCCTTTTTCAACAAGTTGCACCGCAGATTCCAGCGTACGATTCATTGTTTCCACATATTGATCTTTCACTTTTTTATCTTTCTATAAAGTGACAAAAAAGTTGTTTAATTTACAATAAAGTCGTTTAAAAAATAATAAAGTTGTTTAATAAAATGCGAGTCATTCCATTCAACAATCGGGCCATTTTGTGGAATAACACTTAATAAGAAAATTAGATATTTCTGTTAAAGCATATAGAGAATATTGTGAAGAAACGTACTTAAGCTAACTGGCAGGTTAGCTGTACAAGTTATAAATTTAATGCTTTAAAGTTATAGAGCATTTCTTTGAATGAGGAATGCTTTTTATTTTTGCTTAAAACAAAAACCTACAATAAAAATGTTATCCAAATTAATAAAAATTTATTGCAAAACGATAAAATATATATTAAAATCAAAATCAGAATAAATAAGTGAGGTGCTTTTTATGGAAAAAGTAACAACGTTGTTTTTAAAAATAGCTGTTATTCTTTTAGGAGTCCCAGTTCTTGCTCTGTGTATTTTTTTGGTGCCTGAGATGGCGAATCTTGCAGCAAAATTGCTTCCAGAGTTTGCTTTTATAAAATATCTCGTTTTCATCGCTTTTGATGCATCGGCGATACCTTTTTACTTTGCTTTGTATCAGGCTTTCAAACTCTTACGTTATATTGACAAAAATAAAGCTTTCTCCGATTTATCTGTAAAAGCTTTAAAGAAAATCAAATACTGTGCCATCACAATCAGTATTTTGCATGTGCTAGTTTGGCCTCTCTTCTATATCTTTGCGGAAGTAGACGACGCACCAGGAGTTATCTTTGTCGGATTGGTTGTTCCTTTTGCTTCGATGGTTATCGCAGTCTTTGCGGCTGTTCTCCAAAAACTTTTACAAGAAGCAATTAATATCAAATCAGAAAATGATTTAACGGTCTGAGGTGAATAACAATGGCAATTATAATCAATATTGATGTGATGTTAGCAAAAAGGAAAATGAGCGTAACAGAACTTTCGGAGAAGGTTGGAATAACTATGGCGAACCTTTCTATATTGAAAAATGAAAAGGCAAAAGCGATTCGATTATCCACTTTAGAGGCAATTTGTAAGGCTTTAGAATGTCAGCCTGGAGATATTTTAGAATACAAAAGTGACGAAGACAGTTAAATTAATCAATGAAACTTACTATAACAATTATCAGGGGAGGTATAACTATGGACATTAACAATTTGATTATTGAAAATATTACTAACCCTCATGAGCTGGAGAGAATGTATAGAAAGGACCCGAAAACTTTTAAAAAGTCATTCTCACACGCATGGGAACAAAATCCTGATTCTCAGGTTCTTGACGTTTGGTATGAAAGATTGCATTTCAAGGAGACGGCAAATACAGAAAAATCTTCCTTGCTTCAAAAAGGTTTCTTATTCATGGGCATTTTAGCCATTCTGGCCGGGATAAGCACCAGGATCATTTTCCATTTTGTCGAACAGGAAGCAATTGCTCCAATTAACCTGGCTTTTGGTATAATTCCCTTTATTGCTGCCTATTTTGTTTACAATAATACTTCGAAAAAAAGTGTTATTTATTCCCTTGCAGCGTTGTTCCTAATTTCCGGGTTTTATCTTAATATGCTGCCATTAAATTATAAAGACAGTATTATCCTTGCTTATTTACACCTTCCCATATTCTTATGGGTATTGGTAGGGCTTGCATTTACAGGAAATGAATATTCAAAAGGCAGTACAAGATTAGCCTTTATTAAATTTAATTTGGAATATTGTATTCTCTACGCCAGCATGGCAGTTAGCGGAATGGTACTAGCAGCATTAACCATGCAGTTATTTAGCTTTGTTGGCTTGGATATAGAAGACTTCTATTTTAGTAATGTCGTTTTATTTGGTGCTGCCGCTCTCGCTATTGTGGCTGCATACCTGGTATCAATGAATCTTAAACTTGCTAAGAATATTACACCATATATAGCTAAAATTTTTAGTCCTCTTGTCCTGGTCACATTGTTGGTCTATCTTATAACGGTTATATGGGTCGGAAAAAATCCATTCTTGGACCGCAATTTCCTGATAGTCTTCAACGGAATACTCCTTGGTGTATTGGCCGTTACCATATTTTCCATTACCGAGAGCGACTCAGACGAAAAAAAGAACATTTCAGATTATATAAATTTTGCCTTAATTGTTCTTGCGCTTATCATTGACAGTGTGGCTTTGTCAGCCATCGTGTTCAGACTTTCTTCTTATGGGATTACGCCTAATAGACTTGCTGTTTTAGGAGTAAACATACTTATCTGGGCAAATCTAATTTGGATTATGCTCTCCTATATGCGTTTTCTACAAAACAAATCCGGACCTTCAACTATCCAAGATGCCGTTACTAAGTATTTGCCGGTCTACGGACTTTGGGCAGCTTTCGTTACATTTACTTTTCCTATAATTTTTAATTAGAAAGGCTCTGTTAATGTAACGAAAAGCTAATCTTCTATAACGTATAAAATCCTTAGAGCCGATATTATGCAGCTTTTTATACAGAGTTGCATAGTTTTGGCTTATTTTTATTACTAAAGTTAAAAAGAGGGTATTCAAACTAGAAGACATAATATATTGTTGCAATTGGATTCTTTAAAATATGTCCAGTTTCATGTGCCCAACGAAAAAGGACTTCATGAAACGTATTTGATAAGCTAAACTTGCAGGTTTTAAGTTTGAGTTTGATTTAGATTAAATGTGAAAAGATGTACTTACACTAAAGGGAGCTTTTCTTCAATAAGATTTGAATAATGATCTTTAATAATCGGGCGCGATTGTTGAATAAAACTTAGATTTTCAAACGACTTTATTGTTATATTTTTTAGTGTAGTGAAGTATCTTACATCAAAAATTAAACAACTATATTTTTAACCCCGTCCTAAATTTAGAACGGGGTTATGCTTGTTTGAGCTTTTAAAATTAAATAACTTTATTGTCATTTTACACTTTCACCACTGATTCAGCTACTGTAATTTTTTTCTCTAATGCTTTTACCGGACCCTCTTGATATTGACCTGCCTTATTTCCAACTTGTACTTTGGTTAATAAAGCTTTTGCTGCATCAATCGTTTTCTGTAATTTTTCTTTTGCCGACTCCGGTTTTGGATCTGGAGTTTGTTCTACTACTTTTGATTGTACAAATGTTTGATGTGCTGTTTTCAAATCATGATAGGTTTGAATTGCTTGTTCTCCTGTAACTGTCATGTTTTCAAACACTTTCTTTGCACCATTATAACTTGTTTCTAACTCTGCATATGCCTCTTTTGAATATTGTCCTGGCTTTTCACCAAATTCATAAGAAACTGCCAATGTTTCCTTTGCTTTTCCGATTTCTTCATTTAATACATTTAATTCTTCTAACTTTGTACGATTTGAAAATTCATTGTACGACGCTAATACTTCTGATGAAGTTAATCCTTTACTGTATAATTTTGCAAGCGCAACTTGCCCATGTAATGGAATGCCACCATTTCCATTGCTCGTTGGATCTGCCCCAATCGCAAATGGTACATTTGGATGATACACTTTTCCTGTCGCTGGTTGACTATTAACTTTTTTACCATCTACATAAATCGCTACTTCATTTCCGTTATACGTTCCTGTTAGATGATATGTTTTATTTGCTTCTAATTGAACTCCAACACGTTTATAACTTCCACCAATGTGAGCCCATAATTCCACATATCCATTTCCTGTAGATTCAAATCCAATTCCGCCACTTTCGGTATTTTGTAAAATACCTTGACCGCGGATTTCATTCATCGAAAATACCGTTTCTAATGTAAATGTATTTGCTACTTTTTCTTTTTGTGCTGCAGAAAATGGGATGTAACCAAATGTATTCGCTTCACCATTTAATTTCATTACATGTTTTTTCAATGCTTTATCATATTCAATTGGTACATTTCCTTTCACATCACCTTTTGTTCCAAATGGTGAATAATCTTTAAACGTACCATCTAAGAAATTAACGTCAAATACATCCGCTTTTGGTGCTTTTACATTTGGATCAATGACGTCTTTCTTTGTCGTTACTTCAGCTTGTAATGGTTGCTCACTTTCGTTACCGAACGAGTCTATCGCAACTGCTTCTAGCGTATATGTTTTTCCACCATCTAATCCAGCTAATGTAAACGTAAGCTCTTTCGGCACCGGATCACGATAAAATTCCGAGAATGCTAATAGCTTATTTTTAATTTCTCCCGTTTCCTTATCTCTTGCTTGTAAGCGATATGAGTGAACAAGAAGATTATCTACAGCTTGTGGGAATGTAGCTGTTACTGAGCTTTCAGTTACATTTGATACTGTTAATTTTGCATCTTTCTTAAAAGATGGTTTTTCTTTATCACGGTCTTCCACATGTTTAAATGTTTCTTTTTTTGCTGGCAGCTGCACCTTCCAAGGTTCACCAGTCCATGAATTGGTATGGAAGTCACGGCGATTAATTGTTACTTCTTTATCATCTACTTCTACTAATAAACCTTGACTTAAGTCGCCTGCTCCTGGCGGAATATTCCCTTGGACTTTACCACCTTCTACTTCCATATAACTTACAGATGATGTTCCAACAGATGTAAAGTCCTTTTGATGAATCGATCTTGGATCATCTAACGGATAGTGAGAATGACCTGAAAATGTAATTGCTTGTGGGTAATCTTTTAATACAGCATTAATTTTCGCACTATCTTTCGTTCCCCACTCGTGGCTACCATACACTGTCTCTTTAATATGTTGGTGTAAAAATACAAAAATCGGTTTTTCTGGATCATCATTTTTTGCTTTCGCAACTTCTTCTTTCAGCCAATTAATTTGCTTATCAGAATAATACCCATGTGTTGTCCCATCTTCTGGGGACATAACAAGAAAATGATATCCTTTCACTACTTTATGATAATAAATTGATTCCATTCCCGTTTTTTCTAAAAAGCGTTTTTGTGCACCTTCTACAGATAAACCATTCCAATAATCATGATTTCCAAGTGAATTCATTCTCACTGCATCTTTATTGGCATTTTGATTATAGACTTGCATGAAACGATCGTATTGCTGCGTCGATCCTGAGTCTGTAAAATCACCAACGATAACAAATGCATCTTGTTTCGGAGCAAGTGTATTAAACTGTTCAATCGCTCGCTTCCAACGAAACGTATCATCCGTTCCACTATTTTTAATATGTACATCACTCACAACCGGAAAGACTAATTTTTTCTCCTCTGGCTTTTTCTCTTCTTTCTTCTCTTCTGTTTGAGCAGAAGCATTCCATGGAAATGATACAAGCGCTAAAATAAAAATAGTTAATAAACCTATAAGACCTCTTACTTTTCGCAAAACATTCCTACTCACGTAAATCCTCCTCGTATGCTTAATTTCGTACAAGGATTATTGTAACTAACACATATTAATCTCGTTTAAATGAACAATGAAATATATTTCACTTTTGTAAATATACAGTCATTTTCATGTAAATTCCCACATTAATAGTATAATTACATGAAAACAATCACTTTCTCTAAACAAAAACCACGTCATTCTTTGTATTTTCTTTTTTATCCCGATTAGTGAGGGCTAATAATCAGTGGGAGATGAAGTCCCCCACTGATTAAAGCTGCACCTGAGTACTCACAAGGCATAGTTTTCCCCTCTCTTAGCCCCTATATGTGTATGTCCTTTCAATCTTTTTTCTTGTATCATTCATCTATTTTCAGAAAATACATAGCTAAACAAATAACCTATATAGACTCTGTTTTATTTCTTTTTTTCATAAATTTATAGATTAGAATACCTACCACAGCAAAACAAACGACTCCTAGTATTGGCAACATGTACTGTTCCACGACACCTCCAGCTTTATTCCAATGAGGTCCTAACTTCATTCCTACATATACATATAACGTCGTTAATGGTAGCATTGCCACAAATGTATATATGCTAAACTGCCAAAGATTCATTTTCGCTATACCGCATGGAACTGAAATAAGCGTTCGAATTCCAGGAATAAACCTCCCAACAAAGGCTACAACCGGACCATATTTTGCAAAGAAATGATCTGCTTTTTGGATTTGTTCTTCTTTTATAAAGAAATATTTCCCGTACTTTATTAATAAAGGTCGCCCACCATAATAACCAAGGGCATATAAAGTCAGCGGTCCTGTCGTCCCTCCAATTGTTCCAGCCAATACGGCTAGCCAAAAGTTCATATCTCCTTCATATACCCAATACCCAACAAGGGGCAAAACAATTTCCGCTGGAATAAACTCGAACGTTAAAGCCGCAATAACTCCAAAATAAGAAAATTGCTTCAAATACTCGATTACATCTAGAATAAATTGCTCCATCTCTTCAACTCCTATCCCTTATTTAAATCATATTTTTCTTGTAAATGCGGCGGGGCCATTTTTACAATTTGTTGCAAAATAAATGCCACTACAGCAATATCATCTAATACTCCAAAAAACAGAAAAAAATCAGGAATCAAATCGAATGGGAATACAACATATCCTATTAAAAAACCAATGGATAACACCTTTTTTCGCATTGGAACTTCTTTCGACGTAAAAAAATCATATAAAAATGGTCCAAAACGACGGAAATGAAGCATAAATCGAAATCTGTTTATAAATTTTTTCACTCTTCATAACTCCTTCCTTTATGTACAAAAAGGACCCTTACCAAATATGGGAAGGGTCCTAAAAAAGACAATAAGGGGCCTTTACCATTGCTGGTAAAGGTCTCACTAACAACAGAACGTTGCCAATAAAGCCGAGGGTTTCTCCCTGTAATGACGACTTTATTGTAATAAGTTACTCCCCTTTATATACACAATTTTATACACTCACCTTAAAATATTTAATAGAACTTGTCAATCTTTTTTCGATTATCCCTCTATTCGCGGGCAGTAAGACCCCACCTCAAGATTCAGAGAGAAGCAAGGAAGATAGGTGGAGGATAACTGCCCGTAAAAGCCCGATTGGTGAAGGCTAACCATCAGTGGGGAATGAAGAAAACCCCATTGATGGAAGTTTCACTTTATTGCAACAGGTTGATACATACTACCTATTGCCTGTATTTCAGAATGTGGTGCTGGTGATAATTGATAATATCCTTTCTTCACCATATACTGCCAAATATCATAAGCATGGCGACTACTATTTAAAAAGGCATTTTCTAAAAATGTTCTTAAATCTGGGTTTCCACACTCTAATAAAGAACCTGCATAATTGAATGCAGAAGACTTTTGATTGAGTAAATATCCTGTTGCAATTGCTCGATCACTAGGAGCCTGTGCAGTCATACTTGGTGTAACTGGTAAATATTTTTGTGAAGGAGCTTCTATATAAGAGACTAATACTGGTTTTAATTTAGACGGCTGAAACTTTGAGATATCAGGAGTTGACTCACTTTGTATAAATTCCACCTTCAAATTATAATCCTGTACGTGAAGAGGAAAATGCTTCTGTAACATTTGTTTCAACTCAGCATCCTGTGCTTGTTGTATATATGTAGACATTGTATTAATTGTATTGTAGCAACCAATGATCAGTTCACTTAAATCACGTAATTCATGTGTAGCTAATTGCATTTACGAATCCCCCTTTTCAAAACTTCTTTTTAGTCTCTCCCAAAACTAAAAAATAATAGAAGAAAAATTTGAACAACAAGAAAAAGCGCAACCATATCTCCTACCACAAACATCATAAACATTACGGAAACATTCAATGCTAGTATTGAACAAGTAAAACAACAAAAAGCCACATGATTGTGGCTTTTTGTCTGTTTTTAAAAGGGGGTACACTTTGGTATTTCTAGTCCAGATGCTTGTGCTAGTTTTAATAAATAGTAGCACTCCTCTCTTGCCATATGGTCTGCCATTCTCGCAGATAATGCACTTAATACTTGCTCGGATAGTTCTAATTCTTCTACTTCATGAAGAAAATGTGAAAATAAATTCAATTCCAATGAAACATCTTTCGTAAACTTCTTTAAAGCCGGAAAATTCTTAAGTTCTGTACGTAAATATCCCGTCATTTCAACAGCTTTTAAATAAAACTGCTCAAAATGTTTGGCGTACATCTCACTCTTCTCTTTCAATCGTTTCTCTACAGGATCCAATCCACCTGAAATCGAAGCAGCATGACCAGCCGCATCCGTTAACCAAGCAAGATGGTAATGTAATTCATGAAAAATAGGTGGCACTTCTCCTTTTATTAAAAATTCTAACACCGTTATATACTCTTCTACTTCATTTACCATATGATTAATAAAAGTTGGGGTAAAGTGGATACCTATTTTCCCTTCCAATTGCTTTTGTATAATACTCAACTTAAATTGTCTAATTTCCTCCGCCCCTTGTTTGGCATCTTTCGCAAATGCGACTAAATGAACCGTATGAATACGACTTAAAAGTCCATCAAATTTTTCTACAAAATATATAGCCCTCTGAATATCTTCTGTCTCTTTTGGAGCTAAAGCATCTAAAAGAAACTGTGCATGATCTCCAAGAACTTTGAGCCAAAATTTATGTTCAAATAATGCGCTTTCTTCATAAATTCTATCCATCCTGCATCTCCCCCTTGTAGTATGTATTTCATAGTTTTATCCCGCATTAACAAGCAGTAATACCCCACTAATTAAAGTTTCACTGTATATTTACTTTCGATTCAATTTGAAGTTTATGTTGGTCTGGATCATAAACAATAATAGCCTCTCCTTCAGCACCATACTCTTTACGAAATGATACCTGATAGAATTCCAGCTTTTTCTTTACCTTTTCCATATCAGAAATTGAAAAAGCGACCTCTATACATGGAGGTGAATCTACCTTAACCCCATCGCTTCGATTCCTATTAACTACAAAACAAATTCTTGTTGTATCAACATCGTACCAGACACCAGGTACATTTAATTGTGGCCTCTGCCCGCTAGGCTTAAGACCCAGGATTCCCTCATAAAAATATAAAGTTTCCTTTAAATTTCGCACTTCTAATACGATACAATTTGTAATCGTCTCCACATATATTTCCCCCTGTCCCTATTAGTTTTCTATATGAGTCATAAATAACAATTATGTCTGAATACAATACATAGTGATGAATGCTTTACGCTTTACTTATAAAGGGGGTTTATAAGATGGATAAATTCATGAAATCCTACACGCCTTACCATGGCCCACAGGATCCTTGCCCTCCAATTGGAAAAAAATATTACTCGACTCCTCCCCATTTATATATGGGATTCCAGCCAACTAACCTGCCACAATTTTCGCCAAAAGAAGCATTAAAAAAAGGAACTTTATGGCCTGCTTTTTATGATTATTATGAGAATCCATATAAGAAAGGACGGTGAATCAAATCGTGGCTCAAACATTACCAGATGAATACTATAAATGGATAGAAGAATTGCAAGAACTTGATTTTGTACTAGTTGAGCTTACCCTCTATTTAGATACCCACCCAGATGATGTTGCATCCATAAAACAATTTAATGATTTTTCCTACAAACGTAGATTGCTAACACAAAAAATCGAGGAAAAATACGGTCCACTTCAACAGTTTGGAAATAGTTATTCCAATGCCCCTTGGGAATGGAACAAAGGGCCTTGGCCATGGCAAATATAAAGGAGAAAAACTTATGTGGGTATACGAAAAAAAATTACAATATCCTGTTAGGGTAAGTACTTGCAATCCAGCACTAGCAAAATTATTAGTTGAACAATATGGTGGTGCCGACGGTGAACTAGCTGCAGCTCTCCGCTATTTAAATCAACGATACACCATTCCTGATAAAGTAGTTGGTTTACTAACAGACATCGGTACAGAAGAGTTCGCCCATTTAGAGATGATTGCTACGATGATTTATAAATTAACAAAAGATGCAACACCTGAGCAGATGAAAGCAGCCGGACTAGATGCTCAGTATGCGAATCACGATAGTGCTTTGTTTTACCATAACGCAGGTGGTGTTCCTTTTTCAGCAACATACATCCAAGCAAAAGGTGATCCCATCGCAGACTTATACGAAGACATTGCCGCAGAAGAAAAAGCACGTGCAACATATCAATGGTTAATTGATTTATCAGACGACCCAGATATAAATGATGGACTACGCTTTTTACGCGAACGCGAAATCGTCCATTCACAACGATTCCGTGAAGCAGTCGAAATTCTAAAAGAAGAGCGAGATCGAAAAATCTATTTTTAACTATTGCAGATGCACATATGAACATGTGCGTCTTTTTTAATTCGTACCTTCCTACTCCCCAAAAGGAAAATCTCTCCTTTCCACCCTATAAATAGTATAATTATTCACCTTAACGCATTAATTTTTAATTTTTTTAAAATTCCCTGTTGCTTTCTAGTCATCAGACCATTAGAATTAAAACAGTTACTCGACAAATTATTTGAATTTTCGACGAAATATTCTTAGGAGGATTATATATATAATGCGTACAACTTTAAAACCATCGCAAATTCTCTCCATTAGCTTATTGCTATTTGCAGTTTTCTTCGGCGCTGGTAATATGATTTTCCCACCCCTTCTCGGACTTTCATCTGGAGAAAACATGTGGGGCTCTATTTCAGGATTTATTATTACAGATGTAGGTTTATCTTTATTAGCAATTGTTGCCGTTGCTCTTGCCGGTGGTAGTTTTAACAATTTAGCAAGCCGTGTTCACCCAAAATTCGCAGCAGTACTAGCCATTATTATCTATCTTTCAATCGGCCCACTATTTGTTATTCCACGAACTGGGTCTGTTTCTTATGAAATTGGAATTGCTCCACTTTTCCAAGATCAATGGTATTCCATGTTAATCTTTAGCTTTATTTTCTTTACGGTTGTTTATTTTTTATCATTAAACCCGTCCAAATTAGTTGATCATATTGGCAAAATACTAACGCCAATTTTACTCGGAATTATTGCCGTTATGGCAACAAAGGCAATTCTTTCTCCAACAGGATCGTTTGTAGCACCAGTCGGTGACTATAAAGAAATCCCATTTTTCAAAGGATTTTTAGAAGGATTTTTAACATTAGATGCAATCGGCGCTCTCGTTTTATCAACAATTGTCGTAAATGCCATTCGCCAAAATGGTGTCCAGGAAAAAGCATCCATCGCTAAATATACAATTATTTGCGGAAGTATTGCTGCTCTTTTCTTAACAATTGTTTATTTCTTACTTGGATATATTGGTGCATCAAACGGAAACTTAGGGCAATTCGAAAACGGTGGCCAACTATTAGCGACTGTTATGTATCAATTATTTGGGACAAGCGGTAACATCATGCTAAGTATTGCCATCATATTTGCTTGCTTAACAACAGCTATTGGTGTCGTTAGTGCTTTTGCTAACTATTTCACAACAATACTAACTAACGTCTCGTATAAAAAACTTGTATTATATGTTTGTATCTTTAGCTTCATCATCTCAAATCTAGGATTAAGCTTATTAATTAAAATTACATTACCTGTGTTAATCATTCTCTATCCAATTACAATCATTTTAATTTTTGTATCATTTATTGATAAATATACAAAGCGTAAGCCTTCTGTATATATTGGTGCAATGATTGCCGCATTCATCATTAGCTGTATTCATGCGCTTGATAATGTGGGAATGATACCAACTTCTATTGCATCCATTGTAAGTACCATTCCTTTTTACAAATTAGGAATTGGCTGGATTGTTCCAGCCATTGTTGGAGGTATCGTAGGATACTTTATCCCGCAAACGCAAACAGAAGGTGAAGTTACTACTAAATAAAAAAGAAGCAAGCATTTTTTACGAATGCTTGCTTCTTTTTTATTTTCTCTCACTTAATACAACTTTTGTATATGAGCGAACCGTTAACAATAAATCACAATATAAACTCCGATGCTACTGTATATTTGAAATAAAGTCACGATCCTTCTAAAAAAGACCCGATGTTTTGAATAAAGTTGCGACGTTTATAAAAAAGATTGATCAAAAATCCTGCATTTTAATACAGGATTTTTCTTGTTCAGCAATTGGGCCATTTTCTTGAATAAGAAAAGGAATTATTAAAAGTAAATCGAAGCTTTAAGTTATTCCAATAACGGAGCTGTTTAGTGTGATAATGAACAATTAATGAACTAAGTAATAATAGTATTTTAAGTACAAGATTAGCTTTATTTTTCCAATCTTCTTGTGTAATCAAACAAATTTTTTTACATTAATAAAATCTAATTATAAAGGAGACCAAAGTTATGAAAATTTCTAAGGGAGTAGAGATGCTGCACCTTGAATTTCATGGGAATATTATTCATCCAACCCTTTTATGGGATCAGGAAATGGCTGTTTTAATAGACACTGGATTCCCTGGACAAATTGAAGATTTACACATAGCAATGGATAAGATAGGAGTGTCGTTCGATAAACTAAAAGTTGTGATTTTGACGCATCAGGATATAGATCATATAGGCAGTCTTCCTGAAATATTGCAGAATTGTGGAAGGAATATTAAAGTTTATGCTCACGAACTAGATAAGCCTTATATCCAGGGGGATTTACCTCTTTTGAAAGACGGGCACATAGGGAATCCACCGAAGGGAAAAGTGGATGTTACCTTGATTGACGGTCAAGAACTGCCGTATTGTGGCGGAATTCATATCATCCATACTCCAGGGCATACTCCTGGCCATATCAGCTTATATTTGAGGCAAAGTAAAACGCTTGTTGCCGGGGATTCGATGTACAGTGTAAACGGAACACTGGGGGGCATTCATGTTCCAACCACTTTGGATATAAAGGCTGCTCGACGGTCTTTGAAGAAATATTTAGACCTAGATATTGAATCCGTGGTTTGTTACCACGGAGGATTAATTAAGGGAAATATTAATGAGCAGATCCAAAAATTTTAGAGGATGCTAATAACAGATTATCATTTATTGAGGCGTTGTTGTTAAACGGTGTGAAGGTTGAAGAATAGCTGTTCCTTTTGGGTAGCTCTATTTTATCTTTTTCGTTCTTCAACAATACTAACAGTCAATATAAGGTCGGCATTCTTCAGCAAATGGGCGCCATTGTGGAACAATACAAACAGAAAATGATCAACCTTTTTTATACCATTTTCGAGAGTTAAGTTATAAATCCCTTACATTTTGATCAATCTTTGTTCAAAACGTAGGGGATTCTTTTTATGATGAAATGAATGTTTTCAGCTATTTTTTAATCGAACTTTATTTTAAGCCAACAGCTACCTACTAAAGAGATAAAATATAACAAATAATCGCGAATATTTCTTTTTATACTTCGTTTTGATACTTCTAAAAAATCCATTGTATTTCCTCACCTGCTCTTGTACATTTCGATATACACTGTGTATCGAAAATATGACATTATCCCTATCGATTTTCATTACACTATCCTTACAATCCTGTAATTGAATCAAATAGGAAAGAGCCTAGTTTTCTAGGCTCTTCACATTGTATGTTTGAACGTAAACAATTCTTCTTGAGGGTGTGAAACAGGCTGTACCTCTCTGATTTCCTCTTTCTTTTCACTTTCTCCTAACCTTACTTTCGTCATCGCATCCTCTATACTTCGTACAATCATATTTCCTGAAAAAATAGTAAGTCCAAAAAAAGTAATTGGTACGAGCGGAATCCATGGATGCACTGTTAGAGACCTAAAATAGACGCCAATTAATCCCGACCATTCATGTGTATAAGAATCTAGTTCTTTAATCATTCCGCCAAACTGCACCGTTCCACCAAAAAACACTTCAAGTAATCCTAAATGAAGAAAAATAATAAGGGTTTTAATAAATTGTTGCATAAATACAAGAATAAATGTCATATATAAATGCGGAAACACATGTTTCCGCACAATATGCCCTTTACTTCCTCCCAGTATACGGGCAGCATCAATAAATTCTTCCTTTTGTAACTTCTACACTATGTGAAATAACTTTCCTTACCATCTTCCCCCTTCTCTCTATACGATTTTCCATTCTATCATTTGACGCTTCGCTTTATTTTATAAATAATTTTCAGAATTGTAAATATTTTCTTCACAAAAAAAGAATCACTAGGATTATGATCCTAGCGATTCTTTTTGCACACGCTTTTCGTTTTTAGAAAATGACATATATAATAGTAAACACCCTATAAATGCAGCGATTTCTAATGAAATAATATAATACGGGTGAGGACCTAACATATCAAGTAATGAAGCTGTTTCTGGTTTATGTGCTAAAAACATATAGTTTCCGCCAGTGTTATAATTTACGAACGAAACAATTGGAATCAATATGTTTAAAAAAAGCATCGTACGCTTAATCGATTGAAGAGTTGGTCTGTAGCCTTCTACCCATGTC
The DNA here is from genome assembly GCF_001590835.1 of Bacillus gaemokensis. Lineage (GTDB taxonomy): Bacteria > Bacillota > Bacilli > Bacillales > Bacillaceae_G > Bacillus_A > Bacillus_A gaemokensis. The sequence goes on from NZ_LTAQ01000003.1 coordinate 79,254, forward strand.
ATAAAGAGCGGTGCCCAAATGAGTAATACATGTGCAATGAAATATTCTATGAAGCGAAAATGCGGAAATGCGTACTGTAAGTTTGGTGTTAAGATTGCTTGTGATGCCCCAATAATCCCCGTAAAAAAGACAATCTCATATATTTTGTAACTTTTTGTAATAACCATTATTGTTGCCAATAGTAAGCTCACCGTACATAACTCAAATGGTAATGAGGTACTTAACTGAAAAATTCCAGCCTTCACTTGCCACAGATCAAGTCCAATTTCACTTCCAATAAAGAAACAAGCCATTGTATAACGAACCATCATATTCCATTGCTGTTGACGGAGCAGATCCTGATATTGATAGATACAATAAATCCCTACACCGATAAGAAGAAGTATAATAACATGTTGTTTTGAGTATGGAACAAACGGCTCTAATGGAGCTGCTCGAAAATAAGCTTCCATATACCTTCCTCCTTTCCTCCATACAATATTATTGTAAGAAAACAAAGACTCGTCAACCAATTTGTTTTCTTCTAAACTGAAAACCTCTCTACCCCTACAAATCTAGCCCCAAGTTATTTCAATATATAAACCTTACAAAACTGTAATGTTATTGTAAGCTAAAACGATTTGTCATATTCTTTTCCTCTTCTATACTGAAAACAGATACAAAAACGAGCGAAAAGGTGATAAATAAATGAAAAAGAAAAATAAAGTGTTAATTACTAGTGTAGTAGCGATTGGAATTGCGGCAGGTTCATATTTTGCTTTTGCTGGTGGGAGTTCTGACGTGGCTATGGCATACAGCGGTTATAAAATTACAGAAAAACAGATTGAAAATGCACAAAAATTTGGTGGTGAAGTCATTCCAAATGGAATTGAAACAATTGCATTTGATCCATCAAAAGGTACGTATGAACTAGCAGTTAAAAAAGGTGATGAAGTAAAAAAAGGACAGCTACTTTTCAAATACAATGATCCTACTATAAAACTAGGTGTTACCGAAGCAGAAATGCAAAAGAAATTAGCTGAAAAAGAAGTAACACTGTACAAGAAACAACTGGATGCAGCAAAGCAAAAATTACAAAAAGATAAAAATGCTGGCGCACCTGGGGAAATGTTAAAAGCATCTGAAACTGAAATTCAAACCCTTGAATCACAGCTTGAAATGAAAAAGTTTGAAGTTGAAAAAGCTGATCAAATGATTAAAACAAACAAAGAAAAATTAACTACTCTTTCTGTAACAAGCCCTGCTGACGGCGTAATTGAAGATATTACAAAAAATGCTGATGAAAAAACAGGTATGAGTGGTATTACAATACGTAATGCTGGTCCTCTAAAAGTTAAAGGACAATTATCAGAATATGAACTAGCGCACGTAAAAGTTGGGCAAGAAGTAACTGTTACATCTAAAACTGTTACAGGCAAGAAATGGGTAGGTACAGTCACAGAAATCGGTACAACTCCATTAAAGAGTATGGACGAAAACAAGACAGTTTCTAACTATCAATTTACCGTTACATTAAATAATAGTGAAGAATTACAAAATGGCTTCCATGTATATGTAACAAGCAAGTCTGGTGAAGCAACTGGTACAATTATTCCGAAAAGCAGTATTGTGAAAAAAGGCGATAAAAATGTCGTGTTCATCATCAATGATGGTAAAGCAAAAGAACAAGCTGTTACTGTTGAATTCGAAACAGATAGCGAAGCAAAAGTTTCTGGCGTAAAAAAAGGTGAACAAATTATCTCTAAACCAGAAAAAGACTTAAAAGATGGTATGGAGGTTAATGTGGAATGATTGACTTAAAGGGCATCACGAAATCCTTTCAAAACGGTGAAGAAACAGTTCAAATCTTGCACGGCATCGATGTAACACTTAACCAAGGTGAATTCACTTCTATCATGGGACCATCTGGTTCTGGTAAGTCAACATTGATGAATATTATCGGTTGCTTAGATAAACCGACAACTGGCACCTATTCATTAGCCGGACAAAATATTTCAAACATGTCTGAAACAGAACTAGCCCATATTCGTAATAAAGAAATCGGATTTGTATTCCAAAACTTTATGCTACTTCCTCGTCTCAATGCACTACAAAATGTAGAACTACCTCTTATTTATGCTGGGGTAGATAAAAAGGAGCGACGTGAACGTGCATTAGCAGCACTAACAAAAGTGGGATTAGCGGATCGCGCCTCGCATTTACCAAATGAATTATCCGGTGGACAAAAACAGCGTGTTGCTGTTGCTCGTGCAATCGTAAATAATCCAAAGTTCATTTTAGCTGATGAACCAACAGGTGCACTTGATACAAAAACAAGTAAACAAATTATGGACCTCTTTTACGAATTAAATAAACAAGGCTCAACAATCATTATGATTACCCATGATCGTGAAATTGGGGAAGCGGCAGCACGCCAAATTGTAATTCGTGACGGAAATATCGTCCAAGATTGGAGAGGTTGATTTTGAACACAAGTGAAAATATACGTATGGCCCTATCCTCTATCTTCGCTCATAAAATGCGTTCTGTTTTAACGATGCTAGGGATTATTATTGGGGTTAGTGCGATTATCACCATTATCTCAATTGGTGACGGAACAAATGCAAAGTTTCGTGAACAAATAGGAAAAGAAAAGAAAGATCAGTTCTCAGTAAACTACACAACAGAAGATTATTCTGATATGGATGGAAAAATATCTGCAAGCATGTATGAAAATATCTCAAAAATTTCTGGTGTTCAAGATGTTTACCCAGATGTTAGAGGGAAAGAAAAGGTATATGCTGGAAAAAAAGAATTAGATATTGATATAACTGGTGCCAAAGGTGATTACTTTGAAGATGCTTCTAGATTCCAACTAGAGCATGGTAGATTTTTAACAGCTACCGATTTAGATAAACCTGAACACACAATTGTATTAAATAAAGATGCATTTAATAAGTTATTCTCTTCATGGGAACCAGATTTATATGTTGATATAAAAGGTACGCCCTACAAAGTAGTAGGCGTATATTCTACAAAAGCAATGATGGGTGGCATGGAGTTTAAAGAAGGTGCTATCTCTGCAGAAAACTGGCCTGTCCTATTTGGCAAGAACAACTATGATGGTGTGACAGTCAAACTTGCTCCTGGCCAAGATAAGCAAGCTGTACAAGATGCTGTTGTAAAATCATTAAATGATGCGAAAAAACCAGAGCATACAGGAAAATTCAAAGTACCCGATCCACAAGAAGCATTAAAAGAGATTGATGGATTTACAGGTATCTTAAAAAGTGTATTTGGTGGTATTGCCGCTATTTCACTACTTGTTGGTGGTATCGGTGTTATGAATATCATGCTCGTATCTGTAACAGAACGTACGCGTGAGATTGGTATCCGTAAAGCTCTTGGAGCAACACGCGGGAAAGTATTAATGCAATTCCTCATTGAATCTTGTATTTTGACCGCATTAGGTGGATTCATCGGCTTTATGCTCGGTATCTTCTTCGCTTGGATCGTCGCAATATTTGCTGGATGGCCACTTGTAGTTTCCATAAAGTTAGGACTTATTTCAGTCGGACTCTCTATGTTAATTGGTATTCTATTCGGTTTACTTCCAGCTAACAAAGCTGCTAAACTTGATCCAATTGAATGTTTACGATATGAATAAACAAAAAAACAGCTACCTTGTGGTAGCTGTTTTTTTTCAACTATTCTTTTATTCCGTACATATAAACTGCTTCCATGGATGGATATAACCTAGTAAAAACAACTCTTCCTTTATAATATTACCAACAATATTTTTCCTTTCATCCATTGGCATTTCTTGCAATATCACTTGTAATTCACCTTTATATTTTCCGAATAAATTGTTTCCAATAAAGATTTGACCCTTTTCTTGCATAACGCTCGGACGTACCGGAAAATCTTCATGCTTATATTTCTTACGCACTTCTGTAGAACGCACCATATATTCTGTTATATCACCACGGCGTACATGTACTTCCTGAAGTGTTGCTTGTTTCTCTATCGTTGTAACTTCCTCTACAAATTGTACTTTTAGTTCTAACATGTAACGATTTAATTTTCCTAGCTTCTCTAATTCTTCTTCACTTGCATAAGCATTCCCAATAATTACATCATCAATAACTCCTGTTGCCCATAAATGTTTCGCTTGTACATCAATTGATAGATTACGATGTTCTTCTAACGTACATAATCCATCATTAATATCCCACGGACCAATCGAACCAGATTGTGATGTAATAAATGCCGCAGTGCGAATCCCCTGCTCTTTAAAACGTTCACTACAACGAATGAAGTAATCATAAGGAAGACCTGTGAATTTTTGTGGATAAAAGTTATGACAACCTAATAGCGACGCTTTATTTGCTTGATGTGATAGAATATTGTCCAAATAAGCAATATCATTACTTACATTGAGCTCAATTTTTAATCCATATGGATTATATGTCATTTTCGATTCTGTTAATCCATCAAATCCCACATCTAAACGTATACCATCTGCTCCTAAATCCGCAAAAAATGATAAATCACTATAACTAATACCAAGTTGATCAAAAACAGTAGGAGCTACATCTAAAATTACTTCCATATTACACTCTTTCGCATGTGTAATAATTTCTTTAAATTCAGCTATAATTTCTTCTTTCGGACGATTTACGGATAATAAACAAGTAAATATTCTTGTAAATCCACGGCGTGCTGCCGCTGTAATATATGCCATATCACGTTCTTTTGTTGAATGTTCAGGATAAAGAGAAATTCCTAATTTACGCTCCATGTTTTTGCATCTCCTTTATACGTTGTAATAATGCCATGCTCGTAAATCTATATTTTGCAGATAGACATGTTGCACATAAAATTGTTGGTACAATGATAAAGAATGGTGACTGTAAACCTAGTGTGACAAACGCCCCCATCGAACAGCCGATGAGCAGAATAGATAAAAGTAGCAAGGTTACTAAAGATTTGCTTTTTATCCATTCAGAATAATGGGCAATATATTGACCGACAACAAATGTAATTATGATGATACCTGCTCCGAGCATGTTTCATTCTCCTCCCCTGCTAGCTGTTGCTTTTCATACATTTTAAAGAACGGATAGTAGATAACAAATGAAATTGCAAAGTTAATGAACACCAATACCCCTGCTGTAATGGTCCAATCTGTACTAATTACTGCCGCAATTGGAGAAAGCATCGTGAATGGAAGTTTTGCCATCATCATCGGTATCATGCCTGAAACAACTGCAAAATACGATAACGTTGTTGTAACTAACGGTGTAATTACGAATGGGATAATTAATATCGGATTCATTACAATCGGTGCTCCAAAAATAATTGGTTCATTTATGTTAAACAAACCTGGTACAAAAGATAATTTTCCTAATTCCTTTAAAAATTTAGATTTAGAGAACATAAACATTACTACTAAAGCTAGCGTTGAACCAGATCCTCCAATCCATACAAACCATTGAATAAATTGTTCTGTAAATAAGTTTGGTAAATGATGCGCATCTCCTGTACTTGTGAAAACTTCCATATTCTCAAGAATGGCTGAGTCCCACATCGGGCGAATAATTGGCCCCAAAATTGCTGGACCATGGATACCAAATGACCAGAAAAATACAATTAAAAATACTGTTAGCAAACCACCAAACAAATTATTTCCTACTAATACTGATTTAAGTGGTGTAATTAAATATGTGATTGTTGTGTTAATATCAAATTTCAAGCCATAGCGAATGCCCCAGAATAAAAGAATGACGGCTAATGTTGGAATTAATGCTGCAAATGAATTTGCAACTGCCGGTGGTACACTATCTGGCAATTTAATAGAAATATTATGTTTGATCATTAAATGGTAAATTTCAACTGCGATTAATGCCGTCACAATTGCTCCAAACAGTGAAGTCGCACTTAATGTTCCTACTGAAATATATCTACCAGCATCAATAACACCTTCCACCGGCTTCAATACTTGAACTGGTTCTACTGACGCAAGTAAAAAGGCAAGTACAGATAATAGTCCCGCACTTAATTGATTAAGTTGATAAAAATTCGCTAAAGAAGCCCCCACGCCAAAAGCTGCATATAATGCCATTAAACCTACTGTAAACCGAAATGGAATATCTAAAATATGACGAAATGGTGCGATCCATTCCATATATGCATCAATCGGTAAATTAAGGAATATAACAAAAAATGATCCGACAATTGTTAATGGTAATGTAGAAATAACTCCATTTCGAATGGCTAATAAATGTCGCTGTCCTGCAATCTTTTGTGTTGTTGGCATAATTTTTTGTTCCATAAAACTCATAAAACCATTCATCGATAAACCTCCCCTTTTATCTTGAATCTAAGAAAATACGATAAAGTTATAACATTATAATGTTTATATGTAAAAAATAAGGTACTTAAATCACCGAAGAACTAACTCTTCTGCTTGCTTAAGTACTGTCAAACCATCACACATGCCATAATCTCTCTGTGCAATAATTGCAACCGGTATACAGTGCGGCGCTGCAAGCGTCTCTACTGCACTTAACAGGTATTTTACCTGCGGTCCAATCAGAACTACATCTGCCTTAGCAATTTCAAGTTTAACTAATTCAGAATCAACAGCTTTAATTTTATAATTCTTACCTTGCTTTTGTGCCTCTTCTTGCATTCTTCTTACAACCATACTCGTTGACATTCCTGCGGCACAACATAATAAAATATACATATAATTTATCCTCGACTTTACAATACGACTTTCTCTGCCATTCGTTTATGAAGAACAATAAACTCCTCTGCAAGCTCTTTTACAGTAATCCCATTCATTAAATGATCTTGTGCGTGCACCAATAATAAACTTAACTCTGCATGATTTCCTTTCGCCTCTTCTTGAATTAAATCAGTTTGAATTCGATGAGCTGCTGAAATTTCTTGACGGGCAAGTTCTATTTTTACATCCGCAATCTCAAACTCTCCTTCTCTTGCACAAGCAATTGCTTCCAATGCTGCACTTCTAGCATTACCGCCATGTAAAATAAGTTCAAATGGAATTTGCATTTCACTCATTTTAAACTCCTCCAAGCTATGTTTTTCTATATCTCTACCTTAATTTGAAAACGCATACATTTAAACATAAAAAACTTCCGTTACACAACGGAAATTTTTATATGTTTTTTAATCTAATTCATCACAAAACTCCCAAACCTCATAACGACTTTAAAACTTCTTGAAATCTTTCAATTTCTTCTGCTTGAATTAGCTTTTCTACTATAGTTGGATTGGACATAATATCATATAAAAAATCATAGAGTTTTTGCAAGTCTTCATTTTTCATTTCCTATCATTCTCTCGTACATATATAAAAAGGAAAAGCTACTGAAAACCAGCAGTTTTTCCTTTTACTCTATCTACAAATCATTATTTCTTTAACGTGAACCCAAATTTATCCCAAGCCTGTAAATAATCTAACAAGAAAATTTCTTCATCTATCACACGACCAACTACATTTGTCTTACCTGTATTAACCATATCTTTTAAGGCAACCTGTAATTCACCTTTATATTGACCGTATTGTTCATTATCAATAAGAAGGTCACCACGTTTAATTGGTCTTGTATTATGTGGTTTAAACTCTTCTTTTTTATATTTCACACGACTTTGTGTAGAACGAATCATATATTCAGATACATCCCCGCGATAGAAATGCGGTTCTTCTAATACAATTTTCCGCTCTAAGTCTGTTGTTGTTTCATAAATCGCTACATCAAACGTTTGCTTCTCTTTATTTACCTCTCCAAGTGCTTTTAATTCCGCTTCCGATGCATATGCATTTGCAATGATTACATCATCAATTAGTTCTGTCGCAAATAAATGTTTTGCCTGTGTTGTCATCGGTAATTCACGATGTTGTTCTATCGTACACAAACCTTCAGTTACCGGCCATGGTCCATATGTCGCATCAAATGATGTAATGAAAGCAGCAGTTCGCATGCCATAGTCTTTAAATTGTTTTGAGCATTTTATGAAATGCTCATAAGAAAGACCAGAATAGCGATGTGGGTAGAAATTATGACAACCAATTAAATTTTCACGATTTGGACGATGACTCATAATATTATCAACATACTTCGTACCATTACTCATATTAATCTCAATTTTCAATCCATACGGGTTATATGTCATAATGGATTCTTCTAACCCCGAGAAACCAACATCTAGACGAATACCATATGCACCTAATTCATGGAAGAATGACAAATCATTATAAGAAATACCAAGCTGCTCAAAAACGGCTGGACTAATATCAACAAGTACTTGAAAACCTAATTCATTTGCATGAGAAATCGTTTCCTTAAATTCCTTAATAATCTGCTCTTTTTCCCCATCTACGGATAATAAACATGTGAATACACGTGTAAATCCATATTGATGTGCTAATGTTAAATATTCCTTATCTTTCTCTACTGTAGAATGTTCTGGATAAATCGAAATACCTAATCGTCTCATGTGTATACGCCTCTTTCTTCATCATCATTTTGTAAACCTTTTCAAACATATGTAATAAAATAGTTTAAATCCCCTTCTACTTCATCAATCATTTGAATCCGCTTTCTTTTTAGAGAAAATAACCTCTATCATTCATAACAACTAGCAGACTATACATCTATACTTTACCTTTTTTAAGAGTATTTGTGTAGTATTTACACAAATTTGTAAATTTTTTAGCCCCGAAAATTGTTACACGGTTTCAGTTCACCTTTCTTGACTGTTACATTGACCACTACATATACTCGAAAGAACAGAGAAAAATTATATAGGGGATGAATATATGGGAGAAGCAATACTCGTAAAACGAGAACCATTATGGACAAAAGAGTTTATTGCGTTAATTCTAGCAAACTTATGTATGTTTTTAGGCTTTCAAATGTTAATTCCAACTTTACCTGTTTACGTTAAAGAAATTGGTGGTACAAGTTCAAGCATCGGTTTTGTTGTTGGTATGTTTACCGTTGCAGCACTTTTTATTCGACCGTTAACGGGAAATGCCCTGCAAAAATTCAACAAAAAGATTATTTTAATGATCGGAACCGCTGTTTGTTTACTTGCCATGGGTAGCTACCTTTTCGCCTCAACTGTCTTTCTTCTTCTTGCCGTTCGAATTTTACATGGAACCGGTTTCGGAATTACAACCACTACATATGGGACAGTCGTTTCTGACTTAATTCCACCCGCCCGCCGCGGGGAAGGTATGGGATATTTCGGTCTCTCTGGAACAATAGCCATGGCGCTCGGTCCTCTTATCGGATTATGGCTTATGCAAACCTATAGCTTTACAATTCTTTTTTTATGTGCACTATCTTGTACAGTGATTTCTTTAATATTAACAAAGCTCCTTACGATTCAAGCGACTGAGAAACCGATTCAACAAACACATGAAACGTTTTTAGATGGATTTATCGAAAAGAAAGCTTTACTTCCTTCATTATTAATATTATGTATTACTTTAATGTACGGAGGTATCGGAAGCTTCATCACGTTATTCGCTACACAAATTGGAATCGCTGATATTAGCCTCTTCTTCTTATTTAATGCACTCGCAATCGCTGTAACACGCCCCTTCTCTGGAAGATTATACGATATAAAAGGGCATACATTTGTTATCATTCCTGGTGTTATCTTAACATTTGCGGGAATTATCCTTCTGTCGTATACGACAACAATACCAAGTTTAATTATTGCAGCAAGTTGTTATGGAAGTGGATTTGGAGCAATTCAACCTGCCTTACAAGCGTGGATGATTGACCGTGTAGCCCCACACCGCCGCGGTGTTGCTACTGCGACATTCTTCTCAGCATTTGATCTTGGCATTGGAGCTGGGGCCATTATCTTTGGATTCATTGCACACTTCACAGACTATGCGACTGTATATCGCTATTCTTCAATTTTGTTAATCGCTTTTCTTTTTATTTATATTACAAATGTGCGTAAGCAAAAACGAATGAACAAGAAGCAGGAAAAAGCTACTGGATAACGCTCAGTAGCTTTTTGATTTTATATGCATTCCTCATCAAGTATGCACAAAACTTTAGATACTATTGCTTATTTTTCTATCTGTAATCAAACGCTACAAAGTGAAACTTTAGTCAGTGGTTTTTTTCTTCATCCTCCACTGATCGTTAACCTTCACCAATCGGACTTTTATGGGCAGTTTATCTCCCACCTAACTTCTTTTCTTTCACCGAATTTTGAGGCGGGCATATTCCTGCCCATAAATAGCGGGATACACAGAGTTCTATCTCTTGTTTATTTTTTACATTAAATACCTAAATAACGTATTAAAACCAGGGGTTTCTTTAAATAAATGTAAACATTTTATCACTTTGTAAATTTAGTGTAAATTTTATCGGTAAATCGTTTACAGTGACTCAAATTTTAGTTAATAATTACACCGTACATGAAATTTGAGGAGTGGAATGCGTGGAATTTAATGTTCAAGACATGATCTTCCAATTTATTGGTGGACTAGGTATTTTCTTATTCGGTATTAAGTATATGGGAGATGGACTGCAACAAGCAGCCGGAGATCGTCTTCGCGATATTCTCGATCGCTTCACAACCAACCCACTTATGGGTGTACTAGCTGGTATGTTAGTTACCGTACTTATTCAATCTAGTTCAGGAACAACAGCTTTAACAGTTGGACTTGTAAGTGCTGGATTTATGACACTACGACAAGCAATCGGTGTTATTATGGGTGCAAACATTGGAACAACCGTTACAGCATTTATTATCGGAATTAAAATTGGAGAATATGCCCTTCCAATTATGGCAGTTGGAGCTATCCTGTTATTCTTCTTTAAAAATAAAAAAGTACAGTCTCTCGGACAAGTTGTGTTCGGGTTTGGTATGTTATTCTTCGGTTTAGAATTAATGAGCACAGGTATGAAACCACTTCGTTCTCTAGAATCATTCCAAGAATTAACAGTTAGTATGAGCAATAGCCCTGTCTTAGGAGTTATTGTAGGTACCGTATTCACTTTAATTGTACAGAGCTCAAGTGCGACAATTGGGATCTTACAAGAATTATTTGGTCAAGGTGCAATCGATTTAAAGGCTTCGCTTCCTGTATTATTTGGTGATAATATTGGAACAACAATTACTGCTGTATTAGCAGCAATCGGTACTTCTATTGCAGCTAGACGAGCAGCATTAGTTCACGTTATCTTTAACATCGTTGGTACCATCATCTTTACAATTTTATTAGTACCATTTACAAGTTTGATTCAATATTTCCAAACATCTTTAAACTTAAACCCAGAGATGACAATTGCTTTTGCACATGGGACATTTAACGTAACAAATGCGATTATTCAGTTCCCATTCATTGCCGTGCTAGCATGGATTGTAACAAAAATCATTCGCGGAGAAGATGCATCGATTGACTTTAAGCCGCAGCATTTAAATCCAATATTTATTGAGCAATCTCCTGCCATTGCCTTAACAGAGGCACAAAAAGAAATTATTCGTATGGCAGAGTTCTCATTACACGGCCTAAAAGAAGCAAATCAATTTTTAAATACAAAAGAAAAAAAACATGCTGACATGGCAGCTCAATTAGAAGGAGCTATTAACAACTTAGATAAAAAAATCACTGAGTATTTAGTGTTACTTTCAGAAAAACCACTTTCTCCAGCAGATTCAGAAAAACATTCTGTATTAGCATCTGTTGTCGGAGATATTGAACGCGTTGGAGACCACGTAGAAAACGTCGTAGAGCTTGTGGACTCTCAAATTTCTAATCGTGTCACACTATCGGATGAAGCAATGGCAGAACTAAATGAAATGCTTGAATTAACAATTTCAACATTACAAGATGCAATTGGTGCTTTAACAAACTTTGATACTGAACTTGCACAAAGAGTCATTACCAAAGAACGTAAAATTGATCAAATGGAGCGTGTATTGCGTAAGCGCCACGTAATTCGTCTAAACGAACGTAGCTGCTCAGGAGATGCTAGCATTATTTTTGTTGATATGGTAAGTAATTTAGAACGTATCGGTGATCACGCTGTAAATATTGCAGATGGAGTTTTAGGTGAACACGGAAAATATGCATTAAAACAAACACTATAAGCAAAAGAGACGCTCTTATAAAGCGTCTCTTTTTTATCACTCTCTAATCTTGTAATACACTTATCATTGGATCTTCTGTACCCTTGTGCTAGACGAGGATATACTTCAATCCAATTTATGAATCTGACTTATCTATTGTTTTTTCATAATATATCTCTCTATTCCCAATACGATGAATTATACTTATTCTATCACTCTCTCTCCTAAAATTTTCTTTATAAATAATTAGAAAATCTGACTTTTTATAAAATAAATTGAATTTTGGTGAAATGTAAATGATTTGTAATGTTCTTTTTCACCAATTTTAATTATAATTAGTTAATATGAGTGTCGTATTTCAATCCAAATGAAGGAGTATATGAAATGGATCAAAACCCATCTTTACAAGAAAATACACGAAATACTAAGAAAAACGGAAAGAAAAAAACAAAGATTATTATAAGTATCCTTTTATTATTTTTAATAATGGGAGGCGGATATACTTGGTTTTTAGTAAATAAAGCATCCTCAGCTGTTCGAAATGCCGCTCACGATTTAGCGCGCGGCGATAAATCAGATTTACGTGATAAAGTAGTAAAGCCTATTTCTAATAACGTCTCTGTATTAATAATGGGCGTTGATGAAAGTGATGTACGAGGCAAAGAATATGGTGCTGCCATAAGAACAGACGCACTGTTACTTGCGACTTTCAATAAAGATAGTAAAACAGTAAAACTTTTAAGTGTTCCACGAGACACATATACGTATATCCCGATAGAAAAGAAAAAGGATAAAATTACACATGCACATGCATTTGGATCTGCAAAAAATGGAAAAGATGGTGGACCACAAGCTAGCATCGATGCAGTCGAAAAATTACTTCATGTACCGGTTGATTACTTTGTAAAATTCAACTTCAAATCATTCATGAAAATTGTTGATGATTTAGGTGGTATTGAAGTAGATGTACCGGTCGAATTTACTGAACAAGATAGCAATGATAATGCCGGTGCAATTCATCTAAAAAAAGGTGTACAAACATTAAATAGCGAAGAGGCTCTTGCTCTTGCGAGAACACGTCACATTGATAGTGATGCAATGCGCGGACAACGCCAACAGCTTGTTATCGAAGCTATTTTGAAAAAGCTTACAAGTGTTGGATCTGTAACAAAAGTAGGAAATATTATTGATGACATTAACGGACAATTTGTAACGAACTTAACATTTGATGATATGTTATCATTCTATAAATATGGTACAGATTCTTCTATTGAAAAATTACAAATTGAAGGTAAAGATTGTTATATGTCCGCTGGTGATAAAGAATGTGGTCGCGCGAGTGACGGCGGTACATATTACTATGTACCACTGGAAAAAGAGTTAACAGATTTAACAAAGCAGCTTCGTTCTCATCTTGGACTACCAGAATATAAACAAACTAATACTGACGATAAAGAAAACAACCAAAAAACAAATCCAGAAAAAAATAAAGAATCAAAGTCTACTAGCAGTAACAAAGAGACAAAAACAACGTCAAATAATAATTAATAAGAAACCCAGCTCTCCTTCCATAGAGCTGGGTTTCTTATTCTTTCAATCCCTTTCCAAAATATTAAAAATTCTAACTTTTCAACTATCAATTTCAATATCTTTAAATTATAATAAATTATAGAAATCTATTCCAATTAACAGGAGGCACATACATATGAAAGCCGCAGTAAAACATAACATTTCAGACTTTAAAGATTACCTAAAATCCAATGAAATATATATGGAAGAAAACGTAGATGAGAATGATGGTTCTGTATTCTTTGCAGTCAACTTAGATACAGAAAGCGGCGCAAAGATCCGTCTTATTGCTGCTTTCCATAACGAGCATCCTACTGTAGATATGTATTGCTTCAATGTCGTGCGATTACATGATTCTACACCTAAAGATGAAGTTTTACGTCTAATCAACGAACTAAACATCGCATATAGATTTGCAAAATTCACAATCAACGATAGAAACTCTATCGACATTTCAACTTCTCTTGCATTTTCCGAGCCAAACTTCAACCCAGCTCTAGTCTTTGAACATACTTTGCAACTATACCAGATTGCAAATAAAGAATATGAAAATTTAATGAAAGTAATTGTGGCTTAATTACTCTCAAAAAAGCCGCTGATCAATCCCAGCGGCTTCACACATACTTCCGATGCACCATCTTCCCATCATATGAAAAGACCACACCTTTATTTTCCACCGACGACTCCATATGAACGGTTCTTCCCCACAGCTGATGAATGTATGGCAGTACTTTCTCTAAGTATTTTAAGTCAAGCTCAATCCCTTCATAACTATGCTTAATATACAGTTCCCCGTTCTTTAAATAATCGCCATCTTCTACTACTAAGTATGGGAAACCTCCATTTGTACGCATATTTACGAGCTGATCGCGCACGTTCTCCCACTCTTTATCAATTACTTTATACTCTTTCCCTTGGCGCTGGAATAAGTACATATCTTCCCTCATCACTAACTCTTTGTTTAAGTAATTTCTTAAGAAGGATACATCCCATTCAATCTCTCGTACTTCAAAGATCTTGTCACGTCCTGATCCTGGTTTCACACCGCGCTTCTTCATTTCTTCAGTTGGATTATTGTATCGTTCTTCAATATCTTCGAACATTTTAATACCAAGGTAGTATGGGTTAATACTTGTTTTAGATGGCTGCACGACTCCAGCGTTAAGTTTTGCGAATTCGATTGCCTCATCGGATGTTAGGTCCATTTCTCTGAGAATGCGCTGGTGCCAGAACGAAGCCCAGCCTTCGTTCATGATTTTCGTTTCAAGCTGCGGCCAGAAATACAACATTTCTTCTCGCATCATTGTTAAAATATCACGTTGCCATTCATCTAACTCTCGGCTATATTCTTCAATGAAGAGAAGTAAATCTTTCTCTGGCTGCGGTGGAATTTTCTTTTTCTTACGCATATTTGGGCGTTCTTGTTTTTTATTCCTATCATCTAGATTCCACAAGTCATCATACTGTGATACCCGTTTTTTTTCTACTCCTTCCTCTTCCAAATCGTCCGTACTCCATGCAAGCTTTGGTCGCATAAGCGATGGATCAATATGTTCTTGAATCGCCAAAACAGCATCTAAAAATGTTTCTACCTCTTCTTTTCCATATTTATGTTCATACGCTTTAATGCGCTCTGCTGTCGCTGCCATACTTTCAACCATATCGCGCTTCGTATTTGAAAAGCGAATATTATTTTTAAAGAAATCACAGTGTGCTAATACGTGGGCCACAATTAATTTATTTTGAATCAATGCATTTGTATCGAGTAAAAACGCATAACATGGATCAGAATTGATGACAAGCTCATATATTTTACTTAGCCCCAAATCGTAATGCAGCTTCATTTTGAAAAACTGCTTCCCAAAACTCCAATGTGAAAACCGCGTCGGCATTCCATACGCACCAAATGTATAAATAATTTCAGCAGGACATACTTCATAGCGCATCGGATAAAAATCGAGTCCAAAGCCTGTTGCAATTTCAGTAATTTCAGCAATTGCATATTGGAGTTCTTTATCATCACTACTTCTCATCTTTTTCCCTCCTTACAATTTCCCTTAAGAAAGTGTATGAAGGACAACAAGCTTTCATGAAGATTAAACACATCAAGAGGAAAATACTATAAAAGGCATCCTTGTATAAAACAAGAATGCCTCTCTTATTTAACCCTCAATCACTTCTAACTTCTCCGTAATCGGTGTACGCGCTTTTCCTTCCGGTGCTTTATCAAAGTAACCGATGTGAAGAATTCCAGTAATTCGTTGTCCTTTTGTTAATCCAAGTCCTTCTATAAATAAAGGATTATAGTTCAATCCACCTGATTTCCAAACACAACCTAACCCGCGTTCCCAAGCTAGTAATTGGAAGTTTTGCATAAATGCACATACCGCTGCGTAGTCTTCATCACGTTGAATTTGACGTGGATCTTCATCCATATACACAACAATTTGAGCTGGTGTGCTTAGAAAGCGATCGGATAAAATTTTACCTCTTTTTGCTTTTTCTTCTTCTGTAAAAGAATTTAACACAGCATCTACTAATGTTTTACGACCTTCTCCAATAAATAATTTACATTTCCACGGTTCACGATACTTATGGTTCGGTGCCCACGTTGCATCATTTAATAGTTCAATTAATAACTCTTTTTCTACCACTTTATCTGTAAATGTACGAATGGATCGTCTTTCTTTAATAACATTTGCAATGGAAGTATATGTAGTCATATTTTTCTCTCCCTTATTTTCATCTATATGTATATATTTCTTATTGATATTGATTTTCAATTTCGATTATAACGCAGTTTTCTATCATTAATCAATGTTTTATGTTGGAAAACAAATAAAAAAATCAATCCTCTATTGTGAATAAAAAAACTTGAAATGTTCACAAGTTTTTCACAACTTACGGACATGCTATATGTAAAGTTTTCCATCTGATTCAACTAGGAGGAATTTATATGTACAAAAAATTTGCATTAAGTATTACTCTAATAGCAATGCTATGCGGAATATCTACATTCCCTGCTTCTGCTGCTACACAAGAAGAAGTTGTCATGCACCATCATAAAATCATCTCGGAAGAACAACTACAATCATTAGAAAAACAAGGTTATCAAAAGCATGAAATTTGGAAAGCTGCACGCATTGCAAGAGCAAGTAAAAAAGATATCAATGACGTTTTATCCTACTATAAACAAAATAAATCTTGGAAAGAAACAGCAAAGCATTTTGGTGTAGATCTAAAAAAATTGCATAAGCATCATATGAGTAAACAAACGAAACAAGCGTTACTTCAAAAAATCGCTGATATTCAAAAATCTACACCCGAACAAATGAAGAAAACAATGCAAGATAATAAACTTCATTTACATCACCTTGCAGTTCTAACTGTCATTGCACAAAAAAGTAATACACCATTCAATGATGTATTAAAAATGAAAAAAGATGGCATGCATGTCAAACAAATCGCAGAAAAATTAAATGTGAAGAAAGAAGATATAAGAGCTGAAATGATGAAATTAATACAGTCTGTAAAAGAAAACAAGACAAACTAAATGTAAAGAAGGAAGAAGCATGTATTGCTCTTCCTTTTTTAATGAATTGATTATGTTTGTAGCATTGATGCCTTATGAACCTACAATAATAAATCCATCCGCAAGCGGGTCAGATGGGTCTAACAAAAACTGATGCATTCCTGTAATAAAAACTCTTCCTGTGATTCGTATGGTCATCTCGGTTTCTGTACATTTCACAAGCCTTACCTCATATATTCCCCCTGTAATATTTTCATGTTGTACACTTTCACCTTCTTTCAGCATGCCTTCCTGACAAAAAAGTACTAAACAAGCACATGTTGTAGCAATATATGGAGAACGACTAACAAGTCCATTCTTCTTTTGGAGCATTGTCCTAAAACGTTTCTCTTCAAATTCCTCTGTACCTATTAAAACTCCGCCATACGTAGATGTGTCTAAACTCCTTGCCATATGGGCGAAGGTTTTTAGTTCTATTAATTCATTCATCTCTAATTTAACTCCCAAATGTTTCGTATAACTCATTACATAAACTTCATTAGCCCCAAAGGAAACGATAGATTGAGAATTATTATTTTGAAATTCATAGCTACATTCTTTTTGTAATGACACAGACTGTATTTCACCAGTTTCCATACCAATATGCACATGAATGATTCCCTCAATTGTTTCCACTACAACTACATCATTTTTAACTTTTTGGTGTCCTGTTTCAACCATAACAGCAGCAGCTATCATGACAAACTCTTCTATCCCAGAAATAAAACCATTTGCATCCATAAACAAAGCTGCAAAATCTACTTCTTTTGAACTAGATGGTACAATAATACAACCGTTCATCGCCGCATGACCACGTGGCTCTTGCATTAGCATCCTTCGAAAATCTTGATGGTTTTCGATTAATTCTTGTTGTTTTTCCTGCAAAGTAGTCCCACGTAATAACGGCACACCATTCATGATTAGACGCAGTGGTTCCCCAGCCATATGCGCATCAACTGTTGTAATTGTTTTTACAAACTTCATACAATCTCCCCTTACCAATTTTTAAAAGCACTTCCTACTTTACCCCTCTGTCTATAG
The DNA here is from genome assembly GCF_001590835.1 of Bacillus gaemokensis. GTDB lineage: Bacteria > Bacillota > Bacilli > Bacillales > Bacillaceae_G > Bacillus_A > Bacillus_A gaemokensis. Next base: position 97,549 of record NZ_LTAQ01000003.1, read on the forward strand.
ATGAAACATCGAATTACTTCCACTACTAATTAGTGACCATCCATTGGTGGGATGAGAATAAAGCCATCTTTTAAAATGTCCTCTTCATGATATAAAAATTGGTTCATCCCCATAATCCATGCCGATCCAGTAATTTCTGTTATCACAGCTTCTATCTCTCCCATATTTGTCGTTCCAATAATTTCACCTTTAAATAACGAACCGACTATACTTTCATGTACAAATTGTTCCTTCATATCAATTTTCCCATGTGCATATAACGTGGCAAGTTTAGCAGATGTTCCTGTGCCACATGGCGAACGATCAATACCGCCAGGTGGTACAATGACCGTATTTTTCACATCAGCTCTTTCGTCTGTTGGATCACAAAAGAATTCGACGTGTGTCACTCCTTCAATAAAAGAAAATTCCGGATGTACGATTGGTACGACCGTATTAATCTCATCACGAATCCGAATAGCCTGCTCCACAATTTGCGAAGAATTCTCGGTTTTTAACGTTATCCCTAACTTTCTAGCATCTATAATGGAATAAAAATTCCCTCCATACGCAATATCACATTGAACATTCCCTATCTCTTCTACATGGACTTCTACAGATTTTAATAAAAAGGCAGGTACATTACAGAACGTTACTTCTTTTGCTTTCCCCTTCTCTACAAGAACCTTTGCCGGAACAAGTCCAGCTGGTGTATCTAATGTAATATGCGTATAAGGTTCTTTCACCTCAACCATTCCTGTTTCTATTAAAGTGGTACAAACACCAATTGTATCGTGACCACACATTGGTAAATAACCACCCGTTTCTATGTAAATAACACCAACATCAGCTTCTGGATGACATGGATCTGTTAATAATGCCCCTGACATAACATCATGTCCCCGAGGTTCAAACATTAGAAATGTCCGAATCCAATCATAATGTTCTTTCATAAACAACATTTTTTCAGACATTGTATTCCCTTCTAATTTTGGAAGACCACTTATGACTGTCCTTGTCGGATTCCCTCCCGTATGTGTATCAATTGTCATAAATACTTTTTTTACATTCACACTTGTTCCATCCTTTCTTGAAATCGATTGTGGCTCAATAATTCAATTGGAACAGTTGTTTTTTGCTCCTCAATCATTTCTGCAATAAGCTTTCCTGTAATTGCCGCTAAACTAATTCCATCCCCTTCATGACCAGCTGCAATATAAAAACCCGGTACTTCTTCCACATGAGAAATAATTGGCAAATGATCAGCCGTCCATGGACGTAACCCTGCATAAGTTCGAATCAGTAACATATCCGCCATTTTTGGATAAAAACGGATCGCACGTTTTGCGATACATCTTATGACATTGGTATCTACCTTTGTTTGGAATCCAGCAAATTGTCTGCTACTTCCTATCAAGAAATTTTGACTTTCTGTTGGCTCAAATACGAGGGCCACCCCATACTTTTCGGTTTCTGCATCCACATGACGTGTACCGCCAAACTTACTAATCAAATATCCAAACTCCATTACTTTTCTCATTCCAACTGGCTCTTGCCTAGAAGCAACAATAATATGCCCTTTTCTCGGCTGAATTGGAATATCCACATTCATCATTTCTCCAATAATAGGTGACCATACACCTGCCGCATTTACGACTTTATTAGCTGTAAATGTTCCATTACTTGTTTCAACAATAAACATACCCCTTACATCTTTCCGAATACTTCTGACTTCTGTATGAAGTTGTACTTCTGTCCCTTGCCTTTTCGCTTCGTCCAATAAAGAAAATGATAATAAATAGGGATTTACAGTGGAATCTGTTGCACATTCTAATCCACCTAATAAATCATCCGCAAAATATGGTGACTCTTGTCTTATATCCTGCTTATCTAGCATTCGAAAAGGCAATCCCACGTCTTTTTGCCGCTTTACCCATTTCTCCGCCGCAATCATTTCCTCTTCACTTTCACAAACTAAAATACTCCCAGGTGCGCGGTACTCAAAAGAATGAGATAGCTCTGTCGCTAATTGATCAACAAGTTTTTGGCTTTCAAGAGACATTTGACTATCAAATCCAGGATCCTTATCAATCGCCAAAATATTCCCATCACACCGCGAGGACGTACCGCTCGCTAGCTCTCCTCTTTCTAGTAATGTCACATTTCTCCCACATTTTGAAACGTAATAGGCAATTGCACTTCCAATAATTCCTCCACCAATAACTAAAACATCACAATGCTTATTCATAACTCCCCACCTTTTCTCTCCGAAAACGGTAAACAAAGATCATTATGCTATGTTAATAATCTTGCTCTTCATTACTTATCTTTTCACTTGCAAATAAAGTGCCAACTTACAACAAGAATAATTATCTAATTTTTTAGAAAAAGGTTTTACATCCCCTTTGGATATGTGTAAAAATAATAAAATAGTGTATAAAAAACTTACAGTCGATTCCATAAGGAGGAACCATCATGACAATTAGTCTCCCTTCTATAGCTCAGCTTATTTCTAAAGACTTTCTCTTTTTTCCGTCTCTAGAAGAATGGCACCAATCACATCACAAAAACCATGAAAATATAACCACTCTCATTCATAAAGATAATGGTATATATATACTTGATTCACACGGTATATATCAGCCATGCTATACAACTTCCTATTATTCTTCTATTCCGTATCTATTAAAAAAACTAAAAAACTATCATGCAGTTGTTTTTACCAACGCTTCTCATAAACCAATCGGTTTTCTTACAAGTACCATGCTTGCCGAAACACTCTCCCACTCCTATGAATATTTACAAGCTTATTTTGAAACGGTTATTAAAACAATGGATGCATCAGTTACCGTTATTGATGAAAACGAAAATGTTAATGTATGGACGAACGGCGCAGAGGCTATCTTCTCTGTGAGACGTGAAGAAATTTTAGGAAAACCCATTACATCATTTTTTCATGAAGACATGCTAGAAATATTAAAAACCTTGCAAGATGGTCGTACACTACATCGGCATCAGCACCAGCCAAGAAAAGACTTAATTGTACTCATTAACTCTCATCCCATTTACTTACATAATAAAATCATTGGAGCTGTTGTATCAGAAACAGATATTACGAGCCAAGTCAGACTCAATCAGGAGCTATTCTCTGTCTCTGCAAAAATGCATCAATTAGAAAAACAAGTTGCTAAATTAACGCCACCGGCTGATCCCTTTCATTCTATTAAAGGAAATAGTCCTGCGTTGCAAAAGACAATTGAAATGGCTAAAAAAATATGTGCCACAAAATCTCCTGTACTCATTTTAGGTGAAAGTGGTGTTGGGAAAGAGCTATTCGCAAAAGCAATTCACGAGGCACGAGAAACTAAACAAGCCCCGTTTATTTCTATTAACTGCGGCGCTATTCCAGAATCTTTATTTGAAAGTGAATTATTCGGTTATGAGAGAGGAGCCTTTTCTGGTGCTGATCAAAAAGGAAAGAAAGGAAAAATTGAGTTGGCAAAAGGTGGAACGCTATTTTTAGATGAAATTGGCGAAATGCCGATGGACATGCAAGTAAAGCTACTTCGTGTACTACAAGATAAAACTTTCTATCGTGTAGGCGGTATAAAAGAATTACAAACTGATTTTAATATCATTGCTGCTACCAATCGAAATTTACAAAAACAAATTGCTGAAGGAAAATTCCGCGAAGATTTATTTTATCGCATAAACGTTGTAAGTATTGATGTACCGCCACTTCGTGAGAGAAAGGAAGATATTGTAGAGCTCATTCACTCTTTCTTATACGAATTTTCTATTCAATATAAGCGACCAATTCAAAACATTCCTCAAGATGTTATGTATGAATTGCTTGAGCACACATGGCCTGGGAACATCCGTGAACTACGAAATGCAATTGAACGACTCGTTGTATTCGCGGCAGATGGAAAGATAAAAAGAGAAGACCTTTCTTTTTATACGAAAACAACAAAAGAGAACACACCTGTCCCTCTTAGAATAGATATCAATGAAGGGGAACTACTTGACGATGCCTTAAACAAATATGAAAAAAACATCATTCAACAAGCCCTTGAATTAGAAGGGGGCAATAAGCTCGCTTGTGCAAAACGTCTTGGAATTACACGTGCAACTCTGTATAATCGCATGAAAAAATTACACATCCCCTTTTAATCCTCAGCTAGATTGGCATGTATTTTGCATATAAATTAACAAATAACCAATCTAGCAAGGGGGCTTTTATCATGGACATTCCAAAAGATTTCATCATTTGTCGTTGTGAAGAAGTAACATATAAAGAACTACTCCATACAGCAAACACATATAACTGCTCAACACGAGAATTGAAGCTGCGCACCCGTGCAGGCATGGGATTTTGCGGTGGACGAACATGCAGGTGCGCACTAGAAAGCTTCCTATCATTACAAGAACAGGAGCGCCAATTATTAAAGCATCAACCACCGGTTCGTCCCATTACCTTTGACTTGTTAGGTGATAAAAAATGAGAAATCGTATCGTTCATCATCCAATTCTCGGTAACCTGCCCGAACGCGAAACAATCTCTTTTACATTTAACGGCACGAAATGTGAAGGATTAACTGGGGAAACAGTAGCAGCTTCCTTATTTGCTAATAACATTCGAACATTTCGCGTTCATGAAGAAACAGGAGCGCCTCGTTCTATTTACTGTAATATTGGCCATTGTTTTGAATGCCGCGTTACGATAAACGGCAAACAAAATATACGCGCATGTATGACTTTAATTGAAGATCAAATGGTTGTACAAAGTGGAATCAAACAACCGACTCCTTTAAAGAAGGAGGATCCTATATATGAATGACGTTATTATCGTTGGGGCTGGACCTGCAGGATTATGTGCAGCCATCGCTTGTAAAACACATGGCTTATCCATTCGCATTTTTGATGAGTTTATAAAACCTGGAGGACGTCTTCTTGGACAGCTTCATCAAGAACCGAACGGAATATGGTGGAATGGTATAGAGGAATCAAAGAAATTACAAATACAATTAGAGGATTTAGCAATCCCCATCGAATGCGGTGTGACTGTATACGATTTAGAAAAAAATGAACAAGGATGGGCTATTCATACAAATATCGGTATCTTCCAAACAAAACATGTTCTCCTTGCAACAGGAGCAGCTGAATTCCCAACTCCACTTCCAGGATGGACACTTCCTGGTGTTATGTCTATCGGTGCTGCGCAAGTTATGACAAATGTACATCGCGTCAAAGTCGGTACTAACGGAATGATAATTGGAGCTAATATTTTATCATTCGCCATTATGCATGAGTTACAACTTGCCGGACTAGAAATTGATAGCATCGTATTACCACCAAAACATACAGTAACAAAACAAAGTGCACAGCCACTTCATGTTTTAAACTCCCTACTCCATGTTGCACATATCGCTCCTTCCCCTTTATTGAAATTTGGAAGTCGCTTTATGAAACATAGTGCGATGCAAAAATTAGCAATTCAATTTTATCCAAAGCAAGGAATGAAAATTTGGAATGTACCGCTTCACCTCCGCAAAGCAGCTATTGAAATCCTGGGCAATCAACACGTAGAGGCTGTAAAAATCGCTACAATTACACCAGATGGTGAGGTTATTCCTGGCACAGAAGAAGTACGTACTGTTGATTTTGTATGCATCGCTGGAGGGCTTTATCCATTAGCTGAATTAGCTGCTGTTGCTGGATGCCCGTTTTCTTACATAGAAGAGCTTGGCGGACATGTTCCACTTCATGACGAAACAATGGCAACTCCCCTTCCTGGCTTGTACGTTGCCGGGAATATTACTGGGATTGAAAGTGCAAAAGTCGCAATGGCGCAAGGAACGGTTGCCGGAACTGCCATTGCAAAAGAACGAATGCAGTCGCATTCACATCTTGATTCTTTATTACATCGCGCCATCCAAAATGTCAAAACAACTCGTGAAAATGCAACCATTCAATTCCATCCGCATATCGCTAAAGGACGTGAGCAACTGCTAGCTCTTTCGCAGCAAACATAACTTTGCATATACAAACATAAAAAAAGCTGTCCAAAAGACAAACATTGTCTAACTTCTGGACAGTTTTTTTATGTTTCTCGTATAAATTTCCGTCTTCCCCAAAAACTAACAAGAGCATTCCATCTAAGGGAAAGAGGTGAAAATCATGTTCGGTTTACCGTTAAAAAAATCTAAAGCGATAAATAAACAATCGCCTTGTTCTATTCCAGAGTTCATTCATACAATGAAAGAATCACTTGATTTTGTTTCTTATAACATAGTAGAAGATGGGGCACTGTGCCTATTTTATTATAAATCTGTCGTAGAAGCACTCATAATTAAACAATTTATTTTAACACCTATCAAAAAACAATTGGAACATATTCACAACATATCTGACATAGCAAACATCGTTTCTATCGAAGACATTATTGTCTCTCCTTCTATTGATGATATTCGCGAAAAATTATTAGGCGGATATATACTCATCCAGTTAAAAAACAACTCTCAACCTGTACAATACGCATTGATTCGAGCAGAGAGTACAGTCTTAGGAAAACGGTTATACAATGATACGGAAAATGAGTATAGTGTCATTGGCCCAAAAGTCGGCTTTGTCGAAAGCATTGATACCAATATTCACTTACTCCGCCGAAACATTGTAACAGAGCAATTGATTTTTAAAGAAGTTATTGTTGGGTCTATCTCCAAAACAAAAGTCGCAGTGGCTTATATAGAAGGCATTACGAATGAGCAGCATATTAATACGGCTACACAGCGCCTGCAAGACATTGATTTTGACGTCCCCTTTGATGCGACGATGATTGAACAATTCATTAGTGATAACAGCAATTCACCTTTTCCAGTTCTATTACCAACAGAGCGAGTGGATCGAGCCGTATTTGCTTTAATTAATGGTGAAGTTTTAATTTTAACAGATGGTTCTCCCTATGCACTAGCCGGGCCGACAACATTATTAGATTTTTTTGTTTCACCAGAAGATTACTATTTACCGTGGATGATTGGCTCTTTTTTTCGAATCATTCGCTTTTTCGGTGCCATATTTTCTCTATTTTCTTCAGCAATCTATACAGCTGTATTAACATTTCATTATCAAATGATTCCTGCTGATTTGCTAGGACCTATTATTTTTTCTAGAGCCAATGTACCATTTCCACCGATTCTCGAAGCACTTTTTTAGAGATTACAATTGAGTTACTACGTGAAGCTGGTGCTCGCTTACCTACAAAGGTTGGACAAACAATTGGTATCGTTGGTGGAATCGTAATTGGACAAGCTTCTGTTGAAGCTGCTTTAACAAGTACCATCTTATTAATCGCTGTAGCATTATCTGCACTTGCTTGCTTCTTTCACAACACCAACAGTAAAAATGTCTTCCACCATTCGGTTACTGCGATTTCCACTTATTCTTTTAGCCGGTGCATTTGGGGGACTCGGTCTTATTGTGGGATTTGTAGTTATGTTAGCTCATTTACTTCATTTAAAATCACTTGGATCACCTTATTTATTACCACTATATCCATTTCGTGGTTTAGGTTCAGCGGAAGGATTCTTTCGATGGCCGTTTAGTCAAACAGCATAGCGTCCCTCTTTCTTGCGCCCAAAGTCAAACTGGCGCTATAATCCAAACAAAGCAAAACAAAAACGTGATGGTGAAAAAACATGAAAAACATTTTATTTTTCTTAGTAATTGTTCTTTTATGTTTCCAATTTGGTTGTACACAAACATATACAGTAGATACGCAACGGATCATTCACATAGCCGGATTTGATATAACAAAAAACAAAAAATTTCAAGGTACTATTTTATATCCTGATTACACACAGGGAGTAAAAACCAAGCCACAAACTCAGTCAACAACTGCAATGTCTCTTGAAACAATTGCTTCCCGTTTAAATGCAAAGTCCCCCCATAATGTTGTCGTAGGACAAATGCGCGTTGTGCTATTTGGAAAGTCTTTTGGCACATATGGAATCAGTGACATTATTAGTAATTTACAACGTGATCCTAACGTTGGCCGCGATGTACAATTAGCACTTGTAGATGGTTCAACAGAAGAACTTTTAAAATATATAAAACCAAATGGTTCATTATACCTTTCTGACTTACTTGCACAAAATATAATGAATGAAAATATTCCACGAACAGCTTTAAATATTTTTTTATATGACTATTATTCATCTGTATCCGACCCCTTCATTCCTTACATTAAAATCGCCGATGACCATGCAGTTTCCGTAAAAGGACTTGCTTTTTTTAGAAAAGATAAAATCGTTATGTATACAAATAAAAAAGATTCATTTTTATTCAAATTACTTCTTAATCCGACTAAAAATGGACGTTATAAGGTACCGATAAAAAAAGACAAACATAAAGGGCTCATCGTAACACAAAATTTATCTGGAAAAAGTAGATACACTGTTAATCAAACTGGTGATATCCCTAAAATAACAATTCATTTAAAGTTAAATGGATTAATAAAAAACTCTCCTGATTGGCTTAATTTAACAAAACAGGAGAATATAAATTATGTCAAAAAATATGTAGAACAAACAATTGAAAAACAATCAGAACACTTGATTCAACAGTTTCAACAACAAAAAATAGACCCTTTAGGCATTCAAGATCAAATTAGAAGCCGGACAAGAAAATGGGACATAAAACAAATTCAAGAAATATATCCTTCAACAAATATTGACGTTAAGATTCAAGTAAATATTGTACAATCTGGAATCGGAGAATAGTGAGGTGAGATGATGAATACGCAAAGTAAAGAAAAAACTGTTTCTCCTTACTTCGTATTTATTTTACTCCATTCCCTCCAAATTGGAGTAGGAGTGCTCGGTTATCAACGAATTATCATCAAAAGCGCTGGTTATGATGCTTGGATTTCTCTTATTGTTGCGGGAATTGCAACTCATATTGTATTATTTTGCATGCTAAAAATGTTAGAAAAAGATGACGACTTAATCAATATCCATACAACATGCTTTGGAAAATGGATTGGATCTTTCCTTTCTTTATTTTTCACTGTATACTTTCTACTATTTTGCCTTACTGTTCTTCGTACATATATTGAAGTGATTCAAGTATGGGTATTCCCTACTATTAAAGTATGGAAGCTTACTTTACTTTTTTTATTAGTGACTTACTACGTTATAAAAGGAGGGTTTCGCTCTGTAACAGGGATGTGTTTTTGGGGTATTGTATTACCCATTTTCGTACTGCTCTTCTTAATTTCCCCTATGAAATACGCACATTTCCGTAATATTTTACCCGTTTTTACACACTCCCCTTTAAATATTATGTATTCAGCTAAAGATTCTGCATTAGAATTTTTAGGATTTGAAACGTTACTTATCTTTTATCCATTTATCGAAAAAGGAAAATCTTTAAAAAAATGGGCACATGGTGGCATTGCTTTTACAACAATTTTATATGTGGTTTTAGCAATAGTCTCCTTCATGTATTATAGTGAAGGACTATTAAAACATACGATTTGGCCTACGTTAACCATGTTAAAAATCATTAAAATTCCTTTTATCCAACGGTTTGAGTACATTATTATTTTCATCTGGTTTCTCATCATTTTACCAAACCTTTGCTTAACAATTTGGTCTTCTTGTCGTTCTATTAAGCGTTCCTTTCATATCCCATTTAAAATCACACTACCTTTTTTTATCTTTGTCGTATTTATCACTTCCTTATTTTTTACAAACCGAGAGAATATCAACACATTAAACACTATTTTATCCCAAGCTGGTATGTATATTGTATACGTCTATATACCTATTCTTTTTCTATTCCACTCCATTCGTTGGCGTTTGAAAAATGGTGATAATAAAACTTCTCCATAGGCAACAACTTGAGAGTCTGATACAATTTTACTAATACAAAAACAAAGGGGAAAAGCATATGAAAAAGTATCTATTCTCTCTACTTGTAATACTCAGTCTTATCCTTTCAGGGTGCAGCGGAGCAGACAAAAAGCAATCTTCTGAGTCAAAAGAAGAGCATGCCTCACACACGCAGCAAGGTGACATCCAAGAAACAACAAAAGGAATCGACACACTACCAACATTTCTGGACAAACTTGATCCGCAAATGAAGGACATCTATGCAGTTGCAGGAAAAAATGCCGAATTATTAAATTGGATACCTTGTTACTGTGGATGCGGTGAAAGTGTGGGCCATAAAAGCAATAAAAACTGTTTTATCCAGAAAATCAAGCCAAACGGAGAAGTTATTTGGGACTCTCATGCAACAACATGTGTAAACTGTTTAGAAATTGCTGTCCAGTCTGCATCTATGCAGCAAAAAGGGAAATCTCCACTCGAAATTCGAAATTATATCGACAACAAATATAAAGAAGGCTATGCAAAACCGACACCTACGCCGATGCCAAAAGCTTAAAAACGAGGAAATCCCTCGTTTTTTTATTTTCACTCAACATTTTCCTTAACAAATTCTTTCAAGTGTATTTCTCCTCACTTGTCATACACTATATGTAACTCCTCAGTAAGGAGGGTACAAAATGAACACATATAACGACTACGATAAAGCACTCTATTACACATATTGTTGTAATTGGGACAAGTTGCTCGTTTTAATGGTGCAAACTGATGATCAATTATTTTCTAAGCGAATCGAACATTTTTTACATGCTTATCAATATAGCAAAGAATTACCAGAAGTAGACAAGCAACTGCAACTTCTATTTCAATATATTGACCATGCCTCACAAAAATCACATATAGAAGACGTAGGGCAAGTACAAATGTAAATATAGCGCTATTCTCCTATGAGAATAGCGCTTTTTGAATATTTTTCCATAAACCTGTTCATAATACCTATATCATTATTTATTGGACGTGATTATTTGCATAAATCTTTACCCTTATTTCTCTGTATTATTATACTACTCATAGGCTGTGAGAAAATAAATAAAAATAGTTCGTTTCATGGTGTAAAGCAAGAAAGAAATATATGGAATATCCTAATTATCGGTAGTGATTCGCGTGGTGAACAAAACGCTCGCGCTGATACAATTATGATTGCCCAATATAATAAAAAAGAGCATACAGCCAAACTCGCTTCTATTATGCGTGACAGCTATGTAGAGATTCCTTCTTATGAGAAAAAATATAATAAAATTAACGCTGCCTATTACTACGGTGGTCCTGAATTATTACGAAAGACAATCCAACATAACTTCGGAATTGATATTTCTCATTATGTGACTATTGACTTTAAAGCATTTATTAAAATTGTTGATACACTTGCTCCTGAAGGTATTGAAGTCAATGTTTCACAAGCAATAATTGAAGATATGGGACTCCATTTACAACCAGGAACGCAACGTCTTCATGGAAAAGAATTATTAAAATACGCACGTTTTCGTCATGATAGCGAAAGTGATTTTGGCCGTGTTAAGCGGCAGCAAGAAGTACTACAAGCATTGAAACAAACATTTACTAACAAGATGCACTCAATGGATGGACTAATGAATTTACCAATAACGGTACATGAACTTTCTCCATACATAAAAACAAATTTAGATATATCCACTCTATTTTCACTTGGAAATAGCGTATTATTTCAGCCCATTAAAGGAACAGCAACGATGCGAATTCCAATTGATAACGCATATGAATCAGCTCTTATCGAACATGCTGGCTCCGTATTACAAATTCATCTCGAAAAAAATAAAGAAGCACTTCAAAATTTTTTCAATGTAACAAAACCTGTGAATCACTCGTAAAAACAAGGTTTATGAACCTTGTTTTTTTCATTTCCAAGTTTTCCACTTATAAAACTCTCTTGATAAAAATATTTCCTCTTTATTTTCTTGTCCTCTTCATACTATAATTTAGTATGTAACTATTATAAGAGAGGTAAAAAAATATGGAACGTGAGAAAAAACGAGAATATGCATTGTTTACTGCTTGGGGAGCTTCTTTTATTGCTACACTTGGAAGCCTGTACTTTTCCGAAATCATGAAGTTTGAACCTTGTGTACTTTGTTGGTATCAACGTATTTTTATGTATCCTTTTGTTTTATGGCTTGGTATTGCTGTTGTAAAAAAAGACTACCGCATTGCTTCCTATTCTTTACCAATTGCAAGTGTTGGTGCTTGTATTTCGTTATATCACTATGCAATTCAAAAGGTTTCCGCATTCTCAGCAGCAGGAGCAGCTTGCGGACGTGTGCCTTGTACGGGAGAATACATAAACTGGTTTGGATTCATCACAATCCCGTTTCTAGCACTTATCGGGTTTATTACGATTGCAGTTTGTAGTTTTATTGTTATCAAAAACAAATAAGGAGATGAAATAATGAAAAAAATGCTTATATTTGGCGGTATCATTATCGTCTTATTTGCCGCTATTTTTGCTGTAACAAAAATGGAAAGCAAAAACGTAGCAAAAAAAGAAGACAGTTACTATACAAATAAAATTTCTTCCTCTGATATCCGCAAGAATAATGAAGAGAAAAAAGAGCAAACAGTTTACTTCTATCAAACAGGTTGTCACTACTGCGAAAAAGTTTCACCTATCGTTGTTCCAATGGCCAAAGATATGAGTGTTGATATGAAAGTTATTGATATTTTAAACGATAATCAAACTTGGGATGATTATAAAATTGAGGGAACACCAACAATTATTCATTTCAAAGATGGAAAAGAAGTAAGCCGTATTAATGGCGAACAACCAAAAGATGCCTTTGAAAAATGGTTTAAAGAAAACAAAAAGTAATAAGAAAAGGAAACTCCTTCTATACATGAAAGCTGTGTAAAATCCCACACTAATGTATAAGGAGGGGGTTTTATGCCAGAAGTACGATGCTCTGTTTCCAATTGTTCATTTTGGGGACAAGGTAACTTTTGTCAAGCGAATGCAATTGTTGTTCAGCCTGATGCTCAAAGTGCAGATCAAGCAGCTAACGCTTCTTATACAAACGCCGTTTTAACAGGTGAAACACTTGACAGTTCAGCTCAGACAAGTGTTGAAACATGTTGTCAAACGTTTAGACCAAAATATTAACGAAGAAATCCTTGTCTTAAAAGAAGATGAGGATTTTTTTCTTCTTTGTCAAAGTAAGTGATGAAGCAGAAACAATATTAACAAATAAAACAAATATGTATGAAGCAGCACAACAATTATTATCCTGTGGAGCAAAATCTATAGCTATTACACTTGGAAGCAAAGGAACACTTCTGGCAACAAATGAAACACAAATCATCATTCCTTCTATTTCAGTTCAACAAGTAGACTCGACAGGAGCAGATAATGCTTTTGTAGGAGCAATGCTATATCAGTTTTCAAAAGAAAAAGATTGTCTGTCTAAAGATTTTGTAACTCTCATTCATTTTGTTTCATTCGCAAACAAATTCGGTGCTATAATTTGTACAAATTACGGAGCAATTGATTCTCTCCCAACACTTGAAGATATGAAAGCCTACGACTAAATGTATGCTTTCATATCATAATAACTCCATATTTCCACGCATCATGCATGGTGATCATATATACAATTAAGATCAAGACCGTTCCCCATAAAGTAATCTGACGATATATTCCATTTTCTCCTTCTCTGGCTTCAACAAAGGACCAAATAAACCCTATTAACAGCAATAAGTCGATGTAAGGTATATATAGAAAAAATAGAAATGACACATACAAATAAATAATAAATAACCCACTTGTTATTAGGAAGATTTTAAAAGCAAATTCACTATTTCCCTTATTCATAAAATATCCGCCCCCAATCTGTACTGTATTATATTCAAAAGAACATAATAGTTGCGATTAAGAGCAAATCATTTTATAACATCGAAGAAACAAGCTACCGCCCATTTACGATAGCTTTTACGGAATATGATATTTCCTTTTATATATGTTACTTAAAGTAGAATACGGTAATTGTTCATAGCGAGTTTTTTCTCCTGTTTCATCCATAATATACAAATTATTACCTATATAATAACTTCCATTCTTTCTTTGAGAGTACACAGCATATCGTTCATTAGGTAATACCGTTTTTACTTTCGTAAATTGACCATTTGGTTCTTGCCAATATATATGCATGCGATCCACAAGTGTCAGCATTCCAATTTGGTCTTTTTCTACTTTACGTCCATTCCAGCTTACAACACGATATCCAAGTCTATATGCTGCATATTCTGGTGATGTATGAAACCTGGAAATAATTACTTTTGTCTGTAATGATACTCGTTCATATAACCACTGTATATCTCGATCATGCATTCGAATACAACCATTTGATTCCCTTCCTCCAATCGTCCCTTCTCGATTTGTACCATGAATTGCATATTCTTTTTCATTTAATCCAAGCCACCGTGTTCCAAGTGGATTATTTGGTGCCCCACCAGGAATTTTCTTACGGTGATATTCTTTATTTTTATATTTATTAATAATACAAAAGCTTCCTTCAGGAGTTGGTGTACTTTTCCTCCCTGTTGTTACCGGGAATGTTCTTATATAATTTCCATTTTCAAAAAAAGATAACTGATTTGTCGTAAGATTAATCAGTATCAAATGATCTGTATCGGCAAAAGTGCTGATCGGTAGACAGAAAAAGAGTATCGCCATCAACCATACTTTCTTCATTCATATCCCCTCCAACATCCCTCTTTAAAATAATCCATACTATTCGATGATACAATTAGCTTTTACTACGCATTCTATTCTTATGAATGCATTCTTTCCTTTTATCTTATCCATTCACAATGACTCCACCATTCACATGAATAATTTGTCCAGTTACATAGGTTGAATCAGCTGAAGCTAAATATACATATGCAGGTGCTAATTCATATGGCTGTCCTGGTCTTTTCATCGGTACATTACTTCCAAATTCAGCTACCTTTTTCTTATCAAAACTTGACGGAATAAGTGGTGTCCAAATTGGTCCTGGTGCAACACCATTTACACGAATTCCTTTTTGTACGAGCGATTTTGCAAGCGAACGCGTAAAAGCAACAATCGCTCCCTTTGTTGCAGAATAATCAATGAGTTGCTCATTCCCTTCATATGCAACGATAGATGCCGTATTTATAATTGCATCTCCTTGTTTCAAATGCGAAAGTGCAGCTTTTGTAACATGAAAATAAGAAAAAATATTAATGCGAAATGTTTTTTCCAGTTGCTCCGCTGTAATATACTCTAAGCTTTGCTGCGGATATTGCTGTGCAACATTATTTACAACAATGTTTAATCCCCCTAGTTTTAAAGCTGCTTCCTTTACAATGTGCTGACAATGTTGTTCACTACTTACGTCACCTGGAAGCAATATGCATTTCACACCTTGTTTTTCGACAAGCCTTTTTGTCTCATTTGCGTCTTCAAGTTCATCTAAGTATGCAATAGCGATATGTGCCCCTTCTTTAGCGAAAGCGATTGATACCGCTCTTCCAATTCCACTATCCCCTCCTGTAATGAGTACATTTTTCCCTTTTAATTTTCCACTACCACGATAATTAGGATCTTCGTACCCTGGGAGAGGATTCATAATCTCTTCAATCCCAGGTTGTCTATTTTGGTGTTGGGGCGGTAAAGTTAGAAACTTTTTTTGTTGTGACATGTATCATTCAACTCCTTCTTATTCCTTCTTATTCCTCCTTATGATGTACACAATTATGAAAAGTACTTATATATTAAAACCCGAAACATATAAGCTTTTTTTTGATTAATATTCGAAATTAAGACATAAGATATGAATTGTTATAAACTTTTTGAGTAAAACTCTTGCATAATTACAAAAAAACGAATATTATATATAACTGTTGTGGTAATCATTCGTAAACAGAAAGGATGTTTATATGTTTAACCTTTCAAAACATAAAACTTCTATTAAAACTGAAATTATGGCAGGTATTATTACCTTCTTAACAATGGCATATATCATTGTCGTAAACCCTGTTATTCTTGGTGATGCAGGTGTTCCGTTTGAACAAGCATTTACAGCGACAATTATTGCAGCTGTTGTCGGAACATTATTTATGGCACTCTTTACAAACTTACCAATTGCAATCGCTCCAGGTATGGGACTTAATGCTTACTTCTCTTACTCTGTTGTAAAAGCTCATGAAGGCATGACATTTGCAGTTGCATTCTCTGCTGTATTCGTAGCAGGTATGATTTTAATTTTGTTATCATTCACATCTTTCCGTACAAAATTAATGGAAGCAATTCCTGAAAACTTAAAACATGCAATTACTGCTGGTATTGGCTTATTTATTGCTTTTATCGGCTTGCGTATGACAGGTATTGTAACAAGACATGAATCGAACTTAGTTGGACTTGGAGATCTTCACTCTGCTCCAGTACTACTAGCGTTAGCTGGACTTGGAATTACACTTGTCCTTATGTCCTTAAATGTAAACGGCGCATTATTCTTCGGAATGTTATTAACAGGATTTATCGCTTATTTCACAGGACAGTTAACCTTCTCACAAGGCATTACATCAATACCTGGATTACCAGAAGGAATTATTGTTTCTAACCCAATTACTGCTGTTTCTGATGTTATTAATTACGGATTATACGGTGTTGTATTCTCCTTCTTCCTTGTTACATTATTTGATACAACAGGTACACTACTTGGCGTCGCGCAGCAAGGTGGATTTATGAAAGACGGCAAACTTCCAAAGTCGGGACGAGCTCTTCTATCTGATTCTTTCTCAGCGACAATTGGATCTATGTTCGGAACAACACCATCAACAGCATACATTGAATCATCAGCAGGTGTTGCAGCTGGTGGACGTACTGGTTTAACAACAATTACAGTGGCTATACTATTTGCAGTTGCTGCATTCTTCGGTCCTCTAGTAGGTGCTGTTTCTGGTGTTTCAGCCATCACATCACCATCGCTAATTATTGTTGGCAGCTTAATGATGGGTGCTGTCCGTCATATTGATTGGGATACATTCGATGAAGCATTCCCAGCATTCTTAGTAATCTTAAGCATGCCACTTACATCAAGTATCGCAACAGGTATTGCTCTTGGGTTCATTTCATATCCACTTATGAAAGTGGCAAAAGGACAATTCCGCGCCGTTCATCCACTTGTATATGTATTTGGTATTTTGTTCGCTTATCAATTGATTTTCTTACCGCATTAAAAAAAGCCTTGGCTCACAAATTCTGTGAACCAAGGCTTTTTCTAATATTCCTCATTCATTTGCAATTCTTTACTATACTTTCGAATCAAAAACGAAGAAATAAACATTACCATTCCCGCGCTGAAACCAATAAGTTGATCCAATAATAACTCATTATGAATCAACCAGCGAAGTAGAAATACCCCACCAAAGATAATCATTGCTGCACGTCCAGTATGTCTAAGTCCTTTATATACATTTTCCATATGTATCATTCCTTTACATACTTTTATCCATATTATACCATAAAAACTGTATATTCCGTCTATTATAGGAAAAACCTCTTTGAAGAGGTTTTTCATCAATTAGCTTTTTAAAAACGCCTGCAAATCCGCAAATTGTCTTGCTGCATCTTTATATCCTTGTTCATATAAATTTTGCAATTTTTGCGGGTCTTTTTCCATTCGATCCACTTGCAATGGTACTTCAGGACGGATTACAAATAGATTGCCCGCTAACTCTTCTTTTTCAATATAATGAAGTGTTTCATTGTATACTTCATAGCGAGCAAGCATTGTATTTACAAGGTTTGGATATTTTTTATAAGCCTTTGCTGCAATCCATCCGAACTTGGATTTTCTTTTTGCATATCCGTGATTTCTCGTTAAAATAACAACAGATTTTCCATAGCCATCTTCCTGCGCTTTTCGAACTGGGATTGGATCAGAAATTCCGCCATCCAATAATTGTTTACCACGGAAATGAACCACGGGCGCTATAAATGGCAATGAACTAGAAGCTTGTAATAAGTTCAATGCATCCTCATTTGTGCCTTCTTTCTCAAAATAAACAGGCTTTCCAGTTTCGCAATCTGTCGTTCCTACAAGAAAACGTTCTGCACTATTAAAATATGTGCCAAAATCAAACGGCACATGTTTTTCTGGAATTTCATGAAAAATGAAATCCATATCAAATAACTGGCGCTTCTTCCATAAGTTTTTATAAGATAAATACTTCGGATGTGTTACATAATCAATATTTACTGTCTTATTTCTATTTCTTTGTCTAGAAAGATACGACGCTGCATGACAAGCTCCTGCTGAAACACCGATTACATATGGAAAATATAAATCTTGCTCCATAAAGTATTCTAGTATCCCACCTGTATATACACCGCGCATACCGCCGCCTTCTAATACTAAACCCGTATTTTCAAGCATTTTCTTCTCTCCTCTTTCTCTATATATAGACTCCTTAATTGTTCACTATGTTAAGTATATCTTTCTATTATATATGAGATTTTTCAGAAACCATATTCAGAAGGCTCGAAATAAAAAAGATTTTCTTTATACTATATAAATCCCTTTTGATGTTTCATTATATAAGTCGCTGCTTTGCAAAATAAAAAGGAACCTCACACCCATTTTCTTTGTTTTTCGCCTGGCATGGGGGCAGGAAAAGACACTGCCCGCTTCTATGCATGACCCGATGCTCTATTCCGCCTAAAAAGAACGTTTTTATACCTTTTAGTTTTCCATATGAGATGAAACATCCTTTACGAACCTTTGAATAAAAACTAATTCTTCTTTTGTATATTGATCCAGAAGTAAAAGCCACTTCTCTTCGGCTTCTGCATGCAATTCTTCATGAGCTATATACATTTCATTCCCTTTCTCTGTTAAACGGAAGAAAATTTCTTTTTGATTATCTATCATTTTCATCTTCTCAACGAACCGTTTAGTAAACAACTTTGTACAAATTTTAGAAATTGCTCCCTTTGTCATTCCCATCTCTTCGGTAATGGCTGTTACGTTCATCAAACCTTTTTTTCCTATACATTCGATAACATGTAATTCTGATAAAGACATACCACTTATACCTGTCTCATGAAGAAATTTCTCATCATTTTCCTTCATATGCTCTTCTTTTTTATGAAACAGTGTACGAATATCTGAAAGTATTTCCATTTGTTGAGATATACGATCCAATTCAATCCCTCCATGATACTTCATAAGTTTCCCTAGAAACAATTTAATTATATACCATTTTAAAATAAAAATTAAAATCATTTTTCATCTTTACAAGTAAGAAAATAGTGTTAAAATTAATTTAGTTTCCAAGGAAACTAAAAATAAGGAGGTTTTATTATGAACCATTCATTTTCTTCATCAAGATTAAAGTTTATTTTATACATCGTTTGCATTAGCGCTCTGTTAGGGTCTTTTTCCCAAAATATTTACACGCCTATCTTACCAATGATTCAAAATTCTTTTCACACCTCTCTTTATCTTGTAAATTTAACCGTTTCTATTTTCACTTTTATTCTTGCAATTATGCAGCTTATTTACGGACCATTAATTGATGCAAAAGGACGAAAATACATTCTTATTCCTAGTCTATTGATAAGTACGATCGGTTCAATCGGTTGTGCCTTCACAACAAACATCTATTTATTCCTTATTTTTAGAGCGATTCAAGCGTTAGGGCTAGCAGCTATACCTGTAGTAGCTGCTACTATTATTGGCGACTTATTCGAAGGAAAAGAACGCGGACAAGCAATGAGTCTCTATCAAACGCTACTTGCACTCGCCCCTGCAGTAGGTCCTCTCATGGGTGGCTATCTTGGAAATATAAATGGACACGTATCTATTTTTCTCTTTTTATCTATAATTGGTGTAATTTTATTAATTACAAATATCTCACTGCTCCCAGAAACAAAACCAGCTGTACTTAAACAAACAAAAACAACAAATAACTATTGGAGCATCTTACAACATAAAACTGGATTTTCTATTGCGATTATTGGTTTTATGCAGTTTTGTATTTATTTTTGTTTTCTCGTTTTTTTACCCTCCATATTAACAAATCTATTTCATCTAAGCACAGGTGAAATCGGGCTTATGTTTGTACCAATGTCCCTATGTATTATGCTAGGAAGTTATTGCTACAAATTTTCACAACCATTACTCTGTGGGAAACAAGCTTTGCTTATCACTAGTTTCTTCAACATCATATGCGTTCTCCTATTCTCTTTTACATATTATATAAACATCCCAATCCTTGTCATTGCTACATCCCTATACGGTTTTAGCATGGGGTTATCGATGCCAACTCATACCACTTTATTAACAGAAGAATTTGTAGAAGAACGAGCAACCGCCATTGGTATCTACAACTTTATTCGCTATATAGGAATGGGCACAGGTCCAATCGTAGGTAGTTTTCTGTTATTTAATCAAAATTACTTTTGGATTTTCTTTGCAGAAGCAATTGTTTTTCTAATTGTGGTCTTATATGCTATGAAAAAATTAACTCTTTATCATGTGAAAAAAGAAGCGATTCAAAAGGCTAAATAATATTTATCTATCTAATATACAAACAAAAAGAGAATGTCCGAAAACAGCTAGTTTACTGCATTTGGACATTCTCTCTTTTATTTATACTCTTTGATCAGCAACAATATGAATATCAATATGTTTTGTTTGCCTCATAATTTCATTTACAATTGATCCTTTTCGAATTTCTTCCCACCTTGTTCTTGCTGATTGCCCAAGCAAAATTTGTGTGACTTGCAATCGTTTCGCCACGTCAATAATGACATCAGCTGGTTTTCTTCCTCTTGCTTCTTCTAATAAAAAAGTAGCATAGAATTGATTTGTAAAATCTTTCCACTCGTTGATTATTTGCCTTTTTCCTGCCGATAAAGATTCTATATTTTCTCTTTCAACGTTTAACACATATAATTCTGCATTTAATCGATTCGCCATGCGCCAGCCACGTCTTATTAATTTCTCTGCTGTTGAACTGTATTGCACACAGACGAGAATTTTTTCTTTTACACCTATTGGTTCCGTAACCGATTGACTAATTTTCTCATCCATATCATCTGCAACTTCACGAAGTGACAACTCTCGTAAAGCTCCTAAATTATTAATTGTAAAAAAATTTTGCAGGCTCCGTTGAATTTTTTCTTCCTTATATATTTTCCCATCTATTAATCGTTTCCGTAATACTTCTGGTGTTACATCAACGAGTTGAATCTCATTTGCTTTTTGTAAAATAAAATCAGGAACACGTTCTCTTACTTTTACATTCGTTATTTGTTCTACAATATCATGAACGCTTTCTAAATGCTGAATATTAAATGCTGATAATACCGATATCCCCGCTTCTAACAATTCTTCTACATCCATATAGCGTTTCTTGTTTTTTGATCCAGGTATATTGCTATGTGCCAATTCATCTACAACAACTACATGCGGTGCTCGTTTTATAATTCTATCTACATCAAGTTCATAAAATACTTTTCCTTTATAATTCATTTCTTTTAAAGGAATTTTTTCTAAATCAGCAATTGCTTCTTCTGTCTCTTTTCTTCCATGTGTTTCAATTAAACCTATTACAATATCAATTCCCTCTTTTTTCATCTCCCTAGCGTCAAACAACATTTTATAACTTTTTCCTACTCCTGGAGCAGCACCTACATATAACTTTAATTTCCCACGATTTTGTTGACGAATATATTCTAAATATTCTTCTGGTGTTCGCCTTTGGAACGTCGGGTTATAGTCATCTGCATACATTACACACACAACCTTTCTTATCAAACAACGCTACCTCAATCGGTTGGATTGAGGTAGCGTTGATACTATTTTATTATTTTTTGTAATTCCAAATTTAATTTCAAGACGTTTACACGGTCTTCTCCAAATAATCCAAGTGCAGCACCTTCTGTTTGAGACTTAATCACTTGATTTATTTTATTTTTCGGAATATTTGTTAATTTCGAGATGCGATCAACTTGTATATAAGCTGCCTGCGGACTAATATCAGGATCTAATCCAGAGCCTGAATTCGTCACTAAATCCATCGGTACTTCCGTAACTGGAACAGCTGGATTTTTATCTTTCCAATTTGCTACACTTTCTTCTACACGTTTTACTAAATCTGGATTAGATGGTGCATAGTTATTTGATCCTGATGCTTCTGCTTTATATTCTATACTAGAGATACGTCCATGAAAATATCGTGGATCTTTAAAATTTTGGCCAATTAGTTTTGAACCAATCACTTCATTTTTTTCATTATATATAAGACTTCCGTCCGCATTATCCTTCATAACTGCTTGTGCAATTCCAGTTACAAGCAATGGGTATAAAATCCCACACAGGACAAGAAATGTAAAAGTAACACGAATGACCGGTGAAAGTATATTTTGTTTTTTAGCCATCTTCTTTTCCCCTCTTCCTTATATAAACAATCCTACAAGCAGATCAATTACTTTAATTCCAATGAAAGGAACAATCACTCCGCCAAGCCCATAAATCAATAAGTTGCGACCAAGCAACGCATTGGAACTCATTGGTTTATACGCAATCCCCTTCATTGCTAATGGAATGAGTAATGGAATAATAATCGCATTAAATATCAATGCTGATAAAATAGCTGAAAGCGGCGAAGTTAATTTCATTATGTTCAGTGCTTCCATTTGCGGAATTGCTAATGTAAACATCGCCGGGATAATTGCAAAGTATTTCGCTATATCATTTGCAATACTAAATGTTGTCAATGCACCACGTGTCATTAATAGCTGTTTACCAATCCCTACAACCTCAATAATTTTTGTTGGATTGGAATCTAAGTCAATCATATTCGCCGCTTCTTTCGCAGCTGTTGTTCCGCTATTCATTGCTAATCCTACATCAGCTTGTGCTAATGCTGGTGCATCATTCGTACCATCACCTGTCATTGCCACAAGTTTTCCTTTATCTTGTTCTGCTTTAATAACTGCAATTTTATCTTCCGGCTTACATTCTGCAACGAACTCATCTACCCCTGCTTCTTTCGCAATAGTTGCTGCTGTTAATGGGTTATCACCTGTACACATGACTGTTTTGATTCCCATCTGACGAAGCTGTTCAAAACGTTCACGCATACCGGGTTTTACAGTATCTTTTAAATAGATCAATCCATAAATACGATTATCCACTGCAACTACAAGTGGTGTCCCACCTTCTTTTGAAATTAAATCTGCCTTTTGATTCACATCTTTTGGAATCGTACCACCTTGTGCTTGTACCCACTCAATAACGGCACCAACTGCACCTTTTCTTACTTTTGTACCATCAAGTAAGTCTACACCACTCATTCTTGTTTCTGCCTTAAACGGAACGAACTCACCTTGCTCAGCAAGCTCACTGTTATATGATAGAGCTTTTGATTTTACATATTCAATTACAGAGCGACCTTCTGGTGTTTCGTCTAAAACTGATCCTAATGCAGCCCATTTTGCTAATTGTTCAATTGTTTCGTTCCCTACAGGAAGTAATGTATGTGCCATCCGATTCCCAAAAGTAATGGTACCTGTTTTATCCAAAATAATTGTATTAATATCACCAGCAGCTTCTACAGCTTTACCTGACATTGCTAATACATTAAACTTCGTAACACGGTCCATTCCGGCAATCCCAATGGCTGATAATAAACCACCAATTGTCGTTGGAATTAAACAAACTAGAAGTGCTACCAGTACAGCTGTATCAATCTTGAAACCTAAATAGTTTGTAAAGATAGGTAGTGTCACAACAACAATTAAGAAAATTAGAGTTAAGCTAGTTAATACTGTGTTCAGAGCGATCTCATTCGGTGTTTTTTGACGAGCTGCTCCTTCTACTAAAGAGATCATTTTATCTATAAATGACTCACCTGGATTGCTTGTAATCGAAATTGTAATCTCATCACTTACAACCATTGTACCGCCTGTTACTGAACAAAAGTCTCCACCAGCTTCTTTAATGACAGGAGCGGATTCTCCCGTAATAGCAGATTCATCTACTGATGCTAAACCTTTAATTACTTCACCATCACTTGGAATCATTTCTCCTTGTTTTACAATTACAATGTCGCCCTTTCTCAGTTCAGTGGCTGAAACTTGAACGATTTTCCCATTTTCTTTTATGACGTTTGCAAATACATCTTTCTTCGATTGTTTCAAAGAATCTGCTTGTGCTTTGCCACGCCCTTCTGCCAAAGCTTCTGCAAAGTTAGCAAACAAAACTGTAAATAATAGAATGAGAGAAACTGTTATATTGAACCAACCTGGTATACTACTAGAACTATTCGGAAGAAACGATAAAATAAAAGTAATAATAAATCCAATTTCTACTACGAACATGATTGGGTTTTTCACCATTACTTTCGGATTCAACTTTGCAACTGATTGTTTCATGGCATGTATAACAATATCACGATCCATTGTTTTCGCTTGTCTAACTTCACTTTCTACAACATGTATTGATGATGTACTCGATTGATTAGCTTGTTTTTCTTTTACCACTACAGGTCTCATCATTTACCCTCCATTACTTCAATGTAAGAAATTCTGCAATTGGTCCTAGCACTAACATTGGGAAGAACGTTAATGCACCAACGATTACAATTGTTCCAATGAAAATGCCCCCAAATAAACTATTATCAGTGCGGAATGTTCCTACCGTTTCTGGTACTACCGTCTTCTCTTTCAATGAAGCTGCTACAGCTAACATTGTAATTAAACTGAAATAACGTCCTAAAAACATAACTAAACCAGTTGTAATATTCCAAAATGGTGTATTATCTCCTAATCCTTCAAATCCAGATCCATTGTTAGCAGCGGAAGATGTATACTCATATACAACTTGCGTTAAACCATGAAAGCCTGAATGAGAAATTGCATCCGTCCCTAAATGAGTTGAAAGAGCTAATGCTGAGAATCCTAAAATAAGCAATGGATGAAATAATATCGTTACCGCAATTAATTTCATTTCTTTTCCTTCAATTTTTTTACCTAAAAATTCTGGTGTTCGTCCAACCATCAATCCAGATATAAAGACTGCAATAATTGCGTACATAATGATATTGACAAAACCTGCCCCAACGCCGCCAAACACTGTATTTAACATCATGTTTACAAGTGGTACCAATCCACCAATTGGTGTTAACGTGTCATGCATTGTATTAACTGCACCTGTTTCTGCTGCTGTCGTTACTGTCGCATACAATGAAGAAAAGGCTGTTCCAAATCGTACTTCTTTCCCTTCTGTACTACCTTGTACGCTTTCCATTCCCATTTGATTTAATGCTGGATTACCATGCAATTCTGATGACACAATCGTTGCAAAACCAACGAAAAATACCATAAATAGTGAAACGAAAAGGATACGTCCCTGTTTTTTATTCCCGACCATTCTTCCATACGTAAATGGTAACGCCGTTGGTAATAACATCATGAGCATCATTTGTAAAATGTTGCTTATTTGACCTGGATTTTCAAATGGATGTGTGGAGTTTGCTCCGAAGAATCCACCACCATTATTACCAAGTTCCTTAATTGAAACGAATGAAGCTACTGGACCACGCAAAATACTTTGTTTCACACCTTCAATCGTGTTTGCTGAAACCGCTCCATCTAACGTTTGTGGTACACCTAAAGCAACAAAAATCAGTGCTGCAACAAATGCAATTGGAAGAAAGACCCTTGTTAATGCTCGTGTAAAATCAACGAAAAAGTTACCAAGTTCCTTGCCTGCTAATCCTCTTATAAAAGCCATTACAAGTGCCAATGTTGTTGCCGGTGCAGTAAACATTAAAAATGTAATCCCAATTAACTGTGATAAATAAGATAATCCATTTTCACCGCTATAATGCTGTAAGTTTGTATCTGCCATAAAGCTGATGGCTGTATTAAAAGCAAGTGTTGGCTCCATCCCTTCAATATGCGCTGGATTTAACGGCAATACACCTTGCAAACGGAAAATAAAATATACAACAACAATCATAAATCCATTAAGTGCAACTAATGATAACGCGTACTGTTTCCATGTTTGATTGTATGACCTAACACCTGCAATTTTGAAAATAAATTTTTCAAAAGGCCCAAATACTTTATCTAATTTTCTACTACCTTGAAAAGCTTTCTCTAAATAAATGCCCGTTGGCTTTGCAACAAGAATAAATAATATCATTGTGATAACAACTGCAACCCAAATCATAAT
Source organism: Bacillus gaemokensis (assembly GCF_001590835.1). Lineage (GTDB taxonomy): Bacteria > Bacillota > Bacilli > Bacillales > Bacillaceae_G > Bacillus_A > Bacillus_A gaemokensis. The sequence continues at coordinate 123,719 of NZ_LTAQ01000003.1, forward strand.
GAATGATTCCCCCTAATTAAAACTTCTCTGGATTTAATAACGCATAAACTAGATACACAGTAATCGCTGCAACAATAATCGATAAGGCAATCATCATGGTTGCTTCCCTTCTTTCACAACTTTATCTGACCAGCTTGCAAGTCCTATCATAGATGCTACTAATACAACAAAGATCCCAATCATCACAACATCAAGCATTACAATCCCTCTCTCTTTTTTAATGTAAAATTTTACCATCTATCCATCAAAAAAAGAACACTGAGGCTCTACTCAGTGTTCAAAAATGAACAACACAAAAGTAAACCTCCTCTCCAAACGCTTACGAGGTTAGCTGTCGGATTCGGGCCTAAAGAGTAGCCCTACTTTCGTAATGAAAGATTCACCCCAAGTGACAATGCACAAAATTGGTTCCCCCGCTCCATTTCTGGACTCAGCGATATCAGGTTGTTTTTGGAAATATTTATGAACAATTTATGATTGTAAATATACTCCTCTATATTTGACTTGTAAAGAGGGGAATTACCTAAAATAAGAAAAAATTTCATCATTTAAACGTTTACATTAGCTAGAATTCGTATTTTATCATCTGTTTCCTTGTCTTTTCTTTCTTTTTTATTAAAATCATCTTTTAATATGAAAGAAAAAAGAGCGAATTAACCTGAGCACCTTTTTCTAGCACCCTGGATTCGCTCTCTTTTTCATTACCAATCTATTCTCTGTATATCTGCAAGAGTTTACCCCTCATTCATACGGGATAAAAATGAACGCAAATTTCTCCCCCGAATATAGACCTGCGTCAGCTCCACATGCGTTTTTTCATACTCAATAACATCCATTTCTAAATACAAAATATCTCCTGATGGCAATACCATATATGGCTTTGGAAAAACAGGATCTTGCGTTGCTAGTTCTTGAACCCGCTCTATCGATACTGCCCAACGATTAGCTATATCCTCACGTAATAAGACTCTCATCTTCACTTCCCCCACCCTACTCGAAAAATAAAAAAGAAATGTTATCACAATTCGTAAATACTACAAATTTAGCTCCAATTGTTTGATAGAGCCTTACTGGATATCTTTTATTTCTTGTGACAACTGTAATAGGTGCTTGAAAAGAAAAGCGAATACGCTCGGTAAAAAAACTAACTGTTGGAAGTTCATCTCCTAGCAAAATTACCTTTTTTATTCCGCTACAAATACTTGTTAGATCCCGATCTTTATTGCAACAATAGGCTGATTCAAATCCACTTGCTCGCACTACTGCTGCTACATGTTCATCTGCTGTAAAAATAATCATATCACTTTGAAAAGGTAACAATTCTCGTAAACTATTTACTTTATTTTCTTCTCCTACACAAATGAGCGTTAATTCTTTTTCCCCATTCATGCACATCATCCTCCTTAGCATAAAAGAATTCAAATATAGATTGATATTCTCCTATACTAACCAGACCGATGAAGCGATGTATCCATCGTTACACCATCCCCTCTCAAGACGCTTACGAAGTTAGCTGTCGGATTCGGACTTTGAGAGTAGCCCTACTTTCATCATGAAAGATTCACCCCTAGTGCCAATGCACAATTTGGTTCCTCCGCTCCCTATACTGGACTCAGCGTTTCAACAAAATACGTTTCTATTCCTACGCTGCTGCTTGATCCCTTAATCAATACAGAAGTAAAAACAGATTCTGGATGATATACTACTCCTAAATATGGAAAAAGTAAACAACAAAAAAACCAGTTATAAAAACTGGTTTCCTCATCAAAATCCGAATATTTATGCATGAATTTCTTGACGTTTCCCCCGCTATTCGCGGGCAGTAAGACTCCCATCTCAAAATTCAGCAAAAGCAAAGAAGCTAGGTGGAGGATCAACTGCCCATAAAAGCCCGATTGGTGAGGGCTAATAATCAGTGTGGGATAAAGCCCCCACTGATTAAAGTTTCAGTTTATAAGCAAAATGATTCGTTGGTCCATGACCACTTCCAATATTTAATTGCTGTTCAATCGCTATACTAATAAACTTTTTTGCTTCTTGAACAGCTTCTTGGATTCGATATCCTTTTGCAAGTCCTGCCGTAACGGCTGATGCAAATGTACAACCGCTACCATGCGTTTGTTTTGAATCAATTCGTTCGCTTCGATATTCAATAAACTGCTCGCCATCAAATAATAAATCGATAACTTCGTTCCCTTGATACGCTGCATGTCCACCTTTCATAAGAACATATGTCGCTCCTAAACTATGCAACACCTTCGCAGCTTCTTTACTATCGCGGATATTATGAATTTCCATCCCTGTTAATACTTCTGCTTCTGGTACGTTCGGAGTCACAACTGTTGCAATTGGCAATAAATATTCTTTTAACGCCTGTACTGCTTCTTGTTGTAATAACGAAGCACCGCCCTTTGCAATCATAACAGGATCTAGTACAATATTATTCCAATCAAACTTTTTAATATGTTCTGCTACAACTTTAATAATTTCACTACTAAACAACATACCAAGCTTAACAGCATCTGGTGTTAAATCTGTACCAATTGAATTTAATTGCTCCTTAATCCCTTCCAGGGTAACAGGATATACCCCTTGCACACCAAGTGTGTTTTGGGCAGTAATAGCAGTGATAGCCGTCATTCCATATACACAAAGCTCTTGAAATGTTTTTAAATCCGCTTGAATTCCTGCACCACCGCCGCTATCAGATCCAGCAATTGTTAAAGCTTTATTCACTTTCATTTCACTCATCCTTTTCTATCCAAAATAGCGATGATAAATTGTTTTTGCTTCTACTACATCCTTCGTCCCATGCACAAGTACGCGTCCATCTTGAAAGGCAACTAGCCGTTTGCCTTCGACTGAAAATGATAGTAGATATGGATTTATGTTTAAATCTGCTACGCGATCATGTAATATTTCTTTATACCGCTCAAAATCAAGCTGTTCCTTATGAGGTGTTCTAATTTGAACTGTATTCCTCCCGCATAAAACAGCAGTTTTCGATGTATTCTCTGTATTTAAATATGGGTATATTGCCCCCTCACCACATGATGGACAATTATGTTTGCGAAGCTTTTGCACATTCATACATGAATATTCATTTTTCCATACATCAAACGATACAAGCCCATCTCGAAGGGCTTCATAATCCTCTACTAACAATTTAAGGGTTTCCGTTACTTGATGAGAAACAACAAGAGATACAGCAGGTGAAATAATACCGGCTGTATCACATGTTGCTCCGCCAAGCGGGATCGATTGTAGTAAACAAGATAGACATGGCGCTTTTCCTGGCAAAATCGTATAAGAAAGACCATAGCTTCCTACACACGCTCCATAAATCCATGGAATCGAATGTTTTTGTGATATATCATTTACAATAAAACGTGTTTCAAAATTATCAGTTGCATCAATCATCACGTCTACATTTGTAACCAGCTGTTCTAATTCTTCCGCTGTTACATCTTGCACAAAAGCTGCTACGGTTACATTACTATTAATTGCTTGCAAACGACTTTGTGCTGCTACAGCCTTGGGAAGGTTATTTTTCACATCCTCCTCACAATACAGCTGCTGACGTTGTAAATTACTCCAATCAATATAATCCCGATCCACAATTGTCACACGGCCTACACCAGCTCTTACAAGCATCTCTGCATTCGCACTACCAAGTGCACCTGCACCGATGATTAGTACATGTTTTTGTCCTATCTTTTGCTGTCCCTTTTCTCCAATTGGAGAAAATAACTCTTGGCGAGAATATCGATTATTCAACTACGCTCATTCCTTCTAACGGACTACTTGCTGTTGCACAACGCTTACGTGCAATACGTCCTGCTTCAAATCCTAAGCGTCCTGCATGAATACCTAGTTTCATTGCGAATGCCATTTTAATAGGGTCTTTCGCACCAGATACAGCTGTATTTAATAACACACCGTCTGCTCCTAATTCCATTGCAAACGCTGCATCAGCTGGGCTACCAACACCTGCATCAACAATGACTGGTACAGTTGCTTGTTCAATAATAAAGCTTAAATTTAATGGATTCACAATTCCAAGTCCTGAACCAATTGGTGAGGCACCAGGCATAATCGCATGAACACCTAGTTCCTGTAATTTACGAGCTAATACAACATCATCAGATGTATAAGGAAGAACGATAAAACCTTCCTCGAGCAACATTTCAGATGCTTTTAACGTTTCTACTGGATCAGGTAATAACGTTCTATCATCACCAATAACCTCTACTTTTACCATGTCACAAAGTCCGGAGGCTTTTGCTAATTTTGCAATACGAACAGCTTCTTCAGCATTTTTTGCTCCGGCTGTATTTGGTAGTAATGTATATTTCTTCAGATCGATTTTTTCTAATAAATTCGGCTGGTCTGCATCAAATATATCCATACGACGTACAGCGAATGTTAAAATCTCTGCCTCTGATACTTCAATTGCTTTCTGCTGCACATCAAAATCAGGGAATTTTCCTGTTCCTAATAAAAGTCTAGAATGAAATGTAAATGGTCCAATGTTTAACATAATCAACCGCCTCCTACGAAAGTTACAATCTCAATTTGGTCTCCATCAAAAACAGATGTATCTCGATGGTCTTCCTTTTGCAAAATATCCTGGTTACGTTCTACCACGACAATCTTTGTATCTAGCCCTAAATGTGTAAGCAATTCTGCTACTGTTTTAATACTTACAGGTACCTCTACTTGCTTACCATTAATTTTTAAGTTCAAGCTTCCATCCCCTTTCTATATAAACCCTTTCTTTTTAGGTGGGAGAGAGCATCCGACCATGCATAGAAACAGTCAGATCCCCCTTCCTGCTCCATGCCAAGTGAAAACAAAGAGAGAACACGAGTGCAAGTCACCTTTTATTTTTCATAACAGTAACTTATATGTTAAAAATCAAAATCGATTTATATAAATCGATTTTGAAAGCAATGAATCTAGCAAATGATTTCCTTGCTTTCCCTCTATTAAATCTGCCATATATTGACCAGAGACAGGGCTCAATAAAATTCCATTTCGATAATGACCGGTGCAAGCATACAACCCCTTTATTTCCTCATGTGCCCCCATATAAGGAACCTCGTGATTAGATTGTGGCCGCAATCCCGCCCAAGCACTTTCCCATTCTGCTTCTTTCAAAGCTGGCAAGATTGTATAAGCACGCTCTAATATCGAAGTAATACTTTCTGGTTGTACAGACTTATTAAACGTATGAGGCTTCATCGTCGCTCCAATTACATAACGTCCACCGCGTTTTGGTGCAATATAAAATCGCTCTTGAAAAATAGGAGATTGCAGTAGTGGTTTACGGCTCTTTACAGCAATTACTTCCCCTTTCACAGGATATGTACCCCAATCCCTATGAAAATGATGAAGTAATTTCGTGCTCCATGAGCCACCTGCGATTACTACCTTTTCACATGAAATTTTGCCTTCATTCGTGATAATTCCAGTTACTCGATTGTTTTCTATTTTGATATCAAATACTTCTGTCTGTTCATATATGTCAGCCCCAGAAACGGCCGCAGAGTGTGCAAATGCTTTTGTAAGTTCCGGCGCAATAACATGACCATCTTTCGGATAATATACAGCGCAGATAATCGATGAAGACAGAAAAGGTTCTTTTTCACGAAGCTGATCTCCTGTAATGAAATACGATTCTTCACCCGTTTGCTGTTGCCAGTTCATAATATCAAGTATTCTTGCCTTCTCATCTTCATTTTGAGCAATTCGATATATGCCTTTCTCTTCATATCCAATATCAATACCCGTTTTTTCTCGTAAATCTTGTGCAAGTTGCGGAAATATTGCACGGCTCTCTCTAGCAAGCTCAAATAATGGATCATACGCATCCCATTCTGCCTGTACACCAAGTAAACCAGCGGCTGCTTTAGATGCTTCAGACGCAACCCTTTGTTTCTCAACAATTGCAACTTGATATCCTCTTTCTGCTAGAAAATGTGCAACTGAACTACCAATCACACCACCGCCAATAATGGCTACATCATACTTCTTACCCATGATTTTCCGCCCACTTTCTTATTGTTTCCTTGTATAACCTGGCCTGCTCATATGGTTCGTTATCACTCACAATGCCAGACATTACAGCGATACCACTCACACCAGCCATAAGGGCCTCTCCCGTATTTTCGGGTGTTATCCCTCCAATAGCTGTAATTGGTATCGTTAATCTTCTTGCCATATCTGAAATTTCTTCCAATCCCCTTGCTGGAACACCTTTCTTACAACTCGTTGGAAATACATGACCATAAACAAGTGAATCGGCTCCGTTTTTGAATGCTACGATTGCTTCTTCTAACGAATGCACAGAATAACCAACATGCAAATACGAAAACTTCTCCTTAACAGATCTAACATTCGCGCTTCGGTATCCCAATTGCACACGCGGGATATTTAATAAAATAGCTATATCAATTCGATCGTTAATTACAAGCTTAGATGCTGGAAAGCTCCTTTTTAGGAGACCTTCTACACCCTCATACAATTCTTTTGTGCTTTTCTCACGCTCACGAATATGCAAATAATCAATCTCACTCTCAATTTGCATCGCTACATTCGTTAACTCTTCGAATGTCATCTGACCATTTGAGATAACATGGAGCTCGTCTTTCATATTCATTCGCCTACTTTAAAATATTTTCGAATAATTCATTGGCAGGAACAACCTCTTTTGTCATTCCTTTTTCTTTCAACCATTTATTTTGTTTCTCCCATGATTCCTTTGTATCTAATAAAAACGGCTCATCTTTCGTTTCCATTTTCTCTAACAAAATTTTCATACTTTCTTTTTCAACTTCTGGAACAAGTGGGAAATTTTCTTTTTCCTGATGATCTAATAAAATACCCAGTGCTTCATCTGGATTCTTCTTCATGAAGTCATATCCTTTTTTCGCACCACGTAAAAAGGCTTGCAACGCTGCTTTATCTTTTTTCAATGTTTTATCACCTGTTACAAAAACAAGCTCATGATAATTTGGTACACCATACTCAGCTGGATTGAAGTAAGCTGGTTCATGGCCTTGATGACGCATAACAGGAACTTCATGATTAATGTATGCCCCAGTTACAGCATCTACTTTTTTCGTAATTAAAGCTGGTACTAAATCAAATCCAACATCTACTACTTTTACGTTATCTGGATTACCACCAGCTTCTTTTATCATCGTTTTTAAATACGCTTCACTTAAAGGTGTTCCAGAATAACCAACTGTCTTACCCTCTAAATCTTTTGGTGACTGAATTCCAGCTGATTTTAACGATACAACATGATTTAATGGTGAACGGACAACAGCCCCAATCGATTTTACTGGGATTTGTTCATTTGCTTTTGCAATGACAACATCGGGTTGATAATATAAACCAACCGTTACTTTTCCTGCCGCCGCTAACGTTAATGGATCAGTTGGATTAGAAGGAAATTTAATATTCACTTTTACTCCTTCTTCTTTAAAGTACCCTTTTTCAATCGCCGCATAGATGAAGCTATGCACTGCATTTGGATACCAATCAAGCATCACTGTTATTTCCTTCTCCGTTTCCTTCTTCTCTGATGCTGAATTGCTAGAACATCCTGCAATCATTGCCACTAATAATGTAAACACAAAGATGCGTTTGAATAATTTCATGAATGTTTCCTCCAACTAATGAATTTCTTTTCTAATATAGAAATGAGTAATACAAAGAAAATAGCTAGTAATGATAACAACACAATTGGTGCAAATACACCTGCTCCATCTAATTGTGTCATCATTCGTTTACTAAAATAGCCTAGACCGGCTTGTGCACCAAGCCACTCACCGATTGCTGCTCCAATTACGCTAAGAGGAACTGCAATTTTTAAAGCCGAGAAAAAGTAAGGAAGCGCAGATGGCAACTTTAATTTTAGAAAGATATCTTTTTTTGTTGCACCATATGTAACTAAAAGCTCCTCCCACTCCTTTTTCGTACTGCGCAATCCATCATACGTATTTACCGCAATCGGAAAAAATGTAATTAAAACTGTAACAACTACTTTGCTCCAAATAGAATATCCAAACCATAGAACAAATAATGGTGCTAGAGCTGTAATTGGGATTGTTTGCGAAGCAACTAATAACGGATAAAATGCCCTTTCCATCCATGTGCTAGCATTCATTAACATTGCGAGTCCAACACCAAGCGCAATGGAAATAACAACACCTATTAAAACTACATATAGCGTCGCTGGCAAATGAACCGTAAATAATATGTCTCGGAGTGCCCACATTTTAACTACGATGGCAGTAGGAGATGGCAGAATGTACATCTCGTCTACAATTCTAGCTCCCACTTCCCAGCTCACAAGTAAGATACCACTCAAAATCAATGCAGGTAATAACTCTATAACACGCTTCATATGAGCACCTGCCTTTGCAACATACCAAGTAGCTCACCTTTTAACGCGAGTATCTCAGGCTTATACAAATCTTTTCTTGAGCGATCCATTCCAAGTGGTACAATACGCTCCGTCAAAGTTGTTATAGGCTGCTCCATCACCACTAAAATCCGATTAGAAAGAAAAATTGCTTCTTCTACATCATGTGTAATGAATAAAATTGTTTTTTGCCACTGTTTCCATTGTTCAAACAACCATTCTTGCAAGCTTGCTTTTGTTAATGCATCTAGTGCACTAAATGGCTCATCTAACAATAAAATGTCCCCGCCTGTTAATAAGGTTCTTATAAAGGACACTCGCTGCCTCATACCACCTGATAAGTCTTTCGGATACTTTTGCTCATAGCCTTGCAAACCAAATTGTTCTAAAAGTTCCTTTGCTTTTAGATGTGCTTGTTTTTTCTTTGCACCTTGACATTCTAACGGTAATGCTGCATTTTCAATAATCGTTCTCCACGGCAGGAGCATATCTTTTTGTGGCATATATCCTACAGGATGACTCGTTGTCTCTGTCAGTTGAATTGTTCCATCTGCCGCATCTTCTAATCCTGTGATTAAACGAAATAATGTACTTTTGCCACAGCCACTCGGTCCAATGATGCTTACAAACTCCTTTTCTTGCACGGAAGCATCTAGGCCATGTATGATTGGCTTTTCATCATAATGAAAGGAAACATTATGAAACTGTAGTATGCTCTTGGTCCTCAAAACCCCACATCTCCTTACGATATGCCATATCCCAGAATAAATATTCAAATCGGCTGGAATATAAGAAAATCTCTTCCAATCGCGCTAATTCTTGTTCTGACTTTCCTTCAGCTAGTTCATTTAATAAATCCATTAGCCAAGTGCAAAGATTCCCATATTCTTCTGAGCTATATCCTTGAATCCATTCTCCGAAGAACTCATGATCTCTTGCTCCTGGAATATCATTTAAACGTTTTCCAATTTCCCAATAGCTCCACATACATGGAAGAAGAGCTGCAATTAACTCCGCAAGCGTACCATTTTGAGATACTGACATCATATAGTTTGTATACGCTAAATTTTTGGCAGATGGTTTTGCCTCCTCCATCTCCTGTACAGAAATACCAAGACGTTTTGCATACTGTTTATGAATTGTCATTTCTCCATTTAAAATGCCATCTATTTGTTCTGCAAATTTTGCCATAACTTGTGGATTTGTTGCTTTTACAACTCCAATTGCATATAGTTTTGCATAATCTAGCAAATATAAATAATCTTGTATGATGTAATATTGGAATTTATCTTTATCTAACGTGCCATCCCCCATTCCAGTTACAAATGGATGATTGTGGCTTTTCTCCCAAACAGGCTGTACTTTCTCAAATAATCTCTCACAAAATTTCATTTATATTTCCCCTTCCTTTGCATCTATTTATCCAAATAAAAAACCACTTCTATATGTAAGAAGTGGTTACAACAAATAAAAATGCATGTATTTGTTGTTCCACTTCCCTTCGCTAGTATTACCTAGATCAGGTCTGTAAGGGTTAAGGATTATTCCTCTCTCAGCACGCAAAGCACCCCTAGTGGTTGTTACTATAAATTTGTCCAATAAAAAATCCCTGTTTCTTTACGCAAAGAAACAGGGACTGACCGTTAATGTCCGAATTGCTTCCCTACGCTAGCATAATCTAGATCAGGTAGTTAAAAGGATAAAAGACTCTCGGCCTTACTCTCAGCTGGCAACACCAGCTCTCCTAGCACAATATGAAATTTCCATTGTCAGTATAACACTGTCATTAATCATCAGCAACTGTTTTAACTTATAATCTTATTTATAACCTACAAACCGAACACAACACGAGAGTTCTCCAGATTCTTATTCTTCCCTACTTTTTTACCTTATATTCAGAAAAAAGAAACTATTCGCTATCCATATTCTAATGATGATATATCTGTTATTCTTTTAATATATTTCGATTTTATTAAAAAATGGTTATTTATTCTCATTTCATATTACAGTTATGTGAACAACGCAAAAAGTATTATATCTTTATACTATAATAAAAAATATATAATACATCTATGGGGGGCTATTATCAGATGAAAATGAAAGCTACAGCTTTTACGGCAGCTACTGTCGCAGTCGCATCTCTACTTCCATCCATAAAACAAGTAGACACGCATACTGTATCAGCTCAGCAGATGCCTACAACAAAAACAGGATATATAAATCCGGATACAACTATATTATATTCAAATAATAAAACAGATAGTGACTCTATTAAAAATATTCTTCCTAACACACCTGTTACAATTTTGAATACTCTACATGATTACTATAAAGTTAATGTAAATAATACAATTGGTTACATTAAAAAGGGAGATATTTCATTTACTAAATCCACGTACCAAAAACAGAACTACATCGTAAATGCAAATATATTAAACATTCGCTCTAAGCCTACTGTAAAATCTTCTATTCTTGATAGATTACCAAATGGTACATTCATTTCAATCCAAGAAACAAAAGGGGATTGGTATCAAATTTCTCATAATGGACAAATAGGATATGTAAAAAAAGAATTTGTATTTAACACATCACAGGCATTAGTAAAAGGTATTACAGTACAAAATCAATCTCCCTACTACGTTGCCACACCAACCCTAAATGTACGTCGTGGTGCTGGAACACACACTGCCGTGATCGGATCTTTACAAAATGGAACACAGATCGACGTTATAGAAACAGCTGGTACTTGGTATAAAATTCGTTTCGGAACAAGTTATGGATTTGTAGCGAAACATTATATAATTCAAAAACAACCACATAACAAACAAACAGACTCATCTATTCCAGCAGTTTTTAAATTCCCTACTCAAGGAACCATTAGCTCTACATTCGATACGCGTTGGGAACAAATGCATTATGGTTTAGATATTACAGCGCCAGGGAATGTTTCTATTCACGCTGCTGCTTCTGGTAAAGTAATAAGATCTTATTATTCTGCAAGCTATGGGAATGTCGTATTTGTTGCACATCCTATCAAAGGAAAACTATATACAACAGTTTATGCACATATGAAAGACCGCACAGTAAAGGCTGGTGATCAAGTTCAAGCCGGACAATTATTAGGGCACATGGGCGATACCGGGCATTCCTATGGACAACATCTCCATTTTGAATTACATAATGGTGAATGGAATTTTGAAAAAACAAATGCAGTTGATCCGCTGCCTTACTTGGTTCGGTAATCTCATATGCCACGTAATATCCCATTAATTATTGAATACATAGCTTTTCTCGGTTTAATCTGTTGTTTATTAATTTATAATACAAACGTTGTCTTTTTAAGTATCGTCATCTTATTTGTTATTTTTGAAACTTTAATGGAAGTGTTCAAGATTCGATTAAAACAAAAAATTTCTCATATATATACTGCTTTTGTTACTTTTAGTAGCTTAATAACAAATGTTATTTATAGTGGCTTCCATGCCGCTGCTATATTCCCTGTATTTTTCGTAGGAGTACTACTCGTTATTTCTCAGTATATTTACATTCCTAAACATCGTAAGCAGCAGCAAGAGGCCTAGAATACTATGATGAAATAAAAAGGATCCCATTCCAAATGGGATCCTTTTTATTTCATCTACATTATATAAACGCCCTCTAAAAATACGGCTCTTTTATTATCCACACGCATATCGCTCATAAATAAACGTTAAATTATACTTTTTTTCTAAACTCATTCTTTGTTCATTATCACACCAATAGAATAAAATATCATGAATTGTTGCATAACGTTTATTCTTGAGAAATTGCTTAATAAATGAAGGTAAACAATCATGTAGTTGTATAAATATATAATTCCGCAAGATTTCTTCCTTATATTCAATTCTTTTACAAACATACATCAACTCTTCACAATAATAAGCATGCTGCGGCACTTGAATCATCTCAAAAAATGGTACATACGATAGTAGTTTCCCAATGAAATGTTCATATCGATTGATAAATTCTAACGAACTATGTTCCATCATTTCCTTCATTACATATAAATAATCATCCACATGTGTTGTTTTTAACGGGTCCAGACGATCAGAAATTTGGGCAATGACAGCTCTTTGGCATGCAACAACAGAACGACTTGGTCCATAATACGTTAAAAACTCTGTACACTTACGATATTTCTTTAATAAATCATATATATATAAGTCATACACATATGTATTACAGTACATGGCTAAACTCATCATCTCTTGATCTAACTGTTCCTTTGATAATGTTTTTGCCTGTTTACAAATATAATAGAATGTGATTTCCAGCATTTCCTTATGCGATAATAATTTGTCAGATGTTTCAATGCATTCTTCGTTATATTTAATTCTTTCCCATATCATTACATCTTTATTTTCTAGTTCACCAGTACGATATTTTACAATTAAATAATTCCAAGCGACAACTTGTGTTAAAATATCCCATGTTTCATATTCCATTGACGTGTGAACAAATTCATCTAATTTATGATTTACCATAAATGTATACGCCTCTTTATACCAACCAATTTTCTGGCATAAATGTACGATGCGAACTAACGTCGGAATTTCATCTTTATGAAACTGTGGTAAGCCTTTTACTCTATCCATTCCATATAAGATAAACGGAGCTAAATTTTCTTGTTTATAAAATTCTTTTTCTTTCCAGGCTAAAATAGTCCGTTCTCTACCTTCTCCTTTTGGATTATCAGGTACAAGTAAAGAAAATAAATCGGCAAAATTACTTGGTTCCACATACACAGGTGTGACCAAATTCCAATTAGGATCGCTCTGTACAGCCCTCATAGTATTCTCTCTCCGTTTCTATCTATATATGAAATCTCTATTCTATCAAGTGCAATTATTAACATATTCAAAACCGAAAACAAAACCTATATTTACTAGTATAGCATTTTTTTAGCAATAAAAATTTATAGTAGTTGCTGTTAACAAAAATTTCAAATGAAATACAATCATTTCATTTCACTCTTATATACCGTCCTATTATAAATACAACCTCATGGATACGTTTTACTATTAAATAAAACGCATCCAGTTTTATTGTCCACAGACGACTCAATACATTATATTTTTTCAACTGAAAAATTCATTCTACATCTTCAGATATTTCGCTTAAAGCAAATCCAGCCTGATCATCGGCCTCTTCGTTTATTGCTAAATCACCTAACGCTAACATCCCAATAAGCCTGCCATTCTCTACTACCGGTAGTCTTCTTATTCGATACCGTGCCATTAACTCTGTTGCCTTTTCAATCGATTCACTTGGAGATACCGAAACAATATCCGTTGTCATCACATTTGTTATTTTATTAGAACCTGGATGCTTTTCAGCAATTCCACGTATAACTAAATCACGATCCGTAACAAGACCAACTACTTGATGATTTTCTACAACTGGTATCATACCAATTTCTTCTTCTTTCATTTTCACCGCTGCTTCATACACATTGTCTAGTGGTGTACACTGTACAATATTGGTACTCATAAATTCTCTAACTGTTGCCATACTGCTTCATTCCCTCCTTTTAATACATACTATAGCTTTTCCAAATTCCCTTTATTTATTTCATATAAATAAAGGGAATTAAGATTCGTGATGTAGTGTATAAAAAAGAAAGGACTTTTCACATTATATATTCACAATAAAAAAGAGCCAGCAAATTGCTGACTCTTTTGGATGACCCGTACGGGATTCGAACCCGTGTTACCGCCGTGAAAGGGCGGTGTCTTAACCACTTGACCAACGGGCCATGGCTCCGCAGGTAGGACTCGAACCTACGACCGATCGGTTAACAGCCGATAGCTCTACCACTGAGCTACTGCGGAATATGGTGGGCCTAAATGGACTCGAACCATCGACCTCACGCTTATCAGGCGTGCGCTCTAACCAGCTGAGCTATAGGCCCTTAAAATACTACAGGGGCAGTAGGAATTGAACCCACACTGGAGGTTTTGGAGACCTCTGTTCTACCTTTAAACTATGCCCCTAAGTGATGCCGGCTAGAGGACTTGAACCCCCAACCTACTGATTACAAGTCAGTTGCTCTACCAATTGAGCTAAGCCGGCTTAACAAAAAACAATGGTGGCTCGGGACGGAATCGAACCGCCGACACGAGGATTTTCAGTCCTCTGCTCTACCGACTGAGCTACCGAGCCTTTATGTAAAAATGGCGGTCC
>NZ_LTAQ01000003.1:138421-139010 GCF_001590835.1 Bacillus gaemokensis
CTACACCACGGGACCATTTGGTTGCGGGGACAGGATTTGAACCTGCGACCTTCGGGTTATGAGCCCGACGAGCTACCAGACTGCTCCACCCCGCGACGATTATGATATTCTTTTTAAAAAATAATGGAGGAGGTAGAGGGATTCGAACCCCCGCGCGACTCTCGCCGCCTGTCGGTTTTCAAGACCGATCCCTTCAGCCAGACTTGGGTATACCTCCATAAAAATATTCAAATGCTTTTTAGTTATAATGATATGTTTAATAATCTTTAAAATCAAACTACATCCCATTTTATAATAAAAATGGAGGAGGTAGAGGGATTCGAACCCCCGCGCGACTCTCGCCGCCTGTCGGTTTTCAAGACCGATCCCTTCAGCCGGACTTGGGTATACCTCCATAACTAAAGTGGAGCCTAGCGGGATCGAACCGCTGACCTCCTGCGTGCAAGGCAGGCGCTCTCCCAGCTGAGCTAAGGCCCCRTGTTTAAAAMTATCGGGAAGACAGGATTTGAACCTGCGACCCCCTGGTCCCAAACCAGGTGCTCTACCAAGCTGAGCCACTTCCCGTTAATAAAAGCGCGCCCGAGAGGAC
>NZ_LTAQ01000003.1:139065-139653 GCF_001590835.1 Bacillus gaemokensis
ACGGGCGCATATGGTGCCGAGGGCGGGGGTCGAACCCGCACGGTGGTCACCCACCGCAGGATTTTAAGTCCTGTGCGTCTGCCTGTTCCGCCACCCCGGCATRTCATATTGWAAATTGGAGCGGAAGACGGGATTCGAACCCGCGACCCCAACCTTGGCAAGGTTGTATTCTACCACTGAACTACTTCCGCAAGACATGTATGAGATATTTTATTAAAAGTGCGGGTGAAGGGAGTCGAACCCCCACGCCAAAGGCGCCAGATCCTAAGTCTGGTGCGTCTGCCAATTCCGCCACACCCGCATAATATAATTTTTAGAAAAAATGGGGCGACTGATGGGAATCGAACCCACGAATGCCGGAGCCACAATCCGGTGCGTTAACCACTTCGCCACAACCGCCATAATTACTGGTGCCGGCTAGAGGACTTGAACCCCCAACCTACTGATTACAAGTCAGTTGCTCTACCAATTGAGCTAAGCCGGCAATATATGGTGGAGGATGACGGGATCGAACCGCCGACCCCCTGCTTGTAAGGCAGGTGCTCTCCCAGCTGAGCTAATCCTCCAYTTTGCCTGGCAACGTCCTAC
>NZ_LTAQ01000004.1 GCF_001590835.1 Bacillus gaemokensis
AGGAGCGCATGCCTGTGGTATTGCTGTATCTCCAATTCCTCTAGATGAGAACATGGGGTTAATCACAGTAATCGATAATAAAACAAAAGAGCCTGTTACACTTACTCAAATCAATATGAAGGAAATCGATGCTCAGAACTTCGTAAAGCTTGATATCCTTGGTCTTGATACAGTAGAGACAATCAGTAACACAGTTGATTTAGCAGGGTTAAAATGGGAAGATATCCTTCCAGAGAACATCGATACAGAAGATGAAAAGGTTTGGAACAGCGTTATTGACGATAACATTGGTATCTTCCAGTGGGAGTCAGACTTTGCTCATCAAATCTATAAAGATTTGTTCTCAAACGAAACCATTGCAAAAATCAAAGCGGTGCATCCTAAGTTCTCATACATGGACTTATTCTCACTAGGGAATGCAATCCTTCGTCCTGCAGGCGCTTCGTATCGTGATTCTGTGGTACAAGGTGAGTTCTATGACAATGGTCATGAAGCATTGAATAAATTCCTTGCTCCAACACTAGGGCGACTTGCATATCAAGAGCAAATCATCGACTTCTTAGTTCAGTTCTGTGGCTATAGCGGTGGTGAGGCTGACTTAGTAAGACGTGGTATTGGTAAGAAGGACAAGGCATTGCTAGACACATTGATTCCAGAAATCAAGGCAAGATTCATATCTAGTATGATTAAGAGATATCAGACTCGTAATGTGGTAGCTGAACAAATCTCTGAGCCATTCATTCAAGTAATCTTAGATGCTTCCAACTATGGATTCTCTATCAATCACTCAGATGCTTACTCAGCAATGGGATATGTTATGGCATGGTTACGATACTACTATCCATTAGAGTTCATCACAGCAAACCTAAATGTAAACATTGGTAAGCAAGATAAGACTACTAAGCTAGTAGAGTTTGCGAAGTCAAAAGGTATAGCATTGAATGGTATCAAGTTCAGATACTCTCGTTCTGGATACATGTTTGATAAAGATACAAACTCAATCTACCAAGGTATTGAGCCGATTAAGTACCTCAACTCTGCTATGGCTGATGGGCTATATGAGTTAAGAGACAGAGAGTATGAAAGCTTCATTGACCTGCTTATTGATATCAAGGATGGTACAAGAACTGTAGACTTGGCATCTTTAACAGAAGAAGAAGTTACTGCAGATGATTGGGATGTTTATGCAACAGGTGAAGAGCCTCCAACTATAACAGTACATCATGTAGACTTTGGCAATGCTAAATCAATTGGCTACAAAGAGTTTCTTTTACAAGACTTGTCCAAGGAAGAACTGAAGGAATTGAACAAGTTAGAGAAGCATGGTGGAGTTAGATATGTTGGAACACCAGTAGCAATCAACTCACGTCAAATGCAAATCTTAATAGCACTTAACTTCTTTAGTGAGTTTGGTGGCAATAGAAAACTTCTTAAGATATTTGAATTCTTTGAGAAGACTTATAGCCCTAAACATAAGCTAAAGACTAAGAGAGAGCGTTATACAAAAACATTGCAATTTGAGCAAGATACGATTGATGAAAGCTTATCACTGGTAGAACAGTGTACATCAGAATTAGAGTTCCTTGGTCATATTGAGACAATCAATGCAGAGATGCCTGCGAATATCTTAATCATGACAGAGGTATTGAAGCATAAGACATATACTCGTGCCAAGGCGTACCAGTTCTCAACAGGGGAGACAAGAGAGTTTAAAATGGGTAGCAGAATCTATGCTCAAGTACCATTTGAAGAGCGTGATGTTATCCAGATTGTAAATGCCGATGTCAAACCAAAGAATAAGAAAATCAATGGTCACTGGCAACCATCTCCTACAGAGAAGGAAGTATGGCTCAAGGAAATCACGTTTATCAGAAAGGGAGTAGATAGTAGTGGCGAGTAAAAAGAGACCTGTTATGTTTATCCCATCTAACTTTACAGTTGCAGAGAAAGTTAGAATTAGCTTTGAAGACTGCAATATCAAAATGCACGATGGCATTGAAATGCTATATGCAAACATGTACAAAGACCATTTTGAAGGTGACCTTTACTATAAAGGTTGGGATATCTATACCGAAGATAACCCAGTAGTATTTTTAGACAAAATTGAATCAGTTATTTTACAGGAGGAACGATTAGTATGACAACTAAAACAATTACATTATCAGAGAAGAGATTTGAAGAAATCAAAAAAGGCACAGTATTAAAGTTTGAAAATGACTTGTTTATCGTAGCAGAAATTGAAGGTGCTAAAAACGTAGACCCTGTCAACGATGCTTTATTTAGTCCAAGTTCTATTAGAAGCACACCATATTTCAGACAAGAGCGAGTGGAGGCTAAGTACAACTTAGTAAGCTTTATGAGTGGTTCTCGATTCTATGGTGAAAACACTTCTTTACAAGAACTTATTCGAAAAATCACCAATCGTACTCGTAAGTTTCAAGTAGTAGATAAAATTGAATTTATCGAAGGTTAAACAAATCCATTAAGATATAATATTAAACAAAACCATTGCAAAGGGGATAGTTATGAATACAGCAGACCTGCAGTACAACGGCATTATTAAAGAGATTATAGAGAATGGCAAATGGGATAAGGATGTGAGAGCAAAGTGGGCTGACGGCTCACCTGCTCCCACTAAGTCCATTCTGAATGTATCAATGACATTTGATAATGGTTCAGATATTCCATTAATTACTTCAAAGAGAGTCGCTGTTAAATCAGCACTGGTTGAAATGTTTTGGATTTGGCTTAAGAAGTCCAATGTTGTCCAATATCTTCGTGATATGGGTTCAACGATTTGGGATGAATGGGAGAAGCCAGATGGCACAATCGGACGTGCGTACGGATGGCAATTAGCCAATAAGCGCAGAAAGGTTAAGGCAGATGAACTATTCTTTGAAATGTGGAATAATGGCGAAATATCAAGTGCTATTCCTATCTTTGAAAAAGACGATAAACCATTTACTCATGTAATGCTAGACCAAGTAGACTATCTTCTTTACATCCTTAAGAAGAATCCTTATTCACGAAGAATTAAGACTACTCTATGGTGTGTAGAAGACTTAGATGACATGGCTTTAGAGCCTTGTGTGTATGAAACTCACTGGCAATTATGGGATGATAAGTTACATCTTACAGTCAATATTCGCAGTAATGATATGGCTCTAGGCAATCCATTTAATATCTATCAATATGCAATTCTACATCGAATGATTGCACAAGTAACTGGTTATAAGGTTGGTACAATCCACTTCAATATTGACAATGCTCATATCTATGACAGACACCTTGAAGCGTTAGAAGGGCAATTAGAGATGCCTACATTTGAAGTCCCAGATATCTGGATTAACCCAGAGGTTACAAGCTTCTATAAATTCACTGTAGATGATGTGAAGGTAATAGATTACAAGCATGGTGAGACAATCAGAATGGAGGTAGCTATCTGATGATTAAGATGATAGCTTGTGTAGACAGCAATATGGGAATTGGCAAGGATAATGAACTCCTTGTCCATCTCCCAGAAGACCTAAAGCATTTCAAAGAAACAACTACTGGAAGAGTATGTATCTTTGGTAGAACAACATTTGAATCACTGCCTATCAAGCCACTTCCAAATAGAAAGAACGTTGTACTAACAAGAGACAAGGACTTCTCTCATATAGGATGCAAGACAGTTCACAGCGTTGAAGAAGTAATTCAATTATCAAAGACTACTGATGTGTTTATATGTGGTGGAGCAAATGTATATAAGCAATTTATGCCACATGTTGATGAATTAATTATCTCTCATATGAAAGCTAGTTTTGATGCTGATACATTCTTTCCAGATATAGATAAATCTATATGGGAAGATTACGATTCTGAAAGCATAGTCGATAAAGTAGAATTTGAGATTGTTAAATACCGTAGAAAATCAAATAACCCAGAAAGAGGTAAGTCTATGACAATTACAACAGCAGATATTAAAGGAAAATCAATTAAGGAGTTAGTTATGGAACACGGAGAGAAAGCAGTATTAGAGGCAGTGTCACAGAAGATTCGTGGATTTGAAGTAGTGAAAGATGAGCATCGTAAGAATAAAGGCGTAGAGATTCAAAAGCCAAAAAGAGGAACTAGTCGCAGTGCAGGATATGACTTCTTCTCACCTATAGATGTTACGATTGGGGTCGGAGAACAGAAGATGATTTGGTTAGATGTAAAGGCTTATATGCAGTCGAATGAGGTTCTTTTAATAGATGTTCGTTCTTCTCAAGGTAAACCAAGAATTCGTCTGGCAAATACGATTGGAGTTATCGATTCTGACTACTACGGAAATGTAAAGAACGATGGTAACATTGGTATCATGTTAGAGAATCATGGCTCTCAACCATATGTAATTAAAACTGGCGATAGAATCGCCCAAGGCATCTTCACTGTCTATCTAGTTGCAGATGAAGACGAGTGCATCAACGAGACACGAAAGGGTGGCTACGGCTCTACTAACTAGTATTAACTTCAAAGACTATGTCGAAATGGCATAGTCTTTTTCAATATATTTGTTGACTTATCAAATCTACTGTATTACTATATAAGTGTTACAGTAAATGGATAAAAGAGGGAAGTTATGAAGGTTAAAAGGTGCTAAAAGGATAGCAGTAGAATATGCTTTCATGTTTGATGGCACAAATGCTACACTAAGCAATCTAAGAATGAGCGTTGATGAAGCAATGGATATTATGAGAGATAAGGGGTGTCGTTAATGTACTGGTATGAATACAGATTAAGAGGATTTAGCCTTGGCTGTCAGCCAAAGGACTTTGTAGATGTTAATCATGAGCATGGTAGATTTGGAGCAGTAGCTTACAATCGTGAATTAACAGATGAAGAAGTTGAAAGATATGAGTTGACTAAGATTGAGCCAAAGGAGAACAAGTTGAAGGTTCTTGCAAAAGAGATGGTCTGGGTTAACGATGAACTAGATAAAGAGAACCTTTATGAATGGGATAGAGATGAGTTTAAAAAGAAAGCCGATGAAATTCAAATGAAGGTTATCTCTGGTAATTATAGCATTGATTTATTTATTCAATACATGAATGAGTATCGAAATTTGAGCCTTGGAGAATACAATGAATGGATTAAAAGCTAATAAAACTCAGATTTTAATAACTATTAAGCTAAAGGGCAGGAGATGAAATTATGGGAATTTACTATCATGGAACAACTCTTAAAAATAAAGATAATATCATAAGACAAGGGTTTATAATCGGAGAACTCAAATCATCTCACTCAATCGGAAATGGCATTTACCTCACAGACTTAAAAGATATGGCGTTAAAGTACGGAGAGGATATTGTAACGGTGGAGATAGATGATAGCAAAATTATTGAGTTTGAAAATTATGGTCAGATTCAAAACTATATTTATGAAAAAACAGGGAATATTGAAGTTAAATACTTGAAAAACTGTTTGTTGTCTGACGACAAAATAGGAGTTAAGCATGAAGATATGGTTGTAATATATGATACACACGAGATTAATATCATTGGATAAAATATATAAGGAGGACGACACGGATGTATAAGCTGATTGTAACTTATAATTCACCAAAGCTAGAAAAGGAAGTTGTAGAAGAATTTACCTTTAAAACAAAAGATGAATTTAATGAAGGTTATAAGGATATTGTGATTCAAAATTATAAATTAGGCGTGGAGTATGTGAAATATGATTTTGAGTTCACATTGAAAGTGTGATTGACATAGTGTGGCTATGATGCTACACTATTGATATTACTTAAACAAAACCATTAAAATAGGAGGAGCAAGATGACTACAATTAAAGGTACAGCTAAATTACAAAGAGTAACGTTTTCAAAAGGAGATTTTGTGATTGGAGGATTCAAACCAATCGATGTAGAAGGGGATGTTGAGGTTAATCCCAAGTATGGCACTTTCTCTATGAAAGGCAACATGCCTGCCATGATTGAAGATGCAGAGTATTACTTTGAGGCGGAAGCAGGACAACGTCATCCTCAGTATGGATTAGGATATGATTTAATCTTCATCAGACAGAATGTAAATCTTGATGTAAATAGCCCAGAATCAGTAAAGGAGTTCTTGGAAATTGTCTTAACCAAGAGACAGGTAAATGCCCTGTATGAAGCATTTGACAACCCTATCGAGGTCATTGAAAGAAAGGATGTTCAAGAGCTTACTAAAGCAAAGGGGATTGGTCTTGCTTATGCTAGAAAAATCATTGAGCATTATGAATCACAAAAGGATTACTCACATGCATACATTGAACTAGGAAAGCATGGACTGAAGCCTAAGACAATTAAGAAGATTGTTGACCACTATGGCTCACCAGAACTGGCTGTAGAGAAGATTTCAGAGAATCCATATTCATTAATTGAAATTGATGGCTTTGCATTTAAGAAGTGTGATGAGATATTCATTAATATGGGCGGAGATAAGAACTCTGAGGTTCGAATCAAGGAATTCTTAATATATGTACTGAAAGAAGAGGCTAGTAAAGGTCACACATGGATGACTCCAATGAACCTAATCATTGCAACAAATGAGTATATCCCTACTGTAGACAAGGCTCTTGTTGGAAGAATGATGTTGGCAGACAAAGAAACATTTTACTTTTCAGAGGATAAGGGTAAAATTTCACTTACCGCATTTGTTTTACTTGAGAAATTAGTAGCAGGGCAGTTAGGGAGAATTCTTTCTGCAGAAAACACCTTTGATTACAAGGGTTGGGAAGATGTTGTAGATACGATAGAAGATACTCAAGGATGGAAATTCACAGAGCAACAACGTGATGAAGCCATGGTTATGATGCTTGAGAATAACATCTCTATCCTGCAAGGTTATGGTGGTACTGGTAAAACAACCACTCTAAAAGCAGTAGCTGATGTTCTTGAACAGAAAGGGTACTTGTATGCCCAATGTGCCTTAAGTGGTAAAGCTTCTTCGAATCTAGCGCTGGTAACAGGGAAGGATGGTAGTACAATTCATAGATTGTTAAACTATATCCCATTCAAAGGATTCTACTATAATCAGAACAACCCTTTACCATATGACATCATCATTCTGGACGAGGTCTCCATGGTAGATGCCAAGCTATTTGCTAGTTTACTATTAGCAATTCGCACAGGAGCAAAGCTAATCATGCTAGGGGATAGTCAGCAGTTAGAGTCAATTGGCGTTCCAGTTATGATGCCTATGATTCAATCTGGTGTCATTCCTACAATGACTCTTACACAAATCCACAGACAGGCTCAAAAGTCTGCCGTTGTAACAGACAGTATTGCCATTCGACAAGGTGTACAAGTTGTTAAAGAGCGACTTGGTCGTGTCACTCATGGTGAACTGCAGGATTTAGAGTATGAGTTAGTATTAGATGATGACAAAATCTTCTTAGAAGTAATGAAAGAGTTTCATAAACATATTCAGAATAATGACATCATGGATGTACAAATACTTACTCAACAAAGAGAGAAGGGTAAGACATCTTGTTTACTTCTTAATAAGTCATGTCAGAAGATATATAACCCAGAAGCACAAGGTAAGAAGTATGTTCAGATTGGTAAAGAGGACACTGGATACATTCTGCGTAAAGGCGACAAGGTTATCAATGTTAGAAACAACTATCAAGCTGTAGATGAGAATGATAGAGAGTGTCCTGTATTCAATGGAAACGTTGGTATGCTAATAGACTTTGATATCGATGAGAACGATGATGAGTACATGTTAATAGACTTTGAGGGAATTGGTCTTGTAAAAGTATACGAGGAATTCTACAACTCTATTGAATTAGCATATGCAATCACAGTCCATAAATCACAGGGTTCTTCAAGCAAGATTATTATTGTGGCTCTACCATACCATTACACTCTTAATAGTCGTCAGTTATTCTATACTGCTATTACTCGTACAAGAGAGCATTGTGTTGTTGTGGCAACTAAGAAAACAATCTCTAGTGCAATTTCTAAGGACGTAGTATCGAAGAAACGAACATATCTGGCAGGTTATTTAAAGGAAATGGTAGCCTAAAAATATATTAAACAAAACCATTGCAACGGATTTCTGTTTATGGTATAATAGTTCTTGTTGGTAGATAATTTCTTTTATACCATTAAACAAAACCATTGAAAAAGAGGTGTGAAATGAGAGTAGTTTATGCATCAATGACAGGAAATGTACAGCGCTTTGTAGCTAATCTGGACTTTCCTAAGGCACAGATTGTAAAAGGGCAAGACTTAATAGTAGATGAACCTTTCGTTCTCATTACTTACACAACTGGCTTTGGTCAAGTTCCTGTGGAGGTAAAAGAGTTTCTACAACATAACAGCAAGAATATGGTTGCTGTAGTGGGCAGTGGCAACAGAAATTGGGGCAAGATGTTCTGTAAAGGCGCTGTCGATATAGCAACTAACTATAACATTCCACTACTTCATAAGTTTGAAATAAGTGGATTGCCAGAAGATGTAGAAACAGTCACATCAAAGATAAGAAACATACGAAAGGATGATTGAGTTTTGGCAAGATGGATAGAACTTAATAATGAAGTTACAGTCAAAGATGAAGATGGTCAATTTCAATACCACAAAGATAAGGAAGCTGTTCGCTCATACTTTGTTGACCATATCAACAAGAACATGCAGTATTTCCACGACCTAGAAGAGCAGTTAGAGTATTTAGTGGAGAATGATTACTACGACAAGTCTATTCTTGATAAGTACAAGATGCGACAAATCAGAGAAGTCTATAAGCTTGTATATGGTGAGAAGTTCCGATTCAAATCATTTATGAGTGCATTCAAGTTCTACAATGATTATGCACTGAAAACAAACGATGGTGAGAACATTTTAGAGCGATATGAGGACAGAATTGCTATCACAGCATTGTTCCTAGCAGATGGAGATTACCAGTTAGCTAAGCGAATTGCTAGACAGCTAATTAAACAAAACTATCAACCTGCAACACCTACATTCTTGAATGCAGGACGAAGTAGAGCAGGGCGATTAGTATCATGCTTCCTATTACAAATGCCAGATAGCACAGAAGGTATTATGTATATCACTGAAGCTTGCGCACAGTTATCACGATTTGGTGGTGGCGTAGCAATTAACTTGTCTCTATTACGAGCAGGGGATGAATCAATTAAAGGCATTGACGGAGCATCAACATCAATTGTTGGTATCGCTAAGATTCTAGAAGGCATATTCTCAAAATTCAATCAGCTTGGACAACGAAGTGGTGCAGGGGCTGTTTACTTAAATGTATTCCACAGCGATATCTTAGACCTGTTAAATACGAAGAAAATCAATGCTGACGAGAAAGAACGTTTAAAAACACTATCTATTGGTGTCATTGTTCCTAGTAAGCTATATGAATTAGCTGAAAGAGATGAAGAGTGGTTTAGCTTCTATCCTCATAGTGTTTATAAAGAGTATGGTAAACATTTAGATGACATGAAGATGGATGAAATGTACGATGAGTTACTAAACAATCCTAATGTTCGTAAGAAGCCTATGGGTTCTGCTCGTGCATTCTTTGAAGAAATTGGTCGTACACAAATTGAATCTGGTTATCCATACCTTCTAAATCGTGATGTAGCTAACAAAGTACACATGTTAAAGGATATTGGCGACATCAAAATGTCGAATTTATGTGTGGAAATACTACAATTGCAGACCGAGTCAGACATTCAATCTTACAAGGGTACTGATACATTCGGAAATGATATCTCATGTAACTTAGGTTCTTTAAACATCGTTAATGTAATGGAGAACAAAGATATCAAAGAATCTGTAAAGGTTGCTATGGATGCTTTAACGACAGTTGCTCGTAAGACAGCTATTGATGAAGTCCCTACAGTCAAGAAAGCAAACGATGAGTTCCACAGTGTTGGATTAGGTGCAATGAACCTTCATGGATACTTAGCTAAGAATCATATTCCTTATGAAAGTAAAGAGGCTAGAGACTTTGCAAATGTATTCTTCATGATGATGCGATTCTATGCATTAGAGCGTTCAAATGAGATTGCTATGGAACATGGAGCATTCAAGCACTTTGAGAAGTCAGAGTATGAAAAAGGTACAGCATTGCAAATGTATGTAGATAAATCATTTGCTCCTAAAACAGAAAAAGTTAAAGAGTTATTCAGTGGTATTTATATACCTACACAAGAAGACTGGAAGCGACTAAACGAGTCTATCATGGAACATGGTATCTATTCAGCTTACCAATTAGCAATCGCTCCTACTGGTTCAATCTCATATGTTCAAGGGGCTACACCAAGTGTAATGCCAATCACACAGCGTATTGAGAAAAGAACATATGGTAACTCGACAACTATTTATCCAATGCCATATCTATCTAACCAGACTTACTGGTTCTTGAAAGAGGCTTACAACATGGATATGTTTAAGCTAATCGACCTTATGGCTGTAATTCAGCGCCACGTTGACCAATCAATTTCAACAACTCTATTTGTAGACGGAGAGGAAATCACTGACGGTGACTTGGCTCGTTACTACATTTATGCCCATAAAAAAGGCTTAAAGACACTTTACTACACAAGAACTAAGAAGGCTTCAACTGATGACTTCTGTACGTCTTGTACAGTTTAAAAAGATTAAACAAAATCATTGCAATAATTTAGATGGTATGTTACTATAAGAGAGGGTTGTTTCATTGCTCAACCCTCTTAAACAAAACCATTAAGAGGAGGATATCCATTGAATCATAATAAAAAAGGTCAATCTTATGTCATTGACAGCAGATTTAGATTAACGGAAGCAGAAGGGGTAGTTGAGTATTGTCGAGTACGATTCTTACAGACAGGTAACACTCAAGTAATTCCTCACAAGATTGTAGAAACAGGTGAGTTTGAAGACTTGTCACTTGTAAAAGTATTGAAGGCAGAACTTTCTCAAGAAGAATCAGACACTTTTAGAGAACTTTTAAAGGATGCACCAATGATAACTCTACCGATTATAGAGAAGTCAAATGCTCAAGTTATTGGCTCATCTACAACGCATATAGAACCTGTTACTACTACACTAGTGCATAAAGGTGAACCTTCAAAACCTGTGACATTAGAACTGAAAACTGATAACCTTTCAAACTCTGTAACATTAGTTGACAATGTTATTAAGCCAAAAGAGTTCGTTGCTATTGCTACAAGCCCAAAGGGTAAAGAGATTAAAGTAACAGACCTTGAAGCCTTCTGCAAAGTGAATAAGCTTGATTTAGAAGCTGTACAATCAGTTCTTGAAGGCAAACAGAAGACACATCGTAAATGGAGGTTCACTCAAGCATGACAATGACACCACGAATTCATCGAGCAGTAAACTGGAATAAGCAAATTGATGGTTATACACTGGCGTTCTGGAATCAAAATATACAGCAGATGTGGACAGATACAGAATTTGTACCATCAAAAGACCGCAACGATTGGAACAAGTTGGCGCCTAAAGTACAGGATGCTTATAAGTTTGTACTATCTGGATTAACAACATTAGATACGAAGCAATATGAAACAGGTATCCCTGCTATCAAGGCTCATATCCCAGACTTACAACGTAGAGCAGTGCTTTCATTTATGGAGTTTATGGAATCCATGCATGCGAAAAGTTATAGTACAATCTTTACAACACTGCTTCCAGAAACAGAAGTTGATTATCTATTGGATGTATGGGTAGAAGAGAATCCTTATCTACAGTATAAAGCAGAACATATCTCTTATTACTATGAGAACATCACTGACAATAAGAGCCTATATCTTGCTCTAGTAGCATCTGTATTCTTAGAAAGCTTCTTATTCTACAGTGGATTCTTCTTACCACTATGGTTAGCAGGGCAAGGTAAAATGGTTGCTTCTGGTGAGATTATCAACAAAATCATCCAAGATGAATCAATCCATGGGGTATACATTGGATTACTTGCTCAAGAAGCATATGAAGCATTAACACCTCAAGAGAAAGAAGAAGCTGACTACGAAGCTGATATGCTTTTAGAAGAACTTATGGAAAATGAGTTCAAGTATACAGAAAGCATTTATACTGAGATTGGTCTTGCTCATGAGGTTAAAGCCTTCTTGCACTATAATGCAAACAAAGCATTAATGAACTTAGGCAAGTCACCTAAATACGAAGATAAGAAGATTAACCCTATCGTATTAAATGGCTTGAATACTGAATCTGGAACACACGATTTCTTCTCTACAAAAGGTAGTGGTTATCAGAAGGCGAAACACCGCCCATTAACAGATGATGACTTTGCATTCCCTTGGTTAGATGAAGAGGACGACATTTAAAACTAAACAAACAGAATGGAGAATACGATGAAATTAATTAAATTTGAACAATCAGACTGCACACCTTGTAAGATGTTAAAAGAGTTTATGGAAGGATTAGGAGTTGAGGCTGACAAAGTAGTTAACCTTACAACTGCTACAGAAATGGAAGACTTCATGTTGGCAAGTAAGCATGGTATTGAGAAGACTCCAGTTCTTCTAATTGAAGACGACAATGGTAAAGAGATTGCTCGCTATAAAGGTGTAGGTCAAACTGGAGTTAAAGCAATCCTTGTTCAACGTGGCTTAATATAAAACAAAACCATTAAAATAGGGGAGCTTATCTCCCCTTGTACATAACAAACAAGGAGGATTACCAATCATGGCAAGAAGAACAATTCGACAAAACGTAGAGTCAATTTTAAGCAGGAATGAACGTGCAAGAGGGGATGACAAAGCCCTATTAGTAGCTTATTGGAAAGAAATCGATGGCATTAACTTCAATAACTTTGAAGCAGAGTTTGTCCAAAAGGGAACTATGGCAGAGTCTATTCGTAGACAACGTCAATTAATTCAAGAGGATGGTCGCTTCTTGCCAAGTGAGGAAATCATCGAGAAGCGCAAGGGAAGAGAGTTTGCCATGAGAGCATCCATTCTTCATAAAAGAGAAGCAATCTAAAGGAGGATTTACATTGATTAAATTAATGAAGTGTAGATGCATAGAGGGTATCCGTGTAAGAAAGAATGGCACTTTTACCTTTGGCAAGGCTTATTGGGGAAGAGTTGCAAAAGATGGAAGTGTAATGATGTTAAGCGATGAGAAGCAGTGGATTAGAGTATTTGAGCCTAAGATGAATACAGCTTTCCAACCTGTTCTTAACTTTAGACTTCTATACAATAAGTTCCCAAAGAACAAAAAAGAACTAAAAGAATTAATCAGAAACTAAAACATACAAATCAGGAGGCAATTTATTATGACAAACAGAACAGTTAAGGTATTAGATTCAATTAAGGTAAAGTTATTCACTCACACAGATTTAGATGGTATTGGTTGTGAAGTAGTAGGTCGTTTAGCATTTAAGCAAATTGATGTAGAGCATTGTGACTATCATAACGTAGATGACAAGGTTAAGAACTTCTTAACAACTGGTGAGCATAAACGTTACGATATGGTTATTATCACTGATATCTCAGTTAAAGAGCCAGTTGCAGATATGATTCAATCTACAATTGCTGAGAAGGTTGTTCTTCTAGACCATCATGAGACAGCTAAATGGATGAATCACAAGTATGAGTGGGCTAACGTTAGAGTAGAGGGTCGTAAAGGCAAGGATTCTGGAACAAACCTATTATTCGAACATCTATCAATGCACTATGGTATGTTCCGCAATGAGAAGTATTACGATGCTCTATCAATCTTCGTTGAAAAGGTTCGTAGATACGATTGTTGGGAATGGAAGACAGCCTACAATGACACAGATGCATTGTTATTAAACAATCTGTTGTATCTAATTGGTAGAAAGTCATTTGCAAATAAGTTCTATAATAAGTTCATGTACTCATCTCGATTTGTTTACATGAGTGGTGATTGGACTGAGATGTTCGATAGTGCTGATAAAGCTGTTCTTGAAGTGGATAGAGAGAAAGCTAAAGCATACTTCGATAAGAAAGAGAAGCAAATGTTTACTGCTAATCTATTAGGACATAAAGTAGGGGTAGTATTCGCAGAGCAATATATCTCTGAATTAGGCAACATCTTAAATGAGCGACATAAGGACTTAGACCTTATTGCAATCGTTGATATGGGTAGTAAGAAGGTCTCTTACAGAACAATTCACGACCATGTAAATGTATCTGCACTAGCTAAGACATTTGGTGGAGGCGGTCATGTAAAAGCCTCTGGTAGCGAGTTTGAAGTATCTCTTCAGAAACATATGTTTAAGTTAATCTTCGGCATTGGAGCGCTTTCAAAAGTTCGAAAATTGGTTGACATGTTCACTAAATAATGGTATCATTTAGAGTGAGGTAGGAATCTTTTTACTTCACTCTAAAACAAAACCATTGAAATTTTGAGTGAGGAGGATGATGTGTAAATAACAAAAGGAGAATGAAGATGAACGTAACTAAAGAATGGACAACTACAGAGTTGATGGAGTTTTTAAACACATACAATAGAGTTCTTAAAACAAACCCACAGAATGCAATGCGATTGAAGTCACTGTATGTGAGCGCATTTGATGAGTTATCTAAACGTAGCAAGCTTTTAGCTATGCTGTACTAAGGAGTGGGTTACTGATTATGAAATTTATTGTTATGACTATTATAGGAATGCTGTTATTTATATCAAGTTGGTGTGTTAGAGACTAAGGAGGGCTAAAGATGAAAGTAGCGATTTGTGAGGCGAAGAGTAATTATACGATTGAAGCAGGTGATTTAATTATTGCAAAGCATATCAAAGGACATATTCTAAACTATTTAGTTATCAAGGAGAGAGATGAGTTAATGCCTAAGTATAGACTTCTAAATGTAGACTCATCTTTTATAATGGCTACCTTTTCTTCTGGGAGAACGAGTGACGTTGTAACATATGTTACTAAGAGTCTTAAATGCGAAATCTTGAGTGTCATTCCTGCAAGCAAACTACAATTAGGATTAAAGTGACAACTAATAAAAGTTAAGTTTTAATAACTATTACAGAAGGGTAGGAGTATGACGATGGGGAGTCCAATAGACGATATGCTTGCTAAGCAAAGAGAGATTGATGAAAAGCTATCTCCAAGCAAATATGAAATGCGTTATATTACTGACTATGCAAGAGTGATTTATGACAAGGCTCAACTTGTAAACAATGCTTCTGAAATGGCTCACCAAGGATTGATTGATTTTGAACTTGCTCAAAAAATCATGGATACGCAAAAGGAAAACATTAAAAGTGATATTAAGTATCTGCAAATTTACTTAGGAATTGACGAAAAGGATAATTAAACAAATCCATTAAAAGGAGGTGATACGTTGAAACTACAAGACCTTAATAAAGTATTTGAAGAGGCTAGAAAGGTTAATGCAAGTTACGCTGGAATAATAGTATTGCCAACAGAAGAGGCTATTATCTTCAGTAGCAAAGTATTCGATTACAAACAAGAATACATTAATGACGTTTACAATGAAAACCTGCAATTAAAGCATGCTAAGCATGTTCAGATTGTTGATTGTGCTTATGGTAAGACTTATCACGATATTCAAGTTAAATTGAAACGATAGGAGATGCCTATGAGAAAGAGAAGAATGAAAGCACGAAAGAGAGATTTTATCCTAGGAATGTTCGAAGGAGTATGGGACTTCTTATTCATAGTGATATTTGGGTGGTGGATGGGTTGAAAACAGAATTTACTAGAGAAGAGTTAACATCTATGTTCAATGCTCTTATTAAACAAAGCGCTTCAAATATGGCGGTTGACAAGAACTTAGAGAGCGCTACTAAGAAAGTAATGAATCTAATAACAATTATGGATTCAACAAAATAAGAAAGGATGGGTAGTTCGTGAGTCGATTCTTAATCAACTATGATGAATTACCCATTTCAGTAAATAACTATATTAAACCGAGTGCAAGTGTTATAGGCGGTAAGGCAATCGTGCATATGTACGAAACAAGAGAGAGCAAGGATTGGAAAAAGAGATTCCAAGCTTATTTAAAGCGAGAAGTAGTTAAGCAGAAATGGGATAAGGATTCAACATCAAAAGGACATTGGTATCTAGACTGCGTATTCTATCAAGCTAGAACCAATCAAGATAATAATAACTATTATAAAATTCTATGTGATGCTCTTAGTGGCATTGCAATAGAAGATGACAAGAATATCTTGGTTCGAACACAACGAATATTCTACGATTCGAAACAGCCAAAATTCGTTGCTGTATTGAGGCAAGTTGACTATAGAGGCGTATGGAAAGATGAGGAACACTATTCTAAATTCTTTGCAGATAACTGTATGCAATGTAAGAAGAATCATGAGAAGTGTACGATTCTAAAGAAGGCAAAGGAAGGTCGTATACAGACTGAATTGAAACAAGAGAATATGTTCCAGACTTGTGAGAAAAGGAAGGTATAGTTCGTCTATAGCTTCCTTTTTATTATTTACTTATTTACTGTAACACTGTATAATGGTTACATAAGACTTATACCATACACGGAGGATATATATGAAGAAAAAGATACTGATAGGGATTTTAATTGTAATCGCTGTCATAGGGGTTACCCTTGGGTTCTTAGTGAACAAAGCAAGCAATATGAAGAATGAATTTACAAGCTTTAGAGAAGAGTTGGATAAGGACTTCTTTCCATTAATAGAGGATACTCATACGTACTTTGAAATTGTAATCAAAAAAGGCGAGTCTCATGGATTGGAGAGTTGGTATATTACAGGGGATGGAATGACTGAAAACCTCAAATACAATACGAGAATAAAAGAGATAAGAGATAAAATTATAAACAAAGATATTGAGAATAAAGATGCACTTGAATTGAAGAAGAATGTTCTAAACACACTGTCCTTAACAGAGTCAGCTTTAAAGGATGTAAACACCTTCTACAAAAATGAAAACTCTCATTTATTATGGGATAAATTAAACGAAGATTTGGATAAGTTAACCAAGAACATAGATGAACAGAACAAGATATTAGGAAAATATTACAAATAGAAGTTAGTAAAGGAGCAAGTCATGATAACTGAACACAAAATAAACATTGAACTAACAGAAGAAGTATATGAGACTTGTTCCCATGCGATACAGACTAAGATGTGTTACAACAATGTGTTCAATGTCATGGGTTATTTCATGGATAAGTTTAGAAGTGGTGAGTGGAAAGTAGCATATGGTTATTACACTGTAATTGAAAACATCATGGCAAGACATGCTTTCATTGTGGTGACTGAAACTGGAGATGCTATTGACCCAACTGCTCCAACACTGTCATCTGGATATGAAGATAGGAAGTATATCTCATTTGCATTACTAGATGTAGATGAGTATCTAGACCTTATAGGAAAAGAAGATAGAGAGCCTGCGCTTTACATGTCTCTAAGAGAGAAAGACAAGGAAGCACAAGAATGGGGTAGAGGACAAAACCTATTCATGTGTTCTTAATATAAAAATAAAAAGAAGAGGAGTCATTAAGACTTCTCTTTTTTGGCATTCGTACAATCGAAGTTTCCGCATCGATTGTACCCAATAGATTGTGTGTTTAGTGACACCGATTACCAGTATCTCTGATAAGGATTGTAACATTTAACTATTACCAATGTAAATATGTTTTTCATATTTGTGAACTTTTTTCAATCGTTATAGAAAATGCGTTCACAATTAATGTGATTTTAGTCACACATCATTGACAACATTTTCCATCACATCTCAAAAGACAAGAATACTTTTCATAAAGAGACATGATACTTGAAGCATTCAAGCTCAACAACATTTATAAAAATCCATTTCATCTCATAATTATGAGTAATGTTAAGTAATTGAGATGGGATTTTCTTACATTTTACAACTGCCGATAATAAAGCTTATGTAAACTAATTAAAAGTAAGTTCTAAAACAAAGTAAAAGCCTCCTGCGTTAACAGGAGACTGTTTTTATAATATGCATATTCTATTAATTGTTCAATTATCTAACTATCCCTAACCTTGCGCAACCAGAGCGTCCTCTGGTGAATCGATTCCCAAACATTATATCATTTATGAGAGGAGTATACAATCCCCTTTTTACTGTATTAATCTTCCAGTGGTGGAGTGTGATATTTCTTGCAATGTTCAGAATAGACATGTTACAATTAGCATATAATAAAAAGAACTCGATGCGCTAACATCGAGCCTTCTTACAACTAATCATAGCAGAGTGGTTAGTTCATCTAATAATTATTTGGAATCAGAAGAAGAACCATCGGCTTGGTCGGCAGAGTGGTTCTTTTTCTTTTCCTGTTTTTCTAGGAACTTCACTGTGATGAATTGTGTCACACCTCTAGTTATTCCTTCGATAATCCAGTTAAAGAAATCCATATAGGTCACCTCCCTTCTCTTAAATTACAAGAAAAGGTAGATAATCCTTCCACCCTGCCAAAAGTTGTTAATTAATTATACCATAATATACTAAGACGTACTAGATATTCCAAGACATTTAAGCGTATGGTACAATAGTAACGATTCGTCATTTAGATTTAGTTCTACACAAGAGCATCCTTTTGAGTCAAGGATGCTCTTGAATTTACATAATATTCAGAAATATCTTGAAAAATAAAACTCCTCCTCTTCATATCTAAATTCTATTATATAATTGAAGAAAAACATATATGGATGAGGAGGATACTATGAACGTTTCAGTCAAAGGGAATGAACAGATTACTAATTTGTTAAACGACTGGTATGTAGAAATTCGTTCAAGGAATATTAACAGTGCTCACCGCTTAAAGTTAGAAATCGACAAAAAGATTGATGATGTAGAAAATGACCAGTATCTACTATTATATTACTCTTTATTAGATTTTAGATATCAATATGTAATTGACAACCTAGGTGTCTCTGAAAATAGCTTTGATAAAATTGAATCCTTTGAAATTCCTACAGATAGCTTTCTATCCTATTATTATCATTTCTTTAAAGCAATTCATGCTAGTGGAATTGGCAACTACATGATTGCGAGAGAGCATTTTGATAAGGCTGAGTTACTTTTAGAAACTATACCAGATGAAGTAGAAAAAGCTGAGTTTTATTATAAATTAGGAGCGTTTCATTTTGACATCTGCGAATCTCTTCAATCATTTAAGTACACAACTAAAGCGAAAGAGATGTTCTTACAACAAGGAAACTATGAGCGTAATATTGGTTTCTGCGAGAATCTTTTAGGAATGTCATGCGTTAGATTGAATGAATGGGCGTTGGCAGAGGAACATCTTGTTAAAGCAATGGATATATTCCAGAAGCTTAAAGAGGATACGTATATCTTGATGGTTCGCCACAACCTAGGATTTATGTATTCAAGTCAAAACCTTTCGGAATTAGCTATTAGATATTTGTCTGAGGTAACAAGTCAAAATCCTAGACATATTAAAGCCCTGTACCTTGAATCCAAAGAACGCTACAAATTAAATGAATTAAACATTGCAGAAGAACTTGCCAATAAAGGGCATAGTATTTGTTGTGAATTAGGAAACATAGAGTATAGACATCATTTCTCTATTCTCAGAAATCTTATTAAAGATACATCTGCAGAAGAGTTAGAGACTGTAGTTTTGGAAGGAGTTTCTTATTTCAAAGACGAAGAATTATATGATTATATCCAAGAAAACCAAGAATATTTAGCTACTAAGTTTTACAAGGAAGATAATCACCTTAAAGCAAGCAAATACTTCTACCTAAGTTCACAGGCACGGCACAAGTCTAAGGAAAGGGAGGCTTTAAAATGAAGAAAATAGCATTAGGCTTAATGGGCATTCTAACAGTTTTAACTATCACAGTTAGCGCTTATAGCTCAACAGATGGCACTCAGAACATAACTACTGTTATGAGAATGGAACACGGAGACCATGGCGGTTGATAGCCCTAAAGCCACTCTTAATACTAAGAGTGGCTTTATTTGTCTCGTGTCGTAAATTTTCAGAGGTCTATTTGGAAGATATATACTTTAGGAGATCATACAATTGGTTAGGAGTCATATCGATTCCATAAGAACCACCTTTGATACATAACTCTTCTAGAACTCCTGCTTCTTCCAGAACAGCAAAGACCAGTTCAGAGCATATATAGTTATTAGGATTATTAAATCTATTCTTCCCTTTCAATCTCAATAACTTGCTAATCATGTACCAGATGATTTGCATGTAATCATACTTCTTACCTACCATCTTTGAACCCATAGCAACTACCTTGCTTCTCTCTTCCTTATTGAGACCTAAGTCAATTACTTCTATTATATTAAACTGAGTCTTATCAAATGGAACGATAGCTACTCTTGTATCAAAGTCAGCTTCTAAAATATGAGTTCCAGACATAGCAATTGCCACATGACTGAATGTTCCCTTGTCAAATAATCTAACAGCTTTTGATATAAAGCTTTTACCTTGTAAAAATACTACGTCACCTTGTTTCACTTGGATATCTCCCTTCTATACAAATAAATGGAGAGGCGCATTCACCTCTCCATTTCAATGGTTTCGTTTTATTATTTGCGCTTACGATACTTTAGCAATAGCATGAATTCAGTTGTACATAGGCTTAATGCAATCGTATTTGTAATCATAAATGCTCCTGCTGTGTGTAGCACGAACCACATATAGATAGCATAAGATTCCATGAACGCTACTCCAAGGCAGATAGAACCTAAGTACATGACACTGAAATCATCTACTGATTTTGTTTTAATGAATTTAATGATTTGAGGAATATATCCAAAACTTAGGATTAGTCCTCCGATTAGCTGTAAAATGTTGAATAGTTCTGTCAAATTAATTCTCCTCTGCTATATCATGATGAATGGGTATGAGCATGGCTTTAGCCACACTCATATAAGTTTATTTCTTATTACTTTACAGTTACGAACTCTGGGTTAGCAGTGATGTAGAAGTATGCACATTTGTACATCTTAGAACCATTAACAGTTAACTCTTCAAGGATTGTAAATGCATCACCTTGTTTAACAATCTTCTCTTTAGCGTTCCAGTCTGGAGCAGAGTATACCCATAATTCTGGTGTAGTTACCACAACTAATCGACCTACATTGCTAAGCTGTCTACGAGCAAAACGAAGGAATGAAGAGTCATTCTTAACCCAAGAGTTACCTAGGTTCAGCCAACCATCTTGCTCTGCCCACACTACATAAGAATCTGGTTTATTTAGTTGACGAATGATTTCGCCACTTGTGCTTGGAGTCTTGCGAAGGTTAACACCAGTTCCAGTGATATAAGCAATACCTAATCCTTGAGTTCCTGCATCACCATTGTCTACTGGAGGAGTTACCGTTCCGCCACCTACTGTTCCACCGCCAGAAGTTCCACCGCTGTAGTTAACTCCCAAGTAAGCGCAAATAGCTTTTGTGTAAGCCTTAGCTAGTAATCGCAACACTTCATCCTTACGAATGTGAGTCATATCTGTTGCATTATCAATGAATCCATTCTCTGTTAATACCGCAGGCATTCCAGTTTCACGAAGTACAGCATAGTTAGCTGTTTTAATTCCTCGGTCTTTGAATCCTAGAGGTTTTAACACTTTCATACCTTCAGCATGAACTAAATCTTGTAATCGATTTGTACTTGCATCGTTACGGTTGTATACGAATGTCTCGTAACCTGTACCGCCACCAGAGTTCAAGTGATTTGAAATAAACACTTTCGCTCCATGAGCATCAGCTTTATCAGCACGAGCAGATAATTCTACGAAGAAGTCTGAATTACGAATTAAAAGTGTTGAAACACCATTTGCTCGTAGTTCTTCGTCCATCATTAGAGTAAGTTTTAATGCACGTTCTTTTTCTAGCAATCCATTACCAACTGCACCAGAATCTTTGCCACCATGTCCTGCATCTAAAGCTACTAAATTGTTTGTCATAAAATCTCCTTCTCTTGCCTTCTGGCAAGCTTTTATTTTTATATATATAATGGAAGAAACTCGATTGGAGAACCCTCATTAATATCAATCATTGCAATGGTTTTGTTTAATGTTATTTTGTATAAGTGATGCGTAGTTTTGGGGCTAAGCTTCCATCCCACATACCACTAAATATTCCATAGTATTCTCCTGCTCCACTATTAGCAAAGACAGAGACACCTTTGTAATATCCATCTCTTATACCTGCTCCTAATGAGTTAGGTAGTGTAATCCATTGGGACTGTCCACGAGATGTAAACTTCTGTGTTTTAGCCCCATACTCAGAATGACTAAATAAGTCTGGTTCATTTGCGTGATTATGATAGCCGACATACAGCGTACCGCCTGCGTAATAATACCAGTGTTCATTATGAAGGAATAACTCTACTCTATCGATTCTAGCACCTTGAAGTTCATCTTTGATTCTAGAACCATTATCGAATCCAATTAAAGACCTCATAATTCCCCAAGGTTCATAAACATATCGACCTTGGCAAATCTTATCGGCACGATAGTCAGTTCTTCGTGTGCCTGCTTCACGATAAGTTTGAGTGAATGAACAGTCCCAAGTCTTAGATTGCTGTTGATTACTTATATTATTCCATCCTTGACCATTGGATGTCTTAACATCTGCGTTAATCCAACTCGAACCATTGTATTTTTTTACACTGGCATCTATCCAGTTAGAACCATTCCATTTCTTTACTTTTCCCATCTAATGCCCCTTCCTACACTTGAATCCAAACATCCCCAACGGAAGCACCAGAAGGAGCATCTGAACGAATGTGAAGTCTCTTTCCTTGGATTTTGATTTGATTAAAGAAGTGAACAGAAGATTCATTTCTATCGGTTGCAAAGAAGAATCTATCATTGTGCCAGTCATATAGTCCCATTTGTCTTGTATTGTTATTCATATAAAAGCCCATACCTCTGTCGTTATCATCCGCTCTAAACTTAAGGTCAGTCTCTTTTGTTTTACTATTGAACTCCATTCCATGTTCAGAAGTGATTACTCCATCGTATCGAACTTTCATATCTCCATAGTATTGTGAGCGCATAACCAAGCTACCACTCTCGTTAACGAATACACGACCAATTTCACCATTTCCACCTTCTGCGAATACAAGGTCTCCAGAGTTCATAGAACCTGCAGGCGCACGAAGGATAATATCTTTACCTTGTGTCATGATAAGATTTTCTTTAAAGTTAGGTTCTACATCGACTCTAGCAAATGAACTAGCTTGAAGTCCATCTAATTTATCAGCATCTAATCCACTTTCTGCACCAACGTTTCCTGTGTGCCATACTGAATGGTTATATTCTCCATCATTAAAAATCAGCATCTTCTTTGTGTTGGTGTGGATAATTGTTTTTGCCTTTGTGTCACCAAGAACAACATCATTGCTTGTAGTAACTTTACCAATGTTCAAGTCAGTTCCACCAGTATTTTTACCAAAGAATGACTTGTTGTTTGCTACAGAAACACTACCTGTTAATGAGCCACCAGACAACTTAAGATAAGAACTATCATGATTATGACTAGTCATATCTGATTTAAGCTTAGCGATATCTGCATCATTAGAAGTTACTTGAGTCTGAAGACCATCTACTTCTGTTTGAACCTCATTCACTGCATTTACAATGCTAGTTTTTACAGTAGTTTTTAAGCTTGTCAATGAACCAACATTCTTGTTGATATCAGCAATTGCATCATTTGTTGCTTTGCCGCCTGCACTCCATGTACCAATTGTAGAACCTACGATTGCCCTTTGATGAGTATCGTTTCCTGTGTGGTCATAGAAAGTTTGTAGAACAACTGTGTCAACAGTATCTACTTTCATAAGATATACTGTCGTAGCTACCATACCAGATGGAGCATTTGTACATCCTTTAACACGATATAAGCCATTGTCTTTAATCGTGTTTAGATTAATACCTTGTAACAGTTTACCTTTAAGGAACATTTCATCAAAATCTGATACGATGCCACTAGCACCCATGATTTTAACTTGTCCTGCTTGCGTTTCATAGTGGAAAGTATCATAGTCTGTTCCATTATGAAAATTTGCTCTTGTTTTCTTGATTGCCAAGGCAAAGTCATCTCCTTTTGTTTAGTCTTCTATTCTATTTCAAATACAACATGAATTTCTTGTTGCAATTCCTCATCCCATAACTGTTCAATAGAACTTACGATTCTATCCTCTACAGTGTCATAGATATGGAACATATCTCTATTAGTAGAAGAGATTACTCCTTGAACAATCTTTTGAGACTTTGTATTAGAAATATCTTGAACGATTACGATATCATTTTTCCCGATGTAAGAAGATAAGTTCTGAGGTATAATACAATCAGAATTACTTCCATTAATCTCGACAATCGCTTGAAGACCATTGACCTCTATTACTATTCCAGTAAATGACTTTGTGAAGTTTATATTTTTTAGCCTCTCGCCTGCTAATATCTGAATAGATTCTATAAGACTTTGTTGAACATCATTCATGTAGTTTCACCAATTTTACACTGAACAAACTTATGTGTATTGTCATTGTATAAATCCTGTACAACTACAATGTCTCCAACCTTAATCTGTGTATGCATATGTTCAAGTAGCTTGCACTCTGTGTCACTACCATAAACTTCTACAGTACAATCAAATCCATTCACTTTCTTAACCTTCCCAACATGGGAGGAGGTGTAAGAGGTCTTGCTGAGTTTCTCACCAACAATAATGTCGATGGCTTCAAGTAAGCTGTCTTGAACACTCTTCTTCATCCTCTACACCGCCTTAGTCAAGTAACTCAATCCATAATAAGCCTTGTTGTGGCGTTGTTGGAGCAGTTGCACTAACAATGGTCTTATCAAATAAGAACCAGTATGTTGCATTTGTTGGCGCTGTTCCTGCAGTAGTATCCTTTGCACAATAGAATATATTCCCATTGTAACTAACTGCATCTCCCATTACATATGCTGTTGTTGCACCGTATAACCCTCTATAATGGGTATTTAATCCAACGTCACCCTTATCTCCTTTTGTGGAGATTTTCTGCCAGTTTGCCGTGTTAGTAGGTACAATGCCTTTTGCATCTTTTGTACAAAGATAAAGGTCTCCATTGTACGTTACCATGTTTTGAAACTTGTACTGCGTTGAAGTGTTATAAACTCCCTTATGAACGAAGTCGTTGACATAAGTTGCCCATAAAGCTTGCTTAGCTTCAATGAACTCCATTACTTCTTGCGTAAAGAATGTCTCTACATTTACTAGAGCATCAGCAAATTTATTCCAAGTTTCTGGTGTGATGATATAGTTTCCTAATGAAATCACTAGGTTATTCAATTCTGTTTGCTCTGTAGCATTCAGAGTAGGCTTCATCTTCAACTCTTGGAATCGTTTTGCTTGTGCAACTTTACTTGGAGGTAAATCAAAGAGTTCAACGAAACTATCGATTTGCTCTGGGAATGTGCTTCGATTTGCCAAAGCTACCCTTCCTTTCTCATTGCAATGGTTTTGTTTAATATCTCCTTAATCAACTCTACTACCCTATTCTACCACATTTAAAAAACGGTGTCAATAAATTTTAATGAATTTGTTTTACTAAATTCTATCAAAATTTACATTAAAACTTTCCAATGCTTTTCCTTGTACGGCTTTAGAGTTATCGAAGATAGCCTCTGCATTTAATGCCGTTGTACCTCTATGGTCGTATCCTGCGATAGAACCAGTATCAATCTCGTCTCCAGTAAGATTTAATCTAATGGACTTTACGTAGTTGACTGCATTGGCTGTAAAATCATTTATGAACGCATCATAAGTTGTGAACGCTGTGTTAGCAATGATAGCATCTTTCACTGCCTCTCCTCCACTCTTAGTAGAGGATTTAATAGAGTTCATTACAGACTTCATATCTTTCCCATCAACAATCTTCTTATCAAGGTACTTCATGATAACATATCCTGCACTGTAACTATCACTAGTATCTTCCCAATAATTATCTTTTAGCATTCTTGTTGCAAGGCTAATGAGATTGTTTAACTTTGTATTGTTGATTACTCCATTGTCTACTATAGAAAACTTTAATCGTTCATCAGCACCATGAAGTAATTCTGCACTACCCTCTGTAAACCAAGTAGGCATAAGTCTTGTCTTCTCTACCCCAAACACATCGTTCATAAGTAAATGGACTACTTCGTGACCTAAGATGCGGTCGCTGTACTCTTCTTTTCCTGCTCCAGTATTACCATTGTCGTCCCCATTTGATTTAAAGTCTGCTAGGTCAATGGTTAACACCTGTCTCTTAGTTCCCATATATCCTGCAACATAGGCTGTTACTCCATGCTTTTCTCCATTTTCGAATCTAACAGTTACATCTGCACCAGAACCAACTAAGCCATAGTAGTTCTTTATGCGTTGCTCAGATAGCGACAGCCATCCTTTATTCATAATCCCATCTTCTACTATAGTAGCAATCTCTCTTGCCTCTGTAAGTGAACTGTCCACTTCAATAGTGTCATAGTACATCTTATGAGCATTAATGGTCATATTATCCTTAACTCCTAGACCTGTAGAGATAGAATCTATAATGTATCGTTCTACCTTTTTGGAAACGAAGTTATAAACTTCTATAATGTCATTTCCATCTAGGAAGTAAACTGGAACAGAAGTGATAGCTAACTGCTCTTGGAAATTGCTTGCTTTAAACAACTCATATCTGGCACTAGATTCACATTGAGAAAGAGTAGTTAACTTTGTATCTACAACAACTTTCTTTCTAACCTTAATCTTTGACTCATGGAATGGAGAGTCTTCTTTTGCTAGACTAACCTCTGCTTTTGGAGTAAGACCTGTTTTGTCATCCATTCTACCAATAACAACTACCTTATTCTTAACATTCTTATAAGTGTAGTTCTCACCAAAGGTAGTGATGTGATTTGATTCACCATTAAATACCCAAGAAACAGGTTCTCCATCTTCTCTCTGTATTTGCATCTTTCTGAATACGAAAGTGCCATCTACATCGTAGTATGCTTCCCAATCCATATACAAATCTCTTAGAGTCTCGATTATATCTAAGACAGTGTCTCCTTCATTAAACTCTAGCTTATATGGAACTGTTAGTGTAGTGAACTGTATGTCTGCCTTCCATTCCCCATACAGATGTAAGATTTCTGTTATAGCTGTATGGATTGGCGTATCTGCATCAATTACAATCTTATTCTCTAATTGCTCCATTTCCCATCTCATCATATTATCCTGTAGTGCAATGGTTGTAGTACGATTCTCTGGGGATATATCTACACTAGGTTCAGTAATATAGAATGTTCCCAAACAGAAGTGTGTTATCGTTCCATCTGATGATGTTAAGTCTTCAATCCCTGCATACACTCTAATTCTATTGGTCATCCATAGTAGGCTTCCCTCTGTTGGTCTCAAAGAATCAAGTAGCACAAAGGACAGATTGCCTGTCCTTCTGATTAAGCTACTATTTGAG
Organism: Bacillus gaemokensis; assembly: GCF_001590835.1. Classification (GTDB taxonomy): domain Bacteria; phylum Bacillota; class Bacilli; order Bacillales; family Bacillaceae_G; genus Bacillus_A; species Bacillus_A gaemokensis. The sequence continues at coordinate 27,412 of NZ_LTAQ01000004.1, forward strand.
ATACTTATATCTCCACCTGTAGAGAGACCTTGAATGGTTTCAATAGTATTCATTTCTTCATCTAATACCTCTACAGTGATATACAGCTTTCTAATTGACTGAAGATGGAGGTCTGCGTAGTTAGCGATGTTTGGTATATTCTTACCAGACATAACGATGTTACCTTTAATATAATTATCAGCCACTAATTACCCCTCCATCATCATCGAATGTCATTTTCTGCATATGAGCAGGAGCGATAAGGTCATTCTTAATCATTGCTCCAAAGTCAAGTTTACCAATCTCAAGGAAGTCGAATGAGATGTTTGCCAAGTCTCTTAACAGGTCTCCTTCTTTATGCTGTACGTTTGCATTCTGTGTTACAACTAACATCAGTACACCACTATCCATACGAAGGACTTTTGCTTTGCCATTATTTAAGAAGTCCACCCAATCTTGACGATTGACTTGTTCAGCAAGCTTATCAATTGCTCCTCCTGCCAGTGCCACTGTATTATTAGATAAAGGTAATACAGATAAGTTTCCACTTCTGTAATTACTATTGCCAAAGACAACAATAGGGAACTGACCATCGATTGGTTGGTTTACACTTGATGATTGATTGTATGTGATATCGCCAAGTTGAATGTCATATTCAAATCGCTTGTTCTCATACTTATCTGTTAAAAAAATCCCCTCATACTCTGATTTAACTTCGTCAGAGATAAGCTTATCTCCTAGCACTTCATTTGCCACTGGAACGATTGCATACTGATATAAAGCGCCATTCTCTGTGTATCTATCTACATAGTCATACACATTGTATTCTGGGTCATAGTCGAATTCTGCTACAGCCTCCCACTTAAATGTCCCTACAACAGAGCGATATAGAAGAATCTTCGTCACTTTAAATCCATCAGCGCCAATCGAACCTGCATCTAAATCACCTGTGAACTTGGCATCCATAAGCGTTTGCAATGTCCAGTTAGTAGGCTTAGCTGTGCTGTCAACAACATTAGTATCTAATGTAACGAACGCTTCATCGTATATACCCTCGTTTAACTGTAATTCATCCATATGGTCTGTACAAATAGGAGTATCCCAGACACACCCTTCTGCATAGCCAAAGAAATTGTAGTCTATAATCACGTTATCACCTCTCTTATAGGATTTTTATAGACAAGTCTATTCGATGTTCAATCGCTTTTGCATATAGCATAAACGGTGAATCGTATGGAATGGTAACGACATTAGAGCAATGTCTAGATACAACTCGACCATACTTCTTAACTGCAATTACTTTGTTTGAATACTTCCAGAATTCAATTGCAATTCCTGTATTATCTACAGGGCTTAAATCCAAGAATTTTGTACCGTTTGGAATCTTCTTGCACCATACTTTCATTACAAAGTCTGATGCTCTATTCATCCCTAAACCTTTGAAGATAACAGGCTTCCCTTTGGGAACAATAACCCATTCATCCCCTTCGTATTTATAATCTTCCTTGATTTGACCTTCTGATTTTTCTGTCCGTGCGCCACTAGTTACTTGAGTACCTAATAACTGCTTTAAGTTAGCTGTTACTTTAACTACTCCTTCATCTGAATCATTTCTGGTATTGATAACACCGTTGACACTAGGAACGATATATAAAGGGATAAACCTTTCTCTGTGAGTCCACACTACTCCATTGACAGTTTCAATTGAACACTCAATAAAGTAACCCTTCCCCTTCTCTAACCCTCTTACAACCTCAGTTAAGGAGTTTGGTGCGCTAGGAACTCTGATTGGATAGTTCTCAATTAAATCTTCATTCTCATCGAAAAGACTAAATCGATAAGTCTTAACTGACTCTCCTTCACTCTGAGAATAGATGGCGATGAATGTTACATCTGAGTTGTAAACATATCCTTGACCATCAATATTATCAATGTCTAATACAGGATTACTAAAAGTTTTAAACTGCACTTCGTTTGAATAAGGAGACTGGTCTCCATCAGAAGAGATTGCTCGTATCTTGGCTTTATATGACTTCCCATTCAGAAGGATATTAGGTGGAACATGATGAACCTTCTCATACGAAGAATATTCAAAGCTGTATACAATCTCATTTGTCTTAGTATCTGTGACAACCAGTTGATTCTTTAGAGACTGTTTACTACCTGTGTAAGTATAATAGATACTTGCTCCTTTAGTGGCATCAAACGGTTGAATAACCAAAAGACTTGGTTTAATATCTACTACCACTAGAACACCTCATTTCTTATTACATTTTATCATTTAAACATTATAATTGCAATGGTTTTGTTTAAGAGGAGTTTTATAGACTCCTCTTAAACCTTTCCATTTACTTTTCCTTGCTCTTTTGAAGAGCAATTTTTGGAAGAGACAAGATAGCTTCTTCAAGTCCATTGGCATTCTTGACGTTAGGGAACTCAAGTTTGCCAAGGTGAATGCTAACTGATTTACTTTGACTACTATTATTGGCTTGACCAAAACTCGGAATCTTGGCAATCAGTATTTCAGCGAAGGCTTTAGCCATGCTATCACCAATTCCCTCAAACGCTTTTGCTAGTTCTTTATTCAAATCTTCAACCTTGCCACCTACTGGAGTCTCTGGAGAAATGATGTTCTCTAGGATGTCACCATTCTCTTTGATGTACTTGCTATAAGCATCAACCAGTTCGTTTAGGTACTCCTCTTTGATTTTAGGGAAGTCACCTAACATAGAATCATAAGCACCTGTTAAATCATCAATAGCTTCTTTGAAGTCTTCGATGTTTTCGAACTGCCCTTTCTCAGCATCTTCAAGGATTTTGTCAAGCTTGTTAATGTATTCCTCACGAGCCTTTTGCTCTGCCTCTTGAAGTTTAAGTTCAGCATCAGCAATCTCTTGCTCTGTTTCCTTAATTTTATCAGCATCTGCTGTGTACTCCCAATCCCAAGTACCATCAGCTTGCTTCTTAAGGGCTTGGATATTCTTTTCTTTGTTCAAGTTCTCTAACTTCTGTTGAAGTTCGATAATATCCAATTGCTTATTAAGGTAGTCCATTTCAAATCGACTTAGCTTTTCTTGTTTATCAAGGAGTGCCATCTTCTCATCGAACTCTTGAGTTTTCAAATCAGATATCTTCTGGTACATCTCTTCAAGGGCAATCTCTCTTTCGAGTCCAGTTATCCAGAGGTCATGATAGTCCTTGAACTGTTTGATAGTTTTACCTTCGAACATTCCTCTTTCAAGCTTGCCCATAGTTGTATCGAATGAATTAGACATGATATTCTTATTCATTTCGATAAGCTGTAAATTACTATCTTCTAACAGTTTGTTATACTCTTCAACCTCTTTATTGATAAGATTCCACTCGAAGCCACCTTCCTCATACATAACAAGTTGTTTCTTTAAGTTGGCAAGCGTATTTTGAAGTTCTGAGTTTCTAGATTTTTCAACATTCAACATGCTGTCCATAAGAGCGCCTTTAGCTTCGAATTTATCTCCACCTAAAGATTTAAGCACCTTCATAGAGTAATCTAGACTCTTGCTATACTTATCGTACTCTTTAATTGCCTTATCAAGTAAGCTGAATTCGAACTCAAATCTCTCTTTGACAGTTTCTTTAATCTTGTTTTGAGAATCGATATTCTCCTTCTCCATATTGGTGATTTGTTGCTTTATCTTATCCTCTTGTTCATCAGTTAACGTTGAATCCTTTAACTGATTCTTGAGTTCAAGCATTGCATCATTGTTCGCTTTAATGGATGCTTTGTAAAATTTCTCTTGCAATTTAAGATTGTCAATAATGTACTGATTTGTTAGGCTTTCTCTTTTCTCTGGGAATAAATCCATAAAAGCGTCATACTTTTCTGCTAGTAACTCTTGCTCTAGACGTAAGTAATCAAAAGCCTCAGTAAGTCTTCCTGCAAACTTATCTAAGTCAGTACTACTATTAGATATATTATTGAATTCTCCTAGGATTTGTTCAAAGTTAGTAGATAATCCTGCAGTGTAGTTTTGTGACATCTTTAGCATCTGGTTATACTTATTAGCTTCAATAGTAAGCTGTAAATTAGCAACCCCTGCTTGTCTATCAACGTTCTTCTTAGCAAATGCATCCATAGCTTGCTGAACTTCTTCTTCAAGTCTGATTCTATCTTTGGCAGACTGTTCAAATTGATTGTCTCGACCAAAGTCTAATCCAACACCATTTGATGATACGAGGTCTGAAAGGTCAGTCCCACTCATTAAACCTTCTTTTAGATTCTTGATATTGTTATCAAGTCTACTTAGGTTTGTATCTACAACTCGTCCAAATTCATCCATATCATGTGTTACACGACTAAATTCGATATCATTAATCGCTTTTTGATATTTAATGATGGAATCAGCTTGAGATAAAATCTCTTTACCTAGCTTGTCTAGTGTAGACTTCAATGATGTACCATTCTTATCATAAGCAACGTTAGCTTTAGAAAGTTGGTTAAACTCATTGATTAGGGAAGACATGCTACTCTTAGCATTATTCATAGCTTGTTCGTTTGCATTAAGAGCCAGTTCTGTGTCGTTACCAGAGATGAATCCAAGTGTCTTAGAGTAAATGTTGTCTGTGTTATTAACACTAGTTAATAGAGCATCTATTCTCTTAAGGACTCCCTCGAAAGACTTCATTTCTTCTGCGATTTTAGCCTGTTCAATCTTATCAGTAATATCAGATACTTGATTGCCAATGTCCTGCATCTTATCATCGATTCCCTGTAACTCATTCTTAAGAGATTTCCAAGTGTTTAATAACTCTTCTGCCTCTTTAGCTTGGTCTCCAGAAAGACTCTTGGCATGACCAAGATTGCCAATTGTATTGGTATTAGTATTGGTACTAAAACCATATCCTCTCAGCTTGTTTAAAACCTCATCTATATGGCTTTCCTTCTGACCTTTAAGAGTTCGAAGTTCACCCTGTTCTTGCTTTAGGAGTTGAATTTGTTGACTATATAGGCTAATCATTTTCTCATAGTCATCTTTAACTGACTTAAGAGTTCTATCAAGGTCTTTGATTGAGTTATCTAATACAGCAACATTATCATCTGTATTCCAGTATCTCCATACATTCTCATTTACCTTTGCAGGAGGAGTATTATTGGTAGACTCAGACTTATTTATAACTCCATTAGTGTTGGCAGGGCTTGCACTTGTATTCATGGATTTAAAGGATTTACTGATAGAAGCATTACCCTTAGATACACTCTTAGCAGTTCCATCCTTGCCCGCTACATCAACGTTAACAGTTTTACTCCAACTTCTACTAAAGAAGTTAATGACCTTATCTAACCATTTGATACCAGTAACTTCTACATCAACATTCGTTTTCTTACTAGCAGGAATGTCTTTAACTTTAGTTCCTAATTCTTTAGCGGCATCACTAGCTTTTTTAATGGCTTTCTCATTGGCTTCCATTGCGCCTTTACCTTCACCAGTTTTACGAATCTGACCTTCCATAGCATTTACAGCTTTTTGTCCAGAATCTACAGAAGCTTGAGCCTTTTCATTTTCCTTCTTAACTAACTCATTTAACCCATTACGAATCTTGCCACTGTCGTTGACGTGCTGAACACTGTAGTTACCATATTTCTTTTGAGCCTCTGGAACATTCTTAAGAATCTCTTGGAACTGGTCATTTGTAAGCTTAGTATTTCCTGTTAAGGTAGTTTGTGCTGAACTTGTCCTGCCAAGAGCATCCTTCAATCTGTTATGTTCAACATACATTGCTGTTAACGTAGAGACTTGGTCTTGTTGCTTAACTTTAACGTTAGCCATGTTGTCTCCTAGTTTTAACAACTCTGCACCTTGCTTCTGGATTGCAGTTTGAGATTGCTTATATGCCTTCTCTTGGTTTTTAAGAGTAGCCTCTACATCTTTACCTCTACCTTCAACATATGAAAGTTGGCTTGCCCAATATTGATATTGTTGCATGTTCTCTGGCTTAATGTTGCCATTCGCATCTTTCAGCTTTTCAATTTCTTGTTTCGCTCTATCAGCCGATGCTGATAATTGGTCTTGCTCAAATCTTAAACCTGCAATTTGCTCTTGAGCCTTTTGAGCCTTTGAAACATCTCCAACAATTTTTTCAGTGATATTAACAGCTTCTTTTGCTTTAAGTTTCTCCATCGCTTCATCAATAGCTTTAAGTTGTCCTTGGATATGACCAGTATCATTCATACTAATCTTAAGGTCTGCTCCAAGTTTGAATTTCTCTACTTGAGCATTAACCTCGTCTGCGAATGCCTTAAATTCTTCTGGAGACATGTATCCTTGAATACCTTCTGTGTTTGCATCAGTATCTGTTGCTTCAAACTTCTTATGAAGTCCACTCATAGTGCTTTGACCTTTTTCCATGTCGCCATTCATAAGAAGGTTTTTGTCATTGAATTTTTTATTCAATTCATCCTGCTTATCGATTGCCTCTTGTTGAGTTTCAACCAGTCCATCAAAGAATGAACCCATCTTCTCGAACACAGGAACTCCCATGATGTCTAATAAGATTAAGGCATCTCCAAGTAAAGGAACTAATGAGATAGCTTTCCCTAAAGTTTTTGCAAAACCTTTCAACTTGCCATCTGCTCTATCCGCAGCTTCTGAGCCTCGGTCTAAGTTCGATGCTAAATCCCCTGCAGTATCAGCGATATCTGCTCCTCTGTTTCTTCGGCTACTTCTTGTTTCGCCTCCAACATCATTAGGGTTTCTATTGCGGTCACGGTCGATATCAACGTCAACACTGCCACGATTGCCACCAAGGTTACTTGCTGAGTTTGCAGTCTGCTGTCTACGTTGAGACTCGGTTAAATCATCTGTATCTCTTCTCAGTCCTCTAAGAGCGTTACCTACATCTTTTGCATTTTGTATTGCTCTTCCAAAGCTAGTCATTACAGCATCTCCAAATCGGAGCGCACCATTTGTTAAAGCGTGGAATGCTACACCTAATGCAACGAGTTTAACAGCACTCATTACTTCATCATTTTGTAACATACTGCTGATGCCTTGTAAAGCACTAGAAAGACCACCAAGGATTTTAGACATCATACCATCAGATTCGCCAATGGTATTCATCAATTCCATCCAAGCGTTCTTCACTTCTGCTACTTGGAATCGAACAGATTCTTTCTGTTTCCCAAATTCTTCGTAAGCTGAACCTTCTGTACCCTTACCCATCTCTGCATTAGCCTCTGAGATAGATTTCTTAACTGTACCCCATTGGTCAAGGATACCAGTGACAATATTGGAATGCTCTTTACCTGCTAGGTAGAATAGAGATGTTGCTTGGTCTTCTTGACTTAATTCTCCCCATTTGCCTTTTAGCTTATCTAAAGCATCTGTCAGACTTGACGTGTCTTTCAAGTTAATCCCAATGTTATCGAAGAAGGCAAACTTTTTCTTCTGGTCTTTCGTCATCTGAGACTGAATTAAATTGTAGTTTAATGATACAGTCTTTAATGCTGTACCAATTCTTTCCCCACCTTGACGTGTAGCTTCTTGCGCACCAGTGATTAAACCTGTTAACTCTTCGAATGAAACCCCTGCAGTTTTTACTGTAGTAGCAGAACGCATGTAGGCTTTACCTAGTTCTTCCATCTCAACAGCGTTATTGTTGGCAGTTTCGTTCATTACGTTGATGATGTCGTTAGCTTTAAGACCATCTGTTTCAAATGCCTTTAAAGGAACAGACATCCATTTAACCATTAAGTCTGGGTCAATGTTACCTACGAAAGAACCGATAAGAGATGTTTTAGCTAATTCTTGAGATTCAGCGAATGTTTCCCCTGCTGTTACCCAAGTTTCCACTGCTTTCATATAGTTATCAGCAGTTACACCTAGTTCAGAAGCAGTATCATAAGATTCTTTTTTGAATGACTTAAGTGAATCTGCAGATGCATCAGCAACTTTTGCTACACGCATATAAGCTTCATCAATTAACACCATTTGCTCAAGGATTTCTCGACCTGCTTGCTCCCCTGCCATAAATGCTGAATAAGGGTCAACTAAGCCACCTGCTTGAGCGCCACCAAATGCTTGGTCTTTTTCACGAGCCTCTTGACGTAAACGATTCAGTCGCTGTTGTTCTTGTTGCGCTCTTTCAATCTGAGCAATTTCTTGTCTTCTCTCTTGAGTAAGTGCGCCTGCCGTTTCAAGTTCTTGTCGTAATGCATTAAGCTTTCTTTCTTCATCTCGAATTGCATCTTGAATTACACCTGCTTCACGTTGCCCTGCATAAATTAGGTCACGTTGAAGTTGAGCAATACTACGTTGGAGCGCTTCTTGTCTTTGTAGCTTTTCATTAATCTGGTCATGCTCAGCTTGGATTCGAGATGCCTCTTGAACACGTTCTCTTTCAGCTTGATTAACCTGCTCTTGAGTTCGTAACTGGTCTCTCATTGCATCTGTTACTCGACCTTCGAACGTATAAACTAATTCAGTCTCACGTTGCATCTGCCTCATAGCAGTTAATTGATTTTCTAAGATTTCAAGCTTTGCTCTGTCAGCATTAGATACATTGCCACCGTTATCCATTCTCTCTTTAATCTGCAAGATTTGCATTTCTAGAGCATGGACTTTTCTAAGGTTGTCCTGCATATCACGTAGAGCCTCTGCTTCTACCCTTTGTGCCTCAGTGGCTTGCTGTTTTGCTTCAATTCTCTGTCTCTCAAGTTGTCCAATTCGTCTAATGTTTTCTAACTCTTCTTGCTGAGTAGAATTCATTCTTTCACTTAAATTGTACTTCTCTTGAATTGAATTTTGAATTCTTTCATGATGAGTTAGCTGAGATTGCAATGCTTCTTTCTCAGCTTCTGTAGCACTAAGCATCTTAGTTTGAAGCTGTTGCTTTTTATTCTCCAATTGAGCAACCCTTGATATAGCCTGTTCAATCTCTTTCTGCTCTTCTTTTACCTTTTGAGCATTTAAAGCCTGTTCTTTCATAGCTCTATTCACTTCTTGAACACGTTGTAATTCTTGGATACTATTATCTTCAAGAGCATTCATTTTATGCTTTTCATTATACATCTGTGAAAGCACGTCTCTTTGCTGTCTTTGAATCTGTAACTCTTGATTCATTATTTGAGATTGCTTTTCATCTGCTCCCATCAGTTGTATTTCAAGCTGATGAATTCGCTTCATTACATTTTCAATCTCTTTTAAATCAGCCAGTCTGTTATTGGTAACACTTGTGTCAATGCCACCATCTGGTCGTTCAGTTCTAACAACTGTATCTCCATTGTCATTAGTGCTAGTTGTTTTCTTTGTAACAGCATAGCTACCATCTTTTAATTGTTTGGAGATTTCTTGAATCTTACTGTACTTTGCAATTGTAGTGTTAAGTTCAGCATTCGTATCCTTGACAGCATTCTTATTGCCATCCATGGCTTGCTCAGCCTTTTTAGCACCGTCAATAAGGTCTTTCATTGTCTTGTTCATTTCATCAAGATTGAACCCAACCTTAACTTCACGAACCTTTTTCAAGTCTGCATCAAGCTGACTGATTTTATCCTGTAGCTTTTCAATTCCTAGTAAAGCCTGCTTATATTCTACATCAAGCTTGACCTTGAACGCCTCTTCCCCCAAGGCGCTCTTAATCTTAGCTTTTGCAGAGCGTAGACTATTGCCATCAATATCGATATTGATTTTAGCATCAAAACTATTCTTTACACCTTTCCATCGTTCAGCTAACTGCTGTTGCAGTTCTCTTACTGTAGGAAATTCAACTTGTACCTCAATACCAATCTTATTTCTAGACACTTAATCTAACACCTCTCTTTGCAATGGTTTTGTTTAACCTTCTTTGTTTTGATTCTTTTTCTCTCTAAGCTTCTTCATCTTCTCACGAATTTCAGCTTTAGATTTAGGCTTAACATAGTGTTTCTGAGTAGTAGAAACATCACTGTGATTCAAGAACTCTTGAGCCATTGTTAAATCACCAGTTTCTTCAACAATAAGATTACCTTTTGTTTTTCGTAAACAGTGAGGATGTAAATCTGTTAATCCCAGAATTGTACCCATCTTTCTTACTCGCATATAGATTGAAGTCTGAGACATCTTTCTATACTCTCCATTGTATTTAATGACGAAGAAAGCATCACACTCAAGGTTATCCATGCTCTTGCGCATCTCTAACCACTGCTCAATCAGTTTCTTTGTGCCTTCCTCAAAGGTAACCTCTACTCGTTTACCACGTTTCTCACGGATGTCTACAAACATCATTTCCTCTAAGTCTAGGGAAGATATAGTTAACTTAGAAATTGCTCCATTTCTATTTGCTGATTCAATAGCGATATTCCAAATCAATAGGTCTTGGAAGTCAAACTTTCTACCCTTTGGTTTCTGAATATCTTCTACAAGAACCTTGGAGATAACATCAACTTGCTCTTGGGTTAAGAAATAGTGGTTAATAAGGCGCTCGTCATTAGCACCCTTCATTCTATCTAGTTTCTTGTCAAAAGGATGAATGTCAATAATTCCCCTCTTAACTGCCCATACATAGTATGTAGAAACAGCAGAAAGCTTTGTGTTAATAACCTTCTTGTTATTTCCAAGCGTATCTTGACAGAATCCAATGAACCCTTCCATGATATCTACGCCATTCTCCATTAACTCATCGTCATGAATGAAGATGTTCTCCCATTCTTCTTCTAAGTAAACAAGAAATTGATTAAAGTAGTTTTGATACACTTTGTACGTTGTATCTTTTACATCTTTATTTTTAATGATGTTCGACTTCAGATACTTGTCGTAAGCCTTTATATTCTTAGGGTTAATTCTAGCTTTCTTTTCTTTTGTAAAATATCGCTTATAAACCCTCTTTAGTTGTTCTGCCACTTATATTCACCTCTTATTTTAAGATGTCACAGTAGCCTCCTTAATTAAATAACCTTTACTTCCCAACCTTGTCTGCGCAACTCTTGTGCGAGCGCTTGATACAAGCTTTTATCCAATTCAGTAGTAGATTGTTCCATATAGTGAGCGCCATTTCTATCCCATAAAGAACCGCTTGTGCCTTCCTCAACCCACATTGGGATATAGTCTGACACGTCTTCTTCATAATCAACATCAGCATGTTGATTCCAGTTGTCCTCTTCTGTTTCATAAGCGCCAATCTTTTCTGTATCCATATAGATTTCAAACGTTGCATACTTTGTCCCCAATTTAAAGTTGCCAATGGTTACACTGTTCATCAGTTCGTTGGTTCTCTCATATGCATAATCACCTTTTGGCATATATGCTTGATAGACCTTTTTATCAACCATCTCTTTAACAACCTTTGTACACAAATCTGCTATTGTTCCTTGGATGGACTGATAAATATCTCTCTTTAGCTGAACTTGCAGAGCAGAGACATCTTTAAATATCTTACTCATATTCAGTCTTTGTTACTACAGTTGGAATCTCAGTTGCTGTCACCGTAATCTCAGACTGTACTCCACTAATCTTTGACTCTACATCTGCAACTGCAACTGCAACTCGTTTATCCAGTTCTTCTGTTGAAGCTTCTACTTTTCTAGCAATATCAGCTAATTCTGGATTTCGTTTTGCCTGTTCTACAATCATAGTAGGAATTGAATTGATGATTTCAGTTTGAGCAAGCATGCTGTCTGCTTTAGCAATCTCATCTTTAATATGTTCTACATATAGCTTATTTACTTCTGATACGATTTGAGATACAAACTTCTGTGCAAGTAAGAAGTGAAGAGATGGGTTTTCAATAACATCTTCTAATTCTTCATCTGACATACCTTCAAGACTAATGTTTGTTAACATAGGGAATAGATGTTTTAAAACTACCTTTCCACTAAGTCGTAATGTTTGACTGTCTACAAGGTTAGGATTCTCTCCTCGTTGTAAGTCAAGGATTAAATCTGCATCCTGCATAGTAGGTTCATATATTTCAATCATTCCCTGTGGGGATTTGAAGACCTCACGAATCTTTCGCTTCTCTCCTTGTGGTACATGTAATTCTGATAATTTAATAGCCAAGATATCCAATCTCCTTTTTAATGGTTTTGTTTTAAACCGACTTTTAATTGCAATGGTTTTGTTCAATCATTGGTAATACTAGATTAACATAAAGAGAGACTAGTGTCAATACTAGCCTCTCTTTTTTTAATGGTTTTTTTAATAAAATCCATATTTTAATAATTATTTTGATTCTTCGTCTTTTACGAATTTACCATCTTTAAACTTAGCACGAATACCGACAGTGTCGTTAATCTGCTCCATGCGGTCAACTAAGAACTTTGGGACTGGTACTCCTAAGTTTGCTAGGTTCTCAAGAATTGAACTTCCTTCAACATAAATGTAAAACCAAACAGATGCAGTTCGTAAAATAGGGTTCTCTTTGAAAAATACCATATCCAGTAGGTTACATAATAAGATTACGATTAAGTAACCTAGTTTTGTTCCAAACCCTTTTCTTAATCTGTGACTAGAAAACTTCTTGTCAATAAAGAATCCTTTTAGAACACCTGTGACAATATCGATTAGGATACACCAGATTAACACCTGCAATGCAGTATCCCATCCTCCTAACCAATATGTTATTCCTGTCATTCCTGCTGTGAAGTACATTGCGAACTCATTTGTGTATTTCGCTACCCCTTCAATATGACGAGCCAAAGCTTCTGTTTTCAATACTTTTGACACCCTTTCATTATGAATTTGACATAATAATTGCGATGTCAATTTACCCCAGTCCCCTCTGGGAGATTACTCTGACCTCTGTTGTTGACTCTGCATTAACTGTTGTTTCTCTATTTCAGATTGCATTAACAACGACTTAAGCATAATGTTTTCTGACGTTAGCTTATGGACGGTTTCTTCGTATTGCTTTATTACTATATCTGCACTGACATTAATATTTTGTTGATTTTCCAATAAGAAAGCGCCTCCTTTCAGTCTATTTTCCTTATTACATTATAAATCACAAACAATTAAATTGCAATGGTTTTGTTTAAGATTGTTCAGTTTCTTCTTTAGGAGTCTCTAATGGCTTATCCCAATCTACTGCAACAATCTCCGTATGAGTCTTTGCATCTGCAATTTTTCTTTTTAATAAACTGTACTTAAATAGTTGAGTTCTTTTATGCTTGAAAGCCTCTCTGTACACTTGATTGAGCCATTCGTCTCTTGTATGCTCGGTATAATCTACATCTTCAGTTTTCCATTGTACTGTTTGTGATTCTTTATCAAAGAACAGCAGTTCAAGAGCCTGCCCATAAAAATTGACTTGGTCATCTAGTTTCATTCTATAAATATGACCATTGGTAGATTTAAATCCTGTAACAATAACCTCGTCACATTTCTCAGATAGCATATCGCTCTTCAGTTTCTTATGGTGACCTAGAATATACTCCTCTGTGATTTGGGAGAGAACTGCCCCCTCCCTTTTCGCCAATGTCGTAATAAGTTCATTCTTTTGTTCCATGGTCATTCTGTCGAAGCCAATGTCTACTAATAGTTTTTCAATTTGAGAATCGAAAATCACTTAATCATCTCCTTATCTGTTATTTAATTGGTTTTTTAGATATCTCACTTGTTCCGATAATTCTTGAATTGCCTTCCATGCAAGAGTAGTCATACCATAGTTATCAACTGTCTTCTTGTCTGCTCCTTGTACTAAGAATGGTGCTTCCTCCGCAATCAATCCAATACTTACTCTTTCATCTTCGCTCTGAGAAGTGTATCGATATTGCTTTGGAGTGGCAGAGTTAATGATATCAAGTGCGCTACCATCAAACTTATCAATATCTTTCTTATAATCCCTAGACGAAACTGTATCCCAGATTCCTGCAAGATGCGCCCAATCAGTGTCCGCAAAATTACGGAACTCAAAACGACCCACGTTATGTTGCCATTTTATCGAGCCACCATCTCCAAATCGTATGAATCGGTTCACGCTGTCGCCCCAGAATGACATGAAGCGATATCCTTGCCAGAACAAGTCAAGACCGCCATATGGCGCTTTTAATTCCATTACTCCTCTTGTACCTTTTCCAACAGGAACTAATAATCTAACTTGACCATCTGCATCCTTGATAGACCATGTAGCTTCAGAGCCTGCGCTTGAACCAGTGAGGATATTACCATACTGGTCAAACTTTACAGAGCCAGCATTTGGGAAGTCTAATGCTACACCATTAGCATCTGTCTTCTGGATATGTGGGCGACCCTTTAGAATTAAGTCTCCTCCATTCGGCTCTAACGTTATCTTCCCAACAGACCATACGTTTAAATTGTTTTGAGCAAGGTCTGTAGCGTGGCTATAGTAAGAAATCTTTCCATATCCACTTTTACCCAATGCAGATATTGATAAATAATCTGGTGTAATCGTATTCTGATATACTCCATTTCTTACCCTTATAATACCTTCATCTATCCAAGTCTCAGTGCTATCAACCTTAGACTTGGAAGCTATAGAGCCACCACTCATATAAGAGAAAGAGTTAGTCCCATCTGTCCGTACATAAATACCTCTTAATTCTCCAGTAGTTATCTTGGAAGCATCAATTTCCATAGCTTTGAACTTGGCGATAAAAGCACTATCTGCAAATAAGTTGTTAATATTAATTTGTCTAGCAGTAACAGAGTCTGTCTTAATCTTGCCACCGTCAATAACAGTTACATTGCTCTCTGTAGTTGTAACAGAGTCAATCTTATTTTGAGCATTGTTAGCTAACGACTTAGCTGTTTCATTAATCTTTTTGATTAACTGAGCCAGTCTGTCATAATAGTCGTCAAACTGCGCACGGAATGTAGCACCAACAACAGTAGAAGTAGTGGTCATATTTGTAAGTATTCCACCAGTTCCATTAAGAGCAGTGTTCAGAGTGTTATAAGCATTAACGTAGTTTGTCTTCTCTGTTGTAATCCCATATGTCGTAGCTAAAGCCTCGTATTGTGGCTTTTCAGCTACCATTGTAGCCCATTCCTTTTTCAATTGGACTTTTTCTACAGGAGTAATTTTACTATCAGAGGACATATCTGCGATAGCACTTTTAGCCTCTTGAGCCTTCGTGTCTGCGTTAGTACCAATAGTTCTAGACAATTCATTAATCTTTTTGATTAATTGAGCCTTTTTGTCATAATAGTCGTCAAAGGTATTTCTGAACGTAGTTCCATTAATATCGCTTGTCACTGTTGTATTAGTAAGGAATGGAGAGATAAATGTATTCAATGCATTGTAAGCATTAACATAATTTGTCTTCTCTGTCGTTACTCCATATGTTGTGGAAAGCGCCTCATACTGTGGCTTCTCAGCAGAAATCGTTGCCCACTCTTTCTTGAGCTGTTGCTTTTCGATTGGAGTAAGCTTACTATCGTTTGCCATGTCAGCAATAGCATTTTTGGATTCTTGAGCCTTTTTGTCAGCATCGTTAGCTAATATTCTAGCAGTCTCATTAATCTTTTTGATTAGCTGAGCCTTTTTATCATAGTAGTCATCAAAAGTGCTTCTAAATGTCGCTCCGTTGATATCACTTGTGGTAGTCATATTAGAAATAATAGGAGTAACTGCTGTATTCAAGGCATTATAGGCATTAACATAGTTTGTTTTCTCAGTAGTAATTCCATAAGTAGTAGACAGTGATTCATACTGAGGTTTCTCAGCAGTAATAGTTGCCCATTCCTTTTTCAATTGGAATTTCTCTACTGGAGTGACTTTATTATCGTTAGACATATCAGCGATAGCTTTCTTAGACTCTTCTGCCTTTTTGTCTACATCAGAAATAATTTGGTCAATATCCCCTTGAGATAATCCCCAAGATGTTGCAACGTTCCCCTCCTCAATTTTTAAATTGTTGACACGAATCCAAGCATAACCATTTGAGCCTGTTAAGTCTCGTTTTGTCGCACCTGCTATAAGGATATAAGCGTTGTCATCATCTCTATCTGCTTTAAAGGTCAGTTTCACTTTATAATAGTATACCGTTGCTCCAGTATAAACTGGTGCTACTTGTGGGAAATCTGTGACTTTAATGTCTCCAAGTCTGCGATTGCCACCTTCTACTGTGTACATGAGGTACATGTAGTCAAGGATATCTCCCAACTCACTTGTAGCGACATTCATAGATAGAGTATACTCTTGTCCTTTTTTAACAGAGAACTTTCTTCCGTTACCTTGAAGACCTACAGTAGCGCCTTTAGGAACAGCCAGTTGAGCGCCTGCATCATCTTTTGTTTCTACGTAAAGACTTCTTCCAATTGGAGCGATGATTCCATAAGCACCAACCTTGCCATAAGCTCCCCAACGAGACCAACCACTAGCACTTAAGAACTCTGTACCAGATACTAACTGATTTCCACCGATAACCATTCCATCAATCTTATTATTAGCACTGTCGCCAATAGATTTAGATGTTTCATTTACCTTTCTGATTAACTTGGATTTTTTATCATAGTAATCATCAAAGACACCTCTAAAGGTTGTTCCATTGATAGCGCTTGTTACTTGCATATCTTTTAAGTAACCATTAGTTCCATTAAGAGCGGTATTCAATGCATTGTAAGCATTGATGTAGTCAGTTTTCTCTGTTGCAACAGCGTAGCTGTTTGCCAAAGCTTCATAAGAAGGTTTTTCACTAACCATTGTCGCCCATTCTTTTTTCAATTGAACTTTTTCAACTGGAGTTAACTTACTGTCGCTCGACATATCGTCAACTCTATTAGTTACATCTTGAGCCTTTTTATCGGTATCGGAAACCATTTTGTCAATATCTTCTTTGGCATTAGACCAATCAGCTAGAACATCTCCAAAGTTTACTAAAGAACCTGCAAATGTCGCATCTACTGTTGTAGCCCCATTTGTAGCAAGGGTGATTCTAGCCTCTTTAAGAGTTCCTGTATATCCTGTTGTATCAAATTTAACGAACACACGAACCCATTTACCATTTGTAACAGTAGCCTGTTCTCCTATTGCGTAGAAGGTCTTGTCTGTTCCATTTTGGTCATAAATAAATCTCATGTAGACACGAGGATTTTCTTTAGGAGTAACAAGTGTTTTTACATTGATAAAAGCAGAAGCATAACCTTTAGCTTTTTCAAATGGTTCTAATGCTAAGTTTTGAATGATAAACGCTGATGGACTTGTAACTTGAAGACCTTTTAAAATCCCAAACCCTTCAAGACCTGTGACATCCACAATCTTTGTTGTTGTGAGATTTGTAATTCCTTCCCATCCTGTATTACCAAGAGCAAACGTTGAGTTTAAGACATGGTTTCTATTTCTTACTGAGAATTCATTAATTCTTTTATCCATGTCTTCTGGAGCAGGCGAATGGTCTAATGGCTTATTACCTTTATACAGAGCCACCCAATCAACTGTAGCTGACGTTGTATTCTGTGGGTAATTATATAAGCTTAATTTTCTTTCGTTCCCTGCTGTTGTAGCCAATGCTTTGAATGTCACATAAGTTACGCCATCTACATAAGTTTCAGTTGCATAACCAACTCTATTTGCAGAGCCATTCATCCAAACTCCAAACTGCTGTCCTGCAGAAATAGTACCTTTGATTACAAATGTATATTCTTGACCTGCAATCCAGTCTTCAGAAAGCGTATACGTGCTTACAAGATAACCTGTAGTTGAATAGTCTGTACCAGAATCCAAGATTAAGTTTCTTGAACTAATGTTCAATCCATCAATCTTATTCTTGGCATCAGTACCTGCATTGACTTTATCCTTCATACTAGAGTCCAAGCTGTTAAACGTCACTAAACTTGTGATATCCAAATGTTCTCCAAGGATTTTAATACCCTCTTGACTTGCGTTAAGAGAAGCCATAACATTACCTTTTTTAACAACATTGATTGCAACTTCATCAGAAGTCTGTTGAATCTGAGTACCTTGTGCAACCACAGTATCCTCTAAGTCATCTAAGTTGCCCTGCATATTAGTTACAGTTTGAGTAATCTTATCTGTTTCAATCTTAATCTCAGACTTAGCTTGAGTAACAGCATTGCTTATCTTTCCATCAGCTTCTATTTTTGTGTAAACATTTTCAGCCTCTGCTTTCAAGTTAATACTATCTTTCATCTGTGTAATAGATGTGTTATGGCTTGAGATAGTGTTTCCTTGACTCGTCACTGTATTTGTTAAGTTAGTGACATTCTGAGAAATCTTATCTGTTTCAAGCTTGATTTCAGATTTAGCCTGTGTAACAGCAGTTGAAACCTTGCCATCAGCCTCTGTCTTTTTATAAACATCATTACTATTGGCTTTTAAGCTAATTTCTTCTGCTTGCTGTATAATTTCAGTCTCTGCATTAGAAACCCTAGATTCTACTTCAATTGAATCTTCTGGAGAGATATTGTGTTGACTAGCTTTATTACCTGCTTCAAGCATAATATCCTTTATTTCTACTGATCCTGTGAATGCTCTGGCTGTTGCATATGCTTTTGCACTTGCGATTGGCTTATTAGCGACAGTGTGAGTCTTCGCTAATCTTGTCCAGTCATAAGTGCCTTCTTGAACTACATTGTTTCTAATAGAAAGATAGCTTTTGGAATTGTCAGTATGAGTTATTTCAACTTCAAATCCAATCCAATAACTTGCTGTTCCATTACTTGCTAAATTAGTCGCTTTAATAGAGTAGCTAATTGTAATCTGCTTCCCTACAAACTCTTTCAACTTATCTGATACAGAGAAGTTAACAGTAGTGTCTTTCCCATTCAAGGCAGATAACTTCTGACTAGACCTATTCAGCATGTTGCTTCCTCCAAGAGCGACGTCATCAATGCTCTTATTAACATCCTCTTGAGTTACCTTAGTTGAGATTTGGTTTGCTTGAACTGTAAGTTGAGATTCTGCCGTTTGTAATCTACCATTCGTCTTATCTAGTTCAGTCTGCTTTGCTCTTAAATTAATAGCTTCTGTATTAAGATTAATTTGAGTTTCAGCATCTGCAACTCGACCATTTAAGCCATCGTATTCTGATTTAGTAGCTTTTAAATCAATCTCATCAGTTAACTGATTAATACTAGTCTGTTGCTCATTAACAATATCATTTAAAGCATTGTATTCAGTCTTCTCTACCTTTTGGTTAATCTGGTCTGAATGCTGAATGATTGTACTTTCAGCAACCTCTAATCGACCTGTATACTTATTAAAGTCTTCAGTCTTAACCAGTAACTTAATCTCATCTTTCATGACATTAATAGAGCCTTCGTTGGCAGTAACCTTATTGCCCATGTTGGTAACGGTAGTGCTTTCTGCCTTTAATAGAATGGCATCTGCATTCTGCTTGATTTGAGTCTCAGCTTCTACAAGTCGAGTTTCATTCTTGTCACCAACACCGATTACACTAGTCAACTTATCAACTTGTGAAGAAAGTTTTACTCCAAGAGAAACCTGCTCCACTGCTCCACTATGTTCATAATGAAGGATTTCAACTGTATTCCATCCTGCTCTGAATGTTAAAGGAACAGATAGTCCAGTAGAACTTGTAGTTCTCTCATACATCTTTGCACCATTCATGTATATAACAGCACCATCATCATTTGTTACATTTAGTGTAACCGTCTTGGCAACCTTCATATATACATTTGTGAAATAGTGACCAATGTAATAGTCTCCTGTAAATGGTTTGATTATAGAGTTATCATCGTAATCAATAATTACACTTGGCTGTTTTCCTTTAATATGATTAAAAGAAGGAATAGCCCCTGCAGAACCTATGTTGATGTCATACTTTCTAGCAACCCATCGATTTAAGCCAACAGCACCGTCAAACTCTGTTTTAGTAATTTTAGAACCTAATTCACCTTTTACATTGGTAATCTCAGTTTCAACAGTTTCTACTCTTCCCTTAACACCTTCAAAAGCGCTTAAGTCAGCTTTGTCGTTAAGTCTTCCAGTAACCAACTGGTACTCTTCGTTGTACTTATCGATATTAACCTTGTCTAGGAGTTCTCCTTCTAGCTTCTGATAGTTTGCTTCATAAGCTTCTTTATCGACAAGTTTATTAACTTGCTCGTCAACATACATCTTCTCTACTTTATCTAAGAGGTCACCTTGAACCTTTCCTAGTTCTGTTTGTACATTACCAGTAATAGTTACTAGTTCATTTTGCGTACCTTCAATACCATCAAAGCGATTGTCAACATCGGCTTCTAGTGCGTTGCCATTAGCTATCAACTCATTAATAGCTGAGACAATGTCTGTTTTCGATGCTGTCAATAGTTTCTCTAAATCGCCAACGGATTTAACAGATGCATATTTCCAAACTCCATCTTCTAAATATCTAATTACTCTAGCCATTAATTATATATCCACACTCTCCTTTTAATGGTTTTGTTTAATAACAATATAAGAGAAGTACTCATCTCTTATATATTTTAATGGTTTTGTTCTAGTTAATTATACTATTATAAGTAGGATTGGTCAACCCTACTTATCTAATAAAATCGTGATTTTAATAACTATTTTTTTTAGATACAAAAAAAAGGAGACTGTCGCCTCTTGTGAGAAAACAGCCCCCTTTTGTCAGCTAATTACTCACCAATGATTTTGTAAGTAGCCATGTTTTTGTTTTTGTCTGGGAACAAGTCGAATGTGATTTCTAACTTAGTTGGTTCAGTCGCAGACATTGTGATTGTGAAATTAGATTGTGGACGAGCCATTGGGTACTCGATTTGGATGAATTCATCCTTACCAGATTCTTTCTCACGGATTAACGCATCTGCAACGATACGAACAGCTTTAGGGAACTTATCAGCAGAGATATTGATTACTTTTGCTTGAGTATCTTTTACTAAGAAGTAAACAGCGTAAGCATCTCCTTCTACAGCATCAGTACCGAAAGTAACGTCAGAACCAGTTACAGAGAATTGAGAAGCAGTTGGAGCAGTTTCAACTTCTGTTAAAGGTTGTCCAATATGTTCTACTTCGTCAGCGCCAACTTTAATTACAGCTACAGAGCCTTTTAATGGTGCGCCACCTAAACTAGCTTTCTTAGTAGAGCCAACCTTAACGATTTCACGTTTTGCAACGTTTGTTTCTCCAGTTACGATTTCAGAACCTGCAACTAAAGCAATCCACTTAAGGTCGAATACTTCCATCTCAACTTTTAATGTACTCTGACGGTCAGAGTCCCATGCGATTGCGTTAGTACCTTTAGACTTTGCGAAAGTACGCTCAGAAGTCCATTCATTTGTAGAAACGTTTGCGTAGTCAGAGAATAAATCTGGTACGTTTGTAGCTTTGTCAAACAATGTGATGTTTGCACAGTCTTTAATTCCGTAAATTGCCATCTTATAGATGCACCTCTTCTTGTATTATTTTGCAATGGTTTTGTTTAACATTGCATTTGTGATTAAAGGGATTACCTTTAATTTCCGATTTTAAGTGTTTCTAGCCAGTGCTTGATATCATCTTTAACATCAAACTTCTCGCTAAGTTTGTACTGCATTGCAGTACGATAAGTGTCCATTCCAATAATACTTTTGTAAGCATTGTAGAATTGGAAGTAAGTCATCTCATCTATCTCTCTTGGAGCGATGTATGATGTCCCACCAAAGGATACATAGTTTGCTATATCTTGCAAATGAACAGCATCCTTTTCAGCCTTTCTTCTTCTACCCTTTTGTAGCTTCTCCCAGATATCTTTCTGTCTCTTGGTCATATTCTTAGGAGGCTTTTCAACCTCAATGTCCTTTCGACCTAAGACACCTTGGATAACCTTTCTTAGATTTTCAAACTCATTCTTATCAATAAGATAAGATTTGTTTACAACGATTTTCTGTCTCTTTTCAAGGACTTTAATATCATCTGCTCTAAGGAAATAGGACAGGCTGTGTTTTAACACTTCTAATGCACCTTCACTATTGAAAACTGCCTTGTCTAGAATGGTAGTACCTTCGTCTCCTTTTAAGAAGAACAGTTCGAAGATACTCCATTTTCTAACAAGTTCTTCCTCATTGTCAGCGCCAGTGAAGACAGCATCTGTCGTAAGGATATAGGGCATTATCAACGATTGGAACAAGTCCTCTCCCATATCTACAACCTCTTTCATCGAAGGTTGATAGACATATGTCTGGCTATCTTCGTCAACCAGAATTGGTCTGCCCATAAATACTCTCATTTTATCTACAGTCATCTCTTATAACCTCCAGACTAACTAAAGTCTGATACAGTAAAGCTAACTGTATATCCACCAAATTTGTTATTGTGAAACCATAATTCGTTGGCATATCGAAGTTTCAACTTACCCATGTTGCCAATATCTGTTGCACCTTCAAATAGTTTCTCGATTTCACCTAACATTAAATCTTGACGAATTCCACTGTCTGTTTTCATTAAGTCAGTGTGCGTGAAAATATAAAAATATACTTCCCCTGCTTGATAGTCGTCATAGATATTAAATCCTTCTTGGAGTCTTCTGAATCCACTAAGACCTATAGTAATAAATGATTTCTTCATTTCAACAGGGTCTGGTACAAACCTAAATGGATAAACCCTGTCATACATTAGAGACATTCTCTGGTCTTCAGATATATCCCTAAATAATGCATCTGTTTCATTAAACAGTAATAGCTTTGTGAGCGTTTCAGATTCCAAAATCTTATTCAGTATCATCATTTTATACTGAGGTATCTTTTGGATAGCAGACTCTCCACGATTCTTTACAGACTTTGTCATCTAATCACCCTCTCTTAATATGGACTAATAATTTTTACCGCCTTAGAAGCAAGTACACCATCTGCTGTTTTGCCAACGATAGTAATCTGCGAACCAACCTTTTGGAAGTTGGATACAATTCTAATAGAAATGCCTTTTGTACTTTGTTCAACAATCGTTGCTATTGCGCTATCATCCATGACAGTCCACTCAGTAACACCTTCTTCTGGCACGAGCTGACCATTTTCATAGACACTAGCTTCATATTTCACAGTAGAACCAATCTTGGCTTTATCAGAACCAGTGATAACCAACGTTTTCTCTATAGGATTTGGCTTTTCTTCCTCACCAGTAGATGGCTTTTCTCCATTAATATAGTAATCTGCAATACCAAGTTCGACATTGTCCCTAGTTGGGTCTACAAAGTCTTCCTCAAGTAAGAACTGAATCATCCCATTACGAGACATCCATTCCTTAAACATGACTTGATATACAGCTCCACTAATGAATACCCTTTGACCAAGTTTAATTGACCTCGTCTGTGGATTGTCTTGCATGTACATTAACATTTTAGCGTTTACAATCCATGAGTGATGACCAGATGTACTAAGACCAAGTGTATATAATGTATTGTTCTTGATTACAGCAGGATGACCATCGCCATCTTTTCCACTGACCTTACCATCAATCATCCACTTGATTCTTCCATTTGATGGTCTGATTTTGGTTTGCTTATGAGTTGGAACAGACTTTTCTTCATCAGAGAATATTAACCATTCTCTTTCTCGCCACTTCATAATTGAACCAACTTTTAAATTACTCTCATTCTTTACAACCATATACTTATCATCTGACAAGTCTTTATTGTTGTTTTGGTTTTGGTCATTGATTACTGCGAATTGTTTTACGCCATCAATTTCAACCTCTTCCTTTGCAAGAGTATTCTCAAACCATAATTCAAAAGACCTCGACATTTTCTTGAAATTTCTCTCATATCGAGTTCCACCTTTGGCATCCATTCGACTTCTAAATGTTGAGTAACTCACTCTTACCACCCCTCTAACGAGAAGTCTTTGTAAGTGTAAGAAACAGCGTACTCACGAATTTCATCTTTAAGCTTTTCATCAATCTTTGATATTTCTTTAAGATATCCTGTACCCTGCACAGCTTTATAGTCTCTGTCACCAATTTCTTTGCTCATTAAATCTGCATTATATAACTTAGAAGACAACCATGCCTTCTTCATCCCTAATGCTAAGATGTGCTGTTCCTGTGTAGTTAAGTCTTCATGAAACTCACCTACACCATTTTCCTCAGTGATTAATTCCAAATTCTTGGTACACTGTGGAAAGTGTAGGCTTCTAGCTTCATCAAGATAACCAAAGAGGACTTCATTCAATTCCTCGTCAGAGACAAGTTTCAATGTGTAGTCATCTATCATTCCTAGGAACTTCCTGTTAATAGACATGAAAGATGTCGCCATTGCAACACCTCCTAGATTCTTAAGTCTTCGTCAACCTCTGTCGCTTCAGCATCTTCGAAGATTTCGTCACCAACATGCTTTCTAATAACCTGCATCTTTTGGTAGTCACCAAATTCACCAAGTTTAAATAGACCTACAGCAGTTTCGATAATCTTCTTAACTAGCTTCGAATCGGAAGTTTCCATGACGTGCTTGAATTTTTGTGTATTTGATTTAAGAATGAATTCTTTAATATCAGACGAGTCTACCTGTCCACGTTTCCACTCTGGACTAAGAGCGAAATACTCATCATACTTCTTATCTAATCCAAGATAAACAAGTACATCTTCTAATTCATACTCTCCACCAACAACCTCTGTAATCAGTAAGCTGAATCCTTCTAAAATCTTTCTGTTAGAGTTTAGAATTACACGAAGGTCGCCAACAGTAATATAGTCTTCATCCCCACGACTTTCCATATCTAATGCTGTTTGCATTTTTGGATTGTCATAGACAAAGCGCCACAGCTCATTATTCACTACGATTACCTCTGTATTGCGGTCAATATTTACACGCTTTCTACGTTGAGGCTTCTCGTCTCGTTTATTTAACTCTGGACGATTATTTCTATTGTTATTTCTTCGATTTGAATGGTTATGTTTTTCCATCTTTTGCACTCTCCCACTATTTTTGCAATGGTTTTGTTTAATAAAGGAAAGAAGGAGTCGTCTAGGTACTCCTCCCCTCCCTTATATAGATTGTATCACAATGACAATGTCATTTCAATGGTTTTGTTTAAAGATTAAGCAGAAATCTTGTAGATTCCGTAGATAGCAGATTGCATTACACCTACACCAAATTGTTTTTGGATTTGGTATTCCATTTGTTGGTCGTTACGGTCGCCTGCTCCTGCTGTTTCAAGCATGTACGCTTCGCCTTCAATAAGGATTTTTACAATCTTATCTCCTTCTGGAATTACTAAAAGCATGTTGTCATCAACGAAGAACTCGTCAGTGCCAATTTTGTGAGCCTGTGGAAGTAAGTACATGTCAGTACCGCTTACAGTGTCGATGTAACCAACTTGGTTCATCTTCTCTTTCATGCCGTCTGATAAGTTAAGAGTCTTAGATACTTTACGAAGTGCTTTCTTAGTGCCGAAGATTACAGCTTTCTTACCAGATTTAGCTTCAACGTGCTGTACCATATCGAATAAAGCATCGTCAGCTAGAGTACCAGTTACACCATAAGTTGCATTTAACGCAGTGTAAGACTCAGCGATAGCTTGGTAGATTTTAGTTCCCATGAAGTGAGCGAATGACTCAGCTACACGGTTAATCATACCTGCCCAATCGATACGACCTGCAATGAACATGTCAAGCTCGTCAAAGATTTTAACTCCGTATTTCTCAGTCTCAACTGTGAAACGTTTGTTAAGTAATTTTTGACGGCGTAAATCGTTCGTTCCACCTGCAATACGTGCGATACGGAATAGAGATGGGTCATCAACTTTGAATGAGATTTGGTCACCTAATGGTACGTTTTTAACCTCTGCTAAGTTGTCAAAGTGAGTAGAGATTACTACACCTAAGTTTACATCTAAAGCTTCTTCAAGGATTGCGAATACACGATACATGTTTTCTCCACGGAAGCTCTTTAAGTTGA
Source organism: Bacillus gaemokensis (assembly GCF_001590835.1). Lineage (GTDB taxonomy): Bacteria > Bacillota > Bacilli > Bacillales > Bacillaceae_G > Bacillus_A > Bacillus_A gaemokensis. Next base: position 53,159 of record NZ_LTAQ01000004.1, read on the forward strand.
ACTCTCCACCGCAAGCCTCGTTAATCATATTACGAATAGCATCTTCACCAGATACTTCATTAAACATTACTTGTTTGCCTTCATATACATCTTTTACAAGACGTTGTAAGTCAGTCATTTTTGCTTTCACAAATATTCACCTTTTTCTGTTTTATAGTTTATAGTATTTTTTAATGGTTTTGCTTAACACCAAGTGGTATTAAGCAGTGATACGGATAACTACCATTTTGCCTGCAATAGCATTAACTTCGATGTCAATAACATCGCCGTGTAATCCTGTAACAGCTTCAGTAGCTTTAGCAAATCCTGTTGGAGCAGGAACTACTTTGTCGCCTTTTTTAGCGCCACCAGATACAGCAGATTCAGAGATTGAGATAGTATTACCTGTCTCTAAAACATAAGCACGTCCTTCTTTTCCTGCCTTTAAAACGAAGTCTAATTCGTTTGTGCGGTCTTCATAAGTTAATGGTACAGAAGCGTGGAACACTAATCCTTTTGTTACATCTCCACTTGGAGTTGCTAAACGAGCCTCTCCATCAGCTTGTAATGCACCTAGTTCTAAGAATTGACCATTTTGTAGGTCAACGTTTGCTACGATTGATTCAATATGAGCAGTTGCTTTAATTTTGTCTAAATTAACGTAAGTTGCCATCGTATTATTTACACCCTTTCGATTTTTAAAAGTTTTTTATTTTGAGAAATAAGTTGATAAGCCACCATATTGGAAGCTATTTTCAGTGTTTGTTACTGGCACACGATTGTGTGTTTCCTCTGGTTGAGCAGAGAAATGGTTTTTCTTAAGAAGCATAAATCCAATTTCTTTCTCGATGTCATCCATGGAGAAGTTAGTTAGATTGTCCTTAATAGTCTGGAACTCTTCTTTCGATAGAGAAGCAGAGTATTGTGATAACTTTTGTTCTTTCTCAGCTAGTTCAATATTAGACTTGAACTCTCGTAAGCTAGTTACTTCTGTTTCAAGAGCTTCAAAGTTGTTGCGAGTTGCATCAATAGAATTCTTTTCAGAAGCACTTAAGAACATTGGGAATAGCTCTTCATGTTCACCAATAGAAACAGCGTTTTCATGTTTCACATAGTTTACTTTGAAGTATTTTCCACTATCAGCATCTTCAACGATTGCATGGTTATCATAAACCTTAGAAACCCACATCCAAGAATCTTGGAAATCATTGTGAGAACTTAAAGCATTGTAGATTCCACTGCGAATGTCATCGTGAGAAAGTTCGAATGTACGAGAGAATTTTTTAGGCTTTTTCTTGCCTTTTTCCTCATCTTCGTCATCATCCTCAGTTTCTGGCTCTTCTGGGTCTTCATTAGAAGTCTCATCGTCAGTCTCTGAGTCTTTCCCTTTATCCTTGTCTTCATCCTCATCTTTCTTTGCTTTCTTAGCAAAGTCAGTCTCTGGCTCAAGAGCTACAGGTTCTGTTACCTCTAGTTCTTGAACTTGAGGTTCAGTGTTTTCTGGATTGTCTATAACTTTAGTCACTTTTTCACCTTCTTTACTTGTTGTTGTGAAATGAGCGTTAAACTCAGTTAACATTGCGCTTAATTCAGTTTGGAACTTGTCTGCGAATGAGAATTTTTCGATAGTCGAGCTAATCATTGCAGGGGTAACGCCTTCACCTAAGATACATAATCCTTCGAATTTTGCTTGTGTAAATACAAACAAGCCATGTTCATCTTGATATCCCTTAACGCTTGAATGTTGTAATTCCATAGACTGTGACTTAAAGCCACCATCCCTATCAAAGATTTCTTCAACCTCTGGGAACTTTCTCCATAGAATACCATCGGCAACGAGATATTCACGTTCAACCCCATCTTCTCCATAACGAGTCTCAAAACGAGCGTTGTTATCTTCTGGAATCACGCCATATGCATGTCCCAGATACTTAATCTTAAACTCATTGTTTTCTACCATTAAAGCTTCTTCATGACCTTTAAAATCATCATTTCCAAGTTCGTCAACTGCGATGTAGCCAAGAATTGGGACATTCGCTAGAGAAGGAATCATGGATTCAAGAATCTCTTTAGTAAAAATACAGCGATTTCTATTTTCGCCTTCGTGAGCAATGTAGATTTTGGTACGAACAAATCTGTCGTCCAGTACATTGCTCACCTGTTCAAATTTGACTGGCAGTCTTAAAATATCCTTATCCACCAGTTTCACCTCCCTTCACTATTCTGAATCTTTGATTCGAACTGTTGTGTCGGAGGGATTCTTTGATTCTGGTCTTCCTGCTTCCTCTGCCATAGGGTCACCACTAAGAGTGTTAGAGGTTTGTTTAGCAACCATAAAGTCATCAATTGACAGAACACGTTGTTCAAAGATTAACATGTTAGCAACTTCTATAGGTGTCATGCCTGTATATGCTAGATATTCTAAGCGAGAACCACCAAAAGTTAATTGGTCTTTAGCTGTCTTAATAGCCTCATCTCTATTAAAGTAAGAGATTGCTAAGAATTTAGCCTTCCAGATTCCACCCTTTTTACCAACCTTCTTCAACTCGTAGTTGTAGTAGTTAGCATACATAGGTAGAACAAAGCTGTAAAGCCATTGGCAATCTACTTGAATAGAACGCTCTAAGGCTTGTGAGCTAGAGTTGTCATCAGCGAATAGCTGACCAGAAACACCTGCTCCTTTATATAGACTATCAACAGTCTTATCTAGCAGAGCAAACTTACCATCTTTACCAGTTCCATTTAATGAGACACCTTTTGTCTCGAATGGATTTGTAATGGCTACGCTACCTGCAGGAAGCGCTCGTTTTAAAGCATTGTGATACTCTAAAACAACTGGAAGTTCCATTATTGGTCTACCCTTATCATCAGTCTGAATTTGAGAGTGAATGATTTTAGAGTTATCCAACTTATCTGTATCTTCCATTTGGTCTTTTGCATTCTCAATTTTGATTGCATCGACTATTGCGTTAGCTAATGGTGGTAACGCTACACCGCCTTGTGAAAGGACTTCTGGGTCGATTGTAAAGGCAACGCCTTTGTCAGATACTTGATACCATTTACCATCAATTAACTTGTCAGAACCACCGTTCTTGTAAGATGCGTGTGCTGACTGTATTTCTTTTGGATAGGTTAAAATTGCGGTATCTGAAATTTTCGTTATATCCATTTGGAAGCGATGAACGCCATCCTCGATATAAGCAATTCGACACAGGTTAATAGGCATCTCTTGATAAGCGACACCTTTTGAATCTTCCAACTTGTATTGGAATGTGATTCCCTTTGTGAACATCTTCTCTGTAAATAAAGGAAGGTTGAATTTAGGATTCAGCCTGTCCATATAGATAGCTGTTTGTGCGAATGCCATCTGCATAGCCTGTGGGTCTTCTGCAAATGCAATAGGGTTTTCCATAACAGGATAAACGAGATGGTCGTATGTTAAGATTGAACTTAAATACTTAATGATACGCTTATACATACCATTGACCTGCTTCATTCCACTTGACAAGCCTGCAACCTGCGATGCACTCTTGGCAGGGTCTTGAAGCATCTGTTTTAAACGAGATTCGTTAATACCCCTAATGTTTCCACTAGAACCAGAGCCACTTACTGTAGCTGATGCTGATGCAAAGTTTCTATATGCATAGTCATTGTTTACATCGCTATTTCTATTACGATGTTTCTTTTGTTTCGCCACTACCTTACTTCACCGCCTTGTCTTAGAATAAGCAGAATCCCAACATCTCGTCATCATGCATGTTTGTACGAAGAATGTCTTGCTCCAATAATGTAGCTACATAGTTACCATATCCAATGGATGAATATCTATCTTTAGTGGTTGTTCCCACTTCTTCGATTTTGATATATCCACTAACAACTCTGTAAATAAGGTTTACGAGTTCGTTGGTTAATGCAGTAGCCTGTACATATGGTTTAAGCAAGTAAACCTTTTCTTCTTCTGATTTTTTCAGATAGCCTTTTGATTCAATCAAATCTTCTTTTGCTTCAATATCATTCATAAGAAGTCTGATTTTTTGTTTCTCGAATGCGCTTTTTAGACCAGTAGCAACCTTGTGGTTAATTTCTGAGTTAGCTTTGATTGAGTAGATTAGAGGAATAGCATTCTTATCCATTTTCCTATCATCCATAGTCTCATCATTGATAACTGTCCAAGCAGGATACTCTACATCTCTAGCTTTGTCGTAGAGAATTTTTGTACAAGAATCAAAGACTGCTATACCATTTCCGTTGGTATCCATAGCTACATAGTCACCTTCGAAATCATAGTATAGTTGCTTTAAGCGAATAGCCTGTAATTCTGAGTGCTGTCCAGATAAGCTTTCCATATAAACTACATCTCTTCTAAACTCGTCACCTTCTGGTAGTAGTCTCATAAGAGTGAATGCAGTTGTATCATTTTTAACAGATTTGTTAGAACCCATTAACGCTATATCCATAGAAACTATTCTTATTTCGCCTGCTTGTTTAGGCATGTTTGATAGTTTCTTACGAGTACCTTTAGCCTCAACAAAATCTCTATCCGTTGGTGGATAGAATGCTTTTGGAAGAGTTCTACACTTCTGGATATCATCCAATTTAAAGTAGGCATTTTCATTTTCGCCTACGAAGAGAGCCTCATATTCCATCGCCCAAGACATCTCGTCAAAGTCTTCTTCTGTTCTTTGCTGTTCTACACGCTTCTTAGAAAGTAGTCTATGGAAAACAGAAAGTTGCCATGGTAAAACTGCAACGAAGTAATCCTTCCCTGCGAGCATCCCATTTAGATAAGATTTAAAGGAATCCCATATCCAATGGTTTTTATACCAAGCTGAAGAAATATAAATCTCTTTATTCTCTTCTGATAGATGAGCATATTTTGGGTTTTGTAGATAAGGAGGTGTTCTGTTTACGTTAAGGAATGGCTTTAATATCTCGTCAATAGTCTTTTTTGAAATTAAACGAAACTCGTCAACTATTAATATATTTGCCCTGTAACCCCTAGCGTTATCCGATGAAGGTACGGCGGTTATCTTAGAACCATTTGTAAATAGAACATAGGTCTCGTTTGCACTAGTCTTAAACTCTGCTATCTCTCTGGCGACATTTGCCGAGTCGTTCTTGAGCTTCAATATCTTTTCAGTGATAATTAATCGAGCTTGTCCTTTTGTTCCACTAGCTAAAACAATGTTAGAACTAGGGTACAGGATTGCTCTTATAACGCAGTATAAAGCGATTAGGTAGGATTTACCTTGCCCTCTGGCGGCGATATACATAAAGAAGTTGTACTTGTTCATAGCCCAAAGTAACAGCTTCTGATAAAGGAATAAGTTAACTCCTAAGTAATCCTTGGCAAACCTGTGAGGATTTGCTCTATAAAAGGCTGTCCATATTTTGAAGCCTTGTCTTAATTTGTCTTGTGGTTGGGTTTTCTTCTTTTTAACAGCCATTAGTCTTCACCATCGAGCTTCTTGATGTCTTCGTCTTTGATTCTTCCAAAGACACGTTGCATCTGTACAATGAACCATCGTTCAACATACTTATGGATACCATCAACATCTTTAAACTCTTCCTGCTGTTCTGAGATTGGCTCTTTATCCTCAATGAGTCGAATCCATTCTCCCCAACTTGCTAATGCACCATCTTGTGATGCTGATTTAACTTGAACTGGCTTAATGTTTGCATCCTGCATCTGTGTGGATAAGGTCTTCATCATCTTTTCATATCTGTTTGAATCCCCATCTTCTTTGGCTTTGTTCGCCATCCACTGAGTTGTAGCCATGTTCTTGAAGAGTCTTTCTTGGAACGCATCTTCTGCGAATTCTCCACCCAAGGCTGTGAACTCTTCTTCAAGGAAGATATAATCTTCTAGTTCGAGGTTTCTACCCCATTTTTTAACTATGGCATCGGTTAATTCGAAGTCATCATAGTCAATGTCAACAAGTTCAGCTTTGTTAGTCTTTCCAGTGATATCGTCACTGTCCTTGAATCTTAACTCCTTATTCTGTTTAAGCGAGTTTAAGTTCTTCAAGTATGTTCCTATTGTTTCTGTATTGGCTTCGTTAGCCATCCTCCAGAATTCCTTGAGATAAGGAATATCCATTGTTCGTAGAAAATCATACAGTGTGTTCATGTCATCAAGATTGACATTCTCCCTTACACACTTTTTACAGAATCCAAATCTCTCATTAATCAATGAGTTTCTATGAGAATAGAAGCTAGATACCGCATAGTCATTACCGCATTTCAAACAGGTTTTCTTTTCTGATGTCGTTTTCGCCATCGTATCACCCCTTAAATGAAACACGTTAAAAGGAAGGGTTGTCGCCCTTCCTGCAGTTGTTATTTATTGATAATTTCAACCAATGACTGATAAATATCAGTTGGTCGTGTAAGTTCTATTACTTTAAGGCAGTCGCCTTTTTTCAAAAATTTCTCTCTAATTGCTTGCGGTAAGTAGTACGGTAGAATCAAGATGTCAGTTTCATGAAGTTTAATTCTTCCATCTTCTGTATAGATATTTTCAACAAAGAATGCTGAGCATTCTACACTAGAAGAGATGATAAGATATTCACCTTCTGTTTTAATAGAGACTTCCTCATAACCTGACGTATTGATATCTTTTAGCAACTCAAGCGCATCACGTCTATCTAATACAATGGTTAAATCTTGATGAGTTTCACCAAAGTTATGACCATTGAACAGGTAAGCAATGTGGTTTAGAGTGTTCTCGATAGAGTTTGATTTTACTTGATACTGTTCCATCACTTAGCACCTCTTAATAGGAATAATGAATAAGTGATATTCTTTTGCATCTCTGTATATCGTTGTAAATCAGAGATTTGCTTAATGTCTATATTTTTTGTTTGTGTAATTTCGTCAATCTTGTTCTGGATGTAAGCGAAATTATTCAATAGATTTTGTTCCATATATTCTTGCCCTCTCTCTCAAAGTTGGGTGCGAACTACAGTGCGTTAGGCTGTGTGAAGTTATAAAAACTTCACAACAAGGCAAAAAGGATTTTGCGAGATAACGAGTGCAACTAAAATAAATAACACTAACACAAAGGAGGCAATGGTGATGTGTCTTCACACACCCTGCCGCACTGTAGCAAGCTGTCATGTCTTGGTGTCCTTGGACAATCCAAGATTGGTCACTTTTGACCTGTCATTAATGGCTTCTTGAGCCAATCTTCATTCATATTAAATTGTCAAATTCTCGGAGGGCAGGTAAGCCCATAATAGTGGTGGGAAAGGCAGGATTTGAACCTGCAATGTCTCTTACGTCACGGTTTTACAGACCGCTTGCTTCACCAATTTGCATACTCGCCCATGTGGCGGTAACAAACAAGAAAAGGAATCTTCTTGTGGGATATCTTCTGTGTCAGACCATTCTTTTCCACTACTACGAATTAGCAGTGCCTTCACAGCAAGGCTCATCTAGTTACCTTTTGATGAGGTAGTAAACTGTCAAATCGAATTACACTAAGGTAAAAGGGGTATAAGGGAATCGAACCCTTGTCATCTGGTTGGAAGCCAGAGATAATAACCTCTATACGAATATCCCGTGGAGGGAGTGACCTACTCCCAAAATCAACGTATTAAAAATAAAAAGATAGTTGGAGACTATCAAAGGCGGGTGGCAGGATTCGAACCTGCGTTGCCTGCATCCCAAATGCAGTGACTGACCTCTAGCCTACACCCACATAAAGAGGCGAGCGTTATTCAACATTCCCCTCAGACATGTCATTTGAAAATGTGCAATTAAGCACTGGCGACATTGGCGTTAGCCTATGTGCCTTAGATAAGGAAAAGACAGGACTCGAACCTGCGCCACTAATAATAGTGCTAACTGTTTAGCAAACAGTCCTCTTAACCAACTTGAGTACCTTTCCATAAGCTTCGGTGGAAGGGGTCGACCCCTTCCACGCTCTAGGGTCAAAGCCTAGCGACTTTACCAATTTGTCTACACCGAAATAATGTGGCAGAGGGTGTGGGATTCGAACCCACGCAGGCTTTTACACCCCTGCTAGTTTTCAAGACTAGTCTCTTAACCGCTTGAGTAACCCTCTATAAAAGCCCTATTGCTAGGGCTTGTCTAATTAAAATTATTAATCACAGCTGCCAAAGCTACCAGAGTCACATGAACCAGAATCGCTTCCAGTATCATAGATGATAATTGGTGATGGTGATGGTGAACTTGGTCGTGGTCTACGTTTTGTTGTCATAGTAGATATCCTCCTAGTTCTGAATCTTATCAGTTAATTGGTCGATACTAGCAAAGATTGTATCAGCTTGTTTCAATGCATTTACTACTTGACCTTGATTATTATTAATTTGTTGTACCAAATTTTGGAATTGCATAGCAATCATTGGAACTTCTTGCTGTAACATAGAAGCCATTTGAGTAAGTTGACTCTCAATGTAATCCAATTGTTGAACTGCCATATTAGCGTTTTGAATAGTTAATCTACCAGAATTCACCTGTGCATCAATCTGGTCTGCTACTCGTGCGCTCTTCATTCCTGTACCAAACATACCTAATCCATTACTTCCAAACATAGTTATTTCCTCTCTCTCACTCATATAGTTTTATTTTAAGAACTCATTAATTTTGTTTTTAAATGATACTGCTTGTGATTTCTTAGCTTCTGCTTCACGAATCACATTTTCTAATTCAGCGATTTTTGCTTGTGCTTCCTCGATAACTGCATCAACTTTCTTTTCAGACAGTTCAGCTTCTTCTAAAGCAGTAGCAAATGATGATTGTGCTGAGTCAATCCATTTTTGTGCTTTAGCAATTTCTTTCGAATGTGCTTTAGCATACTTTCCTAATAATGCCATCAAAATTGTTTTTAAGTAATTCACTTAATTCCCCACTCTCTCAGTAAAATTTATATGGCGAGGCTGATGGGATTCGAACCCACGACCTTCTGCGTGACAGGCAGACGAACACTCCGCTGTTCTACAGCCCCATGATTAAAAGGCTCAGAGTGTCGTAGGCTCTGAGCCAAGGAGGTAGGAGGTATTTCATTAACTATGAAAAAAATAATGTGTGATAAATTTGGTGGGCAATGCCCATAATATGGAGTTCTGTAGGTGGGAGTCGAACCCACATGATAAATACTTGACCCTTTCTATCCCTTTGGGATTACTCGAACCTTTCAATATCGCTGACCTTCACAGAACATAATGGCGTTCCAAGTAGGACTTGAACCTACGACCTTTCGCTTAACAGGCGACTGCTCTAACCAACTGAGCTACAGGAACAGTAGTTGAAGATGTTGGCGCATCTTCACACTTTCACTTGAAAAGGAGGATTTGCAAAGGGTTGCCGTTACCCTCTGCGCACACTTCCTATTCATCTACATCCGTCAATGTAGATATAAGGTAAATCAACGAACAATATATTTTGTTAGGAGGAACAATAATATTGGGCTGTGCTTGGATTTGAACCAAGATAAGGGATGCCTCCCTTGCATTTTACTTATGCTACACGAACCATGTTAAAGGAGAGTTATGCGCTACACATAACTCTCTAAAAGAATAAGTCTAACTAAAAGTTAAATTAGAATTTACGAATTGTTTTTGATAAAGTTGCTGTTGCTTTACGGTGTGCAGGAACTTCAACTGGTTCACCAGTCTTAGGATTCTTCGCTGTGCGAGCTTCAACTTCTTTAGTTGTGAAATCTACGAAGCCTTTAAGTTTAACATCTTCGCCTGCTTTTAAAGCATTAACTACTACAGTTTCTAAAGCGTCAACGTGTGCTTTAACTACTTTTTGAGAAGCCTCAATTTCGTGTGTTTCCTTAAGTTCTGCTTGTACTGCAACTACTACATCTTGTTTTAACATAATATCTTTTTCCCTCTTTCTCACTCACATTTAATAAAATGTTTGTTTTAATAATTTTAATGTTTTTGTTTTAGCGCTCGAAGGTAGGAATCGAACCCACATCTGTTCGTCTCAAACGACTTATATAATTACCAGTTCACTACTGGTCGCTTTCCCAATTAAGCTACTTCGAACATGAAAAAACTAAGCTACCGTTGATAGCTTAGTTTGACTGTGTGATTGGGGAATATAATAAATTGACTAAGGAGGCAATTATTATGACTTGTAGGTAGTTTTGCAATGGTTTTGTTTAACCCCTACAATATATATAGCAGTAACTGCCTCGATAGTTGCACTTTTTTATTAATTTTTTTAAAAAGTTTTTTCGATGGTCTATAAACCCTTGTTTTTCTCTACGTAATGCTTAGACACCTTTTTGCCAATTCTTTTAATGATACGAGTCATCTTGTACTGTGGAATATCATATTCCTTAACAATGCGCTCTCTAGTATAGCCCTTTAAGAACAGGTTTAAAACCATTGATTCCTCTTCATTTAGCGTGTCGATATCAACAAGTACCTTATCTAATTCTTCTATTAAAAGACCAATATCAGATGTCATGTCTACCTTTTCATAATGAGAAATCAATGCTCCAACAACCTTTTCATCATCTAGTTCAATGGAGTTAGTTAAGGCTCTACCTTGGCTACTGCCAGTATTTCTGAATCTGATTGGCTTCTTGATAGCTTCTTTAATTAAGACTTGATTGTCAGCCATATCTTTAATCCATCTATTAACATAGATATCTACGTTTCTTCTAATCTTCTTCAAAGCTTCTCTGTCTTTTTCATCTACTATATTAGGAAGCATTTTGTCGATGCGTTCTGCTAGTCTCTTTTTATATGAATCCTGTTTCATCATATCAATACTGTCTTGCAGATTAGCAATTTCCTTAATCTCTCTAATGTCTTTAGCATAAAGCTTTTGGCTATCATCCATTCTGTAGTTCTGGTCGTTTGGGGAGAAGAACATATCTATTACCTCTACTCCCTCTTCCATACCTGCTTGCAGTGTAGATGTATTGATGTTTTGTGATTCTTTATAGTTGTTAAACTCTCGTTGAGACTTCCAGAATCGATATACAATTTTACGACTTGATTCAATATCCTTTGCATTCAGTAAGTATGTACCAAGTAATTCTAATGTTTTACATACAGCATCCTGCTCTGCCATCCATCCTTTTTGAGTTGGACTAGCATCATAGTATTCTGCAAAGTAAGTAGTTATGAAATCATGCAGACTACCATCCTCATTATTTAGTAATCCAGTAACCAGTTCTAATCTATCATCAAACTTTGTAATAGAAGCATCGTACTTCTGAAAGTCCACCAGCTTCTTTCCTTCTATTTCACTTGTAAAGTATTTCACGTTAATGCAACTCCTTTTCTCTTTTTACCTTTGCCTCGTTTGCCTTTTGGTTTATCTGGGACACTGCCTGTTCTTTCGAAGTCATCATACATTGCATCTAACTTGCCACTTAGATACAATTCATTCATTTCATCATTGCTGTAGTGTCCTAACTCTCTTTCAAATGGTGTGTAACTGCCCATACCTTTCATAGTTGCCTATCCTCTTTCTGTGTTTAGTGTTTGTGTTTTGAAATCATTATATCAACAAAACCATTAAATTGCAATGGTTTTGTTTAATAGAAGAATTAAAGAACCGTATGTAAAGGCTCTTTAATCTTCGAGTATATCATTCTCTCTCATCTCTTTTACGTACTTTTCATAGTCGCCATCTTCAACACCTGTACTACGATGGAAGTTTTCTTTCCACTTACCTTCCCTTTTCACAAATTTATCAGAACTTCTATTACCAACAAATACATCTGAACTTCTATATTCAAACACTAATTTATAAACTTGTAATGTTTGTGTCTTTAAATATTCTTCAAGCATTTGTACCATCTGTGGACTTGGAAGGTCTCTCATTGTCACACAGTTATTATAGTAGGTATAATTTATTTTAAATGCATAACATAGTTCTCTTTTAGAAAGGTTTTCTGCGATGCGTTTAATCTCGGCTCTCCTTACAATATCCTTTAGCCTTAAGTGTTCTAGTTCTAAACCCATTTGTATTCCTCCGTTTGATTAACTTGTGGATTCAGTATAACACTGTAGTAGTGTTACAGTCAATCGTAGCGTTCTTTATAAAGGAAGGAAAGCCCAAAGTCAGAAGTCCAAGGGCGCACGAACCGTGGGGCGCTCTTATCTCTCATCTTTTTACTTTCGTGTCCTCTTCTTAAATTCTCTCCTCTTTTTACAGTCCCTAATTGAGACGATAATCGTCTCAAAATGGTACTGGTAAAAATCCAATCTGAGACGATTATCGTCTCAATTTTCTCTGGCTCTGAAATCTGAGACGATAATCGTCTCAATTTGGATTTTAGTTATTCAGTTCTGATGTAATGTAGTCGATAGCATGTTGTTTATCGTCCCATCTACTATATACGTTCTTATCTTTACCTTTACCCTTCTTATATGTTTGGTGGTAAAGGATTTCATTTTCATGTAACTGTTGGACGTATTTCATAATTGTTTTGCGATTGACTCCTGTACATTCTTCAAGTGTCTCTATATTAGGAAAGCAATAGTGTGGCGATTTCTCATTTACATATATGTAAGAGACTATCTCCATGAACACTACGAACATCTTGGCTTTGTTCTTGTCATCTAGTGTCATTATCTTATAAGCTTCCTTCATATAAATCCTTGTATACTGACTAGGCTTCTCGTCATTAACTCTTACAAAGTACGTCTTTGACAACTGGATACAATCAACTACGACTGTTCCTAGAAAGTCAGCATAAACCTCAATCATCCCTGCTTCAATTAAATTGTCTACAGATTCTTTAATGGAATTCTTGTTTTTAGAGTTTAAGCTAAAGCCAACCATGCTCAAGACCACCTCTGTACTAAATGGTGCTATACCATTATATGACTTGTTGTTTGAGAAAGACATGCTTTTCAATATCATATATACAAACTTATCTTGAGTGCTATGTTGGCTTTCTTTCATGAATTCATTACATATATCTATGTAAAGATTCTTTACCTCCTTTTCCATAACACCCCTCCTGCATATTCATTGCAATGGTTTTGTTTAATAACCAGTACCAATTTGAGACGATAATCGTCTCGTTTTCCATCCTACAATACTTCATAAAAAATTGCAATGGTTTTGTTTAATGTAAAAAAATACGATTAAACGAAAACATTGCAATTCCTTCTATTATATGCGAGTTAATTTTTCGCCAAAAATCAAGCTATTTATCCACATGTGGACAAACCCTACTTGTCAAGAGTTTTCAAGTCTGCTAGAATGGATTTATACAAATTGATACGGAAATAGAGCAAACGCCCCATCCTCTCATAGTTTGGCGACCTTGAAGGATAGAGCGTTCAGTGATTAAACCCACATAGAGTGGTTGTTTTCTGTTTTCTTAATTGCTTATGAGTAAAGTTTACCATAGCATTTTTAGAAAATCAACAACTTTATGTGTATTTAGTCCTGCCTTTCCGATGAATAGGGAGGATTTTTATTATGGATAAAAAAGATTATTACAAAGATTACAATCATGAGAAGTACGCTCACTTTCGCCTAGTAAAAGTAGGAGGTTTTGATGCTCAAGATGTTGAGTCTGAGAAAGGTAAGAGAAAGAGATTCAATCCTAGAACTGAAAAAAGAATAATTCCTTTCGAAGAGATTAAGAGTTTAAAACTGGATGAGTATGGGACTCTATGTCCACAACTTGATACAGAAGACTACATTGTAATAGGCAACTATCTACTTGACTTCTGGGGAGCTGTTCTTGGTTCAGATGCAGTTCTTTTATATCAGCATTTAAAGAGATATGCATTTGGCAAAAAGGATTTCTGTTTCCCAGATTTAGAAATGATTGGCTTGAAGATGGGTAAGAGTCCTAATACAGTCAAGAAATACTTAAGTATACTAGAAGATAATCATTTTATTGCAAAATTTAATAGATATGATGTGACAGATAATAATAGAGAGGTTAGTCCATTCTTCAAGATAAGAAGGTATGTTCCATTATTGACACAAGATATGGTTAACGAGCTTCCTCCAAAGCTACAGGAGCTTCATGAGAAATTCATGGATGAATATAGCGGTCTATCGCTAACGAACGAGCTAACTGAGCAAACTGCAGTGGTTAATGAGATGACTATTGGAAAAGAGATTATAGCAAACAAGCATCAGCGTAAAAAAATACAGGCAATATTAAATGAAGAAGACAATTATCAATACATAATAAAGAATTTGGACGATGACTCTAGATACTCCACTGAATTCTTCCATGATGAACTGATTAAACATATCTCCAAACCATCCTATGAGACTTGGATTGAGAAATTACTATTTATTCCCAGGAATGGAAAGTGGATAATCGCATGTCCTAATACGTTTATACTAGAGTGGGTTCAAGGGAACTATCAAGATGTGTTTAGAGAACACCTTTCTACAGTCGAATTGTCAAAGGTTGTAAGTAGTAAATTTGAAAAAGATTCTGAGATGGAGTTCGTATTAATGGAAGAAGTAATTGAAAAAATGTTTACAAGCAGGGCTTAAATGCCTTGCTTTTTTTATCACCAAAAGCGCATATCAATGATTGATGTGTGGGTATCAATCATTGATATGCGGTAAAAAATCTGCCTATCAACCATTGATGGGCAGGGTATCAACTATTGATATGGGGTAGTATCAACCATTGATAGGCGACTTATCCACAATACCAACACGTCAATTACATATCAATGGTTGATAGGCGAAAAACACACATATCAACCATTGATACCACTCCGTATCAACCATTGATACCATAATCATTACAATCTTTTAATCATTACAATCTTTATTCTTTTAATTATTAATTAATATTATAGGATTCTCTCGTAACGGATATTAATCTCACTTTCAAAAATCACTACCAAAATTTACAGAGAGGTCAATCTCTAAAAATACCCCTCTCGACTCCATACAAGCCCATAGAGAGGTTCTATCTGGATGCTAGACTAATTATATCTGTAAAAGAACCGTCTCTGAGAAAGCTTGTACGTCCTCCAGAAGTGATACACCCCACTCCCCTACTATTATATGTAGAATTAGAACGTTTTATACATTATTAAACAAAACCATTGACATCTTAATGGTTTTGTTTTACGATTGTGTCAACGAGGAAATAGGAGGTTTTACCAATGAAATTAACTAATGAGCAAAAGGAAGCTGTGATAACAGTTGAAGGGAACGTCTCTTGTATTGCAAGTGCAGGTTCTGGAAAGACATCAAGCTTTGTAACACGAATCGCATATATGATTCAAGAAAAGAATATTGACCCATTAAACATCCTTGCAATTACATTTACCAAGAAGGCTTCAGAAGAAATGAAGAAGCGATTAGCTAAGATGATTGGAAAAGAGAAAGCTGAGAAAGTCCCAATGGGAACATTCCACTCTATCTGCTATCGATTGCTAAAGGTTCTCGACAAAGACTTTGACAAAATGAAGATTGCTCCAGACTGGTGGCGCTTTGGTCTTATCAATGACCTTTGTAAAGAAGGAAATGATAAGAATCCAAATGGTCTCAACCTTGGGATTAAAGCAGGAGAACTTGCATCATTTATCTCTTATCAAAAGAGCAATGGTATCGAACCACACCAACCTGTACTAATCAATGATGACGTTGATTATGTAGATGGAGTTTCAAGAAGCCTATTACAAGAAGCTTATGAAACATATGAGCGTGTAAAAGAAGGTTCACGTCAAATTGATTTCGATGACATGATTCTACATATGTACAAGAAGCTGAAAGAAGATGCGAGTTTCAGAGAGAAGCTTGGTAAACAGTATAAGTACATTATGGTAGACGAGTATCAAGATACAGCGATTATTATCAGAGAGATTATTCGAATGATTAACGATACTAATGTTTTTGTAGTCGGTGATTTTCGTCAGAGTATTTACAAGTTCATTAATGCAAAAGTTGAGAACATCTTAAACTTCAAAGATGACTTCAAGGATGTAAAGCTAATTGAATTAAATAAGAACTTTAGAAGCACGCAGAATATCGTTGCCCTATCCAATCAGATTATCGCTAACTCCCCTATCGAGAAGTACAAAGATTATAAACCATCTGAGTCTGTAGCGGAAGTTGGAGAAGAAGTAAAGTTTACAGCATATCAAAATGAAGACAATCAAATTGAAGGCATTGCTGATGAAGTAGAGAAGTTGCATGAGCAAGGTGTGCCATTAAAAGAGATTGCCATCCTAGTAAGAACAAATGCACAGACAGCAATTATTGAAGATATATTTGCTGAAAGAGATATTCCTTATGAAGTGAGTAAGTCCATGAGTTTCTTTGACAGAAAAGAAGTGTTAGACATTCTGAGTTATGCTCGTGTCGCTGTAGACGAAACTGACGATGCTAGTTTCAGACGAATCTATAACACTCCAAATCGATATCTTAGCAAGCGTTCTCTAGAGCAACTAGATTCATTTGCATCTGAGAAAGAGATTGCTTTAACAAGTGCTGTGAGATTCACTCCACAGAACAGCGATTGGAAGTTCAAGAGAAACATGGATTCATTAATGAGTATTATCAGTGAACTACGACATCAAGCTGAGTCCAATGTGAATGCAGGTAGAGTATTGCGTAACATTGTAAATGCGACTCGCTACAGAAACCATATCAATGAGACAACGACTACAGCATCTCAAATCGATGAGAAGCTAGATTCAGTTGAAAGACTTTGTGAGATGGGTGCTAAGTTCCCTAACATCAGAGCGTTCCTTGCTCATATCATGAAAATCAAGGAGAAGCAAAAGAAGGCAAAGGGTACTGATGCTGTACAAATCGTCACTATGCATAGTTCTAAGGGCTTAGAATGGGATGTAGTATTTGTTCCAAACTGTAATGAAGACCTTATGCCCCACCACATGAACAACGATATCGAAGAAGAGCGTAGATTGTTCTATGTAGCTTGCTCTCGTCCACGTAAGAAGCTTTATATTAGCTACTACATTTATGATGGAGAGATGGAGATTCAGAATGAAGGATTGTTTATTACAGAGTTACTTGGTGAGGATAAGACAATGGAGATGAAGAAGACATTGTTTAGAGGCATCCGTGAAGTACATACGTACTATCCATTTAAATAATCATTAAACAAAACCATTGCAATATTAAACAAGCTGTGTTATTATGAAGCTAGTATTTATGTAATAGCACAACTTAAAACAAAACCATTAAGATAAGGAGTTTTAGGATGAGAGATGTTACTCCAGTATTGGCTCAAAGCCTATCTGCTTTTAAAGCCTATATAGAAGAGCATAAATTAAACATCAGTCATTTCTCCTATATCAACAGCGGTGATAATCTGCGAGGATATCGTGGGCTTATCATTACAGTTGGTCGTTGGTGGAGAAATGACAGATATAGGTCTATTGAATTCTACGATACAATCAATTCACTTGTATATAATGGACATGTATCTGTTATTCAAGGGACTTGGGAGTCAGAGGATTCTCGAATGAAAATGAAATTACTATAAAATAATGAAGGGACTGTATGCCGATACATCATGCGTTCATACACAAACCGCAAAGGCGAAATTATAGAAGTTAACCAAGAGCATCTTGATATGGCTGTTCGATTAAAACTAGAACTCCAGAAAGCTAGTCCATCAAGAAAGATATCTTGGAAATTACACAAAGAGCTTATGGAAAAAGAAGGATTCTTTGATAGTGAAGCGAGCGAAATATATCGTGTTATGGTTAAAAGCTATCAGAAGTCCATTGGGAAACTCCCTACTGCCCCTACTCACGCAGACATGGTTACGAGTAATAAGCTAGAATCAATCAAGGAGCTTGTTGGTGATATAGCTTGGGAGAAACGAGAGAACCAAGGTGTTCTTCGTAAATTAAACAAGACTAAGCGAGAGTTAATCGATTATGGATTGCTTGTTCAAGAAGTAGTCAGTGCTGTTCGTAAGGAGTTAAGTGATTTAGAATTTAACTTTACTTTTGAACCTATTACAACTGGCAACTCTAGAATGATTGCTGTGTTTACTGATTGGCATCTAGGAGCATTAGTTGATGTTGAGGGAAATAAATATAATTATGAAGTTGCTGTGAGACGAATAAATGAGACCTTGAGTAAACTGTATAAGATTGCCGTTGATAACAACGTTAAACAGATTGACGTAGTATACTGTGGCGATATGTTAGAGCATGCATATATGAGAGAATCTCAATCATATCACGCTGAATTCTTTGTATCAGAGCAAATTGCTCGTGGTGGAAAGGTGTTAATCCAAGTTTTAACTGAGTTGTCCAAACACTTTGTTGTTACCTACCAAGGTTTTAGTGGAAATCATGATAGAATAAATGGAAATAAGAATAACAATATCGATGGAGATACTGGTATGGTAGTTGTCAATGAGATTGTAAAGACATATATTGAAACAGTTAACATTGGTAGCCTATTCTATATAAAATCACACTCCCCTTTCAGCGCACAGTTGCTAAATATAAATGGAAGAAACATTAAACTGGTTCATGGAGACTTAGAGAAGAAAGCTGACAAAGGTAAGCTTGCCGACCATAGCGACAGAGATAATATTATATATGATGCTATTGTTATGGGGCATTTCCATCACTTTGAGGTAATTGAAGTTGGCGATGATAAGTTTGAAATCCTTATTGGAAGCATTAAGGGTTCAGATGATTACTCTAAGAAACTTGGATTGTCCTCTTCCCCATCTCAAGGTGCGATACTGGTTTATGAAGATGGAGAAATCAAGGTCGAAAGAATTCGAGTTAAATAAACAAAACCATTAAAAAGAGTGAGGATTATATTCCCCACTCTTTTTCTATTTACCAAACAGTCTTCCAAAGAATCCCTTCTTCTTTTCCTGTTCGATTCTCTTATTATGTTCTCTCATTTCAGATATAAATGTGGTCATCTGGTCATCTCTCTTTTTCAGCGCCTCTTCTATTCTCTCTGCTGTAGCATCTAGCTTTTGCTGTTGCTCATTCATTTGTTCAGTTAGTTCTTTCTGAATCTCTTCACGAATTGTTAAAGTTAGTTCCTCTCTCAATTCACCTTTCAAACTATTTTGAGTTTCAGATATTATGATGTTTATGAATTGTTTTACACGTTCACTCTGCATCAATCGCTGAATGTCTTCTTGATTTAGTAAGTCTGCTGTTTTGTTAGATGGATTAGATGGTTGTGGTGCATCTTCCCTGCTTCTAAGTTCGAACCTATCCATCTCACGCATCATGTATCCTAAGTCTTTTGTCGTGGTTCTTCTACCATGTTCTTGTTTGAGGTCACGAAGGAATCCAAATATTTCTAAATCAGTATCATAATAGATTCGTTCATTCCTATTATTCCTCATGACAAAGTGAATATCAAACTCTTCTAACTGGTCAGTCCAGTTTCTCAATGTTGGTGATGGCACTTCTAATCTCTCAGATGCATCGCCAAGTGTTATGAAATCTACTTCCAGAGCCATTCCCATGCCTCCCTGTCTATGTTATTACCTATATTAAACCACACTTTGACCTATATTTTCAATTGACATACATTATATATTCCACTTCATGACCTATAAAGCCTTCTGTCCTACAATATAGCCTGCAATTAGAGGTTAAAGGATACGTATATTTTACCTATCAAATCCCCTGCCCTACATTATAATAAGGATATAGAGGGATGAAATATCATTTTGATAGGACGTATTTAGGTCTGCTGTCCATTATAGCTAGTAGTCTATTACTAGTAATCTAGAAAATGCTACCACATCCCACTTGACACTACTGGGTAGCACTGGTAAGATAAGGTACATAAGGGAATTGATTCATTGGTAGCACCTAGTCCTACCTAGTAGGATATAGTGGCATTTTTACTATAAAAGGAGGAATTATATTTAATGGGAACATTAACTTTGGGAATCGATGTTGGCTATTCTCATACAAAAACAAAGAGCAAGAAGGGTTTAGATGTATTTAGAAGCACTGTTAAAGATGGAATTATCGACATCAACACTGGTTCTACTGTAGTTGAGTATGATGGAAGTAAGTTGACAATAGGGGAGAGAGGTCGTATTACAGTTGTACCTAATAAGATTTCAGACCCAAACTTTGAACCTCTATTACTAACAGCTATACTTAGAAACGTTGATGATAAGCTGACAGACATAAATGTAAATCTTGTAACTGGTCTTCCAGTGGCATGGTATCCAACTCAAAAGGATGAGTTGAAAGAGTTCTTGTTCAATAAGAAGATTACTGTTGGATACAAAGGGAAAGATAGGACTATACATATTAAGGACTGCATCGTATTCCCGCAATCTGCAGGGTTAGCCCTAACAAATCCGAAGGAATTTGAAGAGGGAAGGACTAATCTAGTAATTGATATTGGCGGTCTCACAGTTGACGTGTCATATTACGAAGGTAGAAGAATGGTAAAATATGAAAGTTATCAACTTGGCATGCTTAAATTCTACTCAACTGTTGCTAGTGCGATTAATGCTCAATTCAATGTAGAGGTCGATGACCAAGATGTTGAGAGATTCATTGAGGAGAATGCTGTTACAATCTCAGAAGAGCAAAAGGAGTTTGATTTCCCTAAACATTTCAATAATCATATGGATAGAATTATCACTAAGATTAAAACTGACTTCCCATATGATATCGTTCATAAGAAGACATTTGTTGGCGGTGGCTCTCTACGATTCAAAGAATATCTTCCTTCAAATAAAGGAATCCAATGTAATGAGATTCAATCCAATGCAGAAGCATTCTATAATGTAGGAGTTCAGAAGTTTGAAAAATAAACTACCAACAGTCAAACGCTCTGTATCATTTAGAGAAGATGTCTTTGATACTGCAATGGATATGGCTGATAAATACTTTGGTGGCAATTTTAGCGCATACTTGACTTATCTTGTATGCGCTGATAAACATGGACTATCCAGAGTACAGCAAACTGAGGATATAGTAGAACAGAAGGAAGAGATTAAAGAGAATGTAGCCAACAACTATGTTAAAAGTGATGAGAATGAAGATTATATCAATAATATACTTGGTATGTAGGAGGAAGTCAGTTGAGACCAGAAACTGTCATTACTTATGAATTGAAGATACTTACTGGAGTAGGGGAGGTAGTGGAGAGATTCACTAAGACCTATGATACTGATGTTTACGATGAGGATAAAGAGTCTACCGATTGGATGTTCATAAATTTTAAGATGGAAGACTTGAAAGAGAAGCATGGAGATGGCATTGTACTACTAGAAGTTTCCATGGATAGAGGAGCGTTGAACTGAGGTCGATGTATAAGCATCGGCTTTTTTGTATTATAGTAGAAGAAACTGGAATAGAAGAAACTGGACTGGATATAGGCTATATATAGCTAAATATAGGGTTATTTGAGATCAAATTAGGGTGGAATGTTCGTGTTTTGGTGTGAAAAGCATTAAAAATATGCTAAAAATGGTCAAAAATGTGTGAAAAATGACCGAAAAAGGCTTAAAATTGCTAAAAAACGGCTAAAAATGGACGAAAATTAGTAAAAATAGGGCAAAAAGGGTTAAAAAGGCTTAAAATAGCTCAATTATGGGCTATTTACGTTATATAGAGGATATAAAGGTCATTTAGACATACATTACGCTTCGGATGGTTGTTATCGTCATAGGCTATATATATGCTAGTGGGAGCTATATTTAAGTACCTATTTTGTGTGGTAAATATACCCCTTGTAAGGTAATGGTAAGTAAGGGAATTACTGGTAGGTTCCGATAAGGGTTACGATGAGGGTAAATATGGAGATTCGTTAGGAAATGGATTTTGGATGAGGTTAGAATCGCTCGTATGGGGCATTTTGGTAGTGTGTGGGTGAATGTACCCATATTCGATTTGCTAATAAGTACCTGTAAATATGTGGTAAATACCGCCCCTCATACCGTCCACTAAGAACTATTAGTAGACGTACAAGCGAGCGTTCTATACAAGCTAGTATGCAAGCGTGACAAGTGCATACCCTTGACGGAACACAAGCTATACAGTGCGGTGAATGTATATGTATACCAATATGCATGACTGTATATTTACTCGTGTAGGTTGTCTGGTGGCTGATTGGTGGTCTTAGCCTTATAGTGAGTAGGCTTATCGGTTGCTATGCCATGCGGTGTGGATGGTGGAGGTACATTCACAATTATACATACATATACATATACACTCAACTCACATCACATATCACCACCTAATTCACCTTACAAACTCACTCACACCAAGCCTTCACAGCCATTATACACTCATATACACTAACGACATATTATGCACTATTTCATACATATGCACACTAATATCACATTACCTATTGACAACCGTTCATTCACCTGCCATCAATACCATACGTTACACAACAATGTCAACACATTCTTTTATGCACTCATTTATGCACTCATATGCACGACCACATACACCACGTCCCAAGGCTAGGCTTAAGGCAAGTAAAAGCCTTGTGTCTCTAAGAGTCACACATCACATCACAGGTCACTAGGTCACTGTCTGTCTGCACCTCACTGGCACACTACACGACTGCATATTCATACACCATTATGCATACTACATGTATACACACACACAACACCACACTACATGTATACATATATGTACTACCATACTATGCATACCATAGGTAGGTATACTGAAGACTGTCATACAAAGGCTTTGCTATACATTCTAGCCTCCTATATGTAGCATGTTAAGGCACGCTAGTCATAGCCCATGAACACTACAGCACCAAGGTTTTAGCTATCCCCCTATACAACCTATACAATACAGCTATACTACCACATATCATAGGGGTATAGGTATACGACGCTACTATATCCATACCACATTAGTATTATGTGAGCGCTACCAATCCAATAATATCAAGGGTTCATCCCCATTTACCTATTACCTTTACTGCTATATCCTACCATTCATACCAGTGTGTCCCATATCCTGCATGCCTCTATATCCCTTGTATCCATGCTCACACCTTGGTATCACTACATTGTAAGCGCTTATCTAACGCACACCACCTTCCATATACTACCATTCAGCCAAGTGTGTCCTAATCGTGAGCGTTGTCTGACTACTCTGTCTATTTCATGTAAGCGTATACACCGTTGATGCTCTAAGCTTGCACACACATTTTGTACAAAATCGCTGAAAAAATAAAAAAGTTTTCGACAAAAATCGACAATCAAAATAATAAACATTTTAAAAACATTGTAATACCAATGGTTCAACCCACTTTTAAACGTGGAATTTACCTGTGGATAACATTTTTTTAAAATTTATGATTCGCTTGACAAATTCGAAATACTTGTTCTCCCTTGTGGCTCTAAGGCTGAAGGCCTCAAATTTTTTTATAATTTTTTTTAAACTTTTTTTCGATGGTTTTATTTAAGTGAGTTATCCACAGGCATTTTTAGCAAATGTAAACGCTTACAATCATGGTCATTTTATAAAACACTTTGAAGCCTTGTGGCTCTAGGGATGAGCGTACATTTCGAGTCGGAAAAATACACCACTTTCTCCTATAGAAATTACGTGTGTGTGCATAGCGTAGAATCCACCTAAAAAATCCACTAAAACAAAACCATTAGAATTTAATGATTACAGTTGTGTGTTTTTTAGAAAGTATGGTTAGATATGAGTGTGCCAAGCAACACGGCAACAACAAAACAAAGCAAGAACAAGTTATCTTGAATGCTCACTGGAGCGGATAACACTTGCATACATACACCTTACATAAGTAAAGCAGGCTCTCAAAACCATTTTGAAAGTGTAGGGATTGAATAGGAGTGACAGTTCTATGAAGTTCTTTGAAAATCGAATAAGGTTAACAAACACGATAGCAAGTGTATAAATTGGCAGAGTGGTACACGGTATGCACTCACAAGGCTGTAAGAGGCGAGCCAGTAAAGTAATATCTCGACAGAACGTGAGATAGTAAGAACGAATAAAGGAGCATAGCGACTCTTTTGTGTAGGCTAACTATTGGAAAAACGGAGATATGAAACACCAGTAACCGTTGAGAACTTGAGTCTCAAGCGTTTCCAAGACCAATAACCGTTTGGTTTTTGGTTCAAGTGTTCAAGTCTTGAGCGTTTGAATGAAAAACTAAACAAATTAACTAATGAACTGGAGAGATTTATAATGACTAAATTTAACAATGAAGTACAAGCAAAGGCTTTCGAAAAGGCTAACAAATGCAAGGTATCAATGAAAGATATTTCAATGGCACTAAGCGAAGGTAACAAGAAACTAAAAGATAACAAGGTAGTAGCATTCTATCAATGGAATATCACAAGCGTTGTAACATGTCCTTTCAGAACTGAATTGTGTGAGAAATCTTGCTACGCTCTTAAGGCTGAAAAGATGTATCCAACAGTTAACACTAGACGACAAATGAACCTTGAGTTCTCAAAATCTAACGAGTTTGTGAGCGCTATGATTGAACAAATCGAGTTCGAACTGGCTCGCAAAAAGAACAAAGGTAAAACAGTGTTCTTCAGAATTCACGAGGCAGGCGACTTTTATTCATACGAATACCTTGTAAAATGGCATGAAATCGCTCAACACTTCAAAGGTAACAGAGCGATTGTATTCATGGCATACACAAAATCATTACCATTCGTGAAAACTCTGTACAAGAATGTAGGAAAAGAAAATGTAAACATCACATTCAAGTCAAGCGTATGGGAGGATACAAAGCCAAAATTTTTACAGATGACAAAAGAATTGGGAATGAGTATCTTCACAGCAGAAAAGGCAGGCACACTAGAAGAAAAGGGAATGTTTGCTTGTCCATCTAGTGAAGCTTTCAAGAACACACCAAAAGAAAAGGATTGTGGAGAATGTAAAGTTTGCTATCTTGCAAATGTAGACGTAGCAATTGAAATCCACTAAAACAAAACCATTGCAATAACTGGCTAGTAGGCAGGGGAATTCTTGCCTGCAATCGAGTTATTGACTCGGCAAAAAAACTTATAAAGGCAGGTAATCAAGGATGAAAAAATTATTGAAAGTATTAGTAGCAATTATGGTAATGGCAACAAGTGTGGGAATGTTTGCAAGCCCAACAAAAGAAGTACAGGCAGAAAACAATTACAAAGAACAAGCACAAAAAAATATTACAGTGGTACACACAATTGTAGACTACACAGAAAAAGGATTAGCGTACACTTTACCAATTGACGACAACGATGCAATTGATGGTTACATCTTAGTAGAGGCAAAAAATTATGAGCAGGGTGCAATTGTAACAGTGACGATGGATGGACTGGGAGAAATTGTGAACGATGAGTACACGCTGAACGAAGAACTAAGCACACTGTACGATAGATTTAGGGATGTTATCGACTCATACGAGGAATCGTTTGAGTACGAAGCATTCAAGTCTAATGACTTGGAAGATGAGAACAGAAACAAAGAAGGATACGTGCAAGCTGAGGATGGTTCATGGGTTAAAGAAAGCTTCTACGATGAAGGAGCAGGAGTCGAAACGAAAACACTTAACATCGAACTTAATGATGGTGAATGGGCATATGGTCAAGATTCAGAAGGATATGAGTATGCAATAGCTAGTGACAGAGTAAAAGAAGGTCAAGTGGTAGAAGTAACAGTAAATGAATTTGGCGAAGTCTTCACGGTGGACGTGGTGCAAAGTATTTAAAGGCGAAAAAAATTGTAGGAGTGATGGAGAATGGCAAAGGCAATTAAATGGGCAAAAAAATTCTTCACGAAGAAATCAAGCGTTGAGCAACAAATCAGCGCTTGGGATGAGTTCAACAAAAAATATGGAATGTAAGGGGAAATTACACATGAAAAAAATTATCAAGTCAATCACAAATGCATTAGCAAAGGCACAAGAAAAAAATAGAGGAGTCGCAACACTTCGCTACGATGTAGTAAAGCGAGCAATCGAGCGTGAAGAATTTGAAAAAATGATTTGTGCATATCACTACACTGACGACTATGTTTGGGATAGCGTGAACAACTTTGGTCAAGGGGAAGTAAGCAAGGAGTCATTGTTACAAAAGTTTGGTTGGTTGACTCCTTCATGTTGGGTTCAAGTGAAGGATATCGAAGGAAAAAAATATTACGAGGTTAGCGTATCGTTTCATAGTAATCTAGCGTATGATTTGTTTATACCAGTTGCCTAATTTAAAAGCGAAAAAATTCTAAACGAAAAGGGGAAATAAAAAATGATGGAAATGATGAATAAAAAAGTTAATCGCTTAGAAAAAATTGTTGCAAGATACAATGATAGTTACAATCGTTTTGACTGGGAAACAGGCTTGTATGAAAATATGGAATGGAAAGCGTGTGCTGTACAAGGTAAAAAATTAATCATGCAACTTATTGGCGAGATGGACAGGAAGGAATTAGTAGCTGTAAATATATTCTCTCTATTTGTGAATAAAGAGAATTGGATTCCTCATCCAGAAAAGGATATAAGAGGCGATGGATTTGGGAATTTATTTCATGAGGCTGTAAACAAATTAGGCGTACCATTTAATCTTAGAGATAATGGTTATGGTGGCAAAACTTATACGTTAACTTAATGAAAGTGTGTTATATAGCGAAAAAGAATTATTATAAGGGAGAAAAAATATGATGGTCAGCACACTAACAGACGTTAAAAAGGAAATAAAAACTTTAGATGTAACATTCATTGAGTTAACTATGGATGCGTTTGGCGAAGGATGCAACGTTCATGCAACAGTCTCACACAGCAAGAACAGACGTACAAAATACTTCACATTAAGTGAGGAAGAAAAAATTTACAAAGGTGAAGCAAGACGTAAGCGAGTAAAAGAATCCCTTGAGAAACAGGGGTATAAAGTTATAATTGGGAATATATACGAATAAAAAAAATGGAGGTAACGGCAATGAAATCAGATGTTTGTAAAATAGTCCCAATAACGGTTAATGGTGAGGAAAAAATTTACATAACAGATGCACCTTATGAAATGATATCAAAATGTTTTCTATCATCATTTGACTTCTATGATTTTTTAAAAGAAATTAAAATTTCAAACTACAATATCCGTAAATACACACCATCTATGTCATTAAATTTTGACGAAAAATAAATTTAAAGGGGAGAAAAAATTATGTTAACAATTCAATGTACTGCATGTAATGGGGCTGGAGATAATAAATTTGTAGAAGGTAAAGGATGGACACAAGAATGTAAAGCCTGCTTTAATGGCTATGTAGATGCTCCAGAGGATATGAAAGTATATGTGAGCGTGTACAAGGTTACTAGAGAATTTGGAGGACATGAAGAAGGCGGCTGGTGGTTTGACTGGTACAAATGCCTTGAAACAATTCCTTGCAAAAATAAATTTTCAGATGAAATTAAAGAAGATTTATTGAAAGAATATAATGATGTTAAACATGGAGATATTTCTTTTGTACTAGGTGGCGCTGATGTGCAAGTATTTATTGAGCGTAGACCTGCTGAGAATGAAACAAGAGAAAGACCTATGTATGAATAAGGAATGGAGGGAATAAAAAAATGTACATGCTAGATGATGTAAGAGATAGTTATATAAAAAGATTATTGGAATTATGGGACAAAGATAATATGCTTGTATTCACGAAAGAAGCAAATGACATGTATGAAAATTATGGCGAGACAACAGCGGATGAAGTTATGCTAATGTTTAAAAATAAGCTACAGAATAGGTGAAAAATAATTCTTTACTGTAATACTGTTACAGTGTATAATGAACTCAGAACAATAAAGGGAGAGATTTTAAAATGGAATTAACTACAAAAGTATATGTGATTAAAGAAAATATGATTTACGTGATTACAAGAATGCGACAAATAGCAGATAGCACTGGGTTAGGATTCACGTATGATTTAGATTTAGTTGCAGGGTATGACTATATAAATACTGATGAAAGCAATGTTCAAGGCTTTATACCTGCAAATAATTTCATTGATGAAGTACAGTGGGACATAATAAATGTATACCCACTTGAGGAATCATTAGGTGAGCGATTAAAAGAAGAAGGTTACACGGTTATCGATATCAGTAAATATAAAATTCATGAATCTAAATTAGAAGATTAAGCTGAAACAGGGAGGAAAAATTTCCCTGTCATCGCATGGTGATGCATGTGGTCTGATGATGGCAGTCACCGTTAATATATGAATGGGAGAGAATGAAATGAAAAAGGAAAAATTAAAATTAAGACCATGGGTTAAGATGACACTTGCATTCGTTGTTGGTGTGTCAATCATCTCGAATATCTTTTCTATCTTTGGTACATCTGCTTCTACAGATGATAACATGGAAGAAAAAATTATAGCGCATGGCATTATTGAAGTAAATGTAAATGGTGAATCATATCTTAAGATGATTGATAAGGTACACGGCTCTGATGTGGTAGTTAAAACAAAAGAGGAGTATAACGCAGGTCAAATAATAACTGTGGAACTAGAAGGGAATAGGGTTGTTAGCGATAAAATAACAGAAGGCGAAGAACTGGAAAAGCTTTATCAAAGGTATAATGATTTGATTGAAGAGTACAACGCATCAATTAAAAATAAATAAGGCAAAAAATTTTTTGACATTCAACTGTAATGCTGTTATAGTATTACGTGAGGGGATAATAAATCCTCTCTTGAATGAATTAAGAATTTTTTAATTTAATAATAGATAAAATCATCATTTTATTATGAGAGGGGAAATAAATATGTATTATGAAATCAACGTATCTTTAAAGGGAATGCACTTCTTCGCTACAGCAGAGAGAAGTATCAACACACCATGCAAGCTTGAAGCGGTGGTAAATGTATTTCGTGAAAAATTTCCAGAGAGCGAAGGTTTTAAAATTAGCGTTACTGAATGGCGTAAACAAGGTAAAATTATTGAAATTTAAAAAAATTAAATTTAATGCTTGACTATAACACTGTTACAGTGATAACATGTAATTAACTTAAAAAAAACCATTAAAAAAGGGAGTTTGGCGACTATGAAAAAATCAAGTGTAAATTGGATGGTAAAACAATTTATGGGTATGGTAAATAAAGGAACTATCAGTTTTGATTATCCTATTCAACGTGCAGGTGGTCAATGGGACTTAATGCAAAAATCATTATTAATTCATTCATTAGCAGGAGATTATCCAGTACCTGCATTATATAGCCTTATCGAAAAACAAATGATGGAAGTTAAAGGTAAAGAAAAAGAAGTGTCGGTGTACTTAATTCTTGATGGAAAACAGCGTTTAACAAACATCTCTGGCTTCTTAAATGACGAGTACGCTTTACACGAAGAAACTCCAAGTGTTGAAATTGATGATGAAGAATATGTATTAGCAGGAAAACATTTCAGTGAGTTAGATGAAGAAGTTCAAGATAAAATCAATAGCTTCTCACTTCAGATTTATAAATTCGATGAAGTAACTGATGAAGAAATTGAGGACATGTTCTATCGCTTAAATAATGGTACGCCATTAA
This sequence comes from Bacillus gaemokensis, assembly GCF_001590835.1. GTDB lineage: Bacteria > Bacillota > Bacilli > Bacillales > Bacillaceae_G > Bacillus_A > Bacillus_A gaemokensis. The sequence goes on from NZ_LTAQ01000004.1 coordinate 82,585, forward strand.
GTAAACAACAAAAAGCTAAAGCTAAGATGGGTAATGCTTGGGCAGGTAAAATTAAAGAATTAGTAAACCATAACATGATGACTGAAAAAGCTTCATTCACAGAATTACAATTAAGAAAAGCTGATAATGAAACTGCACTTCTTCAAACTATGATGTTAATTGATGACAACTATGAGTGGAAATCTATTTCATCTAACGATGTATTCGATTATGCTCAATCATTCAAGAATGATGATAGCAAGGATGCAATCATTGAAAAAATTGTAGCTACTATGGATTACTTAGACAAAGCATTCGATGGAAAAGAATCTGTACTGCTTAAGAAAGTACACTTCCCAATGACAATGTTAACAGCTATGAAGGCTATGGAAATGGATATTCATCATTTACGCTTCTCTGATTGGAAAGAAGAATTCAAGAAAGCATTAAAGCATAAGAGTGAGATTCGCACGAACTACAAAAACTATGGTGGTGCAGGTAGCGTTAAGAAAGAGAAAACAAATGGTCGAATCAATGCAATGCAAGAACATTTAAATGCATACTTTGAAAAGTTCCAACCAACTAAAGCAGAGCAACTTAAAGAAGAACAGGCAGAGCAACCAATAGCGTAAAATCTCAAGTGCCTTGGATAGTGTTCAAGGCGTTTGAAAAATAACGTAAAACAAATTCATTAAATTTTATTGACAGCATTTTAGATAATTGATAAACTATATAAGTGGGAGAGATTACCATGAACAAATTAGAACTGAAAGAACAAATCACAAAGCTTGCTGAATTAATTTATACAAACCTGCATAAGCTTGAATATTCAAATCAATTTTCTTCAAGGGCAAAAGAATTTTTAAATAGCGATGAGTTAAAACAAATCCATCGAATCGCATATACTGCATCAGCTTATAAGGGAGAGAATAGAGAATCTCTTGAGCATATTTTAACAGTGGCAAAAAATTTAATGGAGTATAGTAACTCGGCTGTAGATTCATCAAAACATACATATGAAGCTTATGGTGTTGAATTCTTAGAGCATGAAAATGAATATGCAGGCATTTGCTCTGTGAAGCCAGGATTGGATTGGAAGAAGGCTATGTTCGTTATCAGTCATCATTTTGGGAAAAAAATAGTATTCATGGTTCGAGAAACTAATAGCTTTGAAGTCGCTCTTATGAATCGTTGGAAGATGCCAGTAGAGGATTCAAATATAACAGGATATCATAAGTGCGTAATGTCGGTAGTGTGGCAAATGGCTAGAGCCTACAAAGGTAGATGAAATCTATAACCAGTGTGTAGAACGGGAGAAAAAAATGTTAGCAGTGCAAAATGAATTAGCAAAACAATTAGCAGACCATATCATTCTGAATATCTGGAATGTTAGAGAAGCATTTATGAGTCTTAATGATGTATCAAATTTCCTAAAAGAAAAATTGGGAGATGAGTATACAAGCGAGTTATCAGTAGCAGTAAAAGAAATACTGAAGAATGATGATAGCCTCGATTTCTTCCGTGAGGGGACATATATCCATCAGCAAAAGTATTATCATAGCGCAGGGAACTGGATTGCACCAAAAGGAAAGTATCAAAATCCAGTCGAAGCTAAAGAAAAGCTGAAGTGGTATTCATGGCAGGAATCGGATGATATAGATGATTTAGATTAATAGATAATGTGGGAGGCAGGACGATGAGTATTTTAAAGGCAAAAAAATTATGGGTGTCAGTTGGTATAGTTGTTGGGTTGGTAGCATCTTTCACTCTAGGTTCTAGCGGTGCAAAGGTTACAATTGGGGAAGAGAAAGTAAATTATAATCAGCTAGTATCTAAGATTGATAAGAAAGAAAAAGAACTGGATTATACGAAAGACAAAGTGAAAAAAGGAATCGCAGATGAGCAAAAGAAATTGGACGAAAAAAAGTCAGATGTAACTGAAACTCTGGCAATGGTTCAAAAGAAAAATGAATTGTCTGCAGAGATTGAAAAGCTAGGCAAGGATACAGAGTCCAAGAAGGGCGAAGTAAGCAAGCTAGATGGCGATATTAATGGCAAGAAAGCTGAATTAGAGAAGCTTACAGAAGGCGTTAAGACTAAGCAAGAAGAGCCTAAAACATTAATTGCAGGTGAGTACATTGTAGGAAAAGATATTCCTGCAGGTCGCTACAAAGCTACTGCAACAGGTCGAGGAAGTAACTTCTTCGTATACGATAAGAGTGGCAGAGCAGTCGTAAATACAATTCTGGGTAATAGTTCTGTTGGTCGAGGAGATTATGTATTCTTCTGTGAGGCAGGAAACATTATCAAAACAGGAGAGCAGGTAAAACTTATTCCAGTGGAATAGTTGATATAAAAGGGAGAAAATTTTTTCTCCCCAAACAATTGACCAGTCACTGTAATAGTGTTACAGTGAAAAGGATGGATTTTACATATTTTGTCGTACACATTGGGGAATCTAAATGTGGGGAATGATATAAATGAAGTTGAGTGTAGGAGCAAAATTAAAACTACTAAGAAATCTGAAGCCTTGGGTTAGTCAAGCGGACGTTGCAAGAGAAATTGGCGTTTCTAGACAGTTATATAATGGATATGAAAATGGCAAGTTCGAACCAACGTTGCAAAATTTAAAGGCTCTGTCACAGTATCATGGTATTCCAATTGATGACATTGTAGAGAATGACATTTCTAAAATAGATTGTGAGAAAGCCTTGATAATTAAGGCAGAAGCTAGTGATAATCTGTCACAGGAAGAAAAGGATAAGTTTATTAATTTGTTGAAAAAGATAGTGTGAGGGAGATTGATGATGAGAAGTATCCCAGAAGAAAACTGGCTATATCAAGATGAGAATGGAGTTGTTACAGATTACTATGGCAACGTACTTGTAGAATTAGGTCATGCTATGGTCTCAAGCAATATGTATGTATACGCTGAATTAAAGAACCCTAAGTGGTATCATAGATTGCTATTTAATCCTCGTAAAATTGAGTTGGAAGAATGTTATAAACTGCGCTATGTAACAGAAGGAATGCATGCTTACATGGTGTTGGATAGAATTCATACACTTTCAGATGCGATTAGAGTTTATAATCCCAAAAAAGGATATGAGTACAATATTGGATACAAATAATTAATTAATAATATCGGACTTTTATTAGGAGGTGTAACAGGTGGGAGTAAGGCGAGCAGGAAGAAGAAGAGCAGGAGACCCATGGAGAAGCGTTAATAGCACGAAGGGCGCTCCTAGTGCGCATCAAACATACAGTTATGGTTCTCCTAAGATGACCTTAGAATGTGAAAAACTTTCTGAGGAAGAATTGAAAGAACTTAGTGGAGAGGTAGTAACTTACAAGTTAGAAGAATTGGAGGAAAATAAAATGGAACGCAAAGATTTTATGGACGACCATTTCTCAGATTGGACAGATGAAGAGAAAATGTATTTTGCAAAGTACAAGCTAGAACAAATGAAGGTTCGTGAAAGTGAGCCTAATGGCGTTATACTTGTCTCTCAAGACCATATCAAGATTCATCAGTGGCTTATTGAACAGGCTCTGAAAAATATAAAAGAATGAGGTATTGATTATGTAACAAGAGTTTGAAGTTATTTTTGTAGAGAAAGATAGGTCAAAGGTTTATATTAAAGCAGATAGCCCAGAGCATGCTCAGAAGTTGTTTGACGATGGCAACTATGAAGGTCACAAGGCAACAGAATTAGATTTGTGGGATGCAGAGGTTGAAACAATAAGTGAATTAGAAGGATAGTTAAGAGGTGCTAATTGAGTGCCTCTTTTTATTTTGAAAAATTAAAAGTTTCTAAATTTAACAAGAATAAGTTGACAGGAATTCGGTTAACTTTTACACTGTAACCATACAACAGTATTACAGTATATAACCAAAAGAGGTGAGAACGTTTGAGAAGGAATAGATTCAAATTTAAAAGCAAAAGAAGCCATCATTCTCTTTATCGTAGCGGTGTACCAGTTCGAAACCTATTTATGGGATTTGCGCTTGTGCTTCGTATCGCAGTTATACTAGGCGTCCCATTTGTCATATTTGCATTTCAAGAATCTATTACAGGATATCTCAAGGTTCTTGTCTTATGGTACATTAACGAACGAATCATAAAAGCAATTGATTGAGAGGAGATATGAAAATGTTAAATATTGTTACTTGGGATGAGAATGATACAAAGAAGAATATGAATTTTGATGATTCTGTTGATGTGTCAGAGTTGATAGTCGATTATCGTAACGATAAATTGCCAGGAGAGATTCAAACAAAGCATGCTATTGCTCTGATTATGATGAATCTAATAGGAGACTACCATGCAATCGTAGTGAAGCGCTCAGAAGAACTTCTGGAGGATTCAGAGATATATCTGCTTACTTGGAATGAAGTTGTTGAAGGTGGAGATATGAAAAAGATAGACACCTTCTTGCTACGAGATTTAGTTAACGACAATCTTTTTAAATAACATTCAAAAAAGTTCTTGACTGTAATACTGTTACAGTGATACAGTATGTAATAGATAAACCGAAGGGAATGATACAAATGTCAGCAGTTAAATCTTATGATAGTTTGGAAGTCGCAGAGGTTCTTCCATTACATAACATGGATGTTCAAGAAGTTTATGAAGCTTTCTTGAGCGAGCATTATCGCAACTCTGAGAGAACAGCAGGGGAATACAAGTCTCGTGTCGAGGAATTCTTCATGCTAACTCTTGGTAAAGAGATGAAATTTGTTACAGTTGATGATATTAAATCAGTCAAGAACAAGGATGTTCAAACTAAATTCGTTGATGTTCTAATTGAAAGAGGGAACACAGCAGGAACGATTAAGACCAAGCTACATAGTGTCTCAAGCTTCTACAATGCTCTTCTTAAGAATGAAGTTTCAGTTAATCCAAGAGCATTAGATATTAAGCTTAAGAAGAGTACGAAGCATCATGAGGCACTTTCCTTGCAAGAGTATCTGAATTTACTGGAGTTTATGAAAGAAGAGTCTGATGGGTTGGAGAAGTATCTATATTCAAAGACTCTCTTTCATACTGGTGGTCGTAAAACAGCTACACTATACTTCTCATGGGACAAGATTACCCAGAAGAAAGATATTGGTACTGGTCAAATGGTCTGGGTTATTGATTTCGTAGGTAAAGGTAGCAAGGATACAGAGAGACCAATCTCTGACGAATTCTACAATGAATTGAAACAGTTAGATAATGGACAGGAGAATGTGTTCTCAATGCTGTCTAGTAGTGAAGGTGCTTATAAGCGCTATGAAAGAAGCTTGAAGAAGTATGCGAAGATGATTGGCAAGAATATATCTATCCATACTATGAAAGCTACTGCAATTACAATTGGATACCAGTTAACAAAGGATATAAACCTGTGCAAGCAATTAGGCGCTCATAGTTCCATGGCTACTACAGAGATTTATATCAAGGAAGAGAAGTCCTATGTTAACCAACTAAGCTACAATATGAGTAGGGATATTGACGAGTCTATTCTAGATGAACTGTCTCATGAGGAGCTATTGTCATTCATTAAAGACAATGAAGATATTAAGATGAGTATCTTGATGCGGTTGGGAAGATAGCGCTCAATCGCATCGTATCGAAATGTTAAACAAAATCATTAAAATATGTTGACTTATGATGGTAATGCATTTATAATCTTAATTAAGAGTTAAGCAAAACCATTAATAAAAATAAGGATTCCGTGTTGGGGAATGCGGAATCTTAAATAATGGAGGTAATTTAATGAACTGCAATGGTGCATTACGTACAGGGAGAGTAAAAGAATATGAGAGATATGTTAAATCTACAGGCTTTAAAACATAGTAAGAAAACTAAGCATCAAACTATTTACGAAAAAGCACATCGAATGATGTCACAAGGTTGGGAAACTAAGGAACTAACAGAAGAGGAGATTCTAGAGATTGCTTCTAAATATCCTACACTGAAGGTCAAGGTTCTTGTGGGAGGAACTACGATAGTAAGAAGTAAGAAGGATACTTGGGTAATTAGAGACGAGGCTCGCTTCTATACTTTATACCATCAAGGTTTATCATTCGTAAAAGGTAAAACAAGAGAGAGATACCATGTGCAAGATGTCTTCTACGATATGGAGTTTATCTTTGCCAGTATCATTAGCCACGATGACTATGCTTTGGGGATTGCATCAAGAACCACGGCAGAGATACTGGAGATAATTGAACAGAGTAATGTTAATCAAAGTTCAGTTGTTAGCGTTTGATTATTAAATAAAACAATTGCAATTTAATGTAAAAGCCGTCAAAGCCTTTAGTATCAAGCTTTGGCGGTGATTAAAAAAATATTAAACAAAAGTATTGAAAAATACTTGCAATCGTTAAACAAATGCATTAAGATAGGCTTATAGATAGGAAGTACATACATAGAGATAGGTAAAATAGTAAATAGTATTTAAAACCAAGTTATGAAGGAGATTGTGTGAGATGAGACGTATGGACGTGAATGTAAAGAGGGAGTTAGGTCAAGTATTAACGGCTTTGAATATGGGTGTTTTAGTAGGCACTAAGGAAGAGATTGCTGAAGGTCTTGTAAGAACTATTGGAAGACAATCTGTTGTAGAAATCTTTGATAATCAGAATATCGATGAATTAGAAAATCTAGAAATCAGAAAGCAAAAAGCTGTTTTCAATAAACTATATGCTTTCTCTAAGAAGGAAACATTGAATCCATTCAGAATCTTCTTATGGGAAATTACAGAAGGATTTTATAACGAATCATTTAAAGTAACTTTCATCGAATCGATGATTAACGAATATACGGAAGAATCAATAAAGAACATTGCTATTATCTTTGATAGAACAGCTTCTGTAGAAGAGAAGCTAGGTAAAGACCTGTATGACTTTGATACAGATGAATTAACAGAAGCTTTCGTAGCTTTAAAATCTAAAACCGTAAGAAGCTTACAGAACTATGTGTCTAAGATTAAACAATACGTTGATTTCGCTCTTAAACAAGGAGTGACAGCATATAACTTTAACCATGCAACATCTTATAATACGCAGAAGAAAATCGAGAAGTACGTTGATGAAGAGGCGAACATGATTTTCGATATGGAAGAGATTATGGATATGGCAGAGTATTCAGATAATGCTCAAGATGGCGTAATACTCGCTCTAACATTTGATGGCGTAAGCTTTAAGGATAACTACACTGAATTAGTTGAGTTAACGGAAAAGCAAGTTGACTTCGAGAATAGCGTAATCAATCTTCCAGAAAGAACTGAGGGAGATAGGAAAGTTGAAGCAAGAACTGTTCCAATGAGTGCGAAAACAAGAATGCTTGTGAAACGTGCTATTGAAGATGGGGAGTATGTAAGTATCACAGGAGAGAAGTCTCGTACATATAAATTAGCTGAATCTAACCATATCCTTCGTGGAGTGCGTAAGGGTAGAGAGAAGATTAACTGGAGAAATATTAACCAACGTATCCTTCGTATTGCAGATGTTGAGGCTAAAGAAAATCTAAATGCAACAACAATTTCTTATAGTGGACAAGTATACTACGCATACCAATTAATCAGAAATGGAATGAATACTGATAAAGCTGTAGATATGATTCTAAATAGATTTGGATTAGCAGTTAATACATCTTCTAGATTTTACTTAAAAAATAGAATTGAACAATATATAAATAATTTAGCATAACATAACTTAATTTAGTCTAACTTAACTTTATAGATAATCTAAAAATAATACGCTTGACATATATTGTGATTAATAAATAAAGAACTCAATCAACTTGCAAGAACAAGGTTGATTGAGAATAAAGATTCTATGCTACCAGACGAACCATCCCTTAAGACGATTAAATATGTTAACGTCTATAGCAAGGGCAGATAAGACAAGCATTATTCCAGATAGTGCAAAAAGGACAATAAGAACCACTATGCATATAGTTATAGCTCTTACTCTCCTTTGACTATGTTTTTCGATAAACTTATCTTTACCTCTGTCGAAAAAACATAGGACTATAATATCAAAAAATTGCATGGTGGTAACAGGTCTAACAATAAACCATTTTTTATCGCCATGTATAAATCTCATGATTGTTCCTTTTGGAATATCGTAATCAAATTTAATCTTACGCTTGAGTAAATATATGAAAAGCCAAGCGGAAAATAATATACCTAATCCAAAGAAAGCGAAGGCGATTATCATATGGTCTGTAAAATGTTCCCAAAATTCATTATTTTCGAGCATGAGGTTTAGTTCACGTATACAGCGTTCCAACTGTTCCGATTCGTTCATATGAATCCTCCCTTATATATTTGAGCTTATTCTTCTTCAAGTAATTTCTTATACCAGTAAACAGTCTTTTTCAAGAACTCTTCTTTCTTTTCTTCACTGAGTTCTTTGTTACTGGTAATCTGAGAAATTGACTTAGATAGTATAGGATGAGATTCTAATGCTTGTCTAGTGGATAAAGGTATTTTTCCAAAACATTCAAATAAGCGGTCTTCATTCAGCCCTAGAACTTTTGCGAGATTGACAATGATATCATCAGAGGGATTTGAATTTTCTCCCTTCTCTAACTTAGATATATAATTAATAGAAACGCCGACCATTTTAGAAGTTGTTTCCAGTGTGTACTTCTTCTCTAATCTTTTTAATCTGAGTAGGTCTCCAGTATTGTTGTTTTCCATACAACCACCTTCGTATAATTAGTTTAGTTGATTAAGTACCAAGTTAAGCACCAATTATCATGATAACACAATGTTTAGACTACTTACACTCTGACTTGAAATTTTAAAGTCAGAGTTGAAAAAAGTCTTGATTTCAACTCTAAGTTGAAATACAATAATAAAGTCGTAACATTTGTAACATAATTGAAAAACAGGAAATACATACAAGATGAATCCGCACTGTGCCAACATTGACACGGAGGGCAGATGGTAAAACATCAAGAGGTAAATGGCAAAAAATTCTTGAAGTAAAGAGAAAAATAATATACTTCGAATTCGAGATTTTTTTTGGTCGAGAAATCGAACGTATGTACTCTTAAAGTATAAAATGGCAAAAAAATTATGAAGTACAGCCTTGTCAATAGATATGGCGAAAACATAAAAAACTTAATAAGTAGGGGGAAGTTAGTTACTATGCGTAAATTTACTATCAACCAAGTGTCAAACATGAGAGGATTCGATGCGTTAACGCAGGGAGAAGCTTCTATTGAAGAGATGCTCCTGCATAATTGCAATGAATTAAAAAACACTCGTAGAGGATTTAATGTAACAAGAATTGATGTGCTTGCTTCAACAGAAGATTCGCTTATTACAAAGTGGGTTGAAATGTGCTTGAAGTTAACACCAGAAGAACTGAAGGACGACTACGTTAAAAAGGCTTTACGTTTTATGGCAGAAAAAATTCTACGTGACCATTGCACCGAACAAATGGCTGACACGTTTAGAGAGAATATAGTTAATCGATATAATATTCTTGGACAAGATATTCAAAAGGTTGTTCATTCTATTTCGAAGTATTTAAAATGTGGAAGAGTAGTTCCTGTTGCACAATCATATAGAGAAGCGCTTGAAGAACTATCGGAAGGAGTTGTTATTTACGATGAGCCAAAAAATCACTAATCACGAAGATATGCAATCTTTGGAAAAAATTGAAGAGGTCATCATATCATTAGAACTTTCAACGCAAAAGTCTCTTTCTCTCATCGCCCTTAGCGTTGATAGAAAAGAAGCGTTTGCAGAATCGTTTAATCTTATTGATGAGACTGAACAGATTCTCTCTGGTATTAAAGATTCATTAATCAGAACCATTGCAAAAGAGAAGATTCTTGATGCTACAGAAAGTTTTCAGTCAAAGATGCATCAAGTATAGTACAAATGCGGTAAGCGTATACAATTCTGTCTACTTGAGTATATCACAGTATTGCTAAATTGGGTAATTATTCCTAGATGAATATTATGATTTAACGATTTTGTTATATTTGTAATGATTCTGTAATATTAAAAAAATGGAGGTTTATTATGACTACAATAGTTGAAGTTGCAAAAATTATTGAAAGTATTGGAGCAACCAGTGGTAAGAAAGCTAAGAAAGAGATTCTAACAAATCACAAGGATAATGAGATGCTGTGCAAAGTTTTAAATCACCTCTATAACCCTTATGTGAAAACTAATATAGCCCAGAAGAAACTAGCGAAAGAGGTTGTAGTCGCCACAAGTCAGCGTCCTTTATTGGATGTGTATGACTACATGGACTACTTGAGTAGCTCTACTGGAAAAGATGAGAACATTGCTGTAGTTCAAGCATTTATAACATCGCAACCAGAAGAGGTTCGTTGGTTGCTAGAAGCAATGGCGATTAAAAAGCTTACGATTGGCGCTACAGGTAGTTCAATTAATGAAGCATTTGGATATGCATTCATACCAAGTTTTGAATTAATGCTTGCTGAGAAATACATTGAAGTCAAGCGTGTAAAAGGTGAGTTCAAGGTTTATGAACACTGGAAGAAGTATATTGGAAAACGTGTTATTGCAACGAAGAAATTAGATGGAAACAGAGCATGTATATTTGTTCGTGATAATGGAGTAATTGAAATATTCTCTCGTGAAGGTCACTTGCTAGAAGGATATGTTGAAATTAAAGAGGCGTTCGCACAGTTCCCTAAAGGACAGGTTTATGACGGAGAACTTCTTGCAACAAATGAAGAAGGTTTAAATTCAAAAGACTTGTACAAGAAGACATCTAGTATCATGAGAAAGAAAGGTGTCAAGAAAGGATTGGAGTTCCACGCATTCGATTTACTGCCTATTGAGAAGTTTGAACAAGGTGGATTTGAAGTAAGCTGTGAGAAGCGTAAAGAAGCGCTTGGATTAGTTGTTGGCACACAGAATCACGAGTTGGTCAAGTATGTAGAACCATTGTACATTGGCGAGTTCGATAAAGAGATTATTGATGGTCTTGCTGATGTTGCTAAAGCTAATGGCGAAGAAGGTATCATGGTTCAATTAGCAGACGTAGGATATGCTTGTAAGCGTACATTTGATATCCTTAAGGTTAAATCATTTGAATCTGCTGACTTACGATGCTTGGGCATCTACGAAGGTAAGAGTGGTAGAAATATCGGTAGTCTTGGTGGCTTTGTATTAGACTTCCATGGCAATCGTGTAAACGTGGGTAGCGGTATTCCACATGAAATACGAGATGCTATTTGGAAGAATCCAGATTTAGCATTAAACAAAATCATCGAAATACAATACTTCGAAGCGTTTGAAGAGGAAGATGGTACGCTTGACCTGCGATTCGCATCTTTCAAAACAATCCGTGAAGACAAGACAGAGCCAAGTTACTATTGATGTTCGCACTTGGGAGGAGTGTAATATTCTCTTCCCAAGACTGTAACACAACTGTAAAACAAAACCATTGCAATTTATGTTACAATGAATTGAGCATCACAAGAAAGGAAATGATATTAGTGAAGAATTTAACATCAAAGGAGAGTGTTGGGAGGATAGTTCTAACTGCCAGTGTTGGTTTAACTATTGCGTGTAGTGCATTTCTATACGATAGCTACAGCATGTTAGAAGAGAGTAATAGGCAGTTAGACAAGGCGAGAATACAGATTAAAGCACAACAAACCAATTACAAGGAATTAGAGGCAAAGTTTCTTAACGTTGAATCTGAAAGCCAAAAACTATCACAGAAGCAAGAAGAGTTGCAGTCTACTATATCTAATCTAGAAGCTGAGAAGAGCAATCTAGAGACTGAGAATGGCAACTTAAAGGGCGAGGTAGAACAGCTAAAAAAGATGAAAGCTGATGCAAAAGCAAAGGCAGAGCGAGAGCGAATACAGCAAGAGCAGAAGCAGAAGAAGCAACCGAAGCCACAGCAAACGCAACAATCGCAGGAGCAAAAGCCACAGTCCAGTAATGTTGTATCAGCAGGTTATGAGAACTGGCAAAAAGTTACTGTTGAAGCTACAGGATATTCTAACGTGGCAGATGAACTTGGTGGTGGCGACATCACAGCAAAAGGTACAGGTGTCAGATGGGGAATCATCGCTGTAGACCCACGAGTTATTCCACTTGGCTCTAAAGTATATATCCCTGCGTTTGGTCAAACATTCGTAGCTGAAGATACTGGTGGGGCAATTAAAGGGAATCGCATAGATATCTTCTTTGACCATGGAGACAAGGCTAGGTCATGGGGAAGACGTTCTATCGAAATCTATGTTCAAAAATAAAATAAAAAGAGAGTCATTTTTCACTTGACTCTTTTAAACAAAACCATTAAAATAGAAAATGTAAGGGAGACAACATCATATGTTAAAGATAGCATTTAACAATTGGATAGCAGGCTCTGGTAAAGATGCTTGCGCAGATTATCTTGTAGAAAAACACGGATTTAAGAAGTATGCTCTAGCAGAAGACATTCATGGTATTGCCCACAGTATCTACGGTGTTCCAGAAGGTGAACGACCAGAAAGAGAACTGTTGTGGCACATCGGAGAATCACTTCGTGAGTATGACATCATGGTCTGGATTAACCATACGCTACGAAAAATTAAAGCTGATGGTCACGACAGAGTGATTATCACAGATGTTAGAAAGGTTCTAGAACACGCTTATCTTAGTGAATTAGGTTGGAAAAACGTCATGATATACTGCGACCCTAAAGTAGCAATTGAACGTCTTAAACAGCGTGATGGGAAGGTTAAAGAAGAGGCTGTTATGAACAACTCTTTAGAAAACCAGTTGCGCCCATTAAAGGATTACATGAAGGTGTTCGATAACACTGATGATTTTGCAGAAACTGCCAAAGAATTGGACGCATATGTAAGATTCTTGATTGAATCTTCTAATTAATCAACTTTAAACAAATTCATTAAAAAGTTTCTAAAAGGTATTGCAAACGAACATCCGTTCTGATATGATTAGTTCATGGAAAAACGAACCAATGTTCGGTAAATAATAACAAGTGGAGGCAACAGATTATGCTTATCAAGAAATATGAAAATATCAAACAAGGGTATTATACAAAAGCATTAAGATTCATCAAGGAAAAGGAAAAGAAAGTAAAATTGGTGTTAAGCTATTCTGTTGCCACAAATGGCAAGCGATGGATTGATGATAAAGGTAAAGGTCGCTTGTTCGCACTGCTTGGAAATAAGAACGACATGTTTAATGTGAAAGCACTTGTGCTTGGCAAGCTTAAGTTGAGTGTAATGATTGGTCGATAGGAGGATTACAAAATGGTTAAATACAAGAAAGGTAATGTTGTAGTTGAAGCCATAGAGTTCACTGACAGCAGTAAAGATATGATTTTCCATTGGATTACTCACACTCGTGAACCGATTTTTATCGATGGCGAACCTGCTTTAAAAATGAGAACTTTGGAAGGCTATGTGGTTGTTAGATTTGGAGACTATGTTGTAAAAGGTGTAAATGGAGAGTTTTATTCGTGTAAGGCTGATGCCTTCCATGATACCTATAAACCAATTAATTTATAAAATGCGTATTTTAATAACTTTGAGGAGGAATTAAATTGAAAAAACGTAACATGGTTTACCTAGCAAAGAAAGCAGAAAGTAAGAGGGAGTCAAAACTTCTTGCAGGCTTACTAGAAGGACAGGGAGTTATCATTGGCAATACCAAAGATATTCACTGCTACAATATTAATGACGTTGTAAATGTTGAAGTGGAATCAAATGGCACATGGGCTTGGTGCGAACGTGTAAGAGATAAATTTAATCAAACTGTTCGTGTTGAAGATATCTTAATCAAGAAGTAATTAGTATCAAATCAAAACTAAAACAAAACTTGGAGGCAAAATTATTATGACAAACTCAACTAAATTATATGCAGATGGTATTTTCGTAAGTGAGGATAAAGCGTTAATTCAAGATATTAAGATAGTTCTAGAAGCTAAGAAACACCTTTCAGAAGAACAATTCAATGAACTTCACAAACAGTTCTGCGATAAGGTTCGTGAGTCACTAGGCGTTGAAAATGTTATTGGCACTGTATTAAGCGATGATGAAAAAGAAGTATATGTTCCATTCTTCTCTATCAAAGCATCAGATAATAATCGCTACACGTTAGGATATAATTTCGAAACAGGTCGATTCTATATGGAGTTAGAACAACCTCTTCCTTTAGAAGTGATTGACTTAGAAATCAAAGAAGTTAAAGAGTACGTCGAGTGTGCAATTGATTTTGATGATGCAAAAGAACATGTTGAAAACCTTAACAACCTGCATGAGTTAAGAAAGGATATGGTGTCATACCTTGAGATGTTGGAAGAGGTAGAGGAACTTGCTAAGACAATGCTTGGAGCAATTCCAGTTGGATTTGGCGTAGCGGTGAGAGCATAGGAGTTGAAATTCGATGAAGATTATCTGTGTAGACAATTTTGACAGAGACACACATGACGATAAGTTAGTATGTGAGAGCATTGATAAATACTATGGTGAAGTCGTTGTAAATTCTCTTAACGATAAACTATCTGGCGAGCATAGCGACTCTTACTTTAAGCTAGTTGAAGATGATTATAAGTTATACAAATATGAGTGGTAATTAAACTAAACTAAATCGAAAAGAGGACAACTATTATGTTAAAAGATATTCGTACAAATCCAGTAATGCTAACTGATGTTTATAACCTTTCGCACCAACGTCTTAAAGTGAATACAGATTGGGAAGTGTCTCATATCTACAATCGTAAGGCAGGCATGATTCTTTATGGATTCGCTGAAATGGTAAACAGTATCTTAGAAACTCAAATCACAAATGCAATGATTCAACAGGCTAAAGAGGCGTCTAAGTTAATGGGCGTTATCTTCCCAACAGAATTGTTTGAACGTGTAGTAAATGAATGTAATGGTTATGCTCCAATTCAAGTACAATCTCTTGCGGAAGGAACTTGGTGTCCAACAGGAACTCCATTCGCACAAGTTAGCAATACAGTTGAAGGCTTTGGTGAATTAGTAACATGGTTCGAAGGTGTATTCTTACACGCATCATTCCCTTGTGGAACAGCTACAGAAGCATTCCATATGCGTAGATATCTTGAGGAAATGAAAGCAGAGTATGGCTTCGATGATAGCTTCTTAATTCGACTACATTCATTTGGATTCCGTGGTCATCGTGGATTAGAAGATGCATATTGGGCAGGCACTTCATGGAACTTATTTATGCATGGTACAGATGATTTCCATACAATGATTCACACTCCAAACGCTAAGATGGGTTCTATCAGCGCACTGGCTCATAAGGTTACACAGCAATATGATGTAGAGTACGATGGATATGTTCATACAATCGATAAGACAGCAGAAGCAGGGGAAACAATTGTTGCGATTGTAATTGACACATACGATGCAAATCGATTTATCGATAACTACCTAGTGCCACTTGCTCATTATGCAAAAGAGAAAGGTGTTCACTTAGTTATTCGTCCAGACTCTGGAGACGTTAATCAGCAAGTAGTTGAAGTTTATCATAAGGTTCAAGCATATGGTATTACAAACGTTACAGCAATTATTGGAGAAGGTATGAGTTTCAAGAATATTATGCGAACAGACTTCTTCTTTAAGATGCGACAAGTTCCATTGACATTCGTAAGCTATGGTGTAGGCGGTGGGTTCTACAATCACATTGACCGTGATACTTTAGGGTTCGCAATGAAGACAGCATTCTCTAATGGCGCACCACGCATGAAGTTTGGTATGAATCCATTGAAGCGTTCTATTCCAGATGCAGTAAATCTTTTAATGGCTGATGATGGCAAGACAATGTATGCGAAACGTCAAAGCGTAGACGCTATAAACGACTGTCTGTACACAGTGGTTTATTATCATGACAATCAAATGGATGAGCCAATTGTTAAGTATGCAGATTGGGAAGAAACGCAGAAACGAGCAATGTCTTATATTAATGAGAAAGACCTGCAAGAGCATATCTTATTACACGATGATATTAAAGAACTTGTAACAGAGTTCGAAAAGATTTATGGATAAAACAAAACCATTAAAATAGCAGGAGGCAATCATGAAAACTTTTAAACTAGGATTCGTTATAGGTAGGTTTCAACACATCCATTCAAGTCACGAGAAAATGATTAACACTGCTCTACAATCTTGTGAGAGAGTCATCCTCATGGTTGGCTCTTCTCAAGAAAGTGGAAGTATTAGAAATCCATTCAATCTATATACTCGCATGAATCTTATTCGAGAAGTATTTGGAAAAGAGATTGAAGAGGGGAAGCTGTTATTAGCACATACAGATGACATGAGTCATGAAGATGACCATAGTACAGCATGGGGAGATTTCCTTATTCAAAAGATTGAAATGTGGAAAGGTCACTATGGTGTCTATGACGATGTAGATTGCTTTATCTATGGCAATGACGAAGAGAGAACATCTTGGTTCAAGCCAAAGGATATTGAGAAGATAAGCCACGTCATTCTATCTAGAAAGGCTGATAATCTGAGCGCCACAAACGTTAGAAGATTATTAGTTTCAAATGATATACGAGCATGGAAGGAAAGTGTCCCTGTTAAAATTAGACACTTGTATAGCGAATTACGAGCAGAATTATTACTAGTTCCATATTACAAAGAGGCACTGGAGGAAAACAAATAATGGTGAAGATTACTAAGTTGTATGAAAACAAGTGGAATACAGTTGTGGAAAAAGAATTAGACAATGGATGCAAGTATGTCTATAACAAAGCAGAATGGTGTAATAGCGCAGGAGTTGCAATTCTCCCATTCAGAAATATAGTAGTTAACAATTGGGGATTCACTGAGCGAGAGTACCTAGGAAGATTTGAAGTATGTCCTGCTCATTCAGAAGAGATTGAACTATGCTCAATTACTGGTGGATGCGATAAAGAGGGTGAAGAGCCAATCGTTACAGCATATCGTGAACTAATTGAAGAAGGTGGATATAAAGTACCAGTTGAGAACATTATTCCACTTGGAACTATTCGACCAAGTAAAGCATCTGATACAACTACTTATCTATTCGCAGTAGATTTAGGGGATGGATATGAGGAAGTAGAAGCTACTGGAGACGGTACAATTGGCGAAGAGGGAGCATACTGTGATTGGATTACTGGCAAACAGCTTGTAGATGCTAAAGACCCATTATTACATTCTATGGTAATGCGACTGCTTACAACTAACAAATAATATTAAACAAAACCATTGCAAAATAAAACGAAATAAGTTATACTGATAATACATCAGAGAGAGGGGTTAACCATGATAGGAGTTATTCAATTAGTGGTTGAAATCAATTATGATGAAATGCTTAAGGAAGAGAATCTAAAAGCCATTCATGGCTATACAGGGATTCAAACACCAGATGAGATGATGAAAAGTCATCTGAATAACATTGGCAACAAGCTTGCTAATACAGTAGATGGTCTACCATACGTCAAATATAATGTTGATGGTCAATTCTATCCAATGCCAGAACAACCGCAATCAGAAGCCGTTGAAGAGAAGGTAGAGGATGAAGAAACAGCATCACCATATATGGGTGAAGATGAGGTAGAAGAAATCGTGGCAGAAAAGCTAGACACAAGCGAATCTATTAAAGAGAACGATGTTCTAGCGAGACTGAATAAAGACTTGGATGCTGTATCTGTTGAGCATGGTATCCCACAGGCTATTAAAGTAAATGGTGAATTTATTGAATGTCTAAAGAAGGAAGTCGCTTCAATTTCTGACGTAGAATCGCCAGATGAAGTTCCTTCACACTACATGGGATTTGAACTTCGTGTCGAAGGCATGGAAGAGCCGTATGAGATTGAGTTTAAGCCTTATGATGGCACTGATTTAAGAACATTCTCTTATAAAATTGAACCAAAAAATCCTTGACTTTATAAAGCAAAACCATTAAAATAATAAGAGTGGACAGGGCGAGGGATTGATTATCTAATCCTTAGCCCACACCTCTTGATTTAATTAATAGATTACTTAAGTCAATAATGATTTTAACTTAAACAAAACCATTAAAACTTATTGGCTTAAAAGAAGATGTTAATTCAATCAAACTCAAATAACAGAAAGAGGTAATTGTTCATGACAAACTTACAAAAAGACAACA
The DNA here is from genome assembly GCF_001590835.1 of Bacillus gaemokensis. Taxonomy (GTDB): domain Bacteria; phylum Bacillota; class Bacilli; order Bacillales; family Bacillaceae_G; genus Bacillus_A; species Bacillus_A gaemokensis. The sequence goes on from NZ_LTAQ01000004.1 coordinate 100,687, forward strand.
AAAAAGAAGGCTTACAAAAGGAAAAAGGTTTCAACACTTTGATTGGGAAAGTTAAAGTAAATGACAAAACATTCAGTGGCATTCAAGTTTCTGAGAAAACTGGCTACAACTATGTTCGAATTAACTTTGGTGTTGAAACAGAAGAAGGTAACACTGTTTATTGCGAAATGATGGGTGGATACTTCCCAAGCAAGCCAGTAATTATTGCATCTTCTAAAGATGACAATTCACGATTAGAAATCAATTGGGCTGACCGCTTAAACGAGATGATTGTTGATTCTGTATCAGATTTCCGCTTGCACAAGATTGGTCTTGACCGCAACGAAAAAGGCGAACTGAACATTAAGAAGTTCTTATCTCCAGTAGATGTTCATGAGTATTTAAAAGAAAACTTAAAAGATGGTATGGAAATCAGTGTTCGTGGTAAATTTGGATTCAGCGAATATAACCAAGAAACACAACGTAAGTTCCAAATCCAAAACATCTTCTTACCTTTCCAGAAGAAAGACGAGGAAAGTGGAGAGTTATTACCTGTCGAATACAAAGCTGAATTCGTTCAAACTATCTTGCTAGATGAAGAGTCATTCAAACGAGTTACAAAGCAAGACAGAGAAGCAGGGGAAGTTGTGGTATCAGCATACGTTGTTGACTATGTTAACAAGAAAGATAATAAAGAAATTAAGAAGAACTTACCATTCTCACAGCCAATCGTAGTTCCAATTAACAAAGAAAACCCAGAGATGACTGAGAAAATCTTGGATGCTCTATTCAAAGTTAAAAAGGGAAAAGTTCGCAGATTGACAATCGAAGGTAAAATCGTTGAAGGCTTCGAGAAGCAAGAAGTATCTGAGGCAGATATTGAAATCTCACCAGAGATTCAAGAGTTAATTGCTATGGGACTTTACAGCGAAGAGGAAGCTAAGAAGAAGATGACTGTTCGTGGTAACAAAGTTAGCAAGCTTGTATTCACACGTCCTCATATCATGAAAGACAAAGATGATGCAACGAAAATCATGATGGATAAGAGCGATGATATCTATACGCCAGAAGATTTAGTAATTCCAGAGCCAGAAGAAATGGAATCTGAAAGCTACGAAAGTACTGGTGAGACAGCAGGTGGAGATGCTCCAAGCGATGCTTCTTGGATGACTGCTTTAGGTATCACTGGAGAACAAGCTTAAACAAAACCATTAAACAAAACCATCGAAATGAAGTGAGATGATAGGGAGAACATCTTTAAAAATCTCCCTAAAACAAAATCATTAAAATAACAAACAGAAAGAGGTAATTTATAGTGAGTATGTTCCGTAAACCATCAACAAAACAATTAGGTCTTAAAGTTCTAGCAATGGGTCAAAAAGGTTCTGGTAAATCAGTATTTGCACTTTCATTCCCACGAGTATTTGCAATCGATGCAGAAACTGGTATGGCATTTTATGAAGACCATCCACAATTTGGTCAGAATTTAGAAGGTGTACTAAATACTCAAAACTTCAATGAAGTACAAGAGGCGATTGACGAAGTAATGGATATGGGTGTAGAGGAAGTTGGTTCTCTTGTAATTGATTCTGAAACAAAGATTTATCAAAACTTAACTGATGCAAGCTTACAGGTTGAAGAGAAGCGAGCTAGAAAGAATGGTAAAGATGTCAATGATTCAAGCGTATCTATGCGTGGATATGGTCGCATTAAGCTTGTAGCAACTCGTTTGCAAAATTTGAAAATCGACTTATCTGCAAAAGGTGTTAACATTATCTCTATTTCACAAATTGATGATATTAAGCAAAAGGTTGGCGAGAACTTCGTTAAAATTGGAGAGAAACCAGTGATGCAAAAGAACTCTGAATACGATTACGATATTGTTATCAAGCAGTTCACAGAGAAGACGCCAACTGGAGAAGAGATTTATAAAGGTGAAATCTTAAAAGACCGAACAGGCGTTACAAAAGTTGGACAAATTGTTGACAATCCTTCTTATGACATTTGGAAAAAATTCATTGAATCACGCAAAGGCGCAGATAAAATCAAGTCTAACCTTGCTCAAGATTCTGATAAGGCTAAAAAGGCTCTTGAAGAAGAGGATGCAGAGGCTGAGAAAACTGTTGTAGACAAGTTCCGTGAAGTTATGCAAAAAGACGAAGCTAAGAAGAAAGCACCAGAGTTAATCAAGCAATACGGTATTAAAAATCCTCTTGCACCTGCTAATGCAAAAGAACTGCAAGATTTAAGTAAAATCGTAGAAGAATTAGAGAAGCTGTAAGGAAAATAGAAGGGGAGTTAATTTTTTAACTTCCCTTTAAACAAAACCATTGCATTTTAATGAATAATCATTTATAATAAAAAACAGATAGGAAACAGGTGGGAAATGAAATGACTAAATCAAAAGGCAAAATGACTAAGCCAAGAAAAGTAGATACCGAGAAAGTACAATTGTGTTATTACTGCACAAACGTTATTGAAGACTTGGGAGACTTGGTTTTCAGAAAAGTTCCTTTAGCAACTCCAAAAGGAATATTCCAGAAGAACAGACAGTTTCATTTGAAATGTCTTATCGAATACAACGATAAACTGGAAAACTTGGAGTTGAGACAGGAAGAGAATTCTGATTGGGATTTAGTTTATAGATATTTCCAAGTAGATATTCTGGGGCTTAGTAAGACACAGAATTTAGATAAACATGCTGTTTCAAGATTATTAGGGCTTAGAGTTGGTAAGTATATTCCAAATGGAACAAACACTCGAACGTTACCAAGGGGATATGACTTCAAAATCATATTAACAACATTAAAGGTTGTTAAGCCAAAAGTGAAAGCTTATATGGCTACAGCTACCCTTGCAAATGATAAGCATCGAATTGATGGCATTATGAGATTTGTTACCAGTGAAATCAATGACGTTGCAAAGCGTATGGAAACACAACGTAAGTCAAATGAGAAGCTTGTAAAAGAAGAAGTGAAAGAGGAATTCGATTACATGAAGCTACTCGCTGAAAGAAAGCAGGCAGAGGTCGAAGTGGAAGAGGATGAAGACCTAGACACAACGATTGAAGCATTACTTGGAGGTAACTGATGAGCGAAAAGACAGATAAGCAACGAAGAGAAGAGTTTAGAGAAATGCTCACAAAGCAGAAGAACAATGCTGAATCATATGTTGTTCTTAGTATCTATAAGAACCCAGAGTTAATGCACGACAGTAACCTTACAGCAGATGATTTCCACAACCTTGAATGGAAATATTACTTTGCTGTTGCTAAGAAGCTAATTGAAAAAGAAGTTAAAGCATTCGATGATATTGTTATTGGCGTTGCTGTATCAGAGAATGAACAGCTACAGAAAATGTACGATGACTTTGGTGGATGGGCGACAATTCAAAATGGTATGACGTTTGTTCAAGAAGAGAACTTCGATAGCTATCTGGCAGACATCAAGAAGACAAATGTAATGCTTAGGCTTCATGACCTTAACTTCCCTGTAATGGAGAAGTTTGATAACTACAAGGTTATGAGTATTGAAAAGCTTCAGAGTTCATTAGAGAAAGTATTGGCAAGTGTATTCGCTGATGTGGACATCGAAGAGACTGTAGAAGATTTAAGTATCGGTCTTTGGGATGTGGTACTGGAAGCACACGAAGGAAAGATGGCAGGTTTCCCTTATGCATCATCAATGTTAACAGAAGCTGTCAATGGAATGGCACTTGGGAATATCACAATGATGTCAGCTAACTCTGGTATGGGTAAAACATTCCTTACATTATCTCAGATTCTACCAAACATGATTGCGTTTGATGAGAAGCTATTAATCTTAGCAAACGAGGAAGACCGAAAGAAATGGCAACGTGAAATCATAGTTTGGGTTATTAATAACGTTAAAAAGGGAAGCTTCGAGAAGAAGAGATTCCAACAAGGTAAATTCAATACAGATGAGATGACCACTCTTAAAGAAGCTACAGATTGGCTGAAAGAGAAGATGAAGAAGGGTATTATCTCATTCGTAAACTTCACATCATTTAACATGAATAAGGCTATTCGTATGATTAAGAAGCAGGCATCTGTTCATGGTACTAAATACTTCATTCTAGACACGTTAAAGCTAGATAGTGATTCAGTGAATGAGAATGCTCAAGCTTGGTTAAGCCTTCAGCAGAATATGGTTAAACTCTATGATGTCATTAAACCATCAAATCGCAACCTCCATGTGTGGGTAACCTATCAATTAGGTAAATCTGCTATGATGAGTAGATACTTGAGTCAAAATTCACTTGGGGTCAGTAAAAATGTCGTTGACGTAGTGTCTACGTTGATGTTAGTCAGAAAGGCTCTGGATTCTGAGAAAAAGGGTGGTACTAACGAAGTAAAGGTAAAGACCAAAGATGGTAAAATCATCGAGATGGACAAGGAAAAAGAGTATTTCATTATGTTCCTTGGGAAGAACAGGATGGGTGAGACTCATCGACAACTAGTATTTGAAGTGGATATGGGTAGAAATATTGTAAATGGAATCGGCACTTGCCGAATTGAACAAGACTTCTAAAACAAAACCATTAAAATGGAGGTAGGCATGGAACAGATTCAATCACATCCAATTAAAGATATCTATCGAATCAGAGAAGGGGTTCTCATAGAGGTTCATAAATATGAATCTCTTGGGTACTGGATTGGGAGACAAAAGCTTGCAAAAACAGTGAGAGGCTGTAAAGGGCTACAGGTGTTAACTGCACCTTATCTAAGAAAATATTCATATAAATCAACAGAACACTATCCAGAAGGTACATTACTTTTAGATGGTGAGCCAGTAAAACCAATCACAGATTATAGAGACTTTCGAATTGAAGTGAAGTCGAGTGGTGGTTCAGTGCTTGACTCGTTTGATGAAATTATGAAGTTTACAAATCAAGTTCAAGAAATCATTGATTCATATAAAAATGCAGAGGAGATTAATTAACTATGACTATGGAATTAACAATGGCTTTATTATCAATTATTTTAATCGACATCGTACTAAGTGGGGATAATGCAGTGGTAATTGCTCTAGCATGTCGCAATCTACCAGAGAAATTACGTAAGAAGGCAGTAATTATTGGATGTGCAGGAGCGATTGGACTACGAGTCTTACTCACATTCTTAGCGGTTTACCTATTAGAAATCCCTTACGTTCAATTCATTGGCGGTCTAATGCTTGTATGGATTGCAGTTAAGCTTCTAAAAGGCGAAGAAGAGCATCAACTTGAAGGTGGTAGCACAATCTGGTCAGCAATTAAAACAATCATTGTAGCAGACTTTGTAATGAGTTTAGACAACGTAGTAGCTGTAGCAGGAGTAGCAAATGGTCACACAGGTTTATTAGTAATTGGATTATTAGTAAGTATCCCATTAATTATCTGGGGTAGCCAAATCTTAATCAAGCTTATGGAACGATTCCCAATCATTGTAGCATTTGGTTCAGCTTTACTTGGATACACAGCAGGAACAATGATGATGCACGACAAGATTATTGGCAAATTCATCACAGAACACTTCCAAGCAGGACAATATGTCGTTCCTATTGGACTAGCAGTATTAGTTGTTGTTATTGGTAAATTGGCAAGCAAGCGCTCTAAATAAGAGCCTTGCCTGCTTCATACATAAAGAAAGAAGCCGACCAGTGTGAGCTAATCGACTTCCTCGCAGACCCCAGACAAGGTCATTGACGAAACAACGACGACAATCGTTGAATCGCTTATAGAGAACCAACCCAACGACAATTGGTAAAACGTTGGAACTCAAGCTTATATGCTTAGGCATTGCATATAAGACCATTATATCAGATAGAGGAGAGATTTCAAATATGTTTAGCTTATTTAAAAAGAAAGTAGATAAAGTTGTATGTAGTCACAAATGGCATCACTTGCAAGATACTTATATATCCGCCAATCATATGTGCGATGTTGACGATGCATGTTATATCTTCTGCTCAAAATGTGAAATGCAGAAACTTGTAATAGATTCAGAATGGGAAAGAATCAAGAAGATGCAAGAGATAATTGATGATGAAAAGCCTCGATATAAGTTTGTCTTAAAGATTACTGATTCCAAAACTGGCAATGGTAGCATCGTGATTGTAAAGGGTAATGATATAAAGAAAGTTAATAAGTCTACGGTCATCATTGATGAAGTGGAGATGGCGTTTGGAGTCTTTGAATATATCGCAGAAATCAACGCTTATTCAATTTAGGAGGAGATTATATTGTTCACTAAAATATTAGTATTCTTAATTATTTATCTAGTAATAGGGTTCGGTTGGAATTATGCCGAGAAGATTTTTTATGGGAAAGCAACTCCGAAGCTTATAGACGATGTCATAGCCATCATTCTAACCATATCGATTTACAACAATATCTATTAATAAAACCACTCTTTTAATAACTATTAGGAGGAAGTCCAAGATGAGAAAACGACAAATAAAGAAGAGAGATAATAAGCTGTTTATCGCTATAAGGGAGCTTAACGATGATTTATCAAGAGACTTTGGTTTATCGACAATACCAGATGATGAGGTCTTGAAGATTCGTGACAAAATCAAGAAAAGTCCAGATAAAGTGAATGGTACTTTTAGGGATTATGGGAAACTTAGGAGGTTTAACCGTGGGTGTAATTGGTGAGATTTTCGAAATACTAGGAACAAATGCTAACAACATTTCTTTGGCAATTGGAGTAACAAGGCATACTGTATATGACTGGATGAAGGGAAGAAGAAAGATACCTTCTGAAAGAGTTAAGCAACTTAGTGAATTACTTAAAGTGCCTCATTATCTATTTGAAAAAGAAGGAGAACTGGATAGGTCTGAAAAGCTACTCCTTCTGGAAGTCTATGCAACATCAATACTAGGAGAAGAAGCATCTGTTAGATTAAAACGTTAGGAGGAATAACCGTGAGCAAAGATACTAAGATATTAATCAAATTATTCATAGGATACACAGTGTTCACTGCACTAATCTCTTATGGAGACCTGTACTTCAATGAGTCACACAAATTCAATTACTACAATCTAGGAATACCATTCTGGTGTACGCCATGGATGTTTATCATAGGCAAGAAGTTTAATATGTTCGAAGGAGATGAGTGAGCATGAAGAAGTTATTAATCATACTGTCTCTTATGTTAGTTACAGTAGGATGTGAAAGCAAAGATACTCCACAAGATATAAAGAAAACAGATAGTAGCAACGATGAGGATATCAAAGTGTTCATCGACAAGGAGACTGGTTGCGAGTATTTATATCGAAATAAAACACATGGATATGCAGGAACTGGTGGAATGACAGTTCGTTTAGATGGAAACAAACAGCCTAAAGGTTGTAAGAACTTAAATCAATAGGAGGAATTATGATGATTTATTGTAATCTTTATAACACTAAATGCCATGTTGAAGAAACAAATGCAGATGAATATCCAACCCCATGCCACTGGTGCAACAGTGGTAAAGGAAAATCATATAAAGAGCATTTTGTAGAATCTGAAAAACTATTAAAAGAGAAAGCAGATTTAGAGAATGAATGTTTATTGCTAGGTAAGTACATTGGCTTTTTAAAAAGTGTTATTAAAAGTGGTGAATATTTTGATGAACATAAACATCATTTCGAATGGTTCTGTAGAAAATATCAAGAATCTACATCGGCAGGAAACGATGTGTTAGTAAATAATAAAAACTACATTTTATGAAGAGGTGAATCGAAATGCCTTATTTGAATGATAAAGGGTATTGTAGGAAATGCAAAAGAATAACATCTCACAGATTTAGTTTAAAAGTAAAATGTCTTAACTGCAAAACTGAATCTACACAAGAGGAATATCGAAAAGGATTAGAAGAAAAGAAAGATTGATAAAATGATTATTTTATGAAGAGGTGAGAAACGTGTACAAAATGATGTTTCATTGGGAGAGACAAGATAAAAAAGGTAAATTCACTGTCGAAGCTTTGACTGTGGAAGATTGTATTGAAAGTGCAGAAAAAGAGATTCAAGCATTTGAAGCAGAGATGGTAGATTGGTATGTTGTCTAGTTGAATAAAATAACATTTTATGAGGAGCGATAGCGTGGAGACATACGAGTATGCAGGGATATATTTATATCACTATGAATGGTTTCTTATAACCGATGAAAGAAAAGATATTGAGAGACTAGGAGGCAAATCGGAGTTTATGGGTGTTTTAAATAAGTTGGGTAGAGAAGGATGGAGGCTCTCTATAAAGGTATCTGATGAGCATTATGTATTGATTAGAAAGGTAATGAAATAACATTCTTACAAGGTGATAACATGGAAGATATCGAGCGAAAGATATTACAGAAAACAGCAGATATATGGAATATGTTTTTAGAGTTAGAGCAAACACATCCTTCTGATATTAATGACTTAGGAAATGCAATTCATGACATTCAGAAGATTATTTCAATAAGAATGGCAAGAAGAACAGATTCAGATTTATTTGTGACAATTAAAAAATAATAAATATATATTTTATGAGGTGATAGTATGGCAAAGACAGTAGAGATTATTGGTTTGAAATTTCATCATGGCACTTATACAGAGGGAGTAACAAAGGTAAACGATTGACACATCTGCGTTGCGTAGCGAACAAAATGATAATCATGCACGATAAAGAAGGGTATGTAATTCGTGAGATATTTCTATCAGAAGGATTTATGGCTTCTGTAACACATTGTTGAAACTACATTTTATGAAGGAGCAATATTATGAAAACATTTTTTACGAGTGACACACATTTTTGGCATAAGAACATCTTAAACTTCGAAAACAGACCATATTCGTCTGTAGAAGAAATGACAAAAGATATGATTAAGAAATGGAACGAGCAAGTTGACGATGAAGATATTATCTATCATTTAGGTGACTTGTGTCTAGGAAACTTTGACCAAACAGTTGATGTTCTAAAGCAACTTAAAGGTAAAATCATTTTGATAAAAGGCAACCATGATTATTCAAAGCATTATAAGAAAATCAATGAAATGGGATTATTGCATGAATATCATGAGATTGGAATTACTTTAAATTATAACAAACAGCAGATGTGGTTAACTCACTATCCATTTGAGATTGGATTGCGACAACGGAAATGGTCTATTCATGGACACATTCATGGAATGGAGTCAACTTGGGATAATCAGATTAACGTTGGAGTAGATAGCCCACACTTCAAGCATAAGAAGTTTGGAGAACTAATAGCAATTGAAGAACTGTATGAGTTAATGGAGGGTCGTTTACCTTCAATAGAAGAAAGATACATGAATCAAAAATGGGATAGATAAGAGGAGGAATTACTGTGTTACAAGTTAATCATCAATACTACTGTTTAGAAAGTGGATACAATCATGAATCATTTGATTCTTGGCAAGACTTTATCGACACATGGGGAAGCGATGTGGACATGGATTACAACCTATTATTCAGATGGGATTGGAAGCCTACTGATGAAATTCAGCCAGAACTTTACCCAGAGCGAGTAGAATTATTCTTCATGCATCAACGAAGAGGAGATTACTCATCTGTATTCGTCAAAGTCAGCAAAGCTGATGAAGAGGCTATTCGTAAGTTTATAGCGCCACGATGGGAGCATATGAAGAAGTTGTGGACACCATTTGCAGAGGAGGGGAAATAACGATGGGAGTAGACTACTATTCTTGCGAAGTTTGTAATGATGCATTTTCAGATGCAGGACATTATGGGCATTGCAGTAAATGTGAAGAGAATTTATGTGGACATTGTTATGATGAGATGCGTAAAAAGTATGGTGAGATTGGTGAGAATCATGAGAAGTCTGGTTTCTTCAGTGAATGTTCACCAAAGTGCTGTGATGCGTGTAATGGATTAGAAGAAAGAAATAAAAAGATAGATGATGTAAGAGTATTTGTAAGGTGGGTAGCGGAGGATTTACGTGAAAGTAGTCTATCTATCGATGATATAGAAGAAATGGCAAAGGATACTCTAACTATTATTGACGAATTAAAGTGACAGAGATTGTTATAAACGATAGTCTTCGTACAAATATTGAAAGGAATTCAGAGGACTATACACTATTACAAGGGAGATACTGTTGATGAGCAAATTAATCGATTTAACTAAAAAGGCAAAGGTTGTCTTAGAGAAGAAAGAGATTTTTGGTGAGAAAGCGCAAGTTGTATATATTACTGACATTTCAGTTTCTATGAGTAGTCTTTATAGCAACGGAACAGTGCAAGAACTAACTGATAGATTACTTGGAATCGGCATGAATTTAGACGTTGATAAGAGTATTGATGTGTTCGCATTTGGAAGGAATGCACATGAGGTTGGCTCTGTGACAGAAGGTAATCATCAAGGATTCGTAAACAATGTCTTATTACAGAAAGTGTCTTTAGAAGGCTCAACGAACTATGCAGGAGTAATGGATATGGTTGTTAATAAGTATGGGCAACCTGTTAAGAAGGGATTGCTATCACGAATTATGGGAAGCAAGCACTCTGAAAAGCCAACTGTACCTACACTAGTATTCTTCATTACAGATGGCGATAACTTTGATAAGAGAGAAGCAGAAGAGATTATTCGTAAGTCATCTAATCAAGCAATCTTTTGGCAGTTTGTCGGTATCGGTAGAGCAAGCTTTGACTTCTTACAGAAACTCGATGATATGTCTGGGAGATTTTTAGATAATGCTGATTTCTTTAATGTTAATGACCTGCGAAGAATTAGCGATGAGGAGTTCATGGATAGAATATTAAATGAGTTCCCAGAGTGGATTAACCAAGTAAGAAACAAAGGCATATTAGAATAGGAGGATTAGTATGAATAAAGAGACTTTCAAACAAATATTTAAAGAATTATTAGAAGATGGAGATATCGCTTTATACGTTGAAAGAGAGGTCGACTACGATTCAATCTCTATAAAAACAGAAGTTCACATCGATGGAGAAAAGGTTTACGAAAGCAAACAACGTTTATGAGGTGATAATATGCAGTGGGGCGACAAGAATAAACCTAAATACCTAAGTCTTATCTTTGGGAAAGATTGGGATAAAGATGATTTCAAATTCTTCTCATTTAGAAAAACACCATTAGGATGGTCAATGAATATTTGGAGATTTGCAATCGACTATGATAATTATAAAAACGTTAAGTAAGAGGTAGCATATGAAAAAGGAGACAAAGTAGTTTTTAATCTAGGAGGAAACGATACGACAGTATGGACTGTATCCAGTGATGAGTTTGTTATGGATTCAGTAATATATGTCTATCTAGATGGTTATAGAGGGGAAGTTAATATTAAATTCTTAAAGAAAGTTTAAGGTGGTTATATGGCACTTAGTATCTATTGTTCAGAGTGTGATAGACAAGTAGAAATAACAAAGTTCACCGTTTACAAAGAGGGTAGAGACATCTATGTAGAATGTGACTATTGTAACGATAAGGAGGAAGTAGACTGATGTGTGCATGTGGAGTAGATAAGAGAGTAGGATGGCGACAGTGCTGTAAGTCCCTAAAGCTGAAGCCAGTTGGATATATTCCGAATCTTCCATCAAAGAGAAAGAGGTTGATTCAATTAGAGAAATTGATAAAGTCACATATTGACCTAGATGTCCCTGTTCATAAAGCAATAATGGACGAATACAACAGTCTATGTAGTCAATTGAAAGAGAGGTGCTAACATGTGGAAATTTGCTGAAGAACATCCAATAATGTTTTTTGTTCTTGCGGTCATTGCAATCAATGGAATATGCAGTATCATTCAAAGTTTTTGCAGAATTTTCTATTACTAGAAAGGTGGATTTAGTTGAAACAGATATTTAAAGTAGGGTGCATGGCACTATTCACAGTATTAATCGTAAACCTAATCCTACTATGTGGAGTAGCATGGTTTGTAATTTGGTGCTTACAACAAATTGGATTCTAATCATTAAACAAAACCATTGCAATGTTGCTGATAGTGTGCTAAAATGATACTATCAGCAATTTGTTTATGTAGGTGAAAATATATGAATGCAGAACAGTTAAAAGCGTATCTTGTAGAAGATGTAGAAAGAATTGAAAAGTTATTAGAAGCCGTTGGTTGTCATCGTATCTGGCGTAGTGGGGACGAGATTCGTTCAGCACCACCAGAAGGTAATAACCACACTGCAGTATCTGTAAATGTGGATAGTCTCTATTGTAAGTATTACAGAGAAAGAGAGACATTTCGTGGAGACATATTCAAATTGATTGGATTGTTTCGTAACGAAGGGTTTAAAGAGTCGTTTAGGTTTACACGTAATCTCTTCAACTTAAGTGGCAAGTTCACCAAGGAGAAAGAGAAGCGTGACCCATTGCAAGCCTTTAAGTCTATAAGGAAGCAGAGTAAGATAATCACTGACTTCGATGATGTTGAACTAACTAAATATGGGAAAGAGGTATTAGATGGATTCATAATGTTGCCTCATATGTCTTTGTTCCACGAAGGGATAACGTTGCAGTCTCAAGAGTTCTACGACGTTTGCTATCATCCACAGGATGGCAGAGTTTGCTTCCCTCATTACCATCCTTTAGACAAGGAAGCTATTGTCGGCATCACTGGAAGGACTTTGAAGAGCAAGGCAGAGATGGAGGCTTTTAATATCCCTAAATACTTCAACTTCATTAGAAACTATAAAAAGTCCTACTCGTTATATGGGTTTAGCCATGCAATCGAAGAGATTGAGAAGGCTAAGATGATTGTAGTTGTAGAAGGAGAGAAGAGTGTTCTTAAACTGCATTCAATGAAGCAGGGATATGCAGTGTCAGTTGGTTCTCATGAGATATCTCCAGTGCAGGTTAATTTAATCTTAAAGTACACATCCATGGATACTGAGGTAGTCGTCGCTTTTGATAGTGATGTTATGAAGGATGAACAGTATCTTATTAACTGCTGTAAGAAGTTCTCTAAATACAGAAAAACTAGCTACATCATGGACAATCCTAACTTCCCAATATTAGGTGAAAAGGATGCGCCTGTCGATGGCGGTGTTAAGAAATGGAATCATCTATTGAAATATCGAAAGGAGGTTTAAATAGATTGTTAGAACACACTTTCAAAACTGGCAGAAGATACTTTACAGATGAACAAGGGGAAGTAGTCTTGATTGAATGTGGAAACTGTAAGGATGTCAAGGGTTTAAACGAGTTTCCCAGACAGTCTACCTGTAAAAAGACAGGTAGAAGGTCGTTTTGTGAAACTTGTCATAAAAATAGGAAAAAGGCTTATTATCAAGAAAACAAAGATACTCTCAGATATTACCATGAAAGAAAAGATGATAAAGAGTATATGGACAAGCGAGCGAAGTGGAGAGAGGACAACAAGGAGCATCTTTCAAATTACAACAAGCAATATCATAAAGAAAAGAAGGATAAAGTGTCCAAGAGGAAAAGGGATTATTGTAGCAGGGAAGAGGTAAAATCTCATAGAACAGAGTATATGAAGCTGTATCGTAAAACAGAAGATGGTAAAGAAGCTTTTAAACGAGGTATGAGTAATAGGAGGATGGCTAAAAACAATACACCTGTAACAATTGACTGCATAGTTGCTATTAAGGACTTTAAGAGTTTATTCGGAAATGTATGTTGTTTTACAGGATTAAAGATACTAGAGGAAAGCACTGAGCATATGCTACCTGTTACTCGTGGAGGTGGCAACACCGAATACAATATTGCTCCATCTGAATTATCTTTGAACAGGTCGAAGAACAATAGAAATATATTCGACTGGATAGAGTTACTTGAAGAGGATATTGATTTTTCATTCTTCTATGAAAGTACTATCCCATATCTCGCAGAGAAGATGGGAGTAAGTATAGAGGAGTATGTATTATGGTATGAAGAAAGCTATGAAGAGAAATTGGATGTATATCATATGAGCTTGGTAGAGTCGTAATCTTCTGCCAACAATTATTGTAAAACAAAACCATTAAAACGAGGTGCGAGATGAACAAAGTTTATATTATTAAATTCCAAATGATATTACCAAATGGGAGCATTGACAAGGAAACCAAAACTAAGTATTTCGAAGATAAAGGGGAGTTTATCAAGGAGTACCTTAAATTAAAGAAAGCTTGGTATACCTTGGATTTAACAGTGTACAAGGTAGATAAGGTTACAGAATTTGATATCGATTCAATTTTAGACTTCTAGGAGGATAGGGCATTGACTGAGGACGAGGCATGGGTAAGAAGAACTGAGATTAACAAAAGGTTTAAGAGATATGGAGTATCTTTTCAACCAAGAAAACAGATAGACAAGCTTGTGGAGAAGCTTCACAAAGAAGAAGTGCTTGTCAAAAGAAAGAGGTTAGCAAAGTGACAAAAGTTTATTGGCGTTTTGGCTGTATGGATTCTTCCAAGACAGCACGATTATTAATGGATGCACATGAATATAAACAGCGTGGAGAATTCCCATTGCTATTAAAGCCTGTGGAGGACACACGTTCATCTAAAGGCACAATTGAAAGTCGAGTAGGGTTGTCTGCTCCATGTATGGATATCGATAAGAGTTTCAACATTCAAGGATATGTACATGGGCTATTAAATATGAGAGAGATGATTGCTTGTATCTTCGTTGACGAAGCGCAATTCTTAGCACCATTGCAGGTTGTACAACTTCGTATGATAGCTGACTTATTCCATATTCCAGTTATCTGTTATGGTCTTAAAACTGATTTCAAAGGGATTATGTTTGAAGGTTCTAAGGCATTGTTTGAACATGCGAATCGATTCGAAGAAATTAAGACCATCTGCAGAGAAGAGAACTGTAAGAGTAAAGCGATGTACAACGTTCGATTCTTAGATGGTAAGCCGATGTTTGAAGGTGAAACAGTTGTAATTGGTGATACGAAGGAAGAGAAGAACAAGTATTACTATGTACCAAAGTGTTCTAAGCATTTCTTTGAAGACTATATGAAGTTCCATAAATCGAAGGGAGAATAACATGGCACGTTTAACATATCAGCAGTTAGAGTTAATAAAGGAAAAGATGAACGTTAAGCAAATTTGGAGTTTTAGTAAGATGAGTACATTCTCACAGTGTACTTGGGCGTACTTTTTACGTTATATCCAAAAGATTCGTGTGAAAGGTGACAACTGCTATACAGTATGGGGAACAAACTCCCATGATATCATACAGGGATTCTATGAAGATGAGTTTACTTATGAAGGCATGCTAGTTGAATTGGAGCAGAGAATCCTTGATTATCTAATGGCAGATGATAAGAAGCTTAAGTTCCCAAATGATAGTGAATGGGAATCATATATTGCTAACATTCGACATTACTTCACTAATACAGAAGTAATTCCATACAAGGTTGTAAATGAGAAGCCAGTATTAGCAGAATTCAAAGGTATTGAGAAGTATATCTTCCAAGGCTACATAGACTCCGAATATTATGACGAACAGAATAACTTTGTAATCCTTGATTATAAAACATCTTCTATGAGCGGATTTACAGGCAAGAAGTTAATTGAGAAGGCTCAACAGCTTATCATCTATGCATTTGGTGTTAGTAAGTTCCGTAAGATTCCTATGGAGAAGATTCGAATCAGATACGATATGATGAAATACTGCAATGTAACATTCATGCAGAAGAATGGAAAAGAGAAGACTTCAAAAGCTGAACGTAGACTTTGGGTTGCTCATATGGCTAATCAAATTCGAAAAGACCTTCAAGATGTTCCAAAAGAGATTGAGAAGGTTAATAAGGAGATTGCCAAGCTTGAGAGAAAACTTAATCTAAAGAAGACTACAGAAGAAGAGAAGCCTGCTATCAATGCACTAATTGAAGTAGAGAAGCAGAAGATTGTAGAGATAGAGAAGGATTTATTCGATGTAGTTACTATTGATGATATGATTACAACGGCTATCAATGAGAATAACTTAGATAACATGCCTCCATTTGTTAAGAATAAGTATAAAGTTGGCAATTGCTATATTGATGTTGAATTAACACCAGAGGTTCTTGAAGAGGTGGAATCTCAAATTGTTGATACATTAAACAAAATCATTAAAAAAACTGAAGCGGAGAATCATGAAGAGGCGTTTACCAGAGGTAAAATCGAGAACAGTGATTCATACTACTGTGTGAATCTTTGTGATATGAGAGACCACTGTAAGTTCTATAAAGAGTTCAAAGAGCATAATGCTATGTTCTTAGAGAAGGAAGCGCCAAGTGACGAGCAAATCCTTGCTATGCTAGGTTTATAGTGAGATTAAGACGTAGATTTTTCTACGTCTTTTTGCTATAATATAAGGCAACAGGATAGTCTTGAGGAGTTGGAGTCATGAAGAGATGGCAAAGGGTTTTGTTTATCACTGCGATGCTAGTTGTAGGGATGATACTAGGCGCATCTGGTACGGTCTAAACAGCCGTATATTTTTTAAAAAAGATTAAACAAAACCATTGCAATCTAATGGACTCCATGTTAAGATTACTTATGTAGTAAAGAGGAGGTAATAAACATGGCAGTAGATAAATTGGAACGTGTGAAAGAGGAAGCGTATCATACTAAAAGTAATCCATTAGGATATGAAACGTCTCTTATGGATAAAAAGGATTTTGATTATCTTGTAGAGCAGGCTGAGAAGGTCGCTAAGTTAGAATCAGAGATTCAACAGTTGAAAACAACGGTTAAAGGCTCTGAGGATGCTTCTCGTCTCGATGATTTAGCGAAGGAGAATGAGCATTTAAGAAATTCTCTTCGAAGAATAAAGGGTAGGAGTAGTCTTATTGGTAAAGAGATTAAGAACTTCTATTGCAATGGCTATTTTGGAAGGCGATACGACCTAGAATGCAGTATTATTATGGAGGTTGGCATTGACCATATCAAAATCAGAACAACAAGTGGTGAATTTCTCGTCACAAGTTTTGATGGTGATTGGGATGAATATACCGATAAGATGATTGCAGAATGGATAGGGGAGGTAGAAGATGAAGGTCTGTGAAGTCTGCGGTGCAACTAGTGAAGAGAAAGTGATTGTAAGCGGAAGAAAGTACAGCCATTCTTTTCTTTGTAAAAGACACTATAATCAGTACAGTAATTATGGAAAAATAACTGATGTAAACAAAGATAAGTTAAGAGAAGCGAGACAGTGTAGTGTCTGTGGAAAAGACGAGAGTGCAAGTAAAGTGTTCAAGGGAGATAAGTTTGGATACAAGTATCTTTGCAAGAAGCATTACGACCAGATGAGTGTTTACGGTAAGATACTAGAACGCACCTCTGACTCACAATATACCAACAGTGAAATTAAAACTGACGAAGATACAGTCTATATAACATTGAAGAACAGAAGGTATGAAAAGATTGGCACAGCGATGGTAGACATTAAAGACCTAAGTGCCGTTAAAGATAAAAGATGGTCTATGAATAAGGACGGATATGTTGTAACTAGGGTAAGCGGTGAATTAAAATTTCTTCACCATATAATCGCAAATCCTAGCTCTATAAAAAACATTGTAGTTGACCATGAGGATAGAAATAAATTAAACAACAAGCGAAGTAACCTTAGGGTTATTGAGAAACAGAAGAATCACATGAATCATAGTGGTTATAAAAATAACAAGTCTGGATTCACTGGAGTAAGTCAGAATAAGAAAAATGGAAAGTGGATTGCTAGAATTCACATCAATAAAAAACCAACTCAGATTGGGACGTTTGATAAAATTGATGATGCAATAGAAGCTAGGTTAAAAGCAGAACTAGAGCATTATGGAAAAGAATTCGCTCCTCAAAGACATCTATTTGAGAAGTATGGTATATAAGGAGGAAGTTATGAGCGTATATACAGCTATACATTTACATACAGACCTTAGTAATCAGTCGATGGTTGAGGTTGTAAATAATTATAAACAGTATATCGATAAGGCAGTGGACATGGGTATGCACTCCATCGCCTTTACGGAACACGGCAATGTTTTATCACATTATAACAAGAAGATGTATGCTGAAAAGAATGGACTTAAATATCTTCATGGTTGTGAAATTTACGTCACTATGACGTTAGAAGAAAAGGTTCGTGACAACTTCCATATGGTGTTACTTGCTCGTAATTTCGAAGGTTTTAAAGAGTTGAATAAGATGGTTTCTACCGCCTTTAATAGAAAGGGTAATTCTTATTACTATAGTCCTCGTATCTCTTGGGAAGATATCAAGAATACATCTGACAACATCATTATTTCGACAGCATGTCTTGGTGGAGTTATCTGGCAGTTACATAAGAATCGAACAGGTAGCGCTAATTCACAAGTGATGCTTGCAGAAGTGGTTCAATGGATGACAGAGAATAAGCATAGAGTGTTCCTTGAAGTCCAACCACATTACCATGTTGAGCAGATTCAATACAATAAGATGCTACTGAATATCTCTGAGAGAACAGGTATTAGACTAGTAGCAGGTTCTGATACACATGCTTTAAATCCAGAGTATGACAAGGCTCGTAAAGTCTTACAGAAGGCTAAGCGAATCAAGTTTACAGATGAAGATAGTTTTGATTTAAGCTTCCATTCATATGATAGAATGGTAGAGATGTTCAAACGACAAAGTATCTTTACAGAGGCTCAGATTCATGAAGCATTACAGAACACAAATGTTATTGCTGATATGGTAGAGCCATGGGAGATAGATTACAGCAAGAAGTATCCTAAGTTATACGACAATCCAGAGGAAGTGTTCCAGAAGAAGATTTCAGAAGGTATTGTTAAACGAGGAATCGACAAGCTACCCAATCATGAGAAGATTGTTTATGCAGAGCGAATTCAGCATGAACTGGAAGTATACAAAGCCAATGAAGCGATAAATTATATGCTTCTTGAAGATGACGTTAAGTCATATGCTCGTAGTAAAGGCGTTCGTTATGGATTTGGTCGTGGCTCAGTAAGTGGAAGTATCATTGCTTATCTAATGGAAATTACTCATATGAACTCAATTGACCGAAAGTTAAACTTTGCACGATTCATGAGTAAAGAGCGTATCTCTCTAGCAGATATCGACACTGACTTTCCACCATCACAAAGACCAATTGTACAGGATTACTTGTTAAACCATCCTAAGTTGCACTGTGCGAAGATTATCACTTATAACAAAATTGAGTTACTTGGTGCAATTCGAGATGTTGGTCGAGGACTTGATATGTCGTTAAATGAAGTAGATGATATTGCAAAAGGTATAGAAGAAAGCGAACAGTATTATCGTGACAAATACCCAGAGTTATTCTACTATGTAGACTTAATCCAAGGTACAATTGTGAGTATAGGAGCGCATGCCTGTGGTATTGCTGTATCTCCAATTCCTCTAGATGAGAACATGGGGTTAATCACAGTAATCGATAATAAAACAAAAGAGCCTGTTACACTTACTCAAATCAATATGAAGGAAATCGATGCTCAGAACTT
>NZ_LTAQ01000005.1 GCF_001590835.1 Bacillus gaemokensis
AAAAAACAGCCCTTCATTTGACCCTTTTTGGTCAGGTGAAGGGCTATTTTTTTCATGTTTTGACAAGTTGCGGTGAGATATGCCTGCATTTGGACAGACTTCAGCCCTCGAAACCGAGCGTATCGATAGCCATGTAGTTCTTTGGCATCCGCAAAACTCCGTTCAATTGTTGAACAGCGTACTTTATATAGTTTTTTTCCTGTACTCGTTCTCTTATTAGCTCGCGCTATATCTTTATACTTTTCCCAAATATGATGTGTGAGGACCTTCTGTTTTTGTTTTGCTGAAAAACAATCTTTACGCAACGGACAAACCGCACAATCTGCTGGATTAGACTTATATTGACGATAYCCTTCTCGATCTGTTGTCGCATACTTTAAAATGCATCCCATTGGACAGGCGAATCCATCTGTTTCTTTTACATATTGAAATTGGCTTTTTGGTACTTCTTTATTTCGTTTTCCAAATCGGCGATACCCCATCACCATAAATATATTTTGTTCAGACAATTTTTTACAGATATAACCTGTAAAATAGCCAGCATCAAGCGCTACTGCTTCTACTTTAAATCCGAACTTATCAACTTGTGCTTGAAGACGTGCTAAATMCGGCTTGGAATCCGCTACATTTCCAGCCGTAATAAAAGTGTCTGTAMTAATATTATATTTGGCATCCGTTGTTCGATGATCTAAGAAATGAAAACCATTTGGTTTTCCATCTCGCATTAAAAAACCACTATCCGGATCCGTTGTACTTATGYGTGTTTTTTTGATTGGRGTATCACTTTCCTTTYTCGGTTTTAATTCTTTTTTCCATGTGTTTCCCGAYCCTCGATAACCGCCGCTTCTAACTCTTCCATATATAATTTAGGAMGCTCTTTTTTTACTTTGTGCACAAATTTATTTTTATTTGCGTTTGCCTTCACGTGAGTTGAATCTGTCATCAACGCACGTCCTCCCACCATACGATGTTYCATCGCTTGACGTACAATTTCATTGAAGATTTCCTCAAAAATATCTGTATGAARAAAACGAGTACGACGATTCCAACTAATTGTGGAGTGATYTGGAACTGAATCCGATAAAGAAAAACCTAAAAACCAACGGTAAGCAATATTGGTTTTAATTTCTTTCTCTAGTTGGCGTTCAGATTGAATGCCAGAATGCCATAAAAATAGCCAACAAACATCATTTTAAATAAAACAATAGGATGAATAGAGGGACGACCGTTGTTTTCACAGTAATACGGACGCAATTTCTCTTCTATAAAATCAAAATTAATTGTGGCTTCAATTGTACGAAGAAAATGGTCTTGTGGAACTAATTCTTCTACAGAAACCGTTACGCGCTCGTCTCGGTGATTTTTTAATGACAAAATTAATTGTGGCTTCAATTGTACGAAGAAAATGGTCTTGTGGAACTAATTCTTCTACAGAAACCGTTACGCGCTCGTCTCGGTGATTTTTTAATGAACCCATCATAATAAATCTCTCCTTTTCCTCTTTTTTATCAGTGTTGACAGATAAAAAGAGGTTCAGACACAAAAATAGGCTGTGGAGAAGACTTTCTCCACAGCCTGAAAAAACGATCCCTTATACAGGGATCGTTTTCATCTTTTAAAAGATATTAAATATAGAATTTAATTGAAGTAGGCTAATTATTGCTAAGAAAATTAAGCTATATTTCATTGCTGTTTTAAATAGAGCAGATTCTTTACCAACTAGCCCAACTGCTGCGCAAGCAACGGCTACTGATTGTGGTGAAACCATCTTTGCCATTGTACCGCCGACTACATTTAATGCAACAAGTGTAGATGGAACAATATCTAATTGAGCTGCAGTTACCGCTTGTAGTGGTGCAAATAAAGAGCCACTTGATACAACAGAACCAGTTAAGAATACGCCAATCCAACCTAGGATTGGAGATAAGATTGGAAATGCATCGCCAGTAGATGACAAAGCTAGTCCAAGAGTAGAAGACATACCAGAGTAGTTTGTTACATATGCTAATGCAATTACACTACAAATTGTATAAATTGGAGCTTTCAATTCTTTTAATGTTTCAATAGTTAGTTCTTTAACTAATTGTTCTTTTGCACGATATACAAGTAAAGATACGATAATTGCTAGTACAATTGCAGTAGTTGTAGATGAAAATACATCTAGCTTGAAGAGCGCTGCAAATGGTGTATCCGCATTAACAATTGGTGTTGTTTTAATGACTTGATTGTGTAAGCCAGGAATTTGAATGTTCCATACTAAGCTTCCTAATGCACCATCTAGGGCGAATAAACCTTTGATCGCTTTTAAATTGAAAATTGTTACAAATGCAGTTAGAAAAGCAAATGGTGACCAAGCATATAAAATGTGTTTCATTGTATAACCATGTTTTTCCACTTGTTGATCTGTAGCTTCAGCTGAAGATTTTGGCTGCCATACACGTAAGAATAAAGCTAATGTAACCATGCTGACAACAGCTGCGAAAATATCAGTTAATTCAGCTCCAAGGAAATATGTTACAACAAATTGTGTAATGGCAAAGGAACCACCACTTACAAGGATACCTTGCCAAGTTTCTTTAATTCCTTTAAAACCGTCTACCATTGCAACAAGTAAAAATGGTAATACAAAACTAATGAAAGGTAATAATGTTACAGTTTGACGGCCAACAATTAGTGCATCCATCTGTGTTAATTGAGCAGGTACTGTAACTGGAATACCCATTGCGCCCATTGCTCCACCAGCAATATTTGCAACTAAGCAAATACCTGCTGCTTTTAATGGATTAAAGCCCATACCTACAAGTAATGCTGCTGTAATTGCAACCGGTACACCAAAACCAGCCGCACCTTCTAAGAAAGCACCGAAAGAGTAAGCGATTAACAAGACTTGAAGACGACGGTCGCTTGTAATACTAGAAATGCTATCACGAATAACATTAAATTGTTCAGTTTTTACTGTTAATTTATAAAGAAAAATTGCTGCAATAACGATTGTACAAATTGGATAAAACCCGGCTGCTACCCCAAATGCAGCGGATGATACTGCCATAGTTGCAGGCATTTTGTAAACAAATATGGAAAGAATGATTGCTAAAATTACGCTATAAAGCCCTGATAAATATCCTTTGATTTTAAATACTGTTAAACAAAGTACAAAGAATAAGATTGGAAGAGCAGCAACAAGTGCTGATAGCCAAATGTTGTTTAACGGATTATAAATTTGTGTCCAAGTACTCATAATAATGACAACTCCTATCTATAATATGTGAAGATATTCACATTATTTGTGAAACAATTCACAATCAACTTACATTGCTAAGTATATTCCTGTTCAGCACTGTTGTCAACGTGAAAAAGTATAATTATTCCATAATAGTGTTATCTGTAAAAAAACCGCTACATTTTGTTCATAAACTGGACAAAAAGAAACCCCATATGCTCTAAAGTATACGGGGTTTTATAAACTATCCATATATTCTTTCATATTTTCATATGTCATAGGCCCTATATGCTTAAAATGAATGACTCCTTTTTTATCAAGAATAAAAGATGTTGGGATACTGATGATTTGATATGTTGCGTTTGTTAGTCCTTTTGTATCTAATAAAACGGGGAATTTATATTCATTTTCCAGGGGCCACACCAACTTGCCCAAAAGTTCAATAGCACCTTTTTACCTTTATAATCAGAAAGGCAAACTTCTTTTCCATCAACTGTTTGCAAAAGAAAATTTGGAGCAACATTACCAATTTCTGTTCCGATTTTACGATTTGATGTCGTAGAGTTTTGTTCCACGCTATCTTTTAATAGGAAGTTTTGGATAATTGTCCAACCAAGTGCAATAATAATTATGCCTATTAGGAACCACTTTTTTATTGTAGATCTCCTCCTTACCAAAAATTCACTCTTTTATGGTAGCAAAGCTATTATGATGGGTCAAACGACTAAAAAAGGTTACAATGATATATCATTTTAGAACATTATTTTACAATACGATTACAGAGTAAAAAAATATAACAAAAAGGTTGAGAAAACAGCTTTTGGAAGCAAAGTATTCCTATCTGTATGTTTTGCCTTTTCACTAAAGCGTGTAGTATAATATTCAAAATCAGCGGGGAGATTTTCCTGAATTGTATGTTGATAAAAGGAGGAAAATAATTTTATTATTTTAGGTTGATAAAGTTGTGTCGTAACAGGAAATATAAAAACAAATATATAAATAAATAATAAAGAAAATAAAAACGAAAAAATGAGGGGAACTTTATGAATCAAAATCAATTTGATTGTCGTATTTCAGAAGAGGACGTACAAATGTTACGAGCATTAGCTCATCCGCTTCGTCTCCGTTTAGTAATGGAACTTATGCAGCGCGGAACATGTAACGTAACACAATTACAGGAAGTATTAGAAATTCCACAATCTACTGTTTCACAGCATTTAACGAAATTAAAGCAAAATAAGGTTGTGCGCTTTGAAAGACGTGGTCTAGAAGTATATTATCAAGTGCATAATGATAAAGTAAGTGAAGTTGTAAAAACATTATTTTCATAAAATTTGAATATTATGGAAAAAGACGTATAGAAATATACGTCTTTTTTTATTCTGCTATTTGTATGCAGTAATAGCAAGTGAAAGTAGTTAGTGGGTGACTTACTGTTCGGAGGAGTATAGTTGATAAAGTTTAATAATTATTTGTGAAGAGAAAACTTTCACTTTATAGCATATATTCTAAAGAGATATGACAAGATAGAAAGGAGTTTGGCAAGTAGAAGGAGGAATTGGTAATGGATGTAAAGCGAGTGAAACAAATTTTGTCATCTTCGAGTAGAATCGATGTTATGTATCAAGGTGTAGCAGTGTGGATTGAAAGTTGTGATGAAGGACGTGGGATTGCGCATGTGCATGATGTAAATGTTCCACATGAAACGGTACAAGTGGATGTTACAGCGTTAGAAGAGCAATAAAAAACGGAAGTTAGCTTTCAAGAGCTAACTTCCGTTTTTTATTTATCCCGCTTATTTGCTTGAACCATATTGAGATGAAACGTCAAAGGTTCCATACTACCTATCCTCCAGAAATAATAAAGAAATGGACAGTGGATGCTGATCAAAAAGGTTTTCATGTAAGGTTTCATGCGATTGGGGATGGAGCTGTCCGTTTAGCGCTAGATGCTTGTGAAGAGGCTTAAAAGTAATAAGAAAAATATAAAAAGGACCCTCTTATCTGAGGGTCCTTTCTTAATGGTCTTGTTATTCCATCATACGTGCAATTTTCTTAGAGAACATCAGAAGTATCAGTCCTAGTATGATTACGATAATACCGATACTTGCAAATACTTCTAAGTAGCCTAGAGATTGTGTGAAGGCAGCTAATGCACCAGCTAGGTAGTTTGCCATACCAGAACCTGCTAACCATACTCCCATTAACAGAGATGCTAATTTTAAAGGAGCGATAGCACTTACCATTGATAGGCCGATTGGTGATAAGAAAAGCTCACCAATTGTATGGAACATATATGTGATAACAATGAATAGTAAGTTTGCTTTAGCAGTAATATGAGCTTCATCACTGCCAGTTTTTAGAACAGCTAATGTTAAAACAAGGTAACCTATACCTAGTAGAATCATACCAAGTGCCATCTTTGTTGGAACTTTTAAATCACCATTTTTTGTTTTAGATAGTTTAATCCATAACATAGATACAAATGGTGCTAGTAGTACGATAAATGCAGGGTTAACAGATTGGAACCAAGATGTTGGAACTTCCCATCCGAAAATAGTACGATCCACAAATGTGTTTGTATATAGTGTTAAAGAACTACCAGCTTGTTCGAATCCTGCCCAGAAAAATACAACGAAACAAGTTAAAATAACAATTGCCCAAGTACGGTTTTTCTCTTGTTTTGTTAAAGGTTTCTTTTCAATTACTTTGGCATCTTTATCTTTTGACTTTTTACCAACAACTGTTGTTCCGGCGGTACCGAGATAACGAGGTGCTAATAAGTTGAAGAAGATTTGTCCAATAATCATACCAATACATGCTGCTAAGAATCCGTATTTATAACCCATTACCATAACGCCATTAGTACTTGTTTTAAAGAAATCTTCTGCTAGGAAACCACAGATAAGTGGTGCAAAGAATGCTCCTAAGTTGATTCCCATATAGAAGATTGTAAATGCGCTATCACGACGTGAATCATTTTTACTGTAAAGTTCACCTAAAAGTGTAGAAATATTTGGTTTGAAGAATCCATTACCAATAACTAGTAATCCTAATCCTAAAAAGAGTCCAGTTTTTGTATTCATTGAGAATAGTACAAAGTTACCAATTGCCATGATAATACCGCCAAGGGTAATTGCATGACGTCTCGTAATAAAGTGGTCAGTCAACCAACCACCTGCAATTGGTGTGAAATATACTAATGCTGTAAAAATTCCGTATAATTGAACTGCAAAAGCCTTATCGAATCCAAGACCTCCGCTTACAACTGTTGTTGTTAAATAAAGAACTAAAAGACCACGCATTCCATAGTAACTAAATCTTTCCCACATTTCTGTTAAGAACAACAAATATAATCCAGGTGGATGTTTTTTTGGTGATTGTTGCTCTCCAGCTTTGTCTAATTTTAAAGCTGCATCCATTTTGCTTCCCCCTAATCCTGTATAACGGATATTTATGTAATCATTTTAATTTACAAAATATTTAGAAGTCAATAGAATTATATGGAAATAGAAAGGAAATTCCTTGAATAATTTATTAAATCTTCAACCGTTATTGTATTTTTCCCTGAAAACTAGATAATAAGCGTTTTCAAATGTAGTATTTGAATTCTAAAAGAAATCAAAATAGTGATTAATCAGAAAATTTAGATTAAAAAAACTCTTCTGATATAAAGAAAATATATTCTATTTACTTTTATAATATAACATATTGGGAATAAAAATACAAAATGAAATAATGTGACACTTCCGTGAAATGAAAAACAGCTCCCGGGAAAGGGAGCTGTTTTAGAAAAATATTATTTTATAAATCTTTTCTCAATGTCATCTAGCATTAAGTTCGCAGCTATTACACCACCAGCTGTATTCCAAATGACATCGTCAACTTTATATACTTTACCGTTTTTGGAAGCATTTAAGTTTTTGAATAGAGGATCATTTATATATTCCTTCTCTAATTCAGATCCCTTTTGCTCATTTCCTTGATTGTACGTAAAGTAGAAGAGTGTATCGCCATCCATTGCAGGGATGCGTTCTTTGGATACATTACGTTCCGCAAAATCTGCTTTGTTTTGATCACCAGGACGTTTGAAGCCAAGTTCTTTTAAGATAACACCAGAGAATGTATCGCCGTGATAAATTCGAACATCACCAGGCATAAAGCGTACCATTGAAATTTCTTGATTTACTTTATCACCAAGTTTTCCATTTAAATCCTTTATACGTTTTTCGTAATCAGCTAAGACCTTTTGACCTTCTTTTTCTTTATTCAACGCTTTTGCATAAAATTTAAAGTTGTCTTTCCACTCACCGCGCAGTGTTTCTGCGAAAACAGTAGGAGCAATGCCTTTTAGCTGCTCGTACACTTTCTCCTGACGCATTTTGTTACCGATAATTAAGTCGGGTTTTAAAGCAAGAATTGCTTCGATATTGACTTGACTTTCGTTACCAACAGATTTTACATCTTTCATTTTATCTTTCGTGTGTGGATACCATTGCCCACCAGTGGGTGGTTGTACAGCACCAATTGGTGTTACGCCAAGAGTAAGTAATGCTTCTGCACCTTCATTTGTTAAAATAACAACACGTTTTGGGTTTGCAGGAACTTCTGTCTTACCCATCGCATGTTCAATTGTAATCATTTCTTTTTTATCTTCTTTTTTTGATTCTGCTTTGTTATCAGGTTTACTACAAGCACCTAACAGAAGTGAAAATGTTAGTACGAGTGCAAATAGTGCAAACGTTTTTTGTTTGATGAAATTCATTATGTATCCCCCTACATATTGAGAATAATTTTCATTAGCAAAATCGATATTACGGTTTTATAATTAGATTGTCAATAGTAATAATTGACAGTAATTATCACTATCATTGACAACGTAAATTAAGTTGAAATAAACTAACAACGTAGCATTATACATTGAAGGAGAAACACTGCATGTTATTAAAAACAAATCAAGCAAAATGGATTGGATTATTTGTTGGAATCATTGCAGTCATTATTTGTATTTGGGGAAGTATTATTTTTGGATATACAAATACAAGTTGGAAATTAGCACTAGATGCTTTTTTTCATTTTAATGGCTCAAATGAACATATTATTATTCAAAATGTACGTCTTCCAAGAGCGTTGATTGCAGCTAGTGTTGGTGCTAGTTTAGCTATCGCGGGTTGTTTTATGCAAACTTTAACAAAGAACCCGCTTGCTGCCCCGGATTTTATCGGATTGAATTCAGGTGCTGCCTTTTTCATTGTTGTAGCAATTGTTATTTTTTCGGTGACATCGTTATCAGCCTTTACTTGGATTGCCTTTTTAGGTGCAGCGATTGCTGCGATACTTGTATTTGCGTCTAGTTCGCTAGGAAAAGAAGGGACAACTCCGCTCAAGTTAACATTGGCAGGTGTAGCAATTAGTGCTTTATTTTCATCTTTAACACAAGGGTTGCTCGTATTAAACGAGAAGGCATTAGAAGAAGTACTATTCTGGTTAGCTGGTTCTGTACAAGGGAGAAAGCTAGAAATATTGGAATCTGTATTTCCGTATTTATTAGTAGGATGGATAGCATCTCTTCTGATGGCAGGAAAAGTAAATACGTTAATGATGGGAGAAGATGTAGCGAAAGGGTTAGGACAACGAACAATTTTAATGAAATCATTGGTACTGCTCATTGTTGTATTACTATCTGGTGGTGCTGTTGCGGTTGCTGGTCCAATTGGATTCGTTGGAATCATTACTCCTCATTTTGCAAGAGCTCTTGTTGGTGTAGATCATCGCTGGAGAGTACCATATAGTGGCTTGTTAGGTGCAATGTTATTGTTACTTGCAGATATTGCAGCAAGATATGTGATTATGCCACAAGAAGTACCGGTAGGGGTTATGACAGCATTTATTGGTGCTCCATTCTTTATTTATATTGCACGTAAGAGAGGGCTTAGCAAATGAAGAAGTATATTCCGTTTCGTATAGGAAAAGACGGCCTCTCGTTTTTAATGTATAAACGAGCTTGTCTCGTCTTGTTAGGTTTACTAGTTATTTTAATTGGATTGTTTTTTGCAAGTGCGGGTATGGGGGATATGAAGATCGCTCCATATGATGTATGGCAAGCAATTACCGGAAATGGTGATGCGATGTCAAATATGGTTGTAAACAAATTCCGAATGCCACGCATTTTAATTGCAATTCTTGTAGGGATAGCTCTTGCTGTCGCAGGATGTATTTTACAAGGGCTTGTTCGAAACCCGTTAGCTTCTCCTGATATTATTGGGATTACAGGTGGTGCAAGTGTAGCAGTTGTATTATTTTTAGCTATATTTAGTGATAAAAATAATGCGTTAACAGTAAGCATTCATTATATGCCGCTTGCGGCCTTTGTCGGGGCAACTATTGTGGCGTTTTTTGTATATTTATTTGCATGGAGAAATGATGGATTATCGGCAATTAGCCTTGTTTTAATTGGTGTTGGGTTTTGGGCGCTAACGAAGGCAGCGACAACTTTATTCATGCTGTTAGCACCTATTTATCAAGCAAGCCAAGCGAATGTATGGATTACCGGTACTGTTTATGGTTCTTCTTGGGAAAATGTAGGGGTGTTAGCACCATGGATACTTATTTTAACAGTAATTGCATTTGTAGCTGTTAGACATTTAAATGCGCAGGAACTTGGCGATGATATTGCTGCTGGACTAGGCATGCGCTTAACAAAAGTACGGTTTCTCCTACTTTTACTTAGCACAGCTTTAATTGGTGGAGCAGTTGCTTTTGCAGGTGGAATAGGATTTGTTGGCTTAATGGCACCGCATATTTCAAGAAGATTAGTAGGATCTTTATATGGTGCATTGCTTCCGGTTGCTGCTATCGTCGGAGCGATTTTAGTACTTGCAGCCGATTTGATTGGACGCACAGTCTTTACACCACTTGAAGTCCCAGCGGGTGTATTTACATCAGCAATCGGTGCTCCGTATTTTATTTATTTACTTTATAAAAGCCGAAATTCATAAAAATACATAGATGATTTACTGTCTATTAAAAAACGGAGTAAGGGAAGATGAATATGCAAAAAGCATTAGAGACGAAATCATTAACACTGTCTTACGGTGAAACAATTATTATTAATGAGTTAAATCTAGAAATCCCTAAAGGGAAAATTTCGATTTTTATCGGTTCTAACGGATGTGGAAAATCAACTTTACTGCGTTCGCTAGCTCGGTTATTAAAACCGACAGCGGGTGATATTTTATTAGAGGACAAAGTAATTCAAAACATGCAAACAAAGCAAATTGCTCGTCAAATGGCAATTTTACCCCAGGGTCCACAAGCTCCAGAAGGTCTTACAGTATTGCAACTTGTAAAACAAGGACGTTATCCATATCAAACTTGGCTGAAACAATGGTCGGAAAAAGATGAGGAAATGGTGCAAAAGGCTCTTGCGGCAACAGGTATGACTGAATTTGCTGAGCGCGATGTTCATGCACTGTCAGGTGGACAACGTCAGCGTGCTTGGATTGCGATGACACTTGCACAAGATACAGATATTATCCTATTAGATGAGCCAACTACATATTTGGATATGACTCATCAAATTGAAGTACTAGATTTACTATTCGAATTAAATGAAACAGAACAAAGAACAATCGTTATGGTACTGCATGATTTAAACTTAGCGTGCCGCTATGCAGACAATATTGTAGCCATTCAAGATAAGAAAATTTATGCACAAGGTAAACCAGAGGAAATTGTGGATTGTAAGTTAGTTCGTGACGTATTCCGCATGGATTGCCAAATTACAACAGATCCGTTATTTGGGACGCCGCTCTGCATTCCGCAGGGAAGAGGAAGATGTTTAATCCCACAGGCGATGAAATAGAAAAAAGCGATGAATATTTATCGCTTTTTTATTTTTTACAAGAAAATAAAAGAAAAAGAGGAATACGCAATCGGCGTGTATATTCTGCTTCACTTTGAAAATGTTCTCGCTTTGGTGTGGCTTCTCGTAAGTCTGTAATTGTAAATCCAGCTTGCTGTAAGAGGTTGAAGTATTGTTCTATGGTGCGGTGATACTTAATGACTTCTTGATTAATCCATGGTTCGAGACGTTTTCCAGTCTTGAAATAATCATCAATGAGCCAACTTGTGCGTTTTTCGCTAGCTTGTAAGCTTTTGAATGAAGAAGTAATAAGGGGGTGTTGAACGCTGAAGGTAAAAGTTCCACTAGTTTTTAAAGTTTGATAAACGCTTTGAAAAATAATATCGATATGTTCAATATAGTGCAGGGCGAGTCTAGATGTAACGAGATCAAAATGAGAAGAAGGATACGTATAGTCTTTGAGGTTTATGAAATGGACGCTTCCATTTTTATTTTCTAGTTGTTTTAAAGCTTCTGTATACATAAGGTGAGAGCCTTCAATACCAGTGTAAGAGTGGCAATCTTTTTCTAGTAATTCCACACCAAATTTGGCATCGCCACATCCTAAGTCGAGAATATCTTTTTCTTTTACATCACCAATGAGCTGGAGTAAAGCAGGTTTTTCAATTGTGTCATTTGGATTATCATTTCGATATCTCCGCTTCATTTGTTTGAAAAACGAGTCATTGTTATATACTTCAGATTCTATAAATGCCATTTTTTCAGCTCCTAAAACATTTTTATTATTCTAGCAAATATTAGCAGCAAATAATAGATTTCTTTTATTAAATCGTATATAATCAAAAAATGTAAGCGTTTTCTTTAAACTATTTTTCTATAACAAATTTCGAAAACGTGTTAAGCTAGTAGAGGAATTATTGGCATTATTAAGATAATAATCCGTTTACATGAGAGATGGGGAGGCTTCACGATGTCTAGTAAAACACTTGCAAACTTTTTAGAAGAAAATTTAGAGGATTTGAAAACAAAGGGGCTTTATAACGTAATTGATCCGCTAGAAAGTCCGAATGGACCAATCATTACAATTGGCGGGAAAGAATATATTAATTTATCTTCAAATAACTATCTTGGCTTAGCAACAGACAATCGTCTGCAAGAAGCGGCAATTGGTGCGATTCATAAGTATGGTGTTGGTGCAGGAGCTGTTCGTACAATCAACGGTACACTTGATTTGCATATCAAATTAGAGGAAACAATTGCAAAGTTTAAACATACAGAAGCAGCGATTGCGTATCAATCAGGATTTAATTGTAATATGGCAGCGATTTCAGCTGTTATGGATAAAAATGATGCAATTCTTTCTGATGAATTGAACCATGCGTCTATCATTGATGGTAGTCGATTATCTAAAGCGAAAATTATTGTTTATAAACATTCTGATATGGAAGATTTACGCAAAAAAGCAATTGAGGCAAAAGAATCCGGTCTTTACAATAAATTAATGGTCATTACAGATGGTGTTTTCTCAATGGACGGAGATATTGCAAAACTACCGGAAATTGTTGAGATTGCAGAAGAACTAGATTTAATGACGTATGTAGATGATGCACATGGTTCAGGTGTACTTGGAAAAGGTGCAGGTACTGTAAAACATTTCGGTCTTTCTGATAAAGTAGATTTCCAAATTGGTACATTATCAAAAGCAATTGGTGTAATTGGGGGATATGTAGCAGGAAAGCAAAGCTTAATCGATTGGCTAAAAGTTCGTTCACGTCCATTCTTATTCTCAACAGCTTTAACACCAGCAGACGCGGCGGCTTGTATGAGATCTATTGAAATCTTAATGGAGAGTACAGAATTACATGATCGTTTATGGGAAAATGGTCGCTATTTAAAACAAGGCTTAAAAGAACTTGGCTTTAATATCGGAGAAAGTGAAACACCGATCACACCTTGTATTATTGGTGATGAAGTGTTAACACAAGAATTTAGTAAACGGTTAAATGAAGAAGGCGTATACGCAAAATCAATTGTGTTCCCGACTGTAGCGAAAGGAAAAGGGCGTGTTCGTAATATGCCAACAGCGGCTCATACGAAAGAAATGCTAGATGAAGCGATTCGTACGTATGAAAAAGTGGGTAAAGAAATGGGGATTATTTAACACATTTACATCTTTTGAAAGCTTGCAAATGAGGAGTGGGGAAAATGAAAAAAATTCTAGTAACCGGTTCTTTAGGGCAGATTGGTTCTGAACTTGTCATGAAACTTCGTGATGTATACGGCGCATCAAACGTTATTGCAACAGATATTCGTGAAACAGATAGCGATGTTGTAAAATCTGGCCCATTTGAAACGTTAGATGTAACAGATGGCCAGAAACTACATGATATTGCGAAACGTAATGAAGTGGATACAATTATTCATTTAGCAGCTTTACTTTCAGCAACTGCAGAAAAAAATCCGTTATTCGCTTGGAACTTAAATATGGGGGGACTCGTAAATGCACTAGAAACAGCACGTGAACTTGACTGTAAGTTTTTCACGCCGAGTTCTATTGGGGCATTTGGTCCAACGACGCCAAAAGATAATACACCACAAGATACGATTCAGCGTCCTACCACAATGTATGGGGTAAACAAAGTAGCAGGAGAATTGTTATGTGATTACTATTATCAAAAATTTGGTGTAGATACGCGTGGTGTGCGTTTCCCAGGGTTGATTTCTTATGTAGCTCCTCCAGGAGGGGGTACAACTGATTATGCAGTTGAAATTTATTATGAAGCAATTAAAAAAGGCGTTTACACCTCTTATATTGCGGAAGGTACGTACATGGATATGATGTATATGCCAGATGCATTGCAAGCAATTGTTTCTTTAATGGAAGCAGATCCAAGTAAGCTAATACATCGTAACGCTTTTAATATTACCGCGATGAGTTTCGAACCAGAGCACATTGCAGCAGCAATTCGTAAGCATATTCCGACGTTTACAATGGATTATGCTGTAGATTCAGCTCGTCAAACAATCGCTGATAGCTGGCCAAACTCAATCGATGCAACAGCAGCAAAAGAAGAGTGGGGCTTTAAAGCGGAGTATGATTTAGATAAGATGACAGCTGATATGCTGGCAAAGTTAAAAAAAAAGTTAACAGCTGAGTTAGTGATGAATTAAGAAGAAAGAGCCGATTCGAGTGAGTCGGTTCTTTTTTAGAGAGGAACTATATATGAAACGAGTCGATGTTGTCTATGCATTAATCTATAACCAGGCACAAAATCAAGTATTAATGGTACATAACGTAGAACAAGGTGCTTGGTCATTACCAGGTGGTGCGGTGGAAAAAGGAGAAACATTAGAAGTTGCAGTGGTAAGAGAGGTAAAAGAAGAGACAGGATTAGCTGTAGAAATGCAGGGAATTGCTGCAATAAATGAAAAGTTTTTTACTGAGGTAGGAAATCATGCGTTATTGATTACTTTTCATGCCAATGTGATAGATGGAGAAATTGGTGTGCAAGATGCAGCTGAGATTTCAGTAGTGGAATGGGTAGATATAAAAACAGCAAATGAGCGTTTCCCATACTATGATGGAGGAATTGAATCATTATTAGAGGCATACATTCCGTACAGATTTCAAAGAGAAACGAAATAGTAAATGAAATTTTATCGGCGATTTTTCAAATATATCGATGCAAATTAAAATATATCGGCGATTCGACATGAGATATCGACCGTTCGACAAATCACGAATAAAAAACAGGAGCTAATGAGCTCCTGTTTCCTATTCAATCGTCTTCAGTAATAACTTCTTTAGTAACGGTTTAATCTTCAATCGTAAATCCTCAGCGTGGTTGGCGACTAAGAAATGATGGTTATAAATATTTTTCATTAATTGATATGTCGCTTCTTTTGCTTCGCCTTCTTCGATGAAAATCCCGATGACTTCCATACCGCATTTACGAGCGAGCTTGACAGCTTCATGTGTGTCTAAAATACCGTCTTGTTGGTAGTCTAAAGCGGATGGTTCACCGTCTGTAAAGACAAGTAAGAATTTGTGTTTCTCGGGCCTTTTGGCAAGTTTTTCAGAAACGATACGAATGATATAACCGTCACGATTATCTTCTTCTTCACGAAGTTGCATAATTTCCGGACCAATGTTTGGAAGCGTTGAATTTTTGTACGTTACAACTTCATGAATTACGTTTGGTTTGTCTTCTGGCTTCGCGTTAGAAGCATCTTCCCAAAATCCGCTAATCGCATGTGGGATTTTTAATGATTTTAATGCTTCATGGAACAGAACAACACTTTTTTTCGTTTCTTCCATTTTGTTATACATAGAGCC
Organism: Bacillus gaemokensis; assembly: GCF_001590835.1. Taxonomy (GTDB): domain Bacteria; phylum Bacillota; class Bacilli; order Bacillales; family Bacillaceae_G; genus Bacillus_A; species Bacillus_A gaemokensis. The sequence continues at coordinate 15,420 of NZ_LTAQ01000005.1, forward strand.
AGAGCAGTCAACTAATAGCTGAAATGCAACATCGAGTTCTTGAGATTCTTGCCCTTTTTTATAAAACATACGCGGTTGTTTTTCTGTATAAATACGTAGAAACTTTTTACGCAGTCTGCCATAATATTTATCACTATTTGCGTTTGTTTTATTTTCAATTGTTTTTTCAATAATTTTTTTTAATTCTTTTACGTCTTTATTAATGACTGACTTGATGGCTTGATAGTCTTTTTTATCTTCAGGGGTTGACTTACGAGCTTCTTTAAATGTATGTGAAGCACCAACGTTATATTTACCGTATATCCCCTCATTTTGACTAGAAGCATGGGAAGCTCTCGCATCTTCAGTATCAGCCCCATCAAAGTTTGATTGTGTACTTTTTTGAGAAGTACCTTGTACCGAACCGAGTGCTTGATCACCATCTTCAGACTCACGAGCCGTATCACCCATCATATTTGTTTTTGTACCACTTTCTAATTCAAAACGTAAGAAATTTTCATTTTCGTTATTTTTATTTTCACGATGCCATGTAGAGAAGCTCTCATTAATTTTACTTTTATTCTCATCGTCATCTACGATTTGGATATCATCATTCGCCAAATCTTCCACGCGTCCATCTTTATCTTCAGCAATAACAGATAAGTAGAGTGGTGCATGGCCAAAGTAATTGTTAAGCATATCATTTTCAAGAAATCCTTCTAAGCGATAACGAATTTTTTCAACAATATACATTGTATCTTCGGTATTACGAGCTTGGAATGTTTCATGTAAACTAGCTTCAATTTGCTCAAAATGCTCGTTGTTAAACATTTCATATTTATCGCTCGTTAAGGAAAGATAGCATAGGCAAAATAGACGATCTCCATGATAGTTACGAACACGGTTTATTTCATTTTGTGAGCTGAAGTAATTACGATACATCTCTTTACGTCTGCTAAAAATATGTTTCGTGCCAGGACGCAGGCTCTCCACAATTTCCTCAACCCGTAAATCTTCTAACAGAACAAATAATTGTGTTAAAAACTTTTTAAGAGGAGATTCTTGTAATTCGATTGCATAGGAGCGAAGTAATGTCATATCCGAGTAATGTTTATTACCAAGTGCTTTTAAAAACACTTCGCTTTTTAATCCAATTATTGTATCCTCTTCTTTTCGATCATCCCAAAAGTGACTGATGACAACTTTCTTTTCCATCTCATCGTAATATGCTTTATAGCCATACTCTAAGTAAGCATCATCTTCTTTTAGAAGGGCATACATTAAATTTTCCATTTGAAGAAACAGCGACGCATCAATTTTTTTGTCACTAAAAATTTGTCTCATGAATTATCCCTCAAAGAAATAGCTTTCTGCTAATTCACGGACAGTCATTTGCTCGGTTTCATCATTTAATTTTGCGATGATGCTTCGCTCAATCGCACGCATAACAGGGATGTATACGCCTAAGTCACATGCATCAATAATACCACGAATACTTGCTGCTTCTTCACTTACACGGCCATCACGTGCAAGTGGCATTAGGTCACTTGCAAATGCAACAAACTTTTCAATTGTTGCAACGTCTTTTAACTTGGATTCAGAGAGTAATAACTCTTTTAATGTATCACCTTGTATATAAGGAACTTCAATAATAACAAAGCGGTTTTTTAATGCTTCATTTAGTTCGCTAGTCCCAACGTAACCTTCATTAATCGCAGCGATTACACGGTATTCTTCATCACCATATACAACTTGTTGTGTAAATGGGTTTGTAATCATTTTACGATAATCTAGTGCACCGTGAAGGAGAGGGAGTGTTTCAGGCTTTGCCATATTGATTTCATCGATATATAGAAAATGGCCATTTTTCATTGCTTTCATAAGAGGACCATCAACGAAGGAAACTTCAGACGCACCGTCGTTTGTTTTTAAAGTATTGTATCCTAGAATACCTTCAACATCTAAATCAACTGAACAGTTAATGCTGTGCATAGGTTTTTGGAATAAGGAAGATAGCGTTTCTGCAAGAACGGTCTTTCCGCTTCCAGTTGGTCCTTTTAATAGAATGTTTTTGCCGAGCAGAAGTGCTGTAATTGCATCTTCAATAATGCTATTATCTGATGCCTTATACATCTTTGTTCCGATTAAATGTGAATCTTCACGAGCTGTTTGTTTATTTTTATCATGAATTGTTGCAAGTTGCTGTTTTAAATCAGCATGTATATGAAATTGTTCTAACATCTATTTCCCACCTAACATTATTTTCATAAAGTAAAACAATACATCTTATGATAACTTGTTTTAATATGGTATGCAAAGAAAAGGAGAGGGGGGAGAAGCATGGCATGATAAAAGAAAAGAGTAATCAAAGTTGTTTTGATTACTCTTTAGAAAGTTACAGCAAAGGTGAAATGAGTCGCATAAGAGATTCGAGTATCCGCTTTCGAATACTTCGCTTTTGAAAGGAGTCCCATCTGATTTCTATGGAATCTTTAAAATCTTTCTCGAAATCACGCTTTATATCTAAAACCGTTTTCGATTCATATAGCACTGCAATGAGTTCATAATTAAGCTCAAAGCTACGAATATCCATATTTGCTGTTCCAATTGTTGCAATTTCATCATCAACAAGTACAATTTTGGCGTGCATAAATCCATCTTTATAATAGTAAATTGATGCGCCTGCTTTTAACAGTGGTGTAAAGTAGGATTGAGACGCTTGGTCACTAATAATACTGTCACTTTTTCCAGGATATAGAATGCGAACATCAATTCCAGCGGTTGCACTTAAACGTAGTAATGTTAATGTTTCTTGATCTGGTATGAAGTATGGCGTTGCAATCCAAATTGATTTTTTTGCAGAGCCCATAACCGCTAATAAGGTATTACGGATACTTGTATCATCTGAACTTGGCCCACTTGCGACGACTTGAACGGCACCTTCTGCTTGGTGGATCCCTTGTCCAGGAAAATATGCTCTGTTCATAAATGAATCCCAAGAATAGGTATTTAAACCACTAGAAGCATAGAGCCAATCTTCTAGAAAAACTGCTTGCAGTTTATATAATGCTTTTCCTTCTATTTTTAAATGACTATCGCGCCAAATAGGAAACTTTTTCGAACGGCCAAGATATTCATCTCCAACGTTGAGTCCGCCTGTAAAACCAATTATTCCATCTACAATAACAATCTTACGATGGTTACGATAATTCATTGTTTCAAGTAGCCATGGTGAAAGAATAGAGTCAAATTCTAAGATTTCAATCCCCGCTTCTTTCATAGGACGTAAGAAGCGATTTCGCAATGTGTTGCTTCCAAGACCATCATACAGAAAACGTACAGTTACACCATCTTTTGCTTTTTTGATTAATATATCTCTAATTTTAGTCCCGATTTCATCTGATCGATAAATATAGTATTGAATATGAATATGGTGTTTAGCATTTTCAAGAGACTTTATAATCTCATTAAAAGTTTCATCTCCATTTGTTAAGAGAGTTGGTGTTGTTTCATTTGCGACAGGTCCGGCGCCAAATTTTTGTATCGCTTTCGTTAAATAGATAGATCGTTCACTTAATGAAGACGGAGGGCTCACGTCTAAACGCTTATTCTCTAAAATTTCACGGAATAACTTTCTTTGCTCTTCTGATCGATGCAAATGCTTCTTTCTTCTCCAGCGACTTCGTCCAAAAAGTGAATACAAGAATACACCAATAACAGGAAGAAGCGCTAATACTAAAAACCATGCAAGTGTACTTTGTGGAGAACGGTTTTCGATAAAAATAACGAAGGAAATCCCTATGATTGTAATAGACCAGATTACACCAATAAAGGTATATAAAGATATGACTTCTTTATTTAAGAGCATAAGAACAATTGCTACAATTGTAAATACAAATAGTAATTGAACAACACGGTTTTTCATATGTATAAATTCACCTATTCTTTCTTATATATGTTTTATTATAAAACGTTTTACTTTTTTTACAAAAATATAGACATTTTGCCCATGCCTTCCGCCTTTGTCCTGCGTATGGTAATAAATAATCAGTAAAAAAGGAGATGGAAATAAAATGTATGATATAAGAAATCACGGCGGATATCACCACAATCATCACGGCGGACACCATCACAATCATCATGGCGGACACCATCACAATCATCATGGCGGACACCATCACAATCATCATGGCGGACACCATCACAATCATCATGGCGGACATCACCACCACCACGGACATCATCATGGTGGCGGATGGGGCTGGGGAGGAGGATCATTTTTCCCTGGTAGCTTTGCTGGTGGTTTGGTGGGAGGACTTACAGCAGGAGCATTAACGAGTGGTGGGGCCTATCCAGCACCATATCTGGTAGCCTATCCAGCGCCATACCCGGTGACTTATCCAGCGCAATATCCTTATTCTTTATATGAAGGGTATTAATGAGGGATAATACTGCACATCAAAATGTAATGAAAAGAAAAATCATAGATGTGGAGGAGGATCCCCCACTGATTAAAGTTTTACTTTATGCTATTATGTGTGTATTGTAATATTTTTATATAAATAGAAAAACCAACTTTACTTTCAAAGTATGAAGAAAAATAAATAATAGGAAAATACTAATAGATGAGAGATTCCCATCATAAGGAAAAGATGCTGTCTTTTTAGTAAGAGAGATAGACAAGGAGATGAGGCGCATGCAAGAAATGGGAAATCTTATATTATATGATTTCGCATTAAAAGATATAAAGTATGCTTTAGATGAATCATCAATTGTTGCTATTACAGATCGATATGGTCGTATTACATATGTAAATGATAAATTTTGTAACATATCTAAATATAAAAAAGAAGAACTAATTGGGGAAGATCACCGGATTTTAAATTCAGGTTATCATCCAAAAACTTTTTTTAAGCAGTTATGGAAACAGATTTTAAATGGAAAAGTTTGGCATGGTGAAATTCGAAATAGAGCAAAAGATGGAACGTATTATTGGGTGAATACGACAATCGTTCCTTTTCTCGATAAGAATGGAGAACCATATCAATTTATCGCAATTCGTAATGATATTACCAGTCGTAAAGAGATGGAACAGAGACTAAGGATAAGTGAAAATCGTTACCGTGAACTAGCTTACCATGATGCATTGACGAAATTACCAAATCGTTTGCAATTTAATTTATTGGTAAATAATTCAATAGAAGCGAGAATGAATTTTGGTGTCATTTATTTTGATTTAGATCGTTTTAAATTAGTGAATGATACACTTGGACATGCAGTTGGTGATTTACTATTAGAGGAAGTAACATTGTGTCTTCAAAATGTAATAGGGGATACAGACGTACTTGCTAGGTTTGGTGGAGACGAATTTGTTTTATTAACGCATAAATATAAACAAGATGATTTGAAGCAGCTAGCAAATTCTATTTTGACTAGTTTTCAATCTCCATTTATGTTGGGCGGAAATGAAGTGTATATTTCATCAAGTTTAGGAATTTGTTCTTATCCAAAAGATGGCCAAGATGTAGATACCGTATTAAAAAATGCGGATTTAGCTATGTACAATGCAAAGGAACAAGGAAGAAATACCGCTTGTTTTTTTTCAGAGGAGCTACATGCAAAAATAAATCGGCGAATGGAAGTTGAATTTGCGTTACAAAAAGCAATACGTGATGAGGACTTAAAAGTTGTATTCCAGCCCATTATTGATTTGAAAACAAAGCAGTGTATAGCGGTAGAGGCCTTGTTACGTTGTTATACAAAAGATGGTCCAATTTCTCCGGATGAATTTATTCCAATTGCAGAAGAATGCGGACTCATTACACAATTAGGAGATTGGGTATTAGAAAAATCGTGTGAACTTTTCAAAGAGTTGCCTGCTTATCCAGCGGATTTACGGTTATCTGTAAATGTATCCATTCAACAGTTGATGCAGAAACGTTTTATATTATCGCTCTGTAGTATTTTACAACGTACTTCATTTCCCACTCATCGATTGATTTTAGAGGTGACAGAAAGTGTCCCAGTGCGGCACTTTGAATATATTATTGCTGCGTTGCAAGAATTAAAAAGTATGGGGATTTCTATTGCATTAGATGATTTTGGAACGGGTTACTCTTCATTGTATTATTTAAAGCAGCTACCGCTTGATATTGTGAAAATAGATCGGAAATTTATTGGGGAGTTTCACTATGAGCACGTACAAGCAGAAAGAACAATTGTAAAATCTATTATTGAAATTGCTCATAGCTTAAATATGAAAGTTGTAGCAGAGGGAGTAGAAACGGTAGAACAAGAAGCATTACTAAATTCAATGAACTGTGATTATGTGCAAGGATTTTATTATGCGGAACCGTTAACAGTAAACGATTTAAAAAAGAAATTAACAAGTGATTTTTAAAAAAATAATGATAAAAAGCTACCTTTAGATTGGGGTCATTTCGTTAATTGTTATGTTGTTAATGGGAGGATTATCTCTTGTACTCTTAACTCGAAAAAGAGTATCACATAGAACAACAAAAAAGTAATTAATCAGAGAAACAAAAAAGGCTGTTAGCGAGCCACCCAGTGTATTGGGAGGTCGCTGACAGCTTCTATTATATTAGTTTGCTCTATTATTCGTTTGTTCTGAAACGGAAGGTGATGCGTTTTTCATCAGAATTGGATAGAGAACGAGTCCTAATACAAATAATCCGATTCCTAAGAAAAATGTTTTTAAATCAGCTGTTCCTGTTTTAATGACCCAAAGGGAATATAGAAGTGCTAGCACGGTAATGATTCCATCTTTCATGCGAGATCCTGGCATTACATCATAAGTTTCTCCTGTAATAACAAGTTTTAGTTGGTATAGAGTAGAAACAAGATATGGAATTAAATAAGCTAATGTTGCAACAACAATGGCAAAATTATATGCTTCTGAAACGGTACCAGAGATTGTTGAAAATAAGAAAATTTGCGTCATAATATTTGTAACTAGTAATGATTTTGATGGGCTTCCTTTTTTATTTGTTTTCCCAAAAAATTTCGGGAAAAGCCCGTTCTTTGCTGCTTGATAAGGTACTTCTGAACTAACGACAATCCACCCTACAGTAGATCCGAACAATGATACAAGTGCAAGGAGCGCCATAATGTAAGCTCCTTTATTACCGATTGCCAGGTTTAAAGCGTCTACTAATGGTTTTTGAGACTCTTTTAAAGCATCTTGTGGAAGAGCGCCCATTGTTAATAATGTAATTGCCATGTATATAAGAAGAGCAATGATTAACCCAAAAATTGTTGCTTTTTTCACATCGCGCTGTGACTTTGCACGGTTAGACAGCATAACAGCTGATTCAATTCCTATAAATGCCCAAAGTGTTGCAATGGCAGCAGCATTGACTTGTCCACCTAACGGAATTGATTTTCCAGCCTCATTCATAAATGTTTGGCCATCACCGAAATTAGAAGCGTTAAAAATAAATAATGTAATGACGATGAACATTGTAAATCCGATAATCTTTGCAATTGTTGCAAGGAGATTCATGTTGCCCGCTCTATCGATGTTTTGAGAAAGGATATATTGAATGCCCCATAACATAATACTGCATACAGCAAATGTTAATCCCTTTCCAAGCTCTAATGAAAACCCGTTTATTGAAAAGAGAACTTGCTTACTTTGTAAAACGGGGAAAAACGTAGATAAATATCCTGCAAAAGAAATAATAACAGAAGCAGTTGCAGCCCAGTTCGCAGCCCAGTATCCCCATGCCATACTATATCCAGCAACCTTACCCATCTTTTGAGAGTGAAACATTGCTTGTGCGTAACTTTGTGGTCCCGCTTTTAACTCTGGTTTACGTATTGCAAGATTTCCAAATACCAGTGCAATCATAAATACGCCAAGGCCTGTAATACTCCATGCAAGTGTAGATCCCATCGGTCCTGATACGTGTGCTAAATTTGCTGGAAGCATAAATACACCGCCCCCAACCATATTTCCAACAACGAATGCTGTTAAAATCCATAAACCCCATTTTTTCGTTTCCATGTTTGTCTATCTCCTTTGTAGTAGTTTTGCTTATTCATCATCTTTTTACTAGCGTTTTTATAAACAAAAAAGAGCCATGTAGATAAAAAATACCTACATGGCTCTTCGCCTAACGTAGGTACAACGGGAATAACCCTTGTACCTACGCGTAATTTTTTCCGCTAGGTTTCAAGGGTTTACGTATGATGATGATGTTTTTGTGCAAATGTAACTACAGTTGTATAAGTAAGCATAGTTCTTTGCTCCCTTTCTCCTCTGATTTTGAAGCTAGTATACTACATGTTTTTTAGAATGGAAAGAAAAATATAAAAGTTTTTATAAAAATACGGATTATTGACTGAATATTTATACATATTTTTCTTGTATTGGAAAATAAGTGAGAGATTGGCAGAGGAATTTTGCATGTTATAATACAAGTAGAATTAGAAGGTGACAAGGGGTTATTCAAAATGATGAGTAAGTATGAACAAATCTATACGGAGATAAGTAACTTAATTGATAATCGTAAATTAAAAGAGGGAAGTAAAATTCCATCTGAAACAGAATTGATGAAGCAGTACGAAGCAAGCCGCGGGACGGTAAGAAAAGCTGTCGATTTATTGCAGGAACGCGGATATGTGCAGAAGATTCATGGTAAAGGTGTTTTTGTTTTAAAACGAAAAAATATTGAATTTAACTTTGGTGGTATTGTGAGTTTTCAAGAAGAAAATGAACGTTTAGGTCGCCATTGTATAACTGATGTTGTTGAGATGGAAAATCTTCAAGCGACGAAAGAGATAGCGAAACTATTAAATGTTAAAGTGAAGGCGAAGATTGACCACATTAAGCGTGTGCGAAATATGGATGGAGAAAATGTAATTTTAGATGTGAATTATTTTGTATCTGAACATATCCCAGGATTAACAAAAGAAATAGCAGAGAAATCGATTTATAAATACATTGAGAAAGAATTAGGGTTACATATTAGTTATTCACAGCGTGTCATTGAAGTACAGCCATGTACAGAAGATGATCGGAAGTATTTAGATTTAAATGGGACAGACTATGTTGTCGTTGTGAAAAACTTTACTCATTTATATGATGGTAGTCAATTTGAATATACGGAATCACGACACCGTTTGGATATTTTTCATTTTTCGGACGTGGCACGGAGAAAGTAAAGAGATGAAACGATATATTGTTTCATCTCTTTTTGTATATTTCGAGAACAAATAAAAAAAGTTCACCAACTCATATATACGAGTGTTGACTAACTTATATATACGAGTTAATATGTAATTGTAAACGGTATCAAAAAAAGAAAAGAGGGACGGAATATGGGGAAGGATTATCATAAGACGGCGGAAGAAGTGCTGCAATATATCGGTGGTAAAGAGAATATTGAACAAGCAGCGCACTGTGTAACAAGACTTCGCATTGCGCTGAAGGACGAAAGCAAAATAGATAACGATAAATTACAAGCGATTTCATTAGTGAAGGGAGCCTTTCATAACTCTGGTGTATTTCAAATCGTTATTGGTCCAGGAGATGTGGATCGTGTATACGCTGAGTTGATAACGCTTGCAGGTATGAAAGAATCAACAGTTGCAGATGTAAAGGATTCAGGGAATCAAAAATTGAATCCGCTTCAAAAGTTCGTAAAAGTATTTTCTGATGTATTTATGCCAATTTTACCGGCGATTATAACAGCTGGTTTATTGATGGGGATTAATAACCTGCTAGGTGCAAAGGACTTATTTTTTGATGGGAAAAATTTATTAGAAGTATATCCGAATTTAGGTGGACTTTGGGATTTAATTAATATGATGGCGAATACAGCATTTGTATTCTTGCCAGCGCTTGTCGGATGGTCAGCGACGAAACGGTTTGGTGGTAGTCCAATACTTGGGATTGTTATGGGATTAATGCTTGTACACCCTGATTTATTAAATGCTTGGAATTATGGGAAAGCAGCGGCAGGGCTTGATGGACAAAAAATCGAGTACTTTAATATTTTAGGATTGTTCCAAATCGAAAAAGTAGGATATCAAGGACAGATTTTACCGATTTTAGTTGCGGCATTTGTACTAAGTAAAATTGAGATTTTCTTAAAAAAACGTGTACCAAATGCGATTCAATTATTAGTTGTTCCAATTACAACAATTGTTGTCACTGGTGTGTTAGCGTTAGGCATCATTGGTCCAGTTACGCGTCATATTGGAGATTTATTAACAGCTGGATTAGTTGGTGTATATGAAACAGTTCCTGCATTAGGTGCATTGTTATTTGGAGCATTATATGCGCCGCTCGTAATTACGGGTATGCATCATATGTTTATTGCAATCGACTTACAATTAATCGCGCAAAATGGTGGTACATTTATTTGGCCAATGATTGCACTTTCTAACATTGCACAAGGTAGTGCAGCACTAGCGATGTTTTGGATTTCCAAAAATCAAAACGATAAAAGCATGGCATCAACATCAGCGATTTCAGCGTACTTCGGTATTACGGAGCCCGCAATGTTTGGTGTGAATTTACGAAATAAATTTCCGTTTTATGCAGCGATTGCAGGTTCGGCGCTGGCAGCAGTGTTTATTACATTAAATGGTGTATTAGCACCAGCAATCGGGATCGGTGGATTACCAGCATTTATTTCTATCATTCCGAAATCGATTCCAATGTTTGTTATTGGGATGATTATTGCAATCGTTGTTCCATTTGTTTTAACATGGTTATTTGCAAAACGAGCAAAATAGAAGTAGGAGGAAGTTTGGCATGAAAGATTGGCATAAAAGTGTTGTCTATCAAATTTATCCGAAAAGCTTTAATAGCTTTTATAACACAGAAACTGGTGACATAAAAGGGATCACAGAGAAACTAGATTATTTAAAAGAACTCGGAGTAGATTATATTTGGTTAACGCCGGTATATCAATCACCGCAAAATGATAATGGCTACGATGTGAGTGATTACTATGCGATAGATCCTTCTTATGGAACGATGGAAGAATTTGAAGAACTGTTAACAGAGGCTAAAAAACGCGGGATTGATATTATGCTTGATATTGTTGTAAATCATAGTTCAACGGAGCATAAGTGGTTTAAAGAATCCCGGCAAGATAAAAATAGTCCGTATCGTGATTATTATATTTGGCGTGATGAAAAAAATAATTGGCAATCTAAATTTGGTGGTTCTGCTTGGGAGTATGATGAAGAAACAGGACAATACTACTTGCATTTATTTGATAAAACACAAGCTGATTTAAATTGGGAAAATGAATTTCTTCGTCAAGAAGTATATGACATGATGCGCTTTTGGCTCGATAAAGGGGTAACAGGATTTCGACTCGATGTGATTAACTTAATTTCAAAAGATCAGCGTTTTTTAGATGATGAAGGAAGCTTAGCTACAAGTGATGGACGTAAATATTATACAGATGGACCACGTGTTCATGAATATTTACAAGAGATGAATCAAAATGTCTTTGAAGGAAAAGATGTAATTACAGTTGGAGAAATGTCATCTACAACAATTGATAATTGTATTAAGTATTCGAATCCAAAGCGTAAGGAATTAAGTATGACATTTAGTTTCCATCATTTAAAAGTAGACTATCCAAATGGAGATAAGTGGACGAAAGCTGATTTTGATTTTATAAAATTAAAAGAAATCATGTCAAATTGGCAAATTGAGATGCAAGAGGGCGGGGGCTGGAATGCTTTATTCTGGTGCAATCATGATCAGCCACGCATTGTTTCTCGTTTTGGTGATGATAAACAGTACCGAAATGAATCTGCTAAAATGCTAGCAACATCGTTGCATATGTTACAAGGTACACCTTACATTTATCAAGGTGAAGAAATCGGGATGACGAATCCAAAATTTGACGGTATTGAGCTATATCGGGATGTAGAATCTTTAAATATTTATAAAATGAAGCAAGGAGAAGGGATGTCAAACGAAGAAATCATTGGTATCCTACAGCAGAAATCTCGTGATAATTCGCGTACTCCTATGCAGTGGAATGCAGAAGAGAATGCTGGTTTTACAACAAGCACACCTTGGATATCAGCTGCAGATAATTATAAAAATATTAATGTGGAACAAGCATTACAAGATAAAGGATCTGTGTTTTATCACTATAAAATGCTAATTGATCTTAGAAAGAAATATGATGTAATTACAGAAGGGAAATATGAAGTTATAGATATGAATCATCCGAATATTTGGGTGTATACTCGTACATTGGATAATGAAGTGTTACTTGTTTTAAGCAATTTTTATGGGGAAACAATCACATATTCTGTACCAGATGAGGTTCAGGTAAATGGCATGAAGCAAGAAATATTGTTATCAAATTATGAGGATTCAGATAGAGATATTAGAAATCTTGTATTGAAGCCGTATGAATCCATTGTGTATCGATTTACTAATTAATTGGAATAAGAGGTTGTATGCTGTGGGTATATAACCTCTTATTAATTTAAAACACCGCTATATAACATCTTTACTTCTACTTCAGGAGTAAACTTTACTTTTGGGTAATCTTTCTTCCAGTTCTTTTTCTTCCACAAATCCGGGTGATAAGCAATCAGATGTCTCCCAACACCAAAAGCATCGCAATTCGCTTTTTGAAGAGTTTTAATAATTTTCTTTGATTCTTTTGTAAGTTGCTGGGATAATTGCTTGTTTAATTTTTTCCGTTCTTTTGCTTTATGTAACTGATCTTTCGGATATTCGACGACAATGACCCGTAAATGAAGTTTGATGTTTACATGAACATCTCCGCTTTTGTCGGTTGTTATTTTTAAGTTTCTTCTTACTTTTCGATTACTTACTTCAACGGTCACATAATCAGATGGTTTGGCTGAATCTTCTCCTGATAATTTCTGGGTTATACGACCGCTTGGGCCCATTTTCTCGGATAGCGATACGAAGAGCGCTGACTGTTCAGGAGGTAAAAGACCTGTTAATCGATCATTGTGAAATAACGCTATTCCATTTGTTATAATTTCTTTTCCTTTAATTTTTATGGAAGGAAGTGTAAAGTCTTCACCAGGGTCTACCATTTTTCGGAATACGGTTTCTAAGGTTTCTTTCGGGAAAACACTCATGTCTTCTAAACTTTGTACTTTTTTCTTTAAAAACTCACCTATTAACAAATTCCCTATCTTTTTTTCTCAAGAATTTTAGAGGCACTTCCATCTACTGAAATGAGTTTTACAAGTGCAGTTGGATTACCTGGATCACGGAAACTGACATCTAGGTGTGGAAATATCCCCTTTTTTTCAAGCGGTTTTCCCATTAACTGTACTCCATATTTGAAATAACGAATATTTCCTGTTACGTCTTTTCTTAGCGAATCACTCGTATCTCGCGCTGTATGACCAGTCGCCGAGTGAATTTCATTTATAACAGAGGACTGTTCTCCGCCAGAACTTCTTACAAGCTCAACTGTTTGTTTGAGTCGATTTTTATTAGAAAGGTCATAGCCAATACTATAAGCTAAACGAGCATCTCTCAGTGGTTCTTGGTCCCAGCATCCTGAAAGGAGTAGGAGCGAGCATACAATGATACATAGTTTTCTTTTTAGCACGATTCTCCACCTTTCTTATTCCACAGTATGGCGTAAAGTAGAAATAATAGAGGAAGAATGACAATGAAAATATACGTGATATGATCTGTGAAATTCGCAATAACTTCTAGCTCTTCAGGTATGTCAAAAAAACATGCGATGCTAAAAGAAATAAGACCTACAATGGGAACAGCTTTCTGGTGTTTATCTAGTTTGAAAATATGGCCAATTCCGGTTGAAGATGCACAGAAGTAACTGGCAATAGAAACCACAACAGTTGTCATCCACATAGGAATAAAAATTAGGTCAGCGCGGTCTACGATGCCGATGTGAAGAGATCTTAGTAAATATACGACTGGTTCAGGTATCAGTTCAACTTGCTTTGGGCTAAAGACGATAAAACAGATCCATACTGTAAAAGTATAAAATAACGTCACAAATCCATTGGCAATTGAAATTGCTTTTAGCCTTGCTGCCGGACTTCCTTGTACAAATGGATAGGCAATGAGTATAATTTCGAACCCGTACATCACAGTTATCGTTTCTTTAGCTCCCCGAACGATATTCCACCAACCCGCTTCTATAATCGGAAAAATATATGAAAACTCAGCACGGGTAAGACCGAGACCAATTAAAAAAGCTAAAGGAATAATAAGGATCGATGCCATAACGTAAAATCGTACAATGACTTTGAATGTATTGTAGGCTAAAAATGAACAAGCGACCGTAAATAAAATGAGAATGGCAGATCAAGGAGTTTCTTGCTTTGAATTTAGAGATAAAATTACAAGCGAATTACATCTATACTAGATTAACGATATTAATATATATCTTTTGGACTATGGAGAGTAAGTCCAATGGTATTTATAATTACATCATTTGATGAATAGAAAATTTAAGAAGGTAGATTTATACTAATATTGTGTCTTGCCTGTTTAGGCGTAGTACACAGCCGGTGATTGGCTAGTGGAAGTTCTTCCATTTTGCCAGTGCCGGTTTTTTGTTGGATAATAGAGAAAATATATTTTTATAAAGAAAGAAGGGACTGTTTTGAAAGATGTAGATTCTATTTCTATGAGAGAAAAAGTTGCTAGTTTTTATCTTTATTTCATTTCTTTTCTTGGTTTGATTACTATAACTATATCTTTACTTGAAATTAAAATCCCTTCTCATCCAACAATACTAATATTGTTATTAATATTTATGGGGATTGCAGAGTATTTTCCTGTACGATTTTGGAGAGGAACTAGCTCGCTTACCTTTCCGGTTATTTACGCTATGAGTTGGCAGTTTGGAATACATATAACTATTATCGCTATTGTATTTGTTACGTTAATTATTCATCTGCTTCGTCGTTCGCCAATACAAAGAATGCTATTTAATAGTACCCAGCATGCTCTTAGTTTGATCTTGGCAGAATGGTTTTCCAACCAATGTATGTCTTTATTGATTAGCAGAATGGACATGTCAGTTCTGTATGAGAAATTAATATTTTTGTTATTGTTTTGTCTGCTTTTTTGTTTTTTCAACAACCGTTTTTACGATTTGTTAATGGTACTTCTTCCTCAGCCGTATTCGATACATCAATGGTATAAAAAATCTATAACGGTATTTCTTTGTGAAACTTTTGGTTTATTTTACGCTGCTCTTATGCATATCTTAGTTAGTAAATATGGTGTGGAGATAAACGAGATTACAGTGTTGTTTTTCTTTTTTCCACTTGTAGCAATTTCAGTTATCAGCTCTTTTTCTGTGCGAATAAGGATGGAGAAGGAACGATTATACGAACTGTTTCTTATTACAACAGAAATAAGTCGTGGACTAACTGGAGGAAACTTGAAGCACATAAAACAAGCACTTAAAGGTTTTTTGGGAATACAAGCATATGTAATATGGACAAAAGATGATGGGGATTGGAATCTTCTATTAAAAGATGGGGAAGTGCATTCTGATGTTTCTGATCATTCTGATATATATGAGGCGTTTGAGGCAATCTCTAAAAATCTTGTTTTTAATGATTGGAAAACTGGTATGGCTCCTGGAGATGAAGTATTTGATAATGTCATACGCTCACTTGTATATTTTCCTCTTATTATAAATAATGAATTAGTTGGAATGTTTGTTGCAGGAAAAAGTAGAAATGCGGGTTTTTTTCCAGAAGATGTACAGTCCTTAGCTACATTTTCTAACCAATTAGCTAACGTAGTTAAAACAAGGATACTAATTTCTGAACAGGAAAAAAGAATGATTTTAGAAGAAAGAAATCGAATTGCACGCGAAATTCACGATGGTATCGCACAAGCGTTGGCTGGGGTAATATTCCAACTAGAATCAGCTCAGAAAAAATACGGTGATAAACCTATAGATATGCAACAAGTAGTGGAAAGCAGTATAAGGAAATTAAGGGGAAGTTTAGGAGAAGTTCGCTATTCTATTTATGCTTTAAAGCCATATCCAACACAACAATTAGGACTTAAGCAAGCGATAGCAAGTAAGATAAAATCTTTAAAACAAGAATACGAACTAGACATTAGATACCATGAAAGAGGTCATTCTCGTACAATCAGTTTTTCTAAAGAAAGAGTTATTTTTGATACATTTCAAGAGAGTTTGCAGAACATTGTTAAACATGCACATGCAGAAACAGTTGATGTTTTGTTAAGTTATCAGCGTGAACACGTACTTTTAAAGGTGAAGGATAATGGAATTGGTTTTTCGCTATTTGAGTCTATGGTTAAAACGAAGTCCGATCCACATTATGGTATATTACATATGAATGAACAAGCTGAACAGCTAGGGGCTACTTTACAGATTGATAGTTCTGTAGGGAAGGGGACAGAAATTACATTGTTAATTCCAGATTCACAAACAAGGGGTGCGTAAAATGATTAAAATATTAGTAGTGGATGATCATGCTTTTTTAAGAGACGCAATTCGTAGCATACTAGAGGTTGAATCTGACATAAGAGTAGTTGGAGAAGCTGTCTCTGGGGATGAAGTATTGGAAAAAGTCGAGGAATGCGAGCCAGATTGTATTCTGATGGATATTAATCTTCCTGGGAAAAATGGAGTTGAAGCTACGGCATTAGTGAAAAAACAGTATCCGACTTGCCGAGTGCTTGCTTTTACTATGTATGAGCATGATGAGTATTTAATGGATGCGCTCCAGGCGGGTGCTGATGGCTATTTGTTGAAAGATTCATCATCGGAGCAAGTAGTGGCAGCAATTCGAATGTTATATCAAGGCGATTCAGTTATTCATCCGCGCATGACGAAGAAATTAATTACGTATCATCAGCAACAAATGAAATCAGAATTAAACGAAAATGAATTGACAGAACGTGAGAAGGAAATTCTCTTTGAATTGGTCAAAGGGTTTAGTAATAAAGAAATCGCTGAGGCTCTATATATTAGTGATAAGACAGTTAAAATTCACATTAATAAAATCTTTAAAAAGTTAAATGTAAAAAGTCGTTCGCAAGCAGTGATTTATGCTGTTCGAAATCAACTGGTTCCGCTGGACTAAATAAGAGATGTTTAAAAGAACTATCGTGTTTCTTTATTCTATATTACAAGGAATAAAGAGCAAGATAGTTCTTTTGTACTATTTAGGCGTAGAATCATTAGAATAAAAATTACTCCTTTTGTTCAATTTTCAGAAAAATTAGAATGTGGAATAATAAAAATAGAATTATAGTTTAATCCTATTAATAATTCATTTTATAAAAATCTGTTATTGAAAATAAATTATGGGGGGCTTTTATAGAAAAAATTAAAGTGAGTGGTCAGCTAGATGAAATGTGGGGATGGTAGCAGTGTTGGATATTCTCAATTATACGAAATAAAGGTTCAAGATTGATAGAATTGCCAATGCTGAACAAGTTTTTGAGAATCAATTCGTTTAGAAAAAATAATTTTGTAATTATAAGGGGATGCCATATGAAGAGAAGAAAATTTGGAAAGATTCTTATTGGAACGTTGACGGTTGGTATGTTATTGTCTCAAGGAATTCCATATAACGTATTGGCAGAAGAGGTAAATACATCTACTTTAACTGGAATTGATGATGCAAATTCTATATTGAAAGGACTTACAAAGGAACAACGTAATGCTTTAAAAACATTAGATACAAAACCGGGTTTTGTTATTTCACCAGGTATCAATACAGCAAGTCCTGATAATGTGAATGTAATTGTAGAGTTCAAGCAAGCTCCTGCTAAAATTGAGGTGCTAAAACAAGCCGCTAAAGGGAAAAAGCTAGCTCTTTCCACTGCAGAACAAAAGGTGGAAGCATCTCATAAAGGATTTAAATCTGAGCTTGAACAGCTTCGAAAAAAGAAAGATAAAGGGGAAAATTTCAAATCTGCCAAAATAACAAGAGAATATAAGAATGCTTTTAATGGTGTGGCAATGTCCTTACCTGGGAATATGATTGAAGACTTAGTTCGCACTGGTATTGTTAAGCGCGTATGGGAAGATCAGGAGGTCAAAATTGATTTGCCGAAAGAAACAGCTAAGGCTGCTGCCGAGCCAAAAATGGCAGATAGTGTACCACAAATCGGTGTGGACAAGCTTCATGATGAAAAAATAACAGGTAAAGGAATTAAGGTGGGGGTACTGGATACAGGTATCGATTATAACCACCCTGATTTAAAAGATGCATATAAAGGATATCGTGCAACACAAGGGGAAGATCCAAAAAAAGTAGATCCAAACGCTGTAAAAGGATGGGACTTCGTTAATAACGATGCTGATCCAATGGAAACAACATATAAAGACTGGCAAAATTCTGGAGGTTATCCTGAGATTTATGATGGAAATGCATATTATACATCTCATGGTACTCATGTAGCTGGAACCATTGCTGCAGACCAAAAAAATAACGTAGATTATGCAGTTAAGGGAGTTGCCCCTGATGTAGATTTATATTCATATCGTGTATTAGGACCATATGGAAGTGGACAAGTAAATGGTATTCTTGCTGCGATTGATAAAGCTGTGAAAGACGATATGGATGTTATCAATTTATCACTAGGGGCGTCTATTAATGATCCTTTATATCCGACTTCTGTGGCAGTGAACAACGCCATGTTAGCTGGTGTTGTCACAGTTGTAGCGGCAGGAAATAGCGGTCCAGAAGAGGGGACTCTTGGATCACCTAGCGCGGCGGCACTTCCGATTACAGTTGGAGCAAGTGACGCTGCGATGAGCATTCTAACGTTTTCGGCTGATGCGAGTGATTTACATGTGGATAAGATGATGCTACTTGGAAAAAGCTTTACTGATAAGCTTGAGGATTTAAAAGGGCAATCCTTATCTGTTGTATATACAGGTCTTGGAAAATCAGATGATTTTACGGGGAAAGATGTAAAAGGGAAGCTAGCGCTCATCCAGCGTGGTGAGATTACATTTGATGAAAAAATTAAAAATGCTAAGGAAGCAGGCGCGAAAGCTGTGATTGTGTACAACAATGTAGATGGTGAAATTACAAGTTATCTTGGAGAAAGTACTTCATCTATTCCATCTTTCCGCTTAACAAAAGTAGATGGTGAGAAATTACAAGCAAAAGCTGTACAAGGAGATTTATCTTTAGCGTTTGGAGAACTGAGTAACACAAAAACAGAGGGAGATCACTTAGCTGATTTCAGTTCTCGCGGTCCTGCAAGTAAAACAGATGACATTAAACCAGATATTGTAGCGCCAGGTGTGTCTATTTTCTCTACTGTTCCTGAATATATTAATGATCCAAAGGATGGCGATAATTATCTGGTAGCGTATGGAAGAATGTCGGGTACATCTATGGCAACTCCTCATACTGCGGGGGTAGCAGCATTAATTTTACAAGAACATCCAAACTATAGTCCGTTTGAAGTAAAAGAAGCACTTATGAATACAGCAGTTGATTTAAAAGAAGAGCGTTCTGTATTTGAAGTAGGATCAGGAAGAATTGATGCGTATCGTGCAGTTCATACAGATACAGCGATTGAAGTTATCGATAAAACAACAAACGTGGTAAATGATGAAGAAGTAGAAATTGAAGAAAAAACTGGTTCTATTGCATTCGGTTATAAAACGCAATTAGCAAATGGACCAATTAAAGATAATCGAAAAGTTCTCATTAAAAACAATAGTAAAACAGAAGGAAAAGAGTTCAAATTAGAAGTAGAGTTTTCGCCAACAAATGTAGGAGTGAAAGATGCAGCAAAGAATGGTGTGAAATTAAATGTACAAGATTCTATTAAAGTAGCTCCTGGTGCATCTGGGGAAATTAACCCTGAAATTATTATTCCAGAAAACGCAGAATTTGGTAGATATGAAGGGTACATTCATATTTCAAATAAAAACAATGACAAAGAAACATATCAAGTGCCATTCGCAGTTAAATTCACGGAAAAAGGAATTGCATCTGTAGATTTGCTTAGAGATGCAATGGCGACAGATGCATCTAACTTCCACCCATTTATGGAAAGACCGAGTTCACCGTTGACATTTAAATTAAATAGTCCACTTGAAACCATTGATGCAGTTGTGAAGGATCGAAAAACAGGAAAGGCATTAGGAATTGTTGGTACACTTAACGCTAGCAGTCTAACACCGAATACTGAATATATCATGTTCGATGGTATGGGAGGATATGTGTTCCCATTTACAGGAGATCCGAATTATCCAATTGGAGACAAGCGGGTTATGTTGCCTGATGGAGATTACCAACTGGACTTCGTTGGATACGACAAAGAAGGAAAACCTTATACAAAAGGTGATAGCGTAATTATTGATAATGTTAAACCTGAAGTGAAATTTGCTGATGTACAACCTGGGGTTCATGAGGTAAATGAATCTATGTTCAAAGAAGAAGATAGTCAGCGTGCATTATGGGTCCATGGTAATATTTATGATTCTACGGTGGATGCATTAAAGGCAAAAGGCCTTCAGTATGACCAAAAGGCTAATGAAATTGTATATTACCAAAACTCTGCTTTTCCGTCAGGTTGGTTGAATACAATTCAAGCCAATGGTGATTTTAAATTTGGAGTACTTCCAGAGGAAATCAATGAACCGCTTAATTTAAGGTTATTTGGATATGACCTCGCAACTGCAGCGAATATGGCGAATGGATTTAAAGATTATGTCTTTGTCAAAGAAGGGACAGAATACGCCGTTCCAAGCTATGACAAAGATAAAATAAAATTAGGAGAAAAAATTACGTTAACTTTAAATCTCAATAATGTGAAACAACTTATGTCAGGTACATTTGAGATTCCTTATAGTAAACAGCTATTTAAATTTACAGATGTTAAGCCCAACCCAACGCTTACGGAATATGCAAAACAACATGGATTAAATATCAAGTTAGAAGATTCGGCGATAAATGAAGAAGGCGCTTGGGAAAATAAAGTAAAAGTTGGCGCGTCTTTAGACGGAGCTGAATTTAAGGGATTAGATGGAGATACACCATTTTTAGATGTTACATTTGAGATGACGAGCGATGAATATTTTAATGATTTAACTGTATTTGGAGTAGATAAATTCTCTTATACAAAAGCTGGTACATCAGAAGGTGCTGAGATTCCTGTGTTTAAAGATAAATCCTTTTCTATTGTTTCGAAACATTCAACGGTTACAGGATATATTGGACCAGAAGCATTCTTGACTGAAGAGGGGTATTTAGGTAAGAACGACTACACAAAACTGGGAGCAAAAGTGTACGTGGTTGGCAAGGATGGAAAGAAATACACAGGAAAGATTGATGATAACGGCCAATTTGAAATTCACAATGTTCCTGTGAGCGATAAAGAATACGATATTTTTGTAGAAATGCCGGGTCATTTAAATAGTAAATTAACAACAAAAATAGGTAAAATGCAGGACGGGGAATTAGTAGGTCAATATTTTAGAGCTAATATGGATGATAACCTTGCTGGTGATGTGAACGGCGATAAAATGGTAGATATTCAAGATGCTAGAATCGCAGCTCTATCATATGAAAAAGGAAAAGTGGCTGTCAAAGATGGTGACATCAATCAAGACGGTGTTGTGAATGAAACAGATATTCGCTTTATCGAGAAGAACTTCTTGAAAAAAGGTCCAGATGCTAAAGAGAATCAGAAACCAAAAGAAAATGTGGGACCAGTGACGTTAGAGAAAATTTTGCGTTCGATTGGATTAGAACCGAAAAAATAAGTAGGTATAATTTTGGAGTACAGTATGCTATTAAACAACTACTATAAAATCAATTAGGGACGTGCATCCATAATTAATGAGGACCGGTAATGCTTCATTGTAACATTACCGTTTTTTCTTAAAGTAGTTCTATAGTGAAATGTATTTTGATACTTGAATTTCCACATTAAGTAATTAAAATTGGTTAGTTTTCAACGTGGGACAAGTTACTAGCTTGATTATTATTTTTCGTGGAATTAATACGTTATCTATAATTTGAATTTTTAAAATAGGGGGATTGTTGAAATGGGTCTTAAGAAAAGGCTTGGTATGGGTGCTATGACTGCGGTTCTTGGTTTATCTTTAATTGGGGGAGGAACGTATGCGTATTTCAGTGATAAAGAAGTATCAAATAACACGTTTGCAGCTGGTACTTTAGATTTGAGCGTTGATCCTAAAGTTGTTATCAATGTCGATAACATTAAGCCGGGTGATGAAATGGAGCGAGGTTTTCAGCTAGTTAACAAAGGTACATTAGCGATAGGAAATGTGAAGCTTCTTACTGATTACACTGTAACCGATGCTAAAGGAGATAATGGAAGCTTGGATTTCGGTGATCACATCCGCGTTGATTTCTTGTGGAACTTAGATAAAAATACATTACCTATATGGTCTACTACATTGTCTGAATTGAAGGAAGCTACACAAAATGGAAGTATTCTTGATCTTGTACAAAAAGGTGTTGTAGATCGAGAAGGAAACGGACTTGCTCCTGGTGATGATGATACTTTCTATGTAATGTTCACATTTGTCGATAACGGTGAAGATCAAAATGTGTTTCAAGGAGATGCATTGAATTTGAACTGGACTTTCAACTCAATGCAGACAGAAGGTGAGGATAAGTAAATATAAAGATTACTGTTCTTATACAAGAATAGGTTGATAGAGCGATATCTTTAGTTGTGATGTAAACACTTTTGGGTAATTTCTTCTAAATATTGTGCAGATTGGTTTGATAAATCAATCTGTTTTTTTTATTGTCAGATTTTTTTGTGGATAGGATTTATACCTTTTACTTACATTCGTAGCAGTACTTTTCACGTTTATGGCGAATTAAATAAGGGATACATAAAGGAGGGATTATATATGGAAATAGCTGTAGAACGAGTTTTTACCAATGAAATTTTGGAAGAAGCAGCAAATTTATTTAATGTTAAAGCGGAAGAAACTCCGCTTGGAGATTTTGAAAACTATATTTTTCGTGCAGAAGATGAAAAGGGCGCATCTTACGTATTAAGATTAACGCACTCTTCTCATCGGTCTGAAAAACAAGTAGAAGCAGAATTAGACTTTTTACAGTATCTTGGAGAGCATGGAGCTAAGATTGCAGGGCCATATTATTCAAAATCTAAAAAACTTGTAGAAGGGATACAAGCAGTAGATGGAACTTTCTTTTACGCTTCTCTATTTGCATATGCAAAAGGAGAAAGAGTAAAAGGTGCAACTTCAGTGTATTGGGGAGACAATCTTTTTGAGGCGTGGGGAAAAGCAATTGGTCAACTTCATCGCCTTACAATGGAGTATCCTAAAACAGAATATCGTGAGACATGGGAAATAGATGAGAAGACGATTATTGATGAATTAGAGGATAAACAAGTAAAAAAGATTGCACATGCACTAATTGATAAGATAAAGGTACTTCCAATAGCAAAGGAAACTTTCGGACTTATGCATGGTGATATTCATCAAGGGAATTTTCATTATGATGGGAAAGAGTTGACGATTTTTGATTTTGACGATGCAACTTACAATTATTTTGTTCATGATTTGGCGATGGTGATCTATTATTCTGTACTTACAACAAACTGGACAGAAGAAGAGAAAACAGTGTTTGCTCGTAATCAATTAAAAGTGCTAAGAAAAGGATATGAATCTGAACACCAATTAGAAGAAATTTGGTATGAATCGCTACCGTTGTTTTTAAGACTCCGTGATGTCGGCTTGTATGGTACAATTCAGAAAAAGTTCAAAGGGAAAGAGATGCCAGAGAATTTTCTTGAACTATCCAATGTACTGTATGAGAGAATTATGGGGCAACAGTCGATTGTGAATATATAATACAGTTGTAAGAGAACAAAGTATATAAAACAAATATATACTTTGTTTTTTTATACAAAAATATGTTTGTTTTATTAAAATAATATTGTCATAGACTAAAGATACATTTATAATTTTTATATATTCTGAATATTCTTTATAAAAAAGGGGGGGAATAGATTGGAGGCTTTCGTAAGCTGGCTAAACACTATTGTATGGAGTCCCGCACTTGTTTATTTATGTTTAGGCGCAGGTTTATATTTTTCCATTCGAACGAGGTTTCTACAAGTTAGACATGTAGGGGAGATGGTGAAACTTACATTTAAAGGAGAAAAGTCAGAGGCTGGTGTTTCTTCATTCCAGGCGCTAGCACTTTCATTATCTGGACGCGTAGGAACAGGAAATATCGCCGGTGTAGCAACCGCTATTGCATTTGGTGGACCAGGAGCTGTGTTTTGGATGTGGGCTGTGGCTTTTTTAGGAGCAGGATCTGCTTATGTAGAGTCGACACTTGCGCAAATATACAAAACGAAGCACCAAGGTCAATTCCGCGGTGGACCAGCTTATTACATTGAAAAAGGATTAGGGATTAAGTGGTATGCGCTTGTGTTTGTTGCGGCGACAATTCTTGCAACTGGGATGCTATTGCCAGGCGTTCAAGCAAATAGTATTGCCGTAAGTTTGGAAACGGCTTTTGGTATTAATACATCTGTATCAGGAGCAGTAATGGTAGTTGTATTAGCTCTTATTATTTTTGGCGGAGTTAAGCGAATTGTTAATGTAGCGCAAGTTGTTGTTCCATTTATGGCGGTTGGATATATTCTTGTCGCTTGCGTGATTGTGTTTATGAATATTGAAAAATTACCAGAAGCATTCATGTTGATTTTGAAAAGTGCATTTGCATTAGAAGCTGCTTTTGGTGGAATTATTGGTTTGGCTATTTCTTGGGGAGTAAAACGTGGTATTTATTCAAATGAAGCTGGGCAAGGGACTGGGCCACATGCTGCCGCTGCTGCAGAGGTATCGCATCCAGCTAAACAAGGTCTTGTGCAGGCATTTTCCGTTTACATTGATACATTATTTGTTTGTTCAGCAACAGCTTTTATGATGATTATTACAGGCATGTATAACGTATTTGATGCAAGCGGAAAAAACTTCATTGTAAATAAACTAAATGGAGCACAGCCAGGACCTGGATATACACAGGCTGCAGTAGAATCTGTATTCCCTGGATTTGGAAGCGGTTTCGTTGCAATTTCTTTATTATTCTTCGCCTTTACAACAATTATGGCGTATTACTACATTGCAGAAACAAATATCGCTTATTTAAACCGTGATAAAGAGCGTCCATGGATGTCATTTGTATTAAAATTTGTTTTTTTAGGTGTTGTATTCTATGGTTGCGTGAAAACAGCGGAGACTGCGTGGGCTCTTGGTGACATCGGCGTAGGAATTATGGCATGGGTAAATATCATTGCAATTTTATTCTTACAAAAGCCAGCGCTACTTGCATTGAAAGATTATGAAAAGCAGAAGAAAGAAGGAAAAGATCCTGTATTTGATCCGCAGGAACTAGGAATTAAAAATGCTGATTTTTGGGAACACGAGTATGGAAAGGATAAAAAAGAAGAAGTGTCATGATGTGAAATGTTTGTAAAGCAATAACGGGCAGTTTATCTGTCTGTTATTGCTCAAATAATGGGAATTTCTATTTGCATGGCCGAATAAAATTTGAAGCAGGGAAGGTTCACTTTATTAAGAATTGAATCAAGTAAAAATATGATAAAAATAGCGAAGAAAGGGGGCGGTGTATTGATTGCCTTTCGTAATGTGAATAAGTTTTATGGTAGTTTTCAAGTCTTGAAAAATATTAATTTAGAAGTGGGAAAAGGAGAAGTAGTTGTAATTGTTGGGCCGTCAGGGTCTGGAAAAAGTACATTGTTACGCTGTATCAATCAATTGGAAACAATAACAGACGGTGAATTATTGGTACAAGAAGTGGAAGTACATAATCCGAAAACAGATATGAATGAGTTACGCCGAAATATTGGAATGGTATTTCAACATTTTTATTTATATCCGCACAAAACTGTACTCCAAAATATTACGCTTGCACCTACAAAGGTAAGTAATGTTTCGAAAGAAGAAGCTGAAAAAACAGCGATGTTTTATTTAGAGAAGGTAGGTATCCCAGAGAAAGCGGGTGTGTACCCACAGCAATTATCTGGAGGGCAACAACAACGGGTAGCAATTGCTAGAGGATTAGCAATGAAACCAGAAATTATGTTATTTGATGAACCAACTTCTGCACTTGATCCAGAAATGATTGGAGAAGTACTTGATGTTATGAAAACCTTAGCGAAGGAAGGAATGACGATGGTTGTCGTAACACATGAGATGGGGTTTGCACGTGAAGTAGCAGATCGTATCATCTTCATGGATGAAGGGAAAATCCTTGAAGATACAAAGCCAGTAGATTTCTTTGCAAACCCACAGCAAGAAAGAGCAAGATTGTTTTTAAGTCGAGTGTTAAATCATTAGGGGAGGGATTTCATTTTGAAAATGAAAAAACTGTTTGGTTTAATTGTGTTTTCGTGTTTATTTACTCTGATCATTGCAGGTTGTGGAAGCAAGAAAGAAGCGTCAAAAGAAGTTTCTAAAGAAACTTCGGGCGGGAAAGTAGTAGAGCAAATTAAAAAGCGTGGGAAATTAGTGGTCGGGGTTAAGAATGATACAAACTTATTTGGATTGAAAGATCCTGCAACAGGAAAGGTAGAAGGATTTGATGTGGATGTAGCAAAAGAGCTTGCGAAAAAAATTCTAGGAGACGAGAGTAAAGTAGAATTAAAAGAAGTAACTTCTAAAACGCGTATTCCAATGTTAAAAAATGGTGATATCGATGCGATTATCGCAACGATGACAATTACAGAAGAGCGTAAAAAAGAAGTCGATTTTTCAGATGTATATTTTAAAGCGGGGCAGTCGTTACTTGTGAAAAAAGGAAGCAAGATTAAGAGTATTGATGATGTGAAAAGCGGTGTGACAGTATTGGCAGTAAAAGGATCAACTTCTACGCAAAATATTCGTAAAAAATCACCAGAGGCAAAGGTGCTAGAATTTGAAAATTACAGTGAAGCATTTACAGCATTAAAAGCAGGAAAAGGGGACGTTCTTACAACAGATAACGCTATTTTATATGGCATGGCAAAACAAGATGCAAATTATCAAGTTGTTGGAAAAATCTTCACAGATGAACCATATGGAATTGCTGCTCAAAAAGGAGCAACAGATTTAACAAAGGCAATTAATGATTTGTTAAAAGAGATGAAAGCTAATGGAGAATACGATAAGTTATATGAAAAATGGATTGGTGAAAAGCCAGAGAAGTAGAGTATAGGAAGAGGGTGAGAGATGCTCATCCTCTTCTTGTAAAGAAAGAGGGGGGGAGCATTTGCCTGATTTTTCTATTCTTACAAACAATCTTGATTTGTATTTAGAAGGGTTCAAATATACAGTGATGTCTAGTATTGTTGCACTGATTGGGAGTTTTATTCTTGGTATTATAATGGCAGTAATGCGAATTGCACCCATTCGAATTTTGAATTGGTTTGGCGCGGCTTATGTAGAATTTATTCGAAATGTTCCACTCGTGTTAATTGCATTTGTATTTTATTTTGCTTTTCCAGTAATGGGTGTTACATTAAATGGTTTTGTTGCTGGTACTGCTGCACTTACGATTTATACCGCTGCTTTTATTGCAGAAGTAATTCGAGCTGGAATCTTGTCAGTTCCGAAAGGGCAGCTTGAAGCAGCCCGCTCTTCAGGTCTAACATATGTGCAAGCGATGTATTATGTTGTTTTACCCCAAGCTATTAAAATAGTAATTCCGCCATTAGGTAATCAATTTCTTAATTTAGTAAAAAACTCTTCTATACTTGGTATTATTGCCGGAGCGGATTTAATGTATCAAGGGGATTTAATTTCAACAAGAACATTTGTTACATTCGATGTATATATATTTGTTGGCATGTTTTATTTACTGTTGACTGTACCGCTCAGTATGCTTGTGCGCTATTTTGAGAAGCGCTTGGCGAAAGGGGCGGTGTAAATGGATTTTCGAGGTGCTTACACAGGTGATCATTTTCTATTTTTATTAAAAGGGCTGCTTGTTACGTTAGAGATAGCTGTTGTAGCCATTTTGCTTAGCTTTATTATTGGTAGTGTAGTTGGAATTTTGCGATATACGAAAATACCAGTTATATCACAGTTACTGGCCTTTATCGTTGAAATCATTCGTAATTTACCGCTGCTTTTAATTATTTTCTTTACGTATTTTGCACTCCCAGAAGCTGGACTGAAATTAGAAATTACAACGGCGGCTATTGTTGCCTTAACGATATTTGAGGCAGCAATGATATCAGAAATTGTGCGAAGTGGGTTATTATCGATTGAAAAAGGACAAATTGAAGCCGCGCGCGCTTCTGGGTTATCATATGTACAAACACTTTGGTATATTATTTTACCGCAAGCATTGAGGCGTATGGTACCACCGCTCGTGAGTCAGTTTATCTCTTTATTAAAAGATACATCACTAGCGGTTGTTATTTCATTACCAGAACTTATGCATAACGCTCAAATTATTAATGGACAAAACGTAAACTATATGATTCCTACCCTTATACTTGTTGCTTGTATGTATTTCGTTGTCAACTACAGTTTATCGCTTGTATCTAGGAAATTGGAAAACCGTTAACTCTTACATGAAATGAGATGTAAGAGTTTTTTGTTTTTTTACATAGTATGGAAATTGTGATTTGCTAGATATTTATTTTTTAGTAGTGGAATTGAAAAAATATGATATTTTATCAGAAAAGTTTTAATTTTATATAGAAATTGTAAACGCTTTCGTGTATATTTTTATTATCAGAAAATTTTAAAAGATATAGAGGGGTATTTGTAGGGGAGGATTAAGATGCAGCAAACAACGAATGAGAAGTTACATCGTACGATGAAGAGTAGACATTTATTTATGATTGCACTTGGAGGGGTAATTGGAACAGGATTTTTCCTTGGATCGGGTTATACCATTAATCAAGCAGGACCAGGAGGAGCAATTCTTTCTTATTTAGTCGGTGGATTTATAATGTATTTAACAATGCTCTGTCTTGGTGAATTAACGGTAGCAATGCCAGTTTCGGGTTCTTTCCAAAAATATGCGACTAAGTTTATTGGACCTGGCACAGGTTTTATGATTGGTTGGTTGTATTGGTTAGGCTGGGCAGTTACAGTTGGCTTAGAGTTAACATCGATTGGTTTAATGATGAAAAGGTGGTTTCCATCCGTTGATGTTTGGGTATGGTGCCTTGTATTTGGTTTAATTTTATACATGTCCAATGCTATCTCAGCAAAAAGTTATGCAGAATTAGAATTTTGGTTCTCTAGTATTAAAGTGCTTACGATTATTGCATTTGTTGTTCTTGGAGGCAGTGCATTATTTGGATTTGTATCTTATGACGGAAAAGAAGCAGCGCCTCTTTTTTCTAACTTTGTGAGCGATGGTGGATTATTCCCGAACGGGCTCGCTGCAGTGCTTCTTACAATGATTACGGTTAACTTTTCATTCCAAGGTACAGAGTTAATCGGGATTGCAGCGGGGGAGAGTGAAGAACCAGAAAAAACAATCCCACGTGCGATTCGTAATACAGTATGGCGCATTATGTTGTTCTTTATTTTAACAATGACAATTTTAGTAGGGTTAATTTCATGGAAAGATGCAGGTGTTATTGAAAGTCCATTCGTTGTTGTATTTGATAAAATCGGTATCCCATATGCAGCGGATATTATGAACTTTGTCATTATTACCGCTTTATTATCTGTAGCAAATTCCGGTTTATATGCAGCAACTCGTATATTATGGTCACTAGCGAATGAAGGAATGGCACCAGCTTCCTTCAAAAAGGTAAATAAACGTGGTATTCCTCTTACAGCATTAGTGGTTACAATTGCGGTAGCAGCATTATCGTTATTAACAAGTATTTTAGCGGAAGATACAGTATATATTTACTTATTATCTATTGCTGGATTATCGGCGGTTGCAAGCTGGATTATCATTGCATTATCGCAGCTTCGTTTTAGAAGTCAATATGTAAAACAAGGCGGGAAAGTGGAAGATTTAAAATATAAAACACCGCTATATCCAATTGTACCAATTCTAGCATTGATTACGAATAGCATTGTTGTCATTAGTTTAGCGTTTATTCCAGAGCAGCGTATGGCGTTATATTGCGGTATTCCATTTATCATTTTCTGCTATGTATATTATTATATAAATAAGAAAAGGCAGCAAATTACGAAAGTGGAGATGGAAAAAAACGCATGAAACTAACAATCAAGCATGATGATATTGAGGTAGAACTTTCTCATGGACAATTACAAATTGGAAAAGAAAGTGGATTTACACCGCTAGAATTACTCGTTTCTTCTATTGCAGGATGTAGCGCTATTGTCTTTCGAACAATTTTAGAAAAGAAGCGTATTTCATACGATGCGTTTACAATTGAAACTGAAATTGGAAGAAGTGAAGCTTTATCAAGACCGGTGGAAAGTATTCATCTGCACTATATAATAAAAGCAGAGAGAATTACGCAGGAGCAGTTAGAAAAGGTTCTAGAACTTGCGGTGAAAAATTGTACGATTGCTCAATCTGTGAAGGATAGTATAAAAATTACGGAAACACTTGAGCTAATTGGTGAATAATTTTTATGAGAGATATGTAAAATCGGAAGAAATCGAGAGTAAGAGCGTATAGATCCTGCCCTCGATTTTTCTTTTGAATTAAATTATATATATACTGAAAAAGGGGGTGGTAATATGAAGTTAGATAATGAATGTTTAGGGTGTAAATTAGCAAATAATGATGAACTTGTATATCAGATATATGAAAATGATTATGTGACTTGTTTTTTAGATCATGCTCCTTTTAATTCAGGGCATACTTTAATCGTTCCAAAGCAGCACTTCCTAGAAGTAGATGAACTTGATACAGATACAGCAAAAGCGATTATGGATGCTTCTAAGCTTATTTCAAAAGCCATCAAGTTATTGTACAAACCGGACGGAATTACAATTTGTCAAAATGGTGGGATCTTTAATGAATTAACTCATTATCATATGCATGTTGTACCAAGGTATAAAAACCAACCATTTGCTGATTTTTATATTGAGCAGTCAATAGATAGGGAAAATAAGATTCATAATTTTTCTGATACGAAACGATTGTTAAAAGAAACGATTAATCAAATGACGGGTATAGAAAAAGCTTAAGAGGAATTTTCTTAAGCTTTTTCTACTATTGGCAAAGAAATAGTAAAGCAAGAACCATGATCTAAGGTACTTTTAACGGTAACCTTTCCGCCATGTAGTTCTACAATTTCTTTGACAATGGCAAGTCCTAATCCAGTTCCGCCAGTAGCGCGTGACCTTGCTTTATCGACGCGATAAAAGCGTTCGAAGATATGTGGGAGATCTTCTTCGGGAATTCCGTCACCTTCATCTTGGATTGCAATTTCAATATGTGATTTATGTGCTGTAGCATAAATCATAATTTGAGAATATTCTGCTGAATGTGCATACGCATTATTTAAAATATTAACGATAACTTGTTCAAATCGTTGTTCATCCAGAACGGTAAAAAGTGAAGAAGAACATGTTAAAGAAACATTGATATGTTTTGCTTCATACATAGTATTCACTTTTGTAACAATGCGAGAAAGAAAGTTGTGTAAGTGTATTTCTGTTGTTTGGATGGAAAAGTTAAGCTGTTCCATTTGCGCAAGTAAGAATAAGTCTTGTACTAAATTTGTAATGTAATCCGCTTCATCTTTTATAATTGATAAATATTTTTGACGTTGCTCATGAGACGTACTGTCTTTCAGCGAGATGTCTGCATAACCTCTTACATAGGTTAACGGTGTTCTTAGTTCGTGGGCCACACTTGCTAAAAACGCACTTCTTTCTTTTTTCATATAATGTAGGTCATTTGCGAGTGTTTGAATAGACTCTGCAAGTTCACCAATTTCATCATTTTGAGTAGTAATTAATGAAACGGACAAATCACCACGACTCATTTTTTCAGTAGCATGCTTCATACGAAGAAGTGGTTGTGTTAACAAGCGTGATAGAAGAAAAATTGTAATAACTGTTAATACAAAGGTAATTGCACCAGCGATAATAAACTGCTTTGTTAGTCCGTCAATCATTTGTTCAATAGAATTTGTTCCAAGAAACATATAAACATACCCTTCGGTCTTTCCATTAATTACAATAGGGCTGACTGTACATATATAATTAGATGTTTTCCAGTGGTTCTCAATGATGGTTCCGTTATGGTTAGCACCTGTTATCATTTTCGTAATATGTTTCTTTATAGTAGAATCTATATCATTAGACTTTGCTAATATCTTTTTGTCGGCATTTGTAATGACAACCTTCGTTGCAGCTTCTGACTCCATTAAGGCAACATGAGAGATGGTTTGCGAATCAAAATATTTTTCAAGCACATCTCGGTGACTATTTCCACGCTTTAATAACGCGGTCATTTCTTCATTTACCCTCGTATTGACAAGGCTGTAATAGAGCGATATAAACAGTAAGCTTTCAATTAATAACGTAACAATTAAAAAATAAAAACCAAGTTGAACAGAAATTCGTTTCATCACATAGCTCCTTGATTTTCAGTATCAATCCATCGATAGCCAATTCCATATACCGTTTTTAAATGTTCATCAATTGGAAAATTTGCTTTTCGTAATTTATCACGTAAATTACGAATATGGGAATCTACTGTGCGATCTTCTGTATTTGTTTCCAGTCCCCAAATCCGTTCAATAAGCTGATCGCGGCTAAGCACGTAGTTTACGTGACGTAAAAATAATCCGAGTAAAGAGAATTCAATGGGGGTAAGAAAAATCTCTTGTCCATGAACAGAAATAAAATGTTTTGCTTCATCCCACAAAATTGTCCTATATTGTATTTGTTCATTTTGATTACTGCGCCGCAGGACAGCTTCAATACGAGCTAACAGTTCCTCTTCATGAAAAGGCTTAGTTATATAGTCGTCAGCTCCAATTTTCAATCCTTGAACAACATCTATCGTTTGATCCCGAGCAGTTACCATAATAATAGGAACACTACTAAATGAACGGATTCTTTTACATGTTTCCCATCCATCTATTTTTGGCATCATAATATCAAGAAGAACGAACTTGAAACTTTTGCTTTCTATATAGGAAATGGCTTCATGTCCTGAAGTTGCACATACACAGTTATATCCTCTGGGAGTCAGATAAAGGGTTAATAATTCTAGCATTCTTGGCTCATCATCTACGAGTAGTATATCAATCATAGAGTATCCTCCGTATTTGTATTCATTATCCCGTAAAATTCGGATTGATAAATGTTAATAATCAGTGTGGTTGAAGAAAAACTACACTGACTAAAGTTTCACTTTATACAAAGTGTAATGCAAAATTATGAAGAAATGTTGCAGATTATGAGGTGTCTGCATAATTTCTCCAGAATTGCTTGTTATCGTATAGTTGAAATACACATTTTAGGTAAAGGATATAGGCTCAGAACATAATGGACAGGGAGGCGATATAATGAAAAAAACAACTCAAGTCTTGAGTATGACAATAGTTGCTACACTCGGGCTCGCGGCGTGTGGACAAATGAGTACAGAGCAAAAAAAGAATGAACATACAAAGCATCAGAAGGATGAGAATCAAAAGGATATGAAAATGGATCATGGGGCGATGGGACCGAAAGAAATGAACGCAGGAGCATCTAGTGATTTGTTAACAACAAGTTTAAAAAATATCACAAGACTAAATACAAATGATCCTATGCAAATGGCAGTATTAACATCGCAAACAATTTGGCCAGCGACTCATAAAGAGAATCAGCCAGGAGCAGTTATTCTAGTACCATCTAACCAATGGCAAATTGGACTTGCTAGTGCTGATCTCATTCATCATCCAAATAATGGTCCTATTTTATTTATAAATAAAGAAAGTGTTCCTGAGGTGACGTTAAAAGAAATTAAACGGTTAAATCCACTCGGAACAAAAGATGGGACACAAATTATGGTAATGGGGGATGTAGAACCTTCTGCATTAGACCAATTGAAGGGATATAAAGTAAAACAAATAAAAGAAACTGATCCAGCAATTTTTGCAAAAGACGTTGATAAGGAATATGCCGATATAACAGGGAAGTACCCAAATAGCATTATTATCGGTTCATCTGAAGAAGAAGGACGTTTGTATACGACACCAGCTGTGAACTGGATTGCTCATATGCCTGAATCTCTTTTATATGTAGAAAAAGATAAAGTATCAGAAGCTACAATTGAAGCGTTAAAAGAAAGAAAAGGGAAAGCAAATATATATGTTTTAGGTCCAGAGAAAATTATTTCAAAAGAGGTAGAGAAAGAGCTAAGTAAGCATGGGAAAGTGACACGTATTAGTGGGGAAACGCCAACTGAGAACTCAATCGCGTTTGCTAAGTTTAAAGATGAGAAAACAAAATTTGGTTGGGGATTTACTAAACCAGGTCATGGTGTCTCATTTGTTTCAACGGAAACACCGGAATTAGTAATTGCTGGCGCACCGTTCTCGCATATGGGAAAACATGCCCCGGTTCTTTTATTAGATAAAGGGAATGTTTCACAGCCAATATATGATTTACTAGCAACAATTCAACCTAAGTTTAAAGATGATCCAACGCTAGGTCCATATAATCACGGTTTCTTATTGGGGAATATAGAGAATATTTCGTTTGAAACGCAAGGGATATTGGATGAAAAATTAGAGATTGTTCAGGAAAATGGCGGAGGGCACGGTGGACATTAAATGCGAAAGACGTTACGTGATGTAGCGTCTCTTTTGTTTGGGAAACTTTTTCATAGCAAAAAATCTAACATTCGTTATATAATGTCTCTCGTGCAGTCGGACCGATTTTCTTATGAAGAAAATCAAGAGAGAGAAGGAGAGGCGTGTTATTTTGTTACAAACATTAAAAAATGAATGGTTTTCTAACGTGAAAGGCGATGTATTATCAGGTATTGTTGTTGCGTTAGCATTGATTCCTGAAGCAATTGCTTTTTCTGTTATTGCAGGGGTAGATCCAATGGTTGGATTATATGCTGCGTTTTGTATTGCTGTGACGATTTCATTTGTTGGCGGAAGACCGGGGATGATTTCTGCTGCAACAGGTGCAATGGCACTGTTAATGGTTACACTTGTAAAGGATCATGGACTGCAGTATTTATTTGCTGCAACAATTTTAACTGGTGTTGTACAAATTATTTTTGGAGTGCTGAAGTTAAGCTCACTCATGAAATTTGTACCTCGTTCTGTAATGAGTGGTTTTGTAAATGCACTTGGAATTTTAATTTTTACAGCACAATTGCCACATTTTCAAGGGGTAGATTGGAAAATGTATGCGTTAGTTGCATTAGGATTAGCAATTATTTATTTGTTTCCACGTATTACAACTGCAGTACCTTCTACACTTGTCTCTATTATCGTTGTTACAAGTCTTGCGATTTTTAGTGGATTTCAATTACGTACAGTTGGTGATATGGGAAGTTTGCCGACAGAATTACCGTTCTTTAATATCCCAGATGTACCATTTACGTTAGAAACATTAGCAATTATTTTACCGTACTCTGTAATGCTAGCTGTTATTGGTTTACTGGAATCACTACTAACAGCATCTCTTTTGGATGACATGACAGATACGCCAAGTAGCAAGCATAAAGAGGCACGTGGACAAGGAATTGCAAATATTGTTGCAGGATTCTTTGGTGGAATGGCAGGGTGTGCAATGATTGGACAATCTGTGATTAACATTAAATCAGGTGGTCGTGGTCGATTATCAACATTTGTAGCCGGTGGATTTTTAATTGTATTGCTATTCGTTCTAGGTGATTATGTTGTTCATATTCCAATGGCAGCATTAGTTGCTGTCATGATTATGGTGGCCATCGGAACGTTTGATTGGAATTCTGTATTTACGCTTCATAAAGTTCCAAAAGGCGATGCGTTTGTCATGCTTATAACAGTTGCGATTGTTCTCATAACACACAATTTGGGTCTCGGTGTTATTATTGGTACAGTAATAAGTGCAGTTTTATTTGCAGTAAATATGGCAAAGATTCACGTGAAACATTCTCATATTGGTGAGAAAAAAGTATACGCTATTCATGGTCAACTGTTCTTTGCATCTGCGACAGAGTTTATAAATGCATTTCATTTTAAAGAGGATGTAAAAGAAATAGAAATTGATTTCACACATGCACATGTATGGGATGATTCAGCTGTAGCTGCAATTGATAAAGTTGCTATGAAGTATGAACAAAGTGGTGTGGGAGTTAATATAACAGGGTTAAATGAGCGTAGTTCGCAGCTTGTTGCGAATTTAATCACTTATAACAAGAATAACAATGTAGAGCAAACGGCTAAGTGAAGATGAATCCCCTTTTTGGAAGACCAGAAAGGGGATTTTTGTATTATAATACGAGTATGATGATGAAAGGGGCTTCAGCATATGTATAAGCAGATTATATTAGCGTGTGATGGTTCAGAACACTCATTACGTGCTGCAAAACATACCGCGTACATCGCTAAATTTAATAAAGAAACAAACGTTGAAGTTGTATATGTAGTAGATAATAAGACGGCAAAATCAGATATTATACAGGGACAGACGAATATAGAAACAATCTCAACTAGCCGAAAAGATAGATTAAAAGAAATAGAAGCGTTATTACAGCAAGAAGAAGTTTCTTATCAAATTACAATCTTACATGGTGATCCAGGAAATACCCTTGTTCAATACGTAAATACAGGAGACATTGATCTTGTAATAGCGGGAAGCAGGGGCTTAAATACATTGCAAGAAATGGTGCTTGGTAGTGTAAGTCATAAAATTGCAAAAAGAGTGAAATGTCCGGTGATGATAGTGAAGTAACAGACAGCAGAAATGTTGTCTGTTTTTAGTAGGAAGAAAACTTACAATTTTGTAAGATAGTTGTTAGCGAAATCGATGTTATAGAATTCCTTTCATTGATAAAATAAAAATATCAAATGAGCGAATGGGAGGATGAAAGAAATGAAAGGATTTCAAAGTTTATCATATAGTCAAGGAGTAAGTCTTGTTTGTTTAGCTGGTTTTGCTAGTTCGGTGATGTTGGCTGTTGCTGTAAAGGTGTTTCAGCACATGTTTTTATAGGATGGATTTTGTGAATGGAAGGGAATGATTTTTATATACTGCAAGAAAGAAACAGCATGTTTAAATAAAAAATAGCTCTTAGCATATATATCAATGCTAGGAGCTATTTTTATTTCTCTACTTCGCTTTTTTTCATTTGTTACGCTAATCTCCCCTCACTAAAAGTAAAACAATTTAAAGAGGGGAGAAAGAAATGTAGAAAAATTTCTTCTTAAGCTTGTTGTGATTTTTTCGATCCTGTATTTAAAGTAAGAGCAAGAAAGACGATTGCAAGCACACAAGATGCAAGTAGTAAAATGAACCCACCATCCCATCCGAAAGCATCTACAATAAAGCCCATAGCAGCACTAGCAAATGCTGCTCCGCCCAGATAACCAAAGAAACCTGTTAAACCAGCGGCTGTTCCAGCAGCCTTTTTCGGTGCTAAGTCAAGCGCATGTAAACCGATTAACATAACTGGTCCATAAATTAAAAATCCAATTGCTACAAGTGCGATACTATCAATGATTGGATGACCAGCTGGATTTAACCAGTAAACAAGAACGGCAATGAATACACCAACCATGAATAAAATGCCAGCAGGTGCACGGCGGCCCTTAAATAATTTATCACTCATCCACCCGCAAAGGAGCGTACCTGGAATACCGGCAAATTCGTACAGTGCGTATGCAGTACGTGAGCTATTATGTGTAAAGCTTTTTTCTTCTACTAAATAAGTTGGAGCCCAGTCTACAACGCCGTAGCGTACGAAATATACAAATACGTTAGCAATGGCGATGTACCATAAAAATTTGTTATTCAGTACATATGTGAATAAAATTTCTTTTACCGAAAGTTCACGCTCACGGTCTTTTACTTTTTCACCTGAAGGATATTCACCTTTATATTCTTCAATAGGTGGTAATCCACAAGATTGTGGTGTATCACGCATTACAATTAAAACGTAAATTCCAACTAAAATTGATAGAATACCCGGGAAGTAGAAAATACTTTGCCAGCTACCTGCAAATAAGAACAGTCCTAATGTTACGAGTGGACCCATAAGTCCACCGCCAACATTGTGGGCAACATTCCAAATGGACATCTTTGTACCACGTTCGCTAATAGAGAACCAGTGAACCATTGTACGACCACAAGGTGGCCAGCCCATACCTTGTACCCAACCATTTAAAAACTGAAAGACAAACATAAGTAAAATGCTCGTTGTAATAAAAGAGAACGAACCGAAAATAATATTGATGATACCAGATAAAAATAGTCCTGCTGCTAAGAAGTAGCGAGGGTTACAACGGTCGGATACAATCCCCATAATAAATTTACTTAGGCCATATGCAATAGATACGGCAGAAAGGATAACCCCAAGTTCTCCTTTACTAAAACCTTGTTCAACAAGATAAGGCATAGCCAGTGAAAAGTTTTTGCGAACAAGATAATAACCTGCATAGCCAATGAAAATGCCTAAAAACACTTGCAAACGCAGTTTGCGGTACTCACTGTCAACACGATCAGCAGGCAAGCGTTCTGTATGCGGCGCAGGTTTAAATAACTGAGTTAAAAACATTGCCTAAAATCCTCCTTTATTATTGAAAGCGTTTTATACCATGGAAAATAAAAAAGACCATGAAATATAGAAAGGTACTCTTTCCATGCTCCATAGTCGTATACTCTAATTCTCCATGACTTTCAATATTAACTTCGTCAAAAATTATACAACTTTGTGACAACTTTGTAAACGTTTTTATAAATAAAAGGTATTGACGAAATTAATTAGAGGAATTAATATTTAAATACATTAACTATTTTATTGTTTAAATAAGAGGTGGAAAACATGCCAAATGATATGACTCATATTGATAAAATTCAAGCTCTAACATTCTCTATAGGAAAGAAAATGCAAACAGAGCTACTAGAACAGTTACAAGCATCAGGACTTACACCACCGCAGTTTTATATTTTGAAGATTTTAGATCATTATGGTGCTTCAAGAGCGACAAAGCTGGCGAAAAAAATGTATGTGAAGCCAAGTGCAATTACAGTGATGATTGATCGTTTAATTGATCAAGAATGGGTGCTGCGCTATCATGACAAAGATGATCGCCGTGTTGTTATTATTGAGCTAACAAAGAAGGGGAAAGCTACATTAGAAGAAGCGATGGCTGCTCGTAATCAGCATATTGCAAAGTACTTCTCACAATTGGAATTACAGGAAAGAGAAGATTTATTACGCTTATTTGAAAAGTTAGAAGCCATTATTTGTGGGGCATCTGAGAAAAAAGAGAAAAACTAAATGGAATTGAGGAGATTACATGGAGCAACAAGAAAATCAAAATAGAAAGCTGCTGTTAATCGGTTTAGTAATTGCCATGTTATTTGCTGCATTAGACGGGACAATTGTTGGTACAGCAATGCCGCGCATCGTTGGTGATCTAGGCGGATTAAGTTTAATGACATGGTTAACAACAGCTTATATGTTAACATCAACGACAGTTGTACCGATTGCTGGTAAGTTAGCAGATTTATTAGGACGTCGTAACGTATATATCACAGGATTAATTATCTTTATGGTTGGTTCAGCTCTATGTGGTATGGCAAACGGTATGACAGAGTTAATTATTTTCCGTGGTATTCAAGGTCTTGGTGGCGGTATTATGATGCCAATGGCAATGATTATTATCGGGGATATGTTTACAGGGAAAGAACGTGCGAAATGGCAAGGTGTTTTTGGAGCGCTATATGGTCTCGCTTCTGTAATTGGACCACAAGTTGGTGGCTGGATTGTTGATGCTGTTAACTGGAGATGGGTTTTCTACATTAACTTACCAGTTGGGATTTTAGCGACAATCTTTATCGCAATGGGATTAAAAGCACATAAACAAACAGGTCCAATTAAAATTGATATCGCTGGTATTTTCACAATGATTCTCGGTGTTGTAAGTTTATTACTTGCATTAACATTTGGCGGGAAAGATTATGCGTGGGATTCTTGGCAGATTATTGGGTTGTTTGCGTTTGCTATTATTGGTATCGTGAGCTTTATTATTGTTGAAACAAAAGCAGAAGAACCAATTTTACCAATGCATTTCTTTAAAAATCGCACCTTTACTCTTTTAAATGCAATTGGCTTCTTTATGAGTATCGGAATGTTTGGAGCAATTATGTTTGTCCCATTCTTTATGCAAGGAATTGTGGGCGTAAGTGCTGCTGAATCGGGAACAATTATGACGCCAATGATGATTACGATGATTGTGATAAGTATTATTGGTGGACAGCTTGTATTAAAGGTTGGCGTGAAACCACAAATTATTACAGGTATGCTTATTATGGCTGGAGGATTTTGGCTGTTAACAACAATGGATATGCATACAACGAAGCTTGTCGCAACATCATATATGATGGTTATTGGTTTAGGTATGGGACTTGTAATGCCGACATTAACATTAGCATTGCAAGAAAGCTTTCCGAAAAAAGACCTTGGTGTTGTAACATCTTCCAGCCAATTCTTCCGTCAAATCGGGGGAACATTTGGAATCACGATTTTAGGTTCTATTATGAATAACACTTCAGGTACAACATTGACAAATAAATTAGTTCCTGTACTGAATACGTTTCCTGCAGAAGCTGGGCAAATAGTACAGAAATTTAAAGATATGATTCATACAGATCCACAAGGCTTATATTCGATGCTATTTAGTCCGGAAGCATTAAAACAAATGCCAGAGACAATTACAAACACAATCGTACCTATTTTAAAAACATCTTTAGTAGGTTCACTTCATACTGTATTTATGACGGGATTAGTCTTTATTGTAGTTGGGGCTGTGTTTACAATTTTCTTACAAAAAATCAAACTTTCTGATCGCAAAAAAGATGCAGAAGAGCCTGCTGTGAAAGAGGAAAAAGAAACAAACGTATCTTACTCATAATAAGAAAAAAGCATCACCTTACGGTGGTGCTTTTTTAGTAATGTATAACATACAATCTTTTTTAGTTAGAAATGATTGACGTATTTTTCTAAATACGTTATATTGTTTTGTGTAAACGGTTACAGAGAATGGAGAGGGAAGAGAATGAGTACGATTAAAGATGTAGCAAAATTAGCGGGAGTATCTGTTGCGACCGTTTCCAGAGTGTTAAATAAGAATGGATACGTTCATGAGGATACGTTAAAAAAAGTAGAACGAGCAATTGAACTGCTAGATTATAAGCCTAGTACAGTAGCACGTTCTTTGTATAATAAAAAATCTCGTTTAATTGGTTTGGTCGTTCCAAATATCGTAAATCCATTCTTTCCAGAAGTTGCTCGTGCCGTAGAAGATGTAGCACATAAACAAGGATATACAGTTGTACTTTGTAATTCTGATGAAAGTTTAGAAAAAGAGAAACAATATATCGATGTGCTCAGACAGAATAATGTAGACGGTTTTATTGTGGCGACAAATCCACAAAACAGTATGAATTACATGAACTTGTCTGTACCAATTGTTGCGATTGACCGCATGTTTAATGAGCGTATACCTACGGTGTATGCGGATAACTATGTAGGAAGTCAAGAAGCGACAAAGTTATTGTTAGAAAAAGGCTGCAAACACATTGCGCATATTCGTGGACCACGTGATGTTAGCACAGCAAATGAGCGTTTTGAAGGTTTTGTAGATGTTATTACACAATATGGGCTTCCTTATATGATTGCGGAGAGTACATTTAATCCCACTGATAGCGAGCGTGTGGCAAGGGAACTACTAGAAGAACATCCACATATTGATGGTATTGTTGCCGGAAATGATCTGATTGCAATTGGTGTAGTGAAAGCAGCATTACAGAAAGGGATTTCTATTCCAGGTGATTTGCAAATTATTGGATTTGATGGTATTTCTTTAACAGAAATGATGTACCCATCTCTTACAACAGTTGCGCAGCCTATTTATGAAATGGGGCGAATTGCAACAGAATTATTGCTAGAGCAAATGGAAGGGAATCAATTAGACACAGAACATTATCGTTTACCGATTGAAATTATAGAACGAAATACAACGAAGTAAGGAGATGAGATATATGCCAAATATTGCAGTAGTAGGCAGTATTTCAATGGATTTAGTCGCTGTTTCAAAAAAGCGACCAAAAGCAGGAGAAACAGTGATTGGGGAAGCGTTTCACACAGTTCCTGGAGGAAAAGGAGCTAATCAGGCTGTTGCCGCGGCTAGACTAGGTGCAAATGTAGCAATGGTTGGAGCTGTAGGAAATGATGATTATGGTAAAGTGGTTAGAAATAATTTAGAGAATGAGCGTATTTTTATTGATTATGTGGTACCGGTTACAGATGAGACGACAGGGATTGCTCATATTGTTTTAGCAGAAGAAGATAACAGTATCGTCGTTGTACAAGGTGCAAATCGTCTTGTGAATCAGCAAATTGTGGGTCGTGCAAAAAATCTTCTTGTAAAAGCTGATATGGTCATTCTTCAGTTGGAAATTCCGTTAGAAACAGTGGAATACGTTCTTGATATTTGTGTGGAACACAAAATTCCCGTTATGCTAAATCCAGCTCCGGCACAATTGTTGTCAGCTGGTATTTTGGAAAAGGCGACATACATTACACCGAATGAACACGAGTGCCGCATTGTATTAGATGATTTTACATCACCAATTGAAGAGTTGCTTGCGAAATATCCAAATAAGTTGCTGATGACAGAAGGTGACAAAGGGGTTCGCTTCCATAATGGTACAGAGATTGTTCATGTTCCAAGTATTTCTGTAGAAGTAGTGGATACGACAGGAGCTGGTGACACATTTAACGGTGCGTTAGCAGTAGCGCTTTCTGAAGGAGAAACATTGCAAAAGGCAATTCGTTTTGCAAACATCGCTGGTGGCCTTTCCGTAACGAAGCTTGGGGCACAAGGTGGTATGCCAACAAGGAAAAGATTACGAGAAGTACAGGTGATTGTCGGATGAAGAAACATGGTGTATTAAATAGTGAAATCGCAGCAGTACTTGCTTCACTTGGGCATACGGATACAATTGTCATTGCCGATTGTGGTTTGCCAATTCCAGATGGAGTGAAACGAATTGATTTAGCACTAGAACTTGGGAAACCGTCTTTTTTAGATGTATTACAAGTTGTGATAGCAGATATGGCAATTGAAAAATTAACATTAGCAGAAGAAATCAATACGTATAACATAGAGGTAATTAAAGAAATAGAGTTGTGCTTGAAAGAAGTTGCTTTTGAATATGTATCTCATGAAGAGTTTAAAGAGCGTACAAAAATGGCGAAAGTAATCATTCGCACGGGAGAAGCAACGCCATATGCGAATATCATTTTACACGCAGGCGTGATTTTTTAATAAAGGGATGTGGTGAGAATGCGTATTGAAATGAAAAATATTTCAAAGGCGTTCAATGGCAATCCTGTTTTGAAAAACGCACAGTTTTGTATTGAAACAGGAGAAGTCCATGCATTAATGGGGGAAAATGGAGCGGGCAAATCGACGCTCATGAAAATTTTAACAGGTGTGTATACGAAAGATGGTGGTCAAGTCACCATTGATGGACAAGAACAAACTTTTAAAAATGCGAAAGAAGCAGAAGAGTACGGGATTGCTTTTATCCATCAAGAATTGAACATACTGCCAAATTTAACAGTTGCTGAAAATATGTTTCTTGGAAAAGAACTGATGTATGGGAAAACAGGTATCCTGCGTACTCGCCAAATGAATGCTACCGCGCAGCAACAATTAGCAAATCTAGGGCTCCATGTAAAAGGAGCTATGCTCGCGGGAGAGCTATCGGTTGGGCAACAGCAAATTATTGAGATAGGTAAAGCTTTAATGACAAATGCGAGCGTTATCATTATGGATGAGCCTACAGCAGCGTTAACTGATCGGGAAATTGAAACGCTCTTTACGGTTATTAACAAATTACGTAAAGAAGGAGTATCATTTGTTTATATTTCACACCGTATGGAAGAAATCTTTTCAATCTGTGATGCTATTACCATTTTACGTGATGGTGAATATGTCGGAACGAGGTTAATTCCTGAAACGTCATTTGATGAAGTAGTAAGTATGATGGTTGGTCGTAGTATTGGTGAACGTTATCCAGAGCGAAATGCGAAAATTGGTGAAGTTATTTTTGAAATGCGAAACGGAACGAAGAAGGGGAAGTTTGAAAATATTTCGTTTCAAGTTAGAAAAGGTGAAATTCTTGGTGTCGCTGGATTAATGGGAGCCGGTCGCACAGATATTATGAAAGCGATTTTTGGATATGAACCGCTAGATTCAGGGCAAATATTTATAAATGGACGCGAGGTAAAGATTGATAGTCCAATTGATGCAATACGGCAACGAATTGCTTTTATCACTGAGGATAGAAAATCAGAAGGGCTTGTATTAGATTTTTCTATTCGTGAAAATTTAGCATTGCCAAACTTAGAAAGTCTTTCAAAAGGTAGTGTAATGGATAAAGGAACGGAAGAGCAGTTTACAGCTGATATGATGAAGCTTCTTAATGTAAAAGCGGCAAATGGAGAACAAGCAGTCAAATCACTTTCTGGTGGGAACCAGCAAAAGATTGTGATTGCAAAATGGCTTGGGATCCATCCGCAGCTATTAATTTTAGATGAGCCAACAAGGGGCGTAGATGTTGGTGCGAAAAAAGAAATCTATTCTATTATGAA
This sequence comes from Bacillus gaemokensis, assembly GCF_001590835.1. Classification (GTDB taxonomy): domain Bacteria; phylum Bacillota; class Bacilli; order Bacillales; family Bacillaceae_G; genus Bacillus_A; species Bacillus_A gaemokensis. Next base: position 60,204 of record NZ_LTAQ01000005.1, read on the forward strand.
CAAGCTCACAAATCAAGGGGATGCCGTTATAATGGTTTCATCTGAACTACCTGAAGTATTAGGGATGAGCGATCGTATTCTTGTTATTCATGAAGGAAAAGTGGGCGGTATCTTAGAAAAAGATGAAGCAACGCAAGAGTCCATTATGGCATTAGCTACAGGGGGAGAATAAGTTATGGCTAAAAAGGGGAATGTATTGCAACAACTGGGTTCTTTAATTGGATTGGTGCTAATTATTGTAGTCATTACAGCATTAAATCCATCGTTTATTGAAATTCCAAATTTATTTAATATCTTGCGCCAAGTATCGATTAATGCACTTATTGCATTTGGAATGACCTTCGTTATTTTAACAGGGGGTATTGACTTATCGGTAGGTTCTATTTTAGCATTATCAAGTGCACTTGTTGCTGGAATGATGGCAAGTGGCATGGATCCGTTCCTTGCAATGGCTGTTGGATTACTTGCAGGTCTTGTAATGGGAATTGTAAACGGTATCATCATTGCGAAAGGAAAAGTAGCACCATTTATTGCGACATTAGCAACAATGACTATTTTTCGCGGGCTTACGCTTGTTTACATGGACGGACGTCCGATCACTGGCCTTGGTGATCACTTAATGTTTCAAATGTTCGGCCGTGGTTACTTCCTTGGTATTCCTGTACCAGCTGTAACGATGATGATTGCTTTTGCTGCATTGTACTTTATTTTAAAGAAAACAACGTTTGGTCGCCGTACTTTTGCAATTGGTGGAAATGAAGAAGCAGCGGCACTATCAGGTATTAATGTAACGAGAATAAAAGTAATGATTTATGGTCTTTCCGGAATTTTGGCAGCGCTTGCAGGTATTGTATTAACATCACGTTTAGATTCTGCACAGCCAACTGCCGGTTCTTCTTACGAATTAGATGCAATTGCTGCGGTTGTGTTAGGAGGAACAAGTCTTTCTGGCGGAAGAGGTTGGATTGTTGGTACATTCATTGGCGTACTCATTATCGGTGTGTTAAATAATGGCCTAAATTTATTAGGAGTATCTTCTTTCTTCCAACAAGTTGTAAAAGGGCTTGTTATCTTACTTGCTGTATTAATTGATCGTCGAAAAGAAGCATAATGGAGGGGACATTATATGAAAAAATGGTTGCTTATACTCGTTGCGTTTATCATGGTAATCACTGTTGGTTGTTCAATGGAACCACCGGAATGGGCAAAGGATTCTAGCGATAAAGGTCGAAATAAAACTATTAAAGTTGGGTTTTCTGTGTCCACTTTAAATAATCCATTTTTCGTCACGTTGAAAAAAGGTGCAGAAAAGAAAGCAAAAGATAGTGGCATTGAATTAATTGCCGTCGATGCACAAAATGATGCAGCAAAGCAAACAAACGATGTCGAAGATTTAATTCAAAAAGGCGTTGATGTAGTTGTTATTAACCCAACAGATTCAGATGCTGTTGCCTCAGCAGTAAGTGCAGCAAATGCGGCAAATATTCCTGTTATTACAGTAGACCGTGTTGCGAATTCAGGGAAAGTCGTTTCTCATATTGCTTCAGATAATGTAGAGGGTGGAAAAATGGCAGGTGAATACATTCGTGAACTTGTTGGAGAAGGAATGAATGTTGCTGAGCTAGAAGGAATTCCAGGATCTTCTGCTGCTCGCGAGCGTGGGAAAGGATTCCATAAAATCGCTGACAAAGGGTTAAAAATCGCTGCCAAGCAAGCAGCCGATTTTGATCGTGCTAAAGGCTTATCGGTTATGGAAAATATTTTGCAAGCAAATGGTGAAATAAAAGCAGTATTTGCTCATAACGATGAAATGGCATTAGGTGCACTTGAAGCGTTAAAATCTGCTGGGAAAACAGATGTGATTGTTGTTGGATTTGATGCAACAGACGACGCTGTGAAAGCGGTTAATGATGGGCGTATGACAGCAACTGTTGCACAAAAACCAGAATTAATCGGAGAGAAGGCGATGGAAACAGCAAAACAAGTGAACCAAGGTAAAAAAGTGGAAAAATTCATTCCGATTGAATTAGAGCTTATTAAGAAAAAATAAAATATAAATTTACATTTAGAAAGGGAGAAAAACAAATGAAATTCTTTATTGATACAGCAAACGTTAACGAAATTAAAGAGGCAAATGAATTAGGTATATTAGCAGGAGTAACAACAAATCCATCACTTGTAGCAAAAGAAGGCGTAGATTTTCACGAGCGTATTCGTGAAATTTGCAGTGTTGTAGAAGGACCTGTAAGTGCAGAAGTAATTAGCTTAGAAGCAGATAAGATGATTGAAGAAGGAAAAGAATTAGCAAAAATCGCTCCAAACGTTGTTGTAAAGGTACCAATGACAAAAGAAGGCTTAAAAGCAGTAAAAGCATTCTCAGATTTAGGAATTCGTACGAACGTTACATTAGTATTCTCTGCAGTACAAGCATTACTTGCAGCTCGCGCTGGTGCAACATATGTATCTCCATTCTTAGGACGTTTAGATGATATCGGTCATAATGGTATGGACTTAATTCGCCAAATTGCTGACATCTTTGCAATTCATGGTATCGAAACAGAAATTATTGCAGCATCTGTACGTCATAGTGTTCACGTAACTGAAGCAGCGTTAAACGGTGCGCATATTGCAACAATCCCAGCGAATGTAATTGGTGCATTAGTGAAACATCCATTAACAGACCAAGGAATTGAGAAGTTCTTAGCGGACTGGGAGAAAACACAAGAGAAATAAATAAATAAATAAATAAATAAATAAATAAATCCTAGGGTTAACATTATGTTAATTCTAGGGTTTTTTTATTTGGAAAACAATGAATAAAAGAATTTTCATGCAATTATGCATATTGCCTTTTAAATTTTCTATCTAAGTTATTTAATATGTAATACATAATTCTTTTTTGAGTTTTTTTGACATGAGATGAATAACCAGTACGGAGTCTGACCAGAAGACTGGAGGGCATGATTCTATAAAGGGATAATCATTATTTCATCGCTTATAGAACTATGTCTTTTTTCTAGTTTATATAGAGGGGGAGGACAAGAGAACTGCTGTTTCACGGCCATGTTATGGAACTTATATATTTTTATGTATCCCGTATAATTAATTATCTGAATTTTAAGTTTTAGTAAAAGTGATAAGGGAGGAACTAGCAATGAAAAGAAAAACACCATTTAAAGTGCTTTCATCTTTGGTAATCACAACAATGCTTGGTTGCACATTTGCAATTGGTACATCATCAGCTTATGCGGAAACACCATCTGAATCAAAAGGGGATTTTTCAAAAACGCTAATTGATAATAATTTAATTCAAGAAGAGCGCTTGGCCGAAGCTTTAAAAGAACGTGGAACAATTGATTCATCCGCATCCAAAGAAGAGACACAAAAGGCTGTAGAGAAATATATTGAAAAAAAGAAAGGGGATCAGCCAAATAAAGAAATTCTTCCAGGTGATCCTGCTAAAGAAGCGTCTGATTTTGTGAAAAAAGTAAAAGAAAAAAAGATGGAAGAAAAGGAAACTGTGAAGAAATCTGTACAAGATGCTAACGCAGAACAAGCAACTTTACCAAAGCAAAAACAGTTAAATGGAAAAGTACCAACTTCTCCAGCAAAGCAAGCGCCATATAACGGAGCTGTTCGAACAGATAAAGTACTTGTACTGCTTGTTGAGTTTAGTGATTATAAACATAATAATATCGAACAAACACCTGGTTATATGTATTCGAAAGATTTTAGTAGAGAACATTATCAAAAAATGTTATTTGGTAATGAACCATTTACATTGTTTGATGGTTCACAAGTAAAAACATTTAAAAAGTATTATGAGGAACAGTCTGGTGGGAGTTATACGACGGATGGATATGTAACAGAATGGCTAACTGTTCCTGGGAAAGCAGCAGATTACGGAGCTGATGGTAAGACTGGTCATGATAATAAAGGGCCAAAAGGGGCGCGTGATCTTGTGAAAGAAGCATTAAAAGCAGCAGCTGAGAAAGGATTAGATTTATCTCAGTTTGACCAGTTTGATCGCTATGATACAAATGGAGATGGTAATCAAAATGAGTCAGACGGTGTAATTGATCATTTAATGGTCATTCATGCTGGGGTTGGTCAAGAAGCTGGTGGAGGTAAATTAGGAGACGATGCTATTTGGTCACATCGTTCTAAATTAGCAAAAGACCCAGTTGCAATTGAAGGGACAAAATCAAAAGTTTCATATTGGGATGGAAAAGTGGCGGCACATGATTACACAATTGAGCCTGAAGATGGTGCAGTTGGTGTGTTTGCTCATGAATTTGGTCATGACCTTGGATTGCCAGATGAATATGATACGAACTACACAGGGAAGGGATCACCTGTTGAAGCTTGGTCATTAATGAGTGGTGGTAGCTGGACAGGAAGAATCGCAGGTACAGAGCCAACAAGTTTTTCACCGCAAAATAAAGATTTCTTACAAAAAAATATGGATGGGAACTGGGCAAATATTGTAGAAATAGATTACGATAAAATAAAACGTGGTGTAGGTTTCCCTACATATATTGATCAGAGTGTTACAAAATCGAGTCGTCCAGGTCTCGTACGTGTAAATTTACCTGAAAAAAGTATCGAAACCATTAAACCAGCGTCTGGAAAACAAGCATACTATAGTACAAGAGGCGATGATCTCCATACAACATTAGAAACACCATTATTTGATTTAACAAAGGCAACAAACGCGAAATATGCTTATAAAGCAAATTATGAACTTGAAGCAGAATGTGATTTTGTAGAAGTGCACGCTGTGACAGAAGATGGAACAAAAACATTAATTGATACATTAGGTGATAAAGTAATAAAAGGTGATCAAGATACAACAGAAGGAAAATGGATTGATAAATCATATGATTTAAGTCAATTTAAAGGAAAGAAAGTGAAATTGCAATTTGAATATATTACAGACCCTGCCGTGGCGTATAAAGGATTTGCGATGGATGATGTGAATGTTACAGTCGATGGCAAAATAGTGTTCTCAGATGATGCAGAAGGCCAAGGGGAAATGAAATTAAATGGTTTTGTTGTTTCTGATGGAACAGAAAAGAAACCACATTATTATTACTTAGAGTGGAGAAACTACGCTGGCTCAGATAATGGTTTAAAAGCAGGTAGAGGTCCAGCTTATAATACAGGTCTTGTTGTCTGGTATGCTGATGATAGCTTTAAAGATAATTGGGTTGGTCAGCACCCTGGTGAAGGATTCCTTGGTGTTGTTGACTCCCATCCAGAAGCAGTTGCTGGAACTTTAAATGGAAAACCAGTATTCGGAAACACAGGTTATCAAATTGCGGATGCAGCATTTTCATTTGATCAAACACCGGCTTGGAGTGTAAATTCATTTACACGTGGTCAATTTAATTACCCAGGTTTACAAGGTGTTACAACATTTGATGATTCTAAAGTATATAGTAATACTCAAATTCCTGATGCGGGACGTAAAGTTCCACAATTAGGACTGAAATTCCAAGTTGTCGGACAAGCAGATGATAAATCGGCAGGAGCTGTTTGGGTTCGCCGTTAATAGATTAGTAGTAAAAAATAAAAAGCACGTGCTACATATGTAGCACGTGCTTTTTATTTTTTATACATTAAGTTATTAATTTACTTTGTGTAATGCATGGTTTTCTTATTTATAGTGTATCAAATGGTGTAAGGAAAAGAAATATTTCCAAGGAAATTGTCGATATATTGTCGGTGTGTGTAAACTTTTTATTTGAAATTAGTTAGGGAATATTGCTTTTATATGTAAGATTATTTACATTTCTAATTAGAAGCATAAATCAAATGCTTGTTTGAAAAAATACATACAAAGAGAGAATTATTACATCAAAGGAGTGGAAGCAACATGTATGAAAGAGAACCAGCGGGGTTTTGGAGGAGATTTTTAGCTTGTATTGTTGATGGATTAGTATTTGTTCCTGTTTATATTATTTTAGCGATTCTAAAAGTATCGGATTCCAATACGGAAACGACAGTAAATATTTTAAACTTTTTATATTTCCTCATTGTGCCTGCTGTTTGGATGGGGTTTACAGTAGGGAAAAAGGTATTAGGAGCTCAAATTACTCGTTTAGATGGAAATAAGGTAACAATTTGGACTACATGTAAACGTTATGTGTTAGGTGGAATTGTATATACGCTTACATTAGGAATTGGCATTATTGTAAGTGCCTTTATGGTTGGGTTACGTGAGGATAAAAGGGCAATTCATGATTTCATTGCTGGAACACAAGTAATAGATGTATCGGATGAGTAGAATAGGGATACTAAAAAGAGTTCTATTTGATAGGACTCTTTTTAGTAAATAGAAAGGGGGAATTGAAAATGAAAGAAATGATTGTATGTCCGCAATGTACAGGTAATATTACTCTGGAGAATATTATGATATTCCACATTCGTTTGCAATAAGATACCCTCATTGTAAGGTAAAGTTAAAAGAAACGAATGTAACACCATTTTTAATGGGCATAGGGATTGTTATTATTCCACTCTTTATCTTTATTGGTGCGAGTATAAAAGAGTTATTAGTTAATTATTTTTCTATCATAGAGCATGTACCAACCGTACTTATTTTCTTTATGTTTTGTTATCCGTTGTATTATTTATATGAAAAGTACAATGCAATGTGGATTATTAAGAGAGGGAAATTGAAGGTGAAATTTTGAGAGGGACGTTACAATAAGGTGCGTTCTTATCTGCAAAGTGGTATTCGGGTACGGTTATTAATAAAAAGTAAAAAGGAACAAGAGAGATTTCTAAGGTTATTGAATAAAAATAGGAAGTAATGAGCTTATAAAATATAAAAAAATACACTTTTGAAAAAGATAAAAGAATGAAACTACCACTTTACTTATATATGAATACATATATTTCAAGGTTTTACTAATTTTGAGTTTTAAAAAATAATTATTAAAGAAAAACAAAATTATATATTGATTTTGTTTTTTATTTTGAGTAAAATTCAAAAGAATTAATAAGGATAGTAGTAGTTTAGTAGCTTGATTTAAATAAGTTTTAAAGAGAGCAAATGTAATGTCTAGTAGATTTAGAGTGTAGGGAATATTTAAAAATTTGTATGTAAAGGGAGAGTAAAGTAAGTGACAACATTGAGAAATTTATCAGCTTTTGTAAAGGGTAGTATTGTTTTATTATGTTTAGCATGTATGTATTTTGTTATACCAACTGCACATGCAAGTGCGGAGACAGTTAAAATTTACCTTGATCCAGGTCATGGTGGAACGGATACAGGAGCTATTGGAAATGGTTTGCGAGAAAAGGATTTAACATTAGATATCGCATTGCGTATTCGTAACATTTTAAATGCAGAGTATACGGGTCATGAAATTAGAATGAGTCGTACAAGTGATGTGTATCCTACGCTAACACAGCGAACAACCGATGCAAATAATTGGGGAGCGAATTTCTTCTTATCTGTACATATTAATAGTGGTGGTGGCTCTGGTTATGAAGATTATAGTTATCCAAATGCAGGAGCACCAACTACGACTTATCAAAATTTAATTCATCAAGAAATAATGAAGACAATTGATTTTGATGATAGAGGAATAAAGACAAATAACTTCCATGTGTTAAGAGAGACAAATATGCCAGCAGTATTAACTGAAAATGGGTTTATTGATCAGGTAGAAGACGCTCAAAAATTAGGTAATGCAACATTTAGAGAACAACTTGCAAGAGGACATGTAAACGGTTTAGTGAAAGCCTTTGGTTTACAAAAGAAAACGTTCCTAATTCGTGTAAAACCAGTAGAGTTATATTATTATAATCAACCTGATTGGAATGCAAGAGCTGGTACTGTGAAAAAAGGTGATGTATTCACTGTTGTGGAAACGTTAACCGTAAATGGTGCAAAAATGTATAAGCTAAAATCAGGAAACTATATAACTGCTAATCCTTCATATGTTGAGGTTGTACAGTAAAGGTTCGATTTGAAAAAGACAATGATGAGTTAACCCATCATTGTCTTTTTTAATCTTCCTCTTATATAAATCATGCCAGCAAATGTTAGTAAGAATGCTGTGCCAATTACAAAGCTTAAGCTCGGTGACGCCCCAATTGCGCCCACCGTAAATGAACCAGCAACTACTCCTAATGAGAAGAACGCATAAAATAACCCAAATGCCTTACCGCGCTGGTCTTCGGCTGTATTTTCAACAAGTAAAGCGTTAATAGAAGGAAAGAGGATAGCGAATCCAATTCCGTAGATCATCATGACAATAAAGAGCATCCCTTTTGTAGTGAATAGACCAAGTAATGATAATGCAAGTGCCATGACCCCAATGCCAATGATCATCATTTTCGAACGGTTAAAGCGATCGAAAATGCGATTTGTCGGCAATAAGAAGAAAAGGATTGCTGTAATACCAAAGACACTCATCATCATACCTGTTGTAGACGCTTTTAGTGTCAATGCTTCTACTTTCATCGGTAACATATAAGTGACAATTCCTTGTGAAAACATTAATGTAAATGCGCCAAGGTATGCTTGCAATAATGGTTCAGATTTTAACAGACCAATCATATCTTCTTTGTTCATCATTTGTGTACGTGATGCATCTGTTCTTGTCACATGGTTTGGTAATAAGAACAGAGATACGATTGTACCGAGTACCATTAAAACGGATATTGTAATAAATACCCATTGTATACCTGCGGTCGCTTTCATAATTCCACTGAAAGCAGGACCGACGATTGCTGCTGTTCCAACTGCTGCACCGGATAGTGCCATTGCCTTTCCTTGTTTTGTTGATTTTGTTTGTTTAGATAAGAAAGTAAAGGCAGCAGGGATTAAAAATCCATCACTAAATCCGTGCAGAAAGCGAACGATCAGTAATTGTTCACCATTTTGGACGACGGTATATAATAAGACTATGAAACTTGTAATTCCCATACTTATATAAAGTACTTTCTTTGCTCCAAATTTATCAACAGCTCCACCGGCAATAATATTACCAATCATATTGGCGAATGAGTACATACCTACAACAAGCCCAATAATAAGAGGCGTTCCTCCAAGGCTTTGTGCGTAAGTACTCATAATAGGTAATTGTGAGAATGTATCTAAAAAAGCTACGATAACAATAAAATAAATAAAATATTTCAAGCGATATTCACCTCTCCTATGCTATTATGGCACAATGCGAATTTCACCTGCAATGAAATTGAATTAACAGATGTGGAAAAAAGTACAAAGTGACAAAATAATGAACATTTATTGTTAAAAATTGGTTTAATTCGGATTGTTGTTTTGAAATATATGGATAAAAGTACTATAATAGATTTGTAAACTTCACCAGGTTAAGTATATACATAGAGAGGGATGTATAAAATGAAAGCATTACTTTGGCATAATCAACGTGATGTACGAGTAGAAGAAGTTCCAGAACCAACTGTCCGATCAGGAGCAGTAAAAATCAAAATTAAATGGTGTGGTATCTGTGGAACAGATTTACATGAATATTTAGCAGGACCTATTTTTATTCCAACAGAAGAACATCCACTAACACATGTGAAAGCACCTGTTATTTTAGGTCATGAGTTTAGTGGTGAAGTTGTTGAAGTCGGTGAAGGTGTTACGAATCATAAAGTAGGAGACCGCGTTGTTGTGGAACCTATTTATTCTTGTGGTAAATGTGAAGCTTGTAAACATGGCCATTATAACGTTTGTGAACAACTTGTTTTCCACGGTCTTGGTGGAGATGGCGGTGGCTTCTCTGAATATACAGTAGTACCAGCAGATATGGTTCACCATATCCCAGATGAAATGACCTATGAACAAGGCGCACTTGTAGAGCCAGCAGCAGTTGCAGTTCATGCAGTACGTCAAAGTAAATTAAAAGAAGGCGAAGCTATAGCTGTATTTGGTTGTGGACCAATCGGACTGCTTGTTATCCAGGCAGCAAAAGCAGCAGGAGCAACTCCTGTTATTGCAGTTGAACTTTCTAAAGAACGTCAAGAATTAGCGAAATTAGCAGGTGCTGATTACGTATTAAATCCAGCAACACAAGATGTATTAGCAGAAATCCGTAACTTAACAAATGGTTTAGGTGTAAATGTTAGCTTTGAAGTAACAGGTGTTGAAGTTGTACTTCGTCAAGCGATTGAAAGCACAAGCTTTGAAGGACAAACTGTTATTGTTAGTGTATGGGAAAACGATGCGAAAATTACTCCAAATAACTTAGTATTAAAAGAAAAAGAAGTTATTGGTATTCTTGGATATCGTCACATCTTCCCAGCCGTTATTAAATTAATTAGCTCTGGTCAAATTCAAGCAGAGAAATTAATTACGAAAAAAATTACAGTGGATCAAGTTGTAGAAGAAGGATTCGAAGCGCTTGTAAAAGATAAAACACAAGTGAAAATTCTTGTTTCACCTAAATAATATATATATAAAGAAGTAGTCTTTTTCTAGAAATGGAAGAAGGCTACTTTTTTTATCAAAAAATCGAGAAAAAAGCTCCACTCGTGTTAAGCATCTGCTAGAGAAGATACATGAGAACCCCCCACTTCAAGAGCCGAAGGAGATAAGTGGCGGGAGTTTTCATAGTACGGTGGAAGGTTTACGTATTATTGACGCATTATATTTTAGCGTTGTGACATTAACGACAGTTGGTTATGGGGATTTTAGCCCACAAACTGATTTTGGAAAAATCTTCACGATATTTTATATTTGCATTGGAATTGGTTTAGTGTTTGGGTTTATTCATAAGCTAGCTGTAAACGTGCAATTGCCAAGTGTATTGTCGGGGAAAAAGAAAGAGTAAAAGCAATCAGGAGTAGATCTGATTGCTTTTATTTTTTTACAATATTTTAGTGATTTCTTTGCAGAGAATTAATATTTGTTTATTACAATTCAAATGAACCATATTGATATCTATAAGATATATAGGATGATAGCGATATGAAGGTTTGCATAATGAATTTTATCAATAGAAATTGATAGAGAGGTGGGATATGCTTAGCGTAGGTTAACTATATGAATTGTATGACCTTAATTAAATGAAATCTAAACGGAGGGTGTTATATGAAAAAGAAAGTATTAGCTTTAGCAGCAGCAATTACATTAGTAGCGCCATTACAAAGTGTGGCGTTTGCGCATGAAAATGATGAGATACAAAAGGTGGGTATCATTCAACGATGGTCTGCTGAAGATAAACATAAAGAAGGTATGAATTCACATTTATGGATTGTTAATCGTGCAATTGACATAATGTCTCGCAATACGACACTTGTGAAGCAAGATCACGTAGCGGTATTAAATGAATGGCGTACAGAGTTAGAAAACGGTATTTATGCAGCAGATTATGAAAACCCTTACTATGATAATAGTACATTCGCCTCTCATTTCTATGATCCTGATACTGGGAAGACATATATTCCATTTGCAAAGCAAGCAAAAGAAACGGGAGCTAAATATTTTAAACTTGCTGGTGAATCTTATCAAAAGAATGATAGAAAACAAGCATTCTTTTATTTAGGATTGTCTCTTCATTATTTAGGAGATGTGAATCAGCCGATGCATGCAGCAAATTTTACAAATCTATCTTATCCACAAGGTTTCCATTCCAAATTTGAAAACTTTGTTGATACAGTGAAAGATAATTATAAGGTAAATGATGGGGACGGATATTGGAATTGGAAAGGTACGAACCCTGCAGATTGGATTCATGGAGCGGCTGTAGCTGCTAAGCAAGACTATGCTGGCATTGTAAATGATACTACAAAGGATTGGTTCGTAAGAGCTGCGGTTTCACAAGAATACGCAGATAAATGGCGTGCAGAAGTTACACCAACAGCAGGAAAGCGTTTAATAGAGGCACAACGTGTAACAGCTGGATATATTCAGCTTTGGTTTGATACATATGTAAATCGGTAAATGGCATTAAAAAGACCAAATTTCTCTTAGAGTGTTTGGTCTTTTTTTACAACTGTAAAATAAAGTGGAACTTTAATTAGTGGGGCTTTATCCTCACTGATTATTAGTTAAACTAATCGAGCTTTTACTGCCAGTTAATGCGGGATCAATGGAGGAATAGAATGATGAAAGGTAAATTACTAAAAGGTGTACTTAGTTTTGGAATTGGTTTTGCAGCTTTATATAGTAGTTCCTCAGTACAAGCTGAAACGTCTACTAATCAAATAAAAGTAATGACACATAATGTATATATGTTATCAACGAATTTATATCCAAACTGGGGACAAAATCAGCGAGCTGATTTAATTGGGACGGCTGATTATATTAAAAATCAGGATGTTGTTATATTAAATGAGATTTTTGATAATGGGACATCAGATCGCCTATTAAAAAACTTAGGAAAAGAATATCCAAATCAAACAGCGGTGTTAGGGCGTAATAGCGGAAAGGAATGGGATCAGACATTAGGAAATTATTCATCAACAACTCCTGAAGATGGAGGAGTTGCGATTGTCAGTAAATGGCCTATCGTCGAAAAAATTCAATATGTATTCGAAAAGGGTTGTGGACCAGATAATTTATCAAATAAAGGGTTCGTATATACAAAAATCAAGAAGAATGATCGTTTCATTCACGTCATTGGGACACATCTACAAGCAGAAGATAATATGTGTGGGAAGACTTCATCATCATCTGTACGTACTGAACAATTGAAAGAGATTCAGGGGTTTATTCAAAATAAAAACATTCCAAGTAATGAGTATGTATTAATTGGTGGTGATATGAATGTCAATAAAATAAATGGTGGTGATCCTAAGGATGCTAATAATACATCGGAATATGCGTCTATGTTTAAAACGTTGCATGCTACCGTTCCTTCTTATACAGGATATACTGCAACTTGGGATGCTACGACGAACAGTATTGCAAAATATAATTTTCCAACTGCGGCAGCAGAATATTTAGATTATGTAATTGCGGATAACGATCATGCAAGGCCAGTACATGTAGAGAATAAAGTATTACAACCAAAGTCTCCCGAGTGGTCTGTTACTTCATGGCTGAAAACATATAAGTATAATGATTATTCAGATCATTATCCAGTAGAGGCGACCATTACTATGAAATAGTTAAAAAAGTTTCTTCGTAAAGAAGAAACTTTTTGTATTTATAGACAGGAAAATAATCGTTTCTTTCCAATATATATAAGACATATATAGAAGGGGAGAGAAAAGTGTGGAACGTAACATATTTCAAAAGGTTCCATTACCATGTGCATTTCTTGATGAAGACGCGTTAGAGAAAAATATTGAATCTATTGTTCAATTAAGTGGAGGAAAGAAAATTCGTATAGCAAGTAAATCGTTACGATCTGTGTCAGTGATGAAGCGAATATTAGCTTATGATAGCTGTTTTCAAGGAATTATGTGCTTTTCACCACGGGAGGTATTATTTTTAATAGAACAAGGATTTGATGATTTATTGCTTGGGTATCCTGCCTATGATGAGCAAGCACTGAAGGAAATTAGTTTGCTTACAAAACAAGGATTTACAATTACCTGTATGGTAGATTGCGAGGAACATATTACGTATTTAGAGAAACTTGCGGTGCAAACAGGCGGGGAATTTCAAATATGTATTGATATTGATATGAGTAGCCGCTTTTTTCATTTTCATTTTGGTGTAAGACGTTCACCGTTACGGTCTGCACATGAGGTGTTACAAGTGTTAAAAAAGGCTATGGACTCGTCAGTTCTACAAATAGAGGGTGTAATGGGATATGAAGCACAAATTGCAGGGGTAGGAGATAATGTCCCAAAACAGGGGGTGAAGAATAAGGTTGTCTCTTATATAAAGAAAAAATCAGTAATTGAAGCAATGACGAGAAGGCAGGACATTGTAAGAGCGATACAAGAGCAAGGAATTGACCTCCGTTTAGTAAATGGAGGTGGTACAGGAAGTATAAAAACGACTGTGCAAGATAAATCAGTCACAGAGATTACAATAGGATCAGCTTTTTATTCTCCTAAACTCTTTGATTATTACAAAGATGTTAGATTTACACCAGCTATTGGATTTGCGTTACCGATTGTTCGGCAGCCGGATTCTCATATTTATACTTGCTTAGGTGGTGGGTATATTGCTTCAGGATCAGTTGGGAGAGATAAGCAACCAGAAGTTTGGAAGCCAAGTGGAGCTAAATTGTTATCTTTAGAAGGGGCAGGTGAGGTGCAAACTCCTGTTTATTATGAGGGATCAGAGCATATAACAATTGGAGATGTTATGTTGTTTCGCCATAGTAAAGCTGGGGAATTATGTGAGCGCTTTTCAACGTTACATCGTATAGTAGATGGAAAGGTTGTTGGAGAATATGCAACATATCGGGGGGATGGCCAATGCTTTCTGTAAAAGGAGAAAAGTGGAGGAATTGGACGGGGAATGTAGAAGCAAATCCGCAATATATGTTGTCCCCTAAAAGTATACAAGATGTGATGGAAGTAGTGAACTTTGCAAAAGAGAAGGGAAAGAGAGTTCGTGTTGTTGGTTCAGGTCACTCTTTTACACCGCTTGTTCAAACTGAAGAAATTCTTCTCTCTTTAGATGAACTACAAGGAATCGTAAATATAGATTCTAAATCATTGACAGTAGAAGTATGGGCGGGAACAAAGCTGTATGATTTAGGACGATTGCTGCAAGAAAAAGGTTATGCACAAGAAAATTTAGGAGATATCGATTCGCAATCTATTGCAGGAGCAATTAGTACAGGAACGCATGGGACAGGCATTACATTGGGAAGTTTATCGACACAGGTAGTAGAAGTTACGGCTATTCTTGCTTCAGGAGAAATGATAGTTTGTTCTGAGAAAGAACACCATGAGTATTGGAAGGCATTTCAGTTATCACTTGGTATGCTTGGAATTATTGTAAAAGTAAAACTTAAAGTAATACCCGCTTATTCCCTTATGTATTGTAGTGAAAAGCAATCTTTTTCTACTGTGATGGATAGACTAGAAGAGTATAAACAACATCGCCATTTTGAATTTTTTATTTTTCCATATTCCGATGATGTTCAAGTGAAAATAACAAACGAAACAAAAGTTAAGGGGAATGATCTGAGGTGGCATAAGTTAAAAACAGAGTTTCTTGAAAATATGGCTTTTTCTTTATTATCTAAAGGGTGTAAGTTTATTCCTGCGATAAGTAAAGGAGTTAGTCAGCTATCAGCCAAGGTAGTACCGAATACAAAAACAATTGGTCCAAGTTATCAAGTATTTGCAACATCCCGTAATGTGCGCTTTTATGAAATGGAGTATAGCATTCCTGCTCAGTATATGAAAGATGTTGTAGAAGAGATTCATCATCTTATTCAAGAAAAAAAGTTCCGAGTGCATTTTCCTATTGAATGTCGTTATGTGCGAGGGGATGATATATGGTTAAGTCCTGCGTATGGAAGGGATTCGGCTTATATTGCTGTTCACATGTATAAGGGAATGAAATATGCTGCTTATTTTGGGGCGGTAGAACATATTTTTCAAAAATACCAAGGACGTCCACATTGGGGAAAAATGCACACAATGAAATATGAACAATTGCAACATCTGTATCCAGAATTCCATTCCTTTTTACAAGTAAGAAAGTTACTAGATGAAACGGGTATGTTTTTAAATCCATATGTAGCAAAGATGTTTTCTATCGTAAAAAAGAGCTGACAATTATTTGTCAGCTCTTTTGAGTGTAATAGCATTTCTTGTATGACTGATACGTTCATAAAATAGTAATTTATCACGACTAAATATATGTAATAGAACATGGATAATAAAAAGACCATTAATCACAAATGTAAATAATAATATAACGATCAGAACTAGAGTATCTGTACGGTTTAAAATGGAACTACTAGAGAGTATATAGTTAATTCCGCCTAAAACAAAATAGAACAGACCGTAACGAATGAATAATTCTTTTAGTGTAATCCGTTCATTTTGTCCTTTAATATGAATACGAAGCAATGCTTTTCCAACTGTTTTTCCATTCGTAAAGTATGGAATGATAATGAAATAGGTAAAGACTGCCCCTGTAACGAAAATAAGTTCATATAAGTTCGTATAAGATTGGATACTAGAAATAAAAAGATGATTACCCTTATTTTTAATAACCGGTACAACAATAGATAAGAAAATCCAATCAATTTGCATGGCAATGAGACGGCGAATAAATCCAACTGGTTTCGTTGCTAAATCAATATGTGCATCTAATTCGCTTGATTTAGGAAGGAAATACATAAATATTGGTGCAATGAAATATCCAATTGCTCCGCCAAGTGTATTTAGAAATAAATCATCCACATCAAACAAACGATACGCGCAATTGTATATGCCATATAATCCAGTTACTTGTGTTATTTCAAAGAATAATGAAAGACAAAGTGAAAAGACTATAGTTTGTAAGAAACTACGGCGGAAGTAATATCGTAAATACATGCCGAATGGAATCGTTAACAGGGCATTAAATGCAACTTGTAAAAAGGCAGATTCTTTTAATAGATGAAAATAGGTAACTGGCTTTGTTAGAATAGCTACTGTGTGATTGGTAATTTCTTGAATGAAATAGAATGGTACGAGTTGCATATGCTGCGTATTAGCTGGCTGTAAGCTACAAGTATCATAGGTTTGTGGTAACGGTAGAATAACAAGGAAATAGGCATTTAATAGATAAAGGAATAAAGAATATAAAATAAATGATCGCCATTTATTTAAATAGCCATATTTTCTGTAATTAAATATTAAAAAGGGAATTAAAAGAAGCATTGCTAAAATAGGAAATAAGATAAATGCTGTTTTAATTGGAAATAAATAAGATGTCAAAATATTGCTCCTTTCGAAAAGAATTCGTTTTTCATTATAGCTCTTAAAAACTATTAAAACAAATCTCACTTTTAGGAGAGGATATCATTTTGAAAGTTAAAGGTAAAGGCTTAGTAGGTAGTAGAGCTATAGTATTACTGTCTAGAAATAGTGGGATAAATGAAGAAAAGCCTTACTGCGAATGGCAGAAGACTCTTTTTTAGTAAAGATATTTAACATGGGTAGCATTGGATTTTGAAGACAGAATATAGCTTTGAAATTTATTTTGCCATGTTGTGATTGCAGTTTGCTTTTTTTGAGAAATCCATTCTTGATAATCTTCTTGGGTTTTCCATAATATACGAATCATGTATTCGGTCCCATGCTGGGTATGTTTCATACGGGAGAATTCTAAGTTAATAAACCCATGACTTCCAGATGATGGATAGTGTTGCTGTAAAGAATGTATAATTTCAGTTTCATAACCTGATTTAATATGAATGAGCTTTGTAACAATAAACATGATTGCACTCCTTTTATATGTAGTATAAGAAATTAGAGTGGATATCCTGTTTTATTCATAACATGTGCAATCCCTCCGGTAGTACTTACGAGAATGAGAAAGTTTGTAATCGAGAATTCTCTTATCCGCAAAATAGTGTATCATAGTAAATATTATACTATTCTGAAAACTACGAGTAAATAAAAGGAAGACGACAAATTTTTCATTACGTTAGTACCGCATGTATAAAAAGAGATGGGTGAGGACTAATAATGAGTGGATATATTTAATCTTAGCTACATAAAAGGGTGTCCGATTGAACGGGACACCCTTTAGATTTTACTTTATAAGAAAACAATAGTTAGTACACCTACGATAATACAATAGAATGAAAAGTATTTTAAATTCCCTTTAGCCATAATGTTCATAAACCACTTCAATGAAATATAGGTCATGATAAACGTCGCGATGAATGCAACGAGGTAGGGTACAAATAAAGTATTTAAATTTGGATCTTTAGCAATGTCTGTAATACTTAGTAATAATCCACCTAAACTAACAGGAATATATAATAAGAATGAAAAGCGAAGAGCAGTTTCTTGCTTCATACCAAGTAACATCGCAGCAACAATTGTAGCACCAGAACGGCTAATACCAGGAATAAGTGCGCAAGCCTGAGCAAGACCAACAATAATAGCATCTTTCATAGATAGATCGCCATCATTTTTTCGGCCGCGTAAATTGCGAATAATCCAAAGGCCAATGGCGGTAATGATAAGAGAAATTCCAACCATTTTAATACCTTTTAAGTAGTATTCAATATAATCTTTAAATAACACACCAATTACGCCAGCTGGAATAGTAGCAATGATAAGATAAATGATAAAGAAGAAATCTGATTTTGTTTCTTCTGCTCTTGTAAATATA
This sequence comes from Bacillus gaemokensis, assembly GCF_001590835.1. Classification (GTDB taxonomy): domain Bacteria; phylum Bacillota; class Bacilli; order Bacillales; family Bacillaceae_G; genus Bacillus_A; species Bacillus_A gaemokensis. Next base: position 78,445 of record NZ_LTAQ01000005.1, read on the forward strand.
TAGGATAGACCATTTTTTGTAAGGCGAATTAAGTCATTTCTATAAATAAGTAATACAGCTAATAAAGAAGCTGCGTTAACAAGCAGTTCAAAGCTAAAGCCTTCTATTTTTAATCCTAGCAAATGTTGTGCTAAAACGAGATGACCGCTTGAAGAAATTGGGATTGGTTCTGTTAGTCCTTGAAATAGACCAAGAACTAAATACTTTAAAATATAATAAAACTGTTCCATAACATCCTCCTTGTTATCATTCTTTAAAAAGACAACTTCTCCATTATAGCAAAAGAGGACTTTGAAATTTAGAGAAAATCGAAAAAATTAAAAAATTCACTTTTCAATATAGCTAGAAAATATAATTTTAAATCCGGTTATATCTGTTTGGTACATTGTGTCGGGAAGGAGTTTAACATAAATAATAGTTGTGCAAGATTTGACAATGTTTTTAATCTCGTGTAATCTTTGTCTTCTAATATTCGAATCTACTTTTTGTAAGATTTATGTGGATATAGATTATTAAAAAGTTAAGAATTTGTTACATTTTACAGGTTTTGTTTATTTTTTTGTCATGAAAAATAAACTGTATTTAATGAGTTTGTAAACAAACTGTAAAATAAATCATGTATAACTGTAAGAGAAGGGAGTCGGATTATGAACTATTTTAAGCGAATCAGTAGTCTAGTATTAGCAGGAATGATTGTTCTTTCTAGTACAGTCGCTGTCAAAGCTGAGTCAAACGACGAGAAATTAAACAACATGCAACAGCAATTGCAGCAGAATAACGATGATATTCAGAAAAAAGAAGAAGAGAAGCAAGCTGTTAATAAAGAAATTAAAGGTATCGAAAGTGAACTACATAATTTAAATAATACAATTACAAAAAATAAAGAAGAGCAAGCTGCTATTCAACGGAAAATCGATGAAACGCATAAGCAAATTGAGCAAAAAAAGAAAGAAATTATTGTTTTAGAAGATAAAGTACTTTCTCGTAAAGACATTATGAAGAAACGTATGGTTTCTGTTCAAAATAGCTCAAATACGAGTTTAGTAGTTGAAGTTGTTGTGGAATCAAAGAATTTTGCTGATTTCTTACAACGTATGAATGCAGTATCTACAATCTTAGATGCGGATAAAGAAATTTTACGATTGCAAGAACAAGATCTTCGTCAAATTGAAGAAGATAAAAAAGCAATTGATGAAAAAGAGGCATCTTTAGGGATAGACAAACAAAAATTAGCAAAGGTACAAGCTGACTTACAAGATAATTTGAAAAAACGTCAAGAAAATTTACAAGCTGTGCAAGCGAAATACAATCAAATTGCAGGTCAACTCAATTTAGCTGAACAAGAAAAATCGAAAATTGAATCAAATATGAAAGCAGTACAAGAAACAATCGCTCGTGAGCAAGAAGCAGCAAGATTAGCAGCAGAAGCTCGTGCAAAAGCAGAAGCAGAGGCAAAAGCTGAAAGGGAAGCTATCGCAAAAGCACAAGCAGATGCAGAAGCAGAAAGAGCAGCTGCTAAGAAAAAAGAAGAAGCTTCAGCACCAAAAACAGTTGAAACTGTAAGTACTAATGATAAACCGGCGACAACGCCAGCAACTAATCCGGCGTCAAAACCAAACACTCAGCCGGATTCAAAACCAGCTAACGGTCGTGAGATTTATGTAGAAGCTACTGCTTATACAGCGGATCCATCTGAGAATGGTTATAAACCAGGAGAACAGGTATATTCAGCATGGGGACATTATAATTTAACTGCAAATCCGGGAATGAAATTAATTGCCGTAGATCCAGCGGTTATTCGATTAGGATCCACTGTATACGTTGAAGGGTATGGAACAGCAATTGCAGCAGATACAGGTGGTGCGATTAAAGGCCATAGAATTGATGTATTAATGCCAGATAAAGCTAAATCAAGCGCTTGGGGTAGAAAAAACGTTAAAGTTACAATTTTAAATTAAAGTGAAATCCAACTTTACAGCATGTAAAGTTGGATTTTTTTGAATCTGATGTTAAGTTGAGTTTACATTTTGTAAAGTCTATCATATAATAATGGTAAGAGGTGGTAAAAATGACCATTTTGAATCGAGTGAAGGAGCTAAGAGCTCGCTTTAACTTCACACAAAGTATATTGGCTGAAAAAGTTGGAGTAACGAGGCAAACCATTGCGGCAATTGAAAAGGGCGATTACGTTCCCTCACTATTATTAGCGCTGACGATTTGTGATGTGTTTGATTTGAAGATGGAGGATGTCTTTGTACTAGATAAGGAGGGAAAAGGAGATGAATAGGGTTGTTCTTTCTTATGTGATGAGTGTCGTGTATACATGTTTAGCTGCTTGGGCGTTTATTGAGTTGTTTTATGCGTATATGGAGTTCGCTACTATTCTTCGTACAAAGCGAGAGACTTTTGAGGTATTCATAAATCTTAAGCCTATTTTCTATTTAGCAATCTTGGGAGTAGTATTCTTTATTATGTATAAAGTGCAAAAGAAAAAATATGAAAAATTATCCTTTTGGATGTTTCCTTTGTTGTTTCCAGGAGAAGATGAGCGTGAGAAAATGATTACCCAAAAAGCCTGCCGTACTACTTTTATTTCGCTTTGGTTTGTTTTACCGTTTGCGGCTGGACTGCTAATTTTATCTCCAGTTATAAATTTGTATATTCCTGCTTATCCTATGTATATAGTATTTCTTATTTTATTTGTCCAAATGACTGTGTTTCATATTTCGCTCTATCGAAATAAAATTGCTTAAAGGTATACTGATCACATAGAAAAATGATATATAAAGAAACTTTTCATAATAAATGGAAGGTTTCTTTTTTCTTATACTTGTGTATAAATAGATATTATTTTATCATTTTATATAGAGTAATATTTTGTAGGGGAAAGGAATTTTATATGAATAAGCGAAGAATCTATAGTGTACTAGCGATCCTTTTATTTGTTATAGGTGGTGTGTTAATCGGAAAGCCATTTTATGATGGATATAAGGCAGAGGAGAAGCAAACAGCGAATGTGCAAGCTGTTCAAAAAATGGAATATCAAAAGCAAGAAACGAAATTTGTAGATGCTTCAAAGATTCAGCAACCAGATTTAGCGGAAGTAGCAAATGCATCGTTAGATAAAAAACAAGTAATTGGACGTATTTCTATTCCGAGTATTTCATTAGAACTTCCAGTTTTAAATGGTTCGACTGAGAAAAACTTATTATCAGGAGCGACAACTGTAAAAGATAAGCAAGAGATGGGAAAAGGAAACTATGCGCTTGCTGGGCATAATATGTCAAAAAAAGGTGTTTTATTTAGTGATGTATCTTCATTAAAAAAGAACGATAAAATTTATTTATATGATAATGAAAATGAATATGAGTATGCCGTTACAGGTGTATCGGAAGTAACTCCTGATAAGTGGGAAGTTGTAGAAGATCATGAGAAAACGGAAGTAACGCTTATTACGTGTGTATCTGTATCAGATAATTCAAAGCGCTTTGTTATTACTGGAGATTTTGTACAAACGAAAAAAATAAATAGTTAAACAAAAAGGTTTACTCTGATTAAGAGTGAACCTTTTTTGTTTAACTAATATTAGGAAATAAAAGAATATTTTAGTATATATTTAAATATTACTCTATTGTTGTATAATGAAATTATAATGATAGATTTTGGGAGGAAAAAGAGTGAAAAAACAAGCAAAAGCATTTATTTTAACAGCAGGTATGGCATTATTAGTAGCTCCAATTTCAGCTTATGCACATCCAGGGCGTACAGATGCTAATGGTGGACATACATGTCGTACAAATTGTGCGAAGTGGGGGTTACAAGATGGAGAATATCACTATCATAATAAAAAAGAAACACCTGCTTCGAATAGCGGTACAACACAGCAAGCGCCTAGCCAAGATAATAGTGCTGTAGAAGCGGAAAAGCAAGCTGAAGCAAATCGTAAAGCTACAGAAGAAAAACAGCGTGCGGCGGAAGAGCAAAGAAAAGCTGAAGAACAACGAAAAGCCGAAGAGGTACGTCAACGTGAGGAAGCGCAGCGTAAAGTAGATACTGAAAAAGGTCAGGTTGAAGGACAGAAAGCTGGAGAAACTGATTTTCAAGCAGGGAAAAACAATGTAGAAGGGCATTTGAATGGAAAGTCAGAAACGTATAAGCAAGCATTTACAGGAACTTATTCTACAGCGTGGGTATTATTAGAGCAAAAAAAAGGTCAGTTTGAAAAAGGAAAAGAGCAAGGATTAGCTCAAGAGACAATGGATGATAGCCAAGTTGCTCCAGGATATAAAATAAACTTTGCAGAAGGTTTTCAGTCAGGAAATAAAGAAAGAACTGAAAAAGTAAAACAAGAGCAATCTCATTTAGGTGAAAAGGCTGGAAAAGAGTTAGCAGAAAAGAAACCTGGAAATGTTGAAAAGGAAGAATATATAAAGGCATATGAAGTAGCTTATGACAAGGGATATCAAGCTAAGAAAAAAATGGTAAGTAAAGAAGGCTATACATATGCATTTGAGAATTATGATTTAAAAGTTCCATCTAAGTATGAAAAAAATGAACCATTAAAGAAATGGTTTACAGAAGGATTTAAATCGAATAAAAAGGCAACGGAAATCCGTGAAGAAGGATATAGAAAAGGGGAAAGCTGGCTTTCTTTCTTTTATAAAAGATTTGTACCAAGTGAATACAAGGATTATAAAGAATTATATGAACAAGCAATTGAAAAAGGTGAGAATGCATAAAAAAGATGAGGGAAATCCCTCATCTTTTTTAATCCATCCACTTTACGAGCTTTTTAGAAAGTGATAATAAGACGCACCCTAGAACAATAGCTACTGCTCCAATGACAGCAAATACTTCGGAATATCCAAGTGAAGTTGTGAAGCTAGCGAGTTGTCCACCTAAAACATTAGCAATTCCTGAACTTGCTAACCAGACACCCATAAGTAATGAAGCAAGTTTTACTGGTGCTAGGGCGCTCACCATTGATAGGCCAACAGGTGATAGGAATAATTCACCTAATGTATGGAACAGATACGTAAAGACAATAAAGAGTAGATTTGCTTTTTCTGTCATAGTATGTTCGTCACTACCTGTTTTTAATGTAGCGATAACAAGAACTATATAACCAATTCCGAGCAAAATCATACCGAGTCCCATTTTGGCTGGGATTTTTAAATCGCCACGTTTTCTAGTCGCAAGTTTAGCCCATAAAGCTGAGATAACTGGGGCAAGTAAAATAATGAACAATGGATTGACTGATTGGAACCAAGATGTTGGAACTTCCCATCCGAATACCGAGCGGTCCACAAATTTGTTTGTATATAATGTTAATGAACTACCGGCTTGTTCAAAACCAGCCCAGAAGAAGACAACGAAGCAAGTTAGAATCACGATAACTGCTGTATGTTGTTTTTCTTTTTTTGTCAGTGGAGTATTCCCAGCTGTTTGTTTACCTGATGTTGTTTGTAAATCTCTAGTTGGTTTTTTTCCGATATCACCAAGGAAACGGTTAGACAATGTTGTAAATAAGATTTGACCTATAATCATACCGATTGAAGCAGCTAAGAAGCCGTAACGGAAACCGAAATGAACAACACCATCGATTGTTGTTTTGAATAAATTTTCTGATAAAAATCCGCAAACGAGTGGTGCTAAAAATGAACCTACGTTAATGCCCATATAGAAAATTGTAAATGCACTATCACGTTTTGGATCATGCTCTTCATATAGTTCGCCTACAAGCGTAGAAATATTTGGTTTAAAGAAACCGTTACCGATAATAATAAGCGCGAGTCCAAGGTATAGGCCGACTTGATTTTGTAAGGCAAAAAGTATAAGGTTACCAATTGCCATTGTCACGCCACCCATAGTGATGGCTAAGCGTCTACCTAGAAAACGGTCTGTTAAGAAGCCACCAATTAATGGAGTGAAATAGCACGCTCCAGTGTAAAAACCGTAGATAGAAAGTGCCCATCCTGGACTAAACCCAAGACCACCGCTTACTAAAGTTGTTGTTAAGTATAGTGTTAATAATCCTCGTAACCCATAGTAACTAAACCTTTCCCACATTTCTGTAAAGAAGAGTAAGTATAAACCTGGAGGATGTTTCTTGTTTCTTTGTTGTTTTTTCTCAAGTTGTATCGTTGATTCCATATAAGTTTCCTCCTGACACAAACGAAAACAAAGTTAATAGTTTTGTATATTTAATATTTTACTTAATTAACTATTGAAAGTCAATAAAGGTCGATTTTTCAGAAGAAATTGGAAAACAGGATAGATATAGAATGGGGATTTCTTTTGTGGTAGACTATGGACTATGTTTGTTCTAGCATATAAGTGCAAGAAACCATTTCTTTTTAGAGGAAAGAGAGAATCCGTCCATGCATAGAAGCGGTCAGTTCCTTTTGTTTTCATAGCCGTAATTTAGATATTGGAAAATCAAAATGTATATATATAGAATGAGAAGGAGAAAGAGATGAAATTGTTACAGAAAAAAGAAATTTTACTTATTAGCCTAATGTTGTTCTCCATGTTTTTTGGGGCTGGAAATCTTATATTCCCACCTTTCCTTGGATATGAAGCAGGAGAGCATGTGTGGATTGCGTTGTTAGGCTTTATCATATCAGCAACAGGGCTTCCGATATTAGGTGTAATTGCCATCGCTAAAGCAGGAAGCTTTCAAGATTTAGCAAGCCGGGTCCATCCCTCTTTTGCAATTATTTTCCCTTGTGTAGTTTACTTGTTTATAGGCCCTGGCCTTGGAATACCGCGTGCGGGAAGTTTAGCTTTTGAAATGGGACCAGGTCAGTTGTTTCCAGAGTCAGGTAGTATAGTGTTACTGCTTTATACGGTAATCTTCTTTAGTATTGTGTATTGGTTAAGTTTATCGCCATCGAAATTGATGGGATTGTTTGGAAAGGTATTAACACCTTTATTATTATGTATGATTGCTCTTATTTTTATAAAGAGTATGTTTACATCGGTAGGAGATGTTAAAGCACCAGTGGGGAATTATGTTAAAGTTCCTATGTTTCAAGGTTTTTTAGATGGCTATTTAACGATGGATGCTTTAGCAGCTTTAATCTTTGGGATTGTTATTGCAAATGCTTTACGTGCAAAAGGTGTACAAGATGAAAAGGGCTTAGCGAAATATATGAGCATGGCTGGTATTGGGGCAGGTCTATTGTTGTCTCTTATTTATATCATTCTTGGATATGTCGGATCAGTAAGTGGTTCAATTGGAGAATTTGATAATGGGGCAAACGTATTAGCGCAAGTTATGACTACATTATTTGGACAAGGTGGTCTGATATTGCTAGGTACTATTTTCACTGTTGCTTGTTTATGTGTCTCCATTGGACTTGTTACATCTTGCAGTCAGTTTTTTGCAGAAGTATTTCCAAAAGTCTCATATAAAGTTTGGGCTTTTATATTAAGTGCTGTTAGTATGATTCTTGCTAACTTAGGGTTAACGCAGATTTTAAAAGTATCAGTTCCGATTCTTGGATTTATATATCCAATTGCTTTAACGCTTATTATTTTAGGGTTGTGCCATAAACATATCAGCCGGTATGTTTATATATATCCTATAACGATTGGAATAGTAGCGGTATTTAGTGGGATAGATATTTTAAATCGTAATGTATTAATGGAAAAGTGGACACCTTTCTTAGAAAATCTTCCTTTTTATACAGAAGGAGTAGGGTGGTTGATTCCAGCTATTGTAGGTGGGTGTCTTGGAACGCTTGTAAGTGTTTGTATAAATAAAAAAATTAGACGAAAAGGGTGTTTTCTGTAATGGAAAACACCTTTTTTACATCATTGGAAGAGATTTAGTCTAATTCCCCGATAAACCATATTTCTTTGTCATTGTAATCAGCATCAGTAAAAATTTCTGTATATCCTTTTACTTGTAATCCTTTAGGTATAAGCAAGCCAAATTCTTTTTCAATATCGCGTTCTTGTGGTAATGAAATCCACTGAGGTCCATCCATGTATCTACCTAGAAATCCTTCAAAAAAACGTTCTATTCCTTGTTTACTAAATACAATTAAGATATTTGAGGTGTGCAAATTAGGAAAAGAGACAACAAAATAAATGCGATACTCTTTTTCAGCTGTCGTTTTTATATCGATTAAATGCTCTAATCGATTGATTGCAGTCTGTAAATAAAATCGTTTAATCGAGTTTGATTTACGTTGTGAATTCATATAAGAAGGATGGAAGGGAAGATGAATAGACCAGCAGCCTAAAGCAGACTGTTCATTAGCATTTGGTAAAGAGCTTGTATGCTTGTTGGTATACGTTAAGAAATTACGGCAAGCACGTCTTAAACTACGTATTTTCTTTTTCGGACGATTATTCCTGATACCTTGTTTCAAAGCAACACCTCATAAATGATATTTTCTATTTGTTATTATAATAGCAGAGATTGGATATTATTAGGAAAAACATTCTAAAAAAACAAATAGAATAAGAGTATGATATAAGTAATTGGAATTATTAGTGTGTCTGTATCGTTATTGTGGATGGTATATGCATTATTTGCAGTTTGGTTTGGAAGGAAGAGGAAAATGGATGAAATATTGTACGCTGTTTTAGTTGTTTTAGTTGTGACAGTAGGGAAGTTTTTTCCTTGATTTACCAGAAGTTTCAATGATGATTAGAGCGGTACTATTCCTAATTGTTGGTGGACTTGGAATCGTTATTTCTAGAATGTTTTTTTCAAAAGAAAAAGGTGAGTAACAAAGAGCAATCCCATACGGATTGCTCTTTGTTTACTTCTTATTAATCGTAACAGTTTCATTATATTTTGCAGTTGTATTTTGACGAAGGCGCAGTGTTGCTTGTCCGTTTGTATTTGGTACCAGTTGTACATTTACGATTTTTTCAGCAAAACCTTGGCTATTTGTTGTGAACGAGAAAGCGTCGCTATATCCAAAAGTGGACGGCCAAGTGCCATTTTCATTTTGAACTTTTGCAACTTGTGTTCCACCAGTTGTGAAAATCCCTAAAGAATAATTGTTATACGTTGTATTAGGTAATAAGTTATTTACTTGAATTTTTATTTGAAACATTTCATTGTTTGGTAGAATGCTAGGATGAGTAACTACGTAATTACTTACAGGTGTAGTTATTGTACCGCTATATCCATATGAACCAGGTTTAAATGTATTAGTATTAAACCATTGATAGCCTTGATTTGGGGCACTCCAAGGTTCTGGTTGTGGTTCGGTTGATAAATTTGGTTGTTCAAATGTTTGTAAAGGTGTTGGTTTATCCAGTTGTAAACCATTTACTTGATCTAAGCTTGTATAGGTTTCTTGTTTGGATAACCAATTTACGATATTTTCCAACAAGATAGCATCATTTTCTTCTTTATATCCGTCGTATGTTTTCTTAGATTGTCCCGTGTCTTCACGAACATATTTTGGCGATGCATCTTCAACAGGAGAAGAATCACCAATAAAGGCCGCTTTTCCAAGTCCGACTTTGGCAATTGCAGCATAAGGACCTTCTGCAATACCACCACCATTATAAACACCGCTATCAACAGCATTATTCCACTTTGGTGGGTTTTCTGGAAGATATACGAGTCCTTTGGCTAGTTTAGGGTTAGTAATAGCAAGGGTAGAACCAGCATGCATTGCTACGGACGAAACGCCTGTTGTAATACCAAATGACTGTTCAGGCGAGACAATGTTTTTGGCAGAAGTATCACCTAGTGCATTATAGCGGAAACGAATACCGAAGTTTTGTGCTAGCCAATCAGAGCTCTCTATTCCTTGCATCGCGACAGAGTTTATTTCTTCATTAGACATTCCTTTTGCAGGATTGTTCCATGCCCCGCGTCTATATCCATTAAATACTTCTGAAGAATCCCAGCGGTTCTTATTACGATCTGCATTATAATGATCTGCAATAAAGAAGATGCTGCCGCCATTTTTAACATATTGTAGCATAGCGTCTTGCTCGGATTTTTTATAAGGAATGTTTGCTTCAGGAACGATAAATACGTTATAATCTTTTAAATTCTCATATGTAATAGGTGTAGATTGGCGAAGTTCTTTGACAAAATATCCATTTTTGGCAATGCCGTTTCCAAAATCAGAAAAACCCCCATCAATGACCCAATCAGCTGTACCTGCTGTTTGACCATGTGTGTTATCAAATAATACTTTCTTCCCACTGTTTTGATTGACTACTTTTGCAGCAATTTCAGGTGCTGGATCTACGGAGCTTTCAGCGAAAGCGGGTGGAATATAAGCGCTTCCTATACTGAATGTAATTGCTGTTGCTAACGAAAATTTAAGCCATTTTTTGTTCTTCATAGAAGAATCCCCCCTAATAATAAATATACTCGCCTTAATAATGTAATAGATTTTTTCATGAAAATAAAGATGGAAAATGTAGAATTCGCAAAAAATTTGTAAAAGTAGAGTGAATTTTGTTGAGAAATATTTGTGTGAAAATAAGAAAACCCCTTCCTTGTGATAAGGAAGGGGAAATATATTTAACTAATTTTTGAATTCGGTACCTTATCTATCTTATGAAACCCTTTCAAATAATACACAACGACTAGTGCAATCAACCAGATTGGACCAACAATTAATGCAATTCGTGTATCTTCTGAATAAGCCATAATTCCTAATACAAGTACAAGGAAACCAAGTGAAAAATAAGAACTTAATGGATATAAAGGCATCTTGTACGTTAAGTTTTGTTTGTTTTGTGCTGGTAATCCTTTGCGGAATTGAATTTGGGAAACTAATATGATTCCCCATGTCCAAATTGCGCCGAACGTTGAAATACTAGTAAGCCATGTAAATACTTTTGCAGGAACGAGGTAGTTTAATATAACACCAACGAGTAGGACGAAAGAAGTTGCTAAAATTCCTTTACTTGGAATGCCATTTTTATTTAAACGACCAAACTGTTCAGGTGCTTTTTTTTGCTGTGCCAATGTAAATAGCATACGTCCTGTACTAAATAAACCACCGTTGCAAGAAGAAAGAGCTGCCGTTAAGACAACGAAGTTGATGATTCCTGCTGCTTTTGCTATCCCAATTTGCTGGAATGTTAATACAAAGGGACTACCTTTCTCTCCAAGTTCATTCCATGGATAAATCGCCATCATAACAAATAAGGCTCCAACGTAGAATAGTAAAATACGCCAAAATACGTTATCAATCGCTTTGGCAAGTGTTTTCTTTGGATTTTGCGCTTCACCAGCTGTGACACCGATAAGTTCTACTCCTAGATACGCGAATAAAACCATTTGTAAGGAAAGGAGTAATCCAGAAACCCCATTTGGAAACCATCCGCCGTGTGACCAAAGATTTGAAATTCCAGTTGCGATACCGTCATTTCCGAAACCGAATAAAATAATGCCAGTCCCAATTACAATCATACTGATTATTGTGACAATTTTGATTAAAGCAAACCAAAATTCAAGTTCTCCAAATACTTTTACAGATAAAAAGTTGAAGGCGCTCATTAATACAAGAGCCATCAATGCCCAAATCCAGCGCGGGATATCTGGAAACCAAAATTCCATATAAATCCCAGCTGCAGTGATTTCCGCCATACAAGTAACAACCCATAAAAACCAGTAGTTCCATCCAGTAATATAACCTGCTAATGGCCCTAGGTAATCATAGGCATATTTACTAAAGGAACCAGCGACTGGTTGCTCAATTGCCATTTCACCAAGAGCACGCATAATGAAGAAAATAACAAGCCCAGCAATCAGGTAAGCTAGTAAAATAGAAGGTCCAGCTAACTTAATAGCTGAAGCAGACCCTAAAAATAATCCAACTCCAATAGCTGATCCAAGGGACATTAATGTAATATGTCTTTGTTTTAAACCTCGGTTTAAAGTGCCTGATTTGTTTGTGTTTTGCATAAGAAGCCTCCTTGTAGGATGAAAAAGTTTGAATGCGTTTACGTGATATTCAACTATTTTAAATTATAAAACATTTCCTTCTGTTGTGCTACAAAAACAAATGGTATTTAACTGTACTATATCTATGTTCTTGTAAAATAATATCTTTGTTTAGTAGTGAGTGAAGAATGATTTGCTGATATATAAACCCATTTAAATTGCGGCTATGAAGAACAAAAGATGACCTGCACTCATTTCTCTCTTTGTTTTCACTTGGCATGGGGCAGAAAAAGGATCTGACCGCTTCTATGCATGAACAGATGCTCTCTACCGCCTAAAAAGAAACGTTTTTCAATTTGTCAGACTTAAACTTAAAATTCGAACTATTAGTGAATATATTGACTCTTCTTTTTATTGATTGGTAAGATTAAGTATTACATTTTCTCGCATAATAGTAAGAAAAGAGTGTGTGATAATAATCCATTGTGTAGGAAGGTACCTAAGTATGTTTCAATTACAAAAGTATAATACTTCTGTGAAGCAGGAGATTTTAGCCGGCATCACAACTTTTTTTACATTTGCGTACATTCTTGTCATCAATCCCAAAATATTAGCTGATGCAGGTGTACCATTTGATCAAGCATTTACGGCAACGATTATTGCGACAGTTGTCGGAACGCTATGTATGGCGTTTTTAGCAAACTATCCAATTATTATTGCTCCGGCTATGGGGATGAATGCGTATTTTGCCTATTCTGTTGTGCAAAAAGCAGAAGGTATTACATATGTTATTGCGTTTTCAGCGGTATTTGTAACAGGTATTATTTTTCTTTTATTATCTTTCACCTCATTCCGTCAAAAGCTTATTGTAGCAATTCCTGATAGTTTAAAGCACGCAATTGCAGGTGGGATTGGATTATTTATTGCTTTTATTGGACTACGTCTTTCTGGAATTATAGTTGATCATCCATCTAATTTAGTTACAATCGGAGATTTTCATTCACCTGCTGTTATTTTAACGTTAATTGGTTTGGTTTTAGCGGCAGTGTTAATGGCATTACGTGTAAGTGGTGCGCTCTTTATTAGTATGATTGTGACAGGTATCATTGCCTTTTTTACGGGACAATTAAAATTTGAGGATAAAATTGCAGCGATTCCTCATTTACCAAAAGGCGTTATTGTTTCAAATCCTATAACTGCATTTTCTGATGTAATTGAATACGGGTTATATGGTGTTGTTTTTTCATTCCTACTCGTACTTTTATTTGATACAACAGGAGCTCTACTTGGACTAATTAAACAAGCTGGTTTAAATACAGATAATACCGAAAAACGTTTCGGGAAAGCATTTATCGCTGATGCAATCGGTGGTACCACAGGAGCAGTGTTCGGGACAAGCCCAACAGCAGCAACGATTGAATCATCAGCAGGAATCGCAGCAGGTGGTAAAACAGGATTAACAGGTATTGTAGTAATCTGCTTAACCATCGTGACAGCATTTTTCAGCCCTGTTATTTCCTCGTTATCGAGTGTAGCAGCTATTACAGCTCCATCATTAATTATAGTCGGAAGCCTAATGGCGCAAAGTATTCGTGATATTAATTGGAATGAATTTGAAGATGCATTGCCAGCATTTTTAATTTTCGTAGGTATTCCGTTAACATCTAGTATTGCAAATGGGATTGCACTTGGATTTTTAATCTATCCAATCTTAAAGATTGTGAAAGGGAAAGGGCTGGAAGTTCATCCACTGCTGTATTTCTTTGCAATTTTGTTTGGATGTCATTTGTTCTTATAATGTGATAGAAAAAGGTACTTCTCATAGGAAGTACCTTTTTTCGTGTATAATAAAGTGAAACTTACTATAGAAAGATTTAATCATCATGCAATTTATAAATTGCATGATGTAATATATACGCTACGATTAATGGTGAAGGAGGGCGTAGATTGGCTGTAAGTAGAATAAAGATTGCTCGTGTTCAGTCGGATTTAACACAGCAACAATTAGCAGAAAAAGTAGGAGTTACAAGGCAAACAATAAGTTTAATTGAGAAGGGAAAGTATAATCCTTCTTTAGATTTGTGTTTGAAAATTTGTTATGCGCTAAACCAAACGTTAAATGATTTATTTTGGGAGGAGCAAGTGTAACAAATAGGAATGAGAATAGTAGAAGACGAGCAGTTAATGATTGAAGACATAAAGTGAAACTTCTATCATTGTGAGGGGCTTATTGTCCATTAATACAGGATAAAACAACTATAGGAGTAGAATGACTAAAGCACCAAAAAGCCTTCCGCATATATGAAAGGCTTTTTGGTGTTTTTTAGAGAAAGTATGAAGCGTGTTTCGTAGATCATACAAAAGCTGTTCTTTCATAATGCTTTATACATCAAGCTATGAAGTCCAATCGGATGGATATCAAATATCTCACCATGTTCATGGAATCCTAATCGTTTGTAGTAATCTGTAACCGTAATACGAGCATTACACCAAAGTACCTCTGCTTGGCGTTCTTTTAGGGTTATTTCAGCTTGATGGATTAATGAGCTTCCAGCGTTTTGTTTTCGAAAAGAGGGTACTGTAGCCATACCTCTTAAACGATAGTGATTGCTACCTTGTAAATTAGCTTGAGTTTCATGTGAAAAAGAGGCGATGCTGATGAGTTCGTTATTTAGAAATGCACCTAGATGAAAGGTATGTAATTCGTAATCAAAAGGATATTGGCAATCATCCAGTGCTTGACTTGGTCGCAAAATCTTTTGACGCAAGACGTATGTTTCAGAGGCATCAATACGTTTAATCGTAAACACACAATCATCCTTTCTTATGATGATTTCTCTATAAGTTGTAGAAAGAAATATGCTGGTGCAACACAAAGACCTAATATGCTGCATGTACCGAGAAATAGAGAGAGGCAGAGGCAAAAGTATTTCGTTCCAGTTGACTTCTTCCATCCGTAACTGCAAATTTCAATGCTAATGCCAATGAGAATAATGGCGACGAGTACTTCTCCTAATAATAAAAGAGCTAAAGTTGAAATAGACATATTGTAATTCATCCCCATAATATATGATAGTAATATTTTACCATGATAAAATAAGAATATTAAGAAAAAAAATTCGGCGTATTGTAAAATGTACCCTATAGAGTAGACACTAAAAAAGTCTCCCTATAGGGTTTTTGTATATAATTAAGAAAAACATAAAGACTAGTGAAATTTTAGCTCATCATATATCAGAACGTATGACTGTAGAATTAGCTACAGACACCCTTCTAAAGTTAAAAAGGAACAAAAACTTTCAGAAAGCCAAAGATGCCTTGATTCACTCAGATCAAGGAATTCAGTATACGCACCCTAATTTTCAAAAAGCAGTTAAGAAACTAGGCTTGCAACAATCCATGTCAAGAAGAGGAAACTGTTGGGATAACGCTCCCCAAGAATCTTTCTTTGGTCATCCTAAAGATGAAGCCTCTATTCAAGCATGTACAACTCTAGATGAATTAAAAAAGAAATTAAACAACCTTAGTCCTGTTGAATTTCGAACTAAGGCTGCTTAAAGGCAGACACCTATTCTTTTCCTGTCTACTTGACAGGGGTAAGACCACAATATAGAGATCATCTTCTTCAAGCTGCCTAGGCTTTTTTTAATGTCCTTTACAAAGGGTACATTTTAAATCGAGAGGGAACTTTTTACTATTCTAATATGCCTTTCATTGTATCAATATGCTCTTTTGAGCCTGTTACAAGAAGTGTATCACCATTTTGTAATTTTGTATCACCATGTGGTACCAATGCTTTATTACCACGGTAAATTTGAATGATCAGCACGTCACCTAGGAACGGTAAGCGACGAAGTGGTAAACCGTTATATTTATTGCTACGTAATTCAACTTCACGAACGGTTTCATTTGCAGTTGTAATTAAACGAACGAGACTCGGTTTATCAATAAGTGCTCGTAATAAAATACGTGTGGAGTTAATAGTTGAGAATACTGCAATATGTTCTTGCGTTGCTTTTTCCTGTAGAAGAGGATCCTCTACACTTGCAATGACATGTTCAACGCCTACTTCTTTTGCGTGTTCTGCTAATAATAAGTTATGCTCATCATCACTTGTGGCGACGACAACACGATCTGCATCGAAAGCGTTTTGCTCATCTAATAATTCAATGCTAATTGTATTTAATTTTACGATTGGGAAGTCGTGGGACTTCACTTCCTCTGCATTTACTTTATTTTGACGCATCATGTACAGTGTTACATCATAATCTTCACGTTTTAAATCGAGTGATAACGGAAGTGTAATTCGGCTTGCACCGATAATAGAAACTCTTGGTTTTGGTGTTTCCACCCTTGGAAACATCTTTTTAAATAGTACAGGTGCAAAAATACATGTAATAACTGCACTCAAGATAAGTGAAGCAGATAGACTTGGACTAATGATACTTAGCTTTTCACCAATTTGTGCTGCTGCAATAACTAATGAAAGTGTAGATGTTAATAAAATAGCACTTCCTAATACGATATTACGTGGGTACCATTTACGCAGTACAAGTGATGGTAATAATTTTGAAATAAAGAGTCCAACAATTAAAATTGGAATCATTAGCATACTAGAAGGCTCTTTAAAAATAGACCATACTTCTAAATTAACACCAACCATTACGAAGAAAATTGGAATGAAGAAGCCGTATCCGATGGAATCAAGTTTTTCGACCATATCTTCATTTGGTGATAATAAGGATACGAGTACTCCTGCTAAAAAGGCACCTAAAATATTTTCTGCACCAACAGATTCAGATAATCCGACTAGTATTAAAATAAGTGCGAAAACAGCACGCGTGTCGATTTGTACGCTACCAGCCTTTAGGTTTTCTAGATATGGAATATTTTTAAAGCGTCTTGCGACAAAGTAAATTACAATACCTGCGCCAAATAGAACGAGAAGAAGCCACATGCTTTGGCCGCTTTCGGAATTTAATCCAACGAATACAGCGAGTAAAATCATTGTAACTAAGTCAGCGATAACAGCGACTAATAAAATGATTTGACCGATTGCTGTTTTTCCTAAATTATTTTCTTTCAATGTCGGTACAACAACACCTAAAGAAATGGTTGAAATAATTAAAGTCATGAACATTGCATTATCTACAAATCCAAGCCATACGAATATAAGAGACAGGGCATAGGATAAGATGAAGATGAATAAGAAGATAATGCTTGCTGCTTGGAACGTATTTGGTTCATTTGTCTTATTCTTTTTCCCTTTTTGTTTAAAGATAGAAAAGTCAATTTCTAAACCGCTTAAGAACATTAAGAAGATGAATCCTAGTGTTGATAAGACTTGGAGCCACATGTCGGGCTCAATAACGTTAAATCCACTTTTTCCTACAAAAATTCCTGCGATAATTTCTGCAACGACGACAGGAAGTGCTTTTAATTTAAAGCGTTGTAACAAAAGGGGAATGAAAAACGCGATTGCGACAACAATCATGAGTGATAGGACTGAAGAATGATGTTCCACTGCGTTCTCTCCCTTCAAATAATATAGTACTTATTTTAGCCATATTATAGGAAGAAAAGCAATGCATGTGAACTCGATTCCATAAAGAAAGATTTTTCTTAACATTTGTCATAATAAGTATACTTTACATGATAATGTTGTAATTTCTGTAATGTGGTTGAAGAGGGGAAGAGAACAAATAAAAAGACTGCTGAGATTACCTCAGCAGTCTTTTCTATGTCTATTACATAGAGAAGAAAATCCATACAGTAAGACCAACTGTTGCAATTGCAACGAAGAAACTGTATATCATTGTAAGAATTTGAATTCTACCTTCTCCTTCTTTTAAGTGCATGAACATAATTAATTGTAATAAACCTTGCGCAAGTGCCATTACGATAATAGTTGTTAATATCGTTGAAAGTGGCAAGTCTGTGTAAAGCGCAACGTATAAAGCAAGAAACGTTAGTGCAAGCGATAAAATAAATCCAAAAACGTGTGACCATGGAAACCCGCTATGCGCATGTCCATTCGCTTGTGTATTGTTTTGTCCCATTATTACGCCACCATCCCGTTCAAGTAAACTAGTGTGTAAATAAAGATCCAAACAAGGTCAAGGAAATGCCAGTATAAGCTGATAATGAATACTTTACGAGCTGTAACTGGTGTTAATCCTCGTTTTAAAATTTGGATGATTACACAAGTTGCCCAGATGATACCACCCGTTACGTGGGCACCGTGCGTTCCAAGAAGAACGAAGAATCCAGATAAGAATGCGCTTGTTTGGAT
The DNA here is from genome assembly GCF_001590835.1 of Bacillus gaemokensis. Lineage (GTDB taxonomy): Bacteria > Bacillota > Bacilli > Bacillales > Bacillaceae_G > Bacillus_A > Bacillus_A gaemokensis. The sequence goes on from NZ_LTAQ01000005.1 coordinate 96,621, forward strand.
AGTAGCGCCTTCACCGATATACATGATGAATTCTTCAATTTCAAAGAATAGGAAGCCTGCACCTAAAAGTAATGTGAAAAGGAACCATCCTAACATAGCTTTTTGGTTATGCTTACGCATTTCATGAATTGCGATCCCACATGTAAAACTACTTGTTAAAAGTAGGAGTGTTTGAATTAAAAGTGTTTTAACTTCAAACAATTGTGCTGGCGTTGGACCATCTGCCGTACGACCAGCAAGTACTAGATAAGAGGCGAAAAGTGTTGCGAACAGCATAATTTCAGCCCCAAGAAAAATCCAGAATCCTAGGATATTCAATCTGCTTTGTTCAGATTGATATTCTAAAGGTAAGCTTTTATCTAAAGCAGCCATTTCGTTTCACCTCTCATGCTACATGTTCTGTTTTTTTAATTTCATCAACGCTTACGTAGTAACCATCGTCATAATCAAATGAACGGTAGATTAAACAAGCTAAAATACCAATGCCACCGATTGCTGCAATCCAGAACCAGCTAAATACTAATGCAAAACCTGCAAGACCAAAGAATGTAGACATAATAATTGGCACACCAGAGTTACTTGGCATGTGAATTGGTTTTAATTCATCTGCTTTTGGTGTAATTGTTTCTCCGCGTTTCTTCATGAACCAGTAAGCATCAGCTTCTTTAATTTCAGGAAGTTTTGCAAAGTTATAATGCTGTACAGGAGAGTGAGTTGCCCACTCAAGCGTACGGCCATCCCATGGATCTCCAGTTACATCGCGCTCGCCATGACGTGCGCTCCAAATTACGTTGTAGCAAAGGATTAAGAAGCCGATACCCATCATGACTGCACCGACAGATGCGATTTGGTTCATCCATCCCCATCCAAGACTTTCTGAATAAGTGTACATACGACGAGTCATACCATCTAAACCTAAGAAGTACATTGGGAAGAAACAGATGTTAAATCCAATCATAAAGATCCAGAATGTCCATTTACCAAGGCGTTCATTTAGCATATGACCAGTCATTTTTGGATACCAGAATGTGAATCCAGCAAGCATTGCAAATACTGTACCTGCGATTAATACGTAGTGGAAGTGAGCAATTAGGAAGTAGCTGTTATGGTATTGATAGTCAGCTGCTGCCATTCCAAGCATAACCCCTGTAACTCCACCGATTACAAAGTTTGGAATAAATGCCAATGACCAAAGCATTGGAACTGTAAAACGAATACGTCCTTTATACAGTGTAAACAACCAGTTAAAGATTTTAACCCCGGTTGGAATCGAAATCGCCATTGTCGAAATCGAGAAGAATGAGTTAACCGCTGGACCTGACCCCATCGTAAAGAAGTGGTGAAGCCATACGACGAAACTTAGTAACGAAATTGCAACCATTGAGTACACCATTGCACTGTAACCGAATAGACGTTTACGTGAGAATGTACTAATGATTTCAGAGAAAATACCGAATGCCGGTAAGATAACAATATATACTTCAGGGTGACCCCATACCCAGAACAGGTTGGCCCAGAGCATCGGCATACCGCCGCTCGCCATCGTAAAGAAGTGAGCATCAAATAGACGGTCAAATGTCATTAATGCAAGAGCAACTGTTAATACTGGGAAAGCGAAAATAATGATTACACATGTAATTAAAATAGACCATGTAAACATTGGCATGTGCATTAATTTCATGCCAGGTGTACGCATTTTTAGGATTGTAACTAGGAAGTTAATACCTGTCATTAACGTACCAAGACCTGAAATCTGCAGGGCAATTGCGTAGTAGTTATTACCTACACCAGAAGTGAATTCTGTACCCGCCATTGGGAAGTAAGATGTCCACCCTGCGTCTGGAGAACCTCCGATAACGAAAGCGATGTTAAATAACATTGCTCCGATAAAGAATAACCAAAAACTTAGTGCGTTTAAGAATGGATATGCAACGTCACGAGCACCAATTTGTAATGGCACAACGACGTTCATTAATCCTAGAACGAATGGCATCGCCATGAAAAGAATCATAACTGTACCATGCGTTGTAAAGATTCCATTATAGTGTTCAGCGTTTAAATAAGTTGTTTCTGGGAATGTTAACTGTGCACGAATCATTAACCCGTCCATACCACCACGGAATAACATGATAACGGCAGAAATAATATACATGGTCCCAATTTTCTTATGGTCAACAGTTGTTAACCATTCATCCCAAAGCCATCTCCATTTTTTGTACTTTGTTAGTACGAAAAGGATCGCTAATGTCACAAGAACAATAGAGGCGTCAGCACCGTAAATAATCGGATCACCTGTGACAAAAAATTCATCAAGCTTCACTGTGTTCACTCCAATCTGTTGGAATAGTATCTTTTACTTTTTGTTTTTGTAGTAGTTGTAATCACAATACTCAAGTGATTTTGGATCTACGTAACTTAAGTGGTGACTAGAGAATGTCATACGCCCTACTACACCAGGTTTAATAATTTCATTATATTTGTCTTCTGTTAATTTAGGGGCAGTTTCTTGTACTTCTTTTACCCACTTGTCATACTTTTCTTTTGTTTTTGCTTCAAGCTCAAATTCCATGTGAGTGAATCCTTCACCAGAGAAGTTCGAGCTACGACCTAGGTAAGAACCTGGCTTATCAGCTTGTAAATATAAATCCATAATCATGCCATCCATTGTGTACTTCATACCACCAAGTTCTGGAACCCAGAAGGCGTTCATTGGACCAACAGATGTTAATTTAAATTGGATTGGTGTACCAGCTGGTACATTTAAATAGTTAACGGTTTCAATTTTTTCCTCTGGATAACTGAATAACCATTTCCAGTTGGCAGATGTAACATAAATTTCAACTGGTTTAATATGTTTGGACTCTTTTGGCACCTCTTCAGTAGCATAAGTAGCTTTTACCGTTGGAATTGATAACGCAATAACGATAATAACTGGGAAAATCGTCCAAATGATTTCTAATAACGTGTTACCGTGTTGATCAGGTGGTTCATAGCCCATATTTTCTGGTTTTTCACGATAACGAATTAAGATGACTGTAAACAAGATGAATACAATTGCAATAATCAATAACATAAGTACGAATGACCAAACGATCAAATCATACTGTGCTTTTGCAACAGGTCCCTGAGGATTTAATACTGCAAGTTTTTTCTCACAGCCACCGAGGAACAAGAGTAGTGATAACGGAAGAAGTGAAGCCAACTTCCAAAACGATTTCTTTAGTTGCACGATTGAAAATCTCCTTTCTCCTTGGATTGAAACTATGCCAATAAAATAATATAAACCTATTAATTTATAGAAGGCAATAGTTTTTGTTAGATTGTTAAAAAATAGACACAAATGCACACTTTTTAAGGTGAATATCATTTGTAACTTGATAACATTGTAAACTATTTTTGGTGGGGAAATGCGATTGTAAAAATTTTAAGATAAATAAAGTTATACCAAGATATCCAAGAAATAGAAAAAAACTATCTTATCATAAGGTAAGATAGTTGAATATTTTATATATTTAGTTTATTCTCTGTGTAATATTTCGTTGCTGTTCAAATGTGTCAACTTTTTTATATTTAATTTGGTACAAGATGTAGCAAATAATCATAAATGGGATTCCACAGTAAAAGGCGATTCTTTGTTCGGGAATAAAAGCTAAGCTAATAAATGTAATAAAATTTAGAGAAAAAGCTAGGATTGGAACAATTGGATAAAGCGGTGTACGATATTTTAAATCGTTTATATTTCCACCATTTTTAATAAATTCCTTGCGAAAGAAAAATTGTGAAGCTGCGATGGACATCCAAACGACAACGGCTGCCATTGCTGCAATTGACGTTAATACTAAAAAGACAGTATCTGCTGCAAACACGCTTGTTAGTAGAGAAAGGCTTGCAAAAATCAGGCTGAAAATTAAAGCGTTTAGTGGTACACCTTTACTTGTCAATTTTGTAAATATAGGACTTGCTATTCCTTGTTTTGACATAGCCCAAAGCATACGAGAATTAGCGTATAATCCTGAGTTTGCTACTGATAGTACAGCCGTAATAATAACAAAGTTCATAATATCAGCTGCGTATGGAATTCCGACTGTATCAAAGACAAGTACGAATGGACTTTCTACAAGGTTTGCTTCTTGCCATGGGAGTAAGCCGACAACAACTGCAATTGCTAATACGAAAAAGAATAAAGTACGCCAAATTGTATTTTTAATTGCTTTTGGAATTGTTTTTTCAGGATTTTCACTTTCACCGGAAGCGATTCCGATTAATTCCGTTCCTTGGAATGAAAAATTTACTGTAATCATTGTAAAAAGAACGGCTAGAACACCATTTGGAAATAGTCCGCCATTTTCTGTGAAGTTATGTAGCATTGGTGCTGGCTTTCCGCTGAAATCTAAGAATCCAAATATAACAGCGCCTCCAAGGATGATGAAGACAACAATTGTGGAGACTTTTACACTGGCAAACCAAAATTCCGCCTCTGCATATGCTTTCGCAGATAAAGCGTTTACAACGAAGAGGATTGCTGCAAATGTAACGCACCAAATCCATGAAGATACATCTGGAAACCAACGCTTCATTAAAATGCTAACCGTTGTAAGCTCTACACCAACCGTAACAGCCCAGTTTAACCAATACATCCAACCGACGACAAATCCAAAACCTGGTGAAATAAATTTGCTTGCATAACTTTGAAATGAACCTGCTTCTGGCATGGCAACAGATAATTCGCCAAGGCAGAGCATCGTTAAATACATTACGAAACCACCAACTAAAAATGCAAGGATAGCCCCACCCGGTCCGGCATTATGGACAATTTGTCCAGATCCCATAAACAATCCGGTACCAATGACGCCACCAAGTGCAATCATAAATAAGTGTCTGCTTTTCATTGTACGTTTTAAGCCTGTTTGCTCTGTAGTTGTTTGATGCATATTCCCTTCACCCCATATTTTCCCTTGTTTGTTTTGCTCGCTTCATACTTGAGCTTACTTCGCTTCACTAATCATCAGTGGGGGATGAAAAACATACTAATTGTAGTTTTTCTTTATGTTTCTATACGAGTTAATTACGTATATTTTCTAGGTGCGTGAGTAGTAATAAAAAACAACAACGATTAGTGTTCTTTGAGCACTTGTTTTGTGATTGAAAGAAATATAGTTTTCTTTCACCATGTAAACATTTTTAATTCTAGCAAAATATTCTGAAAATGTATATTTATTTTTCTTTTTATTACAAAAAATCAGAATTTTAAAACATGTAAACTGAATAATAATTCATACAATCTTTCTGGAAAACTGAGAGGAAGAAAGGTACAATTAAAAGAGTAATGTTTAATAACAAGAAGAAAATAATGAAGTAATGGAGTTTTGAATATGTTAAAGAAATTCAAATACATATGTATTTTAGGGCTTATACTTATCGCTGCAGTATTCGTAGGGAAAAATAAAATTTTCCAAAAGGTTCAAGAGTTACGTGTGGATTTTTTGTTTGAGAAGAAAGAAACGGCTATGATTGAACAGGTTCCATTTATTAAACAACTTCCGGAATTGCAAAGAGGGTGCGAGGTTACTAGTTTAGCAATGTTATTACAATATAAAGGTGTACAAGTTGATAAGATGAAGCTTGCGAATGAAATAAATCAGGTTCCCTTTAAAGAAAATAATCTTCGTGGTAATCCGCACGAAGGATTTGTGGGGAATATTTATACAAAAGCTGAGCCGGGATATGGTGTATACCATCAACCGATTTTTAAACTTGCAGAAAAGTATGTTCCTGAAAAAGTGGTGAATTTAACAGGAAGAGATATAGAGGATATATATAAGGTAATTAGTTCAGGTTCGCCAGTATGGATAATTGCTAATACGACATTTAAGCCGTTAGATGAAGATAGTTTTGAAACATGGAATACGAATGATGGAGATGTGAAAATCACATATTATGAACATAGTGCAGTTGTCGTTGGATACGACCAAAATTTTGTATACATTAACGATCCACTTGCTGGTAACTCGAATAAAAAAATCTCACGTACGCAATTTGAAAAAGCTTGGGAGCAAATGGGCAAACAAGCAATCACTATTCTATAAAAATAAAAAAGGCATCTTTTATAAGGTGCCTTTTTTATATTTTGTAAGTAAAAATCCTATCTTAAATAATTAATTATTCAGAATATTATTTATTTAAAGTGAGATTCAAGTTATAATAACATTTAACTTGGTGAAGAAAGGAAGAGGATAAATGGATCTGGCAAAAGAGGTTGTTCTTTCGAAAAATCAATTAATAGCATGGAGAAGGCATTTTCATAAGTATCCAGAACTGTCATTTCAAGAAGAACAAACATCGCAATTCGTATTTGACATACTTCAAACAATTCCTCATCTAGAAATCTCACGACCGACAAAGTATAGCATCATGGCAAAACTAACTGGTAAACAACCTGGAAAAACTATTGCCATTCGTGCTGACATGGACGCGCTTCCTATTCAAGAAGAAAATCAGTTTGAATTTATTTCTACCTATCCAGGTGTGATGCACGCATGTGGACATGATGGTCATATTGCAATGTTGCTTGGTACGGTATATGCACTTGTAGAGCAAAGGGAAAAAATTAAAGGTGAAATTCGCTTTTTGTTTCAACATGCCGAAGAGAATTTTCCAGGTGGTGCTGGGGAGATGGTTGCAGCAGGCGTGATGGAAAATGTTGATTATATTATTGGAGCACACCTTTGGGCTTCGCTAGAAGTCGGGAAAATCGGGGTGATTTATGGTCCAGCAATGGCGGCACCTGATGTGTTTAAAATTACAATAGAAGGAAAAGGAGGGCATGCAGGTATTCCACATGAAACAGTTGATAGTATTGCAATCGGTACACAAGTAGTTGTACAACTGCAACAAATTGTATCGCGTCTTACAAACCCATTGGATTCTCTCGTTTTATCAGTTACACAATTTCATGCTGGTACAGCGCATAATGTAATCCCAGAACATGCAGAAATCGAAGGGACCGTGAGAAGTTTAAAGCATGAATTACGAGAAGACACAGCTCGGAAGATTGAAAGGATTGTTAAATATATTACAGAATCTTATGGTGCAAATTACAAATTTTCATATGAGTATGGATACCGCCCAGTTGTAAACGATGAGAAGGTTACACAACTTGTGGAAAATACAGCATTACAACTTTACGGAAGGGACCGGGTAGTTCGTTTACAGCCAACGATGGCAGGAGAAGATTTCTCAGCTTTTTTACAAGAAGCACCGGGGACTTTTTTCTTCATTGGCGCTGGAAACACGAAGAAGGGTATCGTATATCCACATCATCATCCCCGTTTTACAATTGATGAGGATGCATTGCCGATTGGAGTAGAAGTTTTTGTTTCATCTGTTTTGAACTTTATGAACGAAGGAGAATGAGATGAAAAAAATACACGTATTAGCGCTTATTCCAGTTCTTTGTTTAGTTATTGGACCTGTATTTACAAATTCAGTCACTCCTTACGTATTAGGGATGCCATTTCTGTTGTTTTGGATTTTATTATCTGTATTCATTACTTCTTTTTGTATGGGACTTCTGTATTGGTTAGACCCTGCGAATAAGGGGGGGACGGAATGACAGCACTTATCATTATTACTTTGTTTTTATGTTTTTCTTTATTTTTAGGAATTCGTGCACAACGTGGAAAAGATATGAACTTAGAGCAATGGTCAGTCGGTGGAAGAGGATTTGGAACCATTTTCGTTTTTCTTCTTATGGCAGGAGAGATTTACACGACTTTTACATTTTTAGGTGGCAGCGGCTGGGCATATAGCAAGGGGGCACCTACTTTTTATATTTTAGGATACGGGGCATTAGCATATATTTTATCTTACTTCTTATTGCCACCGGTTTGGAAGTATGCAAAACAGCATGGACTTGTCTCGCAATCTGATTTCTTTACAAAAAAATATAATAGTAAGACGTTAGGAATCATTGTCTCGATTATTGGAGTGGTGTCCATTATTCCGTATCTTGTTCTCCAGCTAAAGGGATTAGGGATTATTGTTTCTGAAGCATCATATGGAAAAGTATCACCAGTTTTTGCAGTATGGATCGGTGCAATTACGATTACAATATATGTGATGATTTCTGGTATACACGGTTCGGCCTGGACTGCTGCGCTAAAGGATATTATGATTTTAGTTATCGTTCTGTTTTTAGGAATATATTTACCGTATCATTATTACGGAGGATTTCAGCCAATGTTTGAAGCGGTAGAAGCAGCGAAGCCAGGATTTTTAACTTTACCTGAACAGGGAATGAGTATTTCTTGGTTTGTTTCTACTATTATATTAACAGCACTCGGATTTTATATGTGGCCACATACGTTTGCTTCAGCTTTTTCGGCGAAAAGTGAAAAGGTTTTTCGGAAAAATGCGGCAATTATGCCACTTTATTCACTTGTTTTACTTTTTGTCTTTTTTGCTGGGTTCGCAGCCATTTTACAAGTGCCAGGATTACAGGGAGCTGACGCAGATTTATCTCTATTTCGCCTTGCTATTCAAACATTTGACCCGTGGTTTATTGGTATTATCGGTAGCGCTGGATTATTAACTGCCCTTGTACCAGGATCTATGCTCGTTATGGCAGCTTCGACATTGCTTGCAAAGAATATTTATCAGGTTCTTGCGCCATCTGTTTCAGATAAGCAGGTAACAAGAGCTGCTAAGCTATTTGTTCCTGTTGTGACACTTGTAGCTGTCTTTTTTACATTTAAAGGCGGGGAAACAATTGGTGCACTTCTTTTAATGGGGTATAGCATTGTAACACAGCTTTTTCCTGCACTTGTATGTAGTTTATTTCGTCGTCAGGTTGTCACAAAACAAGGAGCTATTGCTGGGATGGGTATGGGGCTTTTAATTGTTGCTTATATTACGTTATCTGGCTCCACGATAGCGAACATGTTTCCATCCTTTCCGCAATATATTAAGGATTTAAATGTGGGGATTGTTGCGTTAGGCGTAAATATTATCGTTATGTTAGTAGTGAGTATTGTGACTAGAGATATTGAAGTGAAGCGCAATTCTACTGTGTTAGAGAAATAGGAGTGGCATGCAACGAAAAAAGCTATCTTACTTTAGTGAGATAGCTTTTTTCGTTGCATACATTTTCCCGAGATGGAGAAATATAACGGTAACATCTTGAGAGGAAAGTTAGGTGAGGAAGATGACGAATTTAGAGGCAAACTTATCTGCAATTACAAAATCTATTCGAGAGACACTACAGTCTCCTAATGATTTAACAGTACGAGAGTTTGCACTTTCTTGTTCATCTACTCGATGTGCGGTTATTTTTCTATGTGGGCTTACAGACAAAGATTTAGTTTATCGATTTGTTATCCGGACTTTACAACAAGAAGAGATTCCGAATAAAGCCCCAATCATCCAGACTTTATTAGACAGGTTTATTTCTATAGGTGAAGTAAATACAGTAAAGATGTTGTCAGATGTTATTAATTCCGTTTTAGTAGGGGATACCATTATCTTAATCGATGGAATACCTCATGCATTAGTGATCAATAGTCGAGCGTGGGAAAGAAGAAGTTTGGAGCCGCCGATAACGGAAAATATTATTCGAGGTCCTAAAGTAGGATTCACTGAGGATATTGCAACGAATAAAATGTTAATCAGGCGTGATTTACGTGATCCGAAACTCCGATTTCAATCTTATATTATGGGGAAGCGTTCTCAAAAAGAAGTTACATTAATTTATATTGAAGATATTATTAATCCGTATATTGTAGCAGAATTAAAGCGGCGATTACAGTCAATTAAAACAGATATGATATTAGACTCTGGAAAGATTGAGCAGCTACTTGAGGATAATAATCTGTCTCCTTTTCCACAATTTTTAAATACAGAAAGGCCAGATAGAGCGGTAGCCTCTTTAGCGAAAGGAAAAGCAGTTATTTTAGTAGATGGATCGCCGTTTGCGGTTATTGCACCTATGGTTATTGTTGATATTTTTCAATCGCCAGAAGATCATTATGAAAGGTGGATTATTGGCACCTTGCTAAGAGGGCTTCGTATGGTAGCTGGACTTATGGCAATCTTACTCCCCGCAGTATATGTTGCACTTGTTTCTTATCATCAAGGCCTCATCCCATCTAATCTCGCGTATTCGATTGCTGGAGCGAGGGAAGGCGTTCCTTTTCCTGCTTATATTGAAACGATTATTATGACGTTAACGATGGAGTTAATTCGAGAGGCGGGACTTCGGTTACCTAAACAAATCGGACAAACCGTTGGGATTGTAGGGGGGCTTGTTATTGGGGAAGCTGCGGTAAGTGCTGGGATTGTCAATCCTTTTATGGTTATTGTTATTGCTGTTACAGCTATCGCTACCTTTTCCTTACCTGTGTATAGCATAACAATTACATTTCGTTTTTTGTTATTTGGGTTTATTTTAGCAGCTACTATGTTTGGACTATATGGGATTATTCTGGCGCTAATTGCATTAGCGATCCATCTTGTCAATTTAAAAAGTGTTGGAGTCCCGTATTTTACTCCATTAGCTCCGGCTTTTTATAAAGATTGGAAAGATGAAGTGGCATTGTTGCCGAAGTCAATGTTAAAGAAGAGACCTGAATATTTGCAAACAAAAGATGAAACATTACGTTCAAAGGAGAGAAAATAAATTGAAACCGTTTGAATACGGAGATGAAGAAATTGGATCTCGCGAGCTAACATTTGCAGTGATTTCGGTCATTATAGGTACAGGAGCACTTTCGATGCCTCGTGTAATTGCAGAAAAGACGCTTTTTACAGACGGCTGGATAATACTATTTCTGGGTGGGTTAATTTGTGCGTTTTTTGCTTGGGCTATTACTAAAATAGCAAATTTATTCCCAAAACAAACGTTTTTTCAATATACAAGCGTATACTTATCGAAGCCGGTAGCCTTTAGTGTCACAATTGTTTTGGTGTTAACATTTTCTGGGATTACTGCGTATCAAGCGCGAGCAATTTCAATTATTTCACAAACATATTTATTTAGTAAAACACCTATTGAATTGTTATCATTTTTTTACTTACTTGTTGTTATTTATGGTATAAGCGGTTCTAGAGCAGCATTACTCCGTCTTAACCTGTTATTTTTGCCAATTGTAGCGAGTGCTATTTTTGCTTTATCGTTATTAAATATAAATTTAATGGATACTGATAATTTGCTCCCGCTTTTCAAAACGAAATGGAGCCAATATGCTCTCGGGATGAAGGAATCGATATTTACATTTATTGGATTTGAGGTAGTTTTATTTTATTCTTCAATTGTGAAGCAAAAAGACAAAGCCCCTTTAGCTGCTGCAAAGGGAGTGATGATTACCAATTTATTATATATCCTCATTTACCTCACTTGTATTACTGTCTTTTCGTATTCTACAACGAAAAGTTTAACATATCCTGTTATTGAGTTAGGAAAGGAGATTGAAATTGCTGGAGGGTTTCTAGAACGTTTTGATGCCATTTTCTTTACGACTTGGATTATTACAATTTTTAATACGACTGCTATGTATTATGATATCGCTGTGATGGGCTTTTGTTCGATGTTTCCTTCTATTAAAAAGAAAACATTTATTTTTGTAAGTGCACCAATTATTTATCTATTTAATATGCTTCCTGAAAATGTTACGAAGTTAACTCAATATGGTGTCTACTTAGCTTGGGTTGATATGGCATGCATTATCAGTGTCCCTGTGCTTGTCTTCATTATTTATAAAATAAGAGGGGGCAAGAATAATGAATCGTCTTCATAAATGTATTTGTTGTATTATTCTGTTTTTATGTATAAGTGGTTGCTCAGAACGAAAAGAAATTGAAGAGAGGGGCTTTGTTGTAGGAGCAGCTTTTGATGTTGCGAAAGAGGATGAAGGAGAAAGTGATTCAAAGAAACCACCTCGTATGAAAGGAACATACCAACTTGTTTTGCCGAGTTCGTTAGCACAACAGGGAGGAAAAAGTGAAGGTGGAGATAGTTATATCAATATTAATGCAACTGCTGATAGTGTTTTTGCACAAATTCGCGAGATATCAAAAAAAATTAGTCGTTCTTTGTTTTTTCCACATATTCAAGTTGTTGTTTTTTCAAAAGACTTATTAAAGCAACAAAACCTTTTAGAACAAACGTTAGATGTTTTTTTTCGTGATCATGAAATGAGGAGGAATATTAGGATTTTTGTCTCTAAAGGTCGAGCTGAAAAGATTTTACAGCAAAGATCGAAACCAGAAAATTTACCAGCGAAATATATTGATTTGTTAGCAGATCATGCAGAAGTTAATGCGTATATGTTAGAAGCAGTTCGTATTGGTGATGTACAAGAAATGATGAATGCTAAAAAAAGTTTTGTGCTTCCAGTTTTACAATTAACAAAACAAGTTGTGAAAATGGAAGGTGCCGCTGTATTTAAAGGGAGGGATAATAAACTGATTGGTCTTTTAACCGGAAAAGATACGCAAGGATTAAATTATATAATTGGAAAGAAAGCGAGTGGTTTTGTAACCATTCGAAAAGAGAAAGAAACAATCACGTATGAAATCCACAAATTAAGACGAAAAATACATGCTTCTTTCGCAGAACCACGTCATCCGAAGTTTACAGTTGATATTTATCCTGAAGGTGTACTAGCAGAGGTATATTTAGGTGGGGAAGGGAAGGTATGGAGTGAAAAGCAAATGAATACATACATCTCTAAAGAGATGAAAAGTATAGCAATGAGAACGATAAAAAAGGTGCAAAAAGGTTTTAAAACAGATGTTTTGGAGTTAGGAGAGTATTATAAGCGGCATAATTATAAAGAGTGGAAGAAGGTAGAAAAAAATTGGGATAGGGGAGAGAACTATTTTTCTAAGAGTGACATCGTTGTTCGGGTTCATCCGATAGTAGAACATTCAGGGTCTTTGGTGCCCAAAGGTGGTCAGTGATGTAGAGGGTAAGTTCATCTTTTTTAATGTTAAGAGGAGGGATAATATGAAAATGCCATCTACTCTTACGGTTATAAATACCATTTTGATGGGTACTATCCCATACGCTGCTTATTTTTTGAATAAGAAAATTAAAAAATATGGTGCACAACCGTGGGAAAATCCAAATGAAGATGAAAAAGGAAACCTGTAGCTCAGGTTTCCTTTTATATATCATTATAAATTTTAGCGGAATCGAGTGAATAATATTCCGTAAGAGTTTAGTTGGTGAAAGGCAACCATCAGTAGGAGAGAATAAGAGCTCCTGCTGATGGAAGTTTCACTTTATACAAGCCCTAACCAATGTACCAATTGCGCGGTGAGGAATGTAACAACAATGGCGATAACGGTAGGGATTGCAAACGATAGAAATGTCCATTTTGTGCTTTTTGTTTCTTTATATATGTTAACCAATGTTGTTCCACATGGGAAATGAAGAAGTGAGAATAACATTGTGTTTAACGCAGTTAACCAAGTCCAACCATTCTCCAAGAAAAGATTTTTAATTTGATTTAAATCATCTATTTCAGTCAAGGAACCAGTTGATAAATAAGACATTAATAAAATTGGTATAACAATTTCATTGGCGGGTAGTCCGAGAATAAATGCGGCTAGAATAAAACCGTCAAGACCTAGTAGTTTAGCGAATGGATCCAAGAAATTCACAAAATACATCAGTAGGCTTGTGTCGCCAACAAAAATATTTGCTAACACCCAAGTTAATATAGCGGCAGGTGCAGCTACAATCACTGCGCGTTTTAAAACATATAATGACTTATCAAGTGTTGAACGTACAATTGTGTTCAAAATTTTAGGCTTACGGTATGGTGGCAATTCTAACGTATAGTGGGTTGGAACGCCCTTTAGAGCAGTTTTTGATAATATCCAAGATACGCTTAACGTTACAATAACTCCAATTACAACCATTCCAACTACAACACCTGCTGTGACAAGGGTTTGCATACTACCTGTATATCCAGCGGCCATAAATAATGATGCCATTAAGATTAATGTAGGCCAGCGTCCGTTACATGGAACAAAGTTGTTTGTTAAAATTGCTAGCATACGCTCGCGTGGTGATTCGATAATACGTGTTGACATAATAGCTGCAGCGTTACAGCCGAATCCCATTGCCATTGTTAAGGATTGTTTTCCGTGTGCACCACTGCGTTTGAATAAACGATCCATGTTAAATGCAACACGTGGTAAGTATCCGTAGTTTTCTAATAATGCAAACATTGGGAAGAAAATCGCCATAGGCGGTAACATAACACTAATAACAGCTCCAGTACCGCGGAATAAGCCAAGAATTAAGATGCCATGTACCCATTCTGGTGCGTGCATCGCTTGGAACCAAGAGGTTAAATAACCTTCCGCCCATCCGAAAAATTCAGCAATCATATCAGATGGAACGTTAGCTCCGGCGATTGTAAGATAAAAAATAACAGATAAAATTCCGAGCATAATTGGAAATCCAAAAATGGGAGAAGTGAAAATTTTATCTAGTTTCTCTGAACGATATAATTTATCGGTATTCGTGTATTGAACTGCTTCTTTACATATACTTGCGGAAGTTCGATAAATATCACCCACGATATCATCTCGTATATCCTCTTTTGTAAGTGTTTGAGCGTGCTGAACGATATAATCTAACGGCAGAGCCTTACTGGCTGAGTGAGATTCCATTTATTACGACCTCCCTTACAAGTGGTTCTTTATGATGTTTTTGAAGTGTGGCTAGAAAATTTTTATCCCCATCTAGTATTCGTAGTGCAACCCAGCGTGCAGGGTATGTATCGCCGAATACTTTATAAATTTGTGGTTCTAATTCTTGAATCATATTTTCAATTTGTTCATTATAAGTAACTTGAACTGGTGTAGGAATTAATTTTTTATTAGCTACTTTAGCAATAACATTTAATAAATGACTGATTCCAACCCGATTTCGAGCTGAAATTTTAACTACAGGCACGCCGAGTGACTTTGCTAATTTCTTCTCATCAATGACAATACCTTTTTTTTCTGCTTCATCTATTAAGTTAATGCACACGACAACGTCTTTTGTCATTTCCATAACTTGCAGTGCCAAGTTTAAATTTCTTTCCATTGCAGTTGCATCTATAACTACTACAGTTACCTCAGGTTTTTCGAAAATAATATAATCTCGTGCTACTTCTTCATCTGTAGAGTTTGAGTATAGGGAGTATGTTCCAGGTAAATCAATTATGGTATACGTACTTCCATTATGTTCATATTCGCCTTCTGCTTTTAATACAGTTTTGCCGGTCCAGTTCCCTGTATGTTGTTTTAATCCTGTTAATGTATTAAATAATGTACTTTTCCCAGTGTTAGGGTTTCCTGCTAGTGCAATGCGATGGTTTTTCATTCTAAATCATCTCCTATTAATATCCCGAAAATAAGGGAACTTTCTTCACTACGCAGTGCTATAGTAGTATTGCTCACTTGATATGCAGTTGGATCTCCAAGCGGACTTCTTTGCAATACTTTAATGGTAGCCCCAGGGATAAAGCCTAAATCTAATAAACGACGTTTCATAGTTCCTTCTAATTGTATCTTCTCGATTTGTACAAACTCGCCTGTTCGGAATGCGGAAAGGGGTTTGGTATTAGCCGATACCATAAAAGTTACCTCTTCTCTATATTTTTAGTTTTAGTTTAAAAAGTTTACCTAGGGAAACTTTTTGCTATTAATATAGTAGACTACATTGGACGATGTTGTCAATTGGTACTTTAAAAATATTCAATTATTTTTAGAATTGTTCCAATTTATTTAGTTGTACCGAAAAATATTACTGAAATTATGTGGGATAAATGTGGAAGTAGGATTATAAAACTTTAAAAATGAAAGGGGTTTGTAAATATATCTGTAATATAAGGTGTGAAACGTAGAATTTTATTTACGATAAATTTACATTATTAAAAGTAAATTTACAATATGATCTATTTTGTGTGGATTCTTTTGGTTTTTCTAATAAAAAGAGTTGGAATGCATGGGTTTTGAGGTATATTACCCCTATTTACTTAAAATTAAAAATTGCTTAACACTAACACAATATTACTGTCCTACAATGAATTTGTATTCGAAAGAAGTAGATGAATTTGAAAAAGTGATAATCCAAATGGGGGTACAAGACATGGTCATGAAAAAAGGTTTGAAGTTTTCGTTAGCGGCATTAGTAGTTGCTGGTGCTTTAGTTGGGTGCGGTAAATCAGAAAGCACGAATAGTAAAGAAACTGCTAAAGGTAGTAATGATACAAAGCAAGAATTATCGGGTACCATTGCAGCTGCTGGTTCTACAGCTCTTCAACCTCTTGCTGAAGAAGCTGGTAAGAAATTTATGGAAAAGAATTCTAAAGTTTCTATTCAAGTTCAAGGTGGCGGTAGTGGAACAGGGATTAACCAAGTAGCTTCTGGTGCGGTTCAAATTGGTAACTCTGATGTTCCAGCTGCAGATAAAATAAAAGATCCAGAAAAAGCGAAAGAATTAGTAGATAACAAAGTTGCAGGTATTGCATTTGCACTTGTTATAAATAAAGATGTGAAAGTTGATAACTTAACTGTTAAACAAGTACAAGATATCTTCACTGGAAAAGTTACAAACTGGAAAGAAGTAGGCGGCAAAGATGAGAAAATTAATGTAGTAAACCGTCCGGCATCTTCTGGTACACGTGCTACATTTGAAAAAACAATTATGAAAGATGCGAAGATTAATGATGGAACAGGTACAACGCAAGATTCTAACGGTGCGGTAGAACAAGCGATTAACTCTACTCCAGGTTCAATCAGTTATCTTGCAATGTCTTATATGGTAGGAGACAAAAAAGGCTCGTTACAAACTGTGAAAATTGATGGTGCAGAGCCAAAAGTTGAAAATATTTCTTCTGGTAAATATCCATTCTGGTCTTACGAATACATGGTAACTAAAGGGGAAGCGAAAGAAGCTACAAAAGCTTATATCGATTATGTAAAAGGCAAAGACTTTGAAAAACAAGTTGAAGACATGGGATATATCCCAATGTCTAAACTGAATAAATAAAACATTCAACAGGGCTGGCTGCGAGGCCAGTCTTGTTCATTTCAATCTATAAAGTGGGGTTATGTCCTGTGATGAAGGGGAAAAAACAAATTAACTACGTAAAAAGTGAATATATAGGAAGATCGCTTGTTACGTTTTGCGGTATATTTATTGTTCTTGTTACATTGGCAATCATTGCATTTATTTGTGGGAAAGGAATTCAATCTTTTACGCAAAGTGGCATTTCATTTTCTGAAGTACTGACATCAACGAAATGGAATCCGAATGCTGATAAAGGGTCGTTTGGTGCCCTAATCTTTATTGTAGGTTCGACGCTTGTGTCGTTAGGTGCAGTTGTTATTAGTGCGCCAATCGCGCTAGCTCTTGCGATATTTATGAATTTAATTTCACCAAAGTTTGGAAATAAAGTATTAAAGCCTGTTTTGGAATTGTTGGTTGGAATTCCTTCGGTAGTATATGGATTGTTAGGGGTTACTATTTTAGTTCCTCTGTTACGTGATTCATTCGGTGGAGTTGGTTTTAGTTTAATTGCAGGTATTGTTGTATTAAGTATTATGATTTTACCTACTATTGCTAGTATTGCTTCTGACGCAATACGTTCTGTTCCGTTCGATTATTTGGAAGCCTCATATGGTTTAGGTTCGACGAAATGGCAAGCGATTAGCCGTGTCATTGTTCCTGCTGCTAAAAAAGGTATTTTAACGGGAATTGTTTTAGGATTAGCGCGTGCTTTTGGGGAAGCGTTAGCTGTTCAAATGGTAATTGGGAATACGGTTAAATTGCCTGAAGGAATATATAGTCCAACGGCGACATTGACAGGTATTTTAACGATGGATATGACAAATACATTAAATGGAACAGCTTGGAACAATGCTTTATGGACATTGGCAATGATATTACTTGTTATTTCATTCCTATTTATTTTAGTAATTCGAGCGATTGGACAAAGAGGTGAACGATGACGATGAATGCAAGAACGGTAAATAAAATTTGGACAGGTATTTTATATGGAGTTGCAGCGCTTGTAGTGGCATTGCTTGTTTTCTTAATGTATGAAATCTTGCAAAAGGGCTGGGGATTTTGGGATCCGAGTTTCTTATTTGGGGAACCAAGTAATACAAGAGCTGGGGGAGGAATTGGTCCGCAATTATTTAATTCTTTCTATATGCTTGTTATCACACTTATTATTTCAATTCCACTTGGATTAGGGGCTGGAATCTATCTAGCGGAGTATGCGAAACAAGGGCGGTTTCTAGGTTTCGTTCGTTTGTGTATTGAAACGATGGCATCATTGCCTTCTATCGTTGTTGGGTTATTTGGTTTGTTAGTATTTGTTACAATGACAGGATGGGGCTATACGGTAATGGGTGGTGCACTTGCTTTAACGATTTTGAATTTACCAGGTCTAACACGTGTTTGTGAAAATGCAATTATAGAAGTTCCTGCCAACGTAAAAGAAGCGAGTCTTGGACTGGGCGCAACAAAATGGCAAACGATTGTACGGATTATTATTCCAACATCATTGCCACAAATTATCACGGGAATTATTTTAGCGGCAGGTCGTATATTTGGTGAGGCAGCGGCGTTAATTTATACAGCGGGATTAACATCACCGATTTTAAATTCTGCTGCTGATTTTTCAAGTCCGGCACATCCGTTGAATCCATTTAGACCAGCCGAAACATTAGCGGTTCATATTTGGAAATTAAATTCTGAAGGGATTATCCCTGATGCGAAATTAATTGCAACAAAATCTGCAGCGGTATTAATCATTATGGTATTACTGTTTAATATTATTGCTCGTTTTACAGCATCGGTACTTCATAAACGTTTTACGGGAACGAAAAAAACGCGTAAAACAGCGAAAGCAAAAGCGGCTTAAACGCTTGGTTTATATTTTTGAATGAAAGCTCTCTGTTTATAAAAACAGGGGGCTTTTTGTGTGATCTTAATATGTAAAGTGGATTCAGTAATTTCGGTTATAGCAGGAGTTATTGATAAAATATTGTATATGTAAATTATGTACGCAAAAGCTGGAATAGAAATAGGGAAGGTGTTTTTTATGTTTTTTCTTCAAATGTCAGGTTTTTCGGGCTCGGGAAAATCAACTCTTTCTAGATATATAGCAAAAAATACAGGTGCAATTGTGATTGATCATGATATTGTGAAAACGGCCTTACTAGAGTCGTTGGAAACTCGTCAGATTGAAACAACGGCCGCTGGTGGAGTTTCATATGACATCGAATGGGCCTTAATAGACTTTCAATTATCTGAGGGGCATAGTGTGATATTGGATAGCCTGTGTCTCTACAAGGAAATGCTTGAAAAGAGAATGAGGTTGTCTAAGAAACATCATGTGAAATACAAATATGTCGAATGTTATCTTAATAATATAGAAGAAATTAATAATAGGTTAAAGACACGAGAGCGAATGATCAGTCAAATTGAGAAAGTGGAATCTGAAGAAGCGTTTAAAAAGTGGGTAGATGCTAGTAAAAAACCATCAAATTTTACATATTTTATTGTAGATTCTGGAGAACCTTTAGAAAATTATATAGACAAAGTGATGGTTTATATTAATGAATAACGAAAGTTCATTACATCATCTATACTTTTTAGTTTTGTTTCGACCATTTCAGCAGCTCTTTTTAAATTTGTTTCGTTGGTTGCTGTCACGTTAAATTGTAAGCTATTTCCACCACCGAAATTAGAATAGCTTGTTTTTATATAATCGAATTCAGCTGGTCCGAAATCTTTATTCTCTTTTTTGAATTTTTCGACATATTGATCGATATTAGATCCTTTTTTGAAGACTACAAATATAGATGCAAGGTTATTTTTAGTTGTTTGTCCCCACTGTGCATCCTCAGCACTTGATCCCATTCGTAAAATCACATCTGTTACATCACTGTTAGAAAGTAATTTTTTTTCGAAATCAAAGGCTTTTTGTTTTCTAGACTCAAGATCGTAATTTGTTGGGAATGTCATATTAATTGAAAGCATCGTATCGTCTTCTGATTTTATATTTGCTTTTGGTAGTATTATATATGCTGCAATTGATCCAGCAAATAATAAGAAAGAAGAGAATAAAATAATAAACTTATGCGAAAGTGCCCAGTTTAAAGTAGCTGTATATCTTCTTGAAGATTGTGGTTTGCGCTGTCTTGTTTTTTTGAGTAATAAAAATGCCATAAGTGGAACAACTGTTAGTGCGACAACTAATGAAGAAAGTATAGAGTATACAACTGCTAATACCATAGGTAACATAAGTTTACCAATTGTACCTAATACGAGACCAATGGGTAAAAACACAGCGACTGTTGTTAATGTAGAAGAAGTAATCGCAACGGCCACCTCTTTTGTGGCATCTAGAATGATGTCTTTTGAAAAGGGATCCTTTTGTAGACGCCGGAAAATATTTTCAATGACAACAATGCTATCGTCAACGAGACGCCCAACAGCAACTGCTAATCCCCCAAGAGTTAAAATGTTTAACGTAATATTCGATTGGTCGAGCAAAAAAAGTGTGAGTAAAATTGATAACGGAATACTAACAACAGCAATAAGAGTTGTTCGAATGCTACGTAAAAAGACTAAAATGATAAATGTCGCAGCGATCGCTCCTAAAATGACTTCTTTTCCCATGCTTATAACAGCATTTTCGACTTGTTCGTGAGTAGAGGATAGTAACTTAATTGTGTAAGTATCTTTATATTCTTTGCTTATATTTTTAATTTTTTTATCGATTGCTTTCCCAATTTTAACTGCGTTTTTGCTAGGTTCTTTCATAATAACTAATCCAGTGCCCTCTTCGCCATTTACATGTGAAACAGTGTCGTAATGTTGTTTTGCTTCTACTTGAGCTATATCCTGTTACTTTACTTGAGGTGCAAGTGCCATGTTTTTTACTTCGTCTACACTTTGTACATTTTCGATGATACGAAGGTTGTGGTCTTCGTTATTTACAGTGATCTGTCCAGCTGGAGTGGAAGTTTCTTTGCTTTGTAAAGCAGTTAATACTTGCTGAGATGTTACGTTTTTATCTTTCATTTGATCTGGGTCTAATATGATAGATAGCTCAGATGTTGATTTGCCATAATACATGACGTTAGCGACGCCGTCGATACTTTCAAGTTGTGGGAGGATTTCTTTTTCAATCTGTTTTTCATCGGCTTTTGTAAAACCATTCTGTTTTTGAATGGTAATCTGTGCGAGTGGAATCATAGAGGCATTAAGTTGGCTGACGACGGGTTTTGTAATTTCTTTTGGAAAATTCACGTTGCCAGTAATCTTTTCGACTTCGCGTGCTGCATCTTTCATGTTAGCTTTAGATGTGTATGCGATATCGATACGCGATAAACCTTCGTGAGTAGAAGATGTAATCGTATCAACATGTTCTAGATTTCGAAATTGTTTTTCAAGAGGCTCAGTGACCTCTTTTGTCATCGTTTCGGCATCTAGTCCTTGAGATAGTGTAGTAACAGTTACTGTGGGAACGTCGACGCTAGGTAGAAACTCCATTGGTAATTTTGATCCAGAATACACACCGAGTACAGAAATAAGAAAGACCATGATGATAATGGCGGCTCGGTTTTTTAATGAGAACTTTGTTAACCTATCCATAAATTGATTCCTCCAGTGAGTCGTTATTGTTTTACATTTTTAACTATATAACAAAATATGGATGTTTTTCATTGGGGAAATGTAAAAAAATTCTAAAATCAACCTTAAGACTGAGAGATGCTTTTTGTTTTTAGAAAAAACAATTTCCCTAATTAAAAAGAGAATGGGAGTGAAGGATGTCTAATTTGGAGAAGTGATATTTTGTAAATGAGAGGGTAATAGGTGTTTGATGAGGAAGTGTTTTTGCTAGGACAGAAACAGTAGAATCCCCCACCTCAAGCTCATGTAGAGGTAGTTCAATAATAGGGGATGGAAGTATCATTGATTAGATGATAAAGTAATTTTATATTTTTTTAAAAAAACACTTGCGCTTTAAAAGACAGGGTGATATATTAATAAACGTCGCTGATGCGGAAAAGCAGAGAGCGAAAAGAAATAAAACAATTTGTTGACATTGAATTAAGAGGATGTTAACATAAAAAAGTCGCTCGAGAGCGGCGGACAAGTTCTTTGAAAACTGAACGAAACAAACAATGTGCAACGTCAATTTTTATTTTTATGATGCTAGACAAACTAACTTTATTGGAGAGTTTGATCCTGGC
>NZ_LTAQ01000006.1 GCF_001590835.1 Bacillus gaemokensis
TAGGTTCGAGGTGGAAGCATGGTGACATGTGGAGCTGACGAATACTAATAGATCGAGGACTTAACCATATAATATGAAGCAAATGTTATCTAGTTTTGAGAGAACATAAAAAACTTGTTGACTTTTAAAATCAATCAAGTATAATAATGTTTGTCTCAAGTGAATATAGTCTGGTAATGATGGCAGAGAGGTCACACCCGTTCCCATACCGAACACGGAAGTTAAGCTCTCTAGCGCCGATGGTAGTTGGGACCTTGTCCCTGTGAGAGTAGGACTAGGACGTTGCCAGGCTAATATTATTCCGCAGTAGCTCAGCGGTAGAGCTATCGGCTGTTAACCGATCGGTCGTAGGTTCGATTCCTACCTGCGGAGCCATTGGAGAGCTGTCCGAGTTGGCCGAAGGAGCACGATTGGAAATCGTGTATACGTCACAAGCGTATCAAGGGTTCGAATCCCTTGCTCTCCGCCATAATATTTTTGGCCCGTTGGTCAAGTGGTTAAGACACCGCCCTTTCACGGCGGTAACACGGGTTCGAATCCCGTACGGGTCACCAMTTTTGGAGGATTAGCTCAGCTGGGAGAGCACCTGCCTTACAAGCAGGGGGTCGGCGGTTCGATCCCGTCATCCTCCACCATATAAAATATTAAAATAGTATCGTCGCGGGGTGGAGCAGTCCGGTAGCTCGTCGGGCTCATAACCCGAAGGTCGCAGGTTCAAATCCTGTCCCCGCAACCAAATGGTCCCGTGGTGTAGTGGTTAACATGCCTGCCTGTCACGCAGGAGATCGCCGGTTCGACCCCGGTCGGGACCGCCATTTATTTATGGCTCGGTAGCTCAGTCGGTAGAGCAGAGGACTGAAAATCCTCGTGTCGGCGGTTCGATTCCGTCCCGAGCCACCATTTTAACTAAATACGCCGGCTTAGCTCAATTGGTAGAGCAACTGACTTGTAATCAGTAGGTTGGGGGTTCAAGTCCTCTAGCCGGCACCATGTAAGTTTCGGAGGGGTAGCGAAGTGGCTAAACGCGGCGGACTGTAAATCCGCTCCTTCGGGTTCGGCAGTTCGAATCTGCCCCCCTCCACCATTTACATTTTATATAGGGGTATAGTTTAAAGGTAGAACAGAGGTCTCCAAAACCTCCAGTGTGGGTTCAATTCCTACTACCCCTGCCAAACACAACATGGCGGTTGTGGCGAAGTGGTTAACGCACCGGATTGTGGCTCCGGCATTCGTGGGTTCGATTCCCATCAGTCGCCCCATTTTTATTTTTAAAATTTGTAAATAAAATAATAGATACTTACATATAATGAATTAAACCTTCGGTGGGCTATAGCCAAGCGGTAAGGCAACGGACTTTGACTCCGTCATGCGCTGGTTCGAATCCAGCTAGCCCAGCCATTTTGCGGAAGTAGTTCAGTGGTAGAATACAACCTTGCCAAGGTTGGGGTCGCGGGTTCGAATCCCGTCTTCCGCTCCACTTTAATTTCATATGGCGGCATAGCCAAGTGGTAAGGCAGAGGTCTGCAAAACCTTTACCACCGGTTCGAATCCGGTTGCCGCCTTTCTTATTATGCCGATGTGGCGGAATTGGCAGACGCGCACGACTCAAAATCGTGTTCCTTCGGGAGTGTCGGTTCGACCCCGACCATCGGTACTTGAAAAACGAGTTTACTCGTTTTTTTTATTTGTCTTTTATTATCAATCATTTGAAGAAATAGTGTGATATTAACGTGTATAAGCGTTCCTTACTTACAATAGTAAAGAACGCTTTTTTGTTCATACTATGTGTCATCATGTTAATTGAGGTATAATATAACTTGTTGAACCAATGTAATAGTTTTAATTCATATTATTTGCTAGTAATATGAAACTGTAATAAACTTCTTATAGTTAATTTGAAAAAATGTTGAATAAGCAGTGTATTTTATATTAATATTTTTATGTAGATTTAAAGTTGAAAGAGAGTGGAACAGTATGGGCCGTAAATGGAATAATATTAAAGACAAAAAGGCGTCAAAAGATGCAAATACAAGTCGTATATATGCAAAATTCGGACGTGAGATTTATGTAGCAGCAAAACAAGGTGAACCAGATCCAGAATCAAATCAGACGTTAAGAGTTGTACTAGAACGTGCAAAAACGTACAATGTACCAAAAACAATTATTGATCGTGCAATTGAAAAAGCAAAAGGTGGCTCAGAAGAGAATTATGATGAGCTTCGCTACGAAGGCTTTGGAACAAATGGATCAATGGTAATAGTGGATACACTTACAAATAACGTAAATCGTACTGCAGCGGATGTACGAGCTGCATTTAGTAAAAATAGTGGTAACATGGGTGTAAATGGATCGGTGGCATATATGTTTGATGCAACTGCTGTTATTGGCCTTGAAGGTAAAACAGCAGATGAAGTGCTTGAAATTTTAATGGAAGCAGATGTAGATGCTCGTGATATTCTAGAGGAAGAGGAAGCAGTTATCGTTTATGCTGAACCTGATCAGTTCCATGCGGTACAAGCAGCACTTAAGGATGCTGGTATTACTGAATTTACAGTTGCGGAATTAACAATGCTTGCACAAAATGATATAGAACTTCCAGAAGATGCACAAGTACAATTTGAAAAAATGATTGATGCATTAGAAGATTTAGAAGATGTGCAACAAGTTTACCACAATGTAGATTTAGGTGAATAGTATATGAAAAAAAGAGACCTTTTGTCCGACAAAAGGTCTCTTTTTTTCATACCAGGATAGCATAAAGGATATTCTTTGAAAGCTAATGAGTGGAAGAGACAACACGTAAGCACGTTATTGCAGTTTTAGTTTATTTAATAAACGAGCGTAATGAAGTACTTTTAGTGATAGAAATGTCTAATATACAGTTAGAGAGGTAAAACTAAGAGGAGTATATATTAGTGTAGACTCTATCTAAAAACAAAATTAAGTAATAGATATATGTATTGATTTTCGGAACGTTTGTTCGTTATAATAGTTATACGGTTTTAATAAAAAGTAAATTCGTATATCAATTCTTGAAGCATTGCCTGAAGAGGTAGGTTTGTTAGAAGCATAAAAAACTAAAAAAACATAAGATGGTATAATAAAAGAAGGATGGATGCTTCATATTTAAGTTTTCATAAAGATAGGAGCTTAACATGTATTGAGATAGAATATGTATTTCATAACTTACAACATTGTAAGGTATGTGTAAGAGAAATCGATTGGATATTGTGTTAAAAAACGATATTCTTAAGATAAGAATTAGATATGCTGTAGGGAAAAGAGGTGTATTAGATGAAAGAACGAGTATTGTCTAGAGTAAACTATCATCAAAAGGTTTCATTCAATCCAATTACAAAATTTCTTTATAGAGCTATTATTTTATTATTACTATTAAGTTGTGCATTATTATTTATCGGAAATGTAATGATTGAACGAAGTGATATTAGTAAGCTACATGTACCTACGAAATTAGAGGTACCTGAGTCTTTATCTCATGCATTTATTGCGACAGAAGATAAAAGGTTTTATCACCATAACGGTTTAGACTATATAGCAATTGTTCGAGCTTCTATTGAAAATATAAAAGCCGGTGGTGTTGTACAGGGCGGAAGTACAATTACGCAGCAACTTTCAAAAAATGCTTTTTTAACGAATGAACGTACATTTTCACGAAAGTGGAAAGAAATTTTTTATACAAAAAAAATTGAGCGTACATTTACTAAAAATGAGATTTTAAAATTATATGTGAGCAATATTTATTATGGAGAAGGTGCATGGGGAATCGAAAAAGCAGCACAGCAATACTTTGGTAAAAAGGTAAATCAATTAACATTGAGTGAAAGTGCAATGATGGCCGCTGTGGTAAAGGCACCTGCTTACTATTCACCTGCACAGAATTATGATAAGGCAGTAGAGAGACGAAATGTTGTTTTAAAATTAATGGAGCGAGAAGGATACATTAGTCATGATGAGTATATACAAGCAGTAAGTGAAAAGTTAGTTATTCGTCATAAGATTAAACAAGAACATTCCATGCAAAAAGCAGCACGTGAAAAAGCGGTAAGTTAAAAGAAGTTCCTGTATAGGAGCTTCTTTTTTTGAATAAAACGTGTAAAAAGGGGACACAATATTGTCACATTTGTCGTATTTTTGGAAATTATGTGAGCGTGTTCATTGCACGACCTGTATAAGTATTGATATTATGTGTAATGTGTACAAAAATGTATACAGAATATGAATTTAAAGAGGAATGTATATGAAATCATCGAACAAAATCATGGCTCTTGGTATTGTTTTTTCTATCGCAGTATTAATTGTAATTGGAACAATTGTGTACAGTATCATAAATGATAAAAAGGATAAAGGGAATGAGATGTTTGCTTATTCTACACAGCAATCTTTGGGAAAAGAAGATGCTCCTGTTAAGGTTGTTGAATTTGGAGATTTTAAATGTCCAGCTTGTCGAACATGGGATGCAACAGTATTACCCCGTTTAAAAGAAGAGTATATTAATAAAGGAAAAGTCCAGCTATATTTCATTAATTTTCCGTTTATTGGAAAAGACTCTGATTTAGGTGCTGCTGCGGGTGAAGCGATTTATAAACAGGATCAAGAATCTTTCTGGACATTTTATGATGAAATTTATCAAAGTCAAAAGAAAGATAATGAAGAATGGATTACAGAAGAACTGCTTCTTAATATAGTGAAGGAAAAACTCCCGAAAGTTAATGTAGAACAGTTTAAAAAAGATTTGCATAGTAAAGAAATCCAAGATAAAGTACGGAAGGATTCAGATCGTGCACAAAAACTGAAAGTACAAGGTGCTCCTTCAGTTTATGTAAATGGGAATCTTGCAAATCCTGATTATGATAGTATGAAGAAGGCAATCGATAAAGAATTGAAAAAGTGATGAGTATTCGTCACTTTTCGACTTTTTTCGATAAAAAATTATTGATTAGGTTTTTATTACATGCTATACTACTTTACATAAGTTATTCTAATAACTTATGTTTTTTCATATTTGCGGGTGTAGTTTAGTGGTAAAACAAGAGCCTTCCAAGCTCTGGTCGAGGGTTCGATTCCCTTCACCCGCTCCAAATCTCATTTCATATTCTCATAATAAATTGTGATCAACGCAGTGTTTCGTTTCTAAGATAAACGAGGCATTGCGTTTTTTAATGTTTGAAAATGATGATTTTATGCGAAAATAGAAGTAAATAATATGATTACGAAGTGAATTGCTAACCAACAGTAGGTGACTACTTGGTAGATGATATATATATTCATCGTAGAAGGAGGTTAAGCATGGATTTTGAACAATTGAAACAAGATGTAATAGCTTATAGTAAAACCATAGGAATAGATAAAATAGGATTTGCGAGTGCTTCACCGTTTGAGGAGTTAAAGCAGCGTTTAATTCAGCAACAACAATTGAATTATCAATCTGGTTTTGAAGAGCCAGATATTGAAAAGAGAACAAATCCACAATTGTTATTGCCTGGTGCAAAATCAATTATTGCAATTGCATTGGCGTACCCATCAAAGTTGAAAAATGCACCATTAAGTAAACGGGGGGAACGACGTGGTATCTTTTGCCGTGCGTCTTGGGGACAAGATTATCACCTTGTTTTGCGTGATCGTCTACAAAAATTAGAGGCATATTTAATTGAAAAGCTTCCAGATATAGAAGTGAAATCAATGGTGGATACAGGGGAACTGAGTGATCGTGCTGTTTCAGAAAGGGCAGGTATTGGGTGGAGCGGCAAGAATTGTGCTATTATTACACCTGAATTTGGTTCTTATGTGTATTTAGGAGAAATGATTACAAACGTACCATTTCCACCTGATCAGCCGATAGAAGATCAGTGTGGTAGCTGTACAAAGTGTATTGACATATGTCCAACGGGAGCACTTGTGCAAGGTGGACAATTAGATTCGAAAAAATGTATCGCATTTTTAACACAGACAAAAGGTTTTTTACCAGAAGAATATCGTGATAAGATTGGAAACCGTATATATGGATGTGATACGTGCCAAACAGTTTGTCCGAAAAATAGAGGTAAAGATTTTCATAATCACCCTGAGATGGAGCCAGATCCGGAACTTGTGAAGCCATTATTGTTACCACTTTTAACGATTAGTAATCGTGATTTTAAAGAGAAATATGGTATTATGTCGGGGGCATGGCGAGGAAAAAAACCACTGCAAAGAAATGCAATTTTAGCACTTGCACATTTTAAAGAAACAGCGGCAATCCCTGATTTAATTAGTGTTATGAAAGATGATCCAAGGCCCGTAATCCGAGGTACCGCAGCATGGGCGCTCGGGAAGATTGCTGGTGAAGGAGTAGGGGAAGCAATCGAAAAAGCGATGGAACGTGAGAAGGATGAGGAAGTCCTTCATGAAATGAATCGAGGACTTGAATTGTTGGCACAGAAAAAACAGTAGATAATGTCTCTTTTTTTCATATCGTAATATGGGAGGGAGAGACAATGTTAGTAAAACAAAAGCTTGAAAAACAGATGCAACAAATTTTAGCGTATATTACAAATAAACGTGTAAGCGTTGATGAAATTCCTACGGATTTACTACAAGTATTACAGCGAAAAAGAAATTTGTTTCAAAACCGTAGTGCCGAAATAGTAAAGGCAACAGCGGATATTTCTTTTATTAGGCAAATGAATAGTAGGCACTATCAAGAAGTTGATTATCAAGTGCATTTGAAATATTTAATTCATCATCGAGAATTATTTTACGTTGAAGAGGAACAATTAGAACGACGTGTCCGTCTGAAAGATGGATGTATTGTAGAAGATCATATTGTTGAACAGAAAGAAGTACAGCAAAATGATGGAACGCTAGAGCGAGAGGGAACAAAAAGCAAGTATGATTCATACCAGTATAATCGTTTAGAGGCTGTTAAATACGCAGAACGTTGGTGGGATGATCGGAATCCGGCATATCGTAATTTTCCGGATAATTGTACGAATTTTATTTCACAATGTCTTCATGCAGGAGAAACACCAATGACTGGATATCCTAATATTCGTAAAGGGTGGTGGCAAAGGGAAAATCAATGGAGCTGGAGCTGGGCAGTTGCTCACTCATTTTATTGGTATTTATCGGGAGCTACAACAGGGCTTCAAGCTAAAGCAGTAGAAAAACCAGAAGACCTTATACTTGGGGATGTAATTGCTTATGATTTTGAAGATGATGGTAGATGGAATCATACGACGATTGTGGTTGCAAAAGACGCTGATGATATGCCGCTGGTAAATGCTCATTCGGCTAACAGTCGCCGTCGTTATTGGAATTATGAGGATTCTAGTAAATATACGCCACAAATGAAATATAAATTTTTTCATATAATTAATGGGTAGAGATTTTTGACTCAAGTGGTATAATACGTAGTAGACAAAAGATTGAGGTGAATATCACGTGGGAGTACATGTTGTTTTATATCAACCAGAAATTCCAGCAAATACAGGGAACATTGCACGAACTTGTGCAGCAACTGGGGCAGAATTACATTTAATTCGACCGCTTGGATTTTCAACAGATGATAAAATGTTAAAACGTGCTGGTTTAGACTATTGGCAGCACGTGAAAATTACGTATTACGATTCAATTGAAGAGTTTTACGAAAAGAATAAAGACGGTGAATTTTTCTATTTAACAAAGTATGGTGAAAAGGCACATACGGCGTTTAATTATAGTAAGCCCGAGAAAGATTATTACTTTGTGTTTGGAAGAGAAACAAATGGATTACCAGCAAATATAATCGAAGAAAATTTCGATCATTGTTTACGTATTCCAATGACGGACAAAGTACGTTCGTTAAACTTATCAAATACAGCGGCAATCCTCATTTATGAAGCATTCCGCCAACAAAATTATCCTGGTTTAGATTTACAAATCGTGTACTAAGAGCCGTCATTTGACGGCTTTTTTTCATGGAGACAATAATATGCAATCATACATTTTTAAAAGGTGGCATATTCATATACAATGAGATATATGAATAAAATATAAGACAGGTTGAGACAGATATGACAGAAAAGTATAATAATCAAAAAAACTTTTTAAGTATGATAGATATGGATTTAATTCATCAAGGATTGTTACATGCAATTCAAGATTTGGTGTTCATCATGAAAGTAAA
This sequence comes from Bacillus gaemokensis, assembly GCF_001590835.1. GTDB lineage: Bacteria > Bacillota > Bacilli > Bacillales > Bacillaceae_G > Bacillus_A > Bacillus_A gaemokensis. The sequence continues at coordinate 8,165 of NZ_LTAQ01000006.1, forward strand.
TCGAAATCAAACATTTGAGTATGTGTATATGAATGAAAGAGGGATGAATTATTCGGGATTAGATGAAAGGTGTTATGGGAAAAATTTCGAAGAGGTATTACCCGCTGAAATAGCACAAATATTACAGCTACAATATGTAATGGTTATGAAAAAAAGAAAAGCGCATACCTTTTGTGATGTAGTGACATTACCTACAGGTGAAACCTTACATTATGAATCTTCATTAAATCCGATATGCGATGCAAATGATATATGCCAGTTTATCATTTGTATTACAAGGGATATTACAGCTCAAATACATGAAAAGGGGGAAATAGAGGAAAAGCAAATGTTATTTAAGTCATTGTTAGAATACAATGATGATTCTATTCTCTCTCTTGATCCTTCTGGGAAGATCATGTATGCTAATCCGGCTACTTATAAGATTTTTGGGTACCGAGATCAAGAATTGAAAAGTAACTTTATTTTTCAATTCTTGAATAAGCACTATGAGAAACCATTTCGAAATATATTTAAAGGAGCGTTAAAAGGAGAGGCGCAGCAATTTGTCGCTCAAAAATATATACATAAAGATGGATATGAACTTTATCTTTCTATCAAGACGGTTCCAATTATTATAAAGGGTGAAATTATTGGTGTATATATTGTTATGCGAGATGTTACGAAACAAGTATCGAATGAGTTGAAAACAGAGTATTTAGCTTATTATGATCAACTCACAGGTTTATTAAATCGTATTTCATGTAGCAATAAATTGAATGCGCTTTTAAACACTAAAAAGGAATTTGCACTTATTTTTATAGATTTAGATGAATTTCATCTTATTAATGATACGTTTGGTCACGAAATAGGAGACCGTGTATTAAAAAAAGTTACTAACAGGTTAAAGAATATATATGTAAAAGATATGTACTTGTTTAGAGAACACGATGATCAGTTTGTTATGTTAATAGAAAATATAAATAAGGATCAAGTGGAGGGAATTGTACAAACAACCTTAAAAAAAATCAATGATTGTTTTGTTATAAATGAAAAGACTGTATACTTGAACGCTTCAATTGGAATTGTTATGGTACCGGAAGATGGAACGGATGAGAAGACGTTATTTCAACGTGCTGATGGTGCATTAGAAAAAGCAAAAGAGAAAGGAAAAGGCAATTATCAATTTTATTGTAGTGGATTAAATGTTGAACGAGAGAAACAATTTATGATGGAAAATCGGTTACATCATGCATTAGAGAAAAATGAATTTTCATTATGTTATCAGCCACAAATTAATATTATGGCAGAAGAGATGGTCGGCATGGAGGCTTTGCTCAGGTGGAAAAATGAAGAATTAGGCTATATATCGCCAGGAGAATTTATTCCGCTTGCTGAGAGAACGGGATTTATTGTGAAAATTGATGAATGGGTATTAAATCAAGTTTGTAAGCAAATTCGAGAATGGATGAATAAAGGGTATAAAGTAGTACCTATTGCTGTTAATATTTCAGCTAAACATTTTCGTTCGGTTACATTAATAGAAGTAATTACAAGAGCTTTAGAGGCATATAACGTACCTCCTCACTTGTTAACGATAGAAATTACAGAGGGAGCGCTCATGCATAAAGATTTATCAAAGAATGTATTGCTGAGGTTAAAAGAAAAGCAATTAAAGATCCATTTAGATGATTTTGGAACAGGGTATTCTTCTTTAAGCTATTTAAAAACTTATCCAATTGATACATTGAAAATTGACCGATCTTTTATGAAAGAAGTACATGTAGATGTACGTGATGCGAATATTACAGCTGCGATTATCCATCTCGCCTACACACTGGGAGTAAATGTAATTGCAGAAGGTGTAGAAGAAGCAGAACAAATTCAATTTTTAAAAGAGAAGAATGTACTTTTAGCACAAGGATATTATTTTAATCCACCTCTTTCAGTAGATAAGGTAGAAAATATTTATTTTAAATAGTATATGTTTATGTTATTTTGTGTTAATTGAACATATAATGAAAAGCAGAAAATAAAAAGTGATGGGCCTAAGGCTCATCACTTTTTGTTTGTACCTGGTTTATCATTATATCCAGATGTGAAAATTGCAGTAAGAAATGTAAGTGAGACACCTAAAATTAATAATAATTTCATGAAAATTCCTCCCTTTTCGATATATTATTTTAAGTGATTTATGAAAATCTATGTAAGTTCTATGGAAGCAAAGAAGAAATATCTGTGAGAGCAAGAATAAAGAGTTCTTCTCATTGATATAATTATTATACCGAATTTTCTTTTAATTTTGGGGATGAAATTTATAAAGTTTGTGAGATATTTCGTTTGGATTTAAAGAATGTTTAAGGACATCCAGGCATACCTTTTATAATAATCCGATTGAACAAGGAGATGGGGGAGGAGCTATAATGGATATTCTAAAAAAAATTGAACAGCATCGAGAAGCAGAAGAACGTTTACAGTGGGAAGGTACGTTTGCGGAGTATTTGGAGCTTGTGAAAGAAAGACCATGGGTGGCTCAAACAGCACACTCTCGCATTTATAATATGATTAAAGATGCTGGTATCGAAGAAATAGAAGGTAGAAAAAAATATAACTTCTTTAGCAATCAACTATTTGGATTAGAAGATGCATTAGAGCGTCTTGTTGAAGAATATTTTCATCCATCTGCAAAACGTTTAGATGTTAGAAAGCGAATCTTATTATTAATGGGTCCAGTTAGTGGTGGGAAATCGACATTAGTTACTATATTAAAACGAGGATTAGAGGCGTATTCGCGTACAGATCGTGGAGCCATTTTTGCTATAAAAGGGTGTCCGATGCATGAAGATCCTTTGCATTTAATACCACATCATTTACGAAATGATTTTTATGATGAATATAATGTAAGAATTGAAGGGAATTTGTCACCATTAAATGTAATGCGCTTAGAAAAAGAATATGGTGGAAGAATTGAAGATGTAATTGTAGAGCGTATTTTCTTCTCTGAAGATCGTCGGACGGGAATTGGTACATTTAGCCCTTCTGATCCGAAGTCACAAGATATTGCGGATTTAACAGGAAGTATTGATTTTTCTACAATTGCAGAATATGGCTCTGAATCTGATCCACGTGCGTACCGTTTTGATGGGGAGCTAAATAAAGCAAATCGTGGCATGATGGAATTCCAAGAGATGTTAAAATGCGATGAGAAATTTTTATGGCATTTATTATCCCTTACTCAAGAAGGGAATTTTAAAGCGGGAAGATTTGCACTCATTTCAGCAGATGAATTGATTGTAGCTCATACGAATGAAACAGAGTATCGATCTTTTATCTCTAATAAGAAGAATGAAGCATTGCATTCAAGGATTATTGTGATGCCAGTTCCATATAATTTGCGTGCGAGTGAAGAAGAGCATATTTATGAGAAGATGATTCAAGAAAGTGATGTTTCTAATGTACACATTGCACCGCATACGCTTCGTGTTGCAGCTATGTTTACGATTTTAACACGTTTAAAAGATTCAAAGCGCCCAGATATCGATTTACTTAAGAAGATGCGTCTATATGATGGAGAGATGGTAGAAGGATATAACGTAATTGATGTAGAAGAACTACAGCGAGAATATCAAGATGAAGGCATGCATGGTATTGACCCACGTTACGTAATTAATCGTATATCATCAACTATTATTCGAAAAGAAGTGCCATCTATTAATGCGCTCGATGTATTACGCTCTTTAAAAGATGGATTAGATCAACATGCATCTATTAGTAATGAAGATAGAGAGCGTTATATGAATTTCATTTCACTTGCACGGAAAGAATATGATGAAATTGCGAAAAAAGAAGTTCAAAAAGCGTTCGTGTATTCATATGAAGAATCGGCTAAGACTCTTATGGATAATTATTTAGATAATGTTGAAGCGTACTGCAATAAATCAAAATTACGTGATTTATTAACAGGTGAAGAAATGAGTCCAGATGAAAAGCTTATGCGTTCCATTGAAGAACAAATTGGCATTTCAGAAAATGCCAAAAAAGCTTTCCGCGAAGAAATCTTAATTCGTATTTCTGCCTATGCTCGAAAAGGAAAACGTTTTGACTATAACTCACATGAACGTCTTCGTGAAGCAATCCAGAAAAAACTTTTTGCTGATTTGAAGGATGTTGTGAAAATTACAACATCGACCAAAACGCCAGATGAAAATCAACTTAAGAAAATTAATGAAGTTGTGGCTTGCTTAATTAATGATCATGGCTATAATTCTACATCAGCAAATGAATTGTTACGTTATGTAGGTAGCTTGCTGAATCGGTAATTTGATAATAAAACGCTGTCTCTTGTTAAACGAGGACAGCGTTTTTCTATCTTGTAGAATAAAATGTCGTAGGGGTTTCTTTATATAGGCTTGTCCAAACATAATAAATTAGGATGCAATTTCATGAATTAATTGTCAATTATTTTTACAATAAGCATATGATAGATTAACCAAACATTCATACAGAAAAAAGTCAACACAATACAATATGTTGCAGAGTAGAAAAATGTGCAACAATGCATTGTGTTTCTTTCTTATCAGCTAAAGAATATTTACTTGTATTACACGGGTGTTAAAACCTTTGTTGGTAATGTTCGGAGTAAGAGGTAACAGATTATGAGTATACGGATTATCTAATGAGTAGTTATGTTTCATCTAGCATGGTAGTCGTATCATGACTTCGAATTTTTATATTATTGCTTTTTAGAGGGGAATAAGGAAAATTATAGTAAGGAGGGAAAGGGATGGGCGAAGAAAATCAACCTAATTATACAATTTCACAGGAAAACTGGTCCCTCCATCGCAAAGGACATGACGATCAACAACGCCATCAAGAAAAGGTGCAAGATGCAATTAGGAATAACTTACCAGACCTTGTAACTGAGGAAAGTATTGTTATGTCTAATGGCAGGGATGTCGTAAAAATACCAATTCGTTCCTTGGATGAATATAAAATTAGATATAACTATGATAAGAACAAACATGTTGGGCAAGGAACTGGTGATAGTAAAGTTGGCGATGTGGTTGCAAGAGATGGATCCGGTGGTCAAAAGCAGAAGGGCCCAGGAAAAGGGCAAGGTGCTGGGGATGCAGCAGGAGAAGATTATTATGAAGCAGAGGTATCTATATTAGAATTGGAGCAAGCATTTTTTAAAGAATTAGAGCTTCCTAATCTAAAGAGAAAAGAAATGGATGAAAATCGGATTGAACACATTGAATTTAATGACATTAGAAAAACAGGACTATGGGGAAATATTGATAAAAAACGAACGATGATATCAGCTTATAAACGAAATGCAATGAGCGGGAAACCATCTTTCCACCCAATTCATCAAGAAGATTTGAAGTTTCGAACATGGAACGAAGTATTGAAACCAGAATCAAAAGCGGTTGTATTAGCAATGATGGATACAAGTGGATCAATGGGGATTTGGGAGAAATATATGGCGCGTAGTTTCTTCTTTTGGATGACACGATTCTTGCGTACAAAGTATGAAACTGTGGACATAGAGTTTATTGCTCATCATACAGAAGCGAAAGTTGTGACAGAAGAAGAATTTTTCTCAAAAGGAGAAAGTGGTGGAACGATATGTTCCTCTGTTTATAGAAAAGCACTTGAGTTAATAGATGGAAAATATTCACCAGAACGCTATAATATTTATCCATTTCATTTTTCAGATGGGGATAATTTAACATCAGATAATGCTCGGTGTGTGAAGCTTGTACAAGAATTGATGAAGGTATGTAACATGTTTGGTTATGGAGAAGTGAACCAGTATAATCGTCCATCATCTACCCTTTTTTCTGTTTATAAAAACATTGAGGATGAAAAGTTTAGGTATTATATATTGAAGAATAAGAAGGATGTTTTTGGTTGCCTAAAAACATTTTTCTTAAAAGAAAGTTAAAAAATAAATATCTTAGAAATAGAGAAATGACAAAGTGAAATTTCTAGCAATAGGAGTTTAATATCTATTAATGTAGAGTGAAACTAAGATAAACAGGTTTATTAAGGACGGAGAACCGTTCTTTTTTTATTTGCATGGAGAGATATCAAAGAAGTAGCTAGCAGTGGTGTTATTTTAGATATGGGGCACCCTGTATTAGATTTAATTGTTTGGTATTTCGTTTTTTTTATTGACGTGTGTGCATATATGTCTAACACTGTAAGACCAGATGTTAATTACGAAAATGAAGACGCAGCAATTCTTACGTTTAAAACAAATGGGGGGAGCACTAGGAAGCTTAAATCTATCAAGGGCTACTCAACCTAAAAAAGAAGAATTGTTCGTACATGGTTCTAAAGGTTTATTAAGTATCACTAGAACCAAATGTTCGAGCAATCTGTATTCTAAAGCTACATCAAGTATATGTAGTAGGCATAATTATTGAGTTATTTGGAGTTGGAATTGTCATTAAGCTAATTTTCTTTGATATACGTAATACCTCATCTAAAGTCGCTTGGATTACAGTTATTTTAGGTCTCCCAGTCATTGGAACAGGTTATTATTTATACTAGCGAATCAAGAAGCCTACCGTGATCAATACGTATCTTCTATATTAGAAGAAATGATTCAGCAGACTATCGATGCGCTTCTTGATACGTTTGTTCAGAAATGGTGAAAAAAGAAGAACTTGCATTCATGGTTGCGAACTATAATCCAACCCTTGAAAAACAAAATGGTGAGCCGAATTGATGTTGCTTTAAAATAAAGTTTAATCATTTTTGTAATTCTTATTCAATTAAAGTACCCTATAATGGAATAACTGATTAGCTTCAATTAGCTGTTTTAGTTTAAGTAGGGGTCCCGCCCACATTTTAACGAAAATATACGTTAAGCAAATTTCGACATAAAATGAGCCGGATTTTCTACTCTAAGAAAAATCCGGCTCTTATTTTTAGACTTGTTGTAAAGGACGAAGAGATTCTAACGTTGTAGTATCTTTCTTATTAAATCGGTACTCACCTAAAAAGTTGATATGCTCCCATCCTAGTGGTGAGATATGTTTTAATAATTCTTCGTTAAACCCATGCGTACTTCTTAACATCTCTACAGCCTTACTTAAATATACGGTGTTCCATATAATGATGGCATTAATGAGAATACTTAATACACTTGCTCGTTGTAATTGGTCTTGGAGAGCACGTTCACGGAATTCTCCGTGTTTCCCAAAAAATATTGCTCTTGCTAATGAATTCGTTGCTTCCCCTTTGTTTAATCCTCGTTGAACTTTTCTACGTAACGTCTTATCTGAAAGATAATCTAAAATAAAGATAGTCTTTTCAATTCTACCCATTTCCCTTAATGCCTTTGCTACCTTATTCTGGCGGGTATAAGAACCTAACTTGCCCATAATTAGTGCACCGGACACTTTTCCTTCTCGAATTGAATGGGCTATACGTAAAACGTCATCATAATTTTCATAGATCAATTTCATGTTCACTTGTCCCCGTATAAGACCTTCTATATTTGAAAAATCTTTAGGTGAACCAATTGTATATAATTTAGAACTCGATAGGTCCCTTAATCGAGGTGCAAAACGGAATCCTAACAGGTGAGTTAAGCCAAATACTTGATCGGTATAGCCGGCTGTATCCGTATAATGCTCTTCAATCATTAAATCAGATTCATGATGAAGTAGCCCATCAATCACATGTATAGCATCTCTTGCATTCGTGTTAATAACTTTTGTGTAAAAGGAAGAAAATTGATCACTTACGAATCTATATATAGTCGCTCCTTTGCCAGATCCATAGTGTGGATTCGAGCTAGCACTCAAAGAAGATACCCCAATTTGAACACGCATTCCATCCGATGATGAAGTAGTACCGTCACCCCAGTAAGAAGCCAAGGGTAGCTGATGTTGAAAATTAACCAATATTGCTTGTGCACGATTTAATGCATCATCGTACATACGCCACTGACTTGCATTAGCTAACTGATGATAAGAGATATCTGGTGTAGCCTCTGCCATTTTCGTAAGTCCAATATTTGTTCCCATAGCCATAAGTGAAGCAAGAGAAATAATGATTTCTTCCCCTTTAGGTGGTTTGTTTGTGGATGCATGAATAAATTGTTGCTCGAAGCCTGTCCAGTTCGCTACTTCTAGAAGTAGGTCTGTAAGCTTAACCCGAGGTAACATGTGATAGAGTTTGGCACTTAGTTGTTTGGCTTCCTCTGGAGTATCCTTTTCCAAACGCTGGAGGTGTAGGTTTCCCTTGTTAATATCAACTCCATCTAATGAGTGAACATTGTTAGAGAATGTTTCAATTCGCTTTAATAGAGTTTGTGTTCGTTCCGCTATATACTCATCGGCATGTGTAGCAACTGCTAAGCGTGTCCCTATTTCTTTACTATCAATCCAATCTTGAGATGGTATTAAGTATTCATCAAAATCTTTATGCTGCCGGCTTCCCACAATAGAAATATCTCCAGAACGTACATAATTCCGTAGTTCGGTAAATGCAGCTAATTCATAGAAATGTCGATTAATGTTTCCATCTTCGTCGTATATATGTTTTTGCCATCTGTTTGAAACAAAAGCTAATGGGGCTCCTTGTGATACTTTACGTTTTCCTGAGTATTTAGTTCACGGATGACGTCTAAAGCGTTTAATACAGACTTAGCATAATTTGTAGACTGAAATTCTAAGGCTCTAAGTAATGTAGGAGTATATTTTCGTAGGTAATTGTATCGGCTTTCTAATAAATCAAGATAATCATAATTTATAGGTCGAGACAGTTGTTTAGCTTCCTCTACAGAAGCTACAAATTTATCCCAGGGCATGACTGTTTCTAATACCACAAAAGGATTCACATTTTCTTCTTTAGCTTTAATTAATGCAGTTCCTAGGTCTGCATAATGAAGAATTTTTTCATTTAGCGCTTTTCCGTTTTTTTTATGGATCTCCTCTTGCTGCTTTCTTCCCTTTAATTGAAGATTCATCATTTGTTTATCATGAATCTCAAAAGCTTGATCAATTAAATCCTGAGTTAAATCGAATAGATAAGCCACCAATATGGCATACTTTTTTATCTCTTTAAATCTTCGAAATGAGAAAGCTTCATAGCGTGCTCCCATTCGAGATAGTTGTCGTAGTCGATTAGGATGTATCCCTTTTGTATTAATGTTTAACTGTAGTCCTTTTATGTATTTTAAGCGCTCAATAACCTTTAAAAAAGATTCTGGTGAAAATTGACCAGGTACTTCTTTTAACCAAGCTAAATAAGTTTTTGAAGAGTTAGGCATGAAATGGAGCAACCCACTTAGTTTTTCCTTTTGTGAAAAGGTTAGAGATGATGTTAGCATCTTAAATATGCTTTTCTCTGCTCGTTTACGTGTTTCCCATATTGCTCGTTCTATAATTGCCATCGAAGGAAGTATAATCTTCCAAGTACGGAGTTCTTGCAATGCTGTTTCAATGAGATATGTTGTATTTCCATTATTTAATGCATGTGGTTGAAGAAATTTAGATAACTTTCGATAGTCAGCAATTGTAAAGTTACGAAAACCGTATTCTTTTCGGATCTCTTCTATATGTTCATATCGTGTAGCGTCTCGTTGAGCATAGAGTCCCCAATCTTCTGTATTTACACCAATTTGTGTAGCTACAAATTCTAAAACGACATTCGGAATATCTCCTACATCAGATAAGGGCCATCCTGAATATCGTAAAACACTTAATTGAATAGCAAAACCTAGACGATTATAGTCCCTCCGATGGCGATTAATGATTTTGATATCATGCTGACTGAAAGAAAAGTATGTACTTAATATCCATTCGCTTATATCAGAGGGGATTTGCATATATTGCTTTCGTTCTTCTGCTGTAAGAAGTTCTCTTACTCTCACATACATTAGAAGTCATCCCCTTTGTATTTGTTATTTCGCCTTCTGCAGATATCGATACAATGTAGCTCTTGAAACACCTAAGGTTTTACATATATCTTCAGTAGAATAATTTGGATCCTTCATTAAAGATTTAGCCATAGAAACCTGGGTTGTATCCATCACTTTAGGTCTCCCACCCAGACGACCACGTGCACGAGCGGCTGACAATCCAGCTTGTGTACGTTCTTGAATCATTTCTCGTTCAAATTCAGCTAATGCTCCGAATACATGGAAAATGAGTTTCCCTCCACTTGTAGAAGTATCCATATTTTCTTGAAGACTTCGAAAGGCAATTCCTTCTTCATTTAATATATTGATGGTTTCAATAAGGTGCTTGAGGGAACGACCTAAGCGATCTAATTTCCAAACTACTAATGTATCACCCTCGCGTACGTAATCAAGAGCTTCATCTAATCCAGAGCGAGATGAGGTAGATCCACTTACTACATCAGTAAAAATCCGTTTGCACCCAGCTTGTATAAGAGCATCTTTCTGTAAGTCCAAATTTTGATCATGTGTGGATACACGAGCGTAGCCAATTAACAAATTATCACCCCCATATTCTTTTGTATTGTCTCATAACTCATAAGATAAAGAAATAATGAGATTTTGATTTTAAGACAAGTTTTGAGACTGGAAATATAGCATTCTTTCAATATCGAATAGAACACATAAAAAGTCTCAAAAACGGAGGTTTTTGAGACTTTTTTATGCTTTTTATAAGATTTGTAACAGAATAAATTCATGCCGTCTTTTTTTGCAAAGAAGACATCTTAAATAGTAACAAGAAATGAGCAGAAATTGAGATAGCAATTAAAATAAAGTTTAAACTAAAACTATTTGTTGATTCCATTATCTTACTTGCAACCGCTGGACCAAATGCCATACCTACAAAATTAGTTAAATTATATAACCCAAGACCAACCCCAATTTTGGCTGGATTTAATATTTTAGGTATAAAAGTATTCAGAGATACTTGAATTGCAGAGTAGCTCATAAACGTTAAAATAATCGCGATCAAAATAACAATTAGATTCGCACTTGGAATGATCCCTAAAACTAAGAAACCAATAATCATTACAATAGATGCTACATAAATCATTTTTATATTTCCGAATGTTGGTACAATTTTCCCTGTCAGAAAACTAGATAAAATTCCAAATAAAGACGCAACAAATATTACAATACCTATTACAAAAGGTGATAATCCATGTTTTCTTGCTAATAACAACGGAAGAAGCAACAGATTTGCGCATAATGCAACGTTCATAATGAAACCAATCGTGATTAAACGAAGAAATGGTGTGTTTTTAAATAATTCAATATCAATAAATGGATATTTAGCTTTTGTCATTCGAACCTTAAATAAAAATAAGAAAACGACTGAAAGAACAAAGAGCCCACTATTAATGCTTACTCCTAATAAAACAGTAGCAATTAATGCAAATAATAGCACAGCACCAAGAAAATCAAAATGGAATGGTTCATCTGTATGATGCATTTCTTCTTTTGGCATAAATTTCATAAGTAAGACCATACCAACAATTGAAATTACCATGAATAAGAATAGATAGGACCAACCAAGTGTATTCGTAATGGCACCACCAACTAAAGGTCCCATACCAACAGCTAATGCAATTGAAGAACTAATCATAGCCAATGCTCCCGGCTTTTCATCAGGCGCATACAGTTTCGCTACCGCAATCATACCAAGTGCAATGAAGGAAGCTCCTCCACTTGCTTGTAATAGCCTTGCAAAAATGACGATTCCATAGGATTGATTGCTAAAACCAACGATTGAACCCAGTATAAACAAAATAATTGAAATGATTAACAGTTTTTTCACACTAAAACGATCGGCTAGTTTTCCATAAATCATGGAACCGATTCCAACAACCAAGGAATAACCGACTACAATCCAACTTACTTTTGAAGGACTAATCGATAAATCTTTAGAAATATCCTCCAGAGCCACATTAAATAATACAGCATTCATAGGACCTAACAAAACAATAAAACACAACGTAAAAAGCAACCATTTTGAATGCTTACCTTTTTTTGTCCCCATAACTCACACCTCTTATTCTAATAGTTTTAAAACTTTCAAACTGATAATGAAAAATTAGGTTTTTTGGCACTCATAGTGTTGCCAAAAAACCTGGTAGGAATTCACTAAAAGTATCCTCCTTTATCGTAATGAATTTAAATTGACCATGACGTGCGACATGAATTAAGTCAGCCTCCAACAAAATCTTAAGATGATAGGAACGATTTGACTTATTCATGCCGAGTGATTCTTCTATCTCTCCACATGTATGTTTCTTGTTATCATGATACAGATAACGAAGAATTTCAATTCGTTTTACTTCCGCTAAAGCTTTAAAAATTTTCACACGTTTTTCATCTGGATTAAATTGTTTGATAGTCATGGAACTATCTTATTGCTAATTTTTCATTCTGTCAAGCATATAAATAAACAAAGTGAACTCGAATAGGCTTTTAAGTTTACTTTGTTTACGTTTTATTATACACTAATTCCGAATCTAGCCTAAGGGAGGAAAAATAATGATTATTCAAAGTTGCAACTAACGGATACAAGAAACAAACGATAAGCTAAATATGAAAAACAAGAAAATAATCTTTAACTTATGAAATGATTAAAAATATTTGGTAAGAGAGAACTTTATATAAAAACATGAAGCCCAAGGCTTTCAATTATAGGAGGATTATCATGAAGAAAAAAATGTTAGTTGTGTTAACAAGTGTGGAAAAATACCCAAACCTAAGTCGAGCTACTGGTTTATGGCTTGGAGAAGCAGTGCATTTTGTTAAGAAAGTAGAAGAAGCGGGATATGAAGTAGATTATGTTAGTCCACAAGGTGGATATACACCTATTGATCCACATAGCTTGGCAATGGCTGAAAATATTGATTGGGAATGGTATCAGAAAAAAGAATTCATGAATCGTCTAGGTTCTACACTTAAACCTAGCGAAGTAAATCCAGATGATTATGCTGTAATTTATTATGCAGGTGGGCATGGAGTAATTTGGGATTTCCCTGAAAACGAAGAACTTCAAAATATTAGTCAAAACATTTATGAAAATGGCGGAATTGTTTCTTCTGTTTGCCACGGTGCGGTTGGACTGTTGAATATTAAATTATCTAATGGTGAATACCTCATTAATGGAAAGAAAGTGACAGGTTTTTCAAATGAAGAAGAGAGACTGGTGGAGTTAGATCAATTTGTTCCATTCTTAACAGAAGATGAGTTGCTTAAAAAAGGTGCTATTTATCAAAAAGCTGAACAACCTTGGGAAGCTTATGCTATTGAAGATAATCGTCTTATAACTGGTCAAAATCCAGCTTCAGGCGGCCCTGTTGCAGAATTAGTATTAAAACAATTACAAAAAAACGCATAATTGCTTATTTATACAACAGAAACATCAAAAGCAGATTTTCCTATATAAAAGGAAAATCTGCTTTTTTATGAAATCATTTGTAAAATAGCAATAATTTCTTTTGCAATAATAGAATCATTAGCTGTATCTAAATATTGTGGTTTAAATAACTGATACTTTTTCAAATTATAAAAATCAATTAATGCTTGTTTTAACGTAATATCATACTGAATACAAAATGATTGATCCATAATCCTTCTTAAAACAACCTCATCTTGAACCATAAATAACTGCGCATTAATCTGGTTAAAAACCCCTTGCTGCATACCCGATTCAAAAAATACTTGTAAATTATGATTACGATTTTGTTGCGCGACAACCAATTGATCCCATAAATGCGGATAAGATTCCTTTAAATCCTGTAAAAACACATCAGAGATATATGTTACACATTTTAAAGAATGAATAAACGTTTTCTGAAAACGTTCCGCATAAGAAATCCCTTCATCTTGGTTATCCAAGTCCCCTTCAAGAAGATAATTTATATAATCTTCTACAACTGCTTGAATGATCTCATCTTTAGATGAAAAACGTTTATAAAGAGTAGCTTTACTAATATCCATATATTTTGCAATTTCATCTATCTTTAGTTGGCTAAAGCTTGTTTTTCTTATAATCGGTTTTATTTTGTTAATGTAAGTATTTGTACACGCTACTTTTCTCATTAAAAGGAGCCTCCTCTTTTATCCATAAAGAGTAGTATAACAAATTAAGTGACAATTATAAACAAAATAAAGTTTTTAAACTAAATGCACCTAATAAGTTTACTTTGTTTATTTTGTGTTATATACTTTTTGTTATCTCACAAGCCATAATTGGTTCAATATAAAACTGTAATAATGGGACATACTATCTCTCGATACAAATGTTAGGAGGGATAACAATGGCAAAGGTCTTAGCGGTATTATCAAGTGGATATAAAGACGAGAAAAACAATTATGAAACAGGATGGTGGGCTGAGGAATTATTTGCACCTATGCTTCTTTTAGAGGAGGCAGGTCATCGTATAGATTTAGCTTCACCCCTAGGTGGAAAACCTACAATTGATAAAACTAGTATTAGTAAAGACTATGATCCAAATGGTACGTATAAAGAATTATATGAATCCGGAAAAGCTGATAAAACATCAAAACTTTCAGATATTAATCCGAATGAGTATGACGCAGTTTTTATTGTTGGTGGACATGGTGCTATGTTTGACCTTGCTAAAAATGATGATTTACATCATATATTACGAACAATCTACCTGAACGGAAATATCGTTTCTGCTGTATGTCATGGACCATCTCCATTGGTTTGGACAAAACTCCCTAATGGAGAAAGCATTATAGCTGGTTTGAAAGTAACAGGGTTCCCAAACAGTGAAGAACCAGCGGCTATTGTAAGCCTTTTACCATATAGCTTAGAGGATGAAATGAGTAGAATTGCACAATATAGTGCAAATGAAAAAGTGATATGGGGAAATAAACAACTCTTAACAGGGCGTGATCCATTTGCATCTCAAAGCTTTGGAGAAGAATTAGTGAATGCTCTTCAAAATAAATAAGGTATATTTTCTTCATTATATAAAGTTTTAAAAACAATAAATTGTACAAAGGGAGAGAACAAAAATGACGATTCAAAATCAACAAATTGTTTTAGCAAAACGTCCAGAGGGTGTACCTACAGAAGATACATTTGAATTTCGTAACATTTCTATTGATGAACTAAAAGAAGGACAGGTACTCGTAAAAACCCTTTATTTGTCCGTAGACCCTTACATGAGAGGGCGAATGAATGCTGGAAAATCTTATGTGGCACCTTATGAAGTTAATCACCCTATTTCAGGAGGCATCATTGGAGAAGTCATTAAATCTCGTTCTGAGAAATTAAAAGCTGGAGATAAAGTGCAAGGGTCGTTACCGTGGCAACTTTATAATACGGTAGACGCTTTATCTATTCGTAAGATAGAAAATACAAATGTGCCACTGTCAGCTTATTTAAGTGTATTAGGTATGACAGGATTAACCGCTTATTTTGGATTACTTGATATCGGTCAACCGAAAAGAGGAGAAACAGTTGTTGTCTCTGGTGCTGCAGGAGCTGTTGGGTCTATCGTAGGTCAAATTGCAAAAATTAAAGGTGCAAGGGTCGTTGGTATTGCAGGTTCAGATGAAAAAATTGCACATTTAGAAAATGACCTTGGATTTGATAAAGGAATTAATTACAAAGCAACAGACGATTTACAAAAAGTCCTTGCAGAAGCATGTCCTGATGGTGTAGATGTTTATTTCGATAATGTAGGTGGTAAAGTTTCCGATGCAGTAATCAGTTTACTAAATGATTTTGCTCGCATACCATTATGCGGTGCAATTTCAGCTTATAATACAGCAGAAAATGAAGATATTGGACCACGTATTCAACCACAATTATTAAAAACACGTTCACTAATAAAAGGATTCATTGTTGGTGAATACAGCGAACGTTTTGATGAGGGGAGACGTGACATTGCTGAGTGGTTATCTCAAGGTAAAATTAAATATGAAGAAACGATTACACAAGGCTTTGAAAACGTGCCAAATGCTTTTTTCAATTTGTTTACAGGTAAAAATGTAGGTAAACAACTTGTAAAAGTAAGTTCTCCGTCTCGATAATGAAAAAAATCCTGCTCTCTTGATAGTTGGCAAGATTTTTCGTTGTTTCGTTCAAAATGAAAAATAACATTTATAAACACTGTTTAATGGTTTCTGCTATCTTTAAGCTAGATTGGGGATTTTGTCCTGTAATTAAATTTTCATCAACTACTACATGTGGTGTAAAAATAGGTGCTTTATAAAATAAAGCACCTTCATCTCTTAATCTACTTTCTAACAAGAAGGGTACCCTGTTTACAAGATGCACTGCCTTTTCTTCATGATTTGTATACCCTGTTATCTGTTTACCAGTACTAAAGAATGAACCATTCTCATTTTGCACATTTACTAAAGCACCTACTCCATGGCAAACAGCTGCAACAATACGTTTATTCCTATACATATTAAGAATTAAATTTGCTACATATGGATTATTTGGAAAATCTACTATAGCTCCGTGTCCACCACAAAATAGTACTGCATCATAATTGAAAAAATTAACAATTGATATTGGCTGGGTATCCTGTAACAATGGTATAATATGTTCAAATATACTAGGTACACCATTTGGAATAGACCATTTATCGATGGGTACTTTCCCTCCATTTATAGATACAATATCAACATCGAACCTAGATAGTATAAATAAAATATATGGAGTGGCTAACTCTTCAAGCCATAATCCAGTAGGATGTCCATTCATATTATCCGCATTTGTAGCAACTAATAATATTCTCCTCAACATGTTGGCCTCTCTTCATAAAAAAATATTTGTATTCATTTACATTAACATAGGGTACCCCTTTTGCCGATGACGTACTATATCATTTTATGATATGAAAACCTTTATAATTCATACGGCATTAAATAATTTCATAATACATTTTATGATTTCACCAAACTTAAAACAAAATCCTGATTTTTTTCAAGTGTAGAAAAATTGGTTTTTTATGTCGAAATTTGCTTAACGTATATTTTCGTTAAAATGTGGACGGTACCCCAAGTACTAATTTCACTATCCTTTACAATAGAAAAACGGTTTATCCCTTAGAAGAAACGGTCCTCATATTACCCTTTACAACAAGTGTTTTATTTAACCAATGCTATTGCTGTTTCCCATCATTAAGGCGTTGTTCTCCTATACGTTGAATCTTCTCATTTCCTCTTCAATCTTTTTTCAAAACATTCTCTTTCTATTTACCTTTGTATTAAAGTTATAGTGTTAATTAATCTAGCTCTTTTCAAAAATACAAGGTGTTTAGCCTGACAATAACTAAAATATTTTAAGCTAAATAACTGAACATACACCAACAGAAAAATTTTCTTTGTTGCCATCTCATTAAAAATACACTTTTAACCTAATCATCTGATTTTAAATTCGCATAACATAACGTGAATAATGAATAAAAAAATATTAAGGAGATGACCAAAATGTCTAGAGAAGAAATAATGCAACTTGTTAGCCATGCAACAAAAGATAAACTATTTTATAAAAAGTTAGTTTCTCAACCTAAGAAAACACTTCAAAATGCGGATTTTCTTAACCAGGAAACTAAGGATTCTATTGTAAAATTGAAGCCCGAACAAATACAAGATAGCCCTTCAATCAATCGAATTCCTACTTACTACTTATGCTGTGACTGGCCTTCTTGTCAAATTACAAAAATAGTTAACCCAGAATAAAGAAATTCAAAGGATAATCCTATTTTTTACCGATCTTTAAGGATCGGTTTTTTTATTTCCCCATTTGGATTTCTAAAAAATTAAAATCTTTAATCTAAATCTACGTTAACCTCTAAACCGATGAAAGCATAATATACGTCTAATAATTTTATTTATTCAGCTAAACCAATTGCTTGTGCACAGATAAGAAGTTCTACATTACAGCTAATGATGAAAGGAGTTAAACCGATGCATAAAAGTTACTTGTCTATTCTAGAGAATTTCAATCTTAAGCCTAATTTACGCTATCCCTGGGCGAGCATAGGTTATACGAATCAAGTGCAGGGATGGAAACTCCACTTATCAACTATCGAAACAGAAGCAATGTCATTACTTCAGTTAGTCATTCCATTTCTTCGTGATTCCAAGGTGAATTTTAAAATTGCGCAGAACGAAAAATTTCTAGGTTTATTAAATGAAGGAGCATTCGGGTCAAAACAGGTTGGGAAATTTATGACGATTTATCCTCATAATGATTCTGAAGCCAAACAACTTGCGGAAGGTTTAGTCAAAATTACATCAGGTTTCCATGGACCTATTATTCCTACAGATCTAAGGCTTGGGGATATTGTCTATACAAGATACGGGGGGATCAATCCAATTATAACCCGTGACCGTCTTGGGCAGACTTTCCAATCGATTTATGCACCAGATGGAACCTTACGCATTGATTCGTACGATGTACCTTTTAAATCTCCTGCTGATATTCCAAACCCGTTTCAGGAAATTTTGTCCAGATCGGGTACTTCCCCACTCCAGATTGAATCTTATGATTCAAGTGAACTCTTGGGACCAGGATATTTGGTTCTTGAAGTGATAAAGGCCGACTCAAAAGGTTCCGTCTTTTTATGCCTTGATTTACGTAATCAGGATGAGGTATGTCTTAAAATCATCAAACAAGGACGTCCATATTGTGTAAGTGATCAATATGGACGCGATGTCCGAACACGTTTACAACATCAAGAATCCCTTCATCGAATTTTATCTGGTGCAGTGCCTATACCAAATGTTGATCCCTATTTCGAGGTAAATGATTACGGTTATCTCCCGCTTGAATATATTGAAGGGGAAAATTTGAAAACGTTAATATTGAATTTCTATAAAAATGGGTCGTGGGATAGTATGAATGTTGATAAGCAACTTCAATTATTGACTTACCTACGCAAAATCATAAAGGCCATTAATCAGCTGCATGATAAAGGTTACATTCATCGCGACCTTACAGGATCTAATATTTGGATTGGAAAAGATGAACAAGTGTATTTAATTGATCTTGAACTAACTCATGCCATAGATGATGAATCTCCAGCATTCTGTCTCGGAACTCCTGGCTTTATGTCACCGGATCAAAATGAAAAAAAAACACCCACATTTGCTGACGATATATACGCTTTGGGTTGTGTAATGGTGTTACTCTTTACTGGACTTGATCCAAACCATGTTTTATTTGTGAATAAAAACGATCTAAAAAATCGTTTAAATGAATTGTTGAAAAGTGTACCTGATAATGTTATTGAAATGATAACAAATTGCCTTCATGATGATCCATTAATTCGTCCTAATTTAAAAAACATAAAATTAATCTTAGAAAGCTACATTTCAATATTAAATAGCAAGTTACAAACAACAAATAGCCCTATATCGATGATTTCCTATAATAAATCTGTCGATCAAAAAGATTTGAATAATATTATATTAAAAGGTCAACAGGGTTTACTCCATGATGTAGTTATCAATAAGGATTCAGGGCTATGGTTGTCTCCTCCTTATAAAAAAGATAATAAAATAAGTCCAACATCAGAGCCATTTGAGATGTTTCGTGATGCGAATAGAGGTATAGCAGGAGTAGTATATCTACTGGGACGGATGGCTCGATATGGTTATAAAACGAAAGAAATAAAGGAAAGAGTACAAAAAGCTATTCAATGGCTTCTTACAAGTGATTCTGGGGAGTCTTCACCCGGATTGCATTTTGGTGAGGCCGGTGTGGCTGTAGCTCTTGTTGAAGCGATTTCCGGCGGTTTAATTGAAAGGAATAGTGAAATTAATCATTTCCTGTTAAAAGCCCTGAATGGCAAACTTGATTGGCCTGACGTCACACACGGAGCAGCAGGCCAAGGTATATCTATACTTTATTGTGCAGATCGTCTGAATGATCGTCAATTGCTTGATTTTTCACATCGATGTGCCGATTTTCTGATTAAAAGTCAAAAAGATGACGGTTCTTGGGAAATGCCACCCGGTGTTGAAGGAATGAGTGGTGAAACACTGACAGGTTTTGCTCACGGGGTTGCCGGTATGGTTTATTTTTTGGCCGAATATTCTCGCCGTTTTGAAAATAATGAAGCGAATAGGGCATGGAAAGCGGGAGTGAATTGGCTCATTATTCAGTCGATTTCTGAAGACGACGGAAAGACTCTTGAATGGAAATACAGTGATAAAAACGAAGACCGATGGATATGGTGGTGTCACGGTTCTCCAGGAATCGCCCTCATGTTTCTGAGATTATTTGAACAGACCGGAAATTCTTTATACTCTCAAATGGCATCCAAGGCTTTGCACGTTCTTCCATCCGATCTTTACCATCATAATCTTAGTCAATGCCACGGTCTTAGTGGTCTTGGCGAAATATATCTAGAAGCTTTTCGAGTACTTGGTGACAAGGAATGGTTCAGAAGAGCGCAACAAATTGCACATACTCTTATCAACCTTCGTCATGAAACAGAATATGGTACTGCAAACTGGCTAGTGGAAGATCCTAACGCCGCTAGTGCGGATCTCATGGTTGGATCAGGAGGTGTCATACACTTTTTACTTAAATTTTTGTTAAATAATGAAAAAATTGGTTTCCCTTTGTTGTTGGAACCTATATTTTAATTAAAAAATTAACCCATTTAAATTACATTTTTAGTTTGGACTTTAACAAGGATTAAACCTTTGAATAAATTATATGGAGTTTTCGAAAAAGGAGGTATTTGTAAAATGTATTTTTTACCCTACAATTATTGCTACAATCAATCGATAAACTATGATTACTCGAGAGCTAATCATCATAAAGTCTATACCACATCCATTCCTATTTATATAAATGGTGAAAATATAAATAAACCCCCATATATAGCATTGAATTACCACCCTAATAGTGTACAACAACCAGTTGTATATGTTCCAATTACTCTATTTTCTAAAGTAGGAGCAACAGTTCATTGGGATGAGCCAACTCAAGTAATTAGTGTAGGTACTGATGAGTTTCTGGAAGATAAGCTTATTGCATTAAAAGCTCGGGTCATGGCTTATGAAGAACTTAGGAGAGCAGTTGGAATGCTTGGATATAGATATAATGGTATGGTGGATGGAAAATTTGTATTTAGTGGGACATGGTGGGATATATCAGACCCAAATGCAGATAAGACATCAATAGCGAATACTCTTACTGTAGGTAAGCATTACACTGGTTTCATGGACCTACCTACTTTTACGATAATTAATGACCACGGAGAAGAAATTGAATTTCAAAGGTCATATCACTCTCTCGTTGCAGAAGGTATCGCCGCTTTCCTTCCCTAGAAGTAAAATAAGAAAATTCTTTCCCGTTTAAACAGACCTATTTTGTGAGACGTACGCATCTGTGATAATGGTGAATTTCATACCCCATGTCCAGTGTGAACTGAACTCAAAAAGTTAGACACATATTTTAAACAACTAATAAGGATTAAACTCTGTATTGTACAGGGGATAATCCTTTTAATGTTGCTTTAATTCGTTTGTTATTGTAGATGTTGTTGTTTAGTGACAATAAATTTGTTTCATTTATAGTATAACCGTTTAAAGACTAATAAAGTTGTTTAAATTCATTCGAGAAAAGTAAAAAAAGAGTCCTATTAATTTAAGACTCTTTTTCGTTTTATGTAAGAAGATGTTTAGCATTTTAATTGATTATATGTTGAACTGAGTGCTCGATAATAAATAATTGCAATGATAGAAACAAGTAATGTGTAATTTTCACTTTGGAGTAATTATGAATGCTTAAGTTGATGGATGTGTGGCGATACCTCATGCCTAACAACTTAAGAATATTAACTCCCCCCAGGAATAGCATTTTTTCGTTATATGGATACAAAATTATTTTAACTTGATAGCTATGTGGTGCTATACCTATTAATGGCCTTTTTAGAGGATAGTCGTTTGGAAATAGATAATAATCGATATGAATAAATTCATTTCTTTTCACAAAAAATTCTAATGTATTAAAACAATTATTATATTAGGAGGTAAACTATGCCAGAACCAATAGTCCAATTTGAAACCAACGGAAAAGCGTCTATTCTGAACTATAACGTCCCCGAACCGACTTCTTATACTGGTAAAAATTGCATAAATATCGAATTAGATGGGGACATATTTATTCCGGGACCTAACATTACCGAACCGCCAGCAAGAGACAATGTTCTTGAAGATGGCGATGAAATCCAACAAGCGGTATCCAATGCCTTACAATCTGGATATTTTCCATCAAAATATTTTCCAAATGTGAAAATTGCGACGAACTCTTTAGCAATACACGCAACGGAATACAGTCCAGAAACTCTTTCCAAGACAGCATCTACCTCATTAGTTTCAATTGGAGATAAATTGCAGTTAAGAAATATTTTGGCTAAAATCGACCCTCCAGTTGTTTCGACTCGTATTAAAAACGGGGAACGATTGAACATCTATAAAAATATGTATGGTACATATGAGTATAATTTTATAACCCCACCGAAACAAGCGGATCCACGCCTAATGCTCGTCGAAATCTATAGACTAACTTCTTTCGCAGGAGATTATGGAGCTGGACGAACAATCAAAACGTTCTCGCTACTTCCAGGTGAACGAACAAAAATGACGATCAAAACGTATCGAAAAACTGAAACAGAAGAGAAACGTGCATCGAGTATTCTCGATTCTTTTACAGAAGAAAGTGCCAAATCTTTCGAGGATGCTGTTCAGTCTGAACAATCAGATAAGAGAAATTCTAGCGAGAATTTTGAGTATCATGTAGAAGCGGAAGCAAACGCTGCCTGGGGGTGGGGAAGCGCAAAAGTGTCGGGAGGTGTTAAAGGGGGCTCTAATTCTTCCAGAGAGGAATTTACAAAGAACGTTTCAAATGCCACACAAAAGCATTCTTCTAAAGCGTCGGCTAAACGTGATGTACAAATTAACACGAGTTATGAATCAAAAGTAACTACAGGTGAAGAAACCACGATTGAACGTCAGTTGGAAAACATTAATGTCAGCCGTACGCTAAATTTTGTTTTTAGACAGATGAACCAGGAGTTTATAACCTTACTTCACTTAGTAGATGTTCGTGTCGCATTTTTTAATGGATTCGCCGAATCACGTCGTGAATACCCACTCACTCAACTCGATGATTTACTAGAAGAAGTGGTTAAGGAAACAGAACGGAAAAAAGTACGGCAAATAATCATAGACGAACTAACAAACATTTTTGATTATCAAGATAATCTTCATTCAATAATTGAGCAAAAAAATTATCCGGAAAGTGAAAAGCACTATTATCGTGTGAAAAAAGATTTGAAGTCCACATATAAAGGTAAGACAGTATCTGGTATTATTTTGTCCGCAAAAGAAAACGTGATGAGAACGGATGGGGTTATTGTTGAAGCGTTGCTTGGTCAGGGAGATGCACTTGATGCTTATTCTCACGGACTACAAGATGAAACTGTACGAGAAAAGAAGTTGACAAACGAATTGGCTCAAGCAAAATTGCTTCGTGAACAATTGGCACAAAAGATTGTTAACACTAAAGACACCGAGGCTGCAAAATTGTATGAAAAAATATTTCCATGCTGCAAAAAGGACGGAGATGAACAATCATGAGCGGAGATAGCCGGGTTACTCCTATAACTCCGCTTGGTTCAATTCATCGGATATTAAATACGTCTATGATGAATTCACCAGTTTCCTCCTTGAGTTCTCTCGCAAAAACATGGGAAGCAAATAACGCTAGACTTCGTGCTCTGTTTAATCCGTTGCTAGCATCAGCCACACTGCCCCCCATCGATTCGTTGCCAATGACGTCGTTTGTGGAGATGCGGATACAGGGTACAAGCAGGTTTCACAACGCAGAACTGGGTGTCAACCCAAATTCGTGGAAACCATCGTTCGTGAACGCAACAGAGATTATTTTTCGCCTACGCCAGTCAGCGCGAGGTAAGTGGAAAGACTTTGAGGTTCATCAGGTAACAGCGGAAATGGCTCGAGAGAGATTCTTTTCCAATGGAGTCAATAGTTGGCAGTTGTCGAAAATTAGTAATAAACTTGTCGAGGATGCCCCGGATCCAGGACTACAATCTGCGGAACCAGTCGGCAACGTCGCAGAAGTAGCGTTTTACGATGCTCCAGGTCCTCAGTATAATGGCAAGGATCGGGTGATTAACCTTGGGAGTGGAGTTCTTTCTACGGATTATGGAAATATGCTCCTAATTCAACAAAACTTCCTCTGCTGGGTGGAGGCTCGCCCAAACGCGGGAGGTCCACTTAGACGCATTTCTCCGGTTTTTCCATGGCACAGCCGTCAGTGTCTGGCCTTTGATGAGCATGCAAACAAATGGGTACCTTATCATCTAGCGTTTCAGCAGCCAGGAGATGGACCTGGAACGTTTATGTTCAGTTCCCACATTGGTCCAGGGTTAGATGTCTAAAACATCCGAGGAACAAGATTTAAACAGGTAGTATATAATATGTCCTGTTTCCAGGGGGAGACACGGTAGCTGCCCTCAAGCCGAAGACTTGGGGCATAAGAAGGTGCCCTCGCTTACTGCTCGATTTTAAAATGGAAGCCGCCAGTGTGAAGTAACCCCATAAAGTTAGTGAGACAGGTTATTTCATAAAGAAACTTCTTAGGCATGGGCTGGATTATTGTATCAGGCTCATGCCTTTTAAGGGTAGAAGGAGCATCTGTGTCCAGAAGCATAAAGTAGATTCTAAATAAAGGGTAAAACATTATAATTGTCGATACAAGACCGTCTAGTGTCAGAAAATCTACACTTATTACAATGATTACTGGCTCAATTAAATCACCAGTAGGATAAATAAAGTGAATAGATTATATGAGAATGGATTGATAAAGGGAGAAAATGGAGAAAGAAGTAAACTTGATTATTTAGGTTTTGTTACTGATGGAAAAACAGTAAAGATACGTGAAAAGAGTTTGTTTAAATATCATACTTGTGCTTATAGAAAAGCAAGAGTATGTAGGAATGTTACTAACAAGTAGGGACTTTTGGAACATAAAGAATCAAAACCTAAGCTATGATTACTTATTTTTCAAGAAATAGATAGCTCAGATTTTGGGTTTCAATATTTATATTCTAGTGTATAATTCAACTACAAATTCATCTTTTCTTTGCCAACTTTTCTTTCTTAAATACGTTGCCTTTTCAAGAACTGATTTAAGAAGGCGATTTTTCTTTTCTATATCTTCAGTCGTATAGTATGCTTCTAATACGTTTTTAATTTTGGGAACAAATTCATATATATGTTTTTCTTTTTCTAATACACGCTTAATTTCGTACTCAAGTTGTTCTATTTCTTGTTGTGTAGTTTTTAAACGTATTACAATGGATTTCTGTCGTTCTAAAAAAGTTTCAATATTGTATATACCCTTCTCCAACAAATCATGGAGGTTATTTTTTTGCTTTTGTAAATCGTTAATTTGTTGCGATTTGTTCTCTAAAGCTTTTCGTTGTAGCAAAATGTTATTTTGGGGTTTCTTTTTTTGTACCATATTCTCCTGTATCTCAAAGCTTTCAATAATTTGTTTTAATCCATCAAGTATGCGCTGTTCAACAAGTATTAAGGATGCCCCTTTTTGAATTCCTTTACAAGATGGTTGTACACAACGCACTTGAGGATTGGGACGATCTTTCCGTGGTTGATAAAGCATGGAATGACCGCATAGTTCACATAATAAGATGCCTGCCAATGGATTAGAAAGTTTTTTTGTTTTGGTTGTTGGTGGTCTCCAGCGTTTACTATGTGCCATGTTGGCTTTTTGAAATAGTTCTTCCGATACAAGCGAAGGGTGAGCATGATTGTGTCGTTGCCATCTTTCTTTTGATACCTTTTTACGAATATATTTTCCATTTTGTTTAATATAACGTATTTTTCCCCAAATAATGTGACCAAGATATACTTCATTTTTGATAATAGATGAGATAGTTGAAGGATTCCAATACTCACCTTCAGGTGGAGAAATTCCTAGTCTATCTAGTTTTTGTGCAATTGCCTGTCTTCCCATTCCATCAGCCATGTATTCAAAAATTTTAGGTATCACCCAGCTTCTTTCAGAATCAGGATAAAGTTTTAAATTATCATCTCGTAAGTACCCATAAGGAGGAACACGAGAGATGGATTTTCCTTCTTTTGCAGAAGCCCTTCTACCACGCTGCATACGCTTAACAATTGTTTTCAACTCTTCTCGAGCAATCAAAGATTTTATACTGAAGGTTAACTCTTGATTTTCATCATTGGGGTTAATGACTTCTGTTGGTGTAATAATGAATGTTTCTGAATAGCGAAACACACGATAAATGGTTCCTTGGTCTACCATATCACCACGACCAAGGCGGTCTAAATCCATCACCAATACTGCATCAGCAATGCCAGTTTCCACTTCACGAAGAAGCTTTTGCATCATTGGCCTTTCAGATATATATTCACCCGAAACAACTTCTTCAAAAATATCGATAATATTGTGATGCTCCTTATGAGCGAGTTCTAATAACTGAGTTCGATGACGCTCAAGCGTATCGTAATGTTGTCCGTGTTCCATTGCCTTTTTTTCTTCTTCTAGGTCTTTTCGGCTTTTACGTAAATAGATAAAGACATCGAGTTCTTGTGGACGATACATTTGTTTCACCTACCAGCTTGTCTAGTATTATTGTTATGAATATGTATGGGTAGCTTGTCTTATGAAAATGATAGTTCGTCTTTTTCCTTGTTTTGCATACATATAGTGCAAGGGGGGATATGATGAAAGAATTTCAGTTTGGTAATACAAAAGTCATTATTCATTCGCCACTTGCATCAATGGAAAAAGAAGAACAAAAAGAGTGGTTTCAACAAGAATGGGAAAAGAGAAACCCAGTGTTAAAGTCGATAGTTGAAGCGGCAGTAAATTGTCAAGAAGAGGAAAAGTAAAAAGAGCATTCTCTTTTCTTAAGAGATATGCTCTTCTTTTTTTGTCAAATTATTCACTGACATAAATAATTATTTTTTATTGTGAATAGCTTCTTTAGTTCTGTAAATAATAATCTTGATCATTGCTATGTGGAGTAGGTGATGCTTGAGATAAATTAATTCCTCTTTCTAAAGTTTCTAATAAGTAATATCCGAATGCTTCATCTTGCTGGATCAAGTTATGTAGTAAAGTGCTTGCACGGGTGATTCTATATTTTGTCTCATCTTGTATTAATGAGAAGTTATCCATTGTAATGAGTTGAAGTTCATCTTGCAGTTTTTGTAGTAATGAAAGTTGAATGGTATCCGTCTTTCCAGTTTCAAGGTTACTTAAATAGGCTGGTGATACGCCAAGTTGCTTTGCAAAGGTGTTTAGTCCAATGCCTTTTTGAGTACGAAGTGTACGAATGTGTTTACCAAGTTCATGTAGCATACAATTAACCTCCAAGGATTTATTGAAAGGAATCAATAGAATGAAGAAACAAAAGAAAATTACAATTACATCAGTAAGTTATGTTCATGATCCAGAATCAGCTCAAAAGTGGTTTGAAGCATATGTCAAGATTGTTGAAAAAGAGTTAGTCAAAGTAATTAAAAAGGACTAGCCACTATTTTTGATACATACAGTGTAAATAGAACATCACGAGAGGAGGTCCTGAATTGAAGACAGTTGCATATTATAGAAGTTCAATTGATTCACAGGAAAACTCAATCGAAATGCAACAAAATTCAGTTCTTACTCGCTCCATTGATATGGCATTGATTATCGATGAAGAATATATTGATGAAGCGGTATCAGCCCGAAAAGTCAGTTTAAAAAAGCGTCCAGCCCTACAAAAATTACTACAAGATATCAACAATAATGATGTCGGAACCTTATTCTTATTTAAGCGAGATCGACTAGCTCGAAATGTGATGGAGTATTATGAAATTTATCAAATACTAAGAAACAAGAAAATAAATGTTATTTTAACTGCACCGAATGAGCCGCCAGTGTACTACACACCAATTGGTGAATATCTTGAATTAATTATGGCGGGTATGGCTCAACGTGAAGGCGAACAAATTATTGAACGCTTAAAACAAACATTAAAGTCAAATTTCCAAAGTGGAAAAAACCCAGGACATCTTCCGTATGGTTTCAAATGGAATAAAGAAACGAAAGAGATTGAATTGGTTGATAAACAAGTACAAATTGTTAAAAGGATTTATCAAGAACTTGTATCCGGAAAATATGAATCCTTGAAAGAGCTTTGTAGTGTATTAGGCTTGAAGGAAAACGGTAAGTCTTGGACTTCGTCCGATATAAGAAAAATTGCATTAAACCCGACATATATTGGATTGCGTACTATGAATATTTTTGGTGAAGATGTTACTAGTAAATATGAAAGACTGTCCATTATTGATAAAAATACATGGGAAAAAGCATGTAGTATTGTCACCATTTTATCTCCCAAAAAGACTCATCAAGATTATGTATTTGAACAAGTGTTATTTCCATTGAAAGACTTACTAATTTGTTCGAAATGTAATGAATCATTACAAAAAGTAAAGGCTAGAAAAAAAGAAAATTTAAAGTATAAATGTTTAAATCATTCTGCGGTTTATGTTCTGAAGAGTACAATTGAACCATTAATCTTCGAACGTTGTAAGGAATATTTTGATAGCTTACTTACTTCCCATTTTCATGAACTATTCGATCGATATGAACAAAATGCTAAAAAACAAATAAAACAGAAAATACAAACCATTGAAGAGAAAATCCAGCTTATGAATGAAAAGTTAATTACAAAAGTAGATACGTGGTATCACGAAACTGATGCGCCTTATAAGGATCAGAAAGAAGTCGAAATTATGGCGCTGTATGATGAGCTGGCAAAATATAAAAAACAAAAAGAACAGGTAACACAGGAATTAAGTGATGTAAAGCAATTACGTGAAAAGATAAGTAATTATCAATCCGCTATGTCGTTGTCCTATGACGAGATAAAGGAGAATCGACAGTTAGGTTCCTTTTTTCAAGATTTAATACAACAAGTTAAAACTGACGGAAAGAACTGCGAAATTGTTTTTAAACACCCATTCTTACGTACTCAAGAGGTGTTAACATCATGAAGCTTTCTCATATATTACAACCAAATATGAAGGCTGCTTTTTATGGCCGTCATTCTACGGATAAACAAGATATGGATATGCAATTGAATTCCGTTATGGAAGTGATTCGCAAATATGATTGTATTCATACTCATTCTTTTCTTGATAAGGCTGTTTCCGCTCGTAAAAATAAAATTACAAGTAGGAAAGAACTTGAAAATATGTTTGAAGCGGCAAAAAGAAAAGAATTTGATTTTGTCATTGTTTATAAAAGTGATCGCTTGGCCAGAGATCCTCTTGAGCATCAAACGATACGTATTGTCATGAAGACACTAGATATTCCCATCATTATTAGTTCAACCGAAAGTGTGTACAATACTGATACTGACTTGATTGTGCAACTTATGGAAGATGGTTTTACTAAATATGAAGTTGACACCATTATTGCAAGAACACAATCAGGATTAGAAAACAAAGCGAAACAAGGAAAATGGCTTGGTGGTAAACCACCGTTTGGTTACACATACGATAAAAATAATGGGCAGTTTATTGAACACCCCGACGAGCTTTGTTATGTAAAGGAAATCTTCAACTTGTATTTAAATGGTCACGGGTTTCAGTATATTGCTAATACATTTCCTAATGGTTCCCGCCGCGGAAAAGATTGGGGGAAAGAGAATGTAAAGGCGATTATACTCAATCCTTTTTATTGTGGTTTACTATCATGGCGACGACAAACAGATGGAAAATTAAATGCAAGGGATATTTGGATTGAAGCACCGAACCACTATGTGAAACCAATCATTTCGCGAACTACATGGGAATCATGTTGGTGTATATATTCAGAAAAACGTAGTGGCAACATGGTGCCTAAGCATTACAAAACAAGTTTTCTGCTGCAAGGACTGCTTTCTTGTGAAAAGTGTCAGGAACTCATGAAAGCAAAAAATCAACAGACAGTCAGTTCTACAAATAAAAAATATGGAGGGAAAATTTATTTCTGCTCCAACTGCAAATTAAGAATAGAGGCAGACCTCCTTCATGATAGAGTAGTGAATCAAACACTTACTGATGTAAAAATAAGTGGATTTCATAATGTGTATCATGCTATAGAACAAAAAATTCAGCATGAGATACAAGAACTGAATAACAATATTCAAAAGCATCAGTGCCTCTATGAAAACTACACCATCAAACTTCACAATATTACAGAAGAACTCAAACAGCGTATGAAAAATAATGATGATAAACGTTTTTTGAAGTCCTTAGCGATTTATCGTTTGGATGTACAGCGAAAGCTAGATGGTGTCACACAGCAAATCAATGACTTTAAACAGCAAATCACTCTCAAAGAAAAAGTCGAGAAAAGTAAAGAAACATGGTTACATACTTTGAATGAAGTATTTCAAGATGATGTCAAGCTTCAAGAAATATGCGATATGGATAAAAGACGATTTTTATTACCTCTCATTCAATCTGTATCCATTAAAGAAAATAAAAAACGTAACGAATATGATATTTCATTACAGTTACGAACGGATTTTTCAAAGCGTGATGTAAAAAATCAAATCAGCTTGATTTTGTAAAACAGCTATCGAGATTGATGGCTGTTTTTTTACTGTTTGTGATATCGGTTTTTAGGTTGAACTGTGGATAGAAAAATTTCTTTTACTCGGTGGTTAGGGGGGAGTGGTATACCACTCCCTCCTAATTACCGAGTCTGATGCTCTTGAGAAAGAGCACGTATCTTTAGGATAAAGGGTTTGTCTTTGTTTATTATTATGGACAGCAATTTGAGCAAATAAACACTTTCGGTAATTTAGCAAGGATAACACTTTTGCGTATTTTTTTTCTCGGTAATTAGAGATGTTATTATAATGTCTCCCCGGTTTATTTATTAAGTGAATACCATATTTTTTGAAAGTTGATACATCAATGTTAATATTATACAATTGTGATATAAATGGAGGTATAAGTATGGATTGGCATACTGAAGCAGAACTTGTACAAGCATTTGTGAATTCTGCTAATAAATTTGTTAAAGGACCAAGTCATGTACTAAGGGAAGTTCGTACGGGATATGGTATACCCGATATTTTGGTTATAGAATATGATTTAGATGTTATAAAGAAAAGAAAGCAAAAATTCAAAGAGGCACTTTCTGTTGATGCATCATATCTTATGGCTTATTTAGCTGAGAGAAGATGGGTGTCTATTGAAAAAATAGTAAAAGCATTAAATCTAAAAAGAACAACAGTGTTTAAAAATATTAGTGAGTTGTATGATAGGGAGCTTATAGAAATCAGTGGGAACTTAATAAAGGCACGTCCTCGTCATGAAATATTGGCTGTGAAGAGATTACTGGTGTTTGAAGCTAAGTTAAATCAATGGAAAGTGGCTATAGATCAAGCTGAAAGGAACCTATGGTTTACTAATGAATCATATATACTGTTGCCTTATAAGGATACAGGCCTTACATATAGTATTATTTGTGAATGTGAAAAACGGGGAATAGGACTTAGTTTTTTAAGTCCAGAGAGAATTTTGTCTATCAAAGTAAAACCATCAAAGAAAAGGCTAATAAATTCACCTTTGTTATGGACAATCAATGAAAAATTGTGGGGGGAAAACTAAAAGTGGATAATGTAACTTTAGAGAATTTAAGCAAAGCATTTCCGGACTTACAATTAGAAAAAGAGCTAGGGAAAGGTGGACAAAAAACAGTATATAAGGCTGAAACGAGTAATGGGGATGTAATAGCCTTAAAAATTATTCATCCTGATCAAGATATAGAACGAATTACTCGTGAGGTAAATGCTGTAGCTCAATTTAAATCAGAGTTTTTTCCTGAAATTTTTGATATAGGAAAAAGAACAATTGGTTCAAGAGAATTTGTTTTTGTGGTAGAAGAATTCTTGGAAGGACAGGATCTTAGAACCGTATTGAGAAGTGGAAAATTAAGCTTGAACGAAGCTATAGGAATAGGCGCACAATTATTACAAGCACTTATTGAAGTTTTTGAAAAGGACATGGTTCATAGAGATATTAAGCCTGAAAATATAATAATAGGACCGAATTCAAGAGTGGTTTTACTGGATTTTGGGATAGCTCGTCACTTATCTATGCAAAGTTTAACACAAGATTTAGCCATTTTTGGTCCATTTAGTCCAGGATATGGAGCACCTGAACAAATTAAGAATGAAAAAAGAAGCATTTCTTTTCGAACGGATTTATTTTCTTGGGCAGTTGTTATGTATGAAATGATTAGCGGAACTAATCCATTTATTGCTGGTTGTACAACTGGTGAGGAAATTATCAGAAAGACTTTAGGTTATGTCCCTCCTACTATTCCTGAATGCCCTAGTGACATTATGAAAATATTAAACTGGTGTTTAAATAAACCTTGTCATAGAAGGCCTCCGAATCCGTACATTGTTTTAGAGAAACTTAAGGAGGTATGTTATTAATGAATCGCTTTTATCTACAACAAGGACATGGCATGCTTGCATTAAATAGGGAATTTGTAGAAAAGAATTCAGAAGTAGGGATAATTTTATCACCTAGAAATTGCAAAAGGGAACAAATTGAAAAACATGCCAAGGAATTACATAAGAGAAATGCAGCTGTATTATTTGACCCACAATTTTATCAACCTCGTACGGAGAGAGAAAATATATTGAATTATCCTTATTGGAATGGAATCAGTTTTGAAACAGTGAGTTTTTTACAATCTGGATCTAGAGAACTATGTTCAGGTATAATACGTTATCAAGTTGAAGAACTGGAAGTGGATGAAGTTATTTTACCTGGTCGCTATACTAATGCAGTTAATGAAGAATGGTTAGAGATGCAATATTCTATTGTTAATACAGCAGCATCCATGAATTTAGATGAACTTGTATATACTACACTGGCCTTGGGACCAGATGTTATTGGACAAAAGCAAGTATTTGATCGAATTGTTAATGAGGTAATTCAATATCCTGTTGATGGAGTGTACATTGTTTTAAATACCCCATCATATTTAGTAAATGATGAGATATACATTTATAATTTATTAGATGGATTATTAAGTCTTAAACTTGCTGGCAAAAAGGTATTGGTAGGCTATGCCAATCAGCAAGCATTAATTTTTGCTGGTGTAGGAGTTTCTGGATTAGCAACTGGAAACTTTCGTAATGTTCGTAAATTTAATCCAGAAACATTTGATGTTCCATTAGAAGATAAAAAACCACAGAGAGCTACCTGGTATTATGATGGGCAAACATTGTCAGAATACCGTATTCCAGCGTTAGCATTAGCTTATCAAAGGGGATTAAAGGGGAACTTCGGACCATTAAGTCCCTATACTAAGGAGTTATTAGAGTCATCTAATCCTACACATATTAAATGGGGGGAGAGAGAAGCTTTTAGGCATTATTTAACTCTTATGAAACAGCAATGGGAGCAGGTTAATAAAAAACCAGTGAGTCAACGTATTCAAGAAGTTATAAAGTTATTAGAGGAAGCTGAAGAGAAATTGAATGGTTTAGT
Source organism: Bacillus gaemokensis (assembly GCF_001590835.1). GTDB lineage: Bacteria > Bacillota > Bacilli > Bacillales > Bacillaceae_G > Bacillus_A > Bacillus_A gaemokensis. The sequence goes on from NZ_LTAQ01000006.1 coordinate 41,739, forward strand.
AGAAAATGCTTTTCGACCAGGTGAAAGATCTTTTATAAAATGTTTTGAACCTACATTAAATGCAATAACAGCGTTAAATGCTGATAGAGGATATGAGCTAGAATTATTGGATTAGTGTGCCTTTTTTATATTTGAGTACATCCCCGCCAACTAAACCAGTATAATCGCCACAGTACGCTTATGTCAGCATATAAAAATATTAAAGATGAGAACTTTAGATATTACATTTTAAAACAAAAGGCTGATGTATTTCATGCAATGAAAAGCTTTTTTAGAGAAGAATCAGGTGAGAAAATGGCATGACCCCTTTTTTAAGGGGTTTTTTTATTATGTGTAAAGAATAAGAAGGAATTGTATTAGAACAAAACCTATAAAAAGACAGGTTTTAAAGAAAAGTCTTGTTTAGAGTACTATACAATAAGTATGTATCCTGCTAATCGTGGGCAGTAAGACTCCTAAATCAAAATTCAGCGAATGCAAAGAAGTTAGGTGGGGAATCAATTGCCCGTAAAAGCCTGATTGGTGAGGGTTAATAATCAGTGGGGGATGAAGAAAATCTCGACTGATTAAAGTTTCACTTTATAGGTTGTTGATGATAAAAAAGAGCCTGATGAAATTTAAATTTCATCAGGCTCTTTAGTTTACTTTCCCGCCTTCTGTAATAACGGATTCAGGTTTTACTTGTGGACCAAACTCATCTTTTAAATGTGTCTCATATAGTTTATGAAGATAGTTTTCTTTTCCTAATGTTTCAAGTTCTTTATTTACCCAATCATATATTTCTTTATTTCCTTTTTTCACTGCAATTGCAATCTGTTCTTCGCCACCTAGTTTGTCTTTTAGTAAGTGGAAACCAGGATTTTTGTTTGCCCAAGAAAGAAGAACTAAGTTATCTTGTGCGTATGCATCAGCGCGACCGTCTTTTAGGGCTTGCAATGCTTCTGTATTTTTATCAAATTTAATTAATTCTACATTCTTCATGTTTTTTGTTAAATAAATATCTGCAGTTGTTCCTTTTGTCACGATAACTTTCTTACCTTCTAACTCTTTAACAGATTGAATAGGACTGCCGTCTTTAACAAGTACTTGAACAGCGACCTTTAAATGAGGATTTGTAAAATCGACTACTTTTTTTCGATCCTCTGTTGCAGTCATATTAGCTAAAACGAAATCAACTTTATCAGATTGTAAATAGGGAATACGACTGGCTGCTTCAACTGGAACAAATTTAACTTTAGATTCATCACCTAATAAATCTTTAGCAAATCGTTTTGCCATATCAATTTCGAAACCAATATTTTTTCCGTCTTTATCGATATAACCAAATGGTGGCTTATCAGTAAAGACAGCAACTACTAGTTCACCACGAGCTTTTATTTGCTCGATTTTTCCGCTTTCCTTTGAGGATGTTTTTTCGTTTTTTTTATCACTAGAACCACAAGCTACTAACAGAACTGAAAGTAATCCAATAACAATAAATAATAGCCACTTTCTAGCAATGGAGTTGTCATATTTTGTTCTCCTCTCAAACTTTAGTATTTAATCTATATCCATTTTGTTTCTAGTTTTCGAGACCACATGGATAATGGATAGCAAAGAAGAAAATAAAAGACAAACAAACAACCATAGATGAGGAATACTTCACCAGTTCGTTCTACAATTTGTTGCCCAGCTTTGATTACTTCTGTCACCCCAATTAAAACGGTTAAGGATGTTGTTTGAATAATACGGATAAAGATATTCATTGTAGCTGGAATCATCCGCCGTACTGCTTGTGGAAGAAGTACGTATCTATATAGTTTCCTTTTATTCATACCAATGGATTTACCGGCTTCTACCTGTCCTTTCGGTAAAGACTGCAAGGCACCCCTTACAATTTCTCCAATTTCTGTAATCCCCCATAATGATAATGCGATGACTGCTGCGAGAGTACTTGGAATATCTATTCCAAGAGCAAGCGGTAGACCAAAGAAAAAGAGAAATAACCAAACTAAGATCGGGATAGAACGAAATAATTCAATATAAGTTCTTGTAATGAAGCGAATTATACGGACTCTTGAAGTACGGAAAATTCCGAATATAATTCCTCCAGCAGTGCTAATCCCAATTGTATATAATGCAATTAGTAATGTTTGTTGTAATCCTTTTAGCAATTGGGGAAGGGATTGTATTAATAAATCAATGCCCGAACTGTCCATGTTGTGCTCTCCTTTCTATCCAAGATAGTAGAAATGATAGCGGCACAAAGAGAAAAATATAGGACGCCGTTAACATAATAAGCATCTCAGATGTTTTGTAATAAATGGATATTAAATTTGTTGTTGTATATAGTAATTCAGGAACAGCGATAGCAGAAACAATAGATGTTTCTTTTAATAAAAAGATAACGTTGGCAAATAAAGCTGGTGCTGAAATAGTGGTCGCCTGCGGTAAAACAACAAATCGAAATAGCTGCCATTTATTTAGCCCAATTGCATATCCTGACTCTACTTGATTTTTTGAAATAGACTCGAGACCAGAACGAATGACCTCTGTCATATATCCACCGCCTAAGAAGCACATTGCTAATAGAGCAATAGAGAAATTAGATAGTTTAATCCCAAGTGATGGTAATCCAAAATATAAGAAAAACAATTGGATAAGAAGCGGTGTATTACGCGCTATCTCTACATAAGCTCGCACAAATTTATGTAGTATCCGAATACGAAAGAACAAGATTAAACCATTTATACTGGCGATAAATAATGAAATAATAATAGCAATACCAGCAATTTTTAAGGTTAAAATGGCACTATCGATAAAAAGAGGAATCTGTTCTTTCATGAAGCCAATGTCTAGTTCCATACATATAACCTCCTTTCATCTGGATATAAAGAAAAAAAGATTTAATAAAAGGTAATTTGTGTAAAAGAATTCAATTTATTTCCTTTGTAATAGCACATAATTCCTATAAATCAAGTCGGTTATAAAAATAAAAAGAATTTTTCGGAATTTATTCTATTCTTATTCAAGGAGTAGTTCATTATATGTTCAAAGTATATTTAGAAATAATATGAAATATTGCATTTTATATTATTTTATAAAGATAATATGGTATTTTCTTGTTTGGAATATATAACTAGGAGGATTTACCATGAAAAAGAATATAAAGTTTAATCCACTAATTCTTGGTATCAGTACAATAGCGTTATCGCTGGGAGGATTGCAATCAGAAGCTTTCGCAGCAGAAAAAGAACCAAATAATGTGTTGCAGATGAAACCAATCGGGATAGAAACTTCAAAAGATGAAATTGTACATGCTACAAAAGAAGATGAAACACTATCTCTTGAAAAACGTTTAAAAGTAGGAGATTTTTCACAGCGGCCAGCTCCAATTATGAAACGAGCAGAAACAAAACAATTACAGCAAAATTATTCTATGACAGAGCTTAATAGAATGAGTAATGATGAATTAATTGATACGTTAGCTAATATTCGCTGGGATCAAATTACAGATTTGTTCCAATTTAATCAAGAAACGAAAGTGTTTTATCAAAATAAAGAGCGAATGCAGATTATTATTGATGAATTAGGTCATCGTGGAAGTACATTTACAAAAGAGGATACAAAAGGTATTGAAACGTTTGTTGAAGTATTACGTTCAGCTTTTTATGTTGGATTTTATAATAAAGAGTTAAGTTATTTAAATGAGAGAAGTTTTCAGGATAAATGCTTACCAGCATTAAAAGCAATTGCAAAAAATCCGAATTTTAAACTTGGTACAGCTGAACAAGATAAAGTAGTATCTGCGTATGGAAAATTAATTAGTAATGCTTCTAGTGATGCTGAAACAGTGCAGTATGCGGCAAATATTTTAAAACAGTATAATGATAATTTCTCTACATATGTAAGTGATCGTATGAAGGGACAAGCTGTATATGATCTCATGCAAGGGATTGATTATGACATGCAGTCTTATTTGTATGATACGCGTAAAGAACCTAATGCAACAATGTGGTTTGGAAAGATTGATAACTTTATAAATGAGGTTAGTAGAATCGCACTCATACGAAATGTAACAACTGAAAATAGTTGGTTAATTAATAACGGTATTTATTATGCAGGACGTTTAGGGAAATTTCATAGTAATCCAAATAAAGGGTTGGAAGTTATTACACAAGCAATGCATATGTACCCTCGTTTAAGTGAAGCTTATTTTGGAGCAGTAGAGCAAATTACAACAAATTATGGTGGGAAAGACTCTAGTGGGAATACAATTGATTTAGAGAAAGTACGTGAAGAAGGTAAACAGCAGTATTTACCGAAAACGTATAAATTTGATGATGGATCTATTGTATTTAAAACAGGAGATAAAGTAACAGAAGAGAAAGTTAAGAGATTATATTGGGCTGCCAAGGAAGTAAAAGCACAATACCATCGTGTAATTGGAAATGATAAAGCACTAGAACAAGGAAATGCGGATGATGTATTGACAATAGTGATTTATAATAATCCAGATGAATATCAGTTAAATAGACAATTATATGGATATGAAACAAATAATGGCGGGATTTATATCGAAGAGAAAGGCACTTTCTTTACATATGAGCGCACGCCGGAACAAAGTATTTATAGTTTAGAAGAGTTATTCCGTCATGAGTTTACTCATTACCTACAAGGAAGATACGAAGTTCCTGGTTTATTTGGAAGAGGGGACATGTATCAAAATGAGAGATTAACTTGGTTCCAAGAAGGAAATGCAGAATTTTTTGCAGGATCTACGCGCACTAATAATGTTGTTCCACGGAAAAGTATAATTAGCGGGTTGTCATCTGATCCTGCGAGTCGTTATACAGCGGAGCGAACGTTGTTTGCGAAATATGGATCATGGGATTTCTATAATTATTCTTTTGCATTACAGTCCTATTTATATAATCATCAATTTGAGACTTTCGATAAGATTCAAGATTTAATCCGAGCAAATGATGTAAAGAATTATGATGTATATCGTGAAACTTTAAGTAAGGATTCGAAGTTAAATAAAGAATACCAAGCATATATGCAACAATTGATTGATAATCAAGAGAAATATAATGTACCACAAGTATCGGATGATTATTTAGTAAAACACGCACCAAAGGCGTTAGCTGAAGTGAAAAAAGAAATTGTAGATGTTACGAATGTAAAAAATGCAAAAATTACAAAACATAAATCTCAATTCTTTAACACATTTACAATAGAAGGCACGTACACAGGTGGTGCATCAAAAGGTGAATCTGAAGATTGGAAAATGATGAGTAAGCAAATGAATCAAGTGTTGAAACAGCTATCACAAAAAGAATGGAGCGGCTACAAAACAGTTACAGCGTATTTTGTTAATCATCGTGTGAATGCGGAAAATCAGTTCCAATATGATATTGTGTTACATGGTATTGCAACGGATGAGGGAGAGAATCAAGTACCGAATGTAAATATAAATGGCCCATATAATGGAACTGTAAATACAGCAATTCAGTTCAAGAGTGATGGTTCAAAAGGTGAGGATGGAAAAATAGTCTCTTACTTATGGGATTTTGGAGATAGAAAAACAAGTACGGAACCTAACCCTATCCATGCATATGAGAAGGAAGGAACTTATACGGCAACGCTAACAGTAAAAGATGATAAAGGAAGAGAAAATAAAGAACAAACATTAGTCACTGTAAAACAAGATACACAGACAGATATAAGATCTGAAGAAGGGAAGAAAATTTCCTTTAATACAATTGTAAAAGGAAAGCTTGTTGTCCCTAATCAGACAGACATTTACACGTTCGAGGTTACATCACCAAAAGAACTAAATATTTCGGTTATAAATGAACAGCAAATTGGGATGACCTGGGTACTTCATCACGAATCAGATATGCAAAATTATGTTGCTTATGGTCAAGCTGATGGAAATGTTATAAAAGGACAATACGAAGCGAAACCAGGAAAGTATTATTTATATGTATATAAATTTGATAATGGAAATGGAGCATATTCATTATTAGTAAAATAAATCCATTTCCGATGTATATATAACTTTACTTTTTGTGGGAAATAGTATATTATATAGATATACAATATAACAGTTATTTTCTAGGAGGAGCCTGTCACTATAGGTTCCTCCTGTTCTTTTTTAGGAAGCCTGTCATACAGGTTTTTCTTTAAAGTTTAAATAACTGAAAATTATGAAATATAATTCTTGAAAGAGGTGAGGCATACATATAAGAAGGGAGTATTGAGAAAAAGGGGGATAAGGTATGACATTGTTGGGTTATCCACTTGAAACAATTTATTTATATGGATTTATTATTGCTACCGTGCTTACCGTTATTTATATCTTTTTTGGTGATATATTTGAATCAATATTTAGCTTCGGAGGTGGATCTACATCTATTGTCACGGTACTACTTAGTTTCTTCGCCATGCTCTGTGGTTTTAGTTATATAGGGGAATATTTATTTACATGGAATAGTGTTGTTATTTTTAGTTTTTCTTTCGGCATATCTTTTATTGGCGTGTTTCTGATGAAGATATTGATTTTAAAACCGATTGCAGAAGCTGAGCAAAATACAGTGCAACGTATGGATGAGTTTGTTGGTTGCAAGGGAGAAGTAATTATTACAATCCCAAAGGAAGGCTTTGGAGAAGTATTGGTTTCTTCGCAATTTGGAAATAATGCTATACCAGCTAAGACGATTGGAAAGAAAGATATTGTGCAAGGCACACAAGTCATTATTGAGGAAGTTCAAGATGGTGTTTTGCTTGTACAAAACATCGCTTATTCTTTAAAAAAACCAAAACTATAAGGGGGAATTTGAATGATTCCATTAATTATCGGTGGTGTATTACTCGCGATCTTACTTTTACTTATTTTGGTATTTATTACAAAATACCGCACAGTTGGTCCAGATGAAGCGTTGATTGTAACGGGAAACTGGCTCGGTGGCGGGAAGAACGTTGTTACAACAGATGACGGAAAGAAAATTAAAATTATTCGCGGTGGTGGTACTTTTGTTGTTCCAATTATGCAAAGAGGAGAACCTCTTAGTTTATTAAACTATAAGTTAGAAGTTGGAACACGTGATACGTATACGAAGCAAGGGGTACCAGTTACAGTAAACGGTGTTTCCATTATTAAAGTAGGTTCGACAATTGAGGAAGTATCTACAGCAGCAGAGCAGTACCTAGGAAAAGAAACGGAAGAACTAAAAGTGGAAGCAAAAGAAGTATTAGAAGGCCATTTACGTGCTATTTTATCTTCAATGACGGTAGAAGATGCTTATAGTAATAGAGAGCAATTTGCACAAAAGGTACATGAAGTGGCTTCGACTGATTTGAAAAAAATGGGCCTTCGTATCGTTTCCTTTACCATTAAAGAAATCATGGACAAAAATGGTTATTTAGATGCACTTGGTCAACCACAAATTGCAACGGTTAAGCGTGATGCAACAATTGCGAATGCGGAGCGTGAAAAAGAGGCACGTATTGAAAAAGCACGTGCAGAGAAAGAAGCAAAAGCAGCTGAGTATCAACGTGATGCACAAATTGCTGAAGCTGAAAAGCACAAAGAATTAAAAGTGCAAGCATATAAAAGAGAGCAAGAACAAGCCCGTGCCGATGCAGATCTTTCTTATGAATTACAACAAGCAAAAGCGCAACAAGGTGTTACAGAAGAACAAATGCGCGTTAAAATTATTGAACGTGAAAAGCAAATTGAATTAGAAGAAAAAGAAATTGCACGCCGTGAAAAACAATATGACGCAGAAGTGAAGAAAAAAGCTGATGCAGATCGCTATGCAGTTGAGCAATCAGCGGAAGCAGAAAAAGTGAGACAAATGAAAAAAGCCGATGCAGATCAATATAAAATTGAAGCAGAAGCAAAAGCCCGTGCAGAAGAAGTACGTGTAGAAGGTTTAGCAAAAGCTGAAATTGAAAAAGCACAAGGGCAAGCAAAAGCAGAAGTTCAAAAAGCACAAGGTACAGCGGAAGCGGATGTTATCAGATTAAAAGGTTTAGCAGAAGCAGAAGCAAAACAAAAAATTGCAGAAGCATTTGAATTGTACGGGCAAGCAGCAATTATGGATATGGTTCTTAAAATGCTACCAAGCTATGCAAAAGAACTTGCAAGCCCACTTAGTAATATTGATAAAATTACTGTCGTTGATACAGGCGGCGGTGGAAAAAATAGCGGTGCTGGAAAGGTTGCAGGGTATGCGACTGATTTAATGGCAACGATGCAAGAAACATTAAAGGCATCCTCGGGCATTGACTTAAAAGAGTTATTAGAAGGTTTTGCTGGAAAAGGTGCAGTCCAGCAGGTAGTGAGTGAAAAACCTGTAGTGCAAGTGGTGGAAGAGAAGGAAAAGAGTAAAGAGTAATGAAGAAAGGCCCCTAGTATTAGGGGCCTTTTTTTACATACGTTCTTACTGTATAGGTATCTCAAGTTCATTTTCTGCTAATCTCTCTAATACCCTTCTTTTCTTATAAAGCATTTTTCCTACTTCTGCAATTTCTTCAATTGTTTTTCTGTTTAAATAAGCGCCAAAAATCATTCCAGCAACAGGGATGATCTGAAAGAGCTTTTTCCAACCGTAATTATCGCGGTATACAGTAAACACTTCACGCCATGATTTAATTTGTGACATACTGTCATCATGATTAGCACGAGTATTAAAATATTTTAACTCATGTAGAATGGTTTGTTTTCCTACAATATCAGATGAAGAGAATTGTAAGCATTTTACGATAAAGAGTCTCTCTTGAATATCTTCAGGATTATAGCCATAGCAAATTGCGATTTCTTGTAAAACGTTTAATGACATACCTAAAACAGCTGGAATATCGATTGCTAGAGTGAAAATACCACCAAATCCAGTTGTGGCACCTTGTGCAGTTGCCATCGATTTTCTATTTTCGATGATTTTATCAACGATTGTATCCATCTCAAGTAAAGGGAAGTTCTGGACATCTTCTAAAGAAGTTGCGTTCTCAAATTTTTTTATTGTTGTTTGTGGACGAATTAAATATTTACTTCCGGAGTTGAGGTATTGAATGAGCTCATCTAGTAAAATATTGATTTTGTTATGGATAAACTTTGGAGTTAATTTATCAAGAATTGCAAACGGAATTTTTCCCCATTTTTCAAAGAACCATAGATCCTCTTGATCTTTCTCCCATTTTTCAATAGTTGCAATTTCGTTTAATAAAAATTCTGTGGACTCCATTTCCGACCTACTTTCGTATACTTGTTTCTTTTTATTTTACTGAATTTTTCAGAAATAACAAATAGAATAGAGCGTTCAGTATATGGAATAAGCTTGATATATGAAAATAAATAATGATGAATGTAATTTATTTTTTTAATCATTTTCGGTGATGTTTTTTATGTAAGACGTTCATATTTTATCTGATTTTTGATATAAATATGCATTCTATAAAGAAGTATGAAGTTAGATTTCATAGAAATAAAGTATTACAAGATTTATAATTATAATATAAGTTATTAGTGTTAAGAAAGGAATACTATAGAAATAAAAGACTGTATATTCTTGAAATTTATCTTTATCTAATGTAAGGGGAAAGGTTTTGAAATTTAAACAATTAAAATTACAACCAAGAATTACATTAACCATTGGTACACTCATTCTCGTTGTTCTTGTTTTAACGAGTGTTCTTTTTTACTATATCTTATCTGAAACGGTGGAGGAGCAAATTGGAAAAAGAGCGTTACATGTTGCTAAAACCGTTGCTGCTATACCTGAAATTCAGGAAGCGTTTCAGAAAGAAAATCCATCTGCTATTATTCAGCCGATTGTGGAGAAGGTTAGATTAGAAACAGATGCTGATTTTATTGTGGTGGGGAATAAAGAAGGGATTCGTTATGCGCATCCTGTTCGAGATAGAATTGGAGAAGAGATGGTTGGGGGCGATAACGAAGGTGTTTTAGTAGGTGGAAAATCCTATATTTCAAAAGCAAACGGGACATTAGGTCCTTCATTGCGTGGGAAAGTGCCAATTCGTGATTCCGATAATCGAATTATTGGAGTTGTATCTGTTGGATTTTCGATGGAAGATATCTATGAAGTGGCGGAAGCATATGGAAATAGAGTGTTTTGGATTGCTACATTGGGGGTAGTAATTGGGATAGTGGGTTCCATATATTTAGCACGCAGTATAAAAAAACTAATGTTTGGTTTTGAACCAGAAGAGATTTCATCTTTATATGAGGAACATAGCGCTGTTATTCAATCTGTACGTGAAGGAATTATGGTAATAGATAAAGATGGTCGTATTGGTTTAGTGAACCAAGCTGCTTATGAGATTCTTTCATTGGAAAAAAATCAATCTATAATTGGAGAATCTATTATAAACATTATTCCTAGTTCTTCTATATTAGAGGTGCTTCGAACTGGTGAAGAACAATTTGATCGCCATTTAGATATAAAGGGACAAGCTGTTATTGCGAACCGATTACCTATTAAAGTAAAGAACGTGGTAATTGGAGTCGTTTCTAGCTTTCGTTTAAAGGCGGAGATGGATCAACTGACAGAAGAATTATCTCAATCGAAGCGTTATACAGAGGCACTTCGAGCACAGACTCATGAGTATAACAATCTTTTGTATACGCTCTCAGGTCTTATTCAATTAGAATCATATGATGAAGCATTAGACCTCATACATAAAGAGACTTCAGTATACCAAGATTTTGTTCAGTTTATTATGAAACGTATACAAAATCCTTGGTTAGGTGGCATTTTAATTGGGTTTTATAATAGAGCTAGGGAGCTGAAAATTGATTTTATTTTAGATCGTGAGAGTAGTTTACAGAAGTTGGCTTCTCATATTGATAGTAATCATGTTGTTTCTATTTTAGGAAACTTAATTACGAATGCATTCGAGGCGGTGGAACATAATCTAGAGAATCATAGAGAAGTTCGACTGTTTGTAACAGATATTGGAGAAGAAATTATAATTGAGATTGAGGATACAGGTCTTGGAGTGGAAGATACAGTAATTACATATATATTTAACAGGGGATTCTCTACGAAGCTAGGAGACAAGCGAGGTTATGGATTAGCTAAGGTAAAAGAATTAGTTGAAGATTTAAATGGAAGCATTACGATTGAAAAAGGGGATCTAGGTGGTGCGTTATTTATTGTAGCATTGCCAAAGGAAAGAGGGGAATTGTAGTGTCTGAGGGGATTGAAGTATTAATTGTTGAAGATGATATTCGCATCGCAGAGATTCATCGTCGGTTCACGGAAAAAGTGAAAGGTTTCAAGGTAATTGGGACTGCAACAACGGGGGAACAAGCGAAAGAGTGGCTAGATCTTGTTAAACCGCAACTTGTGTTACTAGATGTGTATTTACCTGATATGCAAGGAACGGAACTGGTTACATATATTCGTCGTAATCTACATGATACGGATATAATTATGATTACCGCTGCATCGGAAGTTGAAGTTGTTCGACATGCTTTACGAGGCGGTGTATCGGATTATATTGTAAAACCACTTATGTTCGATCGGTTTAGAAGAAGTTTAGAAAACTATCAAAACAAAATACAGCAATTAAAACAAAATCAGCAATTGTCGTTAGAACAAATTGAACATTTATGGTTCAAAGGAAATGTGGAAATGAATCAAGATGGATATGCTCCAAAAGGTATAGATCCGTTAACGTTAACTAAAGTTAGAAAGTATGTATCAAAGGTTGGACAAGAAGGTATTACAGCAGAAGTACTAAGCTCAGAAGTCGGAGTAAGTCGATCGACAGCAAGACGCTACTTAGAGTATTTAATTTCTGAAAAGAAGATTTATGCAGAGCTTATATATGGGAATGTTGGAAGACCAGAACGAAGATATTTTCAATTTTCTTCATGAATATGTGATATAAAAAGTAGAGACTGGTATGATCTCTACTTTTTATCGGAAAGAATATCTATTCACTGTATACTCACTGTAAAAACGAAATACCTTTCAAAGAAAGTTCGTCATATCAATCCCTTTAAGGCTATATTGGAATGATGCCTGTAATAATACCAACAAATAGCATCACTAGTGTTGTTCCGACTGCCCAGAGTAAAGTGAAGCGTTGGTGTTCACCAAAATCAACTTTTGCCATTCCAACTAATAAATAAGTAGATGGAACGAGTGGACTTAATAAGTGAACAGGTTGTCCAAGTAGAGAGGCACGACCCATTTCAGCGGCACTAATTCCATAAGTTGCTGCAGCTTTCGTCAAAATTGGCAATACCCCAAAATAAAAAGCGTCGTTGGACATAAAGAATGTGAAAGGCATACTTATAATAGCTGTAATAATAGGAAGTTGCGGACCCAGTGCATCGGGAATAAGGGCAACTAAGCTTTGAGCCATTGCATCTACCATTTTTGTCCCGGATAAAATTCCTGTGAAAATTCCAGCGGCAAATACTAAAGAAACAACCGCGAGCACGTTTCCAGCGTGAGAAGCAATACGCTCTTTTTGTTCCTCTAAACTTGGATAATTAATCATAACAGCAATAGCAAAAGCAACTGTAAACAAAACAGGAAGAGGCATGATCTCCATAATCAAACAAACGAGAAGAGCTACTGTTAATAAGAAGTTAATCCATAATAATTTTGGCCGTTTATAGCTTGGAACTTCTAAAGTTGCAGCTTGTTCATCTATTATTGCCTGTTCTTTTTTTGTATATTGTATATTAACAATGCCTAAGCGCTTTCTCTCTTTTTTTCCAAGGAAGTAAGCAACAAAAATCACCCATATTGCTCCGCCAATCATTGCTGGAATAAGCGGTGTAAATAGCTGTGAAGCTTCAAGACCAAGTGCGCTCATAACCCTAGCTGTAGGTCCGCCCCAAGGCGTAAGATTAGTAACCCCAGCTCCTAACATAACAACTCCGGCTAATATAAGCGGATTCATTTCGAGACGTTTATATAGTGGGTACATTGCAGAAATCGTGATCATATATGTTGTTGTACCATCGCCATCTAGCGAAACAACAATAGTAAGAATGGCTGTACCAACCACAATTTTTAATGGATCACCTTTGACAATTTTTAAGATTTTACTAATAATTGGATCAAATAATCCACTATCAATCATAATTCCGAAATATAAAATGGCAAACATGAGCATAATACCAGTCGGTGCTAATTTCTTAATCCCATCTAGCATCATGGGTCCTACATTTGCATAAAACCCCCCAATTAATGCAAAAATAATAGGAATTAATATTAATGCAACTAACGCTGACATGCGCTTTGTCATAATTAAAAACATAAAGACGAATACCATTATAAATCCTAGTGCAGCTAACATGTAATTTCCCCCTCTAAAAATGATTGCGCTTTCATAAAGTGTCAAAAATTCAGAAAAAACTTTTTTGTTTATCATAAACGATGGGATATGGATGGTAAATAATTAGAAAAATAACGTTATTAAATGCATAATTTTCATTTTGCTCATTTTGTTCACGAGTGTTAGTTTGAATTTTTAAAAATATAATTTGTTTATTACAGGAGTGATAGAATAGATGAGAAAATAGAGAAGAGTGAAGTAGGGAGTAGATTTTGAATGAAAGCAATGATTGAAGAGATTTATAGCCCGTGTAAAGGGAAAGTAGAAGAAATTTTTGTTGATGAATCATCTTACGTATATGAATGGGAAAAACTAATGATGATTCAAAAAAACGATGGTACGGTAGAAGAAATCAAGGTTGGTATAAGTGGACATATACGATCTGTAAATATAGAGATTGGTCAGGAAATTGATGTAGATACATTGTTACTTAAGTTAGAAGATGATTTGTTAATTACTGGATGTGAATGAGAGAAGATGTGTAGAAATTGCTACACATCTTTTTTTATTAAAGGAAATACCATTTATTACAAAAAACACATTATTTTTTCACAAATCTCACACAACTCTTTGATATTCTTCTAAATGAGTAAGTTAATAGAATTTGATAGAGAAGGGAATTACATATGAAAATGATTCGATTTTCTTTTCTCTTATTTTTTGGATTACTCTGTATCCCATTTAGTAGTCATGCTGAAGTGACAATACAATCACAAATTGATGATGCTCCTGTATATGGAACTGTAAAGTTAAAAGATGGTACGTATAATGAAATGATTGAAATATCAAAACCTATTACGTTGGAAGGAGAGAAAAATACGAAGGTTCGTTTTTGTGGTAATAAACCTATTATTGCATTAAAAGGAGAAAATATTACCGTTAAACGAATAAAAGTAGAGCAGTGTAAGAATAAAGAAGGAACAGTCGCTATATATGTTGCGGGAGCTGGGCATAATTTAACTGATTTAGACATTCGTACACAACAAATTGGAATTAAGTTGGAAGATGCTCGGAATACGAAAATCCAGAATAGTAGTATTCAAGGAAAATCTAATGGTAATGGAATTGATTTATGGAAGTCCCATTGGAATCAAATTGACAATATTCGAATGAAAGATGTACGAGATGGGATTTATTTAGAGCAAAGTGATAATAATCAAATCGTGAAAAATTCCATTAGGCAATCTCGTTATGGTATTCATCTTATGTATTCTGATGGTACGACTGTGGTCGATAATTTATCGCAACATAATATAACGGGTGCGATGATTATGGGCACAAAAAAAACGACTATAAAAGGAAATCAATTTATAAATAATAGAAGAAATGTTCATGCGCAAGGATTACTCTTGTATGATTCGATAGAAACGGAAGTTATGCAAAATCAAATTGCTAACAATAGAGTGGGAATTTATGTTGAAAAGTCGAAAGACAATCAGATTATAAACAACGAAGTCATAAATAACTTTATTGGATTGCAATTTAAAAATACGAATGGGAATAAAATATCCGAAAATACCTTTTTAGGTAATGTCAATGAATCACAAGCTACGAAAAGTAAAAATAATGTAATCCATCATAATTATTGGGATGATGCTTTGAAAGTAGATCTAAATCATACAGGCGTCAGTGCATTACCTTATAAGGCTGATTCATTTTTTTTAGTTTTAACGCAAGATGTTCCTGAATATCAGTTATTTTTTCAAGCACCAGGGATGCTTGTTTTACAAAATTTAATAAAAATTCCAGATGAATCGATGTTAATTGATGATAAACCAAGTATGAGTATGCAGTTTTCGAAGATAGCAAGAGCTACAGTAAGTCAATTTGGAGCTTGGATGATTAGTTTAAGTATGTTGCTAGTGGGGAGTATATTGTTCTTTTTAGGGAGGAAGTATTGATGAGGATAAAACATATTGTATTCGTTATGTGTATGTGTGTAGTATTTGCAGTAGTAGGGTGTGGAAAGAAAGATGTTGAACCAGTTGCAATTGATGAAAAAAATGATAAGTGTGATGTTTGTAATATGGCAGTAATGGATAATCAATTTGCGACAGAAGTAATTTTGGAAAATGGACAAGCTTTGAAATTTGATGATATTGGTTGTATGCATAAATGGATGGACGAAAATAAAAATGAAAAAACAAAAGAAAAATTTGTCCGAGATTATAATACAAAGGGTTGGGTTTCATTAGATAAAGCTACTTATGTATACGATAAAACAATTAAAACGCCAATGACGTACAATGTAATTTCTTTTAAAGAGAAAAAAGATGCTGAAAGCTTTGTAGCTAAACATACTGGAAAAGTTATTTCGTATAAAGAGTTAGCCGATCATAAGTGGGAAATGAATAAAGAAATGATGGGGAAAATGAAGAAAGAACATGGGAAAGAGGGCAGCACGGGGCACTCCCATTAATATGAATCATGGGATTATAGCTTACAAATAAGTTGGATAAAAGGCAACCTTAGGCGGTTGTCTTTTTCTATAAAAAGGGTGATGATATGTGGAATATATTATATTCAGAGTGGCGTAGTACAGTAAGAGAAAAGTCTGCATATACATTTTTATTACTCTGGATTGTGATACTCTCTTTATTATTTTTGATGGAACGGAATATACCATCCTTAGCAGGATATACAAATACAACGGGAACAATGTTAAACCTGATTTTATATATTATACCTTTATTTATGCTAATTGCAGGCTCATTTTCAATTGCAAATGAGCTTGAAAATGGAAAATGGCGCCTTCTATGTACGTATCCTTTAGCAACATCTTCATATGTAATAGGAAAGATCACCGGTCAATTTATGGGACAAATTATTATTTTTACACTTAGCTTTGGAAGTAGTGTAATGATTGGATTGTTAAGTGGAAGTATGCTTGAAAGTGGCTGGATACTAGCGATTTATTTATTTTCTGCTATTCTTATATTCTTTTTTTTAGTTTTAGGCATAGCAATTGGTGCATTTTCTTCGACAAGATGGCAAGGGTTAGCAATTTCAATTGCAATCTGGTTTTTACTTATTATGATGTGGCCTACAGCAATAATTAGTATTCTTAATCTTGTTCCATATACGATGATAGCACCACTTATAAAAGTATTCATGTTTTGTAATCCTGCTGAATTGCTAAGAATTATATTTGTTATTCAATTAGGAGGAGGAGCGGTATTTGGTCAACCCTATGATCAGCTTTTGATGTTTTTTCAGAGCGGGGAAGCTTTAGTGGTTTTTTTCGTATATGGTGCAGTCTACACAGTAATCTTCTTGTTAATAGCTGTCTGGCGATTAGAAAGGAGAAGAAACGAATGACGATATTGCAAATCGATAGAATTTGTAAGCAGTATAAAAAGAAAACAGCATTATTTCCTACTTCGCTAAAAGGTAGAGCTGGAGAGTGTATTGTATTATGTGGTGGGAACGGTGCTGGGAAAAGCACGTTTCTTGATATACTAGCTGGAATTTCTTCACCTACATCAGGAATAGTAAAGTTACAAGGGATAGAATTGCATAAAGACAGGAAGCAATATGTAACCGAAATTGGCTATATGCCAGATGATTTTCATGCACAACAAACTATGACTGTACAAGAGTTTCTATCATTCTATGGAGCTTTTCGAAAGGTAGGAAAAGAGAGGATACAAGAGGTAATTACATTAATTGGATTAGAAGGAAAGCAAAGCGAATCCTTACACAGGTTATCAAAAGGAATGAGACAAAGGCTTTTATTTGGACAAGCGTGGCTCGCCAATCCTAAATTGCTCTTATTAGATGAACCAACAAATGGTTTAGATCCGTATTGGGTAAATGAATTTGTTACATTATTAAAAGATATAAAGAGAAGTGGTACAATCATTGTCTTTTCTACACATATGATGGATGTAGCTGCAGAGGTTGGAGATGTGGTGCTCTTTATGAATGAAGGTAAGGTTACAAAAGAGATAAGAAATGATGGGAATACGGAAAAATTGATCTTACAATTATTGAAGCTTCACCGGAAGAAATAGTCCTTCATAATATAATCCAAACAGCTGTTGAATTTTTTTCAACAGCTGTTTGGATTATATACTTGTTCTCGCTTTTGATCATATAGACATAGTATATATTAGGAAGCAAGGAATATGTATGAAGAAAAATACTGCTGTTCAAAGTTTTACTTTATGATGTTTATTACAGGTCTTACACGGCTTTATATATGAGCGATGAAGAATTTCGGATTCCCTAAAAAATTATAGGAAGTTTTTAAATGTACGTAAGAAGAACGATTTTAACTATGATTATTCCTGAAAAATAGTGAGGGGAGAACAAATATGGGGAAAGAATTGTTTGTGACGATTGAAAGTACGTTTACACTTCAAGGAACATTAACAATTCCTACATATTATTCAGAAATATATCCAGCAATTTTAGTAATTGGTGGCACTGGAAAAGGAAATCGTGATGGAAATACAGGTCGCTTACAGTTAAACTTATATAAAGATTTAGCTAATTATTTTACCTCTTTAGGTTTTGCGGTACTTCGTTATGATAAGCGTGGTACTCATAAAAGTAAGGGAGATTATTATGAAGCAGGGGTAACAGATTTTATTGATGATGCTACGTTATGGATCAGATTTTTAAAGGAACATCCTTTAATAGATCCAAAATGTGTTATTATTGTTGGACATAGTGAGGGAGCTTTACTTGCACCAGCTGTCTCTGTAAGGGAATCCGTTGCTGGATTAGTGTTACTTGCTGGTGCAGCGGAGCCATCAAAAGATTTACTTCCAAGACAATTAGATAAAGCGACAATAGAGCTAGAAACAGCACCTGGATTCATTGGCTGGTTATCTAAAGTATTGAAGATTCCAGAGCGTATAAGAACGAAAAATGAAGAGCTTATGAATAGAGTGGAAAATTCAACAGAATCTGTTATGCGTATCAAATGTGCAAAAGTAAATGCAAAATGGCTAAGAGAACAGTTACAATATAATGTAGTTACATATTTAGAGCAAGTATCATGTCCTGTATTAGCAATTACAGGAGACAAGGATATACAAGTACCACCTGAACATGCTAAACTAATTGCTTCATATGTTAATGGTGAAGCAGAGTGGCATATCATTCCGAACATGAACCATATTTTAAGAAATTATGAACATAAGCATACAATGATTCGATTAAGGAAGGAATATAAGGAGCTTATGGATAAATGTATTGAAGAAGAGTTATTACATGTAATGAAGGAATGGTTAAAAAAACATTATCTTTCATAGGAGCTGTAGTTGTGAGGAAACAAAAATTTTTATTATTTATGTTATTAGGACTTTTAATGATGATAGTAGCTTGTGATAAGCAAGAAGAAGCTGAAACGAAACCAGTTCACGTGAAAAATGAAAAAAAACACGAGAAGAAGCAGAAGGAAAAAGAAGAAAAAGAAGAAGAGAAGAGTATGAACTTAATGGATAAGCAATTATTGCTTTCCGCAACGCTTGGTGATACAGAAACGGCTATGAAGTTGATAAAAGATGGAGCAAATATAAATGTAACAGGTGATCAAGGAGAAACACCAATCATGGCAGCGACGTATCACAATCATGTCGAGACAGTAAAAGCATTGATTGAAGCAGGAGCTGATATTGAATTACAAGATAAAAAACAAGATAATCCGTTTCTTTATGCGAGTACAGAAGGATACGTTGATATTGTGAGGTTAACGATTGATGCAGGAACGAATACAAGGGAAATCAATCGTTCTGGTGGGACAGCACTTATTCCAGCAGCAGAGAGAGGACAAATAGAAGTTGTAAAAGAGCTATTAAATCGTACAGATATTGATGTGAATTATAAGAATGATCTTGGCTGGACAGCATTGTTAGAAGCAATTGTGCTTGGCAATGGTAGTGAAAATCATAAACAAATTGTTCAGCTACTGATTGGTCATGGAGCAGATGTGAACATGGCTGATCGTGAAGGGGTTACGCCTCTGCAGCATGCAGAAAAACGAGGATTTAAAGAAATTATTAATATGCTAAAGGTAGCAGGCGCAAATGAAATAATAAAACAACCGACAGAATAATATAGATTATAAAGAAGAAAGACAAGGGCTCAAAAGTAATGAGCACTTGTCTTTTTTTTGCAGATGACTCTAATCATCCATTAACAGTTTAAGAGTATACTGTTATATTGCTTCCGAAGTAATCCATTTTCTATGTCCATATTTTGTTTAATTGTAAAAAAAATACAAAGAATATTAACGTGTGATTAACACCTTGTTAACAAATCATCAAAACTAACTTAATAAATGAGTAATATAGTAAAGGTAACAAAATAACTAGGGTAGAGAACATTTGAGAACACCCACTTACATAAAACAATCGGTCTATCTTTCTTAAATGGGCTCTAGTTTATAGAGTTTGTTTAAGAAGGAGGTTGTTCTATGTAAGTTGGTGTTTTTGATTTGATTATATGTGTATTGATGATATGTAAAAAGTTGGAGGGGCGAAATGTTTAAAGAACCTTACATCGCAATGATAAAAGATTGGAAAAAATATAAGACATTTAAAAGTTTACCTAAGACTGTTTTTCTTATGACGGGTTCAATGCTTGAATTACCAGAGCATGTTTATGAATTACAGAAAAATGGACATGATGTATTTTTACATTGTGATTTTATACAGGGGCTAAATACAAACACGGAAGAAGCGCTATTATATATTCACGAAGTAATTGGCGCTCAAGGTATTATTTCAACGAAAGGTTCTACCATTCGAAATGCTAATAAGATTGGATTAAAGACCATTCAACGCATTTTCGTTGTAGATACATTATCTCTCACAAAATCAATCGAGAATTGTAAATTGACAAGGCCAAGTGCGGTGGAAATCATGCCTGGTATTATGCCTTCCATTATTAAGAAACTAGCAGAGAAATTAGAGTTTCCTATTATTGCAGGTGGATTAATTCAAACGAAAGAAGACGCGGAGATTGCGATTCATGCAGGAGCAAGTGCGATTTCAACAAGCCATTGTGAAGTATGGTTACAAGAGCAAAAGGGGGTGCAAACTGATGATTGAATTAAGAAATGTGTCAAAAGTTTATAAAAATGCAAAGGAAATAGCAGTTGAAGATGTGTCGGTGCAGATTCGAAAAGGAGAGTTTTTTGTTCTAGTCGGCCCTTCTGGTTGTGGGAAAAGTACGTTATTGCGGATGATTGCAGGTCTAGAAGATATTACTTCTGGGGAGTTGCTTATTAATGAAACTGTTGCGAATAATTTAGATCCTAAAAATCGAAATCTATCAATGGTATTTCAAAATTACGCTTTATATCCACATTTGTCTGTAGAAGAAAATATTCTATTTGGCTTAAAGATACGGAAGGTTCCAAAAGCAGAACGACAAAAGCGGTTAATAGAAGCGGTGGAGATGGTAGGTCTTAAAGAATACGTGAAAATGAAACCAGGTCAATTATCTGGTGGCCAAAGACAACGTGTTGCACTGGCGAGAGCGATTGTTAGCCAAGCGCCAATCTGTTTAATGGACGAACCCCTTTCTAATTTGGATGCAAAATTGCGTGCTCAAATGCGCATTGAAATTAGAGAAATTCAACAACGATTAGGTATTACGATGGTTTACGTCACCCATGATCAAATTGAGGCAATGACTATGGGAGATCGCATCATGGTTTTAAATAAAGGTAGTATACAACAAGTAGGAACGCCCCTTGATATATATAATCATCCTGCAAATGAGTTTGTTGCAAGTTTTATAGGTTCTCCTTCTATGAATATCAATGATGGAGAAGTTGCTAAAGAAATGGGTACATTACGCGTTGGTGAATTGCAAATTCCACTATCTGTAAGACAATTAAAACTGTTACCAAAAGGGAATCTGCGTCTAGGAATTCGTCCTGAACACATCGTATTAGCCGAGGATGGACAAGAAGTTACATTGCAATCTGTTGAAGTATTAGGAAATGAATCAATTTTAAATTTTATAGTAAATAAGAAAATATGGAGTGCAAAAGTAATTGGACAGCTACTTTTGAAAAAAGGTGACAAAGTAAAATTACTATTTCCTAAAGAGAAATTATGCTTCTTTCGTAATGATACAAATGAAAGAATTCAATTAGTAACGGAAGAAGAGTTGAAGGTGGTGGCAAAATAATGATTGGGATAGGGAAGATACCAGTTCAAACTAGCATTTCGAGAAAGAAAGCACTATGGAGTAGAACGAGGGATTTACGAACAGGCTTATTATTTTTAGCACCATCTATTTTATTGTTTGCAGTCTTTCTTTTTTATCCATTATTTCGGACGATGTACTATAGTTTCTATTTAACAGATGTTCATGGAGAGGCTAATTTATTTGTCGGACTTGAAAATTATCAATATTTATTTTCGGATTCAAGTTTCTATCAAAGTGTAAAGTCAACTGTATTATTTGTTTTATACACAGTTCCAACTAGTATTCTATTTGCTTTATTTCTGGCATTAATTGCAAATGAAAAAATAAAAGGGATTGGATTGTTTCGCGTTTTGTTTTCTTCAACAATGGGGATTTCAGTAGCGGCTAGTGCAGTTATTTGGTTGTTTTTATTTCATCCTAGTGTAGGTTTATTCAATAACATACTAGGTGCTATGAATCTGCCAGCAATTGCATGGTTAACAAGTCCTGACTGGGCTTTATTTTCGGTATCTGTTACAACAGTCTGGGTAAATACAGGGTTTGCGTTTTTAGTTATATTAGGTGGTTTACAAAATATTGATCCAGCTTTATATGAGAGTGCATCTATTGATGGTGCTAGCTATTTACATAAACTTCGCCGCGTTACATTACCGATGTTATCACCAACTTTATTTTTTATTATAACAGTAACTTTAATTAGCGCATTTCAAAGCTTTGGACAAATCGATATTTTAACACATGGTGGACCAAATGATGCAACGAATCTAATCGTATATTCCATCTATAAAGAAGCCTTTGCAAATCATCAATTTGGTACAGCGAGTGCACAGGCGATGGTATTGTTTATTTTTATTTTCGTTGCTACATTACTCCAATTTAAGTTTACAGAGAGAAAGGTGCATTATAAATGATCGTTAAAAGATGGAAACAACATGTCCTTTTATATACACTGCTCATTATTAGTGCAGCTATGGTCTTTTTCCCAGTTCTATATGCATTTTTGTTAGGTTTTATGACACCTGAAGATATTCAAATGAGAAGAGTGTTTCCAACACAATTTACATTCGATAATTTCGTACATATCTTTCAGAAAGTACCGCTGTTCTCTTATTTATACAATAGTTTTATTGTGTCTACAGTAGTAATGATGGGACAACTTGTTGTGTCAAGCTTAGCAGCCTATGCATTTGTATTTCTTCATTTTAAAGGAAGAAATTTCATTTTCTTTTTATTTATTTCAACGATGCTTATTCCGTGGGAAGCAACCATGGTACCAAATTTTTTAACAGTACAACAGTTCGGATGGATTAACACATTTACTGGAATGACAGTACCATTTTTCGCAACTGCTTTTGGTATTTTCTTATTACGCCAACATTTTATGACACTTCCAAATGAGTTGAAGGAAGCAGCTTTTATTGAGGGAATCGGGCATGTGAAATTTTTATTTCGCATTGTCATTCCATATTGTAAAACGAGTTTTATTACGCTTGGTGTATACAGCTTTTTAACAACGTGGAATATGTATTTATGGCCACTTCTTGTCACAAATGATGAAAGAGTGAGAACTGTACAAATTGGTGTGAAGCAACTTCAATCTCAGGAAGTTGCGACAGATTGGGGCAGTGTGATGGCTGGTGTTACTGTTATTGTTATTCCAACTTTAATTTTACTATTTTTAGGACAGAAACAACTGCAACAAGGATTAACAAAAGGTGCAATTAAATAAGCATACATATGAAAAGGTGGGATTGAGATGAGATGTTGGAAAAAGGGTGCTGCTATTATGATGGCAGCGACGATGGCTTTATCAGCCGCCGCTTGTTCAAGTAGTAAAACAGAGGGGAAATCTGAAGCAAAAGAAAAAGTAGCCCCCGTAGAAAAGAATGGAGATAAAACAGTTATTCGCTTTTGGCATGCGATGGGTGGCAAAACGCAAGGTGTGTTAGACGGAATTGTTGCAGATTACAATAAATCACAAAATAAATATGAGATAAAAGCCGAATTTCAAGGTTCCTATGAAGAATCGTTAACGAAGTTTAAAAATATTACTGCATCTAAAGAATCACCAGCTCTCGTTCAGTCTAGCGAAATTACAACAAAATATATGATTGATAGTAAAAAAATTACACCAATTGATAGCTGGATCAAAAAAGATAAATATGATACATCGAAATTAGAAAAGGCAATTACAAATTATTACTCCATTGATGGAAAAATGTATTCCATGCCATTTAATTCATCTACACCAGTGTTAATTTATAATAAAGACGCCTTTACAAAAGCTGGACTAGATCCAGAAAAAGCACCAAAAACATATGCTGAATTAAAAGAAGTAGCAAAAAAATTAACAGTTAAAGAAGGCGAAAATGTAAAACAATATGGATTTTCAATGTTAAATTACGGATGGTTCTTTGAAGAACTGTTGGCGACACAAGGTGGTTTATATGTAGACAAAGAAAACGGACGTAAAGATGCCGCAACGAAAGCTGTATTCAATGGAAAAGAAGGACAAAAAGTATTTGGTTTATTAGATGAAATGAATAAAGCAGGCACACTAGGAAAGTATGGAGCAAGTTGGGATGATGTTCGTGCTGCTTTCCAATCTGGACAAGTCGCAATGTACTTAGATTCTTCAGCCGGTGTGAGAGATGTAATTGATTCCTCTAAATTTAATGTGGGTGTAGCATATATTCCATATCCAGAAGATGTGAAGCAAAACGGGGTTGTTATTGGCGGAGCATCATTATGGATGACCAATATGGTAGCTGAGGAAACACAACAAGGTGCTTGGGACTTTATGAAATATTTAACAAAATCAGATGTCCAAGCGAAATGGCATACAGCAACAGGGTACTTTTCTATTAACCCGGATGCATACAATGAACCTTTAGTAAAACAACAATATGAAAAATATCCACAGTTAAAAGTAACAGTAGAACAATTGCAAGCAACAAAACCATCTGTTGCAACACAAGGTGCGCTTATTAGTGTATTTCCGGAATCCCGTGATGCGGTTGTAAAAGCGTTAGAAGCGATGTATGACGGAAAAGGTAGTAAAGAAGCATTAGATGAAGCAGCAAAAACAACGGATCGGGCGATTAGTATTTCGAATCGGACAAGTCAAAAATAATAAGAATGGCGTATCTATAAAAAGATACGCCATTCTTATTATTTGTTATCTCATTTCTTACTTTAAGTATAATTGGTGGTAAGCCTCGCAACTATCGAATGAGGTGACGTGAGGATTACAGTGTTGTAATGTATAGAATTTCTATTTGAAAAGTTTTTTTGTTAAGGGAAAGTTAAGAAACTGATTTCATAATAGGGCTCATATATAGAACATCGGTAGAGAAGAAGGGAGGAACAATTGCGGAAAATAGATTAGTATGACAATTCTGTATTCCCTTCCCGTTACATTACTAGTATTTTTATTCTTCTTATTAATAGGAGTTGGTTTTGGAGTATTTCCAGCAAATAAAGCCTCGAAATTGCATCCGATTTAAGCGCTTAGATATGAATGAAATATGATAATAAGAAGCGATCGCATATTGCGGCCGCTTTCTTTTGCTATTATAAGAAGTAGTATAATGGATAGAAAAAGAAGTTAATAATTCCTTCACGGATTAAAGTTTCACTTTATGTTAAATGAAAGGTGAGAAAAGTAGATGCGCTTATTAGTAGTGGAAGATCACGCTCCTTTGTTGGAGTCAATTGTACAGATTTTATGCGATGAATTTGAAGTGGATACAGCGATAAATGGAGAAGATGGGTTATTTTTGGCATTGCAAAATATTTACGATGCAATTCTTCTTGATGTCATGATGCCAGGGATAGATGGTTTTGAAGTCATTCAAAGAATACGTGACGAAAAGATTGAAACTCCTGTCTTGTTTTTAACGGCTAAAGATTCTTTAGAGGATCGAGTAAAAGGATTAGATTTTGGAGGTGATGATTATCTAGTCAAGCCATTTCAAGCTCCGGAACTGAAAGCGAGAATTCGCGCTCTATTACGCAGAAGTGGTAGTTTAACAACAAAGCAGACAATCAGGTACCGAGGGATTGAGTTGTTTGGAAAAGACAAAGATATTCAAGTGGATGGTGAAACAATCAAATTAACGTTAAAGCAATATGAGCTTTTAGAATATCTGATTCAAAATAGCGGGAAAATTTTAACGCGTGAACAAATTTTTGATCGTGTTTGGGGATTTGATTCGGACACGACTGTAGCGATTGTTGAAGTATATGTGCATCATTTGAGGAAAAAATTAGAGCCATTTGGTTATCAGAAAGATATTCAAACCGTTCGCGGGATTGGATATATATTAAAAGAACAATGAAGAGAGGAAGTATGTTTCAAAAAACACGTATTCGTCTTACGATTTTAAATTCATTGGTGTTTATTATATTGATTGGAGTATTAGGGAGTATTATCTATGTCTATACGTATAATCGTATTTACAATGGTGTAGATACTTCTATAGAAATGTCCAAAGCAAAAGCGTTGAAAGACCCTAGAATGATTTCAAAAGAGTTTGCTTTCAATAAAGATATACGTATTGGAGATTCACGTATAACAGTGTTGATATGGAAAGGGAAAAAGGAATTCATAGGGATGAAGCCTAGGTTTCCAGAACCAAACTTTTATGAAGAAAACAAGTCTGAGTTATTTCCGAAAAAATTTGGGGATTTTGAAGATATTGAGATAAAAGGGAGAAGTTTTAGAACATTGGCATTTCAGGGCGATACTGAATTTGGAAAAGTGACGGTTCAATTTGTACGTGATACAACTGCTGAAAGAGATATGTTGCATACGTTATGGTTGATTCTTATAGTAGGTTGTAGCATAGGAAGCTTATGTGCAATTGGAATCGGATTTTTCTTAGCCGGAAAGGCCCTTGTACCCATTCGAAATTCTTGGGAGAAACAGCAACAGTTTGTTTCTGATGCATCACATGAATTACGAACACCACTAGCTGTTATCCAATCGAAAACAGATGTATTGTTTCAGTCACCTTCCGCGACAATAGAAGAAAAAGCAATTGATATATCTACAATTGCTAAAGAATGTAGAAGGTTGTCGAAGCTCGTTGCCAATCTATTATTATTAGCGCGTTCAGATTCGAACCAAATTGAAATGGATAAAAAGGAGTTTGAATTAGACGAGTTATTGAAGGAAGTAGTAGATCCATATAAGGAAATTGCTGCATACCAAGAAAAAGAGATGACAGTGAAAGTGGATTCTAAAATATCATTTATGGGGGATAGAGAAAGAATCCATCAAATGATTGTGATTTTATTAGATAATGCAATGAAATATACGAATGAGGGTGGAACGATCCAAATCAGCTGCACCCAAACAGGTACATCAACTATCATACAAGTAAAAGATGATGGAATAGGGATTAAGGAAGAAGATATTCCAAAACTCTTTGACCGTTTTTATCAAGGGGATAAAGCAAGAACGAAATCAGAAGGAGCGGGATTAGGGCTTTCAATTGCTAGTTGGATTGTAGAAAAACATTATGGGAAAATAAAAGTAGAGAGTAAGTTTGGAAAAGGTACTTGTTTTGAAGTGATTTTTCCAAAAAATCAAAGAGTATAAAGAAATTTAAGACGACCTTGTTTTTACAAGGTCGTCTTTTTTAAGGGAAAGTTAAGAAATATTTTTCATAATAGGATTTACACGGAATGAGAAGGGAAAAAGGAAGATAGAGTAATCCATTGATATTCTTCTTAAGAACAGCTTAATTGTTATATTTCTAGTTGGTTAGCCTATTGAAATATATCTTTGATTAGGAATCGAATGGAGCATATCTTTTACGATAATGTGGGAAAAATGGAAGAGCAAGTGTATGAGGAGAATTATAGTATGCGAAACATAAAGGAGGAGAGGGAATTTGGAAAAGAAAAAGGTAGTGTCATTATTTGTTATTGGAGTCATGAGTTTAAGTGTAATGGGAGGGGCGTCTGCTTCTACAACACCAAAAGGTAAAACGAACTTTGCTCAGCGCAGTAAAGAACAACTAAATAATGGAAAGATACATACTACACAGACAGAGGAAAAAGCACAAAAACTAGGAATTGAAACAGATGGAAAAGAGCAAATTACTTTAGAAAAGGAAATACATGAAACAGAAGTTGATCAGGAAGCAAAGCAGCTAGGAATTCCTACTGAGGGCAAAGGTGTGGGAGTTCTTTCAGAAGAAATTTATGAAGCAAAAGTAAAACGAGAGGCAGCAAATTTAGGAATAGTGATAGATAATTCATCCATTGTTGATTTAATCAATCAAATTAATGCAATCAAAATAAATAATGAAGCAGATAAACTTGAGGTTTCAACAGAAGGAAAAGAGATAGAAGAAATTGCCGAGGAGATTTATGGGACGAAGGTAAAGGAAGAAGCAGCAAATCTAGAGATTTCTCAAAAAGGGAAAGAGATAGAAGATTTGGCGCAAGAAGTATATGAGAAGAAAGTTCAGGAAGAGGCGAAAAGGTTTCATATTGATTTATATGGTAAAGATATTTACCAGGTGCTAAGAGAAATAAATGAGCAAAAAGTGATACAAACGGCAGACGAGCTTGGAATAGATAGAACAAATACAAATATCGAGCAATTAGCAGAAAAGATAAAAAAGGAGCGGCCTGAAAAAGGAAAAGAGCTTGTCTTTTTACCTATGGTTCAAACGGAAGCGGATGCATTTTATTCTTATTTAACGAATTAAAAAGGGCGTGAAGATAGAAGAATGATACGGAATAGGAATATATATATATGTATAGCTATATTGGGAATGCTTATTTGTTTGAGTATATATATGAAAAGTAGAGACGTCATTCCTATTACTAAACATGTAGAAAAAGTAAAGAGTATCGTCTCCGATCAACTTGTTCAACAGAAAAGTGATAAAGAGCAACTTGCCATTCCGGTAGCACAAGGTCAAAAGCAAGGGGGGCCTATGAATATGGATAAGGAAAAAGTATTACTTCAAAATGTACCTTTTATCCAGCAGCGACCTGAGTTAGATAGGGGGTGTGAAGTAACTAGTCTAGCTATGATGTTACAGTACGCAGGTGCTTCCGTAGATAAGATGAAATTAGCTGATGAAATACCGAAAGTCGCCTTCTCAAATGATGGTGTACGTGGTAATCCAAACGAAGGATTTGTAGGGAATATTTATACTTTCTCTGAATCAGGATACGGTGTGTATCACGAGCCACT
Organism: Bacillus gaemokensis; assembly: GCF_001590835.1. Classification (GTDB taxonomy): domain Bacteria; phylum Bacillota; class Bacilli; order Bacillales; family Bacillaceae_G; genus Bacillus_A; species Bacillus_A gaemokensis. Next base: position 70,495 of record NZ_LTAQ01000006.1, read on the forward strand.
TTTTCAGTTAGCGAATAAATATTTACTGAATCGAGCTGTTGACTTAACAGATGAAAATATAAATGAAATTTATAAAACGGTAAGAGAGGGCAAGCCGGTTGTGATGATTACAAATGCCACATATGCCCCATTAGATGAAGATGAATTTAGTACATGGGAAACAGACACAGGCGATGTTTCTATTACGTACAATGAACATTGTGTTCTTCTTATTGGCTATGATAAGGACTCAGTTTATATCCATGATCCGCTTAGTGATACACCAGGTGTAAGTGTTCCGCGCGAAAACTTTGAACGGGCATGGGTGCAAATGGGGAGTCAAGCTATTAGTTATGTAAGAGATCCTAAATAAAATAGAAAGGAAATGGAATAGACGAGAGAGAAGTTCTATTACTTTAAACTATTTTAAAGGGGAAGAGATATGGAACTAGGTTTAAAAAGAGAAAGTGATGATATAGTACATTCACTTTTTCAGGAAAAAATAAGAGGAACTCAGCATATTTATTATACTGAATTCCTCTTATTTTTGTTGAGTATACGAGAGAGATAAGGGATCAAAATAATGATGAAATCTTATCTCCTCTTATTGTCTTGTACGATTCGTAATGAATATCCCTCGCTTCATTATTTGTTCAACTCCATTGCAACTTGTTTTCCGTTTACGAAAACTTTTACCACAGCTACTACAACTTCCATCACTTTTTTCATTTCTCATCTCTCCTTGTTTTTTGTTTCATTTCTTACCTTTAGTATAAGGGAGAGCATATAGAGTAACTATCGAATTGGGTGACAGGTAGATTACAGTCTTGTAAGAATAAACTATGCGTAGAGAATTTTTTTAAAAAATGACATAAGATAAGTAAGGGTGACAATCGTATTTATTCAAAAATATTGTATTAGTACAAAAGAATAAGTAAGATAGATGTCGCATGTAATATAGAAGAAATAAGGGAGAAAATAAAGGGATGAGGAAAAGAAAAAAGTTGTTAAGTTTATGGAAAACGATTACATTGCTAGTGTGTACTGTTGTCGCGTTTTCTTTACTTGTAACAGATATTTTAATCAGTCATAATGTCGAGCGTACGACAGAAGAAGGCCAAGCAGAAAAAGCAAAAACGATTGCACATATTGTGGCAAGTTCACCACTTGTAATAGATGCTTTAACAGGAAGAAAAGATGCATATGAAATTCAAACATATGCAAATCGAGTATTAAAAAATACAGATGTTCAATTTATCGTGGTCATGGATATGAATGGTATTCGAAAATCTCACCCAAATCCTCAGAAAATTGGTCATCATTTTGTAGGGGGAGATGAAGGGATAGCCTTGAAGGGAAAAGAACATGTATCAATGGCTGAAGGAACTTTAGGGATCTCTATGCGAGTGTTTGTACCTATCTTTTCTGAAGACAGAGAACAGATAGGGGTTGTTGCTGTTGGCATTTCAGCTGATAATGTGCATGAGAAGATAAAAGAGAGCAGACACATTATTTATATCGGCGTTGGTGTAGGGATCTTAGTTGGGATTATAGGTGCTATTTTATTAGCTAGACATATTAAGAAAATCTTATTTGGTCTCGAACCTAGTGAAATCGCAAAGATTTTAGAAGAACGGAATACGATGCTACAATCTGTCAAAGAGGGAGTTATTGCTGTTGATAAAGAGGCGAGGGTTACTTTAATCAATAACGAAGCAAAACGGCTATTTAAGAAAAGTGGAATTGAGGAAAATTTTATTGGTAAAGATGTTGAGAAATATATGCCTAACTCATGTATAAAAGAAGTGTTACAAACCGGGGAAGCGCAATTACATGAAGAACAGAATCTTTACGGAGTTACAATTGTTACGAATCGAGTTCCTTTATATGTTAAAGGAGAAATCGTTGGCGTAATTGCGACGTTTCGTGATAAAACAGAAATTAGGAAATTAGCAGAGCAGTTAACGGGTATTCGACTTTATGCAGAAGCGCTCAGGGCACAATCTCACGAATTTATGAATAAAATGCATGTTGTATTAGGTTTGACACATATGAAACAATATGAAGAATTAGAGAAATATGTTAGTAGTATGGTGTCAGAGCATCAATATGAAATTGGTGGGGTAATGCGGAAAATCAAAAATCCTGTGTTTGCAGGATTTTTGCTGGGCAAACTTAGTTATGCAAGGGAAAAGAATATACAGCTTATCGTCAGTGAAGATTCTTATTTGCCAGAGTCGTATGATGAAAGTATTATTCATGAACTTATTACAATTGTCGGTAATTTAATCAATAATGCATTAGATGCAGTGATGAATTGTGAATATAAGCGAGTACATGTTTCTATTCAATATCAGGATAAATTGATTATCATAGTTAAAGATACAGGATATGGAATCCAGAAAGAAGAAATGGACAAAGTATTTGTTAAAGGGTATTCCACAAAAGGAGAAAATCGAGGGTATGGCTTATATCTTATAAATGATAGTCTAAAGCGAATAAATGGAAACATCCATGTCGATTCACTATTAGGAAAGGGAACAACGATAACAATTGAAATACCATACAAAAGTAGGGATGAGATAGGAACATGATCAAAGTTTTGATTGTAGAAGATGATCCGATGGTAGCAATGTTAAATAAGCATTATTTAGAGCAAGTAGGAGGATTTGAACTTGTTCATACAGCTAATTCCGTGAAAGAAGCAGTAGAGATACTAAAGAAATCGTCTATAGATTTCATATTGCTTGATATTTTTATGCCTGGTGATACAGGATTTGAATTGTTACTGCATATTCGAAATCAAGAAAAAGAAATTGATGTTATGATGATTTCAGCTGTGCATGATATGGGGAGTATAAAAAAAGCGTTACAATATGGAGTTGTTGATTATTTAATTAAACCATTTACATTTGAAAGGTTTAAAGAGGCACTAACTGCGTATCGAGAAAAGTTTATATTTATGAAAGAACAGCAAAAAATTAGCCAATCTGAATTAGATACGTTAATTTTACAAAAAGAAAAAGTGGAAATTTATGTGGATAAAGAACTTCCAAAAGGATTAACAAAGCAAACATTACAGTTGATTTGGAAGCAAATAGAATCACTTCATGGACAAGCATTTACAACGGATGAAATGGCGCAATTAGTTGGAATATCAAGGGTTTCTATTCGAAAGTACGTAATGTTTTTAACTGAAATTGGGGTTTTAGAAGATGAAATGGTTTATCAACATGTCGGAAGACCGGTAAGTAAACTACGATGCATTGACTATAATAAAATAAATCTGTACGTATAAGCGGCTTATATAAGTCGCTTATACTTTTTTTAGTTACAAAATCAGTTACAAAACTTACAAAAACTATTTTTACTATTGAAAGCGTTTTAATATTATAAACAAGAATATAAGGGGGTGCCTATATGGGGATTCAAAAAAATGTGGAAGCGGTATCATCCGTGGGGACAGCAAGGATGGAACAAGAATCTTTTGTTTCGAAAATCATGAATATTAAAATTGGTGTTATACCTTTACCATTATATATCGTATTAGCAGCTATTATTTATGGAGCATCTGTATATAATAAATTGCCTGCTGATATGATTGGTGGATTTGCAGTCATTATGATTATGGGGATTTTCTTAGGTGACATTGGAATGAGAATTCCGATTTTAAAAAATATTGGTGGACCAGCAATTCTCTCATTATTTATTCCATCATTACTTGTATTTTTTAATTGGATGAACCCAGCTTCAATGGAAGCTGCTACTATGTTAATGAAAAAGTCGAACTTTTTATATTTATATATTTCTTGTTTAGTAGTAGGAAGTATTTTAGGAATGAATCGTAAAGTGTTAGTACAAGGATTTGTTCGAATGTTTATTCCTTTAGTTGTAGGGACACTTGCTTCAGTGGCCGTTGGATTGTTAGTCGGATCATTATTTGGATTTGAAATGAAACAGACATTTTTCTTTATTATTGTGCCGATCGTGAGTGGGGGTATAGGTGAAGGGATTTTACCACTTTCCTTAGCTTACAGCGATATTTTGAATGAATCTTCTGCAACATTTGTATCACAGCTTATTCCTGCAGCTATTATCGGAAATATGTTTGCGATTGTAAGTGCAGGATATATGAAACGTCTAGGTGAAAAAAGACCAGAGCTTAGCGGTAATGGCGTACTAGTAAAAACAGATAATCAAGCAGAGTTATTAAAAGAACAAAATACAGAAAAACCAATTGATTTCTCATTAATGGGAGCAGGTTTATTAATTGCATGTACATTCTTTATCTTTGGAGGATTTGCTTCTAAGTTTATTGGTATTCCAGGAGCAATCATTATGATCTTTTCTGCAGCAATTGTGAAATACTTTAAATTAATGCCAGCAAAAATGGAGCAAGGGGCATTTCATTTATACAAATTTATTTCGAAAAACTTAACGTGGCCATTAATGGTTGGTTTGGGATTGTTATACATTCCGTTAAAAGACGTAGCAGCTGTTCTTTCAGTTGGATATGTTGTTGTGTGCGCATCAGTGGTAATTACAATGATTGTATCTGGTTTCCTTATTGGAAAAGTAATGAAAATGTACCCAGTTGAGTCTGCAATTGTGACAGGATGCCATAGCGGATTAGGTGGAACTGGAGATGTTGCAATTTTATCAGCTTCAAATCGTATGGAATTAATGCCATTCGCACAAATTTCCACGCGTTTGGGCGGCGCTGCAATGGTCGTAACAGCGACAATTTTATTGAAAATGTTTTCGTAATTTATCATCATACAAGCTAGCTATGTAAAGACGTAGCTAGCTTGTCAAATTAGGAGGAGTTTATTTATATGTTAGAAAGTCAAATTAAGGAGCGTTCATTACTGCTCCATAAAGAACTGGTTGGGAAAATTGAAATTACTAGTAAGGTAGAAGTGAATTCAGCAGATGATTTAAGTTTGACATATACACCGGGAGTAGCTGAGTCTTGTAAAGCGATTGCAGCAGATGAAGAAACAGCTTACGACTATACAGCACGCGGTAATCTGGTTGCAGTTGTTTCAGATGGAACAGCAGTACTTGGATTAGGTGATATTGGACCGAAAGCGGCTATGCCTGTTATGGAAGGGAAATCTATTTTATTTAAAAAGTTTGCGAATGTGGATGCGTTTCCATTGTGCCTAGGAACGAAAGATGTAGATGAAATCGTTACCCTTGTGAAAAATTTAGAGCCTACATTTGCCGGAATTAATTTAGAAGATATTGCGGCACCACGTTGTTTTGAAATCGAAAAGCGATTAAAGGAAGAAACGAATATTCCGGTGTTTCATGATGACCAACATGGAACAGCAATCGTTGTTTTAGCTGCGGTTATTAATGCTTTAAAAGTTGTAAATAAACAGATGAATAAAGTGAAAATTGTCATTAATGGTGCTGGATCTGCGGGGATAGCGATTGGGAAATTATTATTAAAAGCAGGGGCACAGCATATTACATTAGTAAGTTTAGAAGGAATTGTTTGTGAGGGCGAACCATGGATGAATTCGGCACAATTAGAGATTTCAAAAGAAACAAATCGTGAACATATACGTGGAACATTACAAGAAGCAATTCGTGAATCAGATATCTTTATTGGTGTATCTGCCCCTAATGTATTAACAAAAGAGCTTGTGCAGACAATGAATAAAAAACCAATTGTGTTTGCAATGGCGAATCCAATTCCAGAAATATTCCCAGAAGATGCACTGCAGGCTGGGGCAGCGGTTGTTGGAACAGGACGTTCTGATTTTCCAAACCAGGTAAATAATGTATTAGCATTCCCTGGGATATTCCGTGGTGCATTAGATGTACGTGCAACAGATGTTACAGAAGAAATGAAATTAGCTGCCGCATACGGAATCGCGAACATCATTACGGATGAAGAAAGAAATGAAAATTATGTAATTCCAAATCCGTTGGACAAAAGAGTTGTCCCAAGTGTGGCAGCTGCAGTAGCAAAAGCAGCTATTGAATCAGGTGTGGCACAAATACAAAAGATGCCAAGCTATTCTATAGAGCAATAAAAAAACAGTGTCACCTTTTGTAAGACACTGCTTTTAAAAAGGGAGATAAGGCATCAAAATAATGATGAAACCTTATCTCTTTTTATGTGATGATACAATTCATAATGAATTTTCCTCGTTTCATTATTTATTCAACTCCATCGCAACTTGCTTTCCGTTTACGAAAACCTCTACCACTGCAACTACAACTTCCATCACTTTTTTCATATCTCATCTCTCCTTGTTTGTTGTTTCATTTCTTACTTTTAGTATAAGGGAGAGATAGGGATACAACTATCGAAGCACGTGACATAGAAATTACATTGTCGTAAGGAATGAATTAAGTTTTGTCATCTTGTTCTACGTTGATAACAATTTGCTCATAATATTTCTCATCAATATATACATTTAATACCCAGAGTCCAGAGGAGGGAAGTGACATAAGTAAAGGCATTTCTTTTATACTAGAATTGATTGAATTAGATGAATTCCAAATTTGCTTAGAATTTTCATTTTGAAAGAGTACGGGAGTTGGAACTGTAGATCCTTGTTTTAAAGCGATAATGGAGAATTTTCCAGCTGGCATTTTGGGATCGAGGAAGAACCACATGTGCTCAGTTGTTTCATTAGAAATAAATGAACTGTCTGCAATAGCAATTTTCCCTTCAATTCCTTTCATTGGCGTTTTTCCTTCTACAAATGAAGGACTTTCTTCCCAGTTCACATCCTTTAAGACGCTAAGGTGAAAAAACGAGGGTACATTTGTTTGAGGATTCGAAGCTTCAATTATTTCTTTTCTTGGTGCTTGGGAATCTTGTTGTATTGCAGCACATCCAGTGATGAGACAGGAGAACAGTAGCACAGTTCCAATATTTTTCATTTTGCCACACTCCTATTTTTCGTTGTTAGTGTAAGTGTATTTGCTAGAAGACGGGACAATTCCTTTTAAATGATAAAAAGAGGTCGTAAGTTTAGTACGACCTCTTTTGACATTTCATATTTGTTCAGTGGTAAATGTAGGCTTTGTTTCTTTTTCAGGCATTGTTAAGAAAATAACAGCAAGAATGATACATACCCCGCCTAATAGTTGATAGGCGCCAAAAGATTCATTTAACCAAGTGATGGAAACGACTGCTGCTACAAGTGGTTCAATGCTAGATAAAATACTTGTTTCTGTTGCTGATAAATATTTTAGGCTCCCGATATAAAGAAGGAAAGAGAGCGTCCCACTTATAATAATAAGAATGAGCATAGAGAATGTTTGGAATGTAAAAGTTTGCGAAAGATGATTCCACTGGAAAGAGCGATTGCAAATAAGAAGTGCAATGCCTCCAATTAACATCCCCCAGCCGATAATGAGAGTCGTCCCCCATTTTTTTATAAGGGAAGCAGGATGAAGCGTATAAAAGGCAAAGCCAATTGCGGTTAGCAATCCAAATATAATCGCTTCTTTAGATAAGACGATATTTTCAATTGAACCATTCGTAATGATGAAGTATGTTCCTGTTAGTGCAGCTGTAATTGCTAATATTTGCATGGCAGCAGGGAACTTTTTATGTTCAAATGCAACGTAAATAGTAATCAGGACAGGGCCGAGAAATTGAAAGAGTGTTGCGGTAACCGCGTTACTAATATGAACGGTTTCAATAAAAGCGTATTGTGCGCCAAGCATGCCAAGAATCGAGAAAATTATAAGTTGTACAAAATGAAGCGGATGTTTCCAAATCCGGAAGATGTTTTGTTTTTTTACGAGTAAGAAACATAAAATAAAGATCCCAGCAAGCAATAGGCGAATCGTTAAAAAGTCGATAGATGATACCACAGTATTTTGAAAAAGCCACTGAATCATAGGTCCTGATAATCCCCATAAAGTAGCACCTGTAATAATCATTATAAGTCCAAGGCGTCTGTTATTTTGCATACTCATGATGCTCCTTTCATGGATTGATTTTTTTAGATTTACATGATAAAAGGAATTATATATAACTTCTGGTACTGTAAAAAGTATCAAGTATATCTTTTTTAAGGGGGTCAGATTCTGTGTTAGAATTAACACCAAGTTTGAATCCAAAGAAAAAAAAGCCATTGTATGTACAGCTATATGAGTATATAAAAACGGAAATAAAAATGGGGAAAATCGTTCCTTTGACAAAGCTCCCTGCAAAAAGAAAGTTAGCGATGTATTTGCAAGTAAGTAAAAATACAGTAGAAGCAGCATATGAACAACTTCTTGCCGAAGGGTATATTGAATCAGTTTCGCGTAAGGGCTATTTTGTATGTGAAATGGAACAAATGATACATGCAAAAGACAAAGAAGAATTTGTAAAAGAAGTAGCGTTTAGGGAACGGAAATATAAATATGATTTTACGCAAACTGGTGTGGATGCTGATTCTTTTCCATTCACTGTATATAGAAAAATTACAAATGAGGTATGGCAACTAGAAAATAAAGAATTACTTTTTCTGGGACATCCTCAAGGTGAATTGAATTTGCGTGAAGAAATAGCCAAATATTTATATGAATCTAGAGGGGTACGTTGTTCTGCTAGTCAGATTATACTAGGAGCGGGAACACAATTTTTAATAAGGATATTGTTTCAGTTATTAAAAGGAAGTCATTATGCAGTAGAAAATCCAGGGTATCACCGAAAATTAGTTACGTTTGAGCAAGGTGAGCAGAATGTTCAGATGTTGTCACTGGATGACGAGGGAATTTGTATTTCAGATTTAGAAAATAGTAATGCAAATGTTGTATTTGTTACACCATCCCATCAATTTCCATGCGGAATGATTATGCCAATCACAAGGCGGATGCAACTCTTGCAGTGGGCAGAGCAAGAGCAAGGAAGATATATTATTGAGGATGACTACGATAGTGAATTTCGTTATTCAGGAAAGCCGATACCAGCATTACAAGGGCTTGATTCAAAGGGGAAAGTCATTTATATGGGTACATTTTCAAAGGCATTACTGCCATCATTACGAATGAGCTATATGGTTTTGCCAAAAACGTTAATCGAATTGTATCAAACACAATATTTGTTCTATACACAAAGTGTTTCAAGAATGGATCAAGAAATCATTAGAAGGTTTTTAAACGAAGGACACTGGGAAAGACATATTCATAAAATGCGGGTTGTGTATCGGAAGAAGAGAGATATTCTTGTTTCGGCAATTGAAAAATATTTTTCTAATAGGGTGGACGTGATAGGAGAAGATTCTGGTTTACATATTTTATTAAAGGTCGATAACGGAATGGTAGAAGAGGAATTAATTGAAAGAGCGGCTGAAAGTAGTATAAAAATATATCCAGTTTCAATGTATTACAAAGAGGGAAGCATTCCAAAAAATACGATTTTACTTGGATTTGCTATTTTATTAGAGGAAGAGATTGAAGATGCGATTCGATTATTATATAAGGCATGGTTTTTGTAAAAGTAGGAGGGAATTAGGTGCAACAAGTTATTGAAAGAGTACGTGGGAATAAAAGAATACAGAATATCATTATTATTGCTGGATTCATGAGCATATTGCTAGGACCGGAGGAGTTAAATATATATACAGGTGTTTTGTACAGTATCATATTGGGGGTTATTGTGTATATTTCAAGTTATTTATACCTAGCCCGATCATGGAAAGGTATTGTCTATTCAGCAGGTGCAGTATTCATTATCGCTGCTCTTTACGGAATTTTTATAATGTTTTTCCCGGAAGTGCATTATATAGGAGTCATAATTATTGTTGGAGTAGTGGGCTTTATATTTACATATTTTGTTGGAAAATGAAAAACATCCTCATGTATGTGAGGATGTTTTTATTACTTTTCTTCATCTAAGAATAAAACCATATGCTCTTCGTCCCAATATTGACCGTTATATTTTAATGAACGCTCTTGAACACCGAATGTTTTAAATCCTAATGATTCATAAAGTTTCTTTGCACCGTCGTTTCCGACAACAACATCAAGCATAACTTGTTCTACTTCTAACTTTTTTGCAAGTTCAATACATGCCTTGATAAGGGATTTTCCTGCTCCAAGTCCACGGGCTTTTGGAGATACATATACTGAACCAATCTTTGCTTTATGTCCTTGTTTTACGTATGGTTTCGTTTCCAGTGTTGCGACCCCAATAAGCTTCTCATCTTTAAACGCACCAAGTGTGTAGTTTTCGTCTTGTGCCAATTTTTGTGCCTTATATTCGATTGGACACTCTTTATTAATAATATCTTCATAAGAAGAACTAAAAGCTTCAGGATTTTGTTTTAATCCTTCTACGCGAAGTTCTAAATAAATTTCTGCTTCTTGCTTTGTTAATACATGGATTTCCAAGTATATCACCCTCCAAATCGTTGCCAGTTGTAATTACATTTTATATTGAAATAAGAATAATTTCAAAAGGTCAGCTTGTATTTAGTAGATTTTATTAGTTTTTACGTTCTTTTTGCATCGATATTCGTTATTTAAATAATAGCACCAGCAGTTTTTGGAACCACTGGTGATGTAAGCTCTATATTATTTGATTGGTAATTCAATCATAAATTCTGTTCCAATCCCTAATGCACTTTGTACCCGAATGGAGCCACTATGTAGCTCCACAATCTCTTTTGCAACAGCGAGTCCAATTCCTTTGCCACCTGTGGCTCTAGTCCGTGATTTATCGACTCGATAAAAGCGATCGAAAATATGGGGAATATCTTCTTTAGGAATACCTTCTCCTTCATCTTGCACACATATAGTAAAAGTATTCTCATTTGTAAGTACATACATTGTAATAATGGAATGCTCACGAGAATGTTGATAGGCGTTGTGTAGTATATTTAACATTACTTGTTCCATACGGCGTTCATCCATACAAACCTCTAGATCCTCTGCATATGGGAACTCAATTTTCATTTGTTTTTTAGCAAGTGTTGTTTTTGTTTTTTCAATCATTCGTTCTAGAAACGGATGAAGTAGCATTTTCTGCTTTTTAATAATAAATTGATGTTGTTCTAACTGAGCAAGATCAAATAAATCTTGCACGAGCTCTGTTATACTATCAGTTTCATCTTCGATAATTTGTAAATATTCTTCGCGCTCTTCTTTTGATAAAGAATCTCTTTTTGCAACTTTCGCGTAGCCCTTCATATAAGTAAGGGGGGTGAGAAGTTCATGAGCAACACTAGCTAGAAATTCATTTCGTTCTTTTTTCATATAGGTTAATTCACTTGATAATTCCTCAATGGTTGTCGCTAAACTACCAAGCTCATCATTACGTTTAATACCTAATTTAATCGGTTTATTTAGCTTTAACATTTTTTCTGTTGCTCGTTTCATTTTAATGAGTGGATCGGTAATGACACGAGAAAAGATGAAGACAGAAATAGTAGTTAAAAGAAGGGTTAATATACCGATAATAATGAATTGATGTGTTAAACGAAGAATCATTTTTTCTAAGAAGGCGGTATCTAAAAACATATGGACATATCCAGTGACCTGCGCATTAATTATGATTGGACTTGCTGTTGAGATGAATTTCGATGTCTTCCAATTTTTTTCAATCATCGTTCCATTTCTTGAAATGGATTGTATTTTGTAAGCAAGTTGTTTTTTCATATCTTTTGTTACAGTATCTGAAGCAGCTAAAATTTGTCCATTGGTGTCTGTTATGACTAATGTTGTATCTGAAGTGGAGTGAGATTCCGCTGTAATAGCGCGTTCAAAGGCGCGTGGACCATAGCGATTTTCAATACGGTCACGATATCGATTTCCTTTCTCTAAAAGGGCGTTTGTTTCTTCATCGATACGCATTTTAGCAAGACTTGTATGAAAAGATACAAAGGCTATTGTTTCAATACATAAAGCTAATATTAAAAAGTATGTACCGATTTTGAGGGAAAGTTTGTTCATTTTTTCACCATACCTTTATTTCATATAAATGGTCAGTGGTATGAATTTCCCCACTGACCAAAATTATCATTCACTTTTCCATTTATAACCTACTTTGTAGATGGTTTCTAAGTATTGTTCGATAGGAAAGTCTTGCTTTCGTAGTTTATCTCGAATATTACGGATATGTGAATCAACAGTACGATATTCGATATCGGTTTGATATCCCCATATTTTTTCAATTAAGTCATCACGACTATAAGCGCGGTTCGTATTTTGTAAAAACAGTCCTAGTAATGAAAACTCGATAGGTGTAAGAGGAATTTTTTCATTGTAAACAGTAACAGTATGTTTTGTCTTATCCCATTCAATACCATTGAAGCTTACAAATCCATCCTTTTTCGTTCGGCGCAATACAGCTTCAATTCGTGCAACGAGTACTTGTTCATCAAAAGGTTTTGTAATATAGTCATCAGCACCTATAGTAAGCCCCTTTACCATATCGTAGTTTTGATTACGAGCTGTTAACATAATGATTGGGACATTACATATTTGACGTATTTGATAACACGTATCCCATCCATCCATGTTTGGCATCATGACATCTAACAAAATGATATCAAAGTCTTTTTGCTGAATTAGTTCAAGAGCTTCGATGCCAGAAGTGGCTTTCATACAAAAATAGCCACGTGGGCTTAAAAATAAATCTAATAATCGCAACATACGTTCTTCATCATCTACTAATAAAATTTTTATCATATTTTTGTGCACCTCAAAACATTCATTCTACTTTGTATAGTGTACATGAAAATGATAAAAAACTCTGTTTATGTGATTGAATTGCAGAGGATTTTTTCTACCAAAGCAATTGACATAAAAAATGCACTACTTTTGCACAACTCTCTTTTATAATAGAGAACGTAGCGACACAAAATACCCTATGTTGCGACATAACGTCATGTCATTTTATTATAAAATGACAATTCCATTCTATTGTGTATGTGAGATAGTGAGGATTTTCGTATTCACCTCGCATCGGATAAGGAAAAATTCCTATCTCACACTTTTTTTATTTCTATAAAGGGGACATACACGTGAGTAAAAAAGAAGAGTATTCACAAAAAGAAAAGCAAGAGCGTAATGCTGTTGTGATGTGCATTGCAGTATCTATGCTAATTATTGTAGCGTGTACAAATAAAATTTTCGGGATTCTATAATAGATAATAAAAACTCGTTGTTTCCTTTTGAGAAACAACGAGTTTTTTTGTTAGATAAGGGATCAAAAAATGATAGAAGCGTTTATACAATAAACCAAGGGAGAACAGCTAAGCCGGATGTTACAATTACTGTACCGCAAATTAAAAAGATAAGATGTTTGTTCTGTTTCATGTTACAGTCTCCTTCAACTATTGATTTAATTTCATTGCTACTGATTTTCCATTTATTATTACTTCTACGATTGCTCCCATTATTTCTATCATTTTTTCATCACTTATCTCTCCTTGTTGTCATTTCGTATTTTCAGTATAGCGAAGAAGCAGGAATAGAACGATCGATAAAGGTGACATGAATATTACATTGTTGTAAGAAAAAAGCACCTTCATTATGAAAGGGTGCTTTAAAAAAATCGATGCTGAATTATTAGTCATTCAAAAATAAAACCATATGTTCTTCATCCCAATATTGTCCGTTGTGTTTTAAAGAACGTTCTTGAACGCCATATGTTTGAAAACCAAGCGATTTGTATAGTTTTTTTGCAGCTTCATTTCCGGCCACAACATCAAGCAGGAGTTGTTCGACATGTAATTTATGAGCATTTTCAATAATAGCTTTAATTAAAGCTCGTCCAGCGCCAAGGCCGCGTACTTTAGGGGAGACATAAACAGAGCCGATTTTCGCTTTATGCTCTTGTTTAATAAATGGTTTTGTTTCTAAAGTAGCGATTCCAATTAAATCGTTATCTTTAAACACACCGATTGTATATTTATCTGGGTTAGCTAAACGTTTTGCCATTGCAGCAACAGGATCTTCATGTTTTAGTACGTCTTCATAAGAGGAGCTAAAAGCTTCAGGGTTCTTTGTTAAGCCTTCCATACAAACTTTCAAATAAATTTTTGCATCCTCTTGTGTTAATAAACGAATTTCCATATCGGTAACCTCCTCAGTTTATCCTGCTCTATAGGAAAATAGGTACGCCCCTTTCCTATTTAAAGTAGGGGGTATAATCCGTAAGAGTCTGATGGTCATATTGATAGAATATCTACTGTGTATTTATAAACATATTCTGTGCTTATTCTTTCTTAATTTGTAAAAGAATAAAGAGATATATGCGGGGAAGACAGGTATCCTCATTTATCCCGCTATTTGCGGGCTGTAATACTCCTACCTCAAAATTCAGCGAAAGCAAAGACGTTAGGTGGGAGATAAACTGCCCGTAAAAGCCTTCACTTTATTTTTTAGTGATTCACCTTATGTAATGAAATTATATATTAACTTTATTAACTATTCAACGATTAAATATATTACATTTTTATAACTAAAAACGACTCCCATGTAAAGGAGTCATTTGTTTTCCTCTTTATATCCTTCAATCCGTTCTGGATGAGTATAAATGTTACAAGAGTCATTCCGAATAAATCCAACAACTGTAATACCTAAATCATGAGCAAGTTGTAATGCTAATTTTGTTGGAGCTGATTTGGAAAGAATAATTTCACAACCTATTTTGGAAACTTTCAGCAAAATTTCAGATGAAATTCGGCCGCTAAATGCAATGATTTTCCCTTGGATAGATATATTGTTACGTAAGCAATGACCATATATTTTGTCTAATGCATTATGTCTTCCAATATCCATTCTTGATAGGAGGATGGTATTTTGATTACAAAGAGCGGTATTATGAACGCCACCTGTTTGCCGAAATGTAGTAGAAGATTGTTGTAAAGTATTCATTAAATAAAAGCATTCTTCTGGAGTTAATGTTACATGTATATCACTGAATTTTTTTGCTTTTGCTGCATCGTTTACAAAAACAAATCCTTGTCTACTTTTTCCACAACAAGAAGTAACATATCGTTTATTATATAGAGTTTGATAAAGTGGATTGACTTGCGACGCTTTCACATGAACGACCCCTGTTTCTTGCTGTATCCATAATTCATCAATATGTTTATAGGAAGCGATAATCCCTTCAGAAATTAAAAATCCTATTACCATATCTTCAATATAATTTGGAGTACATACAACTGTTACATACTCTTCACCGTTTAATTTAATCGTTACAGGAGATTCTGTAACAATTTCATCTTCTTGTTTGAAGAATACTCCGGCCTTATAACGTACCATTTTATATGTTTCTTGGACAGGATCCATATTATTTTCCCCTTTATATGTATTTTTCTTCCTATTCATCATAAAACATTGAAAAAATAAAAGCATCTGTTATCTATATAAATCCATTTTGATTTTTCAATATATAAGTCACTGCTATGAAGACAAAAGATGATCGCTACTAGTTCTCTCTTTTTGTTTTAACTTGGCATGGGACTAAAAAAGGAACTGACCGCTTCTATGCATGGCTGGATGCTCTCTCCCACCTAAAAAGAAAGGTTTATGTTTGTTTTTCAGTTTCTCTATATTATTTGGTTATTATTGTATATTTAAGATATAATAGGGTAGTAGAATAGTGTCATTTTAAGGATTTCGTAGTATACCTTATAGCATCAAGAATCGGCTTCTAAGATAGGATTTCAACAGAGCGTTTCAAAAAAATGTACAGCAATATAGTTTTGAAAACGGATTCAAAAATGTATTGTACAGTTAGGTGTAAGGAGAGGGGAAACTATGACAGAACAAACAGTTCGTGTAACCATAGATGGAAAAGAATTTCTTTCATCTGGTGAAAAAACGATACTGCAATTATTTAATGAGAGTAAACTAGAGCATCCACAAATTTGCCATGTACCAGAGGTAGATCCCATTCAAACTTGTGATACATGTATTGTGGAAGTGGACGGCAAGCTAATGCGTGCTTGTTCAACAAAATTAGCAGATGGTATGCATATTGAAAGAAAATCAGCACGTGCCCATGAAGCTCAAACAGAGGCAATGGATCGTTTATTAGAGAATCATTTATTGTATTGTACAGTGTGTGATAACAATAATGGTAACTGTAAAGTTCATAATACGGTGCACATGATGGGGATTGAAGAGCAGAAATATCCATATGAACCGAAAGTTAGTGCTAGTGAAGTGGATATGTCTCATCCGTTTTACCGTTATGATCCAAACCAATGTATAGCTTGTGGTCAATGTGTAGAAGTGTGTCAAAACCTACAAGTGAATGAAACATTATCAATTGATTGGAGTTTAGATCGTCCTCGTGTTATTTGGGATAGTGGTGTGAGTATTAATGATTCATCTTGTGTGAGTTGTGGTCAATGTGTAACAGTATGTCCATGTAATGCATTAATGGAAAAAACAATGCTAGGGGAAGCTGGTTTTATGACTGGTTTGAAACCAGCTGTACTAGACCCAATGATTGATTTTGTAAAGGACGTAGAGCCTGGATATAGTAGTATTTTAGCGGTTTCAGAAGTGGAATCTGCAATGCGTGAAACGAAGATTAATAAGACGAAAACAGTGTGTACATTTTGCGGTGTTGGTTGTTCGTTCGAAGTATGGACGAAAGATCGTCAAATTTTAAAAGTGCAACCTGTATCGGACGCACCAGTAAATGGGATTTCGACATGTGTAAAAGGGAAATTCGGCTGGGATTTTGTAAACAGTGAAGACCGCATTACGAAACCGCTGATTCGTCAAGGAGATATGTTCGTTGAAGCATCATGGGAAGAAGCTTTAGAGGTCGTTGCATCTAATATGCAACATATTAAATCAGAATATGGTAGTGATGCATTTGGCTTCATTTCTTCTTCAAAAGTAACAAATGAAGAAAATTACCTCATGCAAAAACTAGCTCGTCAAATATATGGAACAAATAATGTAGATAACTGTTCTCGTTATTGTCAATCTCCAGCAACAGATGGGTTATTTAAAACTGTTGGTATGGGTGGTGACGCTGGGACAGTGAAAGATATTGCTGAAGCAGGACTTGTCATTATTGTTGGTGCAAATCCAACAGAAGGACACCCAGTACTAGCGACTCGTGTAAAACGTGCTCATAAATTACATGAGCAAAAATTAATTGTAGCAGATCTTCGTAAACATGAGATGGCCGAACGTGCTGACATGTTCGTTCACCCGCGCCAAGGAACTGATTATGTTTGGCTTGCTGGTATAACAAAATATATTATTGATCAAGGTTGGCATGATAAAACATTCTTAGATGAAAATGTGAAGAACTTTGATGAATATAACAAAATGTTAGAGAAATATACACTTGGTTATACAGAAAATATTACGGGGATTTCTAAAGATACGTTAAAAGAAATGGCTCGTATGGTATACGAAGCAGATGGTACTTGTGTACTTTGGGGTATGGGAGTTACGCAAAATACGGGCGGAAGTACAACATCAGCAGCAATTTCAAACCTACTTCTCGTAACAGGTAACTATCGTCGCCCTGGTGCAGGTGCATATCCACTCCGCGGACATAATAATGTACAAGGTGCTTGTGATATGGCAACATTACCAAACTGGCTTCCTGGTTACCAAGCGGTATCTGATGATACATCACGTGCGAAATTTGAAAAAGCATACGGTACTACAATTCCGAAAGAGCCCGGCTTAAATAATATTGCGATGCTAATTGCAGCGGAAGAAGGAAAGCTGCGTGGTATGTATGTCATGGGAGAAGAAATGGCTTTAGTGGATTCCAATGCGAATCATGTACAGCATATTTTAGCGAATCTAGATTTCCTTGTCGTTCAGGACATGTTCTTATCTAAAACAGCCCGCTTTGCTGATGTTATTTTACCAGCGGCACCAAGTTTAGAAAAAGAGGGGACATTTACAAATACAGAACGTCGTATTCAAAGGTTATATGAAGTAATGCCGCCGCTAGCTGATTCTAAACCTGACTGGTGGATCCTGCAAAAAGTGGCTCGTGCGCTTGGCGGAGATTGGAACTATGAGAACCCAAGTGAAATTATGGATGAAATCGCCTCATTGACACCACTTTACTCACAAGCAACGTATGATCGTTTAGAGGGATGGAACAGTTTATGTTGGGGTAGCCATGACGGTAGCGATACACCATTATTATATGTGGATGGTTTCAACTTCCCGGATAAAAAAGCACGCTTATCATTAGATGAATGGATACCACCAGTGGTAGCTCCAGAAGACTATGATTTACTTTTAAATAACGGTCGTATGCTAGAACATTTCCATGAAGGAAATATGACAAATAAATCAGTAGGAATCTTATCTAAAATTTCTGAGGTATTTGTTGAAATCTCGCCAGAACTTGCGACAGAGCGAAATGTAAAAGATGGTGGTCTTGTAGAGCTCACATCACCGTTTGGAAAAATAAAAGTGCAGGCGCTTATCACAGACCGTGTGACTGGTAATGAACTATATTTACCGATGCACGCAACAGTGAATGAAGAAGCAATTAATATTTTAACAGGAACAGCGACAGATCTTTATACGTGTACGCCAGCTTATAAACAAACGATGGTGAAAATGCGGGTACTACGTGAAAAAGGAAATCGCCCGTTACCAGCTTCAAACCCAAGAGATAAAAAACGTCATCCACAAAATGGTGTTGAGATTCAGCAGAAATGGCAGCGAAAACAATACGTATCACTTGTGGATCAGAACTAGGGGGCGAAGAAAGTGGCAAAAGAAATTACATTGATTCAAAAAAAAGTTATAACAGAAGAAGAAAAGAGACAACAGTTATCAGATGAGCTGTTAACACAATTAGCTGAAAACCGTGAAGCAGTTGAGGAAACGATGCAGTTATTAGCACAGTTACAGCAAGCGGGTATATTAGACGCGGCAATCAGTTTGCTTGCTGCGAAAGAAGATGTTTCTAAAATTGCTGTGGAGCAATTGAATCGTGACCCAGTAAAGAATGCATTAAATAATATGCTGGGAGCAGGAGAAGCATTATCTTCTGTTGATCCAGAAGTAACAAAACAAGTAACGTCGAGTTTAGTTACGGGATTACAATTTGCAACAGACGAATTAAAAAAAGGAAAAAAGACAAAAGTTATGGATTTCTTTAAAGTATTAAAAGATCCTGATATTAATAGGGCCATTACATTTGGTTTTAGCTTTTTAAAAGCATTTGGACAAGGGTTAGAGAAAAAATAAAAGGAAAAAGAGTGATGGAGGAGTAGACATCACTCTTTTTTTTGTGAATGTATAAGAGTATTCATGTTAAGCGGAATATATTATGATAAAAAAGATGGATTTAGAATGGAAATATGGAATCCATCTCAAATATAGTTTTAGAATTTGGAGGAATATATGCTACACCGTAAAAGATTATCTATACCAGGAGTCATGAAACATTCCTTTCAAACAGTGCAATTTGCTTTTTGGAATGTGCTGGCATTTCAACTGGTTTATAAATTATTAGCCGCGATTGTGTTTATACCATTATTTGGTATTATTTTTAATAAGTTATTATACTGGGGTGGCTATGCAAATGCGACAAATGATGAATTGCTAGCTTTTTTGCAAACCCCGTATGGAATCACAGCCATTGTAATTTTATCCATATTGGCACTGTTTCTCATTTTTACAGAATTTGCGGTGCTCATTATTATTTCGTATTTTGCACATAAAAGGCAAAAGGTGAGATTGCGTCCAATTTTGTATAAAACGGTAACATATTTACCTTCTCTTTTCACATATTGCTTGCCGGGATTTATTTTGTATGCTGTTGTTTTGTTACCTCTTTTAAGTATGGGGTATAAATCTGCACTAATCCCTGAAATCCAAATTCCAAATTTCATTACAGGTGAATTGCTAAAAACGACAATGGGGCAAGTAGGTTATTACACTTTCTTTGGTGTAGTCGCGTATTTGAATCTTCGTTGGATCTTTGTTTTACCTATTATAGTGTTAGAAGAAAAACCATTTCGCATAGCTGCACGTAAAAGTGCAAGCTTAGTAAAAGAGAGCTTTTTTAAAATTTTGTTCTTTTTAGTTGGCTGTTTTATCTCGATAGGGATTGTGTTTGTTTTATTTATGGCGATGTACTTATTGTTCTTATGGGGCGTTTATGAATTTACAAATCCGAAAGGAACATTCGCCGTATTAGCTGAATCTACTCTATCTGTATTTTTAACGAGTACATTGTATTTGTTTAGCTTTATTGTAACGCCTTTTTATATTATGGCATTGACAAGACTTTATTTACAAAAAGTCCCGGTGGAAGATGTTTTGTTAGAAGAAGGCTTAGATTATTCAAAAACAAAAGCGGATAAATGTTTCTTTAAAAAGCACCGGTTCAAATTTATAGGTGTTTATATTGTTGGTGTGTTCACAGTAGGTATGGTAGTTGCGTTCATTGTAACGTTTATTACGAATTCATATAAAGAACCAGTGATTATGGCGCATCGTGGATATATTTCCAAAGGAGTCGAAAATACGAAAGAGGCAGTACAGGGTGCGATTGATGCAAAAGCAGACTATGCTGAAATTGATGTATTGCAAACAAAAGATGGTGAATTGGCAGTGATACATGATTTGAAATTAAAGCGTCTTGCCAATGCTAATGTACATGTATCAGATTTAACCATGGATGAGCTTCGAAAGTTAACACTTAGTCAAGATGGACTTTCAGGGAAAATTAGTACGCTGGATGAGATTATTAAGCTTGCAAATGGCAAAATCAAGCTCAATATAGAAGTAAAACTACATGGAAATGAAAAAGATTTTGTAAAAAAAGTATTAAAAACAATCAAGGACAATGACTTTGAAAAACAATGTGTAATTCAAACATTACATTATCCGCTCATTAAAGAATTTAAGCGTGCAAATCCTGATATAAAAGTAGGATATATTTTATATGCAAGTAGAGCAAATTTAAAATTTGTTCAAGCAGATTTCTATGTGGCAGAAGAATATATGTTAAATAAACGTTTAGTAAAATCAGCACGAAAATTAAATAAACCAATTTATGTATGGACTGTAAATGATATGGAGAATTTAAAGAAATATTATAAGCTCAATATAGATGGGATTATTACGGATTATCCTGAGGATGCACAAGAAACGATTAAGATGATGAAAGAACAAGAAGAAAATGAAACGGATATGTTTGAGAAGATTACAGAAACAACGGAAGATTTATTTTCAAAGTTATTTATGAGTTACCCAGCTGCCGGTTAAATACTGGTAGCTTTTTTTACTATATAAGTACAAATTGAAAAACTGATATAAAACCTTTCTTTTTAGGTGGGAGAGTGCATCCAGCCATGCATAGAAGCGGTCAGATCCTTTTTCTGCCCCATGCCAAGTTAAAACAAAGAGAGAAAACGAGTGCAGGTCCCCTTTTGTTCTTTATAGCAGCGACTTATATGCCTGCAAATCAAAATGGATTTATATAAAAAGAATATAGTTCTAAAATATTACAGGGAATAGGAAGTGTATATGTATGCGATTTGTATTGATTTTTCACATTGTTATATTATTGTCAAATAATAAGTGATTAGCATGCGATTTCTAAACTTATAATAAAAATAGAATGATTGGTAATTAGAATATAAGAATACCCCTTATGAAATAAAGTTTGTTATATTTACACTATTCCAAATATATAAACTTTATTATTTTAGTATGTTAGCGTTTTCATAATTTTTAAGTTATGCTAGAATAAGGACATAAGTTATTAATTATTATAAAAAGAAAAAAGAATTTCTTTTTTCTGTTAATTATAAGGGGGCATTTCATTATGCGTATTGGGGTACCAACAGAAATTAAAAATAACGAAAACCGTGTGGCAATGACACCAGCTGGTGTTGTGCATTTAGTTCGCAATAATCACGAAGTATTCATTCAAAAGGGTGCAGGTTTAGGATCTGGTTTTACAGATGCGGAGTATGTTGAAGCAGGAGCTAAAATTGTTGATACAGCTGAAGAAGCTTGGAACATGGATATGGTTATGAAAGTTAAGGAACCAATTGAAAGCGAATACAAACACTTTAGCGAAGGTTTAATCTTATTCACATATTTACACTTAGCTCCAGAACCAGAATTGACAAAAGCACTAATTGAAAAGAAAGTTGTTTCTATTGCTTATGAAACAGTACAATTAGAAAACCGTTCTTTACCATTACTTGCACCTATGAGTGAAGTAGCTGGTCGTATGTCTGCACAAATTGGTGCACAATTCCTTGAGAAAAACAAAGGCGGCAAAGGTATCCTACTTGCAGGTGTTCCAGGGGTAAAACGTGGTAAAGTAACAATTATCGGTGGTGGACAAGCTGGTACAAATGCTGCTAAAATTGCAGTTGGACTAGGTGCGGATGTAACAATCATCGACTTAAGTGCAGAACGTCTTCGTCAGTTAGATGACATTTTCGGTAACCAAGTAAAAACTTTAATGTCTAATCCATACAATATTGCAGAAGCTGTAAAAGAATCTGATCTTGTAATCGGTGCGGTATTAATTCCAGGTGCAAAAGCGCCAAAACTTGTAACAGAAGAAATGATTAAATCAATGGAACCAGGTTCTGTTGTAGTAGATATCGCAATTGACCAAGGTGGTATTTTCGAAACAACTGATCGTATTACAACTCATGATAACCCAACTTATGAAAAACACGGCGTTGTTCATTATGCAGTTGCAAACATGCCTGGTGCAGTTCCACGTACATCAACTCTTGCATTAACAAACGTAACAGTGCCATATGCAGTGCAAATTGCAAACAAAGGCTACAAAGAAGCTTGCCTAGGCAACTCTGCATTATTAAAAGGTATTAATACACTAGATGGTTATGTAACATTTGAAGCAGTTGCAGAAGCTCATGGTGTAGAATACAAAGGTGCAAAAGAATTATTAGAAGCAGAAACGGTATCTTGCTAATTGAAGCATAATACAAAAAACAATCGAACAATATTTTATACAACACGATAAGAGCTAAGAGAGAAGACCTCTTAGCTCTTCTTAGTAAAAGGGGGCATACATCGTGGCCAACCTATTTAAAAAGAAATCCGTTACGCAGCTGTTAGGGGAAAGTAAAAGTAAGACTTTATCCAAAACTTTAGGGGCATTCGACCTAACAATGCTAGGGATTGGTGCGATAATTGGTACAGGAGTTCTTGTATTAACTGGATTAGTAGCAGCAAGAGATGCTGGTCCAGCAGTTATTTTTTCATTTATGATTGCAGCAATTGTTTGTGGTTTTGCAGCATTATGTTATGCAGAAGTTGCGTCTACACTTCCGGTATCAGGTAGTGTGTACACATATTCATACGCAACAATCGGTGAGTTTGTAGCCCATTTAATGGGATGGACGTTACTATCGGTATACGTTGTAACAACAGCAGCAGTAGCTGGTGGATGGACAGGTTACTTCCATAACTTAGTGAGTGGATTTGGTTTAGAAATCCCGAAAGCACTGTTAACGATTCCATCACAAGGTGGTATTGTGAACTTGCCAGCAGTGATTATTACACTAGTGTTAACATTGCTATTATCACGTGGTACGAAAGAGAGTAAACGCGTGAATAACGCAATGGTATTAATCAAAATTGGTATTGTTGTCCTATTTCTTGCTGTTGGTGTATTCTATGTGAAACCAGAAAACTGGGTTCCATTTGCACCATACGGATTAAGTGGGATTTTTGCTGGAGGAGCAGCTGTATTTTTTGCCTTCTTAGGTTTTGATGCACTAGCAACTTCAGCTGAAGAAGTGAAAAATCCACAGCGTGATTTACCAATTGGTATTATTGCTTCATTAATCATTTGTACAATCATTTATATTGCAGTTTGTCTTGTAATGACTGGTATGGTTTCTTATAAGGAATTAGATGTACCAGAAGCTATGGCTTATGTATTAGAAGTTGTCGGACAAGATAAAGTAGCAGGTATCATTGCAATTGGAGCTGTAATTGGTATTATGGCTGTCATTTTCGCATACATCTATGCAACAACACGTGTATTCTTTGCAATGAGTCGTGATGGTTTGTTGCCAAAATCTTTTGCGAAAATCAACGAAAAAACAGAGGCACCAACGTTTTCAACTTGGTTAACGGGAATCGGTAGTGCTTTAATTGCTGGATTTATCGATTTAAAAGAATTGTCAAACTTAGCGAATATTGGAGCACTATTAACATTTGCGATGGTTGGTGTATCAGTTATCATTCTTCGTAAAACACACCCGAAGTTACAGCGTGGATTTATGGTTCCACTTGTACCGACTTTGCCGATTATTTCAATTGTATGCTGCTTATTCTTAATGGTAAACTTACCGTTAACAACATGGATATACTTCGGTATTTGGTTAGCAATTGGAGTAGTTGTATACTTTGTTTATTCGAAAAAACACAGTCATCTAAAAGAAGATGGAAGTTCGCAAGATAGCTTGGAAGAAGCTAATTAAGGGGATATAATGTTGGCCTTGTGCGTTTAGGGAGCGCGCAAGGCTTTTTGTTTTGAGAAAAGAAGGAGAAAGGTAGAATTCTGTAAAAATTTGTATGTTGGAATATGCAAAGGGGTGAAAGAATGGCTGTAAAAGATGAACTGAAAATTGTTGTTGGTGCAGGAGAATTTAATAATAATCCAGGATGGTTACATACGAGCGAGGAAGAATTAAATTTATTGAAACGGAAAGATTGGATGCAGAGATTTGCTCCTAACTCTTTAGCGGTAATTTTAGCAGAACATGTGTGGGAACATCTATCGTATGAAGAGGGAGTAGAGGCAGCGAAAGTTTGTCATGAGTTTTTAATGCCAGGTGGTTATATACGGTGTGCTGTTCCGGATAGCTTTTTCCCAGATGAAGAATACCAAGAGGGAGTAAAAGTGGGAGGACCAGGACCGTTGGATCATCCAGCAGCAAGCCATAAAATTGTCCATAATTATAAAACGATGATATCCATGTTTGAGATTGCAGGATTTCAAGTGAGACTTTTAGAATATTGTGACGAAAATGGTGTATTTCATTATAACGATTGGGATGAAAAAGAAGGGTTCATTTATCGTTCAAAACGATTTGATCATAGAAATCAGGATGGAAAGTTAGGATTTGCTTCGTTAATTGTTGATGCAGTGAAAGCTGAATAAATCAGGAACAAGAGGATGTACGAGAGGATGAAGACTTTCGTACATCCTTTTTGCATGAAGAGTATAATGGATGCGGAGAATACGTTATATACGTTTCATTTTAAATGTGAACAAAATGTTCGAAAAATTTAGCGTGTATTTTATTGACACATATGAATAGACGCTCATATAATAAAAGTATAAGATATATGAACAATTGTTCATATGTTCAAATAAAGAGGTGAGCTATAATGGCTGGAAATAAATTAGAAACAAATCAAGAAACATGTTTGCAAACAATAATTCATGAGGAAGTCGTTGATCAAGTAAAGCAAACAATCCCAAATGATGAGAGTTTAAGTAAAGTAGCAGAGTTATTCAAAGTATTAGGTGACCGCACACGTACGAGAATTTTACACGCGTTATTTGAAGCGGAAATGTGTGTATGTGACTTAGCTTATTTACTCGGAATGACACAATCATCTATTTCCCATCAACTACGTGTATTGAAGCAAGCAAAACTTGTAAAAAACCGTAAAGAAGGAAAAGTTGTTTATTATTCATTAGCTGATCATCATGTAATCCATATCTTTGAGCAAGCATTTGAGCACGTAAACGAGGAAGAATAAAAAAGAGAAGCACAAGGAGGGAGAAAGATGGCGGAAGCACTAGTGAAACGAAAACTTGTGTTAGATGGATTAGATTGTGCGAACTGTGCGATGAAAATTGAAAAAGGAGTTGGAGGATTAGAGGGTGTCTCCTCTTGTTCTGTGAACTTCGCAACAAAGACAATGATTTTAGAAACAGAGCAAAATAAAGAAAATAACGTTGTTGCTAACGCGAAACAACTTGTCACGAAATTAGAACCACACATTAAGGTGCAGGAAGAACAAAAAACAAAAGCCGCAAAAGAAGTATTTGTGTTAGATGGATTAGATTGCGCAAATTGTGCAATGAAGATTGAAACAAAGGTAAAGGAAATGCCCACGGTTTCAGCGGCGACTGTTGATTTTGTA
Source organism: Bacillus gaemokensis (assembly GCF_001590835.1). Classification (GTDB taxonomy): domain Bacteria; phylum Bacillota; class Bacilli; order Bacillales; family Bacillaceae_G; genus Bacillus_A; species Bacillus_A gaemokensis. Next base: position 96,571 of record NZ_LTAQ01000006.1, read on the forward strand.
TCGAAGAAATTAAAAATAGAAGTTGCAAATAAAAAAGAACTTGAAACGACAGTACAAGATATAAAAAATATTGTGCATAAGTTAGAGCCAGATGTAAAAGTTGTCAGAGAAGAAGGAACAGGTCATGATCATGGACATAGTCACGATCATGGTGAAGGAAATGTGAAGAAAATGCTATGGCGCTTAGCGATCGGTGGTATTTTAACTGGAATCGCTGCACTAGCAGGATTACCACAAATGATGACAATTTCACTTTTTGTTGTTGCGTATTTACTGATTGGTGGAGATATCGTTTGGCGCGCTATAAGAAATATAACACGCGGTCAAGTATTTGATGAAAACTTCTTAATGGCAGTTGCAACACTAGGGGCATTTGCAATTAAACAATATCCAGAAGCAGTTGCTGTTATGCTATTTTATCAAGTAGGTGAGTTATTCCAAAGTATTGCGGTGAATCGTTCTCGAAAATCAATCACTTCCTTGATGGATATTCGTCCCGATTATGCGAACGTTAAGATGGGAAACGAAACAAAACAAGTCTCTCCAGAAGATGTACAAATTGGAGATTATATTATTGTTAAGCCTGGCGAAAAAGTACCATTAGATGGGAAAGTAGTTGAAGGAGCGTCGATGGTTGATACTTCAGCATTAACAGGTGAATCTGTACCGCGTGAAGTGGAAGTTGGTAATGATGTATTAAGTGGTTTTGTAAATCAAAATGGTGTATTAACGATTGAAGTAACAAAAGAATTTGGTGAGTCAACTGTATCGAAAATTTTAGATTTAGTACAAAATGCGAGTAGTAAAAAGGCGCCGACAGAAAACTTTATTACGAAATTTGCACGTTACTACACTCCGATTGTAGTTATTACAGCAGCGGCATTAGCGTTTATCCCACCTCTTATTTTAGAAGGAGCGACATTCTCAGATTGGGTTTATCGTGCATTAGTATTCCTTGTTATTTCTTGTCCATGTGCATTAGTTGTATCCATTCCCCTTGGATTCTTTGGTGGTATTGGTGGGGCATCTAAAAGTGGTATTTTAGTCAAAGGAAGTAACTATTTAGAAGCGTTAAATGATGTGAAATATATTGTATTTGATAAAACAGGAACATTAACAAAAGGTGTCTTTAAAGTAACAAAGATGAAACCAAATGGAACAACTACGAACGAAGAGCTTCTTGAATATGCAGCATTTGCAGAAGTGTATTCAAACCATCCAATTGCACAATCCATTCGAAGTGCATATGGAAATTCAATTGATGAAAATATCATTGAAGATTATAGTGAAATTTCTGGTCATGGTACAGTTGTAAAAGTACAAGGGAAAGAAATCTTTGCGGGTAATGCAAAATTAATGAAAAAAGAAAATATTACATTCGAGCAACCTCAAACAGTAGGGACACTTGTTCATATTGCTGTAGATGGTGCATACGCTGGTTATATTGTGATATCGGATGAAGTGAAAGAGGATTCAAAACAAGCGATCCGAAAGTTAAAAGAGCTTGGTATTAAGAAAACAGTTATGTTAACAGGTGATGCGAAGTTAGTTGGCGAAGCGGTTGGTAAGGAGCTTGGGTTAGATGAAGTTCATGCTGAATTATTGCCACAGCAAAAAGTAGAAGAAATTGAAAAAATTGATGCAGCAAAACAAGCAAAAGAGAAAATTGCTTTCGTTGGTGACGGTATTAATGATACACCAGTATTAGCAAGAGCTGATGTTGGGATTGCGATGGGTGGCTTAGGGTCTGATGCAGCTATTGAAGCGGCAGATATTGTAATCATGACAGATGAGCCTTCAAAAATTGCAACGGCTGTTAAAATAGCTAAACGTACACGTAACATTGTGTGGCAAAATATTATCTTTGCACTTGGTGTAAAAGGTCTTGTTTTATTACTTGGTGCATTTGGGATTGCAACAATGTGGGAAGCTGTTTTTTCAGATGTTGGTGTTACATTAATCGCAGTATTAAATGCGATGCGTGTACTGAGAGTGAAAAACTTATAAAAAATAAAAAGAGAGGCGTAATGCTTCTCTTTTTATTTTTGTATATTTTTTGCAACTTGATTTCGCACAGTTTGAATGTAATTCATTTTATGATCCCAGCATTCTTGACTTAAATCTACAGGGTATTCTTCCGGATTTAAAGTTCTCATATACTCTTCCCAAAACAGTGATAAGCTGCTTTCTGTGTATGCTTGAATGTCTAATATGTCAGGGAGTTGATATGTCCTTTTACCATTTATAAAAATATCATGGTGTAGCTCTCGTGCTTCAAAATTTGTTACAAATTTACTAATATACGTATGAACAGGATGGAACATTTTTAAACGTTCTTCCTTCTGTGGCTCTTCTGATTCTAAAGCGATATAATCACCTTCTGCATGACTGTTAACGCGATTAATGATTCGATAAATGCGCTTTAGTCCTGGTGTTGTAATTTTTTCGGGATTAGAAGAGATTTTAATCGTATCATTTAATGTACCATTTGCATCTTCAATGGCAACTAATTTATACACAGCACCTAATGCAGGTTGTTCAAAAGAGGTGATAAGTTTTGTTCCAACGCCCCACACATCAATTTTTGCCCCTTGAGATTTTAAGTGCATAATTGTATATTCATCTAAATCGCTAGAAGCGATGATTTTTGTGTTTGTAAATCCAGCTTCATCAAGTAGCTTTCTTGCCTCCTTTGATAAATAAGCCATATCACCACTATCAAGACGGATACCATAAAAATCAATGCGTTCTCCAAATTCTTTTGCGACGCGAATGGCATTTGGTACACCGGATTTTAATGTGTCATATGTATCGACAAGAAAAACACATTTTTTATGTGTTTCAGCGTATTTTTTAAATGCAACATATTCATCACGATACGCTTGAACAAAGGAATGTGCATGTGTACCAGCTACGGGAATGCCAAAGCGTTTTCCGGCGCGGACGTTACTTGTAGAAGAAAATCCACCGATAAAGGCTGCGCGTGTCCCCCAAAGAGCGGCATCGAATTCATGGGCACGGCGTGTGCCGAATTCTAACAGTTCATCGTTGTTGGCTGCATGTTTCATCCGTGCGGCTTTTGTAGCAATTAATGTTTGGTAATTCACAATATTTAATAGGGCTGTTTCAATAATTTGTGCTTCGCCAAGTGGTGCATCAACACGCAATAATGGTTCGTTATTAAAAACAACTTCCCCTTCTTGCATACCGCGAATGGTTCCTGTGAATTTCATATTTTGTAAATAGTGAAGGAATGCTTCTTCAAATTGTAGTTCTTTCAAATAGGAAATATCACTTTTGGTAAAACGAAAATTTTCTATGTACTCTATAATTTTTTCAAGACCAGCAAAAATGGCATAGCCATTTTCAAATGGAAGCTTCCGAAAATATAAATCAAAAACAGAACGGCGATCATGAATGCCGTCTTTCCAATATGTATAAGCCATGTTGATTTGGTATAAATCTGTATGTAAGGCGTAACTATCGTCTTTATAATGATTCATTGCGAAAACACCTCCGTAATTTGGTTATAGTATACCAATTTTTGGTCCTTTATGCCAAAGAGGATCTTTTTACTAAGAAATATTGGGGATTATTATGGTAAAGAGATAAATGAAAGTGGCTAGATAGTGATTAAGCAAGTAGTAAGCAAAATTAAGCTTGCTCAGAATCCTTTTCTAGCATAAATATTGGTGGTTAAAGTTGGAATGAAATGAATTTAATAAAAAATATTTAGAAAGTTTACATTTATCAATTTATATTTTTGGCATTTTTATGTATTATTAAAGTAGTGAGGGTAAATGAGAATGGAGGAGGGCAATGCAACAAACATTAGAAAAAATCGGCAAACAAGTTTTTTATAAACGACTGCAGCAAAAAATGACACAGGAAGAATTATGTCAGGGCATTTGTTCCGTCTCATATTTAAGTAAGATTGAAAATGGAAAGATAGAAGCATCGGAGGAAATTCTACAGTTGCTCTGTACGAGGTTAGAGATTGCTGTGACGGATTTGAGAGATGTGGAAGAAGAAGTGAAAGAAAAGCTGGATGAATGGTTAAATGCATTGGTTCATTTAGACAAGCAGCAGGTTGAACGTATATATAATGAGTTGCAAGCTGAAATGCAGCATGTTTTAGATTTTGAAATCATAAATTATTATAATCTGTTGTATACACGATATTTAATTATGAAACGGGATCTTCCAGCGCTTGAAGAGGAACTAGAGAAATTAAAGAAGATGTATAAGAAGTATTCGCCGTTTCAGAAGCTGTTGTATACGTATAGTAGAGCATTAATGTATTTCATGAAGCATAGATACAAAGCCTCACTTGAATGCTTGATCCAAGCAGAGTTAATGGCGAAAGAGCAAGGTTATTATGAGACGGGAATTTATTATAATTTAGCGCTTGTTTATAGCTATTTAGAGATTGATCATATGGCATTATACTTTGCTAATATTGCATTAGAAGGCTTTCGGAGTGAATATAGGTTTCGGAATGTAATTAATTGTCAATTGGTTATTGCTTTTAGTTATATTCGGAAAAAGCAATATAGTGAAGCGTTAGAAATGTATAATAATATTTTAAGAGAAGCAATTTCTTTTGCTGATAAAGACATTATTACATCAATTGCATTAAATAATATGGGGTATTTACATTATCATAAAAAAGATTATAAAAAAGCAAAAGAATATTATCTGCAGTGTTTACAGTACAAAAAAGAAGAAGATTTTAATTATATTGATGCTGTATATGAAATTTCTTTGCAGTGTGTTCAATTGCAAGAGTTTGAAGAGGCAAGAGAGTGGATTGAAAGAGGGATAACTGCTGCGAAAAAAGATGAAAGATATAAAAGCATGTTGTATTTATTATTAATACTTCAATATAAATACTTTGAGAAAAAAGAAGTATATAAAAGATTTTTAGAAGTAGAAGCTGTTCCTTTTTTTAAAACGGAGGAAAATACAAAAGATTTGAAGAAAGTCTATTTAGAATTAGCAGAATGCTTTGAAGAATTATTAGAATTCAAAGAAAGTAGTCGCTATTATAAAATGGCTGTAAATTTATTAGAAGAAGGAGGAAGTTAATATGAAAAAAGTAATTATTAGTGGATTTGTATTGATGGCGCTTTTGGTTGCTGTACTAGAACCGCAATATGGTTGGAGACCAGATATGTCTGCTGAAAAAATAAATACGGTAGTAAACATATAGCAAATATTGAGAAAGGCCCTTTCCAAATCGGAAAGGGCCTTTCTCAATATTTGTTCCCCAAAATTCTACAAAACTTGAGAAAAAATATATTTGAATTTTTAGTATATTAATAATGAAAACTTAGTGCTAATATAAAACTACTCTTTTTCAAAAAAAATTTTTATTAGGGGGAAGGTTATTATGAAAAAGAAGAGTTTAGCATTAGTGTTAGCGACAGGAATGGCAGTTACAACGTTTGGAGGGACAAGCTCTGCATTTGCAGATTCAAAGAATGTGCTCTCTACGAAAAAGTACAATGAGGCAGTACAGTCACCAGAGTTTATTTCAGGTGATCTAACTGGAGCAACTGGAAAGAAAGCAGAATCTGTTGTGTTTGATTATTTAAATGCAGCAAAAGGCGAGTATAAGTTAGGAGAAAAGAGTGCAGAGGATTCATTCAAAGTGAAACAAGTGAAAAAAGATGCTGTAACAGATTCGACAGTGGTACGTATGCAACAAGTATACGAAGGAACACCTGTATGGGGGTCTACTCAACTAGCTCATGTTAGTAAAGATGGATCATTAAAAGTACTATCTGGAACAGTAGTACCTGATTTAGACAAAAAGGAAAAATTAAAAAACAAGAATAAGATTGAAGGAAAAAAAGCAATTGAAATTGCGCAGCAAGATTTAGGATTAACACCAAAGTATGAGGTAGAGCCAACAGCGGACTTATATGTATATCAAAATGGTGAGGACACAACTTATGCATATGTTGTGAAATTAAACTTCTTAGAGCCAAAACCAGGAAACTATTATTATTTCATTGAGGCAGATAGTGGTAAAGTGTTAAACAAATACAACACAATTGATCATGTAACAGGTGAAGATAAGACACCGCTTAATCAAGAGGCTGTAAAACAAGAGGGGAAAGCGGTTATTAAACCTGTAACAGGAACAAATAAAGTAGGAACAGGTAAAGGGGTATTAGGAGATACAAAATCCCTTAATACAACATTATCTGGATCTTCTTATTACCTACAAGATAATACTCGTGGGGCAACAATTTTCACATATGATGCGCAAAATCGTTCTACGTTACCTGGAACGTTATGGGCTGATGCAGATAATATTTTCAATGCAAGTCGTGATGCGGCAGCTGTAGATGCTCATTATTATGCAGGGAAAACATACGATTATTATAAAAATACGTTTAACCGAAACTCTATTAATGATGCGGGAGCACCATTAAAATCAACAGTTCACTACGGAAGTAATTATAACAATGCTTTCTGGAACGGTTCTCAAATGGTATATGGAGATGGAGATGGGTATACGTTTACTTCATTATCTGGTGGAATCGATGTAATTGGGCATGAATTAACACATGCTGTTACAGAATATAGTTCGAATCTTATTTATCAAAATGAGTCAGGTGCGTTAAATGAAGCGATTTCTGATGTTTTTGGTACATTAGTAGAATACTATGATAATCGTAATCCGGATTGGGAGATAGGTGAAGATATTTATACACCTGGTCAAGCAGGGGATGCCCTTCGCTCTATGAGTGATCCAACGAAATATGGCGATCCAGATCATTATTCTAAGCGTTATACTGGATCAGATGATAACGGTGGTGTGCATACGAACAGCGGTATTATTAACAAAGCGGCTTACTTACTAGCGAATGGTGGCACACATTACGGTGTAACAGTGAATGGTATTGGTAAAGATAAAGTAGGGGCAATTTATTATCGTGCAAATACACAATACTTCACTGAATCTACTACATTTAGTCAAGCACGTGCAGGATTAGTGCAAGCGGCAGCTGATTTATATGGTGCAAACTCTGCGGAAGTTACAGCGGTGAAGCAATCGTATGATGCTGTTGGTGTAAAGTAGTTTTCACTCCCCTTTATATAGAATAAAAAAGGAGCATAATAGCTCCTTTTTTATTTTTTCTTCCACTTTTTCCATATATACAATACCCCAATGCAACCAGCAATCGTTATAATCCATTTTGCTTCACTTGTCCCATTCATAACATGGTATGCAGAATACACTTCAATAAGCAATGCAGGTATTTTTCCTATTGTACTTGCAATACTGAAAGAGAATAATGACATTTTTCCTAAAGCTGCGAATAAAGTGATGATGCTCGATGGAATAAATGGAACAAGGCGAAAAGATAGAACGAGTAAAAATGCCTCTTTACCTTGTACATAAAGAAGACGCTCTACTTTTGGATGGTTATTGACTTTGTTATGTGCAAATTTTTGCAAACCTAGTCGATAGAAATAAAAGGAAACAATTGCTCCTAATGCTTCACCAGTAATTGATATGATCGTTCCGTCTGTTAAACCAAAAAGCTGTATATTGATTGCAGTTAAAAATATGCTTGGAATAAAACCAGCTAAGCTAATGATGATATTGAATAAAATGCTAAGTGGGATTGCAATTGTGTAATGCTCTGTAAGTAAATCACGAATCATTTCTTGCATATAGTTATATCCTTTTGCTTTTTTTAGCATTACACCATATTTAGGGCATATAGGCAAGTGTGGATTTTTTAAATTTTTATAAGTAAACACTTGAAAATTCATACCCCTTACGGGTATAATGTATGCATAGGAGGGGGTATATTGATGGATCATTGCTCAAATCAAGAAAAGATGGTTCCACGAACGGATGAAGAAATTGAGAAAGTTGTAAAACGGTTGAAAAGAATTGAAGGTCAGGTTCGCGGTATACAAAAGATGGTTGAAGACAATCGCTATTGTGTAGATGTGCTTATCCAAGTTTCTGCAGTGCAAGCAGCGTTAAATAAAGTAGGTTTCTCATTGTTAGAGCGTCATACAAATCATTGTGTTGCCAAAGCTATTCAAGAAGGTAATGGAGATGCATCTATTCAAGAGTTGATGAAAGTCATCAAACAGTTCTCAAAATAGAAGGGAGACGAACTGTATGAGTAAAACAAAACAAATAACGGTTGGTATTGATGGAATGACTTGTTCGGCTTGTTCCGCCAGAATTGAGAAGGTGTTAAATAAACTAGATGGTGTAGAAGCAAATGTGAATTTAGCGATGGAACAAGCGACAGTTCAATATGATGAAGATGAACAATCTTTAGAGGTAATTACAAATCGTATTGAAAAATTAGGATATGAAGTTCGAACAAAAAAAGTAAATCTAGATATTGAAGGGATGACATGTGCTGCATGTTCAAATCGGATTGAAAAAGTAATTGGTAAAATGGAAGGAATCGAAAGTATTACGGTTAATCTGGCGATGAACACTGTAACAGTCGTATATAAAGACGGTCTTATTACAATAGAAGATATTTTAGAAAAAATAACGAAAATAGGTTATAAAGGTAAGCTTCAAGATGAGTATGGACCTAATAAAAAAGAAGAGCAATTAAAAAGGAAACAAAAACAACTGTTTCTGTCTATTCTGTTATCATTACCGCTCCTTTATACAATGGTAGCACATATGCCTTTTGAAACGGGATTACCGATGCCGCATTTTTTAATGAATCCATGGGTGCAGCTACTATTTGCAACGCCAGTACAATTCTATATAGGTTCTCAATTTTATATCGGAGCATACCGTTCATTGAGAAATAAAAGTGCAAATATGGATGTCCTTGTCGTACTTGGTACATCAGCGGCATATTTTTATAGTCTTTATGAAGGATTGAAAACATTACAAAATCCGTCTTACTCACCACAGCTTTATTTTGAAACGAGCGCAGTGCTTATTACATTAATTCTTGTCGGAAAATATTTTGAAGCAGTTGCGAAGGGAAGAACGACAGAAGCCATTTCGAAATTATTAAGTTTACAAGCAAAAGAAGCCCTTGTCATCCGTGAAGGGAAGGAAATGCTGATTCCGATTGAAAGTGTTGTTATTGGAGACACGATTGTGGTAAAACCAGGTGGAAAAATACCTGTAGACGGTATAGTGTTATCAGGTATATCTGCAGTTGATGAAGCGATGATTACAGGTGAATCTATCCCTGTTGAAAAGCAATCTGGAGATGCTTTAATAGGAGCAACGATTAATAAAAATGGTACATTAACAATGCGTGCTGAAAAGGTCGGAAAAAATACAGCACTTGCGAGTATTATTAAAATTGTAGAAGAAGCGCAAGGATCAAAAGCGCCGATTCAGCGTATGGCAGATACAATTTCTGGTATATTCGTCCCGATTGTTGTAGCTGTTGCTGCAATTGCCTTTTTCGTTTGGTACTTTGCAATTACTCCGCAAAATTTACCGCAATCACTTGAAGTTGCTATAGCGGTATTGGTAATCGCTTGTCCTTGTGCGCTTGGTCTTGCAACGCCAACCTCTATCATGGTTGGAACTGGAAAAGGGGCTGAGAAAGGTATCCTCTTTAAAGGTGGAGAGTATTTAGAAGCAACACATAAAATTAATGCTGTTTTATTAGATAAAACAGGCACTGTTACAAAGGGAAAACCAGAAGTGACGGATGTAATGAGCTTGCAAGATGATATGTTTATACTTGCTGCTTCTGCTGAAAATGTTTCGGAACATCCATTAGCATCTGCAATTGTAGAATATGGAAAGCAAAAAGAAATCAATTTATTACCTGTAGAAGAATTTCGTGCAGTACCTGGACACGGGATTGAAGCCATTATAGAAGATAAATCAGTTATTATTGGAACTCGAAAATTAATGAGTGAACACGGTGTTAATATAGCAGAATATGAGGACGTAATGAGCAAGCATGAAGCGGACGGAAAAACGGTTATGCTTGTAGCGATTGCAGATCAATTTGCAGGAATGATTTCTGTTGCGGATACGATAAAAGAAAGTTCAAAAGAAGCGATTCATGCGATGAAATCTTCTGGGATTGCTGTTTACATGGTAACAGGTGATAATAGCCGAACTGCAGAAGCGATTGCGAAGCAGGTAGGTATTGAACATGTGTACGCGGAAGTATTACCAGAACAAAAAGCGAATATTGTGGAACAATTACAGCAGCAAGGTAAGAAAGTAGCAATGGTTGGCGATGGGATTAACGATGCGCCAGCATTAGCAAAAGCAGATATTGGAATGGCAATTGGAACAGGGGCAGATGTAGCGATTGAAGCTGCAGACGTTACACTAGTTGGAGGAGACTTAGGACATATTCCACAAGCGATTGATTTAAGTCAAAAAACGATGAAAAATATCCGTCAAAATTTATTTTGGGCTCTATTTTATAATGCGATTGGTATACCAATCGCGGCAAGTGGTCTATTAGAATCTTGGGTAGCGGGTGCAGCGATGGCATTTAGTTCTGTTTCGGTTGTAACGAATGCTCTTCGATTGAAGCGTGTTAAAATCTAAAGTGAAGATAATTTTTTAGGGTGGTGTAACTTACTATAGGTGGCACTATCCATAAATAATAAATAAAAGGATTATAATTGAGGAGGAATTAGAAATGAATGTAATATTAAATGTGCAAGGAATGACATGTAATCATTGTAAAATGGCTGTGACAGGTGCATTGCAAGAATTAGCAGGGGTAAATAGCGTTGAAGTTGCATTACAAGCAGGTACAGTAACTGTTGAATATGATGAAGAAAAAGTAAATCTAGAGCAGTTGAAAGATACGATTGAAGAGCAAGGATACGATATTGTATAAAGTTGGATTGCTGTTAATTAGGTAAATATTCATACAGGAACAATAAGAAAAAGCGTGTAGGATTTTATGATTCTACTCGCTTTTTTACATGTAAAATTGACTTTTTGTGAAGTTACGATAATAATCATGAAAGAGGTGATATGATGAAACGAATAGGTAGCATTTTCTTTAGTACATTGCTTGCAATGATTCTTATTTTAAGTGGTTGTGTAGGAAAAGAACAGAAAAACGCGAATTCGAAAGAAAATAGTTCAACATCAGTAGAGAAAATTAATAATAACATTTTAGATGAAATGGAAGGCCCACCGAAAAATGGTCATACAATAGAACGGCATGTTGGAAAAACAGAAGAGCAGTTAAAGGAACGGTTACGTACAGACAAAGTATCAGCTGCAAGTACATACTACGATAAAGAAACGGCAACAAAAGCGGTAAAAGATAGTTTAAAGCAACATGAGAAGGAAATTGAAAAGTGGTTACAGAATTCGAAAGAAAATCGTCTTGTATTAAATACGAAGCATTCATTTCCTGTTGGAAAAACAGTATTAAAGAAAAATATGAGTGTAAAAGACAAGCTTGTTAATACAGTTACTGTTTTAGCGAGAGATAAGTCAGGGGAATTAGGATTTAAGATCATTACTTCCTATCCATCGGATAAATAAGAAAGGGGGAGTAGTATGTATCCAACACTACAGTATTTTTTTAAAGCATATTGTACGTTAAGTGTGCATGAAGAGGAAATAATCAGTGTAATGACGGAGTTTTTGGAGCAAGAGGAACCAGAAACTGTTGCGAAATTGCAACAGGAGTTACTACATATCCAAAAGAAAGAAGCATGGGAAGACGGATGTGAATTAGCTGCTAAAAAAGGAAACCGTATATGGTCTTTAGAAGAAACAAAAAATCATATAGAGACATTTATACAGTTACTACAAAACAAAAAGGCGTGATGAATCACGCCTTTTTGTATACACTTTTTGAAATTTGTCCATTTGAGATGACTTGCCCATTTTGTGTTACTTTTTTATGTGTGACTGCGGTAATTTTATTTTCAGTCTCACCAATTACTTTTGATGAAATTTCTACATTCTTCCCAGTTGGTGTACCGAAAATACGTGTAGTTATACTACTACCAGTAGAGAATGCTTGAATATAAATATATTTGCCTGTATTATTTTTGAATTTTAAATCAGGACCATAATCTGCTACAGCAGCATCTTGCCCAAGTGGTAAATAATGAACAGGCATAGAGTGATTACTACGAGCAACAACTCCTAAATCAGCACGTAAAGCTGCGCTGTATAGAGTACTACTTACTTGGCAAACACCTCCACCAGCACTTTGGACAACTTTTCCTTGTAAGTATACAGCAGCCGATTTATAACCGTGTGCTGCATCTGTAATGCCAACACGCCCGTTGAAGCTAAATGTTTCATCAGGTGCCACGATTGCTCCACTTAAAGTATTAGCCGATTTATTTACATTAAATGATTGGTTTCCATTCCGACCGGCCATAGGAGTAGAATATTCAGCAATAACTTCTGTGATGCCCATATTTTGTATATCTTCTGTAGAGCGTTCTGGTTTTATGGAGGCAATCGGGAGTTTAATATCTTGTGTACCCGCAGCGATAGCTTTGGTAGTTAAGTCTTTTAATTGTTCTTTATCAATTTTTTCACCATTTTGACTTTGACTAATATTTATGGTTGTTCCTGAAATACTTAATTCTGCGTTTATAGGTTTTTTAAGGGCATCATTGTATTTTTCTTTCATAAAAGCATCGTAAGTAGCAGTATTTAACTGTGGTTTTAATGTATATTCGCGTGTTAATTCGCCACTTTCAGCTTGTTTTCGCATTTTATAGCGATTCATAATATTTCCATTTTGTTCTTTAAAAATATTTTTTACAATATCTTTTTCTTTATATTCTACACCTAGATCTTTCCACGTATAAGTTTGTGTGCTGTCTTGGAATGTATAGTTGAGAGATTTTTTGTTTAATTCATCTACTTTTTGTTGAATAACTTCTTGAACCTCTTCTTTGCTCTTACCATCAAGAGAAGTACCTTCAAATGTAGTATGTGGCAATACAGTTGTATCAAGTTGTTTGTTTAATTTAGATACGTATTGATAACCACCAATGCCACCTGCGCAAAGTAATATACCACCAACGACAGCGGAACCGATAAGTAAGTTACGTAACTTCATTTATTTCCCCCCCAAAAAAATGAATATATAAAGTTATATGTATTCTGTTTTTCACGTATGAATGATGAAAATAGTATTATGCATGTACTAGTATACTATTTTTTCAACTTCCGGTGTAATATTTTTATAAAAAATGTTACACTTCTGTAATATTTGTCTCTTTTTGTCATTATTTGCGAAAAAATTATAATAAAAAGGCTGCTGAAAAAATTCTAGCAGCCTTTTTATTATAATTTTTTATGCTCAGTTTTATTCGTAACACCAAGATGTTGCTTTAAAGTTGTAGATATATCATGGACGCTTTTTTCATCCGGAATGTAGTAATAGGTACCACCAATATATTTATCGTCACCTTTTACTTGAAGCTTATCCATTTTTAAGTTTGAGCCCATTGAACTTTTTGTAATTGTCATTATGTCGTCAAACGTCAAGTTTGTTTTTAAATCATGATTCACAGCATCTAATAAGCCACCAATTTTATTAAGAGAGTTTATTGATAATGCCTTTTGGGCAGTGGCTTCTAAAACAAGTTGTTGGCGTTGACCTCGCATATAATCGCTATCGATATGACGAGTTCTTGCTAAAGCAAGTGCTTCCTCACCATTTAAATGTTGAAGCCCTTTTTGTAGATGAATGGCATCTGGTTCATCTTTGCTGTTTTGCTCTGTGAATTCAACAGGGACGTTTACATCGATACCACCGAGAGAATCGACAATTTTCATAAATGATTTAAAGTTAAATTTAACATAGTAGTCAACAGGAACATTTAAAAGGTTCTCAACTGTATCAATTGTGCTATCCACACCACCGAATACGTGAGCATGAGTAATTTTATCTTGTTTATCACGTGATTTAATATATACGCGGGAGTCACGTGGTATACTAACAAGCTTTACAGATTTATCGCTTTTATTGATTGTGGCAAGTAATAGTGCATCTGTACGTATTGCTTTGCCATACTCTTTTTCGCGAATATCACTTTCGTCAACACCCATAATGAGGACGGATATATTATCTGTCATAGGTTTAACAGCTTTTTCACGTTTATTGGATTTATCGCCCCTGTCTAATTCAGAATATGCATTATTAACAATTGATTTCGCTTTACTATATATGTGGAAGAAATAGCTTCCGCCACCGATTGTTACAACGAGTAATGGGATCAGAATGAACCAAAGCAGGCGCCTTCTTTTTACGCGCTTCTTTGAGGTGTTGTTATTTTTTTCGACATCAGAATTCATTATTTGTTCTCCTTTGGATCTTTCAATTTGTATATTTTCTTATAGTGAATATATCAGATGCATTATAAGAAAATATTGTACGCTAAACATAAGTTGTTGTACATGTATAAAAAATAGATGTCCCGATTATTTATGAGACATCCATTCGTTATTATATAGAAAAAGCATGAATAAAAAAAGAATTAAATTTTACCTGCTTATAGCATAATACTTACGATAATTGCAGATAAGATGCTGACAAGTGTTGCACCGTACAATAATTTTAAACCGAAGCGAGCAACCACATTGCCCTGTTCTTCATTTAATCCTTTTACAGCACCTGAAATAATGCCAATAGAAGAGAAATTCGCAAAGGATACGAGAAAGACAGAGATAATACCTACTGTGCGTGGAGTGAGGATATTTGCGAGTTTGCTGAGTTCCATCATGGCTACAAACTCATTCGTTACAAGCTTTGTAGCCATGATACTTCCTGCTGCAACAATTTCTTTACTTGGCACACCAATAAGAAATGCAATGGGAGAGAAGATATATCCAAGTATCTGCTGAAATGTAATACCAAAGATAAGGTAGAATAAATCATTGATGCAGCTAATGAGAGCAACAAAGCCAATTAGCATAGCACCGACAACAATAGCGACGCGAAATCCATCGAGAATATATTCTCCTAGCATTTCAAAAAAGGTTTGCTTATCACCTTTAATCTCTAAAATATCCTCTTCTTCTTTCACATCGTAGGGATTGATAATGAGTACGATAATAAAGCCGCTAAATAAGTTTAAGACAAGTGCTGTTACGACATATTTTGGTTCAATCATCGTCATATAAGCACCAACGATTGACATGGATACGGTTGACATGGCAGAAGCACAAAGTGTATAAAGTCTATGCTTTGGTATCTTTGCAAGCTGTTTCTTTACAGTAATAAATACTTCTGATTGACCTACTATAGCTGAGGCAACAGCGTTATAGGATTCCAATTTACCAAGACCGTTTATTTTGCTGAGGAAAAAACCAATCCAGCGAATACAGAATGGAAGTATTTTGAAATGTTGTAAAATACCAATTAAGACGGAGATAAAGACAATTGGCAACAGTACATTGATGAAAAATGGCATTTCGCCTTTGTTCGTAATGCCACCAAATACGAAATTTACGCCAGATGCAGCATAGTCCAATAATTTCGTAAATAAATTAGAAACCGCTGTTACAAGCACAAGACCAATTTCCGTATTTAATAGTAAATAGGTTAAAATCAACTGTATAAAAAGCATAATGAAAATTGGTTTGAATTTAATATGCTTTTTATTATTGCTGGCAATATAGGCTAGAAAGAAAACAACAACAAGACCGAGAAAAAAAGTAACAAATCTCATAATTAGCCTCCTAAAAGAGATATTCTGTTACATAGGCTTTTCATTTTAAAGGAGAATATGCATGTTTGATAAAGAGAGGAATGAAGGAAAGAATGAATATATCTAGAGTACATCATATCGCAATTATTTGTTCTGATTATAGGTTATCTAAAAAATTTTATACAAGAATATTAGGGTTTAAAGTCCTAAATGAAGTGTACAGAAAAGAAAGGGATTCTTATAAGTTAGATTTATGTGTAGGAGAACAATATCAAATTGAATTATTTTCATTTCCAAATCCACCAAAACGTCCGAGCTTTCCTGAAGCAGCGGGTCTTAGACATTTGGCATTTGAGGTTAAGGATATACAGGAGGCGGTACAACATTTAAACCAATATGGGGTTGAGACTGAACCAATTCGCATTGATGAAATAACGGGAAAACGGTTTGTATTTTTTCAAGATCCGGATGGTTTACCGTTAGAGTTATATGAGCGTTAAAAATTGGGGAATTTTATATAGGTTTGCTTTTTGACAAATGAAGAAACTAAAAGCAAAGTGAAACTTCTTTTAAAAAGGAGGTGTAACTTTAGCTAAGAAAAGCTAAAGGTGTTCTTTGGAAATTACTAAATTAATGACGGTAGCTCTTCTTATTGCATTAACTGGTTTTTTTGTGGCAGTTGAATTTGCAATTATAAAGGTGCGTAGTAGTCGAATAGATCAGCTTGTAGGAGAAGGAAAACGTGGGGCATTGGCAGCGAAGAAAGTAATATCAAATTTAGATGGATATTTATCAGCATGTCAACTCGGGATTACCATTACAGCTCTAGGATTAGGCTGGTTAGGTGAGCCTACTATAAAACATATGCTAGAGCCTGTATTGATAAATAGTTTATTTTCACCGGCAGTTGCAAGTACGGTTTCATTTATTATTGCATTCGCAGTTATTACCTTTTTACATGTGGTAATCGGCGAGTTGGCCCCAAAAACATTTGCGATTCAAAAAGCAGAGCAAGTAAGTTTGTTATTATCTAAACCACTTATTTATTTTTACCGGGTTATGTATCCGTTTATTTGGGCTTTAAATGGATCAGCACGTCTTGTGACAAGTCTATTTGGACTACATCCTGCTTCTGAACATGAGATTGCACATTCGGAAGAAGAATTACGACTTATTTTATCTGAGAGTTATGAAAGTGGAGAGATTAATCAAGCTGAATTTAAATATGTAAATAATATTTTTGAATTTGATAATAGAGTGGCAAAAGAAATTATGGTTCCACGTATTGAAATTGTGGGTCTATATGAAGATGAACCATTTGAAACACATATTAAAATAATTGGGCAAGAAATGTATACGAGGTATCCTGTATTTGGTGAAGATAAAGATGAAATTATTGGGATGGTTAATGTAAAAGATTTATTTATTCGTTATATGGATGGCGACCGGAAGGAAGAATGCTCTATCATGCCGTATACAAGACCTGTTATTGAAGTGTTGGAAAATATTCCGATTCATGATTTGTTATTGCAGATGCAAAAAAGAAGAATTCCTCTTGCTGTTTTATACGACGAATATGGGGGAACAGCAGGTATTGTGACACTTGAAGATATTCTAGAAGAAATTGTTGGTGAAATTCGTGATGAATATGATGAGGATGAATATCCGCCTGTTGAGCATATAAGCGAAACGTGTAAAATTGTAGATGGAAAAGTACTTATTAGTGAAGTGAATGATTTATTTGGATTACATTTAGTCGCAAATGATGTAGATACGATTGGTGGTTGGATTATGGTGCAAAAACAGACAGTTACTGAGGGAGATGTCATGGAGACAAATGGATGGGTTTTCAAGATTATTGAAAAAGATATGCACCAAATTAAACGAGTAGAGATAAAGAAAATCGAGGGGGAAGTAGTTGTTTAATTAGAGGTGCACGGGGGGGGCCTTACTGTTAATGAGATGGAAGGATGGATTAGGGATCCACTTTTATAGAAAAGATATTATTGTTTGCGCTTTCAAGAGAGCTACTATATAGTGAAGGGGAAAATGGAAATATGTTTCGTGTCTTATCAAAATCATATTTTCATAGGAAAAATTTCAAGCCATTGAGCTAGAATGAAAAGTATAGGTGATGAAAATGATTGTAAAGAAAGACATACGTATTGAAAAAGATTTTTTAGGTGAAAAGGAATTACCAAACGCAGCATACTATGGTGTTCAAACATTGCGAGCTGTAGAAAATTTTCCAATAACAGGATATCATGTCCATACTTCACTCATTACTGCAATGGCAATTGTTAAGAAAGCGGCAGCACTTGCGAATATGGAGACTGGATATTTACAAAACAATATTGGAAAAGAAATTGCAGAAGCTGCTCAGGAAATTATAGATGGGAAATTCCATGATCAGTTTATTGTCGATCCAATTCAGGGCGGTGCAGGAACTTCAATTAACATGAATACAAACGAAGTAATTGCAAACCGGGCATTAGAACTGATGGGATTTGAAAAAGGAAATTATGCGATTATTAGTCCAAATACGCATGTAAACATGGCGCAATCAACAAATGATGCGTTTCCAACAGGAATTCATATTGCGACGCTTATGATGTTAGAGAAACTTCTTATTACTATGGAAGCACTTCATCTTGCGTTTACAGATAAAGCAACAGAATTTAATCATGTAATTAAAATGGGACGTACGCATTTGCAGGATGCAGTTCCAATTCGTCTTGGACAAGAATTTGAAGCATATAGCCGTGTACTAGAGCGTGATATAAAACGTATTAGACAGTCACGTCAACATTTATATGAAGTAAATATGGGAGCAACGGCTGTTGGAACAGGATTAAATGCGAATCCTACTTATATCGAGCAAGTTGTAAAACATTTACGAAATCTTAGTGGATTTCCACTTGTTGGTGCAGAGCATTTAGTTGATGCAACACAAAATACAGATGCATATACGGAAGTATCTGCATCGCTCAAAGTATGTATGATGAACATGTCTAAAATTGCAAATGATTTACGTATTATGGCATCTGGTCCGCGTGTTGGGTTAGCTGAAATTCAATTACCAGCTCGTCAACCTGGGTCGTCTATTATGCCAGGGAAAGTAAATCCAGTTATGGCGGAAGTTGTGAATCAAGTTGCTTTTCAGGTTATTGGAAATGATCATACAATTTGTTTAGCATCAGAAGCAGGACAATTAGAATTGAATGTAATGGAACCGGTATTAGTATTTAATTTAATTCAGTCCATTAGCATTATGAATAATGCATTTCGTGTATTCCGTGAATATTGTATTAAAGGGATTACTGCAAATGAAGAATTGTTAAAACAATATGTTGAAAAAAGCGTCGGAAT
Source organism: Bacillus gaemokensis (assembly GCF_001590835.1). Classification (GTDB taxonomy): domain Bacteria; phylum Bacillota; class Bacilli; order Bacillales; family Bacillaceae_G; genus Bacillus_A; species Bacillus_A gaemokensis. The sequence continues at coordinate 115,588 of NZ_LTAQ01000006.1, forward strand.
TATTACAGCGGTAAATCCTCATATTGGATATGAAGCAGCATCTCGTATTGCGCGTGAAGCAATTGAAACAGGAAAGTCAGTTCGTGAGCTTTGCTTAGAACATGGTGTCTTAACAGAGAAAGAACTTGATATTATTTTGGATCCATATGAAATGACGCATCCTGAAATAGCTGGTGCATCTTTATTAAAAAATAAAAAATCTTGATACGTATGTATCAGGATTTTTTAGAGTGTGTGGAAACCCTTTAGGGTTTCCAACACTCTGATTAAGATTTAAGGTCAAAGGTATCGAAATCGCAAAAAAATGATAAAAATACAAAAAACAGCCCTTCATTTGACCCTTTTTGGTCAGGTGAAGGGCTATTTTTTTCATGTTTTGACAAGTTGCGGTGAGATATGCCTGCATTTGGACAGAC
>NZ_LTAQ01000007.1:0-22256 GCF_001590835.1 Bacillus gaemokensis
TTGGTATGCGTATTTTTAAAATATCTGTAAAAGGGAATGAAAAACCACTTAGAAAACCTTAACTTTTATATAAAAATGAATCTTAAGTTGATGGATGTGTGGACGCTACCCCTTAAACAACTTTATTCACAAAAAACAGAGGCGTTCCAAATCTTTATTTTTCATTGTAGTTTCAAATGTAGGATTGGGTAGTGATGCCCTGCATTATCTGTAAGTTCCCCATTGACTTCAGCTAACTAGTTCAATTGAGAGAGTCAAGAAAGTAATCCTATATCTTTTGCCTTTTGTACGGCTTCTTCTCGATTTTTAACTCCTAGCTTCTCATAGAGATTGGAGGCGTAATTTCTTACCGTTCCGTTTGACAAGTAAAGTGTCGAAGCTATTGTTTTATAACGGCTTCCTTGTGATAATAGTTCTAAAATCTCTAATTCTCGTTTCGTTAATCCATACTCTTTTCCATCTGATCGTGATTCAAATAATCCGGTTTCTTCATTTTCTTCCCACATTCTATGGAACAAGTCATGATTAATCATCGTGCCTCCTCGATAGACTAGACGAATTGATTCAGCTAGTTCACGCGAATCTATGGATTTCAATAAATATCCATCCGCACCATTTCGTATGATTTCTTTTGCCCTTTCTGTATTCTGAAAGGTTGACAGAATGAGTACACGAATGTCCGGCCATTTTTTCTTAATCATTTTAGTCGCATAAATCCCATCCAGATTTGGCATCTCTAAATCCATTAATACTACATCTGGTTTTAGTCTCTCACACAATTCCAAAGCCCGTTCTCCATCTTCAGCCATACCCACTACTTGTAAATCCTCCTGTCCATCCAAAATTGTATGAAGACTTTCTCGGATAAAAGAATGATCATCGACAATACACAGGCGGATTTGTTCATTAGACAGTTGTACTTGTTTCGGTAAAACACATGAAATTAATGTCCCTTCCCCTTTTTTGGAATAAACAATGACTCTTCCTTGTGACTGACTCATACGCTCTTTCATTGCAGTTAATCCAAAGCCATCCTTCCACTCTTCTACCCCACAGCCATTATCCTGTACATCCAATCTTATCTGTTGTGGTTCAAAATGAAGTGACACAATGATTTCTGTGGAATGCCCATGGCGAACAGCATTTGTTAGTGATTCCTGCAAGCTCCGATATAGTGTCATTTTTGATTGTTTGGAGACCATATACTCTTCCCCTATTATTCGAGTACGTACATTTACTTTTGAATGTTTCTTAAATTCCTCTGTCAATTGTTGTAATGTGACAGCTAAGGGAAGCGATTCTTGTGATAAATCTAATTGATGTAAATACAGTCTTACTTCTTCCATACTGTTACGGGCCAATTGTAATAATGAATCGAGCTGTTGCTCTCCTTCTTTAGACTTTAATTCCATACGTAATGTTTCCATCCCCATAATAATTGAAGTATAGGAATGCCCCATCGTATCGTGTAAGTCTTTTGAGAGCCTATCACGTTCCTCAAGTAATGTAATCCGCTCAACTTGGGATACATATTGTTCCAATACATGTTTCTGGTTCCGAATAATTTCACTTTGACGGTAATTAATAGCCAGTAAACGAAAGAAAGTGCCCATAGCAAAAGCTAAACTGAGTTGTAGGATGATTACCCATAAATCTGTTACTTTGGAAAATATCGCAATGAGCAACGGGAACAAGATAATTGTGATAGGACCCGACCAGCGGTAAGATTTATGAGCGCTATTTGCCGCAATCATAAAAGTTGGCATTAAAAAAGCAAGATACGCTGACGGAAATAATAAAGTTAAATAGAAACACACTCCGCCAAATAATATTATTTCAGTAAACAAATAATAGCGATAACTGAACATTAAACAAATCCAAGGTACTGAAAATGAAACGACTTCCCAAAGAATTATGATCCAAAGTGGTACTGTCAAATGATCTTGTTGTTGGATAGTCGCTGATATCAATGATAGCCAAATAATAAAACGTATACAAAGTAAGGCCCAATCATACCAGAACCATAGTTTCAAAGTCTTAAACAAATTATCACTCCTTTATAGCTTTAAACATGGAACGCGTGTACATTCCAATAATTCGAACTAAGCAGTTTCCAATAAGATTCTGTATCCAGATGAGAATGAAACCAACAATCATGACAAAAATTGCTGTCTCCCATGAATTCACAGCAATGCCCAATAAGTATATATTAAAATATCGAAAAAGTAAGGGTGTAACGATACATACTAGCGGCATTACATACAGTAAAACAGCACATATAAGACTCATTATTCCAACAAAAAATTTCTGCATGAGCCAAAAAATAGCCCTCCAGTTGCTATTATTAAGGATTATATCCCTCGCTTTAATCCATTTATCTCCCTCCTCTTTTTTTCTTGGTTCGAATAACTCTATCGATATATCTGTATAAACCTTCGTCTGAATACGTTCATACTGAACAAACGTGTGAGTTGTTTGCAGCACCCACGCCAACAAGGGAATACCCAAAAAGATAATCGTCATTACTAATGCAAATGTAATGCTGACCAGATAGAAACAAAAGTAAAAAAATCCGGATACAAAGGTAAATAACAAGAAATAAAAATCTTGCAAATTTTTTTGAGCTGATGCTTTCGTCATTAAAATCTCTCCTCCTCATTCATTGCTAATACGTTAAAAGCTACTTTTTCAATTCTAAGTATTTTTCTGTCACATACGGTAGTGTCAAAATGTCATAGTTTGTATGACATAACTATCAATACAGCCTTATCCACTCAATTTTTGTTGTCCTTTATAAATGTGACAAAAGTTCACTATCTACTATGACTAACCGCTTGCTAGATATTCATCCTAAATTGAATCATAAAAAAATTGGATGATGGTATCCCATTATCGTTAGGCCAAAATATAACAAGAAATTCAACTTTATAATATCTTTATGGAAACGATTCGAAGTATAACCCGATACATTTGAAGTTTCTGCATTTAAAGAAGGAACCTATTATGAAATATGATAGGTTCCTTCTTTGTTATATAGGGGAATCATACCTACCCACCAACTTAAGAAATAAATTGTTCCCAAAAACGAAAAAATGAACCAAAATCTCATAAATAACTGTAGAGGAGTAAACTTTTCATTATGGGGGCAAATAAAAGTCTTAGCTTGATAGCGATGTGGCGATACCCCACATCCATCCACTTAAGAAATTGTTTTACCCCCAAATGTAAAAAACGTTATCCTTTCCTATGATTCTAGAGAAAGAATAACGTTTTTTCATGTTACGGAGAATTTTGTTTTATTAGCTTAATAGCATTTACCACCTTAATTTCAAAAAAATTTTAAAAGGAAGTTGTTTTTTTGAACCAGAAAGGTATATTTTAAACTATAAAAACTATGACAAAATTTATCCGGTTTTCCTTTTTACCTACTTGCTAAATTCAGCAAGTAAAATATTTTTAAAAGGATCAGAACGACTAGTTTTATGGCCATTCACATTGATGGCCAATGTATGCTTGCCTCCAAGCGTGCCTCCAGCAAAAGTAGAAAACCCTGGAACACCGCCTGCGTGTCCCCATATCGAGACACCGTTTTGAAGTTTAGTTTCATAGATTCCAAGACCATATCCATCGATCCCTTCTGTTCCTGTAGGAACTGTAGTAAGCATTTGTTTTAGCTGCTGTTCCTTCAGTAATTTGCCACTGAGTAAGTAAGAGAAAAATTTGTTTAAATCATCAGCAGTAGAAATCATATCTCCATCCGAGCTACCTGGGTTAGAATAAGTAACGTCTTTTAGCTCCCTTTCTCCGTCATATCTGTCATATCCACGGGCATGCTTGGTGCCTGGAATAACCGTTGAATTGCCAGGTAGGAATGTATTTGACAATTCAAGCGGTTCAATAATTCGATTTTCAACCTCTTCCGCATAGCTGTTTCCAGTTACTTTTTCAATAAGGATACCCAGTAATACGTATCCTGTGTTTGAATAAGACCAGCCCTTTCCTGGAGCAAAGTCTGGGGGAAGAGAAATCCCCATCTTTACAAATTCTTCAGCCGTATACGATTTTTTTGTATCTTTCATATCAAAGTCTGTTGACTTTATGTAGTTAGCAATACCACTTGTATGATTCAATATCTGCCGGATAGTAATCTGGTTGCTATCATATCCGTTTCCTTGAATGACACCAGGTAACCATTTTTCAATGGAGTCGTCTAGATTCAAGCGGTTCTCTCCAGCTAATTGAAGTAGCACTGTTGCAATGAATGTCTTCGTCGTACTACCAATGCGAAAGCGAAAATCTGTTTTCATTGGTTTCTTGGTTCTCAGATCCGCTATCCCAGCGGCATAACCCCACGTTTTTCCACCCTCAGAAGTTTTAGCAAGTATCCCCGGGTATCCAAGTTGCAATGTATCCCGCATTGCTTGCTTGACGGAANCTCAGATTCGCTACCCCAGCGGCATAACCCCACGTTTTTCCACCCTCAGAAGTTTTAGCAAGTATCCCCGGGTATCCAAGTTGCAATGTATCCCGCATTGCTTGCTTGACGGAAGTACGATCTCGTTGAGTACTTGTTTGTAACGAACTAGATACATTTTGAGTGGGCTCTGCTTTTACAATTGAGGTTGGTGTTGTGTATAACAGGGAACTTCCAGCTATTAAAAGGGCCAGACTTGCACATGTAATTTGACTACGTGTTTTCATAAGGTATTCCTCTCCTCTATTCATATTGTATAGGTGGTTGCTAGCTAGCTGCTTCATACTAACCACACAGCTATCATCTCTACCAATGACAAAAGGTCAACATTGAATTTGTAATTATGTTCCTAATTGTTATTTTTACAAACGCCATTGTGTCCTATCAAACGGTAAATCCCTCTTTTTCCACATGTATGTTAACCGCAGAAATTACTTCTTTTCCTTAAAACACTCTTGTTACTGGTTTGTTTTTCATATATAGGTCATACCTGTTTCCCCTTTCACGCCTCTTTATATTTTTATCATACACAATGAAAATCTCCCCTCCTCATTTATTGTTAATGCGTTAAAAACTGCTCTTTGATTCTAAGTGTTTTTCTGTCACATACGGTAGTGTCAAAATGTCATGATTTTTATGACATAGCTATTAATACAGCCGTATCCCACTCAATTTTTGTTGTTCTTTATAAATATGACAAAAGTTCACTATCGACTATGACTCGCCGCTTGCTACACTCTGTTCATACGCTAACGAGCCGCTAACTCGTTGTGCTAACAAAAAATTTCAATCAAATAAAGGAGTGTACAAAAATGAAACAAGCAATTAACAAACTGGGGATCGTTGCAATTCTTCTTTCTTCTTCAACCATGATTTCTGCGTGTTCCCAACAATCATTAGAAGCAGGAAAATCAAAACCATCGGCATCCACGACTAATATCCAAATGACGAATGGACCTAATAATAAAAAAGAAATAGAATCTTTTGCTGATCCGTTATTTGAAGAAAAAATGAAGAAGTACAATGTGAACGGTTCTAGTTTTGTCGTCGTTCATGATGGAAAGGTCGTTGTCAATAAAGGATATGGATATGCCGATAAAGAAAAGAAAATCCCCGTCACTAAGGACACGGTCTTTCAAATCGCTTCCGTCTCGAAAACTTTTACTGCTTTGGCTGTGATGCAGCAAGTCGATAAAGGAAAGCTTAAACTAGATCAAGACGTACAAAAATATCTTGGTGGATTACAAATCCCTAATCAAACAGGGAAACCTCTCACCCTGTTTGATATGCTCACTTATACTAGCGGAGTAGATTTTCCGGACCTCACAAATATAACTGGACCCGAATACGTTCATAATAGTATACCAATGAAAGAATTTTTCTCTAAACATATGCCAACGGTGATACGGCCACCAGGGGAAGCTTATACGTATGACAACGTCTCATTTGCGCTCGCAGGGTTTGCAGTAGAAAATGCTACTAACACCCCTTTCTCAAAATATATGGAAAAAAATATTTTCAAACCATTAGATATGAAATCTACGAGTATGAACTTTACGCCTGACCTTCTCGAAAGAATGGCTACACATTATGGTCCCACTGGTGATCCGATTCCAACAAGTGGGAGCGGTTTAAGGGATACACCACAAGGAGGCATTTTATCTACTGCGGAAGACATGTCAAAATACATGATTATGCAACTACAGAAAGGAACGTTTAAAGACAAAGAAATTGTAAGTAAAAAAAGCATAGATATGATGCATGCCTATCAAGTTTTTGATGATAAGACAATCCCTGTTGCGACAATTGGATTTGAAACGCCTTTTAATGAATTTGCTAACGGTCAACACGTTGTAATGAAAGGTGGAAGTATGCCTGGACATCAATCACTGCTGATTTTAGTGCCTGAACAAAAAACAGCATTCTTCATGTCTTATAATAATGATTCAATGATGAGTATAGACATATATGAAGCTCTCATGGATCACTATTTCCCTGCTAAGAAGAATGATGTAAAAACAAGCTATCTTCCGTTAGAGGAAAAAGAGGCTCATAAATACTTGGGTTTATTCCAAAATACGCGTTTTGCTGCAATTCGCACTCATTTTACTTATGAAAATGGGAATTTGGTCATGGAGGGTGGTAAAACGAGAAAACAAGTTCTCAAAATGATTCATCCGTTGTTATTTGAGGATTCAGAAGGCAATAAAGTCGCTTTCAAAAAGAATTCGGCTGGAGAAATCGCATATTTTCACTACAACTCTCCTAAAAGCTATGATTTTGTAGCAGATGCTCAGAGAATTAACAACAAACCACCTTTTGATGACGTGCCATCAAAGAGTAAATATAGAAGTCACATTGATAGTCTTCATGCTCTAAATATTATGAGTGCTAAAACAGATAATCTATTTAATCCGATGGACACCATGACACAAGGAGAATTTGCGGATACGCTGTTACTTGCTCACGGATGGAACGGTTTTCCAGACGAATCCAAGGAGGCAAGAGAAAAAATGATGAATGGAATTCCAGAGTATAACCGTGCTACTCCGATTACCCGACAGGTCGCAGCAACCATGATTCAAAACGTAAAGCAAATTCAAGACCTGAAAATGATTCAAACTGATAAAGCTAGTAAAGTTAAATTACTTGATGCCGCAGATGATTGGGCAGTCCAATCTATTCAAGCACTTGCCTCCCAAGGAATTCTAGACCCTAATACTTCCATCAATGCTGACGGATCCTTTATGTTCCGTCCGAAAGATGTGTTACTGCGCCAAGAAGCAAGTGCCTTGCTGGATTTAGCTTTTGGCTATTATGCATTGCCTATTAAACGACAGTAGATATTTATTCTAATTTGAATAATAAAAAAAGGGATGCTAGTATCTTATCAGCATCAAGCTAAAATAAAACAAGAAATTTAACTTTATAAGATCTTTATGAAAACGGAAACGATTCGAAGCATAACTCTATACATTTGAAATTTTTGTATTAAAAAAAGGAACCTATTAGGCCTCACCATACATGCCCATCAAGCTAAGATTTTGAGACACCCCCATAACGAAAATTTTAACTTTTTACAGTTATTCATGAGAATACGGCTCATTTCTTTCGTTTTGGGATTTCTTAAGTTGATGGGCATGTGGTGGGCCCCCCTTAAGTAAAAAAACAATAAGCTGTCCATATGGACAGCTTATTTACATAATTATCGTTATTGGAAGTTATTAAATTTCTTAAAAAATATAATCTCTGGATCACCGTCATCCAAATTATCAATGTATCCACTATTAATGTAATTGAGTGAGTAAAAGACTTGTTGCATTTTTTCGTTTGATTTGTTCGTTGATGAAAAGATTTTATCTGCTGAGAAAATATTCTCCACGTGTTTCATAAGTGTTTTTGCAACACCTTGTCTTCGTACTGTCGGGCGAACAATTACTAAATCTATAAAAATATGATTGAAAAAATGTTTATGATACACTAGAAAACCAGAAGTTTGATTATCTATTTGTCCTACAAAACATCTATTTTCTTCAATAGACTTTCTGGGGTTCCGCCAACATTTTAACGAAAATATACGCTAAGCCAATATTCAATACAATAAAGCCAATAGTTCCTACTCTAAGTATAGATGCTTGCTCACGTTTCAAATTTTATGGTGGATTATTCATTTTGGCTACCGTCGCTGGCGTACGCCGACCGCGTCGCCAAGTGGAGAGATATTGTTTCGAAATGTTGCGGTTTTATTCGAAGATGCATACACCCGAGTTCTACGAGTGTATAATCTGAATCAGCAATGGAATTTTACAAGATGAAGGGAGATGCATTTTCCACATGATGAAGCATAATTCAATTCTTAATCTTGATACGGACGAACGCATGGACATTGGAACCTATCTGTTGGAGCAAATCAATGACTATATGACGCACATACGCGAGGTTCGTGTCTCACCTGAACTCAGCTTGGATGCGGTTGCAGAATACGCACGTAGATTATCTTTTGAGCATCCCGTCAGCGCGCGCGAGGCGATTTATCATATCCTGGAGGGATTAAGGCAATACCAGGTACATACGCCACACCCGCGATATTTCGGTCTATATAATCCGCGGCCCAACTTCATGGGAATTATGGCGGATACGATTACTGCAGCATTCAATCCGCAGCTTGCAGCCTGGAGCCATGCACCTGTAGCGGTCGAAATGGAGAATTATGTATTGAAAGAGATAGCTTCAAAATTCGGTTATTCAGCAGAGGCAGCAGATGGGACATTTACAACGGGGGGAGCGGAAGCAAATTTGACGGCCGTACTGACCGCACTAGTACATCATTTTCCATCTTATGCCAAAGAGGGGCTGAGGTCACTCCCCACGAATCCCGTCATGTACGCCTCTACTGAGAGCCACCATTCTCTGGTAAAGGCAGCGCGTTCCTGCGGCCTGGGTACAGATTCCCTTCGCATTATTACGACGGACTCTGAAATGCATATCGATGTTCATGCGCTTCATCATCAAATTCAAGTGGATCGCGCTGCTGGATACACTCCTTTTCTCATCATTGCGACGGGTGGAACGACCGGCGCCGGAGCGATTGATCCCATTAACGAAATGGCAAACTTGGCTGAACGTGAGCAACTGTGGCTGCATGTGGATGCTGCGTATGGTGGAGCCTCCGTGTTTGCACCAGAACTGCTTGAACTACTTCATGGTATTGGCCGAGCTGACTCCATTACCTTCGATGCGCACAAGTGGATGTCTGTCCCGATGGGGGCGGGAATTTATATTACACGACATAAGGACATCTTACATAAAACATTCAGTATCACGGCAGATTATATGCCGAAAGAAGGATTTGATCTGGATGTTATTGATCCGTTCACCCATTCGATTCAATGGTCGCGAAGGTTTATCGGTTTGAAAGTGTATTTATCGCTTGTAACGGTTGGTTGGGAAGGCTATCGCAGCATGGTGCAGCACCAGACAGAGATGGGCAATCGGTTACGCTGGGAGCTTGCTTGCTCTAACTGGAAGGTTGTCAATGATACCGTATTGCCTGTCGTATGCTTTACAGATTCCAATATTCACTCAAAGATCCAATCGAATTTCGCATCATTTATATGTCAAGAGATATTACGTTCAGGGCAGGCATGGATTTCAGTATACGAAATAAACAAGGCTCCAGTACTGCGAGCTTGCATTACGAACTACGATTCAACTGAGGAAGATATTATGGTATTGATGGAGTTGCTGAATGGAGCAAGAGCAAAATATTTGGAGAGACATCCGAACGGTCTGAGCTGAATTTTGCCAAGGAAGACATTATACCATTAGTGAGCTGTTCCAATAGTCATGTCACGACATAGAATAGTCCAATGTTTTTTGAAAGCCGTTCTATCTCTTTTTATTAAGGTCGTCTAAATTTTGACTCGTCTTTTTCCATAATAGACCTTCCGCATTTCTAATGATCACTAATTAAGATTAGTAGTCATTAGGTATTTCAGAACGTATACTTGATGTCCGCCAATGACTGCTTAAACAGTAGGACGTTGAATAACCGTTGGTTCCGGGCAACACGACCCGGACTATTCAGATTAGAGTAAGAAAAAACGCCAAGCCGGTGATTATCGAAGACTTAGCGTATATTTTCGTTAAAATGTTGGCGGGACCCCTTTCTTAGCTCAACTTCTCTACTCCTGTTACCAATAACTTCAGAATCAATATATATTACATCTTCTAGATCATTAAGTGTAGCAATTCTTACTTGAATTATTTTATTTCCTCCTTACTGATTAGTTACTATAAAATTTGTTAGCGGAAGTAATTTTATATATCTTTATCTTCCTTTTCTAATAATCGTTTAATATCATTTCTAAAAAATTTCAGTTCATTTTTTGTTTTAATTAGTTCATATAACATGAAAAGTAATACTAATAGTATTAAAATTTCTATCATTATACCCCCGCCTTTTTTCCTATTACTTCCATTCTATCAGATGAAATTTTTAATAACACTATGTATATAGTATTCATGGAGGTTAACATAACGTCCTATTATCGGTAGCAAATAAAAAGCGAAACCTTTGCTATCATTCGATTTGTGCGTTTTCTCTTTTGATTATCCCATGCATGATTTTATACATTGTAGGGATGTTAGGGTTTTTCAGGTTCACGAATGTCCTGTATTAGTACAAAAATTTGTATAAAATCTTGTATAAAAAAATAGTTGAGTTACTGTGTTCTATTCTAGACAATTTCAAAAGACAACTGAAAACTCTTCTTTAAATTTAAAAAAGAAGGTGTTACCTTTTTAAAGAAGGAAAACACTATATAGCAACTGAAGAACAGCTTAGAACAGAGGGAGGACAAAAAATATGGCTCAAACTTATTGGGGATCTGAGGTAGCCAAGAACTTAGGGATTGGCTCAAGTACTTTGCGTAAATATTGCCTTGCCCTGGAGGAAGCCGGGTATCCTTTTGAGCGCGGTAGCAATAATTCTAGAATTTTTTTTCATAAAGATGTAGCAACTATAGAACGGCTAGTAACAGCTATGAACAAGAAGAACGTAACACTAGAACAGGCTATAAATTTAGCAATGACAAGTGTTACAGAAAATCAGATAGCAACTGTTGTTACAGATAGCGTAGCAGATACAGAACACATAAAAGGATTAACAGAACGTATAGAACGATTAGAACAGCTTAATTTAGAGTTAATTCAGAGATTGGATCAACAGAGTAAACTTTTACAAGAAACAGATGCTCAAAGGATAATAAGAGAAGAACAAAGAGATATTCAATTAATGCAAGTATTAAGAGAAATACAAGATAGTAAGCGTCTAATAGCAGCTTCAGAACAGAAGAAATCACTTTGGAGTCGTCTATTTGGTAAATAAATTAGAATTTAATAATAAAAAAAAGGCTCACTCCTTATTTGTTTTTATATAGGAGTGAGCCTTTTTTTGCTATGGATAATGATAGGTTATGTCAAATATCTATGATCATATTTATAAAAAAAGAACAAACGTTTGTTTTTATTTGTAAAATTTAGTGGATTTATTTATGAGGCTAATTGAGGGGAGAAATATTGCATACATATAATAAGAGAATACAGTACAGATCAGCATACAAGCATTTTCTTACTATGAACGTTTTATATTTTTATTATTATATAATTATGAAGAATGAGATATAACTTAATATTTCTGTAGCTATATTCATGATTATGTAAAAGTAAATATTTACTTTTAAGTATTGTTATTATCATTAATAGTAAATATTGTTAAGTTTTCCATTTTAACTTGAATAATTATACCATTATTTAGAAAATTTAAACAGACTGTTTTTATATAATTTTATAAACTACAGTATATTTATATTCACTTTATTTAATTTTGTTAAAGAGGCGGTTTGAAAAATGATTAATTGGATTAAAAATAATAAGTTTGCTACTTATATTTTATTTGGAATATCTTTTGTTTTATCTATCATTTCAGTGTCTTTATCTATATATACGGATATAGGTCTTAAGGAAGTTCAAGACGTAATTAATATGATAAATACAGAAGGTGCACCTGCTATTGCTATAATGGGAATTATTTTTGTTATTATATTATTTTATGTTATTGTGCAGCTGTTTTTTGGTGCTTTAATTACACATTTAATTGCAAAATTCATTTTTAAAATCCCAATTGAATTTAAAATCTTTTATAGAGTGTTTTTAATCTTTTCTTCTTTTTTATCTTTAATCGTTATATGGGAATTATTTGTATATAAGGATTATTCTGGTTTTATTTTCTTGATAATTAATCCGTTTTTAATTTTAAGTCTTATTGTTATGTTCGTACTATTAAAAGTACTTGCAAATATTAATTCGCTAAAACCTCTTCTTTTCACAATCTTTGTTTTTATAAGTTATCTTATTTTTTCTAAAATTTCTTTAGGGGGTTAAATTAATTGAATACTTTAGTTATGAAAAGTTCACAAAATAAGAAAGAATTGTTAGGAATACTTGCTTTAGGAACTGTTATGGGTGCAATTGTTTTAATTGCAAATATGGGGTTATCATTTAATATTTCTAATCTTGTTCCAAGTATATCTTATGCTGCAGCTCTTACAGGTTGTTACAAAGCTCGTAAAGCATGGAAAGCTGGTAAAGGTATTAAAAAAGCTTTAACTGTATTTATGAGTTGGAATGTTGTGGGTATTGTTGTAAGTGTATTAGGTGATGCAGCTATTTCATATTTATTAGATAATCATATTGAGATGTTAGCTAAGCACTAAAATTATTGATTTAGCTTGATTGTGAGAAGAGGGTTTTAAATATTAACTTATATTAGTAACTATTTAAATGTTTTCTGATTATGTTGTAATTTAGTCTATGTACTTTTTGGAGCATTTGAGTAGTTACTTTTATTTAAGATATTTATGTTAAGAAAGTGTGATTTAAGTTGGATTTAAAATTAATTTATTTGTTAACTGATAAAATTTTAAAAATAATTTTTAACAATATTTTATATGCTAGTGATGGAGTCGGTTTAAAATCAAATGTGATGAATCGATTTTTTTTAAGTTTAAAACCTTATTTAAAAGTTTCTCTTGTTCTTCTATCTATTTTTTGGTTTATATTAGCTTCTTTGTTTCAACTTTTGTTTCACTATATTCCAATGTCTGTGGAAAAAATAAATCTTTTAATTATTCTTTATATTAGTTTATGTGCATTATTTATTATAAATTATGGCATTAGTGATGATATTCGGACCTATGCTATAAAAAGTAATCTTTCTATAAAGCAGAAAAAAAAATTGATTTTAACTAATGAGTATTTAGGAGTCATATTATCTTGGTTAGGGATTTCTTTTTTTTCTCTTCCTTTTTTGTTAATGCAAGCATTTCTTAATGGTATTAATGGGTTTATATTTATGGTACAAATTTTATTAGTTTTATTATATTTAGGTTTTATAATAGGGTTTATAAAATTTATGTTTTATATGTTCGAACAAATCTATATTTTAGGTGTTAATAAATTTTTTATTCCTTTTTTCTATCTTGTTGTTTGTCTCGTTATATCTTTAAATAAGAACTATATTAGTGATTTTATAAGTCTTTTGTTTGATAGTATACTTAGTGGAAATTTAGTTAAGTTAGTAACAAGTACAGTTACATTTAAAATTAATCTTTATGATTATAGAATTGGGATGATTAGTTATATCGTTGGATTAATGACATGTGTTTTTTTAACTATTATTTTAAATTTTTATGTTAACAAATTATGTATTGAAAAGACATTTAAATTTTATTTTGCTGATTATAACTTCTTTAAGAAAAAATATACATATATATATATGAATTTTTATAGAAGTTATGGAATCATTAATACAAATTTTTTCCTTGCTTATATGGGAACTTTTATCATATTAATATTTTTTAGTAATAGAGTAGAAAACATAGCGTTTTTTTCCGTTTACATGCTATTAACTCTATTTTTGAATAATAATATATCTCAAATAGTTTTGTTTTGTAAAAGAAATAGATTACCTTTATTTAATGTTACTTTAATGATATCAGTGTTTTTATGTGTACAATTTGTATTTATAATTAGTATTTTATGTATCTCACAAGTATTGAAAGCTGATTTATTTATAATTAGTTTTTTATTATCTGGATTTTTATTGATTTTTTGTGGTATTTATATTTATTGTGCATGTGTTTATAGATTAGAGATGCAATTTGATGAAAAGATCTTTAAAAAAATTGGGAAGATCATTATATTTGTTTTTTTCATAATTATCATAGGTGTAGAATTGCTATTAAACTATTTTAATTTTAGCTATATGTTTTTTTGGTATTTAGTTCCTATGATATGTGTATATCTTTTAAAAGTTTTAATTTTAGATAAAATTGATAAAATAAGAGGTTTTCTTTATGATAAGTTTGATTAATTTTAGGAAGGTTTTTAATAAAACTGTAATTTATATTTTGACAGTGTACGTTATTTTATTTATGTCTGTGTATTTTTTTATAGCGTTTAGTGATCCTTTAGTTCAAAAATTGGATAATCAAGAATTAATAAAGTATGTAAAATGGAAAGATATATTTATTCATAATATTTCATCTTCTTTCACTTTGATTTTTTTAGGTATATTATCTTTTGGTGTTGTTTCTACAATGTTTTTTTTGTATGATTTTTATTTGATTTCATTTGCTGCATATAGTGCTTATATACATAGTGGTTCATTTTTGTACTCTTTTGCTGTATTAATGACACATGGTTTTATGGAGATAATTGGAATTACTTTGAATTTTTATTTATCTACAATCAGTTTTAGATATTTAATTAACAAGTTATATAAAAGAAATATATTTTATGTTGAAGATTTTAAAGGTATTATCCAGGTAATGTCTTTAATGTTAATTATCTTTTTTATTGCTGCTTTAATTGAAGGATTTGTAACTCCGAATCTTTTAAAAATAATTGTGGAGTGAGATTTTATGAAAGTTTTCGTACAAAATTTAAAGAAAATATATAAGCAAGAAATATTAAAAGAAGTAAATTTTAATTTAGAATCTGGGAAAGTTTATTGTTTATTAGGTAGGAATGGTGCTGGAAAGACTACATTAATGAAAATATTAGCTGGTATGCTTAATTATGATTCTGGCAGTATAAAGTTTAATCAGAAACAAAATAAGGATGAAATTTTTCATTATGTTTCGGAAAATCCAGTTTTCTTAGATTTTTTATCTGGTGTTGACAATTTAGATTTTGTTCAAAAATTACATAATATGAATATGACTAAAATTGAATTAGAAATGTATATTCAAAATGCAGGAATGCAGTCTTTTGCAAAAGAATTAGTTGTTAATTATTCTCATGGAATGAAGCATCAATTAGCTTTAGCTATTGCTTTCTTAATTAAACCAAAAGTTTTGTTATTAGATGAACCATTAGTTTCTTTAGATCCTATAAATATTGATGTCATGCGTAAAAAATTAGAGGATTATGCGATTAACGGAAATATTGTATTTATTTCAACGCATATGTTACCAATAGCTAATAAAATTGGTGATGAAATTTTATTATTAAGAGATGGAGTTATTCATCAGGTTGTTAATAATTTTGCTGAGTCTGATTTTGAAGAGTTTATTTTAAATAAAATATAGTTATAAATTATTTAAACAACGAAAGAGCTTTCTTTTATAATTAGTTTAGTTCAAAAACAATTATAAAAGAAAGCTCTTTTTATATTAACCTTATTTATCATTTGTTTTCAGTGTTTTGAATGTATACTTTTATCACTAATTTTGAGGATATTAGGGGAATCTGGATAAAGTCAATGTTTTCGGTGTTTTGAAAGTAAACAAATATATTAAAGTTTACTTTCGGTTTTATAAAAAAATAAACAAGAACTTGTAGGAATACTACAGGTTCTTGTTTAGATAAAGGACAGAAGTATCTATTCTTTTTCTAGCCAAGCAATAGAAATTTCTTTTTCACCAGTTACTTCAAATTGAATTTCTCCATTTACTTCAAAGACCCGTTCAATAATGGGTATTGTAATCATTTTATTTTCCTTTATTTTTCGCTTTCGTACTAGTTCTAAGTCGATGATATTCATGATGAAATCCCCTTTTGTGTATGTAAGACAGAGAAAAAAGCACCCAAATGAGTACTTTTTTAACTTGAATCACCATTTTACTTTTTGAGCTGTTACTCTATGTATATTTTACCATATTTATCTATAACAGTTGTTGATAAAGTTATTTTATTCCAATTTACTATGATTCATAAACTTACGTATTAGGGATATAGTTTTTGAAATGATTTTTGGGAAAGTTTTCTGATAAAAATAGAGTGAAAATCGCTTGGAATTTAATTATCCTAAAAATGAACGTTTTTGGGACGTTTATTATTCAGGCGTTTTCTATTAATCAAACGTTTGTTTAAAACACTTATTTGATATACTAGAAGGAAAAATAGGATGATAGGGTTATGACAACACAAGAATTCCAAGATACAGTACAAGGATTTTCTTCTTTTTTATTAAATAAAGGACGAAAGCTTTCAACAATCAAACGATACGTCTATGATCTTGAAGATTTTGGTCAGTGGTTGCAAACATCGAAAAGATTTCCTAAATGCAACATATGGACAACACTTAGCACAAAGGATTATGAAGAGTATTTCTATGATTTAAAACAACAACGACATTACTCTGATAAAACGATGCACCGTGTCTATATTGTTCTAAATAGACTGTATCAGTATTTAAATCTCCCAAGTCCTTTAGAAGATATGCAACTTGTTATTCAGCCTAACCGAGCGTTACGTGATGAAGATTTTATTTCTAAAGAGGAAGAAAAACAGCTAAAGTACATTTTAACTTCATTAGAGGGTTTAACAGAGAAACAACGTTCCGTTCGTCCAGTACTTATGGATCGGAATATTTCTATTGTGCATTTACTCCTGGACTATGGATTATCGCTACAAGAGCTTGTAGCATTACAGATGTATCACGTCCATTTTGAAAATAACACAATCACTGTTCCAGGAGTAGCTGGTATAGAAAGAACAATCCAATTAACTGAAGAAGATAAAAAGCGATTGTTTAGCTATTACAAAATTATTCCTGAACCTGTTCGTCCTAAGTATCATAGTAATGATCCATTGTTTGTTGCATTTGATTTTACTCGGAATACATTTCGCTGGGTATATGAAAATGATGCTCCGAAAGCATTAACGGAAATTGCTGTTCAAAAAATGATTCGACTCGAAGTTGCTCGTGCAAATTTACGTAAGGGGATCTCAGCGCAACACTTACGGAACACCTTTATTTTACGGCTCATTAAGTATCAGATTTCAGAAGATGAAATTATAAAAAAGATAGGCTTTAAATCTAAACTCTCGTTAAAAAGGTATTATGACTATTCTAGGATCATGTACAAAAGGAGCATGTTGCAATGAATAATGGAGTTGCAATCTTACGGTTACTCTAAGGGAAGTCGTGATTGGAAATATCCCTCTAAAATGAAATTGTTACCTGTCAAAATACAAATTAAGGGGTAGCGAAACTACGTGTACACTAATCTGTCGCATCTGTAAAAAATTCCATGTGAATCTCCTAAGTGGCTGAAGGTTTTTGGCTTGTATTAGAGAATACCTAATTCAATATGAAAACAGAGGCTAGATGGATGTACTTGGGTTATGAATTTTTTAAGCTCTAGGCTTAGATGCGATTTAGATATAAAAGAAAGGAATCACCAGAAAGGGGATTGAGATGAAAAAAGAAAAATGGTTACTGTTACTTCTGTTATTAGTCGTATTATTTTGTGCTTGTGAGCAAAGCGATATAGAAGAAACCAAAAGGGAAGATTCAAAAGTCATGGACACTGTTGTAAATGTAGTAAATAAAAAAGATTTCGTTAGTGCTTCTGTAGATGACCAAACAAAAATAGTAGACCTAGAAATATCTGATACTCAAAAGCCAAGTGAGATAAGAAAAGAGATTAATAATCGGTTAAAGAAGCAAAATATTAAACCGTATACAATCAACATTAGTGGAAGAAATATGGAACAAGTTAAAAAAGAGAATAGATGGTACAAAATTAATGGAGATATTGATGATGAGTTACGCAAGAAAGAAGAATATAAGGGTGTAACGATTCAAAATTCTGATATAAGTCTAAAGCAACCTCCTACTCTCGTTATAAACGCTCCTATAAATAGTTTTGATTCTGGAGCTAAGAAATACGCTAAAAAAATCGAAACTGAAATTTATGGTTTGCTTAAAACAAATAAAATGAAAAAATGGGTTAAGGAAGATCCATATAAGATTGAAGTTTATAGTAGAGATAAACAAATAATTAATTAACAAGTTAGTTATTAGGAATACCCTTTATTCAAATAGCATACAACAGTTAATACTTAATGATAAAAGACTGGATTACATATCCAGTCTTTTAGATATTCTATATAGCTCTTACATTCATGAAAACGTGTTATTAATAGTAAACTTGTCCACCTAATAGATAAATTGTCCCTCCACCCTTATTTATAAGTTTAAGTGAGTAATAATTCGTGGAAAATCGATCAGTAAGATGAGAAATAGGAAGGTTTAATCCACCTGTAAAACAACCCTTAGCACTCACCTCTCCAACAGGTTCCCTGGAGTCATATACTCCTATCGTCAATCCACAAACTTTACCATCCGCTTCCACATTTACACTTTTAGGTCGGTAAAAATTTTTTTTACTAGCAATCCATTTATAACTACTAAACTGCGCTGGTCCAAATGTTTCATAACTCAAAGGAGCCAGGTTCTGATTTAATTTCTCTACTTCCTCTTTAGAATAGGTTTTAATTACATTACCTTTTTTGTCACGAACCTCTATAAATGCTTTTTCATTATTCATTTCGTTTGTTTGCTCATACTTCACATTTTCTGTAGTTGCGGGTACATTAGAAGTTGTAGTTTCTCCATATGCCGCATTTGTAGTTGTAGGTAAGAGTATTCCTACAGATAATGCAAATGCACCAGCTTTAACCAAAAACTTTTTTTTCATAACGTCATCCCCCTATTGTCATTAATTTTTAGAACAACCCCATCATATCTTACAAATATTGTATATGTAAATATATTTTCAGAATATTTTTTCACCTTTGGATTATGGGAACATTTTTATGAATTGCAAGAGAGTAGTAGGGATAAGGGTTACAAGAGAAACTTTAAAAATTATGGGAACAAAAATATTTTTGTTGAAATACAATAAAAAAAGAACCCTTGTGATAAGGATTCTGCAACAGGAAATAACAAAGATATAAACAAGAAAAAGAATACTTATAGTATAGCTTATATATCTATAGTGTAATATTGAGAAATATTTACATAAATCTAGTATGTATTACTTAACAATCGTTGAAATGGCTTGTTTGTAAACTAATTGCTGCTTACCATCAGCCATCATAAGAACAGTAAATTTATCTATTGTAAGGATCTCCCCACGTATTGGAACCCCACTTTTTAAAAACATCGTAACCTGCCCTTTTTTCTCTTTTAGTTGTTCAAACATATCCTCTTGAAAATTCCGCATTGTTTATTCCCCTTTTCTGTTGTATTTATTTTTGATCTAAGGTGTGTTGCTTTTCATTACCGGGTCTTTGTGCTTCCCATTCACTTTCTATTTTTCGAAACCATTTTCCTATTTTACTTAAATAGTATCTTTTTACTTCCCCATACGGGATCCAAATTTCACGTTGCTGTATTTGATCCATCACGTCATGAAGAATCTCATCGTGCTCGTACTTTTTAGGTTTTCTATGATGCACTTGTACAAATTTTGTATATTCTCTACGTAACCAATTAGAAATGAGTTCTTTTTGTTTTTGCCTGAGATGTGATCATTTTTTATTGGTTTGAAGAAGCTTTCCATTTACTTTTATATGATTTTTCATCAACAAACCTCCCCTTTTACTATCAAAACAAATATATAACTATCGTAGCACATTTAAATTGAAATACTGTTACATGGGCGTATTTCGCAAGAAATTTATCTCAAATGAAGACAATAAGCGACTTATTATAAGAAGTGTCATCAACTTAAATGAATACTAATGTTTGGTGTAGGTTGTTTTTATTAAACATTACGGTACGTGAAATTATTACAACAAACTTAAAAAAAGCCCCTCGAAAGGAGCCACTTATTTTACAAGATACTGTTGTAATTCTTTTATTACTAGTTCCGCACCTTCTGGACTTAATGTGATCTTACCGTTTGCTAATGAAAGGTTACGATTTGACACTTCTCCTGTTACTGCACAAAGGTCACCAGGCTCATACTTTTGTAAAATGATTTTTTCATCCTCTACAAAGATCTCTAATGGCGTTTTTTCTTTAATACCAAGAGTATCTCTTAATTCCTTTGGAATTACCACACGTCCTAATTCATCTACTCTTCTCGTTATACCTGTTGATTTCATTTGCTCTCTCCCTTTTATACCCTTATTTATAGCTCCACACACGATACCCTATGTTTCTTTTATTGTAACAGGCTTTCTCCATATATTAAAAACATGAAAATCAAAAAACATACGATCATTACAAATGCATTTTTACACCTTTGCTGAAAGGAAAGATGTATGCTTTCCATTTAAATGTCCCCTTCTTTTCAGATACAATAATGCTTTTGTTAAATTTATCGATCCATTAAAATGGTAAATCGTCGTCCGAAATATCAATTGGTTGACCTGAATTAGAGAATGGATCATCATTCTTTTTAAATCCAGAATTACTAGATTGATTAAATGAGTTCGTAGAAAGCTTCGAACCATATTAAATTCAAACAAACCAACATATTTACTTAACAAATACATACATGTTGTATTTGTAGCAACAATTAGTGTGGCTTTAGCCCATAGGTCAAATGTTTTCGTTTCAAATAAATTCACACTTTCACCCACTTTTATATCAAATTCAAATTGTATTAAGTTATATTAAATTCATTTCTTTTTCCAATCGTTGTTCAACTTCTTCAAGAAATTCTCGACCTAATCCGTTTTCTTTTAACCATTCTTCCGACTCAACATAAGCCGTTAAGCTATCTTCAATATCGGTGTTTGCGATTCGGTCTAAGTATTTACCATATGCTTTAAATAACGATTTTTTAAATTTAGTCATCCCATATCTTTCCTTTCTATATAAAATTCAAATTGTATATAAATTATTAAACTAATTTTTTTTTGAATACCTTAATTTTAAAATCAAGGTATTTTCATATATTTCAGTAGCAAATTTCTTTCCTGTTATCTCTAACGCACCAAATAACAGTTCTTGATACTTAAAATCTGTTAGATCCATACCTATTTGACCATGTTTCATAAGAAATTGAAGATCCCTCATCATTTTATTGATTTTTCTCTCCATTCTCTTTTCTCCTCCTTAAATGGTTATATAAGTTATATAACCATTGTATTGTTCACCATTCTATTTGTCAATATAAGTTATATAACTTATAATACTTTTTATAGGGGAGGTTTTAGAATGGCTGTTAATAAAGAAAAGAACACTCAAATTCTAGTTACATTTACAAAAGAACAAGTGGAACAAATAGAGAGTTTTTGGCACGAAAATAAGCTGAAGAATCGAAATGAAGCAATTCGTCAGCTTGTAGAGAAAGGGTTAAGTCGCAAATAACGACTGACCTTTTTTATTTTCCCTGAAAATCTACAAAAACAAGTATAAGGCTCTTCTTGTCCTCTATAATCGCTTTTAATACCTCCAAGACCTATCGTATTATATTGTTAACAAAAATGAAAAATACACAAATCTGAGAAGTCATTTTTTGATAAAAACATGATTTTTTAAATATATATTCCGAAAAATAACAAAGTGTTGCTTTAAAATAAAGTTTGATCAAATTGATACTAATAACCTTGATAAACGATCATAGAAAAGAGCGTGTTTTGAAAAAAAGATTGATCAAAACACGCTCTTAATATTTTCAGTTGGTTCATTCTTTTATAAAAAAGTTTGATCATTTCCTATCTATGTTGCTCTACAATCGTATTTTTTAACCCAATTAATTAATATCCCTCCCGTTGTGTCATTTACTCTATGGTTCGAAGTTGTTTAGGATTCTGACTCCGATATGATACTTACATTTCCCTATCCCTATCCTCTCTAGCTCTCACGGTGGAAGCGCTTCCCGCTGGTGCTAATTCATAACTCTCCCGTCGTGCCATCCCCTCATACCAATAAGCCCCTTGCACTGAGCCGTTTGCTCCAATCCACCATAGT
>NZ_LTAQ01000007.1:22407-70491 GCF_001590835.1 Bacillus gaemokensis
CGCTGGTGCTAATTCATAACTCTCCCGTCGTGCCATCCCTTCATACCAATAAGCCCCTTGCACTGAGCCGTTTGCTCCAATCCACCATAATTCGAAAGTATTTGGCCTTCTCGACACCACTGCAATACCTCCATTGGTAGAAGCGCTTCCCGCTGGTGCTAATTCATAACTTTCTCGTCGTGTCATTCCCTCATACCAATAAGCCCCTTGCACTGAGCCGTTTGCTCCAATCCACCATAGTTCGAAAGTGTTTGGCCCTCTCGACACCGCTGCAATACCTCCATTGGTAGAAGTGCTTCCCGCTGGTGCTAATTCATAACTCTCCCGTCGTGCCATCCCTTCATACCAATAAGCCCCTTGCACTGAGCCGTTTGCTCCAATCCACCATAATTCGAAAGTGTTTGGCATTCTCGACACCGCCGCAATACCTCCATTGGTAGAAGCACTTCCCACTGGTGCTAATTCATAACTCTCTCGTCGTGCCATTCCCTCATACCAATAAGCCCCTTGCACTGAGCCGTTTGCTCCAATCCACCATAGTTCGAAAGTGTTTGGCCTTCTCGATACCGCTGCAATACCCCCATTGGTAGAAGCGCTTCCCGCTGGTGCTAATTCATAAGTTTCTCGTCCTCCACCCTCATACCAATACGCCCCTTGCACTGAGCCGTTTGCTCCAATCCACCATAGTTCGAAAGTGTTTGGCATTCTCGTTGTGGCTGCGATCCCTCCACTGGAAGCCCTACTCGATCGGGTTCTTTCCCAAGAAATCCACCAAAAATCTACGAGCCCATGAATTTTGTAAAACAGCGTGCTTTTTGGTGCATTAATAGGTCTCCCAACAATTGGTTCATTGTATACAATCGATGATGCCCTATGAAGAAATCGATTATGAATACCAAGTTCAATAAATAATCCAAGTTCGTCAGCTGAAGCAAATGGTGGATTATTAGTCAGAATTCGCCTTTCAGCGTCTTCCCATCCAGAGTTCCATCCTGCGCTGGCTACCTTTAGCTCTGATGGAATTGACGTCCACGGTGCAACTGCATTGTGATCGGCAAATGGTTGAGAATCGTACCACTGATGAAATCTAACTAGGAAATCTCGGTGAAATTGGAGAAATTCTAAACCTGCATCACGGTTTGGAGGTAAGATCCTTCGTGTCGGAAGAGTAGGATGAGCTTCTGGCTCATGCCAAGCGTGATGTTCATGATCGAGATTTTCTGGAAAATTGGGTATTATCGGCATTTTATCATCTCCTTTTAGGAAAAAATTCACACTTAAAATAATCACCTTTTAATATGCCAAATATATGAGTGTTTATCCTTGTAAATATGAGCTTTGGTATAAATTCATTTTCTTGTTCTACTAATGCATCTTTAGCTTAAAACCAATTATTCCAAATTTTATTTATTTGTACATTCACTTACTTAAGAATATGGCCCTTTAACGGAACAACTTATTGTCACTCAACAGTTCCTTAATCGACCTTTCAATTTCAGATGTTCTTTTCCTTTTCCCTATAAATACACCCCTTTAGATAATCTAAAGGGGTAAAACGGTGCAATTTTTTTATAAACGGTATAACTTTATTCAAAACGGTACATCTTTTTTATAAACGGTACGACTTTATTTCAAATCTACACAAAGGAGCTGGATTTTCATCACAGCTCACTTATTTATTGCTTCTGTATGTGTACATGTAGGATATTGAGAACATCCAAAAAATTTGTTTCCAGTTTTATTTGAGTTTCTGACGACCAATTGATTTTTACATGCTGGGCATTTCCGTTCTGCAGGATCTATCCCCTGATATACATCTTCTGCCGAATGCTCAGGGTTAATTTTGTTAATCAATTTTTGAAGTTCTACACGATCTATCAGCTTTATATTACATGCTTCTGCTAATTCTTTGGCTTGTTTTGTATATACACTGTTCGTCACAACCCATCCTTCCTGTGCCTTGTAATAGGCTTGAGCTGCATAAATCTCCTGTACCGCACTGATGCCAACTCTATTTTTCATCCCATATCGTTTTGCTTGAATGACAATACGATTTTTCCCTTTTAATACGAGGTCTGCCCCAAAATCATGGGACTGCTTTGTAACCATCGGGGAATACCCAAGTTCTCGAAAGAGAGCCTTCAGATATACTTCAAATTGATGACCATCCATTTTATCGATATATTGAATACCCGACTTTGCCATTCGCTTCAGTATTCTTCGCTCCTGGATCTTCCGGTACACAAATTTACAAATATGAAAGAGAACATAAAGGATAAAACCGCAAATCAAAACCTGTAGTATATTTGGCATTGCTGGTAGATTAGACACTTCGCTCCACCTCTTTTATCGGATTTACTTTTTTCGATTGAGCCGTTTCTTTCGGCTGCTTTTGGGCTACTTGTTTTTTTCGTACATCGTTCCAATCTTTCTCATGTGTTGGGATCTCTTCTTTCAGATCTACGAAGCATTTCATGGTTTGAATGAAGTCTTTTCCTGCCTTATCATTATCTACTGCCATGATGACCTCTTTGATATCATGCCCTTCCTTTTTCGCATCAATTAAAGCCTGGATTACTGTCTTGGATTTTAATCCATGCATGGATACCATGCGAGCGTTTTGTATTTGGTTTTGCTTGATGCTCCAGTGGGATAACATATCAATTGGATCTTCATAGAAATAAATCTTATTTGGCTTTCCTACATCGACTGTAAAACCTGCATTAATCTTTTCATAATTCGGGACAATTTGTTTAAAGCTCCCTCTCTTATTTTCCATTTTGACTGTACCTTGACGGCTCATTCCAATTACCTTACCTTTACCGCCTTCTTCTCTCCATTTGAACACAACATTATTTCGTTTGTCCTGGGCGATGAGATCCTTCTTGATAAGCCAATTTACTAAACGAGCATCTATTTTCCGCTCATCAATCAAGTACTGTTTGATCTCCGTTTGCTTCATCACTTCTAAGTTTTTAGGGTAAATAAAAGGCTGCTTTCTCTTTTGATGGTCACCATCTGCTTTTGAACGATCAAATTCTTTGTAATCACCTTTATTGATATCTAATACAGCTTGTGGAAAAGTCATTTTATAGTACATCATCGCAAAGCTAATCGCTCCATATCCTTTCTCGTTACGACTGTTCCAGGCGTATTGGTTTCCTTTAATGATGAGACTGTCATGTTCCGTATGCCGATAATAATTACCCTCTTTCTTAAACGTTTCTCCCTTTGCTTCCAGATATGAAATCAAATCTATTTTTCTGGCTTTCATCGTATCCTCCGTACTGACATGTGCCATTACGGAATCCCTCCTTTACTCTATAAAATGAAATAAAAAAGAGGACTATTCCATTTCATAGTCCTCTTTTGCCACTTTATGAATTTGATTTTTATTTGCCAAATAAGAATTTTAGTCGCTTCTCTTGTACGCTGTACGATAAACGAGCATCGAACTTTTTACCGCTTTTATTTGATACAAACCCTTTGATCTGATCTGTCACATTCTTTTCTAACAATTTTTTCACATGATTACTGCTTAAATTTTTTCCAGAAAACGTACCAAAAATAATAAAATCGCATCCCTTTTTATATTTTTCACATAAGTAATTACTTTTCCCTACAATGACTCGACTCTTACACAATGGACATTTACCTATTGTTCGATCTTCTGTCGTTGGAAACCGGAATTTGAGACCCAAATCCTCCTCCATATATATGGCTGCCGTGAATTCCCCTTTTTCTCCTTGGAAACCGTTTATGAAATCCGTTGTTTTATACTGAATCAGCTTTTTAATTTGATTACCAGGAATTGCTTTTCCTTTCATTTTTGCTGGTAACATGAAATTACAGCCGTTTTTATGCTCGGTGCATCCATAGAATGTTTTACGGTGAAGAATCTCGCCCTTCTTGCATTTTGGACATTTACCGAATGAAAGCTCTTCTTCTGTCGGGAACTGAAACTTAATTTGCCCTTCATGTAATACTAAGTAAGCTGAAAACTCCTTCTCATTAGATTTAAATCCCTTTAGAAGATCAGTTTTCTTATCCTCAAACAACTTTTTCACCTGTACTTCAGGAATCGCTTTTTCCTTAATCTTTTTCGGTAATGAAATTTCACATTCAGGATAGTTGCTGCACCCATAAAAATTACCTTTATGAAGGATCTTTCCTTTTCTACAAGGGCATTTGCACACCTCAATTTGTTGATTCCAGGTATTTATAATGTTGTCCGATACTTTATCATCCATTGCGCCTAATTTCTCTACTGTACCCTTTACAAATGTATTCGTCTTCTCTACAAACACATCATAATTCATCTCATTCTTTTCAATCATGTAGATCATTCCTTCCATTTCAGCCGTATAAGCTGGATTTTTGATTTCATCTACCGGAAAAGCATCTATAAACGCACGACCAATATCAGTTGTTCGAATTTGATTGTTTGTAATAGCGATATAGCTTCGCTCTAAGAGCTTGGGAATAAAGGTTTCTTCTGTTGCGACTGTTCCGATCCGTTTCCCTTTCATGAGTTCTTTCAAATGTTCATCGTCTAGTTTCCGTCCCGCCGTTTCCATAAAAGTTAAAATGGAACTTTCCGTATGAAACGCTGGTTTCTTTGTCCTGGACTCCACTAGGTCATACTGAACGATTCTGAAAGAATCTCCTTCCTGTAAAACAGGGATCTGAAACGCCTCAACAGATCCTTCTTCAATATCCTCCTGAAACACACTTAAAAACCCTTTCTCTTGTAGGATCTTTTCTTTTGTGATGTATGTGTTGCCTTCTTGATCTATAAAATGGACTTCTCGTACAAGGTAGATTGCTGGTTTCATAAAGTTCCAAATAAACCGTTTTACAATCAAGTCATATAACTGTTTTTCTAATGAATTTCGGTTGGTCCCGACATATAATTTCGTTGTTGGGATAATGGCAAAGTGGCTACTCACCAGATCATCATTAAAAGTAGTGTGTTTTTTAGTAATAGAAGTGTGATCCACTTGTTGTACTAGGTTTACATAAGAGCTATTTTCTAATGCTCCCATTACTTCTTTTACTCGTTCCACTTGTTCTGTAGGTAAATGTCGGGATGAGGAACGAGGATAGGTAATAAATCCTTCTTCATATAAACTCTGAATATGTTTTTTGGCTGTCTCTGCATTCACCTTCAGTCTGGCATGAGCATCTTTATATATGTCCGTTAAGTTATATAGCAATTTAGGTTTCTTTTTTCTCGTACTCTCTTTAAATTCCGTTACGATTAGATTCGTGTCTTTTAGGCTATCCCCAAGCTTTTGTAAAGGAGCTGGATCTACAAGTTGATCTTCTGTTTTCATTACTGGTGTCAAAGCATTCTCCGTTAAAAGTTTCAAATTATAGTAGGTTTGTTCTTTATAATTTTGAATCGCAATCTCCCTCTGACGGATCTCATGTAAAATACACATTTGAACACGACCTGAAGCCAATAAGAACTGATTTCTCGCCAATTTTGACGTACAACCTCTGGTAACATTAATGCCAAGAATATAGTCCAGGTACTGCCTTGCTTTAGCTGATTGTGCAAGCCCTTCATAGTCTGCACCTGGCTCCAATCGGTTCAACGCTCCTTCTAATTCTGCGGCCTCATAAGAAGAGATAAAAAGGCGTGATTCCTGTTTATGCACGCATGCATGTTCATATATTTCACGATAGATAAGTTCGCCTTCCCTATCTGCATCACAGGCATTGACCACATGATCCACATCGGGACGGTTTAACAACTTTATCAATGTTTGAATTTGTTCTAGACTATCTGATTTCTCCTTGTATTCTGGCTTTAAAATAATAGGCAAGTGTTCAAAATTGAATTCCTTGTACCTTTCGTCTATTTCTTCAGGATGTTTTAGTTCTAATAAATGACCACGGCACCAGCTAATAATGTAATTTTCATTTTCGTAATAGCCATAATACGGCTTACTTCCCGGATGTTTTTGTGAGTTTCTGAATCTAGGTGATTTTAATAATTCAACCGCTACCTTCGGTTTTTCCGCAATAAATAATGTCTTTCCCATAAATAACCCTCCTATTAATCTACAATTTGATTTTGACGCTTCCATTTCTTAGTTCTCAGCTTTTTAATGATTCGCTGACTGAATAGCAATAAAACATTCAAAAAGACCGCTATGAGGAACATACAACTTGCGAAAAGCCATACATTCATGACATGACCCTCCATTTCAATTCCTTTTGCAAAAATACATACAATGTTTTTTGTTGCGACAACATTTCACGCACAGTTTGAATTTCATTTTTAGATAATGAAATAAAAATCAGTTCTTTTGAATCTTCCCTTTCAGCCCAAACACCTTTGTAATCAATATCTACAATCTCCGCAATACTTCCCATTCTCTTTCACTCCTTTCGCTCTAAAAACAAGAAAGAGGGCGTTACAAATCGCCCTCTTTCTACTTTCTATTCATAAAAAAATCATTTTTCGTTTCCTCAATTGAGTAACAAAAAATGATTCTTTATCGTTCCATTTCCATTTCTTTTTTATTCGATTTTTTTGTAATTTTTGGCTTCTCCTCTTTCCCTACTGAAACAGGTTCCAGCTTTTTATCAGTTTCTTGCTTACTATTCTTCTCAATTAATGGCGGCTTGATCTTATCCATATCTAGTTCACTTGAAGTCGTCGATTGATGAAACGTAATCCCTTCTTTCCCTAATTTCTCATCTACCTGACTTTCTAATTTCATGACATGTTCCTGGCTTACTAACTCATTATCAATTGAGACATACTTTGTTGTATAATACCGTTCTTCCGCCTTTACACGAGTTACGATGCTATCAATATCTTCTGGTGATTCTTCATGTTGTAATCGTCTGTACGCTTCATATTTCATACTTAAATCTTTATCTAATGGAGATGGTTCCTTTTCCATTTGTTTTTCACTTAATTTATCATTCCTAAGCTTTTCATCAACCCTATTTTCTAAATTCACAACATGTTCTTGGCTTACTAACTCATTATCAATAGATACATCTTTTAATGTACTATACTTTCCTTCAGCCATTACACGAGCTACTACGCTATTAACCTCACCTGGATTTTCTTCATATTGTGACCGTCTGTACGTTTCGTATTTTTCGCTTAAATCTTTATCTAATTCTAGAGAGAAAATTGATTCATACCCGTCTTTCCTTGCTTCTTTATAAAACTCTAATTCTTTCTCACTAAAGATTGGTTTGTCTTGTTTCTTTTCCTTATCAACTAAAGTTCGATAGCGCTCATTTCTTACAATTTCATGTAAGTTCATATTTGCATCTTTCTGGTGTACGACGAAAGATTGATTTCCCTTCTTATCCCAAATAGATTCTTGGACTTTTTCGTATAATTTTTCACTCAGTATGATATCTAACCGAGTATTACCTCTATCCCCATTTTTACGCATCAGAGGCGCATATAACTGGCGGCTTGATGGTTCAAGTTGCAACACTGGCACATGGTATATATCTTTCGCATCAGAATCCATCATATGCATCATTCCTACTGTTTTATCTTTCGCATTTGGCAATGCTTCAATTGTCACAAGCGGTGTTATTTCCTTACCGTTTTCTTTATTTTCCATATTTTCCACCTCTTTTTTATTTGTTTGTTCCTTCTCTTTTTCTAATTTGTTTTCAATGGTTTCAATAAACTCAATGGAGGTTTCATGTACCTCTTTTAGTAATTTGGTTTTATCTTTCATTTCTTTTCCTTTTGTCCAGTTCGCTAAGTATCCGAGCGAATACTCACTTGTATCAATTCCAAAATAAGAAGAAACCGTATAAGCTGTCATTTCCGCTTGAAATTCTTTTTCCGGTGCCGTGTAATTCATATGTGTTTCCACTGTATGAAGTTTGGCATGGGCAAATTCATGCAGTAACGTTTTTACATTTTGCAATTCACTGTTTCTTGGATTTAAGGCAACCTCTTTTGTTAAGGTGTAGCTCACCCCCTTTGCGACTCCAAGCTCTTCTTTCGGCTCAATAATTTTCACACCGTTTTTATCCGCAATGGCTTCCATTCCTTTATACAAACTCTTATAATCTTGCACGCTTCCTTCTAGCCAACGATTCGGAAAAATACGAGGTAGATCTTCCGCTTTTACATTCGTTTGTGAGGCATCGAATACATGACCGACAGAAAAATATAAGCGACCTGGTTTCACCTCTACACTTTTAGAATCAATTTGTTTTTTCTCTTCTTCACTTGCCTTTGTAACGGTTTTCCATGTGCCTTCTTTGTCTTTAAATTTTGCTGTTGTTCGGTTAGGAACAAGGATCTGAATTCCTTTCTCCCCCTTATTAACTGAGAAACCTTTTTCTTTCCAAAAAGAAAAGGAACCAACTGCCCTGGCTCCCTCGAATTGACTCTGTATTAATGCAATATTAGATGGTGAATAGTGATAAAACTTAGCCATAAATGATAAATATTCTTTTAGATCTTCTGGTGAACGAAAATACCCTTCTATGCTTTTTTCCATCTTTTTTGTTAGAGTTTGCACCGCTTCTTTTTTCTCTTCTGGTGATTTTGTTTTATACTTTTTCTTATATTTTTGACTCATAATCTTTTTCTACTCCTTCACTTGCTTGCTGCAATTCCTCCATTTCTTCCTCATTCCATCTCTCGTTTGTATCGAAGAAAAGTTCATGTGTTTTTACGTTAATGGGAACCAACATATTTTCTTGATTCATCACATGTATTGCGAGTTCTTCCTCTTGCTCTCTTGTAATCTGAACGGTTAATTCTTCATCCCTTACAAGTAAGATTAGTTCACCTTCTCCAACTGCTTTTATAACCCCTAATGCCATATCTTCATGAAATAACAACATCATAATAACCTCCTATTTTTTTATAAAAAAGAGCAATGTAATTTACGTTACATTGCTCTTTGATGCCTCATGATCTAAACGTTTTTGCCTTAAGTGATTAATTCGTTCTTCCACAGCTTTTTTTGCCATTGTTACACCACCTACTTCCATCTTATCAGTAGTAATAATGCTTTCTAAATCTAAGTCGTTTGCCATAAAGTAACCATTCATTAATTCAATTAAAACTTGTGTATTTCTATCCGCACTATTTGCACCAAGACGAATTTTTGTTAGCTCACTTTTTAATATGTCATGAAGATTTTTTGAAACAACTTCAGTAACATAATTGAGTGACCATTCCATACTTTTGGCTGCTTGATGTTCCTTACAAATTCTTGCCATCGCTTCCCCTGTATATCGTATTCCCTGTTCCTCCATGTAGTCTTTTATATAATCCTCTGTTTCTTGACTCATTGTTACTTGCCTTCTAATTGTACTCATTTAATATCCCCTTTCATTTTGATACTGGATTTCTTTTTGCATGCGCTCATAGTACTTTTGGTTCTTCCAACTGTCATATTCACTTTTAAAAGCACGTTCCATTTTTTTCATGGAATACTGAATAGATACATTCTGTTGAAATTTTTGATATGGCTTTGATTTTTTCATATGCTGAATTCTTTTTTGTTCTTTATCATATGCCTTCATTTCTTGTAAAAAGGCATTCCCCATTCTTTTGTATAGGTCATTGATTTTATTCGCCTTATAATTTTCATACAGCTTCTTGTCATACTTTCCTTCCCCATATGCTTCTTTAAAAACTTGCACTTCCTTATCAAGTTTTTGAAGAAACCGGTCGTAATCTTTTTTATGATGATGTTGAATGTATCTACTACTTAATTCATCTATTTGAGGCTTTAATTGCTGAATTGTATTGTAACTATATTGCCACTGCCTTTTATCATCTGGTAACTGTTTATAGATTTGGAGAAACAATGGTTTCAAGTGACTGTTGCGCCAATTAAAAACAGAATCCTCTTTTTTACTTCCTACCATATTGTTTCGAATGAGATCATTTATTTGTTTCTGTTCCAACTTCCGATCTAACAAATTATTAACAACTTTCCCTTTCATGGCATCCAATGTTTTTGGTTTTCTTTTTCCACGTTCTCTTGTTGGATATGGCTCAACAGTTGCCACATGAATATGAACGTTATCCGTATTAAAATGTATAGCCGCTGACCAAATAGAACTTTTTTCTAACCCCTCTCTTTTTTGCATTTCCTTCATCGCAAGTCGTGTCACATCCTTTAGTTTTTTTTCATCTAATGTTTTTGTCTTTGCATCATAAATACCTTGTTCCTCAAGCCAAGGATTATGAAATGAAATGACATCTTGCCACATGATACTTTCATTTTCATGAGCGGTTTTAAACATTTCCTTTAAGGCTTTTTTCTCACTTTCTGTTAAACGGTTTGAGTGTTCGGTGAACAGTGCTGATGTTTTTTCTGGATTCCCCATATATTCTTGATACAATTCAAACATTTTTGGATTGAGCTTCACTTCACTTTTCGCTTCTTCTCGATCTACATATTCGATATAGTCCTGAAATGCATCAGAATTCGGTAAAACAAATCTCGTTTTTAAAACAACACCTGGTGTTACAGAAGATGGAATAGAAACTGTATTACTCATTTTCATCACCCTGCATCATCATTTGAATAAACTCATTCATTTTGTGCATTTCGTTATAACACTCTTTCATGACATAAATGTTCTTTTCAATTAGATTTTCTAATTCCATTTCTCTTTTATTTTGTTGCTGAAAAAATGCTAGCATTTCAATTTGGTTTTTCAAAAATTTCTGCCTTGATATTCCTTTTCTCTTTGCAATTTCATCTATTTTTTTCACGGCAATTGGATCTACTTCTCTAATTCTAATTTCCACTTTTCCCTCTCCTTTCTGCAAATTCGGGTAGAGCACTAAAAATTGTGAGAAGAGCATAAGGGGTTTTTGTTCCCACCTAGGGTGTGAAGCTAGGCGGAGCCTAGCAAAACGATGGGAACAAGAAAATCCTCTAGGTGAGTACTCACTGATGACACGAAATTAACAACTGAGTACTCAGTGAGGATACAAAAACGACTACCTAAGTACTCAAAGAGTATTCAAATTCTACTGGTGAGTACTCAGTGGTGACATGACTTTTTTCATTTTTTATGAATTTCTTTTGCCTTTTCCTCTAATTTTTTGATCTTATCTCTTGCGGTTTTTTGTTCCGATTTAAACAGTTCCACGTTCTTTTCTGAGAATTTAATTTTGGATTCTAAAGCTGAGATTTTAGATTGGGTTTCCATCTTTTCCGCTTCTGTTTGGTACTTCATTTCCTCTTTCATCTCTTTTACTTTTTGGTCAACTGTCTTCGCATTTTCTTCTTCCATCTTGATTGCTTTTCCGTAGTTTTCAATCTTTGTTTCCCAATCTTTTTTATCTCTTTCGATGAAATCTAATTCATAATACTGCTTATCTTTTGCTAACAACTCATCATCCGTTTTTGTTTTTCTTTGATCGGTATAAATGGTATGAACAAGTTTATTTGGACTTTTCGCATTTGTATTTTCCTCTTCAAATTCAGAAGCATCTTGTGTAAATTTCCGAATATCCATTTGTTCCTTTTCACTGTTTTTATTGTAAATATCTAAGGCTAACGCTCCCCAATTTGGAGATAAATTTTGTACTTCCAGTACATAATTCCCATTCTCTTCATACAACACTTTGACAGGTAATTTTGCACCTGGATTTGTTTTTTCTTGCGCTTTAAATGTAAAACCTGTTTCTTCATATCCTTCTAATTTGAATCGAATTTCGATGAAATTTTTATGCGGATTGTATTCTCTCTTTTCTACAATCAACTTCCCCATACCAGACAATTTAATTACTTTATTGGTTTCGGTATGAAATAACTTTTCATTGTTGGGCATGTAAATTTCAGATGTCAGGAAAGCAAAAAAAACAAGAAATATAAAGCTGATAATTGCCATATACACCCACGACTTATTTCTTCTTAAATTGATTCTTTCACTCTTTTTACTAATTGCTCCAAGCACGCTCCCACCTCACCTTTTTGAGTTATAATACTTTCATATTGAGTTCTTCTACACTCGTTACTCGCCATGAATCCTTTTCTTTTTTTAAGATCATACGCAACACATTTTTCACTTTCTCTTCTCGATTCTGAGATGAATCTGTTGTCACGTTTATGAATTCAGCTAACACATGTACTTCTGGTTGATCGGGTTCATTTTCTTGTAAATAAAACTTCATTTCAGTTGGTTTTGTTTTATAAGTATCACCTAATTCGTATTTATCCGTA
The DNA here is from genome assembly GCF_001590835.1 of Bacillus gaemokensis. Lineage (GTDB taxonomy): Bacteria > Bacillota > Bacilli > Bacillales > Bacillaceae_G > Bacillus_A > Bacillus_A gaemokensis. The sequence continues at coordinate 34,611 of NZ_LTAQ01000007.1, forward strand.
GGATAAAATTGTTGTAAAAGCTCCTCACCCATAATGGATTTTGCTTTTTCTTTTCGCTCATTGTAGCCTTCTTTTTCCCGATGAAAAGATAATTGAATAAATGTTTCGGCGGTTGATAAATACGCTCTTCTTTGCTGTTCTTGTGCGGAAGGAAGCACCTGATCCAATCGTTTTTTTAACTCTTCATTCTGTTTTGTTAACAGTTCATTTGAAAGTTTGAATTGTTTTTCTTTCCCATCACTCATTGATTTTTTACTAAGATAGATATTAAAAACCGTCACACCTGCTACTAAAATAGCAAGCACAATAAACAACACTTTCCGTTTATCTTTCATATCAATTCCCCCTTTACTTCGCAATTTTGTTTAGCTGTTCAATCGCATTCCAGTATGATTGTATTTCTGTTTTAGCCCCTTCTTCTGAAGGGAAATTTGCTATCACCCATAAATAAGTTTTCCCTTCATAGTAAAATGTTTTGTGTTCTATAAAATGTGATATCTCGTTTTCTTTCAATTCTCGATGTAAAAGAAAATTTGAATCATCAACATTTTGGATCAAATAATTTGATGGTTTAATAACTACATTTTTAAATTCCTCAATCGGTGCTTCTATCAATTTCATTTTAATTTCCCCTTTACTTTTTCATTTTTTTAGAACCTTCTTACATGCCCTGAAAATACTTTTTTCCAGTATGGATTATTTAAATCTTCAATGAACACACCTTTATTTGTTTGGCAACCAATGAAGGTATTTTTATCAATGACAATCCCAACATGCCCATCACCTTTATACGTATCAAAGAAAATGACATCTCCAGCTTTCATATCATTTGGAGAGATCTTTGTACCGATTTTATTTAATGTTTCTGTACTCGTACTTCCCAAATCTCCGACATTCATTCCTACTTGTTCGAACGCCCACCGGACAAAACTACTACAATCAAAAATGCCTCTAGCAATATCAGATTGTGTTCGACCACCACCAAAAACATAGGTAGAACGACCAATCCATTGACGACCAACATCCGCAACTTTTGACCCACTTGAACCGCCACTTCCTGACCCACCAGATACTACAGAACCCGGCTGATAGTACTTCAAAACGGCGTCAACGTACATAAAATCGCCATAGCAAGCCTGGAATGGAACTGCTTCTGGTCTTAGGCAATGATACATTCCTGTGTGCTTCAATTTTTGATACATTTGTTGTGAAAATTTAATTGCTAGTTCCTTTGTATACTTACCTCCATTTGCAAAAATAAAATCAAAAAAACCAGTGCCATAATTGTAGGCTTGAAGTGATGTTTTAATATGATCCATATCTCCTGGACTTGTTACACCAGCTCTTTCTATCGCATGTTTAAATTCTTGTACACCAGCCCAAATGGAGTAATCGGGATCTGTAATACAGTTCGGTGATTTACAATATTTTGTGTTATACGCTCCTTCAGAACTTTGCATCGGATCATTGCCACGCCCTCCGCTTTCTTGCATCATTTGTGCTAACATCAAGGCAACAAAAGGTTCTACACCAAACTCTTTCGCATACTTCCGAACCGTAGGTTCCCACTTCAAAACTTCAGGGGAAACATTCATAACTTGCCCTTCACCTGTATACGTAATATCACCTGTATCTGTGCCACTATCACTTCCCATTGCTGCAATAAAAATACTAACAACTCCAAGTAAAAGAAAAGAAAAAAGACTCATCACGATTAACCCTAAAGTGATGAGCCATTTCTTTGGTATTACTTTTAAAACAAGATGCATTTCATTAAGCACCTCCACCAAATAACATTAATTCTTCCTCTGTTACTTCTACATGAAAGTGAATATTTTTTACCGCCCCAATACTTAAAATGACATCCCCAGTTGGTAAATGTGGAATAGCTGCAATCTCACTTTCACTTAGCTGTCCAGCGAATACTTTTCGTAACATATCTAAACTATTATTATCTTGCTGCATAATAAATTTGTACTGTGTTAACTCAAATAACACTTTAATTTCATCCACCATTTCTTGAGATGATCCATCCGGTACAAAATCTCGTATACTATGACTTGCATATAAAAGACCTGCAAAATATTTTCGATCTTCCCGGCTAAACTTGATTAAAAATCGTAATGCATGAGCACTTTCTTTTTTTGTATTAACTATATGATGTGCCTCATCGATAATAATGAAATATCGTACAACATCTTCGAAAGCAATTTGCTTCTTGTTAAAAGCTTTTAGTTGAGGTGCACCATTTGAAATCATTTCATCCCAAAGGAGATTTAATACATTAAAAATTTGTGCTTGAAACACTTCTGGTTTAAAACTTGAAATATTCCGTAAAGAAAAAGATACAACCTGTTCTTTTTTAAAGTCTTCAATCGTAGAATGACCATCAAATAACTGTGCGTATGCCTCAACTAGATTCATTATATTTAATTCAATAAGTTCTAAGCGTTTTTTTCTACTCTCACCTAAATTCGCATGATGTTTCTTTGTTGCAAAGTCTTCATACAATTCATCACGAACAAAATTTAAGTAATTAGTAAATATCGGATATTCATGAGGTTTTTTCATTGTAATTCCATTTTCAGCCCCCTTTTTCTCATCCCATAGTTTCATACGAATATATAGTTTTCGAATTAAGTTTTCATATTCTTTAATCTCATCATCCTTTGCTTCTGGCGCGATAAACCGATAGAAAGTTGTAAGTTTTGATAAATGTTGAATGAAACTGACTTCTTCACTTTCCGCTGTCTTATATACCTGAAGTGGATTAATTTGTCCTTGCGAACCATCTAATGCAATTGTTTTTCCACCTAACTCATCTACCGTATCTGTAAACTCTTCCACAACATCAAAAATGCGAATAAAATGTCCCTTACTTGCATTATCAACAGCTTTCTTTTTCAGTAAAGTTGATTTTCCAGCCCCTGGCTTTCCAATCATTACTCCATTGTAACTTTTCCTTTGATTATCTTTGTGGAAAATATCGAAAATGACATTCCCTTTTGTTTTTGTTGTTCCATAATACGTACCGTATGGATCATGTAAGTAAGAAAAATGAAAAGGACAGCCACCAGCTAAACTAACAGCCGGAATTTCTTTCCCTTTTCTCCGGTTTACATAATTTTTTTGTACATCAAAGCTCGTTACAAGTGCATCCCATTCATACTCTTGTTCATTTAAAAAAACAGCTCCCCTGAAGTTGTATGACTCTAATGTTTCCATGATTTCTTTCACCTGTTTTTCTAACTCATCTATCGTTCTAGAGGATACATAAATACGAATGTGAATACGTTTCATGACTTCGCCTTGTTTTAAATCTGTATAAAGAGCTTCCAGCTCTAAAAACTCGTTTTTCGCATCAATCCGATCTATATTATCTTTCGCTGTATCATGCCGAACACTTTGTTCACTCATGGATTTATTAATAGAGTCCACAACCTCTTTCCGGTCATCACTCATTACATCCAACGTTGTAATGACGTTTGGCATGTTCATAATCTGTTCTAACCAAAAATCGTTTACTTCAGTTGGATACTCATAAATGTGAAGGCATGTTGCACAGCCATCACCAGTCTGAATAAAATTATCTTTAAAACTTATGCCCCCTTGGGGCTGGATTTTAGCCAACAAATACGGATTGTAACCTTTTTTCTTTTTCAGTTCTTTTTGTTTTTCTTTCTCTGATTTTTTCTTTTTGAGTCTAAACATATTACCATCCTCCTCAAGACCATATATTTTTTGTACCCAATTTTGCATTTTGATTAAACAGTTTAAAAAGAAGCTCTAACTTTTTCTCTTCATCTACTTCTACTAGTTCCGTAGAACGTTTTATATATCGTTTAGCCGCATCTACACGCTCTTTTACAATTAATTCGGTATCACCATAGATAAACAAGAAAGATTCACGATTCGTTCTTCCCCATTCTAAAAATTTAAGCTCTTTTAATTTTTGAGCTAAAACCCTTTCATACAATGGGTTATTACATTTTTTGATTTTCTTCTCTACATACTTTTGTTGTTCTATTGTTTGGCATGGAAAGTTTAAAAATACAAGTTTAAGTGCGTGCTTATAGGCTTGATAAAAATAAGCATGTGAGAAGATGACAAATGCTTGTTCTTCACTATTTTTAGAGAACATATCATCACCTTCAACTTGTAGAATCTCTAAAAACTCTTCATTTCTTAGCTCAAATATTCCATTCTCCGTCATATCTACAACTTGCATGATTTCCGCAATACTTTTTTTCACTTTTGGTGGTGCTTCTTTCTTTTTTCTAGAAAAGAATCCTAGAAATTTAGGATTCTTCTTTTTTGAAAGCTCCTTTTCTGTTGATGATTTTTTCTTCTCTTTTTTCTTCTCTTTTTTCTTAGTTTTTGTTGCTACTTTCGGTTTCTCTTCCTTTTTTTCTTGAACCACTTTGACCATCTCTTTTGGCTGAGATGGTACTTGTTCTAATTCCTTCTCATTAAATAAGACTGCCTTTTTAACAGCTTTTTCCGCTTCTTTATGATTCTGCCTTGGTTTCTCTTGTTCTAGCTCTTTTTCATTGAATAACGCCATATATGACCCCTCCCTTACTGATCGTTGTCAATGGCACAGTACGTGCCTTTTCTTCTAAACAATGTGATAATCAAGACTTCATACATTCGTTTTTGTGGATTTGTACCCGGTCTCCAAATCATGATAATAGCGATGATCCCCATAAAAATGCAAAAGTGAAGTTGTACAGAATCATGTACAAAATTTCTAAGAATCATTGTCATAACCAGCAAACCTATTAGTAAAAAGAAATCTATTAAATACAGCACTTTATTAATCCGTAATTCTGTACTGATTTCCTTCGGAATTCGATAACTTCTCATCGGTAATCCCTTCCTTTCCCACATAAAAAATAAGCGTAATGGTTACGCTTATTTTTCATCATTCTTATTTTTACTTACAATATCTCTCCAACTTCTACCTGTATTCTGACCCATTTGGTAAAAACGTTTTGTATTTTTAACTGTTTGTGAATTATTGAGTTTCTCTGTTATTGATGTTGTTGTAGAAGTGACCCCTTGTTTAATCTTATCTTTTGTATATTGTCCTAATGTACGAGTTTCTCGATTACTACTAGCTGCCACTTCTTTATCACTTATATATGAATCACTTGGACTACCATGTGTTACAGTCACTCTTTCGACTGGTGCTGGACTACTTTCACTTGTTACAGGTCTGTAGCTTTCTACTGGCGATGAGCTTCCCTCACTTGTGACGATTCTTGGCGACTCCATTGGTGCCGGGCTACTTCCGCTTTCTACTGGTCTGTAGTTTTCCACTGGTGCGGAATGACTTTCACTTCTTACTGGACTTGGTGATTCCATTGGTGTTGAATGACTTTCATTTGCTATCGGTCTATATCTTTCTACTGGCGATGCATTCCCTTCACTTTTTACTGGACTTAGCGATTCCATCGGTGCCGGGCTATTTCCACTTTCTATTGGTCTGTAACCTTCCACTGATGACGTCCCTTCATTTCTTACTGAGCCTGGTGATTCCATTGGTGTTGAATGACTTTCATTTGCTATCGGTCTATATCTTTCTACTGGTGATGCATTCCCTTCACTTCTTACTGAACTTGGCGATTCCATCGGTGCCGGGCTATTTCCACTTTCTACTGATCTGTAACCTTCCACTGATGACGTCCCTTCATTTCTTACTGAACCTGGTGATTCCATTGGTGTTGAATGACTTTCATTTGCTATTGGTCTATAACTTTCTACTGGCGATGCATTCCCTTCACTTCTTACTGAACTTGGCGATTCCATCGGTGCCGGGCTATTTCCATTTTCTACTGATCTGTAACCTTCCACTGATGACGTCTCTTCATTTCTTACTGAACCTGGTGATTCCATTGGTGTTGAATGACTTCCATTCGCTATTGGTCTATAACTTTCTACTGGTGATGTATTCCCTTCACTTCTTACTGGACTTGACAATTCCATCGGTGCTGGGCTATTTCCATCTCTAATTGCTTCTGTTGGAACTGAACCTCCCTTACTTAATCCTTGTCTTTCTGTTCCCACTGAAACTGCATTTCCTTCACTTATTCCTTGTCTTTCTGTTCCTACTGGAACTGCACTTCCTTCACCCATTCYTTGTCTTTCTGTTCCTACTGRAACTGCAYTTCCTTCACCCATTCYTTGTCTTTCTGTTCCTACTGAAACTGCATTTCCTTCACCCATTCTTTGTCTTTCTGTTCCTACTGGAACTGCACTTCCTTCACCTATTCCTTGTTTTCCTATTCCTTCTGAAACTGATTTCCCTCCATTTGCTACCCCGGCACTCTTCATTTCATCTTGAAGACTTGTTGTACCTGTTTCTTTTCCACTCGCTACTTCTGGATTTACATTACCTTCCCTTGTCATATCTTCTTGTAGAGATGGATTTGCACCATTCTTTTTATCTGCTTCATTTTGAGCATTTAATTTATCTTTATTTTGATTTTCAGTTCCATTGCCTTGCCCTTTCTTTGCTTCAGCTTTTTTCATTTGTTCTTGCAATGACTCTTTATTTTCAGCACCATTTCCCTTTTTCAAGCCGTTCATAATACCAGCCATACCTCCTGTTGCCAAAGCTGCTGCATTTGCGGTTTTCGCTGCTGCCATTCCTGCTCCTTGTGCCGTTTCTTTTGCTCCTTTTCCTAGCATATTCGCAAGACCTTTCATTGGTTTAGAGGTTGCTGCACTACTTAATCCTTTACCAAGAGCGTATCCCCCAGCTAACATGCCCCAACTGCTCTTAAGACCAATATCTATCCCAAATAACCTTTCAACTACATTTGGCCCATCTATTACCGCCATACTAAAGGCTGCTAATGCGATGAGATACGGTACACCATTTAATTTGTCGTGAAGAAAAGTTGTACCCATGATATATAGTTTCAAAGAAAGAAATATCATGATGGTTGCTATAAATATATTACGGATATTGTTTAACACCGCTTTTAATTTTTGACCATTTGCGATATCTGCTGGTGCCAAAATATTTGCTAAAAGAGAGTTAAACGCTAATTCATAAAATAATCTCGCAAGCTTAATACTTACCAATACCAAGGTTGCACCTGTTATCAGTAACGTAAAGAATATATTCCAAAAGTTCCAATCCCACCGATAATACTTTTCGGGAAAGAAATCAAACCACCCATCTTTTAATTCTGCTAAATGTGCTACTCCCATTCCATCCATCACTCTTTTATTTTTAAGGATATCTTGACCGCCCTCTGATAAACCCTTATCTTTTGTAAATTTAAATTCCTTATCAATTTTTTCTGTAATATCAATCTGTCTAATATTCTTTTCAGGGATATTATTTTTCGGATTCAAATCCTCTTTCTTTTTCCATTTATTTTGGTCAATCACCGCAATATCCGTAATATTTTTCTTAATGATTTCATCACTTAATGAACCTTTTTGCTCTGATTTCACAACCGCAATGGCATCATCTGTAAACTTATCAACTTTTGTCATCCCTGTACCTAACAAGCATAGTACACACATGGTAATGAAAATATTAATAACAATTTGAGATCGGTTCATTTTTTTATTCATAATGAACATGTAACCAATATATATAAACGAAATGGCTAACAATACGATAAACACTGGGTACAACATGTCAATAAACTCTTGTACTTGCGGAGAATTAAAGAACCCTTTAATCCCTAATATCGCATCCGTAACACCCTCTAACGCATCTACAACTAAAGAAAGCCCTACAATTAAAAACCATCCTATCCATCGAAATACATAATTCACGATATCCCCAACTTGAAGATAATCCGAAAACTCTTCTAAAATCTTTAAAATCTCTTCATCTTTCACCATTTACCCTCCCCTCTGGTTTGCTACTGTCCAAGTACATCTTTTATTGTCCAGTTCACCCTTTCATTAAATTTATCAATCCGAATGATTAGCTTCCCCTTTTGTTCCCGATCAACTGAAAGGAAAAGAACCGCATCATCTAAGCCAATAATGACCTCATTTTCTTCTGTTACATATGGTGAATAACTATCTAAAATCAACTGCATTTCATCCGATATTGTTGTCATACACATTCTCTCTTCCTCCTTTATGCCTGGTTTCATACTAAATAAAAAAGTACCCAAATGATTTGAGTACTTTTCTAGCTCGTGACTGTTGCTTTTTCTTCTAAATCTCGTAAAATCCGGCTCATCTTCTGTTCAAGTTGCCCATAAACCACTCGGTCAATATGGTCATTGTGAGCTAACATTTGGAACTCATTATAAAACTCATCCATCTCTTGATGTTTCACCTCATCCATTGTTTTTCCTAAATGAGATAAAAAGAACTTTTCAACCAGTTTCAGCATATTTGTATCAGATTCAAAAAACTCGGCGACCGTTTTCTCTTTCCAATTATCAATGGAAAGTGGAACAAATGGACTGTCTTCCTGCTCAGTTGCTTCATCGGGAATATCTTCATTAATTCCCATCATGTTTGGTGATTCTGTTGGCTGCTTTGTTTCTACTGTTGAAGAAGCTTGCTGTTCTGACTGCGGTGTTCCTCCTTCAACTTGTTCTGCCTTTCTTTCCCCTAGAAAGTCAACAATGAGTTTTTTCGGATCTACATCATCATGCAAGGAATCAATATCTATATCTAAAATGGATTTATCTGTATCAAACTCTTCCCCCAAGTATTCCCATCTGTATTTTAATGCGGTTGCACCTGTATTATAGATAGGTCTTGGTCTAATGCGCTGCCGGTCATTATCTTGACGTTTTATCACACGAATAACAGTACTTTCTCCTTCTTTAAAACTCATAAGCTCATTTGCGGTTAAAAGTGGTCGTTGATCTACACTTTCTGTTTTATTTTTATCTGTAGAAAGACTTTTTCCATTTCGAGAAATCGTATTAATCGTCTTATTCCCTAATTTTTTCGATACTTTTTCGGCTGTATCTTGATCGTTTGTCAAAATGTAAATGGTATTCCCACAGTTTCCATCAATTGTTTCTGCATCATTTGCATACTTATTTTTTAATTGTGCATATGCCTGGATTACAAGATTAAATCGAATATTTCTACCAAGACAAACTGTAATAATATTCGCCATACCTTCAATACTCGGCATATTTCCAAACTCGTCTAAACAAAACACTACCTCACGGTGACATTTTCCACCACGAGCAAGCGATGCCCCCTTTGCTAATATGAAATAGAGCTGTCTCACAAAAATAGAAGCAATCACATGATTCGAAGAATCATAGTCTGGCGTAATCATAAAGATGGCAACAGGTTGTTCAAAGTAACTAATCCGCTCAATCTGTACATCTTCATTTTGCTGTAACACTGTGAATTCTGTATGACCTGTCTTTTCATTTATTTTTGTAACAGAAATTTTTTCTACCTTCTTCTTATCACCTTTTTCATTAATTTGAATTGTATCTGCTACTTTTATTTTCTGTTTAAAATCTAATTCAAAACGCCCTGTCACATCTGCCTTTAGAGATTCTATTGAACCATCTGGGAATGTAATCTCTACTCGTTTTCTAGGCTGCGCCTTTCCTTTTAGCGTTTTCCCAAACCCTACACGTTTTAAGTCCACACTATTTTTCGAAGTCATTTTTGCAATTTCATCAAATGTGAAAATAGAGAGTCCGTTCATTGTTTGAGTAAAAATTCCACCCCGTGTAGTTCCTTTCGAGAAGTTGGAAGTTGCATATTGCATTTTTGCGACACTATCGGCTGGTAAACCTTCAAAATAAAAATCTAATGCATTTTGTGGCTCTGATTCTGGATCTACAATTACTTCTTTCGAACCAAGTTCTGATAGCATATTCGCCACTGCATACATGGTTATTTTCTCTTCTGTTCCTTCCGCAATACATTTATCTGTAACTGCTAATATCATGGCATTACACAGGCTCATCGCACACTGTTGCCAAAAGGGATCTTTTACATTTGCGTTGTAATACAAAGTGTGAGAAAGTGTTTTACACAATGCCTGAGCTGTTGAATAATCCCCATCTTTATAAGCATCTTTGACAAGCTGCAATAAGTTATAACTCATAGAATCAAGTGGATTTAACAAATTCAACACTTCAATGTGATACCCTCGTTTCTCCAATGTTTCCTTAGATGCACTAAAAATTTCGCCTTTAGGATCGTTGATTATTAAAGATGGCTTATGTTCCGCTCTAGAATAGACATCAATCGTTGGAAACACAAAAGTTTCCCCTTTACCAGAGCGAGTTGTACCTATAATTAAATTATTTACGGGACTATCATCAATGAATACTTTGTCACCTAACCGGGAGATAACAACACCGCCGCCACCCTCAAAAGATTTCTCACGATCTGGTACTGCCCGATATTGCTTTTTTAGCTCTTCTACTTCTGTAAATCGACTAGATCCTTTTTGATGATTATTTAAGTCTTTAAATGATGATTTGAGTTTGTATGCGGTTCTTGCGATAGTTCCAATCACTACAAGGAAAACAACCAAGTAATAAATGGGATGCTCTGAAATTGGCATCCGAAAAAGAAATCCTATTTCCATATGAAATGGTTCCGGATGTAATAAATCATTGAATGTGGTTCGAATCAGCTCTAACACCAAATTCAATAAAAAATTGGCGATTAAAAACATCCCAATAAACAAACAAGCACTCAATGGAATGAGTACTTGTTTTTCAGCTAATTTATATTTGATTGATACTTTTTCATCATACATAGGACATTACTACCTCCCTTTTGAAACAGCTATAAATTGAGGGAACTTCATATCTATTTCAAAGGGAGGAATCTCAATAAAACTAGCAATAACTTTTGTATTAGATTTTCTCATTTCACCTAAAAAATATAAGAAATCATGTATTCCCTCTGTATAGAGAATAGCTGTTTCATCAATAATTACATAATCATATTGTTTAGCTGATTCAATAATTCCCTGTGTCAATCTAGGCTTTTCAACCTTCTTAGGTTCATACAAAGAGACAACCTTCACTTGTTTATTTGTCTCTTTCGAAAAATAAGTATATTCACCATGAGGATCCAAAATCATTACGTTACTTAATTTTAAAGCAAGACCTTTTAAAAATGTTGTTTTCCCTGTACCAATATCCCCTATAACTTTCACATTAGTTACTATATTTTCAATCAAACTAGGTATTTCATTATTGAATTGAATCAATGTCGAATTCCCCTTTCACTTAAAAAGGTACTTTTTTAATGAGTACCTTTTTATACCGTTTTATTTTCCTTTCCCGGATCCGTTGGCGGCTCCACTGGYGGTTTTGTATCTCCTGGATCTGTTGGCGGTTCCACTGGTGGTTTTGTATCTCCCGGATCTGTTGGCGGYTCCACTGGTGGTTTTGTATCTCCCGGATCTGTTGGCGGCTCCACTGGYGGTTTTGTATCTCCTGGATCTGTTGGYGGKTCYACTGGTGGTTTTGTAYCTCCCGGATCTGTTGCTGGGTCTACTGGTGGTTTTGTATCTCCTGGATCTGTTGGTGGGTCTACTGGTGGTTTTGTATCTCCTGGATCYGTTGGCGGTTCCACTGGTGGTTTTGTATCTCCTGGATCCGTTGGCGGTTTCACTGGCGGTTTTGTACCTCCCAGATCTGTTGCTGGGTCTACTGGTGGTTTTGGCTTCTCTGGTTCTATTGGAACCACATCTACAATACTAGCTAAAGACAAGTCTGTATTTTGATCACCAAATGCAAATTGGTCACCTTTTACTGTCACTTGCGGATTTCCATCTGTAATAACTGCAATCACATTATCCTTCGCTGTATCATGAATCGTTTTGTCAGAAGTTTCTTTATCATAAAGAGTTAAAACACGAGAAGTAGTTTCATCTCCATTTTGGAGATTACTCGCAATGGATTTTTCTTTTAAGGTCACCTTTGATTTATCAAGTTCATCTAATACATAAGCAATATCTTTATCCTTACTTTGGATTGCGTTTTCTGTAATGTTCTCAAAGTCTTTTTTATTTAGATTCTCTTTCTTCTCCTCCGGTTTGCCCTTCTCTACTTTTTTAGTAATTGCTGACTTACTTTTCGATGATTCTTTAGTTCCAAACCAACTGCAACCAGCACTACCTAATAATAACGAGCCACCCACAGCGACAATTCCCATCTGTCTGAATAATTTATTGTAATTTAAAGGCATTTTACGTTTCTCCCTCCTACAACTCTTTTAAATCCTTATCAATTCCTTCAATTTTTTTCTTCTTTTCTTCTTCGCTAAGAGTGGATTGCTCCACATCTTTCTTTTGTAACTCTTTCACCTCTTTCATAAGGGTTTTATTCCCTTGAGTCTTCGCAAAAGTAAAGCAATCATCAAATTTTTTCTGATTCACAAATGCTTCAGCAACAAGCTTTTCACGTCTACCATCCATATTGACCTTTCCTTTTAAACGAATCACATCCTTATATTTTTTATTGAGTGCTGCCTTTTCAAAATCAATCACATCATTTTTAACATCAATTTCATTTATTTTTTTCATATTGTCGATACCGATATAGTAAGCTACGACACTCTCAGCAAATTTCGGCTCATATTTCAGTGCCTTATTTGCTTTCCCATTCAATAAGTAGGTAAATAAAACAGCTTTTTGACTGTCCTTATCTAAATCTGCATAATTGATTTTATCGAATTGTTGGGCTGCATCACCATATTGCTGAATGGCTGCTTTTTGTAATCCTTTAACTACATAATTTTCAGAACCAGCATTTACACTTGAAACAGGCTTAGAAGAGAATAATTGAAAAGCAAATATGGCTCCTGCCCCAATTAACACCACACTTCCTATGACACTAGCGACAATCTTTAACCCTTTCCTATTTCCCTTTTCAGGCTTTATTGTTTTTTTTACTTCTTGTGGTGGATGATGAAAGGATTCTTCTCTTTTTTCTGGCGGTTCTACTTCAACCTTTTCTTCTTCATCAAAAGGAGAATCATTGATTTCCCTTTCTAGAGTTGCTAACAGCTCTTTCTTTTGCTCCTCTTGTTCTGGAGCTAATTCCATCACATTCATTTTTTTAGAAATGTGATCAAAAATATGATCTGCATATCCTAAACCAAGTGATAATGTACCATTGTAGATCTCATTAGAGTCTCGATCTAACAAAGTAAAATCAACCTGTTCTTTACGACCAATTTCTCTAAAGTTTCGCTCTAACTGTTTTGTTAGGGTATACGCTTCTTGAAACGGATATTGCCTACCTGACTCCATTTCTGTTCCATTACTCTTAAAAATGACAAACATGACTTCTCCTTTCTTCCATTTACTTCAAATTTCATGAAAAAAGGGCAAGAAAAAAAGCCATACTCTTGCATAGCCTCTTCATTGCCCTATTTGTATTTTTTAACTACTTCAATCACTGAAAAGGTAATAATAAAATTTGACCAAATTTGATCTGACTATTTACGCTTTCCGCTAAATATTGGCATCCCATTACAATAATAAGTCCAGCTGCTCCGCCAATAAACCACCAAACGCATTTATGTCTTCCTTGCTGACCACCCCAAATTAATAGATAAGCACCAAAACAAAAAACAATAGCTGTACTGACCATTGCCCCTCTTTGCATCCAAGTAATTAGTGAGTTCCCGGTATTTACCAAACCATCCATCGCATCACCTAACACTAACATTTGAGCTACTGTTTCAAACATATTCATTCACTCCCTTTTTATTTTTAGATTTCTACACTTCGTTGAGGCTGACTTGGTTCATTCGGCTTACTTTCTTCCTTTACTTCTGTTGGTCCTGCCTTATAAGCTTGTAAAGCTTTCATCACTAAATCTTGATGTTCGTCAATACATTTCTGATGATGCAAATGAAGCCAATGGTTATAATCTTCACCATTGGCTCTTAAGAGATTTGCTACCATTTCTCTTTCCTTTTTGAGTTCCTTTTGCGTAATCGCCACTGTATCACCCCCTTTAAATGATTATGTGATTACTTCTGATATTGTTCTTTACTGCTTTTAATAAAAAAGCCTACTTCTTTCTCAAATTCAGATGGTTTAATTTTTGTAAACGAAATATCTTTTTTTAGTTTTCCTTTTTCATAATATGCAAGAGAATCACGTCTTTGCGACAACCCAAAATCAAAAGGGTTACTTGATCTTGGTACATCCTCTCTACCACCAAACAACTCTTTTACGATGATCTTATTTTGTTGAGCTAATTTTTTAACATTAAAAAGGACATCTTCTCTTGTTTTTTTATCATTATTCAACATAACAAATCCTGTGCCATCCTCACTCATAAACTTCTTCATTTCTAACGGACTTAGTTCCATTACTTCCCCTTTTCCTGAACTAAAGACAAATGTTGAACCAATACCAATTGCAATTAACAGTCCAACAACAGCGGAAATGATCCACCCTTTACGACTCATGCATGTTCCTCCCTTTATCATATTTTTATAAGCGATTTTGAAGTGTGATGAGACACATTTAAACTTCAACATCTGTCTTTATTTTATAACAATAAAAGGAAAGTAGGAGAGAAAATGGAAATATCATTTATGGCTGGAATGACGAACCCTGTATTGGCATGCGTATAGAAGCGAATCCCGACTTCGTTTCTATATGCCCAATACCGCACTACGTATTTTGGCATAAACGTAGAACCTTATGTATCTACTGTTTGTGATGTTCACCGCTTCTTCAGAATGTCAGTATGGGATATTCCTCACGGTTACTGTTACACACAGATCTTTGATACAACGTATTTTCTATTGGTCACAGATATGAGTTTTACGTACCCACTCTTCTAACGATAATCGTATACCTAACCCCTCTAGTGACCGTTTCAAGGGAGGCACGCAATATTTACTTTTCAAGGAACCATTTACTTTGTGCCATGTTCTCAGCACACTTCAAAATCGCTTAGGTTATCTACATTTTTGCTTTACAGCTACTAATTCAGCTTGCTTATGTTTCCGTTTTGCAATTAAATTTTGATGCTCATCTCTTACCGAGCGAACACGATAATAAATTTGTGCTACCTTTTCGATGCTTCCTGTGCCATTTTCAATGGCAATTGCACCTTTTAATTCGTATGTTTTCCCATCAAAGGTTTTGACACTATGAGCTTGTGATGCTGCAATATCATAAAATGTGAGTCTTTGTTCTTTCCCCATATGATCGCCTCCTATTTTTGAAAAGAAGGGAGAAAAATTAACATCTCCCTCGTCTAGTTTTCTAGCCATCTAGATAGGATGAAATAGTAAATGAGAACTTTATATCATGCTAGGATCGTTGTGTTGTACGAGGTTATAATGCGTTGTGCCGCTTCTTTACCGTATATGTGTTGTAATGCGGATTGAGATTCGACTACGATTGAATGCTGTATGTGGTATGTTGCGCTTTCTTTCAAAAACTGCTCCATATGAGGGATGGGGTACAAATCATATTGATAAAATACCAAATGAATCGGTCTTATATTCTTACATTCTGTTAGATATTGAAGAAAACCCGATAATGCTTCTCCTCTATCTTGATATGTGCTTCTTTCTGTTTCTACACTGATATACACAACTGCTTTTTGATTCACATCTAGCTGAAGAGATTCATAACCAGCTAATAAATCATGTTTTAGTATGTGATACCCTTGTTCACGCTTTTCTTTATACGTATCTTCATAAAAGATGCCCTTTGGATCAAATATGAAGATGATATCATCTTTAGTCTCCTTTATCCCCTCTATGACAGACTTATAAGCTCCAAAACGAGCTTTTATGACACCTGCCACCCTTTCCCCTTCATTCATCTCCCTCAACGCTCTAATCACCTTTGTATACTTCTTAGCTACACCTAACATGTATTGCGCTCCTTCCTATTTCATTTTTATCTAATGGCTATTTCTGAAACCAAAAATATTCTTTCTGTTCTTCGAGATTTTCACGTTGATGTTTATCTAGAATCCATAACAATGTGATGATTATCGCTTCCCTCGTTTCTTTTGACGATAAACCTAGCTCATGGAATATTGGATACGATGGATAATCTCTCTCTAGACTATCTAATACCTCTACCAAGTACGCCTCACTGTCATATATTTTTTGTATAAACTCGCTGACCTTTTTTACATCTAAGTAATACAAATTCTTATGTCGCTGATCCAGATACAAAATACTGCCTGCTAATAACTTGGTAGCGGATTCTATCCAAAAATCATGACGTTCTCTTGGCTTAATTACTGTTTGAGCAATTGAAACTGCTTGCATGAGTTCTTCAGGAAGCCATGCACTTTTGTTATACGCTTTTCCTCTTCCAACTACTCCTTTTGTACAGGTACTTAATGATTGATTTGTTGTACCACTGTAGACTCCTGACATCTCATTTCATCTCCCTTTCGGTTTCTTACATCTTGCTCCATATCCAAAACAAGATAACCCAAATTGGAATTACAAGAATGAATGCATTTCTGCATCCTACAAAAAATGCTATTGGATTTTTTGTAGGATGCATGATGCGCATTTAAATGTTCCTTTACATTCTCAGGTTTCAAGATTTTACTTAATCCTTTCATTTATTCCGCTTTTTTACGATTTCTCATTGCAAATACAGCTCCGATTAAAGCTAGTGCAATACATGTTAGCCCGATCCATTTTATGTATGGATTTTCAGCTTTACCGCCTGTTGTTGGAAGTTTCATTTCTACATTCTTTGGTGTTTGTTCTAGTTGTGGTTTCGTAATAATTTGTTGTGGTTGTTCTAGTTGTGGAGTGACAGGCTTTTCAGTTACTTTTGGTTGTTCTGGTACCTGTGGTTGTGGTGTTTCTGGCTGCTCTGGTTTTTGTGGTTGTTCCGGTTGATGTGGTGTCTCTGGTGTTGGCCTCTTCTGATCCTTCACCGTATGCTTAATAATTTGACCATCTTCCTTAATTTGAAAAGAAAATGTTTCTTCGCTAAGTAAATATCCAGCTGGTGCAAATGTTTCCTTATATGTGTATTTTCCATACGGTAATTTAGCGAATTTCGCAATTCCTTGTTCGTTCGTTTTACCTTTGACTACTTCTTTGCCTTTTTCGTTAAAGATAGTAAATTCAGCATTCGAAAGTTTGTTATTTCCATCAGCTAGATCTACCTTAGTTATTTCAAGATCACCTTTGATATGTTTATTCTTCGCTGTTAGCATGATTGTTTTTCCTTGCTCTGTGATACTAAAAGGAATAGAGTCTTTTGTTAACACATATCCAGTTGGTGCCTCTTTTTCAACAAATGAGTATGCCCCAAATGGTAGGTCTTTTACTTCAATCAAGCCGTTTTTATTTGTTTTATGTTCACTAATCTTTTTACCTTTACTGTCTTGTAAAATGAATGTTACTCCTTCTAATTTCTTATCTGGATTTTCTCCATCTACTTTTAGTAGTTGCACATTCCCTTTTACCTCTTTGTTTTCAACAGTAAATATGAGCGTTTTTCCTTGCTCTTTGATCTCGAATGGATATTTTGTTTTATTAAGAAGGTATCCTTCTACTCCCTTTGTCTCAAGAAAATAATACTTCCCATACGGTAGATCCTTCACTTGAGCAATTCCTTGCTCGTTTGTTACAGCTTTTGTTACTTCTTTTCCCTCCGCTGTATACACTATGAACTCTACTTTTGGAAGAGTTTTTCCGTTGTCACTTAACTTCTTAATTTCGATATTTCCTTTTACTTTCACGTTTTGTACTTTAATCGTTGCAACCTCACCTGTTTTGACTTCAATCTTTTGTGGCTGCTCATTCAGTACATAACCAGTAGGAGATTTTACCTCTTTAAGAGTATAATTCCCGATTTCTAAACCAGAAAGACTTGCTGTGCCTTGCTCATTTGTAGTCATTATGCCTACTTTTTCGTTTTCACTGTTAACGACTTCAAATACAGCACCTTGTAGCAATTCTTTTTGCTCTCCTACTTTTACAACTTTCAATCCACCAAGGGACTTCCAGTTTACTTGTAGATCGGCACTTACTTTTTCCTCATTCTTTTCTAATAATACTGTTGCATCTTGCACACTATCAGTTCCCTTGTAGGCTACTGCTTGCAACTTAGAAAGGTTAGAAGTTACTTTTAAGGAAAAATTACCAGTCTGAGAGGATTTCGGTATTAGAATACGGAATTGTTCTCCTAAATTGAATTGTTGTTTCGCTTCTCCATTTGTTGAAACAACTTTTGTTCCAGTTGGTGTATTGGCTAGTTGAACTGTAAATACACCATTCTTAACGTTACTTTCAATTTGGTACACTGTCGTTTCAAAGTACTCACCGTTTAGCTTCGCTTCTTGATTGTCTGTTGGTGTTACGTTCATGTACATTTCTTGTGTTTCTTGGCTTGCGTTTGCCCCGTTAATAATCGCTTTTACAGCTTTCGCAACATTCGCATTCTTATGCTGAACCTCGCTAATGTCGATTTGACCTAATGATGCCCAAACACTAAGTTGTGTCGCATAATGTGCCTCTTTCCAGTTAGAAACCCCTAATTCTTCTGGACTCTTTTGTGGATATCCATTTAGGAGAACACGGTACACAACATTATCTGTGCGCCCTTTCTCTGGAAGGTCGTTACCATCGGGACTTAACTTTCCATAGGTTAAGCAATACGCAATTTGCCCATTCGCATTCTTCAGTAATTCTGTCCGTAGGTCTTTCCCGTACATGGGACTAAAACTCCAATTCATTTCGTACTTCTCACGATTAATGACTTCAGCACTTGCTTTCGTAAGTGGAAATACAAAATTCAAGACAATTAGAAGCATACTCATGACAATGAGTAACGTTTGATACGATCGTTTCAACATACTAACAGCTCCCTCAAATGATATGCAGTTTTCAAAGATCAGTTTAAAAAAACTAATTTTTCAGACTTATAGGCTTGAAAAATAGTGATAAAGTTGTATCTTTTCTGTATTGTTCATTTACAATATAGATGTATAATTATTGTTTATTGAAAAATGTTTTATTCTAACTTTGCTCGATAATACGTTGCAAAAAAAAGGTTTTCAACAGGTTCTCCAAAAAAATCCGAAATGCTTTTTGCCCGACTAGAAATTAAACCCTTTCTACCCGATTCTACATCATACAAAGTACTAGCTGGGATTTTGGAACCGTTTGAAACCTCATTAATTGTATAACCCTTTGATTCACGAAATTCTTTTAAAACTGTCAAGTGCCTCACCCCCTTATTTACAGTTTATTCGTCTTTTAGCCTAAAGTCAACACGTATCGAATAAAAAATTATTCATTAACGCAATTCTATTCAAAATCGCAATTAAAGGAGTTTTTTTATGAAAAACCTATACCTAGGTAACAATCTTAAATATCTTCGAAGTATGCAAAAATTAACCCAAAAAGAGTTAGCTTCTAAACTAGATATATCTTATTACGCCTATAACAATTGGGAGAACAATTTAAGAGAGCCAGATATACTATCATTAAAAAAATTTTCAATATATTACGACCTTGTTATTGATGAATTGGTAGATACTGAAATCCACTTACCGAACCTAACAGAAATAGAAGATCAAAAATTAGATATTATAAAACAGTTAGTTAAATCGGACGTTACAGAACCACTTCAAGAAAATTTAAAGAAACTACGATCTATAAAGGGACAAAGTCGTAAGAAAACTGCTGAAGAACTAAATGTCCCCTATAGTACTTATGCCGGCTGGGAAAACGGATTTAGAGAACCTGACATTTCTACGCTTAAAAATTTAGCTTCATATTACCAAATGAGCATTAATGATCTATTAAGTACAGAGGTAATTGCACGGGAAGAAGATAAACTAAAACTTCTTTCACGCTTATCTAAAAATTTATTTGAAACATACATGAGTGTTCCAGATGAACATAAACCCGAATTAGAAAAACAATTGATTCAATACATGAATGATTTCAAATCAAAACGTGAAAATAAATAGCCAAATATTTTAAAAACACATTTTAATTATAAGGTTTTTTCTACGCCTTCTTGTTTGCATATTTTAATCATATCTTTATATAAATTTAAAATAGTGTACATATCATATTCTATATATTCCTGTATAATTTTATGTTCTAGCCAATGAACGTCTAATCCCATATAAATTCACGTCCTTAGTTTCATATTTGAGGAATTATTACCCAGGTGGTGCATTTTTTTATTGTAAATTAAAACTGCACCATCCCTTAAAAATAGCGAAAGACGCTACATTCGTAGCGTCTAGTTCATTTTCAAAATTAAATTTTCATATATCTTTGCACTCATCCTGTCCCAGGATCAACCATCATATACGTTTTAACCACTGAAGGATCGTTCTGCGCTTTAACTACTTCTTCAATCTTCCTACTTTCTTGAAATGGTATTGTAACCCCCAAAAAAATCAGCAAACAAATTAAAAATTTATTCAACTAGGTTCACCTCATCTTTCATTAAAGATCGTTTAACGCCTCTAGCATAAAAGATATTACCAGACCTTTCAAAAGCAATTAAAGCTTTTCTTAAACCAAGAACATCACCAGTTACTTTAGAATATGAATATAATTGATGAGCACTAAAACCAGACTTTTCTAATTTCTCGTACAGTTTGAGCCCCACATTCTTATCTCCATATAAACATTCATAATGAGCCCGTTCCCCATCATGCATGTACTTAAAATCAATTTTATCAAGATTAAAGTTATTTTCAATATACAAATGAGCTAATGTAGTTTTAAACGCAAAGTATTTTTGAGATTTTTTAGGGACGTCAATCTCTTCAAGAAGCGCTAGAGCCGATTCGATATATTCTTCCGCTACGAGCGGATTTTCATAGATATAACTTTCCCCCTTACAACCCGTTACAACAGCTTTTATCATAGGCACGTTCATATCCGAATCTAGAATTGACTGACACACTTTTCTACATTTTTCAACCTCATCACTCAATAAATGTTTATATGCAATCCTTTCTTTATATTGCATATGTAAACAATCTCTTATATATTTTTGGTCAATCTCTATTATAAATTTCTCAGCTTGTTTAGCAAACGGAGCGACCGCATTTGACTCGTCTTCATCATACATTGCAACCATATAAAGCAAATTTAATAATGCCTGGCATTCTGGATTAGAAGGTATTTTTGACTCATCAATTTTATTAATTATTTTTTCACCTTTTATTTCATTTTTATTCCGTTGATTGAACACATCATAAACAGTTAAATACTGATTTACGCTCTCGTTTTTACAGTGTTTTTCTATTAGTGCATCAATGATATTGTACTCACCCGAAACGTGAGAATAACATAGAGCCTTTCGGATATTTAATGGACTTTTAACTAGCAGAATAAACATATTTATCTTTTGGCGCCTTATTTCTGAATTTTCATAAAGAATTTGAACGAGTTTTAAAAAATTGTCTAGTTTCATTTCGTATTTATTTTTGCATTCAAGAGCATTTGATATTGATTTTCTATCTACTCCTGTTAATTTAGCTATCTTTCGCAATGTATATTTTGAATTTATGATTCTTGATAATTCATCCATAATCTCTTTCATAGTAAGATCTTTCATAATATATCCCCTCCTCACAAAAACAGATAACAAACATGCTTTTTTATGAAAATTTTACCACGACTCGTTATTTTGGAATATTGAGAAATTTTTTAATAGTCGTTTTGAATAGTATTTATTCAACTTTTGTTGATATTTTTGGAGGAAAGTCTTACAATTAAAATGTAAATAAAAAAATAAAACCCCACCGCCCAGTTTTTAATTGGCTTCTAGTTTGGCGACCGGAACCAATTAAAAACTCCTAAGATAGGGTTTTAATTCACACTATAAATATATGTGTTTTTCTTTAGTATCATACTTGATATTAAAATTATATCATAATGCATATACAATGTGAACATAAAACCTCTGTTTTTCCTTTTTATTTGCGGTGGAAAAAATAGGAGGTTTTTTTGTGATATTACAGAACTTTTTACTTAGTCGAGCAAAAACGGAACTAAGTCCCCGAATTAAACACTTATCCAAAACACCTGGAGCTATAAATCAATCCATTAAGAAAGTTACTACTTATATTGATAATATTGTCCTTGAACATGAAGGTGTTACCACTCAAGATTATCTTACCAAAAGAAAATATGAAGCTTTAGAGACTGTTTTATCTTATTTGGTCCAAGAAGGATATAGCCAAGTTAAACAAGATCACATCAGCAAAAAATCTGGCATTTCAAAGCCTGTTATTAACTACGTGTTTAATTGGTTGCAAGATTTAGGAGTATGCCAACAAATAAAGGTAAGACGGCACGGAAAGATCGCCCCTTCTGTTTACATCTTAACAATACATGATAATTATTTAAAAATCATTGAATACTTCAAAGTAAAATGGGCTGTAACAATTGATGTTTGTTCTACTTTCACTAGATTTTTAAAGAACAAGATTAGTAAAAAAACTGTTGTAACAGATCATGATGATATGCAAAAAAACAATTTAGAAACTCCATCTTCCCTAGATCTTTTCAACATTGAAGAACCATCAAAACCTGCTGCGGATCATGAAACAAAAGAAAAAAATAATAGATTACAAGACTTAAACGATTACTTGAGTGACGATCAGCAAAAAGCGTATTACTACATTTTAAGTCAAGGGGTAACATATCTATCTGAAAATGATGCATATACAATTGCTTTAAGGTTGCCACCAGATATGGATAGTATGGGTACATCTGCGAAGTGGGCTTTTAAGGACTGTGTCGAATGGTTTGACCGTAATAAAGCTGATAATAGCGCTCCTGCTCACTTTATAAAAATGTTTGGTCAAAAACTCAAAAATTATCAAGATCGTAGAAAACGTGATACTCAAAAGAAAATTTCACTCTTTGGTACAAATAATGATAGTAAATTTGTTTTTTATAATTTTTTAGAAGAGAACAATTGATTTAAAAAACACAATATAAAATAGCCTTGCTCAAAAAAAAACATATATAGCAAGGCTATTTGTCATGTCCTCTTATAGTTTTCCATTGTCTTATTATTTTTCAACACACAAACCTTCAAAAACCTTACTCGTTTCCTATGAATTGTCATCATTTTCTTTTTAGTTCTACTATTTAAATCACAACCGTTATATATTGAACATTCACTCATTTACTTACATATTAACTTTGAAATTTACTAAGAAGAAATCTTCAATAGCTTGTTATAGTAAGCTTACAGGAACAAAAATTAATTCTAATGTTTTTATTTACTTTAATTTTTAAAACAAGATTTATTAAATATAGTATTCTATTTTTTTGTGATTTTCTAGGGAAGCTTAGCATATTTTCAACATACAAAAGGAAACCTGTCCAAAATATACAGGCTTCCCTAGTTGCTTTATTTAATTTGGTATAAATTATTTTTTAAATAATTTAGCGAACCATGATTTTTCTTGTTGAGTAGATGCAACTAGCTTCTTAGTTTCTTGTATTTCACGAATTACTTCTAATAGCTGTTGGTCTCTATTATTTATTTTTCCATCAATACTCTTTTGTTGTTCATCAATCTTATTTAGTAGGATCTGATTAGATTGTTCTAAATGGTCTACACGCTTTAAAAGTTCCATGTTCATGGCTTTTTGCTCTTGAAAATATATAGAAGCTTCTTTCATACTTTCATACATTGTCTGAATAATTGGCTTCGTTATTTCGTCGTCTTCATCACTCTCCTCTACTACAATATAATCTACATTTTGTTTTAACATCTGTTCTATTATTTCTGGTGGTTCTTGTGCATCTTTCATATTAGCAATTAATTTAAAAAGCTCTAATGCTTCCCGTTCATATCTCAATGTTCGCCCCTTCGTCCCAGCGACGGTTGGTAAATATGGTTTGAATTGATCCCGCCAGGCCTGAAGAGTTGTCCGTGGCTTCCCAAGCATCCTTGCTATATCTGCAAGGGAATATGTTTTCTTATAAGGTCCTTCACTCTCCATTTCATCGTCCTCCCCTCATCGTCATTTGTTGTTATCGATGTCCGACATGTTGTCATTTCACTGTTATTGCTCATCATTTATGTCGGTCATGCTGTCATTACATTGTTATTGCTCATCATTTATGTCGGTCATGCTGTCACTACATTGTTATTGTTCATCATTTATGTCGGTCCTATTGTTGTTTTACTGTTATTCATCATCATTTATGTCCGACATGTCGGCATCTAATTGTTATGTGTTTAATTCGTTTGAAAGAAGGTATTTCCTTGTTTATTTTGAATTTTTTAAGTATATAAAAGAGCTAACTAATATGCGCGATTCAAGTCGCACTTATTATAAACAGCGCTTTATATTTTGATTTAATGTGCTAAAACATAATTAAAAGTATTACTTAAGTCGTACTTAATGTATGAAGGAGGAATTATTAATGAAAATCGGTAGAAAAGTAGCGGATTTCGGAAATAGTTTTAATAACTTCATGGTTGATGGTTATTATATTGAACTTGCAACGAATGTAGTTAAAATTTCAAAGAAAAAAGCTGAGGATTTGCTTGTTGATCGTATTTCTAGACCAGAAGAATTACTAGATAGATTACTAATTTCAACTGAAATTGAAGGTGAAGAATCTTTCTATTTAGTTGGCCGATTAGCTGAGGATAATCAATTAGCAAACTCTCATGTAAATAAGATGCACGACAAAATTAATAGTCCTATCCCGTACATAAGCTTTTTAGGAGCAATTGCATATTATCATGCTCTTAACGCTGAGCAAGAAGATAATGACGTTGAAATTGAAAACATGAGTATGATGCTTCCAATTTGGCTTTTAAAACGCGAAGAGAAATTTAGCATTGCTCATAAAAAAATGGAAGAAAGATTTGTCGGTGAACATAAAGTTAAAGTATTAACACCAGGAATGGAAAGAGAACTCACTATTACAGTTAATTCAGCAAAATGTAGAAATGAATCAGAAATTGCTAGACATTCTTTAAAATATAAAATGGTTTCAAAAGATAAGAATACAAATGTAATTAGTATTGAAAAGCGATATGAATCCGAGAGATTCGATGACTATGAAGTTGTTTTAACTGACATTGGTGGCGGTTCTACAGATGCTGTGCGGTTAGGTAAAGGACTCACTACACCTAAGCACAGAGATTCTTTCCAGGTTATCGATATTGAACCATTCTTAGGATACCTAGAACGCTTTAGAAAAGAAAAATTGATTCAATACTTTAAAGATCTAAGAATGTTAGAGAAATTTATTGTTCATAATTATAAGGAACAAAAGTATGTACTATCGAATGAAAATACTGGTGAAGAATATGATTTCACATCTGAAATTGTAGAAGTACTAAAAGAATATGCAAGAATTTTAGTTGCTAAAATTCTTGATGTATTCATCCCATCTAGTACGAATACAGTATTGAAATTCATCTATATCGGAGGCGAAGCACCAGTTTTAGAACCATACATCCGTTTAGCTTTATTAAATCATATGTCTAAAACGGCTGCTAAAAACAACCACTTCTTCTTGAACAACATTATTCAAAATAGTGAGAAAGAAATATTTGCTCCAACTTCACGTACAATTAACCTAGCTGCATTAGAATTAAAAGCAATTGATGAAATGAAGGGACAGTTAGCTTAGAATAAAGGGACGTGCTGATAATGGCTAATAATAGAAAAATGGCATTACGTGCTGATAATATGCCTGAAGATGTATATAAGATCCTTAATGAAAAAGCTAATAGTAGGCAATTAACAGCATTTGTTGTTGAACTAGTACAAAATGAAAATCGTTATGAGCAACTACTGCAGAAATTAGATCATGTAGAACAGAGATTAAATCTTTTAGATACAGTTGAAAATAAATTGGACCTTCTACTTACTAATGGATTTGTTCCCGCACAGAAACAAGAAGATTTAAAAATGGAAGAACCCGTACTTCAAGAAGGTAAAATTATTGACGCTAGGAAAGTACTTGGTGGGATTTCTGAAGAAGATAATGAGGAAATCGATTTTTAATTACTACGAGTATGGAGTGACAATAATGTGATTCACTCTATATCTTGTAACCTGCATTACTACATTATAAAATTAGATTAAAATAAGAATAAAGCCGTCTAAAAGTAATGAAATAAAAACAACTAGACGTATTATAACATGAGGGAGTGCTTACTTATTAGAGAAAGCACTCCCTTTTTGCATTTTACATACAAATTTTTTCGTGAAAACCTTGCAATTGTAAACTAAAAAATACAAGAGGTGAGATGATGGAAGCACCAGTAAGCAAGGGAAAACAGAATCCTAAAATTTCAAAATATTTTCTATTTTGGATATTTCTTCTAAGCAAACTGTTTCCCTTAAAATCATTATTTAGCAAATAATTGGATTTTTTTGTTAGTAGCTATTGGATGCCTAGGTTTTTATTTTCTTTGGCATTTACTATTTACGGTTTTGCTTTGATTATAGTTGTAGATAGTGTTATATGGTGATTAGTTCAAGTCTTCATGCAAACCTTGAATAATAAGCTTCGGCATTTCGTCGTCATGTTCGTTATTCTCTTCTACAACAATATAATGTACAGTTTTGCTTCAATACACTTTCTATTACATCTGGTGGTTCTTATTCATCTTTAATATTAGCAATTATTTTAAGGGTTTCTAATACCTCTCCTTCAAATTTTTCCCTTTTGTTCCTGGTAGGAAAATTAGGTTTAAATTGATCTTGCCAGGGTTGAAGTGTATTGCGGGGTTTCCAAGTTTCCTTGCTATATCTGTCAGAGAATATGCTTTTTGGATGCTTCTTCCTTGCTACCTTGTCATGACTCTTTTTCCTTTCTTCTCCTTATTGTCACCAGTCATTACCACCTCGTTACACGTCGTATATTCGTCAGTATAAGTAGAGAGATTAACGTTATTGGTTACAATCTATATTCGTCATGTTGTCATCTATTTGTTATTGAACTTATCCGTTAATTCAATTACATTTTCCTCTTGTGAATTAGAAGGTAATTCAAAATAAGAACACTTATAGTACTTCTCATGCAAAAACTTCAAAATGTTTGTAATTAATCTCTAAAAATTGGACATACTGATACTATTACCCTTAGAACAGTGTGAAATCAGTATAAGAAATTAAAATCTATTCAAATGATAACATTACCAACCCGATATTGTTCTTGTAATTATAAAATGTTATCTATATTATAGATTTCCTGAGTAAGCAATCTCTTTCTTTCAGAGGTAGAATAGTAGCGAAGTCACAAGTTATGTAGTGTTGAAAAATATTTTCAAGTAAAACAAACTTTTCTAGATGATACTCCAAAGGGCTATCCGAATATTAAAGAACTATACTTATTTATAACTATCTCATACTCTCAGATTAACACAATTACTCTTGTGTAATTGTGTTTTAAATTATGTCATTGGCAAACAGAAATGTATTTTAGATGATAATCCAAAGGATTATCTGAATATTAAAGAACTATACTTATGTATAGCCCCTAAAAGACTATCTCACACTCTCAGATTAACACAATTACTCTTGTGTAATTGTGTTATAAATTAAATCGCTAGCAAGCAGAAATGTATTTTAGATGATAATCCAAGGGACAATTTGAATATAAGGTGTCTGTCTTCTTATAAGCCATATTTATTTTTGCATCCATTTGAGGAATTTCTTTAACAGAAATCACTTCATATGTTTGAACTACTCACTACTTATCAATCTTACGGTTCGATTGAAGTGGGAGACTCCTCAGAACTCCGTTCTACCAAATAAATATTGATTAGGCTATCCCTATTGTTCACACAGTTAGACGCTATATCACTTCGTTTTTTAGTTTCATTCAATTATGACCATGTTGATGAATAAGGAGTTTTGTCTTTATATGAGTAATCGTGAATTCCTAAGTGACACTCTGAGTAGTGAACTACTCACCCGCTTGAAGTGGGAACTTCTTGGGAAATAAGTGCTTTTACTAGCCACTTATGTTTACCAAGCTAACAGGGTAGTCCCTACCCCTAAAAATATTATGTGTACGTTGGACTCATCTACGCTACTTACTTCGCTTGGTTTTCGCATATTTCAGTAGCGCAGGGCGATAGAACGTTGAAGATTTTACGTTACAGACGAATTTCCTACAACAACCTTATATCTTCAGTTTTCAAAGAGCAATCTGTACAAGTATATGATAGCAAACATGTTGGCTTACGCCAACCGAAATCATCTCCCATCTATCGTTGGGCTATCGCCCTGCACACGCTTGAGGAAGGAGAATTCTTTCGGATAATTCGTTAAAAGTCTACAATTATATTATAGTCATAAATTCTATATCACATACCTTAAAATAACACAATTACAATTGTATAATTGTGTTATTAGTTTGAGTCTGAAATACCAAATTCTTCTTTCTACTGAAAGCATGAAAACCACGATATTATCGGTATTGAAAACTTAAACCTGAAAGACATGTTGCATAACCATAAACTAGTGAAAAATAATTCTGATGTGTCATGTTACAGTTTTGTAATAAAATTACAGAACGAAGTGTCGGCAACGCTAGATGGGGAATAAATTCGTTTCCTGCATAAAGTTTCAACCGTAAAAAAGAACATACAAAAGAAGGGTTCTGTTGCAAAGATTTCTAAACTAAGATAACCTGTAGAAAAAGTGTGAGCAGGAGAATAATATATGGGGTATTTTAAAGGAAAACAGTTTAAAAAGGATATTATTTTAGTAGCCGTAGGCTACTAGTCGTTTTTCTTTAAGCTATCGTGATGTATCTGAAATCTTGAAAGAGCGTGGTGTTTCGGTTCACCCAACAACCATCATGCGCTGGGTTCATGAATATGGAAACCTTATCTATCAAATTTGGAAGAAGAAAAATAAAAACGTTCAGAAGAAAAATAAAAACGTTCAATTATCTTGGAAACTAGATGAAACCTATATAAAAGTAAAAGGAAAATGGTGTTATTTATATCGTGCAATTGATAAAGAGGTTCTGGTGCAAAAAATCTATAAAACTTGGACATACTGATACTATTACTCTAAAAAGGTGTGTGATCGGTATGGAAAAGAAAAATTTGTTCAAATGGAAGCACTATCAGCCTGATATTATCTTATTAACGGTAAGATGGTACCTACGGTACCATCTAAGTTTTCGTGATTTAGTGGAAATGATGGAGGAACGGGGTTTATCCATTGCTCATACAACGATTATGCGTTGGGTTCATCAGTATGGTCCTGAATTGGATAAACGGATCCGACGTTACCTCAAACAAACAAATGACTCTTGGAGAGTCGATGAAACATATATCAAAGTAAAAGGTCAATGGATGTACCTGTATCGTGCTGTTGATTCGAAAGGAAGCACAATCGATTTTTGCCTAAGCAAAACAAGAGATCAGAAGGCTGCAAAGCGCTTTTTCAAGAAAGCTTTGCGGTCTTTTCATGTTTCAAAGCCTCGTGTTATAACAGTCGACAAGAATCCAGCTTATCCTATAGCAATTGAACAGTTGAAAAAAGAAAAAAGCATACCTAACGGTATGCGACTTAGACAAAAAAAGTACTTGAATAACATAGTAGAACAAGATCATCGCTTTATAAAGAAACGAATCCGTTCTATGCTAGGGTTCAAATGCTTTGACACAGCTACATCCATTCTTTCTGGAGTAGAAGCTATGCATATGATTAAAAAAGAACAGATTGCTTTACGGGACCAGTCTGTCCAAAATCAGAAAGAATTCATCCATCAATTGTTTGAACTTGTAGCATAAAATACAATTCTGTTAGGAATATATGCGTTTTACTGGTTTTCATCTTATCTTTGCACCAGAACCTAAATCTTATAGTTTTTGCACCAGAACCTTGTGATTCTCCTCGCTCTGTTTTGCAAAAGTTTAGCTTACTTTTAAAAACTTTGCACCAGAACCTATAGTTGCATAATAAGTACTCCCCAATCGCTTATCTAGTTTGATGTTAATCAACTTTGCAACAGAATTCTAAAAAGTTATATTGATAAAAAATAAGAAAATTATATTTATATTTTATTCTAAAGGTATTGTTTTATATGGATTTTGCAAATCATTACAATGATTCTTTTAGAGGAAACTAGTCTTTGCTTATAATATTTAGCTTAATATGATCATTTTTTAATGATAATTATCTGTTTTTTATTGATAAAATTCTAAAATATAGTTTTATTTTCAAAAAATTGTTATTATTTATTTGAAATAAATTATATCGACTTAAAGACATTTGAAGTTTTAAAAAAACAAAATTATGAAAATATGCATAATTTTGTTTTTTGTTTGGTTTTATTATATTTTCCCGATATAATAAAAAACAATAATTTAACAATTTTCCTTAATTTTTATGAAAAAATATCAAACTGGATGAACTGTAAACTATAACTATACTTGGAGGAAAAGTCATGTATGCAAAAATTATTGAAAATAAGCTCGAATCTTTGAAAGAAAGCGGACAATATCGAGAATTTGTTACAATTAATCGGATGCGTGGCCAATATCCTTTAGCACAATTGAATGGCCAGAAAGATGGGCAACCAGTTGTCGTTTGGTGCAGCAATGACTATCTAGGAATGTCTCAGCACCCAATAGTTACCGAAGCAATGCATGATGCAATTCGAGCATTTGGTGCTGGTTCAGGCGGATCTCGAAATATAGGTGGTACACATTATCATTACGCTGCACTTGAATCTTCACTTGCGGAATGGCATGGTAAAGAAGCCGCATTAGTTTTTCCTACAGGATATGGCTCGAATGATGCAACATTACAATGTTTACTTCGTCTATTTCCAAATTGTATAGTATTTTCTGACGAACGAAATCACGCTTCAATTATTAATGGTATTCGTAGCACTCAAGTCGAACGAGCGATATTTAGACATAATGATGTTGACCATTTGGAAGAGTTACTTGCAGCTCAACCACATGATCGAGCAAAAATTATTGTGTTTGAATCAGTATACTCAATGGATGGCGATATCTCACCGATTCAGAAAATTGCGGATCTTGCAGATAAATATAACGCTTTAACATTTCTTGATGAAGTACATGCAATCGGTATGTACGGTCCTCGCGGAGCAGGAATAGCTGCTGAACTAGGTCTTGTGGATCGATTGGACTTTATTCAAGGAACAATGGCAAAAGGTATTGGAGTAATCGGGGGATACATTGCAGCTTCATCATTACTAATTGACGCTGTTCGTTCTTTTGCATCTGGTTTTATTTTTACAACATCCTTACCACCAGCTGTTGTCGCGGCCTGTCATGCTAGTGTGGAACACTTAAAATCTTCAGATAAAGAGCGGAACGCTCTACACCAAAAAACTAGCATGTTAAGAGAAGCACTTGCTCAAGCAAATATTCCGATAATGGACTCAAGTGAAACGCATATTCTCCCTGTACTGATTGGTGATGCAAAAAAATGTAAAGCTGCTGCCCAACGTCTACTTGAACAACATCACGTCTATCTGCAACCTATTAATTCACCAACGGTTCCTGTCGGCACAGAACGATTCCGAGTTAATGTTACACCAAATCACACTGAGGAACAGATAGCACAACTGGCCGTTGCATTAACAGAAGTTTTTAATTATTTCGATATTCCTTTCGCACAGCAGAACGAAGTGTTACACGTATGACAATTTTTATGTACATCTTCTGCTTAATAGTTTGGGGATTGAACTTTATTGCAGTAAAAATACAAGGTACTCCTGTAAGCCTTGAATTGTCATTAACCTATCGCTTGGTAGGGGCTGCACTAATGTTTATTGTCCTAATGTGCGTGGTACGTCCAAATGGTAGGCCTTCTCGTAAAGATGTTTTCCCCCTTGTTACTTTTGGGGTATGTAACTTAGCTCTAAGTTACTTGTGTTTATACTACGCGACAATTTGGATTTCTGCTGCACTAGTAACGCTGCTGTTTTCACTGAAGACAGTTCTGACACCAATTGCACTTCGTATATTTCTAGGTGAGCGTCTTCATCCTCGAATTCTAATAGGGGGAATAGTTGGTATTGCAGGTGTTTCTATATTAGTTTATCCATTACTAACACAGGGCTCTAGTACAAGTGATCTAAAAGGAATAGGCCTCGCATTGTTTGGAACTATACTTACAGCTATTGGTGACGCAGCTTCCGCTCGAAATGCACGACGTGGTATTAATGCTGTTTATTCGAATAGTGTTGGCTTTGTTGTGGCTTCGATACTTTTACTTGCTGTTTGTACCTTTCAGGAACAGAACTTTACACTACCAACGTCCGTTTCTTATCTTGGAGCTTTGGCATTTTTAACTGTATTTGCTTCCTTTGGGGCATGGATGTTCTACCTCAAGCTAGTAGAACGAATCGGTGCATCAGTTAGTAGTTATATGGTGGCACTTTTTCCGGCAATAGGTGGGGTTGCCTCTGTTGCGATTGGAGATTCTACACCTACTCTCTATTTACTGTTCGGATGTTTATTTAGTTGCATTGGAGCAGCAATTGCACTAGGATTTCGCTTACCATACAGGAGTCGGAATGTTATGAGAAATGAAAGCCCAGGGAATTAAAAAATTCCCATGGGCTTTATTTATAAAATATAATACTGTTTCCTTATAGTATGAACAGATCTACAGGATTTCTAGTGTAATTGTAAATAAGGCATAACTACCTAACAAATTGCATTCTCTATTTACTGATTTTTTAAATAAACATGATCGTTCACCTTCAATAATGATAAATAAATCAATACATCTTTTTATTAAAAATTATTGTTAAAAATATTAAAAAACTCTTTATATTGAATAGATATCTTAATAAACGGATGGCTCGCTTATTATAATCCGTATTTTCATTACCTTTCAGTTAAGAAATATTTTCTTAATACAAAAACATTTTATTAATGCATCCCTACTACTAATATTAAGGAGAAAGGATAATCATGAAATATAAATCAGTATTTGATATTATTGGTCCTATTACTATTGGAACACCTAGTGCTTATGGAGTAGAAGCAACAAAGATAGGACATATTGTTCGTCAGCTATTTTTAAAGCCTCCAGAAAAAATCGAAATTTCTTTATATGGGGAATTCAAAAAAACTGATTGCACTTTTGGGTCAGACGTAGCACTTGTTGGTGGTATTTTAGGCTTTGAAATGGATGACTCACTATTCTCTAAAGCACTTACAATTGCAGCAGAAAGAGGAATTACAGTTAATTGTATAGAAGAGATTGCAAAACCGTCTTATCCCAATACAGTAAAGATTACTTTATACAAAGGTGAAGATAAAATTGAGATGATTGCTTGTTCGATTGGTTGGGGAAAAATCAAAGTTATTGAGATTAATGGTTTTGATTTGAATTTAAATGAAACAAGATCAGCTCTTCTTATTATAAACAATGATCATTTTGGTACCATTTCGTCTGTAACTTCTATATTAGCAACACGTAAAATTAATATTAATATGATACGTGTATCGCAAAAGGAAAAAGGAAAAATATCTCTATTGGTAATTGAAACTGAGGAACTATTAAATCATGAAGTAATTGAGGAAATTAAAGGATTACCAAAGATTTATCAAACACTAGTCTTAAGTTAGACAGTTCTATCAGCATGTCCAGGTTTTAGAGATTAGTTACATAAGGCATATAGTTTTTGCATCAGAACCCTTTTTAGAGTACTAGTATCAGTATGTCCAAGTTTTCTAGATTTCTTGCACCAGAACCAAAAGTAATCATTTGAGTGCTTTTTTCTCTGTCTTACATACACAAAAGGGGATTTCAGCATGAATATTATCGACTTCGAACTAGTACGAAAGCGAAAAATAAAGGAAAATAAAATGATTACAATACCAATTATTGAACGGGTCTTTGAAGTAAATGGAGAAATTCTGTTTGAAGTAACTGGTGAAAAAGAAATTCCTATTGCTTGGCTAGAAAAGAGTAGATATCTCTGTCCTTTATCTAAACAAGAACCTGTAGTATTCCTACAAGTTCTTGTTTATTTTTTTAGAAAACCGAAAGTAAACTTTTAGATATTAGTTTACATTCATATTCCCGAGAACATTGACTTTATCCCGAATCCTCTGATATCCTCCAAACCCGAAAGAAAAGTATATATTCAAAACACTGCAAATTGAGACTTTATAATATAGATGAAAAAACAAATAAATCTTATTATATAATTAAATTAATGACTTGTTATTCATCTTTACGACACTATAAATAGGTCATGTACTGAAAACTTACAACTCATAATTCTGCAGAAAGGAAGTATATCTTTTTGAATAAAAATAAACAAAGTGATGCAAAAACGGTAATTGGAATATCAGGAATGTGTTTGGGGACAACTTTCGGGTTGCTTATTAATAACCTTGCTCTTGGTATGATGATTGGTGTTGCTATTGGATTTGGAGTTTCTAAAATAAAACAAAAGAAATAGCTTCATTTATACTATACAACAGCAGTAGAATAACCCCTTACCTTTGAAATGGTAAGGGATTATTCTTATAAATTTTAGTTACTATAATCCTATTTATTAGCAGGTGTTTAGTATATTGTTTGTTAATGTTTAGTTTAACTCTTTTGGAAATTAATTCTTTAAGTTATTTTGTGTACTTGCTATTATGGGGGTAAAAATAAAGGGGGATAAAATATATGATAAACATACGAAAAGCAAAAGTAAAAGATGCAAGAGAAATAGTTGCGATAAAAAAAGAGATTGTTGAAACTACAGAATTTTTTCTTCGATCACCTGAAGAGCCGCAAGAAAAGGCAGAGGAGTATCAGAAAAAGATACAAACCAGACAAAAAAATGGAGGTTTGACATTAGTAGTAGAATTTAATGATCAAGTCATCGGTTTTCTATCTTTTTCTAGATCTTCCTATATACGTTTACACCATGCTGGTTCATTTGGAATGGGGATTAAACAAGAATTTAGTAATATAGGAATCGGAACAAAATTTCTTTCTTATTTTATAGAATGGGCAAAAGAACAAGAAGGGTTAGAAAAGATATGTCTGGATGTATTTTCAAACAACGAACGAGCTATAAATTTATACAAAAGATTAGGGTTTAGAGAAGAAGGTAGGCAAATAAACCAAATTAGGTTCAAAGATGGTTCTTATGCTGACATTGTTTTTATGGCACTTTATATAAAAATACCAAGCACCCCCTCATTCTAAGGATAAGGGGGTGCTTGCAGTTTATGTAATCCCCGAAAGCGGAAGTAAACATATTTCGTTTATTTAACTTTATTTAGCACTCGTTAGTAACATTTAATTTTTAGAGTTCATAAAAACGTACTTCCCCGTTTGCCTTTCCGCCAGTAAATAAAACTTCAATACTTCTAATTTCTTCATCCGTTTCAAAAAAACCATGTGACTCGCAACCGATTATATTATTGTGACCATCTGCAAAAACTGAAAATCCGCTTCCGGAAATTTTTTGAGCACTTGGGAGTATTCCCAAAGTATAATTCAAAGTGAAATTTGCATCCAAACTCCACCCATTACGACCCAGATAGAATCCGGTTGTATCCCATTCACCTATTAACTCTGGTACATTACCTTTCATCCAAATGAAACTCTTATAAGATTCACTCTTGCCATTAAGTCGAATTAATAACCGAAAATCCTTTTCTTCAGCAGATAATATTCCAGTAGCAACGATTTTAATCATCTTGCTTATAGGAGATGCACTAAGGGTTACACTTGGGCTATCACTAAAATTCATCTCACTAAGTAGATTCATTTCTACACACCTTTCAATTGTTTTAATGGTAAGCAATATGGTTCTGTTGCAAAGATTTCTAAACTGAGATAACCTGTAGAAAAAGTGTGAGCAGGAGAATAATATATGGGGTATTTTAAAGGAAAACAGTTTAAAAAGGATATTATTTTAGTAGCCGTAGGCTACT
>NZ_LTAQ01000007.1:70613-83120 GCF_001590835.1 Bacillus gaemokensis
AGAAGAAAAATAAAAACGTTCAATTATCTTGGAAACTAGATGAAACCTATATAAAAGTAAAAGRAAAATGGTGTTATTTATATCGTGCAATTGATAAAGACGGGCACACATTGGATATTCAACTTCGTAAAAAACGGGATCATCAGGGTGCCTATGCTTTTATGAAAAGATTGGTCAGAACGTTTGGAGAACCAACGGTTCTCACTACAGACAAAGCACCAGCATTACTTTGCGCATTTAACAAATTAAGAGAACAAGGCTTTTATCTAAATACAACTCATTGTACNGAACCAACGGTTCTCACTACAGACAAAGCACCAGCATTACTTTGCGCATTTAACAAATTAAGAGAACAAGGCTTTTATCTAAATACAACTCATTGWACAGGACCATAGGCATGTGAAGCGACGTTTTTCCAAATCCGCAGGATTTCAAAATCTTCGCCACGCTTCCCGTACCCTGAAAGGCATCGAAACCATTCATGCTTTATATAAACGAAACCGAAGCCTTGGCTCAGACTTCGGTTTTTCGACATACAATGAATTACAGGAGCTACTAACAATCGCATAAAATGTACAACTTTTTGTTGGCACCATTTAACGTTAACAAAACTTTGCAACAGAACCCAAAAGAAGTGTTATGTATCACAATTACACACTTGTAGAATTGTGTAATTGTGATATAATCTAGTTAAGAAAAAGTATTTGCAAAATAATGGATAAGACAGATTATCTTAACTATTGAAACTAATCCAGATTTATTCAAGGACTTATCTATGAAGCTATGTGCTTCAGCACAGATCATAACAGAGAACCTACGGAACATGTGGGTGATAGCTCGCCATCACGCTCTTCGCTAGTAAGCTACTAGCAGAAATGTATAACCAAGAATCACCCACTTTAAACAGCCCGCAAGGATGTTAGATGTGGGCTGTTCGCAAGACTCTTAATTTCACAATTACACAATTGCACTAATTCACTTGTATAATTGTCCTAAAATGATTACACCATGTGAACAGGAGAAGTGACTAATGACTAAAGTAATTACATTTGCAAACTTTAAAGGCGGTGTTGGTAAAACGACAGCTGCAACTTTATTTGCATATCTTTTAGAACAACAAGGAAAAAAAGTACTACTTCTTGATTTTGATCCACAATATAATGCAACAGAAATCATGTTTAAAACATATGGATTCAATTCAAAGATTAAAGTTAGTTTATTTGAAGGTATTCAGCAACAAGACCTTTCAAATGCGGTGATTACATTGTCCACAAATTTAGATGTGCTTCCAAGTGAACTTGACCTTGTTGGTTTTCCAGCCCATTTATATGCATTAACAGATGACAAAGAGAAACGATTCTATTTACTTGATTTTCTTTTAAGGCAAATTAAGGATGCTTATGATTTTGTAATAATTGATGTGCCACCAACAATTTCAGATTATACCAACAATGCAATTGTAGCTAGTGATTATGTTGCCTTAATAATGCAAACACATCAACAATCATTTGCTGCATCTGTGAAATTTATTGATTACCTAAAAGACTTACAGAACTACAATTCAGATATTGATCTTATCGGTGTAATTCCCTACCTAGTTACTAAAAAAGGGAAAGTTGATATTGAAGTATTAGAAGATGCACAACGTATCTTTAAAGATACCTTATTTGATAATCAAATTATGAAACGTGAACGCATAAAACTCTTTAGTAAAAATGGTATTACAAATGAAGATATGCATGACTTAGCTGTATTGGAAATGTATCAAAAGGTAGTTAGTGAGTTTATGGAAAGGATTGAAGAATAATGTCCATGAACAAAAAGAAGAGCTTTTTAGATATTCCTACTGATGAATTTAAAGCACAGAGAGGGAATCCATTTATAACAGAAAAAAATGAACCCCAAAAAACAGCACAGGCAACATATCAAACAATTCGTATCTACCCAGAAGATCATAGAACATTGAAGGATCTTAGCTATTTCGAAAATAGAAAAATGGTTGAAATAGTAAACGAAGCTGTACCAATGTATAAAAAGTTTTTTGAGCTAGCTAAAGAATTAGAAGTTTCCCCTGCAGTGGCTATACAAATGGCAATTGACAATCTAAAAAATAAAAAATAATTATACCCAAGAGGGATATTCGATGAATACCCTCTTTAATTTTATCATTAGCGACAAAATAGCACAATTACACATGTATAATTGTGCTATTTTTTATGATTATTCTTACTCAAAGTTTCTTTTTTTCTTCCAGGAAGTTGATATTTTTTTCTGCTTGTAATTCCTTTTTTTGCAATCAATTGGGCTTCTTCTTTCGACATTTTCATGATATATCCTCTCCCTCCCCTCTCTTATTTCCATGTTTAACAGATTACTAAAAATCTATACATAGCTCTCTCCCCCACTTCATATACATAAATTAAATCTAGGACACTAGGACACTGTTTAAAACTTAAAATCCGAATTTGGAGGTAAGTATGAAAATAGGAGAGAAAAAGAGAAAGATTCGATCAGATAAAAAGAAAGATATTAAACCGACGATTAGTAGTGATCTCCGTGAAGTTATTTGTCGATTATCTTATATAACTACTACACCTATTAAAGACGTTGGAGAATTTATATGTGAGTTTGGTTTAGCATCCAAAGATGTAATAGATGCTTTAGCAAACCATTTTCGCAGAGATTTAATTGTAGATTCTACATGTTATGTAGGAAATTTAGAACGTACTTCATTACAACGCGAAAAGGTTGAAAGCCCCAGTAATCGAATAACCATTCGTTTTAAACAAGAAACATATGAAAGAATTACTGCTTTAGCATACGCTTTAGATGTTACTCCATCAAAAGCTACCGCGCTTTTACTAGATGTGAGTTTAAAAAATTCCAATGTAATAAATAGATATGTAAAAACACACTTACAAGCCACTCTAGATAATAATAGGCTAAAGGAATTAAAGAAAATTATTAAATTTATTAATAAAAATAATCCGTATGATGAAGAGTTTTCCTGGGCTGAAATAATGGCATATCTGTTCGATGAGATTAAAGATAGCACAAAAAGTATGAAAAAAACACTTACTGAATGGATTGATAAATACAAATAACAATAACACAGTAACACAATGATATAGTTTCACTGGTTTAATTGTGTTATTAATTAGTTGATACACTTTTTATCTAACAATTTCTCTGATGTACAAGGCGATTAAAGTGCAATATATTACACAATTACACATTTACCTTTGTATAATTGTGTAATATATTTTAAACGTTTTGCATTATGGAAAGATATGCTTGAACCCAATGAGAGGAGGGGGCGGTTAATACCTTGAAGTAGAGGATTCCTGGAACACCCAACTATCGTTCAATTATTTAGAAGGCTCCATGGATAGTTTCCAC
Organism: Bacillus gaemokensis; assembly: GCF_001590835.1. Classification (GTDB taxonomy): domain Bacteria; phylum Bacillota; class Bacilli; order Bacillales; family Bacillaceae_G; genus Bacillus_A; species Bacillus_A gaemokensis. Next base: position 74,013 of record NZ_LTAQ01000007.1, read on the forward strand.
CCTAAAAGCTGTTTGTTTGTACTTGAACTCAATAGACACCCCTATTTTGCTTGATCTTTGCTTCTTTGATGCGTACCATGACGAATGAACATTGAAGACTTTACATGGCAGACGAAATTCCCGCACAACCTTATATCCTTAGTTTTTAAGGAGCCTTTGAGGCTAAAAATGATAAACATCCTTAAAAAGAGGCTACTAAAGGGAATTGACACTCCCATCCCCCCCCTAAAGGAATGTGCTTTCCTGCTCATTGAACCTGTTGTCATATTTAATCTTCAATCTAACGAAAAGGATATATTTACAATTACACAATAATACAATAACACATGTGTGCTATTGTATTATTGTGTAATTTTATTGTTGAAGATGGATTATTACTTATATAAAGAGGCGTTTAGGTAGGGAATTACATAATTCCCTTTTTAATAATATTTTATATTATTCGTCTGATGTGTTCTTTAAATGATTGTCTACAACTAAATACTTAGTTCAAATAGGAAAATTATTGTTAACCTTTTTTTGGATTTTAACTAACGATTTCTCTGATATACAAGGCGATTAAAGTTCAATGCATTACACAATTACACATTTACTTTTGTATAATTGTGTAATATTTTTTAAAGAGTACGTCATTTGCAAACAAAACAAATTAAAGTATCTGGTAATCTGCTAGAAATTTGGAAATATGTTGTTTTTAAAATGGTTCAACAAAAAAGTTCCACCTAACAAATTTGATTTCAGATTTGTTTAAACCACAGTAAAGAAAAGAATAATAGATATGATGAGGAATACTGTTACTACATCATCCCGGTGAACAACCATTGCAGTCTTCTACTTGCTTTGATTCTTGCTACCAAGGGCGAAGTCCATTTCTGGTATCGCTGGCGTGCGGCCAACGATATCTTATTTTCAAGGATCACATAGTCTTTTTAAAGACTTGTTCTTGTCTATAGTTGAAGTATATCCCAAAACAAGTGTGTTTCTACGACAAAGCGATACTTTCAACTCATGCCTAACAGCCGACTAAAGTCCTACATGGGCTTTCCCATATTGCGAAATTTGTAATATCCTAGCAGCAAGTATTTTACTTCATAACAATATGGACTATGGAAAATCGTAGTAATAATGATTGTAGTTATCTATTAACCACAATTACAATTGTGTAATTGTAGTCTATTTGTCAAATCCCTAATGTCCATTTTTTGCAATTCTAAAATCCGCTAGTTAGGGGCGAACTATAATCAATACACAAGTGTCAATAACTAGACATAAGTGAAAAGAATTTGCACATTTAGATAGCTGATTACACTATTGTATCTGAGCAAGATGTAACCAATATTTTTAAATGGATAAATCCAACTAAGAATCACCACTCTCTTCACTCTTAATAAAAATGGCACAATAACACAATTATACTTGTGTTATTGTGTTATTGTGTTATTGTGCCGCATTATAAAATTATTGGTATTACTTATGCAATGGAAAGCACTTCAATATATTCCTGGTTGCATAATCCCTCAATTAAATTGGTTTCAAAAGAAAGACGTATTAAGAATATTAATAGAGGGAAAACTAATAGCTGTATCTGAAGATTATAATGATGCAACTACTCAAAAAAATACTTCAAATAAATATCAAAATATAACCCAAGTTATTGGAGCAGTGATGGGGGAAAGTGATTAATGTATTGGTGATACGTATTTAGCTTTCCAAATACATCATTTGATTCAAGAAGGAAAATTAACGTGCCTAGGAACTTTAAGGAAATTAAAGATTCTCACCATAATATATCTATTTAATCTTCCACTCCTAAAGGGACAAGCTAACTGACGTTATTAGGATTCTTGTTTCCAAAGCCGAAGTACCATTCCTGATATCGTTGACGTACAAGGTTAGAAATATGACTATGCTATTTCACGCCACAGGCAGGACGTATAGATACTGTAACAGTACTTTGTTACCAAGGAAGCGCAGCTAACTATCTGAATGTTTTAGAAGCTGTGCTAGCACGTTTAGATGTGGGAGATGAATTTCGGTTAGGTATAGTCTATAGCTATTTCTTTTTTACTACTTACATATAGTTGATTTAGACATACATCATCTTATCCCTTTAAAGTTAATCGTATTAGTCTGTCTAAGATTAATAGATTAGTTACATAGGACAAGATGTTTTTACACCATAATCAAAAACATGCACTGTTCAATGTTTAAAGATAAATTTTGTTATTTACAAAATCCTTCATTATTATACACAAAACCTAGGGAACTTTATAAAACATTGTGTTTAATATTAATAATATTATAGAATTAAAAAAGCTGAAACCCCTTTTATATCAAGATGTTTCAGCTTTTTTATTTTATTAGCATATCCGTTACAACAAGTTGCCATTAGACTAGTGTATCAGCAACTTGTAGCTATTATTATGAATGCTACATTCCTCAAAATTATTACAAGTTTTTTATCTTTTTCTCTTTGAAACTATATGCTACATGAAATAAAAATATTCATTTATCTAAAGTTTAGAAAACTAAAGATTTGGACATGCTTGTAATAAAGATTAAATTATTGAGGTGAGGTATATGTCTTGGTTCAGTAAACCTAGATCCAAATTGGGAAAATTTTTAGATAGAAATGATATCAAACAAATAAATTTGGCACAATATTCAGGTGTAAGTGAAGGAACGATAAGTAAACTATGCAGAGCAGATACTTTTTATCCTTCTTTAAGAAATGGACAAAAGATTATTAAAGCATTGAAGAAAATGACTCATAAGGATATTCAATATGACGATTTTTGGGTATAAATTGAAATGTGCCCGTAATGGAACTATCAGTGGTGCGATATAATTCCATTATTTATTGGGACGATATTATTTTCTCTATTTCGTCCCTTGTTGTTTAAATAATATATATTCATTTTAAAGAAGGTCCTTAACATTAGTATTTTACTAATAAAATCTAATATAAATATATATCTTATATATATTAAAAATATAATGATAAAACTTTTATAGGATCAATAAATAAGAGTTTGCTCTTACAGTAACAAGGACTTTGAACATACTATAGCGTAAAAAATCATAAATAGTAAAATCTAACAACGAAAAAATAGGAATAATAATGATATGAAAACTACAAATAATCATAAACAAAAATCTATATTTCTACATAAAAAATGAAACAAAATGATACATTGTTAAACATATTTATTCAATTAATTAATTACGTATTAATCCACTGTATTTCCACAATTTTATTCTATTTATCCACAAATAATTCACATTAGATGCTAAGTAATTAACATAATCCGAATTTATCACATAACTCACATAAATATTGATGATTTTTGGTAGATAAATAGCTAGAAGCCATTTATATCAAGGGTAATTGTATAATCTTATTCACATGGTTCTTTAATTATATACTTATACACAAGATTTAACTATTTTATTATGATTTTTTGTAGATATTTGAACATATTTAGATACCTCTCAACATGTTTACATGAAAGTATGTGTGGAAATCTAGATAATTGCAGTACAGTTTTGTATATGAGTGCATAAAAAAAGACTTAATTATGAATAGAGTCGAGTAAAATTGTTTATTGTGATGAAGTGGTGAAAGTTTTTTAAATAACAGACTCAATACGAATAGCCCTCTATTTTTAATTTTTTCAAAAACAGAGAGCTGAGTATCGTTATTTCGCTTCCATTACTTCAAGTACTTGTTCAGCTGTTGTTACTTGAATACCAGTGCGTATTAACTGTTCAAAGGTACGCATAAATGTAATTAAATTTATGCTATCTGGTAATTCAGTAACGCGAAGCTTTTCTTTCGGTAATCTATCTATCTTTTCAATGAACAACTCACGAATATCACTAGGAATAAAACGTTCTTTATGTCCCCTTGCTTTTAGGAGCTCACGTATTTCTATTTCTAAAGCTATATAAGCATTTAGATTTGTACCTTGTTCATAGGCATATTTTCTAAACAACGTTTCTTCTTGAAACTTTAGATAGTTGCGGTGATACGATTCCTCCGTAACAGGTACAGCAAATTTACATTTTAGTAATTCATACGTTTTACGGAACAGCTTTTTGATATTTCGAAGAGAGTACATTGAGAAATGCAATCCGAAATCAAATACAGCTTGTTCTTTTTGTTCTTTTGGAACATGTTGTGTAATAAGAGGATAAATACCTTCTTTAGCCGCTGTATCAAGAATTTGATATTGTGAAGTTTGATTTAATAATTTTTTCAGTGTATACACTAACTTACTTGGATATTCTTCATTACGATCTATCATGTCACGCAAGCTACGAATTACACTGCGAATCTGACGATGGCATGTATATTTAAGTACATGAATAAATTTGTTCATGTCTTGCGTGAATTCACCAATACTCATCTCTTGTAGTACGGATTCGATAAAACGAGCTTTACGAGCATAAGTAAGCTTTGGTGTGAATGGATTGCGATACTGTACTTCTCCTGTTTCTTTTGCACATAAGAAATCCGTATGTAAGGAAAGATATAGAGTCGTATATCTTTTTGTATTCTTAACCCCTTTTTGTAATTTGCAAATTTTGAATAGAGGGGTCCCTGTACATGGTAATGCAGTTGTTAATTCTGTCATAACCGCACGGATTTGATGTGGGTATTTTTTATGTAAAAAGCGGTACATCCCACCAAAATGAGTTCTATTCCCTCTTTCATCTTGTTTGTCTAAGGAACGTTTAAGAGTCGTTTCACTGTGCTGTTGCATAGCAATATCTAAGAATAGCTTCTTAGCTGCAACTGATAGCTCAAAGAAAGCTTTCGTAAATACCACTGTGCTGATATAAACATATGCATTAGCCTTCTCAGTTTCTTCATTCATAAAATGAGTTAATTTAATTGTATATCGGCCATCTAATTCATTTTCAATCGTAATAATGTTATGTAGGTTTAATTTTTTTAATGCAATATAGAATTGAGAGTGCTGTATGTAAGCAAACTCTTCTTTATATTGCTTGTAATCTTCCCACATCATATGTACCGTTACATTTGGAATGATCCCATTCGTGTAACATTTTTTGTGTAGATATAAGAAAACTTCTAAATCTGCATTTGTTATGCCATATAATTTATGTTTTCGTCCCATTGTTTCTGAAATAGCAGATAGTGTACGACGTGAAAAAGATGGTTTTGCCTGAGCCACCAAGCCGTCTACATCGGCAATACGTTCTTCATATGTCATATGATCCAGAATATCCTCAAGGTATGTATCTTTATAGCTGTAGTATTTTTCTTCAAAAGCTTCAACAAGTTTCTGCCATGATTTCAATGTTACTAAAACTGCATTTGTAGATTGTCCATTTAGACCACGTTGATTATGAATAACAAATGATTTTCCCATCTTTTTCACCTCCGTTTTGCAAATTCAGAAATATATTCCAAAATACCTTAAAATATACCAATTTTGATTATAGCAAATCGAAAAATGATGAAAGTTGCTCCTTTAAGAGGAAAAATAGAAACTCGCAACAGCCCCTAAAACCAAGTGTATCAAAGGATTGGAGAATTCTATTAATTTTTTTTGTGTTAAGGATACCGCAAACGTGTTGCAAGTTAAGTTATATATATGAATAAGTGAAAAAAAAACGCCTATCCCTTGATATATAAGGAATTCAAGTGAAATAACAAAAAAATAAGGGTAAGGATACCGCAAACGTGTTGCAAGTTAAGAAGTACGTTTATTGAACGTAAATTATACCGAATATCTTTGATATGATAGGTTTTATTAGAGTTTTATGAATTGTGATAGGGTAAGGATACTGCAAATAGTGTTGCATCTTATGCAAAAAATAAGGGTAAGGATACCGCAAACGTGTTGCAATTTGATTTATATGTATATGAATAAGCAAAAAACATCTAACTCTTTGATATATAAGGGATTCGAGTAAAAATGACAAAAAAGTTAGGGTAAGGATACCGCAAACATGTTGCGTTTTATTTGTATAACTTATTGTAAATATAAAAAATTCACTTGAAAATTTTAAAATAGAACGATTTTGTGTGTAATGTATTAGGTTAAGAAAAAGATTATACTGTTGCAAGTTGAACGAAATAGGGTGAGGATACCGCAAACGTGTTGCAAGTTGGAGAGTTAGGGAGATGAAAGAGCAAAAGGAATGCAAGTAAAAATGATTAAAGTAAAATAGGAAATAAGTACAAGTTCAATGAAATGGGATGAGGAAACCGCAAAACCTTTTGATTATCTGTTACAATAAATTAAATATAATAGTAGTAAAGATTTTTATGATGGAAACTACTTTGTTGTGATCCATGGTTTAGGGAGGAATATAAAGTGGATAACTTATTACAAATGTTCCGAGATGCATTGTTAATCTCTGAGCCAATTTATAAAACAAATGAGCCTTTATGGAGTAAGTGGAATGCATACTTTAAAGATGTTGAAAATAATAATAATAAAGTACTAACCTCATCTTACGCTTCTCCCTCATTTACTGCATTAGTATCGTGGTTAGAGAAAAAGCAAGAATCCGGAATTACATTAGTACAAATTTATGCAAAAATTGATTCTTATAAGGAAGAAATATATAAGGAGATTGAAGGATTTATAGAAAAAGAATTTCAGGGTGTAGTTCCTTCAAAGTCCATAATATTAGAAAAAGACAAACATATGGATAAAATAAATACAGTGAACCAGGAGGATTATTACGAAGTAAATAATTCTGCTGTTTATTATAAACTAAGAGATGGAATTGCCAAGAATCAATTTGAAGAAGATGAAAAAAGTAAAGTCTTACAATATCCTATTGAAACGAAGTCTTCTAATGGCGTAGCTCAACTTTCTTCACACAAAGATGAAGATTTAAGACTTACACATATTGAAGAAGCAGCTCGATGGAATACCCTTGTTGATGATGTAATGAGTAATATGGATGATTTAACGGCAGATTGTTTAGATGCAATTACAATACAGTGGATAAACGAGGCAAACTCTCCAGACGATTTCATTGATTTTTCTTATGAGCAAGTTTTAGAGATGTGCAACATTCCAAAGACAGTCGTCAAAAATAAAGAATATTATCGAGCTGAAGATAAAATTAAAATAGCAAAGAGAATTGCAGCTTTAGCAAGTATTTTTATCTATTTAAATGATGATAATGAGGTAGTAGTATTAAATGACCGTGATGATGAAGGAGAACGACTAGAATTAAAACGTGAGGTTATTAAAAGATTATTTGTATTAGATTCGGTTGTATTGTGGAGACATAGTGTTACAAATGAATATATGGGTATTGAATCTTGTCGCATTAAGCCAGGTAGCTTTTTAACCAATTATTTATACGGATCAAATAATACAACAGCTTTATTGTCTAAAAAAGCACTTGAATACAATAGTTATAGACATAAATATCATAAAAGGTTAATTCGATATTTAACATGGCAATGGAGAATTAGACAAATGTATTCATCATTGAAAAAGCCCTATTCTATAGGAGGGGACAAGGGATTATTATCAGTAATGGATATCCCAAAAGAATGGAAACCTAATCGCATTAAAGAACAATTAGAGAATGTATTAATGGATTTAGAAAAAGAAAAAGTAATTTCTCATTGGGAGTATAGTGAGGCTCTGGATGAACAACAATTTGGAAAAAGGAACTGGTTCAAAAATTATTATTCTAATTTGGGAATAACTATTTTACCGCCTGAGGAAATGCTACAGTCAATGGGTAGGGGAATAGGAGTAGGAAAGAAATTTATAGAGGTACCACAAGAACAAGTACCTGTAGTGACAGTTGTAGAAGAAGTTAGGGAGACTGTAGAACTTGTTGAACAAAGAGAGAAGAACATTCGTGACCAAATATTGAAAGTGCATAATGAAAAGAAAGTGAGCATTCGTGAAATAGCAGATGAAATTAGTATTTCGCCATCTACATTGTCTAGATTTTGTAATTATAAAACAAAACGGTTATCTAAAAAAGCTTTAGAAAAGTTAACAAAATGGTGTGAAAGACAAGAAATACTAGAAAAGATGTAAATTAGATTAAGGGCTAATTTTTATTAATAAGGAAATATGGAAAGTGCACATATATAATCTATGTGCACTTTATTTATTAGAAAGGAAAAAGATAAAGGTATTATTATCTTTTAATTGGTTCTAGGGATTATTTTTTTCACATTATCAGATTATCGGCAATCTAAGTTAGAGCAATATGCTGTTAAACATAATGTATTTCTAAGAACTTTTATAATGCATGATCTATTTTAGCTACATCCAAAAGTCATCATGGTGGATTTCTTTATGAGTCATTTTTTTAATGCTTTAATAATCTTTTGTCCATGTTTAAAAGAGGGATAAAAAGTATTTGCTCGGTACAATTTACTGATTGTTCCTTCACTTACACCGGATTTTTGAGCTAAATTTACTTGTTTGATCTCATGATCGTCTAAAAATTTACCTAAGTTAGATCTAGTTTTTTTGAACCAAGGCATGTGTTTCACCTCAATCATTAGATTTTATTAAGAGCATGTCCAATTCTTTAGTTTTCTAAACTTTAGATAAGTGAATAATTTTGTTGGATACAGCATAGAGTTTAAGAGAAAACGAGATAAAAAAATATGTAATAATTTTGTGGAATCTAACATTCATAGTAATAGCAACAAGTTGCTGATACACTAGCCTAATGGCAACTTGTTGCAAAGAATATTCCTAAAAATAGGAAGCTTATACCCATTGATACATAAGGGATTGAGCTTCTTTTTATTTTCTTCTGGATGAAAGTAAGGAAAACTTGAAAGGTAAGAAAGAGAAGAATAAAAGTCGAAATATGACTCATTTTCCAATTGATATTGGAATTAACTTTATGAAATTTCACATACCGCATTGATGTAGTTTCATATAGAAAATTTTGCAAAAGAAACTTGTAGTAATTCAAGCGTTGAAGAAGAAAAACATATGTCTAAAGGCATACAGCTAAGACAAATTAGATATCGGTTCTGTTGCAAAGTTTTTTAAAGTAAGCTAAACTTTTGCAAAATAGATTGAGGAGAATCATAGATGGGATACTTTAAAGGAAAGCAGTTCAAACAAG
>NZ_LTAQ01000007.1:83340-102633 GCF_001590835.1 Bacillus gaemokensis
TGATAAAGAAGGGCACACATTGGATATTCAACTTCGTAAAAAGCGCAATCATCAGGCTGCTTATGCTTTTATGAAAAGACTCTTACAAACGTTTGGAGAACCAAAGGTTCTCACAACCGACAAAGCCCCAGCGTTACTTTGCGCATTTAACAAATTAAAAGAACAAGGCTTTTATAAACGTACAATTCATTGTACAATTAAGCATTTAAATAACCTTATAGAACAGGACCATAGGCATGTGAAGCGACGTTTTTCCAAATCCGCAGGATTTCAAAATCTTCGTCATGCTTCACGTACAATAAAAGGTATTGAGACCATTCATTCCTTATATAAACAAAGGCGAAGTCTTCAAANCCAAATCCGCAGGATTTCAAAATCTTCGTCATGCTTCACGTACAATAAAAGGTATTGAGACCATTCATTCCTTATATAAACAAAGGCGAAGTCTTCAAATAGAATCCGTCTTTTCGACGTACAATGAACTTCAACAATTACTAGCCTCTTTCTAAACATTTCTCCTCATTTATCAACCTGTTTATACTTTTTTTCAAACTTTGCAACAGAACCTTTTTTCTAGAGTGTAGTCTCATTTAGAAAACTTTGCAACAGAACCTTTTGTACCATGCCTGTTCGAGTCGCACTATATGCCTGATCACTTCGTTTTCCTGGTTCAATTTCCACATCAGAAAATTCTCCACTTAACAAGTCATACTCTAGTTGAATTTTCACACCAGCTTTATGACTACATCCTCCGACACCAGGATAAGTAGTTGCGAATCGATCTGGAACTTGTAAGGGGCTTGGGATGGGCTTATAAGGGGATTATAAGAGACTATTCAGTGTGAATTGAAAAAGTTTATCTACCATTTTTATGTGTCGTTCTATTAAAAAGTCCAAACTTGACCAATTTAATACGATAAAATCTGGTCAAAGATAATGAAATTTTAAGAACAATAAGGTACACTAGTCAATGATTTTAGTTTAAAATCGATTGACGTTGATGTATACGGAGGAAAGATTGATGAACAACAATACAATAAATGAGTCAGTTAAAGAAGTTGATAAAAAACGAGTAAGATCAAGCAAACGTTTTACAAATTGGAAGCTTATCGCAGCAAGTGGCGGTATAATTGCACTTCTCATTGGGGGAATGAGTTATTATCAGGCAACCCACTTCAATTCAAATGTTACGATTAATGACACAAAAGTTGGTGGTCTAACCGCTGATCAGGCCATACAGAAATTAAAAATATCTGGACTAAAAAACAAAGTCTATGTCGGTCAACAACAAATTTTAGATGAAAAAGATACGCAAACGGAACTTACGGAAAAAGATTTGCCTCAAGTTAAGAAACTATTAAACAGCCAGTGGACATTTTTCCCTTCCTCAAAGGAAAAAAATTATTCACTGCTACCGGAAAAGGCGGATCAGTATCGTAGCGAAACGATGAAAAAACTTGTAGAAGAAAAGCTCGTCTCTATGAATAAAAAATTAAAAGCGCCTCAAGATGCTATGGCGAAGCTCGAACAAGGAAAAGTTGTTATCTCGAAAAGCGTTGACGGAAAACAGTATGACGTTACTAGTCTACTGAAAGATTACGACAAGCAGAAGTATAAAAGCGAAATTCATCTGAAGTCTGCATACATACAGCCTATTAAAGAAGACAATCCGATTGTCAAAAAAGAGGAGAAAGCACTACAGGCTCTTCTTCAACAGTCCGTTGATTATAAGGTACAGAATGAAGTTTATCCTTTAAAAGCGATAGATTTAATTCAAAATGCCTCTATGTCAAAGGATATGAAAGTTACAATCGACGCGAGCGACATTAAGAATAAGATTGCTGGAATTAATAATGCTAAATCAACATTAAATAAAGACTTCACATTTAAAACCCATTCCGGTTCGGTCATATCAGTAAAAGGACAAGGCTATGGCTGGGCACTAGATATTGAAAAAGAAACAAAGCAAGTCCAACAAGCCTTTGAAAAAGGCGAAAAATCACTTTCTGCTTCTAATATTCACGGAAATGGCTGGAGTAATGAAGGCATCGGTTATGAAACAACATCGAATAATGGCATCGGAGACACGTATGCGGAAGTTTCAATTGCAGAGCAACAAATTTGGATTTATAAAGATGGAAAATTAGCAGTCACAACAAATGTAGTAACTGGTAAACATAGCACGAGTGAAGATACATCACCAGGTGTGTGGTACGTCCTTTATAAACGATCACCGTACACACTCAAAGGCAGCGCAGTAGGTAAACCTGATTATTCCGTTAAGGTAGATTATTGGGCTCCGTTCACAAATAGCGGCCAAGGGTTCCACGATGCCGGCTGGCGAACAAACTGGGCAAATAATGCCTATTTAACGGGGGGATCGGGCGGATGTGTTAATCTTCCTCCTAGTATTGCAAAAACTGTGTATGATAATTTAAGCACTTACGAACCGGTTATCGTGTACTAGTAAATAGGGTTCTGTTGCAAAGTTTTCTACATAAAGCTACACTCTAGAAAACAGGATCTAGGAGAATCAGATATGAGATATTTTAAAGGAAAACAATTCAAGAAAGATATTATTTTAGGTTCTGGTGCAAGAAATCTAGAAAACTTGGACATACTGATACTAGTACTCTAAAAAGGACGTGATCAGTATGGAAAAGAAAAATCTATTCAAGTGGAAACATTATCAACCGGATATTATTTTATTAACCGTGAGATGGTACCTACGGTACAACCTAAGTTTCCGTGATTTGGTGGAAATGATGGAAGAACGAGGCTTATCCATTTCTCATACAACGATTATGCGTTGGGTTCATCAGTATGGTCCTGAGTTGGATAAGCGAATTCGACGTCACCTCAAACAAACGAATGACTCATGGAGAGTGGATGAAACGTACATCAAAGTAAAAGGACAATGGATGTATCTGTATCGTGCAGTCGATTCAGATACATCCATTGACTTTTTCCTTAGTAAAACGAGAGATGCCAAGGCAGCCAAGCGCTTCTTGAAAAAAGCCTTGGCTTTTTCACATGTTGCCAGACCTCGTGTAATAACAGTAGATAAAAATCCAGCCTATCCAGTATCAATTCAAGAGTTGAAAAACGAAAAAAAGATGCCGGAAGGCACCCGAGTGAGACAAATAAAATATCTGAACAACATCGTGGATCAGGATCATCGTTTTATTAAGAAACGTGTACGTTGTATGTTAGGGTTTAAGTCGTATAAAACAGCCATCTCTATATTGAGTGGAATAGAAGCTATGCATATGATTAAAAAGAGACAGATTAATTTAGAAAATCAGTCTGTCCAAAAGCAGAAAAAATTCATTCATCAAGTATTTAATCTTATAGCATAAGGGAGGATTCCGTTAAGAATCTATTATTATTCTTGTTCTTCATTATATATTTGCACCAGAACCCCCACTTTTAATACAGACATTATCAAAATATATTTCAAATGATGATGTTGAAAATGTTACAGATGCATTTTACGATTTTGTTTTTAGTGAATTCTATTGATGATACATGTTAAAAGACTTCACCTGAATAGTTTAATCCTAAAACTTCCTGAGCAGAATATAAAATAAGGAAGGTGATTGGGATTGGTGAAGACCATTTTAATTAGAGATGACACATTGGCACATATAACAAATGATTTAGTTGAAATCAGTCAGTCTAATGTAAATTCCAAAGGCTTAACTCATGTTCAAATTACTTTAAACAAAGATGAAATTATACATCTAGCAAATAAACTACAAAGTATGTTCGGAAAAGCAGATATTTGTATTCACTGTGATAAAGTGATAGATGCATTTGAAATGCCTTATCGATATAAAAGCCGCAAACAGGCACATCTTGGTTGCCATATTTTTAATAATAGGGGGCGTGTATAGGTTAACTCCCCATCTTTTAAAGTGATGGGGAGTTAATTTATTGTTTCAATTGGTTAGTATTTTAATGTCCACCTGGTTCAAAATGATGACCAGTATTTCCATGTGCGTATTTCATTTGATTTCCTCCTTTTCTAAATTATACTTTCATACTAGCATAGTATCTCAGAGTAGAATATCATTTTATAACTGAATATTCTGTTTCCGAAAAATGAAAATGAGTTTTACAAAACTTACAAAATGTTAAACTCATAAGAACCAGTGATATATTGTAAATATAATGTTATCAATATTGGTGTAAGTCCTTATGTATGTTGTGATAAGGACTTGTTTGCATGGTTACCACTCTTTTATGTACAATAAAAGAAAAACATCGTATGAGATGGGGAGAGGAAAACCCATGTCCAACCAACAGTTAGTGAATTTACGTATTGATTTTGCTTTTAAACAATTATTTGGTACAAGTGGAAACGAAGATATTCTGGTTGCCTTTTTAAATGCAATGTTAAAAGATTCGTTAGAATCGCCCATTGCTTCATTACAGTTAGAAGACCCACACTTGCACCGAGAACATGAAGAAGATAAATTATCGATTTTAGATATTTCAGCGACACTAGACACAGGAACAAAAGTAAACGTAGAAATACAGTTAAATAATAATCATGACATGATCAAAAGAAGTTTATATTATTGGGGAAGATTATATACATCTCAACTACAAAAGGGGATGCCTTATAGCTCTCTTCATAAAACCATCACAATTAATTTATTAAACTTTGCCATGTTTCCAGAATATGAAGCATTCCATACAACAGGAATCCTATGGAATAAACAGCAACAGAAGGTATTAAGTGATGATATAGAAGTTCATATCGTGGAGATTCCAAAGCTCATGCAACAGTGGCGTAATGAACAAGTAAATCCCTGGAAAGATTCGTTTGTTCGTTGGTTATTATTACTTCCAGCGAATGAAGATGAACAATTAACCCAAACATTGGAGGATATTGCCATGAATCAAGATCCAATTTTACAAAAAGCAATGAATAAATGGGAACGTATGAGTCAAGATTCTTCTTTTCGCCAAGCATATGAAGCGAGGGAAAAGGTCTTAATGGATGAGGCCGCAAAGTTTGCTCACGCTCGTAATGAAGGGAAAAAGGAAGGGATTCAAGAAGGGGTTCAGCAAGGGAAGACACAGATGATCAAAGGTATGCATGAACTTGGTGTACCACTTGAAACGATTGCTAAAGCAAGCAAGTTAAGTGTTGATGAGGTTGAACGTATTCTAGAAAAAAATAGTTAGTAAAAAAGAAACGAAGTCAATTTGACTTCGTTTCTTTTTTGAATTTTTGTATTTAGGAAATAAATGTTTTGGTTTAGATGGTAAAGTAAAGAGAAAATTTATGATTTTATGTTGTTTGAAAACATTGGGGGTTGTTTTCTTAGTTACTAGTTTTAGAATTGAATTAATATTTTACTTTCATTTTATCTCCATTGAATAATTAACGATTACTCCTTTATCAGTACGCCATATATCTTTTACCGTCTTTTTCTTAATATCATAGTAAGAAAGCACACTTTCCTTGGGGGCTCCCAATGTACTATAATCTTTTTTACTATCATAAAAACTTGATAAGAAAAAGAAACCTTCACTTTTTTTATCATATTTTAGCGCCCTTATTTTAAAGTATTTTTTCGTATCGTCAAATAGTGATTTTATTTTTTTGGAATTCAAATTTATTTCTACAACATGGGAAGTAGGGTTGGTCAAATTTTCATCATAACTGAATATGGGGTCTGTGTAGCAATGGAACCAAATCACGCAATAAGCATTAGCGGACATTAGAAATCCTATCTTGTAAAAAATATAGGATTTCTATTCCACCTTACTCCATTGGAGTATCTTCTTTATATGTTAAAGTGCGCAATCGGCCATCTTTTATTTCTTCAGGAAGAATAAATGAATAACGCCCTACTATATTGATATGTTCATGTCCAAGTGGAGAAAGCCTAGCAATGTCATCGTCATCCAGAGTATGACCACGATTTCGGAGAACTTGTAAGGCTGATTCCATATAACGAGTATTCCACACTACAATCGCATTTACGACTAATCCCAATGCACCCAATTGATCTTCTTGACCTGCTCGATAAGATTGATGAAGCTCTCCCCGCTTTCCATAAAATACAGCCCTTGCTAAACTATGTCTTGCCTCTCCTCTGTTTAACTGCGTTAGAATTTTTCGACGATAGTTCTCATCATTTAAGTATAAAAGCAAATAACGTGTCTTAAAAATCCGTCCAAATTCTCCAATTGCTCGCCCTAACATGGTAGGTTTTCCATTCTGTTGTAATGCTTGGATAAGATGAGTTGCATTAACTTTATTTAATGAAAGGGAACCGGCAACCCGAAGTATGTCCTCCCAATGACGATGTATCAAGTCTTCACGAATGCGCCCTTTAGTTAACGGATTCAGAATTCCATAATCTGGTGTGGCATCAAAACGTCAAAGACGTAACGCACCAACATCAGCTAAACGTGGGCTAAATTGATAACCTAATAATCCAAAGAGTCCAAAAATGATATCACTATAACCAGCTGTATCTGTCATGATTTCTTTTGGCTGTAAACTCGTGTCCTGTTCTAACACACATTGAAGTAAATATAAAGAATCGTGAATGGTTCCTGGAATCACAAGTCCATGAAGTCCTGTAAATTGATCACTAGTAAAGTTGTAAAAAGTAACTCCACGACCTGTACCAAAATACTTAGGGTTCGGTCCAGAATGCACAGATTTTACTGGAGTAAAGAAACGTAGCCCATCTGCTGAAGCAATTTCACCACCTCCCCATATATTTGCCAAGTCTAACTGACTATGAAAATCCACTAATCTTGTATTGGCTTCTGTAAGAGTTTCTGCACGAAAATAATTTTGTTCAATCCAGGTAAGACGATCACGTGCTAATGAGGAGACACCATCTTGAACAAGAGGGCGTAAGCCTATGTTACAAGCTTGAGATATCAGTAATGCACAAATACTTATGGGTAGATCATTAATCCTTGATCTAGCTTCACTAATATGTCGGAAAGCATTCATAAATCCGGTCCAACGATTTACCTCTAATAATAGTTCAGGAATGTCTATGTTTAGTAACATATCTTGTATACGCTTTCTTAATATTCCTAGTGTTTCGGATTCTTGAATTTTCTGTAGAGGCGTAAGAGTAATTCTTTGTTTACCAGCAAACGTCTCTATTTTAACTGCTGGATTACTATCCCAGTTTTCGACGGTTTGATGATAAGCCAAATCTAATTCTTCTTTAAGAGGGGCAAAAGATTCATAAGAATCTAAAGACCAATCTAATGACCGTAGAATACTAGGACGGATTACATTCCATTCTTCTCCTTGTAGCAATTGTGAACGGAGATCCCCATATTTTGCACTTCCAACGATAT
Organism: Bacillus gaemokensis; assembly: GCF_001590835.1. GTDB lineage: Bacteria > Bacillota > Bacilli > Bacillales > Bacillaceae_G > Bacillus_A > Bacillus_A gaemokensis. The sequence continues at coordinate 90,691 of NZ_LTAQ01000007.1, forward strand.
AAAGATCATGGCGCCGTAGAGCATCTACTACCTGTTCGAGCATCCAAAATGTATAAGCACGATGATTTACAGTTCGTGTTTTCTTATCAACTACAATCTTAGACCAATTTGTATTCAAACCAACAAGAAGGGCATTTTTCCACTTTTTCTTGCTAGAATCTCCATGTTCTTTTACAAAATTCCATGCTTGTAAAATAGGAAGCCCAGCGGGTGTTGCTTGTAGTTCAATTTCTTCCATGAGTAGCGGAAGGAATTTCCGAATTGCACCGTAATGTTGCAATAATCCTGAATATGCTAGCGTTTGATCCGGCGGACAGGTGAGTGAATCAACAATTTGAACAGCCTGTATCAAATCTTTTTCTGGGACTTTTTTGAACACTGCAACCTTTGGATGGATAGAAGGATCAGTATGCTCTAATAATGTTATGCAAGCTTCCCGGAGTTGACGTGCTGCTTTATCTAAATCCTTAATTGTACGAAGACGTTCTTTTTGTTCTTTTCGATACGTCTTAGCAAATAAATCTGTTAAGTATCGATCTAGAATATCAATCACATCATCTTGAGCATTTTGTGTATAAATCTTAGCAAATGCCACTAACACAGCTATTCGACGCTCATCATTCATTCTGGCAATTGCTTGTGATCTTACAGCTACGGCATGCCGAGCAAGTTGTTGCAGTCTTTTAGTAGGGATTCCAGATATATCCCAATATTCGGCTTCTAAATGCCGAAGCTCTTGTAGTCGATGAAGAGAATGTTTAATACCTGTAACACTGATAGTAAACGGAGGATTGCTTAAACGCTCTAAATGTGTTTTCTTTTTTTCGGGATCTGATTGAAGAAGATTCTCCAATTGTTTGCGCTGTTCAGTACAAGGAAGTTCAGCGAGTTTTTCCCATAGATTTTCTGACGCACGATCACGAACTTTCGCGACTAACTTTGTTAATACTGATACACCAGGTAATAAAATTTTTTGTTCTATACATCGTGCTGTGGCTAGGTCAAACAATATACTTGGTCGGTCATTGTGTAACCAAGCACGTGTATATAACCATCTGATCAGACGCCAATGCCCTGGCTGATCTGTAAAATTTTTGTATCCATAAGTAGAACGTATTTCATTCATGTGTTCCCAATGATTTCAATTATTTTGGTAATTAGCAAAGCTTTTGGCGTCTAAACCAAGTTGATCTGCTATATATGCCACCACAGCATGTGGTACATCTGTAGGATCAGATAAAAATGTACCTAGGAACCTCACGGTTCCTAATTGAACAGCAAAGCCGAGTTGATTATGAGCACCTCGACGATTCCATATAAGTTCTTTATCTTTATCATCTAGCCAAAAATATTTTGCCAGTTGTTCTGATGTTGGAGTTTCACTAAAACACCCATATTTAACTTCTTGTTCAGGTGTTAAAAAATCTACAGGCATAATTCCAGTTCCTCCTGTTACAATTATTTGTTTACATCAAATGATAAGATAGGTATTTCTATTCTTTAGTTCCATGCAATCTTCTCCACTTCGCCCTGTAAGTCTGCTTGAGTAGCTCTTACATAAATCATCGTAGTATTCAAGTTATCGTGTCCCATAATTTGTGCCAAGCGATGTAGAGGTGTGCGTTCAGCCATCACATAACCAAAGCGATGTCTTAAATCATGTGCACTAAAATCTAATTTGGCAAGACGCATATACTTTTGGAGAATATGACGGACACCCCTTTCTTGTAATCGTTTTCCTGTTTTAGAAGAAGGAAACAAATAACCCTGTAAAATATTACTTGATCTTATATACTCTTCCAATGCTAAACGAATCGTACTATTTAAAGGAACTTCCCTCTGTTTATTTCGCTTTCCGGATCGAACGACGACATGACCTCCCCTTTTTCTCATAACGATATCTGCTACTTGAACATCACAAACCTCCATTGAACGAAGACCAGTATGAAGCATAAAGATCATCATTGTTTTGTCACGTAAGGTGCCGTATTTTTCAACAGCGTTCATTAAAGATGCTTCTTCTTTATCTGTCATTTGTCTTGGACTTGTTTTTTCTGTTGGAACAAACTTAATAGCTTTTGAATAATTCGTTTGGATTAATCTTTGTTGTTTAGCCCAATCAAAATATCGTTTAATAGAGTTAATCCTTCTATTGATTGTAGAAGGCTTTAAAGATCTATTAATTTGCATGTGTTCTCGGTACCTCGCAATTGTTCGGGCAGTGACGTTTGTCGGATGGAAAATAGTATCTTCTGCATGATTTCCCCATACATTTTCAAACCAATATATAAAGTCTTTAAGATCACTTGTATATTCTGTAAGTGTTTTTGTATGTAAATCTCCTTCTAGAGATAAGCTAGAAATAAAATCTGAGATGAAAGCTGTTCCCTGTACAGAAATTATTTTTGTAGATGTCATATGTACCTCCTTTGATATTGATTTATATTAGCGGACATTCCAATTTAATCTTATCAGTTATATTAGCGGACATCAAACGTTTATTTTTCTACACTTTATGTCCACTAATATTAATTAGTGGACATTTAAAACAATACCGAAGGTCGGTGTAGCACATGGCTATTCGTAAAGAAGATTTCAACGCTCAAAAAAAAAACTTGCAGATTGGGAGAACATTGATTGTACAGAACTAGATGATGAACCATAATCGAAACAAGAGCTAGAACAATTACAAAATGAAGAAGGATATGTATCAGGAGAGGGTAGGAACATGAGTTCGGTATGCGAGTTGATTTACCATAAGTCCGCAATAAAATTTATTGCAAAGTAAAAAAGAATTGCTGAAGGGCTTCTTGAAATCTCCCTTAAAGGAGATATTAAAAGTATGAAGGGTTACACAGATCTATATCAATTACAGGTTGGAACCTTTTGAATTTTATTTGAAATAAATTATAATAAGAAAGTCATATACATACAAGCCATCGGAATTCGTGGTGACATCTATAAATAATACTAACATGTATTTTTAAAAAGGAAGGTCTTTCAAATTAAAGAGCCTTCCTTTTTTGTGCACGGATAATGCCCGCTAATGCTTATATTGCTACACAGACCCCACGAATCACTAAGTAATAGAAGATATGGCTAAAAAAGTAGCATAGATTTAACTTTTTTGTGTCTAAAATATTAACTCAAATCCAGCTTCTACTTAGGAACTGTGCCTAAAACAAAATTCTCTTTCATTATTTTTCCCTTGGCTTATTCATGAGTCGAGGGTTTCTTTTGTGAAACATTACGAAAATGTAATGTTAATGTAATGTAGTTCCATCGATACTACAAATATAACCGGATAAAATTAGTTACATAAGACGAAGTCAAAACAGGAGCGTTACCAAAAGGAGTGCTACAAATGAAAACCATATTAAGTGTTGAAAAAATTGAAAAGTATTATGGAAATAAAGATAACGTAACAAAGGCAATTGATAATATCAGCTTTAAAGTAGATGAAGGGGAATTCGTTGGAATCATGGGACCTTCAGGAAGTGGTAAAACGACACTTCTTAACTGTATTTCAACGATCGATCATATTACAACAGGAAAAATCATCATTAATAATAGTGACATTACTAGGTTAAAGTCAAAAGCATTAGATAAATTTAGACGAAATGAGTTAGGCTTTATATTTCAGGATTTTAACCTATTAGATACTCTTACAGCATATGAAAATATTGCTTTAGCGTTAACAATTAAAGGTGAAAAAAGTTCAGAAATAGATGGGAAAATAAAAGCAGTAGCAAAGTATTTAGAGATTGAAGAGGTTTTAAACAAATATCCTTATCAGATGTCAGGTGGACAAAAACAAAGGGTTGCGTCAGCAAGAGCAATCGTGACAGATCCATCCTTAGTCCTTGCGGATGAACCAACCGGGGCGCTGGATTCTAAATCATCTAGATTATTACTGGAAAGATTTGAGAGTCTAAATAAAGATTTAAAGACAACAATTCTTATGGTTACGCATGATGCCTTTACAGCTAGCTATGCTCATAGAATCCTTTTTATTAAAGATGGTAAAATATTCAATGAGTTAGTAAGAGGGACTGATTCTAGAAAAGAATTTTTTAATAAAATTATTGAAGTTATCACACTGCTTGGAGGTGATGATAATAATGTACTCTAAGATTGCCGTAAGTAATGTAAAGAAGAGTTTTAAGGATTATGCTATATATTTCTTAACACTAACATTAGCGGTTTGTATATTTTATAGCTTTAATTCAATAGAGTCACAAAAGGCGCTTACTGAACTGAAGTATACAGGTTCATCATATATAAAAACGTTAACTAGTGCATTGGCTGGTATATCAGTATTTGTATCCATCATATTAGGAAGTCTTATATTATATGCGAGTAATTTTTTAATAAAGAAACGTAAAAAAGAATTAGGAATTTATATGACCTTAGGTATGGGAAAAAGAAGAATATCTAGCATATTAGTAACAGAGACCATAATAGTTGGAGCTATCTCTTTAATTAGCGGACTTATACTAGGGATTGCAGCATCACAAGCCTTATCTAGCTTGACTTTAAAGCTATTCGATTTACCGATGAGTGAATATAAATTCGCAGTTTCGACAGGTGCTATAGGTAAGACTATATTGTACTTCGGTATCATGTTCTTACTTGTTATAATCTTTAATGTATTTGTTATTTCTAAGTACAAGATCATCGATTTGATAACAGCAAGTAAGAAAAATGAAGAAGTAAAATTTAAAAATCCTATTATACATCTAATGATATTTATTTTATGCGTAATTTCGCTTGGTTATGCATATAAAACAATACTGAACATAGGCCTCAAGGTAGATGATCCTATGTTCCTGCTAGCAATAATCCTTGGAATTTTAGGTACAGTATTATTTTTCTTTAGTTTATCTGGATTCATCTTGTATATAGTAAAGAAAAATAAAAAGGTATATTTAAAAGAGTTAAATATTTTTATAATTAAACAAATAAATAGTAAGGTAAATACGAATTTTTTATCCATGTCTCTCATTTGCTTAATGTTATTTCTTACAATAGCGATATTGTCTACTGGAATAAGTGCTAAACAAGCTACTGAAGAAGGAACTAAACAAGTAACGCCTTTTGATGCTAGCGTAAGGTTGTACAATGATGGTCAAAATAGCAATGAAGATACGTTAAATAAGATTAAATCTAAAATAAGTAAAAATGAAAAATATATAGTTTACAATGAATATGATGCAGAGTTAAGCGCAGGAGAATTGTTGAAATCTCGAGATAAAAAGCTTCAACCATTTAACGTAAGCTTTGTTAAGGTATCTGATTATAATAAAATTCTCCAATTAAAGGGTAAAAAAGAAATAACTTTAAATAAGGATGAGGTTTTAATCTCATCAGATAAAGATCCAATAGTTAAATCAATTAATAAAAAATTGAAAGACAGTAATAAACTTAATATTAAAGGAAAAGAATACTCGGTAAAACAAACTAAAGTTGTAGAAGAAAATCTTCATACTACTAATGGTTTTACAGATAATGAATGTACAATCATTATAAATGATGAATTTTTATCAGGTTATAAGATTCGTAAGTCATTTTTTAATGTAAGTTATTTAGATAAAAACAGAGAAGAATATAATAAAAAATATGATAAAATCGCCGAGGACTTTTTTATGGCTGGATATCGGGATAATGGTATCCCATACGGGGTATCAAAGGATCAAACATACTCAGAATCCAAGGCGTCCACAGTTATGGTGCTGTATATTGGAATATATATTGGAATCGTGTTCTTAATTACTAGCATGGCTGTATTAGCTCTTCAACAATTATCAGAGGCCAGTGATAGTATAGAAAGATATAAAGCCTTAAAGAGAATTGGTGCAAACGAAAGAATGATTAACAAAACAATTTTTATGCAAACTGGCATATATTTTAGTCTTCCAGTTATTCTTGCATTGATTCACTCAGTGGTGGGAATTAAGATGATGAGTGACACGATAAGTAATGTGTATAAACTAGATATTACCTTTTCAGCGCTAATGACCGCTTTCATATTTATTATAGTGTATGTAGGATATTTCTTTACAACATATACGGGATATAAAAATATTGTTAAGAGTAATTTATAAAGAGATTGATTGTAGACAAGGTTTTAGTAAAATTCAGCAGTAAAACTAATAGAAGTAAAAGGTGATTATTTTGAAAAAAACGCTAATTATTTTAAGTATTTTAAGTGGACTGTTACTCGCAGCAGTTGGAGGTTGGTACGGTTATAATAAAATGAAGTATGAAAAGTGTTACGTTAAAATAACAGAAAATAGTAAATCAGGCATTGTGAACCCTTCGACGGGATTCGTTGATTATAATCTAATGGCATATGATAAAAACGGAAATGAGGTTCCTGTGAAATTTTGGGCTAAAAAAAAGCTGAAAGTAAATGCATATCTTGCTGTTGATGTATTTAAACCCTTGAATAAGGATTCAAATGATATAAACTCATATAAAGAGGTAACAGCGGAACAATTATCTGAAAAAGTGAAAGAAAAGTTAAATGTTAAATAATAAATAAGTATTCATGTAAAGAGGTATTTACTGAAAAGTAGGTACCTCTTTAACATAATCAAGAATTTAACAGGTGAAAATTCCTGATAAAACTAAATATGTACTTTCATATTTAGTAGTTAAATATAGCTGTATATTTATATAAAATATAAGGGATAATATAATGGAAGGTGAAATAGATCGGAGGGGGGAATTTTATGAAAAAAATTATGATTATTGAAGATGATGAAGTGATCAGAGAAGAATTGCAAAACTTTTTACAAAGATATGGATACGATGTAAAAGCTCCTATAGATTATAATAATATCATGCAGTATGTTGAAAACGAAAATGCAGACCTTATATTGCTAGACATAAATCTTCCTGTGTTCGATGGATATTATATATGTAGAGAAATACGTAAAAATTCAGATGTTCCAATTATAATAGTTACAAGTAGGGACAATGAAGTAGATGAATTAATGAGTATGAACTTAGGTGCAGATGATTTTATTACAAAGCCCTATAATACAGAAATATTATTAGCAAGGATAACAAATATCTTGAAAAGAACATATGGAAGCTCGAAGGCGAGTAATATGTTAAGTTACATGGATTTCCATTTAAATCTTTCCAATGCAAGCGTTATGTATAAAGACCAAGCGATAGAGTTAACGAAAAATGAAGTAAAAATCCTTTCCTATTTAATAAACAATAAGGGAAATATCGTAAAAAGGGAGTTCCTTATGGAACACTTGTGGAAAGCAGATTATTTTGTAGATGACAGTACTTTAACTGTGAATATTACTAGATTACGAAAAAAGCTCGAGGAGATTGGCATCGAAAACCCAATCGAAACAAGAAGGGGAATGGGGTATATCATGCCATGAGTATAGGTAAATTTATTAAAGACAAAGTGGTAGTAATTATATCTAACCTGCTGCTATTTTTTATATTATTAGTTGTGATGGTTATGATGGATTTTCATGCCCTTCTCATATTCTTTGTGTTTTTCATTTGGTTTTTGCCCTTATTTTCGTATATGGCTTTAGAGTGTATACAGGCTAAAGCATATTATGATGAAGTTGACAGCATATTAGAAAGTTTAGATAAAAAATACTTACTTCCAGAAGTAATAAAGGAAGCTCATTTTATCCATGGGGAAAAACTAAACCATATATTGAAGCAGGTAAGTAGAGATATGCATGAGAAGGTGAAATACTATAAAGATATGCAGGCAGACTATAGGGAGTATATAGAAACATGGGTACATGAGATTAAAACCCCAATTGCTTCTACAAAGCTAATTATTGAAAATAACCAAAATGAATTAACGAATAAAATAGACCTCCAGATCGATAGGATTGAGGGATTTGTAGAACAGGTGTTGTATTATTCACGAAGTAACAATGTAAGCAAAGACTACATTATTAAACCCATTCAACTTAATAATGCAGTAAGGAATGTCGTGAAAAGAAATTATAGGGATTTCATTCATAAGAAAATCAAACTAGATATAAAAGATATCAACGAAATTGTATATAGTGATAGAAAATGGTTCGAGTTTATGCTCAATCAGATAATAGGGAACGCTGTAAAATATGCAAACAGTGAAACGCCTATGATCAGCATATATTCAGTTAAGAAAGCCAACTCAGTCATGTTAACTATAGAAGATAATGGAGTAGGGATCGTAGATAAAGATATAAATAGAGTGTTTGAAAAAGGATTTACAGGTGAAAATGGTAGAAGATTTAGTAAAAGTACAGGTATGGGCTTGTATCTATGTGAAAAGCTTTGTTCCAAGCTAGGCATAAAAATTACGATTGACTCTAAGGAAAATATAGGAACTAAAGTTACATTTATAATTCCTTTGTCAGATATGATAAACTATGTAGATTATTTATGAATCTTTAAAAAGGAAGGTCTTCCAAATTGAAGAGTCTTCTTTTTTTGTGCACGGATAATGTCCGCTAATACTTATTGCGTGATTTGGTTCCATTGCTACACAGACCCCTAAATTAGTGAATTTACGAGTGGATTTTGCGTTCAAACAATTATTTGGGGTAAAAGGAAACGAAGAATTGCTGATTAGCTTTTTAAACGCTATGCTACATGAATCCTTATCATCTCCTATTCAATCTCTACAAATAGAAGACCCACATCTACATCAAGAATATGAGGATGACAAATTATCCATATTAGATATATTAGCGACACTGGATAACGGAACAAAAGTAAATGTTGAAATTCAAGTACGGAATACACAAGACATGATTAAACGGTCGTTGTATTATTGGTCAAAATTATATACATCTCAAATTGAAAAAGGCATGCCATATCGTGCTCTTCGTAAAACTATTGCCATTAACTTATTAGATTTTTGTTTATTCCCTCATTTTGAGGATATTCAAACAACAGGTCAATTATGGAGCCGACAGCAACAGCGAGTGTTACTTGATGATTTAGAAATTCATTTTATTGAGATCCCTAAGTTGCTCCAGCAATGGAGAGAAGAAAAAATCAATCCGTGGGATAATAAATTTGCTCGTTGGTTATTACTTTTACCAGCACACGAGGATGAACATTTAACCCACACACTGGAGGAGATTGCTATGAATCAAGATCCAATATTACAGAAAGCACTCAATAAATGGGAAGATATGAGTCAAAATAGTTCTTTTCGATCACAGTATGAGGCTAGGGAAAAGGTTTTATTTGATGAACAGGCAAAATTAGCTCACGCTCGAGAAGAAGGCTTAGAGGAAGGTTTCAAAAAAGGAAAAATACAGATGATTCAAGGGATGCATGAATTAGGTGTTCCGATTGAGACAATTGCAAAAGCAAGTAAATTAAGCATTAGAGAAGTAGAAATTATCTTGGAACAACTTATAAAAGAGAACGATTAAATGGGAACAACACCTACAACTATTTTGTAGGTGTTGTTCCCATTTAATGGCCGCCTCCGCCTGGTTCAAAATGGTGACCTGTATCCCCATCTGCATTTCTAAAAAATATGTAATTCATTGTGATTCCCTCCTCTTCTAAATTATATCTTCATACTAACTTTTTATATAAGTTTTATGGTTCTGTTGCAAAGTTTCTTGACAGATAAAAAGTTGGTATGATTGCAGATGGATTTTATGCAATCGTTAGTAATTGTTGTAATTCATTATACGTTGAAAAAACGAAGTTTGGTTGTTGTAAACTTCGTTTTTGTTTATAGAGGGCATGAATGGTTTCGATGCCTTTCAAGGTACGTGAAGCATGACGAATACTTTGAAATCCTGCAGATTTGGCAAAACGCCTTTTTACATGTCTATGCTCTTGTTCGATGAGATTGTTCAAATGTTTGACTGTACAATGAGTTGTACGTTTATAAAAGCCTTGTTCCTTTAATTGTTTGAATGCACACAGTAATGCTGGTGCTTTATCTGTTGTTAGAACCGTTTCACTAACCTTTTCATAAAAGCATATGCTGCCTGATGATCTCGTTTTTTACGAAGTTGAATATCTAATGTGTACCCTTCTTTATCAACTGCACGGTACAGGTAACGCCATTCGCCTTTGACTTTTATATAGGTCTCATCCAATTTCCAAGATAGTTCTACGCTTTTATTTTTCTTCTTCCAAATTTGATAGATCAGGTGGCCATATTCATGAACCCAGCGCATAATAGTTGTTGGATGAACTGAAACACCACGTTCATTCAAAATTTCAGAGACATCACGATAGCTTAAAGAAAAGCGACAGTAGTAGCAAACGGCTACTAAAATAAGATCTTGTTTAAATTGCTTTCCTTTAAAATATCTCATGTATGATTCTCCTCACTTTGTTTTGCAAAAGTTTAGCTTAGTTTTAAAGACTTTTCAACAGAACCTTTTCAGTTATCAGGAATCTTGCGAGCAATGTTTTCCGCCACTACTCACAATACAAATATATCACGTTGATTCCAAAACAACCGGCACATTTACTGCCAAAAAGCGGTCACGACTCTGCCACTTTATTTTAAGTTATCCATATCTGACATTGTCGAAAATAAAAAAAGAATACTCCTTCAAGTATTCTTCTTTTCACTGTTATTTCATATAACCGTTGCTATCAAAGTAATATGTTACCCCGTTAATTACCCTTGATTCATTTGTTGCAAGTCCATAATTTCCAGGAATCCAATATATCCATCTCCCAGCATTAGCCGACCATTCCCAACCTTCTTTCTTAACTAGCTTTCCACCAGGGTTGAATAAATACCATCTACCGTCTATCTTCAACCAAGAGCTGCCGTTATAATTTTTAAGACACGAATTAGATGGGTCAAACATAACATGCTCCTTAATATAATACCAATCTACTTCATTTTCAGATTGTACCCAACCATAATCTATTGGGTTGTATAAACCATTAGAGTCATATTTATAAAAAGCCCAAATCTGCTTTTGACACGATGTCCCTATTGACTCCCAATACCCATGAGTTCCAGCTAAATATTTATTAGCTGCAAAAGCATTTGTTGTAGGATAAACAGCAAAAATAACAAAACATAATAGCATTGCCTTTACAAATTTTTTCATGACGATCTAATTCCTCCCTAGCAAATTTAATACCATTAAAGGTTCTGTTGCAAAGATTTTATCTCTTTAAAAATATGGTATAAAGATACAAATTACAAAAATAAACGACATATTATATACAAAATATCGTATAATACATTCAATGTTTTGGGATATTTTTAAACTTTGCAACAGAACCTAGATTTCGATATATTTATTTTAAATTTCATAGATCTAAAGGTAAAAAGAATGTTTAATTCAATTGAAACTATACTCATTTTACATTATATTGAACAGTGAAAAATATTCTTATAGGAATAAATTGCGAAATCATAGGGGTGGTTCAGTATTACAGATATCTAATCCCCTAAAATAAAATTTTTTTGGACATATTTAAGGAATGTAGATTCCTATTTTATGTTACAGATATACACCCTAAATATAGATTGAATATCTAATAAAATAATTTTGTACCTTGATAATACCCAATACCTTTTCTGTCGAATAGTTTTTCTTTAATTGCTATAGGATCAGTGGAATAACTATTCTTATGACAAGCTGGATTCAAATATAGATCGTTTAGGGTTCTGTTGCAAAGTTTCCTAACTGAGACTACACTCTAGAAAAAAGGTAAGGAGAATCAGAAATGCGATATTTTAAAGGAAAACAATTCAAAAAGGATATTATTTTGGTAGCCGTTGGCTATTACTGTCGTTTTTCTTTAAGCTATCACGATGTATCTGAGATCCTACAAGAACGAGGAGTTTCCGTTCACCCTACAACCATCATGCGCTGGGTTCATGAATACGGGAACCTGATCTATCAAATTTGGAAGAAGAAACATAAAAAGGTTCAATTCTATTGGAAACTAGATGAA
>NZ_LTAQ01000008.1:0-587 GCF_001590835.1 Bacillus gaemokensis
CCTCTCGGGCGCGCTTTTATTAACGGGAAGTGGCTCAGCTTGGTAGAGCACCTGGTTTGGGACCAGGGGGTCGCAGGTTCAAATCCTGTCTTCCCGATAGTTTTAAACACGGGGCCTTAGCTCAGCTGGGAGAGCGCCTGCCTTGCACGCAGGAGGTCAGCGGTTCGATCCCGCTAGGCTCCACTTATTTAATTCCATATGGCGGTGTAGCTCAGCTGGCTAGAGCGTACGGTTCATACCCGTGAGGTCGGGGGTTCGATCCCCTCCGCCGCTACCATAAGGACCTTTAGCTCAGCTGGTTAGAGCAGACGGCTCATAACCGTCCGGTCGTAGGTTCGAGTCCTACAAGGTCCACCATTTAAAGTAAATTCCCTGGAGGTATACCCAAGTCTGGCTGAAGGGATCGGTCTTGAAAACCGACAGGCGGCGAGAGTCGCGCGGGGGTTCGAATCCCTCTACCTCCTCCATTTTTAAAAAAAGAATATTATATCGTCGCGGGGTGGAGCAGTCTGGTAGCTCGTCGGGCTCATAACCCGAAGGTCGCAGGTTCAAATCCTGTCCCCGCAACCAAATGGTCCCGTGGTGTA
>NZ_LTAQ01000008.1:640-93474 GCF_001590835.1 Bacillus gaemokensis
GGGACCGCCATTTTTACATAAAGGCTCGGTAGCTCAGTCGGTAGAGCAGAGGACTGAAAATCCTCGTGTCGGCGGTTCGATTCCGTCCCGAGCCACCATTTTTGTAAAAATGAGCCATTAGCTCAGTTGGTAGAGCATCTGACTTTTAATCAGAGGGTCGAAGGTTCGAATCCTTCATGGCTCACCATTTTTATGCGGGTGTAGTTTAGTGGTAAAACAAGAGCCTTCCAAGCTCTGGTCGAGAGTTCGATTCTCTTCACCCGCTTTTTATAATGAGGGCCTATAGCTCAGCTGGTTAGAGCGCACGCCTGATAAGCGTGAGGTCGATGGTTCGAGTCCATTTAGGCCCACCATTATTCCGCAGTAGCTCAGCGGTAGAGCTATCGGCTGTTAACCGATCGGTCGTAGGTTCGATTCCTACCTGCGGAGCCATATTATAGAGAAGTACCCAAGTGGCTCAAGGGGCTCCCCTGCTAAGGGAGTAGATCGCTAACGCGGTGCGAGGGTTCGAATCCCTTCTTCTCTGCCAGAAATTGGCCCGTTGGTCAAGTGGTTAAGACACCGCCCTTTCACGGCGGTAACACGGGTTCGAATCCCGTACGGGTCATACTTAAAGAGATAGCAGAATCTGCTATCTCTTTTTCGTATATTGAATATTTTCTTTAAGCTAAAGCAGACTTATCGAAGTTTGCTTTTTTAGAGTCATTACTTAGAAAAACGGACTGAAATTGTGGGAATCTACTCTGAAGACTGCTGTAATGCATATAGAAAAAGGGCTAGAATTATGTACAGAACAAGATAACAAAGAGTATGTGCACCATTTATCTATTTTAAAAGCAAAAACTAGTCACGTATGTACAATTTTTATGTAAGACTTTATACCAGTTGTAATCCTTGCTTCCTATGGATAAAAGCTATCAAATATTATTATGTCAGTGATATATAAGAGCTTGCGTAAGATTAAGAACCCTTCCTTTTGTAATGGAAAGATCATCTTTTAATCATAACAAATCATATATTTTTTGTATTGAAACACGATATAGAATGGAGTGATAGGATGGATTTTGAAACTTTGTACCGAACTTATCAGCCTTTAGTTTACTCTGTTGCATATCGTCTGCTTGGCTCTGTTAGTGATGCCGAGGATGTTGCTCAAGATATACTTATCAAAAGTCAGCAGATAGACAAAGAATCAGTTAGAAATATAGAAGCGTATTTAATTAAAATGACGACAAACCATTGTTTGAATATACTACAATCGGCTCGGAAAAAGAGAGAAGTGTATACAGGAGAATGGCTTCCCGAGCCCGAAATAGATACGGCAAAACTAAATCCTATAGAAACCATAATTCAAAATGAAAGGGTATCCTATGCATTTCTTGTACTGTTAGAAAATTTAACACCTGTTGAAAGAGCCGTATTTGTCTTAAGGGAAGCGCTCAGGTACGATTATCATGAAATAGCTGAAGTTTTAAACAAATCAGAGGCAAATTGCCGAAAGATTTACAGCCGTTGCAAAGTGAAGATACAGCATGAGGTACCAGTACATCCACAACAATCAGATTATACAGAAAAGATGATACATACTTTTATTCAAGCTTCAAATACAGGGAATTTTGAGGAATTTATTAATTTGCTGACAGCAGATGCAACACTTGTCACTGATGGAGGCGGTAAAGTGCGTGCAGCTATATTTCCGATTCTGGGCAAACAACGTATCCAGATATTTCTGGAGGCTATTGTTTCACGAGGGTTCTTTCAATTGGAGCTTCTCCCAACTATCATAAATGGTCAATTTGGTATTTTAGCAAGGAATAAAGGCTATGTAGAGAAAGCCATATGCTTTGAGTGGGATGAAAGTGGCAAAGCAATTAGAAGAATCTACATTGTAGTCAATCCTGATAAATTAAAGCACATTCCAGTTCTATAACATTGAATTGAAAAGGAGATCTTTATTTTAAGATCTCTTTTTTATTTTGTCACAAAATGAAGAGCTAATTTGTCTTATAAGTGACAGGGGATAAGAGGGATCACATGTATGTTTTTTAATTAAAGTTTCTGTCATGAACTAAAATATTCTACGACAGATAGTGATAGTAAAGAATTCATGAGAGACCTTGTTAAATATCCTGATGCCAAAGTATAAACTAATTTTATTTTATGGAGGGAATATACAATGGAAATAAGATTTTTAATGGGAACAGTAAATCCGGAAGGCTATAAAGCAATGGTGGGTTTAGAAAAATACTTGATGACTACAAGTATTGATGAAAGATTGAAAGAGCTAATTAAAATTCGGGCTTCTCAAATCAATGGATGTGCGTATTGCATTGATCTCCATACGAAAGATGCACGAAAACTAGGGGAAACAGAGCAGCGTATTTATGCTCTTAATGCTTGGCGTGAGACACCATTCTTTACGCAGGAAGAGCGTGCTGTGCTTGCTTTGACAGAGGCAATTACACTAGTAGCGGAAACGCACGTTCCTGATGAGGTATATGAAGAAGTAAGGAAATACTTTGAAGAAAAACAAATTGCTGAAATCATTATGCAGATTGTTACTATTAATGCATGGAATCGAATTGGGGTATCTACTCGTTTAATGCCGGAATAATATTTAATAGAGGTACTGTCGCATCGTCAGCGAGCTAAGAAAAAGGGTGATCCCAAACACGAAAAAAAGCTATTCTTTCTGGAAATGCTGCCGAAAGGATAGCTTTTTTTGTTTGAGATATAAAGAGATTTTAACTTGATGGATGCGAGGCTACAGCAAATTATGTATTACCTAATCTTTAATAGATCAACGATAAAATATGATGAAATAAGCTTTTCACAATCTAAAGAAAAGGCTTCCATTGAGATTGATTCCAGACCTGACAGCATAACTTTCTACTGTCTGTGAAAAAGTTCACAAATAGGTCATAATTTGTGAATACATTCACAAAGATTCATGCTACAATGTGTATGTAAGGAAGTTAAACAACATTAAATTAGTACTTTAATTAATTACTTAAACAACAATAATAATAAATGTGAACAATAGAGAGGGGAAATTACCATGAAAAAAGGTATCAATCGTGTAGTATTAGTAGGAACAGGAGCTGTAGGTTGTAGTTATGCTTACTCAATGATCAACCAAGGTGTAGCTGAAGAATTCGTACTTGTAGATGTAAACGAAGCAAAAGCAGAAGGGGAAGCAATGGACTTAAGCCATGCGGTACCATTCTCTCCATCACCAACAAAAGTTTGGAGCGGTAGTTATGCAGATTGTAAAGATGCAGATCTTGTTGTTATCACTGCTGGATTACCACAAAAGCCAGGTGAAACTCGTTTAGACTTAGTTGAGAAGAATACAAAAATCTTTAAGCAAATCGTTCGCGGTATTATGGATAACGGATTTGATGGTATTTTCTTAATCGCAACTAACCCAGTTGATATTCTAACTTATGTAACTTGGAAAGAATCTGGATTACCAAAAGAACGCGTAATCGGTTCAGGTACTACTTTAGACTCTGCTCGTTTCCGCTATATGTTAGGTGACTACTTAGATGTAGATCCACGTAACGTTCATGCATACATCGTTGGTGAACACGGCGATACTGAACTTCCAGTATGGAGCCACGCTACTATAGGTGTACAAAAGCTAGAAACAATTTTAGCGAACAATGAACAGTATAACCAAGATGATTTAGATAAAATCTTTGTAAATGTACGCGACGCTGCTTACCACATTATCGAACGTAAAGGTGCAACTTACTATGGAATTGGTATGTCACTACTTCGCGTAACTAAAGCAATCTTAAACAACGAAAACAGTGTACTAACTGTATCTGCATACCTTGAAGGTCAATACGGTGAAAAAGATGCTTATGTAGGTGTTCCAGCTGTTATTAACCGCGAAGGTGTACGTGAGATCGTTGAACTTGAGCTAAATGAAGAAGAAAAAGCGAAATTCGCTCATTCTGTAAAAGTATTAAAAGAAACTATGGCACCAGTACTTTAATATAATTGATAAATCATTCAGAAGTGGGAAACTGCTTCCTGCTTCTGAATTTTTATATAACCCTATATAAATTCCTTTTCCAGTTCCCTTGTATATCCCCCAAATATACCCCTTTTGCTGGAAGAGGGTTGTTTATAGAAACAAGCACTTTATTTTTAAAATAGAGTGCTTTTTATGTTTATCCCGCTATTTGTGGGAGTATTACGGCTCGTAAAAGCTCGATTGGTGAAGGTTAATAATCAGTGGGGGATGAAGAACCCCCCACTGATTAAAGTTTCACTTTATTTTTTAGGCGTTAAACCTAACTTCTTTAGAATATCTGCTAATGTTCCACTTTTTGATTTCTCAAGAGGCTTTTGCGTTTTCGCTGCATCTGGTCCTTTTTTCAGGAAGTTCTTTTCTACAAAGCGAATATCTTTTTCATCCAAAATACCGTCTTGATTAATATCTCCGTCTTTTACAGATACTCCTTTTTTACCATAGTTGTTTGCAATGATTTCTGCATCTTTAATGTCGATAACTTTATCGCTATTCACATCGCCTGCAAGGTTTTCATCCAAACGAGCATAGTAATACTGACCAAGTAGCTTACCATCTTTTTCAGTGCCTAGTTTTGTTGTTAAGCGGCTTGTTAAATGTTCTGGTGCTTCCACATATAAGTTATAGTCACGTTTATTGACAGGTAGACCATGTAAATTGACAGGTAGACCATGTAAGCGGAAGAAACCGTATTTATCTAAGGTACCATCATATTTATGGCGATAGGAATCAGCCGCATATACTTTAATGCCAAGCTTTGTATAATCGAACTTTTCATCTAAATATCCACGTTCATTTAGGAATGCTTCAGGTTTAATATTTCCTTCAGCTAATGAGTTTAAAGACATAACAGAGAATGATTGATCTTGAAGAATACGAATTTTACTTGGCTCTGTTTCACTTGATTTCCAGTAGAAGAAGCTAGGCGCTTCAAATTGGATGTCAGATTGATAATATTCATCATTGGATACTTTAAACGTTACATCGATAAATGGAATGTTACCATCAAAACCAGTAAAGTTTTTATCATCAATAGATGCACCAACTTTAACGGAACCATCTTCTAGTTTCGGTTCATGTAACGTTGGTTTTACTCCTTTTTCAGCAGCTAATTTTTCAAAAGCAGGATTTAATCTCGCATGTGAGAAGCTAAAGTTTTTTTGTAAGAAATCGAGATTAAACTCTCCTGATACGAGTTGTTTCACTATGAACAGCATTGTAAGCATCTACTCGTCCAGCCCCAACTTCATATACGGAATATTTATCTTTCAAATCATCAGCTGTATTCATGAGAGCAGCTTTCACATCAAATGGAGAGTAGTTTGGATGTTGTTGTAAAATGAGAGCAGCGACACCAGCAATATGAGGTGATGCCATAGATGTACCTTGCTTACGAGCATAAGCACCATCGTAATTTTCACCTTCTTGTGGATCGTTAATAAACTCTGGTAATGTTGAGAGCACCGCAACTCCAGGTGCAACGATATCAGGTTTAATATCATCGTTGGTTGTAACAGGACCACGGGAACTAAAATCAGCAAGGTGGTCACCTTCAGTCTGAACATAATCTAGTCCATCAAATGTAAAAGGTGTATTTCCTTGTTCTACTTGTGCTTTTAATTTTTTCCCGTTTTCTTTACTTAAGCGGAATGTTGGGATATAGCTTGTACTTTCACCAACATAGTATGGAATTTCCCCGTCCACATTGTTATAAACAATAACGGCTTTTGCTCCAGCTTGTTTTGCATTGACAATTTTTTCATCAAAGGAAATGTTACCTCTTTGCACAAGTGTAATTTTTCCTTTGAAATCTTTGTTACTAAATTCGCTAGGACTACCAAGACCGACGTGTTCAACTGGCAAGCTTTGTCCTTTAAAGTCTTCTATTTTGTCAGTAAAGTTTTTGCCAAATAGAATGATGCTTGGAATTTGTAATTCTTCCGCATGACCCGAAAACTTCGGAAGAGAGATAGAACTATCGCTCGCTCCCACTGTAATGGCGAACGGAGAAGCACCAGGTGATCCAAGGGTTGCTGGATTCGGGCCAGCGTTCCCTGCTGCAACTACTGTAACAAGTCCAGACAGCATCGCATTATTGACTGCGATAGAAGTTGGATCAAGTGGATTGTTACTATCATCGCCTAAAGATAAGTTGATGACATTCATACCGTCAGAAATCGATTTATCGATGGCTGCGATAATACCAGAAGTTGCACCGCTTCCGTAAGGACCTAATACACGGTAGTTATATAGCTCAATATCAGGGGTCACGCCTTTTACGGCAGCATCAACTTTATTTTTCTTTTGAGCGGAGACAATGCCAGAAACATGTGTCCCATGTGATATGTAAAATGCTGATCCACGATCGTTGAATTCAAGAGCACCGGAATCTTTCCATTCTGAATAAGTTGTTTCCATTGGATCGGCATCGTTATTAATAAAGTCCCAACCCTTTACTGAGTTTGGATCAATTGTAGTAGCATTCTCACCAGGTTTCGCACGATATCCTTTATATACGTCTTTTAAATCAGGGTGATTATAGTCAATCCCAGTATCTAGCACACCCATTTTAATTCCTTTTCCAGTAATCCCTTCGCTATGTAGCTTGTCGACACCAATTTGCGGAATGCTATCTGTTAATTTTTGAGGTGCTTTTTGTTCTCCTTGTTTTGGAAGATCTAATTTCACTTCGTAATCTTTCCAAACTCGCTTTACGACTCCAATTCGTAATAACTCTTCTACTGTATTTGCTGGTAAGGTCAGCGCAACACCGTTTATAGCGTGTTTATAAGAACGGTTAATCTTTGCAGTTTGTAAATTGCCTGACTTCACGGATGGACTATTTTGATGAAGTCGCTCAAGCCCTTTGCGAAACTCTTCATGCTCTTGGTCAATACGTGCTTTCAAATTTTCTGGTGCAGCTTGTAACCCTTTTGCTTTTTGTTTTAGTTCATTAATTTTCACGGGAGCGGTTTGAAATTCTACAATGACATTTATAGGTTCGGAACTACTTGTGTTAATGTCTGGTGAAATAACAAACTCAGGATTCGCATCTAGGCTATTTAATGCTTGGCGCTGTTCTTTTGAAAGGTTAGATAATATAGATGCAGCATGATCCGCCGGCAGTTACAATTCCAGTAACGAGTTTCTTTTTATTTTTCTTTTTCATTATGTTCCTCTGGATTTATTTTTTAAAAATTCAGAAATAAAAAGATAGAAAATAGTTATAATTGATTAATAGAAAATTTGGAAATACTCATGTGAAAAAAATCTATTTTTCTTCCCCTGCTGTTTGCTCTGCATGGAATGTCCAGTTTAACTGGAGGGAATCTCCTTGAAATTTGTTTTGGTCTTGTTCATTATCGACAAAGGAAAATAGAACGTGTAAGTTGTCTGTATTACCGGATTTAATACCATCTATTAAATTATAGCGTTCAAGTGATGTTGCTACATCTTCCGGTTTCATATTTTTTAATTCTGATAGTTTTGTTTCCCATAAAATCTCATGGTCATCATTTGGATTAGATTGGTTCCCATCATTGACTAGAAATTGTACAAGAACATGATCGCCCAAATCTTCCCCATTATTATCTTGTTTAACATCTTTCACTTGATAAGATGTTTCTAGTGCTACTTTTGCAATGTCTAATGATCCTTTGTTTTCAAGCTGGAAATTTCGCTCGATTGAATCACCTGGTTTTAAACCTTTCACATCGACAATGACAGTAGGATTAACGGATAAGTCTAATGTACCAGCTTGGAATGAGTTATTTGATGTTTCAGAGTCGCTAAAATAAGCAAAAACACCGCCCAAGCTAAGAGATAAACCTAGTGAAGCACTAATAACTCCCATTCCTATTTTTCTTTTTAATGACATAATAAGGCCCCCAGTTGAGATGTATTTGATATCTAGCTCTACTAACAGTAAATCCTTAAAAATAGATAAAACATAGTGTTTAAGTAAGGATTATAGTCATAAGAGTTCGATCCCCAAAAAAAGAAATATTAAATGGAAAAATATTCTTTATTGAGGGCAAGTATATTCCTGTGTATTACGTGTTTCAATAATTTTCTTGCATAAAATGTTGAGAAACATTTTATTATGAAAGATTTTGTAAGAGCTTTATAAGCTGAAAATTATTCGATTCAACATAGTGAAGAAAGGAAGAAGCTAGTAAAATAGCGATTTTCTTGCTATCGTGTATATTTATCAAAAAAAATCTTTGAAACCCGAAAATAAAATAAACCGCTTTCAAGGAATATTCGTCAAAATTCGATATTTTCCATTGAAATGTAAAAAAAACTTAAAAAAACATAGGGAAAAACGTATATTAATTTAAATTTAACAAGGATATTTCAGTTTTTTGGAGAATGTTAAAAGTATCAAAAATTCTGTCATCTTAGTGAGGTGAACATATTGGGTGTAACAAATTATTTAGAAGAAAGTTTGTATGAGTTTCATACAGAAGGATGTTATGAGAGTTATAACATATTTGGAGCACACCTTGTAATAGAGAATGATATACAAGGTGTACGTTTTACAGTATGGGCTCCTCATGCGAAAAATCTAAGCGTTGTTGGAGATTTCAATGATTGGGATAGCGAGCAACATAGGATGCTCCAAATGACAGAAGAGGGTATTTGGTCATTGTTTATACCACAGATAGAGACAAACGAAATATATAAGTATGCGATTGAGACTCTAGGTGATGAGACGATTTTAAAAGCAGACCCTTATGCAACATATGCAGAAGTAAGACCGAATACGGCATCTGTAGTTTTTGATATAAGGGGATATGAATGGAATGATAAAAATTGGTTTCGGAAGAAGAAACGAAAGCCAATTTATAAAGAAGCAATGGCTGTTTATGAATTGCATTTTGGTTCATGGAAAAAGAAAGAAAATGGCTCTCTGTATTCGTATCGGGAGATGGCAGAGGAGCTCATTCCTTATGTGGCGGAACATCAATTTACTCATATTGAAATTATGCCGCTTGTTGAACATCCGTATGATCGTTCCTGGGGATATCAAGGGACTGGATATTATGCGGTGACAAGTCGATTTGGTACGCCTCATGATTTTATGTATTTTGTCGATGAATGTCATAAATATGGAATCGGTGTCATTTTAGATTGGGTACCAGGACATTTTTGCAAGGATGCTCATGGTTTGTACTTATTTGATGGAACACCAACCTATGAATATAAAGATGCGGATGTTCAGCAAAATCATGTATGGGGTACAGTGAATTTTGATTTAGGAAAGCGAGAAGTTCGAAACTTTTTAATTTCAAACGCATTGTTTTGGATGAAATATTACCATATTGACGGTTTTCGTGTCGATGCGGTTGCTAATATGTTGTACTGGGAAAAGGAAGGGAAAGAGCAAAGTAATGAATATGCGGTTTCCTTTTTACGAGAGCTAAATGAAGCAGTATTTGCAGAGGACGAAGAATTTCTAATGACGGCAGAAGATTCGACAGCTTGGCCACTTGTAACGGCTCCAACGTATGAGGGCGGGCTTGGGTTTAATTATAAGTGGAATATGGGCTGGATGAATGATGTGCTGAAATATATGGAGTGTGCACCAGAATACCGGAAATATATTCATGAGAAAATGACATTCTCTTTGCTATATGCGTACTCTGAAAACTTTATATTGCCACTATCTCACGATGAAGTCGTTCATGGGAAAAAATCATTGCTTAATAAAATGCCGGGAAACTACTGGGAGAAATTTGCACAGCTCCGTTTATTATATGGATATTTCTTTACGCATCCTGGAAAGAAATTGCTCTTTATGGGCGGTGAATTTGGTCAGTTTGATGAGTGGAAAGACCTTGAGGATTTAGATTGGAATTTACATGACTTTGAAATGCATCGTCATATGCATGATTACTTTAAAGAGCTCATAGCATTGTATAAGCGATCGAAATCACTTTGGCAACTGGATCATTCACAGGAAGGATTTCAGTGGATTGATGCTGATAATAAAGAACAAAGTATTTTTTCATTTATTCGCAAAGGGGATAAAGAGGAAGACGTTCTTGTTGTTGTATGTAATTTTACGAATGTTGTGTACGAAAGTTATAAAGTGGGCGTGCCAGAATTCCAATATTATAACGAGATTTTGAATAGTGATGATGCAGCATACGGCGGCTCAGGACAGGTGAATAAAAAACGGATGAAAGTAATTGGGGAGCCATATCATAACCAGTCTGCTCATGTAGAAATAACAATTCCACCACTTGGTGTATCTATTTTAAGACCAGTGAAGACGAGAAAGGGGAGTAAAAAACAAAATGGTTCAAAAGCAGACGTGCGTAGCAATGTTACTAGCAGGGGGAAAAGGTAGTCGTTTAAGTGCATTAACAAAAAATTTAGCCAAGCCAGCTGTTCCGTTTGGCGGTAAGTACCGAATTATTGATTTCACATTGAGTAATTGCACGAACTCTGGTATTGAAACAGTTGGGATTTTAACACAGTATCAACCGTTAGAGTTGCATAATTACATTGGTATTGGGAATGCGTGGGATTTGGACCGTGTGAACGGAGGCGTGACAGTTTTACCCCCTTATGCGGAATCTTCTGGGGTGAAATGGTATACAGGAACGGCGAGTGCTATTTATCAAAATTTAAATTTTTTACATCAGTATGATCCGGAATATGTTCTGATTTTGTCAGGAGATCATATTTATAAAATGGATTACAGTAAAATGCTAGATTTCCATATTGAAAAAGAAGCAGATGTATCGATTTCTGTTATTGAAGTGCCATGGGAAGAGGCAAGTCGATTCGGCATTATGAATACAAATGAGGAGATGGAGATTGTTGAGTTTGATGAAAAACCACAGTTTCCGAGAAGCAATCTTGCCTCAATGGGAATTTATATTTTTAATTGGGCTATTTTGAAAGAATATTTAGAGATGGATGCGAGAAATCCTGAATCTAGTAATGATTTTGGTAAGGATGTCATCCCACTTTTATTAGACGAAAAGAAAAAACTTATGGCGTATCCATTTGAAGGATACTGGAAAGATGTTGGAACTGTAAAGAGTTTATGGGAAGCGAATATGGATTTGCTTCATGATGAATCATCCTTACAATTAAATGATCATAGCTGGCGTATTTATTCAGTCAATCCAAATGAACCACCGCAATATATTGCTGAAGGGGCGACTGTAGAAGAATCGTTAATTAATGAAGGATGCGTAGTTGAAGGGGATATAAAGCATTCTGTTTTATTCCAAGGGGTAACGGTAGGAGAAGGCAGCAAGGTGATGGATTCCGTTATTATGCCGGATGTAAGAATTGGTCAAAATGTTGTGATTGAAAGAGCGATTGTCGGATCAGGAATGGTCATTGAAGATGGAACGATTATTCGTCCAGAAAAAAATATTGATGAAGTTGTATTGATTGCTGAGGGGAAATAGAAAAGGAGGATGAGATGAATGGGAGAAACAATGTTAGGAATTATTAATGCAACAGGAAGTTTTCCTTCCTTAAAGAAAGTAACAGGGCACCGTTCACTGGCCGCGCTACCATTTGGAGGACGTTATCGTCTCATTGATTTCATGCTTTCTAATATGGTTAATTCTCATATTCATAGTGTAGCGATTTTTACAAGTCATAAGAATCGCTCCTTGATGGATCATCTTGGATCAGGGAAACAATGGGATCTAGATAGAAAACGCGACGGCTTATTTTTATTTCCTCCGAATTGCCAATGTGATCAAGATGAGTTCGGTTCCTTCGCTCATTTCAGAAGACATATTGACTACTTTCTGCGTAGTAGACAAGAGTATGTTGTTATTACAAACAGCCATCTTGTTACAGCATTAAATTTTCAAAAGGTATTAGAAAGACATATACATACAGGAGCAGATATTACGGAAGTATGCCATGAAGGCGTATCGCTGCAAACTTATGTGCTTAAGAAACAATTATTATTAGACTTATTTGAAACATATAAAGACATGGAACATTATAGTTTGTTTGATGTGGTCAAAGAAAAACGAGGAGAATCGTTGTACATTGGTACATATGAACATACGGGGTATGTAGCGGAAATCGATTCGATTGAAAATTATTATAAACATAGTTTGGAAATTTTACAGCCTTCCATTTGGAAACAATTATTTACGAAGAAAGCTCCTATCTTTACAAAAGTAAAAGATGAACCACCAACGCGCTATATGAAAGGCGCTGGGGTAAAAAATACAATGATTGCGAACGGTAGTATTATTGCAGGACAAGTAGATAACAGTGTTGTATTTCGTTCTGTAAAGGTTGGAAAAGGTTCAGTGATTCGAAACAGTATCATTATGCAAAAGAGCCAAATTGGAGATAACTGTATATTAGACGGCGTTATTATTGATAAGGATGTTAAAATTGAAGATGGCGTGGTTTTAACAGGGACACCTGACAATCCACATGTTGTGGAAAAAGGTAGTATCCAAACGCAGACCATTACTAGTTATTCTTAAACATTCTAGCAAGTGAATCCCTATTTGATAGGGGTTCACTTGCTCATACTTATATGAATTTAAAATCCGAAGGGAGGAAGCTGTAAGAAGAGCGGCCCAGGGTATATACGCTTTTCAGGCAGTGGAACAACACGTGAATATTTTATTTGCAGTATCAGAATGCGTACCGTTTATTAAATCCGGTGGCTTAGCAGATGTGGCAGGTGCACTTCCAAAAGAACTCAAAAAATTAGGAGTAAATGTCCGCATTATACTTCCAAACTATAGTCTTATTCCTGCGCACTTGCGAAAAGCATGTACGCTTCATAAAGTAATCAATGTTCAGCTCGGTTGGAGAAACCAATATTGCGGAATTTTGAAAGGTGAGCAGGATGGGATTACGTATTATCTCATCGACAATGAATATTATTTTAAAAGAGATTCCCTCTATGGTCACTATGATGATGGGGAACGCTTTTCTTTCTTTTCTAAAGCGGTGTTAGAGTGTATCCCGCATTTAGATTTTGAAGTTGATATTCTTCATAGTCATGATTGGCATACGGCGATGGCAAACTTTTTGCTGCGTGAAAAGTATGGAGATAACCCGTTATATCAAGACATTAAAACGGTTTATACCATTCATAATTTACAGTTTCAAGGGGTATTTCCTCGTGAGGTTATGCATGATTTACTGGAGCTTGGCGATGAATATTACCAGAGCGAACAGCTAGAGTTTTATGGGAACGTTAACTTTATGAAAGGTGGAATTATCGCCTCAGATTGTATTACAGCAGTTAGTCCAACTTATAAAGAGGAAATTCAATATGAATTTTTTGGAGAGAAACTAGATGGTTTGTTACGAAAGTATAACCATAAGCTTAGTGGCATTGTAAATGGAATTGATACGAGTGTATATAATCCGGTAACAGATCCTTATATTACTGCGCAGTATGATGCAGATTCATTAGATGAAAAACAAGAAAATAAACGCGCATTACAGCGTTATTTTGGTTTGCCGGAAAAAGAAGATACACCAATTATTTCTATGGTAACGCGGTTAACAAAGCAGAAGGGTCTTGATTTAGTACGTACTGTCTTTCGGGAAATCATGGAAGAAGATGTGCAATGCATTATTTTAGGATCAGGAGATTCTGAGTATGAGCAATTTTTCGAATGGATGGCATATGAGTATCCAGAAAAAGTGAAGGTGTACATTGGTTTTAATGAAGAATTGGCGCATCAAGTATATGCAGGTAGCGATTTATTTTTAATGCCATCGTTGTTTGAACCGTGCGGGCTCGGACAACTTATCGCACTGGCATATGGCGTAATTCCGATTGTGCGAGAAACAGGAGGATTAAACGATACGGTTCAGTCTTATGAAGAGAAGACGGAAACTGGAAATGGCTTCAGTTTTACCAACTTTAATGCCCATGACATGTTGCATACCGTTCGTCGTGCGCTGCAGTATTATCATAATAAACCAGTATGGAATCGGCTTGTAGAGCAGGCAATGACAGAGGATTACAGCTGGAAAAAATCTGCTCTTGCATATAAGAAATTATATAATAATCTGCTGAAACACTCTTAGGTGGTGAAAAAAATGTTTACTCATGTTGAAAGCTTTAAATCTGCTTTTTTAGAAAAACTAGAAACGATGTATGGAAAAAGTTTCAAAGATTCTACAAGTCGTGATCAGTATAATACACTGGGACACATGGTACGTGAGTATATGAATCAGCATTGGATTGCAACGAATGAAAAATACCGGACAGGGAATCAAAAGCAAATGTATTACTTGTCGATTGAGTTTTTACTTGGCCGTTTACTTGGTAGTAACATGCTAAATTTAGGGATTCGTGATGTATGTGAACAAGGTCTTTCAGAGCTTGGAATTTCATTACAAGAATTAGAAGAAAGAGAAGCAGATGCAGGCCTTGGTAACGGAGGACTCGGCCGGTTAGCAGCCTGTTTTCTAGACTCTTTAGCATCTTTAAATCTTCCTGGACATGGATGTGGTATTCGTTATAAACACGGCTTATTCGATCAAAAGATTGTCGATGGATATCAAGTAGAATTGCCAGAACAGTGGCTCCTTCATGAAAATGTATGGGAAGTAAGAAGACATGATCAAGCGGTGGAAGTGAACTATTTTGGAAAAGTAGAAGCTGCGCAGATTGATGGGCGCTTAGAGTTTCGACATACGGATGCAGAAGTCATTATGGCGGTTCCTTATGATGTTCCGGTTGTTGGATATGAAACGGATACGGTGAATACACTTCGGCTTTGGAACGCAGAACCGATTCCGTTCCCGCAAAATTGTAAAGATATTTTGAAATATAAGCGTGAAACAGAAGCAGTATCAGAATTTTTATACCCTGATGATACGCATGATGAAGGGAAAATACTGCGTTTAAAACAACAGTATTTTCTTGTATCAGCAAGCTTACAAAATATCATTCGCTTACATAGAGAGAGAAATGGAACACTTCGTAATTTACATGAGAAAATTGCGATTCATATTAATGACACTCATCCCGTGCTAGCAATTCCAGAACTCATGCGCATTTTACTGGATGAAGAAAAGCTGACTTGGGAAGAGGCATGGAATATTACAACTCAGACGATTTCTTATACGAATCATACGACATTATCAGAAGCACTTGAGAAGTGGCCAATCCATATTTTTCAGCCATTGTTACCACGAATTTATATGATTATTGAAGAAATTAATGAGCGGTTTTGCCATGAACTTTGGGAGCGATATCCGTATGAGTGGAAGCGGATTGAGGACATGGCAATTATTGCGCATGATCTTGTGAAAATGGCACATTTAGCAATTGTCGGAAGTTATAGTGTGAATGGTGTTGCAAAAATTCATACGGAAATTTTAAAACAGCGTGAAATGCGGTTATTTTATGAGTTTTATCCAGACAAATTTAATAATAAGACAAATGGAATTGCGCATCGGCGCTGGCTTATGAAAGCAAACCCACAGCTTACAAATCTTATTTCTGAAGCGATTGGAACGGAATGGATCAAACAGCCGGTGGGATTACAAGCACTGCAAGGTTTCGTATGCGATGCTGCCTTTCAAGGCAAGTTGTATGATGTAAAGCAGGAGCGGAAACATATTCTAGCAGAACGAATTCATAGCAAAATGGGGATTATAGTTGATCCTAATTCCATTTTTGATGTGCAAGTAAAACGATTGCATGCTTACAAAAGACAATTATTAAACGTGTTACATATTTTATATTTATACAATCGTTTAAAAGAGGATTCTAGCTTTTCATTTTATCCACGTACATTTATTTTTGGTGCAAAGGCATCGCCAGGCTATTACTACGCGAAAAAAATTATTAAATTAATAAATGAGCTTGCTAGAAAGGTAAATGACGATCCGTATGTAAGTCAATATATGAAAATTATCTTTCTAGAAAACTATCGGGTTTCCTTGGCAGAAGATACTTTCCCGGCGGCTGATGTAAGTGAACAAATTTCAACAGCAAGTAAGGAAGCATCGGGAACAGGAAATATGAAATTTATGATGAACGGTGCGATTACGCTTGGAACCTTGGACGGAGCTAATATTGAGATTAAGGATAGGGTAGGCGATGCTGCCTGTTTCATTTTTGGTTTAACGGCAGAAGAGGTACTTCATTATTATCAAAATGGCGGATATCGTGCAAATGATTACTATCATCACAATATGCACATTAAAAAAGTAGTTGATCAGTTAACGAATGGCTTTTTTGCAAATGTAGGAGCTGAATTTGAGGCTATTTATGATTCTCTAGTTATTCAAAATGACGAGTACTTTGTCCTTCGTGATTTTAGTCCATATGCAGAACGTCAAGAAGACGTAGGAAGAACATATGAAAACAGAAGCAAGTGGCTAGAGATGTCCATTTTAAACATCGCACAATCGGGACACTTTGCGAGTGATCGTACGATTTTGCAGTATAGTAATGAGATTTGGAGAATTGGTGATAGAGTTAAGCTTTCATGAATTAAATTAAAAAACCTTTCTTTTTAGGTGGGAGAGAGGATCCAGCCATGGATAGAAGTGGTCAGATCCTTTTTTAGCCCCATGCCAAGTGAAGACAAAAGGAGAAAAAAGAGTGGAGGTCACTTTTTTCTTCATAGCAGCGACTTATATGCCTAAAAATCAAAATGAATATATAGGAATAATATAGAGTCCCTTATGGAAATTTGAAGGGGCTTTTATTTATATGTCTAGAAAAAAATGTGTGATTAGTAGATTGGAGTATAGGGTTCTTGTACTATTTAATATAGGTAAATTGGTAAAAAGAGGAAATGGGAGGATTTATTGTGGAGAAAATTATGAAAACAAAAGTAGGAAAAAAGTTAGATATTGGTGGGATTGAGCTATACTATGAATATTTTGGTGAAGAGAATGAAAATTCAACTGTTGTTTTTGATTCAGGATATGGATGGGCATTAGAGAATTGGGATCCGATCAGAGAGGAAGTTTCCAAATCGGTAAAGGTATTTATGTGTAGGTAAAAGCGAAAAGGATGAAAGACCATGTCATAGCAAGCTGTAGAGAATCTTCGCATGTTATTGAAAAAAGCAAATGTAAAACCGCCTTACGTATTAGTCGGTCATTCATTCGGAGGGTTAAATGTTAGACTATATGCAAGTACATATCAGAAGAAGTAGCAGGAGTAATCCTGTTAGATTCATGTCATGAAGATCAAAATAAAGTAATGGCTCCTTTATTTTCAAAAGAGGTGCAAGAAGCTTACTTCAATCAATTTGGTGCAGAAGGATTTCTTCAAGAAGTGGAAGAGAGCCTAGAATAAGCTCGCGTTTCTAAATCACTTGGTAATATTCCGTTAATTGTAATGACGGGTACTTCACAACCTCATCATACACCAGAATCTATGTCAGCTTGGATTGGATTTCATGAAGAGCTTGCTAAGCTATCTACAAATAGTAAGTGTATTATTGTTGAAGAAGCTGGACATGCAATTCATGTTGATTGCCCACAAATAGTAATACAGGCAATTCAAGATATGTTGGTTGTGATAGAAAGTTAAATTGAAACACGAATATAATAGTGTTCAGTAAAATAAAAACAGCTTGGGAATGTCCAAGCTGTTTTTATTTAGTTTGCTATTGAGATATAAGGATTTACTGAATATAGCATGCCGGTGCCACCATATTCCTCTGTAGCAAAATATGAGAATGTAAAGAAACCTGTAACTGCAAAAAGTAAAACAAGAAACAGTGCAAAGAAATACTTAAGCATGTATGGTCCCCTCATCCGAAAAAGTAGTTACATATATTATTATAGTATACTAATAGTTATTTTCTAATTATATCCTGCTAAAAATGAGAAGTCAGACATGTCTTGTATGTTGCCATCGAATGATTGTTGGTGATAGATTTTGTGTTTTTTGTAAATGTCATGTTGTGATGGACATGGGCATATTCCCAGTCTTGTTCATTAAAATGTACTTTACGCGGGGGAAGAAGGGGAACGACATCAAATAAATTAACGAAGCGAAAGCTACTGGCTACTTGCAGTTTATAGTAGTTTCGAAAGGTGATGTCTCCAACTTTCGGGGAAGCGAAGCTATAGAGACCATATTGTGCGAATGCAGTATTAACACGTGCATCTAATATGTGAAGTGTAGCAAGTGCCCCGCCTAAACTATGTCCTGTAGCAAGCAATTTTTTATGCGCTGGCAAAGAGACGAGCATATCCATAATTGGATCACGGCAAGACTCGTAAGTAGAAAGAAAGCCGTTATGGACGTTTCCGCTATTTAGTGCATACGGATAAGGTTTTTGATTAACAAGGGAATCAATAACCCAATCTGGCTCTGTTTGTGTTCCCCGAAAGGCAACGATGATTGTATCTTCAGATTCTAAGATGAAACCAAACCATTCTGTTGTTTGAACCGCTTTCGCTTGAAAGCCTTGTACATATTGAAACCCATCAGGTATTTGGAAAACCCCATTTTGTTTATATTGATCATATGTTAACTCACAGCAAGAAGCTAACAATATGGCAGTGTCTTTATCAAAGGATAAAGGAGCACGCATCAAGGAAGCCCTCCTTACGAAAAGGTATAGTTCAATATATGAGTTAAAGGGGAGAATCATTCTTTGAGTAACTTTAAAACAAAGTGAGGTAAAAAAAAGTAAATATTTTTGCGAATTAACACTTGAACCTTCAGTTACGTGAGGTAGTATGATTTGGGTAACCACATCGGTAAAAAGAATGTATGTCTAAGGAAGTCGTTGATCAATTATACAATAGACCTGAAGAAGAAATGGTGGCACTTGATAAAGAATTTATCCACTTGTCTAAAGAAGTAAAGAGATTATTTGGAAAGCAAGTTGATGATCCAGAGGTACAAAAGCTTGTCGATAAACATATGAAGGCAACCCTTACATATGTAGGGGAAGAAGCAGTATACTCTTTGAGTGAATTAGAAAATATGGAAGATCAGTATGAGAATATGATTCCGTCTCCGTATACCAAGGAAGAAGAGGAATGGTTAAATGGGGCAATGGAGTATTATATGATTCAGAACGGTATGTACAGTCCAAGTGAAGAAGAACAAGGAAAATAATTCTTTAACATGAAAAAGCAAATCGCTACCGCTCTCCTTATGAGAGGTAGCGATTTGCTTTTTTGTATAAAATGATTTTACTCTTTTCCATCTAAAAGACGACCAAGTCCGCCTAAAACACTGCCTTCACCGTTGTTTTGAGCTGCCGGGCTTGTAATACGTGCTGCTAAACGGCTAAGTGTTAAGGATTGGATCCAAACTGTTCCTGGGCCTTCTAACGTTGCGAAGAATAGACCTTCACCGCCAAATAAAGCAGTTTTTACGTTGCCTACGAATTGAATATCGTAGTTAACATCTCGTGTCATTGCGACAAGACATCCTGTATCGATGCGTAGTCTTTCACCAGCTTTAAGTTCACGTTTATATACTGTGCCACCTGCGTGCATGAAAGCAAGTCCATCACCTTCAAGCTTCTGCATAATAAAGCCTTCACCGCCAAAGAAACCACTGCCTATTTTTTTCGTAAATTCAATTCCGATAGAAACACCTTTTGCAGCGCAAAGAAATGCGTCTTTTTGACAAACGACTTTACCTTGATATTCTGTTAAATTAACCGGAACGATTTTTCCAGGATAAGGTGCAGCAAATGAGACGTGGCGTTTGCCATGACCTGTGTTTGTAAATACAGTCATAAACATACTCTCACCTGTAACGAGACGTTTTCCAGCCCCCATTAATTTTCCGAAGATACCATTAGACTTTCCAGCACCATCGCCGAAAATTGTTTCCATCTCAATGTGGTCTTCCATCATCATCATTGCCCCAGCTTCTGCAATAACGCTCTCTTCTGGATCTAGCTCAATTTCAACAAACTGCATATCATCGCCATATAATTTATACTCAATTTCATGTGCTTTCATTCTTTTCACCTCATATGTAGTGGATACTAATGTTGTAGAGAAATTAGTGGAATTAGAAAACTATTGTTTTGTTAATTTTTAAACAAAATAGCATTATATTATGCATGTTTTTTACAAATTTTATTAGTTTATAAAAAAATATAAGAAAAATGCTAGGATGAAAGTGTTCTCATTTGACGTTTTTGATATAGCGTGATATAGTGAAATCACTATTGAGCTACATAATGTGGTACGGAAATAAAGCGTGTTTAATTCAAGGCATTAGACTTGTAATACATTCATGTCCTTTATATCCACCTTTTCATGTGGATTCATAGTTTCATTTTTATTTAGGAGGTACATGACATGCAAACAGGTAAAGTTAAATGGTTTAACGGCGAAAAAGG
This sequence comes from Bacillus gaemokensis, assembly GCF_001590835.1. Classification (GTDB taxonomy): domain Bacteria; phylum Bacillota; class Bacilli; order Bacillales; family Bacillaceae_G; genus Bacillus_A; species Bacillus_A gaemokensis. The sequence continues at coordinate 21,005 of NZ_LTAQ01000008.1, forward strand.
TTTTGGTTTCATCGAAGTTGAAGGTGGAGACGATGTATTCGTTCACTTCTCAGCTATCCAAGGTGAAGGTTTCAAAACTTTAGAAGAAGGTCAAGAAGTTTCTTTCGAAATCGTTGATGGAAACCGCGGACCTCAAGCTGCTAACGTTACAAAAAACTAATTAGCTAGCTAGAAAAAAGCATTCCGAACTTCGGAATGCTTTTTTTATTCCTTCGAACTAGATTCACTTGAAGATAATTCACCTTTAAAGGTGCGTTCTTCAAAATCATCTAACATTTGTTCATATTCCTCATGCTCTTCTGTAGCATAAACTTGTGGATTCTTTCCATACATGTCAGTTCCGATGAAGTTTTCGAAATCCTCTACATAACCGCGTGGTTCTTCAGCATCTACATACATCTCATCAAAATTTTTGGAGTCGCGGCGCTCTAAGTCAGACGGTGTTTCAGATGTTCCGTACAAAGCGACGTCTTGCCAAGCATCTTCGGCATCGTATCCTACAGCACTATCCATATCGTATTTGCCAAACGGTGGCTCGACTAACTCTTCTTCGACGGGACGTGCATCTAAGTTTAATTTATTCGTTGTATGTTCAATACAAGTTGTAGCAGTCGGCATTGCTTCTAATCTTTCCGCCGAAATTTCTTCACCAGATACTTCGCAAATACCGTATGTGCCAGCTTCAATCTTTTGCAGAGCATGTTTTGTATCTTGCAGCTGTTTATGCCAAAATTCAATGAGCCCTAAATCTTTTTCGCGTTCATATAATTCGGTCGCCATATCACCAGGGTGATTATCATAAGCAGATAACTCTCCAACAGATTCCCGTTCAGAAGCACGATTTTCACTCTCATGATTTTGCAGCGTTTGCTCTAGCTCTTGTTGTTGTTTTTCTAAAATGGATTTAAAATGATTGATTTGTTGTGGAGTTAACATAGCAGTATCCACCTTCCTACAATTCGATTTCTTTATGTAGTATGAGCTGGATTACGGGAATTATCCCGCTATTTAAGGGGGAGTGATCATGTCGTAAATTGTCGAACGGTCGATATGTTATGTCGAAGCGTCGATATATTGAAAAGAACGCCGATATATGAGGAGAAGCGGTCGATATATTTGCAAAAGCGCCGATATATTTCGAAAATGGAGGCAATAGAAAAAAGAGCTGCGCCAGCAGCTCTTTTTTTCTATAAGAAATATCCAAGTATCAATCCGATTCCCATTAAGAAACCAAATATTGTATTTGTTTTTGCAGTAGCGATCATCGCGGGTACCATTTCCATTGGAATGCTTTTTCCGATGAATCCTTTTGTCGCTTTAAATGCTTTTGGTGCACTTAGGAAAACGATCAGCATCCATGGAGATACAATCCCAACAATGATTAGCGCAATTGTCCAAATGTAGGAAATAATGAACATAGAAGCAAGAACACCAATAGCATTTTCACGTCCCACAATAATTGCTAATGTGTTGCGACCGTTTTCTTTGTCTCCATCTAAATCGCGAATATTATTGGAAAGTAAAATCGCTCCAATTAAAATCGCATTTGGAATGGATAGTAAAATGATTTCTGATGTTACTGTGCCGGTCTGAATGAAGAATGAAATACCAATAATAATAACACCCATAAATAATCCTGCTGTTAATTCTCCAAAAGGTGTATAGGCAATTGGAAGTGGTCCGCCTGTATAAAGATAGGCAACAGCCATACAAACAAGACCGATTGCAGCAAGCCACCAGCTAGAGTTCATACAAATATAAACGCCTAATAGCATCGCGATACCGAAAAAACCAAATGCTAAATTCAGTACTGTTTTTGGCTCAATGCCGTCGCGGACAATTGCACCGCCAATTCCAACTGAACCTTCATGATCTAATCCTCTTTTATAATCAAAGTATTCATTAAACATGTTTGTTGCTGCTTGAATGAGAAGACAAGCAAGAAGCATGATAAAGAACAGAGGAAGATGTATTTGATTTATGCCCCCTACTTGCATTGCAAAAGCGGTTCCGATAAAAACGGGAACAAAAGCAGCTGTTAACGTATGAGGACGTAATAAACTCCACCAAATGCGCCAGCCTGTTTGTTTACTTGGTTTTGGCGGCATAGGAGAGGAATTCGTGTCGATTTTCATTTCCATGGTGAATCCTCCTTGTCACGTAATGTACACAATTAAGTGTAGGAAAAGCATCATTTAGTGTCAACGTTTATTTTCTAGGAAGAGAAGGTGAATTTCTCAGAAATGCTAAACGTTGACAGGTCTTTCGTTTGAGGTGTATCTTAAAATCAAGCGTATTTATGACTATTTTTCGCCCATAGGGGGGAGCCTTTGTGATTCAGACGAAACAAAAAGATTTACAAGAAATACTTACTGCAGCTATTAAACGTGCGACTGATGAAAAAACATTGGTTAGTTTTGTAAAACAAATAGATTGGATGGATCCACTTCTTTTTTATGCAGTAGGAAAACGGATTGCATTCGAAAATAGATGTTATTTTGCAGACCCAGCGCAGCATGTAATATTTGCTGGAATTGGTTCTGTTTTCACTATAGCAAACTCTTCTGATAAACGCTTTCAAACTGCTCGGGAAGAATGGCGTAAGGTGCAGGAAAAGGCGATTGTTCAAAGGGAAACATATGAATTTGGAACGGGGCCACTCTTATTTGGGGGCTTTTCATTTGACCCAGAAAAAGAGCAAACGGATCTCTGGAAAGAATTTAAAGATACAACATTGTCGTTACCAGCGTTTCTGTTAACCGTAAAAGATGAAAAAGCATGGTTAACGATAAATACATTTGTTTCAGCGGAAGATTGTGTAGAGAAGGTGTATGAAGAGATTGTCTCTTTAGAAGAAAGAATTTTACAAGAGAGTAAATTCTCGCTGGCAGAAGAAAAATTAACGGTTACTTCGAAAGTGGAAGTAGATCCGAAAGCATGGATGAAGGCAATTGAAAAAGTGCAGGATGAAATGCGAAAAGGAAGCGTTCAGAAAGTTGTATTAGCAAGAGAACTAAAGCTAGTGATGAATCATGATGTTGATTCTGTTCGCGTTTTAGAAGCGCTCCGCATGGGACAACCAGATTGTTATGTATTTTCTTTTGATTATAAAGGGGCGTGTTTCTTAGGAGCCACACCTGAGAGACTGATTCGAAAAGAAGGCGACAAATTTACATCGATGTGTCTTGCTGGTTCAATTGGTCACGGTGCTTCTATAGAAGAAAGTAAGAAAAATGGTAATGCACTTCTTCATGATGAAAAGAATTTAGCAGAGCATGGTTATGTAGTGAACATGATACGAGGCGTATTAAATGAGCACTGTGAATCTGTTACTATTCCGCAGCATCCAGAGTTATTAACAACAAAAAATTTACTACATTTATTTACACCGGTTGAAGCGAAAGGTGAAGCGTCACTTCTGACAATGGTGGAAGAGCTGCATCCAACGCCAGCACTTGGCGGAACACCACGCCATGCGGCGATGAAGCTCATTCGTGATGTAGAATTATTAGACAGAGGATTGTACGGAGCACCGATCGGCTGGATAGATGACAAAGGAAATGGTGAATTTGCGGTAGCACTGCGTTGTGGATTATTGAATGGTGAGAAGGCATCCTTATTTGCCGGCTGCGGTATTGTAATTGATTCAGTACCACAACTTGAATATGAAGAAACAAGTTTGAAGTTTAGACCGATGCTTGGTGCTTTGGAGGAATTAATGAAATGAACAATCATATAGAAGCATTATCATATTATTTAGGCGCGTTTGTGGACGAATTGGCGCGTCTAAATGTATATGATGTTGTCATTAGTCCAGGTTCACGGTCGACGCCGCTAGCCTTGCTAATGGAGCAGCATGAACAGATACAAACATATTTGCATGTAGATGAACGATCAGCTGCCTTTTTCGCGCTTGGTATCGCGAAAGCAAAGAAGCGTCCTGTAGCGATTTTATGTACATCAGGAACAGCGGCAGCAAACTATTATCCAGCCGTTTGTGAAGCATTTCATTCACGAGTGCCCCTACTTGTATTAACAGCAGATAGACCGCATGAGCTAAGGGATGTAGGAGCACCACAGGCGATGAACCAAATGAATCTATACGGTTCTTTTGTGAAACAGTTTATGGAGATGGCACTTCCAGAAGCTAGAGAACCGATGTATCATTATGCTCGTATGACAGCTGGGCGTGCTGTGGCAAGCGCGTGTTTTGCTCCAAAGGGACCTGTTCATATTAATTTTCCGCTTCGGGAGCCGCTAATTCCTGATTTCTCTTTAGAGTATTTATGGGAAAAGGGCCGCGGAGAATATACTGGGGCGGTTCATCAGGGAAACACGACGATGACGAGTGAATATGTAAGTTCTCTTATAGGGCGCCTTTCAAGTATGGAAAAGGGGCTTATTGTTTGTGGAGACGATAGTCATTCGGATTTGCCAGAAGCTATTATGCAGTTTGCTGAGAAAACTGGTTATCCAGTTTTAGCAGATCCACTTTCAAATCTTCGTGCTGGAAACCATGATAAAGAAATGGTGATAGACTGCTACGATACATTTTTACGAAATGAATTGCTAAAAGATACATGGAAGCCAGATGTCATTATTCGTTTTGGCGGTATGCCAGTATCAAAAGCATTAACACAATTTATAAAAAAACAAAAGACTGCTGTTCATATCGTTGTAGATGAGTCTGGAAAATGGAGAGATCCAGCTCTTATGGTAACCGAAGTAGTATGTGCAAGTGATATCTCGTTTTGTAAAGAGATTACAGATAAGATGTCAAAGAGAGAAAAGAATGATTGGTTCCAGATGTGGAAACATATAAATGATAAAACGAAGGAAGAGCTTCGGAAAATCGAAACATATGAAACTGCGTTTGAGGGCAAGGTCATTACGGATATTGTACGTGTATTACCAGAGGAAGCTACGTTATTCGCCAGTAATAGCATGCCAATTCGTGATACGGATACATTCTTTTTCACGACAGATAAAAACATTCATATCATGGCAAACCGTGGTGTGAATGGCATTGATGGAATTATTTCAACAGCATTAGGAGCGAGTACAGTTTGTGAGCCGCTTGTATTAGTAATTGGTGACTTATCATTTTATCATGATCTAAATGGATTATTAGCAGCAAAATTACATGATTTAAACATAACAATTGTTGTTGTTAATAATGACGGCGGTGGCATTTTCTCATTCTTACCGCAATATGAGTCAAAAGAACATTTTGAATCATTGTTTGGCACACCACTTGGACTTGATTATGAACATGTTGTCAAAATGTACGGTGGTTCATTTGCGCGTGTAAATGGCTGGGAAGCATTTCGTGAAGAAGTACAAAAAGGAACAGCTGAAAACGGCTTACACGTTGTGGAAATTTGTACGAACCGAGAAGAAAACTTACAACTTCACCGGGATTTATGGGCGAATACATCGAAGGTGATTACGGAAATTTTGCAAGGTGAATCGAAATGAAAGTAACATTGCAAGGTGTAACGTATGAATATGAAGTGGTCGGAAGTGGAGAACCACTTCTACTTCTTCATGGTTTTACGGGTAGCATGGAAACGTGGCGTCCATTTATTCCTTCATGGAGCAAACAGTTTCAAGTTATCGTAGTGGATCTTGTTGGGCATGGAAGAACGGAAAGCCCCAAGGAAATTACGCATTATGATATTGAAAATGTAGCTTCGCAAATGAAAGCATTACTTGACCATTTGCATCTCGAAAAAGCTCATATACTTGGCTATTCGATGGGCGGTAGACTGGCAATTACAATGGCATGTTTGTATCCAAAACGCGTAATTTCTCTGTTATTAGAAAATTGCACGGCGGGACTTGAGATGGAGGAAGACCGTAAAGAACGCCGCGTGAAAGATGAACAGCTTGCAAATCGAATTGAATCAGAAGGAATAGAAGCTTTCGTGAACGCTTGGGAAGATATTCCGCTATTTGCAACGCAAAGAAAATTATCACAGGGTGTGCAAGAAGCAGTACGAAAAGAGCGACTTGCCAATAATCCAAGAGGACTTGCAAATAGTCTCAGGGGCATGGGAACAGGAGCACAGCCTTCATGGTGGAAGCAGCTTGAAGAGCTTAAATTGCCTGTCTTGTTAATGAATGGGGAGAGCGATCAAAAGTTCTTTCACATCTTAACAAACATAAAAAAACGCATCCCTCATGCGAAATTTGTCAAAATTGATGGGGCTGGCCATGCAATTCATGTGGAACAACCGCAAAAGTTTGATACAATAGTAAAGGGATTTCTTAAAACTATGCAGTGACACTTTTTTCTTTTGAAGAGGGTAGAGCTTATAGATTGGCTAGTGGACAAGTTAAATTGACTATTAGCAAGATAAAAAAGGAGGTAATAGTAATGGCTATTGAATGGGTAAAAGAAGGAAATTACGAAGATATTATTTATTCCACATACAATGGTATCGCAAAGATTTCGATTAACCGTCCTGAAGTACATAATGCATTCCGTCCGAAGACGGTAATGGAGTTAATCAATGCTTTTGCACACGCACGTGATGATGCAAATGTTGGCGTTATCATTTTAACGGGTGAAGGTGGACGTGCATTCTGTTCTGGTGGCGACCAAAAGGTTCGCGGTCATGGCGGATATGTAGGTGAGGACCAAATCCCACGCTTAAACGTATTAGACTTACAACGTTTAATTCGCGCAATCCCTAAACCAGTTATTGCAATGGTAGCAGGTTATGCAATTGGCGGTGGACACGTACTTCATATCGTATGTGACTTAACAATCGCAGCAGACAACGCTGTATTCGGACAAACTGGTCCTAAAGTAGGTAGCTTTGATGGCGGATACGGAGCTGGTTATTTAGCTCGTATGGTAGGTCATAAGAAAGCTCGTGAAATTTGGTACCTATGTCGTCAATACAGTGCACAAGAAGCACTTGATATGGGCTTAGTAAACACAGTTGTACCATTAGATCAATTAGAAGCAGAAACAGTACAGTGGGCAGAAGAAATCTTAGGAAACAGCCCAATGGCACTTCGTTTCTTAAAAGCTGCGTTTAACGCAGATACAGATGGTTTAGCTGGTATCCAGCAACTAGCGGGAGACGCAACGTTATTGTACTACACAACTGACGAAGCAAAAGAAGGCCGCGACGCGTTCAAAGAAAAACGCAGCCCGGACTTTGGACAATTCCCTCGTTTTCCGTGATTAAAAGCGGAGCCGACTGTTTAGACCTGTTGGCTAAGGTTCTTTCGTACAGAAAGTGATTTTTACTTTCTTGTGCGGAAGGTTCTTAGACGCAAGGGTCGAGGAGGCGTAGCTGGATGGGATTAAAGCGGAAGCAAAAAAGAGACTTGATTGTACATCAAGTCTCTTTCTTTAATGAAAGGAGAATGTGTAATGGAGACGATGCCCAATTGGTTAATGCAACGTGCATTTCTAACACCAGAGCGCACTGCGATTGAAACGAAAGAGGAGAAGATTACCTTTTTAGAACTGCATGAAAAAGTATTATCTGTTTGTGAACACCTTTCTTACTTACAGATAGAAAAAGGTCAAAAAGTGGCTGTTCTGATGAAAAATGGTACGGAGATGATTACAGTCATTCACGCTTTATCATATATAGGGGCAGTGGCTGTACTTCTCAATACACGTCTTTCAAGAGAAGAGCTACTTTGGCAAATGGAAGATGCTGAAGTTGTTTGCTTAATAACGGACCAAGAATTTGAAACCGAGCAGGTACCAGTGCATGCATTTGCAGAAGTAGTGGAAGGACAGAAGAAAACTGCAGTCGTTCAAGAGGAATTCTCCTTAGAAGAGGCAATGACGATTATTTATACATCAGGGACAACTGGTAAACCGAAAGGCGTTATTTTAACGTATGGCAATCATTGGGCGAGTGCTGTTGGATCATCACTTAATTTAGGGCTTCGTGATGATGATTGTTGGCTAGCGTGTATGCCGATGTTTCATGTAGGTGGTTTATCTCTTTTAATGAAAAATATTATGTACGGTATGAGGATTTTACTTGTTCCGAAATATGATCCAGATTTCATTCATGAGGCACTAGAAACAAGAGGAGTTACAATCATATCAGTCGTTTCTAAAATGCTGACAGACCTATTAGATCGACTTGGAGAAGGTACCTATCCTAAATCCTTACGATGTGTGTTATTAGGCGGAGGACCAGCACCGAAGCCGTTATTAGAAACATGTGTGGCAAAAGGAATTCCTGTATATCAAACGTATGGTATGACAGAAACTTCTTCTCAAATCTGTACGCTTTCAGCGGATTACATGTTAACGAAAATTGGATCAGCTGGAAAACCTCTTTTTTCATGTCAGCTTCGGATTGAGAATGATGGCGAAGTAGTACTGCCGAATGTTGAAGGAGAGATTGTTGTAAAAGGACCGAATGTAACGCGTGGTTATTTTAAACGGGAAGATGCGACGCGTGAAACAATAATAAATGGTTGGTTGCATACAGGAGATCTTGGGTATTTGGATGAAGAAGGGTTCCTATATGTATTAGATCGCCGCAGTGATTTAATTATTTCAGGCGGAGAAAATATTTATCCAGCGCAAATTGAGGAAGTACTACTTGCTCATGCGGCAGTCGCAGAGGCTGGTGTTGTTGGAAAAGTAGATGAAAAGTGGGGACAAGTACCAGCTGCATTTATTGTGAAAGCTGACGATATAACAGAAGAAGAGCTTATTCGTTTTTGTGAAGAAAGGTTAGCGCGATATAAAGTACCGAAAGAAGTACATTTCTTATCTGAGTTACCACGTAATGCTTCAAAAAAATTGTTAAGACGTGAATTAAGGCAGCTACTGGAGGAAATGTAGATGAGAATCAAAAAGGCGACGCTTTATATAACAGAAATGCCTCTCGTTATCCCTTTTGCAGCAAGTTACGGAACGTATAAAACACGTGAGAGTATCGTCATTGAACTAGAGGATACGGACGGATATATCGGTTTTGGGGAAGTCGTTGCTTTTTCAGAGCCGTGGTATACAGAAGAAACAGTAACAACAGCGCTACATATGCTGAAGGACTTTTTATTACCAGATTTATTGAAAGTTGAAATTACGCATCCAAATGAGATTCCGAATCTCTTTCAACATATAAAGCGTAATCGTATGGCGAAAGCAGGGATAGAAGGTGCAGTATGGGATTTGTATGCGAAACGCCAAAATCAATCACTAGCGACTTTACTTGGCGGAACACAGCTAGAAATTGAAGTCGGTGTTGTGATTGGATTAGATACGATTCCGAATATGTTAAAGCGAATTGAAAAGTATGCAGAAGAAGGATACCAGCGATTTAAAGTGAAAATAAAGCCGGAACTTGATTATGAGTTACTAAAGGAAATACGAAAGGTCTTTTCAAAAATTCCATTAATGGTCGATGCGAATTCAGCATATACGTTAGCGGATACGGAGCAATTAAAGAGGTTAGATGAATTTCAGTTAATGATGATTGAGCAGCCTTTAGCAGATAACGATTTTCTGGATCATGCTGAGCTGCAAAAGAGAATAGAAACACCGATTTGTTTAGATGAAAGTATTCATTGTTTAGAAGACGCGAGAGTAGCCATTACACTTGGAAGCTGCCGTATTGTTAATATTAAACCAGGACGTGTTGGCGGATTAACCGAATCGATTCAAATTCATGATTATTGTCAGCGGCACGATATTCCTGTTTGGTGCGGTGGTATGGTTGAAATGGGGATTTCGCGCGCACAAAATATTGCGTTAGCATCACTTCCAAACTTTACGATTCCAGGAGATATTTCAGCTTCAAGTAGACATTGGGAGCGAGATATTATTTCACCAGAAGTCATGCTACAAGGCGGGAAAGTAATTGTTCCGAAAGAAGCTGGATTTGGATATAACGTAAACCGAAACAGGTTAGAAGCGATAACGAAGCAGCGGATTATATGTGAAAGCTGAACGGATGAGGGAGCGAGAAGAGATTAATTTGTCTTTTGTTTAGCTCTCCGATATTATTAGGTAATTATCTACTGATTAAAGTTTCACTTTATTTCAGGTGATTGGGTGTAAGGAAAGGCTGCTATTGTGGGCAGCCTTTTCTTATTGTACAAACGGAATAGACTGGTTTAAAATCAAGCATGTTAAAATATATATCCAAAAAAACAGTTGGATGTTTTGAAAGTGTATAACTCCGCAAGGCTGGAGCGATAGAATAGAAACGAAATAGATATGAAATATTGAATGCTAACTTTATACGGGGGGGGGAATAAAATGAAACGTATTTCGATTTTGATAGCTGATGATGAGATGGAAATTGCAGATTTAATTGCTATCCATTTAGAAAAAGAAGGCTACCGTGTAGTCAAAGCATCTAATGGGAAAGAAGCTATTCAAGTTATTCAATCGCAAGTAATTGATTTGGTAATTTTAGATATTATGATGCCTGAAATGGATGGTTATGAAGTAACGCGTCAAATTCGAGGACAATACCATATGCCTATCATTTTCTTAAGTGCAAAAACATCTGACTTTGATAAAGTAACAGGACTGGTAATTGGGGCAGATGATTACATGACGAAACCTTTCACTCCTATTGAACTAGTTGCTCGTGTAAATGCTCAGTTACGGAGATTTTTGAAGTTGAATCAACCTAAACCAGATAATAAATTCGTTTTGGAAGTTGGTGGATTAGTTATTTATCCTGATCAACGGACAGTTAGTCTCTATGGTGAACATATTGAGCTAACGCCAAAAGAGTTTGATATTTTATATTTACTAGCGAGTCATCCAAAGAAAGTTTATAATGTGGAAAATATTTTTCAACAAGTGTGGGCAGAGGACTACTATGAAGGTGGGAATACAGTTATGGTACATATTCGTACCTTACGAAAAAAACTTGGAGAGGATAAAAGGAAAAACAAATTGATAAAAACGGTTTGGGGGGTTGGGTATACATTCAATGGCTAAAATGATAAGAAGCTTTCGTTCAAAAATGATTGCATTATTTGCGTTAAGTATGGTACTAGCTGGTACGATTTTTTTATGTGAATTGAAAAGTATTCAAAGTAATTTTCATATATGATTCAACAGTAAAATGTCATTTTACTATAGCTATAGTGGAAAGTATCTATACTAAACATTAACAATATTCTATATAAATATTCTCAATTTACTGTATATTCGATTGGTGTTAAGCTAATTATGAAGCGGATATCTGTTTCATGGCTATGTCTCTGTGTTTTATTGAAATATTCTCCATTAATCCTAGCGCGAGATCTATATTAGGATAAAGGCACTGATAAAGTGCCTTTTTTTTATTTTCTTTCAGAAATCTTGACCTTAAAAAATATTGATTTTAACTTCTTTCTATTTGAATTTGCCTGTAGGATAGAAAGATATTTTTCAGTTTATCCTGTAAAATCCCGATTGGTGGGGAGTTAAATAACTCAAGTATTCTTTGATAATTGTAAATTGCTTTTGTAATATACAATATCACGATTTAGGATAGAATATGAATTAGAAGCAGTTGAATTTTCAATTTTAGTGGAGGTATTGTATGATACATATCGATAGAGAAAGATGGGGTAGGATTCAGAGTATATTTATATATAGTCTACTACTAAGTACAATCTTTACACCAATGCTTTTTTACGTTGTGTATGGACTACAATTAGCCAACGGATTTGAAGGATATTGGCCATCTATCTTGTTTTATACTACCTATATGACTGGGGTGTTCATTTGGATACCTATAGTTAGTAAGATTGGTATTCATCGATCTTTATACTGGTCTGTGTTCATTACGATAGTATCTATCATTAGTGTTGCCTTTTTTAAAGATTCTTCCCTATGGCTTGAAGGAAGTGCATTAGTTTCTGGTTTTTCAGTTAGTACTATTTCTTCAATGACAAGCACTTTATTATTTCGTCACGTAGAAAGAGGGGGGAAAGTTTTTAACGAAAATCAACAAGCAATGATTATTTTTATCGTTTTCTTCTTGTTAATTGTAATACTTTTGGCCATTAGCTTAGTAAACCTGCCACTAGTAACCTTAGTGTATGGAAGTTGCTTAATTAGCATACTTTTGGCCATAAGAAAAATGCCAACAATTGAAAAAGTCAAAGAAATGCCCTCTTTTTCAATTATAGGGGCAGTCGTAAGGTTTCTGTTGTTTTCTCTACTCGTTATTCTGTTACGTGCGAGTCGTAGTATAGACAATGAACAAATCATACTCTTTTTCCTTATTGTGACTATACTGCTTGTTGGTTTCATGCTTTTTAAATTATTAAGAGGTCAATTTTTTCATAAACTTTCTTCATCATTACCAGCTAAATTAAAGGCCCAATCATTTTTGCTTGGATTTGGAAATGGTTATTTATTTTTGATAGGGATATTTTATAGTTTTGCATTTTATAATATTTTAACTAGTATTTTTATTGTAATCGGTCCGTATTTATTAGGGATGTTAATGTCTACACTGTTAAACAATAAAACGGTTAAGAAAATGAATCCAGTATATATTTTTCTATTGAGTACATTTTTAATGTTATTCGGATTTTATTCACCGATATTTATTATCCTTAGTGTAACAATTGGGAGCTATACATTTAACATGATTTCTTCTAAAAATAATATGAATGTATATACCCATAATCCTTCACACAGAGAGCTTTCATTACTCATTCACACAACTTGGAGATCGATTGGAAATATGTGTTTACAATTCTTTGTATTTGTTGTGATTGTGACGGTTGGGATTTACTACGATACCCAGTGGTCGCAACTTTTTCAAACAATTGTTGGAAGGAATAAGTTGGAGATTCCGGGGTTACCAGTACCGCTATTAATGTTTATTTTAGCATTCTGTTGTTGGCTTGGAATGGTAGGTTTAGGTGTTTGGATCAGTAAAAGATCTACTCCAAAAGAAGCTTAGAATGATGTAAGCAGGTACTTATTTAGAAATTTTATAGGTATCTGCTCTATTTTTCGCCCTAAACATTATAACGTTATATTTACTTTTATTTTTTTTCATGTTACTCTAAATGTGTGAAAGAGATAAAGTGAAACTAAAATGTAAGCGTATTCTTTAGGGCTTTTTATAGAAAAGGGTGGAAGTACAATGACAGAACGATTCGTACTACGTAATGTAAAACGTGTGAACGGGGAAGAAATTGACATTGTAATTGAAAATAATAAAATCGCTGAGATAACAAAGGCTGGTGCTGGAGAAGGTGGAAAGATTTTCGATTACTCAGATGTGTATGTATCGAGTGGTTGGATTGATTTACATGTTCATGCCTTTCCAGAATTTGATCCATATGGAGATGAAGTAGATGAAATTGGCGTTAAACAAGGGGTAATAACAATTGTTGATGCGGGGAGCTGTGGTGCAGATCGTATTGCAGATTTAGTTGCAAGTAGAGAGCAGGCGAAAACAAACTTATTTGCCTTTTTGAACATTTCACGCATTGGATTAAAACGAATTAACGAATTATCCAATATGGAATGGATAGATAGAGAGAAAGTCGTGCAAGCAGTTGATCAATATAAAGACATAATTGTTGGTTTAAAGGCACGAATTAGTAAAAGCGTCGTTTGTGGTAGTGGGATTGAACCATTACATGTAGCACGGTCATTATCTCGTGAAACATTGTTACCGCTTATGGTACACATCGGTTCAGCACCTCCTCGTATTGAAGAGGTAGTACCGCTTTTAGAAAAAGGTGATGTCATTACGCATTACTTAAACGGAAAAGAAAATAACCTTTTTGATAAGGAAGGAAAGCCGCTTAAGGTGTTACTTGATGCGATTGAACGTGGTATCCATTTAGATGTTGGGCATGGTAATGCTAGTTTTTCATTTAAAGTGGCTGAAGCAGCGAAGCACCATGGTATCGGACTTCATACAATTAGTACAGATATATATCGTAAAAATCGTGTACATGGTCCGGTTTATAGTATGGCAAATGTTCTTTCTAAATTCCTTCATTTAGGTTATGCCTTAGAGGAAGTTATTGCAGCTGTTACGACGAATGCAGCAAATTGGCTTAAGAAACCAGAACTTGGCCGAATTCAGGCTGGAGATATTGCGAATTTAACCTTATTTACGGTTAAAAATGAACCAATTACGTTAATTGATTCAGAAGGGGATCAGCGCATAGCTGAAAGAAGAATTGATACAAAAGGGGTTGTAATAAATGGGTCATTCATTGAATGCTAAATACGGATTGAAACGTGTAATTAATGCGAGCGGGAGAATGAGTATTTTAGGCGTATCTGCTCCAACTAATACAGTAATGGATGCGATGAAACATGGTGGACAAAATTATGTGGAAATTGCAGATTTAGTAGATAAAGCAGGCGATTATATTGCGAGTATCTTAGATTCAGAGGCAGCTGTTGTTGTCAATTCAGCTTCAAGCGGCATTGCACTTTCTGTCGCCGCACTTGTTACAGAAGGCAATCGTCGTAAGAGTGAAAGACTTCATCAAGAAGTAATTGCAAAAAATGAAGTCATTATGCTGAAAGGGCACAACGTTCAGTATGGTGCACCTGTTGAAACGATGATTTACTTAGGTGGCGGTAAGCTTGTGGAAGTAGGTTATGCGAACGAAGGGAAAGCTGAACATATTGAAGATGCAATTGGTGAAAATACAGCCGCTATTCTGTATGTGAAATCACACCATGCAGTTCAAAAAAATATGATTTCTGTTGAAGAAGCATGGGAAGTCGCTAAGAGAAATGGTGTACCGCTTATTGTAGATGCAGCTGCAGAAGAAGATCTTCAAAAATATGTGAAGTATTCTGATCTAGCAATCTATAGTGGTTCTAAAGCAATTGAAGGGCCGACTTCAGGAATTGTCGGTGGTAAGAGGAAGTATATTGAATGGATTAAAGTACAGCTGCATTGCAGTGGAAGAAGCATGAAAGTTGGGAAAGAAACAACATTTGGCTTACTGCAAGCACTTGATGAGTATGGCGTTAAAGAAGATAAGAGTGAACAAGAAAAAGAAATGTTACAAGCACTGATGCCGCTGAAAGAATTAGCAGGCGTGAATGTAACACTTGTGCAGGATGAAGCAGGACGAGCAATATTCCGTGCACGTATTCATATTGACGAAGCAAAAATAAATAAAACAGCAAAAGATATTGTAACAGGCTTACGTGAAGGGGAAATCGCGATTTATACACGTGATTATGGTGTGAGACAAGGACATTTTGATATTGATCCACGTCCACTTCAAGGTGATGATATACACGTGATTGAATCAAAATTAAGAGAACTAGTGGGGGGGAAAATAAGATGACAAACATTCAAAAACGTTTTTATAAAGGCCGCGTGGCATTAAATGTATTAGCAAGTAGTATTGAAAATGCGAAAGAATTATTTGACGCAGCGGAAGGTTATGTATTGGTAGGTGTTTTATCAAAAGATTACCCAACAGTAAAAGAAGCAGTAGTTGCAATGAGAGAATACGGAAAAGAAATTGACGAAGCTGTATCTATTGGACTTGGTGCAGGAGATAATCGCCAAGCGGCAGTAGTGGCAGAGATTGTAAAACAGTATCCTGGTAGTCATATTAACCAAGTGTTTCCTGCTGTTGGAGCTACACGTGCAAATCTTGGGGAAAAGGATAGCTGGATTAATAGTTTAGTATCGCCTACAGGAAGAGTAGGGTATGTAAATATTTCAACAGGACCAATCAGTGCAGCACAAGATGAGCATGCGATTGTACCTATTAAAACGGCAATCGCACTTATACGTGATATGGGTGGAAACGCAATTAAGTACTTCCCGATGAAAGGATTAGCTCATGAAGAAGAGTTCCATGCAGTTGCGACAGCATGTGCTGAAGAAGGATTTGCATTAGAACCAACAGGCGGAATTGATAAAGAAAACTTTGAAACGATTTTACGCATTGCGTTAGAGGCAAATGTGCAACAAGTGATTCCACATGTGTATTCATCTATTATTGATAAAGAAACAGGGAAAACGAATGTGGAAGATGTTCGAGAACTATTAGCAACAGTAAAGAAATTAGTTAATCAACATGCCTAAGAATATTGCAGTATTTGGAGAAGTGATGATGCGCCTTCAGGTACCTGGTTATGAATATTTATCGCAAGCAAATACACTGAATTATTCATTTTCCGGTACAGGCGTAAATGTCGCATCCGCACTTGCTCGTTTAGGACATGGCGGTTCACTTGTATCCACATTGCCAGATAATGCAGTAGGAGATGCAGCGATATCATATGTTCAAAAATTAGGCATTCATCACTCGTTTATTAAGCGGGGCGGAAAATATGTTGGTATGTACTTTTTAGAGAATGGATTTGGAGCGCGGCCAAGCCGCGTTACCTATTCCAATCGATTAGAGAGCAGTTTTAATACAGCGCCTGAAGGAACGTACCATTTTGAAGAAATTGCGAAAAAAATCGATGTCGTTCATTTTTGCGGTATTACACTTGCGATGAATGATTCTGTTCGTCAGCATATGCAATCTTTTGCCAAAGCTGTGAAAGAGAACGGTGGTACAGTTGTTTTTGATTGTAATTATCGGCCATCTCTTTGGGGAGAAGGTGGATATGAACAGGCAAAACCACATTATGAAGAAATGCTATATCTAGCTGATATTGTGATGATGAACGAAAAAGATGCGATGTTCATTCTTGGGATGAAAACAGACGAGATAGAGCGTAAAGAGCAATTAACTGATTTAATCCCTAAGGTTGCAAAGCGGTACCATATTTCTACAATTGCAGGGACACATCGAGCGATAAATAGTGATAATACGCATTCACTTTGTGGGTATATGTTTAAAAATCAAAGATTCACATTTTCAAAAACACTCACGTTTTCTGTATATGATAGAATAGGTGCTGGAGATGCTTATACGAGCGGAATTATCCATGGCGAGGTAGAAGGATTTGCATCAGAGAAAACAGTAGCATTTGCTGCGGTAGCGGGAATGCTTGCACATACAATCGTCGGTGATACGCCGATGTCATCGGAGAAAGATATATTCAGAGCGATGACGGAATCAGTAGGTGATGTAGAAAGGTAGTGAGTGTAGCGGTGAACGTAACTCGAAAAAAAGGACCATTATATTTACAAATTAAGAATATACTTCGGGATCGGATATTACATGGTGTATATGCGATTCATACAAATATCCCTTCAGAACCACAGTTAGAAGAAGAGTTTAAAGTAAGTAAAATCACAGTGCGAAATGCGATTAAAGAACTTGTTCAAGAAGGGTATTTGGAAAAGAAGAGTGGAAAAGGAACAAAAGTCATTCGAAATACTTCGACTGCAAAACTTTCTAAAGGAAAGCGATTTACAGAAGTTTTAGTGGAAGAAGGGCATAAAGTTCAGAAGAAATTGCTGCAAGCAGGAGTTGTAGATAATGAGGAAGGAACAGTACCTTTTCGATTATTTGGAAAGCAGTGTTTCCGTATCGAGCGCTTGTATGTTTTGAATGATGCACCATATATTCATTATACGCACTATTTGCCGGTGCAAATGGAGGTAGCGGAACTATCGGATTTAACGTTCCAATCACTTTATGGCTTAGTCGAAGAACAAGGCGTACACTTAGAAAACTTTCGAGATGAGTTTGCTGTTGCTACTCCGCCAGCTCATATTGGGACGATATTAGGGGAAAAGGAAAATACATCATTATTAAAGCGGATGCGTTATTCATATGATGAAATCGGAACAGTAATTGAATATAGTGAAGGATATTATAATACTGAAATGCAACATTATGTTGTGAATTATGATGTATAAAACCTGAAGAGGAATGAATTCCTCTTGGGTTTTAATGGGAACGTTTTCATATCGAAGGGGGAAGTGGATATGGATATATACTTATTAATCATTACTTTGCTTGCAATCGTCATTGTAATAGTAGGAGTATCATGGTGGAAATGGCATGCGTTCATTAGTTTAACAGTTGCTTGTATTTTTTTGGCAATTATGTCCGGGGTATCTTTAACTAAAATTGTTACTGCCTATGAAATTGGTGTTGGAAGTGTACTAGGGCATTTAGTTGGTATTTTAGCGCTCGGTACAATTCTAGGGAAAATGATGTCAGATTCAGGTGCTGGTATGCAAGTGGCAGATTCCTTTATTCGATTCTTTGGTGTGAAGAAATTGCCTTGGGCAATGCTCTTTGCCGGTTTTATAATCGGGATTCCAGTATTTTTTGAAGTTGGGATTGTTATCTTATTACCACTTGTTATTTCAATTCGGAAAACAACGAAACAAAACATATTATTAATTGCTTTACCTGTAATTGCAGGTTTATCTATCGTACATGGGCTTGTGCCACCGCACCCAGGTGCAATGACAGCAATTGGCATTTATAATGCGAATTTAGGAAAAGTGCTCCTTTATTCATTAATCATTGCTTTACCAACAGCGATTATCGCTGGACCACTGTTTGCAAAGTGGGTGCATAAACGAGTGATTCCGGAAGGGGAACCTGAATTGATTCGTGTGACAACAGCATCTACAGATTTACCAAGTCGTAAAGTTTCATGCTTTATTATCTTATTACCTGTATTACTAATGGTTTTATCAGTTATTGCACCGTATACTTCATTACCAAATATAATGTCTGAATTTTTAGTTTTTGTAGGAAGTCCAGTTATTGCTTTACTTATTTCTTGCTTTGCGGCATTTTATTTACTAAGTATGCGCCAAGGAATCGATAAAAAGATGATTAAAAAATTAACCGATGAAAGCTTGTTACCTGTTGGCTCCATTATTTTAATTATTGGTGCAGGCGGAGGGTTTAAACAAATTTTAATTGAGAGTGGTGTAGGAACTTCCATTGCTCAAATGTCAGAGCACTTATCGTTATCACCAATCGTGTTAGCCTTTATGGTTGCAGGCTTAATTCGAATTGCTACAGGTTCAGCTACAGTCGCATTGACAACGGCAGCTAGTATTGTTTCACCAGTAATTGAACATATGTCAGGTGTGAATTTAGAATTGCTCGTCATTGCGACAGGGGCAGGGTCATTAATGTTTTCACACGTCAATGATGCTGGGTTCTGGCTTGTAAAAGAGTATTTGGGGTTAACAGTCAAAGAGACGTTTAAAACGTGGACGGTACTTGAGACATTATTGTCATTTATCGCATTTGGATTTGCACTATTGCTTAATATGTTCATATAAGGTAAGGGGTGGCTCTTTAAGGGCATCCTTTTTTTTGCTATTTCCTCATTCCGTTGCTATATAGTGAACGGTCTTTTAAGCGAAACAAGCCTGTTTTTTGAAAAAACAAGCTCCCGATTTGCCCTGAAAACATAATATAAATGGAATCCCCTCATTTAGAACAAGGTTAGGATCTTGTTACGAATGATACTAAAGGAGGAATAGAGCAATGAGTGAAAATTGCGATAACAGAGGGCATGGCGGACACGGCAGGCACGGATGTGGCGGCGGCTTTGCGCTTCTAATTGTATTGTTTATTTTATTGATTATCATCGGTGCTAGCTGCTTCGGCGGTGGAGGCTATGGTGGCGGTTGTTGTTACGGCGGCGGATATGGCGGATATGGTGGATACTGCTGCTAACACTTAAAAACTATTGAAAATAGCCTTGTGCATGCGCACAAGGCTATTTTATTTACAGTTTAATGTGTTGTGATAATTTTTTTATATAGAGAGAACGGATTAGGAAAAAGAAAATGATCTCTATCATCCCAAATAAAGTGAGTACAAATAATAACTCTTTGAGTAAAGAAATTGCGAGCATGTTTTGTAAAAATTGAATGGCGAATATGGTGTGGACAGCGGCAATTACATAAGGTACGAAAAATAAAATGGCCAATTGGATTGTTGCGGAACGGAACATCTCAGATTCTGTTAATCCAATCTTTGTAATGGCAATATACTTTTGTGTTTCCCTTGTTAAATCATTATACATACGGAAGTACAAAACACTCGCTGCCCCAATAAAGAAAATGATGCCGAGAAAAGTTCCAATAAAGAAACTAGAAACATTACTCTTTTTACTGTATGCTAGCGCATCACTAGATGTAGTAAGTCCAAATGGAATCGTAACATGGTGCGATTCTGAATTTCTATTTTTAAATAAATTGTTTCGGTCTTGATCTATAAGATTTACTATATTTTTGGTAGGAATCAGAGTGTCTTCCCAATTTTCAACAAGATAGTTATATATAGTCATGGTTTCGATATGTGGAATCATGTTATCAAATACGGTATCTTGTATCACAGTTGTATGAGGAAGAGCATATTGTGGCTCGACACCGTGCTTTAGAAAACCTTTAATATAAAATTCTTTTTTATTAGATTCCAAAGTAAAGGTTTGCTTTTTTGCAAACGGATTGGTTATTAAATTTAATAGCGTTGGTGAATATCTAGAGATGCTAAATGCTTCGTTCCCATCTAACTGAATTTCTGGCTTTTTTAATAGTTTAGCTAGTGTATTATAATTACTCATTTTCATAATAACAATATCTTCTTCTTGAACTTTATCTTTTAAAACTTTAAATTTATATTTTTGATATTGGAATTGATGATTTGTAAGTTCTTGTTCTATTGTAGCAATATGTTGTTGTTCGAATGGATTCTCCTGATTAGATGTATATGTGAACGGAACAGGATATTGTTCGAGAATAGATGCTTTTGTGTAATTATTCGTAGCAAAGAGCGGTGTAATAATTGTAAAAGCAAGTGCAGATAGCATGGTAACAATAAAGAGCATATTAATATTGCCACGCGTACGTGCGACTAAATCTGAAATCCATAACATATTTATTTGTTTCATATAAAGTTTTCTTCTCTTTTTTAAAACAGATATAAAGAGAAGCAATGTTTGAGAAAAGAATAAATAGGTTCCAATTGTTACAAGTGGCAAAATGGATAATATAATGAGGTACACAGAACCATCTTCTACATTTTTTTCAGTAACATACCCTTGCGGATATCCAGCAATATAATAGCATAGTGCTAAACAAGCTAAAGCAAACAAAGAAATAAGAATCGAAGGTCGTTTTTCTTTGCTTTGTTTTTGATCTCCTTTAATAAGACGAACGGTTTTACGTGTATGAATAAATGTCGGTGTGAACATCGAAACGATTAAAAATAGAATGATAAATATTACCGTTGTGGTGAAAAATGCTTTTGTTGGCCAATATAAATAGAGCCCTGCTGCACCTGTTAATTTGGACGTAACCAATAGAAAAAAGTTAGAAAAAACAAGGCCAATTTGAATGCCGGAAAAAATAGCCAATAGTCCAATTATCATATTTTCTATAAAAATAAGTCGTTTTAATTGTTTTTTGGAAATACCGAGAATGGTCAAAATACCAAATTGTTGTTTACGTACGTTTAAAAATGTTCCAATCGAATACAGTAGAAAAAAGAACGAGAACATGACGATAACAAACTGCGCCATACCAATTAGGCTCATCAGTGGTCCTTGTTCTTTTAATCCTTGTAAGCGTGGATGATATGCATATATAGTAAATGAAAAGAAAACCATTATTGAAAATGCACTACTTACAAAATAAGCAAAGTATGCTTTGGAATTACGAACGACATTTTTAAATGCAAATTGCCAAAATGTCATCCACGTCTTCCCCCTAGTAATGCCAGTACATCTAATATTTCTTGATAGAATTTTTCACGATACAATCCGCGGTGTAATTCATTATAGAGCTCACCATCTTTAATAAAAATAACACGGTTGCAATAACTAGCAGCAAAGGGGTCATGTGTCACCATTAAAATAGTAGCCTGTTCTTCCTTATTTAATTTTGTAAATAACTCCATGACATCGATCGCAGATTTAGAGTCTAGATTTCCTGTAGGTTCATCGGCAAGCAAGAGCGATGGATTATGAATAACGGCACGTGCTACCGCGGTACGCTGCGCTTGGCCACCAGAAACTTCAAAAATCCGCTTATCTAAAATGTGATCAATCCCAAGTTTCTTTGAAATGTTTTCGAGTTTTTCGTCCATTTCTTTAAGAGGAACGTTGTCTAATGTTAATGGGAGTACAATGTTTTCACCAATTGTTAATGTATCTAGTAGATTAAAGTTTTGAAAGACAAACCCTAATTCTTGGCGACGGAAAACGGCAAGTTTTTCTCGGCGGAATGTGTGTGGCTGTTTACTATTAATAAACACTTCTCCAGAAGTAGGAGAATCAATTGTTGAAATTACATTTAAGAAAGTGGATTTTCCGCTCCCTGAAGGACCCATAATTGCAACAAATTCCCCTTTATCTACATGTAAATTAATATTTTTTAAAGCGGTATGAGGGACTTTGCCCTCATACACTTTCGAGACATTTTTAATGTGTAATACTTCTTCCATAAAAATCACCTTTCTATTTCTTAAAGCTTAATATGTTGCGATAATTTTTGCATATATAGTGAACGGATTAAAAAGAAAAAGATAATTTCAACCGCTCCGAAAATCGTAAGAACAACTATAATTTCAGCCAATAATGATAGACCTAGGATGTCTTGTAACATTTTTGTGGCAAACATCGTATGAATGGAGGCCATAATATATGGGACAAAAAATAAGATCGCAAGTTGAATCGTGGCTGAACGCTTCATTTCAGATTCTGTTAAACCAATTTTTGTAATGGTAATATATTTTTCTTGTTCATTTGTTAGGTCCGTATACATTCGGAAGTAAAGTACACTGCCAGCTCCAATGAAGAAAATGACACCAAGGAACGTACCGATAAAGAAGAATGAAGCGGCGCTTAATTTAATTTCGTATAGTGAATGACCAGCTTCCTCCATCATAAATAAAGGTTCTTTAGATGCGATACTACTTCGATCTTTTATTAATTTATCAGTATATTCTGCGGCGATTACATGTGTCTTTTCCCAGTTTTGTACTTGAAAATTATACAGTGTCATATGTTTCATGCTATTTGATAAGGAATGTACTGTATCATCAGATAAAATTAGTAACTGTGAAGTCAGGCCAGTTGGTATCAAGCTAAAAGTTTTATAACCCTTTACATGAAATGGAATGGGATTTTGAGAAAATGTAACGGTTTTTATTTTGTCCATTCCTTCCATAACACCTAATATGTTTTGATACCCATGTCCAGGTAGTAAGTATGTTTCATTATCTTTTACAAAGAGGTGTTCGAAATTTAAAGCAGTCGCAAGTTTGTTATAATCACTTTGCTTTAATACGTATACTTCTCTTTCATAAGGCGTAGCTTCATCCTCTTTCAATGATACGGATACGGCATATAGATCTGTTTTGAACGTTTTGTATGCAAATTGTTCTTCAGTAAGTCGCTTCTCTAACCAGTCCATATGTTGGGAAGCAAGTGGATTGGCATCGTATGAAATATAGGTGAATGGGAATGGCTTAGTAGTTGCAACATCGAGTTTCATAAATTTCCCGAATCCATATAAAAATGTAATCATTGTAAATGCAAGAGTAGATAACATTGCGACAATAAACAGCATATTAATATTTGTCCGAATGCGGCTTGCTAAGTCTGAAATCCAAAGCATGTTAATACGTTTCATATAAAATTTTCTTCGTTTTTTCAGTATACGAATGAGCAGAAAACTAATTTGAGAAAAGAAAAGATAGGTTCCCATTGCAACAAGAGACGGAATAACAAAAATACTAGAAACAATGTATATAGACCCTATTTCCATACCGAGTGATAAAAAGTATTTTGGATTACCAGCTAGTACATAACCTGATAATAAACATATGGAACCGAACAAAGAAATCAAAATAGATGGCTTTCGTTCCTTTTGTTTCACATTTCCTTCTTTTAGAAGACGTACCGCTTTTCTTGTTCGAATGAGCATAGGAGTGAAAGCTGATACAACGATAAAGAGTCCAAGAAAGATTGTCGTTGTTAAAATGATGGCCCATGTTGGCCAGTATAAATACAATCCTGGTACATGCGAAATTTTCGCTGTTACCAATAAGAAAAATTGCGAAAAAACAAGTCCAAATTGCATGCCAAAAAAGATAGATAATATACCGATTAACATATTCTCCATGAAAATAAGGCGTTTCAATTGCTTTCTTGATATTCCTAAAACGGTTAAAACCCCAAATTGTTTTTTTCGAACTTTTAAGAAGGTGCCGATGGAATAAAGCAAGAAGAAAAAGGAGAAGAACACAATGACTACTTCTGAAAATATCATTAATCCTGAAATTGCATCAACCGTACTAGAATTCTGTAATCGCGGATGAAATAAATACACGGCAAACGAAAAGAAAATGGCAATGGAAAACGCACTACTCACAAAATAGGCAAAATAAGCCCGAGAGTTTCGTGTTACATTTTTAAATGCAAACTGCCAAAATGTCATGATGTATACCTCCAAATTGAAGATATAGGTCTTGGCTTGTTGCAAAAAATGTATGAGAGTGTGTTCTCATACATTTTGCTGAAATATGTTATATTCATACTTCTGTCACCTTCCTGGAATTATCATCTGCTTGATTGTTTGCAGCATTATGGAAGATGATCTTAATGCTAGTCCCTTTGCCTACTTCAGAGTCTAACTTCACGGAATGACCTAAATAAGAGCAAATTTTACTTACAATATAAAGCCCCATACCAGTCGATTCTCCAAAGGTACGGCCATTTTTTCCTGTGTAAAATGGTTCGAATACTCTTCGAACATCTTCCTGCGGGATACCAACACCTTCATCGCGAACTTCTAAGATAATATCTTTGCCGTTTCGATAGGCAGATAAGAAGACTTTCTTTCCACGTTCGCCAGAATAGCGAACAGCATTGGTCATTAATTGATAAATGATGAATTTAAGCCACTTTGCATCAGAAGCAACCATAAGGTCGGAATGAACTTCTAGAACAGGGAAAACGCCATTACGAATAAAGAGTTCTTTTAAACCATTAATATTTTTCGTTACAGCATCTTTTAGTGAAATTGTTTCGACATGGAAGTCTTCATGGAAGTTATTGAGCCTCGCCATATATAATGCCATATCAAGTCCTTGGTTTAATCTTTCTAATTCTTTCTTAAACTTAGGGATTAAATGCTCATCTTCCATTTCTAGTACCATAAGCTGCATAACAGAAACGGGTGTTTTCATTTGATGCACCCAGTGGTTAATAAATAACTGATGTTCTTGTTGTTTTACTTCATATGTCTGCAGTTCTTTTTGGAACAGGCGATATTGCGTACGAACAAGCTCGTTTACACCGTGCGGCATAGGAGCAGTGGCTCTTTCAATAAACGCATCTTCCATTTTCTCTGGTGGCTCGCTTAATCTGTGATACATTCTTCGATTACGAACATAACGATAAGCAAGGAAACAAATAAATAAATATAAACTTAATACAATAAAATAGAACTTATTGTTTTGGAATCCATCGACTGCATCATATAGAATAAAAATGATACCGAAGTTCAGTGCATATAATACAAAAAATGCAAAATGATCACGCAAAAATAACTTCATGTTTATTCACTCCAAGTTGCGTTAAAACGATACCCTAATCCACGTACTGTTTCAATGGCGTTTTCAATACCAAGCTCATTAAATTTCTTACGAAGACGTGTAATGTTTACGTTCAATGTATTTTCTTCAACGAAGCTTTCATCATCCCACAGTGCAGCTAATAAATCTTCACGGCTCGCTGTGCGTGGGAATTTAGATAATAGCATTTCTGCTAAAATTGCTTCCTTTTTTGTTAGAAGAACTTGCTCAGTTCCAAAATGGATTTCTGGTCGCTCTGGATATAGTTTTAATCCTTCTACTTCTACAATACGCTCTGAAATATTTGGTGCATAATCCCCATAAATACGTCGTAATTGCCCTTTGATTTTCGCCATGACAACATCGTAATGGAATGGTTTTGTAATATAATCATCCGCACCGCTCTCAATTGCCATGATTTGTTCCATTTCCCCAGCGCGAGCTGAAATGAAAATAATTGGACAAGTAGATTCATGACGGATTTGACGGCACCAGTAGAAACCATCGAATTTTGGTAAGTTTACATCTAATAGAACAAGGTGTGGTTTCACCGAGTTAAATGATTCCATAATATCATCAAAGTTCTCGGTAACAACTGCATCGTAACCGTATTTTTGAATATGAGATTGTAGTAAAGATGAGATATTTGGATCGTCTTCAACGATTAAAATTTTATACATATATATTCCTCCTAAAAAACAATTGTAGCTATAGTGTACCATGTGTTTCCTGTCTTTTCATTATGTTGAAATGGGCGCTAGTAAACAGTATAGGTCAAAAGTGGAAAAAGTAAAAAGGGTTATGAATATAATTGACAATATGTGGTTTTTGTTTTAACATTTAGATAAATATCTAAATGTCTAATTGGTGAAAGGAAGAAAGACATTGAATCAAGCATTTAAAGCATTAGCAGACCCAACAAGGCGAAAAATATTAGATTTATTAAAGGAAGGCGATTTAACAGCCGGAGAAATTGCCGAACAGTTTAATATGACAAAACCAAGTATTTCACACCATTTAAATGCACTCAAAAACGCTGAGCTCATTCAAGATGAAAAAAGAGGGCAATTCGTTGTGTATTCCTTAAACACAACTGTTTTTCAAGATTTATTAACATGGGTGTTTACGTTTACGAATAAAGGGGGAGAAGAGAAGTGAAGAAGCATGTATTACCGTGGATTTTCATTATTGTTGTCGCAGTTGGATGGTATATCGCTTGGTCTTATTTACCAGAGAAAATTCCGCGTCATTACAACGTTGAAGGGACGGTCGACGGATACTTTTCTAAAGTAGAGGCAGTCTCTGTTTCAATGGGAAGCATGATACTGTTTTATGTTATATGGATATTTATGGGGAAAATTGATTTAAAGAAGGGGAATCATAAACAGCATGCTAAAGCACTTTCTGTGACAAACCATGCTATTCTTTTTGTTGTTTTTGGATGTAACATATTCGCATTGTTAGCTTTATCTGGATACATTGTTTCAGGCTCAATAGCATTTAATTTTGGATTAGGGACGATATTTCTTGTACTGGGTAATTATATGCAGCAGACAAAGCCAAATGGTTTTGTGGGAATTCGAATGTATTGGACATTAGAAAATCCAGAAGTATGGCGTAAAACACATCGATTTTCTTCAAAGGTATTTGTAATCGGGGGAATATTCATGTATGTTGCTGCAGTATTTCCTGATCCTATTAATATGTTTAGTGCGGTTGGAACTATATTATTATGCGTTATTATCTCAACGATAAAATCATATTCCATTTATAAAAAAGAAATAGAGTTAGACGGAAAATATTAAAAGATTGAATAAGGGGAGTGCGCAAGAATGAAGAAACATATTTTTGCAATCATATTAATTCTTACAACATGTCTAGCATGGGCAATTTCTTGGCCTCATTTACCAAATACAATTGCGACCCATTGGAGCGGCGGGACTCCTGATGGATTTTCTTCTAAATTATATGCCATGATGTTCATGGTAGGTATCATGATTGGTTGTTACGTATTTCTAAATGTTTTACAAAAGATTGATCCAAAGAAAGAAAACTATGAAAAGTTTTCTAAAGCTTTGATGATGATAAATAATGGACTAATGGTTGTTTTATTTATAGGGAATATCGATATTATTACAAACGGTTTAGGATATAACGTATTTATTAATCGGGTGCCAGAATTATTTGTCGGTATTTTATTTTTAATCATTGGCAACTATTTACCACAATGTAAACCGAATTTCTTCGTTGGCATGCGTAATCCATGGACACTCAGTAATGAGGAAGTATGGCGCAAAACACACCGTTTTAGCGGAAAAGTATTTGTAGCTTTAGGAATTATCATGATCGTAAGTATTTTTGTGCAAGCTGATTGGAGATCTTATATGATGCTTGCAATGATAGTAGTTGCCGTGTTACTGACGAATTTATATTCTTACATTTTATATAAGAAGGAAATGCAATTGTAAATAGAAGGAATCGCTTTTTAGGGCGGTTTAGAATTGATTATACGTAGTAAGGATAAAGTCTTATTACGTATAATTTCGGGTTTTTAGTCTGAATATTCAAAAAATATTTTGAAGAAATTCAATCTTGATATTTGATATTTGATTATGAGTAGGGATGTTAGAGGAATGGAGCACAGGAAAAGGTTAAGCTGATTCTATACTAGTGAAAATCGTTTGGGGGAGAGCATATGTTAGAAATAATCAATTTTAGCAAAACATACAAAGGTGGTAGAAAAGCAGTAGATCATTTGAATCTAGTTGTTCAAGCAGGAGATATTTTTGGATTTATCGGACATAACGGTGCGGGAAAAAGTACGACGATTAAATCGCTAGTAGGTGTTATAGATTTCGAGGAGGGCGAGATTTTTGTTGATGGACATTCAGTGAAAAAGGATCCTATTGCGTGTAAGAGAGTGATGGCATATATTCCTGATAATCCAGATTTATACGAGCAATTAACCGGAATTCAATATTTGAACTTTGTTGCCGATGTTTTTGAGGTGTCTGCAAAAGATAGGGAAGAACGGATAAAGAAATACGGGGATGATTTTGAGATTACAGCGTATTTGGGAGATTTAATCTCTTCCTACTCACACGGTATGAAACAAAAAGTAGCAATTATATCGGCAGTTTTGCATCATCCCAAATTATTAGTTTTGGATGAGCCTTTTGTTGGGCTTGATCCGAAAGCGGCCATCGTACTTAAGAATATTATGAGGGAACTTTGCGGATCAGGCAGTGCGATTTTCTTTTCTACCCATGTATTAGATGTGGCAGAAAAATTATGTAATAAGATAGCGATGATCAATAAAGGAAAACTAGCAATATCAGGGGAAGTAAAGTCTCTCATAAAGGAAAATTCATTAGAAGAGCTCTTTATGAAGGTACTTGCTGATGACAAATAATACGCTAGCTCTTTTAAAAATTCGTCTTATAACGCAGCTAGGCCTAAATACTTTTAAATATGAAAAAGATAAGAAAAAGAAGCAGAATAAAATTTTAATTTCAGTATCTATTGCCTTTGTTGGTGTCATGTTGATGGGATATTGTGGGGGCACAGCATATGGATTGATAAAACTTGGAATAGGAGAGGTCATTCCGGTCTATGCATTCGTTATTAGCAGTGTATTAGTTTTATTTTTCACTATGTTTAAGGCAAATGGCGAGATTTTTGCTTTTAAGGATTATGAGTTTGTGATGTCTTTACCGATTCGTGTAAGTACTGTTATTGCTAGTAGATTTTTGTATTTATACGTACTAAATACACTCTTTTCAATCATAATTATGCTTCCAATGGGCGCTGTTTATTGTATATATGAAAAGCCATCAGCTTTTTTCTACTTGATGTGGTTTATCACTCTGTTTACAGTATCTTTAATTCCAACAACAATTGCAGCAGTTTTTGGTGCATGTATTACGGCTATCGCCTCTAAATTTAGACATGCGAATAAAGTCACTACCATTTTAAGTTTCATGGCAATTATTATATTTGGATTTATTATGTTCAAACAGGGAAATACAAAATATAGTTTTACTAATCTTGAAGGGATTGGGGCAATTGTTTCAGAGGAATTAGCTAAAGTGTATCCATTAGCTACCATTTTTCAAAAAGCAATTGTTGATGCTAATATGGGAGCTTTTGTTCTTTTTGTTGGGATATCAGTTATTTGGTATTATCTTTTTGTAAAAATACTCTCTTTGAAATATAAGCAAATCAATACAGCTATTTCTACGTATCACATGCATTCAAATTACAAAGTTGATCGTATGAAAAAAGAAAAAGTATTGATTGCATTATATAAAAAAGAACGGAAGCGTTTCTTTTCTTCCACAGTATATGTGATAAATAATGGTATGGGAGTTGTGATGGCAGTTGCCGCCTCACTTGCAGTGGTTGTAGTAGGGCCAAGTCAATTAATAGGGTACCCTGGAATCGAAACGATTTTGCAAAGGGTTGCACCATTTGTGCTTTCAGCAATGATTTCGATGACATGTACATCATGTGTGTCATTGTCGTTAGAGGGGAAAAACGTATGGATTATCAAATCATTGCCTCTTACACCTAAGATCATTTATGACAGTAAGGTTCTCATGAACCTTTCGCTGAGCCTACCTGCATCGGTTATTAGCGCTATACTTATGATTATAGGTTTAGAGCCGGATATTTGGACTTCTATTTTAATCGTAATTACTCCCATCACATATTCATTTTTTTCAGCGATATGGGGTATTTTTATTAATAATCGATTTGGTTATTATGACTGGGTGTCAGAAACACAAGTGGTGAAACAGAGTGTGGGATCTGTTCTTGGCATGTTTGGAGGCATGATTATGGCTGTCATTCCAGGCTTTTTAGCAGGTGCGGTTATGATAGGGGACTATAGGGTATTTACTTTTGTAGTTGTTGTGGTGATTTCTGTTATTACCATGTTACTGTACAACAATGAGTCTAGAAAAAGTATAAAGTGAAATGCTTATAAATACAAATTGAAAAACCGACATAAACCTTTCCGTTTAGGTGGGAGAGAGCATCCGGCCATGCATAGAAACGGTCAGATCCTCTTCCTGCCCCATGCCGAGTTAAAACACAGAGAGAAAACAAGTATAGGTCACCTTTTGATCTTCATAGCAGCGACTTATATGTTGGAAAATCAAAAATGGATATAGATAAAGCACTCATCTATAAGATGGGTGCTTTTTTTTACCTTACAGAATTGTAATGTTCATGTAAGGAGAATGAATAGATGGTATGTTATCCCAATGTTATAGTAACAAAGTGGTTATTTCGTGAAGTGAAATTTATGTTTCTTCTGCTAAGTGGCCTTACATAACTGTCATGTTTGTGTAAGAAACATCGATAGTGGCAAAAGTAGAAGTTAGATATAGTGAAAATAGAGAATAGAAGAAGAGAGGGATATAGATATGAAAACAGTATTAGAAGCGAAACATATAAAAAAAGTATATGATACGGGTGGAAATAAATTTGAAGCGTTAAAAGGTATTAACTTACAAGTTCAAGAAGGCGAATTCGTTGGAATTATGGGACCTTCTGGATCGGGTAA
Organism: Bacillus gaemokensis; assembly: GCF_001590835.1. Taxonomy (GTDB): domain Bacteria; phylum Bacillota; class Bacilli; order Bacillales; family Bacillaceae_G; genus Bacillus_A; species Bacillus_A gaemokensis. The sequence goes on from NZ_LTAQ01000008.1 coordinate 52,053, forward strand.
AACGACTCTTTTAAATGTGCTTTCGACGATTGATAATGCAACGAGCGGTGAAATTTTAATTGATGGAAAAGACATTGTGAAAATGAATGATGATAAATTAGCATTATTCCGCCGTGATCATTTAGGGTTCATTTTCCAAGATTATAACTTATTAGATACGCTAACGGTGAAAGAGAATATTGCGTTGCCACTTGCGTTATCTAAAGTGAAAACAAGTGAAATTGATCGCCGTGTTCTTGAAATTTCGAAGAAGTTTGGTATTGATCATATTTTAAGTCAATATCCATATCAAGCATCTGGTGGGCAGAAGCAGCGCTGCGCAGCATCTCGTGCAATCGTTACAAATCCAAGTATGATCTTTGGAGATGAGCCAACGGGAGCACTTGATTCAAAATCAGCGACAGATTTATTGGAAAGCATGAAATCATTAAATGAATACGATAATTCAACAATTTTAATGGTAACGCATGATGCATTTGCAGCAAGTTATTGTAAACGCGTTATCTTCATTAAAGATGGCGAGTTATATAAAGAATCGCACCGCGGGGAATTAACTCGTAAACAATTCTTCCAACAAGTAGTAGACATGATGTCCACAATTTCTGGAGGTACAATGGATGACGTTATCTAGTATTGCCCTCCGCAATATACAGCGGAATTTTAAAGATTACTTTCTATATTTTGCTTCAATGATTTTCAGCATCGTCATTTATTTTACATTTAAGGCGCTCGAATATAACTCTCAAATGGAAAAAGCAGCGGAAGGCTCTAAGAAAATTAGTGGAGCATTCCAAGTATCCAGTGTGATGCTGATTATTTTCGTAGCGGTATTTATTATATACTCTAATGGATTCTTTACACGTAAACGTAAAAAAGAAGTTGGATTATATTCACTGCTTGGAATTCGAAAAAAACAAATTGGTAAAATGTTATTTTATGAAAATATGCTAATGGGATTCGTATCATTAGTCATCGGGATTGCAATTGGTAGTGTACTTTCGAAGTTATTCCTTGAACTATTAGTAAGCATGATGGGACTGAACTTAAATGTTCACTTTGAAGTGCCAATGTCCGCAATTATTGATACAGCAATTATCTTCTTTGTGATTATTCTTTATACATCACTTCAAGGATACCGTTTAATCTATCGCTTTAAATTAATCGAACTTTTCCGTGCGGAGCGTGAAGGAGAATCAATGCCAAAAGGATCAATGATTATGGCTTTGATTTCAATCTTCTTAATTGGTTCTGGTTATTTCTTATCACTTACATTTATGAAGGCTGCTAAATACGCTGACTTTATGATGGTTGCTTTTTACATCCTGCTTGCAACGGTACTTGGTACATATTTACTGTTTACATTTTTTACAGTATTTGTACTAAAACGAGCGAAATATAAGAAATCATCTTTCTATAACGGTATGAACATGGTAATAACGTCACAACTATTGTACCGTATTAAAGGCAATGCAAAATCTCTTGCGACAATTGCAATATTAAGTGCGGTAACATTAACGGCAGTTGGTACGTCCGTTACGATGTATTACAACACATTTACCCAAGCCAAGGAATTTGCACCGCATAGTTATTCGTATGAGAAAAAAGGCACAGCATTAGATAATAAAGTAAATACAATTCTTGCTGAAGAAAAGAAAAATCATCCCGTCACAGATCAATTTGAAGTTGAGATGATTCCTGTTAAAGGGAAATTTGAAGGGAAACAAGCAGATATGCTTGGAAATACTCATTATCGAATTACTGAGCAATACCAGCTTATCTCCCAATCAAACTTTACTAACATTGCAAAAAAAATGAATATAGATGTAGTAGATGTGGAAGCTAATGAAGCTTTTGTATATGATAATTCATATATTGAAGGGCATGAGTTTAGCATTGACTATAAAGGGAATAAAGCAGTATTCCCGATTGGAAATGAAACGAAGACGCTAACAATTAAAGGTACAGGAAGCAGTAATATTACGAACTTAGGTGAGTTATTTGTAATTGTTCCAGATCAAGTATATGAAGAGGCGAAAAAAGTAGCTGGAACACGCGTTGTAAAAAATATTGATGTTAAAGATGAAAGAAATAGTAAAGTTTTAACAGAAAAATTAGCAAAAGTAATGCCGGCTGGAAAATCTGAATTTGAAACACCATTCAGAGACTTTTACACTGGTTTCCATATGGGACTTGAAGCAACAGGCTTAATGATGTTTATCGGTCTATTCCTAGGCTTAGTCTTCTTACTCGCAACAGGTTCTATCATTTATTTCAAGCAGTTAACAGAAGCAAGTGCGGATCGCGATCGCTACGTAGTACTTCGTAAAGTCGGAGTAACAAAAAAAGAAATGAAGAAGGCGGTTGCAAAACAAGTAAGTTTTATCTTCGCAATTCCATTAGTAGTAGGGATTTGCCACAGCTTATTTGCTTTAAAAGGTTTATCAACATTAATGCCATATGAAATACTGATCCCATTATTAATGAGTATCGGTGTGTATAGCGTTATTTATATTGGATATTACTTCTTAACAGTTCGTTCTTACTATAAGATTGTGAGCGCGAAGTAATGAAAGAAGCAGCTATTGTTATAGGCAATAGCTGCTTTTTTATTTATATGTAGTACTGTTACAATATATCTTTCTCTTCTTAAGAAAATGTTAAGAAACCTCCTCGGTATTTGTTAAGAAATGATAGTTATACTTAGAGCCAGGTTACAAAATACCGAATGAACGGAGAGAGGATAGATGCAACGCATTACATTCTTAACTCAATTTATTAAACATCCGAAGAATACTGGGGCAATCGCACCTAGTTCAAACATATTAGTGAAGAAAATAGTCGATGCAATCAATTTTGAACAAGCACAGTACATTGTAGAATTAGGACCTGGAACAGGCTCCTTTACAAGAGAGATTATGAAGAGAAAAAAGAAACAAACTACATTTATTCTTATAGAAATTAATGAAGTTTGTTTCAAAGAGTTACAGAAACGGTTTAAGAATGATCCAAGCGTTGTGGTCATACATGGATCAGCTGAAAATATAAACAAGTATATGAAAGAGTTATGTATAGATAAAGTGGATTATATATTATCTGGCTTACCATTTACCTCATTACCGCTGGAAGTATCATCACGTATTTTAGAAAATGTGATGGAATCATTACAAGAGAATGGCAAGTTTATTACATTCCAATATTCGCTTGTAAGAAAAGGATTTATACAAAATTTCTTCCCGGAAATTTCACTGAAAAAAGTTTGGTTTAATTTTCCGCCAGCCTATGTCTTTAGTTGTAGAAAAGAGACTAGGAGGATATACGCGTAATGGAATTACATGAATTGTTATCCTATATTGAACAGTATGGGTATTGGGCTTTATTCTTTTGTCTATGGCTCGGGATTATAGGCATGCCAATTCCAGATGAAATGATTGTGATGAGTGGTGGATTTGTATCATCACTGGGTATATTGCGTGTAATTCCTGCTTTCTTGTTAACATATTTAGGCGTTGTTTCAGGTCTTTCTTTAGGATATATACTTGGAAAAGTATTTGGTTCTAAAATACTTGATAAATTGATGAAAAAGAAAAAAGTAAAGTATCTTTTAAAGTCAAAAGAGATGATTGGGAAATACGGACATTATGCATTAGTAACAAGTTATTTTATACCTGTGGTTAGACATATCGTTCCGTATTTAGTTGGGATGAATCAGATGTCATTTCAAACATATGCTTTGTATTCTTATACGACAGGATTTGTCTGGACGCTTCTCTATTTTATGCTTGGTTCCATGTTTGGTAAACATATCGAGACGATTGTAGCACTTGCTACGAAGTATGGCATGTATTTTGGTGGTGTAGTTGTCGTCATAGCGAGTATTTCTTATTTGTATATGCAGAAGAAAACTCCGGTGGTAGAGAAACGAATGAATAATTGAGAGAGGGGATAGATAATCGGGAATATGTGAGTAAAGGATAAGTAAGTTGAAAAAATGAAAGTCTAAATAAAATCAAAAAAGGCGGAATTTATATATGAAACAATTTATTATTGGAACTGCACTACTTGTAGCTGGAATAGGTATATTCTTAATGAAAGGCGGCGTTATGATTGATCGTTTAAATCCACTTGTAAAAACTGATACGTATTATACAGTTGTAAAAACCGATGGTACACATTTAGGAAAAGATAGTATGAAAAAAGATAGTGAAAGCTATGAGTACCACTTCAAAGGTTATAACGATAAAGGTAAAGAACAAGATATTATTATTAATGTAACAAAAAATCTTCGTCAAGGAGCATACTTAGAAGTAGCTGCTAAAGGACAAAACGGTAAATCTTGGGGAGAAGTGCAACCAAATGAAATTCCTGATGTAGCGAAAGCAAAATTAGGATTGAAGTAATAGAGAATAGAAAATAACTCTTGAAGTAATGAAAAAGCAGCTATTTTAAAAAATAGCTGCTTTTTGATAATCTATTTTTGATTCACATTTAGGAAATGTAATTATACCGTAGATAAGGAGAAAGAGGATCTTCTCTTTATTTGACTTCATAATTGAGGGATGTAGAGGAAGTGGAGCATCATCTCTATAGCTTTTGTAGTAATCGTGTTCCGCTTTTCATATCACCTTTACATAAAGGACATTTTGGCTCTTCTTCTAAAGAGAAGTTTTTACGCATCCATCCTAAGCAGTCGTCTGCTTGGCATTCCCATACAGCGATTTCTTCAGGGTCTTCTACAGGTTGATTATTCTTTCTCCAATACATGCAATCGCTCCTCTAAAGTAAAATATTGTGGTGAAAAAAATAAAAAGGTTGTTAACGTTTTTTGTTAACAACCTTTTATACTTTTAATTATAATCTTTATTTTATAAAAATGCGACCTTTATAAATTACCAAAGTGTAACAGGAAATCTATTAGACTAGTTCTGGATTATAAATCATCGTAAAGTGCCCTGGTAATAATTCGATGTGGCACGGTGTATGAAGGGAACTTTCTCCGTCTGTATCTACTTCTTTTTTTTCCTGCGTTTCAATATGAATTGATTTTGCTTTGACATGAACAATATCGTTGTTATTTGTATCTTCAAATAGTTTCTTTCCAATATAATCTTTAAATGCTTGAATACCTGTTGATCTAACGACAAAGATATCAAGTGCACCATCATCACATTTTACATTTGGAATGAAGGAAGGAATCCCCCCCAGATACTCTCCGTTTCCAACCATGACTAGGACAGCTTCGTCTTCATATATTTGTCCATCATAAGTAATCTTCACAGGGAAAGTCTCCGCATTTTTGACAGTTCGAATTGTACTCAAATAATAGCCAATCTTACCTAGTTTTGCTTTCTCATCTGCATCAATATTGTTGGATACTTCTGAAACAAGACCGATCCCCCAAAAGTTTAAGAAGTGTTGATTGTTTGCTTTAGCGATGTCAATTGGCTTTGTGTGACCTTTTACAATTAATTTTGCTGCTTCGCCAATATTTTGCGGAACACCGAGTGTACGAGAGAAGTCATTGCATGTCCCGCCTGGAATAATGGCAAGTGTTGGTCTAATTTCAAGTGGTGCTAATCCATTTGTACACTCAAAGACAGTGCCATCACCACCAAAGACAACAATTAAATCAACGTCTTTAGCAAATTGCTGACAATACTTTGTTGCATCCCCTTGCTTTTTCGTATGAAGGATACGTAAATCTGGAAAGGCAGAAGCAAGTGGGGGAACGATTTTTGATAAGTTTGTATGTAAATCACCTTGTCCTGCTTTTGGATTTACGATAAGAAGAACTTTATTAAAGGTTGTCTTTGGCATTTCTAATCTCTCCCTTTGTTTTACGAGTAGTGGCTGATATAAATAAACTTCCATCAATATTTGATGGAAGTTTCACTTTATTTTTCTGTTACAACCGAAGCGATATATGGTAAGTTACGATATTTTTCAGCGCAGTCGATACCGTAGCCAACGATAAATTCATCTGGAATTTGGAAGCCAACATATTCAGCTTTCAAATCGACTTTGCGACGTTCTGGTTTATCAAGTAATGTACAGAACTTTAATGCTTTTGGTTTATGCATGAAGAAGTGATCTTTTAAGAAGTGAAGTGTTAAGCCTGAATCGATAATGTCTTCCACGACAATTACATTTTTGCCTGTAATGTTTACGTCGATATCTTTTAATAATTTAACTTTTCCTGTTGTTTCTGTTTGGTTGCCGTAGCTAGATGCAGAGATGAAGTCGATTGTTACTTCGTTTTTAATGTGACGGATTAAATCGGCAGCAAATACGAAAGAGCCTTTTAATACCGCAATTACAACGATTTCTTCTCCTTCAAAATCACGTTCAATCTGTAGTGCTAGTTCTTTTACCTTTGTTTGTAATGCTTCTTCGGAAATTAAAGTATCTTTTATTTCAATTTTCATTGGAATCCTCCTGCGTTGTAAAACTTGTGAACATTTCGACTGTAAAGGATTGAGAGAGAAAAGTCAAAAAAGAGAAATACAAGTTGATAAAGGGTTATGTTAGGAATTTCAGAATAAAATAAAGTAAAAGCCCGATTGGTGGGGGATGAAGAACCCCACCATTGATTAAAGTTTCACTTTACGGTTCATTCATGCTAGAAAAATTGAAGGGAGAATGGGATGTTGAAAAAAACAATCTCAATCATTGTTCAATTATGTATCATGATTATGACTTTTGTAGTGATTGTGAGTCTTCCAATGTTATTCATAGAGGAGAAGCAGCTCGGAATACATATAGATTATTTTTTTACACAATGTATACATGTTATTTCTTCACTTATGCATCCAGAAGAATTGAAGATGAAAATGGCTACACAAGTAGCGACAGCTTCTAACAATGTACAAATATTTAAGATGCAAGAAAGAGAATTTCCTTTATTTCCATTTATATTTCATCCATATATCTACTCACTCACGCTTACATTTGGAGCATTTATAGTTTCTGTTTGTTCGTCTTTTTTATGTAGTATCATTATCGCGATTGCAACAAAGCGTATACAGAGAGTGGTAGAAGAAGTTATGTTTTTTCTTAAAACAATTCCTGATATCTTCCTGATTTTTTTTCTACAACTTTTAATGGTAAGTATATATAGGTATACCGGAGTTTTACCATTTCATCCATTTTCTACGATGCAAAATTCATCTATTGTATTGCCAATCCTCATTTTAGCTATTATACCTACAATCTCTTTATTTCAATTCCAACTGCTACTTATAAAAGAGGAGCAGCAGAAAGATTATGTTATATTCGCGAGGGCAAAAGGTTTTGGAAATATGTATATTTTATGCAAGCATATTTTTCGTAATATAGTTACTTCAATTGTGAACCATATTGAATCGATAGTACTGGCCTTAATAACGAGCTTATTCGTTTTTGAGTATATGTTTAATATAAGAGGATTATTTTCAATTTTAATTAGCGGTCAAGATCCCGCAGTTATTGTTTATTTGCTTCTGTTATTTATAATACCTATTTATGGTGTAATAGTAGGATTGAATTGGTTAAGGAGGAAGTTGTATGCGTAACCAGCGTTATATGTACTTCTTGTTTCCCATTATTTTATTATTAATCATTAGCTTTGCACTTCCATATTTTCAGGAGGAGCCGAACGTAGTGCAATATCGATACAATGAAAAAGGTGAAATTGTTGAAGCTGCACCTTTTTCAATTTCCCGTACATATTGGTTTGGAACGGATCGAGAGGGAGAAGATTTATTTTATAAAGTAATAGATGGAGCTAAGTATACAATTTTGATTGCTTTTTTTGTTGCAGTTGCTAGAGTAATAATTTCTTTATTGATAAGTTTGTTCATTCATATTGATAAGTGGAGATACTCCTTTTTACAACGTTGTACTGTTAGTTTTCAATTTTTTCCACAAACGTTATTTTGTATTTTGTTTCTTACACCATTTATTATGTATGAACTGCGAACGAAACCTATTGTTACAAACATAGAAGTATTATGGATACAATGTATTGTGTTAGTTGCTGTGGCAGTCCCAGGAATGACGCGTTTTTTTCACAAAGAAATTCGGGAAATTTGGGATAAAGAATATGTAACAAGTTCTTTTGTATTGGGAGGTAGCAAGTGGCATGTATTCCGAATCCATATTATGAAAGTATTACAGCCACAAATTATATTTCAAATTGGGGAACAAATGGTGCAAGTATTATTGATTATGTTACATCTTGCGTTTTTTAAATTGTTTTTAGGGGGAACGAAAATAGTTTCCTGGCAAGCTCATGATCAGTTTAGCAAATATTTTCCGTACTTAAATGATTGGGCAAATTTAATTAGCTATTATTATGGAGAATTAATGCTAGAGCCAAGAATTATTATGATTCCAGTTATTTTTTATATGATCCTTTTATTTTGTATGACGAAAGCAGTGAACGGATATAAACATAATATGTAAATACAAATTAAAAAAATGAAATAAAATCTTTCTTTTTAGGTGGGAGAAAGCATCCAGCCATGCATCGAAGTGGTCAGACCCTCTTCCTGCTCCATGCCAAGTGAAAACAAAAGGAGAGAACGAGTGCAGGTCACTGTTTGTTTTCAAAAACGGAAGTCTTTTTACAAAAATACCCACAGAACATACTGATGATATGATATACTGATGATATGAAGAAAACGCTTCCAAAAAAGGTGTGATAATGATGAAAAAGAAACAGTATTCAAGCATTACATTTATAAAGGCGCTACTATTAACAATTGTTCTTGGTATGTTAGCTTACATAATTGATATTCCGATTATCCGAGTTTCTCTTATTGGGATGACGTTAGTTCTTGGTGCTATTTCTCATGGAATGATGCTCCAATTGTATGAAGCGGGATTAGATGATATGAAAGAGTATATAGATAAAAAGTGACTAGAAACCTTCATTTATAAAAGTGGAGGTTTTTTTCTTTCTTACAAAAATGTAAGGTGATTTGTAAGAGAAATCGATAGTTGAATAGTGGTGTTTTGGATAAACTTATAGGTGTAAGGTAAAAGGCAAGCACATTTTAGGTAAAAAGGCTTTAGGCACTATATGTGAAAAGGAGTAGGAGGGAATGGAGAAACGTTGGACGACCCTTGCTTTGTTATCAACTAGCAACAACATGATGCTAGCTGGAGAGATGAGCCTTTCGCATTTGTTTGATCGAGAAGACGATCATTCTTCTTCACAATTTACAATGAAATGGTGTAAATGGAGCGAAAGTTGTAAGTTTGAAGAAGAGACCCCTAATGAAGAGCAAAGAATCATTTTAACAGACCCCATTCAAACATGGGTTGTTCAACATCGTAAGTGTAACGTCAAAAATCACTTAAAGAAAATTGAGCCGAGACAATTAGGTATCGCTTCAGACTCTCTTACTCTGAAATCACAAGAAAGTAACAATTAGACACCGAGACACTAAGACACCTAAAAAAGCATTGTAGAGAGAATCTATAATGCTTTTTTATTAGCTTTTTTAGAGAGAATGTAAATGGGAAGGCGCTCTAGTTGTGATAGTAAGTATTTGTATTTTTTATGGATTTAATCTTTAAAAGAAATACATTTTATCTGCATCTCATATTTACATAACCGATATATCCTATGAATACATCCGATGCGATGTGATGTGAAAAAAGGATAAGAGGAGAGAAGTAAAATGAAAAAGAAACTTTTACCAATTTGTACGATGGCACTTTTAACAGTAGGATATTCATCGGTAGCTAGTGCAGCTGCTGGACCAATGACAAAAGAAGAAGTAGCACAAGTACAACAAGATACAACGAAAAAAGAAGCAGCAATTCAAGAACAGAAAAAGGTTGAAGCAGCGAAAAAAGAAGCAGCAATTCAGACGCAACAAAATCAAGATAAGATGAAAAAAGAAGCAGCAATTCAGGAACAACAAAAACAAGATCAAATGAAAAAAGAAGGAATTCAAAAACAACAAAATCAAGATAAGATGAAAAAAGAAACAGCAAAGGAAGTTACAAAAGGTGAGAAACTACCAAATACAGCATCAAATAGCGTAACAATGATGGCATTAGGCGCATGTCTTGTAGCGTTAGGGTCATTATTTGGATTTACTCGCCGTAAGATTAAAGCATAAAATAAAAGGTGTATTAGTTTATAAAGAATGGGATAATTTCATATATTAAAAATGGTAGGATATCCCTACCATTTTTTGCATGGAGGGATTAAAAATGACAATTCTAAATCGTATTGGATTTGTTCTCATGATAATTGGTGTTTTAATTGGGGGATATTATTCTTTTGAGTGGTACAAAGGGAAAAGTGCAGCACAAGATTTAACAACGGAAGAGGTAAAGCGTTTGGAACAGATAGAGCCAAAACAACAATCCAATGAAAAACCTGTTAATTCTCAAGTATCTTCTTCTCAAATGCAATATAAAGAAGGCGAGAAAGTAGCCGTATTAAATATCCCGAAAATAAAGAAAAAGTTTTCTGTATATTGGGGAGCGAATGACACCACATTGAAAAAAGGAGTTGGGATGTTTGTTAGTGATAGTACAACAGCTCCATCTGGAGGAGGACACACTGTACTGAGTGGACATCGTGATACGGTTTTTACAGACTTAGGGGAACTTAAAGAAAAAGATAAACTCATTGTGGAATATGATAATAAAATTTATAGTTATGAGATTCAAAAAACGTGGATTACCCATGCAGATGATCGCACCGTCATTGTAAAGAAAGAAGAACCAACATTAACGCTCACGACCTGCTATCCATTTGATTATATTGGTGATGCACCAGATCGATATATTATTGAAGCGAAGTTGATTGCTACTGATTCAAAATAAGGTTACAGTATTTTTGTCTTTAGTAATGAGAGAAGGAGATGTAGAACATGGCAAAAACAATTTTGATTGTTGAGGATGAGGATATTTTACGTGAAATTTTGAAAGATTATTTTTTAAATGAACAATATAAAGTGCTTGAGGCAAGAGATGGGAAGGAAGCGTTAGTTTTATTTGAAGAAGAAGAGGTTCATTTAGTCATTCTTGATATTATGTTGCCAGAATTAGATGGTTGGTCTGTTTGCAGAAGAATTCGTAAGACGTCTCAAGTACCGATTATTATGCTCACAGCACGTGTAGATGAAGATGATACATTACTTGGATTTGAGCTAGGGGCAGATGATTATGTAGCAAAACCATATAGTCCGCCTATTTTGTTAGCAAGGGCAAAGCGTTTGTTGGAATATAAAGAAGTTATCAATAAATCTTCAGCTAATGAAGATGATACGTTATCTATTTATGGAATTTGCGTTCATTTCCCATCACGTACCGTTACGATAGATGGGGTTGATATTAATTTAACGCATACAGAGTTTGAAATATTAACGTATTTCATGAAGAACCAAGGGATTGTTTTGACAAGAGAACAATTAATTACAAGAATTTGGGGATATGAATTTGCTGGTGATGACCGAACAGTAAATAGCCATATTCGTAATTTACGTAATAAATTAGGAGATAAAGCGAAGTATATTACTACTGTTGTTCGAATGGGGTATAAATTTGAGGGGAATGTATGAGAAAAGGAATTGTACTCAAATTATTTACCCTTACAACAGCGCTCTGCATGTTGATTTTAGCAACAATTTTTATTGGGCAAACGATATTCTTTAAACAATATTATGCAAATCGGAAAGTGGAAGATATTAAAGTAAATATAGATTCCTTTGAGAAGAATTATTTGAATCATGTAGGAAATGCCGAAGAAATTCAAAAACTAGAGCAAGATTTTTTACGGGAAAATAATACGTGGATTACAACTGTAGATCGGAATGGGAATTTAAAACATGCAAATGATTTTTATTTTGAAGTCACGCTAGATCGTTGGCAAGAGAAGAAGTTTGGACAAAAAACAATTATCGTTCCCTTGTACTATCTCATGAATATAGAAGAGATTGAAAGTACAAAACTACCTGGTTTTGTAGGACAACAAGTTTATTTTAGTGGAGTGAAACGAGCCGATAGTTTTGTCACATATTATTTAGAGTTAACAAAAGGGAATTTAAGTTGGTCTAATAAACTGTTAGATAAAAAGTTAGGAGAGAGAGAGCTTAAAGCAGATGAGGAAATGAAAAAAGCTACTCAAGGATTGACTGATGAAGAAAAGAAAAAAGTCGCTCAAGATTTGAGTGTTGAGGAAAAGAAGAGAGCTGCTCAGAATTCGAGTGTCCATATGGGAGGAACTGTTACGAAAGTACAGTTACCCGATGTAAAAGGACCTGTAAATCCAATTTATAAAAATAATTTATTTTTGGATAGTATAAAGGAATTTCAAACTGACTTATTATTAAAAGAGAGCAATAATATACAGTATTCAACACAAACAATGGACTATGAAAAAAATGATATAAAATATAAATTATTAATCAAACCAATTAAAGAAAAAGATGGATCGTTAACATATATATACGCAATGGCTTCCTTGCAGCCTGTTGATGAAGCGGTACAAATGGTAAAGGATTATTATGTATATATCATTGCGTTTGTACTAGTACTTATTTTTCTTGCATCTTTCTATTATTCAAAACAAATTGCAAAACCGTTATTACGAATCAATGATACAACGAAAAAAATTGCACATTTAGATTTCACGGAAAGAATCCCGATTACATCAAAAGATGAGATTGGTGATTTATCGCAAAACATTAACATGCTATCTAATACACTACATTCACATATTGGACAACTGGAACAAGACATCGAAAAAGAAAGAAAGTTAGAAAACACACGGAAAGAGTTTATTGCAGGTGTGTCACATGAACTGAAAACACCTTTAAGTATTATGAAAAGCTGTATTTCTATATTGAAAGATGGGGTAGCAGAACATAAGAAAGAACATTATTTTCAGGCGATGGAAAAAGAAGTGGATAAGATGGATATGTTAATTTTAGACATGCTGGAGTTGGCTAAATTTGAATCTGGTACATATAAAATGAAAATGGATACTTTTTATATTGATGGAGTTATTGAGTATATATGTGAACAGTTATCATTAGAGATAGAGAAAAAAGAATTACATGTTTACAAGCATATATCTCCAGCCCAAGTTGTTGCAAATCAACACCGCATTGAACAAGTAATTGTCAACTTCATTACGAATGCAATTCGTTATACGCCGGAGAAAGAAGAGATTATTATCTCGACAATAGATGAACCGAATCGAGTAAAGATTTGTATAGAAAATAAAGGTACTCATATTGAAGAGGAACAATTAGATAAAATTTGGGACCGGTTCTATCGTGTAGATACGGCTCGTCAGCGTTCAAAGGGTGGAACCGGACTTGGACTCGCTATTTCTAAAAATATTTTAGAACTTCATGGCGTAGAGTATGGTGTAACTAATACAGAAGATGGTGTGCTATTTTTCTTCTATTTAAATAAAAAAGTGTAGAAAGGAATTTCTACACTTTTTTATTATTTTTTAATGTATCTTGATAGTATCTTTACCTTATCTTTATTTTCTACACGTATAATTTGGGTAGAAAATGAGTTTTTTAAGGAGTAGATTAGCCATGAATAGCAATTTACTAAGTGTAATGGTATTTATATTCTTATGTGTATTTATTGTTTTTATTATTGATATAACCCACTAAATTATGTAATAGAAAATATAGTTTGACTGCATAAAAAATCAGTTCTTTTCTGTAGGGAAGAACTGATTTTTTATTATATATTTATTTTGTAGTGATAGTTACAAGCTCATAACCAATAATAGAAGTACCTTTCATTAGTTTTTTGATTGTAACATATTCCTTGTTTATTTTGTCGTCTGGATTATGAGAACGCATGTCACCTAGAGATTTATTGAAACTTAGTAGTTCCATATTTATTTGTGGAACTGGTATTTTATCGTATTGAGCATCCTTGAGCACTATAATACACCCTTCGAATTCATAGGAGCGGATCCCGCCCAGCCACGTATCACTGTCATATTGAACAGAGATTTTTTCATTGTTAATCATCACATCTTTCATATTTTTGTCTTCCTTATTAGCGAATAATATAGCTTTATCCTTTGTAAATTTAGGTAAAGATGTAATGGGTTCAGAGCTGATCATACCTTCATCATTATCACGTTTTTGTAAAATACCCTTTTGAATGAATTTCTTAGCAACAGTCTCATTAATAATGAGTATCTTTTTTTCATCTTTTGTATCTAATTTCACTTTGTATAACTCTTTAGATGTTGTCTCTTTTTTATATCTTTCTACTAAAGGAGAGACAGATTGCTCATCTCCAAGGAGTAGCATTCCATTTGCAGGTTCTTCTTTTTTTCCGAACAAGGAACAAGCACTCATGCTAAAGAGAGTAAGTGTGGCGACTATATAAATTATCATTTTTCTTTTCATCTGTTTCTCCATTTCTCTCATTCATATATTTTTTGGTATAAACGTTTCATATAAATCTTTCTAATAATAAAGAAGTAAAGTATTTGCATGCACATAAAACTTACTAATACAATTATTGAACTTTGAATAACAGAAATCGTCTGACTTGTTGTCTGTCCTAATTGATGTAGTGTGAGAAATCCAAAACCACTGTGAATCATAGCGACTACAATCGGTAAGAAAAATAGTATCATCATTTGTCTTGTAACAATTTGTTTCAATTCTTTTTGGCTTAAACCTAATTTTGAAATCATTTGATATTGCTTTTGGTCACGTTCTAAATCCGTAAATAGACGAAAATATAAAAAGCTTGTTGCAAATACAAAGAACACAATTCCAACTAATACACTCGTAATAGACAGTAGTCCGTTTTGTTGTTTCATTTCCAGCCATTTCAAGCTTAAAGAAGACAAGCTGAAATCTGTATTACGATAATCGGCATTTATTGATGTCATCAGCTTTTTCGCAACATCTGTTGTTTCAGTCCAATTTTTGATGATAAAGCCGTATAAAGTATACTCCGAAAGAGCGCCAACTCGGTCTACTTCTGTTTGTACCTGTAAGACTTTGTTATAAACAGCATCAGAGACGACGACAATTTCTCCGTATTTATCTTGAAGCTCCGGAATTAATAAGTTTTTTTGAACGGGAAGTGATATCTTTAAATCACCGTGCTCTAATCTAATTATTTTTGATGTGTTATTTTTGCTCTTTACTTTCTTCCGTGGTATGACAAGACTTTCGTTTTCATTTAATAATTTTTCTGGTGGATATCCTAGTGTTTTTGCGTATGCATTATAATCTGTTAGTTTTATTAAAGTTAGTCCATTTTCGGTTACTTTAAATGTTGGTGAAACAAGTTTATAAGAAAAGCCTGATTGTTTCAGTTGTTTTTTTATCTCTTCAACGTGAGATTCTTCAAGCGTATTTCCTTTATACGATTCATATCTAAATGCATAGGGGCTTTCACTTTCAGCTAATCCAGAAGTTCCAATGGCTGCACAAGTTCCGATAGCAGTAAAAGCAACAGCAGATATAATTGCAACCATAAAGAATGTTTTTGCATTATCTTTCATTCGATAAATGAGTTCTGAGATAACAAGAAGATTTGTTCTTTTAAAGAATGTATTTTCTCTGTTTTTTAAAGTGTGCATCACATATACACTCAATTGAGTAAATAAGAAATATGTTCCAATTACGACAAATACGACCCCAGCGCCAACGAGTAGTAATAATTGATTCCCACTCATGTAGTCTTTCGCGACGATAATGTGGTAGACGAAAGCGTAACCGGCTCCAATTGAGATAATTGCTAGCAGAGATAACCAAACAGATGCCTTTGGCTCGGGTTTTGGCTTTTCCTCGGATTTAATTAGTTCTCCAAGTTCATTCACTTTTACCATTCTTGATGTAAACAATGAAATAAGAAGAAATAAAACGAAAAAGGCAATGCTCGTTGTTCCAATAGCTTTCAGTGGAAAGTAGAAGGAAAGAGTGTGCTGCGTTGCCAATAAAGATCCACTAACCAGCAAAACTAATTTAGAAAAAATCATCCCAAGTCCAATACCTATTAGTATAGAGAGGATTCCAATTAACATATTCTCTAGAAAAACTAATCGATGGAGTTGTTGATGAGACATACCATGTAACATAAATAATCCGAACTCTTTTTTTCTATTTTTCAAGAATGCACTAACAGAATATAAAATAAAAAAGAAAGAGAAGAAAAAGGTCAAGTACTGGGATATTTGAAATCCTATTTTCCCAAATGTATTCATTACGATACTTACGCCAGTCAATTCTCCCTGTAAATTCGGATGAAAGGCAAGTAGCCCGTAAGTGAAAAAAATCATAACAGCAAATGTGCTACTAAAAAAATGACCAAGATATATTCGCTTGTTCCGTATGACGTTATTAAAGGCGAGCTGCCGAAAAGTCATTTGTATTTCCTCCTAACATCGAAAGAACATCCATAATGTTTTGATAAAATACTTGGCGATTTCCATCGCAGTGAATTTCATTATATAGCTCTCCATCTTTTATAAAAATAACACGGTCACAGTAGCTGGCGGCCATTGGATCATGTGTAACTAACATCATTGTTGCCTGTTCTTCTTGATTTAATTTTGTTAATAGTTCCATTACATCTTGTGAAGCTTTAGAATCTAAGTTTCCTGTTGGCTCATCAGCAAGAATCAATTTAGGGGAATGAATGAGTGCACGAGCAATTGCTGTTCGCTGTGCTTGTCCTCCCGATATTTCATATGTTCTTTTATTTAAAAGTTCACTAATTCCTAATTTCTCCGAAATAGATTCTACGCGTTTATTCATTCTTTTCACGTTCATACCATCTAGTGTAAGTGGAAGAACCATATTTTCTTTTACTGTTAAGGTATGAAGCAGGTTAAAAGATTGAAAGACGAATCCTAATTCACGGCGACGAAATAATGCTAGTGGATTAGGAGCAAGTTGGTGAGGATTTTCTCCATTAATAAACACTTTTCCCGATGTCGGTGAATCAATAGTTGAAATTATATTTAATAATGTTGTTTTTCCACTTCCAGAGGGACCCATAATTCCAACAAACTCCCCCTTATTTATTGTTAAGTTAATATTTGAAAGTGCTTTATGTGAAACCTTTCCTGTATATTCTTTACTAAGATCTTTTACTTTTACTATCTCCATATGAAAAAATCTCCTTTCATGATTGTTGCTATTATTCATTGTAGTAGGAGGGATACTCTTCTCATATTGAATTGTCTTTCGTTTTACTTACATGTTTGTAATGTTTCTGAAAAGAAAGTTTCCTTCATGGCTCAAAAGGTAATGGGAGAGAGTAGTGCGAGGTAATACAAAAAAGAAGAGCACCATTTAGGCGCTCTTCTTTTTATTCATATGATGTGCACCAATACTTTTGAATAAGCGTGGTGATGTCATAAATAGAAATAGAAGTAAAACCGTACATAAAGCAAATGAAGCAAGCATTGTACTGCCGTTCACAATCAATGAATAAAGAACGGCTGACTGTCCCGGCGGTGCGTATTTTCCAAAAAAGATAACACCGGCAATAAAGTGAAAGAAATAACGTGCAAAGCTACCAATGAATGTAGCAAGGATGATATAAACAAGCACTTTTTTTCCTTGATTGCCTTTTGATGAAGGTTTATCTTTGCGGCTACCAAGACTAGCTTGTTCTTCATTAATAGGGCTAGATGTTACAAGTGCCTTTTGAATTGGACGATGGAATAAACCTGCAAATCCAATAAAAGAAAATGCAACGAAGTACTCAATAAACGCTTGAACTGGCGTTAAAATATAAGCATCGCCGACTACAATTTGTAGCAGTCCCCAAACAAGTCCTCCTAAGAAAGCTGTTTTAAATCCCCAGCGGTAAGCGATAATAAAAATAGGAATCATAGCAAATGAAATAGAACCGCCTGTTGGAAGTTTAATCGATAGTGGTAAAATGTCGATGATTAAGGCGAAGGCTGCAAGAATTGCAGATTCAATCATCGCTTGTAAATTGGTGTTACGCATATTGTCAGTCCCCCTACATCTAAGTTGCACAAAAAAGAATACTTACCATAGGGAGATATGAAATACGTAATTGGAAAATGATGAGGTATGTATTTCGGCGTTTGCACAATTCCTACGTTAGCATTAACTAACAGGTTCAAAGGGTCGGAACGAAGTGTTCCCTCTCAGCAACGAGGCTCCCCCTGTGATAACGAGATTCTTTATTTGTTAGGTTCATTGTAATGGAAATGGATGAGAATGGCAAATGAATCTATTAGGAATAGTCATTTGTATTTTTATATATATAAATATAAATTGAAACGAGATAAAACCGTTCTTTTTAGGTGGAAGAGAGCATCCGGCCATGCATAGAGGCGGTCAGCCCCTCTTCCTACCCCATGCTAAGTGAAAACAAAAGGAGAAAACGAGTGGAAATCTCCTTTTGTTTTCATAGCCACGACTTATATGCTGGCAAACCAACATGGGTTTATATAACAAAAAATTATTTCAATATAATCATCTAAAAATGTTAATAAATATGAAGGAAAAAGATATAGTACTCGATAAATAGAATATGATATAATTTTTCTGAAAATAATTATCATTCTCTTTTGAGGGGGAAGATTATGAGTTTAGTTGATATTAAAATAGGCGAAACGGTATTAGTAAAAAATTTGCAAGCGCTAGATAAGTTGTTAAAGCGCAGATTAGCTGCTTTTGGTTTATCTGAAGGAAGTGAACTTCGCTTGAAACAAAAGGCGATGTTTAAAGGGCCATGTACATTAGAGTGCCGAGGACAACTAATTAGCATTCGTCATTGTGACGCGAAAATGATAAAGGTGGAATTAGCGTGAATAAGGTTGCTTTGCTAGGGAATCCGAATACAGGAAAAACATCATTATTTAATGCGCTGACTGGTTCTTATGAGTATGTAGGGAACTGGAGCGGGGTAACGGTAGAAAAGAAGGTTGGTAGGTTAAAGGATAAGCAAGGAACATTAATTGATTTACCAGGTGTATATGATTTAAATCCTGTTTCCCGGGATGAAGGTGTTGTTACAAACTTTCTATTAACTGAAGAATTTCAGCATATGTTAAATATTGTTGACTCTTCTCAATTTGAGCGTAATATGCATTTAACATTGCAATTATTAGAATTTGGTAAACCTGTTTCTATCGGTTTAAATATGATAGATGTTGCGAAGCAGCGTGGAATCGTTATTAACGTGAAAAGACTATCAGAAATATTAGGAGTAACGGTCGTCCCTGTTGTTGCAAGAAGCGGAAAGGGTTGTGAAGAATTACTTGCTACCCTACATGAGAGTGAGAAGAAAGAGAAAAAGAAAAAGCCGTTCATTCTTTCCTATGGTGAACAAGTAGATGCAGGAATTGTAAGCATTATGGATCTTCTCACTAAGGAAAATTATGAGCATCCAAGATGGCTAGCGCTTCAATTTTTAAGCAATAACGAAGTTGTAGAACAAGAAGTAAAAAGGTTACTGATTTATAAGGAACTTGTGGCAATTCGCTCTAATCTAGAAGCAAAACTTGATAGTACATTAGAACAACATATTTACAAGACGCGTGAAGTGTATATTGAAAAGTTAAAAACAAACGTTATTCAGCATGAAAAGGAAGGGAAGATTCCTTTTTCAGAAAAAATCGATCAGTTAATTACACATAAAATTTTAGGACTTCCTATCTTTTTAGCGGTTATGTTTTTTATTTTTCAGGTTACGTTTACGTGGATTGGGACACCGTTATCGGATATGCTTGATGAATTTCTTGGTGGACAGTTTACGGATTGGGTTACAACAGGGCTCGTAAATATTGGGGCATCGGAGTTTATTCAAGCTCTTATTACCGAAGGGATTATTGCTGGTGTTGGTGCGGTATTAGTATTCGTTCCACAAATTTTTGCTTTATTCTTCTTCATTTCACTACTAGAAGATTCAGGGTATATGGCCCGGATTGCAGTTGTGATGGACCGTATCATGGAGTTCTTTGGTTTAAACGGGAAGGCGTTTATTCCAATGATTATCGGATTTGGTTGTAACGTACCAGGAATTATGGCAGCAAGAACGATTGAGCAAGAAAAAGAAAGATTACTGACGGTCTTAGTAACGCCATTTATGTCTTGTTCAGCTCGTTTACCTGTCTATGCATTATTTGCAGGAGTTTTCTTCCCGCATAGTCAAGCGGTGGTCGTATTCTCTTTATACATTGCGGGGATTGTACTTGCACTGTTAGTTACCAAGTTAATGTCTCTTACCGTTTTAAAAGAAGAAAAATCTATTTTTGTGATTGAACTCCCGCCTTATCGTATGCCACAAGCAAAAACATTATGGCTGAGTACGTGGGAAAAAGGAAAAGGCTTCGTTCGTAAAGCAGGTACATTTATCTTTGGTGGTTCTGTTGTCATTTGGTTATTAAACTATGCTGGTCCATCAGGATTTGGTGTTGATATGGGAAAAAGTTTCTTAGCGATCATTGGTGGTTTTATTGCACCGATTTTAGCCCCGCTCGGTTTTGGAACGTGGCAAGCGGCAGCATCACTTTTAACAGGATTTTTAGCAAAAGAAGTTGTTGTTTCCACAATGGCAATTATTTATGCGGTGAAAGAAGATGTGTTAGGAAATGTAATGGGAGCGCACTATACTGTATTATCAGCATATGCGTTCATGTTCTTCATTTTATTATACGTCCCATGCTTAGCAACAGTAGCTGTGATTCGTCGTGAAACAGGCTCTGTAAAATGGACTATTTTCTCTGTTGTTTATCCACTTATCATCGCTTACGTGTTAACGCTCGTTATATACCAAGTCGGATCCTTACTCGGATTCTAAAAGGAGATGGATCATAATGATGGTCAATATTGTAATTGGAGCTGTCATTTTTGGATATGCAGGATATACGTTAGTCAATTTTGTAAAGAGAAGTAAAAAAGGAAAATGTGCAGCATGTTCTTTGAATAAATCATGTCAGTCCAAGACATGTAGTCCTGACATGGAGCATGTGGTTCATAAATAGAAAAAAGCTTTGCGAATTTCGCAAAGCTTTTTTGACTTACTTTTTAATTTTAACCAGTTGTACTGCTTCTGTTTCTTTAGTCGTATCTTGGATTTTATCTTTAGGATCCTTATCAAATTTCAGTACACCTACAGATTTCTCTTCACCATTTACTTTTCCATATGCAGCATCATCCACGATTGCAAACATATCTGCATAAGAACGAGCATCACCGATAATTGTGTTGCCTTCATATTTTAATTTCGCTCCATCAATTGTCGCATTTGCAACTTCTTCTTTCGCAAATAATACACCTTGATCGGCTGTTACAGCTGGTAATTTATCAATTGCTTTTGTATTATCTTTTTCAACTTTCTTAATTAGTTCTTTTTTCACTAGTTCTTCACCAGTTTTCTTATCCATGACAAGAACTTTCTTGTCATTTAATGTTGCAAGCTTCATTTTGTATGTGTTTTTTTCTTTAATATCAGATTTGTTTTTATTGATAACTTTGTTTACTTGTTGTTCACTTCCGTAAGTAACCATACCATTTGCTTTTTCTTCTAATAAAGAGCAACCTGATAATACTCCGAATGAAATTGCTGCTGCTAACCCGATTCCTACTAATTTTTTCATTTTCTTATCTCCTTTTTTATATACGTTATAGTAAATACAATGTATACATTGTATTGTTTTTTATTTAAAGAAGCGAAAGTGTTTTTGTTGTAACCTCGGCTTCTGATTTCATTTTAGAGGAATAATAATTTTCTAACTATCGAGTTAGCTTACAGTAACATTACAATTATGTAATTTAGTGAAAATACTTACAAATGTGTTAAATAGAAGTCAATTTGTAGGAAACCGCAAGTAAGTATATAGTAGGGGTACATATTGTGAAGAGAATGTCATATTGTAACGTGTATATTTAGAAAATAACATGTAAGGACATCTTAGTTTTGATATAATGAACACGTAGGATTTGAAGATGAATATTCTTACTGTAAAGGGAATTTTTTAGTGTTCCAGGTATTGAATTTGAAATATGAAGCAACTTATAGGAGGAATTGGAATGTCTGTATTTAAACGATTAAGAGATTTAACAATGTCAAATGTGTATTCATTAATTGAAAAGGCAGAAGATCCAGTTAAGATGACGGATCAATACTTACGTGACATGCAAACGGATGTACAAGAAGCTGAGAAAAGTGTAGCAGCTCAAATTGCACTTGAGAAAAAGTTCAAATTATTATTTGAAGAGCAAGAAGCACTTGTAAAGAAACGTGAAGAACAAGCACATATGGCAGTTCAAGCGAGTAATCTTGACCTTGCGCGTCGTGCTTTAGAAGAAAAACAAAATGCAGAACAAAAGATGAATGAATATAAAGCGAGCTATGAGCAAAATAAAGCAGCTGCTGATAATCTTCGTGCAAAATTAGAAGAGATGCGTAAGCAGTTAACGGAATTAAGAAATAAACGTGAAACACTTGTGGCACGTGTAAATGCAGCAAAAGCACAAAAAAACATTAATCAAGCAATGTCTGGATTTGATGCAAATACAGCAAAAGCAGGCTTAAGCCGCATGGAAGAAAAAGCTCTTCAATTAGAGGCTGAAGCAGAAGCGAGCGGAGAAATCTACAAGAAAGAAAAATCACTAGATGACGAATTCGCAAGTCTAAATAAAAATTCAGTTGTGGATGATGAGTTAGCCCGTATTATGAAGCAGTATGAGAAATAATATATAAATTAACAACGGATATAAAACCCCTTTCTTTTTGGTGGGAGAGAGCGTCCGACCATGCATAGGAGCGGTCAAAGCCCTTTTTAGCCCCATGCCGTGTGAAAACAAAAGGAGGAAATGAGTGGAGACCTGATTTTGTTTTTATAGCCGCGTTTTATATGTTGGAAAATCAAAATAGATATATAGAAGATAAAGGAACCGACATGTCATGAAAAGCAATCATGTCGGTTTTCTTATTATTTTCCTAAGAGGAGGTTTTATAATGACGTGGATGAACGTTTTAGCCATGCTTGTATGGACAGGAGCGAGTGCTGTTCTTTTATTTGCACTTATGTGGGTTGATTCTATTTTTACAAAGTACAATGATTTAACAGAAATTAAAAAAGGGAATATGGCGGTTACGACTCGCTTTATTATGAAGTTATTTGCGCAAGGATATATTTTGTCACAATCCATTACGAAGGCAAATGATTTATGGCAGGCACTGCTTGCATCGGCGGTTTCATTCGTTATTCTATTAGTTGTCGAAATGTTTATTGAACTGATTTTGAAAAAAGCAGTTGGTTTAGATTTAGAAGAGGGAACGAAGCAAGGGCAGGTAGCACATGCTTTGTTAGCTGGTTCGTTACATATTGTCGGAGCCCTCATTTTAGCAGCTTGTCTATAACGAGAAAAGGAGGGATAAGTCATGAGTTTATTCAAACGTATTAAAAATATAATGAAAAGCCCAGAGCCTGTTAAACAGGAAAAATCGTTACTAACGTTAGCGCCTGGCGATATGATTGAAGTTTCATTAGTGATGTATGAATTGATCGGAAAAACAAGCATGCATTCTCGTAATGAAATTGTGTTAACATTGCAAGACGGAAAGACAATTCGCTATTTGAAAATTGAAAATCGTGAAAGTACGTATTATAAGCTATATACACCAATTGATGGTCGGTTAGATTCTATAGAAGAAATCCCAACGACGATTGAAATGGATGATATAGAGTATCATATGGAAGAGCAATATAATGGACGTGTTGTTGTAATGGGGAAAACGCCATTTGCTGTATCTGATGAACAACATGTGTGGGAGTTCCAATCCGACAACCGGAAACTACTTCGTATAGAGTGGCAAGATGGTCGTACAATGATGTATGAGGGAGAAGCGATTCTTTCTGCTGATGTACAAATTATAAGGGCAACGTAAGGGGGAGGTAATCATGTCAAACCGATTGTTTACCATGATTAAATCGTTCTTAATCCCCATTCTTGCCATTGTTACATTACTCGTAATTGCTGGCTATGCCTTATCGGGGTGTCAAAATGAAAAGTCAATTCAAGACCGCTATCCATTAGAATCTGTCGCAAAAGATGGTAAGCAAGAATCGTATGTGTATAGAGCTACCAATCGGTCAGTTCCAGAGGTTGCGAAGGAATTAATAGAGGAAAAAAAACCAAAACAAGCTTCTAAAGAAGACGAAAATCAAATGTTCCTTGTCTATTCTGATAAAATCTATAACCTTCAGAAAGACAAAGAGAAACCATCTGATACATTGGTTGAGATAAGTAATAAAGAGTTTGTTCGCCAAAATTATCAACCATCCTTTTTACAAGGATATATTATGGCGAGTATATTAAATGATATATTTGATTCTCGTAAATCGTATCATGGTGATTATCGCGGTTATACAGATAGACAAAATCATAAACCAGTTATTCCAGAACGACCGCCTACAAAAGAAGAAAAGAAAACACCACCGCCTATTACGAAACAAGGTAAAGGCTCTATTATTAAGAGAAGTGATAAAGTAGATCCGAAAACCTCTGTAGGTGATAAGGGAAGTATTACGGAAAAAGGGACTAAGACAGTTCCGCCGTCTACAGAGAAAAAAGGGAAAATCACAAAATCACCGGGTAATTCTAGTGGCTCGGATGTAAAACCGAAATCATCGATTAAAAGCCCACCAAGAAATACGTCTCCCCCTAAAACAAGGGTTGGCGGTTCAGGGAAAATTACGAAGAGAAGATAGAGGAAAAGACCAAGAAGAGTATAATTATCTTCTTGGTCTTTTTTTACATGGGAATAAATCCCTTTGTGGTAGTGAAATAAATGTATGAAGGGTTATGTGAATGTTATTGGTCACCCCATATTATTGGTGATTTGTATAGAACGGTGACCGTGACAAAGTTAATAAATTAGGGTTTGACCATGCTAAAAAACTCTCAGAAAGTAGTAAAAAAATGATGGATATTATGGAACCCTGTTTTTATTGTGTAAGTTCATATTCCGATATTGATTTAGATTTAAGGCCTTTTATAAAGGATAAAGACGATTTTCATCTTTATCAGGCTGCTATTTTTAAGAATGTTAATTATATCGTAACGAATAATGACGATGGTTTAAAAGGAGTTAAGTCCCAGCTAGAAGCAAAAGATATAAGAATTGTAAGCTTTAAGGAGTTTGAAGATATCATGAATATGAGAGCGCAAGAAATCTAAAAAACATCTAATTAACAATTAGATGTTTTTTAGGCTGTGAAGAAGGCTTTACTTATTCATGTTAACTAAATAAAAAGCTAAGAGTCGTTAAGATTACAGAACATCCTAAAATAACTCCTACGACCTTAATATGACGCTTACGGCTCATAACAACAATGGCAATATACTCTCGAATCATTGCATTTGGCCAGTAATAGAAAGCGGTTTTTGAACCAATTCCTTGGCTATTGAGACCAGCTTGTTTTGCGTATAAGCCAGCACGGAAAAGGTGGAAATTATTCGTTGTAAAGATGCTTTTGTGTGTATCACCTTTTAATGAATCCATAATTTGTTTCGAGAAAAGCATGTTTTGATACGTATTTACGGAACGATTTTCTTGCATGGTATGCTCGATAGGAATTCCTTTTTCAACAGCATACTTTTGCATTGCTTCTGCTTCTGGAAGATTTTCATCTGGTCCTTGTCCACCTGAAAAAATAATTGTAGGTGGAGAAGCAACAGCTGCCTGTTTCTGGTAGAAATCGATCGCTTTATTAATTCTGCTTGCTAAAAGTGGTGGTACTTTATCATTAATTAATCCACTGCCAAGGACGATAATGAAATCTTGATTACGTCTTGGTCTATTGAATTGATAAAGGAAATAGGCGGTTAAGAAATTTGATAAGTGTATAAAGAAATATAAAATAATAAGAGATATTGCGCCAAATATAGGCTGAAAATGAGAAGAAAACAAGCTTGCTGGATTAAAAATAGGCACTAGTAACCATAGTAAAATGAATATACCTAAAATTAAAGTTAAACAATTAGAAAAGCGTCGCCCTTCTTTTCTAATTAGTGTTTTGGCATTGAGAAACAAACCAACAATTAAAGCGATTATACCAAAAGGTAACATAACGAGAAGTGCCAAAAAAGGTATAGCAACAATGAAATGTAAATCTTCATTACCTAATTGGTAAGATACGATAAGACAAAAAATAAGAAATGAACAGAAAAATGCGTTAAACAAAAAGCCATTTATTATTCTTCTTGGATCTTTTAAGTAAAAATAAAGAAAAATAATGAATAACATAAGAGGAATAATTCCAAAAACCATAAATATTATACACCTCAGTTTTTATATGATTGTTATAAAGTTCCGCTTCATTATATATTATCTAAAAGAGTACAGTTAGAAAAATAAATATTTAAAACTTTCTCAATAAACAATATAGATAAATATGGTAAAATATATTCAAAGCGATATATTAAAAGTAAAATGGTTTAAGTTAGGGAAAGGCACTCTTTAGAGTGTCTTTTTTCTATATAAAATGCATTCAATATGCAATTGTGCATATTGAATGCATTTCAAGTGAAAAACGGAAAGGAACCAATTAAACTATGATTTGTGGATACGCTCTATAAAGCAGAATTTCTTAATAAATAATGATGCATCTTGGATTCTTTTTGTATCTAACAATCTTGTACTAGTCACTAATTCTGTTTTATAGGGTGTATTTACGTGTAAATGGGATGGGGTTTCGACATATAAAGGTTATAGACAAGTAGGGGCGTCTTTTCACGAGGCGTCTCCTTCTTTTTGCTGTAGTGAAGTACTTTCTACTATCTTTATAGGGATAAGTATCTATACTAAACATTAGCAATCTTCCGTATAAAGATTATCAATTCACTGTATATTCGATTCATGTTACATTAATTTTGAAAAGGTTTTCTTTTTCAAAAAATTACCCCTAATAAATTTTTGAAGAAGTCAATTGTCTCCAAATCAGTCTTGTAAAACAAAAAAACACTCATTATGAGTGTTTTTTTGTTTTACAGGAAAGTTTTTTCTTTTTTTGAAACATGCTATTTTTTTAGGCACTCTTCATAAAATGAAAATAACATAATGAAAGTGAGTGATACGATGCCTGCTGTTATCGATGGTGTGGTTATTGAAAACTGTAACGGAGCACTGAATTTAGGTGATAAATACAATGTAAGACCAATGGAGCAAACGAAAGCATATAATGGTTCTGGGTCATCTAATACAGGGTTTACGGTGAAAGCTTTTAATGGAATTAGTGCTGCAGATGTATATGACAAGGATACAAATGATCAAGGAATACAATTTTCGTTATAGGGGTCACCATCATGCCCATCAACTTAAGAATAGAAGCATTCAAATACAGACACGCATGTAAAGAGTTTGATATAGATAGAAAAATCACTAAGGAAGAATTTGATTTTATTCTCGAGACAGCAAGGTTATCGCCTAGTTCTTTTGGGTTTGAACCTTGGAAATTTATTGTTTTACAAGATTCGACATTGCGTAAAAAATTAATTCCAGTCACTTGGGGTGGTCAAAAACAACTTAAAACTGCAAGTCACTTTATTGTCATACTAGCACGGACAAAAAAAGATATGTCTGCTGACTCTGATTATATATTGAATATAATGAGAAACACTCACAAATTACCTGAAAATATCATTTTACAAAGATGTTCAGCCTATGAGAAATTTCTCTATACTGATTTTAAATTGTTCGAAAATGAAAGAGCCATGTTTGAATGGTCATGTAGACAAACATACCTTGCACTGGGCAACATGCTGACATCTGCTGCCCATATAGGTATCGATTCTTGTCCAATAGAAGGGTTCAATAAAGATAAAGTAGAGGATATCCTAGTAAATGAAGGCCTTATGGATAAGAACCGCTTTGGAATATCATCCATGGTCGCTTTTGGATATCGTGTAAATCAGCCAAGAGAAAAAACAAGGCAAACTATAAAAGAAATTGTACAGTGGGTCCAATAATTAATTCTTTACAGTAGAACTAGATATATTTTAGACTGTTTTTGTTTCTATTTTACACAATCATGATAGTGGTAAATCAATCACATTTCTAATTTAGTGATATCAGTGTATGCACATGATAGAGCCAACTCGAATAATAAGATGAATAGCAGTCTTTCACAATAAGGCACACTTCTTTCACAAGAGGTGTCTTTTTTGTATTGAGCCATATGGGGGTTCAGCCCATTGCTATCAACTTAAGAACTTCGTTGTTCCCCGAAACGAAAAAACGAGCTTAATTCTCATAAATAACCAAATGTAGAGAAGTGAAATTTTTGTTTAGGGGATAGTTCAAATAGGTAAGGGGTAATAAATTACTAATACTATAAGAATCCCAAATTATGAATTACACGAAAAAGGACATAGAATATGGATTCTATGTCCTTTTTACAGCGTGATTTAGAAAATAAGGAGTTTTTTCGTTCAAACTTATTTTTCTAACACATCTGAACGAACTAGTTTTAAATCATCTGTTTTAATTGCACCTGTTGAAGTGGATGATACGTTTACTTTAGTAGATGTATCCCAATAATGGCCGCCTTGCCAGAACTGTGCAAAAGGTGATTTTACTGTTTTATTTACAAGTCCAGCAGCTACTGAACCTGGTTTTAATGTATATTCAGCAGTAACTTGATATAATGCTGCTGTAATCGTTCTATCTGTATCGTTAGTAAGACTAAATTTACGAGATACTGTTTGTTCTTCACTTAATGAGATACTTGTACCAAATGTACTTTGGAACTCATAACTTGCTCCAATTTCAAAAATATCTTCAATACCAAAACCAGCATTTACACCTACTGTATGAGCAAATGATTGTGACTGTTCATTTGTCATCCCCGTTTTGATATCAAATGTTACCTCATATCCTGTGTTTTTAGCTGGGATTGATGCTGAACCACCAGGAACTTTTTTAAGATATTTCTTTTCTGTTAATACAGCATCTTTTAGTGGATTAAATGGTGTCTTCGCTGAATAACCAATTGTTACTGCTTTTTCAGCTCCCCAATTATTGTCGCCCCAAATAACCTGGATTCCAAGCTCATCTAAACTTTTCTTTCCAAACTCGTCTATAATTGCTCTTCTTAAGCTAGCTTCTCCTATGAAATACTCTGGGTTTCTAAAATCATTTTCTGCTTCACTTTTTTCGTAATATTTATTGTTTAATACTCTTTGTACATCAGGGTCATTTGGATCTTGAGCATAACGAGTGTGGAAATAGTTTTCTAATGTTTCTATAACAAGTCCTTTTACAAAGGACTCACCATAAGTGCTTCCAAAATATTCTTCGATTTGGGATTGGCTATACCCCATAAATTGTAGGTCATAATAAAATCTAGGTGGCGGATCCATATGTTTTAACTCTTTGTTTCTCCAATCCCCAATAATTTTATTGCCATTTGTATAATTATAATCTAAATATAAATATTGAAGAGGTTTTGCTTCCTTGATATGTGGTGGTGTAACAGATGGAAAGTTCGCTCGAATGATATTATTATTGATATAATCTGCATCAAACTCTTTGTTTACATTGGAATTTTCTTCAGTCATCTGTCCATCTTTAAGATTTAATGTTGGATTTTCTTTTTCAACAGAAGTAACTGTGCTAGATACTGTACTTGCTTCTGCTCTTAAATCTAAAACTGGACTTGCTAGAACAGCAAATGCTAATGCTGCTGGAATTACTTTTTTCATATGATACATACTATCTCTCCCTTTTCTTCATTATTTCTTATTCTCTAGTGATATTGAGTCAATCATATATATTAATTCTTATAAAAGCTTTTCACAAATGTTACAAAAGTCTTTCACAAATCTATTATTTTTATTTTTTGTGTATATAACGTTCCTTTTATATAGAATGATTTTAAAGTTCAAACAAAAAATGAAAGTAAACTTTTAAAAATTAGTTTACATTCGAATCCCCTTAAACATTGACTTCATCCCAATTCCCCTGATATCCTCAAAATACACAACAAAAGTATACATTCAAAACACTGTAAATATAAAGATAAAATCTTGTATATCCATTTTACATAAAAAAGAAAAAACAAGGATTCCACCTTGTCCTTGCTACTAATAAAATAGGTTATGTTAACCTTACATGTATAGAGTATTCATAAACTATCATTCAAATATTATATACTCCTATTCATCTTTTTTATTAGGTTCTTGGATTTGAAGTAATTCAACAAAAACACTTAGCATGTCCTGTATTTGAATTCGATTATCAACAAAATGTTGCAAATTAAATCCATTAAAAAGAGCCATTCCTGCTGTTGCTAAGATTCTGGCATCCAATGAACTTCCGATAATACCTTCATTTTTCATTTCTTGAATAAAATGTGTAGTAAACGTCCTCCATTCTTCCATCTGGAGAATAAGTATCTCTTTTATCTGTGGTAATTCATTCGAAATCATACATCCTTGAAGAAGCATAGGAGAAGACCCCTTTTCATAAGCCTCATTGACCAAACGCATGCTATGCTTTTTAAATTTATTTAGTAAATCTCGATTTTTTTCATTAAGAGCTTCTTTTAAATCTTCAAAATAGAAATCAATACCTTCTTTTATCAGCCTTAGTAAAAATTCCTCTTTGTTAGAAAAATGAGCATAGAAAGCACCTTTAGAATAACCAGCATGTTTTACAATCTGATCAACGCTTGTACTAGAATATCCCTGCTTAGAAAACAATTCAATTCCCGATTGCATTAATTTGTTAATTGTATCTTTTGATTGTTTCTGATGATAATTCACCATAGCACCCCTTTTTTTGAAAAAACTGAATATTTAATTAATCATAACACATTCCTCAGCATATAATGCATTAATTGATACCAACTAGTTGGTATTTAAAAATAAGGGGGGAAATCAATGAAAAATAAATTAAAATCTCTAGGTTTGGCAATCGGGATATTAGTGGCTTTATTTAGTTTTCAAACGTCTAGTGCTAGTGCAGAAGAATATCCATTTACTAAATTTCAAACTGAAGATGGACGATACGAAAAAACAATTATCACTACTAGTACACTTAATGATGTTGAGGTTATTGCAGATACTACGTACCGTATCAACAAGAACTCAGGTATTAAGACTGAATATTGGGATATTAGTCCTTTAAGAGTAAGATTATGTAGTGTATCTACTGGAAGCTGTACTAGTTCAAAAGCTTTCTTTGATGGGGAAGGTTCTTACAACAATGCTGATTTTATAAATATGAAACCTGGAAAATATTATGTTGATATCACAGATACTTTGTCAAATTACCGTTTTGAAGGAATAGTTGCTGTTAATCTTTATAATTATTATTAATTAAAACTAGATAGAAGTTCACCACAAAATAAATCTCCAAAACCAATTTATTGTGGAGAGCAACTGTTATATCCACGTTTTCTTAGCAAATCCTTTTATCTTCGCAACGGCGCGGCAATACCGCGCTTCCTAGCCCAGTACCAGCGCGTTCTTGTAACCAAAAACAAAGTAGCAATTAAGTGTAGAATTCTAAAAGAGAAAAGAGGAGGCAAGCTACGGGTTTGTCATGACAAACCCCAAAAACTACGTTTTTGACTTGGTAGGAGATTCCTACAACCTTTATCGTTTTTTCGGCCTCAAAATTTCATTTTCTCGTCCTAAAACGGTTGTCGCTTCGCTCGATTTTCAGCAAATAAAAAAACTGATCTTTGTCAGTTTTTTCTTGCTAAAGTAACAAAATAAATTATTTTTTCCCTAATCACAACTACACTGGTATTAAACCAATTTAACGAAAGAAAAGTTCCTTCAAATTTTAAAATGTACCCTTTGTAAAGGACATTAAAAAAAGCCTAGACAGCTTGAAGAAGATGATCTCTGTATTGTACAGGGGTCATCTTTTTTAAATTCCATTGATAAAATGTACCCTTTGTAAAGGACATTAAAAAAAGCCTAGACAGCTTGAAGAAGATGATCTCTGTATTGTACAGGGGTCATCTTTTTTAAATTCCATTGATATCTGTAATAATTGTAGTAGATCATATATTGTTTAATTTCTTTTTTTAATTCATCTAGAGTTGTACATGCTTGAATAGAGGMTTCATCTTTAAGATGACCAAAGAAAGATTCTTGGGGAGCGTTATCCCAACAGTTTCCTCTTCTTGACATGGATTGTTGTAAGCCTAGTTTCTTAACTGCTTTTTGAAAATTAGGGTGCGTATACTGAATACCTTGATCTGAGTGAATCAAGGCATCTTTGGCTTTCTGAAAGTTTTTGTTCCTTTTTAACTTTAGAAGGGTGTCTGTAGCTAATTCTACAGTCATTCGTTCTGATATATGATGGGCTAAAATTTCACCAGTTGAACCATCTTTAATGACTGATAAGTAGGCTTTCTGACCTTTTCCATAAAATAAATATGTGATATCTGTTAGGAGGACTTTACCAGGGATTCCTTGCTTAAATTGGCGATTCAATAGGTTTGGCACAACTCGATGTTCTTTTGTAGCTTTCCTAATTCGTCTATAAGGATTTGCCTTTCTAATTGGGCATATAATGTTGTATTTCTTCATGATTCGTCGTATACGTTTCAAATTGTAGACAACCTGAAATTGACCCGCCAAAGTCATTTTGATTTGGCGAGCCCCTTTCTTACGACCTTTGAAATGGAAGGCTTTTAGGATGAGCCCTTTTACTACCTCATCCTTTTCATCTTTTTGATGTCTTCGTTCCTGTGATTTCACAGAGAAATAGTTATAATAACCGCTTCTTGAGACACCGGCTATTCCACATAGGTATTTCACCATATGTTTGAGTTGATATATT
This sequence comes from Bacillus gaemokensis, assembly GCF_001590835.1. Taxonomy (GTDB): domain Bacteria; phylum Bacillota; class Bacilli; order Bacillales; family Bacillaceae_G; genus Bacillus_A; species Bacillus_A gaemokensis. The sequence goes on from NZ_LTAQ01000008.1 coordinate 84,852, forward strand.
TCTATCACTGAACGAATTAGGATATATTTCTGGCTAGAGAGAAGGGCTACTTTTTTAGCCCCCTTTCTATCAAACGAATCTTTTTTAACAGTTCATTTTCTGCCTTTAGTAAGTTAATTTGAGCTTCTAAGCGAGCGTTTTTCTCCTCTAGAGTCAGTTCTCTTTCTCTAGAACGCTTTGAATTTCCAAATCTAGTGTCACGTAGGCCGCTAATCCCATTTTCATTGTAAGCTTTTTGCCATCTTTTACTCGCTGCCTTAATTCTATCCATTCCTAAGATTTCTACATCAAACCCACATTCTTCAAAGATTTGTCTTGGAAACTTTCCTTTCTCTTTTTCCTCAATACATATACGCTTAAATTTATCCGTATATGTGATACTTTTTGAACTGACAGATTTAACATATTGATTAGATGATAATAGCTTAATTTCTTTCTCTGTAAAAACCTTTTTACTCATAAATTTCCCCAGTCTTTATGTTTTTCTTAATTATATACAAAAACCCTATAGGGAGACTTTTTTAGTGTCTACTCTATAGGGTACATTTTATTTTCTGAAGNAATTTCCCCAGTCTTTATGTTTTTCTTAATTATATACAAAAACCCTATAGGGAGACTTTTTTAGTGTCTACTCTATAGGGTACATTTTATTTTCTGAAGAAACTTTTCTTTCACATAATCAATTAATTAGTCTTTAAACAAACCGAAAAAACCTTTCCGTTTTTGTTTCTGTATATCTCTAATGTTTTCAAGCAATAACTGATCTCGTTTCTCTAACTTTTTCTCTATAAAAACTTCTAATTCACCATTCTTCTCCTCTACTTTAGTTAATTTTCTCTCAGTATTAACTAAATGTTCTTTTGTAGTAACTAATTCATTCGTAATCTCTTGTAATTTTTGAACTAATGCTTGATTAAACTGATTTTGTAATTGCTGATTTTCTAATACTTCATCCAATTTCTTTTCTAATTCTGATTTTTCTTCTTTGGAAACAAATAAATCAAGTTCTCCATTCCGCCATGCTCGAACTTGATCGTAAGACCATTTTTGTACATGTATTTTTTCTTTTATTCCTTTTAATTCTTCAATATTTTCCTTAGAGTACCTACGATGTCCTCCCTGACTTCGCTCAGTTTGTATATTAAATTCGTTTGACCATACTTTTAATAAATCGGGAGTAACCCCTAAATTATCAGCAACAATTTTCGGTGTGTACATTTCTGATTTTAATTCCAATTTTAATTCCTCCTAAAAAACGGAATAAGCTTTTTCACTCAGAAACACTATTATATCAACATTTCAATCAAAAACGGAATTCACTTACAATTGATTTCACAACCGATTTTAAAAACGAATTGATTTCGAAATCAATTCGTTTTTAAAATCGGTTCCTCATTACTTCTCGATAACAACATCAAAATCTTTTTTCTCTATACAAGATTTTATGCAAAAAAAGAGTAGCGAGGATCCCTAAGATTCCCGCTACATCAACGATGTATAAAATCCTGTATAAGAAGATAGATAGACATAAAATCAAGAAACCTCATGAAAACAAGAATTCTATCAAAATATTTGCTACCGATAATGAGACGTTATGTTAACCTTACATGGATTTTTATTCATCGCCATTTTCACAGTTTAAAATGACAACTTGTACCCATTTTTTAGGTGTAGAAAGAGCTTCTAATAAATAGAAGTTCCTCCTATGTACATGTACACACACGTATTATTCTATATGAGCAAATTTAACTTTATTTGGATCTACCTTTGCGTTTATAACTTTGACCTTTACAGAATAGACAGCATTTTCTAAAGAATTTATAGGAGCTGAAAATGGTTGGAAAGCTGAATGATTATGATTAGGGATAGTGGCACTTGTTTCATACGATAAATCACCTAGTAAATTATAAAACTCAAATACTACACGGCTTGATTCTTGTTCAGTAGATGAACTTAAATCAGCAATTCCAATAAAAGTATTGAAATAAGGGTAGTATCTTATTGGATCCCCATCATAAAGCCAAAACTCACTTTCATTTATGGATGATTTTTCATTGTTAATTTGAGCGGAAACTGTATTCTGAACAGGACTATAAAATGCACTAAAAATTAGAAATCCTATACTCATTACCGGAATAAGAATTCTTTTTTTCATTTTAATCGCTCCTCTAATTACATTTTTTAACAATTCCATAATACTAATTCCCCTCTAATGTGTAAATATGGTAAAAGATTATTTTTTATTGAAAAATACTTTGAACTTTCGGGCATAGATACTCCTTCTATCCTAATTATAGAAGCTATTTTGAACGTAAGAAATTTGTAAAGAATAGGTAAGAAAAAAGAAAGTTTCATTGTATATGATAAAAATATAACGAGACGTGAAAGACAGAAAAGATATGACTTATATACAAAAAACAAACCAGTAACAAAGGATATGACTATTCCTTCCTTTTGGAGCCACTCGCCAATTTTTAGAGGTTTCAAGGCATTTTACTATACCAAATATAAATTCGATATAGTTATTGAATGAAAAATTATTAGTTTTCTTTACCGAATATAAAAAATTAGAAAAATAGGCTTATAAGGTGCGTTTTTCTTGAGTGACAAAAGAAATGAATCGTTGCCGTACCCCTAAACATTGGCCGTCAATTTGAACAGTGTAGGTAGAGCTAACAGTTCTGATCCTTTTAAAAATATTTCACTTGGGGTCACCTTATCAAAAAAGGAAAATTGTACGTTACGACACGATTTAGACACATTTAAGTCAATATCTTGTACGTTAAAGGAGGCAATTCTCTCATGAAAAATAAACTATCTGGGGTATTAGCCGCTACATTAGCACTAACGATGACCCTACCAACAGGGGCGATAGCGTCTTCTAACAGTAAAACTCCAGTTGTAGCTAACCAAGAAGTTGCTAGCCAAGAACTGGAGAAGATTGCGGCAGAGAAGGCTGCGCTACTCACGAAGTCCCATGGTACGACTAGTGTGCAGTATGCGCTAATTGATAATGGAAAACTTATTTTGTCGGGTCAGACAGGTAAGAACGATATGGAAGGGGAACAGCGGCTGACTAAAGATACTATATACGGGGTTGGTTCAGTCAGTAAAATGTATGCAGCAGCGGCTGTAATGAAATTGGTTGACGAAGGAAAAGTCGATTTGGATGCTCCTGTCGTCCACTATGTTCCTGATTTCAAGATGAAAGACGAGCGATACAAACGCATTACGCCTCGTATGTTGTTGAACCATTCCTCCGGCTTGCAAGGTTCCACATTTAGTAATGTATATCTATTTAACGATAATGATACCTATGCCCATGATGTCTTGTTACGACAATTGTCCAACCAGAGCTTGAAGGCGGATCCTGGCGCGTTCTCGGTATACTGCAACGACGGCTTTACGCTAGCCGAGATTTTGGTGGAAAGAGTCAGCGGTATGAGCTTTACCGAATTTCTACACCAAAAGTTTACAAAACCATTAAAGCTGAATCATACGAAAACGCCACAGGACAAATGGGAAGACGAAAAGCGTGCTGGACTTTATTTTCCGGCGTACCAAGAGCAGCTTCCCATTGAATCAATGAATGTGATTGGTTCGGGAGGGATTTCTTCTACGGCAGAAGATATGGTACGATTCTCACAATTATTTATGGGGCAGGGAAAAGGTATCCTCTCTGATAAAGCGGTCAAGGCGATGGAGCAAGAGGAATATAAAAAAGGAATGTGGCCGGGGGATGGAGATAATATTTTAAACTATGGACTTGGCTGGGATAGTGTGAAACTATACCCATTCAGTGAATATGGGATAAAAGGCTTGGCTAAGGGCGGTGACACGGCACTGCAACATGCTATACTGGTCGTGCTTCCGGAACAGAAGATGGCAGCGGCTGTGTTGTCATCCGGTGGCCAAAGCTCTACAAATCAACTGATGGCAACTCAATTACTGCTCGCCGCGCTCAAAGAGAAAGGCACAATTAAAGATATCAAGCCGAACAAATCTTTTGGCAAGCCGATCAAAGCTAAGATGCCTCAAGATGTGGCAAAGAAAGCAGGCTTTTACGGCAATAGCGGAAGTCATTTCAAAATAGAAATTACAAAGAATGGAGAACTGTTCTTACCATCTAATCGAAAAGAAAAATATGTATATACTGCGAATGGAAGCTTTATTAATAAGAAGGGTACTTCCAAGCTCAACTTCGTCACCGAGAAGAATGGAAGAACTTATTTGAGGGAGAGCACATATCAATCGACGCCAGGCTTAGGGCAAGATGTGTTAACTCATTATTTAGCTGAAAAACTAGAAGACAACGTGCTATCGAAGAAAACCGCTGCCGCATGGGCGAAGCGGGAAGGCGTCAAGTTCTATCTCGTAAACGAAAAATTTAGTTCTGCTGAATATCTCGTTGAACCGAAAATTCTTACCACACAAATTACTCGCAAGGAAGGCCTGGCGGGCTATTGGGACGGCAGAAAAATTACAGGCCCGAACACCGCGGCGCATCAGCTCCAAATTCCTGTAATGAACGGCCGTGATACGACGGAAACTCATTTCTATACAGAAGACGGCAATGAATATATGGAGATGAATGGATTGTTATACGTAAGTGGATCCAACGTAAAACCGCTTGATTCAGGCCAATTATCCAAAGTTACGCTGCAAGCAAATGGGCATGCGAAATGGTTTACGATCCCGCAAGCGGCAGCAGGGAAAACGATGACCGTGACGTTGTCATCGAAAAGTTCGTTCGCGGTGTATGATGAGAAGGGAGTATGCGTCAATTTTACCGTTGTGAGCGGCAATAACAAAGTAAAACTGCCGAATAACGGAACAGTTGTATTTGCTGGCGCGCCGAATTCGGAATTTGCAATCACGTTGAACTAGCTACAATTCAAAATGAACTTCAACAAAACCAGTACGACACAGAAAAGATGTTTTGCTGGTTTTGTTTGTATTTACGCATTATCACAAGTCCTAATTTAAACTACTGTAACATTACAGCCTTACAAGATAATACTACTAAATAACTTCTTACAACTACCACTAACGATAATTATGTAAACATAAAAGTCCCCCAGTTAAACAATCTGGAGGACTTTTAATAAGTCACCTTGAATCTAAGTACATTCCCTTAATAAATGCATAGAATAATTTTGTAAAAACGTGAAAGGATTGGGGAAAATGCACTATAATCCTTATATATATCCATATCAATATATTTATTATGTTAATGTACCAATACCAATGTATAACTATGGAAGACAGTCTGTTTACTCGACTTTTCCTAATGAGATAGAGCATGCAAACAGATTTGATTTTTTTCGCTCTTCCAACGGTGACAGAAGAATTTCGTTAACAGATTATGGACCAAAACCATTTGTCGTTAATATCAATGAAGCAACGAAGCAAAACAACACCTATCGTACTGCTTTATGGACAGGAACACATTTACAAGTTACTTTAATGAGTCTCAATGTTGGCCAAGATATCGGTTTGGAAATGCATTCTAACGTTGATCAATTCTTACGTATTGAACAAGGCCAAGGGATTGTTCAAATGGGCAAGAGTAAAGATAATTTAAACTTTAAAAGAAATGTCTATGATGATTATGCCATAATGATACCGGCTGGAACATGGCATAATCTAACCAATACAGGTAATATTCCTCTAAAACTTTACTCAATATATGCTCCTCCTAACCATCCATTTGGTACTGTACATGTAACAAAAGCTGATGCTATAAGCTGAATTAAACTATTAGAAGTAGTAAAAAGGATCTTAAATTGAAGATCCTTTTTTTATGCCGATAACGATAATTATGTAAATGAGCTGTCCATATGGGCAGCTCATTATATTTTTTTGCTTAGCATGATTTTGTTCGTGTCTTTTAGTTTGAAATTTGCTTTTTGGCTAGAGTGCTGGCTCGTCGTGTGGGGGCGAAACCCCACGTATTACGTATCTATTTTGTGAATAAGGACTATTTTAGAACGAATGATCAAAGCGGTTCGGCTCGTATACTTGCTCATCCAAGTCGAGAACCATTGCTTTGCTTTTTGTCTGTCGGCTTGGCGAGAAAAGTACACGAGCCGAAAAAAGTTTTGCAGGGACAATATCAAAAAGAAAAGGCGGTAGCCTTTAGGTGAGGATTAACGAACCGACTTTTTGATATTGAGGGTGGAGATTTTTGAGTGGGTTTCTCAAAAATACGACCCGTTCCTTGCGGAACTTTTAGCCCTATATATAAGAGTGAGAAGAGCAAAGTGAAGAAAGTCAGTAATATCAAAGGTTTATAGAAGATAGGGTGTCAAAAAAAAGTGACACAGGTGTCAAAAAAAAGTGACACCTAAAAAAAGGTAAATAACAACAAAAAAAAGAACGCAAGAAAATTTTTGCGTTCTTTTAAAATAAATAAATAGGTAATTTATGTTTTTTCTTTCCTTGATCTTCGACTTTAAAATTTCTTAATGAATCCCTAAAAATATGTTGAGTTGCTTTATCTATTCCATCTTTAGGAGAGCAACACATAACATTTGGATTTACAAACCATGTACGGCTAGTACAAACCCGTCCATCTTCAGTTGTAACACCTGATTGTGCAACTGCTAATATTCCCTTTTTTAATAAACCATTCATAACACTAGAAATACTTTGACGAGTCATTTTAAACTTTTCAGCTAAATATGTAGGCGATGCTGGATTATTTGTCTCACGTTCTACGAGAACATTGGTTTTAAACTCTACAGATGAAGTTAATTTGAATAAAAAAGCTTCTTCTTTACTACTTAAATAACCTATTTCAATCAGATAATCTATATTATCCATTATAATTTGCACAAATCTCACCCGATCTGTAGGTTTTTTCTTTTTACCTATGAAATATTCTTCCCCACCAGACATTTTACTTAACATCTGTAAAAGCATAGCTCTTTCTTCTTCTGAATATCCACCAGTTTGCAACTGATCATAAATACTATCAATCTTACTATCTCTTATTTTCGCTTTTTTTTCAGCTTGTCCAAAATCTACAACTTTTGTCATAAAATAATTCTCTCCCTTAGTGGAAGGAATCAACTTTTATATGTTAGAATGTATATAGAATATATATTGGTTGATTCCAACCTTATTATGAAAAACCGCCTTGCCGTCCAAAGCTTGGGCGGTTTTTCTCGTTTGTATGTCTTTCTCTATAATAACATGAAACACCTTGTTAAAGCTTTCCATCCCTTGCAAAAACACAAAATTCAATTCCCTTTTTCATCTACATTTCTTACATTTAATTGAATTTCTTTTTAATTTTTTCATCAGAACACCTCCTATCTATCTCTCCATTTCATATCCTTTCTGTCTACTCATTTCTTTTTTATGTTCACGTTCAAAATGATTATCTGCCCCTTTATCGTCTAATTCATTTTTGATAAGCCCTCTAAACGCCTTAAATTTCTCTTTAAAGACTTTTTTCGTCTGTTGATATAAAACCCTTATGTTCACCTGTAAATCTTTTATATGAACCTTTAGCGAGCCTATTTCTCTATTTAATACACCAACTTCTTTTTGCAACTGACTTTTTTCTTGTTTCAATGTTCGATTTTCTTCCATCCACCCCTCTGCATGCGCTTTTAAACTTTCATTCTCTTTCACAAAATCTGTTTTTCTCAAACGCTCATAATCTTTTTTGATAGTAACAGCTGCATTCACTTGTTGTGTAAATTCTTGATATTGTTCTGGTGATAATACATAATTCTTTGTCTTTTTCTTCGTGATTTCAGCTTTCCCAAACATTTTATCTTGTACCGTTGTAATTACTTCTCTACGTAAAAATGGAATTTTAACAGGTACATTCGGTATCTGATCCTTAGCACTATCCAATTCCTTTTGCTCTTGTTTCACCTTTTTTTCTAACTCTATATATCGCTGACCAATCAGCTGTAACTTTTCACTTTCACTTTTTACTTGTTGTTCCACTGCTTCTAACTCTTTGTTGTTTCACCTTTTTTTCTAACTCTATATATCGCTGACCAATCAGCTGTAACTTTTCACTTTCACTTTTTACTTGTTGTTCCACTGCTTCTAACTCTTTGTATTTATCAGCTACATGTRTTTTCACCATCTGTAATTCATTTACTTTTTCTTCAGCATGTTTCATATGATGGTCAAAAACTTCTAACTGCATTTCTTTTTCATATATTTGATTCTCAACGGTTGATTTCATTTCAGCATATTCCTTGTATTGACGGACTTTCATGTACTTATGTGAACCTACATTCGCTCGTTCAAATTCTGGAATTTGTTCTTTAGCCAAAGATTCAATATAAGCCGTTTCTAATTGTCTCCAATTCGCAATTAACTCCGTCCCTTTTCCTTGTATACCTTGTTGTTGCAAGGCTCTATCCATTCCGACACGCCTCGTTAATCCTCGACTACTTTCGAAATTCGGTACATAGTTAATATGTAAATGCGGATTGGCTTCATCATCATGTAAAACCATGTTATAAACTACTAGATTTGGATTCCGCTCTTGAAACGCCTCAGCATACTGTTTTAACGCCTCTTTCTTCGCTCCCCTATACTTCGGGTCATCTTTCCCCTCTCCAAGCGCTACAACCAATTCTCGTTGCTCATG
>NZ_LTAQ01000009.1 GCF_001590835.1 Bacillus gaemokensis
AGCCAGACTTGCAAATGTAATTTGACTACGTATTTTCATAAGGCATTCCTCTCCTCTATTCATATTGTATAGGTGGTTACTTACTGTTCCTTACCTCCTGACAAGGCTTAGGGAAAAGGCCCTCACTCGTATAGATTAAAGCCCCAGTACAAAGGTATCTATCAATATCAACAATTTGARCCATTTAAATCTCCATCCCTTCTATAACAAAATTATTTAAAGGTATGAAAGCATATTATGTATCCTTAGTTATTGTTAGGRTTAACACAACATGAGACATACCCTCAACCCATATTTTACTTTATTTATCCATAATATGTATTGAGAAAGAATGCAAATTCGAATCATTTTCGTACCCCAACTATTGATCGTCTTTTTCACCTATTATAATTAGATATTTAGAATTTCATTATAAAAAACTGTAAAAAANAATGCAAATTCGAATCATTTTCGTACCCCAACTATTGATCGTCTTTTTCACCTATTATAATTAGATATTTAGAATTTCATTATAAAAAACTGTAAAAAATAACCAATCTCTTAACGTACAGGAAGCGGTTGAAAAATGTGTCTAAACGTACAATTTTCTTTTTTTGATATGGTGACCCYATCGCCATCAAGCTAWGGTTTTGAAGTACCCCCTAAATGAAAATTTTCTTTCTCTACAGTTAGTTATTTTGAGAAGTCAGCTCATTTTTTTGTTTTGGGGATGTTTACTTTTCTTAAGTTGATGGCGATGGGGTCCCATCAACAAAACGCGAATTTCGTAATGTGTCATCGTATACATAATGAACAAAATTTGAATGTCTGATTATTCATTCTATTATGTGTAAAAAAGAGGATATATGCTCTATATTGAACATAATATCCTCTTCTAATTATAGTATGTTTAAGTTTTACTGGTCTATTTTTTAATGTAAATCACGATACACACCAATTACTTTTCCAATAACCGACACTTGTTTTAAAATGATAGGCTCTAGGGAAGAGTTTTCTGGTTGTAAGCGGAAATGATCTTTTTCTTTATAAAAACGTTTTACTGTTGCTTCGTTGTCTTCTGTTAGAGCAACTACAATCTCGCCGTTATATGCAGAATGCTGTTGACGAACTACAACTAAGTCTCCATCGAAAATACCTGCTTCAATCATACTATCCCCAGAGATTCGTAGCATAAATACTTGATCTGCTCCGGCAACAACGCTTGCAGGAAGTGGGAAGTGTTCTTCTACACTCTCAACGGCTGTAATTGGTAATCCAGCTGTAACTTTTCCAACAATCGGGACTTGAACAACAGATTGTGTTTCTGTTGCTATTCTCATTTCTCCTAAAATTTCAATAGCTCTTGGTTTTGTTGGATCACGTCGAATGTAACCTTTTTCTTCTAGACGCGATAAATGTCCGTGCACTGTAGAACTAGAAGCAAGGCCAACGGCTTGACCAATTTCACGTACGGAAGGTGGATACCCTTTTTCTTGTACTTTTAGTTTAATGAAGTCGAGAATGTCTTGCTGGCGTTTTGTTAACTTTTCCATGTTCGTTTAACACCTCGTTTTCTTTCAATTTTCTTACTTATAAGTATAACATGCGAAAAAACATTCTACAAACATAAGTTCGAACAACAGGGAGATTTATGATAAACTAATAGAAAAATCAAAATGAGGAAGAGGGGTTCGAAATGAATGCAATCATTTATGCACGCGTAAGCACAACGAAAGAAGCACAGGAAACATCATTATCACGCCAAAAAGATGAATTATTGCATTTAGCTGAGCGGTATCAAATGAATGTTATAAAGGTAATCGATGAGAAGGCGAGCGGATATACGATTGAAAGAGATGGGATATTAGAAGTTTTGGATATGGTTCGAGATGAACAGGTCGATGTACTTCTTATTCAAGATGAAACGCGCCTTGGTAGAGGGAATGCGAAGATTGCTTTAATGCATTGTTTACATAAAGAAGGGGTAAAGGTATATACGCATACACATAATGGTGAATTACAACTTTCTGATTCGGATTCAATGGTGCTAGATATTATTGGTATAGTCGAAGAATACCAGAGAAAAATTCATAATTTGAAGATTAAAAGGGGGATGAAACGAGCGGTAGAAAAAGGGTTTCGTCCAGAGAAAAATTTAAAAAATCGTCATTTAAATTCAGGACGTGAAAAGAAAGAAGTACCAATTGAAGAAATCGTACGCTTGCGCCGTAATGAATTGACATTTGAAGAAATTGCGGCAACGCTTCGTGGGTTTGGTTATGATGTTTCAAAAGCGACGGTACACCGTAGGTATGTGGAGTATACGAAGCAATTGCTTGATAAACAAGACTAACTATTGTATGATAATAATCAGTTTTAAGTAGAAAGGGGATTCGAGATGCTAAGTCACGAACTCATTGAACGCATTAACTTCTTAGCGAAAAAAGCAAAATCTGAAGGTTTAACTGAAGAAGAACAACGCGAGCGCCAATCGCTCCGTGAACAATATTTAAAAGGATTTCGTCAAAACATGTTAAACGAATTAAAAGGGATTAAAGTTGTTAACGAAGAGGGTAAAGATATTACTCCGACGAAATTAAAAGCATTAAAGAAGCAAGATAATACAAAATTAAATTAAAAGATGGGCTACGCCCATCTTTTTTAATTTTCATAGAAAGATTTGTTATTTGATAACTTTCCAATTCTGATTGGTCGTTGCTTCCACTGTCTTTCGTTCTAATATATAGTTGGTAATAAGCTCGGACATATCAATTGGTATTTCTTTTATGAGGGGCTTGTTTTTATACATAAAATAATTTCCGCCTCCGCTTGCACGATAATTGTTCATAACGACATCGTGCTCTTGCTCAAGGTCAATAGGAGATCCTTTATACTGCAAGGAAACAACTCTTTCACCAATTGGTTTTGAGATGTTTAATATATATGAAATTCCTTCCCACATATCGTAGTTATAGTGCTGTGGTTTTGGTTCGTTATAGATAGGATTTACAATAATATCCCCGTCTGTATGTAACATGAAATATTCAGCAGATAGCTCAAGAGCTTCTTTTATATCTTTTCCCGCAACACGAATGACTTTTAATGTATTTGGGTAAATGTAATTAGAGACAATGTCTCTCATCGTAATGTGGTTTGGAAAGCCAGGAGCTTCATTATGAAACAAGCTTGTGCAAGAAATGTCGACTCCAGCTACATTCATTTGTACTTTATTTATAAATTCAATAAAGGGATGATCATATAAACGTACTTGCATTGCATCGTGAATTCGCATGTCGCCGATGATGGTGCCAATTGGTTGATCTAGCCACTTTTGTGTCTGATTTTCATAGTTAGATACAAGTGAAAGCACCGCTTCGTCTGCTTGAACACCTTTTACAGATAACAGTTCGGAATGACATTTCTTAATCATCCACCGATCATTATTTTGTTCTAATTCCACTTGAACTTTTCCTAATGAATGGCCGTTACATCCAGTTTGTAAAACTGTTACACCATTTACTTTCGCATTTGCAATAGAGCGATGTTGATGCCCTGTTAGTAATATATCCATACCGTCTATTTCTTGACACATTGCATATCCTTGATTTTCTCCGGTTAAAATTTCTGTCGGTTCTCCAGTTTGTAAATTTCGCTCAAAACCGCCGTGGTATGCTATGACTAGTAAGTCTGGTTGCTCTTGTTCACGGATATAGGAAACCCATTTTTTTGTTGTTTTTAGTGCATCTTTAAATATTAAATCTTTAACATGTGCTGGCTGTTCCCAATTCGGAATATAATGCGTTGTTACTCCTACAATAGCCACTTTTATATTAGGTTCTATATGTTTTATGACATATGGTTTCCCGAAGTATGGTTCCTGTGTATTTTTATCTAAAATATTAGCGGATAGATAGGGCATATTTGCATTTGTAACAGCTCTATTTAATACATCCATTCCATAATTAAATTCGTGATTTCCAATAACAGCTGCATCATAACCAATGTGATTAGCAAGTAAGGACATTGGGTTTTTTTTATTTTGTTCATATGTAGCGTAGTGATAGGTGAAAGGGGTTCCTTGGATAAAATCTCCGTTATCAATTACAATTACATGTTCATGTTTGGAGCGTTCCTGCTTGATGCGTGTAGCGATTTTTGCTAATCCGAGTTCTGCTGATTCATTATTTCGATAGTGCAGTGGATAAACTGTACCATGTATATCGCTTGTTAATAGAATGTTTATATTTACAATTTTATTTTGCGTCAATTTTATCAACCTTCTCTATTGTTATTTTATGATAAATCATAACAGATATTTAGGAGGGTGTTTGTATAGAATGTTTAGAAAGTGTAAAGATTCTGTAAATTAAACACTGAACTTGAAAATATATGCTATATTTCTACATGTTTACAGCTTGTTATTTTATAACTAAAAAATTGGAGGCTTTGACATGTTGAAAAAAGTTTTCGCGATGGGAGCAACAACACTGCTAGCGGTGGGGTTATTAAGCGGTTGTGGAGCAAAAGAATCGAGTGCAAATAAAAGTGAAAAGACGAAAAAAGGGTATGTTCCGAAAACGTTAAATGTTCAATTTGTTCCTTCGCAAAATGCGGATACGTTAGAAGCAAAAGCAAAACCGTTAGAAAAGTTGTTAAGCGATAAGCTTAATATTCCTGTAAAAGTTAGTGTTTCAACGAATTACAACACAATTGTAGAAGCAATGGCATCTAAGCAAGTAGATGTAGGCTTTTTACCCCCAACAGCGTATGTGTTAGCTCATGAAAAGAAAGCGGCAAATGTAATATTACAAGCACAGCGTTTTGGAGTAGATGAAGCGACAGGACAACCAACAAAAGATTTAGTAGACTTTTATAAATCTGAGTTTGTTGTAAAGAAAGATTCTAGTATTAACAGTATTAAGGATTTAAAAGGTAAAAAAATTGGATATCAAGATGTGACATCTTCCGCAGGCTATGTGTGGCCAGCAGCTGTTTTAATGAAAGAGGGAGTCGATCCATTAAAAGATGTGAAACCTGTTACATTAAAAGGTCATGATCAATCTATTATTGCTCTTTTAAATGGGGATGTTGATGCAGCGGTTGTATTCCAAGACGCTCGCAATATTGTTAAAAAAGATTATCCAGATGTATTTGATAAGACAAAAATTGTGAAATTCACAGAAAAAATTCCAAATGATACGATTTCTGTACGTTCGGATTTAGACGCTGAATGGAGCAAGAAATTGCAAGATGCGTTTATTGAGATTGGAAAGAATGAAGAAGGTCATAAAATCATTAAAGAAGTGTACTCACATGAAGGATATGTGAAATCAGATGATAGTAAGTTTGATATTGTTCGTGACTATGGAAAGAAAGTAAAAACGCAGTAATCTATAGATTGCTTTTGAATAATAATTAAAAATGGCGACTAGCTGAAACGATATTCAGTTTCCGTTAGTTTGCCGTTTTTGAGTTTCTTATAACATGTAGAAAGTAGGTAAGACGTGTGATAGAGTTTCAAAATGTTTCTAAAGTATATCAGAATGGTACAAAAGGATTGAATAAGATCAATGTGAAGATTCATAAAGGTGAATTTGTTGTTACAGTTGGCTTATCTGGAGCTGGAAAATCAACGCTTCTTCGATCCATTAATCGTCTTCACGAAATTACCGATGGAGAAATTTTCATTGATGGACAATCGATTACAGCTGCAAAAGGAAAAGAGTTACGGCACCTTCGCCGAGATATCGGCATGATTTTTCAAAGTTTTAATCTTGTAAAGCGATCTACTGTGTTGAAAAATGTATTAGCTGGACGTATAGGATATCATTCTACAATGCGCACAACGTTCGGGCTTTTTCCGAAAGAGGATGTAGAGCTTGCATTTCGGGCATTAGAACGTGTGAATATTTTAGAAAAAGCATATGCGAGAGCTGATGAACTATCAGGGGGTCAACAGCAACGTGTTTCAATTGCAAGAGCATTAGCGCAAGAAGCAAAAATCATTTTAGCAGATGAACCGATTGCCTCTTTAGATCCACTTACTACGAAACAAGTGATGGATGATTTAAAGCAAATTAATAAGGAATTAGGAATTACAACAATTGTAAACTTACATTCTATTGATTTAGCGAGAGAATATGCAACGCGTATTATTGGGTTGCATGCAGGAGAAATAGTTTTTGATGGTCCGGTGGAAGAAGCAACCGATGAGAAATTCGCTGAAATTTATGGTCGTCCTATTCATAAAGATGAGTTTTTAGGAGTGGCGGTAAAATGAACGAAGTGACAATGAATACAAAATCAATGCCGAAGCCACCAAATAAACTGAAACACGTGTTAACATTGGTACTTATTATTTTATTATTTTGGGGGAGTAGTGTACAAGTAGATGCATCTTTCTCGAAGCTTGTAATGGGTCTTCCGAATATGTTGGAGTTGCTGAAAGAAATGGTACCACCAGAATGGAGTTATTTTAAAACAATTACGCCGGCAATTTTGGACACAATTCGAATGGCGATTATTGGAACAACTTTGGGAGCGATTCTCGCCATGCCGCTTGCATTGTTTGCAGCAAGTAATGTATTTTCATCTGCTTTTTTATATGGTCTGGCTAGATTTTTTTTAAATATAATTCGTACAATACCGGATTTATTATTAGCGGCAATTTTTGTTGCGATTTTTGGGATTGGTCCGCTCCCAGGCATTTTAGCACTTACTTTTTTCTCTGTTGGACTTGTTGCAAAATTATTGTATGAATCAATTGAATCCATTGATCCAGGGCCATTAGAAGCGATGACAGCAGTAGGGGCGAATAAAGTGCAGTGGATTGTATATGCAGTCATTCCGCAAGTAACAGCACATTTTGTGTCCTATGTTTTGTATACATTTGAAGTGAATGTGCGTGCGGCGGCTGTTTTAGGGTTAGTCGGTGCCGGTGGAATTGGATTGTATTACGATCGCACACTTGGGTTCTTACAATACCAACAAACAGCTTCTATTATTATATATACGCTTATTGTTGTATTATTGATTGACTATGTGGGTACAGTAGTACGGGAGAAATTATTATGAGTAGATCGACAATCACAATACCAAAACAGAAGAAACCAAGTTTATATCGCTGGGGGATTCTTATTGCACTAGCCGCTTTATACGTTTGGGCATTTTCAGGTATACCAATGGATGGGATAAAAGAAACAGCTGGCCAAATTACAAAGGCCATTATGACAGGAATGTTCAATCCAGATTGGGCGTATGTATCTTTACCAGGTGGTGAGGATTTATTGCACGGGCTGATTGATACGCTAGCAATTGCTGTATTAGGTACATTTATATCGGCTTTTTTGTGCGTGCCATTTGCATTTTGGGCAGCGACAAATATGAGTACAGGAAGAATGACTTCTGGGATAGGGAAGTTTGTATTAAGTTTTATTCGGACGTTTCCTGAACTAGTCATGGCTCTTCTTTTTATAAAAGCAGTTGGTCCTGGTTCTTTTGCGGGCGTATTAGCTTTAGGGTTACATTCGATTGGTATGCTTGGAAAATTATATTCTGAAGGGATTGAGAATATAGATAAAGGGCCTACTGAGGCATTGATTGCTACTGGAGCAAATCGTTTTCAAGTACTTTGGTATGCAGTCTTGCCACAAGTATTACCGGATTTTTTATCGTATACGTTATACCGATTTGAAATTAATATCCGATCTGCTGCTATTTTAGGTGTTATCGGAGCAGGCGGAATTGGAACACCGTTAATTTTTGCATTAAGCTCTCGGAATTGGTCGCGTGTAGGAATCATCTTGCTCGGGATTATTATAATGGTTATTATTATTGATTTCATTTCTAGTTCAATTCGAAAGCGGATTGTATGAATCGTTTATAGAGGTTATTGAAAAAAGCATCTTTTATTTCGGCTAAGTGCCCAATAAGAGGTGTTTTTTGTTTTATAGGGGGCTATTGATATGAAAAAATTTTGAGGGAATGCTACTATCTTAGAGGTGATGGGATGATTCAGTTTTGTAAATGCTTATTTTTATATGGTGCTAGTATTTGTTGTTTAGTGGATATTTCAAAGGTACAGGAACTGGTTCCTGTAATTATGGAAACATATACTGATATGTCTGAAAAGAATAATTGGATTGAAGTTCCAAAAGAAACGAAAGAAATTACGATATATGTGAAAGCAAAACATACCGATACCATGCTGTTTTGGCTCGTTCCAACGGGTACAGCAACATGGGAAGAAAGACAATTAATCGGATATGATATTAATGGAGCGGACGGGTGGTCTTTGAAATGGAATGTAAGTGGAAAGATGTTACATCATCATATATGTGTACAAGCTCTTGGTGTGACATCGATAAGTAGCGATTTAATTAATGTCCATACAGAATATAAATAAAGAAATAGGTGTTCTAAAAAAAGGTTTGTAGCTATAGTGATTGGGCGAGAGAAAATAAAGAAATGAAAATATTTAATAGCTATGAATAAAAATACAGATAATTCCCTTTGTTTTCAAAATACAAACAATGAAAAAGTATGGCAGATTGAATGCCCATACATTCCGGAAATCACAGTTTTTTTTATAAAAAATCGAAAAAACATCAACATATTTGTCGATACATGTTGTATAATCTTGCGTGGGAAGCTATCATATAAATGTGTAAAACGTTTACTAATATAAGCGAAGGGAAGAATAGCATGTCACATTCAATCGAACAACTTTCTATCAACACGATTCGCACATTATCCATCGATGCGATTGAAAAAGCAAACTCTGGTCACCCAGGAATGCCAATGGGGGCAGCACCAATGGCTTATACATTATGGACGCAATTTATGAAACATAATCCAAATAACCCAACGTGGTTTAACCGCGATCGTTTCGTATTATCTGCAGGTCATGGTTCAATGTTATTATATAGCCTACTTCATCTATCTGGTTACGACGTAACAATGGATGACTTAAAGAACTTCCGTCAATGGGGAAGTAAAACTCCAGGGCATCCTGAATTTGGTCATACAGCAGGCGTAGACGCAACAACTGGCCCACTTGGACAAGGTATTTCAACAGCTGTTGGTATGGCGATGGCTGAAAGACATTTAGCAGCGAAGTACAACCGTGATGCGTACAATGTAGTTGATCATTATACATATGCAATTTGCGGTGACGGCGACTTAATGGAAGGCGTTTCTGCTGAAGCATCTTCATTAGCTGCTCATTTAGGGTTAGGTCGACTTGTTGTGTTGTATGATTCTAACGACATTTCATTAGATGGCGATTTAAATCGTTCATTCTCAGAAAGTGTAGAAGATCGTTATAAAGCATACGGCTGGCAAGTAATCCGTGTTGAAGATGGAAATGATATTGAAGAGGTTGCGAAAGCAATTGAAGAAGCGAAAGCTGACGAAAAACGCCCAACGCTAATTGAAGTAAGAACAACAATTGGTTTCGGTTCTCCAAACAAATCAGGAAAATCTGCTTCACATGGTTCTCCACTTGGTGTAGACGAAACGAAATTAACAAAAGAAACATATGCTTGGTCATTTGAGCAAGATTTCCACGTGCCAGAAGAAGTTTATGATAACTTCCGTAAAACGGTACAAGATGCTGGTGAAACAGCACAAGCTGCATGGAATACAATGTTCGGTGAATATGCACAAGCATATCCAGAATTAGCAAATGAATTACAAGCAGCAATGAAAGGTCTTCTTCCAGAAGGTTGGGATCAAAACTTACCAACTTATGAATTAGGATCAAAAACGGCAACTCGTTCTTCTTCAGGTGCTGTAATTAATGCGATTGCAGAAGCTGTACCATCATTCTTTGGTGGATCTGCAGACCTTGCTGGTTCTAACAAAACATACATGAATAATGAAAAAGACTTTACAAGAGCTGACTACAGCGGTAAAAACATTTGGTACGGTGTACGTGAGTTCGCAATGGGTGCAGCAATGAACGGTATTGCACTTCATGGCGGTTTAAAAACTTACGGTGGTACGTTCTTCGTATTCTCTGATTACTTACGTCCAGCAATTCGTCTTGCGGCGTTAATGCAATTACCTGTAACATATGTGTTTACACATGACAGTATTGCAGTAGGAGAAGATGGACCGACTCATGAACCAGTTGAACAACTAGCAGCGCTTCGTGCGATGCCAAACGTATCTGTTATTCGTCCTGCTGACGGTAACGAATCTGTTGCAGCTTGGAAATTAGCGTTAGAATCTACAAAAACACCGACTGCATTAATTCTAACTCGTCAAGATCTTCCAACATTAGAAGGTGCAAAAGACGAGACGTATGAAAAAGTGTCAAAAGGTGCATATGTAATTTCTGCAAGCAAGAAAGAAACTGCTGATGCAATCCTACTTGCAACTGGTTCTGAAGTAAGCTTAGCAATTGAAGCTCAAAAAGCATTAGCAGCAGATGGTATTGACGCAGCTGTTGTCAGCATGCCATCTATGGATCGATTTGAAGCACAATCTGCTGAATACAAAGAATCTGTATTACCAAAAGCAGTAACGAAACGTTTCGCAATCGAAATGGGTGCTACTTTCGGATGGCACCGTTACGTTGGTCTTGATGGAGATGTATTAGGTATCGATACATTCGGTGCTTCTGCTCCTGGTGAAAAGATCATCGAAGAGTATGGCTTTACTGTAGAAAATGTTGTTCGTAAAGTAAAAGAAATGCTTTAATGATTTGTGAAAAATCTCTCCGGCATGGAGAGATTTTTCTATGTAAATGAGTTTATTCGACAGAAAAAGTTTTTTCTTTCTCCGTAGTCAGACAATCATTGCATATTTTCTTCTATATAATGTAGAGAAAAAAGGTTGTCCAGATCGGGAGGGAAAGAATGAAAACGTATGAATTGTATTTGATTCAAGAAGATATTGCGAAGGCATACTTTGGTCGTGAATATTTGTTTTTTGATTTATTTGCTCGATTTTCAGAGTCTGGTTCCCTTTCAGAAAAAAAAGTGTTATATAAGCAGATGATGTATATTACGATGCCATTACAAGTAATGAAAATTCACCATAAATTAGAACAGGCTTTACGCAGTCTTGGGAAGTATAATCGAACGCATCATATGCACATGCTTTATACTGGGGCGGAATATGGTGAAATAACGGTAAAATCACGATATATTCAAATGAACACATCTGGAAATGTATCAATGGAAACAACTTTCTTTGAGGTGCTTAGGAAATGTGAATTAACATTTTTAGCGATGGATTATGAAAATAAACGATACGGCTGGTTAAATCCTTTGAAACAAGTCAGAACATATGTGTAAAAAATGTCGAATATAATCTTGTCTTATTGAAAAGGTTTTAGTACACTGTAAGGTAGACAACATGAAGGAGGAAAATATATGCCAATTTGGTTAGGTATTCTAGTGGGCGTATTAGCACTAGTAGCAGGCGTGGCGTTAGGATTTTTCATCGCCCGTAAATACATGATGAATTACTTAGAAAAAAATCCACCAATTAATGAACAAATGTTAAAGATGATGATGATGCAAATGGGACAAAAACCATCCCAAAAGAAGATCAATCAAATGATGAGCGCAATGAGCAAACAACAAATGAAATAAGCGCTAAGGGGCACTCGATGAGAGTGTCCTTTCCTTTTGGGCGTATTTAGTGTTTAAAACTTTTAAAAATTCTGTAATTTTGATAAACTGAAAACATCGCTCATTTCAAGGGAGGGGGATATAATGAAAGTATTTTTAAATTTAGCTTGGTTTTTTAAACAAGAAAAACGAGCGTATATAATGGGGATTATTTTACTATTCGGTGTAGCGCTTCTTGAGCTAGTTGCACCAAAAGTAATTGGAATCGTCGTAGACGAAATTAACAATCAAACATTAACATCTGAAAAGTTGTTAAAGTGGGTTGTCCTTTTAGTGGTTGTGGGGATTACGATGTATATATTGCGATATATATGGCGTATTATGATTTTTGGATCTTCTCTAAAGCTCGCCCGCCAATTACGAAAGAAGTTGTATGAACATTTTACAAACATGAGTCCATCTTTTTATCAATCCCATCGAACAGGGGACTTAATGGCACATGCAACGAATGATATTCAAGCAATTCAACAAACTGCTGGAGCGGGCGTGTTGACGCTTGTTGATTCATTAGCTGTAGGTGGATGTGTGCTCGTGGTTATGGGTTTTACAATTAGTTGGAAATTAACGTTGTTAAGTTTAATTCCGATGCCGATTGTAGCAATATCTACTAACTACTATGGTACTTTACTACACAGACGCTTTCATAAAGCGCAGCAAGCATTTTCTGAAATCAATGATAAAGTACAAGAGAGTATGAGTGGGATGAAAGTGATTCGCTCACTAGGTCAAGAAACAGAAGATTTACAAGCATTTCGAAAGAAGTCAGAAGATGTCGTACATAAAAATATGTTAGTCGCTCGCATCGATTCATTATTTGATCCAACAATTTCTCTTATTGTCGGTTTTTCATTCTTAATTGCAGTTTGTTATGGCTCGTTATTGGTTGTTCGAGGAGAATTGACGGTTGGTGAACTTATTACCTTTACAACATATTTAGGGACACTTGTTTGGCCGATGCTCGCATTTGGATGGTTGTTTAACATTATGGAACGCGGGCGTGCTTCGTATGACCGTGTGGAAAAAATTCTATCTCAAACTTCTGATGTGATGAACAAAGAAGGAGCAATACATAAAGAGGCAAGCGGAGATATTACGTTTGCAATTGATACCTTTTCTTATAAGAAAGATGAAACGCTTAATTTAGAAGATATACATTTTATTTTGAAAAAAGGTGAAACATTAGGTATTGTTGGCCGCACAGGTGCAGGGAAAACCACATTATTAAAATGTTTAATCAGGGAATATGATCATTTTATTGGTGAGTTAAAAGTCGGGGATCGAGATATTCGTGATATGACCCTTCATGGAGTTCGATCTGCGATTTCGTATGTTCCTCAAGATCACTTTTTATTTTCAGCAAGTATTGGTGAAAATATTGCATTTGGGAAGTCAAGTGCTACATATAAAGACATTACACGTGCTGCTGATATTGCATGTATTCATGACGATATTGTCCAATTTTCGGAAGGGTATGATACAGTAGTTGGCGAACGTGGCGTTTCCTTATCAGGGGGACAAAAACAGCGAATTTCTATTGCACGTGCATTACTAACAAATGCTGAAATTTTAATTTTAGATGATTGTTTATCTGCAGTTGATGCAAAGACAGAAGAAACAATTTTAACAGCACTAAAACGAGAAAGAGCGCAAAAAACCACGATTATCACGGCGCATCGATTAAGCGCTATTCAACATGCAAACCTAATTCTTGTTGTTGATGAAGGGAAAATTGTGCAGCGTGGTACACATAAACAATTAATGAAGCAAGAAGGTTGGTATAGGGAGATGTATGAAAGTCAGCAGTTAGAAGCGTTAGTTGAGAAGGGAAGTATATAATGGCTGAGAAAAAAAGAGGTGATTTGTGGCGGTTACTTTCTTATATGAGACCGTATAAAGGTTTATTGTCGCTTGCATTTCTATTTCTAGTTTGTGCAACAGTTGCAGAAATGATGGGTCCGTTTTTAATTAAGCAGTTTCTTGATGAACATTTAGTTCCGCATAACTTTGAACAATCGGCACTAGTCACTTTATTTGTCGTATATATGATTGCACATTTATTAAAGGTTTTATTTACGTATTTAAATTTATTATATTTCCAAAACATAGCTTTCAAAATTGTTCAAGATATGCGAGTTGAAGTGTATGAGTATGTACAACGGTTGTCACTAAGCTTTTTTGATCGTACGCCAATTGGTACCCTTGTATCTCGTATAACAAATGATACAGAAGCTATTAAAGATTTTTATGTAAGTGTGTTATCAACGTTTGTAAAAAATGTTGTATTTTTAATTGGAATTTTAGTGGCAATGTTTTTACTGGATGTGAAACTAGCGTTATGTTCTCTTGTACTTATTCCAATTATGCTCACAATTATGGCGATGTATCGCCGGAAAAGTTCTGCTTTTTATTTAGAGCTTCGCAGTCAATTAAGTATATTAAATGCTAAGCTGAATGAATCCATTCAAGGAATGAATATTGTGCAAGTATTCCGTCAAGAAAAACGGATGCGAAAAGAGTTTGAAGAAGTGAATGATAAGCATTATGGTGCTGGGCGTCGTACGTTAAAGTTAGATGCATTGTTTTTACGTCCGGCGACAGATCTTGTACATATTGTAGCAATTGCATTAGTACTCGCTTTATTCGGGATTGACGCTTTGAAAAGTCCGGTTGAGGTTGGTGTATTATATGCCTTTGTTAACTATATTCATCGTTTCTTCCAACCTATAAATGAAATGATGATGAAATTATCTTTCTTCCAGCAAGCTCTCGTTTCATCATCTCGGGTTTTTCATTTAATGGATGAAAAAGATTTAGCCCCTATTCAAAAAGGGAATGAAGATCCGAAAGTAGATGAAGGAGAAATTGAATTTAAAGATGTTACATTTTCTTATGATGGAAAACGTGATGTGTTGAAGAATGTATCCTTCCACGTAAAACCAGGGCAAACGGTTGCTTTTGTTGGGCATACCGGAAGTGGAAAAAGTACAATTATGAACTTGTTAATGCGATTCTATGATATTAAAGCAGGTAATATTGTTATAGACGGGGTAAACTTAGAGAAATTTGAAGAACAGGAAATTCGCAAGAGAATCGGTCTCGTGCTGCAAGATGCTTTCTTGTTTGCGGGAAATGTGAAACAAAATATTCGTATGTATAATGAAAGTATTACTGATGAAGAAGTAGAAGAAGCGGCACGATTTGTGCAAGCGAATACGTTTATTGAGAGATTACCAGAGCAGTATGATACGGAAGTAGTAGAAAGAGGTGCTGCATTCTCAAGTGGGCAAAGGCAACTCATTGCGTTTGCTAGAACGATTGCAACAAATCCGAAAGTATTAGTATTGGACGAAGCAACGGCAAATATTGATACAGAAACGGAAGAAGCAATTCAAACGGCCTTGCAGCGCATGAGAAAAGGTAGAACCACAATAGCGATTGCACACCGCTTATCTACTATTCAAGATTCTGACCAAATCTTTGTTATGCATGAAGGGAAAATTGTAGAAAGAGGAACACATCAAGAGTTACTTAGTAAGCAGGGATTGTATTATAATATGTACTTACTTCAGAATAAAGGAAGCCTTCAAAAAGCCTTGTAGTTTCAAGGTGTTTGAAGGCTTTTTTCTAGTATATAGTAAATGCGAGGAAATAGGGAGGATTCAGTAAGTTATTGAAGATATAGAAATGCATTTCAGATGAGTAATAAAAATTCCGATTTTCACTACATGAAGGTAGTGTCCGTCTGTGAAGGTCGTACATATTCTATACGGAAGAAAAAAATATTTTTGGTAGAGGATGGGACAAGTTAAAAAAGTATCTTAATAAAGATACCTTTTATTGTATGAAAGCTTATGTTTTGGAGGTAACAATATAGAGATTTTAAATGAAAAAATACCCAATTCTTACAGAGAATTTTTCTATAGCATAGTATAATAAAGTAAATACATATAAAAACTAATGGATTATGTAATAAAGGAGAAGAAAAGATGGAATATGTACTTATATCTGTAATTTTAGTACTACTGGTTGGAATATTTATACTCTTTTATAAGAACAAACAGCTAGAATCAGAAAATCAACAAGTAGAATTTGAAAAGACGAAATCAATAGAAAGTTATCAAAGTGAGATTGCGGCAACAGTAGCAACGTATGAAGAAAAACAAGAGACATTAAAAAGCATAGAGCGTAAAAAGTACACCGATTTAAAAGAGAGTACAGCTAGAGAAGTAGAAAACATGAGAATGATGAAGAATCAATTGGCTGTGCAGCATAATAAAGAACGTAGTGAGATGCAACAGAAACATAGTAATGAGGTCTATATATTGCAAAATTTAATTGCAGAGTTAAGAACGTATTCTAAAAATGGAGAAGAAATGAATACGCATGAAATATTATATTATATGAAACGAGGATTTGTTCAGCAAGGAATCTTAGAGGAAGATGAGCTACATATTATTCCGAATGTATTTATACCAAATACTTATAATAGAAAAGAAAATAAAAGTGGTAATATTCGAATTGATCACCTTGTATTATGTACGACTGGAATTTATGTCATTGAGACGATAGAGTGGAAGGGCCGATTGATTCATGGATTGACGAAAGAAAATGCAGGAATATATTCATTTATGATTGATGAGATTGGTCAGTATCAGAATGAACATAAAAAGGAAGAGACGTTCAGTTTTGTTACAGAGGGATCTTCAGACGGAAATTCATTGATTCTAAGAGTAGAAAATGAGGAGAATCCTGTTTATAAAATACAACATGTATCATCTGTTTTATATGATTACTTCAAAGAATGTTATCAGAAAGATTTGAAAGATGTAGTTAAGCCTATTGTATACTTTGGAAATGAGACTGCTGGAAATATGAATGTAGTTATAGATCTTTCCAATGAAACATTACCTCGACTGAAGGATAGGGAGCAAATTGTTACTTATTTTAGAAATGAAAAAATAAAAGGAAAAGAGTTATATACCGTAAAAGAATTACAAGAGATAAAAGAAATGATTGAACATATGAATTATATGAGAGTTTAAGCGGGCTAGAGGCTAAATTCCAAAGTAAAGGTGGTTCTTTCTTGAGGAAATATAAAAATACTTTATTGTGAGGAATACTATATCTTTATGTATTTCTGTATCTATTCATATATTTTGCTTTCATTCTCATAATCGCTATAAGTCATTTATCTTATAGTGTAGAGAGTATATCAGTTATATTGTTACCGTTTATTGTTCTACTTCTCATTCAATGGGTAATCTGGAAGATTTCTTTAAATAAAAATAATGAAAAGCATAAGAGAGAGCTCAAAATCATAACAGGTGTTGGGATGAGTCTGTTTTTGTGTTGTGCAGTGCAGCTCGGAATAAATGAATATAACTCAAAATTCCATAGAGATGCATGGTTAGAAGAGGAAAGCAAGAGAGTATATATAGTAGATGATCTGTTAGAAAAACATAAATTAGTAGGTAAGTCAAAGGAAGAGGTATTGCAATTATTAGGAAATCCAACAGAAACAGGGCGTTTTAAGGAAACGAATCAAATTATCTATTATCTTGGAGATGAGAGAGGTTTCATTCGAATAGATAGTGAGAGGCTCGTTCTTTATTTTAATGATAATGATAAAGTAATGAAATATAAGATTCAAAAAGATTAATGGAAGATTTACAAACCCTAGGTTCATTCTTTTTGGGCCTAGGTACTGTATTTGCGGGATTGGGAGTACTACTTGCAGGGATTGGGGTATATACAAAGTTCTCACGTGAATCGAAATAATGATGAAAGCATCCTGTACGGATGCTTTTTATTTTTTTTCAATATATTCCGGAAAGGAATTGCATATTGTGTACGGAATAGGAATGAAAGTGGAGGTGTTGGTGTATATATACTTAGATGTATTGGAATTTATTTGAAACCATACGTGCTAGCTTTATGATGCTATATTGAACAAGAAAATGTAATGATATTAGGAGACAAGAATGAAAAGGAGGTAAGACGGTGAAGAAAATACCGACTGAAGCCCTGAGTAAGGAATTAATGGAAAGAGAAGGTGTTATATCCATTACAGTTAAGGAGTTTGAAAAAATCGAAGTGGCTGGGGTAGTTGTTTCTGGTCCGGCTGTTATTTTAATTAATCAAGATTAAGCGGGTACATATTATGAATATTAGAAAATAGTGAAAAGCATCCTGTGCGGATGCTTTTTTATTTGCATAAAAAAAGATAAATATTAGATAATAGAGCCATTGGGGGGAAAGAAAGTGGCTATTATTATTACGATGTTTCTAATGGGGATTTTATTAGGTTTTGTTGGAGCAGGCGGAGCTGGATTTATCATTGCAGTACTTACTCTTATATTTCATATTCCGATTCATGTAGCCCTTGCAACATCATTAACCGCTATGGCATTTACAACACTTTCTGGAGTGTTAAGCCATTACAGGGAAGGGAATGTTGTATTGAAAATTGGTAGTATTGTTGGAGGATTTGGAGCAGCTGGATCATATATTGGTTCTAAATTTGGTGCAGGGATTCCAGCGCATCTTCTTCATTGGTTTACGGCTGGTATGCTATTTTTATCTGCACTATTTATGTTCATTCGATTACTCTTTCTTCAAAATCAAAGGGAATTTTCTATGACTGGACATACGCAATTATCTACCGTTGTACTAGGTAAATGTATTGTGTTGGGAGTAGTAACGGGAGGGTTGGCAGGGGCATTTGGAATTGGTTCAGCGCCCTTTATTCAACTAGGATTAATGGTATTACTAGGTTTAACGATTCAGCAGTCAGTAGGAACTACAATGCTTGTTATTCTACCAATTGCAATCGGTGGTGGGGCTGGATATAGCTCTGAAGGGTACTTAGATTACATGTTACTAGCACAAGTTTTAATTGGAACAATGCTAGGAGCTTATATAGGGGCGAAGTTTACGAATTATGCACCGCAGATGATTTTGAAACTTTCGATGATTATGACCCCTATTTTGGCCGGTTGTATGTTATTAATGGAGTAAGAAATAAAATGTTGAGGAGGAAGTGGTGTGGCTGCTCATCTTCACAAATTATTGTGCGTGATTTTTCGTAATAAGAAAAATATATAGCAATTTATTAATATGTTTTACGTATGAATTATGTAAGTAATTCATATTTCCCATATAAAAGGATTTACTATAATATAATGAGTGTAACGTTCGATTATTCGACGTATCACTAGTATTATATCCCTATCCCTTTTCTAAAAATGCGAACAAGTTTTGCCCTATTCTATTCAATATTTAATTGTATAGAAATATATTGTTCGATGCCCATTATGGAACGTACATAATGGGGAATCCCGATCCTTAAAGAGGATGCCCCTAATCTTCATGTGAAAATATGATCGGATGAAGAAAGCTGACCAATGAATGGTCAGCTTTCTTTTTTGTTTAAAAGTAGCTCATCAGTGATTTCTGTTTGTAATAATAATGTTTTTCCAAAGCGGCGTTTGCATTCATCTGTTACTTTTTGAATGGCAAGTGTATGAGAAGTAGCGGATACGGTAACAGTTGCTTGCCGAGGTTTTCGGTTTTCTTCACAAAAGACACAGTCTACAACATATTTAGAAATCATAATCTCATCCTTCCGTCCGAATTTCTAAGAATAAGTTGTCTTTGAAGTTGATATAATCTTTCGCTACAAATTCAGATTTTTCCTTTATTTTCAAGGAGAAGAATAAAGTGAAACTTTAATCAGTGGGGGTTTTCTTCATCCCCCACTGATTATTAGTTGAACGAATCGGGCTTTTACGGGCAGTTTATCCCCCACCTAACTTCTTTGCTTTCGCTGAATTTTGAGGTTGGGTATTACTGCCCGTTAATGCGGGATAAAAGAAGGGAGAATATTAGGTAGGAAAGGAGAGAGAAATGAAAAGATGGATTGGAGCGGCAGCTATATGTGTGAATGAAAGAAATGAAATTTTGATGGTATTACAAGGACAAAAAGATGAACCGAAAAGATGTTCTGTACCAGGTGGTGGACAAGAAGAAGGCGAAACGCTTGAAGAATACTACGTTCGAGAAGTATGGGAAGAAACAGGTTATTGTGTAGAGGTTGTACATAAAATATATGAAAAAAAGGTGTAACATATGGTGTTCCTGTCCATGTTCATTATTATTTTGTGAAACAAACAGGGGGCTATATGAATATACAAGATCTAGATGGATTAATTTATGAGATTGTTTGGAAGGGGATTAGTGAATTAAGAGAGCTTTCTTTAGCTTTCCCTGAAGATTATGAATTGTTATGTCGATATGTGAATATGGAGTTAAAATGAAAAAGCAAGTGCGAAAACACTTACTTTTTTAATGCAACCAAGATAAGAAAAGTGGCACGATGACTAAACTTGCTCCAGCAGTTAAAAGCATGGATAAACTTGCAATTGTACCTTCAACAGGACCGATTTCAAATGCTTTTGACGTACCGGTTCCGTTAGCGCTAGTACCTAACATAATGCCTTTAGCGATTGCTGTTTTAATACGGCATATGCGAATGAGAGAAGGTCCTAAGAGCGCTCCTGTTAATGCTGTCAGTACAACAAACACTGCTGTTAATTGGGACATACCACCAATCATTTCTGAGATCGCCATTGCAATTGGTGTTGTGACAATATGTGGTGCTAAGCTATGTTCTAGTGTTGAATCAATATGAAAAGCATCTGCTAGAAGAGCCGAAGTAATAACAGATAATAAAGAACCAACAACGACGTTAATTAAAATTGCACTTGCATGTTTTTTTAACAAATCAAAGTATTTATAGATGGGCCATGCAAAAGCTACTGTTGCTGGTTTTAATAGTTCGGTTAGCCAATGACCACCAGAATCATATGTTTCATAAGGTGTATCTAGCCCCAGTAATAGTGCGATTAAAATAATTGGACAAACGAGGAGTGGTGAAAGTATACTCCAATTCCAGCGTTGATATAGTTTCTTAGAAATCCAATATGTTAATAGTGTTAATAGTAAACAAAAAAGGCCAATCATTGTGCTGCTCCTTTCCGCTTTAGTAGCAGCTCTGTTAAGATTCCAGTGACAAGTGTTACACACAGCGTACTAATCATGATAATTAAAATGAGATCGATCCCATATTGTGAAAGTGTATCTTTGTAGCGGATAACAGCGACAGCAGAGGGGATGAAAAATAAAATAAGTTCCTTTAATAAAAAGTCTGCTCCATCTTGAATCCATTCTTTTTTCACTAGGTTAAATTTTAATGAAATTAATAATAAAAAAATACCGATAATACTTCCTGGAATAGGGAGGTGTGCCTGTTTTGCGATCCATTCACCTGTCCAAGCAAAACAAAATAATAGTAGAATTTGTCCACTTAATTTCCACCATTTCATACAGTAACACCTCTTTCGTTTTTTACATAAAATTTGTAAAAAGAATCAACAATTTCTACTATACGTTCTTTTAAAATATTTGTCTAATATATAAATTATATGTTATTAATTTATTATACATATTAATCGAAAAGGGTGTACAAGATGGAATTACGGCATTTGCAATATTTTGTGGTTGTAGCAGAGGAGTTACATTTTGGGCGAGCAGCTGCTCGTTTACAAATGACACAGCCACCTCTTAGTCAACAAATTCAGCAATTAGAAAAAGAAATGGGAGTTACATTATTTTCAAGAACGAAAAGAAAGGTTGAGTTGACTGAAGCGGGAGAAATGTTTTTAATCGAAGTGAAAAAAGCTTTTAATCAAATTGACAAAGCAGTAGAGGTTGCGCAAAGCGCACAAAGGGGAGAAGTTGGCTCGCTTTCGATTGGATTTGTAGGAGCGGCAATATACGATATTTTACCGTCTATTGTTAGGGAATATCGCAAGAAATTCCCAAGGGTATCCGTTGTACTACATGAATTATCGACGCCTGATCAGGTCAATGCACTTCATGACAATCGAATCGATGTTGGATTTTTACGTCCACCGATTACGACACAATTATTAGAATTAGAGCCTATTCAAAAGCTGTCTTGTACGCTATGTTTACCAAAGGCACATCCGCTTGCAGAGAAGGAAGAGATTCATATTGAAGATTTGCAAGATGAGCCATTCGTATTTATAACGAGACCAGTCTGGCCTGCATTATACGACACAATTTTGTCGTTATGCCGTAGTGCTGGATTCAGTCCACATATTGTACAAGAAGCGACAGAGTATCAAACTGTTATGGGGCTTGTTGCAGCAGGAATTGGTATAACTGTTATTCCTGTATCTGCTAATAAGTTGTATAAAACAGAAGTTGTATATAAGGCCATATATGATTCTAATTTTGTGGCAGAGATGTCAGTTGCATACAGGAAAACGAATAGTAGTCCTGAACTATTAGAGTTTTTAAAAATTGCTAGGGAGAAAAAGCGAATAGAAGTGGAAAATGACAAGTAGTGAGGGATTACCGTCTATAAATGGCGAAATGAAATAGTAACGTGTAAAGAAAAAGGCGGTGATGCTATTGTAATGCATCAACGCCTTTTATTTCGACGCTATATAAATAGACATGCTCATTTTTTTGAATTAATTGCTCTAATATTTTTTTATTCTCTGGAAAAAAGACGGAAGTTGATTCCGGATTTAAATTATTCACCCAAACAGCAAGAGGAACTTTTGTATTATATTTTATTTTTTTCGGCTCATTGATTTGTGCAAATGAAGAGTCAGTAATATTCAGAGATAGTTCTTCAAAACCCTTATATGAACTTCCTTCAATATTCATAAACCACTCCCGTACTTTAGGTGTTTCATTGTTAAAATTAAAAGCGAAAGAAAGTTTGATGGTTTTCTCTTGGAAATGAGCAGAAGACAACCAAGCGATATCTTTTATTTTTTCCCCATGTTGGTAATATTCAAGCGTTGTATGTACTTCATCCTGTTTATTTAGAAGGGAAACTTCATAAAAATGGATATTCCCTTGGGGGACAGGAAATGTTTGTGAAATATCGAGTTCTTTTTCTGATATTTCATAAGGTTTAATAATCATCAACGAAGCATTGCTTTTCTGAGGACTACAACTAGTAGAAAGGATAAGAAATAAGACCAAAGATAAAAAGTGCTTTCTTTTCATGTAATCACCTCTATATAAAATATATTCGATACATTTGAAAAATATCCTGAACTAAAAAACGATTCCTATCTAAGACTAAAGACCTAGCAAAGATTCCGATTGTAGTTCGATGTAAGTAAAGTAATATTTTTATACACTAGTAGTATAGAATGTTGGAGGTTAAGGAGTAAGGTAGGGGAATTAATTATGTCTTTATTTCGGTTAGTAAGAAAGAATATACAAAACTATGCTGCCCAAAGATTAAAGCAATTCATATGGATTGCAACGAGTACAATGTTATCTTTTTTTATTATATCCGTTCAATCAGATGAAGTGGTGCGAGAGAAAATACAATATATGCCGTTTTTTGTGGAGTTTCTTTATTATGTCTTTATTTTGTTGTTTTTTGTGTGCGGCTTTGTTACATACCAGGTGACAAAAGTTTTCTTAAAAACAAGAAAAAAGGAATTTCAATCATATGAAACCGTTGGTATGGAGAAAAGACGGGTAGTATGTTTGTTATGCCAGGAACAAGTATTGCTTTTTGGGGGAGCATTGTTTTTGGGATTAATTCATGGAATGTTATTTTTGAAACTATTTGCAGTCATTTTTATCAAAGTAACAGGAGTTCATGGAATAAGTAGTGTGTCTATTACAATATATGCACTATCAGTAACAGCACTACTTAGTATTGTTTTCATTTTAGTATCGATGTGGCAATGTTACCGATTTATATACGGTCTCAAAGGCGGAGAATTATATAAAACAGAGGAAAAGGCATGAGCTATTATGCCTTTTTCTCTGTTTTACATAGGGAAATAATCATGATACAGTGAAAAGAACTTAAAAAGAGTTAAGAAGAAAGGTTGTATAGAATGACAAATGAGAAATCCATAGTAAAAGTTGATCGATTAACAAAGCGAATCGGCTCAAAGACGTTAGTAGAAAATATAAGCTTTGAAGTGAAAAAAGGTGAAGTTGTTGGTTTGTTAGGACCAAACGGTGCTGGTAAAACAACATTAATGCGAATGATGGTTGGCATGATTAGTATGACTGAAGGAGAAGTATGGATAGACGGCCAATCTGTAAAACAGCAATTTGAAAGCACAGCTGCAAAAATTGGTGCTGTAATTGAAAATCCAGAATTTTATCCTTTTTTAAGTGGGTATGAAAACTTAACATACTTTGGACGTATGAATGGTAATGTTACAGAAGAACGCATTAATGAAGTTGTCCAACTACTAGGCATGGGGCAGGTTATTGACCGGAAAGTAAAAGCATATTCACTTGGTATGAGACAACGTTTAGGAATTGCACAAGCGCTCGTACATAATCCAGACGTACTCATTTTAGATGAACCAACAAATGGGCTAGACCCAAATGGTATTCATGAAATGCGAATGTACATAAAGAAAATTGCCCATGAACAAGGGAAAGCGGTTCTTGTTTCTAGTCACTTACTATCTGAAGTTGAATTAATGTGTGATCGGGTTATTATTATTCAGCACGGAGAATATGTGGCAACGCAAAATATTCAGCGAGATGAAAGTCTGGAGTTGGAGACGATTCATATACGTGTGGACGATGCGGAGCAGGCAGCCGATCTTTTGACACAGGATGTCACAATTCAAGATAATGAATTGATTATGACCGTGAAAAATGAAGAAATTCCAAATGTTATTCAGACATTAACAGAAAAAAACATTCGTATTTATCGTGTTTATGAAGAAAGAAAAACATTAGAAGAGAAGTTTTTAGAATTAACAGGAGGAAAGGATATTGTTTAATTTAATTTATAATGAGTTGTATAAAATTTTTAAGCGAAAGAGAACAATTATCCCGTTCGCGGTCATTGCTATATTAGTTGCTGGTCTAGGATGGGTTTCATTTAAATATCTTTCATCCTCTCAAGAAAATTGGAAAGTAGAATACACAGAGAGAACAGCTGAAATTGAGAAAAAACTCGGTACACCAAAACAAGACATTTTAACACAAAGGTCGGGAGACGAACTTGTTAAAGAGTACCAGCTGAAAATGAAACATTTAGATACGAATACGCCACCAGCAAGTGAATCTCCTCTTGCTTTTATGCGAGATACAGGATTTATTGTCTTTCCGATTTTATTGCCATTTATTCTGGTATATGCAAGTACTATTTTCGCAAATGAATATAGCTGGGGAACGTATAAATTTTTAATGATTCGCCCAGCGAGCCGATTTAAAATTTTAACAGCAAAATATATTGCAATTGTTATTTTTTCAGCACTACTCTTCATATTTAATATGCTCTTCTCAATTCTTTGTGGATTAATTATTTATAAATTTCAGCAGCCAGCATGGACGGAATTTATCGTTCAAAACGGAAGTATTATAAAACAAAATATCTTCTTGGAAACAAGTAAATATTATCTTCTAGAATGGTTGCCAACTCTTGTGTATGCAGCATTTGCATTTATGATTTCAGTTTTAACGAGATCGAGCGGGGGAGCAATTGGTATTTCCTTATTCGTTGCATTATCGGGAGGACTAATTTTATTGCCAGCATCTAGATATGAATGGGCAAAATATTTATTACCAGCTAACACAAACTTACATGGGATTTTAACAGGTGGGAGTTTTATTCAAGGTGTAACATTCCTATTTGCGTCTTGTATGCTTTTCGTTTATTTATTAGTATTCTTAGGTATTTCTTATACTGTATTTTTAAAGCGTGATTTAACTTAATGATAGGTGAAAAGAGCCGTTAAGAAGAATAATCTTAACGGCTCTTTTTTATCTCAATTTGTTAATAGCTTCCTCAGCTAACAAAGCGAAGTATTGTGCACTAATAGGTAATGCATCTTCATCTAATGTAAAAGCAGGGTGATGCCATTCTTGTGTACCAGCCGTTCCCATAAAGACAAATGAACCAGGGATTTCTTGTTGATAGAATGAAAAATCTTCTCCTGCCATAGAAGGTTTTGGCGAAATAATTTGAAGTCCCATTGTTTGAGCGATATGAGTAGATAATTCTGTAAGTGCGATATCATTATGAACAGCGGGAGGCCCTGGATACCAATGAAATTTCACTTCAACACCAAGTGCATCAGCAACACCTTTAATAACACGCTGCATTAATTCCGGAATTCTTTGCCGTGTTTCAGTCTGAAATGTACGGACGGTTCCTTCTAAAGTTGCTTTTTCAGGAATGACATTCCACGTATTTCCTGAATGGATGTTCGTTACACTTATGACAGCGTTATGAAAAGAACTAATATTTCGGCTTACAATTGTTTGCAAGGCCATGACGATTTGGGAAGAGGCAACGATAGGGTCAACTCCGGCATCAGGTACAGCTGCATGCGTTCCCACACCTTTAATTTCAATTTCAAAACGATCCACTCCCGCCATAAATGGCCCTTCTTTAATACCAATTGTACCAACTGGTAAATCAGGTTTATTATGCATCCCAAAGATTGCTTGTACATTTTGTAAATGACCAGCTTCTATTATTTTACATGCTCCATTCCCACTTTCTTCAGCAGCTTGGAATATAAATCTAACAGTCCCATTAAGTAAAGATTCTTTTTCTTTTAATAGGTAAGCCGCACCAAGTATGGATGCTGTATGAAAATCATGTCCACATGCATGCATTTTACCAGGAATTTTAGAAGCGTAAGGCAAATCAGTTTCTTCATGAATAGGAAGGGCATCAATGTCGGCACGAAGCGCGATAAGTGGTCCGTTTTTATTCCCGGAAATTTCTGCAACTACTCCAGTTTTTAAAGGTGAATTGATAATTTTGATATTGGCGTCGTTTAACCAGTTATGTATCGCTTTTGTTGTCTCAAATT
This sequence comes from Bacillus gaemokensis, assembly GCF_001590835.1. Taxonomy (GTDB): domain Bacteria; phylum Bacillota; class Bacilli; order Bacillales; family Bacillaceae_G; genus Bacillus_A; species Bacillus_A gaemokensis. The sequence goes on from NZ_LTAQ01000009.1 coordinate 26,540, forward strand.
CTTCGTAAGATAGTTCAGGATGTTGGTGTAAGTGGCGACGGATAGAGATTAGTTTCGCTGTTAATTCATTTGTAATGGATTTCATCTATTATGCCTTCTTTCTCAAGATAAACTTCAAATTAAGTATGTGAAGATAAAAAACATATTCATTAGTAATTATATAGGAATTTAGTACTTTTTAATAAATCTTTAAGAGAGGAAATACATCAAAAACTAATTTCACAATTTTTTACACATAAAAATTGTATTCTTTACATTTAATTAGAATTATTTACAATAAATTCATAAATTCAAGATATACTGAAAAATGTAAACACAACTACATACAAAATTCGTATGAAGACGAGAGACCATAGTATAACGCAGCGGAGAATGGATTGGAATCGCTATTGTTATCTATGGTCTTTTTGTATGAAAAGACAGAGGTTATATTTTGGCATGCGATGGGTGGGAAAACAAAAGAAGTTTTAGAACAAATTGTTCAAAAATATAATCAATCCCAAGATAAGGTAGAAGTAAAAGCGTTATTTCAAGGTACATATGATGAATCGTTTATTAAGTATAAAAATATTGCAGGTACAAAGGACGCCCCGGACGTTATTCAAGTATTTGATGGTGGAACGAAATATATGATTGATAGCGGAAAAATTGAACCGGTTCAAAAATTCATAGATCAAGATAAATATGATGTATCTCAGTGGGAACCAAATATTCGTAGTTATTATACGGTAGATAAAAAACAATATTCAGTGCCGTTCAATTCTTCTACACCTGTTATGGTGTATAACAAAGATGCATTTAAAGAAGTAGGATTAGATCCAGAGAAAGCTCCAAAGACATTTAAAGAAGTAGAAGAAGTCGCGAAAAAATTAACGAAAAAAGAAGGAAATCAAGTAAATCGTTATGGGTTTACTTATTTATTAGATACTTGGTTCTTTGAAGAAATGTTAGCAGTCCAAGGTGATACATATGTAAATAACGATAATGGACGTGCTAAAGCGGCAACAAAAGCAACTTTTAACGAGAAAGAGGGACAAAGAATTTTAGAGTTTGTTAACAGGCTCAATAAAGAAGGGATTAATGGTAATTACGGATCGGATTGGGACAATACACGTGCTGCTTTTTTAGTAGGGAAAACGGCAATGTATTTAGATTCTTCTGCTGGTGTTAAGGATATGATTAACAGTGCGCCATTTCAAGTTGGTGTAGCATATATTCCTTATCCTGATGAGGTACAAAGAGAAGGAGTTATTATTGGTGGCGCGTCATTATGGATGGCAAAAGATATAGGGAAAGAGAAACAAAAGGCGGTTTGGGAGTTCATGAAATATATAGAAACCCCATCAGTACAAGCGGAGTGGCACGTAAATACAGGATATTTTGCAGTGAATCCTAAAGCATATGAAGAAGATATTGTGAAACAAGAATATGAGAAATATCCACAATTGCAAGTAACAGTGAATCAACTTCATGATTCAAAAGCATCTGCAGCGACACAAGGAGCTTTAATTACAGTATTTCCAGAGTCTCGTCAAAAGCTGCAAAAAGCCATGGAAAGTGTAATAGAGGGAACGGATGTGAAGCCAGCGTTAGACCAAGCTGCTAAAGAGACTGACAGAGCTTTAGAGATTGCGAATCGTGCTAAGAGATAATATAGGATGCTAAAAAAGAGGACTTTCAAGTGAGAGTCCTCTTTTTCTTATGCAGCAACTTTTTTATGCGTATGATGTTTTCTGTACCTTCCGCGCATCGTATACGCAATTTGCGGAATTGCAATCCCAATGAGAATAAGTGCTACACCTAGCCATTGTGAAGATAGTACAGCTTCTTTTAAAACGAATACAGACATAATGGTTGTGACAGGTAACTCAGCCGCCCCAAGAATAGTCGCTAAGCCAGAACCAATTTTAGGGATTCCGATTGTAAAGGCGATTGATGGAATAACAATACTGAACGTTCCTAATCCTAAACCATATTTCCAAAGTCCTTGAGAAATGGCACCATTAAAAATAAATGTTGGAGGAAATACGATCATAACTAAAGTTAATGCACCAGCCATCAAAAGAACACCTCGTGGTAATGATGGAACTTCAACAGCAACTTTACCACTTACAAAGATGTACGTTGCAAATGTAATCGCAGATAGTAATCCTAATATGATTCCTGTCGTATTAAAGTCGCCTGCTGATTTTTCTAGTAATCCGCTCGATAAGAATGTGCCAGCAAGTAAAAAGATAACAGAAATAACTTTTTCTCTTGATGGTAATGTTTTTGTTGCGATAGCTTCAATGATAATACCAATCCAAACGAACTGGAATAACAGTATAATGGCAATGGAAGCTGGTACAGTTTTTAATGAAGCGTAATAAAAAATCCCAGTAAAACTTGCAGATGTTCCAGCAACAAATAAAATAAACATTTGTTTAAGCGGAACGCGATGTCTAGAAAATAGGAGTGTAATGCCAAGTAAAATAAACCAACCGAACAAATATTGACTACCAATTACTTCTCCAAGTGAAAAGCCTTCTGCGTAAGCAAGTTTAACAAAAATAGCTAAAATCCCATAGCTACATGCTCCTAATAAAACTAAAAGAGAATAACGAAGCATGAAAATTCCTCCCATCTATATTGAATTGTTCCAAAAACGGACATATATAACTAGATGGAAGTATACAAAATTAAAAATGAAGGGTCAAATGAAAGAAAAGTGCGACATTTTATAGAATAATAATAAAAGTATGATATTTATGCATAATCTTGAAATTTATAATAATAGAAGTATTGTAAAATAAGGAGTGTCTTGTATAAGTCTATCATTTGAAAAAAATATTTTTTTACAGGAAATGTATCATAGTCTATATAACACTGTACGGGCAATTTGTGAAATCAAAAAAGCTTTGTTATGTTAATGAAGAATGGAATATATTTATAATAGAAGGAAAATGAAAACGTTTTAGAGAAAGACGATTGTATGAAGTGAGCACAAGATTTTTCTTATTAGCATGTTGTAAGTCGTTAATTCATTAATTGTTCATAGTATTTTCTTTTGTTTTTGCTACAATATTGAAGAGGAGAGGAGTGAAACAATGCAAGATATTAATATTTTTTTAGCATTTGGGGCCGGTTTTTTATCCTTTATTTCCCCTTGTTGCTTACCGCTTTATCCAGCGTTCTTATCGTACATAACGGGAATGTCAGTTTCTGAATTAAAAGAAGAAAATGCAATGCTTCGTAAAAGAAGTATGATACATACAGCGTTTTTCTTACTAGGATTTTCTATCGTATTTATTGCGATTGGATTTGGTACAAGTTTTATTGGATCGTTTTTTCAGGACTATAAAGATTTAATTAGACAATTAGGAGCATTATTTATTATTGTGTTCGGGCTTGTAATTGTAGGGGTCTTTAAGCCAAAGTTTTTAATGCAAGATCGTAAGTTTACATTTAAAAATCGTCCAAGTGGTTACATTGGATCTACTTTGATTGGATTAGCATTTGCAGCCGGATGGACACCGTGCACAGGACCAATTTTAGTAGCTGTCATTGGACTTGCAACTACAAATCCAGAATCGGCAATGCTATATATGATTGCTTATATACTTGGTTTTGCGATTCCATTTTTTGTACTTTCATTCTTTATTACGAAAATGTCTTGGATTAAGAGGCATAGTGGGGCGTTTGTCAAAGTAGGAGGATACATTATGATTGTTATGGGGATCTTACTATATTTTAACTGGATGACAAAAATCATTGTATATTTCTCAAGTTTATTTGGTGGTTTCACTGGTTTTTAGTATTATTCTGTGAAAATGTTGGAAATACTAACAGAAAAGCATATAATGAAACTATATTTTTCATATTGCCACAAAAAAGGATGAGAAAGTATGAACATAGTTCTTTTATCAAGTATTGTTGCCGTGTGTATGGCTGTTGGTGCAATGTTTATTCGTTTAAAAGCAGCAAAGAAACCTGCAACATTGAAAAAAATTATTCTCCCACCGTTTTTTATGAGTACGGGGGCTCTGATGTACGTTTTTCCAGAATTTCGATTAACTCCAGCCGAAATGTTAGAAGCAATTGGCGTTGGTTTGTTTTTCTCGATTTTTCTTATTAAAACATCTAAATTTGAAGTGCGCGGACAAGAAATTTACTTAAAGCGTTCAAAAGCATTCGTCTTTATTTTAATTGGTTTACTTGTAGTACGTATTGTATTTAAGACATATTTGAGTCAATCACTTGATTTAGGACAACTAAGTGGTATGTTCTTCTTACTTGCTTTTGCAATGATTGTATCGTGGAGAATCGCGATGTATCGTTCATTTATGAAAGTACAAAAGGAAATGGAAAAAGAAGATGGGTTCTATAATGAGAAAGATATGAAGTTAACGTAAAGAGTAGAAATTTTATATGTATGAAAAAACAGCGTCTAATATATAGACGCTGTTTTTTTGACGATATTTCCAGTGCACTTGATCTAAAAACTGAAACATTACTTTGGAAAAGGTTGATTACTAACAATAAAGTAAACTGTGTAATTGTATCTAACAGAAGAATAATTCTTGAAAAGGCAGATCATATCATTGTTTTAAATAATAGGGGTATAGAAGCTCAAGGGAATTTAGATGAGGTACTCAACAGTTCTAATGAAATAAAATGTATTATAGATTGAACAGTTATTAAATGAATGTTTTTAATGATATTCCCTATATAAAATGAAAATGAATCAAAAAAGATTGCCTGTAGAGTTGGCAATCTTTTTTCGATAAACATAGAAGATGGGGTTATTTCGCAAGTAAAGATTGATAATTCGAGTAATCGATTTGCTTTTCTTGTAGCTTCTTAATTAAAAATTTATGATCTCGCTTTGGAGTAGCTATAATATACCCTTTAATGATTAAATCTTCAGTTATTTTAGGTGCTTTTTCTTCTAAAGCTAATTCTCCAATTTTACCAGCAATTTTGGACCGTGCAACATCGCGGAAAAGTTCAGGGACTGGGCTTACAAGTTCCTCTAATAATTGTTTTTGCTCGTCATCCCATAAATGCCGTGTTTGATCAATATATCGTTGCTCCCAATCTAAAATAGACATGCCGTCTTCTTTTGGTAGACGTTTCAAGAATTTTCGGAACATAAAATATCCACCAATAGACATAAGGCCCAGTAAAATAACAGTCCAAGTAACAATAAACCAACTAAACCATCCTTCGAGCAAGTCTATCCCCCCTTTACGATAGCAGTTTTCCTTTACTAGTATTATAAGCATTGAGATTGGTAGAAAGCAAGAACGCTTGGCCATTTTGACCAAGCGTTGTGAATTAAACGAAGTATAGTTGTTCGACACGTAATATATCATTATCATCTTCTACATATTCAATGATAAGTGTACCAACTTTACGATCTTTATCTTCAGTTGTGAAAATAGAGTAAGAAGTAAAACGTTTTGTTGATAGGCCGCTAATATGTGTAGGAAGAGAAATGTAGTCGTTATCGCGGAAAAACTCCATGAGCTCAACATCTTCAAATTGTTTTCGATCCACTGGTTGATTTGTGTAGCGACGTTGTAGTTGTTTTAAAGATTCGTTCCAAGAAATTACTTTTGTATCGTATACCATTTGTTCTATCTCCTTACTATATGTAATCATTAAGAACATATGTTCCATGTTAGTATACCTTGTTTTTAGTGAAAGGGAAAGCAAAAAATAATGTAAGCTTGGAAATCCAAGCTTACATAAAAAGGCGTCCATAATCATTTCTATTTTTTATTATAAGCTAGATAGAAATAGGAAACAAGGTACGAAGTGTTTTGTTGATAGTTTGTAAAATTCCGTTTATTGTAAAAAAGAGGGTTATATTAGTGAAAAGGGATGGGGAAAATGACGTATATAATTTCACTTCAAGGACCAATGGCAAGCGGGAAAACAACGTTAGCGAGAAGGTTAGAAAAGCATGGATTTCCAATATTCTATGAAAATCCTTACGAAATTGTAGAAGAAAGAAAAAACTTAAACTTGGATATTTACACAAAAGAGGGATTTATTACAAATCAAAAAATGTTTATTGAAGCAAAAATAAAAGAATTTCAGAATGTAGAGGGACGTATAGTCGTATTTGATCGTGGGCCGGAAGATATTGAGTTTTATACAATACATTTTCCAAAACTTATAGGAATGGATTGGGATATTGAAAACGAACTAAAAGATGAATTGTATCAATTAAGAAAATGTCGTTCAGATGCGATTTTTTATTTGGATATTTCTAAGAAGATATTGCAAGAGAGAAAGGAGAATGATAATACGAGAAGACGCAGTACGTTTGAAGAGCAGTTAGAGTTAGTAGAAACTGAAAAACAGTGGTATAAACAATTTCCAGTTACATATGTGAGTACTGATGAAGTGACGGTAGAGGAAACAGAGTTATATTTCATGAAATGGTTAAATGAGAAAAAATATGAAGAAAATGTTCTTAAACAAGGGTTTTAATATAAAGAAAAAGATCATATTAATTCGACAATTTTAATCGTATTCTAGTCAATTAATGCGAGGAGAAGGGGATCATTATGATTAAGATATTAGAAAACGTACAGGATGCTTCTATGTTACTATTAGTCTTATGTTCATTTTTTATTATAGACATCTGCGAAAAGTGAAATGGGAAAGAAAACTTTCTTTTTTTGAATCTACAATGTACATCTTAACTCAACTTGCATATTTACTTTGGGCAGGCAGTAGCCTTCTTAAAATTTTGTCAAAATAGAATAATAGCATGTATATGAAAATCACTTAGTCTGTAGGTGGTTTTTATATACATTTATATTTAGGTTTCATAAAATAGTTGGGAGCTTTTTATCCCGCTATTTGCAGGCAATAAGCTCCCAACTGATGGAAGTTTCACTTTATATGGAAGAGGAAGAATAGGCTTGTTTCATTAATGTAAGTAAGTTTTCAGTTATTTTTTGACGTAGCAACCCATGTTCTTTATCGTTATATTGATATTGTACATCAAACCATTTTTCATTTGGATAACGCCAAACAGGATAAGGTTTTCGTTCTTCTGGTTCCCACTCGTAACGCGGGAATATATGGGCGTGTAAAAATGGATCTGTATTACCTAATATGGAGTAATTAACTCTTCTTGGATTACAGGATTTTTCAATAGCATCTCCAATTAAGCTCATATCTAACAGATAATCATTACGTTCTTTACAATTTAAATCATTTAAAGTGTTTACTTTAGGCGAAGCGAGGAGGACACAATATCCGGGAAGAAATTGCGTATCACCGATAACGGCAAATCCACTCTTCATTTTCGTTATTACCATGGGATTTTCATTCCGCTCAGTTGAAGCGATTCGATCTTGTTTCCAATCTGTATTCATATGAAACTCCTCCAATTTTGTTAAGTAGATTTTATTTAATTTATATATGATTTCTTTATATAGATTTTAAGAAGTAAAGGATGTGTAATAACGTACTACAAGGTAAGCTTATACTGATTTTGTGCAACGATAAATAGCAAGTGTTTTTGGATCCTTCCATATCCCATTATGAAGGGATAACTCATTGTCTATTTCATTTGTAAGCCATTCTTTCATTTCTGAATGGAGTTGGATATCACCTGGTATGTTTAATGATGGGAACATACTAGTAATATAATTAACGATAGGTGTAGCGTTATGAAATATAAGTGAATTATGAATAACCGTCTCTTCTACGGCCTGAAAAACAGATTGTAACAATTGTTTTCCATTTTCTAAACAAAATGGAGCAGCTGTTGGTGCTTTTTCAGGTAAATCAAATGTGACTAACATTTTGTTACACATCTCATCCATATAAGGTAATGAGATGTGAGAATTTGTTGTGGCTAGAAACTTACCTCCAGGGCAAATTACTTTATGAAATCCTTGAATTGTTTTTTCTACATCCGTCATGTGATACAACATATGCCTTGCAATAATCCAATCGTAAGAATCGACTGGGAAAGGAAGTTTATTAGCATCTCCAAGTTTCCATTCAATATTTACATGTTGCAGTGCCGCGTTCAGGGCAGCCTCTCGCAGCATAGTTGTAGATTGGTCAAGACCAGTGAGATGCCCCTTATGGCCGTTTGCTTGTAGTGACACAAGGAATTTTCCGTTAGCGCATCCAACCTCTAATACCTTTTCTGCTCCTTGTAATTGCAAATGATTAATTACAACTGTATCTAAGTCTACTTGTTTTTCTTCATATTTTTTATGAGTATTGATCCTTGTTTGCAGATGATTACTTACAGCATATTGCCTTTTTACATCATTCATTTTTTCTGACTCCACCTTTGTGCAAAATTGATGAATAGCATGTGTTAAAACATCTGTTTTATTTAAACCTTCATAATGAAGTGCAGCCTCAAATTTTTCTAGTAATCTCTCGTCGATTCGAAAGTGAATATCTTTTCTCTTAACCAATTTTGGTCCCCCTTACAGCTGTTAGTGAGACTATAGCATGCTTTGAAATTTTCTGTAAATAAATTGTGTACACAGTGGAGACAGAGTATTGGAAAAATTCATTCGAATAATTGTTTAAACTATTGACGATTTAAACGTTTTCATATATTCTTAAATTAAGTAATATTCAAATAATTTATAAGAAATGAGAGAGTCACATGCTTCTTCAAGGAACACATCGAATTGGTCGTATGGCCATGTTGTTGGCGCTTGCGGAGGAAAATGAAAGCCCTGTACTATCAATCCCAAAAGGTTGGAAGTATTGTACTGGGAAAGTTGGTTCTATGAATTCGCAAAAGGTTGTCGCAGCAATGGAAACAGCGGCTAAGAGCAACCAAGTTATTGAAACAGACGTTTACAGAGAAACGCATGCACTTTATCATGCAATCATGGAAGCGTTGTACGGAGTAACGAGAGGACAAATTCAGTTAGCAGACGTTCTTCGTACAGTAGGTCTTCGGTTTGCAATTGTGCGCGGTACACCATACGACGGAAAAAAAGAAGGCGAATGGGTTGCTGTTGCACTTTATGGAACGATAGGTGCACCTGTAAAAGGATCTGAGCATGAGGCGATTGGTTTAGGAATTAATCACATATGATTTGCCCATAGTCTATTAGTTAGAAGGGGGCCTTGCTTTTTGGGACAGAAGTCTGTCTTAAAAAGGTAAGGTCCTCTTTTGCTCTTTTTAAGGAGGAAAAATGATGATTACGTTAACAGGACATTCATTGACAGTAGAAGAAATGAAACAATTGTTGTTTGAAGGAGAGGGAGTAACAGCTTGCCCAAATAGCATGCAAAAAGTGGCTGAGTGCCGTGAGGTTGTAGAAAAGATCGTAGATGACGGAAAAGTTGTTTACGGTATTACAACAGGTTTTGGGAAATTTAGTGATGTACTCATTCAGAAAGATGATGTAAAGGCGCTTCAGCATAATTTAATCCAATCACACGCATGCGGAATTGGTGATCCATTCCCAGAAGAAGTTTCACGTGGAATGTTGATTTTACGTGCTAATACGATGTTAAAAGGTGTATCTGGTGTTCGACCGCTTGTTGTAAATAGGCTGTTAGAGTTTGTAAATCGTAAAATTCATCCGGTTATCCCGCAGCAAGGTTCATTAGGTGCGAGCGGTGATTTAGCTCCATTATCCCATCTTGCTCTTGTTCTATTAGGAGAAGGGGAAGTGTTTTATAAGGGGAAACGTGTTCATGCAGTGGTAGCTCTGACAGAAGAAGGATTAGAGCCAATTGAATTAGAAGCGAAAGAAGGGCTTGCATTAATCAATGGTACGCAAGCGATGACAGCGCAAGGAATTCTTTCTTATATAGAAGCTGAAGCGATTGCGTATCAATCAGAATTAATTGCATCGATGACAATGGAAGGATTGCGCGGTATTATCGATGCATTTGATGAAAATGTTCATAAAGCTCGTGGCTATCAAGAACAAGTAGAAGTTGCTAAGCGCATTCGTGACGTACTTCATGATAGTAAGCTTGTAACAAAGCAAGGGGAACTTCGAGTGCAAGATGCATACTCACTTCGCTGTATTCCGCAGGTGCACGGTGCTTCTTGGCAAGTTTTAAATTATGTAAAAGAAAAATTAGAAATTGAAATGAATGCAGCAACAGATAACCCACTTATTTTTGATGGTGGAGAAAAAGTAATTTCTGGTGGGAACTTCCACGGACAACCAATTGCATTTGCAATGGACTTTTTAAAGGTTGGAATGGCGGAACTTGCGAATATTTCTGAGCGTCGGATTGAACGTCTTGTGAATCCGCAATTAAACGATTTACCACCATTCTTAAGCCCAGAGCCAGGACTTCAGTCTGGTGCAATGATTATGCAATATGCAGCAGCTTCACTCGTTTCAGAAAATAAAACGTTAGCACATCCAGCAAGTGTGGACTCTATTCCATCATCAGCTAACCAGGAAGATCATGTAAGTATGGGAACAATTGCTTCACGTCATGCGCATCAAATTATTCAAAACGTAAGACGCGTTCTTGCAATTGAAATGATCTGTGCAATGCAAGCTGCAGAATATCGAGGTATTGAAGAGATGAGTACAGCGACGAAAGCCTTTTATCACCAAGGTCGTCAGCAAGCACCTTCAATTACAAACGACCGTATTTTCTCAACAGATATTGAAAATATTGCACATTGGTTAAAAACAAGCCATTGGACGAAAGAACGAATGAATGTAAATGCAGCACTATAAAGTGAAATTTTTATAGGGGGCTTTATCCCTATTCATACGGAATAAAAAGAGAAAAGGGAGAGATGAAAATGGAAAACGTAAAACAAACAATTCGTGCGCCAAGAGGAACAGAATTACAAACGAAAGGCTGGGTTCAAGAAGCGGCACTTCGCATGCTAATGAATAATTTAGACCCAGAAGTAGCTGAAAAACCAGAAGAATTAGTTGTATATGGCGGCATTGGTCGTGCAGCTCGTAACTGGGATAGCTATCATGCGATTGTTGATTCGTTAAAAACATTAGAGAGTGACGAGACGTTACTTGTTCAGTCTGGTAAACCGGTTGCGATTTTTAAATCCCATGAAGATGCACCGCGTGTCCTTTTAGCAAACTCAAACTTAGTACCAAAGTGGGCAAACTGGGATCACTTCCGTGAACTTGAGAAAAAGGGTCTCATGATGTATGGCCAAATGACAGCAGGCAGCTGGATTTATATTGGTACACAAGGGATTTTACAAGGAACATATGAAACATTTGGTGAAGCAGCGCGTCAACACTTTGATGGTTCATTAAAGGGTACATTAACACTTACTGCTGGTTTAGGTGGTATGGGGGGAGCGCAACCACTTGCTGTTACGATGAATGGCGGTGTTGTCATTGCAATTGATGTTGATAAACGTAGTATTGACCGTCGCATTGAGAAAAGGTACTGCGATATGTATACAGAATCTTTAGAAGAGGCATTAGCTGTTGCGAAAGAATACAAAGAAAAGAAAGAACCAATCTCAATTGGATTATTAGGAAATGCTGCAGAAATTTTACCAGAGCTTGTGAAACGTGATATTACACCAGACTTAGTGACAGATCAAACGTCTGCACACGATCCATTAAACGGCTATGTTCCAGTAGGTTATTCATTAGAAGCAGCGGCAAAACTTCGTGAAGAAGATCCAGAGCGCTATGTACAATTAGCAAAAGAAAGTATGAAAAAACACGTAGAAGCAATGCTTGCAATGCAGAAAAAAGGTGCAATTACATTTGATTATGGAAATAACATTCGCCAAGTTGCTTTTGATGAAGGATTAAAAAATGCTTTTGATTTCCCAGGGTTCGTTCCAGCGTTCATTCGTCCATTATTCTGTGAAGGGAAAGGACCATTCCGCTGGGTAGCACTTTCTGGCGACCCAGAAGATATTTATAAAACAGATGAAGTGATTTTACGTGAATTTGCTGATAATGAACATTTATGTAACTGGATTCGTATGGCACGTCAGCAAGTTGAATTCCAAGGTCTTCCATCACGTATTTGTTGGCTTGGTTACGGAGAACGCGCAAAATTTGGACGCATCATCAATGAAATGGTTGCAAGTGGTGAATTGTCAGCACCAATCGTTATTGGCCGTGACCATTTAGATTGTGGATCAGTAGCATCTCCAAACCGTGAAACAGAATCGATGAAAGACGGCAGTGATGCAGTGGCGGACTGGCCAATTTTAAATGCATTAATCAACAGTGTTAACGGTGCAAGCTGGGTATCTGTACACCACGGTGGTGGCGTTGGTATGGGTTATTCACTTCACGCTGGGATGGTTATTGTTGCAGACGGAACGGAAGCAGCAGCAAAACGTATTGAACGTGTATTAACTTCTGATCCTGGTATGGGTGTTGTTCGTCACGTTGACGCAGGCTACGACTTAGCTGTTGAAACGGCGAAAGAAAAAGGCGTTAACATTCCAATGATGAAATAAGGAGGAAAAAACATGCTGGACACTTTACTCACAAATATCGGTCAATTACTGACAATGGATCAAGAAGATGGCTTGTTAAGACGGGAAGCGATGAATACGCTTCCTGTTATCGAAAACGGTGCAGTAGGTATTGAAAATGGAGTTATTACTTTCGTTGGAACTGCTGAAGAAGCAAAAGGATTACAAGCGAAAGAAATCATTGATTGCGAAGGGAAAATGGTTTCCCCAGGTCTAGTTGATCCACACACACATCTTGTATTTGGTGGATCACGTGAAAATGAAATTGCTCTTAAATTACAAGGGGTTCCATATTTGGAGATTTTAGAGCAAGGCGGGGGGATTCTTTCGACGGTAAATGCAACGAAACAAGCATCGAAAGAAGAACTTGTACAAAAGGCAAAATTTCATTTAGATCGGATGTTATCATTCGGCGTTACAACAGTGGAAGCGAAGAGTGGCTATGGATTAGATGATGAAACAGAATGGAAGCAATTAGAAGCGACGGCACAGTTGCAAAAAGAGCATCCAATCGATTTAGTTTCAACATTCTTAGGAGCACACGCGATCCCGAAAGAGTATAAAGGAAAATCAAAAGAGTTTTTACAATGGATGCTAGATTTATTACCAGAGATGAAGGAAAAACAATTAGCTGAATTTGTTGATATCTTCTGTGAAACAGGGGTATTCTCTGTGGAAGAATCAAAAGAATTTTTATTAAAAGCGAAAGAACTTGGTTTTGACGTGAAAATTCATGCGGATGAAATTGATCCACTTGGCGGTGCAGAAGCAGCGGCAGAAATTGGTGCGGCATCTGCAGATCATTTAGTTGGAGCATCAGATAAAGGGATTGAAATGCTTGCAAACTCAAATACAGTTGCAACGTTACTCCCAGGAACTACTTTCTACTTAAATAAAGAGAGTTTTGCACGTGGGCGCAAAATGATTGATGAGGGTGTAGCTGTAGCGTTAGCAACAGACTTTAACCCAGGTAGTTGTCCAACTGAAAATATTCAGCTTATTATGAGTATTGCCATGTTGAAACTGAAAATGACGCCAGAAGAAGTTTGGAATGCCGTAACAGTTAACTCAGCTTATGCAATTAATCGCGGCGATGTTGCTGGGAAAATTCGAGTTGGGCGTAAGGCAGACCTAGTTTTATGGGATGCATATAATTATGCATATGTACCATATCACTACGGTGTGAGCCATGTAAATACAGTATGGAAGAATGGTAATCTTGCATATACAAGAGGTGACAAAGCGTGGACTACGGCCACTATTTAAAGAAAAATGCTAAGTTTATAGATCGCGAAGTAACGAAATGGAGTGAGATGATTAAGAATTGGGAAGAAGGGGAAGAAATTTTTGGAGCAGCATTAATTGGCGCACCACTTTCTAAACCATCTATTAGTCATTCCGGTGCATGTTTCGCGCCGAAAACCATCCGAGCAATGTTAGATGCATATAGCACATACGCGATTACAGAAGAGCATGATATGAAAGAAAGTGTCTTGTATGATTGCGGTGATATTACCATGCATATTACAGACATAAAAGAAAGTCATGCTCGTATTGCTAAGACGCTCGGTCACTTGACGAAAGTAAATCCGCAGATGGTACCAATCGTCCTTGGGGGAGATCATTCAATTAGTTTTCCAAGTATAAGTGGTTTTGCAAGTAGTAAGGGGAAAGTTGGTATTATCCAATTTGATGCGCATCATGATTTACGTAATTTAGAAGATGGGGGACCGTCCAACGGAACACCATTTCGTAGTTTACTAGAAAATGATGTAATTACAGGGAAACAGCTTGTTCAAATTGGTATTCGTAATTTTTCAAATGCTCGTACGTACCATGAATATGCAAAAGAGCATGGTGTGACGGTATATACAATGAAGCATGTGCGAGAAAGAGCGATTGAAGAAATCATTAGAGAAAGTATTGAAGTCTTACGTAGACAAGGAGTTACATCTATTTATGTTTCTGTCGATATGGATGTATTAGATCAAGCATTTGCACCAGGTTGTCCAGCGATTGGTCCGGGTGGTATGGATAGTACAACTTTACTTGATGCGATTACAGCACTTGGTCAAGAACCACTTGTGCAAGGTATGGACATTGTAGAAATTGATCCAACGCTAGATTTTCGTGATATGACAAGTCGTGTGGCTGCTCAGGTTATTATGAGCTTTCTGTTAGCGAGGGAAACGATTAGTAAGCAAGTTAGCATATAAAAAGAGGTCTCTCCTTATTGGGGAGGCTTCTTTTTATTGTTCCATATACGAATACTGTGTGATAAGAGCTTATAAATTGACGTATTAGTTTGTAAGGGATTATGATTCATATATGAAATATATTTAAAGTTATAGTGAAAAATATAGAGTTTAATTATAAAAGGTATAGGGGGAATTAAGATGACAAATTTAAAGAGCAAAGCAGCAAGTATATATGAAGGCACGAATATAAACAGTTGGGGATCCTTTCAAAATGTGGAAGAAACAAAGTTATTTAATCCGATTCAAATTGGTGCTTGGTCTCTTTGTAACCGTGTGGCAATGGCACCGATGACGCGTTGTTTTGCCAATGATGAAACAGGAGTAGTTGGAGCTGATGTAGTTGAATATTACCGAAAACGTGCAGCTGATGGCGTAGGTCTAATCATTACAGAAGGGATTGTAATTAGCCCAAGAGCAAAAGGAAATCCAGGTGTTCCGGGCATTTATACAGGGGAACAAATTGATTCTTGGAAACCGGTAACAGATGCAGTACATAAAGAAGGT
This sequence comes from Bacillus gaemokensis, assembly GCF_001590835.1. GTDB lineage: Bacteria > Bacillota > Bacilli > Bacillales > Bacillaceae_G > Bacillus_A > Bacillus_A gaemokensis. The sequence continues at coordinate 41,747 of NZ_LTAQ01000009.1, forward strand.
GGAACGATTATTGCTCAAATATGGCATGTAGGACGTATGAGTCATCATGAACTAACGGGTGGACTCTTGCCGCAAGCACCGTCAGCGATTGCAGCACAAGGAAATGTACCGCGTTTTCGTAAGCCTTTTGATACGCCAGAAGCAATGACAATAGAAGATATTCAAGAGGTTATCAAGCAATATGCACAAGCTGCTAGGAATGCGATAGAAGCTGGATTTGATGGGGTGGAAATTCACGGAGCACATGGATACTTAATTGATCAATTTGCTTATGAATTTGCTAATGATCGAAAGGATCATTATGGGGGAGACCTAAAACAAAGGTTAACGTTTATGAAAGAAGTATTACAAGCTGTAATAAGTGCGATTGGTGCAGATAAAACACTCATTCGTTTTTCTGCATTCAAAGGTGATAATCCGAGCTATATGTGGGAAAATCCTGAAGAGGCAATTAAGACCTTCGTAGAGATGTTCCATGAAGTTGGTTTAACGATGATTCACCCTTCGACCATGAATTATACACAAGTGATAGCTGACGGGAAAAACTTGCATCAATTGGTTCGCAAATATTGGAATGGTGTAGTTGTTGGAGTAGGGGGGTTAAATCCGAAAGAAGCAGAACAGGCACTTCAAGAAGGAACAATTGATGTAGCGGCATTTGGTAGACCATTGATTTCTAATCCAGATTTTGTTCATCGAATTAAACACGGGGAAAGTTTAGAGGAATACGATGCAAAACAGCATCTTGCCACATTAATATGAATAAGGATAAAAGGAGAGCACATAAGTGTTCTCCTTTTATTATTTTGTTAGGCAAAGAATATAAGAGAATGACATGATAGGGGGAAGCGAAAATGAATGAAACGCTACTCGTTATTATTAGTATACTACTATTGTTAATAATGCTTTTCATTTTCTTTTTTATGGTTACATTTTTCATTAAGAAACGAACACATCACTCCATATTAAAACTTCATCCTTATTTAGGTAGAATGCGTTTTTTACTTGAGAAAATAGGTCCTGAATTTCGGCAGTATTGGTTTGATAACGATACAGATGGAAAACCTTTTTCACGCTATGATTTTCAGAGTGTAATGTTCTTAGCAAAGTATCGATCTGAAGTACTCGGCTTTGGTTCGAAACGCGATTTTGATGCATCTGGATATTATATTGTAAACACTCTTTTTCCAATTCTTACAGAAGAACTGAACGTAAATCTTTCTGAGGAACGGGCAGCAAAGAAATATCTCATTCATAAAGAAGGGGTGTTTTCTAGAAGAGAAAAATTGACTGCAGATCAAACGAATCTTTGGTTGTATGAGGAAGATGATGTAATTGTAGTAGGAGAAGAACGGAAATATCCATGGAAAGTATACGGCATGTTTGGGGCTTCTGCTACTTCTTATGGTGCGATTGGAGAAAATTATATTTTATCAACAGGGTATGGAGCAAAAATGGCAGAGGGTTCATGGATTAATACAGGAGAGGGTGGTGTTATTCCAGAGCATTTGCAAACAGGTGTAAATATCATTGCCCAAATTGGTCCTGGTTTATTTGGCTATCGTGATGAAGAAGGTAATTTTTCAATGGAGGCGTTTATTGAAAAGGCTAAAGAGAAGCATATTAAAGCGTTTGAGCTGAAATTTGGGCAAGGTGCAAAAATACGTGGTGGTCATTTAGAAGGACAAAAAGTGAATCAGAAAATAGCTGCTGTTCGAAAAGTAAAAAAAGGGGAAACAATCAATTCGCCAAATCGTTTCGCTTTTTTACATCATGCGAAAGATGCATTACGTTTTATTCATGATTTACAAGAAACGGGCGGGAAACCAGTTGGAATGAAAATAGTTATTGGACAACAAGGACCGCTAGAAGATTTACTACAAACGATGAAAGAATTAAATATTTACCCGGATTTTATTACAATCGATGGTTCAGAAGGTGGTTCTGGTGCAACTTATAAGTCTATGGCAGATAGCATGGGGATACCTCTTATACCAGCATTAATTACGTTTGTTGATACAGCTTGTCATTTTGGTGTTCGAGATAAATTAAAGGTCTTTGCATCAGGAAAATTAGTAACACCCGATAAAGTAGCTATAGCTTTAGCACTTGGTGCTGATGCAGTAAATTCTGCACGTGGATTTATGATGGCAAGTGGCTGTATTATGGCACTTCAATGTAACTCAGGACAATGTCCATCTGGCGTCGCAACAACGAATTCGCATTATCAAAAAGCATTGGACCCAGATGAAAAAAAGTGGCGTGTGATGAATTACATTATTAGCATGAGATATAGTTTATTCGCTTTATCAGCAGCGGCAGGAGTGAATAGTCCTCGGCATCTAACAAGGGATCATATTGTATTTAAAGATGAAACAGGAAGGATTATTCCATTATCAAAATTATTTCCAACAGTGACCGCGAGAGAAGGGGAATAATGAGTCATGAATGGTGGGAAAAGTCCCTTGCATTTTGTTGTGAGGGATACGTTGAAAAATAGGTATTTTCTGAATATTTTTACTTTAAGTTTTTGGGAAAGCTGGGTAATCCACTGGGATAAAGGCGTTTATCAAGTTGTTTTCGTTGGAGGAAAAGGGCTCGTTCACTTGAATGAACAAAAAAATAGAGAAAGTTATTTTTCGGAATTTTAACGTTATTTCAATAGAAGTCCCCTTCTTCAATCACATGCAGAGTTAGGGAGGGGATGAATGTTGGTCGTGCATGACACAAAATTTCTATTTTCTTTTTATGTACAACCATGTATGATAGTATTAGGTATAAAAACGAACGTATATTCTTTTTGTGTTTTAGGGTCTGAAATACGATAACGAATAAAGAGGAAGGTGATGACAATGTTGCTGAGTCAAAAATATGAAATATTTCCAACAAAAGAACAAAAAGAAACATTAGACCGTTGGCCACAATATTGTCGTCAAACCTATAATTCAGCTCTTTTAGATAAACAGAGAAAATATAAAGAAAATAAACAATTGTATACACGTTTTGATATGCAAAAACAACAAACAATAGATAAGAAACTTTATCCGTTTCTAAAAGAAATGCCATCACAGCCCTTACAAGAAGTATTTTTACGACTGAAAAAGGCATATGATGGCTTTTTTTGTGGGGATGCTAACTATCCAAAACTAAAAAAATACAGAGAATATAATAGTCTCACTTTCACTCAATTTGGATGCAAAGCAAATGGAAAGCATCGTTTAGCGGTGTCTTTTTCTAAAAATGGAAAGTTATATAACAAGAAGTTAGGAGAAATCGATATCCTTCTTCATCGTTCGATAGAAGGAACCATCAAGCAGTTGATTATCAAACGTCAATCTATATGGCAGGTATGCTTGTTGGTGCAACAGTAGTCATTACATGGGTACAGATTCCAAATTTAAAAGAAATAATGTACGAAATGGTACCAGGATTTTCGTTAAGTTTACTAGCTGTGATAATAGTCAGCTTGCTAACGAAAGAACCTACAAAATCTATACATCGTGAGTTTAATGAGATGGAAACGGTGCTTGAACAAGCAACAGAATAAGATATGAATAGATTACCATAAAAAAGAGTAAATGGTGTTTCCATTTACTCTTTTTCTATTTCGTCGTTATTTTGAGGTGGGGAAATAGGTAATCGAATATCTACAGTTGTTCCTTTATTTATTTCACTTGAGATTTGAAGCTTACCGTAATGTTCTTCGATTATTTTGTAGCACATCATTAAACCAAGACCAGTTCCTTTTTCTTTCAAACTATAAAAAGGTTCTCCTAAACGAGAAATACGATCTTCTGGAATGCCGCATCCTTCATCTATAATGCGGATTAATATGAAGTTTTCATCTAATTGTTTTGCTTGAATGAAAATATTTCCTCCGCGGGGCATGGCTTCAATCGCATTTTTTAGCACGTTAATAAAGACCTGCTTTAATTGGTTACCATCACATTGAATTTCTGGCATAGGAGAAAAATGATCCATAATAATATGTGTACTATGCATAATAGCGGTAGGTAAAATAAAGGTTACAACTTCTTCGATTAATGATTGAATTTGGCAAGAATGAATAGACAGCACTTGTGGTTTAGACATTGCCATAAATTGACTTGTTATCGACTCCATTTGTGAAATTTCACTTAACATAACATCTATATACCATTTGTTTTGTTCGGTAATATCGGGTTTTAATAATGTTAAAAATCCTTTTAAGGCTGTTAAAGGATTTCGTATTTCATGAGCGATCCCTGCTGTTAGTTGCCCGACTACTGCTAGTTTTTCCGATTTTCGTAATAACTTTTCTGTTTTCTTTAGTTCAGTCACATCCCTGCCCATAACAATAAGTCCTTTTCGTGAACCATCGGGGTGGAAGAGTGGGACTTTTGAAATATCTAAAATAATGTTGGCTGTGCTCTTATGAATAATAAATTCTTCGCCATGAATGATTTGTTTTTGTTGCCATGCAAGTTCATCAATTTCTTCACAATGCAAAAATGCTTCGCGATACGCTTCGTTATATTGAACCAGTTCACTATCTTTTTTTCCGTGATAAGGAACATCATGAAAATCAAAGCAAGAAAGTGCATAATCGTTTGCTTCTAGCCAGCGTCCTTCATGATCTTTAAAAATGACAAAGGCAGGCATTGAGTCCATTAGTGTGCGTAACCGTTTTTCGCTTTCTTTTAACATTTTTTCGATTCTTTCAGATTTCTCGAGCGGTTTTAAAATTGCATATACACCTGTGAGATGATTTTGAATGAAAATAGGGACTAATTTTGTAACTACATCTATTTGATATCCCTTTTTATGGTGGATAGAAAGTATGTATTCTTCTTGGTTATCAGCTGTAGTATTTTGGATATATTGCAGTACTTGATCAGAAATATGTGCTTCTATAATGGAAGTAATTGTTTTTCTTTCTAATTCCTGTGAAGTATAGCCCAATATTTTTTCCGCAGAGGGATTAATATGTAATATGATTCCTTGTAAGTTCAATGAAATAATACTATCAGGATTATGTTCAAAAAGAGATGCGTACATTTCTGTTAAAGAACAATTTTGGACATGATTTCGCAAACGGCGAGGTGTAGCCGAATGGCGACTTTTTTGAATAGATGAGAACTTTTTCCGACTCATAACTTTTCCTCCGTACAACTAGCATCTAAAACAGATTCAATAACTTATTATAAATATAATATATGAAAAACGTTATATATTTCTATAAAAAACAAAGTTACAGAATAGAATGTGTTTTCATTCTTTTTAATAGATCTTTATTAAAGCACCTTCTTCATTATAAAACAAACAATATGCATATGGCTGTTAAGTAAATCTTATAGCGTTTTATAAAACATATATAAGTTATTTTTTTAGCAGTATACTATAAAATAAAAATATAAAGGGGGAGAGGGATATGGTAGGTTACATTCAAGGAATTGACCATGTACAAGTAGCTGCGCCTGTAGGGTGTGAAGAAGGGGCAAGAGAATTTTACGGAAATAAAATTGGTCTGGAAGAGATCCCGAAACCAGAAGAATTAAGAAAACGTGGCGGTTGTTGGTTCCGTTGTGGAAATCAAGAAATCCATATAGGTGTTGAACAAAATTTTTCTCCAGCAAAAAAAGCGCATCCTGCTTTTTACGTTCAGAGAATTGATGAATTTAAGCAGAAGTTAATAAAACAAGGAGTTCAAGTAATAAATGATCATGCACGTCCAGATGTTATTAGATTTTATGTTTCGGATCCGTTTGGGAATCGATTAGAGTTCATGGAGAATAAATAAAAACTAGGTGGAGTTCCACCTAGTTTTTTAAGCTTTTCTAAATAACCCTAGTACTTCAACGGTCTCCGTAATATTAACGAATGCTTGCGGATCGATTTCAGAAATAGTTAGTTTCATATTTGCAAGCTCTTCACGTGAAACAACCGTCATAAGTACACGCTTTTTTTCACTTGAATAAGCACCTTCACCATCAAGAAGTGTAATTCCACGTACAACAGTTGAAAGAAGTTTCTTTTTCATTTCTTCTGCTTGATTTGTTACAATCATAAGTGTAACTTTACGATGTTTTGTATGAACGGCATCAATTACTTTACCTGTTACATAGATTGAAAGTAAACTTGTTAATGCGACATCCCAGTCGAAGAAAAATCCAGCAATGACAACAACGACTGTATTTAAAATAATAAGAAAACCACCAAGTTTAATATCTCTTTTACGAGATAATAGCATACCGATAATATCAAATCCACCAGTTGAGCCATGGCAATTAAAGACAAGGCCGATTCCAGCACCTGCAATTACGCCTCCAAATACGGAAGAAAGAAGTGGATCTTTTGCGACGATTTGTACCGGAATCCAGTATAGTGCAACAGATAATACTACAACAGAGACAACTGTATTAAAAATTACTTTTTTTCCAAGACCTATGTACCCTAAAATAAGAATAGGTAAGTTTAATGCAAAGTTAATAATTCCTGTGTTTACAGGGGTTACAATTCCTAAGATAATAGCAATTCCGCCAATTCCACTACTTAAAATCTTGTGGGGGATAAGGAAAAGATTAAAGGCAACTGCAATAATGATAGAACCAATAATAACTCCAAGAAATCTGACCATCTTGTTCCCGTCCTTCACTAAAAAATCATATTATTTCAAGATTATATATGAAATTGAAAGTCTTAGGGAAAAACAGTTTATTTCGGAAAATTAGATTAATCAAAAGATTTCGTCTGTTCATTTTGTCTTAGTTAAAAGGAGGGAAAGAGATGGAAATGAAAACATATCAACAGAAAAGTCCTGTGAAACAGGAGTGTGAGGATACATTTTTTTGTAATAAAGAATTAATGGTTTACGGTGTGTGCGATGGTGCAACGCCGCTTAGCTCATTTCAAGATGAAGAGGGGCACAACGGAGCGTATCTTGCCTCAAATTTATTTGCAAATTATTTTACAACCATAAAAGAGATCGTTAGTTTGCAAACTGAAATTGCAACTGCGAATCAAGTGTTACAAGAAAAAATGATAGAGTATAAGATTGATACGACAAAAAAAGATCATTTATGGTGCACCTGTATTGCTGTAGTTCTTATAAAGGATGAAAGTATTCAATACGCACAACTCGGTGACTGTATGATTGTCGCTACATTTCATGATGGGACAATGAAAGTGCTAACAAAGGATACAGTAAAAGGAATTAGTACACGAGCGAAAAGAAAACGTGAAGAGGATAGAAAACAGGGGCTTCCTGTTCCAGAAGAACATATATTTCATGACATTTGGCAGCAGCTCAAATATAATCGCTATCTTGCGAATATGCCAAATGGATATTCAGTAGCGAATGGGATGCCAGAAGCGATTACATGGATTCAACAAGGAAGATTATCACTTGCTGAAGTGAAAGAAATATTTATTTGTTCGGATGGATTATTTCACCCAGACTGGTCACTTGAGCAAACAGTACAATATATAAGAAGAAACGGTATAAAGGAATACGTGTCTATAATAGAAGAATTAGAAGAACAAAAGCGGATTCGACCAGATGATAAAACGATAATTATAATTGATTTATGAAGGAGAATCCTAAATGGAAATCAAAAAAGCAAAGTTAACGTTTCAAGATGAATTACAGCCTTTAGAAAGTGTAAAAAAACTTATCATTCATCACACTGCTGAAGATGGATGGGATGTGTATAAAACACATGAGTTCCATCAACAGGTACGGGGATGGAGTGGTATCGGATATAATTATTTTATTGAAGAAGATGGGACGGTATTTGAAGGTAGAGGGTTACACATTGGGGCCCATGCAAAAGGATACAACAGTGAAACGATAGGGATTTGTATGACAGGGAATTTTGATAAGTATGATCCAACCTTTGCACAAATAAATTCTTTGCATTCGTTATGTAGGGAATTTATGAAGCAGTTCTCTATATGTGAAGACAATATACTTGGTCATCGGGAATTAGAAGGTGTTACAAAAACTTGCCCAGGGACACGTTTTTCTATGGTAGAGTTAAGGGAAATATTATCTTAAAAATAGAGGAGCAGATGATTCATGATGAATGTAAAAATACCAAATGAAAAGAAAGAGGAGCTTGTAGAACAAATTCAGCAGTTTTTTGAAGAAGAAGACTTAGAAGCAATCGGACGTTTTCAAGCAGAACGTTTAATAGAAGAAATGGTAAAATTACTTGGACCGTATGCATATAACCAAGCGATTGATGATGCAAGAAAGTTAATTGCAGATAAATTGTCGAACATAGAAGAAGATTTATATGTGCTAGAAAAACAAGTAGAAAAATAAAAAGAGACTAGAAAATGATATGATCCCCATTATTATAACTAATTGTGTATAGAGCTTATAAAATATATGCAAGATTCTCTTTTATAGTTGATATTTTCCAAATAATAAGTTACATTTTTACAGTTCAAGCAACTTTACGATATTACATAAAAAGGGGAGAAACATTTTTATTATGTCAAAAATGAAGTGGAAAAACTATGTATGTTTTCTTGTTATTCTTATGCTGCTTGGAACAGCAGTAACAGCAAAACCAGGTTCTGCTAAGGCTGAGGAATCGGACATTAATATTACTTTATTAGGTACTGCAGATGTTCATGGGCGATTTATGCCTTGGGACTATGCACTTGATGGTGCAAATATGAATGGGAGTTTAACGCAGCTTTATACGGTTATTAAGAAGGTGCGTCAAGAAAATCCCAATACTATTTTGTTAGATGCTGGGGATACAATTCAAGGAAACTCGGTAGAATTGTTTAATGATCAGCCGCAGTCTCCAATGATGGTAGCAATGAATACAATGGGGTATGATGCTTGGGCGTTTGGAAATCATGAATTTAACTTTGGGCTAGATATATTGAAAAAAGTTAGTGGTCAATATGAAGGGAAAACGTTAGCGGGTAATATTTACAAAGAAAATGGAGATCGTTTTCTTCCAGCTTATACGATTGTTGAAAAGGGTGGAATTAAAGTTGGGATTATCGGAATGAATACACCGATGATTCATGATTTTGAAAAAGGGACAGATCATTTGGCTGGTTTAGTAGTGAAGAATCCAGTTGAAGAGACAAAAAAGGCAATTAAAGAATTAGAAGGAAAAGTAGATGTTATGGTAGGTCTTATGCATATGGGACTCGAAAATGAGAATGGGATACCTGGCACTGGAGTGGAAGATATTGCGACTGCTTGCCCAGAGTTAAGTGCAATTTTTGCGGCTCATATGCATAAACTTGTCAAAAAAGAAATTGTAAATGGTGTTATTATTACGGAACCAGATAAATATGGAACACATATCTCACGCGTTGATTTTACTTTTACAAAACAAGGTGGAAAGGTAGTAGTAAAGGATAAAACAGCTACCGCTATACCTATTAAAAATGCTGATGGAACAACGGTATTATCTGATCCTGCACTTGAAGCAACACTAACACCTTTCCATGAATATGCGAGAGGGGATGCAAATGTTGTAGTCGCTCAATTAAAGCGTAGGAATCTTGTACCAGAAAATGAAATAAAGAATATTCCGAGTGTGCAAATTCAAGAGACACCTTTATCAGATTTCTTTCATGAAGTCATGCTCCATTACAGTAAAGCGGATGTAGTCGCTCATCAAATTGATAATGATCATGCCCGTTTAGATGTAGGTCCTATTAAAAAGAAAGATATTGCATATAATTACCAATATGCTTTAGGAGAAATTACAGTATATAAGGTAACTGGTAAAGATTTAAAAGATTACATGGAGTGGGCAGCAGGATATTTCAACTCATCCCGTGAAGGAGATGTAACTGTTAGCTTTGATAAAACACGCCGTGCTTCTAAATATAGTACGAACGACTTCTTTGGAGGCGTGAAATATGAAATTGATTTAACAAAACCATATGGAAGTAGAATTACCAATTTACGATCTATTCGTACGAATAAACCAATCAAAATGAACGATGTTATGACGTTGGGAATGAATGCATATAGAATGGAGGCTCTTCAAGCAAAAGGAGGAGCTTTAGAGGGACGTAAGTTTGAACAAATTTGGTCATCTAAACAAGAGAGTGCGTTCGGAGAAACAGGTGGAACTATTCGTAATCTAGCTATTACATATTTAAAAGATGTAAAGAGCGGTGTATACACGCCGAAAGTCATGCATAACTGGAAAATTATTGGAGTAGATACACATTCTTCAGAGCATAAGGCTGTAGTGGATCTTGTAAATAAAGGGATTTTAGAAATTCCAAAAACAGAAGATGGAAAATATACAAATATAGCATCTATAAATAGTAAGGATCCAATTTCAAGAGAAGAAATTGTAGCACTTTCTCAAAAAGCTAATGTTAATCCAGATCAGTTTAAACATGTAAAAACAAAAGGTGAATTTTATAAAAAACTCAATAAGATTATTAAAAAAGCATCGAAAAAATCTAATGATTAAATGGTAATAGAAGGGGAAATTAAAGAAGTAAGCACGGAAAATGAGAGTGTATTTCTATTATCCCACTCAGTAGTGAAAAAGTGCTTTTTTTACAAGTGGAAAAAAGAGTCGTTCTAAGGCTCTTTTTTTATTTATCCTACTATTTGCGGGCGGTAATACTCCCACCTTCAAATTGGTAAGGGGAATAATCAGTGAGGATAAAGAGAACTCTCACTGATTCAAGTTTTAATTTACTTCTTATCGTTTTCATGAGTCCAAATAGATTTTGTATAAGCAATATTCATACCGCAGCGCACCATATTGTTTTGACTCACACTTCCAAAACGAGCTTGCCCAACGAGTAATGTACAATGTGATTCAAATGCTGTGTGTATACGTTTTTGGATTAATAAAGTATGGCAACCTCTTCGCTGAAAATCTGGTAAAGTAGCAGAGGCAGTGAGGGAAGCTATGCCTTGATTCATATAAAGTACACCTATGCCCGCAGGAATATTTGCAATCGTCGCTATGTAAAAGTGCCATCCCGGTTTGTCGAAAAGGACTTGGTTATTTTGACATACGCCCTCTCTTGTAAACTCGGGCATACCAAATCCACGTATATAGATGTCAGCAAAAATATCAAACTCATCTTCTTCGAGTTTTCGAATTGAAAATTCTTGAGAATGAAGAGTTGGATAAGATTTTGGTAAGCCATATAATGCAGTATGAAAATCAGATTGATAAAATCCTTTTTCATGTAGATAGTGGAATAATTCAGGACTTGCATGAGCTGGGGGAATCTCAAATCGGCAAGGAATTCCTAATGTTTTATAATAAGAAATGATTTCATCTATTTCCATTGTACTAGTAAATGTAATTCCTTTGACGGTATTAAAAGCAGGTCCAGAGATGATTTTTGATGAAAAAGCCATTGCGGCTCCAAAGTGCCTAATCTCTATTTGCATGGGATTCCCTTTCATTGTTTGTACAGCTAGTAATCTAGCGGATAACATGTCGATTTCTGCTTGCTCGATTTGTTTCGCTGAATGAAGTGTAATAGTAGGATTCAATGTGTTACCTCCAGTATAATGCTTTAGTTTATATATATTTACAATGTATGAATACGACTCTAATACCATTTTTCCTTTTGGAATTTAGGGGAAGTAGGAAGTTTTTTATGGAAGGAAAATGGAAGATTACTGTCGAAGGGAGTAGAAACAGAATAAAGGTGGTGCTCTCATGCGAAAAAAAGAGGTACATACATGCTCTTATTGTGGCTCTAACAATATTGGAGAAGGTGAGTTTGTTGGATATGCACAATTAAGAAAAAAAGAGACGATGTTTACATCTTCTCCAGTGGATGCCTATATTTGTACAGATTGTGGAAGTGTACTTCTGTTAAAAGTGCGAAACTATCAAAAATTTAAGGAAAAGCCATTATGAGAAATGGAAAAGAGAAGTATCCAATATTACATACAAATCGTCTTATGTTAAGAAGAATTGATGTAAGAGATATTTCATTACATATGGTATACATAATGAAATAAATAGAGGAGGGTAACCATATAAGGTGACTCTCCTCTATTTATTTCTTATACTGTTCTAAATTTATACAAAATAATAGAAACGAGGAAGTATATGAAGAAAAGAGAGGAAGAGTTTCAAAGTATTATGGAAATAAAACAAATGAAAGTAGTATAGTCATAGAAAAAGATACGAGATCGAGAGACAGGGAATAGGAGGGTTACTATAAATCAATTAGAAAATTATTTCTGCGGAAATAATTCAGAAAATACAGAAATATTACACTTTTAATTATAGAAGTTTGGTATAATATATAAAAATGAAAACGCTTTAACAGGAGGTTGGGACAAAGATGATGATGGATGTGCCATTAACAATTAGTTCTATGATAGAAAGGGCAGAAAAGTTGTTTCCAAAGAAAGAAATTGTTTCGCGTACACATGATACGATTACAATTCTAACGTATAAGCAATTGGGAGAACGGACACGAAGACTCTCTAGTGCGTTAAAGAAATTAGGAATAAAAGAAGGGGAGCGTGTTGGAACTTTGGCATGGAATCATCATCGCCACGTGGAAGCGTATTTCGCGATTCCAAGCATTGGATCTGTACTGCATACAATTAATATTCGCTTATCCCCCGGGCATATTTCCTATATCATTAGACACGCAGAAGACCGTATTTTACTCGTTGATGAAGATCTTGTGCCTCTTGTTGAAAAAATTCAAGATGAATTATCGAATGTACAAGCTTATATTATTATGACTGACAAAGAAGAGCTTCCAGAAACATCACTTCAACCCATTTTTCATTATGAACAAATTCTTGCAGAAGGAGATTCTGATTTCCCATTCTTAAAAGATATTGATGAAAATACACCAGCAGGTATGTGTTATACGTCAGCAACGACAGGAAATCCAAAAGGTGTTGTATATACACATCGCAGTACGGTACTTCATTGTATGGCTCTAGGACTCGCAGATACATCAGCATTATCTGAAAGTGATGCTGCAATGGCAATTGTTCCAATGTTCCATGTAAATGCTTGGGGATTACCTTTTGCAGCAACATGGTTTGGCTCAAAACAAGTTTTACCGGGTCCGATGTTTACACCGAAAATTTTACTGGAAATGATTCAGAATGAAAAAGTGACGTTAGCTGCTGGGGTACCAACGATTTGGCTTGGTGTTTTGCAGGAATTAGAAAATAATAATTATGATTTATCAAGTATGAAGCGAATTTTATGTGGGGGTGCAGCAGCACCTAAAAGCGTGATAGCAGCGTTTGAACAGAAATATAACGTTCCTTTTGTACATGCATATGGTATGACGGAAACAAGTCCACTTGTGACACTTGCAAGGTTAAAAAGCTATGAAACAGATTTATCTTATGAAGAACAACTTGAGATTCGATCAAAGCAAGGATATCTTGTACCAGGCGTTGAGATGAAAGTAGTTGGCGCAGGTGGAGAGGTAAAATGGGGTGGAGCTGAGATGGGGGAACTATGCTTACGAGCACCATGGATTGCAGCGAGCTATTATAACGATGAACGTACTGTAGAAGGGTTCCGTGATGGATGGTTATACACAGGAGATGTCGTTACAGTTGACGAAGAAGGCTGTATTAAAATTGTTGATCGCACAAAAGATGTCATTAAAAGTGGTGGTGAATGGATTTCATCCGTTGATTTAGAGAATGCCTTAATGGCACATGAAGCAATATTTGAAGCAGCAGTTGTTGCAGTTCCGCACCCGCAGTGGCAAGAACGTCCAGTTGCATGTGTTGTGCAAAAACAAAATAGTTCTGTAACGAAAGAAGAGTTATATGAGTTTTTGCGACCACAGTTTGCGAAGTGGTGGTTGCCTGATGATATTGTATTTATGGAGGAGATTCCAAAAACATCGGTTGGGAAATTTTTGAAGCAAGAGTTACGAAAAGAACTAGAGCATTTGCATAGAGGCAGTGAAAAGTAATATAAAAAGGCGGTTCATACCGGTATGAATCGCCTTTTTATATTGAATCATGTTAATTTATAGTGTTTTCAATTGTTAGCTTGAAATAATACTCATTTATGTTAACTAAAAAATAATTAATGTTGACAGTAAGGGTGAGGGAAGTTAAAATGTTTTTGAGAAATGTTATCTTGAAATTATATATAGTTTACAAATAGGAGAAGTAAAAAACATGAATACAAAGAATTTAGTTTTTGTTGCTTTATTTAGTGCGATTATGGGGGTATTAGGATTGGTACCACCGATTGCGCTTTCTGTTACGCCTGTTCCAATTACTTTACAAACTCTTGGCGTAATGCTTGCAGGTGGATTGCTTGGATCTCGGCTTGGTGCGTTAAGTCAAATGGTTTTCTTACTTGTTGTAGGAGTAGGGGCACCATTATTAGCCGGTGGCCGTGGTGGACCAGGTGTATTTGTTAGTCCGAGTGCAGGGTATTTAATTGGCTATATTGTTGGAGCGTTTGTGATAGGTTATCTTGTAGAACGTTTACGTCAAGTATCTGTTATAAAAGTATTTTTGATTAATATAATTGGCGGTATTCTAGTTGTTTATATATTTGGTGTGACTGTCCAATCATTTATAATGGACATCTCTATATGGCATGCTATGAAAGTAAGTGTCGTATTTTTACCAGGAGATTTCATTAAAGCTGTGATAGCAGCAATTCTTGTACCTAGATTACATCGTTCATTGAAACACATAATTAAGCCTGCTTTAAAGAACAATAAAATCTCAAATGCGGGATGAAATGTAGGAAACACGTATTAACGTGTTTCTTTTTGTTATCTGAAAGGAAAGGATGAAAGTAGTGGGAATCACGTCGTCTTATAGGAAGCATGCTTGTTTCCATCCTAATAAAATAGCGATAAAAGAAAATAGTAGGTTACTAACATATAAAGAATGGAACGAATCGGTTTGCCAAGTTGCTAATTGGCTTAACGAAGAAAAAACAACGAATAAAACGATTGCGATTTTATTAGAGAATCGCATGGAATTTTTACAGCTTTTTGCAGGTGCTGCAATGGCAGGATGGGTTTGCGTACCGCTTGATTTAAAGTGGAAACAAGATGAGCTTAAGGAGAGGATAAATCTTGCTAATCCATCCATTGTAATTGCTGAACAATATAAGATGAGTGAAATATCTCTAATATCTGGAAAGATATTTCCTATTCATGAATGGAATCAAATAATAGGTGACCAGTTAAATACATATCATTCTTCAGAAAACGTGAAAAGTCATCCATTTTATATGGGATTTACATCGGGATCAACTGGGAAAGCAAAGGCATTTCTTCGTGCGCAGGAGTCTTGGGTACATAGTTTTGATTGCAATGTTTATGATTTTCATATGAAGAATGATGATTCTATCTTGTTGGCGGGCACATTTGTTCATTCTCTTTTTCTATATGGTGCAATGAGTGCTTTATATTTAGGACAAACGCTGTATCTTGTAGAAAAATTCATCCCAAATCATATTTTATCTATATTGGAACAAGAAAATATTTCAGTGATGTATGTAGTTCCGACAATGCTAGAGGCATTATATAAAGAAGAAAGAATGATTGAACAAGAAATAAAGATTATTTCCTCAGGTGCAAAATGGGAAGCTGAAGCAAAAAAGAAAATAAAAAATGTGTTCCCATATGCCAAAAGATATGAATTTTATGGTGCTTCTGAATTAAGTTTTGTTACAGCACTAACAGATGTAGAAAGTAAAAGAAAAGCAGCTTCGGTTGGAAAGCCATGTCATAATGTACAAGTTCGGATATGTAATGAAAAGGGTAAAGAATTACAGCAAGGTGAAATTGGAATTGTTTATGTAAAAAGTGATCAGTTTTTTATGGGATATTTACTGAACGGAGACTTATCTTGTCAAGTTACAGAAGACGGTTGGATGACTGTACATGATATAGGTTTTGTGGATGAGGAAGGATTTATTTATATAGTAGGAAGAGAAAAAAATATGATTTTATTTGGAGGCATTAACATTTTCCCAGAAGAGATAGAGAGTGTATTATGCAATCATCCAAAGGTCGAGGAAATCGTAATTATTGGTATGAAGGATAGATATTGGGGTGAAAAGCCTGTTGCAATGGTAAAAGGAAGGGTGACGAAGCAAGAACTAAAAAGTTTTTGTTTACAGCGACTATCATCCTTTAAAATCCCGAAAGAGTGGTATTTTGTTGAGGGGATTCCGCATACGAGTAGCGGGAAAATTGCCCGTGAAGTAGCAAAAAGTATAATCGAAAACCAGGAGAAAGCTTATGAATAGAGCGGTTATTGTAGAGGCAAAGCGAACGCCGATTGGTAAGAAGAGCAGTATATTTAAAGAGTATGAGGTTCAGCAGTTGGTAGCGCCTTTACTGAAGCGCTTGAGTGAAGGAATCGAGCATGAAATAGACGATGTAATATTAGGAAATATTGTTGGACCAGGCGGCAATGTTGCGCGGCTATCGGTACTTGAAGCTGGGCTACCTTATAGAGTACCAGGTGTCACAATTGATCGTCAGTGTGGCGCAGGATTAGAAGCGATTCGAATGGCTTGCCACCTTATTCAAGGAGGGGCAGGGGCTTGCTACATTGCTGGTGGTGTCGAAAGTACAAGTACATCTCCTTTTCAGAAGAGGGCTCGCTTTTCACCAGATTTTATCGGAGATCCAGATATGGGGATGGCTGCTGAATATGTAGCGGAGTACTACAGAATTACAAGGGATATGCAAGATGAGTATGCTTGTTTAAGTTATAAAAGAACATTAGAAGCACTAGAAAAAGGGAGGTTACAAGAAGAAATTATTCCGATTTCTTCAAATATAACAGAGGATGAAACAATCAAGTTTGGAATGAATTATGAACGAATAATAAAAAAAACAAGACCGGCTTTTTTACAAGAAGGAACAGTAACAGCAGGTAATTCCTGTGGTGTAAATGATGGAGCCTGCGCTGTGCTTGTAATGGAGGAAGAAAGAGCTCATGAACTTGGTTATACGCCAATTCTTCGCTTTATTCATAGTGCTATTGTTGGCGTAGATCCGCATTTACCAGGGAGTGGTCCTATATTTGCTGTGCAAAAGTTATTACAGCAGCAGAACTTATCAATAGAAGATGTTGATTATATTGAAATGAATGAAGCCTTTGCTGCTAAGATTGTGGCCTGTGCCCAAGAATTGCAAATCCCGTATGAAAAGCTAAATGTGAACGGTGGAGCGATTGCTCTTGGTCATCCATATGGTGCATCCGGGGCTATGCTTGTAACTCGGTTATTCTATCAAGTACAAAGAGGAAAGGCGAAATATGTAATAGCAACATTAGGCATCGGTGGAGGAATTGGACTTGCTTTATTATTTGAAAAAGTAGAGAACTAGAAAGAAATCTAGTTCTCTACTTTTTTTGGTTCATAGGCATTGCTACCAGGTTTTGCTTTTATTTCTTTCCAGGCAGCGATAGCGTCGGATTTTGATTTCCCTTGATTATTGGAGTCTTGAAAAAAGGCACGTGTAAAGCGATTGTATTCAAATTGTGTACCGATGTCTGTTTTATACGAAGGATCCTTTTTTCTTTCTTGTTCTTCATACCAAAACTTCACAGCATCCTCATATGTTCTTCCGATATTTTCTTTAAAAAAATTTTGAAGTGCTACTGTAAAGCGAAATTTTAATCCAATTATGTCTTTGAAAAAAGCACGAACATCTTCACTACAGCGGTGATTTTCAGTAATAATTGTTTGTAGAGAAAATGGTTCATGAGACGGAAGTGTAATTTTCTTTTTGGATGTTTTTTGTTTTTCAGGTACTTTACCTGTAGTCAAAAAAGCTATAATACATTCAGTAATTTCTATTTTAGAGGTTGGTAAACCATATTCACGGCAAAATTCCTGTAACTCTGTTTTTAGCCAGTAATAATTTTTAAAGTCTTTAATTTGTATGTTTCGTGTTAAAGGTGGACGCATAGAAATCACTTATTTCTTCCATAATTTTCTTTTATTACAAAACGTATGTTCTTTTTGTGAAAGGATTTTAGCTAATAATCTAGAATGATATAACTTAGAAGTCATATGTATGGAATGAAAAGGAGAGACGACATGAATCATTTACTACAAGTTCGAGCAACTGGAATTTTAATTGAAGAAGGAAAACTGTTAATCGTGAAACAAAAAGTTTCTGATCGAAATTGGTCTTTGCCAGGAGGGAGGGTAGAAAATGGAGAAACATTAGAAGAGGCGATCATTCGAGAAATGAAAGAGGAAACGGGATTAGAAACTAGAATTAAGAAATTGCTATATATTTGTGATAAAACGGATGCTGTACCATCGCTATTACATATTACGTTTTTACTTGAAAAAGTGTCGGGAGAAATAAAATTACCATCTAATGAATTTGACCATAACCCAATTCATGATGTGAAAATGGTACCAATAAAGGAATTAGGTGCGTATCATTTTTCTGAGACATTTATTCAGCTTATTGAAAAAGGATTTCCTAATGCGGGCACTTATCAAGGGCTGAAACAAAATATTGGCTTGTAAAATAAAACATAAAGGATAGCGTGATGCTATCCTTTATGGAATAAACTAAATTTTTTATAGTGAATGAATAAGCTGAGCTAGAAACTCTTCACCTGTAATAATCGCCTTGCCACCACCACGAGCACTTTTTTGATTGCCGCCGCCTTTTCCTTCAATAACAGGGAGGACATTTTTCAAAATCGTATTCATGTTTGCTGTTACAGCATTACCACATGTAAGAACACATTGTAGTTTTTCTTCATTTTCAGTAACAAAGCATGTAATTGCGTTTTCACTTTGTTCAGTAATAATAGTGGATAGTTTTGCAATTTCCTGCATGGAACGATTGGTAAAGACTTTAGAAATGAGTGTGCCAGTATGTATTTCCTTGGATTGTTGCAACAATTCATTTGCTTCCACAAATAATAGTTTTTCATTTATAGTTTGTAATACTTTTTCGTTTTCTTTCTGAGATATAAGAAGTTGTTTTACTTTAGTTGAAATATCACTTTCCTTACTATTTAATTGTTTGGAAACGTCGTTCATAATTTGTTGATGCTGTCCCATTACCTTGAGGGCGCGCCATCCTGCAACGAACGTTAAACGGATGCCACCTTTATTTCGATCCCATCCTATTATATGGAGGGGACCCACTTCTCCTGTATATTTTGGATGTGTTCCACCACAACCGTTATAATCGTAGTTGTCAATGATTACAACGCGAATATTTTCTGTAATTGTGGGTTCTTTTCTTAAAGGTAACTGCTTTGCTTCCTCTAAGTTCATCCATTGGATATGGATAGGGTGGTTTTCAAAGACAATCTGGTTTGCGATCTGTAGTGCCCGAGTAGCTGTTTCTATGGAAATATCAGGTGTATCTAAATCAATTGTTACCGTTTCTTTTCCAAGATGAAAACCGATTGTTGGTATGTTAAAATGATCCCAAAATGCAGCAGAGAGAATGTGCTGAGCTGTATGCTGCTGCATATGATCAAAACGGCGCTGCCAATCAATTTGACCTGTTATTTCTTTTGTATGTAATTCTTTTGATAGGAAGTGACGAATTTCTCCATTAACTTCTTCAACGTTGATGACGTGAGCATCATTTAGTGTTCCAGTGTCATGTGGTTGCCCGCCGCCAGTTGGATAAAAAGCTGTTTCTGTTAAAGTAACATATAGTTTTCCTTCGTTATCATGGTCTTGTTTTATAACTTGAGCTGTAAAGATTTGCTGATAGACATCGGTGTAATATAATTTTTTGTTCACTTGTATACTCCTTTCGAACTTACTAGTTTCATTGTAAAGCAATCTAAATAAGTTTCCTAATATTTCAGAAGAAAAAATCTCTTTTTTGGAATTTTCTTGCTATAATAAGAAAAAGGAATATACGGGGGTGGATGAAATGCTATATGAAAACGGCGTAGATAAACTGATTCGTCTCAATACAAATATTTCTGAACTATATCGAGAATTACATGAAATGACCCGGACTTTAACAGAATGTAACCGAGAAAGTGTGACATTCGATCGGTTATATGTGAAAGAAGTATTATGGAAAAAAGAAGATGTAGCGGCTATGTATGATCAACTGCTCGTGCAACTTTGTATTAACGAATGTTTTGACTTGAAAAGTGTTATTACTGGTGAATATAAGTATACGTATGAGGAAGTAGAAAACGCTGTTATGGAATTTAATGAAAAATATAGCGTGAATATCCTAATTAAAGAGGTTTGTAAAGAGTTACAGTTTACATATGGTATTGATATGGAGATAACTAGAACGGCTCGGGTATAAACATATTTACTATAGAAAAAGGGAAAGGAAAGCGGCTGTATTGCTTTCTTTTTCTATGCATGAAATAGGAGAGTAGGTTTTGAGATGAGAGGCAAGTTACAACACATTCATCCACTAGGGATGAGTATTATTTTAGGGACATTATTTGCTCGATTTGCAACATCAATGAGCATTCCTTTTTTAGCAATCTATTTGACAACTGTAAAAGGTATATCAGCTGGGATGACAGGGGCTATTATTGGGACGAGCGCATTGGTTGGAGTGTTTGCTAGTTTTATTGGTGGGAATTTATCAGATCGATTTGGTCGTAAAACAATTATGATATGGTCAATTATTGTTTGGATTTTTGTATTTATCGGGTTTTCGGTTGCAGACCATGTTATAACTTTCTTTTTATTAAACGCATTAAATGGTCTATGTCGTTCTTTTTTTGAACCGACATCGAGAGCGTTATTATCTGATTTAACAAAGCCGGAGTATCGTTTACTCGCATATAATTTACGCTATGGTGCGATAAATGTGGGTGTTGCGATTGGACCACTTGTTGGATTGCAACTTGGGAGTGCAAGGTCAACAATGCCGTTTTTAGTAGCTGCTGGAGTGTACGGTTTATATACGGTGGTATTAGCGCTGCAATTTAAAAAGTATCAATCGAACGAAAAAACAATTGATACAGTAGAGCCTGTGACGATGGTGAATGCGATTCGTATTTTGAGAAAAGATATTGTTTTTTTGGTTGCGCTAGTTGGAATTATCTTAAGCAATAGTGGGTTTTCGCACTTTACAACAACAGCCTCTCAATATTTTGCGAACTCGCATATATTTCAAGATGGCGTGACATTGTTCTCATATATGCTGACATTAAATGCAATTATAGTAGTGATTATACAATATCCCATGATTAAGGTTTGCAAGAAGTATACACCACTTGCATCAATTATTACTGGCACACTATTTGTTAGTGGTGGGTTATTAGGGTTTGGAATAGCTGAATCACTCGGAAGTATTGTTCTTTATACGATTATTTTTACAGTAGGAGAAGTATTGATGTTTTCGATGACAGATGTGTTTATTGATGACATAGCAGTTCCACATTTAAAAGGAACGTATTTTGGGGCAATGGGATTTTCGGGAATTGGTGGAGTAATTGGGCCATGGTTTGGTGGTGTACTTTTAGATCATTATGGCTATCAAAATGGTTTTGTTGTATTTTTCATATTGGCTATTTTTTCAATAGCTGCGTTTCCGATTCTTTTAGTAACAAGAAGTTTATTGAATAGAAGGCATATCGAAGCTTCTAAGATAGAGGTAAGTGCGAAGTAATGGTGAAAGAGAATTCTTATAATGTTCCCATCTCGCTTTATATAATATAAAAATAAACCGGATACAAAAAGTTGGAAAACTTTTGTATCCGGTTTTGTATTTATATCAACCTTTAATTTGAAAAGAGAACATTTTTTTCATACTTATTTGCAGATTCGGTTTTTGAAATATGGATGGCAAGGAAGCCGTTTTCTAAGCAGGCTAACATTTTTTTGTAAATGATGCTAGTAGGTAAAGAGATGGTTCGATGTAAGGAAGAATTTTTTTGGAATATGCAAATGTTTAGGCCTGTCTCCATCTTTTTTATAAGAACATTTTGTTCGGTAACATTTGGAACATCGGTTTCTAAAATGTATTCCTGTTCTGTTTCACAAAGATCGATGTGAATGTGACTAGGAAAACTGAAGTTGTTGTATGAATCAGAACAAAACTGATCCATCCATTCTTCAAAACCATCAACATGAAAAAGGCAATCCTTTTTTTTCTTGCCCATGTAAGACACCCTCCGTAAAATCTCAATTCATACTATGATATGCATGAAAAAAATAGAGGTGAGAGTAAAGGGAGAAAATAAGTTGAGAGATTTGCTATAAATATTTTATGAAAGAAGGACAATGCGCGTGCATTGTCCCTTTTTTTTACATATCGTGATGCGCATGATTTTTTTGTCTAGAATGATTGCGGTTTTTTACTTTATGTGACCCGCTTAAAGGCTCAGGTTGCCCAGAAGGCTGTCCTTTTTTCGTGTTTTGGCGAATGGATTTACTATTGTTTTTTTCCATGGTGTGCTGCACCTCCCTTTCATATTTAGAATGAGAGAACTTTGTAAATTTATACGAGAATGTTTTTATGAAAAAAGGTAAAGATAAGTGAGATTAACTATAAAAGAAAGGGGAAAGCGTATGCCATATCATAAGGATAAACAGCAAGCTTTTCAAGCCGCACAACAAGGAGTTGTACAAGCGGAAAATTTATACAACAATATTGTGAAAAATGACCCGAATTACGGTCATGATTTAAAGCTTTTGCGAGAGGAAGTTCAAGAGGCATATGAACAAATCCAAAATGCGCTTGAGGTAGCATCTGATACACAACGTCCACAACTTGAGCAGTATGAAAATAATTTACAGAACATTATGCGAGATGTCGACCAGTTAGGAGATTAAATAGATTGTTGTGAAATTCAACAATCTATTTAATCTCGGAGCAAATATGGTAAGAAGAAAAGTCTCTGCAATAATGATTTGTTTAATATGTGTAGTACATATATTTCAAGTGGACAAAGTAGAAGCAAAAATGTTGTTGAGAAAAGAATTAGAACCTACAGGGCATGTAACGTGGGAAGTGCCGAACAATGAAAAGATTATTGCAATTACTTTTGATGATGGTCCAGATCCTACTTATACACCGCAAGTATTAAAGTTATTGCGCCAATATAAAGCTGAGGCAACCTTTTTTATGATTGGTTTTCGGATTCAGCGAAATCCGTATTTAATTGAGCAGGTGATAAAGGAAGGTCATGAAATTGGAAATCATACGATGGATCATTTATATGCAAACAATGCATCTGATGAAAAATTAAAAAATGATATTTTAGAGGGAAAAAAATATTTGCAAAAATGGGTAAAAGAGCCGTTACTTTTCCGTCCACCAGGTGGTTATATCAATGACATGGTATTTACAACAGCAAAAGAAGCTGGCTATCAAATTGTATTATGGTCTTGGCATCAAGATCCGAAAGACTGGGCAAATCCAGGTACGGAATCTATTGTGAAACATGTTGTAACAAATGCAAAAAACGGAGATATTGTATTATTGCATGATGGGGGAAGTGATCGTAGTCAAACCGTAGCTGCATTAGAAAAAATTCTGCCGGCTCTTCAAAAAGAAGGCTATCGATTTGTGAAAGTTTCTGAATTGTTACGTTATAAGCATTAAAAATCCCAAAAGGTGTACCTTTTGGGATTTTTCATTACTGATTCTTTTTTCGTTTTTTATTATTTTGACGCTGAGCAGGTGTTAGTGGCTCATTTGCAAATTCCTCATTATAACCAGTTCCTTGTCCTTGTGCTGATGCAGCGTTCATTCCTGAAATCACATGATTCGCTTTTCGTTTACCCATTTCATTTCACCTCTATAATATTTTCTTTACAAAACAAATAATGAGTTGTTCATTACATGTATGAACAGAAAAGAAAAGCCGCAAAAAGAAAGCTTTTCTTTATGGTAATAGTATTCATAAGGAGAACGAGGACTATTCAAATTTCTAGAGATAAAGAAAACTTATGATAAACTATAAGTTTCTTATTATTTACTTATTTAGAAAGTTGTAATAAGATATTATCGTAAGGTATTGAAAAGTTTGTCTACATTTTATATTCAGACAACTCAGTCACGTTTAACAGGGGGGAAACATAATGGTCAAACATAATCCATTTCAATCTCGTGAAACATTTGAAGTAGATGGAAAAACGTATCATTATTATCAATTGAAAGCGCTTGAAAACGCAGGGGTTGGCAACGTATCGCAATTGCCGTATTCAATTAAAGTTTTGCTTGAATCTGTACTTCGTCAAGTTGACGGACGTGTAATTACAGAAGAGCATGTAACGAATTTAGCGAAATGGGGAACGAAGGATGTTCAAGATATTGATGTTCCTTTTAAACCATCTCGTGTAATCTTACAAGACTTCACAGGTGTTCCAGCTGTTGTTGATTTGGCTTCACTTCGTAAAGCAATGGCAGATATGGGCGGGGATCCTGATAAGATTAATCCTGAAATTACTGTAGACCTTGTAATTGATCACTCTGTACAGGTTGATAGAGCGGGTACAGCAGACGCGCTTGAATTCAACATGGACTTAGAGTTTAAACGTAATGAAGAACGTTATAAATTTTTAAGCTGGGCACAAAAATCATTCGATAACTATCGTGCAGTTCCGCCAGCAACAGGTATTGTTCACCAAGTAAATCTTGAGTATTTAGCACCAGTCGTTCATGCGGTGAAAAATGCTGAAGGTGAATTGGTTGCATATCCAGATTCATTAGTTGGAACAGACTCTCATACAACAATGATTAATGGTATTGGTGTTCTTGGATGGGGCGTTGGTGGTATTGAAGCTGAAGCAGGGATGCTTGGACAACCTTCATACTTCCCAGTACCAGAAGTAATTGGTGTTAAATTAACTGGTACACTTCCAAGTGGTACAACAGCAACAGACGTTGCATTAAAAGTAACACAAGTGTTACGTCAAAAAGGTGTAGTTGGTAAATTTGTTGAATTCTTCGGTAACGGCTTGAAAAGTATGCCATTAGCTGATCGTGCAACAATTTCAAATATGGCACCAGAATATGGTGCAACTTGTGGATTCTTCCCAATCGACGAGATTTCATTAGACTACTTACGCTTAACAGGAAGAGACGAAGAACAAATTCGTATTGTTGAAGAATACTGTAAAGCAAATGGTTTATTCTATACAGCAGACAGCAAAGATCCAATTTATACAGATCTTGTTGAAATTGATTTAAATACAATTGAATCTAATCTTTCAGGACCAAAACGTCCACAAGATTTAATTCCACTTTCAAATATGAAAGACGAGTTCCACAAAGCAGTTGTGGCACCAGTTGGAACGCAAGGACTTGGGTTCAACGAACAAGAATTTGATAAAGAAGTGAAAGTTGCATTAAAAGATCAAGAAGTAACGATGAAGACAGGTGCAATTGCAATTGCAGCGATTACAAGCTGTACAAATACATCTAACCCATATGTATTAATTGGTGCGGGTTTAGTTGCGAAAAAAGCAATTGAAAAAGGACTTAAAGTACCTGGCTATGTAAAAACATCATTAGCACCAGGATCTAAAGTTGTTACAGAGTACTTAGATAAATCAGGTTTAACAACATATCTAGATCAATTAGGATTCCAAACAGTTGGTTACGGCTGCACAACGTGTATTGGTAATTCTGGTCCATTAGCACCAGAATTAGAGGAAGCAATCGCAGCGAACGATTTATTAGTAACATCTGTTTTATCAGGTAACCGTAACTTTGAAGGGCGTATCCATCCACTTGTAAAAGCAAACTATTTAGCATCTCCACCACTTGTTGTGGCATATGCACTTGCTGGTACAGTTGATATCGATTTGAAAAATGATGCAATTGGTAAAGATGCAAACGGTAACCCAATTTACTTTAATGACATTTGGCCATCAGCGAAAGAAATCGAAGAAGTGGTGCAAAGTGTCGTAACATCTGAGTTGTTCAAAAAAGAATATGCACAAGTATTTAACAGTAACGAACGTTGGAATGAAATCCAAACTTCAAATGAAGCGTTATATACTTGGGATAATGACTCAACATATATTCAAAACCCACCGTTCTTTGAAGGGTTATCAAAAGAACCAGGTGAAGTGGAAACACTTTCAGGTTTACGTGTAGTTGGTAAATTTGGAGACTCTGTAACAACAGACCACATTTCACCAGCAGGTTCAATCGGTAAACATACACCAGCAGGTCGCTATTTATTAGAAAATGGCGTACAGCCAGTTGACTTTAACTCTTATGGTTCTCGTCGTGGTAACCATGAAGTTATGATGCGTGGTACATTTGCAAACATTCGTATTAAAAACCAAATTGCACCAGGAACAGAAGGCGGATATACAACTTACTGGCCAACTGGTGAAGTAACATCTATCTATGATGCTGCAATGAAATATAAAGAAGACGGCACAGGACTTCTTGTAGTTGCTGGTAAAGATTACGGTATGGGAAGCTCACGTGACTGGGCTGCGAAAGGTACAAACCTGCTAGGCATTAAAGCAGTTATCGCAGAAAGTTTCGAGCGTATTCACCGCAGTAACCTTGTATTAATGGGCGTATTACCATTGCAATTTAAAGATGGTGAAAGTGTCGAAACATTAGGTCTTGTTGGTAACGAATCATTTGAAATTCAAATTGATAAAACAGTTAGACCTCGTGATCTTGTAAAAGTAGTTGCAATTGACCCAGAAGGAAATGAAAAACAATTTGAAGTTGTAGCGCGTTTCGATAGTGAAGTTGAAATCGACTACTATCGTCATGGTGGTATCCTGCAAATGGTTCTTCGTGAGAAAATTGAAGAGTCTAAGGTGTCAAACTAAGGTTATAGGTGAATCATCTTTTGAGCTATGTGTTTATAACAGTTATGAATGATAACACAACATATATGTATATGTTTGCTCTTTATTGTGGTGATATGTAAGCAATAATAATTTAGAGTGGGAAATCAGAAAACTTCTAATTGTGATAGTTCCTATATTCCGTCAGCGCCCTTTTGATCTATACTATATATCTTTTCTGATCCACTCATCTCATTTATGATTGGAATTTTGGGGAAATATAGTTAAACGAATTGGGTCAAAATTAAAATATTTCTATAGCAAAGATACTCAAGACATGATTGCTATATTTTATCTGTAGTACTTAAATCACTTATCTTGAAAGAGGATGTTTACTATGAAAACTGATAATGAACATTGAATTAATATTGTAAATAACTGTAGAAGATAAAAGACAGGGTGACTCCAAAAAATCCTTTTTTAACGATTTTTTAGATCACCCTTTTGTGTAATTAAACCTCGAGAAGAAAATAGGTTCCATTTGAATCAGACTCCATTGTTTGGCCTTATCCTTAGGTTGGTTGAGAAAACTTCAAAATATATCCACTACTTATACTGGGTTAATTGTACTAATTATTTCAATATTCAACATGAATAAATATATATAGAATCGAATTGTATAGAATTTTTTATTTATTACCATATAAAGTTTTTTTGTGATTTATTCTTAAAAACACTAAAACAAAGAGGTGAAAAATAATGAATCAAGTAACGCGGAAGCTATACCCTCTTACCAATGCTCAAAAAAGGGTCTGGTTTATAGAAAGAATGTATCAGGAGTCGGGTCTCATGAATTTGGCGGGGTCTGTGAGATTTTCCACAAATATATGCCCGAATCTACTCAGAAAAGCAATTCACCAATTTATTCAGGAAAATGAATCCATTGAACTTCAGGTCATACAAGAGTCACAAAACGATGAGGGATTCTCTCAACAATTAAAAGCGGACAAACAACCGTATGATATTCTTTTATTGGATTTCAGCACTTTTTCAGATCCGGAAAATATGGCGGAAGCTTGGATTGAAACGACCACGAAAGCACCTTTTAAGATGGATCGGAGTCCATTGTTTTTATTCGCTCTCTTACAGATTTCCGAAAGTGAGACTTGGCTATATTTAAAAACGCATCATATCATTTCTGACGGAGTAAGTCTCTATAATGCATGTAATGAAATTGCAGATATCTATTTACATTTTCAAAGAGGAAGGCCACGAGAAATTAGTAAAAAACCCTCTTATTTGAACACGATAGAAAAAGAAAACAAGTATTTTCAATCCAAACGATATTTAAAAGATAAACAATTTTGGCAGGCAAACTTTGAAACTTTACCTGATTTGCTCTATGTGAAAAAAGGTGGGATGCCACAAGACAGTCTAGCCAGTTCGCGTTATGAAATCAGTCTCGATAAGGACCTCAGGGAACGCATTGATCAGTTTTGCAATGAGTTAGAAATTAGTCCGAGTACCTTTTTCACTACATGTTTATATACATACCTTTATCGGATAACAGGAAAGAAGGATATCACCCTTGGCCAAATCACTCGGAACCGGACAGGTATTCAAGAAAAAAGCACATTCGGTATGTTTGTTAATATGCTTCCATTTCGGTATAAAATAAACCCGTTACACTCATTTGAAAACGTATGCCGGAACATTTCAAAAAAACAACATCAGTTGCTTCGACATCAAAAATATCCCTATAATCATATTTTAAAGGGATTAAGAGAACAACATCAAAATATCTCAAAATTATTTAATATCTCCGTTGAATTTCAGGTATTGGATTTTCAAAAACATGAGGATCTTCCTTATGTTATAAAGACCCACCCCTGCGGTTCATTAGATCATGAAATGGTGGTACACATCAAAGACCGCAGTGATTTGGGAACCTACCGGCTTGAATTCGAATACCAGTCGTTGCTTTTTAAGGAAGAAGAAATAAAGTCCTGGAGCAATCGATACATGGAACTATTAAAAGATGCTTTGCTAAATCCGGTGAAAAAAGTTACTGATCTGAACATATTGTCCGAATCTGAAGCTAAACAAATACTATTCGATTGGAATCAAACGGAACGAGAATACCGACTCGATCAGACTTTTATTGACCTATTTAATAAACAAGTGAAAATTACACCTGACTCGATCGCTCTCGAATTTAATGGAGAGAACTTAACATACTTAGAGTTAGATGAACGGACGAGTAGATTGGCGAAAATATTGAGAAACAAAAAGGTTAAATCAGAAGACGTTGTCGCGATTATGTTGCCAAGAGGAATTGATTTAATTGTCAGCATGATAGGGATACAAAAAGCAGGAGGAGCTTATTTAGCGATAGATCCAGATTATCCAATTAATCGAATTTCTTATATGTTGATAGACTCACAATCTTGCTCCCTCTTGACCACAGATGAATTCAAAGAAAAACTGTCTGATTTCAACGAGAATATTATAGACATCAAACAACTCCATTTGGAGGATATACCATCTTATCCATGTGAAACAACTGATTGGCCCACCCCTGACTGCGCTGACCTTGCTTATCTGATTTACACATCAGGCTCAACTGGGAACCCTAAAGGAGTCATGGTTGAACATCGTGGCTTAAGCAATCTAATCTATAATACTCTCGAAGAAATAGGTTTAACTGAAAGCTCAAGGGTGTTGCAGTTCGCATCATGCAGTTTTGATACTTCGGTGTTTGAGATTTTCCCTCTCCTTTGCAGTGGCGGTACACTTATTCTAGAGAACCGGGAATCCTTGCTACCTGGAAAGCCTTTAGCTGATGTTTTGAGGAAAAAGAAAATTAACATGGTAACCCTCACTCCTTCTGTTCTTATGAAGTTATCTTCATATGGGGAAGGTGAACTAAACAAGAAAATGCCTCATTTGAAGATAATAAAATCGGCGGGAGAAGCATGTCCATTCGAAGTTGCTGATTATTGGAGTAAATATTGTCGATTTATTAATGGTTATGGTCCCGCTGAATCAACCGTTTGGGCAACGACAGGGGATTATGCTGGAGCGATCCATCCTGATATCGGGCGTCCATTAAAAAATATTACCATTTACATTTTGGATGAAAACCAAAATGTGGTTCCTCCTGGTGTTGTAGGTGAAATCTACATTGGAGGTACCAGTCTAGCTAGAGGATATTTGAACCGTCCTGAATTAACTGCAGAAAAATATATCCAAGTTGATTTTCAGAGGGCTGATTTAGAAAAGCGACGTCTTTATAAAACGGGTGATCTGGCTCGCTTTCTTCCAGATGGAAAAATCGAATATCTTGGCCGAAATGATAGTCAAATTAAAATTCGTGGACAACGGGTGGAGCTAAGTGAAATAGAAAATGTATTAGAACAGCATTCACTAATAAAGCAGGCTGTCGCTGTAGTAAAAGATGATGCGAAAAGCATCCAAAAGATTGTGGTCTTTATTCTTCTCAGATCTTCCGCAAAAGAAACCAGTATATTGGAATTACGAACCTATCTACAGGACCGACTACCTTTATTCATGATCCCTAGTCAATTTAAGATTATGAAAGAACTACCCTTATCGCCTAATGGAAAAGTCGATCGATTAAAGTTGAAAGATGAAATGATTTATATGGAAGATACCAATGTCGAGTACAAGATGCCTATTAGTCAACTCGAGAAAACTCTGTCTAAGATCTGGGCAGAAGCTCTGGGATTGAAACAAGTGGGAGTTGAAGAAAACTTCTTTGACTTAGGTGGCGACTCGTTTAGCCTTCTATGGGTCTGCCAAAAAGCTGAAGAAGAACTGGATAATGCTTTCACCGTAATTGATATGTTCCGCTATCCTACCATTCGTAGTTTTGTGAATTATATAAGGATGGATAAAGTCAAAGAAGAAAAAAGAATAATGTTAGTTCACCAGGAAGAGGCATATCTTCGCCAAAAACAGAGAAACCGGCAAAAAAGTTTAAGAAGGCAATGGAGGGATGGGAAGTGAAAACAGGTAGGGAAGAACAAAATAGTGAAGAGATACAGGGGATAGCAATTATAAGTATGGCAGGGCGTTTTCCAGGAGCAAATAATATCCAAAAATTTTGGGATAACCTTCAAAAAGGAGAGGAATCTATTACTTTTTTTGAAGAGTCTAGTAGCCACAGAAACGCTGCTGGAGTTATAGAAGGAGCAGATGCTTTTGATGCAAACTTTTTTGATATGTCCCCACGGGAAGCAGAATATACGGATCCGCAACATCGTTTGTTTTTAGAATGTGCGTATGAGGCGCTGGAAATAGCAGGTTACATCAAGCCTGATCCTGATTACCGAATTGGCGTATACGCAGGTAGCGGTCAATCAGGTTACCTTTTAAACGTCTTAAGCCAAAAAGAGCTGGTTGACAGTATTGGAGATTATCAATTATCAATTGGAAATCTACCAGATTTTCTGACCACACGTGTTTCTTATAAATGCAATTTAAACGGTCCAAGCATGGCTATACAGACGGCTTGTTCTAGCTCCCTTGTAGCAGTGCATGCGGCGGTTCAAGCTTTGCTTACTTATGAATGTGACATGGCATTAGCAGGTGGTGTTTCAGTCAAAGCTGATCAGACTGCAGGGCTTACGTATCAGGAGGGGGGGGTTTTATCTGAAGATGGTCATTGTAAGGCTTTTGATGCCGATGCCAAGGGAACGGTTCTTGGAAATGGTGTGGGTGTAGTTTTCCTTAAACGGGTGGAAGATGCCATAGAAGACGGTGATCAGATTCTTGCTGTAATACGAGGAACGGCTATTAACAATGACGGCTCACAAAAAATAGGCTACACGGCTCCCAGTGTTATCCGGCAGGCAGAAGTAATTAAAGAGGCTCTTTCTATAGCAAATATTGATCCAGAAACGATCACCTACGTAGAAGCTCACGGTACAGGTACAGCTTTGGGAGATCCTGTTGAGGTAGCGGCATTAACAGAGGCGTACGGTCATTATACCTCCAAAAAATCCTATTGTGCTTTAGGGAGTGTAAAGACTAATATAGGTCACCTCGACAGTGCAGCTGGAATAGTGGGGTTAATCAAGGTCGTCCTTTCTATGCAGAATAAAAAAATCCCAGCTACGTTGCATTTTAGAAAGCCAAATCCCAAAATTGATTTTGATAACAGTCCTTTTTACGTGAATACACAAAGTCAGAGTTGGGATACGGATGGTCACCCTAGACGAGCAGGAATAAGTTCTTTTGGAATGGGAGGAACCAACGCGCACATTATCTTAGAAGAATATATTGACAGAGATGAAGCATCTAACACGTCCGAAACAGAGAGAAAATTGCTTTTTTTATCTGCCAAAACACCGACAGCCCTTCAAAATATGGTGAATAGTTTTATTCATTATCTACAACAAGATCCACAAACAAAATTATCTGATATAGCTTATACGCTTTCGGTTGGACGAGAGGAATTTGAATATCGTCTGGCAGCTTTGGCTTATGACCGTGAGAGTGCGATAAAGACCTTAAAGGAAAACGCAGAAAAATGGTCAGGATCGCAAGTTATCTTGAAAGATACTCATCAGAGCTATTCGCGCTCAGTCGTCTTTATGTTTCCCGCACATCAATCAGTTCAAGTGAACATGGGGGAGGAATTGTATAGGAATCATCATGTTTTCCGAGAACGGATGGATCAATGTTCAGAACTATTAAAACCCCTTCTTTTGGTAGATATACGAGATATTCTTTATCCTTCTAAAGAAAAAAGGGAAAAAGCTGCTATTAAATTGACACAAATGGTGTACGTAGCATCGATTCTATTCGCAGTTGAATATGCGCTTGCCCACCAATGGAGAGAATGGGGCGTTAGGCAGGAGGTCATGGTTGGTCACGGCGTCGGCGAATATGTTGCAGCTTGTTTGGCGGGAGTGATGACCGTAGAAGAGGCACTGAAAGTGATAACGGTGTGGGCTAGTTTGATTCAGGAAGAATCTACAGAGCTTTGCGTTGATTCTCCAGCGATAGAGGTGATGGTCGAACGATTAAAAAACGTTATAGATAGTATTCAGCTGAAAGAACCGAAAATTTCTTATATCTCTGGGCTTACAGGGAGATGGATTACGAATGAACAGGCCACAGATCCTTCTTATTGGCTGGAGTGCCTTATTGGGCAATCACGTGTAGGGGATGGTACGTTGGAACTATTAAAAGCGGATTATACCGCTTTTCTAGAAATGGGAAACGGTGATTCGCTAATTCCTCTTATTCAACAACAAAGCAAAGAGAATAGTAAGGGAATAATGGCTTTAAGTGCTCTGCCCAAAGAGGGAGATGACAGTTCTTCTTTTGAACAGTCTCTTCATATCTTAGGTGAATTATGGTGTTTAGGGATTCATGTCGATCGAACAGCATTATATAAAGTGGGAACATTTCGTAGAGTACCTTTACCGACTTATCCTTTTGAGAGAAAAAAATACTTTATTGAAAGGAACCAAAGCATCGGCCGATTTTTAGAGATACAAAAGAGAAGTGAGAGGAAGAATCCTCATGAGGATTCCTTAGAAAGAGAACTGACGCATATGGAAGATCCGAAAAATGAAGTCGAGGAAAAAATCCAGATGATTTGGGAAAACTTATTAGGTGTTCAAGTGCTCGGTAAAAATGAAAACTTTTTTGATTTGGGTGGAGATTCGTTGCTCGCGATTCAGCTTGTGACACGTTTAAGAGAGAATTTTGATCCTGATATTTCAATGGATATTATTTTTAATTTTCCAACTATAGGTGAGTTAACTATTGAAATCGAGGGTAATCATATCGATCAGGAAGATCTCAACGAGATTGAGCTATTGCTAAAAGAAATCGAAAATTTAACAGAGAAAAGTCAATAAACATAAAAATGAGGGGGAGAACAAATTGAACAAAATAGTTGAACGTATAGCTGCACTCTCTCCTAAACAACGTGAGTTGTTAGAGAAACAGTTGAAAGAGAAAGGGTTAGATAATCCTTTTTCTTTCGACTCTGCAAGAAAAAATGAAAAAAAATCATTTGGGGAAAATCAGATTACACCTAAGCGTAATCTTGTAAAAGGAGCTGAATTCAGTCTTTTCTTTTTTTCGGGAGACGGCTCTACGACCAAAGAAAACAAATATGAATTTCTCCTTAAGAGTGCCTCCTTTGCGGATAAAAACGGTTTTGCGGCAGTCTGGACCCCAGAACGGCACTTTGAAGAATTTGGTGGATTGTATCCTAATCCCTCGGTATTAAGTGCTGCTTTGGCAACCGTCACGGAGAAAATCGAGTTGCGTGCAGGGAGTGTCGTTTTGCCGCTGCATCACCCTATCCGTTTCACGGAAGAATGGTCTGTAGTCGATAACCTTTCAAATGGGCGTGTATCCGTCGCGTTTGCTTCTGGGTGGCACCCAATAGACTTTTTAGTGGCTCCAGTTCAGTCCTCTTGTTACTACTTAGAACGAAAAGATGAAATGTTCAAATCTATTGAACAGGTACAAAAGCTCTGGCAAGGGGAGAAGGTACCATACTTAGATGCGACAGGGAAGACTTATAGCATTCAAACATTGCCACGTCCCCTACAAAAGCAGCTTAACGTTTGGATAGCTACCAATGGAAGTCCAGAAACTTTTCAGAATGCTGCAAAAATAGGGGCGAATATTCTTACTGGTGTAACTCCAGGGGGAATAGAGGAGTTAGAGGAGAAAATTGAGATGTACCGGAAGGCATTGACCGACTACGGTTATGAAGCTGAATCGAGAAAAGTTGCAGTTATGCTTCATACCTGTTTAGGAACGGATAATATAGTCATTAAAGAGAAGGTAAAGAAGCCATTAAAAGAATATCTTAAGACGTTTATGAAACAACATAAAAATATTCATACAGATTACGAGAAATTATCACCAGAGGATTTTGAAGTGATTGTTTCTAGAGCTTTCGAAGTGTATTTTCAAGAATCGGCTCTACTTGGGACGCAGGATAAATGTGCCGCACTAGTTGAGAAGCTTATTGGAATCGGGGTCGACGAGATTGCTTGTTTAATAGATTTCGGGGTCGACTTTGATACGGTAATGGATAGTTTACACATGTTAACAGAGTTGAAAAATCAATTTACTGAAAGGATTGAGACGAATGAAAAATCTGACAGAGAGAATTAAAGCATTGACTCCCGAACAGAGAGCTTTGTTCGAGAGTCAGTTGAAAGAGAAAAATCTAAGCTCAAAATTAAAAACAACTTTAAATCGCAGGGCCATCCAAAGTCGTAATCATACTAATCCAAGCCCGCTTTCTTTTGACCAAGAACGATTGTGGTTTTTTAACAGGATGCATCCTGAAGTATTCGCTTATAATGTGTATGGTGTCGCAAGGTTTAAAGGTAGACTGGATCATCGTGCTTTGGAACAGAGTATCAACCTGATTATCAGTCGTCATGAGGCGTGGAGAACTGTTTTTGATCCAAGGGAACCTTTGCAATATGTGCTTCCTAAACTACATATTGAAGTGCCTTCTGTTGACTTAAGTCATATAGCAAGGTCCTCACAAGAATCAGAAATTCAAAGACTTGTGCAAGAAGAAGTTCAATGCTTATTTGATTTAGAAAAAGGACCGCTGGTACGTTTTAAACTTTTTTATACGAGTGATACAGAAGCAATGCTGGTAATGACCGTCCATCATATAGTTATGGACCACATTTCATTTTCCATCTTTTTTGAAGAATTGGTCACTTCGTATAAGGCTGCTTTGGACGGCGTTCCCACTCAATTGCCCGATCTTCAAGTGCAGTATGCAGATTATACGGAATGGCAGAGAGATTATTTACAAGGTGAAACTAAAGAGAATTTGCTTAATTTTTGGAAAAATCAGCTAGAAGGTTCCGAATATGTGTTGGATATTACAACCGATTTTCCTCGAAAACCTGCGGTGACTTATAGGGGAGCACGTTGTTTTACTTATACTTCAAGGAAAGTCTTGGATGATTTAAAGGAAATAGCCAATACGGAAAAAGCTACAACATTCATGATCTTTCTGGCGGCTTTTAAAGTCCTTCTTTATCGTTATACAGGACAATCCGACATTCTTGTAGGTTCTCCGTTGGCTAACCGCAATAGAATGGAATTGGAAAAAGTAATGGGATATTTCTTAACGATGGGTACGTTCCGTTCCAAAATTTCTGGTGATATGACATTTAAGGAGTTGTTAAAAAGTGTCCGTGAAACATCGATAGGAGTTTACAAAAATCAGGATTTACCAATAGGTCTTCTTCTGGATGAAATCAAGGTACCTGTAGATCCGAGTCGAAACCCTTTATTTCAATCGGTTTTTGTATATGTAGACAAACAAGAGGAAAAATTGAAATTGCCAGAACTGGAAATTGATTTCGAATTGATTGATGGGATGACCGCCAAATATGACATAACGATTGGATTTACAGAGAGTGATAGTGGATTAGAAGGTTTTTTCGAATACTCTCCTGATTTATTTCGTGCAGAGACTATTCAGAACATGAAAGACCATTGGAATAGATTGTTAGAAAGTATCATCAAGAATCCAAATCAAAAAATATCTGAATTAAAGATGCTATCCGATTTCGAACAGAATCAAATTGTAGTTGAGTGGAATCAAACGGAAAAAAAATTGTCACATGATCAGTTGCTCCATCAGTTAGTGGAAAAACAAGCAGAGAGAACCCCTGAGGCGACGGCTGTAAAATTTGGTCAACATTCAATAACTTACCGCGAAGTTAATGAACGGGCTAACCAAGTCGCACATTTGATTAATAATGCAGGAGTAAAAAAACAAACTCATATTGGATTAGTGATGGATACTTCCCTTGAAATGGTTGTTAGTATACTAGGAATTCTTAAAGCCGGATGTGTTTATGTGCCGATTTCTTCTTCATTCCCGGAAGAACGAATTCAATATATCCTGAAAGATGCAGGAATTGAGGTAATAATCACCCAGCCAAACTCCCAGGCAGGAAAAGCTGTAACTATCAATCGGAAAATATTTCTTGATCATACTTGGAATTCCATTTTGAATGAAAGTAAAGCGAACATCCCCGCGGTCTCTTCAGGCAATGATTTGGCTTATATCATGTATACTTCAGGGTCGACCGGTAAACCGAAGGGGGTGGCCATCGAACATTTGGGTGTTTGTAATGTAATTAATCATTCAATTTCTCTTTTTAATCTTTCAAGGGGAAGTAGAATGCTGCAGTTTGCTTCAATTAATTTCGATACTTCCATAGTAGAGATATTTTCTGCATTGTCTTCAGGAGCAACTTTATATCTTACGCCTTTTGAAGTACGGGCTGGAGGAATAGATCTTGTCAATTTTTTATCTGAAGAGAAAATAACAGCAATGACGCTTACACCAACAGTATTATCGAGCATTCCGGTCGACTTATTACCAAGCTCTATAGTGACAGTGGGATCCGGGGGAGAGCCCTGTACTTTGGATCTCAATCAATGGAAAACGGCTAATAGACGGATTATAAATTTTTATGGGCCTACAGAAACTTCTATTCAGGTTCTGGCAAATGAATTTGAGAGCGATGACAAACCATCATGTATAGGACGTCCAATTGACAATACACAAGTCTATATTCTAGATAATGAGCAGCAAGTGGTTCCTGTAGGGGTTTGTGGGGAACTTTATATAAGTGGTATAGGTCTAGCCCGTGGGTATTTAAATAACATTCAACAAACAAAGGAAAAGTTTGTGAATAACCCTTTTAAGCTTGGAGAGTACATGTATAGAACAGGTGATTTTGCCAAATGGTTGCCGAACGGGAAGGTTGAAATTATTGGCAGGAAAGATGATCAGATAAAGATAAAGGGAATAAGAATTGAGACAGGTGAAATTGAAGCAGTATTTAACCAATATCCTGATATTCAAGAGACAGTGGTAATGGCTAGAAGTAATACAATGAATAATCAATTCCTTTGTGCTTATTATATATCTGATAAGGAACTGGACGATGAAAAACTACGCGCCTTTTCAACAAAAAAACTTCCTGCTTACATGATTCCTGCATACTTTATTAGGGTTGAGAATTTTCCAACAAATGCAAACGGGAAGTTAGACAAAAACGCATTGCCTGAGCCTGTTATTCAATTCAATCAAAGAAAAGACTTCACCCCTCCGGTTAGTGAAGGCGAAAAAATTATGGTTTCAGTTTGGGAAGAAGTTTTCGGTATAGAAAATATAGGGTTGGAGGATGGATTTTTTGACTTAGGAGGCGATTCCATGAAAGCTATTCAAGTAGCCTCTTCTTTATACAAAAAGGGATGGGAATTTGAAATGAAACAGATTTTTTTAAATCCCGTGTTGAAAGATTTGTGCTTTTATCTTAGACCGGTTCAGGAGGAGAGCGATAATCTAAAGTTAGGGACATTTTTAACTCAAAAAGGAAAAAAGAATGTTTTTTGTTTTCCTCCTGTGACGGGTTTCGGGGTCGCATACTATCAACTAGCACGTGGACTGGGGGATTATTCCATCTACTCGTTTGATTATATTGAAAATCCTGACAAGGTAAAGTTAATGGCACAGCAAATACTTAAGTTGCAGCCGGAAGGGCCCTATGTACTCTTGGGATATTCAGCAGGAGGGAAATTATTATTTGAAGTGGCAAAAGAGCTGGAGCAATCCTTGGGAAGAAAGGTATCTGATCTTATCATGCTGGATGCTTATCGTGTCAAGAAAACTGAGTCAATGACTGAACAAACCCTTGAAGACAATGTAAATATAGTCGTGGAGAGCCCGACACGGAAATATTTGAAAGGATATATTTTTAGTGATAGGGACAAAGAGAGAATTAGAGATTATATGAAATATGTTTTTACATTAGAAAGCAACGGAAAGATTCAGGCCAATATTCATTTAATTCATTCGGCAGAATATCAAAGGAATGAGCATTATGAGTATGAAGAGTGGGCTTTGTCAACAACCAGTGAAATTAATCATTACCAAGGTTATGGGTCGCATTACACGATATTAAATCCAGAGAATGCCGATGCCAATGCGAAAGTGGTTAATGAGATTCTAGTCTCTAAAATATTTCCATGCACAAAAGAACTTTCTTAGGATTACTGTCCAGCATTAATAGAGGTGAACAAGAAAAGGGACAAACGTAAATTCAATTCACTAATGAAATTAAAGAACATTATACAACGGATAAAAAGGATCGACGGAAAAATTGAGTTGCTGATTTTAAGCTAAAAACGTTCCTAAAGTCCAAAATACCAGAGAGTAAAATGCTTTCTGGTATTTTTTATGGATAACAATTAAGCAATAAGTATTTGAATACGGGCATGCATTACAGGAAAAGGAAATTTTCCTACTTTTAAATATAAAGTGGATAGGATAAATATCGTGACTGCAATTGGTTCAATTTTAAAAGCATAAAGAAACTTATCTATTTCATAAATATGCTCTGTATTTGTAGTTACTTGCTGGGTAAATACAAGATGATCTTTCCAATCTTCTGAAATCATTAAGTAACTGGCAATAATGCTTGTAACAAAAAACGAGATTAATAAAAATGGGAAGGTTAATTGCATATTGCAGACAATGTATAGAGCTTTTTTTCAAAGTATTCATGTCTCCTTTTCACCGTAATATAGTCTCATTATATGATGAAAAGGAAAAAAATTTATATTAGTAACGGACATTCTGTCTATTTGCGAGAAGAATATTTCCAAGCTTGTCTGTATAAGCTAAAATAAGTATAAATACTATCGTTATTTTTTAGGGATATATAATGAGATATGTGATAAGGGTGATGTATATGTGGCGGAAGCTTACCATTGTTGTAGTGTTACTTTGTTTAGCGGGGTATGCAGTATATGAACAGTTCGGAAAGGATGAAAAACAAGTAGTAAGAGAAGAGTCCGTACAAAGTGAAGCGGCGATGAAAGAAGTCATCGCAAAGAATGGAATTGAAGTAGGGAAGGTTGCACCAGATTTCGAGTTATCAAAATTAGATGGTACAAAGGTGAAATTATCAGATTTGAAGGGGAAGAAAGTAATTTTAAATTTTTGGGCGACGTGGTGCGGTCCTTGTCAGCAGGAAATGCCGGATATGGAAGCTTTTTATAAAAAACATAAAGATGATGTTGAAATCCTTGCTGTAAATTATACAGTTTCTGAACGAGCGAATGGAGAAGAAAAAGTGAAGAAGTTCGCTGAAGAGAAAGGAATCACTTTCCCCGTTTTACTTGATAAGGATATAAGTGTTACAACGACATATAAAGTAATTACCATTCCAACTTCTTATTTTGTGGATACAAAAGGTGTGATTCAAGATAAATTTATCGGACCAATGACACAAAAAGAGATGGAGAAGCGAAGTGCAAAACTAAAATAGTACAGAAAAGACAGAATTGGTAAAAGACCATTTCTGTTTTTTCTTTTTTATCCAATAGCTTGTTCATGATATGACGAAAGAAATGTATATGATAGTGAGAGAAGTGAATTATCATTGGATGTATTAAGTGTTTAAAATTTGTTTTTGACAAATATCGACAGCAACGAAAGCCATCTGAGATTGCAAGGCTATTCTTACAAGTAGTTTGAATAGCCTTAAGGAGTAAAGTACACAGAATAGGGAAAATTCTTATTTCCATGATTCTATTTTTGGAAACATTCCATTTCTATTTTCATTTAACGTAACTATTTCACCTGCGGCATTATAATAATTAAATGATAAGTTATCAAATTTTTGACTGCAAATACTCATGCTATAATCTTCCAAAAAAAATAATTGAATTTCTGGATTTTTACGAGAATCTCTTGAAGAATTCAGAACAAGATTATCATTTTTCTTTAGGGGTACGACGAAAGAGTTTAAAGGAACCGATAATCCTTTTCCTAAGAATTTTACATAGCTTTCGTTAGCTGTCCAAATTCTATAAAATTCATCCTTGAGACAAGTGTGATCTAAATTTTTAAGGTAGGCTTGTTCAGGTTCTGAAAAAAATGTAGAAAGATTAATAAAATCGAGAGTTTCTAACTTTTCAATATCAACACCTATTTCACAGTCACTAATGCCTATCAAAATCCAGTCGCCAGAATGTGAAATGTTAAAAAAATATTCATTGCTTGTTAAATATTTTTTTCCGTATTGATTTTTTAAAATTTCAATTTTTTTTTAGTATATGAGGTTAATAGTTCCATTAACAAATGATTTGAAAGCAAGGCTCTTTGCTTATCTTCTTTTTTTCTAAAAGCACCTATTTCTTTTTTTTTAAACTATCAGCGGTTGTATAAAATGTTAGGAAATTTTTGTTAGGAAAATCAGTAATATTCGCTAAGAATAATTCTAACATTGTACATCTCAACTCCTTTCTAAAACAAAAGATTTACATTAATTTATATAGCTTTACAAATTTTAAGGCTGGATTAATAAAAATAACGTTCTGATCCTAATATGATGAGTTTGGGAAATATCGATAAAAAGGAGTTACTTACAATATCTTCATTATAACAAAAAAAGAAAAACAATTTAGAAGTTTAAGAACATATTTCCTTTTATATATTCATTATTTAACTAAATCCACACGTGAGAAAACCTTTTTGTTATTTATACTTTTTTTATTTTGAACTTATAATTCGCTCGTTATTTATATGGTGATAAGATGTTACCTATGTAAAGTGAATTAATAAATTTAATATAGGGATCTTGTTTACTATTATTTGTTAATTAGTGTGTCCATTAAAATGAAAACAAACTAATAAACCTTGGTAATCTCTAACGACATTCATTATTATGTAATATGTTTTATGTTATTGAATACTAGTAACATAAAACATAAATAACGGCAATGGTATTATGTGATTTTTCTATGAGTTAATTTCACAATTCGATTGTTTGCATAACGGAATCCACTAATTTTTATAACGGTTGTTTTTTAGAATATTTTTTATGTTTGTCGATGCTTTTGAGGTGAAACACCATAACTATCAATTAATTTAAAATATATTGAAAATAATTATGTAGAAAAATGTAAAATAGTGTAAGATAATTATAAGAAGTACTCTTTTAATAGATGGTGTCTATCAAGGAATTAAAATGTGTGGGGATTTCATAAAATTTACAATATATGAAACTTCAGTGTAGTTAACGAGCTGAAGTTTCATGTACT
Source organism: Bacillus gaemokensis (assembly GCF_001590835.1). Lineage (GTDB taxonomy): Bacteria > Bacillota > Bacilli > Bacillales > Bacillaceae_G > Bacillus_A > Bacillus_A gaemokensis. Next base: position 83,590 of record NZ_LTAQ01000009.1, read on the forward strand.
TATTAATGCTTGTTTTGAATATAAGTATAGATAAGTAATTTAGATCTGCCGTATAGAAAATAGAGGGTTATAGGTCAACTTGTTCAACCTAAACAAATTATATAAGGAGGCTATTATGCAAACAATTGATGTATTATCAGAAGATATTAAAGAATGGTATGAGACTTCTGCGGTGCAAAAAAGGATATTTGCTATTAATGCAATGAATCCATGTAGTTTGAATTATAATATAACTTTCATGATGACTTTTAATGGGAATTTTCATAAGGAAAGATTTAAGAATGCTTTAAATAAATCTGTAAATAATAATCCTATGTTAAACGCAAGATTTAAGGAAATAAATGGTGGGATAAAGTATTCTGTTTTTTGTGAAAATCAAGAAAATTACGAATTTATAGAAGGGTTACCTTGTAATAATATAACTTTTAATGAGTTCAAAAATTTTCATTTAGATAGTTTTGTACAACCTTTTGATTTATTACATGATGTACTGTATAGAATTAGAATAGTAAAATATCGGGATGATATTACGGTTGCTTTTATGGACTTTCACCATATTATTTTTGATGGTAGTAGCGTGAGAACATTTATTTCTGATCTAGTAGATGTATATAATGAAAATTTTGTTAAAATCAATAAAAATAAATATAGTGATTTTGTTGATTGGCATAATAAAACGCTTCAAAGTTCGGAATACGATGAAAAAAAAGTGTTTTGGGAAGAGATGTTCAGTGAACCATCAAATTTATGTGATAGATTGGTGGATTATCCTAACAAGCGTAGTAAAAATTATGAGGCTGATGAATTAAAGACACAAGTATATAACAAAAAAGACATAGAAGATTATTGCAAGGAGCTTCGCTGTACAAAATTTGCATTTTTTGTTGCCGCCCTTAATATCACGCTTTCTAGACTTACATACCAGAGTGATATAACAATAGGAACAGTGTCCTCAGGGCGAAAAGCAGAAGAGTTTCAATCCCTTACAGGTATGTTTGTTAACATATTGCCATTAAGAAACTATGTTAATGAAAATCAAAGCATTAAAGATTTTATACAGCAAGTACATAAAAATAATAGAGCTGCTTTGAAGAATTCAGATGTTCAATATGAAACTATAATTGAACTATCTAAAACAAAAAGACAAGATAATCCTTTATTTGATATTTTCCTAAGATATCAAGAAACTTATAGAGAGTTATTGACACTACAGGGATTAGAGTGCTGTGTTGAAGAAATTTTACCTTCGAATTGTATTTTTGATTTTCAAATTTTAATTGATGAATGTAGAAATGATTTTGAAATAACAATAAGTTATGCGCATGAATTGTATAAGAGAAGTACGATAGAGCTCTTCCAAAAAACTTTTATCAAAGTTATTAATACGATTATATCTGAATCAAGTTTGCTTTTGGGGGATATTGATTTAGTAGATATGGAAGAAAAAGCTCTTATCATAGGAGAATTTAACAATACCTATAGTGAGTATCCAAAAGAAAAGACGGTAGCTAAACTGTTTGAAGAACAAGTGAAGAAGACACCGAATCATATCGCAGTGACCTTTGAAGATGAGGAAATCACGTACAGAGNCAAAAGAAAAGACGGTAGCTAAACTGTTTGAAGAACAAGTGAAGAAGACACCGAATCATATCGCAGTGACCTTTGAAGATGAGGAAATCACGTACAGAGAACTGAACCAAAGAGCAAATGCCTTAGCGCATAAGCTAAGAAGTCTTGGAGTTAAACCGGATGATTACGTTRCGATTATGGCGGAACGAAGCATTGAAATGATTGTAGGGATTTATGGAGTCATTAAAGCGGGCGGGGCYTATGTACCGATGGATCCMACCTATCCAAAAGATCGAATCGAATATATGMTGGAGGACTGTACACCAAAGGCAGTACTAACATATAAAGCGGAAATCGAGACAGCAATTCCAGTCATTGACCTTGCGGAACATAGTGTCTTTATAGGTGAAGAAGAAAATCCTATACAAGTAAATCAATCATCTGATTTGTTGTATGTTATCTATACATCAGGAACAACTGGAAAACCAAAAGGTGTGATGATTGAAAATAGAGGTGTGGCTAATTTAAGAAATTATTTTATAAAGTCATTACAGGTAAAAGAAGGAGAGGCTGTTTTACAATTTGCGAATATAATTTTTGATGGTTCTGTTTGGGAAATGAATATGGCTCTGTTAACCGGTGGAAGACTTGTCATTGCAAATAAGGCAGAGCGTGAGGATACAAAAGAGTTTGTAAAAATAGCGAATAGAGAAAAGATAAGTATTTCGACGATCCCCCCGGTATTCTATTCCGATATGGATGAATTTATACCTAATGTAGTAATTACRGCGGGTTCTGAATCCAATCGTGGAATGGTTGAGAAGRTTGTTAGAAATTCAAAGTATATCAATGCTTATGGTCCAAGTGAATGTACGGTTGCGGYAACCCACTGGGAATGTGATTCAAATGATATTGTTCCTGAAAGAATTCCAATCGGAAAACCGATTCTAAATACAAAAGTATATATACTGAATAATAAGAAATTATGTGGRATTGGTGTGCCTGGGGAATTATGTATAGCKGGAGATGGTGTAGCTAGAGGATATCTCAATAGACCAGAACTGACAGCGGAGAAATTCATCGAYAATCCATTCGGAGAAGGGAAACTGTACCGAAGTGGAGATTTGGCAAGATGGCTTCCTGATGGGAATATTGAGTATCTGGGAAGAATGGATGAACAGGTANAATCCATTCGGAGAAGGGAAACTGTACCGAAGTGGAGATTTGGCAAGATGGCTTCCTGATGGGAATATTGAGTATCTGGGAAGAATGGATGAACAGGTAAAAATCAGAGGTTTCCGAATTGAACTTGGCGAAATTGAGAGTGTAATTCGAAGAGTAGAAGGTGTAACTGATGTGGCGGTAATTGTAAGAGAAGACAAAAATGGTGAAAAAGCAGTCCGTGCATATGTTACAGCGGAAAATGAATTAAGTATCAGTGATATCAAAGAGGTAATCCGTAAGGAATTACCAGAATACATGATGCCTGCCTATATGATGCAAATTGAGAAGATACCAGTAACAAGAAATGGAAAGCTGGATAAGAGAGCTCTGCCTGAAATTGAAGTGAAGAGTGAAAAGGAATATATTGCGCCAAGAAATGAAACAGAGGAAATAGTCTGTGAAATATTTAGTGAACTCCTTGATGTGGAAAAAATAAGTGTGAAGGACAATTTCTTTGAATTAGGCGGTCATTCATTGAAGGCAACAAGACTTGCGAACAGGATAGAAGCAGAAACGGGAAAGACGATGTCTCTTAAGGAAATACTATCAAATCCGACGGTTGAAAATCTCGCAGAGATTATGACAGGCAAAAAGGCAGAAGAATATATGCCGATACCGACAGCGGAAATCAAGGCATATTATCCAATGTCGTCAACGCAAAAGCGTATCTATTTGTTAAATCAAATTGATGAAAACAGTACGGCGTATAATATACCGCAAAGTTTGAAGGGAACGGGTGACATTCGAATCAATGATTTRAAARCAGCTATGCAAGGTCTAATAAATCGACATGAAATCTTAAGAAGTGTTTTTGTAATGATAGATGGGGAACCTGTGCAAAAAATCAAGGAAACGATGGAATTAGACTTTACATTAGTGGAAGATGAAAGAAYGGATCAGAAAGAACTGATGGACAGATTTATTAGACCCTTTGATTTGAGCGAAGGGCCCTTGTTTAGAATGGAAGTTGTCAAGARAAACGATGGATACCTTCTATGTATAGATATGCACCATATCATCAGTGACGGAATGAGTATGGTGACATTCATCAAGGAATTGACAACGTTGTACAACAAAGAAAATGTAAAACCGTTGACACAYCAATATAAAGATTACAGTGAGTGGATGAGAAATAGGGATTTGAGTGAACAGAAAACATATTGGCTGAGTCAGTTTGAAGAAGAAGCACCAATTCTAGATATGCCGTTAGATTATACAAGACCGCTACAACAGAGTTTTGYGGGGGCTTCAGTATATGAACTGACAGGAAAAGAACTTGCATCAAAGATTAAGGCATTCRCCGAAAAAAATAAAGTGACGGAATATATGGTGTTTCTATCTGCGGCGATGATCTTACTTGGAAAATACAGTAGACAAGAGGATATTGTAATTGGTAGTCCAATAAGCGCCAGAACGCATAAAGATACGGAAAACATGTTGGGTATGTTTGTGAATACGTTGGCGATGAGAGGAAGACCGGAAGGTCAAAAGACATATAGACAGTTTCTAGAAGAGATAAAGGAAAGCTGTCTACATGCTTATGAGAATCAGGAATATCCTTTTGAGGAATTGGTAGAAGAAGTCGTAGTGCATCGTGATATGTCAAGGAATCCACTATTTGACGTCATGCTTGTGTTACAAAACAATGAGCATGTTGAGCTAGATTTGAATGGAAGTAAAGCGGAATCTACAG
>NZ_LTAQ01000010.1 GCF_001590835.1 Bacillus gaemokensis
CCTCGAATTTTCACTTGATCGTCGATTCTGCCAATATACTCAATATTTCCATCCGGTAACCATTTGGCCAAGTCACCTGTTTTATACATGCGCTCTCCTGGGATAAAAGGATTTTCTACGAATTTTTCCGCCGTTAACCCCGGTTGATTTAGATATCCCCTAGCCACACCATCACCAGCGATATACAACTCTCCTTGCACACCTGTCGGTGCCAAATTCAATTTTGGATCCAACAAATAAATGCTCGTATTTGCGGCAGGCTTTCCAATCGGTACATATTCTCTTCTATCTTCCGCTGGATCATAGCGATAAATCATACACCCTACAACCGTCTCAGTTGGACCATATTCGTTATAGTTATAAATGGAAATGCGACCATCTGATTGCTCACTAACGTCCCGCGCTAATTTGGCGCTCAGGTTTTCTCCTCCAACAATCATCTTTTGCACAGTAGTRTATTCTGCTAGATTCATTTCTTTTAAGATATGCAAATGAGCTGGAGTCAATTTAATAATATCCACTCGTGAATCCTGCATGATAGTTGGAATTAAAGCTGCCTTATCCTCACCGTCATAAACTAGAATCGTATTTCCTGTTATCAACGGTGTAAAGACAGACGTTACAGTTAAATCGAAAGAAATCGATGAATATAACGGGAAATTCGTTTTCTCCCCTTGTACATACACCTCACGTGCCCACCAAATATAATTGGTTAAACCTTGATGCTCAATTAACACACCTTTCGGATTACCTGTCGAGCCCGATGTATAGATTACATATGCCAAATCTTTACCATGACTTATTGGTTCTAGATTTGTTGTTTGTTTATCGTAGGATTGTGACTCGCTCAGCGAAATAATAACTCCGTCATAAGAAAGTGGTGGATGTACATCACCGTTCACTAATACAATACGCGCTTTTTTGTTTATCGTAGGATTGTGACTCGCTCAGCGAAATAATAACTCCGTCATAAGAAAGTGGTGGATGTACATCACCGTTCACTAATACAATACGCGCTTYCGAATCCTCCAACATATATTGGATACGTTCTTCYGGATATTGTGGATCAATTGGTACATAAGCCCCTCCTGCCTTACTAACAGCTAGAATTCCTACGACCATCTCCAGACTATGTTTAGCAATAATTCCGACTAATCGATCCGCCTGTACGCCTTCTTTTCTTAGCGTTCGTGCCAGCTGATTCGCTCGTTCATTCAGCTCACAGTACGTTAACTGCTGATCCTCGAATACAACCGCAAGATGATCCGGTGTACGTTCTACCTGTTCTTCGAACAGTTGATATACTGTCTTTTCATGCGGATATTCAGAAGAAGTATTGTTAAATTCATTCAGTAACTGTTTCGTTTCATATTCACTAATTAGAGATACTTCAGCTATTTTTTCAAAAGGATGATTCATGATATGTTCAGCAATTGCGAATACATGTCTGAATAGTACATCAATATGCTTTTCATCAAATAGGCAAGTGCGATAATCAGCATATATCTCTAAATATCCCTCATCTATTTTTTCAACTACATGAACAAGAAGGTCATTCACTTCATTTCCACAGAAACTACTTTTTATGTCTATTTTAGTACCATCCATATCTACCATATTCCTAAATGGACGATATTCCATAGTAATACCAAAAAGTCGACCAAGATCTGGCATAGAATGTATTTGTCTAACATCTTTAATCAACTGATTATACGGATATTTCTGATGTCGAAGAATTTTTGTCTGTTCCTTCGATACTTGTTGCAAAAATGAAATTATATCATCTTCAGGATCTAAAGAAACTTTAACAGCCACTGTACTAGTGAACATTCCCATTGTTTCTTTTTCTTGTCTTGTTGTTCGGTTGGCATAATTTGTTCCAATAATAAGATTTTTTTCATTTGTAACTTTATTTATATATATATATAAAGCTCCTAAAAAGAACGTGAACATACTAATTTTATTTTCCTTGCAAAACGCTCTTACTTTGTGATAAAAATCCACACTTACTTCTAAGTATGTTCTTTCCGCAGCTGTACTTGTTAATAAGGGATTGTAAGGTTTCAATTCGGTGAAATCTGGAAGAGATTGAAACTTTTCTAACCAAAACGCTCTATCTTTTTGAAAACGTGCTGAATTCTCATACTCCTCTTCCGCTTGAATATAATCTAGATACGAATGTTTTTTATACGTATCAAAAAAAGCTCCTTTTATCATATCAGCATAATTTTGATTCACATCCTCAATAATTTGAGCCAAARAAATKCCATCGCATATAATGTGATGAATTTTAATATTATAGCCATATTCCTCATCATTAATTTTAAATATCATAATTTCATATAATTCAGAATTATACAACTCCATAGAGGTTCTATTATGAGAATCTAGCCAATTTTCTACATCATCTCGCATTGATGTCTCAGAAAAATCAATATATTTTATTTCTTTATATGTATATGGTTCAACATACTGCTTCGCTTCACCATTCTCAAAAGTTAATTTTATTCGAAAAGAATCATTTTCTTTAATAACAGATTGAAAAGATTGTTGTAAAACATCTATATCTATCTGGTTTTGCATTTTTATTGTCCCTGAGAGAATACAGGCAGTTGTGTTCGGATAAAGTAATTCTGTATACCATATTCTTTTTTGCGCTTGGGTTAAAGGCAATAATTCAATCGTTTTTGTCTTCATTTCTGCTCCACCTTCAATATATGATTTAAATTATATACGCAGTACAATGGATGTTAATAAACTACAAAATATATCGAGCATGGGTATAAACATAGTACCAACTTAATTCAAAATCATGAACTCTCGATACAAGCCGAAGGAATATGCTATTTAAAACATTCTTCATTTCTGCTCCACCTTCAATATATGATTTAAATTATATACGCAGTACAATGGATGTTAATAAACTACAAAATATATCGAGCATGGGTATAAACATAGTACCAACTTAATTCAAAATCATGAACTCTCGATACAAGCCGAAGGAATATGCTATTTAAAACAATCTAACCAAAAAACCAAACTAACTCTAGGTATATTCTTTAAATATATCCCTCCCACTACAAGATTCTAAAATTTGATACACAGTAGCAAATAACTCCTTCGAAAGAGAATCACTCAAAAAAGAGCATTAAAGAAATAACCACCCTACATGATGGACATATGTACTTTGACAACAGTTAAACATCCATAAATCACCTTACCTTTTGTCAAACCTGTAACAAATAATTTTCTCTCAATTCAGTATTTTTGCGTTTTCTGTATTTTAAAAACTAAACAACCTTATATTACATTTTTTTCTATAAAATTACAACTAAACAAATGTAGAATATTCAGTAAAAGTGTTTTTCAAGTTTCATTGACTCTCCACGAGTCATTTGTTGATTTAAGATGATGTCGTACTTTCTCTTCTAATTGAGATCCCTATTGATGAACCCATCGCATAATCGTTGTGTGAGCAATTGATAATCCTCTTTCCTCCATCATTTCTACCAGGTTACGAAAGCTCAAATTGTACCGTAGGTACCACCTTACTGTTAATAAGATTAGTTCAGGCTGATAATGCTTCCATTTCAACAAATTTTCCTTCTCCATACTGATCACGCACCTTTTTTAGAGTCATACTATCAGTATGGAGAAGTTTAGGAGATTACTTGCAAGATTCTTGGAATTTTTGCACCAGAACCCAATTTGATCATACAATAAAAAAGAACAAGTTTGATATCAAACTTGTTCTTTTCCAACCATATTATTCACGCATGCACAGCATGTCCTATCGCCTGTAACACTGCTTCATGAATCGCTTCTGATAATGTCGGATGCGCTGCGATAAAATCTCTCATTATATCAGCCGTTACCTCTGTATATAACATTACCGTTCCTTGTCCAATCAGTTCTGTTGCACGAGGTCCCACAATGGAAATTCCAACAATCTCTTGATACTTTGGCTCAACAATTACTTTCACTTTCCCAATTTGTTCTCCTAAAATAAGTGCTTTTCCATTCGCGGTAAATGGAAATTCTCCAACGAGAATATCTCCATATTGCTCACGCGCTGTCTTTTCTGTTAAACCCACACTTGCAATTTCTGGTGCTGTATATATGCATCTCGGTACTGCGTGATAATTCACTTTCGCTTCTTCACCACACGCATGTAGCGCAGCTGTAGCCCCTTCATGAAAGGCTACATGAGCGAGTTGTATTCCACCAATAATATCACCTGCAGCGTAAATATGTGAAACATTCGTTTGCATGTGCTCATTTACTGGAATGCCTTTACTTAAAAAATCTACTCCTGCTGTTTCAAGCCCCAATTCATTCACACGTGGTTTTCTGCCAACTGAAACTAGAACATACTCTGGGTTTAACTCATGAGAACCATCCTTATTTTCAAACAATGCTTGTTTCTTATGATTATTCAAACCTTTTAAGCTTGTTTCAGTAAAAATTTGAACACCATCACTCTCTAGTTTCCCTCTTAAAATACTTGCGATATCTTCATCTTCACCAGGAAGAAGCTGAGGCGCCATTTCCACAATCGTTACTTTTGTCCCAAGACGACTATAAATACTTGCAAATTCACATCCTATTACTCCCCCACCAACAATGAGTAATGATGCCGGTATATTTTTAAGCGACATTGTATGACTACTACTTAAAATCCATTCCCCATCAAACGGCGCAAACGGTAGTTCAGTTGGTTCTGATCCAGCTGCGATAATAAATTGATTCGTATCTAAAGTTTCTTCCTTACCCTTTTGTATAATTTGTAAGCGATGATCCGTTTGAAAACGAGCTTTTCCTTTTATCACCTTAATTTTATTTTTCTTCATCAAATATTGAATGCCTTGTACTAGCTGAGTGACAATGTTCTTTTTCCGGTTCTGCATTTGCTGCCAATCAATTAGAACATCATCTTGAGGAAGTCTTATCCCAAATTCCTTTGCATGTTTCACTATATCGTGTACTTCCGTACTTTCTAGTAACGATTTCGTTGGCATACATCCAACATTTAAACATGTGCCCCCAAGTTCTCCTTCATCAACAAGAATAACATCTTTCCCATTTTGAGCAGCCGTAATTGCTGCGACATATCCAGCTGGTCCCCCGCCGATTACAACTAATTTACTCATTCTCTCACCTTCTTTTTATAAAAGAATTGTCACTGGCTCTTCTAAATATTGTTTAATCGTACGTAAAAACGCAGCAGCTGGTGCACCGTCTAATACGCGATGATCAAATGTTAAGCTTAAAGGTAGGATGCTACCTTTTTGTAATTCTTCCCCTCTATATACAGGAATATGTTCAATCGCTCCTACACCAAGAATACCTGTTTCCGGTGTATTTAATACAGGTGTGAAATATTCGATTCCGTATGCACCTAAATTACTAATTGTAAATGTCATTCCTTGCATATCATCACTACCTAGAATACCTTCTCTTGCTTTTGCTGCAACGTTTTTAATTTCTTTAGACAATTGCACAAGCGATAAATTATTCGCAAAGCGGATTGCTGGTACAACTAGGCCATTTTCTAACGCAACTGCCATACCTAAGTGCACATGTTCAAATTGATGGATTGTATCATCAATATAAGCACTATTCATCCCTTTGTGCTCCTGCAGTGCTAAAACAACAGCTCGAGAAATAAAATCTGTAATCGTTAATTTATTTTCATATCGTTTTTGAACAACTTCTGTCATTTGCTTATGTAGGACGATTAAATCTGTCACATCCACTTTCATTGTTAAGGTTAATTGCGCACTATTTTGTAAGCTTGCGTGCATACGACTCGCAATCGCTTTACGCATACCAGTAACAGGAATTTGTTTACTTTGTTCTTGCTCAGCTACTTTTGAAATTGCAGCTTTTTCTTCTACCACTTTTAGAACATCAACCTTCGTAATTCTTCCCCCAGGTCCTGTTCCTACTAGTTTAGTAATATCAAGATTTTCAGCTTTGGCAATTTTCCGAGCTACTGGCGAAATTTTAATTCTTTGTTTTGTTCCTTCTTTCGCATATGGTTCTGGATGTTGTACATTTTCAATAGGCAGTTCTATTTTAAGCGCTGGATATTCTGAAGCAGAATTCTCTTCATGCTGCGGTACCGATTCATTTGGTTTACCAATATAACAAATAACAGTACCTGGAGGAACCCCTTGATCTTCTCCTACAGCTATATCTAAAACAGTTCCATCTGCCGGGGCTTCAATTTCCATTTCAATTTTTTCGGAGTTAATACTTGCGATTGATTCACCTTTCGTAACATTATCGCCTGTTTTTATATTCCAAGCTGTTACAATTCCTTCTTTCATTGCCATTCCTAGTTTCGGCATTACAACCTCTACAGCCATTCTTATCTCTCCCTTCGCATCGTTTCGTTACACATTTAATAATGAACGGTCCCCAATCATTTCCGATACTGTTTCAATTACTTTTTCAGGCGTTGGTAAATATAATTTTTCAAGTGGTGGTGAGAATGGAACTGGTGTATGCGGCGCTGTAATTCGCTTAATTGGTGCGTCTAATAAATCGAATCCTTTATCCGCAACAATTGCCGCAATATCTGTTGCGATGCTACATCTTGGATTCGCTTCATCGATAACAATGAGGCGATTTGTTTTTTCAACAGATGCCAAAATTGTATCTTCATCAAGTGGTGATAAAGAGCGTGGATCAATCACTTCTACTTCAAATCCTTTTTTCGTTAACTGCTCAGCAGCTGCCAGTGCTGTATGAACTTGTTTCCCGATTGCCACAATCGTCACGTCAGATCCTTCTCGTTTTACATCAGCTTTTCCTAATGGAATTGTGTAGTAATCTTCAGGCACTTCGCCTTTCATATTGTAAAGTGTTTTATCTTCAAAGAAGATAACAGGATCATCATCTTCAATTGACGCTAGTAATAGCCCTTTTGCATCATATGGAGTTGATGGAACGACCACTTTAATACCAGGAATACTTGTAAATAATGCATATAAACTTTGAGAATGCTGCGCTGCTGCACTAAATCCAGCGCCGTGCATCGTGCGAATCGTAACAGGTACTTTCGCTTTTCCGCCAAACATATAACGGAATTTCGCACCTTGGTTTAACACTTGATCTAGACAGCTACCAATAAAGTCATTAAACATTAATTCGGCAATAGGACGTAATCCTGTTGCAGCTGCTGCCATCGCGGCTCCCATATAGCCGGCTTCAGAAATCGGTGTATCTAAAATACGATTACGACCAAATTCTTGCACGAGCCCCTTTGTAACCCCAAGAACACCGCCCCAGGCTTCATCATCTTGCAAGTGATCAACTTGCGCACCACCCGCAACATCTTCCCCTATTAAAATGACATTTTCATCACATCGCATCGCTAATTTCATCGCTTCATTAATTGCACTTGACATACTTACTGTTCTAGTCATTATTTTTCACCCTCCTCTTATTTGTAAGAAACATACACGTCTGTTAATAGTTCTTCATCAGCTGGATACTGACTATTTTCACTAAATTCAATTGCTTTTTGTACTGCTTCATCCACTGCTTTTTCCATATCGACAAGCTCAGTTTCTGTAAGGAATCCTTCATTGATTAAATGTTTGCGGAAATTCACAATCGCATCTTTTTCATTTAAATGTTCTTCTTTTTCTTCCGCTGTTTTATATGTTTGTGCCTCACCTTCGAAATGACCATAATTACGATATGTCATACATTCAATTAAAGTTGGCCCTTCTCCATTACGTGCACGTTCAACCGCTTCTTCCGCTGCTTTATATACTGCTAAAAGGTCTTTTCCATCTACTTGAACACCTGGGATATTATAAGCTTTTGCACGATCCGCAATAGAATTACAACTTGAAGCGTATTCAAATGTAGTTGCTTCACCATATCCGTTATTTTCAGCAATAAAAATAACTGGTAGCTTCCAAATTGCTGCTAAATTCACACCTTCATGGAATGTTCCTTCATTGTTTGCACCATCCCCAAAGAAACAAACGCTTACATCTTTTGTCCCTTTATACTTTGCTGTTAATGCTGAACCGCAAGCAAGTGGAAATCCTCCTCCTACAATACCATTTGCTCCAAGCATCCCTTTATCTAAATCGGCAATATGCATTGATCCGCCTTTTCCTTTACATAATCCAGTGGCTTTTCCAAAAAGTTCAGCCATCATACCATCTAAATCACAACCTTTTGCGATACAATGACCGTGACCTCTATGTGTACTTGTAATACTATCGTTATCTGTTAAGTGGGCACATACACCAACTGCTACTGCCTCTTCTCCAGCATATAAATGAACGAAACCTGGTAAAACACCTTGTGCAAATAATTCATGTACTTTATCTTCAAATTTACGAATCTCTAACATTTTTTCGTACATCCAACGCGCTTGCTCTTTTGTCATTTCATTCCCTTTACTTTCAGTTGTTTTCAACATGTTTCAGCCCTCCTATTTTCTTGTTCGACCTTTATATTGCAAATACCATGCCAGTTTTAAACCCTTAGAATGATAGGCTTTTTTTCTTCTTAAAAGAGAAAAAAGTGGACATAACGAGACAGATGTCTCATTATGTCCACTTTTGTTCATGGTGTTAGAAAACAATAACGTTATTTAAAATACTCTTTCCTTAGAAAACTCCACATCCTGTAATAATTTCTTCTGCACTTAACAATGTAGCTTCCTGAATTGTAACGTTATTCTTTTTCATAAAAGATTGTACAGCATGATAACCTACGGCGTAACCTGCGCCAGATGATAAACCTACTGGTGAATAGCCTTCCTTTTTAGCAATTTCATCCCCAAACATGTAACTATTAACTTCATCAAATCCTCTTAAATGAAAACCTTCCCGAACAACATGAAGCGAATATTCGAGCTCTTCCTCATCAATTGAGATAACCCAAGGACCTAAATGTTCCTCACGGTACAACTCAGTAGCAAATGAATCCGCAAGCCCTTCAATGACTAAATACTCACCCAATGTCACGTCTCCATGATTCCAATTAAAATAAGAAAAACGGAGGTTGTGATGATATTCATGAGCAATAAGCGCAGGTATTCTTGGAACGTTATACTCATTTGGGTGAATGGTTATGGTGACATACCCAGGTATTCCTCCAAAACCACAGTAGCCCTTTTGATTTTTAAGTTTTTCAGGATCAGCAATATACATTCCAAACTTTAATTCTTCTGCAGCTACTTCTAAGTTAGCAGCTTTCGAAAACTCTATGCATTTTTTTAGTGCTTTTTGAGCAATGTCTGAAGCCTCTATTATTTTTAAATCATTCAATGCTTTTCTTGCTATATCACTTTCTTTTATATCCAGATATCCTAACATTTGAGTTGCCATCATAACATCATAACCATTTTTTTGTTTAGCTTTAAGTGGTACATTGATTGTATTCCACATACCCTCAAAAGACTTCATCATCGTGTATCTAAAGAAATTTTCTCTCTTTTCGAGAGGTAATGAAAGTAAAGTTTCATATTGATTTAAAGTATCTTCCATATAGATTTTCATTTTAGTTACCTCTTGTTTATATATTTTTCATTAAATTCATAAAACAGTTTAAGAGTATTTAATACGACAGCTTCATTTTTAACACACTCTAATTGGTTTAAAGATAAAAGTAAGTACTCTATATAAGTATACATTTCATCAAGCTGAATTCTTATTTCTCTAATACCAAGTTCATGTAATTGAAAAGACGCTATAGATTTTAACCTTTTGCCTAATATTTTTAGAGTTAGAACTTTAATTAAGTCTAGCAAATCCTCATTTGATAAATTTATTTGCCCTATTTCGTTTTTCTTTGGAGTAATCAAATTTAAATCACAATAATATCTTATTGCTCTTTCGGTCAAACCTGTAGTTTTTTCGACATACCCCGTCGTTACCAGTTGAATTCACCTCCTTCGATCAAATTAATCTATCACGTTGCGTTAGAGTCAAGCTGATTTTTGATATAAAAACAGCTCCCTTCAGTACTGAAGGGAGCTGTTTCATCCTTTATCTAATAAACTTCAAATAACTTTATTAAATTTATTATTGCCAATCAAAGGGCTTTATTCCCATATAAACTTGCAAAATTCTCATTTATTTCTTCGATACCAGCTCTTCTGCAGCTTCCGAATATAAATGATTTGACCAATGTGATGTGCGTTATGAGTTGTTACGTTTGCTAGTACCTCCCACCACTTCGCAGACATAGGAAGCCCATTTACATCACTTTCAACTTTTTCTTCAGTTAATAGATTTTGCCATTGTAACAGTACCTCTAATAGCCGATCTCTCAAATTATCAAATGTTTGATTATCCGGAACGATAAAGCTTTTACTATTATCTCCGATTAAAGGTACGGCATTAACATGCGATTCGTTATATCTAGTTTGCCATGTTATATTCCAATAAAGTAGATGCTGCACAATTTCAGCAATGCTATTACAATCTTCATTAGGCTTCCAAAACGCTTCTTCTTCAGACAAATTCTTAACTGCGTCTGAGAATGGAAGATACCAACTAGGGTCATTCGCATTTGCTAACAACTGATCAGATAAAACATCTTTGGCATGAAACAACTCTCCACACTCCTCCATAAAAAGCTTTAGATGTATTGCGATGAAAATAAAAGAAAAATCTAACACCAGTTTCAAACATCCTACATCTTTATCTCTATCAAATGCGGCACATACAATTTTTGTTGCATTCTCCTATTTCGTTACCGAACTGATACAACCCTCTTTTTTCGGTCAGTAAAGAAACAATATCTATGTCAAACTGCTTAATATAGGAGAATGATAGATTTTCTACATAGAACTCGTTATTATGTAAGAAAAAAGAAAGTGAGTTCACGATGAATAGAAAAATCGCAATTATTACAGGTGCATCCAGTGGATTCGGACTTTTAACTACCCTTGAGCTTGCGAAAAAAGATTATTTCGTTATCGCTACAATGCGGAATCTTGATAAACAAGCTGAATTATCGTCTCAAGCCACTGCACTACACTTACAACAAAATATTAGGATTCATCAACTAGATGTAACAAATCAAGAATCTATACAGGCATTCCAATTATTTTTAAAAGAATTAAAACGAATTGACCTTCTCGTTAATAACGCAGGATATGCAAACGGTGGGTTTGTAGAGGAAATTCCCAGTGAAGAATATCGCAAACAATTTGAAACAAATGTATTTGGAGCTATATCGATAACTCAAACTGTATTACCTTATATGAGAACGCAAAAAAGTGGAAAAATTATTAACGTAAGCAGTATTAGTGGCCAAGTTGGATTCCCAGGTCTGTCCCCTTATGTTTCTTCAAAATACGCACTAGAAGGATGGAGCGAATCACTTCGCCTAGAAGTAAAACCATTCGGGATAGATGTTTCATTAGTTGAACCAGGTTCCTATAATACAAACATATGGGAAGTCGGGAAAACACTTGCAGAAAATTATTCAGAAACCGCCTCTCCCTATAAAGAATATATGGATAAAATACAAAATCATATTAATAGTGGTAGTGATTCATTTGGTAACCCTATAGATGTTGCTCAAAAGATCGTAGCGATTGCTGAAACAACAAACACAACCCTTCGATACCCAATTGGAAAAGGCGTAAAATTGATGATAGTTGCGAAAAAAATTCTTCCGTGGAGATTGTGGGAGTTCCTTGTTCTTAGAAGCTTTAAGAAAATGTAATGTCAAATAAAATAACAAGAGTAGTTACATATATTCAAATATAAGGAGACTACTCTTGTTTTTATTTATACTTTAAAACAAATAAATTGCAACACTGAATGAAATCGTTAAACATATAGCCCCCAAAAAAGAAATTACGTATTCCTTTGATTCTTTATCATATTTCCATTCCATAACTGTTCGAAAAACATTTAATACAACTAAAAATGCAAAAATTAAGTAGCCTATATTTATATAATCAAACTTCACTATCAAAATGAAGCTAGTTATTAGGTAAATAGTAAAGATACTAATTTCTCCCCATTTATGAAGATCATTTACAGGTTTATATATAAAGCTATTTTTCCTAGGTATATGTAATTTTTTTCTTAACAAATTCTCTAAAAGAAACAGTATGGCAATGATCACAACTATTACTGAAAATTTCCACAATACAAAATCACCTCATCTCTTGATTACGTTCAGCACTGTGCAGATATATTAAGGTAAAAAATATAGAACAAGAATGCACATCAGATAAAACAAAATACACAAGATAGAAATTACATATTCCTCAAGTAACTCCCGAATAATCGCTTCACGTGCCGTTTCACCAAATTCAATGGATCCACCTGGAAAACGATAGAATGTTTCTTGGTCGTCACACTGAACAAGAGCTTTGGAATAATCTTCATTCATAATAATAGCTTCCACACGTAACAAAGGTCTTCTCATCTCAGTCCTACTTATTTTACTGAATGTGAAGATTGTATTTTCTCCGGTTGGTCACTCGGATAAGTAGCATACCCACAATTCTCATAGTCCCAACTAATCACTGTCGCACTATCTCGCCCAAGTTGATGATGAACATGCTCTAGTACATTTTGAACACATTCTGTTAGCTCCGCTTTATTTTCATACATATCTTTATACAAATGAAGTGGATTTTCATAACATCGTTCTCCGCACTCTAGGACACCATCTGTTACCATTACGATTCTGTTTTTACCTGTACGTAATTCCCGAATTCCTGAGGAGTAACAAGGAACTGGTAAAGAAAATGTATTCACATGCCCAATCCATTCATAAAAATGACGTTGATTCAACATATGTTGCCCTAGTTTATGTAAGTCTTCATGAAATAAATAAACGAGACAATCCCCTATAGAAAACCACCAAATATAATTTTCTTTTCTTACACAAATTAAGCAAGCTGTTTCACCTTTTACTTGCTTACAAGCCTGCTTGAATGAATTGGATTGAAAAATTGTAAGTATATGATTTTCAACAGAACGAAATACTGTTTCAATTGGTTCCTCTAATAACACTTTTATATTTTCATATTCATTTTGTAGTGTATGTACGACCAAAGTGACACTTTCTGCACTATGGTGACCATCTAATATCATCGCAAATTCCCAATTTTCATTTGACCAAACGAAAGCACCGTCTTCATTCTTCTTTGCGCCTGCACTCGTATTTCCACCATATCTGCCAAGTGTTATTTCACCATACTGCTTAACTGAAATTTCCCCTAAACACATTTCATCGCTACCACTCCATGAATATTGTGTATTATTTGTTGTATGCATACTCATTCACCATATACGTTTGTATTCTTTCACATAGTTTTGTATTTGTTCTGCTTGTCCATAAGGCGCGTCTTCCCAATCTGCTATCTTAGTTGGCGACCAAAATTCCTTCGGCGTATTTGGATAGCGCGGAATAATATGCATGTGCATATGAGAAACTCCATTTCCAGAAACAAAAATATATATATGTTCTGCCCCTTCGCACTCTTTCAGTGCTCGGCTTACTCTACTCGTAATTAAGCCGAAAGTTTTCGCCTCTTCTTCTGTTAATTCTGCCAGTCCAGGCGTATGTCTTTTCACATCAATCATTACATATCCAAGATATGTTTCCTCTTCTTCCCAATGAACATGTCCGACATATACAAGATCATCTTCATAGATTGCACCACCTGGTACTTTAATGTCCCCTTTAAGTTTTTGACAAATAAAACAGTGTTCTTCAGATTGACTTTGTGTCGACATACATATCACCTCATTCCTTAAATTTACAATTTATAATACCATAAAATGAATAATTAGTGCGATTTTTCAGAAATGACAGATTTCTGATTCGAGAATTATAGCCAGGTCATTATTGTTCAGAAATAACTTCTCATTAAAATATCAAATACTTAGTTGAAAAATAATCACAAAAAACAATCAATTGATAAAATCAATGGAACAACAACAGAATCAAGTTTGTATACCGGCTGATGGTTCTGTAATTGTTCGTATGTGATACATTTGTCTTTTTGCACTTTTATCAGAACAAAAAACACGCATCGTAATAAAATCCTTACATACGAAGCGTGTTTTTTCTTTTCATCCTCTTCTTTTTCTATGAAACCCTTGCGTAATTCGATCTAATACAATCGCAATCACTACGATAGCTAGTCCAGCTTCAAACCCCATTCCAATGTTAACTTGCGTTACAGAACGATATACATCTACCCCAAGTCCTGGTGCACCTACAAGCGAAGCTGTGACAACCATTGATAAAGATAGCATGATGCTTTGATTTACGCCGGCCATAATGGTTCCTGTTGCGAGCGGCAATTGTACTTTAAATAGCTTTTGCGATGCGGTAGAACCAAATGCATTTGCAGCTTCAATTAAATCCTCTGGTACTTGTCTAATCCCTAAATCCGTAAATCGAATTGTCGGTGGCATTGCAAAAATAACAGATGCGATAATACCTGGCACAACACCTACTCCAAAGAATGTAATGGCTGGAATTAAGTACACGAAAGCCGGCATTGTCTGCATAAAGTCTAATGTTGGTTTTAATATTTTTGAAAATCTTTCGTTTTGTGATGCTAAAATACCAATTGGAATTCCGACAATAATAGAAATAATAACGGATGTGAGAACAAGTGCTAATGTTTGCATCGTTTGTCCCCAGTAGTTAATGTTTAGAATGAATAATAAACCAATTAACGTAAAAATAACTAAAGATATTTTCCGCGTTGTATACCAAACGAGAAAACATACGATTATGATCATTAAAAATGCTGGAATTACTGTTAAGAAATTGGTAAGTAAATCAACAAAACCACCAATTATATATGAAAATCCTCTAAATAGTCCTTCAAAATTTGCATATAAACTAGCAACAAATGCATCTACCCATTCACCTAAAGGAATACGTGGAATACTATTCATTGTCATTCACCTCTTCTTCAATATTTCCTGCAAGGGCTTGAATGACACTTTCTCGTTTTATTATGCCTCTTAACCTTTTTTTCTCATCAATAACGGGTAATGGAAGCTTCATTTCCGCCATTTTCGCATACGTTTCTTCCAGTAATGTATCTAAATAAACATGCGGAATATCCTTCAGTAATAAATCAGCAATTGGCCACTGTCTTTGAACTGCTTTACTTGCATCGTCAGCCGTTAATATACCTAAAAACTCATGTTTTTTATTTACAACATATACGGTAGAAACACCCGCATTTCTCATAATTTGCAGTGCCACACGTGGCCCACGATCAATTAATAATGTTTCTGGTCTTTTTAGAATAGATTCTGCGGTAATGACTTTTCCTAAATTTACATCTGCGACGAACTTTTCTACGAATTCATTCGCAGGGCTCATCATAATTTCTTCTGGTGTTCCAATTTGCACGATTTCTCCATCTTTCATTAATGCGATGCGATCGCCAATTCGAAGCGCCTCATCTAAATCATGCGTAATAAAAATAATTGTTTTTTCCATTTTATCTTGCAGTTCTAACAATTCATCTTGCATTTCTTTTCGGATAAGCGGATCTAATGCGCTAAATGACTCGTCCATAAGAAGAACATCTGGATCGTTTGTAAGAGCTCTTGCAATCCCAACGCGCTGCTGCATCCCACCACTTAATTGTCCTGGAAAACTATCTTTATGATGATCCAATCCTACTAGCTTAAGCGACTCTAGAGCCTTCGCTTCTCTTTCTTCTACCGGAACTCCTTGAATTTCCAAACCGTAAGCTACATTTTGCAAGACCGTACGATGAGGAAATAGCGCAAACTTTTGAAAAACCATACTCATTTTCGTTCTTCGGACCTTCCGCAATGCTTCTTTCCCCATCGTTGCGATGTCTTCCCCGTCTATATATATATGGCCTGCCGTTGGTTTTATTAGTTGGTTTAACATTCGAACTAGAGTCGACTTACCACTTCCGGACAATCCCATAATCACAAATATTTCTCCTGTATATACTTCAAACGTCGCTTTTTTTACCCCAACGTTCATTCCGGTTTCTTTTAATATTTCTGATTTACTTTTTCCTTCTTTCAATAAAGCAACTGCTTTATGAGGGTTTTTTCCAAATACTTTTGTTACGTTTTCAACACGTACTTTTGTATTTTCCATACAACTACTCCTTTTCTGCCCATCTATTCACATAGTGTAACGATTTTAAACAGAAATATTACATAGAAATTACATAAAGAAGCTTTTTTTAAAATTCTTGTTTCCGTTCATAATAAGAAGGTTCACTTATAGACTTACTTATAGCAGCAATACTATACAAAACGAAATAAACAAAATCACATACAGAACAGTTTTCTATCTATGAAACGGGAGGATTGTAATGAAACAAAAAATATGGCTTATAAGCATTTTGCTATTCATCAGTATGATCATCACCTCTTGTAATGCAACAAATGCAAATACAAAAGGAAAAATTAAACTTGGTGTAACAAGCTGGAAAGAAAATATTGCGACCGCAAATATGTGGAAAGTTTTATTAGAACAAAAAGGCTATAAAGTTGAACTCATGTATTTAGAAAAAGCAGCAATTTGGACCGGTGTAGCTCGCGGCGACGTTGATGCGAACCTAGAAGTATGGCTTCCAGTTACCGATAAGCCCTTAAATGATCGGTATAAAAATGACATGGCCCTGAAGTCAAAATGGTACGAAGGAACTGGACTTGGTTTAGTTGTCCCTTCTTATATGAAGGATATAAACAGCATCGAAGATTTGAACGCTCATAAAGATGAATTCGATAGTAAAATTGTTGGTATCGAACCTGGTAGCAGCCTTATGAATTTAACCGATAAAGCAATGAAGGAATATGATATAAAGTTAAAACTTGTCCAATCTTCAGAAGCAGCAATGATGAGCGAGTTAAAAAAGGCATATACACAAAAAAAACCAATTGCTGTAACGCTTTGGAATCCACACTGGGGTTTTTCAGAATTTGATTTAAAATATTTAAAAGACCCTAAGAAAGTATATGGTGAAAAAGACGACATTTATTACTCTGTACGAAAAGGTTTTGAAAAAGATTATCCAGAAATTGTGAAATACTTCAATAGATGGAAAATGAAGGATGAACAACTTGGTACGCTTATGGTTATGTTAAATAAAATAAAAGATCCTGAAGAGGCTGCACGGAAATGGATTAAACAAAATCAAAAATTAGTGGATGGATGGATAAAAGATTAACTTACGACTCAAATGAAAAATAGGCTAGTGAACATTTCTGTTCACTAGCCTACTCTAAATCACTTCTTGTTAATAACAGCATCAATAATACCATATGTTCTCGCTTCTTCCGCTGTCATAAAGTAATCTCTTTCTGTATCATGCGCTACCTTTTCAATTGGCTGACCTGTTCGATCAGATATGATTTTGTTAATATCTTGTTTTAGCTTTAATATTCGTTTTGCGGTAATTTCAATTTCTGTTGCTTGCCCTTTCACCCCACCAAGCGGCTGATGAATCATGATTTCACTATTTGGAAGCGCAAACCTTTTCCCTTTGGCTCCTCCAAGCAACAAGAGTGCTCCAAATGACGCTGCGAATCCCATACAAAGCGTTTGAACATCTGGTTTAATAAGGTTCATTGTGTCCAATATCGCAAACCCTGCTGTGGTCGAACCGCCTGGGCTATTAATATAAAGAAAGATATCCTTCTCCGCATCTTCTGCTTCTAAAAATAATAACTGTGCTACTACACTACTTGCAACTTGATCATTAATTTCTGATCCAATCATGACGATGCGATCTTTTAACAATCTTGAATATATATCATAGGAGCGTTCTCCTAGCTTTGTTTGTTCTACAACATAAGGAATTGTATTCATGAAAATCCCTCCATCTATTTTTTAGGTTTAAGCTACGCATAACATGTAACCGTAAGAAGAAGATTTTTTCGTATTGAATAATAGCATTGGCTGCTTGGATGATAGATGTGTAAATTGGATGGTTGGGAGTAGTTTTGTTAGCAATTCTGGTTTTTGCTCACTTATCGCTGTGACCACTACCTCGACATCATCTTCCTGTCCAGCTAATTCAACACCTTCTTCACTTATTGTTTTCAAGCGGTTTCTACTACGAAAAAGTGACGCTTTTACTGCCCCTTCTGATATTCCACATATTTTTGCAATATCGGATAAGCTATATTGAAAAACATCCTTTAATAAGAAAATAACGGATTGCTGTGCATTTAACGAAGATAACATTTTTTCTACCATCGCGTGCAAATCAGCAATTTTTTCATGTGGTTCTTCAACTGTCATTTGCTGCTCTAATTTTTCCTGAACTGATTTTACTTTCATCTGATCCAGCCATTGATTCCGAGCGATTTTATATAGAAGTGTAATACAAATTTCTTTATGTTCTGCACCTACATATTTTTGAAGTGCTTTGCAAACAGTCTCTTGGGCTAGATCTTCACCGTCCCATTTGTTTTTTGTTAAAAATGTACAGTACCTTTTTAACTCAGTATAATTTTCAATTAAAAAGTCTATATTTGAATGACTCATATCGATATGCTTCTTAAATAATTGAGTTACTTTTGTGCACAAAATAACCACTCCTTTTCAGCGCTTACTTAATTAACGATCGAACCAATAAAAAAGTTACGGGTCGAATAAAAAAATTTTTATGTTTATGTTTATAAATGTGAGGTCATAAATATGTTATGTAGAATTTTACATGAGGAGGCAATAATATGCCAAAATTAACCGTTATAGGAAATGGTACGTTTGATGTAAAAGAAGGAACAAAATTAGTGTTAGCACTTGAAGATAACGGCATTCAAATTCTTCATCGCTGCGGTGGGAAAGCTCGCTGTACGACTTGCCGAGTTGAAATAGTAGCTGGTGATTTTTGTGAACCTAGCCGTGATGAAAAAAATGCAATTACGGAAAAAGGAATTGAAGATCATTTACGATTATCATGCCAAATGCGTGTACATAAAGATTTAACCGTAAGACCCATCTTAACAGTTGAAAATTCAGGATTAGACGCTGGGCCTAGACCCGCAGAATAAATTAGGAGAATCATGATGATGGATTTAAAACGTTTAGCTGGTGAATATGCTGCTGACTTTGTGAAAGATGGAATGAAAATCGGACTTGGCACTGGTTCCACTGCATATTGGACAATACAAAAGTTAGGAGCGCTAGTAAATGAAGGCTTATCTATTCAAGCGGTTCCAACATCAATAGAAACTGCACAGTTGGCCAAAAGACTGTCTATCCCCTTAATTTCTTTAGATGACGTGGACGATCTCGACCTCACGATTGATGGCGCAGATGAGATTGACACCGACTTACAGTTAATCAAGGGCGGGGGCGGCGCTCTTCTTCGTGAAAAGATAGTTGCTACTTCATCTAAAAAACTTATCATAATCGCTGATGAGTCAAAACTCGTTAAACGTTTAGGTTCCTTCCCGCTACCAATTGAAATTGTACCATTCGCTTGGGAACAAACTGCAAAAAGAATTCAATCATTTGATTGCCAGACCGTTTTACGCATCCAAAACCATAAACCATTCATAACAGACAACGGCAATATGATCTTAGACTGTGTTTTTCCTAACCGAATAACCAAGCCAATTGAAGCACATCAGCATTTGAAGATGCTAACTGGTGTTATTGAAACTGGTTTGTTTATTCATATGGTAGATAAAGCGATTATTACAACCACGAATGGCATAAAAGAATTACTACCATTTCAATAATAACAATCTCTATGAGAAGGCTGACTCTAATTCATTTAACATACTTTAGATCAGCCTTTTTCACTTAATAGCTCCTTTTATTCCCTTTCTTTACATACTCCCAATCTACTTCTACATTTTTTCTAGTCCGCTGCAATAACTGAAACAATGTGTCAATTTCCTCTTCAGAAAACCCTTCTAATGCAGCGTAGTGTGAATATTGCTCTTCTCTCTTTAAAAGTGGATATACCTGTTCTCCTTTTGATGTTGGGAATAAATTTTTATTCTTTTTGTTTTCCTTATCATTTCGTTTTTCAATCAAACCTTGTGTTTCTAATTTTTGAATAGCCCGCGCAGCTGTGGTTCGATCAACTTTAATTAATTCAGCTAATTTCTCTTGAATAATCCCCGGATTCTCACAAATACGAACAAGATATAAATATTGTCCTTTCGAAAGATTCATTTCTTTAAACTCAATATTACTTATAGAATCTAAGCACCTAGCAATCATTCCGATTTCTCGAAGTATTTCTTTCATTATTATCACACCCCAAAACATTTTGTTGTATTTACAGCAAAAATTCTATGTTATATACTATGTAAAAACATTATCTTTATATTCACATCATACCAGAAGGGATTGAATAAATTGGAGTCAAAACAAATAAAAGCAATAAATGATTTAGAAATCGCCTTTCAAATTCGAAAAGATGTATTTGTTAAAGAACAAGGTGTTCCTTTAGAAGATGAATTTGATACCTTCGATAAACTAAGCGATTTATGTCATCATATTTTAGTCTATTTTAACGAAATGCCAGTTGGAACTGGGCGTATACGATATGTTGATGGAATAGGTAAACTAGAAAGAATCTGTATATTAAAGCCTTATCGCAAATATGGTTTAGGCAAAGTAATTATTCAAACATTAGAAGAAATCGCTAGAGAACATGGGATATATAAAGTCAAATTACATGGTCAAACACATGCAGAAGGCTTTTACACGAAACTAGGTTATCACACTTCTTCAGATGTATTTATGGAAGACGATATTCCACATATTCTTATGACAAGAGATTTATCTATTAAAAAAGTTATAAAGTAATATAACAAAATCCCCTTTTCCTATCATGTAAAGGGGATTTTGAAATTATGTCTTTATACTTCTCTTACACTTTTTTCAATGACTTCCCTTGTTGTTAGTATCCAAAAGAACATCTCTTCATTTAACTTTAACATTTCTGTTGATTGAACAAAGTAAGTAATGAAGATAACTTGAATGCCTAGCATTACATACCAAATCGCTTGAATTTCTGCTTCTGTTAAAGGATTCTGTTTATGGTATCCCTCGAAAATATTTCCAACAATATGTAACCAGTTACTTCTTAATTGCTCATCAGAAAATAATTCGCTTAGAATACTAGTGAAACAATAGCATAAATCAAACACTCTCACATTTATTTCTGCAAGTTCAAAATCTATAAATCCTTGAAACTCATTTTCCTTAAAAATTAAGTTAGATAAATGCATATCTCGATGAATGAGTTGCCTTGGTAACAACGTAACGTAGTCTTTAAAATCTTTTTGCAGCTGGTCCATAGTTTGAATCAGCTCAGGATGAACTTGCTCACTACTTTTCAAAATAGGTGTGGCCCACTCGTAAATTACATTGTAAAAATTACGTTCCACAAATTTACCTGCATGATTTGATGAACAAAGTACCTGATGTAACTTAGCAACTTCATTTCCAATAGTATTACTTAGCACTTTAAGATTTTCAACACGTTTTACTTCTACAACATTTCCCTCTACATACTCATACATACAGTAATATTTATCATCTTTTAAAATATAGCTTTCATTACCTCTCGTCTTCAAAAGCCTTTGTACTTTAATTCCTTTTTGTGCAAGTTGGTTTAATACATTTATCTCAGCCAACAACTGCTTTATCGAACCTTTTTCTTTTAATATATATTGCTTATTCCTT
The DNA here is from genome assembly GCF_001590835.1 of Bacillus gaemokensis. Lineage (GTDB taxonomy): Bacteria > Bacillota > Bacilli > Bacillales > Bacillaceae_G > Bacillus_A > Bacillus_A gaemokensis. The sequence goes on from NZ_LTAQ01000010.1 coordinate 21,688, forward strand.
ATAATCTTCGTTACTTTCGGTTGAATGGCTTCTGCTGTTACTTGTTCGTCTTGAAACCAAAAATTTGTAATTTCTAATATGTGCTCCATTGTATAAATATCCCTTTGTTCAATTAAAAGTCTTTTATATTTTCCGAAACACTAATTCACATAACCCACCAATTCCAATTCCAATCGCATAAGCCAATAAATCACTCCACAAAAATCCATACCCTAATACAAGCCCTCCTAAAGTCGTTGCTCGAATACTATCAATCCATTCCGCATGATATAATTGGCTGATTTCGATAGCATAGCAAAATAGTAAACTTATGAATGCCACTTTTTTAGTCTCCATTTTATTGCAAAGGAAGCCAAAACCAATAAAAATCATCAGCGCCCATAATGCATCGCCTAAGTAGGCATTCAATAAATCCGGTAAAGCATGTGCAAACTTTCTTGATCCCAATCCTAAAACAATTACGATTATAGTAAAAATTGCATATAGTATTCTATTTCGTTTATAATTCATTATAAATCCCCTTCTTATTACACTAAACTTTTCACAAACCCTGTACTTTTTTCAACATATCCCATGTATTTAAAAAATTGACACGCATGTTCTCTTTCAGCACAGTTCCCACTATTTAATCCAATTGAATCTACCCCTTGCTCAATCGCCCATTTTTCCGCTGCTTCTATTAATCTTTTTCCAATTCCTTGATTCCGAAAATCTTCATCTACAAGCAACGCAATAATACGAACGTATATTCCGCCTTCAGTATAAAGAATGCCTGTTCATAAACCAATCATACCAATAACACGCTCATTGTATTCTGCTACTAATGTACGATACTCTGGATGTGAGAAAATGGAAGTTCCTAGTAATCATAGCAACCAGAGACTTATTTTTCAATCAATTAGACAATCAACCTGGCTCTGGCGCGTAGTCATTATTTCAAGCAAACTGCAGTAACATTTGTTGAGAAACATTTAATTTATCTGAATATTATTTATATTAATTTCAATTTAAAGTAAAATATATGTATATAAGGAGGAATATATATGAGCTTTTGGTCCATGCATCAAAATATAAAAATTAGAATTATCACATCATTTTTCACAAGAACTGTGTATACGATGATTTTTCCGTTTATGGCTATTTATTTCTCGACAACTCTGGGGAGTAGCTTAGCCGGTACATTGTTATTAATTAATGTATGTGCCTCTATCATCGTAGGCTTGTACGGTGGCTATATCGCTGATCAACTAGGAAGAAAGAAAATTATGCTTGTTGGACAAGCGATGCAGTTCACTGGTGTCGTTTCCATGGGGATTTGTATCTCTCCATACGTAAATTCTCCTTGGCTAACATTTTGCTTTATGCTCGTACATAGCCTTGGTACCGGTTTAATGAGCCCAGCAATAGAAGCAATGTTAATTGATGTTAGTACACCAGAAAATCGAAAAATGATGTATGCAATCAACTATTGGTGTATCAATTTATCTATGGCGATTGGGGCACTTTTAGGTGGCTTGTTATATGAACAATATCGTACACAATTGTTCATCACGTTAAGTATTGTTTCAGCTCTGACATTTATCATGCTTGCTTTATGCATTGAAGAAGTTTATGTAGCAGAAAAAAAGGTACAACAAAAAAACATTTTAAAGAACATTGCTTCAAGCTATAAAGTCGTTATAAAAGATCGAGCATATATCTGTTTTTGTCTCGCATTTTTATGTACGCTTGGGTTAGAATTTCAAGTTACAAACTATATTGGGATTCGGTTGGAACAAGAATTTCAAACCCTTCAATTTACTTTGTGGAACGGTACTACATTTGATTTAACTGGTATCCGTATGCTGAGCTGGATTTCAGCTGAAAACACATTATTAATCGTCTTGTTCTCTGTTTTAGCAGTAAAAATAGTAAAAGGGTTTAAAGAAGAAAATGTATTATTTGTAGGTGTTTTTATATTTACACTTGGATTTGCGATTGTTGGCTCTAGTAACAATGTATGGATTTTATTACTTGCCGTTTTCTTATACACAATAGGAGAAATGATGTATGCACCGGTAAGACAATCTATTTTAGCAGCACATGTACCAGAAAATGCTAGAAGTTCATATATGGCAATAGGTGGCTTAATCTTTCATGGTGCAGGAATCATGGGTGCTTTAGGGGTATTACTTGGTTCTATTATTCCTTCTTTTGGTATGAGTATTGTCTATTTTGTAATTGGTGTGGTAGGCATGTTGTTATTTATGAAGGGCGTACAATTATATAAACAAAAAGATGCAAATACTGAAAATATGGTAAAGAGTATTTAGTATAGAAATAGCCTCCAAAACCTGTTCATTTTGGAGGCTATTTTTCTCTCTCAATGTGTAAAAGAAAAAAATATCTTTTATACCATTATTAATTCCGTCCTTAATCTTCCTCATATACCACTTAAAATCAGTGACAAGTGAAACAATTTTACCTAAAGTAACTTTCAAATACTCTAATACTTCGGGACGCAGAGCCTCATTACTCGGTTTAGATAATTCACGTAATAGTTTTGACATAATGTCCTTGTCCCCCTCAGTCTCTTATTAGTAGGCTATATTAAGTATACTATTGATAGTGAAATAAAGGGAAAACCAATTAAAAAGGTTTCCTTGTCCTTGTCCTTGTCCTACTAACGCATCTGTTAGTAAAGTGAGCTAGACGAAAACCAGTTTTCCTTAGTTATTCCATACCTGTCGATTACAGGCGAGACGAAGAACTCAGTTTCTTTTGGAAATTCTGCTTGATAACATAATAATGCCCGGCGCGAGTGTCCTGCTTTACAGACAATTATAACTTTTTTAGGGTGTATGCCTGTTTTTTGTAGAACTTCCAACGATAAGCGTGCATTTTCTAAAGTATGTTGTGCTTTATCTTCTTTTAAAATGGCTTCTTCAGACTCCGTTTGCAATACCAATATTTCTTAAGAAATCCCATTCAGTCGTTCCTACGTGTGGTTTATATCCGCCAGATGGAAGTATGTAAGGTGCTAGTCCCTGTTTATACAAGGAAACAGCGCTTTCCATGAGCGGAGGATGATTAGCACCAGGAACTAAAATTACATCTGCTGGGGCAATTTCAGTTTCGACGAAAATAAAATTTGTAATGCAATCGAATGGGTATGACATTACTGATTTCTCCTAATATAAATAATCTCTAACCCAAAATCTCTTCCTGCTTCTTTTTTGAAAAAGATTGCAGGACTAAATCATACGACCAATCTATCATTTTATACATTTCTTCTTGCCTTAACTCTTTATGTATATACACCGTATTCCAATGCTTTTTATTCATATGATAGCCAGGGATAATTGCATCAGGATATTCTTCTCTAACCCGCAATGCTATATTTGGATCACATTTCAATGTAATAGCGGCTTTATCCCCTTTTTCATGATTTAAAATCGCAAAAATCTTATTGTGAATTCTCATACAAGTTGCATTCCACCCGTCTGGAGAATCTTCTGTTGCTTTTCTTTTTGAAAGGCAGTATGCGCGTATTGCGTCCATTATTCCATTCACCTCTTACATTCTTTTAAAGTTACATAATATAATTATTTTATACTTATAAATGCTTCTCTAAAAAGTGCTGGCTATATCCTTTAGGATGGTCCTCAACTACGCCAAATTCCTTGTAACCATGCTTCTTATAAAATTCTGGTGCTTGGAAACTAAATGAATCAAGTATGATAAGCCTGCACCCTTTTTCTTTTGCAAATTCCTCAATTTTATTTAACAATTGACTACCATAACCATCATGACGTACCGTTTCATCCACCCATAAGAAATCAATATGAAGATGATAAAAATACATCGTTCCAGTTATACCTCCAAATATTTTTCCTACATCATCTTTCAATACAAAGCTTATATGTTCCATAGGTTGCTTTACTTCATCTGTTAAAATGGACATGTTGTATTGAATTACTTTATTTTTTATGTACTCACTTGCGTTATTTTGTTGTATGAGTTTCAACAGACATTCCTCTTTTCAATTTCTTTTTACCACTTTCCAAAATTCGATAATAATCTCATAAATTCCTTTTATTTGTTTTACACTTCTCCTTTTGGTAAAGCAAATAATCCTGCTTCTTTATAAAATGGAACAACTTTCACAATAGCACCTACATTTAAAGCACCGTATATATGCGGATATTTCTGGCCATTTGACGCAATTTCATACTTGATCTCTTCCTTAACAAGAGCTGTATCCATAATTAGTAAGACTAAATCCATTTCATTACTAAAATGTTTATTTGCGACTTGAAGAGATTGTTCTAAAAAAGAACAATGAATAAATCCTTCTTGCATGAGTGAGGCTTCAATTATTTCCCCTTTTGTTTTTCCTACTTCCCATTCTCTTTTTCGTATAACCTTTGTAATAATCTTCAATTTTCTTCTCCCCTTTTCTTTTTTATCCCGCTATTTTTGGGCAGTAAGACCCCCACCTCAAAATTCAGCGAAAGTAAAGAAGTTAGGTGAGGGATCAACTACCCGTAAAAGCCCGATTCGTGAGGGCTAATAATCAGTGAGGGATGAAGAAACCCCCCACTGATTAAAGTTTCACTTTATAGAAAAACAAGAGGATTTTCTCGCTTATCACTTGAAAACCCTCTTTAAACATCCATTATTTACTCCCATAAAACTCCTTTGGTATGCCTTTAATTAAAGGTGATGCTTCTCCAGAATAAAAAATCCGTAAATCATGGAGAGATCTCGTGCAGCCAACGTATAATAGTTTCGCATCATGCTTTGTATCCTTATAATGTACTTCATCAACATCTATAAGCAATACTGCATCGAATTCTAAACCTTTTGCTAAATAGACAGGTACAACTGAAATACCGCCTTCATATTTACTTTGATTCGCTTCAATAACATTAACAGTGATTCCTGTAGCTGTTAACTTCTCATAAATACTGCGGCACTCATCATCTGTTCTTCCTATTATAGCAATCGTCTTCACATTTTCATTTTGCATATTTTGTAATGTCTTTACAATTGTGGCAAACTGATCGTCTGTAGAAATGACCTTTACTTTCTCACCACTACGGAAAACAGGCGTTGCAAGGCCTACTGGAATTTCAGCATTTTTAATGACTTCATTTGCAAATTCAATGATTTCCTTTGTTGAACGATAACTTCTCGTGAGTTCATAATAACCAGTTTCTTGGAACACTTCTTTAAAATCATTCCAGTCTTCAATTCCTTGATAATCGTATATAGCCTGAGATAAATCACCTAAAATCGTAAAAGAGTTACCCATTGTAATTTCTTTTAATATATAGATTTGGAATGGTGAAAAGTCTTGCGCTTCATCAATAACAACATGATGAAATTTTTGTCCAATTTCGATTCCTGTTATTTGATGATGAATATAAATAAGAGGTGGTAAGTCTTCTATATACACTTCTTTTTTACGGCAATTCTTTTCTGTTTCTTGAACAAGTTCTTCAGGCAATACGTCCAATATTTCCGTTTGCTTCATCATCGAACCGTACAGTGATAACGGACTCATTTTCGGCCAAAACTTCATATAGGCATTTAATCTCTTTGTCGCTTCTTTTTTTAATTCTTTTTTCTCATTTGTTCCTTCAAACTTTTTAAGTTCAATCTCAATCCAGCGCTTTATCCGGCCAACCAATCGTTCTCTACGCTTCTTTAATGGATAATGCTTATATTCTACTTGCATCCATTTTTTGATTTCTTCTACTGTGATAACAGCTTTATCCCATGCCTCAAAATCTTTTGTTGGTACTAAATTCTTCTCAAATTGAATCATACTTTCTTCAATGAAAGATTTAAATTTCATCGTTCCTTTTAATTTACCGAGCATCACTTTGTTATCATCACGATCGATTGAAAAAGCTTCTTTCAACTTTTCTTCTGTATGCTTTAATTTCATCGCATCATCTAATGTGCGCAGCGCCCACTCTTGAAATGTTGTTTGCTTAATATTACCTACACCAAGCTCAGGAAGTACACTCGAAATATAATCTAAAAACAAACTGTTTGGAGCAAATACAATCATTCTCTCTGCCTCTAGCTGCTGGCGATATTCATAAATTAAAAAAGCAAGGCGATGTAAAGCGATTGTTGTTTTTCCGCTTCCTGCAACCCCTTGAATCAATAGTGGCATATTTTTCTCTGCACGAATAATATCATTTTGCTCAGATTGTATCGTTGAGACAATATCTTTTAATTTGTTATCCTTATTTTCACCTAATCGATATAGAAGAAAATCATCTGCAAGTGATACATCCTCACTTCCTCTTACATATGTATCAACAACACGTTCTAGTTCCCTTTTGCGAATGGCAATGTTTCTTTTTAAATAAACATCCCCTTCTACTAACCCATCTGGCGAATGATAAAAAGCCGGCTCTTCACCACCAGTAAATGAATAAAACATACTAGCAACAGGTGCACGCCAGTCAATAACAATTGGCTTCATTGCTTCTTCATCTGAAATACCGACCTTACCAATATAAATTGGATTTAGTTCTGACTGTCCATCCTCCTGAAAATCTAATCGTCCAAAGTATGGTTCTTGCACACCAATACGTAGGTTTTGTCGACTCGACTCCCTCATACTTTCAAGGATTTGCTCTTTAAAATCATCCCCATAATAAACAGGGATTTTTTCCAGTTTATCTAGTTGGTCATCCATTGTAGATAAAGTATTTTTCATCCTTTGTAATTCTTCTTCAAATATAGTGCTCATAATGATGATTCCCTCCTGTCCGTTCGAAATTTTCAGTCGAGACACAATTGTATAAAAAATACATTTATAAAGTCAATAGTTTGAGTAAAAACTTTCTAAAATATAAAAAAGACAAGGAATTCTCCCTGCCTTTTTCTATATTTCTCATTCGCTTAAGTACATAAATACTCGTTTAACCATAGAAAGATTCTATTCTATGTGGTTATTAAATAGCTCTTATGCTCTTCATCTAATAGATTTTCTTTTTCCCATGTTTCGAGATATTTTTTAAACACTTGTTGTAGATCATGATTTATTTCCTTTGCTATGTTAAACCCATTTATCCCTGCTGATATATTAGTAGAATCTAGTTTTAGTGTTTGAAGAAATTCATTAAGCGACTCTTCTTTCCTTCCCACCAGGTTGAGGCAATACCCTAACATGAAGTGTGTGAAAGTCACTCTTGGTAAGCCAATTTCTTTAGCTTTTTCAAACATTGAAAGTGCTTTTTCTGGCTTATTCATTTTCAAATAAAATTCAGCCATTTCATGATAAGATATACTCCAATTAGGATCCGTGGCTATTAAGTCATATCCAGCACGTTCTGCTTGATTATGGTTTTTCGATAAATAAAGATGTTCCTTCAGTTCTGATTCATAGCATGTTTTAATAGCATCTAATTTTCGGCATTCCTCTAAATCATTAGTGGCTTGAGCCAAATTAGCATAATATAGTGCTTTTTGCATCTCTTCTCTTGTTTCATTTTCCTCTTTCTTTTCAGCTGGTATCATTGCAAATGCTCGATGAAAAGAAGAAACTGCAATATGTTCACTAAAGTTATTTCCTTCTTTAATTTTTCTACGTGAGCTTATCCCTTGGTCTATATACCATTGAAAGAGCTCATTTCCTATCCTTTTTTGTTTTAATTCCCATACTATTGCTTGAGTAGCTATTTTTAACCTTATGGTTTCTGGAAAGTTGTTTCCCTCTAACAACTCTTTCATTTTATTAAATTCTAGTTCATAAGACATTTCATCTAAGCGATTTTTCAAAAGAAATCTTAGATAATAATAACGAAGTTTTTCTTGAACTGAAAATTGCTCTGGATTAATTAGTTGGAGAATATGTGAAGTATATTCATAACGTGATATTGATAAAAGGTTATGGGCAAGGTTCAATTTTTCTAATGGAGATAATTCATTAATGACTGATAAACGATTTTGTATCCGTTGAATAGGGCCTTCTGAAACATAATCTAATTTCACTAATTTTTCTATAGGAATCTTTGTAACCTCAGATACTTCAAATAAAATGGATGGTTCTAGTATTTGCCCTAACGTGTATGATGGATCATCAAGTGCATGAAACTTGAAAGAACGACAAACAGTCTTTGACCAAATATTAGAATTTTCATCAGTTTCCTTTAAATGTATAATTGCTGATAAAAATGCGTTCTCACCCATAAACATTGCTACCTCCTTCAAATAAAACAATAAATTTTTCCGCTGTATATTATTAGGAATATGTATATATTATAATTTTAGTAAAATTATTTAGGGGGAAAATAGTGAACCCTTAAAATACGATTCACTATTTTCAAAGTGTTATTAGTTAAATAGTCCAGATAACATGTTGATTTTTTTGCTTGAGAATTTCACCATATTTCTCACCTCCTCAAAACTTATAGTTATGTTATACTATAGAAAATATATAAAATTCAATATTTTCAGAAAATTTTAGGGGGAGATATATTGAGAAAAAAATTATGGACAAAAAGTTTTATCTTTCTTTCTCTTAGTAATTTTTTTACTTTTGTAAGTTTTTATATGCTACTTCCTACATTACCTGTATTTTTATTAGAAGTTTTAAAGGGAAAAGAAGAGCAAATTGGACTCATTATTGGCTTTTTCACATCAGCACAAATATTTTCTCGTCCTCTATCTGGTAAATGGCTAGATGAATTTGGGAGAAAAAAAGTTTTTTTAATTGGAAGACTTTTATTTTTTTTCTTGATGTTTTTTTATTTAAAAATTATGGGGTTCATATTATTTCTTCTTCTTCGCTTTATACATGGCTTTAGTTTTGGGGTTGCATCTACTGCAGCAGGGACAATTATCGCAGATATCATACCAGAAGAAAGACGTGCGGAAGGAATCGGATATTACAGCGGATTTACTAGTTTAGCTTTAGTTATAGGACCTTCTATCGGATTATTAATAATGAATAACTACGACTATAACATACTATTTACATCTTGTTTCATACTAGCTGGGATTAGTGTACTATTAGGTTATCTTGTAGACTTTAAAGATCCACCAAAGTCTAACAAAACACTTGATAACAAAACATTTGTTGAAAAATATATTGAGCCTAAAGCAATCCCGATTTCTATCGTATCTATATTACTAGTAGCTGTTTATGGAGGTATAGTTTCCTTTATTTCTTTATACGCTATGGAATTAGGTGTAGTATCGGCAGCAGGTTATTTTTTCTCTGTTTATTCAATCGCACTTTTAATTTCCAGACCAATAACAGGTAAAATATCTGATCGATTTGGTCCCAATTATGTTATTTATCCAGGCATGATTATTTGTATTATTGGAATCATTTTACTAAGTCAAGCATACTCAACCATATCATTTTTAATATCTGCATTAATGATTGGGATAGGGTTAGGTTCTCTTCAACCTACTTTAAATGCTATGGTCATTCAATCAGTTTCTCCAGAAAGAAGAGGCGCAGCAACTGCCACATATTTTATGTCTGTTGATATTGGGATTGCACTCGGAGCATTTATCCTAGGCTTTATTGCAAAATATATAGGATACAACGGAGCTTTTTTATCTTCAGCATTTTTTGTTGGCTTAAGCTTACTCTTTTATTATCTATATCAAATAAAGCAATCGAAAAAGCTAAGCAATTCTAATAGTGAAGTAACAAAAACATCTTTATAACAAAAAAACGTTCATTTCTTTTGAACGTTTTTTTGTTGAGAAAAATATTATATTTTATGTTGATTAGATACTTTTAGATAATCCACCCAATCACCCGAAAGTATAGACTTCTGTAACATAACATTACTATGGGCAATATATACATACGCTGTAATCGTTTTATCTCCTAAGTAAACTGGTCGAATTATCCTGTTATACAAATCTTCTTCCGCGTTCCCGGTATATTCCTCTAATTCGTCTAATTTTTCTAGAATCGCATCACTTACTTCGTACACTTCTCCATATACCTTATTATCACTCGAAAGAATCATTGCTGGATAGCCTTCGTTTGTATCAAATAACTGCCCATAAGTCCATGCTTCTAGCGCAATACATATTCCCCCATATAAGTAATGAGCATTTACTTGTTGTTTTCTTAATGTGCCATAAACAAAAACATAGTGCATGTTCACTATCCCCTTAGTACTTCTCTATTTTCTAATTTGTAAATAAGCACGAATCATAAAGTAACTCACTTCATCTGGAAGTTGTTCTTTAATAGACTTTAATCCACCTTCTGCATTTTGTACTGCTGATTCAATAAGAGATTCATATTCAGCCGGAACAAAGCTTGGCCAATCCACTTCCATTCCTTCTTCATAACAACGAATCAAGTGATTTTCAACAGTTTGACGTGATAATCCTCGTTCTTTTGCAATCGTACTTAACTCAATACCTTGTTTATACATTTCATACGTTTCTAAGTGAGAATTTGCCGATGCTTTTCCTGATTTCTTACGCTCAGTAACAACTTCTGTTTTAATCGTATCAGCGTAATCTGGATTTTGTTCAACAAAATCAATCACTGCTTGTAAAAATTGAGAACCATACTTCGCAAGCTTATGTTCTCCAATCCCTTTTACTTGTAGTAACTCGGTTTCACTTCGTGGCATTTTCGCACACATATCTTTTAATGTTTGATCAGAGAAGATAACAAATGGCGGTACCCCTTCCCCTTGTGCAATTTCTTTCCGTACGTCACGCAGCACCTCAAACAGTGGATGATCTTGAACAATTTGTCTTGTTTCTACTCTTTCTTTACGTAGTACATTTTCATTTCCAACTAATACTGCTTTCCCTTTTGTTGTTACTTTTAAAGTTGGATACGTTCCATGTTCCACCGCAATACATTCTTCTGAAATTAAAAACTCAATAAATTCACTTACTTCTTTTACGCTACGATTTGATAAAAGACCGTAAGTTGGTAATGTATGGAAGTTGAATTCGATTACTTTTTTATTTTTTGATCCCGTCAACACTTGTGCGATCATTTGCTTTCCAAATCGTTGGTTTGTTCGAATCATACAAGATAATACCATTTGCGATTCTCTCGTAACATCGATGCTTTCACGTTCATCTGTACAATTCCCACAACGACCACAATCTTCTTGCGGTTCTTCCCCAAAGTACTCTAGAATAAACGATTGTAAACATTGTTCTGTATGGCAGTAATCTGTCATATGTTGTAGTTTTTCAAGTTCATTTGAGAATCTAGATTCTCCAGTAGATTGATCAATTAAAAAGCGCTGTACTTGCACATCCTGCGAAGAATATAACAAAATACACTCACTATCTAATCCGTCACGACCAGCACGTCCTGCTTCTTGATAATAGCTTTCCATATTTTTCGGAAGTTGAAAATGAATCACATAACGAATATTTGATTTGTCAATACCCATACCAAATGCAGATGTCGCTACCATTACACTCACTTCATCACGTAAAAATCGTTCTTGCTGTTCATTGCGATCATGATCACTCATGCCGGCATGATAGCGTGCAACTGAAACACCTGCTTTATATAAATCTTCATATAACTGATCGACAACTTTTCTTGTTGCTGCATAAATAATTCCAGATTCTTTTTTATTTTGACGAATATAATCCGCTAAATATGCATTTCGATCCTGTCCTTTGATCACTGAAAATGATAAATTTTCCCGTTCAAAGGTCGTCATAATGGTATTCTTTTGATCGATTTCTAGCGTACGACAAATATCTTCACACACTTGCGGTGTTGCTGTTGCTGTTAATGCAAGCACAAGTGGTTTTTCTGGAAGATAATCTAAAATTCGATGTATATGTAAATAACTTGGACGGAAGTCATGTCCCCACTGCGAAATACAGTGTGCTTCATCAATTGCTATCATCGGTATCTTCATATCAATTAATTGATCCACAAATTCCATTGAATCAAGACGCTCTGGCGCTACATATAGCAGCTTATAATGACCTTGTTTCGCTAATTGAATTCGTTGATTTGCTTCTGTAATTGAAATAGAACTATTAATATATGTAGCTGAAATCCCGTTTTGTACTAATGTATCTACTTGATCCTTCATAAGTGAAATTAGAGGCGAGATAACTAATGTCGTCCCCTCAAATACTAATGCTGGAATTTGATAACAAATCGATTTACCACCGCCTGTTGGCATAATACAAACGGTATCTTTTCCATCCAGTACATTTTTTATTGTTTCATCTTGTCCTCTGCGGAATGACGAGTAACCAAAATAGGACGCTAAAAGTTCTTGTGCTTTTGTAAACAAAAAAGATTCACCTGCTTTTCTTATTCTTTCATCTACTAGTATTATATCATTACTTGAACATCATTAAAGAGATGATTCCGATAGATAGGGTATCCACTTTCAATTTTTTATAAATTCATTGTATCCCTCTCTCCATTCTTTCGCATGCTTACGAATAATCATTAAAAGCTCGTATAAAGCCGGAGAAATCCATTTATTTTTATGATAGGCAAGTTGTGTTGCAAACCTTGTTTCATTTGAAATCACAGCGTGTAATTTCTTGTCTTCCTGCTCTTGCTCAATTGTAATGATTGGTAATAAAGAAATTCCTAATCCGCACATTACACATTGTTTGATTGCCTCAATGCTCCAGAATTCAAATGTACTTTCATGCTGAATCCCTTGCTTTTGCAAGTAATGTTCAAAAAAAGATCGGTAACTGCACCCACGTTCTGTGTACAAAAAGGTTTCCTCTTGAGAAAATTGGACATCCCGCGAATCTGTTTGTGTGACAATGTAATCTTTCGGAAAAACAAATGCCATTTGCTCCATTACAAGTTGCTCGATATGTAAATCCTGTTCATGGCGCTCAGTATCTAACAGAAAAGCAATATCTATATTTCCGCTCTTCAAATCATTGCGTAATTCCCAACAAGTTGAAGCTTTTAATGTAATCTTCACTTTTGGATACTTCTTTTTATATTCATGCAGAATCGCGGGCAATCGATAAATTGTTAATGATTCTGGAGCGCCAATGACAATTTTTCCAGAAATCTCATTATCTACGCTCGGGAGTTGTTTTGCTTTTTCGGACAAATTGATCATCTCATTCGCATAAGGCAATAAATGCTTTCCTACATCCGTTAAAACCATTCTTTTCCCTAACCGATTGAATAAAGGCTGTCCCATTTCTTGTTCAATTGCTTGAATATGCCCTGTCACAGTAGACTGAGCATAGCCTAAATAATCGGCTGCCCGTGTGTACCCTCCTAACTCAACAATTGTTTTGAAAGTTTTTAAATGCCGAATCTCCACTTCAACCTCTCCCTTCTAACATCGTGTTTTCCGATTATTAACTTCATATATATCTATTTTACTGATAAATAAACTCGATTTACAATAAAAGAAACAAAATTTTAAAACTTTTCAAAAGGAGATGTATGTGAGTATGAGAGAGAAGAAATTAGGTCCCGTACTTCTTAGTGGTTTAATTATTGGCCCCATTTTAGGATCAGGAATCATTTTACTCCCCCCGCTTATTTACAAAACAGCTGGAGATTATGCCATTATTGCTTGGCTACTTATTATGGGAGTTGGATTTCTTTTTGCTTCACTGTTTGGTAAGTTAAGCATTCACTTTCCAAGTGAATCTGGCGTTTCATATGCAGTAGATCAAGCTTTTGGACCTTCTATGAAACAATTAACTTCTATTTTCTTTATCATAGCCGGATGTTTAGGGCCTACTGCTGTTCTCATGACAGCTAGTCAATATATAACTGCTGTATTTCCAAACTCTAAAATACCATTAGAAGGAATAGGTTTTCTTTTAATGAGTCTTTGCGTATTGATTTTATTGTTAGACATATCATCTATTGGGAAAGTATCATTTGTTTTTTCAACAGCTGCCACTGTTCTTTTATTAAGCGGAGGAATCAGTTCTATTCCTCATTTTCGATCAGAAGCGTTATTTCAAACAGCTTTTTCTTTTGATGACTTTGGATATAGTATCTTATTGCTCTTTTGGGCTTTAGTAGGTTGGGAGATTATCGGGAATTATAGTATGGATGTTACAAATCGAAAGAAAACAATTCCGCAAGCTATCGCTATAAGTGCGATTACGGTAACGATTGTTTGTCTTGTCGTAGCAAGCGCTACACAGTGGATTGAAATCCCTAATTCAAATCAAGAAAATTTACGAATAACAGTCGTTTTAGCTACTTTATTTGGGGACTTTTCAGTTCCTCTCATAGCCTTTATTACTACTATTCTTTGCATGAGTACATATTTATTAGTTGTTGGCGGGGTCTCACGTCTCATCGCTTCTGAAGCAAAATATATAAAGAAATTATCTAAACTTTCCTATCGTACAAAATCGAATGTACCAAGCTTTTCTTTACTTTTATTAATCAGTATACATACCGCTGTATTCATTTGCTTATATCATAATTTCATTACTGTGGAACAAATCGTAGCCATTGCAAATGCTTTTTTTATTTGTAATGCCATTTGTGGAATTTTTGCTGCATATAAATTATTACCAGGTCTGCTTAATAAAGTTCTTTCTTTCAGTTTAATAATTTGCTTCCTTATCATTCTTTCCTTCTCTTCTATTTGGATTTTAATCAGTATTGGGGGATTAGTTGCTTTCTATGGACTACAGCACGTTAAAAATAAACAAAATACTTATGAGAAAGAAATTTCAATAAGATAATGAAAAGAAAATAGATTCATTAAAACTATTGATGACACAAATTATACATTCATTCCCATAAGATATAAGCATCAAATTAAGGAAGGTTTATTTATGAAACATAACAACAATCTAATGGGTTTTCGCGATTTAAATGAACAACTCAAAGTTTCTAATCGTGATGCTTGGAAATATGAATCTCTTTATAAGTATCGGCCTTTATTTTCGTATAAGAAGATTTTTAAATCCCTTTTCCAAATCTTTTTGAAAGAAACAAAACATTAATCTCTTTCATTCTTAAAAAATATCGTCTAACTACATTGCTGCTCTAACATAAATTTTCTCAATATATAACCTATAGACTTCGTTCGTAGCGATTGTTACTATTTAGGTAATCTGTTGGATTAGAACCCCTTCTTACGACCTGTTTTGTACTTGCAGGTCTTTTTTTATTTTCTCAATATACATCATATAGATTCAATCAACTATATCTGTTAATATATACGCATAGCCGATATGTGCAATGCGATGTGACCTGTACCAACGTACAGGTCTTTTTTTACATACAAGTAATATCAAGTACGAAAATTCAGCGAAAGCATAGAAATTTGATATGTATGATACCATTTCATCCTTGTTTTGGTTTGACTAACATTTTTAATGCCTAACGTCTCCATAATCGCTCGGTTGGAATAACCTTCTTTCTTCATTTCAATTACTTTCCACTTCACTTCTTTCGGATACTACACTCTTTTCTTTAAATAAAAAAGACGAAAAGAAAAATTTCTATATAAGTCTAATACAACCTATATATACATACGTTAACCTATGTACATATATTTTTCACAACGCCACTAATAAAGTGAAACTTTAATCATTGGGGGTTTTCTTCATCCCCCAATGATTATTAGCCTTCACCAATCGAGCTTTTACGGGCAGTTGATCCCCCATCTAACTTCTTTGCTTTTGTTGAATTTTGAGGCGGGGATCTTACTGCCCACAAATAGCGAGATAAATTAAATATTTATATAAAGGTGAGGATAAAACAATGAAAAATATTGATATGGAGAAAGCAGATTTAATTCGTAAGTATGGTGAATGGACAGCTTATGATATTAAATTAACAGATGATGTATATACAAAAGATGTGCGACAGCCCAATCCAGCATTAAAAAAAATTGTGACCATGATTCAAGATATTACACAATGTGATTTTAAAAACCTTCGAATTTTAGATTTAGCTTGTTTAGAAGGACATTATGCCATTGAATTTGCTATGCAAGGCGCAGAAGTTGTAGGTATAGAAGGAAGAGAATCAAATATACAAAAAGCTATATTCGCTAAAAAGATATTAAATTTAAAAAAATTAAACTTTTATCAAGATGATGTGAGAAATTTAAGTATTGAAAAGTATGGTCAATTTGATATAGTTTTATGTTCTGGTATTTTGTATCATTTAGAAAGTTCAGATGTATTCCCTTTTTTAGAAAAAGTGTATGAAGTGTGTAAAAGGTTTGTAATCATAGATACTCATATTGCACGTAATGCTAATATATCAGTGCTATATAAAAATTATGAATATAAAGGGCAAACAACAATAGAGCATCCTTCAAATTCCTCATTAGAAGAACGTTTACAATCAAAGTGGGCTTCATTAGATAACATTAGTAGCTTTTGGATGACAAAACCTTCTCTATACAACTTTTTAACGCGAACAGGTTTTTCTTCCATAAATGAATCTAGAAGTCTAGTTCAAGGTGATAGAGTTACTGTTGTAGCTTTTAAGAAGTGCCCTATAGAAATTAAGAGCTCGCCTGAAACAGAAAGATATATCGAACCTGACTATTTAGAAGATTAAGTTCTATTATTTTTTTCTCAATACACAAGATCCATTCTATTTGTTACTATAAAAGTACTCCAGATGAGTTATTACTCATCAACATTATCTAGAAAAAGGGGCCTGCTCTCGGGAAGCAAGCCCTTTTTTCTCTGTTTAAAAATATCCTCGTTAACTCTTCATTCATTTGGACGTATTTACCAGGTTTCTTTCCAAGAAATTCATGTTACGATTACTTTGTCGAGCCCGACATTCTCGACATACCCTTACGAAGCCCTGCTACTTCCCTGCAGGGCTTCACTTATTATTAATGCTTAATTCGTTTTCCATACTGTTAATTGTATACAAACCTATCAATAGAAAAATTACAGAGTATGAATTGATAATCATAGCGGCGATACTTTCGGGAAAATTATTCCTTCCCAATTCATCCCCTTTAAATCAATACAATCTTTATTTAGTTTTTCCTTATAATCTTTTACTTTTAAATATCCGTAAACATAGCCAACCCTCGGTGGCATATTTGCTATTAATTGTTTTTCAGGAGTTCTTGAAAACAAACTCGATGTAAGAGTATCTTCTTTTACATTTTGCAAGATTAGATGATCAAGCTGAGATATATTTTCCAAAGTCCACTCTACTGTACTCTCAGGAACAAAACAATAATCACATATGCTATGACCCGGAACCAACTCCTCAGTAAAGCACGAAGCCAATCCCTCCGTTATAATTCGTTCGCCGATAGAATCTTCAAAAAGATTGTATGTAAAGAATAACTGTCTGATCCAATGATGACATTCATGTGAGAGAAGCAACTTTAACCCTTCCAAGCTTCCTTGTACAAATTCTAGACAAATTACCGTAACTATTTTATCTTTATACTCAACTGAATATATATTCATACACTCTAAACCTACAATAACAAAAACTTCTTGTTCTACCGTTGTATTATGGAGCTTCTTTAAAATATCTTCAGTAATTGAAACAATTTTAGCTTCATAGTCTATTGTATTTTCAATTTCTAACACCATCTCTTGGAAATAATCTTTTCCGAGCTCGCTTATCCTAGATAGAGAATTCGCTTCATTCAGAAAACCTTTCGGATCAAAATGAAGGTCTTCCAGTTCGTTTTGATGTGGTTTTAAATATAATTCTTTATAATCTTTTATCCAATCACTCTCTAACTCACTGTTTTTAAACGCATTCAAAAAATCTCGATATAACCAGTTCCATTTAATCACTCATCAACACCCCTTTTACATTAATATATGCACATATACTTCTTCAAGGGGGCAGGAAACACCTTTATTCTTTTCCTCGTTTGCCTTTATTGAAAATAGTTTCTAAATTTCCCTTCGACTCTCTACGGCATCCTTCAATTTCTGCAACATATATTCAGTTCCCTTACACCCTTTTAACGGATAAGACGGTAGAACGTGCATATCTTCTCCAACAATAATTAACAGATTCTTCTCTAAATCCACCTCACCTCTTTACATTTAGCATATCTCGATATATTTTATTAATATCTTTGTTTATATTTGTAGGAGGAAATAGATTGATTAACGCAATAGGTCTCGCTTTTATTCTTTCTAATAAGCCTGAAAAGAAGAAAAAAGTTTATCTTAATGATAGATTTGCACTAATAGACATTATTGAATTTAAAGATGTATATGATTCTGAAGGTAACCCATTAGTAGAATTAACATGTAAATATAGTATTTATTTGGATGAAAAATACTATTGTAAATCTCTTGAAGACTACACTGGACAAGTATTTCCTTTCCTAAGTGCAAAAATTGGAAAAGGTCTTGTTAGAAATTTAAATTATTCTTTTTCATATATTGACGTGTATGATAAAAAACCACCAGTTAAAGAAATAAGAAACCTTATGGAGCAAGTAATAAATTATAAATAACATGTCCTAAATCTTAAATGAAACTTATCTTTACAATAATAGGGGGCTTTCTACAGCCCCTATTTTTCAATAACTCATTATTAATCTTCATCTCGATATGTTAATTCAGCTAAAAATTCTTCTAGTGAATCACTATGTAAAAGGGGCTCCCACTCACCCATGCCATGTTCAGCTGTATACACTGGGAATTTAACATCCTTTACATCAACAAAAAATGGATCTCCCATTACCTCCTCATATCCAATAACAAACCAGCTATCTTGCCAATCCCCTTTTTCATTTCCAATAAGAGATTCATTATCTTTCCCTATACTATAACCTAATTGGCCTTCTTCAAACTCATCCCTAGAAAATATATAAACAGGCATCATTTCTTCTGTAATATCTAAAATTTCCACCTCATGATTTTTTAACCGCTCGAGCATACATAGCAATTTATCAATTTCATTCTTGTAGGACATTTTAATATCTCCTCATCTAGCTTTTTTTATTGAGCTTCAGATTTTTTTGCATTATAAGCCTATATTGCTAACAATACATAACCCCCTCATTTACAATATAAATTGAGTTCTTTTAACTTTTACTGAATCTCTTTATGATTTTCAACCGCACACTTCAACTTCTGCAACATATACCCAATTCCCTTACATCCCTCTAATGGATACGAAATGGTTTCTTCCGGATATAACTTTGTCACTACTTTTTTATGTTTCTTTCCTGCAAGTAAAACAATTTCATCAAAGTCTATTAATCCTTTATCAATCATCTGTTCTTTTAATTGTTCTATACGAATAATCTCATTACTTTTCGAATTAAAGGCCAGATTATAGTTTTCTTTCACTCTATCAGTTGGAAGTAAAAAACCATGCTTTGCGGATAAAATAACCCAGTATGTAAAAAATTGTGCAGCATACGCTTGGCACGATTTTCCGAATGGACTAATGTATACATCCTTCGCTTCCGTTGGCCCCTTATCGGGGTACTTATCCCAAATTTTCTTTTTCCCACATGGAATAATGCATAATCTTTTCATTGTTATGTTCTTACCTCTTTTCTCTTTCAATCCTATATATAATCTACTTCACGGTTGCTTAAATTTACACTCTTATAATTACTTGCAAAGTATGACCTAGTATTTCTAGATAAAATCATAACATTTTTAATTCATATCTAAAAATAACAAGTTTCTCTTTTCTTCCTGCGTACTTTCTATTTCTTCTCTATAAAATACTCAAATAACAGACCATAATATCTGAAATGTGATTCTTGCTAAAAACAAAAAGGACAAGCAGACTGTTTATCTGCTTGCCCTTTTCATTTCATCCAACTCTACTCTTATAGAGTTTGGAACGTTTCTGTTAATACAGGAACGATTTGTTTTTTACGAGATACAACACCTTTTAAAGTAGCTGTATTATTCTCTAATGATACGTTGTATGCTTTCTCAACAGCTACTGCTGTTTTACCGATTGCAAGAGCAACAGAATCATTAGTTAAGATATCAGTTACAACGAATAAGAATAGGTCTAAACCTTTTTCTTCAACTACTGCAGAGATTACTTTTTCTAATTCCGCTTGATGTACAAGAACGTCGTTTGTATCAACAGCGTTTACTTGTGCGATTTCAACTTTTGCATTGCCCATTTGGAATTCTTTTGCGTCAAGAGAGATTAATTGCTCCATTGTTTTACCGCTTAGATCAGCGCCAGCTTTTAACATTTCTAAACCATAGCTATCTGCATCAACACCAGCGATTTCCGCTAATTCACGAGCTGCAACTACGTCTTGTTCTGTACAAGTTGGAGATTTAAACAGTAAAGAATCTGAAATAATTGCAGATAACATTAAACCTGCAACTTCTTTACGAATTGCAACGCCGTTTTCTTTGTACATTTTGTTTAAAATTGTAGCTGTACAACCAACTGGCTCACAACGATAGTATAAAGGATCGCTTGTCTCAAAGTTAGCAATACGGTGATGATCAATCACTTCTAACACACGAACAGATTCGATATCGTTAGCACTTTGTTGACGTTCGTTATGGTCAACTAAAATAACGTTGTCCACCTCGTTTGCTACTGTATCAACAAAACGCGGTCCTTCTACTTTAAAATGATCTAACGCAAATTGAGTTTCACCGCTGATTTCACCTAAACGTACAGGCTCAACATTCATTCCTAATTCTTTTTTCAGCTCTGCGTAAGCAATCGCAGAACAAATTGCATCTGTATCTGGGTTTTTATGCCCGAAAACTAGTACTTTTTCCATGATTTCCACCTCTTCATGAAAAGGATATCTTAAAGAAGCAAATATGACAATATTTTAAACACATTTTTTTATAAATAATTGTACTTTCTTCTAAATTTCCCGTTCATATATCCTCTCAGAAAAAAAGATCATCTAAGTTTATTTAGATGATCCACAATTTTGCTTCTCATATACAACATATTACTAAAATCGAAGTGGAAAATGAATATTACTATTAAATTCCATTTTTCCCTCTAAACCATTATTCACAAGATTCACATCAATTACTTGATAAAAAGCATTTCCTGTATCAGCAATTTCCCAAACAGCTAAAATAAGATGATAGCCACTGCGATCAGTCGGTACATTCGCTTCATGAATAACCGTTGTCCCTGGTCTTACCCCACCGTCATTCTTTACATAAAAAGGTACTAAATCCAAATCAAAACGAGTCAACGGCTTATTTGGATTCCAATCTTTTTTCGTAATATAATATTTCCATTCTTTTGTGCTATGTGGTGCTGTTAATTTCCATTGAAATTTATTTTTCCCGCCACTTAATGTTACCTTCTTCCACCTATCCACCGTTTGCACATCTAAATCTGGAAAATGTCCAGCCCCTGCAATTTTACCATCAGATGGTCCTAATTGTGGAAATAATCCAGGCCCTTCTACACTTTGCGGTTCATATTGAATTGGCCCACAGTTTAGATTTACTCCTTGTTTACACAAATAAGAACGGCTCGCTGGTGACTCTACATATCCATGTGCTGAAGCTTTTTGTGCGAATCCGAATGAAACTAAACTCACCATACACATCCCGCATAACAAAGAATATCGAATAGAATTTTTCAGTTTTCTTCTGCTTCTTTTCACTTTCCATTCCCCCATTTCTAATATAAAGAGATGACACCTATAAGTTGCCTAGTCATCTTCTCAACATTATAGAAGAAATAGGACATTATATGTATGCGTTTTCAGTTTTCTCAAATTATAAAATAACTTTTTCAATACGATTTCTAGTAATAAGTTACATACACTTTTCATTCTTTTGTTTTTCTTCGTTAATGAATAAACCTATTTTTGACAGCAAGATTGTATGCAGCATTATTAGATGAAGCCATATTGAGCTATCATAGTACAAAAAAACTTTCATCTCTTGTTCTATGATAGCTCAACATAAAAAGAAACAAAGAAGATTACATCTTTGTTTCTTTTACCTTGTCTATAAATAAAAGTTAGAATTTTCAGAATCAAAATTTTACACTTTGATCAATCTCGACTCTTTCATTTGTAGCTTTCTTTTTTAGTTCTTCACACTTTTCTTCCCAAAATTCAATATCATCAAACCCCGCTTCTCTCGGATTAAAAACCGGATCCTTCCCTGCTTTTTTCTGACTTTCATAATCCTTCAACACCTTTAAAGCTGGCTTTGTTAAGAATAATATTGCAA
The DNA here is from genome assembly GCF_001590835.1 of Bacillus gaemokensis. Taxonomy (GTDB): domain Bacteria; phylum Bacillota; class Bacilli; order Bacillales; family Bacillaceae_G; genus Bacillus_A; species Bacillus_A gaemokensis. The sequence goes on from NZ_LTAQ01000010.1 coordinate 43,807, forward strand.
TCAGGTTAAGCCAAGCCATACTTCCTATTCCTAAATCTCCTAGATTCCATAAAAAAGAAGCAGATTCTACACTTCCAATGTAAACCATAATTAGAAATCCAATCTTCAAAACCGTTTTTAACCAATTTAGCTTTAATTTATGGTCAAGATAAACCAGTGTAGTCTCAGCAATATAGTAATAGGCTAACAATGTGGTAAATGCAAAGAAAAAGATGGCAATAGATATAAACAACGGTCCAAATCCTGAAAATACAGTTTCAACAGCTTGTTGCGTATATATTGGACCTGGTTCGATATTTCCCATTGTTTGTACAATCGGTTCTTTTCCTTCCGGAGCTACATTATACATCCCTGTTATAAGAATCATAAGTGCCGTTGATGTACACACAACAATTGTATCAATATAAACAGAAAATGCTTGTACCAATCCTTGTTTAGCAGGGTGTGATACTTCAGCTGCTGCAGAACTATACGTTGCTTCTCCAACTCCAGCAACATTTGAAAACACAGCTCTTTTTACACCCCAAGCAATCGCCGCTCCAACAATGCCCCCGAAAGCTTGGTTCGTACCAAGTGCACTAGAAAAAATAAGGACAAACATACTTGGAAATTCAGTAACATTTGCGATTAACACTATACATGTTACTACAACATACCCAATCGCCATAAATGGAACCAACGCTTGTGAAACAACAGCAATTCTCTTTACCCCACCAAAAATAATCGCCGCAAGTAATACAACTAAAAGAATACCGGTAACATTCTTGCTAATAGCAGATGAATTTTCAAATCCAACTGCTATACTACTCGATTGAATACCCGGCAATAAAACACCGTATGAAAGAGTAACTACAATAGCAACAAGTACAGCAAACCATTTTAACTTTAATCCTTTTTCAATAAAATATGGGGTCCCTCCTCGGTATTCATTCCCCACTTTGCTCTTATATAATTGTGCAAGAGTAGATTCAACAAACGCACTTGCTCCCCCTAGTAATGCCATGACCCACATCCAGAAAACGGCTCCCGGTCCTCCAAAGGCAATTGCTGTGGCTACACCAGCGATATTTCCAATCCCAACACGTCCTGACAGTGCTAAACAAAAAGCTTGAAAAGAAGATATTCCTGTCTCTGAAGTTTTTCCTTCAAACAATAATTTTATCATTTCTTTAAAATATCTAATTTGTAAAAAACGAGTAGCGATCGAGAAAAATATCCCTGCCCCTAATGCAAAAACAACTAACCCAATACTCCAAACTTGTCCAACTAACCACTCTACTAATTTCTCCATTCAATCCCCCCTAAATAAATTCACCCATTCATCATGCAATTCACATACCAACCTATAGTGAATCTTTGAATATTTACTTGAGGACAATGAATGTATATCCATTAGATAGAATGTTTTTACACACTTGTGTAAATATTTTTTGAATTGTTGTTACTTTTTTTACATATAGGTTCTATGCAATCATAAAATATAAACTTTTCCCTATCCCATTCAAGGTTGTACATACTAAAAAGAGCTGTTGAGATTTCTCTCAACAGCTCTTTTTCACTACTCATCTGAGCTATTAAAATTCACTAACGCGATAATACCTTCTTCATCATCTAATTCAAGCTGTAACCTTGCAGCAAATGGATTGACATTATATTCCCTATCAAGCCATAAACGAAGTGCTTCAATTAGATTTGCTTGAATTAAAATTTGCCCGCGACCATTGACTTCTACTTCAGCAGAAAAACCATAGTCATCATCATACATCAGCTCAACTGAAACTTCTTCTGGACCAACTTGTCTCTTTTCTGCGATATACACACATAGTGCGTTTATAAGCTCTTGCTCGGAAATTTTTATCGTTTCCATGCTGCTTCTTCCGCCTGTTTCTTACGTTGGTCTTTGAAATATTTAAATGCACGGACTGCTAACATTACAATCCCAACCATTACTAACATATTTACCATGAACGCTAATACAGAACCAAGCGCTCCCATGTTTGCGAATAAGCTTCCCATTAGTAAACCACCAAGACCACCTAGTAATAAGCCTTTCATAAAGCTTCCTTTATTACTTTTTGGCGCTGTATTTGATGCTTTTGTTTTTGTATCAGGGTTTGTTTTCTGTGCATTCACATTAGAATCTTTTTTGTTCAAATCAACTTTTGACTTTTGACCTGAACTTGGAGTAAATGATTTTTTACCAGATTTGTAACTTTTCGCTGCTGCATGATCTACGAAAACAAAACTGCTAGCCCCAAATATAACCATAAATGCAGTCATTACTGTAACGAGTTTTTTCAACATATTATATCCATTCTCCTTTTACTATAGATATATGTGAAATCTATCTTTCTTTAAAATAAGAGTGATAGATTTATTTTAAAGCTAAACAAAAAGTTCTTATGAACTTATTATATGAACTTTTATTATAATAAGCAAGTATTATTTATTTAATGATATTAACCATTTGAAAATACAGGAAAAATAAAGAAAAACAGAATTGACTTTATACGTAATAAAACATATTATAAGTTCACAAGAACTTTTATAATTTTGGAGGTGAAAAGATGGAAACATTTCATCTCACACGAAACGAAATGGCAGCGCTCCTCCTTTCACTTAGAGGATGGAATACAAAAAAGCCTCTCGGTATTTTACAAGAAGCTTGGGCAAAGTCACATAAAAAAGATATTGAATGCGGACAAAGTGTTACAGCTTTTATTACAACCGCGCTTTCACCTATTTTTGAAAAACTGATTAAAATTGAAGATACAGATATCGGTTTTTCTTTAAACGAAATCGTTGCACTTGGTAATCAAATTGAAAATACTAGTTTTTCTGTAACAGCTATGCAAAATTGGGTTAAACGGGATATAAAAGAAATGATTGGTTCACCGCAAAAAGGAAAAAAATATTCCATCGAACAAGCAGCATTACTATTTATCGTAGAAGATTTAAAAACCGCACTGGATTTTGAATCTATACGTAAGTTGTTAAGACTGATTGTAAATGACCCCGCTGATCGTAGTGATGATTTAATTAACCCTGTTCATCTATACGTCGCCTATTCTTCTTTATTTGAAGAATTAAATCAAGAAGGTTGTTTACAATTAAACGCAACGGATACCATTCATACAATTGAAAATATTGTAAAAGAAAAAGCAGATAAAATTGCAAGTAAGCTTGATCAAATAAATAATAACCAACGAGAAGCTATTCGCAATGCAATTATTATCGCGACACTCTCTGTACATACAGCATATGTACAAATGTTAGCGAAACGTTATGTTTCAGCCACTTTATTCTTACAGCATCTCGACATAAAATAGGAGCATAAAATGCTCCTATTTTTCATTACACAAAAGTATACGTAGCAATCCAAACCTACCATTACAACTATATTGTACAATCAAAAGTTCGAACGAATAATCAGTCTCCTTCTAACCACTCTGCAATAAATACATATTTATACTCAGTAATCCCTGTTTTTTCAGTTCATATTTTATCCCATTCTTTAAATTTTACCAAAACAAATAAGATACCTCTAGGTATAATGGAAAAAAAAGTAAAGATAAATGCTACATATTATCCTCTTTCCAAGTAAATATTAATGGCAGTCTGATAAAAAGGAGGAAACATTCCATGAAAAAGAAAAAATATTTATTTGCTCTAATGGCTACAGTTTTATCGACTGGACTGTTATTTGGTTGCAATAATGGTGTAAAGGATGAACAAGAACCAGATCCAACAGAAGAGCCTTCTGAACAAAAACAGCAAGATGAAAGACAAAATGAAAATAATACAAATAACAATCAATAATTGATTATCGCAGTACAACTATTTCTGACATTAGTCTGATATAAGTTAGAAAACTGTATTTGAAATTATATTCTATAATTTTCATTACCAGTTACAGATTGTATCTACTTTTGGGATAGCTTTCTCATTTCTCTGTGAGACCATAAAAAATAGGAGCAAATTATGCTCCTATTTTTCCACGGATATCCCAGCCTTTTCCAAGAAATAAGTATGTTCTTTAAATGGTAGGCTAGCTATTTCTCTAATATAACTTGAGCGTTCTCTAATATCGTATAGACTATCTTCTTTTTTTACAAAGATACCACCTGTATAAGAACTATAATTTTTCTTTTCAATGATAACGTCTAAAATTGAAACATCTTCTCTATTCATTTTATAGTTAATGGCCTTACTTTCAATCCATTGTAAACTACTCGATGGGGAAAGATATATATGAGCTAAATCCGCTATTTCTGTCCCTTTATTCCTTGAGAGTATTTTTATCTCATTGCATATGGTCTCGTCATTTAAAACTAAGAAATTTGTTATAAGCCTTTCTCCTTCATTCTTACTAAAGAACACTTTTAATTCAGAAGTAACAAATGGAATCTTTTCTTCTTGCATCATGCGGAAAATCTCTTGTAATAACAAATCTTTCCCAACAACAAAAGGATGGCCAAATCCTGTATCATATAGATTTTTCTTTACTTTCACTAAATGCTCAATATAGGGAATCCCTTTTTCTTCTATAACTAATCGATCACCCCTATAGCGCATCGTCAATATAATGTTATCAATTGAGATTGGTTCCAGCTGCAATGATGAATAATATAAATCCCTGTTCCAATAATCTAATTGATCAATGCCAAGCCATGAATACATAATTTCTTCAATAACTTGAAATTCCCCTTCTCCTTTTAGTACCTTCACAACATCTTCTAACAAGTTACATTTTCTATATTATTGTCCAGCATAAAATTTCTGCAACGCTTCATCCACATATACCCAGCCTTTCCATCCTAAATGGATGGTATCTTTTAAGAAGTACTTATCATATTCATGACTCGTAAAGTCTGCAACTGGAAATCCAGCTTTCTCGACTTGTTCCCGAATTTTTTTATAATATACATCACGACGTTCTTTTGGGAATCCTGCGTAATCATACCATGGACCATGTACAGGTACAGAAATGAAAAGTGGTTTAACGTTCTTTTGCTTAAAAATATCTAAAACAATTTGTAAATCTTCATATTCTGGCGATTCATTATAGGATTCTTTTTCCTTAAATCCTTTTAGCCCCTGTAATTTTTTTTGAAGTTTATGTTTAACGTAGTATGGATTTTCAATTCCAAATGTATTGGATGTAGATTCCACTTTCCCAGATTGTTCAGCATGTTTTCGTGCTTCTTCCCAAGAAAGTGAACGCAATCCCACATTTTTTTGTTCTGTCGTCGGTTTAATGTTAAATAAAGATTTCACTAAATCTTTATGATCAGAGATATTTCGATTTATATAAGCGATAGGTTTAGATACTCTCGCTTTAATCTTATAAGTTGTATCATTGTATACAATACCTTCTAATGAATTCTTTAATATAAGATCTTTGCGGACGATATCAAAATCTAGTAACCTCTTAGCAATTTTCTTTTTCATTTCAGGTTTTATTGCATCATTAAAAATAAAATGATATGTCTGTTGTTTAGAGAAGTTACTACTAAAATCCCCTTCAGTTACTCCCTGTTTCTTAAACCACTGTGGTGAAAGAATAAACACTACTTTCTTCCCTTCTAATTGATCCATTGTTGAAGTCATATTTAAAATATGAGCAAGGCTCTGCGTTCCACCAGTCCCTATTAGAAATGGTGTAAACCCTTCAGGATTTACTTTAAAATAGTTAGACGGATGATACGCATCCATACGAGAAAATTCAGACGAACCATACATAGGTAAATACTTAGAATTCTCTAACATTTTCTGTTGCAAAAAAACACCTTGTAGCTTTTCTTTTTGTAATGAAGTTGCCGCATCTTCAACCTTTTCATTACTAATTAATGATACTAGCGTTCTAGATGGAATAAGTAAAACAATTATAAAGATCAAACAAGCTACTATAATTGGACCAAAAGTGTGTTTGATTTTCATATATTAGCCCACTTTCTTACACAAATAAAATTACACGTATACAATCCCTTACTCATTTGATATTGAGCTTCTAACCCTTGTTTATGACACGTCATCATTCTTTCTGTTCTCCTTTAGTACGTAATGATAATCCATTCTATTATTTACCTTCTATATTCTCCCCCTCTTTTAACAGCTCATTTCCCCATCTATTGTAGAAAATGTTTCCGGAGAAACAATTTAATTATACAAGATCTTCTGCTGATTTTGCATTCTAAATGTATAAAAAAATAATCATATTTTTAAAAGAAATGAAGTAAAAATAAAAGTCTTTTTTCCTTACTAATCACATGAACATAATATACCAAAAAAACATTTTATATAACAAATCAAAAATCTCGATATTTACAATTACATTCACCTTATAATGAACTCTTTGCATTCATAGTATGATAATTGATGTCCTTCATGATTAACATCTTGCGTATATTTAAATCCGGATTTTTCTAATACATTTTTTGATTTATCATTTGCACTTCTGATTCGTGCAATTAATCTATTTATCTTCATCGTATGAAAAGCATATTGAATTGCTGCCTGTGCTGCTTCTGTAGCATATCCATTTCCCCAAAACTTCAGATCAAGAAGGTACATAATTTCAACATCCTTTGTTCCATCAATATATCTTAAACCACAATGCCCCATCATTTCTCCAGTAGTAGTATTAAATACTAACCACACACCAAAACCGTTTTGATTCCAATGCTCTATGAGCTTTCCAACGTATTGTTCAGCTTCTTCCCGGGACATACCTCTAGATACGGCAAGCCACTTATCGACTTCATTGTTTTTCACTATTTCATAGAATTCATCAATATCTTCTATACTAGGTTTTCTCATAAAAAGTCTTTCTGTACGAATTAATTTTTCATTCGTATCAATTAACATAGAAACCTCTCCTTTATAAAAAAATACATTTTATACCAAAAGATTATATCATGAAATCTGCTGATCTCTCCCTAAATAAAAACAGACTATCGCTTAAACGAAGTCTGTTTTTATATTTATATTCATTTTATTTTTTCATATCCGCCCATTTCAAACTTGTCGCTGGTCCAAATTGATGCACGTATAAATCTTTCACATATGGTTTTTGCAAATAAGATAATCCACGTTGGAACACCGGTGCAATAACAGCATCATCAAGCAGCATTTTTTCTGCATCTTGCATCGCCTTCCAGCGTGCTTTTTCATCATTTCCTAACTCCATTTTTGTCTTTTTAATTAATGCATCATATTCAGGGTTCGCATACCCCGTATTATTAACCCCATTTTCTGAAATAAAGACTTCTAAGTATGTCATTGGATCAGGGTAATCTGGTAACCAACGTGATAACGACATTTCATACTCTTTCTTTTTCTCTAATGCTAGTTTTTGAGAGTGTGGCTGTAATTTTATTTTCACTGTCAGTCCTGGAAGGTTCTTTTCTAATTGTTCTTTAATATACTCTCCTACTTTTTTAAAGTTTTCTAAATCATAGTTTAACATTTCCAATGTAACTTCATTTGTTCCTGTTTCTTGCTTCGCCTTTTCCCAATATTCCTTCGCCTGATTCACATTCGTTTTATTAAACTCTGCCCCAGTCTCTCTAAAATCTTTTTTATTTGGTCCTTTTAAAAATCCCTTTGGAACATAGTAATTAGCAGGTACTGATCCGTCATTTAAAAATGATGTTGCTAAGCTCTTTTTGTCAAAAGCCATACTAAGCGCAAGACGAGCATTTTTATTTTTCAAAATCGGCACATTTTCATTAAATCGGAAGAAATACATAACAGGATCTGTATATTGTTTTAATTCTTTATCATTTTTATATTTATCAACAAATTCTGTTGAAATCACAGCGCGGTCAATTTTATCTGTTTGATATAAATTTACAACAGTCGAAATATCTTTTACAATTTGATAATTTACTTCATCTAATTTCACTTCTTTTTTATCCCAATATTGATTGTTTTTCTTCATTGTAAAACTCGCTTCATGCTTCCATTCTGATAATGTAAAAGGTCCATTATATACTGTTTTATTTGCTTCTAACCCATATTTATTTCCCTGTTCTTTCGCATACTTTTCATTAATTGGATAAAAGGATGGTAAACAAAGTATTTTTGTAAAATAAGGTACAGGGTGATCTAATTCCACAACAAAAATTTTATCATCTTGGGCCTTTACGCCTAATTCTTCCAGTCCCATTTGCTTTTTATTTATCTTTTCTGCATTTTTCACATCATACATGATATATGCATATTCAGAAGCTGTGTCTGGATTAACAAGTTGCTTCCAAGCATATACAAAATCATGAGCCGTCACTGGATCACCGTTAGACCATTTTGCATCACGCAAATGGAATGTATATGTTTTTCCGTCTTTACTAATTTCATATTTTTGGGCAATACCAGGAATTACTTCATCATCCTTCGATAATCTAAACAATCCTTCCATTACGTTATTTAAAACGTTAAATGAAACGGCATCTGTGACCTTTAAGGAGTTTAATGATGGGATTTCTCCCGTCTCTGTTAACTGCAATATTTTCTTCTCTTCTTTAGGTTTTGTAGTCGTTTTTTCTTTTCCACAACCAACTAAAAATGAAGAAACAAGTAGCGTACTAACCAATGAAAAGCGGACGACCTTATTCATTTAAAAACCCCCCTATCTTTTCTATTAAGGTAAATAGCGACGAGCACCAGCGTATTCTTCTATATATCCCGGTGTGTCTATTGGAATAATTTCAACAGTTCTTTCTGCTTTTGGAGAGTGAATCATCTTTCCATCCCCAATATACATACCAACGTGATGTACACTTCCTTTGCCTTGATTATAGGCAAAGAAGATTAAATCGCCTTTTTGTAAATTTTCTTTCTCAACAGCGATACCCGCTTTTGACTGTGGACCTGAATCACGTGGAATCGTGATACCATGCGATTTATAAATTGTATGTGTAAAGCCAGAACAATCAAACCCAAAACCACTTGTTCCAGCCCATATATATGGTAATCCTAAAAATAACTTTCCAGTGTTCACTAAATCATCACCTGTTGGAACAGGTATTTCATTTTGAGAAGTATAAACAGCGCCATCTTGTTTCCGTAACCATGCTTTTTGTCCATTCGGTAACAGCACACGATAAGAAATAGTATCCTCGCTCAAAAGTGGTAGGCGTGTATTATAACTCACCTCTAAAGACTTATATTTATCAGAAGGATTTATATATAAAATAGCCGTTGGTTTTGTAATTAAAACGAATGGTTGACTATTTTTATCTGCAAACTCTTGATTGTACGTTAATTGTTTTGCAGGCATCCACCCTGGATAACCTTCAGCATTTCTCGGTGTTGGTTGCCCATGTACAACTACTTTTACCCATTCACCTTGCTCCTCAACAATCGTTACTTCCTGACCTAGTAAAGCTTGTGTTTCTAGTTTATTTGTATTTGTTAACCAAAGTTTTTCATCAATCGTCATTGATTTGGTCCATTTCCATAGATCAACAGGATTCGTTGCACTTGGTCCATCAATTGGGCGAAGTAAATTTGGTCCAGTCCAGAGTGTTGCAGCTGCAACATCTACAAATGCTTTATTCCCCTTTTGTTCTTCAGCACTTGCGACCGATAAAGATGAAAAAATGAATAGAGTCGTTAATAATGCAGTCCCCATTTTTTTCATAAGCATCCTCCTTAAGTGATAGTTTGCTAGATGAATACGTTCTTTAAAAATAACAATTCTTCTAAGATTTTATATTCATTGCATGATGCAAGTTTACCTTTGGTCCGCTATAAGTAATTCCAGTTGGTTCTTCCATTAACCATAGCGGTGCATCCAGATCAAAATAATGAATATTCGGATGAGCAGCAGCTAGATGAGCAACTGCTGCTACTGAAAGCGATGGCTCCATCATGCTACCAACCATGCATTTCACACCAGCAGCTTCAGCAATATCAGCAATTTTCCAAGCCTCACGTATGCCACCACATTTCATTAATTTAATATTTAGTAAATCAGCATACTGTCCTTGAACAAGTTTTAAAGCATCTTGCGCTGAGAAAACACTTTCATCCGCCATGATTGGTGTTTGTACATGATCTTTTACATACTTCAATCCCTCCCAATCTTTCGCATGAACCGGTTGCTCAACAAATTCTATATTTAAATTTCTATTTTCCATTTCTCGAATAATTGCAACAGCTTCTTTTGGCTGCCATCCTTGATTTGCATCTAACCGAAGAGTGGTTTCTTTTGGAACAATATTTCTGATTGCTTCAATACGCTCCAAATCTAAAACTGCGGATTTACCCACTTTAATTTTCAATGTACGAAATCCTTTTTCTACATGATTTTTTGCTTCTTTTGCCATTAATAAGGGATCATCAACACTTACTGTAATGTCTGTTTGAACCTCTTTCTTTCCGCCTAATAATGCATACAAGGGAATATTATAAAATTGACAATACGCATCATATAAAGCCATATCTACCGCTGCCTTTGCGCTTAGATTTCCTACACAACACATTTGAATGTGTAACAATAATGTCTGGAAATGCACCATGTCTTTTCCAATTAATACAGATCGAATGGATCCTAAAATTGCCTCTTCAATCCCATTAGCAAAGTCCCCTGTAATAACCGGAGTGGCTGTCGCAGCTCCTTTCCCTATAATACCTTCATCTGTATGAACAAAGACATCAATACTTTCAATCTCAGTTACAGTTCGCAAGGCCGTTTTAAATGGTGTATGAAGCTTAATATAGCGACGCTTGACTATTAGATCCATAATTTTCATTTTATTCATCCTTTCTGTCCAATAAAAAAATCCAGCTATAAGATACATTCTTATAGCTGGATTTTGTCTATGAATGTGTAGACAAAGCAGCAATTTGATTATATTTTTTTTGCGCATCTTTTAACGCTACAAGCAATGCTTTTTGAGACGATCCAAAATAACGACTTTTAATTTCTTCTACTAATTGCGAATCATTAATGTTTTTATGTAGAAATAAATACTTTACAAATTGGCTAGTTAGCGAAATGGTTGCTGAGCAATCCGAATCCACAATTTTTCCTGTATCCTTTTCAATCACAAATGCTACAAAATAACTTTTAAACTTTTCTGTAATCGGATTATTTTGAGGTGCTTTCGCATCCCCTACGATATATATCGTATTAGAAGCATACACATATATCTTCCTTTCTTATACGAGGATAACGGTTTTCTTAACAGACGAATGAGCGGAAAACCCATCGTTGATTAAAAAATGTATCCGCTTACTATATATTATATATATTTGACAGAATTTTAACAATATTTATTTTAATATATATTCATTAACTAAATAACCAATCTCTGAAAATATATAATTCGTATAACTTACACATTCTACATTTGAACTTAGCGCCGCTATATACAAGGTTTGATCATTTACTTTTAATCTTACTGCATCATGTGTAACATTCTTTCGTTCTCCTGTTTTACTTGCTATTTCTATTCCTTCTAACTTCCCACATAATTTATACGTGAACTGCTGATTTTGAAGTGGCTTGTAAAACTTCCCTTCTTTATCGTGATGGTATAGTAAAGATACAATATCCTCAGCCGTCGTAAGATTATCTTTATTTTCTCCTTGAGGTTCCTGCATCATATATCGTTGTATTTGTGTTCCACTCATCCCTAATGAATCAATATGTTGTTGAATATCTTTCATCGTTAAACGATTAATAAGCCAATTCGTTGCAGCGTTATCAGAAACTGTAATCATAAGTGTAAGTAAATCCTGTATCGTTACATTTGGCGTATGCAAAGAAGATACAATCCCGCTCCCTCCCGTTCTTGGAATAGACGAAACGGGTATTAGCTCATACGGATTTAACATTACCCGCTTTATTTTTTCTATGGCACATGAAAGAATTGCTAGTTTAATAAGACTAGCTGATGGATGCACAAATTGTTCATTGTAACGATATGTAATTGCCCCTTGTATCATGACACTTATATCTCCATTTACACTTTCAATTCGATTCTCTAATTCATAAATAAAGTCCTCTTTCTGCATGCGACCTACTCCTTTCTATACATTATAATACCTAATCATTACATCGCTTCCCCAAATAAAAAAACAGTCAGCACTTGCTAACTGTTTTTAAAAATTATATTACCTTCTACTTCAAACTAACACACCATCTATTTAGGCAGTATAAATATCGTTTCATTCGGCTTAGAAAATTGATACTCTTTCCTTGCAAATTTTAAAATTTCTTCCTCATTATCTGTTAAATTTCCAACTTCATTCTTTAAATAATACTCTGCTTTCTCTAAAGAAGTTAATTGTTTTTGCTGACTTTTAATTGTACTTTGTTTTTCCTGAATCATTTCTTGTTGCTTATTAAGAATACACTGGATATACACAGTAGCTGAAAATAGAAAAATAAAAGCTAAGACAAAGCGTCGAATTTTTCTTTTATTTATTGTTCGATATTTATTAGGCTGTGATTGAAACTTTGGTTCATTAGGAACATTTACTTTCTTGAGTCTCCTCATTTTTCAAATCCCCCTAACCCATTGTATTTATTTCACTTCCACAGGCATAATCTCTTAGTAATCTTAATTCTCTTCACACAAAATAAGCTCCTCCATAAAGAAATCTTGTAAATCAATCAATTAGAGATAGCTTTCGACGGCATCCCTATATTTCAGATTAAATATTTATTTTTTGTGCTATAAAATCGTATTTTATGCTTTTAATAGCAATGTCGTTTCAGATATCATAAATTTCAAATTGAATATAAATAAACGCAGCTATCTAGGAAACATATTACTCTTCTTGCTGAATAATTTATTAAAGATTGCTTTAATGAGGAGGGACATACATGAAATATCGCACATTAGGGAGAACAGATTTGACTGTTTCTGAAATCGGATTTGGCGCCTGGGCAATTGGCGGTGACGAATGGGGCCCTGTAAATGACGAAAACTCAATTGCAGCTATGAAAAAAGCGTTAGAACATGGAGTGAATTTCTTTGATACGGCTGATGTTTACGGGTTAGGACATAGTGAGAAATTAGTAGCACAAGTAATAAAAAAGCATCGAAATGATATCGTTCTTTCCACAAAAGGCGGTTTAATTGGTCATCATTATGACCCCAATGGGGAACCTGTCTATAATACAGCCGAAAAAGTAATTGCAGTATTTGAAACTAGCTTACTCCGCCTACAAACAGATTATATTGATGTTTACTTTTGCCATATTTGGTGGGATAAAAAAGAAGAAACTGAAGCATTTCTTCGCGCATTTGAAGTTTTAAAACGGGATGGAAAAGTAAGAGCAGTGGGTGTTTCTACACATGACTTACAGTATATAAAAAATTTTAATAGAAACGATGAAATCGATGTTGTACAGCTCGACTATAACATACTAAATCGCGAGCCAGAACAGGATATACTACCTTATTTACACGAAAAAAATTTAGGAGCCGTTATACGTGGACCGTTAAAAATGGGGATATTAACTGGGAAATTTACAAATCAAACAACATTTCCAGATGGTGATATACGCCAAGAATGGCCAAAGGAATCATGGTTTCAAGAGGATCTGCAAAAAGTCGAAAAGCTAAGATTACTTTCTAACGAAAACCGAAGTCTAGGCCAACTTGCACTTCAGTATGTACTCTCTCACCCAGCAGTGTCTGTCGCGATTCCCGGCGCAAAAACAAAAATACAAGCGCAAGAAAATGCAGCGGCGTCTATACGCCCTCTCCTATCAAATGAAGAATTAGCATATATAACAGAACTCTAAAACAAAACCAGCAGTTGCCAAAATCCACTGCTGGTTTTATTTTTTATATAATCTAATTTTGAGTATAAATTAATAACGTAGATTAATATCATACTCCATTCTTTTAGCAGTTGCTTCCGCAATGTCGATACCTAATAAATTTTTCACAATATGGAACGACATATTAATACCCGCTGAAATTCCTCCAGAGGTAATAATATGACCTTCATCAACAAACTTTACATTCTCTAATACTTCTACATTCGGAAACTCAGCTCTAAAACTTTCAATACTTGCCCAATGTGTCGTTGCTTTTCGCTGATCAAGTAAACCAGCTTTCGCAAGGAGTAATGCCCCTGTACATACAGAAGCCATTAATTTTACTTCTTTCATTTGCTTACGAATCCAGTTTATAATCACCTCATTTTTCATTTCATATTCCCTAGCGCCTAATCCACCTGGAATGATTAAAATATCAACCGGTGGTAGTTCTTTAATACTAAAATCTGGTTGTACTTTTAATCCATTTCTCGCTGTAATCATATTTTCATCTTGGCTGACAGTATGGACAGTAAACGGATGGTTTTCATTTATAGTTGTAACTGAAAAAACTTCAAACGGCCCCGCGAAATCCAATACTTCTACTTCATTGAACAATAAAATTCCCACGTTCCAGTGGTTTACCATATGATCACTTCCCTTTATAGATATGTATTTTCTAATTCCCTTTTACTTAAAGTGATTTCATCTTATTATCTAACTATAAAGTAATTCTATTAAATATGAAAAATCCCTTTTCAATCTAACGAAGTTTACATAACATTATTATCACTTTCATTTTTATCTCATTCTTATTATTTTATTTAAAAACTAATTTTTCCTAATAAAAAAAACATCTCATTTTTACAATGGGATGTTTTTAGGGTTATATTTTTTATTTTCATTTTTGCAAATATTTTTATAAGGAAATTCAAGAATCTTGTGTGACCTAGCAAATTCGTTACTAATTTTTTATTTTAAATATCTTTTTTATAAACACAAAAACAACCATTAATACAAAAATGATTTGTTCTTGTATTTTAATTTTCTCTTTTTTTCAAATGAGATACAAAAATCATTTTTATATTTCATTTGAAAAATAATCAGTTTTTGCTTATATATTAAAACTGATTTTCACATTAACCGATAACAATTTTGTTTTCTTCCCTTCCCGGTCTCTTTTAGTACATATGATTTTACTACAAGTTCCGTTAACGAATCCGTTAATGTTTTATATGATAAATTTGATAATGCTAGCAAATCATTTGTATACAAAATTCTATGTTTTTCTAATAATAATAATACCAATCGTTCAGATGGCTTTAGTGTTTCATCACTTTCTAGTATGAAATCTACATCTTTCATATATATCCATTCCTTATATAAAAATTTATATTACTAATTATCCATTATTAATACGAAAATATTATATAATAAATATGTCATTATATCAAAATAACATGCCTAATTTTATATATAACTGAACAATACAAACAAGCACTTCCTTAATTGGAAGTGCTCTTCTTCTAAATAATTAACTACTCGCGAATTTCTATTTTACAATTGGTAATATGACTTCACTTAATTTTACTGTAAGTTTCGTTCCCGATTTTGGACGAATCGTATAATCGTAATCACTCGCAATTAATACTACTCCTATTTTGTGCCCCGCTTGGAATACATAATCATCTGGCTGCATGTCCCATGTAAACGTATAATCTTTTCCTGGTGTGATTGTTGTTGATTGTTCGTTTCCGTTCAAGTTTTGCGGGTCCATCCATCCTCTCGTTACAATTTCTGGTTTTACTCCGCCATAATCAACAAGTAACGCCGTTAAATTGGATACCGGTCGATCAATATTCCCTTTGAATGAAATTTTTGGCGTACCACTTATTCGCATTTCTTTTTCTAATGTAGGCATCATATATACTAAGCGGTTTGGCACTTCTAAATTAGGATTTTCTATCAATTGATTTGATTTAATTTTCGCATCATCTAGTAGTGACGTCACTTGTTGCACTGCCCCCATTCTCAGTGGTAAATCTACTGCTTTACTACTGAGAAGCATACGTATTTTAGATGGAGCTGCTTCAGGGTCTGGCCAATTTTTTAATTTTTGCCACGTTTTATTTTCTCGTTGTACATCTACCATTGGTTCATTCATAATTCCGTTTTCAATACCATATAACCAATAATCAAACCATTTGTTTTGTGTTTGCTGCCAATTGTTACTAGATGTTCCACCATGTCCTCCTTGATGTAACCACATTTTTCTTGGGATATTATTTTCCCCAAGAGCTTCCCACCATTGTGAAAATTGTTTTGTCTTTACATTCCAATCGTTTAAACCATGTACAACAAATACACTTGCCTTCACATTTCCAGCATCCTTTACGTAGTTACGCTTATCCCAGAAATCATTATAATCTCCTGTTTTTCGATCTTGACCATCGGTAAGTTCCTTAATGATTTTCTTACAAACTTCAGGATTTTCTCTTGTTAATACTGCTTCAGCCATGTTGTCTGTATCTTCCCCTTGATAACCACCTGGTGCAATAATAGCTCCGTTTGCCCGGTAGTAATCATACCAACTACTGATTGCCGCAATTGGGATAATTGTTTTTAATCCGTCAATCCCTGTCGTTGCGACGGCATTTGGCAAAGTTCCATTATATGAAACACCTGTCATCCCTACATTTCCAGTAGACCACTCAGCTTGTACCTCTTGCCCCTTTTCTGTATATGCTTTCGCTCGCCCATTCACCCAATCAATGACGGATTTGGTACCAAGAATTTCTTGCTCATCTCCAGTGGTTGGGCATCCATCTGATTTTCCGGTACCAATGCTTTCACCTAGAATAACCGCATACCCCCGAGGAACATAATAATTCCCGTATGAACCAAGATTAACTGGTTCTGCATAAGGTTTGCCACCAATAGCATGTAATTCTTCGTCTACATTATAGACCGGTACATCTTTCAGACCAGCTCGGTATGGACTCATTTCATAAATAACTGGAATTTTTACACCAGGTTCTGTTTTTGGACGCATGACCTTTATCGATACACGATCTTTCTTACCATCTCGATCACTATCAACCTCTGTTTCTACGAATAAATTCTCCACAATTGCTTCATCAAGCGAATAAATTGGTGTTGTCATTCCATTTTCTAACTTAATCTTTGTCGATTGAGCTAACGTTTCTAACACTTTGCCATTTAGCGGTAAAGTGTTAGAAAATTCCATTGAACTTTCTTCATTTTTTTCTGCATGTACTGTATTACTAGAGATTCCTGCTGTAAGTGTTAAAGAAAACACCGCTGAAAGTGCAACTGCTAGTTTCTTTTTCTTCAAATCCCTTCCCCCTTTTTCTATTATTTCTCCCACTATATAATAAAATAACAGAAAATTCAGTTTTGATAAAGCGATAAGAATTTGAGAAATTTGTAGAATATTACCCCTTCTTATATGATTTATAAGACCGCTCTAATCCTTCATTATATTTCGTATTATTATCTGTCCAATCTCCCCCTAAATTCCCAGGCCATCCCGATGTATTTGCGACATATTTAAGCAAATCCCAATTTGTTAACCCTTTTTTCACACCTTTTTTATATGAATTTACCATATTTGAAATCGCTATAGTTGCATTCATTTTTGCATCTTTTAAATTTTCTTCGGATAGTTGTGCAGGTGCTAATCCACCGCGGTGTAATTGAAATAATCCAAAAGATGTACCTTTGTCACCTACTGCTTTTCCATTAAATTTTGTTTCATGATCGGCAATTGTAAGTGGTATCCATTCTGGAATGCCATATTGCTTCGAGACTTCACGAATTACCAATTTATTATTTTCAATTTCCTTTTGTTTTTCATACTTTACATACGCTGCATAACACAAAAATGTCAAAGTACAAATGATTGTTATATATTTTAATAGTTGTTTCATAAGTTCGTCTCCTATATCTTTTATATTTCCTCTTACATGCCTATACTATAAAATGTTTGTGTGACATCTATTTGACAGAATGGGATTTTTAAAAATAAAAAGCTCTCACATATTAGAAATAACTAATTTGTGAGAGCTTTTACTCTTTTTATTGTCGTTTTGAAACAAAGATGCATCGTTTACCCCGCTATTCGCGGGCAGTAATACTCCCACCTCAAAATTCGGCGGAAGCAAAGAAGTTAGATGGGAGATAAACTGCCCGTAAAAGCCCGATTGGTGAAGGCTAATAATCAGTGGGCCCCACTGATTAAAGTTTCACTTTATCGACATATACAACGTTAATGACTCTTTTGTGCTAACGAGGGCTTTAATTGAACAATCCAATCTTAAAAAGTCGGTCCCTTAGCGTACAAAATTTCTGAAATGTTGGCGGTACACCATTGTCACTTAATATCAGTAGCAGAAAATCGAGATCCACATAACAGAAAAAAGAGGATTTACGCCCCTATATTGGACATAGTATCCTCTTCAAATTATAGTATGTTTAACTTTCGTAAGTTCTTTTCTATATACATATAAAATTGTATTTCATCTTTTATAATGGAGACACCATATTCAAATCCATGTCTTTCTAAGATGCTCTTCACAATCGCTAACCCTAATCCAGTTCCTGATATTTCTTTATTACGTGAAGCTTCTAATACATAAAATGGTTCCCAAATTATAGTATGTTTAACTTTCGTCAGCTCTTTTCCATATACACATAAAATTGTATTTCATCTTTTATAATGGAGACACCATATTCAAATCCATGTCTTTCTAAGATGCTTTTCACAATCGCTAATCCTAATCCAGTTCCTGATATTTCTTTATTACGTGAAGCTTCTAATACATAAAATGCTTCCCAAATTTTTCCAATATCTTTACTTGCTTCAGAATCAATTCCATTTTGGATACTAAAATACACACGATCATTTCTTTCTTCCAACACAATCTTGATATTTTGATTTGCTGTATATTTGATTGCATTTGAAATTAAATTATTAAATACCATTTTCATTTTATCCAAATCTACATAAATACTAGCATCTCTCGCGCGGCAATCCATTTGCAAATGTATACCTTTTGCGTGGAATTCAATTTCATGTTTATCAATTACACTTTGGATAAGGGGTTCTATCTGCATTTCTTCTTTTTGTAACAGATCTCTTTCTAATTTTGAAAAACGTAACAACTCTTCTATTAAATTTGTGATTTGATCTGTTTGTTTAATAATTGTATCTAAATATGTCCCGTCATCAAGACCATCTTTGATTCCCATAGAGTATGCCTTTACTAAAGCGATAGGTGTTTTTAACTCATGAGTAATATCCCCCATAAATCGCTTTAAATGTTCATTTCTATTCGTTAAATCTTGATGAGCTTCATATAATTTATCACTCATAATATTAATGCTGTTAGCTAATTCACCAATTTCATCATTTGTTTTTACATTTGTTCTCTTAAAATCAAGATGGGAAATATCTTCTGCAACATCGCTTAATTCTTTTAACGGTGTCGTAATCGTTTTTGATAATATCCAAACAAGTACAATGACAAGAAATATTGAAAAACCAAAAATATATATATTAAATGTATTAAGTGTCTCAATAAGTTCATTCGAGTGAGCAATAGATACCCCTACTAAAATTAACATATCATTTTTTGCAATAAATTTTGAAAAAAAGCTCGCTTTTAACTTCTCTTGATCATATAATTCGTTCGCCTGTCCAGAGCTCTTCACTTTCATTATTTTTTCTTTTGTAATCCAAAACTTATTTAATGTTACTTTCTTTTTTATAAGTTGCGAACGCAACAACTCATTAATTTCACCTTCTGAATTATTGAGTGAGGTATAAACAATAGTTACGTTATTTTTATTCTCAATTCGATTCATAACATCCATTAATTCTTCATTAGACGCAGATTGTATTTCACTTGTAATTTCATTTAAATTTTCTCGCGTTTTATATATGTTGTATTTTGGTAAAAAATAATTCATCAACAATAATGAAATAGTGAATATAAGAACGATCGTTAACGATATACTAACAAAAAGTTTTTTACCAAGCTTATTCACGTTTATCCTCCAGACTGTAACCTAAACCACGATGCGTTTTAATAACATTCTCACCAATTTTTTTCCGCAACCTTCTAACATGTGTGTCAACTGTCCGCTCATCTCCGAAATAATCAAAGCCCCATACAATATCTAATAACTTTTTACGTGTTAAAATTGTACCTTTATGATTTAAAAAGCATTTAATTAATTCTAACTCTGTTTTCGTAATTTCTAATTCTTTATCACTTTTATATACTTTACTCTTTATCAAATCTATTTTAAGATCTTGAACCTGTATCACGTCATCTTGACCCAGTAGCTTTTTAGCTCGTGTAATTAAAATACCTGGATGAAATGGCTTTTTCACATATTCATCTGCCCCACTTTGCAAAGCTGCAAGCTCGTCTTCATTTTCACTTTTAGCAGTAAGCATCAATACTTTCACACTTGAGTTCTTTTTTATTTCCTGACATACACTCAGTCCATTACTTTTTGGCATCATCCAGTCTAAAATAGCTAAATCTATTTTTTCTTCATAAAACAATTGAAGTGCTTCCTCTCCATCCTTTGCTAAAAAGACTTGGAATCCTTCTTTTTCAAAATAGGCTTTTAAAATTTTAAGCATATCCTGCTCATCATCTGCGATTAAAACTTTCATTCATTCGTTCCTTCCTTCATTAACTATCTATATAAATTGTTATCCTTATCATATCAAAGTAAAACGAGAAATTCATTTTCCTTTGATATGATACAACTTTTTTGTTACATGAATGTGACAGAAAAATATTTACGGGGTTTGAGGGTATAGTAAGTATGAGGTGTTGTCGTATGTTAAAAAAAATAGGCTTTATTTTTCTATTTTCATTTTTATTAACAACCAATATTTTCGCAGAAACAAATAAACAAATTGAAGTGTTTGATTGTCAGAAGGAAATGGTCGTACAAAAACAATCTCTAAACGCAGAAATTCAAAAAGAAGCGATACAATACGCAAAATCAATTACTGGAGCATTTAAAAATCTAAATGTGGTCCCTAAAACTGGTCATATGGTAAAAATCCCTTTATCTAAACCGGTTACCATCACAAATCAATGGATACACTCAACGATAGATGAAGTGCTCGTACTGCTTCCTCTTAACGAAAAACCATATATCATGATTTACGATGATGAAAACAATCCACACTTTTATTATGTCAAAGGTCATCCGGAACATTTATTGGAGCATTTAAAAGTTAAATCATAATTACTTATATAACGAAAAAGATCCCATAAAATATCGTCTATGGAATCTTTTTCGTTATAACTTTAAATCAAGATGCTTTAATTTTTATTTTCATTTAAAAAACGAATGTTCCTTTCGAAATCGTAAAAAAAGACTTCCCTATATAAAGAAAGCCTTTCTTTTAAAGGACATTAAACTATTGTTTCACCTATCATATTCTTAATCATTTCAATAATAATCTTTGAAGATTGATTCGCTGCAATTTTTGCAAAGCTTTCATAAGACATAGTTGCTTCATCATCCGCAGTGTCAGAAATACATCGAATAACAAGAAATGGTACATCATTTATATACGCAACATGACCAATTGCCGCGCCTTCCATTTCAACGCAGTGCGGCGTATATTCAGCAATTAATTTCTCTTTGAGCTTCGCATCTTCAACAAAGCATTCCCCACTGACAATTCTTCCTTCATAAATGTTTGCTTCTAGCCCACTCGTATTACATGATTTTAATGCAAGCTCTCTTAATTCTTTGTTTGCACTGAAGGTTGCTTGAAATGGAAATAAGTTCTTCATTTTTCCTTTATCTACATCATGATGTGTAACGTTCGTAGAAATGACCAAATCACCAACTTTAACATTCGGATGTAAACCACCTGCGACACCTGTATTAATAATACAATCTACTTCGAATTTATTTATTAAAATTTGTGTACATGCGGCTGCATTGACCTTTCCAACCCCACATCGAGTAAAAATAATCTCTTTATCCATGAAAACGCCTCGATAAAAAGGCATTTTGGCAATCATAAATTCTTCATGAATCTCTAGTTTTTCTAAAAGTAAGTCTATTTCAATTTGCATAGCTCCAATAATACCGATTTTTTTCATTTGTCTTTTGCCTCTTCTCTTTATATACAAGTTTTTCAAAAGAATTAATGAGTTATTTTTCGAACCCTCTCCGTCATAACTGATACTAAAAATTTTGGAAGTATCAACTGTCTTTTTATTCTTTTTGGTTGTGTTACCAATCTATATAACCATTCTATACCAGTATCCCTCATTAGTTTTGGAGCCCTTTTTACCGTGCCGGATAAAATATCAATCATTCCTCCAATACCAATGGATAAAGGTACATTTAATTTTTGAAGATTTTCATAGATAAATAGCTCCTGCTTAGGAGATCCTAAGCCTACTAAAAGTAAATGTGGCTCGAATTGTTGTATTTGATCTTTAACTGATTCTAATTGCTCATCATTTACAAAACCATGTTTCCCTTGGAAAGTCGCATGTGGAAAACGTATTTTTAAATTTTCTAACGCTTTCTCATTACTTTCTGATGCAGCTCCAAAAAGAAATACTCGGTATCCCTTTTCATTACAATATGTTATTAAATCATGAGTTAAATCTGCACCTGT
This sequence comes from Bacillus gaemokensis, assembly GCF_001590835.1. GTDB lineage: Bacteria > Bacillota > Bacilli > Bacillales > Bacillaceae_G > Bacillus_A > Bacillus_A gaemokensis. The sequence continues at coordinate 66,285 of NZ_LTAQ01000010.1, forward strand.
AACACGTTCTTTCAATTTTCCTTTTAAAATTTTAGAACCGATTATAACACCTATTCCATCCGCTGTTATTAAGTCAGCGGATAGCAAAATATTTTTAAAACGTACAAATTCAGCAGATGTCTGTTTAGCAGACATCACAATTTCAGGATTCGCCATAACGATAAACCTTGGCTTATTTCTCTTTTCAGACAACCAATCTTTTAATAATCCGATTACCTCGTTATATTCTAAACTGCAAAATGGTATGCCCTTTATATACTGCTGTTCCATGTCTTGAATACACTTCCCCTTTGTGTTCTTTTGTAATAAATGACTTAAACTTCCTCTTTTACAAGCTGTAAATACTCATCAACGTCCTTATTTATTTGAAACAATGCTTTCTCCCAAAACTCATTATCAGCCAGATCAATTTGAAAGTATTGTTTCACTAACCCTTCGACTGGGCGCTTTCCAGTTTCACGCAAGAAATTCTTGTATTTGGAATGAAAGTCACTACGATCTTGCTTTGCAATTTCTAATAGTCCTAAACTTAGAAGATAACCAAATGTATATGGATAATTATAAAAAGGAACATTCGCTGTATAAAACTGGCCGTACTTTATCCAAACAAAAGGTTGATATTCTGTTAGACTATTACCATAAGCTGATTCTTGTGAACGTATAGATATTCTCTCTATTTCATCCGCACTTAAAGGTCCTTTTTGAATTTCTTCATAGAATGTTTGTTCAAATTGGCATGATGCCCGAATTGCCATTACATAATTAAAGCTATTTCTGATTTTCCAGCTAAGTAATGATTTTTTTAAGTCATCATGTTCTGCTACTGTAATCAAATAATCTACAAGTACCATTTCAAAGAAAATAGATGCTGATTCCGCCATACACATTGGAAGATAATCATCTAAAAAAGCAGTAGATTGCTCGTGATTCATTACATAAAAGTGCCATGCATGTCCTAATTCATGAGCTAATATTCTTACACTATCAATTGTTCCATCATATCGGAATGAAATTCTAGATTCTCCTTCACTAAAAAAAGGAGCGCAAAATCCACTAGGAGGCTTCGTATCCCTTGGTTCAGCATCAACCCATCCATTCGTAATGGCCTGCCATGTAAATTTTGCTAATTCTTCATCAATATCCTTTAAGGCATCATATATATTCTCTACCGCTACTGGAAAAGGAATATCAATCTGTTCATTTTGATTTGGCGTCATAAGTTCATGCCATGTAAATATCTCTTTACTGCCTTTATAAAATTTTAGCACACCCGTTAACTTTTCAAGATTCTGTTCAATTGTATTCCACATTGCAAACAATGCATTTTCAGAAATCCCATTTGTTTGAAGGGATTGTGACAATACTCCCTTTTCTTGTAACAGGTTACTTTTTAGATTACGCAATCTCCCCATTTGATTAAGTACGCTAGCAAATACGGTTTTCTCCTTTTCCAATGCATCTGTCAAAGAATGAAATACCGATAGTCTTTCATGATGGTTTTCACTATTCATCGCAAGGTAGTTTGCTTTTCCAAACGAAATCTTCTCTTCATTATTATGTATTTCTAATCTATTTCGTAATTGTATGTACATGTCTTCCCAAGCTTTTAATTCATTTTCTATAAAGTTGATACTTGAGTTTTCCGAGAAATTACTTTTTTCATTATTCGCCCCTTGTAGTAATAAACGAACTTCGGTTTTCAAAGTATTTATTTTTGTATGCGGTAAAGCAGCTGTAGATTCATCTGTGTGTTCAGTAGAAAGGCAGTAAAAGTAATACTCTGCCTTTTCAATACTTTGTATAATGTCTGAGAGTGTTGCTGGTTCTCTATTTTCTTTATATGTTTCTATTAATTGCTCAATTATCTCTATTTCTGTAGAAAACATGGGGTCTTTTGCTTCAGGGTATAGTTTTTCCAAATCCCATCGCGTTGGATGATGGATAATTTGATTCATTTTATATCCTCCTGTTTTTACAGATAGTTACAATAAACACATTTACTAACTAATTATATATAAATTATCTAACTTTTCAAACCTTTAAATATTCTAACTTTCACAGAGGTAATCTACTGAAAATCATTTGTTTTTTTCTATTACTCATTATATAGAATGAATTTGCCGCTTTTTATCTTTAATATACAGATAGATTAAGCATGTCAATCCAACTACTACTGGAATGACAATTAGTCCTCCAATAAAAGGGTATACCACAATACAACATGTAAATGCTGTTACAGAAAAAAACTTTCCTATCCTATTCTTTATCAGCTTGATTCCCGCTGCCGTACCCACTATATATGTCACAATGCCTAATGAATTAGGGATTAGTACTAATTTATCTATGCTTATGTGAAAAATAAAACTGATTAAAAGCCCGATTATTACAATGAACCCCACTATTATTAAAGTATTCGTCGGTGTATGACTTTTGTTGTTCAAATACCCGAGATAATTAGGTGCAAACCCTTCTTTTCCGAGAGAATAACCAAGTCGACTCATACTTGCTACAAATGCATTCGTTGTACCTAAACAAATCATGAAAGCTACTAATCCAATTAACCATAAGAATTGATCTCCCAATGCGTTTTGAATAACGAATACAAGTGCAGTACTATTATCGGACTCCAGAGAATATGATCTCGTCCCAATTACTGAAAAGGCAATTCCTATATATAAAAAACCAATAATAACAATAGCAGCTCCTGTAGAAAAAATGAGATTTCTTTTTCTTGGAGATTTAAATTCAGGCGCTAAACTCGAAATTGCTTCCCATCCAAAGAAAGACCAAAATATTTATAATGAAGCATGTAAAATAGATTGTATTTCATTTACTGAAACGTTCACATCTACATTTTTCATTTCAATAAAAGGTAATGAGCAAACAATTGTTATGAGTAAGATGAGAAAAGTTAATACACTTATACATACTTGAAACACTCCACTCATTTGTAATCCAAAGAAATTTGAACCAATCGCTATACTTAAGATAATAAGAGCTATCACATATGCAAAATAGAAAGGCAAATTCAGCACTTTAACAATATACATCCCGCCTGTTAAAGACACGATAATTTGGCCAACGCTTCCAGCAATAAAAAAGCACCATCCTATTATAGCCCCAATATTTTTTCCAAAAGCTTTTTCAGAGAAAGTTGCAATTCCGCCTGCACTTGGATACTCAATAGACAAAAAAGCAAAAGTAAACGCAAGCAGGATACTAAGCAAAATCATTATAAACCAAGAAATAATAGCGTTCGTCCCCGCTATACTCGCCGTTATACCTGGTAAAATGAGAATTCCCGACCCTAAAACTGCTCCAACATATAGAGCTGTCCCCTTTCGAATAGAAATCGTTTCTTTGAAATCATTAGACATTCCATGCACCTCCATTTATATTTAAATTATAGAAAGTTATTAATCTATTTTATATTCAAAAATGAACATAATTTATTTTCGAATTTTATATTATGCAGGTATTTCAGCAATTTATTTTCAATTTCGTAAAGGAGCCTACGTTATGGATGAGATTGATAAAAAGATAATTTTACTCTTACAAGAAGATGCCAGAATGACAATTAAAGAAATGACTGAACATTTACATCTTAGTCGTCCAAGTGTTAGCGAAAGACTCAAACGGTTACACGATGCGGGGATAATCGAAAAATATACAGCACGTATTTCTCCTGACGCAGTTGGCAAAGGAATTCAAGCGTTCTTAAGAATAGAAAATTTAAAAATCCCCTGTAAAAGATTTGAAGAGAAAATGTATCACGAACACAGAATACTTGAATGTCACCGGGTAACTGGTGAAAGTAGCTATTACTTAAAAATAGCCGTTCACTCAATGAAAGAGTTAGAAGAACTAATCGATATTGTGATTCCATTTGGTACAGTAAAAACATCTATGATACTCTCCTCACCAATCCCTTATAGACCAATTATTGTAGAATAAACATAAGAAAGGAGTGGTCCTTATGACCACTCCTTTCTACTTTAAATTTTTATCAAACTATGACTTTACTTGTTTATTTCCAAATGTCATTCACCCATTCAGGATGATCAATAAAAGGATTACGATTATGTTGATATTTTGTAAAAATAACTTCATTACGCTTTCGCTCAAAATCATCAACAGGGTCCTGTTCATTCCACTTTAATAAAACAGATAGTTTCCCCATATATGGATCTTTATTGTTATTCACTTTCTCATTAAGCTCTAAATCTATCTCACCATTATCTCCCTCATACCGAACAGCCATATAAAATAACATTCTAGCAATATCGCCTTTTACACTATCACGAGGTTCCCAAGAATCACTATCGTATTTACATTCTGTCGCTTCTGAATGATTCACACCGCCATTATCAAAATCTAAATTTCCACGCGAACTATTTACAGATACATCCGTAGCTCTTAAATGATGAAGGTCCGTTCCAGGTCCTGCAGCCGTTCCGAAATTACCGTGGGATTTTGCCCAAACATGCTCTCGGTTCCAATTATCAACCCCTGAACCATTCGTAGATTTCCCTTGCGAACGTCCTGTATATAAAAGAAGAACATTATTTTTATTATTTGGATCCTCATCCGTATCTCTTAGCGCTTCCCAAACTGCACTGTATGATATCTTTGTATGATTATCAATAATATTATGAAGTTCCTTTTTTAACTCTACACCAGTTTTTCCCTTCGCGTTATTATAATATGTATCATCATAGTTTGTTACAGTAACTTTTTGGGCGGAAGCCGTGTCTATTTTCGGAGACGAAGAAACGCCTTCTCCGTAGATAGTATCTGTAAATGCTAGAGACGAGCACCCTAAAATAAAAAATGAAGAAATAGTAACAATAGCAAGTTTTGTCTTTCGAAATGGCATACACACAAATCCTCTCTAAAATTATATTTTTATCAACAGATAATAATAAACATCTCTCATTAGCGGTTTATCCATGAATTGATATACCTTACAATTCTATATACACTCTCTAATAATAGAGACGTTTATTCAGCCTGTATAAATTTCCATGCTTTTGGTTGATCCGTTTTTTTTCCTAAAATGACCCAGCTTTTCCCTTGACCATTTTCTTGATAATTAACTGGATAGCCATCTGTATATAAGAAATATTCAGTTAGATTATTTGGATTTGGATACACTTTAAACTGTGCGGTATCTGTTTTTCTTTTTGCAAGATGTACCCAGTTTGTCATGTTAGAGTAATTTAGAAATACGTAATTATCATAGTTCGATTGTGTCATTTTCAACAACGCACTCTCTCCACGATGAAGGATCCCATTATTATCTTTATCAAATACAAACTGAACCGGTGTACCATGAACTTTATTATCATCCACTTGGTTAGACAATAATGCGTAGTCATTAGAAGCATATACTTCAAATGTTAAACCTCTATTTAGAAATTCACTTGGCACTACGAAGTACTTTTTACTTTCTTGTATTGCTGCTCCTTTAGAATCTTTCACTACAGTATTTCCAATATCTTCAGCAGCAGTTTTGCCAACATATGTTTTAAACCATAAATGAATAAATCCCGCTGTATTTCTTTGGGCTTTGTCTAAACTTCTCTGGACAGCTGGCATAACTTCTTGTTGCCAAAGAGCATTGTTTCCTTTATTATAATGAGATTTAATCTTGTCATTGGTAATATTCATGATTTCTGCTTTTGCGAGTCTCGCTGTTTCATGTATCCATTGTTTTGGATCATTAGAAGCTACTAAATTATACATTCCTGCTTCATCCGATACCTCAAACTGCGTTTGAATTGTCGTCACATAATTTTCAAAAGCGCTATGAAATTTTAAAGCACTCATATCGACAGCTGTAAAATTAGCGGCATGCATTGGTTGAGTCGCATCTGTAAAGTAGTGCGTTGCAACACCTAAATAATAAAAAGCCTGTTTCCGATCATCCTTCTTAAAATAATCACCTGCTAATTTAAAATATTTATCTCCTTGCGAGAGAGCAGTTGGTTGTTCTTCTCCTTTATAGTTCTTTTTCGTATCAGGATCGTAGAAGTGGGATTTCCACCCTCCTCTAATGAGTCCGTCAATTCCTATCGTACCTGTACCTCCATCGTTGAATTCATCAAGATAATCGGCATCATAAAGACCTCTTTCAAATAACTCTTTATATTCTGGTACATTCAAGAACTGTAATTCATTTGTTTGAACCGTCTTATCTTGATTACGAGCCATAATTTGAATTGCATTTCGTGCAATCCATAAGTGCGTACTTTCATTAGGATGGTGTGGATGCTCAGCGGACCACCTTTTTACGCGTTTGTGCTCTTGGCTCTCCTGTTTCATTACTTCTCCTATTCCACAAGCTTGTGCTTCTGTTGGGATTGTAACAGCGACAGAAGATATTGTTGTTACAAGAGCCAGTGTACATAATTTCTTTTTCATATTCATACTGTTCTCCTAAATTCATTTTGATCGATAACTTAAACGATTTTACTTTTAAGCAAAAATATTCTTCTACATTAAAAATGTAGTTTAATGATAACTTATATATTTCAATTTATTTATGCAATTATACATATTTAATTGATAGTGAAAGAGAGAAAACTATCTTTTAGTAAAATACTCCTTTTTGATATGCTCTATAAAGCAGAATTTATTTGAGAATAATAGTAAATATTTTCTTCAATTCTCTTGAATTTATATACTAACACTCTTTCTACAATTAAAGGGAACACTTTATTTACAAAACCTCATTTACTTATGGTACGGTTTCCTCAATAGGACCTAAGCATGTATTTGCTTTTGAACATAAGATATTCATCTCTATTTTAATACCATAAAAAAACGCACCCTTCAATTTTGCAAACTGAGCTATCACAAACAAAACATATTCATGATAAAAAAAGACCGCTCCTAAAGGCAGTTTTATTTTACACTTATACGCTTAAGCTTGTTGTGTAGATATATTAATCCCCCACCCTCAATGCCATCAATATCGTTTCATTATTCTCAACATTATTACAACAATTTCTCAACATTATTACAACAATTTCTCAACATTTTTCATGGACAACAGCACACTTTCTCAACGCTTTTAATATCTTAATATTAAATATCAAAGCGAGGTGCTGAAAATGACTTGGTTAATTATTTTAGGGTTCATACTTTTATTAAATGTAAGTAGTTTAAAGTCTCATAGTATTCATGTTATTTTCAAAATAAATTCAGATAAAAAAGCTACACCAAATTATTCTTTTGTAAATAAGATAAACTTTCAGTTATTAAAAGAATTACTAATACAGCGAAATATAAATAATCTCAAAGATATTACACTAGGAGAACTCTTTATTCCTTTAGATTTATTCAATAGATTATTAGGTAAAACGTTAATTTTTCTAATTTTATTTTTTTACTCACAGTATTTCAGCTAAACACGTTATAAGATAGTATTTATAAAACATTAATAACGAGAGTTATGAGAATGTTTAGGAACATTGTGAATCGTTAGCGACTAAATTTTATGAAGAAGATCAGCATTCTGAAGCAAGTAAATATTTCTATTTAGGTTTACACGCGAAAAAGAAATCTATTGATAAGGGGGCATTAAAATGAAAAAAGTACTTTTAGGCTTAATGGGAATCGTTACAATTTTAACATTAACAGTTAATGCAACAGATGTAACAAAGTCTCAACAAGCTAGCGGTATGACTCAAGGGCTTTCCGTAGGTGACGGTGGCGGTTGATTTGCATACGCAAAAAAGATAATTTCAAGTTGATTAAAAAGAAAAAGTCATACGAATGTGTATGACTTTCTTTGTGTTTATTGAAGATACGAATCTGTTACTTCAGTTTCTTATAATCACTTCTTTTTTATCCATCCGATGAATGGAAGAAGAACCATATCAACATAAATATAGTTTCTTCTCTAACAGTCCTTTTTCTCTGATACTTTATGCTGTACCCTATAAGAAAGATGATTAACTTGCTGAGAATAATCAAAACCTTTTTCAGCCTTTTGAGAAATCCATTTTGAAACGGGCCTTAGCAAACTATTTATACTGACAATAAGAATAGTTCCTGTTATAGCTATGATTAAATAGCCACTGCCCGCTAACGTTCCTACAGCAGCAGAGCACCATAAGGTTGCTGCAGTATCCAGACCTCGAACTGTTAATCCATCTTTCATTATTACTCCAGCACCTAAAAATCCAATCCCACTTACAATTTGAGAAGCAATTCTTGTAGGTGTATTATCGTACGGAGTAAGCACACTTAATAATACAAAAAGTGCAGCACCTACGGAAACAAGTATATTTGTACGTAATCCAGCTATACAGTTATGCCATTGTCGCTCTACTCCTATTATCGCTCCAACAAGTATTGCCACTAGTAACCTGAGTACAATGTCTAGTTCCATATTTTTATCTCCCTAATTTCCATTCTTCATTATCAGGATGTTCTAAATTGACTTGTTGTAATGGAATCACCTTTGTTTTTTTTATAATTTTATAGCTTAGCCACAATGCAAGAAATAGTGGTAATCCAATATAAGTAGCAAGTACTCCATACCAATCCACATGTGATCCTGTAAAGGCTGAATAATTCTGCCCTAGAATAATAATGGTACATGTTACAAAAGCCAAAATAGGACCGATAGGATACCATTTTGCTTGATATGGGAGCTTGTTAAGATCCTTTCCTTGATGTAGAAAAGCCTGGCGAAAACGATAGTGGCTTACAGCAATCCCTAACCATGCAATAAAGCCACAAAGTCCTGAAGCATTCAAAAGCCATATAAATGCTTGACCTTCTCCAAATAAAGAAACTGCAAACGCTATGATTGCTGCAGCTGTTGTCATAAATAATGCATGAATAGGAATACCCTGTTTATTCACCTTTTTTAAGCACTTTGGAGCTTTCCCTTCTTTTGCCATTACCCATAACATTCGAGTTGCGACATACATTCCAGAATTGCCTGCTGATAGAACGGATGCCAAGATAACTGCATTCATAATAGAAGCTGCAAACGCGAATCCAACTTTCTCAAATACTAAAGTGAAGGGGCTCATTGTAATATTGCTAATGTCATCGTTAACTAGATTTGGATCTGTGTAGGGAACTATGACTCCAATTACGCATATTGTAAGTATGTAAAACAAGAGAATTCTCCAAAATATTTGTCGCACGGCTTTAGGTATGTGCTTTTTTGGGTCTTTACTTTCTCCAGCTACGATTCCGACCATTTCTGTACCTTGAAAGGAAAACCCCGCAATCATAAACACACTAAGGATAGAAAGAAATCCTCCATGAAAAGGTGCGCCTCCAATTGTTAGGTTCTGAAACCCAATAGCATCACCTTTGAAAATCCCAAATATCGTGGCTATTCCTAACGTAATAAACACAATTATAGTAATAACTTTTACAAGTGAAAGCCAAAACTCCATTTCTCCATAATGTTTCACCGAAAGAATATTAACTCCAAACATAAACAATATGAATAACGCACTCCAAAGAATAGATGAATTGTATGGAAACCAATACTTCATAAGGATAGCTCCTGCTGAAATTTCTACTGCAAGGGTAATAGTCCAGCTAAACCAGTAATTCCAACCAATCGCAAACCCAAATGCAGGATCTACAAATTTAGAAGCATACGTACTAAAAGAACCTGATGTAGGCATATACGCTGCCATTTCTCCCAAGCTAGTCATCAACAGATAAACAATACAGCCCATCAACAAATAAGCTAAGATTGCTCCACCAGGCCCTGCTGTATGAATCGTATTTCCGCTCGCTATAAATAACCCAGTACCGATACTTCCACCTATAGAAATCATTGTTAAATGTCTCATCCCTAATTCTCTTCTTAGTTCAGAAGGCTGGGAGTTAGAAGAAAAAGAAAAAATCGAATTTGTAGGTTTTGTGGGTGTCTCTTTCAAGTGCCTCATCCTTTTTGAATTATTTTCCAGAAAAAGATTATAAAAAAAGACACCGAAGTTTACCCAGTGTTTTTAAAAATCACCATAGTATCCCCTCTCGAAACGCTTACGAGGTTAGCTGTCGGATTCGGGCCTTAAGAGTAGCCCTACCTTCAGTTAAGAAGGATTCACCCCAAGTGCAATCGCACAAAAGTTGGTTCCCCCGCTCCATATGGATTCAGCGAATAGTGATATGAATTTATGTACAATATCTTACTCCTATGCCATATTATTTGTAAACAAGAAAATTAACATTTTTGCAGGTTAAATTTTTCTCCAAGCACACTATATTTATAATGTGTGCTTGGAGAAATCACTAGTAAAAAACCCGATTATCCTTAATATACGGGAAATAATAAAAAAAACGGTATAACTTTTTTATAAACAGCTCAGCTTTATTTCAAATTAACAATTCGACAGATTGTGTAAGCTCTATGTCTCTATTAAATGATTTTTGCACCATAACAAAAAAGACATGAGTCTATTATTCTCGATGACTCATGTCTTTTCTTTTAAAGTTAATTCTATCGTTTTTTATTACATACAACCACTTCTACCTTGATCTACTGTATCGGAACACAGACTTTATTTTGTATAAAGAATGATTATACTTTTGTCAATTCCCAACGTTGAGCATCTGTACCATTATCTGGCCATTGTTGAATGTTAGCTCCATTGTTTTGCATACTACTCTTCAGATCAAGTAATTGGCCACTATGCTTAGCTATCCATTTAAACGTTCCATCCGAATTTTTTACGATTTTCCATTTTTGGTTGTCTCCACCAATGTCTTCCCATTGTTCTACATTTGCACCATCACTGTTTGAAGCTCCGGACACAGTAAGCAATTTTCCACTATGAACTGCTTTGATTGTGTAATACCCATCCGCCTGCTTCTCTAGTTTCCATTTTTGATGATCTCCACCGTTATACTCCCATTGTTGCACATTTACGCCATTATCCTTTGAAGCGCTAAATACATCCAATACTTTTTGGCTTCCTTTATTTCTGATGATATAGACACCACTGTAGTCAATGTCATCAACACCCTCGCAACAAAGCTTTTTTGCTTTTTGCAATGTATCTTGTTGCTGCTTTTCATCTGATGTTATTTTTCTTAGTTTTTGGGTCAACTGTTCATTCACATTGAGTAATTCTTCTGCACTCAGCTTTCCTTCATTGAAAGCCCGAATCGCATCTTGTATTTTTAATTTTTCTGCTACGATTACTCCTGCAGCCGCTAACTCAGCTTCTCCAATACCTGTCACGATTTTCTTCTGCGCTTCTTTACAATTACTTTCATGAATAGCTGTCACTTCATTCGTCATTTCTTCTTTACGATACATTTGTCCATCAGGAATAAGCTTATATTTATAATCCACCTTTGCTTTGTTTGTCACTTTCGTAGGCACTGGGTTACCAATCAACACTTGGAAGGTGACTCTTGCCGTCGTCCCAGGCTCTACCGTACCAATATTCACGCCACTTTCTATGTTTCCTGAGAGTGGTCGCCCATCTATCTGTAAACTACCTGAAACCAACTTCGTTCCATTTGGAATTTGATCCTCAATTACGACATCGGTCAGTGGTGTATCACCTGTATTAACAACTTCAATGGTATAGGTAATAACATTACCTGCCTTGAAATAAACGGGCATGTCTTGCCGTTTAGCTACTTCTACCTCTACTTTTCGAATGACCGTAATAGCTTCATTACTATCTGCCGTACCTGCCGAGACCGGTAAGCCTGGGGCGCTCTGGAAATCATACACGACAGTAGCTTTATTCACCGCTCTATTATCAGTTGGAACTTTTAATACTAAGGCTTGAAAGGTGACTTCCGTCGGGCCTTCGATAGATATAGAACCGATGTCAATCCCTTTTGTCGGATCTCCACCAGGTATAGGCACACCATCAACCTGTAAACTACCTTCAACAAACTTTAGCTCTGGTGGAAGCGTGTCTTTTAAAATAGTTTTTTGTGCTTCAGTCATCCCATTGTTTTCAATCAATAAGGTATAGGTAAGGATTTCACCTACGATAGCTGCTTCTTTATCTACTTCTTTATTTACTTTGATTTCTGGACTATTCACATCAATTTGGACACCCAGACCTGTCACGATATAACCATCTGATTTCGAAGTCAACTGAACTAAGGCTTCCGTTTGTGAATTCTCCATGGCTGAAGAGGCGTCCACATTGGTAATATCCCAGTTATAACGAACTGCTGCTCCAGCACTTCCTGGTGTGACATTTACATTCCCATAGGTACCACTCGTATCTAAATTCCCTGCATCATCATTAATTTGTGAAGCAAAGAAGTTATCAATCGGATTATTGGGACCTGAGATGGGCTTTAATGAAGAGACATCTTTTCCAAAAAGCAACTGATCTCCTGGAATCTTTGAGTCTCCTTCCATTGCGGTTAGTAACAATCTCGCTTTGACATCCCCGAGCTCAGGCGTAGAGAAGCCAGAAATTTTCTGGCTTCTTGATCCAGTCTTCTCAATCGATGCAGTTCCGACATGAATATTCATATTTCGAAGAGGCAGTGTAGGATCTTTATAAACCACAGATAAAGTCCATCCCCCTACGTTATTTCCTTTATATCTTTGTGCTGTCGCTGGTACACCACTGACAGTATACTTACCAGCCCCACCTGCATCAATGAAGCTAGTAACATTGGCAGAACGAACATAAAATATTTGGTTCGCCTGAGCTACTTGCTGACTCGTAGTTGGATCTGGCGTAATGAGGGTGGTTCCTTTCGGCGAGGTTAACGTTATCGTCCGATCTATTTCATTCGTTACATCCTCTATACTCGTTTTTGTCGACCCACCCCAGATTAGCTCTGCATATAATACTTGGCTTCCCGTTGGTAAGCGAAGCTGTGCCGCAGAAGCATTTTCTTTCCAATCCAGCGTGGTACCTGCAGGATATCCTGGTACCTGCTTGGATAGATCTAACGTGATAAATGCACCAATATCTGTATAACTGGTGTTGGTATTACTTAGACCGAGTGTGTTTCCAGTAAAGGTAATCGCCCCGTTGGTCGTGGTTGAATATCGCTGAATAAACGCCATGCTTCTCACCCTTTCTCTATTTATCTATTGCTCTCCCTACTTACAACCACAACATAGGTCTTTAACCTGATCTAACTTTTTCTTCAACTCTTTTTCCAAATCAGCAATCTGTTGAACAGCTGTCTTTGCACTCTGGTTAATCGCTAGCAAATCGTTCACTTTAATCCGACCACCTCGGAATGAATGAATTGCTGCTTGAATTTTTTCGCCTTCCATGTAGAGAACTATAGCTAGACTTTTTTCCTCTTGCGCGATGGAATGAATAATCAAGTCACGTGACCATTCACAGGCTGTTCGTCCTGCTGGCACATTGACTTGTACTTCGTTACTGACCGCATCTACATAACCACCTGAATACTGAGAGCCCATGTAAGCTTTGTTCCTAATCACGCCGCTAGGATGGGGTTTAATCACTTCAACTTTAAATGTAATGATGATAGGCCCTTCAATGGATAGCTTATCAAGTACAATCGTTTTCGTTGGGTTTTCTCCAGGCTTTGATTCGCCGTCAATTTCCACACTATTCGGAACAAACTGCACCTCTTCTGATAGAAAGTCTTTAAAATGACAATTAGTAACATCAATTAGACTATCATTGGAAATGGTAAACGTATATGTTAAGATATCTCCTACCACCGCATCAGTTTTGTCTACTTCCTTTTTTATACTCACTTTCGGAAAATCGGACATGTACCTCTCCCTTTCTTTTCTGTAACCCACACCTTATTAGTGACGGATCAGATTCCCTATTTTCGCAAGAGCATTCAAGGAAAAGTAAGGTATCCCCTTACACCTTCTCTCTACTTACAACCACTACATAAATCCTGAATTGTATTTCTCTTGTTCTGTAATTCTTGTTTCAGTGCAGATAATGTTTGAGAAACACCATTTTCACTCTGAACAATCAAATTCTGTTCACCCTTTGTAATTCTGCCACTCTTTAAAGCCTGATTAGCCGCTTGTGTTTTTTCTGCTTCTGCATCCAGCAACTCCTGAATGGCCCTCTCTTCCTGTTTAATCGAAAACTCAATGATACTTTGGCTGTTCTCACAGTTAGTAGGAGGACGCACGATCACCTTTGTCTCTGTTATATTACTGGCTACTGCGCCTTTTTCGTTAGGCAATCCAGATGCACTTTCAAATTCGTAATTTAACGTCGCTTTATTTTTCACTAGCTCATCTGGAGAAATATTGACTACTTTCGCTTGGAATGTCACTTCGATCAACTCTCCTGTCCCTATGGTTCCTAGCTTGACTCCACTATTTACATTCGCACTAGGTTGAGCCGCACCATCCACAACGACACTACCTGGCACAAACTTCAACTCTTTAGGAAGTATATCTTTCAAGATGGCGTTTTGTGCGTCAACTGGATCCATATTTGTGACAAGGACGGTATAAGTCAAAATTTCTTTCACTTTCGCCTCATTTTTGTTCACTGTTTTATTGATTTCCATCTTCAGACTATCCCCCTTAAATGTATTCGCCTCATTTTTCATATTTACATACCCTCGAATTTGAGACATATTTCATCACCCTTTCCATCATTGAATCAAATTATATATGGATGTTATGAGCAAAAATCACAAATTTCTTGGGTAACAGCAAGTTTATCTTTAAGCACTGATTCTAGTGCGATTAGGCTGTCTAACATATCCGCCACACTTTCATTGACAGCGATGAGATCTTGGACTTCTATTTTCTTATCTCCAAACGCACGAGCAGCTACTTCAATTTTTTCTGCTTCTGTCCGCATAATCCGAGCAATGTTTTGTTCCGCATCAGCAATCGTTTGGATAATCTGATTTTTTCCTTCTTCACAGTTGGGTGGTTCAATTACTTCGATCCCAGGTTTGTTACTAACACTCGTCGCTGTTGAAATAGGTAAGTCTGGTCTACTCTGAAAATCAAAGGTCATCGATGCTTGGTTATGTACCACTTTATCTTCAGGTTCTTTGATGATTTTTGCTTGATACGTTATGATGACTGTTTCTCCTACAGCCAAAGTACCAATGTTCACACCTTTAGCAATATCTTGTCCTGGCCATGCCACACCTCGAATTCGTAAACTATCTGGTAAATATTCAAGTTCGGGATCTAAGTGATCTTGAAACATCACATTAGTCGCATCTACATAGCCATCATTTTTAACTTCCAAAGTGTAAGTTACGACTTCACCCACTACGGCCTGTTTTTTATCCGCTGATTTATTCATTTTTACGATCGGGCTATTGGCATCGATCTGTACTCCATATCCACTCACTAAATAGGTATCTTGCGCTGTTGCAATCCGAGCAATCGCTTCAGTTTGACCATGATGCAACGTGTGAGAAATATCTACATTCGTGATATCCCAACCAGATCGTACACCAAATCCATCTGATCCAATGGGCTTATTGAGTGTTCCGGCAGTTCCACTGGTATCCAAATTTCCTTGATCATCGTTAATCTGTGACGCAAAGAAATTAGTACCAGGATTATTAGGCCCAGAAATCACCGACAACGACGAACGATCGGGACCGAATTCAAAACGGTCGCCTGGAAGATTAGAGTTTCCTTCCAGCGCGGTAAGCATGACGCGTCCCTGGATATCCCCACCTTCTGGGGTTTTAAAATTATAAATCAACTCATCCACTGGAGGGTTAGACATAGAAATCACTTGAGATCCAACATAAATATTCATATTTCGAATTTTAAGTAATGGATGTTTATAAGCGACAGCCAACGTCCATCCCACTGTATTGGTAGAAGCTAGAAAAAAAGTACAGTCTCTTACTGTTCCGGGAACACCACCTACTATATAAGTTCCAGCTCCACCTTTTTGCACAAATTCAGTTACATTCGCAGAGCGAACGTAAAAAACTTGACCACCAAAGACAGACTCCTCTCGTGCAGTAAAGGCATCTGGTGCGATGGATAAAGTAGCAGCTGGAGTGGTAAATGAAATCGAAGTATTGATAGCTGAACGAACATCAGTATATTGATCTTTAGTCGATCCACCCCAGATCAACTCAGCATATAGTACTTCACTGTCTACAGGGATACGCAAGACAGCCAAAGAAGAATTTTCTTGCCAGTTTAAAGTACTTCCAGCTGGATAACCTGACACTTGTTTAGAGGTATCTGTTGTCAAAAAAGCCCCAATATCTGTGCTACCATCTGCATAACCTAATGTATTTCCTGTAAATGTAATCGCACCATTGGTTGTTTGGGTGAAACGATGAATAAATGGCATATTCTTCCCCCTTTTCACTCTAAATAAAGCTAAGAATTATTTTGCTTCTTTCTCACTCACTAATCTAATCTACTAACAACAAATTTGCTTAGCGATCTCTACTTTCTCTTTCAATACTTGCTCCAAGCGCGCTACTTTTCCGACTACTTTTTCAACACTTTGATTAATCCTAGCGAGTTCTTGAGCGGAGATTCTCTCTTCCTCGAATGCCTTTACCGCTTCTTGTACCTTTACACTTTCT
Source organism: Bacillus gaemokensis (assembly GCF_001590835.1). Lineage (GTDB taxonomy): Bacteria > Bacillota > Bacilli > Bacillales > Bacillaceae_G > Bacillus_A > Bacillus_A gaemokensis. The sequence continues at coordinate 82,803 of NZ_LTAQ01000010.1, forward strand.
GCTTGAAGGATTTTCATCAGACCTAACTCTTGTTGTGCCACCGATTCAAAAATCTGATTTTGTGCTTTTTGACAATCAGTCTCTAGCCATGCTGTAATTAGGTTACTAGTTACTGTTTCCTCACGAACATCGCTACCTGGCTTAAATTGGAATTGATAAGTCGCTTCCGCTTGGTTATCTACTTTCACTGGCAACGGACTTTGCAACGCTACTTGAAATGTGATCACAGCCGTTTGGTTAGGATCTAATATACCAAGAGGCACTCCTGTTGATAAATCACCAAACACTGGTACACCATTTACTTTTAAACTACCTGGAACGAGTACAGTTCCTGTAGGGACAACATCTTTAATAGAAAGTGCACTTACTGTCGTATCTCCATTATTGGTAATATCGAGCGTATAGGTAATGATATCTTCCTTTTTATCGTAAACCGAACGATCTTCACTTTTCACCAGATCCACTTGTACATGCTTAATGATAGTATTTGCTTCATTTGAACTACTAGAGCCTGATGTGAGAGGAAGCCCCGCCGCACTTTGGAACTCATAATCCAGCGTACCCGTATTAACCACCTTTCCATCTGGTGGAACTGCGATAACTTTCACTTTAAATATGATCTCAACTGGCCCCTCGATGCTTACAGAACCGATATTGATTCCTTTCGCTAGATCTTCTCCTGGTTTTACTTGCCCATCGATCGTTAAGCTATTCGGCACAAATTCTAACTCATCTGGAAGGATGTCTTTGAAAATGGCATTCTGTGCTTCTACTAGTCCACTATTTTCTACGAAAATCGTGTAAGTTAACTCGTCTCCGACTAGAGCTATATCTTTATCCACTTGTTTGTCCATCTTGATTTCTGGACTATTCACATCAATTTGAATTCCTAAGCCAAAGAGGATGAACCCGTCCATATCTGTTTTGAAACGAGCAGTTGCTTCAATTTGTGAGATTTCCATGGCGTTTGAAATATCTACATTCGTAATATCCCAGCCATAACGCTGTGTAGACTGTTTTTGTCCTGGGGATACATTGCTATTTCCTGCGGTCCCGCTGGTATCTAGATTTCCAACATCATCATTAATCTGTGACGCAAAAAAATTATCAACTAAGTTATTAGGTCCAGAAATGGCTTGTAATTGACCCAGAGAAGGACCAAAGAGAAACTGATCCTTAGAAATAAAACTATCGCCTTCAATCGCAGTCAATAAAGCTCTCGCCTGAAAAGGCTTGGACTCAGGTGTGCCAAACCCTGTAATTGTTTGATCTACTACGCTCCCTCGTTCAACAGAGGCCATTCCAACATATAAGTTCATATTACGTGATGGTAACGATGAATTTTTATATACAACAGCAAGGGTCCATCCTGCTGCATTACTTTTACTCGGTCTTTGAATTGTGGCAGGCACCCCACTTACAGTATAAGAGCCTGCTCCACTTGCCTTTACCAGGTTGGTAACATCGGCTGTACGAATATAAAAAGTGTGCTTTTCATGTACCACCACTTGGTTGGTAGTAGCATCAGGAGAAATTTTTTGTATTAAACCTTGTGGATCGATTAAAGTAATAGAAGAGTTAATCTCCCCAGTTACATCCACTGAATTAAATTTTGATGTGCCTCCCCAAATCAACTCTGCATACAACACTTCACTAGCTGTAGGTAATTTTAGAAAAGCTTGAGAAGCATTCAATTTCCAGTTCAATGTACTACCTACTGGATAACCAGGAACTTGTTGGGTAACATCCAACGTAATGAAAGCTCCAATATCGTTATAACTAGGATTATTTGAACCAAATCCAAGTGTATTACCTGTAAACGTCATCGCACCATTTGTAGTCGTTGTATAACGCTGAACTATTGGCATTCTCTTCGTCCTTTCTATAACAAATAGAATAATAACTATTATTTTATATTTTAATAAAATGTACAGTTGATTTCTAAGTCCACATAATTGCCTCCTATGTAAATATTTGATAAAACAAGTTATGTTTTAATTACTGAAAAAATATCTCTATAATTAGGTTTCTCAACTTCTATCAGAATATTTTTAAAATGAAAAACCCTATTTTAAATCAACTCTATTTCATGAGAAAGAAAACATTCATTATGTCGATATAACAAAACTTTTTTTCAAATAGAAAATTACACGATTACCCTAAAACGAACTTAGAAAAACAAAAAAGGATTGATCATAACGATCAATCCTTTACTCAACTTCATTTAAGAAGAACAATGTTAAAGCACCTGGCCCTGTATGTGCACCAATTGCTGCTCCAATTGTATTTACAATAAATACTTCACAACCAAATTTTTCAGTAATTAATGCTTTTAACGCATTCGCAGTTTCTAAATCATCACCATGTGTAATACCAATTGTTTGGCCTTTCAGTTCTTTTCCTCGCTCTTCCATTATATCAACAATTCGGCTAAGAACTTTCTTTCTTCCTCTTACCTTTTCAAGCGGTACAAGCTTTCCTTCGTCAACATTTAAAATCGGTTTAATATTTAATAAACCACCAATAAAACCAGCTACTTTACTTAAACGGCCACCTCTAACAAGATACTGTAAATCAGCAACTGTAAAGATATGCTCCATATGTTTTGTTAGAAAAGCAATGCGGTTTAAGATTTCTTCTTTTGATGCACCTTCTTTAGCCATTTTTGCAGCTTCTAATACGACCAGTCCTTGACCAAGTGAGGCACATTTTGTATCAATAATTTCTAAATCAAAGTCTGTATATGTTTCTTTTACTTCTTCTTTAATAACAACTGAAGATTGATATGTACCTGAAAGTTCAGATGAGAAAGCTAAATATATACAAGGTGTACCTTGCTTTGCATATGTAACAAACGTTTCTTGGAATGTTTCTAATGATGGTAGCGATGTTTTGTATACTTCGCCTTCTCTCATTTTCTGCAATAATTGAACTGATTCTAACGTGACCCCATCTAAATATTCTGTTTCCGCTTCATCATATACACGAAGTGGAATCAAATCTATATTATAAGCTTGCAGCAATTCTTTTGGTAAATCAGCCGCACTATCCGTAATGATTTTAACGCTCATTTTTTAAACCTCTATTCTGTTATAAGTATACTAAAATAAGAACAGTTACTTTTAAATTATATACGTAAAACACTTATGAAGAAAGAAAAAGTATTATTAAACTATTCTATATTCTATGCACGAAATGCCAATAAATTAACTTTAGTATCAAATCAATTTTTCAAATGCGCTCTGATTTAATACATTACCGTTATTTCATTACAAATCATTTTGTTTCCTTTGGACTACCCCTCCTTATCAGCCATACGGTCTGATTGAAGAAGGGGATTCCTAAGTACGGAAACCTATCGGTTTCTAATTCATTAGGCTAACCCCGTAGTCCNNGAAGTCTTATGGCTTCATTTTTTAAGTTTTGTCCTGCATTAATATCTCTGTCGTGATGAACACCACAGGAAGGGCAGTCCCATTCACGCAACTTAAGATCCTTAACGTCTTTGTTTTGGTATCCGCAACAAGAACAGAGTTGAGAAGAAGCAAATGTCTTGGATACAACCACCATTTGTTTGTTGTACCATTTCGCTTTGTACGTAAGCATGTCATGAAATTTAGACCATGATACCTCATTAATGGCTTTCGCAAGCTTGCGCTTCTTGACCATGTTAGACACTTGCAAATCTTCCACTCCTACAAAATCGTGGTTTTTGATGATGTGAGTAGAGATTTTCTGTAAGTAATCTGTTCGTGCATTGGTGATTCTTTCGTGAATACGTGCAACCTTGATACGTTGCTTATTCCAATTTGAACCACCTTTTGTGCGTTTAGAAAGAATACGTTGTGCTTTTGCTAATTTTTCTTCGAGCTTGCGAAACCATTTGGGATTAGAGAATCTTTCTCCTGTACTCAAAATAGCAAAGTCTTTCAAGCCAACGTCGACACCAACGGAAGTACCTGTTTTTTCTAAAGGTTGTGCTTCTGTTTCTACAAGAATCGATACGGAATACTTGCCAGAAGGATTTCGTCTTACAGTAGCGTTCAAGATAC
>NZ_LTAQ01000011.1 GCF_001590835.1 Bacillus gaemokensis
CCTGAGACGAATACCGAACCGAAATAAGAATGGATTCTTCGTTTTCATGATCCCGAAGAAGAAAGCTCGCACGACAGTGAAAGCAAAAATTCGCGAACTATGATAATGGCTATTTAGAGGTGAGTTAGCAAAAATGAAATATCAGTTTAAATAATGAGTATGTCCTATTCAATTTAACTTCCATTCGTAATCAAAATAGGATAGTACCATTTTTTTTTTTTTTCGACAAGTAATTCATTAAATACTTTTTTAAATTTAGGATTCATGTCCAATCAAAAGAAAAAACTCAATAATAATATATAAGTATTAAATGCTTATCATTTAATATTTACAAGTGGAAGGAGTTAGCTAAATGTATAAGGATAAAGGAAAAGAAGAAAAGGAAAAACGTAAAGCAGATCAGGAACAAAACCCTGTCCAAATTGCTCTTGGATATGTCGAAAATTCAGCTGTAGCTGTAAAAGACAGTAATGCATCAGATAATCCAAGTAACAGTGCTGTAGCTCAAGATAAGAGTAATGCATCAGATAATCCAAGTAACAGTGCTGTAGCTCAAAATGACAGTAACGCATCAGATAATCCAAGTAATAGTGCTGTTTCTCAAGATGACAGTAACGCATCGGATAATCCAAGTAATAGTGCTGTTTCTCAAGATGACAGTAACGCATCGGATAATCCAAGTAACAGTGCTGTAGCTCAAGATGACAGCAAAGCATCAGATAATCCAAGTAACAGTAGAGTTTCTCAGGATGATATAAAAAAAGGAAAAGGAAAAAGATATAGATAACACGAATTAAAAATAGTCAATCCCCACAATAACATAATGTAAAGTGGGGGTTGTTTATTCTTATAATTACTTTCAATTAATATGTAATTACTAAATAATTTATTTGTTTGTTCAAAAGAACATATATCAATCATATAGCACTACATAATAGTGAAAAGAGGTGAGCATAGATGGAGAGAAGGATAAATTCAAAACAATTAGAAGTAGATTTAAAAAAGGAGTTAAGAAAGGAATTAAAGAGTGAATTAAAAAAGGAATTAAAAGAAAAATTAAAAGAAGAATTGAAGCAGGAATTGAAAGAAAAACTAATAAGGGAATTACAGTATGAATTAAGAAAGGAATTAAAGAGTGAGTTGAAAAAGGAATTAAAAGAGTATCCATTTCAAATGAATCTTACCTTTAATTTACATCAAGAACAAAACCCTGAACAAACTGCTATTGGGACTGCAGAAAGAGCGGCAATTGCTATAAAAGAAAGTAATGCAGTGGATAATCCAACCAATAGTGCTGTTTCACAAGAAAAAAGTAATGCAGTGGATAATCCGACTAACAGCGCCGTTTCACAAGAAAAAAGTAGTGCAGTGGATAATCCAAGTAATAGTGCTATTTCACAACAAGAAAGTAATGCAGTAGATAATCCAAGTAATAGTGCTGTATCTCAAGAAGAGAGTAGTGCAGTGGATAATTCAAAGCTTTCAATAAGGAGGAATCCTACTATTTTTTCTCCAGATTTTCCTAACTAAGTACTATGAGAGAGAATAACTAATTTATATAAGAAAAGAACTCCTTTGTTTTTATTCGTAGACGGATACCCTCCCTAATTTTGGACATATACTCCCCTTAACTTTTGATTTCATAGGATTCCTCATTATTTTATCAGATGAAAGGTCTTTTTCTTGCCTCAAACCTTTATTTCTTTAATTTTCAACTTGCGCGGCTGCTATTTTTTTACCACTCTTAGTAAATGAATAACCTGGAATTGGTCGTCTCTCACTTATAGATTTCTCTTCTTTTTTACGTTGATAATAATACGTAGAAGGAGAAATACGTAAAACTTCCAGAATGTTTTGATGGTATATCTTTTCATAATCCATTTGTTCGTTACTTCCAGCGTTTCGGTAAGTGAGGGTTCTTCTTTTTTTGTATCAGGAAGCAGAGAAAGCTCTAGGGGCTTCCAGTTGTAATAAGAGAAATAACGTAGTCTATAAAATGTTGAAAGAGTTTACTAGGATCCAAAATACTTTCAATTATGAATATAATGCTAAACGCCAGTAAAATGGAAAGTAATATAATCTTCAAAAGTGCCGCATAAGGATCAAATAGTTCTGGACTAATCAAATATCATTTCGAAATACGATATTTTTCAGCTAAACTGGCTGCCCTAATTCTAGCAGTATTGATTCAATATCATTGTTAGTAATTTCTTTTCCTTGTATATTCTTCTCAAATTTTTCTTCAATTAAAATTTGAAGTTTTTCGAAAATATCTTTTCACTTGGATCGTGGTAGTTTGCGTGTAACGGCGTAAATATATCTTTCGATCATTTCCATTTTTGATCCCTCTTTAGAATCAGATTCCTATGTTTTTTATTTTGGATAAGATATTTGATACAATTCTGGTTTTATGTATATTGCTAATACATAACATAAAGATTGAAAGATTCATATATTGAAGTCAGTACGCTCCTGCTAGCTCTTCCTATTTCTATTATAGGATAGGAGACATGCACTGATGAGTGACATATTAATGAACAATTCAGACGATATGTGGTAATTTATATCTTGAATTGTCCCTTCATTTTACTTAGATTTTACTTTCACCGCCTACAATGAAAATAAGAAAACGTAAGTGATAAAAAATTGCACTTGTTTCATAAGGTGAGGAGGTAAAAAGAATGGAATTAATAATTGATCACGTAACCAAAAAATACGGTGGAAAAATAGCGCTGAATGATTGTAGTTTACATTTGAAACCAGGGATGTTAGGACTTTTAGGGTCGAATGGTGCAGGGAAGTCTACACTTATGCGTATATTAGCGACAATTGAACAACCGACGGATGGTAGTGTGATATGGGACGGGGAAAATATTCAAAAGAAGCCAAAGTTGTTACGTTCAGAGCTCGGATATTTACCGCAAGACTTTGGGGTCTATCCAAATATGAACGCGGTCGAGTTTTTAGAATATATCGCAGCGATGAAAGGTCTATCAATGAGCTCTTCAAAAAAGCGAATTAATGAGCTGCTTGAAGCGCTGAATTTATCGAATGACCGAAAACGACTATTAGGTGGCTATTCAGGTGGAATGCGGCAAAGAGTTGGGATTGCGCAGGCGTTATTAAATGATCCGAAATTATTGATTGTAGATGAGCCGACAGTTGGATTAGACCCTGAAGAACGAATTAGATTTAGGAATTTATTATCTAGCCTTTCTTCTGATAGAATCGTTATTTTATCGACACATATTGTAACAGATATTGAATCGATTGCAACTGATATTGCTCTATTATCAAAAGGGAATGTACTAGCCCATATGCGGCCTGAACAACTATTAAAGCATGTAGAGGGGAAAGTATGGGAGTGGGCTATACCAGCTTCTGAGTTACATAATGTTCAAAAGAAATATATAGTAAGCAGTGCAATTCAACGGAGTGATGGAATTCATGCGCGCATCGTTTCCGATCACGCTCCTAGTGCTAAGGCGCATATGGTAGCAGCCTCTGTTGAAGATGCTTACTTATATTATGTTTCTTCGAAGGGAGGACATAAAATTGAACAATGTATATAATTTGTTTTCTTTCATTAAAAATAATTTAATTAGACAAATGAGAAGTTATCCATTTTTAATCGTAATCGGATTAACGATTTTTTTAGGGTATGCATGTGTCCCGGCAGCTTCTTCCGGTTATGAAGTGTTTCAACTCGGCGGTGTGAGAGGAATATATAATTCGAATTGGCTTGGTGGTATGGGTACAATGATTTCATCTTTACTACTATGGTTGTTTGGATTTTATATGCTGAGAAGTCAAGTTTCAGATGATCAACGATTAGGAGTAGGGCAATTGATTGCCGCTTCACCTATAAGTAAATTTCAATATATTTTCAGTAAAACAATTTCTAATTTTGTCGTTTTAGTTGTCATTGAAATAGTGTTTATAATCGCTTTTATTATTATGCAATTTATACGTGGGGAAGATTTTTCGTTTCAATTAGGTGGTTATGTATATCCACTTCTTTATATTGTATTTCCTTCGTTGGCACTTTTAGCATCATTGACTACTTTTTTTGACGTATTTCCTGGTTTGAAGGGTGTAGTAGGAAATATTATTTTCTTTTTTTTATGGGTGCTCTTAGGAATTATGGCGATGGAGCAGCCAAATGATTATTGGGATGTCTTTGGTTTAAATGTGATTGGTTCGGATATGTTTCAAGATGCAGCAAGTAAATTTGAATTTCTAAGTAGGGGTGAAGAAAATCGTAGCTTTGGGTATTATCCAATAGAGGGACAGATGCAAACGTTTCAATGGGATGGAGTCGATTGGACCAGCGATATCTTGATAACACGTTTTATCTGGTTTGGAATCACACTGTTGCTTATTTGGCTTACTTCACTTGTATTTCACAGATTTGGTACGTCTAGTAGAGGCGAAAAGAAAATAAATGAGCTGAGACAAGATAACGAATTGATCGCCGTGAGTGAGCATAATACTGAACTATTTACATTGACTTCGATAACGAGAACAAAGGGCGTTAGTATGCTGCGCTTAGTAAAAGCTGAGCTGTCTATTATGTTAAAAGGTTTTACGATTTGGTGGTATGCGATTGCGATTGGACTGATAGCATTTGGATTAATATGTCCGGTAGATATATCAAAAGGATGGCTACCTATCATTATGATTTGGCCAATTGCAATTTGGTCGCAGATGGCAACTAGAGAACAGTTTTATAGAACAAATCAAATCATTTATTCAAGTTGTTCTCCTTTTTATATGTTTTTTGCAACGTGGATTTCAGGTATTATAGTAGGTCTTATCATTTCTAGTGGAATCATCATTCAATTTATATTAATTGAAGATATTTCCTTCTTACTTTCTTGGCTTAGTGGCATAGTATTCATTTCAACACTAGCATTGACACTCGGTGTATGGAGTCGGACTCGTAAATTATTTGAAGTGTTATATATGCTGTGGTGGTATTTAGGGCCAGTGAACAGTCTTTCGTATTTGGACTTTTTAGGGGTATCAACATCATATTTCATTCTTTATGCGGCTATGTCGATTGTATTATTATGTATTGCAATAATTGGACAGCAGCAACAAGCAGGGAGATTACGGTTAATATTTAAATGAAAAATCAAGAAGGTGATGGAATGAAAGGTTTAAAAGAGAAAGTGTATTTGTTTTCATTTCTAAGTGTAATGACTTTGAGTTTAGTAGCTTGTGATGCAAAAGAGGATGAAGAAATAGTCTCCAAAAAGTTCGCTGCGGAAAATATAAATGAGATTTATGTAAAAACAGCAGGACAAAATATTAAACTTCACTCTACAACAGAAAAAGATATTAAAGTTGATATAGGAGGGGTGAAGGATGCGAAAGTAAAAGAAGATGGAGAGAAATTAGAAGTTATTACAGAAAACTCTTCATCCATTGTAAATTTGAAAACAGCTACTGTACATGTATATCTTCCTGAAAAAATATATAAAAAAATAGATGTTAAAACAGAATCAGGAGAGGTAGTAGGAGAGAATATAGCATCAAAACAGTTGGATTTATACAGTGATTCAAGTGATATGACAATAAAAAATTATAAAGGGGAGAATATAAAAGGAGTTTCTAAATCAGGAGAGATTACGTTACAGGGAGTAGAAGGGACGTTTGATATTCAAAATAATACGGGAGAGGTAAATGTATCCACTGTTTCAGAGTTAAGAGGTAAAAGTCAAATAAAAACCGAATCATCTAATATAAATATAAACTTTAAGAAAGAGCCGAGAAATTTAGAAGTTGATTTGTCAACACGTGCGGGTCAAATCAAAAATGATTTTTCGCTTTCGTCTGATAAACAAGGAAATGACCATAGTGTAAAAGGTCGTATAGGAAATGGAAAAGAAAATGATATAAAGTTAACGGTGCAGTCTATGACAGGAAAGATTGAGCTAAAACATGATGAGTAGTGAGAACATGAAATGGCTTTAAAGAAATAAAGTGAAACTTTAATCAGTGGGGGTTTTCTTCATCCCCCACTGATTATTAGCCCTCACCAATCGGGCTTTTACGGGCAGTTTATTTCCCACCTAACTTCTTGGCTCTCGCAGAGTTTTGAGGTGGGAGTATTACTGCTCGTTAATGCGGGATAAAATTCGATTATAAAAAACACAATCTGAATGGATATTTTTATCTGTTCAGATTGTGTTTTTGTTGTATAATTATCTTTTTTAACTTATGTATTTTAAATTGATTTGGATTAGAAGGTTTTTTACTCTTCCTGATTGAAGGATAGGAGCATGTTTTGTAGTGCTTTTTTGTATAAATCAAGAGGGAGATGCTGTTCATTCATGTTATAAAATATGGACATGCCATTTTCTAACGAAAGCATGGTCCATGCTATTTCTTTTGCGGATAAAGTAGATTTATAATTTTCCTTCAGTAGCAAAATCTCAATTGAGTTGGAAATTTGTTCTACCGTGTCTGTTATCATGTTCGACCATTTGTGACGCACCGATTCTTCGCGCATTGCATATAGAAGAAATTCCATGCTAAGCATGCTCCATGTTTTTGTTTTTTGTCTAACTGAATGAGAATACACATCCATCGTTTCGATAAAATTTGCTAATGATTGTTGCTGTTCGATTACTTGACGGAGGTCTTGTACATATAAATTCATTTGTTGTTCCACTATAGCTAGAAAAAGATCTTCTTTCGTATGAAAGTGGGCATAAATAGCACCTTTACTAAATCCAGCATGTTCTGCAATTTTATCGACAGAAGCCCCATGGAACCCAAATTTAGCAAAGGTTTCAAAAGCGGATGCTAAGAGTAACTGTCGAGTTTCTTGCTTCCGTTCTTCCTGCGTTAATCTTCGTCGGTTCATCGTATTCCCCCTTCTCTTGACAAGTATATCATATAGTATTAATATACCGAGTAGTATATAAGTTTTTATTGGTATATAAATTGTGAACAATATACAGTGGGAAAATAAATAGTAGTAATGAAATTTTTAATTGTAGTAAGATAATCTAGTAAAAAGGGGGAAAGGATATCGTGCGAAGGAAAAAAGAAGTAACAATTTCGAAACAGAAGTTGTCAGGAATTTTGGCTCAAACTGTTAAGACCGGCATTATTAAATCGAACTTGATTCCGATGTTTGCTGGATTGACATTGGCTTTATATAAATATCAGGTTAGCCCGAGTGAGAAGATTCCAGAAATTATATTTGCTTTCATAGGTTCCATTTTAATAATAGGTGCAGCAGGAGCTTTTAATAATTTGTATGATCGTGATATTGATTCTATTATGGAGAGAACAAAGAATAGACCAACTGTGACTGGAGAAATCAGTCCTAAGGCTGTATTATGGCTTGGAATACTAATGACGATCTCAGGGTTAGTAGTATTATCATTCACTACGTATTTAGCAGCGTTATTAGGGTTTTTAGGCTTATTTTTATATGTTGTACCGTATACAATGTGGAGTAAAAGAAGAACAATTTACAATACAGAAATAGGTAGTATTTCAGGGGCAATGCCACCGCTCATTGGCTGGGCCGCTATTTATCCGGATATAACGCATCCGGCTATTATCGGTCTTTTTATCATAATGGTTATTTGGCAAATGCCTCATTTCTATGCTATAGCTATTCGCAAACATGATGAGTATAAGGCTGCAAAGGTTCCAATGCTTCCGGTAGTCAAAGGTGTGAAACGAACATATATACAAACGAATATCTATTTAATTATTTTAATTGTAATAAGTGTTCTTTTAGGGTCTTTAAGTATTGGTCTTATGCTTGTAGCGCTTCTTTTAAGTATTTTATGGCTTCTTTTAAGTATATATGGTTATAAGAAAATGGATTCAGAGAAATGGGCGAAAGCATTGTTTGTTTTTTCTCTTGTTCATATGACAGTTCTATTTTCAACGATCATTATCTATTCTCTTATAGGTGTTTTTTTCGGGAAATAAAATATAGGATACAGACAATAAATTAAGATTTTTAGAACGATTCGATTTGTAAAAAAATAAAAAACCAATTTCTCGCGTATAAAAAAGAGAGATTGGTTTTTTTTCGTAGGAATAAATTTTCATGTATATTTGTGCTGTTAAATTTAGCGACAGTAATCGTTACTTTAATGAAGTGGTAGTTTTTGCAGATGATAAGTACTATAGAATTGGAAGTGTAATATGTATTTTGGTACCTCTCTCTATTTCGCTATCTACATGAATTGTTCCGCCGTGTGCCGTTATAATTTTATGAGCAATCGCCATTCCTAAGCCAGTTCCTTCACTTGAAACATTTGTGGTCGTACCTCGGTAGTACTGTTTAAATAAATTTTGTACTGTCATTTCATCCATACCGGCGCCAGTATCTTCTATTATAATATGTACAGTTTCCTTTAATAGAATGGATGTATGGATCTTTGTTTCTACAGGGTTATGTAAAATGGCGTTCATTAATAAATTTTGTAAAGAACGATGGAATAATTTTGTATCAATAGGAATAGTAATGTTCGTTTCGTTTGCTTGAAAGCTAAAATGATAGTGTGCAGACCGTGGATCGTTTGTTATATCAGCTATCATTCTTCTTGTAAATTCAACGATATTTGTTTCTTCTTTTTTTAATGGAATTTGTGAATCATGAAGGCGAAAAGAGAGGTTTAAGTCTTCAATTAAGTCCTTCATATGATCCCCTTTTTGCTGAATCTCTTGCAGAAATTTCTCTTTTTCTTCCTGACTCCACTCATGATCGGGTGATAACATAAGCGTACTGTACCCTGTAATATAAGTCAGTGGCGTTTTTAAATCGTGAGAGATTCCCGCCATCCATTCTCGTTTCATTTTCTCTAATTGCTCTCGTTCAGTCTCTATTTCTCGTAATCTATTTGTTAAATGTTCTATATTATAAAAGACGTCTTTATATAAGCGGTAAGGCCCTTTTAGTTTCCCAGTTTTTTTATTATACATCTGCTTCGTGTTTTCTGGAGTCACATAAGAACCTTCTGCTAGATGATGAATCCATGAAATCATCCGAAATAAAGGTTTTCCGATATACCATCCGTATATAATACCACCGAAAATAAGCGTGCATATGAAAAGACCGAAGACAATAAGGGCAGCCATATTCGTTTCTTCGTTTACCCTAATAAAAGGTAGTATAATTTCCATTGTAATCGCCATTGCAATTCCCATACAAATAGCACCAATAAATAAGCTAAGGATAAAGTGAAGACCTAATCGGAAGCGGGTTATCATTCGAATTTCTCCTTAGCCTGCGGGACAAATTTATAGCCGATTCCTCTTAAATTAATAATACATTTAGGTGACTTCGGATCTTCTTCTATTTTCTTACGTAATTTAGAAATATGCATGACTACTGTTTTATCATCACCCATGGAAGATAGTCCCCATACTTGTTCATATAATTGCTCAGCCGTAAAAATTCGATTTGGATGTGTACATAAGAAGGTGAGTAATTCTAGTTCTTTTGCGGTGCAATGCACAGGTTCCTCGTTTACAGTTATAAGTCCCTCACTAGGATATATGGAGAAGGATTGGAAATGTAGGTTCGAATTTTCTTCATTGTGATTTTCTTGTATCATATTTAGTCTACGTAATTGGACATTAATTCGAGCGGCTACCTCTAAAGGATTAAATGGTTTTGTTATGTAATCATCACCACCAATTCCGAGTCCTGTTAATTTGTCTAAGTCACTGGAACGCGCTGTTACAAAGAGAATAGGGGTATTTGTATAGTTTCGGATTTGTCTACATAATTCGAAACCATCTATATCTGGTAGCATAACATCGAGTAAGATAATATCGAACGAACGGCTTTTAACTAGGTTTAACGTTTCAGTTCCGTTTAGAGCGGTTGTTATATGAATGAAGTTTTCTTTCTTTAAGGTAAGTACCAACATATCTAATATACCTTGCTCATCATCTATTAAAAGAATATTTTCTGTTCTCATTATGTATCCACCTTTACATGTTTTTTGTATCATTAGAAATGATTTGGAAAATATTTCACATATAATAGTGTAACATAATTCCATTTTTACTAGAGAAAAAAATAACAACAAAGAAGATGCTCTTTGTTGTTATTTTGAAAATGAAATTAATTCATTTGTACCAGTGGCTCAATTTTTGCCATAAACGATTGATGAAGTGCTTCTACACCATTTACTAAATGTAGACGATCAATAACAACAGATACTTTAATTTCAGATGTACTTACCATTTTAATATGAATATTTTCTTCTTTTAATGTAGAGAACATATTAGCAGCAACACCTGGATTGGATACCATACCAGATCCTACAATAGATACTTTAGCTAGATGATTTTCATATTCTACAGATTCATAGTGAAGTAATTCTTGATTTTGTTCTAATACTTCTAATGTTTCTCTTAAATCATTGGAATGAATAGAGAAGGATAGATGTACAGTACCTTCATTTGTAATGCTTTGAATAATAATATCGACATTAATATGAGCAGTAGCTAATGTAGAGAAAATAGTTGAAAGAGATCCTTGTTCTAATCCTTTAATTGTTACACGTGTAATATTATCTTCAAATGCAATACCTTTTACGATTGATTGTTGTTCCATGCTACATTCTCCCCTTACAATTGTTCCGTTTTCTTGTTCCATACTTGAACGAACTTCTAAAACGACGTTATGATTTTTGGCGAATTCAACGGCGCGTGGATGCAATACACCAGCACCTAGATTTGCGAGCTCTAACATTTCATCATAAGAAATTTCATCTAATTTATAAGCGTCTTTCACAACGCGTGGATCAGTCGTGTAAACACCTGTTACGTCTGTGTAAATATCACATTTTTTTGCTTGAAGCGCAGCAGCTAATGCAACAGCAGTTGTATCAGAACCACCGCGGCCTAGCGTTGTAATTTCATTTTCTTCACTTAATCCTTGGAAACCAGCGACAATGACAATAGTTCCTTCTTGTAAATGTGATTGAATACGTGCTGTGTTAATATCAGTAATCCGTGCACTACTATGTACAGATTCTGTCGTAATACCAGCTTGCCAACCTGTTAGCGAAATGGCATCATATCCTTTTGTTTGCAGTGCCATTGTTAATAAAGAAATAGTTACTTGTTCACCCGTTGTTAAAAGCATATCCATTTCACGTTTACTTGGATTGTCTGTAATCGCAGTAGCGAGAGCAACAAGTTCATCTGTACTTTTTCCCATTGCCGAAACGACAGTGACAACGCTATGTCCTCGTTCATATTCTTCAATAATTAAATCTGCTACATGTTGAATGCGCTGGATACTTCCGACAGAAGTACCGCCAAATTTTTGAACAATCGTTTCCATTGCGAATTCCTTCTTTCATTTATTAATATTCATATTCATAAAGCAGGAAAGATGTAAAAACATATAAGAGAGGAATATATAAATCCCTAAGTATTCCTGTAGTTACCAGAAAGAAAAACAAAAAACACCATCTCAAATAGGTGAGGATGGTGCTGTTACAGGAAAAGGGAAACAGAAAAAGGAGCTAATAAAAAAACCGCCAAAAAAGGAATATCATATAAAGCATGATATCTCTTTTTTGTAGATAGCTCTTCATATGTACACGTCTGTACATATGACAGTTCTGTTTCTATTCGAAAACAGCCCCAATTAATAAATGCAGAGAAATTTATTAATTTCGGCAACACTTCCTTTTTTCTAAATTCATCGACATCTCTTTGTCTCCTTTAGAATACTTATAAGCGCTGCAACCTCTATCTCACGTTTTGGGCGAGAGTGTTTGGTTTATGAAGTTATTGGTAACATTTGTTTTATAATAATTAAAATATTTCAGGAAATCAAGTGCTTTATTAATATTTCGAAAATTCATTCTATTTATTTTTGAAAAAAGTAGCTAAAACTATATTCTGCATATACATTAATAATATAGAAAATGGGAGGTGTACGGGTGAAGAAGCAAAAACCAATTTATGTAGGAATTGAAATGGAAACAGCAGATGAAATGAATTGTTACCGAATTCAAGTTGTAGTAAGAAATCCATTATTAGGACCGATATTTTCTTATAAGGGGACGTTTGTAGAAAGGGATCAAAATAAATGAAAAATATAATTGTTGGACTGATTTGTTATATTATTTTTCTTGTATTTGAATGGTCGCAGTTAAATTTTGTTGAATCGATTATATTATTATCAATTCTTCTATTCATACCCATGTCATTTTGCATTGTTGATAAGGAGAAAAGAGATGGATCTCAGGTAGCGTTTTATAAACTAGTATCGTTACTTTATCCAGTTGCTGCAATCAGTGCAATGTTAGCTTTTGTAACAAATTATTTTTTCTTTGCAATTATTTGGTTTATATACACGGGAATTATTGCGTTATTCGGTGTTAGTAGATTACTAGAAAGAGGATGGGGGCAATTAGAAGAGAAGGCAATTGATAGTGGGTTTATTTATTTGTTTTTTGGTTCTTTGCATCTATAGCAAACATCCCAATTATGCAGTTTAGCTCTGATATCGTTTTACTGACAGCTGCTCGTTTTCACTATTCAGCATTTTTACTCCCTTTATCTGTAGGATTACTTGGGAGAAAGCAACAAAAGAAAAGTAAATTATATGATGTAATTACGTTTATTATTGTAATCTCGCCAATGACAGTAGCGATTGGTATTACTTATTCAAGGATATTTGAGTTCTTTGCAGTACTTATTTACCTGGTATCGCTTTATGCTTACGGAATTTACATATGGAAAACAAAATTCACTTCGATAAGTGCAAAAATTCTTCTTATCATTTCGTCTAGTACACTTATGGTAACCATTTTGTTCTCACTAGTAGACTCATACGGAAACTTTAAGCAAGTTATGACGATTACAATTGCACAAATGGTTTGGATTCATGGCGTTGTGAATGGAATTGGTGTGGCATTGCCAGCTTTTATTGGCTGGATGATTGAAAAGAATGCTCCGGCGTATATTCATTATGGAAAGCCGACGAGTCGTATCAAAGGGAAGATGAAAGTTTCCCTGCAACAGGCTGTAATAGAGAAGAGAGAATATATAGGCCTTGTAGATCAAATGAGTGATTTTCATAGTACGAGATTTGATGAAAGGAAAGTATCTCTGCTAATTATTGGTTTTTATGAATGCACAAAGAACTAGGATTTAAAAGCAAGTATTAAATGGTCTCGTTGGTTTTGTCCCTGTGCCTTTCTCTATGAAAAAGTAAGTAGACATGTACAGCAAATCCATTTAGGAATGGGAAATAGATGGGAGACTATGCGTGGAAATATCGTTGCGATTAAAGATGAAAAAGATGGAAGGAAAGATGTGAGAGCATGGATCCGGAAAAACGAGAAGGATGAAACAATCTTTGTAGCTCTTTACTCGCAGCACACTTATAACGGAGAAACGTATATGAATATCGCTTTGCCACTACCATATTCAAATATGACTGGTATTTTAAAAATACGTAATGATGAAAATGATCTTATCATTACGAGTCAGTTAAGAGAGAGCAAAAAAGGAGATGAAGGAATCTACTTACAGACTCGTTTTTTTACAGCTCGATTGCCATTAGCTGAGACGTTTAGGATAAAAGAGAAGAATGATAGGACTTTGACAGCGCATCATCAAATGTAGATATTTGGCCTGAAGTTTCTAGAGATTGATTATGAGATTGAAAGAGCTGTGAAGGAAAGGCATTAGAACATACATAATATAAAGCTTGGAGAATTTTCCAAGCCTTATATTATGTATGCGTAATTGTAACGGATACCTGTTCATCTAAATCTTTATCCCATACACGCTGAATTTCGAAAGTTCCTGGTACAAGAAACATTTGAAATCTTTCTCTAAACCAATCTTGCATAGGTAAATTTAAGGCTGCATCAATTGGAACCCAGAGTAATTCTCCCTCAGGAGGGTTTTCAAAAAGTTCGCCTTCAAATGTATTAGTCCAATAATTAAATACCATATATCGTACATTTTCTTTTGGATTTACATATTCATCTAATCCTTTAAATATTAAGTTTGAAGTAAATAAGCCAGTTTCCTCTTTGACCTCTCTAGCTGCTGCTGAAACGATACTTTCTGGGAATTCTACTTTTCCTCCAGGTGCTAAATACCCAGGAAATCCTAGATGGTCAGGACGTTTTATTAATAACACTGTGTCTCCATTTTGAATCATGCACATTGTGTACATACGGTGTTCTATATTTTTCCATTCAGTAGACATAGTAGTACAATCTCCTCTCTTAACAGTAAAGCTTTGTATATTATAATGTGTTTTTCTAATGTTTGGAAATTTATAGGTTTACCTATAGGGATTTTATATAAATTAGGATGTATTAGTTTGCATTCAAATTCTGAAACTATAAATTCTATTAGAAATGAACTAATGACGAGGAGTAAAAGCTCTTTCCTTTTTTTGATAACCATATAATAGAGTACATTGGTTTTTGTCAAAAAAAATGTGATCTCAAAATCATAGTAAATTCAAGTGTAATTTCAGAACCAATGAACAAATAACTAAAAAGGTTGGACGTCATGTATAAAAAGAAATTAAAAGATTGTCAATTCCAAGATGTAGACTGTTGTCGCGATTATAAGAAACATAATGACTCTTGTTATAGTCATAAGAAATATGATTCTTTTATATACTCCTACATTTTAAGTTAAAATAATGTCCTATTATTAGGAGAAAGGCAAAAGCGAAACCATTGTTGTATCAATGAGTTTCGCTTTTTCTCTTTAAATATTCCTATACACTTTTTTATTGCTCGTTAAATACAAATGTTTGCGTTAGCTTTTTTCCTTCACTTTCAGGATGTCCATTATAACTAAACTCTTTCTCTTCCCAAGTGATGACGACTTCAAATGTATTGGTGTTAACGTATAGAGGGAAAATCATATGCTCAAAACTTGAGTGGCTTTTTGAACTGCTCATATTTGATTTACTAGAAGGTTTGAAAGCAGCTTCTGATGTTGGATTATTGTGGTGTACTTCAACAGATACATTATCTACGTCTTTACCAATGTTTTTTACAAATAAACTATAGGTATCAAAGACGCCTTGTTTTGGCTGTAAAGTATTTGGATTGGTGCTATGGGATTTATCAATTTCGATATACCACTGTTTAGACTTTGAAGCAACAGGTAGATCTTGAAATGTGTAAGCACTTGCTTGGAGGGGAAGTGCAAAACAAATAAAGGCTAATAAGAATGTTATTTTTCGTTTCATATTTAGGTCTCCAATTCATTGAAAATAGTAGTTTGTAGTTAGTGTGTGTGGTTTTTAAAAAAATATGCGCTTGTTGTTTATTTTTCAATCTTTTACACATGTATTTAATTTTTTCTTATATATGTAAAATGAGAGGATTTACATATAAATGAAAAATGAATCTATAGTTAGTTGAATACATGAAAAAGGAGGAAAGGCTATGGCATCAAATCACCCTTCATTGTTAACAGCTTATTTATTTGTTTCAAGGAAAAATTCGTGGGATGGATTGCAAGAAATGATAACAAACTTAGAAGAAAGTGGCATAACAGTAGAGGTGTATGGGCCACAGGATATGTTATTGGATATAAATCCTAAGCATCCTCGTATTTATGTTTCGTTGGGATTGGAGTGGGAAGAATTTCAAACGTTAAATGCATTACCACTTCACGAAAGAAAACGTTGGTTACATTTCGATTCTCCAGTACAGGTTCAACCATTCAAATTGTTTTATGGATGGCTCAACTTTACGGATCCTCTTCCTGAAAATCGAAAGATTCTTTCCACTCAATTTTCTTCAGATACGCCTTTAGTATCTGTATTTACTGCTAGTTATAGGTCTAAAGAAAAAATTCAGCGACCTTATCGTTCCCTATTGAATCAGACGTATCCACATTGGGAATGGGTAATTGTAGATGATTCAGGTGATGAGGATGAGACATATAACAAATGCTTACTCTCCCTAAATGATTCGCGTATAAGACGGTATCGACAAGATTCTTGCACAGGTTACATAGGGGCAGTCAAACGTTATGCAGCAGGTCTATGTACAGGGGAGATTTTGGTTGAAGTAGATCATGATGATGAGCTAACTCCTGACTGTTTGGAGAAAATCGTTCGTGCCTTTCAACAACATCCTGAGTGTGGTTTTGCGTATGGAGATGGTGCGGAAGTATATGTAGGAAGCAATAATGCTCATTGGTATGGTTGGGATTGTGGATATGGATATAGTATGTATTATCGGGTTTGGGTACATGAAATGAACAGGTGGCAAAATGTTTACAAACAAACAGCAATCAATGGGAATACTATTGGTCATTTAGTCGGTTTACCGAATCATCCTCGCGCGTGGACGAGGGATTGCTATCATCAGATTGGGGGGCACCGAGAAGAATTATTGGTTGCAGACGATTATGATATGTTAGTTCGGACATTCCTTTGTACGAAATATGTAGCTATTCCCGATTTACTCTATATTCAATATCGGAATGAAGGTGGAGATAATTCTACTTTTCTTAGAAATGAGCAGATTCAGATTCTCTGTAGGGAATTAGAGAATTATTATCATGAAAGAATGTATAAGAGAGTAAAAGAATTAAATTTACCGGATTCTGTCCCGTATAGTCGTGTATGGGAAACGGCTACAGATGATATTACGCGGAAAACGGCTCATATCGTTCATGAAGATCGTTCTAGGGTTTCAATCTTGTTTCCTATCCCGTATTCCTATCCAGAAACAGAGCATACGGAATTGTTTAGGACCCTTCAACAGGGAATAGATAATAATTTCAAGGAGATTGAAGTAGTGATTGTAGGATGTATTCCTCCAGAAATCGAATCCTTCGCATCAAAAGCGCCGATGGGAGCTATCAGATGGTGGCCGATGGAGTTTGATGATTCATTAGAAACGTGCATTCGATATGCTGAACTTTGTGCTTCATGTACAGAGAAAGTGATTATATTACCTTGAACTGCTCTATTTAAAGATTAGTATATTTACGATAACCGTAAGAAAAACGCTTTGGTTTTACCAAGCGTTTTTCTTATGATTACTTCAATACAAAAGTTTATACAAGGGGGAGTATCTCGTCAACTGCAATAACAGCTAAATAATACTCATCTTGTTACTTATATTTTTGGATCCCACTTTTTACTAATTTGAGTTAGAAGTAATCCTATAAGAACCAGTAAACTTCCTACCCATGTTATATTTACGATTGAGCTATGTTTGATGATTATACTACCGATATAGGAACCAGTGGCAATCCCAATGTTGAATGAGGCAATGTTAATGGCTGAAGCGACATGAGTTGTTTTAGGTGAAATACGTTCAGCCAAAACTAATGTATACAATTGAAGTCCTGGAACATTCATGAAAGCGAATAGTCCCATTAGCATTACAGTTATTAAACCTAAAACCTTAAAAGAAACTGTGAAATACAATAATAATAGTACAAGTGCATGAAAGATAAAGATATTTGATAAGGAATGAAGAGGGTGGGTGTTCGTTACTTTACCACCAATGAGATTTCCTACCGCAATCATGATTCCATAAAGAAAGAGAATGATTGTTACAGTATTGAGAGAATACTTTGTGACATTCTGTAACAGTGGAGAAAGATAAGTGAATACGGTAAACGTTCCACTGGAAACGAAAGCAGTTATAATGAACACGAATAATAGTCTTGTATTTGTAAACAGCTCTTTAAAGTCTTTGAGTGTTGAAGGCTCGCCTTTTTCTTCAGATTTGGGTACAAGTAGAAGAGTTGAAAAATATGCTATGACTCCAATTATAGTAATAAATAAGAAGGCCATTCTCCACCCAAATTGTATACCAATGAACGTACCAATTGGAACACCAGTAATAGTGGCGATTGTAAGACCGGAAAACATAATGGAAATCGCTTGTGCTCGTTTATTCTCTGAAACTAATGATGCTGCCATTAATGAACCAATCGACATAAAAACGCCATGTGTAAAAGAAGTTATGGTTCTTCCTATTAGTAATATATATAGATTTGGGACAAGGACGGATAAACCATTCCCAATTATAAAGACAAGCATCACCAATAATAATAACTTTTTTCTTGGGATTCCTGCTGTAAGAGAGGTGAGGATAGGTGCGCCTATCGTTACACCTAAAGCATATATTGTAACGGTTAATCCTGCCATGCTAACGGAAACATCTAAGTCATTAGAAATTAAGGGGAGTAGACAAACACTGATAAACTCTGTGACACCGATGGTAAAAGCTGAAATAGCCAAAGTTAATAAAGCTAACGTACTGTTGTTTCGTGTATTCATCATATTACCTCCATGTCTGTGAAATTCGGCATATCGGGAATTGCCGATTATTTTTTCCTTGTTAACTATGTTAATCGGTTTATACCGATATATCAAAATTTAAAATCCTAAACATGGAATGAGATGAATTGACATATCGTAAATAGCCGATTAATCTGGGGATATGAATAGAATAGAAATTTTTAAAGCACTTTCTAATGATACTCGTTTAAATATTTTGGAATGGTTGAAAGAACCAGAGAAACACTTTGATAAACCATCAGCTCATTTATCAAAGAACATTAACGAAAAAGGCGGTGTATGTGTAGGGGATATTCAAGAAAAAGCAAATCTTTCTCAATCAACCATTTCACAATATCTTTCTATGATGCAAAAAGCCGGATTATTAGAATCTACAAGACACGGCCAGTGGACATATTATCGGAGAAATGAAGAAACAATTCGAAACATTACAGAGTTTTTAAAACACAATTTATAATTATGATTTATCACATTAAGTTTAGATAGTTACGGTTTCTCTAAAGATGTGAATCAAGTTTCAGGTATCAGATTCGATAAGGAATAAAAAAGCAAGCGCCGTTTGAAATATGAAACGATGCTTGCTTTTTTAGTATTGTATTTTGTAGAGAGGAAGGTCTATTATTTGCCTTGTCCGTAATTGCATCAACAATGTGATGCAATTACGCATCGACCAATCAAACAAAAACGTAAAAATATACATGTAATCGGACTGTAGCCGCGATATGACCGTACTAATTCGCAACCAACCTTTCCCGAAATAGAGGAATTGAACTTACTTTGTCAAAATACTGCCGGAAGTGAGTGGGGAAGGGATAGGATGTAGTTGAATAGGATCGAGTATATGCTAGTGATTGTGATAGCTTTTGTTAGTCTGTATATGTATGTACTAGCCAATGTTCATGCTTGTGATTGTGTGCCACAACAGACCGAGGGATCATTTAAGAAAGATGATACGGTATTTGAAGGGACAGTACTCGAAATTCAAGAGTGAAAGGAAAAGAATGAGACAGGACAAGTTATATTGTTTGAAGTGAAGAAAAACTGGAAAGGCGCAGATTCTTCTCAAATTATTATTTATACGACTGGTGGCTCCTGTATGTTTCCTTTTGCGAAAGGAG
Organism: Bacillus gaemokensis; assembly: GCF_001590835.1. GTDB lineage: Bacteria > Bacillota > Bacilli > Bacillales > Bacillaceae_G > Bacillus_A > Bacillus_A gaemokensis. The sequence goes on from NZ_LTAQ01000011.1 coordinate 19,444, forward strand.
GAGAATATCTTGTGTTTTCTTCTCAGAGAGGGACAGAAGATCAGTTATATACTTCTAGTTGTAGTGGGACGAAACCATTAGCAAGGGCTGAAACGGATATATCCGTTTTAAGTCATATTACAAAGGGAAATGTTCCGACAAAACAAGTGAATCTTGAAGGAGATATGCCAAATCATTCTAAAATAAGCAATACTGCTATTGTTGCTGTAGTAGCATTGTTTGCCATCATTATAGGCGTGTTTGTAATAAGACGTATGCGCAAAAAAATGATGAATGGGATAGAAAAATATCAATTTTCTTTATGGTAGTAAGTGGAGTTTAGGCTTGTGAAAGCTACATAGTTATGCTAAGATTTATGTAACTTTTAATGAACGGAGGGGTCTCCTTTGATCTTAATCAGATTACGTCTCAATACTTTGTGCCGATAATTGAATAGCGCTCAAAGGCTCTGTCTGTGTACAGAGTGAACGGGATTGGTCTGCCTATTTTAAAGGAACCCTTTATTGAACTTATATGTGAAAAGAGGGAGGGACGAATACGCCCTCTTTTTGTTTTGCCTTTAAAAATAGAATGATGTGATATAGGTGTGCATTTCTTTGGATACGTATATCATTTGGGACTTTTTGACCATTTAACAAGTTGAAAGTCATGCTTTCTTTTGTTTATTTGGTATACCGTTTTACGAAAAACACAGGCAGTGACCTGTGTTTTTTATTTTATGTAATCGAAATGGAGGAATGAATATATGGAAGAGATAGTACAAAAAGCAATATTAGTTGGTGTGAATTTAAATAATGAAAGTGATTTTGAATATTCAATGGAGGAATTAGCAAATCTTGCGGAAGCATGTGATGTGGAAGTGTTAGGTCAAGTTACGCAAAATTTACATCGTGTAAATCCATCACATTACCTTGGAAAAGGTAAGATTGAAGAAGTATCGGTTTTTGTAAAGGAAGCAGATGCGAATATGGTCATTTTTAATGATGAGTTATCGCCTTCACAAATTCGCAATTTAGAAGAAGATTTGGATTGTAAAGTAATTGATCGGACCATTTTAATTTTAGATATTTTTGCGCAGCGTGCTAAGACGAAAGAAGCACAATTGCAAGTAGAAGTAGCACATTTGCAATATATGATGCCTCGTTTAATCGGTCTTCGTGAATCGTTAGGAAGACAGAGCGGCGGCGTTGGTACGAAAAACAAAGGTGTCGGTGAGAAGAAATTAGAGCTAGACCGTCGTAAGATTGAAGAACAAATTGCAGCGTTAAATAAAGAATTAGAAGCGCTTGTTGCCCAGCGTCAAACGCAGCGTAAACAGCGTAAGAAAAAAGAAGTCCCTGTTGTTTCGTTGGTAGGATATACAAATGCAGGGAAATCAACGACGATGAATGCGATGCTTGAAATTTTTAACGGTTCTATCGAGAAACAAGTATTTGAAAAGGATATGTTGTTCGCGACGTTAGAAACATCTGTACGAAATATCGGACTTCCGGATAATAAATCTTTCTTATTAACAGATACAGTTGGATTTGTAAGTAAATTACCACATCATCTTGTAAAAGCATTCCGTTCGACGTTAGAAGAAGTAGCGGAAGCAGATTTACTTATTCATGTGGTGGATTATGCAAATCCAAATTATGAACAATTAATTGAGATTACAAATCAAACACTAAAGAAAATGGGAGTTGAAAATATCCCAACGATTTATGCTTATAATAAGTCGGATATGATGGATGTTGAGATTCCGCAAGTACAGGAGAATCGTGTATATTTATCTGCAAAACAAAAAGTGGGCATTCAGGAACTCGTTGAAATGATTCGGTCACACATTTATAAAGAATATACAAAGTGCGAAATGATGATTCCTTATGATCAAGGGCAAGTTGTTTCCTACTTCAATGAACATGCCCATGTTTTATCTACAAGTTATGAAAATGAAGGCACAAAGATTTCACTCGAATGTAAGACGAGTGATTTTGAGAAGTATAAGCGTTTTGTAATGTAAAGAAAAAAGGCGATCCTATTTTTGGTAGGATCGCTTTTTTTCTTTACTCCGTCATGTAAGCCCATTTGTAAGAGTAAATTCCCGCGAATGGACGAACGACAACATCTTTTACAGTTGGACGTTCTAAATAAACAAGTCCTGACTGGAAGATTGGAGCGATTGCTGCATCGTCTTCCACTAAAATCTTTTCAGCATCTTGGAACGCCTTCCAACGTGCTGATAAATCATTTAGTAGGGAAGAGCCGGCATTTTGAATGAATTCATCATATTTTTTGTTAGAGTAGTTCATTCTATTGAAGGAACCGTCTGTTACAAACATATCTAAAAATGTCATTGGATCTGGATAGTCGGCTCCCCATGAAGAAAGTGAAATTTCAAAGTCACCGTTTCCTTCATGATCTAAGAACGCTTTTACCGGAAGTGGACTTAATGTAATCTTTAACCCAGGTAAGTTTTTCTCTAATTCACCTTTTAAGTATTCACTAATCTTTTTATCATTTGATTCGTCAGTTGTTAAAATGGAAAGAGAAACGTTTTGCATATTTGTTTCTTTTTTTGCAGTTTCCCATAATTTTTTTGCTTCTTTTATATTTGTTTCTACATTTAGATTACTTGTACTACGAAAATCTTTATTGTCAGGTCCCTTTACAAATCCTTTTGGAATAAGGGCATTGGCAGGAGTAGAGCCGTTGTTTAAAATTGTGTTTGCTACGCCTTTTTTATCAAATGCAAGAGAAATAGCTTTTCGTGCATTTTTATTTGCAAGTAATGGATTCTTTTGATTGAACCGGAAGAAACTCACAGAAGGGCGCGATTTTTTCTTTAAACTTGAGTCTTTTTGATATTTATCAACGAATTCCGAATTAATGATGATACGGTCTACTTGTTTTCCCTCAAATAAGTTAACTGCTGTAGAAGTATCTTTCACGATATTTACATTAATTTCATTTAGTTTTACGTTTTTATTATCCCAATAGTTTGGGTTCTTTTTCATTTTATAGCTTGCATCATGTTTCCATTCACTTAATACAAATGGCCCGTTATAAACTACATTTGCAGCTTCAAGTCCATAATTTTTCCCTTGAGCTTCTACCACTTTTTGATTTTGAGGATAGAATGTTGCGAATCCCATTAAACCTAAAAAGTAGGGAACAGGATGTTCAAGTTGTATTTCAAGTGTTTTATCATCGAGAGCTTTTACACCAAATGAATCGATTGGTAATTCTTTTTTGTTAATTTTTTCGGCATTTTTAATATCAAACATAATGTGTGCATATTCAGAGGCAGTCTCTGGACTTACAGCACGTTTCCATGCGTACTCGAAATCATGTGCAGTTACAGGGTCACCATTTGACCATTTTGAATCGTGAAGTTTAAATGTGTATGTTTTTCCATCTCCACTTAATTTGTAAGATTCAGCAGCAGCTGGAACTGGTTTGTCATCTGGTCCAGGCATATAGAGTCCTTCCATAACATTATTTAATGCTCCGTAAGAAAAACCATCAGATGCAATGGATGAATCAAGTGTAGAAATTTCCCCAGATTCTACAATGTTTAGCACTTGTTTTGAAGCTGTTTTTTTCTTTTCTGAGCTAGAGGTTGTCTCTTGTTTTTGACCACATGCAGATAAAAATACTGATAGTGTGAGTGAGAGTGCAACCATCCCTTTTATCTTTTTCTTCATAGCTGTCATCCTTTCCCTTCATCTCTTGCCTAAGTATAAAAGAAGATAAAGAAAATTTCTATAATTAAATCTGATAAATCCTATACAAAAACAATAAATTAAGAGGTTTATATAAACTCGAAGTTGTGTGGCTGGAAAAAGAAGCAAAACCAGTATAGAATAGAAAATATTTCAAAAATCAGAAATTATTACAGTAGGTGTAATACTAATTAGTTACATTTTCTGTTTTTTGAGGAAGGAGAGAGTGAAATATGCAGGCAGTTTCGAAAGAGAATACAGTGGCCACGCCAACGATTTATCGCATTTTATTTGCGATTAGTTTTGGACATTTTTTAAATGATTCGATGCAGGCAGTTGTACCAGCACTGTTTCCTATTTTGGAAAAATCGATGAATTTATCCTATATGCAGGTGGGGTGGATTGCCTTTGCGTTAAATATGACGTCATCGATTATGCAACCGGTGTTTGGGATGTACTCTGATAAGAAGCCATCGCCATTTTTATTACCACTCGGTATGTTTTCAAGTATGCTTGGGATGATTGGACTTGCGTTTGCACCAAACTTTATTATCGTTATTATTTCTGTTTTATTTATTGGATTAGGATCAGCAGTCTTTCATCCTGAAGGAGCACGTGTTGCTTATATGGCAGCTGGTGCAAAGCGTGGTTTGGCGCAGTCGATTTATCAAGTAGGGGGAAATACAGGGAATTCTCTTGCTCCAATTTTTACAGCGTTAATTTTCGTTCCGCTTGGTCAAATCGGGGCACTTGGCTTTACAGGCTTTGCGGTGGTCGGTATTGTATTATTAATTTTCGTTTCAAGTTGGTACAAAAATGAGTTAATAAATGGTGCCGTACGAAGAAAGAAACGTGCTGCACTTGAGGCTGAGAATGCAATTGTTAGTACACATATAAAATTTGTAATTGTTCTTCTGGTCTTCTTAACCTTTGTTCGTTCTTGGTATGGAGCTGGTATTGGGAATTTCTATCAGTTTTATTTAATTGAGCATTACGGTTTGTCTATTCAAAATGCGCAGTACTTTGTATTTGCTTTTATGATTGCTGGTGTTCTCGGTACATTCTTTGGTGGACCGTTAGCAGATCGGTTTGGGAAGAAAAATATTATCGTATTTTCGATGCTAGGTTCTGCACCACTGGCGCTTTTATTACCACATGTTTCTCTTGCGTGGGTTGTGCCACTATTTATCTGTATTGGTTTCATTAGTTCTAGTAGTTTTAGTGTTATCGTTGTGTACGCACAAGAGCTTGTTCCAGGAAAAGTGGGAATGGTGTCAGGGTTAATTGTTGGCCTTGCATTTGGTCTTGGAGCGTTAGGAGCTGTTGTTCTTGGGAAATTAGCAGATGTGTATAGCTTGCAACTTATTATGGTATTATGTAGTTGTTTACCATTAATTGGACTTACATCATGGCTACTGCCAAGCGACCGAAAATTAGTATAGAATAGGGGATACGCTATGAAACGATGTCACAACGTTACAGAATTAATTGGAGATACACCTGTCGTACGTTTATCTCGCTTCGTTCCAGAAGATGCAGCGGATGTATATGTGAAATTAGAAATGTTTAATCCATCTCGAAGCGTGAAGGACCGTGCTGCCTATAATTTAATTCATATGGCGGAAGAGAATGGCCATATTCAGCCTGGCGATACGATTATTGAACCAACAAGTGGAAATACAGGGATTGGTTTAGCGATGAATGCAGCTGCTAAAGGGTATAAAGCGATTTTAATTATGCCAGATAATATGTCAAAAGAACGGATTAATTTATTGAAGGCATATGGAGCAGAGGTAGTATTAACGCCCGCGGAACAAAGAATGCCGGGAGCAATTGCGAAGGCAGTAGAATTACAAAAACAAATACCAAATAGTTTTATTCCGCAGCAGTTTGAAAATCCAGCAAATCCGAATATTCATCGTTATACAACAGCTCTTGAAATTTATGAGCAAATGGATGGAGAGTTAGATGCTTTTGTAGCAACCGCTGGAACTGGTGGAACTATCACAGGAACAGGGGAAACGTTAAAAGAGAAATTACCGGACTTATATATTGCGGTAGTAGAACCAAAAGGATCTCCTGTTTTATCTGGTGGTGTTCCAGGGCCTCATAAACTAGTTGGAACAAGTCCCGGATTCGTTCCGAAAAACTTAAATACAGAAGTATACAATGAAATCATTCAAATTGGAGATGAAGAGGCGCTTACTACCATGAGGAATCTAGCGAAGCAAGAGGGGATATTAGTAGGTCCATCTTCAGGTGCGTCGGTTTATGCCGCAATCATGATAGCGAAACGGTTAGGTGCTGGAAAGAAAGTATTATGTATTGCGCCTGATACGGGAGAACGCTATTTAAGTATGGGATTGTTTGAATAATGGTTTCTTTTGAAAAGAATAGAAAAAGGTGTAGCTATTTTTAGGCTACACCTTTTTTACGTTAGTTCACGAACCTTTTCAGTAGAGGTAAACGCCCGATGCGATCACCGAGAATATGTGATGCAAGTCCACTCGTTAATACGAAAGAAAGATAGACGAATCCACCAACTGTACTACATATGATAACGATTAGTAATGATTCGATATAAGGTTCTCCAGGAATTAACCATCCTAGGATGGATTTTAGTCCCATTACGACAGCGGACATCGCTGCGGAGTAAATTGTAATAAGAAAAGCTGCTTTAGCTGTTTCTACAATATCAAATTTCGCAAATTTAACGATGCAATATAGCATAATGATATCAGAAACGAGATATCCGAGAATTGTTCCAAGAACGGCACCATGCCCACCTAATAAGTAGAGAAGAGGCGTGTTTACTAAGATTTTTACAACAATACCAACAGAAAAGGCAATCATTGTTTTTCGTTGATAATCAATCCCTTGTAAAATTGCTGCTGAAACAGTGAAAATGGCACTCAATATTGCTGATGGCGCATAAGAAATTAAGTATTGTGATCCGCCCAAGGCTGTTTCAGGACTCATGTATACCATACGAAATGCATCATATGCGATGCTAGCTAGTCCGAATGCAGCAGGGATGGTAAAGAATAATAATACTTGAAAAATCTTTGTGATTTGTCCCTGTAATTCTTCTAGTTTTCCGCTTGTAAATGATTTTGTTATCGCGGGAATGATCGTAAGTGAAAATCCTGTTGCGAGTGAAGCGGGAATCATAATTAATTTTTGTGCATAGTTCGTTATATAAGCGAAAATAGCATTTGCTGTTTCGAGTGGTGTTCCAACTGCTCTTAGTGCATCTGCAACTGTATATTGATCCACTAATGTGTACAGCGGAATAGCTATACCTACAAATACAATTGGAATCGCATAACGAAGTAATTCCATATAGATACTTTTTAATGGAATGTTAGATGATCTTGTTTTAAGCTCACCTTCTGGCGGTTTTAAGTTATTGTACTTTCTCCAGTACATCACTAAAATTGAAACGCTAGCAATGGCTCCGATTACTGCTCCAAATGTAGCAACGGCAACGGAAGAAGCGACAGACCCACCTAACAATTTTGAAACGATAAAACTACCAACTAAAATGAAAACGACACGTGCGATTTGTTCGACAACTTGAGAAACAGCACTTGGTTTCATATGTTGGAAACCTTGGAAATAACCACGTGTGACACTCATTGCTGGTACGATAATAAGAGCAAAGCTTAGCGCACGCATGGTAAGCGTTACGTCAGCTATAAATCCTGGATCTGGGGTTTTCGAACGAATAATAAATTGTGATACGTAAGGAGCTCCAATAAATAAAATTAAAAATCCAGCAAAGCCCATAAACATCATTAGTTTTACGCTGGAATTATACAGCTTTTTACTTGTGCTATAGTCACCTAGTGCGTTATATTTCGCGACAAATTTGGATACGGCAATTGGAATACCCGCCGTTGAAAAGCTAAGCAAGATGCCATACCAAGAATAGGCATATGCATATAAAGCAACCCCTTGTTCACCAACTAATAATTGAAAAGGGAAGAAGTATATAAAGCCTAAAATACGAGAAATCATTGTGGCACCACTTAGTAAAGCAGTTCCTTTTAAAACTTTTGAAGTAGACAAAACATTTCCTCCTACTCTTGCTCTAATGCAATCATCCTATACTACTATAAACTCGTCACTGTATTTAATAAAGTATAAACCATAAGTGGTACAATAGTATTCATCGAAAAGTCATATTTTGAATTTTTATAGGGGAAAATAGCGAAATAATACATGAAAATTCGAAAAATAAGTTGACACTATTTTTATTGTGTGATAAAAATGATAGTAATCAATTCGGAAAACATATAGTTGGGCAATGAAAGGGTAAAGTAGTGAGAATCTCCCTATATCAGAGAGCTGGTGGTTGGTGCGAATCAGTATATAGATTATTCATGAAGTTCGTCCTGGAGCATCTTTCATAAATCTCATTGTGAGGAAATGAAAGACGGTAGTGTATACCGTTATCAAATAAAGTGGTGAAGAATTTTTTCATAACTAGGGTGGTACCGCGATATATATCGTCCCTACGTTTTTACGTAGGGGCGTTTTTTATTTAGGGATTAGCCTTGTTGTATCTTCATAACTAGGGTGGTACCGCGATATTTTATCGTCCCTACGTTTTTACGTAGGGACGTTTTTTATTTAGGTGGTTTCTTAGTATTCTTCACAACTAGGGTGGTACCGCGATGTTTTAATCGTCCCTACGTCTTCGTAGGGGCGGTTTTTTATTTCTGAAAGGAAGTGGTTGTATTAGAAAGGAAAGCGGATAGAACAATATGAGTAAGGTTGAAATGAAAAGAAAAAATAGAAGAAGAGAGGAGATAGAAAGATGAATTCACAGCAATGGACATCGAAATTAGGTTTCGTTTTAGCAGCAGCAGGATCAGCTATTGGCCTTGGGGCGATTTGGAAGTTCCCATACATGGCTGGTGTTGGAGGGGGAGGGGCTTTCTTCCTGATTTTCATCGGTTTCACATTATTAATTGGTTTGCCTTTATTATTAGCTGAATTTGTAATTGGAAGAAGTACACAAAAAGAAGCTGTTGATGCATATAGAGAAATCGCTCCTAACACATTGTGGCCGTGGGTTGGGAAATTAGGAATTGTAACATGTTTCATATTACTTTCTTTCTACAGCGTTATCGGTGGTTGGATTTTATTATATTTATGGAATGCAATTACAGGTAGACTATGGGAAGGGAATGGTGCATATGAAGCAACATTTGGTGAAATTATTTCTAATCCATATTTAGCAGTTGGATCACAGTTATTATTTATTCTTATTACTATTTTTATTGTAAGTAAAGGAGTACAAAACGGTGTTGAAAAAGTAAATAAATATTTTATGCCAGCACTATTTGTTCTATTCTTTGTATTAATTGTTCGTGCGCTCACATTAGATGGAGCAGGAGAAGGGGTTCGTTTCTTCCTACAACCTAATTTTTCAGCTGTAAAGTCTACGGATATTCTATATGCGATGGGACAATCGTTCTTCTCATTATCTGTCGGTGTAGCAGTAATGGCAACATACAGCTCATACTTACCAAAAGAAGAAAGTTTACCACGTTCGGCATTTTCTATTGTTGGTTTAACACTTGTTATTACATTGCTTGCTGGACTTGCAATTTTCCCAGTTGTATTCGCATTTGGGATGAAACCAGATCAAGGACCAGGATTACTATTTGTCGTATTACCGGCGGTCTTCAGTAAAATGGCATTTGGAAAACTATTTTTCGTTATTTTCTTATTACTATTCTTCTTTGCCACTGTAACATCAGCAATTTCTATGTTAGAAATTAGCGTTGCTTCTTTAACGAAGAACGGTACAAAGAAACGTGAAAAAATGGCTTTAATTATTGGTTTGTTAATCTTTGTTGTTGGGATTCCGTCAGCATTGTCATATGGTGTGTTAAGCGATATGAAACTATTTGGAAAAACAGTTTTTGATCTAGCAGACTTCGCAGTAAGTAACGTTCTTATGCCGCTTGGCGTATTATTAGTTGCGATCTTCGTTCCATTAAAAATGAAGAAAGATGTATTAATGAAAGAACTTGGAGTAAGTAAAAACAAAGGCTATAAATTATTTGTATTATGGCTATTCTTGCTTCGCTATATAGCACCGATTGCAATTATTATCGTGTTTTTAAATGTAATTGGAATTATTTAAAAAGAACGCTAGCTTATCGTTATAATGATAGGCTAGCGTTCTTTTTGTTTTTAAATTGCTCTTTTTTGTAACTCATTTACTGTGACGAACTGATAACCTTGCTTAGATAACGAATCTAAAATCCCTTCAATGGTTTGTGAGTTACTATTAGAACTGTCATACATAGCGTGTAATAAAATGATAGAACCTGGCTTTACATTTTGATTCACATAGTTGATTTTGTCAGTTGCAGAACTGTAAAAAGTATCAGGTTCAATGTCCCATGTAATGGTTTCGATGTTATGTTCGTTTAAATAATAAGGTAGACCGATTAATTTCTTTCCGTTAGGTGGCCTGAAATCGATTTTGTCTGTATAGCCTGTTTTACGAATTAATGTATTAGTCTTTTCAATCTCATCTTTAATAAAAGAGGGTGTTTTGAAAACCATTCTGTTATGAGAATACGTATGATTTCCAAGTTGATGCCCAGACTCTGCAATAGCTTGTCCTAACTGTAAGTTTTTCTCTAATTCGTTTCCGATAACAAAGAAAGTAGCTTTCGCGTTGTATTTATTTAAAAGCGATAATATTTGTTCAACGTTTTTTGTAGGACCATCATCAAAAGTTAGGGCAACAACCTTTTGATTTGTTTCTACACGATGTGTTAATTCACCAAATAATTGAAAGCTTCTTGCATTCATTAATTTGTAAGTCCCAAATAATAATAGGGAAAGGATAAAGATTATAATGATTCTTTTTTTCATAACGTAACCTCACCTCACAATATCTTTTGACTCAATCAAAATGTATTATATCAAAATAAGTCATTTGTTTCTTCTAAAAGTATGAAGATGCAAGTATGGGGAATTTATCATATAATAAAATGGAATCAAAAGGTATATTAGGAGGTGTTTATATGGCGATTACGATACAATTGCCAGACACTGCAGCGTCTCATGCAAAGCCAAGTATGGAAATGGCGATACTTTGCGTGAGGTAGATAAGTAATATATAATCGCCAAAATGAGCTCGTATCATTTCTTTTCTATTTGGCTTTGCACCTTATTGAAATGAACCATAAAAAATAAGGGGCGAGCAGAAATGAAATACGTAAAAGCAGCGACTGTTTTACCAGAAAACTTAATTATAGAAATTCAAAAGTATGTGCAAGGCGAAACAATCTATATTCCAAAACAGGAACATGCACATCATAAATGGGGTACACGATCTGGAGGAAGAAAGCAAATTGACGCGCGAAATAGAGGAATTAAACATGCTTTTAAAAGCGGAACTTCAATTCATCAATTAGCTGAAGAATACTTTCTTTCTGTGGAAACGATAAAAAAAATCGTATATTCAAAATAACAATGAAAAGCACTGATTATTCGATAAGAAATAATCAGTGCTTTTTGTGTATACTTTATTTATCAATTGTTTTCGACATTTTATAAAATACGTGTATCGTATACAATAAAAAGAGATCAACAATTTGGTATGGAGTGATAAAAATGGAAGCTTTTATTAGAAGTGATCAATATAATTTTATAAAATCACAAGCTCATATTCTAGCGAATGGACATGTGACAGCAAACGATAGAGGCGTTATTGCTGCCCTGAAGTCTCTTGCGATAGAAAAAGTATTACACTTATTTGAAAATCTTACTGATGAACAAAAAGAATTAATGGATACGATTTTGACAGTTGAAAATAGAGAGGACGCGGAAGCGTTTGTATTGAAGTTACATCCGTATGTAATTCCGTTTCAGGAAGTTACGCCGCAAACGTTAAAAAAATTATTCCCAAAGGCTAAAAAACTGAAGCTTCCTGAAATGGGAGAAATAAATATGAAAGCAATGTCTTATCTAGGTTGGATTGATAAAGGAACGAGCAGGAAGTTTATTATAGCAAGGAATAAAAATAAGTTTGTTGGTTTACAAGGTACATTCCAAAGTATAAACAAAAAAGGAATTTGTGCATTGTGCCATGGACATGAAGAAGTAGGTATGTTTCTTGTTGAAATAAAAGGGGATGTGCCAGGTACTTTTATTAAAAGAGGAAACTATATTTGTCAAGACAGTGTAGCTTGTAATCATAATATGAAGTCACTTGATAAATTACATGATTTTATTGAGAGGTTGAGGAAATAATGTATAGTAGATAAAAGCGAATAAGAAGTGCTCTTTATTACTCTAAAAAACCTCCAAGAATGAATTGGAGGTTTTTACATTTGAACATTTAACTTTTTAAAAGAGCGAGAGTATATACGTCGTGCCATGTTTTCGTGTCGTCATGCCACAAATGTTGTTTTAATAGACTTTCTATTCCAAATCCTAATTTCTTAATATTAGAAAGTCAATAGTGAGAGAAGCATGGGAAATAGATTGAAAAAAGTTTAGTCGTTTTTCCGTAATATGATATAATTTACAAAAAAAGTATATAAAATAGGTGGAGTAAGTGTTAAAAAAGTTTGTATACTCTTTGCAAAATTACATACTTATATTCATCGTTTTGTATATAACTTATACTGCCTCTCTCAGTTTTGGGTATAAGATGTTATGAGCATTAGCCATTGGGCAATTGGTGTCTTAGCTACTAACATTTTTTAGATACTTTTACTTTCATTAAGTGCTCGATAAAACGAAGTACTTCATGATTGGATTTAGATTCCAATCGGTATAAGGTGAATATGAAAAAATGGAATGTGAACTGGGGGAAATGAAATGTCTAATAAGAATCAAGAAAGAGTGAAAAATGAAATAAAACTATGGAGTTTAACGGCGGTTGTTCTTATTATTGTGTGGTATTTCTTCCAAAGGTAGTATGTTCATAGAGAAACTAGATGAATAGAGGAGAGATAACAATGCATATCGATCTTGCACAGGAAGAGGCGCAAACTGCTAGAAGTTTGTATATGTTAGAAATTATAGGTATGGTTATTGCATTTTTTATATCTTTATTTAGTATACGTTATGTAAGCGATGCATTTAAGATAAACTTGGCGAATGAATACACTTCAACTATGGTTTCGTGTAGTATTTTCTATGTAATCGTATTTGTTTATCCGCCGGCAAGACGATATTGTATCCAAATATTTTCTTTTATGACATTTAGGGAGAAGAAACATTATTTTATTATAATAACCTCTGTAATTGGTTTAATTGTATATTTAGCTATATTACAGACGACTTTACAGGGAACACAGGATAGTACTAACTCTGCAGTAACGTATGTATATCCTGAGAAAGTAGAGTTCATTTTCTATGTGATTGGATCCATTTTGTTTGCCCTGCTATGGGAAGAGCTATTCTTCCGAGGAATTTTATTAATGAAGCTGGGAGAGTTTTTTCAAAGTGGATAAGTATAATAATATGTTCAGTAGTGTTTACCTTTGGTCATCCTATTTCAATAGGCGCTACATTGTATATTTTTATGCTCGGAATCGTACTGGCAATTATATATTGGAAAACTAATAATTTTTTAGTACCGTATGGTGTACATTTGTTAAATAATTCATTTGCAATGGCAATACATGCAGGATAATAAAACCCTCACTACTTGTTTCATTCAATGACAGCAGTGAGGGTTTTCTAATTATTTTTTCCAATTTTCTTTAATGAAATTTTCACGACCAGACTCTTTACGTTCCTGTGCGTATTTCTCAGGATTTTTTTTATAGAAATGTTGATGGTATTCTTCTGCTTCATAAAAAGGAGCAGAAGGGCGAATTTCTGTTACGATTGGGTCTTTAAACATGCCGCTTTCTGCTAGAGCTTGCTTGGATTTTTCAGCTAGCTCTTTTTGCGTTTCATTATGATAAAAAATTGCTGTACGATAGGAAGGACCACGGTCAAAAAATTGTCCGCCATCATCAGTTGGATCAATTTGTGGCCAATATAAATCTAATAATTTTTCATAAGGAAAAATAGAAGGATCGAATGTAATTTGAACGACTTCTAAATGTCCAGATGTTCCGGATTTTACTTGTTCGTATGTTGGATTTGGGGTATGACCACCAGCATAGCCCGAAACAACTTTTTGAATACCTGGAAGTTCATCAAATGGTTTGACCATGCACCAAAAGCAGCCTCCTGCAAAGGTTGCGAGTTCGTATGTTTTCTCTGTCATTGTTGTAATCCTCCTAAATATATATGTTTTATCTAGTATTATATAAATTGTTTTATTGCGCAATAAAATAGATTTGCAAATATATGTTTTTTTATAAACATGATCCGCCGCTAACATCAATTAATTGGCCAGTAATCCAGCGGCTGTCGGGGGAAGCGAGAAATGCAGCAGTATCTGCGATATCTTCTACTTCGCCTAAACGGTTAAAAGCGGATATCTCAGTAGCATACTGTTTCATCATTGGATCACTTAATAGTTCAGCATTCATATCTGTTTTGATAAAACCTGGGAGTATTGCGTTTACTGTTATTCCTCGTGAGCCAAGCTGTTTTGCTAGAGTAAAAGTCATTGTATTGATTGCGCCTTTTGTCATACTGTATGCAACGAAATCTGGTAAAGAAATACGCGTTGCAGCAGATGAAATGTTAATAATGCGGCTATTATCACGTAAACGTGGCAATGCTTGTTGTGTGATGAAGAATGGTGCTTTTGCATTTACGGAAACCATTCTATCAAAAAAATCTTCAGTTGTTTCCTCGATAAAGGCCCCGGGACCAATTGCGGCATTATTTACTAAAATATCAAACTGATTCCCGCCAGTACGTTTTTCTAATTCGGAATCTAAAGATGCGTAAAGAGCTTCTACACCATGTAATGATTCAAGATTTCCTTCTATAGAAAAGGCTGATCCGCCATTAGATTGGATTTCACTTACTGTCTCTTCTGCATCGCTTTTTCGATTTCCATAATGAACAGCAACTAATGCACCATCGTTTGCTAAGCGTTTTGCGATAGCACGTCCAATTCCGCGGCTTGCTCCTGTAACTAATGCAACTTTTCCTTTTAACATATACTGACCCACTCCTTATAATTTAAAATATGTATTTAAGTCTGTTTGTCTTTATTGATATGGGTAAAGACAAGCAGACTTAAGTACTATATGAGTGCTTGTGTTACATTCATTCCTTTTTTGTTGGATAAATATTTGGTTGTTATTATCAAGGTATGTAGTAGAGAGTATGTATCTTTATTAATCTAAGAAAAAAGAAAAGAATTTTATTTTAAATATAAATTTTCAAAAAACTTATTGACAATGAAAAGAGTGAAGTCCTATAATACGTGTAACAACTAAAAGTTAATTAAGAATTTTCTAACTTTAATATTTTTTATATGCAAAGAAGAGGAAAGTAGATGATTAGGAAAGTTTCAGAGAGCTGCCCCGTGGCTGTGAGGGTGGTAACAATCGAATCATTGAAGATCACCTCGGAGCATCGCTTGCGAACGGGAAACCAAGTAGAGAGCGGCGGAATCGTCTCCGGTAAAAAGACGGGGGTCTGATAGGACCTATAGAGCTTATATTTCGTGAGAAGTATAAGGAAGCTGAGTGGTACCGCGAAACTCTCGCCTCAGCAATCAAAGCTACAATGGTGTAGTGATTGATTGCTGAGGCGAGAGTTTTTATTTTAGAAAATAGAATAGAAGAAAGCAAAGAAGAGGAAAGTAGACGATACAAATTGTTTCAGAGAGCTACCCCGTGGCTGTGAGGGTGGTAACAATTATATCGATTGAAGATCACCTCAGAGTACTACTCACGAAAGGAAACAAGTAGGGGGTAGCGGAGTTGTTCCCGGTAGAAGAACAAAAGTCTAATTCGGACTTACAGAGCTTATATTTCGCGAGAAGTATAAGGAAGCTGAGTGGTACCACGATTCCCTCGTCTCAGCAATGGATTGCTACAAGTTTGTAGAAAATCGATTGTTGAGACGGGTATGTTTTTAAGTTAAATATACAGAATGTTCTGACTAAATGTATTCTTCTCAGCAATCGATATAGAGATGGATTGCGTAAAAAGAGATAAAACAAGAGGAGCGATGTAAGATGGGAAACCAGTATATCTATATGAATGGGGAATTAGTGGAGAAAGAAAAGGCGGTCGTTTCAGTATATGATCATGGATTTCTATATGGGGACGGTGTATTTGAAGGGATTCGTAGTTACGGTGGAAATGTATTTTGTTTGAAAGAGCACTTAAAGCGTTTATATGAATCTGCTAAATCAATTTTACTAACGATTCCAATGACGGTGGAAGAGATGGAAAAAGCAGTTTTACAGACATTGCAAAAAAATGAATATGCAGATGCTTATATTAGATTAATTGTTTCAAGAGGGAAAGGGGACTTAGGGCTTGATCCGAGAAGTTGTGCAAATCCAAGTGTCATCATTATTGCGGAACAGTTAAAGTTATTCCCGCAAGAATTTTATGATAACGGTCTTAGTGTTGTATCAGTTGCCTCAAGGCGTAATATGCCAGATGCGCTTGATCCACGTATTAAATCAATGAACTATTTGAACAATGTATTGGTAAAAATTGAAGCAGCACAGGCAGGTGTGCTAGAAGCACTTATGTTAAACCAGCAAGGTTATGTTTGTGAAGGATCAGGAGATAATGTATTCGTTGTGAAAGACGGGAAAGTAGTAACACCTCCTGCCTATTTAGGGGCATTAGAAGGAATTACACGAAATAGCGTTATTGAACTTTGTGAGCGATTAGGTATTTCATGCGAAGAAAGACCATTTACTCGCCACGACGTATATGTGGCAGATGAAGTTTTCTTAACGGGTACAGCAGCTGAATTAATTCCAGTAGTAAAAGTAGATTCGAGGGAGATTGGGACTGGAAAGCCAGGAGAAGTAACCAAACAGTTAACAGAGGAGTTCAAAAAATTAACTAGAGAGCGAGGGGTACGTGTTCCAGGATTAGCAGAAAGCTTAGCTTAAGGAGCGAAGGAAGGGGTTAACAAAATGGAGGAACAACATGCAGTTTGTGAAGAAACACATCATGAAGAAGCGAAACGAGTAACAGGCGCCGGTCATGTTATTCAATGTTTGAAGACATTAGGTGTAACAACAGTTTTCGGATATCCAGGCGGAGCGATTTTACCGGTTTATGACGCGCTATACGGGAGTGGTTTGAAACATATTTTAACGCGCCATGAACAAGCAGCAATTCATGGTGCAGAAGGATATGCAAGAGCCTCTGGAGAGGTCGGGGTAGTGTTCGCTACTTCCGGCCCAGGGGCTACAAACTTAGTGACTGGTTTAGCAGATGCATATATGGATTCGATTCCTTTAGTTGTCATTACTGGTCAAGTAGCAACACCACTCATTGGAAAGGATGGATTTCAAGAAGCAGATGTTGTGGGAATTACAGTGCCAGTAACAAAACATAATTATCAAGTCCGAGATGTGAATAGCTTGTCACGTATCTTGCATGAGGCATATTATATCGCCAAAAGTGGGCGGCCAGGACCAGTGTTAATTGATATTCCAAAGGATATTCAAAATTCTATTGTAACAAAATTTTTTGAAGGAGAAGTTGAAATCAGGGGATATAAACCGCAGCTTGAACCAGACGTGCAGCAGATGGAAACGGTAGCAGAAGCGGTATCAAATTCAAAACGACCGCTCCTTTATATCGGAGGGGGGATCATTCACGCAGATGCATCTGAAGAGCTAGTAACATTTGCAAGGAAGAATCAAATTCCAGTCGTTTCAACTTTAATGGGGCTTGGTGCTTATCCACCGGAAGATTCGCTATTTTTAGGAATGCTCGGTATGCATGGGACGTATGCTGCAAATATGGCAGTAACCGAATGTGATTTGCTTCTTGCCTTTGGTGTTCGTTTTGATGATCGTGTAACTGGAAAGCTAGAGTTATTTTCTCCTTATTCGAAAAAAGTACATATTGATATTGACCCAGCTGAACTTCATAAAAATGTTGTAGTAGAATATCCGGTTGTTGGGGATGTGAAGCGAGCGCTGCAAATGTTAGTAGATATGCCAGTGTACTGTCAAACGGATTCATGGGTAGAGAAAGTAAGAGTGTGGCAAGAAGAGTACCCACTGTCATACGAGAAACAGAAGGAAAAACTAAAACCACAGCATGTAATTGATTTAGTAAGCGAATTAACAAATGGTGAAGCAATTGTGACTACAGAAGTCGGACAACATCAAATGTGGGCAGCACATTTCTATAAAGCAAAAAGTCCGCGGACCTTTCTTACATCTGGTGGATTAGGAACGATGGGGTTTGGATTCCCAGCAGCAATTGGTGCTCAGCTTGCCTTTGAGAGTAGGCTTGTTGTCTGTATCGCAGGTGATGCTTCCTTTCAAATGAACATTCAAGAGTTGCAAACAATTGCTGAAAATAATATTCCTGTCAAAGTCTTTATTATTAACAATAAGTTTTTAGGTATGGTAAGGCAATGGCAAGAGATGTTCTATGAAAATCGCTTATCAGAATCGCAAATTGGTTCACCTGATTTTCTGAAGGTAGCAGAAGCGTATGGAGTAAAAGGATTGCGTGCTACAAATCCAATGGAAGCGAAACAAGTTATGTTAGAAGCATTTTGTCATGAAGGACCAGTCGTAGTGGATTTTTGCGTAGAAGAGGGAGAAAACGTATTTCCGATGGTTCCTCCTAATAAAGGAAATCATGAAATGATTATGAAGAGGTGGGAAGAATGAGTCATACTTTTTCACTTGTAGTTAATAATGATCCGAGCGTTTTATTACGGGTAAGTGGTATTTTTGCTCGGCGTGGTTATAATATTTCTTCTTTAAATTTAAATGAAGGAGATACAAAAGATGTTTCTAAAATGAAACTTACAGCAGCCTGTAACGAAAATGAAGCGACACTACTCGTTAATCAGTTGGAAAAATTAATTGATGTTCTGCAAGTAAACAAATTATAAGGAGTGTATGGGAAGATGAAAACATATTATGAACAAGATGCAAATTTAGAGGTATTAGCAGGAAAAACAGTGGCGGTAGTTGGATATGGGTCACAAGGTCATGCACAAGCGCAAAATTTACGAGATTCTGGTGTTCGAGTTGTAGTTGGAGTTCGCCCGGGAAAATCTTTTGAGGTAGCAAAAAAGGATGGTTTCGAAGTAATGTCCGTTTCGAAAGCGGTACGAACCGCGGATGTTGTACAAATGTTACTACCGGATGAACAGCAGGCACATGTTTATCGAAATGAAGTAGAAGAGAATCTTCGTGAAGGACAAATGTTACTTTTTTCACATGGATTTAATATTCACTTTGGACAAATTCAGCCCCCAAGCTACGTAGATGTTGCAATGGTCGCACCGAAAAGTCCAGGTCATCTCGTTCGTCGTGTTTTCCAAGAAGGAAATGGGGTTCCAGCTTTAGTTGCTGTTCATCAAGATGCGAGTAGAAAAGCGTTTGATATTGCTCTTGCTTATGCAAAAGGAGTTGGCTGTACACGCGCGGGTGTAATCGAAACATCATTTCAAGAAGAAACAGAGACGGATTTATTTGGAGAACAAGCTGTACTTTGTGGTGGGGTAACTGCTCTTGTGAAAGCGGGTTTTGAAACGTTAACGGAAGGTGGATATCGACCAGAAATTGCGTACTTTGAGTGTTTACATGAATTGAAGTTAATCGTTGATTTAATGTACGAAGGTGGATTAACGAATATGCGTCATTCGATTTCAGATACCGCTGAATTTGGTGACTATGTAACAGGATCAAGAATTGTTACAGATGAAACGAAAAAAGAAATGAAACGAGTTCTTTCGGAAATTCAGCAAGGAGAATTTGCAAAGAAATGGATTTTAGAAAATCAGGCGGGACGTAAGGCGTATAATGCGATGAAAAAGGCCGAACAAAACCATCAACTTGAAAAAGTAGGGGCAGAATTGCGTGAAATGATGACTTGGATTCAGCGACCAGAAGGAAGAGATTTAGTAAAGAAATAGAATACCGTTAGATAAACAAAATGTGCAAGGAAGGGACTTGAAAAGATGAGAAGTGACATGATTAAAAAGGGCTTTGACAAAGCACCACATCGTAGTTTATTAAAAGCAACAGGTTTAACAGATGAGGATTTTGATAAGCCATTTGTAGCAATCTGTAATTCTTTTATTGAAATTATTCCAGGACATAAACATTTAAATGAATTTGGTCGTCTTGTAAAAGAAGCGGTGCGTGCAGTCGGAATGGTTCCGTTTGAGTTTAATACAATTGGAGTGGATGATGGAATTGCAATGGGACATATTGGTATGCGTTATTCGCTTCCGAGCCGCGAGATTATTGCGGATTCAGTTGAAACAGTAGTAAATGCGCATTGGTTTGACGGTATGATTTGTATTCCAAACTGTGACAAAATTACACCGGGTATGATGATGGCAGCACTGCGTGTTAACATTCCGACTGTATTTGTTTCTGGTGGTCCAATGGCAGCTGGAAAAACATCAAAAGGTGATGTAGTAGATTTAAGCTCTGTTTTTGAAGGAGTAGGAGCCTATCAATCTGGGAAAATTTCAGAAGAAGAATTAAAGGATATTGAAGATCATGGTTGCCCATCTTGTGGTTCCTGTTCTGGTATGTTTACAGCGAATTCTATGAATTGCTTATGTGAAGTATTAGGGCTTGCACTTCCTGGGAATGGTAGTATTTTAGCGACGGATCCAAGGCGTGAAGAATTGATCAAGCAAGCAGCAGAGAAATTAAAAGTATTAATTGAACGAGATATTAAACCACGTGATATCGTGACGGAAGATGCAATTGACGATGCATTTGCATTAGACATGGCGATGGGAGGATCAACCAATACGGTACTACATACGCTCGCAATTGCACAAGAAGCAGGACTCGATTATGATATGAAACGAATTGATTCTGTTTCAAGGCGTGTTCCCCATCTTTGCAAAGTAAGTCCAGCTTCAAATTGGCATATGGAAGATATTGATCGTGCTGGTGGCATCAGTGCTATTTTAAAAGAATTAAGTAGAAAAGAGGGCGTACTCCATCTAGATCGTATTACTGCTACTGGTCAGACACTACGTGAAAACATTGCTCATGCAGAGATTCAAGATAAAGAAGTGATTCATTCTCTTGAAAATCCTCATAGTGAAGAAGGTGGCCTGCGTATATTAAAAGGAAACCTTGCAAGAGATGGTGCTGTTATTAAAAGCGGCGCAACAGAAGTAAAACGATTTGAAGGACCATGTGTTATTTTTGGTTCTCAGGACGAAGCACTTGCGGGGATTATGCTCGGTAAAGTAAAAAAAGGAGATGTGGTTGTTATTCGTTATGAAGGACCAAGAGGTGGACCGGGCATGCCAGAAATGTTAGCTCCAACATCAGCGATTGCTGGTATGGGATTAGGTGCAGATGTTGCATTGTTAACAGATGGCCGTTTCTCAGGGGCATCACGCGGCATTTCTGTAGGACACGTTTCACCTGAAGCCGCTGCGGGCGGAGAAATTGCGCTTCTTGAGCAAGGTGATATTGTATGTATCGATGTAGAAGAACGGTTGCTTGAAGTGAGAGTAAGTGATGAAGAATTAGAAAAACGCCGGAAAGAATGGAAAAGACCTGAGTTAAAGGTAAAAACAGGATGGCTTGGACGCTACGCGCAAATGGTGACATCAGCAAATACAGGAGCTGTACTAAAAATACAGAGCTTAGATTGATCCTATATAAAAAGAGATAAGGAATGATACGAGATGGTGCAAAATGTAAAGGAGAGAGTGAAAATCGAAGATATCCTTGTGGCTCATAATCATATGAAGGATATCATCAATACAACACCGCTTCAGCGAGACTCAGTTTTATCTGAGAAGTATGAATGTGATGTATATGTGAAAAGAGAAGATTTGCAAGTCATTCGGTCATTTAAAATCCGTGGTGCTTACAATTTAATTCAAAGCTTATCGAAAGAACAATTGCAAAACGGTGTTGTGTGCGCGAGTGCTGGTAATCATGCGCAAGGGGTTGCATATACGTGTAATTTATTGAAGATTCAATCTAAAATTTTTATGCCAACAACAACACCTAAACAAAAAGTATCACAAGTACAATTTTTTGGTGGTGCTTATGCAGAAATTGTGTTAGTTGGGGATACATTTGATAGTTCTTTCCAAGAAGCGCAGTACTATTGTGAAGAAAATCGTATGATGTTTGTTCATCCATTTGATGATCCATATGTAATTGCCGGGCAAGGTACTGTAGCTGTTGAAATTTTGCATGATATGGAGAAACCAGTTGATTATGTTTTTACCGCAATCGGTGGCGGTGGTTTAGCATCGGGCATTGGTACATACGTAAAAGGTGTGAGCCCTGCTACAAAAGTAATCGGTGTGGAACCAAAGGGAGCAGCATCGATGAAGGAAGCTTTTTTACGAAATGAAAATGTAGCCCTAGAAAGCATCGATAGTTTTGTTGATGGAGCGGCTGTCAAAAAGGCAGGGAAATTAACCTTTGAAACTTGTAAAGACGTACTAGATGATATTGTATTAGTTTCAGAGGGGAAAATTTGTACAACAATTTTAGAATTGTACAAGAAAAATGCCATCGTTGCTGAGCCAGCTGGTGCTCTTTCCATTGCAGCGCTCGATTTTTATAAAGATGAAATTAAAGGGAAAACCGTTGTTTGCATATTAAGTGGTGGAAATAATGATATTGATAGAATGCAAGAAATGAAAGAACGCTCTCTCATTTACGAAGGATTAAAACATTATTTTATTATTGAATTTCCCCAGCGTTCAGGAGCGTTACGAGAATTTCTTGATAAAGGATTAGGCGCAGAAGATGATATTACAAGGTTTGAGTATATTAAGAAACATAATAAAGAAAATGGTCCTGCCCTCGTTGGTGTGGAGTTAAAGCATAAAGAAGATTATGAGGCGTTAATTACTCGTTTTCAAGAAAATAATATTCAATTTATGGAACTGAATAAAAATCCTGTTTTGTTTGATTTGTTAATTTAAAGTGTAAAAAAAAGAAAGGGGGCCTTTTCACTGAAAAGCTCCCCTTTTTTTACTTACGTTTATCTATAACCTTTCCGTTTTCGTCAATTTCGATATTGGTTGAAACAGTTTGTAAATATTGCAGTGTTTTTTTCTTTTCCTCCGGAGTAACAGGGGAAATTTGATCGTTACGGATCATATAAGGGTTGAATGACATTTGGATATTATCCCCTTTTAGCGTAAGAGTCAGTATACCAGTCTCGGCACTTTTTCCTTTTACATAGTTTGGGAATAGGAAGTTTCCTAATGAATATGCGACAGGGACTTTGTTGTAGTACTCAAATCCTTGCAGCCAGTGTGGATGACTTCCCACAATCGCATTAGCACCAGCTTCAACCATTTTTGGAACATATTGTTTTTGGTAGTCTACAGGTCTATTGGATTTTTCAACACCCCAATGCATATAGACAATTAAATAATCGGCATCCTTCTTTTGTTCTTGAATTGTTTTTGTTACTAGATTTATATCATATCCATTTGCAACACCTGGTTTGTCTTTTCCGGCTACCCAGGTGAAGTCAGGCATAAAGCGTACAAAAGAAAGAAATTTGATTTTTTTTCCTTTTACTGTGATTTCTCGTGCTGTATACGCATCATCTGCATTTTTTCCTGCACCAATATAAGGAAGTTTTAGTTTTTCTACATGAGATATCGTATCCATAAGTCCATCTCGTCCATAGTCAAGTGTATGATTGTTACCGATATTAACAATATCATATCCTGTATTTTTAATGGCTTGTAAAGTGGAAGGATCGCTTTTAATCCAGAATTGCTGACCAGGGATTTTTTTCTCGCGTGTTGTAAATGCAGATTCTAAGTTTATAAAGGAAATATCAGCTTTTGTTATTTCATCTTTCACATGCTGAAACGGATAATCAGCACCATTCTTTTGAATGGCAGGACGTAATTGCCAATCAAACATTGTATCACCAGAAAAAGTAAGGGTAATTTCAGGATCCTTTGTTTTCTTTGTATCCGCTGGTTTTTCGGTTTTACTTGCGACTTCAGCTTTGTTTTTTGCTTTTGAGGTGAAGGAGTGGTTTACAAATAAAACAATGGGTGTAATAAGAATGGCTATTAAAATAAAACGTTTGAATAAGGTTGTCATGTTTATCTTTCCTTTTTTCGTTTTTATATAATGACGTACTTCTAGAAAATCTGTTAGTACGAGTTTCGTATAATATGTACAAAAAACAAGTAGATGCTTCTTAATCTATGTATGCTAGAATTTGTAGCATGAACAATGCATGTGGTAAATTATGAGAATGGATTGAGACTTCATCTCGTAATCTTTGCAATATTACGGTAACACGAAACAAGGAGAGAATACAATACATAAGTCGATTTTAATATTTTTGTTTTGAAAATTCTGTCGAAAATGAGGGTATTTTGTTGTATGGTGGAGATAACAGTTGAAAGCTTGAAGGGGGTGAAGGATGTTTAATGGTTATATTAGGGGCAGTAGTAAATGGGATTTGTATTATAATAGGTACTTTATTAGGTAAATTATTGAGTAGTATCCCAGAAAGTATGAAGGGAACAGTTATGCATACAATCGGTTTGGCTGTGACGGTACTTGGACTTCAAATGGGATTGAAAAGCGAAAACTTTCTTGTTGTTATTCTCAGTCTAGTAATTGGAGCAGTGATTGGGGAATGGCTGCAATTAGAAGAGAAATTAAAGAGCTTAGGAGATTGGTTAGAAACTAAAGTTGGTTCAAAAGGGGAAGGAAGTATATCTGTAGGATTTGTGACAGCTACGTTAATCTTTGCAATTGGAGCAATGGGGATACTTGGAGCATTAGATAGTGGCATTCGCGGAAATCATGACGTGCTATTTACGAAAGCAATTATTGATGGATTCATTTCTCTTATTTTAACGACAACACTTGGCATTGGCGTGCTATTTTCAGCAGTTCCAGTTATTTTATATGAAGGAGCAATTGCTATATTTGCAACGCAAATTGATAGTTTTGTATCAGAGAAATTGATGAGTCAATTTATAACCGAAATGACTGCAACTGGTGGGATTATGATTTTTGCAATTGGATTAAACTTACTTGGCTTTATTAAAATTAAAGTGGCGAATTTATTGCCGGGGCTACTTGTTGTTGGAATAATTGTTTCTATTATATATGGATATAATTTGTATGTTTAAGTTTGATAGCCCAGAACTCTTTTGAAACAGTTCTGGGCTATTTGTATGTAAAGAAGGATTAATATGCTTTTTTGATAAAATGAACAAAACCGCCTATAAATAAAATAACAAAGCTACCAATTATGACAAATACTAGTGTTTGAAAAGAGATATAAAATAGTTGTGAGTCTTCTTTAGGAAGCATAGCGAGAAAAGGTTGAGACCATGGATAGAAAGGTCCAAACCTTGCAGAATTTGCAATTATTACAGCGGGTATGGTTGCTATAACATTTAAAGCAATCGGTGCTGCAAAGCTGGACCAAATGCTTGAAACCCAAAGTTGTAAGGCAATTAAAGGGAGTATAGCAATCCAGCCGCCTACTACACTTTTTACTATAGTAGCTAGAGGGAATGGACCAGATATATGCAAAAGTTGTCCAATGCTAATATAGCCCATAATGAAGAAGACTTGCATCGCACCTATAAATAAGAGAACAAAGAGAAATTTTATAATATAGACGTGATATCGTGATATAGGTTGTACTAAAAGTTGTTTCCAACCACCATTTGAATGTTCATAGCGGCAAATAAATGCGGTGAAAATACCTGTTAATAATGGTAGAAGCAACATGCCATGTATCGTTAACATGATATTATAAATTAACTCCCAATGTTTATAATCAGGGTAGTCTGAGGCGTTTGCATAAGCTATTATCCCAGATAAGACAGGGCTTAACAATAGTAGTATCCATATTTTTGTTTTTTTAATTTTATAAAATTCAGCTTGCATTGTTTTAAGCCAAACCATTATTTGTGCACATCCTTTCTAGCAAAGATTTCTGTCTCGAAAAATAGCATACATATACTAACGACTAGACCTATTGTTACACATAAAAGTGGAGGCCCCCAGTCAATACGTAAACTTGGCCATCGCCATATAAACCAATTCGGAAGAGCTGTTGAAAACATTGTAAAAATAGTTCCTAGCAGTCCAATCGTAAATGCAATACTTTGGTTATGGAATATAACAGCAATCCATAGTTGTAAAGCTACAATTGGTAGTGCCGACCAATAAGGATAGAAACTCATTTTAAATATAGAAAACCATGGAATCACAGCATCGAATTGTAATGCTAAACCTAATCCAATGGTCCCAACTAATAATAAAGAACAAGATATAGTAAGCAAGAAAAACACCAGTATAAATTTCACTAAAAAAATATGTCTTTTCTTAATAGGTAATGATAGTAGATGTTTCCATGAACTAGAATGGTGCTCTAGGTGAGCAATTAAAGAAGTAATAATTGTAGTACCTAATATAAGGGTTACTAGAGCGAGAGGTTGAACTTCAAAGATTAGTCCTCCCCATAAGTCTTTCGCATATTTAGTTGTCAACCAATCATATCGAAGAAAAAAGTTACATGCTTGAAGCGAAATGACACCTATCGGTCCTAAAAAGATTAAAAACCAAATCCATTTTCTTTTTATTTTTAAAAGCTCAGATTGAAAGAGGCGTTTGTACATGGGTTTCTCCCTCCTTTACAAGCTGTAAGAATATCTCTTCAAGTGATTTTTTATTTTCTTCAATTCGAAATACAGAAATATTATGTGTTACAAGTGTTTTTACAATCCCTCCAACAGTTTCATTTGATACATTTGATAGAATAATTCGCTTCTCTTCTTGCATAGAAGGGATCCCTTTTGCGAGAATGACTTTCCAAGCTGAATCTGGTTTGTCTGTCATAAGTGAAATAGAGTGCTGAGCATGGCGGCGCAATGTTTCTATTTTGTCTTGAAAAATAAGCTTTCCTTTTGCAATGATACCAACATAAGTTGCCATTTGATCAATTTCACTTAATAAGTGACTAGATATAAGGATGGTAATTCCTCTTTCTTTTGCTAATTGCTTAATTAACGTACGAATCTCATGAATCCCCTCTGGATCAAGTCCGTTTGTCGGTTCATCTAAAATTAATAGCTGTGGATCACCAAGTAAGGCAATTGCAATTCCTAACCGTTGTTTCATTCCTAATGAGTATTCTTTTACTTTCTGTTTTGCAGCATGTTGTAAACCAACGATTTGTAAAACCTCTTCAACTTTTTCTTTTGGAACATTACGTAATATACGATAGACTTCTAAATTTTCAATAGCATTTAAATGTGCGTAATAAGATGGATTTTCAACAAGAGCTCCAATTTTAGATAGTATCGATAAACGTTCTTTCATTAAATCCTGTTGAAAGATTGTAACATTACCTTGCGTTGGTTTAATAAGACCTAAAAGCATACGAATACTAGTTGTTTTGCCAGCCCCGTTCGGGCCAAGAAAACCGTAGATTTCACCTTTTGGGATTTTTAAGTCTACGTTATGTACAACGTAATCATTTCGATATTTTTTTGTTAATCCTGTCGTTTCTACAATATAATTCATTTTCCTATCACCTCAAATCAAGTATAGGAAATAAAGGTTAATGATAATGTTAGGAGAGTTTAAGTTTTGTTTAAATTTAGACATTATCCCCTAATTTTAGAGTATTCTAGTTTTCAAATAGTGTCGTATTCCTTATGATGGAAGAGAAAGGTTAAATTTGTATATGAAGGTGAAGAAATGATACGCATTTTATATGTTGAGGATGATCTTGAGATTGGGGAATGGGTGAAAAGGGAACTGGAGAAACAAGAGTATGAAGTTTCATGGTTTACTTCAGAGAAAGGAACTACAGCAGCGAGTGAAGCAGCGGATGTAATTGTTTTAGATGTTATGTTACCAGGGCTGGATGGTTTTACATTAGGCCAACGTTTTAAAAGTGAATATCCAGATACCCCGATCATTATGTTGACAGCAAGGACCACATTAGAAGATAAAATATATGGATTAACATTTGCGGATGATTATATAACGAAGCCATTCCATCCAAAAGAATTAATAGCACGTATTGAAGTTTTAATAAGACGTTATAACAAGGATGAGGCAGTAGAACGACATGTGCAACATTTAAAAGTGTATACGAAAGATTACCGAATTGTTAACAAAGAAACAAATGAAGAAATTGTTCTATCGGGAAAGCAACATCAAATCTTTTTTTATTTGATGAAGAATATGAATCGTACATTAACGAAAGAGCAAATTTTTGAAGCTGTATGGAATGAGTATTACATAGAAGGTGATAAATCTTTAATGGTTCATATCCGTCATTTGCGTGAAAAAATAGAAAAAAAACCAAGTAGTCCAACAATAATACAGACAATCCGTGGAATTGGTTATCGGTGTAAGGCATGATAAAAAGTACGTCGTTACTCAGAAGATATCTTCTTATTATATTTGCAGCACTGTTATTATTACCCTTTGTGGTTCCGCTTAGCTCATTTGTTTTTATAAAGTATATCGAGTGGATGGGTGATTTTGAGGTTTCGTATTCCAGTATCGAAATAGAAGAGGAATGGAGAAATAGAGCGAAGACTTTACAAGAAAAAAATGCTGAGGAAATTGAGAGGAACTTTCAAGTGATCCGAGAAAAATATCCAGAAAGTTCAATGTTTTGGGTAGATAGTCAAGGGAAAACAAGTTTTCAAATTCCGGAAAAACAAAATATTCCAGAGCGGTGGAGTGTGAGCGACGCAGTAACGTTTATGAAAAGAAGTTTTGAAGGGGATCCATTTACTGTTGTATCTTATATCGGAACAGAGAAACAAGGTGCATTTATAGTATTTCAAATTCCAAGGAAATATTTGAATGCACCAATTGTTCAAATACGTGAGAGGTACGAGATTGTCTTCGAATTCGTAATAATTAGTTGCTTTGTAATATTTATTGTTTGCTCTATCTTATTTTTTCTTAAAATTAGAAAACGATTATTAAAGTTACAAAAGGCAATGGAACTACCACAGGATCAGACTCTCCCATCTCAAATTCAAATCTCAAAACAAGATGAGATTGGTTTGTTAGAAGAGTCCTTTAATCGGATGGTAGGAGCTCTAAAGCAAAGCCGGAAGAAGGAGGAAGAAGAGGAGCAATTTCGTAGAAAACTAATTGCCGATCTTTCTCATGATTTGCGAACGCCATTAACAACAATGCGTGCACAAATTGATTCTTTAAAAGAAGAAGTTATCTCAGTCAAAGGACAGAAAACAATCGTACGAATGGATGGAAAAATTAATTACTTAGCGGAGTTAATAGAGAACTTATTATCGTATTCATTAATAACAGCAAAAAAATATCCGTACCATCCAGAAAAAACGGATATGACACGTTTAACGAGAAAACTTGTTGCATCATGGTATGACATATTAGATGAACAAGGATTCAAAGTGGATATTGTGATTCCAGAAAAGCCGCTTTTTTGGACTGTTGATGCGAATTGGTTTCAAAGAATCATAGATAATGTAATTCAAAATGTAGTTAGGCATGCGAGTGATGGGAAATTTATAGGAGTATATATGAACCATGAGGAAGGAACGATTGCAGTTGTTGATCATGGATCAGGTTTTCAAAATGATCATTCGTCAAATAAGGGAGCGGGAATTGGATTATCTATTATTGCTGTTATGGCGAAAGAGATGAGTATCGACTGGAGTATAGAATCTGATGATACAGGAGCGAAGTTTATATTTAAAAAGTTACCTTAGCAAGGGGGAGTATGTATGGAAGAATTTCAGTTCACAAAGCGTGTAAATAGAATCTTTCAACTTGCAAGTCAAGAAGCTGAATGTAACGAGGATATCATCCGACCGCTAAACTTATTTATAGGAGCTTGCAAAGAAGCAACAGGGGTTTGTAGTGAATTACATATGTATTTGTTTCGTTATGAGGGTATAGATTTTTTAGCTAGGTTATCGCATTTACAACATGTATATTTTGAAAATAAAAGATATATGGAGATAGCAGGGTATAAAGTCTCTTATAAAACAATAGAGATATTACAGTTAGCCAGACAGAAGATGGAACGGTTCCATCAAGTGTATATCAATGAAGGACATATTTTGAATGTAATTCTTCAGAAGGATAAAGTAATTCGCAGTTTTCTAGATGAAGATGTACGACAAGGAATTTTACAAATTGTTTCAGTACCAAGAGATATGACTGTGAATTTGAAAAGCTATGAAATACTAACAAGTATGAATCATTCAATTTGTAATGTTAGACGAGCAACTCAATCTGATTTAGAAGAACTTCTCCAGTTCGTTATCTATGAATTTGGTGAAAGATGGATTGAAGCGGTGAATAATGGTTTTCAGGGAAATACAGAAATATCAATTTATATTGCAGTAGAGGACGAAAAGATTATTGGTTTTGCTTGTTATGATGTTGTAAGAGGAAAGAAGGGGCTGTTTGGGCCAATGGGAACAGCTAAAAATAGCCGTGTGAAAGGTGTGGGTAGAGAACTACTACACCGATGTTTGTCTGATATGAAGAAAATTGGTTATGAATATGCGATTATTGGTCAAGCGGGTCCGATTGAGTTTTATGAAAAAGCATGTGGAGGTCGATTAATACCTAATAATTGAAAGGATGGATAAACAATAGGAATGATATTGCTTATTGTTTGTCCATTGTATTGCTTTTGGAATCATATTGCTAAACTATTTAAAGGAAAGGGTGTAGAATGGGTATCTAAGAAAGAAGGTGTGAAAATGGCCAGCTGGAAACGAAATTTAATGATTTGTTGGCTTGGTTGTTTTACCACTGCAGCAGGTATGAGTTTAGTGATACCGTTCTTATCCTTTTATATTGAGGATCTGGGAGTGACAGGTACTTCTAATATTGCACAGTGGTCAGGAATTGCATTCGGTGCAACATTTCTAATGGGTGCGATCGTGTCACCTTTATGGGGGAAACTTGGTGATATACATGGACGGAAATTGATGCTTATTCGTGCTAGTCTTGGTATGGCGGTTATTATGACGCTTATGGGATTTGTCACAAATGTGTATCAACTAGTCGCACTTCGTTTTTTAATGGGAGCGGTGTCGGGTTTCCTTTCCACTGCGATGACGTTTATTGCAGCAGAAACACCAAAAGAGCATTCTGGATGGGCAATTTCTACTATATCAACTGGAGGTGTAAGTGGTTCCTTACTTGGTCCGATGCTCGGGGGATATTTGTCTGAGTTAATTGGAATGCGCCATGTATTTTTAATTACAGGGGCTTTTTTATTTCTGTCATTTATAATCGTCTTTTTCTTCTTACATGAATCGAATCAGTCTGTTCAAGCAAAAAAAGTGCAGCCGAAGAAAGTATGGACGATGGTACCAGCGAAACATTTTATTATAAGCCTATTTGTAGCAACTTTTATGATTCAGCTTGCAAATATGTCAATTCAGCCTATTATTACGTTGTACGTAAAGCATTTAGCAGGGGCACATACAGCTCATATTGAAACAATTGCAGGTGCAGTAATGTCTGCAACAGGATTAGCGGTCATTTTGGCGGCTCCTAGATTAGGACGTTTATCAGATCATATTGGTCCTCAAAAAACTTTAGTTGTAGCGTTGTTCTTTGCAGGAATTATCTTTATCCCACAAGCATTTGTGACCTCCGCTTGGCAGTTATTAATTCTTCGTTTTTTATTAGGAATTGCACAAGCTGGATTATTACCTTCCGTACAAACTCTACTAAAACAACATACACCAAATCATGTAACTGGACGTATTTTCGGGTATAATCAATCCTTTCAATTTTTAGGAAATATGATTGGTCCGGTACTCGGTGGACAAATCGCTGCACAAGCTGGATTTCAATATGTATTCTTCTCTACATCATCGCTTTTGTTTATAGCGTGTATATGGGTGAATTTTAATAGTAAACACGCACAAGTGGCTGAAAAACAGCATTTGGAAGTTAGTTAATAAGATGAATTATATAGTAGAACCGCTAAATAATAATGTATGAAAACAAAAAGGATGAAGCGTTGTGCTTCATCCTTTCTTTATGAATTAAAACTGAAAGCAAAGATAGCTTAATGTTCCAAGCTCATAGCTACGATGAATGACTTTTCCTTCAGCAGTACCACTTCCCATAGCGATGAAAAGGGGGACAAAATGCTCTGCTCTTGGAACAGCTAAGCGTGCATGAGGAGCGGTAGCTTCCCAGTTAAATAATGAATCTTTATCGTTATTTTGCATATGATTTATAATCCATTCGTCAAATTCTACAGCCCATTCTTCAGGTGTTGTTTGATCCCATTTTAGTGCGCGTAAATTATGCACGGTAACACCGCTACCGATTACTAAAATATCTTCTTGTCCAAGCCCTTGAATTGCTTGTCCAATTTCAAATTGCTCTTTTGCAGGAAGGAAGGGATTTACTGAAATTTGAACGACAGGTATATCAGCTTTTGGATACATACGATGCAATAGTGTCCATGAACCATGATCTAATCCTCTAGTTGTATCTTTGCGAACAGGAATCCCTTTATTCTTAAATTTTGCTTCTAGCATTGTTGCAACGGCTGAAGAACCTTTTGCTTTATATTTTATTTCATATAATTCGGGAGGGAATCCGCCGAAATCATAAATTGTTTCATATTCATTATCGGAAGATGAGATCGTTAGTACCTCACTTTCCCAATGTGCTGTAAAAATAACAATTGCTTTTGGTTTATATGTTTCACCAAGTGTTTTTAAAAAGCGTGTATAATCTGTATCTTGAACGGCAAGCATTGGTGAGCCGTGTGCTAAAAATAATGATGGTATCATAAGTGTTACCTCCTAAAATTTATATTAATTACTTTATGTAAGTAACTATATAATTTTATTTTATATTCGTCAAGGGAATCGTTTAATAAATAGAACATACAGTGTTTGTCATAATGAAAACAATTGCATATAATACATAGTAAGAATAATGAATACTCATTCATTTTATGAGGATATACATAATGGATTTGGAGGCTGCAAAATGAACCTACAAGAAAGCTTCGTTACGGTATTGGATGGATCGGAAATTTATTTGCGTAAGTGGCTGCCGGGAAGTGAGCCTCGAGGAATTGTGCAGATTGCACACGGTATGACAGAACATGCTGGTGTTTATACAGAATGTATTCATGCCTTATTACAAGCTGGATATGGCGTCTATGCTCATGATCATAGGGGACATGGGAAAACCGTAAAGCAGGAAGAGGACTATGGTCATTTTGAACCCAATGTTGGCTGGAATCATGCTGTTTCTGACGTGATTTTTGTATCGGAATATATTCGAAAGCAGCATACTAGCCCGCTTTTTTTATTAGGACATAGTATGGGCTCTTTCTTATCAAGACGTGCTGTACAACTTCGTGGTGAGTTGTATGATGGGTTTCTTATTTCAGGAACAGGTGGTAACCCAGGGATTTTAGGGGCTATTGGTCATAAAGTAGCAACAATTGAGATGAAGGTTCGCGGAAAAAAAACGAAAAGCCCAATGTTAAACTTTTTATCATTCGGGAATTTTAACTCGCATTTTAAACCGAATCGTACGAAGTTTGATTGGCTTTCTTCAGATACAAATCAAGTTGATAGATATATAGAAGATCCGTTATGTGGTTTTATTTGTTCAACAAGCTTTTATCGTGAATTATTTAACGGTGTACTTGAAGTGAATAAACTAGAGGAATATAAGAAAACGCCAAAAGACCTTCCAATACATATTTTTTCTGGAGACCATGATCCAGTCGGAAACATGGGGAAAGGCGTAAAAGAAGTATACGAAATGTATAAAAAATGTGGTGTAAAAGATGTAACAATACGCTTATATGAAAATGGGAGACATGAAATGTTTCATGAAGTAAATAGACATGAAGTATTTCAAGACTTAATTGATTGGCTAAATGAACATATTGTATAAAGAGAAAACTCACTTTTGGTGGAAGTGGGTTTTCTTTTTAAAACATTGGAGGAGTAAGCGTGAGTGAATTTGTAGATAAAGAGTATGTAGAAATAGATTTTCGATATATTGCTATAAAAGAAGAGGAATTAAAAAACTGTACATTCATTAAATGCCGTTTCAGGGATGTAGATGCATCAGAAGTTTTCACGAAAAATTGTAATTTTATAGAATGTGATTTTACTGGTACTCTTTTTAATGCGTGTATTCATCAAGGAACTACGTTTGCCAATTGTAACTTTTCTGGAGCAAATTTATTTGTTTCTAAATTTGAAGAATGTAAAATGACTGGTTCTGATTTTGAAGAGACGAATGTAGATGGGATAACAATTGTAGCTGGTGATTGGTCATATACAAATTTAAGATTCGTTAATTTAAGTAAACAAAAGTTAAAAGGTATTCGCTTAGTTGAAGCTGACTTGTATGAATGTAATTTAGAAAAAGCAGATTTACGTGATGCTGATTTGACAGGTGCGCAGTTAGGGAAAGCGAAGCTAGTAGGTGCAGATTTAAGAGGAGCAATAGTTGATCGAATTGACTTTAGAGCATTTGATTTGAAAAATGTAAGGTTGGATATTGAGCAGGCCGTTGCTGTAGCGAGGTGTTATGGAGCGAAGGTAAATTAAATTATTTTTAACACCGTTCAAATTTTTGAACGGTGTTAAAAATAGTAAATCTATCGGAAAGCAACATACATTATCAATAATTAGTCTCTGTATAAGAAGCTATTTCATTAGCAAGAGTTGATGTTAATATTGTCGATACATTGCTTAAAATAATGATTGTTACATCCTTTTCAATCAATCTTAAATAAGATGATGTAAAACCATTAATGCCGCCATGATGGAATACAAGTTTATTATTTTGTGTTGTCATAGAAATATTCCACCCGTAACCATATTCATAACTACCTGCAGTAAACATACGAGAAGTTATGTCACTAGATAACAAACGATTCTCTTTTATTGCAAGATCAAGTAAATGTAAATCTTCGACTGTTGAAAATAATCCACCAGCTGAATATGAGTTAGACATGTTAATAAATGATGCAGGCTGCAAGTGATTAGTAGGATGTAGTTCATAACCATTTGCCTTATATTTTTGAATCGTACTGTTAGAATCAAGTCCTGTATTCATCATAGATAAAGGCTGTAAAATCTTCAACTTAAGAAATTCTTCATAAGAAATACCACTTATAACTTCAATAATCTTTCCTAATACAATATATCCTGAATTAGAATAATTAAATGTTTCTCCCGGATTAGATTCAAATGGACAGGTAATAATCCAGTTTATTAACTCATCTGGTGTCCGAGACTCACAAGACTTTAATAAAAAGTCTTGTTGAGAGGTAATATTACCAACCCCAGATGTATGAGTGAGTAGGTGATCAATCGTGATTAGGTTACCTTTTGGAAAAACTGGAATGAATCTATTTATAGTATCATCAAATTGTAACTTGTTTTCCTCAATTAACATTAAAATAGCAACCGCGGTAAAGATTTTAGTTACAGATCCAATACGGAACTTAGTTGTAGATGTATTTGGAATATCCCAATCATAATTAGCTTTTCCAAATGACTTCTTATATGTGGTCTTTCTTTGGTGAGTTACAAGGATCGTTCCATTAAACGTTTCGTTGTTTGTATATAAAAATGAATTAATATATGAGTTTAGCAAATTTCAGGCACTCCTTTAAATTTTGGAATATTAGTTACCTGAAATGTTGTCCAACGGCATAAGCAACTCCCCCTAAAGGATGGTTTGTTTTGGAATACTTTTCTATTTTATAGTGCTAGTAAGGAAAGAATCAAGGGGAATATGAAAGAGCTATGATAAGTTCTATATTTTTAAAGAGATTACACAATAAACGATTGTAAAGTAAGGTTTAGGTATAGTTCGTTATTGAAGACCACGCAAGATGATTGAGATGAAATACAGGGGTGATAGCTCTATGGATTATATAAATAGAATATTAATTATTACAAAAGTGTAAGGTTTGTGTAATGTAAATAGATAATTCAGTTTTAGTACCTGTGATAGTATACGAAATATCAAAACTGAAAGAAGATTAAAGGTGGAAAAATGAAAAAACTAATAGGAATCGTAGTAATATTTTTTGTTGGAATTATTGCATGGGGTATTGCTGATAAAGAAGATTCATTTGGTATTAAGAGTTGGATGACATCGGAGTATTATGTTCAAATTAATGGAGATGGTAAAGAAGCAACGGCTGTAGCTGATGATGGTACAAAAGATAAATTCAATTGGTATACATTAAAAGCGTATAATGCATATGGGGATGAAAAAACGATTTATTTTCATGGAATGAAAAAATTAAGAGTGAATGCATATCTCCGTGTTGAAATAGGTGGAAAATACAACGGTGAATCTTATTATGGAATTCATAGATATGAAGAAGTAAGACCTGAAGATATGCCTAAAAAAGCAAAAGAAAAGTTGGATAAAAAACAGTAATTACATAGTTAGAAATGAACAGTGCACTTTTTGTTTCACCTTTTGAGACGAACAAGCATATATTGGAGTATAGGACAAGCTAACCGCCGCTTATATCCTATTCATTACTCCTTATCGCGTTGAAGAGCATCTAATAGGGCAGATGCTCTCTTTTTATTGATCAAAATGGACATTTGAATGAGTAATACGTTACATCTACATAAAGGAGAATGGGCTTTGTATCTCTAATATATTTTAGGTGAAATATAATTAGAAAGGAGACATTATATGTCGAATGAAAATGTGCAATCACAAGGATATCAATTCCAAATTCCAAACCCTAATCTGAATCAATTGGAGCGTTTAGTTAGTATTTGGAAGGTTAGTGGAGGCGCTGAAGGTACCGTCACTTAAGAGTGGATGGAAGGGCTCACCTGCTTACTTTAAAGGAGTATTCAGCCAAGACGGCAACGTGAATATCGGTGCGTGGGTCTATCCTAATGGCGGTGGCTATGAATCAATCATGACAAGGATAAAATAGTTTTTGTAATCTTAGGCGCTGTCGTGATCGGTATAGCGTCTTATTTGTTGTTAAGGAAAGAATCGAGAGGAATATGAAAGAGTTATGATAAGTTCTATATTTTTAAAGGACTTATTGGATTTTTTAAGAAGTAATTCTAATTTGGTAAGTTAAATATCAATATAAGATGAAGAGAGGGACTAGGGATGAAAACGAGAGAGGCCGTACTAAGCGAAGCAAATGAACTCAGTGAACTAGCACTAAACTCAAAAGCAACTTGGGATTACAGCGAAGAATTTATACTGGCATGTAAGGAAGATTTAACGATTACGGAAAAGTATATTAAAAATCACTACGTATATATTTTAGAAAATGAAGGAGTGAAAATTGGTTTTTTCTCATTCCAACGAAAAGAAGAAGATGTTCTCGATTTTTTATATTTATATCCAAATTATAAGGGGAAAGGCTATGGGGAAATTCTATGGCGGAGTGTCGTAGAAAAAGCAGCGGAATTAGGAATTAAGAGTTTCATGATTGATAGTGATCCAAATGCGAAAGGCTATTACATGAAGATGGGAGCAAAGTTAATTGGGGAGACACCTTCAACAGTATTTAAAGATCGTGTTCTGCCACTTTTACAATACGACGTATAAACTTTGGTATACATAGGAGATGCTGAAATGAGAGATTTAGAAATTGCACAGGTACACAAGGTTTTAATGAAATCTTTGTCACTTGAAACAAGCTCAAAGTGGACGAAAGGAAATCCAGCAAAAGGACAATGTGGTGTAACAGCACTTGTTATACATGATTTGTTTGGAGGAGAAATAAAGAAGACGCAAGCTGGCGAGGCTTGGCACTTTTACAACGTTATAAATGGCAAGCAATATGATTTTACAGTAACACAATTTTTGGAAGAGATAGCCTATATGGATATTACTTCTAATAGAGAAGAAGCATTTGCAGATACGAATGAAAGACAATATTACGCTTTAAAACAGAAGGTGCATATCTTTATACAATAGAATTTGTTTGAAGTGAAATATCTTTTGACTCTTAATGTTTAATGAGTTACTATAATGGTGGTAACTTATTAAAGGGAATATACTTCATAGAGTTGAGAGGGGAAATACTTTTGAAAACAGCTTATGTAAGCGCTGCGATTGCAACTTTAAATGAACGGAATGAAGTGTTTAAAAACGGATATATCATTGTAGAAGATGGTAAGATTATAGAAGTGCAGAATGGTGAATTTTCTAATGAAAATCAAATAGATGAAGTAATTGATTTGAATGGTAAGTGGGTATTGCCAGGTCTTGTGAATACACACACGCATGTCGTGATGAGTCTTTTACGCGGAATTGGCGATGATATGTTATTACAGCCGTGGCTTGAAACGAGAATTTGGCCACTGGAAAGTCAATTTACTCCAGAACTTGCAGTTGCTAGTACAGAACTTGGTTTATTAGAAATGGTGAAAAGCGGGACGACAACATTTTCTGATATGTTTAATCCCATTGGTGTAGATCAAGATTCGATTATGGAGACGGTTCGTAATAGCGGAATGCGTGCGGCAGTTTCAAGAACTTTATTTAGCTTTGGAACGAAAGAGGACGAGAAGAAAGCAATTCAAGAGGCAGAGAAATATGTAAAACGATATTATAGTGAGAGTGGCCTGTTAACAACGATGGTTGCTCCTCATAGTCCATATACATGCTCTACAGAAATGTTAGAAGAGTGCGCCCGAATTGCAGTGGAAAATCATACAATGGTTCACATTCACCTTTCAGAAACAGAGCGTGAAGTACGAGATATTGCAGCACAATATGGAAGACGTCCAGTAGCGTATGCAGCAAGTTGTGGTTTATTTAAAAGACCAACAGTGATTGCACATGGTGTTGTGTTAAATGAAAATGAGCGCGCTTTCTTAGCAGAACACGATGTTCGGGTAGCTCATAATCCAAATAGTAATTTGAAATTAGGATCTGGTATAGCAGATGTGAAGTCGATGCTAGAAGCGGGAATCAAAGTAGGGATTGCAACGGATAGCGTTGCATCTAACAATAACTTAGACATGTTTGAAGAACTTCGCGTTGCAACGTTATTACAAAAAGGCATTCATAAGGATGCAACGGCATTACCTGTTGAAACAGCTCTTTCCTTAGCGACAAGAGGAGCAGCAGAAGTAATTGGAATGAAACAAACAGGTTCAATCGCGGTAGGAAAATGCGCTGATTTTATTACAATTGATCCATCCAATAAGCCGCATTTACAACCAGCTGAGGAAGTATTATCGCACCTTGTTTATGCAGCAAGTGGAAAAGATGTATCTGATGTTATTATTAATGGAGAGCGTGTTGTGTGGCGTGGTGAATGTAAAACATTAGATGAAGAGCGAATTATTTTTGAAGCGGGTCGTTTTAAACGAGGATTAAAGATGTAGTTGTAAGGTGAAAATCACTGATGAAATAGAGAAAATTGATAAAAAACACTATCCCTTTTAGTAAATAGAAGAAGAATAGTGTTTTTTATTTTATAATGAATAAATATTCGTTAAAATGTAAGGGATTTACAGTGATATTTCTGTTATAATATATAACGTTTTATAATATTATTTGAATTTAAGGAGAAAGATTCATGAAGCAACATGATAAGCGATTAATAGTATTTATACTTACAGCAGTTTTACTTTTAACAGCTTGTAGTAGCAAAACTGTTAAAACAAATGAAGTAGCACAAAAACAGGTGTTAAACGTAACAATATCAGAAGAAATTCCCTCCCTTGATACAGCGAAAGCGATGGACGGTACATCATCACATGTAATGCAAAATATATTTGAAGGGTTATATGTACTGGATCATCAAGATAAGCCTATTCCTGGTGTGGCGAAGTCATTTGAGAGAAGTGAGGATGGGAAAAGATATACATTCCATTTGCGTAAAGATGCAAAATGGTCAAATGGGGAATCGGTAACAGCATATGATTTTACTTTTGCGTGGAAACGGGCGTTGAGTCCTGAAACAGCAGCTCAATATGCATACTTGCTATTTGATATAAAAAATGCGAGAGAAATAAATAAAGGTATATTGGATGCTG
The DNA here is from genome assembly GCF_001590835.1 of Bacillus gaemokensis. Lineage (GTDB taxonomy): Bacteria > Bacillota > Bacilli > Bacillales > Bacillaceae_G > Bacillus_A > Bacillus_A gaemokensis. The sequence continues at coordinate 59,322 of NZ_LTAQ01000011.1, forward strand.
ATCAACTAGGAGTAAAGGTATTAGATAATTATACGCTAGAAGTACAATTAGAACAGCCTGTCCCATATTTACTACAATTATTAGCATTACCTATTTATTTACCACAGCATGAATCGTTTGTGAAAGAACAAGGAAATAGATATGGATTAGAGCCAAATAATCTTATATACAATGGGGCGTTTGTGTTAGAAAAGTGGAAGCATGAACAAGAATTTCAATTGAAGAAAAACAATACATATTGGGATAAGAAGCAAGTGAAGCTAGAGGTAATAAATTTTCATATTGTAAAAGATACAATGACGGCTGTAAATTTATATGAATCTGGTAGTATGGATCGTGCTCCTGTTAGTGCAACATTTGTAGATCAATACAAGGGCAAAAAGGAATTGCATATGAAAAAAGACTCTGCGATAGCCATGTTACGTTTTAATGAAAAGAATGCTACGTTAGCAAATAAAAAAATCAGGCAGTCTATTTCTTTAGCACTGAATAAAGAGGAATTTGTAAATCACTTTATCAATAATGGTGCAACACCTGCAGAAGGTCTTATACCGATAGGATATAAGAATGAAACAAATGGAAGAGATTTTCGACAGGAAAATGGTGATCTTGCTGTGTATGATTTGCAAAAGGCTAAACGAATTTGGGAAGATGCAAAAAAAGAACTTCGTACAGAAAGTGTCACACTTGAATTCTTAACATTTGAACAAGACAACGCAAAACGTATAGCAGAATATATAAAAGGAGAGCTTGAAAAGCACTTGCAAGGCTTAAAGATACAGATTAAGCAACAACCATCTAAACAAAAATTACAGCTTGAACAAACAGGGCAGTATGATATATCTATGGTAGTGTGGGGGCCAGATTACAAAGATCCTATAAATTACTTAGAGTTATTTACGACAGATAATCCGAATAATAAAATGAAGTATTCAAATTCGTATTATGACGATCTTATAAATAAAGCTAAATATGATATTGTATTAGATCGACAGAAAAGATGGGAATCTTTACAAGAAGCAGAGAGAGTATTGTTAGAAGATGTTGCTGTTGCTCCGCTTTATCATACTGGTTCAGCATATATACAAAAGGAGTATGTAAAAGGGATTGAAAAGCATCAATTTGGTGGTGTGTATACATATAAAAATGCTTTTATAACTCAAAAGTAGGCATGCTGAGAGAAAAAAGGGCTAAGTGCTATACAGAAGCACTTAGCCCTTTTTATGTTTCTTAAATCATTTTAAAACAAATCTAGAAAAAAGTTTTTTGAAAGCATGTTTCTTTCAGAAGGATTACCATTATATTTTCGAGATATTGAGGGGCCAACTATGCCAAAAGGTGGGATTCGTATAGAGAGTGGAAATGAGGTGCCGATAGGTGATATCATTTCACCTTTGACCTAAAATAAATCCCCTCTCCTTAAGAAGAGGGGATTTATTTTATTTTGTTGATTATGTAACTGAATTCTCGGATTAAATATGATGAAGACGAATAATGAAATGGGGATATTTGTAACGTTACTATTGAAATAAAAAAGATACCATCCGAGTTCGAATGATATCTTTCCTCTTATTATCCAGTAAATGTTTGGTACAGTAAGAAAATATTTAAAGCGATAACGAGTGCAGCAATTAACCAAGCGATTGCACTTGTAAGGCGATGATTAACTAGCACACCCATAATCTTCTTGCTACTTGTAAACATAATGAGCGGTACTAATGCAAATGCAATACCAAACGATAAAACGACCTGACTCATAACAAGAGCATAAGTTGGATTCACACCTAAAGCGATAATAACAAGGGGTGGAATCATTGTAACAAATCGTCGTAAATATAAAGGGATGTGCATACGGATAAACCCTTGCATAATAATATCACCAGACATTGTACCGACAGAAGAACTAGATAAGCCAGCGGCTAATAATCCGATTCCGAAGAGGCTGGCAGATACAGGGCCAACTAAATTCCCAAACTCCCTAAAAGCAACATCTAAGTCTTCAACATGTAATCCGTTTTTAAAGAATAAGGCAGCCGCTACAATTAACATACTTGCATTAATCGCTCCAGCGATCACCATTGCAATAATGATATCAATGAATTCAAAGCGGAAGATCTTTTTGCGTTGTTCATCTGTTGTTCCGACTACGCGGCGCTGCGTTAACGCAGAATGCAGATAAATCGCATGTGGCATTACTGTTGCACCTAAAATTCCAGCTGCGAGTAAAATACTATCTACACCTTGAAATTTAGGGATAAATAGCCCTGAAAGAAGAGGACTTAACTCAGGTTTTGCATAAAATACTTGTACGCCAAATGCAACAACAACGATAAAGACCATCCCTGTAATGATAGCTTCTAATGGACGGAAGCCTCTGCGCTGAAATTCAAGAATAATGAATGAGCCAACGGCAGTGATTAAAGCTGCGGGTAACATTGGAATGCCAAATAGTAAATATAGACCTAAGGCAGCTCCGATAAACTCGGCTAAGTCAGTAGCCATAATAACGAGTTCACCTTGTATCCATAAACCAATTGAAACCGGTTTTGGGAAGTGCTCACGTGCAACTTCAGGAAGGTTTTTTCCAGTAGCAATTCCTAATTTAGCTGATAAAGACTGAATTAAAACAGCCATTAAATTAGAAACAAGGATTACCCAAAGTAATAAATAACCATATTGTGATCCTGCGGCAATATTTGTAGCGAAGTTCCCTGGATCAATATAAGCAACGGATGCGATAAAAGCAGGTCCTAAAAAAGGTAATAATCTTTTAACTCCTTTTGTTTCACCGCTTAAAACTAAGTGAGCGGATTGAACCGTTGTACTTTGAGAAGGGACATCTTCATCTTTTGTTATATCTTTATTCATAGTAGTGTTCCCCTTTAATTTCTTAGCTTGATGCAATTTATTGTATTTATTTTTACTATTTATTTCAATACATTTAGATATTCTAGTTGATGTTTTTATTTGAACATAAATGTTTCCTTAATGCAAATTATATGATCTCACGCAATAAAAGGTGTGTCAGGACGGAGAAATAGACAACAATTTGGCAAAAAGAATTGAAAAGTTAAATATATGTAGTCGTAACTTTTTTACTCTGAGATGAATGAGAAGATTCAATGGTTTTGCATCATGTAATATGGTATAAGAAAGAATATTTTCTAATCTTTACATCGAGATAAAATAGAGATTTCAGCATAATAATTGCTGGAAATTGATTTGTATGTTATATAATATATTGGGGTTACTATGACATCCATATTGGATTGTTATGTAATCTTGTTTTCATTTGCGTTAACTTACGGAAAAAACATTATAAATAGGAGAAAATTACCTAAACAATAATTGGCATATCTTTTCTTTTTATTATATGTTCCGATATGATCGTTAACTTATACATTATTTTAAAATATTGACTTAGATAGGTGGTAGAAACAACATGTCAAATACGAAACCATATAGAGTGTTACTGTACTACATGTACACTACAATTGAGAATCCAGAAGAATTTGCAGCTCAGCATTTAGAATTTTGTAATTCACTTGAGTTAAAAGGAAGAATTCTTGTAGCGGAAGAAGGAATTAATGGAACTGCTTCAGGAACTGTCGAACAAACAGAGAAATATATGGAAGCGATGAATAATGATCCACGTTTTGCTGGAATCGTTTTTAAAGTGGATGAAGCAGAAGAGCATGCTTTCAAGAAAATGCATGTTCGTCCTCGCGGAGAGCTTGTTACACTTCGATTACATGACGATATTAATCCGAAAGAAACAACAGGGAAATATTTAGAGCCAAAAGAGTTTTATGAAGCAATGCAACAAGAAGATACTGTTATCATTGATGCAAGAAATGATTATGAATTTGATTTAGGTCATTTTAGAGGAGCAATTAAGCCGGATATTAAATCGTTCCGTGAACTGCCAGACTGGATCGATGAAAATAAAGAAATTCTTGAAGGTAAAAAAATCTTAACGTATTGTACGGGTGGTATCCGTTGTGAGAAGTTTTCAGGTTGGTTAGTTAGAGAAGGTTTTGAAGATGTAAGCCAGCTTCATGGTGGAATTGTAACTTATGGAAAAGACCCTGAAGTACAAGGCGAACTTTGGGACGGACAATGTTACGTATTCGATGAGCGAATTGGTGTTCCTGTGAATCAAAAAGAACATGTGATTGTTGGTAAAGACCACTTTACAAAAGAGCCTTGTGAACGTTATGTAAATTGTGCAAATCCAGATTGTAATAAACAAATTTTATGCTCAGAAGAAAATGAACAAAAATATTTACGTGCATGTTCACACGAATGCCGCGTACATCCGCGCAATCGTTATGTGAAAGAACATGAATTAACGGAAGAACAAGTTGCAACTGCATTAGAAAAAATTGAAGAAGAAAATCAAGTGAAACAGGGATAATACCCTAACTTGATATGAGAAACCGGATTATATCACGAAAGATATAATCCGGTTTTTGGTTTTAGGTATAGTAATGGTATTGATTTAGAAATGAAATAATGCATAGCTAGACAATACAAAAAATGATACCTTGTTTATTTGTAACTGCTTGCTCATACAATTTCTTAATTTCTGAAAAATAACTATAAATATACTCGAATATTTCATCTGCTGTATCATCTTCAACGAGTGGGTAAAGCTGCTCGTCCATTAATTCTTGAAAGTTAAACATTTCTTTGAAATCATATTCGCTCACATCTTTTATTGCAAAATAAGCTTCATTGACTTGATTCGCTAGAAGTGGAAAAGTACCAAGGGAATCATCATCTATGTTGGAATTATGTAATGGTACAACATATCCAAGAGGCGGTTCACCCCCGCCAATCTCACCACATAAAACGAAATGAAGTAATTGCCATGACTTATCAATATCTAAATCAGGTTCTTTAAAGTCAATATCCAGTTCTTTATTTTTTATTTTATTTATTTCTTCATCTATGACTAAGGTCTAATATCCAATAATCCCTATAATAGATAGCTCCTCTAAAGATTTTGAATTTATACCGCATTAATGGACACTAATACTCCCACCTCAAAATTCGGTGAAAGAAAAGAAGTTAGGTAGGAGATAAACTGCCCGTAAAAGCCCGATTGGTGAGGGCTAATAATCAGTGGGGATGAAAAAAAACCACTGATTAAAGTTTCACTTTATTATATCATTTGTAATGCAGGTATTTGCTGCAAGACTTGGAAAGTAAGGTGGGATTATTAGAAAGTCTACTTGTTACTTTTAGATTGAAGGATTTTCATAGGTAGAACATAGAAGGGAGAAATGTGAAGAAGTAAAATAGAAAAAATATGTGAGTGCGCGTTATAGATATTGAAGAATAAAACAGTTGACTCTTATGGTAAAAAATCAGTAAAATTAAACTGAATTTTAGTAAAATTTAAATAAATGCAGAGTGTTGTAACTGATTTTTTGTTAATAAGGAGGAACTTATGGTACAAATTGAGACGTTAGCCAATTTATTTCAACAGAAATTCAATCAAAAGGCTTACAATGTTTTTTTTGCACCAGGACGAATTAATTTAATTGGAGAGCATACTGACTATAATGGAGGTCATGTACTACCTTGCTCGATTACACTTGGCACATATGCGTTAGTGAGAAGGCGTAACGATGATTTAGTGCGTATATATTCTATGAATTTTCAAGAGACAGGGGTAATTGAGTTTTCATTGAAACAACTGGAATTTGATCCAGAACATAAGTGGGGAAATTACCCGAAAGGTATGATTCGTTACGTATTAGAAGCGGGGCATGATATTCAGTCTGGAATGGATATTTTATTTTATGGGACGATACCAAACGGTGCTGGTTTATCTTCATCTGCCTCTATTGAACTTGTAACAGGGATTGTTATTGAAAAGCTATTTGATTTACGAATAGATCGTATGGATTTAGTCCGAATCGGTCAAATGGTAGAAAATAAGTTTATCGGTGTCGATAGTGGAATTATGGATCAATTCGCAATTGGTATGGGGAAAGAAGGACATGGAATGCTGTTAAATTGTGAAAGACTCCAGTATTCATACACATCCATTCCATTAGAGAATTACAACATTATCATTATGAATACAAATAAACGTCGTGAATTAGCAAGTTCTAAATATAATGAACGAAGAAATGAGTGTGAAAAAGCACTGCATTACTTACAAGAAGTCATAGATATACGATCTCTTGGTGAATTGACAGAAGAAATATTTGAACACTATAAAAACTGTATCCGTGATGAAACAATAAGAAAACGTGCTAAGCATGCCGTATACGAAAATAGTCGTACGATAAAAGCATTTCATGAATTGAATCATAACAATCTTGTTGCATTTGGAAAGTTTATGAATGAATCTCATTGTTCGTTGCGTGATGATTATGAAGTGACAGGGAGGGAATTAGATACTCTTGTTGAAACAGCTTGGGAGCAACAAGGGGTATTAGGGGCGCGTATGACTGGTGCAGGATTTGGTGGTTGTGCAATTACGATTGTGGAAAAGGATTATACGAGTCATTTTATAGATGAGGTTGGAAAGCATTATGAAAAAATAATTGGCTATGAGGCAACTTTTTATATCGCCCATATTGGTGATGGAGCACGTGAGATTTCAAAGGAGGTTCTAAAATGACTATTTGCCAAGACATTCAGCAATTAATTGAATGTTCTTTGTCTGCAAAACTCATTGAAAAAGAGGATGAGATATATGCAAGAAATCAAATTCTTTCACTGCTCCATATTGATTTTTTTACCGAAAAGAAGCATGTGAAATGTGAGTTGGATATACCGGACTTATTGATGAAAATAGTGACATACGCATGCGATCAAGGAGTAATTGAGGATAGGGAGACTGAGAAGGAGAAGTTATCGAGTAAAATTATGAATTGTTTTATCCCTATGCCTTCTATTGTGAATCAACGCTTCTATGAACTTTATAAATATTCTCCGAAAGACGCTACTCAATATTTTTATACACTCAGTACAAACAGTAACTATATTCAAGGAAAACAGATTCAAAAAAATATAAGTTATAAGGCTCGAACTGAATATGGAGAATTAGATATTACAATCAATTTATCTAAACCGGAAAAGGATCCAAATGAGATTATAAGAGAGGATAAGAATACAAGTGTGGACTATCCAAAATGTTTACTCTGTATTGAAAATGAAGGGTATGCAGGAAGAATTGGGCATCCAGCACGTTCTAATCATCGTATGATTCAAATGAATTTATTAGATGAAAGGTGGTATCTTCAGTATTCACCGTATGTTTACTATCTTGAGCATTGTATTGTACTTTCTAAGGAACATCGAAATATGAAAATTGACCGTCGGACATTTTCAAATCTGTTATCTTTTGTTGCACGATTTCCGCATTATTTTCTTGGATCTAATGCAGATTTACCAATCGTGGGAGGATCCATTTTGTCACATGATCATTATCAAGGTGGCCAATATGAGTTTGCAATGGCGAAAGCAGAAGATGAATATAAATTTGAACTAACTAGGTTTCCAGATGTTCAATGTTCAACGATTAAGTGGCCTGTTTCTGTTATTCGTTTAAGAAGTAAAATGATGAATCCATTAGTAGATGCGGCTGATTTTATTTTGCGGCAGTGGAATCAGTATAGCGATCCATCGGTTGCCGTTTGTGCCTATACAAATAACATACCTCACAATACGATTACACCGATTGCACGTAAACGGAATAAAATGTTTGAACTAAATCTAGTGTTACGGAATAATCGGACAAATGAACAGTATCCACTAGGGATTTTTCATCCACATCAAGATGTACAGCATATAAAAAAAGAAAATATCGGTTTAATTGAAGTGATGGGATTAGCTGTGTTGCCAGCACGTTTGAAAAAGGAGTTACAAGAGATTGAGCAGTATCTAATAGGAAAGGGAACATATATTGAAAGTTACCATGTACCATGGGTAAAACAATTGATAGAACAATATAAAGATAGAGTAAATGAACGGAATGTCCGAGATATTGTTAGAAAAGAGATAGCGAATAAATTTCTGAGGGCGCTTGAGAATGCGAGTGTGTTTAAGCGAAACGATGAGGGAATCCTTGCATTTAGACGATTTATTCAGAAGTTGCAATTAGAGATGGGTGTCAAAATATGAATGTGTTTCAGAAAAAGTTTGGAGAAATTGATGGTAATCACGTATATGCTTACACTTTTACAAATCATGATGGTTTAGAAATAACATGTATAAACTATGGATGTATTATTACAAAAGTTATTATGCCTGATAGATACGGAAACTTTGAAAATATCGTATTAGGGTATGAAGATATGGCGAGTTATAGTGTAGATTCCTCGTACTTAGGGGCAGTTGTAGGAAGGGTAGCTGGTAGAATAAAAGATGCGAAAGTTGAATTAGAAGGTACAACTTATGACTTAGATAAGAATGAAAATGGACATCATCTTCATGGTGGTGTGAAAAGTTTTAGTCATATCATATGGGATGCAACGATGATAAAAAATAAGAAAGAACTGGGGGTTCGATTTTCATATATGAGTCCTGCTGGCGAGGGAGGATATCCAGGGAATGTTCATGTAACAGTTACATATACACTAAATGATAAAAATGAGTTTTGTATTCAGTATGATGCAGAAACAGATCAAACTACATTGTTAAATGTAACAAATCACACATATTTTAATTTAAGTGGAAACGCTAAGCGGAATATATTAAATCATATGATAAAGATGAATAGTGATAGATTTATTGAACTGAATGAACAATTCCTGCCAACAGGAAATTTAGTCGATGTCAGAGGTACAGCTTTTGACCTAAGAGAGGGACGGTTGATTAAGGATGGAATACAAAGTAATAACAGTCAGATTAAACGAGTAGGGCAAGGGTATGATCATTCATTTGTTTTGAATCGTCCTAATAATGGAGAAATTTTATTATGGGAAGAAGAAAGTGGGCGTAATGTTGTAATTAAAACAAGTGAAGCGAGTGTTGTTTTTTATACGGGAAATCAATTGTTTAACAAATATACGGGATTATGTTTAGAAACACAGAAATCTCCTAATTTATCAGATTCCCTAGAATTCCCTTCTTATATTCTTAAAAAGGGTCAACACTTTTCTTCTATAACGAAATATACATTCGGATTAAAATAAAAGAAAGAGTAGGTAAAGGAGAAATGACTACAATCAAAGATATAGCAGAAAAAGCAGGCGTATCAATAGCGACCGTATCAAGGGTATTGAACTATGATGAAACATTATCCGTAAGCAATAAAACAAAAAAGAAAATATTTGAAGTAGCAGAAGAGTTATCTTATAAAAAACGTACGTCACGTAATCGTAATAAGAAAACGACAAAAATCGCTCTTGTTCACTGGTATACAGAGGAAGAAGAGTTGAATGATTTATATTATATGTCAATTCGTTTAGGAATAGAAAAACGCTGCCAGTATCATCAAATAAATAATGTGAATTGTTTTCAAACAAATATAGAAGAACTAACGCGAGAAGATATACAAGGGATTGTTGCTGTAGGGAAATTTAGTGAGAAGGAAATAAATGATTTAGAAGGAATCACAAAAAATATTGTATTTGTTGATTTTTCACCAGATGAAGATACATTTGATTCTGTCGTTGCAAATTTTGAAAGTGCTACCATGAAAGTGCTAGATTATTTCTTAGAAAAAGGACATCAGAAAATTGGATATATTGGAGGAGAAGAGTCTTTTAACGATCAAACTTCTATTGTTGAGGATGCTAGGGAAGTAACATTTGAGAAATATTTAAAGTGTAAAGAATTATGGAATAAAGCATATGTATATATCGGTGATTTCTCGGTCAAAAGTGGTTATAAATTGATGAATAAGGCTATTGAAGAGCATAAAGAAAATTTACCAACAGCTTTTTTGACTGGAAATGATTCTATAGCAATTGGTTGTTTAAAAGCACTTAATGAACATCAGATTCCTGTTCCTGAAAGGGTCAACATAGTAGGAATCAATGATATTAGTGTATCTAGATATGTTTCACCTTCTTTAAGTACAATAAAAGTATACACGGAGTTTATGGGAGAAACAGCAGTAGATATATTACTGGAGAGACTTGCTGGAAGGCGTATTACCAAGAAAGTAATGATTCCTACAAAATTGAAGATTAGGGAAAGTAGTTGTTAATTTCATATATTGTTTAAGAAGTGTGATTGAGAGTAATCCAGGTGCTGAAAAGTATCTGGGTTATTTTTTTTTCAATTTTATTTTGTAGAAGTTCTTGTTTTATGTCACGTACTTGTAACAAAGAGTCATTATGATTTGAATCAATGAAAGAAATTGCCCTTAAAAATATGTATAGATATTTGTGAAGAGATACATGTTAAGCGATTTTTTATAATGAGTTGAGTAGCTAGGAGGAAAAGAAATTGCAAAATAAAATCATTTTAATTACTGGTGGGACAGGTTCTTGGGGGCGAGAGCTTATAAAACAATTATTAAAAAAATCACCAAAAGAAATCCGGATTTTTTCTAGGAATGAGACGGTTCAATTCGAGATGCAGCAGCAATTTTTAAATAATGACAAATGTAAATTTATCATTGGGGATATTCGAGATAAAGATCAATTGATTCATGCCTGTGTAGGTGTCCATTATGTGTTTCACCTTGCTGCATTAAAACATGTACCTGTATGTGAACATCAACCAGCTGAAGCAATTAAAACAAATATAAATGGTACACAGAATGTAATTGAAGCTGCTATACAAAATCAAGTAGAAAAAGTGATATATGTTTCAACCGATAAAGCGGCAGATCCATCTAATACGTATGGAATGACGAAAGCAATTGGGGAAAAGCTCATCATTCATGCAAATTTACAAACGAAGAAGACGAAATTTATTTGTGTACGGGGAGGAAATGTTTTAGGGACAAGTGGCAGCGTAGTTCCTATTTTCAAAAATCAAATTCAAACTCGTTCGCAACTTGGTATTACAGATCTAAATATGACTAGATTTTTCTTAACGGTTGAGGATGCGATTGAGTTGTTATTTAAAGCGACATATGAGGGAAGAGGTGGTGAAATTTTTGTAATGAAAATGCCAGCGTGTAAAATTATCGATTTAGCCGAGGTACTTATTGAAGATACAGGAAACAAAAAGGTACACATAACAGAAATAGGTATGCGACCTGGTGAAAAATTAAGTGAAATGCTTTTGTCTGAAGTTGAGAGTAAAACGAGTGTATGTTTTGATAAAGATTATTTTGTTGTATTGCCTTCTATTCAGATAGAAGGGCTACAAGAACACTATTCAAGTTATCCACCTGTGAATCTATCGAATTATAGTTCACAGCAAGGACTGATGCAGAAATACGAAGTGAAGCAAATGCTAAAAAAAGGAGGGTTTTTACTATGAAAAAAAATGCTCGCCTTTTAATAACTGGTGCAAATGGTTTTACAGGACGTCATGCTTGTCAATATTTTTTAAATTATGGTCTAAGTGTAATTCCTGTGTTTCAAACAAAGCATCGTGCATTAGAGATAGCGAATAGTGAGGTATGTGATTTAAGGAATAAGACGCAAGTGATGAGCTTAATTGAAAAGGTAAAACCAGACTATGTTTTACATCTAGCAGGAGGAAATTCGGTATTAGATTCTTGGAAAACACCTCTTAAGTACATAGAAGTAAATGCAATGGGTACCTTGTATTTGTTAGAAGCTATTAGAAATGAAGTGCCAAGTTGTAAAACATTAGTAGTGGGTTCAGCTTTGCAACATGATTTCGCAAATGGTACTGCGCCTTCCCATCCGTATAGTTTTAGTAAAACGATGCAAGTTGCTATTGCACTTGCTTGGGAAGAGTTAGTAGGAGCAAATGTTGTAATAGCAAGGCCTTCGAACATAGTTGGTCCAGGATTCTCAAATGGTATTTGCTCTATTTTAGGTAAGAGAATGATAGACATTGAGGAGGGCAATAGTCAACCGGTTATTGAGCTAAGTAATCTTCAAACGAAAAGGGATTATGTAGATGTTCGTGATGTAGTTGCTGCTTATCATCTTTTACTTTGGAAAGGTGAAAGTGGAACGAATTATGATATTGGTTCTGGTGTGGCGAGATCATTGTTAGAAGTAGTAACACAATATAAAGAATTAACACAGCTGGATTTTCAAATAAGAGAAACAGAAAAGAGTGAGAGTAAGGAGTTAGTATCTTTAAACATTAATGAAATTCGAAAGCTGGGATGGATTCCAAGGATTTCATTTGCTGATTCATTAAAAGATGTATTGGCTTATATGAAAAATAAGTAGAAAAATGAAAACAGGAGGGTATATGATCGTACATCCACAGAATCAAATAGATTTATTTTCAATACATTATGCAGAAAACGGTACGGTGTATTTCTCTCTTTTTGACACATTGGACTGGAAAGAAGAAGAAAAACATGTGTTGATATTACAAGAGAAGATAAATGATTGCATCGTTTCTGTTGAACAGAAATGTAAAATAGTTACTAGAAAAAAGTTTGTTATACGAATCTTCGCTCAATATGAATGCAATGAATTTGGAACTGATTTTTATGAACTTTTAAAAGATGTATTACATGATATGGGTCATGAATTTGAGTTTTATTTGATTAGCGACCCTCGTACTTGTTAAAAGTTCACTTTGGCACATATTTAGAGCCGATAAGATTTATATAAGGGATAGAGATTTCTGTAAGCTATCACGTATGTTACGGGGACTAGACAAAATGATATAGAGGTTAAAGTAATGCTACAAAAAATAAAGGAGAGGGAATCATTTATGAATAAAAAAGTAGTTTTTACTGGGGGAGGGACGGCTGGACACGTTATGGTTAACGTAGCACTCATACCTAAGTTTCTGGAAAGAGGATGGGACATTCAATATATAGGATCCCAAAATGGAATTGAAAAAACATTAATTACCGATGTGAAGTATCATAGTATAGCAACTGGAAAATTTAGACGATATTGGGATTGGGATAATGTAAAAGATCCTTTTAAAGTGATAAAGGGATCCCTTCAAAGTTATAAATTGATTAAAAAGATGAGACCAGATGTCGTTTTCTCGGCAGGGGGATTCGTGTCTGTTCCAGTTGTAATAGGAGCCTGGCTGAATAAAGTGCCTATTATCATTCGTGAACCAGATCGGACGTTAGGACTTGCAAATAAAATAGCTATTCCTTTTGCTAAAAAAGTCTGTACAACATTTCCAGATACAGCTGAGAAGATAAATACAGCTAAAACACAATATATTGGTCCGATTGTAAGAGAAGAAATAAAAAAAGGAGATGCACTACGTGGGCTTTCATATTGTAAATTTAAAACTAGTAAACCAATATTATTAGTTATGGGTGGAAGTCAAGGTGCACAAAGTATTAATGATACGGTTAGAGCGTGTCTAGAGAACTTATTAAAAGATTTTAATGTCGTTCATATTTGTGGGAAAGGAAAATTAGATTCAGGAATTCATGTAGAAGGATATAAACAATTCGAATATATAGGTGAAAGATTACCTGATATACTCGCGCTGGCTCATATTGTAGTTTCTAGGGCAGGGTCTACTGCAATTTTTGAACTGAAAACGTTAAAAAAACCAATGCTTCTCCTGCCGCTCTCTAATCAATCAAGTAGGGGAGACCAAATTATAAATACAGAACACTTTGAATCTTTAGGTTATGCTGAAGTATTACTTCAAGAAAATATAGATGCTGATACGTTTCTTCATAAGGTATATAAACTGCTGGAAAATAAAGATAAATACATTCAAAATATGAGCAAAAATGTAGAAGATAGAGAGGGGATAGATGAATTAGTTGATGTAATTAGTGAAGTTACTATAAAGTGAAATTTTAAACCTTATATATACTATAAGATTTAAAAATAAAATTCACCCTGAAAAGGCAAAAAAGATCTTTATAAATGGATTAAAACAGGGGAGATAAGGCCTAGAAATCGTTGTTATCCTTGTATTATCAATCTAGTTGGTAATAAATTTAGTAGAACATTCTTGTTAATCCGTACAATTCCTAGAAGAAAAATAAGAATTAAATGTTGATTTATGGAATTTAGTTATTATATACTAGATATTGTAAGAGATAATCTTACAATATCTAGTGTTATTTAATGAGGGGGGATAACGTATGTGTAGTAATTGCATGTAAAACTATATTTTATTAATAGATTTTATGTATCTAATTTACACCTTGAATTTTCTTAATATTTATTGTTTTTAGATATATTGACGTTGATTCTTTATTATTTTATTAGGGGGAAGGTAAAATGAAAAAGAAAGGTTTAGCGTTTTTCTTGGCAGCTGGAGTGGCAGTTACAGCATTTGGAGGGACAAGCTCTGCATTTGCAGATTCTAAGAATGTACTCTCTACGAAAAAATACAATGAGGCAGTACAGTCACCAGAGTTTATTTCAGGTGATCTAACTGAAGCAACTGGGAAGAAAGCAGAATCTGTTGTGTTTGATTATTTAAATGCAGCAAAAGGGGAGTATAAGTTAGGTGAAAAGCGTGCAGAGGAATCTTTTAAAGTAAAACAAGTAAAAAGAGATTCTGTAACTGATTCAACAGTATTGCGCTTACAACAAGTGTATGAAGGGACACCTGTATGGGGGTCTACTCAACTAGCTCATATTAGTAAAGATGGTTCATTAAAAGTATTATCTGGTACAGTCTTACCTGATTTAGATAAAAAGGAGAAATTAAAAAATAAGGATACGATTGAAGGTAAAAAAGCGATTGAAATTGCACAGCAGGATTTAGGATTAACACCAAACTATGAGGTAGAACCGACAGCGGAATTATATGTATATCAAAATGATGAGAATCCAACATATGCATATGTTGTAAAATTAAATTTCTTAGATCCTAAACCAGGAAACTATTATTATTTCATTGAAGCAGACAGCGGTAAAATATTGAATAAATATAACACAATTGACCATGTAACAGGTGAAAACCAAGCTCCAATTGAGCAAAAAGCTGTTAAACAAGAAGGGAAAGCAGTTGTAAAACCTGTAACAGGAACAAATAAAGTAGGAACAGGTAAAGGGGTATTAGGAGATACAAAATCTATTAATACAACATTATCTGGATCTTCTTATTACTTACAAGATAACACTCGCGGGGCAACAATTTTCACGTATGATGCGAAAAATCGTTCTACGTTACCAGGAACATTATGGGCAGACGCGGATAATACTTTAAATGCTAAATATGATGCTGCGGCAGTAGATGCTCATTATTATGCAGGTGTGACATACGATTATTATAAAAATACCTTTAATCGAAATTCTATTAATGATGCAGGAGCGCCATTAAAATCAACAGTTCATTATGGAAATAAGTATAATAACGCATTCTGGAATGGTTCTCAGATGGTATATGGTGATGGAGACGGTGTAACATTCACTTCCCTTTCAGGTGGGGTAGATGTCATTGGACATGAGTTAACTCATGCAGTAACAGAATATAGTTCAAATCTAATTTATCAAAATGAGTCTGGTGCCTTAAACGAAGCCATTTCTGATATCTTTGGGACATTAGTAGAATACTTTGATAATCGTAATCCAGATTGGGAAGTAGGCGAAGATATTTATACACCTGGTAAAACAGGGGATGCGCTTCGATCTTTGAGCGATCCAACAAAATATGGTGATCCTGATCATTATTCTAAACGTTATACTGGATCAGGTGATAACGGTGGTGTTCATACAAACAGCGGTATTATTAACAAAGCTGCTTACTTACTAGCAAATGGTGGTACACATTACGACGTAACAGTGAACGGCATTGGTAAAGATAAGGTAGGAGCAGTTTACTATCGCGCTAATACACAGTATTTCACTGAGTCTACAACGTTTAGTCAAGCACGTGCTGGTTTAGTACAAGCTGCAGCTGATTTATATGGTGCAAACTCTGCAGAAGTTACAGCGGTGAAACAATCATATGATGCGGTCGGAGTACAATAAATTGCAATTAAAGTTTCTAAAAGAAAGAACACTCATTTAGAGTGTTTTTTTCTTTTAGAAACTTGCTCTATGAAAATAGAATGTTGCTTGCGTCTAATAAATCAGAATAGAATTCTACGGGAAGTAACAAACTTAATTTTCTAATTAGAATTACATTATATACCCTTATCAGGCGTATAATAATAAAAAATTTATATACATATATATGTATTCCAGATTTACGAGAATAAAAGAATTGATTATTAAGTAGTACGAAAATTAAAGAGAAAACATGGAAGAAGAAGTTTTGTAAAATAATTCAATTTAAATTAATTATATAGTTTGTTTAATATGACTAAAAAATAGTAGTCTTTTAAATATTTCTTTGATATAATTCCATTTACATTATTTTATAATGAAATTAAGATGTATTAGGTAGGTAGTAGTAACATGGCTGATATAAATGTTAGAAAATCAAAAGAGTATTTAATGATCGAATGGCAAACTGCAGAGATTAATATTCCTTTAGAGGATATAGTTGATGTTGATGGAGGGAATAATGATATTCTAGAGAAGAGTGATATAGTAAAAATAGGGAAACGAAATGAGAGATCAGATTATATCTTAATTAGGACTAAAAAATTCGATTATGCATTATTTACAATGGATAAGGATTTACTTTTAAATAAAATTAATTTGTAAATAATTCAGGTTTTTTTTATTTTGTATATATTAATATTCATTTGCTTAATACTATTCGTAGTAAAAAGATCTACTTTTGTTTCATCATGTGAATAATTAGAGCATCTAACTCTTGACTAAACGCTATTACTTTTTCATGATGGAAACCATAATAGTTAACCAGTTGAATCAATTCTTCTTTTCTTTTTTCAATTAGAATATATAGTTTGTTTAATTCCATATTTTAATGTAAACTCCCCTATTCCTATAATATTACTTAGGGAATTATATACTATTTTTCTACATAAAGGAACAGTATAATTAAACAAATTAAAACATCTTTATGAATTTTTAAATAGATAAGATGTAATAAGTACATACTTACAGTTAGATTAGTTATTTAAGCAATGAATACTCCCCCACCTCAAATCCATATTGAGGTGGGGGAGTATTCATTATCAAGATATGCTAAAGAAGTACATATAAATTCTAATTAAGCTTCTAGTATCATAAGACCATTGGATATTCATGTTGAACATGAATAATGAGAGGAGATAGAAAAAATGTAACCGAAAATAATAAATATTCCCGCTAAAAAAATTGTTGGAATAAAAAAAGAAACAACTTTTGAAAAAGACCCTGAAATCACAAGGGGGATATGGCAAACATTTATGCCGATAAGAAATAGTATTCTTCATAGAGCTAACTCTTGTTTTCTTTCCGTAAAAGTGTTAAAAACCCCTTTGAATATGAATGATATGAATTATGCCTATCAAAAATGGGCTGCTGTTGAAGTTGAAAGTTTTGATAAAGATATTTCTTTAGAGTTATCTAAGCACACATTAGCAGGTGGCTTATATGCTGTTTTTATCCATAAAGGAACGGCATCTGATATGAGTACATTCCAATATATTTTTCAAGAATGGTTACCAAATTCAAATTATAATTTAGATGTAAGGGAACATTTTGAAGTTATGGATGATACGTATCGTCCAGATGATATCAATGCCAAAGAAGAGGTTTGGATATCAATAAAGATGAAATGAAGTATAGGAATATAAGTACTGTAAGATGAATTCTTGAAATGGAAAGATATTTATCGTGATGAAGATTCAAGAATACAATCCGTGTAATTGTTTGGTCTTGAATTTATGGAGCATATTCTAATAGTTTAAATACAAAACAATAATGGTATAAAATATAATAATAGGCACCATCTAAAGTATCAATGTTGAATAAGTAACAAGAAATATAGTTTGCAATAATGAAGGAGGAGTATGAGTAAGTTTGGATTGTATGGAAAATTTACAGTAAAAGAAGGGAAGCTACTTACTCTTGTTATAATCAGATCTTGTTAAACCATAAACCACAGTATCTTCATAAACGCCCCAGTATAAACAACTTTGTTTAAATGTTCCTTCATGTTTCAATCCTAATTTTTGCATGACTTTAGAAGAGGCAGGGTTTTTAGTGAAAGCATCAGCGTAAATACGATTTAACTGCAATTCTTCAAATGCATATGTAACGATGACCTGCCCAGCTTCTGTACAGTACCCTTTACCCCAATATGATTTACCTACCCAGTATCTGAGTTCTCCTTTATTGTGTTTTTTATTAATAAAAAGATATATGCAACCTATGAGCATATTTTGCTCATTAATCATTGCAAAGTGAAAACTGTCACCCTTATCCATAGCTGTATGAGTATAGGTAATCCATTCTTCTGCCCAGCCATCTGGATAAGGATGAGGAATGATTGTAGTGGTTTTCGCCACTTCTTGATCTCCTGCTAACTCTTGAATTTTTGGGGCATCATCTAATTCAAATGGGCGTATTGTTAATCTCTTAGATAAGAACATTGGATATTTCATTTTTTCGCTTCGCATCCTTTCTACCTATACAAGTCGTTACTAAGTTTATAATACATAATTTTTAAATTAAAATGTTACTAATTTGTTCGTTAATAAAATGATAAATACTATTATCTAGTCCTCGTTAAAATGAAATCTTATTAAAAAAGTGAATCTTCTGTCTGTTTAATAAGTCAGATGTATAATATAGTTATGTTACAATGAAGTGAAATTTTCATGTCTGGAAAAGGGGAGTTCTATATGCGTATTTTGGTGTTAGGAGCTGGAGGAGTCGGGGGTTACTTTGGAGGCCGGTTAGTAGAAAAAGGAGAAGACGTTACTTTTCTCGTTCGTAGTGGACGAAAACAACAGCTTGAGAAAAACGGTCTAGTCATTCGTAGTATAAATGGAGATTTTTCCTTTATACCACAATTAATAACAAAAGCTGAATCCACAGATCCATTTGATTTAATTTTATTTTCAACAAAAACCTATCATTTAGAAGAAGCAATAAACGACTTGAAATCATTTGTAGGTGAGAACACAATTATTTTACCACTATTAAATGGTATAGCTCACTTATCTCTATTACAACGCTCATTTGGTGAAGATAAAGTTATCGGAGGTTTATGCTTTATTGAAACAACATTAAATGGGGAGGGAGAGGTTGTTCAAACTAGTGCTGCCGACCGGCTTGTATTTGGTGAAATTGAACATCCAGATACAGAGCGAATACATCGGATTGCCAATACATTAAAGGATACAAAAGCAAGTTTTATTTTGAGTGATCATATTGTGCAAGATATGTGGCATAAATATTTGTTTATTACGGTTATGTCAGGCGTGACTACGCTAATGCGTGCGCCGATAGGACCAATTCGTGAAAGTGATGGAGGACGAGAATTTATTCGGCATTTATTTGAAGAAGCGGCACAGATTATGAGAGCATCTGGAGCTCCAATTCATGATACTATTGTTGAAGAGCATATGAAGACGATTGATAAGATTTCATATGATATGAAATCTTCTATGCAGCGGGATATGGAAAAGGGGTCATTCATCGAAGGGGCATACTTACAAGGATATATATTGGAATTAGCTCAACAATTTCATATAGATGCGCCATTGCTAGAAATTGTTTATCAGAATTTAAAAGTTTACGAAGAGATGTTGTAAGGGGGCATTTAAACAGTCCATTGAGATGTTCGTAGACAAGGAAAGCGAGTCAGCTTTTCAACGTTCATCTACCATTAGAATCAATTTTGGAAAAGAACAAAAAATTCGATGTGGATACCAATGGAACTAGTATTATCTCCACAGAATTTTCAATTAAATGGAGAAATGATTATGAAGCCATAGTAAATTTTCATTTCAGTATTAAAGAACCAAGAGAATGGAGATATACTTTTCAAAATGAATGCTAATATAGAAACTAAGTAGCCCTGTATCTTTAAAAGGATACAGGGCTACTCTTGTAGATTTCTGTTAACATAAATGCGCTTATTGGTAGCAAAAGAAAAAACAATAGTATGAAGCCGTTATATTTTCGTTTCTTCCTTCTTGATAAATGGATATGTGCTCCTAAATATATAGATGGAATTTCCGCTTAAATATTTATAAAGAAGTGATTTGAATGTTTTGGTAGGTTTGTCTAAAAAGCGTATAGAAGTATGAAAAAGTAAAATTTAAACTTATCCAAAGGGGATGACGAAGATGTTAAAAAAATTTGGTCTAGGATTATATTCTACAGCAATCGTGTTAAGTGCTGGTATAGGATTTTCAGGTACTGTATCAGCAGATAGTCCATCTGTATATGAACAAATTATGAATGGTAACTTTGAAGATAGGCTAAACCACTGAGTTTTATCCAATCCTAATTCTTCTAATGAAAACATTAATAATTCTGGAACAGGTAATCATTATTTGAAATTAATACATGAAGACACCGCTTATCAGCTTATTACTGTAAAGCCGAACACAGAATATACATTAACATTTGATACAGCAGGGATTTTGGGATCTCCGGCAGAAGTCACAGTAGGTAATTTAAATTCACTTCAAGAAGTAGTCCCATTAACCAAAAAGCAGTATACAGGTTTTTCACCCGCACACCATGAATTTACGTTTACAACCGGAGAAGATGTATCAAACTTTGTAGTGAAACTTGCTTCTACAGGCAGTGGAAGGGTTAAGTTTGATAATGTGGAATTGAAAGAGAAGTCTTATATTTTAAATGTTGATTTTGACCGGAATACGAATTTAGATCTCCTTAAACAATGGGGCTATGTAAATGCCAAAATTGAGGAACATGCAGGAGTAAATAATTCTAAAGGCATTCATTTAGGTGGATCAAATGGTGGATTCGAGGGGTACGTAACTTTTAAGCCTAATACTACGTATATATTATCTGCATATGGCAAAGTAGTATCCTCTGGACAAAAGGTTATTGTAGGGACTGGAATTGATGGAGTAGGTGAAAAAACTTTAAATTTCACTTCCTCACAATATGAACAAAAATCTGTTGAATTTACTACTGGAAATACTGAGGCTTCAGGAAAAGTCTACATTTATATTCCCTCCGGTGAAAGCTGTGATGCTTATCTTGACGATACTGTATTAGTGGAAAAGTAAGGTTCTGGTGTAAAAAGTATTTTATAGAGACATAGAGCCTATACAGGGTGTTCAACTTCAAAGTATGATGCGATTTCAAATGAGTTGTATTGTATGAAGCATAAAAAATTTAAATCTGTGCGAAGCATTGAGTTTTTGAAAATATACAAAGGGAGAAGAATGATAAAGATTCTTCTCCCTTTGTGTGTAATTAGGGTTGGCATTATCAATAGATATGCGCTGTTAGGAATTGCTGGATGAACAATTCGCTTTTAAAATTATAACAAAATAAACCTGAAATATTATATGCAATATTTCATATTAAGATATATTTAACTGTTCAGGAATTCAAAATTATTATGGGTAATTTTGGGGAGTTATAATTTACTAAAGATAACTTAAAATATGAGCAGGATTTCTTGTATAACAAACAGAACTGGATTTGCACTCCTTAATTAGAAAGCTCGTATTAATTTTTTTATAATTGTTCATTTAAATTCATGAATTCCCTTATTTTCCTTTGTAAGTTATGTAGGAATAAGCAATCTTCTAGAGGATAGTGAATAGAAATGTGATTTTTATAATTGTAAATAGCGTATATTAATTTTTAAGGAGTGATATCATATGGATTTTCTTTCACCTGAATATTGGTCAACCTTACTATCCATTATTGTAATTGATCTAGTTCTAGCTGGGGACAATGCAATTGTAATTGGATTGGCAGCAAGGAATTTACCAAAAGAACAACAAAAAAGAGTCATCCTATGGGGAACAGTTGGTGCAATAGGAATAAGAGCAATTGCAACCGTATTCGTTGTTTGGTTACTAAAAATACCTGGTTTGCTTTTAATCGGGGGTATACTACTTATATGGATTGCTTATAAACTCCTTGCTGAAGGAAAAGAACATGATGTTAAATCAGGAGAAAGTTTCTGGGCAGCTATTAAAACAATTGTTATAGCTGATGCATTAATGGGATTAGATAATGTTCTAGCCGTTGCAGGAGCTGCTCATGGGGATTTTTCTTTAGTTATTATTGGCTTGTTAGTTTCAGTTCCAATCGTAGTATGGGGAAGTACATTAATTTTAAAATGGGTAGAACGTTTTCCTATCATTATTACAATCGGAGCAGCAGTTTTAGCTTATACCGCATCTAAAATGATTGTAGATGAAAAATTCCTAAAAGGTTTTTTTGAAGAAAATCTTATAATAAAATGGGGATTAACGATTTTAATTGTTGCAGGTGTAGTATTCTTTGGAAATTTAAAACAGAAAAAGAAATTATCCCACATTAACGGGCAGTAATAATCCCACCTCAAAGTTCGGTGAAAGTAAAGAAGTTAGGTGAGAGATAAACTGCCAGTAAAAGCCCGATTGGTGAAGGCTAATAATCAGTGGGGGATGAAGCCCCCACTGATTAAAGTTTCACTTTATAAAAAAGACCATTCGCTTGATGGTCTTGGTCTTATCCCTGTCAAGTAGACAGTATTAAAAAAGACTAAGCAACCATCGCGATTCGATATTCTATCGGAGCTCGGTGGTTGAGTCGTTTTTGGAAC
>NZ_LTAQ01000012.1:0-580000 GCF_001590835.1 Bacillus gaemokensis
CAATAAAGTTAGTTTGTCTAGCATCATAAAAATAAAAATTGACGTTTCACGTTGTTTGTTTCGTTTAGTTTTCAAAGTTCAACATCGCGTTTCAGCGACTTTTATAATTTAACATAATATATTGTTTTCGTCAACAAGTTTTTTTGATAACTTGTATCTCTCATTTGCTGACTTCGCCTATTATATAAGCTTTCTCCTTTCAATGCAAGTATTATTCCAAAAAAAATAAGAGAAGGGAAATCCCTACTCTTATTCTTCTGAAGATTCTTCGCTAACTTCCTCTTCTTCTTCATCTCTTTGAGCTTTCGCTACCGTTGCTACTTCTTGCTCAGTTTCCAAACGAATTAATCGAACACCTTGCGTGTTACGTCCCATTTGAGATATTTGGTCAACTGGCATACGGATAATAATACCCGCAGCTGTTATTAACATAATATCTTCTTCACCCGTTACAGATTTAACAGCTACTAACTTACCGTTCTTATCTGTAATATTGCATGTTTTTAGACCTTTACCGCCGCGACTCTGCAAACGATATTCATCAACTGGTGTACGTTTTCCGTAACCATTTTTCGTTACAATTAGAACATTCATATTCTCTTCAACAATTTCCATGCCTACAACTTGATCTTCATCACCTAATGTAATAGCTTTTACACCTGCGGCATTACGTCCCATAGAACGTACATCTTGTTCGTTGAAGCGGATTAACATACCGTTACTTGTTCCAACGATAATATCCTTGTCACCAGATGTTAAGCGTACAGAAATCACTTCATCCTCTTCACGAAGGGAAATTGCAATCAAACCATTCGTACGGATATTCGCAAATGAGGAAAGAGGTGTCCTCTTAGAAATTCCGTATTTTGTTGTAAAGAATAAGTATTGATCATCACCGAATTCACGAATCGGAATAATAGCGTTGATCCACTCACCTTTTTCCACTTCTAACAGGTTAATAATTGGTATACCTTTCGCTGTACGACTATATTCTGGAATTTCATATCCTTTCGTACGGTATACTTTCCCTTTGTTTGTGAAGAATAAAATATGATCATGAGTGGATGTTGTCAATAAATGCTCCACAAAGTCATCATCATTTGTCCCCATTCCTTGTACACCACGTCCCCCGCGATTCTGCGTTTTGTACGTAGACGCTGGTAGTCGTTTAATATAACCGTTATGGGTAAGTGTAATGGCAATGTTTTGCTCAGGAATTAAATCTTCATCCTCAATCGATTCCATACCACCAATTGTAATCTCTGTTCTTCTTTTATCATTAAAGCGTTCTTTTACATCCGTTAATTCTTCACGAATAATTTCAAGAACTTTTTCTTCGTCCGCTAAAATTGCTTGTAATTCAGCAATTAACTTCATTAAGTCTTGATATTCTTGTTCGATTTTTTCACGTTCTAATCCTGTTAAGCGTTGCAGACGCATGTCTAAAATTGCTTGTGCCTGCTTTTCACTTAGACCGAAACGTTCCATCAATCCTTGTTTCGCAATATCCGCAGTTTTTGAACTACGAATTAACGTAATAACTTCATCAAGATGATCTAATGCAATTCGTAATCCTTCTAAAATATGAGCGCGCGCCTCCGCTTTCTCTAACTCATAAGCAGTACGTCTACGAATAACTACCTTTTGATGTTCTAAATAATGATATAAATTTTGTTTTAAGTTTAATACTTGTGGCTCTCCATTCACAAGCGACAACATATTAATACCGAAGCTTGTTTGAAGTGCTGTATGTTTATATAAATTATTTAATAGTACATTTGCATTTGCATCACGGCGTACTTCCATGACAATGCGCATACCATTTCGATCTGATTCATCACGTAAATCTGTAATACCTTCAATTTTCTTATCGCGAACTAATTCCGCAATTTTTTCAATCAATCGAGCTTTGTTAACTTGATAAGGCAGCTCTGTTACAATAATTGCTTGCTTTCCGTTTGTCTTTTCTTCAATCTCAACCTTAGCACGAAGTATAATAGAACCGCGCCCTGTTTCGTAGGCTCTTCGAATTCCACTTCTACCTAAGATTAGACCTGATGTTGGGAAATCTGGTCCTGGAATAAATTCCATTAATTCTGCAATAGTAATGTCAGGATTATGACTTAATGCTAATACACCATCAATTACTTCACCAAGTTGATGAGGCGGAATGTTTGTCGCCATACCAACCGCGATACCTGTTGTACCATTCACTAACAAGTTAGGAAAGCGTGCAGGTAATACAATTGGCTCTCTTTCAGAACCATCGTAGTTATCTTGATAGTCAATTGTATTCTTTGTAATGTCACGTATTAATTCCATCGAAATTTTAGACATTCTTGCCTCTGTATAACGCATCGCTGCCGCTGAATCTCCATCAACAGAACCGAAGTTACCGTGTCCATCAACAAGCATATAACGTTGACTAAAATCTTGTGCCATACGTACCATTGTTTCGTAAACGGCTGAATCACCATGTGGGTGATACTTACCAATTACTTCACCGACAATACGAGCTGACTTCTTATATGCTTTATCAGCAGTAATCCCTAAATCATTCATTGCGTATAAAACCCTGCGATGTACTGGCTTTAATCCATCACGAACATCTGGTAGTGCACGAGATACGATAACACTCATTGCGTAATCTAAAAATGAGGTACGCATTTCATGACTAATATTAATTTCTCGAATTCGTGCTTGTTGTTGATTATCTGACATCAACGAGCACCTCCTCTTACATTTCCGTTACACATACATTGATTTATACGTAGAAGACAGGAATGCTTAGATTCCTGTCATTACTTACTTAAATATCAAGGTTTTTCACGTATTTTGCATTTTCTTGGATAAAGTTACGACGCGGTTCTACTTTATCACCCATTAGAATTTCAAATGTTTCATCCGCTTCAATTGCATCTTGCAGAGAAACTTGAAGTAATGAACGTACTTCTGGATCCATTGTCGTTTCCCATAGCTGAGTTGGATTCATTTCCCCAAGACCTTTGTAACGTTGAATCCCCGGTTTCGGCTGAGCCGGTAATTCTGATAGTATCTTTTCAAGCTCTTTATCATTATAAGCGTATTGAATTTTTTTACCTTGTTGTACTTTAAACAATGGCGGCTGTGCGATATAGATATAGCCGTGCTCAATAATTTGACGCATATAACGATAGAAGAACGTTAATAATAGGGTACGAATATGCGCACCATCGACGTCAGCATCGGTCATAATAATAACTTTATGATAGCGAGCTTTTTCAATATCAAAATCTCCGCCAATGTTCGTACCAATTGCTGTAATAATTGTACGGACTTCATCATTTGATAAAATCTTATCTAAGCGTGCCTTTTCAACGTTAATAATTTTACCTTTTAACGGTAAAATAGCTTGAAAATGACGATCACGTCCTTGTTTTGCCGATCCTCCCGCAGAGTCACCCTCTACGATATAGATTTCACTAATTGCCGGGTCCTTAGAAGAACAATCTGCTAATTTCCCTGGCAAACTAGATACTTCTAATGCACTTTTTCGGCGTGTTAGTTCACGTGCCTTTTTCGCTGCTACACGTGCACGTGCCGCCATTGTTCCCTTATCTACAATTTTACGAGCGACGTTCGGATTCTCAAGTAAAAACTTTTCAAATGCTTCTGAGAATACAGATTCTGTAATCGTTCTCGCTTCACTATTCCCAAGTTTCGTCTTTGTCTGCCCTTCAAACTGTGGATTAGGGTGTTTAATTGAGACAATTGCCGTTAAACCTTCACGTACATCTTCACCTGTTAAGTTACTGTCCGCATCTTTTAAAATATTATTTTTTCGTCCATAATCATTAATTACACGCGTTAAAGCCGTCTTGAAACCAACCTCATGTGTACCGCCTTCATACGTATGAATGTTATTTGTAAACGAATAAATATGATTTGTATAACCTTCGTTATACTGAAGAGAAACTTCAACTTGAATTCCATCTTTTGAACCTTCTACATATACAGGTTCTTCATGAATCGGTTGTTTTGAACGATTTAAATGCTCAACGTACGATTTAATTCCGCCTTCGTAATGAAATTCTTTCTTTTGCTTATTTTCACGTTTATCTTCAATTGTCAATTTAATATTACGATTTAAAAATGCTAACTCACGCATACGTGTTGCTAATGTATCAAATTCATACTCTGTTGTTTCTTTGAAAATTTCCGGATCGGGCTTGAAACGTGTGATTGTTCCTGTACGATCTGTTTCACCGATCACCTTTAAATCTGCAACTGGAATACCACGTTCATATTTTTGATAATGGATTTTTCCATCGCGATGTACAAATACCTCTAATTCTGTTGATAAAGCATTTACGACAGATGCACCAACACCGTGCAAACCACCAGAAACTTTATAGCCGCCGCCGCCAAATTTACCGCCGGCATGAAGAACCGTCATAATAACTTCTACGGCAGGACGTCCCATTTTTTCTTGTATACCAACTGGAATACCACGACCGTCATCTGTTACAACAATGCTATTATCTTCTTCAATACTGACATTAATCTCATCACAATACCCAGCTAAAGCTTCGTCGATACTGTTATCAACAATTTCCCATACAAGGTGATGAAGACCTTTTCCACTTGTAGAACCAATATACATCCCCGGACGCTTTCGAACTGCTTCCAGTCCCTCAAGCACCTGTATCTGACTTTCATCATATGAATTTTCCTGCATTTGCTTTTGTTCCATTGACACAAAGATCACCTACTTTTCCATTTAAACAGAAGTTAATTCCTGTCTATTTCACAATCTACCGTGCCGTTCGTTACATGAATTGTTTTCGCTTGCTTTAATGTTTCGTGCTCAATTCCGTCGACACTCGTCGTTGTCACAAACGTTTGCACTTTTCCTTGAATTGTATTTAACAGATGTGATTGACGATAATCATCTAATTCTGACAGCACATCATCTAATAAGAGAATTGGATATTCCTTAACTTCTGAATAAATCAATTCAATCTCAGCTAATTTTAGGGAAAGTGCGGTTGTTCGTTGCTGTCCTTGCGAACCAAAGACCTGAACATTCTTGTTATTAACGAAGAATTGTAAATCATCACGATGAGGACCAATTAAAGTCGTACCACGGAAAATTTCACGTTGTTTCACAGTTTGAAAACTTTCATAGTATACTTCTTTTATTTTCGACAAGTCCATTGATTCTGATACATCTACACTTGGTTTATAGACGATTTCTAATTCCTCTAATCCTCTACTAATACCACGATGAATAGGAGCTGCCCATTCTTGTAGCAACTGCAAAAACTCAAAACGTTTTCGCAAAATTTTCGTACCGTGTTCAATAAGTTGAAGTGTAAACACATCCAACATTGTTTCCTCATTTTTACTATTCCCTTGCATTTTCTTAAGCAAGTGGTTTCGCTGCGTGAGCACTTTTTGATACTGACTTAATTCATACAAATAGACAGGAGCTATTTGTCCAAGTTCCATATCTAAAAAGCGTCTTCGTACTTGAGGGCTTCCTTTTACAAGATTTAAATCTTCTGGGGCAAACATAACAACATTCATTTCACCAATGTATTGACTCAACTTTTGTTGTTCAAGTTGATTCAATTTTGCCTTTTTCCCTTTTTTAGAAATATTTAATTCTAAAGACAAGGAACTATTTCTCTTTTGTAATCTACCTTTTATTTTACCATACTCCTCATCCCACCGGATAAGTTCACGATCATTCGAAGTTCGATGAGATTTGGCCATCGCTAATACATAAATAGCTTCCATCAAATTCGTTTTCCCTTGTGCGTTTTCACCAATAATGACGTTAACTTTATCCTCAAAGGAAAGATCTAGATGTTCATAATTGCGATAGTTTTTTAATTGTATTTCTGTAATAAACAAAGGGCTCCCCCTTTATGATTGAACTTGAAATGTTCCGTTTCCCGGAATTTCAACAATATCATTTGCATATAACTTTCGGCCTCTTCTATTTTCAGGCTCTTGATTCACGTACACTTCATACTCTTGCAAGAACCATTTCACAGCGCCACCTGTATCAATTACATCAGCTAACTTTAAAAATTGTCCTAGTGTAATGTACTCTGTTGAAATCTTAATACGTTTCATAAAATCGCTCACTTTCTGAAAGTGTTCATTCTTTCATTGTACTAAATAAACTAACATTAGGAAAGTAATACCCTTAAAAGTACATGTTCAAAAAGGAGGATAAAGATAGCCGAGCAGTTCGAGGCGCGGAAGCCAGGAGAGTGCGGAGTGTAGATGGAACTACATGAGTACCGGACTGGCGACGTAACGAAGAAATGCGACAGCTATTTTTCCCAGACTTTTTGAACATCCCCTAAAATCAAATAAGGGTCACTAGCACATTTAAACTAGCAACCCCGACTCTTACTTAGTAAGTACGAACTGGTAAAATTAATTGGATGATGGAATTATCATTTACTGTACGAATTAAGAATGGTCTCATTGCACCAGTAAAGCTAATTTTAATTTCTGTACTGTCTAATGCTTTTAATGCATCCATCATATATTTTGCACTAAAGGAAATTTTTAATTCTTCCCCTTCTATCTTTTCACATTGAACTTCTTCTACTACCTTTCCAATTTCAGGTGAATTTGAAGAAAGCTCTAACATTTGTTGTTCTAACGTTGATAATTTCACAACGTTATTTCGTCCATCTCTTGCTAATAAGGAAGCACGATCAATTGCTTGTAAAAATTCTTTTGTATTCACAAATATATCAGTTTTACTTTCTGCTGGAATTAAACGTGTTGTATCTGGGTAATTACCTTCTAATAATCTAGAGAAGAATAATAAATGCTTAGTTCGGAATAATACTTGATACTCCGTAATAACGATATCCACCATTTCTTCAGATTCATCTAAAATTTTACTTAATTCATTTAAGCTTTTACCAGGAATAACAACATTCGCTTGAAATTCATCAGAAATTGTATGTCCTTCAATCTTTGCTTTACGAAGTGCTAGCCTGTGACTATCTGTTGCAATACAAGTCAACTCACTGTTATATACTTTCCAGTTTACACCTGTCAAGATTGGACGAGTTTCAGAAGTTGAAACAGCAAATACTGTTTGACGAATCATATGTTTTAGTAAATCTGTTGGAATTTTAAACACATGATGTTCTTCAATTTGTGGTAATAAAGGATACTCTGCAGAATCTAAGCCATTTAAATTAAACTCTGATTTCCCAGATTTTATTTTTGTCATAAAATGATTTTCTACAGAAATCTCTACTGTATCTTTTGGTATTTTTTTTACGATCTCACTAAAATATTTTGCTTGTAAAACAATACTTCCTGATTGTGCAATTTCCACGATCTCTTTTCCGTCTTCTTCAACTGGAATAAAAGATTCAATTGAAATATCAGCGTCACTTCCTGTTAAAGTAACACCTTCTTCAGTAGCTACAACTTTAATCCCTGTAAGAATGGGAATTGTTGTACGAGAGGAAATAGCCTTCATTACATCTTGTACACTTCTTACAAGGTAGTCTTTTTGGATTGTAAAACGCATAACGAAAACCTCCGGTAAGTATAAAATTTTATTTATTTAATAAAGATAAAAAATAGTAGTAATA
This sequence comes from Bacillus gaemokensis, assembly GCF_001590835.1. Lineage (GTDB taxonomy): Bacteria > Bacillota > Bacilli > Bacillales > Bacillaceae_G > Bacillus_A > Bacillus_A gaemokensis. Next base: position 7,620 of record NZ_LTAQ01000012.1, read on the forward strand.
GTAATAGGGCTTGTGGATATGTGGATAACCCTCTTAAAAGGATGTAAAAACAGTCTATCTACATGTGGATAGACTGTGTGTAAAACAAGAGAAGTTATTCACACTATTCAGCTACTACTTTAAAATATCATTAATTTCTTCAACCTGTTTTTGCAATTGCGTATCCGTTTTTAATAGTTTTGAAATCTTTTCATGTGCATGAATGACTGTTGTATGATCACGTCCACCAAATTCCTCGCCAATCTTAGGTAAAGAAGAATCGGTTAGTTCACGTGATAAATACATTGCAATTTGGCGAGGGAACGCAACAGATTTTGTGCGTTTTTTTGCTTTAAAATCCTCTAGTTTAATTTGATAAACATCTCCAACAGCCTTTTGAATATCATAAATAGAAATAATTTTCGGCTTAGAATTGGGAATAATGTCTTTAAGTGCCTCGGCAGCTAAATCTGCATTAATATCTTTATTAATTAAAGATGAATAAGCAACAACTCGAATAAGTGCACCTTCTAATTCCCGGATGTTTGAATCGATTTGATTTGCAATATAGAGCATAACCTCATTTGGGATATCAAGGCCTTCAGCTTTCGCTTTTTTGCGTAAAATTGCAATTCTTGTTTCTAAATCCGGTGGTGTAATATCTGTAATAAGACCCCATTCAAAACGTGAACGAAGGCGGTCCTCTAAAGTTGGGATTTCTTTCGGTGGTCGATCACTTGAAATTACAATTTGTTTGCTTTCTTCATGTAATGCATTAAATGTATGGAAGAACTCTTCTTGTGTTTGTTCTTTTCCAGCAAGGAATTGAATATCATCTATCAATAAGACATCTACATTACGGTATTTATTACGAAAATCGACGGCCTTATTGTCACGAATTGAATTAATAAATTCGTTCGTAAACTTTTCTGATGATAAATAAACAACTTTTGCATTTGGATTATGCTCGATTACATAATGACCAATGGCGTGCATTAAGTGTGTTTTTCCAAGTCCAACGCCCCCGTAAATAAACAGTGGATTATATGCTTTTGCCGGTGCTTCAGCAACCGCTAAGGAAGCTGCGTGTGCAAAACGATTACCAGAGCCGATGACAAATGTATCAAATGTATATTTAGGATTTAACATGCTCTGTGGTAAGTGATTAGATTCATCATTTGTTTTTTTCTTTTTAGCAGGAGGATAGTCAATCTCCTCTTCAGCTTGACTTTGAGGAATAATAAAGCGAATTTCTAGCTTTGCTCCTGTTAAATCGTAAAGTGTTTCTGAAATTAGCTCTGAATAATGAGATTCTAACCAATCACGGGCAAATTCATTTGGAGCCGTAATAGTTAATATATCTTTCTTCAAAGCGTGTGCTTTTGTTGATTTCAACCAGGTTTCATAACTTGGTTTACTGACCTTTTTTTCTAGTTCTTTCAAGGCACTATTCCATAAATCAGAGATATTTTCCAAAGGTGTCCCTCCTTTACAAATATGGTAAAAGAATAAGGTTGTGCAACGATTGTACAACCTTTAAAAAAATAAATGTATATTTATACGAAACGTATTTTAAAACCTAAAAACGTCGTTTGTATACGAAATAGGGTTTTCGACAAAAAAAGCCAATGTGGACAACTGTTTACCCACATGTGATTATAACTGTCCACATGTTATGCACAAATTGTGGATAAAATACATATGTGGAAAACTTGTTCAAGGTGAAAACACAACTATAATATCAAAAAAAAGTAGCTATAGCAATGAATTTCAGAAAGTTATCCACAAAATCAATACCTTGTGGAATAAACTTGTCCACAATACGATATACTGTGTAAAAGTGAAAAAAATTTTTGTGGATATAAAAAACCGAAAAAAACATTATCCACAGGAAAATAAAACATCTGTGAAAAAAATTGTGAATAGGTTCAAAATGAATATTTGATGAAAATTTGGAGAACCATTGACATTTTCCTAGTTGATTAACTATAATTTATAAGACTGTCTTTAACAGATATTCCTCAGGGAGGTGTCATATAATGAAAAGAACTTACCAACCAAATAAACGTAAGCGCAGCAAAGTACATGGTTTCCGCAGCCGTATGAGCACAGCGAACGGACGTAAAGTGCTAGCAGCTCGTCGTCGTAAAGGAAGAAAAGTATTATCTGCGTAGACCACTGATCGTTCAGTGGTCTTTTTTTCTAGTAATAATGAATTTCCGCTGATGAAATACAGGAGTGTCAATTGATATGAAGAAAAAAAATCGTATAAAAAAGAATGATGAATTTCAGGCTGTTTTTCAAAATGGAAAATCGAATGCAAATCGTCAGTTTGTTGTTTACCAGCTTGAAAAGGCAAAACAACCATACTTTCGAATCGGTCTTTCTGTTAGCAAAAAAATAGGAAATGCAGTAGTACGTAATCGAATTAAGCGTATGATTCGCCAATCGATTATAGAATTAAAAGATGAGATAGATTCTGGAAAAGATTTTGTTATAATAGCAAGGAAGCCTTGTGCAGATATGACATACGAACAATTGAAGAAAAGCTTAATTCATGCCTTCAAGCGCTCTGGTATTAAAATAACAAACAAGTAGCGTAGGAAAAGGAAAATGAATTACACTATATACATACCGAAACAAGGAGGAGCAGGCTGTGAAAAAGAAGATAGGCTTACTAGCCATGGTTATTGCTTTAATGGCGATTACTGCAGGCTGTAATGAAGTGAATCAGCCGATTACGCCGAAAAGTACAGGTATTTGGAATGAATATTTCGTATACCCACTTTCTATGCTAATCACGTATTTTGCAAACTTATTTGGTAGTAATTATGGTTTAGCAATTGTTGTCACAACTCTTATCATTCGTTTTGCATTGTTACCATTAATGATTAAGCAGACGAAGAGTACGAAGGCAATGCAAGCGTTACAACCAGAAATGGCGAAGCTGAAAGAGAAATATAGTTCTAAAGATCAAGCGACGCAGCAAAAGCTGCAACAAGAAATGATGCAGTTGTATAGAACACACGGTGTAAATCCATTAGCAGGTTGTTTACCAATATTTGTTCAAATGCCGATTTTATTCGCATTTTACCATGCGATTATGAGAACGGAAGAGATTAGTAAACATACATTCTTATGGTTTGATTTAGGACAGGCAGATCCGTACTATATCCTTCCAGTTGTTGCGGCAATTACAACATTTATTCAGCAAAAGGTTGCTATGGCAGGAACTGTAGGACAAAATCCGCAAATGGCAATGATGCTATGGCTTATGCCAATTATGATTTTAATCTTTGCAATTAACTTCCCGGCAGCATTATCTTTATATTGGGTAGTTGGTAACATCTTTGGTATCGCTCAAATGTATATGATCAAAGGGCCGGAAATTAAGGCTAGTAAGGCAGGAGGATCAAGCAAGTGAGTATAATTACTGCTAAAGGACAAACAGTCGAGCTGGCAGTACAAGATGCTTTAAGACAATTAAATGTTTCAAAAGATCAAGTTGATGTGAATATTATCGACGAGGGCAAGAGAGGATTCTTAGGTTTATTTGGGAATCGTCCTGCCACCGTAGAAATTGTATTGAAGAAGGATCCAATCCATGAAGCTGAACAATATCTACAAAATGTTGTTCAAAGTATGGGGATGGATGTAATGATTACGAAGGTTGTAAAAGGTCGAGAAGTTGAATTTACGATTTCTGGTAAAAATGTTGGTGTTTTAATTGGGAAAAGAGGTCATACATTAAATTCTTTACAATATTTAACAAAACTGGTTGCGAATCGTAGTACAAAACAGTACATCGGTATAACAATTGATGCCGAAAATTATCGTAGTAAGAGAAAAGATACGTTAGAATCGCTCTCTTATCGATTAGCAAAACAGGTAGTTTCTACCAAAAAGAATGTTGTATTAGAGCCAATGCCTTCTTTTGAACGGAAAATTATTCACCAAGCATTATCCAATCATCCAAATATAGTTACAACTTCTGAAGGTAAAGAACCGCATCGACATGTTGTAATATCTTCCAAATAACCGGTAGCTCATTTGAGCTCCGGTTTTTTTATGCGTATATCTTAATCGGTGAATGATAATTTTTTTAACAATCAAGGCTATATTGTAGGGGAAGTAGGTTGTGGATAACTAAAAATCACTAAACTTATCCACTGTGAATAAGTTTAGTGATTTTTACATGAGGACATAATAAAATGAGTTATTATTCTTTTGTAGATAGGTTCATTATGGTATCCTAATAGTTTAGTGAAGAAAAAATCATGTTGAAATAGAGAGAAATAAGCAAGTGAGGTGAAAGGACATGGAATTTGATACAATTGCTGCAATTTCCACAGCACTTGGGGAAGGGGCAATTGCCATTGTTCGAGTAAGTGGAGAAGATGCGATTGAAAAGGTCAATCGCATTTTTAAAGGGAAGGATTTAACGACAGTTCCGTCCCATACGATTCACTACGGTCATATTGTTGATTTAGATAAAGATCAAGTTATTGAAGAAGTCATGGTGTCAATTATGCGAGCACCAAAGACATTTACACGTGAAAATATTGTAGAAATTAATTGTCACGGTGGTCTTGTTTCAGTGAATAAAGTATTACAACTCATTTTGGCCCAGGGAGTACGTTTGGCAGAACCGGGTGAGTTTACAAAGCGTGCATTTTTAAATGGGCGTATCGATTTATCACAAGCTGAGGCTGTAATGGATTTAATTCGTGCGAAGACAGATCGAGCGATGAGCGTGGCGATTAATCAAATGGAAGGACGTCTATCCAAATTAATTGGACGTCTTCGTCAAGAAATTTTAGAAACATTGGCTCATGTAGAAGTGAATATAGATTATCCTGAATATGACGACGTAGAAGAGATGACACACAATATTTTAATTGAAAAGGCTACGAATGTTCGTGGTGAGATTCAAAAGATATTAGAGACATCTAAGCAAGGGAAAATTTTACGAGAAGGTATTGCAACGGCAATCATCGGGAGACCAAATGTTGGAAAGTCCTCACTACTAAATAGCCTTGTTCAAGAGAAAAAAGCGATTGTGACGGATATAGCAGGAACAACACGTGATGTCATTGAAGAATATGTCAATGTGCGTGGTGTACCACTTAAACTAATTGATACAGCAGGAATTCGTGAAACAGAAGATGTTGTTGAACGAATTGGTGTAGAACGCTCAAAAGAAATGATGGGGCAAGCTGATTTAGTTTTAGTTGTAGTAAACTATAGTGAGGTACTGACAAATGAGGATGAAGAATTATTCCGTGCTGTGCAAGGGAAAGACTTTATTGTCATTGTAAATAAAACCGATTTACCAAAGGTAATTGATATGGACCGTGTTACACATTTTGCGGGTAAAAATCGAATTATTACAACGTCTTTAATCGAAGAAAAGGGTATAGATGATCTTGAAAAAGCGATAGCTGATCTATTCTTTGAAGGAGCAATAGAGTCTACAGATATGACTTATGTTTCTAATGCGAGACATATCGGTTTATTAACACAAGCGGAAAAGACAATTGGAGATGCTATTGATGCAATAGAGAACGGTGTTCCAATTGATATGGTTCAAATCGATTTAACAAGAACGTGGGAAATACTTGGTGAAATTACTGGTGACACTGTCCATGAAAGCTTAATTGACCAATTGTTTTCTCAATTTTGTTTAGGCAAATAACATATAGGCGCTTTAAGGATAGTTAATCTTAGGAGGAATAAATAATGGGATACAATGCCGGTTCTTACGATGTCATAGTAATCGGTGCAGGTCATGCAGGATGTGAAGCTGGTCTTGCAGCAGCACGAATGGGCTCAAAAACATTAATGTTAACAATTAATTTAGATATGGTAGCCTTTATGCCATGTAACCCTTCTGTTGGTGGACCAGCAAAAGGGATTGTTGTCCGTGAAATCGATGCATTGGGCGGCGAGATGGGACGTAATATTGATAAGACTCACATTCAAATGCGTATGTTGAACACAGGGAAGGGTCCAGCTGTGCGTGCTCTTCGTGCACAGGCTGATAAATTTTCATATCAACATGAATTAAAGAAAACTATTGAAGAGACACCGAATCTAACCTTGAGTCAAGGAATGGTAGAACGCTTAATAGTTGAAGACGATATATGTAAAGGGGTAATTACACAATCGGGTGCTGAATATACAGCGAAAACAGTCGTAATTACAACAGGTACATTTTTACGCGGTGAGATCATTATGGGAGATTTGAAATATTCAAGTGGTCCGAATAATCAGCAACCATCTATTACATTATCAGAGCATTTAGAGGAACTTGGATTAGATCTTGTTAGGTTTAAAACAGGTACGCCTCCTCGTGTAAATAGTAATACGATTGATTATAGTAAGACAGAAATTCAACCAGGTGATGATAAACCACGTGCTTTTTCGTTTGAAACAACAAAATTTATTATGGATCAAATTCCGTGCTGGTTAACATATACGAGTGAAGAGACACATCGTTTAATTGATAGAAATCTACATCGTTCAGCTATGTATTCTGGTATGATTAAAGGAACAGGTCCTCGTTACTGTCCTTCAATTGAAGATAAAGTGGTGCGATTCAATGATAAACCACGTCATCAAATTTTCTTAGAACCAGAGGGGCGTAATACGCAGGAAGTATATGTACAAGGCTTGTCAACGAGCTTACCAGAAGATGTACAACGTGAAATGCTTAAAACGATTCCAGGTTTAGAGAATGTTGAAATGATGCGTACAGGTTATGCAATCGAATATGATGCAATTGTACCAACTCAGTTATGGCCAACACTTGAGACGAAAAAAATTAAAAATTTATATACAGCAGGTCAAATTAACGGTACTTCTGGTTATGAAGAAGCAGCTGGACAAGGAATTATGGCTGGGATTAATGCGGCATGTCGTTCTTTAGGTAAAAAAGAAGTTATTTTAGGTCGTTCGGATGCTTATATTGGTGTATTAATCGATGATCTTGTAACGAAAGGGACAAATGAGCCATATCGCTTATTAACTTCACGTGCTGAATATCGTTTATTACTACGTCATGATAATGCTGACCTTCGTTTAACGGAAATTGGCCATGAAATTGGTTTAATTCCTGATGAAAGATATGAACGTTTTACAGTCAAAAAAGGAAAGATCGAACAAGAAAAGGCACGTTTAGAAAGTCTTATTATTAAACCACGTCCTGAAGTGCAGGAATTGATTCGTAGTATTGGTGGCAGCGAGTTAAAAGATGGTATAAGAGCAAGTGATTTACTACGTCGTACAGAAGTGACATATGAACATATTCGTCTTCTTGTTCCAAGTGAAGTTGAAATTAACGATGAAATCGCAGAACAAGTTGAAATCCAAGTTAAGTATGAGGGATACATTGAAAAGTCCTTACAGCAAGTGGATCGAATGAAAAAGATGGAGAACAAAAAGATTCCTGTAGATATTGATTATGATGCAATTTCCGGAATTGCTTCTGAAGCGAGACAAAAATTAAAAGATGTTCGTCCTCTGTCAATGGGGCAAGCATCCCGTATTTCCGGCGTAAATCCAGCTGATATTTCCATTTTACTTGTGTACATTGAACAAGGAAAAATTGCGCGAGTATCGAACCAATAAATAGTAAGGAGATATGGCAAGATGAACATAGAACAATTCCAATCTATGCTAGGAGAAAGAGGAATTACTCTTTCTCCTAGGCAATTAGAGCAATTCGAAATCTACTTTGAAACGTTAGTAGAATGGAATGAGAAAATGAATTTAACAGCTATTACGGAGAAAGAAGAAGTGTATTTAAAGCACTTTTTCGACTCAATTACGGCTGCTTTTTATTATGATTTTTCGAAACCATTTTCTATTTGTGATGTCGGTGCAGGTGCAGGATTTCCAAGCATTCCATTAAAAATCTGTTTCCCACATTTAAAAATAACAATTGTTGATTCGCTGCAAAAACGCATTAACTTTTTAAATCACTTAGCACAAAAGTTAGAATTAAGTGATGTTGCGTTTTGTCATGATCGCGCTGAAACATTTGGGAAAAAAGAAGATGTACGTGAATCCTATGATATTGTCATGGCTCGTGCTGTAGCTCGTCTATCTGTACTGAGTGAGTTATGTTTACCACTTGTAAAAGTAGGTGGAACATTTATTGCAATGAAAGGCGCGGCTGCCAATGAGGAGATTGAAAATGGTAAGTATGCTTTAGAAGTACTTGGCGGTGAGTTAAAAGTGATGTCTACGTTCCAATTACCATTTGAAGAAAGTGAACGTAACATTTTATCAATTGAGAAAAAGCGCAAAACACCAAAGAAATATCCGCGTAAGCCAGGGACACCAAATAAATTACCTATTGAAAAATAAATCTTATTAGACGTAAGATTAAATTATATAAATGAAAACGTAAATGTTTCATAGGAAACATTTTTATGTAGAACATTCAATAGGCCCAAAGGTGGTGGAATATGTATGAAAAGTACGTTTTCTCGTTTGTTTGGCTTTGGTGATAAAGAGAGCGAATTCGAATTACAAAACGAAAGCCATGAAGAAATAGATGAAAAAATACATGAAGAAATACAACAAATTCCGATAGCTAATATCATCCCCAATCGTTATCAACCACGTACGGTTTTTGATGATGCACGTATTGAAGAACTGGCTCTAACTATTCGCACACATGGACTAATCCAGCCAATTGTTTTGAGGCAATATGAAGAAGATAAGTACGAAATTATTGCCGGGGAAAGACGCTTCCGTGCTGCAACAAAATTAGGATGGGAAAAAGTTCCGTCAATTATTAAAAATTTAAATGATACAGAAACAGCTTCTGTTGCTTTGATCGAGAACTTGCAACGTGAAGAATTAACGGCAATTGAAGAAGCTGTTGCCTATCAAAAGCTGATTGAGTTACATAATTTAACACAAGAGGCATTGGCACAAAGGCTCGGAAAGGGACAATCGACAATCGCAAATAAATTGCGATTATTAAAATTGCCTGAAGAAATTAAAAGGTCATTACTAGAAAAGAGTATTACAGAACGTCATGCTCGTGCCCTTATTCCTTTGAAAAATGAGGAACTACAACTAAAGGTTTTACAAGAAATTGTGGAAAAACAATTGAATGTAAAACAGACTGAAGAGCGTATTGCAAAGCTATTAGAGGAAGTAAAACCAAAGCGTAAAACGAAACAAAAAGCAGTGAGTCGTGATATGCGAATTGCGATGAATACGATTAGGCAATCACTGCAAATGGTTGCAAATAGCGGTTTAAATGTAAATTCGGAAGAAGAGGAATTTGATGAGTATTATCAAATTACGATTAAAATTCCTAAAAAAAAGTAATGGATATATGATAGGGGCCTTATCCTTTTGGATAGGTCTCTTTTACTATATTTTTCTTGTTAAATGAAGAAGGAGTTTAGAAATAAATTTTGAAGTTTAATAAGGACGTAAAAGAAAAAGTTTTATTTCATGTTACAATAAACATAATTATTTTTAGAATAAGATAGAAAGGTTGAAAGTAGGTGACATCATGGGGAAAATCATTGCTATTGCTAATCAAAAAGGCGGTGTTGGAAAAACAACAACATCGGTTAATTTAGGAGCTGGAATGGCACAAGTGGGAAAGAAAGTGCTTCTTGTAGACATCGATGCTCAAGGAAACGCAACGACTGGTGTAGGGATTGAAAAATCTGAATTAGATCAATGTATTTATAATGTTCTTGTAGAAGATGCTGACGTTCGAGGAGTTATACAGAAAACCGCAACTGAAAACTTAGATGTTCTACCCGCTACCATTCAATTGGCAGGTGCAGAAATTGAACTGGTTCCAACCATTTCCCGGGAAGTTCGTTTGCAGAGGGCTTTGCAGTCAATTCGTGACGAATATGATTATATTATTATTGATTGTCCACCATCCTTAGGTTTATTAACAATTAATGCATTAACAGCAGCAGACTCTGTTATTATTCCTGTTCAGTGTGAATACTACGCTTTGGAAGGGTTAAGTCAATTACTAAATACAGTTCGACTTGTGCAAAAACATTTAAATAAAAATTTAGCAATTCAAGGTGTATTGCTAACAATGTTAGATGCACGTACAAATTTAGGGATTCAAGTTATAGATGAAGTAAAAAAATATTTTAGAGATAAAGTATATCGTTCTATTATTCCGCGTAATGTTCGTTTAAGCGAGGCACCAAGTCATGGGAAACCAATTATGCAGTATGATGCTAAATCAAGGGGAGCCGAAGTTTATATAGATTTGGCAGAGGAAGTGATTGCAGGTGGCTAAAGGACTAGGACGAGGAATTAATGCATTTTTTCCTGATTTAGATGTGAAAGAGGAAGAAACAATTCAAGAAATTACAGTAACTGAATTAAGGCCAAACCCCTATCAACCACGTAAGAACTTTCAAGAAGAAGCGATTCAAGAATTGGCCGCATCTATTAAAGAACATGGTATTTTACAACCTTTAATTGTAAGGAAAAGTATTAAAGGATATGAAATTGTTGCTGGAGAACGTAGATACCGGGCTGCAAAAGAGGCGCGTCTTGAAACAGTACCAGCTGTGGTGCGAAGTTTAAACGAACAGCAAATGATGGAATTTGCTCTACTTGAAAATTTACAACGTGAGGACTTAAATCCGATGGAAGAAGCGGTTGCATATCAACTGCTTATGGATGAACTGAGTGTGACCCAAGAACAATTAGCAAAACGTCTTGGGAAAAGTAGACCATATATTGCAAATTATATTCGATTACTTACCCTTCCCTCATTTGTTCAAGAGATGATTGCAAGTGGAAAGTTATCGATGGCGCATGGTAGGACGCTACTTACAATAAAAGATGAAGAACAGTTAAAATCTTTATTAAAACGTATTGAAAAAGAAGGTTTGAATGTTAGACAATTGGAGCAAATTGTTCAACAAATTAATCAGCGAGTTTCACGTGAAACAAAGAAAATACCGAAAGAAAGAAATATATTTTTCGAAGAGCGTGAGACGCTATTAAGAGAAAAATTTGGTACAGGTGTAAAAATTAAAGAAACAAAGAAAGAAAAGGGGAAAATTGAAATAGAATTCTTTAATAAAGAAGATCTAAATCGCATTTTGGAATTATTATCAAAGGAAAATTAAAAGCAAACCATCTTTTTACTTATGGATGGTTTGCTTTTTTTAATGCAGATAGTTTTTGATCGGTTTCTTTTATGCTTTGGGCAATAACATCAGCCATTTTCATCACAAGACTTAATCGTGTATTTTGAAGAACAAAAAACTCCATGAAACCATTTAAGTTTACAATGCCATGTATGTGTAAATTTCCAACTGCTGGTAACTTTTTGTTCATTGCTGCTCCGGGTTTACTAGGTCCTTCGCCAACAGTTATGGAACCGATATTCTGAGATTTCCCAAGACAAGCATCAATTGCGATGATAAAAGATTCTGGATTAGCAGATTGTATTTTCTCAATGCTTTCTTCGAGATTTAGTGCATGAATTGGTTCATCAAGCGTGCCAAAGACATGAAAATTTTGAATGTCCAGCTGTTCGAGTTTTGCTCCGACCAAGGGACCTAGTGCATCACCTGTTGATCGGTCTGTTCCAATACATATTAGAGTGAGGGATGTAGTTTGTTTGATAGGGATATGTGAGAGTAAAAAATCACTAATTTCTTCGGAGGCTCCTGAATCGTGGTGCATAACATTTTGTGATTCTTTTTCAAAAAAAGGTAAGCGAAAACTTCTGATATTCATGAAGCATCCATCCTTTTGATAAATTTGATAATCCAATGTGAAAAATTTCTAGTCATAAGTTTTATTTTAGAAGGTCTTAGTAATTGGGAGATTAATCTTTGGTGTAGAGGAAAAATTTACTTGTGTGAACTGTTTGTAAAACTTGAAATACTAGTACTAGTATATATATAATCACTCCATTTTATACCTTAATCCTAGTGAGTAAATAAAAAATACAATGTAAAAAATTTTTTCAGAAATAGGGAAAACTTCTGATACAATAAAAAATGAATAAAAAGAAAATTTTGTTGGAGAGGTAGAATGATATGAACGTATTAAATCAATGGTTTGATGCCATTAAACGATATTTAATGGACTCAGATCGATGGGAGTATGTTGGGATTGTAACGTTAAAAATTTTGGTTATTTTAATAGCTGGTGCGATAGTAGTGCGCGTTGCGAGAGCGATTGTTAGAAATGCGTTTCGCATGGGAAGTCGCTCACCAATCCAGATTTCAGAACGTCGTACAGTTACGGTAGCTAAGTTACTTGAAAATATTGTAGCATACGTTGTTATGTTTATTATGTTAATTGCAATTCTAGGGGTATTTAATATTAACGCATCAGGTTTATTGGCCGGTGCCGGGGTAATCGGTTTAGCAGTCGGTTTTGGTGCTCAAAGTTTAGTGAAAGATGTTATTACAGGATTGTTTATTTTGTTAGAAGATCAATTTTCAGTTGGTGATTATGTTCGTATTGGTCAAATTGAAGGTGTAGTTTTAGAAATTGGATTGCGTACAACGAAGATAAAAAGTTGGACGGGAGAAGTTCATATTTTACCTAATGGAGGGATTACGCAAGTAACAAACTTTTCTATTAGCAATAGTGTAGCATTTGTTGATGTATCTATCTCCTATGAAGGTGACATAACAAGGGCGGAACAGGTTATTGAAGATTTATTAGAAGAATTACCTGCAAAATATGAAGAAATGGTAGCGAAACCAGAATTGTTAGGAGTTCAAACACTTGCTGCATCTGAAGTTGTATTACGTGTTATTTCTGAAGTAGAACCAATGAAGCATGCGATTATTGCTAGGGCTCTTCGTAAAGAGATTAAAAATCGCCTTGATTTACATGGTATTGAAATTCCATATCCGCGTATGGTTTTATATAATCGTGAAGAGATGAATAGTGCTAAAGCAAATTAGTGGTGAGAGGAGTTTGGAGAGTGGAGCAAAAGCAATATAACTTGTACGATGTTGTGGAAATGAAAAAAGCCCATCCTTGTGGTGCAAATCGTTGGAAAATTATTCGTATGGGAATGGATATCCGCATTAAGTGCGAGGGATGTGGCCATTCGGTAATGATTCCTCGAAGAGAGTTTGATCGTAAGGTGAAAAAGGTGCTTGTAAAGCACGAAGAATAGAAAAAAAGTAACGGTTGTCTCAGGCGACTGTTACTTTTTTTGAATTTTAGGGAACTTGTCATTTTATACGTTACTATCTATAATGATGGAAGATTGAGACATAGGAGTGAAAAATATGGGATTAACGGCTGGGATTGTTGGCTTACCTAACGTAGGAAAATCAACATTATTTAATGCAATTACACAAGCAGGAGCAGAATCTGCAAACTATCCATTCTGTACAATTGATCCGAACGTAGGGATTGTAGAAGTACCAGATGAGCGCTTAAATAAATTAACGGAACTAGTAGAACCGAAAAAAACTGTTCCAACTGTATTTGAATTTACTGATATCGCAGGTATCGTAAAAGGCGCAAGTAAAGGTGAAGGGTTAGGAAATAAGTTCTTATCTCATATTCGCCAGGTAGATGCGATTTGCCAAGTTGTTCGCTGTTTTGAAGATGAAAATATTACACATGTTTCAGGAAAAGTAGATCCAATTGATGATATTGAAACAATCAACTTGGAATTAATTTTAGCGGATTTAGAATCTGTTGATAAGCGCATTGAGCGTGTAGCAAAATTAGCAAGACAAAAGGATAAAGAAGCAGTTTATGAACATGAAATTTTAGTTCGCTTAAAAGAAGCGTTTGAAGAGGGAAAACCAGCTCGTACAGTTGAATTTACTGAAGAGCAAATGAAGGTTGTTAAAGGTCTTCACTTATTGACAACAAAAGAAATGCTTTATGTAGCAAACGTAAGTGAAGATGATATCATGGATCCATCTGAAAATGAATATGTAAAAATCGTAAAAGAATTTGCAGCAAAAGAAAATTCGCAAGTAATTGTTGTATGTGCGAAAATCGAATCAGAAATTGCTGAATTAGATGAGGAAGAGAAAAAGGTCTTCCTTGAAGAGCTAGGTATTGAAGAATCAGGTTTAGACCAGTTAATTCGTGCTGCATATGATTTATTAGGTTTAGCGACTTATTTCACAGCTGGTGTACAAGAAGTACGTGCATGGACGTTTAAACAAGGCATGAAAGCACCGCAATGTGCTGGTGTTATCCATACGGACTTCGAACGTGGATTTATCCGTGCTGAAACAGTTTCATACGATGACTTAATGGAGAACGGTTCTATGACAGCGGCTAAGGAAGCTGGAAAAGTACGTTTAGAAGGAAAAGAGTACATTGTAAAAGACGGAGATGTTATGCACTTCCGCTTTAATGTGTAGTTTTTATTTCCTAGGAAAAAATAAAAATAAAAGTTTGGCAAATATATCATATGTTTGCCAAGCTTTTTATTTATTGGTTAGTTGATTCATCTAACCTACTATGATATAATCTAAACTCGTGAGTAATTACTATAATTAATTGCTCCTTGCCCAATATGGGCCGTTTAGACCAAAAGGAGGTGAAAGTGTAATGAAAAAGTACGAAATCATGTACATCATCCGTCCAAACATGGAGGAAGAAGCTCAAAAAGCTTTAGTTGAGCGCTTCGCAGGCGTTTTAACTAGTAATGGTGCAGAAATCATTAACACGAAAGAGTGGGGTAAGCGTCGTTTAGCTTACGAAATCAACGACTTACGTGATGGTTTCTACGTGATCTTAAACGTAAATTCTAACACAGAAGCTGTTACAGAATTCGATCGTTTAGCTAAGATCAACGAAGACATCATGCGTCACATCGTTGTTAAAAACGAAGAATAATAATTAAGATATATAGGGAGAGTGGTTCGATTGATGAATCGTGTTATCCTCGTTGGTCGTTTAACTAAGGACCCTGACTTACGTTACACGCCCAATGGTGTTGCAGTAGCTACTTTCACGTTAGCTGTGAATCGCGCATTTACGAATCAGCAAGGTGAGCGTGAAGCTGACTTTATTAACTGTGTAATATGGCGTAAACAAGCAGAGAACGTGGCGAATTATTTGAAAAAGGGTAGTTTAGCAGGCGTAGATGGACGTCTTCAAACTCGTAATTACGAGGGACAAGATGGTAAACGTGTATATGTGACAGAAGTTCTTGCGGAGAACGTACAATTTTTAGAGCCGCGTAATGGCGGTGGGGAGCAACGCGGTTCATTCAATCAGCAGCCATCAGGAGCTGGTTACGGTAACCAAGGCTCTAACCCATTTGGTCAATCTAGTAATTCAGGTAACTCAGGTAACTCTGGATTTACAAAGAATGATGATCCATTTTCAAACGTGGGTCAACCGATAGACATTTCGGACGACGATTTACCATTCTAATGGTATAGATCGGTAATTTTAAAACAGAATGGAGGGAAATGAACATGGCAGGAGGACGCAAAGGTGGACGTGCGAAACGTCGTAAGGTGTGTTTCTTCACATCTAACGGTATCACTCGTATCGACTATAAAGATGTAGATTTACTAAAACGCTTTGTTTCTGAACGTGGTAAAATTTTACCTCGTCGTGTAACAGGAACTAGCGCGAAATATCAACGTAAACTAACAGTTGCGATTAAACGTGCTCGTCAAATGGCACTTTTACCATATGTTGGTGAATAGTAGCGTATAAAATGCACAGTAGAGTTTTACTCTACTGTGCATTTTGCTATGCTTTTCTTTTTAGAAAGAGAGGATAAAAGATGAAACGTACAAGGCTCATTACAGAGGGAGCGGTTTTATTAGCAGTTTATGCGGTATTGCTTTTAATATCCCTATATATTCCAGTTGTAAGTACTGTTGCATTATTTGCTTTACCTTTACCGTTTTTGTTGTTTATGGTAAGGTACCCGTTTTCTAGTACGTGTATGCTTTTTACAGCTGCACTTCTTGTTACTATTATTGTTAGTTCGCCGCTTAGTCTTGTGAATACATGTATGTCTGGTTTAATAGGTGTTGCTCTAGGATATATGTATAAAAAGAAAAAAAGACCAGTAGAAATATTGTTAGTTGGAATGCTTGCATATTTGTTTAGTTTTGTTCTTATTTATGTTGTAAGTATAAAACTTTTTAACATAGATTTAATTAAGCAAATGCAAGATGTGTTTAAAGAAGGAATAGAACAAAGTGAGAAGATAATGAAAGTTGCCGGTGCACCGATTACGAAAGAGCAAAAAGATTTATTTGGACAGTTTAGCGATATGATCAGGGTTCTCCTGCCAAGTTTGCTTGTAATGGTTTCTTTCGTCTTTTCTTGGATAACGGTATTGATGGCAGGGAATGTTTTAAGAAGGTTGAAGTATACTGTAACACCCTGGCCTAAGTTTCGAAATATGCAACTGCCAAAAGGGATTGTCTGGTATTACGTTATACTTATTTTGCTTTCGATGTTTATGAAGGTAGAATCAGGTTCATATTTAGATATGGCATTCTCTAATCTATACGCTATCTTTTCATTGTTACTCGTATTTCAAGGTTTTTCATGTATAGCCTTTTTTGTACATTTAAAGGGTTATCCAAAAGCTGTTCCTATTATTATTTTTGTTTTATTTCTGTTTGTTCCTATGTTGTTTCCTCTTGTGACAATCTTAGGTATAATTGATTTAGGCTTTTCTTTACGTTCTAAAATACAATCAAAATAGGTAGAACTTGAGGGTGTTTAATTTGTTCGACTAGCTGATAGTGAAAAGTAAATTCCTTTTTATTTGGGTTAGTTTTACTTTATAGGAGTTGGATACATGCCTGAATTTTATAAGAGACAGAGGTTTTTATATCCTGTTTATGTATTGGCATTTTTTATGTTTGTACTTATTACCATTCTCGGTTATTTTCACTGGATGATGGGGATGGCCGCTTTTTTTATTTTTTGTATTGTCCTCTTTTTTGTCATTCGATTCGAACTTGCCTTCCAGAGGAATTTCGAAAAGTATACAACGGATATGGTTACAAGGGTAAAGAAAGTGAGTAACGAAGCATTTAATCAAATGCCAATCGGTATTTTGTTATACAATAAGGATTATGGAATTGATTGGGCAAATCCTTATTTGTCTTCTTGTTTAGGACAACATTCTTTAGCAGGATGGCATCTCTATGATATATCAGAAACGTTACTTCTTTTTATTAAAGGGGAAACAGCGGATGATATCGTATCTTTAAACAATCGTAAGTTCCGTGTATTTGTAAGAAAAGAAGAAAAATTAATTTACTTCTTCGATGTAACGGAACAAACGGAGATTGAAAAGATGTATGAGGACCAGCGTACGGTTCTAGCGGTCATTTATTTGGATAACTATGACGAAGTGACACAAGGGTTAGATGATCAATTACGCACAAATATAACAAGTCTTGTGACATCACGCTTAAATGAGTGGGCCATTAAATATGGTGCGTATTTAAAACGAGCTTCTTCAGAGAGATTTTTTGTTGTGTTAAATGAAAGTATTTTGACGCAAATGGAGAAAGGAAAGTTCGATATTTTAGATCAAGTACGTGAAGAGACGTCAAAACGAAACATTCCACTTACATTAAGTGTTGGTGTTGGATCAGGTGATTTATCTTTATCGGAACTTGGATCAATGGCGCAGTCTGGTTTAGACCTCGCATTAGGAAGAGGTGGAGACCAAGTAGCTATTAAACAAGCAACGGGTAAAGTGAAATTCTATGGTGGTAAGACGAATCCAGTTGAAAAACGTACACGTGTACGTGCAAGGGTTATCTCTCATGCATTAAAAGATTTAGTATTAGAGAGCAGTAATGTTCTTATAATGGGTCATAGAGCCCCAGATATGGATGCAATTGGTGCAGCTATTGGAATCTTAAAGGTAGCGCAGTTAAACGAGCGTGAAGGATACATCGTATTAGACGAGAATGATTCTGATAAGGGGATCAAACGTTTAATGGATAAAGTTAAACAAAATGAGGATTTATGGTCTCGTTTTATTACACCGCAGCAGGCGATGGAATTTGCAACGGAAGATTCATTACTTGTTGTTGTTGATACGCATAAGCCCTCGATGGTAATGGAGGAAAAACTCCTGCATAAAATTGAAAATGTAGTTGTAATTGACCATCATCGTCGTGGTGAAGAATTTATTGAAGACCCTCTTCTCGTATATATGGAGCCGTATGCTTCTTCGACAGCTGAGCTTGTAACAGAGCTTCTTGAATATCAGCCGAAGCGTTTAAAGATGACGATGTTAGAAGCGACAGCTTTACTTGCGGGCATTATAGTAGATACGAAAAGCTTTACATTTCGTACGGGTGCTCGTACATTTGATGCGGCTTCCTATCTCCGTTCACATGGAGCGGATACAGTTCTGGTACAGGAGCTGTTAAAAGAAGATATGAAGCAATATTTACGAGTTGCAAAAACAATTCAAAATGCGTACATTTATAAAAATGGAATTGCTATTGCTAAAGTAGATGGTGAGGAATATTACGATCAAGTGCTAATTGCACAATCAGCTGATACGTTGCTGACGATGACTGGAATAATAGCTTCATTTGTCATTGCAAAACGTGGGGAAAGTTTTATTGGGATTAGTGGACGTTCTTTAGGAGAAGTGAATGTACAGCTAATCATGGAAAACCTAGGTGGCGGTGGGCACTTAACGAATGCCGCTACACAAATGAAAAATGTAACAGTAGATGAAGCTGAAGATAAACTTCAATTTGTTATTGATGACTATTTACAGGGAGGCATACAATCATGAAGGTGATTTTTCTAAAAGATGTAAAAGGTAAAGGGAAAAAAGGAGAAGTAAAAAACGTACCAGATGGTTATGCGAATAACTTCTTGCTAAAACAAGGGCTAGCTGCTGAAGCGACAAATAGTAGCATGAAGACACTTGATGCACAAAAACGTAAAGAAGAAAAAGATGCAGCAGCTGAGCTTGAAAATGCGAAGAAACTAAAAGAAACTTTAGAACAGTTAACAGTAGAATTGAAAGCAAAATCAGGTGAGGGTGGTCGTTTATTCGGTTCTATTACAAGTAAGCAAATTGTAGACGCGATGCAAAAAGCGCACAATATTAAGTTGGATAAACGTAAGTTTGAAATGGCTGATGCAATCCGTGCATTAGGTTATACAAATGTAACTGTAAAATTGCATCCACAAGTAACAGCAACAGTAAAGGTTCATGTTAGTGAACAATAAAAATAAGTTAGGCAAGGAGGATTGCGTATGAGTGACGTACTTGCTGATCGTACCCCTCCGCATAATATAGAGGCTGAGCAAGCAGTTTTAGGGGCTATCTTTCTCGATCAAGATGCGTTAACTTCGGCTTCAGAACTGCTGCTACCTGAATCTTTCTATCGGACAGCGCACCAAAAGATTTTTCAAGTTATGCTTGGATTATCTGATAAAGGAGAACCAATTGATTTAGTTACCGCAACCGCAGCACTTGCTGATCAGGGGTTGTTAGAAGAAGTTGGTGGTGTTTCTTATTTAGCGGAATTAGCGGAGGCTGTCCCAACAGCAGCTAACGTAGAATATTATGCTCGTATTATCGCTGAAAAATCGCTTTTACGTCGTTTGATTCGAACTGCAACTCACATTGTATCAGATGGTTATGAACGTGAAGATGATGTAGAAGGTTTGTTAAACGAAGCAGAGAAAAAGATACTAGAAGTATCACATCAGACTAATACAAAGGCGTTCCAAAATATTAAGGATGTTCTTGTAGATGCTTATGATAAAATTGAACTTTTGCATAATCAAAAAGGTGAGGTCACAGGAATACCGACTGGATTTACTGAATTAGATAAGATGACGGCAGGATTTCAGCGTAACGATTTAATTATTGTGGCAGCTCGTCCTTCGGTGGGAAAAACGGCTTTTTCATTAAATATCGCGCAGAATGTAGCGACTAAAACAGATGAAAACGTTGCGATTTTCAGTTTAGAGATGGGTGCTGATCAACTTGTCATGCGTATGCTTTGTGCAGAAGGAAACATTGATGCGCAAAGGCTACGTACAGGTTCTTTAACTTCAGACGATTGGGCAAAGTTGACAATGGCAATGGGAAGTCTTTCAAATGCTGGTATATATATCGATGATACACCGGGTATTCGGGTGAGTGAGATCAGGGCGAAATGCCGCAGGCTAAAGCAAGAACAAGGTCTTGGAATGATTCTAATTGACTATTTGCAGCTTATTCAAGGAAGTGGGAAATCAGGTGAAAACCGTCAGCAGGAAGTATCTGAAATTTCCCGTACATTAAAAGGAATCGCACGTGAGCTGCAAGTGCCTGTTATTGCCTTGTCTCAGTTATCTCGTGGCGTTGAATCTCGTCAAGATAAGCGCCCTATGATGTCTGATATTCGTGAATCGGGAAGTATTGAGCAGGACGCCGACATTGTAGCGTTCTTATATCGTGAGGATTACTATGATCGGGAAACGGAAAATAAAAATACGATTGAAATCATTATCGCAAAGCAGCGTAATGGTCCGGTAGGTTCTGTAGAACTTGCGTTTGTGAAGGAATTTAACAAATTCGTAAACTTAGAGCGCCGTTTTGATGATGGACATGCACCACCGGCATAGGGAAAGTATAAAAAAGAAACACATTTCTTATAATAAGATGTGTTTCTTTTTATTTAGTATAAAAGATAGGGCTTTCATAAGGGAAATGAATAATTCTTACGAACGAAAAGTATAAAACATAAAAAAATGTTCGTTTTTAAATTGACTTCTCTTTTCATTTTGGTACAATTATATTGTTTGAAAAGATCGTTTGAAAATTGCGGAGGTGCTTGAATAATGTCTTCAGTAGTAGTTGTAGGAACACAGTGGGGCGATGAAGGAAAAGGTAAAATTACTGACTTTCTTTCTGAGCATGCGGAAGTAGTTGCAAGATATCAAGGTGGAAATAACGCAGGACATACAATTGTTTTTGGCGGCGTTAAGTATAAATTACACTTAATTCCATCGGGTATTTTTTATAAAGAAAAAATTTGTGTAATCGGAAACGGTATGGTAGTTGATCCAAAAGCTTTACTTGTAGAATTAAAATACTTACACGATCGTGGTGTAAGCACTGATAATTTACGTATTAGTAACCGTGCACACGTTATCTTACCTTATCATTTAAAACAAGATGAGTTAGAAGAAGAACGTAAAGGTGACAACAAAATTGGTACAACGAAAAAAGGTATCGGTCCTGCATATATGGACAAAGCTGCACGTACAGGTATCCGTATGGCTGACCTGTTAGATCGTGAGTCATTTAAAGAAAAACTTGAGCGTAATCTTGCGGAAAAAAATCGTTTATTTGAAAAAATGTACGATACAGAAGGATTTAATGCGGAAGAGATTTTCGAAGAATATTTTGAGTATGGTCAACAAATCGCGCAATACGTATGCGATACATCTGTTGTATTAAATGATGCATTAGATGAAGGACGTCGCGTGTTATTTGAAGGTGCACAAGGTGTTATGCTTGATATTGACCAAGGTACGTATCCATTCGTTACATCTTCTAATCCAGTTGCTGGTGGTGTAACAATTGGTTCTGGTGTAGGCCCTTCTAAAATTAACCGTGTTGTAGGTGTATGTAAGGCGTATACAAGCCGTGTTGGTGATGGACCGTTCCCAACGGAACTTCATGATGAAATTGGTCACCAAATCCGTGAAGTTGGCCGTGAATACGGTACAACAACAGGTCGTCCACGTCGCGTTGGTTGGTTTGATAGCGTTGTTGTAAGACACGCTCGTCGTGTAAGTGGTTTAACGGACTTATCATTGAATTCTATTGATGTATTAACAGGTATTCCAACTGTGAAGATTTGTACAGCATACAAATATAATGGTGAAGTAATCGATGAGTTCCCAGCAAACTTAAACATTTTAGCGAAATGTGAACCAGTATATGAAGAACTTCCAGGTTGGACAGAAGATATTACAGGTATGAGAACTTTAGCTGAGCTTCCTGAAAATGCAAGACATTACGTAGAGCGTGTGTCTCAATTAACAGGTATTCCATTATCTATGTTCTCTGTTGGACCAGATCGTAACCAAACAAATATTGTTCGTAACGTATACGGTATCTAATTATTGGCATTGATAAAAAATGCTTTATATTAAAAAAGAGCCCATGTGGATATGGGTTCTTTTCTTGTTTTTATAAAAAATAAGAAAAAAGTATTGCAAAGATAAATGATATTATGATAAGATAACTCTTGTCGTCACGAAAATATGACGTTGGTGAGTATGAGCCATTAGCTCAGTTGGTAGAGCATCTGACTTTTAATCAGAGGGTCGAAGGTTCGAATCCTTCATGGCTCACCATTTTATTTTTCGTGGCCCGTTGGTCAAGTGGTTAAGACACCGCCCTTTCACGGCGGTAACACGGGTTCGAATCCCGTACGGGTCATGTTTTTTTATTTTTATATATTTTGTGGTCCCGTGGTGTAGTGGTTAACATGCCTGCCTGTCACGCAGGAGATCGCCGGTTCGACCCCGGTCGGGACCGCCACTTTTGTTTATACCACCATTAGTGGTTTTATATATATTTTTTGGCTCGGTAGCTCAGTCGGTAGAGCAGAGGACTGAAAATCCTCGTGTCGGCGGTTCGATTCCGTCCCGAGCCACTCTCAGGATATTAAGTGGGCCCACTTAATATCCTTTTTATATTGTTCAATTTTACAAATGAGAGTAGTTATTTTACAATAGAATGAGGAGCCTCTAGCAGTTGAAGCTAGAGGTTTTTCTGTAGATCGTATAGGATTCCGTGTAAAAGTGGATCATACATGATTCTATGAGAATAGAGGAGAAAATACTTAAACAAGGGTGCTGTCATATAGAGGTATACTATATAAACATCAGTATGTTTGAGGATGATTGACCATATTTTTATTAGGAGGAAATAAACGATGATGGGAAAGAAAATCTTAGTCGTTGATGATGAAAAGCCGATTGCAGATATTTTAAAATTCAATTTAGAAAAAGAAGGTTTTGAAATTGTAATGGCACATGATGGCGATGAAGCAATTGAAAAGGCGAACGAAGAACAACCAGATATGGTTTTATTGGATATTATGTTACCTGGAAAAGATGGATTAGAGGTTTGCCGTGAAATACGTAAAAGCTCTGAAATGCCAATTATCATGCTGACTGCAAAAGATTCTGAAATTGATAAGGTATTGGGACTTGAGCTTGGTGCAGATGATTATGTAACAAAGCCATTTAGTACGAGAGAATTGTTGGCACGTGTAAAGGCAAACTTACGCCGTCATCAACAGGGCGGATCTGCAGAAAAAGAAGAGAATACAGAAATGGTTATTGGACCAATTGTCATTAATCCAAATGCATATAGTGTAACGAAACGAGAAGAAAATATCGAACTTACACATCGTGAATTTGAATTGCTTCATTATTTAGCAAAGCATTTAGGACAAGTTATGACACGTGAGCATTTATTACAAACAGTGTGGGGGTATGATTACTTTGGTGATGTACGTACAGTAGATGTAACGGTACGTCGTTTACGTGAAAAAATTGAAGATAATCCGAGTCATCCCACTCTAATTGTAACAAGACGTGGAGTAGGTTATTACTTGCGTGATCCAGAGCAGGAATAGTATATGAAGAAAGTTGGCTTCTTTCAATCAATTCATTTAAAGTTTGTACTTATATATATGCTATTAATTTTAATAGCAATGCAGGTTATTGGTGTATATTTTGTTCGAGAGCTGGAGAAAAGTCTCGTACAAAGTTTTAAAGACTCTTTAACGCAGCAAACCAATTTACTTTCGTATAACTTAAAGCAGGAGTTTACAAAAGAGCGTGAAAAAACGGATCCGATTTTAGAAGAAGCTCTTAAAACGTCAATTACTGATTTTGCATCAGACAGAAAAAAGGACATTCAAGAAGTGAGCGTTATTGATCCGAATAGACGTCTATTAGCGATATCTAATCCCTCGCCTTCTAAACAAAGTAGGGTAGGTAGGACATCAACAGATATATCTGTTCAACGGGCTATTGTGCAAAAGAAGGCGGAAGGAAAGATTGAGAAAGATAGAAATACTGGCCACCGCGTTCAAGTTATGGCAACTCCGATTGAAGGAGATAAGGGAAAAATAATTGGTGTCATTTATATTGTTGCTTCTATGGAAGATGTTTATAAACAGATGAAGGATATCAATCAGATTTTTGCGACTGGAACAGTGATTGCCTTATTAGTAACAGCAGTTCTAGGGATTTTATTAGCTCAAACAATTACTAGACCAATTTCAGATATGCGAAGACAAGCAATTGAGATGGCGAAAGGAAATTACTCGCGTAAAGTAAAAGTGCATAGCCATGATGAAATTGGGCAATTGGCGCTATCTTTTAATAACTTATCAAAAAAATTGCAACAAGCACGCTCTTCTACGGAGAGTGAAAGACGTAAGCTGTCATCTGTTTTATCGCATATGACAGATGGTGTAATTGCTACAGATCGAAAAGGGGATATCATTTTATTAAATGATCCTGCTGAAAAAATGTTAAATGTTTCGCGTGAAACAGCACTTGATCAGTCTGTGTTAGAAGTATTAGGTATTCAAGAAGAGTTTACACTCGATCATTTATATGAAGAACCCGATTCCGTATTATTAGATTTCAGTACGCGAAATGAACCATATATATTGCGTGCTAGTTTTTCTGTTATCCAAAAAGATACGGGGAAAGCAAATGGTTTAATCGCTGTATTGTATGATGTGACTGAGCAAGAGCGTATTGACCGTGAGCGACGGGAGTTTGTCGCAAATGTATCACATGAGCTACGAACGCCTCTAACAACGATGCGCAGTTACTTAGAAGCGCTGAGTGAAGGTGCATGGCAAGATCCGAATATTGCACCGCAATTTTTAACGGTTACACAAGAAGAAACGGAAAGAATGATTCGACTTGTAAATGCACTGTTACAGTTGTCTAAATTAGATAGTACAGAACATCGTTTAATGAAAGAATGGGTTGATTTCACAGACTTCTTTAATAATGTTATTGATCGTTTTGAAATGTCGAAGGAACAAAATGTCGTTTTTAAACGCTCATTCTCTAAAAAGTCCCGATTCATTGATATGGATGCGGATAAAATTACACAGGTTCTATATAACATTATTTCAAATGCGTTAAAGTATTCTCCTGAAGGTGGAACGGTAACATATCGTTTGCGTGATCGAGAGGATATGCTAGAAATTAGTGTGAGTGACCAAGGTATGGGAATTCCAAAAGAAAATGTAGATAAGGTTTTTGAGCGTTTTTATCGTGTGGATAAAGCGCGTTCAAGACAGATGGGTGGAACAGGTCTAGGTTTAGCTATCGCTAAAGAAATGATTGAGGCACATGGTGGATCTATTTGGGCGAAAAGTGAGGAAGGAAAAGGGACAACTATTTATTTCACCCTTCCAATGGTGAAGGAAGAAGAGGACGATTGGGAATGAATATGGAAAACTTTAAAACCATTGTTCTAATTAATTTAGTTGTCATTAGTTTGTTTCTTACCTTTAATTTATGGACGTATGTACCTGATTCTCATTCGATGCAAAGTACAAAGTTTGTTCAAGGTAATGCAGCCGCACAAAAGCAAGATGTTTCTAATGTAATCGTCCCATCTTCTATGGTTGTTCATAAAGATAAGAAGCATTTCGTAAGTGAAAAGAAAGAGAATATAAACTTGTTATTTGAAGTTATGGAGAGAGGGCAATTACACGATTTTAAGGAAATCTCTAGTTCGATCCCTAAAAGTGAATTTCTCTCTTATGTGCATGAGGAAGGAAAAATTGAAATTATCTTCCCGACAGATATTCCGTTTGATGCGCTTAGAGGTATTTTAACAATTAAGGATAAAAAATTGGATATGTTCAGTTTTGATCGTATTATTATTGATACATCGAGAAGTCGCGATCAAAATATTGATGTGAATTTTGTCTCGTATAGTAATCGTAAAATATATAAAATGACATTAACAGGCTTGAATCTAAGAGATATTGTAAATGTACAAAACCAATTTATTTCATTAGCAAGACCGTATTTTGATTATCAAATAAACGATACGAAAAAAATCTTCTTACCAGATGACACAACAGAAATGAGAGATTTGTTGTATATTACGACAGAGATGGGAGTGGATTCATTCAAAAATGCACTATTTAGTGATCCACGTTATTTAACTCCTATCTCTACTGAATTAGAAGAAACGTATACAGATGGTATTCGTCTTATGCAAATAAGTGAGCCGCATCGAATGCTGAAATATACAAATTCATCGGTAGCTAATGGTGCACGTATGTACGGCACGCTTCTTATGCAAAAAAGTTTTGAATTTGCTAATAGTCATAGTGGTTTAACTAATGGATACAGATTTGACTATATAAACTCTAAGGGAAAAACAAAATTCCGTTTGTATGAAGAAGATTTACCTGTATTTAACCGAGAAGGAATGACTGAATTAACACAAGTATGGGGAGCAGAAGAGTTAATTAGCTATAAACGACCATTGTTTAATTTGGTAATTGATAAAGCTGGAGATACAAAGACGGTGCTTCCAAATGGCCAGACAGTTATTCAATCCCTAGAAAAAAATTCGAAAATAGATAAAAAGTTAATTCAAGATATAGGAATCGGTTATAAATTAGTAACAGAAAATGGGCCGAATGGACCAAATGGACAAGTTAAAAATGGGATTTTAAAACCCATTTGGTATGTAACCTATGGTGAGGATAGTCAAACATATGAGTGGAGTGAAGAGAAGGAGGGAGATCTAAGTGGACTGGAATCGGATTAAAACAATATTTATTGTTACCTTCTTTATCTTAGACCTCTTCCTTGTTTTTCAATTCATTCAAAAACAAGATAGTGACCAATTAGAACTTATGACAGAAACAAAAGTCGAACAGCAGTTAAAAGACGATAAAATTACCACTGTTGATTTGCCAAAAGAACCGAAGAAGGATTCGTTTATTACAGCGAAAAATAAGGAATTTAAAGAGGAGGATATTCGCTCTTTAAAAAACCAAACGGTTACTTTACAAGATATAAACACAATTGGAAGTATATTGAAGGAACCGTTGTTAAATACTAAAACACTGTCTAAAGATAAATATAATGAATTTTTGAAAAGCTATGTGTTAGATGGTCAAAAATATGAGTTTGGTAAAATAGAAGGATCTAAAATCTATTTCTTTCAAAAATATAAAGATAAACCCATCTTTTACAATGACCACGGGATGGTCGTCGTGGAGTTAAATGAAAAAGGTGACTTGGTTTCATATACACAAACAATGTTAACTGATTTGAAAGAGATGGGCGAGAGTGAAAAAGCAAAAGAGCAAGAGATTATTACAGCTCAAACAGCTTTGGAGAATTTATATTTTAAGAATCAATTAAAGCAAAATACACATTTTAAAGAGGCGCAGATTGGATATGCAACGCTTGTTGCATCTTCTATTTCTAATATACAAGTACTTGCTCCAACATGGAATTTAAAAACAGATCGAAAAGTGGATTATTTTGTGAACGCCATTGAGGGACAAGTTATTAAATTAGGAAAAGAAAAGGAAAACGAGAAAATAATGGAGTGAGCAAAAATGAGTTTGCATTTTAGTGTACTTGCAAGTGGTAGTACAGGAAATGCGCTATATGTAGGGACTGAGAAACAAAAGTTGCTCGTTGACGCAGGTTTGAGTGGAAAGGCGACAGAAGCTTTATTCCAGCAAGCCGAATTAAATATTCAAGACATATCGGGTATTCTCGTTACGCACGAGCATAGTGATCATATTAAAGGTCTCGGTGTTTTAGCACGTAAGTATCAGCTACCTGTATATGCAAATGAAAAAACGTGGAATGCTATGGAACATTTAATTGGTAACATTCCAACTGACCAAAAGTTTATCTTCTCAATTGGAGATGTGAAAACGTTTGGAGATATTGAAGTAGAGTCATTTGGGGTATCTCATGATGCAGCAGAACCAATGTTTTATGCATTCCATCATAATGGTAGGAAACTAGCCCTTATTACCGATACAGGTTATGTAAGTGATCGTATGAAAGGTATTATTAAGGGAGCGAACGCATTTGTATTTGAAAGCAATCATGACGTTGAAATGCTTCGTATGGGACGATACCCATGGAGTATAAAACGACGTATCTTAAGTGATGTAGGTCACGTTTGTAATGAAGATGCTGCCCTTGCAATGACAGATGTTATCACGGACGAGACGAAACATATTTATTTAGCGCATTTAAGTTTAGATAATAACATGAAAGAATTAGCACGTATGTCAGTGACGCAGGTACTAGAAGAAAAAGGTTTTGCAGTTGGGAATGAATTTGAAATACATGATACTGACCCAAAGAATCCGACGAAAATTCAATACGTATAATTCTTGATTTTAGTAAACAATAAAGGTAAATATAGTTGTTTTCAGGAAGATAGGTGAACAAGTATGTCCTTTATTGATGAAGAAGAATTTCGTATGAAACGGACAGATAAAAGGAAGCGTAAAGGTATCATTATTTCTAGCATAACAGGAACAATTGTGGGGGCTTCATTATTTGCCTTTGGAGCCCCGTTATTTTTTGATTATAACTCAGGTAATTTGCAGCAAGCTGAAGCAAGCGAAGAGAATCTATCAGTAACGCAATCGCAAAAAGGTTCAGTACAAGCGAACCATTCTGGCTTTGTAGATGCTGTTGATCGTGCATCAGAAGCGGTTGTTGGTGTGATTAATATTCAACGTGATAATTTTTCAGAAGCCGATTCAGAAGCTGGGACAGGGTCAGGTGTAATCTATAAGAAAACAAATGGTCATGCTTATGTTGTAACGAACCACCATGTTGTTGCGGGAGCAAATCGTATTGAGGTGAGCTTAAGTGATGGCAAAAAAATCCCTGGTAAAGTACTAGGTAGTGATGTAGTTACAGACTTAGCTGTTTTAGAAATTGATGCAGGTCCTGTAAAAAAAGTGATTGAAATTGGTAATTCTAATACAGTTCGTCGTGGTGAAGCGGTGATTGCAATCGGAAATCCACTTGGATTACAATTCTCAGGTACAGTAACACAGGGGATTATTTCTGCTAATGAGCGAATTGTTCCTGTAGATTTAGACCAAGATGGACATTACGATTGGCAAGTAGAAGTCTTACAAACAGATGCTGCCATTAATCCAGGTAATAGTGGTGGTGCGCTCGTAAATGTGGCGGGGCAATTAATTGGAATTAACTCAATGAAAATTGCAGCAAAAGAGGTAGAAGGAATTGGATTAGCTATTCCTGTTACGAGAGCAGTTCCTGTGATGAGTGAACTTGAAAAGTACGGGAAGGTAAGACGACCTTATGTTGGAATTGAGCTTAGATCTTTAAATGAAATTCCGAATTATTACTGGTCTAAAACGTTGCATTTGCCAAGCAGTGTAACAGACGGCGTGTGCATTTTAGATGCTAAAAGTCCATCTCCTGGTGCAGATGCGGGATTACGAGAACATGATGTAATCGTAGCAATTGATGGGAAGCCAGTACATGATATTATTGGATTTAGGACCGTTTTATATAATAAAAAAATCGGTGATAAAATGACACTTACATTGTATCGTGGTACAAAACGGGTAACAACGACAGTGAAATTAGGCAGTCAAAAGTATTAAAAAACAGGAGGGTTGCCCTCCTGTTTTCTATTGTGGAAAAGTGAGGTGAGAAATATGAATTTACCTTGTTGCCTAGAACATGTAGAATTAGCGCTAGATATTATTGTGGATGAGTGTGAAGTGGCGCCAGTTATCAACAGTGTGGATAACTCTGAAAAAGAACAAAAAACATGTGAATTTTGTCAAAATAAGGCGACATATGTTGTATCGAACACAGATTCTCACACAATATGTGGGTAATGCGTGTGGATATGTGGATAAGTTATGTGGATAAGTTGTTTGTAAGGTGGGGAGTAAATGTGAATATCTCAATTGTTTCGATCGGAAAATTAAAGGAAAAATATTTAAAACAAGGTATTGCAGAATACTTAAAACGATTATCATCTTATGCAAAAGTGGAAGTTATTGAATTGCCAGATGAAAAAGCACCAGAAAACTTAAGCGAAGCAGAAATGTTAATTGTAAAAGAAAAAGAAGGTATACGTATACTAGATAAAATTTCAGATGATACGCATGTCATTGCTTTAGCCATTGAAGGTAAACAAAAATCGTCAGAAGAGTTTGCGGAGAGTCTTGATCGTCTTGCTACATATGGGAAAAGTAAAGTAGCATTTGTAATCGGAGGGTCACTTGGACTTAGCTCAGAAGTGATGAAGCGTTCGAATGAATCACTTTCGTTTTCAAAAATGACATTGCCACATCAGTTGATGAGATTGGTACTTTTAGAGCAAGTGTACCGAGCATTTCGGATTAATCGTGGAGAACCGTATCATAAATAAATGTTTTTTTAAGTAAAGGTGTCTCCTAAGACCTTATAAAATGGAACACACTTTAGATTTATCGTAATAACTAGGATAATTCAATATATGGTAGAACATTTTTGGTTACAATTTCGACAACCTACTAGTTCACTAACATCAAAAGACCATTGGAGAAAGTTTCCCGATGGTCTTCTAAATATTGTTGAAATTATAATAGGTCATAATAAGTGGAGGAATCGCTGTTTAGATTGTAACAGGATAAGTAATGTGCAAAATACAATTGTATGCGTCCAAATAGGGAAAATGGTAATATGAATTTCCTTAAATAAGCATGTTTTCATTTATAAAAATTTATGCTGTAATATTGATAGAACAATATTTTATCTTATTATAAGTAGTCAAAGAAGTGAGGAATTGAAGGTGAAGAAGTTTAAGAAGTTTTACTTAGAGATTACAAGTGTATGTAATCTTGCTTGTAGCTTTTGTCCGCCAACAGAAAGGCAGAAGCAATTCATTTCTGTGGAGGATTTTTCTAAAAGATTAGACCAAATTAAACCTCACACAGACTACATTTATTTACATGTAAAAGGTGAGCCGCTGCTCCATCCTAAAATAGACCGATTGTTAGATTTAAGTCATGAAAAAGGGTTTAAAGTTAATATTACAACCAATGGAACATTAATTAATAAAAGGAAGCACAAACTATTAAATAAACCTGCAATAAGGCAGATGAATTTTTCACTCCATAGCTTTGATGGCCATATCGGCTCGAAAGATAAGGAAGGATATGTGAGGAGTATACTTTCTTTTATTAAAGAAGCAACGAGTCAATCGGAAATGATTGTTTCGCTCAGATTATGGAATCTCACACGAGACAATACGACGAATCTTGAAAGACAACGAAACAGAGAATTACTAGAAATCATTGAGAAAGAATTTGATTTAAATTACAAAATTGAAGAGAAGGT
Source organism: Bacillus gaemokensis (assembly GCF_001590835.1). Taxonomy (GTDB): domain Bacteria; phylum Bacillota; class Bacilli; order Bacillales; family Bacillaceae_G; genus Bacillus_A; species Bacillus_A gaemokensis. The sequence continues at coordinate 39,012 of NZ_LTAQ01000012.1, forward strand.
CACACCAGGAAGCGGTGTGAAAATTGCGGACCGCATCTTCATCAATCAAGATTATGAGTTTCAATGGCCTGCGTTACATGAAGAAGAGGACGATGGGAAGGGTTTCTGTTATGGTCTTCGAAATCAAGCAGGTATTTTAGCAAACGGAACTGTTATTCCTTGTTGTTTAGATGGTGAAGGCATTATCAACCTTGGAAATATTAATGATGCCTCATTTTCTGATATTATCGAAGGTGATAGAGCGAAAAATCTTGTAGATGGATTTTCACAAAGAGTGGCAGTGGAAGAACTATGTAGAAAATGTGGATATCGCAAAAGATTTGGAAAATAGATAGGTAGATGGCCAGGATTGAGTAAGTTAGACGGATTTATCTAGGTCCATTACCCCGGCTGACATCATAAAAAATTAGAACAATAGTTAAGATCACTAGGCTTAATGTCCTGTTATGATATTGTTATATTTTTCTAATTAAGAAAGAAAACCTCTTGGGAATGGAAAATAGATTCCCAAGAGGTCTTTTTTTCTATCATCACTGATAAGAACGCTCTAACTCATCAATTAATGAACCGACATAAGAAACAGCTTTTCGAATTGAATCTGGCTTCGACATATCAACCCCAGCATGCTTCAGCAATTCAAGTGGTTCCATCGTTCCACCTGCACGCAGCACATCGAGCCAACGATCAATAGCTGGTTGACCTTCTTCTTGAATCAATTGGGCTACAGCAGTCGATGCAGTTAAGCCAGCAGAATACGTATATGAATATAGGCCCATATAATAATGGGGTTGGCGCATCCAGGTCAGACCTGCCCCTTCATCGATTTCAACTGTATCTCCCCAGAACTCAGAAAGAACCTCTGTTTTTACTTCTGTTAAGGTTGTTGCAGTAAGGGCTTTTCCGTTCTCAGCTAAGGTGTATACTCTACGTTGATATTCGGCCTCGAGTAAATGGGTAACAAAGTTATGATAATAGGTTCCTAGTAGCTGCAAGATAACCCATCGGCGCATTCTCTTATCTTCATTTGTAGCGAGCAAATGTTGAGCCAATAACAGTTCATTCATCGTAGATGGTGCTTCAATGAAATACATGGATGGACGAACATTCATCACACGTTGATTTTTATTAGCTAAATAAAAATGTCCAGCATGTCCGAATTCATGTGCCAATGTAAAACATCCACGCATATTACCTTGCCAAGTAATAAGGATGTAAGGATGTGATCCATATGGGCTAGAGCAGAAGGCACCAGTTGATTTTCCAACATTATCTGCAAGGTCTACCCATCTTTCTTTAAAACCTTTCTCTATGATTGCACTGTATTCAGGGCCCAATGCTTTTAAAGATTCTTGAATTAATTTACCAGCTTCTTCGTAAGTTATTGTTGGATTAAAATCTGGATCTAGTGGTGCATGCAAGTCACAAAAAAGCATTTGTTCAAGTCCTAAAACTTTCTTTTTAAGCGCCGCAAAGCGGCGCATATGAGGTGCTAATTCTTTATAAATGATGTCTAGCTGATTGTTATACATTTCGAGTGTTACTTTCTGTGGATCCAAAAGCATATGAGTAGCCGAATCATACTTACGTAAACGAGAGAGTGTTACTTGCTTTGTCACCTCTGTAGAGTAGGTAGTAGCAACGGTGTTTTTATATTGTTTTAGCGTTGAAATAAAAGATGTATACGCTTTTCTACGAATATCTGCACTAGGAGAAAACTCGTAGCGACTTTCAAATAATGCAAAGGATACCGGTAATTCCGCGCCCTGTTCATCTTGAATAGGAGAAAACGCCATATCTGCTAACTTAGTCATACCATAGATTTTATAAGGAGCTCCATGGACTTCACCAAGTGCTGCGAGAGCTTCTTCTGTTTCTGGTGTAAGCTTATGCTTTCTCGTTTCAAGAATCTCTAGTAGTGATTTACGGAAAGGTTCAAGTTCAGCTACTTCCTGAAGGTATTTTTCAATCGTTCCTTCAGGAAGTAGCAGAACTTCATTTGAAATAAAAGATAAAGCTGTATGTAATTTCGTACCTAAGGTAGAAATTTTTGAGGAATTTGCCTGATTAACTGGGTCTGTTCGATCTGCAGATTCTCTTAAGTTCGCAAATGACCAGAGTTTAATCAATTTCATCGAAAGCTGTTCTTGTAAGATTAGGCAATCTAATAAAGCTCTCGGCCCAGTATGTAAGGTTGTTTTAAAGGTATCAATTTTCTTAATATCTTCTTCCAGTACTTTTAGTGCATCCTCCCAAGTTTGATCGGATGCATATAAATCAGTGAGATCCCACGTTAATTCTACCGGAACTTTTGAGCGAGTAAGACGCTTTTCTATTACATTTTCCATTCCTAATCTCCCCCTTATCATGCATGTTATGTGAAAACATACTACTAAAAAATTCGGTTCATTCAAACGATTCACCTGCTTGATAATTGAATTGGAAAATATAAGTGAAATACTAGCAATATAATTTCTTTATCTACTTTAGGAAAACAAAGTATCTTAGAGAATATTTTAAGGATGTGGATGTAAGAAAATAACTTAATTTAAGGAGAATTTTATATGCTAAGGGACTGTAGGGATGAAGATTTAGAAGAACTTCTGAGAATTAGCAACATGGAAGTAATAGATTATTATTTAAATAATATGATAAATAACTTTAGAGATGCAAGGGATTTTATAGTATGGGATGAACTGGGAGTAAAAGGATTTGCGTATATGATTTTAAGAAATGAAGATAAAAGAGAGTGGAACATACAAGTCTATGTAGATCCTAAAGAGAGAAGAAAAGGCATAGGTACTTTACTTCATCAAAAAATTTATAAGTCTGTAGAATTCGAAAATCCCCATGTTTTAGTTACGGAGGTGAGAGTAGATAAGGAAAATCCAGCTTCTTTTTATGAGCGATTAGGATATAAAAAGTGGTTTGGATCGCCGAGTATGGAGTATACAGGGGATGTTCAAAAGGATGTAGATATTGATTTCATTCCTTATGAAGACAAGTTTTATGAACAATATGTAAAGTGTAGAGCAGAATGTTTCTATCAAATGGCTGTAAAGAATGATTTTAAGCCATTTGTTATTCAGCGAAGTGAGAAAGATAAAAGAATGTTATCTAGTAAGCCAATATATATCACATTACATAATAAACAGTTAGTTGGAGCGATTACCGTTGAAGCTGGATATTTAGATCATATTATGGTTTCACCGTCTTATTAGGGAAAAGAATATGGAAAAAAGATTACACAGTTCGGTATCAATAAAGCGTTAAGTAAAGGAGCTACTTCTATTCAACTTTGTTATATAGAAGGGAATCATAAGGCTGAGGCTTTATACAAATTATTAGGATTTAAGACTGTTCAAGTCACATATGTATATAGGGAATTTATAGATTGATGATGTTCGATTAATAAACTTACATCGTTTAAATATATTGTGGTGATCTGCATCACAAATAAAGTTGAAAATAGGTTCTGCAAAACAAAAAATGAGCAAGTACGAGATGAAGTACTTTGCTCATTTTTTCTTATATATATAAATTAATATTTATTACATTTAAAATGGTATATAACCCTTAGTACACTTTATCGCCATTAAAGATTGAATTTTTAACAACAACATAATCTACAGTACGAATTGATTCTAATTTCGTTCCGCCAGCATAAGAAATAGAGGATTGAAGATCTTGTTCCATTTCGATTAATGTATCTTTTAAAGAGCCTTTGTGCTCAACGAACATTTTTTTGCCTTCTACGTTTTTCTTTTCGCCTTTTTGGAATTCTGAAGCTGAACCAAAGTATTCTTTGTAGAGCTTTCCGTCTCTTTCAATTGTTTCCCCTGGAGATTCTTCATGGCCAGCAAATAATGAACCAATCATAACCATAGTTGCACCAAATCGAATTGATTTAGCTACATCACCATGAGTACGAATGCCACCATCAGCAATAATTGGTTTGCTAGCAGCTTTTGCACACCAACGAAGTGCAGCTAATTGCCAACCACCAGTTCCAAATCCTGTTTTAATTTTAGTGATACATACTTTACCAGGTCCGATTCCTACTTTTGTTGCATCGGCACCAGCATTTTCTAATTCTCTTACTGCTTCTGGAGTTCCTACATTTCCTGCAATAACAAAACTTTCGGGTAAGTATTCTTTAATATGTTGAATCATTTTTATCACGGCATTGGAATGACCATGTGCAATATCTATTGTGATATATTCAGGTACAAGCTGTTCTTCAGCTAATTGTTGTATAAATCCATATTCTTCCTCTTTGACTCCAACACTAATAGATGCGATTAATCCAAGTGAATGCATATCTTTAATAAATGAGATACGCTTTTCTGGTTCAAAACGATGCATTACATAGAAGTAACCATTTTCAGCTAAATAAGTAGCGATTTTTTCATCTATAATTGTTTGCATATTTGCAGGGACCACAGGTAATTTAAATTTATGTTTACCTAAATTTACAGTTGTATCACATTCAGAACGGCTATTTACCACACATTTTGCCGGAATCAATTGAATATCTTCATAGTCGAATACGTTTTCCATTATTTACACCCCTAAATACGAATGATTTAATTATTATAAATAAAATTGTTCGTCCAATTGGTAATGTACATCATTTTTATCAACAAGTCAAAGTTTTTAGTGTATATTTATCAAAAATAGGTGTGAAAATTAATTTTTATAGAAGTAATAACGAATTAAGTTTATGTTACATAGAGGAAATGTTCGTATTTTAAAAATATGTATTGCAAAAGTTTAATCAATATTAACGAAATAATATTTCGGTATATAATGTTGCAATAACAAAGAAGAAGGGTATCTTTAATACCCTTCTTCTTTGTTATTTATTATCTTCAAGAGACTGATATTTCTTTTTCAATTCCTTCAAATCATTTACCAATCCCTCCCCAATCGTAGGGGCAAGATCTTCATATAGGGGAGCTAGTGCTTTTTCCCATTCTTTCTTTTCAGCATCAGTTAGTTTATGAATTTGAATGGATGAATTTTGTTTTATAAGCTCAAGTTGTTTTTCATTCATTTGGATGGCTTGTTGATTGTTCCAATCGGTAGTTTCTTTCATTGCTTCAAGTAATATTTGCTTCGTTTTCTCGGTTTGTTGGTTCCATGTTTTTTGATCTATCATGACAACATAGCCTAAATATCCATGGTTACTAATTGTCAAATACTTCTGAACGTTATAGAATTTTTTAGAGTAGATATTTGAAATAGTATTTTCTTCCCCATCAACTTTACCACTTTCAATTAATTTATATGTTGAATTAAATGAATCTTGATGGGCATCAGCCTTTAATAAATTGAATTGAGACTGAATCACATCGCTTTGCATAATGCGAAAGGATTGTCCTTTTATATCTTTCGGTGTATAAATAGGTCCTTTATTTGAGGTGATTTGTTTAAATCCATTTGACCAATGAGCGAGACCTTTAATGTCATCTTTTTGTAAGGAGTGGAGTAATTGTTCTCCAATTTTTCCGTTTAAGCCTTCCTTAATAGCTTTATGGCTTGGAAAAGCAAATGGTAAATCTAAGACGCTCCATTCTTGAGATAGTATGCCAAGTTTCGATGTAGAGGGGGCAATAAAATGAACTTGTCCAGCCTTTAAAGCGCGTATTTCTTCTATATCAGAATAGAGACTTCCATTAGGGAAAATTTCTATTTTTATAGTACCATTGGATTTTTCGTTAACGAGTTCAGCAAACTTACTAGCGGCGAGTCCTTTGGGAGTATTTTCCGCGACAACATGGCTAAATTTGAAAACAATTTGTTTATTTAAACCTTCTTGTTCATCATCATAAGAAAGATTACCTTGAGAAAAAAGGCTGTTATATCCTACAAAGAAAGAACCAGCAATGAGGGCAATAAAAAAGAGAGCCGTAATAGCTATTTTTTTCATCTTAAACCTCCTCTTAATTTCTTATTGTAAGCATACCGAGAAGATTTTTATTCGTAAAGAGGCTTTTAGATGAAAGGAGGGATGGTAATGAAGCAATTGCCGATTCGCTGGAAAATTACAATTTTGTCCTATGTAGTAGTTATCTTTTCATTACTTATAGGTGGAATAGTAATTATCGCAAATATTCAACAAAAAGAAGAGAAAGAGCTTCGAATTAGATCAATGAATACAGCACGGACGGTAGCTGAATTATCGGATGTAAAGAAATCCCTTCAGGAAAAACACGGGTGGTTTACATTAAATCCTGTGGTTGAAAATATTAGGGTAATTAATGAAACAGATTATATTGTAGTAATGAATATGGAACACATTCGATATTCTCATCCTGTAAAAGAAATGATTGGAAAATCATCGAAGGGAACAGATGAAGAACCAGCATTTGCGGAGCATATTTATTTTTCAAAAGCAAAGGGAGAAATAGGTGCTGTAATTCGTGCGTTTATGCCTGTTAAAGACCAAGACTTAAATCAAATTGGGGTTGTCGTTGTAGGAAATAAGATGCCGAACTTTTGGGAGATTATGTTTGGACTAGCAGAAGAGATTTTCTTTATTGTTATATTAACTTTAATATTTGGACTGATTGGCTCATTACTGCTAGCTAATCACATTAAAAAGCAGATGTTTCAATTGGAGCCATATGAAATTAAAAGAATGTTAGAAGAAAGAACAGCAACCTTTCATTCCATTAACGAAGGAGTGATTGCGATTGACAATCAAGGAATTATTACGATTTTCAATGAGAAAGCAAGACAGGTTTTTCGTGTAGATGAAGAGGTTGTAGGAAAGCCGATTCGTACAGTATTAGAGGATACAAGGCTTCCAGAAATCGTGGAAAAGAATCAGCCAGTATACAACGAAGAGATAAAAGTAAGTGGCAAGGTTATTTTAAGCAATCGTATACCAATTAAAAAAGATAATGAATTAATTGGAGCCGTAGCAATCTTTCAAGATCGGACCGAAGTTACAAAACTTGCAGAGGAATTAACTGGAGTGAAAACCTTTGTAGAAGCACTTCGAGTACAAAGCCATGAGCATATGAATAAACTTCATACAATAGCAGGTTTAATTCAACTTGGAAAATCTGATAAGGCATTACAACTTGCTTATAATACTTCGGAGGAACAAGAGAGTGTAACGAATTTTTTGAATGAGACAATTAAAAATGATGCGGTTGCAGGTCTTTTATTAAGTAAAGTCAGCAGGGGGAAAGAACTCGGAATTCAGGTGAGTATTGATCAAAATAGTTATTTAGAAGAATTCCCATATCAATTAGACCAACATGATTTCGTTGTTTTATTAGGTAATTTAATCGAAAATGCTTTTGGATCATTTGAACAAATTGAGGTTGAGAATAAACGAATTGATATTAGTATTGAACAGTTAGAAGATGTATGTGCAATATTGATTGAGGATAATGGATGCGGCATAAAAGAGGAGTATTTACCAAAAGTGTATGAGAAAGGATTTACTGTGAATAAAGTTAGTGGGACAGGTTATGGACTTTTCCTAGTAAAACAAATTGTTGAAAAGGGGAGAGGCGAAATTAGCATTTCATCTTTTCATAGTGAGGGAACTTCTTTTATCATTACTTTTCCAATGGAGGTAGGGGTGGAATTGTATGACATGTAAAGCGGAAATTAAAGTGTTATTAATTGAAGATGATCCAATGGTCCAGGAAGTAAATAAAGAGTTTATAAGAAGTGTAAGTGGATTTCAGGTAATCGCTGTTGCTAGTAATGGTGAAGAGGGGATTGAACTTGTAAAAGAAGTGAATCCAGATCTTGTAATTTTAGACGTTTTTATGCCGAAAAAGGATGGCATTAAGGTATTACAGGAATTTAGAAAGCAAGAATTAGAACCGGATGTCATTGTTGTATCTGCTGCAAAAGATAGAGAAACAATTAAGCTAATGCTTCAAAATGGGGCCATGGACTATATTATTAAGCCTTTTAAATTACACCGAATTCAGCAAGCTTTAGAAAAATATCGCCAGTATAGAATGAGTTTGAAGGAGTCTGGGGTAATTTCGCAAGAACAGCTAGATTTACTATTATATTCTGGGCGGCCTAAGAAAACAGCAAGCAATTTACCGAAAGGATTGAATGAATTTACATTAAATGAAATTGAGGATTATGTAAAAACGCAAGATGAACCGCGTTCGGCAGAAGAAGTTGCAAGTGCAATTGGGATAGCTAGAGTAACTGCTAGACGCTATTTGGATTATCTAGAAAAAAGCGGTTTGATTCGTCTAGCAGTTCAATATGGCGGAGTTGGAAGGCCAATTAATCGTTATGTATTTCGTGAGGTGAAAAAATGAGACCAAAATGACCAAAACATTCGTTATGACCATAAACTTCTCACTTTAAATTGAAAACGCTATCATTATGTAAAACATAGGGATGAGAAAGTTTTCAATACAAAAGGGGGAGAAAAGTTGAAGGTGAAACGACTGTTCAAAAATTTAACCTTTCAAGTATTAACCGCGATTGCACTAGGTGTGTTAGTTGGGCTTCTTTGGCCAAGCGTAGGAAAAGAGATGAAGCCATTAGGCGACACATTTATTAATGCTGTAAAAATGGTCATTGCACCGATTATCTTTTTAACAATTGTACTCGGTATTGCCAAAATGGGAGATATGAAAAAGGTTGGTAAAGTTGGAGGAAAAGCCTTTATTTATTTTGAGGTTGTAACAACATTTGCACTTATTGTTGGATTAATCGTTGTAAATGTTATGAAGCCAGGTTCAGGTCTTAATTTTAACGAACTTGCAAAAGGTGATGTATCAAAATACACACAAGGCGGGGGCCAAGGGATTAATTGGATTGATTTTGTGACTCATATTGTTCCTTCTAATATGGTTGATGCGTTCGCCAAAGGTGACATTTTACAAGTATTATTCTTCTCAATTTTATTCGGGGTTGGGCTAGCTGCTCTTGGTGAAAAAGGAAAAACAGTAATTGATTTCTTAGATAAACTTTCACATGTATTCTTTAAAATTATTGGCTATGTAATGAAAGCAGCGCCACTTGGCGCGTTTGGTGCAATGGCTTATACAATTGGTCATTTCGGTCTAGCTTCACTCGTACCACTTGGAAAATTGATGATGTCAGTATATATTACGATGTTCTTATTTGTATTTGTCGTTTTAAATATTATTTGTAAGATATATGGATTTAGTTTATGGAATTATTTAAAGTTTATTCGAGATGAAATATTAATTGTTTTGGGAACGAGTTCTTCGGAATCTGTATTACCAAGAATGATGAATAAGATGGAGCGATACGGCTGCTCAAAATCTGTTGTTGGTCTTGTTATTCCGACGGGCTATTCCTTTAACTTAGATGGTACATCTATTTATTTATCGATGGCAGTGGTCTTTTTGGCACAAGTATTTGGTGTAGACTTGACGATCGGACAGCAAGTTACAATTATTTTAGTGCTCATGCTAACATCTAAAGGCGCTGCTGGTGTAACAGGAAGTGGATTTATTGTATTAGCCTCGACGTTAGCCGCACTAAAGGTTATTCCTTTAGAAGGGTTAGCATTACTTCTTGGTGTGGATCGCTTTATGAGTGAGGGAAGAGCGATTGTAAACTTAATTGGAAATGGAATTGCTACAATGATTGTTGCAAAGAGTGAAAATGAATTTGATGAAGTAAAACATGCAGAAGCTATTTCTGATATGAAAGTATTGAGGGAGACGAAGGAAGCTGTATAGTTTAGGGAAGCAGACTTAATAATAAGTCTGCTTTTTATTTTGAAATATATATTAATCCCGATTTAGAGGTATGTTCAAGTATAATGAAATAACGTATATGATATTTACGCAATGGTGAAAAATACATAAAAGAATATAAAAAAAATGAGGTTAGTACATGAGTAAAAGAAGTTTTAAAGATTATACATTAAGTAAGGAAATTGTAAGAGCACTTACTAGTTTGCAATATGAAAAGCCAACAGAAGTGCAAGGGAAAGTCATTCCAGTGGCATTAGAAAAGAAAGATCTTGTTGTGAAATCACAAACAGGAAGTGGTAAGACGGCGTCCTTTGGTATCCCGCTTTGTGAAATGGTTGAGTGGGAAGAAAATAAGCCACAAGCGTTAATTCTTACACCAACGCGGGAACTTGCTGTACAGGTGAAAGAAGATATTACGAATATAGGAAGATTTAAACGAATTAAAGCGACTGCGGTTTACGGAAAATCCCCATTTGCAAGACAAAAATTAGAGCTTAAGCAAAAGACACATATTGTGGTCGGAACTCCGGGCCGTGTGTTAGATCATATTGAAAAAGGTACCCTTTCTTTAGATCGCTTAAAGTATTTAGTGATTGATGAGGCAGATGAAATGTTAAATATGGGCTTTATCGATCAAGTAGAAGCAATTATTGATGAGCTACCTACGAATCGAATGACAATGTTATTCTCTGCAACATTACCAGAAGACGTTGAAAAGTTATCGCGTACGTATATGAAATCACCAGTGAACATCGAAATTAAGGCGTCTGGGATTACGACAGATAAAATTGAGCATGCTCTTTTGAAAGTAAGAGAAGAAGAGAAATTTTCGCTTTTGAAAGATATAACAGCGGTTGAAAATCCAGATAGTTGTATCATTTTTTGTCGTACGCAAGAAAATGTAGATCATGTATATAGACAGCTAAATCGCTCTAATTACCCTTGTGATAAAATTCATGGCGGTATGGTGCAGGAAGATCGTTTTGCAGTCATGAATGACTTTAAAAGGGGAGAATTCCGTTATCTCGTGGCAACAGATGTAGCGGCGCGAGGAATTGATATCGAGAATATCACCCACGTTATTAACTACGATATTCCATTAGAAAAAGAAAGTTATGTACACCGGACAGGAAGAACGGGACGTGCTGGTAATAGCGGGAAAGCAATTACATTTGTAACGCCGTATGAAGAGCGATTCTTGGCGGAAATTGAAGAATATATCGGTTTTGAAATTCCACAAATGGATGCTCCATCAAAAGAGGATGTTGCAAAAGGAAAGATAGCATTTGAGGAGAAAATAAGTGCTAAACCAGTCATAAAGAAAGATAAAAGCGCCGGATTAAATAAAGGAATCATGAAGTTGTACTTTAATGGCGGGAAGAAAAAGAAAATTCGAGCGGTAGATTTCGTCGGTACAATTGCTAAAATCCCAGGTGTCACAGCGGATGATATAGGAATTATTACGATACAAGATAATGTTTCTTATGTTGATATATTAAATGGAAAAGGTCCACTTGTTTTAAAAGTAATGAAAAATACGACGATAAAAGGTAAGCAGTTAAAAGTTCACGAGGCGATTAAGTAAAAGAAACTATCCACTCTAACGGGTGGATAGTTTTTTGTTTTTGAAAAATAAGGAAACCATGTAAGGATATATTTATTACATTCGTATATATAAGTGAAGGGGGAGCGGATATGAATGATATGGAGTTAGTAGATGAAATAAAAAAACAGAATACAGAAGCATTGGATCAATTGATTCTTCAATATAGTAAGTTGATTTATGGGGTAATTGGAAGTGTATTAGGGGAACACCATGAAAGAGAAGAAATTGAAGAGTGCTATAATGATGTTCTTCTCATACTTTGGTATAAAATAGATAGTTTTCGAATTGAAAAAGGACAGCTTAAGAACTGGATCATTTCTATTGCAAAGTTTAAGGCGCTAGATTATAAAAGGAAGCTTAAGCGAAAAAAGATTGAACAAACAATAGAACAACTTATTCTACAAGATGATGAAGAGGTAGAAGAGGTATTGCTGAAAGAAGAAGAAAAAGAAATTGTTTTGCAAGCAATTCATCAACTAGATGATGTAGACAGTAGTATCTTTTATCAAAGATATATTGCTGATGAAAGTATAGAGGATATTTCAAAAAAGTTACATATGAGCAGAAGTGCCGTTTATACAAGATTATCAAGGGGAAAGCAAAAATTAAAAAGGGTAATGGAGGGGTATTATGAATCGTGCAAACTATAGTGTAGATCAAATTGTTTTTGAGCAGTGGAATGAACAGGAAATATCCCAATTCGAAGCAATAGGAGAGCGTCTTGTTGGGGGTTTGGAAAATAAGAAAAAAGATATAAGAAAACGAATTGCTAGAGAAAATTTTCAAGAGATAGAAGCAAAGGCGAATAATGAATTAGAAGAAAATGAATTTATTGAATTACAGTTTCAAGGAAATGCTACAGGTGGATACTATTATGGAGCAATGATGTGTTCAGCAGATTATGTAGCAATGCCGCTAGTACTTATGGATATAGGCAATCGATTTGTTGTTTTTGGAACGAGACATAAAATTATGATTTATGAAGTAAGAGAGCTTTATCAAATTCAAAGAGAATATATTATTGATTACGATGATATTTTTAAATACTATTACAAAAAAAGAAAGAGTTATACGGTATTCTGTTTTAAAGCGAAGAAGGATAAGTATAACCAGTTAAGAGAGTGTTCCAACTGGCTGTTATATGGATATTTACAAGGAAGGATTAATATGGTTGTTAATAATTCTGATAGAGATATTATAGCCAATTATTTTGATAGGGAAATTAATTCGAAAAGGACTCATTAAAAAAGAAAAAGTATATTCTCTGGGCGTAAGATGTACTTTTTCTTTTTTATTTTTGGAATTTTACTTACATATTATTTGAAAACAATAGAACGACAATAGAAAGAATAAGCATAGTAAATGCATTAAGTGTCATAGCTGTTTTATGCTTTGCACGAAAGAAATGAGCATGTAATGCCCCTAACATAAGAAAAATAATAAGAATAGCAGAGTATTTTAAGAAGTTTGGATTCCAGAATCCTATAATTACCCCAATAGCACTAGTTAACTCTAATAAAGCAATAACATTCATCAACCATTTAGGATAACGGTACTCACTCCAATGATGAACCATTGATTTTGCACGTGAAACTTTTAGGGAGAATGATAATAAAAACATACATGCTAAAACAACTTGAATAATAACAATATCCATACGATTTCCTCCTTGATAAGATAATAGAATAAATGCTTCTTACATAAGAGTGTAGTATGCTTCATCCTGAAAATATGTAGTCTAGACTACATTAGGGGGAAACTTCATGGATAAAATAAAATATTTATCGAGAATACAGTTGTTTCATGAGTTAGAACTAGAAGAATTAAAGAAAATTGAGCCAGATACGCCTATTGATGTGATGAAAAGAGGAACAATTATTACATCCCCACATATGGAACAAAAATTTTTATATTTGATAAAATCAGGTAAAGTGCGTTTATATAAATTATCTGAAGATGGAAAAGAGCTTACAATCGATATATTAGGTATAGGGCATGTATTTGGGGCAGTGGGTACATTTACAACGGGATCTGAAGGTATATACGCTGAAACATGGGAAGATTCCCTTATTTGTAAAATAGATAAAATCCAATTTGAAAAAATTATACGTGATAGACCAGATATCGCTTTAAAGTTTATAGAAATAATATCTATTCGTTTGAAAGAAATGGAAGAATTGTTAGAGCATATGGCGTATGGTAGTGCGCGGAAACGGTTACTCTTTTTGTTATATAAGTTGTCGAAGAAATTTGGGATAGAAGTAGATTCTACTAGGGATTGGATACCACTTGAAATTTCTATTACACATCAAGAATTAGCAAATATGATGGGAAGTATTCGTGAAACGGTAACAAGCTTACTAAGTGATTTAACTAAGGAAGGTATTATCCGTAGAATGGCCCCGCGTAAACCGATGCAAATTCATTTATTGAAATTAATGATGGCATTAGATAACTGTGAAAAGTAAAGAAAGTCACCTATTTTAGGTGGCTTTCTTATATGTTTAAGATTCTTTCAAATCGTCGACTAATTTTTCTGCTAAACGTCTATACATATTGCTCATTGTTACAAAAGAGGTGAGTAACAAAAACTTTTCTAAATCTTTATCTTCAACGGGAGTAGCAGCTAACTTTACTTCATCCACTCGATTATCTACGTCTTTCTTAAAATGCTCCATATTCTTTTCTGTAAGGGTAAGATAACTTTTATAGAGAGTATCTAGTTCGAAAGAATCTTCATTGACTAATTTCTCATTGAGCCCGGCTAAAGAGCTTTTTATATCATTAATGGAAAGAGCACCTTTTAATTGATAAATTAAACTGATTAAAATCATATGTTCTTTTGAATACTTCTTATTTTTTATAGGAATGAATAATTTTCCTTTTGCGTAGTTATTAATCATTGTTTTTGTTAATACTTTTTCATCTTCTGTTCTTGTTGTATCACTGTAGTTATTTTCAAATAACTGAACAACTTGATCTACGTATAAATCAACATTAGGAATATCTTCTAGTGTAATGTTTTTTTCTAAATGTAATGTTTCTAGTAATTCTTTTATATTTTCCATATAAACCCTCACCTTTGTAGGAATGATGTGAATTTTATCTTTAAATATAGTATTACGAAACAAGTGAATTGTAAATGTTGACCTTTAGTTAAAGTGTGTATATAATTACATGTAGTTATCAAAACTACATGTAATTATATAAGGAGTTGTTAATGTGAATGCTTATGTGAGAGAACCAGTTAATGCGTTTACCCATTTAGGAGGTGCAATCTTATCATTTGTTGCACTTCTAGCCATGCTTGTAAAAGTTTCTGTGAAAATGCCATCTGTTGCTACCATTTCAGCAGTTATACTATTTGGAGTAGGGATGATGATTCTTTATTTGGCTTCGGCTGTGTACCACAGTGTTGTAGCGAGTGAGCGTATTATTTATTTCTTTAGAAAACTGGATCATTCAATGATTTTCATTTTAATTGCAGGCACATATGCACCCTTTTGCTTAATTACATTACAAGCAGCAAATGGTTTGCTATTGTTTGGGCTCGTTTATGCAACAGCTATATGCGGTATTATTTTTAAAATGTTTTGGTTTAACTGTCCGAGATGGTTATCAACAGCAATTTATCTTATGATGGGATGGTTAATTGTTTTATTCTTTTCACCACTATCAGAAAGTTTAAGTATAGAAGGTATTTCGTTTTTAGTACTTGGTGGTGTTTTTTATACAATTGGTGGATGTATTTATGGTGCGAAACCAAAATGGTTGGAATTTAAATATATGGGGCATCATGAGATCTTTCATATATTTGTGTTATTAGGTAGTCTGGCTCACTTTTTATGTGTATATTGTTATGTGATTTAGTACAAATGAATTGTATATATGAAGCTACATGGCAGAAGCTATGTAGCTTTTAATCGTTTAGATAGAAGTGTTATTTTAATATTTATATATGGGATAAAATGTAAGATGTAGTGTTTTCTGAATAAACATATAGTAGGGAATATGTGGTATAATTTTAAAAGTTTATAATGAATGACATAAAATATGGAGGACTATAACTATGGCAATACTTGTAACGGGTGGCGCGGGATATATTGGTAGTCATACATGCGTAGAATTATTAAATGGTGGTTATGAAATTATAGTAGTGGATAACCTTTCTAATAGCTCAGTAGAATCGCTAAATCGAGTAAAAGAAATAACAGGAAAACAATTCAAATTTTATAAAGAAGACCTTTTAAATCGTGAGGCAATGGAAACGATTTTTGAAGAAAATACAATTGAAGCGGTAATTCATTTCGCTGGTTTAAAAGCAGTAGGGGAATCGGTAGCAATTCCGCTTACTTATTACCATAACAACATTACAAGTACATTAGTGCTGTGTGATGTGATGCAGAAACATAATGTGAAGAAAATGATTTTCAGTTCATCTGCAACAGTATATGGTATTCCTGAAACATCACCAATTACAGAAGAGTTTCCTTTAAGTGCGACAAATCCGTATGGTCAAACAAAGTTAATGATTGAACAAATTATGCGTGATGTAGCGGTAGCAGATTCTGAATGGAGTATTGCGTTACTTCGCTATTTCAATCCATTTGGTGCACATGAAAGTGGACGAATTGGAGAAGATCCAAACGGAATTCCAAATAACTTAATGCCATATGTGACGCAAGTGGCAGTTGGTAAGTTAAAAGAATTAAGTGTATTTGGAAACGACTATTCAACAAAAGATGGTACAGGTGTCCGTGATTATATCCACGTTGTTGACCTTGCAAATGGGCATGTGAAAGCTCTTGAAAAAGTATTAGATACAACAGGTGTAGATGCATATAATCTTGGTACAGGTACTGGTTATAGTGTATTAGAAATGGTTGAAGCTTTCGAAAAGGTTTCAGGAAAGGCTGTTCCTTATAAAATGACAGAGCGTCGTCCTGGAGACGTGGCTGTATGTTTTGCAGATGCATCTAAAGCGAAACGTGAGTTAGACTGGGAAGCAAAACGTGGACTTGAAGAAATGTGTGCGGATTCGTGGAAGTGGCAGTCGAATAATAAAAACGGCTATCAAGAAGCATAATATATTGTATAAAAAACGACCTTTTTAGTTCTTCTAAAAAGGTCGTTTTTATTGATCTACCAATTTTTATCAAGAGTAAAGGAAAAGTATATTTTTGAAATATATTCCAATATCTGTATCGTTCTTTGGGTAGGATAATTTTTTTGTTGAAAACGCTTTAAATATAGAGGTTATTGAGTTAATATTTTATATGTCTTTTAATTTTAAGGTAGGAAGTCTGACTTATTTTTTCGTAAAAATATTTTTTATTTGGATGTATTCAGGTCTAAATAAGAAGAAAGATATTATTAGTAGGATTTTATAGTAGGGAGGTTGGTGTGTGAAAAGGGAGTTTTTTTCACACAAACATATATGGGTTATGTAGGATTATTACTTTCAGGTGCAGCGCTATTTTTAAATAGTCTTGTTATATTAGGAAAAGCAGAGATGAAAAGTGCAGGTGTGTTTAATCTTTTTGTAGGTGCGCTACAAATTGTAATTCCGTTTTATCTTATTATGATTTCTGATCAAAGTAATTGGACCGTTTATTCATATGCAGCAACGTTTTTATTTGGTTTGACCTATTTATATGTAGGGGTCACCTTTATTACAGGGATGAATAGTGATGGACTAGGCTGGTTTTGTCTGTGGGTGTCCGTTGTTGCATTGTTTTATATGGTTGTATCGTTTGTGCAATTTCAGGACATCGTTAATGCACTCACTTGGTTTATGTGGGCACTTCTTTGGTACTTATTCTTTGTATTAAATGTACAGAGAAAGAGTATAAATCAATACCTTGGTAGGATAGCATTTGTGCAATCATGGGTAACATTAACACTTCCATCACTTCTATATTTTATGGGAGTATGGGGAACACCAGTAGTATATCAGGTTTGGGTGTATGTCTCAGTGCTCTCCATTTTATATTTTTGTTATTGTATTTTTAAATATCGAGTACGGTAAGAGTTTTAAGAAAAGAAGTGGAGAATCTTTATGGATTCTCTTTTTTATATGGAAATAATTTCAAGTATAATGAGGTAATAGCTATTTATTCAGTCATCATAGAAATGAAAATAACTAGGGGAATGATGAATATGGAAAAGGTATTAGTGTTAGGTGGAACAAGATTTTTTGGAAAACGATTAGTTGAAAGTCTGCTACAAGCTGGACATGATGTGACAATTGCGACGCGAGGGTTTACAGAAGATTCCTTTGGTAGTGCTGTTAAGAGGATCATTGTAGATCGAGAAGATGAAGGGATGCTCCAGGAAATGTTAGCGGGAGAAAGTTATGACGTTGTGTATGATAACTTATGCTATAGTCCCAATGCAGCAAAGGTTATATGCAATGTACTCCATAATAAAGTAAAGAAATATATTGTTATATCTTCAATGGCTGTCTATGAGCCGGCGCTATCTTTAAAGGAAGAAGATTTCAATCCGTATCAGTATCCGATTGTTTATGGGGATAGGCATGATTTCTCTTATAACGAGGGGAAAAGATTAGCTGAGGCTGTATTGTTTAGAGATGCTACATTCCCTGTTATTGCAGTGCGTTTCCCGGTTGTTATTGGTGAAAATGACTATACAAAGAGATTGTATTTTTATGTTGAAAACATCGTAAAGAAAAAGTCTTTTGTAGTAGAAGATATAGAGGGGGAAATGTCTTTTATCCATGAAAAAGAAGCGGGAGAGTTTCTAGCATGGCTTAGTACGATAGACGCAAGTGGTCCAATCAATGCATGCAGTAATGGTGTAATTTCTATGAGAAAAGTTGTTGATTTTATAGAAGAACATACAGGAATAAACTCCTGCATTGAAACAAAAGGAGAAAATAAAGCTCCTTATAATGGGATGACAAATTGTACGGTAAATAATAAGCGAGCGAAAGACTTAGGATTTCAGTTTAGAAATTTAGAGACAGATATAAATAATATATTGAAACACTATATTGAAGTGATTTAATGGTTATTCATAAATCCCCCGGTGGCAATCCGGGGGATTCTGGAGGATTTCGATAATACTAGTTTTACATTACCAAATTTACCTTATACGCATAATTAATGTTTTTGTGATTGAATTGCTTGTAAATACTTTTCGTTTACTTGATCCCAATTAACCGTATTCCACCAGTTTGTAACAAATTCTGGGCGACGGTTTTGATACTTCAAATAATAAGCATGCTCCCATACATCAATTACGAGCAATGGGATTTTTCCTTCTTCTAGTGGTGTATCTTGATTTGGTGTACTCATGACAGAGAGATGTTCACCATCAAGTACAAGCCACCCATATCCACTTCCAAACTGACTAATTGCCGTTTTGGAAAGCTGATTTTTTAAGTTGTCAAAGGTATTGAAATAGTAATCAATTACTTTTGCAACGTCTCCATTAGGTTCGCCTCCACCTTTCGGACTCATCACTTCCCAAAAAAGACTATGGCAGTAATGTCCACCACCGTTATTTCGTACAGCTGTAACAATTTCTGGTGGAAGGGTGTTTAAATTACATAACAATTCTTCTAAAGGTTTGCTCTGCAATTCCTCATGTCCCTCCAAAGCTGCATTTAAATTCTTTACATATGTCGCGTGATGCTTTCCATGATGAAGTGCCAAAGTATCACCATCAATATAGGGCTCTAACTCATCATAGTCATATGAAAGCTCGGGCAAATGAAATGAAGACATATAACTCACCTCCTTCTTTTGTCAAAAAGTTGCATAAGGTAAAAACAATTTACCTAACTCAAAAATACACCTGTTCTTTTCGTAAGTCAACAATAAAATATACAATTCTGTTAATTCCATGAACATATAAGTTTTAACTATGAAAGTAGAACCGTTTCATTAGGTTTGTTACGATACTTGTTTTTGCTATACTGTAAAGTAATAGTGCCTTGGTAAAGTAGAAGGAGATTGTTTATGAGTAAAATGGAACAATTAGTAGAGGAAGCAAGGAAGTTTATTACAATTTGTTATGAGGAGCTCGGTAGAGAGAAGCAAATAGAAGAACGTTTCACACAAATTGTAATGGAAATAGAAAAAACGGGAACGTATGAGCACACTTTTGATGAACTTGTCCATGGTGCACGTATGGCATGGAGAAATAGTAATCGTTGTATTGGGAGATTATTTTGGAATAAAATGCATATATTAGATGCTCGTGAAGTGAATGATGAGGAAGGTGTATACAACGCACTGACTCATCATATTCGATATGCAACGAATAATGGGAAAATTAAACCGACAATTACAATTTTCAAGCAGTATAACGGCGAAAAAAATAACATTAAAATTTATAATCATCAGTTGATTCGTTATGCAGGATATGAAACCGAAATGGGTGTGATTGGTGATTCTCATTCGGTTCCATTTACAGCGCTTTGTCAGGAGATTGGGTGGAATGGAGAGGGTACGAATTTTGATGTATTGCCGCTCGTATTTTCTATTGATGGGCAAGAACCTGTATATAGGGAGATTCCTAAAGAAGAAGTAAAAGAGGTTGATATTGAACATCCAGAATACCCATTTTTGGATCTAGGAGCAAAATGGTATGGGGTACCAATGATTTCAGATATGCGTCTAGAAATCGGAGGGATTTCATATACGGCCGCACCTTTCAACGGCTGGTATATGGGTACTGAAATTGGTGCTCGTAATTTGGCAGATCATGATCGCTATCATTTACTTCCAGCTGTAGCAGAAATAATGAACTTGGATACGTCTAGAAATAGCACATTATGGAAAGATAAGGCCCTAGTTGAATTAAATGTAGCTGTCCTGTATTCTTTTAAAAAGCAAGGTGTAAGTATCGTTGATCACCATACAGCTGCACAACAGTTTGGGCAATTTGAAAAGCAAGAGGCAGCTTGTGGACGTGTTGTGACGGGAAATTGGGTATGGCTCATTCCGCCGTTATCACCAGCTACAACGCATATTTATCATAAACCTTATCCAAATGATATTCTTAAGCCAAACTTCTTTCATAAATAATTTATCCTGCTATTTGTGGGGGGATTAATACTCCCACCTCAAAATTCGGCGCAAGCAAAGAAGTTAGGTGGGAGATAAATTGCCCGTAAGAGCCCGATTCATGAGGATTAATAATCAGTGGGGAATGAAGAGCCTCTACTGATTAAAAGTTCACTTTATTGTTAGACGAGATGATAATCTTTCATAAATTTATAACTTTTTTTGATTCCTGTTAGATAGCAAATGGAAGCCTTTACTTCCATTTCAATGGCAGTGACCGGAGAAGGAGATCCTAGAATTAGCTTGAGAATTTTTTGGTCACTTATTATGGGCGCAGTTGCAGCAATTCTTTTATATATCGGTGAGGGGAGTATTAATGCCTTACAATCCTTCATTGTTGTGACAGTTGTAACCTGTATCCATGCTATTGTTACCGGTGCTTTGGTTAGCACCTAAGGTGGCAGGAGAACTAGCTTTGGAACAAGGTATTGTGAAAGAAAAGGATAAAACAGCTTTCTTATTCCAGAAGGCTAGTCGATCGAAATAAATGATGAATGAGCCCCCTGTACAAGAGATATACAGGAGGCTTTCTCTTTTGGAATTTAGTCTAATACTTCACCTGTGATACTCATCATTACTCCCCTTATTTATTATGCAGTCACCATGGAAGAATAATAAAAGTCCTGCCATTTAATATTGCGAGGAGTCCCCAAAAAGCATACATATCCTTTAGGAATATATTCCGACTTCACGAAGCGGTGTAAAAGGACTGTAATTATATTACTTTAGTTTTAGCAATCTTCAATTTTATTATCAAATTTATCCCACTGATTATTAGCCTTCACTTTATATGAATTAGAGGTAGAACGGGTTTATTTTTACTTGTATATAAACAATGGGCAAGAATCTCGAATATCATAATAAATTATAAGGCAATTTGTTTAGGATGGATGAAGAACCATGAATCCAAGAAGTTTAGAAGTTACGGGAGCTTGGTTTCAAGCCGGTGGAAATATTATATCTGCAATTGGAAATACAAGAGCGTTTATTGGAGAAGAAAATGTAGAGGATCCACTAGTCATTGTTGGTGAATCATTACAAGCTCTTGGAAATGTGTTACAAGCAGTGGCACCAGAACATTCAACAAATAGTAAAGAAGACGAAAAGGAAGAAACTGAACAGATAGATGAATCAGCTCACAAAAATGAGAATAAAATTGTGAAGAATAAACAACCGGGTGATGTAAAAGACCAAGGAGAAAATAATGTAAATCAGGTAAAGAAAAAAGGAAAGTCACTTGAGAAAACAGGTGCTGAAGTGCAGGCTTTGGGGAATATTTCTGATATTATCGGAACGGTTTTGAATATGGAGAAAGAAGAAAAAGAAAATGATTATTTAATCATTGCGGGAAATAGTTTGCAATCTTTAGGGGCTTTTTTAGAAGTTGTTGATGAACTTCGAGATGTTCCAGACATTCAATGGTTAGAGGTCATCGGAAACTCCATACAAACGCTAGGAGCTGGATTACAAGCATTTCAAGGTTTATACAATGTATTAAAAGAAGAAAAGAAAGAGAGTGACAATGAAAAAGAAGATGATAATAGTCAGAAGAATGGAGAGGGAAAAAAAGAGACAAAAGTAGATGAGCAATTGCTTGGGCTTATTGGGAATTGGATACAGGTGATTGGAGCGGTAATTGAGGCAATTGGAGAAACGATAGAGCCACAAAGCTGATAAAGGGATGTTTTCACAATAAAGAAAACATCCTATTTTTATATAATTTTACTTTCACTGACTTCTTCTTCCTTGACTCTTACTCCATTATTTTCCGATAATAAAACTAACTAAACAAATAAAGGATGACTCAAAGATGATAGATCTACTGCTCATGATGATTGAACGCGTCGGATTAATTGTTATTTTAGGTTTTTTACTTTCTCATATTAAAATATTTCGGCGCCTTCTTCATAAACAGGATGGATATAAAGACAAACTTATGCTTATTTGTATCTTTTCTTTATTTACAATTGTAAGCAATTACACAGGGATCGAAATTGCCGGGAATACAATTATGAATGAAAATTGGTTACAAGGTGTTTCTTCATCGAGTACCATTGCGAATACGCGTATTATGGGCGTTGGAATCAGTGGTTTATTAGGTGGACCAATTGTCGGAATTGGTGTCGGGTTTATTGCCGGTATTCATCGTTATATGTTAGGAGGAACGACGGCTCTTAGCTGCGCAATTTCTTCTATTTTAGCTGGGATTATTACAGGATATATTGGCCATGTTTTTCAAAAGCGTAATCGTGTTATTACACCTAAATTTTCGGCTGTTTTAAGTATTTTTATTGTTTCCTTAGAAATGGTGATGATTCTGTTTATTGTAGAGGATGGCTTTAATGTCGTAAAAACGATCGCGATACCGATGATTCTTGTAAATAGTTTTGGCAGCTTTATTTTACTTTCTATGGTACAAGCTATTTTGCGGCAAGAAGAAAATGCGAAGGCCTTGCAAACCCATAAAGTGCTTCGGATTGCTGATAAAACACTACCCTATTTTCGCCAGGGGCTAACAGAGGAATCTTGTAAACATGTGGCACAAATTATCCATCGTTTTACAGGGACAGATGCGGTATCTTTAACAGATACAGAAAAAATATTAGCGCATGTTGGATTAGCATCTGATCACCATATTCCTTCTCATAGTTTAATTACTGGACTATCAAAAGAGGTATTAAAGACAGGGAAAATAATGAAAGCGAAATCAAGAGAAGATATCAATTGTCAACATGAAGGATGTCCATTACAGGCAGCGGTGGTTATTCCATTAACATCACATGGTAATACAATTGGGACATTAAAGCTTTACTTTAAAAACCCTAATCAATTAAGTCGTGTAGAAGAAGAGTTAGCAGAAGGATTAGCGAAGATTTTCTCTACACAGCTTGAATTAGGAGAAGCGGAACTGCAAAGTAAATTGCTACAGGACGCAGAAATAAAAGCATTGCAAGCGCAAATTAACCCGCATTTTCTCTTTAATGCCATTAATACAGTTTCAGCTTTATGCCGCACAGATGTAGAAAAGGCAAGAAAACTATTGTTACAGCTTAGCGTCTATTTTCGTTGTAATTTGCAAGGAGCACGTCAGTTACTTATCCCGTTAGAGCAAGAACTAAATCATGTACATGCATATTTATCACTAGAGCAAGCAAGGTTCCCAAACAAATATGAGGTGAAGACGTATATTGGAGAAGGCTTACAGAAAACGTTACTTCCACCATTTGTATTGCAGTTGTTAGTAGAAAATGCACTTAGACATGCTTTTCCAAAGAAACAGCCAATTTGCCAAGTAGAAGTTCATGTGTATGCCGAGGGAGATATGATTCATTTTAAAGTGAGGGATAACGGGCAAGGAATTGAACAAGAACGCTTAGAACAACTAGGAAAAACTGTTGTTTCATCGAGAAAGGGCACAGGGACGGCTTTATATAATATTAATCAACGGTTAATAGGGTTGTTTGGGAAAGATACAGTACTTGATATTAAGAGTGACGTAGAAAAAGGGACAGAAATATTATTTGAGATTCCAATTCAAAGCATGGGGGAGGAAGAGAGCGATGATAAAGGTATTAGTAGTAGATGATGAAATGTTAGCAAGGGATGAACTGAAATATTTATTACAGCGTACAAAAGAAGTTGATGTAATTGATGAAGCAGATTGCGTTGAGGATGCATTAGAAAAGCTAATGGAGAGCAAGCCAGATCTTGTTTTTTTAGATATTCAGCTTTCAGATGATAATGGATTTGAAATTGCTAATATATTAAAGAAAATGAAACACCCACCGGCTATTGTTTTTGCAACAGCGTACGACCAATATGCGCTGCAAGCATTTGAAGTGGATGCATTAGATTATATTTTAAAACCATTTGATGAAGAGCGGATTGCACAGACGTTGAAAAAATATAAGAAGCGAAAGCAGAGTGAAACAGAGAAACAGCCAGATATGAAAGTCCCAGATGTAGCCACTGGGATGCATAAGCTTGCGCTGCCAATAGAAGAATCTATTGTACTTGTAAATATAGAAGACATTGTTTATGTGGGCCTTGTAGACGGGAAGGTAGCTGTAAAGACGATTCGAGAAACATATGTAACACACGATACACTTGTTATTTTAGAAAAGAAGTTACCGCAAACAAGCTTTATGCGTGTTCATCGTAGTTTTATCGCGAATATTAATCATATTTTAGAAATACAACCTTGGTTTAATTCTACCTATAATTTAATCATGAAAGATGATTCGAAAGTCCCAGTAAGTCGTACATATGCAAAGGAACTCAAAAAGCTGCTTCGTATTTAAGAAGCAGCTTTTGTATTTCATCCGGCTATTTTTGTAACTGATTCTGTATATTTGACGTTCTGTTGTGTAAACGCTTACTTAAGTGTTTACATCATATACAATAAAGTTACCAAATCGAAAGAGGTGGCCAAAATGAGTACAAAAAAAGTATACAGTTTTCTATCACAAGCATTTGTTTTTTCAGCTATTATGTTTGTTTCTCATATTATTACAACGCACTTACCAATTCCAATGCCTTCATCAGTAATCGGATTAGTCATTTTGTTTAGTCTATTATGTTTAAAAGTCATTAAATTGGAACAAGTTGAATCACTTGGAACAGCGTTAACAGGTATTATTGGATTTTTATTCGTACCATCGGGTATTTCCGTTATAAACTCTCTTGGTGTAATGGGACAATACTTTGTACAAATTATAACTGTAATTGTCGTGGCAACAATTATTTTACTAGCAGTAACTGGTTTGTTTGCACAATTTATTCTAGGTAAAGATGAAAAAGAAACAAAAGATACAAAACAATTAGATGTTGTACATAAAGGACGCAAACACGGAAAAGTTGCGTAATATATCAGACCATACATGGTTAGGAGGTAATGAACATGGCAAGTACAATGACTCCATATTTCGGAATCGTCGTTTCATTAATCGCATACGGAATCGGAACATTCTTATTTAAACATTCAAAAGGGTTCTTCTTATTCACACCATTGTTTGTAGCGATGGTACTCGGGATTGTCTTTTTAAAGGTTGGAAACTTTACATTTGAGGAATATAATACTGGCGGTAAAATGATTAGTTTCTTCTTAGAACCTGCAACAATCGCCTTTGCAATTCCTTTATACAAGCAAGTTGATAAATTAAAAAAATATTGGTGGCAAATTTTATCAGCTATCATTGTTGGATCTGTTTGTTCAGTGATTGTCGTGTTCATTGTCGCAAAAGCAATTGGTTTAGATATATCTGTAATGAACTCTATGCTACCGCAAGCTGCAACAACGGCGATTGCACTACCAATATCCGAAAGTATCGGTGGTATTCCAGCAATTACATCTTTTGCAGTTATCTTTAACGCAGTTATTGTATACGCACTTGGCGCGTTATTCTTAAAAACATTTAAAGTGAAAAATCCGATTGCAAAAGGCTTAGCATTAGGAACAGCAGGACATGCACTTGGGGTTGCAGTTGGGATTGAAATGGGAGAAGTAGAAGCGGCGATGGCAAGTATTGCAGTAACAGTCGTTGGGGTTGTAACAGTTGTTGTCATTCCAATGTTTATGCCATTCATCGCATAACAGAATATAATATGTTTTGTAAAAACATAAAAGCAAGCTATTGGTAGAACAGATTTCTACTGATAGCTTGCTTTTTGTGTTACAGTAGTGGTAAGACCTATGTCATATGAAAAAAGTAACATTTTCCTTAAATCTTCATTAATACTTTGCATCATGCGTTCTGAAAAGGGCCGTTGTATTGTAAAATAGAAAGTAATATGATGTATCCCGCTATTCTTGGACATTAATATCCCCGCCTCAAAATCTAGCGAGGGCAAAGAAATTAAATAGGGGAGAAATTTTCCATAAAAGCTTGATTTATAAGGGCTGATAATTGGTAGGGTGAAGGAACCCCCACTGATTAAAGTTTCACTTTATAGGACAGGAGAGATCACTCGTCGATTATGCAAATGAAAAACCTGTTTCAAAGCAAAGGATTCCAAAGATTACTTGTACTACTTTTACTCGCTCTTATGCTATATGGGCTACAAAGTATGTTCAATTTGATTTTAATTACGTTTATTCTTACGTATTTAATGGATCGATTCCAAAAATTTATTTCTCGAAAACTCGATCACTTTATGCCGATTAATCGGAAAATTATTATAGCATTCTTATATGTAATGTTAGTTGGTGGAATTACCATTACATTATTTAAATATCTACCAGTATTGACGGTGCAAATCTCACAATTAATTTACCAGTTTAATGTGTTCTTTAAAAATCCACCGGATAGTGGGATTATAAAGTATTCGATTAATGCAATTAACCATATGGAACTTTCTAAGTATGTTGGGCAAGGCGTGGATATTCTTTATAAATCCATTGCTAATGTTGGAAAGTTTGGTCTGCAATTTTTACTTTCTCTAATTTTAAGTTTATTTTTCTTGTTAGAGAAGGCTCGTATTGTTGCTTTTACTTCAAAATTTAAAGAGAGCAGACTTGCAATTTTCTATAACGAAATTGAATATTTTGGAAAGAAATTCGCTCGTTCATTTGGAAAAGTAATTGAAGCACAGTTTCTAATTGCAATTGTTAATTGTGTCTTGTCAGTGATTGCGCTATGGATTTTAGGGTTTCCACAATTACTTGGTTTAGCATTAATGATCTTTTTACTCGGTTTAATCCCAGTAGCTGGTGTAATTATTTCGCTATTTCCACTTTGTATGATTGCTTATAATATTGGTAGCATTACGTATGTGATTTACATTTTAATTATTGTTACTGTTATTCATGCGCTTGAAAGTTATGTGTTAAACCCAAAATTCATGTCACAAAAAACGAATTTACCTATTTTTTATACGTTTATGGTATTAATTTTCTCAGAACACTTTTTAGGTGTGTGGGGACTTATTATCGGTATTCCGGTCTTTATGTTCCTATTAGATGTGTTAGATGTGATAAGCGATGAGAAAGAAAAGAATTCTGCTGAACAATAGAGGGAAAGAAAAGCATCGGAATCCGGTGCTTTTTCTTTTATAACTTCTAACTTCCTATGCCATACTGTAAGAAGAATAAATAATAGGGGTGAAATAAATGGCTATAAATGAAAAGATAGAGCTTGCTACGTTTGCAGGGGGATGTTTCTGGTGTATGGTTTCACCATTTGAAGAGATGGAAGGCATTATACAGGTCGTATCAGGTTATACAGGTGGGCATAAAGAGAACCCGACTTATAAAGAAGTTTGTTCAGAAACAACAGGACATTATGAAGCTGTGCAAATTACATTTGATGCAAGTAAAATGCCTTATGAAAAACTGTTAGAGCTGTATTGGAGACAAATTGATCCAACAGATGCTGGCGGGCAATTTCATGACCGCGGACAGTCTTATGAAACCGTAATTTTCTATCATAATGAGGAACAACGTGAACAAGCAGAGGCTTCAAAGATAGTACTTGCTGAGAGCGGCCACTTTTCGAAGCCAATTGCTACGAAAATACTTCCTGCTGCTACATTTTACCCAGCTGAAGAGTATCATCAAGGATATCATAAGAAAAATACATTTCGTTACGAATTATACCGCCAAGGGTCAGGCCGCGATGCTTTTATAAAAAAACATTGGCCAAAAGATAATGCACATTTAAAAGGGAAATTAACGGATATGCAGTTTTACGTAACACAAGAAAATGGTACAGAGCCACCTTTTCAAAATGAATATTGGAATCATAAAGAGGAAGGTATTTATGTGGATATTGTATCGGGTGAACCACTATTTACTTCTCTAGATAAATTTGATAGTGGATGTGGATGGCCTAGTTTTACAAAGCCAGTTATGTCAGCTAGTGTAAAAGAGAAAATGGATGTCAGCCACAATATGACGCGTACGGAAGTAAGAAGTAAGGAAGGTGATTCGCACCTTGGCCATGTATTCCCAGATGGTCCTGGACCAAATGGTCTACGCTATTGTATTAATTCAGCAGCGCTTCGATTTATTCCAAGAGCGGATTTAGAGAAAGAAGGCTACGGAGATTTTCTAATCTTATTTGGAAATAAAAAATAACCTCGCATGTAGCGAGGCTATTTTTTTATTTTACAGCTTTATTTTTCTTTTTAAATTTACTTAATACTTCATATACAATCGGAACGATAAGAAGTGTTAACAATGTTGAACTTGTTAATCCACCGATTACTGTTACGCCAAGGCCTTTAGAAATTAAGCCACTACCTTCAAATCCTAGTGCAAGTGGGATAAGAGCACCAATTGTTGCGATTGCTGTCATTAAGATTGGGCGCAGTCGAGTTGCTCCGGCTTCTAATAATGCTTCACGTGTTGATAAGCCTTCTTTCTCTTTATGAATAACGCGGTCGATGAGAACAATCGCATTCGTTACAACGATACCGATTAACATAAGGGCACCAATCATCGCTGATACGCTTAACGTTTCACCGGAGATTAATAGGGCAACGAGAGCACCGATGATTGTAAATGGTAGCGAGAATAAAATTGCGAATGGTGCAAGGGCACCGCCAAATGTAACGACAAGAACGAAGTATACAATGGCAATTGCAGCTAGCATCGCTAAACCAAGTTGTTGGAATGACTCTTGAATATCTTTTGTGACACCGCCCATAGAAACATCTACGCCAGAAGGAAGATCCAGTTTATCTACTTCTTTCTGAACAGCGGCAGATGCTTTGGAAACATCATCGGATGTTAATTTTGCAATCACTTCTGCATAAACACGACCATCACGATGCGTTACTGTGTTGGAAGTTTCACCTTCTTTTACAGTCATAACGTCTTTCACGGCAACTTCATTGCCAAGTGGTGTTGTAATTTTACGATTTGTTAAATCATCAATGGTTTCATAATTTTGTTTTTCTGCTTCTACATATACGTTAATATCTTTACTGTCTTTTTTTATGGTTGTAAGAACAGGGCGATCATGTTGATTAGAAAGTCCCATTCCAATTTGGGCAGCAGTTAGCCCCATTTTACTTAGTTTTTCTTGATCTGCGACCAATGTGTATTCTGCATATGTTTTTGCAATACTAGAGTCGATGTCTTTTAAGTCTTTATTCTTTTTCATGATATTTTGAATGTCTTTTACGACAGGTTTGATGTCTTCTGAGCTATCTCCATATACGTATAGCTTAATTTCATTGCTACCGCCACCAGCTCCGAAGTCTTGGTTTTTCCATTCACCTTTTCCTGTCATCTTTTGTAAGTCTTTAATAACTCGTTCTTTCTCTTTTTCAAAGTTTTTCGCGCTATTATCATACTGAACGAAGAACATTGCTTGATTTGTTTGACCTGGACTCATTGGGTTTTCCGCGCCTAATGAGAATTGAATTGTTTTTACATCTTTCTTGTTTTGGAAGTGCTTTTCAGCTTTTGTTGTTATTTTTTCAACGTCTTCTAATGTTTGTCCTGGCTCAGGGTTATATGTTGCAATAATCATTTTCTCTTCTTCAGATGGTAAGAAACTTACACCGATAATTGGTACAAGTGCAAGGCTACCTACTAATAAAAGAACAGCAAGGCTAGATGTAATAATTTTATGATTTAGCGCCCATCCGAGCAGGCGTTTATAGCCATTTGCTAACTTACTTGGTTTTTCTTCATGGTGTACTTGCTTTTCTCTTGTACTTTCCTTTTTGAATAAAGAGTGTGCTAGCATCGGTACAATTGTAACTGCTACAAGTAATGAAGCTAATAGAGCAAAGACAATTGTTAAAGCAAACGGTAGGAACATTTCACCAATCATGCCTTTTACAAGTCCAAGAGGTAAAAAGACCGCAATCGTTACAATTGTAGAAGACATAATCGGAACAAACATCTCTTTTGTTGCTTCGCGAATTAAGTCTCTACCTTTTAATTTTTCATCTGATAAGGACATACGTCTATAAATATTTTCAATAACAACGATTGAATCATCGACAACGCGCCCAATGGCAACTGTCATGGCGCCAAGTGTCATCATATTAAGCGTAATATCCATCTGTTTTAGTACTAAAACAGCAATTAATAAAGAAAGTGGTATAGAAACGACAGAAATCAATGTTGTTCGGATATTTCGCAAGAACAACATAATAATGACAATGGCAAAGATCGCACCAAAGATTGCTTTGCTTAGCATTGTATCAACTGATTTCTCAATCGGTGCACCTTGGTCAAATGTTGAGATAATCTCTAGGTTTTTATATTTCTTTTCAAAATCTTTTACTTTATCTTTGACTGCATTTACGACATCAACTGTATTTGCATCAGTGGCTTTTACAATTTGAATGCCGATTGCTTCTTTTCCATTTGTACGAGAAATTGATTCAGCTTTTCCAACTTCTTTAATATCGGCAATTTCTTCTAAGGTCACAGTTGGAATTCCATTAGCGGTAGCTGGATTCATTTGCGGTGCTTGAGCTCCTACTCCCGGGTTACCTTGACCACTTGCTGCTGAAGGAACAGCAGGAATTTTCATTTCTTTTAAAGCTTTGAGCGTTGTAATGTTACCATCTACAACAACTGATTTTTCCGTATCTTTAAATGTGTATAGACCAAGTGGTAAAGATACGTCAGAGCCTTTAATGATGTTTTTAACGGTATCTTCACTTAAACCTAATTCTTTCATCTTATCCTTTTTAAAGACAAGTTGTACTTCATTTACTTGTTGCCCTGAGATTTGAACAGATGCCACACCATCAAGTCCTTTTAATCCTGGGACAATATTTTTTTCAACTTTTTCAGTTAAGGCAGCTAAAGATTCATCTTTACTTGCTACGCTTAATGAAATAACAGGGAAGGCATTAAAGTTTACTCGAGAAACTTTTGGGTCTTTCACGCCTTCTGGTAATTTTACATTTGCAAGAGCTTCTTTAATTTCAGTTTCAGCTTTTTCCATATTTTTATCAAAGTCATATTCTACTTGAATAGAAGAGGCATTTTGATAAGAGGAAGAACTGACAACATTGACTCCGCTTAAATTCTGCAGCTGCTGTTCCATCGGTTTCGATACCTTATCTGCTACTTCTGCTGGTGTAGCACCAGGATAAACCGTTGTTACTGTTACAACAGGAGTTGTAATGTCAGGGATTGTTTCTAGCTTCATATTAAGCCCAGAATAAATTCCTGCCACGGTAACGAGGATGGTTAATAGCCAAACTGCGAACTTGTTTTTTAACGAAAAGTTAATAATTTTGTTCATGTTTGCGCTCCCTTTTTTAACATATATTGACCAACTGGTCAGTCTAATACATAATATAACTGACTGAGTGGTCAGTCGTCAATGAAAAGGGATGGTATAATAAAAATTGGTAATTTTATAATATGAATTCATGATGCGAGATGAAATTAGGAGAGAAGAAAATGAAAGAAAAAGAACGTTTAATTATAGAAATGGCAATGAAGTTATTTGCAAATAAGGGTGTAAATACAACGTCAGTGCAAGAGATTGTAACAGCGTGTGGGATGTCAAAGGGAGCGTTTTACTTATATTTCAAATCAAAAGATGAATTATTATTAGCTACACTTCGATATTATTATGATAAAATCCAAAAAAAAATGATGGATCTTGATAAGGAATCGTTATTACCACGTGAAAAGTTTGAAAAACAATTGTATTGCCAGTTTAATGATATACAAAAACATAAAGAGTTTATTATTATGCATGCAAGGGAAAATGCAATTCCATTCAATAAAGAAGTAGAAGCATTTATGATGAGAATGAAGCTAGAATCGCATGCATTTTACCGGAATAGTTTATTGTCTATTTATGGTGAAAAAGTTATTCCGTATTTATTAGATCTGGTGATTATGGTGGAGGGAATATGCCGAGGATATTTAGAATTAATTATTTTAAACGCAACAGAAATTGATTTATCTCATGTTTCTGCATTTATTCTAAAGAGAATGGATGATCTTGTAGCTGGGCTTTTAAAATCTAAGGATAGACCTGTGTTACACGAGGAAAAGCTCGGAGAATTCTTTTGTAGTTCAGAGCTTATTAAAGAGCAAGCAAAAGAACATTTTTTACAGGAAATTATTGTATTCAAACGCACGTTAGCAAATCAATTGGAAAATGATGAACTATTAGTTACATTGGATGTTTTAGAAGCTGAAATGAGGTTGCCAAATCCAAGGATTCCAGTTATTCAAGGAATGTTGGCTAATTTGAAATCTTATGATGATTTTAAGGATTTTCGATTGAGGTTGGCGGGGTATTATCATATAAAAATTATATGAGACGGATAGAATGATTTTGTAATAAGAAAAAGGTGGATACCATAGTGGATCCACCTTTTTTATTAGTTACTAGATTGTGCCCATTCTTCCACGTTCCAAACTTTTGTTATCCAATCTTCATAGAAATCTGGTTCGTGACATACGAGAAGGATTGTTCCTTTATATGCTTTTAATGCTTTTTTTAATTCTTCTTTAGCTGTAACATCAAGGTGATTTGTCGGCTCATCAAATAGAATCCAGTTGCTTTCTTCACCCATTAATTTACATAGACGGACCTTCGCTTGCTCTCCACCACTTAATTGACTCAATGGGCGAGAAATGTGCTCGTTTTTCAAGCCACATCGTGCTAACATTGCACGAACTTGGTGTTGATCTAAATGTGGGAACGTATTCCATACATCATCGATTGGTGTTAAGTTATCAGCTTTTACTTCTTGTTCAAAGTATGCTGGTTCTAAAAAGTCACCAAGGCTTATTTTTCCGCCTAATGGTTTGATTTTGCCAAGAATTGTTTTTAATAATGTTGATTTACCGACACCGTTACATCCAACAATTGCAATTTTTTCACCGCGTTCAATTGTCATTGTTAGCTTAGGTAGTAATGGATGTGTATAGCCAATTTCTACTTCTTCTCCTTCAAAGACAAAGCGGCTGCTTGCGCGACATTCTTTGAAAGAGAACTCTGGTTTAATAGCTGTTTCTGGACGGTCAATACGTTCCATACGATCAAGCTGCTTTTGACGGCTCTTTGCACGACCTGTTGTAGAATAACGGGCCTTGTTTTTTGCAATGAAATCTTCTTGTTTTTTAATGAATTCTTGTTGCTTTTGATAAGCGTTTAAATGTTGATTTTTATGCAGTTCAGCTAGCTCTAAAAATTTCTCATATGTTGCTGTGTAACGCGTCATCTTCGAAAATTCTAGATGGAAGATTACATCAACACATTTGTTCATAAATTCCGTATCATGAGAAATTAAAAGGAATGCATGTGGATATTCTTTTAAATAGTTTGTTAGCCATTGGATATGTTCCACATCTAAATAGTTGGTAGGTTCGTCCAGTAATAGTACTTCTGGTTGTTCAAGTAATAGTTTTGCAAGCAACACTTTTGTACGTTGTCCACCACTTAATGCAGAAACGTCACGATCTAAACCAATTGCGTCAATTCCAAGACCACGTGCTGCTTCTTCAATCTTAATATCTAATAAGTAGAATCCACCGGCTTCAAGTGCATCTTGAATGTCTGCCATTTGGTCAAGAAGTTCTTCTAGTTCTTCTGGCGTAGCCGTTCCCATTTTTTCTGTAATTGTGTTTAATTCTTTTTCCTTTTCAAATAAAGGTAAAAATGCATCTGTGAGTACGTCACGAATCGTTCTGCCAGCTGTTAAAATTGTATGTTGATCTAAATATCCGTAATGCGTACCAGGTGTCCATTCTACACGACCATCATCGTGAATAAGTTGTCCTGTAATAATATTCATAAATGTTGATTTGCCAACACCGTTTGCGCCGACTAAACCAACATGTTCTCCTGCTAATAAGCGTAATGATACATCTTTAAATAACGTACGATCACCAAATGTATGACCTAATTTTTCGACTGTTAATAAGCTCATAATGTCCTCCGTCCATTTCAAAATAGTGTCTTGAATCATGATACTAAATTCTTGGATATAATGCTATCCTTTCGAAATGTATATTTTTTCAAGAGTGGGGTTGTATATTTTTAGAAAAGTAATATAATTTAATTGAACAGCGGTTAATAAAACTTGTGAGGTATGAGAGATGTCGCCAAGGAGAGCAGTTAAACAAGAATTAACAAGAGAAATGATTATGGATGCAGCGAGAGATTTATTTATAAAGCATGGATATCAATATACTTCAATGCGTAAGGTTGCAGTGGAACTAGGATATAGTCATGGTTCAATTTATTATCATTTTAAAAATAAAGCAGAGCTTTTTTATGCGATGGTTGAACAGGATTTTCAATTATTGGATCAAAAATTAGATGAAACAATTGCTCAAAATCTACAGCCAGAAGAGCAATTGAAAGCAGTATTATTGGGGTTTATCGAATTTGGTTTGCGAAATAAAAGTCATTATGAAATTATGTTTTTAATTAAAGATGAAGAATTAAAAGAATGTCTAGCAGAAGAGCCAAATGCTAGTTATGAAAAATTCGCTAATGTGGTATCTTCTCTATGTAATGGGAAGGTAAATATAATGACTATATGGTCTGTTTTTTTATCATTACATGGTTTCGTATCACATTATTGTAGAAACGTTCAAACATTTGAAGATGTACAAGAGTTAGCTAAAGCACATGTAAATTTTATTGTAAAATCGCTTCTTATGTAAGTGGTTTTCTTTTTAACATTAATTGAACAGTGGTTAATTAAAGGGGGATATTAGAATGAAAAAGGCTTTAGTATTGGGAGCATCTGGAGCAATGGGATATGCAATTACAAAGGAGTTATGTAATCGAGGGATTGAAGTAATCGCTTTTGCGAGGAATAAAACAAAGCTGGAAAGGCTATTTCAAGGAGAAGAAAGAGTGTCCATTTTGACCGGGGACGTATTTCGGAAGGCTGATGTACTAGAAGCGGCTAAAGATGTTGATGTTATTTTTCATGCTGTAAACATCCCGTATTCAGATTGGGAAACAAAGCAGCCAAAGTTATTAGTGAATGTATTAGAAGTAACAAAGCATTATGGTGTGAAATTAGCGATGGTAGATAATATTTATGCGTATGGAAGACAAGGCCAAGAGAAGGTAACGGAAGAGGCTGAAAAGAATCCACACACAAAGAAGGGGAAAATTCGTTTGCAGCTTGAGAGGATGGCAAAACAAGCTGGAGTGCCAGTGCTTATTGCTCATTTCCCGGATTTTTATGGACCAAATGCGGAAAGTACGCTTATTCATCATACGTTACAAAGTGTTCTTGTGAATAAAACATCTAGTTTTGTGGGAGATAAGAAGCTTGCCAGAGAATATATTTTTACACCAGATGGAGCTAAGGCTATTGTTGAATTGGCATTACGGGACGATGCATACGGACAGAACTGGAATATACCTGGGTTTGGTGTGATTACAGGAGAAGAAATGATTCACCATATAAGAGAGTTAACAGGATATACAAAATCAGTAATGACTGTGAAAAAAGGCATGATAAGACTAATTGGTTTATTTGATAAGCAGATGAAAGAGTTTGTGGAGATGTTGTATTTGACAGAGGAGCCTGTTGTACTAAGTGGAGATAAGTATGAGAAGTATATTGGGAAGGTGCCAAGAACTTCATATTATAATGGCCTACAGGAGACAATTGCGCATATGAGAACTTTATAATATAGAAAAAACCACCGAATCTTGCTCAAACACAAGATTCGGTGGTTGTATTTTAAGCTTCTTTACTGGCTAGCTTTTTATTTACAAACCCTAAGATTAAACCACGTATTTGTGGGTCAATTGCAAGGCCGATGATACCGAAAAGTACACCAGTAAGTGTTAAAGCAACTAAAGGTGGAAGATTAATTAATACAGTGCGATAAACGCCATAGCTAATTGCAAATGCTAGGGTATTAAATATAATCCCTTTAAACAGCAATTGGAAACCTTTATAAACGAATAAAGTAAATCCTAGTAATAAAGTTCCTTCTGTGATGATGGCAGCTGCGGCAGCTCCCATCATTCCAAATTTACCGCCTAGTACAATATAGCTAATTACAGCAACTACTAATCCAATTGCCATAGTAGTCGTACGTTTCCACTGTTGTCCAATCGTTGTTAAATTATCAGCAAGTGGATAGTTGATGGATTGTAGAATAACCATAAATGCTAAAATAGCAAGAGCGTCCCCTGCTGGTGCGTATTCTTCACCTAATAAGCTGACAATCCAAAAGCTTGGATCAGCGATAAATGGAATAGAAATTCCCATTCCTAGGAAAGACATAAGCTTTAATTCAAAATGTGATAACTTTCTATGTTCATCAATATTTTTTTCATTTCCAAATGCGAATAGCTTTGGATAAAATGCTGCCGCAATTACACCAGGTATTTGATAAAGTACTGCTGGGATTTTTGATGCTGCTCCAAAGAATCCAACTTCGTCTAATGGGGCAACTTTTTCTAATATAATTGGACCTAATTGCGGTAGCAACATGATGATGATCCCATTGATTGTGAAAATCAGCAGTTGATCTAAAATTCCTCTATCCCAACCCTTATGAATGGTTGTATAACGAACTACCATTATAAATGCGATAAGTCCTGTTACAAGGCTGGATACCCCGTACATTGCAGCGACCATCATAAGCGACCATTTGAAATTCATTCCTAATAAAAGTGCAGCGGCTGCTGTTAAACCTTGTAATACAGAGATGATAGCGGTGAATTGCATGCGTTCTGTTACTTGGAAATAGGCCATTCCTACGCCTTGCAAGGTAGCTCCGAACATTGTTGGTAATACAACTAAATATACCATAGCGCGTAAGTAAGCATTGTCATAGAAAAACTGTGCGAAAATGGCAAAGAGAATAGAAATGACAACAGCTAAAATTATGCGGACACGTAAATAACTACTTATTAGTTCACTAATATTAGCACCTGGTTTTGTTCCTTCACGCATAAACGTATGTGTTAAACCAGCGTCTGTAAAATAACAGACAACAGCTGACACAGCTAACGCAGCTGTAAACATACCATAATCTGTTGGAGAAACATATCGTGCGAAGAGAATCGTAGCAATAGCGAGTACAAAACGAACGATAATATTCCCTACGAATAAGTAGGATGCGTTTTTAAGGATTTTGTTTGTTTTCATCGAAAATACCTTTCTATTCTTAAGGACTTAACTTGTCCCATTTGTAACAATGATTTGTTTACAAAAAAGAATGTTTATTAATTAAGAAAACATAAATTTGATTCGTACGAACCAAAGCATTGCATATAACTTTCTGCTTCGCTTTCCATTTTTCGAGTATATCTTTTGGCAATATTTCTTTAAATCCTTTTTAATCAAGTTAACTTGTGATTTTTCTAATTTTGAGTTCGCTTTAATATAAATACAGGCATTGTTAATAACTGTATAAGGAAATAGATAAGTTTCAAGAATTTGTATAAGGTCTTCAGAATCTTTTGTAATTAAATCTTGAGATTTTTGATGAACCCAGTCTTTCATTCGGTTGAATACTTCTAATTCTTTTGTTGTTTTCAATTCATAATCTTTATACTTAGAAGAAAGATTTCCTTCTGATAAGATTCGATAATATGTTAAGTATTCATCTACATAGCATACATTTGTTACACTCATCAGTTTAAATAAAAATTCTAAGTCTTCTCCCCAGCTACAGCCAGGTGTAAAGCGGATGTCATGATCCATGACAATAGAGCGTTTAAAAATCCATGTACTCGTTTGCGCAACAACTTGATGTGTTAAGAAGGCCTTTGACATATCACCTTTGATGAAATTTGTTACATGTTCCACTTTTTCAGATGTTTCTTCATAAAAGTTCATATAACCGCAGTAACAAGCGTTCATGCTGTTCGTATGCATGCTTGCAACCTGCTTTTCTATTTTTGTTGGATGCCATAAGTCATCACTATCAAGAAAAGCGACATATTCACCGCTAGCATTTTCAATTCCTGTATTTCGAGCAACAGACACACCTTGGTTCTTTTGGTGAACATATTTTATTTGCTCAGGATATTTTTGCTGAAGTTCTTTTACAATAGAAGGCGATTGATCTTTACTACCATCATCTACAATTACAATTTCAATGTTTTTATATGTTTGATCCAATATTGATTGCATCGTTTCTTCAATATATTTTTCCGCATTATAAAGCGGGATAACAACAGAAACGAGTTGTTTTTGTTCTATCATAGAATTTTATCTCCTCTGGTTTTTTATGTTTTGCCTCATATATACAAGCCTATTTAATAGGAAGAAGATGACAAGAACATCTGTATAAGTTTACCGCATATAAACTTTGTAAATCAACTCTCTGTTAAGATTATGCCTTATGAAAAAAGATAGATGATGTATAATAGAATAGGTTATAATAAAGAGATGTATGTTAAATATTTCTATTAGAAATAAAAGAATTGTGTGCGAGGGGGAAACCATTAGAATGTTACGTAAATATATTCGAAGGCCTGAATGGATTTTATTAAGTATCATCCTTATTATTGGCCTGGTGTTTCGTTTGATGACTTTAAATAAATATGGTGTGGATTTAACACTAGGTAGTGATGATCTAATGTATCAAAAAAGCGCAATTAATTTATTAGAAACAGGTATGTTAACTTATCACGATCCAACAAAACCAACCATTCATATTATGCCAGGACAATCAGTATTGTTGGCAGCCATATTCTTTATATTTGGACATGGTAGTTTAGGAGTATTATGGGCAAAGTTAGTCATGATAGCTTTTGGTGTATTAAGCATCTATATGACTTATAAAATTGGGAAATATATCGTAAACCCAGCAGTAGGATTAATTGGGGCTTTATTATTAGCGTTATATCCTCCTGAAGTAGTAGTGGAGAATTTAACGCTAACAGAAAGTCCATTTTTGTTTCTTTCACTGGGATTATTATATTGGAGTTTAAAATTAGCTGATACACATTCAATGAAAGATTTCTATATTGTTTTACTGTTCTATTTCGTAACATTATACTTCCGAGTACAAATTGCATTATATCCAATTTTGCTATTTGTATATCTTTTAATGAAACGTTATCCGTTCCGTCTTATGATAAAGCAAGCACTTATTAGTATAGTGTTATTATTTGTCGTGCTTGGACCGTGGTGGGCGCGTAATTATATTCAGTTCCATAAGTTTATTCCTCTTACGGCTGGCGCAGGGAATCCATTATTACTTGGTACATATCAAGGAGAAGGATACCCAGGTGGAAAGAGTATGGAAGAAATTGATGCAGATATTCGTGCGAAGTATCCAAATATTGAAGCGCATGAATTAATGGAAAAACAACAAGAAATAGCAATGGATCGCATTAAGGAATGGTGGCATACCGATAAACGTTCCATGATACACAGTTATCTGGTTTTAAAACCACAAATCTTCTGGGAAAAAGCATTCTATTATCCAGGCACTACAATAAGTATTTTCGATATATCGGGCGAGGATATGAAAAATATTTATGAACCGATTAAAACTGGTTTCTTAGTCTGCTCCATACTTGCATTTGTTTTGTTCTGGAAGAGATGGAGAGAGTATTCATTTTTATGGTTGATTGTTCTGTTCCATACTTATTTTAACAGTTTATATTTTGCATATGATCGTTATGCATTACCATTAATGCCAATGCTATTTATTATGATAGGAGCAGGTATTGTGGCAACTGTAATGAGAGTTAGTAGGCCATTCTTAAAGTAGATGAATATTTGAAGATAAAAAACATCTCCTTACTTCGTATAATAAAAAAAGTGCGAAGTAAGTGAAGGTGTTTTTTTGTTCTGTAATAATAATCCTATTGATTAAGGTTTTATATTTGTAAACGACAATATATATTCAAACCAATGGTGTGAGTTTGAGAAAATAAAAATGACCTGTTTCCTAAAATGTTTAGGAAACAGGTCATTTTTAACATGGAATCGTTCAAGAAGTTTGAACGAAACGATCGAGGAGATAGGAAGTTAACATACTCCTCTAAATTAAGCATCATGTAAAGAACTGCTTTTTTCTTTACTGTTTAATTTTTGTTTTAGTAAGGCATAGTCTTGTGTCAATGTAACAAGTTGGTGATGCAGTTTAGAGATTTTACGTGTTAAATCAAAAATTAAAACAAAGCAGAATAGAAGTCCAAATAAGAATAAAACAGATGGTGGATATTCTACTTTTAATAATTTACCGACCCAATTTATAATTTTATCTGTAGAGCTTAAAATTGCCATTGAGATACAAACGAAAATCCATAGAATAGCATATTTTGTTTCTAGGGCTCCACGGCGAATAGAATTAATAATTAGGAAAAATAATATTAGAATAAAGAGGAATGAAAAGGTAATTATAGGCATTTATTATCAACCTTTCACGATTTTTTGCATTAAGATAGCTAAGCTTACTTTAATCATGTAATATGCAGATTTTAATGGTGTGATAGAAGATTGGCCACCTTGTCTTTCTTGCATATTCACAGATACTTCATTAATGCGAAGTTTTTTCTTCTTTAAGTGAATAAGAACCTCAGGTTCTGGATAATCTTTTGGATAATTATGTGCGAAAATTTGAATTACTTCGCGATTGATAGCGCGGTATCCAGACGTTGGATCCATAAATGTTTGTCTTGTTAAAAGTTTTAATAAGGCAGTGAAATAAAAAATGCCAATTCTCCGTGAGATACTACCTTTGTATGCAGTTTTTTCTGTAAAGCGAGACCCTAATACCATATCACATTTGTTTTCAGCTATAGGTTGAATGATTGTGTATAAGTCTTCAGGGTTATGTTGTCCATCAGCATCGAATTGAATAGCAATATCGTAGCCGTTTTCGTAAGCATATTTGTATCCAGTTTGTACAGCTGAACCAATACCTAAGTTATACGGTAAACTTACAAGATGTACAGGGAATCCTTTTACAATCTCAGCTGTTTTATCGTGGGATCCATCATTAATGACGCAAATACTTAGTTGTGTAAAATGTTCTTTTAGTTCTAACAGTCTCGTTAATGTATCTGCAATTGCTTCTTCCTCATTATAAGCAGGAATAATAATTAATGTTTTTGGTATTGAAATTGGTACCTTAACAGACATATTGCACCATCCCTTATATATTTAATCAATATTGTAATTATTTTTAAACGCACTTTATCTAATATACCATTAATAGTATACCAAAATAAAGGACAAGCTGGTGG
This sequence comes from Bacillus gaemokensis, assembly GCF_001590835.1. GTDB lineage: Bacteria > Bacillota > Bacilli > Bacillales > Bacillaceae_G > Bacillus_A > Bacillus_A gaemokensis. Next base: position 80,572 of record NZ_LTAQ01000012.1, read on the forward strand.
ATTATTTTGTAAAGGAAATGAGAATAGAAAAGAAAAAGTGTTTATATAGTTAGAAGGATTATTTTTGAGAAATAAAAATACACAGGCAAAGATATGTAGAAATCTTTGCCTGTGTAGGTTGAATTTACATGTTCCATGGCTTATTTAGAGTTAATACTTCCGCCATCTCTTTGCTTTTCATTCTACCTGCTTTTCGACTTTCTGCGCGTTCTGCTCCGGTCTTATATAACCAATGTTCTTCCTCTGTTTCAGGTAGTACTTGTGGGACAGAGGAAGTTTTTCCGTCCTTTATTGCTACGAATGTAATAAAGCAAGTAGCGGCAATACGGCGTTCACCTTCTAATAAATTTTCTGCAATGACTTTCACAAATACTTCCATTGAAGATCTTCCAGTATAGCAAACGAATGCTTCATAGCAAACAGAATCAGTTTGGTGGATAGGAGTTAAAAAGTCAACGGAATCGATAGAGGCCGTTACGCAATGCTTTCGGCTATGCCTTGCTGCTGCAATAGAAGCGATGCTATCAATTTCTGCTAATAATTTTCCGCCAAATAATGTTTGGTGGTTATTTAAATCATTTGGGAAAACACGCGTTGTTTTAATTGCTTTTGATTCTCTCATAAATTTCTTATTCATATAATCGACTCCTATATATGTTTTCGATCAGAGTGCATGTCTTTTTTAGTTCCTGCCGCTTCTTAATTAAATAGCATTTGTTACTGAGATAAGCAAACTTTGTTAGGGATTTGCCTTATTGAAATAGAATAAGGCTGTATTTCTATGCGTATAACTGAAAGAAATTTTGTTTTGTATAGATTGTAGTGTAAAAGAGGTTTCGCTTACATTGCAAGTGAAAGGTAGTTACTACATTTTTGTCATACAATTTTTCTAACTGCCATGTACCTATTCATGATAGAATCGTTGTGTTATGAATGGAAATAGAGGTGCAGTGTACAGATGAATTACATACAAACAGGGTTTAGTAAAATAATTATTGGAATTATGCTTTCCTTTTTTGCTTATTCTTGCTGGAACGCTTTCGAGGGAAGTAAGCAGTTTTTTGGTGGAAGTTCTACGAGTTTAACGATTGTATTATCTATTTTCGTTATACTTCTTTTACTTCTTGCATCTATTTTGCAATATAGATTTACAGATAAGCAATTTCTCATTTTTTTAATGAGCATGACAGTGCTTGTTAGGATAGGGGCAGTCCTCTTTTTGGATAACGCAGTGATTGGTGATACGAGAGCTATGTATGAGACTGCAAAACAGATTGCATTAGGAAACAATGGTAATATAAATATTGTGAGTCAATTACCTTTCATTATATATGAGTCTTTTTTGATTCGAGTGTTCGGCGATGCCACATTTGTTTTACAGCTATTTAATATTTTATATTGCATAGGAATCGTGTTTTTCATTTACCGAATTGCTACAATTGTATTCCAAGAAGAATGTGGTCGTATTGCAGCATTATTTTATGCATTATACTTACCAAATATTCTTTCGTGTTTATTATTAACAGGGGAACTATTCTCTATATTTCTATTTTATTTTGCTTGTTATATATTGCTATATAAGGGATTAAGTCATTCTTACATGTGGGCGTGTGCGGCGATATTATTTGCTCTTAGCAATATCATTTATCCAGTAGGAATGTTTATCATTATTTTGGTACTTGTATACGTCTTGCTAGTGGAGGTATTTCAAAGTGCAGATAAACAAAATGTTTTGTTGAAAATGATTGGGATTTTTGCTGTGTTTTACGCTACTCATTTTGGTATAAATTATGGGGTTCAAGCGATGGACATAAAACAGTATACAATTTCTAACAATGCATATGTGCAATCAGTTTTAATAGGGGAACAGCGTAAGAAACAAGATGTGATTCAGGCACCAAGTATGAAAGATCACATGAACCAAAAATTAAAAGAGTTAGAAACAGAACGGTTAGCTTCTGTTAAACCAAGTATAGATCAACTATCATCAGAAGGAATGAATGGGACACTGTTAAAAGGAGAGAAAATTATCTATCTAGCTGTTACTTTATTTATGGCAATTGCCCTTTTACATTTTCTTATTCAGAAACAAAAGAATGAAGGATATATGTTATTACTGTTACTTATAGTAGGGTATATTGGAATGGAGATTTTGAATAAGAAGATTGTACCTAGTAATTTAGTTATACCAAGTCTTTTTATTTTACAAAGTTTAGGCGTTTATATGTTGTTATTCTATTGCCAAAAGTTATTCTTTAAAAAATAAAGTAAAGAAGTAGAGGCGAATTTTTTACTTTTGAAGAACGAAAGAAAACTCACCATTCTTAAAGAATGGTAAGTTTTCTTTATGTAGATATTGAAGTATAACTGTATAAAGAAAGAGAATTCGTTTTGAATTCTCTTAATGACTTTTATTGGCTTTTGCATGAGTCTTAAAGAAGACCGGAAAATGTACATTATATATAACAGTAACTACACGTATGATGAATGTTACAAGTAAACAAATATAGAAAGCTAATACGTGTGCACCCATCTCATATACGATTAAGAAGCTAATTGCACCTAGAATAGAAGCAATAGCATAAATCTCTTTGCGGAATACGTAAGGGATATCTTGAGCACAAATATCACGCATAATCCCTCCACCAATACCTGTAATAACACCCATCGAAACGACTAAGAATGAAGCATCGACGTGATGTGACATCGCTGCGTTTGCACCAATAGCGGTAAAGACCCCTAAACCGACAGCATCTGAAAGCATAATGACAACTTGAAGTTTATTGATACGTTCAAAGAACATACAAGTGAAAAGTGCTGCTAATACGCTGACAAAAAAGTAAATCGGTTGTACAAATGCGACAGGAGGTAGGTTGCCAATCATAATATCACGAATAATTCCGCCACCAAGTGCAGTAGCTACAGCTAAACAAAGGACACCAAATAAATCTAAATCTTTCTTTAAACCAACTAATGTACCAGAAATGGCAGCGGCGATAATGCCAAGAAACGTAAATATTTCGATTAATAACATGGCTCTAATCCCTTCCTCCTAAAGATGTTCCAGAGAAAAAATATACACTAAAGTTATGGAAATAACAATTACTTTTCGTTACATGTAGAAAAACGAAAGAAATACATAAAGAAAGCGTTTGAAAAGGTGAAAAGATAGGGTATAGGAATGATGCGTTATTCAAATAAGAAGGGTGTTCATTATTGGGTTTTAATCATTTTATATCTATATAATAAGATTTAATGTTTATATAAATTTATATTATAGTGGGAATTATAAAATGGGAATTTAAAGGAAAAAATTTCTTTTTACATTTTTTAAAAGGTGGGGATGATCCATAGAAAGGTAAATTTCTTTTTAAATATGGGAGAGATGTATGAGGGGTGTTGATGTAAAAAAATTTCTCAAATTAAATATGAGTTATGTTATAATTGCTAGGTGTATTTTGAATGATATAAACAATGTTTACATGATAATGTAATGATTTTGTATGGGGGTCTTGGAATGTTAGCAAATCAAGCTAGGATAAGGTTTGAGCGATTTTTGCTCTTTTTTATTATTGTACAACCTGTTTTAGATTTATTAACGTCGCTTAGTATTATCGTATTAAAAATAAATACGACATTTGGAGTAATAGCAAGATTTCTCATTATGGCAATTTGTGGTATTTATATCTTGCTACAGGCAAAAGAAAAAGAAAATAGAAAGTTTTTGATTTATCTTATATTACTAGGGGTGGTACTTGGAATAGGGTTTATTAATAATAAACTTATCAAGAGCCCGATTGTATTAGGAGAAGAAGTTAAATTCGTTGCAAAAGCATTGTATATATATATTATGCTAAGTTCATACATTTTGGCTTTAAAATCGTTGAAAAAGATTACAAATATTGGTGATAAAGTTAGAAACAATATTATGTATTCTACATTAATTATTAACATTGTGATGGTTGTTTCTATTACAACGTCTACAGACTTTGGTAGTTACGAATGGATGAAAGTTGGTTCTCGCGGATGGTTTTATGCCGGGAATGAATTAGGATCAATTCTAGCTATTATCTTCCCGATTGTAGTACTATACTCAATTCAAAAAACGAAAAGTATCACTAGTATTTTATACTGGATTCCATCTTTATTAATGATTTATTCTTTAATTCAAGTTGGTACGAAGGTTGGAATGGGATCAATTGGTGCTACTTTAGCAGCAGCAATTGTTATTATTCTACTTCAGCTGTTATTTGATAGAAGAAGTCCGAACAAGAAGGCTCTTTTACTTAATGGAGTGATTGCTATCGTTCTATTAGCCGGTGTTGTGGGAACATTTAAAAAGACACCATTGGCGAAGAACATGGGTATCCATACTGGTTATTTAGCTGAACAAAATGCGGCACAACAACAGCAAAAAGAGAAAGAAATTAAAGAGAAGCTAAAAGAACAGCATAAGACAGAAAAGCCACAAGAAAAGGCAAAAGTAGAAGAAGAAGTTAAAAAAGAACTTCAAAAAGAACAGAAGAAAGAAAACCAAGAGAATCTTATCTTTAGCGGACGTCAAGTGTATGCAGAAAGACATAAGCAATTCTTTAATGAAGCGCCAATGTCACAAAAACTGTTAGGAATGGGTTACGCAGGTAACTTTAAATATAATCCAGAAAAGCAACCTGATCCAAAATTAATCGAAATGGATTTCCATGATTGGTTTTATGATTTTGGAATTATCGGTTTTGCATTAATGATGATTCCGTTTATCTATTATGGTTTAAGAATTTTATTGGCCTTTATTACAAGGTTTAAAGATATATTTAATATAAAATATGGAATGCTAGCAACGAGCTTAGGCTTAGCTTTAGGTATTGCGTATATTGCAGGTCATATTTTTACTGCACCAGGAGTTGGAATTTATTTTGTAGTGGTGTTAGCTTATCTCATTGTTGATTTAGAAATTGAATGATAAAAATAAAAGCTAACTTTTGTTAGCTTTTATTTTTTAGTACAGTAAAATAAAAGCTAGATGGAAAATGTGGCGAGGATTTGAAGGAGGAAAAAATATGAGAATATTGCATATGAATGCGGGTGCGGAAGATGGAGGAGGAAAGACACATATTATTTCACTTCTCGATCAGTTCTCAACTGATGAGGTAGAATTAGCAGTATTTGAAGATGGAATTGTTGCGAGAGAAGCAAGAGAGTTAGGGATAAAAGTTCATGTGTTTTCACAAAAATCTCGCTACGATTTATCCATTTTGAAAAATATAAGTGGATTTATTAATAAGGAAAAATTTGATGTTGTTCATACGCATGGTCCGAGAGCAAACTTTTATGTTTCCCTTATGAAGAAGAAGATTACTGCAAAGTGGGTTACAACAATTCATAGTGATCCATTCCAAGACTTCACCAAACAAGGCTTAAAAGGCTGGATTTTCACGAAATTAAATTTAAAAGCTTTAAAAGATATAGATTTATTTTTTGTTGTAACCAATCGATTAAAAGCGAGCCTAGCGCAAGTAGGAATATCGAATGAAAAGATGCGCGTTATCTATAATGGAATTGAATATGACAAAGAAAAATCACAAGGCTATAATAAGAAAGAAATGTTTAACATCGAAGAAGATGTGTTTACAGCAATTCAAGTTGCTCGTCTTCATCCTGTTAAAGGTCATGAAGTATTGTTTGAAGCATTAAAACAGACAAAATTGACAAAAATTAAAGTATTATTAGTAGGCGATGGTCCATTAGAACAAGAACTAAAGGCGTTAGCTGCGGAAAAGGGAATTGAAAGTAAAGTTGAGTTTTTAGGACATCGTCAAGATGTAAAACAATTATTCGCGTCTTCGCATGTTAATTTATTAACATCTCATAGTGAAGGATTTCCGTTAGTTTTATTAGAAGCGGCAAATCAACGTGTTCCATCTATTGTAACAAGGGCAGGAGAGATTGAACCGTTAATTGTAGACGAAACTTACGGCTGGGTTGTTCCAACTGGAGATGGAAAGACGTTAGCTGGTGCATTAGAAGAAGCATATGAAAAGTGGAAAACCGGAGAGTTGGCTGTAATGGGAAAACACATTTATGAGCATGCTGTAGCAAACTTTTCATTGCACAAGTTATATGAAGATACGAAAGAAACATATAAGGAATTAATAGCTAAAAACCGTTAATAGCAGAGAGGATTGTAATTATGGCAGTACAAACAGTTGATATTTTAGGTGTCCCTTTTTCTACGATGACAATGGAAGAGACAATTCAATATCTCATCAAACAGTTAGAATCAGGACAAGGTCATACATTTCAAGTTGTAACAGCAAATCCTGAAATTGTAATGTGTGCGAAAAAGGATCCAAGTTTTCATCAAACACTTTTGAAAACGGATCTGATTACACCAGATGGTATCGGTGTTGTAAAGGCTAGTGGCATGCTAGGAACACCACTAAAAGAGCGTGTGGCAGGATTTGATTTAATGAGCGATTTATTCGAGGCATTGTCGAAAGAGAATAAACCTGTATCTGTTTTTTTACTGGGGGCAAAGCCACATGTTGTGAAAGGTGCTGCTGATCATTTAACAAAAACATATTCAGCGGTATCCATTGTTGGCATGCAGGATGGATATTTTAAGCGAGAAGAGGAAGAAAATATTATTTCTCGTATTCAAGAAGCAAAACCTGATTTATTACTTGTAGCGCTCGGATTCCCAAGACAAGAAAACTTTATTCAAAATAATAAGCATCGCTTGCAAACAAAGATGGCTGTTGGTGTTGGCGGTAGTCTAGATGTTTGGGCTGGAGAGGTGAAGCGTGCGCCGAAATGGATTCAAGCGATTCATCTAGAATGGTTTTACCGTTTATGTAGTAATCCAACACGTTGGCGTCGTCAGCTTGTATTAGCTGAATTCTTAAAAGAAGTCATGCGTTCCAAAAAGTAGCGAAGTATCGCTACTTTTTTTGTATGAATTGAACTAGATGATGTTTTTTTTAAATACATATAAGGGGGGAAGTTTTTTATTCTATGACTGTGTAGGTGATGAGATGAAATTAGAGAAGTTTGTCGATGTACTTCCAATCCCTCCTATATTAAGGGCATTAAGGAGAAGTGAGAGCAGTGTATATTATGAGGTTACAATGCGCCAAACATATGTGAAGTTTCACCGAGACCTGCCAAAAACAAAAGTATGGGGATATGAAGGAATGGTACCTGGACCAACAATTGATGTGAAATCGGGAGAAACGGCCTATGTGAAATGGTCAAATGATTTGCCTAGCAAACACTTCCTACCTGTCGATAAAACATTGTCTCACGGACATTTAGATCCTGAAGTCCGTACCGTTGTCCATCTTCACGGAGGGGTAACACCAGAAGAAAGTGATGGGTATCCAGAAGCATGGTTTACAAAAAAATTTCAGCATGTAGGTCCCTATTTTAAAAATTTTATTTATAAGTATCCCAATCAACAACCGTCTGCAACACTTTGGTATCACGATCATGCTATGACATTAACACGCTTAAATGTATATGCTGGATTAGCAGGTTTTTATTTCATCCGTGATAATAAAGAAAAAAAATTTCGGTTACCTGCTGGAAAGTATGAAATCCCTCTACTTATTCAAGATAAAACGTTTCTTGAAGATGGATCGTTATTTTATCCTTCGCAACCTAACAATCCGACTCCCAATACACCTAATCCATCAATTGTCCCCTTTTTTTGTGGAGATAACATAATCGTAAATGGAAAAGTATGGCCATATTTAGAGGTAGAACCGAGAAAATATCGTTTTCGTATTTTAAATGGATCAAATACACGCACATACGAATTGAGTTTAAGTTCTAATCAATCATTTATTCAAATTGGGACAGATAGTGGCTTTTTACAAAGACCAAAAGGAATAAAGAAAATTATATTAGCACCTGCTGAACGGGTGGATGTCATCATTGATTTTAAAAAATTAAAAGGTAAAAGTGTTATTTTGCAAAACGGAAATGGTTGCGGTGGACCTGTTAATCCAGAGGATGATGCCAATGTCATGAAGTTTTCTGTAACGAAAAATTTAGATGGGATAGATAGAAGTTGTATCCCTTGTTATATGAGAAAAAAAGATGATAGTTTAAGAAGATGCGTTAAACGTATTCGAAAATTAAAGGTAACTGCATCACGTGATATGTATAATCGTCCTATGCTTCTTTTGGATGACAAAATGTGGCATGATCCTGTGTCAGAAATTATGAGAGCGGGAGATGTAGAGATATGGGAGTTTTTAAATGTTACAGGTGGTGTTCATCCAATTCATTTACACCTTGTATATTTTTATATTCTTGATCGGCAACCATTTGATGTGAAGTTTTACAATGAAACAGGTGAAATACGTTTTACAGGATCACCGATTATGCCTGATCAGAGTGAACGTGGACCAAAAGATGTTGTTCGTGCCTTTCCAGGTTATATAACTCGTATTATAGCTCGTTTTGGTCCATATAAAGGTCGGTATGTGTGGCATTGTCATTTGTTAGAGCATGAAGATCATGATATGATGCGTCCATTTCAAATCATTAAGTAAAGCGCCTGTTTATAGGGCGTTTTTTATTTGGCTATTTGTGGCCAGCAATACCCATGGATTAAAGGGTTATTTTATGGGAATGATGAAGGAGGAATTTTCACATGAAATTGTTTTACTTATACAATACACACATGTAAAATGATGTGTAAAGACACCTGTGTGAGGAGGACTTTTAGTGGGTAATATAAAAGAAATTTCAAAGCGAAAGCTTCTTGGAATAGCAGGGCTTGGTTGGTTATTTGATGCAATGGATGTTGGTATGCTGTCATTTGTCATTGTAGCGCTGCAAAAAGAATGGGGATTAAGTAGCCAGGAGATGGGCTGGATCGGCAGTATTAATTCGGTCGGAATGGCAGTCGGGGCACTTGTCTTTGGCATACTAGCAGATAAGATAGGACGGAAATCGGTCTTTATTATAACCTTATTATTATTTTCTATCGGTAGTGGTTTAACGGCATTATCGACAACTTTAGCTGTATTTTTGATTCTACGCTTTTTAATTGGTATGGGTCTTGGTGGAGAATTACCAGTTGCTTCTACCCTTGTATCTGAAAGTGTTGAGGCACATGAAAGAGGAAAAATTGTTGTGCTACTTGAAAGTTTTTGGGCTGGTGGTTGGTTAATAGCGGCTCTTATTTCTTATTTTGTAATTCCAAAGTATGGTTGGCAAGTAGCGATGGTGTTGAGTGCGATTCCAGCTTTTTACGCCCTATATTTAAGATGGAACTTACCAGACTCACCGAGATTTGAAAAGGTTGAGAAAAAGCAATCTGTTCTTACAAATATAAAGGCAGTTTGGTCTTTTGAGTATCGTAAAGCAACGATTATGCTATGGGTTTTATGGTTCTGTGTTGTCTTTTCTTATTATGGCATGTTTCTTTGGTTACCAAGTGTAATGGTATTAAAAGGATTCAGTTTAATAAAGAGTTTCCAGTATGTGCTGATTATGACGTTGGCACAGCTCCCAGGATATTTTACTGCAGCATGGTTTATTGAACGCCTTGGCCGTAAATTTGTATTAGTTACATATTTAATCGGTACAGCATGCAGTGCTTATGTATTCGGAATAGCTGATTCGCTTACGACATTATTGATAGCTGGGATGCTCTTATCTTTCTTTAACTTAGGAGCATGGGGTGCTTTATATGCGTATACACCTGAGCAGTATCCAACGGTAATTCGAGGTACGGGAGCAGGGATGGCAGCTGCTTTTGGCCGAATTGGTGGTATCCTTGGTCCGTTATTAGTAGGGTATCTTGTTGCTTCGAAAGCTTCTCTGTCACTGATCTTTACAATCTTTTGCGTTTCTATTTTAATTGGCGTAATTGCAGTAGTGATGCTCGGACGGGAAACAAAGCAGCAAGAGTTAGTATAATGAAAAAAGGAGGTCCGAGTTGACTTCCTTTTTTGTTGTATTCTAGTTGAGCGAGTGTAGGGTAAGTAGAAAATAAGGTTAGAAAAAGGAATTATTTCTTATGAAAGCGAATGTATACAACAAGACATATGGACAAAAGAATTAGGTGGTTAGGCAAATGAAAATTTTACTTATCATGGAAGAGACAGAAAGTCGAACTCGATTAATTGAAACATTTACAGAAAATATGCGAAATGTAGATTGTTTTGAAGTAAGAACAGGAATGGAATCTTTGCAAATAGCAAAAAAACATGTTCCTGATTTCGTTTTTTTAGATACGCAGTTAGCTGATGGCACAGGTTTTGAATTTTCTAGCTTACTACAACAATTAAGTTGTTATACAAAATTTGTTTTTATTGGTGAGAATATAGAAGGAGCGATTGAAGCTTTTCGATTTCAAGCGTTTTATTATTTATTACGGCCATTTCGTGAGGAAGATTTACAGTTCCTTTTGTGTAGAATGGAACAAGAAAAAGAAAATAAAATAAAAAACCATTTGCGAAAACTTCCGATTGAAAGTCACGAAGGAATTACATATGTTTTTCCAGAGGACATTATATACGTGAGTAAAAATAAAGAAAATAAAACGGTTTCGATTTATACAACAAATAATCAATATATTTCAACCTATACACTGCAGGAATTAGAAAATAAATTAACTGCATATGATTTTCTACGCGTTCACAAAAGTTATTTAATAAATATCATGCATGTTCATGCACTAAAACCTTATTATAATGGAACATATAATCTTTATTTAGATAGGTATGATGAGCAGCCAATTCCTGTTAGTCGAAACTATGTGAAAAGACTTCGTAATAAAATTGAACTATGACAAGTTGTGAGTGAATTTCAACATGTTAACATAAGAATCCTTCATGATAAGGAGGATTCAAGTTAAATATTCAGAAAATTTAGTACAATCTCCTCTAAGGAGTAGTATAGGGGGGATTGTATGTGAAGGCGTTTAAGTCAATTTTACTTTGGGGTGTTATTGCAGCATTAGGAGCAGTTGGATTTGGTGTCATTGCCTTATCGCAAGGTGAAACAATTAATGCCGTATGGTTATTAGTGGCAGCTGTTTCTGTATATGCTATTGCTTACCGTTTTTATAGTAGATTTATTGCAAGAAAAGTATTTGAACTAGATAATAATCGCAAAACACCTGCTGAGACGTTAAATGATGGGAAAGATTACGTTCCAACAAATAAATGGGTATTATTTGGTCATCATTTCGCGGCAATTGCCGGTGCAGGTCCGCTTGTAGGACCAATATTGGCAGCGCAGATGGGATATTTACCAGGAACTATTTGGATTATTGTTGGAGTTGTAGTTGCTGGGGCTGTACAAGATTTCGTTATTTTATTTGCTTCAATGAGACGTAATGGGAAATCATTAGGTGAAATGATTAAGGATGAAATTGGTCCTGTTACAGGATTGATTGCAATGGTTGGTATTTTAGGTATTATGATTATTTTGTTAGCAGTATTAGCGTTAGTAGTTGTGAAAGCGCTCGTTGGTAGTCCTTGGGGCATGTTTACGATCGCAGCGACAATTCCAATTGCTATTTTAATGGGTGTTTATATGCGTTATATTCGTCCGGGGCGCGTTGGAGAAGGGTCGGTTATTGGTATTATTTTACTCATTTTATCCCTTGTGGGAGGACAGTATGTAGCGGAAAATCCTACGCTTGCAAGTATGTTTACTTTTAGTGGTGAAACAATTGCTATTATGCTTATCGTATATGGCTTTATTGCATCTGCATTACCGGTTTGGATGCTGCTCGCACCACGTGATTATTTAAGTACATTTTTAAAAGTTGGTACGATTGTTGGGCTAGCAGTTGGGATTCTAATTGTAGCGCCAGACTTACAAATGCCAGCTGTGTCTAAATTTATTGATGGAACGGGTCCAGTGTTTTCTGGGAATTTATTTCCGTTTTTATTCATTACAATCGCGTGCGGTGCTGTATCAGGATTTCATGCTTTAGTTTCCTCTGGTACTTCGCCGAAAATGATTGAAAGGGAAGGGCATGCGCAGCCAATTGGCTACGGAGCGATGCTGATGGAATCTTTCGTTGCAGCAATGGCCATGATTGCAGCTTGTGTACTAACACCAGGGACTTATTTTGCTATCAACAGTCCAGCGGCTCTAATTGGAACGGATGTATCACAAGCAGCCCAAGTTATTTCTTCTTGGGGATTTGCAATTACACCGAATGAATTAAAGGACCTTGCTGTAAATGTTGGTGAACAAACGATACTATCTCGTACAGGAGGAGCGCCAACATTAGCAATTGGGATGGCCTACATCTTTTCACAAGTAATAGGTGGAACTGCGATGATGGCGTTCTGGTATCATTTTGCTATTTTATTTGAAGCATTATTTATTTTAACAACAATTGATGCGGGTACGCGTGTAGGACGATTTATGATTCAAGATATTTTAGGACACGTGTATAAACCATTTGCGAAAACGGACTCTACACTAGCAAATGTAATTGCAACAACTTTATGTGTGTTAGGATGGGGGTATTTCTTATACCAAGGGGTAATTGATCCACTCGGTGGAATTAATACATTATGGCCGCTCTTTGGAATTGCGAACCAAATGTTAGCTGGCATTGCATTATTACTCGGAACAACAATTTTGTTTAAAATGGGGAAAAAGGCGTATGTTTGGGTCACTCTTATTCCAACTGTAGGATTATTGATTGTAACGATGACAGCTGGTTATCAAAAATTATTTCACGAGAATCCAAAAATTGGATTTTTATCGCATGCAAAAGTATTTCAAAATGCTTTAGATAGTGGGAAAATATTGGCACCAGCGAAAAACGTAGCACAGATGAAGCAAATTATTTTGAATGATTATATTGATGCGGCACTTTGTGGCATTTTCATGTTAGTCGTTATCGCAGTGCTGATTTCTGCTATTCGTATATGGATCCAAGTGTTGCAAAATAAAGCAGTACCGTTAAAAGAAGCACCATATATTGCGAGAGATGAAAGTGAGACGAGAAATTATGCTTAAAAAATTAGGAAAGGTGTGGAGGGCACGAAAGCAATTTATTAGTTTGCTTGTTGGAGTACCGAGTTATGAAACGTATGTTACTTATATGAAGAAGCACCATCCAGAAGAAACTATGTTATGTCGAAAACAGTTCTTTGCAGAAGTGCAAGAAGCTAGATTTAATGCGAAAGGTGGAAAAATATCGAGATGTTGTTGACGGAAAAGGGCGATTCATCGTCCTTTTTTATTTTTTTTGTTTCACGTGGAACGAAAAAAATAAAAAGATTTGGGGATAATAGCGGCTTCTGTTTGAGTAGAATGATCATAGTGATTTACATAATAAGAAACGATAGAACCAAGTTAGATTTTGTAGCCAAAAAAAATAAGGCTATCGTTGGATAGCCTTATTTTTTATCCCGATATTAGTAGGGGATTTTACTTTCTTATACAAGTTCTTTTCCAACAGCAAATTTACGATATGCACCGTGATGAGTTGGGCCAACATATTCGTTAATTTGGAATGAATGACGAATTGCTGCTGTGATGAAATCTTTTGCCACTTGTACTGCTTCTTTTACAGACTTTCCTTTTGCAAGCTCTGCTGCAATTGCTGCAGAATATGTACAACCTGCACCGTGTGTATTTGTCGTATCGATTTTCTCTGATTCTAAAAGATCAAATGTTTCTCCATCGTATAATACATCGATTGCAGTTTCAGTTCCTAACTTGCTACCGCCTTTAATTAATACATACTTAGCACCTAAAGCATGGATTTTTTTAGCAGCTTCTTTCATGTCCTCAAGGGAATTAATTTTCACACCGCTTAGCTGATATGCTTCAAATAAGTTTGGTGTCACAACTAATGCTTTTGGAACAAGTACATCACGTAAGCAGTCATTTGTTTCAGGATGCAATGCTTCGTCTGCCCCTTTACAAACCATAACTGGATCGACTACTACGTTTTGTAGATTATGTTTTTCAATTGTTTCAGCAACCATTTCAATGATTTCAACAGATCCAAGCATACCCGTTTTTAAAGCATCCACACCAACACCTTCAATAGTTGTCTCTAATTGTGGTTTTAGTGTAGAAGCAGGAATAGGAAATACGTTATGTGCCCATCCGTTATGTGGGTCCATCGTTACGATTGTTGTAAGAGATGTCATTCCGTATACACCAAGTTCTTGGAACGTTTTTAAATCCGCTTGAATACCAGCGCCACCGCTTGTGTCAGAACCCGCGATTGTAAGTGCTTTATTTAATGTCATTGTGAAAGCCCCCTCAGGTGATATAATGAAAACTACATTTTTAATCATTATATCAATGTTACGAATAAGTACAAAGTGAAAAAATGGCTTGTTTGTTTTAAATGGTATTGAATTTGGTACAATGAGAAATGAAAATATTGTATGTAGGAGACAATTTATGTTTCAAGAAAATCGTACAAATGAATTAGTAATATTAAAAGAAATTGCAGAAACATTAAATGCATCAAATGATACGTATCATGTTCTGCAGGCAGTATTAGAAAAGCTACTGCATGTAACAGGATTAACAACAGGATGGATTTTTCTTGCTGATGAAAATGGTAGGTATACAAAATTAATTGATTATCATTTACCAGCAGCGCTTACCTTTCAAAATAAAAAGCCAATGTGTGAAGGAGAATGCTGGTGTTTGCGTCGGTTTGTAGAAGGGAAATTAGAGAGAGCCGTTAATATTATTGAATGCAAGAGAATTAATAACGCAATTGAAAATGACTGGGGTGATACAGAAGGGATTCTTCACCATGCAACAGTTCCATTAAAGGCTGGTGGGGAAGAATTTGGCGTACTAAATGTAGCAAGTCCAGGAAAAACGCATTTTTCTGAGGAAGAACTTATGTTATTACAATCAGTTGCTTTACAGATTGGAACGGCCTTAAAGCGGACGAAATTATATGAGGGCGAAAAACGACGGGCTCATTATTATGTGAAGTTAGAGCACTTCATTCAGAAATTGAGAATGATTCATAAGCTCAATACATTACCGGAAGAAGTTGTAAAACAAGTGGGAGATGTATTTCTGTGGGAGCAAGTCGCATTTTTTATACAGGAAGAAAAAAAAATATCCATGCGGGCTTTCTATAAGGAGCATACATTACAAGAGGATTTAGGTTTAGAGAGAGCGGCAAAAGAAGCTATAGAGAGGAATCGACCTGTCTTATTGAAAAGACAGATCGGGAATGTCGTTTATCCTAGTGGTTCTATTATTGCTGCCCCAATACATATTCGAAACCATGTGTTTGGTGTTCTATGCGTGAGCTCGAGTAAAGGTGAGTTTGATACCAATACTGTAGATATGATACAAGCGTTAACGAATCATATCTCATTAATGATTGAGAATTTAAGATTAAATGAACAGCGCCGTGAGCTTGTTCGAATGGAAGAACGAAATCGTTTAGCGAGGGATCTTCATGATTCTGTTTCACAAAAGCTATTTTCATTAACCTTCATGACGAAGGGAGCTGAAGCTGTTTTGAAGGGACAAAATGAAAGAGTCGATCAATCTCTTCATGAGATGAGGGAACTAGCACAAGGTGCTTTAAAGGAAATGAGGACCCTCATTTGGCAGCTTCGCCCAGCAGGATTAGAAAAAGGTTTGCTTCCAGCTTTAAAACAGTATGGTGAAAACTTAGGGTTACAAATTCGTGAACAGGTTACAGGTGTGCGTGATCTACCTCGTGTAGTAGAAGAAACATTGTGGCGTATTGGACAAGAGGCTTTAAATAATGTCAGTAAGCATGCTGACGTCATGGAAGCTACGATTTATTTCAAATTGACAGAGAAAGATGTATCTTTAGAAGTAGTTGATTACGGAATTGGTTTTATTGAGAAAAATGTAAAAAAGAAAAAGTCACTTGGCATGACAACCATGCGGGAACGAGCAGAATTAATTGGTGGATATATTAAGATTGCGAGCGGAAAAAAGCGGACAAGTATAAAAGTGATTGTACCATTATAATGTGATGTGAAAATGAGGGAAGCTTGTGAAGATAAAAGTATTATTAGTTGATGATCATACAGTTGTTTTAAAAGGGTTAGCATTTTTCTTAAGTACGCAAGAAGATTTAGAATTAGTTGGGGAAGCAAACAACGGAAAAGAAGCGTTAGAAAAGGTAGGAGCAGTACAACCGGATGTTGTGTTGATGGATTTGTACATGCCAGAGATGGATGGCATTGAAGCGACAGCGTGTATAAAAAAAGAATATCCGGATGTAAAAGTACTTGTATTAACCAGTTTTTCTGATCAAGCACATGTGTTACCGGCATTAAAAGCTGGAGCAAGTGGATATATTTTAAAAGATGTTGAACCGGATCAGCTTGTAGAGGCGATTCGTAGTGCGTACAAAGGAAATATTCAGCTGCATCCTGAGATAGCAAATGCGCTCCTTTCCCAAACAATGCCGCAAGAAGAACAAGAGTCTATATCAAATATTCATGTGGATGTACTAACTGCCAGAGAAAATGAAGTATTGCAGTTACTTGCTAAAGGAATGAGTAATAAGGAAATTGCTTCTGTTTTAGTAATTACGGAAAAAACAGTAAAAGCTCACGTAAGTAGTATTTTGAGTAAATTAAACTTATCAGATCGTACGCAAGCAGCTTTATATGCAGTGAAAAATGGAATTGTATAAAGACAAAAGTCGTAGGACCAAGTTCGCCTTTAGAAGGTGGACTTTTTTTATGGAAAGATACGTCTATATGAGGAAGAAATAAATGAATTGAAAAGGTAGAATGTAGTTGTAAGCAACAACATTACAAGGGACAAGACCTTTTTAGTAAGTAATATATAACAACGTAAGAGTGAGTACTAGGAGGAAAAAGCATGACAACAGTTTTATTTGTAAAAGCTAACAACCGTCCAGCAGATCAAGCAGTTAGTGTGAAATTATATGAAGCATTTTTAGCAAGCTACAGAGAATCACATGCAAACGATACAGTGGTAGAACTTGATTTATACAATGAAGAGTTACCGTACATGGGTGTAGATATGATTAATGGTACATTTAAAGTAGATAAAGGATTTGATTTAACAGCAGAAGAGGCGAAAGCGGTAGCTGTTGCTAATAAATATTTAGATCAATTCCTTGCAGCTGATAAAGTAGTATTTGGTTTCCCATTATGGAACTTAACAATTCCAGCTGTACTTCACACATATATCGATTATTTAAACCGTGCCGGTAAAACGTTCCAATATACAGCAGAAGGCCCAGTAGGTCTTATCGGAGATAAGAAAGTTGCATTATTAAATGCACGCGGTGGTGTATATTCTGAAGGTCCAGCAGCTGGCGTAGAAATGGCTGTTAAATATGTAGCAAGCATGATGGGATTCTTCGGTGTGAAAAATATGGAAACAGTAGTAATTGAAGGCCACAACCAATTCCCAGATCAAGCAGAAGAAATTATTGCAGAGGGTCTTGAAAAAGCTGTTAAGGTAGCAAGTGAATTTTAATTAAAATTATAATCGCCACTCAAAAGTGATAAAGATTATTGCAGTACCAACTTTTTAAGACGTTGGTACTGCTTTTTTGTTGAACAGATAATGTCAGGCATAGGCAGCCTGTTTTCATTGCCGTGGGGGTTCATCTGCTGATTTTTGTAATTATTTTCGGTCTTGTAGCCAATACATCCTCCCTTCTTTTTAAACCAATTTTGCTCACAAAACTGATATTGTCCCAACTTATGAAATATACAGTCTTGATGAGCTGTATCAAATTTTAAAGTAATTACTATTTCTTAGACTAAGATACTGGTGAAGGAACGTCTTGAATAACAAGCGAAAGAAATGGGTGCCAATACAATTGTAGGTCTTCGCTTTGAAATGGCGACAGGACAAGGTTCTTCAGAATTAATTGGTTACGGCTGTTATTGTGAAATAATGAAAACTCGCGTTATTTGCGCGAGTTTTTTCATATAAATGAATATAGGATGACATCTTAAAATATAGTAAAATTTTCTATAGAGGAGGGGGAGGGTTGAGAGTTTTCATTTGTATTGCCTTAGTGGTCTGTATATGTATGTTCATAAGCTTACGGTTTTTGCAAAAGCAATTTCCAGATAAAAAATATGATGTTTTTTTATCTATCGTAGTAACTGCAGCAGGAATTTTTCTTATGCTATATGGTGCTTACGGTGTTGATATTTCGATTGGTAAAAATTTATGGTATATAGGGATGTTTATAGTAATCGGGTCTGTAACGGGTACCTTAATAAATATAACTATAAGGGTTGGAAGGAAACAAGGTAGGTATAAATTCCATGTTGTTGGTCACGTGATAGGGTTTTTAGGATGTGCCATACAAGTCATAATTTATTTTTATCAAGAATATCAGTGGACTTTCTTTGATATAGAAAAGGTTTTTATTTTTATTATGGTTATGGTATCTATACTATTTGTGTGTATTGCAGTGTTTCTTCATCGGATTTTTTTCATGTGTGCTGCAATTTTCCCAAGTTTATATGCAATGATATACTTATCTATTCCTTGGATGATAGTAAGTAATAGCTTGCTTGTAATAGCTGCTTTGCTTATGACAACAGAGTATGAAAAGAAAAAACGGGTAGATAAACGTGTAGAATATTTTAGGGGAAAAGGTTATTTATAATAGTATCTTAATATAATTAAAATTTTTAGAATAAACGATTAAATTGTTAATAAAATCTTTTGTAAAGATTCAGAAAGATAATTGACATTAGGAAATTATTGCTATAAAATCAACGGTAATTGCATAGTCTTATCAAGAAAAGGTGGAGGGACAGGCCCTATGAAACCTTGGCAACAGCCGAATAGCGGAATTGTGCCAAATCCTGCAGGTAATAAACCCTGAGAGATAAGAAAGAGACTCTAGAGCGTGTTTTCAAACTGCTTCTTTCTTGTTCGGGAAAGAAGCAGTTTTTTTATTTTCTATGAAACGAAAGGAGAATGAGACATGGGAGAATCATGGGGAAAGGGAACCATTTGTGTGCAAGGTGGTTATACACCAAAAAATGGTGAGCCGCGTGTTTTACCGCTTTATCAAAGTACGACGTACAAATATGATACGTCAGATGAATTGGCGGCACTCTTTAACTTAGAGGCAGAAGGTTACATTTATACACGTATTGGAAATCCGACACTTGCAGCATTTGAGCAGAAGTTAGCAGAATTAGAGGGTGGAGTCGGAGCTGTTGCAACAGCTTCTGGCCAGGCTGCCATTATGCTTGCTGTTCTAAATATTTGTAGCAGTGGTGATCATTTGCTATGCTCTTCAACGGTATACGGAGGGACATTTAACCTATTTGGGGTAAGTCTACGTAAACTGGGCATTGATGTTACATTCTTTAATCCAAACTTAACAGCTGATGAAGTTGTGGCACTTGCCAATGATAAAACAAAGTTAATTTATGCAGAATCACTTGGAAATCCAGCGATGAATGTTTTAAATTTTAAAGAGTTTTCAAAGGCTGCAAAAGAGTTAGAAGTACCGTTTATCGTTGATAACACGTTAGCAACACCTTATCTATGCCAAGCGTTTGAGCACGGAGCAAATATTATTGTCCATTCTACAACGAAGTATATTGATGGTCATGCAAGTTCATTAGGTGGGATTGTTATTGATGGTGGAAACTTTGATTGGAAGAATGGTAAATATCCAGAGCTTGTCGAACCAGATCCAAGTTATCACGGTGTAAGTTATGTACAGAATTTTGGGGCAGCAGCGTATATTGTAAAAGCACGTGTTCAGTTATTAAGAGACTATGGTAACTGTATGAGCCCATTCAATGCGTATATTAGCAATATTGGTTTAGAAACATTGCATTTACGAATGGAGCGTCATAGTGAAAATGCTCTTGCTGTTGCAAAGTGGCTTGCTAATCATGAACGTATTGAGTGGGTGAACTATCCGGGATTAGAAAATAATGAAAATTATCCGTTGGTGCAAAAGTATTTAGCAAAAGGGGCAAGTGGTGTTTTAACGTTTGGGATTAAAGGTGGATTAGAACCTGCGAAAGAGTTCATTGCAAATGTGAAGTTGGCAACGCTCGTGACACATGTAGCAGATGCAAGAACATGTGTGATTCATCCTGCTAGTACAACGCACAGACAATTAACTGAGGAAGATCAGCGCCTAGCTGGTGTTACATCTGATTTAATTCGCTTATCGGTCGGTATAGAAGATGTTTCTGATATTATTGCTGACTTACAAGCAGCTTTAGTTGGGGGCAAAGCACATGCCGATCATAGTTGATAAAGATTTACCAGCTCGCAAAGTATTACAAAAGGAAAATATTTTTGTCATGACGAAAGAGCGAGCAGAAACACAGGATATACGTGCTTTAAAAATTGCCATTTTGAACTTAATGCCAACAAAGCAAGAAACAGAAGCTCAATTGCTGCGATTAATCGGTAATACACCGCTGCAATTGGATGTGCATTTGCTTCATATGGAGTCCCATACATCCCGCAATGTAGCACAGGAACATTTAACAAGTTTTTATAAGACATTTCGTGATATTGAAGAGGAAAAATTTGATGGGCTTATTATTACAGGGGCTCCGGTTGAAACACTTCCTTTTGAAGATGTAGATTATTGGGAAGAGCTTGGACGTATTATGGAATATTCAAAAACGAATGTAACATCCACGCTGCATATTTGCTGGGGGGCACAAGCGGGTTTGTATTATCACTATGGAATTCCGAAATACCCACTTGAAGATAAGATGTTTGGTGTATTCGAACATGAAGTACAGGAACAACATGTGAAGCTATTACAAGGGTTTGATGAACTGTTTTTTGCACCGCATTCTCGCCATACAGAAGTGCGTGAGGCGGACATTGAAAAAGTGAAAGAACTGACGTTACTAGCGACGTCAGAAGAAGCAGGTGTTCATCTTGTTATGGGGCAAGATGGAAAGCATATTTTCGCTCTTGGTCACAGTGAATATTGTTGTGATACGCTAAAACAGGAATATGAACGAGATCGGCAAAAAGGGTTAGAGATTGAGATTCCAAAAAATTATTTTAAACATAATAATCCAGATGAAAGACCGCTTGTGAGATGGCGAAGTCATGGGAATTTATTATTTTCAAATTGGCTCAACTACTATGTGTACCAAGAAACCCCCTATATTTTGTAAGATGAACGTTATATAGTACTTGGCAACGTTTTCTTTGCAGAGATTATCTTATATTTTTCCGAATGTTCAAAATATATTGTTTTTCAGAAATTTAGCTTATATAATGGCATCTAAATACAATTTTTTAGAGGGGTGGACAGTATCATGAATGAAATTCAAGTGGGCTTATTGGGTCTTGGGACAGTTGGTAGCGGTGTGGTTCGTATTATTACGGATCATCAGGATCGATTGATGCACCAAGTAGGTTGCCCAGTTAAAGTAGCAAAAGTATTAGTGCAAAGTATCGAAAAAGAGCGAGAGGTCCATGTACCACCTACTCTATTAACGCAACATGCAAATGAAATTATAGATAATCCTGATATTGATGTTGTCATTGAAGTGATGGGTGGTATTCAGGAAGCAAAAGCATACATTTTACAAGCCTTAAGTAATGGGAAACATGTTGTGACTGCCAATAAAGATTTAATGGCATTGCACGGGGCAGAACTTTTGACAGTGGCAAAAGAGAATAAAGCGGACTTATTTTACGAGGCAAGTGTAGCTGGAGGAATTCCAATCTTGCGAAGCATTGTAGAGGGGCTTTCTTCAGATCTTATTACGAAAGTGATGGGAATTGTAAATGGAACAACAAACTTTATTCTGACAAAAATGTCTGACGAAGGGAGAGCGTATGAAGACGTGTTAAAAGAAGCGCAGCAGCTTGGATTTGCGGAAGCAGATCCAACATCAGATGTAGAAGGTTTAGATGCAGCAAGAAAAATGACAATTTTAGCTACTCTTGGTTTCTCTACAAATGTAGAGCTTGGGGATGTGAAGGTAAAAGGGATTACTTCTATTACAGAGGAAGATATTGCGTACAGCAAAAGCTTAGGATATACAATTAAATTAATTGGACTCG
The DNA here is from genome assembly GCF_001590835.1 of Bacillus gaemokensis. Classification (GTDB taxonomy): domain Bacteria; phylum Bacillota; class Bacilli; order Bacillales; family Bacillaceae_G; genus Bacillus_A; species Bacillus_A gaemokensis. The sequence continues at coordinate 102,610 of NZ_LTAQ01000012.1, forward strand.
CGAAGCGTGATGGGGAAAAGTTAGAAGTAACAGTTGAACCGACATTACTTCCTAATGCACATCCTCTTGCAGCTGTTCAAAATGAATATAATGCCGTATATGTATATGGTGAAGCGGTGGGAGAAACGATGTTTTATGGACCTGGCGCGGGAAGCTTGCCAACAGCGACAGCGGTTGTCTCTGATTTAGTTGCGGTAATGCAAAATGTGCGCCTTGGTGTAAATGGAAATAGTGCTGTTTCTCCGCAGTATGAGAAAGTATTGAAAGAGTCAGATGAAATTTTTGTGAAGAAGTTTTTACGCCTACATGTAAGAGATGAGATTGGTGTATTTGCAAAAATTACATCCTTATTCTCTGAGCGTGGTATTAGTCTCGAAAAAATTATTCAGATGCCGCTTGGGGAGAAAGGAAAAGCTGAGATTGTTATCGTAACACATCGTGCATCTCTTGCAGATTATGAATATATTTTACATATATTGGAGGAGTACGAAGAAATAGATTGTGTGAAAGCAAACTATCGAATCGAAGGGGATGCTAAGTAATGTGGAAAGGTTTACTTGCTGAGTATAAGGAATTTCTTCCTATTACAGAACAGACACCACCTTTAACATTACATGAAGGTAATACACCACTGATCTTATTAGAAAATCTGTCAGCTCGTTGGGGTGTGACGATTTATGGGAAAATAGAAGGTGCAAATCCGAGCGGTTCCTTTAAAGACCGCGGTATGGTGATGGCTGTAGCGAAGGCGAAAGAAGCTGGAAGCGGTGCGGTAATTTGTGCATCAACAGGTAATACGTCTGCTTCTGCAGCAGCATACGCGGCGAGAGCTGGATTATCATGTATCGTGATCATTCCAAATGGGAAGATTGCCTATGGTAAATTGGCGCAAGCTGTCATGTATGGTGCTGAAATTGTAAGCATTGATGGAAATTTTGACCATGCACTGCAAATCGTATGTAACCTCAGCGCGTCATCACCAATTACACTTGTGAATTCCGTTAATCCATACCGGATTGAGGGACAAAAAACAGCTGCATTTGAAATTTGTGATGCGCTAGGAAAGGCTCCGGATATTTTAGCTATTCCTGTTGGAAATGCTGGTAATATTACAGCATATTGGAAAGGTTTCGCAGAATATCATGAAAGACTTGGAACTGGTTTACCAAAGATGCATGGTTTTGAAGCAGAAGGCGCGGCTGCGATCGTACGAGGACATAAAATTGAGAATCCCGAAACAGTTGCAACAGCCATTCGTATTGGAAACCCAGCAAGTTGGGAAAAGGCTATTTTGGCTGCAGAGCAATCACAAGGAAAGATTGATGAAGTGACAGATGCAGAAATTCTTGAGGCGTACGAATCGCTAGCGAAGTACGAAGGAATCTTTGCTGAGCCAGCTTCTTGTGCATCTCTTGCTGGGATTTATAAGCAGGTGCAGAGCGGTGGAATTGCGAAGGGAAGTCAAGTTGTGGTGGTGTTAACAGGGAATGGCTTGAAAGATCCAAATATCGCAATCGACACGAAACAGATTCAGCCGATTGTATTGCCAAATGATGAGAAGGTTGTCTTTGATTATATTCAGGGAGCTGTTTTTCAGTGAAATAGATGAAGCTTATTGAGCATGATGCTCAATAGGCTTTTTTACGCTCAAAACCTTTGTACCGATCTGAATAAATGCTTGAATAATCCAGCCTGTTGTAAAGGAAAGGATAATCGTTCCGAAATAAATAGGTCCATCTAATAAAAAGCTACATATTAAAAATAAAAAGGCCAATGAAATCTCTGTTCTACGAAATGTCCACTTTTTCTTTTCAGCCATGGTTAAGACGAATGCCTCTTGCGGTGCGGCACAAAGCTGTGTTGATACATAAATGCCGATTCCAGCTCCAACAAATAGATTTCCGCAAATAAGTGTTATATATTTTGGAAGAGAGCGTATTGAATCCATAATGATAGTAATTGATCCAATCCAATCAACAAAAATAGAAATAAGGATCATAGTTACAATTGTACCGATTGTAATATGCTTTTTATTTAAGAGGAGCACAATAAGTGTAAAAGAAAAGTTAATCATAAAAATCCAGAATCCAATACTTATCCCGAAATTTTGATATAGTGCAATAAAGAATGAATCATAAGGACTGAGTCCAAAGGAAGTAATAGTTGTCATCATGTTAATGCCAAGGGAGAGAATGAGTAAGCCGCCGATAAAAAATATATATTCTAGTTTGAGTCGTATCATATATTTCAAATCCTTTCTGAACGTATTTGCTAGGAAAGGATATAATGTGGAAAGCTTACCAGGTCAAGGGGGATTTTTACCATGGTGTATGTAAAAAAATAAAAAGGGGAAGAAATACGATGGCAAATATAAAAAAGATTGCTGAAATTGCTGGTGTATCAGTCTCAACTGTGTCACGCGTACTAAATAATCATCCTTATGTAAATGAGGAAAAGAGGAAAGAAATTTTAGCAATCATTGAAGAGTTAAACTACACTCAAAATGTGAATGCGATTCATTTAGTAAGAGGAAAAACAAATGTGATTGGTGTTTTATTACCTCATGTAAATGATCAGTATTATAGTGCCATTATTGAAGGGATTTCTCAGGAAACAGCAAAGAAAAATTATCATATGATGCTTTGTCAGACGAATTATAGTGCTGAAAAGGAACTTGAGATTTTACATATGTTAAAAATGAAGAAGCTTGACGGCTTAATTATATGCTCTCGAATGAATGACCACAAAAAAATTGAAGAATATACAAAGTTTGGACCGATTGTAACATGTGAAGAAATAGAATCTAACTCTATTTCTAGTGTACATATTGATCACTATAAGGTGTTTTCGCAAGGGATGAAATATGTAATAGAAAATGGACATACTCATATTGGATATTGTATTGGAAGAAATAATAGTATAAATAGTCAAAAGCGAAAACGAGCTTATGATGAAGCGCTTCAGGAAATTTCTATGAATCCCTTAGATGAATGGAAGGTTAAAGAGTGCTTTACAGTAGAGGATGGACGTGAAGTATTAAGGGAATGGATGAACATGTCATCGAAACCGACGGCGTTTCTCGTTTCTTGTAATCCAATTGCAGCTGGTATAGTAACGGAAGCGAAGAAGCAAGGTATTCGTATTCCAGAGGAGCTTGCAATTATCGGGTGTGATGATCAAGAGGTGGCTGATATATTAGGGATTACAACCATTTCTCATTCTAGTAAGGCAGTTGGTACAAAAGCATTTGAATTATTATATGAGAAGATTATGGATGAAAAGGTAGACGTAAAAAATATTGAGTTATTGCCACAATTCATTAAGCGAGAAACAACATAATAGAGAAGATAGGAAAATCGCTTTTCAAAAAGGCGTTTGGTATAATTATGGACAATCTATGAGGGGTAAAAGGGGTTTTGATATGAGATCAAAATTAGTAAAAGGAGTTTTACTCATTACAATTGCATCTTTTTGTTTGTTTGCATACGGTTTTATTTCAGGTATTAACGATGTGTTGAATCCAAAAGCTTCAAATTTAATTACTAAGGCAGAAACAGCGCAGGTTAAGGAAAGGAAGAAACCTGGGACACTGCAAGTCGTCAGTTTAGGTGATTCTTTAACGCGCGGCGTTGGTGATAAAGAAGGAATTGGCTATATTGGACGGGTGAAGGATGGATTGCAAAAGGATTATAAGCAGAAGGTTGCGTTAACGAATTTAGCCGTTAGTGGTGCAAAGATGCCAGATTTGTTAAAGCAAATCGAAAGTAACGGTGCTCAGTACTCCATTAAACAAGCAGATCTAATTGTTTTAACAATTGGAGGAAACGATTTGTTTCCGGGCTGGGAATCGCTTGGGAAAATCGATTTAGAGACATATCGCCCTAGTGCGGAAACATTTCAAAATCAGGCAAAGAAAATTGTAACGGAAATTCGTAAGTTAAATCCAGATAGCCCTATTTTTTGGCTTGGTTTATACAACCCCTTTGAGGATGTTGAAGATTTAAAAGGTTCTTCATCCATTGTTGTAGATTGGAATGCTTCTTTAGAAAAATTAGCAGTAAATGATAAAGATGTATATATTACGCCAACCTTTGATTTGTTTCAAAATCGTGGGAAAGAATTGTTATATACGGATCACTTCCATCCGAATGAAACAGGCTACTCATATATGGCAAATCGCTTATTACAAAACGTTGTAAGTAAGTTACAGCTAGATAGGGGAGGTGCGAAATGACGACGATATTATCAGTGCGGAATGTGAAAAAGGTTATTGGTAAAAAAACACTTGTGGAGAATATTTCGTTTGATGTGGAACAAGGAGAAGTGTTTGGATTCTTAGGCCCAAACGGAGCAGGGAAAACGACGACAATTCGGATGCTAGTTGGACTTATTAAAGCAACTGAAGGAACGATTTCTATTGGTGGCTACAATATTAAAGAGAATTTTCGAGAAGCAATGCGTCAAATCGGTAGTATTGTTGAAAATCCAGAACTTTATACATATTTAACAGGCTGGGAAAATTTAAAGCAGTTCGCACGTATGCTTGGTGGCATATCAGATGAACGTATTATAGAAATTGCGAAAATGGTTCATTTAGATGAACGCATTCACGATAAAGTAAAAACGTATTCCCTCGGTATGAAACAGCGCCTTGGGATTGCACAGGCTCTTCTTGGAAATCCAAAGCTTCTTATACTAGATGAACCGACAAACGGATTAGATCCTGCTGGTATAAGAGAGATGAGAGAGTTTATACATAAGCTCGTGAAAGAAGAAAATATGAGTGTATTTATTTCGAGTCACTTACTTAGTGAAGTACAAATGATATGTGATCGCGTTGCAATTATTCATAAGGGCAAAATGATTACGGTTGCGCCTATTGAGGAATTGATAAAAACTGCGAGCGATCGTGTTGAGTGGGTTGTCACGCCAATAGCACAAGCAAAGGATATATTAGAGGCAGCAGAGGAAGTAAGTGAAATTATTTTAGATAATGAACGGTTATTGTGCCGGATGGACACTTTATCGATTAGTGCCTGGAATAAGCGCTTTGTAGAAAACGGAATAGATGTGCATAGTGTGAAAGAGCTTGTGTTTACGTTAGAAGATTTATTTATTGAACTCACAAGGAGTGAGCGGCATGCGTGAATTTGCAAATCTTGTTTTGAATGAATCGGAGAAAATTTATCGGAAGAAACGTATCTTTGTTGTCATCCTTATATTAGCAATTTTAATTCCGCTATTTGTTTATGCGCAGTATCGCGAACTGCAGACGACGCAAAAGCGTCTTGGTACGAGCGATTGGAAAATCTCACTGCAGCAGCAAATTGTTGATTCACAAAATCGTTTGAATAATTCTAGATTACCAGAAGAATGGCGTGATTGGCTCAAGGTAAGAGTAGAGCAGCAACAATATTATTTAGATCATGATATTAATCCAACTGCACCAGGGGCACCGACATTTGTAAGGATGTTTATTGAACAAGGGATTACATTGTTTATTCCGCTTCTGGTTATGATAGTAGCAATTGATATTGTATCGGGAGAGCGGAGTGATGGGACGATGAAAATGCTCTTGACGCGGCCTATTAGGCGGTGGAAAATCCTCCTCAGTAAATACGTGACAATGTTGTTGTTTATTTCGCTTATCTTACTCCTTGTCGGGATTTTTGCCTACGCACTAGCAGGCATTGTCTTCGGCTATGCTGGATGGAATTTGCCCGTGTTAACAGGGTTTGTTATTGATAAAGAGGCGTTAAATACAAACTTTGTTCATCTTATTCCGCAGTGGCAATATATTTTAATGGCGTATGGGCTGGCGTGGTTTGTGGCACTCGTTGTTGGGACGATTTCCTTTATGGTTTCAGTTCTTATTCGTAATACGCCGGCAGGTATGGGAGTTATGCTAGCTGCCTTAATTGCTGGTAGTATTTTAAGCTCTTTTGCGACATCATGGGAAGGCGCAAAATATATTTTTAGTGTGAATTTATCATTAACAGACTATTTATCAGGAAAATTACCAGCGCTACAAGGTTTATCAATGAGCTTTTCATTAATGAATTTAACCGTTTGGGCCATAGCCTCACTTGTCGTTTCATTCGTTGTGTTTACGAAGCAGGATATGGTCAATTAAGTGAGTAGGAAGTGAAGGAATGGAAAACATTTTAAAGAATGACTGGGAGCCACTACTTGCACCAGAATTTGAGAAGCCGTATTATCAAAAATTAAGCCAGTTTTTAAAAGAAGAATATAGTACACATGTCATTTATCCAAATGAAAATGATATTTTTAATGCATTGCATTATACGAGTTATGAGAGTACAAAGGTTGTCATTTTAGGACAAGATCCGTACCATGGGCCAAATCAGGCGCACGGTCTAAGTTTCTCTGTACAACCAGGTGTTAGAACACCACCATCGCTGCAAAATATGTATAAAGAATTACATTCTGATATTGGCTGTGAAATTCCGAATAATGGTTATTTAGTGAAATGGGCGGAGCAAGGCGTATTGTTACTTAATGCAGTATTAACCGTCCGTCAAGGTGAGGCTAATTCTCATAAAAGAAAAGGATGGGAGCATTTCACAGATCGCGTTATTGAATTTTTAAATGAACGTGAGAAGCCAGTAATTTTTATATTGTGGGGACGCCACGCACAGGCAAAGAAAAAGCTGATAACAAATTCAAATCATCATATTATTGAATCCGTTCATCCGAGTCCATTATCAGCAAGACGTGGTTTCTTCGGAAGTAAACCATTTTCAAAAGTAAATGAATTCTTATCTAATATGGGTGAGAGGGAAATTGACTGGCAGATTCCAAATCTATAATGAGGTATAAAAAAGGTAGCTAACAATCATTTTGTTAGCTACCTTTCATTATTACCCCGCTATTTTAGGGAAGTAAGACCCCCACCTCAAAATTCAGTGAAAGCAAAGGAGTTAGGTGGGGGATCAACTGCCCGTAAAAGCCCGATTCGTTCAACTAATAATCAGTGGGGGATGAAGAAAACCCCCACTGATTAAAGGTTCACTTTATTGTTCATTTTTAAGTTTTGCATCTAGTACAAAAGTGCCAAATGGGATAACAGATGCAATAAATGCACCAAGAGCCCATAAAATGGATTTACGGTGTACGATTGTTACTTGAATCACTGCAAAGATAAATAGTATAAATAGAACGCCGTGAGCCATACCTGTAATTTTAACGGCTGTTGCAAATCCCGCGAAGTATTTTAACGGCATTGCTACAAATAATAGTAGTAGAAAGGAAATACCTTCTACTAACCCAATTGCTCTTAATCGTCCAATCGGTGTAGATAACATGAAATTGCCCCCTTATAAATAAGTGCTTGTTTATAGTAAATATGTATTCTTTTCAAAATGAAATAGTCTATTTTGTTTCATTATATCCGAAAACAGAGTTTACACTACGAGAATGTTGTAAAGTTCAAAATATCTTCACAAAGCTGTTTGTATTTAAATGAAACCCCCTTTGAAGTATTTGACTTCAAAGGGGGTTTATGAATGGAATTACACAAGGATTTCGCTTTTTAGTACAAATTTCTCTACAACTTTTGCAACGCCATCATTCATATTTGTATCAGTTACGTAGTTTGCAATTTCTTTAATATCATCTGGTGCATTTCCCATCGCAACGCCAAGGCCAGCGAATTCAATCATTGCCTGATCATTGTAGCTATCGCCCATTGCGATGACTTCTTCGCGCTTAATACCAAGTTTTTGAATTAATTGATTTAGGCTTGTTCCTTTTGTAACGCCAGCTTCCGTGAACTCTAAGAAGTATGGTTTTGAACGCATTACACTTAGTTTACCTTCTAATTGTTTTTGAAGTTTCTTTTCCACTTCTACAAGGCGTTCAGCCTCTTTATTCATTAACACTTTTACAACAGGTTCTTGTACAGCAGCCGTAAAGCTATCTACTAGGATAATTGGCATGCCTGTCAGTTGCCCTTCAATTTCTGTATATGGATTATTCTCTTCAGTTACAATGTCATCACCCATATACGTATGGATCCAAACATCTTCTTCTTTACTAATTTCATATAGGCTGTGAACGATTTCAGGAGATAATGTACTACTGAATAGTTCTTCATCTGTTTTACAATCAATAATTTTTGCACCGTTAAATGATAGGATAAAACTTCCGTATTCTTCTAAACGAAGTTCTTTTGCAATGTGGCGCATACCAAATGTTGGGCGACCAGAAGCAAGCACAACTTTCACACCTTGTTCTTGGGCTGTCATTAAAGCTTGTTTTGTACGAGCTGAAATTGTATGGTCATCGCGTAGTAAAGTATCATCTAAATCTAAAACAATCATTTTATAAGACATATAGAAAGTTCCTTTCTTTGTTGAAATAATAGTTGATGTTGTTAGACATATGTTCTAGCAAAATGGCGAGGATAGATAGTAAGACATCGAACCTCTTCAAAGGTATATAAATACAAATTGAAAAACGGATAGAAAACCTTTCTTTTTAGGTGGGAGAGAACATCCAACCGTGCATAGAAGCGTCAGCCCCTCTTCCTGCCCCGTGCCAAGTTAAAACAAAGAGAGACGACGAGTGCAGGTTACCTTTTGTTTTTCGTAGTAGCAACTTATATGTTGAAAAATCAAAATGGATTTATATAGTGAAGTGGATTACCGTATTGTTAGTATAAATTATTATGGGCAACATGCCCATAATAATTTATACATATCGTAACAACTCTAAAAGTAGAGTGCAATAATGGAAGTTTTCCAATTTACGATGGCTGTTTTTCTGTTGAACGAGAAAATAAAACCTCAAGTAGAATAGCCATGACTGAACCAAGTACAAGACCATTGCTTAAAAAGGATGCTAAAAATGGTGGAAGCGTAGAGAACGCCCCAGGCGGGACAAACATAACACCAATTCCTGTAAAGAGTGAAAGACCAGCGACGCGGAATAAGCCCTCTTTATTTTGTACGGTATCGTACTCACGGAAAGCGAGGCCAATCATACTTGCAAGTACAGGATAAATAGCCGCATATCCAACAGCGACAGGAATGGCTGCGAAGAATGATGTAATCTTTGGAAATACACTAATTAAAATAATGAAACTCGATCCTAATATAAAGGGAAGTCGTTTATAAATATTTGTTGTTGCAATAAATCCAGCTGAACCTGAAATAGCTACTGGCCCAATTGCCGAGAAAAGGCCGCCTAGCAATTGATTGATTCCTGTTATAATTCCAGCTTGTTTAAAACGATTTTGGACTGCGTCTTCTTCATATTTAGACACAACCTTTTGAACAACGCGAATACTTGCTAACATGTTTGTTAGAAGAAGTAGTGTGACAAAGATAACGGTGATTACCATATTCCATTCAATGCGAGGTGCACCAAAAACAAATAGAGATGGCAAACGAATGATATCTGTTACTGGTGTAATAGGATTTGATAACCCGAAACATGCAAATAAAATCCATCCGAAGACAATACTGAAAAGGACAGAGTATTGCCCGATAATAGGTAGCTTCATAATGAAAAAAGATAGTAAAATAACAATTAGTGAAAGAATGAATACGTTTGTCTGTACTTCAGTATGTTGTCCATCAAGACCAAACATCCCTTTTAGGAAAGAACCACTAAGCTGAGCAACGAGAAGGAATAAATATGTTCCAATTACTGTTGGTGTAAAATAGTGGACAAGCTTATCGATAAGTCCGAAAATACTAAGGAGAATACAAATAATCCCGCTTAATAAGAAAGCATACTGCAAGACGCGGAGTGTTTCACTATTGGATCCAAACAATACGACACCTAAGCTTGCATATAGTGAGAAAATTCCCCACCAAAGCCCAGCAGGCCCTTCTTGAACGGGTAGTCTATGCCCAAATATAGCTTGCAGGAGGCCAGCGAAGCCAAGAACAAATAATGTTCGTTGTACAAATGCAATAGCTTCAGCACCTTCAAGTCCATAACTGGTGGCAACGCTAATTGGTACAATGAGACTACCAGCCAAAATAAATAATGCCCATTGTAGGGCGGAAAGAAATGTTTTCATCATATCGACCTCTTTCGTAGATTCCGTTTCTAGTATATACGTATTTCATTTCCTCTGGCAAAGATTGTAGATAGAGAAAAGAGTTGAAGAATGATATGAATGCACGTAGGCAATTGTGGATTGCAGTGATATGTATGTGTGTTGTTGTAATTCTTGGCACAATTCGATTTATGACAATCGAAGAGATTAGCTTGTTTCAAGTCTCTTGGATGACAATGAATACAGTATGAACAGTTGGATATGGTGATGCGGTTCCGCTAACCATATTGCAAAAGGAATTGCAAATCCACTAGCGGTCCATTATATTGATACAGTGTTGTATGAAAGGGAGAAGCCTGCGCAATTGAAAAAGTGGGTTCACTTTTGATTGGGAAGAGATTGATGGAAGGTAATATTAGAAATCAATGTAATGTTACAATTTTAGCGATATTGTGATAAAGAAATATCATCCATAATTCAAAGGGGCAGGAAAAATTACAAGAACATGATATGATAATAGTATTTGGTCCAGTAGAGAAGCTGGGGCAATTTAAAGAAGAAATACAAAGTACGAGGTGAAAAGGAATGCACATATCTAGCGATAAGATTTTAAATAAAATGGCGAATGAAATTGCAAAAGCAAAAAGTAGCGAAGGACAGAAATCCAAAGAACATCTTTTAGTCGTTCGTGCTTTATGTGATTTACTATTGGATGAACAAGGTGAATCTCATGCGTATGTAGAATCAAAATTACAATCACAAGTTATCACGCCGCATCCCATGACAACGGTTCAGGTAGCGCCAGTTTCGGGAGAGCCTGTTTATATGAAAGAAGAGGATGCGAACGGTGGTTCTTTATTTGACTTTTAAAAGTTAAATAGGTTGGCTTATCTGTGAAAATTTCTTATCATAAAGATAAAAAGGGGAATTCCAATGAAAATTTTCTTCTTATTAGGTTGTATTGCAGCAGGTTTATCTGTCGTATTAGGAGCTTTTGGGGCGCATGGTTTAGAAAACAAAATTTCTGCGAAAATGCTAGAAGTTTGGAAGACGGGTGTTACATATCAAATGTTTCATGCGGGAGGATTATTTGTTGTTGCACTATTAATGGATAAAATCCAATCGTCGCTTTTAAGTACAGCAGGTTGGTTCATGGTAGCGGGAATTATTATGTTTTCTGGTAGTCTATATGCATTAAGTACAACAGGTATTAAATTTTTCGGACCGATTACACCACTTGGCGGTGTTGCGTTTATTGTAGGCTGGGTTTTATTGGGGACTGCAGTTGTAAAAGGGTTATAAAGGCAAAACAAAAGCTGGCAAATGCCAGCTTTTTTTATGGTCTAGGAGCATAAGTTGCTTGTTGGCCAGGTAAGTACGTAATTTCTTCAGGGAATTCAACGTAATCTAAGTAAATCATAAGTAATAAGAAACGTTTTCCAGATGCCGGCTCACTAATTACAATGTGATCACGACCAGCTGCTTCAATAATTCCTGTATAGGATTGTGTACCAAGTGAGCTACCGCGTTCATAGGTCATAACAACCGTTGCTTTTTTTCCCTTGTTTAAGCGGAGAATATTTTCAATATATGATTGTTCTAGCGGAAGCATACCTTGAGATGCTGCATACTGTGCTTGAGCTTGTTGTTGCATTGCTTGTTGTTGCATCAATTGTTGTTGCTGAGGTGTCATTTGTTGCTGTTGTCCTTGGGGCAGTGGGGTTCCAGAAGGTTGAAAAAAAGTTCCATAGTATGGGTTTTGTTGTTGTGCCATTCAAAAATCCCTCCTCATTTGCATTCCTTAATATACACTTGGACAGTCCTGACCTGATGGCTGAAAGAAGCAGTGCTTTTTAAAGCGTCCTGAATTTTGCTGATTATACCAAGTTGGTGGACAAGGACCTTCAGGCCGAAAAAACCATAAAGCAAAATTTGCAGGCCAAAAGCGTTGCCCTTGAATGGTACGTCTTGCAAGGGCAATGTCTTGTTCACGCGCTCTTTGGTAAAAATATCCTTTTTGTGTTGCTTCAAAACCACCGGGAGTTTGAAACACCATTTGGCGTAAATTACGTATTTTTTTAAAGTCTAAACAATCGCCTCGAACACGGTTTACACCAACATTTCCAACCATCAGCATACCTTGTTGTCCTTCACCTTCGGCCTCTGCACGCATGAGCCGAGCTAATAGCTTTACATCTTCTTCCGTATAGGCAATAACACCCATTATGTCTCACCTCTCTTTTTGGATTGCACTAGAAAGAGGTTTATTTCTAGATGAAGTGTGGAACAATTACTAGTTCATACGTATGAGAAAAAGGACTCATATATGACAACCAAACAAAGTTTTAGTATGGCACGAGGAGTGAATGAGTTGAAACATAATAAAAAAGCTAGCAATTTGCTAGCTTTCTATTATCAAAATACTTTTGACCACATATTTGAGAAGAAATCACCAATTGATCGCATTGTTAATACAAACCAATTTGCCTTTTCTACTTCTTCAGTTGTTTTTGCAGCAATTTTCATTTTCCTGCTTCCATCTAAGAAACCATATTGATCAGTCGATTCTAAAACGATTGACCCTACTTTTGCATCCTTTTTAATAGGTGCAACCAATTTTCCATCCTCAGCAAGAGATTTATCTGCCTCAGTGGAAATTTTGTAAGGTGGTTTGCTACCCTTTTTTGTGATTACCGTTATCTCTTTTTCTGGTGTCACAGTTACAGTATCTTCTTTTCCTTTTATAACAGAAATATTGTTATTTTTATCTGTTTTTAATTTCTGTTTTTCGAAATTATTAAAACCGTAATCAATTAACTCGCGAGATTCTGTGAAACGCTCGTCCATTGACTTCGTTTTAATAATAACGGAAATAAGGCGTAAATCGCCGCGTTTTGCTGTAATGGTAAATCCATATCCAGCTGTATCAGAACTTCCTGTTTTTAAACCGTCTGTTCCTTCATAAGCAAAGGCAGCACCTGGTAGCATCCAGTTCCAGTTTTCCATACGGATTGGCATTGGATGATTATCTGGGAAGTTTCTAAATCGTTGCTTTGTGTCTTCTAACATCTCTGGGTATTTTGTGATGAGTGTTTTTGATAAAATCCCCATGTCACGAGCTGATAAAGAATTCTCTCCGTTTGGATCTGTTCCTTCAGGATGCTTTCCTTTTAAATCAGCATTATTTAATCCAGTTGCGTTCACAAATTTATATTTTTTTAACCCTAATTTTTTTGCGTGTTCATTTGCAAGATTTAAGAAGTTCTTTTCACTTCCTGCAAGAAGTTCAGCCAGTGCAATACTGGATCCATTTGCAGAGAAGATAACAATAGAATGATATAATTCTTTAACTGTATATTGGCGACCTTTTTCGAAAGGGACATTAGAAAATTCATTATTACGAGAAACTTCATAAGCGTAATCAGAGATGTTTACTTTTGTATCCCATGTGATTTTTCCTTCTTTAATTGCTTCCAAAATGGAGTAAATAACAATAAGTTTTGACATACTAGCAATGGCTAGCAACTCATCTGAATTTTGCTCATGTAGTACTTTTCCTGTATCTGCATCAAAAAGAATAGCAGCGGCTGCTTCTATGTGTATTTTTTTTCTTCTTCATGGGATATTGTTGCTCCTAAGGAAGAAAATGACAATAGAAACACTAGTAAAATAGATAAAATTTTCCTCATATAAATTATCACCTTCGCATCGTTATTAGCATATAGCTTGTACTATTTTAGCATAAGTTTGAATATAGAAAGGTTAAAATTTAATAGAAAGTTTGACAAGATTTTATCTATCTTTGTTTAAATTTGACGAAAATAGAGTGTTTTTGAAGAGTTTTTGCGGATTATGAAGAAAAAGGAACGAATTTCGTTCCTTTTTTGTATTATACATATAAAAATTTTGCTACTTTTTCGCTCGGTAAAATGTTTCCAACGAAGAATGTTCCAAATTCACCGTAACGAGCACTTACTTCATCAAAACGCATTTCATATACAAGCTTTTTAAACTGAAGAATGTCGTCAGCGAATAATGTTACACCCCATTCGTAATCATCAAAGCCGACAGATCCCGTAATAACTTGTCGTACTTTACCTGCGTATTGACGACCAATTTTGCCGTGACTGTACATCAGTTTCTTACGTTCTTCCATCGGAAGCATGTACCAGTTGTCATCACCTTGACGACGCTTGTCCATTGGATAGAAGCAAATATGATTTGCTGCTGGTAATTCAGGGTATAAGCGTGCTAGGACTTGTGGGTTTTTGTATGGATCTTCATCAGCTGGAAGGTAGTTACTTAGTTCAACAACAGATACGTAAGAGTATGCAGGAACCATATATTCAGCTAATGTTGTTTTATTTAATTCTGTTTCAATTTCATTTAATTCTTCCATTGTTGGACGTAAGATCATAAACATAATATCAGCCTTTTGACCAACGACTGTATACATTGCGTGGCTACCTTGTTTTGCAGACGCTGCTTTGTTCCATTTCTCAATGACGTTTAAAAATTCAAACATTGCTTGGCCGCGTTCATCACTAGATAATGTTTTCCATGCTGCCCAGTCGATAGAACGTAAATCATGTAAACAATACCAACCATCTAACGTTTTTGCTGCTTCACTCATTCTATTCACCTCAGTTAATGATATTTTACACGTTAACTATAGCATATATAGTTTTAAATTCATCTATGTAAAGCTTGTGCGCATAAAATTGTCACATTTAAAAGAAAAGATTTTACGTCGGTTTTTCAATTTGTGCTTATATAAAATTAAACTTCCATCATCAAACATGTTTTTTATTTTCGCATACAAATTCCGGCTATGAAAACCAAAAGAGCCCTGCACTCATTTTCTCCCTTTGTTTTCACTTGGCATGGGGCAGAAAAAGGAATTGACCGTCTCTATGCATAATCGGATGATCTCTCTCATCTAAAAAAGAGGTTTTTATAATAGATTAACCATGCTGAATTTTATGAAAATATAATCATTTTCATTTTACCTATTTTTTAGAAGCTATAAGTTTAAAATATAGATGAAAAGAAGTATTCTTAAAGATAGAGTTTTTTAACATTAGTAGGAGGGTTTATTCGTGAGCGATTTATTTACAGCAGTAAAAGAAAAAGTTCAAGGAAAAGGCATTTCTATCGTACTTCCTGAAGGAACTGATGAGAGAATTTTAGGCGCTGCAGAGCGTTTAGCAAAAGAAGAGTTAGTAAAACCAATTTTAGTTGGTAATAAAGAAGAGATTAACGCAAAAGCTGCTAGCATGAACTTAACACTAGCAGGCGTTGATGTTTACGATCCAGCTACATACGAAGAAATGGATGCAATGGTAGCATCTTTCGTTGAACGCCGTAAAGGTAAAGCAACTGAAGAAGACGCTCGCAAAATCCTTAAAGACGAAAACTACTTCGGTACAATGCTTGTATACATGGGAAAAGCACACGGCTTAGTAAGTGGTGCAGCTCATTCTACAGCTGACACAGTTCGTCCAGCACTTCAAATCATTAAAACAAAACCAGGCGTTACAAAAACTTCAGGCGTATTCATCATGGTACGTGAAGATGAGAAATATGTATTCGCTGACTGCGCAATCAACATTGCACCAAACAGCCAAGATTTAGCTGAAATTGGTATTGAAAGTGCGAAAACTGCTGAGTTATTCGGCATCGACCCACGCGTTGCAATGTTAAGCTTCTCTACAAAAGGTTCTGCGAAATCTCCAGAAACAGAAAAAGTTGTAGAAGCAACTCGTATCGCAAAAGAAATGGCTCCTGAATTAACATTAGACGGTGAATTCCAATTTGATGCTGCATTCGTACCATCTGTAGCTGAGAAGAAAGCACCAGGTTCTGTTATTAAAGGTGATGCTAACGTATTCGTATTCCCAAGCTTAGAAGCTGGTAATATTGGCTACAAAATTGCACAACGCTTAGGTAACTTTGAAGCAGTAGGACCGATCTTACAAGGCTTAAACATGCCAGTAAACGATTTATCCCGCGGTTGTAACGAAGAAGAAGTGTACAAGTTAGCTTTAATTACAGCAGCTCAAGCAATATAAGTGAAAAGCCCCGCTATTGTAGCGGGGCTTTTGTTATTTCTCAAGACCAAGTGCTTTGTTGTTACGTTCAATAATGCGTTCTAAGTTCATTTCATATAACGGTACTTCATCAATTGTTAACTGTGATGGTGTTAATTGCGGTGCAAAATGCTGCAATGTTTTTAATAGCCGCATCATTAAATCTTGAACCGTAATTGTTTCTCCGAGTAGTTCTGATAAAGAAGCCATTGTACTTGGAACAATTTCAGGATACGTAAATCTTGTTTCTTCTCCTTGAATTGCTAAGTTGTAAAAATCGCGAACAAGTGCCGCACGATCGAAGCCACTGCCTGTAGCACATAAATAAATTTGTACAGCAACACCTCCGCGAATGCGGCGCTGTGAGATACCTGCGAATTTCTGATCTCGAATGCTTAAATCATAGCTACCAGGACAATAAGAGCCAACGATTTCTTTTGCTTCAATACTAACATCGTAATCCTTTAACATTTCCTTAATTAAATGCCACATCGTATCGTATCCAAGATCGATATCAATTCCTTTTTCCGTTTCTTGAAATAGAAGAGATACATTTAAGACCCCTTCATCGAGTACGACTGCAAGGCCGCCTGAGTTACGAACAATAACATTAAAGTCATGCTTTTTTAAAAAGGAAACTCCTTCGTGTAAATGAGGGAGACGAGAGTCTTGAATGCCAAGAACAATTGTATTGTGATGAACCCACGAACGCATTGTTGCAGCTGACTTACCATTTCCAATTGTCGTGCATAATGTGTCATCCATTGCGAATGACTGCAAGGCATGGAAGGTCCTGCCTAAACTAGACTGATCAACAATACGCCACTCTGGTTGAGATAAAATCGAACGGGAATTGCTCATGTAACTAACCCCTTATCTATAAAATGACAATCTTTATTATAACAAAATAAAAAGGATGCGGTTATCGCATCCTTTTTATTCTGCAATCTTTTCTAAATTACCGTTTCGATCCATGCGAAAAGATGTTTGTGCACGCTCTTCATCATCCATTAATGCCAATTTACGAGCACGGTTCATAATATTCATGAGTGTTTCGTAATCTTCTTGTACTGTATTAGATTGTTGTTCTAGTTTTTCTAGCTTCTTTTCTAATTCTTCATTGCGAAGTATTTGTGCTTTCATTTCTTGTTTCAATCTCGTATTCTCGTTTTCCAGTGCTGTTACCTTTATATTTGAAGATCCAATTGTTTGTAAAAAGTAAATGACATCTTGCATTGTTATAGACGTTTTAGAAACAATTGGCTTTGAATATTGAAAGGCTGTTGTCTGTGTAACTGGTTCCTCATCGATATCGACGGTAATGGCTGCTGAAGCTGGCGGTGTATAAAGTAGGCGTTTTTTCGCTTGATCCCCGCCGGCAGCACGCATTTTATCCTTTCGATGTTTTTTTGCTAGCTGAAGAGCTTGTTCATAGCTATAACGAACAACAGCATTCCAACGAAAACCACAAGCAGCTGATGTGCGATTTAATTGATCTCCAACTTCTTCAAAGGCATTTAATTGTGTACTTCCTTCTCGAACATGGCGGAGTACGGTTTCAGCAAGTAATAAATCGTCCTCGTCTGTCCAAGCATCTTGTCTCACTTTCATAGATTCAACTCCCTTTCTTTTTATAAACTTCCTATTTTTATAATGGGCAAAAAAAATCGCTTTTATACAAAGCTTTTAAAAATATGGTAGATTTCAATGGAGAAAGGGAAAATTTACATGTATGGATGATGCATAGAAGTGGAAGAGTGACTAGGAAAAACACTTATTTTATAAGGGATTAAACGGGTGAAGAGCTACAGAGGAAAACTTGCATCAACCCTCAAAGAGCGGTAAAATACCATTTAGTGTTTACTTTTAAATGTACTTGTGAAAAGTTTAAATAGAGGAAGTGTTATATAAAATGGGAAATGAATTTCGTGTGTGTGATGATTGTCAGGCAACGAATATTAAGACGTTAATACCAAAGCTCAAAAAGGTAGATTCATGTGCGAGTATCGAGGTTGGATGTCAATCTTATTGTGGACCAGGTCGTAAAAAGTCGTTTGCTTTTGTGAATAATCGTCCAGTTGCAGCGCCAAATGAAGATGAATTAATTAAAAAAATTGAAATGAAACTAAATAAATAAGAAAAAGGAGAGTGAACATTTTACTCTTCTTTTTTATTTTATTTAAAAATAAAATTATTCTGAAATAAGAAGGGGGAGAAAGGAAGATAACAGCATCGATAAGGAATATATGAATGAATAAACTTCATATTATGAGATCGGTTTCGCAGCAACTACATTAGTTTTATATTGCAAAATAATGGTTGACAGTCTTTTGTGACGATAGGTAGAATAGAAGGTGTGATTCTGAGAATCATTATCAAAAAGGTATACTAACCTAATTTTATTTTGTTATTTCTTGAGAATAAATCTCATTATATTAAATATATGTTGTTGGTTAGGATGGTTGAGGGATGGAAGCAAGCACGAGGAGTATAAAGCAACAAGAAGAAGTAAATGTAAAAGAGATTAAGAGCAGGCCACTCATTGCTTCTATTATTTTAATAGCTGGCACAATTCTTTTGGCTTTAAGTATGGCACTCTCCATTTCGTTTGGCGCAGCAGATATTAGTTTGAAGACTGTATGGCAAGCTGTTTTTCAGTTTGATGGTTCTATAACCCATCACAATGTCATTCAAGAACTGCGTATGCCTAGGGCGATTGGCGGTGTTGTTGCCGGTGCCTTTTTAGCGGTATCCGGTGCGATTATGCAAGGGATGACACGGAATCCGCTTGCATCTCCATCATTAATGGGGATTACAGATGGAGCTGTATTTGGAATTGCAATTATGTATGCATTTTTCCCGAATTCACCGTATTTAATGTTTGTTATTGCTTCTTTTGCTGGCGCAGCGTTGGGGGCAAGCATTGTATATGGTATTGGTGCCTCTTCACCGGGTGGATTAACGCCTGTGAAACTAGCATTAGCTGGCGCAGCAATTAGTGCTCTACTCGGGGCTATTTCATCTGGTATTGCTTTGTATTTCAATCTTGCTCAAGAGGTGAGTATGTGGAATGCAGGCGGTGTTGCTGGCGTGAAATGGCAAAGTATTGATATGTTATTGCCTATCGGGCTTGTTTGTCTTGTTATAGCGATTATGATGTCGAGATACATTACAATTTTAAGTTTCGGTGAGGAAATTGCGATTGGACTTGGACAAAATACAACGTTAATTAAATTTATTGGAACAGTACTTGTTCTTGTGTTAACAGGTTCCGCAGTATCTATGGCAGGATCAGTTGGATTTGTGGGGCTAGTTATCCCTCATATGACACGTTTTCTTGTCGGTTCAGATTATAGATGGGTCATTCCATGTTCTGCTATATTAGGTGGATTGTTAATTGAATGTGCGGATATGTTATCTCGTATTATTAATCCGCCGTTTGAAACACCAATTGGAGCAATTACAGCACTAATTGGCGTTCCGTTCTTCCTCTACTTAGCACGTAATGAAGGGAGAGGAAAAATGTGAGGGCAAGCATCTTAACAAAAAAGAACATTTCAATTATAACAATTTTAGCTGGCTTAATTTTTTCAGTATTTCTTATTAGTTTAAATACAGGAACGTTTAAAATCCCACCGATGGATGTATTGAAATCGCTCGTTGGACTAGGTGCAGAGGATCAATCTGTTATTCTATTCGAATTTCGTATGCCACGTATGGTTATTGCCATTTTAGTGGGTTCAGCGTTAGCGGTATCCGGTGCAATTATGCAAGGATTATCACGAAACCCACTCGCTGATCCTGGGATTATTGGTATTAACGCAGGTGCAGGATTAACAGTTGTTGTTTTCGTATATTTCTTTTTCGGAAAAGTAGGGACGGGTACGCTTCTATCTGTATTCATCCTTCCATTCTTCGCATTAGTCGGTGCAATACTGGCAGCAGTTATCATTTATGTACTAGCATGGAAAGATGGCGTTTCGTCAACTCGTTTAATACTCGTTGGTATCGCGGTCGCAGCTGGATTTGGTGCCGTTAGTTTAATCTTCTCGATGAAAATGACTTCAAATGATTTTCGTTTTGCCACGATTTGGTTAGCAGGTAGTTTATGGGGAACAGACTGGAAGTTTGTAATAAGCGTTCTTCCATGGATGCTTATTTTCTTACCAATTGCGATTCGTAAAGCGCATGTGTTGAACGTAATGAATTTAGGTGATTCAGCAGCAATTGGACTTGGCTTAAATGTTGAGAAAGAAAGACGTAAACTATTATTTATTGCGGTTTGTTTAGCAGGGACATCTGTTGCTGTTGCGGGTGGAATCGGCTTTATCGGTTTAATGGCACCACATTTAGCGAGGCGCCTTGTTGGCGGGAAACATCAAATTATGTTACCGACAGCGGCATTAATCGGAACGTTCCTGCTGTTATTTGCAGATTTGATTTCAAGAAGCGTACTAACGACATCAGAAATACCGGTCGGTCTTGTTATTTCTGTAATCGGTGCACCATATTTCATTTATTTACTTATGAGGACAAAATAAAGGGAGGCTTTTTGTATGGCAACTTTAGCGGTTGATTCGGTATCTGTTGGTTATAATGAAGGGTTAATTATTGATGGATTGTCAGTTGAAATTCCAGAAGGAAAAATTACAACGATTATTGGACCAAATGGATGCGGGAAATCCACATTGTTAAAAACGGCTTCTCGTATTTTAAAAGCAAAACGAGGTACTGTTTATCTTGATGGAAAAGCGATTGAGAAGCAGCCGACAAAAGAAATCGCAAAGAAAATGGCGATTTTACCACAAACTGCAGAAGTGCCAACAGGTCTTACAGTGTTTGAACTTGTTTCATATGGTCGTTTCCCACACCAAAAGGGATTTGGCACACTGAAGGAAGAAGATTATCGTTACATTCACTGGGCGCTTGAAGTAACGGGGATGACGGAGTTTGCGAATCGTCCAGCGGAAGCTTTATCAGGTGGTCAACGTCAACGTGTATGGATTGCAATGGCTCTTGCGCAAGGAACGGATTTACTTGTGTTAGATGAGCCAACAACATATTTAGACATGGCTCATCAATTGGAAGTGCTAAATCTATTAAAGAAGTTAAATCAAGAAGAAGGCCGAACAATCGTTATGGTTATTCATGACTTAAACCACGCTTCTCGTTTTTCAGATCATATGATTGCCTTGAAAGCTGGTAAGTTAATGAAGCAAGGGACACCGGATGAAGTAATGACAAGTGAAACACTTCGTAACGTGTTTGAAATTGAAGCACAAATCGTTCCATGTCCTGTGAACTGTAAACCAATTTGCTTAACATATGATTTAATGATGATTAATAATCAGTTACGTAAGAAAGCATAGATGAATGATGTCCCTCCTATTTTGATAGGAGGGGTCACATTCTAATGGACGTTGAGCTTCTCATTTTAGATGGGAAGTTGAACGCCCGTTAGGACGGGTTACATACAACGATTAATAAATATATATTAATTTAAAGTTGTTTGTAGTTTCTTATAGTTATATACAACTTATAAGAGAAATACATCCAGAAGGAGTGGGAATATGAAGAAATTCAAAGCAGCATTACTAGCAATGGTACTAGTAGTTACTTCTGTACTATTTGCAGCTTGTACTTCTGATAAGAAAGAAGAAAAGAAGGCAGATGCAAAAGCTGAAGAGCGCACTGTACAAGATGCAAAAGGGGAAATTAAAATTCCTGCAAATCCAAAGAAAATTGCTGACCTTAGTGGTTCAACAGAAGAATTATTAATCTTTGGTATGAAACCAATTATTACTGCAAATACATCTCAGGAAAAAATTGATGCACATATTGCAGATAAATTAAAAGATGTAAAACCAGTTGGCTCTGCTTGGGGCGATAAAATTAACGTCGAGGCAGTAATAGCTGCAAAACCAGATTTAATCATTTTGAATAATCGTCAAGAAAAAATCTATGATCAATTATCTAAAGTTGTACCAACAATTATGCTAAAAACTCCAGTAGATCAATGGCGTCCAAAATTTGAAGAGTTAGGTAAAATCTTCGGTAAAGAAAAAGAAACAACAGCATGGTTCAAGAGATATGATGAAAAAGCAAGCAAGTTACATGATAAAATCGTTGCAAAAACTGGCGATGCGAAGTTCATGAAAATGGCTGCATATCCAAATGCGTTCCGTGTATACGGTGACTACGGTTACGGTAGCGTAATCTTCAAAGACTTAAAATTACCAGCAGTTCAAGGTACACCAACTGACAAACCGCTAGTACAAGTACAAAAAGAAGCGTTAATCGATTACAACCCAGATTACCTATTTGTATTTACAACTGGTGATGGCTCTCAACGTCTAAAAGAATTCCAAGAAGAAACAATTTGGAAAAACATGAACGCTGTTAAGAACAATCATGTATTTACAATCAAAAACGAAGACCTAAATAAAGGATACTTCCCACTTGGTAAAGAAATGATCTTAGACGAAGTTGCGGATTTCGTTTTAGGAAAATAATAAAAGAGAAATCACCTTCGCATTGGCGAAGGTGATTTTCTTTTTTATAGGCGTACCGCCGACATTTTAATGAAAATATACACTAAGAAAATTACGATACAATTCGCACTCGTTTTCTTACTCTGAGGAAGTTTTCAAAAAATGGTTACCCATTTTCTGGAGTGATACTTTGATTTTGGGAATGCGTTTTGGAACCGAAAAACAAGTATTTTTAAGGATGTTGGACAATTAATAATCTAAATACCATAAACGTCCGTTCCTGGTCAAAGAAACCTGCAGCATAGAGTTTTATCTTCTAGAAAATTTCTTAGTATACGATATCCGCGTTTTGTCAGTAAGACCTCTTGTATATCGTAATCATGCTAGAGTAACATAACCTATGATTATCGGTAACAAACTAAAAAGGCCTATCCTTTCTCTCAAAGAATGCCCATTTTTATAGAATTCTTCATTAAAAACAAAAGATCATTAACAATCTTACCAATGTTTTCGATCACAACAAACAACGAAAAATTTACAACAACACTTATGTTTCGGTTTAAAACACTTATCTTTCTTACACTTCCAACAATTACAATGATGTTTATCCTTAGACTTCCAACAATCAGAATGATGTTTATCCTTAGACTTCCAACAATCAGAATGATGTTTATCTTTAGACTTCCAACAATCAGAATGATGTTTATCCTTAGACTTCCAACAATCAGAATGATGCTTGTCCTTAGACTTCCAACAATCAGAATCCCAGCTCATTCTCTTATACCTCCTCTCAATTAAGGTTCATATTATTCTATGTTTTAGTAGAAAAACTGCTTGTTCATCAACCTATTATTTTATTTTTAACATGACAAATCATTCTCGGTAGTAAACAAAAAGCACTCATTTTGGGTGCTTTTCTCAGGTTATGGAGAAAGTCTTTTTCATCATTCTTTTCTATTTTTATGTATCCAAAAATAAATAAGAATCAGGGTGTTAAGAATTCTAAAGGGTTTCTAAACAATCTGAAAACCACTTTCGCCAAGGCGAAGGTGATTTTCTTTATATAGGGGAATTTTATGCATTTCTTTAGTCTTTCATTTCTTTCTGTTTCCTATTTCGTTTATAATATAAAGTAAGAATGCAGTAAGGAAGGAGGGTGTCGATATGGTATATTTAAACGACAAACTCAGCGAAACAAAAGTGTTTAAAGACCCAGTACATAAATATGTACACGTACGCGATCGCGTGATTTGGGATTTAATCGAAACGAAGGAATTTCAACGTTTGCGCCGTATTAAGCAGCTTGGAACGACATTTTTTACATTTCACGGTGCGGAACATAGTCGCTTTACTCATTCATTAGGTGTATATGAGATTATTCGTCGTATGATTGATGATGTATTTGATGGCAGACCAAACTGGAATGCAGAAGATAGATTGTTATGTTTATGTGCAGCACTCTTGCATGATGTCGGACATGGTCCATTTTCTCATTCGTTTGAAAAAGTTTTTTCATTAGATCATGAGAAGTTTACTCAAAAAATCATTGTTGGTGATACGGAAATCAATGATGTATTAAGCCGTGTAGACCGTGAGTTTCCGCAAAAGGTAGCAGATGTCATTGCGAAAACGTCTAATAATAAATTAGCAATTAGTATGATTTCAAGCCAAATTGATGCAGATCGTATGGATTATTTATTACGAGATGCCTATTTCACTGGTGTAAAGTACGGGAATTTTGATATGGAGCGTATACTGCGTGTAATGCGTCCGTATGGAAATCAAGTAGTGATTAAAAATAGCGGCATGCACGCTGTAGAGCATTATATTATGAGCCGCTATCAAATGTATTGGCAAGTGTATTTTCATCCGGTAACGCGCAGTGCAGAAGTGATTTTAACAAAAATTTTACATCGCGCGAAAACATTACATGAGCAGTACTATACATTTAAATATCACCCTGTTCATTTCTACTCTTTATTTGAAGAAGAAGTAACGGTAGCAGATTACATCAAGCTAGATGAGAATATCATGTACTACTACTTCCAAGTATGGCAAGATGAAGAGGATCAAATTTTAAGCGATTTATGTCGCCGCTTTATGAATCGAAATCTCTTTAAATACGTAGAATTTACAGAGAATCATGGTTTAGATAATTGGATGGAGTTAAGTAGTTTATTTAAAAAGATTGGACTTGATCCAGAATACTATTTAGTCGTTGATTCTACATCAGATTTACCGTATGACTTTTACCGAGCGGGAGAAGAAGAAGAGCGTCTACCAATCTTACTTCTTATGCCAAACGGGGAACTTCGAGAGCTCTCTCGTGAATCGGATATTGTGGAAGCAATTACAGGTAAGAAGAGAAGGGATCAAAAACTGTTCTATCCGCATGATTTAATCTATGAAGATGGAAGAAAAGGAAAATATAAAGAAAAAATTATTCGGCTATTAGAAGGAAAAAAATAAGAAGCAGCCTGATGACTGCTTCTTATTAAAGAAACCTGAAATTATTTGTCGCTTAAGCGTTTTCCGCCAACTGCATAATGATTTTTAGACATTTCTTCGATGAAAACAACGATGTTTTCTTCAGGAGCACCAGTTGTTTCGCTTACTGCTGCAGTTACTTTCTCAGCAAGAGCTTTCTTTTGTTCTTCTGTGCGTCCTTCTAACATTTTCACTGTTACGTATGGCATATACAATCGCTCCTTTTATGTAAGTTACCATCTTATTATAACGGATTCTAGGGAAGAACAATCGGAAAAACAAATATTTTCTTTTTTGACATAATGAAGAGGAGATGAACTATGGATCAATTATTTAGGTATCCACTGCACCAAATTCCATTGGTAGCAATGGCTATTATTATTGCTTTGTCTGTACATGAATTTGCCCATGCATATGTTGCATATAAGTTTGGAGATGACACAGCGAAAAGACAGGGACGTTTAACGTTATCACCAATATCTCATTTAGATCCTATTGGTATGATTGCCATATTAATTATTGGATTTGGTTGGGCACGCCCAGTACCTGTTAACCCGTATAACTTTAAAAAACCACGTCTCGCTGGAGTTTTAGTTTCTATTGCAGGACCGATTAGTAATCTTATTTTGAGTGCTATAGGCTTAATCATTTGGTACAGCTTGTTAAAGTTTGGAGTACTAGGTGCCGTTCCATTTGCAGTAGCGGATACGTTAGGCCAATTCTTTGAAATTTTCATTGTTCTGAATATCGTTTTACTTGTTTTCAACTTATTACCGATTCCACCACTTGATGGGTATCGTGTGATTGAAGATTTAGCACCGGCAAATGTTCGTGCGAAAATGACGCAGTATGAGAAATATGGATCAATTGCCTTATTGATTCTTGTTATTACACCATTGAGCAATTATACAATTCAACCGATTTTCCAAGTGGTAATACCATATGTATTAGGAGTTTTACAAAGTATAATTGCACCTATATTTGGGCTTAT
Organism: Bacillus gaemokensis; assembly: GCF_001590835.1. GTDB lineage: Bacteria > Bacillota > Bacilli > Bacillales > Bacillaceae_G > Bacillus_A > Bacillus_A gaemokensis. The sequence goes on from NZ_LTAQ01000012.1 coordinate 128,698, forward strand.
ATAAGTAAATGAGTGAGGAGGAGTTTACATATGACAGAGAAAAAGAAAAAAATTGGTTTTAATATCGTGAAGAACGATTCGACAGATGGACATGGTGGCTTTGGTGTTGGAGCGCTAAGTCTTGAAAATATTTCACCTGTTTTCGTGGATGTAATAGAGCAAACTGCATTCGTTGATATTGGTGCGATGCACGCGCGTAGTACTGTGGAAAAAGGGATTAAGTTCTTAACAAATAAAGATGAAGTTCCAAACGGAAAGCCGTATTGGCTTGTGTGGGTAACGATTGAGAGAACGGCAACAGGTGCTTATTATGCAGGTGTAACAGCTTGTGAAATGACAGTTGATCGTGAAATTCGCCGTGGTTATAAATCACTTCCAGAGCATGTAAATAAGATGGATAAATCATTAAAACGTCACATCATGATTGACCATATGGACGAATCATCTAAGAGAGTGCTCGGCACATTCTTAAAAGAGCATAACGAAGCAATTTGGAACGAATCTAGCGAAGAGTTGCGTCATGCATTATTAGGAGAATGAAAAGAAAGGCTGGCGGATTTCCGCTAGCCTTTCTTTTTTTCTACCATGGAAAATATTTTTTCCACCAACTGTCCTTTTTCTTCTCTTTTCCAGCCTTTTCGAATTCTTCTTTATCATCAACATGATCCGTACAATATTCAGTCGGTTCTGTTCCTTTTGCAAAATACATTTTCACAGAAGTAGGGCACCCCTTGGTCGCAATTTTTCCGTTTTCAGGATTGATATTTAAAGAAACGATGTCACTTGGTTGTTTGAATTCCTTGTTAGGTTGTCCCTCTAATCCTTTTTCCATCGTACTGGCCCATATTTTTTTTGCGTAACCTTGTTCTGCCGGATTTGAAATAGATTTTGGCTGATCGTATCCTATCCAAACGCCCGTTACAAGCTGAGGAGTGAAACCAATCATCCAACTATCTGTTTCTGTAGAACCAGATTTTCCTGCATATGTGCGGGATAGTTTTGGAAGAAGGGATTGCCCTGTAACGGAGGCATATCCGCTTAGCTTTTTATTGAACATACCGGTCATCATTTCTTCCATTACAAACACATTGCCTTTATCGAGAACTTGTTTGCTTTCTAAATGTGCATCATATAAAATATTGCCTCCATGATCGACAACACGGCGAATGAAGGTCGGCTTTACTTGCTTCCCGCCGTTGGCAAACAGACTATAGGCACTAACCATTTCAATTGGTTTTACAGGAGAAGTACCAAGGGCAAGGGACGGTACATCTTTTAGAGAACTTTTAATACCAAACTGTTTGGCAGTTTTCGTAAGTGAATCTTCACCTAAAAATAAGTGTGTTTTCACAGCGTATACGTTATCTGATACGGCAAGGGCCTGCGCCATTGTTACAAAATCATCGGCGTAGTAGTCATTATAGTTTTTGGGGTTATATTTAGAAACACCATCACCTAATGTAAATACTGTATATTCACTTTTTAAGCGAGTTGCTGGTGTAAACCCTTTTTCTAATGCAGCGTAATATAAAAACGGTTTAAAGGTAGAACCCGGTTGACGAGCGGCTTGGATTGCTCTATTAAATTGGCTCTCTTTGTAATCTTTTCCGCCGACAAGAGCTGCTACTTCACCTGTTTTCGGGTTCATTGAAACAAGAGCCGTTTGTATATTTGTTGTGTCCGGGATTGTATCCTTTACAGCTTGTTCGGCTATTGTTTGCAGTTTTGGGTCTAATGTCGTATAAATACGAAGCCCACCTCGCTGTAATGTTTGTTCAGTTAACCCAACATCATGAAGGAGAGATGTTTTTACAGCATCTTGGAAATAAGGTGCGACTTCTGCAACTTCTTTCGTTTCTAGCGAAGCAAATGTCAGTTTTTCTTTTTTTGCAGAGCGTGCTTGTTCTTTCGTGATATAGCCTTGCTCTACCATTTCATCTAAAATGAGCAATTGTCGTTGTTTTGCTCGTGCTTCTTTTAAATAAGGAGAATATAAGCTAGGGCCTTTCGGAATACCAGCAAGCATACTGGCCTCTGCCAAAGTTAAATTTTCCGCTGTTTTATCGAAATACATCCGGGCAGCTGCTTCAATACCGTAAGCGCCGTGTCCGTAATAAATCGTATTTAAATATCCTTCTAAAATATGATTCTTACTGTAATTGACTTCAAGCCGAACGGTATACATTGCCTCTAGTAGCTTTCGTTTCCATGTCTTATCGTGATCTAAATAGAGGTTACGGGCATATTGCTGCGTAATGGTACTAGCACCTTGTACTTTTGCCATTGCTTTTAGATCTGCAACGATTGCGCCAGCAATCCGTTTTATATCGAAACCATGGTGATTGTAGAATCTCTGATCTTCAATGGAGAGTGTAGCCTCTCTAACATAAGGAGACATTTGATCAAGAGAGATGTTATAGCGTTTTTGCATCCCGTTGCTTTGTCCCATGACAGAATCATCATTAGCATAAAAGAAACTAGTCTGGGGGACGGCGATAGGAGGCGGTCCCATAATTTTCGCCGCAATAATGATAATAAAAAAGGAAAAAACAAAGAAAAGAACGCATGAAAAAAGTGCGGTGAAGAAAAGACGTTTATACTTTTTGAGCTTTGGATTCATAGTTTGATCCATCTTTTTCATCCCCTCGTTATATACTTCTATTAGTATTGAGGGTTTTTTCGTATTTTAAACAAGGAAGTGTACAAAATGAAAAAGAGCTCCTTTCTTAAGAAAGGAGCTCAAAAGCGCGCATTGGCCAATCTGTAATAATAACATCAACGCCGTAATCAATCATTGTTTGTAAGTCTTTCCGCTTATTGATTGTATACGGGCGGAACACATAGCCTTGTTCTTGTGCTGCCTGTACAAATTCTTTTGTTAACAGCTTGAAATTTGGGTGCAATCCAACTGCTTCTCTTTTTTGGGCTTCAATAATTGGATCAGAAAGTGGTTCATCGTATAAAATAGCTCTCGGAATTTCCGGGGCGATTTCTGCGAGTAATGAAACAGATTCATGGTTAAAAGATGAAAATATGATTTGATTAGAAAGATGGTACTCACGTACAAGATCAACAACTTTTCCCTCGATATTTGGATAATGAATCACATCTGTTTTTAATTCAATATTTAATTGTAAATTTGTTGTAGAGAGCCAAATGAATACTTCACGTAAGGTTGGAATCTTTGCTTCATGGAAAGAAGAATCTTTATGGCTTCCCGCATCGAGAGCTTGTAATTCTGCTACTGTTTTTTCAGAAACAAGTCCCATTCCATTTGTTGTACGATCAACAGTTTCATCATGAATTACAACAAGCTCACCATCTTTTGAAAGATGGACATCAAGTTCAATACCATGAGCGCCAACACGTTCGGCTTCTTGAAAAGCAATCATTGTATTTTCTGGATGTGTACCTTTGACTCCGCGATGGGCAAAAATAAGTGGTTGTTTCATTCGAAAATCTCCTTATCGTTTCATTTCTTTCATTATGAAACTGCTATGAGAAAAATACAATCTATATGACAAACATTTACAAAAGTATAACACTTGCATAAAAGTTAACGTTAACGTAAAATGTAATAATCTGATGAAGGGAGGAATAAACATGTATAAGATCGATGAAGTAACGAAACAAGTTGGATTAACAAAACGGACTCTTCGTTATTATGAGGAAATTGGTTTAATTCATCCACCGGAGCGTAGCGAAGGGAATATTCGTCTTTATACTGATGATGATATTGCACGTATTAAAAAAATTGTAGAAGCGAAAGAAGTATTAGGAATCACACTTCAAGAAATGCAGCATTTCTTATCGTTAAAAGAGCGTATGGAACAAAGGCGAAATAGTGACAATCCACGTGACCGTGAAGTGATTCAAGACATTCGGGATATGCTGGAGAGCCAAGTACAAACGCTAGATATAAAAATGAAGCAAATGCAGCGCGTGAAAGCAGAATTAGAGAATAGTTTAGATCGCGCAAGCAAATTTTTGGAGGAAACAAAAGGAGAGTAATGAATATGGAGAGCAAACAAAAATTAGGGAGACTGATTACAGTGCTGGCTACTTTCCTTGCCTTTTCAGGCATCGGAGTAGTTGATCCCATCTTGCCGATCATTGCTGAAAAAATCGGTGCAACACATTGGCAGGTGGAAATGTTATTTACAGCATATATTTTAACAATGGCAATTATGATGTTGCCAGCTGGTTTATTTGCAGCTCGGTTTGGCGATAAACGAATGATGACGATTGGTTTAGCAATTGTAACTGTATTTGCTTTTATATGTGGGATATCACAAACAATTGCCCAATTATCTATTTTTCGTGCTGGCTGGGGATTAGGAAATGCGATGTTCTTCGCAACAGCGATGACATTATTAATTGCTCTTAGTAAAGAAGTACATGAGGCAGTAGGTTTATATGAAGCAGCGATTGGTTTAGGGATGGCAGGTGGTCCATTGTTAGGTGGGTTACTCGGTGGACATTCTTGGCGTTATCCATTTTTTGCGACAAGCTTTTTAATTGTATTAGCATTTATTCTTGTTTTCTTTTTTGTAAAAGAACCGGAGCGCAAAGTAAAGCGTAAAGCAGCTGGCTTGGAGGAATTACTTAACCTTATTAAATATAAACCATTTATGCAAGGTGCAATTTCAGGCATGTTCTATTATTATGGATTTTTTGTTGTATTAGCATATTCACCACTTGTTATGCATTTATCGGCTATTCAACTCGGCTTCGTATTTTGCGGATGGGGACTTGCGCTAGCATATGGATCTGCGATATTAGCGCATAAATTAGAAGGAAAATATGAGCCGAAAGCATTGCTGCGTTTTAGTTTATTCGTATTTGCGATTGTATTAATTGCGTTATTCTTTGTCGAAGTTATGTGGTTACAAATTATTCTTATCGTTCTATCAGGATTAGCGTCGGGATTAAATAACGCTTTATATACAAGCTATGTGATGGATATTTCACCTTATGAAAGATCTATTACATCAGGTGTATATAATTTCGTTCGTTGGCTTGGCGGGGCAATTGCGCCAATTTTATCAGGAATTATTGGCCACGCGATTTCACCACAAAGCCCATTTTTAGTTGGAGGCGTTGTTGTATTAGTGGGCTGCGTTATGATTTTGATCCCTGTTCGTGAAACGGCGGAAGTAGAGACAAAAACCCTTTCTTAAGAAAGGGTTTTCTTTATTGTTAAATATAGTGTTTTTTTAATATGCGAACAAAAACGATCTGACTAAAATATATTTTCGGTATTTTTGTACTTTTAACTATACTTTTTGCATGTTTTGTTTTATTTTTGTTAGGGGACATTAATGATGTCCCTATTATAAATTTGCAGCGAAAGGCGTGATTGTACGATGGAACTATGGTTCACTGAAAAACAAACAAAACATTTTGGAATTACGGCGCGTATTAACCGCACATTACATACGGAGCAAACAGAATTTCAAAAGCTTGATATGGTTGAAACTGCAGAATTCGGAAACATGCTTATTTTAGATGGCATGGTTATGACGACAGAGAAGGATGAGTTCGTTTATCATGAAATGGTAGCGCACGTACCTTTATTTACACATCCAAACCCTGAGAATGTATTAGTTGTTGGTGGCGGCGATGGCGGTGTTATTCGTGAAGTTTTAAAACACCCAAGTGTAAAGAAAGCAACGCTTGTTGAAATTGATGGGAAAGTAATTGAGTACTCTAAACAGTACTTACCAACAATTGCAGGTGCATTAGATAATGAGCGCGTTGAAGTGAAAGTAGGAGACGGTTTCCTACACATTGCAGAAAGCGAAAATGAATATGACGTAATCATGGTTGACTCTACAGAGCCAGTAGGACCAGCAGTAAACTTATTTACAAAAGGATTCTACGCTGGAATCTCTAAAGCGTTAAAAGAAGACGGTATTTTCGTTGCGCAAACGGACAACCCTTGGTTCACACCAGAATTAATTACAACTGTGTTTAAAGACGTAAAAGAAATCTTCCGGATTACACGTCTATACACAGCAAACATCCCAACGTACCCAAGCGGACTTTGGACATTCACAATTGGATCTAAACAACATGATCCACTAGAAGTAAGAGCAGAACGTTTCCACGAAATCGAAACGAAATACTACACAAAAGAACTGCATAAAGCAGCTTTCGCGTTACCGAAATTTGTTGGAGATTTAATTAAGTAATAAAAGCGGAAGCCACCGAGTATTCTAGGTGCTGTAGCTGGACAATAGAAAAGCGGAAATGCCCCGTTTAGGGCCGATTGGCTAAAGTTCTTTCACACAGAAAGTGATTTTTACTTTCTTGTGTGGAAGGTTTTTAGACACGAGGTCCTGGGCATTGTAGCTAGACAGAATAAAAGCAGAAGCGGCTCATTTAAGGTGTACGATAGAACGGACATGCTAGCAGCTGAAGCTATTATAGAAAAATAATCTTCGCTTTTGTTAAAAGAAGATTGAGGTAAATCGAGAAAGAGGAGCACCGTGCTCCAAATTTGAGAAATAATGAAAGGTTGGGATACCTTAAGTTCCACATAAGGAGGAAAAGAATATGCGTTTTGATGAAGCTTATTCAGGTAAAGTATTTATTAACAGTCATCCAAGTTTTGAAGATGCAGAGGTAGTAATTTACGGAATGCCAATGGATTGGACAGTAAGTTACCGTCCAGGTTCTCGTTTTGGCCCTGCACGTATTCGTGAAGTATCGATTGGACTAGAAGAGTACAGTCCATATTTAGATCGTGAGCTAGAAGAAGTAAAATATTTTGATGCTGGTGATATTCCACTTCCATTTGGGAATGCACAGCGCAGCATAGACATGATTGAAGAATATGTAACAAAACTATTAGATGCCGGTAAGTTTCCACTAGGTCTCGGTGGTGAGCACTTAGTGTCTTGGCCAATTTTTAAGGCAATGGCAAAAAAATATCCGGATTTAGCAATCATTCATATGGATGCTCATACCGATTTACGTGAGTCCTATGAAGGAGAGCCTTTATCTCACTCTACACCAATTCGTAAAGTGTGCGATTTAATTGGTCCGGAAAACGTATATTCTTTCGGAATTCGTTCTGGAATGAAAGAAGAATTCGAGTGGGCAAAAGAAGTAGGCATGAATCTATACAAATTTGACGTGTTAGAACCGTTAAAAGAAGTATTACCAAAGCTTGCAGGACGCCCAGTTTATGTCACAATTGACATTGACGTATTAGACCCAGCTCACGCTCCTGGAACAGGAACATTAGAGGCTGGCGGTATCACATCTAAAGAATTATTAGATTCCATTGTAGCAATTGCAAATTCAAATATAAATGTAGTTGGAGCGGACTTAGTAGAAGTAGCTCCAATCTACGATCACAGTGACCAAACACCAATCGCAGCAAGCAAATTCGTGCGGGAAATGCTTCTTGGTTGGGTGAAATAAAAGCGAAGGCAGCTTGCTCAGAATCGCAGGTCATTGGAGCACTCGACCGAGAAGCGCTTTTGGCTTCGACCGAGAGTGTGAAATGGCCGGAGGTTCTAGCTGCCGCAGCTAGATAAAAATAAAAGCGAATGTCAAATTTTGCAGTATCCATATATCGGCGCTTTTGCAAAATTCGACATCCGCTTACGCAGTACGTATAAGAAAAAAGGAGCGAGTCCCACTGGGTGGAACTTGCTCCTTTTTTTATGCAATTTTCTCTTCTGAAGAGATTCCGCGAATTTCATCTGCGGACCGAATCGGATATTTACGGAATACGATTGTCCCAATATATCCAATGATTGTGGTCACGATTCCACATAGTACAGCGGCAATTGCTACTTTTATGACATCATTGAATCCAAAGAGAACAAGTAGTCCTGGAATTGGTGATGCTGTACCAGGCGCATTGTTTACAAGTTGGAATAAGGATGTAATAATCCCAGCCAGTGCACCACCGACAAAGTTTGTCGTATAGATTGGAATTGGATTTGCTGCTACCACATCAGCTTGTGTTAATGGTTCAATTGCTACAGCGATTGTATCTTTTTTTGAACAAATCTTTAAACGTTTAAAGAAAATAAAGTTCATTGGAGCGGAGGCGGCTACTGCCAGACTACCAATAGCCATTGGTAAACCTGTTAATCCTAGCATAGCGGTTAGTGCCATGGAGCTTAATGGAGATGTAGAAATAACTGTTATGAGTCCGCCAAGCATGATCCCCATAATAATTGGGCTTTCTGTCGTTGCGATTGAAATGATAGAGCCAATTTTTCCAAGTGTTGCATTTACAAGGGGATCCATAAGCATAGCCATTCCACGTGAAAGTGGTGCTGCGATGAATAAAATTGCTAAAAATTCTACACCAGCGGGCAATTTCTTTTCGAGGAATTTCACGACAAAGGCGCAAACATATCCAGCGAAAAATCCTGGTAAAATGCCAAATCCACTAGAGGCAATACCGATTAAAACAGCATATACAGGAGATACACCGATTGCGAGTGCCACTAAAATCGCAGCTGCGACACCGCTCATACTACCGGAAGCTTGTCCGACCGATTGTAAGAAACTGTTATGAAACATTTCGCCACCGATATAACGATGAAATGCTTCAATAAGAAAGCTTGCGATTGCAGCATTGGCTAAAGCACCCATCGCCTTCATTCCGTAAGGAGCACGAAAGCTAAAAAGTGTAAAAAGAAAAAGTACAACGAGTAGTAGTGCTAAACCTTGCAAGATAGCCATTTGAAAAATGTCCCCTTTTGATTTTTGTTATAAAAATTTGTATTATCCAATAATAATACAAAAATTGCTCGAACGGAAAATTTTTTTCTTAGGAAAATACTACAAACAATTCTCCTTACACGATTGTAAGGAAAGTGTAAGACATTTCGATAGAGTATAGTATGTCCTTTTCCGTATAATACAAATATGAGTATAGGAATGGTAAGGAAGATATACAAGCAGGAGGAACATATATGAAATTGGTAATTAGAGTTTTAGTCGTTTTTGCCATTCTTTTAGGTGGAACGGCATATTATTTACAATCAAAAACAGAAGGTGTAGAGGCCTTTGTCGATAATTTCTTTTCAAATAAAGAAATACAAGATTATTACGCGGTTATAAATAAAGGTGAGAAAAAAGATGATGAATATTTATATACATTAAAGGGCTACACAGAAGATGGAAAGCAACAAACCATTAAAAAGATGGTAAATCGTCAGCTACATCCAGGTGCTTTTATAAAAATTTATGCGAAGGGGATGCAAGGAAAAGGCTGGGCTGAAGTGTCAAAAGAAGAAATTCCAGAGAAAGCATTAAAACAATTACAGAAATCATAAAAAGGAGCGAATTATTCGCTCCTTTTTTAATGTGTTAACAACGTGATAGAAGATTGCTGTTGATTTGAAATGATTTTTACGCGCCCGCCAATTGGGAAAGTAAAAATAGGTGTCGTATGGCCAAAGTTGGCATTTGCAATTACAGGAATATGAGAAAGTTCTCCTTTTGAATAAATCATTTCTTGGATATCTTCTATTACAGCTTCGGATTCTTTTTGCATTCTTCCAATTACAATGCCTTTTACATGTTTAAAATCAGGCTGCTGAATGAGAGAGTGTAAATAACGGTCAAAGGTTTTAACAGTAGCTTTTCCTGTTAAAGCATCTTCTTCTAAAAATAATATTTTGTCTCGTAAGCTCGGCATATATGCTGTTCCTTGCAGCAAATTGAAGGTACTCATATTACCACCGACTATTTCTCCAACTGCTTCTCCTTCATGTATGGAAACATACCCTTCGTTTTGAAAGAAAGATCGATTTTCTTGGTCCATATACCAAGGGTCATCGCTCCATGTTTCCGCAGGCTGTATTTCTATAGGCTCTTCATATGCAAGACATTTTAAAAAGTAATCGATTGTATAATCTAGTCCTTTCTCCATTCCAAATGAAGAAAAGTGAGGACCTGAATATGTAATAAGATTAGTCTTTGTATAAATTGCATTGCCCAGAGCGGTAATATCGGAATAACCACAGAAGATTTTTGGATTCTTGCGGATTAAGTCATAATCTAGATGTTGCAACAGGCCGTTAGAATTATAGCCCCCGAGTGTTGTTAAAATTGCTTTTACGCTTTGATCAGCGAAAGCTTCATGGAAATCTTGAATTCGTGAAGAAACAGAAGAAGAAGCAAATCGATCAATTTCTTCTGCGTTTTTTGAAAAGGTAACGCGAAACCCCATATTTTTTAATCTTTTAATAGCGAGGTTACTTGTATAATCTGAAACGATACTTAAACTACAAGATGGTGAAATGACCCGAATTTCATCGCCTTGTTTTAATTTTGATGGTATCATTTGAAACGCCCCTTTTAATAAAAGAAAATTTAGATTTAACTGATATTTTAACATGGATGATACATACTTATAAATTGTTTTTTCGAAACGGGGTTTTCCTGATTTTTCAGCAGACAGACATAGGTTTTTTTTGATATGATAGGAAAAGTGATTTAATATAAGATTTATTTAATATCTATAACATATTGAAAGGTGTGCAAGACGTGGAGAAACAACTTGCAGGCTTGCCAGTACACGTTCATTTCGTAACAGAAATCCGTGAAGGGGCACGAAAGGAAACTATTGCTTTTGACGCAAATGGTCAATACTATGTAAAGGGTCAAAGTACATATGTAACGTTTCAAGAGCCGAACGAACAAGGCGAAGTAAAGACAATCATCAAAATTCAAGATGAACAAGTTCTCATTATGCGTTCAGGTGCTGTTTCTATGCGTCAGGCGCATGCAAAAGGTGAATGGACAACTGGTACGTATACGAGTGAACTTGGTACGTTTGCATTGCAAACGAAAACTGATAATGTTCTTTTTAAATGGTCGGACGAGAAGAAAAAAGGACAACTCTTTTTAACGTACGCATTGCTTCTAAGTGAACAAGAAGCGGGTCGATATACAATTACGATTAATTTGAAGGAGGCAAAATAATGAATTCTTTAGAACAAGTAAAAGAACTAATTAAGGAAGAAATTAAAGCTGCTGTATTAAAAGCAGAGTTAGCAACAGAAGAACAAATTCCAAACGTTGTATTAGAATCTCCAAAAGATAAAACACACGGTGACTTCTCTACAAACATGGCGATGCAACTTGCACGCGTTGCGAAAAAAGCACCTCGTATGATTGCAGAAGAATTAATTGCAAACTTCGATAAAGCAAAAGCTTCTATTGAAAAGATTGAAATTGCTGGTCCTGGTTTTATTAACTTCTACATGGATAACAGCTATTTAACAGACTTAATCCCAGCAATTGTTACTGCTGGCGAAACTTATGGTGAGACAAACACTGGTAAAGGTGAAAAAGTACAAATTGAGTTCGTATCTGCAAACCCAACAGGTGACCTTCACTTAGGCCATGCACGTGGCGCAGCAGTAGGTGACACGTTATGTAACGTACTAGCAAAAGCAGGATACGATGTATCTCGTGAATACTACATTAATGATGCTGGTAACCAAATTCATAACTTAGCGCTTTCTGTTGAAGCTCGTTACATGCAAGCGTTAGGTTTAGAAAAAGAAATGCCAGAAGACGGTTACCATGGTGCAGATATCATCGGAATCGGAAAACGTTTAGCAGAAGAGTTCGGCGATCGTTATGCAAAAGCTGATGAGAAAGAAAGCTATGAATTCTACCGTGAGTACGGTTTAAAATATGAATTAGCAAAACTTCAAAAAGACTTAGAAAGCTTCCGTGTGAACTTCAATGTATGGTTCTCTGAAACATCACTATACAAAAACGGAAAAATTGATGAAGCACTTGCAGTATTAAAAGAGCGTAATGAAATATTTGAAGAAGACGGAGCAACTTGGTTCCGTTCTATGACTTACGGCGATGATAAAAACCGTGTGTTAATTAAAAACGATGGTTCTTACACATACTTAACGCCAGATATCGCGTATCACCGTGATAAATTGGAGCGCGGCTTCGATAAATTAATTAACATTTGGGGTGCTGACCACCATGGTTACATTCCTCGTATGAAAGCTGCAATCCAGGCACTGGGCTATGATAAAGATACACTAGAAGTAGAAATCATCCAAATGGTACAACTATACCAAAACGGTGAAAAAATGAAAATGAGCAAACGTACAGGTAAAGCTGTTACACTTCGTGAGCTTATGGAAGAAGTGGGCGTGGACGCAATGCGCTACTTCTTTGCAATGCGTAGTAGTGATTCTCATTTAGACTTTGATATGGACTTAGCTGTATCAAAATCTAATGAAAACCCTGTATACTATGCACAATACGCTCATGCACGCGTATGCAGTATCCTTCGTCAAGGTGAAGAGCTTGGATTAACTGCAGGCGGAGATGTAAACTACAAACTTGTTGCTTCTGAAAAAGAAGTAGACTTACTGAAAAAACTTGGTGAATTCCCAGTGGTAGTTGCGGATGCAGCACAAAAACGTCTGCCACACCGCATTACAAGCTATGCGTTTGAATTAGCTGCAGCACTTCACAGCTTCTACAATGCAGAAAAAGTATTAAACCAAGATAACTTAGAGTTAAGTAAAGCTCGTTACGAATTAATGCGTGCAGTACGCATCACACTTCAAAATGCATTAGCATTAGTTGGTGTATCTGCGCCGGAGAAAATGTAATAACGAAAAGCGGAGCCGATTGTTTAGTCGCGGTGGCTAAGGTTCTTTTCCACAGAAGTTGCTTTTTACCTTCTTGTGGGGAAAGTTCTTAGACTCAAGGGACTAGGAGGCAGAGCTAGACAAAGAAAAGTGGAAGCAGCTTGCTCAGAATAGGAGGTGGATGGAGCTCCTGACAGAGAGGCGTAGTGTGCCTCGGAGGAAGGCGCGAAACCACCGAGTATTCTAGCTGCTGGAACTAGATAAGAAAGAGACCATGAGTGGTCTCTTTCTTATTATTATCGAATTGTATAATCAACCGAAAACGTAACAGGACTATAGTAAACAAAAGGAGCATGGAACTGTACGTACATATTTCCGTCTGTTTTTGCAGTGAAAATTCTTCCGTAGCCATCAGAGTAATGACCGATAAGTTTATCGTTTACATCATAAACGCTGTAGCTAGGTGTTCTGCTGTTAAGTTGAATTGTTAGTTCTTGCCCCTTTTGGAGATAAACAGCTTCTTTTTCAGAACTGCTACCTGTACGAAGAGAATAGTACTTTGTAAAGCTTTGCTCTTGGATCGTTGCCGCAGCAGCTTTTGTTTCAGGAATGAAAGCGGTAGCGCCTGTAATTCCAGCTAAAGTTAATGCACCTGCAAGAATCATTTTTTTCATAATCTCAATTCCTCCTTGTTTAGTGTAACTATTTTTGTTACAGTTAGTATTTTACATGATAATAGCCTGGAATAAATATGCTTTTATGTATATTTATTTTTTCTCAATAGAAAAGCCACCGTTTTCAAACGGTGGCTTTGATTATTATTAAGCAGCCTTTTGCCCTGTTTGTCCAGCTGGTTTTTGAAGAACATCATAGACACCAGTACCAATAACTTCTAACGCCATTTTCATACGCTCTGGTGAGATGTTTTCTAAAACGCTATCTTGTGGTGTGTGGTATACCTTTTCAATGTGATAGATAAGTGGATCCCAACTGTCGACCCCCATCCAAATAAATAGTGCAGAAGGGATGCCCGCGTAAGCAAATGGTACATGGTCACTAGAGCCGAATTTTCCTTGAAGAACAAGGTCATTATTTAGCTGTTTACTAGCATTTAATGCTGCGTCTGTTACAAGATTCGTAGAACCATCAGGTGTCATCGCATATAAATTTTTTGCTTTATCATAGTTTGTAGCAACCATATCAGCATTGAACACGCCTAAAATACGATCGCGTTCTTGTTGTGATAAGTTATCAACGTAGTGTTCAGAGCCAATTAGGCCCATCTCTTCTGAACCGAAAGCAATAAAGCGGATTTCTTTGTCAGTTTCTACATTTTGAAATGCTCGAGCGAGTTCTAATACCAATCCTGTTCCAGAAGCATTATCATTCGCCCCTGGTGCTCCAGCAACGCTGTCATAATGGGAACTTACAATAACAGCTTGTTCATTTCCTGTGCTGTTTTTTGGTTTCTTTTTCGCAATAACATTTAGAGATTGTAAGTTTGATTCATGGCGTGCTTTTAAAGAAAGAATTGTACTACCCTTTTTAGCTAATTCTTCTTTGAAGGCATTACCTTGTGCATAAGCAAGACCAAATACAGGGATGGATTGTTTCTTTGTTAATCTTGGATTGAAAGTTTGTCCATAGTTGCCGCGACCACCAATTAAACTATATAAGAGGACACCTTTAGCACCTTTGGCTACAGCATTTTCTACCTGCTTGTTGTAATCTGCTACTGTCGCTCCTCTTTCGAATAAAACAATTTTTCCACTTACTTCATTTGGAATTTCAGCTAGTTTTGTCCCGTTTTTAACAAAAATGAGGGGAGCTGTAACAGCCTCAGTTGAAATCAGAGAATTTGGGGCAGCGCCTGCTTGCCAATTTCGTGATTGAGACATTGGTGAGTCGATGAAGCCAACATATTGATCTGGTACAGAAAATGGCTGATATTCCACTTCATATCCCATTGATTTTAACTGCATCCCAACGTATCGGGAAGCCCATTTTTCTGATTGTGTCCCGCCAGGGCGTGGGCCAATTGTTTCTGATAAAAAACGGATGTGTTCAATTGCACGGTTAGTATCAATTTGCCCTGTAACAGGCGAGGTTTTGACGGTTTCTGACGGGGAATCAGCTTTTGCTTGTCCAATCGGAGTTAAGCTAAAAGCGAGTGTTGTAGCAAGCAAGGAGCTTACTATTTTTTGTTTCAGTGATTTTCTCATATTTTCCTCTCCTATTCTTCTATTCTCTCTGACTGACAAAAGAAGACGGATAACGACTCTATTCTACCTTTAATTATCTGTATTTTCAATTAATTTAAGTTGAGAAATAAGGTAAACCCTAATCAGTAGGGGGCTTACTGCCTACGAATAGCGTGATAAAAATGTGAATATTGTTGTATGCATATTTTTAGAAGGGGTGTATATGCTATTATCTTAGATAAAGGTTCGCTTTCAATTTTGAAGGCCCCTAAATTGCATGAATCTAGTGTACCCAAGCTTTAGATTATGTAGCGAAAAAGAAATCCTAGGTGGGATTTCTTTTTCTTATGCTTGAACCTTTTGAAGACGATGAGTGTCATGTTTCCACATTTCATGATTATCATCAATATATGTAAGGCATCCATATGAAAAAAGAGAAATCACCGTTGATTTCTCTTTTTTTGTATAGAAAAAGGAATGCATCTTTCTACTTGCATTCCTTTCATTTCCTACACTTCAGTTAATATAATTGGTTCGCCACGTGTTACGACAATTGTATGTTCACATTGTGCAACAAGACTCTTATCTGGTGTTACGAATGTCCAGCCATCATCACCACGTTCAATGATGTGGTCAGCTTTCATAGAGATGAAAGGTTCTACCGCGATAACAAGACCATCTTTAAGAAGTGAATTATCCATTGGATCATAATAGCTTAAAATGTGATTTGGTGCTTCGTGTAAGCTAAGACCAATGCCATGTCCTGTTAGGTTTTGGATGACTTGATAGCCATTTTTGTGTGCGAAATTAGAAACCGCACGGCCAATCTGGTTTTGTTTTGAACCAGCTTTGATTTTTTTCATTGCTGCCCAAAATGCATCTACAGCAGCTTGGCAAAGTTTTTCTTTTTCCTCATCTTGCCCAAGAACGAAAGAAATACCTGTATCTGCATAATAGCCATCAAGTGCAGCAGATACGTCAACGTTTACTAAGTCGCCTTCTTTTAGTACACGATTTCCTGGAATACCATGGGCTACTTCTTCATTTACACTAATGCAAGTTACACCCGGAAAATTATATTCTTTTTCAGGTGCCGAAATAGCACCGTGCTCATCTAATACTTTTTTACCAATCAAATCAAGCTCTTTCGTTGTCATACCTGGCGTCGCTTGTTTTTTCATTTCTTCGCGTGCAAGTGCAACGATACGGCCGATTTTTCGTAAAGCTTCTAAATCTTGTTCGTTACGAATAATCATAAAAACCACTGTCCTTCCTCAAATATATCTTACACGATTGTATCATGTTTATTTTTGTCCTGCTACTTGTGTACAAGTAGTCTCCTTTTGGGGGTGTTTTGAAAGGGGGTGTATTAATTATTTGATGGGTCTCATAGGGATTTCATGACAATTGTCATATTCATGTCATGACGTATTTTACTGTTTTCCATCTCTTGCAATTTATACAATGTAAATATAAGGACCGACGGAGGTGGAGAGATGGAAAAGATTATTGAAGTAAATGGTGTTTCGAAAACATTTAAACATAAAAAGGCTGTAAATAACGTTTCATTTCATGTGGAGAAGGGACAGATTGTTGCACTACTTGGGCCGAATGGCGCAGGGAAAACAACAACAATCTCAATGATGCTTGGGCTAAAGGATCCATCAGAAGGAAGTGTTTCTATATTTGGAAAGAGTCCTAAACATCGGGCTGTTCGTAATCGCCTTGGTGCAATGCTGCAAGAAGTAAGTGTAATCGATAGTATATCGGTGGAGGAAACAAATTCAGGAACGTTGTTAACAGTAAAAGTTCCAATTGTCATTAGAACAGGAAAAGATGGGGTGAGAGCATGATTCGAATTATTATTGCTGAAGATCAGCGGATGCTGCGCGGGGCACTAGGAGCCTTGCTTGATTTAGAAGACGATATTGAAGTGGTTGGGCAAGCTGAGAATGGGGAAGAGGCTTTGAAGCTAATTGAATCATTGCAGCCGGATGTCAGTATTATGGATATCGAAATGCCGATTCAAAGTGGATTGGATGTTGCTGAAACATTACAGAAGAAAAAATCACCATGCAAAATGATGATCTTAACAACATTTGCGCGGCCAGGTTATTTTGAAAGAGCAATGAAAGCTGGCGTTCATGGGTATTTATTAAAGGATAGCCCAAGTGAAGATTTAGCAGCCGCAATTCGCAATGTGATGAAGGGGAAACGAGAGGTTTCTCCTGAATTAATGTTTGGGTTGTGGCAAGAGAAAAATCCATTATCAGATCGTGAGAAAGAAGTACTTCTGTTAGCGAAAGAAGGAAAAACAGCAAATGAAATTGCGAAGGCACTTTATCTTTCGCCTGGTACAGTGCGGAATTACATTTCAGAGGTACTAACGAAATTAGATGCTAAAAATAGAATTGAAGCTATTACAATTGCAGAAGAAAAGGGATGGATATAGAAAAAGATGTTTACCGACATGCATGGGTAAACATCTTTTTTGTTAGTTTCCTTTTTGTATTTCTACGACTTTATTTACTTTTGCTAAAGATTTATATCCATGTGCTTGGAATGCTTTTTCAAATTCTGTTGAAGTAGTATTACCATATAAATCTTTTGCAGCTTGTACAATGTGAGATTGTAGGGATTCGAAATCTTCTGCTGAAGTAGCATAGTTTTGTAAAGCACGCATAACCACTTTACTTACTTTTTCGTTTCCTTGCTTTTGAACAGATACACCGTTGTATGTTTTTCCTTCAGCTAATTGGTATAGGACATGGCTAATAATACCTGAATTCACATGGGATTCTTGATCATTTCCATCATTATAAAATTCTTGTAAGTTTGTATATAGCTTTTGTCCACCGTCGCCAATTTCTTTCGGGATATCTCGGATTGTTAGACCACCTAATGTATCGCCCATAATCCAATTTCCTTTATCTTTTTTTACATAAAATTCGATTTGTGTACCCCAGAAATCTGCAAGGCCTTCATTCAGTGCATCTGTTTCAGTATTTGGATATTTGATCATATTATTTTTTGTTGTGCCACTAAATACAGCATGTCCGAATTCATGAGCCGTTACATCAAGAGCAGAAGTTAATTTACCATTTAAACCATCTCCGAAAACCATCTGATTCCAAGCCGGATGCCAAAATGCATTTACATAGTTTTCTTTGATACCATCACTCACTTCAGTAGAATCAAATCCATGCACACTTGCAACAACTTTTGTGTCTTTATTATCGTAGCTTTTTAAATTGTGTTCTTTCTTAAAGTAATCATAAATATTGCTCATGTTTTTCATAGCGCCAGCTGCTTCTTTATCTGCAAAATTAGTCGTGTTACTAGAAATAAGCGTACCAGGGTAACCTGCTTGACTCTCGCCACCTTTTGCATCCGCGTAATTTGCATTATAAATATAAATGCCCTTACCACGAGATAAGTCGGCTAAATAAAACTTGCCATCAGCACCTTTTGCGATATTAAATAATACATTTTCTTGTAATGCATTTATGCCAGTTCCCTGTTCTTTAGCTGGAGATAGCGAAGGGAGGGTTGCTTTGTTAATAGGGGTATTCTCTTTATTTTTAATAAATTTCTCCTGAAACAGTACGTCTCTATTTCTTAAATCAATGATTGCGTTGCCACTTATAACTTGGGCATTGTTTTCATATGTAAAAGTAATGACTTCTGCATATGTGAAACTCTCATCTTTTTTCTTATAAATGACAGTTTCACTAGAAAACTCTTTTTCAATTGCATCACTCGAAATTTGTAATGTATTACGTAATGAAGATTTTACTTCATTTTTCGACAAAAAATTTGTTATAGTAAGATTAGGTTGCTGTTCTAAATTTTGGGCGACCTTACCACTAACAGTCGTAATTACCCCATTTTTATCTACTTTAACAATGATGTCTTGACCGTATACTTTATAGCTTTTATAAGTTTGGGCAAGACGTACTTCTGTTTGATTTTCTTTTATTTCTTTGTTAGTAGGTTGAAAATCAACATTTTTTTCAGTGGTAACTTGTTCTTGTTGCGCTTTTGCCCCATCTACTTCACCTTTTAAGTATTTTTTAGCAATGTTTTCTTTTGTATCATTTTGCGGTTCGGTTAATTTACCAATTGTTAATCCAGGCTGAGCAATTTCAACTTTGACATCATTTTTATCAACTTCCTGGGCATGAATAACTTCTGTCGATAAAGGACAGAGTAGCCCGAAAGTGAGAAGTGCACTAGTAATTTTTTTATAATTCATCTCTAACACTCCCAATCTAGTATTTGTATGAGATGAATTTTAAAGAAAATTCGATAAATTTCATATATATTATGCAATATTACATATCAAAAAATGTCGAAAAACCATTATTGTAGTGGTATGACAACTTAAAAAGTTAGATTTCTGTAATGGGATGGTGAGCTATTATGCACGCAGAAAAGCTAGGAGCCGAAATAAAGAAAATTAGAATATTGAGGGGTTTAACACAAAAACAGTTGTCTGAGAATATATGTCATCAATCAGAAGTGAGTAGGATTGAGTCAGGAGCAGTATACCCAAGTATGGATATACTTCAAGGAATTGCAGCAAAATTACAAGTTCCCATCATTCATTTTTATGAAGTTCTCATTTATTCTGATATTGAAAGAAAGAAGCAGTTTAAGGATCAAATTATATTACTTTGCAAACAAAAGAAGTATAAGGAAATTTACGATAAAGTTTGGGCTGAACTCCAAAAAGGTAAATATCATTCTGAATTTCAACAATTTCTTCAGTGGCAGTATTATTTATCAGCGTATATGTTAAAAAAGGTGAATTATGAATATTGTATTTTGGAACTAAAAAAATTACTAAATCAGCAATTAGTAGGGATTGATGTATTTCAAAATTTGTACATAGAAAATGCCATAGCAAATATTTACGCAGAAAATGGGTATTTCAAAAAAAGTATTGAGTTATTTGAAAGTATTTTAAAACAATTGGAATCTCTACATAGCAATGAAGAATTTGCTGTAAAGATTAGGTATAATCATGCTAAAGCGCTATACTTAGATGAACGATATGAAGAGGCATTTTACCAAGTTAGAAAGGCGATTGCAATTTCTTGTCGTATTAACAGCATGGCATTAATTGGACAATTATATTATCAAAAAGGTGAGTGTCTTGAAAAATTAGGATATGCAGAGGAAGAGATTAAAGGAGCCTATGAAAAAGCACTGTTCTTCTTTGATTTATTAGAGTTACATGCGTATAAGGAGACACTATTAAAAAAATTAATTTAAAAGGATATGTGAATTGGGGTTTTATGGATATGCATTATTGCATATAATATGGATAAATTTTCATGGTATAGTGAAAGAAAAATGTGTGGGTGATGGAATATGAAAAAGCTACTTATTGGTAGTGTGTTGACGTTAGCAATGGTATGGGGTATTTCTTTAGGAGATACATTTGTAGAGAAAAGTCAGGTAATAACTGATAATAATCAAGAAGTACAATTAGCTTCTGATTTACCGTTTGAATATTAATAAAAAGAAACAACCGCTTTATGATTGTAGTGGTTGTTTCTTTTTTAATAGATTCCATACATCTTTACTAGAAACAGGTTTGCTAATTAAGAAACCTTGAATGTGATCACAATTTTGGTTGTGTAAGAATGACCATTGTTCCTCAGTTTCAACCCCTTCAGCAATGACACTAAGTTGTAAATCTTTTGCCAGTGTAATAATCGAAGAAGTGATAGCTTCTTCTAGTGGGTTTTTATTAATTTCGCTTATAAACTCCCTAGCAATCTTCAAGGTATGGATTGGATATTTTGTTAAGTAAGACAACGAGCTGTATCCTGTTCCAAAGTCATCTATTGAAATTTGAACACCAAGCTCCTGAAGGCGCTCTAGTTTTTCAATAACGGATTGTTTTTTGTTAAGTGCGATACTCTCAGTAATTTCTAAATCTAATGCTTCCGGAGGTAACTGCGTTCTTTCTAATACCTCTGAGATGATAGGGATTAAATCTATATGATTAAATTGTACAACTGATAAATTGACACCTACTTTTAAATAAGTAAACCCTTGATCGTGCCATTTTTTTGCTTCCTGACATGCAGTTTGAAGAATCCACTTTCCAAGCTCGATAATAAACCCTGTTTCCTCCGCAAGAGGGATAAATTGTGTAGGTGATACAATCCCAAGCTTTGGATGTTTCCAACGAATCAAGGCTTCGAAGCCGATGATACGTTTTGTCTGTGTATGAACCTGAGGTTGATATTGTAAGAAGAATTCGCTTTGTTGTAATGCTTTTGAAAGCTCTCCTTCTAAAAATTGTGTTTCTTGTTCGACAATACTCATTTCTTTTGAGAAGAAAACAAATTTGTTTTTTCCTGTTGCCTTTGCGCGGTACATAGCAATATCTGCATGTTTCATAAGCTCCGTTACATTTGTTCCAAGCTCTGGATACATTGCAACGCCAATGCTAGGTGTTACAGATAACTCTTCATTTTGGATAAAGAAAGGTTTGTTTAGTGCTGTTAGTAGTTGCTCTGCTATACATTTGGCATCTTTCTGTGTATAAATATTTGGTAACAGGATTGTGAATTCATCTCCTCCTTGACGCGCGACAACATCTTTTGGGTGCAAAGAAGCTTGTAGCCTTTTGGAAACTTCAATTAATAACATATCTCCAACGTTATGTCCAAGTCGATCATTAATCTTTTTAAAGCGATCTAAATCTACAAATAATACTGCTAGAGATGTTCTTCTTCTACTAGCTTCATGTAGAGCATCATGTAAATCTTTTTCGAATTTTCGGCGATTCGGTAAACCTGTAAGTGCGTCATGAAATGCTAAATGTTCAATTTGTAATTGCTTCTCATTCAATTCAGTAATGTCACGAGCGATGCCGAACATCCCTACTACGAATTCTTCAACTAAAATTGGAATGAGTGTAATGTGTAGATGATAGTAATAGTTTTCTTTCATTTTTGTACGTGTTTCTAAAGTTTGTGGTGTACCATCTTTTGTGTGCTGTAATGCAGTTTCTACCAATTCATAATCCTTTTCATCAATGAAATGTAAAAGGGAATAGCTAGTATCTTCGCAATAGTATGCTTTAAATAAGTTGGCACAAGCCTTATTTGTACTTTGAAATTTTCCATTTAGATTGAGTGAAAAAACGGCATCAGGATGATCCTCAAATAGTGATTTATATTGTTGTTCGCTTCTGGAAAGAGCAATAATGCCTTCTTTTACTTTATCCTCTAGTTTGGTAGTTAGGTCTTCGTATGTATGAACTAAATTTTGATTACCTTTCCACATATAAAATTGGCGCAAGAATAATAAGAGAAGGGAAGCTCCGAAACCAATGAACATAAACTTTTCTTGTGAAAACCTCGAGATGATAAAAATTGAGACCATAAATATGCTGAAATATGGCAAAATAAATCGAATATAATCAAAGTGATAGTATTTTACTTTTGTCTCATTTACAACAGGCCTATCTAAAACATATAGTAATGCAGATAAGCCAATTGATAAGAGAGAGATTGTATGAATGAAATAAGTTACTTCCGCAGAAATTTTTATGCCTCTATATAGCTGGTGAATATAAATATATCCGTAAATGAGTATAGTAGAGAAGCCAATGATTAGTGCCATCCTACTAGTAGAGTGTTGTTCTCTTCTATATAGACTAATAACAGCATATACAACTAATGATTGTGCGATAAAATAACCTGTTAATATCCACATTTCTATTGTGAGAGTATAAATGTTTGAAATGTTAAGAATGACGGTGAATGTAAAGTATGCAGTCATAATGGTTATGAATATACTATCGAATAAAAATTGCAATAAACCTTGCATAGAATAATTTCTTGTGAATTTTACCGTGAATGCGATAAACAATAGAACGTACTGTATGATAAAAAATGGCATCGCTTCGTATGAAAAAACAGCTTGTTTATAAATAGAAAATGAATAGAAATACAATGTAACTTCCATTACAAATCCAAACAAGCAGGTACATAAAATAAGAATCCAAAAAAAATTTTCACCACCAGAAAGTCGGTGAATTGCTTTATATAAGCAATAGCAGGTTAGGAGAGCCGAGAAGCAAAATAAGAAAAGGATCCCAACTTCTTTCCCCGCCCAATTTTTGGGAAGTAAGATAATCCATAAGAAAAATATAAAACAATATAAGATAATAAAATTTATGTATAGTTTATGTTTAGGCATTGTATAACTCCATCTCGATAAGATATTAATCTAAATAATAACATATAAAGAATAACGGAATCGCAAAAAACGTTACAATTACCATTGTAACGTTGCACCACTTATTCGTTTTATTCCTCGTATAGCAGTGAGCTCATTGACTAATTGAAAAAGTGCTAATTCTTTTTGCTTACTTTCAATCATAATATCGAAATCCTGATTTACTGCTTTCGTAATGTGTAAAAAAGGCTTTATAAATGCGGCATCAATATAATTAGCATGGGATCTGAATTCCTTTTCTGATTTCGGTGAAGAAATATGAACTTTAGGGATGGTATTTGTATGATGCCATGTTTTAAAAATAGCCGGCAGTAGTTCTTCTAACGGTTCATCACAAAGGTTTGCCGTGTGATGATGATAATCAAAGACGAAAGGGATTTTTTCTTGTTGGCAAACAGTTAATGTTTCAGAAGCTGTATATGTTTTATCATCGTTTTCAAGTGTCATTTGTTGTTTGATATATGAAGGAAGTTTTTTTATATTTTCATGAAAGCGTATAAGGGCTGCTTCCTTATTACCATATGCACCGCCTACATGGATATTGATATAGGAGGAATCTGCTAATCCCATAGCGTTCAAAATGTTATAATGATATGTCATGTCTAAAACAGCATTGTCTGTAATATGAGGTTTTTCACTCGTAAATAATGTGAATTGATTCGGGTGAAAACTTACTCGTAAGTTATGTTCTTGAATTGAATCTACCGTATTTTTCCAAAGTAGTGCGAATGTATGAATATAATCGAAATCTACTTCAGGATGTGTTGCGAGTGGAACGATAGAAGATGATAATCGATATAATGGAATTTCATGTGCGATATTGTAATGCAGGATACGTAATGTATGCATAAGGTTTTGTTCGGTAACATTATAGAGCTTTTCCTCTCGTTCTTGTTTTTTTAACTTGCTCCAAGTTGTAAATGTCATTGTTTTTGCAGGAGAGCAGTCATGCAGTGCAACTGCATGTGAGACATATCCAAAGCGCATAATCATATGAAACACCTCTTTCTTTTATAAGTTGTTTTATAAGAAAAATGATAACATTGTCCCAATCCACTCTTTTCCTTTATCAACAAGAGAGCGGGAGTTAACATCCTTCCAAGAAAGTAGTGCCGCCCCCTCTATATCCTTGCTAATTTTGGTCTTAATCTCCTTTATAAAAGTCGAATCGTATAGGAGACAATTTATTTCGTGATTGATATATAAACTTCTCATGTCAACATTGGCTGTTCCGATATCGCAAGTATGGTCATCTACCATAATAATTTTTGCATGGAAAAATCCTTCTTGAAATTCATAAATGTTACAACCTGCCTTCATCAACTTCCGGCAGTATGGTAATTTAGCTTCTCGAACGAGTGGGTGATCTGCTTTTTTCGGAACGAGAATGGTGATACGAACGCCTCGTTTTTTCGCTTGTAATAGGGCATCCATAATTCTTTTTCCAGGAATAAAATAAGGTGTGCCAATATATAATTCTTCTTTGGCACTTTCAATAAGGTTTAAGAACGTTTGTTGTAAGTAAGCACCGTCTGTTGGGATGAAGCGATGTAGTACGGTGCCTGGTAATTGCTTTGGAAAATAGATCGTATCCCTTAGTAAATTTTCAGCAGTATCATCGCGCCAATCATGTAAAAACTGCGTTTGTAAATCTTGTACGCCTTCTCCAGTCAGACGTAAATGATAATCGCGCCATGGTCCCAACCTAGCATCGTGTCCCAAGTATTCTTCCCCGATGTTGAAGCCCCCAATATAGCCAATCTTTCCATCAATGATTGTAATTTTTCTATGGTTTCTTTGATTCGCAGAAAAAAAGAGAAATGGAAATTTAATGTTATGGCAAAACGAAAAAGAGACACCGTGTTTTTGTAACGAGTGGATGGATTCTCTTGATAATTGGTGACTTCCAAGACGATCGAGGAGGAGGCGAACTTGGACTCCTTGTTTTGCTTTGTCGATAAGTAGTTGTAAAAAGGTTTGACTTATTTCATCATTTTTAACGATAAAAAATAAAATATGAATATGGTGCTGTGCTTGTTTGATATCGGTAAATAAGTCATTATATAAATCCTTTCCATATGTATAAAGTTGAAAATTGCTTCGGCGTAAAGGAAACGAGCGAGGCTTGATTCGTTTTAAATGAAGCTTTCTTCCATATGAAAGGTCTATCGTGATCCATAGGGCAAAACATAGTAGTAAGAGAGATAAAAAAATCATTACCGAACTCCCTCCTTTGTATTCATTTTCACCTTGCTATTTGTGGGCAATAAGACCTCTTGTTGATTAAAGCTTCACTTTTTACTTTCCCCCAAATAAACAGCTTTATGAAAAAATGTGTTGTTGTATAACAAAAAAACTGTTGACTGAATGCTCACTCATTATATAATGGAGGTAGGGGATATAATTCAGAAAATTTATTATTTTCTAAGATTCTGAAAGAGAAAGGACTTACAAAGAGAGGGGTAGCATAAAAATGAATAGCTTACTGATCATGAATTGGCTGGCTGCCATTGCTGTTATTGCTTATGCAGGATATTTGTTTGTGTATCTTATACGAACGAGGATGGCCTACATACAATTAGGAAAAAAGGTAGAATTTGATCGCCGCTTTAAAGAACGATGGGACATTCTTAAGGTCAATGTTTTTGGTCAAAAAAAATTATTGAAAGATAAAAAAAGCGGTATTATGCATGTTATGTTTTTTTACGGATTTATTCTTGTCCAATTTGGAGCAATTGACTTCGTTTGGAAAGGATTAGCACCAGGATCACATCTTCCACTTGGACCACTATACCCTGCATTTACATTCTTCCAGGAAATTATCACACTTATGATTTTAATCGCAGTTTTTTGGGCTTTTCATAGAAGATACGTTGAAAAACTTGTTCGTTTAAAGCGTAACTTCAAATCAGGTCTTGTTCTTATTTTTATTGGAGGCTTAATGCTTTCTGTACTACTAGGTAATGGGATGGGCATTATATGGCATGGCGAAGAGCTTTCGTGGAGTGAACCAATCGCTTCTGGAATCGCTTACGTTTTCTCGGGAATAAATGAAACCGCAGCCATTTCTGTGTTCTATTTCTCTTGGTGGGTGCATCTACTTATTTTGTTAACGTTTTTAGTTTATGTACCACAGTCTAAACATGCACATTTAATTGCTGGACCAGTTAATGTATTCTTTACTCGTCTTTCTAATCCAGGGAAACTTGAAAAAATTGATTTTGAAGATGAAACACAAGAAACATTTGGGGTTGGGAAAATTGAAGACTTCAGGCAGACACAGCTTATCGATCTATACGCTTGTGTAGAGTGTGGCCGTTGTACAAATATGTGCCCGGCAACGGGAACGGGCAAGATGTTGTCGCCGATGGATTTAATTGTAAAGCTTCGTGATCATTTGACTGACAAGGGGGCAGCAGTGACATCACGGGCGCCGTGGGTTCCGACAGTTGCTTTTAATAATACACAAGGAAATCAGTTAGCGATGATGGCATCTCATACAGGCCAACAAGAGTCGGCTGCTACAGCACTTGCATACGATCCAAGCTTGATTGGTGACGTTATTACAGAAGAAGAAATTTGGGCATGTACAACGTGTCGGAACTGTGAAGATCAATGTCCAGTTATGAATGAGCACGTTGATAAAGTCATTGATCTGCGCCGTTACCTCGTGTTAACAGAAGGAAAGATGGACGCGGAAGCGCAGCGTGCTATGACGAATATTGAGCGCCAAGGTAATCCGTGGGGTCTGAACCGTAAAGAGCGTGAAACATGGCGCCAAGGTGATGATGAAGTAACAGTTTCGACTGTAAAAGAGAAAACAAAAGCTGGCGAGGAATTTGAATATTTATTTTGGGTGGGCTCGATGGGATCTTATGATAATCGCAGTCAGAAAATTGCAATATCATTTGCGAAGCTGATGAATAAAGCAGGCATTTCCTTTGCGATTCTTGGTAATAAAGAAAAGAACTCTGGAGATACACCGCGTCGTCTTGGGAATGAATTTGTATTCCAGGAGATGGCTACAAAAAACATTGAAGAATTTGAAAAAGCAGGTGTGAAGAAAATCGTTACGATTGATCCGCATGCCTATAACACATTTAAAAATGAGTATCCAGACTTTGGCTTACAAGCGGAAGTCTATCACCATACAGAACTATTAGCAGAGTGGGTGAAAGAGGGGCGCTTAACGCCAGTTCACCGAATTGAAGAAACAATTACGTATCATGATTCCTGTTATTTAGGAAGATACAACGAAGTATACGAAGCGCCGCGCAGTATTTTAAAAGCGATTCCAGGCGTAAGTGTTGTTGAAATGGAACGTAATCGTGAAACCGGAATGTGCTGCGGCGCAGGCGGCGGGCTAATGTGGATGGAAGAAACGACTGGCTCGCGTATTAACGTTGCGCGTACAGAGCAAGCACTTGCAGTGAAACCATCAATTATTGGTACTGGATGTCCGTATTGCTTAACTATGATTAGTGACGGTACGAAAGCAAAAGAAGTAGAAGAACAAGTTCAAACGCTAGATGTAACAGAGATTTTAGAACGCTCTGTTATCGGGCCTAAGAAAGAAGCGATGTAACTTTTGAGAATATATACAACTTTAGAAGGAGGTGCAAGATTTGCACCTCTTCTCAACGTATGGATATTGAGCGGACGCTCAGCTCCGAAAAAAAGAAATGGGGGAAAGAAACTTGGCAAAAACAGTTATTTTAAGTGCGGCAAGAACACCGGTTGGAAAGTTTGGGGGAACTTTAAAGGATGTAAAGGCAACGGAACTTGGAGGAATTGCAATAAAAGCTGCGCTTGAGCGAGCGGATGTTTCTGCAAATGCCATTGAAGAAGTTGTATTTGGAACTGTTATTCAAGGCGGACAAGGACAAATTCCTTCACGCCAAGCTGCAAGAGAAGCAGGGCTTCCTTGGGAAACACATACAGAAACAGTAAATAAAGTTTGTGCCTCTGGACTTCGTGCTGTAACGTTAGCGGATCAAATGATTCGTGTTGGCGATCAAACGCTTATTGTAGCGGGCGGAATGGAATCGATGAGCAATAGTCCTTATATCTTACAAGGCGCACGCTGGGGATACCGAATGGGACATAACGAAGTTGCTGATTTAAATGTAGTAGATGGCTTAACGTGTTCATTTTCTGGCATACATATGGGTGTGTATGGCGGAGAAGTCGCGAAGGAAGATGGAATCTCTCGCGAAGCGCAAGATGAGTGGGCATATCGCAGTCATCAGCGTGCCGTTGCCGCGCAGAAGGAAGGACGTTTTGAAGAAGAAATCGTTCCTGTTTCAGTGAAGCAAAGAAAAGGAGATCCAATTGTTGTAGCGCAGGATGAAGCACCTCGTGAAGATACAACTGTTGAAAAGTTAGCAAAGTTAAAGCCTGTATTTGATAAGACGGCAGCGGTAACGGCGGGGAATGCACCAGGGTTAAATGACGGTGGTGCGGCGCTTGTGCTAATGAGCGAGGACAGAGCGCAGCAAGAAGGAAGAAAGCCGTTAGCAACGATTTTAGCGCATACAGCAATTGCGGTAGAAGCGAAGGATTTTCCGAGAACACCAGGTTATGCGATTAATGAACTATTGAAGAAAAC
The DNA here is from genome assembly GCF_001590835.1 of Bacillus gaemokensis. Taxonomy (GTDB): domain Bacteria; phylum Bacillota; class Bacilli; order Bacillales; family Bacillaceae_G; genus Bacillus_A; species Bacillus_A gaemokensis. The sequence goes on from NZ_LTAQ01000012.1 coordinate 157,383, forward strand.
AGGTAAGAAAGTAGAAGAAATTGATTTATTTGAGATTAATGAGGCTTTCGCAGCAGTTGCGATTGCAAGTGCAAATATTGCAGGGATTGATCCTGAAAAGATAAACGTAAACGGCGGAGCGGTGGCAATGGGGCACCCAATTGGAGCGAGTGGAGCACGTATTATTGTTACGCTTATTCATGCACTGAAGCAGCGCGGCGGAGGAATTGGAATCGCTTCGATTTGTAGCGGCGGCGGTCAAGGCGATGCAATTATGATTGAAGTTCATTAACAAAAAGGGGGAGAAAAAATGAGTGTACAAAAAATTGTTGTAATTGGTGCTGGGCAAATGGGTTCGGGTATTGCACAAGTATGTGCAATGGCAGGTTATGACGTATATATACAAGATTTGAAACAAGAGCAATTAGACAGAGGGCTAGCTATTATTACAAAGAATCTAGCACGCCAAGTAGAAAAAGGAAGAATGGATGAAGAGTCAAAGGAAGCCGCGTTAAATCGTCTTACGGCGACGCTTGAATTAGATTGTGTAAAGGAAGCGGATCTTGTCATTGAGGCAGCCGTTGAAAAAATGGATATCAAAAAGAAAATTTTCGCGAATTTAGATGAAATTGCACCAAAGCATGCAATTTTGGCAACAAATACATCGTCTTTACCAATTACAGAAATTGCAGCGGTAACAAAGCGTCCCGAGAAAGTAATTGGCATGCACTTTATGAATCCTGTTCCAGTTATGAAGCTTGTAGAAATTATCCGCGGACTTGCAACAGACGATGCAGTGTATGAAACAATTGAAGACATTACAAAGAAAATTGGGAAAGTACCAGTTGAAGTAAATGACTTCCCAGGATTTGTTTCTAATCGTATTTTATTACCGATGATCAATGAAGCGATTTATACGCTATATGAAGGTGTGGCGACAAAAGAAGCAATTGATGAAGTAATGAAGCTTGGTATGAATCACCCAATGGGGCCACTTACATTAGCAGACTTTATCGGTTTAGATACGTGTTTATACATTATGGAAGTGCTACATGAAGGACTAGGGGATAGCAAGTACCGTCCATGTCCATTACTGCGTAAATATGTGAATGCAGGTTGGTTAGGCCGAAAAACAGGTCGTGGCTTCTACGTATACGAATAGGGAACAGAAAAGGTAGGTCTTCCTCTTTTTTTCAAAGTAGTGGTCTTACCAAATTGTTAAAAAAGATATATAGCAAATGGGGGCGGGCATATGAATTTTCAGTTTACAGAAGAGCAACAAATGATGAGAAAAATGGTTCGAGATTTTGCTCAAAAGGAAATCGCCCCCTTTGTTCCAAGTATGGAACAAGGGGTGTTTCCTAGGGAGATTTTAAAGAAGATGGGTGAGCTAGGACTGATGGGGATTCCAGCGCCAGCGAAATATGGCGGGGCAGAAATGGACTTTATTTCTTACATTTTGGCCATTGAAGAACTATCAAAAGTAAGTGCGACAATTGGTGTTATTTTAGCGGTACATACATCTGTTGGTACAAACCCAATTTTATATTTTGGAACAGAGGAACAAAAACAAAAGTATGTTTCTAAACTCGCAACGGGTGAATATTTAGGAGCATTTGCTTTAACAGAGCCGAATGCAGGGTCTGATGCAGGGAGCTTAAAATCTCGTGCGGTAAAACAAGGTGACCATTATGTTATTAATGGATCAAAAGTGTTTATTACCAATGGAGGCGAGGCGGATACATATATTGTATTTGCTTCTACGAATCCAGAGGCAGGAAAGAGTGGAATCTCCGCATTTATTATAGAGAAAGATACACCGGGTCTAATCGTTGGAAAAGATGAACATAAGATGGGGCTGCTTGGTTCTCGTACAGTGCAGCTGACATTTGAAGATATGAAAGTACCAGCCGAGAATTTGCTTGGTGAAGAAGGACAAGGCTTTAAGGTAGCGATGGCGAATTTAGATGTTGGTCGTATTGGCATTGGAGCACAGGCGCTTGGAATCGCTGGGGCAGCGCTCACATGTGCAGTGGATTATGCGAAGGAACGCGAGCAGTTTGGGAAGCCGATTGCTGCGCAGCAAGGACTCGGCTTTAAGTTAGCGGATATGGCAACAGGTGTAGAAGCTGCAAGGCTACTTGTATATAGAGCAGCTTCGCTTAGAGCGCAAGGACTTCCGTGCGGGAAGGAAGCATCTATTGCGAAGCTATTTGCTTCCAAAACAGCGGTTGATGTTGCAATTGAAGCGGTGCAAGTATTTGGTGGTTACGGTTATACGAAAGATTATCCAGTGGAGCGGTTTTTCCGCGATGCGAAAATTTGTGAAATTTATGAAGGAACGAGCGAAATACAAAGGCTTGTTATTAGCCGAGCGTTATAACGAGAAGAGGGCGGGGAGGAAAGAACATGCATTTTAAGTTATCAGAAGAACATGAAATGATACGAAAAATGGTTCGAGATTTTGCGAGGAACGAAGTAGCACCGACAGCGGCGGAGCGCGATGAAGAGGAACGATTTGACCGCGCTTTATTTGACCAAATGGCAGACCTGGGTTTAACAGGGATTCCATGGCCTGAAGAATACGGTGGTATTGGAAGCGATTACTTAGCGTATGTAATTGCCGTAGAAGAGTTATCGCGTGTCTGTGCTTCGACAGGTGTAACGTTATCTGCACATACTTCGCTTGCTGGATGGCCTGTTTATAAATTTGGAACAGAGGAACAAAAACAAAAGTTTTTACGTCCGATGGCGGAAGGAAAGAAAATTGGTGCATACGGTTTAACGGAGCCTGGTTCTGGTTCTGATGCGGGCGGAATGAAGACGACTGCAAAACGTGATGGTGACCATTATATTTTAAATGGTTCAAAGATTTTTATTACAAACGGCGGCATCGCTGATATTTACATTGTCTTCGCATTAACTGATCCAGAATCAAAGCAGCGCGGCACGAGTGCATTTATTGTAGAAAGTAGTGCACCTGGATTTTCGGTTGGGAAGAAAGAAAGTAAGCTTGGAATTCGCTCTTCCCCAACGACAGAAATTATGTTTGAAGAATGCCGCGTTCCTGTAGAGAACTTACTTGGCGAGGAAGGACAAGGATTCAAAATTGCGATGCAGACGCTAGACGGTGGCCGTAATGGTATCGCAGCGCAAGCTGTTGGTATTGCACAGGGAGCGTTAGATGCTTCTGTGGATTATGCGAGAGAACGACATCAGTTTGGGAAACCGATTGCCGCGCAGCAAGGAATTGGTTTTAAACTTGCGGATATGGCTACGGGTGTAGAAGCTGCGCGCCTATTAACATATCAAGCAGCTTGGTTAGAATCAGAAGGACTTCCATATGGGAAAGAATCGGCGATGTCGAAAGTGTTTGCTGGAGATACAGCGATGAAGATAACGACTGAGGCAGTGCAAGTGTTTGGTGGCTACGGTTATACGAAGGATTATCCAGTAGAACGCTTTATGCGCGATGCAAAGATTACGCAAATTTATGAAGGAACACAGGAAATTCAAAGACTTGTAATTTCTCGTATGTTAACGAAATAAAGAGAAGCAGTAATGGACAAAAGCGTAGGTGTTTCCTACGCTTTTTCCTTCCAAATGATAGAGAGAGGTGAAGGGGATGGTTAAGCACAATGTGCATGCATCTGTAAAGGATGAGAAGTTGGTTGCGCTGCGGCGTGAACAAATGATCAAAGGAGCGGTGCAGCTTTTTAAGCAAAAAGGGTTTCCACGTACGACAACGAGGGAAATTGCAAAAGCAGCAGGATTTAGTATTGGTACACTTTATGAATATATTCGTACGAAAGATGATGTTTTGTATTTAGTATGTGATAGCATTTATGAACACGTAAAAGAGCGATTAGAAGAAGTGGTGTGCACAGAGAAAGGAAGCGCCCAGAGTTTAAGAGTGGCAATTACAAACTATTTTAAAGTGATGGATGAATTGCAGGAAGAAGTATTAATTATGTATCAAGAAGTCCGCTTTCTGCCGAAAGAATCTCTCCCATATGTATTAGAAAAAGAGTTTCAAATGGTAGGGATGTTTGAAAATATTTTAGAGCAGTGTACGCAAAATGGTACATTTACATTAACTTTGAAGGAAATTCAGTTGCTTGCTCATAATATTTTTATTCAAGGACAAATGTGGGGCTTTAGACGCTGGGCTTTGCAAAAACTTTATACATTAGAGGAGTATACAGAAATGCAAATAAGGTATGTATTACATGGAGCACATATGCTTCCAAAATAAAATCGGGTTTTGTGTTTCTTACTAATGGCGAGTCATTAGTAATCGAGATTTTTCGGTTAATTACTCTCTTAATTTCTTCATAATCTTGAGAAGTGTACTGTACTGTCTGTGAACAGAGAACTGAAAGGGGTATAATGGTAATTCCCTATACACGTGATAAGTTCCTTAATTGAGACATGCTACAAAAAGGCATCGTTGAAAGAATGTCCCATAAATAATAGCCCATCATAACTTTTATCAATTACTCATGAAAGTTTCCCGTTTTTTTTGTAGCATATTTGTTGAAGTTTTGTTTATAATGAATAGTATGGATTTTTTTAACTAGGTCGTTATATATAGGATTATATTTTAAGAAAGGAAGTGCCGCATAAGTGGATTTTAAGAAATATTCACCAGAAGAGCTAAAAGAATTATCCATGATTGAAGTTGTACATAGTGTTTTAGAGGATAAAAGACAAGCAACGTCATTCCATGATTTAGTTCAAGAGATCGCTCAAGTGCTGGGACTGTCTAAAGAGCAAGTTGCTGCGAAGATCGCACAATTTTATACAGATTTAAATATCGATGGACGTTTCATTAATTTAGGAGAAAATCGTTGGGGAATACGCAGCTGGTACCCGTACGAGCAAATTGATGAAGAAATCTTACCTCAAGCTAAACCTAAGAAAAAGCGTAAGGTTGAAGATGACGAAGATTTTGATGACTATGTTGAAGAAGATGAAGATGACTTCGACGGTGACGCTGAAGACGAAGATAATGATGTAGAAGATTTAGACGAGGTTCTTGAAGATGACGAAGACGATGATCTTGACGATTTAGAAGAAGATGATGAAGAATTCGCTGAAGAAGAACTTGAGTATGATGAAACAGAAAAAGAAGAAGAAGAGGAAGAACTGTAGTTCTTGACTTTTCATTATCGTCCATGTAGAATCATTTTTGGGCTCTTTAAAACAAGACGATAATACTTTTAAAGTGTAAATATAAAAGAAAATTGCTCCCTACTTATTACTTTTTGTGATGAGGGGAGCAATTTTCTTTTTTGTTTTTTGTTTAGAAAATAAAAAGAGTCTAACAATAAGATAGATACAGTGTTATCTACATACGTTGCGCTTTGCAACGGTGATTATATAACAACAAAGTAGAAGGGAGTATTTTCATGACTAAGTATATTTTTGTAACAGGCGGTGTAGTATCGTCTTTAGGAAAAGGGATTACAGCAGCATCTCTTGGAAGACTTTTAAAAAATCGTGGTTTAAACGTAACAATTCAAAAGTTTGACCCGTACATTAACGTAGACCCAGGGACAATGAGCCCATACCAACACGGTGAGGTATTCGTAACGGATGATGGCGCAGAAACAGACTTAGACCTTGGTCACTACGAGCGTTTCATTGACATTAACTTAAACAAATACAGCAACGTAACAACAGGTAAAATCTACTCTTCTGTTCTTCAAAAAGAGCGTCGTGGTGAATACTTAGGAGGAACGGTTCAGGTTATTCCTCACATTACAAATGAAATTAAAGAGCGTGTATATCGTTCAGGCCGCGAAACAAATGCGGACGTTGTTATTACAGAAATTGGGGGAACTGTTGGGGATATTGAGTCTCTACCATTCCTAGAAGCAATTCGCCAAATTAAGAGTGATATTGGCCGTGACAACGTAATGTACATTCACTGTACATTAATCCCGTACTTAAAAGCAGCGGGTGAAATGAAAACAAAACCAACGCAACATAGCGTTAAAGAACTTCGTAGCTTAGGTATTCAACCAAATATTATCGTTGTTCGTACAGAGTTACCTGTTTCTCAAGATATGAAAGACAAGCTTGCATTATTCTGTGACATCGATACAAAAGCAGTTATCGAAGCACGTGATGCTGATACATTATATGCGGTTCCATTATCTCTTCAAGAGCAAAACATGGACCAAATCGTTTGCGACCACTTAAAACTAGACAATCCAGCTGCGGATATGACAGATTGGACTGCATTAGTTGAAAAAGTACGCAACCTATCTAAGAAAACGAAAATCGCTCTTGTTGGTAAATACGTAGAGCTTCAAGATGCATATATTTCTGTTGTAGAAGCACTTCGCCATGCAGGTTATTCATTTGATACAGATGTAGAAGTAAAATGGGTAAATGCTGAGCACGTAACACCAGAAAACGTACAAGAATTAGTTGGTGACACAGATGGTATTCTTGTACCAGGTGGCTTCGGCGATCGCGGTGTAGAAGGAAAAATCGCTGCAATTCAATATGCACGTGAAAACAAAGTTCCATTCTTAGGAATTTGTTTAGGTATGCAACTTGCATCAATCGAATTCGCACGTAATGTATTAGGATTAGAAGGAGCGAACTCTTCTGAAATTAATCCTGAAACACCATATGCAATCATTGACTTATTACCAGAACAAAAAGATGTAGAAGATTTAGGTGGTACACTTCGTCTTGGTCTATATCCATGTAAGCTGTCGCCAGAAACAAATGCTTACAATGCTTATAGCGAGCCGGTTGTATATGAGCGTCATCGTCATCGCTATGAGTTCAACAACCAATTCCGTCAAGACATGGAAAACGCAGGATTCATCTTCTCTGGTACAAGCCCAGATGGTCGTTTAGTAGAAATCATTGAATTACAAGATCATCCTTGGTTCGTGGCAGCACAGTTCCATCCAGAACTTGTATCTCGTCCAAACCGTCCACAACCATTGTTCCATGATTTCGTAAAAGCTTCTATTACGAATAAAGAAAGTAAGTAAGATAAGAAAAGGCGCCCGAACTTGGGCGCCTTTTTGTTATTCATATTCGTTTATCATTTCATCAATTGTGAATTTTAATCCGTGATAAGCAAATAGAGATAAGATTAAACTTGGGAATCCATAACGATGGCCTTCATCATCTGGAATTAAGCCTTTTAGCAATCTTATATCAATATGTACATCTGTATATTGTTCTAGGGATTCGGCTCCCTCTTGCACAGCTGAAATACCAACAATGGATTGCCCTTCTTCTTGAAGTTTTTTTGCGATAGAAGTAATTTCTTCATCTGTTGAAAAACGACTGATGAGAAGTACGCGGTCTGCAGAAGTAACTTCTGCTTGCTTTCCATTTTCTATTAAGCGTTTTGCATGTTTCATTGGTTCTGCGCCATGCAGGGCTTCAGAAACAACACCCTCCATTTCATTTGTACCATGTAAATAAACAATACCATCACCAATTAAGGCTTGGGCAAGTAGACGTGCACTATCTTCTATATTCATTTCTTCTTTTTGAGAAATTCTTGTGAAATAGCCGCTCAGCTGGGTAGAAAAAATTTTTAACATTGTGATACTCCTTTCGATCGTTGTAAGGCGGCTTTTATTATAGCTTATTTTTTTCGAAAGGCGAAGTAATAGAACTAGCATAACAAAATAGGAGACGGTAAAATAAGATAGAATAGGAAGGAATTTGGTAAAGGATAGCGAAAGTAAATCGAATAAGATATAAGAAGCTTTTAATCTTGTATTTACACAGAAAGGTTGGGGGTTATGGAAGGGAAAATTTTAATCGTTGATGATCAGTATGGCATTCGTGTGTTATTGCATGAAGTGTTCAAAAAAGAAGGTTATCAAACGTTCCAAGCAGCGAATGGATTTCAAGCTTTAGATATCGTAAAAAAAGATAATCCTGATTTAGTTATTTTAGATATGAAAATTCCAGGTATGGATGGTATAGAGATTTTAAAACATGTAAAAGAAATTAATGAAGACATTAAAGTGATTTTAATGACTGCTTATGGAGAACTTGATATGATTCAAGAAGCGAAAGATTTAGGAGCTTTAATGCATTTTGCGAAGCCGTTTGATATCGATGAAATTCGTCAAGCGGTGAGAAATGAAATCGCTGTAGAAGCATAAAAAGTGAAATTTTTATAAAAAATATGGAAAAAAGCGTTTACATGGACTGATGAGCAGGTGAATACAGTTGAGTTTTTGAGTACAAGTTGTTATCCTATTGAGTGTAGAAAAAAGTCCGGTATGTAAATATACATATTTTACCTTATTCTGGTCATACTACCAGCGATAAGAACTTATCGGATACAAAAAATGTTTTTTAGGAGGATTCATCATGCCTTTAGTTTCCATGAAAGAAATGCTAAACAAAGCACTAGAAGGAAAATACGCAGTTGGTCAATTCAACATGAACAACTTAGAGTGGACTCAAGCTATCTTAGCTGCTGCGGAAGAAGAAAAATCTCCTGTAATCCTAGGTGTATCTGAGGGTGCAGCTCGTCATATGACTGGTTTCAAAACAGTTGTAGCTATGGTTAAAGCTTTAATCGAAGAAATGAACATCACTGTTCCTGTAGCGATTCATCTTGACCACGGTTCAAGTTTCGAAAAATGTAAAGAAGCAATCGATGCAGGTTTCACATCTGTAATGATCGACGCTTCTCACCACCCATTCGAAGAAAACGTTGAAACTACTAAAAAAGTAGTAGAATACGCACACGCTCGTAACGTATCTGTAGAAGCTGAGCTTGGTACAGTTGGCGGACAAGAGGACGACATCATCGCTGAAGGCGTTATCTACGCTGATCCTACAGAGTGTAAACACCTTGTTGAAGCAACAGGTATCGATTGCCTAGCTCCAGCTTTAGGTTCTGTACACGGTCCTTACAAAGGTGAGCCTAACTTAGGATTTAAAGAAATGGAAGAAGTTCGTGACTTCACTGGTGTACCTTTAGTACTTCACGGTGGTACTGGTATCCCAACTGCTGATATCGTGAAATCTATTTCTTTAGGTACTTCAAAAATCAACGTAAACACTGAGAACCAAATCGAGTTTACGAAAGCTGTTCGTGAAGTATTAAACAAAGACCAAGAAGTTTACGATCCTCGTAAATTTATCGGACCTGGCCGCGAAGCTATCAAAGCAACTGTTATTGGTAAAATGCGTGAATTCGGTTCTAACGGTAAAGCGTAAGAATAAAATTCCGTTTTGGAAACCGTCTAGTCTTTTAGGCGGTTTCCTTTAGTTGTATAATGAAAGCGTGAACATGTTGTAAGATTTCATAAATTCTTTCATGTAGGCCTGGTATGACGCGTATATAAGAGAGATTGATAAGCGTCGCTTGACGGACAGTTAGCCTTCATCTATTCGCCCGGGGACTTATCTGTTTTAAGGTGGGAGCTTACTGCTTGTTAAGTTTAGAGTGAAGAAAAATAAAAAATATTAAGAACTTTTTATTGATAGTTTGCTGAACGAATGAGATTCTTAAGGAAAGCCTTGCTTTTTTTACCAAGTAGGAGAAAGCAGAAGGTAAATACATTCACAAGAAGGGAGCTCAACATGGAAAAGTTACTGATTGAAGGTGGACGACCTTTAAACGGATCAATTCGCGTGAGTGGTGCGAAAAACAGTGCTGTTGCTCTAATTCCAGCGACGATTTTAGCTGATACTCCAGTGACCATCGGTGGTGTACCTAATATTTCAGATGTAAAAATGTTAGGAGACTTATTAGAGGAAATTGGAGGAGTTGTAACGTATGGTCAGGAGGAAGAGATGACAGTTGATCCTTCCAAAATGGTTGCGATGCCTTTACCAAATGGGAAAGTAAAAAAATTACGTGCTTCTTATTACTTGATGGGCGCTATGCTTGGTCGTTTTAAAAAAGCTGTAATTGGGCTTCCTGGTGGATGTCACTTAGGACCTAGACCAATCGATCAGCACATTAAAGGGTTTGAAGCACTAGGTGCACATGTTACAAATGAGCAAGGTGCTATTTATTTAAGAGCGGATGAACTGCGAGGAGCGCGTATTTATTTAGATGTTGTTAGTGTAGGAGCAACAATTAACATTATGCTGGCAGCTGTACGAGCAAAAGGCAGGACAGTGATTGAAAATGCTGCAAAAGAACCAGAAATTATTGATGTTGCTACATTGTTAACAAGTATGGGCGCAAGAATTAAAGGTGCTGGTACAGATGTGATTCGTATTGATGGTGTGGATTCTCTACATGGCTGTCACCATTCTATTATTCCAGATCGCATTGAAGCTGGTACGTATATGATTTTAGGAGCTGCAGCTGGTGGAGAGGTAACGGTTGATAATGTCATTCCGCAACATCTAGAATCAATTACTGCAAAGCTAAGAGAAGCTGGTGTGCAAGTGGAAACGAATGACGATCAAATTACGGTGAACGGTAATAGGAATTTGCGGATAGTTGATGTAAAAACACTTGTATATCCAGGGTTTCCGACAGATTTGCAACAACCTTTTACAACGCTACTAACAAAGGCGCATGGTACAGGAGTTGTAACAGATACAATTTATGGAGCCCGTTTTAAACATATCGATGAACTGCGCCGGATGAATGCGCAAATTAAAGTAGAAGGCCGTTCTGCTATCGTAACAGGTCCTATTGCTTTGCAAGGAGCAAAGGTAAAAGCGAGCGACTTACGAGCGGGAGCTGCACTTGTGATTGCAGGATTAATGGGTGAAGGAATTACAGAAGTTACAGGGCTCGAGCATATTGATCGAGGCTATGAAAATATAGTAGACAAGCTTAAAGGACTTGGTGCAAACATTTGGCGGGAACAAATGACGCAGCAAGAAATTGAAGAAATGAAAAATGCATAAGGTTTTATGAATCAATTGATTGCGAGTCGTGTATCACCTAGCAGAAAACTAGCTAGTGTAAAATAAAGATGAAGTGGTGGTGCTTCCGTTAATGGGGGACGAAGAATCACTACTAACGGAAGCTACACTTTACCCAGCATTAACGGGCAGTAAGTCCCTCATCTTAAGGTTAAGAGAGAAACGTGGAAGATAGGTGAGGGACAACTGTCCGTAAATGCCCGATTCGTTCAACTAACCATCGGTGGGGGGAAGAACGCCTCACCGATGGAAGTTTCACTTTATAGAAAGAAACAGTTCACAACATACGGCATAAATATTAAGACTTAAAGGAGAGGGATTATTGTGGAAAGAAGTTTATCTATGGAGTTAGTACGTGTAACGGAGGCTGCTGCATTATCATCAGCGCGTTGGATGGGACGCGGGAAAAAAGATGAGGCAGATGGCGCGGCAACATCGGCAATGCGCGATGTGTTCGATACAATTCCGATGAAAGGTACAGTTGTAATTGGCGAAGGGGAAATGGATGAAGCGCCAATGCTATACATCGGGGAAAAATTAGGTACAGGATATGGACCACGTGTCGACGTCGCTGTTGATCCGTTAGAAGGAACAAATATTGTGGCAGCTGGAGGCTGGAATGCACTCGCTGTTATTGCAATCGCGGATCATGGTAATTTGTTACATGCTCCTGACATGTACATGGATAAAATTGCGGTTGGCCCAGAAGCAGTTGGCGCAGTTGATATTGATGCGCCTATTATTGATAACTTACGCGCCGTTGCAAAGGCGAAAAATAAAGATATTGAAGATGTTGTTGCAACAGTTTTAAATCGCCCACGTCACCAAGCGATTATTGAAGAAATTCGTAAAGCTGGTGCTCGTATTAAATTGATTAATGATGGCGATGTAGCTGGAGCGATTAATACAGCATTTGATCGTACAGGCGTAGATATTCTATTTGGCTCTGGCGGTGCACCTGAAGGCGTTCTTGCCGCGGTTGCATTAAAATGCTTAGGTGGAGAAATTCACGGAAAACTTCTTCCGCAAAATGAAACTGAATTAGCACGTTGCAAAAAGATGGGTATTGAAGATATCAATCGTATCCTTCGTATGGAAGACTTAGTAAAAGGGGACGATGCGATCTTTGCGGCAACAGGTGTAACAGATGGAGAGTTATTACGTGGCGTTCAATTTAAGGGCAGCGTGGGTACAACAGAATCCCTTGTTATGCGTGCGAAATCTGGTACAGTTCGTTTCGTTGACGGACGTCATAGCTTAAGTAAAAAACCGAATTTGGTTATTAAATAAAAAGTGGAAACGGCTTGATCAGCTCTGGTTGGCTAAGGTTCTCTCGCACAAAAGGCGCTTTTTGCCTTTAGTGCGGGAGGTTCTTAGACATGAAGAGCTAGCCGTTGGAACTGGATTACAATAAAAGCGGAAGCGGCTCGCATAGAATGGGAGGGGGATGGAGCTTCTGACATAGAGGCGCTTTTTGCCTCGCAGGAAGAAGCGAAGTCACCGATCATTCTAGCTGCTGGAGCTGGATAAATAAAAACGGAAGCAGCTTGCTTAGAATGAGATAAATAGAAAAAATGGAAGCAATGTAAAAAGCGGAGACAAATTTTCTTGTCTTCGCTTCTTGTATTTGTGTTACAACGTATTGATTAAAACTAGATAAAAGGGTTACAATAGTGAATATTACTCTACTTGAACTTATTGCCTTTCATTATTATGTATTTGCCTTCCGTATTTTTTCCCTTTACCCATGTGAAAAGAGAATAACATTAAAGTGTGGTGTCTGAATGAATTTGTCAATTGCAGCATTAGAAAACATGAAATTAAAAGAGTTATATGAGCTTGCGAAAGAATTCAAGATTTCGTATTACAGCAAATTAACAAAGAAAGAGTTAATTTTTGCTATATTAAAAGCTCGAGCAGAAAAAGAAGGTTTCTTTTTCATGGAAGGTGTACTGGAAATTATTCAATCAGAAGGGTTTGGATTCCTACGTCCAATCAACTATTCTCCAAGCTCGGAAGATATTTATATTTCAGCTTCGCAAATTCGTCGTTTTGATTTGCGTAATGGGGATAAGGTTTCTGGTAAAGTACGGCCTCCTAAAGAAAATGAACGCTATTTTGGATTGCTACAAGTTGAAGCGGTAAATGGAGATGATCCAGAATCAGCAAAAGAGCGTGTGCATTTCCCTGCACTAACACCTCTATATCCAAATCGTCAAATGAAATTGGAGACAGAGCCGAAGAAACTATCGACACGCATCATGGATTTAATTGCACCAGTTGGATTTGGACAACGTGGTTTAATTGTTGCGCCTCCAAAGGCTGGTAAAACGATACTGTTAAAAGAAATTGCTCACAGTGTCACAACAAACCATCCAGAAGCTGAGTTGATTGTACTTTTAATTGATGAGCGTCCAGAAGAAGTAACAGATATTGAACGTTCCGTCAAAGGTGATGTTGTAAGTTCTACTTTCGATGAAGTGCCGGAAAATCATATTAAAGTAGCTGAGCTTGTATTAGAGCGTGCGATGCGTCTTGTTGAGCACAAAAAAGACGTTATCATTTTAATGGATAGTATTACCCGTTTAGCACGTGCTTACAACCTTGTTATTCCACCAAGTGGACGTACACTATCGGGTGGTATTGACCCAGCTGCGTTCCATAGACCGAAACGATTCTTCGGAGCTGCTCGTAACATTGAAGAGGGTGGTAGCTTAACAATTTTAGCAACAGCCCTTGTCGATACGGGTTCTCGTATGGATGATGTGATTTACGAAGAATTTAAAGGAACAGGAAATATGGAGCTTCATTTAGATCGCTCATTAGCTGAGCGTCGTATCTTCCCGGCGATTGATATTCGTCGTTCTGGAACGCGTAAAGAAGATCTATTAATTCCGAAAGAACATTTAGACAAGCTATGGGGTATTCGTAAAACAATGCGTGATACACCAGACTTTGTTGAAGGGTTCTTACGTAAACTTCGTCAAACAAAAACAAATGAAGAATTTTTACAAAACATTGTTGCAGATTCTAAAAGATATGTAACAACGAAGTAAAGGGATACGGTGATGACTCGCTTATTTTATACTAAGCGAGTTTTTTCATGCCTTTTTTGAGAGGGAATTCGAGCTGAATAATCAGTTTGCGATTTTAGAGTAGCTAGTTTTGTTGGCAAGAATGGTCGGTGGCTTCGCGTCTTCCTGCGAGGCAAAAAGCGCCTCTGCGTCAGAAGCTCCATCCCCCTCCCATTCTGTGCGAGCCGCTTCCACTTTTAATTTATAAAAAGACAAAAACAGGTAGTTGCAAAATGAAGTTAGCCTTGTTATAATTTCATCATATGTGTTTCATCATTATAGTTGTATTTGCAGCTAAAGATGAAAAACTCTGTTTCGAAAATGATTCAGGGCGGAAGGAGATGAAAAGAATGAAAGCAGGAATTCATCCGGATTACAAGAAAGTTGTATTCATGGACACAAACACAGGCTTCAAATTCTTAAGCGGATCTACTAAAGGATCTAGCGAAACGGTTGAGTGGGAAGATGGAAACACTTATCCATTACTAAAAGTTGAGATCAGTTCTGATTCTCACCCATTCTATACTGGACGTCAGAAGTTTGCTACTGCAGACGGACGTGTTGACCGCTTCAACAAGAAATACGGTCTTAAGTAATAAAAAACATAAAACAGGCAAGTGTATCTATTCGCTTGTCTGTTTTTTTTGCGAAAATATTAAACCTTTACCCTACTTTGGATAAGAAAAGTAGATGAAAGGAGAGCTCAATGTACTTAATAAATCAAAACGGTTGGATTGAAGTGATTTGCGGGAGTATGTTTTCTGGAAAATCAGAAGAGCTCATCCGCCGTGTACGCCGTACACAATTTGCAAAGCAACAGGCAATTGTATTTAAACCATGTATTGATAACCGTTATAGTGAAGAAGATGTTGTATCACATAATGGATTAAAGGTAAAAGCAGTTCCTGTTTCAGCTTCAAAAGATATCTTTAACCATATAACAGAAGAAATGGATGTTATTGCAATTGATGAGGTGCAATTCTTTGATGGGGACATTGTGGAAGTGGTGCAAATATTGGCAAATCGTGGCTATCGTGTCATTGTAGCCGGTTTAGACCAAGATTTCCGTGGTCTACCATTTGGACAAGTTCCTCAGCTGATGGCGATTGCCGAATATGTAACAAAGCTGCAAGCAGTTTGTTCTGTATGCGGATCTCCAGCAAGCCGTACACAACGTTTAATTGATGGAGAACCAGCTTCATTTGATGATCCAATCATTTTAGTTGGAGCTTCAGAATCGTATGAACCTCGTTGTCGTCATTGTCATGCTGTACCTACAAAACAAAGATAAGTGAAACTCGCTACATAGAGCGGGTTTTTTTCGAAGATAGATGAAGAGTGGTGGAGGTCGTCTGGACTTTTAAGATATATCTAGCTACGCCTCTTAGACCCTTGCGTCTAATAACCTTCCCCACAAGAAGGTAAAAAGCACCTTCTGTGGGAAAGAACCTTAGTCACCGGGTCTAAACAGTCGGCTGCGCTTTTAATTATATCTAGCTTCAGCGGCAAGAATGGTCGGTGGCTTCGCTTCTTCCTGTGAGGCAAAGAACGCCTCTAAGTCAGAAGCTCCATCCCCCTCCCATTCTGTGCGTGCCACCTACGCTTTTAAATGATATCTAGTTCCGGTGGCAAGCTCTTCGCGTCTAATAACCTCCCGCACTAAAGGTAAAAAGCACCTTTTGTGCGAGAGAACCTTAGCCGGTCAGAGCTGAGCGAGCCACCTCCACTTTTAAATATAATTTGCGTTTTTTTGATTAAGTACCATATACTAATTGTATTAGATACTAGGATGTAGAGGTGAATGATGTGTTAGATCGTTTGCAAGCTGTAGAAGATCGTTATGAGAAGTTAAATGAGTTGTTAAGTGATCCAGAGATTATTAGTGATTCGAATAAGCTTCGTGAGTATTCAAAGGAACAATCTGATATGCAACAAACGGTAGAGGTGTACCGTGAGTATAAAGATGTTCGTGAGCAATTACGTGATGCAAAGGCAATGTTAGAAGATAAGTTAGATGCTGACATGCGTGAAATGGTAAAGGAAGAAGTTTCTGAGTTAGAGGGACAAGAGAAGGAATTGTCAGAGCGTCTGAAAATTTTACTTGTTCCGAAAGACCCGAATGATGATAAAAACGTTATCGTGGAGGTTCGTGGAGCTGCTGGTGGCGATGAGGCTGCTTTATTTGCTGGTGATTTATACCGTATGTATAGCCGTTATGCTGAGGTGCAAGGTTGGAAAACTGAAATTATCGAAGCGAGCTATACAGAGTTAGGTGGATATAAAGAGATTATCTTTATGATCAACGGTAAAGGCGCTTTCGCAAAGCTGAAATTTGAAAATGGTGCACACCGCGTACAACGTGTTCCGGAAACGGAATCTGGAGGACGTATCCATACTTCTACAGCAACTGTAGCTGTATTACCGGAAGCGGAAGAAGTAGAAATCGATATTCATGAAAAAGATGTTCGTGTTGATACGTTTGCTTCTAGTGGTCCTGGAGGACAAAGTGTTAATACAACGATGTCAGCGGTACGTTTAACACATTTACCGACTGGTGTAGTTGTGTCTTGTCAGGATGAAAAGTCACAAATTAAGAACAAAGAAAAAGCAATGAAAGTATTACGTGCGCGTGTTTATGATAAGTTTAGACAAGAAGCGCAAGCTGAGTACGATCAAAACCGTAAACAAGCTGTTGGTACGGGAGACCGTTCAGAGCGTATTCGTACGTATAACTTCCCGCAAAACCGTGTTACAGACCATCGAATCGGTTTAACGATTCAGAAGCTAGATCAAATCTTACAAGGTAAGTTAGATGATTTCATCAATGCCTTAGTGATGGAAGATCAGGCGCAAAAGATGGAGGCAGCTGAGTAATGCGTGTCTATGAAGCCCTGAAATGGGCTTCTTCTTTTTTACAAGAAAATGGGCGAGATGCAAATGCGGGAGAAATTGTCCTTTGTCATGTATTAAAGACGAATCGAACAGGCTTAATGATGAACATGCGTGAAGAGATGTCTGAGGAACAAGAAAAAACTTTTACAGAATTTATCCACAAACATGCGGATGGAATTCCTGTTCAATATATGATGGGTTATGAAATGTTTTATGGTCGTTCATTTTTTGTAAATGAAGAAGTACTAATCCCAAGGCCAGAAACAGAAGAACTTATAGTAGGCGTGTTAGAGAGAGTTCAGCGCAAGTTTGATAAGCAAGAACTACATGTAGCTGATATTGGAACTGGAAGCGGGGCAATTTCAATTACGCTCGCTTTAGAAAATCAAAACCTTCATGTGTATACAGTAGATATTGCGCAGGAATCTATTGAAGTTGCGAAAGAAAATGCGAAAACATTAGACGCAAATGTAACGTTCTATCATGGGGATTTATTATCACCATTTTATGAAACGGGGCAGAAATTAGATGTTGTTGTTTCAAATCCTCCATACATCCCAGAAGAAGACTGGAGAGGCCTTTCTTCGGTTGTGAAAGAGCACGAACCGAAGCGTGCACTTGTTGGTGGAGAAGATGGACTAGATTTTTATCGTCGTTTTATGGAAGAATTGCCAAATGTATTACAAAATAAAGCGATTGTTGCTTTTGAAGTAGGTGTAGGGCAAGGTGAAGATGTAAAAGGATTATTACAGCAAACATTTCCACATGCTTTTGTAGAAGTTGTTTTTGATATTAATGGAAAAGATCGTATGGTATTTGCAGAAATGGAGTAAGGGTTAACTTTACTCCATTTTTTTATATAAATCCATTGTGACTTTTCAACATATAAGTCGCTGCCACGAAGCACAAAAGTTGACCTGCTCTCGTTTCCTCTCTCTGTTTTAACTTGGCATGGGGCAGGAAAAAGCTCTGACCGCTTCTATGCATAACTGGATGCACAAAAGAAATATTTTATGTAGGTTGTTCAGTTTTGGTTTTTCAATTTGTATTTACATATCCTTGAAAGTTTTTCTATAGATTGAGAATTTAATAGTTTAGAAAGAAGAAAATGTGTCTACACTGTTTACAGAAGGGACGGTGTAGGAGATGAAAAAACAAGCGATTGCCTATTTTCTTTTATTATTAATTGGTGCACAGTTACTTGTGCAGTTTGGATATATGAAAGCTGATGCAAAGGGGCCGACTGTTATTCCAAAAGAAGCTGTTCGATTACGGATTTTGGCAAATAGTGATTCGAAAGAAGATCAAGCACTAAAACGTAAAGTGCGCGATGAAGTAAAAGCGCAAATTGATGGCTGGGTAGCAGATTTAAAATCGTTTGAAGATGCACGTCGCGTTATCCAAAGTCACATCCCTGAAATTGAAAAGACGGTTGCGAAAACATTAAAACAAGAAGGAAGTAAAGAATCATTTCAAGTTACATTTGGAAAAAATATAAAGTTCCCTACAAAAGTATATGGGAATTTTATTTATCCCGCAGGGGAATATGAAGCGGTACTTATTTCAATCGGTAAAGGGGAAGGCGCAAATTGGTGGTGCGTGTTATTCCCGCCGATGTGTTTCCTAGACTTTTCTAGTGGAACAGCTGTCAAAAAGGAAGAGCATGTTGTAAAAGCGGAATCTGTGGAGGAAGAGGAACAACCGGTGACAACGCAGAAAGAAAAAGAAATTGTATCTGAAAATAAAGAAGTGGATGCAAGACAGGCAGCTAGAAAAGGAGTACCGAAAAAAGAGGTTACTCCGAAAGTGAAAACAACTGTGAAGGAGACAAAAGAAGAATTAAAACAAGAAGAAATAAAATCTGTGGAAAAAACGGAAGAGCCTGTGGAAAAGAAAGAAGAAAAATCAAATGAAACAGTACAAGTAGAAGAGGAAGAGGAACAACCGAAAGTAAAGTTATTTATTGTCGAAGCATTTAACTCTTTATTTTCTAGGTAAGTACTATTTGTGTATCCCTCCTCATATATAGAATTGAGGGGGGATACGTTGTGAAAAAGATCGGTTTTGCTACAGAAGCTGATATTGAAAGATTACATTCTTTTTTCGGACAAGCTAATAAAAAAGATGATAAAATAAATGAGTTATATGAGCAGTTTATGATGCTTGAAGATGACGGAGAAATAGAAGCTGTTATTGGTTATGAACAAGAAGGGGAGGATGTTCTCATTCGTTCTTGCTTGTTCACACCAAATGTGGATAACCAGACTTTCTTATACTTTTTTGAAATGTTTTTGCAGTATATGAAAGAGAAAAGTATTCACCAATTGTATTTACTCACAAATCATCCACAATCTGTGACGATATTTCAGTTTTTTCACTTTACCACTGTGGAAAAAGATAAAGTTCCAGAGGATATTCAGCAGCTAGAACATTTTTGTAAAAATATAAAACAGCAAAATGTAATAATACTAAATTGTCAGCTATTCACAAAGTTATCCACGGATTAATCAGGTTTATCCACATTTTGTGGATAAACCTTGTTTGTCTTTTGGGTAAATCTCATAGTAAACTACAAATAGATAAGTATTATATGGAAGAAAAGGACGTGGAAAAAAATGCATACAAATATGTGGGTTGTGGATAATGTTGTGGAAATAAAAAAATATTATCCACAACTACAAGAAGCAGCAAGATTATTAAGAGAAAATGAAGCGATTGCCTTTCCGACAGAAACGGTATACGGACTAGGGGCAAATGCGATGAATGATGAAGCGATTGCGAAAATTTTTGAAGCAAAAGGCAGACCAAGTGATAATCCACTAATTGTCCACATTGGTGCAAAATCACAGTTAGAAGGAATTGTTAGAGAGATTCCGCCCGTTGCGGAAGTATTGATGAAGCACTTTTGGCCAGGACCATTAACCATTATTTTGCCTAAAAAAGAGGGTATTTCTGAAAAGGTTACAGCAGGTTTAGATACAGTTGGAGTTAGAATGCCAGATCATCCAGTAGCACTTGCTCTTATTGAAGAAGCCGATGTACCCGTTGCCGCACCGAGCGCCAATCGTTCTGGGCGCCCGAGTCCGACTTTAGCATCTCACGTATATGAAGATTTAAATGGGAAAATTGCTGGTATTGTTGATGGTGGTGCAACAGGTGTTGGTGTTGAATCAACAGTAATAGATTGTACGAGTGAAGTGCCGACGATTTTACGTCCAGGTGGTATTACGAAGGAGCAGTTAGAAGAAGTAATTGGAACTGTTTCGTTAGATCCTGCGTTAAAGGACGAAAAAGAAAAACCGAAGTCGCCAGGGATGAAATATACACATTACGCACCGAAAGCTCCACTTCGTATCGTTGAAGGATCTCGTGATTTTATTCAACAACTTGTGGATAAGAAACAAAGTGAAGGTTATACAGTTGGTGTATTAACGACAGAAGAATATCAACATGTGTATAAAGCAGATAGCGTATTGTCTTGTGGTATGCGAAGTGATTTGGCAAGCGTTGCAACTAAATTATACGATGTACTTAGAACATTTGATGCAAGAAATGTAGATGTAATTTATAGTGAGTCGTTTCCAAATGAAGGAATCGGGAATGCGATTATGAACCGTTTAACGAAAGCGGCAGGACATCATATCATTATTGAAGAGTAGACGAGTATGTAGCGCGTCTTTCTATAGGAATACAAATTGAAAAACGGCATAAAACCTTTCTTTTTAGGTGGGAGAGAGCGTCCGACCGTGCATAGAAGCGGTCAGATCCTTTTTTAACCCCATGCCGAGTAAAAATAGAGAGAAAAAATAAGTGCGGATCACCTTTTGTTCTTCGTAGCCCGTAACTTGTATGTTAAACAATCAAAATGGAATTATATAGAACACTTTCATAGATTCTATTTCTCCTCGGATGAGCATATTGTGAAGTAGCACGTCCGAGGAGGGGCAAGAATGACGTTTGAACAGCTAGTACCTTTAATTATTATGGCATTTGCCTTAGGGATGGATGCTTTTTCTGTAAGCCTCGGCATGGGTATGGTGACATTAAGGATGCGGCAAATTTTTTATATTGGTGTGACAATAGGTGTATTTCATATTATTATGCCATTTCTAGGTATGGTCCTTGGACGCCTTTTATCAGAAAAATTTGGCCAAGTTGCTACTATTGCTGGAGCTATTTTATTAATCGGATTAGGATTTTATATTATGTATTCTTCTATTTTAGAAAGTGAAGAAACAAGGTCTACTCCTGTTGGGATTAGTTTATTAGTATTTGCATTTAGTGTAAGTATTGATAGCTTTTCGGTTGGGCTCAGCCTTGGGATCTACGGAGCGCAAATGGTTCTAACAATAGTGCTTTTTGGAGTAGTTAGTATGATATTAGCATGGAGTGGATTATTGATTGGCAGACATGCAAAGCGTATGCTTGGTACATATGGCGAAGTATTTGGTGGTATAATTCTTGTTGGTTTTGGAATATGCCTTCTTTTTCCACTATAATCTTGCTATCGTGTAAGGAAATGAAGGAGGAGAAATGTGGAAGCGTTACTGAAATGGTACATTCGGTTTTTAACATTTTTCCCAAAATGGTTACGCAGGCTCTTTGTTTGGGGTATTATTTTGCAAATTGTAGTACTTGGCTGGATTAAATTGATTCGTGAATGGTAAGTTAAGTTCCTTTCTGTACAAAATATAGTTCCTATTCATATTCGTTATAACAAATATAAATCATATATGTAGAAAGGATGATATGAATGACAAGAGTAAAGCAGCTTTGTGGCATTATTATTAGTTTCTTTGTCTTTTGGTTCAGTATGCTCGGTGTACAAATGTTTGCTGAGTTTTTAGATATAGATTCTTTAAAATTTATTGAGGGTAAAACAGAAGCGGCACGTATGTTTTATTCACCTTATCCATTCTTTATTGTATTTATCATTACACTTCTTTCATTATATTTCTTTGTTTTAAAACTTGGAAAGCCGAAGAAGGAGAAGGTGCCTACGTTAGAGGAGAAGCGAGAAGAAGTATAAGTTTCAGATAAAAGAGGAGAAAACCAATCATCTACTAACCAACTATTGTGATAGAAGTCGATGATCACCTTTTCCTTTTTTCTAGGATAAAAAAGACCAGCTTAAGTGATGTTTAAGCTGGTCTTTTGGCTTTTGAATTAATGATCTGTCTGAGAGGCAAGAATGGTCGGTGGCTTCACGTCTTCCTGCGAGGCAAAAAGCATCTCTCTGTCAGAAGCTCCATCCCCCTCGCATTCAGGGCGAGCCACTTGCGCTTTTAAAATATATCCAGTTCCGACGGCTAGAATCTTCGGCCATTTCACCCCCTCGATCGAAGCCAAAAGCGCTTCTCTGTCGGAAGCTCCAATGTCATGTGATTCTGAGCGAGCTGTCTCCGCTTTTAAATATATCCAGCTCCCCCTCCTAGGCCCTTGCGTCTAAGAACCTTCCCCACCAGAAGGTAAAGAGCACCTTCTGTGGGAAAGAACCTTAACCACCGGGCCTAAGCAGTCGGTTCCACTTTTAAATATATCCAGTTCCAGCGGCAAGCTCTTCGTGTCTAAGAACCTTCCGCCCAAAAGGCAAAGAGCGCCTTGTGTGCGAAAGAACCTTAGCCAGTCAGAGCTGAACGAGCCGTCTCCACTTTTAAATAGGCCTTACAAGTTCAAATTGTTCTCCTAATTTAGCATAGTTGTGTCCTGCTAGTCGGCTTACTGGCTTTAGTCCTTCTGCGTGAATTCGGCCGTTTTCATATAGGTGTTCTGCGACATGGAAACGAACGACGCGCCCGATTAGTAGGTCACATGCTGGGGAGTCTTCTGTTCCCCCTAGTGGGATGGCGCGTTCTAGTATGCATTCCATTCGAATATTTGCTTCTTTTACGCCAGGTACTGAGATGACATCACTTTCGATAGGAGTTAGTTTGGCTAATTCAATTTCACTTTGATTGGGAGGAAGGTTTGCAGCAGTTTCGTTAATCGCTCCCACGTAGGATTCGTCAGAAATATGTACAACAAATTCACCTTGTTCAATTGCATTTCGAGAGGTATCTTTATGTTCTCCTTCTTTTCGTTGCACTGAAACAGAGATGAGTGGAGGGTTGGCAGCAACAATATTAAAGTAGCTATAAGGAGCGCCGTTTAAAACCCCGTCTTTTGTAACAGAAGTTACGAATGCGACTGGGCGCGGAATAATACTTCCTGTTAATAATTTGTAATTATCTTTTTCTGTTTGTTCATTTGGATTGATCGACAACATATTTGTAATCTCCCTTCCTCGATATGAATACTTCTTTGTTTGTTTACAAGATAGTGGAGGGAAACTCCTGCTAAAAAAATATTTTTTTGACGTTTTTTGTAGAGGAATCCAAAAAGAAAAGGAGTAGATTTCAGTTTGAAATCTACTCCTATCATTAATAAATATATAAATCCACTTTGATTTTTCGACATATAAGTCGCTGCTATGAAGAACACAAGGTGACCTGCACTCGTTTTCTCTTTTTGTTTTAAACTTAGAGCATGGGGCAGGAAAAGGGTCTGACCGCTTCTATGCAAGGTCGGATGCTCTCTCCCACTTAAAAAGAAAGGTTTTATGTCATTTTTTAATTCGCACTTAAATATCTTGAAACTGAGATAGTTGATTAAAGTAAAACGTAAGCGCCAGGTCCGATTAAAGCAACGCCAACTGCAACTGCGATTAACATTAAGTTATATTCGAAACCATTTTGTGTTACCCAGTATCCATTTTTACCGTGAACTGTAAAGATTGCCACTAGCATTGTGCCAACGATAAATAATGCACCAACCCAAGTGAAGATACCTGCTGCAAATAAGAAACCGCCTAATAGCTCAGTTGTGCCAGCCATAAATGCCATGAATACGCCAGGACGTAAACCAATTGATTCCATCCAACCACCTGTTCCTTTTAGGCCATGCCCACCAAACCAACCAAATAATTTTTGAGTACCATGACCCATGAATGTAATCCCAATAATAAGACGAATAATAAGAAGACCGATGTCCATCATTTATAAAACCTCCAAAAAGTTATTTACTTATCTTATGTAAGTAATGATAAATCAGTAACTTACTTTAGTCAAGTAACTTTTGATAAAAATATGGAGGAAATTTTACAAATCGATAACAAAAAACAAAATGTTGTAAAGACCTCTAGACAAGTTAGGGGAAAAAAGAGAGAATATAAGAGAAGAAGTGAATTCCATCATTGTTATTCAGACAATCTGAATTGACTGGAATTTTACAAAGCGATACAATAAGATTCTATTGGTAAAAAAGCACTTCATTTCGAAAGCGTTTTTACAATATAATATTTGAAGTATGAAGTCTTACGTGTATCTCAATCTTTACTAGGGATTGCCCTATACATTTGCAAGCTAATTATAAGGAGGACTATCCTATGTTTAAAAAATTATTCGGTCTTGGTTCAAAAACAAATGAAGAAACAATCGTAGCTCCCTTAACTGGAGAAGTGAAAAATATTGAAGAAGTACCAGATCCAGTATTCGCTGGTCGTATGATGGGTAACGGTGTTGCAATCGTTCCAACTGAAGGTGTTGTTGTATCACCAGTAGATGGCGAAATCGTACAATTATTCCACACAAAACATGCTGTTGGAATTAAAGCGAAAAACGGTACAGAAATCTTAATCCACGTTGGTTTAGAAACTGTAAAAATGGAAGGCGAAGGTTTCGAAGCACATGTATCTGAAGGACAAGCTGTAAAGAAAGGCGACAAATTAATTTCTTTCGACTTAGAATTAATTCGCGAAAAAGCAAAAAGCACAATTACTCCAATCGTAATTACAAACACAGATGCAGCTGAATCTATTAACACAACTGTAGATGTATCAGCTACAAAAGGTGCAACTGAAGTAATGAAAGTTACAATGAAGTAATGATTTTTTGTAAGGAATCCATTTTATGTGAAATGGATTCCTTTTTTTATTTAATGATGAGATTTTTTTCATGTGATGCTTTAGTTGTGTATGATACTATATTGAAGGTACTTGGAACTAGGGCTTCACATATATGTGGATAAGGCGTATTTCTCTTAGGAAAAATAAAGGAGGAATACGCCTTTTTGCATGTTCACATTTCTTTTGTTCCATTGTAATGTACGTTATGATGAATATAGAGTATTCACCATAAGGAGTGATTTTAGATGAAGCGAGTGTTGTTTGTTTGCACTGGAAATACATGTCGTAGCCCGATGGCAGAGGCGTTGCTTCGTCACTATGGAGAAGGGGAAGTTGACGCGAAGTCTGCTGGTGTTTTTGCATCTCCTGGAAGTGATGCGTCTTTACATGCGAAAGAAGCATTAGCGGAGAAGGGGATTTCAATTATGCATACCTCACAGCAAGTAACGGAAGAAATACTTGAATGGGCGGATACTGTGTTGACGATGACAGAAAGTCATAAGCAGCTTGTACTTAGGTACCATCCAAGTGCAGAAGCGAAGTTGCATACATTATATGAATTTACAGAAGGTATCAGTAAAGATATTTCAGATCCATTTGGCGGTTCTTTGTCTATTTATCAAGCAACATTAATAGAGATGGAAAAACTTGTACAAACTTTACTGAAAAAACATTCAGAAAGTTAATGTTTCGTGTATAATACGATATTGGAGATGATCTTGCTAGGAATGAGCAAGTTTCGGGTTGATGTAACAATATATGAATGGTGAGAAAGAATTCCATTGATAAAAGTTGTACTAAAATTTTGGAGGGGTCAAAATGAAAGTAGTAGTAGCATCTGATCATGGTGGCATGAATATCCGTAAAGAAATCGTAAGTTTATTAGAAGAATTAAATATCGAATATGTTGATTTAGGATGTGAATGTGAAGAAGGATCTGTTGATTACCCTGATTTTGCATTTCCAGCAGCAAAAATGGTTGCAAACGGTGAAGTAGATCGTGGTATTTTAATTTGTGGAACAGGTATTGGTATGTCAATTGCAGCAAATAAAGTACACGGTATTCGCTGTGCATTAGTTCACGATACATTTAGTGCAAAAGCAACAAGAGAGCATAATGATAGCAACATGTTAGCGATGGGTGAGCGTGTAATCGGAGCTGGTTTAGCACGTGACATCGCACAAATTTGGTTAACAACTGCTTATGAAGGTGGACGTCACGAAAATCGTGTAGGGAAAATTAAAACATACGAAACGAAGTAATAGATTCTAACTTCTATCGGGACGTAATATAATTTGTTGAACCAACCTGTGAAAGGAAGAGGCGTAATGACGGAAATAGTAAAAGTGAAAGAGCAGCTACAAACATCGCTTTCTGATTTTCAAGAGCAAGCTTCACTGCAAAGCGGTCAAATTTTTGTAGTGGGCTGTAGCACGAGCGAAGTGCTAGGAGAGAGAATAGGGACATCTGGAACGATGGAAGTGGCAGAAGCGATTTTTTCTGAACTAAAACAATTTCAAAAGCAAACGGGTATAGAATTGGCATTTCAATGCTGTGAGCATTTAAATCGTGCTTTGGTGATAGAGAGAGAAGTAGCAATGAAATATCAATTTGAAATTGTAACCGTTACGCCTGTTAGATCAGCAGGTGGTGCACTAGCAACATATGCCTATCACAATCTGAAGGATCCTGTAGTGGTGGAATTTATTAGGGCAGATGCGGGTATGGATATTGGTGATACGTTCATTGGTATGCATCTTAAACATGTAGCAGTTCCAATTCGTACACGTATAAAGGAAATTGGAAACGCGCATGTTACGATGGCTAAAACACGTGCGAAACTTATTGGGGGAGCCCGTGCTGTCTATGCCGCAGTAGAAGAAACTATTACTTGTAGTTAAAAGCAGAGAAACCGAAAGTCCTACTGAACCTTTCTATTATATAAGAGGTACGGAGTCTGACTTTTTATATCATAAAAGAAAAGGCCAAACTTGGTCTTTTTTTTCTTTTATGATATAGAAAGTCATGTTAGAATGTAGTTGAAAACATGAAGGTTCGAAAGAATTACAACTTGAATTTTCGTTTTTTCTGAATAAATAGGAAAAAACTAATGGGAATTGGTGTAATTCGTTCAGAAAAGGGGGATTTTGGTGAATCATTTAAAACGTCAAGATGAAAAGGTATTTGCTGCAATTGAAGCAGAACTAGGAAGACAGCGTTCAAAAATTGAATTAATTGCTTCAGAAAACTTCGTAAGTGAAGCTGTAATGGAAGCGCAAGGTTCTGTTTTAACAAACAAGTATGCAGAAGGATATCCTGGTAAACGTTACTATGGTGGCTGTGAGCACGTAGACGTAGTAGAGGATATTGCACGTGATCGCGTAAAAGAAATTTTCGGTGCTGAACATGTGAATGTTCAACCGCATTCTGGCGCACAAGCGAACATGGCTGTATACTTCACGATTCTAGAGCATGGCGATACAGTACTTGGTATGAACTTATCCCACGGTGGTCATTTAACACACGGAAGCCCTGTTAACTTCAGTGGAGTACAATATAATTTCGTAGAATATGGTGTTGATGCTGACTCTCACCGTATCAATTATGATGATGTGTTAGCAAAAGCAAAAGAACATAAGCCAAAATTAATCGTTGCAGGTGCAAGTGCGTATCCTCGTGTGATCGATTTCAAGAAATTCCGTGAAATCGCAGATGAAGTAGGTGCATATTTAATGGTAGATATGGCTCATATTGCTGGTTTAGTTGCAGCGGGCTTACATCCAAATCCAGTGCCACATGCACATTTTGTTACAACAACAACACATAAAACATTACGTGGCCCACGCGGCGGTATGATTCTATGTGAAGAGAAATTTGCGAAGCAAATTGATAAATCGATTTTCCCTGGTATTCAAGGTGGACCACTTATGCATGTAATTGCTGCGAAAGCTGTTGCGTTTGGTGAAGCACTACAAGAGGATTTTAAAATATATGCACAAAATATCATTAACAATGCAAACCGCTTAGCAGAAGGTCTTCAAAAAGAAGGACTTACACTTGTTTCTGGTGGAACAGACAATCATCTTATCTTAATTGATGTTCGTAACCAAGATATTACAGGTAAAGTGGCAGAGCACGTGCTAGATGAAGTTGGTATTACAGTGAACAAGAACACAATTCCATTTGAAACAGCAAGCCCATTCGTAACAAGTGGTGTACGTATTGGTACAGCGGCGGTAACATCTCGTGGCTTCGGTCTAGAAGAAATGGATGAAATTGCAGCAATCATTGCTCACACGTTAAAAAATCATGATAATGAAACTGCACTAGAAGAAGCAAGTAAACGTGTAGAAGCATTAACGAACAAATTCCCAATGTATACAGATCTATAATAAGAATGAATGAAGACTGCCGAAACGTATATGGTTTCAGCAGTCTTTTTTTGTTTCTAAAAATAAACTCTTGTTATATAGTTTTTTGAAATATTATTTACGTAGCAAATAGAGGGGCATTATTGTAGGTAACTTTCAGTTTTCAATTAACCAAGAGGGATTAAATTAAGATAGGACATATATAGCACTGTAAGTATGTATACAAACGATGAATAAATTTTGGATAAATAATGAAGGATATGACTTCCATAATTGGTAAGGATATTAGGTAGGTTCTTGATGAATTTAGCATTTTTCCAAATTTGTCCTTGAATATTAGTAGCGTTTTCTTTACAATCGTAAATAGTGCAAAAAGGCGTGTGCGCACGCATGAATATCATCTGAAGGAGAGATTCACATGGGAAAACTGTATGTATTTGATCACCCGTTAATTCAACATAAGATTACATATATTCGCGATAAAAATACAGGTACAAAAGAATTTCGTGAATTAGTGGATGAAGTAGCAAGCTTAATGGCATTTGAAATTACGCGCGATCTTCCACTTGAAGAAATTGAAATTGAAACACCTGTGAGCAAAGCGAAAACAAAAGTGATCGCTGGTAAAAAGCTTGGTTTAATTCCAATTTTACGTGCAGGCTTAGGAATGGTAGACGGAATCCTGAAATTAATTCCAGCAGCAAAAGTAGGACACGTGGGCTTATACCGTGACCCGAAAACATTGCAACCTGTAGAATACTATGTGAAACTTCCAACGGATGTAGAAGAACGTGACTTTATCGTACTTGATCCGATGTTAGCAACAGGCGGTTCTGCAGCTGAAGCGATTAACTCTCTGAAAAAGCGCGGTGCGAAACACATTAAATTAATGTGTATTGTAGCTGCTCCAGAAGGAGTAAAAGTTGTACAAGAAGAACATCCTGATGTTGATATTTATGTAGCGGCATTAGATGAAAAGTTAAATGACCATGGTTATGTTGTTCCAGGTCTTGGCGATGCTGGTGACCGTTTATTTGGAACGAAGTAAGACAACAGACGAGAGGGGATTCCCTGCTCGTCTTTTTTGTATAAATATTGCTAGTGGGGGAGGGGAAGGTGAATGTATACACATATGGAATTTTTTGTATATACAACATAACTTGCATATACACCACATATACTATAGAAGTCTAACTTCTAATGAGCGCCATATTATAGAAGGAAAACGTTATATCGTAAAAATATAATGGTGACAAACTTGTGAACTTTTTCTTCTATTATAAGGAGAAAACTTCTAGAAATTACATATCTTCCACCAGTATTTTGAAGGGGAACGTTTTCATTTTTGGTAAGAAATGACTAATACTCAAATTTTTTGATTTTTTACGATTTCTCGTTGACACTGTTAATACCCTATTGTATGCTAACAACGGGGATAGATGGTAGGGCTTTCAGTGACAAATATACATCTATTTTGTGACGAAAAAGTAAACTTTTTATTTTGTATAGGATTTATGCAAAAAAATGAGTTATTATTAACACATCGTGAATGAGGTTACATAATTGGAGGGATGAATCCTTGCAAAAAGACGATCGCAACCCATTGAAAGCATATGCTTTAATGACAGGAATTCTTGCTCAGTTAGTCGGTTCCATTCTTATTGGAATTTTCGGTGGGCAATGGATAGATGGTAAGGTTGGAACGTTTCCATTGTTTCTTATTATAGGCTTACTGCTTGGATTAGGAACAGGAGTTTACGCAATGATTCGACTCATTCGACATTATTATTCGGGAGAGCAATGATGATAGACGTACATGGACTTGTCCAAAGACAAAAGAAATATATGTACTACTTGCTTGCGCTTTTTGTACTAGGATGGGGCTTTACCTCTTACAAGGATGTATTTCTAGGGCTGATTATCGGAACGATTTTCAGTTTTCTTAGTTTGCGCATCATTGCACGTAGAACAGACAAGCTATTAGATCGCGTTACAAATGGAGAAAACGTGAAATTTAAAGCGACGGCTGTAAGTACATATTCGAGATTTGCTACGATTGGGTTATTAATTTTATTTGCAGCAAAATATCAGCATTTAATTGCGATGTGGAGCTTAGGTGTAGGATTGCTGACAGGGTATCTTGTCATGATCATAGATTTTCTTTATTTAGAGTATAAGAGCAGGGAAGAGAGGTGAATTACTAGTGGAACACGGTAAATTAGTTGAATTTCTAGGTTTAACGTTCGATTTGTCCGCTGTCCTTATGGTTACTGTCGCAGCACTCATTGTTTTCTTAATCGCTGTTATTGGAACTCGAAGCTTAGCTCTTCGTCCAACAGGAATGCAAAACTTCCTTGAATGGATGTTAGACTTCGTAAAAGGGATTATTAACAGTACGATGGACTGGAAAACAGGCGGACGCTTTTTAACACTTGGCGTTACGCTGATGATGTTTATTTTCGTATCAAACATGCTCGGCTTACCATTTATGTTTTCAACAACTGAGGCTGGTGAACACATTGCATGGTGGAGATCGCCAACGTCTGACCCAGCAGTTGCATTAACATTAGCCGTGATGGTAGTTACCCTCACCCATTATTATGGAATTAAGATGAAGGGTACAAAAGAATATTTAAAAGGTTATTTCCAACCTATGAAGTTCTTATTTCCTTTAAAGATTATTGAGGAATTTGCTAACACATTAACGTTAGGTCTTCGTCTATTCGGTAACATCTATGCTGGTGAGATTTTATTAACGTTACTTGCTCAGTTAGGTGCGAGTGGTGCATTTGGAGCGTTAGGTGCTGTCGTGCCGATGTTAGCGTGGATGGGATTCAGTGTGTTCGTTGGTTCAATCCAAGCGTTTATCTTTACAATGTTAACGATGGTTTATATGGCTCATAAAGTAAGTCATGACCATTAATATACTTTAATAAGTAAGTAAAAAATCTATTTTTTTATAATACAAAGGAGGACAAATTAAATGAGTTTAGGTGTAATCGCAGCTGCAATTGCAATTGGTTTATCAGCATTAGGTGCAGGTATTGGTAACGGTCTTATCGTATCACGTACAATCGAAGGTGTTGCTCGTCAACCAGAATTAAAAGGCGCACTTCAAACAATTATGTTCATCGGGGTTGCTTTAGTTGAGGCACTTCCAATCATCGGTGTAGTTATTGCATTCATCGTAATGAACAAATAAGGGATACTCCCCTTACATAGATGGCGAAGAGTGTTTTTTGAACTTTCTTCGCCATTGCTTTATGAACGAAACGTATGTCTTTTTTTTTCATATAGTAAATTTAGATATCTCGAAGGGAGTGAATCCTTGTGCCAACTTTAATCTTAGGAGCTGCCATTCCATTTGGAACGATCGCTTATACATTGTTCGTTTTCCTAATTTTATTAGTAATGCTTCGTAAATTTGCTTGGGGTCCTTTGATGGGAATTATGAAGGAACGTGAAGAGCATGTTTCTAACGAAATTGACGCTGCAGAAAAGAACAATGCTGAGGCGAAAAAATTAGTAGAAGAACAACGTGAAATGTTAAAACAATCACGTGTTGAAGCACAAGAGTTAATTGAAAGAGCGAAAAAACAAGCTGTAGATCAAAAGGATAGTATTGTTGCTGCTGCGAAAGAAGAAGCAGAATCTATTAAAGCATCTGCTGTACAAGAAATTCAACGCGAAAAAGAGCAAGCAATTGCTGCTCTGCAAGAACAAGTTGCTTCTTTATCTGTTCAAATTGCTTCTAAAGTAATTGAAAAAGAATTAAAAGAAGAAGACCAAGTGAAATTAATTCGCGATTATATTAAAGAAGTAGGAGAAGCGCGATGAGCAATGAGATTGTAGCAAAACGTTATGCTGTCGCTCTTTTTAAAATTGCAAAAGAAAAACACGTATTAGAAATGTTTGAAGAGGAATTACGCCTTGTACAAAACGTTTTTGTAAAGAACGGAGAACTACATAGCTTTTTAACACAACCGAACATTTCAAAGGAACAGAAAAAAACATTTCTTTCTAACGTGTTCGCTTCTGTTTCTGAATCAATTCTAAATACGTTATATATTTTAATTGATAACAAACGTATTGAAATCCTACCTGAAATTGCAAATGAATATGTTGTTCTTGCTAATGAAGAACGTAACGTAGCCGATGCGACTGTATACTCAATTCGTCTTTTATCTGAAGATGAAAAGCTTAGCGTTGCAGAAGCATTTGCAAAGAGAACAGGAAAAGATGCAATCCGCATCAAAAATGTTGTAGATGAAGATTTACTAGGCGGCATTAAAGTACGTATTGGAAATCGCATTTATGATGGTAGTTTACAAGGAAAGTTAGCACGTATTCAGCGTGAACTTATGAAGAATAGATAGGGGTGAAGCACATGAGCATCAGAGCTGAAGAAATTAGCGCACTGATAAAGCAACAAATTGAGAACTATCAGTCTGAAATCGAAGTTAGTGATGTTGGTACAGTTATCCAAGTTGGTGATGGTATCGCACGTGCTCATGGTCTTGATAACGTTATGGCTGGTGAACTTGTAGAGTTCTCTAACGGCGTTATGGGGCTAGCACAAAACTTAGAAGAAAACAACGTAGGTATCATTATTTTAGGACCTTACACAGAAATTCGTGAAGGTGACGAAGTTCGTCGTACTGGTCGCATCATGCAAGTACCAGTAGGGAAAGAACTAATCGGTCGTGTTGTAAACCCATTAGGTCAACCAGTAGATGGTTTAGGCCCAATCAATACAACAAACACTCGTCCAATCGAAAGTCCAGCACCAGGTGTAATGGATCGTAAATCTGTTCATGAGCCACTTCAAACAGGTATTAAAGCGATTGATGCGCTTGTACCAATTGGTCGTGGTCAACGTGAATTAATTATCGGTGACCGTCAAACAGGTAAAACAGCAGTTGCACTTGATACAATCATCAATCAAAAAGATGAAGATATGATTTGTATCTACGTTGCAATTGGACAAAAAGAATCTACAGTACGTAACGTAGTAGAAACACTACGTAAGCATGGTGCATTAGAGTACACAATCGTTGTAACAGCATCAGCTTCTCAACCAGCTCCATTACTATACCTAGCTCCTTATGCTGGTGTAACAATGGGTGAAGAGTTCATGTACAATGGTAAACACGTATTAGTAGTATATGATGACTTATCGAAACAAGCAGCAGCTTATCGTGAACTTTCATTACTATTACGTCGTCCTCCAGGTCGTGAAGCATATCCAGGGGATGTATTCTACTTACATTCTCGCTTACTAGAGCGTGCAGCAAAATTAAGTGATGCAAAAGGCGGCGGTTCTTTAACGGCGTTACCTTTCATCGAAACACAAGCAGGGGACGTATCAGCTTACATCCCAACAAACGTAATCTCTATCACAGATGGACAAATCTTCTTACAATCTGATTTATTCTTCTCTGGTGTACGTCCAGCGATCGACGCAGGTACTTCTGTATCTCGTGTTGGTGGATCTGCTCAGATTAAAGCAATGAGTAAAGTATCAGGTACACTTCGTCTTGACCTTGCATCTTATCGTGAGTTAGAAGCGTTCGCTCAGTTCGGTTCTGACCTTGATAAAGCAACACAAGCGAAATTAAATCGTGGTGCGCGTACAGTTGAAGTATTAAAACAAGGATTACACAAACCGTTAAGAGTAGAGAAGCAAGTTATAATTCTTTACGCTTTAACACGTGGATTCCTAGATGATATCCCAGTAGCAGATATCACTCGTTTTGAAGAAGAATTCCATGCTTGGTTAGATTCAAATGCAAATGAGCTATTAAGTGAAATTCGCACAACAAAGAAACTTGCGGATGACGAAAAATTTGCTACAGCAATCAATGGATTTAAAAAAGTATTCGTAGCTTCTGAAGCATAAAAAGCGGAGCCGACTGTTTAGTCCCGCCGGCTAAGGTTCTTTCTCACAGAAGGTGCTTTTTACCTTCTGGTGAGGAAGGTCCTTAGACGAAAGGGGCTAGGAGGCGTAGCTAGATTGATAAAAAGCGGAAGCGGCTCTTTAGCCGCCGAAACTAGATTATATAAAAAGGCAACTCCTACAGGGATTGCTGACGGTTATGTAGAGGAAAAGAGTAGGTGCACCTATTCTTTTCCTTCAATCATGAGCAAGAATATCTTGCAACATAGGTTAGGAAGATGAACCAAAAGGATTCTTACTAATCGTGCCAACTTCCGGAAAAAAGGTGGTGAAAACCTGTGGCATCTTTACGCGATATAAAAGCGAAAATTAACTCGACTAAGAAAACGAGTCAAATTACGAAAGCGATGGAGATGGTATCTGCATCGAAGTTAAGTCGTGCAGAGCAAAATGCTAAATCTTTCGTTCCGTATATGGAAAAGATTCAAGAAGTAGTAGCGAGCATTGCACAAGGAAGCAAAGGAATTAATCATCCAATGCTAACAGCACGTCCTGTAAAACGTACAGGATACATCGTTATTACATCTGATCGCGGACTAGCAGGTGGTTATAACAGTAACGTATTACGTACGGTAAGTAATGTAATTCGTGAACGTCATAATATGGATTCAAACCAATATTCAATTATTGTGCTTGGACGACTAGGACGTGATTATTTAAAACGTCGTGGCTTTAACATTATTGATGAAGTAGTTGGATTATCTGACCACCCATCATTTGCAGATATTAAAGATCTTGCTTCTAGAGCAATCGCGATGTTCGCAGATGGTGCTTATGATGAGCTGTATATTTACTACAACCATTTTGTAAGTAAAATTTCACAAGAAGTAACGGAAAATAAAATTTTACCGCTTACGGAAGTGACGTCTGATAAACCGACGACAGCTTATGAATTTGAACCTTCTGAAGAAGATATTTTAAAAGTATTATTGCCACAATACGCAGAAAGCCTAGTGTACGGTGCATTACTAGATGGTAAAGCAAGTGAACACGCAGCGCGTATGACAGCAATGAAGAGTGCTACAGACAA
This sequence comes from Bacillus gaemokensis, assembly GCF_001590835.1. Taxonomy (GTDB): domain Bacteria; phylum Bacillota; class Bacilli; order Bacillales; family Bacillaceae_G; genus Bacillus_A; species Bacillus_A gaemokensis. The sequence continues at coordinate 192,527 of NZ_LTAQ01000012.1, forward strand.
CGCGATGGAAGTTATCGATTCACTTACACTTTCATTCAACCGTGCTCGTCAAGCAGCGATTACGCAAGAAATTACGGAAATCGTTGGTGGCGCAGCAGCGTTAGAATAGTAATAAAAAGCGGAGCCGACTGTTTAGCCCTGTCGGCTAAGGTTCTTTCCCACAGAAAGTGCTTTTTACCTTCTTGTGGGGAAGGTTCTTAGACGGAATGGGCTAGGAGGCAAAGCTAGATTAATAAAAAGCGGAAGCGGTTCGTTCAGAAGAGTCGCTGAAGCTACACGAATAAAAAATGAAAGCCGACTGCTCATAGAAAGCTGGCTAATTTAAAGAAAGCTAGGAGGGAACCCGATGAATAAAGGGCGCGTTACGCAAATCATGGGTCCGGTTGTAGACGTTAAGTTTGACGGCGGAAAGCTACCTGAAATCTACAATGCCCTTAGAATTAAAAAAGATGAAGTTAACTTAACTTTAGAAGTTGCACTTCATTTAGGGGATGACACAGTTCGTACGGTTGCGATGTCTTCCACAGACGGACTTGTTCGCGGTACTGAAGTAGAAGATACTGGTAAAGCAATTTCTGTTCCAGTTGGTGATGCAACACTTGGTCGTGTATTTAACGTATTAGGTGATGCAATTGACTTAGATGGTGAAGTTCCAGCGGATGTACGCCGTGATCCAATTCACCGTCAGGCACCTGCATTTGAAGAGTTATCTACAAAAGTAGAAATTCTTGAAACTGGTATTAAAGTAGTAGATTTACTTGCACCATATATTAAAGGTGGTAAAATCGGTCTATTCGGTGGTGCCGGTGTAGGTAAAACGGTATTAATTCAGGAATTAATTAACAACATCGCACAAGAGCACGGTGGTATCTCTGTATTCGCTGGTGTAGGTGAGCGTACTCGTGAAGGTAACGACTTATACCATGAAATGAGCGATTCTGGCGTAATCAAGAAAACAGCGATGGTATTCGGACAAATGAACGAGCCACCTGGTGCGCGTCAACGTGTTGCATTAACAGGTTTAACAATGGCTGAACATTTCCGTGATGAGCAAGGACAAGATGTACTATTGTTCATCGATAACATCTTCCGTTTCACGCAAGCGGGTTCTGAAGTATCTGCCCTTCTTGGTCGTATGCCATCTGCGGTAGGTTACCAACCAACACTTGCAACAGAAATGGGTCAATTACAAGAGCGTATTACATCTACAAATAAAGGGTCTATCACGTCTATCCAAGCGGTATATGTACCAGCCGATGACTATACTGACCCAGCACCAGCAACAACGTTCGCTCACTTAGATGCAACAACAAACTTAGAGCGTCGTTTAACACAAATGGGTATTTACCCAGCGGTAGATCCATTAGCGTCGACATCTCGTGCACTTTCTCCAGAAATCGTAGGAGAAGAGCATTATGAAGTAGCTCGTCAAGTACAGCAAACTCTTCAACGTTATAAAGAGCTTCAAGATATCATTGCTATCTTAGGTATGGATGAGATTTCTGAAGAAGATAAGTTAATTGTACAACGTGCTCGTCGCATTCAGTTCTTCTTATCACAAAACTTCCACGTAGCGGAGCAATTTACAGGTCAAAAAGGTTCTTACGTACCTGTAAAAGAAACAGTTCGTGGTTTCAAAGAAATTCTAGAAGGAAAATATGATGACCTTCCAGAAGATGCATTCCGTCTTGTTGGTGGTATTGAAGAAGTTATTGAAAACGCGAAGAAAATGATGGCGTAAGGCCTTAGGAGGGACGAATTATGAAGACATTTCCAGTCAGTATTGTAACTCCTGATGGACCGGTTTACGAAAAAGAAGTAGAAATGGTAAGCGTGAAAGCAGAAAGTGGGGAAATGGGGATCTTACCAGGTCACATTCCAACTGTTGCACCGCTGAAAATTAGTGCGGTTCGTTTGAAAAATGGCGGTCACACTGATTATGTAGCAGTAAGTGGTGGCTTTATCGAAGTTCGTCCAGATAAAGTAACAGTGTTAGCATCTTCTGCTGAAGAAGCAAACCATATCGACCTTCACCGTGCAAACGAAGCAAAGCGTCGTGCTGAGCAACGTTTGCAAGATAAACAAGTACATGTTGACTTCAAACGTGCAGAACTGGCGCTGCAGCGTGCAGTAAACCGTTTGAAAGTTTCCGATATGAAATAAAAAAATCCGTAAAGGTTCATTCCTTTACGGATTTTTTTTATGAATAAAATTGTAGTTACTATTGCTTATTTTTCATATGCGATGACTTATTATGTTTTGGTGGAGAATCCTGAATACGGTGTCTTACAAGCGATGAAAGAAAGTAAAGCGATGATGAAAAGGCATAAAATGGATTTATTCCTTTTATGCCTTTTCATCATCGGTTGGGGAGTGCTAGTAATATTTACTTTTGGAATTGGAACGCTTTGGTTTTACCCGTATTTCAATACAACAACAGCACATTTTTATCAGTACATATCAAAGAATGAATCGTATTAAGAAGCTATAGAAAAGAGGTGCATCATATTATATGCATCTCTTTCTTAGGACTGTAAGATACTAGGGACATGTTATACTAATATAAAATAGTGGTTCATTAGATGTAGGAGGTTTTATATGATTAGTGAGTTAAAAGGAAGAGCACTTGATGCATTAGAAGGGAAATGGGGATTAGCGGTAGGTGCTACATTACTTTTTGTAATTCTTGTTTCTATTTGTAGATTAATTGTGACATTTCCTTTTTCAACAGTTTGGGGATGGGAGGAAGCAAGAGAGTCTCTTTCAGTAGATATTGTTGTAATGCTTATTATTGGACCATTAACTTTAGGGGCATATTATCTTGTTTTGAATGCGATTCGTGAGAAAGAAGTTCGTATCGGACAGTTGTTTAGATGGTTTACAGATGGGAATAAGTTTATAAAATCATTTTTGACATATTTGTTAGTATACATCTATATTGCTTTATGGACATTGCTACTTATTATTCCAGGAATTATTAAATCGTTTTCTTATTCTATGACGTACTTTATCTTAAACGATCATCCAGAGTATTCAATGAATCAAGCGATTACTGAAAGTCGTCGTATGATGGATGGGCATAAAATGGATTATTTCTTATTATGTTTAAGTTTCATCGGTTGGTTCTTACTAAGTATCGTTACTTTAGGAATTGGTTTCTTATGGTTAGTACCATATTTTTACACAACAACCGCAGCGTTTTATGAAGAAATTTCGCAGGATTATTGATCCTATAATAAAAAACACCAAGCAAACTAATTGTTCATGCTTGGTGTTTTTTGTAGGAAGTTTATAAATTGTTTGCCGCTGAGCGGCTTACTAAAGTAGTAGCCTTGCATGTACGTGCAGCCGTTGTTTTGTAGAAATTGCAATTGTTCTTTCGTTTCAATCCCTTCTGCGACAACAGAGAGGTTTAATGTGTTAGCAAGCGAAAAGATTGTTGATACAATCGCTTTTTCTTCCTCTTTATGATCGGCTAACTGTGTGAATTCTCTTGGTATTTTTAATGTATCAATTGGAAAAAGCGATAGATAAGCAAGAGAAGAATAGCCTGTGCCAAAGTCATCAATGGATGTTTGAATGTCATTCTCTTTTAATTGTCTGAGCTTCAATAATGTTTCTTTTTCATCTATCATTGCGATACGTTCAGTTAATTCAAGGGTTAAAAATTTAGGTTCTAGGTTTGTTTCTTCTAGTGTATTTAATATGACTTCAAGTAAGTCTTCTTGTTGAAATTCTTTTGCTGATAAGTTAACGCTCATTTTTAAATCATAATAACCAAATGTTTGCCATGACCTTAATTGCTGGCAAGATTCTTTGAGCAACCAATGACTAAGTGGAATCATTTGTGTCGTTTCTTCCACAATCGGAATGAATTCGCACGGAGAGATAAAACCTAGATCAGGATGTTTCCAACGAATTAACGCCTCTGCTCCAATTATTTTGTTCTTGCTGATATCAATTTGAGGTTGATACACAACAGAGAATTCGTTATTTGCTAAGGCAAGTGGTAAATCTTTTTCAATTCTAGCTTTACGCTCCATTTTCTCATAGAGTTTTTGTGTATAGATTGAGCTTCCATTTTTTCCTTTGTTTTTTGTTTCATACATTGCCATGTCAGCATGTTGCAAAATAGATAACGCATCTTCACCGGCTTCTGGATAGATAGCAATACCGATACTAGGTGAAATTTGCAGTAGATGGTTTTCGATTTCAAAGGGCTCATTCATTGCTGCAATAATCTCATTTGCCATTTCTTGAATTTCAGTTTCCTCTTCATAATCTTCTATCAGAAGTGTAAATTCATCTCCCGCAAGCCGTGCAATCTTCATATTTGGTTTTGAAATTTGCTGTAATCTTTTTGCCACAGCCATTAAAAGAAGATCTCCCATTCGATGGCCAAGCGTGTCATTTATAATTTTAAAGCGATCTAAGTCAAGAAACATCACAGCAAAGGAAAGTTGATTCTCTTTTGCTCGTATAATAGCTGATTCTAGTTGTTCCTGAAAAGCACGGCGGTTTGCAAGTTCTGTTAATGTGTCATGGTATGCTAGGAAGTTAATTTGTTCTTGTTGCTGTTTACTTTCCGTAATATCTTTAATCATCAAATAGATACCTGGAATATGTTCCTTTAAAATGATGGGAACGGCCGTGACATGTAAATAATAAATATCTCTATTTTTATGGTACGCTCGTATTTCTAAAGAAATAGAATGACCTTGTTTTACATGATGAAAAGCATCAATAATTTTAGGCAGATCATCATTATAGATAAGGGAATAATAGGGTTGATATAACAATTCATTCGTTTGATAGCCAAGTAATGTGATACCTGCATTATTTACATTTAAAAAATTCCCGTGTAAATCTAATGTGAAAATTGGATCTGGATGGTGTTCATATAGGGATTTGAACATTTGTTTGCTTCGATACAATTCATTTTTTTGTTTTACTAAATCTTCTGTGCGTAGTTCAATTTGTTTTTCTAATTCTGAGTTAAATTGCATTTGTGTGAGTAATAACATTTTATTTTGTCTTCGTACTAAAATATGACGAATTAAGACGAAGACAAATGTAAGAATAAGACCGATTACTAAAACTGATGCAAAAATGTGCTCTACTAATATAAACAAACTAAGTGCAATGACTGATATATACGGTAATGATAAACGTATTGCTTCACCAATCTGTGGTGTTAACAGCACCTGCTCATGGTTCGGTGTTTTCTCTGTGTGAAGTACACATGCAATTGCAACCATCATTAATACAACTTGATATAATGGTGCGACTGTAAACATAGAATATTCAGGTGTGAAATATTTAATGTAAGCATAAATAACATCTGTACTTGTATACAAGATAAGAGAGCTTCCAAGCAGTGCAGCTACTTGTCTTGAAATCAGTGAAAGTTGCTGAAACAGTAAGCTAATTCCTATTAATAGAAATGCTAAATCTGCCATCGGATATAGGAGCTGAACAATCCTATCGAGACGAGATGTGGTGAATATATGAATTGCTCGTTCAATGAGAAGATAATAGCTTAATGTGAATTGCGCAGTTAATATGATACAAATATCACATATCGTAAAAAGCTTTTCCCATATGTTCCGGTTATAAATCATTTTGTAAAAAAAAGCGAATGCAAAACTGATTAAAAATAGTAGATAAAAAAAGTCAGATGGATCAACAAATGTATAATAGTCATGCCATATTATGCGCTGGTAGGTAACAAGGATGTCGCCAATAACATAAGATAAGGAACCGATTGTTAATAACATCCAAAATCGGTGAGAATATCCTTCTTTAATGGATGAAACATAAAATAAATAACCACAAATAATAATGTCGAGCAAAATGGTAGTTATGCACGTAATCATTTGAAATGTAACAGAATAACTGGACCAAAAGAGTAATCCTATATAGTGAATCATAAGATATAGGAGTAAAGAACCTATCAGAATCATTAAATGTGTGTGCCTCGTTGTTTTCACTAACGTCACCTACGATACGGACGAATGTAAGTCGTCCTTTTATTGGTATATTGTATGTTTTTTTGAAGGAGTTGTATGAGAAGTATATATGACTTCCATATTTTATTTTACACATTTATAGCAAATTGTAAAAATGGATAGTGAACATGGAGATTATGAGACAAGATAAATTTATCGTGCAACAAGTGAAAAAGGTGGGATTTCACCTCATGTTACTTGTTGTTTCTTTTTCCCAATATATCGACATAGGAATTTGAAGTTTGTTATAATGATAATAATTGCATTATTTAGAAAAATTTAAAAATAATAAATAATGCGGATGAGACATATTGTTTACTAAGTGAACTTGTTCTTAATTTAGGGGGGAGGGTTTCAGGGTGGCAAATGTATATGAAAATAGTTATATGATTGCTAGCATCTTCTTGCTATTAGGGATATTGCTGCCGGTAGTGGCTCTTACATTAGGAAAGTTGCTGCGCCCGCATAAACCGAGTGTGGCAAAGGAAACGACATATGAAAGTGGGATTGAACCCTATCATGATGCAAATATTCGTTTTCATGCTCGTTATTATATTTTTGCATTACTATTTGTCATTTTTGATGTGGAAACCGTATTTTTATATCCGTGGGCGGTTGCGTATGACAAACTTGGTTTGTTCGCGCTTATTGAAATGCTAATCTTTGTGATTATGTTGTTAGTGGGCCTCGCATACGCTTGGAAAAAGAAGGTGTTACAATGGTTATAAATTTTGAGGAATTACATCCACAGGAGCGGGCAGAACTAGAAAGAAATATCTTTTTTACCACATTAGAACAGATGAAGGGATGGGCGCGGAGTAATTCTTTATGGCCGATGACATTTGGACTTGCATGTTGCGCGATTGAAATGATGGGAGTTGGGTCATCGCACTATGACTTAGATCGGTTTGGTTCATTTTTTCGGACATCACCAAGGCAATCAGATGTCATGATTGTTTCTGGAACAGTGACGAAGAAAATGGCACCTATTGTGCGTCGCTTATATGATCAAATGCCAGAACCAAAATGGGTAATTGCGATGGGCTCTTGTGCAACAGCTGGTGGGCCATACGTGAATTCTTATGCGGTTGTCAAAGGAGTAGATCAAATCGTACCAGTGGACGTATATATTCCGGGGTGTCCTCCCAATCCGGCAGCCTTAATCTATGGGATTAATAAATTAAAAGAGAAGATTCGTTACGAAGCAAAGAGCGGGAAGCAGGTGACGAATAGATGAGTGATCCAAATAAAAGTATAGAGGATATGAAAAAAGCAGCTGCTAGGCATGCAAAAGAAGAAGCGAGAAAACGGCTTGCAGCAAAGTATGAAGCGGGAATAGATAAAACTGAAGAACAAGAAAAAGAGAAAGCGCTACCAAAAAGTAGTGAGATAAATATAGAAGAAGCAAAAACGAAGGCAAAAGCAGCGGCAGCAGCCAAAGCAAAAGCAGCGGCACTAGCGAAGCAGAAAGCGTCAGAGGGTAAAGAGGTATCGGAAGAAGAGAAAGCAAAAGCGAAGGCAAAGGCAGTGGCGGCAGCCAAAGCAAAAGCGGCGGCACTAGCGAAGCAAAAGGCAACAGAGGGTAAAGAGGTATCGGAAGAAGAGAAAGCAAAAGCGAAGGCAAAGGCAGTGGCGGCAGCCAAAGCAAAAGCGGCGGTACTAGCGAAGCAAAAGGCAACAGAGGGTAAAGAGGTATCGGAAGAAGAGAAAGCAAAAGCGAAGGCAAAGGCAGTGGCAGCAGCCAAAGCGAAAGCGGCGGCGTTAGCGAAGCAAAAGGCAACAGAGGGTAAAGAAGAGGTATCGGAAGAAGAGAAAGCAAAAGCGAAGGCAAAGGCAGTGGCGGCAGCCAAAGCAAAAGCGGCGGCACTAGCGAAGCAAAAAGCAGCGGGTGGTGAAGTTGAGCCTAACGATGAAAAGGCGAAGGCGATTGCAGTAGCAAAAGCGAAAGCCGCAGCGGCAGTAAAGGCAAAAACAGCCGCAGGCAAGAAGGAAGAAGAATCGCAACAAGAGGAGCCGTCACAAAATCAACCATATTTAGATGCTTATGTAGAGATTGTTAAGGCGTCGATCGGTGAACAATCATTAGTAGATTACTATATTAATAAGCTTTCAAAAGACGTACCAACACTTGTTATTGAGCTAGAACGTTACTATGAAGTAATGGAGTTATTAAGACATCATGAAGGACTTGCCTTTGATTATATGTCGGAGCTACATGCAACGGATTTTGTTACGCATATGGAAGTATACGTTCACCTGTTTTCATATGGGAAGAAACAGTCCGTAGCAGTTAAGGTGAAGCTAGACCGGGAAGCGCCGCAAGTAGCATCGGTTACACCATTATGGAACGGAGCGAATTGGCCAGAGCGCGAAGCTTATGATTTGCTTGGTATTGTCTTTTTGAACCATCCGAATTTAACGCGTATTTTAATGCCGGATGATTGGGCGGGGCACCCGCTTCGCAAAGATTATGAGCCGCTGGATGAGGGGGTGTGAAAATATGATCCGTACAGAAGAAATGCTTTTAAATGTGGGACCTCAGCATCCTAGTACGCATGGTGTATTCAGACTTGTTATTAAAATCGACGGAGAAATCATTAAGGAAGCTACGCCTGTCATTGGATATTTACACCGCGGAACGGAGAAAATTGCAGAAAGCTTACAGTATACGCAAATTATCCCTTATACCGATCGAATGGATTATTTATCAGCTATGACCAATAATTATGTCATTTGTCACGCTGTTGAGACGATGATGGGTCTTGAAATTCCGGAACGTGCTGAATATTTACGGGTACTTGCGATGGAACTTGGTCGCGTTGCCAGTCATCTCGTTTGGTGGGGTACAAACCTTCTTGATATTGGTGCGGTGAGCCCGTTTCTATATGCGTTTCGAGAGAGAGAGATGATTATTAATCTTTTAAATGAATTGTGCGGTGCACGGCTAACGTTCAATTATATGCGAGTAGGCGGCGTGAAATGGGATGCACCGGATGGCTGGACCAAAAAGGTGCGGGAGTTTGTCCCCTATATGAGAGAACAGTTAAAAGGGTACCATGATCTTGTGAGCGGAAATGAAATTTTCTTAAATCGAGTGAAAGGTGTTGGCACGTATAGCGCGGAAGACGCACTTTCTTATTCACTAAGCGGAGCAAACTTACGCTGCACAGGTGTGAAGTGGGATCTTCGTAAGGATGAGCCGTATTCCATTTATGACCGTTTTGATTTTGATGTACCTGTAGGAAGTATCGGGGATGCTTGGGATCGTTATGTTTGTCGGATGGAAGAGATTGAAGAGTCCCTCAAAATTATTGAGCAGGCGGCGGAGCAGTTTCCGGAAGAAGGTAAATTCATGGCGAAAGTGCCAAAGATTATTAAAGCGCCAAAGGGCGAGGCATTTGTCCGCATCGAGTCGCCGCGTGGAGAAATTGGTTGTTATATTGCAAGTGAAGGGAAGAAAGAGCCTTATCGCTTGAAATTTCGCAGACCATCTTTCTACAACCTACAAATTTTGCCGCATATTTTGAAGGGCGAAAATATCGCGAACTTAATTACGATTTTAGGCGGCGTTGATATTGTGCTTGGGGAGGTTGATGGCTGATGATTGAGCATCTGTTAGAATCATCTGCAGGTTGGACGAATTTCTTCATTTTTTTCGGATTAGCGGTACTCCTTTTATTTGCCGTCCTTGGATTTGTTACATACGGAATTTTAGCAGAGCGGAAAGTGATGGGATTTATGCAAGGGCGGATTGGACCGAACCAGGTCGGTGGTCGCTTTGGTTTATTGCAAACAGTGGCGGACGTTTTAAAGCTTCTGTTAAAAGAAGATACGATTCCGAAATCAGCGGATAAGCCGTTGTTTATATTTGCACCTGTTATTGCATTTGCACCAGCCTTTATGGTACTTGCAGTGATTCCGTTTACGGATAAATTTCAGTTTGCTGATATTGGAGTCGGACTTCTTTACTACATTGCGGTTTCAGGGATTACAACGATCGGTGTTGTGATCGGGGGCTGGGCATCAAATAATAAATATTCACTCTTAGGCGGAATGCGTGCGGCGGCGCAGATGATTTCCTATGAAATCCCTCTTGTGATGAGTGTAATTGGCGTTGTTTTATTAGCTGGTAGTCTCAATCTAAATGAAATTGTAGCGGCGCAGGAGAAGGTTTGGTATATCTTTGCGCAACCGATTGGTTTTGTTATTTTCTTAATCGCCGCAGTCGCGGAGTTAAACAGGACGCCATTTGACTTACCGGAAGCAGAATCAGAACTTGTTTCTGGATATCATACGGAGTATTCAGGGTTTCGCTGGGCGTTCTTTATGCTCTCTGAGTACGTGTACTTCTTTGGAATGGCTTCGCTAATTACGGTGCTCTTTCTAGGAGGATGGAATCCGGTTATGTTCCTTGGTTTTATTCCTGGCGCTGTATGGTTCGCTTTAAAATTTAGCGCGGTAGTCTTTCTCTTAATTTGGTTCCGCGTCACGTTTCCACGTATAAGAGGCGATCAGTTGATGGAGTTTGGCTGGAAGGTGCTATTACCAATCGCACTTGCGAATATTTTCTTAACGGCATTGATTAAGGAGTTGTTCTTCTAATCTAAAAGGGGGTGCCAGTAAGACATGAAGGGACTATTTAAAGGTTTGAAGTATACGCTTAGCAATTTAAGTAAGAAAAAGGTAACGTACGATTATCCCAATCAACCGTTGCCGCTACCAGATCGCTTCCGAGGTATTCAAAAGTTTTATCCAGAAAAATGTATCGTTTGTAACCAATGCGCAAATATTTGTCCAACCGATTGTATTCAACTAACTGGGCAAAAGCATCCAGACCCTACGAAAAAAGGGAAAATTATTGATACGTATGACATCAACTTTGAAATCTGTATTCTTTGCGACCTATGCACAGAGGTTTGTCCGACAGAAGCAATTGTGATGACAAATAACTTTGAGCTAGCGGAGTATACGCGTGATGATTTATTCAAAAATTTGCAGTGGCTCGATGAAAACGACGAGAACGTCAGAAAGGAGAATAAGGCATGAACGGCGAATTTGTAGCGTTTTTTGCATTATCCTTAACGGCGATTATCGGCGGGATCCTTATGCTGAATTTAACGAAAGTGATGCATATGATGCTTGCACTTGTGTTTACCTTTCTTAGCATCGCGGGCTTGTATTTTCTCTTATCAGCGGAATTTGTAGGGGTCGCGCAAATTTTAATTTACTCCGGAGCAGTTACGATTATTATGATTTTTGGCATCATGTTAACGAAGCATGACGCTGAAAGTGAATCTAGATTTAACCTTCGGAAATTTTTCGTTTTCCTCGCGGTTGTCGTATTTGGTGGGGTGATGTACTTCGCAGTAAATAATATAGATTTTGCAAATCAAAATGTACAAGGGAGCTTGCCGCTTCATGAACAAAATACCCTTCAAATTGGTACGCTCTTGTATTCGAAATATGTAATCCCATTTGAATTAACATCGGTCATTTTACTTGTTGCACTTGTTGGGGCGATTGTACTTGCGAAGAAAGATGAGAAAGAGGGGGATGCCAATGAGTAGTGTTCCAGCCTCTGCCTACTTAACGCTTGCTATAATCTTGTTTTGCATCGGACTATTCGGGGCTTTAACAAAGCGGAATACGGTCATTGTATTAGTTTGTATCGAACTGATGCTAAATGCAGCGAATTTAAACCTAGTCGCTTTTAGTAAATTAGGCTTTTTTCCAAACTTAACAGGACAAATCTTTTCGCTGTTTACGATGTCTGTTGCGGCAGCAGAAGCAGCGGTTGGTCTTGCGATTTTAATTGCATTATACCGGAATCGTACAACAGTGAACGTAGATGAAATGGATTCGCTCAAGAGTTAGCGTTGTGACCGAAAAGGGGGAAGGAAACAATGATCGATTATGCATGGCTCATACCGCTTTTCCCACTTGCTTCGTTTTTTTTACTCATTCTATTTGGAAAGAAATTAAAAGAAGGAAGTAGTTTACTTGGTATCTTTTTCACATTTCTCTCCTTTGTGGGTGCGGTGGTTGTATTAATAGAACGTTTTTCATCGGAAACACTCAAACATGGGTGGTTGTGGTTACGGGTTGGTGATGTAGATGTTTCATTTGGTTTTGAAATTAATGCACTTAATGCATTAATGCTCTTTATTGTTACGCTCGTGAGTTTCCTTGTACATGTATATTCGAAAGGGTATATGCATGATGATGAAAGGATGCCAATCTTTTATGCCTATTTAGGGTTGTTTACATTTGCAATGCTTGGTCTTGTGATTTCTACGAATCTACTGCAGCTCTATATATTTTGGGAATTAGTTGGTCTTGGTTCGTTTTTACTAATTGGTTTTTATTTCTTTAAGGAAGAAGCGAAGGCAGCTGCAAAAAAGGCGTTTATTATGACACGCATTGGAGATGCCTGTTTATTTATCGGGATCATTATGCTCTTCTGGCAAGCTGGTAGTTTTGAGTACGATGCCATTTTTAAAGCGATGAAAATGGGAGATGTGTCACCTTCTATGATTACTCTGACAGCGATTTTAATCTTTGTCGGTGCGATGGGGAAATCAGGTCAGTTTCCGCTTCATACGTGGTTACCAGATGCGATGGAAGGACCGACACCGGTATCAGCGCTCATTCATGCGGCGACGATGGTTGCGGCGGGTGTGTACTTAGTGGCGACGATGTTTCCGTTATTCTCTGCAAGCCCTGTAGCGATGCAAACGGTCGCAATTGTTGGCGCCTTTACCGCAATCTTTGCGGCGTCCATTGGGATTGTGCAAACAGATATAAAAAGAATTCTCGCATATTCAACGGTTAGTCAACTTGGATATATGATGCTTGCGCTTGGCTCTGCAGGTTATGTGGCGGGGGTCTTCCATTTAACAACACATGCTTTCTTTAAAGCACTTTTGTTCTTAGCGGCGGGAAGCGTTATTCACGCGGTGCATACGCAAAACATTAATGAAATGGGCGGATTGCAGAAGAAGATGAAAGTGACGGGAATACTTTTCTTAATTGGAACACTTGCAATTAGTGGAGTCCCGCTCTTTTCAGGATTTTTTAGTAAGGATGAAATTTTAGCGGCGGCGTGGATACACGGCAATTATGCTTTGTTTGTCCTTGCAGTGATTGCAGCATTCTTGACGGCGTTCTACATGTTTCGGTTATACTTTCTTGTTTTTACAGGAGAAGCAAGGGCAGAGGAGGATGTGCATGAATCTCCGCGCGTCATGACATATCCGATGATTGTCCTGGGTATTTTTGCAGTCTTAGCAGGTTACATGAATACGCCATGGTTTGGAACGTTCTTAGGGGATTGGCTTACAAAGAATGTCCCGTTTCAAGTGGAGCAAATTCATGGACCGGCATGGATTATGATTGTTGCGACGCTCGTTTCGTTTGCTGGTATTCTCTTGGCATACCTTATTTATGGGAAACGCTCCATCTCTAGAGAATGGGTAGGCGGAACAGAAACGATTCTGCATAGCGTCCTAACGAAAAAATATTATATAGATGAAATATATAATGTGACCGTGCTTCCGCTTGTAAAAGGAATCGCTTATGTGCTTCGCTTATTTGAAGTATATATTGTGGAAGGAATCGCTCAGTTAATCGGCGGTCTTGTTAGAGGAGCAAGTGCTACTGGTTCTAAACTTCAAAATGGGAACGTACAAGTATATGGAACCGTGACTGCTATTTCTTTAGCGGCATTAGTTGTCATTCTGCTATATACAGGGGGGTATTGGCAATGAATGCATTATTATTATCGTTCTTCATTTTCTCCCCGCTTCTTGGGATCGTTTTACTTGCATTAACACCGAAGGCGGAAACGCGTGCGGTGCGAGGGTTTGGTTTCGTTGGAACGCTAATTCCCCTTGGAATCGCGGTAGTTTTAGCTAGTACATACGCTTCCGGAAGGGATTTATCGATTTTTGCAGAGAAAGTAAAATGGATTCAATTTGGGGATTTTCCAGGGATGGATAAAAATTTATTCGCCATTTATTACGAAATCGGCATCAATGGTTTTTCACTGGTGATGATGTTGCTTACCGCGCTGTTAGCAACGCTTGCAGCAATTACAGCCTTTTCAATTCAGAAAAATATAAAAGGATTTTACATGTTGTTATTAATACTTGAGGTTGGGATGCTCGGTGTATTTGCCGCTGAAAATCTCCTGTTATTCTTTGTTTTCTTCGAAATTACATTACCACCAATGTTTTTGCTCATTGGGAAATGGGGGAAACTAGAAAGTGAAAAGGCTGCCTACAGTTATTTAATTTATAACGGTATTGGATCAGCAATTTTACTCATTGTCTTCTCTATTCTTTTTGCAAAAACGGGCACAACTAACTTTGTAGAATTAAAAAATATTTTAACTGGAGCGGAGACAACGTTGCTAAGCGGTGTTTCAAATTCTTTGCAAATTGGTTTATTTATTGCTCTTATGATTGCTTTTGCGATTAAGTTGCCAATCTTTCCTCTGCATCGCTGGATGGTAAATGTGCATGTAGAGGCTCATCCTGCGGTAGTCATGTTGCATGCTGGTGTTTTATTAAAAATCGGAGCATACGGAATTGTCCGTTTTGGTAAAGGACTATTCCCAGAGCAGTTTCAAAATTTTGCGCTAGTGCTGGCGATTCTAGGGGTAATCAATTTGCTATATGGTGCATTTCTAGCGTTGATTCAAACAGATTTTCGAAAGGTCCTCGCGTATTCTAGTATTTCACATATGGGAATTGTCTTAATGGGGCTTGCTGCCCTTAACACAGCGGGCGTAAAGGGTGCTTTATTCCAAGTTGTTTCTCACGGCTTAATTGCAGCAGTATTATTCTTCTTGATTGGCATGATTGAAGAGCGTTACGGCACCTCTGATATTACAAAGCTGGGTGGCCTGGCAAAACAAGTTCCAGTTCTAAGCGGATTTTTATTGGCGGGAGCTATGGCTTCGCTTGGACTCCCTGGAATGTCTGGGTTCGTTAGTGAGTTTCTCGCATTTCTCGGTTTATTTCAAGGGAAGCCGATAATAGCGGCGATCGGTGTACTTGGCATCATTTTAACAGCGGTATATGTCTTAAGGGCTACGCTTCAGGTGACGTTTGGAAAACGGGAATTGGAAGCGAAGCGGGATATTCACGGCTGGGAATATGTCCCGATTATACTCTTGCTTACGTGCATTATTGCGATCGGCGTTATGCCAGAATTGTTAGGGGCACCACTGCAAGATACATTGAAAATACTGGGGGTGAGATAGGGTGGATATCAATACATTACTTAGCTTATCGTGGCATTTAATGGTGCCAGAGTTCATCATTCTTGGGGTGGCCATCCTTCTCTCGCTTCTTGATTTATTTTTAAAGTTTGATCGCAAGTATGTAGCACTTGGAGCTACTAGTGCTGTTGTACTATCACTAGTAGCATTAATTACACTATATAGTGAACCGGCTGGTGATATTTTAAGTGGTTCGTTTGTATTAGATGGATTTTCAAAAGGGTTTAAAACACTGTTATTGCTTGGAGCGATCTTTGTCTTATGTATGGCGCTGAGCGATGATAAAAAGGAACCTATTCAAGATAAGGGAGAATATTATTATTTATTTTTAATGGCACTTCTTGGTGCAATGTTTATGGCGTCTAGCGTCGATTTTATTACACTCTTTATCGGTTTAGAGCTACTATCGCTTTCTTCCTATATCTTAGTAGGGATTCGAAAGAGGAATCGTGCTTCGAATGAGGCGGCGATGAAATACGTCATTAATGGCGGGATTGGGACGGCTATTACGCTCTTTGGAATGAGCTATTTATATGGGATTACGGGATCGACAAGTATCATTGATATGCAGCGTGTACTTACGCAAGGCGCGGCTGGAGGTATTCAGCTTTTATTAGCACTCGCTTTCTTGCTTCTGTTTGTTGGTTTATCCTTTAAAATTGCGACAGTACCATTTCATATGTGGGCACCAGACGTATATGAAGGAGCTCCGGCACCTGTAACTGCTTTCCTTGGGACAATCTCCAAAATTGCTGGTTTTATTATGATTGTTAGATTGTTCCTCATGGTATTTTCGAATGTACCGATTCAAGGGAGTACACAATCTTTACTTGGTAATATGAGCGTTTATATTGCATGTTTAGCTGGCGTGACAATGATTATCGGGAATGTAGTGGCGCTAAAGCAATACAACATAAAACGCCTGTTTGCGTATTCAGGTATAGCGCATGCTGGATATTTACTTGTTCCCCTTGTAGCGTTATCACCATTTACGATGGATAGTATGTGGTTTTATATGCTTGCCTATTTGTTAATGAATATTGGAGCCTTTGCCGTTATTCACGGGTTAATCTTACATGACGGAAAGGAAAATTTAACAATTTTCTCAGGTTTATACAAACGTTCTCCATTTACGGCAGTAATGATGACCATATTTATATTATCTTTAGCCGGAATTCCGGGGACAGCTGGATTTATCGGAAAGGTAAATATTTTCTTAGGGGCGTTTATTGTAGAACCTGCGCATTATATACTAGCATCCGTGATGATGGGGACGACGGTTATCTCATTTGTATATTATTTCCGTATTTTGCAGCATATATTCTTTCGTACGAGTAGTGAAGAAGATAGGGTTCACGTACCGATTAATTTAAAAATCGTGATGGGTTGTTGTGCAATTGCAACCTTATTACTCGGGATTTTACCGGCGATTGGCTACGATTTCTTTTATGAATATTTTCCATTGATGAAAGATTTCTTCTTCACAGGGAACGTGGTACAATAGTGAAAACAAAAAGTGTAGAGCTGTCACTCTACGCTTTTTATTGTGGAGTAATAGCGAAAGCTGAACGCTGATAGGTAAGTAATCTCTCACGCGATCTGTAGCCGTGTGGGATAGATTGTGATTTCCTGTTTGAGCGGGAAAAAGTGTGGTTTCCATTTATATGGATCGTTTTTGCATCCTGGTAATGGTAAGCCAAATAAAGGGGTCGATTGTTTTGGCACAGCTTTTAGGGCAACAAGCACTAATTGCGATTGTCTCGCATTTATTGTTTATTACCATTACGTGGTGGGCCTTACAAGGTATTCATATTGAACGCTTGATGAAATCTGGAAAGGTATTGCAAACAAGGATTTTACTTATTCTTGTTACGATTGCAATCGGGACGTCTGTCAGTAACTTTTTCCTTGATTATTTAGGCTATTCGAAGAGTTTAACGTATTTAGTAAAGTAAGTGTATAGAACCTCATATCTCCGTTAACAATGGGGGTAGGAGGGGATGAAATTGAAGAGGTTACAAACAATTCTTCTTGTTGTCTTAAGTATTGTCGTATTCTTAGTGGGATATAAAGAGATCAAACCCATAAGTGAAGAAGAGAAGATGGAGACAATGATCGCAGCTCTTGAAAAAAATGGAGCAAGTGTGGAGCGGTGGTCATGGTTAGCGCGAGAAACCAAAACCATTTCTAATATACATACGTTTCAAAAATTGTTAAACGAAGTGAAAGAAAAAGCGAATATTCAAAAGTGGGACTTGGAACAGTCTCATGATGGATATAAAGCAACAGCATACAAAAAGTTTGCTTCTCATGAAGAACGCATAGTAGTAACTTGGAGTAAGGAAAATACTAAAGAAAACACTTTCATTATCTTTGAAACAAGCGGGGCGAAATGGGACCCGAAAAACATTCGGAAAATGGATACAATTTTTAGTACAAAACCTATAATTTACACTTGTGTTCAAGGTGTACTGGATGATAAGATTGAAGGTGTTTTGCAAAATAAAACCAAAAAGGTTTTGAAAGATCTTTCAGCAAGAGCGATCGAAGAGATAGAAGAAAGAGCATTTGTATCAGTCTCCGCATATAATAAAAAGTGGAATGACGCTCTTTCAACAAATAGAGAGAAAATCAATGTGCAAATAGCAATACGTTCTACAGACAACAAAGATACAATTGTGGTTGGCACACCGATCATAACTTCTGAGTATTGAATAGATATTGAAAAAAGGACACGGAGGGGAATAAATTGGAAAAAATCATCGTCCGTGGCGGAAAGCGGTTGAACGGCACAGTGCGTGTTGAGGGCGCAAAAAATGCTGTATTACCTATAATCGCTGCAGCCCTATTAGCGAGTGATGGAAAGAATGTACTATCTGAAGTACCAGTATTGTCTGATGTATACACAATTAATGAGGTATTACGTCATTTAAATGCTGAAGTTGGATTTGAAAATAACCAAGTAACAATTGATGCTTCAAAGGAATTAAATATTGAAGCACCATTTGAATATGTACGTAAAATGCGTGCGTCCGTTCAAGTAATGGGGCCGTTATTAGCACGTAATGGTCGTGCTCGTATTGCACTTCCTGGTGGATGTGCAATTGGTTCACGTCCAATTGACCAACATTTAAAAGGCTTCGAAGCAATGGGAGCAAAAGTAAAAGTTGGTAATGGATTTGTTGAAGCATATGTAGATGGACAATTACAAGGTGCAAAAATTTACTTAGACTTCCCAAGCGTAGGCGCGACAGAAAATATTATGTCTGCTGCTACATTAGCAAAAGGGACAACAGTACTTGAAAACGCAGCGAAAGAACCAGAAATCGTTGACTTAGCTAACTTCTTAAATGCAATGGGAGCAAAAGTACGCGGAGCTGGAACTGGAACGATTCGTATCGAAGGCGTTGATAAATTATATGGTGCACACCATTCTATTATTCCTGACCGCGTAGAAGCAGGAACGTTTATGGTTGCAGCAGCAATTACTGGTGGAAACATCTTAATTGAAAATGCTGTACCAGAACATTTACGCTCTATTACAGCGAAGATGGAAGAAATGGGTGTTCAAGTTATTGAGGAAAATGAAGGTGTACGTGTTATCGGCCCAAATAAATTAAAAGCCGTTGACATTAAAACTATGCCTCATCCAGGATTTCCAACAGACATGCAATCACAAATGATGGCATTGTTATTACATGCTGACGGAACAAGCATGATTACAGAAACGGTATTTGAAAACCGCTTCATGCATGTTGAAGAATTCCGTCGTATGAATGCAGATATTAAAATTGAAGGTCGCTCTGTTATTATGAATGGACCTAACAACTTACAAGGTGCAGAAGTAGCAGCAACTGATTTACGTGCTGCAGCGGCATTAATCTTAGCTGGTTTAGTATCAGAGGGTTACACACGTGTAACTGAACTAAAACATCTTGATCGTGGATATGTAAACTTCCATGGTAAGTTAGCTGCATTAGGTGCAACTATTGAACGTGTAAATGAAAAAGTAGAAGAAGTGACGGAGCAACAAGTTTCTGACCTTCACGCTTAATTGAAATAGTCTCTATGTCTTTTGACATGGGGGCTATTTTTTTGGAGTTACCCCGTAAAAGCCCGATTGGCGAAGGTTAATAATCCCCTCACTAATTAAAGTTTCACTTTATTACTGTTATAGTCAAGAAATTCTAGACTTATGCATGTCTCGTTAAAAATATTTGGAAAATTCGTTTGTTTGAAGTGAGGCCTTGCTATAGTTGATCTTATTCGTTTTTTTTAAAGAAGAAGTTCTCCTGTATATGTTCTAAAAGCTCGTCATGTTCCATAAGAATGAAATGAGTCTAATTTCATAGCGGGGGAAAAAGATGAAAATTTCAAAGCCACTGTTCATTACAATGGCGCTCTTAATAGCGCTTGTCATTATTATACCGGCCGTACTTGTTGTTCCGTTTACGAAAGCGAAGGAAGAGCGACCAAAAGCGAATCCTCCAGCCGTGCAAGCACTGCCAGTTCCTGCAAAGACTAAAATGGACCTAAAGGTTGCTGTGTATCGCAGCGCACAAAAGAAGGTAGAAACAGTGCCGATGGAAGAGTATGTTGCAGGTGTAGTCGCTTCTGAGATGAATGCCAGCTTCGAAGTGGAGGCGTTAAAGGCGCAAGCATTAGCAGCGAGAACATTTGTCACGCAGCGCATGTTAAGCGGAAACAAGAAAAACAATGCGGATGTAACAGATACGGTCAGTGATCAAGTGTACAAAAGTAAAGAAGAGTTACAGAAGACATGGGGAAAAGAGTATGAGAAAAACTTGAAAAAGATTGAAGAGGCTGTGTCTAAAACAGCCGGACAAGTTTTAACGTATGATGGCAATCCGATTACCGCATCCTTCTTCTCAACGAGTAACGGTTATACAGAGAATGCGGCTGATTACTGGGGGAGTGATTACCCGTATTTAAAAAGCGTCAATAGTCCTTGGGATCAAGCTTCTCCGAAATTTGCGAGTGAGCAAACTTTCCGTGTCGATGATTTTCAAAAACGTCTCGGCGTAAAAGTTCTTGCGAACGGAAAGGTCGGTAACATTAAAGAGCGTACGGAAGGGAAACGAGTGAAGGATGTAGAGTTTCAAGGGAAAACATTATCAGGAAGAGACGTTCGAGATAAGCTGGAATTACGTTCCTCTGATTTCACGTGGAAACAACAAGGAGAGAGCATTATCGTCACAACGAAAGGTTTCGGCCATGGGGTTGGTATGAGTCAATATGGTGCGAATGGAATGGCGAAAGAGGGGAAAGGATACACAGACATTGTTGCTCATTACTATAAAGGAATTGAGATTAAAACGTTAAATGATTATGAAGGAAAATTAATGGCGAAGAACTAGGTTTCAGGGGATCCTGATACCTAGTTCTTTGTGTGGAAATATATCGGCGCTTTTTCAAATATATCGACCGTTCTGGGCAAAATATCGGTGTTTCGACACAATATATCGACCATGCGACAAAAAAGGAGCTAATCTGAATTAGCTCCTTTTTAATTCCGGAATAAATATCATAATTTTCCATTAATTGTTTGGTATAATAAGATAAAAACTCATCTGGAGGAAAAAACATGGCGTTACTGGAGTTAAAACAATTGGGGAAGACGAATCAGTTGCCAGTGATTCAACTGGAAATTGAAAAGGGACAATGTGTTGTGTTGCAATGTAATAATCATACGGCAAAAGTTTTGCACCGCATTATAATTGGTGAAGAAGAGGCTTCTTCGGGAAGTATCTTGTTTGACGGGGAACCAATTGGGAAGAGAGTATATCCGTGTATTGGTTTTTGTTTTTTAAAAGATGAAGCATACAATCGTTTGAAAGTGAAGGAATATCTTTCTTTTGTAGCTGGATTGTATAAATCGAATATTAGCATAGAAGAAGTTGTTCAGTCGGTTGGTTTACTCGATAAATTGAACATCAAAATAGAAAAATTGTCATTCTCTGAAAAACGTCGTCTTCATATTGGCCGGGTTATGATTCATAATCCAGATTTAATCATTTTGGAAGAGCCAGAACAAAATGTAGATATAGAAAGCACGATTATTATTCGAAAAGCAATTATGAAAATGAAAGAACAAGGAAAGGCAATCTTTATTACATCATCCTTTTTATCGGACGCACTCTCTTTAACGGAAGATGTGTATATATTGAATCAAGATGGCGTGAAAAAGGTGGAAATTGAGCAGGAAGAAAGTGAAGAGATAGATACAGAGAAAGTTGTTCAAATGATTCCGCAAATGAAGCTTGAAAGAATTCCAGCAAAGGTGAACGATAAAATTATTTTGCTTGATCCGATGGAGATTCACTTTATCGAAACACAGAATGGAACGACGTATATTCATGTTCGTGAGGGAGATTTTGTTTGTGCATTAACGTTAAGTGAATTAGAAGAGAGATTAAAAGGATTTGGATTCTTTAGATGTCATCGTTCTTACCTTGTGAATTTACAGCGCGTACGAGAAGTAATTACTTGGACACGTAATAGCTTTAGCTTAATTTTGGATGATGAACGAAAAAGCTCCATTCCACTTTCTAAAGGAAGAATGGATGAATTAAAGGGTGTTATTGGACTGTAAATCTGCTCCAATAGGACAGAAATAGGATTCATTCACCAGTAAAAATACTCCTTTTACCGGTATTTTACTGCGTAACCCCTTTGTTTTTCATATGATTGAGTCAAGAACAGCGCAACCAAAAAGCAGAGGCGGCAAAACAGTCGCTAAAGCAAACTTCAATTATAAAAGAAAAACAAAGGGGATGACGACGTGGCACTAGCAATTGAAATGAAGGATGTAATGAAAACCTTTAATGAAAAAACGGCACTTCAAAATGTAAATATTGAAGTAAAACAAGGAGAAATCTTTGGGTTCCTTGGACCAAGTGGATCAGGGAAAACAACAACAGTGAAAATCTTAACTTCTCAGTTGCTTCATAGCGTTGGAACAGTGAGAGTACTAGGTAAGGATATTACAGGACCAAACAGCATGGATTATAAACAAATTGGTATTTTAACAGATAACAGTGGTTTATATGAAAGACTTAGCATTTATGATAACTTACTATTATTTTGCGACTTATACGACTGTAAAAAAGAACGAATTGATGAAGTGTTAGCGCAAGTGAACTTATTAGAAGATAAAACAACACCAGTGAAAAAATTATCAAAAGGGATGAAGCAACGCGTTACATTAGCGCGTGCAATTCTGCATAAACCGGATATGCTTTTCTTAGATGAACCAACGTCTGCACTGGATCCAGTGAACGTCCAAAACATTCATAGTATCTTAAGAGATTTAAATAAAGAAGGAACAACAATCTTCTTAACAACGCACAATATGGATGAAGCAGAAACGCTTTGTGACCGCATTGCCTTCTTATGCGGCGGTGAAATTGTGGCGCTTGATACACCAGAAAACTTAAGGCTTAAATATGCGAAAGATAAAATCGAAGTAGTGTTAAAGGATAAGAAAAAAGAAACAGTACAAAAAGATGAATTAGGGGCAAAACGTATTTCAGAATGGATGAAGAAAGGTGAATTACTATCGATCCATTCTTATGAGCCAACACTTGGGGATATCTTTATTGAAGTAACAGGGAGGGGATTATGATGACATTTTCTATGAGAAGATTTTCAGCTATTTTTCGGAAAGAGATGCGGGACTTTAAATCTAATTCACAAGTTTTAATGATGATTGGAGTCCCAGTACTTTTCGCTATTATATATGGTCAGGCAGAGCAATTTAGAGGAGTAGCGGCTAATTTAACTGTTATTATGGCTCTTGTTTTTATCGGCGGATTTGTGCAAGCGATGATGATTGCTGAAGAAAAGGAAAAACATACGCTTCGTGTTCTTATGTTGTCACCGGCGTCTTCAGCTGAAGTGTTGATTGGGAAAAGTTTTTTAACAGGAATCACGACCATAGTGGTATGCTTTACTAATTTACTTATTTTAGACAAATTAGAAGGTAATATTGTACTTTTATTCTTCATCTTTTTGCTTGGAACTATTTTATTCAATCTGATCGGAACATGTATAGGATTGCTTGCTCAAAACGTACCACAAACATCTCTTATCGGAATGCCAATTCTATTCATATTTCTTCTTTCAGATCTATTAGAGATGTTTGTGAAAAATGAAAGTTTGAAGAAAGTATTTCAATATTTACCAACTAAAAGCATTGGGGAAGCGATGAATAGTGTGATACAAGGGAAAGGCTTTAGTGTAATTTCAGGAAACGTATTGAATATATCCATTTGGTTAGTTGCAGCGCTTGTTATTTGTCTCTTCCTCTACAAAAAGAAACAACTAGACTAAAAAACTGAGCCGAAACGCTCAGTTTTTTTCTTTTTTTATCATTTCCTCGGAAATTTTGTAATTCCTATACATATTTTTACATATTTTGTCGAAAAGTAATTAGTTATAGGTTGTATAGGATGAATGAATATTGTTCAAAATGATTGCTGAGGTGATGATAGAATGCGAGGAAGGAATAATAAAAAGTCGCGAAAAGTAGTTCATTTGTTTCAAAAAAGATGGGTATTTCCGGCACTCTATATTGCGTGTGCAGCAGTAATCTTGTCGGTTGCTCTATGGTTCCAGGCAGCTAATCCAAAGAAAACGCCGAATCAGGACGGGGCAGCGCCGTATAGTCAAACGGAAGATCCAGGGATTCCAGTAACAAAATCTTCAGAAGTTGTGAAAATGCCAGCTGCAGCGAATGCAGAAGTTGTTGTACAGAAGAAGTTTTACGAGGATGGAGCACCGGAGAAAGAGCAAGAACAAGCACTTGTCTTTTATAACAACACATATTCTCCGAATAAAGGAATCGATATTGCTGCGAAAAGTGGCAAAGAGTTCGATGTTACAGCTGCTTTAAGCGGTACAGTAACAAAAGCGGAAAAAGATTCACTACTTGGTTATGTTATTACAGTTGATAGTGGTAATGGTCTTGCAACATCTTATCAAAGCTTAGGTAGTGTAAAAGTAGAAAAAGGTGCAAAGGTTGCACAAGGTGAAGTATTAGGAAAATCCGGTCTAAGTGCAATGAATAAGGATGCAGGTTCTCATGTCCACTTTGAAGTACGTAAAGATAACGTAGCTGTAAATCCAGAGCGTTACCTGAATAAATCTGTAACAGAAATTAAAGCGGACGCAGGTGCAACAAAAGCAGCGAATGGTTCTGCTAGCAAAACGGAAGAAAAGCAGAAAAAAGAAGAAAAATCAACGAACGGTTCTACTGAGGAAAAAGCAACAAACAGTAAAACTGATGACAAAGGTCAAAAAGAAGAGAAATCAACGAACGGTTCTACTGARGAAAAAGCAACAAACAGTAAAACTGATGACAAAGGTCAAAAAGAAGAGAAATCAACGAACGGTTCTACTGAAAGCAACAAACAGTAAAACTGATGAAAAAGGTCAAAAAGAGGAAAAATCAACAAATGGTTCTACAGAATCATCTAGTAATTCTTCCTCTACACAAGAATAGTAAAACAAAAAAATCAGTTTCCTTAGGGGAGCTGATTTTCTTATGTTTATATAGAAATAATCAGTTTCGAGAAAAAAATAGCATTAACAAGGAAATTTGACGAAATTCTCGAATATATATTACCAAAAGGGGGGATTCTCTGTGTCATTTGTCTTTGTTCTGTCGATTGCCCTTATTTTATTGTTTGTTTTATTTACTTTATATTATTATATTGCCAGTAAGAAAGAAGTTCCCCGCCATCAATTATTAGAAGAAGAATATGATCGTGAAGAATGACACTCCTGCATGAGGAGTGTTTTTCTTTAATATATCATTGGAATTTATAATTTTTACACGTATAATGATAATTGTGATTTTTTTACATAATAAAGCAATGTTGAGATGCAGTATAGTGTTAAAAAGTACTGTGTTTTTTGTTGTGTTTGAGGGGGAGTTTTAAAATTGAAAGCTAGAGAGAGTAAAGGTTCAAAAAAACTATTTATTTTTATCGCTGTAGCAGTCGTATTAATTGGTGCGATTGGATTTGCTGTTTTTAGTAAAGGTAATAAAGAACAAAAGGTACCGGTATTGTTATACCATCACTTATTGACAGAAAAAGAAAAGGATTCTCATCCGGCCTTTAAAAATAAAGGAACTACTTTATCGGTTGAACAGTTTGAAAAGCAAATAAAATATTTGGCGGATAATAAATATCATGCTATTACATTAAAAGAGTTTGAAGAATTTATGAAAGAGAAAAAGAACCTTCCGAAAAAGAGTATATTAATTACTTTTGACGATGCATCAAAATCAAACTATGTTTATGCATATCCTATTTTAAAGAAATATAAGATGCATGCGGCTTCTTTTGTTGTCACATCAAGATTAAGTGATAAAGAAGAGAAATTCGATTCTAAAATAATTCAATCGTTAAGTAAATCAGAAATTGATAAAATGCAGGATGTTTTTGAGTTTGGTAGTCATACTAATGCTCTGCATAAATTAGAACAAGGAAAAGCTGTAATACTTAGTAAGAAAGATGTGGAAATTAAGCAAGATATTTTAGAAAGTCAAAAGATATTAAAAACAAATTACTTCTCTTATCCATTCGGAAAATTCAATGAGAATGTTATTAAAGCGGTAAAAGAATCAAAGTTCCATGTAGCTTTTCTAAATTCTAGTGGATATGCTACTCGAGAAAGTGACATTTTGAAAATCAATCGATTTGGCATTTCTCCTGATACCAATATGAAAGAGTTTTCTCAAATAGCATCTGGGGAGTATGCGAATCCGAAAAAATAATATTTTAAAAAAGACATATAGTGTTTGCTATGTATAACAAGCAAATACTATATGTCTTTTGTTGTTTAAGGAAAGTATATTTTATGATGTTGATCATGTGAATTTTTTTGTTTTTCTCACCTTGGTCCACAAAAATATGGAACTTATAGCATATATCAGTAATGTGGGCAATACAATGGTATAAACCAAAGCAAAGAGAGTGTTTGAGGTGAGAAATCGTGAATCATTTCATTATAAATTCCAGAATATTTAACGCTTACAAACAGCACTCGAATTTACTTCTTAGTCGTATGCAGCGAGTCTCATTTCACGCTTCTCACATCCAATTTAGGGAGGCGAGTGGTGTGCACGATTACATCAAAGAGAGAACTATCAAGATTGGCAAGTATATCGTGGAGACAAGAAAAACAGTTCGTGTGATCGCGAAGGAGTTTGGGGTATCAAAAAGTACAGTCCATAAAGATTTAACAGAACGTTTACCAGAAATTAATCCAGAGCTCGCAAATGAAGTGAA
The DNA here is from genome assembly GCF_001590835.1 of Bacillus gaemokensis. Taxonomy (GTDB): domain Bacteria; phylum Bacillota; class Bacilli; order Bacillales; family Bacillaceae_G; genus Bacillus_A; species Bacillus_A gaemokensis. Next base: position 219,136 of record NZ_LTAQ01000012.1, read on the forward strand.
AGAAATTCTTGATTACCATAAGTCGATTCGCCACCTAAGAGGCGGGGAAGCGACAAAGCAGAAGTACCGAAAAGAAGATGTAGAAAAGCCTGTGCGGCAATAATTTATTATATGGCAAACATTCCTTACGGATAACGTAACATTTTTCAGAAGAATTCTTTTTTCAAATATTACGTTTTCGTTAAATTTATGATAAAATCAGAAATTAGGTGTAAAAGAATTCGGGTACAACCTGATTTTGAATATCAAGGAGGAAAACACAGGAATGTTTGCGAGAGATATCGGAATTGACCTAGGCACGGCTAACGTATTGATTCATGTAAAAGGTAAGGGTATCGTATTAAATGAGCCATCAGTTGTGGCAATTGATCGTAATAGTGGAAAAGTATTAGCAGTAGGTGAAGAAGCAAGAAGTATGGTAGGGCGTACACCTGGTAATATTGTAGCGATTCGTCCGCTTAAAGATGGTGTTATTGCAGATTTCGAAATTACAGAAGCGATGTTAAAGCATTTCATTAACAAATTGGACGTAAAGAGCTTCTTTTCAAAACCTCGCATTTTAATTTGTTGTCCAACAAATATCACATCAGTAGAACAGAAAGCGATTCGTGAAGCTGCTGAGCGTTCAGGTGGGAAAACAGTATTCTTAGAAGAAGAACCAAAAGTAGCTGCTGTTGGTGCTGGTATGGAAATTTTCCAGCCAAGCGGAAACATGGTTGTTGATATTGGTGGAGGTACAACAGATATTGCCGTACTTTCAATGGGTGATATTGTTACCTCTTCCTCTATCAAAATGGCTGGCGATAAGTTTGATATGGAGATCTTAAACTATATTAAACGTAAGTATAAGCTATTAATCGGGGAACGTACATCAGAAGATATTAAAATCAAAGTCGGTACAGTATTCCCAGGTGCACGCAGTGAAGAGCTTGAAATTCGCGGACGTGACATGGTAACAGGCTTACCTCGTACAATTACAGTATGTTCAGAAGAAATTACAGAAGCATTAAAAGAAAACGCTTCTATTATCGTACAAGCTGCAAAAGGTGTATTAGAGCGTACACCACCAGAACTATCTGCAGACATCATTGACCGCGGTGTTATCTTAACAGGCGGCGGTGCATTACTACACGGTATCGACATGCTTCTAGCAGAAGAATTAAAAGTACCAGTATTAATCGCTGAAAACCCAATGCACTGCGTTGCAGTTGGTACAGGTATTATGTTAGAGAATATTGATAAATTACCACGTCGCGCGTTGCGATAGGTATTAAAAAAGTTGTTGATAAATATAATTTATCAACAACTTTTTTATTTCGTTATATTCGAATGTGAAAAAGGAGAATATTTAAGTCAAAAAAACATGAATTAATGTGGCTTATAGGTTCAAATTTGTCAGATTTAATGATATTCTAGTATTTGTAAATTTAAAATTAAGTTTGTAAATTTTTTGTTAAGGCGAGAAACTTAATTTTAAACTCATTATAAATACATATTGATAAAATTAAAATTTTTTAAAGTACGGGATGGGAGATGTAGTTTTTGTGGGGGAAAAGAGGTATGAAATAAAATGAAGAAAGTGTTAGTAGTAGCGCAAAATTTTTATCCAGAAATCGGTAGCGCTGCAAATCGTATTAAGAATATTTATTCTGAGCTAACAGAAGCTGGCTATGATGTCACAATCCTTACAACAGATCCTCGTTATCCAAATCAAAATTTATATAAGAATAAGGAATTTTGGGATGAGGAATTTTTAGACAGTGAAAAAATAATTCGTGTTAAGCCAAAAACACGGAAGTATACGAATAATATGATTAGACGGCTATTTTTATACTTAGAAATTACTTTCCGATTTATTATGGCCATTTTTGGGATGAAAGAAAAATATGATTATGTATTTGTTTCAACACCACCTATTTTTATAGGGGCAGCGGGTATATTTGCGAAAAAGAGATTAAGTGCTAAACTGATTTTAGACGTTCGAGATTTATGGCCGGAATCTTTGCTGGGGGTTGGCGTTTTCGCAAATCGTTTTGTGTTATCTATTGCTTATGTCTTAGAGAAGTTTTTATACCGTTCAGCCGATCAAATTATTGTAAATAGTGAAGGATTCATTCCCTATATTGAGCTGAAAGGAATTAAAAGAGAAGTTATATCTTTTATGCCAAGCTCACTTACAGAGAAAGAATTGGAGATGGTAACACAGCAATCAAGAGTGAATGTTAAAGACACAGATGAGATTACAGTAATTTATACAGGAAATATTGGCTTAGCGCAAGATGTGAGAAAATTAATTGATGTTGCAGAGTATGTAAAGCAGAATAAGTATCTTAAATTCAAGATAATTGGTTATGGGTTTAAAAGTTATGAGGTAGCGGAAGTTATTAAGAAGAGAAACCTTTCTAATATAGAAATTGTTAAGGCGAAAAGTCGTAGTGCTACTTTGAAAGAAGTTGAAAATGCGCATATTGCGTATGTTAGTTTAGTAGATAAAAAGGTATTTCAAACAGTATTACCAGGGAAAATTATTGACTATATGTGTATGCGAAAGCCCATTGTTGGAGACGTATCTGGTTATGCTGAAAAGGTCATTACAGAAGCAGAGTGCGGTATAATTTCACATGATCGTACAGTAGAAGAGTTAGGAAAACATATTTTAACCTTGGCTGAAAACGAAGTGTTAAGGAAAGGAATGGGAAATAAAGCCCATAGTTATGCCTTTCAAAATTTAAGGTGGAAAAACAACATCAAAGTATTAACTAATTTAATGGAGGAACAGGATGTCTCAGCAGAAAGTTTGTATGTTCGTATGGAACCACTTCACAAATGATGCACGTGTGTTAAGAGAATGTACTGCATTAGCTGAAGCTGGATATGAAGTAGATTTAATATGTATCCATGATTGGAAACAACGGGACTTGCCGAAGCGGGAGATACGAAAAGAAGGATTTACAGTAACACGTGTAAATAATCGCCTCTTGCCTTTACAGAAAATGTTTGGAGCGGTAAATCGTGTGAAGCAGTTTGCTATGAAAAATATAATTACAAAGTTACTATTTGCTGCAGGCGCTGTTTTGACATTATGGAAGTTCCCGGTATTTGCATCAGTCGTATTGTTATTTGCCCTTTTATTTTCTACTAGAAAGATAAGAACTTTAATTATTCGTTCCTATATTCTAAGTCAAATGGTGATAAGTGGAATGAAAAAAAATTATGATTTATATCATTCTAATGATCTGAATACGTTACCACAGGGATGGCTGTGTGCTAAAGTATTTAGAAAGAAAAAATTAATTTATGACTCTCATGAAGTGCAGACAAGTCGTACAGGTTATAATAGTAAAATTTATGGGGTTATGGAAAGGTTTTATTTGAAATTTACTGATGTAATGATTATGGAAAACCATACACGTGCAAAATATGCGGAAGATTTGTATGGGTTTTATCCGAAAGTTATTCATAATTATCCTTTCATTACACAACCCGAGCAAAGCAATTCGGTTGATTTACATAAAATATTGGATCTTTCTATAGGAGAGCCGCTCCTTTTATATCAAGGTGGTATCCAAACAGGAAGAGGGTTAGACAAATTAATACAAGCAGTGCCGATGTTTAAAAGAGGAACGGTTGTATTTATTGGTGATGGACGTATCAAACCTGATTTGCAAAAAATGGTCGTGGAATTAGGTTTAGAAAACAAGGTAAAATTTATGTCAAAGGTACCCGTAAATGAATTGTTACACTATACTAAAAATGCTTATTTAGGTTTTCAGGTATTAAATAATGTTTGTTTCAATCACTATTCAGCCTCTTCTAACAAACTATTTGAGTACATGATGAGTGGAGTGCCTGTTGTTGCATGTAGCTTTCCTGAAATTCAGCGTGTGGTAGAGAAAGAGTATACAGGCATTTGTGTAGATTCACATGATCCATCTTCTATTGCAGAAGGTGTAAATTATTTACTCGATCATCCAGAAGAACGGGGAAAAATGAGGGGAAATTGTTTTACTGCACGGGAAAATTATAATTGGGATAATGAAAAAAAGATCTTTGTAGATATATATAAGAGTTTGCAATAATGTAAAGAATAGAAGATCATTTCTATTCTTTACGTTATTGTACGGTGTAGAAAACGGGGTTGATGATTGTTGATAAAGACAAAATTAAGTGTTGTAATTACGAATTATAATAAAGAACAGTATTTAGAACAGTGTCTTGAATCTGTTATTAGTCAAACATTGAAGAATATTGAGATTATTGTTGTAGATGATGGGTCAACGGATAATAGTAGGAAAGTTTTACAGCAGTATCAAAAACAACATGAGCATTTAACAATTTATATGCAGAAGAATGCAGGGGTAAGTGTTGCACGTAATGTTGGGCTTCAACATGCGAAAGGTGAATATGTCACATTTTTAGATGCAGATGATTATGTAAATAAGATGGCGTATGAACAGCTGTATGAGCTTGCAAATCAAAAAGGTGCGGATATCGCTATTGCTAATATTACTTGCTTTAATGAATATAGACATTGGCCACTTTCGTATATGAAAAAAGTATTCGATAAGAAACTTCCCGTTATCAGGCATATTACAACACATTCAGAATTACACCTTACGCCATCTGCCAGTAATAAAATATTTAAACGAGAGTTGTGTAGACAACATAACATCTTGTTTGATGAAGATTTACAAGTAGGAGAAGATTTATTGTTTACACAGCAATCTTTTCTTACAGCTAAGCGTATTATTGTAAAGGATATCCCCTTCCTTAATTATAGGGTAATAAATAGTGGAGAGAATTTATCTAAAAAAACGAGTATATCTTTTTTTCAACAATTAGTTACATTACAAAAAAAGTTAGAAAATCTGTATAAGAAACATCAAAAAAAATCGTATATTCAGTTCATTGAGAGAAGGCAATGGAAATTCTTTTTGGATTCCATTATTTTGAAATGTCCGTTTTTTTCGAAGGAACAAATCTCTCAAGTTATTCAGTTGGGGAATGAATTTCTATTGAACTTATGTGATCCAAACGTTACAGAGAATTTAAATGTCCGTGATCAATTAGTGACAGAAATGATTAAACAGGATGATTGTGCAGCTTTAGAACAATTGTTAATCATTATTCGAGATGAATCTATTTCGAAAGAACATATTTATGAGAATGAAAAATACTATTATTATTTTTATCGATTTTTTCCTCAATATAAGTTTTTTTTACAAGTCAATAATTTAATATTGAATCATCGAATCGAAGGCATAAAACTTCGTCAGGAAGTTCTAACACTTAGTGGATATGCATTTATTGAAAACATGTCTACAAAGAGAATAATTAAAGAGTTGGTATTTCGTAAAAAAGGAACTACAAAAATAATTCAATTAAAAAGCTCCTTACGTACCGATATAACATATCTATTTTCTAACAATACCATTGACTATAATGATGCGGGATTTGAAACAATAGAAGTTAATGTTAAAGATTTGTTAGAAAAGGGGGAATGGGAAATATCAATACGCCTCAGCATAGGGAATACTGTTGTTGAAGAACCAATGAAGGTACTATTAGCACAGTTACGCAATAATACAAAGCATCAAAATTTAAATCCACTAGAAATTAGAATGTTATATAAAAATAATGAAGCTACAATTCATATTCGTAAATGTAACTATGTACAACAAATAATGAATACATATCGTGAAATAAAAAGAGCAATGCGTTATGATATAGGTCTTTTGAAGAGAAGAAATTATGCAGCATTTTTTGCAATAATAGCCTATAAATTATTTGGTTCATATTTTCGTAGAAAGAATATATGGCTTATTGGGGAACGGCAAGATACTGCACAAGATAATTCTTATCATTTGTTTACATATATTCGAAAAGAACATCCTGAAATCCCGGTTTATTACGTTATAGATAAAGGATGTAATGACTATAAAAATATTAAGAATTTAGGGAATAGTATTCAGTTCGGAAGCTTTAAACATACACTATATTTGTTAATTTGCAATAAAACAATTAATAGTTATTCAGAAACAGCGAATATGTACACAGATGCGTATAGGCATATATTGAAGTATTATCCTGAATGGCAGCAGAATAAAAAAATCTTTATTCAACATGGTGTCATAGGCGTGAGCCGGGTTAATCATGTGCTAAATAAAAATCGAATGGGTTATTCTTTGTTTGTTGTATCATCACAGTTTGAAAAGGATCATATCGTAAAAGAATTTGGTTATACGGAAGATGAAGTAGTTGTAACAGGTCTTGCACGTTGGGACGCATTGCAAGATGAGAGTAAAGGAAATGAAATCTTACTCATGCCAACTTGGAGAAGTTGGATTAAAATGAAAGAACAATTAAAGGAATCACAGTATTGGCAAACGTATATGTCACTTTTACAAAGTAAAGAACTCCATCGGATATTAGAAGAGAAGAATATAACATTAACGTTCTTCCCGCACTACCAAACACAAAAGCTGGGTGCAGAAATGCCTGTTTTTCACGAACGAATCAAAATCGTTAAACAGGGAGAAGAGACTGTACAAAGCTTATTAAAACGTCACCGTTTATTGATTACGGATTATTCTACTGTTTCATTTGATTTTGCTTATATGAATAAACCGGTTATTTTCTATCAGTTTGATTATGATGAATTTTATTCTAGGCATTATAATGAAGGGCCGATTGATCATAAGACGGGGCTATTTGGAGAAAGGATAGAAAGGGAAGAGGATGTCCATTATTTATTAAATAAGTTTGAGAATTTATTAAAAAATTCTAATTTAGATAGAGTAGATAGATATGTTGTTAAATTGAAAAAATCGCATTGTCAAACACTATTTAAAAGGATAAAAGAGGTGTAAGAATTTGAAAAAAACATTAATTTCTGTAATATTGCCGATATACAATGTAGAAATGTATATAGCAGAGTGCTTAGATTCTTTAGTTGATCAAACAATTGGCGTAGAGAATTTAGAAGTTATTATGGTGAATGATTGTTCTACAGATGGTACTGGAAAGATTTTGGATCAATATGCTTTGAAGTATGATAATTTCAAAGTTATACATTTAGAAAAGAACTGTGGTGCACCCGGAAAACCAAGAAATATTGGTATTGATCTTGCGAGAGGTAAATATTTAATATTTATGGATCCAGATGATTATGTACCAGCAGATGCATATGAAACTCTATTTAATATAGCAGAAGAATATAAATCAGATTTTGTTATGGGGAAAATGGAAAGTTTTAATGATAGTGATGGATCAACATTCCAACATTCAACATTTAAACATTATCTTTTACAAAAACCATATATGAATACCAATACAGAAATTTCTCCATTCTTTTTACAGGTGAAGACAGCTATTACTTTAAAGTTAGTGAGAACTTCATTCATTAGGCAGCATAAGATTTCTTTCATTGAAGGAATGAGAAATGGAGAAGACAAGTTTTATGATATACAGCTATTCGCAAAAGCAAAGAAATTTAGTTATATCCCTAAAAATGTTTATAGATATAGAGCACGTGATGATGAGAATAATTTATCTTTGACACAACAAGACATTATTGCTTCAGTTACGAATGATGTAAAATCTGCAGAAGTAATTAAACTCAAGTTGAATAAAAAAGAATATAACTATTTTCAGGTAAATGCTTTGAGGTCTATTTTATGGAAAGTTTGCGATCCGGATTTTAATAAACTATCAATCCAACAAAAAAAAGAACTTATTAATTTAATTAAAGGCGTAGTGGATGACTATGATGTTGAAATAACAAGAAAATATTTGGTATGGGAAGAGCCTCTTTTGAGTTTAATTGCCAAAGAACATATAGATGAAGCGTTAGAGTATAATAGCATGCTAATTTCAAGAAGATGGTGGTTAAAGCAAGGAACTGAATTACAGCAAAAATACAGAAAACAAAGTGCTATTCGTAATAGTTTTTCGTGGAAAATTACTAAATATCTCAGAAAAAAGAATTTCAAATTGAAAGATATTATAAAAAGGAGATTTAGGAATGAAACTAAGCGTAGTAACACAATTACAAACTCATGATGAAGCTGTAATTAAACAAGCATTCGACGTATTACAGAGACAGACTATTAATGTTAATAATTTTGAATGGGTTATTTTCCACAATAACGAAAATGCCACTCAAGAAATAGTTGAATATGTGGAAACCTTAAAAAGAAGTTATAAAGTGAATATATTGATAAAAGAAGGGGATCTTGAGGTTAAAGAATTAAAGGGAGAGTATGTTACTTTCTTTGATTTTTATGATAAATTTAGACCTAATGTATATGGGTTATTATATGACGCTGCCAAAAAGAGTGATTTAGATTTTATAGCAGCTTGTTTAGAAAAAAAATCCCAAAAAAATTTGATAAATAAAGAGAATATACTACATAGTGATTTCAATACAATTACTACATTAAAGTTGATAAAAAAGGAAGTTTTATTATCACAAGGACTGAGTTTTATTTCGAAAATGAATTCATCTAATATTAGATGTTTAGATTTTAGATTATACTTATCAAATCTTCGTTATGAGTTTGCGAACGAAATAAAATATAAAAATAAAACGCCATTTAATGAAGACTATGTAATAAGTTCTATACAAGATATAGATTATATTTTAGAGTTTTTAATAAGTAATTATGGACAAGATTTTAATAAGGATATAAGAGTAATACTATTTAATCAAATATTATATTTAATAGATAAAAATACCTTTTTAAATGAAATAGAAAAAAGCCATCAAGATAAATTATTGGATACATTAAGAAAAATCATATATATTTCGGATAAATCTGTTTATGAAGGAAATGAAGGATATAATACCTTTTTAGATCTTATAAACTTAAATTTATATGAAGAAGCAATTCAGTATATGAAAATTTTCAGAAGTCGACGATATTGGTATAATCAATCTCAAAAATTTGAAAAGTATTTTAAAAAAAATCCGCATGATTTAGAAGAGTCCTTATCATGGAGAGTCACAAAGCCGATCAGAGGGATCAAATCTACGTTTGAATATGTTAAGGGTTCTTTATATAAATTCTTTATTCTCTTGCTAAGCTTATTTGTACGAGTAAAAGTTGGTGGGAAACAAATTTGGTTGGTTGGAGAACGTGAAGATCAAGCTGAAGATAATGGATATTTCTTTTTCAAGTATTGCCGTGAAAACTACTCATCACAAAAAATATATTATGTAATTAATCAGGATTCACCTCACTTAGATAAAGTGGAGAAGTATGGTAACGTTATATATCATTCATCTCTTAAGCATAAAGTTTATATGCTAGCTGCAAGTACTTATATAAGTGCATGGGTGTTTGAAGAGTGCTCATATCCTAGACAGAAACAAGAGTTTATTAGATGGTTTGGGAAAAGGGTTTCTAAAAAAACTAATATTTGTTTACAGCACGGTGTGATTATTCACAACATTGCTCCGTATTTAAGTAAAGAAAGATATAAACAAGATTTAATTATTTCAAGCTCAGAATATGAAAAGAAAATTATTATGAAAACATTAGGATATCCTGAAGGGGATGTAGCGGTAACTGGACTGGCTAGATTTGATAATCTTCATCAAAGAAAGACGAAGAAACAAATTTTAATTATGCCAACATGGCGTAGACATTTATCAAATGTAAATAAAGTTCAATTTCTACAGTCGGATTATTATAAAGCCTATAAAGATTTAATTACTAATCAAGAATTTTTAGATCTAATAGAAAAGAAAGATATACCAGTTAAGTTTTATGTGCATAGTCAAATGCAAAAGTTTATGGATGAATTTGTTATAGAGCATCCTCAAATAGAATTTTTAGTAAAAAGTAATGCAATTGTATCAGAGCTGTTAAAAGAAAGTGCATTGCTAATTACTGATTACTCATCTGTATCATCGGATTTCTTATATATGGAGAAGCCGGTTATAATGTATCAGTTTGATCCGCATAATAATCACCATGCTCCTTGTGAAGAAATAAAATATAATGAATTGGGCTTTGTTGTTTCTTCTGAAAATGAATTAATTAAGCAAATAAATAAAGTTATAGATAATAATTTAAAAATTAATAAGAGATATCTAGCGAATTCGAAAAGGATTTTCAAACATAAGGATGTTCATAATGCCCAAAGGATTTATAACATAATTAAAGAAAAAACTTCTTAAATAAAATGAAGAAATGTGTATGGGAATGATTGAATCCATACACATTTTTAGAGGTAAGTTAGAAATTGATTTTAAGGTAAGTGAATAAAAATGTTTTTTAGAAAGAGGTATATATGTATAAATTAAGCAGCTTGAACTTTGACAATAAAAGCGTATCTATCAAAGTTATGTCTCAAGGGAATATTGATAAAAATAATGATTTTCGATTGAGTTGTTTCATTTTTAATGAGAAACAATTGCTTATACATGAACATATTGAAAAAACGGTTATAAGAGAAGATTTGCTTGAGAGTAACATAGAATTTAATGCTATTTTATATTTGAATTTATTACTACAGCAGGGTTATGTAGTAAATCTATTCATAAAAGTGGACGAAAAGTATTATCCTATTCAGATGGATATCTTAGAATTTGGACAACCTAAATATAAAATACCTGTTACAGATACTTTGTATCTAGAACCAAAAAATAATAAGACTCTTTCATTTATGACTTATCAAATACAAAAAGCCATTAAATTATCAGGATTCGAAATGAATGAAGATAATTTAAATCTTTCAATTCCTAAAAATAAGAAGGAATTGAAAGGTTGTGGTAAATGTTGGATTGTATTTAAGAGAAGAAATGAAGACGAGTATGATGAACAATTAAAGTGTGAAGTTCAGATCAAAGAAAATATATTAAATTTTAAGAGTACAGTTAAAGAGGTATTTCATAATTTTAGTTTACATAATGAAACTATTATAGATGTTGTTATTGGGATAGAAGGTAATAATGTATATGAAGAGTTTTACTTGGAAGCCCCTAATAAAAATTATAGTTATACTAAGGTTAAATCCAATAGTTCTGTTAAAGCGTACATAAATAATAAAGGATACTTGAGTATTTATACACGAAAAAATGGTGAGGAATTAAATACTAAGAAAGAGTTTGTAACAAATAAAGATTCAAAGGCAGTTACTGTAGCGATTTTAGGTTCTTGTGTAACAAGAGACAATTTTAATAGTAAATTTAATTATGATTATAAGCGTTATTATGAATGTGTTTTATTACAAAATCAAACTTCAATTATTAGCTTGCTGGAAAAACCAATAACATTCCCAGTAAATAAAGTTACTGAGTTAAATCAGTGGGATTCTAATGATATGAGGGCTGATTTTGAAAAGAACTTTTTAAATAAATTAGAAGAAGAACAACCAGATTACCTTATTATGGACTTTTTTGGTGATGTTTTCTTCGGATGCATGAAGCTTGCTGATACTTATGTTACAAATAATTATTGGAAATTAGGAAAAACACAATTTGTTAAAGAAGTAAAAAATCCACAGTACTTAAATATTATAAGAGATACTGAAGATTATCTAGTATTATGGAAAAAAGCAATCCATAACCTATTTAAGATATTAAAAGAAAGAGTTCCTAATTGTAAGATTGTTGTTCATAAAGCAAGGTTTGTAGAATTTTATTATGATGAGAATAATCGATTACAAAGAATAGATCCAAGTATAGATGTAGCGTTAGTGAATAAATACTGGAGTATTTTAGATAATTATGTATTAGAGAAATTTAATGTTCAATGTATTGATTTAAATCATAAGAGTTATACTGCTTATGAGGCGCACCCTTGGGGGTTATTTGGTGTTCATTATGATCCTAAATACTATAATGACTTTTTAAATCATTTACACGAAATCGTATTAACAAACTATCTTGAGAAAGCTACACCGGTATATAAAAGTATTTTTGAAGTTTTAAAGAAATAAACATATTTTGCATTAATGAAATACATGGAGATGATACAATCGATGAAAGTCTGTGTAATAGGCTTAGGATATATAGGTCTTCCTACTTCTGCTATGTTTGCAAAGCATGGTGCTGAAGTAGTTGGAGTAGATGTAAGAACAGAAGTGGTAGATAAGTTGAACAGAGGAGAGGCCCATATCGAAGAGCCAGGTTTAGATGAAGTTGTGGAAGAAGTGGTGAAAAAAGGATCACTTCGTGCTTCTTTAAACCCAGAAATAGCAGATGCTTTTATTATAGCTGTACCAACACCAAATAATGAAGATCAATATAAGTCTTGTGATTTAACTTATGTTTTAGATGCTACTAAACAAATAATTCCATATATTAAACCGGGAAATGTAATTATTATTGAATCTACCATTGCCCCAAGAAGTATGGATGATTATGTGAGACCATTGGTAGAAGAGAGTGGTTTTTCAGTTGGAGAGGATGTATATTTAGTTCATTGTCCAGAACGAGTACTTCCAGGAAGTATTTTGAAAGAACTTATCCATAATAATCGAATTATAGGTGGAGTAACATCGCATTGTGCGAAAGAGGGTGCAGAGGTATATAATACCTTTGTACAAGGGGAGATTATTCAAACAGATGCGAGAACAGCGGAAATGTCCAAGTTAATGGAAAATACATTCCGAGATGTAAATATCGCACTTTCTAATGAATTAACAAAAATTTGTAATTCGTTAGAGATTAATGCGTTAGATGTAATTAAAATGGCTAACAAACATCCACGTGTGAATTTACACCAACCAGGACCAGGAGTAGGTGGTCATTGTTTGGCAGTGGATCCATATTTTATCGTAGCGCAAGAGCCTAAATTAGCGAACATAATTCAACTAGCACGAAATACGAACAATTCAATGCCATCTTATGTCGTGGATAGTATTAAAAAAATACTAAAAGAAAACAAGCACTCGAAAATTGCTGTCTTTGGTGTGACATATAAGGGTAATGTTGATGATATGAGGGAAAGTCCAGCACTTGAGGTTATTGATTTGTTAAGGATTGTGGGTTTTGATGTTGCAATTTATGATCCGTATATTAACAAGGAATTCTTTGATGTTGTTTCTATTGAGGAAGCTGTAATGGATGCACACTTAATTCTTGTGCTAACAGATCATAATGAGTTTAAAGAGTTAGATTATGATTATCTAGCAAATATGATGAAAAATCCAGTCCTGTTTGACACACGTAATTGTATACGAGAAAGTGAGAGTAGTAATATGAAGATTATCAATTTTGGTAATTTGTATAGAGTGTTACCGGAAAATGTGAGTATTATATGAGAGCGATAAGAAATATTGTTCAAGAACAACTAGATAATATATATTTAATGGCAAGACTTTCTGTGTATGAATTAAAACAGGCGTACGCAGGTAGTGCGTTAGGGATTGTTTGGATATTCTTAAATCCTTTAATACAAATTTTTGTTTATTGGTTGGTATTTGGTTTAGGCATTCGTGGAGGGGCGCCTGTAGAAGGCGTTCCCTTCTTTGTTTGGATGATATGTGGAATCATTCCTTGGTTTTTTATTAATGGCTCTATTTTACAAGGATCCAATTCTATTTATGCAAAGCTGAATACGGTTTCGAAAATGAATTTCCCACTTAGTGTTATTCCAACATATATAATACTATCTCAACTGTATACACATGTTGTTTTACTTATTGTCTTATTATTGATAGTGGCGGCGACAAAAGGATTAAGTTTTCTTGGGATCGTGGGAGTTTTATACTGTGGACTTTCAGCATTTTTCTTTTTAGTTTCCTTAGCGTTTATTACATCAACTCTATCAACTATTTTGAGAGATATTCATTTGTTTATACAATCGATTACACGTATGTTATTTTATTTAACACCTGTTTTGTGGAAACCAAGTGAACATATGGCATGGATATTTGTATTATTAATGAAAATAAATCCATTCTATTATATAGTTGAAGGTTATCGTTCTTCATTATTGCACGGTGATATTAGTTTTATATGGTCATTGTATACATTATATTTTTGGGGAATTGCTATTATTTTATTTGTAATCGGATCTATTTTTCATATAAGATTCCGTAAACAGTTTGTTGACTACTTATAAAAGGTGAATGATTCAATGGATTATAAAGTGAAGTTTGAACATGTTACAAAAAAGTATAAGATGTATAACAAACCTTCTGATAAATTAAAAGATTTATTTTTTAAGAGGCAAGAAGGTGATTATCATTATGCGTTAAATAATATTTCTTTTGAAGTACCAGAAGGAGAAATTATTGGAATAATAGGCTTAAATGGTTCTGGTAAGAGCACAATGTCTAATTTAATTGCTGGTGTAACCATCCCAAATAAAGGGAAGATAAATATTAAAGGATCTGCAGCTTTAATTGCCATTGCTTCAGGATTAAATAACCAATTAACAGGTATTGAAAATATTGAGTTAAAAGGTTTAATGATGGGGCTTACGAAAGAACAAATTCAGGACATCACGCCAAAAGTTATCGAATTCGCTGATATTGGAAAATTTATGTATCAACCTGTTAAAACATATTCGAGTGGAATGAAGTCAAGAATTGGTTTTGCAATTTCAGTTCATATTAACCCAGATGTTTTGGTAATCGATGAAGCTCTCTCTGTTGGAGATCAAACTTTTACGAAAAAATGCTTGGATAAAATGAATGAGTTTAAAGAACAAGGAAAAACGATTTTTTTTATTAGTCACTCCCTCTCTCAAGTGAAAAGTTTCTGTACCAAAGCAATTTGGCTACATTATGGGCAAATGAAAGAGTACGGCGATGTAAATGAAGTAGTAGATCATTACAGTATGTTTTTAAAGCAATATAATCAGATGAATATAGAAGAAAAAAGGCAACTGCGTGAAGAACAAACCTTACAATTTCAACATGGTTTATTGCAGGAGCAATTAGTGAAAACCCCAAGGAGAAATTATAAGGCAAAAAAACAACAACGTAAATTAAGCAAGAAAAGTAGTATATTAGTTGGAACTGCGATTGTTATTCTTACAGGTATAATTACAATTGGATTAAATTATAAAGCTTTTGCTTCGTTAATAAGAGGAAATGAAAATAAAGAAAAAATGGTTCAAAGTAAAATTATTCCTGAAGATAAATCGGCTAAAGAAAGTCCTTCAAATAATAAGAAGTATATGGTGAATAGCAATAATATTAGTATTCGAAGAGAACCAATTACAAGTAGTGAACGATTAGTACTGACGAATTTTGGAGAAGTATTTACTGTACCTAATTTTAAAGAAAAAAATGAAACTAATAATGGTTGGATACAAATAGTTCTTGCTAATGGTGAATCTGGTTGGCTAAGTGCAGAGTATGCCGTGCCATTCACGCCAAGTAAGAGCACGATGGATGACACAAAATTAGATGATGTAATATCATTGTTAAACCGTGTGTATGGATTAGCTTTAAAACAAGCACCTACATATTTTGGAAAAACATTAGACGAGCTTAAAGCCGTATATCCTCGTAATTTAATTCCATTACAAACTGTGGTAGGTAAAACAAGTTATAAGGATGGAAATGTGAAATTTGTTATCTCTGAAACTAAAGTAATAGAAATTGTATTTCAGGATATTTCAATGTCTATAGCTAAGCTACATGAACTACTGGGTAAAGAAAGTATAAATAATGATTCCGAAAAGAATTATTTCTTTGAAACAAAAAGTTATTACATCGCAGCCCGTTCTGATGAAACTCATCAGGAAATTCAATCTTTATCAATTATGATAAAAAAATAGTGCAAATGGTTGAGAGATTTACCTTTTTGTTTAGGTAAATCTCTTTTTTTAATTTGGTATAATGAGATGATGTCTGATGACTTATTTATTATAATGAGTTTGAGGGATGAATCTCTTGGGAAATGAAAAAATTAATGGGGATATTTGTATGGAGAATAAAGAGAGAGCGAATAAGAATAGGATTTATTGAAGAATTACTAATTATAAAGGCGTTATATATTAATGGTGAATGATAGGGAGAGGGTTTGTACATGGAAGTTAAAATAGATGAAATAGCATATAGGCCTAAACAAGAGAAAATAACAATTATGGGGACCTCTACTATGGGGCAGGGAAAATTTGTTTTACGAAAAAGAAGAACTCATCGTGATTTTGAATTTCCTTTAGAATTTGAACTGGAAGTAGCTTTTAAAGAAGAACTCTTTCAAATTGATATTGATTTACAACTTATTATAGACAAACAAGGGCTAAATGATGAAGCCACATGGCTAATATATATGGTTTCTGGAGAAAATGAATATTTAGTTAAGGTAAATAATAATATTGAGAATAAATTTGAATACTTTTATAGTAAAAAAAGTATTTTTAAACTGGTTCCATATATAACAAAAGATAAAATTTTAGCGTTTTATGTAAGAGGATTAGATCTTGTTCCAGTTGTAAAAAATATGGATTACTTAAATGGAAATCTCTCAGCAAACATCTTTTTATCTGGAAAGGATAGTAAGTATTTAAAGAAAGAAAAAATAAAGATTACCTTTAAAAGAAGAAATCAAGTGAATATGCCTTTCCATGATGTCAGTATAAATACGAATGGTTTACCAGTAATGGAGAATACCATAGATGTGGAAGTGAATATTTCAGAAAGAATTCCACTCATTAATAAAGATAAGGAAGTATGTTGGGATGTTTTGGTAAGCGTATATAATGAAGAAGAAACTGAAGGCTATACTTTACCTTTACAAGTTGAAAGTTCATTAAAAAAGCAAGTCTTTAGATATATGCGACTTAAAGCTAATAACTTCTTCTATACTAGACCTTATATCACAGGTGATAATCGATTAGCAATTTACCAATCGGATATGGTTAATAGAGTTCAACTAGAGGCAGTAGTGGATAATAATGAATTTATAAACGTGGCTGTAGATTTGGAATTTGTTAGTGAAAGAGAATTGTCAGAGGCTAACCTAGTCATCAAGAGAAGAGAAAGAGTTGGCAATGGATATGAATACTATGCAGAAACGCTATATAAATTAGAAAATAAGAACGAAAAATTTACTGTTCAAATTAATAAAAAGGATATATTAAATAAACATATTCTAAGAGATAAAGAAGTCTGGGATTTCTTTGTAAGAGTTAAAACCGATAAGAATAATGAAAGTGATTTGCAGCTTGACGTTTCAAAACAACTTAAAAATGAGTTTTCATATTTTGATATAAAGTCTATAGATAAAAGTATGAAGGCCAAGTTGTTTATAAATGGTTTATCTAAGCTTTCTTTATATGTTGCGGAAGGTAAGAATACAAATAAAGATGCCATTAAGGTGGCTGTATTGGGAACATGCTTTAGTAGAAATGCATTCAATTCAAGTCCATATTTCAATCCTAATTACAAAAAAATATATAATTGTGTCTACACACAATTTCATTCCTCTATAATTAGTCTTGTTTCAAATCCAGTTCCATTAACTGTTGAAGAATTAACAGGTGTTAGAGAGAACGATAAAAACTTTGTTGCAGTTGATTTTGATAAAAGCTTTTTTGATAAATTAAAAGAATCACAGGCCGATTATTTGATTTTGGATCTTTACTCAGATGCATCAAAAGCTATATTGAGATTTAATGATGACAGGTATGTTAGTTGTAGTTATATACTGGAAGACAGTAGCTATATCAATCAAGTAGAAAATGTAAAAATTATAGATCATTCAAATCAGGAAAGATATTTCGATATTTGGAAAGATGCAGTTGAAAAATTTATTAAAAAGTTAACAGAGATATTACCAGAAGAAAGAATTATTCTAAATAAGGGAAGATTTACTTCTACTTATTTTGATGAAAATAGAGAGATTAAGTCATTTTCAGATCCGCAATTGATTCATAGAAATAATTATTTTTGGGATAAACTTGATAATTATTTTATGTATCTTATGCCAGGTGTAAAATTTATAGACTTAACGGATACAAGTTATATTGGGGATGCAACATATCCGTTTGGTACATCCTTCTCTCATTATGAATCTGGATATTATAAGGAATTTTTAAATCGCTTAAACAACTTGGTTATTCCGGAACAATTAAATAAATAGTATTAATCAAGTTAAGAGATAGGCTGTCATTTTGTCAATCTACTTAAAAATCCTTAATTAAAAGCCGTTGGGGATTCCTCCCAACGGCTTTTATGTATTAAAAAATATATGGGATGTGCGATATATCAACGATAGTTTCCTACTAAATTGTTAGCAATCGCCTCTGTTAATCGCCTCGTCATTTTCGGAACAAAAGGCTTCATTGCTCCATTGAAAATAAAAGCTCCTTTACCAGTTGCTTTTAGTTCCAGTTCACTTGTTATTCTTGTTTTGGATGAATCAATGGCTTTAGCATGAAAGAATCCACTACCTACCAATTTATTTGTTGGAGAAGCAATTGTAAAGCTTATTTTATCATGCTCTTGCCATTCTGTAATTTTAACATTTAGGTTAATATAGCGTTTGACTACTCCTAAATCACCGTGTAAACGCCAAGTTGAGTGTCGGTCATCAATAATTTTGTGTGCAACATAACCTGTAATCAGTGGTGCCCAATTATTTATATCACTAATGAAATTCCACGTATGATCAAGTGGTACTTGTAATTCCATTAAGTTTGTTCCTTTTGCCATTCGTTCCTTCCTTCCTTCCTTCCTAGACGATTCAAATTCCTAAAATCTATTTTTTTATTATAAAATATTAAATATAAGTTTTAAAGTGAGATGTAGATTCTTCTACGTCATAGAAAGTTTTCTTTTATGATATTTTTAATTTCAGTATAATTTTAATTTCTAAATATAACATTTAAGAAAAATTAAGATAAAAAGAGAAATCAGAAGGGATTTTCTCAAATGAAGAGAAAAAACAAGGAATATTAGATTTTTCTTTCTCGTTCCTGTCCTTTATAATAATTTATGAATACGACACTTAAGGTAAGTACTGCTTTATGCATACTGCCTTTCCCTAACTTGGGTATACACTCTTTCTAACCTCCGTGTCAGCAATAATAAAATTTTGTTATACAAATATTTATAGTAGAAAGAGTGTATACATTTTTTTAAATACTACGAAGCAGGAGAGCCCGCTTCGTTTTTTCATAATGACAAAGGATAGATAAAATGGGATAATGTAGACATGTCTTTGGTGGTATGACCAATTTGATGTGTAAGGAGAGAGTGATATGTTAGATATTCAGCAAATTAAAGAAATTATTCCGCACCGCTATCCATTTTTACTTGTGGATCAAATTTTAGAAGTGGAAGAAGGAAAACGTGCAGTTGGAATTAAAAATGTAACGGCAAATGAAGAATACTTCAATGGTCATTTTCCGGATTATCCTGTAATGCCAGGAGTTCTTATTGTAGAGGCGTTAGCACAGGTTGGTGCTGTTGCATTACTTAAGAAAGAAGAAAATCGTGGTCGCCTTGCATTCTTTGCGGGCATTGATAATTGTCGTTTCAAACGTCAAGTTCGCCCAGGTGATCAACTTCGTCTAGAGGTGGAAATGACACGTGTACGTGGACCAATCGGAAAAGGAAAAGCCGTTGCAACTGTAAATGGTGAAATAGCATGTGAAGCGGAAATTACATTCGCGCTTGGGGATAAAAAAGAATAAAAATATGTACAAAAAGATTTTTGCTTTATTGGACGAATGGCAAAAGGGAGACCATACCTATTGTCATTCGTCTTTTTTTTGTTATTCCCCATCTCAAATTTCAGCAAAAGTAAAGAAGTTAGGCAGTGGATGAAGAAAAAATAAGAGGGAAACTGGTAAAAAACGAAATATATCGTATAATAGTTTTGGACTAAGAAAAGATGAATCAATGTACAGAGAATTTATTATTATACAAATTGCTCATGTATAGATAGAAAGAAGGGTGAAGAGATGAAGAAGAAAATTCTATTTTGGTTTTTAGGAATTGTAGGTGTGCTTATAATTGGTACAGGTGTTTATGCATATAGTATTTATTCATCTGTTTCAAGTACTTTAGATAAAGTTCATAAGCCGTTAGATCGTGACCATTCGAAGAAACGTACAGAGGAAGTAAAAGTAGAGGATTCAAAACCAGTATCTATTCTATTAATGGGTGCGGATGAGCGTGCGGGTGATCAAGGGCGTTCAGATTCGTTAATGGTAATTACTTTAAATCCAAAACAAAAATCAATGAAACTATTAAGTATTCCGCGTGATACATATACAGAGATTGTTGGTAAAGGCAAGAAAGATAAGATCAATCATGCGTATGCATTTGGTGGTCTTAACATGTCAGTTAATACCGTGGAAAATTTCTTGAATACACCAATTGATTATTATATTGAGGTAAATATGGAAGGGTTTAAAGATATTGTTGACGCAGTTGGTGGGGTAGACGTAAACAATGATTTAGACTTTACACAAGATCATACGCATTTTGCAAAGGGTAATATACATTTAAATGGTGAAGAAGCTCTAAAATATACACGTATGAGAAAGAAAGATCCACGTGGTGATTTCGGTCGTCAAATGCGTCAACGTCAAGTACTACAAGCTGTTATTAGTAAAGGAGCAAGTTTCTCTTCTCTTACAAACTATGGAGATGTTTTAAAAGCGATTGAAAAAAATGTAAAAACAAACTTAACACAAGATCAAATGTTTGATATGCAAAAAAATTATAAGGAAGCAATGAAAAATAAAGAAGAGATTCAAATTCAAGGCGATGGACGCAAGGCCGAAGATGGTATTTGGTATTACTTTGTGCCTGATCAAGAGCGGCAAAGTTTATCAGATAAACTTCGGGAACATCTTGAGATAAAAGGAAAGTAAGATTACAAAAAGAATTAGAGTATTGATAAGGGAATTGTTTTCTTTTTTTAATAATAATTAGAAATGATATCTTAATTTATTTACAAATTAATTGGAATTTTAACACTATATTGTTAAAAGGATAAATCTGTATTAGGTTATATAATTAGGAAGAAATCTTATAAGTAAGGGTGATTATTGTTGAAAAAAGTAAGAAAAGCAATTATTCCAGCTGCAGGCTTAGGAACCAGATTTTTACCTGCAACAAAGGCGATGCCGAAAGAAATGTTACCGATTGTTGATAAGCCAACGATTCAGTATATTGTAGAAGAGGCAATTGAATCTGGAATTGAAGATATTATTATTGTTACAGGAAAAGGTAAGCGTGCAATTGAGGATCACTTCGATCATTCTTTTGAACTAGAGGAAAATTTATTAGCAAAAAAGAAATTTGAGCTTCTTGCTAAAGTGCAGGAATCATCAAAGATTAATATACACTATATTCGTCAGAAAGAGCCAAAAGGTTTAGGGCATGCTGTTTGGTGTGCACGTAAGTTTATCGGAAATGAACCATTTGCTGTATTACTTGGGGATGATATTGTACAAGCAGATAAGCCTTGTTTACGTCAATTAATGGATGAATATGATAAAACAACAGCATCTGTAATTGGTGTACAAACAGTATCAGAAAATGAAACACATCGTTACGGTATCATTGATCCAATAGAGCAAAAGAATCGTCGTTACCAAGTCAGAACATTTGTAGAAAAACCAGCCCAAGGAACAGCTCCATCAAATTTAGCGATTATGGGACGCTATATCTTAACGCCAGAAATTTTTGCTTTGCTAGACGGACAACAGACTGGCGCTGGTGGCGAAATTCAATTAACTGATGCAATTCAACGTTTAAATGAAACACAGCGTGTATTTGCATATGATTTTGAAGGAAAACGCTACGATGTTGGAGAAAAGCTAGGATTTATTCAAACAACGATTGAAATGGCGATGCAACATGAAGAATTAAGACAAGAACTTTTAAATTATATGAAACACCTTGTTGAAAATGAACTTAGTGCGATGAGATAAAGGAAGAGTTAGAGAATCTGTCTATAGATAGATTCTCTTTTTTAATAAACATTTGATTAAGGGGTATAAGGAATTGTAGAGGAATTTTATTAATTAACAACTGAAAATAACGAAAAGATTTAAGATAGAAAATCTAATTGGTCCAAAAGGTGTTAAATATCAACAAAGAAATGGATATCTCATTTAATTAATATAAGGAAAAGCTTTTTGGGGATAAAATAAAGTATGGAATATCTTTGAGAGATGTGAGTTATGAGATACAACATATGATACATTCTTCTACTTTTCATATGTCTAACATCCAAATTGAAAGTATATCGAGGAGCTATCGTTCAAAATTATATTTAACAACCAACCCAGTAGAAAAAGTGTATTTGATACAGTACCCAGAGAAATAATTTGAATGCTAGGGTGATAATAAATTGAATGCTTAAAGAGATGGGAATGTAGATAAAATACAAATATGAAATGCAAGTTGGTGTTGGTGTATCTTTCCATGTATAATGAATTTTAGTGTTTTAATCCTATGTAAACCCATAAGGCTGATTCAAGAAAGAAGGTTACATAATGAAAAAAATTCTATTTTGGATACTTGGTATTATTCTTGTTCTTGTCATTGCAGGAGGTGGTTATGCGTATTATATGTACTCATCTGTTACTGGTACGTTAAATAAGATGCATACGCCACTTGAGCGGGATCATTCTACGAAACGATCGACAGATGTTAAATTAGGAAATAAACAACCTGTGTCTATCCTATTATTAGGGGCAGATGAGCGTGGCGCAGATAAAGGTCGTTCGGATTCGATTATGTTGTTAACGTTAAATCCGAAGGACAGTTCAATGAAGATGGTTAGTATTCCTCGGGATACATATACGGAGATTGTTGGTAAAGGAAAGAAGGATAAGATTAATCATGCGTATGCATTTGGCGGAATTAATATGTCTGTGAATACGGTGGAGAATTTCTTAAATGTACCGGTTGATTATTATATTGAAGTGAATATGGAAGGTTTCAGTGATATTGTTGACGCTGTTGGTGGTGTTGATGTGAATAATGATTTAGCGTTTACCCTTGAAGGTATGTCGTTTGAAAAAGGAAATATTCATTTAAACGGTGAGCAAGCACTGAAGTATACGCGTATGCGTAAGGAAGATCCTCGTGGTGACTTTGGCCGCCAAATGCGTCAGCGCCAAGTGTTAGAAGCGGTTATTAGTAAAGGGGCGAGTATATCGTCTATTACGAAACTAGGAACGATGTTAGAGACTGTTGAGAAGAACGTAAAAACAAATTTAAACCAGGATCAAATGTGGGATCTTCAAAGCAATTATAAAGCTGCGATGAATAAGAAAGAAGAGGTTCAAATTCCTGGTGACGGTCGTAAGCAAGATGGTGTTTGGTATTATTTCGTTCCGGATAAGGATCGTAAAGACCTTTCTAATAAGTTGAGAGAGCATTTAGAGTTGCCTAAGCAGTAATATATAGATAGAAAATTTGGGGAGTGTATCGTCGTTCAAAGTAAGTTCGACAATGCACTCTCTTTTTGTATAGGATATTTGCTATACTAAACTGTACTGTGAAAGGAGGGTGCTTATGAAGATACTCGTAGTCGATGATGAGTCGAGCATTCGGAATTTGATACGGATGCAGTTAGAGATGGAAGGATATGAAGTACTTACCGCAGCTGATGGGAAAGAAGCTTTGCAGAAATGGGCTGAGCAGCCGGATGTGCTAATTTTAGATGTGATGCTTCCGGATACGGATGGTTATGAATTGCTTCGCGTGTTTCGGGAGAAGGACCGGGATATTCCTGTGTTAATGCTAACGGCGAAGAGTCAGATGAATGATAAGTTACTTGGGCTTCAGCTTGGGGCTGATGATTATGTGACGAAGCCGTTTAATTATGCGGAGCTCATTCTTCGGGTGAAGAATATGGCGCGGCGCGTAACGAAGCGGGGAACTCTTAAGGATGATGGGGTCATTCGCGCTGGTGAGTTGGTCATTTATCCGAAGGAACGAAAGGTGCGTGTGAATGGGGAAGAGATTGACTTAACGTACCGGGAGTTCAATTTATGTCAGTTGTTTGCCTCTAATAAGCAGCGCGTGTTTATGCGCGATGAGTTATTAGAGAAAGTGTGGGGCTTTGAGTATAGCGGGAATACGAGAGCGGTTGATATTATGGTGCAGCGCCTTCGTAAGAAGCTTGGAGCGAGCGGAGAACATATTAAGACGATTTATGGCGTTGGCTATAAGTTAGATTTTTAAAAGGTGATAAGATGTCGTTAAAACGAAATATGGTGCTTGGTATTGCTGGGTTGTTAATCCCGATTCTGTTTTTACTGTATACGGTAACTTACATTGCGCTTGAGAAGAATATGTATCATAGTGCAGCGGATTCATTGGAGAAGTTAAGTGTAGAGGCACAAATCTACACGATGAATTATTTAGAGAAGGAAGCTGGCGTGGAGACGCTTGGACCGAATTCTATGCTGATTGCTTCTTATTTAGCGAAGCGGATGGATGTACGGGTACAGATGGTTGGGAAGAATGGAGATGTCGTTGCGGATACGCAAAAAGGAGCATTACTTCATAAGAACATAGATATGGATCGGTCGTTACAAGGAAAGAAGGCTTATGTTTTTGAAAATGGTGATCCAGCCCCGCTTCTATTATTTTCTAGTCCTGTTTATTACGGGAATGAAGTGATTGGGGCCATCCGTTTTATTCATGAATTGCAAGATGAGAAAGAGGTCTTAACGAATGTGAGCTGGACGTTTTTTGTTACATCTCTTTGTTTAGTAGCTGGCGGTATTTTCTTTGCGATTCGTTTAGCGAAGTCTCTTCATAAGCCAATTGATCAACTAAGACAAATGGCAAAGCGGCTTGCGAATGGGGATTATAAAAGCAAAATTGAGTTAAATGAGTATGTGGAAATTGCACAGTTATCAGCATCTTTCAATGCGATGGCTGAGGGGATTGAACTGCATATTACGCAGCTGAAGGAAGAGAAAGAGAAGCAGAAAGATTTCTTAGACCGGATTACACATGAGCTAAAGACACCACTTACGGCGATTATCGGTTATGTGGATTTAATTCCGAAACTGCAATCTAAAGAGGACGTACAGGAGAGTCTTCATTATGTTTCAGTTGAGAGCCAACGGTTACTATCTCTTGTTGAGGAGTTATTACAATCTTCAAAGTACGGGACAAGTACATTTGAAGTGTCACCAACGATCGTGGATATAAAAGCGCTTGCCGAAGAAGCGATTTCTATTGTGAAACCTCGTCTTCAGCAATATGAGATAGAGGTTGTGACGGAGTTAACGGAAGTGCATGTTGTTGCTGATTTTGATAAGACGAAGCAGATCTTTTTGAATGTGTTTGATAATGCGATTAAATATAGTGATGCGGCGCAAATGCGTATAACTGTAGTTGTGAATGAGAACGAAGCCAAAGTTCTGATTCATGATGATGGAATTGGTATGGATGAAAATGTATTAGCTGAATGGAATCGTTCTCCAAAAGGGAAAGTACTCGCTTCT
Organism: Bacillus gaemokensis; assembly: GCF_001590835.1. Classification (GTDB taxonomy): domain Bacteria; phylum Bacillota; class Bacilli; order Bacillales; family Bacillaceae_G; genus Bacillus_A; species Bacillus_A gaemokensis. Next base: position 244,539 of record NZ_LTAQ01000012.1, read on the forward strand.
AGTTACGGAAATGGGTACGGTTTATTCATTTGCCAGGAGATTATGAATAAGCAAGGCGGAAGTATGCGAATTGAGAGTAGTGAAGAAATAGGAACGATGGTGCAAATTACATTCTTACTACCAAGAAGTTTGGAATATATAAAAAACTTGAAAGCGGTTAAATGATACATTTATGAAACAATTATGCAGTATTTTCGAAACAACGTTTTTTTATCTTGGAGGTAGGCAGAAATGAAAAGGCTATCATTTCAAATTCTCTTGTTTGTCTTTTGTATGATTGCTTCTCTTATAGTGTTTTATGTTTTAGAGAAGCAACTATATAATCACGTTACAATCGTGAATGATAAGCAAGCCGTTTTAGAAAGAGTGAATGAATCTCTTCCTAATGAAGTGAAAGTAAGACATGAGAAGTGGGGAGAAGTAGTTGTAACAGATGAAGTTCGTCTGCATGCGATTGTTTCATTCTTTGACCGGATTCGAATGGAGGAAACAGAGGCGAAGATCCATGAACAAGTATTTACTGGAGAAGTAACGTACTTGAATGGACATAAGCGTACTTTTGCAGTAGGTGACTTGTTCCAGTATGAGGAAAGCGTATACGGAAAGAATGGTACGGATCCAATGATTTCCGCATTCCAAACGTATTTGCTGGGCTTGTATTATACACCGGAGTCTATTAGTGATTTCTTTGCATCAGCAAAGGAAGTCGTCGTGCGGCAAGGTGATATAGTACGTTCTACTGATCTTACGCGATTACTTGATTCGATTCGGCAAGCAAAGCAAATTACAGACTACGGAGAAATTCAGGAGCTACTGCAATCGCAGAAGGATCCAATCGGTTATATGACTGCTTACAAAACAGGGAAGCATGTAAAGAATGAACGTAAGGATATTCTTACGATTTCTGTATATCCTTCTTACTTTGTTGTGCAGTATCTTGGTGATAATAATGGAAATGTGATGTATATGAAAGGCTCCCTAGCAGCGTTATTTGTAAAGGAGAGTGCTTCATGAGAAAGATAGCCTTTTTCTTCTTTTTGCTAATAATTGGAGGAGCGATGTCTAGTTGCTCTCGAGATACAACTACTATCAAATATAATAAAAATGGTCTTCCAAATTTAAAAGATCGCCATATCGTCGCGTATGTGGCGGCTCGTGAAGAAGTTGGTGAAGCACTTCTTTCATCGTTTTGTAAACCGCGCGAGTGTACGTATGAATTTATTCGTCTTTCGACAGAAGAGCTTCTCAGAAGAGTCGAAGAAGAAGCGGGAAATCCGAAGGCGGATATTATCATTGGCGGTACAGTGGATGCGCATCAAACGATGAAGCGAAAAAATCTATCCATACCTGTTACAAGTCAGCGTGCAAATCGGATTGCAAAAGCCGTTAAAGATAAGGATGGCTTTTGGTCTGGATATGAAGTGGAGCAGCTGGCAATCGCGATTAATAAGGAGCGATGGGATAAGGAAATAGCGCCGCTTGGACTTACTTATCCTTCAGGGTGGAAGGACTTATTACATCCTGCGTATGCCGGAAAGGTTGTTATGCCGGATCCGAATGTATCAGGAACAGCCTATACGTTGTTCCAATCACTTATTGATACATTTGGGGAAGAAGAGACTCGAGATTATGTAAAGAGCCTTGCGGGGCAAGTCGCAGAAGTAACGGTGAACGGTTATATGCCTGCTGAGTATGTAGCAAGCGGTGAGTATATGATTGGGATTAACTTCATGGGAGACCAACGGATGCTTCAAAAACAAGGCTTTCCGATTTTGAGTAAAGTACCTGAGCAAACAGGGGTATCTGTCAATGCGATTTCGAAACTGAAACATGCACCGAGTGGTATTATAGCGGATTTATTTATTGATTATTGTTTGTCAGAAGAAGCGGGGCATATTTTAGAAAAGGTTTCGTTTGGCGTACCAACGATGCTTGGGAAGAATCAGAAAGAAATAGAAGGTCAGCCTGTTAGAAGAACGAACAAAAATGTATCAGATAGTGGAGTAATCGAGATATGGAATAGACAACGTCTCTCTCAAAAGTGAGAAAAGGAGAAGAGATGATATGTTTAAATGGCTTAAACCAGCACCAATAATTGAACGCTTGCCAGCGAATATGATTGATCAAGTGTATAGATTATTACGTATTCGTGTGTTAATCGGGATTTCAGTTGGATATGCAGCGTATTACTTAGTTCGCAGTAATTTTAATTTATCAACTACGTATTTAGTGGAAGAGTTTGGGTTTAGTACTACACAAATTGGACTATTAGGTGCGGTAATGGCAATTGTGTATGGACTTAGTAAGTTCTTTATGGGGAATTTATCGGATAAGGCTTTCGCCCAGCGTTTTATAGCGGTTGGTTTATTCTTATCAGGACTTGTAAATATTTGCTTTGGATTTGCATCTACCTTTGGAATGATTCTAACACTACTTGTGCTTAACGGTGTTGTACAAGGTATGGGTGCACCACCTTGTAGTATCGTTATGACAAAGTGGTTCTCGAAGAAAGAGCGCGGCACAAAAACAGGAATTTGGAATATTTCACATAACATTGGTGGAATGCTTGTACCACCACTTATTGGAATTGGTGTAGGGATATTCGGTGAAAATCATTGGCAGGGCGGCGTATTCATTTTCCCAGCAATTATTGCAATGGTGATTTCAGTTCTTGTTTGGATTAATGCAAAGGATACACCGGAATCTTCTGGTCTTCCTCCGATTGATGAATATCGTAATGATTATGAAAACCTTGAGAAGTTAGATAACGCTAACCAGATTTCTCCAAAAGAAATTTTGATGAAATATGTAGTGAAAAACAAATTTGTTTGGTACTTATGTATTGCAAATGCATTTGTATATTTAATTCGTTTCGGTGTTATTAACTGGGTACCACTTTATTTAACAACAGTTAAAGGATTTACAAAAACAGAAGCGCATGCAGCGTATTCGATATTTGAAGCAGCTGCGATTCCGAGTTCTTTAATCGTCGGTTTTTTAAGTGATAAATTATTTAAAGGAAAACGTATGCCACTATGTGTTATTAGTATGGCTGGAGTTGTTATTGGAACGCTTGTATATTGGCAAGCTACGAATATCCTGGTTGTGAGTATTGCGGTTTCTATCATTGGTTGCTTAATTTATGTACCACAGTTTTTAATCGGTTTAAGTGCGATGGAATTAGTACCGAAATTTGCAGTAGGTACAACGGTTGGTATGTGTGGTCTGTTTGGCTATGTAGGAGGAAGTTTTGTAGCAAACGCAGCGATTGGTATTATTGTTGATCGCTCTGGTTGGGACGGTTGCTTCATGTTACTATTAGCAGGCGGTATTTTATCAACGGTATTCTTACTTATTGTGCAGCTTGGACATGAGAGAAAAGGTAAAATAGCATAATTGTTTATGTAAAGAAGCTATCCAAAAGAATTATGTTTGGATAGCTTCTTTTTGTATGCGGAGTACTTGTTTTTTTAGAATAGATTTGTACAACATAAATGATGCGAATCCACCTAATATTGTTGAAGCAACATCTTTTACATCAAATATCATGTTCAAAGATAGCTGTTCAAATTCATATAGTAAGGCCCCTGCTGTAACAAGTGCAATGGTTCGAATGGCAACCTTCTTTTTTTTCATTTCTGAAAGGGAAAATATAATAAATGTCATGCCGATTACAAAAAGAAAACTCGGTACACTATCAGCTAATCCAAAATCGGAAATATGATTTTGATAGATGAATTGCCGATAAGGAAATTTTGCGACAAATCCTAATAGGCTGATAGTAAATCCGATGAGTAGAAAATATTTCTTCATGTGCCGGCCTCCTGTTAAGGTTGTGGTTTATTTAGTTTTATTATACAAAATTTTACAAATATTTTACAGTATATTCAAAAACAAGTGCTAAAATGAAGTGGAAGTTGATAAGGGAAATTATATGTATAAAGGAGATGCTAGAAGTTGACGATTTTCTTATCAGAAGTAGAGACGTTTTGTTTATGCTCGGCAACTGTCGTAGAAAAGAATTGTACATTTGATTTTGTCGTTCGTAGCACGCCGATTGGGATTTCAATTTGTTTAGTAGAGAATAGTTATGAAGAAGAATGGCTTCCAGTAAAGATTGAAACGTATTTGAAGGTGAACGCGGGTATGTTTCCAGACGAAGAAGCGAAAGAGGATTTTCGCAAACAATTAAATAGTGAAACAGGCTGGATGCTAGATAAGCAGGGAGAGAATGCAGGCAGCCTTGTTCAAAGAGCGATGCGAATTTCTGAGTACGAAGCATTTCAAACAGTTGAAAAGAATATTCCACGTAAGATGAGGAAAGATTTGACGGATATTTCTTTGGAAGATGAATCGAATCAAGTGCCAACGAGCCTTTTTGGGAAACGTCCAAGTCACCTTATGTAGGGTGGCTTTTTTGTACCTTAAAACTTTCTTAAAAGATAAGCTCATATATTTCTAAACATTGGTATTTTTGTTACAATATAAGTGATGGTGTAAAACTTTGTAAAGAGAGCGTAATAATGTAAACAGGTGCGTTTTTCTTTTTCTGAAAGTTTTGTACAATTTAATAATCATTATATTAATATATAAAAGGGGAGAGAATATGTTACCAAATACCGTTCGTACTCCAAACAAGAAGAAGAAATGGATTATTATTGGGGTTATCGCATTAATTGTGATCGTTGCGGCCGTCAATATTTTCATGATGCAAGGGAAGAAGAAGGGCGATGCGAAAGCTGATGCTGTTAGCTTTGAGAAAGTAACAGAACGTAAACTAAACAATACAAAGTTAATTTCTGGTCAAGTAAAGCCTGGAAATATTGAAAGCTTCTATGCAGAACCGACAAAAGGAAAAGTGAAAGATATTGCGGTAAAAGAAGGACAAGAAGTAGAAAAAGGAACGAAATTATTCTCTTATGATAATGAAGAAATCAATTTACAAATGAAGCAAGCTGAGCTTGATCAAAAAATGGCTACTATGCGCTATGATCAAGGGAAAAAGAAAATAGATTCACTAAAGAAAGAGATTAAGAAAGCGAAAGATAGCGGTGCTGGAAAAGAAGTAACAGATCCAATGGAAGAGCAAGTAAGTGAATTAGAAATGCAGCAAAAAACAGTGGATCTTGAGAAAGAAAAAGGTCAATTACAAAAAGAAGAGTTAAATAAAAAACAAAAAGAACTTACGATTTATAGTAACTTTGCGGGTGTTGTACAAAAGTTAGATAAAGATGCAGCGCAAAGTTCGGCGCAAGCAATGGGTGGACAAGGGAAATCATTCTTACAACTTGCTTCTAAAGATCCGTTCCAAATTCAAGGAACATTAACAGAACTTCAAAAATCACAAATTCAAAAAGATCAACCGTTTACTGTAACTGCAAAAGCAAATAGCAAGAAAAAATGGACAGGGAAGATTACAGAAGTAAGTGAATTCCCAACAAGTGCTGAAATGGCAGCAGCTGGAGCAGGCGGTGAGGCAACACAAAATATGTCTCAGTATACATATAAAGCTAGTTTAGATAGTCAAGACGGATTATCCCCAGGCTATCATGTATCTTTACAAGTAAACCTAGAAAATAAGCAAATGATTGCTGTTCCTAGTAAGAGTATTGTAGAAAAAGGCGATGACGCATTTGTTTATGTAGAGGATAAAGGAAAGCTTCGTAAACAAAATGTGAAAAAAGGTTCTACTGATAGTGACTGGACAGAAGTTCTTGAAGGCGTAACAGTGGGGCAAAAGGTGGTTAAAAATCCTTCCGACAACGTGTATGACGGAATGGAAGTGAAAGAAAAATGATTACGTTAAATAACATTCATAAAACATATTATCAAGGAAAGCTTGCAGTACCAATTCTACATGGGATTAGCTTAACAATTCAAAGTGGTGAGTTTGTTTCGATTATGGGACCGTCTGGTTCGGGGAAATCAACGCTTATGAATATTATCGGTTGTTTGGATCGTCCAACAGAAGGCGAATATATGTTGAACGATGTGAATATCTTAACAGCAGACGAGTCAAAACTTGCTCTTATCCGTAACGAATATATCGGCTTTGTGTTCCAGCACTTTAATTTACTGCCGCGTCTTTCAGCTGTAGAAAATGTAGAGCTTCCACTTATCTACGGTGGCGTGAAGAAAGCTGAGCGTCGCCAAAGAGCTCTTGAGGCACTTGGAAAGGTTGGATTGTCAGACAGGGTACATCACTTGCCAAGCGAACTTTCAGGTGGACAGAAGCAACGTGTGGCGATTGCACGCTCCATTGCAAATGATCCAACATTTATTATGGCCGATGAACCAACAGGTGCCCTTGATACGAAATCTGGGGAACAGGTTATGGATATTTTTACTAAGTTAAATGCAGAAGGTTCTACGATTGTAATGGTTACGCATGAAGAAGAAGTAGCAGCGTATTCTTCACGCCGAATCGTTCTAAGAGACGGAAAAGTCACAGAAGATAGAAGGTGTGCGATATGAGTTTACTAGATAGTATAAAAATTGCCCTATCTTCTATTCTAGCTCATAAACTGCGCTCAGCACTTACGATGCTTGGGATTATTATTGGTGTAGGTTCCATTATTACCGTTGTTGCGATTGGGCAGGGCGGAGAAGCGATGTTAAAGTCGCAATTCGTTGGTTCTGGTAATAGTGTCATTCCGATTAATTTTAAAGTGGATATTAATGATCCATTTGGCGGAGAATTAAATGGGCGACCGCCTGTAACGGAAGAAGATATTTTTGAAGTTAAAAAGTTGCCAGAGATTGCCCACGTTGTGACAACAAATTCAACAACGGAACCAATTGACGTGAATGAAAAGAAAGAACTAACGAGTATTACAGGACTTGATAGTGCATATTTTTCAGTTAATAAAATTAAGGTTCTAAAGGGCCGTACTTTAAATGAAACGGATATTACGCAAGGGAATAACGTTGTCATGATTAGTACAGGTATGGAAGAAAAGGTATATGCGAAAGAAAATCCTGTAGGTAAGATTATCGAAATAAAAGGACAGCCAATGCAAATTATCGGTGTGTATAAATCAGATAATGATTTTTTGGGCATGAGTATGTCTGAAGCACTTGTTCCGTTAACATTATGGTCAACATTGTATGGAAGAGATGAAATTCAAAACATTTCTGTACAGGCAAAAGATGTAGATAAGATGGAAGAGGCGGGGAAAAAGGCCGTAAATGTATTAAATAATCGCAAGCCTAGCGATGTCCCTGGGAAGTATGAGGTCGTGAACTTAGAAGAAATGAAACAAAATATTTCTAAGGTAACAGGTATCATGACGATGATCATCGGCGGTATTGCGGGTATTTCCTTAGTTGTTGGTGGTATCGGTGTTATGAACATTATGCTTGTATCTGTTACAGAGCGTACACGTGAAATTGGTGTGCGTAAAGCACTTGGAGCAACGCGTAGTAAAATCTTACTACAATTCTTAATTGAAGCGGTTATGCTAACGCTTCTTGGTGGATTAATCGGAATTGGCCTTGGTTATGGGGGCGCATATATCGTTTCAACATTTGCGAAATGGCCGCCGCTCGTTTCGTGGGAAGTTGTAGTTGGTGGCGTGTTATTCTCGATGACACTTGGCATTATCTTCGGATTAATCCCAGCGAATAAAGCAGCGAAATTAGATCCAATTGAAGCACTTCGTTACGAATAGATTGCTAGTGTAGTAGAGAGAACTATCTCTACTATATAAATACAAATTGAAAAAACGACATAAAACCTTTCTTTTTAGCTTGGTATGGTCAGAGTCTCTTCCTGCCCATACCAAGCTAAAACAAAGAGAGAAAACGAGTGCAGATCACTTTTTGTTCTTCATAGCAGCGGATTATATGTCGAAAAATCAAAATGGATATATACACATGCCCACCAGAACGGGTGATATGAATTCAAGGAGGCGTTAGAATGGAAGCGAATGTTAATACGCAAAAGGTTGGCGGAGAAAAACCATCGTTACTAGGAATGATTACATCTCCTGGCGTACAGTTTGAGAGAATGAAGAGTAGTAATGCTGTTTGGGGCGCATTTTGGTTAATGGCTATATTAACAGGTGTTGCATTTATGCTTGCTACGTATGCGTATTCTTTAACTCCAGAGGGGATAAAGGAAGCTGCAAAAACAGACATTGAGGTTCCCTTGTCTTGGACATTAGGAATGGGATTTGTATTAGGTTTTATTGGCGCAATTATTGGATACTTTGTTGGCGCAGCTGTATATAAAGTATTGATGATGCTTATGGGCAATGATACATCTTATAAAAAATTACTAGCAATTACTGTATATGTAAGTATCATTACGGTACTAGGTTTGATTGTAAACTATATTTTAGCACTTGTTCTTGGTGGAACAGGAAAAGAAATGTATACAGGTTTAGGACCAGTCTTTGCTTCAACTGGTGGTCTTGCACATGGCATTGCAAGTAATATTGAAGTCTTCACAATTTGGGGATTTGTATTGTCATGGCTAGGTCTGCAGATTGCAGCTGATCTAAGCAAAAAGAAAGCAACAATTCTTATTATTATCTTCGCTATCTTAACAATCGGTTTTGGAGCGTTAAGAGGTATGTTCTAGGCGTAGTAATGAAATGATCTTTTCTAAAAGCGGCTCATATTGAGCCGCTTTTATTTTTGTATCTATTTCAAATACATCAGCTGAAATTTCAAATTCCCCTTAGTCATATTTCAAATCCCCTATACGAAATTTCAAATACCTCCCCATGAATTGCTCCTTATCTTTTTATATTGTAAAGGTACCGCGGAATACAAAAGAGGTATACCTTTTAGAAATAGGAACCTTATGAAGCCGATCACTTTTACTGAAACGGTTACTTTATATGAAAAGATGATTAAAAATCAAATGAAGAAGCTTTGTCTTTATCGAGATTATGAAGAGTATTATCAATGCGGTTTAATTGCATTGTGGATTGCATATGAAAGGTATGAGGAAGAGAAGGGGACGTTCTCCTCATACGCATTTGTCACGGTGCGCGGATATTTGTTAGAGAAGTTAAAGAAGGAAAGTAAAATTCAAAAGCGGTATACATGTGTAGAGCAAGATGTTTTGCAAAATGTATGCGGAGCAAAAGCATTGTCAGATGTGCAAGATTATATGAGTTTGTTAGATGAGAGCGAGCAGCATATTATTTCGGAACGTTTTTACATGGGAAAGAAGATGCATGAAATTGCGGAAGAGAAGGGGATGACGTATCATCAAGTGAGATGGATATATCGGCAAGCGCTAGAGAAGATGCGGACTGAGATGTAATCAAAGAAAAAAGAGGAGACATAGCAATAGGCTGTGTCTCCCTTTCACTTTATCAGTATAAAAAGCCATTATGGAAATCTTCCATAATCATTTGTGCTAAAATATTACCGGCTTTTCTCCATTGTTGTTTCATTTTATAATAGCTGATGGGGAGAGTTTCTATGTCACCATTACAAAAGTATAGGATAGCCTGCTTATTAGGGCCCTTCTTAATTTTCTTAATGGCTTTGTAGAAAACCCAAATACATTCCCAGGCATTCGGTGATTTTGTCGGAATGGCACAAATAAAACGACGATGATCGATTGGGATCGGTGCATTTTGTTGTAAGTCCCATTTTTGACTAATAGCTTTTCGTCTTCCTTCGTATGTAGAAAAATTGTGTGAGATAATGAGTTCCTTTATTAATTCTAATGGTGTCTTCGGTGAGTAGAGAATTCCTTGGGTAGTATGAATTTGTGTACGGTATAAAGGATCTTTGTAAGGCAGTAGCATCATTAGAGAATTAGAAATAGCATGAATACTATCTTCGTCATGCAACTGAAAAGCCTCCCTTAAAATTAATAGTGTACATATCCTATTATAGAGATGAAATGTAAAATTAATCTAAAAATTTTGTAAATATATGGTTACTGTTTTAGAGGGATATTGTTAGCTTCTTACATAGTAAGTTGTCTAATTTGCATTGCATGTACATATGTATAAAAATAGAAATAGTTAGGCGGTGATAAAGTATGAAAAAGAAATATATAGTAATGATACTACTTGTTGTTCTTTTCGTATATTTAGCAAATAGCAACCCAGGTAAAGGGGAATATACAGAATGGGCAGCGAAGCAGTTTATGAATCGTAATGATATTAGTAAAAAGCTCACAGAAGTTGAAAAAGAAGATCCAGAGGGACTTGTTGGTGAGCTTGCGACAATTGGGAAGAAGTTAGCGAAGAAATATGTAGAGCCGCAAGTTGACCTGTTGATTAACCATTATACAAAGAGAAATGATTATATTTTCTTCTCGACGTATACGACAGAATTTAAAATCGGAGAAGAAAATTATAAATATGTTTCAGTTGGGTTCTCCCATGTTTTTATTCCAATTGAATTGCCGAAGAAAAAAGACGAAGCTACTAAATAGAGTAGCTTCGTCTTTATCATTTAAGGGGCAACTGTTACTTCTGACACGGTTTTTTCAACAAGGCGAGCACCTTTTTTGCGAGTGTGTTCACCAACTGATAAGAAGATTCCGGAAGAAAGAATGGTGTCCATCACTTTGCTAATTTTTTGTTCATCCACAGGAGTATTCGGATTGTCGATAGAAAAGACAACTGTTTTTCCGTCTTCTTTAGAGAAAACGAGTTCAAGTGTTTGCATTGTTAAACCTCCTTTTAATTAAAGAATTTACGAATTAGAGACATCTGTTGTGCTTAAAAGCTGTACAGCATGTACTGTTAATTCTTGCAGTGAAGCAAGTGCATGTGCAACTTCGTGTACTTTTGCTAAATCAGCATTTGGTCTTACTCGTTTAAACTGTTTGTATTTTAAAACCGATTTTCCATTCTTGTCTGGCTCACCGTTTAAGGCAAGGCGCAATGTTAAATCACTTACAATCGTTTCAATCGCCATCTTTTTCACCCCCTTTTCGTCATATATATAGGACGAATCTTGACATTTTGGCGTGAAATTTTTTCTTTTTTTTGGTACGCTTAGAAGAATAAGAGAGTGAAAAAGTGAGGAGTTTCTAAAGATGAATCGTAAATGGTTAGTTTGGATTCCTGTTTTACTATGGATGGGAATTATTTTTTATTCCTCGGCACAACCGTATAAGAAGCAAGATATGCGTTCAGATATTGTACAGTACGTGAATGGGGAATTTGTGAAAGAGCATTTTTCATGGGTATCCATTGATTACGGCGGAGGAACACCGGTTAGCATTGCGAATAAAGGTGTTGGTGGCTTTATTGAGTTTTTTCTACGTAAGGGAGCTCACTTTATGGTGTTCTTTATGCTAGGAGCATTGACATATTACGCATTGCACCGTTCTGGATATTCGAGGGGACGTTCCTTCTTATTTGCACTCCTCTTGGTTGCAGGCTACGCAACGCTTGACGAAATTCATCAATGGTTTACGGGTGACCGTACGCCGATGTGGCAAGATTCATTACTTGATACGTGCGGTGGATTGACAGGAATTATAATAAGCAATTGGTTTTGGCATAGAAAAAGGAGCTAATCCCCTATTGAGGGATAGCTCCTTTTTTTATATCGACCGTTCGACAATATACGATATCACGTCAGGTTCTAAACACCAAGTAATTCCTTCAATTCGTCTGTTGATAGTTCTGTCATCCAGCTGTCACTTGTGATAACTGCATTGTTGAGCGATTGTTTCCGCTCTAGCATTTCATCAATTTTTTCTTCAAGTGTTCCAGTTGTAATGAGTTTATGAACTTGGACAAATCGCTTTTGACCGATGCGATAAGCACGGTCTGTTGCTTGGTTTTCTACAGCTGGATTCCACCAGCGATCATAGTGAATGACGTGGTTTGCGGCAGTTAAGTTAAGACCTGTGCCGCCAGCCTTTAAGGACAGGATGAAGATATCGTATGTTCCGTTTTGGAACTGATCAATCATCTTATCGCGCTCTTTCTTCGGTACACTGCCGTTTAAGAAGAGAACGCGTTGTCCAAATTTCTCTTCTAATACTTTCTTCAGCATATTTCCCATTCCAATATACTGTGTGAAGATTAGACAGCTTTCGTTTTGGTCTTTTATATTTTCAATTAGATCCATTACTGTTTGCGTCTTCATGGACCGCTCTACAACATCTTTTGGTGCATCTTCTTTTAAATAAAGGGCGGGATGATTGCAAATTTGTTTGAGTTTATTTAGCATCAGCAAAATAAAGCCGCGGCGCTCAATACCACTTAAACCTTCGACATTTTGCAGTGTATCTTGCACGAGCTGTTCATATAGTGATGCTTGCTCACCAGTTAACGGGCAGTATGCCTTTTGTTCTTGTTTATCTGGTAAGTTTAATGCGACCGTTTGATCTTGCTTCGTACGGCGTAGTAAGAATGGTGAAATGAATCTTTGTACTTGCTGAATTTTCGCTTCATCACGATCTTTTTCAATTGGCGTTACGAAGCGGCGTTGGAATTGCCCGAGACTTCCAAGGTATCCGTGGTTTAAGAAGTCAAAGATAGACCATAATTCTGCTAGGCGGTTTTCCATTGGTGTACCTGTTAAAGCGATTTTATGATTTGCCTGTAAGTTTCGAACTGCCTTAGATTGCTTCGTATGTGGGTTCTTTATATTCTGCGCCTCATCCAGGATAATTGCATCCCAGCATTGTGTACTAAGCTCTTCTTCATCAAGTTGCGCTAATGCATAAGAGGTTAATACGATATCTGCATCTTGAAGGAAGTCTTTAAATGAATCGCCTTTTGAGCGGTTGCTTCCATAATGTAATTGAACGCGTAAATTTGGGGCAAAGCGGTCAAATTCTTTTTGCCAGTTTCCAAGTACAGATGTCGGTGCCACAATTAGGGCCGGCCCTGTTTGGAGGCGGTTTTCGTTTGCGTACAATAAGTAAGTAATGGTTTGAATACTTTTGCCGAGCCCCATATCATCCGCGAGCAATGCTCCAAATCCAAGCTTTCGTAAATATAATAGCCATTCTACACCATGCTCTTGGTAGGGGCGTAGTGTAGCTTGCAAGGAAGAGGGTATTCCCACTTTTGGAATGTCTCCGATATGCAATAGCTTTTGGAAGAGTTCTTCGTAATAGCCATCTAGCTCAATTTCAATATCAGTAAATGGATTATCTTCCTCTACGATTTCGGTTTCCGCTGAACTTGATAATTGTTGCTGCAGAACATCTTTCATTTCAAGACCATACTTATCCGCACGTTTCATTAGCTTTCTTACTTCTTCAATAAAGGCAGGATCAAGTCGCATCCATTGACCATTTAAATTGAAGAGTCGTTTGTTTTGTTCGACAAGGTCAAAGAACTCATTTTCTGACAGGTCGATGCCATTTGTTGAAACACGCCAGTTGAAATCAACAAGCGTATTCATACCAAAGAAGGACTGTGTTTGATTTGTACTTTGTTTTAATTGGACGCGTAATTTCGGCTTGGTTGCTTTTAAATTTTGCCACCATGATGGTAGTAAGATAGTAACGCCAGCCGCTAATAATTCGTTACTTGCTTCTGTTAAGAAATTCCATGCTTCTGTTTCATAGAGTTCATCGCGAAAATGATCATCTTCCTTGAGCCATGGGACAAGCTTACTGAATCCTTCTTGCGTTTCTGTAATACGTGCTTCATAGTCATGCCATCTCTTTGGCAGCGAATCGATGCCGTTATATACGTATATTCGGTGCGCACCGCGCTTCGTAGTAATAATGGTTTCAAGTTTCCACATTTCAAATTCATCTTGCGGTTCTTGGAGACGAAGACCAATTGTGAAAGGAAGATCGTCTTCAATGTAACCGATCTTTCGGAACCAGTCTTCTTCATGCATCGCTGTCTCAAGCTGCCTTTTCGTAAAATCGTAGTGTTCGTATAATCGTTTTGCATCTTCCCATCCATCATTAGAGCGGGCATCTTGACGAATGCTTTCATTAATCGCTTGCGAGAAGAGTGAAGAAAGCGTGTCATCTTCAATTGGAATGTTTATAACTTTCCATGATGGATACTGTGTCCATCGCTTCATGTCTGGTACAAAGCTTCCAGTTACAAAAGCATCCCATAGCTCTTTTGCATCTGGCGTAAGTGCAGTAATAGGACCATTCATTTGCAGTCCAGAAAAGGAGTTCATCGGTTTGTTTGCGATGTATTCAAATGCCTGGACGTTCGATAGCATAATACCGCTTCGTTCTTCATGCGTAACTTCTTTCAAAAAAGTGCCGAAGAACGAGGTAGAATGCCAAGTGAAGGCCTTTTGTTTCCAATCCGCTATAGGTAAAGGAGTACCGGTGTTATCTTCTCCCCAAAGGAACCAACCTTGACTTACATGTTGGAGACGGATTGTTACTTCAGTTTGTATGGTCATCGATTAATTTTCCTTTCCGTAATTCTTCCTGCAGTGCACGCAAGCGTGAATGTAAATTCGCCATTTGTACGATAAAAACGTGCCATTCGTCTGTTCGTTTCAGACGTTTATAGAGCATGCGTAGTTTTTTAAAATAACGGACTGCACGGCGGTATGATTTACGATTTCGTTCTTCAATCGCTTGCACTGCTGCAAGGTGATAGAGCGGAAGTGCTGCTTCTGGTGCTTCTTTCTCGATTTCTTTCAATGGTTCTTTTAACAATTCAATCGCTTCAAATCCGTGTAACAGATGAAGTTCTGTCCATGTATGATATTGTTTTTTTGCTAGTACGTATTGCTCGTAATTTGTGAAACTGTATGGCAACAGTTCTTGCAAGATCATCTCAAGACCCGCTTGTTCATTTGTATGTGTTGCATATGTTTCATACATCATAACGAATAAACGAACAATATCTTTTATAAAAATAGTATCGGATCGATCATCTATTGTTTTCTTCACTTGTTTATATGTGAAAGAAAGCCAATTTTTGGCGCGCTCCCACTGCATTGTGCTTAGTAAATCTTCAAGCCAGTCAAAATATAAGCTGACAACTTGCGCTGGTTGTTTTTCAAGCAATTGCATCGCCATGTCATCTTCTTGCTTCAAAAAGAATAGGTGAGAGGAGGCGAGAGCTTTTGAAAGCGGATGTATCTTCGCGTCAATTCGTTTTTCCTCTTCCTGTATCCAAGCTTTGCCGGTTAATAATTCTCCCCATATATGCCTGTAAATAAAGAATCTTTCCTGTGTATAGGAATCAGCAGAGAAGAAAATATTGTGCACCAGACGGGCTGTTTCTTGTAAGATTGGTTCACATTCAGGTGGAATCATTTCTGATTTCAAGTCCCGTATAAGTGACTCCACTTTATCAACAAATAAGCGGACGACATTGATTGGCTGATGATAGGAATAGATTTTTTTCGTCTCGAAGTTCTCGATTTCTTCTAATAACTTTTGAAAACAATAAAGTGTGCCATGCAATTTGAAGAGTTCATGTATAGCAACGATGCGCGGCGCTTTTCGTTCCAATTTCATATAAAAGTCTGTAAAGATGCTCATAAGAAAGTACATTTGTTTATAGGTGAGTCGTTCTTGTTCTTTCTTAAATGTGTTATATTCTGATTCGAAATACGCGTGCCAACTTTTATAATCGGTTTCTTCAAATGCGGATGATTGTAATACTTGCCGTGCTGTTCGAATCGGAGGGAGCGATGGTTTCGTTTTGTTTTTAAATAATGTTAATACATCGCCCACTTGCCCAAAACTAGAAGCTGCGGATAATAAAACAGCGAGCATGTGCTCACATTGCGTCGGCGCAAAGCAATCACAATAGCTTTCTGCGATATTACGAATTGGAATGTGAACGCTATACACGTTTCCATCAGCATCCACAGTACCTGATAGCGTATAACCATCAAAATCAACGTTGTAAACAACGCCGCTGCGATATAACTGACGAGCAGTAGCAACATGCTCTTGATCGGCTGCTTGCTGCGGATCAAGTCCTTGAACAAACTCATTGGCGATCATCATAATTTCATCTTTCGTAATTGAATGTTGCAGCATAATTTTCCTCCGTACAAAAGATTTCTTTCCTTTACCATTATAAACAAAAAGCTGTGAAAACAGAAAAAATGAATTTTATCTTAAAAAATTTAGAAAAAAAACGATACATAGTTGTTGTGATGTCGCATTGAAATGAGAAGCAGTAGCTGATTCATTTATGAAAGCGAAGAAGGACTATTTCTTTTTGAAAGAAGTAGTCCTTAAAAACGGTTATCTGCTTTGTTCTCTAATATCGCTTGTATATATGGATCTTGTAGAATTCTTTCTATTAATGGAAGCATTTCTTCTTGAAATGGTATATCAATCGGAAATGGTTTTTGTGATCCGGGCTTGATGCCATATTGTACAAGCTTATAGTGAGTGTGCTCATGATGATTCAGTACGATTAGTTTATAGCGACTATCGTCTTGTTCGAGTGAAAAATCAATGGCGATTGCATCGTATGTAACATCGTCTTTATATATGTACGGTTTCAGTGTACCGATCCAGTCTATTTTTGCATTCAGGTTCATGGGATAACCTCCTTATTGTCATTATATATATTTATTTTGTTTTTCCAACATATAAGTTGGTGCTATGAAGAACAAAAGGTGATTTGCACCTGTTTTTACTTTGCAGAGGACAGAAAGAGAATCGGATCGTTTCTATACATGGCTAGATAATCTCTCCTATTCAAAAAGAAAGATTTTTATGTCAGCTTTTCAATTTGTATATAAGCTGCGGCTTTGAAAGTAAAAGCAAATCTCCACTCATTTTCTCTCTTTGTTTTAAACATGGCATGGGGCTAAAAAAGGTCCTGACCGCTTCTTTGCATGGACGGAAGCTCTCTCACCTAAAAAAGATGGTTTTTATTTGTGTTTATATAAAAAATAAAAGCCAGCTCTCAAATAATAAGAGAGCTGGCGTAGCAGTAATTGATTATTTTAAAATTTTCACTTTAACAGATTTACGTCCCCATTTGTTAGCAACTGCGTCAGAACCAACAAGAACGTCGATACGGTTACCTTTAATTGCACCGCCAGTGTCACCAGCGATTGCTTCTCCATATCCTTCTACCCATACTTTTGATCCAAGTGGAATCACTTTCGGGTCAACAGCGATCATTTTCATGTTTGGATTCGCTGTTAGGTCATGACCCATTGCAGTTAATACACGGCCACCATATGTGCCGCCATTTTCGCTCGGGTGAGCTGTATATGCTGTAGCTACCACTGTTAACTCACGGCCACCAGAAGGTTCGTTTGTTTCAGCTGCTTTTACGACAGGCTTAGTAGCTGGTTTTTCTTGTGCTACTGGCGCTTTTGCTTTAGCTGGTGCTTCAGCTTTTGCAGGAACTGGCGTTTCTTGTTTTTCAATAACAGGTGCTGTACCTGTTAAGAAAGGAACATGAACATAAGCCGTTTTTCCGTTATATTCGAATTGTAACCACTCATTTTGTACTTGGTTCGTTGTTTCAATCATATCGTCTTTCTTAAGCGTCCCAAGAATTTCTGAGTCTGTGTTTGCTTCAGCGCGTACGTTTAACGTATTTACTGTTACGTAGTAGATGCTTTTTGTAAATTCTGCACTTACGAATAGGTCTTTACCATCTAATTTGATTTGTGACCATCCGTTTTCTGTATCTGTAACATCTAATTTATGACCATTTAATAATTTGCCTACAACTTGTGATTCAGTAGTTGGGTTCTCTCGTACATTTAGTACGTCTGTTGTTACAACAGTTTCTGCCTTAGCAGATGATGCGAAAATCCCAAGACCAAAAACTGCTGCTGTCGCTATACCAATTAATTTTTTCATGATAGCCTCCATTGCGTTTGTTTTCGTGTCCTCATTATAGCAACAGTTTTTTTTGGAATTTGGGAAAACACACAATTACAAACCATTCGTAATAAATCATTAACACTTTGTAATATAGAACGAAATTATAGAAAGCGTTTTTCAATCCATATTTTTAGAAGGTTTATGTCATATATCTATTTGTTAATACTAAAGATATTTTTCAATAGAGATAACAATATTACGGCAGTATTACAAAAAGTTTACTAAGGTGTTACATTCCTTGAGAAATTTACCGTTTTATGCCTAAAATAGTTATATAAACATAAATATTTTGTTTGTGAATGTATAAATACGTACGATATCCTGACAAAACAACCGCATAATTGTTACAAAAAGAAAGAGTGGCAATTAGTATATTTGCCTTTTTCACAACTGTAACACACCATTTTTTGGGAAAATACAATCCCATCCGCATGTATCTCGCACGATTTGGCAGTAATATCTCTACCTTTTAATCCTAACGGGATTTATAAAGGGTATACCGAGGGTAAACTGTCCATAAGAATTCTAATTGGTGAAGGCTCATGTTAGAGAGCTTGAAGAAAATCACCACACAAAACATTTTACTTTATCCCGCTATTCGCGGGCGGTAATATCTCCACCTCAGAATTCGATGAAAGCAAAGAAGTTAGGTGAGGGATAAACGGCCCGTAAAAGCTCGATTAAAGCTTTACTTTATCCGATTTAACACATTGGAATTAGGGTATTTACACAAAAAAAGAAACCTACAAAGGGGGATTTGATGAGGAAACTGACAAAAACATTTATTGTCTCATTAACATTATGTATTGCATTTACAATTTGGGGGGTTATTCCCGAATCGATAATTGGAAAAGGTAGTTTAGGGAATGTGACCACTACAATTCAAACAGCATTAGTTAGTAAGTTTGGGTGGTTTTATATTATTTCCGTTTCTATCTTTTTAGGAATTTCGATCTTTTTAATTATTTCGAAGTACGGTTCCATTCGCTTAGGAAAAGATGATGATGAACCTGATTATAGTTATATGACATGGTTTGCTATGTTATTTAGTGCGGGTATGGGAATCGGTTTGATTTTCTGGGGAGTTGCGGAACCATTAAATCATCTATATACACCACCATTTGGAGAAAGTGCAACAGAAGAGAGTGCACGCCTTGCACTTCGCTTTTCATTCTTCCACTGGGGATTACATCCATGGGGCTTATATGCACTTGTAGCACTTTGTATCGCGTATTTTACATTCCGAAAAGGCAAGCCGAGTACAATTAGTGCAACAGTCGGTCCTTTATTTAAAAGTGGCGAGCACGGACGTATTGCACATATATTTGATGTGTTAGCTGTATTTGCGACGGTATTTGGTGTTGCAACATCATTAGGTCTTGGAGCAAAACAAATTGCGGGTGGTGTTAGCTACTTAACATCTATTCCGAACACATTAACAACGCAGTTAGTTATTATTGCAATCGTAACGGTTCTATATATGTTATCTGCACAAACAGGATTAGATAAAGGGATTAAATATTTAAGTAATACAAATATTATTTTAGCCTTTGCACTTATGGGAATCTTATTGTTTGCAGGTCCAACGAACTTTATTATGAATTACTTTACTTCGACAATTGGTTCATACATTCAAGAGTTACCAAGTATGAGTTTCCGTTTAAGCCCATTAGATGAGGGTGGAAACCAGTGGATTCAATCATGGACAATTTTCTATTGGGCATGGTGGATTGCATGGTCACCATTTGTTGGTACATTCATTGCCCGTGTATCACGCGGACGTACGATTCGTGAGTTTGTTATCGGTGTATTACTTGTACCAACATTGATTGGTGCGCTTTGGTTCTCCGTATTTGGAGGAACAGGTATTCACATGGAGCTATTTGACGGAGCGAATATTCAAGCACAAATTAAGGAAATGGGTACAGAGGTAGGATTATTTGCTATGTTAGATCATATGGGTAGCATGGGGCCAGCTTTATCTGTTCTTGCGATTCTACTAATTTCAACATTCTTTATTACATCAGCAGATTCTGCGACATTCGTTCTTGGTATGTTAACGACAAATGGTAGTTTAAACCCACCAAATCGCATTAAAATGGTTTGGGGTCTTGTCCAAGCAGCACTAGCAGCTATCTTATTATATGTAGGTGGATTAGAGGCATTACAAACTGCTTCGATTATCGCAGCGTTCCCGTTTGTGTTTGTTATCTTCTTTATGATTGCTTCTTTATTTAAAGAATTACAAAAGGAAGCTCGTCATCACCATCATCATAAATAATAGAAGGAAAGAGCTGATTTTGAAATCAGCTCTTTTTTAGTGCGCAATTCGCGGGCTAATAATTGGTGGGGATAAAGAAAGCCACAAATAATTAAAGGTTCACTTTATAGGTAAGTACCATATTTCTACAATCTCCGATATATTGTCAAAAGTAATTCATATTTTTGACAAAAAATTGTCGGAAATGTGTTGTCACTTTTATGTATATGTGCTATATTATTTCCTGTAAGCGATTTCAAATAGTTTTTAAGCGTATTCAAGGGGGACAACTAGAATAATGAAGCGTTACGAAAGAAAGTGGAAGCATATTTGTTTGAAACGTGTAGCACATCGCAGTGTCCAAGAAAACACGGAACCAAAGACTGAAGCGTCTAAAGAACAACAAGAGAAACAATTGGTTTTACAAAAATAGCAGTCACTTTTTCGTATATAAATGAAAGTAGATCGTTCGTTGGGGGATGGACGTGAAATTACTTTCGACTAAGGGGTATTGTCTGATATAGATTCAGGTAGTAAAAATAAGCACAGAGCATACGGCGCTCTGTGCTTATTTTTTTTACTCAAACGTTTGTTTAACTTTCTGAGCAAGCGGCTACCGCTTTTATTTTTTAAACCGCACTGTTTTGTCCCATCCGATAATTTGTTTTTTACTTTTCGCTCGTAAGTATAAGATGAGGCTTCGGACGAATAGGTAGGTAAAGAGCTGGGCGTATGTGAAGTACATGATGATGCTGATAAATATGTTGGTCGGCGTGAATGTGTTTTCGACGCTTTGTGCACTAAAGAGCTGCGAGGTGTACGTAATATAGGCGACGTACCACATGAATAGCAGCGGGATTGTATAGTTGATTTGAAAGAGGCCGAGTAGACCGATGATAAACCATACATTTGAAATGATTAAGAATAGCCAAAAGACAACGTATACCAATACTTGCTGCAGTGAATGAACGAGTAGTTTTCCTTTAAAGAAGCTAAAGGAGGAAAACATTTTTTCTAAAATATATAAGTTTCCTTGGAGCCAGCGAGTTCGTTGTTTAATGAGAATTTTTAAATGCTCAGGCTCTTGTTCCCATGTGATGGATTCAGGAACGATTGGCAATAGATACCCTTTTTGTGTAATCCGCAATGTGAGTTCGGCATCTTCGGCAATGGCATATGGATCGTAGCCACCGAGTTCTTCAAGTGCAGAGCGGCGCAGAAGCATATTGGTTCCTGTTAATGAGCCGGTTTGGAATAAGAGCCAACGTCCAGACTGCATGAGTAGCTGAAAAATTTGGAATTCAAGTGAAATCATTCGTGTCAGCCAGTTGCGCTTTTCGTTAACAGTACGGACATGTCCAACAGCACCAACAGCGTCCTCTGTTGTTTCTGCATATTCAACAAGCATGCGAAGTGCATGTGGTTCTGGTTGATTATCGGCGTCATATACACAAAAGTATTCTCCATTTGAACTACTGAGCCCATAGTTTAAAACACGTGATTTTCCTTTCGGTTCTCCAGGCGGAACACGAATATGTTGTATATGTGCATATGCCTTGTCGTATGCATCGCCGATTTCTCCGGTTTCATCCTGAGAGTTGTCATTTAATAAATAAATTGTTAGCTTTCCAGGGTATTCGATATTTGCCATTGCCGATAGTGTATCCATCATGACAACCCCTTCATTATGGGCTGGAATGAGGATATCTACACTTGGATAGTGATCTAATGTACGATTCTTTCGTTTGCGATTTCGATGAGCAAGACCCGCAAGATTTAGTAAGGAATAGTAGACGAGTAAGCCAGAGAATAAGAATGCAGTGAAAATCAGTACATATTTAATAGAGAAAACAAGACTAATCCAAAACACGAATAGACAAAAGAGTAGGAATAACAAAAGAAGAATGATTGTCATCATGGTGTTAACCTCTGTCCGTCAAGCTGCTCTTGTTTTATGTTGATTGTAGAAATGGCATCTTTTGTTAACCATTCTTTCCATTTCTTTTGAAGGCGCTGCATAACAATATGTACACCATATTCATTTGTATTTTGGAGTAAAATGACCAATGTCTTCTCATCATATTTTCCAACTAAATCAAAATCGCTTCGAACTGTTTCAAGAAGAAGGGTGGCAACGCGATCTATGACACTGCGCTTCGTATAGTTACTAAAAGAAGCGAATGAAAAATAGACGAGCATTCCTGTTTCACCGCGCCGTTTCATAGCTGCTTCCAGTAATAAACCACGTCTTTCAAATTCATTTCGTGTTAATAATTTTGTTTCGCCGATATATTGTTCGAGCGTTTGAACCTGTGCTTGTAAACGTCTATTCTCATGTAAGAGTTTTTTTAACATATAGGTCGATATATAAATAAGAAAGAAATTCGCGATCGCAAGGAAATGAATAATGATGTAGTGAAGTTGCGCTGAAGTGCTCCATAAATATAACCATGATTCATAAAACAAATAGAAAACAGAGAGAAGAGTCACAGTAATAAATAAAGTGAATGCTGGTTTGTTTGGAATGAACAAAAAAAGCAAGTTAATGCATACATAAATGATCGTGAAGAAAAAGGCATATGAATATGAAGTCATATGAACGGTGATGAAATAGAAAAGAATTTGTGCAATCCATAGTAGTACAATTTGGTTGGATGCTCGCTTCATTTCTTTACCTCCTAACAATTACATCCTTATATGTAATATGTGCTAGGAAGGGAAGGATACATTCATGAATGGGCATAAAAATAACTGACCCGAAATTTCGGATCAGTTCTCTTGCGCTCTATAGGAACATCATACCTGCAACTGCTGCATTTAAGAAGTTCGCTAGTGTACCAGCGATTACTGCTTTAATCCCTAGCTGTGCAATTTGTTTACGGCGAGAAGGAGCAAGTGTTCCTGTTACACCTAATTGAATTGCGATAGAAGAGAAGTTTGCAAAGCCACAGATTGCAAATGTTAAGATCATATTTGTTTTATCAGAGAAGTCTGCCATGTGTGGTCCTAAGTTTGCATAAGCAACGAATTCGTTGATTGCAAGTTTTTGACCGATGAAACCAGCTGCTTGTACAGCTTCGTTTGGTGAAACACCGATTAAGATAGCGAATGGTGATAATAGGTAACCAAAGATTAAATCAAGGCTAAGCTTAATATGGAACCAAGAGCCAACCCATCCTAATAGGCCGTTTAATACAGCGATTAATGCGATGAACGCCATTAACATTGCTGCTACGTTAATAACAAGTTGCATCCCTTCAGATGCACCGCGTGCTGCTGCGTCGATAACGTTAGCATCTTCACGCTCTGTAGAAAGTTTTACATCGTTATCCGGTTTTTCTGTTTCTGGCATAATTAGTTTTGCAATTAATAAGCTTGATGGTGCTGCCATAATTGCTGCTGCTAATAAGTGCTCTAGTGGAATTCCCATTGCTGCATAACCAACAAGAACTGATCCAGCAACGGCCGTCATACCGCTTACCATAACCGTGAAGAATTCACTGTTTGTTAGACGTGTTAAGTATGGTTTGATTAGAATTGGTGCTTCTGTTTGTCCTAAGAAAACAGTTGTTACTGCATTTAAACTTTCTGCTTTAGAAGTTCCAAGAATTTTACTTAATGCACCACCAACGATACTAACGAATTTCTGCATAATACCAAAATAATATAAGATTGCTACTAATGAACTAATAAATACAATTGGAAGTAGTGCTTGAATTACGAAAACGAAGCCCCAAGGACCTTTTGCGTTAACTAAATCCCCGGCAACGAATTTGATCCCCTCATAAGAAAAGTTAATTAAGCCTTGAACACCGTCAGAGGCAATTTTTAATCCTGCTTTTCCAGCATCCCATCGTAACACGATGAAAGAAAACGTAATTTGTAATGCTAGCGCAATTAAAATTGTGCGCCAATTAATAGCTCTGCGGTTGGAAGATAATAAGAAAGCAATTGCTAAAACTCCAATCACGCCGCCAATTCCCCATAAAAAATTCATGCAGTGTAACTCTCCTCTCTCATAGTAAAAAAGTATATATAACAGATGTCTATACTGCTACGAAAATAGCATCTTAAGTAACTTATCATACCGGACATCAGAGGTCAAACATCTGTGTAAAAGTTTAAATAAAAAGAAAATTTAATAAAAAAACACATATCTGTCCTGAGATAGTGAATTTGGTTATGTTGTTTAGGGAAAATACATCATTATTGTAACGTTATGAGGTATTTTTAATAAATATGGTGTATGAAATAAGAAGAGGACCACACATTTAAAATCTATGAAAATGAAAAAGAGCCTTCTAGTAATCTAGAAGACTCTGAAACTATGATTTAAGGTGCTTTTGTATAACCTAAGAAGTGGCTGCTCCAATAAGAGTTGTTTAATGAAACGATTTTAACACCATTGTCACCAGCTTGAATGAATGATTGGCCACCAAGATAGATACCCATGTGAGAAGGACCTGATTTATAAGTATTTTGGAAATAGATTAGATCGCCTGGTTGTGGATTTGAAGTTTTTGGTAGGCTGCTCCAATATCCTGCTACACTTTGACGGCTAATGTTATGACCAAATTTGTTAAAGACGTGGAAAATGTAACCACTGCAATCAACGCCATTAGCAGAAGTACCGCCCCATACATATGGTACACCTTGCATTGATTTAGCATATGAAAGGATAGATGATGTATCACCACTATTGTTTGTATTGTTATTATTATTGTTGTTTTGGTTTTGATTATTGTTGTTATTTGGCTTGTTAGGTTTATTGTCTACAGCGCCACCAACTGGTGTCTTAGAAAGGAAACGAGTTCCTACATAGCCAGTGCGACCGTTGTAGCTAATTTTGCTCCATCCGTAATGTTCAGAAATAACCTGTACTTTTTGGCCTTGTGGAAGAGCACCAATTACACTGTAATTTGTACCTTCGCCACTACGTACGTTTAATGCAGACACATTAATGTAGTATTCACCAACAGATGTTTGTGGTTTTTCAGGTTGTTCTGGTTTCTCAGGTGTCGTGGTGCCACCTTTTACGAATTTCACAAATTCACTGCTTACATAACCAGTTTTACCGTTATGGTTGATTTTGAACCAACCATTTTCTACGCCAATTACGTTTAATGTTTGACCATTTAATATGCCACCAAGCACACCGTGGTATGTAGCTGGACCTGTACGAACACGTAAAGAAGTTGCGTTAACAACATAAGTACCACCAGTTTGAATGGTTACATTATTATTGTTTCCTTGTTGATCGTTACCTTGGACAACATTTTCATTAGAACCACCTTTTGTTACATAGTCCTTGCTTAAATATGCTGTTTGTCCTGCATAGTTAATTTTGAACCAATCTTGAACTTCTCCGATAACTTGTACAACTTGTCCTTTATGAACAGATCCTAAAGTTGTATGAGAAGTACTAGGGCCTGTACGAACGCGAAGAGAAGATACGTTTACCGTATAGTTTCCGCTTGCAGGTTTAACAGTTGTTTCGTTATTAGAAGAACCAGTATTGGAAGAAACGCCAGATACAAATTGTCCACTTACATAACCAGTTTTCCCATTATGGTTAATTTTGACCCAACCGTTTTCTTCTCCAATAACTTGTAATGTTTGTCCTTCATATACACGTCCCATAATAGAACTAGAAATATTTGGACTTGTGCGAACGCGTAATACATCAGCAGTAACTTTGTTTTTGCCACCTGTGCTAACATTTGTTGTTGCACCGTTTTTTGCGACAAATTGTCCACTAACGTAACCAGTTTTTCCATTATGGTTGATTTTGACCCAACCATTTTCTTCTCCAATTACGTTTAGCTTTTGACCCTCATATACGCGAGAGATAATGTCGTGAGAAGTACTAGATCCAGTGCGGACGTGTAATACGTCAGCCGTCACTGTGTAATTTGAATTGTTTTGTGGTGCATTTTGGACAGTTTGTGTAACAGGTTTTTGTGTATTTTCAGGGGCAGCTTGAGCGGTATCAAGCCCTGGGGCTACTCCTCCTGCTACAGACACTGCCGCAAGACCGGCAAGATATTTTTTCATGTTTTGTCGATTCCTTTCTGTCTGTATTATAGTGATGAAATATTTACCAACTGTTAAAAATTCTAAAAGGCATGTCGATTACTGTCAAGGGTTATGCGGGAATCTGAATATGTCAAAAAGATTACAAAATAAAATCAAGGTGCGAATCTGCCCCTTGATTTTAAATGGAAATACATATGTTAAGAAATGGTTTAACTGAAATTATCCGTGTTTATGGTGATGGGGTGTTAGAAGTTAAAAAGCTTTGAATAAATGCTTTTTGGAGGAACTTAGTAATTGGTCCAACTTGTCCATCTTGAATGGCATTTCCATCAAGATGTGTCATAGGTAATATTTCTACAGTTGTTCCTGTAAAAAAGCATTCATCTGCATTGTAAACATCACGAATACTGAACAGTTCCTCTTGTAGTGGAATTTGCGACTTGTTGGCTAAAGAGAGAGTGTATTGACGGATAATGCCGTTTAAGATGAGATGATTAGCGGGATGCGTATAAAGGATCCCGTTCTTTACAAGAAAAAAATTAGAGTGGCTACCTTCAGTAACGATTCCATTACGGACGAGAAGAGCTTCTTTACAGCCCTTGCGCTCGGCTTTTGTGGAAGCTAATACATTTGGCAATAAATTCAGCGATTTAATATCACAACGAAGCCAGCGTGTATCAGGTTCTGATATAGCCCGTACGCCATATTCAATCCACAAAGCAGGACGCTCCTTTTTGGAGATATAAGCATAGATTGTTGGGATCGCATCAAAAGAAAATGCATGTGCACGAGCTTGTACTCCACGGGACACTTGTAAGTAGATTATCCCATCTTCGTGAAAGTTGTTATTTTCGAGTAACTTGTAGAGTAGCACGATGAGCTCAGCTTTGGAGAAAGGTAACGTTAATTCTATTTCATCCATTGAACGATATAATCTTGTTAAATGTGGATCTAATAGATGGAAGTTCCCTTTATAGATACGGATTACTTCATATACGCCATCTCCAAATTGTAAACCACGTTCTTCTAATTGTATGTATGGTTGTTTTTTATTTGTATCAATAACTGTATCATTCCATAATACAAATCTTTCATATGCCATTCTTCTTCCCGTCCTTTCCTAGAAAATTTATTTTTATTGTATTTTGCATATACAAATTCGCAAATGAGAAATAGGAATCCTGCTTTTTAGTGACAAAAAAAGCAACATTCATATTGAACGTTGCTAGCAACAATGTTGCATAAGGAGGGTAGCACTGTTTCATAGGGATATTGTCTTATGAAAAGCTTGATGGGTGACAAAAGCCGAACGGCTTTTATAAGACAATAAGTGTCACTTCCAGTAACATTAACTTATGAACAAGGGATTCTATTATTCCTCAAGGGGACCTTTTCCAATATGTGAAAAGATATGTGGGGAACATACAGAACTTTGTTTACAAGTTCAATTATAAAGGAGCTTCATGAATTTTATGTAAATATTTGGTGAAGATTTTGTAATTTCGTCATGATAATGTAAAGACAGAAATATTCTTGGTTAAAGAAAGTGAAGCTTTAGTGAGGACTCTTTATTTCAATCGATGAGTAGGCTTCATGAGTAACGAGATAAAAGAAAGACGCTGAGATTACTCAGCGCCTTTTTTTTCTTCTTTAATAGTTGTTTTTACTTCGCCAGTTTTAATTTTGTTGCTTTCAGAGAAACGAAGTAAATCTCCCTCAATCAGTTGATCGGACATGCGCAGTTCATTTTGTGCACGGTCAATCATTGCTTGGGCTTCTTCTTTTGGTAATTGAACAACTTCGCCGGTCGTACGATCATAGAATGTACTGTTCGCATACATGTACTTGTCTGTAACGAAGCTACCGTCACGAAGGACAACAAATCCTTTATTATCTGGTGAGAATACATCATGACCGAAGCGGACATCATTGCTTGAGTCAACACCAAGTAAGTTTAGAATTGTTGGTTTAATATCAATTTCACCAGTTGGTTTTGAAATGGTTTTGCCTTCTGTTTGACCTGGAACGTGAATGTACATCGGTGTACGTTGTAAGTTCATATGATCAAATGTTGTAATTTCTTCTTTGCCTAAGAATTGTGCCATTGCACGGTTATGGTTTTCAGAAATACCATAGTGGTCACCGTAGAATACGATAACAGAGTTATCATAAAGGCCTTCAGCTTTCAGACGTTCAATGAAGTTTTTCATTGCTTCGTCTAAGTAACGAGCTGTTACCATGTAATCGTCAAATACGCGATCACCAGAGTTGTAAGGGTCAATTAATTTTGTGTCATCATCGTACGTAAATGGATAGTGATTGGTTAAACTAAGGAAGCGAGTATAGAATGGCTTCTTCACTTGTTTTAACATATCCACTGATTGATTAAAGTACTCGATATCTTTTAATCCCCAGTTTAACTTTGTTTCTGGTGTGATTTTGTAGTCCAGTTCGTTATAGTAACGATCGTAACCAAGTGCAGGGTACATGATGTTACGGTTCCAGAATGTTGCGTTGTTTGCATGGAATACAGCTGTGTAATAGCCTTGCTGACGCAGGATTTCTGGTGTTGCAGTATATTCGTTATTACCGTGTGTAAAGAATACAGCACCACGATCTAACGGGTATAGTGATGTATCTACTAAGAATTCAGCATCCGATGTCTTTCCTTGTCCAGTTTGGTGGAAGAAGTTATCGAAGTAATAACTTTCTTTTGCAAATTGGTTTAAGAATGGTGTAACCTCTTTACCGTTTACAGTTGCACCAATTAAGAATGTTTGTAATGACTCAAGAGAAACAACGATTACGTTTTTTCCTTTGGCAGTTCCAAACATATTTGGATCTGGTTTACTTTGTATTGTCTTCACATAGTTTTCTGTTTCTTGTAATTTGCTACCATCAGCAAATGCTTTTTGTGAACTTGATTTAGCTTGCAAGCCAAGATCATATACTTGGTGTGTATATAAACCTAAGTTTTTCACAAGCATAACGCGGTCAAATGAACGTGTTAATAACTCTGGACGCTCAGTTTCTGCAAGACCTAAGTTTACGAAGAAAATAGCAACCGTTGATACGAAGTATAAAGAACGCATTGGACGTGACACGCGCTCAGTTTTTGCGAAATTCTTCTTTTTCTTTAATAGAATCGAAAAGATAATAATATCAGCAAATGCAACGATGATTTTGTAATTAAATAGTTCTTTTACACTAGATCCTAGTTGTCCGAAGTTGGATGTTTGCCCAAGTACCGGTAAAGTAACGAAGTCATTGTAGAATCCGTAGAACATTACGTTACCAACAAGAACGATTGTTAAAACAAAATCAATTCCAAGTGCTATATAGTTACGTTTCTTTCCTTTTGCAAATAATGCAAGACCCACAAGCAGTAATGATGCTGCCAATGGACTAATAAATAAAATAAATTCTTGCATGAAAGATTCAAGTTTTAAATCAAAGCTCGTACGTGTAATAATGTAAGTTTTTAGCCATAAGGCCAAAGCAACGAACAAAGTAAAACGCACATTATAAAATTGTGATTTTAAAGATTCCTTCATCCATTTTCACCCTTTCTCTATCAGGCTTGGTCGATTTTGGAGCAAAAAATGCTAAAATAAAAAATACATAGTTTTCTTGGCCATGAGTAGAGTTTCCTATATAACCCCTATACGACTTTAACTATGCATACCCTTTTGGTGTCTCTTCATTCCTTTTGTTGACTCATAAGTATAACGTCATTTCTGTATTATACAACAAAATCTAATTCTTAGAAACACTATATCATTTTACAGTTTTTGTATTTTCGTTGTTGCTGACAGAGAACACTTTAACATTGGTTTATATGCTCGTCAACTAGAAAATATAACAAAGATAAAAGGGAATGTTAAGAGAAATTAGATATTTCATGTTGAGAAAATATGAACAGGAATCCTCAACATGTTTACTAGAAAACTATTATATGAAGGGAAATAGCTAGAAAATAACGCGAACACTTGTTCTTTTGTTATCTATCTGTTACAATATAGTGAAACTTTCATCAATGAGAGATGAATTTTGGTTGGTAGATTATGTGTATATTTGATGAATCTTTACTTGAATAACATAGGTCGTTTTTTCTTTTGGTGAAGGTATATCTATTTTTTTCGTGTGATGAAAAAAATAAAACATGGGAGCTGTTGATATGGAACGTAAATTTTCAGTCGAAGCGTTTTGGACGAAGGTAAAACAAGTAGCAAAACAAGCGGGACAGTCGGTCATTTATGCGAGTTTATTATTGTTTTACGTAATACAAAGGCCAGATGTTCCCAAGCGAGTAAAGGCAACAATTATTGGGGCACTTGCTTACTTTATTGCACCAATTGATGCGATTCCGGATTTTATAGCTGGAATTGGTTATACGGATGATTTGGGTGCATTAACAGCTGCACTGTTGCAAGCATCTATGTATGTAAATGAAGATGTAAAAGAAAAAGCACAGGTGAAATTAGCGGATTGGTTCGGTTCTGATATAGACACGTCGTTTATCGATCAAAAATTAGATCAATAGGTGAGGACTGTCATGTACTGGCAGGGAGAACATAAGCGAGGAAGTGCACTATGCCATCAGGAAAAACACATACGAAGATAAACTTACTTTCTCTTCCGATTGTTTTGTTTATGCTTGTTTCGTATGGACTAACAAATTTTGATTTTCTTTTAACTTTTGCGATTGGATTTCTAATTGGTACGTTCTTTTTAACACCAGATTTAGATATTCATAGTAACGCCTATAATAAATGGGGGCTACTGCGGATTTTTTGGTATCCGTATCAATGTGTGATGCCACATCGTTCTTTTTTAACGCATACGATTGTAATTGGTGACCTCATTCGTATCTTGTATATGCTATTAGTCTTTTCGCCATTTTTATACATATTAAATATAACGGTATTAGACGGAAAGCTAGTAGAAATTGCAAAGGGACATGATGTAGCTTTAACGACATTTGTGATTGGAGTGATTGCTGCAAGTGCACTCCACATTATAGCTGATCGATTGAATACACGCCGGAAAAGGCTGATGCGAAAAAAGAAAAAAAGACGGAGAAGATAGGGCACTTGCATATTGCAAGTGCTTTTTCTGTATAATGTCAAATGCACTATAAGAATTCTAAACAAACATTTGTTTAAGTAGAAATGGATTGTGATGATAGCTTTTTCGCGAATTAATCAAACGTTTGTTTAAAAAGTAAGATAAGAAAAAATTATTTTGTTTCCTATATTAATGTTGTATTACGTCAATGAATAAAAATTTTTCTCTTTAAGGGTATTGCTTAAAGAGAATGAGGGTTATTTAATGAAAAATTAGAAAATTCTTTCGGAAAATCTTTTTTAAAAGAAAATGATGTGGTAAAGTAATAAATGCAACAATTTGAAAACGTTTTCTCAAAACGTTTTTCTTTTAGCTTTAAAGGTATGATGACCCGGTAGTCTATTGATAGGGTTATAAGGATTTCAAAACAGGGGATTATAGAAAGGGAGAGGGACAATGGGCACATGGACACAAGTTTACGATCCGTTCGGTAATATTTGGATTTCCGCAGCGGTGGCACTTATTCCAATTATCTTTTTTTTCTTGGCTTTAGCAGTTTTTCGTATGAAGGGGTATGTAGCAGGATTTATTACAGTTGTATTAACAATTTTAGTTGCGCTCTTTGCGTATAAAATGCCGTTTACAATGGCGATGGCAGCAACAGGATATGGTTTTACATATGGATTGTGGCCGATTGCTTGGATTATTGTGATGTCGGTATTTTTATATAAAATTTCTGTAAAAACAGGGCAGTTTGATGTGATTCGTGCATCCGTACTATCGATTACGAACGATCACCGTTTACTTGTTATTTTAATTGGTTTTTCATTTGGGGCGTTTTTGGAAGGGGCGGCAGGATTTGGTGCGCCGGTCGCAATTACTGCAGCGCTTCTTGCTGGTCTTGGCTTAAATCCGTTATACGCAGCTGGACTTTGCTTGATTGCAAATACAGCGCCGGTAGCATTTGGAGCAATGGGGATTCCCATTACAGTTGCGGGGCAAGTAACGGGTATTGATCCACATAAAATCGGACAAATGGCTGGGCACCAATTGCCGTTCTTATCTATGTTCGTTCCATTCTTTATCGTATTTTTAATGGATGGCTTTAAAGGTGTAAAACAAACATGGCCTGCATTATTTGTAGCAGGGAGCTCCTTTGCGATTACACAATTTATTACAGCGACGTTTTTAGGACCAGAGCTTCCGGATATTACATCAGCACTTGTTAGCTTAGTATGTCTAGCGTTATTCCTAAAAGTATGGCAACCAAAAGAAATCTATCAATCTAATCAAGCGAAAGCTGAAGCGGCAGCGACAGCATCATCCATGCCAAAATTAACAGCAGGAAAAGTTGTGAAAGCTTGGTCACCATTTATCATTTTAACGATTACGGTTGTCATCTGGAGTCAGAATTTCTTTAAAGCGTTATTTACTTCAGGCGGGGCGCTAGAAGGTCTTGTCTTTAAGTTTCAAATTCCAGGTTTGCATAATTTAGTAATGAAGGCAGAGCCAATTGTAAATAAACCAACGCCTTATGATGCAGTATTAAAGCTTGATATTCTATCAGCAACAGGAACAGCAATTTTGATTGCTTGTATTATTTCGATATTTCTATTAAAAATGAGTGCAAAACAAGCAGTTGAGACGTTCGTAGAAACATTACAAGAATTAAAAATGCCAATTCTATCTATCGGTCTCGTATTAGGATTTGCATTTATCGCAAACTATTCTGGTCTATCATCGACACTAGCATTAGCGTTAGCTGGAACAGGTGGATTATTCCCATTCTTCTCACCATTCCTTGGCTGGCTCGGCGTATTCTTAACAGGATCAGATACATCGGCGAACGCATTGTTCTCCAATCTACAAGCGATTACAGCACAGCAAGTTGGCGTAGAAGAAGTATTACTTGTTGCGGCAAATACAACAGGTGGTGTGACGGGTAAAATGATTTCACCGCAATCGATTGCGATCGCGTGTGCAGCAGTAGGACTCGCTGGAAAAGAATCTGATTTATTCCGTTTTACAGTAAAACATAGCTTATTCTTTGTAATCATTGTCGGGATTATGACATATGTACAAGCTTATTATTTAACGTGGATGATACCGTAAATAGTGAAAGATGCTCGAATCGTGCGGGTATCTTTTTTGAGATATCGGCGGAAACTATCACTTTATCGGCGATTTTACAAGGGATATCGACTAACAGACAAAAAACGACATCTGAAAATGAAAAATCATTTCTTTGCATTTTTCAGATTATCGTGTATGATGGGAAAGTATTGAAAATTAAATCAGTGATAAACTAGGGGTGCCCAATTAATGCGTGGGCTGAGAGAGAAGCGCGATAACTTCTTAACCCTCTGGACCTGATCTGGCTCGTACCAGCGTAGGGAAGTTAACGGCTTTACATAACAATGTC
Source organism: Bacillus gaemokensis (assembly GCF_001590835.1). Lineage (GTDB taxonomy): Bacteria > Bacillota > Bacilli > Bacillales > Bacillaceae_G > Bacillus_A > Bacillus_A gaemokensis. The sequence continues at coordinate 278,076 of NZ_LTAQ01000012.1, forward strand.
TTATGAGCCAGGTCCTTATTTTACTATGGACCTGGCTTTTTTTATTTGGCATGCGTTGGTCACAAGTTCTTATTCTCGTCCTTGTCATATGAAAAGCGGAGCCGACTGTTTAGCCCTGACGGCTAAAGTTCTTCCGCACAGAAAGTGATTTTTACTTTCTTGTGTGGAAGGTTTTTAGACGCGAAGGGCTAGGAGGCGAAACTGGATCTAAGAAAAGCAGAAGTGGCTTGTGCAGAATGGGAGGGTGGATGGAGCTTTAGCCGAAGAGGCGTAGTTTGCCTCAGCGGAAGAAGCGAAGCCTCCGATTGTTCTAGCCACTGAAGCGAGAATCAAGGTAATCCAAATTGCTTGGAAGCTGGTTGGAGGTTCTGAGTAAGGAAGGATTCTTGAAACGATAAAGGGGAGGAAACACAAATTATGAAGCAATCTGTTTCAGCTGAGCAAATTGAATTGAAGTCGAGTTTACCAGGGAGTAAGAAAGTCTATGTAGATGGTCCACGTGAAGGTATGAAAGTACCGATGCGTGAGATTGCACAAAGTGAAACAAACGGTGTGCCAAATTTATCGATTCGCGTATATGATACGAGCGGACCATATACAGATCCTGAATACAAAGTGGAGCTGGAAAAAGGAATTCCAACGCCTCGTCATGAATGGATTGTGGCGCGCGAAGATGTGGAAGCGTATGAAGGACGCGAAATTAAACCGGAAGATGATGGTGTGAAAGCTGCATCTCAGCATACACCTGTGTTCCCGCAAATGGATCGCAAGCCGCTTCGAGCAAAGCAAGGTGCGAATGTAACGCAAATGCATTATGCACGTAATGGCATCATTACATCTGAGATGGAATATGTTGCGATTCGTGAAGGCGTAGAGCCAGAGTTTGTTCGTAAAGAGATTGCAGAAGGACGCGCAATTTTACCAGCGAACATTAACCATCCAGAAGCAGAACCGATGATTATTGGACGTAATTTCCACGTGAAAGTAAATGCAAATATCGGGAACTCTGCGGTTTCTTCTTCTATTGCCGAAGAAGTAGAGAAGATGACATGGGCAACACGCTGGGGCGCAGATACAATTATGGATTTATCTACAGGGAAAAATATTCATACAACACGTGAATGGATTATTCGTAACGCTCCTGTACCAGTTGGAACGGTGCCCATTTATCAAGCGCTAGAAAAAGTAAATGGTATTGCTGAAGATTTAACGTGGGAAGTATATCGTGATACGTTAATCGAACAAGCGGAGCAAGGCGTGGATTACTTTACGATTCATGCGGGCGTACTGCTTCGTTACATTCCAATTACAGCAAAACGGATGACGGGAATTGTTTCACGCGGCGGTTCTATTATGGCGCAGTGGTGTTTATTCCATCATAAAGAAAACTTCCTATATACTCACTTTGAAGAAATTTGTGAAATTATGAAACAATATGATGTTTCCTTCTCTCTTGGAGATGGATTACGTCCAGGTTCGATTGCGGATGCAAACGATGAAGCACAATTCTCTGAGCTTGAAACACTTGGTGAGTTAACAAAAATTGCTTGGAAGCATGATGTGCAAGTGATGATTGAAGGTCCAGGACATGTACCAATGCATTTAATTAAAGAGAACATGGAGAAAGAACTTGATATTTGTCAAGGCGCACCATTCTATACACTCGGACCTTTAACAACAGATATCGCACCAGGTTATGATCATATTACATCTGCGATTGGAGCAGCAATGATTGGCTGGTTTGGTACAGCAATGCTTTGCTATGTAACACCGAAAGAACATTTAGGTTTGCCTAACAAAGATGATGTTCGTGAAGGGGTTATAACTTACAAAATTGCAGCGCATGCTGCGGATCTTGCGAAAGGTCATAAAACAGCGCAACAACGTGATGATGCTCTTTCAAAAGCGCGCTTTGAATTCCGTTGGCGCGATCAATTTAACTTATCTTTAGATCCTGAACGCGCAATGGATTTCCACGATGAAACATTGCCAGCAGAAGGTGCAAAAACGGCCCATTTCTGCTCAATGTGTGGTCCGAAGTTCTGTAGTATGAGAATTTCACATGATATTCGTGAATATGCAAAAGAGAACGATTTAGAAACAACAGAAGCAATTGAGCAAGGTATGAAAGAGAAAGCAGAAGAATTTAAAGAAACTGGTAGTCACTTATATCAATAATAGGGAATGCACGATTCCGAACACCTTTTTACTTGATTGATCACATGTACCTAACTTAAATATAGAAGCCCCCTTTGCTAAGACGGTAGCGGAGGGGGCTATTATTATTTTTCTTTTAAGAACGTTCGATCCTTTAAGAATAAATTCCAGAAGAAGATAAAGCCTGGAAGTAAGATCGCGATGCCGATTGCATAGAGAATGAGTAAGGCATAGAATGTTTCTTTCGTTGTAAAGCTTGTAAATACAGTAACGTCTGGATAAATGATATATGGTAAATGCGCGACGCCGTAAGCATAGCTTGCAAATGCATATTGCGCAACAACCGCTAAAACGGCAATCCGTGGCCAGCCGAGTGAATCATGTCTTTTATTCGTCCACCAAAGAGAAGAATAGCCAATTACAAATAAAATAATGGAGACTGTGAACCATGGGAATTGTTTAATTAATCCTTGCATGAGCCAATGTGTTTCTGGTTCCATAACAACAAGGGCGATGATGGCTGTGACGAGTGTTGCTGGGCCGAGTATGATGGCATTGCGTCTATAAAGTCGATACGTATCTTCTGAACCTTGTTCTCTTGCAAAGTCAGCTAGAAAAAGAGAGGACAGGAATAGCTCAGAAGTTAATCCGAATAACATATAACAATAAATTACAGGGCTTGATAAAAGCTTTCCGTATAATAGAGCTTCTTTACCTCCAGAAGTCGTAATATAGGCGCCTTCTGTCACGGGTAAAACTGTTATTAATAAGGCAGGAATTAAGAGCCCAGTAATACCAGAAATGAAGCGCAGACGATGTTCATATTTTGGTACAGAATAGGCAAAAACCATAAATGTACTACGAATGGCGACGAGAACTAAAATTAATGTCACCGGCACGAACATCACCGTTGCAAGAGTGAAGGTCGCTTTCGGAAAGAAGCCAAGAAATGCAACAACAACAAAGACGAGAAAAGTATTGGTGACTTCCCAAGTTGGTGATAAATAACGATTGGCAAGCTTTGCAGCAAGTGTAGGGTGCTTGGCGTATACCATGCCCCAAAATCCAGCTCCAAAATCGATGGAACCTAAAATGCTGTATACGAAGATAAGGGCCCATAAAATGATAATTGCAATACTTGCCTCATGCACGAGAATCTCCTCCTTGCTGCTGTAAATCATTTTGCAATGGGTGTCTTCTAAAGAATGTTCGGAGTACGAAAATTGTTAAAGCGCCAAGCCCAATATACAAAATGACGAATAAAATGAATAAAGGTCCGACAAAATCAGCGCGCGTGGCAGCATCCATTGTGCGCTGCATTCCATAAATGGTCCACGGTTGACGACCACTACAACTGAAAATCCATCCGAATTCAATGCCGAGCATCATAATCGGTCCGCATGCAGCAGTCCCCCATAGAAGCCATTTTGGTAACTCCGTACCTTTTTTTCGGTAAATAAAATACCAATATAGAAGCCCGATTGTTGCAACAGCGAAAGTGAATACAGCTGTACCAACCATTAAATTAAAGAATGTATGGGTATAAAATGGTGGCCACGTTTCTTGAGGGAATTCATTTAACCCTTTTACGACAGTATTGGGGTTTAATCCAACTAGCAAACTTAACATATTAGGGATTTCAAGTCCGTATTGTAGCTCATGGGTTGCCGCATCAACAAAGCCACCAATTGCAAGAGGAGCATGTGACGTTGTATCAAATAATGCTTCCGCTGCTGCTAATTTTTCTGGAGAATGTTCATGTAAAGCAATTGCTGATTCATGCCCAGAGAGCCACATTGTTGCACCTGTAATAAATGTGACGACAAGCCCTAAAAATAATCCTTTTTTATGATAAGCAATTTCCCGTGTGCTTGTATTTCGTTTTAATAATTTAAATCCAGCGATAGAAGCAATAACAGCTGCTCCTGTTGCATAGGCCGTAATGACAACATGGAAGGAGCTTGTGAAAAAGCTGGGATTAAAGAATGCTTTCCACGGATCAACATTAAAAACGGAACCGTCTGGATTCATAGAGAATCCTGCCGGTGTATTCATCCACGTATTTGCAGATGTAATTAACACAGCAGATGCAGTGGCGCCGAGCATAACAAAAAAGAGAGACACGAGTCTCATGAATGGAGGTAACTTATCTGCCGCATACACATAAATAGACATAAATAACGCCTCTAAAAAGAAAGCAAAAATTTCAATTTGAAAGGGCACGGAGATCACTTGGCCGACAATTTTGGCAAATCCAGGCCAAAGAAGTGAAATTTGTACCCCGACAATTGTTCCGGTTGGAATTGCTACGCCAAGAAGGATGGCAAAGGCTTTCGTCCACCTTTTTGCCATAACGGCATAATCTGAATCTTTTTTCAAGTGATATAACACTTCGCTTATAAAAATCATTAACGATAGTCCGATTCCAAGTGTTGCAAAAATAATATGGAATGCTAATGATGAACCAAAGAAGGCGCGTGACAATGTAACAGTATCCATAAGTTTACTCCTCTTCATTTTTGCCATTATTTTCTGATTGGACTGGGAAATTTATTCAAAAAAATACCAAAAATATATATGTATTTTAAAAGACGGATATGATATTATATTTTTGAAATCTTCAGAAAAGCTCGAAAAATAAAGGGGAAACATTTCGTTTGTGTTTTATCAGAAAATCTTTTATAATTCTTATGCGAACATAGGTTCTTATTTAGGGCCTAATGCTAACAGAATGAAGAAGTTCACGTGAAACGGAGGGGATGTTTTATGTATCCTGAGGTCATTAAAAAAATGGCATTTTCAAAAGAGCATAAAGATTTGTTACTAAAGTTATATAATAAAGAAATTACGCGACGCGAGTATGATCACCTTGTGCAATCATTATATCGTCCGGGAAAAGAAGTATATAAAGGGTAGGGAATGAAAGTGAAATTTTAAAAATGTCTTTTGGATGTTTCCGTATGTTCTGACCAGATTCCGGTTAGCCTTATTAGAGAGGTGAAAAAGTGTGCGGAAACGCTTGTATATATGTGCTGCGGTTATTATATTTATCGTTTTAGGTGGAATTGTTTTTTGGACTGCATTACAAGGAAATCGGACGGAATATTTTATTTTGAGACATATGCTTAATGATAATGGTGCGCTCGCGACATATCGACTTGAGGATCCGAAAGTAGGGACGAGTGAAGCAACTGGCCGTGAAGCATTATCAGAATCAGCTGGACTTTGGTTACAATATACGCTTGATATAGACAACCAACCACTTTTTGATGAGCAGGTAAAGGTTGTACAAAATTACTTTATAGACAAGACTCATATTGTCTTATGGAAAATTGACGAAACAGGGGGAAGGCAAGCAGGCACAAATGCACTTATTGATGATCTTCGAATCGTTGAACAGTTATACCGTGCGTATGAAATGTATAAGGAAGAGCGCTATAGACAACTTGCAGATCAAGTGAGCGATGCTGTATTGCGTTATAATAAGAAAGGGAAAACCTATGTCGATTATTATGATGCAGATCAGGGGAAGCAAACCAAAGTGTTAACGACATCTTACATAAATCCAAGTGCGTTTTCTTATATGAAGCGATATGGAAAAATTTCAGAAGCGCAGCACCAGGAAGTTGTCCAATTTTTAGCGGATTATCCGAGGCGGGGCTGGGCATTTCCGAAAGAGTATAAAGAAGATGGTACGTTCAAATATGAAGAGCAGGTGAATCTTATTGATCAGTCATATGTTGCCTATCATCGTAGTTTAGGTGGTCTTTCTTCTAATGAATATTTTGATTTTATAAAAAAGAAATTTCATCAAGATGGCAAGCTGTATGGGCGCTATGATTTAGAAAAGGGAGAACCGATAGTTGATTTTGAATCACCAGCGGCATATGGACTGACTATTTTATATGTATTAGAAACAGGTGACACAAAATTTGCTAAGGAGTTGTATGATCGGATGAGTAAATTGAGAAATGACAATGTATTTAGCAGATTTTATGGTGGATATGTAACTGGGAAAGAAATGAATACACATATTTTTGATAATGTGTTGCCGCTGTTAGCCGAGACGGAATTGAAAAGGGATGAGAAATAAAAAATGCGACCTCGTAAGGTGGCATTTTTCTACTTTTTACTTTTTAACAAAGGTAACAATGGTGTAAGAGCTGGAAATTTTAACATAGGAGCTGGAGAAGGACCTGTAATCCATGTATGGAATGGAAGGTTGCTACATAAAACCATTGTTAGAACAGATAGAGTTGTAGTAGATAGAAATAGCAACAGGATATATAGAATGGTATTGGCTTGTATTGTGAATAGAGCTAATATTTTTGTACTTAGTTGTAAGAAGAAAAAGTGTGCTAAATAGGCTCCGTATGTGTAGTTTCCAATAAAACGTAATGCTTTATATAAGGCTCCTCGCCGTTGGACGATGGTGATAGATAATACGTACAGAATGAGTATTTCACATACAATATATAAAAACATGGATGGCTTTAAATAGGTAGATACAGTAAGATGGATCGAATCTACACCGTAAAAGCTAAATAGTTCATAGTTGATGAATAAGAATAAAATAAAGAATAAAAAGGTTATCAGCGGTATGTGCTTCATGACAAATAAACGCCAAGCGTGAAGTGCTGTAGCTGCGATTCCTCCCATAACAAAGTAAAATGAATAGAAAAAGAAGGAACGATCTGTATAATGCAAAATGGTTGAACGAGTTAACAGTTCACCGTTAAAAATATAATGAGAAGAGAACCACATTAAGAGCAAATACATGATGGCGAAAGTGGCCATGAATTTATATATATCTTGCTGCTTTTTTGTGCGTTTTTGAAACCAATAAAATAAAGTACATAACAAAGGAAACAGTAAATGAATTTGAAACATCATAATTACGTACCAAAGGTGAGGTGCAGCTGTTCCGAGTAAGAGACTTTTTAGCCCACTTTGCATGGTAACAACTTGGTTCGTTGTAACTAAGTAAATGATAGACCAGAAAAGATAAGGAGCAAGTAGATGAGTTGTTTTTTCGTAAATATATTCTTTATACATCATGTGTTTTGTATATTGCCGAATTAAATGGAATCCAACAATAAAGATGAATGCTGGTGCTGAAAATTTTGCGAGGTTGAATAGCATCCCTATAATAAGTGATTGTTCAATTAGGATATTTCCTTGGTTCATTGTATATAGTAAGGAACTTTGCAAAACAACGGCAAGAAACGCAATGCTCTGCAAAATTTTAAATTCTGGGGCGCTTTGTGTCATGGTTTCCATCTCCTTTTCCATACATGATTATAGTACGAAGAAGAGGAAAGGGCTGTGGAAATTTTGTGAAAGTTGTAACAAATTTGTGGCAAGCAGAAAGAAGAAAGAAGAGGGTGTCCAAAGTGGACACCCTCTTACTATTATTATGCAAATTTATTCTTAACCCAGTTCTTTCCTTCAACAAGACGAGCTGTTAAAACGGCACAAGCGTTATCAGCTGTTACATTTAACATCGTTGCTGGTGGATCGATGATTGTACTAATAGCTGCGATAATTGGCAAGGCTTCTGGCGGGAAACCGTATAGAGAAACGATTAACATTTCACCAATCATACCGCCGCCAGGAATTGCGCCCATTACTGTTCCAACTAATAGAGAAACAACAAGAGCAATTGCTAATGTTTTTGGACTTGAAAATTCCATATTGAAAATCCCGAATAAGAAAGCGATTTTTAAAACGCCGCCTAAAACAGATCCATCTTTATGAAGCGTAGAGCCAAGAAGGACAACTGTTTCACGAACGTCAGAAGAAATACCCATCTTCTTGGTCGCTTCTAGGTTTGCTGGAATACTTGCGGCACTACTACAAGTTGCAAGTGATGTAACTGTAGGAGAGACCATGTTTTCCCAAAAGATGCGAACGCCTTGCTTGCGACCTGCAAGGTACGCATAGAATGTAAAGAAGACAAAGAAGTATACGAGAGAAGCCGGATAGTATACCATCGCTGCTCGGAAGTATGTTCCAAGAAGCTGAGGACCAAATTCTCCAACTAAAGCTGCAAAGTAGGCAGCAAGTCCAATCGGAGCGTAGTACATAATGAAGGAAACAACCTTCATTGAAATTTCTGCACCAGATTGTAGGAATGTAGCGAATGGCTTTCCTTTATCTCCAACTGCTGAAGTTGCTACTCCCATTAAAATAGAGAAGAAAATAAGAGCTAACATATTTTCGCGAGATAGTAGCTTCGAGAAATCTGATACTGTAAGGATGCCGACGATTTGATCAGCTACGCTAATACCTTTTTCAACTTTATCAGGTTGTGTTAGTTCTAATACAACACCTTGTGCTGGTGGGAATACTTTCACGACAATAATCATAAAAATTGCAGCAATAATACTCGTAAATAAGAAAGTCCCAGCCATACTAGACATAATTTTTCCGAAACGTTTTAATCCATCCATATTGGCAATAGATGAGGCAATACTAAAGAACACAAGAGGTACAACAATCGTAAACATCAAGTTTAAGAAAATGTCACCAAGCGGTTTTAAAGCAACTGCATCGGTACCCATGAAATAACCAATGAAACCACCAATTAGGATGGAAGATAATAAAATAATTGGAAAGCGATAAGCCTTCATAATATACCCTCCTATCTAATGTAAAAAATCATACTGAACCATTATAACGAGTTGTGACTGTGTTTACTAGGTAAACACAGATAGATCGAATAGAGTGAAAAACGAGAAATTTTTGTTTTTAAGTTTGTCATCAGAGAGGAAACCTAGTAGCGTATACGAAGTAGAAGATGCTTCGTTAATCTAAGGATTATATAGAGATTATTAAGGTATCCACTTGGCGTAACGTTTAATATAATAGATGTAGTAAATACAATTTGAAATCGTTTACAATTTAATTTAAATGCTTCAAACTGAACGAGATAGCATTTTAAAATGATGTAGTATCCTTGAAAATGCAGGATGGCTAAATGAAAAGGAGAGTAGAAAGTTAAAATGGATACGATAGAGACGCAGGCTTTTCATTTAATTTTACACGGTGGGAATGCGAGAAGCTGTGCGATGGAAGCAATTGATTATGCGAAACGCGGCGAGTTTACGGAAGCGGAAGCAAAACTACAAGAAGCCTTGCAAGAATTACAAGAGGCACACCGCTTGCAAACAAATTTGATCCAACGGGAAGCTGGCGGAGAAAAAACAGAGATTACGATTCTCATGGTCCATGCACAGGATCATTTAATGAATGCGATTACGGTGAAGGAATTAGCAAGTGAATTTGTAGAGTTATATAGGAAAATGTCGGAGAATAAATAGGACCTTGCTTATGCAAGGTTTTTTTGTGTTTGGAAAGAAGTTAGTTATGACAAGAAGATGACCACTTATACCAAAATCTATTTTATTTTTGTAAATATATGTAACAATAGAAATGTAAAGGGGATGGGAATCAGTGAAAGTTCACATTGAATTAAACCCATTCCAAGAGGAAGTAGAGATTATTGTTCGGGCAAAAGAAGTAACAGATGAAATTCACCATCTTTTAAAAATGATTGAAGGAGGGAATTTGCTCTGGTTAAGGTTCGCAGGTATATTGATGTGACAAAAATAAAAGTTAAGCCATATCGGTTTATTTTCCGGTATGGCTCGTTATGTTTTTCTTATGTTATTCCTCTTCCACATATTCTAAAATATCACCAGGCTGACAACCTAGTTCTTTACAGATTGCTTCTAATGTAGAAAAACGAATGGCTTTTGCTTTTCCTGTTTTTAAGATAGACAAATTGGCATTGGTAATATCGATTTTTTTTGCTAAATCAATCGACTTTACTTTTTGTTTGACGAGCAGTAAGTCTAAATTTACTTTAATCGGCATAGAGTACCCACCTTATATTGTTAAATCGTTTTCTTCTTTAATCGTAATGGCAAATAAGTAACAGAGAATATTTGTAAAGATAATAAAAAAAGTTAATTTTTTATTATTGTGTTTCATTTTATATCTCTCTTTTTATTATACTTCTTTTTATTGTTTTTCAATAAAAAATAAAATTCATTTACAAAGACATTTTCTTTTTTTGTTTTGAATACAACTAGACAACTAAACACTAATCTATTTTCATACAGTTATGTGTTAAAAGCGTGTTGTTTTATAACACACTATACATTTTTTGGGTAACACACTCTTTGAAAGCGGTAACACACAATAAAAACACACAAAAAAACGTTAATTTTAGGCGGTTTAAAAAGTTGGCACGGCAATTGCAATAATAAAAGGCGTAAAGAAAAACAAAAAATAAACATAGTTTAAATGCCTAGGGGGACTTATTTATGAATATCTTACTTTGTTGTTCAGCAGGAATGTCTACAAGCTTACTAGTTACAAAAATGGAAGAGGCTGCAAAATCTCGCGGTCTAGAAGGAAAGATTTGGGCTGTATCTGGGGATGCAGTAAAAAATAATATCGATGAAGCGGATGTACTATTGTTAGGACCGCAAGTTCGTTACATGCTTTCTTCTTTGAAAGCGCTTGCGGATGGTAAAAATGTTGGAATCGACGTTATTAATCCAATGCATTACGGCATGATGAATGGGGAAGCAGTTTTAGATCACGCATTAACACTAAAAAAATAATTAGGGGGACAGAAAATGCAAAAGTTTATTGCATTTATGGAAAAGTATTTAGTTCCAGTCGCAGGAAGAATCGGAGCGCAACGTCACTTAGTTGCCATCCGTGATGGCTTTATCGCAGTTATGCCTCTTATCTTAGTTGGTTCATTTGCAGTACTGATTAATAGTTTACCGATTGATGCATTCCAAAACTTCATGAAAGGTACATTCGGAGAAGTTTGGAAAGATGTCGGCGGTGGTATGTGGACGGGGTCATTTGCAATCTTGGCTCTCATAGTAGCAGTGGGGATAAGTTATAACTTAGCGAAATCTTACGATATAGACGCGTTGTCAGCGGCAATCATTACATTCGGTGCATTAATTATTATCTCTCCGACAACGCCGAAAGAAGGCGGTATTGATTTAGCTTGGACAGGGGCACAGGGATTATTCGTTTCCATCATTGTGTCACTGCTTGTAACGGAAGTCTTTAGATTCTTTGTTCAAAGAGAAATTACAATTAAGATGCCAGATGGTGTTCCACCAGCAGTAATGAAATCATTCGCAGCTTTAGTGCCAGCATTTGTAATTCTAATAGTAGTTGCGGGTATTCAATTAGCAGTGAAATTAGCAGGAACAAGTATTCATAAAATGGTATTCGAAACAATTCAGTTACCATTACAAGGTTTAGCAGCAACATTACCAAGTGCAATTATAATTGCTTTACTTATTCACGTATTATGGTTCTTCGGTTTACATGGTCCTAACATTATTGGTGGTATTATCGATCCATTATATTTACCAGCATTAGAAAAAAATATGAAATTATTTAACGATGGTATGTCTGCATATGATGTGCCAAATATTTTAACAAAACCATTCTTTGATGTATATGTATATATCGGCGGATCTGGTGCAACATTAGCATTTCTAGTAGCAGTTATGCTTGTTGCGAAAAGTGCACAGCTTCGTGGTGTCGGCCGGGTATCTCTTGGTCCTGGATTCTTTAACATTAACGAACCAGTTATTTTCGGTACACCAATCGTATTAAACCCAGCTTTAATTATTCCATTTGTAATTACACCAGTTGTATTAGTTATTACTTCTTATACAGCAATTTCTTTAGGATGGGTACCAAAAACAGTTGCTTTAGTTCCATGGACAATGCCACCGATCTTTAGTGGTTACCTTGTGTCAGGCGGAAGCATTGCAGGGGCAGTCTTACAGTTAGTGAACTTTGCAATTGCGGTAGTGATTTACTATCCATTCGTATTAATGTGTGACCGTACTTATGTACAAGCAGAAAAAGCGATTCCAACAGGAAAAGGCCAATCTGCATCACTTTAATACATGATTATTCTCGCGGACAATATTGTTCGCGAGAATAATAACTTTATATCTTGTTCAGAAAGATGGCACACATCTAGAAGAACACCAAAACCAAATTAGGAAAATAATATTTTAATAGACATGTTCAAATCGAAGGGGTATTTCAATCAGTTGAACTTTATAGAGAGGGCGGTAATTATGATGACTACAGCAGAACAAATTCCATTCCAATTGATTTTACATAGCGGTAACGCGAGAAGCTATGCAATGGAGGCACTGCAATATGCAAAACAGGGGAAATTATTAGAAGCAGATGAGGCAATGGTAAAGGCAAAAGAAGCGATTAATGAAGCGCATCATTTCCAAACAGAGCTCATACAATCAGAAGCAAGAGGAGAAAAAACAGAGATTAGTGTTCTTTTAATTCATGCACAAGATCATTTAATGAATTCTATTACAGTAAAAGAATTAGCAGCAGAATTTATCGATCTTTATAAAAAGCTTGATGCGAAAGGGGAATAAGGTATGAGTGGAATTAAAATTGCTACAATTGGCGGTGGCTCTAGTTATACGCCAGAGTTAATTGAAGGATTTATTAAACGCTATGACGAGCTTCCTGTTCGTGAAATTTGGTTAGTAGATATTGACGCAGGAAAAGAAAAGTTAGAGATTGTTGGTAACTTAGCGAAGCGTATGGTGAAAAAGGCAGGGTTACCAATTGAGATTCATTTAACACTTGATCGCCGCGCGGCACTTAAAGATGCTGATTTTGTAACAACGCAACTTCGCGTTGGTTTATTAGAAGCTCGTGCGAAAGATGAAGCAATTCCTTTAAAATATGATGTAATTGGTCAGGAAACAAATGGTCCTGGTGGATTATTCAAAGCGCTGAGAACGATTCCTGTTATTTTGGATATTTGTAAGGATATGGAGGAGCTTTGTCCAAACGCTTGGCTCATTAACTTTGCAAATCCAGCTGGCATGGTAACAGAGGCTGTACTACGCTATACAAGTATTCAAAAAGTAGTTGGATTATGTAACGTTCCGATTGGTATTCGTATGGGTCTTGCAAGACTACTTGAAGTAGATGCAAGCCGCGTTCATGTTGATTTTGCTGGTTTAAATCATATGGTCTACGGATTAGATGTGTATTTAGATGGCGTAAGTGTAATGGACCGTGTGTTAGAACTTGTAACAGATCCAGAGAAGCAAATTACGATGGAAAACATCGCTGCGCTTGATTGGGAGCCAGACTTTATTCGCGGACTTCGTGCAATTCCATGTCCATATCATCGCTATTACTATAAAACACGTGAAATGTTAGAAGAGGAAAAACAAGCTTCTATCGAAAAAGGTACACGTGCAGAAGTCGTGAAAAAATTAGAAGATGACTTATTCGAGTTATATAAAGATCCGAATTTAGATATTAAGCCACCACAATTAGAAAAACGCGGCGGAGCTTATTATAGTGATGCAGCATGTAGTTTGATTACATCTATTTACAATAACAAAGGTGATATTCAACCTGTTAATACGAGAAACAACGGCACAATTGCAAGCTTGCCGCATGATTCTGCTGTTGAAGTGAACTGTATCATTACAAAAGATGGTCCAAAACCGATTGCGGTAGGCGACTTACCAGTTCCAGTTCGCGGTTTAGTTCAGCAAATTAAATCATTTGAGCGCACATCAATTGAAGCTGCTGTTACAGGTGATTATCATAAAGCGCTGCTAGCTATGACAATTAATCCACTTGTACCATCAGATAAGGTAGCAAAACAAATTTTAGATGAAATGTTGGAAGCTCATAAAGAGTATCTTCCGCAGTTCTTCAAAAAGGTAGAGAAATAAAAAGCGGCGCTTACTAAGCCCGCTTTTTTCATTTATATAAATATAAATTGAAGAACCGACATAAAACCTTTCTTTTTAGGTGGGAGAGAGCATCTGGCTATGCATAGTAGCGGTCAGAGCCTCTTCCTGCCCCATGCCAAGCTAAAACAAAGAGAGAAACCGAGTGTAGGTCACTTTTTATTCTTCATAGCAGCGGATTATATGCCAGTAAATCAAGATGGATATATATAGTAGGAGGGAAATTTATGATTCGATTAATTGTAAATGCAGATGATTTTGGTCTTACAGAAGGTACAAACTATGGAATTGTTGAAGGACATGTAAACGGGATTGTGAATTCTACGACGATGATGATGAACATGCCAGGAACGGAGCGTGCTGTCCATTTAGCGAAAGAATATAAGTCATTAGGAGTAGGGGTTCATCTCGTTTTAACAGCCGGTAAACCGCTTCTTACAGATGTTCCGTCTCTTGTTAGTGAAGATGGTTCCTTTCATAAGCAAAGTATTGTAAGAGAAGGAAATATAAATCCTGAAGAGGTTGAAAGAGAATGGACTGCACAAATTGAGAAGTTTTTATCATATGGATTAACACCAACGCATTTAGATAGTCATCATCATGTACATGGCCTACCGATTTTGCATGATGTTCTTGAACGGTTAGCGGATAAATATAACGTACCAATCCGCCGCTGCGAAAAGGACAGAGCAGTACGTCCATTTTCTGATGTGTTTTATAGTGACTTTTATAGTGATGGCGTACAAGAAGATTACTTTATGAAACTGAAAGAACGTGTAGTAGATGGGCAAACAGTAGAGGTGATGGTGCACCCTGCTTATATTGATCCAGAGCTTGTAAAGCGTTCTTCTTACGTTATGGATCGTGTGAAGGAATTACGAATTTTAACAGAAAGTACTTTGCCAGAAGGTGTAGAGCTTGTGAAATTTTAATATATATAAATACAAATTAGAAAATCGATATAAAACCTTTCTTTTTAGGAGCGAAAGAGGATCCAATCATGCATAGAAGCGGTCAGATCCTCTTCTTGCCCCATGCCAAGTTAAAACAAAAAGAGAAAACGAGTGCAGGTCATATTTTGATTTTCATAGCCGTGACTTATACGCTTGAAAATCAAAATGGATTTATATAGTAAAAAAGACGGTTTATTAAGGGGAGCCACCTAAAAATAAAATATACGTTATTTTTTCAAAGTAATTACTTTTTTAGTACCCTCTATTAAGGCCGTCTTTTTGTATGGTTAGATAATGGAAAGAATATATCCACTAAACGCACCGAGCATAACAATCATCCACGGAGGTGCTTTCCAAAATGCTAAGAGACAAAATAAGAGAGACGCGATAACAAAGTCAATTTGGCTCGCAATGGTACTTGTCCAAATGGGGTTGTAGAAGGCAGCTAACAACATGCCGACGACTGCGGCATTAATGCCAAGGAGTGCACCTTGTATAGAAGGTTGGCGTCTGACATAATCCCAAAATGGTAAAACTCCAATGATGAGTAAGAAAGCAGAAAGGAAGATAGCGATTGTTGCAAGGGTAGCACCAAGTGCCCCGTCCAGCACAGCTCCTATGTAAGAAGCAAATGTAAAGAGAGGACCTGGAACGGCCTGCGTTAATCCGTATCCTGCTAGAAATTGCTCTTTTGTCATCATCCCACTTAAAACGAATTCATTTTCTAAAAGAGGCAGAACAACATGTCCCCCGCCAAATACGAGTGCACCAGAGCGGTAGAAACTATCGAATAAAGAAATAAAATGGGAATACGGTCTTAATATCGGTAACAAGATTAATAATCCAAAGAATAACAGAAGACACGAAATGGCTGTTATGCGTGAAACTGGGATCGGTGTTTTATTAACAGATGGAATCGTATGGTTTCGATATAAGAGCCAACCTATAATACCTGCAAGTAGAATAAGCACAACTTGAGTCCAAACACTTGGATATAGTAAAGCAGCTGAAGCTGTAATGACTGCAACTGTGATTCGATTGCGGTCTGGTGTTAATTTCTGTGCCATGCTCCATATTGCATGGGCAACGATGGCCACGGCTACAAGTTTTAATCCATGAATAAATCCAGTGCCGGATATTTGAAACTGTTCCAGAAGCGAAGCGAAAAAGACTAGAGCAAGTACAGAAGGAAGTGTAAATCCAATCCAAGAGACGATAGCCCCAAGTATTCCTCCGCGTGATAAACCAATCCCAATCCCAACTTGGCTACTAGCGGGACCCGGAAGGAATTGACAAAGGGCAACTAAATCTGTGTAGTTTCTTTCATTTATCCATTTTCTTTTTTGTACATACTCATGGTGAAAATAGCCAAGGTGAGCTACAGGGCCACCAAAAGAAGTGAGTCCTAGTTTAAGTGATACAAGGAAAATTTCAATTATTGTTTTCAAGGTAACCTCCTGAAGAAATATTAAATCTAGGTGCATTATACAGGAACGAATTGAGTAGAAGGAATAAGTATTATGTAAAGTTTTTGTAAATATATTGGAAGAGGGATAAGGTCTCTCATAAAAAGCAAAGTTGAAAGAGGCATAATTGATTGCATTCCAGCCATAAATTAGTTAAAGAGGTACCTAGATTAAGGTGAAATTTATATAAGGAGAATGTTGCTTGTATGACAAAACATTTCTTTGCTAGGTTAAATGGCCAGAGGGAACTACCTCCTGTGAATACGAAAGCTTATGGTGTAACAGAATTTGTTTTTAATAGTGATTTAAAACGGCTATCTTATAGAATTATATTGAAAAATATTGAGAAGGTTATATCTTGTCAGATCCATCTAGGGAAAAGTAATCAAAATGGGCCAATAGTTTTGTATTTATATGGTCCTGTCAAACAAGGGATTAGCGTGGATAAAGGAGTTGTTACAGGTACGGTAATGATTGAAGATTTAGAAGGGCCGCTGCAAAGGAAGGGAATTGAGGACCTCATTCAAGAAATAGATCAAGCGAATGCATATGTAAATATTCATACAAAGAAATTTAAAAAAGGGGAAATACGTGGGAGGATAAGGAAATTGAAAGTAGGTGCTATTCAGTAAATAAAAATGCCTGTGAAGCGAATCGTTCACAGGCATTTTATTCTATTCTTTTTTTGCTGGTTGATTCTTGATGAAGAAGTCCATTACATAAAATATTTCATCATCTGGAATTTGCACTTCAAACGTATTTTCAATTGGTTGCAGCGCTTTTTTTACTTTCATATACATCCAGTATTCATCTTGTCTACGCGCTTCTTTATTAGGATAAGGGAGAAGGCTTTCCCCTTTTTGGAGGCGATCAATCATACAGCTCATATGCAAAATAACGCCCATTAAACTATCGGGGTTGAGCTGCAGAGAAATCATTTCCTGAATTGTATTTAAGGAGTAACGAATGGTTTTAATCATTAGTGCTCCGTCATCACGCTGCATTTGTTGTCCAAGAATATCAGCCATTTTTGCATATGTTTCTTCGTACATAATTAATTCTTGAATCGGCTGAATTGCTTTATAGTTTACAATGTCTTGGAAATGATAGGTCAAACATGGAACCTGGACATCAAAGTTTGTCACAATGCAAATCATATTACGTTCTTTCTTGATGTTTTCAATCATTTTTGTTAAATCTTTTTCGTGAACGATGCTAATTGGAATAATCTCAATTAAATCTTTATCGAATCGTAAATAGTTCTCAAGCATTTTTTGAATGGCTAATGCGCTGCCTTCGCCAGTTAAACAAGCTGTTAGAATAACGGATTTCATTGGCGTAAGTGGCTTTTTCTTTTCTTCTTGTAGGTTCAGATAAAACGGCGTTAAGTTTTTTACAGTTTCATACAACGCATCTAAAGAGTAACCGAGCTGAGCTTTTCGCGCAGCTTCTAGTACATGTGGTGTACTTGTCATAGAAAGGACACGTACCGGAATATGAAATTCGGTTTCTAATATATCTCCAATATAAGCAAGTGAGCCCATGTCGACAAGTAAGAGGAGTCCATTGATATGCCCGAGTGTCTTCATGTACACTTTTACTCGTTCTAAGAAATCTTTCGGTGATTCATGAAGCGGCATATCGATTCCAGTAACGTCATCAATGCCGAGTAGTTCGTTCGCAACATTTGCCATTTCTGTTGCAATACCGTTGCCGTGAGCTAAGATTAATACTTTTACGTCAGCTTGTGAGGAGGGGATAGGATCCACTACAAAAAACATCGTTAAAAATCCAGCTTCATCAATTGGCATTGTGATTTGCAATTCTTCTTCTAAAAGCTGAATGCACTGCATGGCTACAGAGAAAGCTTCTTTATATTTCGTGCGAATTTGATTTAGCTGTGGGTGGTGAATTTGTTTGCCACCTTGCAAGCGTTGTAAAGTTGTCTGTACATGTAAACTTAAAGCGAGAAATATTTTTTCATCAAATGTCTTAGATAAATATTTTTCTGCTAGTTCGGCGATTTTTTCACATACGGAAACAATGTTCGGGTCGACAATTTTAAAGACATTTTCATGAGTTGTCTTCTTAGACATTTGATTAAAATACTGGACGAAGAAGCTTTGGATATCATTTTCTATTAGTAAATCCAATTCTTTTTCTTCAATGCCACGAGCTTGTAGTTCCTCGTATTTATGATCGATGTAATCATAAATGGAAGAGCGTGTGTTTTCTGTTTTGTGTTTGCTCCAGCCTTCGTCACTTGTAAATACAAAGGTCTCATTAGGTACTTGATACAAATGGCGACTTTTTCTTTCAATAAATAGTCCTTCTTTCATGTACCATGGTAGGTCGGTACTTGAAACGCGGACAGAGTCTCTTTTTTTTGTTACAAAATCAGAATAAGCTTTCGCACAGGCAATTTGTACATCTGTTTTTAATTGTCCAATATTGTTTGGACATTGATAAAAGACGAACGAACGCATTGCGTTAGGGCTGACATGAATCTTTTTCCGTAAGCGAATCGCTTCATTTGTGAAAAACAGCTGTAAGAGAGCGAATCGTTCCTGATGTGTCCGCTCTCGAAGTGGTGGCAATGTTACGGTCATCGGAATACGTCTTGTAAATGTTTTTAATAAAAATGAATTTGGTTCTTCAGTTGTTGCAGTAATAATTAATACTTTTGCCTTGCGTTCGTTCTCTGTTTCTCCAAGGCGTCGATATACACCGCGGTCAATAAATGTGAATAGCATTTCTTGACCTTCCGGCGGAAGACGGTGTACTTCATCTAGGAAGAGAATGCCTTCATTGGCTTTCTCAATTAATCCTTTTTGATCATTCGCGCCTGTATAGGCACCTTTTTTTATCCCGAAAAGCTGTCCAAGCAAGAGCTGTGGATTGTTTGCATAATCTGCACAGTTAAAAACGATAAATGGTGCACCTTTTGGAAGCTGATTAACTTCAATTGCGTATTCATGCATTAAAGAGGCAAACATAGACTTCCCGACACCTGTTTCACCAAGTAACAATGTATGCATCCCGCTCGGAGGATAGAGCACAGCGGCCTTTGCTTTTTCAATCGCAATTTTTAGGCTTTGGTTTTCTTTTGCAAAGGCATCGAGTAAAGTAATATCTTGTGAAGGCGTTTCCATATGGACATTAGTTCTTAAATAGAAACGGACAGGACGTGTTCCTGTTTTCGATAAAAGATTCTCTTTCACAAGTTTATTTAAATCACTACTAACGTTTGCACGGTCTAGCTGTAGAAGTGTAGCGAGTTCAGATGCTGTTACACCTTCTGGGTAATTCCCCTTTTGTATGGCGTCATAAATGAGGTCCATTCGTTTCATTTTTCTTCACCTCGAAACTTCATCACTATTTAAAATTTTACACAAAAATAGGAATTGAGGGAAGAGAAAAAAACAAACAGCTCTAGTATATACTAAAGCTGTTACAATCTTGTGTCCTTCCAGAAGTTTACTTCTAAATGGGAAGAAGGATTATAAGGAAGAAGTGTATATCCTTTTGCTTGAAGATAGTCGATAACTTTCGGAAGGATTTTCACAGTGACACTAGAATCGTGCATTAAAATGACCTCAATTTGTTCATCACTTTGGTTCATAACTCGCTCGAGTATGGAGGAAGGATTGTGATAGCTTTTCCAGTCATATGTATCGATTGTCCAATCCCACATTTTATAATGAGCAGAAACGAGTGCATCGCGATAATTCTTTTTTAGATAAGGCATACTACCATATGGAACTCGCACAAGGTGCGTATCCAAATTTGTTGCCTGACGAACGATTGAACGGGTCTGCTCCATTTCGGAAATCAAAACGGATGGGTCACCGGTATATAGGCGTTTTACATCATGAGACATGCTGTGAAGTCCGATATAATGACCTTCTCGTATGAGACGTTTCATTGTTTGTGGATAATGTGAAGCTTTTCCACCGATGACAAAGAAAGTAGCTTTCCCATGTTTTTGTTCTAAGATGTTTAAAATTTGTGATGTGTATTTGTTCGGCCCATCATCAAATGTTAAGTACGCAATCTTTTTCGGAGTCGCGGCAGTCTGGACAGTAGAGTGAGATTCAAGTGGAGAGTTAGCTGCTGCGTCCATATTAGATATCAAACATGTAGTCATACTTAAAAATATAATAATGCATCGAAATATTTGCTTCATCATCATACTCACCCTCAGTCTAACAATCAAAGATGTAAAGAGGGAATCAAGATACTTTTCGTATTATCCTCTTTGTATGTATAGCTTTCTCCAATAGAGGAACTCTCAAACAAACTATATTTTGGAAATGAAAAAAATAGCATCCTCTCTTAAAAAGAAAGGATGCTATTTGAATATTACGTATTAATCAAGGCAATACTATAATTATTCTTCACGTTTTTTTACTTTTTTATAGAAGGAAAGAATTGGTTTGTAGCGTTCGTGCACAAGACCAATTATTTCTGCTACGATTTCAGTAAAGAAGATTAACGCAAACAGAAGAATAATGGACGCCCATAAAGTAGCGCTAGTGAAAATAATTGCATTTACACTAAAGAAAATACCAAAGGCGTAAATGATAAGTACCGTCTTACGATGAGAGAAGCCCATTGCTAATAGACGATGATGTAAATGCGATTTATCTGGCGCAGAAATTGGTTTTTTATTTACAATACGTCTAATAATCGCAAATGTTGTATCGAAGATCGGTACACCTAAAATGATAATGGGAACAAGGAAGCTGAATAACGTTACACTTTTGTATAATCCGAGTAACGATATAACAGAAATGCAGTATCCTAAAAATAATGCACCTGTATCTCCCATGAAAATTTTTGCTGGATGGAAGTTATAGAATAAAAATCCAATTGTACTTGCAAGAGCAATTAATGCGAGCGGTAGAATGATGGCTGTACCAGTACCAATTGGACTCGTAAAGGCCATATAAGCTAACGTTGCAAGAACGATGGATGAAATTCCAGCAGACAGTCCATCTAATCCATCGATTAAGTTAATAGCGTTTGTAATACCTACAATCCAGAATACTGAAATTGGGTAGGCAAGAATACCGAGTTCAGTATCTCCCAAGATAGGAATGTACAGTACCTGAACTAATAATCCACTTTTTACAATGAGTGCAGCAACTAATAGTTGTCCACCGAATTTTACTTTTGCTGATAATTCATACATATCATCTAAAATACCGATGATAACGATGATAACAGCACCTAAGCTTATTGATAGCATTCTTTGTTCATATAATCCACTAACAACAAATCCTACAGCTACACCAATGAAAATTGCCAGTCCACCTAGACGAGGCATAATTTTTTGGTGTACTTTACGCGCGTTTGGCTTATCTGTTGCTCCGATTTTAAATGCTAATTTGATTACCAAAGGAGTAACAATTAATACAGTAATGAAAGATGCCAAAACTGCATAAATCACTTGTGAGTCCATTAATACCCCACCTTTTATATTTTAACGTAATTTTTGAACAAGTTATCTGAAAATTATGATGTTTGTTTGCAGGCTCATAACATATGGTATCACAAAAAGATTAGAATTCAATCTTTTTTTCTATCCACTGTAATTGGAAATAGATAAAATATATGACAAATTTGTGATGAATGCGATGCCATACAACAAGGTTACAAAATCTTTACAGTATACAGTGTAAGGATTTCAAAAGACATGCTAGCTCTTGATAGAAGGCTATTGAATATCGGAAATACTAAAATTTCTTTACTATAAGTGTTACACCTTAAAATACTTACGTTTCGCGTTAAAATATGGAAAGGCTATAGTTTGAAGCTATGAAGCGATTTGTAAAGCAATATGCAAAAAAATTACTGTTATTTTACAAAATCTTAAAAAAGAAAGAGAAGATATTTCATATAATAAAGAGGTGAGGGCTTGAACAAATCTTCTAGTGATATCATCTCATTTTATCCGGCTATTGGCTGGTAATAATCTTCCCGCCGATTTTCACCTTAGTATGAAGCGAAAAAGGTGTCCTGTATTCATTTTGTTATGAAAGGGGGAAGTGCAGGGGGATATGTAATTGATATAGAAATGAACATGTCTTCTGCTTTTTTACTATATACGAAATGAAAATTGTAGTGCCCTGTGCGGAAAATGTAATGAAAATTACGGTGATAGGTACTGGATATGTAGGATTAATTACGGGAGTTGGATTAGCGACATTAGGTCATTTTGTTACGTGTTTTGATCTAGATAAGGGAAAGATAGAACGAATAAAGCAGGGAGATATGCCAATTTATGAACCTGGTTTAGAGGAATTAGTAGAGGCAGCCTTTGAAGAGGGCTCTTTAACATTCACATCAAATAGAACTGAGGCGTTTGCCTGTGCGGAGTATGTATTTATTGCGGTGGGAACTCCTTCTTTACCGGATGGTACAGCAGATTTAACATATATTCGGAATGCTTGTTATGATATTGGTACGTATGTAAATTCGAATGTAATTGTTATTACGAAAAGTACAGTACCTGTAGGAACGAATGATCAAATGAAAGAATGGATTGAGGAGAAGCTGCAAGCACAGCATAGGATACATATGGTATCCAATCCTGAGTTTTTACGTGAAGGATCTGGTATACATGATTTTTTTCATGGCGATCGTATTGTAATTGGAGCAAATTCCAAGGAAACTGCACAGAAGGTAGAGACACTATATAGTGAGCTCGAGATTCATACATTTATTACAGACGTTCGCAGTGCGGAAATGATTAAGTATGCTTCTAATGCTTTCTTAGCAACAAAAATTAGTTTTATAAATGAAATCTCAAATATATGTGAAAAAGTGGGAACAGATGTACTAGAGGTAGCAGCTGGAATGGGAATGGATCAGCGAATCGGTTCTCACTTCTTACAAGCTGGTATTGGTTATGGGGGTTCTTGTTTTCCAAAGGATACAAATGCTCTTGTACAAATTGCAGGAAATGTTGCGCATGATTTTAGATTGTTAAAAGCCGTGATTGAAGTCAATAATAAGCAACAATTATTACTTATCGAGAAGGCAAAAAAGGTAATGGGTGTGAGTGGAAAAAGAGTTGCAGTGCTTGGAGCGGCCTTTAAACCCAATACGGATGATATTAGGGAAGCACCATCTCTTGTCATCATAAAAGAGCTAGTGCAGATGGGAGCAAATGTAGTCGTATATGATCCGCGGGCTATTTCTCATGTGAGAGAGCTATTTGGTACCAAAGTAGAGTATGCTGATAATGTGGATGAGGCAATTATGGAAACGAGCGCAGTTTTTATCGTAACTGAATGGGAATACATACGATCTTATCCGTTAGAAAGGTATGTAAAACTTATGAGGGAGCCTATTTTATTTGATGGGAGAAATTGTTATACTAGGAAGGATGTTGAGAAACACAGAATGGATTACTATTCTGTAGGGAGAAAGAGCATCCAGAATAATAGAGTTCCTACCATCTATTAAGAACACTTTTTTTGTCCTTTTGGGTTCTCATATATAATGGAAATGTAACAATGCTAGCAAATAGTGTAACTAGTGAAAGAAAAGAGGCAGTGAAATGACTGAACGTTTAAAAGTAATGACGATTTTTGGAACACGTCCGGAAGCGATCAAAATGGCACCTCTTGTGTTAGAGTTGCAAAAACATCCGGAACAAATTGAATCGATTGTGACAGTGACAGCGCAGCATCGTCAAATGTTAGATCAAGTATTAGATATTTTCGGTATTACGCCAGACTTCGATTTGAATATTATGAAAGACCGCCAAACTTTAATTGATATTACAACGCGTGGTTTAGAAGGTTTAGATAAAGTAATGAAAGAAGCGAAGCCACATATCGTTCTTGTACATGGTGATACAACAACGACGTTTATCGCGAGTCTTGCTGCTTTTTATAATCAAATTCCAATTGGTCATGTTGAAGCTGGACTTCGTACGTGGGATAAATATTCTCCATATCCGGAAGAGATGAACCGCCAATTAACAGGTGTAATGGCAGATCTTCATTTCTCTCCTACAGCAAAATCAGCAACAAACTTACAACAAGAAAATAAAGATGAAGCTCGTATTTTTGTAACAGGAAATACAGCAATTGACGCACTGAAAACGACTGTAAAAGAAGAGTATAGTCACCCTGTACTAGAGAAGCTTGGAAATGATCGACTTGTACTTATGACAGCGCATCGCCGTGAAAATTTAGGAGAACCAATGCGCAACATGTTCCGTGCAATTAAACGTCTAGTTGAAAAGTACGAAGATGTACAAGTTGTATATCCTGTTCATATGAATCCTGTTGTTCGTGAAACAGCAAATGACATTTTAGGAGATCATAACCGCATTCATTTAATTGAACCGCTAGATGTAATTGATTTCCATAACGTTGCAGCACGTTCATACTTAATGCTTACAGATTCTGGTGGTGTACAAGAGGAAGCTCCTTCCCTTGGTGTACCGGTTCTTGTTCTTCGTGATACGACAGAACGTCCAGAAGGCATCGAAGCAGGTACATTAAAGTTAGCAGGTACAGATGAAGAAACAATCTTTACACTTGCAGATGAATTGCTGTCTAACAAAGAAGCGCACGACAAAATGGCACAGGCATCTAACCCTTACGGTGATGGTCTTGCTTCAGAGCGTATTGTGGAAGCGATCTTACAATATTTTAATAAAAAATAAGTAAAAAAGAGCCAATTCTTATATCTGTTCATATAAGAATTGGCTCTTTCTTTTTTGTATATTCATTTGGAAAGAAAGTAGTCCTACTGTTGATTTCGCATAATCCATTCCGCATTGGAATCTGTAGATGCAGGTGGTTGTCTTTTGTTTTCAGTAGGTGTGCTCTTTGAACTTGTATTCGTATTTGTATTTGTATCAGTCGTAGAATTTGTTTTTTGATTATCTTTTCCTAAGTTTTTCCGAATGGTATTACGAACTGTTTGAACACTCATTTCATCTGGAAGGAAGTAATAGATACCATCTAATTTTTTATCTTCACCTTCTAATTTAAGTGTTTGGATATTATTAGGATTAAATCCGGATAACTTATTATATAAGGAAAGTCCGTCCGATACAGGGATATCGGTCTTTACATATTTTCCTACTACTTTTGTTAAGTCTTTAATCTTAAAGACTGTGGAAGCAGAATTGAGTTCATGGGCAACTGCGGCAAGTACTTGTCTTTGCCTTGTAGCGCGACCGTAATCTCCATTTGGATCTTGTTTTCTCATACGTACATAGGCCAAAGCTTCTTCGCCATTTAGTTTTTGTTTTCCTTGTTTAAATTGAATCAGCTTGTAATAATCTATATCAGAACGTTCTTCGAAGTCGAAAGGTACCTCGACTGTAATGCCACCAACAGCATCAACAATCCCTTTAAAGCCCTTGAAATCAATTTTAATATAATGGTCGACAGGTACCCCTAAGAAATTTTCAACGGTTTCTACTGCCATTTTTTCTCCACCATAAGCATGTGCGGCATTAATTTTATCCTTTTTATTTTTTCCGGCGATTGTAACACGCGCATCACGTGGAATACTCATAAGCGAGACTTTTTGCGTGTTTGGATCCACTGTTGCAAACATAAGGGAGTCTGTACGACCATTTTGACCATCGGTTGCATAATCTTCAATTCCCATAATGAGGATACTGAAAGGTTCTTTCGTAATTTGTACTTCCTCAGTTCTTAATTTGGACTTATCACGTGTAAAACCACTATACATCTCCATGAGTGAAGAATAGGAAGTAAATGAGTAAAGTCCTATGCTTAAAATTAAGGCCATAAAAATGAGGTAGATGAAAAATCTACGTCTGCGCTTTTTCTTAACTCTCCTTTTCTGGAGATGATGATGACGCTCTTCCATACATAAACTCCTTTTAATCTTATGTTATTGTTGTAAGATATCTTGTTCTAAATACAGCATTTCATCTTCTTGTATTGTACATTTCCCATTTGTTAATTCAATCATCCAATCTGTGAAAATTTGTTTTTGATTTTCTTCCACATAAGTATCGAATGTCACAGTTTCTAGGTAGTGTATCTCTTTTAATGCATATTTTGAGTGACGTAATTCATTTTCAAGTTTACCAAGAAGCGTATAATCGACCTCTGTCTTCATAACGCGCATTAGTTTTCGTTCTACAACACCGACATGGTTAAGCCCTTCACTTGTACACTTTCCATATGCACGAATTAGACCGCCAGCACCAAGTTTGATGCCGCCAAAATAACGTGTGACGACAACGACAGTATCTTTTAATCCACGTTTTTTTAACACTTCTAACATAGGCACGCCAGCTGTACCGCTCGGTTCACCGTCATCATTTGCCTTTTGAATTTCATCGCGTTCACCAATCAAATAGGCAGAGCAGTTATGCGTTGCGTTCCAGTGTTGCTTTTTTATTTTTTGGATAAATTCTTGTGCTTCATCTTCTGTTGTAGCTCGGCTCACGAAGCAGATGAATCGTGATTTTTGAATGACAATTTCGTGTTCACCGTAGCCTTTGATTGTTAAATATTGTAATAGCAATGGTATACGCCCCTATCTTTCAAAATTACTCTTACTTTTCATTGTAAAAGGGCGAGATTTTAGATTCAAACATTTTTTGTAGAAATATAGTAAATTATAATAAATACTTCAATACTTTTTGTTGTAAATGATTCACATGTTTATTATAATTTTAAATCGACAATTTTCATACATTAATGCACCTTTTGTTATTTTCGTGTAAAATTAGGGAATCAAAACTTTTTTATAAGGTAGGTACGAAAATGAGAACAGCTATTGTTACTGATAGTACAGCATATATACCGAAGCATATTCGTGAGGAACTTAATATACATATGATTCCATTAAATGTAGTTTTCGGAACGGAATCTTATCAAGAAGAATCGGAAATTACAGCGGAAGATTTTTATGTGAAAGTCCGTGAACATGAAGAACTTCCAAAAACTTCTCAACCAGCAATTGGAAAATTTGTGGAGTTGTTCGAAGAATTGGCAAAAGATTATGATGCTGTGATTAGTATTCATCTTTCGAGTGGGATTAGTGGTACATATCAAACAGCGACAACAGCAGGGCAGATGGCCAAAGGCATTGATGTGTATACGTATGATTCTGAAATTAGTTGTGAAGTACAAGGCTTTTATGTACGTGAAGGTGCAACAATGGCGAATGAAGGGAAATCACCAGAAGAGATTGTGGCTCGATTCGATGAAATAAAGAAGACAATCGATGCGTATTTTGTTGTGGATGACCTACATCACCTGCAGCGTGGTGGTCGTTTAAATAGTGCGCAGGCATTTATTGGTAGCTTATTGCAAGTGAAACCGGTTTTATATTTTAGGGATAAAGTGATCATTCCATTTGAAAAAATCCGTACACGTAAAAAGGCGCTGAAGCGTATCGTTGAGATTTTTGATGAGCAGGCAAGTAAAGGTGTACCAATGGAAGCGGTTATCATTCATGCGAATCGTGAAGAAGAAGCGAAAGCGTGGCAACAAGAATTGCAAGAACAGTACCCTCATGTCACAATCCGCACTAGTTATTTCGGTGCTGTAATTGGAACGCATTTAGGAGAGGGAGCGCTTGGATTAGGTTGGTATACAAAATAATAAAAATGTAAAAGCTCTCTTTTTGTAGAGAGTTTTTTTTACGGATGTGTATGCTTGTTTGACAAGTTAATATTTGGAAGTGGTGAAATTTAACTTATATAAATACAGATTGAAAGACCGACATAAAACCATTCCTTTTAGGTGGGAGAGAGGATCCGCTCATGGATAGAAGTGGACAGTGCCTTTTTTAGCCCCATGCCATGTGAAAACAGAAGGAGAAAATGAGTGGAAGTCTCCTTGTATTCTTCATAGCCGTAATTTATATGTTGGAAAATCAAAATGGATTTATAAAAAATAAGGAAAGTTTTATTGCTTACTTTTTATAAGAAACTATTTTATAATGAAGGAGAGGTGAAACATATGGAGCATAATTCTTGTTTATGTCCAAAGTTTGAATCGGCTTTTACACTACTTAGTAAAAAGTGGACGGGTTTAATCATTAAATCTTTGTTAGAGGAGCCGAAACGATTTAGAGAAATTGCTGATATTATTCCCAATATGAGTGATCGTATGTTGTCGGAACGTTTAAAGGAATTAGAGAGTGAAGGTATAGTAATACGTAATGTGTATCCAGAAGTACCTGTTAGGATCGAATATGGGTTAACAGGTAAAGGGAAAGCATTAGAAAGTGTTATGAATGAAGTTCAAAATTGGGCTGAAAAATGGGTGGATTAATATTTAATCATCTTTGATCGAGTAGCCCTATGAATAGAAAAAAAGTGCAAGGAATGTTCCTTGCACTTTTTTTCTTTCTGTAACAAATAAACGACAATTGTATAAAAAAATAGCATGATTTTCTTAAGATTCTACAAAAAAATACATAATTCCAAATGCAATATTACATTTATTTTACAAACACGTAACATTGATAAAAAATCTCCCGAATTATGGTATAAATTTTAATAGATTATATACGGAAAAGAAAAAAGAAAGCGGTGTAAAAACAAAATGAAAAAGCTAAAAATGGCATCTTGCGCATTGGCTGCAGGATTTATGATGTTTTCAGTGGTAACACCAAGTGTATTTGCGGAAAAAATGGATGATGTAAAAACAGAAATTAATACACAAAATGATACTTTACATAAACAACAACAAGAACGTGATGAGCTTCAAAAACAAATGAATGACTTAAATAAAACGGTTCAAGGTTTAGATAAGTCTGTTCAAGAAAATGCAGCAAAACTTGATGAAACAACGAAAAAAGTTGAAGAAACACAGCAATTGATTGAGAATAAAAACAAAAGTATTGCAGAGTTACAAACGAAAATTGCAAAACGTGAAGATTTATTAAGAAAACGTTTAGTAGCACTTCAAGAGCAACCAAACACGAACGTTGTAACAGAGGTTGTTGTAAACTCTAAAAACATTGCAGATTTAGTAGATCGCTTAACGTCTGTTTCTAAAATCTTCGCATCTGATGAAGATATTATGAAAACACAACAAGAAGATCAAGCAACTGTGAAAAAAGATGTTGAAACGGTAAAAACAAAACAAAAAGAACTAAAAGAAGCACAAGTAAAAATCGAAACTGCAAAGAAAGAACTTGACGCTGAAAAAGCGAAAAAGCAAGAAGCAGTAACTGATTTAAGTGGGAAAATGGACACTGTGGTAAACACAATGTCAAGCACAGAAAATCAATTAAAAGAGCTTGAAAAACAAGCGTTACAATTACAGCGTATAGCTGAACAAGAAGCGCAAGAAAAAGCAGCACAAGAAGCAGCTGCTAAGAAACAAGCAGAAGAAGCACAAAAACAACAAGTAGCACCAACGGCTCCAGTTAAGCAAGAAGAAGCTAAAAAAGAAGAGCCTAAAAAAGAAGAAGTTAAAAAAGAAGAAGTTAAAAAAGAAGAACCTAAAAAACAAGAAGCTAAAAAAGAAGAGCCTAAAAAAGATGTTGTTGTACCACCTGTTACTGATGATGGTGGTAATCTCGGAGTAATTGAAAAAGCGAAAAAATATTTAGGTGTTCCATATGTATTCGGTGGTGCATCTCCAAGTGGATTTGACTGCAGTGGATTTATTTCTTATGTATATGGAGTAGGGCGTCAAGATGTTGCGGGTTATTGGAATTCTGTTCAAAGACTAAGTAGCCCACAACCTGGAGATTTAGTATTCTTCCAAAACACATATAAATCAGGTCCATCACATATTGGTATTTACATTGGTGGAGGACAAATGATTCATGCTGGTGACGGTGGAATTGCGTACTCTAGCTTAAGCAGTAGTTACAACCAATCACATTTCTTAGGTTACGGTAGATTATAAGATTTTTAATTAAATAAAACATGTGTATAAAGTCGATAGCTTACTATTTTATAAGTAGGTTATCGGCTTTTTTGATTTTTTACGGGATAAATAGAAAGGGTTATAGTAGAGAGGGAGGTGCTTTACTATGCTAGTAGGAAGACAAATGCTACTAGAAGAACTTTCGTTATCAAAGGAGGAACTAGACCGTTTGGAGGAGCAAGGAGATATCTCTTTAGCAAGAGGCGTCATTAGAAAATCTTCACGTTATGTATGTCAGCGCTGCGGAAATATAAAGCAGCGATTATTTACATCATTTTTATGTAAACGATGTAATCAAATGTGCACGTATTGCCGAAAATGTATCGCGATGGGGCGAGTTGGCGAGTGTACAGTGCTTGTCCGGAGTGTCGGTGATATAGGAAGGAAGAAATGGCTACACCCTTTACAGTGGGAAGGCAGGTTATCACCTGGGCAGGATATAGCAGCGAGTGGTGTAATGGAAGCTGTTCGGCAGAAAGAGTCCTTTTTCATATGGGCGGTGTGCGGAGCTGGGAAGACGGAGATGCTATTTTATGGGATAGAAGAAGCACTTAAGAAAGGTGAGCGAGTTTGTATTGCGACTCCGCGAACGGATGTAGTGATAGAATTGGCTCCTCGTTTGCAAAGTGTGTTTCCAGAGGTACCGATTGCCGCGTTATATGGCGGTAGTTTGGATCGTGAAAAGGAAGCTAGACTCATCGTTTCTACAACCCATCAGCTCCTCCGTTATTACAGAGCTTTTGATGTCATGATTATCGATGAAATCGATGCTTTTCCTTACGCGATGGATGAGATGCTACATTATGCTGTAGAGCAAGCGTGTAAAGAAAGAGCGGCTCGTATTTATTTAACAGCGACTCCGGCAGAGAGATGGAAACGTAATATTCAAAATGGTAAACAAAAAGGCGTCACTATTTCAGGACGTTATCATCGTCATCCAATGCCAGTTCCTAAGTTTTGTTGGTGTGGTAATTGGAAGAAGTTGCTCTGGCGTAAAAAAATTCCTCGCGTTGTATTAGAATGGTTAACATTGTATCTCCAAAAACAATACCCCATTTTTCTATTCGTTCCCCATGTAAGATACGTAGATGAAGTAAGTTTATTATTAAAAGAATTAGATAATCGAATTGAAGGTGTTCATGCCGAGGACCTAGGAAGAAAAGAGAAGGTAGCCGCCTTTCGGAAGGGGGATATTCCGCTACTAGTCACAACAACTATTTTAGAACGCGGTGTAACAGTTGCGAATTTACAAGTGGCTGTTTTAGGTGCGGAAGAAGATATATTCTCGGAAAGTGCGCTTGTTCAAATTGCCGGTCGTGTTGGTCGGAGCAGACAGGAACCGAGTGGAGATATTGTTTATTTTCATTATGGAAAAACAGAAGCGATGGTCCTTGCGAAAAAACATATTCAATCTATGAACAAAAAGGCGAAGAAGCAAGGATTGATAGATTAATGCATTGTCTACTTTGTGATGAGTATATTTCGGAAATAGTAAGCTGGTATTCTTTTTTTATTCAGTCTCAAAAGCGGTACATATGCGAGTTGTGTGAGCGAGAACTTACCTATATTCTAGGAGAAATTTGTGAAGATTGTGGTCGCTCTTTTGATTCTCTTTCGGATGAGTATAGAGAAGGGGTGATTTGTAGAGATTGTGCTAAGTGGAGGGGGGCTGGAAAGTTTCAGCTTGTGCGAAATCGATCTGTGTATGATTACAATGATTGGATGAAGGAAGTGTTAGCTCGGTTTAAATTTCGAGGTGATGCGGAGCTTGTTCAAGTCTTTCGTGCAAGCTTTGTAGCTGCCTTTCAAAAGTACTTTGCAAATTGCCAGGTGGTTATTCCTGTTCCGCTTAGTAAAGAACGGGAATATGAGCGTGGTTTCAACCAAGCGGAGTTATTGGCTTCTTGTTTGCCAATTCAAATGTTGCAAACATCTTTAAGTAGAAATAATACAGAAAAACAAAGTAAAAAAAGGCGTGTAGAGAGGCTTTCAATAGCTAATCCTTTTTATTTTCAAAACGAAGAAAGTTTTGCTGGGAAGCGCATACTATTGATTGATGATGTGTATACGACAGGCATTACCGTTAGACAAGTTGGACAATGTTTATATGATTCAGGTGCTCAAGTTGTTTCTAGTCTTACTCTTTGCCGCGGATAATATATACATGTCGAAAGATACAATAAAAAGACGACAAGTCTTCTTTGACTGGATATGTTGTCATTCGTTATAGTCGAACTATAGGGCGAATACCCTTATTTTTAGAACGAAGGGAATGGAACAAACATGCAAGGAAGAGTAAAGTGGTTTAATGCAGAAAAAGGATTTGGGTTTATTGAGCGTGAAGATGGAAATGATGTTTTTGTTCATTTTTCGGCGATTCAACAAGATGGATATAAGTCGTTAGAAGAGGGACAAAAAGTAGAGTTTGATATTGTAGAAGGTGCGCGTGGGCCACAAGCAGCGAATGTTGTGAAATTGTAAGTTTGAATGCATGTATTTTTAGGAATATAGAGCTGCGTTTGTGGCAACGGTTTATATATACAATTTGATCTTTCAACATATAAATTGCGGCTATGAAGAACAGAAGGAGATTTCCACTCATTTTCTCCTTCTGTTTTCACGTAGCATGGGGCTAAAAAGGGCACTGACCGCTTCTACCCATGAGCGGATGCTCTCTCCCATCTAAAAGCAATGGTTTTATGTCGGTTTTTCAAACTATGGAAAGCGTTGTCAAAAAGTTGTTTCTTTTCTGTAACGAATTGTCCATACTTATATTCGTTATTTACGATGTTAATAGGGTAAAATAAAAATAGAAACGATGCATCTTTTCTTTTCAACAAAAAACGATAAAAAATTGCAATTTCGCTAACTTTTTTAAAAAAGTTAGGAGGAGTTTTTAAGCCGTTGTCGAAACTGTATACATAGGCTTGAAAGGAGGAATTCATCTATGAAATTCAACATTCGTGGTGAAAATATTGAGGTAACTCCAGCATTAAAGGATTATGTAGAGAAAAAAATTAGCAAATTAGAGCGTTATTTTGATACATTCCCAGAGATTAAAGTTAACTTAAAAGTATACTCTGACAAGCAACGTGTCGAGGTAACAATTCCTTTTACAGATTTATTACTTCGTGCAGAAGAAACTCATAGCGATATGTACGCTGCAATCGATTTAGTAGTTGATAAAATCGAGCGACAAATTCGTAAACATAAAACAAAAGTGAATCGTAAATTACGTGAAAAAGGTTCTCCTAAAACTGCACTCATTCTTGCAGGGCCAGTGGCGACTCAGGAAGAAGTGCAAGAGGATGATTTAGAACTTGTACGTACAAAACGATTTGATTTAAAACCAATGGATGTAGAAGAAGCGATTTTACAAATGGATATGTTAGGTCATAACTTCTTCGTCTTCACAAATGCGGATACAAATGAAACGAATGTTGTATATGGCCGTAAAGATGGAAAATATGGATTAATTGAAACAAAATAATAAATAAAAAACGCAGCTGTAAAAGGCTGCGTTTTTTTAATTTCTATGAAAGATGTGAAAGACTTTTGTTTTTCTGTGTGGATAGCGGGATAAACTGTCTATAAAGTAAAGCTTCCATCCATAGGGGGGCTTGCTGTCCACAAATGCGGGATAAATGCTGTATTGAGCAAAATTTTACCTAATTTTGTTCATACATTTGGTCGGTTGTTGTCATAGTTATAAGACAAGTGTTACAATTATCAATAGGTTTATACATTTTATGTGTTTTTTATTTAGGAGAGAAATTGGCAAAAAATAAATTTAATTTTTATAACGACTGAGTAGTGAACAGAAAGATAGAGCACTATCGGAAGTTTTATTTTAATAAAAAGAGGAGCGTATTTCCTATGATCGGTATTTTAAAAAAGGTGTTTGATGTAAACCAGCGCCAAATTAAACGTATGCAGAAAATTGTGGATCAAATAGAAGCGTTAGAATCATCGATTCAACCATTAACTGACGAACAATTAAAAGGGAAAACAATTGAATTTAAAGAGCGTCTTACAAAGGGTGAAACGGTAGATGATTTACTACCAGAAGCTTTTGCGGTTGTTCGTGAAGCGGCAAAACGTGTTCTTGGAATGCGCCCGTATCCTGTGCAGTTAATGGGTGGTATTGCCTTACATGAAGGGAATATCTCTGAGATGAAAACAGGTGAAGGTAAAACATTAACATCTACTTTACCAGTCTATTTAAATGCTTTAACAGGTAAAGGTGTTCACGTTGTTACAGTCAACGAATATTTAGCACAGCGTGATGCCGGTGAGATGGGACAACTTCATGAGTTCCTTGGGTTAACAGTAGGAATAAACTTAAATAGTATGTCACGTGAGGAAAAACAAGCCGCTTATGCAGCTGATATTACATACAGTACAAATAACGAACTTGGATTCGATTATTTACGTGATAACATGGTGCTATATAAGGAGCAACGTGTTCAGCGTCCGCTTCACTTTGCGATTATTGATGAGGTCGATTCTATCTTAGTCGATGAAGCTCGTACACCACTTATTATTTCTGGACAAGCACAAAAATCAGCAGAACTATATATGTTCGCGAATGCGTTTGTTCGCACTTTAGAAAACGAAAAAGAATATTCGTTTGACGTGAAAACGAAAAATGTAATGTTAACAGAAGAAGGAATCACTAAAGCAGAAAAGGCATTCCATATCGAAAATCTATTCGATTTAAAACATGTTGCACTTCTTCATCATATTAATCAAGCGCTTCGCGCACATGTGGTTATGCACCTTGATACAGATTATGTAGTGCAAGAAGGTGAAATCGTAATTGTAGACCAATTTACTGGTCGTCTTATGAAAGGTCGTCGCTATAGCGAAGGATTGCACCAAGCAATTGAAGCTAAGGAAGGCGTAGAAATTCAAAATGAAAGTATGACGCTAGCGACAATTACATTCCAAAACTACTTCCGTATGTATGAGAAGTTATCAGGTATGACTGGTACAGCGAAAACGGAAGAAGAGGAGTTTCGTAACATTTATAATATGAATGTTATCGTAATTCCAACAAACAGACCGATTATTCGTGACGATCGTGCGGATTTAATTTTCAAAACAATGGAAGGTAAATTCAATGCGGTTGTTGATGATATTGTAAAACGTCACAAACAAGGACAACCAGTTCTTGTTGGTACGGTTGCAATTGAAACATCTGAACTTATTTCAAACATGTTAACACGTAAAGGTGTACGCCATAACGTCTTGAATGCGAAAAACCATGCGCGTGAAGCAGACATTATTACAGAAGCAGGATTTAAAGGTTCTGTAACGATTGCGACAAACATGGCTGGTCGTGGTACAGACATTAAGTTAGGCGAAGGTGTTAAAGAGGCTGGTGGCTTAGCTGTTATCGGTACAGAGCGTCATGAAAGCCGTCGTATTGATAATCAGTTACGTGGTCGTTCTGGGCGTCAAGGAGACCAAGGTGTAACGCAGTTTTATTTATCAATGGAAGACGAGTTAATGCGCCGCTTCGGTTCAGATAATATGAAAGCGATGATGGATCGTCTTGGTATGGATGACTCACAACCAATTGAAAGTAAGATGGTTTCCCGTGCTGTAGAATCTGCACAAAAACGTGTTGAAGGAAATAACTATGATGCACGTAAACAACTTCTGCAATATGACGATGTACTTCGCCAACAACGTGAAGTAATTTATAAACAGCGTCAAGAAGTAATGGAGGCTGAAAACTTAAGAGGCATTATCGAAGGTATGATGAAGTCTACTGTAGAGCGTGCGGTTGCTCTTCATACACAAGATGAAATTGAAGAAGATTGGAACATGAAAGGTCTTATTGACTACTTAAATACAAACCTTCTTAAGGAAGGTGATGTAAAAGAAGAAGAATTACGTCGCCTTGCACCAGAGGAAATGAGTGAACCAATCTTTGCGAAATTAAAAGAGCGTTATGATGAAAGAGAAAACCTTCTACCAGAGGAACAAATGCGTGAATTCGAAAAAGTTGTTGTATTCCGTGTTGTAGATACGAAATGGATGGACCATATTGATGCGATGGATCATCTTCGTGAAGGTATTCATTTACGTGCTTATGGTCAAATTGACCCACTTCGCGAGTATCAAATGGAAGGGTTCTCAATGTTTGAATCCATGATTGCTGCTATCGAAGAAGAGATTTCTCGCTACATTATGAAAGCGGAAATTGAACAAAACTTAGAACGTCAAGAAGTAGCACAAGGTGAAGCGGTTCATCCGAAAGATGATGGCGAAGAAGTGAAGAAGAAACCGGTAGTAAAAGGTGACCAAGTTGGACGTAACGACCTATGTAAATGTGGCAGTGGCAAAAAATACAAAAACTGCTGTGGTATTGGGAAATAAAGAAAAGCGGAGGCGGCTTGTTCAAAATTGTAGGACGTTGGAGCATCCGACAGAGAGGCGCTTTTTGCCTCGCCCGAGGGTGTGAAACGGCCGGAGATTTTAGCCGCCGGAGCTGGACAAAAAAGAAAAGCGGAGGCGGCTCGTATAGAATGTGAGGGGGATGGAGCTTCAGACGTAGAGGCGTAGTTTGCCTCGCAGGAAGAAGTGAAGTCACCGACTGCAAAGCTTTACTTCCAAAATGGAAAAAATCAAAAATCTCCATATAATAAAAGGGTTAAACTCTCTCTGCAATAAGCGGAGAGAGTTTCCCTTGTTTTTATATAAAAGCGAAAGTAATTACATAGAGGTGAAGAGCATGGAATTAGTAGAAATTAGGCAAGAACTAGAGAAAATGGCTAAGAGATTAGCGGCTTTTAGGGGGTCTCTTTGACCTCCCTGGAAAAGAAAAACGCATTGCAGAATTAGAAGATACAATGATGGGTGTGGGCTTTTGGGATGATCAACAAGGCGCGCAAACAGTAATTAATGAAGCAAATGCATTAAAAGAAATGGTTGGGAAGTTTCGCCAGCTAGATGAAACGTTTGAAAACTTAGAAGTGACACATGAGCTTGTAAAAGAAGAATACGATGAAGAATTGCATGCGGAATTAGAATCTGAAGTAAAGTCATTAGCTGAAGAAATGAATGAGTATGAGCTGCAGTTGTTACTAAGCGGTCCGTATGATAAAAATAATGCCATCTTAGAATTGCATCCAGGTGCTGGTGGAACAGAGTCACAAGACTGGGGTTCTATGCTATTACGCATGTATACACGCTGGGCTGAAAAACGTGGATTTAAAGTGGACACGGTCGATTATCTACCAGGTGATGAAGCTGGAATTAAAAGTGTTACGCTATTAATTAAAGGGCATAATGCTTACGGTTACTTGAAAGCTGAAAAGGGTGTACATCGTCTTGTACGTATTTCACCGTTCGATTCTTCTGGTCGTCGTCATACATCATTCGTATCTTGTGAAGTTGTACCTGAATTCAATGATGATATTGAGATTGAAGTGCGTACAGAAGATTTGAAAATCGATACGTACCGTGCAAGTGGTGCGGGTGGACAGCATATTAATACGACGGATTCTGCAGTTCGTATTACACACATCCCGACAAATGTTATTGTAACGTGTCAATCTCAGCGCTCTCAGATAAAAAACCGTGAACATGCTATGAAGATGTTGAAGGCGAAGTTATATCAAAAGAGACTAGAAGAACAGCAGGCAGAAATGGATGAAATCCGCGGGGAACAAAAAGAAATTGGCTGGGGAAGTCAAATTCGTTCATACGTATTCCACCCGTACTCTCTTGTAAAAGACCACCGTACAAATACGGAGGTTGGGAATGTACAAGCGGTTATGGATGGAGAAATTGACCCATTTATTGATGCATATTTACGTTCTCGTCTTTCCTAAGAAAAAAGCCAACGAATTGTTGGCGTATAGATGAGGAAATAGAGGATATAAAGAGGCATATCTTGTCTATATAGATAAGAGAAGGAGGAAGAGAAGTTGGAGTGACAACTTCTCTTTTTAATGGGCTTGGTTTTATCATATAAGGTCGTATATTGTTTTGTAAAAAGTAGAAAATAGAAGAACTGGAATGTAATTGATAAGGAATTCGCATAGGACTTTCCTTTTCTGTTTTTCAGAAAAAGTATCTTTGTAAAGATTTATGGTTGTTCACAGAATTGAAACAATTGAAGGGAGCTTGTTCTAGCAAGGTTTTCACCGCTTTTGTAAAAAATATCCTATGCAGGTTAGTTTTTCTGAATGGGGATAATTATTATAATGGCAAGTGAGAGCTATGCATGAGTATGGCTTCATAAATTATAAGAAGGAATCAACATTGGGGAGCGATATAAGTGAAAAAGAAATTGTTGGCGATTGCACTAGGAACTTCAGTAGTTTTTGCTTTAGGAGCATGCGGAAATAAAGAAGAGAGCAAATCTTCTAATCAGTCTGCAAGCACGGATAGTGCAGAACAAATTTTCCAAAAAAGTTGTGCAGGTTGTCATGCTAGTGATTTATCAGGGGCAACTGGACCAGATCTGCAAAAAGTAGGCGGTAAATATGACGCGGCTGATATCGAAAAGATTATTTTAAAAGGACGCGGGGCAATGTCACCAGGACTTATTCAAGGTGAAGATGCGAAAAAAGTATCAGAGTGGTTAGCAGAACATAAATAAGAAAAGTGAAGGCGGCTCGTTCAAAATCGCAGGGTGTTGGAGCCTCCGATAGAGAGGTGCTCTTTGCCTCGTCCGAGGTGGCGAAATGACCGGAGATTTTAGCCGTTACATGTAGACAAAAGTAGAATAGGGTCGATCTTAGAAACTCATAGACTAAGGCTCTTCCGAACAGAAAGTAATCGGGACTTTCTTATGCGGAAGGTTACTAGGTATGAGGAGAAAGGTCTACTCTTTTTCTTGTTTTTTTTGTGATGTAACACAACTGTAACAAAATTGTATCCGAATTGGAAACCTAATGATGTTACAATGTAATTTGTAGAATTTTGCTGAAAGATATACATAAAACAGCGCCAGTGATAAAGAAGGAAATGTTGTCACTACTAAGTAAGAAAAGCTGTATACAACAAGAATAGTAAGTGAGAGTGAGAGCTTTTGCTTTCATGTTCAGATAGGCAGAAAAAAGTATGTCGAAAAAAATCATTAAGTATTGGGTGATAAATAATGATCAAAATGACGAATGTTTATAAGGAGTATCCAAATGGCATGAAAGCCATCAATGGACTCACAGTTAACATTAAACAGGGTGAATTTGTATACGTAGTTGGACCGAGTGGAGCCGGGAAATCTACATTTATTAAGATGATGTATCGTGAAGAAAAACCATCAACAGGATCTATCAATGTGAATGGTCTTGTAATTGAGACGTTGGCAGAGCGTGATGTACCATATTTCCGTCGTCAACTAGGCGTGATTTTCCAAGACTTTAAATTACTACCTAAATTAACGGTATATGAGAATGTAGC
Source organism: Bacillus gaemokensis (assembly GCF_001590835.1). GTDB lineage: Bacteria > Bacillota > Bacilli > Bacillales > Bacillaceae_G > Bacillus_A > Bacillus_A gaemokensis. The sequence goes on from NZ_LTAQ01000012.1 coordinate 317,786, forward strand.
GTTTGCTTTAGAAGTAATTGAAGAAGAACCTGAGGCAATCCGTGAGCGTGTTACAGAAGTATTAGGTCTTGTAGGTCTTGAAGATCGTGCGGAGGCGTTCCCGAATGAGCTTTCTGGCGGGGAACAACAGCGTGTGGCAATTGCAAGAGCGATTGTAAATAAGCCAAAAGTTGTAATTGCGGATGAGCCGACAGGAAACTTAGATATTGATACAGCACTTGATATTATGAGTATTTTCAAACGTATTAACGAGCGTGGTACAACAATTGTTATGGCAACGCATAACTCAGATATCGTAAATACAATTCGCCATCGTGTAATTGCGATTGAAGGCGGAAAAATTGTTCGAGATGAGATTGAGGGAGGATACGGATATGAAGACTAAAACCCTTAGTCGACATTTACGAGAAGGTGTAAAAAATCTATCCCGTAACGGATGGATGACGTTTGCTTCTGTAAGTGCAGTAACAGTTACATTACTACTTGTAGGTGTCTTTTTAACAGCGATTATGAATATGAACCACTTCGCAACGAAAGTGGAGCAAGATGTAGAAATTCGTGTACACATTGATCCAGCAGCGAAAGAAGCAGATCAAAAGAAATTACAAGAAGATATGGATAAGATTTCAAAGGTAGAGTCTATTAAATATTCGTCTAAAGAAGAAGAATTAAAACGTTTGATTAAAAGCTTAGGTGACAGCGGAAAAACGTTTGAACTATTTGAGCAAGATAATCCATTGAAAAACGTATTTGTTGTAAAAGCAAAAGAGCCAACAGATACAGCTACAATTGCAACGAAGATTGAAAAGATGCAATTTGTTAGCAATGTACAATACGGTAAAAATGAAGTGAAGAAACTGTTTGATACAGTAAAAACAGGACGTAATATTGGGATTGTGTTAATTGCTGGTCTTTTATTCACAGCGATGTTCTTAATCTCTAATACAATTAAAATTACAATTTATGCGCGAAGCACAGAGATTGAAATCATGAAACTTGTTGGGGCGACAAACTGGTTTATTCGTTGGCCGTTCCTATTAGAAGGTTTATTCCTAGGTATTTTAGGTTCAATCCTTCCGATTATCGTAATTGTATCTTCTTACAGTTCGATTCAAGGTATGTTCAATCAGAAGCTCGGCGGTACAATTTTCGAAGTTCTTCCATATAGCCCGTTTGTATTCCAATTAGCTGGTTTATTAATGTTAATTGGTGCATTAATCGGTATGTGGGGCAGCGTAATGTCAATTCGTCGCTTCTTAAAAGTATAAAAAGTTGCAAACATAATTCGTACAAGCTTATCATATAGTAGAAATAGGTAAAGGCATCACACAATGTGTGATGCCTTTTGCTACACCACCTGTGTGCTTTGGAAAGGGGAATTCCGCATTGAAACGTAGAGTTGCGATTATTGGAATGGTTATTGCATTTTTAATTGGTGCTGGCGGAATGTTTGCAGGTATGTATGTATTTTCAAATAATCCATATATGGCGCAAACAATTACAGGCGATAGTGCCGGCACGAAACAAGGAGATTTGGCTAAAATTAATGAGGCGTATGCACTGATTGATTCGCGTTATGTGGAAGACGTGAAAGATGACAAACTTGTTGAGGGAGCGATACAAGGAATGTTGTCTATGCTGAAGGACCCTTATTCCACGTATATGGATAAAGAAACAGCGAAGCAATTTGAGCAATCGCTTGATCCTGAGCTTGAAGGTATTGGTGCTGAGGTAAACAAAACGGAGGGGAAATTGATCATTGTCTCTCCAATTAAAGGTTCACCAGCAGAGAAAGCAGGCATTAAACCAAATGATCAAATTTTATCGGTAGATGGAAATAGTGTGAAAGATTTATCACGTGAGGAAGCAGTATTAAAGATTCGTGGCAAAAAAGGAACGACTGTTGCAATTGAAATTAAACGTGCAGGAGTGACAGATCCACTAGAATTTAAAATTAAGCGTGAAAAAATTCCAATCTTTACGGTCTTTAGTTCTGTAAAGAAAGAGAAAGAAAAAGATATTGGTTATATCCAGATTACATCTTTCTCTGAAAATACAGCGAAAGAATTTAAGGATCAATTAAAAGAGCTTGAAAAGAAAGATATAAAAGGCTTAGTCATTGATGTGCGTGGTAACCCAGGAGGGTACTTAAATAGTGTAGAAGATATACTAGGGGTAATCATGACAGACAAAAAACCAATGCTACAAGTTGAACAGCGAAATGGTGAGAAAAAGAAATTCTCCACTTCCTTAAAAGAGAGAAAGGCATATCCAATTTCAGTATTAATTGATAACGGAAGTGCTTCTGCATCTGAAATTTTAGCAGGGGCATTAAAAGAAGGCGAAGGATATGATTTAGTTGGTGAAAAGACATTTGGAAAAGGTACTGTTCAGCAAGCTGTTCCGTTTAAAGACGGTAGTAACATTAAACTAACGATGTTTAAGTGGCTTACACCAGATGGCAATTGGATTCATAAAAAAGGAATTGCCCCAACGGTGGAAGTGAAGCAGCCAGATTATTACCATGCAACGCCAATTCAAATTGAGAAGACACTTTCTTATAATGCAAATGATGTGCAAGTGAAGCACGCACAGGAGATGTTGAAAAGCTTAGGATATGTAACAGGACGTGAAGACGGGTATTTCAGTAAGGAAACAGAGTCGGCTTTAAAAGCATTCCAAAATGCAAATGAAATGGAAGCAACAGGTCAACTTGATAAAAAGACAGCTGAAGCAATTCAAAATAAAATCATTGAAAAGATTCGTTCTGGCGAAAATGATCTACAATTGCAGGCGGCATTAAAGTTAATAGCGAAATAAGAAAAAATACAGGCATTTTAAATGCCTGTATTTTTTTTGTGTGTTAAACAAACGCTTGTTTAGTTGTGATAAGATAAAAAGAAATGATTATATAAATGGTGGTGAAGTAGTTCGTGGAAGCGTGGTCTTTTGAGATAATGCGAGCAGTTGGACGTTTTTTCTTACACCCTGCTGTCTATGTATTTTTGATAAGTAGTATTTTTGTTGGATACTTACGTATATTACGAGAACGAAAAGATTTTTCTTTTAAAGTATATGATATTTGGTTGGAACTACGAACATCCTGGTTTTCAGGAATTGGATATGGACTTCTTGTATCTGTTATAACGATCGGACTTGGGTTAGTTTTGTCACAATCAAGTATATGGATGATTCTAATATGGACATTATTATTTGGACTAGCTACTGGGTATCGATATTTATCTTCAGCATACACATTTGGTGTAGCGATTGTAGGAGTTTTGTTATCTTCTAAGATGCCACTCTCTTTCATGCAGCTTGGAGAAGGAGAAGAGGGAACAATTGTATCACTTGCTATTCTACTTGGTGTGATGCTATTTGTAGAAGGGTTATTGATTTCTAAAAATGCAGTGTGGCATTCAACACCAAAAATGAGAAAAGGAAAGCGCGGTTTAAATATTGGGTTACATGAATCTAAACGTCTGTGGCTTGTCCCGATTTTTGTTCTTGTTCCGGGAGATGCTGTTACGCAGTTTGTTGCATGGTGGCCTGTTGTTTCTATCGGTTCACAAACATATTCTTTATTTCTCGTTCCATTTCTAATTGGCTTTATGCGTACAATTAGAAGTTATGAACCGAGGGAAGCACTATTATTTACAGGAAGACGTGTATTTGGACTAGCGGCGATCGTCCTTGTTCTCGGTGTTGTCAGTTATTGGTGGCATGTACTAGCAATTGTAGCGATGGGGGCCGCGATGCTTGGTCGATTCACAATTGCGATGCAGGAGCGCATAGCTGATGAGACGCGTCCAGCTTATTTTGCAGCGCGTAATGATGGATTGGTTGTATTAGATGTCATTCCGAATACAGTCGGCGCAGAAATGAATCTGAAGCCTGGAGAGGTTATTACGAAAGTGAATGGTGTAATACCTCAGAGTGCGGAAGTATTCTATGATGCACTTCAGTCTAAGACGACAGGGGCATTTTGTAAACTAGAAGTACTCGATACAAATGGTGAACTGCGCCTTGTTCAAACTGCACTGTATGCAGGGGGACATCATGAATTAGGTATTGTATTTGTTCAGCAGGAACATAAGTGGGATACGGAAGCAATCTAATTTGAAAGACCTTCATCGAAGTAGAATAGATGAAGGTCTTTTGTGTAGAGTAATAGATTTATGGACAGATAACTTGAATAATGTTGTGATAATGGTTATCATTTAAAAGGACTTTGTTAGCATACAAAGTCCTTTTATTTTGAATAAGGGAGGAATTTTATGCTGCGTCGATTTTTTTCTTACTATAAGCCATATAAAGGTTTATTCGTACTCGATTTTTCCTGTGCTGTCATTGCGGGGCTACTGGAACTTGGTTTTCCGCTTATTGTGAATCAGTTTATTGATAAATTATTACCAGGACAAAATTGGACACTTATTTTGTGGGCTTGTATCGGTTTATTAGCAATTTATGTGCTAAATGCTGGCTTGCAATATGTTGTTACATATTGGGGACATATGCTCGGAGTTAATATTGAAACGAATATGCGTCAAAAGTTATTTGATCATGTCCAAAAGCTATCATTTCGATTTTTTGATAATAACAAGACAGGTCATTTAATTTCACGTCTTACGAATGATTTAATGGAAATTGGTGAAATTGCCCATCATGGACCAGAGGACTTATTTATTGCGATTATGACTTTAGTTGGGGCATTTTCATTTATGATGCTAATTAACTGGAAGCTAGCACTTCTTACATTTTTAGTTATCCCATTCTTACTATGGTTAGCACTTTATTTCAATCGCAAGATGACAGGTACATTCAGACGTCTATTCTCAGACGTTGCTGACTTTAATGCATGTATTGAGAATAATGTTGGCGGGATTCGTGTTGTACAAGCATTCGGAAACGAGAAGTTTGAGAAGGAGCAATTTGCAGTAAATAACGCTCGTTTTCGTACGACAAAGCTGATGGCATATAAAATCATGGCGTTAAACTCATCGATTAGTTATATGCTTATGCGTCTTGTGACATTGTTTGTATTGATATGCGGGACTTGGTTTGTATTGCAAGGAGAATTAACATATGGCGGATTTATTGGTTTTGTATTATTAACGAATATTTTCTTCCGTCCAATTGAAAAAATTAATGCTGTAATTGAAAGTTATCCAAAAGGAATCGCAGGTTTTAAAAGATATGTGGAACTATTAGACACAGAACCAGACATTGTAGATTCTAAGAATGCAATTGAAGTAAAACAGGTACATGGTGATATTCAATATAACAACATTACTTTCGGATATGAAAAACAAGAGCCGATTTTAAAAAATATTGATTTGAAAATTCGTGCAGGAGAAACGGTTGCTTTTGTTGGACCATCAGGTGCAGGAAAAACAACATTATGTAGCTTATTACCACGTTTTTATGAGCTTGCAGATGGCTCTATCACAATCGACGGTATTGATACGAAGGACATGACGCTATCATCACTTCGTAAGCAGATTGGGATTGTACAGCAGGATGTATTTTTATTTTCTGGAACGATTCGAGAGAATATTGCTTACGGAAATTTACAAGCGCCAGAATCTGAAATTTGGAAAGCGGTTAAGCGTGCACAGTTAGAGGATTTAATTTACTCTCAGCCAGACGGATTAGATACAGTCATTGGTGAGAGAGGCGTGAAACTTTCAGGGGGACAAAAACAGCGTTTAGCAATCGCGCGTATGTTCCTGAAAAACCCGCCGATTTTAATTCTAGATGAAGCAACCTCTGCGCTGGATACGGAAACGGAATTAGCAATTCAACAATCACTTGCTGAACTAGCAGTTGGCCGCACAACATTAGTAATTGCCCACAGGCTTGCGACGATTAAAAATGCGGATCGAATTATTGTTGTAAATAAGGATGGTATCGCTGAGCAAGGTTCACATGAAGAATTAATTAAGCAGGGTGGAGGCTATAGCAGACTATACGAAGCACAGTTTAGTTCATAGGTCTGAAATAGTAGAATGTGACAAATGGAATAATGAATGTTTCAGTAGCTTTCACAAATCAGAAGACTTTGTATATGTAATTTTAAAGGAATTAGCGTACCATATAGGTAGGCAATGAAAAGATACATATATGGGAGGCTATAAAAAATGATTGTAACAACAACTTCTACTATTCAAGGGAAAGAAATTACCCAGTATATTGATATTGTAAACGGTGAAGCAATTATGGGTGCAAATATTGTGCGCGATTTATTCGCTTCTGTTCGTGACGTTGTCGGTGGTCGTGCAGGTGCATATGAAAGTAAACTAAAAGAAGCGCGTGACATTGCAATGGAAGAGATGAAAACTCTTGCGAAGCAAAAAGGTGCAAATGCAATTGTTGGCATTGATGTGGATTATGAAGTAGTTCGCGAAGGAATGTTAATGGTTGCGGTAAGTGGTACTGCTGTACGTATATAAAGCGTCAAAAAAGCCGTGCTTCGTGCACGGCTTTTTTATGTTGTATATTGTCGAACCGCCGATATTCTATGTCGAGTGGTCGATATATTTTGAAAATCGCCGATATCCTATGTTGAATTATCGATATTTCTTGGGAAATGGTAGCGGCCTCGTCGATATATAGGGAAGACACTAGAGGGCTTCCTTACAATTCTTGATTTTCTCCAATAAATGCTCATATTCTCGTTCAAGAAGTAAAATGTCATCATGCCGATCAGGCATGGAAATACGACTGATGATTTCGGTTAATTTTGTTTGTAAACGCAATAATTCTTGCTCGGTAGTATTTACAGAAGTTTGTTCCGTTCGTTTTATATATTGCTCATAACTTCCGTGGAAGAGTCGTGGTTCAGTTTCATCTATGTGTAAAATATGATCTGCAACCGAACGAATAAAGGCACGGTCATGGCTAATAAAAAGCACGGTTCCAGGATATTCTTGTAGCATCTGTTCTAATTCTTCCTGCGTCGTTAAATCTAAATAGTTTGTTGGTTCATCGAGCAGAAGCATATTATAATTTCCTAAAAATACTTTCGCCAGTGCTACCTTTGTTCGCTCGCCACCGCTTAATACGTGCACAGGTTTATAGACATCTTCGCGCCGGAAAAGAAGGCGGGCTAGTATCGTTCTAACAAATGCCTCTGTATAATTCGTTTCTTCTAAAACATTCTCTAAAATTGTTTGATCCGTTTTTAAAATAGATAACGTTTGTTCAAAGTAGCCAATTTTACAGCTTTTTGAAAGCTGAATACCACGCTCATTTGCAAGGATCATTTTGAATAATGTTGTTTTACCGCTTCCGTTAGCTCCTAAAATAGCAAGTTTCGCACCAGGAGCGGCACTGCCGTTCATATTTTGAAATAGTGTACGACTTCCGAGTCTTTTCGTTGTTTTATTAAGCTGTATAGCTGTTTTACTATGAATCGGCGCATGGTATTGTACATCAAACTGAGCATTAGAGAATTCCTTTGGTTTTTCTTTCTTTTCTAGTTTTTCGAGTCTCGTTTCTAATGCTTTTGCTGCCTTGCTAACATTCTCTTGGCTGTGGGCGGCGGCTAGTTTATACAGTTTAGACTCAGAAGAACTATATCTAGTTGGAATTTTTGTCATACCAGAAGCGCGCTGCTTTCTGTGTAAAATAGATTGTTCTAAGCGCTTCTTTTCTTGCACATATTGTTCATATTCAGCTTGCTTTTCGATGCGTTCGTGTTCTTTCTGTTCACGATAATTTGAGTAGTTTCCTCTATATTCGCGAACAGTACCGTCTTCAATTTCAATGATTTTTGTACAAATGGTATCAAGGAACGCTCTATCGTGAGAGATTAAAACAAGTGTTCCTTTATAAGATAAGAAGGCTTGCTCTAATTGTTCCGTACCGGTCATATCTAAATGGCTGGTCGGTTCATCTGCAAATAAAACGGAAGCTTCCTGCTCAAGGGCATGAGCGATCTTTAAGCGCATTCGTTCACCGCCGCTCATTGCATCTGAAACGTTTGAAATGCTCCACTTTCCTTTTGCAAGGGAAGAGGCTGTTTCTAACGTTTCTTCACTTAACTGAGGAATAATGGCGATAGAGCCGTGGTGCGTAACAGTACCTTCATCAGGTTCTATTTCTTTGCTTAAAATTTGTAATAGTGTAGACTTTCCAGCCCCGTTGATTCCAACAATACCGATGCGGTCATGCGCTCTGATTTCAAGTGATTGTAACGTAAATATGGTGCGATCACCAAAGCTCTTTTCAATGTTACGTGCGAATAAAATGGTCATAAAAAAACCTCCCTAGTTTCACTAGAGAGGATAGACGTCGTCCGTATATGTAAAAATCGTGCGGAAATAAGCGATGCACATATTTTTACATGTCGCGATAAAAGAAAGTATCGACAAATGGACAGACTAATCCTCTTCTAGTTTTCATCATTTTTGTTCACTATTTGTGATGGATGAATAAATAAGAGAATTAGAACTTCATTGGCCGGGTTACCTTCCTTTCATAATATTACTTGTATTGTATGCGTATACAAACAAATTTGTCAAACCAATTCATGGTTATTATTTTTGAAATGTTCATTGTATAGTTTCGCTTTTGCTAGTGCTTCTTTATCATTTGAAATTTCATCTGGTACATTGGCATCACCGATAATGTAGCCCTCAAAAGAAGAGCCGACAAAATCCAAGATATATTGAAATTGTGCGATAAGGGGCAGTGCTTTTAGCTTTGCTAATTCTCCAATTCGCACTCTGCTTCACCCCTTTCGTATATATTGTAAACCTTCACACTAATGTGAAGGTCAACTCTGTTTTTTTGCAAATGATTGAACATGATCTAAAAAGACTTGAATGGCTTTGGAAGGAATAAAGTATTTCCCACGAACGATGGAAAAGGGGCGGATGAGTTTTTCGTTTGGAACCTCAACGTGGAAGAGTTCTTTTGCTTGTAACTCTTTTCTTACGGTCCAGTCAGAAAGGATCGCGATGCCAAGCCCAGCAGCAACGGCTTCTTTCACGCTTTGTATGCTACTAAATGTAAAGAAGCGCCTCATCTTTAAGTGATGGTGGTGGATAAAGCGATCGCTATAGGCGCGTGTTCCAGATCCTGTTTCTCTGAGAATCCATACTTGGTTTTGTAGTGAATCCTCATCTACTGTAGATACAGTTAGAAGGGGATGCTTTGGCGGGACGACGAGTTTCATTTCATCTTCCATAAATGTCTCTACATCCATATCGGTGTATACGACTTGCCCCTCCACTAAGCCGATATCAATTTGATTGGAGCGAATACTTTGGAGCACTTCTTCTGTATTAGAGATAAGTGTATGTACTTCAACGCGCGGGTTTTCATTTGCGAAGCGCGCTAATATTTTTGGGAGTAAGTACTCGCCAATCGTAAAGCTTGCTCCGATGCGCAAAGTTCCTGTGACAACGTTATGTAATTCGTTAATTTCTTGTTTGGCTTCTTCATAAAGCGATAGCATCTGCTTTGCATGAATGTATAAAATGTTGCCAGCCTCCGTAACTTGGACATGCTTTGGGGACCGCTGAATAAGCGTCGTACCAAACTCGTTTTCCAAATTACGAATATGCATGCTGACGCCAGGCTGTGAGAGATTTAACAGTTCGGCAGCGCGAGAGAAATGCTGCTGTTCGACAACGGTAACAAATATTTTTAAAATGTCGACGTTCATTGTATTCACTCCATTTCTTTTCATTTGGCTAATTTGAGTGGCTTCGCGTCATCTTGTGAGGCAAAAAGCGCCTCTTTGTCAGGAGCTTCATCCCCCTTCCATTCTGAACGAACCGCCGCCGCTTTTCTTTTAATTTTATCATAAGTTTTCTTGATGATTGAGATTGTATATTGGTATTAAACTTATTATTGGAATGCTTTTATAATGGAAATATAAGAAACGTGCATGTTTCAATATGATTATTGGAGTGGTACAAAGTGGAACAAACATTGATTATACAAAAAAAGAAGCGTCTCGGTTTTTCGCAAGGGATTGGGATTACGTTATTAATCGCTATTGCCGCGAAATATTTAGCAGAGCTTCCATTTTTAAATATTATGGGGCAATTGGTTATTGCTATTCTAATTGGGATGATTTGGAGAGCTACAATTAGTGTGCCTTATGAAGCAATCGCAGGAACGAATTTTGCTAGTAAGAAGTTACTTCGGTTCGGAATTATTTTACTCGGTATGCGTTTGAATTTAGTTGATATCGCGAAGGCTGGTTCGAAAGTATTGGTTATTGCCGCGGTTGTCATAGCATTTACGCTTGTTGTTGTGTATGCATTAACACGTGTTTTTAAAGTAGAGAAAAAGCTTGGGATTTTAACGGCATGTGGGACGGCAATTTGCGGCGCGGCCGCGGTCGTGGCCATTGCACCGCAAGTGAAAGCGAAGGATGATGAAACGGCAGTTGGTGCTGCAATTATCGCGATTTTAGGTACGATTTTTACGTTGATTTATACTTTATTATATCCAGTGCTAGGATTATCTCCTTATGGCTACGGTGTATTCTCTGGAGCGACGTTGCATGAAATCGCACACGTTATCGCTGCTGCAGCGCCGGGCGGAAGTGTATCTGTTGATATTGCAGTAATTGTAAAGTTAACGCGCGTTGCTATGCTTGTGCCAGTGGCAATTTTAATCGGTCTATGGTTTAAGCGTAGTGAAGGAGAAGGGCAAAAAGGTTCATGGCGTGACCTTCCGATTCCATGGTTCATTTTTGGGTTTTTAGCAATGAGCGCCATTCATTCGCTAGGTGTTATACCAGAGTTTGTAGCAGGATATATTGTAGTCATTGCTTATATGCTCATTGCAATGGCAATGGCAGGGCTTGGTTTAAATGTAGAGTTTACGACGTTCCGCAAATTAGGAAGTAGAGCATTTGTAGCAGGATTAGTAGGTTCTGTTTGCCTTACGGTTCTTGGATATATTCTTGTATATGCATTAGGCTTTATGTAAGGGAAAGAAAGGAGGCATAGTAGATATGCCTCCTTTTGTTATTTAGGAACAAGGGTGGAGCCTTCAGTGTCGATTCATAAAGGGCAGTATTCTTCTTTGGTGATTCGGATTTTGTTGTCTCGAATTAGAAATGGCTGCGATTCATATCTCTATCTTGTGAAATATTTTCCATTAATAAGTAAAGATATCTTTACTTTCGAAGGTGGAGCCTATGGGTGTGAAAAATAGAATTAAAGAACTAAGAAAGCAAAATCATATTACGCAAATTGAAATGGCGAAAGCGATGCAAGTGACAAGGCAGACGATTGTAGCGATTGAAAATCATCATTACAATCCAAGTTTAGAATTATCGCTAAAGCTTGCAAAGTATTTTGGGATGAGTGTGGAGGAGATATTTTCGTTGGAATGAGGGGGGAATGAGAATGCAAGATGAATATGAAAGACATCAATCAGATAAAGCGTTTAAATTTTTAGGATTGTTTTATACAATCAGTTTAGCGATATGGGGTATGTATAATCTTATTGTTTACGGAAGTGCTGGAACACCATTCATTCTTTTTGTTACTGGACAATTTATATACTTTTTTGTGAACTATTGGCCGAAGTGGCAGTTTAGAAAAAAGGAAGAGCATGAGTAGAAATCTGGATGGTGTAGAGCTTTATAAATAGATAAATAAAGGGAGAAAAGAATGGGATTAGCAGTTTTATGCGTAATTGCAGCGTTATTTGCATATATATGGGGTATGCAAAATTTTATTCAAAGTCCAGTGCCGAGTGTACTTGTTGTCATTGGAGTCGTAGGTTTGTCGTATTCTTTATTATTATCAGCGCACTATTATAAGACAGCAACAAGTGTTTTAGTTGGCTTTGTTTTTTTAACGTGTGGGTGTACAATTCAAAAAATATTAGTTCCGTAAAATCTGTGTATATGAAAAGGGGTGTGCACAGATTTTTTTGCGGTTTTTCACAAAAAACACTTGAAAGTTACGTTGCGTCATCTTTTACAATAAGGGAGAAAGGGTGATGGGAATGATCTCGATTCAAGATCTTACAAAAGAGACGGGGGTTACGGTAAGAACGCTCCGGTATTATGATCAAATTGATTTGCTGAGACCAAGCGGAAAAACAGAGGGGGGACACCGTTTATATAGTGAAGCGGATGTCATTCGTTTGCAGCAAGTTTTATTTTTAAAAGAAATGGGTTTCTCATTAAAAGAGATTATGAATATGTTAGTGACAGATGAATTAAGTTTGAAAGAAACGCTGGAAAAACAGCTTAAGTTTGTACAAGAAGAGCAAAAGAAGTTTAATCGGATGGAAAAGATTTTACAGGCTGTTGTGTATTCAGCGGAACTTGAAGGAGAGTTGGATTGGAAAATCATGTTCGAACTTATTCAACTTTCGAGGCAGTCTCCACGTGTACGCGAAATGTTTCAAAAGCAGATTTTTTCACACGATGAGCAAAAGTTACTTCACAATTTACCAAATATGAGTGAGGAAGATACGAACGTTCAAGAATGGGTAGATTTGTTAAAACAGTTACGTGGTTTTATGAAAGAAGGCAAGGAGGCATCTCATGATAAAGTGCAAGAAGCTACGAGGAAGTTAATGGCGAAATGTATGGAGATGGCAAAAGGTGATGAGGAATTTCTAGATAAACTATGGGAAGTCCGAAAGTCAAAAGAAGATTCGCAGAAGATGAATATGTATCCAATTGAAGAGGAGCTTCTCGCGTATATGGATGAGGCTTTTCGCATATGTGATGAGAGGGAGCGACAGAAATGAATATACTTGCAGAATATCGTTGGTATTTCTTAATTGGGGCAGAAATTGTATTTTGGGTATCAGCTATTGGGTTCTTTTTAATGCGTTACGGTTTTCGCTTACGGAAAGCTAGCTTCATTATGGGGATTGTATTACTGTTTAATGAAGTATTTATTTTAGCTTTAGGTGTTATTGATTATTATCAGACAGGTACGTTTTCTAACTTTCAAATTATCACAGTAGTGATATTACTATATGCACTCTTTTATGGAAAAAAAGATTTAAAGAAATTAGATATATGGGTACAGAAACTAGTTGCGAAATGGCGAAAGGAGCCATTACCTATTATAGAGGATCCATTAGAAGTTACCGGTTGGGCATACACAAAACAAGAAATTGGGCAATGGAGTTTACATCTCGTTTTATTTATCATCGTTCATCTTGTATTTTTCTTTATGTATGGACTTGTGCCGATTGATCAGTGGGGAGATTGGTTTGAAAAAGGAATTGTTTTAAATGAGGTAGCTAGCCGTGTGAGCCAAGTGTGGGGCATTATATTTTTAGTAGATACGGTAATTACATTTTCATATGTATTTTTCCCGAAGAAGGAGAAGGGAAAAGAGAAGCTGCTTTCATAAAATGAGAGTGGCTTTTTTGCTTGAGGAAAGGTTTTATTACTAATTACAAAGAATCTCTTACTGTGTATATAAAGAGTTTGAATAGGAGAGGATGACAATAAGAACAAGGATTGGTTTTACATGCCTTTTTGTATGTATCGTAAGTTTAGTAGCATGTTCACAATCTAGTAGTAAAATTGACAAGAATAATGACGTGATTGCAAAAGGATATAAAATTTCTAATTTGCATAAATTCGAGAAGTTTGCCCTGAATGTTGGAAATGGTGAGGCGGATAAAATCCGTATTGTGCATTACACAGATGAAGGAGATCCAATCTTTCAAACACTAGAATACGATGGGAAAGAAGTCCGCTATACTTCAGATGATTCTCATGATAAATTCGCCGGTACAGGTAAGGGAATTTATTCAGATACTTGTAAAAAGATAACGAAGGATATACATGAAGAAGATGAAAGATATATGCTAACTGATTGTAAGAAAGAAACCGGGCGCAATGGGTATGATTTGTTAAGCGTTCCAGTGAAATAAATTAGATAAAAGAGGGAAGGGGCTTATAAAAAGAAGGAACCTTCCTTTTTCTATGTCTACATTGTCGAATTTTTTACCGAATATCTGTTCGTTTTTTTGGTTTTTTTATGGGCATTCGTGGTAAAATGAGAATATAGATTTTTACGAGGAGGGCGGATTTATTTGGAACATCAATTTGAAATTGTCTCAGAATATTCCCCGCAAGGTGATCAGCCAAGAGCGATAGAGCAGCTGACAGCAGGGATTCAAAATGGTAAGAAGCATCAAGTGTTGCTTGGAGCAACAGGAACGGGAAAGACATTTACGATTTCAAATGTCATTAAAGAAGTGAAGAAGCCAACACTTGTGATGGCTCATAATAAAACGTTGGCGGGACAGCTATACAGCGAGTTGAAAGATTTCTTTCCCAACAATGCTGTAGAGTATTTTGTTAGTTATTACGATTATTATCAGCCGGAAGCATATGTGCCACAAACCGATACATTTATTGAAAAAGATGCGCAAATTAATGATGAGATTGATAAATTGCGTCACTCCGCAACGTCAGCCTTGTTTGAACGAGATGATGTCATCATTGTAGCGAGTGTTTCTTGCATTTACGGTTTAGGTTCTCCAGAAGAATACCGTGAACTTGTTGTTTCTTTACGTGTTGGTATGGAGAAGGAACGCAATCAATTGCTTCGTGAACTTGTTGATGTGCAGTACGGCCGTAATGATATTGATTTCAAGCGCGGGACATTTCGTGTGCGCGGCGATGTAGTTGAGATTTTCCCAGCGTCACTTGATGAACATTGCATTCGAATTGAGTTTTTTGGTGATGAGATTGATCGTATCAGGGAAGTGAATGCATTAACAGGCGAAGTATTAGCAGAACGTGAACATGTGGCAATCTTCCCAGCATCTCACTTCGTTACACGTGAAGAAAAAATGAAAGTTGCCATTGAAAATATTGAAAAAGAATTAGAAGAACGGTTAAAGGAATTAAATGATAACGGTAAATTGTTAGAAGCACAGCGGATTGAGCAACGAACTCGTTACGATTTAGAAATGATGCGCGAGATGGGATTTTGTTCAGGGATTGAAAATTACTCCCGTCATTTGACACTTCGCCCAGCTGGTTCAACACCATATACATTAATAGATTACTTCCCTGATGATTTCTTAATTGTTATGGATGAGTCACATGTAACAGTGCCACAAGTAAGAGCAATGTATAACGGAGATCAGGCACGTAAACAAGTGCTTGTTGATCATGGATTCCGTCTGCCATCAGCGATGGATAACAGACCGCTTATGTTTGAAGAGTTTGAAGAAAAGACGAATCAAGTTGTGTACGTATCAGCAACGCCGGGGCCATATGAACTAGAGCTGGCGCCAGAAGTAGTGGAGCAAATTATTCGTCCAACTGGCCTTTTAGATCCACAAATCGAGGTAAGACCGATTGAAGGACAAATTGATGATTTATTAGGAGAAATTCATGATCGGATTGCGAAGAATGAACGCGTATTAATTACGACATTAACAAAGAAAATGTCAGAGGATTTAACAGATTACTTAAAAGAAGTAGGCATTAAAGTTAACTACTTACATTCTGAAATTAAAACACTTGAGCGGATTGAAATTATTCGTGATTTGCGCCTTGGTAAATTTGATGTGCTTATTGGCATTAATCTGTTGCGAGAAGGGCTTGATATTCCAGAAGTATCACTTGTCGCTATTTTAGATGCGGATAAAGAAGGTTTCTTACGTTCGGAGCGATCACTGATTCAGACGATTGGCCGGGCAGCGCGTAATGAACATGGTCATGTAATCATGTACGCAGATCGCATAACAAGGTCAATGGGAATTGCAATCGAGGAAACGCAGCGTCGCCGTCAAAAGCAAGAAGCTTACAATGAAGAACATGGTATTACACCGAAAACAATTCAAAAAGAAGTACGTGATGTAATTCGTGCAACAACGGCTGCAGAGAGTGCGGAAACGTATGAGACAGCACCTACTAAGAAAATGACGAAAAAAGAACGTGAAAATACAATTGCGAAAATGGAAGCAGAAATGAAGGAAGCGGCGAAAGCACTCGACTTCGAACGTGCAGCTGAACTAAGAGATCTACTACTAGAATTAAAAGCGGAAGGGTGAAGATGGTGAGCAAGGACTTTATCGTTGTAAAAGGTGCGAGAGCGCACAACTTAAAAAATATTGATGTAACCATTCCAAGAAATCAACTTGTTGTTGTGACAGGTTTATCTGGATCAGGGAAATCATCATTAGCGTTTGATACGATTTATGCGGAAGGGCAGCGTAGGTACGTGGAATCTTTATCGGCGTATGCGCGCCAGTTTTTAGGACAAATGGATAAGCCGGATGTGGATACAATTGAAGGATTGTCTCCAGCGATTTCAATCGATCAAAAAACGACGAGTCGTAATCCTCGTTCAACGGTCGGAACGGTAACGGAGATTTATGATTATTTACGTCTATTATTTGCACGTATTGGGACTCCAATCTGTCCGAACCATGGAATTGAGATTACATCACAAACAGTAGAACAAATGGTAGACCGTGTTTTGGAATATCCAGAGCGTACGAAGTTACAAGTGTTAGCACCTATCGTATCAGGGCGTAAAGGTGCACACGTGAAAGTATTAGAAGATATAAAGAAACAAGGGTATGTGCGCGTTCGTGTTGATGGAGAGATGCTTGATGTGTCTGACGAGATTACGTTAGATAAAAATAAGAAGCATTCGATTGAAGTTGTAATTGACCGTATTGTGGTGAAAGAAGGAGTTGCAAGCCGTCTTGCGGACTCTCTTGAAAGTGCACTCAAGCTTGGCGGAGGTCGCGTACTAATCGACGTGATTGGAGAAGAGGAGCTTTTATTTAGTGAGCACCATGCTTGTCCGCATTGTGGTTTTTCAATCGGTGAATTAGAACCACGTATGTTCTCTTTCAATAGTCCATTCGGTGCATGTCCGTCTTGTGATGGACTTGGTTCGAAACTAGAGGTCGATTTAGAGCTTGTTATTCCAAACTGGGATTTATCCTTAAATGGACATGCGATTGCTCCTTGGGAACCAACAAGTTCACAATATTATCCACAATTATTACAATCCGTGTGCAACCATTACGGCATTGATATGGATATGCCTGTAAAGGATATACCGAAAGATTTGTTTGATAAAGTATTGTACGGAAGCGGAGAAGAAAAAGTGTATTTCCGTTATGTGAATGATTTTGGACAAGTGAAAGAAAGTGAGATTCTATTTGAAGGAGTTATCCCGAATATTGAACGTCGCTATCGTGAAACGAGTTCAGATTATATTCGTGAACAAATGGAGAAGTATATGGCGGAGCAAGCGTGTCCGAAGTGTAAAGGCGGCCGATTAAAGCCAGAAAGCCTAGCTGTTTTTGTTGGCGGGAAAACAATTGCGGATGTAACGAAGTACTCTGTCCAAGAAGTATACGACTTCTTTTCAAACGTTGAATTAACTGAAAAGCAGCAAAAGATTTCGCACTTAATTTTCCGAGAAATTAAGGAGCGTGTAGGGTTCTTAATTAACGTAGGACTAGATTACTTAACATTAAGTCGTGCAGCAGGGACGCTATCAGGCGGTGAAGCGCAACGTATTCGCCTTGCAACGCAAATTGGCTCACGTCTAACTGGTGTACTTTATATTTTAGATGAACCTTCTATTGGCTTACATCAGCGCGACAATGATCGCTTGATTCGTACATTGCAGGAAATGCGTGATTTAGGAAATACGCTAATTGTTGTTGAGCATGATGAAGATACAATGATGGCTGCAGATTATTTACTTGATATTGGACCTGGTGCAGGTATTCACGGTGGGCAAGTTGTCTCGGCTGGTGCACCAACTGAAGTGATGAATGATGATAAATCATTAACAGGCCAATATTTAAGTGGTAAGAAGTTTATCCCTGTTCCTCTTGAGAGACGGAAAGGGGACGGACGTAAAGTTGAAATTATCGGAGCGAAAGAAAATAACTTACAAAATGCGAAAATGTCATTCCCGCTTGGTACATTTGTAGCGGTAACCGGCGTATCTGGTTCCGGAAAAAGTACAATGATTAATGAAGTGTTATATAAATCGTTAGCGCAGAAATTATATAAAGCAAAAAGTAAGCCAGGAGCTCATAAGCAGATTAAGGGACTTGAGCATTTAGATAAAGTTATTGATATTGATCAATCACCAATCGGACGTACGCCGCGTTCAAATCCAGCGACATATACCGGCGTATTTGATGATATTCGTGATGTGTTTGCCCAAACGAATGAAGCGAAAGTACGTGGATATCAAAAAGGACGCTTTAGTTTTAATGTAAAAGGCGGGCGTTGTGAAGCTTGCCGCGGTGATGGGATCATTAAAATTGAAATGCACTTCTTACCAGATGTGTATGTTCCGTGTGAAGTATGCCACGGGAAACGTTATAATCGTGAGACGTTAGAAGTGAAGTATAAAGATAAGAACATTTCTGAAGTGTTAGAGATGACAATTGATGATGGGGTAGAATTCTTTGCTAATATCCCAAAAATTAAAAGGAAGTTACAGACACTTGTAGATGTAGGTCTTGGCTATATGAAGCTAGGGCAGCCAGCTACTACGTTATCAGGTGGTGAAGCGCAGCGTGTGAAATTAGCATCTGAATTACATCGCCGATCTACAGGACGTACGTTATATATTTTAGATGAGCCGACTACAGGTTTACATGTACATGATATCGCACGTCTTCTAGAGGTATTACAGCGCCTTGTTGAAAATGGGGAAACGGTACTTGTGATTGAGCACAACTTAGATGTTATTAAGACCGCTGATTATATTGTTGACCTTGGACCAGAAGGTGGAGACAAAGGTGGACAAATTGTTGCTTCAGGGACACCGGAGCAAGTTGTAAAAGAAGAGCGTTCGTATACAGGAAAGTATTTAAAAGAGGTTTTAAATCGTGATACAGCTCGTATGAAAGAGAAGCTAGAAGAGATTGAGGTAAGGAGCTAAGCCTATTTGGGTAGCTCCTTGTTTTCTTTTTGGGAGGGGCAAGGTGGAATTCATAGATATATTGAAAAATAAAAAAATGAAAGTAAGAGAGATCCCTAAGTGGGGAACGTATTTAAGAAAGCAGTGGGAAATCCATTTTGCAAATCATTTAAGTCGTGAAGAAAAAGAAATGATTCATCTATATAATGACCGTTATGCATGTGGGTATTTGTGGCATTTGTTTGGTTATGAAAAAAGGGGTTATGTAGAAGAAGGGTAAGCAGAAAAAGCATTTAGTAATGAAAGAATACTTGTTATATTTTTTATCAACATTCTGATGATGCACTCATTCTTGAGAACGCATCTTTACTTCATGCAAATGACTTAACACATGAAACTGATATATATAAAGTTGATATATATGTTGTAGATAAGGGATTCACTTGGACTTATGTACAAACGCATGAAACCGGTTGGTGTGGTCCGTATTTTATCTGGGAAAAATGGTAAGGTTGTAAGGAAACTACTTTAGAATGATAGGTATACAAGTATGAAGGATGGAATAAGTTGTTATATAAATTCATTTTGATTTTCCTACTATACAAGTCGTGGCTATGAAAACAAAAGGGAACCTACACTCATTTCCTCATTTTGTTTTCACATGGCATGG
Organism: Bacillus gaemokensis; assembly: GCF_001590835.1. GTDB lineage: Bacteria > Bacillota > Bacilli > Bacillales > Bacillaceae_G > Bacillus_A > Bacillus_A gaemokensis. The sequence goes on from NZ_LTAQ01000012.1 coordinate 337,334, forward strand.
GGCAGGAAAAGGATCTGACCGCTCCAATACATGGCTGGATCCTCTCTTCCCACCAAAAAAGGAAAGGTCTTCTCTCAGTTTTTCAATTTATTTACATGGTACTTGGCGTTTCCTATCCATTAGCGTATGATTAAACATATATGTCAAAAGGATGTGTAAGAAAATGAGATGGATTCTATCACTTCTTGTAAATAGCGTTGTATTAATTGTTGTATCAGGTCTTCTAAAGGGGATCGCACCAGACGCATTTTACATAGAAAATATACAAACGGCAATTATTGCGAGCATTATTTTATCGATATTGAATGTGTTTGTAAAACCTTTATTAATTTTAATTACATTGCCAATCACTGTGTTAACATTCGGCTTCTTCTTAGTTGTAATTAATGCAATTACTCTTAAGATAACAGATTCGTTACTAGGCGATGCTTTCAACATATCAGGATTCGGTGTGGCGATTCTTGCGGCAATTTGTATTTCTATTTTCAATATGCTGATTGATAAAGTGATTGTTGAGCCCCTATCTGAGAAGAAATAGAAAAGTGACAAAAAGAAAAACATTTCATGAAGTCCATGAAATGTTTTTTTCTATTTATTAGAAACCATATTTCTTGTTTTCAGAAAAAAATGGTACAATATCGGTTAGAGTGGAATTTTGCATCAAATGAGACTGAACCCGCAGCGGAGTGGAGGTTTACATATGCCGAAAGTAAGGACAAAAGATTTAATTGAACAGTTTCAATTGGAATTATTAAGTGGTGAAGAAGGTATTCACCGTCCGATTGATACGAGTGATTTATCGCGACCTGGAATTGAAATGGCAGGATTTTTCACATATTATCCAGCTGATCGCGTACAGCTCCTTGGAAAAACGGAGCTTACTTTTTTCGATACATTAACAAATGAACAAAAACAAGAAAGAATGAAAGTTCTTTGTACAGAAGAAACGCCTTGTATTATTGTAACTCGTAGTCAAGATATACCGGAGGAACTATTACAAGCATCACGTGAGTCTGGTGTGCCTCTTTTATGTTCTTCTCAAACGACAACAAGACTATCAAGTCGTTTAACAAACTATTTAGAAGGTAAGTTAGCACCGACAACTGCCGTTCATGGTGTGTTAGTAGATATTTACGGAGTTGGTGTTTTAATTACAGGTCAAAGTGGTGTTGGGAAAAGTGAGACAGCACTTGAACTTGTAAAGCGTGGTCATCGTTTAGTTGCTGATGATAGCGTAGAAATTCGTCAAGAAGATGAAGATACATTAGTGGGAAGCTCTCCAGATTTAATTGAGCATTTACTAGAAATTCGTGGTTTAGGTATCATTAATGTAATGACGTTATTTGGTGCAGGAGCAGTGCGGAATTATAAGCGTATTACACTTGTAATTAGCCTTGAGATTTGGGATCAAAAGAAAAATTATGATCGCCTAGGTCTTGATGAAGAGAAGATGAAGATTATAGATACAGAACTTACGAAGATCACACTTCCAGTTCGTCCTGGCCGAAACTTAGCTGTAATTATTGAAGTAGCAGCAATGAACTTCAGATTAAAACGTATGGGAGTTAATGCGGCACAACAGTTTTCCGAGCGCTTAATGAGTGCGATTGAACTAGGGAATCAGGAGTAGAGTGGAAGAAGGAGGTCATGTCATGCATATGCTGTTAGGTTCTGTACCACAGCTAGATCGTGTAGCCGTTCAACTTGGGCCATTCCCAGTTTATTGGTATGGGATTATTATCGGTACAGGGGTGCTATTAGGTCTTTGGCTTGCTACTCGCGAGGGTGAACGATTAGGTATTCAAAAAGATACATTTGTCGATCTTGTTTTAATTGCAGTACCAATTGCCATTATTTGTGCAAGAGCATACTACGTTATTTTTGAATGGGAATATTACATGCAAAATCCGAGCCAAATTGTTAATATTCGTCAAGGTGGCTTGGCGATTCATGGCGGTTTAATCGGGGCTGTTATTACTGGTCTTATTTTTGCGAAAAGACGCGGTGTGTCATTTTGGAAGTTAGCTGATATTGCGGCACCAAGTATTCTACTTGGACAAGCAATTGGTCGCTGGGGAAACTTTATGAACCAAGAGGCCCATGGTCGTGAAGTAACAAGACAATTTTTAGAAAACTTGCATTTACCACAGTTTATTGTGAATCAAATGTATATTGATGGTGTTTACTATCATCCAACGTTCTTATATGAATCATTATGGAATTTTGCTGGTGTAATTCTATTATTATTACTCCGTAAAGCGAATTTACGCCGTGGAGAATTATTCTTTACGTATTTAATTTGGTATTCAGTGGGACGCTTCTTTGTGGAAGGTTTACGTACAGATAGTTTAATGTTAGGACCACTTCGTATTGCACAAGTGATGTCCATCGGGCTTGTTGTCATTTCTATCATTTTCATTATTGTGAGACGTAAAATGGGGCAAGCTGATAAAAGATATTCAGAAAACTAGAGAAAAGTAGCATCTTACATGAGATGCTGCTTCTTTCATATTCAGACAACTGAAGAATAGGCAGGAAGGGACCCGGAAAATGAACATAAATACAGTGTTATTTGATTTAGATGGAACGTTAATTAATACAAATGAACTTATTATTTCTTCTTTTTTACACACGTTAAATAAATATTATCCAAATCAGTATAAGCGTGAAGATGTATTGCCATTTATCGGTCCATCTTTGCAAGATACATTCGGCTCAATTGATGAGGGCAGGGTAGAAGAGATGATTACGTGCTATCGTCAGTTTAATCATGAGCATCATGATGAACTAGTAGAAGAATATGAAACTGTTTGTGAAACGGTTCAAGAATTAAAGAAGCAGGGTTATAAAATTGGGATTGTTACAACGAAAGCAAGGCAAACGGTAGAAATGGGCTTACAACTGTCGAAATTAAAAGCGTTTTTTGATGTTGTCGTTACAATTGACGATGTGGAACATGTAAAGCCACATCCAGAACCGATTCAAAAGGCACTACAATTACTGGATGCAAAATCGGAAGAAACATTAATGGTTGGCGATAACCATCACGATATTGTAGGTGGACAAAACGCAGGCACGAAAACAGCAGCGGTAGCATGGACGATTAAAGGTAGAGCGTATTTAGAATCATATAAACCTGACTATGTGTTAGATAAAATGAGTGACTTGTTATCTATTTTGTCTGAATAGCAGATAAGGGGAGAGAGCAAAGTGCGACGTACAACGCGCTACCCTGTTTCAGGAGCAAATTCATTATGGAATGTATATAAAACAGTATCCTTTTGGAAGGTAATGAAGAACTTTATTATCATTCAAATTGCACGATATACACCATTTTTATCAATGAAAAATTGGCTGTATCGCACATTTTTACGGATGCGAGTCGGAGAGCAAACATCATTTGCGCTCATGGCTATGCCGGATATTATGTTTCCAGAAAAGATTACAGTTGGAACAAATTCAATCATTGGCTATAACACAACGATTTTAGCCCATGAATATTTAATGAAGGAATATCGCCTCGGGGAAGTTGTCATAGGAGATGAAGTGATGATCGGAGCGAATTCAACTGTATTGCCAGGTGTGAAGATTGGGGACGGTGCCATTGTTTCAGCAGGTACGCTTGTTCACCGGGATGTACCAAGCGGTGCTTTTGTAGGTGGAAATCCAATGCGCATTATTTATACGAAAGAAGAAATGGCAGTGAGAGAAGGGAAATGTTAAAAATGTAACATTTTTCTGCTCTTTTTATGAATGAAAAGGAAATAATTGATTATAATATACTGTTTTGTTTTTTACGGAATCGTTTATACTTATAGATAAAAGAGTGTATGAGCGAAGAAAACAAAAAACTGGAGGATATATGGGGAAAAATCAAAGTGTTTATAAGGAGAGCGGACAAGTTATCTCTTTTAATCAATTAGCGGATTTCTTTTATAAAAAAGGGATGAAGGCTTATCGTAATCACAAATTACAAGATGCAATTAAATATTTTCGAAGAGCAGCACAAAGTGAGAAAGAGCCGTTTATTTTATGCCAGTTAGCAACGGTATTATCTGAGGTTGGAGAGTATCAAGAATCGAATCAAATTTTCTTGAAACTCATTCGTTCTAATCCTGATATTGAACAGTGCTATTACTTTGTAGCTAATAATTATGCATATCTTGGATTATTTCAGCAGGCGAAAAAGTATGCAGAGCAATATTTGGAGGTTGCCACAGAAAAGGAATTTGTGGAAGATACGCTAGAATTGCTTGAAATTATGGAAGAAGAATCGATGGATGCGGAAGAAATCGAAGATGAGGATGAGTTAATTGTCATGCAAGAACAGGCGAATCGTTACATTCGTAGCGGGCAATTAGAAGAAGCGATTGCTACACTTGAAGTTGTTACGAAAGATTATCCAGAATTTTGGTCGGGTTATAACAACTTAGCAATTGCTCATTTTCAGTTAGGTAATGTAGATAAGGCACTCAAGTTAACGGAAATGATTTTAGAGAAAAATCCTGGTAATATTCACGCGCTTTGTAATACGCTTATTTTTCTATATTCAATTGGAGAGCATAAACAAGTAGAAGCATTAGCAGAACAATTAGAATCTGTATATCCGATGTCATTTGAGCATCGTTTAAAGCTTGGGACAACATTTGCAACAATTGGTCATTTTGCGCCTGCGTATAAGTGGTTAAGGTTATTAAAACGCCAAGGGTATGAGGGCGATGTTAGCTTTTATTATTGGTTTGCATACTCTGCTTATATGGTAAAGGATCAGCATACAGCGGAAAAAATGTGGAAATTAGTTGTAGAATTACATCCTGATAAAAAAGGAAAAGAGCCGTGGAATGCTTTAAATCTAGCTGACGAAGGGCAAAATGTTTTATTTGAAGAACTGCGAAAGTCTTTTCAGCAAAGTGCAACGTTAGAAGAACAAATGTTAGCACTGTATTTAATGAATGAACTAACAACACCTGAAAAAATCGGTTTTTTCTTTGATGTAGCGCAAGCTAAAAATGGTGTGCCGATTGTTTCTCAGCTTGCAAAGTACTTCTTTTTACTTAGTAGTCATAAGAGTATTCCAGGAGATTTACAACCGTTTGAACAATGTATTCGGATCGCGGATGCCTTATATAACTATACGAGTAAAGAAGACGAATTGGTTGAAGAGTGCTTACATTTTTGGTTTTGTACTTTTATACGTTTATATACATCTGGGACGGTCTTTACGAATGTGTTTGGTTGGTCTGCGGCGATCGAATATGTTGTCCGCCTAGAACAAAAAAACAAGATGACACAGGAAGAACTTGGAAATGCATATAATGTATCAGTGGCAACTGTGAGAAAATATGTGCAAGCGGTAAAACGTACACATGCATAAGCAAATCATTGGGAAAAAAACGATGCTAACAGTATAATGAGGGTAAGTTACGGTAGGAATGAATAGGAGTGAATCGTGTGTCAGAAGAAAAAATTTATGATGTCATTATTATTGGTGCTGGACCAGCTGGGATGACAGCTGCAGTGTATACGTCTCGTGCAAATTTAAGCACGCTTATGCTTGAACGTGGTATTCCAGGCGGACAAATGGCAAATACAGAAGATGTAGAAAACTATCCAGGTTATGAATCCATTTTAGGGCCTGATTTATCAAATAAAATGTTCGAGCATGCGAAGAAATTTGGTGCTGAATATGCATATGGTGATGTGAAAGAAATCATCGATGGTAAAGAATATAAAACAATTGTAGCTGGTAAAAAAGAATATAAAACACGCGCAATCATCGTTGCAAGTGGTGCAGAGTACAAAAAAATCGGTGTACCAGGTGAAAAAGAACTTGGCGGCCGTGGTGTATCATACTGTGCAGTATGTGATGGTGCATTCTTTAAAGGGAAAGAACTTGTTGTTGTTGGCGGCGGAGACTCTGCTGTTGAGGAAGGTGTGTATTTAACACGCTTTGCATCAAAAGTAACAATCGTTCACCGTCGTGATGCTCTTCGTGCACAGAAAATTTTACAAGATCGTGCTTTCCAAAATGAGAAAGTAGATTTCATTTGGAATCATACTGTGAAAGAAATTAACGAAGAGAACGGTAAAGTAGGTAGTGTAACACTTGTAGATGTAAACAGTGGTGAAGAGCGAGAGTTTAAAACAGACGGTGCTTTCATTTATATCGGAATGTTACCACTATCAAAACCATTTACTGGACTTGGTATTACAAATGAAAATGGTTATATCGAAACAAACGAGCGCATGGAAACGAAAGTTCCTGGTATTTTCGCAGCTGGTGATGTTCGCGAAAAAATGCTTCGTCAAATTGTAACAGCAACTGGCGATGGCAGTATCGCAGCGCAAAGTGCACAGCATTATGTAGAAGAATTGTTAGAGGAATTAAAAACTGTAACAGAAAAATAAGGGATGTGATTCCCTGTTGAGAAGGAAGCTACCTGTATGGATGGTAGCTTTCTTTTTTTATTTTCTACCTAAAATGTCAAATGTTTGTCAAAATTTTTTTGGCTTACAAGATACCTTATTGTTATACTAGAATTTATGGAAAAAATGACTATGAGAAATGAGGAGTTTATTCAGTATGGAATGGCGTAATATATATCGTGGATTTTGTATGGGTGTTAGTGATTTAATTCCTGGTGTTAGTGGCGGAACAATTGCTGTTGTACTAGGGATTTATGAACAATTACTTGCGGCGATTGGTGGATTCTTTAGTCGTGAGTGGAAAAAGCATTTAGGTTTTTTAATTCCGCTTGGTGCTGGTGTAGCGGCAGCGTTTTTAACATTAAGTCATGTTATTAAATACTTATTGGCAAATCACTATGAGCCAACACAGTTTTTCTTTCTTGGTTTAATCTTAAGTATTTTACCAATGTTAATGAGGGAAGCAAACGCAAAGGAAACATTTAAAGGTGGACATACTGTTCTATTACTTGTTGCAGCGGTTCTTGTAGCTGTTACGGCATTCTTTAAGCCAGATAAAGCAGCGGACCCGATTACGACGTTAACAATTTTAAATACGATTGGTCTATTTTTTGCGGGGTGGATGGCTAGTATGGCCATGCTTCTTCCAGGAATCAGTGGATCATTTATTTTATTAATTATCGGTGTATATCCAACAGCAATTAATGCTTTAACAACATTGAACTTGCCTTTAATTGCAGTAATTGGTGCAGGTGTTATGGTTGGATTTGTTGTGAGTAGTAAGGGAATTAGCTATTTATTAAAATATTTTAAAAGTGCAACATTTGCTGCGATTATCGGACTTGTAATTGGATCAATCGCAGTGGTATTTCCAGGCGTGCCGACAGGTGGTATGTCGATTGTAAGTTCTATTATTACGTTTATATTAGGATTTGCGATTGTATCGTATTTTGGTAAAAAATAAGTGATTGGGGGATAGCCCTCAATCACTTTTTTGTTTAATCGTACCCTTATGCTCCTTCATTGTGGCAAACAGTTTTTGATAGTATAATGAGGTGAGTATGTGGCGAAGAAATTCGTTATAAGTAGCTGAGGTGAAGAAACATGCAAAGAGTAACAAACTGTGTGTTAATTAAAGATAATGAAGTACTCCTACTGCAAAAGCCACGCCGAAATTGGTGGGTTGCACCAGGCGGGAAAATGGAGCGCGGTGAAACAGTAAAAGATTCAGTTGTTCGCGAATATCGGGAAGAAACAGGTATTTATTTAAAGAACCCAGCATTAAAGGGTGTTTTCACTTTTGTCATCCAAGAAGGTGATAAGGTTGTTTCCGAATGGATGATGTTTTCCTTCTTAGCAACAGAGTTTGCAGGAGAAAACAAATTAGAAAGCGAAGAAGGCATCATTGGTTGGCATACATTTGATAAAATCGATGCTTTAGCAATGGCGCCGGGAGACTATCATATTATTGATTATTTAATTAAAGGAAATGGAATCATTTACGGTACGTTTGTATATACACCAGATTTTGAATTACTTTCATATCGATTGGACCCAAGCTAAGCCGTTAAGGAGGGGGATACAATGACAGCACATAATGATATAAAGATGGTAATTATTACAGGGATGTCTGGTGCAGGAAAGACAGTAGCCCTGCAAAGTTTTGAAGATTTAGGATATTTTTGTGTAGATAATTTACCTCCGATGTTATTGCCGAAGTTTGTTGAACTGATGGCAGATTCAAAAGGAAAAATGAATAAAGTGGCACTTGGTATTGATTTACGTGGCCGCGAATTTTTTGAACATTTATGGGGAGCTCTTGATGATTTATCTGAACGCACTTGGATTATTCCTCATATTTTATTTTTAGATGCGAAAGATAGCACGCTTGTAACTCGTTACAAAGAAACAAGACGTTCGCATCCACTAGCGCCAACTGGCTTGCCGTTAAAAGGTATTGAAGCAGAGCGTGATTTATTAACTGATATGAAAGCAAGAGCAAATATTGTACTCGATACGTCTGATTTAAAACCAAAAGAATTACGTGAAAAAATTGTTCATCTATTTTCAACGGATAGTGAACAAGCGTTTCGTGTAAATGTCATGTCATTTGGATTTAAATACGGCATTCCAATTGATGCAGATTTAGTATTTGATGTTCGTTTTTTACCAAATCCATACTATATTCCACAAATGAAGCCATTAACAGGACTTGATGAGGAAGTTTCGTCATATGTGCTCAAATTTAATGAAACACATAAGTTTTTAGAAAAGTTGACGGATCTTATTAGTTTCATGCTTCCGCATTATAAACGAGAAGGTAAGAGTCAGCTTGTAATTGCAATTGGATGTACAGGTGGACAACATCGTTCTGTTACGCTTGCAGAATACCTTGGGAAACATTTGAAACCAGAATATATTGTTCATGTATCTCATCGTGATGTGGAGAAGAGAAAGGGCCATTAAGGGATGAAAAAAGAGAGAAAACCTAGAATTGTCATCATGGGAGGAGGAACCGGGCTATCTGTTTTATTGCGAGGATTGAAAAAATATCCCGTTGATATTACAGCGGTTGTTACGGTTGCCGATGATGGAGGCAGTTCGGGTAGATTGCGTGATGAGCTAGAAATTCCACCCCCAGGCGATATTCGTAACGTGCTTGTTGCGTTATCGGATGTAGAGCCACTTGTGGAAGCGTTATTTCAACATCGTTTTACATCTGGAGAAGGATTAACGGGTCATGCGTTAGGAAATTTATTACTTGCGGGTATGACGTCGATTACAGGGGATTTCTTCCATGCGATTACTGAAACGAGTAAAGTGTTGAACGTAAGAGGGCGTGTATTACCAGCAGCAAATCAAAGTGTGGTGCTTCATGCAGAACTAGAAGACGGGCAAATTGTAACAGGTGAATCGAAAATTCCTTACTTTGGAAAGAAAATCAATCGCGTGTTTTTAACCCCAGGTGATGTAGAACCGCTATATGAGACGTTAACTGAAATTCAGCGAGCTGATTTGCTTGTTTTTGGCCCTGGTAGTTTGTATACAAGTATCTTACCGAATTTAATCGTGAAAAAAATTGGGGACGCTGTTCTTGCTGCAAAAGCGAAGAAGGTATATGTATGCAATGTTATGACGCAAGCTGGCGAAACGATGGGATATACAGCATTTGATCATGTGCAAGCGTTACATGATCATCTAGGAAAACCATTTATCGATACGGCGATTGTAAACAATCATGACATTCCTGCTGAATTACGTAAATTGTATAAAGAAGAAATGTCAGAGCCGGTTGTGGTCGATGAAGAACGTTTTGCCGAAAGAAAAATTAATTTGATTCAAGATGAATTAGCAAAGTATGATGACCAAGTTGTAAGGCATGATACATTAAAGTTGGCTTCTATCTTATATTCGTTGTTATAAGCATGCGTTATCTCTTTATGAGATAACGCTACTCATTCATATAGGACAAGATTTTTGTTCCAAAATATCGTATAAGGAGGTGGGACTGTGTCATTTGCATCAGAAACAAAGAAAGAGCTTACAAAGCTTGAAGTGAAGGAATGCTGTGAGAAAGCAGAATTATCGGCATTACTTCGAATGAACGGATCACTTTCTTTTTCAAACCGCCGTCTTTCGATTGATATTCAAACAGAGAATGCAGCAATTGCCAGAAGGATTTATACATTGCTGAAAAAAGGATATGACGTGACGGTAGAATTACTTGTTCGTAAAAAAATGCGACTTAAGAAAAATAATGTTTATATCGTTCGACTTGTTGAAAAATCTCGTGAAATATTAGCGGATCTTCAAATTGTCAGAGAAGACTTTTCATTTATTCGCAATATATCCAAAGAATTAATTGAGAAAAAGTGTTGCAAACGATCGTATTTACGAGGCGCATTTTTGGCAGGTGGTTCAGTAAATAACCCAGAAACATCATCTTATCATTTAGAGGTCTTTTCGTTATACAAGGAACATAATGATTCTATATGTGAACTGATGAACGGATTTGATTTAAATAGTAAGACGTTGGAAAGGCGTAAAGGGTATATTACGTATTTGAAAGAGGCGGAGAAAATTACGGAGTTTTTAAATATTATTGGTGCACATAATGCACTCTTACGCTTTGAAGATATCCGTATTGTTCGTGATATGCGTAATTCAGTCAATCGTTTAGTAAATTGTGAAACAGCCAATTTAAATAAAACAATTGGTGCTGCATTAAGACAAATTGAAAATATTCGTTATATCGATGCAACGGTGGGACTGGATGTCTTGCCGGATAAGTTGCAAGAAATAGCGCAATTACGTATTGACTATCAAGATGTAACATTGAAAGAATTAGGCGAGATGGTATCTGGGGGGAAAATCAGTAAATCAGGTATCAATCATCGCTTGCGTAAAATCGATGAAATTGCAGAGAAATTACGCGCGGGGGAACCGGTAGCAAAAAAATAACGGTAAAGGGGAAATGGAGCTGTGGTTCAAAAAAAGGTTGAAGTTTCATTAAAAAACGGCTTACAAGCACGTCCGGCTGCGTTGTTTGTACAAGAGGCAAATCGTTTTCATGCTGATATTTTCATTGAGAAAGATGGAAAAACAGTCAATGCGAAGAGCATAATGGGGATTATGAGCTTAGCAATTGGATCTGGCAGCAACGTAACAATTACTACAGAAGGTTCAGATGCAGAAGATGCTTTAGAAGCACTAGCTGCATATGTGCAAAATAAACAGTAAAAAGCTATCGCATGGAGCGATAGCTTTTTTAGATTGAATAATCATGTTGTATATTGTCGAACGGTCGATATGTTGTGTCGAATCGCCGATATATGGTGAGAAGCGGTCGATATATTTTAAAAAGCGCTGATATATTGTAAGAAACGGTCGATATAAAGTGAGACTTTAATCAGTGGGGAGCTTACTGTCCGTTAATGCGGGATAAAAAGGCTATCGCATGTAGCGATAGCCTTTTTGGGTAGCGATTCTGAGCGAGCCGCTTCCGCTTTTAAGTATATCCAGCTCCAGCGGCTAGAATGGTCGGTGGCTTCGCTTCTTCCGCCGAGGTAAAAAGCACCTCTTTGTCAGAAGCTCCATCCCCCTCCCATTCTGAGCGAGCCGCTTCCGCTTTTAAGTATATCCAGCTCCAGCGGCTAGAACAGTCGGTCGTTTCACCCCTTCATTCGAGGCAAAAAGCGCCTCGGAATCAGGGGTTCCAACGCCCTCCTGTTCTAAACGAGCCGCTTCCGCTTTTAAGTATATTAACGATTTGTAAAGATTTTATCGATTAAGCCGTATTCTAGTGCTCTTTCAGCTGTCATAAAGTTGTCGCGGTCTGTGTCGCGTTGTAGAACTTCTAATGGTTGACCTGTGCGATCAGCAAGAATTTGGTTTAATTTTTCACGTAAGAATAGGATACGTTTTGCAGCGATTTCGATTTCCGTTGCTTGGCCTTGTGCGCCGCCAAGTGGTTGGTGAATCATAACTTCACTGTTTGGAAGTGCGAAACGTTTTCCTTTTTCACCTGCTGCAAGTAAGAAAGCACCCATAGATGCTGCCATACCGATACAAATTGTTGAAACTTGTGGTTTAATAAATTGCATTGTATCGTAAATTGCCATACCTGCTGTGATAGAACCACCAGGGCTGTTGATGTATATGTGAATATCTTTTTCAGGGTCTTGGGATTCCAAGAATAAAAGTTGGGAAACGATTGAGTTTGCTACGTTGTCATCAATTGCGCTACCAAGCATAATGATGCGGTCTTTTAATAGGCGTGAGTAAATATCGTAAGCGCGTTCTCCACGATTTGTTTGTTCAATTACTGTAGGAATTAAATTCATCTGTTATTTCCTCCTTTGAAAGCTTTCTTAGTCTTATAATACAATTATGGTCAATAAAGGTCAAACGAAACCACCTTAAATCAAAAAAATATGTAGTTGTACCATGATTTATTCGCTATGTTTTTGGAATTCCCTGCTTATGTATCTTCAACATCATAACCGAATTATATAAATTTAAACGTAATGGAAGAAGTGGATTGTTTGTAAAAAAGAAAAGAACGCCTTTTCTATAGAAGCGTTCTCTCGTATATTATTCTTTTAGCAGATAGGTTACTCTATTTAAAATGGTTTCGATATGTTTTGCGTTTTTACTATACATTTGACTTGCTGATTTTGATTGTGTTGCTAATGAGAATAACTCAAGATCAGCCTGGCATTTCTTTAAGGAAGCTAATAATAATGGCTTATCTTGAGGAGAGGGCATTTGAAGTTTATCATCATAGATATCGACAGTGAGTTGGCCGTAAGAGTCAACTTGTCCAATGAAGACATTTTCTATCATAACCCCGATTTTTTCTAATTCGGCGTGAAGCCAGGCGCGATTATGGCCACTAGCTGAAAGAGGTTCATCTAGTACATTTCCATCCATAATTACTGTTTGTGTTTCTTTTGAAGGTGCGATTTGTAGACCAATATCTTTCGGAGTAAGAGGTTGTTTATCTCTTTTTAACAAGACATTTAGTTCACCGCCCGACTCCAGTACAGCATATTCAATATCTGCTATATTAAACGCATTCTTCTTTCTAAGAAGCTCTAGTAATTCATCAATTGTATAATTTTCTTTTTTTAAATTATCCTCAAGAACTTTCCCATCTTTTATAAAAACGGTCGCTTTTCCTTCAATGAAATTTCTAAGTCGCTTGTTTTTTAAAGCAATCATACCTGCGAAAAATGGAACAAGAGAAAAAACAAGCATACTAGAAACACCGTGCCAAAAATTTCGTTCCAGTCCTGTTGTAACTTCAGCGGCGATGTTACCGATTGTCAAGCCTGCAACATATTCGAAAAATGAAAGCTGTGAAATTTGCCTTTTCCCAAGCAATTTTGTCATTGAAAATAAAATAACTAAGAGAGCGAGGGAACGTATAATGACAAGCAGCCAGTCTGATACATGAGGCATGTTAATTTCCTCCTGTTCTACCTAAAATCCTTTATATTGTGGTTCTTCTAGTTCTAATACTGAAATCCGTTTCTTTAGGTCAGCAACTACACTGTCCATTTCTAACATACATTCATGAAAAACGCGTTTTGCTTCCTCGTCAGCAGCGTTTTGTGAAAGGGTGCTTAAGCTTGCCTGGGCTCCCTTCAAACTAGCAAGACACGTTTTGACACTAGCGACAACCGTCATGAAAACACCTCTTATCCTTTTGGTTTAAATAATAAAGCGCCGATGAATCCGAAGATAACGGCTGCCGAAACACCAGCACTCGTTACTTTAAACATACCTGTTATCACACCGACGATTCCGTGTTTTGCTGCTTCGGCCATGGCTCCGTGAACAAGAGCGTTTCCGAAACTTGTAATGGGAACTGTTGCACCAGCACCTGCAAAATCAATTAAAGGCTCGTACAGACCGAATCCATCTAGTATTGCACCAGTAACAACGAGCGTTGCCATTGTGTGAGCGGGCGTGAGCTTACCAACGTCAAACATAAGTTGCCCGATTACGCAGATAAGTCCACCGACGACAAAAGCCCAGAAAAAAATCATTGCCCTACACCTCCAAATTCAATCGATACGGCATGAGCGATGCACGGAATAGACTCATCTTGCTGGAATGTAAGAGGGGATAGTAAAGCGCCTGTTGCCACCACAAGCATCTTTTTGAATTCACCTTTCTTCATTCTGTTCAATAAATGCCCGTATACGACCGTTGCTGAACAACCTGGGCCACTTGCGCCAGCTAATACAGGTTGTCCCTCTCTATAAATAAGTAATCCACAGTCTTGGAACTGTTCGCTTGTTACTTTGGTTCCGTGCTTATGCAGTAAATCATAGGCAATCTCACGTCCGACATGGCCAAGGTCACCTGTTACAATTAAGTCATAGTAGGATATATCAAGTTGTCTTTCTCTTAAATGTGCTTCAATTGTATCGACAGCTGCAGGCGCCATTGCACCTCCCATGTTAAATGGATCTGTTAAGCCCATATCAATAACTCGACCAATCGTCGCTGATGTAACACGTGGGCCTTCTCCTTGATCACTCAAAAGGGCGGCGCCAGCTCCGGTGACAGTCCATTGAGCGGTAGGTGGTTTTTGTCCACCGTATTCAGTAGGATAGCGGAATTGTTTTTCAACAGCAGTATTGTGACTTGATGCACCGGTTAATAAATATTTTGCACCTTTTGCATTTACAATACTTGCACCGAGGGCAAGGCCTTCCATCGAGGTAGAACAAGCACCAAATAATCCAATATAGGGAGCGCCGAGTGTGCGGCAAGCAAAGCTAGAGGGAGTGATTTGATTGATTAAGTCTCCCGCTAAAATGAATTGAATATCTTCTTTTCGGAGCTTGGCTTTTTCAGTTGCGCGACTGCAGGCCTCTTCAAATAAAACTTTATGTGCTTTTTCATAAGAATCTTGTCCGAGCCACAAGTCTTCATGAAGGGCGTCAAAATCTTCAGGGATTTTGCCATTTGCTTCAAATGGTCCACCGATAACACCCGTTGAAATGATGACCGGTTTATTTTCAAATACCCATGTTCGGTGTCCTTGTAACATTTACAGTCCTCCCCATTGGATGAGAATAGTTTTGATAAGACCGATAACAAAAGCGGCAAATACACCAAATAAAATAACGGATCCCGCTAATTTAAACATGTTGCCACCTACTCCAAGGACAAAGCCTTCTGTCTTGTGTTCAATACAAGCTGATATAACGGAATTTCCAAATCCGGTAACAGGTACCGCTGTACCAGCACCTCCAAATTGTGCGAGACGATCATATACACCAAATCCCGTAAGTAGCATAGAAATAAAAATCAATGTTGCTACTGTAGGATTTCCTGCTGAACGCTCTGTAAAATCAAAGTATGTGATGTAGAAAGTGGAAATAAGTTGACCGATTAAACAAATGAAACCACCTACAAAAAAAGCTTTTATGCAATTTTTTAAAACGGGTCGCTTCGGTTCGCGTTGTTGTTCGAATTTTTTATATTCTTGTTGTACTGGTGTTAAATCTTTATCTTGACTTGGCATGTGAATCCTTCCTTTTCCTTTAGAGAACGTATAATTAAGTATTAGAGTTCATTTCTGAGCGAATGGTTTTTAATTGTTTGTTAATTTGTTCTTTGTTTGCTTCTTTTTTCTTGATTTTGTTTTCCAGTTTATCTAATAGCATAAAAATTTTTTGATCAGTACTTATATGGATATCGAAAGTTGGATTTTCGTCTTCCAATTGTTTTTTTATTTTTTTTCGTAATGGTTTTAACTGAAACCTTTCATGATGTTCAGGTTTGACAGCTAAGTAAAGGTCTGTGTTCGAATTAACAGCTCTGACTTCTAGTATTTCTTCCATGGCAAGTATCTTTTTTTTCGCTTCATGTGCTATAGATTGATTAAAAGATTCCTCCATACTTACCTTCGTTAACTTAGGTTCCTTTTTTTTCTCTGTTTTTTTATGTGTTTCTTGTTTCACTTCTTTATCTAAAGGACTAGTACATCCTGTTATTAAACCTAGTAGAAGCACGAATAACACAGTAATTGTGCTTAATTTTCGCATCAAAATCATTCCATTCCTATTGCTTTATGTAATTCGAGTGAAAAAGGATGATATGGAATCATCCTTTTTCTGTTTCTCAAAAAGTGTGTACCATCAGACGGAATAGTACGTTCACTTATTGTTGTCCGTATTGAGGCTCTTCTTGCTGAACTTCTTCAACACGTGGGTTTAAAGTATCGATAATAGATTGTGTTTGTTGCGCAGCTGTTTGGAAAAGTTGTTTTGCTTGTTGGTTATCCGTATCAAGGGCGAATCCCTCTAAGCTTGCTTGTGCACTTTTTAATCCAGAAACAGTTTGCTTTAATTTTGTAATCACAGTCATTGAATAAAGCCTCCTTTGGAATATCAATTCAAAGATTATGATTTGTAAATAGGGGCGAAAATATGATTTCCAAATATAGGTTTGTTTCTTTAGAAATAAAAGAATGTAGCAGTGTGGATAAATAAAAAACAGAGGGATAATGACGTTTTTTATACGTCATTATCCCTCTGTTTTTTTATAAGAGTGCTTTGTCTCACTGACGATAACCCATCCAATAAGAACTAATAGTGCCGCAAATATTTTGATACAAAATTTGTATGTATAAGCTAAATTTTGAAGATAAAGGGCTACAAAAATATAAATAGCAACACCTACGATTGCAAGAATTAGTCCTTTATATTTGTGTAAAAACATTTAGGAGCTCCTTTTTAATGTGGTAAAATTCCCCCTTTTATTCATAATATAGGATTTTTGGATTTGGAGGAAGGTTGTATGCTGAAACTTGTATGATCCTGTTAAAGTGTAAGCGTGCTTTTTTTACATCATAGTAGTTGCGTACATTGACATAAGAAGATATAATTACCAATATATCATTCATGCGCCCATAGCTCAGTCGGATAGAGCGGTGGTTTCCGGTACCACGTCTGTCGGGGGTTCGAATCCCTCTGGGCGCGTTGAAAAGTCCTAACTTACATTTGTAAGTTAGGACTTTTTATTTTATCCCGCTATTTGTGAACGGTAAGACCCATGTGCTTAAAATTTCACTTTATATCGACCGCTTCTCGCTATATATCGGCGATTTTTGCAATATATCGACTGCTTCTCATCATATATCGGTGATTCGACACAACATATCGACCGTTCGACAATATACAACACATTCACATTAAGAATTCCTTGCCGCATCAATGATTGTGCTACTTGTTAGCATTAGCCTTATTGCTTTATTCGCAGCGAAAGTATATCCGAAAGGTGTATTGCGTAGTGGAAAGAGTCTTAAGTTTAGTCAGCTATTAAGAAATAATTAAAAAAGAGAAGGTAGGATTCAGTTCTACCTTCTCTTTTTATTTTTTTCTTGTTATATCTAGTTATAAGATTTACTATTAGTATGTGGTAATAAAAACGATTGTTCTATGTATCCATTTTGATTTTCAAGCGTATAAGTCGCTGCTATGAAAATAAAAGAAGATTTCCACTCGTTCTCTCTTTTTGTTTTCACTTAGCATGGGGCAGGAAAAGGAACTAACCGCTTCTATGCATGGTCGGATGCTCTCTTCCATCAAAAAAGAAAGGTCTTATGTCGGTTTTGCAATTTGTACGTATATAAGCTACTGCTATGAAAACAAAAGGAGATCTCCACTCATTTCCTCCTTTTATTTTCGCTTGGCATGGGGCTAAAAAAGGAACTGACCGCTTCTATGCATGATCGGATGCTCTCTTCCACCTAAAAAGAAAGGTCTTAGGTCAGTTCTTCAATTTGCATTTATATATTTTTTATTGTTTTCTTTCAATATTATTCATTTTTCGGTTGTAAGATGTAAATTTCATTAATACATATAAATTAATAATATTTTGGAATGGGTATCTGCGTTAGGATTCTCCTTTTAACAAACTTATTGTACAATAGAAACAAGGGGGAGATTAGTTTGAAGGCAAGTCTTTTACAAGAACAAAGCTTACGTTTGGCAATGACACAAGAGTTAAGACAAGCGATTACAATGCTCCAATATAACGTACAGGAGTTAACGGAGTTTTTGTATGAGCAATCGTTAGAGAATCCCCTTATTGAGTTAGGTGGCTTTGAGAGGGAGAAGAAAAAGAGCTCAAGTAAAAGTACAAGTACAAGCAAACAAGTCGACAATCAAATGGAAATTTACAGTGTGGATTCGACAACGATTCAGCAACATTTATTAGATCAAATACAGTATTATAAAATAGATGAAGAAAAGCGGAAAATGGCTTCTTTCATCATTATGAACATGGATGAGAATGGGTATTTACAAGAAACGGATGAAGAATTAGCAGAACTACTTGCAGCACCTATTGACGTAGTAGAATACTCTATAGGAATTGTTCAGTCATTAGAACCAGCAGGGGTGGGAGCGCGCAATATTCAGGAGTGTCTATCACTTCAATTGAAGCGCTTACAAAAAAGAAATGTACTTTCAGAAATGATTGTGGATGAACATTTCGCATATTTTGTTAAGAAAGATTGGCGGAAGCTTGTTCATGTTATGAAATGTAGCAATGAGGAATTACAATCAGCTGTTGATTGCATTACATCGTTACAGCCAAAACCAGGGCTTGCGTTTTCTTCTGAAAAACCGCTTTATATTGTTCCTGATATGGCTGTAAAAAAAGATGGTGATCGCCTCGTTTTACAAATGAATGAACGTAACATGCCAAGAATTGAAATTCATTCAGAATATAGCGCGCTTCTTCATACTAGTGAAAGTGAAGTGGCTTCCTATGTATCTGAGAAGTATCAGCATGTGCAGTGGATTATGCGTAGTTTGAAGCAACGAAAACAAACGCTGCTGCAAGTGATGGCAATTATTATGGAAAAGCAACGTGATTTCTTTTGGAAAGGTCCAGAGTATTTAAAACCGCTCGCTTTAAAAGAAGTAGCAGAGGAACTAAGTGTACATGAGTCTACAATTAGCCGTGCTACACGTAATAAATATGTACAAACGCCGCATGGGTTGTTTGAAATGAAAGCATTTTTTAGTAACGCAGTGGTTACAATGGAAGATGAAGCTGTTTCTACAAAGCGTGTAAAACAATTCATTCAAACATTTGTAGAACAAGAGAATAAGAAAAAACCACTTTCAGATCAAAAAATTTCAAAATTGTTAGAAGAAGAGCATGAAATCGTTATTTCACGAAGAACAGTTGCGAAATATCGAGAACAGCTGCATATTCCTGCTTCATCTCTTCGAAAAACAATTAGTTAGGTGAAAAATATGAAGGTTGTTTTATATTCTAAAAAAGATTGTGGTCTTTGCGTGAAAGCAAAACAGATTCTGAAAGAAGTGCAACATGTATATTCTTTTGAAATCGAGGAAATAGATATATATGAAGATGATGAACTTTTAGAAAAGTACCAGATTATGATTCCTGTTGTGGAAATTGACGGAAGTCAGGCGGAATGCGGTGTCATTCACAAAGATGTCATAATAAACTATATAAAGAATACAGTTAAGAGTTGAATAAGTTTCTATCTCCTGTTACAATAATACACGTAGCAGGGATTATTTTTTTAAACTATGTGGGACACAAAATGTCACTACGGGACATAGAATGACCATATAGGGAAATGAACCAATGTAGTGAGGAGAAAAGATATGCGCTCGTGGATTCAGAATACGAAAAAATTATTACCTGATCTGCTACCTGTTATGCAAACAAGAATGCAAATTCTTCAGCACATTAGGCTCATGCAGCCGATTGGAAGAAGAAACTTATCTGCAAGTCTTGGTATGACAGAACGAGTATTGCGAAGTGAAGTGCAAGTTTTGAAAGAACAAAACTTAGTTCACGTCGCCTCTTCTGGAATGACATTAACAGAAGAAGGAACAGCTTTGGTTCTTGCTTTGGAAGACTTTATGAAAGAAATTTCCGGGTTAAAGGTTTTAGAAAAACAACTTAAGGAAACATTAGACTTGGATGAAGTTTTCGTTGTCCCTGGTGATAGTGATGTTTCACCTTGGGTCAAACTGGAGATGGGCCGCGCTTGTGTTACTTGTATAAAAGACCGTCTGACAGCGAATAATATCGTTGCTGTGGCTGGAGGAACAACGCTAGCTGCTGCTGCGGACATGATGCAACTAGATTGCAAAGATTTACATATGCTATTTGTCCCAGCACGTGGTGGAATTGGAGAAGGTGTTGAGTTAGAAGCCAATACCATTTGTGCAAAAATGGCACAAAATACGATGAGTAATTATCGCTTATTGTATGTTCCAGATCATGTAAGTAGCGAAGCATATGCGTCCATTGTGACAGAACCTTCCGTGAAAGAAATTCTTGAGTTGATTCGATCTTCCAATATCGTCATTCATGGAATTGGTGATGCATTAACAATGGCACGTCGCAGAAGTACTTCAGAAGCAGATTGGATGAAAATTAAAGCAAATGAAGCAGTAGGCGAAGCTTTCGGATATTACTTCAATGAACAAGGTAATGTCGTTCATAAAGTACAAACAGTTGGTATGCAACTTGAAGATTTACAACATGTATCTCACGTTGTTGCAGTCGCTGGTGGTTCTTCAAAAGCAAAAGCAATACAGGCTGTAATTAAACAAGGGCATACTTCAATTCTGATTACAGATGAAGGTGCAGCAAAACAGTTAACAAAGGGTATTACCCTTTAATATAATCCCCCAAGGAGGAAATTCAAATGACTAAAATTGGTATTAATGGATTTGGACGTATCGGACGTAACGTATTCCGCGCAGCTCTTAACAACTCTGAGGTAGAAGTAGTAGCAATCAACGACTTAACAGACGCTAAAACTTTAGCTCATCTTTTAAAATATGACACAGTTCACGGAACTTTAAATGCAGAAGTATCTGCTAACGAAAACAGCATCGTTGTTAACGGTAAAGAAATTAAAGTTATCGCTGAGCGTGACCCAGCACAATTACCATGGAGCGACTACGGAGTAGAAGTAGTAGTAGAATCTACTGGCCGTTTCACTAAAAAATCAGACGCTGAGAAACACTTAGGTGGATCAGTTAAGAAAGTTATCATCTCTGCTCCAGCTTCTGACGAAGATATCACTGTAGTTATGGGTGTTAACCACGAACAATACGATGCAGCTAACCACAACGTAGTATCTAACGCTTCTTGTACTACAAACTGTCTAGCTCCATTCGCTAAAGTATTAAACGAAAAATTCGGCGTAAAACGTGGAATGATGACAACAATTCACTCTTACACTAACGACCAACAAATCTTAGACTTACCACACAAAGATTTACGTCGTGCTCGTGCAGCAGCTGAAAACATGATTCCAACATCTACTGGTGCAGCTAAAGCAGTAGCATTAGTATTACCAGAACTTAAAGGTAAATTAAACGGTGGCGCAGTACGTGTTCCAACTGCTAACGTTTCTCTTGTTGACTTAGTTGTTGAACTTGACAAAGAAGTAACAGTTGAAGAAGTAAATGCAGCATTCAAAGCAGCTGCTGAAGGCGAATTAAAAGGTATCCTTGGATACAGCGAAGAGCCATTAGTATCTATCGACTATAACGGATGCACAAACTCTTCTACAATCGATGCATTATCTACAATGGTAATGGAAGGTAACATGGTTAAAGTACTTTCTTGGTACGATAACGAAACTGGTTACTCTAACCGTGTAGTAGACTTAGCTGCATACATGACTTCTAAAGGTCTTTAATTCTTAAGTTTATAAGTTATCAATGACAAAACGAGGGAGAGGGTTTGTTCCCTCTCTCTCTTCTTTCGTTTTAGAAGCAAATGTGATAAGCTTTTGAATGGGTTTTGTCAATCCTAACTAGTCGGAGGGAAATCCAATGAACAAAAAATCAATTCGTGATGTAGATTTAAAGGGTAAACGTGTATTTTGCCGCGTTGACTTCAACGTACCTATGAAAGAAGGCAAAATTACAGACGAGACTCGTATTCGTGCAGCTCTTCCTACTATTCAATATTTAGTAGAGCAAGGTGCGAAAGTTATTTTAGCAAGCCACTTAGGCCGTCCAAAAGGTCAAGTAGTAGAAGAATTACGTCTTACTCCAGTAGCGGCACGTTTAGGTGAGCTTCTTGGTAAAGACGTGAAAAAAGCAGACGAAGCATTCGGGCCTGCTGCACAAGAAATGGTTGCAGCAATGAACGAAGGCGACGTATTAGTTCTTGAAAACGTACGTTTCTATGCGGGCGAAGAAAAGAACGATGCTGAACTTGCGAAAGAATTTGCAGCTCTTGCTGATATCTTCGTAAACGATGCATTCGGTGCAGCTCACCGTGCTCACGCTTCTACAGCAGGTATTGCAGAATTCTTACCAGCGGTATCAGGTTTATTAATGGAAAAAGAATTAGAAGTATTAGGTAAAGCTCTTTCTAATCCAGATCGTCCATTTACAGCAATCATCGGTGGTGCGAAAGTAAAAGATAAAATCGGTGTAATTCGTCATCTATTAGACAAAGTAGATAACTTAATCATCGGTGGTGGCCTTGCTTACACATTCGTAAAAGCTTTAGGTCATGAAATAGGTCTATCTCTATGTGAAAATGACAAAATTGACTTAGCAAAAGAGTTTATGGAACTTGCGAAAGAAAAGGGCGTAAACTTCTATATGCCAGTTGATGTTGTAATCACAGAAGAATTCTCTGAAACTGCAACAACTAAAATCGTTGGTATCGACTCTATCCCTACTGATTGGGAAGGCGTAGATATCGGACCAAAAACACGTGAAATTTATGCAGATGTAATTAAAAACTCTAAGCTTGTTGTATGGAATGGACCAATGGGTGTATTCGAAATGACTCCATTCTCAGAAGGTACAAAAGCAGTAGGACAAGCATTAGCAGATGCAGAAGATACATACTCTGTTATCGGCGGTGGTGACTCTGCAGCAGCTGTTGAAAAATTCGGTATGGCTGATAAAATGAGCCACATTTCTACTGGCGGCGGTGCGTCATTAGAATTCATGGAAGGCAAAGAGCTTCCAGGTGTAGTTTGTCTTAACGACAAATAAGTAGCAGCCAAAGAAAAAGGACGGTGCAAAGCATGCGTAAACCAATTATCGCAGGTAACTGGAAAATGAATAAAACTCTATCTGAAGCAGTTAGCTTCGTAGAGGAAGTAAAAGGTCAAATCCCAGCAGTAACAGCTGTTGATGCAGTAGTTTGCTCTCCAGCTCTTTTCTTAGAGCGTCTTGTAGCAGCCACTGAAGGAACTGATTTACAAGTAGGTGCACAAAACATGCACTTCGAAAAAAATGGTGCATTCACTGGCGAAATTAGCCCAGTAGCACTTAGCGACTTAAAAGTTGGCTACGTAGTACTTGGTCACTCTGAGCGTCGTGAAATGTTTGCTGAAACAGACGAATCAGTAAACAAAAAGACTCTAGCAGCATTTGAACATGGTTTAACACCAATCGTTTGCTGTGGTGAAACTTTAGAAGAGCGCGAAAGCGGAAAAACATTTGATCTAGTAGCAGGTCAAGTGACGAAAGCACTTGCAGGTTTAACAGAAGAGCAAGTTAAAGCAACTGTTATCGCATATGAGCCAATCTGGGCTATCGGTACAGGTAAATCTTCTTCTTCTGCAGATGCAAACGAAGTATGTGCGCACATCCGTAAAGTTGTTGCAGAAGCTGTTTCTACAGAAGCTGCAGAAGCTGTTCGTATTCAATACGGCGGTAGCGTAAAACCAGAAAACATTAAAGAGTATATGGCGCAATCTGACATCGACGGCGCTTTAGTTGGCGGTGCAAGCTTAGAGCCAGCTTCCTTCTTAGGTCTTCTGGGGGCGGTAAAATGAGAAAGCCAACAGCTTTAATTATTCTTGATGGTTTCGGACTACGTGAAGAAACTTACGGGAATGCTGTAGCACAAGCAAAAAAACCTAATTTTGATGGTTACTGGAATAAGTTCCCTCATACAACGCTTACAGCGTGTGGTGAGGCGGTAGGTCTTCCAGAAGGTCAAATGGGTAACTCTGAGGTTGGTCACTTAAATATCGGTGCTGGCCGCGTAGTATATCAAAGCTTAACACGTGTGAACGTTGCAATTCGTGAAGGTGAGTTCGATAAGAATGAAACATTCCAAAATGCAATTAAAAGCGTAAAAGAAAAAGGTACAGCTCTTCATTTATTCGGTTTACTTTCTGATGGTGGTGTACATAGTCACATGAACCATATGTTTGCTTTGCTTCGCTTAGCTGCAAAAGAAGGCGTGGAGAAAGTATACATCCATGCATTCTTAGACGGCCGCGATGTTGGACCGCAAACAGCAAAAGGTTATATCGATGCAACAAATGAAGTAATTAAAGAAACAGGAGTAGGACAATTCGCGACAATCTCTGGTCGTTATTACTCCATGGACCGTGACAAGCGTTGGGATCGCGTTGAAAAATGTTACCGTGCTATGGTGAATGGTGAAGGCCCTACTTACAAATCAGCACTTGAATGCGTAGAGGACTCTTATGCAAATGGTATCTATGATGAATTCGTATTGCCATCTGTAATTGTTAATGAAGATGAAACGCCAGTTGCAACAATCAATGATGATGATGCAGTTATCTTCTATAACTTCCGTCCAGACCGCGCAATTCAAATTGCACGTGTATTTACAAACGAAGACTTCCGTGAGTTCGATCGTGGTGAAAAAGTACCTCACATTCCAGAATTCGTATGTATGACACACTTTAGTGAAACAGTACAAGGTTACGTGGCATTCAAGCCGATGAACCTTGATAACACATTAGGTGAAGTTGTTGCGCAAGCGGGATTAAAGCAACTTCGCATCGCGGAAACTGAAAAGTATCCGCACGTTACATTCTTCTTTAGCGGTGGTCGTGAGGCTGAATTCCCAGGAGAAGAGCGTATCTTAATTAACTCACCGAAGGTTGCAACGTATGACTTGAAACCTGAAATGAGCATTTACGAAGTAACGGACGCTTTAGTAAATGAAATCGAAAATGATAAACATGATGTTATCATTCTTAACTTTGCAAACTGTGATATGGTTGGCCATTCTGGGATGATGGAACCAACAATTAAAGCAGTAGAAGCAACTGACGAATGTTTAGGAAAAGTTGTAGAAGCGATTCTTGCAAAAGATGGTGTAGCACTGATTACTGCTGACCATGGTAATGCTGATCAAGAGTTAACTCCTGATGGTGGGCCAATGACAGCTCATACAACTAACCCGGTTCCTTTCATCGTTACAAAAAATGATGTTGAGCTTCGTGAAGGCGGTATTTTAGGAGATATCGCTCCAACAATGCTTACACTTTTAAATGTGGAACAACCGAAAGAAATGACAGGTAAAACAATCATTAAATAATATAATTACGTATATAAAAGGAGAGAAATATTATGTCAACAATTATTGATGTTTATGCTCGCGAAGTCTTAGATTCTCGTGGTAATCCAACTGTAGAAGTAGAAGTTTACACAGAAAGCGGCGCATTCGGACGCGCTATCGTACCAAGTGGTGCATCTACTGGTGAACACGAAGCAGTAGAATTACGTGACGGTGACAAATCTCGTTACCTTGGTAAAGGTGTTGTTAACGCAGTAAACAACGTTAACGAAACAATCGCTCCAGAAATCGTTGGTTTTGACGTAACTGACCAAGCTGGTATCGACCGTGCTATGATCGAATTAGATGGCACTCCAAACAAAGGTAAATTAGGCGCTAACGCTATCCTTGGTGTATCTATGGCAGTAGCTCACGCAGCAGCTGACTTCGTAGGTCTTCCATTATACCGTTACCTTGGTGGATTCAATGCAAAACAATTACCAACTCCAATGATGAACATCATCAACGGTGGTTCTCATGCTGATAACAACGTTGATTTCCAAGAGTTCATGATCTTACCAGTTGGTGCTCCAACATTCAAAGAATCAATCCGTATGGGTGCTGAAGTATTCCATGCATTAAAAGCTGTATTACATGACAAAGGTCTTAACACTGCAGTAGGTGACGAAGGTGGATTCGCTCCAAACCTTGGTTCTAACCGTGAAGCATTAGAAGTAATCATCGAAGCTATCGAAAAAGCTGGTTACAAAGCTGGCGAGAACGTATTCTTAGGAATGGACGTTGCTTCTTCTGAGTTCTACAACAAAGAAACTGGTAAATATGACCTAGCAGGCGAAGGCCGTGTCCTAACTTCTGCAGAAATGGTTGATTTCTACGAAGGTCTTTGCAACGACTTCCCAATCATCTCTATCGAAGATGGTTTAGACGAAAACGACTGGGACGGCCACAAGTTATTAACTGACCGTCTTGGCAAAAAAGTTCAATTAGTTGGTGACGATTTATTCGTAACTAACACGCAAAAACTTGCTGAAGGTATCGAAAAAGGTATCTCTAACTCAATCTTAATTAAAGTTAACCAAATCGGTACTTTAACTGAGACTTTCGAAGCAATCGAAATGGCTAAACGTGCTGGTTACACAGCAGTTGTATCTCACCGTTCTGGTGAAACTGAAGATGCTACAATCGCTGACATCGCAGTTGCAACTAACGCTGGCCAAATCAAAACTGGTTCTATGAGCCGTACTGACCGTATTGCTAAGTACAACCAATTATTACGCATCGAAGACGAACTAGGCGAAATCGCTGTTTACGATGGTTTAAAATCTTTCTA
Organism: Bacillus gaemokensis; assembly: GCF_001590835.1. GTDB lineage: Bacteria > Bacillota > Bacilli > Bacillales > Bacillaceae_G > Bacillus_A > Bacillus_A gaemokensis. Next base: position 363,936 of record NZ_LTAQ01000012.1, read on the forward strand.
CAACCTAAAAAAATAATTGTAGAAAATAAAGGCAGACCGTGAGAAATCACGGTCTGTTTTTTTGTTTTGTTTCTTTTCTAGAATAGTAAATCCTAAAATTCAGAAAATATAAACTTTTTATATTAGGTCAATGTTTTTGACGTAAATTTAACTCAGAAACGCAGTCATATCAAGGGTGTAAGCGTGTAACATATGCGATTTTCTTTGTCAAGTTGATAAATTGCAGGTTTTTACAATTTATACTATGATAAAGATATAAATAGAAGATCGTATAAACATGAGGGATGATGAACATGAAGTTTACAAAGATTATTGTCCAAATTGCAGCTCTTTACGTGTTTTACATGATTGGAACATGGGTGCAAGAAATGTTGCAGATTCCAATTCCGGGAAGTTTGATTGGGATGTTTTTGTTGCTTGTTTTACTCAGCGTGAAGGTTCTATCTGTGAAATGGTTTGATTTAGGAGCTGAAACTCTCGTTGCTATTATGCCGTTTTTATTGATTCCGCCAACGATTGGCTTAATGAATTACGGTGCTTTTTTTATGAACAAAGGAATTTCTCTGTTCATTACCGTTGTAGCGAGTACATTTTTAATTATTATTGTCGCAGGACATACAGGACAGTATCTTGCGAATAGAAAGGAAAAAGAGACGCAATGAGCCAGATATTAATCGGGATTGGTTGGGTTATTCTTACCGTGTTATTATATCAATTATCTAAAAAGATTTATAAATTTTTACCAACACCGTTTACCATTCCAATGATTGTAGCAACAGCACTTATGATCGTTTTACTACTTGTGCTGGATATACCATACCAAGAATACATGCAAAGTGGTGGCGGCTGGATTTCAAAATTGCTTGGTCCAGGGGTTGTAGCATTTGCGATTCCGCTTTATAAACAACGTCACGTTCTGCAAAAATACACGATACCAATTGTTGGTGGTGTATTAGTCGGGACTACAGTAGCCATTGCAAGTGACCTAGTTATTGCAACGCTTATGGGAACAGATAAAAGCTTAATCTTATCTTCATTACCAAAATCAGTGACTATGCCAGTTGCAATGAGTGTATCAGAGCAAGTTGGTGGCGTTCCATCATTAACAGCAGCATTCGTTGTTGTTGCAGGGATTACAGGGACAATTACAGGTCCGCTTTTATTGAAATGGAGCCGTGTTACAAACTCTGTTGGTAAAGGAATTGGTTTTGGGTGCGCATCTCATATTATGGGTGTTATGAGAGCGATGAAAAACAATGAACATGAAGGTGTTATTGGATCGGTAACAATGACATTAACAGCGATTTTAACTTGTTTGCTTGGTCCGTTATTCGCAATTGTGTTTATGTAATAAGAAAAAGCGAGAGCAATCGAACAGCTCTCGCTTTTCTATAGGATTTATGCTAACATTTAAACTAACTGAATCTTTGTAGGAGGTACGCCAAGTGCATACGTTATTATCAGTTTTACTTATTATTGTATCGATTTTAATGATTGTTATGGTACTTATGCAGTCTAGTAATAGTTCAGGCCTTTCAGGTGCAATTTCAGGCGGTGCAGAGCAATTGTTTGGTAAGCAAAAAGCACGTGGGATTGAAGCGGTATTAAGCCGTATTACAGTTGTTTTAGCTGTACTATTCTTCGCACTAACAATTGGTGTTACGTACTTAAACTTATAGGTAAAGGCTTTTCTTTTTAAAAGATATTGAAAAAGAAGGAGCGTTAGCGTATTCGTGCTAATGTTTCTTCTTTTTTTGTTTCCATTTGTATTTCATTATTCGAAAAAAGTTTCTAATTAGATTATGGAAATAGAACTATGGTAAACTAAGGATAGAAACAATACGACTAGATTACAGAAGAGAAAGAGGAGAAGAAGATGATGAAATTAGCATCTCCGAAACCATTTACATTTGAAGGTGGAGACCGCGCTGTTTTGTTATTACATGGATTCACAGGGAATTCAGCTGATGTACGTATGCTCGGGCGTTTCTTAGAGAAAAAAGGTTATACTTGCCACGCCCCAATCTATAAAGGTCACGGTGTACCACCAGAGCAGCTTGTCCATACAGGTCCTGAAGACTGGTGGAAAGATGTAATGAATGCTTATCAGCATCTAAAAGACCAAGGGTATGAGAAAATCGCTGCGGTTGGATTATCACTTGGTGGTGTGTTCTCATTAAAACTTGCTTATACATTACCGATTTTAGGTGTTGTGCCAATGTGTGCTCCTATGTACATTAAGAGCGAAGAAATTATGTACCAAGGTATATTGGCGTATGCACGTGAATATAAAAAGCGTGAACAGAAATCATCAGAGCAAATTGCGGCAGAAATGATGGACTTTAAACAAACACCAATGAATACATTAAAAGCGTTGCAAGATTTAATTCGTGACGTACGCAACAATGTTGATATGATTTATGCACCAACATTTGTTGTACAAGCACGCCATGATGAAATGATTAATACAGACAGCGCAAACATTATCTATAACGGTGTAGAGTCTACTCTAAAAGACATTAAATGGTATGAAGAATCTACGCATGTCATTACGCTTGATAAACAGCGTGATGAGCTACACGAAGATGTATATAACTTCTTGGAGCAACTAGATTGGTAAGATCTAGTTGCCTCTTTTTTTCATGGGGTATTCTCATGAAAAAGGACATAAAACCATTCTTTTTAGATGGGAGAGAGCGTCCGCCCATGGATAGAAACGGTCAGTGCCTTTTTTAGCCCCATGCCATGTTAGAACAAAAGGAGAAAACGAGTGGAAATCTTCTTTTGATTGCAAAGCTGCGACTTAGATGCCAGCAAATCAAAATGGATTTATATAGAAATAAACTTTTAAGATGAGAACTTTACTGTACATAAGCAGCAGAATAAATAGTGTAAAACGAGTATTTATAGAAGTTTCGCTTTATATAGAGACCATGTTTCGGATACACTAAATAATATATGAGGGTTTAAAGGAGGTATTTGTACTTGGAAGAAATTATTCAAGAACATATTGATAAGTTATTGTTATTTATGAAAGAAGAAGCGTATAAACCGCTAACGATACAAGAATTAGAAGAGGCCTTTGGAATTGTAGATTCCTCTGGTTTTAAAGATTTTGTAAAGGCACTAGTTATGATGGAGGAAAAAGGGCTCGTTATTCGTACACGTAGCAATCGTTATGGTCTTCCAGAAAAGATGAATTTAGTGCGCGGTAAATTAATTGGGCATGCGCGTGGGTTTGCGTTTGTTGTACCAGAAGAGAAGACGACGGAGGATCTTTTTATTCCGCCTACAGAATTAAATGGTGCGCTTCATGGTGATACGGTATTAGCGCGCATTAGTTCACAATCAAGTGGATCACGTCAAGAAGGTACGGTTATTCGTATTATAGAGCGTGGTACAAAGGAATTAGTTGGTACATATACAGAGTCGAAAAATTTCGGGTTTGTTCTTCCAGATAATAAGCGCTGGACAAGTGACATTTTTATCCCGAAAAGTGCTTCTATGGGTGCCGTAGATGGTCATAAAGTTGTTGTGAAAATTACAAGCTATCCGCAAGATCGTTTAAGTGCGGAAGGTGAAGTGATTCAGATTCTAGGTCATAAAAATGATCCAGGTGTAGATATCTTATCTGTTATTCATAAGCATCATTTGCCATTAGCTTTCCCAGAAGATGTAATGGAGCACGCAAACAGTGTACCAGAAACGATTTCAGAAGAAGATTTAAAAGATCGTCGTGACCTTCGTGATCAAGTAATCGTTACAATTGATGGTGCAGATGCGAAAGATTTAGATGATGCAGTAACAGTAACGCTATTAGAGAACGGTAACTATAAGCTTGGCGTACATATTGCAGACGTAAGTCATTATGTACAAGAAGGATCTCCAATTGATGTTGAAGCTGCCGAGAGAGCGACAAGTGTATATCTTGTTGACCGTGTAATTCCAATGATTCCACATCGTTTATCAAATGGAATCTGTTCATTAAATCCGAAAGTGGATCGTCTTACACTTTCTTGTGAAATGGAAATTAACAATCTTGGTGACGTTGTCAGTCATGAAATTTTCCAAAGTGTAATTAAAACAACAGAGCGTATGACGTACTCTGATGTAAGAAGCATTTTAGAAGATGAGGATGAAGAACTAATTAAGCGTTATGAGCCACTTGTGCCAATGTTCAAAGATATGGGTAAGCTAGCAGAGATTTTACGTGAAAAACGTATGAGACGCGGCGCAATTGACTTTGATTTTAAAGAAGCAAAAGTGTTAGTAGATGAAGAAGGTAAACCAACAGATGTTGTGATGCGTGATCGTTCAGTAGCAGAGAAGCTAATTGAAGAATTCATGCTTGTTGCCAATGAAACGGTGGCAGAACATTTCCACTGGATGAACGTACCGTTTATGTACCGTGTCCATGAGGATCCGAAAGAAGATAAATTAGAGCGTTTCTTCGAGTTTGTAACAAACTTCGGTTATGCGGTAAAAGGACGTGCGAATGAAATACATCCTCGTGCTATGCAACAAATTCTTGATATGGTAAAAGGTCAGCCGGAAGAAGTCGTGATTTCAACAGTTATGCTTCGCTCGATGAAACAAGCTCGTTACGATGCAGATAGTTTAGGACACTTCGGTTTATCAACAGAATTCTATACACATTTCACATCACCAATTCGTCGTTACCCAGATTCCATTGTGCATAGATTAATCCGCACGTACATCATTAACGGTAAAGTAGATAACGAAACGCAAGCGAAATGGCGTGAGAATTTACCAGAAATCGCAGAGCATTCTTCTAATATGGAACGCCGTGCTGTTGAAGCAGAGCGAGAAACTGATGAACTGAAAAAAGCTGAGTATATGCTTGATAAGATTGGCGAAGAGTACGATGGTATGATTAGCTCTGTAACAAACTTTGGTCTATTCGTAGAGCTTCCAAATACAATCGAAGGTCTTGTTCATGTTAGCTATTTAACAGATGATTACTACCGCTATGACGAGAAGCATTTTGCGATGATTGGTGAACGCACGGGTAACATCTTCCGTATCGGTGATGAAATTACAATTCGCGTTATCAATGTGAACAAAGATGAGCGTGCAATTGACTTTGAAATCGTCGGTATGAAAGGCAGTCCAAGACGTAAATTCAAAGATCGTCCAGTTGTTATCGAACAACCAAAAGGCGGCGGCAGAAAGAAACGCGGTGGGCGTGGCGAACGTAGTAGTACACGTGGTACTGAACGCAATAGTGGACGCAAGCAGGAACGTGATGGACAAGGAAAAGGATCTTCTGGTCGTCCAGGGAAAAAAGATGGCAATGACAAGAAGAAAAAAGCATTCTTTGAAAATGTTCCAGGGTTTAAGAAGAAAAAGAAAAAGCGTAAGTAAGAAAAGAGTGGCTTCGCTTAGGGTATAAGCGAAGCCATTTCTGCTTTTAGTGGTATCCAGTTCTGACGGCAAGCTCTTCGCGTCTAAGAACCTTCCGCACGAGAAGATAAAAAACATCTTCTGTGCGAAAGAACCTTAGCCGGTCAGAGCTGAACGAGCGTCTCCACTTTTAATAGTGGCTAGAATCTAAGGTAGTTTCGCTCCCTCGGACGAAGCAAAAAGCGCTTCTCTGTCGGGAGTGCGGGCGCCCTAAGATTCTGAGCGAGCCACTTTCGCTTTTCAGTGATCTAGCTTCAGTGGCTAGAATGTTCGGCGACTTCGCTTCTTCCAGAGAGGCAAAGAGCGCCTCTAGGTCAGAAGCTCCATCCACCTCACATTCTGAGCGAGCCACTTTCGCTTTTCATTAACATTTGTTACAATAATAAAAATAGAGGAGGGACAGATAATGCCAAAAGGTAGCGGTAAGGTTATTGCACAGAATAAAAAAGCATTTCATGATTATTTTATTGAAGAAACATACGAAGCAGGGCTTGTCCTTCAAGGAACGGAAATTAAGTCAATTCGCGCTGGACGCGTTAACTTGAAAGATGCGTTCGCACGTGTACATAATGGTGAAGTATGGGTACATAATATGCATATTAGTACGTATGAACAAGGGAATCGTTTCAATCATGATCCGCTTCGCACAAGAAAATTACTTCTTCATAAAAAAGAAATCGAAAAGCTTATGGGTTATGCAAAAGAAACAGGGTATTCGTTAGTACCAGTTAGAATCTACTTGAAAAATGGATTTGCAAAAATGGCACTTGGTTTAGCTAAAGGTAAGAAACAATATGATAAGCGTCATGATTTAAAAGAGAAAGAAGCAAAACGCGAAATTGCACGTGTGTTCCGTGATCGTCAAAAGATGTAATACAGAAATTTACATTTGTAAAACGGTGCACATATGTTATAATAATTCTTGTAAGGCCAGTTGAACATTGAAAAACAGCTCTTAGTAGCTATCACGATATTTCTTCGTATGCTCCATTTCTATCATGGGGACGTTACGGATTCGACAGGGATAGTTCGAGCTTAGGTCGCGAGTCGAGGGGATCGGCCTCGTTAAAACGTCAAAGCCAATAACTGGCAAACAAAACAATCTTTCTTTAGCTGCTTAATTGCACTAAAGGTTCCTCCCTCCATCGTCCATGTGGTAGGGTAAGGGACTCAAACTAAGTGGACTACGCCGGAGTTCGCCGTCTGAGGACGAAGGAAGAGAACAACCAGACTAGCAACTTGGAAGCCTGTCGATAGGCCGAAGAGTTCGCGAAATGCTAATATATCGACTACACTCGTAGAAGCTTAAGTGCCGATATTTTTGGACGTGGGTTCGACTCCCACCGTCTCCACCAATACATATTTGGTGGTTTTTTTATTTTGTGTGTAATTTAAACCATAAGTTGGCCATTTTGGACAACTTATGGTTTTATTTGTATCGGGCCAATTTATGGTTTATTTTATTACATATGAATTCAGGGGATGTTAAGGTTAATTTGTTAGGAATTGTAGATTTAAAATAAAGATTGCCAATTTATAATAGAGTTTGATCAAAATCCTGTTATTAATTTAAATGTCGCTTTTAAATAAAGTCACGGTGTTTATAAAAAAGACGCGATGTTTTGTCCCTTTGGATCTGTTTATCTAAAGGGATGTTTTTAAAGTGAAAAGAAGATCTGAACTGAAAGGCGGATTAAGGAACTGTTGAGTAACAATAAAGTTACTCAACTAAAGGGCCAGATTGTGGAATAACGCAGTTGATGGGTTATACTAAAAATCGGAAATAGATTGTTAAGAATTATACTAAAACTAACAAGACAGAATAATCTAATTCAAGGAAATAAGTTAAATTTAAATGATAAACTAAAGTTTACTTATTACTAATTAAGAAAAATAAACTTATATGATAGATAATAAATTCCATATAGAGGTGGATTTATATGCCTAAAATTGACAATATACTAGCAATTCTATGGATGCTTAATTCAAGTGAAAAAATTACTGCAAAACAAATTTCAGAAAGGTTAGAAATGAATATAAGGACTGTGTATCGTTATATTGATACACTTTCAACAAGTGGTGTACCTATAATTTCAGAAACAGGCCATAATGGTGGATACACTTTATTGAACAATTTTATTGAAGCTCCTCTTTTTTTTGATTTTGAGGAGCAAACCTCACTATTTCACGCTGCTGTTTTTGCAGAAGAAGCCGGATATTATGGAGGTGAAGCACTAAATAGGGCTATTTCAAAGTTAAGCAGATATTCAAATCAAGAACAGGAAACAAAGATAAACCAACGTTTAACCAGTCTTGAAGTAATAAGTCGATTAAGTTCCCTCTCTATGGAGCCTTCCTTGAAGGAAGTGGAGCAGGCCGTAGCTGACGGATACTCTGTAAAAATTCTATACCTTAAATGTGGCGAAGAACAATCAACATATAGATTGGTTGATCCGTACAGAATTATTTATTGGAATAATAAGTGGTATGTGATTGGATTTTGTCATCTTAGGAATGATATCCGTAGCTTTAGAGTAGATCGAATTGAAAGCTTAATGCTAACTGAAAATAAGTTTAACCGACCAGAAAATTTTTCAGCACGTGACTTTTTTATGGACAATCTCCTTCCAACTATAGAAGGTAAGGAAGGGATTATCCCTTTGGTTATTAAAGGGAATACAAGGGCGTTGGATGATATTTGCCAACATTGGTTTTTTGGACATTATTTACAAGAACGGACTTCAACTCAAGCAGTATTTCTTCTTGAAAAAGATATGATACATACATATGTACCTCATTTACTTTTACCGTACGGTAAATCTATTCAAATTATTGGGCCAGTAAGTCTTAAGCAAAGACTTATTGAAGTTCTGTCGGAATTAATAAAATTTCATCAAGTATGATAACTTCCCTGACGTTAGCTGTCAGGGAAGTTATATTATAATAGGCTATATTAATTGTGATTGGAGCGTTATTCGATGCAAACAAAAAAAGTTTATCTTTATGTATTTAATACAATGTCAGACTGGGAATATGGATATTTAATTGCTGAACTAAACTCTGGAAGATATTTCAAAAAAGATTTAGCCCCTTTAAAAGTAGTTACAGTAGGAGCTAATAAAGAAATGATTACTACGATGGGAGGACTGAATATACAACCAGATATTTCTCTTGATGAATGTACGCTTGAGAGTAAAGATCTTTTAGTCTTACCTGGAGGGACTACTTGGAGAGAAGATATTCATCAACCTATCTTAAAAAGAATTGGCGAAGCTTTAAAGCTTGGTACTATTGTTGCTGCAATTTGTGGTGCAACTGAGGCCCTTGCGAATATGGGATACTTAGATTCTAGAAAACACACAAGCAATGACTTAGAGTATATTAAAATGGTCTGTCCAAATTATAAAGGAGAAAAATTTTATGAGATGAGACCTGTGGTATCTGGTGAGAATTTGGTTACTGCATCAGGGGTAGCACCTCTGGAATTTACGATGGAAGTACTGAAAAAATTAGATGTATTTGCACCCGACACATTGCATTCATGGTATAACCTAAATAAGACTCATAAACCTGAATACTTCTTCCAGTTAATGAATTCAATAAATAGCTGAGCTAAAAAAATCAACTTAGCAGTTTTATATTAGTTCAAATAAAAACCATGCTTTAGACAATGTCAAAGCATGGTTTTTGTATATAACTTAAATATGTTTATGGAAGTAAAAAACTTACAAATCACTCCTGAAGTTGTTATAAATAGAATTGGTAACTAAATCTCTTTTTAATCTTATTGAACAACGGTGTGCTTTTTTTCTTTGTTAATAATGTTGGAACGATCTTCAAGAATCGGGCGCGATTGTTGAACAACACAGACAGAAAATGATCAAACTTTTTTATAAAAGCTAAATAATTAATCTCAAAAATGGATTCTTTTTGTTTGCAGTAGAGTGTAGGGTTACTTGGGATTTTTGATCAAACTTTATTTCACGCCAACATCTTGAACACATTATCTTTTTTATGAAGTGGGATTACATTTGCACGAAGACAGTTACAAAACACACGACAAAAAAGAGTTAGATCACTAGACCCAACTCGTAAAATTTTTAAGCACTTGGTAAAATGAAAATTGAAAACTGGATTGTTATTAGATAAAAAAAGGGGGTTCACCTATGGGATTATTCGATAAATTTTTCGGGAACAAAAAGAAAGATGAACAAGGAGAAAATCAAAACTCTCTCGAAGAAATGAGAAAGCTGATTGACAAAACAAAAGAAGAAGAACCGAAAGAAAGTGAAAACAAAAATATCGGATTAGGTATTTCTATCAACCTCACACCAAACTACGAAGACGGAAGTATTACAATTTCTTCTTCTCCTGTTGGCGTATCTACTGGAAGTACCGCGACTGATTTTTATGTATATGAATGGTTCATCAAAGAAACTGGCGAGATTTTTTATGTAGGTAAAGGACGAGGAAATCGTTATAAAGAATATCATGCAAGAGCTTATGAAGCTGAAAAAATTCGCGAGCAATACGAAACCGACTCTCGTTTCGTTGCAACTGGATTAACAGAGGACGAAGCTATTGAACTTGAAAGTAAAGAAATGTCTAGGGTGTTAAACGAAACAAACGATAGATTAACGAACCGTGTAATCCCGTTGTTTGTTAATCGTGATAATGGTTATTCTCGTAGCCCTAACACACCCGAATTAAAATTTGAAACTGCTCCTGTGTTGTTTGCAAATGAAATTGATGAACATTACTTCGGGCAAAAGCCTAGAGCGTTTGACGAAGTAGAAGATAAGAACTTGAAAGCTGTTGTATTCATCACACGCAACATACGAGATGAAATCGACGTAATCTACGGCGGAAACCTAGAGAAGTATCAAGATGAAACTAATGCCCTTCTAACAGCAAATGGCAAAAAGATACTAAAGAGCAAATACGCTAAGTCCGTTAGTGCATGGATATACGTAGGCGACGATGAAGTCCACAACTATGAGATAGACCAACAACAAGCGTTAGAGAAATTAGGTAGAAACGTACCTACCTATCATCTGATTGATGTTTGGAAGTTTCTAAAAGAACAATACGGCGACGTTGTAGTAAAAAAGAATGAATCGTCTTCTATTAACCCCGTTCACTCACGCGTACCTTTATCTGAAATAAAGAATCTACACAACTGGGATAGAGGTTTCGACGAGGGTATGCCGTACTGGGAAAAAGGGGATAAAGAACGTAAGGCGGGCAACTTAGAAAAAGCTATCGAGTTGTTCGATAAAGCAAGATACAACGGCTACAACGTGCCTGCGCTATACACATCGTATGCTATGGCGTTTCGTAAACTGAAAGATTATGATAACGAAATTGCTATCATAGACGAGTGTATTGAGCGTTTACGTGCTGAAAAAATAAACGTGAACCAAAATATCATTATCGGCATTAGAGACCGTCGAGCAAAAGCGCTTGAATTGAAACAAAAACAAAAGTAAAGATACAAGAAAAGAGACCACCTTTCGAGATGATCTCTTCTTTGTTTTTGGCAGAAATCTTGGCAGACAACTATCTGCCAAAAAGGCTATTTTCTCGAATTTGTAAAGTGACAAAAAGTTGTTTAAAAAAATAATAAAGTTGTTTAAAAAAATAATAAAGTTGTTTAAAAAAATAATAAAGTTGTTAAAAAAATGTAGGTCATCCTATTCCACAATTGGGCCAGATTGTAAAGTAAGGTTGTACAACTAATTCGGAGGTTAGAGAAGGATTTCACGATACTTAAATAGAATTTCTCACTAATACTTCTAGATGATTTATTGGATAGATTCTCTTTATTTTATGAGTAATAAGGTATATTACATGAGTACTAATGAGATCAACAAAAATATGAGGTGTCTAAACATGAGTTTTTATTTTAAAGAATGTAAACAAAGTGATATTGGGGAATTAATCCAAAGATATGTTAGTACATTAAGTTCTCCTATTGATTCCTTTTTAGAGGAGCACATTCTCAATTCCGTATTTTATACAATCAATTACAACTCTGAAGTTGCAGGTTATTATGCCATTCATCGTAACCAGTACCTAACACAATTTTATTTAGATTTATCATACTATAATGAATCCCAAGAGATTTTTAACAATGTTCTTAGGGATCATTCAATTCAGTCAATACTGGTTCCAACATGCGACGAACTTTTTTTAAGTTTGGTATTAGATCATGATTATAAGATTGAAAAACAAGCTTACTTTTTCCAAGATAAAAAAGTGGAAATTCCAAAGGGAAAATTATTTAAAGATGGGGAATTCAGAGCTGCGGTTCCTAGCGATGCTCCAAAAATAACTGAGGTATGTCAGGATTTCATTGGTAAAGTGGAGGAACGTATTGAAAATAGGGAAATATTCACCTACACCAAAGGAAGTATTCTGCTTGGAATAGGGATTATAGAAACAAGTAAGTTACTCGACAGATATGGAAGTATCGGTATGTTTACAAATGAACAATATAGAAAAAAAGGAATAGGCAGAACGATAATACATCATTTAAAGGAATGGTGTTATGACAATAATCTAAATCCGATTTGCGGTTGTTGGTATTATAACGCTCCCTCGAAACAAACGTTAGAAAGTGCTGGTATGGTCTCTAAAACAAGATTATTAAATATCAGAGTTCTATAGATTTTTAAATGATTGAATTTATAGCTAATCTTAAGTTATTCAAGAATCGGGCGCTATTGTTGAATAAAACTTAGATTTTTAAACGACTTTATTATTTTTTAACAACTTTATTATGTGGGAACACATATAGATAACGAAATTAGCTATTTTTTATTCAATTTATTAGTATACAATTTGAATGATAATAGACTTATTTGTAATTTAAGTAGAGGGTAATATATAATTTTTATGTTAATTATGGTGAATTAGATTAATAAAAATAAATGATACGATCAAGTTCTTTATTAGAATTTGGTCTTTTTTGATTTTAAAAGTTTGAGATGGATTGCTACTATTTTTTTCTCTTGAAGCAAGCTTATGGGTTAACAAAAGATTTATGGCAATGTTATGCTTCAAATCACATTTTGTGCTGATTTTTCTGGTGTAAGGGTAGCCATAGTTAGTAGCGTTTTTTGTCGAATGGTCGATATCCTGTGTCGAACCGCTGATATATTATAAAGGGGTGCTTGAAATGATTGTAAAAGAGCGGGAAATACCGGTTTATTTGCGTCAGTTAGAAGCATTATTAAGAAGATTGCCTGCTAATCATCTGAAAAGAGATATAATCTCCGAAAAATTTGCGAAACATAAGGCAGGATATAAAGGTGAACAAGCCATTGATTATCCATTAAGCTTTCTGTCGAATAAAGAGTACAACATTTTACATGATATAAGGCTGTTTGAGCAGGATCACTATTTTCAAATTGATACTCTCATCATATCCTCGCGTTTTCTTCTCTTTCTTGAAATCAAAAATATAACAGGTACATTACTTTTTGATACTGAATTTAATCAACTTATTCGTATATCAGAACAAAAGTCAGAGGGGTTCCCAGACCCGATGTTACAAATTAAGAGACAGGAAATGCAACTTCAAAAATGGTTAGACTCACATGGATTTTCAAATCTTCCAATAGAATTCTTCGTTGTTATTAGTACACCTCGTACAATTATTAAAACTTCATTCCATAATCAAGATCTTCCTAAGAAAATTACTCATAGTGCAAATCTGCCGAATAAAATTAAACAGCTGGAAAGTGTATATGTAAAGAAACGATTATCAGCAAAGAAGCTGCAAAAATTAATGCAACATATTATGATAGACCATTCTCCATTACAGAAAAATCCCCTTGAGCAATATAGCATTACAAAAGATGAATTATTAAAAGGCGTACAATGTCCAGAGTGCTTGTTCATTTCAATGAATAAAGTAAAAAGAGGGTGGCATTGTACGAAGTGTAACGCTCTGTCGAAAGAAGCACATAAATATGCCTTACAAGATTATGCACTCCTTTTAGGAACAACGATTACAAATAAAGAATTAAAAGCATTTCTTAATATCGCATCGAGTTCAGTAGTGAAAAGGTTAATTCATACGATGGCACTTCCTTATCAAGGTGAGAATAAAGGTAGAAAATATGATTTAACAATTCTGAAATTTATATAACAGGATAATTTTGCTATAATGTAGGAGTATTATATATCCGCAGAGGAGTACTAGATGAAATGAAATCATTTAATATCGATCATTATATTGCCAGTGTTTTACAGTGGATATTGAATATAGCTCTTATTATATTATCCATTGTTTTATCTATCTTTTTAGTTAATGAAACAATCACATTTGTACAGTATATATTTTCAGCAAAAAAATTCACATCGTATAAACTAGTTGAAAGTATTATTGTTTACTTTTTATACTTTGAATTTATTGCATTGATTATTAAGTATTTTAAGTCGAATTACCACTTTCCGTTACGCTATTTTATTTACATAGGAATTACAGCTCTAATTCGATTAATTATTGTTTCTCATGAAGAGCCATTTGAAACATTATTATATGCAGGATCTATCCTCATTTTAGTTATTGCTTTATATATATCTAATCTGAGGGATTTGAAGAAGCATTAAGTAGTATATGAAAACAAATCTATAAAAACATACAAAAAAAATCGTGCAGACCAATACTTTGGTCTGCACGATTTTTTTTGTAGAAGTAGGGAGAGCTCGTGAATTGATGGAAATGAAGAGTTTGAAAGCGGAATGTATTTGGTGAAATGATTAGTGGCCATATGTTGCAAAAAGGATATCTAACAGCAATCAGAAAGTCATTGTAAAATTTTAATTGGATTAAACTTCCATATATAAGGCGTAATAATGCTTAAGAAATTCTAATTAGGATAAAAAATTGCAGTGTCAACTGCTGATATTAGGTGATTAAAATGTGAAAAACGCTTGTGTCTTATCTTCCAAACTGGAAAGTGTTTGTACAAGCTTTTATCGTATTTTTCGTTCCTTATGCGGCCTCACGAGTTTTTAGCTGGATCCGTACATTAGAGAAAGAGTGATGAGGATGAAAGAACAGGAATCAAAGATGAAGCGGATAGAAAAACAAACTGATACATATAAGGAGCAAAGTGGAACAGGTCATTTTACAGGCAATTTCACCATGGATTTAGCGAGTGTAAAAGAAGAAATTCGTTATAACTCAGACGTACACTTTCGCGAATTTAACATTGGGTGTACAGACGTTCGAGCGGCGCTTGTTTTTGTGGAAGGACTGTCGGATAAAGATCTTATCGATATGCATATTTTGAAGTCATTGATGCTTAATTTTTATGAAGAGTATAAGGGTACATCGTTTTATATGGAAGGTATCATTTCAAAAGAGTTTATTAAGAATCGGGTCCTTTCCATTAGTGGCATAGAAGAAGTTCATTCTATAAAAGAGTTGATGTCAAAAGTGTTATTAGGTTCAACGGCACTTTTGATTGATGGATTATCAGATGTATTTATTCTTAATACAAGAAAAGGAAAACCACGGAATATTGAGGAGCCTATATCAGAGGTGTCAGTCAGAGGCCCGCGGGTAGGTTTTACAGAAGTTTTATGCGATAATACTGCTCTTTTGCGCCTTCATGGTGAAAATGATGGGTTATCATTAACAAAACTCCAGGTAGGAAAGCGAGATTGAAGAGTTTTGGTGTGCCCTATGCCAGTCCAGCCGTTCTTTATCGATTTAGTGATTCGCATGCCACTTCAGATGATGAAACGTCGTCCGAAAATGTTGAATCCGAAAGATTCAATACGAAAAGGAAGTGAAGAGTGATGATTACCGGCCCGAAAGATCGAATTCCTACTTCGCAAGCAGTTGTCATTCTTATTAATTATGTACCTGCAGTAGGAATTCTCACTCTGCCTAGAACAGCTACGGAGAAATTAAAGACACCGGATGTTTGGATAACTGTTATTGTCGGCGGGTTAATTGCGATGGTTGCAGGGGTAATCATCGTTAAATTAAGTCAACAGTTTCCTGGAAAAACTTTTTATCAATATAGTCAAGAAATTGTAGGGAAATGGGTGGGGGCGTTATTTAGTCTACTCATTATAGGCTACTTTGTTATGCTTTCCTCATTTGAAGTTAGAGTGCTAGGTGAAGTAACAAGTTTTTTTATTGGAAGGCACCCCTGGGTGGGCTATTATCATGCCGTTTATGTGGGTGAGTATTTATTTGAACTTAGGTGGTATAAATTCGATTTCTCGTCTGTTTGAAATAATATTTCCAATTACAGTCTTCATTTTTTTGCTGACTTCCTTTATGAGTATTGGAATGTTTGAGTTAGATAATCTCCGTCCTGTATTAGGATTAGGAGTTCTCCCTGTGTTAAAAGGTTTAAAAACAACAACTCTCGCATATTCAGGAGCCGAAATCATGTTGCTCCTTTTGGCATTCATGAAACATCCACTCCAAGCTGTAAAAGTCGTTCTCATCGGAACTGCTATCCCCTTAGTCTTTTATGTTATTACAGTTGTTATGGTGATAGGAGCGTTTTCAGTTGATGGGGTGGTAATGAGAACCTGGCCTTCAATTGATCTTATGCGAAGTTTTGAAATCCCCGGTTTGATATTTGAACGGTTTGAATCTTTATTACTTGTGATATGGATCATGCAAATATTTGCAACGTATACAATCTGCTACTATGCGGCTGCCTTGGGATTGGCACAGCTTTTTAACAAGAATAGTCACTCATTTATGTACGGGTTACTTCCGGTTATTTATATTATTGCTTGGATACCGAAAAACATTAATGATCTATTTAAATTTGGGGACATGATTGGCAATATAGCAATTGTATTATTCGGTATCCTGCCACTGCTTCTTCTTGTAATTTCGAGATGGAGGAAAAGAAAGAATGAACCGAAGTGTGAATAATGTACGATTTCTTTTCGTTGTATCATCAGTTCTTTTGCTTCTGGCTCTTACAGGATGTTGGAGCAGTCATGAAATTGAAGAACTCGGTTTCGCGGTAGGTTTGGCAATTGATAAAGGAAAGGAGACGAATGTTGAGAGAGAGATAGAAGAACAAGGAGGAGGTTATCAGAAAAAAATCTTGTAACATCAACCTATCAATTGGTTACACCACAATTATCATCAGGAGGAGGAAAAGGTGGAATATCACAACAAAAACCTTACACGAATATTTCTGAAACTGGAGATTCCCTTCACCAATCGATTCGTGAAGTTGCATTAAGAAGGCAGCGGCCTATAATTTTTCATCATACGAAAGTGATTGTTGTTAGTGAAAGTCTTGCACGGATGTATAGTTTGAAACAGCTGCTGGATATTTATATCCGTGATAATGAGATGAGACCAAATTGTCTCGTGTTGATTAGTAAAGGGCAAGCTAGCGAGACATTGAAATCGAGGGGAAAAGGAGAAATTCCAGCGTTCCTTTTGCTTGGAATTGCGGATAATCAATATAGATCATCGCGGATTTTACCTCCTATGCCGCTTGCTAAATTACCGGGAAAGATACGGTTAGGAGATAGTTTTCTTTTGCCAAAGGTGATTTCGATAAATGGAGAAGTGAAATTTGCGGGCGCTGCCGTAATCAAAGGGAAGACAAAAAAACTGCGTGGTTTTCTGAATGAAAATGAGTTGGAAGGCTTAACATGGCTAACTGGGAAAGGGAAAAGCGGTTTAGTGAAAAGTTTTGATGAAAAGACAGGAAAACCCATCATGTATGAAGTGAAATCTATGAAAAGTAAAATTCAACCCCACGTTAAAGGGGATAATATCTCTTTTGATGTGGATATCCAATCAGAGGGACGGATATCTGAAAACTGGGTCACTTTGGGAAAACCTTTTGAAAATAAGTTTCTAAAAAGTGTAGAAAAAGCTGCGAAACAAGAAGTGAATCAATTGGTGAAGCGTACATTGAAAAAAATTCAAAAGGAATATCAGACTGATGTAGCTTGCTTCGGTAACAGATTGAAAATTGAGTATCCAAAAGTATGGAAAAAGGTCGAAAAAGATTGGGATAAAACATTTAGTAAGGTTCCAATCAAATACAGCGTAAAGTTAACGATCCAGGACTATGGTACGGAAGGGTCTTAGAAGTGAGATTCTTTATTGCATGACATAGTATGAGATAAATGAAAAGATGTTGGTGGAACAGTGAATGACGTTCCATCAACATTTTTTATATTTACAATTTCCTGTATGTTTTTACAGTACCAACACAATCTAATATAGGGTGTGAAAATGAAAATTTTATCCCTATATGAAAGTTGAAAAAATGGAGGAGCATGGATGAAACATATGGTTGCTTTGTTAATTAAATATACTGCAATTAGTGCTGTACTACTCTTGATACTAGGTATTTTTCAAGGTGTTTCTATTCCTATAATTTTGTTTATTACGTTAGTAATTACAGGAGTAGCCTATCTAATCGGAGATTTGTTCATTTTATCTAAGTATGGAAATACGGTTGCTACAATTGCTGACTTTGGCTTAAGTTTTTTAGGGATTTGGGTATTAACTTATCTTCTTACAAATATTAATGTGACTCGTGACATTACAGCATCTTCATTTTGGGCGGCTCTTCTTATTAGTGTAGTAGAAATACTCTTTCATATTTATATGAAGAGATTGGTTTTACATGAAGATGATCATTTACGAGGGGTATCTAATGGGGATCATAGGAGATATGCTACGGAGTTTTCAGAGGAGTATATTGAGCATTCTAAAATAGAAAAAGAGCGTTTATCTGAGAAGGTGGAAGACCCAAATAATAAATTGAAATAGGAAATTACAGGGATCGACAAAAGAGATAATTGAAGAGATTAAGGCATCACCTGACCTTTTGGGAATAGATGATGCCTTCTGTGTATGTATTAACGTGAAGTCCCGAAAGTAGGGTCTGTGTAAACGTACATTCTTTTTATTAGCATTGATATTGAATCTATTTCAAATACGCTACAAAATTTATTGTTTGTAAACGATTGATTGTTTCGCAAAGTACCACTTTCTGTACCTTCTACAACAATTCTACTATCTGATATTGTATATATAAAATTGTCTATATCGTGTTCAAGGGAAGTGATGAAGTTGGTTAACTCTTGATTGAGTTTATTGAATTCGCCTAATCCGTTTAATAATCCAGATTGGGGGAAGAAAATCTCAACCTCTTGATCAAATAGCAAGGAAATTGCGTCTAAATTTTTTGAATCAACAGCCTTAAAATATTTGATGATTATCTCAATTCTCTTATCATTGTTTCCCATAATGTATGCTCCTCCTTTTTATAAAGCTTCCTGTATTTCTTTACTAAGCATTTTCACGCGTTCTTTATAATACAGTTCTTTATCAGCTATTTTCAGCGAGGTAATAAAAAGGTTTGCCAACATCACTGCTGTATCAAGCTGGTAAAATAAACGTACGATTTTGGGAAGTGAATCAAAAACCTCATCATTTCCATACCCTTCTTTAAATTCATCCCAATTTACTTCATTCGTTTCCACTATTCTCATTAAGTCTAACAGTGGATGACCAATCAATGCATTATCCCAGTCAACAATTGCTTTCACCTCACCGCTCCAACCAATTAGGTTTACTGGCCGGATGTCCATGTGTAGTAATTTTTTTAAGGTATCGCCTTCTTGTAATATTTGTTCGATTTCTCGTTTGTTTGGTAGTTGAATGTTCCAATTAGCAATTTGATTGAATGCCTCTAGTCTTGTGACAAGTCTTTCAGCAATTAATTTGCTACAAGGCTTTCCGTGTTCATTTTGGTAATTCAAATCTTCAATTGGTATATTATGAAGTTGATTGAGTGCTTCTCCAATTTTATAAGAAGAAATAGAAGTGGAATCAGACGCCACATAATCTGAAATTAAGAAGTCAAGTTCTGTAGAGAGATGTAGTCTGTGAACTGCTGGTACTGGAATGCTTTTTGAGAAGCAAAACTTAGAGAGTGTTGCTTCTTTTTGTAAGGAAATGCGGCTATTGAATACTCCATCATTTACATTGTTTACTTCGCGTTCCCAAGGTACGCGGAAAGCTAAAGGGCCTTTTTCAGAGTCACCTCGAAAGACAACGTTTTGTACACCGTTTCCTATGACTTCTAACTGTTTTACTGCTAAGTCTGAATACTCGTTAGTTAATATAGTTTGTAGCTGTTCTTTTAAATGTCCTGCTTTAGCTTGCGTAGGAATCATTCTGTGGCCTCCTTAAGTGCAAGATGTTAATTCGGATTATTCTTACAATAACACATTACCATATATGATCTTTTGAGTAACGAAATATAAACTACTACCTGTTTTAAAAAGGAAAAATAAAACCAATTGCTTTTCTCTTCATTATCTGCCAAGCTTAAGGAGATAAAATACTTCAAAGAAAGAAATGTATAGGTGACTAACATGATCGAAATAAAGACTTCAGCACTTAGCGATGGAGAATTCAATAGAGGTGTATTTGCAACTCGCGATATAAAAAAAGGTGAGCTTATACACGCAGCGCCAGTTATTTCTTATCCGAACGAGGAACATGTATTCATAGAGAAAACTTTACTTGCTGACTACGCATTTGAGTATGGGGTGAATCATACGGCAATCCTTTTAGGTTATGGTATGTTATTTAACCACTCTTATAAGCCGAATGCGACGTATGAGATTGTTTTTGAGAATCATACGTTTAACTTCTTTGCTTACAAAGATATAAAAGCAGGAGAAGAGATACTGATCAACTATAATGGTGAAGTTGATGACGATGAATTACTATGGTTTGATAAAGAAAAAGAAGAAAACGATAAGTAATAAAGTATGTAAAGAGCACATTCTATTGGATGTGCTCTTTTGCATGCAGTAAAAACTTTGAAAAAAATATAAATAGTTGAAACCAAATAGCTATGTAGGTTATCTAATAAATGGAAGGAGGGATACGATGGACGAGATAAAATTAGTTAAAAAAGCGAGAAAAGGCGACGATGCAGCTTTTGAACAGCTTATTAGTCTACATCAAGACAGGTTGTACCGCACTGCTTATATGTATGTACAGAATAAAGAAGATGCACTAGACGTTGTACAAGAAACAGTGTATAAAGCGTATTTATCCATTGAACAGTTACAGAAACCAAACTACTTTTTGACATGGTTGACACGTATTCTTATACATAATGCCTATCAGTTATTAGGTGAGAAGAAAAAAGTGAAGAAGATAGAAGGCGGAAGAGAAGCCGATACATATGAGGCGATATCTAACAATTTGCATCAAATTGAACAAAACATTGATTTACAGGGAGCTATTCAAAGGTTAGATGAAAATTATCAAACTGTAATCATTTTATATTATTATTATGATTTTTCAATTAATCAAATTGCTTGGCAAATGAATATACCAGAGGGAACTGTAAAGACGTATTTGCATCGAGCGAGAAAATCACTAAAAAAATTATTAGGGGGGAGTGATGAGAATTGGATAAACAGTGGTTTGATGACGAAATAAATAAAATTGAAGTTCCTCGAGAAGAGTTGAACATTGCCATAAAACAAGGAATTGCTAGGGCGCAACAAGAAAAGCCCGTTAAAAAGATACATAATCGAAGAAAAATTGCTTTATTAACCGCAGCGTCAATATGTATAGGTGTACTAGGCTCTGGATTTGTGTTTCCACAAATGAGTCATGTATTGGCGGAAGTTCCGATTATTGGGAAAGTCTATTCGTATTTTCATGATACAATTGGTCAAAATTTATCGGCAAGTAAGCTTGTAACAGAATTAAATCAGCAAGCAGTGAGCAACGGAATTAGTGTAACAATGAACAGTGTTTATTATGATGGTGGTAGAATTGGTATTACATTTAAAGTTGATAATCCTGATCAAGTAGAGATAAACAATACTTTTGCAAATGGCTTTTATTATGATTTTAAACTTTTTGATGGAAGTTCAAAATGGATGCGTGCAGCTTCATTTGATGGGAAAAGAACAAAAGACGGTTGGTTTGGGAATATTCACATTGATTATCCGGAAAAAGAGCTTCCCCCAAATACAACATTACCAATTACCATTACATCTATTGGGGAGACCAGAGGGTTATGGAAGTTTGATATCCCAGTACAGCAATTAAAGAATAAAGTAATTAATCCTCAGCAATTCATAAGCAGTGAGGATAAGGAACATACATTTAACTTTGAAAAGATTACAGTTGGAAAAGAATCAATTGCAATCGACTATAAAGCGATTTATCCGATTATAGGGGAGAATGATTTAGCGAGAATTGGAAAAGTGACTGATGATAAGGGAAATGAAATGGATTTTAAAACGTCAGGTATTGAATTTGGAAGAGAAAAAGTCGGAAATCAGATAGAATCTGATGAAAGATCTATTTTTGGAAAAATTCCAGAGGGTGCGGAATTTATCACGCTACATCCAAATGTTAGATTGTCTGAAAAACCATCTATTCATGTTTTAAGTAAACCAACACCTTTTGAGATACAAAGTACTCGTAGTGATTTGAAGATCATTGTTAATAAAATTCAACATAAAAAACAGCGGTTAATCGTGCAGTATACACTTCAAAATGTGGATACAAAGCATAAATCTATGGATGAATTGATAAATTGCGGTGAGGTTATGAATTTAGTTGATTCTTCGTATGTTGACAAAGAGTTTGCACCAATTGGTCATGTTATAAAGGGAAGTAATGTGAAAGTGTTAAATAAGGAAAAATTACAATTTCAAGCAACGTTTAAGTTGGATGGAGAATATGGTGTAGAGAATTTTAGTTTGAAAGATTACGTATTAGATGTACCGTTGTCACCTTTACATCCTGAGAAGATATTACCACCAGTTCAAATTCACTTGAAGTAACATGAAAAAAGGATGCCTTTAAAAAAATAAGGAGGCATCCTTTTAGTGTTTACTTCACACCTAATTTCTCTTTCACTTTTTCTGGTAAATCTTCTTTTTGAACTTCTTCGTATGACTTTACTTGTTCATAGGTTATTTCTGCTTTATCTTCTTGTTTAATGTAAAGGCGTAAAAATGCATTTTCTTTTAGTTTTTCATTTTTGTTTTTCGCACTTGTGAAAGTGATTTTCTTTTCTGTTCCTTTTTCGTTATAACCAGATAAAGTGTAGAAGCGTTCTTTATCTTTGATTTCTCCCTCACCTTTTATTTGTACGTAATATTAGTCTTTTCCAATTTTATTCGGAGAAGATCGGTCACAACCGATCGCAAAACTAGCGAATATAGTGAGAACAGCAAATATAGAAAGGAGTTTCTTCATGTTTTTACCTCATTTCGTTTTTATCTGCTTGTATCTTAACAAGTAAATAGAGCGAGAGTAATCGATTTATATTACATGGGGCTTACGGTTTTGTAATTTCTATTTTTGATATGACAAACAATAGACATTCTTATCAGTTTGAAAAGTTCCTTCTTTAAACATATTTTTTCCCATTGACATGCGATATAATAGACTTTTGTAAAGGAAGAGGCTAGTTTTTATTTTTTTGCTCCACCTTCAACTTGGTTATTTCGGAAAATTTTTGAAGGTGAAGTTTTCTTCCCGATTTTTTGATAAGATAGAGAAGGAAACTATCTTACTAAACTATTCAGGTGATCCCTGTGGCGGGTGATTATCAATTTATCTTCAGCATGGTATTACATGTAATGTAGTGAATGAGCTTGTAAGCGGAATGGAAGAGGATAAGAGGATGGTTTTAAGAATACTGGAACAATCAAAAGGATAGGCCATTAATTATTAATAGAAATAGAGGAATTATAGAATGAATATGCAGGAAGTATATAAATATTTAAGTACAGTATTGCCAGAGGGAAATGTAAAACAAGATGAAATGCTAAAGAATCATACGCATATAAAAGTAGGCGGGAAAGCGGATGTTTTTGTTGCCCCATCTACTTATACTGAAATTCAACAAGTTGTACAGTATGCGAATCAATATAACATTCCAATTACGTTTTTAGGAAACGGTTCTAATGTAATTGTAAAAGATGGTGGGATTCGTGGGATTACATTAAGCTTGACTCATATAACGGATGTGACTGTGACTGAGCAAGAAATTGTAGCGCAAAGTGGTGCAGCCATTATTGATGTATCAAGAATAGCGCTAGATAACTGTTTAACAGGACTTGAATTTGCTTGTGGTATACCAGGATCAGTTGGTGGAGCTTTATATATGAATGCGGGTGCATATGGCGGAGAGGTTGCACATGTATTAACAAAAGCGGTTGTTATGACAAAAGAGGGAGAGTTACATACTCTTTCAAAAGATGATTTTGATTTCGGATATCGTAAAAGCGCATTTGCTAATAATCATTACATTATACTTGAGGCTACATTTGAACTTGCGAAAGGTGTATACGCAGAGATTAAAGAAAAGATGGATGACTTAACGTACAAAAGGGAATCGAAGCAGCCGTTAGAATATCCTTCATGTGGTAGTGTTTTCAAGCGTCCGCCTAACAATTTTGCTGGTAAGCTTATTCAAGAATCAGGATTACAAGGAAAGAGAATTGGTGGTGTAGAAGTTTCGACAAAGCATGCTGGATTTATGGTGAATGTTGATAACGGAACAGCGCAAGACTATATAGATCTAATTCATTTTGTGCAAAAAACGGTGCAAGAAAAATTTGGTGTTAAGTTAGAAAGAGAAGTAAGGATTATTGGAGAAGACTTACTATAACTGGATCAACTAATTTTTGAAAGTCCAGTAGTAGTTTTTTCACTGTTATCGAGAAAGCTAGGGTTAATAGAATCTAGTTTTCTTTAAAAGAAGCCCCTATGTCTAGTGAAGGCATAGGGGCTTCTTCATATGTTAATGATTAATATACACAATTTCGCCACAAAAAAGTCAGTATATTATGATAACTACAAAGGTTTATCGAGTCTTCTTGCCGAATAAAATAATATAGATCATTCCGAACAAAAAAAGCCCGAATCATGATGGAACATGATTCGGGCTAGGATTCAGATTAGTAAGCTAAGCTGAATAATCCTTTAATATGTGATAAGTAACGAACGTTACTTGCTTCTTTCATTAATGATGCAGGTAGACCTTTAAGTGGAGTTGAGCTTGCTCCGATTGTAGCAACAGCATCTTTGCGTCCTAGACTTGCAAGTGTTCCAGAGTTTACTGGTGCAAACTCTTCGAATGCTTTGCCTTCTAGTGCTGCGTATAAGTTGTATCCAATTAACTCACCCATTTGCCAAGCGATTTGTGCAGTTGGTGGGTATGGACGACCTTCTGGGCCAAAGACAACAGCGCTGTCTCCAGCAACGAATACGTCTTTGTGAGAAGTAGATTGTAGGTATGCATCAACAGTTGCACGTCCACGGTTTACTTCAAGACCTGATTCGCCGATTAATGGGTTACCTTGTACGCCGCCTGTCCAAACGAATGTGTTTGCAACGATTTTTTGACCGTCTTTTAAGTCAATTTCATTGCCAGCAACGTTTGTTACAGGAAGACCTGTTAAGAATTTAACGCCGCGTGCTTCTAAGCTAGTAGTTGCACGTGCAATTAAGTCGTCTGGTAATACTGGAAGGATTTTTGGACCTGCTTCAACAAGAAGTAGTTTTACTTCTTTTGGATTTACGCCATGGCTTTTTGCAAGTTTAGGCATAATGTCAGCAAGTTCACCAACTAGCTCAACGCCAGTTAATCCGCCGCCACCGATTAAGATTGTAGCATCAGCTTCATTTTTTGTTTTTGCGTATTCACGAATACGATCTTCAACATGTTTGAAGATTTTGTTTGCATCAGCAGCAGATTTTAATACCATGCTGTTTTCTTCTAGTCCTGGAATACCGAAGTAAGCAGTTTTACTTCCTAAAGCAACTACAAGTGCATCATAAGATAAAGTAGTGCCACCAGCTAGTTTTACTTCTTTGTTGTCTACTGAGAATGACTCAACAGTTGCAATTTTAAGGTCGATATCTTTGCCTTTGAAAAGTTTTTCAAGTGGCATTGCAATTGCTTGCTCAGAAACATTACCCGCTGCAAGGCGGTGTAATTCTGTAATGATTTGGTGTGTTGGGTATTGGTTGATAACTGTAACTTGTGCTTCTGATTTGCTGTAATATTTACGTACATTTAAAGCAGCAAGAAGTCCGCCATAACCAGCGCCTAAGATGACAATTTGTTTTGACATAGTATGATATCCCCCGTCTTTACTAATTGTTGTTATAAGATAAATTATTTATTATTGCGTTCTGCGCTAATTTGAAGATAAGCGTTTACAAATCGGAACATTTTTTGTGCTTGTGGATCTTTTAGTAACTTTAAAAGACCGAAAAGACCGATAACTTCATTGCTGTCTTCAGCGCGATCTTTTGCTTCAATAGCAGTTGCTGCCATACTTTTCACTGTATCTTTTACAGGCTCTACAATCTCTTGGATTGCGCTAACAGTGTCGCTTTTTAATACTTCGTCAGTAGCAACAGTTTGAGCGAAATCATAAGACTTCGTTAAAATGTTAACAAGCTCAGTTAATTTTGGAAGCTGTTCTACTAGAGCAGTTAATGACTCTTGTACCTCAGGTTTTAACAATTGATCAAGTACATCAAGTTGTCCTTGGCTAGCAGAAATTTGTAAAGATTCTTGTTCAGGCTTTGTTTGAGTGATAGTTTCTGGCATCTCCAATTCTCCTTTACGATAGCAATACTCTTATTTTTTTGGAATAAAATATTTCCAAGTAGCAGGTAAGAGGTAGCAAAAATCTGCAAAACTTTATACAAAGTTTCACAAAACGCAATAAAATGCCTTTAAACTTATGATTACAAGTAAAATGAAATCATAAATTCAAAACCATAATTTCTTACCTATCATTTATGGACTTATCCGATACATGGCTTGTCCGCATACGGGAATCTTCCTTCATCGGAAAGTGTATATAATATATATTTTATATTATATACTATATAAACTCAGGATAACATAGAAATGATTCCTAATTATTTGACTTTGAGTCCATAAGCTAGTACTAGCAAGGGAAGAGAGTATATATTTTATTTTACTGTTACCTAAAGTAGACTTTATTATGAAGTGAAAAAAGGAAGAGATGAACGATTCAATGTTCATCTCTTCCTTTTTTTCGTGTATTTATTGGTCTATTTGTGGGATAAGCATGGATGAATTACCGCTTTTTTCGAGATGGCATTCTCCCCACGTGCAAAGAGAATCGAGAATCCCTTCTAACGACCAACCGTAGTCCGTAAGAGAGTACTCAACTTTTGGAGGAACTTGATTATATACCTTCCTTTGAATCACTCCATCTTCTTCTAACTCACGTAATTGCTGCGTTAGCATCTTTTGGGTAATACCAGGCATTAAACGTTTTAATTCACTTGTTCGTTTTGTTCCTTTTGTTAAATGGCAAAGGATTACGACTTTCCATTTTCCTCCGATGACTTCTAAGGTTGCTTCTACGGGAATATTGTATTTCTTCATATATTACAACCTCCTTTAATGAATCTTTATATCCGACTTATGCAGGTTCAGCCATATATTACTTTTTAGTGCCTATAGCACTTTAAAGTACGTACTGTTTTTCGTGTTAAGCATGTTTCATAATAGCATACGTAAGAGGCAAATGAGTAGTACGGTACTAAAAAGTGCCTATGTTACTTTTTGGTTCCTATCGTACTTTAAAGTGCGTTCTTTTAAAAAAGGATGAAACCATTCATAATAGTAGTTATGAGCAGTAAAACGATTTTCATTAGAAGATAAAAAGGCCTTTTTATCATACTATTATGATTGGATTTCTCATATTAAGGAGGAGTTCAATTGACTTCATATACAGCAATTTCTTCGGGTGTTCAAACGAATAGAAGAAGTATGTTTGCTTTATTAGCATTAGCAATTAGTGCTTTTGGCATTGGTACAACCGAATTTATTAGTGTCGGTCTATTACCATCTATTTCAAATGATTTACATGTTTCTGTCACAACAGCAGGTTTAACGGTTTCTTTATATGCATTAGGAGTAGCGTTCGGTGCTCCGGTATTAACATCGTTAACGGCTAGTATGTCACGTAAAACGTTATTAATGTGGATTATGATTGTCTTCATTATGGGTAATGGTATTGCGGCGATGGCAACAAGTTTTGGTGTACTACTTGTTGCGAGGGTTGTATCGGCATTTGCACATGGTGTATTTATGTCGATAGGTTCAACGATTGCGGCGGCTCTTGTACCAGAAAATCGACGTGCAAGCGCAATTGCGATTATGTTCACCGGTTTAACAGTTGCGACAATAACTGGAGTACCAATTGGAACATTTATTGGTCAACAGTTTGGCTGGCGAGCATCCTTTATGATTATTGTGGTGATTGGAATTGTTGCTTTGCTTGCGAATAGCGTACTCATTCCATCTAATTTAAGAAAAGGTGCCGTGGTATCTTTTCGTGATCAGCTAAAGCTCGTAACAAACGGAAGACTGTTACTTGTTTTTGCTATCACAGCGTTAGGTTATGGTGGAACATTTGTAACATTTACGTACTTGTCGCCGTTATTACAAGAAGTGACAGGATTTAAAGCAAGCACCGTTACAGTGATTTTGTTAGTGTACGGGATTGCAATTGCGATTGGGAATATGATTGGTGGGAAACTATCGAACCATAATCCGATTCGTGCATTATTCTATATGTTTTTCATTCAAGGGATTGTTTTATTTGTACTCACATTTACAGCTCCGTTTAAAGTGGCAGGGCTAATTACAATTAGTTTAATGGGGTTATTCGCATTTATGAATGTTCCAGGATTACAAGTTTATGTTGTGATATTAGCGGAGCGCTTTGTCCCAAGCGCTGTAGATGTAGCATCTGCGATGAACATTGCTGCATTCAATGCAGGGATTGCTCTAGGAGCCTATTTAGGCGGCGTTGTAACGAATTCATTAGGGTTAATTCATACAGCGTGGGTTGGTGCCATTATGGTGGTAGGTGCAGTTATATTAACGGCATGGAGTATGGGTTTAGAAAAAAGAGATCAAGCGAAAGTAAATAAATAAAAACCTTAAAGGAGAGAAGAAGATAATGAAAAATTTACAGAGTACAACAACGTTGCATAACGGCGTAGAAATGCCTTGGTTTGGTTTAGGTGTATTTAAAGTAGAGGAAGGGCCAGAACTGGTTAACGCAGTAAAAACAGCAATTAAAGAAGGATATCGCAGCATTGATACAGCGGCAATTTATGCGAATGAAAAGGCTGTAGGAGAAGGGATCCGTGAAGGTATTAAAGAAGCGGGCATTTCAAGAGAAAATCTATTTATTACTTCAAAAGTTTGGAATGCAGATCAAGGATATGAAGGGGCGCTAGCTGCATATGAAGAAAGTCTAAAAAAACTGGAACTTGATTATTTAGATTTATATCTTGTTCATTGGCCTGTAGAAGGGAAATATAAAGATACATGGAGAGCATTAGAAAAGCTTTATAAAGAAGAACGCGTACGTGCAATTGGTGTGAGTAACTTCCAAATTCATCACTTAAAAGATGTAATGAAGGGTGCAGAAATCAAACCGATGATTAACCAAGTAGAATATCATCCGCGTTTAACACAAAAAGAATTGCAGGGCTTCTGCCGCCAGCAAGGTATCCAAATGGAGGCGTGGTCACCTCTTATGCAAGGGCAGTTATTAGATAACGAGATATTACAAGAAATTGCAGATAAATATGGTAAAACGACTGCACAAATTATCCTGCGCTGGGATTTACAAAATGAAGTTGTAACAATTCCAAAATCAACAAAAGAGCACCGTATTACCCAAAATGCAGATATCTTCAACTTTGAGTTAACAAAAGAAGATATGGAGAAAATTGATGCATTAAATCAAAATCATCGTGTTGGTCCAGATCCGGATAACTTTAATTTTTAACAAGTGGAAATTTTTGTGATATGAGTAATAAATTGTTAAGAAACATCTTTAAAATAATTTAAATAAGGTATAAAAAAAGGTATCTTGTAATAATTAGTACTTGATTATATTCTGTATTCGAAAAATATAAATGATGGAAAAAGAACGTATCAAGAAGATATATTGAAAAAGAATATACAAATTTAGGGAGTTGACATAACTCATAAGATTTGTATTTGAGAATAACTATTTCCCTGTTTAATATAGCATATTAATTTTGAAATTTAAATAATAAAATGTTGAGAAAGTTAATATGTTGAAAAGTGGATGAAAGATTTGTTTCGAAAGAGAAGTAATGAAGGAGAATTGAGATAATTTAACGAATAGGAAGTATTAGATGGATATAAAGATATAACAATGATAATACTCTCTAAATCTGTTGTTAAATAGTTTATGAAAATTTTGTGTTTATTCATCTATATGAAATGAGAATTTTATTAGTGATAATTTCGATATTTATTAATGAAAGATAAATCCTTTTATTAAACCTCTTTGTTGTATAAAACAAAGAGGTTTTTATGTTAATGAAATGAGTTTAAATACTAGAGGGGATTTTGTTAAGTATTAAAGGATATAGGGAAATAAATACATACAATTATTTTTGTATAATTATAGAAAATAATACCATATTTTTACATAAAAATATTGAATGTCTATAGGATATTTGCTAACATTTTGAGTATAGCAAAAAAGAATTTTATTCTGATAAAGGAAGGGGACAGATATGTTATCACTTTTGATTTGTGTGTAACGTATAAAAAAATTTACATAATTCATCCTTATAACTAAATAAAAGGAGACTTATTATAAATTAATATAAGGATGATATATGTTTATAAATTAGAGCTTACTTATTACATTATGTTCTTTATTAAGAATGAAATGCAGTAGGTAAGAGTGATTGGAGACTTATATATAGATATTTTAGTAAATTGGATAGAAATGTAATAGCACTTAATTTAATTCGCAGGAGGAGTTAGAGATATGAGGCAGCAGTCTTTGCATTTAGATTCAAATATTATACATGTAATCTTTGAAGAACAAGTTAATCGGACACCTAATCATACAGCGCTAGTATGCGATTATGAAGAAATTAGTTACCAAGAGTTAAATAAAAGAGCTAATAAATTAGCTAGAGTGATTGAAAAACATAGTAATAGGAGAAACCAGATAATAGGAATTTATTTAGATAAATCAATTGAATCTGTTATTACGATGTTAGCGATATTAAAATCGGGAAATTGTTATTTGCCAATAGATGTAAATTATCCTCAAAACAGGATTGATTATATCATTGAAGATAGCAAAATCAATATTCTAGTTAGTAGTGATAAAACAGATATACAAAAAATTAGAAATTTTGATGGGCACATACTTTATTTAGATCAAGCCTTAATGGAACAAGAGGCGGATCATAATTTAGAAAATGTGAATGAAGAACAGGATTTAGCTTATATTATCTATACTTCAGGTACTACCGGAAACCCAAAGGGTGTTATGGTTCAACATAAAAACGTAATCGGATTAATGAAAAATACATTAATGAATTTTTCGTTTTCAAATCAAGATACTTGGTCGATTTTCCATTCGTTTTGTTTTGATTTTTCTGTATGGGAACTGTATGGTGCACTTTTATATGGTGGAAAGGGAGTCATTATTAAAGAAAATAAAGCGAAACAAACTGGAGAATTCTTGGAAATATTAAAAAGAGAACAGGTTACAGTATTAAATCAGGTACCTTCCTCTTTCTATAATTTAATAGGTGAAGAGTTAAAATACGAAGACAAAGCACTTAACCTTAAATATATAATTTTTGGTGGAGAGGCATTGCAGCCGATAAAATTGCAAAGATTTAAAGAAAAGTACAATAATACTAAGTTTATTAATATGTATGGAATTACTGAGACAACTGTGCACGTTACCTTTAAAGAGATAACAGATTTAGAAATAAAAAATAATAGAAGTAATATTGGAAAACCAATCGAAGGCCTTAGAATATATTTGTTAAATGAAAAAAATGAAGAAGTTGGGTTTCTTAATAAGGGAGAAATTTGTGTCGGGGGATATGGTGTTGCAAGAGGGTATTTAGGGAAAGAACAACTTACAAAAGAAAGATTTATTAGCAATCCTTTCTGTAAAGACGAGATCATTTATAAGTCCGGAGATTTAGCTATTAGATTAGAAAACGGGGAATATGAATATTTGGGAAGAGGTGATTCCCAAGTGAAAATTCGTGGATATAGAATTGAGTTGGCAGAAATTGAAAAAGCGTTGTTGCAAAATAAAAATATAAATAAAGCAGTTGTACTGGATATTGAAAATGAGGATGGGCAAAAGGACTTATATGGTTTTTTGGCGATGAGTCATCCTTCAAAATTAAGTGAAATAAAAGAAGCTTTATTGAAAATTATTCCAAGTTATATGCTGCCTTCCTTTTTTATTGAAATAGATCGAATCCCGACAAATCACAATGGGAAGATAGATAGAGAAGCATTGGAGCGCCAGAAAATTAACTTTATGAGAGATAATGATTTTGTTGCAGCTAGAACGAAAGTAGAAATACAAGTTATTCAACTACTTAAAGAATTATTAAAGTTAGAACAGATTAGTATTTATGATAATTTTTTTGATATTGGTGGAGATTCTTTAAAAGCCACAAAATTAATTAATAACATAAAATCACATTTTGAAAAAACAATTACTTTTAAAGAAATTTTTGAGAGTAAACATATTGCTGAATTATGCGATATCTTAAATGAGAAGGAAGTAGAAAAAGAGGTAATAGAAAGCTTTGCAGAAAAAGAATATTACTCTGTATCATCTGCGGAAAAACGTATGTATATTTCACAGCAATATGGGGAGACGAATACAGCATATAACGTTATCACAGCTGTGAGATTGAAGGGGAATTTAAATATACTCCATTTAGAGAAATCTTTAAATGCAGTATTAAATCATCATGAGAACCTACAATCGTATTTTACTGTTCGAGATGGGGAAATCATAAAAAAACTAGATAGAAGAGCCCAAGTTCATTTGAAGATACTATATGGGAAAGAAGAAGATATATTAAAAAATAAGGATCAAATTATTGAAGAATTTGATCTTGCGAAAGCGCCATTATTCAAAGCAGTTTTGATAAAGACTTCCGAAGAACATCATATTTTAATAATGAATTTTCATCATATTATAGTGGATGGGACCTCTTTAGAACTTCTATTAAAAGATATATTTAGAGAATATGCAAATCAGTCAGTCGTACCAGAAAAGATGAAATATGTAGAATATTCGACTTTAGAAACAACTTGGTTGGAGAGTGAACAGGGAAAAAGAGAAGAAAATTATTGGCTTAAACAGTTAGTTCCTGATTTAGGGAAATCTGAAATTATTTCAGACTATGTAAGACCACATACAAGGAATTTTAAAGGAAAAACAGTTAATTTCAAAATTGAAGAGAAAATTATTAGTAATTTAAAGAGTGTAGCCAAAAGAGAAAAGCTAACTTTATATATGCTATTAATGGGATTATATAAAGTTTTAATATCTAAATATTCTAACAAAGAAGAAGTGACGCTTGGAACTGCTGCGTCCGGAAGAAAATATAAAAATTTAGAAAATACAGTTGGAATGTTTGTAAATACATTAGCAATCCAAAGTGAGCCATCCGCCGATAAAATCTTAGGACATTATTTGAAGGAAGTAAAAGAAGTATGTATGAATGCTTTTGAGTATCAATCTTATCCTTTTGATAGACTTGTTGATAAGTTAGGTGTTCAAAGTGATCCTGGTAGAAATCCGTTGTTTGACTATCTGTTTATATTTCAAAATGAGGATAGGGTACAAGATTTTGAATATGTTAAAGATCTAGTCATTACGAGAGATACTACAGCTATTACCGCGGATAGTTCTAGATTTGATATTAGTCTAGAAGTAATTGAAGAAAACGATATATTTATGCTCCAATTCAATTATGACGTGAATCTTTTTAAAGAAAAAACAATTAGAGGCTTAGCTTCTCATTATATTCATTTATTGTCTAATATCAACTTTACAATTTCTAAAAAAATAAAAGAAATAGAGTTAGTGACCTCAGAAGAACAACATGTATTAGCAACGTTTAATAGAACAGAAAAAGACATTTTTGAGTATGGAGATACAATTCAAGCTTATATAAATAAAAAGTTAGAGTATGGTGGAGACAAATCAGCCGTTTATTCAAAAGGAATAGTCTATACCTACAATGATTTAGATAAACAGGCAAATCAGTTAGGAAATGTACTAAGGAAAAAAGGATTAACAAGAAATGATGTTGTTGCGATTATATTAGAAAGGAATGCAAAAATTCCTCTTAGTCTGCTTTCTGTATTACGTGCAGGAGGTGTGTGCTTACCAATTGATGCAGAATTGCCGAAAGAAAGAATTGAATATATGTTGAGAGATAGTAAAGCACGTTTCGTTATTACACAGAAGGATTTGATGGGGAAAATAGGGGGATGGAATGAAGACTGTATCGTACTTTTAGATTGTGAATCTGCATATAGACAAGAAGAATCTACCCCATTACATGTAGTAAATGAAGCAAATGACGTAGCGTGTATCATTTATACATCAGGTACAACAGGGAATCCAAAAGGTGTTATGTTAAAAAATAATTCTCTAATCAATGCAGCAAGATATATGGCTGAACAACTAAATGTTAAAAATAGCAACGTTTTATCTGTAGCATCAATTTCTTTCGATATGTTTTTTATTGAAATGTTTATTGCTATCACACTCAATGGTGAATTAGTTATTGCTGATGCTAAAGAAAGATTGGATAACGGGAAATTAAAAGATCTTATTCAGAAAAGGAACGTAGAAATTACTTTAACAACACCATCGAGAATTAAGAGTTTTATTAATAGTGAGGATGTAGAAGCACTTAAAGGATTAAGCCGAATGATCTTTGGTGGGGAAAATTTAACTGAAAATCTTGTTGGAGAGATTAGAAAGATAACAAATGCTAAAATATATAATTTTTATGGCCCAACTGAAATTACGGCGTATTGCACAGGAACAGAAATAAAGGAAACAGAAACGGTGACGATTGGTAAACCTGTGTCTAATACAACTATTTATATAATGAGCCCAGATTTGAAACAGCTACCTATAGGGGTACCTGGAGAAATTTGTGTAGGTGGTATTGGAGTTGCGAAGGGATATATAAATAGAGAGGAATTGACTAAGAGCAAATTTGTTGCGAATCCATATCGCTTGGAAGAAACCATATATCGAACAGGAGATATTGGTATATGGACAGAGGATGGAGAAATTAAATATATTGGTCGAATTGATGAACAAGTAAAAATTAGGGGATACAGAGTAGAGCTAGAAGAAATTGAGGAAAAGATAAGAGAAGTAGAAGGAGTAACAAATTGCGTAGTTTTAGCCTTAGAACATGCGAATGGAGAAAAGTATCTGTCTGCATATGTTATATGTGATATCAATGGCATGGAAGAAATACAGGGAACGCTTAAAAATAAGCTACCAGAGTATATGATTCCGCATTTCTTTACAAAAATAGATGAGATTCCTGTTACGCGAAATGGGAAAGTAGATAAACGAAAATTACAAGAAAGTAGTCCAACGAAAGAGCTGAATAGAACAGTAATAAAA
The DNA here is from genome assembly GCF_001590835.1 of Bacillus gaemokensis. Classification (GTDB taxonomy): domain Bacteria; phylum Bacillota; class Bacilli; order Bacillales; family Bacillaceae_G; genus Bacillus_A; species Bacillus_A gaemokensis. The sequence goes on from NZ_LTAQ01000012.1 coordinate 398,940, forward strand.
GCAGAAAATAATGTTCAAGAAAAGATAATAGATACATGGAAAAAAATATTAAATACAAATAACATTGGTATTTATGATAATTTTTTCCATCTCGGAGGAGACTCAATTAAAGCAATTCAATTGTTAAGTGCATTAAGAAAACAAGGAATTCATACTTCAACAAAAGAGATTCTAAACAGTCCAACAATAGACGAATTATCTCAAAAAGTAAAAATAATAGAGCGGAAAAATGAAAGAGGAATCTTTGAAGAAGTGAGCGGGAATGTTAATTTTGGAGCAATCCAAAACTTTTATCTAAATTGTAACCAAAAAATACACGATCGTTTTAATCAATCTATATTAATACATCGTGAAAATGGATTTGATGAGCATATTGTAAGAAAAGTTTTTAATACTATTATGAAACACCATGATGCTTTACGGATTATGTATCAAATAGAGGATGAAAAATACGTTCAATTTAATAGGAAATTTGAAGAGGATATGTTCCATTTAGAGACTCACTTTTATGACAATGCAAACGTAAAAGAAGTTATAAAAGAAGTCGGTGAACATATACAAGGAAAGGTTAGTATTGAAGAAAATAAATTGGTTAGCCTCGGAGTTTTTAAAGGAAATCAGGGGGGGTATCTCTTTATAGCAATTCATCATTTTGTAGTGGACGGCGTATCTTGGCGTATTCTAGTAGAAGATTTTGAAACTATTTATGAAAGTTATGCCAATAATGAAGAACTAAAGTTTGAACCAAAGACGGTATCCTTTAAGGAATGGGTACACAAAATAGAAAGTTATAGTAATAGCAATGACATTATGGAAGAAGTTCCATATTGGAAACGAATTATAGAACAACAAAATCTGTTGAAGATTAGAGAGAAAAAAGAAGCAGTAAAGTGCATAGGAAGAACGAAAGATATACGTATGACATTAGATAAAGAAGAAACTGAAGTGTTACTGAAACGAACAAATAAGAAGTATCATACTGAGATCAATGATATTTTACTAACAGCTTTAATGCTAGCTATTACAGAAAATAGGAAAGAAAATAAGTTAATTATTAATTTAGAAGGACATGGTAGAGAAGAAATGATGAAAGGTATGGATGTAACTAGAACAGTAGGGTGGTTTACATCCATGTATCCAGTACTGCTAGAACTAAAAGAAAATAAAGATATTTCATACTGGATTAGAGATATTAAAGAAACTCTAAGGAATGTTCCGAATAAAGGAATTGGTTACGGTGTTTTACGATATATGAAAAAGGGAAAGACTGACGTATTGCCGTTAAATGATATAGAAATTAGTTTCAACTATATGGGTGAAATTTCGAGTGTGAATGAAGAAGAATATAAGGTGTTAGATTTTGAAAGAGGTAGAGAAATTTCAGAAGATGTCAATCTTGATATTGGAATAGCGTTTAACTCAATTATAGTAGATAACCAATTAAAATTAACTATTACGTATGATGTTAATGAATATGATAGAGAATTTGTGCAGGAGTTAGGCGGAAGGTTCTTACAAAAACTACGATTAATTAATTCTAGTTGTAAAGAAGTTGAAGAAGCTAAATATGTACCAAGTGATTTAACTTATAGTGAAATTTCTATTGATGAACTCGATTCTCTTGAAGAATATATTAATGAAATATAAGTAAAAGGGGAAAAGAAATGAGTAAACTAGCAATTAAAGATATTTATCCTACTACTTCTATGCAAAAGTCAATTATGTTTCATTCTTTAATGAACACTGAAGATTATAAAGTAAAAATAGAATTGGAATTAGATGGACAAGTTAATGTACAAGCACTACAAAAAAGCTTTCAAGAATTAGTAAGTCGTTATGATATTTTTAGAACAATTTTTCCGCGGAAAAAAGTTAAGGAAAGTGTACAAGTCGTTCTACAAAGTAGAGAGGTAGCACTAGGTTATGTTGATTTAAGCGAAGGGGATGATAAATCGCAAATACAAAAAATCAATGAGTATTGGAATGAAAATAGTACATTTCAATTAGAAAAAGACATTCTTGTGAAAATGGCTCTCTTTAAATTAAATAAAAAAGAGTATTCTTTACAGATTTGTTTTCATCACATCATTATGGACGGATGGTGTTTGGAGCTCTTTTTAAAAGAAATCTTTGAGCTATATCATTCCTTCGTAGAAGAAAAAGACATAATACAAAGAAGACCAAAACAATATAAGGAATATATCAACTGGCTACGAGCTCAAAATATGGAAGAGGCTGCATTGTATTGGGGGAATTATGTAGAAGGTTATGAAAAAGAAATTATCCTTCCACATTTAGGAGTAACGGAAGCATATTCTCAACAAATTGAAGAAATGATATTTGAAAAAGAAGCCTTAGAAAAAATGACCCAATTAGCTAGAGAAAATAATTTAACATTAAACACAATTGTACAGGTAGCCTGGGGGATTGTATTGCAAAAATATACAAATGCCGATGATGTAATATTTGGATCAGTGGTATCCGGGAGAAATGTCCCGGTAGATGATGTTGAAAAAATTATGGGACTTTTCATTAATACACTTCCTACTAGGATTAAAACAGAAAAGAAAGAAACAATTTTACAATTGTTAATCAAGCTGCAAAGAGAGAATAATAGATCAAAAGAATATGAGTACTATTCTCTCTCAGATATTCAAGAAAAAACAATATTAAAAAATAAGTTAATCCATCATATTATGGCATTTGAAAATTACGAGTTTGAATTAGAGAACATAAATCAAAATAATGAATTAAAAGTAAAGAACCTTCAGTCTGTAGAACGAAGTAACTATCCTTTGAATTTACTTGTATACCCGGGCGAAAATTTAGTAATGAAGTTTGTCTATAACAGTCATGTCTATGAACAAAGGTTTATTCAAAGACTGAAGGAAAGTCTGTATAAAGTGTTAAGGGGTATGCTGGATAATGTTGAACAGCCAGTTGAAGAAATAGAAATTGTAGGAGAAATAGATAATCAAAGAATACAAGAGGAGTTTAATCAAACAGAGAATGGGGCTCCAATTCGTGAAGAAACGGTACAAAAGTATATTTTAAGAAGAATGCAGGAAGCTGGTGATTCTCCAGCCCTATCTTCAAATGGGATGAGTTATTCGTATAACGAATTAAATCGAAAAACAAATCAAATTGGTCGATATATAAGAAGTAAAGGTGTACAACCAAACGGTGTTGTAGGTATTTTGATGAAGAGGACTGCGAAGGCTCCATTAGCAATCTTAGGAGTTTTAAAAGCTGGAGCGGCGTATCTTCCTATAGATGCTACATTACCGAAAGAAAGAGCAGAGTATATGCTCAAAGATAGTGGTGTAAATCTTCTTATCACAGATAGAGAGTTAGAAAGCGGGTTTAATTTCCAAGGGGAAGTTATAAATATAGATGATGAATTCATTTCTCAGGAATGTGATGAAGCGATTGAAGTGCTAAGTAGTAAAGAGGATTTAAGTTATGTAATTTATACTTCTGGCACAACAGGAAGGCCGAAAGGAGTAGGTGTTCGAAATCAGTCTCTTTTAAATACAGCTGAGGAAACACATATCAGATTAGGGGAACGAGCTGGTGGAGTCTTATCTACAGCTTCGATTTCATTTGATATGTTTACAATGGAGTTATTTATTGCAATTGCCGGGAAACAAGAGCTTGTAATTGCAGATGAAGAACAAAGAATGGATAACATTTTACTTTGTGACTTAATAGAAAAAAAAGATATTGTGACGCTTTGTATGACACCTTCAAGAATTGAATCTATCGTTCATGATCGTAGATGTACAAATGCCTTAAAGAAAATTAAAGTCATAAAATTCGGTGGAGAAGTGTTGCAGGATAGTACAGTAAAGAGATTGCAGGAAAAGACAAATGCTCGAATTTTTAATGGATATGGTCCAACAGAAGTAACTATCTATTGTACATTGCAAGAAATTAAAAAAGGTGAAAAGGTGACAATCGGAAAGCCTATATCGAATATGCAGGTATTTATATTGGATAAAAATCAGAATGTTATGCCAATAGGGGTGCCAGGAGAGATTTGTGTAGGGGGCATAGGGGTAGCAAAAGGATATTTAGGAAATGAAGATTTAACGAATCAGAAGTTTGTAGATATGCGGCATGTAACAAAAGGAAAGTTATATAAAACGGGTGATTTAGGAAGATGGACGGAAACTGGTGAACTCGAATATTTAGGGAGAGTAGATGAACAAGTAAAAATTCGAGGTTATCGTGTAGAGCTTGAAGAAATAGAGAGCCAAATAAAAAATTTGAATGGTATCAATCAGTGTGCTGTTTTAGGAATTACGTATGAAGGTAGTGTAACAAAAAGCTTAGTAGCATTTGTGACAAGTAAGCTAGAAGTAGAAGAAGATAAAATGAAAAAGAATTTGTTAAAAAGTCTACCTGAGTATATGATTCCTTCTCGTATTTTGTGCGTAGATCATATACCAATTACGACAAATGGCAAGGTAAATAAAAAGGCGCTAGAAGGAATTGCTAAAGAAAAGTTACATGTATCGGCATATAAGAAAGCAGTATCCGAGGTTCAAAAAGAAATTGAAGAAGTTTGGAGAGAGTTGCTATTTATTGAAAATATATCTATTGAGCAATCTTTCTTTGAAATAGGTGGTAACTCGATATTAGCGATGATGCTTTCTTCAAGATTGAGTGAGAAATTTAATAAAAATATTTCGGTAAAAGACATTTTTACAAACGATACAATTGCAAAATTAGAAAGAGTAATTGTTGAGAATGCAAAGGGAAATATAAGTAAAGCTGCGTTAATAGAGAATGTAGGAAAGAAAGAATATTATCCAGTTTCTAGTGCTGAAAAAAGAATATACTTGCTCGACCAGTATGAAAATGGAAAAGCATATAATTTAATTAAAGCTTTTAATATTTATGGGCAATTAGATGTTCTGAAGTTAAAGAAAAGTATACAAAAATTAATAGGTATCCATGAAAATCTAAAAGGAAGCTTTAAATTTATTGAAGAAAATTTAGTGAAAGTCCTCAATGAAGAAAATTTGGTAGAAGTAAAACATTATACGATGACAGAAAATGAGCTGTTTGAACAAAGCGAATTTTTAATAGAAGATTTCGATTTATCAACAGGTCCGTTAGTAAAACCAGTATTAATTGAAATGAAAGATACAGAGTATCAATACGTTCTCATTCTAAACTTCCATCATATCATCGTGGACGGAAGATCGTTAGAAACAATTACAAATGATTTGTTCAAGTTATATAACGATGAAGAAATAGAAGCGAGTAGAGTTAGATATGTTGATTATGCTAGTTGGGAAAATGAATGGAAAGAAACAAAAGAGGAAGAAGAAAGATTTTGGATTGAAAGTTTAAGGGATACACCTTCTAATATAGAATTAGCTACCGATTATAGACGGCCGGTAGTGAAAAAATTTACTGGGAATACTTTAGAGTTCAAAGTGGACGATGAAATATTTTCTAATTTAAAGGTAGTAGCGAAACAAGAAAAAGTTACCTTATATATGCTCCTAATAAGTGCCTATAATCTATTGTTATCGAAGTATACAGGAAAGGAAGACATTGTATTAGGAACTGTTGTAAATGGAAGAACATCCAAGGAGTTAGAAACTACCGTGGGTATGTTTGTAAATACATTAGCTCTTAGAAGTTTTCCAAAAAGAGATCTTACGTTTAAAGAATATATAGCTGCGTTCAAAAAGATTTGTATAGAAGCTTTTAATCATCAAGCATATCCTTTCGATGAACTTGTGGAAAAGTTACAACTAGATTCTAATCCGAGTAAAAACCCTCTTTTTGATTACTTGTTTATTTTACAAGAGGGAGAAAATGAAGTAATTAAAACGAATGGATTAAGGGTAGAAAATAGTACAAACAAATTCCTGCCGAATGTATCCAAATTTGATATAACGTTAGAAGCAATTCAAGAAGAAGTGGGGCTTGTGCTTCAAGTAAACTATGACACGTGCTTATTTAAAGAAGAAACAATTCAAAGCATAGTCAACAATTATATTCATATTCTTAAGCATGTGAATGCAGTGTTAGAACAGGAAATAAAACACATTGAAGTTGTAGAAGAAAAAGAGAAAAAAGATATTCTGTTTGGGTTTAACCAACTAGAGATAGATGATTTTGAAGAGGAACGTACAATCCAAAAATATATTGGTAGAAAATTGCATTCAGGAAATGATAAAAATGCTTTATATGTCAAAGGTGTAGCGTATACATTTGCAGAGCTTGATAAGAGATCAAATCAAGTAGCGCGATGCCTTAGAAAAAAAGGGATTAGATCAAATGATGTAGTGGCATTAGTTATGGAACGTAGTGTCGATGTTATAGTTGGAATATTAGGGATTTTGAAAGCGGGAGGGGCATATTTACCGATTGATGGAGAAACGCCTCGAGAAAGAATTGAATATATTCTAAAAGATAGTGAAACGGTTCTTGTTATGACACAAAAGAAATTCCAAGAAAAGTTTCAATACGACAGAGACATTGTTACATTGGATGAGATGTACATGGAAAGTCATGCAGATCTAGAAATAATGAGTGATTCAAATGATACTGCTTATGTCATATATACTTCGGGAACAACAGGGAAACCAAAAGGGGCAATGGTGAAAAATATTTCTTTACTAAATATTGTGAAGGATGCTGTTGAACAGGCTGAAGTGGATAAACAAACAGGTGCGTTATTATCAATGACATCTATTGCATTTGATATGTTTACTATTGAAGTATTCCTGGCTTTAGGATTAAATGAGGAATTTATTTTTACCGATGAGAGAGAAAGAATGGACAACGAAGTCATTACTCAGTTAATTAATGATAGAAATGTAAATACAATGTGGATGACCCCTTCACGAGTAACCACTTTCTTGCAGGGAGAAGAAAGTATTAGGATTTTGCAAAAATTAAAACGGATCTATTTGGCTGGAGAAGCGATTAAAGAAGGGGTTCTTAAAGATGTATTAGAGTTAACTGATGCAAGAATCTTCAATATATATGGGCCAACAGAAACAACGATTTATTGCACTAGTAAGGAGTTTCGTGAGGATGGTCCAGATTTAACAATAGGAAGACCAGTGAAAAATGTACAGATATATATATTGGATAAGAATTTAAATATTGTACCTATTGGTGTACCTGGTGAAATATGTATTGGTGGAATAGGAGTAAGTAAAGGGTACTTAAATAATAAAGATTTAACGAACGAGAAGTTTATAGAGAACCCATTTAAACCGGGTGAAAAAATGTATAAATCTGGTGATTTAGGTAGTTGGACTCTAGATGGTCAAATTAAATATTTAGGAAGAATTGACCAACAGGTGAAAATTCGAGGATATAGAATAGAGCTGGGAGAAATAGAGACAAACATTAGAGGGCTGAAAGATGTATCTGATTGTGCTGTTTTAGCCATTGAACGAGAAAATGGGAATACATTTTTATCAGCGTATATCGTAGGGGATGTTGATTCGAAAGATGTGCAGCGTGCATTAGAGAAAAATCTACCAGGGTATATGATTCCAGAGTATATAACGAAAATTGATAAAATGCCTATTACATTGAATGGGAAAATTGATAAGAAAAAATTAAAAGAAGTAAAAATCCAAGAAGATATAAAAGAATATAAGGAACCAATAAATGCAATCCAAGAAGAAATCCTGAAAATTTGGAAGAAAATATTGGGGGTAGAGGTAATAAGCATCGATGAGAGTTTCTTTAGTCTTGGTGGAGATTCAATTAAAGCAATTCAAATTGTTGGTCTTATGAGAAAAGCGGGCATGAATATTACCGTTAAAGATATTTTAAGTAGTGGGAATATTGAAGAACTATCTTTGAAAACGAGTTTGGATGAAAGAAAGAAAGAGCACATTGATTGCGGAAAAGTTGAAGGAGAAGTGCCGCTTGGAGCAATTCAAAAATTCTTCTTGGAAAATAATGAAGAGATCAATTCAAACTTTAATCAATCCTTGTTGCTTCATAGAGCAGGCGGATTGAAAGAGCAACTGGTGAAACAAGCTTTTAATCTTCTTGTACGCCAACATCCAACTTTGCGAATGCAATATGAAAAAGTTGAAGATATATATACTCAAACAATAAGACCTTTCGAAGAAGATATATTTTTAATGCAAACATATGATTATCATGAATTGGATGTTAAGCGTTATATAGAAGAAAAGGGCGAAGAAATTCAAAAATCTATTGATGTGGAAAATAATAAATTAGTCAATCTATCGTTATTTAAGGGACGAGCAGGGGACTTTCTCCTTATCGTTATTCACCATTTTATTGTAGATGGTGTTTCTTGGAGAATTATAGTAGAAGATTTTGAGAATATATATGAAAGCCTTGTTCAAGGAAAAGAAATAGAATTTGTTCCACAAACAACATCTATTCAGACATGGATGATGGAGCTCGAAAAATATGCTGATAGTAGAATGCTAGAAAAAGAAGTTGGATATTGGAGAGAAATTGAAAAAGAAGAATCTGTAATAAAATTCAAAGATCGCACGAATGTAAATAAGTGCATGAAAGAAATTGAAGAGGTTGAAAGAAAGTTAACGAAAGCTGAGACGAAAATTTTAATTAATGATGTAAATAAAACGTACAGCACTGAAATAAATGATGTCCTACTTACTGCATTAGCTCTCACTCTTACTAATGGAAAAGCTGAAGACAAAGTGCTTATTAACCTTGAAGGTCATGGAAGAGAAGAAGTAATTGAGAATTTAGATCTTACTAGAACGGTAGGGTGGTTTACAGCAATTTATCCAGTTCTTTTGGAAGTACAAAAGGATCGGAATTTAACATACAATATGAGGGCTATTAAGGAGCGTTTGCGAGGAATACCAAATAAAGGTGTTGGGTACGGAATCTTAAAATATATGACCTCACAGCAATTGAAAGATAGTTACGATTTGCAGTTTAATCAGCATCCTGAAATTAGTTTCAACTATTTAGGGGAAATTAAAAGTATGGATGGAGAACAATATCAAATTTTAAACTTCAAGCGTGGATCAGAAATTGCAGATGATGTAAACCTTAATATAGATATTGCTATTAATTCCGTCATTATAGAGGGAGAATTAAATATTAGTGTTGCGTATGATCGGATTGAATATAAAAAAGAAGATATGATTCGTTTTATTGAAAGATTTGTAGACTATCTAAGAGAAATTATGAAGGGATGCCAATCTCAAGAAGAGGTAGAGTTAACGCCAAGTGACTTTGGGATGGATCAGATGTCATTAGATAAATTCGATGAGATTATGGATTTTATTGATGATAATTTATCTCTAGCTGATAAAAAGTAAAAGAAGGGTACGATTGGGAATGTGTAATAGAGGTTTTTTGACATTCCCAATATGTTCTTTTCTAGTATTAGACAATAAGAATTTTTTCATTTGTTCAATCATTAGATTTTGTTTTTAATGAGAGAGGAGAAGTATTTATGTCCGCCAAAACAATGATAAAAGAGATGTATCAGACAACCGATATGCAAAAAGGAATGATTTTTCATTCCCTTATGAATGATAGTGGAGAATATTGTGTCTTGTTAGATATTCGTTTAAAGGGAAATTTGAATGTTGAAGTACTAGAGAAGAGTTTCAATATAATGATAGAAAATTACGATGTTTTTAGAACATTGTTTATATATAAGAAAACGGAAACACCCCTTCAAGTTGTATTGAAAGAAAGAAAAGGAACTATATATTTTGAAGATTTATCAGATCTTGAGGAATCTACCAAAAGTTTAAAAATGAAAACATATTGGGAAGGAAATAAAGGGTTTGATTTGCAAAAAGATTTATTAATGAAAATCGGTATTTTCAAATTAAGCGAAGATGAGTATTCTTTACAACTTTATTTTCATCATATTATTTTAGATGGCTGGTGTATGGGAATCTTTCTAGGGGAATTTTTTGACACATATACAAAATTGAAAAACGGAATAGCGATAAAACCCGTACCAAAATTCCAATATAAAACTTACATGTCGTGGTTGAAAGCACAAGATATGGATGAGGCAAAGAAATATTGGGAGGAATATATCGAAGATTATAATAATGTTTTGAATTTCCCTATGAAATATAATACTCAAAATTCGATGTATAAACAAAATGCAGCTTATGTCGAGATAAAGGGAGAAGCCTTTCAAAACCTAATTCATATAGCGCAGAATAATTATTTAACATTAAATACTGTTTTACAATCAGCTTGGGGAATCGTACTTCAAAAATACTTTAATATGAATGATGTTGTATTTGGAACGGTGACTTCTGGGCGAAATATTCCATTAGATGGAATTGAAAAGGCGCTAGGTTTATTCATTAATACACTTCCGACAAGAATAAAAACAGAGGAAGATGACACAATTCTATCTTTAATGAAAAAAGTTCAAGAACGCAGTAATGCAGGAAGAGATTATGAGTACTATTCATTAGTGGATATTCAAGAAAAAACAGCAGTTGGAAATGAATTAATTAATCATATTATGGCTTTTGAGAATTATCCTTTTGAACAAAAGAAAACGGATGAAGATAGTGATTTTGTGATTACTGGATTTCATGGGCAGGAGAAAACAAATTATCACTTGAATATAAAAGCAGTTATGCTAGAGGGAATGCTGCAAATAGAATTTCTTTATAATGAATTTGTTTTTGAAGAGAAAACAATTATGAGACTCAAAGGTTTTCTTGAAAAAATATTAAATGAGATAAGTAACGATTCCTCTAAAAAAATCAGAAAGATTGAAATGATAGAAAAAGAAGAAAAACAAAAAATATTAAATGAATTCAATTGTACGAATTCCGTTATTTTAGATAATGAAGATACTGTTCAAAAGTATGTTCAACGAACATTACAGATGGGTGGCAATAAAACGGCTATATATTGTAAAGATGCGGAGATTTCTTATGCAGAACTAGATGAAAAGACGACACAAATTGGAAGGGTTTTGAGAGATAAAGGAATTAAGAGAAATGATGTTGTTGGTATTGTAATGAATCGGGGAGTAGAAGTAGCTTTAGGTATATTAGGGGTATTGAAGGCGGGAGGAGCATATCTTCCAATTGATGCTACTTTGCCTAAAGATAGAATTAATTTTCTGTTAAAAGATAGCAAAGCTTCTATTGTATTAAGCCAAAAAAATATATTGAAGAATTTTGAATTTGATGGTGAAGTTTTAGCGTTAGACGTGCCAGAAACTTATAACCAAGCAAGCTTAGATCTGTTAGAGAATTTGAATGAGCCAGAGGATTCAGCATACGTCATTTATACCTCTGGAACAACTGGAACACCAAAGGGAGTTGTATTGAAAAATATAGCACTTGTGAATATTACGAAGGATTTAGTAACGAAAATGGACTTGAAAAAAGGTGGAGTGTTATCCACGGCTTCCATTTCATTCGATATGTTTTCTATGGAATTTTTTATGAGTCTTGGCTTATTGGGGGAATTTGTTATTGCGGATCATGAGGAACGAATGGATAACCTTCATTTGAGTAGGCTCATTGAGCAGCGTAATGTCAAAGTTATGTGGATGACTCCTTCTCGAGTAGCTACGTTTTTATATGACGAAAAAAATAGAAATACGCTAAACAAATTACAGAGAATTTGTTTAGGTGGTGAAGCTTTAAAGGAGAATGTTTTAGAGGAATTATGGGAGCAAACTGATGCTAAAATCTTTAACTTTTATGGACCTACAGAAATAACGGTCTATTGTACAGCTAAAGAAATGAAGCCAGGAGAAAAAGAGATTACAATTGGATCACCAATATCGAATAGTGAAATATATATTGTTGGGAATGATGGGAACTTATGTCCAATAGGTGTACCAGGTGAAATTTTAGTGGGCGGTATTGGATTGGCAAAAGAATATTTGAATCGGGAAGATCTTACACAAGAAAAATTTGTAGCTAATCCATATAAAAAAGGAGAAAAGGTCTATAAAACAGGAGATTTGGGATGCTGGACATCAGCAGGAGAAATTAAATATATTGGTAGAATTGATGAACAAATAAAAATTCGTGGGAATCGTGTTGAAATCGGGGAGATAGAAGAAAGTCTGAAAAAAATTGAAGGAATTCGGGATTGTGTCGTTTTAGTACTGGATAAGGATAATGGAGAAAAAGTGTTGTCCGCGTATATAGTTGGTGAGGAAGAAGATCAAGTTTTTATAAAAAATGAATTATCAAAAGAATTGCCAAGTTATATGATTCCTTCACATATAACAAATGTTGAAAGTATACCGATTACAGTGAACGGTAAGGTTGATAAAAAGGAGTTACAAAAAGTTAATATTGAAATGAGAAATCTAGAACACGAAGAACCGATTAATCAATTGCAAAAACAAATAAAAATGGTTTGGGAGAAGATTTTGGGGCAAGAGAGAATTGGAATTAACCAAAGCTTTTTTGATATCGGAGGAAGTTCTATTACAGCAATGAAGCTCTCTTCAAAATTAGGAGAGGTGTTTAAAAAAGAAGTTTCTGTTAAAGATATCTTTGTATATGAGACAATTGCCAAACAAGAAGAGTTTTTAGAAAAAATGGGTGAAAAGCGTAGAGAAAGAAAAATAAAGCCTATTGGAGAAAAAGCGTACTATAAGACTTCTTCAGCAGAAAAAAGAATGTATCTTCTACAACAATATGGAACAAATAACAAAGCATATAACACTATGGTAGCTTTTGATATTTATGGGAATTTGGATAGTGAAGAATTAGAATATAAGCTAAACCTTCTCATTGAAAGACATCAAAATTTGAAATCTCAATATGAGATTCAAAATGAAGAGTTAATGAAGTGTATCAATCAAAGTGTAAGAATAAAATTGAAAAAGTACGAGATGAATGAAGAAGAAATCTTAGATTACAAAGATAAAATTATCGAAGCTTTTGATTTAACAAATCCACCATTAATAAAGGCGGTATTGATAAAGGTTGAAAATGAAAAACATGTATTGGTACTTAATTTTCACCATATTGTAGTAGATGGACTATCGATGAAGATATTGGTAGATGATTTTCTAGCATTATATAAAGGAGATACATTGAATATTAATCCTTTACGGTATGTTGATTATGCTCATTGGGAACATGAGTGGAAACTGAGCTCTGAGAAAGAAAAGGAAGAAAAGTATTGGTTGAACATGTTAAATGATGAAGTGGAAAAATTACAAATTAGAACGGATTATGAGCGACCTCAAATCAAACAATTTAAAGGTAAGATGTTACAATTCCCGATCGAAACATCTACGGTTAATGATCTTAAAAAAATATGTAAACAAGAAAAAACTACAATGTATATGCTTATGCTTAGTATGTATAAATTATTGTTATCAAAATATAGTGGCAAGGAAGATGTTTTGATTGGCACAGTTGCTTCTGGTCGAAAGGCAGAAGAATTAGAAAATATAGTGGGGATGTTTGTAAATACATTACCTTTAAGAAGCAAAGTAAGTGGTGAGAAACAGTTCAAGGATTATTTACAAGAAATAAAGAAATTATGTGTAGAATCTTTTGTTCATCAAATGTATCCTTTTGATGAATTAATAAAAAAGTTAAATGTTGAAATAGATTCAAGTAGTAATCCACTTTTTGATTATTTATTTGTATATCAAAATAGTGAAAAATCTCTACTTAATGAGAAAATAAAAGATATTGAAATAAAGAGTAGTAATTTGAATTTAGTACCGGATATTTCTAAATTCGATATCAGTTTGGAAGTTTTTGAAGAAGAAAATGGAATGCAATGTTTTGTGAACTACGATGTTGATTTGTTTAAAGAGAGTACAATTAGAATGTTTATGAATCATTTTAATTACTTATTAAAAAGTATTGCTTTTAATATCAATAAAAAAATTAAAGATATTCAACTGGTAGATACAGAAGAGAAACGAAAATTATTGAGTCATATTAGTTCGGGTCGAGCGGAAAATGTAAAGGCAGAAGACGTATTACAAGAACGTATTAAACATTATGGAATAGCAAATTCGAAAGATAAAGCGCTCGTCTTTAAGGGGAAATCTATTAACTATGAACAATTGAATAAGAAGACAAATCAGCTCGCTCATCTTTTGAGAAAATCTGGAGTCGGAAGAAATAAAATTGTTGCGATTGTAATGGAACGGGGCTTAGAAGTCCCACTTGCTATGATAGGTGTATTAAAAGCAGGTGGTGCATATCTTCCGATCGACGTAGATTTACCTAGAGAAAGAATTGAATATATGCTGCGTGATAGTGGGGCGTGTGTCGTATTAACTCAGAGTCGAGTGAAAAATAATTTTCATTTTGCTGGAGAGGTATTGGAGTTAGATGGGGAAAGTGTATATGCAAAGGAAAGTGAAGAAGACGTTAGTTCTGTCAATGAAATAGAAGATTTAGCATACATCATTTATACATCAGGAACAACTGGAGAACCAAAAGGAGTTATGCTAACAAATAAATCTTTAACAAATTTATTAAAAGACTCGATTCAAAGGTTTCAATTTTCAACAGAAGAAGTAGGAATCGCCCTGTCTTCTATATCATTTGATATGTTTTCTTCAGAATTATTTATACTTTTATATAATAAAGGTACAGTAATTATTACTGATAATGAAGAAAGATTAGATGTTATAAACATTATTGAATTAATGAAGAGATATGCAGTTACGAGTATTTTAACCACTCCATCAAGAATCTCGACAGCGTTACATTTATTCCAAAACAGTGGTGTGCTGAAGAATATGAAGAGAATAATGTTTGGTGGAGAAAGCTTACCTTCTGATTTAGTTGAGAAACTACAACGCGATTACTCAATGTGTATTTTTAATCTGTATGGACCAAGTGAGGCCACAATGCATTGTACAAGTAAAAAGATTATTGATCGGGACAATATCACAATTGGTAGACCAATTAATAATACGGAAATATATATATTAAATCATGATTTGCAGCTTGTACCAGTAGGTGTGGTAGGGGAGATATGTATTGGTGGATTTGGGATAGCGCAAGGTTATTTGCAAAAAGAGGAACTTACAAATGAGAAATTTGTAGAAAATCCGTATGTGAATGGAGAAAAAATTTATAAGACTGGCGATGTTGGCTATTGGAATGAAAGCGGAGAGATTGTTTATCTTGGAAGAAATGATGAACAAATTAAAATCCGTGGATATAGAGTAGAGCCTGAGGAAATTCAGGAAAAGTTAAATAATATGCCAGAAGTAAAAGATTCGGTTGTATTAGCATGTAAGGAAGATAGTGGCGAAACATATCTTGTTGCGTATGTAGTAACGGATGTATCAAATATGAACAATATAAGGGGAGCATTGGAACATCTTGTACCAAATTATATGGTTCCTAAATATTTTACAAAGGTAGATAATATCCCTATTACAATAAACGGAAAGATTGATAAAAAGAAATTAGGAAGTTTAAAAGTTGAAAAATTAGAACGTAAGAATCTTAAACAACCTGAAAATTTGAGACAGCAAGTATTAGTTGATATCATAAAATCTGTTTTAACTGTAGATGAGATTAGTCTCGATGATCATTTTCTTTATATAGGAGGAGATTCCTTTAAAGCGATTGATATAATTGCGAAATTACGAAAAGAGGGTTTGACTGTAGGGGTAGGTAAGTTTTTGAGCAGCTCAACGATTGAAGAGATTAGTTTTGAATTGAAAGAAATGGAAGACGTTAATACAGAGGAAATAATAGCTGATACCAAATTAAGTCCGATGCATAAGAAGGTTATGGAGCATAATGATGAGAAGGCAATTAATAGCTTTACCCAAGCTATTCTCCTTGTTAATCATGATGGGTTTGTTGAAGATATTGTTCAGACAAACTTTGAAAATATTTTAAAACATCATGATATCTTAAGAGCAAATTATGTTAGAAAAGGTGAAATGACTCAAGTTATTAGAGGGATGAAAGAGCGAAATGATATTTATAAGCTTCATGTATATCAACTACATGAAGAAGAATTGGAAGAAAAGCAAATCGAGAAAATATATAGCGAGTTAAAAGCGGATATTGCAGTTGATAAACATTTAATAAAATTAGCAATCTTTAAAGGGGCTAAAAAGGATTATCTCTTATTTATCATACATCATTTCTTAATGGATACAGTTTCATGGATGATTATATTAGAGGACTTTATAGATGGATATAGCAAGCTGATAAATAATCAGGCTGCAGATTTAGGTCGAAAATCTTCTCCTTATTCAAAGTGGATTGAAGCAATTTATGAGTACGGAAATAGTCAAGAAATTTTAGGCTCATATCAGCATTGGGAGCAAATCGAAAAAGAATTTAAGGATGATGAAATTAGATTTAGGAATATGGGTAATATGAAGTTGCTGACGAGAGAATTTACAAAAGAAGAGACAATGGCTATCAAAAAAGTACAACAATTGTATTCAGTAAAGTTTGAAAATATATTACTTGCAGCATTTGGAACACGTTTAAAAGAGATCGAGGGGAAAGAAAGAATTCTTATTGAAAAGGAAAGTCATGGACGGAACCTGGATTTTGATGGAGTTAACTTATCGAATACCATAGGTTGGTTTACATCCCCTTATCCATTTGTAATAGATGTTTCGAATGAAGATATAGTAGAGAATATGAAAAGTGTTAATAAAGATTCTGAACAAGTTCCTAGATACGGAAGAGATTATTCTATACTGCGATATATAAGGGAAGCAAAGGATTATCAATTTAAATTGGAACCTAAGTATGTGTTTAATCATTTGGGAGAAGTGAAAAACAAGCTGTACGAAGATCATAAGTTGTCACTAGCAAATATAGAACTTGATAATAATCCAAGTGATAATTATAAAGTTAATTATTCTATCTATACGTTTTCACGTATTGATAACGATATGTTAAGAATTAATATTCAATATAATACTGCTGAGTATGACGATAGTGCAATGGAAGAATTTATTTCTAGTTATCAAGAGGGTATATTAAATATTACAAATGGATGTTTAGTGTAACTGAGATCAAAATGTGTTAGTTATGGGGCTCTAGGAATATAAAAACAAATGGATTTTGTTGTTTTTGAGAAATAAAAATAGATGAGCCCCATCTTTTTAAAAGGTACACTTGTACAAAAGAGGATGGGATGAATTAATAATTTAAACAGAGGAGATAGGTATATATGGGGAATTTTAATTTATTTTGCTTTCCGTTCGCGGGTGGTTCTTCAACATATTATTTAAAATGGGCAAATGATATTAATGATTCTATAGATTTGCATTTAATAGAATTAGCTGGAAGAGGGAGGAGGATTAATGAACCATTATATAATAATGTGAATGAAATAGTTGTTGATATATACGAACAAATTAATGAGGAGCTCTCAGAAAAACCATATGCTTTTTTTGGTCATAGTATGGGGAGCTTAATTGCGTACGAATTGACACGTTACATCCATCAAAAGCAGAATAGCCTTCCTACCCATGTGTTTTTTTCGGGAAGCAATCCACCTCATAAAAGATTAAAGAGCTTTGTTCATCAACTAACGGATGAAAAATTAAAACAAAAGATGATGTTGTTGGAGGGAACTCCTAAAGAAGTACTTGAATGTGAAGAATTAATGGAATTGATCTTGCCTATTTTTAAAGCCGATTTTAAGGTAACGGAAGAATATAGATGTGACTTACAGCGAGAGTATCTGAAATTATCTTGCCCTATAACAGTTTTAAATGGTACACAAGATGCGATGATAGATTTTCATGATATAGGAGAATGGAGCAAGTTCACAACAGAAGACTGTAATTTTCGACAGTTTGTCGGAGGGCACTTTTTTATCAATGAACACATGAGAGATGTTGTTGAAATTATTAATGCTACAATGGTAGAAAAACAAAAGCAGTTCATCTGAGTGTAAAGAGTTTGAAATTTATAGGGAAATAAGCAAAGGAAAGTTGGAGATATCCGAAAATCAACAAAAGAACACCGTCTTATTGCGAATTCGGATATCTCCAACTTTGAATTAACAAAAGAAGATATGGAGAAAATTGATGCATTAAACCAAAATCATCGTGTTGATCCAGATCCGGATAACTTTGATTTTTAATATGCAAGGAATAAAAAAGCGTATTTTGACGTCTTAGTCAAAATACGCTTTTTTCATTTACTTTGTAAAAGCTGTATTGGTTTAGCTGCTAATGATTGTTTGGCTGCTATCCATACAATGATTGCTGTTGTTATAACAGATAGAAGTATCCCTAAAACGGACCAAGTTATATCAATTTTCATCGGCATTTGGAATAAGAAACGTAAAGTAATACCTGAAAAGGCTAAGGCAATTCCAGCGCCAACTAATCCAGCTGCTAAGGAAATAATTGTGTTTTCTAATAAGATGGATTTCATCAAATTAGCCGAAGACATACCAACTGTTTTCATAATGGCGACATCCCGTGTTTGTTGAAGTAAGCGAATGACAACTTGATTTCCGATTGTAAGAACAGCTGTTAAAAAGGCGAATAACGCTACGATAGAAAAGAAAGCACTTTGCATTTGGATGATATACTGTAGACTATCGATTGCTGTAGCGGCAATCGAATAAGCCATTGCTGAACTAGGGAGTTTCTTGTTTAACTCTGTTAAAATAGTACTCGTTTGTTTTGGATCAATGAATACGTAATTCAGCTTGATTTTCCAGTTATTTGAATTTATATCCTCTACTAGAATAAATCACAATACGACTGTTTTACAAGTTTTGATCTGAATATTCTGTTACAAATGCAGAAGATAAGGTAATATATGGAAATTTAACAGGGATTTGATTTTAAAACATATATGTTGAGAAGAAGAATGTGGTTTTTAAATAGAGAGGATGCATAAAATAACTCCGAAATTAAATAATATACATAGCAAATTAAAAAAGGAGCTATAACCATGATACTAAAACTATCTTTTCGTAGGTTTTTGGCTGTAGTTAGTATTCTATTCTGGGTAGTGAGTATGGCATTCCCGCTTCAAAAAGCATCCGCAGAAGTCATGGATCATACAAAGTACCAAATGGATTGGAGCTATAGTAAATCCAAAAAGAAACCAATTCGAACAGAGCTTATTAAAACAGCAGATGGCAAAATTGCCTTTTGTTTGAATGTGGATTTGAAATCACCAAGCGGTCAAGATTTACCTGAAATAGGGAATGTGGATCTTGGTGTGTACCGTGTGTTATTAAATGGATATCCGCAGAAGAGTCCGCAAGAATTAGGTGTCTCTGATTGGAGAGATGCGCATTATGCGACGCAGCTCGCTGTATGGAATGCACTGAAGCAAGTGGATATTAATGATTTAGATTTTCGTAATAAAAACGTAGAAAAAGTAATGAGAGATATTGTAGCGAAAGCGAATAGTAGTGAAGAAGTGCAAGAAATTACGATGAGTGTGTCGCCTTTAGAAAAACAAGAAGCGATATTAAAAGATGAATTTTTTGAAACTGGTCTATATACAGTACAAACAAACGCGAAAAGTGGAACGTACCAAGTACAAGCGACTGGTGCACCGCAAGGCGTTAAGTTTGTGAATGAAAATGGCGAAGCAAAAACAGAGTTTAACGTAGGAGAAAAATTCCGTATTTTAGTGCCAAAACAGGCGCCATCTGGTGAGTTTAGCTTCAAGGTATCAGGAACTTTAACGAAATTAAAAGGTATTGCCCATAAGGGAACGCCGAAAATTCAAGACGCGGTAGTACTACTCGAGCGTAGTGAAGAAAAAACAAGTCCTGAGTTAATGGTAAGTTGGAAAAAGACTGAAGCTCCACAGAAACCGAATAAACCTTCTACACCATATAAAAGATAAAAAAGCACTGGCGTTGGCCAGTGCTTTATTTTAATCCTAATTTAGCTTTCGCAGCATCAGGAATTTCATTTGGTTGTACTTCCATCCAAGACTTTCCGTTTTGTCCTTTCGCTGTTACTTTCAAGTATGCTCCGTGGCGAAGTTTTTTTGTTACGTTAATTGTAATGTCTTGTTCTTTTCCGTTGCTGTCAAAGCTTTTGAAGTTGTATTCGTAACTTTCACTATCTTCGCGAATAGAGTCCTTTCCTAAATGTTTACCATCAGCTTTTACAACTGTGTAGTAATCGTCCATTTCTACTAATGGATTTAATCGATCGACCATTACGCCGCCTTTCATTAAGAATGCACCTATTCCTACTATAAGAAGTAAAGCTATAGCAATGAATTTTTTTATGTATAATTCCGCCTTTCATTATTAAACGTTCTATGTTTATTTAATAATAATTAGCGGAATGTCACTATCTAATTTTCTTACAGCACTCTTACATTTATGTAAACTTGGAATAAAGAATGGCGCCTCATTTTCATTAGAGGCGCCATTCTTTTATTACTCAGCTTCAGAAACAACTGTAAAGCGTTCGTTCGCATGTTTTGGATTTTCGATTTCATCAAGTGCCGCTACAGCAAAGTCTTCATAACTTACATAGCTATCGCCTTTTGCATTAACAAGAAGGTGATCTTTACCTGCTTTGTAAGAACCAGTACGTTTTCCTAATGCGAATAGAGCAGAGGGGCTAATGAACGTCCAAGTGATATCATTTGTTTGTTGTAAGATTTCTAGGTTTTTACCTTGGTTTTGAGCTGTTGCTAGGTATTCGTTTGGGAAACCTGGTGTATCGAATACGCGTGTTGTTTTTGCTTCGTCTACAAATAAGCTGCCAGCACCGCCAACAACAAGTAATTTCGTATTAGGTGCACCTTTCAATGCTTCAATTAATACGTTTCCGGCATCTACGTGAAGATGTTCTTGACCTGCAGGAGCACCGAATGCGTTCACGACTACATCAAATGCCTGAAGATCGTCAGCAGTAAGTGCGAATACATCTTTTTCTAAAACTGTTACATTATCTTCTGTAATTTTTGCAGCGTTTCTTACGATTGCAGTTACTTCGTGTCCGCGATCAAGTGCTTCTTTCAAAATGCGGCTTCCAGCTTTTCCGCTTGCTCCAATAATTCCGATTTTCATAATATATACCTCCAAAGGTTTAATAGAATACATGCTAAAAATATATGTGTAAAAATGAATCGATGTTGTTAAGCAGGTTTGTTTATCACCTGTTGTAACTAGTATAGTTACAGCTTTTGTTTTTGTCAATTGCTTTGTTTAGAAAAATAGTCCTATGTAGTATGCTCATTTTTTCGATAAAAAGTAGTTTATTTTAAGGTATAACACCACTATGTTACAAAATGTAACATGTGGAAGTTATATCCTTTCGAAAATTGTTGATTTTTGAGTATTTTTTGAATATAATTCATTTTATGAAGAGAAAAGGGAGGGGACAATATGGTTGATATCTTAGAAAAATTCGTTGGGGCGACGAATAATATTCTTTGGTCATATATTCTTATTGCAATGTTAATAGGCCTAGGGCTTTATTTTTCTTTTAAATTGAAATTCGTACAAATTACCCATCTAGGCGAAATGGTACGATTAATGAGTGATGGATTAACTGGAAAGACACGTAAAAAGGGCAGTGTATCTTCTTTCCAAGCTTTCTGTATGAGTTCAGCAGCCCGCATTGGGATTGGGAACTTAGCTGGTGTAGCGTTAGCGATTTCTATGGGAGGACCTGGCGCAGTATTTTGGATGTGGGTAATTGCAATTATCGGGGCATCTTCAAGCTTTGTAGAAAGTACACTTGCACAGATTTATAAAATAAAAGACGGCAGTGGATTCCGTGGTGGTCCTGCTTATTATATGGAAAAAGGTTTAAACAAACGTTGGATGGGAATTTGGTTTTCTATTCTGATTACAATTAGTTACGGTTTAATTTTCAACTCAGTACAGGCAAATACAGTTACGCTAGCATTTAAAAATGCATTCGGTTTAGAGCGTTATGTTGTAGGAATCGCATTAGCTGCATTAGTCGCGGTTATTATTTTTGGCGGTGTTAAAAGTATTGCACGTATGTCAGAGATGATCGTTCCACCGATGGCAATTCTTTATATAGCAGTAGCTGTTTTCGTTGTTATTAAAAACTTCTATTTACTACCAGATGTTTTTACGGAAATCTTTAAAGGTGCATTCGGTTTAGATTCAGCTGTAGGTGGCGGTATCGGAGCTGCGATGAAGTATGGTATTCAGCGTGGATTATTTGCGAACGAAGCAGGTATGGGTAGTGCGCCGAATGCGGCTGCGACAGCAGATGTAACGCATCCAGCGAAACAAGGGTTTATTCAAACAATTGGAGTTTTAGTAGATACATTTTTAGTATGTACATCAACGGCGTTTATCGTATTATGTTCTGGTGCATATAAGGCAACAAACTTAGAAGGAATTGAATTAACGCAAAGAGCATTAAGTTCGCAAATTGGCCCATGGGCAAGTAGCTTCTTAGCGATTATTATTTTCTTATTTGCGTTCAGTTCACTTCTAGGAAACTATTATTATGGTGAAACAAATATTGAATTCATTAAACAAAGTAAAACTTGGTTAATGATTTATCGTGTTGCGGTAGTTGGAATGGTGCTATTTGGTTCTGTTGCGACGCTTCAAGTTGTATGGAATATGGCAGATTTATTTATGGGTCTAATGGTAATCACAAACTTAATTGCGATTACACTTCTTGGCCGATTTGCATATGCTGCGTTGGCAGACTATGTAAAGCAAAAGAAACAAGGAAAAGATCCAGTCTTCCATGCAGATTCTATTCCAGGTTTAACAAATACAGAGTGCTGGGAAGATTCTAAGGTCGGAAAAGAAAAAGCTGTATAAGAAGGGAAGAGCATCAGAGAGAATCTGATGCTCTTTTTTGTCTATCAGTGCTACTCTTGAGGGAGTAGGTGGGCTCGTAGAAGCTGGAGTGGCGAGGGCTAATAATCAGTCAGGAATGAAGGGAACCGCCATTGATTAAAGTTTCGTTTTTTAGGAAAAGACGAACATTAATAGTTTTTTTGTGTTTATTGTAATTTTTTTTGAAAATATGAAGATGTGAGTTGGAATTTATGTTAGAATGTATAAGGTCTTTCCAGATAAGAGGTAAGACGGGTTTTAATTCATAGCATGTATATTTTTATGTGTTAGGTGAAAGTTCGGATTATTTCTTGTTTTGTATGGTCAGACGTTCAACGTTAAATAATGTTGTAGAGCGTTGAATAAGGTTTAAATGGAGGATTTTATATATGAAATTTGTTATGTTTCTTGTAGGATTACTCGTTGTATTTATACTCGGTTTTCTTATAAGTACGGATCGAAAGAAAATTAAGTATAAACCAATTGTGATTATGCTTGTTATTCAGCTGGCATTATCGTACTTCTTATTAAATACGCAGGTTGGTTATATTTTAGTAAAAGGAATTTCTGACGGATTTGGAGCACTTCTTGCATATGCGGAATCTGGAATCGTTTTCGTATTTGGTGGTCTTGTTAATAAAGGAGAGGTTTCATTCTTCTTAACAGCATTATTACCGATTGTGTTCTTTGCTGTGTTAATTGGAATTCTGCAACACTTTAAAATCTTACCGTTGTTCATTCGTTCTGTTGGCTTCTTACTAAGTAAAGTAAATGGTCTAGGAAAATTAGAATCATATAATGCAGTAGCAGCTGCAATTGTGGGACAAGCAGAAGTATTTATTACAGTAAAAGATCAATTAAGCAAAATCCCGAAACATCGTTTATATACACTTTGTGCATCTTCTATGTCGACAGTATCAATGTCGATTGTTGGATCGTATATGAAAATGATTGAGCCGAAATATGTTGTAACAGCACTTGTATTGAATTTATTTAGTGGCTTCATTATTATTCATATTATCAATCCATATGACGTTACGGAAGAAGAAGATACACTTCAATTAGAAAACAAACAAAAGCAATCGTTCTTCGAAATGCTTAGTGAATATATTATGCTTGGATTTACAATCGCAGTTACCGTAGCAGCAATGTTACTTGGTTTTGTAGCATTAATTACAGCAATTAATAGTTTGTTTGATACTGTTTTCGGTATTACATTCCAAGCTATATTAGGATATGTTTTCTCACCACTTGCCTTTGTAATGGGTATTCCGCAAGCCGAAATGGTAACGGCGGGACAAATTATGGCAACAAAATTAGTATCAAACGAATTTGTTGCGATGCTTGACCTTGCAAAAGTAGGGGGAGACTTATCAGCTCGTACAGTTGGTATTCTATCTGTATTCCTTGTATCCTTTGCGAACTTTTCATCTATTGGAATTATTGCAGGGGCAACGAAAGGGATTGATGAAAATCAATCAAACGTCGTGTCCTCATTTGGATTAAAGCTTGTATATGGTGCAACATTAGTAAGTATATTATCAGCGATTGTCGTTGGTGTAATGTTATAAAAAATGAAAAGCAATGAGCAAGCGCTCATTGCTTTTTTGTATTTCAGAATATAAATGATAGAGATGTTCATAAGGGAGAAATTAACATATGGTTTATTGAAAAAATTATGTTGCATTTCTGTTAGATAACGCTTACAATTTGGTTTGTGGTGGTATCAGTTTCATACTTTAAATCAAGTAGAGAAGAAGAGACTGCTAATTATAAATTGCAATTTATGTAAACGCTTACTGGTTTTAGGTTACAGTTGAAAGTAAATAGTATTTTAGGGGTTCTATTTTTTTAATATCGATGGTCAGACGTCATTCGTTGGACGACCAATAACTCATGGAAAGTGGAGGATTCACATATGAAACTAGTTATGTTTCTAGTCGGTTTACTTGTTGTATTTGTACTAGGTTTCCTTGTAAGTTCGGATCGTAAGAAAATTAAATACAAACCAATTGCAATTATGCTTGTTATTCAATTAGCATTGGCTTACTTCTTATTAAATACAAATATTGGATTTGCGTTAGTGAAAGGAATTTCAGATGGCTTTGGTGCCATTTTAAAATATGCGGAAGCAGGGGTTAATTTCGTATTTGGTGGTTTAGCAAACGATGGACAAGCACCGTTCTTCTTAACAGTATTACTACCAATTATTTTCTTAGCGGTATTAATTGGGATACTGCAACATATTAAAATTTTACCGATTATTATTCGTGCAGTCGGTTTCGTATTAAGTAAAGTGAATGGTCTAGGAAAACTAGAATCATATAATGCAGTAGCAGCAGCAATCGTTGGTCAAGGTGAAGTATTTATTACAGTAAAAGATCAATTAAGCAAATTACCAAGAAATCGTCTATATACACTTTGTGCATCTTCTATGTCAACGGTATCGATGTCAATTGTAGGCTCTTATATGAAAATGATTGACCCAAAATATGTAGTAACAGCACTTGTATTAAACTTATTCAGTGGGTTCATTATCGTTCATATTATCAATCCGTATGATATTAGTGAAGAAGAAGACATTTTAGAATTACAAGAAGATAAGAAGCAAACATTCTTCGAAATGTTGGGCGAGTATATTATGCTTGGATTCTCTATTGCAGTTACAGTAGCAGCGATGTTAATCGGATTCGTAGCATTAATTACAGCAATTAATGGTGTGTTTGATTCTATTTTCGGCATTACGTTCCAAAGTATTTTAGGATATGTGTTCTCGCCATTAGCATTTGTTATGGGTATTCCAACATCAGAGATGCTGGCAGCAGGACAAATTATGGCAACGAAATTAGTAACGAACGAATTTGTTGCGATGCTTGATTTAGGAAAAGTGGCAAGCGATCTATCAGATCGTACAGTAGGTATCTTATCGATTTTCCTTGTATCTTTTGCAAACTTCTCATCTATCGGGATTATCGCAGGTGCGACGAAGAGTATCGATGGAAAACAAGCAAATGTTGTATCATCTTTCGGATTAAAACTTGTATATGGTGCAACATTAGTAAGTATATTATCAGCGGTTATCGTTGGGGTTATGCTATAAAATAAGGAAAGCAATGAGCTTGTGCTCATTGCTTTTTTTACATTTTCAATTGATTGTTACTTTGATGCTATTTTTTATGCCGATACAGAAGCTTTATCCTTACGTAAAAGCCCCATTAAACCACCAATTAATAATAAAACACCTGGTAGGATATAAAAGGCAGAAATACAGATAAAACCACCAATTGCAGCTACTGTCATCATGGTACCGCCTACTTTAGCTTTACTTTTAACCATTACACAACCAACGATTCCTAAGATGGATAAAGCGACAGCTCCCCAGCCTGCACCGATTAGTTGGTCAGCTCCGTCTGCTTCAAAAGCAGATCCAAGACCGCCGAAAAATAGAACTAAAAACGCACATAAAATACCAAAAATACCACCAATAAGTCCTAGTACAAACTCAGTTGTTCGTTTCATTTATAAAAAAGCTCCTTTTATGTAAGATTTCCTTGTTCATCATAACAAATAAGATATGACAAATTTGTCGTATTATGTCGGTTAGAGAAATAAAAAAGAGAGTGAAATCACTCTCTTAGCTTACTTTCTTTAACTTCCGCTTAAAAGCAGGCCTTTTCAAATAAGTCCCAAGCCGCCATACATATTCAACAGGTCCCATGCAATATTTCTGCAACCAATAAGTACTAGCATATAATTGAACGCCGTAAATTCCAATCGTCAACACGATGCTAAAGAAGTAACCGATTTTTCCATATAACCCCAAACCATACGCGTAAAAAATTGTAGTAGCAATGATAGTCTGTGCTAAATAGTTACTAACCGACATTTTGCCCATATTAGCCATATGATCAAGTAAGCGTGACGCTTTTTTGTAATGGAATAAGAGAATAATTGAGCTACCGTAAAAAAGAGCCATGCCAAATGGTGAAACACTGTCTTTTAGCATAATGAGAATCGATTGCTGTGTTAATAATGCTAAGATTTTTACTGTAAAAGAAAAAATACCACTGGTGAGCCAAAGCTTTTTGAGGGAAGATACATGTTTATCTATTTCAAAAAGCCATCCTTTTTTCCCGACATACATTCCTAGTAAGAATAGCGGAGCCATTAGAATGATCATCAAAAAGGTCAGGAGGAATCCCCCAGAAAATCCAGTGATTCCAATATCTTCGAATGGATTTTCGTATAGGCGGAATTTTACATGATCTATATAACTCCCGGTTCCGTGGACTGTTTGTTCTTTTCCAATGTAAGAGGAAAAATCATCTACATTTGCATTGGACTCAAAAGGGTAAGAAATAAACATAGTAAATGCTAGTAAGATAAAGGCCCAAATAAGCAATGTTTTTGGTTTTCGATTGATAAACATCATTAAGAAAATCCCTACAGTTCCATATGCAAATAAAATGTCTCCACTCCAAATAAATATACCGTGAATATATCCAAGGATTAGTAAAATAATGATTCGTCGTATATAAACCGGAAAGAAACGTTTTTCTTTTGCAAGAATGCTCTTTTGCAGCAAAATAATACTAAGACCAAATAGAAAAGAGAATAGGGAAATGAAGTTGTGTGTACCAAAAAATTGAATAAACCAATTGGCTCCTTCATCAATCTTTCCGAACACATAGGTAGGTTGGTCACTGCTAAACATCCCAAATTGAATTAACGTCATATTAACGAGAAAAATGCCGAATAAAGCAAAGCCACGCACTGCGTCGATTGCCTCCACGCGTTGTTTCATAGTTTTTCTCCTCTTCTTTTTATTTTCCCTTGAAAATAATACCATTAATAATGGAAGTCCTATGCAGAATGAATGAAAATTTAAGGTGATTTTAATGAAACCTTAAGGTAAGAGGATATTTGGAAGAGAAAATAAAAATCACCTTAACAAATTTGTTAAGGTGATCAAGATATTACTCAGCAGGAGGAGTAAATGTACGTTTTTCTAATTCAGCATCTAACATAAATAGAGCGTTAGAATCACTTGTAATACGTTTTAGCTTTTGAATGATGCTATCGAAAGAAGCTTCTTCTTCGACTTGTTCATCAACGAACCATTTTAAGAAAGTGATTGTAGCATGTTCACGCTCGTCCCAAGCGATATCGGATAGGTTATAAATACGTTTTGTTACTTCACGCTCATGCTCAAGCGCGATTTCAAACGCACTTAAAACAGATTCGTATTCATTATTAGGATTTTCGAATCCAGTAATAATGGCACGCTCTCCGCGGTCGTTAATATAGTTGTAAAGCTTCATTGCGTGGAAACGCTCTTCTTCTGCTTGAACAAGGAAAAAGTTCGCAAATCCATCGTAGCTTTCTGATGTGCAGTAAGCAGCCATTGCCATATAAACATGGGCAGAGTAAAATTCAAAGTTCATTTGGTCATTAAGTGCATCGTGTAATTTAGTTGATAACATAAAAATCCTCCCTTATTTAATATCGAGAATATTATATCATTGCTGATAAATATTCTCATTTAGTTTCTTGAAAACGTTTAGAAAGTTTCTCTACATGTGCTTCCATAATATCTTGTAAGTCTAAATCGTATTTTTGCGAAAGAATAATCAAGTTTGCAAGTACATCCCCAAGCTCTTCTTTTAATTCCATTTTCAATTCTTCTGCTTGCTTTGCTTGTTCATCTGGTCGATCACGTCCAATTTCAATAGCGCGAACAACACGTGAAACCTCTCCGACTTCTTCAGTTAAGAAATTTAAGCGAATAAAAGAGTTATACTGTGACCAGCTTCGTTTTTCGTAAAATTCCTCAATCCATCTTTGAAATTCGGCAATATTCATTTCTTTCTCATCCCCTCAATATGTTGTACAATATTCATTGTATCATGACAATATATAGTTTTGGGGTGTGGGTATGAGAAAGATTTGTGTGTTTGCAGGTTCTAACTTAGGAGAGCGACCTGAATTTAAAGCAGAGGCAATTAAGCTTGGCGAAGTGCTTGTTCAAAATAATTGTGAACTAGTATACGGTGGTTCATGTGTTGGCCTTATGGGAGAAGTAGCCAACGAAGTGTTACGCTTAGGTGGACGGGTAACAGGTGTTATGCCACGTGGTTTATTCCGCGGAGAGATTGTTCATGAAGGGTTAACGGAATTGATTGAAGTAGAAACAATGCATGAGCGTAAAGCGAAAATGGGAGAACTTGCGGATGCCTTTATCGCATTGCCAGGCGGGTATGGAACATTTGAAGAGTTATTTGAAGTTGTATGTTGGTCACAAATTGGAATCCATGATAAACCGGTTGGATTATTAAATATTCAAGACTTTTATGGTCCAATCCTGCAAATGGTTGATCGCGCAGCAGAGGAAGGATTTATGAATCCATCAAATAAAGAGTTAATGGTTTCAGCAACTACTGCTGAGGAATTAATTCATAGTATGCAAAATTATAAACGACCTGTAATGGGAAATAAGTGGAAGCAGTTATCGTAATACAATGAGTAAGTAATTGAATGAAGAACGCATGTCATTTTGGTCTATGTGTTGTAAATTGTATCGCTTATGTAATCAGAAAGAAAAACTAAAAAAGAGGCATTTCCCTCATTTGGAAATGCCCTTATAGTTGTTATTCTTTACTCTCTGATATAAATACCAGCCACTCCAACCGCCAACGATTGCTATAATTATGAGGAAGGGATAGCTCCTTACATCTACATTTAAATCGAAAATATTGGCTATAACTAAGGAAATTCCAACCGTTAATGAAGCGAAAAATGCTCGAATCAAATAGTCTTTCAACTGAACCACTCCCGTCATTTGATGGTGATACTAGAATGCTCTATATACCTAAATGATGAATTTGGAAAAGTATTTTTTAGATGTAACTATTAGCCTATTATTTCCTATATTTTAACATAAAGTGTATTGGGATATATCAGTAAAACATAAAATCCCCCCAAGTGGATTGGGGGGATTTTAGTGAGCGAGCCGCTTGCGCTTTTAATTTAAGAACGCACGTAGCATCCAAGCGTGTTTTTCTAGTTCTGTGTAGATGCCAAGTAGTAGGTCAGAGGTCATTTCATCGTCAGCACCTTGCGCGATTTCCATACCTTTTTTCAGTTCAACTAGCATCATTTCATAGTCTTTCATGATTGCTTCTACCATCCCTTCTGCAGTCTCTCCGTAAGCCGCTTCTTGAATAGAAGATAATTCTAAGTACTCTTTCATTGTTGCTACTGGTTTACCACCAATTGCTAAAATACGTTCAGCGATTTCATCAATGTGTCCAGCTGCTTCTGTATAAAATTGTTCAAATTTCTCATGTAGTGTAAAGAATTGTGGTCCTTTTACATACCAATGGAAGTTGTGTAGTTTTGTAAATAATACGTTCCAGTCTGCTACCTGTTTGTTTAATACTTCAATTACTTGTGTGTTCATATGATCAATCTCCTTCTGAGTTATTATATTATATCAATTACTAATTTATAATTATTATAACTTAGTAATTGATATAGTTCAACCTTTTACAACCATTATTTTTGAACATTTTTTGAACTAGATGTAATGTTATATTGCAATATGTGTTTATCTTTTCCTATATTGTGGCATATATATAGGAAAAGGGGATATAGAAAGGGGAATGGAGGTTAATGGAACTCCAGTTTCAAAACGTATATCAACAAGCTGGGAATTGGTATGTACTGGACTCAGAGTTTCCTTGGGATATTGAGCGGGTAAAAGATGATGTGTTTTCACTTATTGAAAAACGTGAAATTCCAGTTATTTTTTGCGATACGTGTGATACGAATGATGTGCTTGTAAAACTAGGAGAAGAGGAAGAAGAGTTCCTCTTTCCTTTAAGCGGCTTTTATCATAAAGAAAAACAATTAATTTTTGTTTGTATGTGGGAACAGTACGAGCAAGTGCTCAAAACGTTACTACATGAGTTTCGTCATTCTATGCAACATGAGCAAAACATATTATATGTTGGTCAAGAGGTATATGAAGAGCGCTGGATTGAACAAGATGCTAAGGCGTTTGCTGAGTACAAAATGAATGAATATATAAGAAGGAACTTAAATTAAAGCATAGTAGTAGAAAATTAAGTAATTCAGTTATTGTGGAGAAAATCTTAATTAGATGACGCAATAACATTGGAATTTACAAGTAAAATCACAAAGTAAATAACACGTAAAAAAGCTCAGAGTTTTAACTCTAAGCTTTTTATAATGGTCTTATTTCATTATAGCCCCTTATTTTACAATAAAAAATCGAGCATAAAACCTTTGCACTTTCGTACTCAATTTACTGCGCTATTTCTATTGTTTCTCCACGTTATCCGAACTGCCTAGTAGAATGTCGCTATGATTTAATCTATAACTTACTAAAATAAAGTAATTGACAATTTTGAAGTTTAGTTCTAAACTAATGATATCAAACAAGCGAGGTGATGGAATGAAGGCAGAAGAAAGACTTGGATTGTTATTATGGTTCCGTTTATCACGCTTCTATAATAGGAGTATTCGTGAGACAAATCAGCATTTGAAAAAATGGGGAGTATCGGCTGCGCAGTTTGACGTCCTAGCCCAAATTGGAGGACAAGATCGACTAACACAACAAGAGCTTGGGCGGAAGCTATTTGTTACAAAAGGAAATATCACACAGCTTTTAAATAAGATGGAGCAGCTTGATTGGATTAAGCGAGAACAGGAAGGTACTACAAAATATCTTTCATTAACAGAAAAGGGAAGAGCTTTATATGAAGAAATGGTTCCACCGCAGGAAACGTTTCAAGCAGAACAGTTTGATAAACTAGATCGCAATGAACAGAAACAATTATTAGAATTACTTCGAAAGTTACAATAAAAAATTTTAAATAAATATCTCGAATTCGAGATAACATGAGGTGAAGGATATGTTTAAAAAAATTGATCATACAAATATGGGAAGAGCAAATCACGGTTGGTTAAATACACATTTTCACTTTTCATTCGCAGATTATTACAACCCGGAAAATATGCATTTTGGAAAACTTCGCGTAATTAATGATGATTTAGTAGCAGCACAAACAGGATTTGATATGCATCCGCACCGTGATATGGAGATTATCTCTTATGTTGTAGATGGGGAATTAACGCACCAAGATAGCATGGGGAACCGCGGTACCATTGAGCGTGGACATGTCCAATATATGAGTGCTGGTACAGGTGTATTTCATAGTGAACATAATTTAGGAAATGAAACATTGCGTTTATTACAAATTTGGATTTTACCAGATCGTACTGGTCACGTGCCAAATTACGGTGAGTTTAAGTTTGATTGGAGCGAGCGTGAAAATACATGGTTCCATATGGTATCTCCAGTTGATGGCGGCGCACCAATTGCAATTCATCAAGATGCAAATTTATATTCTTTATCATTAGAAGCTGGAAAAGAAATTAACTTCCCGGTTAGCGAAGATCGACAAGTTTATCTTGTGCAAATTGAAGGAAGCGGCATTGTAAATGGTGAACTACTAGTGATGCGCGATGCGGCAGAAGCAATTGAAGAAGATATTCGTATTCAAGCAAAAGAGCAATCACATTATTTAGCGATTGAAATGAAAAAACAATAAGGGACATCGTTTATATAAAAAGGTAGGGCGTCCAAAAAAGATGCCCTACCTTTTTTACATTGTAACTACCTTTTTCTTAGATTCTTGAAAGGAAACTCTGGAATAACTTTAATACAAGAATTAAAAAGAGATTTGCTAATGCGATACCTGCAAAGTAGATCATTAATACAAATTCATTTAATCCATTGGTAAATAAAAATTGAACATACAAAAGGGTTCCTATTGCTGCTGAAAAGATAGCAGGTAGAAAATGTAGGAGTGTTTTTTTCTGTGTGTTTTTTATAAGAAGAAAAGTTGCTAATAGTGTGATTGGAAAGAAGAAGTACATAATAATCTGCGGCAACATCGTGATCACCTCCTTTCAAATCGATACAGGGAGGCTATGTAAGTTCTTTTGTTCATTATAATTTAATAGTAGAAAAGAATTAATATTATACATATTAAACATAAATTTTAATAGGGTATTTTTTGATTTTTTGGATGTGATTGTAAGAAAACTGTTTCTCAATATTTTTTGGTAGGAGTTATGTTTCTTTGTCAGAAATGTATAAGAGTGTCAAAAAATTTTTGGGGAATGGGGAGTGTTAGATTGAAAAAGCAAGTCGTTTCATCAGCATTAGCTTTATCCGTTATTGTTGGAGGTTTTGGGGCATTTGGAGCAACAAAAACACAAGCGGCAGAGCAACAAATTCAGTATCACCAAGAATTTAAAACACCAGCTTACATAGGTGAGGAATGGAAAGCGCCGCAAGGATTAGATAAAAAAGAAACAGTCTTCCAATACTTGGAAAGTAAGAAGGAAATGTTTAAACTAGCAGGAAATATAGAAAAACATTTCAACATTGTAGGGGAAGAAAAGGATGCTGAATCGGGTACAACACATGTGAAGTTAGTTGAGAAACATAATAATGTTCCTGTGTATGGATCAGACCAAACGGTAGCACTTGATAAAGAAAATAATGTAAAAGCATTCTTCGGACAAGTTATCCCGAATTTAGAAGATAAAAACATTCCAGCTACAGCGAGCATTACTGATGAACAAGCGGTAAATGTTGCAAAAGCTGATATTGAGAAACAAATTGGAAAAGTAAATAAATATGATGGTGTGAAAAAAGAACTATATGTGTATGAAAAGGATGGAAAATACTATCTTGCATACCTTGTAAAAGCATCTATTTCAAAACCAGCGCCAGGATATTGGCATTACTTTGTTGATGCAACAAATGGAAATGTCATTGAGAAGTATAACGCTGTTGATCAAGTCACTGGATTTGGCTACGGTGTGTTAGGAAATAAAGCTTCATTTGAAATTGCTCAAGATGAGAAAACAGGAGCATTCAATTTATTTGACGGCAAACGTGGACAAGGCGTTCATACGTTTGATGCACAAAATATGGATGAGAACTGGTTTAATATCTTCTCACAATGGTTTGGATATACAGGTGAGGAAGTAGAAAGTAAATCGAAGTTCTTTGAAGATAAAGCAGCTGTTGACGCACATGTGAACGCAGCGAAAGTATATGACTATTATAAAAAGACATTTAACCGTAATTCTTTCGATGATAAAGGTGCGAAGTTAATTTCTTCTGTTCACGTAGGTGAAGGATGGAATAACGCAGCATGGAACGGTGTCCAAATGATGTATGGTGATGGAGATGGACAAACATTCATTCCATTATCTGCAGGCTTAGATGTTATTGGACATGAGTTAACACATGCTGTAACAGAGCATACAGCGAACCTTGTTTATAAAGATGAGCCAGGTGCATTAAATGAGTCATTATCAGATATTATGGGTATCATGGTTGAGAAGAAAAGCTGGCAGTTAGGTGCTGATATCTATACACCTGGTGTAGAAGGTGATGCACTGCGTTCTTTAAGTGATCCAGCATCGATTCCAAATCCATTAAAACCTGGTGAAGGTTACCCAGATCATTACAGCAAACGTTACACAGGTCCATATGATAATGGCGGTGTTCATATTAACAGTAGTATCAATAACAAAGCAGCATATTTAGTTTCTGAAGGTGGCACACATTACGGTGTGAAAGTAGCTGGCGTTGGCCGCGAAGCGACAGAAAAAATTTACTACCGTGCTCTTACAAAATATTTAACTGCAAACTCTGACTTTAAAATGATGCGCCAAGCTGCACTTCAATCTGCAACAGACTTATATGGTAAAAACTCTAAAGAAGTACAAGCTGTAACGAAAGCTTATGATGCAGTAGGCGTAAAATAAACATAAAAAAGACCTGACTTTAGTAATGTCAGGTCTTTTTTATGTTATTTAATCACGGATACCTAGAGCGATTTTTGCCATACGTGACATACGTTCTTTTGACCAAGGTGGATTCCAAACCACATTGACCTCTATTTCATTGACCTCTGGTACATTTGTGGATAATACTTTTTTGACATCCGATACGATTTGCCCCGCCATCGGACAACCGATAGAAGTCATTGTCATTGTAATAACAGCATTGTTATTTTCATCTGCTGTAACGTCATATACTAATCCAAGATTAATAATATCAACACCTAGTTCAGGATCGATAACGGCCTCTAAATTGGCATATAATTTCTCTTCAAATTCTTGTGACATGCACAACACTCCTAATATTAATGATATCGATTCTCATTATAAAGCAAATAAGATAAAGATGCAGTGAAATAGCTCAAATTACCTTTTTGGGAACTTCCTTATATTGATTATAAGTATGTAAGAAATTGAAAATGAATGAGACGATGCTAGCTTTTTTAGGTGGTATACTACGGAGCTTAATAGACTTATGCAAAGAATACCCCCTACATAATTGTGCACGAAATGTCGGATAGGTACATTTAAATCCTGCTATTCTATTACTAAAGAGGGAGGTCATATAAATGGATTTGCTTGAAAATATGAATGGAGCATTAAACTATATTGAAGAAAATCTTACTAATGATATTGATTTTAAAGAAGTAGCAAGGCTAGCTGTTTGCTCCGAATATCATTTTAAAAGGATGTTTTCTTTCCTTGCAGGTATTTCGTTATCGGAATACATCCGCCGCAGACGCCTTACTCTTGCAGCATTTGAGCTTAAAGATAGAAGCCTAAAGGTCATCGACGTTGCTATAAAATACGGATATAACTCACCGGATTCTTTTGCAAGGGCTTTTCAAAGTTTACATGGCATAACACCGTCAGCGGCCAGAAATAATGGACATTTACTAAAGGCTTATCCACGAATGACCTTTCAATTATCCATCAAAGGAGGAAATGAAATGAACTATCGAATAGAAGAAAAAGAGGCATTTCACATAGTGGGTATTAAGAAAAGAGTTCCTATAATTTTCCACGGGGTGAATCCAGAGATTGCATCTATGTGGAAGAGCTTAGATAGTGAAATGATAAATAAACTAAAGAAACTTTCTAATGTTAAGCCTTTGGGACTGCTTAGTGCATCCGCGAATTTTTCTGAGGGACGAATGGAAGAAACAGGGGAGCTTGATCATTATATAGGAGTGGCTACAAATAAGGGGTGTCCAGTTAATTTGATACAACTGGAAGTTCCCGCCTTAACATGGGCTATATTTGAAGCAGTTGGACCATTTCCAGATACCTTGCAAGCATCTATTCTGAATGGTTTCCCTCCTCAAATTATGAGCAAACAGAAGGGCCAGAAATCTTATGGAATGAGGGTAAAGATGTAACTTCACCAACTTTTAAAAGCGAAATATGGATACCAATTTTGAAAAGTTAATGAATTATTATGTGACTCACAACAAATCGAAATTATGATTGGGCATAAAAAAATATAAAATCCCTATTGTGTTTTTTTGAGGCATCATGTATACTTCTAATTAGTTGATAACGATTATCAATATCAACTGAACATTACTCTTCGTTATGTTGGTCATACCCCTTTTGACTGCGTAAGTCAGAGACAAAATGTTGAAATACCTTGTGTCCTATTCTACAGAATTATGGTAATCTCCAACCTCAACTTATATGCGTTAAGCATGCGAAAAAAGGATCCTATCCGTGAAGGGATCCTTTTTTGCATTATTTTGTAGCAATTAATGTGTAAAGCCCAGGGACCCTAGTTTCAATTCCTTCTGAAGCAGAAGAAGGAAAGACCCAACGCTGATGAGAACCACGCTCTTCAATAAGTTCTTTAATGTGTAAGTCCGCTTGAGCAATTGCTGTAATAATTTCTCCTAATGTCCAGCGGCGAATTTTTGTTTTGGGTAGTGTGTCTCGCTGCTTTTGATCAAGTAGACTGCTGTAAGCAACGTTATCTTCAATAATCCCTTCATAGAAATAATCCCCGTTTGCTTGAAACATTGGATGGTCTATCGCTAATAACTTTGTATAAAGAGGATGATAGTCTCGAAGTATAAAAGTACCATCTTCTTTTAGAAGCTGAGAAATCAATTTAAAAAGTGGCTTAAGATCTAAAAAGTAATGGAGTACGCCTAGTTCTAACAAAACAACATCAAATGTTTTGGATAACGATATTTCTAGTACATCTGAGACAATATATTCGATAGAGATTCCTGAAGCATCGGCTAACTCATTTGCGTATCTTGCATTGCTTTCTGAAATATCTACAACCGTTACATCCGCTCCTAACAATGCAAAAGCAACAGCTTTGTTTCCTTTTGAACCAAGTAAATTAATGATGCGTGTTTCTTTTATGTTTTTTATGTAAGGTAGGTAATGCGATACCTCATGAGCGGGATCTTGTATGAGTTTCTTTGCATATTCTTCTGGAGTACCGTGCCGATTGGTCCACGCTTCATAAGCAGCTGCGTTCCAGCCTTTTTTATTGATTGTACTTAATTGTTGTTGATTCAATGAGGTCACTCCTTTCTGTGAACGTGTATATATTCGAAAAAAATTGTTCATTTCCTGTTTTTTTGTATATAAAGTTTGATTTTTCTGTCATTTAGTCGTAAAATACGTGTTATATATGAAAAGCGTTGAAAAGGAAAAGTAGAATGAAACTATTCTTTCCAGAGAGCTTCGGGAGCTGAGAAGAAGCAAGAATATTCATTTGAACAATGGCCTTTGAGCTTCGTCCTGAACTTATCAGATGATAAAAGTAGGAGGCGACGAGAGTTGTTTCTCGTTATCACAATCACAGTATAAGAGCTTATTTGGCTCCGTACTTGGCGAGGTCAGTTGTGTGAATAACTGACGAAATAAGGTGGTACCGCGACTGTTTATACAGCCCCGCCCTTATCTTTTTTAGAAGATAGGGGTGGGGCTTTTTTATATGTAAAGGAGGAATAGAAGATGAGTGTTTTTATTGGTGGAGCATGGCCTTATGCGAATGGTTCTTTGCATCTTGGGCATGTTGCGGGTCTATTACCAGGAGATATTGTAGCACGTTATTACAGAGCAAAAGGTGAAAGGGTTCTTTACGTATCAGGAAGCGATTGTAACGGAACCCCAATTGCCATTCGAGCAAAACAAGAAGGGGTTACTGCGAAAGAAATTGCAGATCATTATCATGAAGAATTCCAGCGATGTTTTAAGGGTCTTGGCTTTATATATGATTGTTATACACGTACAGATACAGAGCATCATCATCAAACTGTACAAAAGATTTTCTTACGATTATTAGAAGAAGGCTTTATTTATAAAAAGACAGTTGAGCAAGCATACTGCGAAGCATGTGTACAATTTTTACCAGATCGCTACGTAGAAGGGCTTTGTCCACATTGTCATGAACCAGCCCGTGGTGATCAATGTGATGCGTGCTCCGCTATTTTAGATCCGCTCGATTTATTAGACAAGAAATGTAAGTTATGTGGAAATACACCGGCAGTTAAGGAAACAGAGCATTTTTATTTTGCGCTTCATAAATTTCAGGAGCAGATTAAGAGTGCTGTATTAGTTGCAAAACAACAAGAAACATGGCGTGATAATGCAATTCAACTAACGGAGCGGTACTTACAAGAAGGATTACAGGACCGAGCAGTATCCCGCGATTTACCGATTGGAGTACCAATTCCAGTTAAGGGATATGAGGATAAGAAAATTTATGTATGGATTGAAGCAGTTGCTGGTTATTATTCAGCGAGTAAACGATGGGCAGAAGAAACAGGCAACAATGATAGTGAGTTTTGGGATCGTAATGCAAAAACATACTATGTGCACGGTAAGGATAATATCCCGTTTCATTCTATTATTTGGCCAGCTGTACTACTTGGAATCGGAGAAAAGGCGATTCCTCGTCATATTGTTTCTAACGAGTATTTAACAGTTGAGAAACGAAAATTATCGACAAGTAAAAACTGGGCCGTATGGGTACCAGATATATTAGAGCGATATGATCCTGATTCGATTCGTTACTTCTTAACAGTCAATGCACCGGAAAATCGCGATACTGACTTTTCGTGGCGTGAATTTATTTATAGCCATAATAGCGAATTACTGGGAGCCTATGGGAATTTTGTAAACCGTACATTAAAGTTTATTGAGAAATATTATGATGGTGCTGTGCCGAAAGGAAATGTCAATATAGTGTTGAAGGAACGAATAGAGAAGCTATATAGCAGTGTGGGCAGTTCAATTGAGCAGGCACATTTTAAGGTAGCATTAGAAACCATCTTTGAAACAGTTCGCTTTGCAAATAAATATTTTGATGAGCAGGCGCCATGGAAGCAAAGGGAGGAAGATCCGGTGGCTTGCGAAG
The DNA here is from genome assembly GCF_001590835.1 of Bacillus gaemokensis. Taxonomy (GTDB): domain Bacteria; phylum Bacillota; class Bacilli; order Bacillales; family Bacillaceae_G; genus Bacillus_A; species Bacillus_A gaemokensis. Next base: position 438,028 of record NZ_LTAQ01000012.1, read on the forward strand.
AGACAATATACCACTGCACCTATTTCATTATGAATTTTGCGCAGCTACTTGAGCCATTTTTACCGTTTTCTAGTGAGAGAGTACGGAACATACTGGCCCTTACGAATTTAGGCTGGGAGTGTCAAAATAAACTGCCGGAGCGAGTGAATGATGTGCAGCCATTGTTCGAAAGAGTTGATGTGAGTCAGATTGAAAAAGAAGTTGAAAGGCTATACGAGGCATTAAAGTAAAAAGAGCACATCATGTGCTCTTTTTTTAGGCGCTATGTTCTATTGTGCGCTTCTTTTCTTTTCGCGTAGTCAGGATTTGTGGTGTGAAGATGCCAAGTAATATACAAGCAATGCCAAGCCACTGCATAGGCGATACGACTTCATGAACAAGTGTAATGGAAGCGATGATTGCTGTTGGTAATTCAGCTGCACCCAAGATTGTTCCAAGTCCGATTCCTACCTTTGGAACACCGATGGAGAAGCAAATTACGGGTACAATTACACCGAAAAATCCAAGGAAGAAAGCATATTTCCATAATCCAGCCTGCAGGGCACCATCTGTTAAGAAGGCTGGCGGAAAGAATAAGCAAACGATAAGCGTAGCGCTTGTTGTCATAAGAAAGCTTTTTGTATAGGGTGGTACGTTTGTAGCGACGCGACCGCTTGCAAAGACATAAAAGGAAAAAGAGACAGCGGCTAGTAGGCCAAAGATAATACCTTTTGTAGAGAAGTTTTGTCCAAACCCTTCAAATACACCACCTGCAAATAATGTTCCGGCAAATAAAAGGAGAATTGAAATTATTTTTTCGCTGCTTGGAAATGTTTTATTCGCAACAGCTTCAATGACTACGCCAATCCATGTGAATTGGAAGAGTAAAACAACAGCGATCGATGCTGGTAATTCTTCTACAGAAATCGCATAGAAAATGCCGGTCATGCTCATTGTTGTTCCAACAGCTAATAATGAAAATACTTGTTTTTTTGATACTTTATGACGTGAGAAAAACAGAACGAGTAGCAAAAGCCCAACCCAGCCAAATACGTATTGTCCGCCTAATAGTTCATGGGCAGAAAATCCGTTCATAAAGCCGAGCTTAAAAATAGTAGAAAGTACGCCGTAACTACAAGCTCCAAATAAAACTAATAATGAAAACTTAAATTTCTCCATAAAAAATCCTCCTTTTGAAAATAAAAAACGCCCGCTGTCCAAATAGGGACAACGGGCGAACGAAACAGAGTGAAAACTCTACAAAATTCCGCCACTCACAAACGAGTGTGAGTTTGGGTATGCAATTATGGAAAGTATGGGTTCGATTCCTTATTTGTACATGCTTTTTATGAATAGAATAATATAAAAATAATATAAAAGCAGATTGAAAATAAAACATGAATCAGTATTAGGAATCTAATTTATAACCAATACCTTTTACTGTTTTAATATAAGGTATATTTAATTTCTTTCGCAAGTTTTTTATATGGGTATCGATGACTCTCACATCACCATAGTATTCATAACCCCAAACTTTATCTAGTAAATCACTTCTTGATAACACTTTTCCTTGGTTTTGCAAAAACATAGCAATAATTTCGAATTCTTTCGTCGTTAATTCAACCTTCTCACCATTTATATAAGCAGTGTAAGCTGGGAAATTTAGCATGAGTTCGTTGAACTGCAAGATCCCCATGTTTTTTTCAGTTTCAGATGGAAGACCTCTTCTTAAAATCGCCTCAATCCGTTTTATGAACACAGTATGGTGAAACGGCTTTGTTATATAATCATCTATCCCAAGTTCAAATGCTCTAATTTCATTTTCTTTATCATAGCATTCAGATAACATTATAATAGGAATATTAGATTGACCTCTTATAATTTGGCAAGTACTATAGCCATCTATGTCAGGTAATATGGCATTAAGTAGGATAAGGTCATAGGAGTTTTTTTGAAACTTAAGTATGCCTTCTGTTCCAGAACTTGCAATGTCAATTTTATAGTTATGTTCTATTAAAAACGCCTGAATTCGTTTTTGTGTTTCTAAATGTGCTTCAATTGCTAGTATGCGTTTCACATTATCACTTCCTAAAGTATACGTTTACAAATATAGATTCAACTTGAAATGCCAAAATGGTTTACGATTGAATGAGATAGATGAGTGAGAGCTGTTTTGTTTTAGTTGGAAATGAAAAACGATTGATGAATGTTTCATCTTGTATGTATACTGCTCTTTCTTATGGAAGGAGAGAATTATACGCCACGATATTAACAAAAATATATTTAAATGTTTATTTTTGTTAATATTTAAATTTTTTATTTCCTGTTACATTATATATGTAAGGTAAGTATTTGACTACTTAAAAAATAATAAAAAAGAAGCCAAGATATAATGGTCTTGGCCACCTTCCAAATATTCTCTTTTATGCCATATTACTCCCTGTGAAAATCCGATTCGTGAGGGCTCACTGGATTTATAAGCTATTTTGTTACGATAACAGTTGCTTGTTTTTCCATGCGATCAAATAGCCAATGAATGTCTTCATTATACATGCGAATACATCCGAGTGTTGTGTTTTTTCCAATCGCTTGGTTATTGTTTGTTCCATGAACTGCATAAGTTGTTCCCCAAGTTCCAGCCATATTTAAACCCATCCAACGATCACCAAGAGGATTACGTGGGTCACCGCCTTTAATCCGTTTTGTATAGTATGGACGGTTTTTAATTTTATTTACAATAACAAATGAACCAAGTGGTGTTGGTGTATGTGCTTTTCCTGTAGCAACAGAAAAGCTTCTAATGAAAGCATCGTTTTGGTAGAAGTCCATTTTATTTGTAGTTGTGTTAACAATTAATTTTTGCTGTGGTGCAGGAGTGGGAGCAGGTGCAGCGGCTTCTGTTTTTTCATATGGAAGTATCGTACATAAGCCTAGTATAAAAATAGTACATAATAATTTCTTCATCATTTTCTCCTAGTAATGGTTTGTTTTATTATCAGATATAGAATACGTAATATAAAAAAATAAAATAGTGCATATACGAATTGCATTTGAACATGATGTAATAATTTGCGAATATTTTCATTGCATGTTTCAAAAAGAATTAATACTTTTTGACTATGGTTCGTTTTTGGTAGGAACAACATTTTCGATAGGATAAGATACCATTCTATTACACTCCTTTTCTATAAATTTAATAAAAGTTGCTCATTTTCATTTTGAAATGAAACATGAATGTGGGTGCGGAATTTGTGACAATTCCTAACAAATTCCGCTATAATTTTACATCATTAATATGAAGTTAATATGAAGACAACGTGGGGTTAATGTGGTTTTTGGATATTTGGTCGGTTTAATGGGAGTTTATCTGTAAAAAAAGGAAATGGTGCCCGTTTTAGAGGGGAAAGAGGAAAGAAGTTCGGAAAATAATTCGTGCAAAAATGAACGGAAAACGTTATTTATATTGTATATAGGAAGAAAAAATGAGAAAATTTTAAGATATATAGTAGATATTAGAGGAATTTTAGGGAATTTGAGTAGAAATTGGGTGTTTTCGTATCTTTCTTACAAAAATGTAATCTAAATGTAAGCAATTGTGATAGTTATTTCGACATTTTTTTTATACAATAATAGTAACAGTTTGTACGTGATGAATGCTGTCTATAAAAGAGAGAAGGAGAGATCGACATGGAATGGATTCATGAATTATTTCAGCAATACGGGTATTATGTTGTACTTGTTGGATTGCTATTAGAATATATTGCACTCCCGTTTCCAGGAGAGCCAACGTTAGCGTATGCGGGATATTTAGCTCATACAGGAGAATTACAATTACCACTTCTAATTCTCTTATCATTTATTGGAACGAGCGTTGGAATGACAATTCAGTATTTTTTAGGTAATAAACTTGGGATGCCTTTTGTGCAGAAATATGGAAAGTATGTGTTTTTAACACAAAGAAAAATTGATTTAACGAGAATGTGGTTTGATAAATATGGCTACTTCCTAATTTTTATCGGTTTCTTTATTCCAGGTGTGCGTCACTTTACTGGATACTTTGCAGGGATTATTAATTTACCATTCCGCCGCTTTGCGATAACAATTTATTCTGGAGCTTTATTCTGGGTATCGTTCTTCCTAATCGGTGGCTATTGGTTAGGCGGAAACTTGCATGATATCTTTGGAATGCTGGGACAGCACATAGGAAAAATCATTTGTGGAGTAGTTGTTATTGTAGCAATTGTACTTAGTGTACGTTTCCGTAAACAGTTGAAACGTGTATTTGTACAAAACGCAAATTAATATGGAATCCATTCTATGTCGAAAACTGGAAAAGGCAGTGCTGATGAGCACTGCCTTTTTTATTGTATGTTCCAGTTTGCTTTTATTTCCCCTTTAAGATCGTCACCAGTAACTACAATATAATATGTTCCAGTTTGCGTTGCTGAAAGTTGATAAGTATCTTCACTTATTTCTGACATAGGTTCTACTTTGTTAAACTCACTAGACATGTGAAATCCATATCCGCCGGTTGTAGGAAAGTAGAGCGTGAATTTGAGTGTTTCCCCTTTTTTAACATGGATTGGAATTTTATGTTCACCATTAAAATATGAAAAAGTTACCTCAAATTCATTTTTTGTAGTGTGTTCAACCCATTGTTCTTTCTTTGTAAAGTCGGTTGAAGCAATTGTAATAAATAAAATTGGAATGAGAATAGGGATGCTATATCGAAACCATTGCGAGTTTTGGGCAATATAGGTGCAGAAGTAAAAGAAAACAGCGCAAATCGCTCCAATTGAACCTGTAATGAAAAAGAAGATACACGGTTCATCGCTGAACAATTGAACAGGAAGAAAAAATAGATAACCACAAATGATATACAGTAATACTTTTTTTGTAATGCTTGTTTGTATTAGAGAGAGTTTATCAATGATGAACGAGCACAAAATCGCATAGCAGAAGAGAACATAAAACCAAAGATTATATAGTAATCCAGATAAAAAATCTGAGATTTTATACAAATCAAACTTATCTTGTATAAAGAGAAATAGTACAAAAGAAAAAGAAATAAAGCAAGCTGCAGAAAGTTTAATGAGAAGATAAGAAAAAATTGATTTTTTATCCATATTTCACCTCTTATAGTAGTTATTTTAAATTATATAGAATTTCTTCATAAGAATGTATAATTAATTTTGACATATATTAATGTCAAAATGACAATAATAATTGACAATCAAGAGGATATTATTTACAATTTTAATTAAATAAACGAAAAAGAGGTCGATTATGAAGCTTCAAAATCGAGTGAGAGAATTTCGAGCAAAGCATCGAATGTCACAAGGAGATCTAGGGAAAGCGATCGATTCATCGAGGCAAACAATTAGCTTAATTGAGCGCGGGGATTATGCACCGTCGATTGTGCTGTCTCTGAAGATTGCCCATGTTTTTGAGGTGCCCGTGGAGGAGATATTTACTTTAGTAGAGGGGGAAGATGGAGATGAAGAGTAGAGTGAAGGGGAGAATGTTTTCTGTATTGAAGGTTCTAGTAGGAATGGTATGCGGCTTTTTTGTAGGCTACATATTAGCGGATATTTTTACACCAGGTGATAAAAAGTTACCTCCTTATATAGGGTTCGTTATGATGGCTCTGTTTGGGGGAGGGGTTATATACTACGTATGGAAACGTACAAGGGCGCTAGCTCAAATACGAGATGAAGAAGAAAGTATACAAGGGCGAAGATTGGGACTACGATTCATCTATTTTCGAGTAATTGAAATCGTTGTGATGTCCTGGTTTGTCTGTTCAGTCATTTCTTTTTATCGTGTGCATACAAATGGAATGGATGTATTATTTGGTGGTGTCAATGTAGCTCTAGCTACATTATGTTTAATTCTTATTACTTGGTTAGGATTGACCATGAAAAAACGATATAACACACTGTACCCTGAACAAAGTGTAACGTATTCACAGTCGATGGAGATGTGGGCCAAAAATGCAGATGAAGGGCAAAAACATATTGTACATGAAGCGGGATATAAAGCGTATCAATATACAAATATGACCCTTGCGTGTGCATGGTTCGCAGCGATTGCGTACACGCTCTTGGATGGTACAGATTTCTTTATAATTACTCTTATTTCGTTTGTCTGGATTTTACATATTGGAACATACATGTACGAAATGCATAAAAAAATGATCTACTAAAGTACAAGGAAAGAGGATATCTTACGCGAAGTGAGACATCCTCTTAGCATTTATGTAACCTTATTAGGTTACATAAATGCTAAGAGGAGAGTAGAATGAAAGGACTTCCTTAATGGGAAGAAGAGACGTTTTGTAGGCGTTACATATGGGTATTTTGATGCTTATTTTGCTACTCTTGCTTATTTATATGTTTTGTAAAGTGACATATGTAGCATTGAAGCTATTAGCGATTGTGTTGATTATTGTGTTTATTGTTCAATTTGGAGAAAAACTGCTTGGGTTATAGCTGTGGTTTCTAGACTCCGAGGCTATGGTGCTTGTCGCATTTTGTCGGACGGTCGATATATTGAAAAAAGAAGCTGTAAAAATGCAGCTTCTTTTTATTTGTTTATAAATTGTTTATTTTTACCTCCTATTCTAAAAGCAAGGAGGCGATGATGATGAAAAAAGCGGTGTTAGAAGTAAAAGATGTGACGAAAAAGGTGAAGGGGAGAAGCTTGTTAAACCATATGTCTTTTTCCGTTTATAAAAATGAAATTTGTGGTTTTGTTGGGCCGAATGGTTCTGGCAAAACGACATTGATACGAACAATTATGGGACTTATTAAACCGAATGAGGGAGAAATTTTAATTAACGGTGTCAGTGTACAAAAAAATCGTGAAGAGGCACTTCAGTATGTAGGCGCGATTGTAGAATCACCAATTTTCTTCCCTTATATGTCTGGACGAAAAAACTTACGAAATTTAGGTCGAATCACGATGAACTGCGGGAGAGAGAATTTAGAGAAGAAGGTTGAGCAAGTGTTAAAAATCGTTGGATTAGAAAATCGTGCTGATGATAAGGTGGGCACGTATTCATTAGGAATGAAGCAGCGGTTAGGGATTGCGCAGGCACTTATTGGAGATCCTGATTTTATTATTTTAGATGAGCCTTCCAACGGATTAGATCCAGTTGGGATTAAACAGCTTCGAAAAATTGTGCTCGATTTACAGCGGGAAAAAGGCATTACCTTTTTCATTTCAAGTCATTTAATCCGTGAGCTAGAGCTGATGTGTGATTCATGGGTGATGATTCGGGAAGGAGCACTCATTTGGCGAGGGACGACGGAAGAGCTAAAAGGAAATAACAAGGATCTAGAAGATATCTTTGTGGAGATGATGAGCTCATGAGGATGTTAGTGCGCTCTGAATGGGAGCGACTTTGGGCGAAGAAGGTGACGTGGCTTTGTTTTGCGATGATACCGGTGATGTTGCTTGGGGCAGCGAAGTATTTTTTGACACATAATCAAGAGGTAGCAAAGACCGCAGTGGATTATACGTATGCGAATTCTTTTCCTGTTTTAGCATTATCTGAAATGCTTATGAGCATATGTAATCTTATTTTACTTGTCTTGATTGTTCTTGTATTTGCTCAAGAATATCATAGTGGGCAAATACGTATGGTGTTACAACGTGTGTATACATATTCTCAGGTTCTTGTTGCAAAGACCATTACAATATTGTTGGTTATGTTGTTGTTTATAGGGGGCTATTTTATTTGTAGCTATCTCATTGGTTATATTTTCTTCGAACATGAATCGAATATTCGTTTATTTTATCATCAGGAAAAAATGGATGGGATAGGTGTGTTTTTCTATAGTATCTCGTATTACGGAATTGCCTATATCACTTTAATAGCTATGGCAAGTATATTAATTATGCTAGCTGTTATGAGTAAATCGGTAACGAGTGCAACACTTATGGGCATGGGATTTATTATATTTTCTGTCGGATATCCAGCTCTGGCTACAATTATAGGGAAATCATCTGTTTTTCTTTATATTAATTATTCCTCTTTAGTTAAATTACAGCATGAAGGAATTGCTATATCATTAGGCGGATATAGCTGGATGAGCTTTTGGGGATCCAGAATTTTATTTATGTATATTGTTCTTTGTAATGTTGTCACGCTTTATGGGATAGGAAAAAGAGATAATTTTGTGTGAGGTGTAAACGATGAGACAAATACTTGTAAGCGAATTTGAAAGAATGTTTGAACGAAAGAAAACAAAAGTGTTAATGATTATTTTTGGACTACTGCTCATTTTAAATAGTCTATGGGTTCATAAATTTGGAGCTGCTATTTATGATTCAAAAGGAACAGAAGCGATATTAAGTAATTTAAACTTTTCTGTAGCGGTTACAAGAGAATGGTATTTTCCTTTATTTTTATTGATTTTTCCAATCTTATTTATAGATAGTTTTAATAGCGAAATTTCTTCTGGTGCCTATCGTCTTATTATGATTCGCCCAGTGAGTAGATGGAAATTGTTATTTGTGAAATGGATCACCCAAGTAATGATGATCAGTTTATTTTTATTAGTAGCTTTTGTCATTAGTTATGGTTATGGGTCGTTTTTTGTAAAACATGCGGAACAAACAGTGTTTTTGAATAAGCAAGTTACCTATGGTGCAGGAGCTGCACTTTTATATACTGTGAAATATTATTTAATACTATGGTTTATTGCGAGTTCTTTATTAATGTTGACTAGTTTTGTAAGTTTATGGTTTCAAAATTCAGTCATAACTTATTTTGTGACAATTGGATTAATAGTAGCTGGTTTGTATGTGAATGAAGGATTTAGTTATTTTTTAATTGGAAGTGAATCCATTCTCAGAGTATTAAGTGAAGGGAAAACCACATTTTACCTGATAAATGGTACAATTTTAGGAGGATGTGCACTAGCAGCTATGTTTTATTGGCGCAACAAAGATGTATATAACTAAGGGGGAAATACCATGACGGACAAAATATTACTTGTAGATGATGAACCAGATATTATTACATTCATTGAGGATAGTCTTGTCATGGAGGGCTATGAAGTAAGAAGTGCGCTAAATGGAGAAGAAGCCTTAAAGCAGTTAGATAGCAGTATAGATTTAATTGTTTTAGATGTCATGCTTCCAGATATAAGTGGGTTTAAAGTATGTCAAAAGATTCGAGAGTCCCATACATGTCCCGTTTTATTTTTAAGTGCTGATAGCAGAGAGCAATCACGCATTGAAGGATTGATGATTGGCGGAGATGATTATATTAATAAGCCATTTAGTTTAAAGGAATTAAAAGCGCGAATCATTGCCAATTTACGCCGTGCTACAGATTTAAAGGAACCGTCTGAGAAGCATGTTCTTCGTTATGGAAACATTGTAATTGATTTGCAGAGTTATGAAGTGATATCGGGAAATCAAACGATTCATTTTACAAAGAAGGAATTTGAGGTTGTAAAGATGCTCGCACTTCATTCTGGGCAAGTATTAACGAAGGAACAGCTTTTTGAAAAAATATGGGGTTACGATAGTGAAAGTGATGTGTCTACTGTTGTCGAACATATGAAGAAGATACGAACGAAGCTCAGCATGTATGATCGGGAGCATACTTATATCCAGACAGTGTGGGGGATTGGGTATAAGTGGAGTGTACAGGCGTGATGGAGAGGTTGCGGATTAAACAACAGTTAATTGTTGGGTTCATTACTATAATAGTGGGGAGCATTCTTTTATCCATTGCAACGCTTGGAGCATTTGTATATTGGTGGCAAAAGAGTGGAGACCAATTAATGCAACCAGCTAATTACTATGAAAAAAAGATTCCAATGATTCAAGAGTATGCAACCAAAAAAGGAGAGCGGTTACTAGATAAAGAAGAGCAGAAAGACTTGGAGAAGTTAATTCCAAGAGAAGGGATTACATATCAAGTAATTGATTCAAAAGGAGAAAGGAAATATGGAACATATAAAAGACAGGTAATAAGTAAAAATAATCCACTACCTAAAAATCTAAATATGAGTTTACATGTAGAAGATATTGATAAAAATACAACTTATTATACGCCGCTTATGAGTGATGATGGAGAATTGAAAGGGGCATTGGGACTTAACTATACATTAAAGGTTTCTTATGCGAATCGTTGGATTGTTTTTATTATTGTATTTGTGATGGGATCTCCTTTTATATATGTTAGTTTGTTATCATATGTTGTTTCTCATCGGATTGGAAAAAGGCTATCTAGACCGATCAAAGAATTAGTAGATGCTTCAAAACGAATCAAAGCACGTGACTTAAATTTCCACATAGAATACAAAGGGAAAAACGAAATTGGAGAACTTGTTGCATCATTTGAAAACATGCGTGCAGCACTAGCTGATAGTTTATCCCGTCAGTGGGAGTTAGAGGAAGAGCGGAGAGAATATGTCAGAGCGATTTCCCACGATTTAAAAACACCACTAACAATTGTACAAGGGCATACAGAAGGACTGCAAAGTGGTTTATGGAAAAATGAAGAGTTGTTACAGCGCTATTTACAGACGATTGAACGGAATACAAATCGAATGGTAAAGCTTCTCGGGGAGTTTAATACGGTGAATGAATTAGAGAGTTTTTCGTTTCAATTGTTGTTAAGTGAAGTAAACATGGAGAGCTTTTTCCGTAAAAAGATAGAAGAATATGAGTGTGTTGCCAAGAAAAAAGAGATAGAATGGAACGTTATGTTTGAAAATGAGGATGATATAAAGACGCTCGTATTTGATCAAGAGAGAATGAGTCAAGTAATGGATAATATGGTGATGAATGGTGTGCGTTTTACGCCGGAGAAAGGCAGGATGTTGGTAAAGGTATGCATCCAGCATGATGAACTGCAGTTTCATGTGTATGATTCAGGTCCTGGTTTTCAATCTGGAGATGTGCAAAAAGTATTTCAGCGCTTTTATCAGGAAGATAAATCACGCTCAAGTAGTAAAGGACATTCTGGGCTTGGATTGTACATTGCAAAGACGATTGTAGGGAAGCATGGCGGGAATATATTTGCGGAAAATAGTTCAGTATGTGGCGGGGCGCATGTGTGGTTTCGAATTCCATAAGTTTAATGAGGTGTCACATTTTGTAGAAGCGTCGATATGTTGTGTCGAATCGCCGATATATGAGAAGAATCGGTCGATATAATGAAACAAAAGGCGAGAAGATTTGTCTTCTCGCCTCTTGTTTATTAAGAGTTACTCTCGATTCCTTCTGGGTCTTGTAATAGGTTGAATACATCAGCTAAGCAAAATGCGATGAACCAAGTCCAAAGACCGTAGAAGAAAGCTGAGCTTAATTGAAGTGGTAATGTATAGTTTGTCATGGAGTAGGAAATACATCCACCGACGATTCCGATCATTGTTAATAACATGGTTTTTTGCGCATTTTCTTCTGGATTAAAGAGGAAGAAAATGTATCCGCCTAATATTGAAGCGCTTACAACAGATTCGATTCCGTTAAAAATGATATGCTCTCCAAGTTGAATGTTTGTCCAGAAGCAAATGATGCCGCCGATAAGAGCGAATAGGACAGCTATCGTGTACCGTATATATTGATTCATATGTTCATCTCCTTATGTAATAAGATGATTTGGAAGTCAAAAAGGTAGGTATAGTAATAGAAGTTGATTTTAGTTGCACGTATCTTTTTTATAAAAAGATTAATGGAAGAATAACTTAGATGATCGGTAGCTTTGAAAAGTTATTTGTGTTATATGATAAAACAACTGAAAACAATTATGGTTATTACGTAAACTTGCTTTGAAATATACCCGACTTCTCGTTTCTTTTTGCTTATAAAAATAAGAGAAACTCCCAAGTCTATACATTCTTTTTTGTAAGTCTTATTGTATTATAACATATTTAGCACAATAATAATAGGAATTATCTGATTTTGTAATAAGTATAAAAATAAAACGCAAGGAATGCTAATTCCTTGCGTTTCCTTATATACGTTTGAAACGTCCAACGATTTCAACGGTTTCTGTAATATTCATAAAAGCATGATCATCAACTTGACGAATAATACGCTTCATTTCTCCTAGTTCGTAACGAGTTACGACTGTGTAAATCATTTTTTTCTTATGGTTGGTATAGCCGCCAACAGCGTCTACCATTGTTACACCACGTATGCCATTATTCAATAGGGCACTTTTAATTTCCTCGCCCTTTTCTGTGATTGTCATAATTGTTAACTTAATATGTTTTGTGTGAACAGCATCAATTACTTTGCTGACAACAAAACGGCTAATTAACGTATAGAGTGTAATATCCCATCCGAAAATAAAACCAGCAGCAACAAGCAAGATTAAGTTGAATCCGAAAATGATTGCACCAATCGAAATATCTCGGTATTTTGCTACAATTAGTCCAACAATATCAAATCCACCTGTTGAAGAGGCGAATCGGAATATAATCCCTGAGGCTGCACCACAGATAACGCCACCAAATACAGAAGAAAGCAAAATGTCCTCTGACACTTGATGTACGGGGATAATATTCATGGCTAATGATGATACGGCCACGAAATAAGCTGTTAAAAATGTTGTTTTCTTACCTAAATAAAAATGACTTAAAATAAGAAGCGGGATGTTTAGTAAAAAGATAAGTGCACCGATATTGTAGTGCATTACGTAACCAATAATCATCCCTACACCAGCAAATCCACCGCTAATCATATTATGCGGAATAAAAAACATATTCATTGAAATAGCATACAAAATGGAAGCTATAAAAATAACAATCAACTGTATCATAAATTCTAAATGAAATGTTCTAGCTGCTGGGAAGGATAAAAAGGCGGTATCGGGAACGTAATCGGCGTCTCCTAATTGACCCATAGTGTGTTTCATCTCCATATTCATTTTTGATTACAAGAAGAGAATAATGCTTTTTTCAAAAACTGGCAACCGTTTTAATATAAGACAAAAATTTTATAAATTTCTAACAAATTAAGCCTATTCATCTAAGTGATTGAATATACTGAAGAAAGCGAATACAATAGCGGATTTTGGATGAATCCTTAAAAAAATATGCAAAAGAAATTTTTAGGAAAGGAAGAAGGAAATAGAGATTGTTTGTGGAATATGCTACAATTGGCTTAGTAAGGATGTGAAGCGATGGAATTTTTATTGCAAGATGCAATTCTATATATATCTGTTGTAACGACAGCGCTTTGTTTATTAGAAGTCTTTTTTCTCACTAATGTTTCTCGTTTCGTACGTCAGCAAACATCAAGTGGTAGACAAAAAGCTTTTGCGATAGTTGATACATGTGAAGAGAGTCTCGGCAATATTTCGCTCTTTTCTATCTTCTATAAATATGGAATGATTCGGTCGGTTCGCAGACAAGAATCGAGCGGAGAAAGTGATGAGGTCGGTCCGTATAAACCAATGTTTCGCTAACTAATTACGAAACATTGGAGGAATGAACATGTTAAAATCATACCGAGCTGTGCTCGTTAGTTTATCATTATTACTTGTTTTTGTTTTATCTGGTTGTAGTAATGCCACCACAATTGATGCACATAGTACTGGGATTTGGGATCACTATTTCGTATATCCAATCTCGCTTATGCTACAATTTGTTGCTCATCATGTACCCGGTGGAAGCTTCGGGATTGCCATCATTATCATTACGCTTTTGGTTCGATCAGCGATGGTTCCATTAGCTGTCTCGCAATATCGCAGTCAAATGAAAATGAAGAAAATGCAGCCCGAATTGCAGAAGCTAAAGAAAAAGCACGGTGATGTGAGCAAAGATATAGAGAAACAAAAACAGTATCAAAAAGAAATGTCAGAACTAATGAAAACAGGCGGTTGGAATCCATTGGCGGGTTGCTTGCCACTTTTGATACAAATGCCGATTTTCTCAGCATTGTATTATGCAATTAGCCGAACTGAAGAGATTCGTACATCCTCATTTTTATGGGTGAACTTAGGACATGCAGATCCGTATCATATATTACCGATTCTTGCAGCACTGACAACATTTATTCAAATGAAGATTATGCAGTCAAATACATCGGCAGGAGAGCAAGTTCCAATGCTCAAAATGCAGCAGTTTATGATGCCGGCGATGATTTTATTTATGGGATTTGCGGCGCCATCAGGACTTGTGTTGTATTGGATTACAAGTAACATATTTACAATGTTGCAAATGATTGTGCTTAGAAAAGTGATGGAACGTGAACAAGGGCAATTACAAAATGCATAGAAAAAAGCCGCTCTATTTAGGAGCGGCTTTTATTGATTTGTTGAAGTTTGTCTAGCGGTTAAGGAAAAGTTAAGAAACCAACTTTACTATATGCATTGTATACGAAAGTGTACATGCTTTTGAAATCTATGTGATACAAAATGAAGGAGGAAGTTTTCTATGAACAAGAAAAAAACAGTTGGATATTTAGTAGCTGCCGGAGCTTTATCACTAGGAATCATAGGAGGAGTAGGTGTTCCTGCTTTCGCGGCAACGAACGATGCCAATTCTACATCAGTAACAGAACAAACGACAAAAGGAAATCAGAATCAAAAATTGGATGAAGCAACGAAACAAAAAGTACAAACGATTATGGAGAACGCCAAAAAGCAATTAGCCGAAATAGGTGTAAATCTTCCTGAAAAAGGGAAAAGAGGAGAGAGGTTTGCGAACCTTGATGACACGACAAAAGAAAAAGCAAAAGCGATCATGGAACAAAGAAAAGCAGGAACAATAACTCATGAACAAGCAAAAGARAAATTGTCAGAACTAGGTGTGAACCTTCCGGAAAAAGGGAAGCACGGGGAAATGTTTGCGAACCTCGATGATCAGGCAAAAGAAAAAGCAAAAGCGATYATGGAACAAAGAAAAGCAGGAACAATAACTCATGAACAAGCAAAAGAAAAATTRTCAGAACTAGGTGTGAATCTTCCTGAAAAAGAGAAACAAGAAGAAATGTTTGCAAACCTTGATGATGCGGCAAAGGAAAAAGCAAAAGCGATTATGGACAAAGTAAAATCACAATTAGATGAGCTAGGTGTTGATTTTCCAATTAAGGATCATAAATTTTTAATGAAGAAGGCGAGTAACTAATTGAAATATAGAAAGTGTAAAAACTGTTGATAGAAGTTTCTTTCGTATGGGCAACCGAAAGAAACGATATAAAGTTTGTTTAGGATAGATTTCTTCTTTGAAGAAGTTTTTCCTTTTTTATAATGTTACAAATGATTGTGCTAAAAAAAGTAATGGAACGCGAGGAAGGCCAATTATAAAATGCATAGAAGAAAGCCGCTCATTTGAGCGGCTTTTATTGATTTGCCGAAATTCTTTTTAGGGTTAATAATGATGTAAAAAAGATGTATGTAATTGCAAAGCCAATAAACACTTCGGTATATTGGAATTTTCCTAACACATAAAAGGATATGGCAGGCACAATAAAGACAACTAAAATGCTATAACCGGGATACTTATTTCGATACATGATGGCAAAGATAAAAGATAAGATCGTTGTTATAATACAAATTATTGGAATCATATCGATACCTCCTTTGTGTACAGTATACCATTTTAAGGGAATTCGAAAAATAGCAATGCTTCTGTTATAATATAAGAAGAAATATTTTTTATATGTTATATAAAAAAACATATTGTTTTTTTGTAAAAATTCAATATAATGAACAATAACTACAAAATTCGACATCAAGAAGTGATGATGAGGACACGATCAATTTTTTACGATTCTCAGAGAGGGAGGCCTTTGGCTGTGAGCTTCCTAATACGGAAAAATGGATTACCACCTCTGAACTGCAGCAGTGAACGAACAGCTAGTAATTGCTTGCCGGCAAAAACCGTTATCTAGACTTGAGAAATTGGTGAAGTGTGTAGCTTTACTAATGAAACAAGGGTGGAACCACGAATACAACACTCGTCCCTTTTTTAGGGAGGAGTGTTTTTTTATTTCAATTTTGCATCACACTAGAATTGGAAGGAGGATACGCAGCATGCATCATGATGAGAAAAACAAAATTGGTTTAACAGTAGCACTATCTATCGTTGTAGGAACTATTATTGGATCTGGTGTATTTATGAAACCAGGGAGCGTATTAGATTACTCAGGGAGTTCTAATATGGCAATTTTCGCTTGGGTAGTAGGTGGTCTGTTAACATTAGCTAGCGGATTAACTGTAGCTGAAATCGGAGCGCAAATACCGAAAAATGGTGGATTGTACACGTATTTAGAGGAGATTTACGGCAGTTTTTGGGGGTATTTATCCGGCTGGATGCAAACAATTGTATACGGCCCAGCTATTATTGGAACATTAGGTTTGTATTTTAGTTCTTTAATGATTAACTTCTTCTATTTAGATAAAGTATGGAACTTACCGATTGCAATTGGAACAGTTGTGTTCCTTGGTGTTGTAAATAGTATGGGAACGAAGTATGGCGGGATTGTCCAAACAGTTACGACAGTCGGAAAGATGGTTCCTATCGTATTAATTGTTGTTTTAGGCTTTTGGAAAGGGAATAGCGACATCTTTAATGTTGTTGTACCGATATCGGAAAATCAAAGCATTGGGATGGCGATTTTAGCAACATTATTTGCTTACGATGGCTGGATTTTACTTGCTTCTATCGGCGGTGAAATGAAGAATCCGACAAAGTTATTACCAAAGGCGATGACAGTAGGGATTTTGATTGTAACAGCTGCTTACGTATTAATTAACTTAGCGTTGCTGAATGTATTACCAGCTGCGAAGATCGTGGATCTTGGAGAAAACGCGACAGCAACAGCCGCAGGGATGTTACTTGGAGAATACGGCGGAAAAATCATTAGTATCGGTATTATTATTTCTATTTTCGGATGCTTAAACGGAAAGATTTTAACATTTCCACGTATTCCAATGTCAATGGCAGAAAGAGGACAACTTCCATTTTCTAAGTTTATTGCAAAGGCACATGAGAAGTTTAAAACACCTGCAAATGCGATTACTTTTGAAATCATACTAGGTATTATTTTAATGATTATTAGTGATCCAAATAAGCTTTCCGAGATTTCCGTATTTATTATTTATATTTTCTACGTGATGACATTTATCGGTGTCTTCATTTTAAGAAAACGTAATGAAGGAAAAGAGCGTGCGTATAGTGTACCGTTATTCCCGATTGTACCAATCGTAGCGATTTTAGGATCATTATTTGTAATTGGAAGTGCGATTATTAATGATCCACTAAGCTGTTTCTTATCAATTGGAATGGTATTTACAGGACTTCCGATTTACTGGTATTTAAATAGGAAAAAACAAACGCAGTCTTAAGAAATTGTATAAATACAAATTAAAAAAACGAAATAAACCTGATTTTTAGGTAGAAGAGAGCATCCACCCATACATAGAAGCGGTCAGGGCCTGTTTTAGCCTCATGCCAAGTGAAAACAAAAAGTGCAGGTCTCCTTTTGTTTTCAGAGCCGCGACTTATATGTCGGAAAATCAACAGGGATATATATATAAAGTAGGCGTATAATACGCCTGCTTTTTTTGTTTGTAAAAATTTCCTGATGTATACGGGAGAATTTATACTTGATTGCAGTTTGTCTTTTGGTTACTATAGTTGTAGTAACCAAAAGTGGACGAGAGAAAGTGTGGGGAAAAACGTGAATTTTCGTGTATATATTTTAGCGATTGCGGCATTCGTAGTCGGAACGGTTGAGTTAATTATTGGCGGGACGCTGGATTTAGTTGCAGACGATTTAGGTGTATCAATTAGTGCAGCGGGTCAACTTATTACAATATTCTCAGTTGTATTTGCTCTTTCAGGACCAGTTTTATTAGCAGTGACAGGGAAAATTGAACGTAAAACATTATATATCGGGGCATTATCTATTTTCTTAATTGGTAATATCATTTCAGCATTTAGTGTGAATTACGGAATGTTAATGTTCTCAAGGGTCATTTGTGCGGCGAGTGGATCGCTTATTATTGCATTATCTGTAACGTTAGCTTCTAGTGTTGTAGAACCGCATTTTCGTGCACGTGCTATCGGAATTATTTTCATGGGGATTAGTGGATCGCTTGTACTAGGTGTACCACTAGGCCTTGTACTTGGGAATGCATATGGATGGCGTGCACCGTTTATTTTAATTTCGGTATTAACGGTTGTCGCTATTGCTAGTATTTCATTATTTTTAACGAAAGTTCCACCAGTAGCTGTTTTGTCTATAAGAGAACAGATTGCTACATTGAAGGATAAAAAGATTGTTAGTGCTCAGCTAACATCATTCTTATTCTTAACAGGTCATTTGACGCTATATGCATATTTAACGCCGTTTTTAAAAGATGTGATGCATGTAGAAGCAAATTGGATTAGTATATTTTACTTTATTTTCGGTATTGCGGCGGTAATCGGAGGTGGCTTTGGTGGTTGGCTCGCAGATAAATGGGGATCAAAGAAGAGTATTATCTCTATTATTATCGTCTTTGCATGTGCCATCTTTATCTTACCGATGATGACATTTTCATTCCCACTATTCATTATTATGATGGGGATTTGGAGTATGTTAAGTTGGGCCATTTCACCGGCGCAGCAAAATTATTTAATTGAAATTGCACCAGAATCAGCTGGTATTCAGCAAGGTTTAAATAACTCTGCACTTCATTTAGGTATTGCACTTGGCTCAACTGTGGGCGGGGCTGTTATTGAAAAATCATCTGTAATCTATAATGCATGGGTAGGCGGCGGATTTATTATTTTAGCGCTGCTTTGTGCGATCTTCTCGATTACGAGAGGACAATCTACTCGCGTAACAGAAAAAGAATCTATCGTTTGATAGGTTCTTTTTTGTTACAATAAATTGAAGTGTTTACCAATTTATTGTAGGAGAGTACGGCGAGAGGAGTGACGTCAGATGGATTTCGAATCAACGGTTGGTTTCTTTTCGATGGTTTTGCCATTCTTTATAGTTCTTTTTGTATTAAGATGGATTCGTTTTCTATATCAAAATTCCGAGAAACAAGTGAAGCAAAATGAGCAAATCATTGAGCTATTAAATGAGATAAAACAGCAAAATGAAAAGTAGCAAATTTACTATGTTACTAGTCTCTACTATACTATATTTACAAATAACAATTATCCCCAAAAAACAATTACATAAAGTGAAACTAATAAAAATATAAAAAGAGAACGCACTCAAATATTTGAGTGCGTTCTCTTTTCTTCATAAATAATTAAAGTGAACTTACTGAAACCAATTCAAAAAAGATTTTTTTATAGAGTATAAACAAATAATCTACTCCGAATAATTAGATTATTTGTAAAAAAACATTGTATTTTGTAATATTTAACTGTAAAATATTTCAATGTAAATACATACCAAATGGAAAAGGGGAAAATTATGAAAAAATTATTGGTTTCAGTATCTGCGTTCGCACTTTTAGCTGTAGGTTATAGCTCATCTGCATATGCTGCTAAGAGTCCTAATGACACAAAAAACTGTGGAGATTTTAAAAGTCAAAAAGCAGCACAAGAATTTTGGAATCAAAATGGATATGGTGTTGGTAATGACCCACATCGTCTAGACAATGATAAAGATGGTATTCCTTGTGAAGATTATAAATACCCTGTAGATACAACTGCTACAACAGAGAAAAAAGAGGAATCTAAAAAAGAAGAATCCACTAAACAAGAATCTAAACAAGAGCCTGTTAAACAAGAAGTTAAAAAGGAATCTATTAAACAAGAAAACACACAAAAAACTACTAAGCAAGAACAAACAACTAAGAAAGAAACTAAAGAAAAACCTGCTGTAAAAACTACAAAAGAAACTAAAAAACAAGGTGAGAAATTACCAAATACAGCATCAAACGGTCTTACAATGATGCTAGCAAGTGCTGGTCTTGCACTTGTAGGTTCAGTGCTAATGTTCCGTCGTAAAAAAACAAATGCATAATATAATTCCTTAAAGCGGCAGGAGAAATCCTGTCGTTTTAACATGGGGTGAATAACATGAATAAAAAACAATGGTTTGGTTTATGTTTAGTCATTATAGGCTTAACTACTTGTTCTTATTATTTTATAGAGTGGTATACTGCAAAGAATTCTGCTCAATCTTTGACAAAGGAGGAAGTAAAACAGTATAAAGAAATTGAACACACACCTAATACAACTCAAACAATAGAACCCTCAGCACCTGAAACTCCAATTCTACAAGTTCCATCTTCACAAGTGCAGCATCAATTAGGAGAGAAAATAGCATATTTAATTATTCCTAAAATTGAACAAAAGTACTCTGTATACTGGGGGACTGATGACAAAGTATTGAAAAAGGGGGTTGGGATGTTTGTGAGTGAACTTACAACTACTCCTTCTGGAAATGGCCATACTGTTTTAAGCGGCCATAGAGATACTGTATTTACTGAACTTGGTGAATTACAAGAAAATGACACGGTAATTTTAAAATATGATAATAAAACTTATACATATCAAATTAATCGTCATTGGATTACTGATGCTGAAGATCGGACGGTAATTGTACAAAAAGATCAACCAATCTTAACACTAACAACATGTTATCCTTTTGACTATATTGGAGATGCGCCAGATAGATATATAATTGAGGCAAGCTTAATCTCCACTACTTAAAGCCAAAAAGGCCACTGGATATTTCAATAAAATGCTAAAGTAGTGTAAGTTGAAGGGGAACAGTTGTGAGGGTGCTTTTTATTTTTTATAACGAAAAGGGAGTGTTTACGAGCACTCCCTTAAAAGTATATTTTGATTTAAACAACTATGCAGTGAAATAGATTTCATGCTAGAAATAACTCTCCCGCCGAAAGATCTATTGTTCATGCACTGAAGCAAGGATGAAATCACTAATAGGCTTACAAATTCTTTGTTGAGACAGCTGTTGTAATAAATCATCTGTTGAAATCTTTCCCTGAAGATTTTCTTGTAATATTAAATTTAAATTATTGAATTGAAGATAGTCTATGTCTTCGCTTACTGGGAAATCTGTGAATTGATTTTTTAGCATTGTAAAGACATTGGATCTTTTTGATTTATCTACCCATAAAGTAGATAATCCAGGTATGAGGGTTAGAAGAAAATCAATTTCTCTATCTGTTAATCGTTTTTCTTCTAACCATTCGATTATAGTTAAATCCTTCATTTTTAATATCTCAACTTTATTAAAAGACTTCGAATTTCCTCATCTTTCATAAAGAGATCATGATGTTTTTCGGTAATTTTTGCGAGCGCAACATCATGGTAGAAGAACTCTGTAAAGAATTTTACGAATGGTTGAGACATTGTTTTCATTGCTTGCCACGATTCTTGTTCTACCCCAGCAAATAAAATTTCACGATCATCAACGATAAGTAGTAGGTAACGTTCTAATGCGTTAGGTTCCTCCGTTGGGATAAGAAAATGAACGTTTGTCAGTGCTGTTTCCACTTTACCAACTACAAGTGCCTCGATAGTAACGCCCTGTTTCGCCTTTTCTTCAAGTAAGGGAAGATACTCTAAAAAAGTATCATTCCAAGCAGAAATGCGGATAGATTGTTTCGCTTCTTCTACTAACTGCTTACTTTGAATTTGAATAGAAGATTGCATTTTTAAGCTCCAAACACGGTCATCTGTAAAAGATCGTTTTGAAATATTTGTTTGGAGTTCTTTAATATGAGATTGAAATTCTGTTGTTAATTTTTGAATAGCAAGGTCTAGTGGTAAAGCGGTATATAGCTTTTTCTTTTCTGAGACGGAATCCATGACCATTCCTTTATCAATGAGCCTTGCTAATACTTCATATATTTTGGCTTTTGGAACACCTGAATGTTTCACAATCGTTGTTGCATCTAATGGTTCATCGCTTGAGACTACAACTTCATACGCCTGGCTTTCATATTGTGAGAAACCGAATTTTTGTAACATAATGCCTCCCGAACAAGTTAGATTCTATCTTTAGCATAAAGAACTATTTGTAATTATACAAGTAGCGCCGTTGTGCTTATTCTATTTCGTTCTTTGTAGAAAGTAAATTCAGTGAAAGAGAGGAGGAAGAACTTACTATTGGTTAAAGTTTTAATTCATCACAAGGGTCAACTTTGAAAAAATAGGTGGGTTTGTTAGTATATCATTAGTAAATGCACCTCTATTTTTGTACAATAGTGAATGAATCTGGATTGGAGGAAACTATCATGGCAATTGTTGATGTATCGATTATTCCAGTTGGAACTGGTAATCCAAGCGTAAGTGAATATGTAGCAGAAGTACAAAAAGTGTTAGAGAAAAACGCTGATCGCGTGAAGTACCAATTAACACCGATGAATACAGTAATTGAGGGAGATCTTCCTGTATTACTTGAAGTGATTCAACAAATGCATGAAGTACCGTATACAAAAGGTGCGAAGCGTGTCGCAACGACAATCCGTATTGATGATCGTCGCGATAAAGAAAGCACAATGGAGAAAAAATTAAACTCTGTTCGTTCGAAATTATAAGGAGGAAGCAGCGATTTTCGCTGCTTTTTTTGTATGGATAAATTAGGCGAGACGACTTGATTCATGATACACTTTTTTATTATGAATGGTGAAGGTACGGGAAGGAGGAAAAGAGATGAGTGACAAGTTTAATGAGCAGTTTGATGGTTTACTTGAAAAGTATACGGAATTGTTGCTAGGGGAAAGCAATGAGGAGCGAAAAGAGCAGGTACAAAAGTGGGCGTTATATTCTTACATTGCGAAAACAATGCCAGCACTTGTGAAACATTGGAATGAAACGTATCCCGAGGGAAAAGAAGAGATTGTGAAATTGATTGCTGATATTAAAAGATTAAATGAAGAAAATCGTAATCATAAATAAGAAAAGGCCGTTCAGATGAACGGCTTTTTCTTATTTATGTGGATGACTGCGGGCATGTGATTAATATCTTTATATAATTTGAAGAGAAAGGTAAGAGGTGTGACGAGTATTGTCGAATTTTTATTTTAGGCTAGTTATTCACCTGTTTTTCTAGTTTCTTTTTAGATGTCGAAAAATTTTTATGAATATTTGAAAGCGATAAATCAAGATTTTGAACATTATTATAGTATTTTATAAATTATCTAAATAATTATTTGTATCAAATAATTTTAAACAGTGATATAATTTTGAAGAGGGGTAAAAAACAGACAAAGAACAGTCATAGGGGTGAATTACATGGAACAATTAATGCGCAATTCGTTTCTTTTTTTGTCAAAAAATAAAGCGCTAACAAAATTAGCTAAAAAATACGGTTTACGCTTTGGTGCCGGCCGCTTTGTCGCAGGGGAGACAATCGATTTAGCAGCAGCAGCTATTAAGCAATTAAACAAGCAAGGTCTTTGTGTGACAATCGATTATTTAGGTGAGTTCGTTGATAATGAAGCAGAAGCAAATGAAATGGCAAACCAATCGATTGAAGCAATTCGTGCAATCGGACGCGAAAACCTTGATTCACAGCTTTCTCTAAAAATGACTTCTATGGGGCTAGATATCTCAGATGATATCGTAATGAATAATATGCGTCGCATTTTAGAAGCTGCAAAAGAAAACGGTGTGTTTGTTACTATTGATATGGAAGACTATACACGATGTGGGAAAACAATTGAGATCTTTAAGCAATTAAAATCTGAATACGATAATATCGGTACTGTTATTCAAGCTTACCTATATCGTACAGAAAAAGACATCGAGGATTTAAATGCATATAGTCCTAATTTACGTCTTGTAAAAGGGGCTTATAAAGAACCAGAAGAAGTTGCGTTCCCAGACAAGAAAGATGTAGATGACAATTATAAAAAAATTATTAAAATGCACTTATTAAATGGAAATTATACTGCAATCGCTTCACATGATGAGGCTATTATTGAATATACGAAGAAACTTGCTGAGGAACATAATATTTCACGTGATCAATTTGAATTCCAAATGTTATATGGCATTCGTACAGAACGCCAACTTGAGCTTGTAAAAGAAGGATATAAAATGCGTGTTTATGTACCGTATGGAAATGACTGGTATGGCTATTTCATGCGCCGCCTAGCAGAACGTCCAGCAAACGTTGCGTTCGTTTTAAAAGGAATGGTAAAAAAATAACCAAGGAGGAAAAACTCCTTGGTTATTTTAATTGCTGAAATGCGTAATTAGCCATCTTTTTCGTATCAGGATATAGCTGAGTACGAGTAGAAGAAAGTACAACGTTAATAACACGCTTGCCGTTTTTCTCGTCAACTGTTACGACCGTATATTTTCCTAAAGCAGATAAACCGCTTTTACTTCCAATTGCATATGGATCATTATAAAGCTCTTCGCGACCATAGTTTGCAATTTTTTTTGTTCGCTCTGAAGTATGTAATGTTGTACGCGTTGTGTTCATATAATCTAGCACAATTGGATATTTTAATGCTTCTTTTGTAATAATCGCGATGTCGTAAGGGGAGGCCTTATTGCCAAGCGCATCAGCACCGCTCGCATTTTTAAAGGTTGCATGCTTTGTTCCAAGTTCTTTTGCCCTTGCATTCATCATTTTTACAAACTTCTCTTTCGATCCTGCGATATGTTCCGCAATCGACTCAGCAATCGGATCCGCACTAATGATTAGCATTAGCTTTAATGCCTCATCCCTTTTTAACTTTTCACCGGCGCGAAGTTTAATCTTTTTACTTTGACTCTCTGTTTTTACCGCATTTTCTGTAATCGTAATTTCTTCATCTTCTTTTATATTCTCTAGTAAGAGAAGCGTCGTTATCATTTTGGCTACACTTGCTGGATAAGAGCGTTCTTGTTCTCGTTTTCCATATAAAATTTCACCTGTGTTTGCATCAATTGTAATGCCGTATTGCCCTGTGATAGGAGGTTGATTCATTCTTACGTCTTTTTGCCTTTTTGCGTAGGAAAAGAAAATCATACTGGTAAACAGTGTGGCAATCATTACAATCATGATTATTGTTCGTTTCATCATCGTTCCCTCTTTTGTCTTTCCTTATGTACAAATAAATTGGGCAGAAAAGCGGCCCAATACTCATTATGCCACGTTCTCTGCCCAAAAATATAGCGGAAGTTCAAAAAGTCCGGTAAAGATGGCCGCCCGCTTTCTTCGTTACGTCGCCAGTCCGGTACTCATGTAGTTCCACCTACACTCCGTATCCTCCCGGCTTCCGCGCCTCGAACTGCTCGGCTCTCTTTATCTTCCTTTTTGAACAAACACATATAGCATTATTTTTCGCCTGTGTTGTGCTTTTTGTATTGTTGATTGTTACCTTGACGGCCCTTTTCAATACCGCGATCAACCGGACCTGCATTTCCTGTTACACTCGCTGCACTAACGCCTGCTTTTGATGGATCTTTCTTAAGTCTTCCCATATATATTCCTCCGTTTTCGTCATATTTTAAGAAGGGAAAAGTGTATTCTAACAAAGAAAATACACAATTATAGGGTGACCAAATAAAAGAAATATATTTATTTCAGAAAATTTTATCAATAAATATATTGCGAAAATTTAAACAGTGTCATATATTTATTAGTAGAGGCTCACTCATTGATTGCGACGTATGTCGAAAAATTGAATGAGCATTCATTCAAGAATAGGGGGAGAAATGGATGTTCCAAATTAAAAAGGCTGCTGTTCTCGGTTCTGGTGTAATGGGCTCAGGAATTGCTGCACATTTAGCTAATATTGGTATACCAACATTATTGCTTGATATTGTACCTGGGGCGCTTACAAAAGAAGAAGAAGCGAAGGGACTTACATTAGAACATAAAAGTGTGAGAAATCGTTTTAGTAATGGGGCATTGCAAAAATTAGTAAAGCAAAAGCCAGCTCCTCTTACGGTTAAAGGTAACCTGGCATTGATCGAGGCGGGTAATTTAGAGGATGATCTTGAGCGTCTTGCGGATGTAGATTGGATTATCGAAGTTGTTGTTGAAAACTTAGATGTTAAAAAGAAACTATTTGAAAAAGTAGATGCTGTTCGTAAAGCTGGCTCTATTGTGAGCTCAAATACATCAGGTATTTCCGTTGAGAAAATGGCAGAAGGGCGTTCAGATGACTTCAAAAAACATTTCTTAGGAACGCATTTCTTTAACCCACCACGATATTTAAAACTTCTAGAGATTATACCGACAAAAGAAACAGATCCACAAGTGTTAAACTTCATGAAATTATTTGGCGAAGATGTTCTTGGAAAAGGCGTTGTTGTCGCGAAAGATACACCAAACTTTATTGGAAACCGCATCGGTACGTATGGCTTACTTGTAACGTTACAAGAAATGATCAAGCGTGGTTATAGCGTTGGAGAAGTTGACTCTGTAACAGGTCCATTAATTGGTCGACCAAAGAGCGCAACGTTCCGCACATTAGATGTTGTTGGTTTAGACACATTCGTTCACGTTGCCAACAATGTATATGAAAATGTACAGGAAGAAGAACGCAACGTATTTAAAGTACCAGCTTTCATGCATGACATGCTGGATAAAAAATGGCTTGGAAGTAAAACAGGTCAAGGTTTCTTCTTAAAACAAGGAAAAGAAATTTTAGAGTTAAATCCTGAAACGATGGAATATGGGGCTCGTAAAAAATTAAGAGCTGCTTCCGTAGAGCTAAGTAAACAAGAAAAAGGATTAGCGAATAAATTGAAAGCGCTTGTATATGCGAAAGATCGTGCGGGAGAGTTATTATGGAACATTATCACGCCAACTCTTTTATACTCAGCGAAGCTTCATAAAGAAATCGCAGATGATATTGTTGCGATTGACCAAGCGATGAAGTGGGGATTTGGCTGGGAGCAAGGACCGTTTGAAATTTGGGATGCAATTGGCGTAGAAAAATCTGTTCAGAAGATGGAAGAGAACGGCCGAGTTGTTCCAGCGTGGGTAAAAGACATGTTAGAGAAAGGATTTAACTCTTTCTATAAACATGATAATGGTGAAAGCTATTACTATGATAACGGTGAATACAAACTTATCCGACGCAATAAAAAAGCAATTTCTTTGAAACAATTAAAAGAGAAAAATGGTGTGTTAAAGAAAAACAGTGGAGCGAGCTTAATTGACTTAGGTGATGGCATCCTTTGCTTAGAATTCCATTCGAAGAGCAATGCAATTGGTATGGATATTACACAAATGATTAATTACGCTGTTGATGAAGTAGAAAAAAATTATAAAGGTCTTGTTATCGGTAACCAATCGAAGAACTTCTGCGTAGGTGCAAACCTTGCGATGATCTTAATGGAAGCGCAAGATGATAACTACTTTGAAATTGAGTGGGTCGTGAAAAACTTCCAAGATGCAATGATGAAAATTAAGTACAGCTCTAAACCAGTTGTTGCAGCGCCATATGGTATGACGCTTGGCGGAGGTACAGAAGTTTGTTTACCAGCAGCTAGCATTCAAGCTTCTAGCGAAACGTATATGGGATTAGTAGAAGTAGGTGTTGGTTTAATCCCTGGCGGTGGTGGTAACAAAGAACTATATATTAAACATTTAAATAAAATGGCAAACGGTGTAGAGTTTGACCTACAAAAAGTTGCAAATAAAGTGTTCGAATCAGTTGCGATGGCGAAAGTATCTACATCAGCGCAAGAAGCTGTTTCTCGTAATTTCTTAGGCGATAAAGATGGTATTAGTGTGAATGGTGATCACTTACTATATGATGCGAAACAAAAAGCACTTGCTTTATATGAAGCTGGTTATAAAGCACCGATTCGTAAAAAGATACCGGTTGTTGGTGAAACAGGATATGCAACGCTTTTACTTGGAGCAGAAGCAATGCATCTATCAGGTTACATTTCCGAATACGACTTACACATTGCGAAAAAGCTCGCATATGTCATTGCCGGCGGAAAAGTACCATACGGAACAGAAGTTGATGAGCAGTATTTATTAGATGTGGAACGTGAAGCATTTATCAGTTTAGTAAGTGAGATGAAATCACAAGCAAGAATGCAGCACATGCTTGTAAAAGGAAAGCCATTACGTAACTAATAACGAGGGGAGATATCGTTCATGAGAGAAGCTGTCATTGTTGCGGGAGCAAGAACGCCAATTGGTAAGGCAAAGAGAGGTTCATTAAAAACAGTTCGTCCAGATGATTTAGGAGCATTAGTAGTAAAGGAAACATTGAAACGTGCGAATAACTATGAAGGGCCAATTGATGATTTAATTTTTGGCTGTGCGATGCCAGAAGCAGAACAAGGCTTAAATATGGCACGTAATATCGGCGGATTAGCGGGACTTTCTTATGATGTTCCAGCTATTACAATTAACCGTTACTGTTCTTCAGGGTTACAAAGTATCGCTTACGGTGCAGAACGCATTATGCTTGGTCATTCCGAAGCTGTATTATCTGGCGGAGCAGAATCGATGAGTTTAGTTCCAATGATGGGTCACGTCGTTCGTCCAAATAGCCGCCTTGTAGAAGGGGCTCCAGAATACTATATGGGTATGGGACATACAGCGGAGCAAGTTGCTGTGAAATATGGAATTTCTCGCGCAGAGCAAGATGCATTTGCGGTAAGAAGTCATCAGCGTGCAGCAAAGGCTTTGGCTGAAGGGAAATTTGCTGACGAAACAGTACCTGTTGATGTAACGCTTCGCACTGTTTCAGCGAATAATAAAATCCAAGAAGAAACAATTATCTTCGCGCAAGATGAAGGAGTAAGAGCGGACACAACATTAGACATCTTAGGGAAATTACGTCCAGCATTTAACGTTCGCGGTTCTGTAACTGCTGGTAACTCTTCACAAATGAGTGACGGGGCAGCATCTGTTCTTCTGATGGATCGTGAAAAAGCAGTGAGCGATGGCATGAAGCCACTTGCGAAATTCCGCTCGTTTGCAGTAGCTGGTGTACCACCAGAAGTAATGGGAATTGGGCCAATCGCAGCAATTCCAAAAGCATTAAAATTAGCAGGGTTAGAACTATCTGATATCGGCTTATTTGAGCTAAATGAAGCATTCGCATCTCAATCGATTCAAGTTATTCGTGAACTTGGCTTAGACGAAGAAAAAGTAAATGTAAACGGCGGTGCAATTGCACTTGGTCATCCGCTTGGCTGTACAGGAGCGAAACTAACATTATCTCTTATCCATGAAATGAAACGCCGCAATCAGCAATTCGGTATTGTAACAATGTGTATCGGCGGCGGTATGGGAGCTGCTGGGGTGTTTGAATTATTATAAAAAAGTGTAGGTGGCTCGTTTAGAATGCGAGGGGGATGGAGATTCAGACGAAGAGGCATTCTTTGCCTCATAGGAAGAAGTGAAGCCACCGAGTATTCTAGCCGCCGGAACTAGATGAGATAAAAAGTAGAAGCGGCTTGTCCAGAACAAGAGGACATTGGAGGCCCTGACGAAGAGGTGCTTTTTGCCTCACAGGAAGGGGTGAAATGGCCGATTGTTTTAGCCGCTGGAACTGGATTATATAAAGAAGAGTGGAAGCAACAAAAGGGTATAAAAAACAAAGGGAGAGCCAGCTTCCCTCATTATGAGAGAAATGGCTTATGAAAATATGAAGGAGGAAATTTTCATGGAAAAAACAGTAGGAAGCGCAGTAAAAGGTGGTAGCTTTTTAGTTGATGATATTACGATTGATCAAGTGTTTACGCCTGAGGATTTTTCATCAGAGCATAAAATGATTGCGAAAACGACAGAGGACTTCATCGTAAATGAAGTTTTGCCAGAACTTGAGTATTTAGAGCAACATGAGTTTGACCGCTCTGTTCGTCTATTAAAAGAAGCTGGAGAGCTTGGTTTATTAGGTGCTGACGTACCAGAAGAGTACGGCGGAATTGGGCTTGATAAAATTAGTTCAGCGTTAATCGCAGAGAAATTCTCTCGTGCTGGTGGCTTTGCAATTACACATGGTGCTCACGTTGGTATCGGATCATTACCAATCGTATTATTCGGTAACGAAGAGCAAAAGAAACAATATTTACCGTTATTGGCAACAGGTGAAAAATTAGCTGCATACGCATTAACTGAGCCAGGATCTGGATCTGATGCGTTAGGTGCAAGAACGACTGCTCGTTTAAATGCAGAAGGTACGCATTACGTATTAAACGGTGAAAAGCAATGGATTACAAACTCTGCTTTCGCTGATGTATTTATCGTATACGCAAAAGTAGATGGTGAACATTTCACAGCATTTATCGTAGAGAAAGAATATCCAGGCGTATCTACAAGCCCTGAAGAAAAGAAAATGGGTATTAAATGTTCTTCTACTCGTACATTAATTTTAGAAGATGCGTTAGTACCGAAAGAAAATGTACTTGGTGAAATTGGTAAAGGTCATGTCATTGCTTTCAACATTTTAAATATCGGCCGTTATAAATTAGGCGTTGGTACAGTTGGTTCTTCGAAACGTGCTTTAGAAATTTCAGCGGGGTATGCAAACCAGCGTCAACAGTTTAAACAACCGATTGCTCGCTTCCCATTAATTCAAGAAAAATTAGCGAATATGGCAGCGAAAATTTATGCAGCTGAAAGCTCTGTATACCGTACAGTAGGTTTATTTGAAAGCCATATGAGTACATTAACAGAAGAGCAAGTAAAAGACGGTAAAGCTGTAGCAGCTTCTATCGCTGAATATGCAATTGAGTGCTCATTAAATAAAGTATTTGGTTCTGAAGTATTAGACTATGTAGTAGATGAAGGTGTTCAAATTCATGGTGGCTACGGATTTATGGCAGAGTACGAGATTGAAAGAATGTACCGCGACTCTCGTATTAACCGTATTTTCGAAGGTACGAACGAAATTAACCGTTTAATCGTACCAGGAACGTTCTTACGTAAAGCGATGAAAGGTGAATTACCACTTCTTCAAAAAGCACAAAAATTACAAGAAGAGTTAATGATGATCATGCCAGAAGAAGTAGGCGACGAGCCATTAGCGCTTCAAAAACACTTAGTAAGTAATGCGAAGAAAATCGGCTTAATGGTAGCTGGATTAGCGGTTCAAAAATACGGTAAAGGTTTAGATAAAGAACAAGAAGTTCTTGTTAACATTGCGGATATCGTGAGTAACTTATACGCAATGGAATCAGCTGTTCTTCGTACAGAAAAAGCAATCAAAGTAACTGGTCTTGAAAAGAATAAACAAAAAGTATTATATACAGAAGTATTCTGCCAAGAAGCATTCAACCAAATCGAAGCAGATGCAAAAGAAACAATTATCGCAGTTGAAAATGGCGATATGCTACGCATGATGTTATCAGCTCTTCGTAAATTCACTCGTCACACGCCGCTTAATGTAATTCCGAAGAAGCGTGAAATTGCAGCGAAAATTTTAGAAGATGAGCGTTATACAGTTTAATAAATTAATAAAAAAACAGTAGTCACGTTTTCTGGCTACTGTTTTTTTATTAAAAATGGATGTTTGAAATAAATTACAATTTTTGTATTTAGTCATTTTTCCAATTGGAAACCTATATTCATTGACGAGTGAACAGTATAAATTAGCAAACGCGTTTTTATTGGCAGGGGTATTATGTTCCTACTCGTTATCGATTTTAGTTTTGAGAAAAAGATATTAGATGAGAAAGAGCTGTTTTACATATTCATTTGTAAACAGCTTTTTTTATTATGTTTCATTGGGACGATGAGAAGACAGGAGTGAGCGAGATGCGAATGGTACGTGAAAGCACAATTTATCAATTAGCGTTTTTTCCTAATCTATTTCCGATTAACTGCTATTTAGTTGAAGAAGAAAAAGGATTAACTTTAATTGATGCAGCTTTACCTTATAGCGCAAAGACTATTTTGAAATCGGCGCAAAAAATAGGAAAACCGATTACGAATATTGTCATAACACATGCACATGATGATCATGTTGGTGCACTTGATGCATTGAAGCGGATACTTCCTGATACTCCTGTCTATATTTCAAAAAGAGATGCCTGTTTACTTGAGGGAGACATGACATTGCAACAAGGAGAACCAAACGTACCGATAAAAGTTGGCGTATCTAAAAGAATACAGACGATACCAGATGTTCTTTTAGAGGAGGGGGATCGAGTTGGCTCTCTTCTAGCAATTGCGGCTCCAGGGCATACACCAGGTTCTTTGGCGTTTTTTGATACAAGAAATGATGCACTAATTGCTGGAGACGCATTTCAAACACGGGGAGGAGTTGCAGTTGCAGGACAGATTAAGTGGCTCTTTCCATTTCCTGTGTTTGGAACGTGGGATGCAGAAACCGCATTAAAGAGTGCTCAGAAACTTTTGCAATATAAGCCATCTTTATTGGCAACAGGGCATGGGAAGGTGATGGAGGATCCGACGTTATGTATGAAACGAGCGATTGAAGAAGCAGAGCGAAATTTAGCAAGAAAGGGGTAAAGAAATGATTTGTTTGTTATTGCTAGTATTCAATATATAACCCTCTTTTTAAATAAATTGAGGACATTTCAAAATAAACTATATAACTATATTTTAATGTGAAAATTAAAAGTAATAATATGCAACTTTGCGTACTGAGATTTTTTTTGTGCATACAATCCAAAAAGAAATAAATACTAAATGATGAATGAACAGAGAAAGGAAGGTTGTTATTATGCCGAATTTAACAGAGCTTGAGCTTGAAAATTTACGACATCTTATTGGGGGACATGCGACAGTTGCGAACAAATTAGACCAGTATGCGCAGCAGTGTACAGATCCTCAATTAAAACAAATGCTACAACAAGATGCACAAGCTGCAAGAAATACAAAACAACAATTAATGTCCTTTTTAGGCTAGGAGGGTATCGATTATGAATGAAAAAGATATGGTAAACGATTATTTGTCGGAATTAAATGCTAGTTTGACTAGTTATGCGAATTACATAGCAGAATCGAATAACGAACAGTTACATCAAACGCTGATTCACATTCGCAATCAAGATGAAACAAGACAACGTAATGTATATAAATATGCATTGCAAAAAGGGTATTATAAACCAGCGGCTCCTGCAAATCCAATGGTTGTTCAGCAAACGAAAAGCCAATTAAGTGCACAATAATCAATAAAAAACGGGTGAACGTCATGAGACGTTTCACTCGTTTTTTTTTATTTGTATATTTGTCAAGGCGAATATAGAAAATCATTTTTTGGATGTAACAAATATGACGAAACTTCAGTATGGCATTTCACAAAATGTACATAAACTTTGTTCAATGTTTCGCAAAGAATCCATGGTTTCTACAGTGAAAATCTCTATAATGAAAAGTGTAAAGAAGAAATAAAAAATCAAGATTACATGATCAATTAGGAGAGATTGTTATGAATAGAAACACAAGAAAAATCGCAATTATTGGTACTGGATTAGTTGGATCAAGCTGTGCGTATTCAATTGTGAATCAAGGCATCTGTGAAGAATTGGCATTAATTGATATAAATCATGAACGTGCAGTTGGCGAAGCGATGGACTTATCACACTGCATTAACTTTACTAATACAAGAACAAAAGTATATGCAGGTACTTATGAAGACTGCAAAGATATGGACATTGTGATTATTACAGCGGGTCCGGCTCCAAAGCCAGGACAAAGTCGTTTGGATACTTTAGGAGCAAGCGCAAAGATTATGGAAAGTGTTGTAGGAAGTGTAATGGAAAGCGGATTTGATGGTATATTCTTAATCGCATCGAACCCAGTTGATATTATTACATATCAAGTTTGGAAAGTATCTGGTTTGCCAAGAAATCGTGTGATTGGTACTGGAACATCATTAGATTCTTCCCGTTTAAGAACAATTTTATCTGAAATGTTAGAAGTTGATCCTCGAAGCATTCACGGTTACTCATTAGGTGAGCACGGTGATTCTCAAATGGTTGCTTGGTCCCATGTAACAGTTGGTGGAAAACCAATCTTACAAATTTTAGATGAGCAAAAAGAGCGTTTTGGTGAAATAGAGTTAGATGAAATTGTAGAAAAAACTGCAAAAGCTGGTTGGGAAATTTATAAACGTAAAGGAACTACTTATTACGGTATTGGGAACTCACTTGCTTATATTGCACGATCTATCTTTAATGATGATCATCGCGTGATTGCTGTTTCAGCCATTTTAGATGGTGAATATGGCGAATATGATATTTGTACAGGTGTACCAGGAATTATTACAAGAGATGGTGTAAAAGAAGTTGTTGAATTGAACTTATCAGAGGATGAAGAAAGCCGATTTGCAAAATCAAATGATATTTTACGTGACTACATGAAAACAATCGGTTACTAGAATAGGAGAAGGTGAAACAGATGAAGGAATATATTATGTCTCGTGTCTTTAAAGGTTCTGCCGGAATTGCACAAGGTATTTTCGTATCCCTTGGAATTGGTTTACTTATCGAAAATATAGGAAGAATTGTTGATATTCCGATGTTAATTACAATTGGGGTTGTGGCAAAATCAATGATGGCACCAGCAATTGGGGCAGGAATTGCCTTTATGCTTGGAGCAAACGGACTTGTCATTTTCTCAGCAATGGTTGCAGGGGCGATTGGAGCAGGGTCGATTTCGATTACTGAAGCTGGTTTAATTATCAAAACTGGTGAACCAATCGGTGCGTTATTAACAGCAACTTTAGCCGTTTATATTGGTAAACGATTAAGTGGAAAAACTGCTTTAGATATGATGCTCGTTCCCTTTGCCTCAATATTAGGTTCAGGTTTAGTCGGTATTTGGTTAGCTCAAAATATTAGTCCTGTCTTAAATACAGTTGGAGCATTTATTAAAGAGAGCTCAGCTGGCAGCCCATTTATTGCTTCTATCGTACTTGCGGTTGTTTGGGGACTATTACTTATTTCTCCAGCTTCATCAGCAGCTCTAGCAATTGCGCTTAGCCTAGACGGCGTCGCGGGAGGTGCCGCACTTGCAGGATGCGTTGCTCAATTTATCGGGTTCTCTGTTATCTCTGCGAAAGAAAACAACTTAGGTGGTATTTTAGCACAAGCACTTTGTACGCCAAAAGTACAGTTGCCGAACATTACTAAAAATCCAATGATTCTCGTCCCAACTGTCGTTGCCAGCGCTATTGTGGGACCTGTATCTGCACTGATTTTCCAATTGGAAGCCGGTAAAGAAATTGCAGGTCTTGGATTAAGTTCTCTTATTGCACCAATTAATTTAATTTCCAGCCAAGGATTCGGTGTTGTACCAGCAATGGTCATCACTTATATCGTAATCCCGGTAGCTGTTTCTTATATATTGTACATGATACTAAAAAAAGCAGGTCGCATTCATTCTGGCGACATGACTGTACCGCAATCTTAATCTTTAAACAGTGTATTGTATTGAAAATCTCCTTATATATAGATAAAAGCAGACTGAAGAAGCAACAGTCTGCTTTTTTTACATTTTGTATGTTTGTCTTGCTGGAATCATGGCAGTTTCTTTTCTGTTTACTAGTAATAATTGCACACCGAAGTAGAGTGTGCTCGCAACTGCCATACCTGAAACGGCATCTAAGAAAGCATGCTGCTTTGTAAATAGTGTCGATAAAATAATGAGTGTACCAAAGAAAGTAAGAATTAAATATTCCCATCTGTGCTGTTCTCTTCGCTTATAAGCAGCTAACATAATCACAAATGTAGTGAGAACGTGGATGCTAGGAAAACAGTTTACAGGTTGATCAATACTATAAATATAGCGAACTAAGTCAGAAAACACGTCTGTTCCTACGACTGTAGGACGTGGCACTGTTGTTTGCCAAAAATAGTAAATAGAAAAGCATGTAAGCTTTCCAAGGATAACACTGCTCAACGTGGCATAATATTGTTTTCGATCAGCGAAGCAGTAGTAAATGAGTGCACCGTATAAATATGGAAACCAAAGTAGATATGGAATAATAAATGCTTTTACAAATGGAATCCAATCATCAACCATGGTCGTAACATTTACAGCATGAACACCAGATTTATTAAGTACATCGTAAAGGGGACTTACGAGTACGAGTAGAAGTATATAACTTAAGGGAAGAAAAGATGAAAGTTTATATTTTTTCATAAGAATCTCCTAGGTTCCAGTAATGTAAGTAAATCCAATTGATTATAATATAGAAAATCAAAATGGGCTATCGATTTTACTTACTTTTTTCTGGATTCACCTTACATTTTTGTCACTTGACTTGGGATGGGGGGATGAGGGATGCAGCGTTCATTAAGTGTGTTGTTTCTTATATTGCTATGCTTACTAGGAGTTGGGTGTGCAAAAAATGAGAATGTACCACCTGTTTCAGAGTATAGCGGGAGGGCACTAACGATTGGCGTAGTCGGCGGGGCACCGAAGAATACGTTTAGAAATATAAAATTTGTGAAGGTAAAGTTAGACGAGATGCAAGAGAAATCGGAGAGAGTCGACGGATTTCTCGTTATGAAAGAACATTTTGAAGAGGCATCAAAAGAAAAATATGCAGATCTATTTTTAGGGATGAAAAAGCCAGTGTTTTTTATCGGTTTAAAGGATAGACCATATATAATTTTTACTAATAAAGATTTAGATTATAACAATGCACCAAGAAATGAAGCAATGATGTATACACAAGGTTTTGTAAATATGGGGAGTAGTGAAGGTCAGTTTTGGGGCACTGGTTTATACAATGATACGACTTCGGAGCAAAGTATTCATAATATGTATATATACGTGTTTCAAACGATTGCTGATTATTTGAGTAGACAATGAGAAGCTCCAGGTTAGGGGCTTCTTATTTTTTATTCAGGCTTTTCGTGCTAAATCTCATCTTGTTACTGAATCGTTCAGGTTAAATAAACGTTTGTTTAAGAGATATGTTCGGTGCAAAGTGTACAAATTGAATCAGGTGAGAAAAAATTTTATATATTTTTATGCTTCTTATCCGTCTGGAAATGGCGGAAAAATAAGAAAAATTTGCAGGATATAAGAAAGTTGTCACGAAATAAGTTAAAGTTCGGAGAAGAATCGTTTGAAATAATAAAACCTTTTCTATATGATAAAGGTAAAGGTTAGTAAAAAAGTAGGTGAATTTATGACAGTAACATTTTATTCATATCCAAAGTGTGGCACATGTCAAAAAGCAAAAAAATGGTTTGAGGCAAACGATGTAGCATATGAAATGATTCATATTGTTGAAAATCCACCGTCTAAAGAAGACTTACGTAATTTGCATACGAAAAGTGAATTACCATTAAAAAAATTCTTTAACACAAGTGGAATGCGTTACCGTGAACTTGGCTTAAAAGATAAGTTAAAGGATGCGAGCGAAGACGAAATGT
Organism: Bacillus gaemokensis; assembly: GCF_001590835.1. GTDB lineage: Bacteria > Bacillota > Bacilli > Bacillales > Bacillaceae_G > Bacillus_A > Bacillus_A gaemokensis. Next base: position 475,242 of record NZ_LTAQ01000012.1, read on the forward strand.
TTGAGCTATTAGCATCTGATGGCATGTTGATTAAACGTCCAATCGTAACAGATGGAACGAATGTAACACTTGGTTTTAACGAAGAGCAATTTGAAAGTGTGTGGAAAAAGTACCAATAAGGTATTTTTACATAATTAATACATTCACTGGAGGTACAGTCATGAGCATTCCAAATCATTTACGTTACTCTGAAGAACACGAATGGGTAAAAACTGAAGGCAACCAAGTTGTTATCGGTATTACTCATTTCGCACAAAGTGAGTTAGGCGATATCGTATTCGTTGAACTTCCTGAAGTAGGTGCAACAATTGAAGCTGACGAGCCATTCGGAAGCGTAGAATCTGTTAAAACAGTTTCTGAATTATACGCACCTGTAAGTGGTAAAGTTGTAGCAGTAAACGAAGAATTAAGTGACCAACCAGAACTTGTTAACGATTCTCCATACGAAGGTGCATGGATGGTTAAAGTTGAACTTTCTGATGCAAGTGAAGTTGAAAAGTTATTATCTGCAGAAAAATACGCAGAAATGACAAACCAAGACTAATTTGAGTCGAAATAAAAAGGACAGCCTATGTGCTGTCCTTTTTATTTTGTACGAAGTGAGCAAGCCGCTTGCGCTTTTCTTGATCTAGCTCTAGCGGCAAGAACAGTCGGCCGTTTCACTCCTTCCTATGAGGCAAAGAGCGCCTCTACGTCAGGAGTTCCAACGTCCTCTTGTTCTGAACGAGCCGCTTGCGCTTTTCTTTGTCTAGCTCCGCCTCCTAGCCCCTCATGTCTAAGAACCTTCCGCAAAAGAAGACAAAAAGCGTCTTCTATGCGAAAGAACTTTAGCCACCGGGGCTAAACAGTCGGCTCCGCTTTTCTTTGCAAAAATAAACAGGAAACAACATGAAAAGAACGAATATACTATATACTAAGTTAAAGGTTGTACAGTATATGGTGATCGGGTGATGACATATGGTCTATGTAGAAAAAGTCATTATTGTCGAAGGTAAATCAGATAGAAGAAAGATTGAATCTATTATTCGAGAACCGGTGGAAATTGTTTGTACAAATGGTACAATTGGTTTGTCGAAAATGGATGAGCTCATTGATCAGTTTTTTGATAAAGAAGTATATGTGCTAGTAGATGCTGATGATGCAGGAGAAAAGTTAAGAAAGCAATTTCGTAAAGAGTTTCCGCAAGCCGAGCATATTTATATTGATCGTTCGTATCGTGAAGTGGCAACTGCTCCTTCTAATCATTTAGCGAATGTACTATGGGGAGCTGACATTGACGTTTATACAGAATATTTACGGTAAGGAATGATAGAAGTGATTGATTGGACAGGTGCTGAAGCTACATTTGCAATAGCAAATCAAGAAAAAACAGTGTTATATGTATATACACCAATGTGTGGAACATGCCAATTAGCAAAGAAGATGTTAACAGTTGTAGAAGTGGCTATATCAGATTTGGAAATTGGAATGTTAGATTTGAATTATGCTCCGCATTTGGCTCGTGAATATGAGGTGGAAAGTGTACCTTGCTTACTTGTATTTGAAAATGGGACACTTACAAAGAAAATATATGCATTTCATTCGGTTGAATATTTATATACAGAATTACAGTAGGCGGCAAAGTTTTTGCCGCCTCGACATATTTCTTGGGAAATATGTCGAGGGATAGAAGGGCTACGTTATTTGTCGAGAGAAAGTAACAGGATTGCTCTTTGGTAGAAGGGAATGGTATTAGTAGAAAGTGATATGAAGGATGTGACTGGAATGAGATTATATTCGTTGCTTCAATCATTTGTAACTTATGCTAATGGACAATATCATTTAGAGCCACTTCTAAGGCAAGGAGAAAAAATAATTAATATTCGTTTTGGAGATGAATGTTATTCACTTCAAATTTCAAGAGAGTATATACAACTTTTGAAGGATGCAAGAGGAACAGAACAAATCGTTTGCTTACTGGAAGAAGATTTAAGACGATTAGTGACTGGAAAAGTTCAGTTGCAAACACTAATCAATAGTGGAAGTGTTCATTATTCGGGAACATATCGCACAATGTTATTGTTGGAATCTGTATTTCATATATGTAAACCCATGCAAGTAGGTGCTTAATATTCTGAAGGTTCTTTTTTTACGAAAATTTCTGTTGACATAGTGAATGTATATTGATACAATTCAAGTCATAAAATATAGACAATTTCATAAATTTTAAATCAGACGAAAATTGAATCTGATTTCTCTTATCAAGAGAGGTGGAGGGACTGAGCCCTGTGAAACCCGGCAACCGTCAACTTTTATGTTGAAATGGTGCCAATTCCTGCAAAGCGAATGCTTTGAAAGATGAGAGAAAGGGATAATGTTGATATATGCATATAAACCTTTCTGCTCATTCTAAAAGCGGAAAGGTTTTTTGTTGTTTGAATGAGGAGGACATTCGGATGACGAAAGGAGCCATCAATAATTTAGCTCCAGCGGCTAGAATTTTGTATCCTGCATGAAAAGATAAAAAGAATGTGTAGGGGCAGAGCTAAGCAAGCCGCTTGCGCTTTTTAAGAAATCCAGCTTCAGCAGCTAGAATGTTCGGCGGCTTCGCTTCTTCCTACGAGGCAAAAATTGCCTCTATGTCAGAAGCTCCATCCTCCTCACATTCTGAACGAGCTACTTGCGCTTTTTAAATAAAAAGGGGTGATACACCATGATTTTATTAGAGAATGTAAAGAAAATATATAAGTCAAAAAGCGGTGATGTTACTGCTGTGGATGACGCCAATTTAAAAATAGATAAAGGCGAAATCTTTGGTGTGATTGGTTATAGCGGTGCTGGGAAGAGTTCTTTAATTAGATTGTTTAACCAATTAGAGAAACCTACTTCGGGCCAAATTACGATAGCGAATCGTGTTATTTCTGCGATTACAGGGAGTGAGCTTCGAAAGGCGAGGCAAGAAATCGGAATGATTTTTCAGCATTTCAACTTACTTTGGTCACGAACTGTACGTGAAAATATTGCTTTTCCGCTTGAAATTGCAGGAGTGGATAAAGCGCAGCGAAGAAAGCGTGTTGATGAGCTAATTCGTCTTGTTGGATTAGAAGGAAGAGAAGAGGCATACCCATCTCAATTAAGCGGTGGTCAAAAGCAGCGCGTGGGGATTGCAAGAGCGTTAGCAAACAATCCAAAAGTACTCTTATGTGATGAAGCAACATCAGCGCTTGATCCAGAAACGACAGATCAAATTTTAGATTTACTACTAGATATTAATAAACGTCTTGGCTTAACGATTGTATTGATCACGCATGAGATGCATGTCATTCAAAAAATCTGTAATCGTGTTGCGGTAATGGAAAAAGGAAAGATTGTAGAAAGCGGGCCTGTACTAGAGGTGTTCCGTAATCCTAAACAAGAGATTACAAAGCGATTTGTACAACAGATAACAGATTCTGAAGATACAAATGAAACAATTGAAAGCTTGTTAGAAAAATATCCAGATGGAAAAGTCATTCGTTTACAGTTTATTGGCGATTCAGTAGAGCGTCCTGTACTGCAACAATTAATGAGACGTGATGATATAGAGGTAAGTGTATTACAAGGGAATATTGCCCAAACAAACAATGGTTCTTATGGAAGTTTAGTTGTTCACTTAAATGGTGAGGAAGCAGCGATCCAGCAAGCGATAGTAGGAATCAATCAAGAGCAAGTAGAGCTGGAGGTGATTGCACATGGATAATTTATTATCTAATGTTGATTGGAATAAAATGCTAGAAGCAACAGGTGAGACATTATACATGACGGCAATTGCAGCACTTGCCACATTTGTTTTAGGTCTTATTTTAGGATTATTACTCTTTATGACATCAAAAGATAATTTATGGGAAAATAAAGCAGTGCACACTGTGATTGGAGCGTTCGTAAATATCTTCCGTTCCATTCCGTTTATCATTTTAATCATTTTATTAATTCCATTTACGAAGATTCTTCTTGGAACAATTCTTGGGGCAAGTGCAGCACTTCCAGCTTTGATTATTGGAGCAGCACCATTTTATGCAAGGATGGTTGAAATTGCTCTTCGTGAAATTGATAAAGGGGTTATTGAAGCTTCAAAAGCAATGGGAGCAAAAACGAGCACGATTATTTTGAAGGTATTGATTCCAGAATCATTGCCGGCACTTGTTTCAGGCATTACAGTAACGACAATTGCGCTTGTAGGTTATACAGCAATGGCAGGTGTTGTTGGTGCTGGAGGTCTTGGTACACTTGCTTATTTAGAAGGATTCCAGCGTGGAAATAACGATGTGACAATCGTTGCGACAATTTGTGTATTGTTAGTTGTTTTCTTAATTCAATGGCTTGGGGATATTGTTACAAATCGAATTGATAAACGGTAAAAATATATCTATATAAAAAGGGAAGGGTGTTTACAACATGAAAAAATTATTACTTGCAGCACTTATTACAACGTCAATTTTTGGTTTAGCTGCTTGTGGGGGAAAAAGCGACAAAGGTAACGATGAGCTTGTTGTCGGTGCTTCTAACGTGCCGCACGCTGTTATTTTAGAAAAGGCAAAGCCTTTACTTGAGAAAAAAGGTATAACACTAAAAGTTGAAAAGTTTCAGGATTACGTACTGCCAAATAAATCATTAGCGGATAAAGAGTTAGATGCGAACTACTTCCAGCACATTCCTTACTTAGAGAAAGAAATAAAAGATAAAAAATATGATTTTGAAGTAGCAGGGAAAATTCACTTAGAACCAATCGGTGTATATTCTCAAAAGTATAAGAATTTAAAAGACCTTCCAGATGGAGCGACAATCATCATGAGTAACTCTGTTGCGGATCATGGACGTGGTTTAGCAATCTTGCAAAAAGAAGGTATTTTAAAAATTAAATCTGGTGTGACACCTGTCAAAGCAACGACAAAAGATATTGCGGAAAATCCGAAAAACTTGAAGTTTAAAACGGATATTGAGCCTGGTTTATTACCACAAGTGTATAACAATAAAGAAGGCGATGCGGTATTAATTAACTCAAATTATGCAATTGATGCGAAATTAAACCCGGAGAAAGATGCAATTGCTATTGAAGGAAATGATTCTCCATATGCAAACGTTGTAGCAGTTCGTAAAGGCGATAAAGACAAGAAAGAAATTAAAGCACTTGTAGAAGTGTTGCATTCGAAAGAGATTGAAGACTTCATTAATAAAGAATATAAGGGAGCGATTGTTCCTGTTAAAGAATAATTGCTTAAATAAGGGCTGGTAAATGCCAGCTCTTATTTTTTACCTATTAAAATTTGTTAAAGGTCGTAATAAGTTGAATTGTGAACCCAAGACCTGTACATAACGAGAGTTCTGAAAATTAAGAAAAAGAGGTATCATCATATGAAGAAAATCATACTATCAATTTTTATAGCAATCTTTGTATTTGCATTAGCTGCTTGCGGCGGGAAAGATGAAAATACACTTGTTGTCGGTGCTTCGAATGTACCGCATGCTGTTATTTTAGAGAAAGCACAACCTATCTTAGAGAAAAAAGGTATAAAATTAAAAATTGAAACATTCCAAGATTATGTGTTACCAAATAAAGCATTAGCAGATAAAGACATTGATGCAAACTACTTTCAGCACATTCCATACTTAGACAAAGAGATTGAGGAAAAGGGATATAAAATTGTAAATGCAGGGAAAATCCATTTAGAGCCAATGGGAATCTATTCTAAGAAATATAAAAGCTTAAAAGACCTTCCAAATGACGGGACAGTTATTATGAGTAATAACGTGGCAGAACGTGGACGTATGCTAGCGTTATTACAAAAAGGTGGCGTCATTAAGCTTAAAGATGGTGTAGATATTGTGAAAGCGACAGTAAAAGATATTGTGGAGAATCCAAAGAACTTGAAGTTTAAAACAGATGTAGAGCCTGGACTCACGCCGAAGTTATATGAAAATAATGAAGGTGATGCGCTATTTATTAACTCAAACTATGCGATTGATGCGAAATTAAATCCTAAAAAGGATGCAATTGCAATTGAAGGGGCAGACTCTCCATATGCAAATATTATTGCCGTTCGTAAAGGTGATGAGAAGAAAAAAGAAATTAAGGAACTAGTAGAGGTATTACATTCAAAAGAAATTCAAGATTTTATTAATAAAGAGTATAAGGGGGCTGTGCTTCCGGTAAGTGAATAATAGCAGGAAAGGGCTGGTAAATTCCCAGCCCTTTTTCCTTTATATATAAGAAGAAAGGTGTATCGTAATAGGATGTGAGGGAAATACTTATATACATTTGTGAAAAAATTGTTACATTTTCTCAGCGTTTGCGATATCATTTTATTTGATATAAAATTAGAATGAGAATAAAATGAGAATGTGAATGTTTTAGGAATTTTTAAAATGTATATAGAGGATTAATGGAGGTATTGAGATGACTGGTTCTACATTAACGGTTAAAGACTTACATGTATCAATCGATGGTAAAGAAATCTTAAAAGGTGTAAACCTTGAAGTAAAAGGTGGAGAAATCCACGCAATTATGGGACCTAACGGAACAGGTAAATCAACTTTATCTTCTGCAATTATGGGTCACCCAAAATATGAAGTAACAGAAGGTAGCATCATCATCGACGGTGAAGATGTATTAGAGATGGAAGTAGATGAGCGCGCACAAGCGGGTCTATTCCTAGCAATGCAATATCCAAGTGAAATTAGCGGAGTAACAAACGCTGACTTCTTACGTTCTGCAATTAATGCACGTCGTGAAGAAGGCGATGAAATTTCTCTTATGAAATTTATCCGTACATTAGATAAAAACATGGAATTCCTAGAAATGGATCCAGAAATGGCACAACGTTACTTAAACGAAGGTTTCTCTGGCGGTGAGAAAAAACGTAACGAAATTCTTCAATTAATGATGATTGAGCCAAAAATTGCAATCTTAGATGAAATCGACTCTGGTCTTGATATCGATGCATTAAAAGTTGTATCTAAAGGTATTAACCAAATGCGCGGCGAAGAATTCGGTTGCTTAATGATTACGCATTACCAACGTTTATTAAACTACATCACTCCAGACTTCGTTCACGTTATGATGAACGGTCGCATTGTTAAATCTGGTGGCCCTGAGCTTGCACAACGTCTAGAAGCTGAAGGTTACGACTGGATTAAAAAAGAATTAGGTATTGAAGACGAAACAACAGAGCAAGAAGCGTAAGAGAGGAGCATAAACATGACAATCGGTACATTACCTTTCGATCAAGAAACAATCCGTCAGCGCGCAAGCGAAGTAAACGAAGCTGCTTGGTTGACTGAGTTCCGCTTACAAGCTCTTGCACAAGCAACTGAACTTCCAATGCCAAAGCCTGATAAAACGAAAATTGATAAATGGGACTTTGTTGGCAAAGGCCACACTGCTAAGCAAGAGCCTGTAAGTTCTTTAGAGGAACTTCCAGAAGCAGTGCAAAAGTTAATCGATACAAATAATAGCGTACTTGTAGGACGAAGTGGTACAACAGCATTCGTTTCTCTAGCAGACGAAGCAAAAGAGAAAGGCGTTATTTTCACAGATATCGTTACAGCTGCAACTGAGCATGCTGAACTTTTACAAAAGTATCTAATGAAAGATGGCGTGAAAGTAGATGAGCATCGCTTAACAGCACTTCATGCTGCACTAATCAACGGCGGTGCATTCGTATATGTTCCGAAAAACGTTGTTCTTGAAACACCACTTCAAGCTGTATTCTTAGTAGATGGCGAAGAAGCGAACGTATACAACCACGTACTATTTGTAGCTGATGCTAACAGTTCTGCAACATATGTAGAAAACTACGTAGCGAATGAAACTGTTACAGGTATTGCAAATATCGTGGCAGAAGTAATCGTAGAGCAAGGTGCACAAGTGAAATTTGGTGCGGTTGATCTATTAGCAAAAGATGTAACATCTTATGTGAACCGCCGCGGCGTTGTAGGCCGAGATGGACGTCTTGAGTGGGCGTTAGGTCTTATGAATGACGGAAATACAATTTCAGAGAACGTAACGAACTTAATGGGCGACGGATCATTTGCTGATACAAAAACAGTAACAATTGGCCGTGGTAACCAAACACAAAACTTTACAACAAAAGTTGTTCACTTCGGTAAAAGCTCTGAAGGCTTTATCTTAAAACACGGTGTACAAAAAGATAGCGCAACATCTATCTTTAACGGAATTGGTAAGATTGAACACGGTGCATCTAAATCAAATGCACAACAATCTTCTCGCGTTCTTATGTTAAATGAAAAAGCACGTGGTGATGCAAACCCAATTCTTTTAATTGACGAAGACGATGTAATGGCAGGGCACGCAGCTTCTGTAGGCCGCGTAGATCCACTGCAACTATACTACTTAATGAGCCGTGGTATTCCGAAGCAAGAAGCAGAACGTTTAGTCATCCATGGATTCTTAGCACCTGTAGTAAATGAGCTTCCAATTGAAGGAGTAAAAGCACAGCTTGTTGAGGTAATTGAAAGGAAAGTTCGCTAATGAATATTCATGAAATACGCAAACAGTTTCCAATTCTTGATCAAAAGGTGAACGGTAAACAACTTGTATATTTCGATAGTGCAGCAACTTCTCAAAAACCAATTCAAGTCATTGAAACGTTAGAACGTTACTATAAAGAATACAATTCTAACGTGCATCGTGGTGTTCATACGCTCGGTACGAAAGCTACCGATGCGTATGAAGGTGCACGCGAGAAAGTTCGCAAGTTTATCAATGCGAAATCAATGGAAGAAATTATTTTCACGCGCGGAACGACAACTGCATTAAATACAGTAGCAGCAAGCTATGGACGTGAAAATGTAAAAGAAGGCGATGAAATCGTCATCTCTTACATGGAGCACCATAGTAATATCATTCCGTGGCAACAAGTTGCAAAGGCAACAGGCGCAAATTTAAAATATCTTCCGCTTCAGCCAGACGGAACAATCTCATTAGAGGATGCTCGTCAAACAATTACACCGAATACAAAAATCGTTTCTATTATGTATGTGTCTAACGTACTTGGAACGATTAATCCTGTAAAAGAAATCGCAGAAATCGCTCATCAAAATGGTGCAATCATGGTCGTTGATGGTGCGCAAAGTACACCGCATATGAAAGTGGATGTACAAGATTTAAATTGTGATTTCTACGCATTATCCGCTCATAAAATGTGTGGACCTACAGGTATTGGCGTATTATATGGTAAGAAGGAATTGCTGAACAATATGGAGCCCATTGAATTTGGCGGTGAAATGATCGATTTCGTAGACTTACAAGAGTCTACATGGAAAGAGCTTCCGTGGAAGTTTGAAGCGGGTACACCGATTATCGGCAATGCAATCGGTCTTGGAGCGGCAATTGATTTCCTAGAAGAAATCGGTCTTGATAATATTGAAAAGCATGAACATGAATTAGCGCAGTATGCTTTAGAAAGACTATCAGAAGTAGATGGCGTTACAATTTATGGTCCAAAGCATCGCGCTGGTCTTGTTACATTTAATATTGATGAAGTACATCCGCATGATGTGGCAACTGTATTAGACGTAGAAGGAATTGCGGTTCGTGCCGGACATCACTGTGCACAACCATTAATGAAGTGGTTGAAAGCTTCTTCTACAGCACGTGCAAGCTTCTACTTATATAATACAACTGAAGAAATTGATACATTTGTTGAAGCGTTAATCAAAACGAAGGAGTATTTCACAAATGTCATTTAATAATTTAGATACGTTATATCGTCAAGTTATAATGGATCATTATAAAAATCCACGTAACAATGGCGTGTTAGAAGATAGTGTTACCGTTAACTTAAACAATCCAACTTGCGGCGATCGTATTCAACTTACGATGAAAGTAGAAGATGGTATTGTGCGAGAGGCGAAGTTCGAAGGAGAAGGGTGTTCCATCTCCATGTCTTCAGCTTCCATGATGACGCAAGCAGTAAAAGGAAAGAAAATTGAAGAAGCACTTCAGCTTTCTAAAATTTTCTCTGATATGATGCTAGGAAAAGAGTACGATGACAGCGTAGATTTAGGGGATATTGAAGCATTACAAGGCGTATGCAAGTTTCCAGCACGTATTAAATGTGCAACATTAGCTTGGAAAGCGTTAGAAAAAGGCTTAAACGAAGATAAGTAATGTTAAAGGTTCCTAAACACGAGGTTATCTAAGGAGGGACATACCAACATGGCGAAGAAACTGCCAGATATCGGCGATTATAAATATGGTTTCAAGGACAAAGACGTTTCGATTTTCCGTGCTGGACGCGGTTTAACAAAAGAAATCGTTGAAGAGATTTCACGTATGAAAGAAGAACCACAGTGGATGTTAGACTTCCGTTTAAAATCACTGGATAAGTTCTATGAAATGCCAATGCCACAATGGGGCGGCGACTTAAATGACTTAAATTTCGATGAAATTACGTACTACGTAAAACCATCTGAGAAATCTGAGAAGTCTTGGGATGAAGTACCTGATGAAATTAAAGCTACATTTGATAAATTAGGTATTCCAGAAGCTGAGCAAAAATATTTAGCTGGTGTATCTGCACAGTACGAATCTGAAGTTGTATACCACAACATGAAAGAAGACCTAGAAGCTCTAGGAATCGTCTTCAAAGATACAGATAGCGCATTAAAAGAGAACGAAGATATTTTCCGTGAGCATTTCGGAAAAGTAATTCCGCCAACAGACAACAAATTTTCTGCATTAAACTCTGCAGTTTGGTCTGGTGGATCATTCATCTACGTTCCAAAAGGTGTAAAAGTTGATACACCACTTCAAGCGTATTTCCGTATTAACTCTGAGAATATGGGACAATTCGAGCGTACGCTTATTATCGTAGACGAAGGCGCACACGTACACTACGTAGAAGGTTGTACAGCACCTGTTTACACAACAAACTCACTGCACAGTGCGGTAGTAGAAATCATCATTAAGAAAGATGCATATTGCCGTTACACAACAATCCAAAACTGGGCGAACAACGTATACAACCTAGTTACAAAACGTGCTGTTTGTGAAGAAAACGCAACGATGGAATGGATTGATGGTAACATCGGATCTAAATTAACGATGAAATACCCAGCAGTTATCTTAAAAGGCGAAGGCGCTCGTGGTTTAACATTATCTATCGCGATTGCTGGTAAAGGCCAACACCAAGATGCTGGTGCGAAAATGATTCACTTAGCACCAAACACATCTTCAACAATCGTTTCTAAATCGATTGCGAAACATGGTGGTAAAGTAACATACCGTGGTATCGTACACTTCGGACCAAAAGCGACAAACTCTCGCTCTAACATCGAATGTGACACGTTAATCATGGATAACCAATCTACATCTGATACAATTCCTTACAACGAGATCAAAAACGATCACGTTTCACTTGAGCACGAAGCGAAAGTATCAAAAGTATCAGAAGAACAATTATTCTACCTAATGAGCCGTGGTATTTCTGAGCAAGAAGCTACAGAAATGATCGTAATGGGCTTCATCGAGCCATTCACTCGCGAACTTCCAATGGAGTACGCAGTAGAAATGAACCGTCTAATCAAGTTTGAGATGGAAGGTTCTATTGGTTAAGTAGAAATGCGGAGCCGACTGTTCAGACCCGTTGGCTAAGGTTCTTTCGCACAGAAGATGCTTTTTATCTTCTGGTGCGGAAGGTTCTTAGACATGAGGGTCTAGGAGGCAGAGCTGGACAATAAGTAGAATTAAGGAAGCGCCCTGCTAAGCAGGGCGCTTTTTTATGTGGTGATTGGTTTTTCAGGGGCATACCTCACCGGATTTTGCACCTTTAAAAAGGGTAACATGTTCAATTTTTATTTTATAATACAGAAAATTTTGAATCAAAATGCTTTACGTTGATAAATGATTAATGATACTCCCCATGAAATGATATAAACACATACGATAATAATCATAGCTATGGCATACAAAGTAGGTATAGATAAGCTGAAAATAGCATCGGTAACTGTACTAAACTCTGTTGCAAGAAATTGTACAGCAGGTGGACCGAGATAAACTGAAGCTAAAAATGAAACGATGACAATGGACGACATATGCTTTTGCTTAAATTGATAAAATAGTGGAAATGTAACGGCTGCAAATAGCAAAAATAGTGCATTGCCCATTACAATATGCTCTACAGTAAATGACTTTTGGAAGATGATAAGCATGACACTTGTTACAGAAATTGCCAACAACATGTAAACAATTGCCCCAATATAGCGTGAAGCGACAATTTCCTTACGGGTATATGGTAAAGAATTTAATAAAATATTTGTTTCAGTTTTTTCGTCATAGGCATGCGTATTAAAAGGAATAAAAATACTTGTAATTGTAAAGACCAAAATAGGGTGCGTGTTCATCACAATAAAAAAGACGATACAGCCTAAATAAATGAGCAATTGTTTTTTTTGTAAAATTAAATCGCGTTTGATTAAATTAAGCATGATGCCCTACTCCTTTCGAGTAATACATGATGTCCTCTAATGAGGCGCGTTCAATCATAACTTCATTACCAAAAATTTGTTCAACTTCAGTTACATTATTCGTTAATGCCTCAAAGCCAGTCGGTGCACGATGAACATGCACAAAGGCTTTTTCTGTATCACGGTCTAATAAATCCGTACTCCCTTTTACTAAGGCATAGTTTTCCTCTACCTCATGAATTGAATGATTAAAGATTAATTTTCCCTTTTTTAAAAAGGCAATAAAATCAGCGATGCGATCTAAATCCGTCGTAATATGTGTAGAGAAGAAAATTGTGCGATTACCATCAAGCATTAATTCATGCAGTAAATCGAGTAACTCACGTCTAAATATTGGGTCTAAGCCCGCTGTTGGCTCATCCATAATAATCAACTCGGCATGATGTGATAACGCAAGCGCTAATGAAGCTTTCATCTGCATCCCTTTTGAAAAAGTTTTAATCGCTTTATTCATTGGCAATTCAAACTGTTCTATATAGCGCTTAAATATCGTTTCGTCCCAATTTTTATAAGCAGGCGCGACTATACGCTTAATATCCTTTAGATTTAAGCCTTCATAAAATACGTTACTATCAAAAACAAAACCGATGCGCTCTTTAATTTCTTTTTCGTGCGTTGCGTAGTCTAAGCCGAAAATTTTAACCTCGCCCGCATCTGGCTTTAATAAGTTCATCATCATTTTAATGGTTGTCGATTTACCGGCACCATTTGCGCCGATGAATCCTGTTACAAATCCTTTTTTGATTTGTAAATTTAATTGCTTTATCGAAAAACCTTGAAGTGTTTTACTAACATTGTGTAGCTCTACTATATTCTCCATACATCTTACTCCTCATATAAAATAGTTAATAATTCCCGCAGTTCCGTTAAGGGTAGCCCAATTTCCTTACTATTAGTAATGACAGACAATAATTGTTCTTCAATCACTTTTAATTTTTTCTCACGTACTACATCTAAATTTTGTTCAGCAACAAAAGAGCCCCGACCTACAATTGAATAAATAAATCCTGCTTTTTCTAACTCCTCATATGCGCGTTTTGTCGTAATAACACTAATTTGCAAATCTTTTGCGAGTTGGCGCATTGACGGGAGGGGCGATCCCTCTTTTAAATCACCAGTTAAAATTAGCGACTTTATTTGATTTTTAATTTGTTCGTAAATTGGCTCCTTAGAACTATTTGAAATAATTATTTGCATGCAAATCCCTCTTAGTCTCTATATTGTATATACACTATATGTACAATATACACATTTTGTATCAGAAATGCAATGATTTTTCAGAATTTTTTATAAAGAGTATTGATGTAAATGAATAGTAGGTTTAATCATGGGAGTGGGTATAGGGATGAAAGTGTTAATATGGGATAAATCCCCTCGAAAAGAACAAGAAGGATACATAGAATTTTTAATAGTAAATATAATCTTTTAAGGATGGTTTTAATATCGTCCATTACGGGTTATGCCTAATGCACTTGACTTTGTTTCCTTTCGTTTACCAAGTGGTTTTCTGGAACTGGATAATAAAAGAAATGCGAAAGCGCCCTGCTCAGCAGGGCGCTTTTTTATATTGTGAATAAATATATCGGCGATTTTCCTGATATATCGGCGGTTCGACACAACATATTGACCGTTCTACAATATACGATAAACGGAAAAGCTCTTACGGCACCTAAAATCCAAAAGCCCCAATAAGAAAAGGAATAAGTAAGATGAATATAACGGCGATGAGCGGAACGAAAATACCGACAAACTTCCATTTACTCGGTTCGTTTTTTATTATGGCGATCATGCTGAGTATGAGACCGAGGATGATGCAAGCGATGCTAGTAAAAAGGAAGATGCTATCTAAAGCGGTTGTAATGAAAAAGCTGGGTAGAAAGAAAATAAGTCCAGCTAATGTAATCGATAGAGAGAGTAAGCTATATTTGTTAGCCAAATAAATCACCTCCGTACATATATTTTAGTGTAAAAATTTTCTAATTGAAAGTTATCTTTTTGCTTTTTCTCTTAATGAGAGTACAATGTAAAATAGCAAGAAAAGGCGAAAAGTATTTACAGGATTATTGCATTCCTGTAGCGTAAAATGCAGTAAGGAACTGAGAGGAGGTTTTTTCTCTGAATATAAATAAAGAAGTAATTCTTCACCTTTATCATACAAACGATATACATAGCCATTTTGAAAATTGGCCACAGATTTCTCGGTTTGTACTAGAAGAGAAAAAGCGCCGGCAAGCAGCTGGAGAGGCTGTTTTTACACTAGATATTGGCGATCACGTAGATCGTTTTCATCGTATAACGGAAGCGACAAATGGACGGGGAAATACGAAGTTATTAAATGAAGCGTTATATGATTATGTAACGATCGGAAATAATGAAGGAATTACGTTAGCGAAAGAGCATCTAGACCACTTATATGATGAAGCGAAATTTGAAGTACTTGTAGCTAATTTATTTGAAACAAATGGAATGCGTCCGAAGTGGGCAGAAGCTTATACACTTCATACGACTGCAGACGGCATTACAATAGCCTTTATTGGTTTAACGGTGGCGTATCCTGAGTTTTATGAAATGTTAGATTGGCATATTGAAGATCCAATTGAGCATTTAGAATTGATTTTAGAAGAAGTAAAAGAGCAAGCAGATGTTACTGTCGTTCTTTCTCATCTTGGAAAGAATGCAGATGAATATATGGCAGAGCATTATGATATTGATGTGATTTTAGGAGCACATACGCATCATTTGTTTGAGCACGGTGTTCTTATGAATGGAACTCTTCTTTGTTGCGGAGAAAAGTGGGGGCACTACGTTGGTCATGTTCAGCTAACGGTAGATAGAGAGACAAAGAAAGTCGTGAAAAAAGACGGAAGAGCGATTGCTACAAAAAGTTTGAAAGTTTCTGGAGATGCATTACCGACGATTGAAGCGTTGCAAGAAGAAAGTAAGAAAATTATGGAAGAGCCAATTATTGATTTGAAGGAGCCATTGCCGATTGATTGGTTTCAGGAGACGACATTTTCCAGTATGTTAGCAAGTGCACTTAAAAGATGGTGCAATGCTGAAATTGGGATGGTTAATGCGGGTGTGCTGTTAGACGGATTGGAAGAAGGCATTGTCACACGCGGGGATATCCACAGGGTTTGTCCACATCCTATTAATCCATGTGCTCTGCAAATGAAGGGAAAAACATTACGAGAGGTTATTTTAAAAGCACGTCGTCCAAACATGGAACAACTTGAAGTAAAAGGACTCGGTTTTCGCGGGAAAGTGATGGGGAAAATGATCTATGCTGGTGTAGAAGTCATTCCAGATACGATTCCTGGAAATAAAATTTTACTTGAAGATGTGCTCATTAATGGGGAATCTTTAGAATTAGATCGTATATATACTGTCGGGACAATCGATATGTTTACATTCGGTTACTTATACCCAGAGCTATCCACACTTTCTGAAAAACAATATTATATGCCAGAATTATTGCGAGATGTTTTAATGGAGATGTTGATAACTTATACATCTTCAATCAAACTATAGGCTAGTTAACCTGTAACACTCATTTTTCTCTTGTCATAAAGATAAGAAAGAGAGGAGTGTAGGAACTATGGTTAATGTAGAGCCAATTTTTATTGATAATCATACGTTTATAGCTGTTAGCGTAAAGCTTCCGAAAACAAATTTGCTGGCTGTTATGAGCGATAAAGGATATATTATGTGCGGAGCGTTAGATGTCGATCTATTAAACGAGAAGTTAGGGGATCGAGGAATTATTGCCGGCCGCGCAGTTGGGGTAAGAACAATTGAGCAGCTGTTAGAAGCACCTCTTGAATCGGTTACTACTGGAGCGGAGGCTTTAGGCATTCCAGCAGGAACAATTGGAAAAGATGCGTTATTAAAAATGATATAAGTATATATCGTCCCTCTTTCTTGCATAGAAATGATATAAGAAGGAGGGTTTTGTTATGCGCACATTTCGCCCAAAAGCTTCGCGGTTTCGAAGGGGACCGCTTCCCTTTCGGCATGTACTACTTATTTCGTTTATCATTTTTTTGCTTATGACGTTGCAGGGATTATGGCTTGTGAATAAAAGTATTCAGCCCACATTAATAAAATATGGGGAAATGCAGACGAAGAAAATGGCAACAGTTGTAATGACAAAGGCGGTAAAGGACCGGATTAATGAAGGGTTCGATGTGGATTCATTGATGAAGGTGCAAAATGATAAGAACGGTAAAGTATCGACAATCGATTTAAATACAAAGCAAGTGAACGAGATTTTAACATCGACGACTGCATACATAGAGAAATATTTGCATCAAGTGGAGAAGGGAGATATGAAAGCGCTCGGTCTTCCGGAAGAAGGCGGAGTGTCGATGTCGGTTCCTCTTGGGCGTATAACGGATAATGCACTCCTTGGTAATTTAGGACCAGATATCCCAATTAACTTTACAACAATTGGTCATGTGGGTACAGATATTAAGCAAAACGTGAAACCACATGGGATTAACAATACAGCGATTGAGGTCATTATGGAAGTGGATGTAACACTGCAGATTATTATTCCATTTCGTACAAAAGAAGTTACAGTAAAACAACATATACCGATTGCGACGCGAATTGTGCAAGGTGAAGTGCCGGCGTATTATGGAAGCGGTGGTGTTGTTGTACCGGATAAAAAAGATAAAAAAGCAGATGATTAAATTGAAGTAAATGTCTGCTGTATTTCTACAATATACTTCGCTCCCCTTTTTACTACTAGATAAAAAATTATTCCTTTTATAACAAGGTAAATAATTCCTTTTTTCATAGTAGAATAAATGAAAGGGGGAGATAATGATTAGCGAATCAATAAGTAAGAAAATGAATATCATATCTATTTGTTTGAGTGTAGTTCAGGCTATATTATTTTTGGTTTTATCTTTTGTTGATTTAAATATTAAAGGGGCAGTATTTGAAATATTAGTAACTACGTATTTATTACCTGCATGTGCAATTTTGTTTGCGTTTTTAGGTATAAAACATGACTTAAGTAAATGGGCGTGGATGAGCATTGTAATGAGTTACGTATTTCAAATTATTTTAGGAATATTAATTATGTCTGGTGGAATATAGAAAATAACCGCAGCTGTTAAGCTGCGGTTATCTTTTTAAACTCGCACGTTCTTTCCGCTCCCACAAACGTAAATGGATATAAGGGTCAAATGCCCATTCTGTATAGCCGTTGTCTTTATACATTCCAAAGTGCAAGTGCGGAGGGAACTTCCCCGCTGTTCCAGGAGGACCGTAACCGGTGCTACCTACGAAGCCGATAGGAGTTCCAGGTTCTACAATTTGTCCAAGTTGTATATTTTTAGAAAAACCGCCTAAATGTGCATAATAATGATAGTTGTTATATAAATCACGAATTCCAATACGCCAGCCGCCAAGGCGATTCCAGCCTTTCGTTTCAATAATGCCATAGCAAGTTGATCTTACTGGTACGCCATAACCAGCAAAAATATCGGTGCCTTCATGGATGCGTCTTCCGCCAAAGCTTCGTCCAGCGCCAAAGGTACTGCGGTAGCTATGATCACTGTGGATAGGTAGAGGAAACGCATTCCCTTCTAAGTTGATACGACCGTAGTGTTGATACAAACGGGCGTATTCCATAATCAATTCTACTGTTTTTGCACGTTTATAGTATTCCCAGAGCATAATTTTAATCCGATCTTCTATAATCCCTTGTTTCTTTATGATAGTAGACATCGTGTATAAAATATCTCGATCGTTGTTTGAGTTTGCAAATCCGTCCTTATCACCATCTAAACCAATTCCTCCAAATAAAGAAATGGTGTGGGGCAATGTATCATTGTAAGTACCATTAGCTGGTCCAGCCCACATTTCTGGTTTAAAGTAAATGGATACGATAGCATCAGGTTTTTTGGGGATATCTCTTCTTACGCTTCGTATATTTCGTTCATACTGATCAATAGCAGCAAAATAATACCAAGGGATGCTAGAAGATTGCTCTGTTTCTTTATAAAGTGTCATGCGTTTTTCATATATGCTTTGCTGATCGACTTCACCATAAACAATCCCTTGCTGAAGGAGAAAGCAGATAGAAAGCAAAAGAGAAATTCTTCGAAGCATGAAAATGGACTCCTTTCACAACATCACTCTTTTTAGTGTGGGATATACGAGATATTTCATTATAGTAAATCATTGGTAAAATTTCTGGGAATCTTCATTTGAGCAAATCGCTTTCATACGTTAGAATAGATATGTTACATTGAAAGAAGCGAACACGGTAAACTATTTCATATTGTGCGGAGTTGATAACATGACAAAACAAACAGAATACAAGCGCAAGCCCGAATGGTTGAAAATTAAGTTAAATACAAATGAAAACTATACAGGCTTAAAGAAAATGATGCGTTCTAAGCAGCTTCATACCGTTTGTGAAGAGGCAAAATGTCCCAATATTCATGAATGCTGGGCTGTAAGAAAAACAGCAACATTCATGATCTTAGGTGCGGTTTGTACACGTGCTTGTCGTTTTTGTGCGGTTAAAACAGGCTTACCAACAGAGCTTGATTTACAAGAACCAGAACGCGTAGCAGATTCTGTTGTACAAATGGGCTTAAAACACGTTGTTATAACAGCGGTTGCACGTGATGATTTAAAAGATGGCGGAGCAGCTGTTTTTGCTGAAACAGTACGCGCTGTTCGTCGCAAAAATCCATTCACGTCCATTGAAGTTTTACCATCTGATATGGGTGGGGTAGAAGAGAACTTAAAAATGTTAATGGATGCAAAACCTGATATTTTAAACCATAACATTGAAACAGTAAGTCGATTATCTGACCGAGTTCGCGCTAGAGCAAAATACCCTCGTTCATTAGAATTTTTACGTCGTGCAAAAGAAATGCAACCTGATATTCCAACTAAATCTAGCATTATGGTGGGATTAGGTGAAACAAGAGAAGATTTAATTGAAGCAATGGACGACTTACGTGCGAACAATGTGGATATTTTAACGCTTGGGCAATACTTACAACCATCTAAAAAGCATTTACCAGTTATTAAATACTACACACCAGCTGAATTTGCAGAGCTTAAAGAAATTGCACTTAGCAAAGGATTTAGCCACTGTGAAGCTGGCCCACTTGTTCGTTCTTCTTACCATGCAGATGAGCAAGTACGTTCTGCAAAAGAAAAAACAGCAGCAGCGAAATAATAGTAAAAAATTCTTCTTAGTGTGAATACTAAGAAGGATTTTTTTACTTGAAAAACAAACCGTCCAGACGGTATAGTAAATGTGGGGTGAGGAAATGGGAAAAGATAAAGCGAAGCAAACGCGTAAGGCAATTTTACAAGCAGCATCTAGTCTTGTGTATAAAGAAGGTGTGAATAAACTAACGCTTGAAGCGGTAGCAAAGCGAGCGGGTGTTAGTAAAGGTGGTTTGTTGTACCATTTTTCGAATAAAGATATCCTTATTGCGGAATTAGTTAAATGTGCAAACGAAGAATATGTAAATGATATAAGAGAACTAGCAAATCAGGATATGAATCAAAGAGGAAAATGGACGCGAGCTGTCATTCAAGCTGCTACATCTGAGGAAGAATATAATCGAATAGAAAATTTTGGTTCTGGGTTGTTAGCTGCAATGGCCACCAATCCAGATTTATTAACAGAAATACAAAAGCAATATGTAAGTATTCAAAATGAAATTGAGCATGATGGATTGGATGCTGTAGAGGCGACGATTGCTCGTCTAGCGGTAGATGGGTTATATTACGCAGATATGTTTAGCGTAGCGCCTATTCGTGGTGAATTAAGAGAAAAAGTAGTAAACAGACTGATGAAAATGACAAAGGAGGAATAGTATGAAAGCCTTTCTCTTTTTAGCGATTGCAATTGTAAGTGAAGTGTTTGGGACATCTATGCTCAAGGTATCAAATGGTTTTACGAAAGTGTTACCGAGCATCGGGGTAGTTCTAGGTTTCGCCTCAGCATTTTTCTTCCTTTCTAAATCGTTACAGCAGATACAACTTAGCACAGCGTACGCGATTTGGTCAGGAGTAGGTACAGCTTTAACAGCATTAATTGGTGTACTTGTTTGGAAAGATGCTTTTACGTGGCAAACAGCTGTGGGATTAGTACTTATCATAGGCGGAGTAGCAGTACTAAATATGTCTGGATCGAGTGCTCATTAAAAAGAGGGCTGAATCATCAGCTCTCTTTCCTATATTCTAAAACCTTATTTTGACATGTGGATAAAATCTTTTTCAATTCTTCTGTGGATAATTCAATTGTAAATTCGGGAACACCAGGTGAAATTAAAATTTTGCCATAAGCATAGACAGAACTATCCACAATAATAGTTACATCCTGTGAATAGCCAAAAGGTGCGACGCATCCAGGAATACATCCTGTTTGTTCTCTTAGTTCATCAGGTGAACAAAGGGATAAACGCTGTCCGGTTATTTCTTTCATCTCGTTTCTATCAAGACGAGTTCCTTCTAGTGTAAAGAACACGTAATAAGATCCAGACTTTGATTTTAAAAATAAGCTTTTACTTGGCGCACCTTGCAAACCGAGGCGCTCACGAACGATTCGATCCGTTTCGTAATCGAGAACTGGTTCGTGTTCGAATTTTTCGTAGGAAGCATTCGTTTTATGTAATAAAGAGATTATTTCTTCGTACATATTTTGGTGATACCCCTTTCTATATGTGGTGCATTTTTGTCATCACTTTCTTTAAATTTTTTCGCGCTTAAAATTGTATATGTTAAAAATTCTCCGTTATGAAAAACTCTGTATGTCGTAAAGGCACAAAGAGCATATTGCGTATCTTCTCGCGATGTCAACTGAATGTATTTGATAGGGATGTTCCTGTTCAATATGATTTGGTGACATGATCTTGAGCAGCATTTTTCCACAATCTGTGGATTGTCGTTTGTTCATCAATTGTAATTTCATAGACGTCAGGATTGCTTAAGTTTTTCCATTCTTGAAAGCCAATCCGATCATCAAAGTACTTTAAAATAATCGCTAGTAAATTTCCATGTGTAACAAGTAATGTTACCTGATGTTCTTGTTGTAAAATATCTTGAATCAGCGACGTAGCACGGTTCATCGCTTGTTTTGTTGACTCTCCGCCTGAAAAGGCAATATCTATATTTGTAAAAGTATATTCTAGTTTGTGTAGCCAATCTTCCATTGGAACACTGCTTAATATGCGTTCCGTTAATCTTTCATCTTTTTTGATTGGTAATTTGGTTTGTAATGCAAATGGTTCAATGGATTGAATTGCTCGGGTAAAAGGGCTTGAGATAATAGACTGTATTTGCAGGTTATTATTTATGAGAAACTTAGCAAGATTGTTTGCTTGCTCTTTCCCTAGAGTCGTTAATTCTGCCTCTTGCTCTTGCCCGGTAGCTGAGCAGTGACGCACTAAAATAAGCTTTTTCAACATCCATCCCTCACTTTTTCAAGTTGACCATAACATACTTCGACAAAGAGAAAATAAAGTCCTTTATAAAAAAGCTAAGCCACGCGGGCTTAGCTTTTTTATGGCTCAATTGTCAGTTTTTCTTTCATTTTACGAATGAGAACAAAGGCGAAAATTGCAAACACAACTGTAATTCCTTCTGCGAAAAATATGTTGATAACTTGTTTTTGATAAAGACCCGCAAAGAAATCCACAAAGGTGTGGAAAAGTACAGCATACAAAACAAAAATATATTTCTTATGTTTTACGCCATATAATATAAGCATCGTAAAAGCAATTTGTAGGACAAGTGCCAGGATTCTTTCTATACTACCAAGTAAATATAGATAGGGTGGTGTGCTAATCAATAGATCTTGTACTTGGCTGAGCTGAGGAGTTTTTTCAATAAGTTTTGAAAAACTGCCATTATTAATTGAAAGCGCAAAGTAAAGAGTTTGAAGACTGGCTAGAGCTCCAATTGAAATAGATTCAATTCCTCCGTGTCCAATTCCGTATGCTAAACCATCTTTATATTCTTGGTATTTCTTAAGTAAATAGAAGAAGGCTATGAATCGTCCTGCTTCTTCAAAGATAGCAGCAGTAAGTCCACCGTAGATTGCATAAAGAAATGGATTTTTCAATAATTCGGATGTTGCCTGGTTTCCTAGCATAAATACGTGAAAAGGTGTTTCGAGAATTTGTGCAAATCCGATAAAGATAAGAACACCAACTCCAACTACTTTCCAGTTTATATGATATTTTTTTCGGAAATAAACAAGTACAATAATTGGAACAAGAACCGAGAGTACAAGCTGTGTAATCATACTAGCAATTACTGTATTTGAAACCATACTTTTCACCACTTTCTAATGTATGTACTTTGATATAAATCTAAATTTTACCCCTTCTTTTTAGGTGGAAGAGAGGATCCGACCATGTATAGAAGCGGTCAGTGCCTTTTTTCGTTCCATGCTATATAAGAACAAAAAGAGAAAATGAGTGGAAATCTGTTTTTGTTTTCATAGCCGGGAGAGAGCATACGGCCGGTCAGATCTTCTTTCTGCTCCATGCCAAGTGAAAACAGAGAGAAAAAACGAGTGTAAGTCATCTTTTTTCTTCATAGCCGCAACTTATACGCCAGCAAATCAAAATGGATTTATATATATTATACAGGGAATTAAGGAAATCGTTTATTTAAAAAAATATAGGTAATAAAAAAGAGTTTTTTCTATTGACTCTTACGTTGCGTGATACTTTATTGTATGTACTGAGGGAGGAGAAAGGCATGACAATGAGAGTAAAAGAAGTAGCAGATTTAGTTGGTATTAGTGTGCGCACACTGCATCATTATGATGAAATTGGGTTGTTAACCCCAGACGAGACGACGGAGTCGGGTTATCGTCTGTATTCCAATGAAAATCTGGAAACGCTGCAGCAAATTTTATTTTTTAAAGAGCTTGGCTTCCCTTTAAAGAAGATTAAAGAAATTATCATGAGTCCTTCATTTGACCGAGAAGAGGCGCTTACGTTACACCGGAAAATGCTGCTTGAGAAACGCGCTAGATTGGATAAGGTGATTGCGACGATTGATAAGACAATCAAGCATACAAAAGGAGAGATTGAAATGACGAATAAAGAGAAGTTTGAAGGATTTGATTTTAGTCATAACCCATATGAAGAGGAAACTCGCGCACGATGGGGAGATGAAGCTGTTAATACAGCAAATAAGGCGGCCGCTGGCATGTCTAAGGAGAAGCAAGAGGCATTTAATAGCATCTACCGAAATCTAGCTACGCTTCGACATCATGCGCCTGATTCTAAAGAAGCACAAGATGCTATTCAAGAATGGTACGATTACTTGCAAAACTTTGGTCAATATTCATTAGAGGCATTTAAAGGATTAGGCCAAATGTATGTGGATGATGAACGCTTTACAAAAAATATCGATCAATTTGGAGAAGGTTTAGCTAGATTTATGTGCGACGCAATGGCTATATATGCAGATAATCATAAAAAATAAAAGATGGAGGCTGTCCATAGTGGGCAGCTTCCATCTTTTATTTTTTTATCATGTCGTTTAGCGTATCATTTTGACTATTATTCAAATGTGGATCTTTGCTCATTTCACGTTTTAACATATCAATGCTTTGTGTATATTCTTTATTATTTAAAGTGCCAGATTGAAGACCTTGAATTTGTGAAATCAATTTTTGGTCTGTTGATACATATGCTTTATAATAACGAGGAACGATGGACAAAGCTGTTTTATATACTTGATCTGTTACAAGCTTAGGGTCATTGGTTTTTGCTCGATATACAACAAATACTTCGTCATCGGTCACAAGTGTAGCAGCATTTGTGACGTCAGGGAGTTTTACAGTCATACTTGTAATCATTTCAGCAACCTTTTCACGGTTAATCGCTCCTACTTGTTTGTTAGATACTTCATCTTTTTGCTTAGAAGAGTATCCGACTCTTGTAAGCCTTGTATTTGTATTTTCTGTGTGATACATGTCATTTTTATTGGAAACCAGAACACGGCTGCCTTCTTCACGTTCCATCTCAGCTTTATTTGCCGATTGACAGCCTGCCAATAAGGAAAGAGTGAGAAGAGAGAGTATGATTTGTTTTTTCATGATGGATCACCTCCTTCTTCATAGCATTTACTACTTTTCAATTTTTTGTATTTGAAATTGTTGGTTGTTGGGCTTTGTGATACGATAAAAAGAAGAATGCTTAGAGAGGAAGTTAATGATGGAGCAAAAGCAAGAGCAAGAAATTCATGCTACGGTGAGCATTAATAATGTGCAGTACGAAGTAATTAAAAACTATCGTGAAGCTTTTCGTGAAGAAGCATTTAAAGAGCGCTATGCAGAAATTTTAAATAAATATGATTATATCGTAGGTGACTGGGGATATGATCAGCTTAGATTGCGCGGCTTTTTTGATGATAGTAATCAACGTGCGACGTATGATACAAAAATTAGTACGTTATCGGAGTACTTATATGAGTATTGTAATTTTGGATGTGCACACTTTGTATTACGAAAAGTGAAGAAATAAAAAAGAATCCCTCTTACGTAGGTGTAAGAGGGATTCTTTTTTAGTCTAATATCTTTTCATAGCAGTTATACCAATTGTAAGGTTCAGGTTTGCTGGCGAAATAAACAGCACCTCGGCATATATAGTCGTTTTTCTCATATAGACCTAAGGAAATAGGATTACCTGTAAAGGCATCTAATCGTATTCCGGTATAGTTCTTTTACCTAGCTTCATTTTCCCAAAAGGATAATAAGGCTTTGCTATATCCTTTTCCTTGGGAGTTAGGATGGATGACAAAAGAGTGGACAATGAGAAAACGTCCTTCCGTTTTTGACCAGTCAATAAGCGTATACTCTGGGGACTGCCAATCGTTCAAAACGACGGCACCGATGATTAAATCATCTACACATAGACAATAGAGTTCGTTATTTTCTAAGTGATAAGAAATTGTTTCACGCGTCGGATAAGAGTCATCCCATTGGTAAATGTGCTTCTGTAATAGGTCTTCTTTACACTGCCCGTACATAACATCTAAATGATCTAATAGGTCAAGCGTACCTTGTATTATTTTTAGCATATGTGTCTCCTTTACAAGCAAATTGAAATAGAATCCCCTTCAGAAAGTGTTGTATTTGGTTTCATCTGTTGTCCATTCAACTGAATGTGTCCGTTTTTTATTCTTTCTACAATTGTGGTGCGGCTCCAATCTGAAATATATGTTGATAGCGCTTTGTCAAAGCGGTGGGAACCACAGACTGTTTCTAATACAATCGTTATCTCTGTAGTACCATTTTCTTTATATTGCATAATTGAAATAGTAGTTGTTGTTTCATTTTGTTCTTTCTGAAACACATCAAGCGTTTCTACATGATCAGAAAACGACTTGTAAATTCGAAGCTTTTTGTTCCACGTATGACCTTTAGGACACTTATAAATGGCAAATCGGTAAATGTTTTTTCCGTTTGCGTTATGTCTGCGAATATTTGTATCGGCAAAAAGGGTGATATGCCCACAATTTTTACAATGTTTCTCAATTGTTGTTTCAAATTCATTTTTATATAAATTCCAAGAAAGTTGTACTTTCTGCATTTTCCTTCACCTCGTTTGATGGTAAAGGAACGTAATACAGCTATTTGGACGTCTTGTAGTATGAATGAGAAGGAAATCGACAAAAATAAAAAGAGGTTCCCTAATAGGACCTCCGTAAAACATCATACTACAGATGTGCTACGTTCCTTTGTAATGGGAATGGGCAGACTACTCCCTTGAAAAAGCACATTGCTTTTTTGAGAATAATGCTATCCAGTTGCTGATCCATTACAAAGTAAATGTTGGCATACGTAGTAGACGTCCTTTCTTTCCAAATAGATTTTCTTTTTAGTATAACACAAAAGATTGAAAATTCAAAACTTAATATGTAAAAAAAAACCAGCTAAAATGATAGCTGGTGCATAAATTTATATAAGTTCAAATAAAAATGAGCGTAGTTCTTCTGCAATTTCTTCAGACATAGAAAATGCATGCTCTAAGTAGCCGGGTTCGTTTAAGTCGTCAGTGCCGATGATTGCAAATTTATTGCGCTGCATATCAAGGACAATGGTTTTACCATAATGACGATCGGAATATAAAAGCGCTAAATCGTGGCGCTCATTTTCTCCCATAAAGCTAACGAAACGCGTTTTTGTATCGACTGTATCGTCGTACAGAAAGAAACGTTCTTCCATACACATGGCTCCTTTTTTAAATATCTAAGTTTAAATGAGGCTTATGATCTAAATGGTGATGCGTTTTAATAAAGCGTACCGTTCTTGTTTTGTAGCGCATAACGATAGAATACGTTTCTGCTAAATCTCCGCCTAGGAATTTAACACCATCTAATAGCTCACCAGCAGATACACCTGTTGCTGAGAAGATTGCATCATCGCCAGATACTAAGTCATCTAACATAAGAAGTTGACGAGGATCTTCTAATCCCATTTTGCGACAACGTGCTTCTTCTTCTTCGTTCATTGGAACTAAGCGTGCTTGCATTTCGCCTTCAAGACATTTTAGTGCTGCTGCAGAAATAACGCCTTCTGGAGCGCCACCAACACCAACGAATAAATCGATGCCTGTTCCTGGAAGAGCTGTTGCGATTGACGCACCAACATCGCCATCACCGAATAGTTTTACACGTGCACCTTTTGCACGTACACGGTCGATAATATCTTGATGACGTTCACGTTCTTGGACGATAACCGTTAGGTCACGAATTTTTTTATTGTTTGCTTCTGCTACAATTTCAATTGTTTTTTCAATTGGATCATCTAAGCTAATTTTACCAGCTGCTTTTGGACCAACCGCGATTTTTTCCATGTACATATCCGGAGCATGAAGAAGGTTTCCTTTATCTGCGATTGCGATAACTGCCATTGCATTTGCAAGACCTTTGGCAACAATGTTTGTACCTTCTAATGGATCAACGGCGATATCAACGTCTGGACCATTACCTGTTCCTAGTTTTTCACCA
Organism: Bacillus gaemokensis; assembly: GCF_001590835.1. GTDB lineage: Bacteria > Bacillota > Bacilli > Bacillales > Bacillaceae_G > Bacillus_A > Bacillus_A gaemokensis. The sequence continues at coordinate 502,764 of NZ_LTAQ01000012.1, forward strand.
ATATACAACATTGGCGCTTCATCAAGTTCTCCTTCACCAATTACAACAGTACCGGCCATGTTTACTGAATCAAACATATCACGCATAGCTGTAGTTGCTGCATCATCTGCTTCGTTTTTCTTTCCGCGGCCCATCCACTGTGCGGATGCTAAGGCTGCTGCTTCTGTTACACGGACAATTTCTAATGCGAGTTCACGTTCCAAGGTGACATTCCTCCAATTTCAAAAATCATACAAATATAACTATAACAAATAACGAGGAAAAGGTGAATTCGAAAAATTGTCGATTTTTTCAGAAGAAACGGTTACAATGAAAATGTAAATGCTTTTATTTCCAGGTAGGTGACATTCATGTACTTTGTAGACAGAAGAAAAATAGAACAAATGTTAACATGTTTAGAACAAGCAGTAGATACATTTCAAGAGAAGCAGCAATATGAAACTCCTTTTGAATATTACGCATTAGAGCGTATGTCGCATCTCATCATCGATTGCATATTAGATGTTGGAAATGCAATGATTGATGGATTTATTATGCGTGATCCGGGAAGTTATGAAGATATTATCGATATTTTAATGGATGAAAAAGTCATAAGTGAGGAAGAAGGAAAAGGGATAAAAGAAGTGATTCTCCTTCGAAAAATGCTTATGCAAGATTATATTAGAATGAATCATGAAGAATTATATAAAACGATTCAAAAACAAATCGCTGTGGTACAGAAATACCCTGCGAACATTCGCCGTTACTTAGAAAAGGAATTAGGACCTGTATCTGCATTTGTAGCAGAATAAGTGTATGGACAAGATCCCCATTAACCTTTTTGGGGATCTTTTTTGTCTATAGGGCGGCTAAAGGGAGAAGGATGAGAAATGGGGGAAGCACGTACAACAAAGGAAGAAATTGTACAGCTTTTAAAAATAAATGGAGAACAAACAGTTGGCACGCTAGCTGAATCTCTAGAGATTACAGAAATGGCAGTACGAAGGCATTTAAGTAAGCTTGAGAAAGAGCAAGTGATTCAATCGAAAATGGTGCGTCAACATGTCGGACGCCCAACATATGTATACGCTTTAAGCCAAAAAGGGGAAGATTCATTTCCGAAAGACTATAAGCAGTTTGCATTAGGTTTACTAGAGGATTTAGAGGGAATTGGTGATGAGACGCTTGTAAATGCAGTCTTAGAAGCAAGGACGAAGCGAATGGAGGAGCAATTACAAAAACGAATAAGTCGCCAAGAAAATGTATTGCATAAACTTAGGGAAGTTGCTGCTATGCAAGAGAAGAATGGATATATGGTTCAAGTGAAGCAAGAGGGAGACGGCTCGTACGTATTACAAAAACAAAATTGTCCTTTAAAGGCTGTTGCTGAAAAATATCCACAGCTTTGTTTGGATGAAGAAAATATGTATAAGCGGTTATTTTCGGATGGAAATGTGAAGGTGTTGTCAAATATGTGCAATGGTGATTGTCATTGTTCGTATCATATAAAAGAGAAAAAATGAACGTTATGGGGCGCTTTGAGACGAAGCGTTTTTTTCTTTGGCAAAAACGGTTAATATAAGAAGGGTATTGTAGGTGGGGAACTCTAGGATAAAAGGAGAGACATTATAGATGTATAAAGGCTATTTAATCGACTTAGACGGTACAATGTACCGCGGCGAAGAACAAATTGAAGAAGCGAGCGACTTTGTAAAGGCATTAGAGGAACGTGGTATTCCATATTTATTTGTAACAAATAACTCAACGCGTAAGCCAGAACAAGTGGCAGAAAAACTTGTTCGTTTCGATATTCCTGCTAAGCCAGAGCAAGTATTTACAACGAGTATGGCAACAGCGAACTTTATTTATGAGCGTAAGCAAGATGCGACTGTATATATAATTGGTGAAGAAGGATTGCATGACGCACTTGTGGAAAAAGGCTTTGAACTTGTAGATGAAAACCCTGATTTCGTTGTTGTTGGATTAGATCGCGACATTACATATGAAAAGCTGGCAAAAGCATGTCTGGCAGTACGTAACGGTGCGACATTCATTTCTACAAATGGGGATATTGCGATTCCAACTGAGCGCGGCTTACTACCTGGAAACGGTTCATTAACATCTGTTGTTGCAGTATCCACAGGTGTGGATCCAATTTTCATCGGTAAACCAGAATCCATTATTATGGAACAAGCATTGAAGGTACTTGGTATGGCGAAAGAAGAAGCATTAATGGTTGGGGATAACTATGATACTGACATTTTAGCGGGGATAAATGCTGGTATGCATACGCTTCTTGTCCACACTGGAGTCACAACTGTGGAGAAGTTAACAGAGTATGATGTGCAGCCAACAGGGGTTGTGCATAACTTGACGGAGTGGATTGAGAAGATGTAAAGATAAACAGGCAATCGTTTCGATTGCCTGTTTTTTTGGCTGAATAACAACATGAAATATCTCCTGTATCCACAATTTCAACGATAAGATTTCACTCTTGTAACCATTCCAAATCCATTGTTATTTACAGTAGGGTCATTTTGGGAGACAAAATTGTTTAATTTCTCTAACGCAAGAACCAATTCACCATTTGTTTCCTCGAAATACTGTGTGAAAAGAGATTCTAAATTACTCTTTATATGTTTATCTAGTTTGTCGCTTGATAGGCTAATAAATGTTAAATGATCTGTCTCGTTCTGAGGTGCAATACATATAGGCGGCTGATTGTTATTTTGTATGATATAAGCAACGGTGTTATTATAATCCACACCTCCTACAATAAATTGGATTATATTTTCTTCCTGACTATAGTGTAATAATTTTTTCTCGATTTCATAAGCTAATTCTTTTAAATTGTAAGGCTTTCTTGTATATCGTTTCTTTGTATATCGATATTTTTACATACTTCATATGGTCCTAAAAATGCAATAAATTGGTTAGTTGAAATTTGTTCGAAGTGTTTATAATCTGATTTTATTTCTACAAGACTACCATTTTCCTCTTTAGTAATCATACCATCAGTGTGTATAATCATATTTTCTGCATCTGCTACAACACAAACAAAACCCATAATTGTACTCTCCTTATAATTGTATTGATTATTTTTTTGTAAATGTAAAGATGAAAGTTTAATCTGCTCTACATACAGCTTAAACTTTCATGTTACTTGAAGGTCAATAGTGATTTTTCCTATAGATATAGTGGAAAATATCTATACTAAACATTAATAATATTCTGTTCAAATATTCTCAATTTACTGTTTTTTGTTTAGGTGTTAATCTATGAGTGTAGTAAAAATTTGTCAGAACCAGGTCCCCAAGTCACGGTTTTGAATGAGTCATCTCAATACGCGAGAACAAAAAAGTGCTCAATTAGAGCACTTTTTTGTTCTCATACATATAAAGTTTCACTTTATATGAAGCCACATAACATGATATAGAGGGGGACTTCAAATGATCACTTATGCGAAAGTAATAAGATGGAGAAAACATGAAGATACAATCATTCTTGAGTGTGTATCAGATGGAAAGCAATTTGAAATACCAACTTATAAAAGTCGTATATATAATGCTCACCTTCTAAATGGAGAAGTATATATAAGGTTAGATTCAAACGGAAATATAATTGGTATAGATGTATGATAATAAAGTTAATAAATTACAGAAAGGGACCTGCTCATTCAGCGTCAATCAGCATAAAGTAATGTAGATCCGTTCAAACATCCACACCCCACTGTTTTGACCCCCTAATAAAAGAAGGAGTTCATATGGGGTATGAAGCTGGCTGTGGTGGCTTCGGTGGCGGATTCACTTTACTAATCGTGATGTTCATCCTATTAATCATCATTGGGTGGAGCTGTTAGGGCGGCGGGTTCGGTTACTAAAAAGGCACTCATCCCGAGTGTCTTTTTTATTTTTATAGATGAATATTAGACAATATGGAGGAGAGACAATGGATCAGGCAATCGCATTCAGTTTTGGGATATCCATAGTAATTATTCTGTTGGTCTTGTTCGTACTATCTATAAGTGGATGTTAAAAAGACACCCTTTCGAGTGCCTTCTTTGACTTGAAAACCACATATGTATTAGGACTCCCATCCTATCGTTATTTTATCATATGTGGCCATATTTGATATTGAGAAAGTTATTATAGGAGCTACATGTTTGTTCTCTACATGTTTGTTCTTATAGTCTTCCTATGGAACAGCGATGTATCTACTTGATCATATTGGTGTTAGCTTAATAAGCGATTTACGACTTCTTTTACTTCTTCAAGATATTGTTTTCTCATCTCGTTATCCACAGAAGGAACACTTGTATAGAATGTATGCTCTAACGTTTCAATTCCTGTAAATTCAAAAATACCAGCATCAGTTGTTTTCTTCATTGCATCAAACATACCGCTTGCTGTATAAGCTTCTTTTGTATTCCCCATTGTGGATAATAACAATCCTTTTTTACTACTTAATAATTTTTCAATTCCATTTTCTCTATAAGCATACGCAAAGCCATGGCTAAATACACGATCAACATATCCTTTTAAGATTGCAGGAAGACCTGCCCACCAAACTGGATAAATAAATGTGATGTTATCAGCCCAAGTGATATGTTCTTGTTCTTCTTTAATGTCATCGGGCGTATTGCCTTGAGAAAATGAAACGAAATCAGAAGCTCCTAATACGGGATTAAAATTTAACTCATATAAATCGCGAACGCGTACGTCATGACCTTTGTCTTCTAATTCGCTTTTTACAGTTTCTAAAATTGCATGGTTAAAACTTTGTGGATTTGGATGTGCATAAACGATTAAATGTTTCATCTTTGTTCCTCCTATTTGTGGATATGTTGATAGTATGTACCGATGTAAAAATAAAGTTCGTGTAACTATTATGGTTACTGTTGTGTTTGCAGTCAAATAATTTACCTTTTTTAATTGGAAGAATAATAAAAAAATAGTATATATTACATGGAAATACAAAATAGTAGGGATTTCGAGTTTCAAATAGAATATATAGATGGATAAATAGAAAAAGAAGGGAATATGAGATGAATATTATTGAAATTAAGGGGTTAGAAAAATCGTTTGATCTTGGCGATAGTAAAACAAAGATATTAAAGGGGATTCATCTTCAAATTCAAAAAGGTGATTTCGTTTGTATTATGGGAGCGAGTGGATCGGGGAAAACCACTCTTTTACAGTTGCTTGGAGGATTAGATATTCCAACAGCGGGAAGCATTCGAGTAGATGATGCAGAAATCTCATCATTAAAAGAAAAAGAACTCGCGTTGTTTCGGAGGCATAAAATCGGTTTTATTTTTCAACAGTTTAATTTAATACCAGTATTTAATGCGGAAGAAAATGTGGGACTACCGTTACTGTTAGATAATGTCCCGCGGAAGAAGGCGACAATAGTGGCAAAGCGTTTACTAGAGCTCGTTGGCTTAAAAGGGAAAGAAAAGCATTTACCATCGCAACTATCAGGAGGTCAGCAACAAAGGGTTGCAATTGCGAGAGCTTTTGCGAATGAACCAGCTATTATATTAGCAGATGAACCGACAGGGGCATTGGACTCTGAAAATAGCAAAAATATTATTGCAGCTCTCCGGAATGCTTGTGATGAATTAGGACAAACAGCTGTCGTTGTAACGCATGACCCGTTTGTAGCAGCTCATGCGGATAAAGTTATTTTCCTACTAGATGGTGAAGTAATTCATGAACATGCTGAAAATAAAGGCTGGAAATTTCGACATATTCCGCAGCAAGTTACCCAAATTCAAGAGATTATGAATAGGCACTTTAAGGTAGGTGATAAGAGCGATGTCTTGGATAATTAAATATGCGGCCAAGTCTATTAGACAGAATTGGCTAAGAAACATGTTAATCGCTCTTGGGGCTGCACTAGGTGTTATGTTAGCGACGATGCTTCTACTTGGGAACCAATCTGTAGAACAAAGCGTTAAAGAGCAAGTTGTAAGTCGTTACGGGGATTATAATTTGCAATTTGGTTACATCAAAAATGATATGTACTTACATAATGAGCAATTAAAAGAACTAGATGGTCTTGAATATGCCGAGAAAATATCAAAAGTACTTATCCCTTATCCGTTACCAAATCATAAAGAACTTTCTGGCAAACCATCGTATTGGGGAGTTGAACGAGATTCTCCCGATATGCATTCTTATAAAGTTGCAGCAGGACGATATCCGAAAGAAGGAGCAGAAGTAGCACTTACGAAGGGGTATGCGGATCGAGAAAATATGAAAGTAGGAGACACGATTCATCTTCCTTTCCCTCCGTATGGTGAAAAAGCTGTTAAAGTCGTAGGGATTTTAAAGCCACCAGCGATGGCTGCGATGGGACACAGTGCATATTTCCCTATTAATTGGATGCAAAAAGAATTAAGCCTACAAGATCAATTTAACCTTGTTCAAGTGAAAACATCCGATGCGAATATGAAGAGAATGATCGCTAGTGATGCCAATAAGAAACTTGAAAATATAAAAATAGATCAGCGTACATATGTAGATAGAGCATTTGAAAGATTAAATGTGATGAAGCCATTGATCTTTAGTTTAGGCGGAATTGCTCTATTTGTCGTGGCGCTTCTGATTATGGGGAGCTTCTTCTTATCGGTAAGAAGTCGTTTTAAACAATGGGCTTTATTACGTGCGCTTGGTAGTAATCCAAACCAAGTGATTCTCGTTGTTTTATTAGAGGCATTATGTATTGGAACAATTGGTTCATTCGTAGGAGTTGTTCTTGGCGCCAGCACACATAGACTTGCAGCTTCCTTTATTAACAAGTGGGTGAATGTAGAAAGCACAGGACAAGAATCGTTTTCTATTTCAAGTGAGATTTTACTGATTACGTTTTTATTAGGGATTATCATGTCTGTAATAGGCGCGATTATACCAGCATTTATGGTAAGAAGAATACCTCCTGTTGAAGCCTTACGACCTGGACTTCCGAGCAATCAAAAGAAAGAACGGAAATGGAGTATCTTCAGTCTTATTGTTTTAGTAATGGGGATCATAATTGGTTTAAGCGGAGCAGCTGCAGAGAAGTATATCGGCTTTAATCCAAGTGCGATTGGCGCCATTTTGTTTGCAATTGGTCTGTTGTTTACAATTCCATTATGTATTCGTATTATTACGCCAGTTATCGCTAAACCATTCCAAATGATATTTCGCATTGAGACAACGATTAGTGGCCGAAATGTTATTCGTTATCGTAAAAAGGCGGCTGTGTCAGTTGCAATTTTGGCATTTGGATTTATGTTGTCACTAGTTGGGACGATGTATGTAAATGCGATGTATGAAGGGATGAGACAAGGTTTACAAAGGAATTTACCAGCAGATTTAGTTATTCGTGTCCCAATGGAAGCACAAGGAATTGAAAGTTTACCATTTAATTGGTTAGAAAAAGTGCAAAAAGTTGAGGGAGTAAAAGAAATTGTCGGAGCAGCCCCTGATTTCACATCTAAACTCGTAAATTATGACTTTAAAAAGGCAAATCAAGAATGGTACGAGTTTATGAGGAAAAATAAGTATGGTTATGAAACGATGGGTGTTGTAGGTACTGATATTACTGCTTTTCATGAAGTGACAAAAATGAAAGTCGTTTCTGGACAAAATTTGAGCACTCCATTAAAAGATGGAGAAGGAGTGATTACAAAAGATACGGCAAAAAATTTAGGGATTAAGCTGCATGATGTAATTGAAGTGCAAGGGAAGGAAAAAGAAAAACAAACGATTAAAGTTGTTTCTATTATCGAGAAAAACTTGAGAATGCAGGGTACTTCTTACGTCTTTGTAAATGAACAATGGGCGCGAAATATGTTTCATGTAAAAGGATATGAATCGATTCAAATTATGACGGACTCTAAGGTACCTTTTGAAACAATTAAGAAGAAAGTAACACAGATAACAAATGGTAAAGAAAATGTAGAGGTTATCAATAGTACTGATTTGTTAAAAGAGCAAGAGCAGTTACTAACCCAAATGGTTATGTTAATTCGGTTATTGGTGGTCATTATCTTCGTTATTTCAGGTATAGGGTTAATGAATGCGATTGTTGCAAGTTTACATGAAAGACGCGCTGAAATTAGTATGATTCGTGCAGTCGGAGCTATTCCTAAGCAAATGCGAAGAATTGTGTGGTTAGAAGGTACATTACTCGGTGCAATAGCTGGGTGTATAGGAATTGGAGGCGGTGTAATTTTCAGTTATATCGTTTTATCAAGTTTAGAATTAACCGTTATTACAATTCCTTATAATCAAGTTCTATTACTAGCAGTAGCAAGTGTTATACTCGGAACAAGTGCAGCAATAATTGCTTCATTCCAGTTAAGGAAATTTAAACTAAGTGATACGCTCAAGGAATTATCAGCGTAAGAAAGACCGCAATCATTGCGGTCTTTTTATTGAGGAACATAAAGTGTCCGTGCGTTAGTAAAATTAAAGAGAAATCTGTTGGTGAGATATTTCGTTCTTTAAGTGCTCGTAAAATACGATTCTCGTTTTCAGTTCTTCCAGTATCGACAATGATGGTTTTATCACCACGAATTAGAAAGATATTAGAAAAGCCTAAGGATAGTTGTTCAATCAAAATAACACCTTCTATATTAGAATAAAATTCGTTTCTTCTTCGCCTCTTTTATCCACAATGGAAATTCATTTAATAAATTGTCATACAACGCTTCATCTGTTGTTTTTTCGATATCTCGAATGTAGAAAAAGTTAGCATTATCGATGAAACGTCCATCCATTTCATCAAGTTTTCTTAGCACATCAAATTTGCCATTGCCAATTCCGACGAACTGCCAAAAGATTGGCTGGTTAGAAGACGTTACAACTGGTTTTTGAATTCCTTTTTTACAGCCTCCATCATTAATGAAAATGACAAAAGCAGGTTCTTCACTTTTCTCCTCAATTGTATATTTTCTAATGATATCTTCCATGACTTGTGGTTCTTCATTTCGCCCAAACTTATGAATAGAAGGGTTGTTTAAAATATGTTTATCTACATAACTAACAAAATCTTTCTCAGTAACAGCTGGTAATCGAGAAAATTCATTATCATACACCCAAATATCTAGTGCGCCGTCATCATCAAATTGACTTGCAACGGCAAGAACGCGTTCAACTACTTCTTGTACAGTACCATTTTTGTATAATGTTCTCATGGAACCAGAAATGTCTAATACGAGTGCCACTTTTGCGACGACTCCTGTTAATTTCTTTTTCTCTAATACAACGCGCACCGCTTCTTTTCTTAATGTAATTGTAGTCAATATAATCGCTCCTTTTTTTATTATGTAACAAGGATGCCGATTCTTGAAGTATGTATAAATTAGGCAGTAGGAAGAGAACTATGGATCATTTGAAGAGTCTTACTCACGATTTCCTCCGCTGCATATATACCAATTTCAGTTGTTTTTGTAATGTGAGGTAATAAACTCCTTTGCTTTGTTTCGAGTTCACCATGAAGAGGCGCAAATGCATGATTTGCTCCTTCTAGCATGCATAGATCAAGCAAAGAGTCTCCAGCTGTAATGACGGTGCTTGCCTGGAGTTTTTCTTTTATGTATTGAACAGCATCCCATTTGTTTACTGGTTTTGGCACGAAATATAATTTTCTACCCTGTAGAGAGTGATCCCATCCTTGTTCGTCTAGCCAATCGGTAAACTCTTTTAACTCGTCATATGGAATGTTTTCACGTCTGATGATGCAATAGTGAAATAGGTGATCCGCTGTTTTTTGTGAAATGACCCAGTCCCCATGGGCAATTCGTTGAAACTCCGTTAGTACAGCTTCTTTTTCTAAGCATTCTGCAGAAAGCTTCTTTTGGATGCTTTTTTTCCAAACGACATCTTGTTTACCGTTATGAAGAATATTGCCACCGTTGCTTGTGATCGCATATTCCGGAATGACTTCAGTTTGAAATAGTGTAATGCGCTGAAACTGCTCTATTGTTCTTGTTGTCACAGGAACGAATTGAACCTGTAATTGTAGCTGTTGTAATAATGAAATAGCCTTATGTGTCATAAAAGAGATTTCTTTGCCATCCAATGTCTCGATGAGCTGAATATCTTCATCTTCTATAATGGTGCGAAATGATTTACGAGAATAAATGAGTGTTTGATCAAGGTCACTAGCAAAAATCATGAATGTTTCCTCCCGATAGGCATGATGAGCCCGCAGCACGAGTACGTCATATCTTTATAGATTTCTACGGGCACATTTTTTTCTTCTGCAAGAAGTAGGACGTGCTGTAAGTCCGGATTGTTTTTATCCCGAATTAAGATTTTCCAAGATACTCGTCTGAGTAAAACACGCGTTGTTTCCCCAACTCCGGGTTTAATTAAGTTTATATCCTCAATTTCAAAGTGCTTTTGAATCGAGGTGATATCTTGCAATCCTTGCCAAGATGGTTCTGTATATGTCGAGATAATGTGCTCTAGTTGTTTTATTACATCGGGGCCAATGGTAGGAAACAATGCTGTGACTTCGTCGATGAAGAAGTTAGATAGGTCTTCTTTTTCTAGCTCTTTATAATATTTAACGCCGTGAAAATCATGTGGGCCAATGTATGTGTCATTTAAAATAGTACGACTAATCAATCCAGAAACGGTCGCGTTTAAACAAGCGCTTGGAATGAGAAAGTCCTCACGCGTTCCATAAATTGAAGTGCAGTAACCAGGATCAGCAAGTACAGCCATGCAGTCTGAAATGTATTCGTGGTTTTTTTCATTAAATGTACGAACGGCTTGACGCAGTTCTTTTTTGATCGCACCTTTTCCAGTCCAACCATCGATGAACTGAATGGTCTGATCTGGATGCTGCTCTAAAATGTATTGAAGCGCATTCTCATCGATTCCGCGCCCTCGAATAATAGAAATGCAATAATGTGGTAAATTAAGTTTATATTGATAACGAATGTACCGTTTTATTAAAATGCCAATTGGTGTGCCCGCTCTTGCTAGTGAGACAAGGACAAGATTTTTTCCTTTCGTCTTTATTATTTGCTCAGCTACTACCCCAGCAGCAATTGCCAGTTTCCGTTTGTATCGCTCTAGTGAAGTAAGGAATAAATCCATGTAGGACTTCGATGGCTTATATTCAATTGGAAGCATTTCAGAGTAATGTGTGCCTGATTGAATGGCTTGTTCTCTTTCTTCTGTTGAACGTTCTTCTATAACATCACTAATATTTTTTAATAGAAAAATAACATCATTGGCAGCATAACTACCAATGCGCTGTAATGTTTTTGTCTCTGTCATATTTCTTCACCTTCGCTTTCTACTAAGCTCTTAAATGAAATGATATGAATGAGCGGAATTACAGTTTGCAATTGCGTTAAAAGGGGACGCAAGGTTTCTTCTTGCCAATCACGCTCGATAAAAAGAAAGACTTCATCATAGTCGTTAGACTCGATGTTATAAAAATAATTTGTAATGCCATCGTCTTCCGGGCTTTCATAAGAAAAACGATTGTGAATGGCGTATTGTATATCTTCGCTGTCGGGGTGAATCGGACTGCGTGTAGTCGATTGATATGAAATGTTTGTCCCCATTTCAGCAGCAATTCGCATAGGAAGATACATAAACTCGCCAGTTCCTAGGCATAGCGTCTTTTTGCCTTTTCTTTTTTTCTTTAACTCACTGCCAATCTTTCTAGCAAAAGAGTGGATATGCTTCTGTTCATCAGCTGAAATACCGAAGCGACCTGTATAGTTTATGTAGCTGACATTATGTTCTATAGATGTATACGGTGAAGCAGGACATGAAATCATATGTTTTTGTATCCTTGATTCTATTGATTTATAAGGAGTTGCATCATGTGAAAAGGAAGTAGCGATCGGACTCCCGATTACTTTAATTGAACCGCTTAATAGAGAAATAACATGAATCGTGATACCAAGCTCTTTTTCTAAATCGGTAAATTGTTTTCGGTGTTCATCAGAACGCCAATCGAGTAAAGAAGCGATGGTGTACTCTTTTCTAGGGAATTTCTCCTGGATGGACCTGATAATATTAAGTGCCGTTTTTCCTGTTGTCATTTCATCATCGACAAGAACGATTTGATGCTCGTTTTGAAAATAACTTTTATCCACATAGCAACGATGTGAAGTTGCATGCGAATGCTCTTCTTCAAATGTAATGATCGGTTCTATTTCGGATACCGTTTCCCTTGTTGTATGCACATATTTCGCATATTTAAAGCATTGAAACATAGCGTGACCTAATGCGGTAGCTGTTTCAGCAAACCCGATAAATAGAATTTCTTTTTCTAAAGGGAATTGATACTGCAAAATTGCTTCTAGTTCATAATCGACACGACTTTTAGAAGAAAGTAAATCGAGAATTTCTTTTTGAAACGGATGTTTTGATTTATGCAGTACCTTGATATACCTTGCTGCAAGAGCACACCCGCCAGCTAAAGAGACAGCTGGTGGGGTAGGAAGGTGTTTTCCTAAAATGGTGCTCACAAATAAGAAACCACGTTTCTTATTGATTCTTGCTGCCATTTGAAAGAGCTGATCTGGTGATAATGAATATGGATTATGAAGTATGTCTAGGTGAACTGTAATTTTATTTAAAATGTGGTACGTGCTGCTTTGATTGTTCAGTAAGGAGATCGATGAAAGTTTGTTGTTCATGTAGCACCCCGTAAATATTAGATTTTAGTAATGTTTTTCGCGCCCAATTATAATGGGGCTTCACTTCATTCATTTTGTTAGAGAAGCTACTTTTCATAACGCCGTTATACGTATGAGCATTTTCAAAAATAGCTTTTGCATCTAAATAATCCTCTAGCGTTACAACATGCATAGCTTGTACGAGTTTAATGTGGGAAGGGTGGATGACTGTTTTGCCAATTAACCCGTTTGCTTGATCAAGTAATACCTCATGAATCAACCCATCTTCATAACGTTGAAGCATTTCCTCTCGCATTGTGAGTCCAGCGTTGCCGAATGATTCACGAAATGGTGTTTGCCGGAGCTGTGGTTTTAATACGCGTTGTTGATTACCGAAGTACTCCCATACAGGTCCAGAGATAATATATTCATCTTTGGATCTAGAAAAAATATTGATAATATCAGAAATGCAATCGCGAATGACAGAAATATCATAGATGGTCGTATCTTTGTTGCGACGAATACTGAATATGCCTGAAAAATCGGTAGCACCAATGCGAACATTTAAAATGGAATCGCGGTAAGAATCTAGTATCGCTTTAATTGCTAATAACGCTTCAATGCGTGTTTCTTTATACATAATTTCAGGAGATTCTAAAATAGGCATCCCATAAAGTGAAAGGGAGTATTTTTCGTTTATATTTCTTAGTGTATGAATATAAGGCAGTCCGTTAGCTGGTGTGAACTTTGGAAGGACAAAACCACTTATACAGTGAACCGCATTTCCTAGTTCAAGAATGAGTGAACGCATTTGCTTTGGCTCACGAATTCGAATAAAGAGTAGTGGTATGTCTGATTTGTGAAGCTTGTTTGCATCAATCATATGCGCAAGTAGTTGCATTTGGATGACAACATTTTTCTCGGCAAAATTCACATCTCCATCACTAATGGAGTCCTCTAAACAAAGTACAATTGATGTTGCACCTTTATGCTTTTGGGTAGCAATGTCGTCTGCAATGGTTTCTTTTGTTCCAGGTGTATATAGAGTAGCACCTAATGCGTAAGCTAATTGATTTTTTGACATGTCTTTTGAAAATTCAATTGGTTCCTGATAGAAAAGTGTTTGTTTTGCTTCAAGGGATAAATAGGAAAAATGCTTCAAGTTGTCACCACCTTATTTATAATGGTTAATTCAATCGTAACATGATAAGAAAAATTTTCCATGTGTAATTTTGAAAAATTACAAAATTTTCAAAGAAAAAGATGGATTGTAGGATACATGTAGAATTTTGTTAGTGGATTGTTTGAAGAAATGAAAGGAAGAAGAAAAATGAATATACACAAACTAACAGAAACAGAAGCAAAAGAAATCAATACATGGAAGTATGAGGAACCTTATTCGTTATACAGTTTTTCAGGAAGTGAAGAAACAATAGAGGAATTGTTAGATGGTACATATTATGGATGTTGTAATGTGCATGGAGAACTAATTGGTTACTTCTGTTTTGGGAGAAACGCACAAGTTCCAGGAGGAAGGAATGCGAAGGTATACATAGGAGAAGATACTGTGGATATTGGACTTGGAATGAAACCGGAACTCACAGGGAAAGGGATGGGGAGTTCTTTCTTGAAAGCTGGAATGGACGTGGCGAAAGAAAAATTTCAACCACAGAAGATTCGTTTAAGTGTGGCAAGTTTTAATACACGTGCAATTACGTTATATGAACAATTAGGATTTATAGCAGAAACAACTTTTGATAATAGAGGAAGAGAGTTTATTTTAATGAAATATTCTTGTAGAGAAAGGAAAAACTGAAGGATGGATACAAAAAGAAAAAGACTGATTTTTATCAGTCTTTTCATATCTTATCGTGTGCGGATGTTTGTGAATCATTCTTAAATGGATCTTTTTACGATCTGATTTTTCTAGGACCGACAATTAATTTGATTGCTGTACTTTTCTCATTATTGATTGAGATGTCTGTAAAAGCTGGGATGAGAACGAGGTCAATACCGCTAGGAGCTACGAATCCTCTTGCAATGGCAATCGCTTTAACCGCTTGGTTTAAAGCGCCGGCTCCAATTACTTGGATTTCTGTATTACCTTTTTCTCTTAATACGCCGGCAATTGCACCAGCAACTGAATTGGGATTTGATTTTGATGATACTTTTAATATATTATCCATATACATTGCTCCCCCTGTTATTTAATGGTCTCTTTTGGCTAATAAAAGGAATGTAATTAACATATCTTTAACTAATATTCAGATCCCAATCAAACAGAACCATTAAACGTATTCATTCGCTACTTTTTAGGTTATTCCTGTTTGGTAGTGTAAATAAAAAAATGATTGGTGTATGAAGCAATCTTAAAAAGACAGCAAAACATAACGGACCATGATTTTTTTACATGGTCCGTTATGTTTTCTATAATAGTTTCAACTGGAAGTAGTACATAAAATTATGCTGAATATTGTTTTACCTTATTCAGCGTGGTCCGCCCGATGTGCCAAACGACTAGAAGCGGCGGCAGCAATTGCTCCTACGATATCATCAAGGAATGTATGAACCTTTCCGGATGATTTATCGTTTAAGTGTTCTAAAATACCTGGTTTTAATTTATCGATATAGCCAAAGTTTGTGAAACCGATAGAACCGTACACGTTTACGATGGAAAGGGCAATGACTTCATCAACGCCATATAGGCCTTCATCACGTTTAACAATATCTTGTAACGGTGCACTTAACATTCCTTTTTCGGCAAGGACATCTAATTCAATCCCTGTAATTAATGCGTTTTGTACTTCACGTTTTGATAGTACACGTTCTACATTATAACGGCATTCTGCCATCTCTAAATTTGGATGATATTTCTTTTGGAGGAAATGAACAAGTTCAGAAATATCATCGATTGTTACACCACGCTCTTGTAGTAGTTGTAATGCTCTTTCTTGTAGTTGATTTGATTCTTTCATGTTTATCACCTTTTTTTCTTTTTAGTATTTGTATACGTTTCTTTGCTTTATCATGTGCATAGGAATGAAAGGCGAGCACAAGCTCATATATATAAAGAAAAACCATAGGTGGCGACTGTGATGATTCAGCATATTTATGAGCATTATCAAATGCATGTCAAAGAATTAATCCCCCTTGGCCCCTATAAAAGCTTTTGGATTCGCAATAAAATTTATGTACTGCTTCCGATTGGATCAATGGAAGAAGAGACACTTGTTGAAATGAAAAAATTAAGCGATTATATGAACCAGCAAGGGGATATTACTGTTGCGACTTTCGTTCCGACGGTGCACGGTTACTATGTAAGTGAGATAGAAGAAAAAAATTACTGCTTATTAAAAGGTATGCGCATGTTAGAAAGGCATGCTACTTCGTTAGGAAGCGAACTTTCTTTGTTCCATAAACGAGGCGCCTTTTTTCCAGAAGAAATAGAGCAATTAAGTCGCATCGGTGAATGGAAGGCGTTGTGGGAAAAAAGATTAGACCAGTTAGAGAAATTTTGGCAATCACAAATTTCTAATCATCCATCAGATGTATTTGATCAATTATTTATTGAATCATTCCCTTATTATTTAGGGGTTGCTGAAAATGCGATTCAATATGTCGTTGATACAGAAATAGATGATACTCCTCAGCTTGCTGATGCGGCAACGATTTGCCAAGAACGTTTTACACCTTTATTATGGCAGCAAACGAAGCGATTAAAAGTCCCTATTGATTGGGTATACGATCATCCAAGCAGAGATGTGGCAGAATGGATTCGATACGTATCAATGGAGAAGAAGAAAGATTGGGAACAAACAATTTTTCAGTTCGTGACTGACTACGAACGAAATTATCCATTCTCTTCTTTTGGGTGGCGTCTATTATTTGCGCGTCTTCTCTTTCCGTTGCAATACTTTGAAACGATAGAAGGATACTACTCAGCAGGAAATGAAGATCAAAAAAGTGTATATAGAGATCGCTTAGAAGCCATTTTACACGATGTGAACCGCTCAGAGCAATTTATGAGAAAATTTTATGAATCCCTTCGAATTCCTACTGATAAATTAGGTATTCGAAAATTGGATTGGTTATCTTAATAGAAATTTATAAAAAAGAGACCATAGTGGTCTCTTTTTTATAAATTATCTAGTTGTAGCGGCTAGAATTTCCGGCCGTTTCGCCTCCTCGGACGAAGCGAAAAGCGCTTCTCTGTCAGAGGGCTCCAACGTCCTGCGATTCTGAGCAAGCCGCTTTCACTTTTAGATTATCCAGCTCTGCCTCCTAGCCCTTCGCGTCTAAGAGCCTTCCGTACGAGAAAGTAAAAAGTACTTTCTGTACGAAAGAACCTTAGCCGTCAGGGCTGAACAGTCGGCTCCGCTTTTAGTGATATCCAGCTCCAGCGGCTAGAATGTTCGGTGGCTTCGCTTCTTCCGCCGAGGCAAAAATCGCCTCTATGTCAGAAGCTCCATCCTCCTCACATTCTAAGCAAGCCACTTCCGCTTTTAAATTAAAATACTTGTTCTACTTCGATTACGCCTGGTACTTCTTCAAGTAGTGCGCGTTCGATACCAGCTTTTAATGTGATTGTAGAACTTGGACAGCTACCGCATGCACCCATAAGGCGTAGTTTAACGATACCTTCTTCAATATCTACTAATTCAACGTCACCGCCATCACGAAGTAAGAACGGACGTAATTTATCTAATACTTCTAGTACTTGTTCTTGCATATTTGGGTTTTCCATTTTTATCGACTCCTTTCATCCATTTTATTATAATCAAGATACAGGGGAAAATCTATTTTTTCTGTTCCTGTTTTATTGTCAAAATATTGTAGCATGTTTACAATGTGTTTTTTCAGTATAGGGGACAAGAATGAAACTTGTAAAGAGATGTGTTTATAAGGTAAGACATCTAAGCGTATTGTTAGAGCAGAGAAGTGGGGGAGAAGGAATGGTAAATGTTCAAGTATATGGGGCAAAAGTAATTTGTGCGAGCTGCGTTGGAATGCCGTCTTCGGCCGAAACATTCGAATGGCTACAAGCAGCAATTGGTCGTAAGTATGAAGGGAAAGATGATAAATTCAAGTTTGAATACATTGATATTCAAGAAGAGCAAGAAGACACGGATAAGCAAGCATTTGTAGAACGTGTAATTGAAGAGGATTTATTTTATCCGGTTGTTCTTGTGAACGGGCAAATCGTTGGAGAAGGAAATCCTCGTTTGAAGGACGTATACGAAGAAATCGAGAAATATTTATAATATAAAAAGCCTTTGTGATTGCAAAGGCTTTTCTTATACATGTATATGGAAAAAAATTATAATAGGAGATTTTATCAAGGGGGATATATATGGAGAGTGTAGTGAAACATAGTCTGCCAAAAGAAGTAAAAGGCTTAATGGAGCAATATGTGGATGGATTACGAGCTATTTTTCTAAATGAAGAGTTAATCGGGGTATATGTATATGGTTCAATTGCGTTAGGGGCATTTCATCCGGATACAAGTGATGTTGATTTTGTTACGGTAACGAGACAACCAGTCAGTGAAGCCCAGAAAATACAAATAAGTGAGTTACATAAAAAATTGAGTAAAAGTATGCTCGGAAAAAGAATGGACGGTATGTATATTCCACTTGTTGATTTAGGAAAATACAATGAGGAAATGCCGCAGTATGTCTATTGTGCGGATGGGAAAATTAACGTAGGTCACTGGGATGTGAATGCTGTTACGTGGTGGACGTTAAAGAATCGTGGTATTACCGTCATTGGGAAAGAAGCGAGCGAGCTACCGTTTCAAACGCCATGGAGTAAAGTTGTAGAGACAATGAAATATAATGTGGAACAGTACTGGAGTGGAAAGGTATCACGCCCGTACTTATTTCTGATTGAAGAATGGGTGGAATCAGCTGTTGTGACGATGGGACGTATTTTGTATACATTAGAGCATAAAACAATTGTTTCAAAAGATGAGGGATTACAATATATGATGAGGTCTTCCACTGAAAAATGGCTGCCTTTATTACAAGAAGTTGAGCGGATACGTCATAATAAGGGAAAGAAACGAACGATTTCCGTTTGGAAACGGGCAGATATGACGAAGAGGTATTTGCTTAGTCAAATTGAGGAGTGTAGGAAGAAGTGGGAAGGGTAAAAAAGCAGCCATACTAGAAATAGTATGGCTGCTTTTTTGTATTGAATTTTACTTTGGCTATGCCAGTAGCATTCAATCAGTAGGTTTATCTTAATTCATATAACTTCCTCTACTTTAAAGGAAGTAAAAGTTTAACTTGGTGTAAAAAAACAATGTTTATATAAGTATTCTAATATATGAGTGTCGTGATTTTTACTATATACATCTATTTGTTTTTGTAATTTATTAAATGAGAAGAAGAATCCACCGAGGATTCTTCTTCTCGTTTTACGTGTAATTTTATTATGATGCGGAAATATTTTCATCTTTACGTACTTCAAAAAATTCATTTTTACACAGGTATTTAAAGATTCTTTGTGTAACTTGTTCCTCTTGATCTAATAAGAATCGATGATCAAAAGCATAAAAGGATTGCCCCTGAATTAGTTTCACATAATACATCACGTATACCTCCGTTATATACAATTACATATTTATCATTATGATATCCAATATTTGGATGGTGATACCTAGATATTCTGTAAATTGTATTTTAAAAGTGAAATGGAAATTAAGAATGTAAGGAGAACTTGTCATTAGAAGAAGAGTATGGCAGTATATAAAAATGTAGGAATTCCATATATTATTATGTGAATTTCAAGATATTACTTTCTATTCTCACGAAATTGTAAAAAAAGGAAATTGAATATAATTCTTATAGATTAGAATTAATGATAATGAGTGGAGGAAATAAAATTATGTCTAATTTACCAAATTGCCCAAAATGTAATTCAGAATACACGTACGAAGATGGAGCTCTTTTCGTTTGTCCAGAATGTGCGCATGAGTGGAATTTAGAAGCAGAAACTGAAGATACAAAAGTTGTGAAAGATGCAAATGGAAATGTGTTACAAGATGGTGATTCTGTATCAGTAATCAAAGATCTGAAAGTAAAAGGAACTTCATCGGTTATCAAAATCGGTACAAAGGTAAAAAGCATCCGTTTAGTTGATGGAGATCATGATATTGATTGCAAAATTGATGGTTTTGGAGCTATGAAATTAAAATCTCAATTTGTTAAGAAGATATAAGAAAGTTTTTATTGTAATAAATATGAGAAATAAAAGACGCTCATTAAGGAGAAATACCATCTTAATGAGCGTCTTTCTTGTAGTCTCACTTTATTAAGACTTAAATAAAAATGCTTGGATAGCAAAGACTCTAACATATTGTGACTAAGATGTTAGAGTCTTTTCGTCTTATTAGGTGTACCGCTCCATCGTTCTAGTTTATGAATACTTCTTGTAAAGAATTTAGATAAAAATCTCGGGAAGCCAAATGAAACAATTTTATTTTCAACAATTTGTTTCATTCCATCTACTGTGATATGAGGTAGGGTGAATGCTCCATTTTCATAACAATGACTGCAATACCTTGTACTTTTTTCTCCATTTTTTTCTGTGCCGCCGTCCTTTGCATCTTTTGAAAATGGCATGCCGCAACTTTGACAGTTTTTATACTTTTTCATGAGATCAACCTCTAAATTATATGTATTCTCAATGATTATAGTATGTTTATGTTAGAGACACAATTACCCTTTAAGACTTTATCTCTTTCAACTGACACCGCTTATTAAAGAATGTTTTATAACCAAGTTGTAAAAAGATGATAACAGAAAAAGCTGTACTCCCAGAAATCCCAAGTATAATAGCAATTTGATACTGAATAGCGGTAAATGGTGAAACACCAGATAAAATTTGTCCTGTCATCATACCAGGAAGGCTGATGATTCCCATTCCAACCATGGAATTAATCGTTGGTAAAATGGCTGAATCAAAAGCATCTCTTACAAGTGAGGCGGTTGCTTCTTTTGGAGTTGCTCCAAGCATAAGTGCACCTTCGATATGATCTCTTTTTGATTTCATATTGTTTAAGAAGTTATTTGCACCAAGAGAGATACCGGTCATGGCATTCCCAATTAGCATTCCGGCGATTGGAACGATATATTGCGGCGCATACCAAGGGTCGTGTCCAATAATGACAAAGATAAATAATAAGAGCGGTCCGATTGATCCAGCAATCATGGAAATGGCGGCAACTCGTTTTAATTCTTTTGACATAGGCACGTTTATCCGTTTATAGATGTTAAATATTGCAAATGTAGTAATAGAAGTAATGATAGCGATTGTATAAAATGGATTACTATTTTCAAATATGTATGTAAGTACGTATGCGACGAGCACAAGCTGAATGGTCATACGTAATGTTGCGATGGTGATTTGTTTTTCGCGCGGAATTCCTTTTAGTTTTACAAGTCCGATTAAAATGATAATGAAAATATATGCAGCGGCAAGTTGCCAAATTTGTAGTTCAATAACGCCCTTCAACTGCGAGCACGTCCTTTCGAGTAGCGCCGTTTGTTTTACTAATTTCGATAATATCATCTGCAATTTCTTCTGGAAGCTGTTGTGAATGGGTTATGAAGATAACGGTTTTCTTTTTTTGTTTAGCGACTGCAGCAAACTGTTTCATGACGCGCTTTTCTGTTTCAGCATCTAATGCAGAAGTTGGCTCGTCTAATAAATAAACGGGCGGATCCATTAGTAAAACGCGAGCTAAGGAAAGTCTTTGTTTTTCACCGCCAGATAAGGAGGAGGCATTATCTTCTAAGTCTTTGTCTAAACTAACAGTTGCAAGTGCTTGTTGTAAGGCATCGTTAGGCGGGAAAGTTTTTTCGGAAAAACGAAGCCCCATTAGCAAGTTATCTTTGACTGTTCCTTCAAAAATAGGTGGCGTTTGCCCAAGCATCACGACTTCGCGGCGCAGTTGAATGGGTGAATAGGACGGAATAGGCATTCCGTTATATTCAATAGAGCCAGCTGTTGGGGATTGTAAATCATTTAGCATACGGAGCAAGGTACTTTTCCCGCTGCCACTTTCACCGATAATACAGGTGATTTTTTCTTTGTGAATCTCTAAGTAAGGAATGTGTAGGATATCTTTATATGCTACGTCTTTTAATAGAAACATAATCTTCTCCTTTCTGATTCTATTTATATCGTAACAAAAAACAAGAGCGGAGCGCCCTTGTTTTTATTCTTAACCATTATGATATTTATACATCCAAAGAATACCGGACTTTAATAATCTAGGTACACGTCCCATTAACGGCTGATTTGCTAATAATCCGAAGCCATGCTTTTTACCGAGAGAGCCGAGAACACCTTTTAGTTTAATAACAGGTAGTTCATCAGGCAGTGGTTCATTGTTCCAACGTTTTAATAATATTTGGACAATTTGTTCACCTTGGCCCTCAGCAAGTTGTGCAGATGGTGCGTGCGGAAGTGAAGCACAGTCACCAACAACATAAACGTGTTCGTTATTCGGAATATTGTGATATTTCGTTAATGCGACCCGTCCACTATTATCTTGTTCGACTGGAAGGTTTCGAACAACTTCATTTGCTTGAATGCCAGCTGTCCATACGATTGCATCACATTCAAGTGGTTCATCATGGTTGTACACAATGTTTGGTTCTACTTTTGTAATGTTAGAGTTTCGTATAATTGTAACTTTATGCTTTACGAACCACTCTTCTACATATCTACTTAATTTCTCTGGGAACGGGAATAGAATGCGATCCTTTCGATCAAATAAGTAAATCTTTAAATCAGAACGGCTTTCACGAAGTTCACTTGCAACTTCAACACCGCTTAAACCAGCGCCAACAACAGCAACTGTTGCGTTTGGCTCTAAACTGTTTAATTGTTCGTATGTTTTACGCGTTTGCTCAATAGATTGCAGGCTATGCGTATATTCCTTTGCACCTGGAACGTCATGATACTTGTCTTCACAGCCAAGTCCGATAATTAAATCATCATATTGGATTTCTTCACCGCTATCGAGATGAACGGCTTTATTTTCGAGGTCGACATTCGTCACAGTGCCATATTGAATGTTGAGACGCGGATGCTCTGGAAACGGAATGCGAATATGCGTTTCTGAAATTGTACCCGCTACTAATGCATAATATTCTGTTTTAAAACAGTGGTATGGTACTTTGTCGATTAATGTCACTTGGACATCATCTGGAAGTTGATTGTTTGGAAGAAGCCGCTGCAGAATTCTCATCCCACCGTAGCCACCACCCAGTAATACGAGGTGTTTCATGATGGATTACCCCTTTTCTGTTGAAATATCCCCTAATCATACAATTATATATTGAAAAAATATTTTGACTTTACTCACTCAAATTATATCGAATTTGTGAACAAATAACAATGCATGAATGAGTACTCTGTTGTACAATAAGAGGAAAAGTGGAGCAAACTGTTTTAATTTGTCTGTTGAAGTTCTGTATTTAAAATAAACACCTTCTTTTAGGTTGGAGAGAGCGTCCGACGATGGATAGAAGCGGTCAGTGCCTTTTTTCGCCCCATGCCGTGTGAAACCAGAAGGAGGAAATGAGTGGAGATCTTTTTCTGTTTTCATAGCAGTGATGTGTATGTTGGGAAATCAAAGTGGATTGGCTCAACTAACCATAAGTGGGGGATGAAGAAAACTCCCACTGATGGAAGCTTCACTTTATATAGAGAAGATCTTTTGATTTGAAATGAAACAGTAAAGTAGCTAAATATTTTAGTAAGTGTAATTAAAACAACAAGAAACAGCTTAGTTTTCTTAATTATAGATTTATTTTTTAGAAATACAGGGGGGATAGTTTTGATTAAGCCATTAATCGAATTTTGTGTAGGTAACCTTGCGAGTGGTTCGCAAGCAGCATTAGAAAAATTAGAAAAAGATCCGAATTTAGATGTTATGGAATATGGTTGTCTCGGGTATTGTGGCATTTGTTTTGAAGGACCATTTGCACTAGTGAACGGTGAAGTTGTTCAAGGTGCAACGGTCGAAGAACTTGTAAACAATGTGTATGATTATTTAGATGAAAATCCGATGTTTTAAGACGTTGCTAATGAGCAACGTCTTTTTTTCCATCTGTTTCACCAGAGTAAAAGCTCTCTTGGAGGAAATGCTAACAAAGAATTTGAATCTTTGAGGTGACAGAATGAATATCATTTGGGGACTTGCTGGAATTATCGTTATTCTTCTTATTGGATATTTACTTTCAAATAATAGAAAGGCGATTTCACCACGTACTGTATTTGGGGGACTCGCAATTCAATTGTTATTTGGTTTTATCGTGCTTGAGTGGGAGATAGGCCGAATCATTCTAGAGAAAGTAACGCAGTTTGTGCAAAAAATTATGGATTTTGCGAATGCTGGTATTTTATTTTTATTCGGTAGTTTAGGGGATCCGACGAAGATGGCGGGATTTGTATTTGCCTTTCGTGTATTGCCAATTTTAATTTTCCTATCATCAGTCATTGCCATTTTGTATTATTTAGGAATCATGCAATGGATTGTTCGAATTATTGGAGGCGCACTAGCAAGGCTTCTAGGTACAAGCCAATCGGAATCATTATCTGCAACAGCAAATATTTTTTTAGGGCAAACTGAGGCACCGCTTGTGATTCGACCATATATGCCGCGTCTGACAAAATCAGAGTTATTTGCCGTTATGGTCGGTGGTTTAGCGTCCGTATCAGGGTCAACACTTTTTGGATATGCTGCACTTGGTGTTCCGCTCAAATTTTTATTAGCTGCGAGTGTTATGGCGGCACCAGCAGGACTTATTATGGCGAAACTACTGTTTCCAGAAACAGAAAAGCCGGAAGTACATAAGGCGCATGAGGAAGATACGAAAGATGATGACAAAAAGCCAGCAAACGTCATTGATGCAGCGGCACGTGGAGCTGCTGATGGGTTATCGCTTGCTTTAAATGTTGGAGCAATGTTAATTGCTTTTATTGCGATTATTGCACTCTTGAATGGAATTGTTGGTGGCATCGGTGGTCTTTTCGGTTATCCAGATTTGTCACTGCAACTTATATTAGGATATATTTTTTCACCGTTGGCGTTCGTCATTGGTGTACCGTGGACAGAAGCAATTACAGCCGGGAGTTTCATTGGAGAAAAGTTAATTTTAAATGAGTTTGTAGCATTCACTGATTTCGCTCCTCATATGGGGAAACTCTCAGAGAAAACAACAGCAATGATTACATTTGCACTTTGCGGATTTGCTAATCTCTCCTCTGTGGCCATTTTACTCGGTGGACTTGGAGGAATGGCACCGACTCGCCGCAGTGACATTGCTAAATTCGGATTAAAATCAATTATAGCCGGAACGCTTGCGAACTTATTAAGTGCTGCAATTGCTGGGATGTTTGTATAAATAAAAAAAGGCCCTTTTCGCGAAGGGCTTTTTTCTTACACAATTTGTGTAAGAACGGCTTCTATATACAAGCCGTTAAATATAAGAAACGGGGGACGTTCTTATTGTGTTCCAAAAGCATGCATTTTATACTTAAAACAACAAATTATTTTTGGAGTGAATGAGGATGAAACAATTTTCTTTTACAAAAATGCATGGTCTTGGAAATAGTTATATATATGTAAACATGTTTGAAGAACAGATTCCGGAAGAAGAACTATCTCTTGTGGCGGAAAAAGTTTCGAATATTAATACTGGAATTGGTGCAGATGGAATGATTTTAATTTGTCCATCAGAAGTTGCGCCAGTGAAAATGCGCATGTTTAATAATGATGGTTCAGAGGGAAAAAGCTGCGGGAATGGACTGCGCTGCGTAGCCAAATATGCGTATGAGCATAAACTAGTAGAAGAGACTGTTTTTACGATTGAAACATTGGCTGGAATTGTAACAGCTGAAGTAACAATAGAAGATGGTATCGTTACATTAGCTAAAATCGATATGGGAGCGCCGCGTTTAACTCGCGCAGAGTTACCGATGCTTGGCGAGGGAGAAACACCATTTATTCGTGAAGACTTCCTATACAATAATCATCGTTATGCGTTTACAGCTGTTTCGATGGGAAATCCACATGCGGTCATTTTTGTTGATGATGTGGAAAAAGCACCTCTTACAACACTAGGCCCAGTACTTGAGACACACGAAATGTTTCCAGAACGAGTGAATGTTGAATTCATTGAAATTGTAAATGAAGAGGAAATGAACTTCCGTGTGTGGGAACGTGGATCAGGTGTTACACAAGCTTGTGGAACAGGAGCATGTGCCTCTGTCGTAGCGGCAATTTTAAATGGGAAAATGGAACGCGGTAAAGAAATTACAGTTCATTTAGCAGGTGGCGATTTAATGATTGCGTGGACAGAAGAAGGGACGGTTCTGATGAAAGGACCAGCCGAGGTAATTTGCCGCGGAGTGTATGAGTACAAGATAGAAGCGTAAAGATGTATAATAGAACGAGAGAAGAAAGGAAGGTGGATTTCATGATTAATGTAACAGAACAGGCTGCATATCAAATTAAAGATATGTTAAAAGATGCTGAAGATGGAGAGAAATACGTTCGCCTTGCTGTACATGGCGGTGGATGTAGTGGGCTTTCTTACGGCTTAGGATTTGAAAGAGAACCAAATGAAGACGACACAGTTCTTGAATTTTTCGGTGTTGAATTTGTTATTGATAAAGAAAGTGCTCCGATTGTAAAAGGAGTTAACATTGATTACAAGCAATCTATGCTTGGCGGTGGGTTCACAATCGATAACCCGAACGCAATCGCATCATGCGGATGTGGATCATCTTTCCGTACAGCGTCGAATGCTGGTAAGCCGGAAGAGTGTTAACGCTAGAAAGTGCGTCAAATCAACGTTTTTAGTATCGAGATATTAGCGTGTAATCTTTTCGCAAACATAAAGCGCATAGAGTGAAGGTAAAGGAATGAGGGCGATAGATAACGTCTGAAATTCTAGCATACACAAGTAACTAAGTGTATCTACGTAACCCTACTGCGCATCTATAAGGATTGATAATACCGACCCTTCTTGACGGTGAATTACAAAATTCATTCGTTGAGGGGGTTTTTTTGTTGGCATTAAAACGTAAGAAGAAGCGAGCCGAGCGCACTACGCACAAGTTGTACCCTAAGATAACTTTACAGCAAGCGCTTGATATAGCAATAGCAGGTAAAAAAGCAGAGGGGCTGCGAGAACGAACGTTAACGGATTATATCAAGATGTGGCGATATTTTACCGATTGGCTTAATGAAAATTATTCCGATATAGAGTATGTTAACGAGCTTACAGCAGATATTTTCCGTAACTATGTTAATTATTTGCAGTACGATGCTATACGTTACGATGGTCACAAGTTTATTACCAATCGAGAAGAAAGAGGTCTAAAAGAAACGACAATTAATATACGGCTGCGTACATATCGCTCTATGTTGAATTACTTAGAGCGTGAGGAGCTAATAGAGTACAATCCGATGGATAATGTACGGCTGCTGCGTCAAGATGTAGACCTTACAAACTGTCTAACAGACGAAGAAGTAAAAGCGGTATTAGCGCAACCTAATCAGCGAGAATATGTAGGTTTTCGAGACTTTGTAATTATTAATTTGCTTTTAGATAGCGGATTACGTATTAATGAAGCTCTTAATTTACGAATGGAAGAGATTGACTTTAAGACACGCTTTATAACATTGACAGGCGAACGAAACAAAAACCGTAAGCCTAGATATGTACCGATATCAGCATTTGTTGCGAAGCTCTTACTACAACTTATC
Organism: Bacillus gaemokensis; assembly: GCF_001590835.1. Taxonomy (GTDB): domain Bacteria; phylum Bacillota; class Bacilli; order Bacillales; family Bacillaceae_G; genus Bacillus_A; species Bacillus_A gaemokensis. The sequence goes on from NZ_LTAQ01000012.1 coordinate 530,174, forward strand.
GAAGAGAATAGGGCGCATTTTAAAACAGACCGTATATTCCTTTCATGCTTCGGTGAGCTACTAGGGGCGAATCACTTTAATAAGCGTCTAAAGTATTACGCAGAAAAGGCAGGTATTAAAGGTAAGAAGGTAACTGCGCATGTCTATCGTCATACGTGGGCTAAAAATATGATTCTAAACGGTTGTGATCCATTTACATTACAGAAAATGGGCGGATGGGCTGATATGCGAACGATGCGCAGATACATTCAAATGGATACAGAAGAAATACGGCGTAGTCATGACGACTTTTCGCCAATAGCAAAGCTATATCAGCGAGCTACTAAAAGAGTTTACTAAAAAGAAAAAGTCCCCAGCGCCAACTGGAGACTTAAAACATTCGCATATAACTAAATAACCGACGATACCGTCATTCAGTACCTTCATTTTATCGAAAATTTTCGAGGAATGCAAGGCTTCTTAAGTGCTGTCTTTTTTAGGTACTGCTGCGGTAGAGTCACGACGTGGAAGCCGTACCAAGTCGTTAAATTAAAACACGTAAAAGGGGAGCTGAACCGCCGCAAACATCAGCGCTACACATTCAACACGCATCCCTTCCACGTGTGTGTAGGCTAGGTGGTCGCTACCATGCGAAAGCAAAAATGCGAGGAGTGGACGAGCTTTGTTACTACGGTAACAGGGTCTTCGGTAAGATATGTATCGTGGGAAGCTCTACGATATAGAAAGACCGAAGGGTGAGAAATCGCCAAAGTTGGAAGGGGCATACTTAGAAACCTCAGCAATCGACCGATGCTAGTATCGTGCTTTACCTCTTATTCGCATTGATGATTTTATCTTTGCGAGTAGGGGTAAGCTGCGCCGTTATTTCCTAGACGCTCTCCCTCTGCTAGTAATTTTGTTAACCATAGTCAAGTATAAAATCGAAAATATTAGCCATTGGCGAAGAGTTGCGGAACGGCGTAGGTAAACATAATACGCAGTAAGGGGAAGCAACATAATGGTAAGCAAAAAGCTAAACGCAGCAGCTATCGAAGCTAAGAGGGATACAGCGAGAATGTGGGCTATTAAATTGCACTATATGCCGCTAATAGAACGGCTAACATTCGAAAATTGGTACAAGATGAATAATGAAACGCATTTTATAGACGACTGTTACCGTAAGATTGAATACGCAGTGAGGTCGTTTGATATAAATAAAGGGAGCTTTGATAATAGAGTAAAGGCGCTTATATATCAGAGTGTAAGGCAATATTGTGGTAATCGAGGGAATAGGCGTAGAGTATTGCAGCTAGTTGGTGAAGGTTTGGACACAATAGATAAAATAGATACGAATACAGATGTAGAGGAAAAGGCGTTAGAAGCAATCGTAAGAGAAGAATTTTACGAGAAGCATTGTGAAAGGGAGACCGATAAGCTAATAGTGGATATCGTTTTTGATACGGATTACATAGAAAATAAGAGTGAAATTGCTAGAAGGTTAGCAGAGAAAACAGGACGTACATTCCATAGTGCTAGAGGCGCTGTGCGTTCATTTATAAGTCGTAAGAGGGTTGCGTCTTAGTGGATGATTAATTACATAAATTTACTGTTTGCGGTACAATAAAGAGTAGAATGTATCGGGATAAGGGGGAAATTGTATGTACATCAGCATAGAGAGAAAGGCAGAGCTGTTCGAAGGGCTTTTAAACCGTTTGCGAAGTGACCAAACTATTATGGTAGGTAGTCTTTCACAGTTTAACTTATCTAATGTGAATACAATAAGAAAGTTACATATTATTCGCAATTGGGATATTAAAACAGTCTATTGTCGTAAAACAGGAGTAGCTGAGGAGTATATTCAACCTTTAAATTCAGAGAAAATACGCCTGTTTTCGGGTGGGGTGTGTAAAGTCTGTGTGAAAAAGTGGATTAAAGAAGAGTTTGATAAGCTATTGCAGGAAGAAAAAGATAGATAGGAGCGGATATCTATGAGCGAAGACAAAGTAACCTTAACCATGCTAGCGATATTAACTGTAGCGCTGGTATTCGTCGGCGTCTCGTCTAAGTTCGATAGCCTTGTCGTTGATATCATCGCCGTACTGTTCCTGCTGGTGTCTACCGTAGTAGGTGCGGCGATTATAACCGAACGTAGGCTGCGCAAAAAGAACGCAAGGTGGTAGCGGTATATGCAGAGGCGTATGCGTAAAGAATGTTGTTTACGCTTTTGAGGCGAAAGCATTGCGCATATGCAGTGAATGCAAAATGAATTGTTAGTGTTAACGTTAATGTTAATACTAATGTTAATGTTTGTGTTGAAATATTCGAGAGAGCAACGGTATAATAGAAATAGTTGTACTGGAGTATACTTTAGTGTACTTTAGTGCACTTGAGCGCACGTGATTTCACTTAACTGCGCCTATTGCTTTTAAATGCTACCAAATTTTAATGGTACTTAATGTACTTCTTAGAATAGTTATTGGTATTTGAGGAATACTATATAAAGAAAAAAGCCTCTCAGTGCGCTAACACTGAAAGACTTTCAATAAAAAATATTACTTCTTTCCTTTGCTCATGTTAATCATTCCCATAACGACCATGAGTAAAGAACAAACCGCAGTAACGGTGATTGCGTCCATGTATGTATTCACCACCTTGCGAAAAGCCTTTCGTACGCTAATACGATGGGCTTTTTTTCATATACTTGTATTATAACCCATTCTGTTTATAGATTCCAAAAGTTATTTTTTATACAAAATCATATATAGCGTGTTTTGTTTTGAAGTTATATACAGTGCGATTTAATTAGAGTTAACAATGTAATTTAAGAGAGAGTGACGAAAAAATAAAAGGACGTAATGTCTTCTTACTTTTGAAAGGAGAGGAATGCGCATATGAAAATAAAAGTAAAAATAAAAAAAGGGAAAAAACATTCAGCTATACTTTTGTTAATAGCGTTCATAGGGCTAGTCGTTACGGATATTATCGGAAACTTGTATCTTGATGCAGCCGCAGTAATATTCGGGCTGGCTGTATTCGCAGCAATTATTACAGATATGATTGGAGAGTGGCGAAAGAAAAAGGAGAAGGGGACGCATTAAGGTTCGATTCAGTAAAGAAGGCGGAAGAAGCCTGTTATTCGATGAACAATACATAAATGAGTACATTCAAAATAATCATGCGTGGGAAGTTGAAGCACTGGACATAGTAAAAGGGGATATCAAATAATGAATACATATAAATCAATTAAAAAAGTAATGTTAGTAGGAATCACGGCAACAGCGCTATTAAGTGGGTGCGGTGGTTCCAACGAAGGTAACACTAACGAAGGTAAATCTAACGAAATCAATACCGAAAAGTCACCGAAAGAGGTTGCACAGGAAATGTACGAAGCTGAAAAGAAGTCGAAGGAAGTCGAAAAAGAGCTGAACGCATTACGCGAATCTGAGAACAGTGAATTCCTTATCGACCTTGACATCAAAATTGACGGTAAGAAGCCGCAGAAACTAACGTTTGATGTTGATAACGGCGGAAGTTTATCCATAGATTCATTTAAATCGTTAAAAGTCGGTATGAGTGCGGAAAAGGTAGCGAAAACACTAGATAAAAACGTTGCATTTGCGTCATTCATGCGCATCAAACAGTACGGAAAGAAGTGGGAAGGTACAATGTACACATATAAGTACGAATCTAACGGAATAGAAACGCGTATTGAAGTGTATTTCACTCACGAAGACGACGAATTGAAGTTATACGGCGCGCATCGTACGGAAATAAACCGCGCTAATGAGTGGAAACAAACGACGCTAGACAATAAACGTGGATTCATCGGACAAGGAGCGGATACGGCAAAGGATGCACCTAAGAATGATAGCGTAGCAGATACGACTAGCGAGGCTACTGACAAGCCCACATCGAGTAAGGCGGATACACCTGCAAAGAGTACAAAGTCTGCTATTCCTAACGATTATTGCGGACATGGACACGATGAAACGAAGCAAGAAGCGCATGGCTGCGATAAGATTATTGATGAAGAAGCGCACAAAAGACATCTGCAACAACAGGAACGAGAATATGAAGAACAACAGCGCAAGGAAGCGAAGCAATACCAATCGGAAATGACCGAAGAGGACAAGGCGAGAATCCTACGTCAAGAAAAGCGCTGGAATACGCCTAGTGGTGGTATTGGTGATAAGTGGCAAGATGAAATGAAGGAAATGGAAGAGCAGGAAGGTGCGCAACAATGAAATTAGTTTGGACATGGACACGATGAAGCGAATAGGATACGAAGGTGGGACGCTGTAATAGGCGTCTCTTTTCTTTGTATAAGGTATTATATAATCGCCGTAGTATCGCCCGAAGCGAATGCCTGCCCTACTGCCGTTTGTAGGCACATTTCTTCGTTAATATCCATTGTTTTAACGTCTGCACTCGCCTTCTCTTCGATATTTAGCAGTTGAGTGCGTACTTCTTTCGCAAGGCAATCGACAGGCTCGAAACATTTGTGCATAATAGGTACATTATTGGTACGTAGCATAGGATATCGGAATGTATCAGTATCTATTAATACGGAGTAATCAACGAAATGGCGTTTGATGCTCGATGATTAGTGGTATATAGCAGTACATATCGGTACATATTGAAATGTAGTATTATATAGTAATACTCGATGGGAGGGTTACGCCGAGAATGCGTGGCTCTTTTTATATGCGTAAAGTAACAACGATTTACGCCATGTAAACTATCTGATAAGTTAACGTAAGATGTCGCAAAGCTATGCGGCTCTAGGGGTTACGCTAGTTCGTGTGTAACTTAAATGATTACAACCGTTTACGCTACAGGCGAAATCACGGGGCTGTAAACCTGCTGCGAGGTCGGGCTGGGGACACTTTCTAAAACTCAAGGGGTCACGTAGACAACAAAAAAGACGCCCTTATGAGCGCCCCTTATACTTCTCGTTTTAAATCACGTTTCTTTATTTCACGATAGAGGATAGATTTACCTACGCCTGTACTTTCTTCGATTTCTTTAATAGTTTTATCGCCTTGTTTCCATATTTCAATCGCAAGCTCTACCTGTCCTTTCGCTTTACCCTTGCGCCCTAGTTTAATGCCTTTACGTTTCGCATTCTCTAGCCCTGCGTTACGCTTCTCCGCTAGTAGTTCTCTTTCGTTTTCAGCAAGCGCAGATAGAATCGTAAGGAACATTTTCCCGTTTCTATGCGTTACTTCCATTCCCAGTTCGATTACAAATAGCGTGATGTTTCGTTTCTGTAATTCGTTTACTAGCTCTAGTAGCTGCTGCGTATTACGCCCTAAGCGGTCTACACGAGTTACTACGATAGTATCGCCGTCCTGCGCAGTCTCGAGTAATCTTTCTAGCTCTGGACGCTTAAACGTTGCGCCTGTCATCTTTTCCTCTATAATTACATCGCATTTTCTAGTTTTTAATTGCTCTATTTGCGTATCTAAGTTTTGCTCTCTAGTCGAAACCCTTGCATATCCAAATGATGTCATTATGTATTCCCCGTTTTCTTATATTGTTGTACCTATTCTAACATATTATTTAGGGAATGAAAATAGGGAATGTTTAAACCCGCATAAAATAAGGGCGGCACTTCGATTCCCTTTTATTATACTTTTAGGGAAACATTATCAAACGCCCCTATATTCAATTATTACGATGACAGGGCGGCATATGTTCTCACATTTCTATCAATACGCCCGCATATATCCTTACACGCCGATACGGTACGGCATAGGGCGATAGGCGGCTGCACAGGCTTGCGCACACGGGCTTATATGCGATGAGGTACTGTAAAATTGTATTCGAACGTCCTAGAACGTCTCCATGAACCTTGTGCGTCTTTTTGCAGCGTCTATGTCTTTATGGTGGGCGCAGTACTTATACATGGACACGCTAAGGCTGCACGCTGCTGGGTGTATGGTACATGCGGTACTACCTAATGCTATGCGTCTTCTAGTATCGCAGCTGTAAGTATTAGAAGGTAATTGAATGCGAGGAAAGCAGCGAGTCTTTGCAATGTCTTTGTTTCTTTTAATCGTATTACTTTGCGAAGTCTTTTGCGTTGTCTTCGAAGAGTAAAGCAAAGTTGATCCTAAAAAGAAAAGCGATTAAAGATTGAATGCGAAGTCAATCGAAGTCGAGTCAGATTGCAAGCGCAGCAAAGAAGATTACTTGCGAGGAAAGAAGCGTCCGAAAAGGAATCACAATCAAAGCTTATCATCGAAGTGAAGAGCAGCGAAGCCAGTGGCGAGGACTTTGCGAGGAAGGAAGGTGGCGAAGCGAATACACCGAGCCACCCGAAGCGAATCGACCATTTCCCCCATGGTTGGGGGCAGATACCGCTGCAACTCGTGTACGCACCTTGCTTACATATTTTTAAATCTGAGGGGTTACGCATACCAGTATTACTAACTACCTGCGCCTAGAGAAACGGAAGGGCGGCTAGGGTTGTCCGCTCACTACAACGTCATACTACACTCTTTTTCTTCGGACTACGGCTTATGTCGTGGTCTCTTTTTTTGCGTAGAATACCAGCCTTTCGAATACTAAGCGCCTATAGGTACGCATGGGGCGGTTAGCCCACATCATAAAAACAAGAAGGAGAGAACGAGAATGACAGTAGAACAAAACAACCCAGTAACACAAGTAAATGATAAGCAGGGGCTGCTAGATGCAGGCGGCTATGATATTTACAACGTTAAGTTAATGCAAGATGTATTTCCTCGCATTATAAAGGAAGTACACAAGATGTACAAAGCGAAGGGAAAGAAAGTACCGCAGATACGTGACGTAATAGCTTTTTACTTCACACTACATGCTTATACCTATAAGAAGGACGAAATGGACAGCTTTTTCGGCGCATGTTTCCAATCGTATGAGGGGATTATGGCGCATCTAAAAGTAGATAGAAAGCGTATTAAATGGCTCGCAGACATATTAGAGGCAAACGGACTGATTAGACGAGAACGACGACGTGAGGGATTACGCAATAGAGTGCTATACTTCCCGAGCTATGCGCCCCGCATTTCCGATGATGGATATTTAGTAGACGAGAACGGCGCTAAAATCGTGCCTAATATGGAAGTTTACGAGCTTACGAAGCCAGTAGCTGCGCCAGTGTTGGTTAAGCCTACTAACGATAGTGCCGCTTAACCCTACTAACGATAGTACCGTCTACCCACACGGTAAATATATAAACGTTAAATATATAAACGCTAAATATATAAAGAGTTTGTCTCGTATTAACATACAAGACAATGTTAACGCAGTAACTACTAAGTATTTAAAGAGGAAGGAAAGAATGCGTATATAAAAGATAAAAGATATAAGAAGAGAAAACGAACAGTACCGCTAGACCACACTACGTGCAGCGAAGAATATAGCGGAGCGGATACCAAGTAGGCAGGAAGACTGCGCCTAGAGAAACGGAAAGGTTGGGTGAATTCTTTCTAGTGAATCAACTGCGTAAAAAATATAAAAAAGTTTCGTTCCAGTATACACGTTTTGAGTCTATAGCCGTACATATAGGTGAAGGGAATAGGGTACGCACCTGTTCTCAATCTAGTTAAGTAAGTACCAAGCTCGTATGCGCTTCGGGTTCGTACTTATTGCGCAGCTATATTCAATCCTGCCGTATTAGAGAGGGCGCTAGTTGCGGGGCGGGGCGCCCAACCCTAATTTTAACCTACGATGTCTGTCACTTTTTTTAAATATTAACCGTACATAAAGTATGGAAATACAGGAGGTAGTTACATATATGGATTTTCTTAAGGCAATGCAATTAGTAAAGCAAGACAAAAGATTAAGAAGAAAAGCATGGCGCAAAGGGGAATTTATTTATTTTCCCTATAGTGAGTGCGTTGTAATGAAAACTGGCTCAAAACGAATGTATAAGCCAACGAAAGAAGACGTCAACACAGATGATTGGGAGGTGTGTTAAATGAATGCTGCGACAATCCGTTTTACAAGAAAACTTCTAGATTTAACGCAAACCGAGTTAGGAAATCTGGCAGGTGTTAATCGACAAGCTGTAAATCGATGGGAGAGGGGGTTACAAAACCCGAATAGAGATAGTGTAAAGCGAATCCGAACGGTGCTTGGTGACGAAGTCCTTGCAAAGATAGACGTATTTATGTACGAACAGGAGCTAAAAGAGCTAAAAGATTCAGTTAAAGCGCAAGTAGCCGCACGAGCTAAAGTTAAAAGAAAAGACGGAAGTACGAAAGCGGGTGTAAATGTATGAGACCTCTCATGGTATGTAACGTCCACGAACTGTGGGGGCGCTCCTTCTTATACGCTTATGTATACGACGATAATTATTTACTCGCACAAATTATCTCGCCTGTAGAAGATGAGCCAATAGCCAAGAAGATACGAGAAATAGTGTGGAGCAACTGCGACGACTTACCAGCGTTCGATGTATGGACAAGCACCGAATCTATTTATCTAGCGTGTTTAGGTGAACCCGATATGACGGGACACTTTAAAACGCAGGAAGATACCTCGGAAACATTCAGAAGTTTCGAAGACGAGAAGATGCAAATAGCTCTAATCGACATGTATGAATTAAAAGATCCGAATGAAATAAAACAAATAAAACAAATACCGAAGTGGCGCACAGTATTAATCGAGTGGCTGCGTAAAGGTATTCAACTATTAGAGGGGGAAACGAAAGATGGAATGGGAACTATACGAGAAATATAAGGCACAAGACGATAAGGCATTAGAGTTCACAGAAAGATACGCACAGAAGGTAAGAGATGCGAAAGAGAGTGTAGCAGCTGCTGTAGTGGTATATGAAGATGTACTGCGCAAGGGGTTTGCAGGCGAAAGTGTCGGGACTCAAAAGAAGAAGGCGCTAGGGGATATCGACAAGGCTAAAGCTGCGCTGCAAGTAGCAGAGAAAGAGGCGAGTCAAGCGAATGAGTACGCCGAACAGGAGCTACAAGGGAGAATCACTGTAGAGGATTTATGGGCGGACTGGGATAACAGTATTGAACCCAAGGTTCAAAAAGAACGTGTACAACCAATCATAGAACGAGCGCAGAAGGCTATATTGGAATACTACCGTTCCATCGTGGCGTACTACGAGTTAAATAATGAGTTTAACGAAATAGGTTCTGACTTAAATAGTCTAGCTCGTGGACGTAAGGGTGCGCAGCGATACTTTTACGGAGTATTTCAAGATGCCGATATGCCAAAAATAGACGAGCATATCATAGAGCAGATTCATAGATATCAAAAGCTACCTGTAGCACTTCAAGAAAAAACTAACTAATTAAAGGAGACAGAGGAGACAATGGCAAACACTACTAACATTATTCAAGAAAACATCGACAAAGCTAGAGAAATTAAGAAAGGTACAACAAGTTTCATGAGCGGTTTAATGAACGAATTTTACCGCCCAGAGCGTAACGCAATCGAAATGGACAAAATGCTAACGTACGAAGGGAAGAAGGAAAAGGCGAAGAAACTTAGTGATAAGTACGAAGTAGCCTTTATGCGTGAGATGCAGAAGCGTCGTGATGAATACGAAGCGCTGCTGCAAGAAGCGAAACTAGAAGCCGAAAAAGTACTAATCGCTACTGCGCCAAAAGTCGAAGAACATACGCAGAAACTATTCGATTTAAAAGCGGGTAAAGTGAAAAGCGCAGTAATGTTCGCATCATCTAGTACAAGCGCTATTAAGTCGCTAGAGCAGCTCGTATCTGCTGAGAAAGAACCTGCATTAGCTCAACAGGCGCTAGCTTCCTTTATGGATATGTCGCAGCAAGTACTAGAGCTAACACCAGCAGGACAAAAGGTGGCAATACGTAAGCAACTGGGCGACATGTACAAGCGTTTAGAAGGTCAATCGGAAGTGGGAGATGCGACAGGAGCTAGAGCGGCTATTCAAGATATAGAGAGTCTAGCAGGTGCGCCATTCGCTATCGGATTCATTCAAAAGGCGGCAGCCGAAATTAGCGAGGATACAGCGAAATACATGAACGAGCCTAGTCGATACTTCGAAGAGAAAACAGGCTTTGTACAGGAAGTAGAATCGGTACGAACACGATAAAAGTTAAGGCGCGGGATGATTTAGACCCTCGCGTCTTTTTCTATGTGAAAAATACATAATACGGAGGGGAAACTAAATGGCAGGCGGAGCAAATGCGGGCGAAGTACGGGCTAGACTCGTACTCGACAACGTCCAGTTTAGACAAGGAGTACAACAAGCTCGAAACGATATGCAAGGGTTAAGCAATAGTAGTAGACAGTCAGCGCAAGGAATGTCAGCATTAACTACAGCTAGTGCAGCAGTAGGTACGGCAGTAGTAGCAGCAGTAGGCGCAAGTGTTGGCGCAGCAGCTAACTTCGAGCAATCAATGGCTCGTGTAAAGGCGATTAGTGGTGCAACAGATGGGGAGTTCGCAAAGCTATCGCAAACAGCGAAAGACCTCGGAGCAAGTACGCAGTTTAGTGCGACACAAGCATCGGAAGCACTTTCGTATCTATCTATGGCTGGTTTCAAAACAGAGCAGTCAATTAAGGCATTACCGTCGGTACTTAACTTAGCGGCAGCGGGACAAATGGACTTAGGACGAAGTGCGGATATAGTATCTAACATCATGACGGGGTTCGGTGTATCAGCAGACAATACGGGACACGCAGTAGATGTATTAGTTAAAACGATGACCAGCGCAAACACCGACTTACCAATGTTAGGAGATGCGATGAAATACGTAGCCCCAGTAGCATCAAGTTTAGGCATTTCGATGGAAGACACGGCTACAGCAGTAGCGAAGATGTCCGATGCAGGTATACAGGGTTCGATGGCAGGTACAGCGTTACGTGCGGCATTACTACAGTTAAACAGCCCAGTAGGTGCAGCACAGAAGGAAATGGAGAAGCTAGGTCTTAACGTTAAAGATGCGCACGGCAACATGCTACCACTACCACAAATTATCGGTAAAGTAAACGAGAAAACGAAGGACATGACAGACTCGCAGAAAACAGCGACAGCAGCCCACTTAGTAGGTACAGAGGCGGCGAGTGGGTTCGTAGCCCTGTTAAAAGTAGGCGAGCAAGGTCTAGCGGATTACTCGAAAGGATTAGAAAACAGCGCAGGCACAGCCGAGCGAGTGGCGAAGGTTCAGCAGGAAACGCTAAAAGGTGCGTGGGACGGTCTTACGAGTGCGGCGGAAGGTTTAGCTATCGGAATCGGCGAGAAGATGCTACCAGCATTTACAGCAGTAGTAAAAGGCGCAACAGGGTTCGTAGATGTACTAGCAAAACTAGACCCACAAATGGTAGGCGCAGGATTAGCAGCAGCGGGTACAGCGGCAGGGGTCGCGCTATTCGCGACGGGAATTACGAAGGCAATTACGGCAGTGCGTGCGTTTAGTGTCGCCCTAATAAGTAACCCAGCTACAGCATGGATTGCAGGGATATCTATCGCAGTCGGTGCGTTAACTGGCGTACTCGTTGGTGCGAAAAAGGAAACCGAAGAGTTTAAAGAGGTATCTTTCGATACTTATAAATCGTTAGACCAACAGAGCGAAGGATTAAAGAGTGCAGCAGACGAGTATGACAATCTTCGAAGTAAGGTAAATCTAAGCAACGAAGAGCTTTTAAAATACCGCAGCTTACAACAGGACTTAGAACGTGCAACAGACCCACGAGCTAAACAAGAAATCCAACAGGCACTAGATACGCTTATACAAAAGAGCGGTGCAAATAACGACCAAATTCAAAAGACTATCGAACTTTCGGACAAGGTTATAGAACAAGCCCCAGGAACAGCTCGCTCGTTCAACGATAGAGGACAAGCCATCGCCACAAGTACAGACGCAGCACGCCAGTACGTAGAGGAGTTAAACAAGGCGAAAGAAGCAGAGCTAGAGCTACAAAAAGCTAACGCTATGAAAAACCTACATAAAGACTTAACGACATATAAGGATTCGATAAAGACAGTAAATGACCTTATCGACGATACGCCGAATAAAGTCAAAAAGGTAGAGGAAGCACAAGCGAACCTTGCTACTCGTGAGGAAGTTATGGTTAGGGTGCGAAAGAATGGGTCAGAAAAACAGATAGAGTTACAGCAGCAAATCATAGACAAATCCAAAGATCAACTTAATACATCTAAGCAAGAGCTACAAGAACACAAGGCGAAAATCTACTCGAAACAAGCCGAAGTAACCCTAGCAGAGCAAGCGCTGCAAAAGGGTAATGCATCATTCGACCAAATCGTATCTATTAAGATGGCGCAAGCGGGCATTAACTACGAAAAGGGAAAAGAAATCGAAGCTATCGACGTAGCTATTGCGAAAGAACAGGAGAAAATCGGCAAGCTCAACGAAGTTAAGAATGCGAATGGCGGTTTAACCGAAGAACAACAAAAGCAGTTAGACGCAGCTAATCAAAATGTAAGCAAGTATGGAGAGTTAAAGGGCGCTATCGTACAAAACAAAAGCGAGCAAGAAACGTTCAACATGACAGTACGTGATGGTAAGCGAGAGGCGGGCGAACTACAGGAGATTTTAGATAAGCCAGTCGATAAAAAGGTTAACGTAGACACCGCCGAAGGTGAAAACAAAGTAACTATCTTAGACAGACTCGCAGCGCTAGAGCAGACGAAAAAGGTCAATGCCGATACATCGCAAGCGGATGGAAAGATTAACGATACGAATGCGAAGGCAGAAGAGGAAAAAACGAAGCCTTTAGACCTTAATCCAACGGTAGCAAACGCTAAGATTATCGAAACGAATCTAAAAGCTGAAGAGAAGAAAACGAAGCCGATTCTTGGTAATCCGATGGATGCGTTTAGCAAAATAGCGCAAGTAGATAGCAAAGCGGAAAGAGAGAAAGTAAAAGCAATCCTTGCAAACCCAGCGGACGCATTCGCAAAGATAAAGGAAGCCGACCAAAAGGCAGAGGCAGCGAAAACGAAGCCTATCGACGGAAACCCGACGCAAGCAAACGCTAAGATTCTTGAAACGAATCGAAAGATAGAAGAAGGTAAGACGAAGAAGGTAGATGCGAATACATCTAGTGCGGACTCTAAAGTAGAAAGCCTTAGCAAAAAAGCGTCAAAAGACGAAACCAAAAACGTATTCGTTAAGATATGGGAGACGTTAACAGGAAGCGGCGACAGTAAGCGACATAACGGCGGTACTACACAGAGTATTCGACCTAAGTACCATAATGGTGGATCACCGAGGGCGCAGAGACCTAATCGTCCGAAGTTCGACGAAGTGGACGTACGACTACTTAAAAACGAAATGGTACTTACCGCAGGGCAGCAGGAGAATCTATTTAACATGATTCGAACGTTTAACGCAGGTACGGCAATGAGCGTAATGAAGGCACAAGAAACGGCGACAAGTGGTAGTAGTGGAGTTTCTATAACGAATCATATCCACGAAATGAATGTCCGTGACGATAATGATATAGAAAAAATCGCTAAAGAGTTAGGGCGCTTAGAAAAGCAACGACAACGTGCTAGAGGGTATTAACATAAGTGAAAGTGGAGGGTGTGGCGCTATTCGCTACACCTTTTCTACTTTTATATGTTATATTGAGAAAGTAAAATTAAATTATTTGAATTATACAAAATTTACGCAAGGAGCGTAAATGTAGTCGGAAAGGAAAGGGCAATAAGATATGAAAATTCAAGAAGTGATAAAGGCGTTAAGAACGAATAGCGCTAAGGTAGTTGGAAAAGAAGTTGGTATATGTGATAAAAGGTTGTTAAGGGGGTTGAAAAACGCGGGGTATGAATATAGTAAAAAAAGTGGTGTAGGTTGGCGATTTACAGGGCAGGGAGAAGCTCCTTTACATCAAAACATAAAAGATTTTATAACAGACACTAATAACGCACCAAAAAGGGTATCCAACGTTGATATAAATAGCAGTTTCACAACTAACGAAATGAAAGATTTACGTAAAATGATGGAATGGTGGGGAAGCGTTAATGGAAAAGACGATGCGATTTCAAAGCGTAAAGAATGTGCTGTACAATCAGATGATTCTTCCAAAAACGTAGAGCCTCTTTACTCGCTATACATACGTACAAAAGAGCTTGCATCGAAAGACAAAGTGCGTAGGACGATGAATTTAGACAAAGAATTATGTGCGAGGGTAGATAGCTTTGAAAATCAGTACAGCTTAAATCGAGACGATATCGTAGAGGCTGCATTGCGGGTATTCTTTGAGAAATATAGCGACGAGTATAAGGCGTAAAGACTTAATTGCGAGTCTATGATGTATAAGTACGTTAAAGAGAAAAAAGAAAATTGAGGCGGGGTCTTCGTACTTACGTCTCCTTTTTATACATATGATTGCGTAAAGGTACGCCGAGATTCGATACATTTTTACTTGTCAATGCGGAAAAGTTTGGGTATGATGGAGTTAACGTAATAGACCGTTAAGTAAGAGCGGTATTATTAACCCTTAGAGCGAAAAACAATCATGCTAAATGCTTGAAAACATTGATATTATCGCATTTTAATCTGCGTTAAACAGACCGATAAATTCACAATCGATAACCCGAACGCAATCGCATCATGCGGATGTGGATCATCTTTCCGTACGGCGTCGAATGCTGGTAAGCCAGAAGAGTGTTAATCATAACCTTCTCACGAATAAGTGAGAAGGTTATTTTTTTGTTATCTTACAAAAGTGTAATGTTCATGTCATGTTTTTGAATTTCTCCTCAGACAAAAAGGGATTATGATAACAACATAATAAAAAACACATGAGGTGAATGACATGAAAAGATATATGGCACTTTTTAGTATTTTAGTTGTATTTGCTACGATGTTAGTTGGTTGTGACTTGAATCGTATGGGAAAAGATGAGTACTATGTTCAAATTACAGTTGATGGAAAAGAAGACAAAGGGAAGGCTAGTGATGGTACTCCTTATACAGATTATCAATATAAATTAGCTGGATTTGATAAAGATGGTAAAGAAAAAACAATGGAATTTAATGTGCAAAAGAACCTTCGTAAAGAAGCATTCTTACGTGTATTCCACTCTGATAAAAAAGGTGTAACAGCTTGGGAAGAAGTGAAGAAGGACGAGCTTCCTGCAAAAGTGAAAGAAAAGTTAGGCGTAAAATAATGAAGAAGGAGTTGACCTGTGGGTCAACTCCTTTATTTGTTTGCAAAATCCTCTTCTGAGATTACCGTAAATCCATGTCTTCGGAATAATGCTGTTGTTACGCCGTAACCGTTTTGTTTGTTCCCGTTAAATTCCCCTGTATAAATGGTAGAGCTACCACAAGACGGGCTACGTTCTTTCAAAATAATGTATTCGGGATTTAAATCTTTTATTTCTTTCAAAGCTTTATAAGCTCCTTGAATAAAAGCTTCTGTTACATCGTGTCCGTCCTTATCCATTACTTTGGCTTTTCCATCTAGTACATCGTCGCCATTGCCACCGATGATTTCTGCGGAAGGACGAGGTGTAGGCAAGCCTCCTAACACTTCTGGACAAACGAGAACAGTTTCTTCTTTCTGTAACAGTTCCTCTATTTTTGAGACGAGATTGTCATTCCCATCATAACGACAGGCAATACCACCTAAACAAGCACTAATTACAATCATGTTTTTTCTACCTCAGTTCATCAAAAATTATAAAAGAAGCGCCAATTATGCTTTTACACTCCTATTTATATAAGGGGTGATGAGAATGGGAACTTTCTATAATTTAATGAAAACATACAGCGAATTTCAAAGTAAAGAAGAATTTAATACATATCAGCAGCAAATTTTAACTCGTTATCAAGCAAATATAAACAAGACGGATTTTTTAGTGATTCGTTTTTTAGGAAAATATGCGATTAATGAGAAGAGAAAAACAGTTGGTGTTGCTTGTCCATTAATGACAACGATTGCGGATAAGATTGGGAAAAGCATTCGGACGGTGCGGCGCTCTGTTGCAAAACTAGAATAACTTGGGATTATTAAGCGAGTGCCTACAAAAGAGCGGCACAAGCGAGGGGGATATAGTGCAAACTTAT
Source organism: Bacillus gaemokensis (assembly GCF_001590835.1). Lineage (GTDB taxonomy): Bacteria > Bacillota > Bacilli > Bacillales > Bacillaceae_G > Bacillus_A > Bacillus_A gaemokensis. The sequence goes on from NZ_LTAQ01000012.1 coordinate 546,183, forward strand.
ATGTGTTTCGTAAAGATGCGATTGACCGCATGGATGACCGTATGAAAATGACCGCATGTAAAAAGGAGGAGAGTGTAGAAGGGAGTAAGAAGGAAGAGCTGCGAGAAGAAAGGGAAACGATTTATTATAAAAACTCTTTTCAAATACAAAAGAATAGAATAACGTATGAACTCGATGAAACATATTGTCGTCATGATATTCCAGATTGGTTTGTACATGCGATTGTACCGATGTCACGAAATCCGCAAACAATTAATACACTTTGGAGTAAGGTGGAGCTTGCTTATAAAAAGAGTGGTCTATTAGAGCAAGGTGTATGTTTGGAACAAATAACTGTGGATGAAGATACGAAGGAACAACTCATTCGGCGGATAAAAAGTGTTGTCAGAGCATACAAGTTAGGGGAGATTCGTAAAGATGTTAGGGCTCTTTTGTATAGTACGGTGCGAGCACTATTTTGGGATATTGGATTAGAGTGGGGTGCTGCGATCAGAAGGAGTACAAAGGTAACATTATTTGATCCATTTAAAAAAGAGTCATGTTTGTAGCACATGACTCTTTACATCAATCAAATTTACGTACAACGGGAACACGAATTGCCACAAATAATACGAAGACAATGACAGCAATTGCACCACTTTTCATAATCGTTACAATTGGAATACCAGCAGCGAGTGCAAGTGATGTGATTGCATAGGAAAGCGGGATAAAGCCCATGGACGATAGCATGAGCAAGCTCATAACGCGCCCCATCATTTCTTCTTTTACAGTAGCTTGAATCATCGCCATTAACGGGACGATTGCCATAGCAATTGTAATACCGTAAAATGCGCCTGCTAATAATGCTTGCCAAAGCGATGTACTAAAGTTAATTGATAAGAAGAACACGCCAGATAGCAGCATCATGATGATACAAAACAAGCCGCGTCTACGATTAATGTTCTTAAGACCAACAATGATAGCACCAATCCCCATTCCTGCACCAACAGCCGCTTCTAAATAACTAAATTGAAGTGAGTCACCATGCAAGACGTTTTTGACGAATAATGGGAAGCCGACTTGCATCGGACCGATTAAAAATAAGTTTAAAAAGGCACTGCAGATGAGGAATGTTGAAAGAAAAGGGGATTCTTTTACATATAAGATACCTTCTTTAATAGATGTAAACATTCCTTTGTCTTTATCAGGTTCGACTTGCAGTGTGAACTGGATTTTTTGGACGAGTATGGCGGCGACAATTAATAAAAGAATTGTAATCGTAAAGATTGTCTCATAATTACTAAATTTGATGAGAATCCCTCCGAGTACAGGCCCTAAAATGACCGATGCTTGATTCGTCATTTGTGTAAGTGAATTTGCTTGTGTTAAACGATCCTTTTCTACGAGTTCAGGCAGAATGGAACCGTCCGCTGACCAAAAGAAGGCATCTGCTAATCCGAAAAATAAAGCAAACAAAGCAAATGTATATAATGTTACATGACCGACGATGAACCAAACAAGAATCGTTGCTACAAGAATTGCACGAATGATATTTGAGTAAAACATAATGTTTTTTTTCGGGAATTTATCTGCCAGAGCCCCGCCAACAATCATAAAGATAAGTCTTGGCACGCTGAGAGCAACAAAGACAACGCCCAGTGAAGCTTCAAGGTTTAATGTTTTCGCTATGTACCACGTTTGAGAAAAGGTAAAAAAGGCTAAAGCAAAACTTGAAAAAAGAGTAGCTGCCCAGAGAAAAAGGAAATTTGTATTCTGTAATAACGGCTTCCCGTTTTCCTTTAAAGCAGATTTATTTTGTTGTAGTTCCTCCATATTGCTTCCTTTCTATGTATCAATTTTGAATGTGTATAAAATCCTATTAACAATCGTTGTATACAGTTTCTAATATTTCTATACTGTACTTTTCAATTGTAGACAATAATAGCACATTTGCCCAGTGGATTTTTTAGGGCAAAAAACTAAGAAGGTGCGAAAGGCACCTTCTTAGTATCCCGCATTAACGGACAGTAAGCCCCTCACCTCAAACTTCAGCGAGAGCCAAGAAGTTAAGTAGGGGATCAACTGTCCGTAAAAGCCCGATTGGTTCAACTAATAATCCGTGAGGGGATAAAGCCCCCCCACGGATTAAAGTTTCACTTTATATGGATTAGGCTAATGCAATATATATGTCAACTTGCGCATCATTTGGATCAATCGCTCTTTCATCATAGAGCTCAAAGTCAGTAGTGAAAGCACGCTTATTTTCTTTTGACCAGTTCCAAATGTCTTGCCATGTTTCATAAACAACTTCTGATACGGGCCCTTTACGTGTTGTAAATACCGCATATGTACTAGCGGGTATTGTAAGAGATGTCATATTTTCGGGTGTTGTTTCTAGGGAAGAGACTGGCATACCGATTGTATATTTATATGTTCCAGTTTCGTCGGACTCGTAATCTGAATACAATGCTATTGTTGCGTTTTGCTTACTATTTCTAGAGATTTAGATAATCTTGGTGAGGAGCTACTGTATTAAAACAGATATTCTAATAAAAGAACCCAACAATCTGGAGGACGGTTGGAATTTGAAGAGAGCGTATCTACAGCTTAAAGTTGAAAGAGGATAAATTATAAAAATTATAAATCTTGCAAAAAACGAATGAATTTCTTCAAACTTTGTGTTTGCTGTTTTTTACGCTTAATAACAAAACTGATCTCGATTTTTTCAGGTAATTCCTGATAATGAATTGTTTTTTCATTTGTTCGGCTATATATAATATCTGCTGGGAGTATGCTAATACCAAGTCCATCGTTAACAGCCTGCAGAATGGATTCAAGGGAATCAAATTCCATTATATTTGGCTGATTAAGGTTACTTGTACAAAACAAGTCTAGTAGCTGATTTCGATATATACAATTCGGATTGCTATTTACAATTAAAGTCTGATTATGCTGCGTTTCAAGTTGAGCAGTTTTTGGTGAAATGAGTACGATATTTTCAAAATAACTGTAAACGACTTCGAACTGTGAATCATTATAAGAACCACTTAGAAAAATCCCATCAATTTCTCCATAAGAAAGCATTTCTTGTAATTTGAGATTATCATTTGTTTTTATTTTTACATCAATATTTTTATGTGACTTCAAAAAAGAAGAGAGTAGATTAGGAACTTTAACAGCAGAAATTGTTTGAGATGCTCCAAGTGTTAAAGCTTCTCTCCACTTATTAGGATTTATCTTTGATTTAGCTTCATCCATTAAAAGCATAATTTGATTTGTATAATCTAATAAAACTTTTCCTTGCTCAGTTAACGTTACTCCTCTGTTATTACGCTTTAATAATTTGACGCCTAGTTCATCTTCTAAACTTTTAATTCGCTGACTTATATTTGGTTGTACATATCCTAGTTTTTCAGCAGTTCTAGATATCGATTGTAGTTCTGCAACATGTTTAAAAATCCACAAGTCATGACTGTCCAAAAATACATCCCTCCACTGATATCATTTAAAATGATATCGGCCTCATTATTCTGTATTATACTCCTCAAATGAACGAAGATACAATGGTATCAAACTAGATCAGGTGAGGAGAGTTTAAAATGGATGTAAAAGATAAAGTAGTAATTATAACAGGCGGTGGCACTGGTATTGGAAAGGCTGTTGCTTTGAAATTAGCCGGTGTAGGAGCAAAAGTTGTGATTAATTATAGTCGTTCAGAAAAAGAAGCGTCAGAAACTGTTAATGAAATTAAACAGCGAGGAGGTACAGCACGCGCCATTAAGGCAAATGTAGCAAAAGAAGAAGAAGTGAAGGCGATGGTATTTCAAACTGTTCAATTCTTTGGGACCGTAGATGGTTTAGTGAACAATGCCAGTATAACAGCTCAAATACCTATGGATGACTTAGATTCTGTAACAGATCAAGTGTGGGATTCCCTTTTTAATGTAAACGTAAAAGGGATGTTTCATTGTGTAAAAGCTGTTGTTCCTTATATGAAGAAACAAAAATCCGGTGCGATCGTGAATATGGGGAGCGTTGCCGGGATAACTGGATTAGGTTCATCTATACCGTATGCGGCAACAAAGTCCGCCATTCATACAATGACAAAATCATTGGCAATTGCATTAGCACCGGATATTAGAGTGAATTGCATTTCTCCTGGCGCAGTTCATACGAGATGGTGGTCAGGTAATGAAGCGAAGATGTATCAACTTGCGGGAAGCTTACCACTTAACAGAATTTCAACACCGGACGATATTGCAGAAGCTATCCTGTTTCAATTGACTCAGGAATCTATTACAGGACAGGTATTTACAATTGATAATGGACAGACGCTTTGAGATTTTAGAATATTATGTATGATGTAATGCAGTTCATAACGATTTTTTATTTATAAAATAAAGAAGGCACAGTTTCTGTTGTAGAAATTATGCCTTCTTTATCATATCTATAAATTAAAACATACTAGAGCTATGCATTGGTTGCAGTTTCGCGTTTGGATCAAAGTAAGCTTTTGCATTGTTTACTGCTGTTGGTGCTTCACCAAAGCCACATGCAATCAGTTTTACTTTTCCTTCATATGTACAAATGTCACCAGCTGCATAAATGCCAGGAATGTTTGTTTCCATTTTAGAGTTTACAACGATGTTGTTCTTTTGAATGTCTAAGCCCCAGTTTTTAATTGGACCGAGGGAAGAAACGAAACCGTAGTTTACGATGACATCGTCAACATCAATGACAACTTTCTCTTCTGTTTTCACATGCTGCAATACAACTTGTTCAATTTTGTCCTCACCAATTAGTTCAACTGGAACGTATGGTGTCGTTACTTCTGCGCGAGAATTCATTAAGGTTTCTACGCTATGTTCATGTGCACGGAATTTATCGCGTCGATGAACGATTGATACTTGTTCAGCGATTGGTTCTAACATCATTGTCCAGTCTACTGCGGAGTCCCCGCCGCCAAATACAACGACGCGTTTTCCAGCGAATTTATTCATATCTTCAACGAAGTAGTGTAAGTTTTTCTTTTCGAATTTTTCGATACCATCTAACTCTAATCGACGTGGTTGGAATGCACCGTTACCAGCTGTAATAATGACAGATTTAGAGTAGTGCGTTCCTTTATTTGTCACAAGCTTAAATACGCCATCAGCTTGCTTTTCAAGCGTATCCACTGCTTCTTCTAAGCAAACAGTTGGTTCGAATTTTTTCATTTGCTCTTTTAAATTATCCACAAGTTCTTGTGCACGTACTTTCGGGAATCCCGCTACGTCGTAAATATATTTTTCAGGGTATAGTGCGGACAATTGTCCTCCAAGCTGTGGTAAACTTTCAATGATTTTTACACTGGCTTGTCTCATTCCGCCATAAAACGCTGTGAATAATCCAGTTGGACCTCCACCGATAATCGTTATGTCATAAACTTTTTGATTTTCTGTCACTATTTATTCCCCCCATAGATGGAATTTTGATATTGATTCCATATATTTTTCATATGTATACGGAAATCCTGCAAATGATTGCACTTTAACATAGATGATAACATATTTCAGTTAAGAATACGTAAGGAAACGACTGAATTGTGTGTAAGCTTGTGCATAGATAGGCGAGAAATGTATAAAATATACCAATAGGAAAATACATGAAAAAAAGGCTTAAAAATCCTTGAAAACGCTATGTTATTTTAAAATATTGATAATTCTCTAGGTGCTTGAATTCTGAAATGAAACCGACTAAGATAGGAAAGTATTATGTTAATTTTTTATGACAAATTTCGTAAGATTTTTTGAATACGTATTGTTATAATTTAGAATGTGATAAATTCCACATTCTTGACAAAATAAGTTTTTAGGAATTTGGTCTTATTTTTTATTACTATTATATAAAGAAAAGGGTTGTGATTGAGTGAAAACTCCAAAAATCGTAGTTTTAGGTGCAGGTTATGGCGGGATGATTACGACTGTTCGTCTGCAAAAAACATTATCTGTAAGTGAAGCTGAGATTACGTTAGTAAATAACAACAGCTATCACTACCAAGCAACTTGGTTACATGAAAGTGCAGCTGGCACATTACATCATGATAAAATTCGTCTGAACATTAAAGACGTTATCGATACAAACAAAGTAAACTTTGTACAAGATACAGTTGTAGAAATTAAAGCAGCTGAAAAACGTGTTATCTTAAAAAATGGTGAGTTAGAGTATGATTACTTAGTAATCGGCCTTGGTTTCGAATCTGAAACATTTGGTATTAAAGGATTGAAAGAGCATGCATTCTCTATCACTAACATTAATGCAACTCGTCAAATTCGTGATCATATGGAATACAAGTTCTCTCAATATGCGACTGAAAAACGCGATGAGTTAGTAACAATCGTTGTCGGTGGTGCAGGATTTACAGGTATCGAGTATGTAGGTGAACTTGCAAACCGTATTCCTGAACTTTGCAAAGAGTATGATGTTCCACGTGAAAAAGCACGTATCATCTGTGTGGAAGCTGCTCCAACAGCACTTCCTGGTTTCGATCCAGAATTAGTTGAGTACGCTGTAAAACAGTTAGAGAAAAAAGGTGTAGAATTCCGCATCGGTACAGCAATTAAAGAAGCAACTGAAGAAGGTATTCTTGTTGCAAATGGTGACGATGCTGAATTACTTAAATCTGAAACTGTAGTTTGGGCAGCTGGTGTTCGTGGTAACGGTATTGTGGAAGAGTCTGGCTTTGAAGCAATGCGCGGACGTATTAAAGTTGATGAGTATATGCACGCTCCAGGTCATGAAGATGTATTCATGGTTGGTGATGCAGCGTTAATCATTAATGAAGAGATTAATCGTCCATACCCACCAACAGCACAAATTGCAATTCAAGAAGGGTACAACATTGCACATAACTTATCTGTGTTAATTCGCGGTAAAGGTGAAATGAAAAAGTTCGCATTCGATAACAAAGGCTCTGTATGTTCATTAGGACATGATGATGCAATGGGTGTTGTTATGGGTAAAAAACTAACGGGCTGGAAAGCTTCCTTCATGAAGAAAGTAATCGATAACCGTTACTTATTCTTACTTGGCGGACCGTTACTAGTTCTTAAAAAAGGTAAATTGAAGTTCTTTTAATATATAGTAGAAAAAAGCAGAAACGGCTATGAGTCGTTTCTGCTTTTTTGTGTAATACAAGCTTTTCTTAAACTTCTATTTCATCGTACATTTAGTGTATAAGTAGAAGTTCTTTTTGAGCGAAAAGCAACAAAAAACCAAATTACATTTGTGATTGATACCGCTGCGCAAAGAATGATGACTCCTAAGAAAGAGGAGGCGTTATAGTCACTTGCGCGTATTATAATAAATACGACTGCAAGTATCACAAGATTTACGAATAGCCCCATACCGCAAAGAAAAGCCATGATGAATCGCATTGCCTTCACTCCTGCGATATAAAGAAGTAGAGGTACGATATAAAATAGTAAAATCATGCCGATTGATTTCCACATGCCTAAAGAGTTAAATTTATTTGCATTAGGTCCTAAATCAGCAAGTGGTGAAAGTGAAATTGCGACTAGTATTGAGCAGAAAAGTAAGGCAGAAACAAATGTCATAAAGAGAATACTGTATTTCTTTGAGTGATTTGCCATTGTATGATGACTCCTTTCTTAATGAATATTTGCGGGGGAGCATCCAAAAACAGAGGAAATACTTTGAGATGAGTAGGTATTTATAATAAAGAAATCCCCTATATTCTCATTATATCAAAAATATGGAAAATTAATATAATAGAATGACACGGAGAAACGTGCGAAATCAGGAAGATTATATAATTCTCCACTTAAAATATAGTATAATATATGAAAAAGAATGAATATTCTGTTCGTTTGATTGGAAGGGGTTTTACATCATGGGGAAACGTGGGAATGTTTGGCTAGCTGTAAGCGGGCTTGTAACTACAAAAGATGGTCGTTGGCTCTTTGTTAAGAAGAAATACGGAGGTTTGAAGGGGAAGTGGTCATTACCAGCTGGTTTCGTAAATGAAGGTGAAACGATTGACCAAGCTGTGAAACGTGAAATTTTAGAAGAGACAGGTATCATTGCACATGTAAAAGGGGTACTTGGCATTCGCTCTGGTGTTATTCGTGATGAAATTAGTGATAATATGATTATTTTTTTATTGGAGCCAGAAGGAGAAGCGGTTACCGTCCAGGAAGAGGAACTATCTGAAGTGGCGTTTTTACATCCTAAAGATATTGCATACGATCAAAATACTTCTATATTAGTTCGATATTTATTAGAGGAGAATTCGGAATCGCTTCTTAAGGTGGATACTACATTAAATCCAGGAGATCAATTTGGTTATACGGCGTACCATGTGTTTACTGCGGGAGAGAAGGAGATGGGAAACAAGTGAGTATTCCAGTATTACTTATTTCAATGATGTTGTTTTTTATTCTTTTCTTTGGAATTGGTTTTTTGCTTAATATGATTTTACGTGCTACGTGGGTGATGGTTGTCATCTATCCGATTGTTTGTATGCTTATTATTAATAAAGCGAGTGTTTGGGAATATTTCTCAAAACCGAAAGAAACATTTTCTTCCTTTGGAACAAGTATATCGCATCTTGGACAAGCTGATATCTTTATTTTATCAACCGGATTAATCGGAGCGATTTTGTCTGGTGTTATCATAAAAAAATTGCGTCAAAGCGGCTATCAAATGTTTTAATCTCCAGTTTCTTGGGGATTTTTTTTGCATATTTCTACATCGTATGGGGAATGACTAACGATGAAGGAGTGTGGAATATTAAAATGTTAAAACGATATGGTATCCGCATTATGATGACTTGTTTACTTGTAGCAGCATTATGTGTGACATGGCAGGCGCTAACAGGAATCTCTCTACTAGAGGTTGTACGAACATATCAAGGAAACAAAGTGCAAGAAGTACATGCCGCAGAAACCTCAACCCGGGTTGTTCCGAGTAAAGAAGTGATAAGTGCTTTAGAGCAGGCAAATGAATGGTCTAAATATCGTGTAATGGAAGTCACGGCAACTGGTTATACATCAGGTATAGAATCAACTGGGAAAAGACCTGGACATCCAGAGTATGGTATTACATATTCAGGTGTAAAGGCAAAAAGGGATATATATTCTACAATCGCAGCTGACTTACGAGTGTTTCCCCTGGGAACTATTCTTTTTATACCTGGATATGGATACGGTGTTGTAGCAGATAAAGGCGGCGCTATAAAAGGGAACAGGCTTGATTTATATTATGAAACAGTAAAAGAAGTATATAGCCAATGGGGTAAGAAAAATGTAAAAGTGTATGTTGTAAAAATGGGAGATGGAAAGTTAACAGAAGATCAGTTAACGATGCTAAACCAAGATGAAACACTGCAGGTGTTTCGTGGTCAATATTTGAAACAGAGATAGTCTAGTGAGATTAACGCTAGACTTTTTTATTTTGCTGTGTTCAAAATAAAGAAAAATGAGAGCTATGCAAAGGAGTGGAGAAATGGAAGAGTATCCTTTCGCGTACTATGAGTTCTTTGTGAAATATAATGAAGGGGATTATTATACGTGCCATGACTTGCTAGAAGAAATGTGGCTAGAAGATCGTAGTAATCTATTTTTGAAAGAGCTATTGCAAATGGCAGTTGCCCAGTATCATTACAGCTATGGAAATGTAAAGGGAGCAAGGCTCATGATGGAAGTCGCGGAACAATATTTGACGCCATATTGCCCTATGTACTGGGATTTAGATGTTAAGCAAGTTGTGATGTTTATTCAAAGGTGTCGTAAAGTTATTCCTGAAAAGATAGAGAAGGTTTCATATGAAGAAGTTCATACTTTACCACCATTACCTGTACTTTTTCTATATATGAAGTGACAATGAAAATATTTGAAGTGCAAGAGAAGTTAGAATTATCGCATTTTAGGAAAAATACAGTTATAATGAAAATAGAGAAATCTAGGGGGTCTGAACATGTTTCAAGTGCAAAAAGAATTAGCAAGTCATGAAGCAGTAATTGTTGCTTTATTTGAAGAAGAAAAAACGAGCAGCTTTGTACAAGAGTTGGACAAAGCATTTGAGGGACAATTACAAGTTTTATTAGAAGAGAAAGAGCTTTCTGCAAAGAAAAAAGCAATTTCAAAAGTACATAGCTTAGGAAAAACAAATGTAAAACGTTACTATTTTGTTGGTCTTGGCAAAAAAGAATCATGTACAACAGAAACGTTACGCGCTGCGCTTAGTAAGACTTTTAAAACACTACAAGCTGCAAAAGTAAAAGACGCTGCGATTTTACTTGATTCTTTCGTAACAGATAAATTGGATGCAATCGATGTTGCGCATATTGCAGCTGAAGTATCTAACCTTGGTACGTATGAGTTACAAACATATAAAACGGACAAAAAATACAGTGTAGAGTTAGAAAAATTTGTAGTCATTACAGCAGAGGACGCAAAAGAGGTTGAGGCTGCGTTAACAGTTGGATATGTGCATGGACGTGCTACAAATTCAGCTCGTACACTTGTAAATATGCCGCCAAACGTATTAACAGCAACAAAACTTGCAGAATATGCAGTTGAATTAGCTGAAAAATACGATATGGATTATAAAGTGCTTGAGAAAGAAGAGATGGAAGAGCTTGGTATGGGTGCGCTGCTTGCGGTAAACCAAGGTTCTACAGAGCCACCGAAAATGATTGCTCTTATTTATAAAGGTAAAGAAGAGTGGACGGATGTTGTGGGGCTTGTTGGTAAAGGGATTACATATGATACAGGTGGTTACTCTTTAAAACCACGCGAAGGCATGGTTGGAATGAAAGGTGATATGGGCGGTGCGGCAGCTGTTCTTGGTGCCATGGAAATTATCGGAGAACTCCGCCCTGAGCAAAACGTAATTGCTGTCATTCCATCAACTGATAATGTTGTGAGTGGTACAGCATTTAAACCAGATGATGTGATTACATCTATGAGCGGTAAAACAATTGAAGTATTAAACACAGATGCAGAGGGACGTCTAGCGTTAGCTGATGGTATTACGTATGCGAAGAAACTTGGAGCAAATTATCTTATTGATATCGCGACGTTAACAGGTGGTATCATTGTTGCTCTTGGAAACCATACAACGGGTGCAATGACAAATGACGAAGCATTGTTTGAGCAAGTATTAGAAGCATCAATGGAAACAGATGAGCCGATTTGGCAATTGCCGATTTTCGAGCGTGATAAAGAGCGCGTTCGTGGCAGTAAATTTGCAGATTTAAATAATTCACCAGGCCGTGATGGTCATGCGATTATGGCTGGAGCGTTCCTTGGGGAATTTGCAGAAGAAACGCCATGGGTACATTTAGATATTGCTGGAACATCGGAGACAAAAGGTGCTCATGATTTAGGACCAGCTGGAGCAACGGGTGCAATGGTGCGTACACTTGCAACACTTGTTGAACGTTTTGGAGAAGAATAAGAACTTTGGAAAAGGCAGCTAAGGTAGCTGCCTTTTTTTCATAAAGAAATCGTATATAATGTTCCATCTAAAGCGAAGGACGTGCGGCCTGTTTCTTCAGAGACAACTAATATGAGTGAATCGCTTTTTTCTGATAAGCCGATGGCAGCACGGTGGCGTGTTCCTAGTTTCGAGTCAATTTCTGTATTTTTCGTTAGAGGAAGAATATTTGCTGCCGAAATGATATTATTGTTTTTTATGAGAACCGCGCCATCATGAAGTGGATTTCCTGGATAAAAGATAGATTCTAATAAAGGGACTGTTAAATACGCATTGAGCCTTGTCCCGGTTTGAATAAGGGAATCAAGAGAATCGTTCCTTTCTACAACAATTAAAGCACCATGTTTTCGATCTCCTAAATGCTGAATTGCTGTCGTAATCGTTGCATAGCTTGTTGTATAAGGGGATAAGTATGTTTTTATATAATAAGTAGCTGCAATTGTTTGGACATTACTTAGCAGATGATGGATTTCTTCCATTTTGCATAAAATACATTCACCCTCTTGTTCAATTGCTTGTTTCATGTGAAACAGTTCGGTTTCGACAATTTCAATCATTTGTTTCGTTTCTGTTTTTAACTCTTCTGATAATCCGCGTTCTTCCATTTTGCTCACCTTTTTATCTGAAGTATATAGCGTTAGTGTATACAAATAATAACAGTAAAATCCTGCTAGATTTTAAAATATATTGAGATACCTGTCGTTTTTTTCATATAATGAGGTTATGACATGCGAGAGGAGATAAGAAAATGGATTGGAAACAAGAATATAGTCGCTGGCTTTCATATGCGAATTTAGATGCAGAATTAAAAGAACAACTAGAAAACATGAAACAAGATGAAAAGAAAATAGAAGATAGCTTTTATAAGAACTTAGAATTCGGGACAGGTGGCATGCGCGGTGAAATTGGCGCTGGCACGAACCGTCTGAACGTTTATACAGTTCGAAAGGCGACAACAGGGTTAGCACATTTTATTGAAAAATTGGGTGAAGAAGCGAAGAAACGCGGTGTTGTTGTAGCGTATGATTCTCGTCATAAATCACCAGAATTTGCAATGGAAGTAGCAGCTACACTTGGTGCACATGGTATTACAACATATGTGTTTGAAAGTTTACGTCCAACGCCAGTACTTTCTTTCGCAGTTCGTCATTTACAAACAGTAAGTGGAATCGTTCTTACGGCAAGCCATAATCCACCTGAGTACAATGGATATAAAGTGTATGGAGAAGATGGTGGACAATTGCCTCCGAAAGAAGCAGATGAGTTAATCAGCTACGTAAACGCAGTAGAAGATGAATTAACAGTTGAAGTTGCTGATGTGGAACAATTGAAAGAGAATGGTTTATTACATATCGTTGGACAAGAAGTAGATGATGCATACTTAGAACAATTAAAAACAGTGATCATCAATAAAGAGATGGTACAAGAAGTTGGGAAAGACTTAAAAATTGTCTTTACACCACTACATGGAACGTCAAATATTCCAGCACGCCGCGGTTTAGAAGCAGTTGGATTTACAGATGTAACAGTTGTAAAAGAGCAAGAGTTACCAGATCCAAACTTCTCAACAGTAAAATCACCAAACCCAGAAGAGCATGCGGCGTTTGAACTTGCGATTCGTGATGGTGAAAAGGTAGGAGCAGATGTACTAATCGCAACAGATCCAGATGCAGACCGCCTTGGCGTAGCTGTTCGCAATCATGCTGGTGAGTTCCAAGTGTTAACAGGAAACCAAACAGGTGCGTTAATGCTTGATTATTTATTATCACAAAAGAAAGAAAATGGTACACTTCCAGAAAACGGTGTTGTGTTAAAAACAATTGTAACTTCTGAAATCGGACGTACGATTGCAAAAGCATACGGTTTAGATACAGTTGATACGTTAACTGGATTTAAATTTATCGGTGAGAAAATTAAGCAGTATGAAGAAAGTGGACAGTATGAATTCCAATTTGGTTATGAGGAAAGTTATGGCTATTTAATTCGTCCATTCTGCCGTGATAAAGATGCAGTACAATCTGTTCTATTTGCATGTGAAGTAGCAGCGTACTATAAATCACAAGGGAAAACATTATATGATGGTTTATTAGAAGTGTTTGCGAAACACGGCTTCTTCCGCGAAGATCTTGTTTCACTTACATTAAAAGGAAAAGATGGTGCGGAGAAGATCCAAGAGATGATGGCATCATTCCGTGAAAATCCACCAAAAGAAGTAGCTGGTTTAACAGTAACTTCAGTAGAAGATTATAAGGCAAGTATTATTACAACACTAGAAGATGGAAATAAAGAAGAGATTCACTTACCGAAATCAAATGTGTTAAAATATCAATTGATAGATGGTTCTTGGTTCTGCTTACGTCCATCTGGAACAGAACCAAAAATCAAGTTCTACTTTGGTGTGAAAGGTGATTCCTTACAAAATAGTGAACAAAAGCTACTTACTATTAAAGAAGATGTAATGAATCGTTTATAATAGAATAGAGTGTTATTTCCATGAATGGAAGAGAAAAGGGGAGAACGGAGAACGGCCTCCTCTTTTCATATATTTAGAAGAATCTTGCTCCTTTAAAAGGAGAAAAGAATTGATGTAGTATACTGTCTGTATGATTTACTTGAGGACGGATTGTAGATTTTGTGATTTCACACCATATAAGTAAGAGAATAAATTTGAGGATTAGAATAGAAGAGAGGGTATGTGTAATGAAAAAAGTGAGAAAAGCGATTATTCCTGCTGCTGGATTAGGAACGCGCTTTTTACCAGCAACAAAAGCAATGCCAAAAGAAATGCTTCCGATTGTAGATAAGCCAACGATTCAATATATCGTAGAAGAAGCAGTGGCGTCTGGAATTGAAGATATTATCATTGTTACTGGTAAAGGGAAACGTTCAATTGAAGATCATTTCGATAATGCATTTGAATTAGAACAGAACTTATTAGAAAAGAAAAAATATGAGTTGCTTGAAAAAGTACAAGCTTCTTCTAAAATGGTAGATATCCATTATATTCGTCAAAAAGAGCCAAAAGGATTGGGACATGCTGTTTGGTGCGCACGTAAGTTTATTGGTGATGAGCCATTTGCTGTTTTACTAGGTGATGATATCGTTCAAGCTGAGAATCCATGTTTACGTCAATTAATGGATGAATATGATAAAACACTTTCTTCTGTTATTGGTGTACAAACGGTTCCAGAGGCAGAAACACATCGTTATGGAATCATTGACCCATTAGAGCAAGATGGCCGTCGTTATCAAGTTCGACAGTTTGTTGAGAAGCCAGCGCAAGGTACAGCGCCTTCAAACTTAGCAATTATGGGACGTTACATTTTAACTCCTGAAATTTTTATGTTCTTAGAACAACAACACATCGGTGCTGGTGGCGAAATTCAATTAACTGATGCGATCCAAAGTTTAAATGAAATTCAACGTGTATTTGCTTATGACTTCGAAGGAAAGCGTTACGATGTTGGAGAAAAATTAGGCTTTGTTCAAACGACAATTGAAATGGCGCTTCAGCATAAGGAATTAAGAGAAGATATGCTTGTGATGATGAAGAACATTTTAGAAGAACAAACGAAATAAGAATTATAATAAAAAAAGAGTTACTCCATACGTAGGGAGTAACTCTTTTTCAGTGTTATAGTGTTGAATGAGAATGTTGATAAGCAGAACGACGCACTGCATAATATATACGAGGTGCAATGACAGCACTAATTACTGTAAAGATAATATCTTTAATAGCAAACCACATCATAATTATCCAAGCCGCTTTGTAACTCATATTTCCGCCCATCCAGACGTTTACAGCCGCATACATATAAGTAGTACCAATTACATACGTTAAGATAATTCCAGTCGCGGAAGCAATCGCAAATGTACCGAACTGCGGTTTTTCTTTTTGTTCTACAAGTTTTCCCGTTACATAAGCAACAACAATAAAGGCGATAATGAAACCGCCAGTAGGATCTAAAAGTGCTCCAAATCCAGCCTTAAAATTTGCAAAAATTGGTGCGCCTGCAACCCCAACAAGCATATAAACAGTCATAGATAAGGCCCCAAGTCTGCTTCCAAGAAGAAGACCAGCTAAAATTGCGAAAAATGGTTGCATAGACAGTGGAACACCAGCTACTTGTAAAAATGGCGCCCAAGATACAATATTCGCACCAATAGCCATAAGAGCGACAAACATAGCAGCCAGTGCTAAATCTAAAGCACGTAATCGGTTCATAATGTTAACCTCCTGTTGTTTTCGGTTAACAACATCGTAGCTAATTTATTTATCTATTGTCAATCAAAATGTTTTGATAGTTAGGTTTCAGTGATTCCCTAAGTAACGTGTATGGAATACGAAATTGAGGAATCCCGCTTGAATAAGGAGCAATCTCATATAATGAGAAATAGACGACAAGATGATCGGGCTCTAAATAATAGTTAAATTTCTTTGTGCTCATCACTTTTTCAGCAGCATCGGGAAAATAGATACTTTCATTTTGTTTAATCTGTCTAACGATTTCTGTGCGGATGATATCTTTATATGTACTGTCTTTTTGAAATAAATCATTCAAACTGAGTAACTTTTTTTCCTTTAAATCAAATGTATTTGCTTTCCATGTATATAATCCATGGGCTCCACCTGTATATTGATAATAATTTACATAGAGGCTAAGTAAGGGATATTTTTGCAATGTGACTTTATAGTCAACATTTGTGACATATGGATGAAAAAGAGAATCTGACTCTCCAACTTCTTTATAGTATGTTTTTGCCTCTTTTTCCAGCGCTTTTTTAAAGCGAGTTGCCTCTGTTTCATAGTACGCATTCAACTTATTTTGAAATTTTGAATCTGAAAAATTTTGAAAGTAGGGTCTGCTAATTTGATATTCAAAATAAGGTTTCTTACCTTTTTGTGTAATAGTCTTAATATCGATTGTCAGGTTAGATGTTTGGGCAGCATCCGTACAATTTGGTACAATAATGAGCAAGGAGAGTAACAAGGATAGTAGAAAGAATTTCTTTTTCATGTAGATGAACCTCCTTATATAATTTCTAAGGATAGTTTGAAAGTAAATAGGTAAAATTATACATTTTTTCTCGTGAGGAGAAGGGGGGAAACGATATGTCGAAAACATTAATGGACACACTTGGGATTGAGCTGTTAGAAATGACAGAAGAGAAAGTGGTAGCAACTATGCCAGTAGATGGACGTACACATCAGCCATTTGGTTTTTTACATGGCGGAGCATCCGTTGCATTAGCAGAAACTGTGGCAAGTGTTGGATCATATAATTTAATTGACCAAGAAAAGTGTATTTGTTTTGGACTAGAAATTAATGCGAATCATATTCGCTCTAAACGCGAAGGAATTGTAACAGCGATTGGAACCCCGATTCATAAAGGGCAAACAACGATGGTTTGGGATGTTCGAATTATTGATGAGGACGATGATTTGCTTTGTATTTCAAGATGTACAGTGGCTATTAAAGAGAAGCGCGAAAAATAAAAGAGGCTGCCCAGGGGCAGCCTCTTTTTTGTGAGCAAATGAATATATCGGCGTTTTTTCAAATATATCGATCGTTTCGCCGTATATATCAGCGTTTTTTCGAATATATCGGCAATTCGACACAACATATCGATCGTTCTTCAATTAAAACTGGATTTTCTTCTCTAAGAAGCCTTTTAGTTCGCTAATTGGCATACGAACTTGCTCCATTGTGTCACGGTCACGTACTGTAACAGCTTTATCTTCCACTGAGTCGAAGTCATATGTGATACAGAATGGTGTACCGATTTCGTCTTGACGACGGTAACGTTTACCGATAGAACCAGTTTCGTCATAGTCTACCATGAAGTCTTTTGCAAGTTCTGCGAACACTTCACCAGCGCCTTCAGATAACTTTTTAGATAGTGGTAAGATTGCTGCCTTATATGGTGCTAAAGCAGGGTGGAAACGAAGAACTGTACGAGAGTCGTTTTCTAATTGCTCTTCTTCGTATGCATCACATAAGAATGCTAATGTTACACGGTCTGCGCCAAGAGATGGCTCGATGCAGTATGGTACGTAACGTTCGTTCGTTTGTGGATCAATATAATTAAAGTCTTCGTTAGAATGTTCCATGTGACGTTTTAAGTCGAAGTCTGTACGAGATGCAACGCCCCAAAGTTCGCCCCAGCCGAATGGGAATTTAAATTCGATATCAGTTGTTGCGTTACTGTAGTGAGATAATTCTTCCTCACCATGGTCACGAAGGCGCATGCTTTCTTCGTTCATACCAAGTGATAGTAACCAGTTTTTACAAGTGTTACGCCAGAACGTGAACCATTCTAAATCTTCACCTGGTTTGCAGAAGAATTCAAGCTCCATTTGTTCGAATTCACGTGTACGGAATGTAAAGTTACCAGGCGTAATTTCGTTACGGAAACTTTTACCAATTTGACCGATGCCAAATGGAAGCTTCTTACGCATAGAGCGTTGTACGTTTTTGAAGTTTACGAAGATACCTTGTGCTGTTTCAGGACGAAGGAAGATTTCGTTTGTGCTAGATTCTGTAACACCTTGGAATGTTTTAAACATTAAGTTGAATTGACGGATTTCTGTGAATTCTTCGCTACCGCAATCTGGGCATTTTACTTCGTGTTCTTTCATTAATCCAGCCATTTGATCGAAAGTAAGACCATCAACGATCATTTCGATGCCTTTTGCATCTAATGCATCTTCGATTAATTTATCAGCACGGTGGCGCGCTTTACACTTTTTACAGTCGATCATTGGATCGTTAAAGTTACCAACGTGACCAGATGCTACCCAAGTTTTTGGGTTCATTAAAATCGCTGCGTCTAAACCAACGTTGTATGGAGATTCTTGAATGAATTTTTTCCACCAAGCTTTTTTTACGTTATTTTTTAATTCGATACCAAGTGGACCGTAGTCCCAAGTGTTTGCAAGACCACCATAAATTTCAGAACCAGGGAAAACAAAACCGCGATGTTTCGCTAAGTTTACAACTTGTTCCATTGAATACATAATAAAATCCTCCTTTTAAAAGTTAACGTATTGGCGATGACAGGGTGTACTTACTGAACGGGAAGTTTCTGAGCGAGCCGCTTGGGCTTTTCGGTATGATCTAGCTCCAGCGGCTAGACTGTTCGGTGGCTTCGCTTCTTCCGCCGAGGCAAAGAACGCCTCTATGTCAGAAGCTCCATTCCCCTCAAAGTCTGAACGAGCCGCTTGGGCTTTTCAATCAATACAAAAAAGCTCGTCTCTAGGCATTTTTGCCTAGGGACGAGCTTGTATATACCCGCGGTTCCACCCTAGTTGATGAGTGTGTAAACACGCATCCACTTTATCACGTATTGCTCAAGACTGCCGTTTCCTCGCTTTTTCAGGCTTTCACTATTCCTGAATCGCTTTTGTGCAAGTACTTATAAGTCCGTCATCGCTACTATATTTAATAATAATGACCATATTCTATCACGTTCCTTTTTAAATCACAATAGAGGAACGAGCGTATCTATATAAATACAAATTGAAAAAACGATATAAAACCATTCTTTTTAGGTGGGAGAGAGGATCCGGCCATGCATAGAAGCGGTCAGCTCCTTTTTCAGCCCCATGCCAAGTGAAAACAAAAGGAGAAAATAAGTGGAAATCTTCTTTTGTTTTCATAGCCGTGATTTGTATGTTGGAAAACCAAAATGGATATATATGATAGAGTTTCGCCTATTCCACTACTCTTTATTCTGTAGAAGCGCTCATTGCACTGCGAATATGTTTGATTGCTTCGCGCTTACTTAGGGGAGCGAGCTCGTTGTTTTGAACGTATTCCCATACCACATTAGGGCTTTTTTTCGCATATTCACGAAGTACCCAGCCAATTGCTTTTTGAATGAAAAATTCTTTTGAAGAATTGAGCTGACCGATAATCGAGAAGAGAAGTTGTTCATCAGTCTGTTGTTTATATTTGAGCTGGAATAAGATTGCGGAACGTTGTAACCATATATTTTCTGAGGCAATCCATTTTGGGATATAGGTAGAAATCGCTTCTGGATGTTTCAAGAAGATGTCTCCTAAGAATGTAGGGACGATACCATCAACGGAATCCCACCATGATTTCGTTATAATGAGCTCCTCTAAAAACGGGATGTGAGAATCATCTAGGTGCTTTTTATATTTCTGTAATATGTCGAGACTGGCGGCTTGAAATTCACGTTCTGGTAAAGACCAAAGTTCACGAATGATGACCTGGAAATCTTTTTTGTCTGGAAGGTTATGTACTTGTATGACTTCACGTAATAGTGTTCTTCTTTCTGGTGATTGAATACCAAGAAACGGGAAGTGATTTTTCATATAACGAGTCATTGGTTCTGCTTTTTCTGGATTTTGATGTGTGAGAAAGTGTTGCTTTAGGGCTTCGGTAAATGGGTGCATAAAATTGTTCTCCTTTCATGTTTTTGTTCATATTATACAGGGGAGTAAGTGGAATTTGAAAATATAAGTAATAGAGATGTGAAATATACTGAGGGTAGAAAGGAGAGGAGCGATGGAAGAGCAAAGTATATTAGCTGGTTTCTTTGCGCTTGGTTTTGCTTTTATTCTAATCACTGTAATCTGGGTTATTATTGCGTATTTACTAACGGCAGTTGCATTATATACGATGGCAAAAAATGATGGTGCTGACGATGGTGTTCTTGCTTTTATTCCATTTTTAAATAGTAAAATTTTGGGGGATTTAGCGAAAGAGAAGTTACCTGACTTTTTGAAAGAAGAAGCGGGATGGAAAGTGTTTGGTATATATGTTGCATGCTTCATTTTGAATTTTATTCCAATTATAAGTCTGCTAGCAACTGGTGTATCAATTGTTTTGTCCATTTATCTCATATACGCTATTTTAGAAAGATATGGAACAAACGCAATATTATTTACAATTATACATGTGATAACATGCTCTATTTTTTTACCGATTCACTTATTTATTATTCGAGATGAGCCAACGAAATATTAGAATTTACTGAGGATAAGCATGTTGCATATTGTCGAACGGTCGATATGTTGTGTCGAATCGCCGATATATGAGGAGAAGCGGTCGATATATGAAAAAGGCTATCGCATGTGGTGATAGCCTTTTTTGATAGTGATTCTAAGCGAGCCACTGCCGCTTTTTATGGAATCCAGCTCTAGTGGCTAGAATCTCCGGTCGTTTCGCCCCCTCGGACGAAGCGAAAAAGCACTTCTCTGTCGGGTGCTCTAACGCCCTGCGATTCTGAACGAGCCATTGCCGCTTTTTTATCTACATTAAGTAACGTAAATAAATATAAATATGAGAAATAATTAATGACACGATCATAATCGGGAAACCAACTTTTAAGAAATCCATGTAGCTAAATTTATGTCCTTCACGGCTTGCGATTCCAGCTACGATTACGTTAGCGGAAGCACCGATTAACGTTCCGTTTCCGCCTAGACAAGCTCCTAATGCTAATGACCACCATAATACATCGATTTGTGCATCAGAAGGTGATAGACCAAGGCCGACTGCCATATCGTTAATAAGCGGAATCATTGTCGCAACGAATGGAATGTTATCAATTGTTGCGGATGCAATACCGGATACCCATAAAATAAGGATAGATGCGTAGGAAATATCCCCGCCTGTTAAACCGATTACTTTTTGAGCTAACATTTTGATGAGGCCGATATCAATAAGTCCACCAACGAGTACGAATAGACCCGCAAAGAAGAAAATCGTAACCCACTCTACATGAGCAAATACTTCTTCAATTTCATGCTCTTTTACACCGATTAACATAAGTACAGTTGCGCCTGTTAAGGCGATTACTGCTGCATCAATGTGGAAAATGGAATGAGTCATGAAGCCTAGAATTGTAAGACCAAGTACTGTTAAAGATTTTTTCATTAATACAGGGTCTTTAATGTATTGTTTTTCATCTAAGCTCATTAACTTTTTAATTTGTACAGGATCAGCAATGAGCTGCTTACGGTACATAAAGTAAATCATTGTTGCGATAACAGCGATAATGATAAGTACGATTGGTGCTAAGTTGAATAAGAAAGCATTGAAATCTAAATGCTTATTTGCAGAACCAATCATAATGTTTGGTGGATCGCCAATTAATGTGGCAGTTCCCCCGATGTTTGAAAAAATAATTTCGGAAAGTAAATATGGAACAGGATTTACTTGTAAAATGCGCGTAATAGATAGAGTAACAGGAACAACAAGAAGTACTGTTGTTACGTTATCTAAAAATGCGGAACCAATTGCGGTAAGTAAAGAAAGAGAAATTAAAATTTTAATTGGACTTCCTTTTGCCTGTTTCGCTGCTTTAATTGCAACATATTGGAATACGCCGGATTTACTCGTGATATTTACTAATATCATCATACCGATTAATAGCGTAATCGTTCCCCATTCAATATGTTTTGTAAAAGCGTTGTGTAAGTCAACGACGCCAACAATGACCATAAATGCTGCACCAAGAAGCGCGATGACAGCACGATTGATTTTTTCTGAAATGATAATGGCATATGTAATTAAAAAGACTGCGATAGCGAAATAATACTGCCAGTTTGCGATTTCTTGCGTTGTTTCGTGCAAAAATCCCATCTCCTTTCGGTTACTTTTCTTAGTGTGTCATAAAACTTTCGAAAGAAACACACTTAACGCCATTATAAAGTAGAAAAATGTCGGATGTAAATGAAAGGGTTTGTTTTGCCATATTTTCTGTACAAATGAATTTTTCTCCTTTTTAAAAATATTTGCGGTTATTTGACATATACATAAGATACATCCAATCTGAATGTATAAAATATAAGTAGCATTCGAGCTTGTTCGTGTAGGATTGCTAAGTCGAAGGGAATGAAAGTAGACGGAATGATAAGGAAGGGATTATATGGATGAACAACAATTCTTATTTTTGGATTTTGAGTTCACGATGCCTCAAAATAGGAAAAAACCAAAGGGGTTTTTTCCAGAAATTATTGAGGTAGGACTTGTGTCAGTTGTGAATTGCGTAGTGGAAGATACGTATTCATCGTATGTAAGACCGGAAACCTTTTTAAGTTTAACAGATCGATGCAAAAAATTTTTAGGGATTAAGCAGGAAGCTGTGGATGGAGGGATTTCTTTTTTGGAACTTGTCGAGAAACTAGTCCAATATGAAAAAAAATGTCAGCCTACAATTGTGACTTGGGGAAATATGGATATGAAAGTGTTAAAGAATAATTGTGAAACGGCAGGCGTAGCGTTTCCTTTTTCAGGTCAATGCCGAGATTTATCACTTGAGTATAAGCGTTTTTTTGGTGAACGGAATCAAACAGGGTTATGGAAGGCAATTGAGGCATACGGAAAAGTGGGAACAGGAAAGCATCATTGTGCACTCGATGATGCGATGACAACATATAATATTTTTAAACTGGTAGAAAAGGACAAAGAATATTTAGTAAAACCAGCCCCCCCGACATTAGGCGAGCTCGTCGATTTTTCAAAAGTATTAAAGAAAGTGAGTACACAATAAAGACCAAATTACAAATTATGTAATTTGGTCTTTTTGTTTTTTACAGTTTATAATCTTGTTTTAATTGTTGCAGAGTTTGTAAACTCCGCTGTGCGAACGGAGAATCATCTTCTTGAAAGGCACTCATTTGTGTTTCTAATGCCGCTTGCAGGGATTCTTTATAATCCGGAATATCTCCCTCGTACTTTTTCACCATTTGCTGCGGAACGTTGGTTTGCTCACGATAAGCCAAAGCACGTCTTTCATGGAAAAATGGCACGTCAGCTTGTTTTACATTATGTAAATCACCTTGCACCGGATGCTTTAAAACGGCTAATACTTTAACAACATAGCTCCCGGGACGACTGTTTGTAATTTCGCCGATATATTTTCCTGTTTTATAAATACCAGTAACGATTTCCCCAATTTCCAAAGTTTCTTTCATATTTTTCACCTCAATTTTATAGTACGGAAAGCTGTGAATGGAGTCAAAGAAATCATTTACAGGAACATGAATTTGAGAAGTTAAGTGCGCTTGTGAATTGAGAGATGTTATAATTTATAAAAAAACAGAAAATTCTGAGGGGTTGAAGGTATGTAACATATCGACCGCTGCAGGGTGTTTAGCTGCACAAGATTTAGTATCTTGGATTATTGAATCGCTGGTCGGAGAAGACATGGTTCATAAGGTATTGGAAAGTGTACAACCAGTAGGTGAAGCGTTACAGATAGAAAGGTAGTAAAAAACAAAGGAGTGATTGTTATGATGCCTTTATATTTTCCAGAAGATAAAACCGAATATATTATTCCGGGGATTGTGTGTGTGTTATTTATAGTTGGTGCAATTGCAACATGGCGCATGTTCATTCGCGTATCAAAGCGAGAAGCAGAGCGTTTGCAGCAGGTTGAAGAAAAGCTGTTAGCTGAAAAGAAACGCTGATTCGTTTTTGTATGTTTCCCTCTAAGCTCGGACAATCTAAGAGCAGAATGTATTTTGGAGGGAATTATGATGAAAAAACAGCTTTTATTTGGATGTTGTGCGCTGTTTCTTATAGCAGGTTGTGATAAAGGAAATCTAAAAGAAATCGATGTGAAATTATATAATGCTTCTGGTGATACAGTTGGGACAGCGAAAGTGACCCAACAAGCAAGTGGAGTGAAAATATCGATTAAGGCGGAAGGGTTTGCGCCAGGGCCTCATGGATTACATATTCATGAAGTGGGAGAATGTAAAGCACCTCGTTTTATATCGGCTGGTAATCATTTTAATCCAGATGAGAAGAAGCATGGACTGATGAACCCAAAAGGTGCGGAGAATGGTGATCTACCGAATGTTGTAGCAGATGATTCAGGAAAGATTAAGGCGGAAATTGAGGCGCCTCATATATCACTTGAAGAAGGGAAAACGACGATTCACCGAAAAGATGGTGCGTCTATTATTATTACTGAAAATCCTGATGATGGGATGACGCAACCCGCTGGAAATTCAGGTGATCGAATTGCTTGTGGTGTCATTGTAGAAAAGGCATTAGATACTAAGAAAAAGTAGAAGCTACCTTGAGCAGGGTAGCTTTTTTCATTTAACTATGAAAATGTATACCTAAGTCTGTTTAAAATTTCTTCTAGTACCTCTCTTGGACAACCGATGTTAATACGAATATACTGTCCTCCGCCTGTCCCATATTTTTCGCCGGGTTCAACGATAATTTTCCCTTTTTCTTCGAGGTGTTTTGTTCGCTCCTTTTGAGAGAGTCCGAGGCGTGAACAATCTACCCAGAGTAAAAACGTACCTTCAGATTTGGTGACAGAAAGGGTAGGGATATTCTTTTCAATAAATTCACGAGCGAACTGAGCGTTTCCTTCTATGTATAAACGAATTTCTGCCAGCCACTCATTACATTCTGTATAGGCGCTTTGCATTGCTGTATAAGCAAATGTATTTAACCCGTGAAAACCTTGTCTTTGTTGCACAGATGTAAAGGCATCTCGAATTTTTGGATCTGGAATAATAATAATTGATGCTTGTAATCCGGCAATATTAAATGTTTTACTTGGTGCCATGCAAGTAATAGTGCGTGCTGCTAATGATTCAGACAAGGAAGCGAATGGCGTATGTGTATAATTTGAGAAAATGATGTCTGCATGAATTTCATCTGTAATAACGGTTACTTTATATTGTTCACATAATGTTCCAAGCTTTGTAAGCTCATCTTTTGTCCAAACGCGTCCAACCGGATTATGTGGACTGCAAAGGAGCATAAGTTTTATCCCTTGCTTAAACTGTGTCTCTAAATGCTCAAAATCCATTGTGTATGAGTCGTTTTGTAAAAGTAATGGACTTTCACATACAAGGCGGCTATTTTTTGTAACCATATCAAAGAATGGGGGATAGATAGGTGGTTGTACAAGTACGGATTCACCCTCGTTTGTCAAAGCTTGGACACTTGTACTAAGAGCCGGAACGATGCCTGCGCTAAATACAATCCACTCTTTTTTTATCTCCCAATTGTATTGGCTTTTTGTCCAATGACAAAGAATATCTGTGATTTCTTCAGGAGGTATTGTATAGCCGAAAATAGGATGTTCAAGCCGTTTTTGCAGTGCGGTTTGAATTGGTTTTGGTACTTCAAAGTCCATATCAGCAATCCAAGCATGAAGAAGCTCTTCACTTTTATGTGTATCCCACTTTGTACTATGGGTTCCGCGGCGATTAATCGTTTTGTGAAATTGCTGCATATGTTGGCTCCCTTTCTCTTTAAAACCGTTAATTTGTGAAAGTTCTCTTTCTTCTTCTAGAATAGCTGATATGATACGATAAAGAAAAGATTAAAAAAGTGGAAAAGGCGGGAAGTAGATGGGTGCATATGAAAAGATGGTAGAAATGGTGAGAAATTGGGATCCTTTTCAAATGGGGCCTGAATTTTATGAAACAGAAGCAAGTGATGTTGTGAATGTGGTAAGCGCGTTTGACGACCCGAAATATATTGCAAAAAAAATACAAAACATTTACTTTATGTCGTTTGAAGAAGTACTAGCTATTGAGAAGTGTGAGAAATTAGCAGAGGAGCTACTTTTATTAAAAGAAGGCGGAAGTTGCTCATTGTAGGCTGTCGGAAATTCCGGCAGCCTTTGTTTTTTCAAAAAATCTATGTCGCATTTTGTAGAGTGGTCGATATGTTGTGTCGAATCGCCGATATATGAGTGGAAACGGTCGATATATTAAACAACGCTAATATGCGGATACTACTGTGCGGAGAATGCCATGATTTCTTCATATACATGCTCTGGTTTTTCCTCTGGTAGTAAGTGACCTGTATTGTCGTATGAAATAAACTTAGAGTTTGGCAAATCTTCGTGCAAACGATGGCCAACATGAACAGGAACGACGCGGTCCTTCTCGCCCCAAATGAGCAGAGTTGGCGTTTCAATTTTTCGTAATTCAGCTGATGACAAATCACCCTCGCGATCCCTGATCATTCTTGTTAGAGCAAGGAAAATTCGATTGTCGTAAAAGGGAGCAGCGTAACCTTCCATCATTTCATCATCAATTAAATTATGGTCATGAACGACATTCATTAAATTATGAACAATGCCTCTTCGCACGATCCAGTTCTTTACATACAAATGGAAAAACGGTAAATAGGAGGAATAAATAAGCGGCAAATTTGCCCGTGTTAAGTAACTAGAGCTACATAGTAAAATGGTTTTTGTAATTAGATCAGGCCGTATGCGATTGACGTAAAGTGAAATCTGTCCACCCATTGAATGACCAACTAATATAATCTTGGTAAGATCTAAGTGTTCGACTAAATCGATAATGACTGTCGCTAAATTATGATAGGAATATGTGAAATGATTAGATTTATCGCTTTTTCCAAATGGTGGTAAATCAAGAGCGAGTACTGTTCCTTCTTTTGCAAGCAACGGAATTAATCTTCGATAACTAAATGAAGAAGAGAGAAACCCGTGAATGAGTACGAAAGTTGGGCGTTCTTTTTTATTACTGTGTTCATATAGCTCATAATGAACAGTAGTACCGCGAGTGGAAAAAGTGAAGTAAGGATGCTCTGGTTCGTGGTTCATTTTTTGTCACTCCATTGATTTTTTGTTCATATCATCTCCTATTAGAAACGGATTTATGATGACAAAAAAAGGCAAGACGGAGGGCCATCTTGCCTTTTACATATTATAAGTTTTATCCACGTACAACATTTGGTGGTGTATTTCCCTGTAACCCAGCAACTAAATTTTCAGCAGCGGTCATTGCCATTTTTTGTCTTGTCTTTAATGTCGCAGATCCAATATGGGGTAAAGTAACAACATTTGTTAAAGATAAGAGTGGATTATCTTTTTGGACAGGTTCTTGTGTAAAGGTATCAATGCCTGCTGCAAAGATTTTCTTTTGTTTCAGTGCATCGATTAATGCCAATTCATCTACTGTTTTACCACGGGAAGCATTAATGAAAATCGCTGTTTCTTTCATTAATGAAAATTCCTTCTCTCCAATAAGATGATATGTTCCTTCGGTTAATGGCGTTAGAAGAACAATGAAATCAGATTGCGTTAATAGTGTGTTTAAATCACAGTATGTGGCATCGAATTTTTGTTCAGCCTCTTCTTTACGACGGCGATTATAGTAAAGAACATTCATGTCGAATCCGAATTTTGCCCGCTTGGCAACCGCTTCTCCAATTCGGCCCATTCCAATAATCCCAATTGTACTATGGTGTACATCGAGTCCGAAGTGCTCTTTTGAAATTTCGGCATTCCAATTTCCGCTTTTTACATAAGAATCAAGCTCGCATACGCGGCGGCCGGCCGATAACATAAGAGCGAAAACAAGGTCAGCAACTGTATCATCTAATACATATGGTGTATTCGTTCCAATCACATTTTTGCCCCGCATCGCTTCTAAGTCAAAATTATCATAGCCAACAGAAATGTTACTCACCACTTTTAGGTGAGGGGCTGCTTGTAATAACTCTTCATCGATCTGTGAACCGAAGTTAAGTAAGCCATGTTTATCTTTCATTTTGTCTAATAAAATTTCACGTGGTATTTTTTCATTACTGTCCCATGTTTCATAATCACAGTGTTCAGAGAGATATGTTTCTACAAATTTTGGAACGGGTTCAGCAATATATACTTTTGGTTTCACGGTTTCATCCCCTTTCATTTTTATTTTTACATAATTCTCTAAAAAAATCTTCTTTTCAAACATAAAAGGATATCTGTATAATTTAGACACAAACAAAAGGGAGGGTGAATTATATGATGACTGAAAAAGAATTGGAATTGTTAGCTTGTCTTGAAAAAAGCAGTCGTTTATCCGTAGAAACTTTAGCGAAAATGTTAAATATAGAAGTAGCAGTAGTAAAAGAAATGGTGGAGAAATTAGAAAGAGAAAAAATCATTGTTGATTATGTTACACATATAGATTGGACAAAGGTGAGAGAGCATAGCGGCTTAACAGCGATGATCGATGTGAAAGTTACACCAAAGCATGGAGTTGGCTTCGATGCAGTTGCAGAGCAAATTTATCGTTATTCAGAAGTGAAATCGGTTTATTTAATGTCAGGGACATATGATCTTTCTATTACGTTAGAAGGAAAAAGTATGGCTGAAGTGGCAACTTTTGTTTCTGAGAAGTTAGCAACGATTGAATCTGTTGTTTCCACAACAACACACTTTATTTTGAAAAAATATAAGCATGAGGGACTTATCTATGACAAAACTGATGATGATAAACGAATTGTGGTGGCACCATGAAACAATTTGAACTATCAAGAGCAGCAGAGTCTTTACAACCATCGGGAATTCGTAAGTTTTTTGACTTAGCAGCTGGTATGAAAGGTGTTATTTCACTTGGAGTAGGAGAGCCGGATTTTGTTACACCATGGCATGTAAGACAAGCATGTATTCGCTCGTTAGAGGAAGGATACACAGCATATACTGCAAATGCAGGATTATTAGAGTTGCGTCAAGAAATAGCAAAGTATCTTCAAAAGCAATTTCATGTTTCATATGATCCGAACGAAGAGATTATTGTTACAGTTGGAGCAAGTCAAGCATTAGATGTTGCGATGCGTGCCATTGTAAATCCTGACGACGAAGTCATCATTATTGAGCCAAGTTTCGTATCGTATGCACCGCTTGTTACATTAGCTGGTGGTGTACCAGTTCCAGTAGCAACTTCTTTAGAATCGGCATTTAAAGTACAGCCGGAGCAAATCGAAGCAGCCATTACAACAAAAACAAAGGCAATTTTACTTTGTTCCCCAAATAATCCAACCGGAGCACTTTTAAACAAATCCGAGTTAGAAAAATTAGCAACAATCGTTGAAAAATATAATCTCATTGTATTATCTGATGAAATTTATGCAGAGCTTGTATATGACGAATCTTATACAAGTTTTGCCAACATTAAAAATATGCGCGACCATACAATTTTAATTTCAGGATTTTCAAAAGGCTTTGCGATGACTGGATGGCGCCTTGGGATGATTGCGGCTCCTGTACATTTTTCAGAATTGATGCTTAAAATCCATCAATACTCTATGATGTGTGCACCGACGATGTCACAATTTGCAGCACTCGAAGCATTGCGCTTTGGGAACGATGAAGTAATTCGTATGAGAGAAAGTTATAAAAAACGCCGTAATTTCATGACGACATCGTTTAATGAAATGGGATTAACATGTCATGTGCCAGGCGGAGCGTTTTACGTATTCCCTTCTATTTCTGCAACAGGATTGTCTTCAGCTGAGTTTGCAGAACAATTATTGTTAGAAGAAAAAGTAGCGGTTGTTCCTGGAAATGTCTTTGGGGAAAGCGGAGAAGGATTTATTCGTTGTTCATATGCAACTTCACTTGAGCAGTTAATGGAAGCAATGAAGCGAATGAAACGGTTTGTAGAAAATAAAAAAAGGACAAAACAGAATACGTTTTGTCCATAAAAAAGGGGGGGGAATACTAGAAAGCCATGTGTTAGTATTCTATCCCAATATTTGAAAATTATACGTACTAGAGGAAATTTTTTCATGAATTTTGAATGAGATAGGTGCTAGTGGTATAATTTACTAATATAGGGTGGGACTTTTCACAGCGTGTTTTATCTTCGCTGAGAATGAACCACTAATCGTGCATTTATGAGTAAGTGCATCTGCTAATTTTCTTTGCTTTCTTGGTGGATGCTTTGCTACCTGCAAATAGCAGGGAAAATGGTAAACGTATGGGAGTGTTTCATATGTCAGAACAATATACAACAGGAGTGGTTGTAAAAGGGAAAGTGACTGGAATTCAAGATTACGGTGCATTTGTAGCATTGGATCAAGAAACGCAAGGGCTTGTTCATATATCCGAAATTACCAATGGATATGTGAAAGATATTCATGATTTTTTAAAAGTCGGAGATACAGTAGAAGTAAAAGTACTTTCAATTGATGAAGAACACAGAAAAATGAGTTTATCGTTAAAAGCGGCAAAGAGAAAACAAGGAACAATATTGGTACCTAATCCATCTGATAAGGGATTTAACACATTGCGTGAAAAGCTTAACGAATGGATTGAAGAATCACAGTTAACAAAGTAAAAGAGGGTCGCTAAATAAGCGACTCTCTTTTACTTTGTTATGATATATATTAGCAAATATGACTGCAAAGCAATCATATTCGTATGTCGGATGGGAAGGGCGACCTACCTACTACCGAATTTCATGTGTTTCTGGGTGAGTGCCAAGATTTTCAGATGGCTTAAATAGTAAACCAAGGTTAATGAGTCCAGAAATACCAACGATACCGTAAATAATTCGCGCGAGGGCAGAGTTTTGGCCACCGAAGATAGCTGCTACTAAATCAAATTGAAAGAACCCAATAAGTCCCCAGTTGACGGCACCAATTACAGTGAATACTAATGCAATACGTTGTAAAGTACTCATCTAAAATAGTCCTCCTTAAATTTGAAGCATAGGCAAGTCTTAGGTTTTCGTGAGTCATAAGAATCCACCTGTAAGGAATTGGTGGGGATAAAGTGGAATTCAGAAATGGAAGTATACTTTATCCAGCTTAACTCTCTTATAGAATGGTTATCTTTTGGAGTTTTTATACACAAAAGATATCTATTATAGGATGTATATACATCTATACCGAAAAATGCGAATTTTTATGCAAAAAGTGAACTTTTTTCAAAAAATAAATATTGGTTACGTTTACAATTCTCCAATTGCTTGATTTACATCTTCAGTTTCGCTAAAGTGAATACAGAAATACATATACATAACTGGAGGGAAAAAGATGAGCACACATGTAACGTTCGATTATTCAAAAGCGTTATCGTTCATCAGTGAACACGAACTAACTTATTTACGTGATGCAGTAAAAGTATCACATCATGCAATCCATGAAAAAACTGGAGCTGGGAACGATTTCCTTGGGTGGGTAGAGCTTCCGCTTCAATATGACAAAGAAGAATTTACTCGCATTCAAAAAAGTGCTGAGAAAATTAAAAATGACTCTGACATTTTACTTGTTGTAGGTATCGGTGGTTCTTACTTAGGAGCACGTGCAGCAATTGAAATGTTAAACCATTCTTTCTACAATACGCTTTCTAAAGAACAACGTAAAACTCCACAAGTGCTATTTGTTGGACAAAACATTAGCTCCACTTATATGAAAGATTTAATGGATGTATTAGAAGGTAAAGACTTCTCCATTAACGTTATTTCCAAATCAGGTACAACAACAGAGCCTGCAATTGCATTCCGCCTATTCCGTAAATTATTAGAAGAGAAATATGGAAAAGAAGAAGCTCGTAAACGTATTTATGCAACAACTGATAAAGCGCGTGGTGCTTTAAAAACATTAGCTGACGAAGAAGGCTACGAAACATTCGTTATTCCAGATGATGTTGGCGGTCGTTTCTCTGTATTAACACCAGTTGGTCTATTACCAATTGCGGTGAGTGGTTTAAATATTGAAGAGATGATGCAAGGGGCAGCTGCTGGGCATAATGACTTTGCAAAATCAGATCTTGAAGAAAATCCAGCTTACCAATACGCAGTTGTGCGTAACGCTCTATATAACAAAGGGAAAACCATTGAAATGCTTGTTAACTATGAGCCAGCACTTCAATACTTCTCTGAGTGGTGGAAACAGCTATTTGGCGAAAGTGAAGGAAAAGATCAAAAAGGTATTTTCCCATCTTCAGCAAACTTCTCGACTGATTTACATTCATTAGGTCAATACATTCAAGAAGGACGTCGTGACCTATTTGAAACAGTTCTTAAAGTAGGAAAATCTACACATGAACTAAAAATCGAATTAGATGAGAACGATTTAGATGGTTTAAATTACCTTGCTGGTGAAACAGTAGACTTCGTAAACACAAAAGCATACGAAGGTACATTACTTGCGCATAGCGATGGTGGCGTACCAAACTTAATCGTAAATATTCCAGAATTAAATGAGTATACATTCGGTTACCTTGTATACTTTTTCGAAAAAGCATGTGCAATGAGCGGCTACTTACTAGGCGTAAATCCATTTGACCAACCAGGTGTAGAAGCATACAAGAAAAACATGTTCGCTCTACTTGGAAAACCAGGATTCGAAGAACTAAAAGCAGAATTAGAAGAGCGTTTGAAATAAGAAAAGCGAAGCCGACTGTTTAGGCCCGTCGGCTAAGGTTCTTAGACGGAAGGGGCTAGGAGGCGTAGCTGGACAAATAAAAGCGGAAATGGCTTGCTCAGAATGGGAGGGGGATGGAGCTTCTGACATAGAGGAGTTCTTTGCCTCAGCGGAAGAAGTGAAGCCATCGACCATTCTAGCCGCTGTAGCTAGACAAAGAAAAGCAGAAAAAGCTGTTGGGATTATCCCAACAGCTTTTTTCTTTGGCAAGGTGGAGCTGGATAGTTGTCGAATAGTGTAGAACGGTCGATAAGTTGTGTCGAAACGCCGATATATAAGATGTTTCCGCCGATATATTATAAAAAACGCCGATATATTGATGCTAGAATGAGTACTGACCGGGAATGCTAAGGGAAAAGTTCAGGAAGGATGATGATCTTGCTTCCCATTCAATCAAATTTAGAAGGACGTACATATGCCCTTTATAAATTAGAAGAAACATTACAACCACTTGGTTATAGCATTGGTGGAAATTGGGATTATGACAAAGGGTGCTTCGATTATAAAGTAGATGAAGAGGATGGATATCAATTTTTAAGAGTGCCATTTACAGCGGTGGAAGGAGAGCTTGATGTACCTGGCGTAGTCGTTCGCATTGAAACACCGTATCTCCTTTCACACGTATATCAAGACGAACTTGATGATCAAGTAAATACATTAGCTGCTGGAACAAGTGGATTAGACCAATTTGCCGAACCGAAAGATGCAGATGGTAACATTAAAAGAAAATATGTTGATATTGGAGAAGCATTAGTAAAAGAGCTAGAAAAGCACCTTATCAATGAGTAATTACGATAAGTGTGTCACTTTCAATCAGGACAAAGGAATGGACGGGATTGATATGATATTGTTCATCTCGCCTTACACCTAGTAGTAGAATATTTTGTTTTAAAAGTAGACTACTACAAACTTCAAAAGTTTTTTCAGTATATGATGGAGGGATTTCTATTAACTGTAATTTACTCTCCGAGATCTCATTGTAAAGTGTAAATAACACACCTGAAATAGAAGGGAATAAAAGAGACGCGGTGAAAACATAACTTGTTAACTTATTTCCTTCTATAATCTCTGTCGCTCCTGCTCTAGTCGCATTTTGAATTTGTTCAGAAGTAAGTAGTTCGACAATACAGTGGATATTTGGATTCAATCCCT
>NZ_LTAQ01000012.1:585000-586778 GCF_001590835.1 Bacillus gaemokensis
TGTACCGGGGCTAAATACACCACCGAAGCTGCGGATTGATACCTATGGTATCAGTGGTAGGGGAGCGTTCTAAGGGCAGTGAAGTCAGACCGTAAGGACTGGTGGAGCGCTTAGAAGTGAGAATGCCGGTATGAGTAGCGAAAGACGGGTGAGAATCCCGTCCACCGAATGCCTAAGGTTTCCTGAGGAAGGCTCGTCCGCTCAGGGTTAGTCAGGACCTAAGCCGAGGCCGACAGGCGTAGGCGATGGACAACAGGTTGATATTCCTGTACCACCTCTTTATCGTTTGAGCAATGGAGGGACGCAGAAGGATAGAAGAAGCGTGCGATTGGTTGTGCACGTCCAAGCAGTTAGGCTGATAAGTAGGCAAATCCGCTTATCGYGTATGCTGAGCTGTGATGGGGAAGCTCCTTATGGAGCGAAGTCTTTGATTCCCCGCTGCCAAGAAAAGCTTCTAGCGAGATAAAAGGTGCCTGTACCGCAAACCGACACAGGTAGGCGAGGAGAGAATCCTAAGGTGTGCGAGAGAACTCTGGTTAAGGAACTCGGCAAAATGACCCCGTAACTTCGGGAGAAGGGGTGCTTTCTTAACGGAAAGCCGCAGTGAATAGGCCCAAGCGACTGTTTAGCAAAAACACAGGTCTCTGCGAAGCCGTAAGGCGAAGTATAGGGGCTGACACCTGCCCGGTGCTGGAAGGTTAAGGAGAGGGGTTAGCGTAAGCGAAGCTCTGAACTGAAGCCCCAGTAAACGGCGGCCGTAACTATAACGGTCCTAAGGTAGCGAAATTCCTTGTCGGGTAAGTTCCGACCCGCACGAAAGGTGTAACGATTTGGGCACTGTCTCAACCAGAGACTCGGTGAAATTATAGTACCTGTGAAGATGCAGGTTACCCGCGACAGGACGGAAAGACCCCGTGGAGCTTTACTGTAGCCTGATATTGAATTTTGGTACAGTTTGTACAGGATAGGCGGGAGCCTTTGAAGCCGGAGCGCTAGCTTCGGTGGAGGCGCTGGTGGGATACCGCCCTGACTGTATTGAAATTCTAACCTACGGGTCTTATCGACCCGGGAGACAGTGTCAGGTGGGCAGTTTGACTGGGGCGGTCGCCTCCTAAAGTGTAACGGAGGCGCCCAAAGGTTCCCTCAGAATGGTTGGAAATCATTCGTAGAGTGCAAAGGCATAAGGGAGCTTGACTGCGAGACCTACAAGTCGAGCAGGGACGAAAGTCGGGCTTAGTGATCCGGTGGTTCCGCATGGAAGGGCCATCGCTCAACGGATAAAAGCTACCCCGGGGATAACAGGCTTATCTCCCCCAAGAGTCCACATCGACGGGGAGGTTTGGCACCTCGATGTCGGCTCATCGCATCCTGGGGCTGTAGTCGGTCCCAAGGGTTGGGCTGTTCGCCCATTAAAGCGGTACGCGAGCTGGGTTCAGAACGTCGTGAGACAGTTCGGTCCCTATCCGTCGTGGGCGTAGGAAATTTGAGAGGAGCTGTCCTTAGTACGAGAGGACCGGGATGGACGCACCGCTGGTGTACCAGTTGTTCTGCCAAGGGCATAGCTGGGTAGCTATGTGCGGAAGGGATAAGTGCTGAAAGCATCTAAGCATGAAGCCCCCCTCAAGATGAGATTTCCCATAGCGTAAGCTAGTAAGATCCCTGAAAGATGATCAGGTTGATAGGTTCGAGGTGGAAGCATGGTGACATGTGGAGCTGACGAATACTAATAGATCGAGGACTTAACCATATAATATGAAGCAAATGTTATCTAGTTTTGA
>NZ_LTAQ01000013.1:0-342 GCF_001590835.1 Bacillus gaemokensis
AAAATCGGATTATTGAACCGCTTGAATTGTCGAATACATTCCTACCTGGCAATTCAAGCGTTATTCCAGGCACCAAGCATGCCCGTGGATATKTCCAACCAGACGGAGCAAGTGAGCTAAAAGATGTTACTTATTATAACCCAAGTATAGGTAGCTCGGCTGGAGATATGATTTCTACTGCTGACGACTTAAACAAATTCTTCTCTTCCTTGCTCGGTGGCAAATTACTGAAGGAACAGCAACTAAAACAAATGCTTACTACAGTTCCTACAGGAAGTGCTGAAATCGGCGGATATGGTCTTGGAATCTATGAAACTAAGCTTCCAAACGGTGTCTCGATAT
>NZ_LTAQ01000013.1:456-33963 GCF_001590835.1 Bacillus gaemokensis
AAAAATATTTTACTTGCTGAATTTAGCAAGTAGGCAAAAAGGAAAAACGGATAAATTTTGTCATAGTTTTTATAGTTAAAAATATACCTTTCTGGTTCAAAAACCCCCAACTTACTCTAAAAAATAAATTTGGGGGTTTTTAGAATTTCGGTGGCAACCCAATGCTATTAAGCTAATAAAACAAAATCCTCCCTAAAATGAAAAAATACGCCATCCTTTCCTATAATTCTACAGAAAAGATAACATCTTTTTTGCTTTATGGATAATGAAAAAACTAGATTGATAAGGATTTGTTGTGACTCCTAGTACACCAATTAATCAAAAATAAAATAATTCTTCAAATTTTTTATCTAGTGCTATACAAAGTACTAATGCTAACTTTGCAGTTGGACAAAATTGTCCTGTTTCAATAGAACTAATTGTTTGCCTAGATACTCCTACCATTTCAGCTAATTCTCCCTGTGATATTTTTTTCTCAGCTCTTGCTACTTTCAAACGATTTTGCAGTACTAATTCATCTGTCAATTATTATCCCTCCAAAAAGAAAGCTATGGCACTTGCAATTGTACTCGTTGTTGCTAAAATGCTTGCAATAAGAAATTTCTGTGTTTTCAATTTCTTAAACTTATAAAAGCTTGTACTAGCTATATAACCAGACAAAATTGAAATTAACTCGTAACTTTTAATACCGTGCATCAATTTCCAAGAACCACAAAATAGCATTAAAACAAGTACAGCTATTAAACCGTAACTAAATGAATCTAATTCTATAAGTTCTTTACGTTCATCTCGCCCCATTTTTTTGTACTTTCTTAATATCTCTTCTTTTTGCATCATTAGTAACAACCCCTTATTAATTATATGTTTACTATACAGTTTTATTATGAGGGTAATTAAGAATCTTAGCTTGATAGCCATTGCCATCAACTTAAGAACTTCATTGTTCCCCAAAACGAAAAAACGAGCTTAATTCTCCTAAATAACCAAATGTAGAGAAGTGAAATTTTTGTTTAGGGGATGCTTCAAAACCTTAGCTTGATGGATGTTTGGTGCTACCTTATCAAGATTGAATTGGCACTTTAGATGCGAATTACAAAATTAGGTAATATTTAGTTGAAAATGTAACAGACCTCATTTATAATGACTATATGTTCAGTCATTATAAATGCTTTGTGGTGTGAACATACGAGGTCATTTCATTAATTAATAATCAGAAAAGGGGTATATTAATGAAAAAAATTACGATTGACAATTTGGGCTCACCAGAAACGATGCGTGATGTGGTTGGATTTTATAAGAAACTTGTTGAGCAACAACAGCCTCTCATTCGCATTGATGACTATTATGGTATGGGACCAGCATGGATTGCATGGCGCCACGACGATGTGATTACGATACTGAAAGACTCTCGATTTATCAAAGATATGCGGAAATTCACACCGCAGCAAGAGCACCAAGGGGCTGCTGGGGAAAGTACGTCCATGAGAGAATTGATTGAGTGGCAGATGAATATGCCAAATATGCTTGAGGTGGATCCGCCTGATCATACCCGTTTACGGAGGTTGACTGCCAAAGCCTTCACCCCTGGTATGATCGAGAATCTCCGTCCTCGTATCCTGGAGATTGCCGACGAGTTATTGGATAAAGTGGAGAAGAAAGGAAAGATGGATCTTATTTCGGATTTTGCCTTTCCACTACCCATTACTGTCATTTCAGAAATGTTAGGGATACCCGCTAGAGATCGAGACAAAATTCGCGATTTGACACATAAAATTGTGAGCAGTAATACGGATCCGAGTCAGTATGCGGTAGTTGCTGAAGCACTGAAAGAGTATGTTCATTACGTTAAATCATTGCTAAATGAGAAACACAAACATCCCTGTGAGGATATAATTAGCGCTTTAGTGCACGCACATGAACAAGAAGATAAGCTAAGTGAGAACGAGCTTCTTTCAACGATTATGCTACTTATTGTTGCTGGACATGAGACAACGACTAATCTCATCGGTAACGGCATGTTAGCGTTACTGCAATATCCTGAACAAATGCAGCTACTAAGGGACAATCCTTCTTTGCTCCCTTCTGCCATCGAAGAGCTATTACGATTTGCGGGCCCAGTTATGTATAGTAATCGTTTTGCGGGTGAGGATATAACCATGCATGGAAAATTGATCCGCAAAGGTGAAATGGTATTTTTCTCTCTAGCTACTGCCAATTTTGATCCACAGAAGTTTTCTAATTCCGAAGCATTAGATATTACACGCAAAGAGAATGAGCATCTTGCTTTCGGCAAGGGAATCCATCATTGTTTGGGTGCTCCACTGGCACGTCTTGAAGGACAGATTGCCTTCGGTACGTTACTGAAACGCCTGCCTAATCTACGCCTGGACATCGAACCAGAGAATCTAGTTTATAACACAGGTACAATACGCTCTCTTTCAAGTGTTCCTCTGGTTTTCTAAGTTTTGATATGGGAATGTTGACGATTCAATAGCCCTCAATTATAATGACTATATATTCAGTCATTATAATTGAGGTGAATAACTTTTGAATAAACAACAAGAACGTTTTGAAGCAATGCGAAGCGAGACAATCGAAAAAATTCTCTATTCTGCAACGAAGCTTTTTGCCAGAAAAACTTATTTTAAAACGACAATACAAGACATAGCAGATGATGCTGGAATTAGTAAAGGATTAGCCTATAGATACTTTTCCTCTAAAGAAGAAATAATGAATCAGTTGATAGAAATCTCGGTACCTAGTTTAAATGAAGTCTCAGAGCTATTTAAACAAACAGGTAATGAAAAAGAAATTTTGATTCATATTACAAGCATGTTACTCGATAATTTGAAAGAAGATCCTTCTAGTACAGATGGTCTGTTCCTTCTTAGTCAGATAGATAGTTTTTCAGAAAATGAACTTAATCCAGATTTAAAGTCTGATTACGAGGCATCCTTGAAAAACGTAATTAACAGTTTATCCAGTTTGATTTTATCTGGGCAGAAAAAAGGATATTTCATTGAAGGAAGTCCTAAAGAGCTTGCTTTATTCTATTATAGTATTTATCAAGGTATCGCATTTACCAGTCGCAATTTTAAAGAAGGGTATATCTATCCAACCATAGAGATGTTCTTGAGTTATTTGATGAAAAAGTAAAAAATGGCTTCATATCAAGACCAGTAGTTGATTTTTTGAAAAGGATATGGGGTATGTGAACGATTCGGTGAATGAACCACCACATCTGAAAATTTTTCCAAATTCATAAAAAACAAGTATAATCTCTTTACCCAAAACTAAAGTTGATGAGAATGACGTGTTCCACCCTCTTCAAGAATTTTCTTATGAGGCTTGTTCTAATCAAAACAGTTAGCTTATGTTAGCTGCTTNCCAAAACTAAAGTTGATGAGAATGACGTGTTCCACCCTCTTCAAGAATTTTCTTATGAGGCTTGTTCTAATCAAAACAGTTAGCTTATGTTAGCTGCTTTGTTGGATAGRACATCACTATAAGTACATACTATTTATGGGATGCTTGATTCATTGTCGTTTGAAGTGTAATGTAACTTCATYTCGTCCTCCTTAGGAGAACAGCTCAYGAGGCTGTTCTTCTGTTTTTGTTATATTWTTTACCCTCGAATAAAAAGCGCATATATTATTATATAAACTATATTCCACTCTCARGACTTTCTGTTCCAGGAGCACTGTGCGAAAGTCTACTATATTGTTTAAAAGCAAAAATCATAATTTACTTTACATATTTTCCAGGAAGAATACACATTCTATCCTTAAGCCGTTTGAACTGGCGGYTTCACTCTTTTCTCRATGGGAACACAATTAATACAATTGATTAACTCATTGGAYCCACAGGCAGGCAAAAATCACTGCCTGCTATTTTTTTGTATAACTTTCTTGATTTAAATCATACTATTCATGRGTCAGTTTACCAATACRARTCATTTTGGTGCTTAAAAAAACTTCCTAAGTTATTTTTCTCCTTATGGGACAAGCAATTTCGCTTGTCCTGTTTGTAATTACAGTCGTATGTTTTGTTTTCCTATTCTCTGCATTTTAAYTTTATTTGTAGTATTAAAAGAAAAAGTTTGTAYATTATAAAAATGTTCCACACTACATTTTAGAAAAATATGTAAAKAGAAATAAAAATGTCTATTCTACAAACGGAACAAAGCACTTTATAAAAGTACTTTGTAAAAAGCAAGCGCTATAAGTAAAAAACATTCTATATGATAAGATATCTGGCTCATTTAAATATGAAAAAGTTGGTATTTTTAATGTTGATAATAGCTAACAAAAAGAAATTGGAGTTTGCTTACTGTTATATAAGATACGGAAAATTTGTTATTTATTGATTTATTATCTAAAGAAAAAGTTTGTACATTATAAAAATGTTCCACACTACATTTTAGAAAAATATGTAAAGAGAAATAAAAATGTCTATTCTACAAACGGAACAAAGCACTTTATAAAAGTGCTTTGTGAAAAACAAGCGCTATAAGTAAAAAACATTCTATAAGATAAGATATCTGGCTCATTTAAATGTGGAAAAAGTTGGTGTTTTAATGTTAATAATAGCTAACAAAAAGAAATTGGAGTTTGCTTACTGTTATTTAAGATACGGCCTATGCCAAAGATTTGAAAATTACTGCGTTTTATTGATTATRCTGAGGCTCCTCTTGTTGAACCTCCTGAACACGTGGTTCTAAAGAATCAATAATTGTCTGTGCTTGCTGAGCTGCATTTTGATACAGTTGTTTTGCTTGCTGATTGTCAGTATCAAGGAACCTCCTGAACACGTGGTTCTAAAGAATCAATAATTGTCTGTGCTTGCTGAGCTGCATTTTGATACAGTTGTTTTGCTTGCTGATTGTCAGTATCAAGAACAAATCCTTCTAAACTTGCTTGAGCACTTTTTAATCCAGAAATAGTTTGTTTGAGCTTAGTAATTACTGTCATAATTTAGTTCCTCCTTATAATCATGAATTCACTATTTATAATAGCTATTTTCTATCAAAAGTATGATTTCTAAATTTTNGAGCTTAGTAATTACTGTCATAATTTAGTTCCTCCTTATAATCATGAATTCACTATTTATAATAGCTATTTTCTATCAAAAGTATGATTTCTAAATTTTAGGTATCTTTATAGAATGAATACATTGACTAAGATTTTAAAAATAATAAACGAACCTTATAGAATAAGCCATGTTAGCTGGTTATTAAAAACGAAGTGAAGCTGCATAATAAAAATAGAAGAAAATGTATTCAATGCAACTATAGAGTCATTAAGAATAATAAAAAACTCGTGACTAAAAGACGAGTTTTTTATTATTCGCGATAGTTATTGGTCTTGATTACCTTGTTTCTTTTTGTTGTTAGGCGTAATTTCATTGGCAAACTCCATATTTGCCAAGTTTACTTTGGATGGAATAAATGTTCTTGTTAAGTTATGAACATAGAAGTTTTATTTCTACCACTACAGTAGTAATGAAAGCTGTACCTTAAAATTTAGTTATGTATATTTAGAATGCAAAATAACACTTAAAATTAGTGCACATTATCTTTTAAAACAACATGTCAAACATGGTTGGTATAAAAAGGTTGGTAAGCATGTAAAGAGAAATGTTTCATAAAAAAGTGCTCCTAGATAAATCTAGAAGCACTTTTTTTGATGTAGTTACTGGATTCATGGGATGGTGAACGCCAGCAGTTAGATAATAACACATGATTTCAGAATAAAACGCTTGTAAATGATTCCAAAAGACTTTAATTAATGTAAGAATTAAAATCTGTACAACCTTTATGATTCTGTTGCAAAGTTTTCTACATGAAGCTACACTCTAGAAAACAGAATCTAGGAGAATCAGACATGAGATATTTTAAAGGAAAACAATTCAAGAAAGATATTATTTTAGTAGCTGTCGGCTACTACTGCCGTTTTTCTTTAAGTTATCGCGATGTATCTGAAATCCTGAAAGAACGTGGTATTTCAGTTCACCCAACAACCATCATGCGATAGGTTCATGAATATGGCAATCTCATCTATCAAATTTGGAAAGTGAAAAATAAATCTGCACGCTTATCTTGGCATTTGGATGAGACTTATATCAAAGTTAAAGGAGAATGGCGTTATCTCTATCGTGCAATTGATAAAGATGGGCACACATTGGATATTCAACTTCGTAAAAAACGGGATCATCAGTCTGCCTATGCCTTCATGAAAAGATTAGTAAAACATTTTGGAGAACCAACGGTTCTCACTACAGACAAAGCGCCGGCATTACTTTGCGCATTTAACAAATTAAGAAAACAAGGATTTTATCAAACTACAATCCATTGTACGATCAAACATTTAAACAATCTTATTGAACAGGATCATAGGCATATAAAGAGACGTTTTGCCAATTCCGCAGGATTTCAAAACCTTCGTCATGCTTCACGTACAATAAACATACTAAGATTAGTAGTGTAGACCAAGGCATTGGTTTGCACTACTATTTTTTATATAGTAGAAGTGAAGAAAGGGCCGTGATTCCTTTAGGATTTAGAATCCGTACAATAAACTGGCCTTCTTCTCTTACCTTATTTGAATCAGTTTTTAGTGTGTTGGTCCTCGAGATCGTGTATAAGAAATGGGAATCGAAACCATTCATGCATTATATAAACAAAAGCGAAGTCTGGTTCAAGACTTCGCTTTTTCGACGTATGATGCATTACATGAGCTATTAGCAATCTCATAAAATGTACAACTTTTTCTTGGAATAATTTAATCTTAAAAAAACTTTGCAACAGAATCCTTTTTTGTTAAGCAGCGTCTTCTTGCTCTTTTCTCAAATTACTATTTTTATATCCGTAGCTGAAATAGACAACAAGTCCAATTACAAGCCATATAGCAAATCCGATCCAAGTTGCCACAGGGAGCTGCAATACTAAGTAGCCGCAGA
This sequence comes from Bacillus gaemokensis, assembly GCF_001590835.1. GTDB lineage: Bacteria > Bacillota > Bacilli > Bacillales > Bacillaceae_G > Bacillus_A > Bacillus_A gaemokensis. The sequence goes on from NZ_LTAQ01000013.1 coordinate 7,414, forward strand.
AGAGAACAGCTAATCCTGGAATCCACGGTACGAACGGTACTTTAAAAGTGCGTGGCAAGTTTGGTTGTTTTTTACGTAAAATGATAACGCCTATTGATACAACGATGAATGCGAATAGCGTACCGATGTTTGTTAATTCTGCTAGTTTATTTAAGGGAACAAACCCAGCAAAAGTGGCAACCATAGCTGCTGTAATCCAGCTGTTGATAACGGGTACTTGTGTCTTTTTGTTTACACGAGAAAGTACCTTTGGTAGGAGTCCATCACGACTAATTGCGTAAAACAAACGTGTTTGTCCATATAACATAACGAGTAATACTGTTGTAATCCCAGTAATAGCGCCTATAGAGATAAAACCTGCTACCCAATCTTGATGAATGTATTGTAGTGCAAATGCAACAGGATTTTTTACACCTAATTGATCGTAAGGGACAATTCCTGTTAAGACTAATGAAACAACGATATATAATGTAGTACAAATTGCTAGCGAAGCGATAATACCAATGGGCATACTGCGCTGTGGATTTTTAACCTCTTCAGCAGCTGTAGATACTGCATCAAAGCCAATGTAGGCGAAGAACACTGTTGCTGCTCCAGTTGCAACTCCAGAAAAACCAAATGGCATAAATGGTGTCCAATTTTCAGGTTTTACATAGAAAGCACCAACCCCGATGAATAAAAGGACAACAAATAATTTAATAGCTACCATAATGGTATTAAAGCGTGCGGATTTTTTCGCACCTCTTGTTAATAAGAGTGTCATAATAAAAATGATACAGATTGCAGGGACATCTACGTATGTTCCTGCTTCAGGGTTATAAGCACTTGTTAAAGCGTGTGGTAGTTTCAGACCAAATCCTTCCAATAACCCTTGGAAGTATCCTGACCAACCAGATGCAACGGCAGATGAAGCTAATCCGTATTCCAAAATTAAATCCCAGCCTAAAATCCAGGCCATTAATTCTCCAAATGTTGCATAACTGTATGTGTATGCACTTCCTGATACAGGTACAGTAGAAGCAAACTCTGAATAACATAATGCTGCAAATACACAGGCTAAACCAGATAAAATAAATGATAAAATTAGCGCGGGTCCTGCATGTTCAGCTGCGGCAACACCAGTTAAAACGAAAATACCTGTTCCGATAATGGCGCCAACTCCTAACATTGTTAAGTCAAATGCTCCAAGTTCTTTTTTTAAAGAAGACCCTTTTTGCTGTGACTGTGCTAACATCGCGGAAATGGATTTCTTTCGGAATAAATTCATAAACATTCCTTCCCCTCTTGTCGTTTTAATATTCTGAATATTAACGACGTTATGTCGAATAATGTCGAATATTTATAAATTATATTGTACTATGGAGAGTTTCAGTTGTAAATACTGATTCTCTGGAAAAATATCCTTATTAGGGGGGAAGGGACATCGCTATCAAGTTAAAAAATATATTGCTCCTCAAACTAAAAAAATGAACTGAATTCTCATAAAGGGGTAGTGTCCCGAAAAGGGGTATGGAAACATCGCCATCAAGCTAACTAAAATGAGATGCCCCCAAACCGAAAAAAATGGGAGTATCTCATTTTTATATATCTAACTCAATTTCTTTGTTCATGCAACAAAATTTGTATTTCTTACCACTGTTACATGGACAATTTTCATACATATTTGCTGGTCTTGAGCAATCTTTGATTGCTTTTTTTAAATCCGATATATCTTCATTGAATTCTAGTCCAACTATGTAGTAAAAATTGTATGCCTCACAAATCGCAGCCACTTTCTCTGCTCTTGTTTGAGACGAAACTTTTACGATGATAGGATGTTCTTTCGAACCCAGTGGATACATGTCTGATTCCCTCTTTCCTTTTTCTTTCTATTGTATAAAATTTAAGAAAAAGTGGAGGAATATCTATGAAAAAATCTTCTAGCTCTCAAGTGTTTCGACTACTTGCAGAGGAATTACAACGTAGCTTTTCACCACAAGCATTAACCGAACTTGCCAAGCGAACTCAGTTTGTTCAACGTACGAGTAAATTTCGGGCACAAGATCTATCTTCATTATGTATTGGGATGGGACAAGATACTGCGAGTCATTCTCTGGCTCGATTATGTGGCATTTTAGAATCAGAAACAGGTGTCCTTATCAGTCCGGAAGGACTGAATCTCAGGCTAAATACAAAAGCAGTGGAATTTTTACGCTCTCTATTTTCACGGTTATTACAAAAACAATTGTTATCCACGATGCCTCTTCCTTCTTCTTTTTCAGCATACTTTCGTCGTATTCGGATTCTAGATGCTACTACATTTCAAGTCTCGGATCAACTTGCAGCGTCCTATCCTGGATCCGGAGGAAGCGGAAAGGCTTCTGGTGTAAAAATACAACTAGAATATGATTTGCTGAGTGGACAGTTTTTACATGTTGAAGTGGGACCTGGCAAACAAAATGATGTGAATTATGGAAAAGAAGTTCAACATACTGTTGATTTACAAGACCTATGCATACGAGATTTAAGTTATTTTAGTTTAATTGATTTAGATGCAATACAGAAAAAAGGAGCCTACTTCTTATCCCGACTAAAAATGAATACCAAACTATTTCAAAAAAATGAGCATATCCTTACTTTTAAAAACGGATCCATCAAGAAGAAATATCAATACACAATGATTGATTTAGAAGCCATTATGGATCAGCTACAGCCAGGTGAATGCTTTGAAATTCCTGTGGTTTACATTGGTCGTGATTATGGACTTCCAGCACGCGCTGTGATTTACAGGCTAACTCCTGATCAAGAAACACAACGTAGAAAAGATCGTGCATATAAAGAAAAAAAGAAAAGGATAACTTTTAGCGATCGAATTAAAAAATTGCAAGGAATCAATGTGTATGTGACCAATATTCCATCGGAATATGTTTCACAAGAAGCGATTCATGAGTTCTACTCCCTTCGTTGGCAAATCGAAATCATTTTTAAAACGTGGAAATCGATCTTTCGTATTCATCACAATACAAATATAAAAAAGGAACGGTTAGAGTGTCATATCTACGGGAAATTAATTGCGCTCTTATTATCTTCTACAGTGATGTTCCAGATGCGACAATTACTACTGGTTAAAAAACAAAAAGAACTGAGTGAATGGAAGGCCATGTATATGATTCATGATTACTTTCGAGTACTATATCAACAAATGCAAGATCAATCGAATCAGTTAGCAAAAAGTTTTCTTCGCTTGTTTCATTTACTTGATAAAAATGGACAGAAGTCACATCGATATCGAAAGAAAACTGTGTTTGATATCTTAGGTATTGCATACGTACAACATCTATCAAAATAAAAATGAAATAGTTTTAAAAAACTTAACCCGTAAGGGTTATTTAGCATGCCCTTTTTTCTATATATCTCTTTTTCTTGAAGTGTTACAAAGAAAATTTTACATATTTCTGTATTATGTTTTTCTTAGCTTGATGGCGATGTTTCCGTACCCCTACTAGGCTATTAATACTAAAGTTTCCTATATCCTATACATAGATTGGCTAGTTGATTCTTTGATTATCTTGACTATAAACTTCAATTGTATACAAATCATTTTCAATCCATTTTTGTGCTTGCTGTGTTTTAAGTAAAGTATCAATTTCTTTCTCGATCTTCTTCCCAAATTCTTTTGCCTCTGAATCAGTACTATTTATAGGAGTATATATAGCAAACGGAATAGGTTGCCCTGATTCTATATAAGCTCGTATTGAAAGACCTTTGTATCCTTTTTTTGAAATAATTCCTCATTAATATAACTGTAAATCATGTCCCATCTGTTCTCTATTTTTACGATGTCCATATTTCTTTGACTAACATTGATAGTATATGGTCTAATATCTTGTTTCTTTAACTGAGTGTTAATCTCTTTTTTTACCTTACTTCTATTTACAGTATCAGCTATTTCTAGGTCTACAACTCTTGTTTTATCATCCACAGAAGCACTGAGAAAATCTTTTTTATTCACTGTATTCATAACAGTGTCCAAAAATTTTGAATCTTCACTTTTTGATTCTTCTATATCGTTCTGACAGGAACATAATAAAGCGAGTGAAAATAGAAGTACAAATAACTCTTTTCCCTTTTTCATCTGAATTCCCTCCCTAATCATTTCTTTAGTTTATAATACCCAATATCTTGGTTATGTTGATTCTAATCTTGTATCATTCTCCAAAACAAACGAAAAACCTTCACCTCATCTTTTTTGGTTAGAATACTCATAATACCTTTTTAACGAAAGTTTAGATTTAAATCCTACCTGTTTCATAATCTCCTCTTCTGATAATTGCTGTCTAATAAGATGCAAAATGAAAGTGTTTCGTAAATGCTGTGCTGAAATTCCTTTCCGCAAATGGGCTCTTGCCACTTCAAGGCGAATCATTTTTTGAACAGCGATTTCTGTTAGTGCTTTGGGTGCATCATTTTCATATACCCAGCGAAATGCGTTCCGAGTAAAATCGAATGCGACAAACAATGGATCAGTACTGTGGTATTGGGGACGTACAGGTTCAGGAATAGTTTTGTAATAATTAAACAATCGCTTTTTATCTTCTTCAGTTAATTGGAGTGTTCTTTCTATACCAGCTACGCCTGGAACAGCGATTGTATTATTTTCAAAATGTACATGATGCATCTGTAATGCTACAAGCTCCTGTAGTGATAATCCATAGTGAATAAGTAAATGTACAATAGAAATATTCCGATCCATAAGTATAGGTCGAACGGAACGCTGTTTCTCTGTTAATCCCTCTAACGAAGTTAAAATGTACGTTAGCTTTTCTTCTTCCTCTTTAGAAATAAAATCTTTATCACGTAACGCACGATTAGGCTGAATTACAGGTCTCATATCTTCTAATGGGTTGGGTAGGTTTAAATACTGATACAGTCTATTTAGGACAATGTAGACACGATGTATCGTTTTTTCAGAGTAATGTCGTTGCTGTTTTAAATCATAGAAGTACTCTTCATAATCTTTTGTATCAATTATCGTCCATATATTGCGTTTAGGGAGCTTTTTAGATTTTTGCAACCAATGACCAAAATCTTCTATATCGTAGACGTATCGTTTGATTGTTGAAGGCTTTCGTCCTTTACTCAATAAAAAAGCAGAAAATCCTTGTATTGTATCTTCGAATTCTTTTGTTGTCATAATCTTATCATCCTATTTTTCCTTCTAGTATATCAAATGTTGAAAATACCCATAAATTAAAGGTATTTGAGTTAGCTAAAATTTAACTGTATTCATTCATCTAAAATATTTTAAACAAACGTTTGATTAGTAAAACAAAATCTAGAAACAAAAAAGTTTTTTGTTTAAAAATTCACACAATTCACAAAAACACTTTCTGTGAATGTTAATATTTGTTATATAATAGACTTGTCAAACCAGTTTCTAGATAGTTTTCCCTGTCGTTTCTGTTAAAATAGTTTGTTTTCCCTTTTATTGACATTATCTCTAAGTGAACTTGTAGTAATTGCTACAAGTTCTTTTTAGTTTTCATGTTAAAATTGAATGTAAACTTTTAAATATTAGTTTACATTCATATTCAGTCAACATAACTCTACTTCTCGGTAGTTAATGTGTAACATATTTTAAACCAAAAACACGCTAATACAAGTTCATTACTGGTTTTAGCGTGTTTTTAATTTTAAAAACTCTTTTTGTAGAATATTTCTGTGTTGATAATCGATCAGTTTTACATCTGTGCCTTTTATACGAAATGTCATCGTTTCTTCTCCAATAGATTTACATCAAAAAAACAAAAGAAGCCTGTTTATTTGAACAGGCTTCCTTACATAATTATCATTAATTGAACAAGAAATACAAACATTGATCAAACTTTTTTATAAAAGCATGATCCATCCAATTGAATATATTAAGAGCGTGTTTTTTTCAAAAAACACGCTCTTTCTTTTTGTTCGTTTATCAAAGTTATTAGTATCAATTTGATAAGCTTTATTCTAAAACAACATTTATAATACCTTACCTTCTACCGGAAGCACTTTCTTTACAGCTTCTAGAACCTTATCATCTTCATTCTCTGACAAGAATAACGAAATAGCACCTTTATCTTCACTTGTACGAATTAAACGCCCAATTCCTTGACGAAGACGTAAAATCATATATGGTACATCTACATCCCAAAACGGATCATTTACGTGCTTACGTTTCGCTTCAAACACAGGATCGTTTGGAGGCAATGGAAGCGACCAAATAATGACATGTGATAGTGAAGAACCTGGAATATCTAAGCCTTCCCATAAATGAACAGCACACAGCACCGTTTCTTCTTCATTTTGGAAACGTGAAACAAGTTGGCTAATTTCTTGATCTCCTTCATATAAGAACGGCACGGACATTTGCTCTTTATTTACATATTCTTTGAATGCTGCAAGCTCTTGTGTTGTACGGAATAATACAAGCGTACGTCCATTTGTTTTTTGAATGTTCTCAAGCGTATACTGACATTTTCTTTCCCATTCATTTTCCTGGTTATATGATGGTAAATATACTTTCATTTGTTCTTCATAATCAAATGGAGAAGCTACTGAGAATGATAAATACTCTTTTACCCCTAAACTATTTGCTGTAAATGCAAATGAATCATTTTCAGATAGTGTAGCAGAAGAGAAAATGTACGGGATTTTTTTCGAGAACACTTTTTCTTGTAATACTTCTTCTACCGCACGTGGCATAATAACCAATGTGAAGGCACCGTCGGCTTCTTCTCCCCATGTAATTACATTTTTCTCATGCATAAAGAGACGAAGTGAATGTTCCAATACATCTAAATGTTCATCAACGATATTTAAATCATATGTGTTTACTGTATACATTTCACTTTCAAACACAAGAGCATCACCAACTTCAGCAATTTTTGCATAAAGTCGTTTTGCTTCTGTAGTTACTTTTTCTGTTACTGTAATTTCTAATCGATCTGATCCAGCAATTTCTTTTTTGTTTTCTTTTAATACATCGAAGAAACGCTCTGTTTGCCAAATTGTTTCTTCTACTAAATGAGCAAACTCTTCACGAATATCATTTTGTAATAATCTAGTTAATAATTGCTCCATCATTGTTTGTTTTAATCGGTATGTTAGCGCCTTTTGCGCTGCATATTCCACAAGGTGTCCTTCATCAAAAACAACACAGCTACTCTCTGGTAAAAGCGGCATTTGCCCTTCACGTTTACGAGCATCATATGTCCAAATATGGTCCATATAGAAATCTTGAGAACAAATAATTAAATCTGCTGCTTTCCGGTAATGTTCACGAGAAAGTGTTTGTCCACAACGATGACGAGAATCACATGTGAAGCAGTCTTGGAAATAATCCCAAGATACCTTTGACCATTCTTCATCATTTAATAATGGGAATTCTTTTCGATCGCCATAATGTGTAAAATTTTGCATTGTTCCATGATCAAATACAAATTGAGGTAATTCATAATATAGGTCTTCAATTACTTCTGGCGCTCGTCCACTCATCACGTCTTCAAGTTTACGTAAACATAAATAATTATCCATTGATTTCGCTAGACGTACATCAACAGATAGTCCTAATGCTTCTGATAATTTAGCAATATCCCCTTCTTCTTTCACGAGCTGCTCGATTAGTGTTTCGTCTGCACAAGCGATAATAGCTGGCTTCCCTGTATAACGCGCATAACAAATTGCATATAAAAGATATACGATTGTTTTCCCCGTTCCTACACCTGCCTCAGCGAACATCACTTTCTTCTCTTGAAACGCCCGTTCTAATTGGAATGCCATAAAAATTTGTTCATCACGTTCTTCAAAGCCTTTTTCTGGAAGGATATCGTAAAACACATCTCCAATCCACTCATTCAACTTATCATAAAAATTATCTTGTTTCCCTACTTCAAATGGTAATCTCTTCTCAGTAAACATCCTTAGCCTCCAACCAAAAAGTTTTTCTATAAAAAGATATAGCAACTGCTATTTAAAAATAGGCAGTTGCTTCCCCCTGTTGCAATACATAGAATTGAGCGAAAAAAATTTTCCTCTATAATAAAGGAAAACTTTTTTACTCTATTAATGACTTTAAGTAACGCTTATCGATTAACATCTCATGTGATAGTGCAGATAAATATTCTTCCTGTGCCCTTTGAATTTCATCTGCCGCTACACCTTGAAGTTCGACTTCTTTTCCGAGCTCATTATACGTACGGTGAATGGCCTTTTGAATCATTGACAATTGGAAACCATCCATATCTCTTCCTCCTTTTGCACATTACATAATAGCCAGTATATGCGGGGGAAAGAGGTTTTATACTACGAATTGCGAGGTGGGCGTTTCCCAAAGTACTGATAGTAATCTGTACGAATAAAACCATTAAATAGTTTACGCTTTTTCGATGCATCTTTTCCATAACATTTTTCAAATGCTTCATAGCTCGTTAATAAATACATAGACCACGTGTCTAATGGACGGAATACTTCTCCCGTTTCTTTATATAATTTTTCAACAAGCGCTTTTTCACTTAAACGTTCTCCGTATGGAGGATTCGTTACAACATAGCCATATTCCTCTTTTGTTGTAAAATCTTTTACTTGCATTTGTTTAAATGAAATTAAGTCACCAAGTCCAACTTCATCTGCATTATCTTGTGCGACTCTTATCATGCGGTGGTCGATATCTGATCCAATAATTTGTAATGGTTGATCATAATTCGCTAAGTCTTCTACTTCTTGGCGAGCTTCACGCCAATTTTCTTTACCGATCCAGCCCCAAGCATCAGATGCAAATCCACGGTTAAAACCAGGAGCAATATTTTGACCAATTAAAGCAGCTTCAATTGGAATTGTTCCGGATCCACAAAACGGATCGACAAACGGACGATCTGGTTTCCAATTTGTAAGTTTAATTAAAGATGCAGCTAATGTTTCTTTCAACGGCGCTTCTCCTTGATCAACGCGGTATCCACGTTTATGAAGACCAACACCACTTGCATCAATTGTCAATGTTGCAATATCTTTTAACATTGCAATCTCGATGCGGAATAAAGGACCATCTTCTTCAAACCATGTTGTACGTCTATACGTTGTCTTTAATTTCTCAACAACAGCCTTTTTCACAATACGTTGACAATCCGAAACACTAAATAATGTTGATTTTAAAGACTTTCCAATGACAGGGAACTCACCGTTTTCTGGAATATAGTCACCCCAATTTAACGCTTTTGTTTTTTCAAACAACTCGTCAAATGTTGTCGCTTTAAATTCCCCAACTTTAATTTTCACTCGATCTGCTGTACGAAGCCATAAGTTGGTACGACAAATTGCCTTTGCATCCGCTTCAAACGTTACTTTTCCATTTTCCACTTCGCACTCATAGCCAAGATCGCGAACTTCTCGTGCAACTAGAGCCTCAATACCCATTGCTGCTGTTGCAATTAAAGTAACTTTTCCCATTTTCATTCACCTCTTATGTATAATCAAACAATAATTAATCGTTTTTTCTTATATTAGCTATCAAAAATTATGAAGCATTTCTTATTTACCATTTTAACTCACACGTTGTAACTTCATACAAATAAAAAGCTCTCCTCTTACAAAGGAGAGCTGAGTCATTCCATAATTGGTTCATAACGTTCTGTAAGCCATGTTCTGTTCCTTTGTACTGCAAACGGCTCACGCCTCGTACTCCGGTGGTAATCATCTATCTACAGGCTACTAGAACCTGTCCTTTTCCATCGTTCATTTCCTTGGAAAAGATTCCCCTACCATTATTTGGGTTTCTCGCTCGTGGGGTTTACCTCGTTCCACTCCTATCATTTCTTCAAGGACTTCGTCACTGTGGCACTTTAAAGGTAGTCAAACCATATCCAAAAGGACTTAGGTTTTTTCCCTGCCGTTAATCCAGCTTTATAGCCAGAATACCCTAGCTTATGACTTGGCTAGGCACGAACACTACAACCATCTCAGGTCGTGCGAGCATGGACTTTCCTCTACAACGTTGGCGTTGCAGCGATTACCCAAACGTTATGACAAACATTAGTATAGTGGAAACAAAAAGATTTTGCAACGATTTTTTTTATATGTAAACTGCTACAATCTTTTTCTATCCCTGGATTATTCGTATAACTTACTTCCAAATACAGCTTTTTCTAAATTAGATAGACGTTTTAAAATGTCTGTATTCGTATTATTGTATACAGGTTGTGCAACTGGTGTTGGAGCCGGTTGCTGCGGAACTTGCGCTGCTGCGACTTTTTGTTCTTCTAATTCTCGTTTCAAGCGAGCATTTTGTTGTTGCACTTGCTCAAGCTCCTTGTGGAATGCTTCATAGTCTTTAATAATCATATCAAGAAACTTATCTACTTCTTCTTGTTGATAACCTCTCATGCCTGTTTTAAATTCTTTTTCCAAAATATCTTTCGCTGTTAATTTAATTTTATCCGAAATCATTTTCTTCACCTCAAATTTTTACCAAAACTTTCATTAGTTAAATTTTTTCAGAAACAATGGCTTTTGTCAATCATATATATGAGCTATCTTACATATTACTCTGCATTATTCCACTGTTCCTCTTCTATTATATCTTGTAAATCAGAAAAAAGAATGAAATAACTGTGATAATTTTCTATTTCCCTTTTTTTCTTTGCTGCTTCCACTATATATTTTGGGCTACCAGGCTTCTCTTCATCATATACAGCTAAAAGAGCATCACTTTTTTCAATAAAAAATTGATTTTTCAATCGAAATTGTTCTGGGTTTTCATATTTTCTTTTCGTAATACTATCAACATGGTCTGCTTGCGCGAGAATCGATTCATAATATTCTCGATTCTCTTCCTTCCAGCTTTCTTCTTGTTCTAAAAAAGGAGTAAACACCGCAAGCTTTAAATTAGGATATTCTAACTGCATTTCAAAAACAACTTCAGCTGCCCATAATTCTACACCTAGCTGTCCACTTATAATAATCCATTCTAATCCTTCCTCTACAAAAGCAAGTAATTTACGACGCATTGCTTTTTTTATACAAGAAACACCTGGATGATCATTTTTAAAAATCCCAAGTTCAAATGGTTTATACCCTGTTACAGCTACAACTTTCATATTAACACTCCATTTTCAAAAAAAAGAACTAGCATTTTGCTAGTTCTAACATAACATTTACTTTTTAAATATTCCACCGACGTTCGGTCCTATATTTGGTCCTACGTTTGGTCCTGGTCCGAATGGAGATACGTTTGGCCCTGGTCCGAATGGAGATACGTTTGGCCCTGGTCCGAATGGAGATACGTTTGGCCCTGGTCCAATGGAGATACGTTTGGCCCTGGTCCGAATGGAGATACTTGAGGTCCGAAATGATGATGATGGTGATGACCATGACCACATGGTCCACAACCTCCTCCAAGCCCTCCAACTCCACCAACTCCACCAACTCCACCAACTCCACCAACAAATCCTGGATTACCAGGGTCTACAACATTCACATTAGAATTCGTTTGCGGGAAGAAATGTTGATTTTTGATTTGTTGATGATGAACATGAGTTGTATGAGTTGGGTGAATATGCGGTACCACCGTTGTAGAAAATGTGTGTGTTACACATTGCTTTGTTGGATGAACGACAGGAGGTGTTGTGCAAATAGGTCCAACAGGCTTATGTCCTCCAAAACAAGGATGACAATGATGCATAGTTTTTTCTCTCCTCTCTCATAAAAAAAATCTGACTACACTTTAGAGTATGAGAAAGGGTTAAAAGCCGCTTGTTATATATACCCATTTATTTAATGGAAATTTGTCTATACCATTAGCAGACTACATCCGATAACTTGGACGCATAACTATTGTTATTTCCCAAAAAATCCTCCAACTTGTTTTACAATCCCTGTGACTTGATTCATCGCGTTCATCATTTGTCCCGCTGTATTCATCATTTTATTCACATCATAGTTACCATCTGAATTCTTAAATTGAGATACGAAACTAGAAAACTGACTTGGCTGTTGCTGTTGCTTTTGTTTACTCATTGTTGGATACGGTTGCTTCGGTGGATAAAACATGGATGACTGATTCATAAAGGGTTGTGGTTGCTGCGGTGCATAATATTGCGGATTCATATATTGCTGTTGCTGTGGATTCATATATTGCTGTTGCTGTGGATTCATATATTGCTGTTGCTGCGGATTCATAAAAGACACTTCAAACGGCTGATAATAATTCGCTTGATTGCCGTAATAAGGAGCGAATGGATACATATTGTAACGTAAATATGTATCCTCATTATTATATGGATAAGCATTTGGTTGTGTATATGCATTTGGCTGTGTATATGCATTTGGTTGTTGAAACATGTATTCTCCCTCCTCTGAGTAAGTTTCTACGTATATAATATGTACCTAAAAAAGAAAATGTGTAATTTTGAAAATGTCTGTTTTTGTCGGAAGTTTAAATTTTTAAAAAAATAAGAAAGTAAGCCTTTTCATGTTACGATACATGTGAAGAAGATTCTCATGGGGGAGGAATCAACATGAAATTAGGGGATTTAAAACAAGCTTTCGTTCAAAAAAAGGGATATTCTACAGAAGATATGAATGAATTACTTGATTTTGCTAGACATCATTATTTAGAAGGAAAAATATGCATTTCAGAATATCGTGTATTAATACGCGAATTAGAAACAAACGGTGCGACGAAACCCACACACGCAATTTTAGAATCATAAAAAAACAAGAGGGCTTCCCCTCTTGTCACTTACATAGTTCTATAATATTTTGCAGCGTATACAAAATTGCTTGATGCGTCTCATAAAACCTTTTTCCATTTCCCTTACTTACAAAACACTGTAAGGCATTATTCTGCAAATTTTCATACACTTGATCAATTTGCTGCAGATGTACATACTTTGGCTTTTCTTGTTTTATCCATTGATAGGCCAATCCTTTCCAAACCTCTAACTCTTGATCCACCATATTTACAAACGGCTGCATATCTTTATAAAAATCAAACTCTTTATTTTCTCTTTTTTTAATAATTGTCTCATCGTTATATTCTATCAATTTTCTTGAAGATTGCACTAATGTTTGATAATCCACTCTATTCCCACCTTAATTATGCGCTCACTACGACGTTTTGAAACGTTTGGAGCCAATTTCCTTTTTCTTCATGATGTAATAATTTCCCTTCCATATGCTCGATGTGCATTTCTGTTACTTCTACCTTATTACATATATCTTCGCGTTTATCTTTTAAAGTATGATTAACCCTGAGAGAAACATTCATTTCCAGCAAATCAAGAGCACTTAACATTTGATCCATTTTTTTCATTACATTTTCCTTCTGAACCATCGCCATTTATAAAACGCCTCCTTCTTTGCTTTTCCTTTTGCATGTTATTTCGACGATTCACTTATCACTCCTGCATGACTGACAAAACTAGTTGAGATTCGGCAAAGAAATCATTTTGTATGTGTTTTACAGAAATGGTAACAATACAAAAGGGAGGTGTTATCATGGCTAAAAATAAAAATGAAAACAAGAAAAAACAAACCAAACAACAAAATAAACCTGAGACTGGTAATCCAAAACTAGATGGCCCAAATTTTCCTGCTACATAAAGCAAAGCCTTAAGAACTACTTTTCCTTATGACTTTCGCTTCTTGAATCATTGCATTTCACTTACATTCAAATGAGAAGTTCTCATTTGAATGTATACAATAAAATGTAACCAATTCAAATCATCAACTAGTCCCACTTTCCGATAAGGAAGTGGGACTTTTTTATTATATCACGAAGTTATTATTCCTTTTAAAAAAGCTATTTAATGAAGAAAGTATATGTACTTGTTCTTGTTTTTGTAGAAACCATTCTGTTAGATCCATTTCTTCTTTTGGCTCTTGAAACAAAAATAACTCCTCGATATCTATTCCTTTATTAAACCAATCTTTCTCCGCCTTTTTATGATGCAAAACAATGGAAAAAACATCTCTGAGTTGCGGTGTATTTTGTTCTTTTGGAAATTTAAAATATTTCTCGTAATCTAATCTAGAGCCTGTAGGAACTGTGTGTACGGCAAAATCATAAAATAACGCTCCATATTTAGGATGAAATAATAACCACGCTAACTTTTTTCCAAGCTCTATACGACTTTGCACCTTTTCGAATTGATACACTGAAAAACCATATAGCTTCCCTTCTACTGTTGGAAAAATAACAGCACTAAAATGAAATAATTCTTGAAACTTAAACAACAATGTCTGAAATACATGTTTTTGAAAGTATGGATGCTCAATAACTTTTTTTTGAATCTTATTTTGTTCATTAATAATAAGTGCTGTAATCAGCCGATCAAAGTCTCTTTCCCGCCAAAAACATTTCCACTCTCTCTCCATAAAAATAGATACATTAAAGAACTGTAGCAAATGAAAAAATGGTGTATTTCTCTCTTTACTTATTTCATATAATAACAACTGTGGGTATGCATCTGAAAAAATGAGCCAATTTGCACTTTCATATGTAAGAAATAATTGTTTTCTCATTCTTTCAGATAAAACATTTGGATAATATTTTCCTTCTAAATCTGTCATATTCCATCCAGAATTCCTCGAAACCATACTCGCTAAAAATGCCCAACGTATTTCCTTATTTCTCAAATAATATTTTTGGTAAGCATGTGTACGTGAAATATTATCTATATTGGCTAGAACTGTCTGCTGTTTAACACACATTATCAAGGATTTTTCCTCTGCTGTAAAAGAAATACCAATGCGTTCCTGTTTTATTTTCTCATATTCATTCTGCACATACATATACGAATCACCAAACCTCTCTTGAAAAAAATCGCATCTTACTTGTTTTTTTTGTTATAATCACCTTTGTAAGTGATTCTAAGTAAGTTGGAGTGGACAAAATATGACCATTCGTTACCCAAACGGAAAAAGGTATAACCAAGCTTTACAGCCCCAAAAAACACAAATAAAAAAACATACTTATGGTAATAGAGGTATGTCCCTTGAAGAGGAATTAAATGAAACAAATGAATATTATTTAACCCATAATATCGCTTGTATTCACAAAAAGCCGACTCCTCTTCAAATTGTAAAAGTAGATTACCCTGCTCGAAGTGCTGCCGTTGTCAAAGAAGCTTACTTTAAACAGCCCTCCACAACGGATTACAATGGTGTATACAAAGGAAAATACATTGACTTTGAAGCAAAGGAAACAAAAAATAAAACAAGTTTCCCACTACAAAACTTCCACCTTCATCAAATCGAGCATATGAAACAAGTGCTCGCACATAATGGAATTGCATTTGTTATTATTAAATTTACGCTTTATGATGAATTTTATTTACTCGATGCAAAACATATTATTTCATTTTGGAATCGCCAAGATGCTGGTGGACGCAAATCGATTACGAAACAAGAAATCGAAGAGCACGGATCCTTGCTGTCGTGCGGTTATCACCCTCGAATCGATTATATCCGTGTACTAGACACGGTTTATTTTTCGTGATAGAGTCAACAATAAGGCTCTTTTTTCGACTTTTGGGGAGAAAATGAAAGGTAGGAGAAAGTATAATGTCAGAAAATTATCGTTCTCGTACAGAACGAAAACATGCACAACATCAACAACAAGAAACAAATCAACCGGAGAAACCAAAGAAAAAAGGCTCCTTTTTTAAGAAATTTGTAATTGGTTGCCTACTTCTTGGTATTATTGGCCTTGTAGCTGGAGTTTCTGCTTTCTTTATAATGGTGAAAGACGCTCCAAAGCTAGATAAAGCAAAACTTGTCAATCCACTATCAGCGAAATTTTATGATAAAGACAAGAATCTTTTTTATGAGTATGGTGTGGAAAAACGAACAAACGTCAATTACGATCAAATTCCAAAGGTAGTAGAAAGTGCATTCCTTGCTACTGAGGATGCTCGTTTTTATGATCACAATGGAATTGACTTTAGACGTACCGGAAAAGCAGTTTTTGAAAACATCACAGGTGGTTTTGGATCACAAGGTGGTAGTACGATTACGCAACAGGTAATCAAAAACTACTTTCTAACGATGGAAAAAACATCAAAACGAAAAGTACAAGAATGGTATTTAGCTTATAAATTGGAGCAACAATACTCTAAACATGAAATTTTAGAAATGTACTTAAACAAAATCAATCTAGGTAACCGCTCTTACGGGGTTGCAACAGCAGCAAAAAATTATTATGGAAAAGACTTAAAAGATTTAAAATTACATGAAGCTGCTATGCTTGCTGGATTACCACAAGGTCCAAACATTTATGATCCAACGAAAAAAAACAATGTAGAACGTGCAACGAAACGTCGTAACGTTGTATTATCGTTAATGAATCGCCATAATTTCATTACAAAACAAGAGATGGATGAAGCGATGGCAATTCCAGTAACAGAAGGACTTCTTCCTTCTAACGAAGTTACTGCAATGCCTTACCAAGCCTATTTAGACGCAGTTGTAAAAGAAATTGAAAAGGAAATGCCTGATGTAAACATTGGATCTGACGGATTACAAATTTACACGACACTGGATCAGAAGGCACAAAAATACGCTGAAGAATTACTAGACGGGAACAGTATTAACTATCCAAACGATCGTTTCCAAGGTTCTTTCGTATTTATGGATACAGCATCCGGTGAAGTCCGCGCAATTGGTGCTGGACGTAAAGAAAGTAAATCTGTATTTAAAGGCCATAATATGGCGGTTGATATGGAACGTCAAGTAGGTTCAACAATGAAACCAATTTTCGATTATGGTCCTGCTATTGAATATATGCAATGGTCAACATACCATCAACTAAACGACTCAGAATATACGTATTCAGACGGGAAAAAAATCCGAAATGCTACAGGTAACTATAAAGGTGACGTTTCTTTACGTGAAGCATTGAAAAAATCTTTAAATATTCCAGCTTTAAAAACTGCACAAGCGGTTGGGTTAGACAAATCAAAAGAATTTGCTGAAGGACTTGGTATGACTTTCAAAGAGCCAGCATACGAATCAACAGCAATTGGTAGTAACAATGCTTCTCCATTAGATGTAGCTGGTGCATATGGAGCATTTGGTAATGACGGGAAATATACTAAACCACATTTTGTAACAAAAGTTGTTTTTCCTGATGGAAAAGAGAAAAGCTTTAAACAAAAAGAAAAACGAGTAATGCACGATTACACAGCCTACATGATTACAGATGTCCTTCGTGACGTTGTTAAACCAGGTGCTGGTGGTACAGGGCCAACAGCCTATGTATCAGGCATTGATGTGGCTGGTAAAACAGGAACACAGAACTATGATCCAAAAGCAATTAAAAAACATAATATCCCAGAAAGTGCCAACAGGGACAGTTGGTTTGCAGGTTATTCACCGCAATATACAATGTCAGTATGGACTGGATATACAGAAGATTCTCCTGAAAACTATATTGCAGATAAATCACCTTCACTTCGAATTGCACAACAAATATTTAAAGCAATGATGAGTGAATTTGCTACAGATACATCTCGTTTTGAGCGACCTTCTTCAGTAGAACTAGTAAACGAAGAGCTCTATGTAAAAGGTGCTAAAAAAGATGCTGTTAAAGTCATTAAAGTCGATCCACCTACTGGAGTAACTCCAGCTTATGATGCAGCGTCTAATGCGATTAGCCTAAGTTGGTCTGGTCCTTCTGATGCTACCTCTTATGCTGCAAGCTATAAAGGAAGTGATGGTTCTAGTGGTAGCTTATCTGTAAGCGGCACAACAGCTTCACTTGGTGGTGTAAAGCCAGGCGTTACTTATAGCTTCTCTGTCGTAGCGAAAAAAGGTACTGGAACAAGCGATGCAGCTAGCGTATCTTTGACAGTTCCTGGTGAAAATGAAGATGCTAAGAAGAAAGCTGAAGATGATGCAGCGGCTAAGAAAAAGGCTGAAGATGATGCAGCGGCTAAGAAAAAAGCTGAAGACGACGCAGCAGCCAAGAAAAAAGCTGGAGATGACGCAGCAGCCAAGAAAAAAGCTGAAGATGACGCTAAGAAAAAGGCTGAAGATGATGCAGCAGCTAAGAAAAAAGCTGAAGACGACGCAGCAGCTAAGAAAAAGGCTGAAGACGACGCAGCAGCCAAGAAAAAAGCTGAAGATGACGCAGCAGCCAAGAAAAAAGCTGAAGATGACGCTAAGAAAGAAAAAGAAAAAGAAAAGGATAAGGAAAACCATAATCCAGAACCACCAAAGGATCCAAACAAGCCACATGATGGAGAAACTCCTCCTCAAGCAGATGGCGATCTTATCACAACAGAATCATAATAAAAAAGAAGTCACCTCTCCTATCGAGATGGTGACTTCTTTTTTATTATGATTTTTTTAGCATACAGCTTTTCTATTTCTACATATAGCTCTGTTAATTGGATATATGAATGATAATGATTAGGTTGTCCCATGATGTATGAATACCGTTCCATAAAATTAACAGGTTGTATCTCTAGTCGTTCTATATTTTTTTTTACATCTTTTAAGCTAGGTATCGCTTGTTCATTAAGCCAATATAAAATTGATAATAAATGCGCAGCAAAATGAATCATAGGATCTCTCGCTTCTTTTCGCTTTCTATTTCGAAATAATGTAGCAATGGTATCTTTCTTACTTTTCCATACATTAAATACAATTGGAATACTCTTATCTATTTCATGCCAAGGCTTATATTGCTTTTCTATATCATATAAGAAATACGTACTTTTTATTATATCTTCAAAAGACTGATCCAGACTATATATAATCTTATCCGTATTCCCTTCGAAAAACGGAATACACTGAAACTCATCAGGTACTTGTACAACTCGTTCCATTCTTTATTTCCCCTTCATCCGCTTTTTTCCTTCACGGCATACATCTAATAGTCGACACTCTTCACATTGCGGCCGCTGCGCCTTACAATGATAACGTCCAAAGAAAATCATACGGTGATGTGTAACTCCCCACTCTTCCATTGGTACTTTCTTCATTAATGTTTTTTCTACTTCTAAAACAGAATCTTTCCACTTACAAATAGCCAAACGTTTACTTACCCGTTCTACGTGTGTATCAACAGCAATAGCTGGAATCCCAAACGCAACCGAAACAACAACATTCGCCGTTTTCCTACCCACACCTGGTAAATTTGTTAATTCATCACGATCCTCTGGAACCTTGCCATTATAATCATCCAGTAGCATCCTACATAACTTCTGAATATTCTTCGCCTTATTCCGGTACAATCCAATTGAACGAATATCTTGTTGTAGCTCTTCTAAAGAAACATTTAAATAATCTTCAGGTGTCTTATATTTTTGAAATAAGCTTTTCGTTACTTTATTTACAAGTACATCTGTACATTGCGCGGATAATGCAACCGCAATTACAAGTTCAAATGGATTGTCATGATTTAATTCGCAATGTGCTTCCGGATACATGTCCGCCATTGTATCTAAGCAATAACGAATTTGTGTCTTATTTAACATACCTGTCCTCCTATATCACTGCTCCAGCCAATTATAAAAAGGCACTTTCCCTGTATATTTTGTCTCTTGTTTCGATATTTGCTGCGAGCGTTGCTGATTCGCTCTAAATTTCCGCCCTTGATCTTGCGCTTGATCGACAGTCTTAATTCCATTCTTTTTCCACTCAAATAAAATACGATCAATATATCGAAAGTTAAGTTTTCCACTCATAACAGCTTCTCGAAGGGCAGCCTGAATTAAATTCGGATGATGCTGATCTTGATCTTGCCACATCGCTAATGTTTCACATTCAAAAGGCGATAAGGGTCTCCCAAATTCATGCTCAAAGATTGTATATAAATTTACTTGCAGTTGTTTTTGTTCTTTTTCTTCCTCTTCTATTGTTTCATTCATTAAAAAGTGCAGGATTTTTTCCCAAAGTGGTTGCAATGAATAGCTTTCACACATCATCGCTTCAGACTTTTGACCGCCTTCTAATGCTAAAAAGCCTTTTTGAATTAACATTTGAATAACTTCCATGCATTTCATTTCTGTGATTGTCATTCGTTCTGCAATCTCTGAAGGGGTTGGAAACGAATTACCCGACTCTAGAAAAGTATGCACATGAAGTACAACCATAAATTCCATCTCATTTAAACCTAATTTTTTATAATGCATCATAAGTAATTTAGGAATTGCAATACTACCTTGTTCAAACCACTGTAACATCATTTTTTTCTTCATGACAAAACACCTCGCCTTCTAGTATAACACACCTGTTACCATTTCTTTTTACCACAATTCGTCAAAAAACCTCCCTATAGATAGGGAGGTCATCTTCATTTGTTTCAAGTAACTTATATGGTAGAAAAATAAAAACAAGCTGCTTTTTTAAGCCTGTACTTTACTTTTCATAAACGTCTGAATTCGTTCTAATGCTTTCTCTAATTGTTCAAGAGATGTTGCATATGATAAACGAACATTGTTTGGTGCACCAAATCCTGTTCCTGGAACAAGAGCTACTTTTTCTTCTTCTAACAAGGCTTTTGCCCAATCATCAACTGTTTCGTATCCAGCTAATGCTACGGCTTCTTTTACATTTGGGAATAAGTAAAATGCACCTTGTGGTTTAATGCAAGTAAAACCAGGGATCTGAATCAATTTATCATAAATAATGTTTAATCGTTCTTCAAATGCTTGACGCATCATTTCTACCGGCTCTTGTGAACCCGCATATGCAGCTATTGCACCGTATTGAGCTATTGAAGTAGGGTTTGACGTACTATGACTTGCTAAGTTCGTCATCGCTTTAATAAGCTGCTTATTTCCTGCTGCATAACCAATGCGCCATCCAGTCATAGAATGTGATTTAGATACACCATTAATAATAAGTGTTTGTTCTTTTAATGCATTAGAAAGCTGGGCAATAGAAGTATACTCTACTCCACCATAAACCAATTTCTCATAAATTTCATCAGAAACGATTAAAATGTCGTGTTCTAAACATACTTCTCCAAGCTGCTGTAATTCTTCTTTGCTATAAATCATCCCTGTCGGGTTGCTCGGTGAATTAATAATAACAGCTTTTGTTTTCTCTGTAATTGCCCCGCGTAGCTGCTCTGGCGTAATTTTGTAGTGATTGTCTTCTAAGCCTTCTACATATACAGGTTCTCCACCTGCAAGTTTTACTTGTTCAGGATAACTTACCCAATAAGGAGTTGGAATAATAACTTCATCTCCTTCGTCAAGTAACACTTGGAATAATGTATAAAGTGCATGCTTAGCTCCATTACATACAATAACTTCAGCCTGATCATACACTAGTCCTTGATCACGAGTAAATTTCTTCACGATTTCTTGTTTTAGCGCCTTCAATCCACCAGTTGGTGTATATTTTGTATGTCCTTCTAACATTGCTTGTTGTGCAGCATTCATAATATGCTCCGGTGTATTAAAGTCAGGTTCCCCTGCACCTAATCCGATTACATCATGCCCCTCAGCTTTTAATGCTTGTGCCTTTGCTGTAATTTCTAAAGTTGAAGACGGTGTTAAAGCAGCTACTCGCTTTGCTAATTTCATTTGTGGTTTCCCCCTGTATCTATTTTTCAATGCTGTAACGTGCAGCATATTTCCCATCTTGAAATTCTAGATAATAATACGTATAACGACCTTCCTGATCAATATATGTAATTTCCCACAACGGAACATCGTTTTCGGCACCTAATTTGGCCTTTACAAATTCTTTTGGCTTAAGTTCTCCAATTTCCGCAGCCGCCTTTTGTAAAGCTTCCTTCTCAGAAATACCTTCGTTCTTTTTCTTTACTAGAACATTTCCTTTTTTCTCAGGTACCCAAACAATGATTTGTTCTCCTTTTTCATCCACACCTTGTACGACTGCATATGAAGATTTTCCGTTATAATAGTCAACAGTTTTTACCTTTGTAAGTTTTGCTTTTTCTTTCGCAATCTCTACAACCTTTGACTCTTTCGGAATCTTCTTTTCCATTGTCGTATTATAGACGTGCACCCCATATAACCCAATGGCAACGATAACGATAATGATGGCAAAGATCCACTTTTTCATTGTATCACTACGTTCTGTATATCGTAAATACGGCTGTTTCTTTTTCGTTCTCGTCCAGTGCCAATCCGAACATGAGGTCTTGCTCTTTTAAAGTGCGATTCAAACTATCAACAATTTTATATAAGTCAGACGAATATTTAATACGCGTCGTTGATAGCACTTCGATTTTCTTCTCCATGAAAACTCCTCCGTTACACAAAAATTTCTAATTATAGAAGAACGCAATGCGGTTACAATAAGAGTACATTCTTTACAACCCCTGCTTCATCACCCATCTATTATAGCAGGACATGTTCAGCAAAAAAAGGTTTCAAATCGAAAAGCAATACATTTGTATACAAGAAGTAAGAAAAATAAAATTCCTCCTACCCACATTTTACGCCTGAAGTACCACGTACTTCAGGCGTATTTTTCATCGCACTCCGCTATTCATATGTTTCATTCTTCTAATTGACTCAGAAGTTCTTCTAATGGCCCCTCATAAAGAGGAACATTCGGGATAGATTGTAGAAATCTTTTTCCATAGAAAGAGTTGGTTAAACGACGATCTAACACAAACACCGTTCCGGTATCCGTAGTTGTCCGGATCAATCGACCAAATCCTTGTTTAAAACGAAGAATTGCTTGTGGAAGTGCTAACTTCGTAAATACATCTTCTCCTTTATTTTTCAACCATTCGCTTTTCGCTTCCATCATCGGCTGATGAGGAGGTGTAAACGGTAAACGAACGATGACAAGACAACTTAAAGCATCGCCTGGGATATCAATACCTTCCCAAAAACTGCTTGTTCCTAACAGAATTGCTTTGTCAAACTCTTGAAATTTGCGGATCAAACGACTACGACTACGATTATGAACACTTTGCGTTAGTAGTAAGTAACCCTCTAATTCATCCTCATTTTTTAAAGTTGCATATGT
Organism: Bacillus gaemokensis; assembly: GCF_001590835.1. Taxonomy (GTDB): domain Bacteria; phylum Bacillota; class Bacilli; order Bacillales; family Bacillaceae_G; genus Bacillus_A; species Bacillus_A gaemokensis. The sequence goes on from NZ_LTAQ01000013.1 coordinate 30,385, forward strand.
TTCTTTCAACATTTCATATGAAGTAAATAAAACGAGCATTCTTCCATTTGTCGCTTTAGCAATCTTCATAATATGCTGCGATATTTCTCTAATATATTCTTCTTCACTCACTTGCTTAATAAGAGGAACATCCGTTGAAACCATTAGCTTCACTTGCTTTTCATAATGAAACGGGGATGACACTGTTAATGTATCTGGCGCAAAGTCATGTAATGCTAGTTCCTCTTTTATATAGTCGAATGTATGATTAACAGTTAACGTTGCCGACGTAAAAATAACGCTTCGCTTTTTTGTTAAAAACTCGTCAGCAAATCTTTCTCCTATATGAACAGGCTGTGCATATAACACCGTGGAATGAATTGTACCTTTCGTTTCCGTTTCCATCCATGTCACATATGAGTTTTTTTCTAATATAAGTAGCTGTAATGAATGAACCATCTTTCGTAATAACTCAATAAGATGCATAAACTCTCCTGTAACAACATGCATCTCCCATTCTAAATTACTCTGCAACACATCGGATTGTTGCTCTAATACAGTCAGTAATTTTTGCAGTTCATATACAAATCGATTTGTTAACTCTACTATGCTACTCCATAACTTTCCATGCTCTTGTTCCGTATTATACCGATAAATAAGCGGCATATTACTTGTTCCTTGTTCCCCGTTTGTTTGTTGGAATATAAAGGAACGTAGCATTTGAAATAATTCATCGGCATCAAATTTGATTTCCTTGAGCCTATGACTGATCATACGAAAAGTGGAGCGGGATGCTTGCCCTGTTTTTTTCATCATCTTATACACTTTGGACAGTACATCATCTGTTTCTAGCGTACCAAAACGTGATAGAACCAATTGAAAATACATACACGAAAACTGTTCTCCAAGCGTTCTACTCGCTACTTCTTCAATATGATGGGCTTCATCAAAAATAATATGTTCACACAATGCCAAAAACGGTTCTTCACTAACAAAATCTTGAAATAGTAAAGCATGATTTGTAATAACAATATCTGCAAATAACGCTTTATTCTTTGCCCGTTGATAAAAACAACGGCTAAACCAATTACTTTGTATTCCACCTGGGCTATATGTGTCACTGCAAATACGATTCCATAGTATTTTTCCACCTTCTGGAATATTCAATTCATCACGGTCACCAGTTTCCGTTTGCAATAACCATACTAATATTTTTGCTTTCGTCAGCGCAGCATCATAGTTCTTCTCTTCTTCTTGCAAAGCATATTCGAATTTATGTAAACAAAGATAGTGCTTTCTTCCTTTTAAAAGTGCAACTTCAAATGGAAATGGTAATATACTTTGCAATAACGGAATTTCCCTTTCAAGTATTTGTTGTTGAAGCTGTACTGTTTGCGTGCTTATAATAACTGGTTCTTCTTTTTTCTTTGCAAAATAAATGCTTGGAAGTAAATAGGCAAGTGTCTTCCCTGTACCTGTTCCTGCTTCAATTAGAGAAAAACGCGAGTCTCTTAACGCTGTATATATTTCCTTCATCATTCTCTGTTGGCTTTCTCTTCTTTCAAACTTTGGCATTTTTAATTCAAGCTGCTCCATGGACTTATATAAAAAAGCATCGAATTTAGGTGGACAAGTTTCCCCTAGTTCTAATGAATAATTTCGTTTTCGCAATGCAATATTTCGATGTATTTCATATTCCTTTACCTTTTCTGTACCATGCATCATTTTCTTCAAAATATTTTCTGAAATTATATTAGCTATATCACTTTGGAATACGTCACTTAACTCATATAAAGACTGCGACGTAACAAGCGGTAGGTTTTCTAATTGATTTAGAAATTGTAAAAATAATTCTGCTGTTGCAAGAGCATCACTATCCGCACGATGCGGTTGATCATGCTCTAATTCATGTTTTTTTGCTAAATCACGTAATTTATAACTATCAGCTGTCGGCAGTAAGATTTGTGCCAATTCAACCGTATCAATTTTAGGACAATGTATTTCTGTATATCCAGCCTGCTTTAATTCTTCTTTTAAAAAATTCCAATCAAAGTGAATGTTGTGTGCAACAAAATAAGCACCGTGTAATAACTCAACAATCATCGGAGCTACATCACGAAATAGCGGGGCTTGTTTTACAAGATTTTCATCAATCCCTGTTAGTTCAGTAATAAATGGGGGAATCTCTCTCTTCGGGTTAACAAAAGACGAAAAAATCTCCAATATTTCTCCATCTTCCACTACCACAGCTGCAATTTGGGTGATTTTGTCCTTCCCATCTTTCCAGGAGTTCCCTGTCGTCTCTAAATCAACAACGACATAACGCTTACTCATATGTAACACCTCAATTTCTTACCTTTCAAACAACAAAAATTCATATATTGTTACTATACCACGTTTTGTATCATCTTAATGAAAAGATACATAAAATGAAATGATTTTGTTTCAAAATAAAAAGATATCGCTCCATTGAACTGCACCTCCAATTGTTAGACACAGTCTAACAATTGGAGGTGCAGTTTTTTATGACTAAATTTTCTTCAAAAGAAAAAATACAAGCAGTAAGACGATATTTAGAAGGAGCTGAAAGCGGGAAAACCATTGCCAAATCGATAGGTGTTGCTTCCTGTATATTCTACGAATGGACTAGGCGATATGAATCTTATGGTGAAAAAGCCTTTGAACAACGCTATATATCCTACACGACACGTTATAAACTAGATGTACTTCATTATATGAATGAACAAGGGACATCTATCAGGGAAACAGCGGCAATTTTCAACATTCCGTCTTACGAAACACTTCGGAAATGGAAAATCGCTTATGAAACAGGAGGATTGGATGCCCTACAATCAAAGAAAAAGGGGCGTCCATCCATGAAAGATAAAAAAACGAAAACAGTAGTTGAAGGCTCAATAGAAGCCCTACAAGCGGAAAATGAGCGTTTACGTATGGAAAATGCATATTTAAAAAAGTTGAATGCCTTAGTTCAAAACAAGGAAAAGTCACCAAACAAGACAAAGCGCAAGTAGTCTATGAGTTAAGGCATGAATTTCCCGTCAAGGAACTACTTCAACTCGCAGACCTTCCGCGTAGCACGTACTATTATTGGATGAAACATTTCAATCGTCCTGATGGAAATGCAGAGTTAAAAGAACTGATTCGAGCTATTTATGATGAACATGATGGGTGTTATGGCTATCGTCGTATTCGTGATGAACTGACAAACCGCGGACTCAAAGTAAATCATAAAAAAGTGTACCGTCTGATGAAAGAATTAGGCTTGAAATGTCTCGTGCGTATGAAACAATATCGTTCTTATAAAGGGAACGTTGGAAAAATTGCACCGAATATTTTAAATCGCAATTTCCAAGCGGAAAAACCAAATGAAAAATGGGTTACGGACATTACGGAGTTTAAATTGTTTGGAGAGAAGTTATATCTATCACCGATGTTGGATTTATTTAATGGTGAAATTATCACATATACAATTGGTTCAAGACCAACCTATTCCCTTGTTTCAACAATGTTAGACCAATCTTTTGAACGTTTAACGGGAGAAGATACACTTCTCATTCATTCTGATCAAGGATGGCACTA
>NZ_LTAQ01000013.1:34118-70601 GCF_001590835.1 Bacillus gaemokensis
AGAACTAGCAAAGTACATAACTTACTATAATCATAAAAGAATCAAGGCAAAACTAAAAGGCATGAGTCCGATACAATACCGGACCCATGCCCAAGAAGCTGCCTAATGAAATAACGCGTCTAACTTTTCGGGGTCACTTCACTATAGAGATAGCTTTTCCACTTATAATATCGTTCCTGCTTTTTCAGCACCTAGCATTTCAACAATTTGATTGTTATCATCTAGCACCGCAATTTTAGGTACTTGTTTATATACTTCTTCTGCCGCTACAAGACCGTAACAAATAATAATAACTTTATCTCCAGGCTGTACCAGTCTTGCTGCTGCGCCATTCAAACAAACTACGCCGCTGCCACGCTCTCCTTTAATTACATACGTCTCTAAGCGAGATCCATTATTATTATTTACAATTTGCACCTTTTCGTTTTCTACAATTTCTACTGCGTCCATTAAATCTTCATCAATTGTAATACTACCTACATAATTTAAATTTGCTTCTGTTACAGTCGCGCGATGTAACTTTGCTCTCATCATTGTGCGAAACATGGATGCTCCCCCTTATTGAACCGTTAATGTAATATTGTCAATTAATCGTACATTTTCAAACTTCACCGCAATTGCAAGAATGATACGTCCTTGAATTGTCTCTATTTCCGCCAAGGTTGGATACGCATATATATCTACATAATCAATACTACCTTGCGTATTTTTTTCAATATATTCTTTCACAAGATTTATAACCGCTTGTGGGTTACGCTCCCCCTCTGCGATCCGTTCTTTTGCTATACACAAGCTACGATATAACTGAGGGGCTTCTGTACGCTCTTGTTCTGATAAATACACATTGCGAGAACTTTTAGCTAATCCGTCCTCTTCCCTAACAATATTGACAGGTACGATTGTAACTGGGATATTAAAATCACTTACAAACCCTTGGATAACAGCAACTTGCTGTGCATCTTTCATACCAAAGTAGGCACGGTTTGGCATTGTGATATTAAATAATTTCATCAATACAGTCGCAACACCTGCGAAATGAACTGGTCGTTGCTTGCCGCATAATACGTCTGTACGCTTTACAACTTCCACTTTTGTCGTCTGCTGCGCTGGATACATTTCTTCCACACTCGGATAAAATAAGTAATCAACACCAGCTTCTTTTGCTACCTGTTCATCTCTATCAATATCGCGAGGATAACGATCCAAATCTTCATTCGGTCCAAATTGCAATGGATTTACAAATACACTTAAAACCACAACTTCATTTTCTTCTCTTGCCTGGCGTAATAAAGTTGCGTGTCCTTCGTGTAAATATCCCATTGTTGGGACAAAACCAATTTCTTTCCCACTCACGCGAATTTCACTTGCAACTTGTTGCATGTCTTGTACTGTTGTTATAATTTTCATCACTGTTTTCCTCCGTATAACGCTACGTACTCTTCCTCTTTCATTGTGAATGAATGTTTTTCTTCAGGAAATTGTCTCGCTTTTACTTCAGCCACATATTGTGAGATTCCACGTACAATCTCTTCTTGAACGGACGTATATTGCTTCACAAATTTTGGAACACGTTTCACTCCATACGAAATAAGATCATGATACACAAGTACTTGACCATCCACTTTCTGTCCTGCACCAATCCCAATTGTAGGAATCGTTAAAGCCTTTGATATAAGCTCCGCTAACTGCATTGGCACGCACTCAAGTACAACTGCCATCGCACCAGCTTCTTCACATTTTTTTGCATCTTCTAATAATTTCTTTGCACTTTCAGCATCTTTCCCTTGCACTTTATAGCCACCTAGTACACCTACAGATTGAGGTGTTAAACCAAGATGCGCTACAACAGGAATTCCTGCATTTGTTAAATAGTGAATGATTGATACAACCTCGTCTGCACCTTCTACTTTCACTGCGTGTGCTCCGCTCTCTTGCACAATACGACGCGCATTATGCATCGTTTCTTGCAGTGATACGTGATAAGACATAAATGGCATATCTGTTACAATAAAAGTTTCCTTCGCTCCGCGGCACACCGCTTTCGTATGATGAATCATATCTTCTACCGTTACTGGAATCGTCGAATCATATCCAAGTACAACCATTCCAAGAGAGTCCCCAACTAAAATCATATCGACTTCAGCCTCTTCTGCTAACTTAGCAGATGGGTAATCATACGCTGTAAGCATCGTAATCGGCTCACCGTTCTCTTTCATTTTCAAAAAATCTGTTCTCGTTTTCAAAAACTACTCCTCCTTTATTCAGGAGAGAGGAGATGGCCGAAATCATATAAAAAACCCCTCTGGCCATAAAAGGGCAGAAGGGTTGTGTTAATCGGCAAATTTCATCCCTCTGTCCCAGTCCGTTGTTGGATCAAGGCAGAATCCAAATTATTGTTCTTCATCAATTGGAATAATGGTGCAGTTCACTCTGATACTACCCATATCCGAACTAATTATAGCAAACTAAGAAAGAGAATTGCTACACTTTTTCGAAAAAATAATTTTCTATACTATTATAGTACGTGAAATTTATTAGATAAACCTGAATATAACAGTAATCACAGTGTTTCCATATCTAATATTAGCTTCTATATAATGAAAAAGAAGCTCCTAAATCGGAACTTCTCTTTACTTGATTTCTATATCAGCAGAATGAATATGATGTACGTGCCCTTGATGATCTTCTAGCATCAGTACACCATCTTCCGTAATGCCTTTTGCTACACCTATAATTGTATCTTTCATCGTTCGAGCTGTTATTTCTTTCCCAATGCTAACTGCATAACTTTCCCAAAGAAGTTTAATAACCGAAAAACCATTCTTTAAGTATTCTTGATATAATTTTTCCATTTGTAAAAAGATCTGTTGCATAAGCTCTGCACGAACAATTGGTTTGCCTGATTCAATAGCTAAAGATGTAGCAATCTGCTTGATTTCATCGGCAAAATGCTCTTGCCCTTGATTTGCATTAATGCCTATTCCCATAATGACAGCATTTATTTTGTCTGGATCAGCTTGCATCTCTGTTAAAATACCAACAGCTTTTTTCCCTTGGATTAAAATATCATTCGGCCATTTAATTCCCACATTCACACCTGTACATTTCTCAATTGCTTGCGCTACACTCACAGCTGCCAATAATGTCAACTGCGGAGCACGATGAACTGGAATTGCCGGACGTAAAATAATACTCATCCAAATTCCTGTTCCTTTTGGTGAATGCCATTTTCTGCTTAAACGACCACGTCCTGCTGTTTGTTCTTCCGCAACGACAATCGTCCCTTCTGCTGCACCTTCATGCGCGAGTTTCGCCGCAATATACTGTGTAGATTCAACAGAATCCTCAAAACAAACCGTTCTCCCGATAAACTCTGTCTGTAAACCTAATTGGATTTCATTAGCCGTTACTTTATCTGGTTTACTTGCAATTCGATATCCTAAACGGCGCACAGCTTCAAGTTCATACCCTTCACTCCGAAGGTCCTCCATATGCTTCCAAACAGCTGTTCTTGAGCAGCCAAGGTCATCGCTAATTGTTTGACCAGATACAAATTCACCATCTGCTTCAGAAAAAATTTGTAGTAGTTGTTTTCTTATAGTAGATTGCATCCGTGTAGCCACTCCCTTACCTTCTCTTTCTCATTTCCTAATCGCCCTTGTAAAATTTCTTCTTCAATCTTCTGCAAGACTTCTGCTACCCAAGGCCCCGGTGTTTTGTCTGTCCACATTAATAAATCATTACCGCTTACATTCATTTCCTGACGATTATGAATAGATAATGCATGAAACGATGAATGCACTTGATTTATCGAAGATATGTCATATTTTTCTATCATAGCTTGATATACTCTTTCTGCCATTAACGCAATTTCGAGACCCGTTTTATATAACAAAACTGCATCCCAAGATTTTATTTTTCTAGCACGTATCGCTAATAGAACAGCTACAATATCTTTTATTTTTTTATTTGAAAATTTCCATTGGCGTAAGAAAACAGCCGGATGTTCTTCTCGGGTACAATATAGGAAAAACGCCCATGCCTCAATGTCTGTCTCAAAAGAATCCCATTTATATTGCGCCGCTTTCAAAATTCTCTCTTCTGACATTTGTAAATATGGTAAATGAGCAAATAATTTCGTTTCTACTAGATTTTGAAGCCCTTTCCCACAATATGTACCTGTCAATAATTTTTCAAATTCAACTGTAATTCTTTCAATCGCTATATGTTCCATTAAATGCCCATATGCTTCAATCGCACATTTTGTTTGTTCTTCTAAGGAGAATCCTAACACACTAACAAATCGAATGCCACGCATCATACGTAATGCATCTTCCTGAAAACGGTCCACAGCATTTCCTACTGTTACAATTTCTTGCTTGCTGATCGCTTCTTGCCCAGCAAATAAATCAATGATTTCTCCATGTTCAGTCATAGCAATTGCATTCATTGTAAAATCACGTCGTTTTAAATCTTCTTCTAACGAGCGAACAAACTGAACACTACTCGGTCTACGAAAATCTTCATATTCACTCTCTGTTCGGAAAGTTGTTACTTCATACGGTACACCCTCCTGAACAACAATAACCGTACCATGTTCAAGACCAACAGGAACATGTCGCGGAAACAGTTGCATCACTTGTTCTGGGAGAGCTGATGTTGCGATATCAATATCGCCAATTGGTCTATCGATAATAAAATCACGCACGCTCCCCCCGACAAAATATGCCTCATGCCCATGTTGTTTTAATGTCTCAATAATTGCTGCAGCTCGTTTAAATCGTTTCATTTTTGTCATCCCTTAGTATGTCATAATAAATCGTTTCATATTGTGAAACAATTTTTTCTGAACGAAATTGCTCATATACTACTTCCATTGCACACTGTGCTATATTTTGATGAAGACCTTCGTTTTTAAGCAGTTGTATCGCCTGCTTAGCTATCCCATGGATATCACCAACTTCGCATATGTATCCCGTCTCACCATGTTGAATAACCTCTGGGATACCTCCAACACGCGTTCCAATACACGGTACGCCACATGCCATTGCTTCTAGTAAAACGAGACCAAAGCTTTCTTTTTCTGATAAAAGTAACATTAGATCACTCATCGCAAGAAGTTCTGCAACATTATCCTGTTTCCCTAAAAACAAAACGTGTTCTTCAATATGTAAACTTTTCACAAGTTGTAAAATCGTACAAAACTCTGGACCATCCCCAACAAGTAGTAATTTTGCATGTACTTCTTTCACAATTCGGGCAAACGCTTGAACGACATCCTGTACTCGCTTTACTTTTCGAAAGTTAGAAATATGAATCAAGACTTTTTCATCTTCCCCTATGCCATATTCTTTCTTAAGTTGTGACATATCACGCTTAAAGTAAACACGTTCATCAATAAAATTATATACGGTCTGAATCTTTTTATTTGGCTTCACAAGCTCATTTGTTTCTTCAATTAAAGAATGCGATACAGCTGTGACAACATCGGATTGCTCAATGCCAAATCGGATTAAATTATTTAAAGAGGGATCCGAACCGAGAACGGTAATATCTGTTCCGTGTAACGTTGTAACAATTTTAATATTGTCTCCAATCATTTGTTTAGCTAAATATGCACAAATGGCATGTGGTATTGCATAATGCACATGTAAAACATCGAGCTTTTCTCTCTGCGCAACTTCTGCCATTTTACTTGCTAATGCTAAATCATAAGGCGGATATTGAAAGACAGAATATTGATTTACCGTTACTTCATGAAAATAAATGTTTGGATACACTTTATTTAAGCGAAATGGCACGCCTGAGGTAATAAAGTGTATTTCATGACCTCGTTCAGCTAATTGTTTTCCTAGTTCCGTTCCAACAACTCCAGAACCACCTACAGAAGGATAACATGTAATACCTATTTTCAATTTCATTTACATCCCCCTATTAAATCCGCATGTAATAAAACTGGCTTCTTACTCATAAATCCTTCGGCATACATAACTCCAACTTCTTTTCCAAACATTTTCTCACGAGCAATCACTGTTTCAACATATCCTTCCGTTAAAGGTGTCTTAACACCATCACTTCCAGTTGTAAACTGACTTTCATATGCTTCTAGTGCTGCTACCTTTTCAGAAAGATGCTCACTAATATCAATACAGAAATTCGGTTTATGAAAACCGTTAATCATATAATAATAAAAAGATTGCGCGCGATGTGGCGAAATCTCTGGCATATATTTACGAACACCCGCTGAAAACACAGCTTCTTCCACAAGTTTTGCACAATTCGCATGATCCGGATGACGATCTTCATAGTATGGTGCAAAAATTAGCGTTGGCTTATATGTACGAATAATCTTTACGATTTTACGTATATATTCTTCTTTCATATACAAACCACGGTCCGGCATTGCTAAATTAATCCGCTCTTCAACTCCCATGATACGAGCAGCGGCCTGCGCTTCTTCTTTTCTTAATTCCACCGTTCCGTTTGAAGATAAATCAGCCTCTGTTAAATCACAAATGCCAACTTTATATCCTTGTTTCGTATATTTTGCAATGGTACCTGCCATGCCGATTTCAACATCATCGGCATGGGCACCAAACGCTAATATATGTAATCCACTCATAATTCTTCCCCTCATTTTCTTAACTTTCGGTAATCTAAATCTCCCCGATTCAATGCATGCATTAACATTTCAGCACTTGCCATGTTCGTTGCGAGCGGAATCGCATACACATCACATAAACGAAGTAATGCATTTACATCTGGTTCATGTGGTTGTGCTGTTAGCGGATCCCGGAAGAAAATCACCATATCTAAATCATTTTTTGCAATCATTGCACCAATCTCTTGGTCGCCACCAAGAGGACCAGATTGATATCTTGTGACAGCTAAACCAGTCGCCTCCATAATCCGAAGACCCGTTGTTCCCGTTGCAAAAAGTTCATGTTGTTCAAAAATTGGTTTATATGCGTATGCGAACGAAACCATATCATCTTTCTTTTTGTCATGTGCGATTAAGGCAATCTTCATCCGTTGTCTCCCCTTTAGTCGATAATATTTTCTAAACCGTATACAAGATGATCCAGATTCATCACTGTTTCAATTGACAGTTTTACACCTGACATAAAGGACGCACGGTTGAATGAATCGTGACGAACTGTTAACATCTGTCCATCTCCACCAAATAATACTTCTTGATGGGCAATAAGACCTGGTAAACGTACGCTATGAATGTGAATGCCATCTACATTTGCACCGCGCGCTCCTTTTAATTGCTCCGTTTCATTTGGATGACCTTGTTGTTTTGGTTCACGATTTTGGCGAATTAAATCTACCGTTTTTACAGCCGTCCCTGACGGTGCATCTAATTTTTGATCGTGATGTAATTCAATCACTTCAACATCTTGGAAATATTTCGCTGCCATTTGAGAAAACTTCATCATAAGCACCGCACCAACTGCGAAGTTCGGAGCGATAATTGTCCCCACTTGTTTCTCTTTCGCCGTTTCTGTTAAATGTTGCAACTCTTCTTCTGTAAATCCAGTCGTACCGATAACTGAACGCAGACCATGCTCAACCGCAAGTGTAACATGCTGCTTCCCTACTTCTGGTGTTGTTAAATCTAGTAGTACATCTGCTTCTACTTCTTTTAAACAAGTATGTAAATCAGCATAGATTGGAGCATCTAATGCAGGCATTCCAGGGAGATTTGAAATTTTCTCTCCACCATGTTTATAGTCAACCGCTGCTACTAATTGAAAATGTGATGTTCTTTCCATAAGAAGGACTGCTTCATGTCCCATGCGTCCTCTTGGTCCCGCAATAATTACTTTAATATCTTTCATGCTTCTTTCTCTCCCTCTTCAATACGTGTCCAACGATCTTTATCACGTGTATTAAATTTATTCATCACAACGTTATGTGCTGTTTCTAAATCAATATGTAAACTATTTGCCATGCAAATCATAACAAATAATACATCTCCAAGTTCTTCTTCAATTGTTCGCTCTTTTTCAGTCGTTTTCTTCGGCTTCTCACCATAATAGTGATTCACTTCTCTTGCAAGTTCGCCCATTTCTTCCGTTAAACGAGCCATCATTGCAAGTGGACTAAAATAACCTTCTTTAAATTGACTAATATATGCATCTACTTCTTTCTGCATATCTTTCATCGTTTTTTGTTCCATATTGTTCACCTCTAATCCTTCCTCTTTCATGTTAGCCAATTCATCGCGATTTGACAAATATTATTCCACTTTCATCCCTATTTGCCACGTTTTTTTGGATAGACTATAATAAAGTGAAACTTCTTTTACAACTTTTTTCTCAATTAGCCGTTTCAGCGGAGCAACATAACCATCACATATTAGGAGGCTATCTACATGAAAACTAACCTGAATATTCGAAACGTTATATTTATTTTGATTGGTTCCGCTATCTTCTCTTTTGGTATCGTTAATATTAATATTGAAAACCACTTAGCAGAAGGTGGATTTACAGGCATTACGCTATTATTATATTTTCTATTTTCACTTGATCCTTCTTATACAAATTTAATCTTAAATATCCCTCTCTTTTTCGTCGGTTGGAAATTACTCGGCCGAACAACTTTTTTTTATACATTAATCGGAACATTTAGCGTCTCTTTATTTCTATGGATTTTCCAGCGCTATGAATCGTTAAATTTACATTTAAACTTGCAAAACGATATGACATTAGCTGCATTGTTCGCAGGAGCATTTATTGGGATTGGCCTCGGAATTATATTCAAATATGGTGGAACCACTGGTGGCGTTGATATCATTGCTCGGTTAGCACATAAATATATTGGCTGGAGTATGGGAAAAACAATGTTTATGTTTGACGCTGTTGTCATTGTCATCTCGATCCTTACATACTTATCTTATCGCGAGGGAATGTATACGTTAGTCGCTGTCTTTATTGGTGCAAAAGTGATTGATTTTATGCAAGAGGGAGCATATGCCGCCAAAGGTGCAACCATTATCTCTGATAAAAACGACGAAATTGCAGCAAAAATTTTATCAGAAATGGAGCGGGGCGCAACCTTTTTGAAAGCAGTTGGTTCTTATACAAAGGTTGAACGAAATGTACTCTATTGTGTGGTAGCAAAAAATGAAATCGTAAAACTAAAAAACATCATTATCTCTGTAGATCCTCATGCCTTTGTTGCAGTGAGTGACGTGCATGATGTAGTTGGTGAAGGATTCACGCTGGATGAGAATAAGAATCCATTACATAATTAAAAGGCTATCATGTATTTTGATAGCCTTTTAATTACACCATTACCGAATCTAATTCTTCTTCCGAACTATCCTCAATTTCTATAAATTGTACCTTATCAAATGAATTTACTATTGTTTTATAGCTATGGAATAAATATTCGAATTCTTTTCTTTTTCTATTAATGGTAATAATTTCATTACTTTTATTTGCTCCAAATTTCACAGTATATTACTACAATCACTTCTAATTTTCATTACATATTGTATTATGACACTTTCCGAACCATAATTGTACATAAATATTCATTTTTTCCAATTCCGTAACATTCAGATTAATGTTACGGAATAATTTTTTAAAATCATCAAACACCAAGGTATCCATAAGCAATCTTTTACTCACTTTATGTACTCCCTCAACTTTTCTAAATCCTTATAAATCAAATCCAACAAATTCCTATTATAAAAAATAGACGCTGGATGAAAGGTAGGGAAAATATTATACACTTTCTCGGTCCATATAAATTCTGTACTGTAGTTATCCTTTAACTTCCGCACTGGTTGCTGCAATAATTCCCCGTGAACATCCGTAATCTTTTTATCCTGTCCTATTAAACGTTTTAATGCAATATTCCCTAGCGTTACAATAATCGGCGCCTCAATTTTCTCTATTTCATAATCCAACAAAGAAGCATGTGCAAGTATTTCTCCTTGGTTTGGTGTTCGATTATATTTCTTCTGAATAACTTGTCCACTTCGTTCCCTTTTTTCTCTCCATTTATAAGGCCTACTACGAACCGCACTTGTAATATACACTTCTTCTCTTGTAATATGAATGCGCTCCAAAAATTCCATTAGCTGCTTCCCCGCTCTTCCACTAAACGGTATACCATTATGAATTTCTGTTTCTCCAGGTGCTTCTCCAACAAGCATTAATTTCGGATTTTCAGGGCCTTGTCCACTTAAAAAACCTTCTAATGAATAACTAGTACTTCGCTCTTTTACATGCTTTACTAATGAATCTGGATATTTTATTTTCATCACCTTCACTCATAATTACTCTACTTATGCTTATTATAACTTTCTCTCTTCCATTCATTACCCTTATTTTTTCTATTTACTATGAAGAATAGATTATAAAATTTAAATACCTAACAAAAAAAGACTATCGAAATCGATAGTCTTTAATCATCACTACGCTGCATACCCGTGTATACTAGCACTAGACGAAGCAATTCAAATACTGCTACAGCAGCTGCTGCCACATATGTTAACGCCGCTGCATTCAATACTTTGCGAGCTTGCCCATATTCATCTGTCGTTACAATTCCAAGTGCTTCAATTTGCTGCATCGCACGTTTGGATGCATCAAACTCAACTGGTAATGTAACTAGTTGGAAAAGTACTCCTGCTGCCATTAAAACAATTCCTAATAACAACAAATTTGACATTGTTGCAAATATACCAATCATAATAAACACCCATGACATATTCGATCCAAAGTTCGCAACAGGCACTAGTGAATGACGAACGCGCATAAACTTATAATCTTTCGCATCCTGAATCGCATGTCCTACCTCATGTGCTGCTACTGCTGTTCCAGCAACCGAATGGCCATAATAGTTATCTGTGGATAAACGAACCGTCTTTGCTGTTGGATCATAATGATCTGATAAATGTCCTGGCGTTTCCTCTACTGCCACATTGTATAGACCGTTTTCATCTAAAATTTTTCGAGCTACTTCTGCTCCAGTCATACCTGATGTGGAATACACTTGTGAGTATTTGCTATAAGCCTTACGTACTTTAGCCTGTGCATACAATGGTATGATCATAATGATCGCGAAGTAAATTAAATAAAACATCATGAACCTCCAGTGAAGTCGTAATTATTAGTACTTTCCATTCTATTTTTTTCTTTACCTATTGTCAATAAAGAAACCTGACAATCTCTATCTTCATGGACCAATCTATCTATTCTGAGAATGAATCCCGCTCTTGCGCTTCGCTTTCTCACCTCTATATTTTCGCCAACCAACGTATGTTAATGTAAATAAAATAATCCCACCTGTAATTGTCATAAACCATATTAAAGAAGTATCTACTTCATCTTTTTTTGCTGTTTTAAATATTTTTTGTAAATCTCCTTTAATAATCCCTAATTGCGTTTGTCCACCTTTATTTTTCAGCATGACATTACGAAATTCATCCAAATACGATAAATGTGCATTCACACGTTGTGATTGGTTTTCTGGCAATGCAATCATTAAACTTGGGTAAATAACATCAAATTCATGTAAAAACGTATTTAATGATTTTTGGAAACGTTCATCATCTTCCGTCTTCATCGCTTTTTCAACTTTAGCAAATGCTCCCATTACACGTTCTTCTCGCTCTATCCAAAGCGGTTGATACTTGGATACTTCCGCATCCACTGCCAATTGCAACGCTAACACATCGTCTATCTTAATTTGTCTGTTTACACTTCCTTCTTCAAGTGATTGCTGTGCTTTGTCATAAGCTAAAGAAATGATACGAAAATGGATTGGCGTGAGCTTCTTTTCTTTTTCGCTCTCTCTTAACACAAATCGCTCCGAAAAATGTTGTAACACTTGCATAGCCTTCTCATCTTCATCCTGTTTAACCAGTTGCAAAGAATCATCTAATAGCCCTGTTAATTCATTCCATTCTTCAGCATATATACGTAATGGAAACAATATAATCAGAAATACTATCATTCCAATTAAGGCTCTCTTCATTCCGGTCCCCCCTATAACTACTAGTACAAAATATGTTTAGGTGGACAAGAATAGAACAGAATGAAACTGAAAAAATATTTCCTCCCTCTAATCCAAGTTTTTCTTTACTAGAAATGTTCTCTTTCTTTTTAAATATCTATACATAGAATAACAAAAAGCACTTCCACATAGAATCAACACTAAGATTACACAGGCCGCATGCATAAAGAATTGTTCCGGTAACATAAGAATGACAGGATCTTTTTCGCTATCAAATTGCCAATAATCATTGCTAAAAAGGAGTTTATGAAATAGTACAAAACTCTTTTCAAAATTAATGGCAATGGGTAAAGTAAGTGCGATTGGGATTATAATAGTCAAAATTGCCCCATGTAACAAAAACTTCACTTTTCGTTTACGCAATAAGTACCATCCGCCTAATAAAGCAATACTAAGTGCTATACACATCCCATATTGTATTTTCACTAAAATATTTTTCACATCAACAAAATGAACCTCTCCATTTTCTGACATATCTAGTGTGGGAAACTGTAATGATTCATGATAAAAAGGAGAAAGGTATGTAATTAATACATCATAGTTTCTCTTAATTTCTGACTCTGTCATATTCGCTAAATCTGATATATTTAATACATGTATATCCGCATAATATAACCATTTTCCATACACAACAATCGTAGTTGCAATAGCAAAAATAGAAAACGCTATACAGTATGGAACAATATAATTTATAAATCGATTTAGCACCCTTACACTTATGTTATTTACATCCATTTTCTTTCCTCAATTCCTTATTTAATTTCATAACGAAAACTGCTTTCGATTCCTTCTCAAACAATAATAATATGTAATAGCTAGTACAGCGATACTTAGCCAAAATGTAAAATAACCGATTTGTTCTACAAATAAATGCATGATTCCGTATCTCGGCATTTGCCAAAATAAATAATCAATCACATCATTATGTAACGTCCATATACCTGCTACAATATAATGCCATTTTTTGATACGGTAAAACGGGACATACAATAAACCTTGTATAGCCATCGCAAAATGAAAGAACACTAACATATAACCTATAAAGCCAAGGTCTCCTTTTACTATAAACAGAATACCATTTACAACAATAGCCCAAATACCATATTTCATTAAAGAGGTTATTGCTAAAGCTTCTATTAACCCCCAATTTTTATTTAGCAAAAAAGCTAATAAAACAAGCACAAAAAACAGACTTGCTATAGGACTATCCGGTACAAATGGCCAAAATATTAGCGGGGTTTCCTTGAGCTGATTCCCATACCACATAAATCCATAAATCGTTCCTAAAATATTAATAATAAATAAAAATAATAAAACCGAACGTTGTCTTAATATCGCGTACAAATAAGCCAATCTGTATGTACAACACCTTTCAATTATATGGAAATTTCTTTCCTAGCGAATGTCGGGATACCCCCTACTCCATTATAACAAAATTCTTGTTCCAAATAGAAAAGCTGACTACAAAATTGTAGCCAGCTCTCTCTTATTTTTTATTGTACTTCGCAACGAACTCTGAAAGTTTTTTTAATTCTTCATCCGTTCCTTTAAATATCCCTTTAGGCATTGCACCTTTTCCATCTTTCGCGATTTTTGCAATTTCTTCTGGTTTCAACGTTAAGTTTTGCAGCGCTGGTGCGGCTGCTCCCCCTTGTAAATTGTCCCCATGGCATGTTAAACATGTATTTTTTTGCATTAATTTATAACCTTCATCATTTTTATCAACTGGTGCTGTTTTTACAATTGCCCCTTGTTTTTTAGCAGCTTCCCAATCATGATGTGCTACAGATTCCCATGTTAAGAAAATAATAGACGCGATTGCTAAAAGCATAAACCCAGTTGCTACAGGCCGTTTCAGCGGTCGTCTTTCTGGACCCCGATCGAGAAATGGAGCCAATAGCAGTGCTCCAAATGCAATACCTGGCATAATAAACGCACCAATTACAGTAAATGAACCTGATGCATATGAATACTTTAAGAGCTGATATAAAAATAAGAAATACCAATCTGGTAACGGTATATATCCTGCATCTGTAGGATCCGCCATTCTCTCCAGTGGTGACGGATGCGCTACTGTTAAACATAAATAACCGATTAAAAAAACCGCACCAACCATCCATTCTTTTAACAAGAAGTTTGGCCAAAACGCTTCTGTTTTCCCTGGATATTCGGAATAATCTTTCGGAATATTCGGTTTACGAGCTACAGGTACCCGCGAATCTCCTACAAACTTCATCCCTTTGCCGCGATGCATAATCTCCCTCCTTCAGTTCAATTCATTTCCCCTTTTAAATTAGCCTTCTCTTATAGTGGACCTGAAATACCTTGTTTGCGAATCATGATGAAGTGGAAGGCCATTAAGCCTAGAAGTGCTGCTGGTAAGAAGAAGACGTGAATAGCAAAGAAGCGAGTTAATGTTTGAGCTCCGACAATTTCGGAATGACCAGCAAGTAATGTTTTAATATAAGGGCCGATAAGCGGTGTTTGCTCCGCAATTTGAATCCCTACTTTTGTTGCGAATAATGCTTTCATATCCCATGGTAATAAATATCCAGTAAAACCAAGACCCAACATAACAAAGAAAATAAGAACACCGACAATCCAGTTTAATTCACGAGGCTTTTTATATGCACCTTGGAAGAAAACCCTGAGTGTATGTAAAAACATCATTACAATTACAAGACTAGCACCCCAATGGTGCATACCGCGGACAATTTGTCCATATGCCACTTCATTTTGTAAATAATAGACCGATTCCCAAGCATTTTTAATATCTGGTACATAATACATCGTTAAAAACATTCCTGACAAAATTTGAATTACAGTAACAAAGAACGTAAGTCCCCCAAAGCAGTAGACGAATGCAGAAAAGTGATGTGCTGGATTTACATGTTCGGGCACTTCATGGTCGGCAATATCGCGCCATATCGGTGTAATATCTAACCGTTCGTCCACCCAATCATAAATTTTATTTAACATCTATTTCGCACCCCCTCTTGGCTTTGCTTTTCCTAAATAAAGCGTTCCATCCTTCACTTTAGATTCATACACATCAAGCGGAGCAAGAGGCGGTGTTCCCTTGACGTTTATGCCATCTTTTGTGTAACGTCCCCCATGACATGGGCAATAAAATTGATTAGGATGCGACTTGTCCGAATTCCAGTTAACTGTACACCCTAAATGTTTACACACTGGAGAAAACGCTATGATGTCTCCGCTTTCATCTTTATGCACCCAAGCAGATTTTGGTTCTTCAGACTTATACCATCCATCAACCTGCTTTACCTTAAAGTCAAAGCGTTTTGGTTCTGTTGTAATCTCTTTTACTTGTGCAACAGCAACCATATCTCCCCCCGCTTCTTTCTTTAATACTGGATCAAGTGCAAAGCGCGTCATCGGCATTAAAATCCCAGCTGCCATAAAGCCTCCTACACCTGTAAGCGTGTAGTTTAAAAATTGTCTCCTTGACACACGATGTTCTTTCTCGCTCACGAAAATTTCCCCCCTCTATCAGAAATTGTCCCCTCGTGACAAAACTGTATAAAAAATAAAAACTAGGACACTATCATGATATAATACCCTCATGCACAGGTCAATATCATACTACTCATAATCATAAGAACTATCTGATTATTTTTCACTTTCCCACTTTTCTGTTAATGATGCCATTATATTTTTTACATTCGCATGAATTACTTCCCTTTTTGCTTGATCACTAAACTGGTCTAGCGATAAAGCTGGTAGCCAAAATAATTGCCCTTTCACTCCATCCATATTTTCTTTCCATGTGAAGTCACTTGTAACATATACAATATGTTTTAATCCTTGTTCTTGTAAATGATCTGTCCATTCTTGTAAACGTTCTCGTTCTTGTTCTTGTGTTTGCTTTTCTGCTAAATACGTAAACGCAGGCAGTAAAAGCACTCTTCCTTTATATTCCCTTTCTAACTCCATACTTAAGACTTCAATAAATTCCCCTTGTTCTACAACCGTCTTCATTTCTTTTGCTACCGAAATTGAAAGAAGGGGTATAACACCTGTATCGACATACTCTCTTGCTTTCTCAAATTGATCTGCGTCTTTTACAGCCCATCTCAAATTTTATCCCTCCTTTACGTAAGTATCCTATCTAAATGACAGAACTTTCACTTTATATCTATTAAACCACACTAAAACAGGTAAAAAAAGAAAAACTACCTATATTAGGTAGTTTTTCTTAAAATAGTTGGAAATTTGTCAAAATTAATTCTTTCAACCATTTCTTACAAAGTTTTCAATTCTGCCGTCAACCTATTAAAAGCTTCCTTATCCTGATTATCTAGCGCCTCATCAATTTGTTTTAAGAGTCGATCTCTCCGAAACGAAAATACACTTTCTTCTAAAAAACGTTCTGCAAGCAAACGATCTTTCTCATTCACTTCAATATGCTTTGGCAAATACGGATTTTCTTCCAATACCGCTACATAATTTGCATTTTGGAACGAGGATTTAAAATTGAGTTGAATATAAATATCCTCATCCCGATTTAAACGAATGTCATGAAATGATTTTTCAGCATCTGTTGTCATCACATTTTGTTTAAAAAAATGAAACGGTGTATCTTTCACACAATTCGCTGACATAACCAAACCACGTGGACAATACTTTGCATGTTCTACGAAGTGGACTTTATGCATGAGTTGATCGTGACTCATTAAATAATTTAAAATCCATACACATTCACGCTGTTTCAGTTGGTAATTGTTTAAAAACCATTTTACAAAATCCTTCTTCTCGTTTACAGAAACAGGGGTATTCATAGCTTTCAGTCCCTCCTCTGTCTTTCTTTTTCTTATTTAGATTCAAGAAGCAGCATTCAGTTTCCTTCCAACTTACGAAAAATCCTCTAAATTATATAGCAATTCTTCGATGTGAATTTGTGTCGGGTCCAGTTGTATTAAGCGTGTAAATACTTCTTTCGCCTCTTTTCGCAACCCTTCTTCTAACAAGAAATAACCGTACTCTTCCAGGAAATCTGGGTGATTCTTAAAAGAAGTATATGCACTTTCATAGTGTTTTAATGCATCAGAATACATTTCTAATTGTTTTTTCGCAAATGCCAGATCCCAAAGTAACTGTGTATCCGGTTCCCCACTATCAATTGCACTCTCAACAATCGTAATTAATTCTTCATATTTCTCTTGTTCCTTTAAGATATATACATATTTTAATATCGCACCTAAATGACCTGGATCTAATCGAATCGCTTGTTGAAGTAATTCTTCCGCTTCTGCTAATTTCCCTAACTTCGCTGCAATATTTGCTAATTCAACATAAAGTGGCACAGACAATTCATCTATTTTAATTCCTTCGTGAAGTGTTTCATAACTTTCTTGAAGCATTCCTTCTTTTTCATAGCATTTTGCTAAATACATATACAATGATGCATATTCTGGATCTAATTCTTTTAATTCTTGCCAAACATGAATTGCTCTTTGATATTCTTCACCTTGATAAAGTGTAAACGCATAGCCAAATAAAGAATGAATATCCTTCTGTTCTTCTAATCCTTCTTCATAATAAGCAATTGCTTCTTCCCAGTTTCCAATCGCACTTAACGTTTCAGCTAAACGGAGAGCAATCACAACCCCGCCCATTACTTTGTGCTCAGAAAGTAATGCCTGATAATACGCAATCGCTTTTTGCTCTTCACCTTTACTACCGTATAATTCCGCTAGGCCAAATGTAATAACAGGCTCTTCTGGCATGATTTCTTTTGCTTTTAATAGTTTTTGCTCTGCAACATCGTCGAAACCTTGCATTTGAAATAAATCTGCAACAAGTAATAAAGATTGAACATACAATTCATCATCTTCAGGAATATCATGGAGTACTTCGATTGCCTCATCTTCTTTATCTAAATCAATGTATAATTCCGCTAAAAATATTGTAAATTCACTTTCTTCGGGATATAACAAACGTAAGTCTTCTATAATAGCTAGTGCTTCATCAATAAATCCAAGTGTATGATAGTAACGGGCAATATCATATTTTTCTTCATCTGTTCCTTGCTTTACTTGTTCTTTTAATTGTTGTAACCCTTTTTCTACCTCTCCGTTTTCAATATAAGAAACAGCCTGTTCAAACTTTTGCATAAATATCTCCTTTAATTCTTATAATATTCTCTTCTGTTCATTAATCATAAACAACTGTTGCTTTGTAAGCAACTAAAAGGAAGAAGAAAAGAATCTTCCCAAACAGAAAAGATTCCTTTTTCTTCACAGAGATTCTAACTGATCAAAAAAATTGGGATACGATACAGCAACTGCGTCACTATCTTCTATTTTCACTTCTCCTTCTGCTATACAAGAGGCTATTGCCAGCATCATCCCAATGCGATGATCTCCATGACTATCAACTATATTTCCTTGTAACTTCTGCCCTCCATAAATAACCATACCATCTGACGTACCTTCAATTTGCACGCCCAGTTTCCGAAGCTCTGCAACTACTGTATCAATACGATTCGTTTCTTTTACTTTTAATTCTTCAGCATCCTTAATAATTGTTGTTCCTACCGCCTGTGTTGCTAGTAAAGCAATGATAGGAATTTCATCAATTAATCTTGGAATAAGTGCTCCACCAATTTCTATTCCTTTTAATTCCGAAGTTTCAATCGTAATATCCCCGCACGGTTCAAATTCTTCATTTCGAATATTATGAATGGAAATAAGCGCTCCCATCTGTGATAAAACATCTAAAATTCCTGTTCGTGTTGGATTTAAACCCACATTTTGTAATACGAGTTTACTATTTGGTACAATTGCACCAGCTACTAAGAGGAATGCTGCTGAAGAAACATCTCCTGGCACCTCAATTTCCGTTCCTACAAGAGATTGCCTCCCCCGTAATGAAACCGTTCGATCATTCACATCTACTTCGCATCCAAATGCACGCAGCATTCTCTCTGTGTGATCACGTGATTGTAACGGTTCAGTTACTGACGTTATCCCTTCACCTTGTAATCCCGCAAGTAAAATCGCTGATTTCACTTGTGCACTTGCTACAGGAGAATGATAGTGTACCCCTTTTACACGTCCCCCACGAATGGACAGTGGTATATATTGTCCATCTTCTCTACCGTCAATTTGTGCATTCATTTCACGAAGAGGAGCTGTAACACGCTTCATAGGACGTTTTCCAATAGATGCATCTCCAATTACAGTACAGTGAAAAGGAGCATTCGATAAAATCCCCAGCATGAGGCGAATCGTTGTTCCTGAATTCCCCACATCAAGTACCTCTGCCGGTTCCTGTAAACCAGCTAATCCTTTTCCATATACAGTGACATCGGTTCCATTTTGCTCAATCGTTACACCTAATTTTCGAAAACATGCAATTGTACTTAAACAATCTTCGCCCGATAAAAAGTTTGAAATTTTTGTAGTTCCCTTTGCTATCGCCCCAAACATCACAGCCCGGTGTGAAATAGACTTATCACCAGGAACAACAATTGTCCCATTCAAACCAGTCTTTTTTCTTATGAGTCCTATCATTTTTATCATCCTCACGCATTATTGATTACTATATATCTTATTAATCTCTCATACCGTCTATCTTCTATTGTACCGCTTTCCTTCTTTACCGCGCAAACATATAGGAGCTTTGATTCGTATGATTCGTAGCATGCTTCTTCATTCACACCTATCTTCCGCCTCTCTCTCAAAACCCTGAGATGAGGATCTTATTAACAGGATTAAAAAAAGCTCCTATTATAGGAGCTTCTACTATTTTTAAGAATACGTTTCTTCTTTCTTCACCTGTTCCTTTACAAGTTCCGTAAGCAATTCAATAATCTCATCGTTCTCTTCGTTCAATCCAACCGTTATACGAATACCATCCGGTAAACCAAATGCAGTACCAGAACGGACAACATATCCTTTTTTCAACAATCTCTCAAATACTTCATTTCCTGGAATACCAAGCTTTAAGAAAATAAAATTCGTTTGCGATGGATAATAAAACACATCGTACTCTTCACAGAACTTATAATATTGATTTAACCCTTCAGCGTTCTTTTTTACACACCCTTGTAAAAATTCTTGATCCTCTATCGCAGCTAACGCTACTGCTTGTGCAACAGCCGACGTGTTAAACGGCAATCTTGCTACTTCTAACTGCTGGATTAATTTCGCATCCCCTACAGCATAACCTATCCGAAAAGCAGCTAAACCATACGCTTTTGAAAACGTGCGTAATACCATAAGGTTTTCATATTTCTCAAGAAGCGGCAATGTTTGCGGATAATCTTCAGCTCCTGCATATTCATAATATGCTTCATCCATAATGACAAGCGCTGACTTTGGTACTGCTTCTAAAAATGAAAGTAATTTTTGCTTTTCTACATATGTACCAGTCGGATTATTTGGATTACAAATCCAAACGATTTTCGTTTTTTCATCCACCTGTTCAAGCATTGCATCTAAATCATGAGTCCCATCTTTCAGCAGTACTTCCCGAACCTCTGCACCTTCAATTACAGCATGATGATGGTATTGTGAAAATGTCGGATTTGCCATTACAACATTTGTATCTTTATGTAATAAGGCACGGCTAATCATTTGAATAACTTCATCTAAACCACTACCAAACAACAGTTGCTCTGGTTTCACCAGAATGTGAGTTGCTACCTTTTCACGAAGTTCAAAAGCTGCACCATCCGGATATAAAGCATATTGTTTAGCTAACGATGTTAAAGCTTCCGTTACCCGATCCGAACAGCCAAACGGATTCTCGTTCGATGCTAATTTTACAATTTTCGATAATCCATATTCTCTCTTTACTTCTTCAATGTTTTTACCAGGTACATATGCTTTCAAAGTTAATAATTGCTCTTTTACTCTCATTTTTCTTCCCCCAGTCATTTTGTTTTGTCAGACTGCAATATCAATTACCTTCTCTAAAACAAAATCATTCATGCCATATTGCAACCTATTGTCTTTGACCTTGATCATTACGAGAATACATTTCTACAATTCCTGCGGCATCTCTATTTGAAATGCTTCTAACGCAGCGTGAAGGGTCTCATCTGAAATAGATACGACATTCACTACCCCATATTCCTGCATAAGTACCATATGAATTGTTCCCGCACTTGCCTTTTTATCTTGTTTCATCACTTGCACAAGACGCTCTACATTCAAATAACTCGGCATATTTGGATAATCATACTGAGAAAACCATCGCTTAATCTCTTTATACCCAAGGTCAATCTTATAAATTTGTTCACTTAAAAATATGGCAAATAACATTCCAATTGCGACCCCATCACCATGTGTGATATTGCCATATCCCATCTCTTTTTCAAGGGCATGTCCTAACGTATGTCCAAAATTCAAGTGGGCACGTACACCTTTTTCAGTTTCATCTTGCGCCACAATATTCGCTTTCACAGGAATAGCTCTCTTTAGAATATAGATTAACTTTTCATCTCTTATATCCTCTAATGTCTTCACTTCACGCTTTAACCAATGATATAATTCAACATCGCCGATTAGGGCATGTTTAATAGCTTCAGCAAACCCTGAACGCCATTCTTTTTCCGGTAGCGAATTTAAAAATGGTGTATGATACAGCACTGCTTCTGGCTGATGAAATGCGCCAATCATATTTTTTCCTAATGGATGATTAATCGCAACTTTGCCCCCAACAGCACTATCATGTGCTAATAAAGTTGTTGGAACTTGAATAAAACGAATACCACGCATAAATGTCGCAGCAACAAACCCCGCTAGATCACCAATCATTCCTCCGCCAAGTGCAATAACTAACGAGTTTCGATCCATTTTGTTCTCAAGTGCAGATGTATGTGCCGCATAAAAGTTCTCAAATGATTTCTCTTTTTCTCCACTCGGAATAACAAATGAAAAAACATCTTGTTCCAATCGCAATGTATCCATAACTGTATGCAAATGTAACGATGCAACAGCTTCATCAGAAATTACCATTACATTCGAAACAGCTGGTTTCATATTTCGAACAAGCGCTGTCAAATGTGACAGCGCATCTCTTCCAATGTATACATCATACTCTTTAGATTTCGTCTGGATATGTATGTTCTCCATTAAAATTCCCTCGCATATTCATTATGTTTCTCAATATTTTCACGAATACAGTCCATGCGATCCGATCCAAATTGTTCTACTAAGGCTGTTGCTAGTTCCCAAGCAACAACCGCTTCCGCGACAACACTCGCTGCCGGTACCGCACAACTATCAGAACGTTCAATACTCGCAGAAAAAGATTCCTTTGTATCAATATCAACACTTTGAAGAGGCTTATATAACGTTGGAATTGGTTTCATGACACCTCGAACGATAATCGGCATTCCTGTTGTCATACCGCCTTCTAATCCACCTGCATGATTGGTTTTTCTTGTATAACCGTCCTCTTTATTCCAAAGAATCTCGTCGTGAACTTGACTCCCCGGCTTATGTGCGGCTTCAAATCCAACCCCAATCTCCACACCTTTAAAAGCGTTAATACTCATTACTGCAGTAGCCAATTTTGCATCGAGCTTTCTATCATAATGCACATAGCTCCCTACTCCAATTGGCATCCCTTCCACAACAACTTCAACAATTCCGCCAATAGAATCTCCACTTGTTTTTGCATCATCAATCGCCTGCATCATCTTTTTACCAGCTTCTTCATCTAAACAACGGACAGGAGATGCCTCTGTAACTTCTTGTAATTGCTCAATTGATTCGTATGTAAGTTTTTCAGCTTGGATGCCACCAATTTCAATTACATGACCAGCAACCTTCACACCCAATTCTGCTAAAACTCTCTTCGCAACAGCTCCAGCTGCAACCCGAACTGTAGTTTCACGCGCTGAAGAACGCTCAAGTACATTTCTCATATCTCGATGTCCATATTTAATAGCACCATTTAAATCAGCATGACCAGGTCGTGGTCTTGTTATTTGTCTTTTCATTTCTTTTGTTTCTTGCTCAGTTAACGGTTCTACCCCCATGATTTTTGTCCAATGTGCAAAATCACGATTTTCGACAACGAGTGCAATTGGTGCACCAATTGCTTTACCATGTCTGACACCACTTACAATTTGCACTTGATCTTTTTCAATTTGCATACGTCTCCCGCGGCCGTACCCCTTTTGTCTTCTTTCTAATTCTCTATTTATATCTTCCGCTACTAGAGATAAACCTGCCGGAATTCCCTCTAAAATTGTTGTAAGTTGCGGACCATGAGATTCACCAGCTGTAATATATCGCATCAGTTATTCCTCTTTTCATATAGTTATTTATCCCGCTATGTGCAGCATCTCCTCAAAACCCTGTAAAAAAACAGCAGTGGTTACGCAAATAAACCGTATGTTAAAACTTGATTGTTAGCCTTTTCATTAAAGAAAAATGAAGTTTCCATTAATAGAAATTTCACTTTATGTATCAATATATCATACCGCACCTAGCTTCGTAAGTATTTGAAACTAAAAAAGTGCAAGGAGAACAATTACATTCCCCTTGCACTTTTCACTATTATCACAGTAATTAAAGCGTTTACAAATTATTTCAAAATAATTAGTAAATCCATTGATTCATTAATTTTGAGTAGTCTACTAATTCTTCTTCTTTAAAGAAAATACCAATCTCACGTTCTGCGCTTTCTAGAGAATCAGAGCCATGGATAATATTTTTCTCAACTGTTACACCAAAATCGCCACGAATTGTACCAGGTGCCGCTTCATGTGGTCTTGTTTTACCCATCATATTACGAGCAGTATTTACTACATCTTCACCTTGCCATACCATTGCAAAAACAGGTCCAGATGTAATGAAATCTACTAATTCACCAAAGAAAGGTTTTTCTGTGTGCTCAGCGTAATGTTTTCCTGCAATTTCTGGAGTCACTTGCATTAATTTCGCACCAACTAATTGAAAGCCCTTTTTCTCAAAACGAGCTACAATTTCCCCAATGAAGGCACGTTGTACGCCGTCTGGTTTTACCATTAGAAATGTTTTTTCCATAAAAAATCTCTCCACTTCTGAATTATGTATGTAATTGTATATCCCCACACACATAGTAACACCCTTATCACAATTGTGCAATAGTTTTGAAATAGAGAGATTATTTTATTTACAAGAAAAAACAATTAAAATTTTCGTTTTCCAATATACTTTGCAACATTTTGCAACGCATATTTCGCCTGCCCACGCGGCAACGGTTTTATTACATCTAATGCTTTATGTAAATAACGTTCGCTAAATGCAAATGCCCGGTCAATTGCTGGACTTGTTTTAATATCATGAATAATTTCTTTCATCTCACTTGACGTCGTATTTTCATGAACTGATACAATTTTCGCACGAAGCACCGGATCTTCCATAGCATACAAAGCTGGGAGTGTCACATTCCCCTGCAATAAATCTCCCCCAGCAGGCTTTCCAAGCTTTTCTTCCGTTGAGACAAAATCTAAAATATCATCAATAATTTGATAAGACATGCCAACAAAATAGCCATACCAAAATAAACGATTTACCGTATCACGATCTGCACCCGACGCAATAGCACCTAACTGGCAACTCGCCGCAATCAATAGTGCTGTTTTCCTCTTTATTCTTCGTAAATACGTTCTTAAATTTTGATTATAATTATACTTGTCCTTAATTTGTTCAATTTCACCTTTACAAACTTCTAAAATTGTATATGACAAGGCTTGATGTGCTTCTGGAATTTCTAAATTTGTAATACATTCAAGAGACTTCGCAAACAAATAATCTCCTGTATACATTGCAATTCGATCTCCCCATTTCGCATTAACCGTCGGGCTGCTGCGTCGTAAAAGCGCTGCATCAATTACATCATCATGAACAAGAGAAGCCATATGAATGAGTTCTAGTGCAACTGCCACATGTTTAATCGCATCTAACTTATAATCCCCAAATTTCCCTGCAAGTAACACAAAAACAGGACGAATCCGCTTCCCACCAGCTTCAATCAGCTGTAATGCCGCTTCTTCAACTAGTTGTTGCTCAGAAGCAACAGTCTTTTTTAATTCCTTTTCTATTACATTAATATCCGATCGTAAAAAAGAGTACATAAGTTGTAACTTCATATTGTTCACCTTAACCTAAAACGTCTTTTTTCTATTTTGATTCGGGTTTAAACCCTAAATGCATAGCTGCTACTCCAAAAGTAAATGGTTTCACTTGTACACGCTCAAGCCCAGCCGACTCAAACATACTTGCTAATTCTTTCATTCCTGGGAATGTGCTAGCAGACTCCTGAAGCCATGAATATTCCTTATAACTTTTTGCAAACATCTTTCCAAATAACGGCATAATGTATTTGAAATATAAAATATAGAACTGTCGAAAACCAATCATCGTTGGTTGTGACGTTTCTAAACAAATCACTTTCCCGCCTGGTTTGACTACACGAGTCATCTCTTTTAACACATGCATATAATCCGGAACATTACGTAATCCAAAACCGATTGTTACATAATCGAATGTATTATCTGCAAATGGAAGTTCCATCGCATTCCCATGCATAAGTTCTACATGATTTAGCCCTAAAGCTTTTACTTTTTCTTTTCCGACAGATAGCATATTTTCACTAAAGTCTAGGCCATGTACTTGTCCATTCGGACCAACAGCATCAGCAAGTGCAATTGTCCAATCAGCAGTTCCACAGCATACATCTAATGCTTTACTACCAGCCTTTACATCCATAATCCGCATCGTTTCTTTCCGCCATGCTTTATGTCTTTGGAAACTAATAACCGAATTCATTACATCGTATTTATCAGAGATTTTCTCAAATACGTCATGTACTCTTTCTTCTTTTGATTGTTGCATGCTCTTACCCTTCTTCCAATATAAAATTGCTTATGTTTTCAATTTATCTTTTAAAGTAGAAACTACATCACCAATTTCTTTATGGCTTTGTAGAAATGTCTTTTCTTGTTTGCTCATTTCTCCCAACCACTCTTTAAAGACGGTTTCTGCGTTTCTGTCATCATCATTTGATAGAGTTGCTTGAACCGCTTGAAAAACAGGTGCGTTTTTCCTTTCAGCATGCAATTGATACTCTGTTTGAAGACGATTACTCCCTAACATATATGCTATAAGTGGCTTCCAATGTGATAAATGAAAATGATCACATGTTTTATGCAAAAGTGCCGATTCAATTGTCAGCACACTTTCCATTACTTGATCGACTGTTTGATACGCCTTCTGATATAACATAATTTTATGTTCATTAATTGCTTTAATTCCTTCAGCAAGTGCACGAATAAGTACAATGTCACAATTCATTGATAATAAATAATAATACAATCCACTATAATAGTCACCTGCAAGTACTGTAAGCTGACGACGCTTATGAAATCCACTTGTCTCTTCGTTTTCTTTATTTGATACTTTTTCATGTGTATCAAGAGCGATTTGCACAAGCATGATTGTTAACACGTAGTGATCGATTTGTTCTTTATGTAGTTTTGCATTTTTTAAAGCAGCATATAAAAGCATTATTTTTTCTTCATCAATAAATGGTTCTTCAATATAGTTTATAAAATAAGGATGGCGCAGTTTTGATAACAACTGCTCCTTTATATCCGCATACCCTCCGTAGATGTCACACACAAAAAATCACCCTTGTTTTCTAATTCATAAAACCTATTATAACACATACATTCTATTTTCTATAACCAAAACTTGGTGAATCAAGGTAAACCCTAATTTATCTTTCTATACACGCAACAAGCTTATGTCATAATACATCATTCATTAATAAGTTTGTGAGCAGTCACCAAAATATATGTACCTTTTCGAAGACTATTATTCTGCTCATAGCCTCATAACAAACTATCCCCCACCCAACTCCTTTACTCTCACTGATTTTCGAAATGAGAGTATTACTACTCTCAAATAGCAAGGTAAATAAAAAAGAAAAGCAGTTTCCCGCTTTTCTTTACTTCGCCTTAATAAAAGACAAAATTTCGCTACGTGCCGCTGCATCATTTTCTAGTACACCGCGCACTGCTGTAGTTACTGTTTTTGCACCAGGCTTTTTCACACCACGCATTGTCATACACATATGTTCCGCTTCAACAACTATCATAACACCATGTGGTTCTAACACTTCCATGATAGAATCAGCCACTGTTGACGTAATACGCTCTTGAAGTTGTGGACGACGTGCAATTGTATCTACAGTACGAGCTAATTTACTTAACCCCGTTACTTTTCCACCACGTGGAATATATGCAACATGAGCAACTCCATAAAATGGAACAAGATGGTGCTCACACATCGAATAAAATGGAATATCTTTTACTAACACAAGCTCTTCGTGATCTTCTCCAAATACTTTATGCAAATGTTCCTTTGGATCTTCATGCATACCTGAAAATACTTCTGCATACATTTTTGCAACACG
Organism: Bacillus gaemokensis; assembly: GCF_001590835.1. Taxonomy (GTDB): domain Bacteria; phylum Bacillota; class Bacilli; order Bacillales; family Bacillaceae_G; genus Bacillus_A; species Bacillus_A gaemokensis. Next base: position 61,596 of record NZ_LTAQ01000013.1, read on the forward strand.
TTTTGGCGTATCTAGTACTCCCTCACGATTTGGATCGTCTCCAATTGCCTCTAAAATAAGGCGCACTGCTTGTTCGATTTGTTCTAAGTTAACTTTTGCCATCCGCTAGCCCTCCCGAAAAACCTAAAAGTGATACGAACACATTCTAGCATATTTATGATTTTAAAAGCAAAAAGAAGAGTCCCCAAAAAGGAAACTCTTCTTCCCTGTTAATATGTAAGGATTATTTAACCGCATCTTTTAACGCTTTACCAGGTTTGAATGCAGGTACTTTGCTTGCTGCGATTTCAATTTCCTCACCAGTTTGTGGGTTACGACCTTTACGAGCCGCACGCTCACGAACTTCGAAGTTACCGAATCCGATCAATTGTACTTTATCACCTTGTTTTAAAGCTTCTAAGATAGAATCAAAAACAGCGTCAACTGCTTTTGTTGCATCCTTTTTAGAAAGGGAACTTGCTTCTGCAACAGCATTAATTAAATCTGTCTTGTTCATGCCATTCACCTCCTCCCAAAGATAAGACTGTATAATGATCATAAAATGAGTCTTACTTTCATTTGTAGGCAATTTTTACAAATTCTATACTACAAAGATGTAGATAAATCATTATCAACGCCTATATTATACGATTCTCCTGTATAATTCAATATTTTTAAAGAAATTGTTACCTCTAAAATGTGAAAAACTGATGAAACTTGACAATATACAACAAAATATTAGATAATGACGGTTTATTTTCCTTCAACCCTTTACAAAAAAGAAAAATCCCTCTGCGTACAGAGGGATTTTTCTTATAAAATAATGGCAATTAGTCCACCAGATCCTTCGTTAATAATTCTCTCTAATGTTTCTTTTAATTTATAGCGAGCATTCTCTGGCATTAAAGACAATTTCGCTTGAATTCCTTCTCGAACAATTGAGCTAAGCGAACGGCCAAAGATGTCTGAATTCCATATTGAAAGCGGATTATCTTCAAAATCTTGCATTAAATACCGAACAAGCTCTTCACTTTGTTTTTCAGTACCAATAATTGGCTCGAATGTGGATTCAACATCTACTTTAATCATATGAATTGATGGAGCAACAGCCTTTAATTTCACACCAAATCTTGATCCGTGACGGATAATTTCTGGTTCATCTAGACTCATATCAGCTAAGGCTGGAGCAGCTACACCATATCCTGTCTGTTTCACCATTCTTAAAGCATCTGAGACTTGATCGTATTCTACTTTCGCATGAGATAAATCGAGCATGAGTTTTAACAAATGATCTTTCCCTCTAATTTCTACACCTACAACTTCTTTTAAAATTTGATCGTACAATTCATCCGGTGCATATAAATCAATCTCTGCTACTCCCTGCCCCATATCAATTCCAGCCAAACTCGCTCGATCAATAAACTCATACTGACTAAATTGCCAAACAACCCGGTCTACATCACGAAGTCGTTTTATATCTTTAACAGTCTCTTGAACAGCTTCTTGATAACTCTGACGTAACCAATGTCCCTCATTCAACACCATTACCCAGCTTGGAAGATTTACATTGACTTCTAAAACTGGGAATTCAAATAATGCTTCACGAAGCACATTGTAAACATCTGTTTCTCTTAAACTTTCTACACTCATTGCGATGACCGGTATATCATATTCTTCTGATAAACTTTGACGTAACTGCTCCGTATCCGGATGGTACGGCTGTACAGTATTAATAATCATAATGAACGGTTTCCCTACTTCTTTTAACTCATTCACTACACGCTCTTCTGCTTCTATATAATCTCGTCTTGGAATTTCTCCAATCGTTCCATCAGTCGTAATGACAACCCCGATAGTAGAATGCTCTTGAATTACTTTACGCGTTCCAATTTCAGCAGCTTCATGGAATGGTATAGGTTCTTCGTACCAAGGAGTATTAATCATGCGCGGACCATTCTCATCCTCATAACCTTTGGCTCCAGGAACTGTATAACCCACACAGTCTACCAATCGAATATTTACCTCTAGACCGTCATCAACATGGATGGAAACCGCTTGGTTTGGAACAAATTTTGGCTCCGTTGTCATTATTGTACGCCCCGCAGCACTTTGGGGTAATTCATCCTGAGCACGCTGGCGATCTGAATCATTCTCGATATTCGGAATGACAACAAGCTCCATAAATTTTTTAATAAATGTTGATTTCCCTGTTCGAACTGCTCCTACAACCCCAAAATAAATATCACCGCCTGTGCGTTCAGCAATATCTTTAAAAATGTCGACCTTTTCCAAGTGATTCCCTCCCTCAAAATTTTTGGGAACAATCTAATTTCTATTAACAATCCATACTCTCGCTGATATTTCCTAACATCTGATTTAACTTAAAGATACTCTGGAAGTTCGGACAATATATCATATGATTTTGTCCTAGTTTCATATGACTATTTAAAAAGAACTTTTTGTTTGCATCACAAGTTGAATTACAAGAAAAAACCTTTCTTCTAGAACTTATTCGCTAGAAGAAAGGTTCATGACTTATCCTTTAAAAAAAATTGGTTCTCCGTTCTTTACTGTATAAGGTAATGAATATGCCGGTACAAATGGTGCGTTTTTTAATAGCACATTCCGAATATCTTCACCTTCTTTTAATTCCCCCTCATTTTTTTGTAATATTTCATATAAGTCCATTCGATAATCAACAAAAATCTCCCCTTTTTCATTGATCACGAGCGGCAATCCTTTTCCAGAATATGGACTCGTCACCTGTGGTACATCTTTATAACCCATTTTTTTGAAATCCAATTCATAAACGCCATCCGCAATAACTTTTTTAAAAGGAGGATATTGATGATCATCTCGATACATCTGCAATTTTAACTTAACCTCCCGAATCTGTTCTGTCATTCTTACATCGATTAATTTTACTGTTGGATTTGTTTCTACATCAACCAATACATATTGATACACACCACCACTTTCATACGCATTCCCTGGCGGATCTTGTATATAACGCGGCGCAATTTTTTGAAAATCGATAGGATATTTTTGATAAATTGGTGTACTCATATCCCGCGTCTTAATAGGTAACAAACCATTATTTTGTTCCTTATATGTATTTACAGCTTTTTGGACAGCTTGTAGCTGATCTTCATAAGGGATAGCATTTTGTTTCATATTTTCTCTCGGATACATACATCCTACTAAAATGCTTGTACAACAAAATATTAAAATAATATAGACTTTTTTCACTGGCAATCCACCCTTTATTTTCTAGCTAGCATTTACTATATCTCGTTTCTTCCTTATCACTGCCGCAATAAACTTATAAATCCCTACTATTTCTTAGTAGTTTTTTATGGAATTATATATTTTTTCAACTATTAATATCCTTTTCAAATAAAGAGTAATCACTATTTTTACTGTTCCACCGGTCCACTAAACACAACAAGAAAAATAACAATTCCAGATACAATCATAAGTGTATACGCAACCCCCGCTGTAATCCCTTTCAAAAATTTATTCTTCATTCTATGTCTACTTAACAAAATAAAGAGTACCGCAATAAACATAAATCCCATTGCCCCTAAAGAAAACCACATTTTTATAAGTCCTTCAGACATATACACACCCCTTAGTCTATTTTTATACTATTTTAACAAATTAAAAATTTTAAACAAAGAGAATTCATTATTTTATTATGAATTCTTCCCTAAACAAAAACTCCACTACTGACAATTTTATAATCAATAATCGTATGACACTTTATTCTCACACCAATAAGATTTCTAGAGATCACTTATCTCCCGTTTTGCTTCTCTTAAAGCAATCGGGAAAATTACTACCTTCAAATAGCGAGATAAAGTGAAACTTCCATCAGTGGGGGTTTTCTTCATCTCCCACTGATGGAAATTCCTCACGAATCCGGCTTTTACGGGCAGTTATCCCCCACCTATCTTCCTTACTTCTCTCTGAATCTTGAGATGGAGGTATTACTGCCCGAAAATAGCGGGATAAAAATAAAACCGAAGCGAATATACCCTCTTCGCTTCGGTTGACCAAATATGCCCACAAACAGCTCTATTCCCATGTATTCATAGCTATCGTATGCAATCTATGAACCTTTTGTTTCTCATACTTTATTTTTTAAACATTTTACTTAATGAGCTAAAATCTGTCGGCATATTGTTATTAATAATCGCTTTTACAATTTGGTCTTCTTGCTCTTTCGGCACTTCACGTCCTGCCATTGTAGCAACTTGATGAATCAATTGACGTAACACTTTCTCATCACGTAAATTTGCATTTTGTACAGATGATGCTAATTTAAAGATATCATCTTTATTTACCTTTGCCTCTTTCTCAATATTATTAAAAAGGTTATTATCCATTCCCTTCACCCTCTCCTTAAGTTACATTCCATCGTATGCAAAAAGAATGAAATGGTGAAAATACCTAGAAAAAAAACAAAAAGCTATATAAGTGCATAAAGCACTTATATAGCTTCTATTTACAGTAAATCAGGTATCGCTTCAACTTCATGCTTGCGAACACGCCCCATCAATGAACCTACTGCATCTTTCACATTATTTCCATTGAATAGCACATCGTATAAAGCTGATGTAATTGGCATTTCAACACCCATTTTCTCAGCCATTTCGTACGCCGCTTTCGTTGTTCGTACACCTTCAACAACCATACCCATACTGTCTAATACTTCCTCTAACGAATGCCCTTTTCCAAGCATATTTCCCGCACGCCAATTTCTGCTATGGACACTTGTACAAGTTACAATTAAGTCACCCATTCCTGTTAATCCAGCAAATGTTAACGGATTTCCACCCATCTTTCTTCCTAAGCGAGCGATTTCCGTTAGACCACGTGTCATTAAAGCTGCCTTTGCGTTATCACCTAACCCAAGACCATCTGTAATTCCAGCAGCTAACGCAATAATATTTTTTAATGCGCCGCCAAGCTCCACCCCGACGATATCAGGATTTGTATATACTCGGAAATAGCCGTTCATAAATAAGTCTTGTACCTCTTCAGCCGCTTCCATACGTTTAGCAGCAGAAGTGACAGTTGTCGCTTGACGTAGCCCCACTTCTTCCGCATGACTCGGTCCTGATAATACAACAACATCACGAATAAGACTCGCTGGTATTTCTTCTTCAATCATTTCTGAAATACGCTTTGAAGTCCCTGGTTCAATGCCTTTACTCGCATGAATCCAAGTAATTGGCCCTGAAACAATTTCTTTCATATCCTGCAGTACTTCTCGGTACGCTTTCGTTGGCACCACTAGAAGTACTGTATCTACATCTACTAATGCTTCTTCTAAAGAAGAGTAGGCTACGATTGTGCTTGGCAATGTAATCCCTGGAAGATACCGACTGTTCTCATGTTTCATATTCATTTCATCCATGAGCTCTGAGCGATTTCCCCAAATACGTACATCATGACCATTGTCAGCTAATACCATCGCTAACGCTGTTCCCCAGCTACCTGCTCCTACTACTGTGATTTTTTTCATAAAATCACATCCTCTCCATTAGTCTCTTGCTCTAGAAATAATTCGAATTGGCGTTCCTACGAAGCCAAACGACTCACGTAAACGATTCTTTAAGAAGCGCTCATATGAAAAGTGCATTAATTCTGGATCATTTACAAAGACAACAAATGTTGGTGGCTTCACTGCAACTTGTGTTGCATAGAAGATTTTCAAGCGGCTACCATTATGTGTTGGCGTTGGATTCATTGCCACCGCGTCCATAATTACGTCATTTAATACATTCGTCTGTACGCGAATGCTATGACTTTCATTGACTTCATTAATAACTGGTAATAATGTCTGCGTACGTTTTCTCGTTTTCGCAGATAAGAATACAATCGGCGCATAATCTAAGAATTGGAAATGAGCACGAATGTTTTCTTCAAATGCTTTCATTGTCTTTTCATCTTTTTTAACTGCATCCCATTTATTCACAACGATAATAACAGCTCGTCCTGATTCATGTGCATAACCAGCGATTTTTTTATCCTGCTCAATAATTCCTTCTTCACCGTCTAAAACAACTAAAACAACGTCAGAGCGTTCAATCGCTCTCAATGCACGAAGCACACTATACTTTTCGGTACTCTCGTATACTTTCCCTTTTTTACGCATACCAGCTGTATCAATAATAACGTAATCTTGTCCATCTTTACTGTACGGTGTATCAACAGCATCACGTGTCGTTCCTGCTACGTTACTTACGATTACGCGTTCTTGACCAAGTAATGCATTTACAAGCGATGATTTCCCTACGTTCGGGCGGCCAATTAATGAGAAACGAATCGTTTCGTCATCGTATGCCTCTTCTTCAATCTTAGGGAAATGTTGTGCTGCTTCATCTAATAAATCTCCTAAACCTAATCCGTGTGTACCAGAAATCGGGAACGGCTCACCAAATCCCAATGCATAGAAATCATAAATGTCATTACGCATCTCTGGATTGTCCACCTTATTTACTGCAAGTACAACCGGTTTTTTAGAACGATATAAAATTTTTGCAACTTCCTCATCTGCTGCAGTTACACCGTCGCGACCATTCGTCATAAAAATGATAACATCCGCTTCATCAATCGCAACTTCCGCTTGTTGACGAATTTGTGTCAAAAAGGGCTCGTCTCCAATATCAATTCCACCTGTATCAATAATGTTAAATTCATGATTCAGCCATTCTCCTGCACTATAAATACGATCTCGTGTTACACCTGGGATATCTTCTACAATTGATACTCTCTCTCCAACAATTCTATTGAAAATAGTAGATTTCCCTACGTTCGGGCGGCCTACTATTGCCACTACTGGTTTCGGCATATACTTTCATCCTTTCATCTTGCTTCTGTTTATTATGTAAAAAACCCTTCTTTGTGCAAGAAGGGATTTGCATTCCAGAATATTTCTCAACGTATCAAAACACCTCATATTATAGCATACGTTACTAATGTTTCACAATAATATATACATTCTCTTGTAAGCGGTGTGCAATACCATCTAAAATAGCTTCTAAATTATTTGCGACAAATTCCATTTCTTCTTTTGAATCACAAACAAATAAAGGTGCTCCACCAGCAAACTTTTCTGGTGTTGTTGTAATTACAGCAAGAATATAGCTTTCTAATATCACCTTGTGTCTCTCCTTCCTTTCGGAGCTTCTGATGACATATGAACCGCGCTTTCTAAAGTTGGCACATTTCCGATTACCGCAATCGCTTTTTTTACGTCTTGATCTTGCGGGAGTACAAATACACCTACTCTCCCGTCTTCTAAATCACGCTTAGCTAGTGGCACTAACGCCGGCGTTCCAGAATCTCTAAATATGCCTAATGCAACCGAAACATCATGCAAGATCGCTTGTCGTTGTCCAAGATTGGAAATCGTTACCCTTGCGTCAATGGACTTAGGCTTTAGAATAAACCCCATTCCATACTTCATAATTTCTTCTTGCCGTGCTGGCAATCCAATATTCATAATATAAATATTATCAATATAGAGTCCTGCCCCTTCAAACCGAAGAGGAACATGCTCAATGTCTACGAGATCGTGTAGCCTTTTACCAGACATCAATATTTTTGCAATAAACAATCCCACTATGCCAGTAACTACACCAGCAACCCACGAATGAAACCCTATGTATGTAAATGTTGTCACAAATGATGTTAGCATCGCTAAATAGTTACGACTTTCAAATACAAGGGCTATCCCCTCAATATATGTATTTCCACGTGGTACAAGCTCATACCCATCTAATTGTTGCAGTGTATTTCTTTCCATATTTCGTACATCTCGAAATTGGGAAGCTGCTAGCGTTAAGAACGTAATCGCTGAAAAATCCTTTTTCAAAATAGATGGAATAGCAATTGCCCCTAAAGCTGCTGCGATTAACCCCATAGCGATATGAATTATTTTCCCATGCAAACGTGTAGGATATTGTCTTGTATCTGTACGCAGCATAAATATTCTCGTTACTGTTCCTGCAATTACGCCACACAAAATGGCTGGTGTATATTCAGTCATGTATTATCCTTGCCTTTCTTTTACATGTTTTTTCCTAAGCTTTCCTGTATAAGCTGATACCTTTACAACACAAAGCAAAATTGCGACAAATAGCGTCGAAACAGCAATGATATCAAAAAACGTCAAACTACCAAATTCATATGGAAAATGAAGTTTACGAAAAATAAATGTTACTAATATTTCACCTTGTAGTGCTCCTGTATATAAAGAGCATAGCCGTAACAAACGATCTCGATGCAACAAGATTGATGCATATACAAGAACACCACTTAACATAAAGGTTCGATCCATAACAATCCAAATCGGGTCATATACCTCTAATAAATGAAAAGTTGTGTATAACATAGCGATGATAAGTGCCGAAAGTAACACGTATATTTTTTTCCAGATAGAATATAGCGTAATCCCTAAAAAAGAAATGATACCAAGTAAAAGAGCATTTATTGATACAGTGAAAGAAACAATTGATACATGAATTTGTGAGCAAATGATAAATATTAATATGACCGTACTCACTTTCCAACGAATAGCTTCTTTTTTCATAAAAAACGTCGCAACAATCCAGCCCATCCATGCTATAAAATAAAAATAATTCCCATCCATATTTTCACCTCCTATCATTTCCATTATGGGAACTTTTTATAAAAACTAATCCTCCCTTCTGCCTGCATAGTTTTTCTTATAACAGCAACACTCTCTAGTAAGGAGGTGTAAATAGCAATGGGAAAAGACCGTCAAGAAAAAAAGTTAAAACAATCACGCCGCGTCGAATCTGATCGCGACCAATCACTACAATACCCTGGTGCAACTAGTCTTGATACACCAGAACAAGCTCAAAAACAGAATCAACATTAAACAAGATAAAATAAAAAAAACAGCCCTTCATTTGACCCTTTTTGGTCAGGTGAAGGGCTATTTTTTTCATGTTTTGACAAGTTGCGGTGAGATATGCCTGCATTTGGACAGAC
>NZ_LTAQ01000014.1 GCF_001590835.1 Bacillus gaemokensis
AGCCCATTGGAATACAGGGTTCAAGCCGCTTAAAGTATTTTTATTATTTCCACTGTCTACTTGACAGGGAGCTGTTCAAGATTAATCAAAATGGATTCTTTTCTTTTTGGGTGCACTTTCCGTTTTATAAAAAAGTTTAATCATTTCTGTGATCCTTCTTCAATTAATGCGCCCATTAGCGGAATACTAATTAGTCATTTTCATTTGTTCGTGTAAACGATTCTGTAAAATAAATTGTGTAAACATACCAGCGATGCGAGTAGTACATACTGGACATACGTTAAGCTAAATGCCGACAGCACGGGTCACGCTTTTTTGGTCGAACCCAAAACTTCCAAATAGTGCTGATTGTACATAATGCCTAGGATGTTCCCAAAGGGATCAACCACGGAGGCTGTAATGAACCCCTGACCGCGAACTATGGGTGCTTCGTGTTCTTTCGCTCCCATAGACAGCAGCTTCTCAAAAGTTGCTGTCACATCGTCGACGTGCCAGTATACGACAGCACCACCGGCTGGTCCGGTCGTCGAACCATCGGGCGCGTAGCGGCTATCGATCAGACCCAGCTCGTGCTGGTAGTCACCGAGGCGAAACTCGGCATATCCTGGACGTTCGAAGTATGGGGCGATGCCCAAAAACTCGGCGTACCACTTCTTTGCCACCGCTAGATCCGTCACCCAAAAACTGACGGTGGTGAGTCCTCGTAATGTCTTTGTGTCGCTCATAATCGATTTCCTCCTCAATGTTGAGTAAGTAACTATAATCAATATTAGAGTCGCCGGGTAATTTCCTAGTTGCTGTTCCTATAGCTATTGTAAACGTCTAATGCTGACAACAGTATGTCAGTGGTAATGAATATTTTTTCAAAAGTGCTTTGAACATTTATTCCTTTAATTAACTTCGATTTACTTACGAATAGTCCCTTCTTTTATTCAAGAAAACGGCCCTTTAGTGGCGTAACATGACTGGAGTTTTACAATATCAACAAGAGCACAAAAAGAAAAATTCTGTTTAAATTAATACAGGATTTTGATCAAACTTTTTTCAATAGATTCTTTTTTGAAGGATTTTTAATAATAAATCATACTTTTATTCTATGTAAAGTGCTATATTTCCAAATTGTTCACCTTGATTCATTCTGTCCAGAGCTTGAACTGCTTCTGACAACGGATACACTGTATCAACAATTGGTTTAATTTCATGCTTTTCTATAAAATGAATCATTTCATTAAACTCTTCGCTACTTCCCATCGATGTTCCCATAATATCGATTTGATTGTAAAACAATGCCCGTAATGGAATTTCAATTTTATCTCCTGAGCTCGCGCCAAAGTTAACGATTCTTCCATTTGGGTTTAATATATCAAAATATTTCAAGAAAGTTGCAGGTCCAATACTATCTATAATTAAATCTACTTTTTCTCCTTTTAAGGCATCTTCCCAATTTCCATTACTATCAAACGAAAAATCAGCACCACATTTTTCTGCCGCTTTCCTTTTATTTTCTACTCGTGAAGTAACAGTTACTTTCGCTCCAATTGCTTTTGCAAATAACATGGCATACGTAGCCACTCCTCCACCAATCCCCGGAATCAAAACATGTTCTTTAGGCTTTAATCTTCCTTTTGTAAAAAGTGCTCTATATGCTGTTAAAGCAGATAAGGATAGAACGCCTGCTTCTTCCCATGAAAGATAAGATGGCTTTGACACTATGTTTTCAGCTGGTACTATAACATATTCTGCAAACGTCCCGTCTGTTGGTCCGCCTAATACTTGCGGAAGCACTGGTACCTCATGAGTAAACTCCCACCCAATGCTTGGATTAATAATAACTTCTGAATCAATCGTTACATTTGAAACACCTTCACCTATCTCTACTACAATACCTGCACCATCAGATCCAGGAATTAATGGCTTATCCATTTCATTTCTATTATTCATAATGAATAAATCTCTGTGGTTCAATCCTGCTACTCTCAATTTTACTTTTACTTCACCGTAACCAAATTCTCGATTCTTTAAATCCTCATATTCTAAACCGCCGATACCCTTTTTACCTTGATGCACAATAGCTTTCATTATTTCTCCCCCTTTGTTTCTAATGTACTAGAAAAATCAAACTTTATAAAATAATTTGCCTTTATTTATATTCACAATGACATAATATTATTTAACTCTATCCAAGTGCTTAACCTATAAAAATGAGGATTCTTTATGATAATATAGCCCTTTTTCGGTTAACAATGTACCGAAAAAGGGCTATTTATATTACATTTCACTCCTTATGCTATTTGCTTGTACAAAATAAAAAGGCTCCGAATGGATGCTATAATTCTTGTTAATTTTTTCTTTAATTCACTTACGGTACATGAAGTTTTACACTTCTTCCAATTACCTAATGTTGTTTTATACAACTACACACCTTCAACAGCTTTCTTTCTTATTTCTATCTTAATGTCACCACGTCTGCGCTCATATCGTGGACCACGAATCCCCATTAAATCCTCAATATCACGTATACTCAATGAAACTAAGTAGTTAGCTTTTGCTAGCTGCTCTTTTAAATTAATGCTAAGCAAACTAACACAGGACTGTTTTCGTGTTCATTAAATTCTTTTACAATTTGAGACACCTTATTTGTTGGGGCAATTTCAGCCATTGAATCTATATACTTTGCTAATGCTTGTTCCCTTGTGATTTCAGTTGGTACACCTTCTTCTTTACCCTGCTTTACACTCTCACCAGTAACATTTTCTACATATACATCGATGGCTCCATCTGTAGCAATTAGAGCGTAGTATTCATGTTTATTAAACTCGAAATATCGATTCCTCTTTTCTACAAAATGAAATTTTTATTCAAAACTAAACGTAATTTTCAAAACAACCACATACACTGAAGTCAAACAAATCAAGTATATAAAAAACGCGGTCTCTGATTACACAGAAATCGCGTTACATCAACGTTTGTTGAGTTTCATTTTTTCACATTTCGTCCCCAAAATAATATACTTCCCTTTGGCTGAATATTCGACTGGCAAATATTCCTTACTTTTATTATAAATGACATGAAAAAACTAATAATTTCGACTTAACACTTTTAATCGAATACTACTCCATAAAGCAGCTAAAAACAAATACTTCTTATGCCAAACTCTGTTTTTCTGTATCACTTTTCTTTTGCTAATGTAATAATATTTTGAATAAAAGGCGCTTTTTCACTTGTATATGAAACTCGGTCATACGGATATTTTTCAGCAAGCTCCTGTTTTAATCTTCTATAGTCTTCACGTGCCCACTCATTATTTCTTAAAAAATCCCGAAATAACAAATTATTATTCCATTCATCACTGTCATACAAATAAACATGTAAATGATGCGTACCAGCTCTCCACTCTCCTTTTCTAAAAAAACGTCGCCTAGGGAAGTGTTCATGAAATACATATTCATATCCTATCGTTTGCAATAACTCTATCCAATGATCGACTACATTTAAATCTTCAACACCTATCATCATATCTATAAGAGACTTTGCACGTAATCCTTCTACTGATGTACTTCCAATATGTTCAATTGCTATCATATCTTTTCTCAGTAATGAAATACATTTCTCTTTCTCTTCAATAAACTCTTTATGCCACTTTTCATTATATGGTTCAATGATGATTTCTTTTTCCATCTATTTCTCCTTTCGATCAAATATTTAACTATTTTATTGATAATAAACATCTCTTTTTAACCAATCTAAACAGGATTTTCATTACTTTTCTCGAATATATCAATACTTAATCTAATCATATAAAATAAGAGGTGTAAAATGAAAGAAATTCCAGTCACAATTCGTTTAGATAACGTCACTTTTCAACTGAAAGAATATCAAGATTTTGATTAGCTCGTAAGTCTAGGTAAAGTATTTACTGTATTTGATCAACAAGATTCAGGTAATATATGCTTTGGTATTGAAAGAGATGGCGAGAAAAGATTTGTTAAATACGCTGGTGCAAAAACAGCGGAATATTCAGGAGATCCTGATGATGCGATTGCAAGATTAAAACAGGCGGTATTCCTATACGAAGAATTAAAACATGATTACCTAATCCAGTTGATTGACCATTTTGAAGTAAAACATGGGTATGTTGCTATCTTTGATTGGTTTGATGGAGAATGTTTACATTCACATTGGGAATTTCCACCACCAGCAAAATATATGAACCCCTCTTCCCCATTTTATCGGTATAAACATATTTCAATTGAAGATCGCCTCAACTCACTAGATTGTATCTTTTCTTTTCATGTACATGTGGAACGGAAAAATTATGTAGCCATTGATTTTTATGATGGCAGTATATTATATGACTTTAAAACAAAGAAGACAAAGATTTGTGACATCGATTTGTATAATAAAAAACCTTATATAAACAAGATGGGAAGAATGTGGGGTTCATCACGATTTATGTCTCCTGAAGAGTTTGAATTAGGTGCAGTAATAGATGGAAAGACAAATGTATTTAATATGGGAGCAATAGCTTTCTCACTTTTAGGAGGAGAACTTGATCGCTCATTTTCAAAATGGGATGCAGGAAAGTCCTTATATGATGTAGCATGCCGCTCTATAGAGAAAGACAGAAATAAGCGCTACACATCTATTAAGGAGTTTTATCTAGCTTGGAAAGCTGCACGAACAATAGGAGGTTTTTGAAGACTCTCTGCCTCCTATTGTAATAAAATAATTAATCCATGAAGAAGTCTCATTTTTTTTGTATAATACTTATATAGTTGAAATTCACAATAATGAGGCATATATGATGAACTTTGTTTACATGAATCAAAACGTTTTAAATAATCTTCTTTACATTTTAATTAGCGTATTTATTTTTTATTTTATTTATGATAATGGTTTGTTTTTTAAGCGCTATAAAAAGATTCTTATCATTATTTGCACAAGTGTACCGCTTATCTTATGTATGAAGTTCCCTATTTACATTGATGACTATCGCATTCATGATTTGAGACAGATTCCTTTTTTAATAGGGACACTTTATGGTGGCTTTCCAATTGGACTTGCTTTATTAGTAATTATGTTACTTGCGCGGTTTATTTTTTATGGCATTAATTTTTTAACAATTATTGTCTATGTAACAATGCTTATAATCACAGCATTTTCTTCTTCAAAGTTTAATAAATTAAATAGAAAGAAAAAGGTTATTATGTCTATACTATTAACCTTTTCACTTGCATTGCTTACAACTTTGATTGTCACAACATTAAGTGATTTTCAAATAAATCAATCTTATGTCATTGATTTTATTATACTACCACCTATTATCATGCTCTTTGTTGTATACTTCAATGAAGTGTTAAAAGATGCCGTTATGATGAGGTCGAAATTAGTTAAAGTAGAAAAAATGGAGATTGTGAGTCAACTTGCTGCAAGTATCTCACATGAAGTTAGAAATCCGCTGACCGTAGTAAAAGGATTTACTCAGCTTCTAAAAACTCCAGATCTCTCAAAAGAGTCACGAGAACAATATATTGAACATATTCTTGAGGAGCTAAACCGTGCACAAGTAATTATCGATGATTATTTAACCTTTGCAAAACCGGCACCTGAACAACTAGATAGGATTCCTATAGACCAAGAACTACATAGAGTAATTAATATGATGTTACCATTATGTAATATGAATTCCATTCATATATCAGAGGATTTATCAAAAGGAATAATCATTGGCAATACACAGCATTTCCATCAATGTTTTTTGAACTTAATAAAAAATAGTATTGAGGCAATGCCGCATGGTGGCGAGCTAAATATCTCCTCTTCTATTAACAATGCTAAAGTTATTATAAGTATTAAAGATAGTGGGATAGGTATGACACAAGAACAAATAAATCGATTTGGTGAACCGTATTTCAGTACCAAGACAAAAGGAACAGGATTAGGTACGATGGTTGCGGTAAAAATTATTGAAACAATGAATGGTACTTTAGAAATACATAGTATTATTAATAAAGGAACCACTCTAACAATTACATTTCAACAAACTAATATTTAAAATAAAAAGGAGCATGATAGCTCCTTTTTTGTTCATTCGTATCGGTACTAAAAAGCACCTCTAATAGTTTTTCAAATTACATAAATCTATGAAGGGTGATTAAAAATTAATACCCTCCGCCTCCGCCCCAACAGCTGCATCCAACGATGATTAATAAAATGAATAACACAACTAATAAAGCGAAGCCTCCACCAAAACCACAAGAACCGCCGTAACTCATATTTTCTCCTCCTTTTGGTTTGAAAACTAATAGGTTGTTGATCATATTAACGGGTTCGTATTATACAGTATGTTTATCTGTAATTTTTGAGCGTGTCTTAATGAAATAAAAAAGAAACTCCTCCAAGTGTCTTACATATATACAATCACGCCGTTGAGTGAATGACCCCTCCTTACCACTTGGGCTATGCCCTGCACATGCTTGAGGAAGGGGACTTCTGTTAGATTACTGTTAAAAAGGATACCAAAAACCTGAAAATGTGGAGCACTTTAAATAGATCGCACATAATAAAATGATACTACCGATGATGAGTCCGATAAAATCCTCTCGCTTCGCTTTTGCCCCGTAATACCATGTTCGTTTCTCTTTTTTTCCAAAACCTCTTAAATCCATTGCGTTTGAAACTGTATCTATTCGCTCTAAAGAATGAATAATAAGTGGCCAAAAGATCCATACCCGATTTTTAATTCGTTCAAAAAAATGAGTATCTCCTTTTTCAAATGGAATACCTCTTGCTTCTTGTGCATGCTTAATCAACTTGTATTCCGATTGAATATTTGGTATGTAACGAAGCGCAATATTAATTGCATAAGCAATTTTATAAGGGATTCCAATTTTATACAAACTACTTGTGAATTCACTCGGGTTTGTTGTATATATGAAAATAAGTGTAAATGGTAATAATGTAAAATACTTCAATGAGAGCGTAATGGCATAAAAGAGCGTTTCAAGTGTAATTGTTGCATAACCAATATGTAAAAATGCTGTGTTTGTTCCTGTTAGTTCAGATCCATGCGTTGGTGTAATAAGTAAAATCATAATGGAATTAAGTAAACTAAATATGAATATAACACCAAAGATGAATAAAACTTTCCGTATATGAATTTTAGCGACTGCTAGGCCTACGCAACCAATAAAAAAGAAGCATAATAAAATACGAAAATCAAAAAATATAAATGTAAGAGTCATCCAAATTATGAATAAAAATAATTTAATTGCACCATCCATACGATGAAAATACGTATTATCTTCTATATAAAGTGATCCATGTTTATTCATACGCCCCTCCTCCTTTTTGCTTCCATATATAATTGAGAAAAGACTTCTGGAAAGGCAATTTCGCTTAATCTCGCTAGTGATGTTAATGAGCTTTCTTGTAAGTTGGCTCTCTGTAAGACTAATTGATTCGCTAATACAACGGACACAGAATCATCAGCAATCACTTTACCTTTATGAAGGACTACCGCACGATCAGCATACTCTAACGCCAAATTCATATCGTGTGTAATAAAAATAAACGAGATACCTTCTTTTGCTAATTTATGTATACAAGACATAAACTGTGTGTAATGATAATAATCTTGTCCGGCTGTTGGTTCATCTAATAGGATTAGCTTTGGATTCGTTGTTAAAACAGATGCAATAGTAAGTCTCTTTTTTTGCCCATAACTTAACGCTTGAATAGGCCAATTTCGAAATGGATATAATCCACAAATCCGTAACGCTTCTTCCGTTCGCTTCTTTATTTCTTGCTTAGAAATTTTCTTCAACTTTAATGAAAAGGAGGCCTCATCCCAAACGGTAGACTGTGTAATCATATGATTTGGATTTTGCATAACATATGAAAGTACCTCACCTCGCTTACGAATTGACCAAGAATCTATATTTTCTCCATCTAAAACAATATTTCCATGCTTCACTTTGTTCATCCCAGTAAGAATATGAGCAAGTGTCGATTTTCCTGCTCCATTATGACCTAATAATGCCATAATCTCCCCTTTCTCTACGGATAGGGTAATATCTTTTAAGGCGAAATTTGTATTAGAGTATGAGAAAGAAAGATTTTCTATTTGACATAATTTTGCTTTTGGAACTTGCTTTTTAAGCGGTGGTTCCTTTTCCATCCAATTTTGAATTGCCATATTTACCTTTTTATACGGTAACTTTTCCATTGGATATATTTCATTCTCTTTATTGTTAAAGTGCAAATCCTTTAGCGCTTGTATATATGCAGGTTCTCTTAAGCCTATTTTTCGCATGAAATTCCCCTGTAAAATCGCATTTGGTGAATCAATCGCGACAATTTTTCCGTCTTCTATTAAAATAATTTTATCTAAGTCCAGCTTCAAAATTTCTTCTATTCGATGCTCAATAATAACAACTGTTTTATTATATTGTTCATGTATTTCTTTAATAAGCTCTACAGTTTTTAAAGTACCTGTAGGATCTAAATTAGCTAAAGGTTCATCAAATAACAATATGTTAGCATTTGTTGTTAATAACCCAGCGAGAGAAACTGTTTGTTTTTGCCCACCTGATAATTCATGAGGACTTTGTGAATGAAATGTGTGCATATGCACCTTTTGCAAAGAATTCATAACGGATTTTTTCATATTTTCTTGATGTACACATTCATTCTCTAACGAAAAGGCAACATCTTCTCCTACAGTTAAACCAATAAACTGTGAATCTTGATCTTGTAAAATCGTTCCTACGTGTTTACTTTGTTCAAAAATACTACTTTTCCTTGGGTCATTTCCACATATCGAGATTTCACCAGTACTAATTCCTTCATAAGAAAAAGGGATTAACCCATTGATACAATGGGCCAATGTCGATTTTCCTGATCCACTTCGCCCGGCAATTAGTACTTTTTCTCCTGGATAAATATGAAACGTAATATCTTTTAGAGTAGGCTGTGCAGCATGTTGATGTTGAAATGTGAAGTGCTCAAAAGAAATAATTGGTTTCATTGTAATGTCCCTACTTTTCAATTTTTAAATGTGTATGTTTCTTATTTGATTTCGCGAGTCCTAATGTAATTGGTAAACCAAGAACTAAAAACACGATAACATCTGCAATCGTTGCCCCAAGTACTTGTATGACAATTTTATCAAAAGGTTCACCCATCACGATAATATCGAAAGCACCAGCAAATATAATAGCAATAACTATACCGATTAAACCTGTTACAGCAAAATATGAAATATCACGATTGCGATATGTTCCATTTTTTATACTGAAACCTGTTCGTTTTTGTATAAGTCCCATAGAAAAACCAATAATACCTGAACTAAGTACCCATCCCCACCAAATTCCCCATCCTGCGATGGTATCAGTTACTGTATGACCAATAAGGCCGATTAATAGGCCGGCAAATGGACCAAATATTGCACCGAATATTGTTAATATAGCTATTGCAGGTTTAATAAATGTATTAGGGGCGATTGAAAATCCCCAAAGTCCTAATACCCCATATATTGCAGAACCAATTCCAATTGCTACAACTAGCTTTGTAGATAGTTTGTTCATATAAATTCTCCTCTCATCCTAGCAAACTTGTATTACTCCTATATGTAACAAAAATAGCTATTATGCATATCCACCTCCTTTCTTCACAACAAAAAATGACCCCTTATATAAGAGGTCATTTTCTTTCACGTATAGATCCTCTTATCTTTCAAAAGACATAAATGCCTTTGCGGAATTAGCACCTTCCTATAATACTAAATAGGGGTTGCTGAGGTTTCATAGGGCCTTTCCCTCCACCTCTCTGGATAAGTATTCATTTGTAATTTGTATTATTACACTAACAAGGGGTAATTTCAACACTTTTCTTACTATTTTTATTTTTACACAAAATAATAAAGATAAATCATTGTATTCTTATCGGAATTATGAAATAATGAACGCGACAAAGGATGTTAACGGGAGGAATTGAACATGAAAGTAATTGGATTAATAGGCGGATTAAGTTGGGAATCAACGTCTTTATATTATAAACATATTAATACACTTACTTTATCTCAATATAAGCATAATGCGAAACTTGTTTTATATAGTATGGATTTTGGCGAAGTAACGACATTATTACAAAATCATCAATATGAAGAAGTGCAAAATGAGCTAGTTACGGTAGCTAAAAAAGTAGAGAATTCTGGCGCGGATTGTATCCTTATGTGTTCAAATACCGTACATCAATTTGCTGATGAAGTAGAAAAAGCGGTATCTATTCCCCTTCTGCATATTGGAGATGTCAGCGCTGAAGAAATTATAGCTCACAATGTAAAACGAATTGGCCTTCTTGGAACCAAACAAACAATGGAACAAGATTTTTATAAAACAAGACTAGCTAACTATGGAATTGAAACGATTATTCCAAGTAAAGATGAACGAGTATTTATTCATCATGTTATTCTTCATGAATTAAGCCAAGGTATCATTTCGCAGCAATCCAAGGAAAGAATTTTACAAATTACTACTAAACTTATTGAAAAGGGAGCCGAGGGAATCTTATTAGGTTGTACAGAAATACCGTTACTTATTTCTCAAAAGGATCTTTCTATCCCTGTATTTGATACTGCTTATTTACATGCGAAAACTGCGGTGCAATTTGCTGGATAAGAAGCAATTATCTGTATTTTTAATCCATTTCCTATATAATAAAAAGCTATCTTAAGAGTGATAAGATAGCTTTTTTCCTCTAATTTAATAAGAACTCCCTGTAATAGATGGCATTTCTGTATGAAGGGGAACTGATTCACTTTGAAACATCGGTAAATAAATCGTAACAGATGTTCCAACACCAACTTCACTCATAATACTAATTCTGCCCTGGTGACTTTCGATGATTTTATAGCTTAGCATGAGTCCAATTCCAGTACCTTTTTCTTTCGTACTGTAGAAAGGTTCTCCTAATCTTTTAATTCTTTCCTCAGGAATTCCTATGCCTTCATCAATCATATTTATAATCACTTTATTGTTTCCATCCTGTTTAACCATAATAGAGATTTTCCCGCCATTTGGCATCGCTTCAATTGAATTTTGTAAAATATTAATGAATACTTGTTTTAATTGATTCTCACTACAATCAATTATTAATTCTGTTAAATCCGTAACCAATTCAATTTGAATATTCGTCATAATTGCTTTCGTATTGATTAATGAAACGACGTTCTTTAATATGCAATATAGATTTTTCTTTTCGTTTGGAATCACATCTGTTTTTGCAATTGATAAAAACTCATGAAGAATCGACTCGATTCTTTCAATTTCCGAAAGCATAAGTTCAAAGTATTTATCTTGATCTTCCTGATTAATCTGAAACAATTGAATAAACCCTTTAATTACTGTCAATGGATTTCGAACTTCATGCGCTACCCCTGCAGCTAGTTGTCCAATGGCAGCAAGTGTATCTGATTTATTTAGTAACTCTTCTGTCTTTTTACGTTCCGTAATATCACGAACAATAATCATAATTTTATCTTTTAACAACGGTAAACATCTAGCCTCAAAGAAACTTATGCTTCCTTTAAGTGTTAACGGATATTCAACAATAACAGTGGATTCTTTTTGTTGCACTTGATAAATGGCTTCTCGAAACTGCTGCGCTACAGGTGATGGTAACACTTCATAAAATTTTTTCCCCATAAAATCTTCTGCAGGTACATAAAATTTCGCAGTTGATCCAGCTTTATAATCTATTATTGTGCCATCAGCTTCTGTTAAAAAGCATAAATCCGGTAAAGCTTTGAATATAAGCTCTAGTTCTGAAGTTTGCTGTTTTAATTGTTCTTCTATGCCTTTTAAATGAGTAATATCAACCCCAACGGCCCAATAGCTAAATCCTGATACAGGGAATTGCTTGGATATATTCGACCACATAATTGTTTTTGTTTCACCGTTTTTGCACGTTAAATTCATTTCCCAATCTCGAAAGTTTTTTCCCCGAAGAGAAAATTTCTTTTGAATTTGATGGCGATAGTCTGCATCTGGATATAACAAACCCAACGCTTTTGGGTTTCCAATGATTTCTTCGGCTGAATAACCCGTTACAAGTTCACATTCACGATTCCATAAAATAAAATCGCCATTTTGATCAAGAGCGTCTACCATAACCGGCATGTTTTGTAAGATTGTATATAAATGTTCTTCTTTTTGAGAAAGTAAATGTATATTTTTATTTTGAAGTTTATTCATTACAGTATCTACAATGAGATTTGCAAGCATTTCGAAGTATTTTTGACAACTAAAGGTATCATCTTTCATGGAGTAAGTAACAAACGAACCAATATTTTGCTCATTAAAAAAAATTGGGATTTCAACTTTTGTAAGTTTACTATTTTTCTCTTGATCCATACCCAACGAAAAAATACATTCTCTTTCAGCATCAAGAAGTTGATGTGAAATGTTTGTTAATTTATAAAATTGTTCTGCCATGGTTTCTATTGTGTTCACATCAATGAGTTCCATTAGCCGAGCTTCCATCCTCTTTCCACCTCTATATGTAAATTTAATGCCATTTTTAATTCATGCTTCTCCATTATACGAATAATGTTCTTGCAGGTATATAGTGGAAGCATAATTATTCAAATAAATTTTATTTTTCAATAAAACTTATTTAAATATGATATATAATCTTACCGTAATAACATGATACAATTAAAAATTTCACAAAACATTCACAATTTTCTTGAAGAATATATACAGTTATTCCAATTTTTTCTATATAATACATGTAATAAGACTTCTATGAATTTCATAGAATACCTTACCCCTAATAAAAAAGTAAAAAAGAATCCTTTATGGATTCTTTTTTACTTTATACCATTACATAATGATACAGAGCGTGGGCAACACCATGTTCTTCATTCGATAATGTTTCATAAAGACACATCTTCTTTATTTCATCCACTGCATTTCCCATTGCAATAGATATATGGGCTTTTTCCATCATCGAAACATCGTTTAGTCCATCTCCGATTGCTACTGTATTGTCGAATGGTATATTAAGATGTTTTGCTAAAGTGTACAGACCATTCCCTTTTTGAGCATCACGATGATTGATCTCTAAATTATGCCAATAAGAAGCTGTAATTGCTAAGTCTGTATTATGCTGAAACTGTTCTTTTAAACTTTTTAATTTCTCCATATCATAAGAAAATGGCAGAAGTTTATGAACATGTAAATCATCTGCTAAAATTGTTTTACAACTTTCTGTTATATGAAATGCTGTATGCTCAAGATACAGCGCTGCGATGTTTTCTATCTCTTGTAGATCAACTTCTTTATCTGATTCCTTAATATCATCTATTTCACGATATACACTTTCTTCCCCATATTGCGGGACATATACACCTCGATCAGTATATAGTTGATAATACATACGATTTTCTTCAAGGTATTCCACAATTTCAAGTGCTTGTGCATTTTGGATGGGATAGCACTTCAGCATTTTTTGATCTTTATAAATAATTGCACCATTTTCTGCGATTATTGGACATTGTAAATCCACTTCTAATAAAAGTCGTTCAATATCAATGATAGAACGCCCTGTGCAAATCGCCACAATATGCCCCTCTTTCTGGCATTTGCGAATCGCTTCAGCATTTTCTTTACTAATCATTTTATTTCCTGATAGAAGCGTTCCATCTAAATCAATTGCGATAAGTTTCATTATTGCTTCACCACTTTCTATAAATAAAAAAGATAATATGAATATACAGAAGGTATCGTTTTCATATTTAACTCGTTAAGTACCTCTTAGTTATAATTTATGAAAAGCGTTTCAGGTCAAGAAATATTTTGAAAAAAATGCTTATTAAAATACAACAACACTACCCTCTTCATATATACTACAAAAAAGATAGTGTCGTTATTATAGACTACTTCTTATGTTACAGTAATATGGCTTTTTTATTTAAGAATTTATTTGTTTCTTCTCTCGCTAAATTGCAACTCAACTTGCAGTCATTTACAGTTTACATTTACTTAGAAGTAAACTTTTGAAATACAGTACTTCCATTACGAGTTAACACAAACATCATTCTCCACTCTATCTATTTATCTATTTTTAATGAGTACAACTCACTTCTATCGTACGAAAGAAAAAATTAGGTTACAATTGAGAAATAAGAAAAAACAAGATGCCAATACTTTAGCACCTTGTTTTTTCTTATTTGTATTATTTTTTCAAAAGAATTGGCAAACGTTTTAATGTTTGTTCATTCTCAAGTATGCAATTTTCTAAATGAAAAGATGCAGACAACTCTATATCGTCATATTGTTGAATAAATGTTTTCAACGCAATTTCCGCTTCCAGACGTGCAAGTGGTGCGCCTAAACAAAAATGCGGACCTTTTCCAAATGTTAAATGTTTTTCGTTTTCTGAGCGATGCAAGTTAAAAAGAGAAGCTTGTGAGAATTTATTTTCATCCAAATTGGCTGCACTTACCCATGTAACAATCATCTGCCCCTTTTTCATTTTCGGACCAAATATCGTTGTATCTTCTGTAATTGTTCGTGCCAATGTGACCGGAAAACGATAACGTAGTACTTCTTCTATTGCTTTTGGTATAAACTCTGGATTTCTCTTTAACTCTTTATATGTCCCTGGTGCATCTACTAAAAAACAATAAAAGCTATTGATAACTAAATTTGTAGTTGTCTCATTACCAGCTGCTAAAAGGCCTAATGAAAATACAACAATTTCCTCATCTGATAATCTTTCATCCTCATACTCAGCTCTTATAAGATCCGAAATAATATCATTTTCCAAATGATATCGCTTTTCTTGAACAATTGGTAAAAGATATGTTTTAAACTCATGTAAAGCCACTGCCTTCTGCTGATCTAAATCAGTAAACTTTTCTTGACTATACGGCATGAATAAAATATCCGACCACATTTTAATCTTTTTACGATCCGTTGTTGGTACTCCTAATAAATCCGAAATAACAGTTACAGGTAAAGGAGCCGCAAACTGTTCTACAATATCGATTTCATTATAATTGCTCATATCTTTCACAAGTTCATTTGCAATTTCCTGTATCCGTGGTTTCCATTTCTGAAGACTTCTTGGGGTAAACGCCTTTGAAACAATTGAACGAACATTTCGATGTTCAGGAGGATCAGAAGAATTTAAATTTACTCTTGTTTCTAGAGGTGGAATGGAAAATTGTCTACGATCTCTTCTGCTTGAGAATAAGCGATAATCCGATAAAACACGATTTACATCATCGTATAAAAAAACATTCCATACATCTTGCTCTGCGTCATAATAAACAGGATGATTCTCTCTCATGTTCTGATACCAACAATACGGATTCCACAGATCTTCCTTTGTTTTCAGTTTTGAAATTTTATGAATCAAAATGACATTTTCAGGCGAATTCATAGTTCTTTCCTCCCTTTTCTTTTACAATAAAAGTAATAGGTCGGCTGTACAAAGATGTATAGACTAACATATGTTATTTTAACATATGAGGAGAAATATTTTGTTGAGAAAAAATTAGGAGGATACTTATGTACGTTGATATTTTATTACTTGCTGAACTAACATCTGGTCCAAAATATGGTTATGAAATTAAGAAAAATATTCAAAATCGGCTTGGAGAAAATTTCGAATTAAATCATAACATGCTATATCCTGCTCTCCGCCGTTTTGAAGATATGGGTGCCATTACAAAAGAAGTCCATCAACAAATAGGTAAGCCGAATCGTAATATTTATGCACTAACTCATACAGGCACAGAAATTTTTTATGAAATGATGCGAGAGTTCCCAGAAAAAACTGCTTCTAATGATGCTGAATTTCTTGTACGTGTCGCATTGTTTGAAAAACTTGATTATGAAGCTCGAGCAGAGATTTTAACCTCTCGTCAAAATGTGTTACATAAACAATTAACTTCTATTCAATTATTAAGTGAAACATCCGCTTTTATTACTGAAGTTGTACACTATAGTAAATCACGTATTGAACATGAACTATCTTGGATCGCTTCTCTTATGAAAAAAATATAAAATATTAACAAGAAAAGTAAAAACAGTGAATGAAAATGAGATTTATTATCAATACTATAATTAATAAAAGGGCAACCACCACATGGTTACCCTTTATCCTTTAAACTTCTGGTACAAACGTTTTGCAGTCTGTTTCTTCCGTTGTAGATGCTTGGTTCCCTTTATGACTCACAACATAAATTGCTTCTGCGTTACATTTGTTTCCATTACCCCAAAATTTACAGTTGTTTACTTCACATAAAACATCTTGTGCCATAGATATCACACCTCCTTATTCTTTTATCATTAACCATTTTGGGAGGTATGATACCTTTTCGTGATTCATTTTTTACTTTTTATATGCTCCTTTGTTTGGAACGATTTTTCTTAAAGCTTCTATATCCCCATTTACAATCGCACCAATATTTGTAGAAATTGTTTTAATATCTAAATCCCACCATTTTATTTCTAACAATTCACTTATTACATTATCAGAAAATCTCTTTTTTATCTCCATAGCAGGATTCCCTCCAACAATTGTATATGGTGGAACATCTTTTGTTATAACAGATTTTGCTGCAATAATGGCTCCATCCCCTAGTGTAACTCCTGGCATAATAGTAACCTCCATCCCTATCCATACATCATTTCCGATTACTGTATCTCCTTTATATGGTAAATCAGAAAGTGCAGGTGTAAATTTCTCCCAGCCATGGCCGAAAATATTGAATGGGTACGCTGAGAATCCATCCATTCGGTGATTTGCACCATTCATAATAAATGTAACACCAGGTGCCACGCAGCAAAATTTCCCCATAATCAAATAGTCTCCGATTATCTCGTAATGATATAGCACTTGATTTTCGAACGTTTCTCCATTTTTCGAATCATAATAAGAGTAATCGCCAACAATAATATTAGGTCTTGTTATTGTATTTTTTATAAAATGAACACTTTTATTTCCTTCAATCGGGTATTTTACATCTGGATTAGGATTCATGCTGAATAGCTCCTTCTTCATTATTTATATCATTTGAAGTTGCTACTACAGGTTTCAAATTATATATTGGTAAAATGAATAATAGTCCAATAATGAATAATAATGCTGTCCCTTCATACATCATACTTAGCGAAAACACTTCTTTTAGCGAACCTGCTATACTCATTGTCACTACCATTGAACCTGTAAATAATGGACTCAAAATCCCGTTCACACGTCCAATAAAGTCTGTATCAGAGTTTTGAATAATAAGAGTATTAATTCCAATTTGAATACACGGAAGAGCTAAACCACTAAAAAGTTGAGCTGTAAGTGTAATCCATAAATTTGTAGAAAAACCAATAATACCAATACCGACAGCCTGCCCAAGCATCCCGACGATTAACATCTTTTGCGGAGCGACATTCTTCGCAAATACCATTGCTAAAGCTCCGCCAATAATCATACCGGCACCATTTACAGTCAATAACCATTGTAGGCTTTCTTTCGATAAACCTAGTTGTTCTGTTACGATAAAAATCCCTAGTGGT
Source organism: Bacillus gaemokensis (assembly GCF_001590835.1). GTDB lineage: Bacteria > Bacillota > Bacilli > Bacillales > Bacillaceae_G > Bacillus_A > Bacillus_A gaemokensis. Next base: position 17,586 of record NZ_LTAQ01000014.1, read on the forward strand.
TGAATAAGGCCAATACCTAATCCTGCTGCCATAAAACAAACACCAAGTAATATTAACGCTTTCTTTGACTTCACATACTTAATTCCATCCGCCATTTCTTGAAACAAACTAATTTGTTTGTTTTCGCTTTGATTTTCAATATCTTTAGGGAGAAATAGCAATACAATTGCTGCGAGTAAGAATGCAATACCTGTCGCTATAATTGATGTGTAAATTCCGAACCCTTGGAATACAAATGTACCAAGTATAGGTCCTAGCACCATAAAGATTGCAAAAATCGTTTGATATAAGGACATAGCTAATTGTATTTCCTCCGTAGATAGATGCTGTTTAAACAATTTCATTCCTGAAGGCTGTGAAAACTGTGAAAGAATCGCTGAGATTAAAGTAACAAAGAATACAATTTTCCACGTACCAAACATAAGTGTAAGCAATACTACAAATACGGATAAAGAACTTAAAATTTCACACCAAACCATAGTCCTTTTCGGTTTCCACCTATCTGCAAAAGTTCCGCCAATAAACGAAAAAATAAAAATTGGAGCAAACTCAGCAACTGAAATCATAGAAATGGCAAAAGCATCCCCATTTGTCATTTCCATTACATAAAGCAATACTGCAAAATTCCGTACCCATATACCTACCTGCAAAAATAATGCCGAAACAAGAATCCCTTGCACAAATCGATTTTTTAATACGTGTGATACACTACTCTTCGATTTCATTTCTACATTCATTGACATAAAAAAGCCCCCTATTCTACATTCTGAATAGGAGGCAGCACAAATCATATGAAAAAGACTATATAATCGCAGTGCGAAAACACATCCCTTTTATACAAAAATGTACGTACTAATCCTATTCAGAAGCATATTTCGTTTTTTAACGAAGCTTTCTTGAAAAATAGAATTAGTTGATCATTGGGATATTTTCACCCTTCCGTTTCGATTTTAAATGGCACATACATACTCTATGTGAACAGTAAAAAATGTATGCATGTCTTCAAGTACCTATTCTAGAAAGTTAACGGTAATTCCTCTAAAGAGCGCATTAAATAATTTCCCTGCCATTTAATTTCTTCCCGCTCGCCTTTTATTTGTAAGTTAGGCATACGTCTTAACAAAGTCGAAATGGAAATTTTCGCCTCTAAACGTGCCAATGGTGCACCTAAGCAAAAATGACTTCCGTGTCCAAAAGCAATGTGCCGATTATTTTCCCTTTTAATATCAAACACTTCTGGATTAACAAAGACATCTTCATCACGATTTGCTGATGCTAATGAAATGATAACCATATCTCCTTTTTGAATCTCTTGATCATGGATTTTAAAAGATTCAGCTGCCCATCGTGCGGTTGTAACTTCAACTGGAGAGTAATAGCGTAATCCTTCTTCAATTGCTGAGTCAATAAGCTCTGGCTTTTCTTTTAATAACTGTAATTGCTCTGGGTTCTCTAGTAGAGCCAATACCGTATTTGTAATTAGGTTTACCGTTGTTTCATGTCCGGCTACAATAAGTAACATAATCATTGAATACAGCTCTCGCGCACTTAACTTAATGCCTTCATTTTCTGCTTGAATTAATGCACTTACTAAATCTTCTTTCGGATCATTTCTTTTCACATCAACTAGATATTGAAGGTATGTAATAAATTCAGATAATATTTCGTCAGTATCCTTTATCTCCTCTGGTGTTTCAGGAGAAGCGATTACCGCATGGGACCACACTCTAAATTTTTCTTGATCCTCTGTTGGAATACCGAGCATTTCACTGATTACATTGATTGGCAATGGGAAAGCATAGTCATCCACGAGATTGATAGTTTGTTGATGCTCTACACGATCTAATAAAGTATCTGCAATATGTTGAATCCGTCCCTCTAATTGTGAAATCATCTTAGGTGTAAATGCCTTTTGGACAAGTGATCGTAAGCGACTATGATTAGGTGGATCCGAATTTAACATATGCGTTGTTAAGTGGTCACTATTTTCAACCGAAAGAAATGGTTGCAAACCTTCTTGAGAAAATACATTTTCTGGATCTTTTTTGAGACGCGAATCTTTTAAAAGTGGTAATGCATCTTCATATCTTGTAATTAGCCATTCCCTACCTAGCTCACCATTACATACAAACAAAATAGGTTGCAATTTACGGGATTCCTTATAAATTTCATAAGCATCTTCTTTAAATTCCGCAGAAGCTAACTGAATACCATCTTCTATTTTTCGACCCACCTTGTTTTTTAAAGGCATCATACTCCCTCACTTTCGTCTATTGTGAAAATCACTTCAACATATGAATTATACCTTAATAAAAACAAGAAAATTGCAAATCTTTTGTTATGATCCTACTTTACTTATTGAAAAATAATTAAGTGATGCACATTTTTACAAAAGAAAAGGAGAGAAGGTATATCCTTCTCTCCTTTTCTTTCTAACCAAAACACATAAAATTACTAATTTGTTGATATCGATAACTTACTTTCCGGCGACGACCACCTTGCCAAGTATATCCCGATACTCCGTTTCGTCTAACTTCCGTTGGGAAAAACCATAAATCTCTTCCAAACGGTCCTGGGCGATGTAGACGTAAATATCCCCATCTTCCTAAACAATTACACATAAATGATTTTATATTAGCGCTTTGTACCGGAGCAGCGAATGTTGATGGTACGGAAGGCGCTTGTGACGGTGGTGGTGATGTTGGAGCATCTTCTGCATCATCAGGCCGATAATCCTCATGCTCATGTTCTCTAATTTCACTCGCTTCTTCATAATACCCATAATTTTGTGGGTTATAATACATTGCTTGGTCATACCCTACACCTGGATGATTTGGTTGGTTATACATATAAAACATCACCTTTTTCTTATTTTTCACTTTAAAACATTCATATGTGATTCTTTATCTACAGGAAGCTTATGTATAGCCCAAATTTATCTTTCTGGATTTTATTTATATGGATTTCTAATTTTTCAAACTCTATAAGTACATGTAATATCCCTCTTAACCAACAATTCATGAAATAAATAAAGCACCTATTTTTGATAGATGCTTTAGCAGTAGCGAAATCTTATTTTATAAGCTCTTAAAGTACTTATCTATTCAATTTCACACTATAGAATCGCATTGCCTTTAATGATCCTTCTACTTTAAATACATCTTGCTTGATTAAGGTCTGTAAGCGATATTCAAGAAAAGTATCTCCGATTAATTGCTCTACATGGCCAAGTGCTTCTCCAATTACTCTTGGTGCTTTATAGAAAGCTTTTTCTGCTCCTATCTTTTTAGCACAATCAATAATGAATGCATCAAAATAATTTTCTTGCACAGCATGCACTTCATTGTCTTTCCAAATTCGTAATACCTCCGTGTTAGTTGATAAGCCTTCCCATTCTTTTTCAAGCTTTGTTCGATCCTCTTCAGCTAAAAATGGATTTTCTTTATACTTTTCACGAATGATTGCTAGACTCTCAGGTGATAGTTCTCCTGTCCCACGTATGTCATAATCTTTCTGTAACAGTTCTCTATGAGCTTCTGACGTGTTAATCAATCGAACATTTTTCTTATCTGTTAATTGGGCAAGTACAAAACAAAGTCCAACATGTTCATGAGCATTATCCGCTTTCCAAATTGTAATTGGAGTTTCGCTTGGGACCGACTGTATTTCTTCTAATGATTGAATAAACCTAGGTAAATATTCTTCTTCAAAATAGAAATCATATGAATTTAAATTCTTTGATAACCACTGCTGTCTTGCTTGTTGTCCTTCAGTTTTATCTAGTTGGTAGATTGGTCCAATTGAAAAGAATTCTGAGAATGAAGCAACATGCTCGTGTCGTAATCCCTCTTGACTTAACATGTACTTTAAACAACCAGCCATTGAATCATCAAAAGCAATATGAATATGTGTACTTTCTGTTATATCTCTCTTATATGGTGTATGATTCATCAGTTGTTTAGGGATAGTCATTAAATGTTTTATTGAGTCTTCATTATATTCCTCTTCTAGTAAATCTAGTTGTATAAGAATGCTTTGAAGTAAATGTTTTGCTTCATCCTCCTGCATGTCATTAACGATTTTTTCTATTTTATCAATCATGTATTTCCCTCTATTCATTTCTAAAATTGTGTAGCTTATAGTGTAACATATAATTAGATTGCTTCTATTAACTTTTATCTAATAATTGCTAGGAGAAACGAAAGAGATAAGAAAGTACATAGCGGAATAAATAACATCGTATCCATTTTGGCAAAATACGTATCTTTTTTTCTCTTAAAAATACCGAAGTAGTTGAACTCACCAATTACTCTTATCCCAAACACAAACATACAAATCCAAGAACCAATTTGAACAATAACATGTGGAATCGATAAAGAAATTATATTTGTTTTTAATAATAAAAGTACCGCTGCCATACTTAACAAAAAGGCAATCAATAACGTCATTCCAGTACTAGGCGTAAAGGCCTTTTCTCCAAATTCGGTTGGAATCGCAGCATGTATGCCCCATTTCCCTCCGAATGCCCAGTAAATATGTAACAAGCTAATACAAAATAAGAGACATGCTGAAGTAGTGATGATAATGAACATTGTTAGCACCTCCTCAAATTTATATAACCTCTTAATAATACTCTCAAAATAAAAATTTATTCATTGATTGAAAATTGTTGCATCATTGCACATCTCATCATTTCAACTGGAGATTTTGGTATTTTCATCATTAGGGTACGATTCAAAAATTGATTCAATTTTGCCTTCCTTTAGAATCGACTCTATCATTCGTAAACAATTAATTTACTCATAGTATTTCTTTCTTATCATTAATCAGATATTTTTCACATGACAATTTTCGATAATTACGATATTCACATATTAATTATTATAAAATGAAAAAAACCGAAATACCCCATCGATTGTACGAAGGGGTATTTCGGTTTCAAATGTTGTATAAGAATTCGCTTTATGCATGATAACGATTTTTTCTTCGTTCCATTCTTGTTTGACCTTGCGTTGTTTCAACTTCATGATGTTGGTGCTCTGTTTGCGTTGTATGATACGTTGGCACATTTTCTTTACGAGTCGGTTCATACGTGCGTGTTTCCTTTGATTTAGAAGATTTTCTCCCCAGTTTTAGCATCTTAATTTTAAATTTTGGTAGACTTGGAATACGAATTTTAAAATTAGGTTTGATTCGTTTCTTTTTTTGTTTGAATAGGTTTGTTGTTTCTTGTTTCTCATTACTATTCTTACGATTTAATGCATTTGCAAGCAATCCACCAAGTAAGAAACCTACTACTAGCAGAAGTAAATACAATCGTTCTGTTGTCAATAAGTTCATGATACGCCCAAGAACTGTTAATGATTGGATTTGTTTTATATCCCATAATAAAGCTCCCCATAACGCGAGTAATCCGAAGGTAATCGCATAGGTACGGAATCGGAATAAAAACGGGATCACAGCAATACATGCAGCAATTTTTGCATTCGCTACTAACGAACTAGTTGTTACGTATTGATTCCACATTGCCAGTAAGAATGTGATAAATATAGTATAAGCGATCCAACTACATATTCGTGAATGCATTCGTTTTGCATAATAACTTCCTAAACTAGTAACAAATAATAATCCTCCTATAAACAATGACAATTCAAGAGGGATTTGTTTCATAATACCTGCAATTGGGAACAGGCAGCTGAGCACCATTAACAGCACATCAAGTTTCTTCACAATTTTCCATCCCTTTCTGCTTTCTTTCTAGCTTTTATATAGTGAAGTTAATTTTCTTGTTTTTCTACCTATCATATTCCTTACTTCTAAAAAGTCATAGCATAAAAGTCTTTTGCATAGGTTACATTCAATCAAATAAAAAACATTCCTAAAAGACATCTTAATCCTACTAGTACCAAAAAGTAAACAAAAAAACAACGCTATACATGACAATAGATATCTATATTTGTAAAAAGAAATGACAAATCCCGCTATTTATAAATTAGCGGGATTCTCAAAGTATCTTCTCGAAAGATTGTGAGGTAAAGAGTAAAGTCTTTAGCTAGTTCAGTCATTTTTAATTCTTCCCTATCAAAAAACATTTACTGTATCACTTTTATCTTTTAAAAGAATTATATATTGGAATTATTAATTAAATTAAAGGTATTGCTTTTTTTACTTTCAATCTTCATTATATCTTCATCCAACTCATCGTTTAATCCGCATGAACCGATATCTGTAATGTAGTTTTTAATCTTTTTCACCATCTGCATTGGATAGGGCATAAGTGTACGTCTATTAAGCGTCATACTTGTTTTGCACATATAATCTATCATTCTCGCAATATCATCTCTTTTTTCTCGCTTCGCACCTAAAATGATTATTTCAAGTACACGCTGTTGCGATAATAAGGCAGCATTTGATGCTTGCAAGTCGGTACTATAATAAATTCCTTGTTGATCTACGAATAAACCTGAAGTATTATTACTTTCATCTTTTTGATTGAGTATATAATTTGGTACATCACTCAACGTATTAATTCTAATTCCTTTTAAGTTAGGAAATGATTGCAATACAGCATCAATTTTAGGCAAACCATTTATATCAATCTGTCCATTTTGCAATTCTTCTATCCAATAATCTCTAATACTCGCATCAGCTATAAAATAAACTTGTTCGTTTTTTTCCCGCGCCTCTTGTGCGATTTGTATTAACTCATCTGTCACAAATTGTTTAAAATGAATTCCTATGTCATTCCGTTTAGAAGGTTGTGGTAAAAAAGATTGATTTCTATCCATACTTAAGATTGTATGATCAAAAGTTCTCCAATTTTCATTACCGTGTAACTTATATAAAATTTCTTTCCTATTTATTTTTGAAAAAATAGGTAGAAACTGATTTTGATGTATTTTTTCTATCGATAAGCTTACAAGTGTACCTGGAATATTTATACGATTCCAATTTTGTTTTAGAAATCCCCTATCTGCTAGTAAATCAAGTATAGCGCTCAAGATACGATCCTTCTCTATATCCTTCCCTGTTAACGACTCAATAAATTGTGAAATACGATTAGTTCGCGCAAAACCTTCTCGAATTACTTGTTTTGGATCAATTTTTTCACGTCCATCACATTTTTCAATCTCAATTAAAGACAAAATCATTTCGAACTCTGTATCTGCAATAGTATGTAATTCTTGAATAACATGTTGGACACAGCGTTCTTTATATCTATGACAATAATCCATATGATATGGATCTTGCTTAATTCTTTCTGGTCTGCGTTCTATAATTCTCAATACAACTTGCGGGGTAGAATTTAATCTGTAGAATGTATCAGCCATTTTCTCTAATACGATTCCGTTTTTCAATAATACCTCTTCTACTTTCGTTAGCATGTGATTTGACCATAATTCTAGTGTGATTTCTTTCAATCCATTGGGTGTATGTAGAGGTACTAAATCGTTATTGTCATCTATTTTCACTTCTTGACATGCTGGAATCATCTTTAAATGCGGAAATCTTTGCTGAAATTCTTTTAGAAGCGCCTCTTTTTCTGCTAAGCCTATACCACGTTCTATTTTGGTACCAGAAACCTTAAAAGTACTTTCATTATAAACAATTAGTACACGCACACTCTTATCTTCACTATATTTTTGTAGATTTCGAATAATAGTAACAAGTTTCAACTTCTCTTCTAACATTAAAACACCTAGAAATCCTCTAGATTTTTTGGTCCATCTTATTCCAGTTTGTGTACTTTCAATTGTTAATTTCACGAAAACTTCCTTATCATTATTAAGCATAGGATTTCTAATCGAAACAAGCACTGTCCCTTTTCTTCTTTTTAGGAGTATAGATAAATTATCTTGATCCGAGTGTTGATAGAAACGCCTAATCCCAACTGAAACTTTTAATAACGGGATATTTTCAATTCCACGGGTTATAAACTCAAATCGGTATACATATGAAAAATAGTCTTGGGTTTCTTCATGTTTTATAGGTTCTGATAGCGCTTCACATATATGTTTTGAACGAAGTGGATAAAATGATAGTTCTCCCTTATATCCATTTTGAATGGATATGTTTAAAGACTGCATACAAAATTTATGGGTAATCAACGCTGGAACCCATTTGTACAACGTTTTTTCATCATGTAAAACAGGCAAATGAGAAACTAACTCAGATTGCCATTCTAGTGGGAATTCTCGAGGCATTTCAGTGGGCTTCCAATTATGAATGACAGCGTACCAACTGCGACAAATCCAGTCTAAATGTTCCGCTTTTAAGGGGCATGTAGATATAATCCACGGTTCTCCTTCCGCCAATATATATGGATCATGTTGGATAAATAAAATATCAGAAAACATATTATACAATTGCTTATTAAGGTTTTCTAATTTCTTCTTTAATATATACGGCCTATTATGTTCTAACAATAGACCTGACCATTCGATTGGCCAATGAACATAAGATAATCTCTCATAAAAAAGGGGGTCTAAGACATCTTTAAATGCTAGTAATTGTAGTGTTTTCATAACGTGAATACTTCCTTTCTTTTCGTGCATCTTTACATACTATTTATAAATAGATCATATAGAGCAAAAAATAAGCAAGTTACATTCCTTTAAACTAAGTACAATGAGAAGTTAAATTTCCCTTTTATAAGAATCAAAAATAAAGAAATCGATTTAACAATGAAAACTACGAAGTAATTGCAAATATTTAAAGCCATATTCTTCAAAATTTCCGCATATATTTTGAACCCCCTTTTATACTATTATAACACTATCCGAATCCATTTTTTAACAAAAAATAACTTTGTAATATAATCTAACTTATATTCCTTGATTATAAAAACACAAAAAGGAAAGTGTCCATACTCACCTTCCTTTTTTGATTTGGTAACATATAATTTGAAATTTAGCAAACAGCTCACAGAATCATAACTTTTTCTAACTCTTACATTCACTTTAGAATATATTAATCTTATACAGAATTTAATTTATCAGTCTTTCACTTAATCATTTCTCATTTACTCCTAAAGCTCCACGTGCCATCTCCATGTGCGCTTCCTCTTTTGTCTGAAGAGCAAACAACCCAATCATTACTGGATAAGCAGCACCAAGTTCAATAATATGTTCAAACATTTTTGGCCAAACTTTCCCTCCTGCTTTTTCATATTCGTTTAATAGTATTTTCAAATTACCTTCTCCAAAGATTGTAAGGTAAAGTGTAAAATCAGTAGCTGGATCAGTCACTTTTGCTTCTGTCCAATCCAACAAACCTGTTACTTTATCATTTTTATCAACTAAAATATGTGGCGGGTGTAAGTCCCCGTGAACAAATGCAGAATACTTTGGCCAATATGTTTCATCTGCCAGCCATTTTTGCCATCTGTCCCATAATGTATCTGATACACCAAGCTGTAACTTTATTTGCTGCATCCTTTCTATTAACAATTGCTTTGCTTCAGCAGGTTGAAGAACTTCAATTCCATACTGAGTAGCTTCATCATAATCAATTGAATGCAGAGCAACAAGTGACTTCGCTAACGATTGAATAAATGTCATAGACGGTGGATTATTTTGAATATGCCACACATAATTTTGTATCTCTAAATCAATAACAGCCGCAGGAGTACCTTCTACTAATGGATACGCAATCAATTCTGGTGTATTAATTTTCCAATTCGGCACCGTTACAGGTAAATGTTTTTGAACAAGTTGTAATATGTTTCCCTCTAATGCTCCTCTTTCAATAACATCTGGTCTTCTCGGTTTCCGGAGTACCCATGTCTCCCCCTGTTCATCAGCAGCAAATACAACTTGAAAATCCATACCTGATTCGTTTAATTCTGCAGTTTCTTTATTCAATTGTAAGCCGTTCTTTTCCGCAATCTTTAAAATTTCTTCTATACTATTCTGTTCATTTATCATAAATAAACACCCCTTTAATGTCTTCATATAAACACAAAAACCACAGGCTGACTGCCTGTGGTTTGAGTAAACGGAATACGCTATAACAAATAAACTGAAAAACTCCTTCTTATATTTCTATAGAAATATAGATAGAGATCTTTCAAGTCTTATGAATGGTCTTTGTATAGAATGTAATAATTTATGATTCACTATATATTCAAAATAACACCAATGATGAATCATATTACAGTGTTTATTGTTATATTTATTTTTTAAGACATCAAAAAGAGAGTAATTTCGCTCCGCTCTCTCTTTTTGTATCACCCAAATGGGTTTACCTTAAAAATAGGCAGACCAATCCCGATTACCCTGCACACAGGCAGAGCCTTTGTAGCACTATTTAATTAGCGGCTCAAAGTACAAAATCGGAATCTTAAAAATGCCATCAGGTAAATCCCTCCGTTCTTTAAAGTTACTTACATAATATTATTAATATATGTGTTTTACAAGAAAAAGATGATTTAATTTTCAATATAATCTTTTGTTACATACTTATTTTCCTTTTGACTGCACCCAAGTAGCAATATCATTAATGACATACTCAGGAATATTCTTCTATATTTCGCGATTTTTATTATGTATTTTTTATAGCATTTGATTTCTTTTTTTGCCGATATTACTACTAGAGCATAGAAAGAAATGTTATAAATAAAAAATAACTAAACTAAGTTAGTCATTTTTTATTTACAAAATATTTCTTTATAAAGTTACACCCTCTGTTTTTTCTTTCACTGGCCAGCTCTCTAATGTGTAAGCCATCTCCCAAAACGAGTATTCATATTGACTACTAATGACAAAATGTTGCTTCATCCGCTTACGATCAGCTTCTGTCACAGTTTCAGCAATCGTATCTAATCGCGCGATTTGTTCTTCTACTAAAGTACGAAACCAATCCGATCCGTATGCTGCAAGCCACTCCTGATAAATTGGTTCTTCAGGTCGACATTCTTTCAACCGTTCACCAATTTCATAATAAAGCCAATAACAAGGTAAAATTGCTGCGATAATATCCCCTAAATGTCCTTCGTATGCAGCGCGATACATATGTGATGTATATGCATAAGCAGTCGGAGCGGGAACAAAAGAAGCTTTTTCTTCTTCAGTGATTCCTAATTTCTTTGCAAAGTTTTCATGTAGTGATAATTCAGCTTGATATGTATTTTGTGCATGGTGCGCCATACGAGCTGTCGTTTCTAATTCAATTGCTTTTGCCGCCCCTAACGTTTGCACTCTTGCGAAATGACTTAAATAATATGAATCTTGCAATACATAATAACGGAAGCTAGCTAAATCTAATGTTCCCTCGCCTAATTTTTTTACAAAAGGATGATGGAAACTCGCTTCCCAAATTGAATTAACTTCTTTACGTAATAGCTGTGAAAATGACATTTTAATCCCTCCGATGAATATATATAATTTTTTCCTCGCTAGTTGTTTATTAACTATCAAACTACTTAGCTCTAATCTAAACTCTCCCCGATATAGACCAAAATAAAAACCACTTTCTTTAGATATATAAAAAAAGTGGTTTGGACATCATAAATATCATATTCTGTCACTTCCACTTCCCTACGCTGGTATGAACCAGATCAGGTCCCAAGGGTCTCAAAAATATTCTTTGATCTCAGCCTATATAACGGCACCCCTAGCGGATAGATAATAACTATGTAGTTTTGATATTTATCATAACATAATTCAGAAAACAGTCAAATATATTTGAACGTTCCGGATTTATAAAGTACCAGTTTGTAAAACATCAGTCGTCTATTCCAACTAATTTTTTAATTTGCCCTACCACATTCAAATCACAAGCACCGCCGTGATAACAAATTACTCTATCGATATCAAATTCTAAAAATCTTCTAAGTGATTCTGTAGCTGTTTCCATATCTGGTGTCGTTTGTGACACAGGTCCTTTTAAGTTTCCATTAGTACATACCATCGCGTCACCCGCGATCAATGTTTTATATTTTTCACTATATAAACTAATATGTCCAGGAGTATGCCCTGGTGTATGAATGACTTGAACGCCTCCGAAAAATGGTAATCTTTGTCCATCTTCCAATGTTTGATTTACTTTTGCGGTTGGAGGATTTTTATATAGAGCTTGTATAGCATCTGGAAGTGCAGCCCATTTTTCCTCACTCATTTTATTAGGATCTCCTTTTAAAAGGGGGTATTGCCCTTCAATATAAGGTCTATCTAATTCATGTGCGTACACTTCAATAGACTGATCTGCTTTCTGTTGTATTTCAGGAAGACTTCCAATATGGTCTATATCTTGATGGGTTAAAATAATTGCTTTTAATTGTTCAAAAGACACACCAACATCATTCATTGCATCATGAATTTGTTCTAATTGTCCTGGCATACCTGTATCGACTAATATAGCTTCTTTTTCGTCCCAAAGTAATGTTGGATTTAATCCAAATCCTTGGATTTTCAATTCTAAAACCGCTATTCCGCTTTCAATTTTCATGTTGCGCTTCCTCCTCGATACATAAATTAGTGAAATTATTTCTCTTACTAAAATGTATCACGTCAGGAAATCTAAAGTCAATGAATAAAATTTTAATTATAACACAAAAATAATTATTTGTCAATACTTATTTTTGTGTTACGATTCTCATTTCAAGTCAAAACCATCCTCCTTTTTCCTCATATATCTTTCCGATACAAATTAATTACATCTTTCAAAGCTGCCGCTGCTGCTCCTCTTGGATTTGATGCACCTCCAATTGAAGTGATTTTACCCATCGTATCTGTATGAAAAGTTATCCCTTTTTCCGTTCCATTCACATTAGCTAGCGGATGTTCTTTCTCCATTTCACGTGGACACACTTCTAATTTAAGATTTCCAGAATGATCTTTATATGCTGTAGCTATTAATTTTAAAGATTTATCTTGTTCTTTTGCTTTCTGTATATCTTGTTTTGTAATACTCCCAATTCCTTGTATACTTACATTCTCAAGGCTATACTCTGCCTCAAATAAGCTATTTGCCAATAACAAGAGTTTGCAAGCACTATCCATTCCACTTATATCTAATGTCGAATTTGTTTCAGCAATCCCTTGTTGTTGAGCTTGTTGTAATCCTCCATGGAATGTTAAATCTTCTTCATACATCTTTGTAAGGATATAATTTGTTGTTCCATTCAGTATGCCTTCTATTTTTTCAATTTGACATCCAGCTAGACTGAACTGTCCAATATCTAATGTAGGTAATGCTGCTGCAGTTGCTCCGCTATAACGGATACGGACATTTGCGATTCGAGCAGCTTCTGTAAGTTCTCTCCATCCTGTAACCAGTGCCCCTTTCGAAATTGCAACTATATCCATATGGTTTTGAATCGCTCTTTGCATATATGTTTTTCCAGGTTCTCCATTTTGAAGATTTGTTGGTGTTGATTCTATTAACACGTCTGCGGTAATATTAGCGGATACTGCATCATCGGGATATAGTTCTATATATTTTTGAATCGCTTGCTTACCAGATCCATATACTAATAAATCATTTAGTTGTAAACCATTTTCATTATGTATTGTTATATTTCTTCCCAAAATACCCGTCATCACAATATTTATCCCATATATTTCATTTATATATGAATGTCTCTCATTTACCAATTTAACAAATTCTTTTCCAACAATTCCATAACCAGATAACACAACTTTAATTATCATATTATCACCCCAGAATATCATCATATTTCACTCACCTTTATTATAGTAAAAACAATCATTTTGTTCACGAAATAAAAACGCTCCCAATACATATTGAGGGCGTTTTATTATTTTATATACAACTATCTATTTCGGTAAACTTGATAACCTTTCAGCAATATTTCGATAAAAAGCATTAATATCCGAAAAACCTAAAGCATCAGAAACACTAAGTCCAACCATATCGAGATGATCCCAGTTTTGTTTCGTTTCAATATGATTCCATTTCCCAAGTGCTGGAGTACCACTATTATTTATAATCGCATCAGTTGAAGGTGCTACCATTGAATTTGTATTTACTACACCGTCATTTTGCCACCAAGACGAATCGATGAATGGACGGTTTTGTTCATATCTCGCATAAGACCCTAAGAAAAATGCATTTCCCATTAATGCTTTATTCATTGTAATATGAGGAAGGTGCAGACCTGTTATAAGTTCTACTTGTGTTGCATGTCCACTATAGGAGAAATAATAAACATCCGGTTGAGCTTTTACCCAACTGTTCAATTCCTTCGCTCCATCTGTGCTTAAATCCCACTGACTAATATCCTTTGTATTTTGCCAAAGCGAGCTGTTTAGTACACGGTTTGAGTATTGAAGAAATGACTCCCCTGCTCTCTTTTTAATACCCCATTGATCTAATTTAAAATCATATAATGCTAGATTATTATTTTCTCCTATACTCGCTGCCGCAACAAGTAACTCCTTTACAGTTGGCAATAGTAGACTTCCATCTGCAAGAGTTGTCCCATTATGAGGCGTTGCCAATGTTGTAACGCTATGAACATATGATTTCCCACCTTGAAACAATGGTGACATTTTTGCATCACTATGTTTCTTAGCGTATTCTTTCTCTTCTTGATTCCCTTCTTTTAATAATTGGACCAATGTACGTGTTGTTTGTCCACCCATACTATGACCAACTAAATGAACCTTATTTGTTTCACTCCAATTCGAAGCAAATCCAGCATAAGTTCGTCCATATCGATCATGACCGTGTTTCTCAGCATGTGCTGCACCATAATCAACTGTTCCACCATTAATTTGTGCATATAACTCACAAGCACGGTCCCAGTTACTAGATACAGGTCCCACCGCTGCAGTATGCACTTGATATCCATTCTTTTTTAAATTCTCTTGAATATCATGTACACCACCCCAATACTTCACACCTAGCAATTCATCTCTGCCCCATCCTGTAAATCCATGAACTAGAATAATAGGAGTGTTATTATTTTTCCCTTCTGCTGCATAAGTTGATCCTGGCATGATTATACTTGATGTGATAAAACATAAAATCAAAAATCCCCAAATTAACCTTTTCATATTACATCCCCTTTTTATTTTTCTCTATTCACCCCTAATAAAACGCTTACATTTCACCGCCTTTTTTATGTTATTGAAAAAAATCCACAAGCATATACACCTGTGCAAAAACACAAAGGTAACGCGATGTGGATCTCCGTTTCTCTATCACAATTATTAACTTAAACATACTGTAAACTATATTATCTAAATAGTCTATCAATTATGAAATATTACATACTTGATAAAGTTTTGTTGCCAATTTAGGTCACTTACTTAAATAGCACTCTCTATTTGACGTTACTTATCTATCGTTACAAATTTCACTACTATTAAATCATTAAAATTCTTCACCCGCTTTTTCATTTTCAAATATTCATTTACTACTGTATTATCTGTAGACATTGTTGGCTTTTTATCACCTAATGATTTTTTCAAATATAGGAACTGCAGACTCGTTTCCTCTACTTGTATTTCTTGATACACTTCATTTTTCGAAACAATAAAATGTAGTCCAGGCTCATAATCTCCTACATTACCAATCCAAGCGTTACGATCATATGTAACAGGTATTTCTGTCTCGTTAAGATTGATACTTGTTATATCACTTTCATGCTCAGTCGTAAACAACAAAGATCTCCCTTTTGGTATTTCAGGTAATTGAACTAAGGGAATGGAATCCATATTCCCATTCACATCTTTACGTTTGTGAATAAGCTTTTTGGCTATTAATTTATTAGCTGTTGATTCATCCAAAATCAGCACTTTTTTCTCATCGACCATACCTGTTTTAACCCGAAATACATCTTTAGTTTTTACATTTTCTTGATACCGTTCTAAAATTGGCAAAGCATATTGTTCCTCTCCCACAATAACGATACCGTTTACTGGCTGTGTACCTTGATTTGATTTAGAACATCCTTGCAAACTTATGAAAATCAATAGAGTGATTATCAACATAATGAGTAACTGCTTCATAAAGACTCCTTTCCTACTAGACCGTAATACTCTCTTGTAATATGAAGATTACAAACTGACTACGAGCTTCTTTTTTATATAAAACCTCTATCAAATGTCACTGATCCATTGTCTTATACAATCTTTGCAGATAACGCCAACGTGTTACAAAGAAGTACACGATTTGTATACATAAAAACGAAATCAAAATTACACTTGAACTATTCAAAATAGAAAAATCTAGTAACTGCTGAAGTGCGATAAATGCTACTGATGTATGGATAATTGCAACTAATATCGGTAAAAAGAACATGATTACTAATTGTCTCGTTATAATTTTTCTTAACTCTTTCTTACTTAATCCCATTTTTGAAATCAATTTATATTGTTGCTGGTCTCGATCTAAATCAGCATACAGACGGAAGTAAATAAAACTAGCTGCGAATGTGAAGAAAACAATTCCGACCAACACACTAACCATAAACAATAGTCCATTCTTTTGTTTCGCTAGCAACCAATCTAAAGTTAAAGTTTGGAAGCTGTAATGCGCTTCTTCCTTATAGGGACTTATTTCAGTATTCAATTGTTTTGAAATTTCTTTTGTTTGTAGCCAATCTTCTACTACAAATCCATAAATACGCTCTCTTTCTATAGGCATAGCTTCATTTACGGGAGCATTGCTAGATATTTTTTCATACACACTATCTTTTACAGCAATGAGAATACCTCGTACTTCATGCGGAAAAACAAGACGTTGCAACGCTTTTTTTACATGAAACGTTTGCATCCAATCATCGTGGATTACTTCTATTTTATTTTTAAATTGACCATCTTTAAATTCCTGCTGCTGCGATATCCATGAAGGAATGAGCAATATTTCATCTTCCCTCTTCAAAGTTTCAGTTTCATAACTAAGCGCTTTAGCAAGTGCATTATACTCACTTAGTTTCATTACATAAATTCCATTCTCTGTATACAAAATTGAAGCTGCAGCATATTTATAATCAATTTTTTCACGCTCAAGTTTCTTTTTTATTTCTGAAATATGTTCTTTTTCAAAATCGTTCCCTTTAGAGCTCGTATAGATAAATGTATAAGGGTTTGTCATCCTTGCTAATTCTTTATTTCCTAGCGCAGCGCTAATTCCTATCGCTGTAAATGATACAGCTGAAATAATTGAGATAATAAAAAACATAACAGCGTTGTCTTTCATACGGTATATAAGTTCTGAAAACGTCAAAATATTTGTTTTATGAAAAAACACCCCTGCTCTCCTTTTTAACATACGTAGTATAAACACACTACATTGTGTATAAAGGAAATATGTACCGATAATAACTAACAAGGTACCTAATAAAGGATACAGAGTAGAAATAATTCTGTTTAGAACAAAATAAAGTACAACACCATATCCCGATCCGATACAAATAACAGAAAAAACGGATAACAATACAGATGCCTTTGGTTCTGGTTTTGGTTTTTCTTCTGCTTGTATGAGTTCGACAAGTTCATTCACTTTCATTGTCTTCATCGTAAATAAAGAAACGATGAAAAATAAAATAAAAAACGCTACTACTGTTAAAACTATCGCTTGAAAAGGAATATAAAATGGTAATCCATTACGAATAGATAATATGCTTGCACTAATTAACAAAACTAATTTAGAAAATATAAGACCAACTACAATCCCTATAAAAATCGAACTAACTCCAATTAACATATTTTCAATGAGCACCAATTTCCTCAACTGCCTCATCGACATTCCCTGCATCATTAATATACCGAACTCTTTTTTACGAGTTTTTAGAAATGAGCTAACTGAATACAGGATAAAGAAAAATGAAAAAACGAAGATTAGACCTTGTGAAATTCTAAATCCAATTGTGCCAAGTTCACTTATCGTTGCACTTGTTGATTTTAGTTCACCAGCTAAATCTGGATGAAATAATAAAAGCGCATACGTAAAAAAAATCATGATAGAAAATGTGCTACTTAAAAAATGTGCAGCATACGTACGCTTATTTCGGAAAATGTTATTAAATGCGAATTGACGAAAAGTCATTTCGTTTCCCTCCTAACAACGAGAGAACATCCATAATTTTTTGATAAAACGCTTGTCTGCTTTCACCACAATAGATTTCATTATATAATTGACCATCTTTAATGAAGATGACACGACTACAATAACTTGCCGCATACGGATCATGAGTAACGAGCATCATGGTCGCACGTTCTTTCTTATTCAATTCATCTAACATTTCCATAACATCATTTGAAGATTTAGAATCTAAATTTCCTGTCGGTTCATCTGCTAATAATAGTTGTGGTTTATGAATAATCGCACGAGCCATTGCGGTACGCTGCGCTTGACCTCCAGATATTTCAAAAGTCCTTTTATGTAATATGTCAACAATACCTAATTTTCCCGCGACTTCTTCCACTCGTTTGTTCATGTCCTTTACAGGAACTCCATCTAATGTCATCGGTAACACAATATTTTCTTTCACCGTAAGCGTACTTAAAAGATTAAAAGACTGAAAAACAAATCCTAATTTCCGGCGACGAAATAAAGCTAAATTTTCCGATGTTAATTGGAAAGGGTTGGTACCGTTTATTAAGATTTCACCAGACGTTGGGGAGTCAATTGTAGATACCATATTTAATAATGTTGTTTTCCCACTACCTGATGACCCCATAATCTCTACAAATTCACCTTCTTGAATAGACAAATCAATATCGGTCAAGGCTTTGAAAGGAACTTTTCCTTTATATACTTTACTAATGCCCTTCGCATTTAAAATCTCCATAATCGTTCTCCTATCATTTGTACTATTTGATATGAAGTGTAAAGGAATTATCTTACATCTCATATTGATTCATCTTTCATTTATCTTACAACTTTGTAAGGTTTCTAAAAAAACTGATGAAAAGGGCTATTTCATCAGCTTTTTATGAACTATAAAATATAATTCGTACAGTCGTTCCTTTACCAACTTCCGATTGTATTTCTACTCTATGACCTAAATGTTTGGCAATTTCATATACAAGATATAGCCCCATCCCGGTAGACTCTTTAAAATCCCTACCATTTTCTCCTGTAAAGAAAGGCTGAAAGACTCGTGGCATATCTTGTTTTGGTATTCCTACTCCATAATCACTTATTTCTAAGATGACGTTTTTATCTTCTCGATATGCTTCCAAGATAATTTTCTCTCTATTCCCCACCGAATACTTAATCGCATTAGAAATAATTTGTCCAACTAAAAATTGCAACCATTTGGCATCACTTTCTACAATAATATCTTTATCAATTTTAAGTTCTGGGTATACGAAATTTCGAATGAAAAAGCGCTTATGTTCATGTACTGATTCATTTACTATTCGGTGCAGCTGCACTCTCTCCACATAAAAATCTTGTGTAAATGTTTCTAGACGCGCAACATATAAAGCCATGTCGAGACCCTTTTTCAGCTTGTCCGTTTCTTCTCCAATGCTTTCAAACCGAGGGTCTACTTCATCCTGCGTAATTAATTCAATTACAGATAAAGGTGTTTTCATTTGATGGACCCACTGATTCATAAAAGTTAAATGATCATTATTTTTACGTTCCTGTAATTGCAGTTGATTTTGGTAATGACGATATTGTACTTCCAGTAACTCTTGAAGCGCTGTTGACAAACTTGAAAAATCAGATTCCTGTACAGACTCATCTAAAGATTGCATCGGATTTGCTAATCGCTCATAAAAAGAACGATGAGTAAAATAACGAAACACTAAATAAGCACTAAAAAAACAAATCCCTAAAAACATAGCGTATAGAGCGGTTGAAATATGTTGATATCCATCAAACCAATATACTAGGAAAATAGCCAGCAGTTGAAAAAACGTAAAACATAAGAGAGGAATATGATCACGCAGGAACAACTTTATCATTTCTCTTCACCATTTTTCCATGTAATATGTAACCGATAACCAACACTACGAATGGTTTCAATCGCATCTTCAATGCCTAACGCTTTTAATTTCTTACGTACACGCGTTGTGTTCACACTTAACGTATTATCATCGACATAAGATTCACTGTCCCAAAGTTTATTCAATAACACCTCTCTACTTACCACACGCGGGTAATTTTTCATCAACATCTCTAACAAAATGGCTTCATTTCTTGTTACATCAGCTTCTTGATTACGCAATTGTAGTACGAGTCGTTCAGAATAGAGACAAAGACCATATTGTTCAATCATTCGCTCTTCTATTTTCGGTGCGTAATCCCCATACGCTCTCCTTAATTGACTACGAATTTTCGCCATTACAACTTCATAATGAAACGGTTTTGGGATATAATCATCCCCGCCATTTTCTAACGCCATAACTTGATCCATTGTACCTTCACGAGCAGAAATAAATAAAATCGGACATGTAGAAACAGCACGAATTTGCCGGCACCAATAATACCCATCAAAACTCGGTAAATTAATATCTAATAGTACTAACTCTGGTTTTTCTTGCAAAAATGTATCAAGCACATTTTGAAAATCTACAACAGCTACTCCTTGGTATCCGTATTTCTCTACGTATGAAGATAATAATTCTGCAATTTTCGGATCATCTTCTACGATCATAATCTTAACCATATCTTAACTCCTTACCCATAAAATCCTTTAATAAATTACCATGCAACACATATACTACCATATTTCGCATTATCTATATTGAAAAATCATTTTATTACCCAATTACATACATAATTCCATGACCTATATGACAGGTGTCATTTGATTGAACTGACACCTGTGCATACAAAATATTCTCTTTTGTAAGGTGAACGTGTTGTTAGTCCAGACTTAGCTACCGCACTATTTTTAACAGAAAAAAATCCACTAACTGATCGAGAAACAGAAATACTCCGTATGGTTAAAAACGGAAATACAACAACAGAAATCGGTAAAATATTGTATTTAACAAACGGAACCGTTAGAAATTATTTATCTTCAGCTATACAAAAACTAGAAGCGGAATCGAGATTTCAAGCAATACATATTGCGACCGAAAAAGGGTGGATATGAAAGGAGCACAATAAAAAAAGAGATGCTTTGACATCTCTTCTACTATAAAACTTACTTATTAAAATATGCATATAGTGAAAAATCCAGCTTTTCAACATATTCAATCGCCAATTCCATCCGGGCTGTTTTAAGTGGATCCACAACTTGGCAAACTCTTAAATCACCAGCAGCTGACAATAAGAGAGTTGCATCCGCTTTAGAAAAGTGTAATTCCTCGCATAAAAACGAAACCATATTCCGAACTGCTCGATTCGCTGCATCATCTAATAATTTTTCAGAAGCAATTGTCATAATACGTTCTTTATGAATAGCAATTGGTAGTGGCCATCTCTTTCCTTTTATTACGTCCACTTTTACAGTTACTTCTCCAGCAACTTCTACACCACTTACACCAATTTCCCCATCACCCATAGCAGCATGCAGATCACCTAATGCAAGCAATGCACCAGGAACATTTACAGGTAATAAAAGAGTAGTCCCTTCTTTAATTTGTTTACAATCCATATTACCTCCATGATCATGCGGTGTACCGCATGAAATACTCTCTTCTTTCGGTGCAGTACCAATAACACCTATCATAGGGTTAACAGGGATTTGTATTTCATTAGAAAATATCACGTGCTGATCACGAACCGAAACAATTTTTACAGTATTTTCTTCAAGTTCACTACCCATTACACCTAAATTTGGTCCAGTCGTTAAAACTCCTTGCGCTGCAATTTCAATCTTTTCGATTGTTACTGCTAATATATCTCCTGGTTCCGCATTTTTAATATATACAGGTCCAGTAGCTGGATTAATTCGATT
Source organism: Bacillus gaemokensis (assembly GCF_001590835.1). GTDB lineage: Bacteria > Bacillota > Bacilli > Bacillales > Bacillaceae_G > Bacillus_A > Bacillus_A gaemokensis. The sequence goes on from NZ_LTAQ01000014.1 coordinate 39,418, forward strand.
CCATTCTAATTCTTGAAACACCACATCTTCAGATTGAATTTGATTTTCAAAACAATCATATGTTTCAAATGTCACCTGACTCCCTGGTTCCACCTGTAAACATGGTTGATTTTGTGGTGACATCGAATAAATAATATTTTTCTTTTCTATACGATACATGGTATCTCTCCCTACTTATTTTCGTAATTACTTATATATACAATTAGATATTCTTTATATGTAATCCTCTTATAAAAAATAGATTATTTCAATGTGAAAATTCAATTTGTTCTATATTCATTTATTTATGTGAATGATTTTTTATTAAATACAGATCCTCGAAATTTAAAACGATACGAACAACATTATCCTATATACAACATGTATGGTGTGTTCGAGTTGCCTGACGGAGCTGTTCTACGTCATCATAATGAAGAATACTTGAATAAATACATGAAAGACTTTAAATTGCTAGTATGTGAGAAAGTGAAATATACAACAATGAATGGGAATCAATCTAACGGAATCGTTGATATGGAGCGCCTAATAAAATAAGCTTCATGAAAATAATATGGTACCATTTATCAACAACTTCTCTCTTTAAAAACAAACTTGTAAAAGCACTAAGCTCACTTTCCTACATAAGCTTTACTATAACACCTCCAGAAAGGCGGTACCCATATGCCTCTTATTCCTTATACAGAAAGTGATGTTGATATACTAGCACGATTGATTCGCGCTGAAGCTGAAGGTGAAGGAAGGCAAGGAGAACAACTTGTCGGTTGTGTTGTAGTAAACCGCGTGTTTTGTGATTGCTTAGACTTCAAACAACTTCGTTCTGTACGCGATGCAGTATACCAAAGTCCAGGTGGATTTGAAGCAGTACAATACGGATATTTTTATCAACGCGCTCGTGATTCAGAAAAAGAAATTGCCAGACGTGTCTTACAAGGTGAATGGCGCTGGCCAGCAAGATGGTCCCTTTGGTATTTCCGGTCGACTGGCGCTTGTCCGCCGGAATGGTATAATCAACCATTCGCAGGACAATTTAAAAGTCATTGTTTTTATGAACCAATCGGAGATGAATGTCCAAAAATGTATACGAGATAAAGTAAAGCTCTCTTCAATCAGTCCTTCATCACTGGTTCGAAATCATTTGAAACTAGGATTGTTTATAAATGTTTTCACGTTATATGAACAAGCAAAAAGAAAATATGTGAATAATTTAATCAATGTTAATTTATTGTGTCCATTTAAATAAATGATCGGTTGTTCAGTGTCTATAAAGCGAAACTTTAATCAGTGGATTTTCTTCATCTCCCACTGATTATTAGCCCTCACCAATCAGGCTTTTAAGGGTAGTTGATCCCACACCTAACTTCTTTGCTTTCACTGAATTTTGAGGTGGGGAGCTTACTACCCGCGAATAGCGGGATACAATGTTCAAACGACAACAAGGGAGTGGAATTTTTATGACAAATGAAGATTTAGAAAAGGTTCTTGTACACGGAAGCCGAGCTCCTCATTTCCATAAAGATTTTCCATTAATTTTATTTTGGAGTCAAAAAAGTGGATGTACCTCATTTGCACATTGGTTTTTTTTCCAAATTGGATTATTAAATGAAGCCATACAATATCATTCTTTCATTCATACTTATGAATATGAAGTATATAAAAACAAAATAGAATATTTATTAGAATTAACAGAAGAAATTCGCAATGGACAAAAAGATACTGTTAAATTGGTCCGCAACCCTTACAAAAGAGCTGTAAGTTCTTTTCTCACACTTCTCAAGCAACGTCCTCACTGGAATCATTTACGAGAAATAATATTTCCAACAAATAATAAAAACCAAAGAGTAACTTTTAAAAGGTTTCTATATTATATTCAAAAAGTTGGTGCGCACTCTGCAATTCTTGATCCTCATTTTTCACAACAATATATACAAAATGAAGAACATATTATCGATAACTATATACAATTAGAAAACTATGAAAATGAAATTAAACATATTGAAAACAAATATAACCTGCGTCCCTCTCCTCTTTCAGAACTTATCGAGTCTCCACATCATCACGCTCCAACTATGACATATACAGGAAATTACGCTGACTTTGATATTACAAATCCAGATTTCCCTAAATTCCCAACATATCAAAGCTTTTATGACGAAGAAACATTAGAACTAGTAACAGAAATTTTCAAAAAAGATATTGAAATGTATAATTATCCAAAAGGTATTTTGTAAATATATTTTCATCTTATACTCACTTTATATGATGCATAAATTAAATTGATAGTATAACCAATCTTTTGCAGGACAGTTTAAGAACCATTGTTGTTTATGAATCAACCGATGATAAATATCCGAAAATATACGCACGATAACAGCTTTGCGAAAAATACTATAACTACTTAGTTACGGAAATCTAATAATAACACTATCGCCTCAACACCTATTACTTGTATGAGTAGCGGTATACGCGGACCGTTTGACTTATTAATAACAAGTCTATATATAATACTAAAAAGTAATTTTTGATTCTCTTTCATTATTTTTTTATTTTCATTATGACAAATGGCATAGATCTGTTCCATTACATTTAAATGATCTGCATTTGTACGAAGCATTTCATAAACTTTTGAAACCCATTTTTTCTGTACATCTTCTAATGTCTCGTAAAACTCCCAATTCTTCTCTTGATTCACTGCAATCTTTTTTTGAGGCTGTAAATTTCGAATCCAGTATTCTACACGGTTACTTATCTTCATAATGTCAATTAAGTTATAATCTCTATCCGTTTTCGCTAATACCTCTTGTAAAACGTGAGTATCGAAGTTCACTAACGGCAAGACTCCCGCTGCTTGACTAAACTTTGGTAAACTTGTACTTCCATCATTCGTTCTTGAGAGTTTGATGGCATTACATAAATCTTCATTGTTCAGTACTTTATTTCGATAACTTTCTATATACCTTTCGTACTCGGTATAATTTCGAATCACGTCCTCATCCAAACCAATATGAAACGCTGCACTTGGTTTATATTTTGAAAACATAAATAGGATGACTTCTGGTAAATACACCTGTAACAATTCATTCGGTGTAATAATGTTCCCAGCAGAACTAGACATTTTTTGATTATCCCCTTTAATTCCAATGAAATCATATGCAATATAATGAGGTTCCTCATAATTAAATATTTTCCGTGCTATTTCTTTAGAAACATTATAGCTACCCGTTTCAGCTGAATGATCTCTACCTCCTGGTTCAAAAACAACATCTTCCATCATCCATCTCATCGGCCAATCTATTTTCCAATTTAATTTCATTCGATTTGTTTGTAATACTGATAATTCATTGAGATTTCCACATTCGCATTTGTAATGAATTTTCCCTAAAGGTTCATCAAAACGTATGATTGTCGTTGAATCTTTCCCAATGTTTTCTGGCTTCGTATACACTTTGTCACCTGGCTTGAAATGTTTCACTCCTGCTCCAACCTCTTCAATCACCCCAGCTACATCTAGTCCTAGAATAATCGGAAATACAAATGGCAGTTTTTCTTGTAATTCTCCTTTTCTTATTTTCCAATCCACCGGATTCACAGCCGCTGCATGAATTTGTATGAGTACTTCGTTTGTTTTGGGGATCGGCTTTTGAATTTGTCCTTCTTGTAATTGTTCTATTCCACCATATTGATTTATTATAATTGTTTTCAATTCTTCTCCCTCCTTATTTTTCATTTTAATAAAACTCAATTTATTTTCATAATTTTCTATACTAATGTTTTAAAATTATTTTAAATATATAATTTTGCACAAAAAAACGCCCACCACTTAAGTCATATGTACAGCGGAGGGCATCAGATATACTTTTATATGTTTAAAAAAATGGACAATCTAATTGATCAATAGACTCCCAAGGTTTCTTTTCCATACATTCAGTAAGTTCTTCCTTTGTCGTTGTTACCTTTTTAAAAGGATTCATTTCAATTTTCAGCACAGAAGAATGTTCAACATACAAGGAAAAAACATGGTTGCTTGGTAAAGTTTTTTCTACGTCAATATCCCCTACTTGTTTAAATAATTGCTGAGCAGCGTAAAGAAAGAAGTTAGTTACATTCGATTGTTTATTCAACCAAGCAAGCATTTCTGGTGATACTGATTTGTTTATATTGATTTTCACTCTATCACCACGTTTATACCGTTTACGCCGCATACTAACACCAACTAACTTAACGTTAAATTCGTAAACCCTAATTCTTTTTGTTTATGTTCTCTATACTTTGGAGAACACGTATATACTAACAGTCCGCGCGCATTGGTAAATAGTGGGTTATCTACAAATATTACATTCGTTAGTCGGCCTTTTTGTTTTAAAATTAACTGTAAGCTGTTTTTAATGATAACTGCGCCCCCGCCATAAATAAATACATATGGATCATCTTTCATATCATCAATTTTATTAATAATATCTGTCGCAACTCGTGCAGCTAACCCCAGAAGTGCTGGTTGTGATTCTTCAACTAATAAAGGATTTCTTGGGTGTTTCTCATTTAAGTAAATTTGATTAAACTCTGTAATGCTATCTATTGTTTTTGTCGGATATTTCCGGTTCCATCTTGTGATGATTTGTAATAAAGTTTCTTTTACTCCATAAGATAACCCTTTACTTAATTGCGGCCTGAAATTCACACCTAACGAAACAACCTCCTCAGTTGTCCCAGCACCTATATCGAAGGATAATAATGTTTTATCAACAAAATCAATCTCAGAGACTGTATTTTTTTCGCCTTCAATCTTATGTTTTATAACATTTCCTTCTTCATCATATACAATTCCCCAAGTACCAGAAGCTCCTTCCGGTAGGCATTTACAAAATTCAACAGAGACATTTATCGTGACGTCTCTCCCATTTGGATAATGAAAAACAACTTTATGATTCCCCATATAACGTTTCGCATTTTCAGACGCTATTTCATGAGTAATGAGCTGCATTGGAAGAGCAACTGATAAATCATAGCGGATATTGATATGATTTGAATTCGGATTTTGCCGCATAGCACTAATTGCTAAACCAGATAAAATCGTAAGAACCATTAATTCATCTGTTGATTTATTGGATTTTTTCTCAACTTCTGTTCCTTTTAACTGATCCTGAATAACCTTCTGCCCAACAATATAACGTACATTATTTAACATTAAAGATGGAGAACTAATCGTTACATCAATATGATTTTCCAATTCGGACATTGGTACATCTACTTCATCCAATAAACCTGTGGATTCCCCGATATATAACGAATAAATACTTGGAACATAAATTGGTTTTTGTCCCTTTACCATTAATTTCAAACCATTATTTCCAGCATCTGCACCAGCTTTTAAAAGTATAGACATAAATACCCCCTAAATTAATCTGACATCCCTTCCAAATATATGCGACCTATAACTTTAAAATGAAAAATTAATATTAAATCGCTGTAAATCTTTCATTTTATGTAAAATATATTTGACAGTTATCTCGATCATTTTTATACTATAAATTGTAAATACTTTTTTACAATCAATAAGGAGTGAATACAATGAATCAAAAAAGAATCATTCTTACAATTACCTTACTATCCTTATTTGCAATACTTATGCATGGAGCATATAAATATGTAACCGAAGGAGCAATTTTTGGAGGTACAATTTTTGGAGTATCATTAACTCTAAGTTACTTAATAAACCATATTACATGGGGAGATCCAAACGGTGTATCCAAAGAAAGCCAAGATGAAATGGGACAGCAAATTACATATAGAAGTTTCAAAATTGGATATTTTGTTCTAATTGGTATTATGTTTATTTTACTCGTTTGGACAGAAGGGTTTTCTTCACTACGTTCGCTTGATAACATTCATAATTTCCCTTTATTTATTGCACTTTGTTCTTCTTTCTTTGTTATCCCGCTTGTAGAATTTATTGTTTCTAAGAGATATCAGTAAGAAGAATAAGATTTTAAACCAATACTCTCTCTTGTATACGAATAATAAATTAAAAGCCACCGAAGATTTGAACAGCTCCTTTAATGAATGACTCTCCAGTTATTTATTCATTTTCCTTATTCCACTAAAGGGTGCGTTAAAGGACTTTATTATTTGCTCTCATTTCCCACATGAAACCCCTTGTTTCTCTCTTTATTTTAGAGAAAAACAAGGGGTTATTTTCACATAAGAGTTTAGAAACATACTATTTCAAAATTCATTCGCAAATACATCCACTTTTCATGATTTTTCATTCACGATTGTATTGCATTTGCCATTGTACTTAGTTTATTCACTGTTCTCCAGTTCCGCAATGGTGTTGGGACATTTAATTTTTGAGACTGGGTCATGTATTCTTATCCAAATAAAAAAGCTTACTGCATAAAATATTTTTAGGAGTAAGCTTTTTTATTTGGAATTATTTTTGTATTGGTAAATATAAAATACGTTGACTTCCGATTGGCCCCATTCTTCTTTGACCTCTATCCTCAAAACCTATTGCTAAATATAATTTTTGTGCAGGAATATTTCGCTCATTCACCGCTAGTACAATTTCATTTTTGTCAGGAAAATAAGTTTCTACAAAACCTTGTAGTAATCCTAATCCCTTCTTCGCATATCCTTTTCCTTGTTTCGTGTAATTAATAGAAAAAGCTACTAAAAGTAAAGAATTCGGATTATCAGTGTACTCCCCCACTCTTTCGCCAGTTTGAAGTGCAAAAATACCAACGGGCGTGTCATTTTCTACAATAACAACCACATTCCGGGTTGTATCTTTCTTCGCCTTTTCTAGCAATGCACTTGGCTCAGCCGTAAATTGAACTTGTTCACCTGGTAAAATAAATGCTTCTATTGCCTCTTTATATTTTTCTTCGTAAGGAACAAGTCGAATTTCTCCTGTATGTAAGTTCATTTTCATTTCCCCATTTCTACTAATACTTAGGATAAACCGCGTTGTGATTTAGAACGTACCTTTCCGTCTAAAAAAGTAATCTCAGCAAATGATTGTGGTGTATTTCCTTTCCAAGCAAAGGTTTGTTTATGATTTTCTGCACTATTATTTCCTTGTTCTGTGAGCAAATCCCCTTCAACCCCTATTAATTCTTTTACTTCGTTATATGTCATTCCTTCTTTAATTTGTGAAAAAAGATTTACATCAATTGTTTCTTTCTTCTTTTTTTCTGCTATAGTTGAAGAAGTTGCAGTGTGTTTCTTTTCTTCTTTCTTTTTATCACACGCTGTCATTCCTATCATGAAACATAAACTAAGACTACAAAATATGAATACGCTTTTATTTTTCATAATGGAAACCGTCCCTCCCAATACTATTAAACCATATATTACCTTATTAATAAACTGAATATTTAATAATAACATCCTACATAAAAAGTATCCCGTGCGTTATAGCACGGGATACTTTTTATCTTTTAAGGTGATTATTTGATTGATCTTCTTGTTCTTTTCTTAATTCATTTTCTTCACTTTTTGGTAATTGTTTATCATTTTCTTTGATTGGATTTGTTTCTTTATTTTCTATCATATCATTCGGTACTTGTGGCATAACGCGTCCTACTATGGCCGCAAGTTCATCAAGAATTCCTTCACCTGTTTTACCATGTTGAATTTGTTTACCTATTTGTCTTAGCCGTTCGTACGTATCAACATCCGCTACAACAACAGCATTCGCACCGTTTGGATCATGCTTTAAACTTTCAGCAACAGAATATTTGATTGACTCTACGCGAGTTCGATCTAGCTTTGCTTTTACATCAATGCCAACAACCGCATATTTCCCAACAACTACCGCGGTCGCATCTTTTACACCCGGTACGCTCGAAGCTAATGAAGCTAGATGATCTGCTACTTTTTCATTCGGTTTGTTATTGTTATAGTTATAGTTCACATTTTTCATGGATACATTCTTTTGCTCAGGTTTTTCTTGCGCACTCTCTTTTTTTTCTATGCTGCAGCCTGTAATAGCGAAACAGATCATAAGCATATATATAAGGATTTTCATCATTTTCACCACTTTATCATTGATGTTTAATCATAAATCTTTTCTACCGCTTGCATCTTTTTCACTTTTTCTTCTGTGCCACTGTTTGCATTAATGAAAATTTGGTACGTATCTTTCCCTAATGTCCCAACAAATTCATAGCACAGTACTTCATTATGCAGATCATTCACTACAACTGCTTTCCGTTCTTCCATCACTTTTACATCTTGATTAATTTTCTTTCTCGCATCTGCTATACTTAACTTCGCAGTTGGGATTGTTCGCTTCTGATGTGATGCTAAATATTCTTTTGCAGAAAATCCGACAATGGATCCATCATCCAAAGCAATCTTCATTTGGATTGCTTCTGGATAAATACGAACATTATTTTCATTTACAACGTACGTAAATACACCGATGTTATCATATTGCGAACTATCGTATAGTTCCATGTTCTTAAACTTATGATCCTTTAAAAATGCTAATCCTTTATTTCCTGCATCATTTAAACTAATTTTTTGTTCCTTAATTTCACGATTATTCATTACCCATATTGGATAGCCACCTTTTCCGGTAATATCCATATAGAATTCATTTTTCGTTTTAGGATCTTGAATTTTCACACTATAAAAGGCTTCTTTCGCACCTTTTCCACTTTTCTCAACTTCTACGTTTTCATTTCCTTTTAAATTTAAAAAGGATTTTGCAATTTTTGAAGCTTCCTCTTTTGAGATCGGCTTACCTTCCGCTTGAAATCCACCTTTTTCTTTTTTCTGCGAACTTGTAAAAGTCGGACCAAAATTTGTTGAAGCATATGATGTTACATTTTTCTCAACTGTCTTCAGTCCATCAATAATCGTGTTATCTGCAGGGTCTTTATCCGATGCAAGCGCAAGCTCTACATCCATCCAGCGCAAGTTATTTTTTAAAACGAGGTGCTGGACTTTGCGTAATTCGTCTTGAATGTTACCTGCGTTTGAATATAATGTTTCTAGCGTTTTATATTCTTGATCATTTAATGGCTCTTTCTCTAAATCACGAATGGCTGCACGATAACTAAAATCTCCAATATTCGCTAAAAATTCTTCCGTTTTATTAAATGGCATTAACGTTAATGGTAATTGACCTACATCAGAACTAGCTTCTGATGTTAGACGCCAAACATCCGCTAGTGCCGGTGATAAAGATGTCCGTGAATTCATTGCAAGTGTTGTCCCAATTTTATCGTGCAATAAATCAACCTCATACGCTAAATCATGGAATGCACGCTGGTAACTATTTTCTGCTCGAATTAATACGGCATTTTTTTCCTGATGTTCTTTATAGCCCCAATAGCCAGTTCCGACTACACCAATTGTTAATAATACAATGATAATACCTCGTAACATGTTTCCACCTCCGCTCTATTTACAGAAAATATGTTTCCCAATTTTTTTAATTTGTGGACGGCTCCAAATCCATTTGCTAGTTGCTGTATCTGGGTTGAAATAATAAAGTGCATTTCCTGTCGGATCCCAACCATTAATCGCATCCAATACAGCTTTTTTCGCAGTTTCATTTGGCGTTAGATTTATTTGTCCATCTGCTACTGCAGTAAAAGCACGTGGTTCATAAATCACTTTTGAAACCGTATTTGGAAATGACGCACTTGTTACACGGTTTAAAATAACCGCGGCAACTGCAACTTGTCCTAAATAAGGTTCACCGCGTGCCTCTCCATACACTGCATTCGCCATTAACCGGATATCATTTTGAGAGTATCCATTTGGAACATTAGTCGCTGTTCTTTGAGTTGCCTTATTACTTTGTCTACCACTATTTCCTTTATTTCCTTTATTCGCAGTTAATTTTTCATATTTAGTCGCTTTAACAAGCATCTGCTTTGTTTTAGGTCCTGCTAACCCATCGACACGTAATCCAAAATTTTGTTGGAAATTTCGCAGCGCCCAATATGTACCCCAGCCAAAAACAGCATCTACTTTTCCTTTATAATATCCGTTATATTTCAAACGAGACTGCAATTCAATGACATCCTCTCCAAAAGCTCCTTTTTGAATGACTTGATTAGAAAAGGCTTGTACATTTTTGGTTTGTCCGCTACTTACTATTAAAGATAGACCAATCAATACAAGCAAAATAGGTACTTTAAACATACCTTTTTGACGCATATGTTTCCCTCCTTAATTCCTCAAACGATTTCCTGTTTATATTTTGTAAATACAACACTTTTATGTAAAAAATACAAAAAAACATAAATTTATACGATTTGGGTAGTATGTAAACAATAAGGAAAAACAATAAAAGGAGTTTATTATGAAGCGTTTCTTCACATGTTTCGTATTAGGTGTTGTATTTATGACAACATATTGTAATGCATATACAAATCCTTCAATCGTTCATGCACAACCACCCTATGCCAAATGGGGGAAACTTGCTGTAGAGAAAACAAAAGAAAAATACCCAAAAGCGCAAATTATTGATTATCTTCATATAGGGAGAAAACCGAAAACGATTAACATAACAACTGAAAAATTTAAACTATGGCTACGTGAAGATGGAAAAGAATATGGTGTTTTTGTTGATGTAGAGTTTGATACAAAGACAGAAAGGTTTTTGAAGATTACATTTCAGAAATCAAATCGATGAAGTTTATCTTCCATCAATAAAATATGAAAACCCCTCTGCTTTATAATTTAAAACAGAGGGGTTTCATGTAATCTTTTTTGTAAGAGAATCCATAAATTCACTCGATCATCACTCTAATTCTTGCATACCTTTCACATACAGCGAAACTTTAATTAGCGAGGGCTTATTTATCCCCCACTGATTATTAGCCCTTACCAATCAGGCTTTTACGGGCTGTTTATCTCCCACCTAACTTATTTGCTTTTGCTGAATTTTGAGGTAGGAATATTACCGTCCGCGAATAGCAGGATAAAACACTAACGCCGCATTATTATTTAATATTTATTCGTAACCACTCCTAGTGAAGTTGCTTTTATAAAAGGTAAATTTTTAATTGCTTGTAGGCCTTCTTTATTTCCAGTTACAACAACTCCCTGAATACGTAAATCTTTTGGTGAAATTTTTTTATGCTTGCCTAGGAGTTATATTTTCACCACTTAAATTCTTTTCAACTTTAAAGATCGATTCCCTAACATTTTTACTAGTACACAAATGGCTCCAATTGCTATTGCGATTCCTATACTATACAAAAACACCCTTCCGTAACCACCTATCCTTGGATCTAGAAATGGATATGGATACCAATTGATAAAAGCTCCATGCACTAAGCTATAAATAACATACGCTAATGGAAAAACAAGCCAACTCGCTGCATGCTTCCATGTAATTTTCTTCGTTGGAGGATTTATGACCCAATCTAATATCATTGCAATTGGCATGATATAGTGTAGAACTGTATTCACCCATGGTATTGGCGTTTGAAGTGATTCCTCTAATCCTCTTAGTAATAAAAAATAGATTAGTCCTGTTGTAAATATGTATACTGTAGCCGCCCCTCGAAGTACCCCAAATTGTTCCGAACGCCCATATGTTGCCGTTGCGAAACAACTTAAAAGAAGAATAACTGCGACCAAGATATTACTTTCAATTGTAAAGAAACTAAAAAAATTAATGGGGTTAAACGGTTTAACCTGTGCCCTTGTAACAAATTGTGTAATAATTGCGCTGAATGCTAAAACACTTAAGAAAAACCTGTATGTGGCTATTATTTTATAACTTTTCATATATTCTCCTTCCTTGAACAATGATGTTCTCCCTCTATTTATGTATTATAAGAAATTATTTGTAAATGCTCTATAAATAATTTTAACGGGACTAACCCGCGCTTTGGCATTTGACTACTAATTACTGCTACAAGTTCTAACTGCGGAATGATGATAATATATTGTCCGCCGTATCCCATTGCAAAATAAGTACAATACGGTATGTGAAATCTTTTGTTATCCACTACCCACCAATGATATCCATACGCCCCGACATGTTCATATGTCATGAAACGTCCTTTTCTTGATTTTTCAATCCAATTTGATGATATAATACTTTCCCCATTCCAGTACCCATTTCTCAAACATAATACCCCTAATTTCAACAAATCTTTCGCTCTCATTTTCATCCCAAATCCACCAACATAAACCCCTTGTGGATCTTGTTGCCATTCATATTCAGTAATCTGTAATGGACCAAATACATATTTCTTCGCAAATTGCTCTGTCGTCATTCCTGTTGCAGTTTGTATAATATAACTTAAAAGATGTGAAGAACCAGAATTATAATTCATTTTTGTACCCGTCTCTTCTATTAACGGTTTCTGTAAGATGTACTTTATCCAATCATCAGATTCTACAAAATCATTTGGAAATACAACGCCATTCCCGAATTCCTTCCAATCTTCTCCGGTTGTCATTGTTAACAAATGATATATTGTCAGTTCTGACTTTTCCTCTGGTACATTTGAAATCCATCTCGTTATAGGCGTATGTATACCACTTATATATCCTTTGTCTATTGCAATACCAATTAGCATTGAAAGAATACTTTTGGTGATTGAATTGATTTTGTATAAGTTATGTTCACATTCTGCTGTTTTATAGTATTTTGTAGTTAATTCACCTTGTTGATATACGAGAAATGCATTAATTTTTTTCTTTTTAAACATATTTTCTAACGTATGAAAATCCAAAATCAGTTCCTCCAAACACTTACTTTTTACTACTAGTCTTTACTATTCTACCGAAATGAAATAAATATTTCTCTTTTACTTCCTTAGAAAATACATTTTTTCTACCTATAGTAACCTTCTATGCTAATTAAAGGTTACTATTTCATACACGATAAAAGTTTTTTGGAGATGAATATATTTCTTCTTATAATATGGGGTATTTTCTAAAAAGCTACATTGGTTTAATTTTGAAATTTTGATTGGTTCTAAGGAATTTCATTTTATTATACACATTTTTATATTTTATTTACGTTTGTGTCATTTTATTTATATATTGCACATTTATTAGTGATGATAAATGTTTTTGGAGGTGACATATGTCAGAAGAGAATGAGTTAGATTCATGTGAAATCTTGTATAGTGCTGCGCTAGATCCAAATTTAGTCGGGCCAACCTTACCACCAATTCCTCCTTTTACATTTCCGACCGGATCGACCGGATCAACTGGACCAACTGGGTCAACTGGACCAACTGGAGCGACTGGACCAACTGGACCAACTGGACCAACTGGACCAACTGGAGCGACTGGACCAACTGGAGCGACTGGGCCGACTGGTTCGACTGGACCAACTGGAGCGACTGGAGCGACTGGGCCGACTGGAGCGACTGGACCAACTGGACCAACTGGAGCGACTGGASCAACTGGRSCGACTGGAGCGACTGGATCAACTGGACCAACTGGATCAACTGGAGCGACTGGACCAACTGGAGCGACTGGACCAACTGGAGCGACTGGAGCGACTGGACCAACTGGAGCGACTGGACCAACTGGGCCGACTGGACCAACTGGAGCGACTGGACCAACTGGACCAACTGGACCAACTGGACCAACTGGGCCGACTGGACCAACTGGGCCGACTGGTTCAATATTTACTAATCAAATTTATGTAACAAATTTAATAAATGATAATGTCTCTGTCATTAATGGAGCAACCAATGCAGTAATTTCTACCATTACCGTTGGGGATGTTCCATTAGGAGTAGGAGTCAATCCATCTACCAATCGAATTTATGTAGTAAATGGTAACAACGCTAATGTTTCTGTGATTGATGGATTAATGAATACTGTGATTACTACTATTACTGTCGGGACTATTCCACAAGAAGTGGGGGTTAATATATCTACGAACCTTATTTATGTAACAAATGTTAACGACGACAACGTCTCTGTAATTAGTGGCTCGACAAATACTGTGATTGCGACCATTGCTGTGGGAGATAACCCCCAGGGTGTAGGAGTCAATCCATTGACCAATCGAATTTATATAGCAAATTTTGTAAACAATAACATTTCTGTGATTGATGGATTAATGAATACTGTGATTACTACAATCCCTGTAGGGAATAATCCAGGAGGAGTAGGAGTCAATCCATCTACCAATCGAATTTATGTAGCAAATGTTAACAGCAATAACGTTTCTATGATTGATGGTGCCAACGATACAGTAATTGCTACCATTACTGTTGGAACTACTCCAATTGGAGTAGGAGTTAATACATCTACTAATCTTATTTATGTAACAAATAGCAACAGCGATAACGTTTCCGTGATTAATGGTGCAACCAATACAATAATTTCTACCATTACCGTTGGGGATAATCCAGGAGGAGTGGGAGTCAATCCATTAACCAATCGAATTTATGTAGCAAATGTTAACAGCAATAACGTTTCAGTCATTGACGGAATTGCGAATATGGTTGTAGCTACTATTCTAGTAGGTTCAGGTCCGTTTGGTGTAGGCGTGAATTCTTAAAAAGATATCAATCAATAAAAAAGAAATACTGCAGTTAAAAAGCAATTAACACAAATTATCTACTGATAGTCTAATTTATGTTACCAGATAGTTTTGTAGATTTTTTCCTTTGTTCTTAGTGTATATTTTCTTTAAAATGTGTGAGAACTTCAAAAGCTAAACAAAACAACCGCCTTTTGGCGGTTGTTCGAGTTATTATATCTATCATTTTACTTATAGCTAAGATCTTTTCCGCTTGTATTTTTTTCTAATTTAAATAATAAGTCTCGTTTTTTTCATCCATGAGTCTGACATAATTTCATCAAAACGAGCTAACTTTTGATCTATTATTAACACTCAAAATGAAAGAATTTCGATAATCAATTAACCTATGCTTTTATATTTGTTTTATCAGAAGTTTTTTAGCTACACTGGTTGGAAGTGTAAAAACTTTTATTTTTGTTAACTTGATGGCTATACCCTTTCGAGCATCTTTTTTGCTACTTTTTTATAATTTCGTTCTTACATTCCAAAGCTCTGGGAAAAAACATTGATCGAGCACGCGTTTTAAATAAGATACCCCTGAAGATCCACCTGTCCCCATTTTATGTCCGATGATTCGTTCTACCGTTTTCATATGACGGAATCGCCACTGCTGAATCCAATCTTCAATATCGATTAACTTCTCTGCAAGCTGATATAAATCCCAATATTTCTTCACATCAGAATATACTTCTACCCATGCTGCTTCTACAGTCGCATCTGCTTCATAAGGCTGTGTAATATCACGATTTAGTACATTTTGATGAATTGGGAAACCTTCTTTTACAAGTGCCTGAATTGCAACATCGTAAAGGCTTGGTGAATGAAGTGCTTTATGCAAACGAGCATGTAATTCAGGATCTTTTTCATAAATTTTTAATGCATGAGGTGTTTTATAACCAAGTGCATATTCAATCATACGATATTGATACGATTGAAATCCTGATGCTTGACCGAGCGCATCACGAAACTCAATGTATTCAGATGGTGTTAGCGTTGCAAGAATATCCCAGGATTGAATAATTTGCGATTGAATTTTTGAAACACGCGCAAGCATTTTAAAAGCTGGTGCTAATCTGTCATTTTGAATGGATTCGATCGCTGCGTTAAGCTCGTGTAAAATCAATTTCATCCACAGTTCACTTGCTTGATGAATGACAATAAATAGCATCTCATCATGATGATCTGAAAGCCTTTTTTGACTTCCTAGTAAACTATCTAATTGCAAATACTCACCGTACGTCATATTATTGCGAAAATCTGTATGAATTCCCTTTTCCATAATTACTTTTTCGTTTTCTTTCATAAGATGCTCCCCCTTCTATGCATCATAACTCTTCTATAGTGGTCTTATTACTGCTCGAACTGGACTACCATCTGCATCTGTCAATGCAAGCGGCAACGCAATCAGTTCATAATCTCCATCTTGTACATGATCTAATACAATATTTTCTAAAATATGAATACCATTCTTAAAAAGTTGGTGATGCGCTGCTAATTCTTTATCATCTAGCGGATCTACAGAAGGTACATCCACTCCAATTAACCGAACTCCCTTTTCTGAAAGAAACGGCGCAATATCCGCACGTAAATATGGAATTGTTTCTGGGAATTTTTGTACTTTCCCGTGTGAAGAAGTACGCAGTAACAAACGCTCTACTCCTTCCAAATGAAATGTTTCTAATTCTTTCGCACCAATACTTTCCATACCAGATACATTAATAATACGAGCAGGTCCAACATACACGTTAACGTCTAAATCTAGTACCTTTTTTCCTTCATTATCAAAATGAAATGGCGCATCAATATGGGTCCCTGTATGAATACTCATCGTTAACTTTCCAACATTGACAGATCCACTTTGTTCTTTTGACCACGATACCTCATATGAGAACGGCGTATCTCCTGGCCATGTCGCTATCTCATTATTTAACGGCTGTGAAATATCAATCCAGTCAGATTCTTTCATTATTTATGCAACAACCTCTCGCTTATTTTCAAATTGTTTATATTCTTCATCTTTCATTATCTTTTTCAAAATTTGCACAGACTTCCATACTTCTTCGTACGTGTTATATAAAGCAACTGGCGCAAGACGAATCCCATTTGGTGCACGAAAATCAGGAATAACACCATTTGCTTTTAAAGCTTTACATATACGTGCAGCTTCAGAGTGCTCTAAATAAATATGCCCCCCACGTTTGTCATCTTCTAATGGATTTCCAATTGCGAAGCCCATATCCTTTAATTCATAATGGATTAAATCTAGCATGTACCGCGTAATATGTAATGATTTTTCACGCAGTTTTTCGATACCTGCTTCTTTAAAAATCTCTAGTGATCCAATTAATGGTGCCGTACTTAATACATGCGGCGTGCCAATTTGATATGCCCCAGCATGATCAGCTGCTGTTAAAGTATGTTCCATATCAAACTGCTTATCTTTTCTTGAACTAAACCATCCGGAAAGCCCAGGAAGACGATCAAAATGTTTTTGATTTACATATAACCCTGCAACACCACCAGGTCCTGCATTTAAATATTTGTAATTACACCACACCGCAAAATCAACATCCCAATCCTTAAAGTCATGCGGGATTGAACCGATGGAATGGCATAAATCAAAACCGATATGGATGCCGCGCTTGTGTGCTTCAGCCGTTAATCGCTTCATATCTAAAATTTGTCCGCTTCGATATAACACCGCTGGTAATAAAATTAACGCAATATCATCAGTCATTGCATCAATAATATCTTCTTCCTGAAGCGTTCTACCATCTCGACTCTTGACTTGTACAAGATGTTCGTCTGGATCTAACCCTTTTAAACGAATTTGACTTTGCAAAGCATAAATATCGGATGGAAACGTTAATTCATCCGCAAGAATCTTTGTGCGAATCCCTTTCGGTTCATAGAACGTTGCAATGACTTGATGAATATTCGTTGTCGTAGAACCAGTTACAATTACTTCTTCAGGTAAAGCACCTATAAGTGGTGCAGTTAATTCTCCTAATTGTTCAGAAAGAAAGAACCAAGGGTGTTCCCCTTCTGTCCATCCATCTATCCCATACTCTTTCCATGAATCTAGCATAGTAAGTAAAGACTTTTCTGCTCTTTTAGAAAGTAATCCTAGTGAATTTCCATTTAAATATATCGTATCTACTTTTTTATAGAATTCTTTTTGAAAATCAGCAAGTTCGTCATGTTTATCGCATTGGGTCGCATATTCATAAGATGGTTCAAATGGATTTTGATACATTCTCTCACCTTCTCTTAATTTTCTTTTTATTCTAACTAATTGAAATATACCATCAAATTTGACATAGCGTCAATGATATTGTGTCAGTTGACTTTCTGTCTTCTATTCAACTAGAATAAAGTTATATTTTCAGACATTTCAGTATAAGGAGGTGATGTTTTTTGAAAAAGGATCTTCTTTCATCGAGACAACATCGATCAGTAGAGACACGAAACAAATTATTAAAATCCGGTCATCACGTTTTTTTGAAACAAGGATTTCAAAAAACAACAATCTCTCAAATTATTAAGCATGCAGAAACTGGTTATGGTACTGCTTATGTATATTTTAAAAACAAAGATGACCTTCTCATTGTTCTTATGGAAGATGTGATGAATCGTTTTTACACGATTGCTGAACGTTCCTTTATTCCTAAAACAAAAAAAGAAGCTCACGCTATGATTCAAAATCAAGTGCAAGCCTTCTTACAATTAGCTGAGGAAGAAAGACATATATTACACGTCGTTGAAGAAGCGCTCGGTGCTTCAAAAGAAGTTCGGCAAAAATGGAACGATATTCGCGAACGTTTTATGGGTCGAATTATGCAGGATATTACCTATTCTCAAGAAAATAGACTAGCACGAAATGAGTTAAACAAAGCAATTGTGGCACGTGGTTGGTTCTATATGAATGAAATGTTTCTGTGGGAAATCGTTCGGAATGAAAAGGAAGTAGTTTTAGAGGAAATTGTTTATACACTAACGGAGATGTATACAGCGGGGCTATATAAAAATGAATAACACGCGTTCCTAACCAGCAAAAAAATAGACCTAATTGGAATTCATCAGAAATTAATAGATACATAAAAAACGCCATCCTTTCTGTATATTTCTACAAAAAGAATAGCGTTTTTTATTTTATCTTTCTATATACGCTATACCGTGAGCTCCTTGATTTACAGAAGGATCTGCATTTCGATCTCCTAGATCAACTTCAATGGTATGAACATTCTTGTAATTAACTAAATCTAATACACTTATTGTCCCTGATCTAAGGTTAGAAACATATCCAACCGTTCCGTCAGTAGAAGAACGCATTGTAATTGGGAGTAAATCTACTTCTATTGTACCTAACACGTTTAACGATTCTCCATCAAGAACAGAAACATACCCTGGTGCTGGAGAAAACATACTTCTTGTTCTCTCTCCATTCTTATTCTGAAAACGCGTATGTCCTACCAATACTTTCCCATCATTCGTTACATGAACCGGGGTAATTAAATCTGAAAATGATTTTGTCTTTATAATTTTATCGGTTTCTGTATTAATGATGCTAAGTGTAGGTTGCTCCTCTTTGTAGTCTCCAAGTAAACATGGTGAAGGGATGTAAACTCGATTACCTTTAGGAGAAATAGCTAGTTCCTCACTACCATAGGGCATAGATACTTTTCCAATTAACTCCTTATTATGTGTATCTAAAACCGATATAAAGGGCGCCTCTTTATTAGAGGAATATCCTTTTGTACCATCTGGATTCGTAACAAACCAATGTGGACCTGTTGCCTCTGTAGAGATTCTATCTAGTACTTTTCTCGTGTTAGGATTAATAATTAAAATTCCTCCTTCACCAGATTCGACACTTACATACAATAAGTCTTCTTTTTCATTATAAACTAAACCATGAGGTGCGAATTCCGGTGAGATATCAATGATATCAATTACTTTAAATTGATCAATATCGATAACTAAAATTTCATGGCTTTTTTCCGGATTATTTCTATAAAAACCTGAGCGATAAGTAATACTTACATATAACAATTGACGCTTAGAATCGAAACACAATTCATGAGGTTCTGTAACTGGAGAATCTATAACCCCTATTCTTTCAAAAGTTTTCGCATTGAAGAAATGGATTTGATTACCGCTGGAGCTAACGACCGCCAAAATAGGATTATTTTCTTTAGAAATATTCATTATTTAAACCCTCCTTGTTATTTGTTCCAAATTTCTTGAGTTCCATAGAAATCAGCATATTTAAGCAATTTATATTATCACTAAGACATGTTGTAAACGATTTTCACCTCCTTTCATTTAAATTAGTTTCGCTTATAATAAGGCAGACTAACTTTTATTCTGTAAAAATAAGTTGAATTTAATAATCCAACTTATTTATCTACCTTCTCCAACTTTAGCTTTTATACTTACATGTATTTTATTTAATAACTTTTCTAATACTTTACATTCTTCTTGATTAAGTTTCTCAATTAATGATGCACAAGAAGCACAGAAAGTAGATAATAAGCGAAATACCATTTCTTTGTCTAGTGCATTATCAGATACTCATAACATAAGTAAGCCAAGCTTAGCCGCCATTGGATCAGTTTCCTTTGCTGCCGTTTTTTTAATTCATTCTGCGTATAGCTCTATTCCTTGAGGAATAGTTTTATTGATTGACAAATTTGCTTCAGATTCTTGTTTTTTCATTGAACTACTCCTGTGTTGAAAAACTAACTAATTATAGTTAGTTAAGCTAACTATAATTATAAATACATTCATGTTTTATCGCAAGATTTTTTAGAATAGTTAAATAAATTAATAGGAAGATAGAATTATTTTCATCATGAGATACATGATCTTAAGTTGATAGTGATGGTACTTTATCCCAATTAAAATTGAATTACATGACTTATACAACAACTATAGGAAATACAGCCATGAGAAGTAAAAAAGAACATGTTCCGTTAAATCATTCCATTCTATATTTCAAAATTTTTCTACTATATAGAAATACTTCTTCAGGATATGGCAATGCCAGTTTAGGTCTTTCATTTGGTGAAAAGTATTGTAGTTTTAAAGATTCACCATCTACCGCCATTAACTCTCCTCCTACTACCTCACATTCAAATACTACAACTATGTATTATTTGAATACGTATGACGAAAGTCTCTCCCTCCAAAAATCCCCTTTATTTCTTTCACTTGTACTTGTAAACCTGTTTCTTCCCACACTTCACGAACAACAGCTTTTTCTGGCGTTTCGCCAGGCTCGGTTGCACCTGCAGGAAGGCTCCAAAATCCTCCACCAGGGTATTGAAATAAGATCTCCCCTTTTTCATTTTTAATAATCGCCGCTACACTCGGCACGAAAATAAGATCAGAACTTATTTTTTCACGGATTTGTTTATAGTATGTAGAAATAGCCATGTATCATTCTCCTTATCCACTTAAATGAATAACCCCTTCTTTTTATTAATTTATCGTCCCCTACTCACAATCCCCAAAATAAACTTATACTCATTTCGATTCTTACGCGTCTTCTTAAACCCTTCTTTGGAATCAAAAATTAAACAAGTTTTTCTAAACCAAACTCGTAAATAGAAGGATTCAAAATAAATAGGTTTTATAATCCCTTTTTGCTCAAATTCAGTTCCATCTATTCGTTCTGTTTCTGTTCGAATGAACCATCTATTTCCGACCCCAACTTCTATGTACTTCACTTTTAACCCTCCTAATATAAAATATTTTCAATTTCCTATTAGGAAATGTTTTTCTAAACATTCTATTATTTCCCTGGTAAGCGCATGTTTTGACAGATTCTCTATTATTTCTACTTCATTAAAGCTAACATCGAAAACTTTAATAAAGAAAAAAGGAAAAGTTTTTATAATAACGAATAACACAAAAATGACTAATTTTTTTGAAAGAGGTATATATGCGATGAATAATCAATTTATTACTCTATTAAGTGAAATGATCTTTATAGAACGACAATATAAATTTCAGAAGTCAGATGTTGTCCTCTATCATCCTGGTCATTACAGGGAATTAAATGAACAAATTGTTTCATTATTTCATGAGGAAGGCTTTCAGACAATCATGATTCCAAGTGTACATAATTCATTTTTGAATGAAGATGAGTTTGTTTTCCATAAAGAAATCTTAACTACATTAGGAATTCCTGAAAAAATAATTATCCCTATAACAGGAGAAGCTACTATCACTAACGATGTTATAAAAAATGCAATGCTTTATCTATCCGAAACAACAGTAAGTAAAAATATTTTACTAGTAGGTAAGACCTTTTTTATGAAAAGATTCTTACTGATAGCAACCGCATTTGCTACTAGCAACATGACTATTGATGTTCTTCCATTACAAGATCATAGAAATCTTACGAAAGATACTTGGCACTTAACTGATATCGGTAGAAAGAGAGTATGGAATGAATATCATATGATTTCACAATTTCTCAAACAAAATTTCCTTTGATTTGTATAACAGGAGAACGTATCATATTGTGCAATTTGAAAAGATTTCCCTTCTATATAGACAATGTTTCATTCTACTATTTCCCCGGTAAGCGCATATTCCGACAGAACGTGCACTTACATATAAAAGAAGCAGATTGATAAAAACCTGCTTCTTTTATAGTTGAAATCGTTGCATTCTTTTATAAAACGTACTACGTGGGACACCTAACAGTTTTGCCGCAAATGATACATTCCCCTTTGTCTTCTGAAGTGCTTCTATCATGCTATCTCGCTGTATTTTTTCACGGAATGTTAATGTATCTTCATGCTTAACGTCTTCTTGTTCTTTTAATTCAAGACCTTTTTGATTTACATGCATTGTTTGTAATAAGACAGAAATTTGCTTTTCACATATTTCCCGTCCTTGCGAAAGAATGTATATACGTTCTAACACATTTAACAATTCACGAATATTTCCTGGCCATTCATGCTGCCGAAACTGATTACAAATACTAGGTGGGAATTGAACATCCCAGCCTTTCTTTTTACAAAAGTCTTGAATAAAATATGGAATATCCTCTTTTCTTTCACATAAAGAAGGTACATAAATAGGATATACATGTAAACGATAGTATAAATCTTGGCGGAATTCCCTTTCTTCTACTAGCTGTAGTAAATCACGGTGCGTTGCAGTAATGACGCGAATATCTACCGGTATTTCTTTCGTACTTCCAATTGGTGTCACTTTACGCTCTTGTAAAACACGTAGAAGAGCTACTTGCATTTCTGGCGGAACTTCTCCTATTTCATCAAGAAAAATCGTTCCGCCATTCGCTTGTTCAAATTTTCCTTTGTATCCTTGACGGCGTGCTCCTGTAAATGCTCCTTCTACATAACCAAATAATTCACTCTCCATTAATTCTTTTGGTAATGCTCCGCAATTAACAGCTACAAACGGTCCGTTTTTTCTTGTACTGTTCTCATGAATTGCTCTTGCAACATATTCTTTCCCAACCCCAGTTTCCCCGCAAACATAGACACTTGCATCAGTCTGCGAAACAAGCTTAATTTCTTCTAATGTGTGCTGAAATGAATCACTCGTTCCAACAACCCCTGGGAAATGTACTGTCTTTTGTATTTGAAAAGAATGCTGCACTTTTTGAGGTTGCTTTTTTGATAAGTATATACATTTCCCTATCATCCTATGATTATTATATACAGGTACCTCCATCCGACTACCAAATCCATATTGTAATAAATCAGTTACCTTCATCCGTGACCAACTAGAAACGTACTCACGCACTGGTTTACTTGCAGAAATAACAATTTGTCGATGATTACAAATCACTACTGGCTCCTCACTGTCAATTACATCTAAGAAGCGATGAATTAATTCTAATTCATGTTGATGCACATGAATGCTACATTCACGCTCAATCGCATGTGCGATAGATGTTACCATACCTAGCATATATGGATGTGAAAACTCAATAGGACATGAAAAATCAAGGACACCAATTAACTTTCCATCATCATTATGAATCGGTGCAGCTGCACAACTCCAGCTATGAGACGCAACAGAATAATGTTCTGTACCGCTTATCATAATTGCTTCTTCAATTGCAAGCGCTGTACCAATCGCATTCGTTCCCACAGCTGCTTCTGTCCATTTCACACCTTTTACAAAATTAATATGTTTTGCTTGTTTTAGCGTCTTTTTATTTCCTGTTATGGAAAGTACGTATCCATCAGGATCTATCAATAGTGCCATCATCTGTAATTCATGAATTGTTTTTTGCATATTTTGCAAATGTGGTAAGGCTATATCAAGAAAGATTTCACTTTTTTGTTTTTGTTCATCAAATACGCCTGAAGTTAAAATATTCTGACCTTTATTCATGTGTGGATTGACATTGGCCTGTTTAGAGCGTTGCCATGATTCTGAAATTCTTTTATTTATTCTAGCAGAATCAAGAACACCTTCATCAACAAACTTTTTCCAAGTATGTAAGTAAAACGGTGAAGCTAACATTCTATCATCTCCCTCTTTATCATTTTGGAGATTCGTTTTTGCGAGCACATGAGAGGAAATATAATTTTATTATAAAACTCGATAAAAACGTTTTCAATAAAATGAGTAAGATGACACAAACATGTTAACAATTCGAATATTTTAATGAACACTTTTATATTTTCTAAATAACAATACATTTTGCGCAACAGAACTCACTGCAATTAAAGTCCATAACCATTTCATCGGATGATTGTTCAAAAAAATATTATACTTGCTATAATGAACAATACAGAGGACACGATACTAATGCATAAT
The DNA here is from genome assembly GCF_001590835.1 of Bacillus gaemokensis. Classification (GTDB taxonomy): domain Bacteria; phylum Bacillota; class Bacilli; order Bacillales; family Bacillaceae_G; genus Bacillus_A; species Bacillus_A gaemokensis. Next base: position 63,758 of record NZ_LTAQ01000014.1, read on the forward strand.
TTCGTTCTTAATTGCAACATCTTCTCCTCCTTTACTCCTACGTTATTTTCAAGATTTTTACTATCTAAAGCTTCCCATTATAACAGTATTATAGTACTTACCATCAGCAAGTTTTTTATCATTCTTTAATACACCTTCAATTTCAAACCCTAGTTTTTTATAAAGTGTAATAGCTTTATCGTTTGTTTCCAACACATTCAAAGCGATTTTTTTAATTCCATTGGCGTCAGCCCAAGATATAGACTCTTGTAAAAGATTTTTACCAATCCCATGTCCCCAAAACTCTTTTAATACGCATACTCCAAACTCTACTTTATGAGAGAATCTCTTTAAATACACTCCTTCGCATCTTGAAAACCCGACGATTTGATCATTCACTACAGCAACTAAAAATAAGTTTCTCGGACTTTCAGTATCCGTTTTTATAATTTCTTCAAACCCCGGTATATCTATGAATGCCTCCCCTTTTTCTCTGTCCATATTTTCGGTCTCTCCATCAATCTGTAATCTTAAATCAGACAAATCTTTTCCATCTTTTTCAAGTGCGGATCTAACAGTATAATTGATCCCATTTACATAAAATTCTTGTTTGTTAATTATCATGGTATACTCCTTTGATATTAAGTTGATTTAAAAAATAAAACATGAGAAAAACATTGTAATTTATTATTTTCTGCACGCTAATTAAATAATCTATCCCTGGTTGTTCCATAAGATATTGTCCTATATGGTAAATCTTGATAATTTCAGTTTATCATAGGTTACATCAGTTAAAAATAAGTAGCTATCTGTAACCATCTTTCTCTTTTATAAATCCTTTTATCGATTTATATTAAATAAAAGTTCCCTACATAAGTTAAATATATATAAAGACAGTTAATTACTAAAATATAAAGCCTGTATCATAAATTATTTTGCAATCTATGCGATACAGGCTATTTTTTACATATCTCCTTCTCGAATTAACGTACTCGTTAGTGAAAAATGAGTTATATTTATTACGAAAAAATTTTTCCTAATTCGTTTCAATTGAATGGTTTCAAAATATCAGCATAAGGGTGATCCTTTTGATTTAACGAATCTTTTGTTACTTTTCATATGAATCATTAAGACTGGTATTCTCTGTTCGTATCATCCATTCTTCAACTAGACTCTCAAATAACTCAGGTTGTTCAATCTGTAAGTTATGACCGGCCATATCTAAAACAGCAATTGTTGCTCGTGGATACTCTTCCATAATCTCCAATAAGTCTTGATATCCTACAACTATATCTTGCCTCCCAGCGAGTAAAAGAACTGGTTTTTCGTATTTTTGTCCATTTTCATTGAATGATAACGTATAATTTCTTTGAAGCATTTCCACAAACTCTGCATTAGCTACTGTAAGACCTGATTTGATTTCTTCTTTATATCGATTGTATGTATATTTATTCGCTATCACTGCCAACTCACAAAATTCATTTCTTTCATCCAATGAAAGTTTATTTAAAAATTCATCATCACTTATAATCCTATTATATTTTGGGACTGTTCTTGCTTTATGATCCGCAATTATGACAGGGCATATGAGCAATAAACCATCAATTCGCTGAGATATTTTTGAAAGTAATGCTCTAGACAAATATCCGCCATATGATTCTCCTACGAGTAGAAAATTTTCATTAGGAATAACCTTTTCGATAAATAAAGTTAAGACATCTAATAAAGTATCAGAACTATTTATCCAATTAGGGGCAGTCGATTTTCCCATACCTGGTAAATCAATATAAATGCGCTTATAGCCTGCGTGTTTATGAAACACTGATTCCATACACCCCATCATCAATCTATGATCGACAGAACATCCATGTAAAAGAATTACAGGTTTTCCCTCACCAATTATTTCATAATATATTTGTGCATCTTTAATATGGCATATCATAAAAAATCCTCCTTATTTAATATTCCATTTCGGTTCTAGTGCAAAAATGTTAGTTAGAAACATAGAGTAGAACTTTCCTCTACATTTCTATCTTATGAAGCTAAGCCAAACAGTTTATGAACAAGTTCTTTCTGGTTTTAGACGGACTTGTCCGGTAAAACAAGTTGTCCTTTTTTCATCATATGCATGGCTTCAACACTGAATAATTTTTCCTAGAATAATTCTTGTTGTTTAAATTCTGACATTTATAGCACCCTAGACTTTAATAGTATATGTTCAATCCGTTATCTACTATATACAAATTTACATATTAATACTTACTTTCTTGAAACTAACATCAATTTCAATGAAAGAGTGTGCTGTATATTTACACACTCTTTCATTTGGAAAATACATCAAAAATTCAGTTCAATTTCTCGGATAGAACTTTCACTTTTTATTGCTTTTTCGCTTAATTTGACATTGCGTAATTGAACATTTTGGTTTTTAACAACTTCAGATAAAACTATTAAGAAATCNAAAATTCAGTTCAATTTCTCGGATAGAACTTTCACTTTTTATTGCTTTTTCGCTTAATTTGACATTGCGTAATTGAACATTTTGGTTTTTAACAACTTCCGATAAAACTATTAAGAAATCTTTTGATAATTCATTAATTCTGTTCTTTTCAAATAATTTCTTACAAAATTCAAAACTACATTTAAGTTGTTCACCATCAAGATTTACAAACAATGTTAAATCAAACTTAGCTATCTTACGGTCTCGAATGTAAGGTTTAAATACCAGATTTTCTATTTGAAGCTCTGTTTCTTCTGTATTTTGTAAAACAAACATCGTATCAAATAGTGGATTACGGCTCATATCTCTTTTTATATTTACTTTTTGAACCAGCTCTTCAAAAGGATAATTCTGATTCTCATACGCATTCAACATTGTTTCTTTCACTTCCTGAACATACGTATAGAACGTTTTGTCTCCCGCTGGATAATTTCGTATTGCTAACGTATTAACGAACATTCCGATGATTGGATCTAAATCCGCATGCGTTCTTCCTGCGATAGGCGTTCCTACAATAATATCCTCTTGACCACTATATTTTGATAATAGTGTTGTATATGCGGCTAATAAGACCATATACAACGTCGCTCCTGTTTGTTTTCCTATCTCTGTTAATCCATCACTAATTTGTTTGTCAATTGTAAATTCCACTACGTCTCCCTCGTAGCTTCGTACCGATGGTCTCTCATAATCTATCGGTAACTCTAACTCTGGAATTTCCCCATCAAACATATTCAGCCAATACGCTTCCTGTTTTTTCATTCGTTCACTTTGCATTTCATTTTGTTGCCAAGCTGCGTAATCCTTATACTGAATTCGAAGTGGTAGCTGTGACTCACCTTCATACAACTGAACAAATTCCTTGATGATWAGRTTTGTTGAGACACCATCMGAAATAATATGATGKRYATCRAACAACAACACATGGTAATCMTTACGMATTTCAATYAATCCWACTCGCAATAACGGTGCCTCTTGYAARTTAAATGGACGCACGAAACGATCAATATGTGTATCTATCCCCTCTTTTTCAGCTTGTATCTTTTCGATAGAAAACATMACTTCAGAAKRTATGTGCTGCACTGGTTCTCCCTGAATCATCTCAAAACTTGTCCGTAATGACTCATGACGTTGAATTAATTTTTGGAAAGCTTCTTCTACACGAGCAGAATCAAGTTCTCCTTCTACAATCATTACCCCCGGCATATTGTAACTTAATTCTCCACCTTCTAATTGACTCAAAATGTACATACGCTTTTGTGTCGAAGAGACTGGATAATAAGTTCTTCCTGGTGTCACTGGAATAGACAAGTAAGTCTTTTCCTCGATACCTGTAATAAATTCAGCCATTTGTTCAACTGTCTGATATCGGAAGACATCTCTTAGCGTAACATTGATGTTCATCTGTTTATGAATCTTAGATACGAGCGTAGTCGCTCTTAATGAATGCCCACCAACATCAAAGAAGTTGTCTTTAACCCCGATATGTTCATTGAATAGAACCTCTTTCCATATCTCCATCAACTGTTCTTCTATCCTTGTACGAGGTGCAACATACTCTATACCTGTTTGTAAATTCCCTTCTGGCTCAGGCAATGCTTTMCGATCAACCTTACCATTTGGTGTTAATGGCATTTGGACSAGCTGTACAAAGTAAGCTGGGATCATATATTCTGGCAATTCTTGTAACATCGCTTCTCGAAGTTGTCCCACTGTTAAGCTTTCATCTCCGACGAAATATGCGTACAGTTGTTTTAATCCATCCTTACTCTCTCGTGCGACAACAATTGCCTCTCGAACCAAATCCACTTTCTGAAGAACCGACTCAACCTCACCCAATTCAATTCGGTATCCTCGAATTTTCACTTGATCGTCGATTCTGCCAATATACTCAATATTTCCATCCGGTAACCATTTGGCCAAGTCACCTGTTTTATACATGCGCTCTC
>NZ_LTAQ01000015.1:0-64575 GCF_001590835.1 Bacillus gaemokensis
TGTTTGTTTCGTTCAGTTTTCAGAGAACTCGTTTGCCGCTCATTTGCGACTCCCTTATGTTAACACTTTAATTTTTCAATGTCAACTAAGTTTTTTATTTCGTTTGTCGCGTTCTGCGTTATTGCTATCGGCGACTCGTATAATACTACACCCCATTTATATAAACGTCAATATGTTTTTCTAAAAAAATATAAAAAAGACTTATCCCCTATGAATAAGCCTTTTCCCTCCATAAATCTATCTTTATTTATTTTTCTTCTATAATTGGCAATGAAACAATAAACTGAATAACTCCATCTTCATATTCAGCCTTAATTCCTCCACCTTGAAGTTCCACAATACTTCTTGCAATTGCAAGACCAAGACCTGATCCTTCTGTTACTCTACTTCTGGACTGATCCTTCTTATAAAAACGCTCAAATAGATTTCCTAATTCCTCTCTCGTAAACTCTTCACTATGATTTGCAACAGAGATTTGAATATTCCGGCGCTGTCTTTGCAGAGAAACTTTAATCTCCCCATCATCTTTACTATATTTAATAGCATTCATTAATAGGTTTTCAAACACACGAACCATTTTCTCTGAATCAATAGCAGCATACACACGTTCCTCAGGAAACCTTTTAACAAATACAAGTCCATGATCTTCTGCTTGCGGTACTAATTCTTCTATTAACTGATCAAGAAGTTCATTCATACATACTTCTTGTTTTTCTAATACAATCTTTTCATTCGTTAATTTTGTATACTCAAATAAATCTTCTATCAAATTCTTCAACTGCTCTGATTTTGAAAAGGCGATTTTCATGTACTCATCATGTTGCTCTTTATTTTCATATTTCGAATCACGCAGCAAACGTAAATATCCCATAATAGAAGTAAGAGGTGTTCTTAGATCATGCGATACATTTGTAATCAGTTCATTTTTTTGCTTTTCCAGTTTTCGTTCCTTTTCTATATTCAACATTAATTCTTCTACCATTTGATTCATATTCACTGCTAATAATCCCAGTTCATCTTTACCCTTCTCTCGAATCCTATATTGTAAATTCCCTTTCGCAATCTCCCTTACTCCTTCTGCCATTGCCTCAATCTGCTTCATTTTCCTTTTTGTTATATAGAAGAAAGAAAATAAAAAAGTAATAAAACCAAGTAAATACGGGATTGGACCATCATAAGCGATATATTTTACGTCTCCCTGTGGTACACCACTAGCAATAACATACATATTTTTATCATTAAGTGTAACAGGATAAAAAGTAGTAAATTCCTTACGTGTTTCTTCCACTCCATTATTTATCGCATAATCATCTATATAACCATCCTGATTAACCCTCATATAACCAGCTTGGTTAATTTTAAAATTCATTATGTTTCGAATCGTACTATGAAGATTAATCTGCTCTTCTTGTGCATCTTTAGTCTTATACGCAACCTTACCATTCTCATCTACAATCAAAACCTTTAATTCCCCTTGAAAATCTCGTCGTTCAAGAACTTCTTGTATATCAGGTTCAGCACCTTCACCTGTAATCAACTCGACAAGTCTTTGTGTACTCGCATCAATACTACGCATACCTGGCATATAATCAATAACTGCACGCTGATCAACACCTCGAAAAAACGGGTTCGATATCCAAGTCACTAAAATACCCAGTAAAAAACATAACGCGAATGTAGCAATCAACTGTACCCGTATACTCTTTTGTACAAACTGTACCAGTGTATATAGGAACCTTTTAAAAGTTCTATACATCCAACCTATTGGTTTAAATATCTTTTTCAACCTTATACCCCACTCCCCAAACCGTTTTGATATAACGCGGTTTTCTTGGATTTTCTTCAACCTTCTCACGAATTTTTCGAATATGTACCATTACAGTGTTATCAGATTGAAAGGATCTTTCATTCCAAACCTTTTCATAAATCTGCTCTGCGCTAAAGACCAAACCAGAATTACGAGCTAGCAACTCTAGAATCGAAAATTCCCTCGGTGTTAGCTTCACTTCTTCATCTGCCACAATCACTTCATGCGTTGCAACATTTATTTTCATATCCCCAATCTCAATTTCATTTTCATTTTGTACAACAAATCCATTCATTTTCATATACCGGCGAAGCTGTGATTTAATTCTTGCTATCAGCTCTAGCGGATTGAAAGGTTTCGTTACATAATCATCTGCTCCTGTTGTTAATCCTAAAATTTTATCCATATCCTGTGTTTTTGCCGATAACATAATAATTGGCATTTCTTTTGCTTCTCGTACTTTCATACACATATGAACCCCATCAATTTTCGGCATCATAATATCTAACACAACTAAATGTACTTCGTTTTTCTCTAATATATCTAATCCCTCTGCTCCATCCGCTGCGTGTAACACCTTATATCCTTCATTCTTTAAGTAAATCGCAATTAAATCTCTTATTTCTTTTTCATCATCTACAACAAGTATTGTTTCTTGTCCCACAATATCGCCCCCACAACTTTTAAAGTCCTATTTCTTATTATAAGAAAACTTCTGAAGAAATACGGCTTGAAATCCTTAAGATTTTCTGAAGACGCAAAAAAGGTCTAGACTCCCCTTAAGTCTAGACCTTTCAAAAAAACCCCTTTATTTACGAACATAGATGAAATATAGTACGAATAAAACTCCCATTACATACATAATTGGATGAATTTCTTTACGGCGACCACTTACAACCATCGTAATTGGATAGAAGATAAATCCAATTGCGATTCCTGTTGCAATACTATACGTAAGCGGCATGGAAATAATCGTGAAGAATGCTGGTACTGCAATCTCGAATTTCTTCCAATCAATTTCCCCTAAAGATGAAACCATCAAAATCCCTACAATAATTAAAGCCGGTGCCGTTACAGCCGCTGTTACGACACTTAATAATGGTGAAAAGAAAAGTGCTAACAAGAAAAATCCTGCTGTTACAACCGCTGTAAATCCTGAACGTCCTCCCGCTGCTACCCCTGCAGACGATTCGATGTAAGACGTTGTCGTAGATGTACCCAGAATTGCACCAATTACAGTTGCAATCGCATCTGCAAATAACGCTTTTCCCGCACGTGGTAATTTGTTGTTCTTCATTAGCCCTGCTTGATTCGCAACAGCTACCAATGTACCCGCTGTATCAAAGAAGTCGATAAAGAAGAACGTTATAATAACAATCCCCATTTGAACAGTGAAAATATCTCCGAAGTGACTTAGCGCCACCCCGAACGTAGGTTCTAGACTTGGGATTGCACCAACTACAGCTTTTGGTGTATCGATTAATCCTGTTGCTACTCCAAGAATTGCAGTAAGAATCATCCCATAGAAAACTGCACCGTTTATCTTTTTAATCATTAAGATAATCGTAATGACTACCCCGAAAATCGCAAGTAATGTTGTACCCTTTGTTAAATCCCCCAATCCAACAAGGACAGCATCATTCTTTACTATAATCCCGGCATTTTGAAAACCAAGAAAGGCGATAAATAATCCAATACCAGCTGCTACCGCAAACTTTAACTCCGCTGGTATGGCATTAATAATTTTTTCACGAATACCAGAAGCAGTAAGAATAATAAAGATAATACCTGACATTAGCGTTCCGGCAATCGCTGTTTGCCACGGGATCCCCATCGTTAACACTGCTGTATAAGCAAAGAATGCGTTGATCCCCATTCCTGGCGCTAAAGCAATTGGATACTTTGCAAAGATACCCATAATCAGTGACCCAATCGCTGCCGCTAAAGCTGTTGCAACAAATACTGCACCTGGATCCATTCCTGTTCCTGCTGGTAACCCTTTAATGTTTCCCAACGACAGCGTAGCAGGATTGACAAATAGTACATAAGCCATAGATAAAAATGTCGTTAACCCTGCAATGAACTCTGTTTTATAATTCGTACCGAGCTCATCGAACTGAAAATAACGTTTCATTCTACGTTTCCCCCGTTATATGATTACTCGTCGTAATCCTCCCTAGTCCTCTTTTATCCATAGAAATAAAAAAGGCTTCCATTGCATATACATGGAAGCGTTCTGTAAATAAAGGCAGGTTTCCCCTTACCTCTATGAAAACGCCTCGTAGTCAAGCCATTTACGGTAGCTAGGTAGAAACTTTCGGGCCATATCCCCGATATTATACGACGGCTGTAATATTCATTTTTCGTATCAATTACATACTCATATTAACTCACACATAAGTATATGTCAATTTAAAAACGAACATTTTTGTTCGTTTTTTATTTTTCGTTCGTGTAATCAACAAAAAAGATCCATCTATGCATAAAACATAGATAGATCTTCCTTTAAACGAATAAACCTATTCTATTCCCACTCAATTGTTGCTGGTGGCTTACTTGTTACATCATACACGATACGGTTAACGTGTTTTACTTCGTTTACGATACGTACAGAGATTTTCTCTAATACATCCCAAGGGATACGTGCCCAGTCTGCTGTCATACCATCGATTGATGTTACTGCACGAATACCTACTGTGTAATCATAAGTACGCTCATCACCCATAACACCTACACTACGCATACCAGGAAGCGCAGTGAAGTATTGCCAAATTTCACGGTCTAAACCTGCTTTTTGAATCTCTTCACGTAAAATCGCATCAGATTCACGAACGATTTTTAATTTTTCTTCCGTAATTTCACCTAACACACGGATACCAAGTCCTGGACCTGGGAACGGCTGACGCCATACGATTTCATCAGGAATTCCAAGTTCTGATCCTAATACACGTACTTCATCTTTAAATAATGTGTTTAAAGGTTCAATTAGCTTAAATTGCATATCTTCTGGAAGTCCACCAACGTTATGGTGAGACTTAATCGTTTGTGCAGTTGCTGTACCACTTTCAACAATGTCAGTGTACAACGTACCTTGTGCTAAGAAATCCATTCCTTGTAATTTTGATGCTTCATCGTCAAATACATAGATAAATTCGTTACCAATGATTTTACGTTTTTGCTCTGGATCTTCTACACCTTTTAACTTGCTCATGAAGCGCTCTTTTGCATCTACTTTAATAACGTTCATGTGGAAGCCTTCGCTAAATGTTTTCATAACCCCTTCAGCTTCTCCCTTACGAAGTAAACCGTGGTCAACGAAAATACATGTTAATTGATCACCAATCGCTTTATGAATTAATACCGCTACAACTGAAGAATCTACACCACCACTAAGTGCACATAATACTTTTTTATCGCCAACTGTTTCACGGATTTTTTCTAATTCTACTTCGATAAAGTTCTCCATGTTCCATCCTTCAGAACAACCACACGCACCAAACACGAAGTTTTTGATTAAATCATTTCCGTGCTCTGAATGACGTACTTCTGGATGGAACTGTACACCGTATAAGTTTTGCGATTCATTACTCATACCAGCAATCGGGCAAGATTCACTTGTTGCGTCTACTACGAATCCTTCTGGTAAACCTGTTACTAGGTCACCATGGCTCATCCATACAACTTGCTCTTCTGGAAGGTTTGCGTATAATTTTGATTCGTTCTCTACTTTTAGAACTGCTTTTCCGTACTCACGATGGTTTGCACGTTCTACTTTTCCACCAAAGTGTTTTGTCATAAGCTGCATGCCGTAACAAATACCGAATATTGGTAATCCTAATTCGAAGATTTTTTCATCACAATGTAATGCATTTTCACCATATACACTATTTGGTCCACCAGAGAAAATAATCCCTTTTGGATTCATTGCTTTAATTTCTTCCGCAGTAATTGTATGTGGATGAAGTTCACTGTATACACCGAACTCACGAATTCGACGTGCAATTAACTGATTGTACTGACTCCCAAAATCTAAAACGATAATCGTATCGTGCTGTTTTTTCAAAATAATCACCCCAACGTTAGTTCTGTATATAAATATTTTCACCAATTTGGCAAAAAGCATTACCAATATAATAAAAAAAGCCAGTCCTCCGCCCTCAGTCTCATGACAAAGAAAAGGCAGAGGTCTGGCTTTATAAAGATACAAATCCGCTCTTTATAAATATAAGACACACTGCCTTCATAGTCAGGTTGTTTACGGTAACCCGGTAGAGACTCTCAAACCATATCATTGAGGATATATGAAGGATTGTTTTATATTATCTTCCTAGATTCTAACAATGAAGTATCAATATGGTCAAGAGAGAAAGCGACAAAATTCTACAGAAATTATTTTCCTTGTACAATAAAGCTTCTCTAAATCGTTTTTTCTTCCCTTCTCGCTGCAAGTCCCTTGAATTATTAGAAAACATATTACTGCTAGGAAAATAAAAAACATCCACCTCTATATAGAGATGGATGTTCCTTTAGCGCATGAAATTACATCATGCCGCCCATACCGCCCATGCCGCCCATGCCAGACATATCAGGCATAGCATTTCCGCCTTCTTCTGGTTTGTCAGCAACAACTGCTTCAGTTGTTAAGAACATTGCTGCAACAGATGCTGCATTTTGAAGTGCAGAACGAGTTACTTTTGTTGGGTCTACGATACCAGACTCAAGCATATTTACCCATTCGCCAGTTGCTGCGTTGAAACCAACGCCTACTTTTTCACCTTTTAGGCGTTCTACAACAACAGATCCTTCTAGACCAGCATTGATTGCGATTTGACGAACTGGTTCTTCTAATGCACGAAGTACAATGTTGATACCTGTCGCTACGTCGCCTTCAGCTGCAAGACCAGCTACTTTTGTATATACGTTCATAAGTGAAGTACCACCACCTGCAACAATACCTTCTTCTACTGCTGCACGAGTTGAGTTAAGTGCATCTTCAATACGAAGCTTACGCTCTTTTAACTCAGTTTCAGTTGCTGCACCTACTTTAATTACTGCTACACCGCCTGCAAGTTTAGCAAGGCGTTCTTGTAATTTTTCACGATCGAATTCAGAAGTTGTTTCTTCTAACTGCGCACGGATTTGACCAATGCGAGCTTTGATTTGTTCTGTGCTACCTACACCTTCAACTACAGTTGTGTTTTCTTTCGTTACAACCACTTTACCAGCGCGTCCTAAAGATGCAACTGTAGCAGATTTCAAGTCACGTCCTAACTCTTCAGTGATTACTTCACCGCCAGTTAAAATCGCGATATCTTCTAACATTGCTTTACGACGGTCACCAAATCCAGGAGCCTTAACAGCTACTACATTGAATGTACCACGAAGTTTATTCACTACTAAAGTAGCTAACGCTTCGCCTTCTACATCTTCTGCAATGATAAGAAGTGGTTTACCTTGTTGTACCACTTGCTCTAATACTGGTAAGATTTCTTGAATGTTAGAAATCTTTTTGTCAGTGATTAAGATGTATGGGTTATCAAGAACTGCTTCCATCTTATCAGAATCAGTAATCATGTAAGGAGATGCATATCCACGATCAAATTGCATACCTTCTACTACATCTAATTCAGTTGTGAATCCTTTTGATTCTTCTAATGTAATAACGCCGTCGTTACCAACGCGTTCCATTGCTTCAGCAATTAATTGACCTACTTCTTCGTCAGCAGATGAAATAGCAGCTACTTGTGCGATAGAAGATTTACCTTCGATTGGTTTAGAAATCGTTTTTAATTCTTCAATTGCTGCAACAACAGCTTTTTCGATACCTTTACGAAGACCCATTGGATTCGCACCAGCTGTTACGTTTTTTAAACCTTCACGAATCATTGCTTGCGCTAATACAGTTGCAGTTGTTGTTCCGTCACCAGCTACGTCATTTGTTTTGCTAGCAACTTCTGCTACTAATTTTGCACCCATGTTTTCGAAAGCATCTTCTAATTCGATTTCTTTCGCAATTGTTACACCATCATTTGTAATAAGTGGTGAACCAAATTTTTTCTCAAGTACAACGTTACGACCTTTTGGTCCAAGCGTTACTTTTACTGCGTTTGCAAGAGTGTCGACACCGCGAAGCATCGAACGACGTGCTTCTTCACTAAATTTAATATCTTTCGCCATAATATTTGACCCCCTTGGATTTTTAAAATGTATATAATTAACCGATAACCGCTAAAATGTCACTTTCACGTAAAATCAAGTAGTCAGTACCTTCATATTTCACTTCAGTACCTGCATATTTTGAGAAGATGATAAGATCACCTGCTGCTACTTCTAAAGCAATACGCTCACCATTTTCAAGCACTCGACCAGTACCTACTGCAATAACTTTACCCTCTTGTGGTTTTTCTTTTGCAGTGTCTGGTAATACAATACCACTTGCTGTTTTTTCCTCTGCTTGAACAAGCTCAATTACAACGCGATCACCTAATGGCTTTAGCATGAACAATAACCTCCTCATTTTTCTATGTAAATTTTCTTTATTAGCACTCAAAGACCCTGAGTGCTAACACACTTATAATAATAAATAATCTAATTTTCTTTTGCAAGTAAAAAAATCATAATTTTTTCGCAAATTCCTATATAAACTTTTTCTATACAACTTCCTAGCACAAATAATTCTATTAGCGTTGTAACTATTCTCAAAAAGACACTTAATATATGAATCGGCTTTTCCACTTATCGTATGTTACAATATGAAAGATGCCATAAGTTGTTTTCTCTATAGGTACAGCTTTTTCCTGTCTCCTATTTCATTTTCAAATAAAGATTTACAAAAAAATAATAATACGAACGGTTATTAAGTATCCACGGCTGGATGTTTACATGTTATCCCGCCTTATCTCATAAACTAGAGTTAGAAAGGATGGTTAACCAATTTGAAAAAACAATATTGGTGGATTATAGTTACATATATTCTGATGCAATTATCAAGCATCATCGGATTACCACTTCTTGTAAAAAGCGGACTTTATGATAATAGCGGTTTAACACGAGATGAAAAAATACAAATCATGACTGGTCATTGGGCAATTATTAGCTTTTTCATTGCGTTATGCATCGTACTTTGGCTACTGCGAACAGACATTCGCGAAAGTCGTTTCGATACAAAACGCGCCAGTATTCCTGCCACAATTGGTTGGATTTTTATCGGTTTCTTTTTAGCTTTCTTTTCTCAAACAATTGCTGGCACAATCGAAATGCGTTTATTGGGCATTAAACCTGGGTCTGAGAACACAGCTCGCTTGATGGAAATTGCAAGAACTACCCCATGGTTCCTTATTGTTATATCTATAATCGGACCTATTTTAGAAGAGATTGTCTTTAGAAAAATCTTATTTGGTTCACTTTATAAAAAATTCAACTTCTTTATAGCAGCAATTATTAGTTCCCTTGTGTTCGCAGCAATTCACTTTGATTTTACGCATCTATTGGTTTACACTTCCATGGGTCTTGTATTCGCCTTTTTATATGTGAAAACAAAGCGAATTATTGTTCCTATCATGGCACATGTTGCAATGAATACATTAGTTGCAATCTTTCAAGTACTACTAAGTAACGAACAAATACAAGAAATGATAAAAGAAGCAGAAAAAATGCAAGGATTTATCGGAGGATTTTAAATATGAGGAACTCACCATTGTTCATGGCAGCACTGTATTTCCTTCTTGGTTGTGTCTTTACACGTCTCGCAATTACGAACGTTACAGATACAATCTGGAACTTTTGGACACTACTGTTTGCTGCTATGGCAACAATTGATTTTAATTTGGCACTTCGACTTATCTTAGTTAAATTCACAAAGAAGAAACAATAATAAAACGCAGAGGATTTTCCTCTGCGTTTTATTGTGGATAATTCTTCAAAAAGTAAACAAGCGTTTGTAATTCTACAGCTAAATCAATATGATGAATTCGTATATTCTCTGACACATTTAATCGCGCTGGTGTAAAATTCAGAATCCCGTTCACACCTGTGTCAGCTAATCGATCTGCCACAGCTTGTGCAACGACAGCAGGCACTGTTAATATTGCCACTTGTATATCACTTGTCAAACGTTCTTCCATTTCATCCAAATGATATACAGGAATCCCTCCGATTTCTTTTCCAACTTTCTCTTCATTTACATCAAAAGCCATTTCAATTTTTGTATTATTATTTTTCGTGAAATTGTAATGTAAGAAAGCGGTCCCTAAATTACCCACTCCAATAAGCGCTACACGTGTTATATCATCTTGATCAAGCGTTTCTCGGAAAAATGATAGTAAATAATTCACATTATATCCATATCCCTTTTTCCCTAACGCCCCAAAATATGAAAAATCTCTTCGAATTGTTGCGGAGTCTACCTTCACCGCTTCACTCAATTCTGCTGATGAAACACGTTGCTTACCAGAAAGAGATAAGTTTTGGATAAATCGATAGTATAGAGGCAATCGTTTAGCAGTGGCTTGCGGAATCTTTTGCTGATCCATAAAACCTCTCCTCTCTTCCTATCTTTGTTCATACGATTGAAACAAATACAGAAGTTTAGTACTTAAGACTTTCCTTGTATAATAGAGAGAAGACTTCTCTCTTTATTTTAAACTATACACTATTTTTAGTATGATTGAGAAATATAAACATGGCAAAGTTAAGAAATTATTCGAGGTGAAAACATTGATTTTATTACAAGTGAATGGGCTTTCAAAATTATACGGTGCTGAAACAATTCTTGCAAACATTAAATTGGAAGTACAAACAAGAGATCGTATCGCACTAGTTGGCCGAAATGGTGCCGGAAAGTCTACATTATTAAAAATAATTGCAGGCGAACTATCTCACGATGGCGGTGAAATTATCAAACCAAAGGATGTTTCGATTGGTTATTTAGCACAAAATACTGGTTTAGAAACTTCTTTGACCATTTGGAATGAAATGCTAACTGTCTTTACTCATTTGCAGCAAATGGAAAAAAGACTTCGAAGGTTAGAGCATGAAATGGGTAAAGAAGAAAACTTTTCAAATACTACTATATACGAAAAATTACTCGCTGATTATGATCAATTACAGTTAGACTACAAAGATCAAGGCGGTTATCAGTATGAGGCTGATATTCGTTCCATTTTAAGCGGTCTTGGTTTTCCAGCTGAAACACACCAAACAACGATTTCTACGTTAAGTGGTGGGCAAAAAACAAGACTTGCTCTCGGAAAGCTACTATTAACAAAACCAGACTTACTCATCTTAGATGAACCAACAAACCATTTAGATATCGATACATTAACATGGCTAGAACAATATTTACAAGGCTATCCTGGTTCTATTTTAATCGTTTCCCATGATCGCTACTTTTTAGACAAGCTAGTTACACAAGTATACGAAATCTCTAATAAAGAAAGCAGACGATACGTTGGTAATTACAGTAAATATTTAGATTTAAAAGCTGCACTATATGAGCAGGAAATGAAACGCTATGAGAAGCAACAAGATGAAATTGCAAAACTAGAAGACTTTGTTCAGAAAAACATCGCCCGCGCATCTACAACAAAGCGTGCACAAAGTCGTCGTAAGCAATTAGATCGAATGGAATTGCTTACTAGACCATTAGGTGACTCTAAATCAGCATCTTTTCATTTTGACATTGAAAAGCAGAGTGGGAACGATGTCTTACAAGTAAAAGATGTATCAATTGGATATGATGAAGAACCTATCATTGAGCATGTAAATATGCGCTTAACTCGCGGTGATAGTGTCGCATTAGTCGGACCAAATGGTATTGGGAAATCTACCTTATTAAAATCTCTTGTGAATAGATTACATACGTTAAGCGGTGAGGTTTCTTTCGGATCAAATGTATCTATTGGATATTATGATCAAGAACAAGCAAACTTAACATCATCTAAGCGTGTTTTAAACGAACTATGGGACGAGTATCCATTGCAACCTGAAAAAGAAATTCGCACGATACTCGGTAACTTTTTATTCACAGGCGACGATGTCTTAAAGCCGGTATCTTCCCTAAGTGGTGGACAAAAAGCACGATTAGCTCTAGCAAAATTGATGATGCAAAAATCTAATGTACTGATTCTGGATGAGCCAACAAACCATCTTGATTTGAATAGTAAAGAAATTTTAGAAAATGCCTTAATTGATTATCCAGGGACACTTTTATTCGTTTCCCATGATCGCTATTTTATTAACCGTGTCACAACAACAGTTGTTGAGTTATCAACAGATGGTGCACAAGAGTATTTAGGTGACTATGATTACTATATAGAAAAGAAACACGAAATGCTTGAACGTGCGGAATTTGAACAACAAGAAGATAACACACCTATTCAAAATAGTATTGCACAAGAAAAATTAAATTATCTTGAAGAAAAAGAGCGCAAAAAACTAGAACGCCAACGCATTCGAAAAATTGAAGAACTCGAACAAAATATTGCACAATTAGAAGAAAAAATCGAAGAATTAGAAGAGGAGCTTTGTCTACCCGAAGTATACGCTGACTATGAACGCGCTAGTGAAATTACAACAGCGAAGCAAACGATGCAAGAACAATTAGAAAAGTATATGGCTGAATGGGAAGAATTACATGTATAAAATGAAATATCATTTCTCATAAATAACAAAGTAAGTCTTCTATATTTATCTATAGTAAAAACAAGGTAGCTAAAAGTCATACAGCTACCTTGTTTCTTTTTTAGCCATACATTTTTATAGATGAAAAAGGAAATCGTCAAAGGTCTGACTTCACCTATTTTATCCACAATCTTATACACATATCCACTACTATATTATAAAAGTTTATAATAACTTTTCCACATTATCCACAAAACACAAAAAAGTTATACACATTTTATATTCACAATAAAACCCACATTATCAACAGATAATGTGGGTTTTATCCACAGATTGTGGTTAACTTTGTGTATAACTATGCTTCGATATCTAATCCTGGATTTGCATTTAACGCTAATGTCGCACGTTTTCCTTGTTCATATGCAATTGTTCCTGCTGCAGCAATCATAGCTGCATTATCGGTGCATAATGATAAAGGTGGAATAATTAACTCAATTTCTTCCTTCTTCGCAAATTCTTCTTCTAGACGTGCTCGAAGTCCCTTATTTGCTGCAACACCTCCAGCAAGAAGCAATTGTTTTACGCCATATGCCTCTGCTGCACGCGCTGCTTTTGTCACTAATACATCTATCACACTCGCTTGGAAACTAGCTGCTAAGTCTTCTGGGGCAATTTCTTCTCCACGTTGTTTTGCGTTATGCACAGTGTTGATAACTGCCGATTTTAATCCACTAAAACTAAAGTCATACGAATCTGGTTCTAGCCATGCACGAGGTAAATCAATTGTCGGTTCTCCGTCATGAGCAAGACGATCAATATGAGGACCACCTGGATATGGCATAGATAACGTACGTGCAACCTTATCGTACGCTTCTCCAGCTGCATCATCTCTTGTTTCACCAATTACTTCAAACGAACCATGCTCTTCCATGTAAACAATCTCTGTATGTCCCCCAGATACAACAAGTGATAACAATGGGAACTCTAATTCTTTTACTAAGCGGTTTGCATAAATATGGCCAGCAATATGATGAACACCAACAAGTGGAATGTCGTGAGCAAAAGCAATTGCTTTTGCTGCATTGACACCAATTAAAAGTGCCCCTACTAAGCCAGGTCCCTCCGTAACAGCAATTGCATCAATATCTTCAAAAGAAATATTCGCTTCTTTTAACGCCTCTTCTAATACAACTGTAATTTGTTCTACATGATGTCGAGATGCGATTTCTGGTACAACTCCACCGAAACGCTTATGACTTTCGATTTGAGAAGCCACCACATTTGCCACTATTTCTGTTCCATTTTTCACAACTGCTACAGCTGTTTCATCACAGCTTGTTTCAATACCAAGTATAATCGTATTTTTTCCCATTATATATTCACCCACATTACAAGACCATCTTCATAATTGTCTGTATAGTATCGTTTACGAATCCCACCATTTTGGAATCCATACTTTCGGTATAACTGTTTCGCAACTTCATTTGAAACCCTTACTTCAAGTGTCATTGTTTTTGCTCCCATTTCTTTTGCCTGATTCATTACTTCTCTCATCAAAGCATCTCCAAGCTTTTGACCACGATATTCCGGCAAAATAGCTATGTTTGTAATATGCGATTCATCAATAATAATCCATAATCCACAGTATCCGACTATCACATCATCTTTTTCTACGACAACATAATGTGCATACTCATTCATCGTTAATTCACGATAAAATGCATCTGCGGTCCAAGGAGTTGGGAATGACGCTTCTTCAATTACTACGATTTGAGCAATATCATCAGTCGTCATCTTTCTAAATGTAATATCCATTTTGATAACCCCTATTTTTTCTGACTTTCGAGCCACTTGGTTTCTGCCTCAGCTAAACGGAGATAGCTTGGAACAAATGTATGTACACTTTGCTCTTCTTTTTGTAATCCTAAAAAGGCTAACTCACTTGGTCTTGGATTATTCTTTGTAAAAGAAGCAAACACAGCTTGATCTCCTAAATATTCTATAATCGTTTCTTTATGTTGTTCTACATCATTACCGATAAATAAAACAGGTTGTCCCATATCTTTTAACATCTGCAACCAATCAACAATAAGAACAATCCGATCATCTTCTATAGAAGATAGCTGCTCTTCTTTATATGTATACAGTCCTGTGTAGATTTGTCCACGACGTCCATCAAACAATGGACAAATAACTCCTTGAAAATTAGATCCATTTGCAGCCACTACTTCTAAACTAGATACACCCACAATCGGTATTTGTAATGACCAAGCTAAAGTTTTTGCAGCCGTCACACCAATTCGAACTCCTGTATACGATCCAGGACCAGCTGCTACAACAATTTTATCTAACTCTTTCGGTTTTACATTGCATTCCTTCAGAAGTTGTTCTACAGCTGGCATAAGACGTACAGAATGATTTTTTGTTAAATTTGTAATGATTTCTCCGACAACAGTGTTTCCATCAATAAGAGAAACGCCCATTACATAATTTGAAGTATCAATTGCTAGTACTTTCATCTTGTAATAGCTCCTCACATAATCTAATATAGCGCTCACCACTTGGCTCTAATACGATTTTTCTTGTATCATCACCCGTATGGAACAAGCTAATCTTTAATTTCTCATTTGGCAAAAAAGGTTCAATTAAATGAGCCCACTCTACCACTGTTACACCTTCACCATAAAAATACTCATCAAACCCTAAATCTTCTTCGCTTTCCGCTAAACGATATACGTCCATATGATATAGCGGCAATCGCCCTTTGTATTCTTTAATAATATTGAATGTGGGACTATTTACAACTCGTTTCACACCAAGACCTTTTGCAAGACCTTTCGTAAAAGTTGTCTTACCAGCACCTAAATCCCCTTCTAGAATAAGTACATCTTGTACCTTAACCAGTTGACCTAACTTTTCTGATAAGTTTTGTGTCTCTTCAGAAGACATTGTCGTTATTTCATGTTTATTCAAAGGTTTCACCTACCTTACTCACAATATTCTCTGTTCTCTATTATACAGATTTTTTCCCTTTGTTTCATTTTGAACATATAAAAAAGACCTTAGGAGTTATCCTAAGGGTAAGATTGACTGTCTTTATAAGTTTTCTTAAAAATAAATAAAAAAATACGAAACAAGTTGTTTCGTTCTTTTCTTTGTATAAATGGCGGTCCCGACCGGGGTCGAACCGGCGATCTCCTGCGTGACAGGCAGGCATGTTAACCACTACACCACGGGACCATTGGTTGCGGGGACAGGATTTGAACCTGCGACCTTCGGGTTATGAGCCCGACGAGCTACCGRACTGCTCCACCCCGCGACGATACTATTTTAATATTATATATGGTGGAGGATGACGGGATCGAACCGCCGACCCCCTGCTTGTAAGGCAGGTGCTCTCCCAGCTGAGCTAATCCTCCAAAGTGGTGACCCGTACGGGATTCGAACCCGTGTTACCGCCGTGAAAGGGCGGTGTCTTAACCACTTGACCAACGGGCCAATATGAATGGCAGAGAAGAAGGGATTCGAACCCTCGCACCGCGTCAGCGATCTACTCCCTTAGCAGGGGAGCCCCTTGAGCCACTTGGGTACTTCTCTGTATGGCTCCGCAGGTAGGACTCGAACCTACGACCGATCGGTTAACAGCCGATAGCTCTACCACTGAGCTACTGCGGAATAAGAAAGACAATTTCTATCTTATAAAAATTCATATTACAAGTCAAGTCGTTTATATAATATCTTGTACAAACGTGACATGTTTATAATATACTGGATTGATTTTTAACTGTCAAGGTGTTTTTTTATCTGCTTTAGTGTCCCTTTACACTTTCCGCACACATATCTCGATGTATTCATTTGACGCCTTCTTACATATTGAAGAGAACATCCTATACATTCATACGTATAAGTTTTAATCGTCTTCTTCGCTTCAATTATTCTTTTGCAAAACCTAGGCGCACCGACCTTCTTCAATAACTGCCGAAAATCTCGATCACGATGTCGGTATCCTCTGCCTTCAATATGCAAATGGTAATGACAAAGTTCATGCTTAATGATACCTATTAGTTCTTCTTTTCCATACCTTTTATAATAATGATAGTTTAATTCTATATTGTGACTTCTTAATAAGTATCTTCCACCAGTTGTCCGGAGCCTCTTATTAAACATCGCTTTATGCAAAAAAAACTTTCCGAAGTACTGTAATGATATTGCTTCTACAAGTCTTTGAACTTCTTGCTCATTCATTTTCATTCCTCCAAAACTAAAAAATAAACTTACACTTTTCTTCCTTCTTATACATATATTAAATAGTACATATACCCACCCTCATTCAAAAAGCAAAACTTCTATGTAAAGGCACCTTCCTTGTACTATTCATAGAAGTTCGCTAACTAAACTCTTATAGGGAGTTCCTACGACTTAATTTTTCACTTCTTTCGAATCCTCGAATGCAAGGAGACTACTTATTCGAGTAGGATTAAACAAGGAGGGATCCTTATGCCCACGTGGCTCCGAAAACAAATGCAACGTGCATATTTCGAAAAAAACCGGTATCAAATCAAGTTACTGAATGAATGCTGGTTTTATTATAGCAGAACACATCAAAACTCCTAATCAATTGAAACATCCTATTCATACAAAAAAAGAGCAGTTTCATACCTGCTCTCTTTTCCTTATTATTCAATTGGCAACATCGATAAGGCAACACGCCCTTTTTTCATATCGACATCATCAACCCATACCTTTACAATTTGTCCAACAGATACAATATCCAATGGATGCTTCACAAATTGTTTACTTATTTTAGAAATATGGACTAAACCATCTTGTTTCACACCAATATCGACAAACGCACCGAAATCAACAACATTTCGAACAGTTCCTTCTAATTCCATACCACGCTTTAAATCTTCTAATTTTAGAATTCCTTTTTTCAAAAGTGGTTTCGGCAATTCATCACGCATATCTCGCTCCGGACTAATTAAAGCATCTATAATATCAACTAATGTCGGCTCCCCAATCCCCGTCTCTTGAGATAATTGAGAAAACTCCACCCCTTCTAAACATTTTTGCAAATGAGGTTGCCCAACATCACCAAGTGATAGCCCTAAACTTTTTAATAATAATTCTACATTTTTATACTGCTCTGGATGAATGCTTGTTCGATCCAATGGATTTTCTCCTTCTAATATGCGCAAGAAACCTATACACTGTTCGTACGTTTTTGCACCTAAACGTGGGATTTTCTTTAAATCTGTACGCTTTATAAATTTCCCATCTTCTTCACGTTTAGCTACAATGTTTTTCGCCACTGTTTTTGATAATCCTGAAACGTATTGTAATAATGGGACAGAAGCTGTATTTACATTAACTCCAACTTGGTTAACCGCGGTTTCTACTACAAACGTTAACGATTCATTCAATCTCTTTTGGGATACATCATGTTGGTATTGCCCTACCCCAACAGATTTAGGATCAATCTTCACAAGTTCCGCGAGTGGATCTTGCAAGCGTCGCCCAATCGATACGGCACTTCTTTCCTCAACTTGAAAATCCGGAAATTCCTCACGCGCTAAATCGGAAGCTGAATATACACTAGCACCTGCTTCATTTACAATAATATAAAAGACATCTCTCTGTACTTTTTGTAAGACATCCACTATAAATTCTTCCGTTTCCCGAGAAGCCGTACCATTTCCAATCGCGATCATCTGCACTTGATATTTTTCTATAATAGAAAGAACTTTCATTTTTGCATCTTCATATTTCCGTACAGGTGGGTGAGGATAAATAACATCAATATGAAGAACCTTCCCTGTATCATCCACCACCGCTAACTTACAACCTGTTCGATAAGCAGGGTCTACCGCTAATACTACTTTCCCTTTCATCGGCGGTTGCAATAATAAGTTACGTAAATTCTCAGAGAAAATATGAATCGCTTGTTCTTCTGCAGTTTCAGTCAATTCTTTTCGAATCTCTCTTTCAATTGACGGCTGAATTAATCGCTTATATCCCTCTCCAATCGCCAATTGTACATATGCTGCACTTTTTGAAGATACATCACGAATTACTTTTTTATGTAGAAAACGAACAATTTCTTCCGTTGATGGAGTAACAGAAACCTTCAGAATATCTTCTTTTTCACCACGGTTCATAGCTAACACACGATGTGGTACAACCTTTTGCAACGGCTCTTCGTAGCTATAATACATTTCGTATATATTTTTTTCGTCTTTCTCTTCATCTTTTACAGATGAAGAAATCATCCCTTTTTTAAAAGTAACATTTCGAATCCAACTACGATACGCCGCATCATCCGAAACAATCTCTGCGATAATATCTTGCGCCCCTTGCAGTGCCTCTTCCGTAGAATGCACTTCTTTCGCAGCATCAACGAAATTGGTCGCCTTTTCGTGTGGATCTTCTTTTGTAAACAATAATAGCCACTCAGCTAAAGGTTCTAATCCTTTTTCCTTAGCAATTGTTGCTTTTGTTCTTCTTTTTTCTTTATAGGGACGGTATAAATCCTCTACTTCTTGTAGCTTTGTTGCAGAGACAATGTAACGGCGCAACTCTTCTGTTAATTTCCCCTTTTCATTAATAAGACGAAGAACCTCTTCTTTTCGATCTTCAAGTTGCATCATATATTGCCATCTTTCTAAGATGGCACGAATTTGCACTTCATCTAAAGAGCCTGTCCATTCTTTCCGGTAACGAGCAATAAATGGAACTGTGTTACCTTCTTCTGTTAATTGAATCACATGACGAACTTGCTTTTCTGTAAAGCCTAATTCTTTCACTAACATTTTCATTAACACTTGTCGATTATCTACCATTTCCATATTCAACCGAAACCTCCTCTAATAAAAAAAGTTGCCCCTAAAAGAGAGCAACTTAAACTGCCGATTTAAAAATCTATTAGTCCTAAACTAATTTGTAAAGCTTCATCTACACGACTCATCATCATCTCATCCAAATGAGTGATTTTGTCCGTTAAGCGCTGCTTATCGATTGTTCGAATCTGCTCGAGCAAGATAACAGAATCTCTCTCAAATCCGTACTTTTTCGCATCAATTTCCACATGTGTGGGCAATTTCGCTTTTTGAATCTGCGCAGTAATAGCCGCTACAATCACAGTCGGACTAAAACGATTTCCGATGTCATTTTGAATGACAAGAACCGGACGAACGCCTCCTTGCTCAGAACCAACAACTGGGGAAAGATCTGCAAAATACACGTCGCCGCGTTTTACAATCAAAATATTACCCCCCGCTAACTAAGCGTTCTACTGTATGAGCTGCTTCATACTCTGCTAAGAAAGCTTCAGATGCAATACCAAGATTAATTTTTCCCATTTCAATATACCCACGTCGCATTGATTCATGTTGGTAGCGTTTCTTTGTCTTATGTTGACGCAATAACAGTTGTGTCGCCTGGCAAATTAGTTCATGGCGATTCTTATTCTCTTGCTTCCCAATTCCGTCCAATTCCGTTACCACTTGCTTCGGCAACCGAACCACGATTTCAGTAGTTACACTTGATTCGGACACAAAAATACACCTCCACCGTCAACTACACACCCAAATATATATGACACCTATTGTAATAATACCATTGTATGGAGCCTGTTGCAAAGACTTCCTTATTCCTTGCTTATGTTTTCCAATTCACAAACAAAACATTCATCTTCTTTTATTTTTTATCTCTTTCTAACAAGAAATAACATGAAACTTCTATCAATGGAGGACTGTAATATCCACTGACAACCAGCTCTCACAATTTGTGTTTTATAAGCGGTAACCATCATAATGATTTTCACTTATATATCATTTAAATAGTTTATAACTTCTACTACTTTCCCATGCCGTATAAATATACGAGGAACACGGAAACTAATTGTCGTGATAATTTCATAATTAATCGTATTTGAATACTCAGCAACTTCAGTTGCACTAATGTACTCATCCCCTTGCCTTCCAATAAGGGTAACCTTTGTTCCAAGTGGCACTTCACAAGGAAGATGCAGCATAAATTGATCCATCGTAATCCGGCCTACAATAGGAACTCTTTTTCCAGCCACAAGCACTTTAAATCCCTGTAACCTCCTAAGCCATCCATCTGCATAGCCAATCGGTACCGTCGCAATCCACTCTTCCGTCTTCGTCCGATATGTGACGTTATAACTAATTCCATCACCCTTAATAACCTGTTTAATATGCGCAACTGTCGTATGAAGTGAAAGAGCAGGTTCTAATTTAATAGGTAAAAAAGGACGTATCTCTACAGAAGGTGATAATCCATACATCGCAATCCCTAGCCGAACAGCATTAAATGTGATGCCATGAAATCGCATAGTAGCCGCACTATTTGCCGTATGAATAAACTTGGGATTCACTCCGAATTCTTTCAACCAACTAATTTGCTCTAGAAAAGTGTTATATTGCTTATCAAAATAAGATGTCTCCACTTCATCTGCTGTTGAAAAATGTGTATATACCCCTTCCATCTCCAAAAACGGGGCATCTTCTAAACTACGTAAAAACTCTTTTAACTCTTTACGTTCACGAATCCCAATTCTCCCCATACCACTATCGAAGTTAATATGAAACTTCATTTGGACTCGACTATCCCAGATTTTTATCGCCTCTTCAACCCATTCCTTTTGAAAAACAGTTAATGCCACATCATTTTCAGCCGCTACATTCACAACACGCGGTGGTGATGGGCCTAATACTAAAATTGGTGCAGTAATACCTGCTCTGCGAAGTACTAACGCTTCATCCAAAAAAGCAACAGCTAGCCTTGTTGCCCCGGCCTCTAACGCAGTTATAGCCACCGGAACATAGTCATGTCCATATGCATTTCCTTTTACTACAGCAAAAATCTCTACATCTTCCGGTATAATTTCTTTAATATGCGTTACATTGTTATAGATCGCATCCAAATCTACTTCTACCCACGTATCACGGTAAAACGATGAATCTCCCATAAAAACACACTTCCTTATATACGATATGCGAAGCTTATTCTTTTATATTCGTCTTTTATGAAATCCATTCCTCAAAACAAAAAAAGACGCGGTGCATATACACCACGTCTAACAAGTTCATTTCACCTGCTTCGCTGTAACAGAACGAGCTACCATTAACAACTCATCTGGTTTTAACCCTTTAGACACGAGCATATATTCCACTCCGTTATGTGACCATGTTACCGAGTCTTTTGTTAATGCACCGATTGTAAAACCAAGATCAACTAATTCTCCACTTACACTTACCGACGCGGAAGCCTCTGCAACCTTTGCCTTTTCTTGTATTAACGTAAAGGATTTCTTATCTCCAGTGTATGTGAGTATCGCACGCTTTCCACTGTCTGTCTTTAACTCTTTTTCTTCTTTTAAAACGACACCTTGCGGGGTATCTCGTGGATATAAAATGGCAAATGGCTTATCTTCTTTTGCTGTTGTCTGCACATCAACTTGTGCTCTAGACATATTTTGTTTCGTATCAAATGCACCTTTATCAAACTTCGTATCAAATTTCACCTTTGTAAAATCTACTTTTACAAGAACATTTTGATCATTATCCATTAGTTTTACTGAAACCGGTGCTAAATCATTTTTATTAAATGTAATTTCTTGCTTCGGTAACATATTTTGATGATGATAATTTGTTTTCGTCTTAAACACATAATATTTATCTGTTTTCTTAAACGAAAGGTTCTTCTGATCCTTTAGGATATCCCTTACGAGTGACTCATACAAATAAGCCTGACTACTGTTTTGTGGCCAGTCGCTTTGGAAACGAAAACTTTTATTAAGAGACGGCGTTAATACAAACACCCCTTCATTATTCCTTAAAATAATTTGACTCTGATCCTTCTTCTGATTTTTTAAATTCACACGATAATAAGAAGGTTCTTGATGCCAAATTTCTACGTTATACTCCTGCGGCTCATTTCCTGTTTTAATAGATAATTTCGCTTCAGCTTGATAACTCTTCATCCCCTTAACCTTTGCTTCTAAATCCCTCACGACGTCTTCTTGTTTCTTTTCCATACAACCTGCTAATACGAACACGGTCAATAAACCGACAATAACCAAAAATAGCCGCCTTTTCATCATTTCAGCCCCTTTGCCCCTATAAATGAATGGAAGATATTTCTTCCTTATCGCTAAATCAAATATATGAGACAAAGATGTAAAATATGCAGACTAGCGTGACGAGCTTTCTAAAATAACTTGAGCCACAGCAAATTCCCTACTATGACTGATTGATAGATGAACAATATTTTCTGTATTTGCAACGAGAACCGGCTTACCTCTCTCGTCGTTTTTTATTTCAACATCTAAAAAACTCACTTCTTTTCCAATACCAGTTCCAACAGCTTTAGAGTACGCTTCTTTCGCAGCGAACCTTCCTGCTACAAATTCCACAAGGCGATTGCCTTTCAATTCAGCAGCAACACTACGTTCTTTCTCCGTCAAAATGCGCTCCATAAATTTAAGCTTTCCATCTAACATTTTTTCAATTCGATTCAGCTCGATAATATCGATTCCAATCCCTACAATCATTTCAAAATCCCCTTCTTCTATTTGTCTTCCTTCATTCATATTGTAAGAATAACAGAGAATCTTACCGATGCAAAAGGAGTGAAACTATAAAATGCTAACCTCATATATCCGAATTTCCTTACAACCTGTCGTTCTATCATTACTTTGTTTACAATTAATTATGATTATATTGGGAGGTTTTTTCTTTTCTACTACAGCAGCATACAATGAGTATATCGCTCAGGGAGAATGGTGGCGGTTTATCACTTCTCTATTTATACATGTGGACTTACAACATTTTCTTTCTAATAGCATTTGTTTATTCTTTCTCGGTCAATCTATCGAAAAACAACTAGGAAGCATTCCTTTTACTATTGTCTTTTTCACCTCTGGTATTAGCGGTAATATTTTCTCTTATTTCATTATGCCACTTGGATATGTTCATGCAGGGTCATCTGGAGGGGTTTTCGGGCTACTGGGTGCACAACTTTTTCTTTTATACAGCCGCTATCGGTCTTCTCAATCACAAGACTTACTTCTCTTTTCTTCAATTATATTTTTATTGTTACTTTTTACTTTCTTTAATCAATCTGCCAATCCCATTAGCCATTTAACAGGATTATTAGTTGGCGGTATTTGCACCCCGCTTTTAATAAAAAAAATTGATGGTGCAGAGCTTATTTAACATAAAAACTTCCACCATCAATCATTTCTATCTCTTCCTTCGCACTCAGCTTTCTCATTAATTGAAATAACGCTTCATCCTTCTTCTTCGCCTCAATCATACAATCAATTTCTGGAACACTTCCTTTGATTTTCTGCAAAAAAGTTAGAAAAGTATCTGCATCTATACAATCCGCATGAGCTCTAGGATCATTTCCTTCCCTCGGACTAGAAATATGCATTTTGACTGGCAACAAAGATGTGTCCCACGTATTCACAACACGATGCCAATCTTCATACCAATCTCCTCCATCGTTATTTATCATATGATGATGGAGGTCAAACACAACTGGAACTGCCAGTTTTTCACCCAAATATAGTGTTTCTTTTAGAGAAAAAGTCGTATCATCATTTTCTAACATAATCATTTCTTGAATACTTACTGGCACATTCGACCAATTTTCAATGAACCCTTCTAACGCAAGTTCTTTATCATCATATCCACCACCAACATGCAACACACATCGATGTCTTTGCTGTATCCCCATTCCTCTTAGTAGCTTTCGATGCATATGAAGGGTCTTTATTGATTTCTTGAAAATATGGTCTTGCGGCGAATTTAATATAACAAAATGATCTGGATGAAAATCAATTCTCATGTTCATCCGATGCGCATACTCACCTAACTCTTTTAATTTCTCTTTTAAAGGACGAATATAATTCCAATCTAACAATTCTTCATGATTCGCTAAAGGAATCAATTTTGAACTAAGTCGAAAAAAGGATATCTCATATCCCTTATTATGCTTTAATAACCGCAAACAATTGTCTAAATTAGAATTAGCAATTCTCTCAAGCTTATGAATTGCTGCCTCTCGATCCGAAATACGCTGAAATTGTGCATATGTCATCGTTTGCGAAGGAGATGCGTTTTTCAAGTGCACACTCATCGCTACATAACCGAGTCTTACAAGCATAAAATCCCTCTTTTCTATACACTCCATTATGTAGTATGTGCAATTAAATAGAAAAAGGATGCCCCTTTGGACATCCTTTTTTATTAAGCTTGTGGTTTACGGCTATGATGTTTTCTTTCGCCGCGTCCATTTGAAGATCCTGGGCGACCTTGACCTTCACCTTTACGACCACGGTTGCGGTTACCATCACGGTTACCATCTCGATTACGACCATCACGGTTGCGATCGCGATTACGGCCATCACCACCGCCGCGTCCATCACGATTACGGCTACGGTTACCATCACGGTATCCACTTCCGTTACCACCGCGCTTTTTAGAACCTCTTGAAACAACTGGTGGCTCTGATGTTAAGGCGATTGGTGTTGTGTCTGGCTCTTTTGTCATCATTTTTAAAGCAGCTGCTACAACAGTTACAGAATCATTTTCTTCTAGCATTTCTTCGGCAATACGCTTGTAGTATGATAAGTTATCACTTTCAATTGTACTTTGAAGTTTTTCTGCGATTAAACGTTGTTGACCTTCTAATGCTTCGTCAAGTGTCGGTGCATCCATACGGTCTATTTTACGTTTTGTTGTACGCTCAATATTTTTTAATTGTCCTGATTCACGTGGTGTTACAAATAACATTGCAATACCTTTTTTACCAGCACGACCAGTACGACCAATACGGTGAACGTATGATTCTGGATCTTGTGGAATATCGAAGTTGTATACGTGTGTTACACCTGAAATATCAAGACCACGTGCCGCAACGTCTGTTGCAACAAGAACTTCAATAGAACCTTCTTTAAATTTACGTAATACAGACATACGCTTGGCTTGTGTTAAATCACCATGAATACCTTCTGCTGCATAGCCACGTAAGTTTAATGCTTCTGATAACTCATCAACACGACGCTTTGTACGACCGAATACAATCGCAAGCTCTGGAGATTGAATATCTAGTAAGCGTGTTAACACGTCAAACTTTTTCTTTTCTTGCACTTCTAAATAGAATTGCTGAATGTTTGGCATTGTTACTTCTTTTGCTTTTACTTTAATATGTTGTGGCTCAGTCATGAAACGCTCAGCAATGCGACGGATTGGATCTGGCATTGTCGCTGAGAATAATAATGTTTGATGTGTTTCTGGCACATCTGATAAGATTGCTTCAATATCTTCAATGAAGCCCATGTTTAACATTTCATCTGCTTCATCAAGAACAACTGTTTCTACGTTTTGTAGACGAAGTGTTTTACGGTTGATGTGATCTAAAATACGTCCCGGCGTACCAACAATAATGTGTGGGTGTTTTTTTAGTGCACGAATCTGACGGTTAATATCTTGCCCGCCATAAATTGGTAAAATACGAACACGTTTGTGCTTACCAATTTTGTAAAGCTCTTCCCCAACTTGAATCGCTAACTCGCGTGTTGGAGCGATAACAATACCTTGAACCGATTCTTTATTTGTATCCACTTTATCTAGTAGTGGTAAGCCGAATGCTGCTGTTTTCCCTGTACCTGTTTGCGCTTGTCCAATAATATCTTTCCCTTGCAATGCATGTGGAATTGTTTCAGCTTGAATTGGTGTAGCCTCTTCAAAGCCCATACTTTCAACAGATTGCAGTAAGGAATCACTTAATCCTAATTCTCGAAATGTTGTCAATGTTACTTCTCCTTTTCTATCCTATACTTATCATTTAAAAAAAGGCGTTTTCCGAATTTGCGGAAAAGCCCTTTTCCTGAATGCTCACGTATATAAACGGGCGTATATTCTTCGCGAAAATACTTCTAAACGTTATTACACTTTATCAATTATAAGTTTTGTATGTGTAAAAAGCAAACCCAACTGTTACCTTATTTCATATAAAGAGCTTTTTTCTTTACTTTTATTTTTTAATTATTTACTGTAAGCGCTTATTAGCAGTTTTCGCTATTTTTCTATCTGTCATCCCTATTTATATGCACCAATTATTTCAACATCGTAATAATTTCTTCTAATTTCATTCCACGAGACGCCTTTACTAATACAACATCTTTCATATCAACAACCTCTTGTAAATCTTTCACAAGATCTTCTTTGTTATCATATGCTTTTACACGTTCATTAGAAAAATTAATTTTTGCTCCTTCAGCAATTTGCGCTCCTAGTTTACCATACGTAAATACATGAGAAATACGTGCTGGATCAATCAATTTACCCACTTCATAATGAAATTGTACTTCTTGGTCTCCAAGCTCTAACATATCACCAAGAACAACAATCTTTTTAGAAAATCCATCTAAACCATTCATTAAATGAAATGCAGCTTCCATTGCTGTTGGGCTTGCATTATATGCATCATTTATAATTGTTAATCCGCTGTCTGTTTTTACAATTTCCATACGCATACCTGTCATTTTAAGCGTTAATAGCCCTTGTTTCATCTCTTCCCATGTTACACCAAAATATTTCGCAATTGCCATCGATGCGAGTGTATTATATACATTATGTTTTCCAAGAACCGGAAGATAAAATGCCAGATTCACTTCTTGATTCATCTTAAAATGAGTGCCGGTTGCCTGTAATGTTACAGAAGTTGGAAAATATTCATTCGCTCTTGCATCACCAAACGTAATCATCTCTGCAGCTAGGTTCATATTTGGAACACGATTTGTTAGAAGAGGTTCGTCTCCATTGTATACAAACACTCCACCTTCTTGTAACCCTGTAACAATTTCAAGTTTTGCCTCAGCAATTGCATCACGAGACCCTAAATCCATCAAATGCGCTTCACCAATATTCGTGATAATTGCAGCATTAGGACGAGCCAACTTAGATAAAAATTCAATTTCACCTCGGCTAGACATTCCCATCTCTAATACAGCCATTTCCGTATTTTCTTCTAGGCTTAAAATAGTAAGCGGTAAACCAATATGATTATTAAAGTTACCCTCTGTTTTTTGAACCTTAAATTTAGTTGCAAGAAGACTTGTCACAATATCTTTTGTAGACGTTTTACCATTACTTCCTGTTACCCCTACAACCTTTACATCTAATTGATCGCGATAACTCTTTGCTAATGTTTGCAGTGCTTCTAACGTATCTTCTACAAAAATAACAGGTATATTTACCGGCGGATTTTGCACATCGTTTTTCCATAGCGTAGCGACAGCACCGTTTTCAATTGCCTTATCTACGAAAGAATGGCCATCGAAGCGATCACCTTGAATTGGAATATACAAATTTCCCTTTTCAATTTTTCTTGTATCAATTGATACACCTTGTACAGTAATATGAGAAAATTCTTCTCCTAATCCCGTACCAGCCACCATCTGTTCTATTTGTTTTACCGTTCGTTTCATCATAAAAAACACTCCTTACATAGAAGAAACACTATTCGCTTGAATAGTGCTTCCTCCCTTTTTGTTAGATTGTATATTTAATTTTTTGTTTTTCTTCGTGACGCTCAATTGCCAAACGAATTAATTCTTCGATTAATTCCGGATACGGTAAACTTGTATGTTGCCATAACAGTGGGAACATACTAAACGGCGTAAACCCTGGCATTGTATTTACTTCATTAATATATACTTCTCCATCTTTTGTTAAGAAGAAATCCGCTCTTGTTAAGCCAGCGCTATCTAAAGATTGGAATGCACGAATTGCATCTCTTTGAATTGTTGCTGTTTCCTCTTCTGTAATTTCAGCCGGAATAATTAATGCTGTATCACCATCAATGTATTTTGATTTATAATCGTAAAACTCTTTCTTAGGTACAATCTCGCCAACAACAGAACATTTTGGCTCATCATTACCTAAAACACCAACTTCCACTTCACGTCCCACAATATTTTCTTCTACAATAATCTTGCGGTCAAATTGGAATGCTTCTTCGAATGCTCGCTCTAATTCTGCACGATCTTTACATTTATTAATACCAACACTTGAACCAAGATTCGCTGGTTTTACAAAACATGGGTATCCTAGTGTTTCTTCTACTTTGTCATAAGCTACTTGACGGTCTTTCTCCCATACACTACGAATGAAAGATGCATACTTCGCTTGTTTTAATCCCGCTTCAGCAAAGATGTTTTTCATAACAACTTTATCCATACCCGCTGCAGAAGCTAATACGCCGTTACCAACGTATGGAATATTCATTAATTCTAATAATCCCTGCACCGTTCCATCTTCACCATTTGGTCCGTGTAACAATGGGAAAATAACATCAATTGCATTTTCTTGTTCAGAAGAAGCAACCGGAAGAATTTCTGTACTTAATGCTACTGGAGAAATTGCATTTTCTTCGCCAGTCATTTGTAATGCTTGCACACTTGCTACTTCACCTTCAATACGCTCACCGCGCATCCATTGGCCTTGCTCTGTAATATAAATTGGATGAATCTCGAATTTTTCTTGATTTAATGCTTTAATAGCAGCAAGAGCTGTTTGTAATGAAACTTGATGCTCCGCTGATTTTCCACCATATAATAAACCTAATTTAATTTTCGTCAATGAAATCACCCTAACCAATTGTTTTCATTTTTCTATTTTAGCACTTTTTATAAAAATAGGTAGTTCCTATTTGAAATAAAATGAAACTTCCACAAATAACAAAAAGGCACCACTTATTGGTTTTTTATATTTTCCCATGTAATTTTCTTTACTGATCATCAAAAATGGATCTTGAAAGTAAGATTATACTATGTTCTAGTTATGTACCTAAAATATGAAAAAACTCCTCTGTTTGTGTATGTCACCTATGAATCATGAAGATTGTTTCGCCATACTCCCCTTCTGTCTTTGTTCTACAAGACGATCCAAAGATATATATACAAGCCCTGCTACTACACACCCTACTCCTAAAATCGTAAATAATACATGCCCGAGCGCACGATCAAGTAACAACCCACCGAGGAGCGGCCCAAATGCATTTCCTGTAATCCACTGCAAACTCGCTGCACCCATGTACGTTCCACGTAAATGTTCTGGTGCTAAATTCGCAACAAATGTCATTTGTACAGGAGACATAATCATCTCACCAAATGTATATACCGCATACACAACAAGTAATGTTATTAAAATTATAGTAGCATTTATCCCCATTCCACCAAACCATTTCGGTAACCAACCAATGAAAAACAATCCAATCCCAAATAACCATGCACCATATAACATTGTCTTTCCAACTCGTTTACCTGCTGCCCACTTAGAGATTTGAAATTGGAATAAGACAACTAATAAACCATTTAAAGCCATTAAATATGGATACGGATTGTTTTTACCAAATATCTCTTTCATTTCATTATCAAAATGAAGAGGCAGCATACCCTCTGTTTGTGAGAAACCCATGGAAATAATAATCCCTGCCAACAAATAAATCATTAGGACCTTATCTCTCAAGACAACCTTCCAAACAGAACCTGATTCCTCCTCCTGGTTCTTCCGATCCTCTTTCATAACTTTTGGCATTGTTTCTTGAATAAGTAGTAACACAAGAAGTGCATAGAATAACATTGTAGATGAAGCAATAATAAACACAAGATTTTTTGAAAGTACAACTACCGAAGCCCCCATAATCGGTCCGATTGCCGCACCAATATTATGCCCCATTCGTAATAATCCGTAAGCCTCTGTCCTTTTTTCAGGAAGCGTTACATCTGCCACCATCGCTGATGCAGCTGGGTGAAACAACGAATTACTTAATCCTAAAAAAACAGACAAAATAGCATACGGAATAAATCCTTCTATAAATAAAAAACCAAGCATTAATAACGCATTACTTGCCATCGAGAATATCATAATTGGCTTTCTTCCATATTTATCAGCGATTCTTCCCCCTATCAAAGAACCAAAACTTGCTGCTATTGGGGAAAGCGCCATAATGATTCCTACTTGCAATAAAGAATCTACTTTATCTTTTAAATACAATGCAAAAAAAGGCATCAACATCATCATCGCAATTCCGTTCAATGTTTCTCCAATAAAACGAATCCATACATTACGATCCATTTCTTTTAGCTCACGCCATGTCTTTTTCATTTCACCACCCCTTTAATCGACCACTCTCTATCTTATATTAATTTTTAAATAATGTAAATTTTCAAAATAAAAAATCCGTCCTATTTTAAGAACGGATTTTCTCCTTATAAATTCGCTACATCTTCCTCATCTTTATGATTATTTAAAACACTATGCTTTCGGCTATATAGGAAGTAAACCGCTACACCTATCACCATCCAAATGCCAAAACTCATCCATGCTGTGCCTGATAATTGCAGCATCAAATATACACAAAAGATAACTGTTAATGCTGGTAAAAACGGTACAAGCGGTGCTTTAAATGCACGTGGTAAATCTGGATGTGTTTTTCTCATTACAATAACCGCAATGGCTACAAGCGCAAATGCCGATAATGTCCCCATATTTACAAGGTGTGCTAGCACATTTAAATCAATAAGGCCTGAAATAAGCGCTGCAATAATACCTGTTATCCATGTATTTAAAAATGGTGTTTTAAATCTCGGATGAACTTTCGCAAGACGTTTCGGCAATAATCCATCACGACTCATTGCATATGAAACGCGAACTTGGCCATACATCATTACTAACATTACAGTTGTAATTCCTGTAATTGCTCCCACTGAGATAATACCTGCTAAACTATCTTGTCCAATAAATTGAAGTGCGAAAGCTACTGGATCAGAGATGTTCAATTGTCCATATGGAACAATTCCTGTCAAAATAAGCGAAACGATAATATAAAGAACTGTACAAACGAGTAATGATGCAATGATACCGATTGGAAGATCACGTTGTGGACGCTTAACCTCTTCCGCAGCCGTTGATACAGCATCAAAGCCGATAAAAGCGAAGAACACCGTTGCCGCTCCTGCCATAACACCATCAAGACCAAATGGCATGAAAGGTGTCCAATTTTCTGGCTTTACGTAATTAAAACCAGCAAAGATAAATATAAGTACAACTGCCAATTTAATGAACACCATAATATTATTTACACGAGCGCTTTCACGCACACCTCTAGATAAAAGAACAGTCATAATTAAAATAATAATAACAGCTGGTAAATCAATAAGCCCACCCTTCCCTGTTCCAGGAGCAGAAGATAAAATGGTCGGAATATGAATACCAAATCCCTTTAATAACGATTGAAAATAAGCCGACCACCCATTAGCAACAGCAGATGTTGCTAACAAATATTCCAGCATTAAATCCCATCCAATTAAAAAGGCAAACACTTCTCCCATCGTCGCATACGTATATGTGTAAACGCTTCCTGAAACTGGAACAGAAGATGCAAACTCCGCATAACAAAACGCAGCAAAGGCGCAAGCTAATGCAGCTATAGCAAATGATAAAATAATAGCTGGTCCAGAATGTTTTGCAGCGACAACACCAGTAAGGACAAAAATCCCTGTTCCAACAATAGCTCCAATCCCAAGCATTGTTAAATCAATTGCTCCTAATGTTCTCGCTAATGTCTTCTGTTTACTTTCTTGCATTAATTTTGCAAGTGGCTTCTTCTGAAAAATTTGCTTCATAGCATGCACCTCTTAGTTTTAATATTCTGAAAATTTTTAATTTGTTTTTTCATTTTACTTATACCGTGTTTTTTAGTCAATACTTTTGTCGAAATAAGAAGAAATATATTTCATATCCTTCGACCAAACAATCTAATTACTTTACAAAACTTGTCCTCTTCATATTTGTTCATCAATTAAATAATTTGATAATTCGAAAAATAAGGCAACGAATATACAAATAATGCATATAATTATATCCCTATATCTTTTTATAATTATTTTTGATATTCTATACATTGTCGATTCCAATAAAAAGAAAGAGGCACACTCATTTTATGAGCATGCCTCTTTCTTTTATTTTACAGTATATGAACCTTCTTCAATCCAACTATACATATACTTCTCATCTTCTGCCGCATGTGCTTGTTTTACAATGCGAAGTGGACGGAACGTATCAATCATAACAGCTAATTCAATGGTTTCTTTTTTCCCTAGACTTGCTTCAGTTTTTCCAGGATGCGGTCCATGAGGAATGCCACTCGGATGAAGTGTAATCGACCCTTCTTCCACACCTTTCCGGCTCATGAAATTCCCTTCTACATAATAAAGAACCTCATCACTATTTACGTTACTATGATAATACGGCGCTGGAATTGCTTCTGGATGGTAATCATATAAACGAGGTACAAAAGAACAAATCACAAAGTTATGTCCTTCAAATGTTTGATGAACTGGCGGTGGCTGATGAATACGTCCTGTAATCGGTTCAAAGTCCTCTACATTAAAGACCCATGGATATAAATACCCATCCCATCCAACAACATCTAACGGATGATGCCCCATAACATGCTTGTGCATATAGCCTCTCGACTTTGTCATAACGACAAAGTCGCCTTTTTCGTCATATGTTTCTAACTTCTCTGGTCCACGAATATCTCTTTCACAGAACGGACTATGCTCTAGCAATTGACCATACTCATTACGATAGCGACGAGGAGTTGTAATTTGGCTATTTGCTTCTACAACAAGAAACTTAGATTCACCCTCATCTGGAATAACGCGATAAATTGTTCCAATTGGAATTGTTACATAATCACCTTTTCGATAATGAATCGTTCCAAACATTGTCTCAATTTTCCCCGTTCCATAGTGAACAAATAACATTTCATCCCCATCACCATTGCGATAGAAATAATCCATTTTTTCTGTCGGATTCACAACACCGATTAGTAAATCTTCATTCCCTAATATAAAATCCCTTCCACTTACCGCATCTCCAGTTTTTCTACTCCCTTTCGTGCGAAAGTGACGATGAGCAAGTGCTACATCTTCTTCATACTGCAACTGACAAGAATGCGATAACGCAGCATGCCCTACTTCAGTTGGCATATAATGATGATACAAAATAGATTGTGTACCTGAGAAACCTTTTGTTCCCATCACCTGTTCACGATAAAGTGATCCATCTTCTTTACGAAATTGTACATGTCGTTTATGAGGAAGTTCCCCCATGTGACGATAATACATGCCCATCACTCGCCTTCGTTTCTTTTTTCACTATATTACGTAATGTACCTAATCCCGTGATCGCAAGTTCTACAACATCACCATCTTGTAACCACTTTTCTGTACCCAATTCTAAAATACAACCTGTACCTACAGTCCCGGAACCAATTACATCCCCTGGATATAACGTTACATCCTCTGAAGCACGTTCGATCATTTCTGCAAACGTATAGTAAATATCTTGAAAATTCCCTTTTGATAAAAGTTCTCCGTTTACATGAGCTGTCATTTCCAAATCATAACGTTCACCTATGCGATAAACATTTAATTCCTCTTTCGTAACAAGACAAGCTCCTAATGAAGTAGCAAAGTCCTTACCCTTTGCTGGTCCAAGCCCTACCTTCATCTCTGTAGCCTGTAAGTCCCTTGCACTCCAGTCATTCATAATACAATAACCAAAAATATATTCTTCTGCCTGTTCACGCGAAATATTTCTTCCTTCTCTCCCAATGACACAAGCAATCTCTAACTCATAGTCGAGCTTTTGAGATTGTTTCGGACAAGAAACAGTAGCCTCTGGCCCGATGACAGCACGGTGATTCGTAAAATAAAAAACGGGAATATCATACCACTCTGGCACAACATCTAAACCACGGCGTCCACGAGCCGTTTTAACATGTTGCTCAAATGCGTAAAAATCCCGAATGCTACTTGGGTTAGGAACCGCAGCGCAAAGTTGCACATCTTCCAAAGGATATACACCATTTGTTGGACTTTGAATACTACGCGCTATTTCTACATACTCATCCGCTTTCTCTAAAAAAGCGAGCATTGACGAAGGAAGCACTCCATTACTTGCTATATTCATATCGATTACTTTGTCACCTTCTAGCCACCCTGCTCGCATTTCTTGTGAAGGAAGACGAAATGTAATAAATTTCATCAATATTCCTCCCTTCAGTCATAAAAATTGAAATTCCCGCTAGCAAGAAGACTCATTTCTTGCTAGCGGATACAAATTTTATAGGTTTCCGCGGCGCTCTTGTTCTCTTTCAATAGATTCAAATAGCGCTTTAAAGTTTCCTTCTCCAAATCCACGAGAGCCTTTACGTTGAATGATTTCAATAAATAATGTTGGACGATCTACAATTGGTTTCGTGAAAATTTGTAGTAAATAACCTTCTTCATCACGATCTACCAGAATCTTAAGCTCTTTTAATTTGTCAATCTCTTCATCAATTTCACCAACGCGTGCTGTTAATTCATCATAATATGTGTCTGGTGTATCTAAAAACTCAACCCCATTTGCACGAAGCGCTTTAATTGTTTTCACAATATCATTTGTCAATAATGCAAGATGCTGTACACCTGCGCCATTATAAAACTCTAAGTACTCTTGGATTTGTGATTTACGCTTACCATCTGCTGGTTCATTAATCGGAAACTTAATACGACTTCCATTTGTCATAACTTTTGACATTAGCGCGGAATATTCTGTACTAATATCATCATCATCAAAATGAATCATTTGTTTAAAGCCCATAACGTTTTCGTAATAGCTAACCCACTCTTCCATCTTTTCAACGTTACCAACAACGTGATCCACAGCAATTAATCCTGATTCTTCACTTGGAATATTAAATTCAACTTCCTCATAACCAGGCATAAATTTCCCTTTATAATTTTTACGTTCTACAAGAGTATGAATTGTATCGCCGTACGTACCAATTACTGCTTTTTTTAATGTTCCGTGCTCATCCGTCAATTCTTCTGGCGGAGAAATCGCAACAGCACCTCGTTTTACCCCTTCTGTGTATGCCTTCTCAACATCATCAACAAGTAAAGCTACATCCTTTACTCCATCACCGTGAGTCTTTACAAACTCCGCAATGCGACTATCACTATTTAAAGTTCCAGACACAACAAAACGCATGTTTTTTTGCACAAGAACATAAGATACCTTTTCACGGTTGCCTGTTTCTAATCCAGAATAAGCTACAATTTTAAATCCAAATGCTCTCGCAAGATAATAACTTGATTGCTTTGCATTCCCTACATAAAATTCTAAATAATCGACATCACGTACCGGAAAGAAATCTTCCATCTGTGCAGCTAACGTATCCATAGATTTTTGTTTCATAAATTCCTCATCCCCCTGTAAATAAATTAAATGTTACATACTTAGAACCAATCGAAAACGCTTCCAGCTACCACCAAAAAAATTAGTTAGCAAGCTAACAAATTTCTGACTCTTAAAATTTTCTATCTTTTCTGTCAAATTCCTCTTTTTTTCTTTCAGATAAAATTCGACTTTTTTCTATCTAAACTAACATACAGTGAATTTGAATTATTACGAGCTACAGAAAAAT
This sequence comes from Bacillus gaemokensis, assembly GCF_001590835.1. Lineage (GTDB taxonomy): Bacteria > Bacillota > Bacilli > Bacillales > Bacillaceae_G > Bacillus_A > Bacillus_A gaemokensis. The sequence goes on from NZ_LTAQ01000015.1 coordinate 36,008, forward strand.
GAATTATTAGTTAAACCTATTGGAATTTCAATGCGTTTTATCGTCCCTAAATCGAAAAATTTAGCAACAATTATAGAGAGGTATACAGAGAAGGAATATAAAAAAGACCCTAACATATTAAATACCTATAATATGCTAGAGTCTTTATTTTTTTGAAATAATAGTGTAAATAACGTATAAGAAATTCTTTTTATCTATATTCATCATACTAATACATTTGTAAGGAATACAATCAAGGCTGTTAATACTGCTGCTCCACTTGCTGATCCTAAAAAATCCATTTTTGTTACTTTTAATACTTCTTTGTTTTCCATATTCCTCATTCTCCTTTCAATTTGTAACACTTGTTCTGTTACATTTCTGGTACAAGTTTTCTATTATACTAAAACACTTGAAAGAAATACGATTAATGCTGTTAATACTGCCGCTCCGCCTGCTGATCCTAATAAGTCCATTTTTGTTACTTGTAACACTTCTTTGTTTTCCATCGTTTTATTCTCCCTTCAGTTCTTTACTATTTTTAGTTTGTAATTTCGGTTCTACTTCTTATGCAATATTTTTTCTACTATACTAAAGCGTTAGCTAAAAATACGATTAATGCTGTTAATACTGCTGCTCCGCTCGCTGATCCTAAGAAATCCATTTTTGTTACTTTTAATACTTCTTTGTTTTCCATATTATCCATTCTCCCTTCAATTCTTTACTATTTCTCGCACTGTAACATCCGTTCTACTTCTTGTACAAAATGTCTATTATACTAAAACACTTGAAAGAAATACGATTAATGCTGTTAATACTGCTGCTCCACCTGCTGATCCTAATAAGTCCATTTTCGTTACTTGTAATACTCGTTCGTTGTTCATATTTATTCTCTCCTTTTTAATAGACATTTATATGTAATTTCTAAGAAATGATTAATTCATAGTTTTTATCTTAACGTTACATTAAATTTGTTTATGTAACGTTTGTAACATTAATGTAACATAAATTATTTTATACTGCAATATAAACACGTAAAATTTATTACACTTTTTTACGAAATTATTAATAAACCTCAAAAAACCCTTATGTATAGCGCTTTTCATTAAATATATGTTTGTAATATTAATGTAACATTACAGTTACAAAGAGAAACAAATAATTGTAGAGCGTCCTTATTCCTTTTGTTACAGCATAATACGCTTATATAAACAAATGATTTTCCGACTAATACACAATATTAAGAATCCTATAACCCCCAAGACAAGTTTATATGTTTCCTCTATATAACTATGTATAATAAAAACAAAGAGGTGGTCAGTTTGAAATTAATCGCACTAGATATGGATGGTACACTACTATCATCTAATCTTGAAATCTCCAAAGAAAATTTACAAGCTATTCATAGTGCTCAAGCAGCCGGTCATGTCGTAATGATTTGTTCTGGTCGTGCAAAAGAAGATGCTTTGAAATTATTGGAAGAATATCAATTATCACTTCCAGTCGGAGCAAGCAATGGGGCAATTGTTTATGTTGATGGGAAAGTAATTAATGCACGTTGTTTACAAAATAATAAAGTATACGAACTTGCTAAATTACTAGAATCTGAAGAGTTTCCATATAAGCTGTATACGAATAAAGGTGTTTACGCTCCTTATAATTGGAAAGAACAAGTAGTGCACGCCTTTGAGAAAAATAAACATTCCCTTGATGTGACAATTGAAGAAATAGAACGTATCTCAGAAAAACAACAAAAATCAAATTTAATTACTACTTTCCAAAAAGTTGAAGACGTCGTAAGTGATCCTACTTTAGAAATCTCGAAATTCTTTATTTTAACGTTTGATGCAGTGCATCGCTCACAATTACTCCAATCTTTACAAGAAGATAAAGAAATTATGGTCACAGCATCCGCTCCAACGAATTTAGAAATTATGGACAAGCATGGTCATAAAGGAAATGGATTACAAGAGATGGCATCTTATTTCAACATTCCAATTCAAGACACCGTCGCAATTGGAGATAACTTTAATGATGTACCAATGCTAGAAGTAGCTGGCTTATCCGTTGCAATGGGAAATGCCGAAGAAGAAGTAAAGAAATTATGTGATGTTGTGACATTAACAAATGACGAATATGGTGTTGCTCATGCCATTGAGCAATATGTATTAAAACAAACATCATCAAGTAAATAAAACAAGGACTCTTTCATCATTTGAAAGAGTCCTTTTCTTTTAAACGTGATGACAAGCAACAAGATGCCCTTCTCCAAAATCACGAAATTCCGGTACAGTTTTCTTACAAACATCCGTTGCAAATGGGCAACGTGTGTGAAAACGACAACCTAACGGTGGATTCGCTGGACTTGGAATATCCCCTTGTAGAATAATCCGTTCACGCTTAACTGTTGGATCCGGAATTGGTACAGCGGATAATAATGCCTTCGTATATGGATGAAGCGGATTCGCAAACAGCTCGTCACGGGGAGCTGTTTCTACAATCGTTCCTAAATACATAATCCCTATTTTCGTACATAAGTGCTCCACAACACTTAAATCATGCGAGATAAATAAATAAGATAGACCTTTTTTCTCTTGTAACTCGCTAAATAAATTTATAATCTGTGCTTGAATAGATACATCTAACGCTGCAACAGGCTCATCAGCAACAATAAACTCTGGATTTAATACCATCGCTCTTGCAATAACAATACGTTGACGTTGCCCTCCAGAAAACTCATGTGGGTAACGATCAATATGATAAGGTGCTAAACCACATAGCTCTAGTACTTCTAACACTTTTTCGCGAACATTCTCTTTCGTCGCTAAGCCATGTGCCAGCATCGGTTCACCAAGTGCTTCACCAATTCGCATCCGCGGATTTAATGAACTAAATGGATCTTGGAACACAAGTTGCATATTTGGGCGATGTTTTCGTAAATCTTCTTTCGATAACATGTGAACATCTTGACCTTTAAATTTCACTTCACCTTCTGTTTTTTGAACGAGACGGAGAATTGTTTTTCCAATTGTTGTTTTTCCACTTCCAGATTCACCAACAAGGCCAAACACTTCACCTTTATTAATTGTAAAACTTACTCCATCCACTGCTTTTACATGTCCAATCGTTCTACCAAATACGCCACCCTTAATTGGAAAATGAGTTTTTAAATTCTTCACTTCTAATAACGGTTCACTCATTGCTCAGCACACTCCTCATATAACCAGCAAGCTACTTTATGATTATCTTCATGCACCTTAAGATCTGGTGTTATATTCTTACATATATCCATGCAATGTTCACATCGACCGCTAAAGTAGCAAAACTCTCCTAAGCCAACTAAGTTTGGAACCTGTCCTGGAATGGAGTACAATTTATCTGCTCGTTTTCCCATTACCGGTTTTGATCTTAATAAACCTTTTGTATATGGATGTTTTGGATTTTGGAATAGCTCTAGAACAGGCGCTTCTTCAATTACCTTACCACCGTACATCACGACAACATAATCTGCCATTTCCGCTACAACACCTAAATCATGCGTAATTAATAGAATAGAAGTTTTGAATTCTTCTTTTACCTGCCTTAATAAATCCAATATTTGCGCTTGGATTGTAACATCTAGCGCTGTTGTTGGCTCGTCAGCAATAAGCAACTTTGGATTACAACTCAGTGCAACAGCAATCATAATACGCTGTAACATCCCTCCGCTTAACTCATGCGGATAGGAATGAACAATTTCATCAGCACGTGCAATGCCAACTTTACGAATCAATTCAATTGCTTTTTTATAAGCTTCATTTTTACTAAGAAGTTCATGCTCCCTTAACGTCTCAACAATTTGTTCTCCAACAGTAAAAACCGGGTTAAGAGACGTCATCGGTTCCTGGAAAATCATCGCGATATCATTTCCTCTTAAACTTCGAAGTTCTTTCTCTTTCATCCCTAATAGACTTTGACCGTCATAAAGAATATCACCGCCAACGATCCCTCCAGATTCAGAGATGAGTCCCATAATGGATAAAGCCGTTACACTTTTTCCGCAACCTGATTCTCCTACTACGCAAACCGTTTCACCTTCCCGTACAGAAAAGCTAACATGATTCACAGCTTTTACTGTGCCTTCTTCTGTCTGAAAGTGCGTCTGTAAATCCTTTAGTTCTACTACTGCTTTACTCATGATTCCTCACCTACCGCTTCATTTTTGGATCTAATGCATCACGAAGTGCATCACCAAGTAAATTAATTGATACAACCGTTATAAAAATCGCAAAACCAGGCGGTATCCATAGCCATGGACGTTTTTGGAAATCAATCAATGAGTTTGCGGCACTAATCATATTCCCCCACGATGGTGTAGGTGGAACAACCCCAAGACCTAAGTAACTTAATGCTGATTCACTTAAAATCGATCCTGCCACACCTAATGTTGCCACAACAATTAATAGTGGTAACACGTTCGGGATTAAATGGCGAAGGATTTTGCGAGAATCTTTTAATCCTAATACTTCAGCAGCTTGCATAAATGCCTGCTCACGAAGGGTTAGAATTTGTCCTCTAACAAGACGGGCAAGTCCTGGCCAACCTACTAAACTTAAAATAATCATAATTACGTAAAGGCGATATTCAGATGGGAGTTTCCATTCAGACAAGATTGCTCCCATAATTATTAATAAAGGTAATCCTGGGATAGACATTAACACATCTGCAATACGCATAATAATATGATCGACAATACCACGATAGAAACCAGAAATAGCTCCTAGCAGTGCCCCAAGTATGACAGACAAAACCATAGAAGCTAAACCAATTGTTAATGAAATTCGGCCAGCTTGCATTAACCTCGTTAAAATATCTCTGCCTAGTTGGTCCGTACCGAGCCAATGTGAAAAGTTTGGTGCTTTATTAATTTGCGTTACTTGCACCGTCCCTTCAGCATACGGCGAAAAGAATGGTCCAATGAAACTAAATAAAAGCATAAAAATTAAAACATACAGACCAAACAATGCTAATTTATTTTTCTTTATTTTTTTATAGGCCTGACGCCACGGTGATGCCTCATTCCCCTTTTTTTGTTTTTTCTTTTTCTTTGTTATTGCTGTAACAGTCTCCATCTCTTCCCCCCCCCCTTACTTCAGTCGAATTCGTGGATCAACAAGCGCATATACAATATCTGCAAAAAAGTTTGCCATAATCGTTAAACAAGAAAGAAACATCGTAAATGCCATTAATACTGTATAATCACGAAAATTTAATGCTTCTAATTGAATACTTCCAATTCCGGGCCAATTAAAGATTTGCTCAATAATGATTGCACCAGAAAATAATCCTGGTAATTCAAATGCAAGTAATGTAATCGCTGGTAAAATCGCATTTTTTAATGCATGTTTATAAATAACTGCTCTTTCTTTCAATCCTTTTGCACGTGCAGTACGGATATAATCTTGTCTTACAACCTCAAGCATGCCCGTTCTAAAATAACGCGTTAATGATCCAACACCTAGAAGCGTTAAAATAAATACCGGTAAAATCATATGTCGTAACACTTCTAATATGTATGTAATACCCGTCGAGTTACTCCCAATGTCAATCATGCCGCCAATTGGTAATAAATTCAGATCAACTGCCAATACTTTTATTAAAAATAATCCAATAAAGAATGATGGAAATGACATTGCAGCAAAGACACCAATTGTTACGAGCCTATCAAACCATGAATGTTGTTTTGTGGCTGAAATAACACCAATAATAAGTGCAATTATCCAAGTAAAAAACAAAGCCGCAACAGCAACAATAAATGTGTTCCAAATAAATTTATTAAGTAATGATGTCACAGGTTCTTGGTATTGCAATGAGAAACCGAAATCACCATGCATTGCATTACCTAGCCAATGAAAATACCGCTCAATAATCGGTTTATTTAATCCATACAATTCTCTTAATTCTTGCGCTCGTTCTGGCGTTAACTTTGGATTAGAATCAACATAATCGCCCGGCAAGAGGGCAAATAAGAAAAAGATAATAATAGATGTACCAAACAATGTAGGTATCATTTGAAAAAACCTACGAATGATATATGTTTTCACCTTTTGTCTCTCCTATCATTATTTACTTAAAAATAGAAGAACATTTTTTCAGATCAGCTTTTACCACTTGCTGTATGAAAAAATGTCTTCTATTTGTACTTAATTATCTTTATTCTTCAATTGACAATACTGATAAGTTTGAGCTAATACCATCGTATTTTTCTGGATTAATACCTTTTATACGAGCGTTATAACCATAAAGTAATTTACGGTAGTTTAATAAAATAACAGGTGGATCGTCATTTAACTCTTTATATAATTCTTTATAAATTTGCTTGCGCTTCTCAATATCAACTGTTTCTATACCTTTTACAATTAATTCATCTGCTTTTGAATTCTTATAACCTGTATCATTTTTTGGATTTGTTGATAAGTAGTCACTTACAACATCACTTGGATCACTAATACCTGGCGTTGAAACAGATGCTAAATCATAGTCACCTTTTCCAAGTTTTGAAAGCATTGTATTAAAGTCCATCAACTCTGGATTAAACTCGACTCCTATCGCTTTATAATTTTCCTTTGCAATTGGAATAAAGATATCATTTGTTTTCCCTGTACTTGATGCATAATATGTTAATTTTAATTTTTGGCCATCTTTTTCACGAATTCCATCAGAACCTACTTTCCATCCTGCTTCATCCAATAATTTCTTCGCTTTTTCCACGTCGTATTGATATTTATTAATACCTTCTTCTGTATACGCCCAAGAAACTGGAGCAATTGGTACATTTGCAACCGATCCGTAACCTTGTAGAGCTGTATCTACATATTTTTTACGATCTAATCCATAAATCAGTGCCTGACGTACTTTTTTATCTTTTAAATACGGTTTCTTATTATTCATATAGATATAAGCAATATCACTTGATGATTCAAGATGAATATTCGCAAACCCTAAACCTTTTAATTGATCAATATTTTCTGGATTCGCTCTAAATCCAGTATAGTCAAGTTCTCCTGTTTGGAATAATTGGAATCCTGTGTCACCTGATGTAATTTTATAAATGAAGTTTTTAATTTTTGGTTTTCCTGCATAATAGTTTTCGTTTGCAACGAAACGGACTTCTTGTCCTGGAACATACTTATCAAACTTATAAGGACCAGCAGCAATTGGCTGACCATATAATGCTTTCAAATAATCTAAACTTGTATTTTGCTTATAATCTTTTCCATAATATGCTTTAGATAAGACCGGTCCTCCAAGACTCGTTAATGCTTGAGAGTTTACCTTCTCTGTTGTAATTTTAATTGTCTGTGGATCAACTACTTTAATCCCCTCAATAGAATTTGCTTTTCCTTCTTTATAATCTTTTCCGCCCTTAATCGCATATTGGGAAATATCCATTCCACCTTCATATGCTTTATCATGTAAGAGTGTTAATGTAAATGCCACATCATCTGCCGTTAACAGGGAACCGTCACTAAACTTTAAATCTTTACGTAAATGAAATGTATATGTTAACTGATCGGAAGAGACATCCCATTTTTCCGCAAGCTCTGGAATTGGTTTTCCTTGCTTATCTGTCGTGACAAGAGAAGCAAAAATAACAGATGTTACATTGCCATCCCATCCATTATCTTGGAAATAAGGTAAGAAAACACCACCTGGTTTAGAAATGGCAGTAATGAAAGTATCTTTCCGTTGGTTTGCTTTCTCCGGGCTTTTCTTCTTATCTGTAGCTGCAATTGTTTCTATTTTTACATCTTTCAAATCTTGCTGTTTTGCTGATTCTGTTGAAGCCTTATCCTCCTGTCCCCCACAAGCGGATAACACAAGCGAACTACTCAGTAATACTGAAAATACACCAGCCCATTTTTTTATTTTTTTCTTCATTGTCCCCACCCTAACTTTTTTAATAATTACACTTTATGAACAGCTTGCCTTATGTATGCCTCCCACAGCAACATTTTATAATACATCGGAAAAGTAGGTTTTGAATACAAAAAAATAGATGTTTTATGAGGGGTAACAATCTTATTCCGACCTTTCCGGTAGACTTTATGGTTATTAGCTTATATCTTTCGTTATATTTTGTCAATTCTTTCTATATAAATATTTTAAGAATTTTCATAAAGTTATTGATCAATCTTTAATTTAGGCAAACTTAACAATATTCCATTATAATTATCTTCTTGTAATCCTTGTATTCTCGCATTATGAGCAGAAACAGATTTACTATTATTTAAGAAAATAACTGGTGGATCTTCACTAAGTTCTTGATACAGCTTCTTATATATCTCTTTTCGCTTTTCAATGTCCAATGTTTGTAATGCTTGTGTTGCTAATTCATCTACTTTCGGATTACGATATCCATCATAGTTTCGCTTACTTGTTGAAACAAACTCTTCAATCGTCCCACTTGGATCATCAATCATTGGCGTAGATACCATCGCTAAGTCATAATCTCCTTTGATTACCTTTGAAATCATCGTATTAAAGTCCATGTATTCGGGATTAAAATCTACACCAATTTTTTTATAGTCTTCTTTCATAATTGGTATCAAAACATCATTCATTTTACTGTCAGCAGAAGCAAAGTAACTTACTTTCAATTTTTGACCATCTTTTTCACGAATCCCATCAGATCCTTCTTTCCAACCTGCTTCATCAAGTAATTTCTTCGCCTTATCTAAGTTATACTCATACTTATTAATGCCATCTTCTGTATACGCCCAAGAAACTGGAGTAATTGGTACGTTAACGAGTGAAGCATACCCTTGGAAATACGTATCGATAATCTTTTGACGCTCTAATCCATAAATAAATGCCTGACGGACACGCTTGTCATTAAAGTACGGTTTCTTATAGTTCATTTTGATATAACCGTAAGAGCTTCCCGTATACACATTAATATTCGCAAACCCTAGTCCTTTTAATTGTTCTACTGTTTCCTCATTTGTTGCGAAACCATCATAATCTACTTCACCTGTTTGAAATTGCTGCAATTTTGTATCACCTTTTGTAATTTTATAAATAAAATGCTCAATCTTTGGTTTTCCTTCAAAATAATTTTCATTCGCAACGAAACGAACTTCCTGACCTGGAATATATTTATCTAATTTATAAGCTCCCGCTCCCATCGGCTTCCCATATAACTCTTTTAAATACTCTAAATGCCCTTGCTTATACTCTTTGCCGTAATAAGCTTTTGATATAACCTCTCCGCCTATAAGAGATAATGTTTGTGCATTTACTTTTTCTGTCGTAATTGTAATTGTTTTTGGATCAACAATTCGGATCCCCTCAATTGTATTTGCTTTTCCTTCCTTATACGCTTGCCCACCTTTAATAGCAGTCTGACTTATATCTGTTGCCCCACTATAAGTTGGGTCATGTAAAAGAGTTAATGTAAATGCCACATCATCTGCCGTTATTGGAGATCCATCACTAAACTTTAAATCATCTTTCAAATGGAACGTATATGTAAGTTGATCAGCAGAAATATCCCATTTTTTCGCAAGAATCGGGATTGGCTTTCCTTCTTTATCTAATCCGACGAGCGGCGCAAAAATGACCTGCGTTATATTACCATCCCAACCGTTTTCCATAAAATGCGGAAGGAATATCCCCCCTGGACTTGGCATCCCAATTACAAAGGTATCTTTCCTTTCTTTCGCCTTTGCTGGATTTTTCGCTTTATCACTTGCTTGAATAAATTCATCTTTTACTTTTGGTACGTTCGCTTTTTCATTTGTACTTGCCTCTTCTTGACCACATCCCGCGAGCAGCACGGATGTACTAAAGACAGTAGCCAGTAAACTAGTTAATACTTTTTTCATTTTCCTCACCCTTATTCAATATTTTCTACTTGTCTAACGAAATAACAGCTCCTTCCTGCAACTATCTTTACTTTGCCCATAAAAATAGTATGAATTGATTTCAAGATTATTCCTTTCTCTCGATCATGTCAATCATTCTTATTGTTTTACTCTTAAAGAAACGAGTTAAAACCTATTCTATTATTCAATAGACGAGCATAGACTACTAACAAACTACCAAAAAGGGGGCGAAAGTATGGACAAACTATTCCAATATGTCTTGCACTATGTTGCATTAACACTCATAATAGTCGGGGCATTGCTACTATTTCCCTTCTTCCCAAAGTTCGTCCTCTTTTTAGCATTCTTCTTTATACTCGGGCTTGCAATTACTATTTCTATAAGGGAAGACGATACACAAAAAGAAAGCAGAGTTCAGCGTGCGAAGCTGTAAACTCTGCTTTTTTTCAATTATAACGTATTCTTGTTAAACCAATTATGAAGAATACACCAGCAAATAAAGTGAGTACACCAACATCCCCTGCTATATCCATCAAATTCCCACCCCGGGCGATTAATTCTGTAAACCCGCGCATTGCCCAAGTTTGGGGAACAAAATTTGCTATCGTTTGCATCCATTCTGGCTCTATTTCAATTGGCCAGTACAGACCGCTAATCATACATGTTGAAACGACAACGATATTACCTAATGCTGATTGCTGTTCCGTTGTCTTCACTATACTTGCTAATAATAAAGCTAAGCCAATGACCGCTAGTAATAATACTGAGACCAGTATGATCGCCCCTAATAGATTTCCCCACTGTACATCGAACAAAATATTCGTTAGTAACATTAAAGCCCCAAATTGAAACCACCCAATTAAAAAGAAGGAAAGTATATACCCTCCAAGTATTTGAGCCTTTGAAACCGGCGTTCCTAATAAACGATACCAAACACCAAGTTGTCTTGATTTTAAAATTGTTCCTGTCGCACTTAGCATCACAATCATTACAAAAAGAATAGAAAATCCTGCTGCTCGCCCTGTTACGTTATTCAGTTTTTTCTCCCCAGTTACAATAGATTCCTTTTGAAGTGAAACTGGTTCTCCCTTTGTATGAATCGTTTCATACATCTTCTCCCAAGATACTCCCCCTTTTTTCTCTGAATCCCTTGCTCCCGCTACTTCTACTTCCATTTTTTTTATCGTACTTTGTAATACTTGTTCTATAGGAGCTCCTCCTGTAAAATCAGCACTTGATTGAAAATTAACCTTTTCTATCTTCCCGTCCGCCATACTCTTTTGAAATCCCTTTGGAATTGTCACAATTCCTGAGGACTTCTTATTTTCGATTTTCTGTTTCGCTTCTTCATACGTTACCTTTTCTATAAAAATCAAGTCACTTTTCTCTAGTTCTTTATAATAGGAGTTGGATAATTTCGACCCATCTTGGTCTACTACACTAATATTTACCTTCTCGTTTCCACTTCCACCTAAAAGTCCACCAAAAATGAGTGTGAAAATAATCGGCATTCCGAACATGAGTATATAACTTTGTGGCTTAATTAAAATTTGTTTTAGTTCTAACCAGCAAAGCGCCCAAACTTTCTTCATTGCTTCTCCCCCTATCTCATACGTAAACGGAATGTTCCGATGATAACGGAAACAATACCTGCACTAGATAAACTTAAAACAACTGGAAGTAATACCTCCCAAGATGTTCCCGACATAATATCTAAAAAACTTGTAAGTGCCCATTTATTTGGAGCAATGTTGGCAATTGTTTGAAGGGTATTCGGAAATACATAGATCGGTAACATCGATCCGCCTAATATTGCTAACAACTGAATTCCGATTCCTCCCATCAAATCAGCCGTTTTTTCTTCACGAATAAATGCGGCAATTAGCATAGATAAACCTGCAACACAAATTGCATAAGAAATTCCTACTACAATAACCTGGGAAATATCCTCACCCCAGTTCACATGAAAAGCATAATACGTAGCAGCTACAAATATCCCAAATTGCATACAAGCAAATAGTAATGTGCCAAAAAATTTACCTACTAAAATAGCAAAAGAACTTGTCGGTGTACTGAATAGCCTCGCTAATGTTTCGGTTCGTTGCTCCGTCACAATAGATTTCGCTCCAACTGTTATGTTAAATAATAAAAACATGACTAACATTGCTGCAGCATAATATTGCATCGCGGCCACTGTTTTTTTGCCGACTGTTCCCTTTTCAATTCCATCCGTATTTGAAGTCGCCACTGCTTGTAAATGGGCGCTTACCTCTTTTGCAACCTGTTCCATATTTCCTGGCTGTGACTTCATTAAATCTGTTACGACACTCTTAGTAGAAACAGCAATTGTTTGAGCACGTTCCGAAAAAGAGCGAATAAGTGATTCAGCGATTTTTGTTTGTATATCTTTTGATGGATCTGTAATTATTTTCGTTTCTTTTAATTTTCCATCCTGTATATGTTCGCTCCACTTATTTGGAATTATAATTCCAACATCAATTTTCTGTTTCTTTACCCTATCCTCTAGCTCTTTTTGTGAGGATACTACTTCTATTTTCACATCATCTTTTATTTCTTTTGACTGCAATATTTCTTTTTGAAACATATCTGCAAACTCATCTGTTCCTTCTTGATAATAGCCAATTACCGTTATAGGTAATCCACCGTTATCAAACATGTTACTTAGTGCCGATCCTAAAATAGCTGTTAATAGAAGCGGCATTAATAACATCATCATAAACCCGCGCCTATCTATTAAACGAATTTTTAAATCTTTCCATGCGATAATAAAACTTTTCATAAATTCCTAACCTCCTTAATCACGAAGTGAACGCCCTGTTAACTGTAAAAAGAGAGCTTCTAAATTTGGTTCTTGCACTTCAAGCTTTAAAATTTGCATATGATTTTCTACAACTACTGAAACAACCGTACCGACAGCTTCTCCATTCTTCAATCCAATATCAAGTGTATTTGCATCCTCATCGACAATAATCCGTTCTACAGTTGGTATTTCTTTTACTTTCTGCAGTAACTCCTTGTTATAACGATTCAGCTGTAACTTCACCATAAAACCATCGGCAAGACGATTACATAACTCTGTTTTCGTTCCTGATGCAATTACCTTTCCATGATCAACGATGGCAATTCTTTCACATAAATACTCCACTTCTTCCATGTAATGACTCGTATAAATGACCGTCATGCCTTTCTCATTTAATCCTTTTACTGTCTCTAAAATGTGATTCCGTGATTGTGGATCAATCCCAACTGTCGGCTCATCCATAATTAACAACTCTGGTTCGTGCATGAGTGCTGCACCAATGTTAATTCGGCGTTTCATCCCGCCTGAAAATGTTTCAATTTTATCTTTTGCACGATCTTGTAACCCAACATACATCAATACCTCATCTGCTCGTTTCTTTGCAGTCGTTCCGCTTAACCCATACATTTTTCCCCAGAAGATTAAATTTTCTTTCGCTGAAAGTGTAGGATATAAAGCAATATCTTGCGGGACAATACCAATCTTCTTTTTCGCATCTAATGGATATTCTTTTACAGACTTCCCTCCAACTTTTATATCACCATCATCATATGGAATAAGTCCGCAAATCATTGATATTGTCGTCGACTTTCCTGCACCGTTTGGACCAAGTAAACCAAATGTTTCTCCTTTCTTCACTTCAAAAGACACATTCTTTACAACTTCCTTCTTCCCAAATGACTTTGTAATATGATCTACGACCAACATGTCGATTCAGCCCCTTTGCATTAATCTATAATTTCATTGTAAAAAAACATCCTCTTTCTTCCATCACTCTTGAGATAGAAATGCAAAATAAAAAAGCAGCACAATCTGCTGCTTTTTCTCATTTCTCTATGTCAAAAGTCATGTGTATGTCGTAATACCATATCTTACCGCGTATATAGCTGCTTGTGTCCGGTCCCTCAGCTCGAGCTTACTAATTAAGTTAGAAACATGATTTTTCACAGTACCCTCTGTAATAAACAATTTCTCAGCAATTTCTTTGTTATTTAATCCAAGCCCTATTTCTCGTAATACATCTATTTCACGCTCTGTTAATTGCTCCATTTGCTTTGGCTGACTTTTCTCTGACATTTCTACTACTTTTGTTCTTTTTAGTTCCTTCACAATTTGTGCTGTTATATCTTGAGGAAGAACGGCTCCTCCCCCGTGGACTGTCAATATTGCCTGAACAATTACATCCGTTTCCATATCTTTCAATAAATAACCACTCGCTCCTTGTTCTAATGCTTCAAAAATAAGTTCACTATCATTAAAAGTGGTCAACATAAGCACTTTTATATCTGGAAACCTTTCTCTTATTAAACGAGTTCCCTCAACACCATTTATACGCGGCATTCGAATATCCATCAAAATAATTTCAGGTTGTAATTGTTCTGCCTTTTGAACTACTTCATCTCCATCATTCGCTGTTCCCACCACTTCAAGTTCAGGACATAAATTTAATAACATTGCTAAACCATCACGAATAAGTGATTGATCATCAACGATTATAATACGAATCATATCGTTCCTCCTATTACCCACGTCTTTTCCTTAAGTGGGAACTCAATCTTTAATCGGAATCCCTTCTCTTTTTCACTCTCAAATCGAATCATTCCACCATGTTCCTCTACACGTTCTTTCATATTCATTAATCCAAAACCAGGACTTATTTCATTTGTACCAATACCATCATCCGAAATTGATAATATAACTTTTTCATCCAAACATAATAATCTAACTTTACATAGACTAGCTTTACCATGACGTTTTGCATTCGTTAATGACTCTTGCATAATACGCAATAAGGTAGGTTGTAATGACAGTGGAACAATAATTGGATCTCCTTGTAAATGAAAGGTTATTTGTACTTTCGTTACCTTTGAAAATTCGCCTAGCATTCCCCTCATATCCTCTACTATATTTCCTAAACTTTGTTCCTCTTTCAATGTACGAACCGATGCTCTTACCTCTTGAAGAGATTTTCTAGCTAGTTCATGACATGTATGTAAAACCTCTTCTGTGACTTCTGAGTTTTGCTTCCATAACGCTTCAGCAAGCTGTAATTGAACAAGTAAAGCCGTCATATTATGACCAACTGTGTCATGAATTTCTCGGGCAATATCATTTCTCTCCCGAATTGAAGTTAATTCTTCCACTTCTTTCGCATAAAGCTGTAACTGTTTATGTGCTTCTTTTAGGGCCGTATGTGATAATGTCAATTTTTCATATTGATCATCTACAGTCTGGCGAGCGACTGTAAGGTTTTTAATTAATTTTCCGGCTAGAGAACTAAAAACAACGAACATAAAATTAATCGCATTTTCCCAAATCCTTATCTCTCCAATGTACCAATACGTATATAGTAAAATAGCAAACCAGCATAAAAAGAAAAAACTCACAAAAAAATATACGACTATTTTCCGCTGTGCATGAATAAATAGTCCTATTGCATCGATCCCAAATATAATTAAATATAAAGATGTCTCTGGAAATAAGAAACCTAATAGAGCTGTAATGACCCCATTTGAAAGTAATAAATATAAATTACGCCACTTCCCATGATGGGGTTGTATAAGTAGAATATGATTTACAATGTACATAAAAAATGAAAAACCAACAAAGATTTGTAACTCTACTGTTTCACGTGAAACATAAGTCATATATATAACACAAATAATAACAATCGTCATGATACGTGCATATCCTAACATAAATTTCCCTCACATTTTTAAAATATAGTTGTCAGTCATATCAACCTTTAAAACTTCGTTTTCACAATATAACAGCAAGAAAATTATACCATTTTTATCCCTAGTTAACGGGCATTAATAAAAAACAAGTCACTCTCACATATTCTGAGAGGATGACTTGTTTTTTCATCTATTCCATCATACTATCTAACCGGTTATATAATTCCGCTCGTAATAGTTCTTTCTTTGCTTTTTCTTCATATAATTTTTCCAGTTTTTCAACATCGATCGTGTCTCCCATTGTACACTCCAGCGTATATATATCTTCTTCTATATGCATAAGCTTATTCTCAATTTCTTCTACGCCACTAGACTCTGGTTTCTTTACATGCGTTACTTTCACACTTGTAACTTCTTGTTGCTTTTGTTTCTCTACTTGCTTTTCTATTCTTTCTTCCCACTTTGTTCGAGCCCATGCATAATTTCCTGCAAACTCAAATAATTTATGTTCATCAATCCAATATGTCTTTTCAAACAACTTATTTAAAAAATAACGATCGTGTGAAACAGCAAGAATTGTCCCATTATATTGTTCGAGGGCTTCTTCCAGCACTTCCCTTGATTCAATATCAAGGTGGTTTGTAGGCTCATCTAACACAAGAAAGTTTACATCTTGATACATAAGCTGTGCCAAGCGTAACCTCATCCGCTCTCCCCCGCTAAGTTGATTCACTTTCTTAAAAACAGCTGGACCATAAAATAAGAAGCGAGCTAATATGTGACGAGCTTCTCCTTCTGTTACAGCTACGTATTCTCTGAAAGCTTCCAATACATTGTATTTTACATTCCCATATGCATGCTGTGATAAATAACCAATTTTCACACTACTACCAATTCGAATTTCACCCGCGTCCGGTTTCATTTCCTGTAATAACAATTTTAATAATGTTGTTTTTCCAGTACCGTTACGGCCAACAATAGCTGTGCGCTCTTGAAAACGAACATGCAAATTTGCCCCCTGGAATAAAGAACGATTAGCAAATGTTTTGCCAACTTCTTTCATTACAACAACATCTTTTCCACTTCTCTCTTGCCCTTCAAACTGAAGTCCCATCTGTTTTCTTTCTAACATTGGCTTTTTTAACTTCTCCATCCGTTCTAACGCACGCTCCATATTTCTCGCCCGTTTATGCAGTCCTTCATTCGGCGGATTCGCTTGATTCGCCCATTCTCTTAGACGTTTAATCGCTTCTTTCATTTTCTTTATTTTCTTTTGTTGTTCTTGATAAGATTGAAACTCTTGGAGCAATCTTTCTTCTTTCTCTTTCACAAACTGCGAGTAGTTCGTATGATATATATGAAGTTCTCCGTCCTCTAAATCAAAAATTTTCGTCACAACTTCATCCAGAAAATAGCGGTCATGCGAAATAACAACAACTGTTCCTGCGTATTCTTTTAAAAATTGCTCAAGCCATTCTACTGCAAATAAATCTAAATGGTTTGTTGGTTCATCTAACAGCAATAAATCTGGTCTCTGCAACAGCATATAGGCGAGACTCACCTTCGTCTGTTCTCCACCGCTCAACTCAGTAAAAATCCGAGAAAATAGCTCTGTTACTTGTAAACCGTTTGCTACCTTCATTATATTTGCCTCTATTTCATAACCACCCAAAAACGCAAATTGCTCTTGTACTGCACCATACTTCTCCATTAACCGCTCTAAACCAGTCGGATCTTTTTCCTCTGCCATACTTTGTTCTAAATTACGCATTTGTTTTTCTAATTCTTTTTCTTTTATAAAGGCAGAACTCAATACACCATATACATTCGTTTCATCATCAAACTTTGGAATTTGTGCAACATGACCAATGCGTGTACCTTTCTTCATATGAATAGCTCCACGATCTATACTCTCTATTCCTGTTAACAATTGAAAAATCGTTGTCTTCCCACTACCATTTCGGCCAACTAATCCAATACGTTCACCATTCTTTATTTCAATCGATATATTTTCAAATATGATGTTTCCACCAAAAGATTTCGTTACATTGTTTACACTACAAATTGTCATTTTCCGTACTCCTTTCAACGTAAAAAAACCATAGGGAAAGAAACTTTCCCCATGGTTTTTTGCATAGAAAAAGGAAGCCAAATAGCTCCCTTTTCACACGTTTTATAAAATGGGTGAAGAGATTTCTATCGTTCATTAACTGCTATGTGATTGTTAAAAAAGGGCATACGTATCCCGTTAACAATCACATCATGAAAAATCGCACGACAAAAATAGATAAAATCTAAAAATTTTGCGCGCGCAGCTAAAGAACATTTCATCTCATTCACTCCTTTCGTACGAAATTTTATACTTACTTCTTTATTATACTTCTCCATTCCATGTTTGAATAGTCATTTTTCTGAAAATAATGAAGATAGACTAAACATTTCAACAAATTACATCTAATCTTACAAAACTGTTATGTTCTCGTAATGAAAAGCGATAGTACGAAATAACTCCTCCTTATACAATAAAGATGTAAACAAGAGATAAATAAAAGGAGGAACTACTCATGATGAAAGAAATCGCAAAAGCAATCTTCGAGGTGTTAGTGAACGGACAAGCAGTTGTAAAAAAACTAAACCAATTATAAAAAGGAGTGATAAAACATGATGAATATGGTAAAAATGATTCTCCACGCCTTAATTGACGCAAAAGCAGTTAGCCAAGAGTTAAATCAACAATAAAAAGGGGAAATTGAATATGAAGAAAGCCATTATTGCAATTGTAAGTACATTATTTGCCTTACATGCATTGAAGAATAGAAAAAAGAAACAGAAAGAACAAGCGGATACTCTGTATTATCCATACACATTATTAAAGAAAAAATAAAAGACAAGATACCCTTCTACAATTAGGATATCTTGTCTTTTGTTTTTTGATTAGTAATTGCTATCTTATTTCTCCTCACCCACCTCACGATAGAGGATTTCCCTTTCCTTTTCACGAATATAGTAAACGGGAATTTCACACATATTTTCAAAGGGGCATATACATATGGATACACAACAACTTTATTTTTTAAATGATATTAGCAAGCAAAAACCCGAAAGCATCCGTAATAAAAATACAGCTTGTCCTTTTTGTGATACGGAACACCTCACTGATATTTTAGAAACAGAAGACTCTATTATCTGGTTGAAAAATAAATTTCCAACATTAAAAGATACGTTCCAAACCGTTCTCATCGAAACAAATAATTGCGATGATCATATTGCAACCTATACACCTGAACATATGAAGAAATTAATTCACTTCTCCGTTAAACATTGGCTAGCTTTAGAAAATAGTAATCAATTCGAATCCGTTATTTTATATAAAAATCACGGTCCATTTTCAGGCGGGAGTTTGCATCATGCGCATATGCAGATTATCGGGATGAAATATGTAGACTATCGAGAAAATGTAACACCCGAACACTTCCGAGGCATAATTGTACAAAAAGACGAACAAATTGAACTTAATATTTCTACACATCCAATTATCGGCTTTACTGAATTTAATATTGTCATTGAAAATATAAAATCCATCGATATGATAGCAAATTATATTCAACAAACTGTGCGTTACATACTAACGGATTTTCATAAAGGATGTAGTAGCTATAATTTATTCTTCTATCATCTCGATGGAAAGATCATTTGTAAAGTCGTCCCACGTTTTGTTGTTTCACCATTATATGTCGGATATAAAATCCCTCAAGTTTCTACAAAGTTGGAAGATGTGAAACAGCAGCTCCAACAATATTTTACAAAGAAAGATGAATATAGATGAATTATATAATACGAAAAGCTACTCTAGACGACATCCAAGCACTCATTCATTTGCGTGTTTCCTTACTAAAAGAAGTAGATGAATTGCATTCACAAGAAGAAGAAAGTGCTTTTAGACATGCGACAGAACAGTATTTGCAAGTAGAAATGACAAAAGGAATATTTACAGCTTATATAGCCCTAATAAATGGTGAAGTTATTAGCATAAGCGGTGTTACTTTCTTCCATCGACCGTCTTATATTAATAATTTAGAAGGAAAAGAAGCGTATATTCTAAATATGTATACACTCCCAGAATACCGCGGAAATGGTTTAGCAAAAAAATTATTACAGCACTGCATAAAAGAATGTAAGGAAAACGGAGTAAAACGAATATGGCTTCATTCTTCTAAAGATGGTGAATTACTATATAAAAAAATGGGATTTACTCATAAAACAAATGAAATGGAACTTTTTATAGAAAAATAGAGTAGGTGCTCCTAGCACCTACTCTTTCACTATGCCTATATTTCTATAGAATACGTTCTCTAATCCAACGTTATACTTCATATTATTATCCGTCCACTCAGGGCCTAGATTACCCGGCCATCCAGATGTATTTGCTATATATTTTAGTAATGCAAAATCAGTCAAACCTTTTTGCATGCCTCTTTTATACCCTTTCAGTAAATGCGGCATAGCAATTTGAGCATTTGTACGTGGATCCTTTAATTGATCATCTGTTAAATGATCTGGAGCAAGTCCACCACCGCGATGTAATTGAAATAGTCCAAATGAAGTGCCATTATCTCCAATACTTCTTGGATTCAAACGACTTTCATGCTCGGCAATTGTAAGAGGTATCCATTCTGGAAGATTCACTTTCTTGGCTTCTTCTATAATAATTTGTTTCATCTGTTTCGCTTCTTCTGAATCAACATAGCCTGTCTGTTTTACTGCTCTTTCCATTCCTTCAGACTCACCTTGGAAATATAAATACATTCCAAGAATAACTAAAAATCCTACAAAGAATTTTTTCACTACTTCTACCTCTTTCTCTGCTGAAATTTGTCCCCTTTCAGCCTTTCCTTACAACCACTCGCATTCTATCGTTTTCTATTACTCTTAAATCATATCAAACTAGTACACACCTTTGCATCATGCTTAAGACTGATTTTGTGAAAAACATGTATTAACACTTTATCAAAAATGTAATATTTCTTCTCCAATTCACACATATGTAATTTTTACCAGACATCATTCCGCATAGATTCCATTCTCTTTGTATATAATTGTAGATTGAACCCTATATACAGAATAGGAGATTGCCTACATGAAAAGAAAGTTATTGTTCTTTCTCACCATTTTACTATTCATCCCTATCCATACCTCTGCTCAAACAACCAAAAAGCCAAAAGTACTGATTTTATGTAGCACAGAAAACGAACAAGTTACCAATGAAATTCAAATTTTAAATAATCTAATTGGACATTTTACAAATGATGTGACAATACAACATGCTAGGAACACAAAGGAGATTACTCCTTCATCATCTTTTACACATATTATTTACATAGGAGAGAAAAAAGAGAGCCTTTCTAACGAAACAAAACATTTTCTAGAAAACTATTCAGGGCCTTTACTCTTTCTTGGTCAAAATGTAGAACAGCTACCAAATCGTTTTTCTTTTATTACCCACCAAGGAGACCAAATACGAATTCATGCAATACAATATCCAAATCGCAAGCTAAAAAACGATTTTAATGAAGATCGATTAATCCAAAAGATTGAGACAACCGGGGAATCCCTAGCATATGCGATGAGTTCCGATCATACGTATCCATTTATCGTAAAGCAAAATAACTCTTATTACGTAGCAACATCACAGCTTTTTGATTGGCCTTCCCATTATGTTGGTGAAATGCTCTTCTCCTTCTTTGAGCAGCAACCTGAAACAAAAAAAAGCCGTGCTTATATACGCTTAGAGGATATTCATCCAGCTTCAAATTCAAAACAACTACAGGAAATTGCCGAATTATTAAAAAAGAGAAATATCCCCTATATGGTAGCTGTTATTCCTGTCTATACAGACCCGAGTACAAAAAAAACGATACACTTAGTAGATAAACCTGAGTTAGTAAATGTGCTACGATTTATGCAAACGAATGGCGGTTCGATTGTGATGCATGGTTATACCCACCAATTTTATGATAGTGAAACGGGAGAAGGCTTTGAATTTTGGGATATAAAAACGGATCAACCAATTCGTCAACCAAAACATGAGCAATCAAAAACAAAAGCGGATTTTAAATCTACCGAAGCTTATAACCAATACGTAAAAAACGGTAAAGATTTTGAAGAAACATATATAAAAGATCATATCGAAGACGGAATTAAGGAACTTGTGGATGCTAAATTATACCCACTCGCTTTTGAAGCACCTCATTATGCGATGTCCCAAAAAGGTTATGAAATACTATCCCATTACTTCTCAACCTATGTTGGGCAATTACAATTAAGCGATTCAACATGGAAAACAATGCACACAACTGCCTTTACTAGCAAACCTTCGTTTTTACATGGGATGAAAGTATTTCCTGAAACAGTTGGATTTATAGAAGCAAATCAACCTCATGCTGCTTCTGAAATAAAGGAACGTTCATTATCATTTTCAAAGTTATCAGATGGCATAATCGGTGCCTTCTATCATCCATACTTAGGAGTGAAACCTTTCAAAGAATTATTAAATGAATTGGAAAGCGTTCCAAACATAGAATGGATTGATTTACAGAAAGAAAAAAATAACGTAAAAACGAACGATATCATCATTCATTCTAATAAAGATGGCATTCATACTGAAGAGCCATTGTCTGTAAATAATACGATTAATTATCTTAAGAAGTACGGATTCTTCCTCATCTTTGGAATTATCCTAATCATTTTCTTGTTATTAATACGACGTGCAAAACGACTTGAATCATGAAAAAATGCCAAGCACAGATTTGCGCTTGGCATTTTTCACTTCAAGTCGAGGTATTTGCTCCTCTCTCTTTTCAAATAAAATTGAACCGTATTTTGATAAACAATTTCTGCAACTTTATCTATATGTACATCTTTAATACAACTAATTTCTTTTAATACGTCTTTAATCATATTCGGATGCGTCATGATACCCTTTTTGAATTCCCAGGGACCATCTGTTTCAACCATCATATATTCAAGCGGATAAAACGATACAATCTTTCTAATTTTTTCTTTCTGCATAATATCTGGTGTAATGGAAATATAGTAACCATTTCGAATCATGCGCTCCATCGTTTTCTTGCTTCCCTTAAACCAATGAAAATGTGCACGAGAAATCTCATGCTGCTCAAGTAAATCACATACAAGCTCAGCATCTTCATAGACTGCATGTAATACAATTGGTAAATCACACCTTTTCGCAAGAGATATGAATTTTTTCAATACCTCCACATACGGCTCTAATGCGATATCTTTCTTTTCTTGCCGTAAATAGTATGGCAACCCAACCTCTCCAATAGCAACAAGCTGACTTGCATTTTCTTCAACTAGCTTATAAATTTGTTCACATTCTCTCTTGTTAATTGGCTGTTCTGGATGAAAACCAAGTGCTGGATGCACAAATGGATGCTGTTTTGCTAAAAATAATGTTTGTTGGCAAGAATGATAGTTCATTGATACTGCAATCATCCCTTCAATCCAAGTACTCCTTTTCACATCATCAAATAATTGCATCTGTTCTTTATTCTTATATTGATCCAAATGTATGTGACTATCAATCCACTTCACATCTATCATCTCCCGTATCTATTTTAATACGACGTGCCAGACCAAGAACAATAAAAAAACAAGAGGACAACTCCTTCTTGTTTTATCATCTATATTATTTAACAATTAAGTTTGTAATTATATCAAACAATCCAATACATACCACGGCAACAGTAAAGTAGCTACAGAAATCTTTTATCGGAAACTTAACTACTTCTTCTTTTGGCATCCCATTCTTCTCCCTTCTCAATATCTCCCTAATATATTATCTATTTTTATTATGCAAAAAATATGAACAACGAGCTATCGAATTAGCTTACGTAAATCTTACAATATTGTAAGGTTTAAAAAAATAGCCTCATCTCATATAGAGATGAGGCCTATTGAATAGTTAGTTGGTTTTCAAACATTCATCATTATTTCAAACAGAAAGTTGTATGTTCAAACTTTCTACTTATATTGTAGTAGAATTCTTAAGTATCAACTATCGAATTACATTACACGTACCTTACAAAACTGTAAGCCTTCTGTAATATAATTCGATAGTTACTTTTACTTTTATTTCGTACAATTAAGTCAGAAAGAGCAACAAACAAAATCGTAAACAGGGTGAATATGCTACTAGCTGCTCTAATCGATTTAAAAATGGTTGCTACTTCATTAAACGAGTAAGGAGAGAGTAAATATGAACAACATCACTTTTAACAAATTAGACTTAATCGGACTTGCTAGCGGTGCCGCTCTTCTTACAGCTTTCATTTATGCTGCTGCGATGAGTCTCGTATAAACTTGTGTCCCCTTCCCCTTTATATAATAGAGAAAGCCCAACCTATGTAGGTTGGGCTTTCGTTTTATGTAATTAAAATCCTACGAAATGTACATAGTAAACTAAAATCCGCTAACCTTTTAAAGATGCTAGCGGATTTTATAATTTATTATTATGCATGAATCAAGTAATTTTATCTCATCGCCAAAAGCTTACTTCTCGCCTGCACAGGGATATTTTGAACCTCAATTTCTGCTAACGCCTCCCCGTAACGCCCTTTTGCAACGACTTTCAATGTCTCATCTCTTTTTAACATATGCTTTACAGTTTTCTTTATGTTCTGTGCTCTACCTTTATCATCGTACGCAACAAATTCGTATTCATACCAATCATCGCCAACGTGCTGACCAATGCCATTCACGATTGTATAATATTCTTTCGTTTTATAAAACGGATTATATTTATCAATTACTGGGCCAAGCTTTGTTGGTAGCAGTAACACAATGATAGCTACCAGCGCTACCCCAGTGAAAATTATTCTTTTTTTCACACTTCCCCACCTCAAGGCAGATTCCTCCTCCACACAATATGTGTAGTTTTCTATAGACTTATTTTAACCAGTAAGGAGCAATTATTCTATTGAATTCTCTTACATTTCCCTTACATTTTTGTAAGAATAAAAAAAGATGAACGAATTCTCTCGTTCATCTTTCTAGCTTGCTTTAAAACCACCACCAAGTACATCACGTACATCGTGAATAACAACAAACGCATCTTCATCCACTTGACTAATGACTTGTTTTAATTTTACAAGCTCTTGTTTATTAATAACGACATACAATACTTCTTTATTTTTTCCAGTATATCCACCGCGCCCTTCTAATACAGTCACCCCGCGCGTCATATGTTTCGTAATCGTTTCACGAATTAAATCTGGTTGATTCGATATAATCGTAACCGCTGTTTTCGTATTAATTCCTTCCACAATGAAGTCAATTACTTTCGCTCCAATAAATACTGCCACAAGTGTATACATTGCCTTTTCCTGCCCGATTATAAACACAGAACCTGCAATTACAACAATATCAATAATAAGGACACCTTTTCCAACACTCCAGCCTAAATATTGATTGGCTAATTGCGCTAAAATCGCTGATCCCCCTGATGTACCTCCCGCTCGGAACATACAACCTAATCCAATACCAACAAACACACCAGCAAACAGAGCTGCTAATAACGTATCGCTATTTACTCGATATCCAATATGCTCTGTAACATATAAAAACAAAGATGTTTCCACGATTCCTAGGATTGTGTAAACGATCGTTTTTTTATCAAAAAATTTATAACCAATTGCTAATAAAACTGCATTAAAAGCAAAATTCAGAACCCCTGGTGACCACCCAAACAAATAATAGGTAACAACCGTTAAACCAATTATTCCGCCTTCTGATAAGCGGTTTGGAATTGCAAAATAGTTAATACCAATTGCAAATAATAATGAACCAATTGTAATTAATGTAATTTCTTTCATTCGTTGATTAACCATAGTTCATACCTCCCCCCATTTGACATTGTATCACTATCTCCTAGAGGTATAGAAGTGGTTTTTATTGCACTCTTTTTCTTTTAATAACCTTACTATTATGTTTAAACAAACGCTTGATTAATTATTCATTTCTCTTTTAACAGCATAGACAAACTGTTTTACATTTCCCCGCTCAATATACCTCCCTACCACGTTTTCTCCCCTATAAGTAAAACTCAAATGTGGAGATACACATACGTCTTCTATATACAAATAAAAGTATTCTTCCCATTTCGCAGGGTAATACGGAAGTTTTCCATAGAACAGGATACGCCTATTCGTAGCAACAAATATACCATGTTGATATGACAAGAACATGTTATCCTTCTCAAATATTCCTATCACAAACGATAAAATTTGTTCATCAGGCTCTACATATTTTTTCACATTCCGTAATAGTTCATTCATGAACATTCCTCCAAATTCTATTCATTGTCTTAGCACTTGAAAAGAATCCATGGATTATCACTTAACCGGTATAATTCATTTATAAAGTATGAAACGCGTTTCCTGTCAAAAATATTTCAAAAAAAATAATCCGTTATGCGATATACACATAACGGATTATTTCTAAACAGTTGATCGTTCTACAAGTACATAAGGAATCTCGATTTTTTCTGGCTTCCAATTATCATTGTTTATTTGCTTGTAAAATAGTTTAAAAGCACTTTTACCAATTTCTTTTACATGTTGATCAATTGTTGTGATTTGTAATACTTGTGAAATCGGCTGATTATCAAAACCAATAATCGCTAAATTCTCTGGAACATTTATACCTAATTTCTCAGCCTCTGTCATAATTCCAATAGCAACTTCATCACCCGCTACTAGCAATGCCTCAGGAGGGTGCTCCATCTCTTTTAGCTTATGTGCAACTCTTACACCATCTTCTAATGTAAAACATTCCGTAAAAATCCTATTTTCGACAATTTCTTCATCTATTAATTGTAAAGTCTGCTTATAGGCATCAAATCTCTTTTCACTACTGGCCCCACGCTTCCTTCCTGTGCAATACCCAATTTTCCTATACCCCTTCTCGATTAGGTAATTCATTCCTAATTGAAAAGCTTCAAAATGATTTATATATACGCTCGATATGTCCAAAGCAGTAGTCTCTTCACAAGCAATAATTGCCCCATACGAAGCATGATGCTTAATTACATCCCAATCATTTGAGCGTGAGCAAATAATGATCCCATCTAATTGCTTTGTTTTTAACATATGTAAACTTTCTATTTCTTCTCGCTTATTATAATTTGTCTGACAAAGAAGAACTCGATAATTATGAGCTAATGCACCTTCCATAATTCCTCCAACGATTGCATCGAAATGTGGGTGGTCAATATACGGCAAAATCACACCGACAATGTTCGTTTTTCCTTTGGATAAATGAACAGCATTCGCATTTTGCGAATAATTCAATTTCTCAACAACCTCTAAAACTACTTGTCGTTTTTCTTCACTTACATATGGATGGTCATTTAAAACTCGTGAAACAGTTGTAACTGACACACCGGCTAGCTTTGCAATATCTTTAATATTAGCCATATGTTCACCTCTTCCCTTAACTTAATAAATTTCATAAGCGTGTATCAAATATTCTCATCATTACATCTCCATATAGTTTCCTTACACAAGTGTAATTTTCCTGTAAGCTAATTCGATAGTGACTTCTCTCTACATTTCGTACAATTAAGTCAGAAAGTAACAACAACCATTCGAAAAGGAGCGGATATATATGATGCACANTGTAAGCTAATTCGATAGTGACTTCTCTCTACATTTCGTACAATTAAGTCAGAAAGTAACAACAACCATTCGAAAAGGAGCGGATATATATGATGCACAAATTAAAAGCTAACAAATTCGTAAGTACAATGAACATGGTGTTATCCGCTCTTGTCGATGCAAAAGCGGTTGCTACTAATTTAAACAAGTAAGGAGAGAATCAATATGAATTACATGACTTTTAATAAATTTGACTTTATTGGGCTCGCTAGCGGCTCGGCTCTTCTTACAGCTTTCATTTATGCTGCTACGCTTATATAATTTTGTGTCCCCTTTCCCCTTATATAGATAGTACTTTATTGGGCTCGCTAGCGGCTCGGCTCTTCTTACAGCTTTCATTTATGCTGCTACGCTTATATAATTTTGTGTCCCCTTTCCCCTTATATAGATAGTAATAGAAAAGACGACCGTCTATACCCGGTCGTCTTTTCCTATTTCATATTTTTTTGTAATGTTTCTGTTAGTTCTTCAAATGTTTCGTTCAATTGATCTGTCATCATTTTCATAGCTGTTTTTCGATCCACTGTTTCTCCCGCTTCTACTTGAATCGGATTACCAAAAATTAATTGCGCTCTTTTTCCCTTAATTAATTCTTTTACACTCGATGGGCCAACATAAGCCGCTGGTACTAAAGGAACATTAGAACGCATTGCAATCGTCACCGCTCCTGCTTTTAAAGAAACATCCTCTGTTGATCTCGTTCCGCTTGGGAAAATCCCCACTACTTTTCCATCTTTCAGCAGACGGGATGGAATTTTCAATGTACTTGGACCTGGGTTTGCTCGATCTACTGGAAAAGCATTCACATTCTTAAAAAACCAATTTTTAAATTTACCCTCAAATAATTCTTTTTTCGCCATATAATGAATTCCTGTCGGGTACATACCTGCCGCTAACATTAAAACATCCATAAAGCTCGTATGGGTACAAGCAACCACATACGGTCCACCTTGAGGTAATTTTTCTTTTCCCTGTACTTCCACTTTTCCAAGAGTCTTAAATATATATTTCAACAAAAATGTAATTAGCTTATACATTCATTTCGTCCCTTTCTAAATATCAAGAGTTTAATTATGTCCTTATAATAATTATAACACTAACCTTTAGTAGTTGGTAATAAAATTAAGTATTAATTTTCAAAATTTTATTCTTACAAAAGTGTAATCCTTTTGTAAGCTAATTCGATAGTGACTTCTCTCTACATTTCGTACAATTAAGTCAGAAAGTAACAACAACCATTCGAAAAGGAGCGGATATATATGATGCACAA
>NZ_LTAQ01000015.1:64691-87361 GCF_001590835.1 Bacillus gaemokensis
CTTTATTGGGCTCGCTAGCGGCTCGGCTCTTCTTACAGCTTTCATTTATGCTGCTACGCTTATATAATTTTGTGTCCCCTTTCCCCTTATATAGATAGTGATAGAAAAAACGACCGTTTATGCCCGGTCGTTTTTTCTTACCCTGATTCGTGAGAGCTAATAATCAGTAGGGATGAAGAGAATTTCCACTGATTAAAGTTTCACTTTATATTTTTCTTTCATGTAATTCTTTTAAAAGCTGTATCATTTCAGCTTGTTGTTTTATCTTCTTACGACCATTTCGATTAATCGCTGCAAGTTCACATGCAATTCCAACAGCAAAGAAAAACAATAAACTTTCTAACATATAAAATCCTCCAAATGCATTGTCTATTAGACAGCTTGGCGCAACTGTTCTTCTTGTAAAACTTGCTTATTCCTATTTTCTTCTTTACGCTGATATGTATTATTTCGGATGAGAGCTGTAATAACAAGAAGTGTTCCCACAATATCAAAAGTTGTTACCTTATATCCTTGTAGCATCATAATGACCAATGTAGTAATTGGGACAAAGTTAATAAATAAAATCCCATTAATTGATGATAAAATTTTCACGCCGTAGTTCCACGTAAGTAGTGCTACAATGCCTGGTAATGTCATCATAAATAATAAATCATACTTGACGATAGAAATCGTTTCCACACTCGGTACTGGTACATATCCTAACATTGTAATTATCATTGTTAAGATACCTGTTACAGCTGTACCAAATACACATGTCAATGTTGAATAACGAAGTGTAGACCAATCACTAAATGTTTGTCCCCCCATCGTATAAATTACCCAACCCACAACACCGACGAAAATAAATGCTAGTGGAAACAGATTATCTTTTAACGTAAGAAAGAAACTCATATCCCCTTTTGTAATAACAAAAACAGCTCCAATAAAGGCAATAATCATACTTGTAATCATATATTTCTTCGGTTTTATATGCTTATATCCCCATAGGATACCAATTGAAATCATCGGCATAAGTGCCTCCATAGTAGACGCTACCATAACACCGGGTTTCCCCATTAACATTTGTCCTAAAAAAATAAGCACATTATATACAGTGAACGCCATCGTTCCGAAAAAGACGAGTAACTTTCCTTTTCCTTCTAAACGAAATGCACTCTTACCTTCTTTTATCAACAATAATAAAACCAATACAATCGCTACTGCCCCGTAACGAATGAATGAAAAATAAAATGGATCTATATACTCTAGTGCGTGATCAGCAACAGGAAACATTGCTCCCCATGACATACTCGCAATTAAGCAAGCTAGCGCACCTACTATCATTTGACCTTTTCTCACCGTAATCCCCCGCCTTTATGTAATTCTCAATGTATTGCACAATGAGAATTGTAAAAGAAAAAACATATCACGTAAAATGATTCAAAATGATGCTATCTATCACTTATAATGATATTTGATAACAAGGAGGAATACGCAGTGGAACTAAGAGACTTACAAATTTTCCAAAGCGTTGCAGATCACGGAAGTGTTAGCAATGCGGCAAAGGAATTAAACTATGTGCAGTCTAACGTTACAGCACGTATTAAACAACTAGAAAACGAATTAAAAACCCCTCTCTTTTACCGGCATAAGCGAGGAATGACATTAACTGCAGAAGGAAGAAAAATGCTCACTTACGTCAATAAAATTTTGCAAGATGTCGAAGAACTGAAGCAAGTATTTTTAGATAGCAATGTACCATCTGGGATTTTAAAAATTGGTACAGTAGAAACGGTTAGTACATTGCCTACTATCCTATCTTCTTACTACAAAGAATATCCAAATGTTGATTTATCACTGCAAGCAGGTTTAACAGAGGAACTTATTAAAGAAGTTATCGATCATAAACTAGATGGCGCCTTTATATCAGGACCTATTAAACATCCACTATTAGAACAATACGATGTTTGTACAGAACAACTTGTCCTTGTCACACAAAATAAGGCTTTTCATATAGAAGAATTTATCACAACACCACTCCTTGTCTTTAATCAAGGATGCGGATATCGCTCTAAGCTAGAACGCTGGCTCAAAGATGAGGGTTTACTTCCAAAAAGAATCATGGAATTTAATATATTAGAGACGATTTTAAACAGCGTTGCACTCGGCCTTGGGATTACAATCGTGCCGCAATCCGCCGTTCGGCACCTTTCTACTACAGGTAAGGTTCACTGTCATCCGATTCCTGAAAAATATGGGAGCATTTCAACTGTCTTTATACGCCGTAAAGATACCTATATGACCAATTCGATGCGAAGCTTTTTAAAGACAATCGAGAAGCGCCATCATATAAACTTGCTTTAAAAGACATTCTTATACGAATGTCTTTTTTTCTTACAAAACTGTAATCCTGCCGTAAGCTAATTCGATAGTTACTCCTGTCTATATTTCATATAATTAAGACAGAAACAGGGCAACAATACACATTCGAAAAGGAGCGGATACATATGATGCACAAAATGAAAACAAATAAATTCGTAAATACAATGGGCATGGTGTTATCTGCTCTAATCGATGCAAAAGCAGTTGCTACTACATTAAACAAATAAGGACAGAATGAATATGAATCAAACTATCACCTTTAACAAATTAGACTTTATTGGACTCGCAAGCGGCGCAGCTCTTCTTACAGCTTTCATTTACGCACTTGCTCAAGGTCTTGTCTTATAAAATTGTTTTCCCAAACCCCTTTATATAGAGAAAAAGCTGCTTGTCTTATGGACAAGCAGCTTTTTCAATTTGTTTCATATATAATTTGACCTGTTTTACTTATATCGTATCCACCAATTGCTCGTAATTCATTTTTAAAATCTTTAGATTGCAGAATTTCTTTTATTGCTTCGATTAACTGTTTATTTTCTGCGGTTTTTAAAATGACTAAATCGTATTGTTCTTTCATAACAGGAATAAAATCTACATTCACAATTTGAGCTACTTTCTCTGCCCCTACGCCAACATCCGCTTTTTCGTTAGCAATTTGAGAAGCAACACCAAGATGATTTGATTCTTCCCAATCATACCCTCGAATATTTGCTTTAGCTAACTTTTGAATTCTCACCTGTTCATCTACTAGTACACGAATTCCTGATCCTTTTTCACGATTTATAAATTGAATAAACGGATTTGCTAGGTCAGCCCATGTCTGTATTCCTTTTGGATTTCCCTTTTGGACATAAAAACCGACATTTCTTGCTAATAGATTTATTACAATACATGGCTGTCCGACTAAAATTCGTTTTACATACGGAATGTTATATTCCCTTGTCTCTCCATCAAACAAGTGTAAACTAACGACGCTTCCCTCTCCTTGGTACATTTTAATTAAACTCGTTAAACTACCTTGGTAAGCCCTTAGTATAGTAGAATTTGGCAACCGGCCTTCTATATGTTTCGCTAGCATATCTAATGTTAACTCTTGTCCACTAATCACACAGGCGTTTTCTCTACTCTTTTCTTCTATTTTTGGAGGAGTAGTTTGTACTTTTCCTGTTTTCATTTGCTTAATATATTGTTCTAAATCCACTGCGTCAATACGCATTTGTCTACCAACTCTGTAAGAAGGTAGTTTCCCTTTTTTAATTAGGTCATACACAGTCAACTTCGATACTTTTAGTCGCTTTGCTACTTCTTCCGTTGTGTAGGAATGATGATCCATAGACGATTCCTCACTTTCTCTTTTCATTGTAACAAAGAAAGAAAATTTCTCCTATTTTTTCAAAAAGTGATTTATTTCACATTATAATTAATTATATCTATTTATAATTAATTATAATTAGTTATAATTAATATGGTAAAAAGAAAGGGGATTATATTTATGAACAAATTTACGTTACGGTACATCGGGGTATTAATGCTTTCTTTCCTTTTTATATTTAGTGCAGCATGTACAAGCGGGGAAAAGAAAGAAAAAACGACTGCTACAGAAGATAAAACAGTTGAACTTACTATATCTGCAGCTGCAAGTTTACAAGATGCTTTCAAAGAAATCGAAAAACAATATACACAGAAAGAACCAAACATTAAACTTTCCTTTAACTTTGGTGGTTCTGGTGCACTTCAGCAACAAATTGAACAAGGAGCGCCTGCTGATCTATTCTTTTCTGCAGCAGAAGACAAATTTCAAACGCTTGTAAAAAAAGGATTTATCAATGAAAAAGAAGGAAAGAATCTTCTTGGAAATGAACTCGTTTTAGTTGTCCCAAAAGACAGTTCTATTAAAACATTTCAAGAATTAAAAGAAGAAAAGGTGAAGAAATTAGCAATTGGTACACCTGGATCTGTACCAGCTGGGAAATACGCAAAAGCTTCTCTGACACATGAAAATCTTTGGAATGATCTTCAAAACAAAATTGTATTTACAAAAGACGTTCGCCAAGTTTTAACATATGTAGAAACAGGAAATGTAGATGCTGGTATTGTATACAAAACAGATGCTCTCATTTCAGACAAAGTAAAAATTGCTGATGCAGCACCAGCTAATTCTCATGAACCTATCCACTATCCAGTCGGGGTTATAAAAGAATCCAAGCACAAGAAAGAGGCGACTTCATTCTATGAATATTTACAGTCAAAAGATGCACAATCTATCTTTAAAAAATATGGATTTACAATCCTATCTTAATAATCATGGCATTTGATACAATTTGGTCACCTGTTTTTCTTTCCTTGCGAGTAGCTGCACTTGCCACCATTATTGTTATGATTTTCGGCACAGTGATTGGACGAATATTAGCACGCTCCTCGTGGCGTTATAAAGTGTTATTAGAAACGGTTTTCTTATTACCGATGGTACTTCCGCCAACTGTTATTGGTTTCTTTCTCATTATTATTTTCGGGAATAATAGTCCGGTTGGAAAGTGGATTGAATCCTTATTTCAGCACTCTATTATGTTTACATCTTGGGCTGCTATCATTGCTTCAACAGTTGTCTCATTCCCACTTATGTACCAATCGGCAAAAACAGGATTTTCTATTGCCAATGAACAAATTGAAGACGGAGCACGCGACCTAGGAGCAAGTGAATATCAAGTCTTTTTGCACGTCACACTACCACTTGCGTTTCCTGCACTACTTAGCGGTATGATTTTAAGTTTTGTGCGTGCACTCGGCGAGTTTGGCGCGACACTTATGTTCGCTGGAAACATTCCTGGAAAAACACAAACGATTCCAACCGCCATTTATATGGCAATTGACGCCAGTAATATGCACCTTGCTTGGACACTTGTTATCATAACAGTTAGTATGTCACTCCTATTTTTATTGTGTATCCAACTTATTAATAAAAGAATTACTTCTCCTTAAAGCAGCTTTCGACAAAAGCTGCTTTTTATTTCCCGAAAAATAAATTGTTTTGTAGAATAAACAATTTATCCCGCTATTTGTAGGCAGTAATGCCCCTCACCTTACAAAACTGGAATCTTCCTGTAAGCTAATTCGATAGTTACTACTGTCCATGTTTCTTATAATTAAGACATAAAGTAACGCTTTCGGGAAGTGGATTGTCCCCCTCTTCTCATTAACTAAAAAGAGCTTAATAACTTTATTTCCCCAACCCCCTTTTAAAAAAAGATCTCAAGCTGAGATCTTTTTTATTATATATAAATAACAGAATTTTATCATTTATATAAATATACATTCTATTTGAATTTACTTTCTAAAAGGTACACTTTCCTGTTATTATATGGAGGTGTTTGAAAAAATGAAGAAATGAAAACGCATTTATATCGTGAATTCTTCATCATGTTTTAGCGATCGGTAAGCCTCTACTTTCTACGTGGAGAATTACCGATCGTTAGAACGATTTAAATTATATTAATATAACAGCATGAAGGGAGTCTTGTAATGGACATTTTATTAGCGCTTCTTCCTGCAATCGCATGGGGAAACATCTTATTAGTAAGCGTAAAAATGGGCGGTGGTGCATATAGCCAAACGGTAGGTATGACAATCGGTGCTCTATTCTTCGCAACAATTATGTATGTATTTACTCAACCAGCTTTAACAATGACAGTCTTAATTGTTGGTTTCATTTCAGGTTTATTCTGGGCTTTAGGACAAGTAAACCAATTAAAAACGGTTGAAAAGTTAGGTGTTTCAACAACTGTAACAATTTCTACAGGTATGCAACTTGTTGCAACTTCTATCTTTGGAGTTATTGCTTTTCGTGAGTGGACTACTACTACTACGATTATTCTGGGAACGATTGCAATCTTATTAATTGTAGTGGGTGTTGTATTTACTTCACTAGATGATAAAGAAAACGCACAGCCACCAGGACAACTGAAAAAAGGACTTTTAACTTTAATTGTTTCTACTTTCGGCTACCTTGTATATGTAATTATTATTCGTTGGTACAATATTGATGGTTGGTCTGCTATTTTACCACAAGCAGTCGGTATGTTTGTTGGAGCGGTTGTACTGACATCTAAACATAAACCATTTAACAAATATGCAGTTCGTAACGCATTATCTGGTTTGCTTTGGGGAACAGGAAACTTATTCTTGCTTCTTTCATTACCACGAGTTGGAGTCGCAACTAGCTTCCCACTTTCTCAAACTGGAATCGTTATCTCAACATTCGGTGCAATCGTCTTCTTAGGTGAGAAGAAAACAAAACGCCAATTAGTATTTATTGCGCTAGGTAGTGTTCTAATTATCGGCGGTGCTGTTCTACTTGGTATGACAAAATCATAATTAGACAATCTATTAATAAAACCCCCAAAGCACGCTTTGGGGGTTTCCTATTTACTATTAAAATCTCTTTCTAAGCGTAATTGTTTATATGATCTCTTTTTTCATAATTCGATTTCCATTCTAGTAAACCATCAATACATAAGAATACATTAATTATCGCTAAAATTAGCATTACATATAAACCAGTCGAAATATAAATAACAATACTTACTACATTATAAAGAATCCATAAGTGCCAATTCTCTAGAATTTTCCTACTTAACATAAATTGAGCAACAAGTCCTAACACTGCATTTAAAGCATCTAAATATGGACTTACTGAGCCTAAATAACGGATTTGATAATACCCCCAACCAATCCAAGCAACTAAAATGAAAATGGTATAAAGAATCCACCCTTTCACATCTAAGCGAACTGTCGGCTTCACATCCTCTTCCCCGCTACGTGCAACCCAGTAATACCAACCATATACGTTAAATATAAATTGGAATACTGCTAATAGGGCCATCGCAAATAGCCCTTGTGTGATGAAGATATATAAAAAAGATGCAACTGTAATCATCCCAAATATATAATGCTTTCTCTACACACATTATAAAGAAGGCACCTATCTATTTCCATGTTTTTCTAATCACTTATCCTCATTGAATAATTACTTTACATGTATTAATCTCTACAACGGATTTATATAAGTCTTTTCTTTTTACAAAGATCTCTGAAAGATGTTATCGTTTTTTATAACATATTCTAAGCAGGAAGGAATAAAGGATATGACAAAGAAACATCGAATTTTATTTATTGGTGCTGGCCGTATGGCAGAAGCAATTTTTGCTGGGCTACTCAAGACAAGTAAAGAACACATCGAAGAAATTATTGTGTCTAATCGAAGCAACATAGAAAAACTCCAGCAACTAAAGCAACAATATGGTGTCTCCATCACAAATGATTGGAAGCAGCATATCACATCTGTTGATACCATTGTCTTAGCAATGCCACCTACTGCACATGAACAATTATTAGCGGAGTTATCTCCTCTTCTATCTCACCAGTTTGTCGTGACGGTTGCCGCTGGAATCGGTCCGTCTTATTTAGAAGAAAAACTTCCTCAAGGTACACCTGTTGCTTGGATTATGCCAAATACAGCTGCAACGATCGGAAAGTCTATCTCCTTATATACAATGGGACGTTCCATAAATGAAACACATCAAGAAACTTTACAGCTGCTTTTAAAAGGAATTGGTACATCACAGCTTTGTACGGAAGAAGAAGTTCATCAGCTTACCGCTGTTACTGGAAGTGCACCTGCCTTCCTTTACCACTTTGCTGAAGGCTTAATTGAAGCAACAAAAAGCTATGGAATCGATGAAGCAACAGCAAAACATCTTGTCATTCAAATGATTGCTGGTTCAGCTTCAATGCTTCAGCAAGAGCAGGATCCAGCACTGCTTCGTGAACAAGTAACAACACCCGGTGGTTCGACTGCAGAAGGTTTAAAAGTTTTATACGAATATAATTTTCCAAAGATCCTTCACCAAGCAATTGAAGCAACGAATAAAAAAGCTAGGGGGAAATAATATGACATTAACAAGCTTGCAAGATTACACAACATTACATAATGGTGTAAAAATGCCTTGGTTTGGCTTAGGGGTTTTTAAAGTTGAAGATGGTACAGAAGTAATCGATTCTGTAAAAGCAGCTATAAAGAATGGATACCGTAGCATCGATACAGCTGCGATATATAAAAACGAAGAGGGCGTTGGACAAGCACTTCGAGAATCTGGTGTTCCTCGTGAAGAACTATTTATCACATCAAAAGTATGGAATAGTGATCAAGGTTATGAGTCAACGTTACAAGCCTTCGAAACGACATTACAAAAACTAGGTTTAGAATATTTAGACCTATACTTAGTACATTGGCCTGTAAAAGAAAAATATACCGAATCATGGACAGCATTAGAAAAACTTTATAAAGATGGCCGCGTTCGTGCAATCGGTGTTAGTAATTTTCATATTCATCACCTACAAGATGTATTAGAAATTGCTGAAATTAAGCCAATGGTTAACCAAGTTGAATACCATCCACGTTTAACGCAAGAAGAACTTCATGCTTTTTGTAAAGAACATCGTATTCAACTGGAAGCTTGGTCACCATTAATGCAAGGACAACTACTTGATCATCCAGTACTACAAGAAATTGCTACAAAGCATAACAAATCAACTGCACAAATTATTTTACGCTGGGATCTGCAAAATGAAGTTGTAACGATCCCTAAATCAATTAAAGAGCATCGCATTATTGAAAATGCAAATATCTTTGATTTCGAATTAAACACCGAAGACATGAACGCAATTCAGGCACTAAATGAAAATCACCGCGTCGGTCCAGATCCTAATAATTTTAACTTTTAGAAAGAAAGCCAATGTGCATGCACGTTGGCTTTCTTCAACTTAAAAAAACTGAAAATTACAACTACATTCCGTTTGATTGACAGTTCATTCGTCAAGGTGTAAGATTTTGAATAATCAAAGAAACAAAAAAATTAATAAAACTTACTTGTTTACTCATTGTATCTAGAGAGGTGGAGGGACTGGCCCTTTGAAACCTCGGCAACAGGTTCATTTTGAATACTGTGCCACTTCCTGCAAGCTTTAAGCTTGAAAGATAGAATGAGGGACTTCGTTTATATACGGGCACATTCCTTATAAACAAAAATCCCTCTTTCTGGATAAGAAAAGAGGGATTTTTGTTTCCCTCATAAATTGTTCATCATTCATTTAAAAAAGAAGCAAACAATTTAAGGAGGAATTTTACATGAAAAAGAAATTTGCACCGGCTGTCGCATCTGTTTTAGGAGCAAGTATTTTGTTAACAGGGTGCGGTAGCTATAAAGATGATGCCAGCGGAGCGAAAGCAAAAGATCAAGCACCAGACAAACAAGTATTAAACTTATCATCTCCTACAGAAATTCGTACAATGGATACCGCTCGTGCAACAGATACTGACTCTGGTCAAGTAATGAGAAACGTATTTGAAGGTTTGTATAATCTAGGAGAAGGAAACAATCCTGTACCTGGTGTTGCAAAATCCCATGAAGTGAGCACTGATAAAACGAAGTATACATTCCACTTACGTGATTCTAAATGGTCAAATGGCACACCAGTTACAGCAAAAGATTTTGTCTTTGCTTGGCAACGTGCTGTTGATCCAGCGACAGCTTCTGAATATGCATTTTTATTCTTTGATATTACAAACGCGAAAAAGATTAATAGTAAAGAACTTCCGGTTGATCAACTCGGTGTAAAGGCGATCGATGATCACACTTTTGAAGTTGAATTAGAGCGTCCTGTTCCATACTTTATTAGTTTAACAGCGTTCCCAACATTCCTACCGATTAATGAAGAATTCCTCAAATCGCAAGGCGATAAATATGCATTAGAGGATAATAAGATTATCTATAATGGAGCCTTTACATTAAGTGATTGGAAGCATGAACAAAGCTTTAAATTTAAGAAGAACCCTAACTATTGGGATAAAGATAACGTAAAACTTGAAGAAGTTAACTTCAATGTGGTAAAAGAAAAATCAACAGAAGTAAATTTATTTGAATCAAAACAACTAGATCGTGTGAAATTAACATCTGATTTTGTTGATAAATACCGTAAAGATAAAAACTTCAAAGAACGCCCAAACGTAGGTGTCCAATTCTTACGTATGAATCAGCAAAATAAAATTCTACAAAATGTTTATGCGCGCCAAGCTATTGATAAAACAATCGATCAAAAATCATTTGTAAACACATTACTAAATGATGGTTCTACACCAGCTTACAGTCTCGTTCCTAAGAATTTCGCAAAAGGACCAGATGGTAAAGACTTCCGATCTATAAATGGTAATTTAACAAAAACAGATACAAAAGAAGCTCAAGAATTATGGAAAAAAGCTAAACAAGAGCTGGGCTCCGAAAAAATAACATTAGAACTACTTACAAATGATTCTGATCTTGATAAGAAAACAGGTGAATTTTTAAAAGGACAACTAGAAAAGAATTTAGATGGATTAACAGTAAATATAAAAACTCAGCCACGTAAACAACAAGTATCATTATTATTAAAAGGTGAATATGAAATTGGAATCGATGGCTGGAGCCCAGACTTTGCTGATCCAATCACGTTCCTAGAACTTTTCACAACAAATAATCCTTACAATTTAGATCATTACTCTAACAAAGAGTTTGATAGCATAATTGAAAAAGTAAAAACTGATTTAGCTGCTGATGAAAAAGCTCGTTGGGAAGCTTTACAAACAGCAGAAAAAACCTTATTTAAGGATTCTGTAATTTCCCCACTCTACCAAAAAGGTGAATCTTATCTAGAGCGTTCTTATGTCAAAGGTATTGTACAAGTGGACTTTGCAGGACAATTAAACTTTAAATGGGCAAAAATAGAAAAATAATCGAATCTTGCGGAAGTAAATTGTAGGAATAATCTCAATCAGTAAAAGAAAGGGTATCCCTCATACGGATACCCTTTTCTTTATGCTTCTTTTACTACTTTCCTCTTTCCTTTTAATATTACTGATATCCCCACAGCAACTAGCGCCGCCATTTGTGTAATAGCGATTATAAATAATAGTGAGATAACATTACCTTTTAACTCTCCACCACCAAATATTATTGTATAATAACCATTCGCAGCATATGTTGCGGGAAATAATTCACCAATTGTTTGATATGTTTTTGATAGCATCGCATGTGGTACCATCACACCAGAGCTTACAAGTTGTAATGATAGCGAAATAATATTAAACAACATACCCGCATTTCCAAATAAAGTGAGAAACATCTGCGTTAATGATAGGAAAGCAAAAAAGACAATGGTTTGGAATATCCACACATTCCATACTGTTTCTTGCACTTCAATTTGAAATCCTTTCATTAAAACAATTGTAATGCATGCAAGTAAAGTGGATACTATGCCGTTAATTACTTGTCGCGATAAGAAATTACTCCACCCTCCCTCTACCTGTTTTGCCACTTTAGATAACTCCATACCCATAATCATCGCTCCTACAAATGAAGCTAACACGATCATAAGCGGTACCATATTTACAGAAAATCCTTTTGCATCATTCACTTTATAAATCGTAAATCCAACTGAGTCTTCTGTTAATCCTTTTATTGCTTCTACACTGCCTGGTCCCGCAGCTTGTAATTTTCCAGCAACTACTTGCCGTTTATAGCTTGATACCTCTTTATTTACATTATCACGAACTTGTTTTGCGACTCCTTCCATCATCTGCTTTGCCATCATAGCGTTTGCTTGATTAATATGAAAGTTTAAATCTGTCTTTCCTTGTTCACTTATATCCTTTGAAAAAGAAGCAGGAATTTCAATAATCATATCGTATACATGTTCATCCATTTCTTCTTTTGCTTTTTCCATAGACTTCTCTTTCGTTACTTGAAAAGGCAGGTTCTTCTGTAATCCTTCTGCTATTTTACTTCCTATGTTCGTATCCTGATTCACAATAGCGATTTGCATTTGATCCGTTCTTTCATTTACTCCATCATACCCTGTTAACCAAACGCAAAAGAAAATAAGTTGGAAAGCCAACGCCACCACAATCCCTACATACGTACCTGGTATTTTTAAAAACTTTTTCAATATATTCATCTTCTCACCCTTTCGCAAGCAAGTACATACTTGCATTCAATTTTAAATAAATACTAGGGTCTTAATGCCCTAGCATATAACACTATATTATTTTCAATAAAATTCTCATCATTGATTTCTATGAGTCGATTTTCAAAGCGTAATTTGGATAGAAAATAACCAAAATTAATCCATATGAAGTTCATTACTTGTGCTTCAATATTTGTATCAATAATTTTCCCCTTTTTCTGCATCTTTTCAAAATAAATCATCAATTCTTCTTTTAGTCCTTTTGGTATCTTAGAAATTTCATCATCTAATTCAGGAAATTCGCCTGTTTCACGTATACCGATAGAAATGATGTCTTTCGCTTCATTCAAAAATTTATGATAGTGCCTTGCTAAATTCTTCAAATCCGTTTCTAATTCCCACACAATTTCTGTTTGTAAAAACTGTTTTAAATGCGGCACATATGAAAATTCATAAACAGCTGCTTCAATGATGCCCTTTTTATTTTTAAAATTTCGAAATATGGTTACTTCATTGACGCCAGCACGCATCGCGATTTCTTTTGTTGTTGCTGCTTTATATCCTTTTTCTTTCACTAACTCAATTGCTGCTTGAATAATTTTTTCTGCTGTCTTTGTGCGTGCCATACAATCCTCTCTTCCTCATGCAAGTGATCACTTACATTTAGATTATATAACTTTTCTGAACATTGTCAATCCACTTTTTATAAATTCATAAAGAATGGTACTCGTATAAACAGCCAAAAATTTGAATGATGGTTAATATCAAACTAAATAAAAACAGAACTAGCATACTTATATGTAAAGACGGCTGAAATATAGTAATTGCTCCCCAAACTCCTATAATAAAAAAGAGGAATTGAGCTATCACTCCAATAGGGTGCAACCATATCCTCGTCTTTTGTTTTGTGGTCTTTACTAAAAAACCGATAACCGTAAATAGTGTTAGTGCAATAAGCGCTAACCATCTTCCATAAGCAACATCATAAGGTTCAATTTGACTTGGAAATATAAAATGAATGATACGAAATAATAGAATACCAACACCTATACAAATAAGTAAAGCTAGTAAACATTCCACACTAGCTGTAATTAAAGATTTTAAAAGCAGTTTTCTTTTCCTTATTATTTCTATCATTTCACCCAGCACACCAATTATAAATAGTACAAAAAACCATATAAAGAAATAAAACGGAGTCTCTAACTTTAATAATTCTGTGATTGAATAAAATAACATTTTCCACATGTGTTCTTTCTCACCTTTTCTTATTCTTCTACTTCTTCAAATAGTAAATTTATAGGCTCTTCCGAAAGAGTCTCATAAAAATTTTTCGCCAAATCCGTTGATGGCACCTTTTCATCCACTTCATCCAATCGAAAACCATCCGCCCATATGCAGCCTTCTCCTGATAATAAAATGCCAAATGCAATGCCGAGCGCTTCTTCTTTTATATCCAGTACAACTGAATAAGGCTGCCAGTTTGTCGTATTTTTAATTGGACGATTTTGCATATTATCCATAGCTAATGGCTCTGTATCTTTTCCATCAACACGCATCCATAATCCCGCCCAGTCTTTCACACCTTTACTTTTAATAAATGCCGTTAGACGCAAACGTTTACCACGATATTGATCTGCTTTAAACATTTGCATAAGTGTTGTAAATCCACCATGTGTAACATCCTCTTTGGCTTTTATATAAGCTGCTGTTTTTCCTTGATGAACACTTTGATAATCTAATCCCATTTCATATTCCCCAGGATGACTTCCGCTTAATACCCACCCTTTTGGTAATCCTTTTTGCATAGCAACTCCCTCTCTTTCTATATAAAACGATTGAAAGTACGTACGATATCTTCTCGGCGGCAAATGAAACATCTTTTTAAAGGATCTTGTAAATGCCTCCTGTGAAGAAAAACCATATTGCATAGCAATATCCAGAACTGATCTACCTGTCATTACTAATGCCTGCGCAGCATGTGTCAACCGACGCTTGCGAAGATATTCTGTAACGCTCATTCCAAGGTGCCCTTGGAATATACGATGAAAATGATACATCGATACTGCACTATAAGAAGCTACTCTTTCTGTTGTTAACTCTTCATCTAAATGTTCTTCAATATAAGTAATTGCTTTTTTAATCACATCTTTATATTCCTCATACATTTCAGCCCCTCCTTACACTCTCAATTTACCATATACATACAATTTATTTTTGATTTAAATTGCGAAATATACCGTTTATCCCATGACACATAAAGAAAATAAATTATTATACTCACATACATAATTACATGAAATTGGGAAAAACTTGTATGGAAGGAAGATACAACAAGGAGGAATATATAATGAGAATTTTACTTTCAGTTTTATTAGCACTTATGCTAGTACCTGCATTAACAGGGTGTACTCCACCTAAAAAAGAGGATGCAACTTCTGATAAGAAAACAACAGAAAATGCAAAAAATGAAGCACCTGCTGATTTGAAGCTTAACTTTAATGAATTTAGTTTAGATGCGGATTATCAAGATACGAAAAAAGATTACGAAGCTGACTATAAAAATAAAGCAGCCGACAAAAAAATGGAAGCAAAAATTGAAGACCATAAAACTGATGCAAAGCTAACTGGCGACGAAGCGGTCACAAAACTAAGTCCTCTTCTACAAAAGCTAACATTTGATAAAGACACACCTGATCAAGAAGTAATCGATCAAGTAATGGATGTATTCCAGCTCGATAAAGACTATCAAAAATTTGATTTAGAAGTTGTCTTTTCTGATGGAACGAAGAAAGAGTATAAGAAGGAAATTAAATAAAGAAGTAGGCGAGTTGCCTACTTCTTTATTTTGGGTTATTTTTTCGCATGACGTAAGCTTGGTTCAGAACCAA
Source organism: Bacillus gaemokensis (assembly GCF_001590835.1). Taxonomy (GTDB): domain Bacteria; phylum Bacillota; class Bacilli; order Bacillales; family Bacillaceae_G; genus Bacillus_A; species Bacillus_A gaemokensis. The sequence goes on from NZ_LTAQ01000015.1 coordinate 79,997, forward strand.
TAATATATTCTAGACCAGATACAGATGATTTTTGCAAATAAGAATCTGTTGGGAACAGAATCGGAATTAAAGGATATTCTGTAAACATAATGTCTTCTGCTTGATGCAATAAATCGAAACGTTTATTTTCATCCTGTTCTACTTTTGCTTGATTAATTAAATTATCGTAATCTTTATTGAACCATTTTGCATAGTTACTTGGTCCGTCACCTGCATAAATTTCTAATGTCGCACTTGGATCTAGGAATGATCCACCCCATCCCATGTATGCAATTTGGAAATCACTTTGTTTATACATATCAATATAACTCTTCCATTCTTTACTTTCTAGTTTCACATCTACTCCAAGGCTTTTCTTGAACATTTCTTGAAGTGCTTCCGCCACTTTTTTCTGGTCTGAATGTTTCAATGTTACTTCTGGAAGTGTAGTCCACCCTTCTTCCTTCATTCCTTCCTCTAACAACGCTTTTGCAGCCGCTGGATCATATTTAAAGTAATCTCCTTTTTCTTTACGGAAATCACGGCCACTTTCTGTTTTCGCACCTTCCGGAACAAATCCATATGCTTCTTTTGCATTATTTTTCATGATTTTCTCTACAATAAATTTACGATCAACCGCTAGTGCAAATGCTTTACGAACTTTTGCATTTGTAAATGGTGCTTTTTCTGAGTTAAATGAGTAGATGCTTGTTGAGAAATCTTGCATTTTTTTGTATTCCTTATTATTTTTCTCTTTTTCAATTGCATCTTGTGACAATTTAGATACTAAATCCAATTCACCTGACTTATATAATTGATAAGCAGTTTTAGACTCTGGAATAATGCGGAACTCAATTTCTTTTAATGTAACCTTTTTATCATAAAAATCTTTATTTTTTTCTACAACAACCGCCTGATTATGTTTCCACTCTTTCAATTTAAATGGCCCATTTGTAAGTAATCCTTTTGGATCTGTTTTCAATTTCCCTTTGTCATCAATTGATTTTTTAGAAAGCGGAATAAATAATGACTGTGCTAATTTTTGTTTAATAGATGGTACTGGGTGATCAAATTGTAATTTCAGTGTTTGATCATCTATCGCTTGAATTCCTACGGCATCCTCTGCACCTTTTCCAGTATTAAATGCTTCTGCACCTTTAATGAAATACAACTCTGTTGCATTCATAGATCCTGTTTTAGGATTTAATATGCGTTTCCAAGCAAATTCAAAATCTTTAGCTGTCAGTAGTGAACCATCAGACCATTTTAAATCTTTTTTCAAATGGAATGTATATTCTTTTCCATCTGAACTCGCTTCTTCCTTGTCTAATAAATCTTTCTCGATTTTCCCATCACTTGTTTGTCTATATAAACTAGCAAATAAGTGTTCAATTACATAATTCGAGTTATTGTCTGTTGAAATAGCTGAATCTAAAGTATAAGGATCACTACCAAGATTCGTTACAAAACGATCTCCTTTACTAGCACTTGCTTTTGATGTTTCTTTCTTACCACAACCGACCAAAGCAATCGCTAAAACTGTCATAATGGCAAAAATTAAAAACTTCTTCATCCTACATTCTCCTTTAGCCTGAAATTTTTGGTGTGGATTCTAATAATGTTTTTGTATAAGAATGTTGTGGATTACGGAAAACTTCATCCGTGTCTCCAAATTCAACAAGTTCCCCCTTGTATAAGACAGCTACTTTCTCACATAAATAATGCACCATCGGTAAATCGTGAGCGATGAACAAATATGTATAGCCTTGTTCCTTTTGGATTTGCTGTAGCAAATGCACAACCTGTATTTGTAAAGAAACATCCAATGCTGAAATAGGTTCATCTAGTATTAACACTTCAGGCTCACATAGTAGCGCCCGTGCAATTGCAATACGCTGACGTTGACCACCGCTGAATTCATGTGGATAACGATCAATATATCGTCTATCTAATCCCACACGCTCTAACGCTTCGCCAGCAATTCGATCCTTTTCTTTCTTATCTCCTAACCCAAACGAGATATATCCTTCTGTTACACTATCTCGAACTTTCCAGCGTGGGTTTAATGCCGCAGTAGAATCTTGAAAAATAAATTGTACCTTTTGTAAGAATGTACGCTTTTCCTTTGATTTAAGCGTATGAACAACTTGTCCATTATAATCAATCTCACCAGAGGAAGGCTTTTCAATTCCAGCAATTAACTTTCCAAGTGTTGTTTTACCAGAACCACTTTCTCCGATAATTCCAAGAGTTGTTCCCTTTGGTATGGATAGTGATATATCTTTTAACGTTGCAATCTCTCGTCCCTTATCTCCATATGTTTTTGTTACTTGCTTCACTGTAATTAAATCTATTGTCATGAGGCATTCACCTTCTCTTTTGATTTGCCTTTGTTTTTCTCAGCAATATGCTTCCAGCAATGTGAAATATGCTCTGGTGAATATGATGTCTCCTGCGGAAAACGATGGATACATTCTTTCATCGCGACCGGGCAACGGTTCACAAACGGGCAACCAAAACTGTTTAACGTTTCAATCGATGGCGTTGTTCCCTCAATTGCATGGAGTACTTTTTCGGAATCATCCATATTTGGAATTGCCTGTAATAAACTTTTCGTATAGGGATGCTGAGGTGATTCAATTACTTCTTGAATTGTTCCTTTTTCAACGACACGCCCTCCATACATCACGACAACCCGATCTGCCACTTCGCGTACGAGAGCAAGGTCATGCGTAATTAATAAAATACTCGTATGCTGTTTTACTTTTCGTTCTTTTAATAACTCCATAATTTGCTTTTGAATTGTTACATCTAATGCAGTTGTAGGCTCATCTGCAATTACAATCTTTGGATGACAAGCAAATGCAATTGCTAAACAAATACGTTGCCTCATACCTCCGCTTAGTTGATGTGGATATTGTTCAAAGCGTTTTTCCGGTTCGTGTATCCCTAAATCACCTAGCAACTCAATTGCAATTGCCTTCGCCTCTTTCTTCGATTTCTTCTCATGTTGCAAAATAACTTCCGTAATCTGTCTTCCTACTTTCATCGTTGGATTTAACGATGAAAGTGGATCCTGAAATATAAAGGAAATATCTTTCCCTCTAATTTGATTCCATTCTGTTTCTTGTAAACTTGTTAACTCTCCATCTTGAAAAGATATATTCCCCTCATCGATATTAATTGACTCTTGATTTAATCCAACAATTGATTGTGCAGTTACACTTTTTCCCGAACCACTTTCTCCAACAAGTGCAACAATTTCACCTTCGTCGATAGAAAAAGAAACATGTTTCACAATTGCTTGCGTACTATTCTCTTTCTCAACGGCTAACGTTACGTTTTCTAAAGATAAGAGCTGTCCCATGTTCTTTCCCCTTTCGATTTCGTTTTACAATTTTTGGATCAATCGCATCTTGCAAACCATCACCAATGGCATTAAATGCAAACATAATTAACGCAATCATTAACGCTGGGAAAAAGAGTTGCCACCATTCTCCGCTCAATAACGTCCCAAGCGCATCATTTGTCATCGTCCCCCAGCTTGCGGCTGGAGATTGAATTCCAAGTCCTAGGAAACTTAAGAATGATTCTGAGAAGATAGCAGCTGGAATTGTAAATGATAAATTTACGATAATAATACCTGTTAAGTTTGGAATTAAATGTCCATAAATAATCTTCATATGGGATGTTCCTAGTCGCTCAGCAGCAATGACAAATTCCCTTTGCTTTAACGAGAGCACCTGTGCACGAATGAGTCTTGCCATTCCAATCCATCCCGTTAATGCAAGAGCAAGAATAATAGTAAAAAGTCCTGGTTCCATCACAATCAATAATAAAATAACAATTAGTAAGTATGGGATACCGTATAATACTTCAATACCGCGTACAATAGATTCATCAATTAATGTTCCAAGGCGATTACGTCCTTGTATATACCCACTAAAACCTCCAATAAGTACACCTAGTCCAATATCAAGTGCAGCTGCTATTAACCCAACTGTTAGCGAGATTTTCCCGCCAGCCCAGGTCCGCGCCCAAACATCTCGTCCTAGTTCATCTGTTCCAAACCAGTGTTCACTACTAGGCGGCAAATTTGTCGCTTCTTTTATTTGCTCATTCGCACTAAATGAAGTTACACTTTCACCGATAAGTGAAAAAACAATAATTAATAGTAAAGTAATAGCTCCTATAATTGCTATCGGGTTTGACATGAACTTTTGAAATACTTCTTTTTTACGGCTAATTGTGTGTTGGTCTTTATTCGCCGTCAATGCTTTCTTATCCTCAGCCGTTAATGGCTGATCATCAAATTCGTAAGCCCTCATCTAAATTCCCCTCCTCACGTAATAGAACGAATACGCGGATCAATTATGCGATGAATAATATCAGTAATAAAAATACAACCAATTAACAGTGCACTATAGAAAACCGTCGTCCCCAGAATAACGGGATAATCTCGGTTAAAAATACTGTCTACAAAATATTTCCCTAGTCCGGGAATCGAGAAGATTTTTTCAATAACAAACGTTCCTGTTAACAAACCTGCCATTAGTGGACCTACAAATGTAAGTACTGGAACGATTGCATTTCGAAGTGCGTGCCTTACAATAATTGTTCGAATCGGTATTCCTTTTGCTCGTGCTAGCTTAATATAATCACTCTGCAGAACTTCAATCATGTTAGAACGAACAAATCTCGTAATAACAGCGATCGGTCCTAACGCTAATGCAAAAGATGGTAATACGGTATGAGCAAATGTGCCCCAAGACGCAACTGGGAGTAATTCAAATTGAATCGCAAACAATTGAATAAATAACGGTGCTAAAATGAAACTCGGAATTGAGATTCCAAGAATCGCAAGTAAACTCACACCATAATCAATCACCTTGCCGTGATATAGTGCCGCAAATGTTCCTGCTGCAATTCCAACTAATAATGAAATAACAAATGCTTGTAAACCAATAATGGCTGATGGTCCAAAACCAGTCGTGATGATTTCTGCTACCCCTTGACCTGTTGATTGAACAGATTCCCCAAAATCAAAGTGAATAACCCCATCTAAATAGGTGACATATTGATTCCATAACGGTTCATCAAGATGATATTTCGCCCGCATATTTTGAACAACTTCCTCCGGGAAAATCTTTGCATCTGATGAAAATGGATCGCCCGGTATAATATGCATAATTAAAAATGTCACAGTAGTAATAATCCATAGTGTAAACACCATAATTGATAGCTTTTTTAAAACATACATCCACATAACCTCCTAAACACATGAATTTACTTTGTATTATTTGCGTATTTGTTCAAATTACTTCTTTTCCCTTTTTCATAATACAAAAAAGCCTTGATCTTAAAAGATAAGATCAAGGCTTAATAATTCTATGCCCATCACTTATCTTTCAAGCCTTGCTTGCTGGAATTAGCACGGTGTTCATCTTTCAGAACCCGCTGCTGAGGTTTCATAGGGCCAGTCCCTCTACCTCTCTGGATAAGTAAATCGTTATATTATTATTTAGTTCGAATTGTATATTTTGAATTATAATTCTGAAAAAAAGAAAAGTCAATAAAAATGGATATATTTAGAAAAATAAGTTTCCAAATACACTTCTCTTTATAGATGTAACCACGAGTAACCATAAGGATACCATTCATATCATTTTATTAAAATTTCTCTTTATAATAAAGTAGAGAATGAATAAAATTATGCCTTCTTATGAAAAGAAGATTTACTATGGATCCATTGCTTATGGCCGTTATAGGATTACCGTTAACAATTGTAATATTAGTTATCATTGGCTTCTATAAATTATTTGTAAAAAAGAAAAGCATCACCTCCTTTTACACCCCATTTGACAACATTACTGGACAAACCATTTCGGAATTTCATGAAGAGCAGAAAATTTTAGTGACTGAAGATGAAGACGGAGATGGGAAAAAGAAAAAATAACCTTGCAATGCGCAAGGTTATTTTTGAGCTTCTTGTTGAAAACGTTTATAATACCCTGAAGCTGTTGAAAAGTGAGCTTCTACATCACGAATTAATGATGAATCTTCATCTTTCGCTAATTTCTCTAATTTTTTCATTGCTTGTTCCGTCTCATCTAAAAAACCAATATACAACTTATGTTCTTGTTCTTTTGATTTAGGAACACGAATTTCTTTACGTATACGATCAATATCTTCTAACATACTTGTTGTCACTCTTTGTACATCCTCTTTAAATTGCGCATGTCCTAATGTCTTTCCTCCCTTTTCCTTCGCTTCTCCCCATAATTTTACCGCTTCATTTAACTCTTTATTCATTTTCTCATCATACTTTTTATGTACATCACGATATACTTTCATATCTTCTTTCTGATCTGCCGATTGTTCTACTTTTTCTTTTGTTTCTTTTGTATCCTTATTTCCATTACATCCTGCTAAAAGAAGCATAGCTCCAAGCAAGATAATACCCCACATTTTCTTCATCTCTTACTCTCCTTTTATCTACATCTACTACTTATCTCGCTATTCGCGGGCGGTACAGTAAAATCCACTTCAGAAAAGAGGAATAACCAGCCCGTAAAAGCCTCCATGTTATCTCCACTTGTTATTATAACGAGAACCATTCAAACTTTGCACTAATGACCTCACTTTTATACACATACCACCATTTTTGTCACAGTATCGTCACTTTATACAATCAGCATCTCCACAATGTCACGTACCACCTTACAAAACTGTAAGCACATATATAGAGTAGAACGTGATAGACTGATATATGAATAAAACAATAATTATTACAATTTGTCTATCCATTTTCACAAAATAAAAGGAGATTTATATATATGTACAATAAAATAATGTTTATGGAAACAGAAATTTCTGTTCTCATTCGTGAAAGATCCCTTCATATCGAAAATACAGAAAGCCTTCGCCGCATATTAAAGAAGAAAAACGCTCCACTTAAACTCGCTCAATACTTAAAACAAGAACATACAAATCAATACGGTACCTTCCTAAACATCTCTGATGAATCATTAGCAATTGAAATTATCGGCCATGTCTATATTGGAAATTTTGCAGATATCTTAAAAAACATTCCTCGTGTACCAAAAATCGCTCCTATCATTGTAGAAAGAGCCTATAGAATTACAGACCATACAGATATTATTGACTGCGGAGAAAAGGAAGTTGATTCAAATCGCTGGGTGTGGGATAAATTGGCCGTTTTATACGATGCAATTATGAATAATATGTATCACATACTTCAAAAAAAATAATAAAAACCCGGTAATATGATATGATCCCCTTATAGTAGACAGTAAAAAGAAAGCACATTAATCTGTTTACTATGGAGGGGATTTTTCTATGGGGAAAATTAGAATAACTTACGAT
>NZ_LTAQ01000016.1 GCF_001590835.1 Bacillus gaemokensis
GATGGTAGTTGGGACCTTGTCCCTGTGAGAGTAGGACGTCGCCAAGCAATCTAAGCACGAGTCAATGGACTCGTGCTTTTTTTGTATATATTTTTATTTAATAGTAATGAACTTAAATTAGAAACATATGAGAAGAATGGTCCCCTTGTATAAAACGTAAATCATGTGATTAAATAACCGAAATTTTGGCTAGTATAGTGAAGAAGCAAAAGAGTTGCAAATTTCTTTAATACGTATATAATTAAAGTCAAAGATAGTCAAAGTCAATAAAGGTGGCGGATAAATGAGAAATATATCTGATATCATTGAGCAATATCTAAAGCAAGTTATTGACTTAAGCAATAATAATGTGATTGAGATTAAGAGAAATGAGATTGCGGATCAATTTGATTGTGTTCCGTCTCAAATTAATTATGTAATCAATACCCGCTTTACGCTAGAAAGAGGATTTGTAGTTGAAAGCAAACGAGGTGGAGGAGGTTACATTCGCATTATCAAAGTCAAATTGCATGACGATATAGACATTATTGATCAAATGCTTCATATGATTGAGCATAGCATTGCGCAAGGAAATGCAGAAAGTATGATTATACGCTTAATAGAGGAGGATATTGTTACACATCGGGAAGCAAAACTTATGTTAAGTGTATTAGATCGTTCAGTATTATTAATGGATTTACCTTCTCGAGATGAACTTAGGGCTCGAATATTATGCGCAATGTTAAGAACACTGAAATATAACTAAATACAGCTTTTGTTAAGAAATGTTTTTGATGGCAATGCATTTCATATTGGTTTTTTTACAAATAACATGTACTTTTGTCAAACAGATTAAATGAAGAGAACAATCTAATTACGTATGAAAAGTATCATGAGATAAATCGTTCCTGTTGCAAAGGTGGGGATAGAAGATGACTTGTCAAAACTGTAATATGAGACCAGCAGCTTTACATTATACAAAAGTAATAAATGGGAAAAAGACGGAAGTTCATCTTTGCGAGCAATGTGCTGAACAAAGTGGCTATACGTCTTTCTTTCAATCATCGCAATCTAGTTTTTCCTTCCATGACTTATTAGCAGGATTGCTACATGGGGAACCAGCCATGTTTAAACAACAAGAGAATCATTTTACAAATACAAAAGTGCTGCAATGTCCGACTTGTAATATGACATATGAAAAATTTACGAAGTTGGGGCGCTTTGGATGTTCCTCTTGCTATGAGACATTTAAAGAGCAAATAAATCTGATGCTGAAGCGTCTTCATGGTGGTCATACACATCATTGTGGAAAAATTCCGGAACGTATGGGAGGAAATATTCACTTAAAGAAAGAATTAGATGAACTAAAACTAAATTTAAAGCAATGTGTGCAGAAAGAAGAATTTGAAAAAGCGGCCCAACTTCGTGATCAAATTCGAAGTATCGAAAATCAGCTTAGTGAGCATAGAGAGGGGGAATAATTCTATGTCACTGGATCGTATTATGAATGAAGCAATCAGTCCATGGATGAGGGGGGATGGCCCTGATTCTGATATTGTTTTAAGTAGTCGTATTCGTTTGGCTCGTAATTTAAAAGATTATCATTTCCCTACTATGTATACAGATGAAGAAGCTAAGCGGATTATTCAATTATTTCAACAGAAGTTTGCAAATGAAAGAGAAAAACTTCCTGAAGGTCTTGAACTATTAAAAATGAATGAACTAAAGCCACTTCAGCGAAGGGTCTTAGTAGAAAAACATTTAATTAGTCCTAATCTTGCAGGAACAGAATACGGTGCTTGTCTATTATCAAGAAGCGAACATATAAGTGTCATGCTTAATGAGGAAGATCATGTGCGAATTCAATGTTTATTCTCAGGATTGCAATTATCAGAAGCTCTTCAAAGTGCAAATCAAATAGATAATTTGATTGAAGAAGTGATTGAATATGCGTTTGATGAATCGCTTGGCTATATTACCAGCTGTCCTACAAATGTGGGGACAGGATTACGAGCTTCTGTCATGATTCACTTGCCAGCACTTGTGTTGACCAAGCGAATAAACCGTATTATACAAGCAATTCAACAATTAGGCTTGGTAGTAAGAGGAATATACGGTGAAGGTAGCGAAGCGTTAGGTAATATATTTCAAGTTTCTAACCAAATGACATTAGGAAAGTCAGAAGAAGATATTATAGCAGATTTAAAGAGTGTTGTTCAGCAGTTGATACAGCAAGAAAAATTAGCTAGAGAATTAATTATAAAAAATTCAAGTATTGAACTTGAAGACCGGGTATATCGCTCTTATGGTGTACTCGCTAATAGTCGTTTAATTCAATCGGCAGAGGCAGCTACTTGCCTGTCTGATGTACGACTTGGGATTGATCTTGGTTATATAAAAAATATATCAAGAAATATTTTAACAGAGTTAATGGTACTTACTCAGCCTGGAATTTTACAGCAATATGCTGGTGGTCCTTTGGGACCAGAAGAAAGGGATTATCGGAGGGCAACATTAATCCGTGAACGATTACGAATTGAACAAAATTGAGCGCAAGTAGGAGGCGATTTCTATGATGTTTGGAAGATTTACAGAACGAGCACAGAAAGTATTAGCTTTATCTCAAGAAGAGGCAATTCGCATTGGACATAATAATATCGGGACAGAACATATTTTACTGGGTCTTGTACGTGAAGGTGAAGGAATTGCAGCTAAAGCACTAATTGCTCTTGGATTAAGCCCAGAGAAGGTACAAAAGGAAGTAGAAGGATTAATTGGGCGTGGAACAGAGGCATCTCAAACAGTTCATTATACACCACGTGCAAAAAAAGTAATTGAGTTATCCATGGATGAGGCGCGTAAGCTGGGCCATTCTTATGTAGGAACAGAGCATGTTTTACTAGGATTGATTCGCGAAGGTGAAGGTGTAGCAGCGCGTGTGTTAAATAACTTAGGTGTAAGTTTAAATAAAGCAAGACAACAAGTGTTGCAGCTTCTTGGAAGTAATGAAGCTACATCGGGGCATCAAGGTGGGGCTTCAGCAAATGCAAATACACCAACACTTGATAGTTTAGCCCGTGATTTGACAGTTGTTGCACGTGAAGGTCGATTAGACCCGGTTATTGGGCGTAGTAAAGAAATTCAGCGTGTTATTGAAGTGCTGAGCCGTAGGACGAAGAATAACCCTGTATTGATTGGAGAACCTGGTGTAGGTAAAACAGCAATTGCAGAAGGTCTAGCACAGCAAATTGTAAATAATGAAGTTCCGGAAACCTTACGTGATAAGCGCGTTATGACATTAGATATGGGTACTGTTGTTGCTGGTACGAAGTATCGTGGTGAATTTGAGGATCGCTTAAAGAAAGTGATGGATGAAATTCGCCAAGCAGGTAATATCATTCTATTTATTGATGAACTTCATACACTAATTGGTGCTGGTGGCGCGGAAGGGGCAATTGACGCATCCAATATTTTGAAACCATCTTTAGCACGTGGTGAATTACAATGTATTGGGGCTACAACCCTGGATGAGTATCGTAAATATATTGAAAAAGATGCAGCGTTAGAGAGACGTTTCCAACCAATTCATGTGGACGAACCAAGTTTAGAAGAATCGATTCAAATTTTAAAAGGGTTGCGTGATCGTTATGAGGCACATCACCGTGTATCTATTACAGATGATGCGATTGATGCATCTGTAAAACTTTCAGATCGCTATATTACGGATCGTTTCTTACCTGATAAAGCAATTGATTTAATTGATGAAGCTGCATCGAAAGTACGTTTGCGTTCGTATACAACGCCGCCAAATTTAAAAGAACTTGAAGTGAAGCTGGAAGAGATTCGAAAAGAAAAAGATGCAGCTGTACAGAGCCAAGAGTTTGAAAAGGCAGCGTCCTTACGAGATATGGAACAACGTTTACGTGAAAAATTAGAAGATACAAAACGCCAATGGAAAGAGCAGCAAGGAAAAGAGAATTCAGAAGTAACAGTAGAAGATATTGCAAATGTTGTTTCTACATGGACGCGTATTCCAGTTTCTAAGCTCGCACAAACAGAAACAGATAAATTGTTAAACCTAGAATCTATTCTGCATAATCGTGTAATTGGTCAAGATGAAGCGGTTGTTGCGGTAGCAAAAGCGGTACGTCGTGCGCGGGCAGGTTTAAAAGACCCGAAACGTCCAATTGGTTCATTTATTTTCTTAGGGCCAACTGGTGTAGGTAAAACTGAGCTAGCACGTGCGCTGGCGGAATCTATGTTCGGTGATGAGGATGCGATGATTCGAATTGACATGTCTGAGTATATGGAGAAACATTCTACTTCTCGTTTAGTTGGGTCTCCTCCAGGATATGTTGGATATGAAGAGGGTGGACAACTGACGGAAAAGGTTCGTCGTAAGCCATACTCTGTTGTTCTATTAGATGAGGTAGAAAAAGCACATCCAGATGTATTTAACATTTTACTGCAAGTGCTAGAGGATGGACGTTTAACGGATTCTAAAGGGCGCACAGTTGATTTCCGTAATACAATCGTTATTATGACTTCTAACGTTGGTGCGGAAGCGTTGAAACGCAATAAATATCTTGGCTTTAACGTACAGGATGAGAGCCGTGATTATTCGGATATGAAGGGTAAAGTAATGGATGAATTGAAAAAGTCATTTCGTCCAGAGTTCTTGAACCGTATTGATGAGATTATTGTGTTCCATATGCTTGAGAAAAAACATATTCAAGAAATTGTAACGCTTATGGTTAATCAATTAGTGAAACGATTAAAAGAGCAAGAGATTGAATTGAAATTAACAAGTGCGGCGATTGAAGCGATTGCGGATAAGGGATTTGACCGTGAATATGGTGCTCGTCCTCTCCGTCGTGCAATCCAAAAACACGTGGAAGACCGACTGTCAGAAGAGCTTCTAAAAGGGGCGATTGAGAAAGGTCAAAAAGTTGTCTTTGATGTAGAAGGAGAATCATTTGTCATTCGCAGTGCAGAAAAGGTAAAATAAGTATAGACAAACGAAGAGGGCTACGTGAGAGCCCTCTTTCTTGTATGAAAAGGATATTATGTTTACATATGAAAGTGAAGTGAAGTATAAAACAAGATGGCTAAAAAGAAAACGAAATTCACATGTCAAGAATGTGGTTATCAGTCACCAAAATATATGGGAAAATGTCCTGGATGCGGGCAATGGAATACGCTTATTGAAGAGATGGAACCAGTTGTATCTTCAAGACGTATCAACTATGCGAATGCGATTCAAACGGAAGTGACGAAACCGCGACGTCTTACAGAAGTAGAAACAAAGTCAGAGGCACGGATTGAAACGAAATTCCAAGAATTTAATCGTGTACTTGGTGGAGGGATTGTTGATGGCTCCCTTGTGCTTATTGGGGGAGACCCTGGAATTGGAAAATCGACATTACTACTACAAATATCATCACAATTAGCAGAGTCTTCGTATGATGTATTGTACATATCCGGCGAGGAATCAGCAAAGCAAATTAAACTTCGCGCAGATCGTCTGCATGTAAAAGGGAGCAATTTATTTGTTGTTTCGGAAACAGATTTACAGCGAATTGCATCACATATTGAGGAAATGAACCCTTCCTTTGTTGTTATTGATTCCATACAAACAATCCATTTACCAGAAGTAACTTCAGCACCAGGAAGTGTAGCACAAGTACGTGAATGTACAGCAGAACTGATGAAGCTTGCAAAAACGAAAGGGATTCCAATTTTTATCGTAGGGCATGTGACGAAAGAGGGGGCAATTGCGGGACCGCGTATGTTAGAACATATGGTCGATGCAGTTCTTTATTTCGAAGGAGATCGTCACCATACATACCGTATTTTACGAGCAGTAAAAAATCGCTTTGGCTCCACGAATGAAATGGGTATTTTTGAAATGAAGGAGCTGGGTCTTGCAGAAGTGTTGAATCCTTCGGAGATTTTCCTAGAGGAAAGACCTGTTGGGGTTGCTGGTTCCACAGTTGTTGCTTCTATGGAAGGAACAAGACCCGTTTTAGTAGAAATACAAGCATTAATTTCTCCTACTAGTTTTGGAAACCCACGAAGAATGGCCACAGGTATTGATCATAATCGTGTATCTCTTATTATGGCAGTGCTAGAAAAAAGGACCGGTTTATTATTACAAAATCAAGACGCTTATTTAAAGGTTGCTGGTGGCCTAAAGTTAGATGAACCGGCAATTGATTTGGCAGTTGCTTTAAGTATCGCCTCAAGTTTCAGGGATAAATCAACGGCACCAACTGATGCGGTGATAGGAGAAGTGGGATTAACTGGAGAAGTAAGAAGGGTATCGAGAATTGAACAACGTGTACAAGAAGCAGCTAAATTAGGATTTCAACGTGCTATTATCCCACGTAAGAATTTAGGGGGATGGACAATTCCTGATGGGATTGAAGTAGTTGGTGTTTCTAATTTAGGAGAGGCGCTTCGTTTGACATTAGGGGGCTAGGCTATGGAAGAAAACAAGCAACGTGTCAAAAGTATAATTAATATTTTACAGCTTGTTGCACCAGGGACACCACTGCGGGAAGGAATAGACAATGTACTTCGTGCACAAACCGGTGGTTTAATTGTTCTTGGTTATAGTGAACAAATTAAAAGTATTGTTGATGGAGGATTCCACATTAATTGTGCATTCTCACCTGCGAGTTTATATGAATTAGCTAAAATGGACGGGGCACTTATTTTAAATGAGACCGGAAGTAAAATTTTAATTGCAAATGCACAGCTGGTTCCTGAGTCAGCTATTGATTCTATTGAAACCGGGATGCGCCATCGTACAGCAGAACGTGTAGCAAAGCAAACGGGAAGTCTTGTTATTGCTATTTCACAAAGACGTAACGTAATTACGCTATATCAGGGGAATTTACGTTATACACTAAAGGACATAGGTGTTATTTTAACAAAAGCAAATCAAGCTATTCAAACTTTAGAAAAATACAAGGCGGTATGGAATGATGGTATTACCAACTTGGGTATTCTAGAATTTGAGGAAGTTGTTACGATGTCTGAAGTGGTTCATGTCTTGCATAGCGTTGAGATGGTGCTACGCATTAAGAATGAGATTCTAAGCTACATCCATGAACTAGGGACGGAAGGTAGGCTTATTCGTTTACAGCTTACTGAGCTCTTGGCAGATTTGGAAGCTGAGGCAGCGCTATTAATTAAAGACTATTATCAAGAAAAGACGCAGGATCACTATCAAATCCTAAAAAAATTACAGGAACTTGCAAATGCACAGCTATTAGAAGATAGTGATTTAGTTAAACTACTTGGTTATCCAGGACAAACAAGCTTAGAGGAAAATGTTACACCGAGAGGATATCGGATTGCCAGCAAAATTTCTAGAGTGCCGCCCCTTATTATTGAAAATTTAATCAATAGATTTAAAACACTGCAAGGGGTTTGCCGTGCGACTATTAGTGAATTAGATGATGTAGAAGGAATTGGGGAAGTTCGAGCGAAAAAAATAAGAGAAGGTTTAAAACGAATTCAAGAGCATCTCTATATGAGTAGACACAATTAAGAATATTACATTGATTCCACAATATAACGACACTATCACATTTTTGGTATATGATATGATATATTGGTAAATAAAACAATTTATGAAAAAAACACATCCGCTTTTGCATTCGGCGTTTTGATTAGCAAAACAATGGTTAATAATGAGTAGGAGGTGGTTGGATGTTAAAACGGATCGTACAGCTCTTCTTTTTAGTAATCGGAGGAGCATTAGGGATTTTCCTAATCCCAAAGGTTATTAATTTATTGAACATTGGTGCAATTCCATTACTTGAAGGATCATATGTTCGTGCGGTTATTGGTGCAATTATTTTATTCTTAACAACATTTTGGCTTGTAGATTATATTGTTCAGCTTATTAAACATATTGAAGAAGCCCTTGTAAAGGCGCCTGTAGCGGATGTTTTATTTGGTACGCTAGGATTAATCTCTGGCCTTATTGTTGCATATTTAATTTTGATACCAATTCGTGAAATTACAATTCAAGTCATTAGTACTGTGTTACAAATTTTCTTTACACTTCTACTCGGCTATTTAGGTTTCCAAGTAGGGTTTAAAAAGAGAAACGAATTGCTAGGATTATTTACATTACCACAACGTGGGGGTAAGAAGAAAAATAGTAATAGTGATAGTGAAGAGGCAGAAGCAGAGAAATCTTCTTCTCATTGGAAAATTCTGGATACGAGTGTAATTATTGATGGACGTATTGCTGATATTTGCCAAACAAAGTTTCTAGAAGGAACAATTGTAATTCCACAATTTGTATTAGAGGAATTACAACATATTGCTGATTCTTCGGATGCGCTAAAACGTAATCGAGGTCGCAGAGGACTGGATATTTTGAATCGTATTCAAAAAGAAATGCCGATTCCGGTAGAAATTTATGAAGGCGATTTCGAAGACATTCAAGAAGTGGATAGCAAGCTCGTGAAATTAGCAAAGATAACTGGTGGTACTGTTGTAACAAACGACTTTAACTTAAATAAAGTTTCTGAGCTCCAAGGAGTAACGGTTTTAAATATTAATGATTTAGCCAATGCAATTAAACCAGTTGTACTTCCTGGTGAGGAATTAAGAGTTTATGTTGTTAAAGATGGAAAAGAGCAAAATCAAGGCGTTGCTTATTTAGATGACGGTACGATGATTGTAGTAGAAGATGGTAGGGAGTACGTTGGTTCACAACTAGATGTGCTTGTTACGAGTGTATTACAAACATCAGCTGGTCGCATGATTTTTGCCAAGCGTAAGCTGTTAGAAAAAGCACTATAAGTAGAGGGTTATTAGCATGTATACATTAATTATTCCGGCAGCCGGCCAAGGGAAACGAATGGGTGCTGGTAAAAATAAATTATTTTTACTTATTAATGAAGTACCTATTATTGTGCATACATTACGTGCTTTCGAGAAAGATGAAGCATGTAGAAGCATTATTATGGCGATTAATGAAGAAGAACGTCCTTATTTTGAAGAGTTAATGAAGAAGTATCGTATTCAGAAAGACGTACGATTTATTCAAGGCGGGGCTGAAAGACAAGATAGTGTGTATAATGCACTTCAATATGTGAAACAAGTTAATTATGTTCTCGTGCATGATGGGGCACGACCATTTGTAACGAATGAAATGATCCATCATGTATTAACTGCAGCAAAGCAGAAAGGTGCCTCTATTTGTGCGGTACCTGTTAAGGATACAGTTAAGAAAGTAGAACAGAATATAGTTGTTGAAACAGTTGAACGTTCTCATCTGAGAGCAGTGCAAACACCGCAAGGGTTTTCTGTTCCACTTTTACTAGAAGCGCATAGGAGTGCAAAGCAAGGGTGTTTCCTTGGCACAGATGATGCAAGTCTTGTAGAGCGTATCGGGAAAGAAGTAGGTGTAGTAGAGGGTAGTTATTACAATATTAAAGTAACGACACCGGAAGATTTATTAATTGCTGAAAGTTTCTTGCGCGTACAGAAGAGATAGTAGCAATGATATGCTATAAAGAAAAGCTCGGTCATTGCCGAGCTTTTCTTTATAGGTGCATAGATATAATATAGAATCATAAAGTTCAGTAGTTTAGCTTGAGGAGGATGTAAACATGTTTCGAATTGGACAAGGTTTTGATGTGCACGAATTTGCAGAAGGTAGACCATTAATCATCGGTGGGATTACGATTCCACATGAAAAAGGATTGTTAGGTCATTCAGATGCAGATGTACTTTTACACACAATTGCTGACGCGTGTTTAGGGGCAATTGCTGCGGGTGACATAGGAAAACATTTTCCAGATACAGATCCTGCCTTTAAGGATGCTGATTCCGCTATATTATTACAAAAAGTTTGGGAATTTGTACGTGAACAAGGATATGAATTAGGAAATTTAGATTGTACAATTATTGCACAGAAGCCAAAAATGGCACCTCATATTGAAAGTATGCGCAAGCGTATTAGTCAGTTGTTAGAAACGTCTACAGATAACATTAATGTGAAGGCAACAACAACTGAAAAGTTAGGATTTACAGGTAGAGAAGAAGGGATCGCTTCTCAAGCAGTTGTTTTATTGCAGAAAAAATAATGGTTTTTGATTTGCAAGATGGATAATCGTATTTTTTTGGTGTACAATTATAGAATGTGTTGACATTAAGAATGGAAGGTGTACCAATTATGGAAAAGCAAGTGAGAGTGCGCTATGCGCCAAGTCCAACAGGACACTTACATATCGGAAATGCGCGTACGGCATTATTTAATTATTTATTTGCTCGTCATCAAGATGGCAAGTTTATTATTCGTATTGAAGATACTGATGTAAAACGTAATGTTGCTGGTGGCGAAGAAAGTCAATTAAAATACTTGAAATGGCTCGGTATGGATTGGGATGAAGGTGTTGATGTTGGCGGTGAATATGGACCGTATCGTCAGACAGAACGTTTAGATATTTATAAAAAATTATATGAAGATTTACTAGAGCGCGGTTTAGCTTATAAATGTTATATGACAGAAGAAGAGTTAGAAGCAGAGCGTGAAGGACAAATCTCTCGTGGTGAAACACCTCGTTATGCAGGTAACCACCGTGATTTAACAGAAGAACAAATGAAGCAATTTGAAGCGGAAGGGCGTATTCCAAGTATTCGTTTCCGTGTGCCAGCTGATCGCGATTATACATTTAAAGATATCGTGAAAGATGAAGTTGCTTTCCACTCAAATGACTTTGGTGACTTCGTTATTGTGAAAAAGGATGGTATTCCAACTTATAACTTTGCGGTAGCGGTAGATGATCATTTAATGGAAATCACACATGTTCTTCGTGGTGATGATCATATTTCTAACACGCCAAAGCAAATGATGATTTATGAAGCATTTGGATGGAATATTCCACAATTTGGTCATATGACATTGATTGTAAATGAAAGCCGTAAAAAATTAAGTAAACGCGATGAATCTATTATTCAATTTATTGAACAATATCAAGCGCTTGGATATCTTCCAGAAGCAATCTTTAACTTTATCGCATTGCTAGGTTGGTCACCAGTAGGAGAAGAAGAAATCTTCTCTAAAGATGAGTTTATTGAAATGTTTGATGCAGCTCGTTTATCAAAATCACCTGCATTATTCGATTCTCAAAAACTAAAATGGATGAACAACCAATATATGAAAAAGCAAGATCTAGATGCTGTTGTTGCATTAAGCTTACCGCATTTAGTGAAAGCTGGTCGTGTAAGTGAAAACTTAGGCGGAGAAGAACTGGCTTGGGTTCGTGATGTAATTGCTTTATATCATGATCAAATGAGCTTTGGAGCTGAAATTGTAGAGCTTTCTGAAATGTTCTTTAAAGACCATGTTGATCACGAAGAAGAAGGGCAAGAGGTATTAAAAGGTGAACAAGTACCTGAAGTACTTCGCGCATTTGCAGCAGAACTAGAAGCTTTAGAGGAAATGGAACCAGCAGCAATTAAAAAGGCGATTAAGACTGTTCAAAAAGAAACAGGACATAAAGGTAAAAACTTATTTATGCCAATTCGCGTTGCAACTACTGGACAAACACACGGTCCAGAACTTCCTAACGCTATTGCACTTCTTGGAAAAGAAAAAGTTTTAAATCGTATTCGTAAAGTAATTGGTTAACATTTAACGAATTTAGAAATATAATAAGAATACTTAAAAACCTAATAAGAAAAAGCGACGAGAAGGAGAAGTAGAAAATCAGGCTTTTTACAGAGAGAACCACCTTTTGGCTGGAAGTGGTTTATAAGCGGATTTTTGAAATGCCCCTTCGAGTCTTCTGCTGAACAACGAAGAGTTTCGGGAAACGTCTAATGGCGCAAAGTAAGTAGAAGCGGTATAAACCGTTATCATGGATGAGTTTGAGGCTTCTTAGCCTAAACAGAGTGGAACCGCGCTTATAAGGCGTCTCTGTCATTTTGACAGAGGCGTCTTTTTTTATATCATGTAAATAGGTATGAGTATAAGCTTTTATACAGAATAGGTAGTAAATAAGAAGTTAGCAATAATCGGTTTACTCGGGAAAACAGCCCATAAAGGGGAGGGGACATCGATGTTTAAGAGGCTTCGGGAAGATATTGAAGTCGTTTTTGAACAAGATCCAGCGGCACGAAGTTATTTCGAAGTCATTTTAACTTACTCTGGATTACATGCAGTTTGGGCTCATCGAATTGCACATGCCTTTTATAAGCGGAATTTTTTCTTTATTGCACGTTGGATTTCGCAAGTTAGTCGCTTTTTTACTGGTATTGAGATTCACCCAGGAGCAACAATTGGCCGGTGCTTTTTCATTGACCATGGTATGGGGGTTGTTATTGGGGAGACATGTGAGATTGGAGATAATGTAACAATTTATCAAGGCGTTACACTAGGTGGTACAGGGAAAGAAAAAGGGAAGAGGCATCCAACCATTCAAGATAATGTGCTAATTGCAACAGGTGCAAAGGTACTTGGTTCCATTACCATTGGAGAAAACTCTAAAATTGGGGCAGGGTCTGTCGTATTGAAAGAAGTTCCTGCACATTCTACAGTTGTAGGTATACCCGGTCGTGTCGTAATTCAAAATGGAGTAAAGGTTGGTCAGGAACTAAATCATTGTGATCTTCCGGATCCGATTTTTGATAAATTAAAAGTGATGGAAGCGGAACTTGAGATATTAAAGAAGCAACTTGCAGTGAAAGTAGAAAGGAAGGATAAAAATGACTATTCACATTTATAATACGTTAACACGTCAAAAGGAAGCGTTTATTCCATTAGAAGAAAATAAGGTAAAAATGTATGTATGTGGACCTACGGTATACAACTACATCCATATTGGGAATGCAAGACCACCTATGGTATTTGATACAGTGCGTCGTTATCTAGAACATAAAGGGTATGATGTACAATATGTTTCTAATTTTACTGATGTAGATGACAAGTTAATTAAAGCGGCGAACGAGTTAGGAGAGGATGTTCCAACAATTGCAGACCGTTTTGTTGAAGCATACTTTGAAGATGTCACTGCATTAGGTTGCAAACATGCAACAGTTCATCCGCGAGTAACAGAAAATATGGATATTATTATCGAGTTTATTCAGGAACTTGTGAATAAAGGTTATGCATATGAATCTGAAGGTGACGTGTATTATAAAACAAAAGAATTTGAAGGATACGGTAAACTATCTCACCAACCAATTGCTGACTTACGTCATGGTGCGCGTATTGAGATTGGAGAAAAGAAACAAGACCCGCTTGACTTTGCTTTATGGAAAGCTGCAAAAGAAGGAGAGATTTTCTGGGAGAGTCCTTGGGGGCAAGGGCGTCCAGGATGGCATATCGAATGCTCCGCAATGGCACGTAAATATTTAGGTGATACAATTGATATTCATGCCGGTGGCCAAGATCTAGCGTTCCCTCATCATGAAAATGAGATTGCGCAATCAGAAGCTTTAACTGGAAAGACGTTTTCACGTTACTGGATGCATAATGGGTATATTAATATTAATAATGAAAAGATGTCTAAGTCGTTAGGGAATTTCATTTTAGTGCACGATATCATTAAACAGTATGATCCACAGTTAATTCGATTCTTTATGTTATCTGTACATTATCGTCATCCAATTAACTTTAGTGAAGAGTTATTGCAGAGTACAAATAACGGATTAGAACGAATCAAGACGGCTTATGGAAACTTAAAGCATCGTATGGAAAGTAGTACAGATTTAACGGATCATAATGAGAAATGGTTAGCTGAAATGGAGAAATTTCAGGCTGCATTTGAAGAAGCGATGAATGATGATTTTAATACAGCGAACGCGATAACTGAGTTATATAATTTAGCGAATCATGCAAATCAATATTTATTAGAAGAGCATACATCAAAGACTGTAATCGAAGCGTATGTAAAACAATTTGAAACGTTGTTTAGTATTTTAGGATTAGAATTGGTGAAAGAAGAACTGCTTGATGAAGAGATCGAAGCATTAATTCAAAAACGTATTGAAGCTCGGAAAAATCGTGATTTTGCATTGTCTGATCAAATTCGTGATGATTTAAAAGAGCGTAATATTATTTTAGAAGATACCGCCCAAGGTACAAGATGGAAAAGAGGATAAACATGATTGATGCAAAGCAATTAAACAGCTTAGCGTTAGCATACATGGGTGATGCGGTATATGAGCAATATATCCGTTATCACCTCCTTCAAAAGGGGACAGTTCGCCCTAACCAGTTGCATCGTTTAGGGACAAGCTTTGTTTCAGCGAAAGCGCAGGCGAAAGTTGTTTATCATTTATTAGAAGTATCATTTTTGACAGAGGAAGAAGAAGCAGTATTAAGAAGAGGGCGTAATGCGAATTCTGGTACTGTTCCAAAAAATACGGATGTACAAACATACCGTTATAGTACAGCTTTTGAGGCATTACTTGGTTACCATCATTTATTAAATAATCGTGAGAGATTAGAAGAACTTGTGTATAAAGCAATTGATGTTTTAGAAGTGAAGGAAGGGGGCGCATCATCATGAGTAGTGAATACATTATCGGACGTAATCCTGTCATTGAGGCGTTACGATCAGGAAGAGATATTAATAAAATTTGGATTGCGGAAGGTGCTGCGAAAGGGCAGGTGCAAATTGTATTAGCGTTAGCGAAAGAAAATAAAATTATTTTACAGCATGCACCAAAGAAGAAGTTAGATCAGCTTGTTGAAGGGAATCATCAAGGTGTAATTGCTCAAGTGGCGGCATATCAATATGCAGAATTAGAGGATTTGTTTGAATTTGCGGCTAAACGTAACGAGGATCCTTTCTTCTTAATTTTAGATGAAATTGAAGATCCACATAACTTAGGATCTATTATGCGTACGGCAGATGCAACTGGTGCACATGGAATCATTATTCCGAAAAGAAGAGCTGTAGGACTTACGGCATCTGTTGCAAAAGCATCAACGGGAGCGATTGAATATATTCCTGTTGCGCGTGTGACAAACTTATCTCGTACAATTGATGAATTAAAGGAACGTGGTCTTTGGATTGCAGGTACAGATGCAAGAGGGAAGACAGATTATCGTAATTTAGATGGTAATATGCCAATTGGATTAGTAATTGGTAGTGAAGGGAAAGGTATGAGCCGTATTATTGGTGAGAAGTGTGATTTTCTAATTAACTTACCAATGGTCGGTAAAGTTACATCCTTAAATGCGTCAGTAGCTGCTAGTCTGTTAATGTATGAGGTATATCGCAAACGTCACCAGATTGGTGAGTAAAAATGAACGATATTTTAATCGTTGATGGTTACAACATTATTGGGGCTTGGAGAGACTTGAAAGCGTTGAGGGATGTAGATTTACAGGCATCAAGGGATGCGCTTATTGATAAGATGGCGAATTATCAAGGATATACAGGAACAAGGGTAATGATTGTGTTTGATGCTTATACGATTCAAGGTATTGAGAAGAAGATGAAACAGGCGCGCGTTGAGGTTATTTTTACAAGGAAAAATCAAACAGCTGATGAGAGAATTGAACAACTTGCGATTGAGCTCCGCAACATTAATACCCAAATTTATGTTGCGACTTCTGATTATACGGAGCAGTGGGTTATTTTTGCTCAAGGAGCACTTCGGAAGTCAGCGCGTGAGTTAGAGATAGAAGTAAATGCGATGGAGCAACAAGTACGCCATCAAACGCAAGTTGTAAAAGAGAAACAACCTGCTATGCGAACGATATTTAGTAAAGATATTACAGAAAAATTAGAAAAATTAAGGCGAGGAGAGCGTTGAAACATTGACGCTCTTCAAGTGCTTACTGTATAATATTGCTAAATAAATAGCGGTCGGAGGGATCAGAGTGGAAACAGGCTTCGTAAGTACCAACAACGTTACGTTTCGCGATTTAGAGGATGAGGCAATAGTTGAGTTAGTTCGAAAAGGTAATATTGACGCTCTTGAATATTTGATTCACAAGTATAAGAATTTTGTTCGTGCAAAATCTAGATCTTATTTTTTGGTAGGTGCCGATCGGGAAGATATTGTTCAAGAGGGTATGATTGGTTTGTTTAAAGCAATTCGCGATTATAAAGAGGACAAGTTATCTTCTTTTAAAGCATTTGCTGAATTATGTATTACTCGTCAAATTATTACTGCTATTAAGACAGCAACGAGACAAAAACATATTCCTTTAAATTCGTATGTTTCTTTGGACAAACCGATTTATGATGAGGAATCTGATCGTACGCTATTAGATGTTATCTCAGAAACGAAAGTGACTGATCCTGAAGAGATGATCATTAGTCAGGAAGAATATACCGACATAGAGCTTAAAATATCTGAATTATTAAGCGATTTAGAAAGGAAAGTCTTATCTTTATACTTAGATGGCCGTTCTTATCAAGAAATCTCAGAACAGTTAAACAGGCATGTGAAATCTATTGATAATGCTTTGCAACGCGTGAAGAGAAAACTTGAAAGGTATATGGAAATGAGAGAAAATACAACTTTAAACTCATAATTTATTTCGCAGGGGAGAAGCGTGTTCTCCTGCATTCTTTTTATAAGAGAGTAAGTGGCATGTCATTGACATTGGCTTTTATTGTATGATACATTTTTAGGGACATAATGTTACAAGGTTGGTGTAACAAATGAGGAAAAAAGTTGTACTCTCATGTGAAGAGTGTAAAAATCGAAACTACTCCACAATGAAAGATACGAGCTCAGTAGAGCGACTTGAGATAAAGAAGTTTTGTAAAACATGCAATATGCATACAGTTCATAAGGAAACAAAATAAATAATCGAAACAATACACTGGAGGTCCCGTAAATGCGTTTGACGAACTTTTTCGGCGATGTAGGTCGCGAAATGAAAAAAGTAAGTTGGCCTAAAAAAGATGAATTACTCCGTTCGACGACTACTGTTATTGCGACAGTTGTATTTGCTGCAATTTTCTTCGCGGTAGTTGATATGGGTATTTCTTCTTTAATTCGGTTAATTCTTGGTTAATTCTTGAATAAGAAGCACTTATCCATGATATAATGTTATTTATACGAACTGTGTAAAAGCCCGGTGAACGGGTTTTTTCATTTGCGCAAAAAAATGTACGTCAGGGAGGGAAGGACGCTCGTCCTAAATGAATGGAAAAAAGTTGGTATGTTGTCCATACTTATTCTGGATATGAAAATAAAGTAAAAGCAAACCTAGAGAAACGTGTAGAATCAATGGGAATGCAAGATAAAATTTTCCGTGTTGTTGTCCCGGAAGAAGTAGAAGTAGAAATGAAAAACGGAAAAGAAAAATTAACAAAAAGAAAAGTGTTCCCAGGTTATGTATTAGTTGAACTAATTATGACTGACGATTCTTGGTATGTTGTTCGTAACACACCAGGTGTAACAGGTTTTGTTGGATCTTCTGGATCAGGTTCAAAACCATCTCCTCTATTAGAAGAGGAAGTTGTTACCATTATGAAGCATATGGGAATGGACAATGAAGTGGTTGATTTCGACTTTGAACTTCATGAAACAGTACGTGTAAATGAAGGACCGTTCGCGAACTATACAGGTGCGATCGAAGAAATCGATATGGAAAAACAAAAAGTAAGAGTGCTTGTAGACATGTTTGGTCGTGAAACGCCAGTCGAGCTGGATTTCCATCAAATTGAAAAATTATAAAATGAAACTTGAAATGAATTGTAAAAAGTGATAATATCTTTTAAGTCAGTACGTCTTCGGCAACGGAGACGTTTTTTGAAAAAGATTTTATCGTTACAGATAAAATATGAAGTGGGAGGGCAAATCACTGCCCAATTGACCACATCACGGACTTAAGGAGGTGTGTCTCGTGGCTAAAAAGGTAATTAAAATGGTAAAACTTCAAATTCCTGCAGGTAAAGCTAACCCAGCTCCACCAGTTGGTCCAGCATTAGGACAAGCGGGTGTTAACATCATGGGCTTCTGTAAAGAGTTCAACGCTCGTACAGCAGATCAAGCTGGTCTTATCATTCCTGTTGAAATTACGGTATTCGAAGACCGTTCATTCACTTTCATTACTAAAACTCCTCCTGCTGCTGTTCTTCTTAAGAAAGTAGCTGGTATTGAGTCTGGTTCTGGTGAACCAAACCGTAATAAAGTGGCAACTGTTAAGCGTGATAAAGTACGCGAAATCGCTGAAACTAAAATGCCTGACCTAAACGCTGCTAGCGTAGAAGCTGCAATGCGTATGGTTGAAGGTACTGCACGCAGTATGGGCATCGTTATCGAAGACTAATTCGATTTGTTTTTTTGTAAAAAAGGTTGCGGGTCTGGAATTCCAATTCGCAACCTTTATTATCGTAAATGATTATCGTTTTTAAATAAAAGGATGGGCGCACATCCTAGGGGACTTCCCTGAAATGAAGGCGTAAACGTGGGAGGTTATTCCGCTAAAACCACAATCAAGGAGGAAATAAACATGGCTAAAAGAGGTAAAAAGTACGTAGAAGCTGCGAAGCTTGTTGATCGTGCAGCTGCTTACTCTGCAACAGAAGCAGTAGAATTAGTAAAGAAAACAAACACAGCTAAATTTGATGCAACTGTAGAAGCTGCATTCCGTTTAGGTGTTGACCCTAAGAAAGCTGACCAACAAATTCGTGGTGCAGTTGTTCTTCCAAACGGTACTGGTAAAGTACAACGTGTATTAGTATTTGCTAAAGGCGAGAAAGCAAAAGAAGCTGAAGCTGCTGGCGCTGACTTCGTAGGCGATGCTGATTACATCGGTAAAATCCAACAAGGTTGGTTCGACTTTGATGTAGTAGTAGCAACTCCTGACATGATGGGTGAAGTTGGTAAACTTGGTCGTGTATTAGGACCAAAAGGTTTAATGCCAAACCCTAAAACTGGAACAGTTACTTTCGATGTAACAAAAGCTGTTAATGAAATCAAAGCTGGTAAAGTTGAATACCGCGTTGACAAAGCCGGAAACATCCACGTACCAATCGGTAAAGTATCTTTCGAAGATGCTAAATTAGTAGAAAACTTCAAAACAATCGCTGATACGCTATTAAAAGCGAAACCAGCTGCTGCAAAAGGTACTTACATGAAGAATGCAACTGTTGCTTCTACAATGGGACCTGGTGTACGCGTAGACGTTTCTACAATCGCGTAAAAATTGGAAGTTGACTTCATAAAGAAGTTTTAATATAATCATTTATGTTGTGAATTTAAATAGTGTACCGTAGACAGTAGGAGCCAACTTGGCTTAATTTCCTACCTAGGTGTTAATATACGAAACGGAATATTTTTCTGTGACTATATGCCTCCATGTCTACAACTGGGCATGGAGGTTTTTTAGTGCACTTTCGGTACATCTTCTATATAATCTACAGGAGGTGTAATAACATGAGCAAAGCAATCGAAACTAAACAACAAGTTGTGACTGAAATCGCTGAAAAACTTCGCGATAGTAAATCTACAATTGTTGTTGACTACCGTGGTTTAACAGTATCTGAAGCAACTGAATTACGTAAAAACTTACGTGAAGCTGGCGTTGAGTTCAAAGTTTACAAAAACTCTTTAACTCGTCGTGCTGCAGAATCTGTTGAAATGGCTGAGTTAAACGAATTCTTAACAGGACCAAACGCAATCGCGTTCAGTAACGAGGATGTAGTTGCTCCTGCGAAAGTATTAAACGACTTCGCTAAAGATCATGAAGCTTTAGAAATTAAAGCGGGCGTAATCGAAGGTAAACTTGTATCACTTGATGAGGTTAAAGCAATCGCTACTCTTCCATCACGTGAAGGCTTACTTTCTATGCTTCTTAGCGTTCTTCAAGCTCCAATCCGTAACCTTGCACTTGCTACTAAAGCAGTTGCAGATCAAAAGGAAGAGCAAGGCGCTTAATTTTTTAAAAGATAATTACGTGTTATCGATAAAACAATACAAACCTATTTAAGGGAGGATATTTACAATGACTAAAGAACAAATCATTGAAGCAGTTAAATCTATGACTGTATTAGAACTTAACGACTTAGTAAAAGCTATCGAGGAAGAATTCGGCGTAACTGCTGCTGCTCCTGTAGCTGTTGCTGGTGGCGCTGGTGAAGCTGCTGCTGAGAAAACTGAATTTGACGTAGTACTTGAAAGTGCTGGCGGACAAAAAATCAAAGTTATCAAAGTTGTTCGTGAAATCACTGGTCTTGGCTTAAAAGAAGCTAAAGAATTAGTTGACAACACTCCAAAAGCAATCAAAGAAGGCGCTTCTAAAGAAGAAGCTGAAGAAATGAAAGCTAAACTTGAAGAAGTTGGCGCTGCTGTAGAAGTTAAGTAATTAACTTTTGAAGCTTTAAAAAAAGCTCGCTCTCATGCGAGCTTTTTTTTTAACTGTAAAGAAAAGAGGTGGCCATATGGCAGACCATTATTTTTCTAATGACCCTTCTAGTAAAAGTGATCGAAAACGATGGGAATATACATTGCGAGAATCAAAATTTGTTTTCTTATCTGATCATGGAGTGTTTTCGAAAAACGAGGTAGACTTTGGTTCGCGTCTTCTAATTGAGGCATTTCAAATGCCGCCTGTTGAAGGTGACGTGTTAGATGTTGGGTGTGGATATGGTCCGATCGGTTTGTCGTTAGCAAAAGAGTTTCAAGACAGAAATATTCATATGGTGGATGTGAATGAAAGAGCGCTTGGGCTTGCGAAAGAAAATGCTGCTAATAACAAAGTTGAGAATATACGTATTTATCAAAGTAGCGTATATGAAAATGTGAATGGACAGTATGCTGCTATTCTATCTAATCCTCCGATTCGTGCAGGTAAGCATATCGTGCACGAGATTTTAGAACAAGCTGTCAAATATCTAGTGCCGGGTGGAGAGCTTTGGATTGTTATTCAGAAGAAGCAAGGTGCACCATCTGCGTTGAAAAAACTAGAAGAGATATTTTCTGAAGTTGAAGTTGTAGAAAAGAAAAAAGGATATTATATCATAAAATCAAAAAAACGTTGACGGTTATTTTTGGCTATGTTAACATTATACAATGCCAATATATGATTTTCTGCGTTGAGAACGATGTATATTTTTGTTTCTCTTGGAAAAGATAGTAAAATCAGCAGATGATGAAACAGAATGATGGTTTTCTTATAGAAGCCATTTTTCTTTTTTGAGCAGGTAGAAAGACTCAACGTATCTATCTTTAAGAGAAAAAGGCTACGCCCAGTGCGTTAGCTGTATTTATTTGTGATTTTGCACATTTTTTTTTGTGCATTTATAATACTCATGATTTGAGGGGTGAAGCAGTTGACAGGTCAACTAGTTCAATACGGACGCCACCGCCAACGAAGAAGTTATGCCCGTATTAGTGAAGTATTAGAGTTACCAAATCTTATCGAAATTCAAACCTCTTCTTATCAGTGGTTTCTTGATGAGGGTTTGCGAGAAATGTTCCAAGACATTTCGCCGATTGAAGACTTTACGGGAAATCTATCGCTTGAATTTATTGACTACAGTTTAGGTGAGCCGAAATACTCTGTAGAAGAATGTAAAGAGCGTGATGTGACGTATGCAGCACCACTTCGTGTGAAAGTCCGTCTAATCAACAAAGAAACTGGTGAAGTAAAAGAACAAGATGTGTTCATGGGAGATTTCCCACTCATGACAGAGACTGGAACATTCGTAATTAACGGTGCAGAACGTGTTATCGTTTCCCAGTTAGTTCGCTCTCCAAGTGTATACTATAGTGGCAAAGTGGATAAAAACGGAAAACGTGGTTTTACTGCTACTGTAATTCCAAACCGCGGAGCTTGGTTAGAGTATGAAACAGACGCTAAGGATGTTGTATATGTGCGTATTGACCGTACGCGTAAACTTCCTGTAACTGTTTTGTTACGCGCATTAGGGTTTGGCTCTGATCAAGAAATCACCGAGCTTTTAGGTGATAACGAATACTTAAGCAATACGCTAGAAAAAGACAACACAGACAGCACAGAAAAAGCATTGCTTGAAATTTATGAGCGTCTACGCCCAGGTGAACCACCGACAGTAGAAAATGCGAAAAGCTTGCTTGTTTCTCGTTTCTTTGATCCGAAGCGCTACGATTTAGCAAATGTAGGTCGCTACAAGATCAACAAAAAGTTACACATCAAAAACAGATTGTTTAACCAACGCCTAGCTGAAACTTTAGTAGACCCAGAAACTGGGGAAATTTTAGCGGCAGAAGGAACAGTCTTAGACCGTCGTACACTAGATCGCATTTTACCTTACTTAGAGAAAAACATTGGATTCAAAACAGCGAAACCAATGGGTGGAGTGGTAGAAGGCGATGTTGAGCTGCAATCTATTAAGATCTATGCTCCGGAATCAGACGGTGAACGTGCTATTAATGTAATTGGGAATGCAAATATCACTCGTGACGTAAAACACATCACACCAGGTGATATCCTTGCTTCTATTAGCTACTTCTTTAACTTACTATACAAAGTAGGGGATACAGATGATATTGACCATTTAGGAAACCGTCGTCTGCGTTCTGTAGGAGAGTTACTACAAAACCAATTCCGTATCGGTCTTTCTCGTATGGAGCGTGTTGTTCGTGAGAGAATGTCGATTCAAGATACAAATGCAATTACACCACAGGCGTTAATTAACATTCGTCCGGTTATTGCATCTATTAAAGAGTTCTTCGGAAGTTCTCAGTTATCTCAGTTCATGGATCAAACTAACCCATTAGCAGAGTTAACGCACAAACGAAGACTATCTGCATTAGGACCGGGTGGTTTAACTCGTGAGCGCGCAGGGTTTGAAGTGCGTGACGTTCACTATTCTCACTATGGTCGTATGTGTCCGATTGAAACACCAGAGGGACCAAACATCGGTTTGATTAACTCATTATCTTCGTTCGCGAAAGTAAATGAGTTTGGTTTCATTGAAACACCATACCGTCGCGTTGATCCAGAAACTGGTCGTGTAACAACACACGTAGATTATCTAACAGCAGATGAACAAGATAACTATGTTGTAGCACAGGCAAATGCTCGTTTATCTGAAGATGGTGAATTCCTTGATGAAGATGTTGTAGCACGTTTCCGCGACGAGAACGTTGTGGTAAAACGCGAGCGCATCGACTACATGGATATCTCTCCAAAACAGGTAGTTTCTGCTGCGACAGCTTGTATTCCATTCTTAGAAAACGATGACTCTAACCGTGCGCTTATGGGTGCGAACATGCAACGTCAGGCGGTTCCGTTATTGAATCCGGAATCTCCGATTGTAGGTACAGGTATGGAGTACGTATCAGCAAAAGACTCAGGTGCTGCAGTAATTTGTAAACATCCTGGTACTGTTGAACGCGTAGAAGCACGTGAAGTATGGGTACGCCGTTATGTAGAAGTTGACGGTCAAAAAGTAAAAGGCGATTTAGATCGCTACAAAATGTTAAAATTCATTCGTTCTAACCAAGGAACTTGTTACAACCAACGTCCAATCGTAAGTGTTGGAGATCAAGTTGTAAAAGGTGAAATCCTTGCGGATGGTCCTTCTATGGAAAAAGGTGAGCTAGCACTTGGACGTAACGTGCTTGTTGGCTTTATGACATGGGATGGTTATAACTATGAGGATGCGATCATTATGAGTGAGCGCCTTGTAAAAGATGATGTGTATACTTCTATTCATATTGAAGAATATGAATCAGAAGCTCGTGATACGAAGCTTGGACCAGAAGAAATTACACGTGACATCCCGAACGTTGGGGAAGATGCACTTCGCAACCTTGACGAGCGCGGTATTATTCGCATCGGTGCTGAAGTAAAAGACGGAGATCTACTTGTTGGTAAAGTAACACCAAAAGGTGTAACAGAATTAACAGCAGAAGAACGTTTATTACATGCAATCTTCGGTGAGAAGGCACGTGAAGTACGTGATACATCACTACGTGTTCCACACGGTGGTGGCGGTATTATCTTAGACGTAAAAGTATTTAACCGTGAAGATGGCGATGAATTGCCACCAGGTGTAAATCAACTTGTACGTGCATATATCGTTCAAAAACGTAAAATTTCTGAAGGTGACAAGATGGCCGGTCGTCACGGTAACAAAGGTGTTATCTCTCGTATTTTACCGGAAGAAGATATGCCTTACTTACCAGATGGTACGCCAATCGATATCATGTTGAACCCATTAGGGGTACCATCTCGTATGAATATCGGTCAGGTGTTAGAGCTTCATCTTGGTATGGCAGCAAGATACTTAGGTATTCATGTTGCAACACCAGTATTCGATGGTGCTCGTGAGGAAGATGTATGGGGAACAATCGAAGAAGCTGGTATGGCGAATGATGCAAAGACAGTTCTATACGATGGACGTTCTGGTGAGCCATTTGATAACCGTGTATCTGTTGGTGTCATGTATATGATTAAACTTGCACACATGGTTGACGATAAGCTTCACGCTCGTTCTACTGGACCATACTCACTTGTAACGCAGCAGCCTCTTGGAGGTAAAGCACAGTTCGGTGGACAACGTTTCGGTGAGATGGAAGTTTGGGCACTTGAAGCTTATGGTGCTGCTTATACTCTTCAAGAAATCTTAACGGTGAAATCTGATGATGTTATTGGCCGCGTGAAGACATACGAAGCTATTGTTAAAGGCGAAAATGTTCCAGAACCAGGTGTTCCGGAATCATTCAAAGTATTAATTAAAGAGCTACAAAGTTTAGGTATGGATGTTAAGATGATGTCTAGCGATGATACAGAAATTGAAATGCGTGATACTGAAGATGATGATCATCAATCCGCAGATAAATTAAATGTTGAAGTTGAGACAACAAAGGAATAATCGGGATAACCTGTAGACTAAAAGGGAGGTAGGCCCCTTGATAGATGTAAATAACTTTGAATATATGAAGATTGGACTTGCTTCACCTGACAAGATTCGCTCTTGGTCATACGGTGAAGTAAAGAAACCAGAAACAATTAACTATCGTACGTTAAAGCCTGAAAAAGATGGCTTATTCTGCGAGCGTATTTTCGGACCACAAAAAGACTGGGAATGTCATTGTGGAAAGTATAAACGCGTACGTTATAAAGGTGTAGTTTGTGATCGATGTGGCGTTGAAGTAACACGTGCGAAAGTTCGTCGTGAACGTATGGGTCACATTGAATTAGCTGCTCCTGTGTCTCATATTTGGTATTTCAAAGGTATCCCAAGCCGCATGGGACTTGTCTTAGACATGTCCCCTCGCGCGCTTGAAGAAGTAATTTATTTCGCTTCCTATGTTGTAACAGAAAGTGGAGATACACCACTTGATAAGAAGCAATTACTTTCTGAAAAAGAATACCGTGCATATCGTGATCGATATGGCAATACATTCCAAGCCGCTATGGGTGCAGAAGCTATTAAGAAGCTATTACAAGACATCGATTTAGATAAAGAAGTAGATTTCTTAAAAGAAGAATTAAAAACAGCACAAGGACAACGTCGTACTCGTGCTATTAAACGTCTAGAAGTATTAGAAGCATTCCGTAACTCTGGAAATGCGCCATCTTGGATGATCTTAGAAGTTCTTCCGGTTATCCCGCCAGAACTACGTCCGATGGTACAGTTAGATGGTGGACGTTTTGCAACTTCTGACTTAAACGACTTATACCGTCGTGTGATTAACCGTAACAACCGTTTAAAACGTCTATTGGACTTAGGTGCACCAAGCATCATCGTTCAAAACGAAAAACGTATGTTACAAGAAGCTGTAGACGCATTAATCGACAATGGTCGCCGTGGCCGTCCAGTTACTGGACCAGGTAACCGTCCATTAAAATCACTATCTCACATGTTAAAAGGTAAACAAGGACGTTTCCGTCAAAACTTATTAGGTAAACGTGTTGACTACTCTGGTCGTTCTGTTATCGTTGTAGGACCGAACTTAAAGATGTATCAATGTGGATTACCGAAAGAAATGGCACTCGAACTGTTCAAACCTTTCGTTATGAAAGATTTAGTGGAAAAAGGTTTAGCGCACAACATTAAGAGTGCTAAACGAAAAATTGAGCGTGTACAACCTGAAGTTTGGGATGTTTTAGAATCTGTTATTAAAGAACATCCAGTA
The DNA here is from genome assembly GCF_001590835.1 of Bacillus gaemokensis. Taxonomy (GTDB): domain Bacteria; phylum Bacillota; class Bacilli; order Bacillales; family Bacillaceae_G; genus Bacillus_A; species Bacillus_A gaemokensis. The sequence continues at coordinate 26,059 of NZ_LTAQ01000016.1, forward strand.
CTTCTAAACCGTGCCCCAACGCTTCACCGTCTTGGTATTCAGGCGTTTGAACCTACACTAGTAGAAGGACGCGCAATTCGTCTTCATCCACTTGTATGTACTGCATATAACGCGGACTTTGACGGTGACCAAATGGCGGTTCACGTTCCGTTATCATCAGAAGCACAAGCAGAAGCTCGTCTTCTTATGTTAGCGGCACAAAACATCTTGAACCCGAAAGACGGAAAACCAGTTGTTACACCATCTCAGGATATGGTATTAGGTAACTATTACTTAACACTTGAGCGTGAAGGTGCAATTGGTGAAGGTATGGTGTTCAAAGATGCAGATGAGGCATTGCTTGCATATCAAAATGGATATGTACATCTGCATACTCGTGTTGCAGTTGCTGCGAATTCAGTAAACAACAACGAAACATTTACTGAAGAACAAAAAAGCAAGCTTCTATTAACAACAGTTGGTAAATTAATATTTAACGAAATCTTACCGAAGTCGTTCCCTTATATTAATGAACCGACAAATTCAAACCTTGAAAAAGAAACACCAGCGAAATATTTCGTTGAAAAAGGTGCGAATATCAAAGAAATTATTGCTAGTCGCGAAGAAGTGGCACCGTTTAGCAAGAAAATCCTTGGTAATATCATCGCGGAAGTATTTAAACGTTTCAAAATTACCGAGACGTCTCGCATGCTTGACCGTATGAAAAACCTAGGATTTAAATACTCTACTAAAGCTGGTATTACAGTTGGGGTAGCGGATATTCTTGTATTAGGTGAAAAAGATGAAATTCTCCATGAAGCACAAGCAAAAGTAGATAAAGTAATTAAACAATTCCGTCGCGGTTTAATCACGGAAGAAGAACGTTACGATCGCGTAATCTCTATTTGGAGTACTGCGAAAGATGTTATCCAAGGAAAGCTGATGAAATCCTTGAATAAGCGCAATCCGATCTTTATGATGAGTGACTCTGGTGCCCGTGGTAACGCATCGAACTTCACTCAGCTTGCTGGTATGCGTGGTTTGATGGCCAACCCATCTGGTCGTATCATTGAACTTCCGATCAAATCAAGTTTCCGTGAAGGTTTAACAGTACTTGAGTACTTCATCTCTACGCATGGTGCGCGTAAAGGTCTTGCCGATACAGCACTTAAGACTGCCGATTCTGGTTACTTAACACGTCGTCTTGTAGACGTTGCACAAGATGTTATCGTTCGTGAAGACGATTGTGGAACAGATCGTGGCTTACTAATCGGTGCGATTAAAGAGGGTAATGAAGTTATTGAGTCCTTATATGATCGTCTTGTAGGACGTTTTGCAAGAAAAACTGTAAAACATCCTGAAACAGGTGAAGTGTTAGTTCGTGAAAATGAATTAATTACTGAAGATATCGCTCATATCGTTGAAAACTCAGGTGTTGAAACAGTAAACATCCGTTCAGCGTTTACATGTAACACTCGCCATGGTGTATGTAAGAAATGTTACGGTCGTAACTTAGCTACTGGCACAGACGTAGAAGTAGGGGAAGCGGTAGGTATTATCGCAGCTCAATCTATCGGTGAGCCAGGTACACAGTTAACGATGCGTACGTTCCATACAGGTGGGGTTGCTGGAGATGATATCACACAAGGTTTACCTCGTATTCAGGAGATCTTCGAAGCTCGTAATCCGAAAGGTCAGGCAGTTATTAGTGAAATCGACGGTGTTATCGCAGCGGTTAACGATGTTAAAGATCGTCAAGAGGTAGTTGTACAGGGTGAAGTTGAAGCTCGTACGTACGCAATTCCTTACGGTGCTCGTCTGAAAGTAGCTCCAGGACAGCCGATTGGTCACGGAAAAGAGTTAACAGAAGGTTCTATTGATCCGAAGGAATTACTAAAAGTAACGGACATTACAGCAGTTCAAGAATACTTACTACGTGAAGTTCAAAAAGTATACCGTATGCAAGGGGTAGAAATTGGCGATAAACACGTAGAGGTAATGGTTCGCCAAATGCTTCGTAAAGTTCGTGTAATTGATGCGGGTGAAACTGATGTATTACCAGGAACGTTGCTAGATATCCATCAGTTTACTGATGCGAATGCAAAAGTGCTGCTAAAAGGCAAACAGCCAGCAACAGCAAGACCAGTTCTTCTTGGTATTACAAAAGCTTCGCTTGAAACGGATTCATTCCTATCTGCAGCGTCGTTCCAAGAAACAACTCGTGTTCTAACTGACGCGGCGATTAAAGGAAAACGTGATGAACTTCTAGGATTGAAAGAGAATGTTATTATCGGTAAACTTGTTCCTGCTGGAACTGGTATGAATCGTTATCGCAAAGTGGATCTTGTGAAAACAACACAAGATGACATGAACGTAGAAAACGATGAAATATACGTGGAACAGTAAAATTTTCCGTCGTAAATTTTGTATAAAAACAGATAATCCTAGTTGACATTGTATGAGTCAAAATGTTACTATAAGCAAGGTTGCTCCTGAACGATGCTTTGGAGGATATGTATATGTCTTATCAAAAAGTATCAAATGCTGAAAATGTAGTCGTTGGTCATAAACGCACATTGGAAGCAATCAAAAATGGTACAGTTAAAGAAGTTGTCATTGCAGAAGATACTGACATGCGGTTAACCCATGTTATCACTCGTGCTGCACTGCAACATAACGTGCCCATAACCAAAGTTGAATCAGTTCGTAAGCTTGGAAAGGCTTCGGGGATTCAAGTGGGAGCTTCAGCAATAGGAATAATAAGTTAAAACTGTTTTTGTGAGGAGAGAGCATTTGCTCTTCCTTGCAAAAACTTTGTTTTCAACTAATAATGAACCACCTGGATATGTGGTCATACAAACATGCGAAGGGAGGATAAATCAAATGCCTACTATTAACCAATTAGTGAGAAATGGTCGTACTGATAAAGTATGGAAATCTAAATCACCTGCGTTAAACAAAGGTTTCAACTCTTTAAAGAAAAAATCAACTGATATCTCTGCACCTCAAAAACGTGGTGTATGTACTCGTGTTGGTACAATGACTCCAAAGAAACCGAACTCAGCGTTACGTAAATACGCTCGTGTACGTTTAACAAACGGTATTGAGGTTACTGCTTACATCCCAGGTATCGGTCATAACCTACAAGAGCATAGCGTAGTATTAATTCGCGGTGGTCGTGTAAAGGATTTACCAGGAGTACGTTACCACATCGTTCGTGGTGCGCTTGATACAGCTGGTGTTGACAAACGTATGCAAGGACGTTCTAAATATGGTACTAAGAGACCAAAACCTGCTAAAAAATAATAAACTTAAAATGAAAGGAGGAACTCAATATGCCTCGTAAAGGACCTGTTGCGAAACGTGACGTGTTACCAGATCCAATGTACAATTCTAAACTTGTAACACGCCTAATCAACAAAATGATGGTTGACGGTAAAAAAGGTAAATCTCAAACAATTCTTTATAACGCGTTCGATATCGTTCGTGAACGTGCTGGTAAAGAACCAATGGAAGTATTCGAGCAAGCTCTTAAGAACATCATGCCTGTTCTTGAAGTTCGCGCTCGTCGTGTTGGTGGTGCTAACTACCAAGTTCCAGTTGAGGTTCGTCCAGAACGCCGTACAACTTTAGGTCTTCGCTGGTTAGTAAACTATGCTCGTCTTCGTGGTGAAAAAACTATGGAAGAGCGTCTAGCTTACGAAATCTTAGATGCAGCTAACAACGCTGGTGCATCTGTTAAGAAACGTGAAGACACTCATAAAATGGCAGAAGCTAACAAAGCATTTGCTCATTATCGTTGGTAGGATTCAACGTAAAATAAATGTAAGCATAAACCGCTTTATTTGTCGCTTATGGAAGTGTGGAGAGGGAGAATGCCTCTCCCTTTCATTGGGCGCTCATTTTACATAATGAGGGTACTGGACACACTGACATATGTAATAAAATAAAGTGGCTTTTTTGCTACTTAAAATAAAATAATCCAATCCATATATGGAAGGAGCAAGACACCAAATGGCAAGAGAGTTCTCTTTAGAAAACACTCGTAATATTGGTATCATGGCTCACATCGATGCTGGTAAAACAACAGCAACTGAGCGTATCCTGTACTATACAGGCCGTATCCACAAAATCGGTGAAACTCACGAAGGTGCATCTCAGATGGACTGGATGGAGCAAGAGCAAGAGCGTGGTATCACAATTACTTCTGCTGCAACTACAGCTCAATGGAAAGGTCACCGTGTAAACATCATTGACACTCCAGGACACGTAGACTTCACAGTAGAAGTAGAACGTTCTTTACGCGTACTTGATGGCGCAGTAGCAGTACTTGATGCACAATCTGGTGTAGAACCACAAACAGAAACTGTTTGGCGTCAGGCTACTACTTACGGCGTACCTCGTATCGTATTCGTTAACAAAATGGATAAAATTGGTGCAGACTTCTTATACTCTGTAGGTACAATCCACGATCGTTTACAAGCAAACGCACATCCAATTCAGTTACCAATCGGTGCTGAAGACGAGTTCAATGGTATTATTGACCTTGTTGAAGAGTGTGCTTACATGTACGGTAACGATTTAGGAACAGACATTCAACGTGTTGAAATTCCTGAAGAGCATAAAGAGCTAGCTGAAGAATACCGTGGAAAACTTATCGAAGCGGTAGCAGAGCTTGATGAAGAAATGATGATGAAGTACCTAGAAGGTGAAGAAATCACTGTAGAAGAGCTTAAAGCTGGTATCCGTAAGGCTACAACTTCTGTTGAATTCTTCCCAGTAATCTGTGGTTCTGCATTCAAAAACAAAGGTGTTCAAATTCTGTTAGATGCGGTTATTGACTACTTACCATCTCCACTAGATGTACCTGCTATTAAAGGTACTCTTCCGGATACAGATGAAGAAGTAGAACGTCATTCTAGCGATGAAGAGCCATTCGCAGCTCTAGCATTCAAAATCATGACTGACCCTTATGTTGGTAAATTAACGTTCTTCCGTGTGTATTCTGGTGTGTTAAACTCTGGATCTTACGTGAAAAACTCAACTAAAGGTAAGCGTGAGCGTGTAGGACGTATCCTACAAATGCACGCTAACAGCCGTGAAGAGATTTCAACAGTTTACGCTGGTGACATCGCTGCTGCTGTAGGTTTAAAAGATACTACTACTGGTGATACTCTTTGTGAAGAGAAGAACCTTGTTATCCTTGAATCTATGGAATTCCCAGAGCCAGTTATCTCTGTAGCTATCGAACCAAAATCTAAAGCTGACCAAGATAAAATGGGTACAGCATTATCTAAGCTTTCTGAAGAAGATCCAACATTCCGTGCTCACACTGACCAAGAAACTGGCCAAACAATCATCGCTGGTATGGGTGAACTTCACCTTGATATCATCGTTGACCGTATGCGCCGTGAATTCAAAGTAGAAGCAAACGTTGGTGCACCTCAGGTAGCATACCGTGAGACTTTCCGCGCTGCAGCGAAAGTTGAAGGTAAATTCGCACGTCAATCTGGTGGTCGTGGACAATTCGGTCACGTTTGGATTGAGTTTGAACCTAACGAAGAAGGTAAAGGATTCGAATTCGAAAACAAGATCGTCGGTGGTGTAGTTCCACGTGAATACATCCCAGCTGTTGGAGCAGGTCTTGAAGATGCACTTAAAAATGGTGTACTAGCTGGTTATCCACTAGTTGACATTAAAGCTGCATTAGTTGACGGATCTTACCATGATGTTGACTCCTCTGAGATGGCGTTCAAAATCGCTGCATCTATGGCGCTTAAAGCTGCGGTTTCTAAGTGTAGCCCAGTAATTCTTGAGCCAATGATGAAAGTTGAAGTTGTAATTCCTGAAGAGTACATGGGTGACATTATGGGTGACGTAACATCTCGTCGTGGACGTGTAGAAGGTATGGAAGCTCGCGGTAACGCACAAGTTGTTCGCGCTATGGTTCCACTTTCTGAAATGTTCGGTTATGCAACGTCATTACGTTCTAACACTCAAGGACGTGGAACATTCTCTATGGTATTTGACCATTATGAAGAAGTACCAAAGTCTGTTTCAGAAGAAATTATCAAAAAAAATAAAGGTGAATAATTGATTTTTATCGATTGTTCAAGTATAACTACTTATGTAAGCTTAGAAAGTGAGACTTAAGTTTCACTTTCTAGTCTAAATATAAAATAACCTATATAAACTAAGGAGGAATTTAGAATGGCTAAAGCTAAATTCGAACGTTCTAAACCCCATGTTAACATCGGTACAATCGGCCACGTTGACCATGGTAAAACTACATTAACTGCTGCGATCACTACAGTTCTTGCAAAAGCTGGTGGTGCTGAAGCACGCGGATACGACCAAATCGATGCTGCTCCAGAAGAAAGAGAGCGCGGTATCACAATCTCAACTGCACACGTTGAGTACGAAACTGAAACTCGTCACTATGCACACGTTGACTGCCCAGGTCACGCTGACTATGTTAAAAACATGATCACTGGTGCTGCTCAAATGGACGGCGGTATCTTAGTAGTATCTGCTGCTGATGGCCCAATGCCTCAAACACGTGAGCACATCCTTCTTTCTCGTCAAGTAGGTGTTCCTTACATCGTTGTATTCTTAAACAAATGCGACATGGTAGACGACGAAGAATTATTAGAATTAGTAGAAATGGAAGTTCGCGATCTATTATCTGAATATGGCTTCCCAGGCGATGATATCCCTGTAGTTAAAGGTTCTGCTCTTAAAGCTCTTCAAGGAGAAGCTGAGTGGGAAGAAAAAATCATCGAATTAATGACTGAAGTTGATTCTTATATCCCAACTCCAGAACGTGAAACTGACAAACCATTCTTAATGCCTATCGAGGATGTATTCTCTATCACAGGTCGTGGTACAGTTGCAACTGGTCGTGTAGAGCGTGGAATCGTTAAAGTTGGTGACGTAGTAGAAATCATCGGTCTTGCTGAAGAGAATGCTACTACAACTGTAACTGGTGTAGAAATGTTCCGTAAGCTTCTTGACCAAGCTCAAGCTGGAGACAACATCGGTGCTTTACTTCGTGGGGTTGCTCGTGAAGATATCCAACGTGGACAAGTTCTTGCGAAAAGCGGCTCTGTAAAAGCTCACGCTAAATTCAAAGCTGAAGTTTTCGTTTTATCTAAAGAAGAAGGTGGACGTCACACTCCATTCTTCGCTAACTACCGCCCACAATTCTACTTCCGTACAACTGACGTAACTGGTATCATCCAATTACCAGAAGGTACTGAAATGGTAATGCCTGGCGACAACATTGAAATGACTATCGAACTTATCGCTCCAATCGCAATCGAAGAGGGAACTAAGTTCTCTATCCGTGAGGGTGGACGTACTGTAGGTTACGGCGTAGTTGCTACAATCGTTGAGTAATCTTTAAATAGATTTAAAAAACTCAAGGGACTTTCCCTTGAGTTTTTTTGTTTATGAGAATTAGTATTTTCTAGTTTTAAACGAGTTTCTTCTATAATATAAAAACGACAAAAAACATCCATAAACTGTAAATCGAATTACGACGGATGAAAACTTGAAATTCTTTAAAGTGCCATGTATAATAGCAAAAGTAGAGAAAAGCAGATGCAAACAAAAAGATGCTTGCATCTAGACGAATAACATTGTATAATAGACAATGTTGGTCTTTGACTGCGATGAAGTGGAAGGTTGCTGACACACCCGGCCGCTTTGCCATGGCAAGGTGTGGGGAAATTTCCATGGAGAAGGTCTATTTTAGAAATAGGCGAACGAAGGAGGGAAAATAATGGCAAAAGAGAAAATTCGTATCCGTTTAAAAGCTTACGATCACCGTATTCTTGATCAGTCAGCTGAGAAAATTGTAGAAACAGCAAAACGTTCTGGGGCAACCGTTTCTGGTCCAATCCCATTACCAACGGAAAAAACTGTTTACACAATTCTTCGTGCTGTTCATAAGTACAAAGATTCTCGTGAGCAATTCGAAATGCGCACGCACAAACGTTTAATCGACATCGTGAGCCCTACTCCACAAACAGTAGACTCATTAATGCGTTTAGACTTACCATCTGGTGTAGATATCGAAATCAAATTATAATTTATATAACTTAAAAATGTAGGAGGTGTAACTCATGACCAAAGGAATCTTAGGAAGAAAGATCGGTATGACTCAAGTATTTGCTGAAAACGGTGAGTTAATCCCAGTAACAGTAATCGAATCAACTCCAAACGTTGTTCTTCAAAAGAAAACAACAGAAACTGATGGCTATAATGCAATTCAGTTAGGATTTGGCGATAAACGTGAAAAGTTAACTAACAAACCTGAACAAGGCCACGCTGCTAAAGCAACTACAACTCCTAAGCGCTTCATTCGCGAAATCCGCGATGCAGACGTGGACGGATTAGAGGTTGGTCAAGAGGTAAAAGTTGAAGTTTTCACTGCAGGTGAAATCGTTGACGTAACAGGAATTTCTAAAGGTAAAGGTTTCCAAGGTGTTATTAAACGCCACGGACAATCTCGCGGACCTATGTCTCATGGTTCTCGTTATCACCGTCGTCCTGGTTCAATGGGCCCAGTTGCTCCGAACCGTGTATTCAAAGGCAAAAAACTTGCTGGACGTATGGGTGGAGACCAAGTTACAATCCAAAACTTAGAAATCGTTCAAGTTGACGCTGAGCGCAACTTATTACTAGTAAAAGGTAACGTTCCAGGTGCTAAGAAATCTCTTGTAGTTGTTCAAGGCGCTGTGAAGGTTAGTAAATAATTCACAATAGGAAGGAGGAATTCCAATGCCAAAAGTTACTGTATATAACCAAACTGGTTCACAGGTTGGTGAAATCGAACTAGCTGAAGCTATTTTCGGTATCGAACCAAATGAAGCTGTACTTTTTGAAGCTGTAATGATGCAACGTGCGTCTTTACGTCAAGGTACACACAAAGTAAAAACTCGCTCTGAAGTGCGCGGTGGTGGTCGTAAACCATGGCGTCAAAAAGGAACTGGACGTGCTCGTCAAGGTTCTATCCGCTCTCCTCAATGGCGTGGTGGTGGTACGGTATTCGGACCTACACCAAGAAGCTATGCTTACAAACTTCCTAAGAAAGTTCGTCGCTTAGCTATTAAATCCGCATTAGCTACTAAAGTAGTTGAGAACAACATTGTAGTTCTTGAAGACCTAGTGTTAAATGCACCAAAAACAAAAGACATGGTAGCAGTTCTTAAAGGATTAACTGTTGAGAAGAAAGCTCTTATCGTAACTGCTGATGCAAACGAATCTGTAGAGTTATCTGCTCGCAATATCCCTGGAGTAACAGTAATCACTGCTGATGGCGTAAACGTTTTAGACGTGCTTCATCATGATAAGCTAATCATGACAAAAGCGGCAGTGGAAAAAGTAGAGGAGGTGCTTGCATAATGAGAGATCCTCGTGATATCATTAAGCGCCCAGTTATCACTGAACGTTCTATGGAAATGATGGCTGAAAAAAAATACACGTTCGATGTGGACGTTAAATCTAATAAAACAGAAGTTAAAGACGCTATAGAAGCGATCTTTGGTGTTAATGTAGAGAAAGTAAACATCATGAACTACAAGCCGAAAGCAAAACGCGTTGGTCGTCACGCTGGTTTTACTAACCGTCGTCGTAAAGCAATCGTTAAGCTAACTGCTGACAGCAAAGAAATCGAAATCTTCCAAGGTGTTTAATTCTTACTAAAGAAGGAGGGAAATTGAGATGGCAATTAAGAAGTATAAACCAACTACTAACGGTCGTCGTAACATGACAACGAATGATTTCGCTGAAATCACTACTGACAGACCGGAAAAATCTTTACTTGCGCCTTTAAGCAAAAAGGCTGGTCGTAATAACCAAGGTAAAATTACTGTACGTCACCAAGGTGGCGGACATAAGCGTCAATACCGTATCATCGACTTCAAACGTAACAAAGATGGAATTCCAGGACGCGTTGCTACGATCGAATACGATCCAAACCGCTCTGCGAATATCGCATTAATTAACTACGTTGACGGTGAAAAACGTTACATTCTTGCTCCTAAGACTTTAGAAGTAGGTATGGAAGTTATGTCTGGCCCAGAAGCTGACATTAAAATCGGTAACGCATTACCATTAATCAACATTCCAGTAGGTACTGTTGTTCACAATATCGAGCTTAAGCCTGGTCGTGGCGGACAATTAGTTCGTTCTGCTGGTACATCTGCTCAAGTACTTGGTAAAGAAGGTAAATACGTACTTGTACGTTTAACTTCTGGTGAAGTACGCCTAGTATTATCTGCTTGTCGCGCTACAATCGGTCAAGTAGGCAACGAACAACACGAACTTATCAAAATCGGTAAAGCAGGTCGCTCTCGCTGGTTAGGTAAGCGCCCAACAGTTCGTGGTTCTGTAATGAACCCGGTTGATCACCCACACGGTGGTGGTGAAGGTCGCTCTCCAATCGGACGTAAGTCTCCAATGTCTCCATGGGGTAAACCAACTCTTGGATTCAAGACTCGTAAGAAAAATAAAGCGTCTGATAAATTTATCGTTCGTCGTCGTAAAAAATAATGGGATTGTAGTACGGTTCACTTCTAGAACCGTACGCCAATCACGAAGGGAGGCACCAAAATGGCTCGTAGCTTAAAAAAAGGACCATTTGTCGATGATCACTTAATGAGCAAAATGGAAAAATTAGTTGCATCTGAGCAAAAACAAGTTGTTAAAACTTGGTCTCGCCGTTCAACAATCTTCCCTCAGTTCATCGGTCATACGATTGCTGTATATGATGGTCGTAAACACGTACCTGTGTACATCACTGAGGATATGGTTGGCCATAAGTTAGGTGAATTCGCACCAACTCGTACGTACAAAGGTCACCTTGCTGACGATAAGAAAACTAGAAGATAATGAGAGGAGGCACTTCAATGCAAGCTAAAGCAGTAGCGAGAACAGTTCGTATTGCTCCTCGTAAAGTTCGTTTAGTTGTAGACTTAATCCGAGGTAAGCAAGTGGGTGAAGCGATTGCTATCCTTAACCACACACCAAAAACTGCTTCTCCAGTTGTAGAAAAGGTTTTAAAATCTGCAATCGCAAATGCAGAACATAATTACGAAATGGACATTAACAACTTAGTTGTTGAAACAGTTTTCGTTGACGAAGGTCCAACGTTGAAACGTTTCCGTCCGCGTGCAATGGGTCGTGCAAGCCAAATTAACAAACGCACAAGCCACATTACAGTTGTGGTATCAGAAAAAAAGGAGGGATAATCGATGGGTCAGAAGGTTAATCCAATTGGTCTTCGTGTCGGTGTTATCCGTGATTGGGAATCTCGTTGGTTCGCTGAAAAAGATTACGCTACACTATTACATGAAGACATCAAAATCCGTGAATACATTACTGTACGCTTAAAAGATTCTGCTGTTGCTAAAGTAGAGATCGAACGTGCAGCAAATCGTGTAAATGTAACAATTCACACTGCAAAACCTGGTATGGTAATTGGTAAAGGTGGTACAGAAGTTGAAGCACTTCGTAAAGCTCTTAACCAATTAACAGGCAAGCGTGTACACATCAACATTTTAGAAGTTAAGAGAGCTGATCTTAACGCTAAATTAGTAGGCGAAAACATCGCTCGTCAATTAGAAAACCGTGTATCTTTCCGTCGTGCACAGAAGCAAGTAATTCAACGTGCTATGCGTGCAGGAGCTAAAGGTATTAAAACACAAGTTTCTGGTCGTCTTGGCGGAGCAGATATCGCTCGTGCAGAATCTTACAGTGAAGGAACTGTTCCACTTCATACACTTCGCGCTGATATTGACTATGCAGCAGTTGAAGCTGATACAACATACGGTAAATTAGGCGTAAAAGTATGGATCTACCGTGGAGAAGTCCTTCCTACAAAAAAGAAAGCTTCTGAGGAAGGAGGAAAATAATATGTTAATGCCTAAACGCGTAAAATATCGTAGAGAGCATCGTGGTAAAATGCGTGGTCGTGCAAAAGGTGGTACTGAAATTGCTTTCGGTGAATTCGGTCTACAAGCACAAGCTGCTTCATGGATTACAAACCGTCAAATCGAAGCTGCTCGTCGTGCAATGACTCGTTACATGAAACGTGGCGGTAAAGTATGGATTAAAATTTTCCCTTCTAAGCCTTACACTGCAAAACCTCTAGAAGTACGTATGGGTTCCGGTAAAGGGGCACCAGAAGGCTGGGTAGCAGTAGTAAAACCTGGGAAAATTATGTTCGAAATCGCGGGTGTATCTGAAGAGGTAGCACGCGAAGCATTACGTCTTGCAGCTCACAAATTACCAGTGAAATGTAAATTCGTAAAACGTGAAGAAAATGGTGGTGAATCTAATGAAAACTAATGATATTCGTGAATTAACCACTGCCGAAATCGAAACAAAAGTTAAAGCTTTAAAGGAAGAGTTGTTTAATCTTCGCTTCCAACTTGCTACAGGACAATTAGAGAACCCAACTCGCATTCGTGAAGTGCGTAAAGCGATCGCTCGTATGAAAACTGTAGTTCGTGAAAGAGAGATCGGAATTAATCGATAAATTGAGGGGAGGTTTGCAAAGTGAGCGAACGTAACCAACGCAAAGTTTATACTGGTCGTGTTGTGTCTGACAAAATGGACAAAACGATTACAGTTTTAGTTGAAACTTACAAAACTCATTCCTTGTACGGAAAACGCGTTAAGTATTCTAAGAAGTACAAAGCGCATGATGAGCAAAACCAAGCAAAAGTTGGCGATATCGTAAAAATCATGGAAACTCGCCCGCTTTCTGCTACTAAGCGTTTCCGTTTAGTTGAAATCGTTGAAGAAGCGGTTATTATCTAAATAGACGAATCGGAATTTTTAGTCCGAAGGGAGGTTTCATAACATGATCCAACAAGAATCTCGTTTGAAAGTTGCTGACAACTCTGGTGCACGTGAACTTTTAACAATTAAAGTATTAGGCGGCTCAGGTCGTAAATATGCTAACATTGGTGATATTATCGTTGCTACGGTAAAACAAGCAACACCAGGTGGCGTTGTTAAAAAAGGTGACGTTGTTAAAGCGGTAGTGGTACGTACGAAGAGCGGTGCTCGTCGTACAGACGGTTCTTACATTCGTTTTGATGAAAACGCAGCGGTTATCATTAAAGACGATAAGAGCCCACGTGGTACTCGTATCTTCGGACCAGTAGCTCGTGAATTACGTGATAGCAATTTCATGAAGATCGTTTCTTTAGCTCCAGAAGTTCTATAATTTAAGGTATTGCCTTGCTAAGGAGGTGCAGAATTAAGATGCATGTAAAAAAAGGTGATAAAGTACAGGTAATCACTGGTAAAGACAAAGGAAAACAAGGCGTTATCCTTGCTGCTTTTCCAAAAGAAAGCCGTGTTATCGTTGAGGGTGTTAACATCGTTAAGAAGCACTCTAAGCCATCTCAATTAAATCCACAAGGTGGAATTATTACGAAAGAAGCACCTATCCACGTATCTAATGTTATGGCATTAGATCCGAAGACTGGTGAACCTACTCGCGTAGGCTTCAAAGTAGAAGATGGTAAAAAAGTTCGTATTGCAAAAAAATCTGGTGAATTATTAGATAAATAATTTTCTTAAGAAAGGAGGTCACTTCATTGAATCGCCTTAAAGAGAAGTTCCAAAAGGAAATTACTCCTGCTCTAGTGAGCAAGTTTAACTATAAATCTGTAATGGAAGTACCGAAAATCGAAAAGATTGTAATCAACACTGGTGTTGGTGACGCGGTATCTAACTCAAAAGCTTTAGACAATGCAGTAGAAGAATTAACACAAATCGCAGGTCAAAAACCTGTTGTAACTCGCGCTAAAAAATCCATCGCTGGTTTCCGTCTTCGTGAAGGTATGCCAATCGGTGCGAAAGTTACTTTACGCGGTGAGCAAATGTATGAATTCTTCGACAAATTAGTATCAGTTTCTTTACCACGTGTACGTGATTTCCGTGGTGTTTCTAAGAAATCATTCGACGGTCGTGGTAACTACACATTAGGTGTTAAAGAGCAACTAATTTTCCCTGAGATTGATTATGATAAAGTAAGCAAAGTCCGCGGTATGGACATCGTAATCGTTACAACAGCGAAAACTGATGAAGAAGCTCGTGAACTTTTAACACAATTCGGTATGCCATTCCAAAAATAATGGAAGCCAACGCTAAGTAGAGGAGGCGAAAACGTGGCTAAAAAATCTATGATCGCGAAACAAAAGCGTACTCCTAAGTTTAAAGTACAAGAGTATACACGTTGCGAACGCTGCGGTCGTCCGCATTCTGTATACCGCAAATTTAAACTTTGCCGTATTTGTTTCCGTGAACTTGCATATAAAGGTCAAATTCCTGGTGTTAAAAAAGCTAGTTGGTAAAACCCACAAATGGGAAGGAGGTAAAACACATGGTGATGACAGATCCAATTGCAGATATGCTTACTCGCATCCGTAATGCGAACATGGTACGTCATGAGAAATTAGAGGTTCCTGCTTCTAAAATCAAAAAAGAAATTGCTGAACTTTTAAAACGTGAAGGTTTCATTCGTGATGTAGAATACATCGAGGATAACAAACAAGGTATCCTTCGTATTTTCCTGAAATATGGTGCAAACAACGAACGTGTAATCACTGGATTAAAACGTATCAGTAAGCCTGGCTTACGCGTTTACGCAAAAGCTGATGAAGTACCACGTGTACTTAACGGATTAGGTATCGCTCTTGTTTCTACATCTAAGGGAGTAATGACAGACAAAGATGCTCGTCAATTACAAACTGGTGGAGAAGTAGTAGCATACGTTTGGTAATTAATATTTAAACGAACGGAGGTGTGACCACATGTCTCGTATTGGTAAAAAGATTCTTGAAATCCCTGCAGGTGTTACTGTTACTGTAGCAGAAAATAATACTGTAACTGTAAAAGGTCCTAAAGGTGAATTAACTCGTACTTTCAATGCTGATATGTCTATCAAAATTGAAGAAAACATCCTAACAGTAGAGCGTCCATCTGAACAGAAGGAACACCGTGCATTACACGGTACAACTCGTGCTTTATTAGGTAACATGGTTGAAGGTGTAACTACAGGTTTCGCACGCGGACTTGAATTAGTCGGTGTTGGTTACCGTGCTCAAAAACAAGGTAACAAACTTGTATTAAGCGTAGGTTATTCTCATCCAGTAGAAATGACTCCGGAAGCAGGCCTTGAAGTTGAAGTACCTGCTCCAACTAAGATCGTAATTAAAGGTATCGATAAGCAACGTGTTGGCGAATTCGCTGCTAACATCCGCGCTGTACGTGCTCCAGAGCCATATAAAGGCAAAGGTATTCGTTACGAAGGCGAAGTTGTTCGTCGTAAAGAAGGTAAAACTGCTAAGTAAACCCGTTAGGTGAAAGAAAGGAGTGACAAGAATGATCACTAAAGCTGATAAAAATGCGACTCGTAAGAAAAGACATGCACGTGTACGTGCTAAACTTACTGGTACTGCAGAACGTCCACGTTTAAACGTATTCCGTTCTAACCAACATATTTACGCTCAAGTTATTGATGATGTAAATGGTGTAACATTAGTAAGTGCATCTACTCTTGATAAAGACCTTGCTCTTAACGGTACTAGTAACGTTGAAGCTGCTACGAAAGTTGGCGAATCAGTTGCTAAGCGTGCTGTAGAGAAAGGCGTTAAAGAAGTAGTATTTGATCGCGGTGGTTACTTATACCATGGCCGTGTTAAAGCTCTAGCTGAAGCTGCTCGTGAGGCTGGATTACAATTTTAATGGTCAAAGGAGGGAAAATTGATGCGTCGCATTGACCCAAGTAAATTAGAACTTGAAGAACGTGTAGTTACGATAAACCGTGTTGCGAAGGTTGTTAAGGGTGGTCGTCGTTTCCGCTTTGCTGCACTTGTTGTAGTTGGCGATAAAAACGGTCATGTTGGATTCGGTACTGGTAAAGCGCAAGAGGTACCAGATGCAATCCGCAAAGCTATCGAAGATGCTAAGAAAAACTTAATCGAAGTACCATTAGTTGGTACAACAATTCCACACACAATCAACGGTCACTTTGGAGCTGGTGAAGTATTCTTAAAGCCTGCTGCTGAAGGTACTGGAGTTATTGCTGGTGGACCAGTTCGTGCGGTACTTGAATTAGCTGGTGTACAAGATATTCTTTCGAAATCTCTTGGTTCTAACACACCAATTAACATGATTCGCGCTACTGTGAACGGATTAAGCGAACTTAAGCGTGCTGAAGATGTTGCAAAATTACGCGGTAAATCTGTAGAAGAGCTACTAGGTTAAGAAGGAGGGAAAACAAATGGCGAAAAAGTTAGAAATTACCCTCACTCGTAGTGTAATTGGTCGTCCACAAGATCAACGTGCGACGGTAGAAGCTTTAGGTCTTAAAAAGTTGAATTCAACTGTAGTTAAGGAAGAAACTCCTGCTATTCTTGGTATGATCAACAAAGTTTCTCACCTTGTAACTGTAAAAGAAGCTTAAGGATAACTCATTAATATAAGGAGGTGCCTGGGAATGAAACTTCATGAATTACAACCTGCAGAAGGTTCTCGTAAAGTACGTAACCGTGTCGGTCGTGGTATCGGTTCTGGTAACGGTAAAACTGCTGGTAAAGGTCATAAAGGACAAAACGCTCGTTCTGGCGGCGGTGTTCGTCTTGGCTTCGAAGGTGGTCAAACTCCATTATTCCGTCGTTTACCAAAACGCGGCTTCACAAACATTAACCGTAAAGAGTTTGCTATCGTGAACTTATCAACGTTAAATCGTTTTGAAGATGGTACAGAAGTAACACCTGAATTATTGCTGGAAACTGGCGTTATCAGCAAGTTAAATGATGGTGTTAAAGTTCTTGCAAGCGGAGCAGTTGAGAAAAAACTTACTGTTAAAGCTCACAAGTTCTCTTCAAGTGCTAAAGAAGCAATTGAAGCAGCTGGCGGAACAGTTGAGGTGATCTAATGTTTCGTACAATCTCCAACTTTATGCGCGTTGCTGAGATAAGACGTAAAATATTATTCACTTTAGCGATGTTAATCGTATTCAGGATTGGCACGTTTATCCCAGTGCCATTCACAAATGGAGACGTACTGAAAGCACAAGATCAGTTAAATGCATTAGGGATCCTAAACACATTTGGCGGCGGCGCTTTGAAAAACTTCTCCATCTTTGCGATGGGAATCATGCCGTATATTACAGCATCCATCATCGTGCAATTATTGCAGATGGATGTTGTTCCTAAATTTTCGGAATGGTCGAAGCAAGGCGAAATGGGCCGTCGTAAATTAACACAATTCACGCGTTACTTTACGATTGTTCTTGCGTTTATTCAGGCGTTCGGTATGTCAATTGGTTTTAACGGTATGGTAGGTGGACAGTTAATTTTGAATCCAGGTTGGAGCACTTATTTATACATTGCTACGGTACTGACTGCTGGTACTGCATTTTTAATGTGGTTAGGTGAACAGATTACAGCTAAAGGTGTGGGTAATGGTATTTCCATCCTTATCTTTGGTGGTATTGCCGCAGCTATCCCAAGTGTAATATCTCAAGTGTATTTACAACAGTTTCAAAATATCGGAGATCAACTATTCATGAGTATCGTTAAAGTCGCATTGATTTTACTGGCTGTGCTAGCGGTTGTTGTTGGAGTTATTTTCATCCAACAGGCTGTTCGAAAAATCCCAATTCAATATGCGAAGCGTGTAACAGGAAGCAATGGTAGTCATACTGGAGCACAAAACACACATTTACCTCTTAAAGTAAATAGTGCGGGTGTTATTCCAGTAATTTTTGCCGTTTCATTCTTAATTACACCTCCAACCATTGCACAGTTCTTCCCGAAACATGATGTATCGCAGTGGATTATTGCAAACTTTAACTATTCTCACCCAGTGGGAATGATTATATATGTAGCGCTCATTGTAGCTTTCACATATTTCTATGCTTTTGTTCAGGTAAATCCAGAGCAAATGTCAGAGAATCTAAACAAGCAAGGTGGATATGTTCCTGGTATTCGTCCGGGTAAGAATACAGAACAATATCTAACAAAAATCCTGTATCGTTTGACCTTTGTAGGATCTATTTTCCTAGCAGCGATTGCAATTCTACCAGTTATATTTACTAAAATTGGGAACCTTCCGCCATCTGCACAGATTGGTGGAACGAGTATGTTAATCGTTGTCGGCGTTGCTTTAGAAACAATGAAGCAGCTAGAAAGCCAACTGGTAAAACGCCATTACAAAGGGTTTATCAAGCAGTGAGTAAGTGGGAAGATGTATCTTCCCTACATGCTCATTACGAGGGGGAACTAAGATGAACTTAATTTTAATGGGGCTTCCTGGTGCTGGTAAAGGTACACAAGCCGAACAGATTGTTGCCAAGTATAATATCCCTCACATCTCAACAGGAGATATGTTTCGTGCGGCTATGAAGGCTGAAACTGAACTTGGTTTACAAGCAAAGTCCTTTATTGATAAAGGTGCGCTTGTTCCAGATGAAGTTACAATTGGAATCGTTCGTGAACGTTTAAGTCAAGAAGACTGCGCTAAAGGCTTCTTATTAGATGGTTTCCCACGAACAGTTGCACAAGCATCTGCGCTTGAAGAGATTATGAAAGATCTTGGCAAAAAAATCGACTATGTTTTAAACATTAATGTGGATTCAGGATTGCTATTAAAGCGTCTTACAGGCCGTCGCATTTGTAAAGAGTGCGGTGCGACTTACCACTTAGAATTCAATCCGCCAGCAAAAGCTGATGTGTGCGATAAATGTGGTGGCGAATTATATCAACGCTCTGATGACAATGAAGAAACTGTAGCAAATCGTTTAGATGTAAATATTAAGCAAACAAAACCTTTGCTTGATTTCTACGAGGAGCTAGGTTACTTAAAAAGCATTAATGGTGAGCAAGATATCAATAAAGTATTTGCTGATATCGATGTTCTCATCGGAGGCTTAGCGTAATGATCATTTGCAAAACTCCTCGCGAGATAGAAATTATGCGAGAAGCTGGCAAGATCGTTGCTTTAACTCATCAAGAGTTAAAAAAGCACATTGCTCCAGGAATTACAACGAAAGAGCTCGATCAAATAGCGGAAAAGACGATTCGAAAATATGGTGCTACGCCATCTTTTAAAGGATACAACGGATTTCCGGGAAGCATCTGTGCTTCTGTAAATGAAGAGCTTGTACATGGGATTCCAGGAAAGCGCAAGCTCCAAGAAGGCGATATCATCAGTATCGATATTGGTGCGAAATACAATGGGTACCATGGAGATTCTGCATGGACGTATCCAGTAGGAAACATTTCTGAATCTGTTCAAAAGCTACTTGATGTCACAGAAAAATCGTTGTATCTTGGTCTAGAACAAGTAAAACCAGGCGAGAGATTATCGAATATCTCACATGCGGTTCAAACGCATGCTGAAGATAATGGGTTCTCGATCGTTAGGGAGTATGTTGGTCACGGAATCGGGCAAGACTTACATGAGGATCCACAAATCCCGCACTATGGTCCACCAAATAAAGGTCCTAGATTAAAGCCGGGAATGGTCATCTGTGTTGAACCGATGGTGAACCAAGGAAGACGATATGTAAAAACACTATCTGATGACTGGACAGTGGTAACGGTAGATGGTAAATGGTGTGCCCATTTTGAGCACACGATTGCTCTTACAGAAGCAGGATACGAAATCCTTACCACTTTATAAGTAGCTGGCTCTCCGGTATTTCAGAACAGTGTAAAATGTTACTGATTTGAAGAAGGGAGAACTATTGAATGGCTAAAGATGATGTAATTGAAGTCGAAGGTACCGTTCTTGAAACGTTGCCAAATGCTATGTTCAAAGTAGAATTAGAGAATGGGCATGTCGTATTGGCTCACGTTTCTGGTAAAATCCGCATGAACTTCATTCGTATTTTACCAGGAGACAAAGTTACGGTAGAATTATCTCCGTACGATTTAAATCGTGGTCGTATTACGTACCGTTTTAAATAATATAGCACTCCGTAATCTTTAAGGAGGTTCGAGACATGAAAGTAAGACCGTCAGTTAAACCAATCTGCGAAAAATGTAAAGTTATTCGTAGACGTGGAAAAGTAATGGTTATTTGTGAAAACCCTAAACATAAACAAAAACAAGGTTAATCAGAAGGAGGTGCATTCGGAATGGCACGTATCGCAGGTGTAGATATTCCTCGTGACAAGCGCGTTGTTATTTCTTTAACTTACGTATTCGGCATTGGTCGCACAACTGCTGAAAAAATTCTTGCTGAAGCTGGTGTTTCTGAAGAAACACGAGTTCGTGATTTAACGGAAGACGAATTAGGACGTATCCGTGACATCGTAGACCGCGTTAAAGTTGAGGGAGACCTTCGTCGTGAAGTTTCTCTTAACATTAAACGTCTAATGGAGATCGGTTCTTACCGTGGTCTTCGTCACCGTCGTGGTTTACCAGTTCGTGGTCAAAATTCTAAAAACAATGCTCGTACGCGTAAAGGTCCACGTCGTACAGTAGCAAATAAAAAGAAATAATAAGTAAAGGAGGTTGAACTAACAATGGCACGTAAAACAAACACTCGTAAAAAACGTGTGAAAAAGAATATTGAAGCTGGTATTGCTCATATTCGTTCTACTTTCAACAACACAATCGTAACACTTACAGATACTCATGGTAACGCACTTTCTTGGTCTAGTGCTGGTGCACTTGGTTTCCGTGGATCTCGTAAGTCTACTCCATTCGCTGCACAAATGGCTGCTGAAGCAGCTTCAAAAGTAGCTATGGAGCACGGTTTAAAAACTTTAGAGGTTACTGTAAAAGGTCCTGGTGCTGGTCGTGAAGCTGCAATTCGTGCACTTCAAGCTGCAGGTCTAGAAGTAACAGCAATCAGAGATGTTACTCCAGTTCCTCATAATGGATGTCGTCCGCCAAAACGTCGTCGTGTGTAATTTTTCTGTATAGAATTTTCCCTTTTGTCTATAATGGATATGATGCATTATCGAGAAATTTCGTACAGAAACATCGCTTGTTGTGCACAATCGGGAACTGCCTAAGGGGGACTTTCGGTTAGACAGAGGTTTTTTCCTTTGTTTAGCCGAGGTTTCGACGTTTTGAAGGAGGGTTTAATTAATGATTGAAATTGAAAAACCGAAAATCGAAACGGTTGAACTTAACGAAGATGCTAAGTATGGTAAATTCGTGATTGAACCGCTTGAGCGTGGATATGGTACTACTTTGGGTAACTCCTTACGTCGTATTCTTTTATCCTCACTCCCTGGTGCCGCTGTAACTGCCATCCAAATTGATGGCGTATTACACGAATTTTCAACAGTTGAGGGCGTAGTAGAAGACGTTACAACAATGATCTTAAACTTGAAAAAATTAGCTCTTAAAATCTACTCTGAAGAAGAGAAGACGTTGGAAATCGATGTACAGGGCGAAGGTATTGTCACAGCTGCTGATATTACTCACGATAGTGATGTTGAAATCTTAAATCCAGATTTACACATTGCAACGTTAGCAAAAGATGCGCATTTCCGCGTGCGTTTAACTGCAAAGCGTGGTCGTGGGTATACGCCAGCTGATGCAAATAAAAGCGAAGATCAACCAATAGGGGTTATTCCTATTGATTCTATTTATACACCAGTATCACGTGTGACTTACCAAGTGGAAAAGACACGTGTCGGACAAGTGGCAAATTATGATAAGCTTACGCTTGATGTATGGACGGATGGAAGCATCGGGCCAAAAGAAGCTATCTCTTTAGGTGCCAAAATCTTAACTGAGCATTTAAACATTTTCGTTGGTTTAACTGATGAAGCACAAAATGCTGAGATTATGGTCGAAAAGGAAGAAGATCAAAAAGAAAAAGTTCTAGAGATGACTATTGAAGAACTTGATCTTTCTGTTCGTTCTTATAATTGCTTAAAACGTGCAGGAATTAATACTGTACAAGAGCTTGCGAACAAAACAGAAGAAGATATGATGAAAGTTCGTAACTTAGGACGTAAATCCTTAGAAGAAGTTAAGCATAAGCTTGAAGAATTAGGTTTAGGCTTACGTAAAGACGACTGAGGATTTAAAATCATCAACAAAGGAGGGAACTACGAATGGCATACAGAAAATTAGGCCGTACAAGTGCGCAACGTAAAGCTATGTTACGTGACTTAGCTACTGATTTAATTATCAACGAGCGCATCCAAACGACAGAAACTCGTGCAAAAGAACTTCGTTCTGTAGTGGAAAAAATGATCACTTTAGGTAAACGCGGAGATCTTCATGCTCGTCGTCAAGCAGCAGCTTTCATCCGTAATGAAGTTGCTAATGCTGAGACTGGTCAAGATGCACTTCAAAAATTATTCGCTGATGTAGCTCCACGCTATGCTGAGCGTCAAGGCGGATACACTCGTATTGCAAAAATTGGTCCACGTCGCGGAGACGCTGCACCAATGGTAATTATCGAGTTAGTATAATGATAATTAAAAGGGCAGGACAGTTCTTTTCAAGTAACTGGTCATGGCCCTTTTTTTTTAAATATACAAAAATAGGCTAACTTGTTGGATTCAGGAGAGAGGGTGCCTTGAATTGAAAAAAGAAAAACTTCGTACAAAAAACATATCATTTCAATATCCCGGGGCAACTTCTTATGCATTAAAAGATGTTTCAATCTCTTTAGATGAGGGAGAATGGGTATCTGTTATTGGACAAAACGGTTCAGGGAAGTCTACACTTGCAAAGTTATTAAATGGTTTATTTTTACCAGAGTCAGGAACGATTACTGTAAATGATTCAATGGTTTTATCTGAAGAAACGGTGTGGGACGTTCGAAAACAAATTGGTATGGTATTTCAAAATCCAGACAATCAATTTGTTGGTACAACAGTGCAAGATGATGTTGTATTTGGACTTGAGAATATTGGAATACCCCGGGAACAGATGGTAGAACGTATGAATCAAGCATTGCAGCTTGTTCGTATGGAAGAGTTTCTAAATGAGGAACCGCATTCTTTATCTGGTGGACAAAAGCAACGTGTTGCAATAGCAGGTGTATTAGCGCTTCAACCGTCTATTTTAATATTGGATGAAGCGACATCGATGCTAGATCCACAAGGAAGGCGTGAAGTAGTTGAAACGGTTAGACAACTTGTGGATACAAAAGGTATTACCGTATTATCGATTACACACGATCTAGAAGAAGCTGCACAATCAGACCGCATTATCATTTTAAACCAGGGAGAAGTATTAGAGGAAGGAACACCAGAACAAATTTTCAGATCCTCTCATATGCTCAGGGAAATCGGATTAGATGTACCATTCTCGATTAAAATAGCAGAATTATTAAAAAGAAATAAAATTCAACTGCAAAATACGCATCTTACAATGGAAAGCTTGGTGAACGAACTTTGGAAATTACATTCCAAAAGGTAGAGCATCGTTATCAATATA
This sequence comes from Bacillus gaemokensis, assembly GCF_001590835.1. Lineage (GTDB taxonomy): Bacteria > Bacillota > Bacilli > Bacillales > Bacillaceae_G > Bacillus_A > Bacillus_A gaemokensis. The sequence continues at coordinate 49,485 of NZ_LTAQ01000016.1, forward strand.
AGACTCCATTTGAAAGACGCGCGCTTTATGATGTAAACGTGTCGTTTCCAAGTGGAGGCTACTATGCCATTATCGGTCATACTGGTTCGGGCAAATCGACGATGATTCAACATTTAAATGGTTTATTGCAGCCTACAAATGGTATGGTCCAAATAGGAGAACATCAAATTTCCGCTCAAAAGAAAGAGAAGAAGTTGAAGCCGCTGCGAAAAAAAGTAGGGGTTGTCTTTCAATTTCCAGAGCATCAGTTATTTGAAGAGACAGTTGAGAAAGATATTTGTTTCGGTCCCTCAAATTTTGGTGTACCTGAAGAGAAGGCAAAGCAAAAAGCAAGAGATGCAATCGAGCTTGTTGGATTGGATCCAGAATTATTAGCACGGTCTCCCTTTGAACTAAGCGGTGGACAAATGAGACGTGTCGCGATAGCGGGTGTACTTGCGATGGAACCTGAGGTGCTTGTATTGGATGAACCTACAGCAGGACTTGATCCAAAAGGACAGCAAGAGCTTATGGAGATGTTTTATACGCTTCATAAAGAGCAGGGACTAACAGTAATACTCGTTACTCATAATATGGAGGATGCTGCTAAGTATGCGGATCAAATTGTGGTCATGCATAAAGGAACGGTCTTTTTGCAAGGAACAGCGGAGGAAGTATTCTCATATGCGGATGAATTAGAAAAAATCGGCGTGGATCTTCCGATGTCTTTAAAGTATAAACGTGCAATTGAAGAGAAGTTTGGTATTACGATTCCAAAGGCTACCTTATCTTTAGAGGATCTTACTCATGAAGTTGTACAGGTGTTACGAAAAGGTGGTCATGAATCATGCAGCAATTGATTATTGGAAGATATATTCCAGGCGGGTCACTCGTTCATCAACTTGATCCTCGTACGAAGCTGTTGATTGTCTTTTTATATGTATTTGTTGTCTTTTTAGCAAATAATGCGATTTCATATGGACTTTTATTTTTATATGCACTCATTGCTTTATTTTTTGCAAAAGTGCCGATTCGTTATGTACTTTCGGGCTTAAAACCAATTTTATGGATTTTTCTTTTTACATTTTTCCTGCATATTTTTACAAATAAAGAAGGGGATGTACTGTTCCAGCTTGGTTGGTTTTCGATACATGAAAAAGGATTAGAGCAAGGGATATATATTTCCATACGCTTTTTTGTCATTATTTTAATGACAACATTATTGACGTTAACGACAACACCTATTGAAATTACTGATGGTATGGAGACGTTGTTAAAGCCATTAAAGCGAATAAAGGTTCCTGTTCATGAAATCGCATTAATGATGTCTATTTCTCTCCGTTTTATCCCAACATTAATGGATGAGACGAGCAAAATTATGAAGGCGCAAGCATCCCGCGGCATAGACTTTGCTGATGGACCGATAAAAGATAGATTAAAGGCTGTTATTTCTTTGCTTGTACCACTCTTTATTAGTGCTTTTAAACGTGCTGAGGACTTAGCAATTGCGATGGAGGCACGTGGCTATCAAAGCGGTGAAGGCCGTACAAAATTTAGGCAGCTACGCTGGAAATTGAGCGATACGTTAACAATAGTAAGTTTACTTTGTTTAGCGTGTATTTTAGCATGGGTGCGATCGTAATGGAGAATAGAGAAATGGAAAGAATAAAATGTACAGTTGCATATGATGGCATTCATTTTTGTGGATATCAAATTCAACCACAGCATCGTACTGTTCAACAAGAAATAGAGAAAGCCCTTCAAAAACTGCATAAAGGAGAGCTTATTCGTGTTCAGGCGTCTGGGAGAACAGACTCTACGGTCCACGCAAGAGGACAGGTTATCCACTTTGATACACCTTTATCTCTTGAAGGTTGGCAGTGGATGAATGCTTTAAGTACCATGTTGCCAGATGATATTGCCATTCTGCAAGTAGAGAAAAAAACAGAGGATTTTCATGCGCGTTACGGTGTTGAGAAAAAAGAATATCGCTACCGTGTGTTATTATCTAAAAGTGCGGATGTATTCCGTAGAAACTATGTGTATCAGTATCCTTATCCATTGGATATAGAATTTATAAGAAAAGCAATTCCTCATTTTATTGGAACGCATGATTTTACTTCATTTTGTTCGGCAAAAACTGACAAAAAGGATAAAGTGCGAACAATTTATGAAATAGATTTAATTGAGCAAGGTGACGAACTGATTTTTCGCTTTGTAGGAAACGGATTTTTGTATAATATGGTGAGAATTATTGTTGGTACGCTTCTTAGCGTAGGACAAGGAAAGATTGATTCTGACAGCATTCCAGAGATTTTAAGAAAACAGGATCGTCGTTTTGCTGGGAAGATGGTGCCAGGGCACGGACTTTATTTATGGCAGGTAAACTATAACAACTAATCCTGGTGTAACATTTGCTTGACATTAGAATCTCAAAAGGATATCATAACATATGGTATTGTTTCTAAAACCACGATTAGCCCCGGAAGGAAATCGTGTTTAAGATAAACAATAGATTTTTTCTATGGAAAAGATAACGAGGAGGGAAACACATGCGTACGACTTTTATGGCAAAAGCTAACGAAGTTGAGCGTAAATGGTATGTGGTTGACGCTGAAGGTCAAACTTTAGGTCGCCTTGCTAGTGAAGTAGCATCCATTTTACGTGGTAAAAACAAACCAACATTTACACCACACGTTGACACGGGTGATCATGTAATTATTATTAACGCTGAGAAAATTCATTTAACAGGTAATAAATTAAACGATAAAATTTACTACCGTCACACTAACCACCCAGGTGGACTTAAACAAAGAACAGCTCTAGAAATGCGTACAAACTACCCTGTACAAATGTTAGAGCTTGCAATTAAAGGCATGCTTCCAAAAGGACGTTTAGGACGTCAAGTGTCTAAAAAATTAAATGTGTATGCTGGAGCTGAGCATCCACACCAAGCACAAAAACCAGAAGTTTACGAACTTCGCGGATAATTAATTAAAGGAGGGCTTACTTTGGCACAGGTACAATACTATGGTACTGGACGTCGTAAGAGTTCAGTAGCACGCGTGCGTCTAGTTCCAGGCGAAGGACGCGTTATCATTAACGGTCGTGATTTTGAAAATTATATCCCATTTGCTGCATTACGTGAAGTAGTGAAACAACCTCTAGTTGCAACAGAAACTTTAGGTAACTACGATGTACTTGTAAACGTAAATGGTGGTGGATACACTGGTCAAGCTGGTGCTATTCGTCACGGTATTTCTCGCGCTTTATTAAAAGCTGACCCAGAATACCGTCTAACATTAAAACGTGCGGGTCTATTAACTCGTGACGCACGTATGAAAGAGCGTAAAAAATACGGTCTTAAAGGCGCACGTCGTGCACCTCAGTTCTCAAAACGTTAATTTTTGCGAACTTCAAACCCCAGCCCTTCGGCTGGGGTTTTTTATTGTTCTTTACTAGGATAAGAAACGGCATTACATTCCTCGAATATTTTTCATCTTCCTATTTGCAAAAGAGGCTGAAGAACCTCAATGAATAAATTTTCAATTTACTACAACCCTATATAGCTTGGAATATTTTAGTGAGCCGTTCCTACGTATGCTTCTTCTCTAGAAGTTTAGACTAATACGTATTAGGGAGGTTTATAAGTACTATGAATGTCATTATTAGCTTACAAGAAAAACAAAAAGAAAAGCAGTTGAAATATGAACGGAGAATGCTTCGTGAATTATCATTAAACACATTACGAACGAATATTCGTGATGCTTTTGATATGAAAGAATTGCATCGTCAGTACGAGGACTATTGTATTGAATTAGGAATTGAATCGTACTTACTTGGAGCAAGATATAGTAAATTTGGCTATTATGGAGAATCATTTTTTGACGTAAAATATAGAGCTTTAGAAGAAGAACAGCAATTGACGGAAATGTTATTTCATTTTTTGACGAGTATGACTGTAAGGGAGATAGAATCAAAAGATGAAGAATTGCTGTATGAATCTTGCCAACAATTTATTAGTTCATGGTGGCGTGAAGGATACGAAAAGGGTGAAAGAAGATACCGGTTAAAGCTGCATTAAGAAACGCATAAACTTTCCTCTTGTCCCATATAAGTAATTAGAGGGACTAGCTGGAGGGGGAAAGGTATGAAGAGAATTCGAATTATCTCCTTTATGCTTGCTGCTGTTGTGTTGTTTTTCTTGGTAAAACAAGAATTTCAAATTACAAATTCGTGGCGAGCTTGGAACTTACCTTTATCAGGGAAGGTAATTGTATTAGATGCTGGGCATGGCGGACCAGATGGAGGAGCGGTTGGTGGTAAGGATATAGTGGAAAAAAACATTACGCTTGAAATTACAAAAATGGTACGAGATTATTTGCAGGAGCAAGGTGCTTTAGTTATGTTAACAAGAGAGGGAGATTATGATTTAGCTAATAAAGGTACAAAATCATATAGTAGACGCAAAGCAGAGGACTTAAAAAAGCGTGTAGAAATCGTTAATAAGCCTGATGTGGATTTTTTTGCGAGCATTCATTTAAATGCTCTGCCAAGCAGTGGATCAAAGGGGGCACAAACGTTTTACTATCGCTCTTTAATTGAAAACGAACGTGCGGCGAAATTTATACAAGCTGAATTGCGAACGAGTTTAGAAAACACGAATCGTTCAGCTAAAACAATTTCTCACGTCTACTTGCTTAAGTATGCGAAAACACCAGGTGCTTTGATTGAGGCTGGTTTTTTATCAAACGTAAATGAAAGATACATGTTAAATTCGGAAAAATATCAGCAAAAGGTGGCAGCTGCAATATACCGCGGAATACTCCGTTATTTTACGGAAAAAGGAAATCCTCCTGAATAAGGGGGATTTTTGAATTCCTCTCGTTAACGAAGTTTTCGGAAAATATGTTATACTGGAAATGTAAACGTATTTATTTTGTATGCAAATGAACAAACCCAATTCATTTAACATTACTTTATTTTTCATACAGGGGGCTGGGCTGATTATGGTAACGAAAGAGCAAGTAGTGAAAGTGCTTGAAGGGATTACTGATCCGTTTCTACATAAAACATTAAGAGAAACAAATGCAATCAAAGAGATAACGGTAAAGCCTGAGAAAGAGCATGTCAGTATTAAAATTGCAATCGTAAAAACAGGAACTGCCGAACAAATGCAATTGCAGGCAGCTATTGTTAAGCTTGTCAAAGAACTTGGAGCAGCAACAGTTGGTCTGCGCTTTGCTGAATTTACAGAGGATGAACTAGCAGAGTTTGCGCCACCGCAAGAAGAACAAAAAAATGAGTCTTTATTATCACCACATTCTAAAACCACGTTCTTAGCGGTTGCTAGTGGAAAAGGTGGAGTTGGGAAATCAACTGTTTCAGTTAACCTTGCTATTTCATTGGCGCGTTTAGGGAAAAAAGTTGGTATTATTGACGCGGATATATATGGATTCAGTGTGCCGGATATGATGGGAATAGAAAAGCGTCCAATTGTACGAGGGGATAAAATCATCCCGGTGGAGCGTCTAGGAGTAAAAGTCATATCAATGGGCTTCTTTGTAGAGGATAATGCACCAGTTATTTGGAGAGGACCTATGCTTGGAAAAATGCTAAATCATTTCTTTACGGAAGTGGAATGGGGAGATTTGGATTACTTAGTGTTAGACTTGCCACCTGGTACAGGTGATGTGGCATTAGATGTTCACTCGATGTTGCCTGCTTGTAAAGAAATTATTGTCACAACTCCTCATCCAACGGCAGCATTTGTAGCTGCTCGCGCAGGGGCGATGGCTCTGCGTACTGAACACAGCATTCTTGGGGTTGTAGAAAATATGGCATACTTTGAAAGTAGAGTAACTGGTGAAAGAGAGTATGTATTTGGAAAAGGCGGCGGAGATAAATTAGCTGAAGAGCTACAAACTGATGTATTAGGTCGGATTCCACTTCAGCAGCCAGATTGGAATAAAGATGATTTTGCACCATCTGTATACGAGGATACACATAAAACAGGTATCATTTATCGGACGATAGCAGAGCAAGTTATTGATAGAACATTAGTTAAACAATAATAAGCTCCTATTAAGATAAGAAAAATTCCCCATCCTACATGTAGTGATGGGGAATTTACTATATGGAGAGATTGATTTTATTTTTGTTCTTGTTCTTTATTTCCGTCTTGTGAGCCACCTTCTTCTTTCTTCTCAGAGCCGCCGCCTTTTTCGGCTTTTTGAACAGCTTTGCTAATGATATCAATCATTTTTGCTTGGAAGAGTGGGCTTTCGGCTGTTTCATTTAATACTTGCTGTAAATATTGACGATATTCTTTACTTTTCATGGTTTGTAGCATCATTTTTTCCACTTCAGGGTTTTTCATAATTTCTATAACACCGGCTTGGTATTCAGGGTCCTTCAATAAAGTTTTCATTAAATTTGTTTGTTCTTTGCCCATACTTTTTGCGAATTTCGCTGAAAACTCAGGGTCTTTAAATAATTTTTCCCAAAATTGTTGCCCCTTCTCGGATACCATTGCATCTTCAATTGTTTTCTTTACTACTGTTTCATCCAATATAAGTGCTTGTTTCATTTTCTCATCGGTTAATACATCTTGAATTGCTTTCTTTCCTTGATCAGTTTTTAAAATATCGACAATCATTTTCTTTGTTTGATCGTAATCTAATTCTGATTTTTCTTCTTTTCCTTGTACACATGCGACAAGTACAGTAAACAGAAGCGAAGAAACCAAAACGAGCAGCATCCGTTTCATTAGTTGGAGCTCCTTTCAACACAGTTCTCTTTTTTAATATAAATATCTTTGAAGAATTTATACATATTCATGGCTAGCTTTTTGAAATTGTCATTGATACAATTTAAGTAGAAATATATGAATAATGGGGGATGTGTTGTGAATAGCCGAAAGTGGGTACGACTCTTTTTTACGACGTTGTTTCTTGGTGGGATTAGTACAATCTGTATTGGCTTTATTTTAAAGTGGGACAAGTACGCTGAATTTTTTCAAAATTTCGACGGGAAAGAGGTTTTAGCAGTTTCTTTTTGGTTAATGGGTGTAGGGTTTATTTTTAGTGTTATAAGCCAAATGGGCTTTTTTGCATATTTAACAGTCCATCGTTTCGGTCTAGGAATGTTTCGATCTTCTTCTCTCTGGAATACAATTCAGTTATTTTTCATTGCATTTGTATTGTTTGACTTTGTGTATTTAAGGTCAGTACTTATTGCAAATGGAGATGCTTCACTGGGGAATAATATTCTTGTAGCGGGATTATTGTTTTTGTTTGGGGCAATCGTGGCTTATGTAAAGAGTAGAGAAACGAATAAGAAGGCATTTGTACCTGCTTTATTCTTTATGGTTGTGGTAACAACTCTTGAATGGGTACCAGCACTCCGAATCAATGACACGGATTGGTTATATTTAATGGTTATACCACTTTTATTGTGTAATGCATATCAGTTACTTATATTACATCGTTTAATAGGACAAAAAAGTGAATCAGCTAGCTAAGGGGAAAATAAAAAGGATACAATATCTTAGACATAAGATATTGTATCCTTTTTGTATGGGGGATTTTAGAATAATTAAGGATAAGCATTTTATTTTATATCTTCGCTGTTCGTATTTGTATTAGAAATAAGTTGTGATATGGATATTTGCTCATATCCTTCACTTTTTAATTTCTGCAGGATTAGAGGGAGAGCTTTATTGGTTTGGAGTGCTGAGTCGGAAGCGTGCAATAAAACAATATCTCCGCCACGTAGATTGTTAGCGACAGTTGATGCAATTTTATTTACACCAGGGTTCTTCCAGTCATTTGAATTGTTACTCCAATGAACAACTGTATATCCTAATGATTCTGCGACCTTAAGTGCCGTTTTATTAAATTCACCACTAGGAGGGCGTAAGAGCTTGACTTGTTTGACACCAAGCTTTGTAAATACATCTTGTGCACGTATAAGATCTCTTCGCATTTCGCTCGCTTCTAATGAAGTATAAGATGTATAGTTATAGCCCATGCTGCCAATCTCGTGGCCATCTTTCATAATGCGCTCAACAATATCGGGGTGTCTTTCAGCCCATGCAGCAGAAAGGAAGAATGTTGCATTTCGAATTTCTCTTTCCTTTAATGTATCAAGGATTGGGATCGCTTTTTTGTCCCCCCAGCTAATATCGAACGTTAACGCAACTTGTTTTTTTGCGGTATCGCCTTTGTAAATTACTTTTGGACCAGTAGCTGTTGAAAAAGTGGATTCATGAGAATATGTCTTTAAGAAAAGAAGCCAGGCTGTAAATAAGGAAAGTACAATTATTAAACTAATGTGTTTAAACGTACGCTTACTTGTTATCAAAAAGAAAAACATAATCTTCCGCCCCTTTGTCCAATCCTTTTCAGTTACTTATATGCATAAAAATTTGAAAAGAGAACAGAGGATTAACATCGTAAGAGATGGATATAATAAAAAGTACAGTTTAAATTATGGGATGCGTGCTTGTATTTTGTGTGAACAGGAAGAGACACCTGCACTTAATCGTTCAATTTCTGAAAGTTAATCATTTAGTGAGATTGAATAAAAAAAACAATAATTAAAGTTACACTTTATTCGTTCTAGGTTATGTTATTAAAAGTATTGAGAGAGTTATTGTATGTAAACAGATATGTAAGTAATTGTTGGGGTGATTATTTGATTGGGATTATGATGACAACAGAAGAACAGAAAGAAATTGAATATATATTGAAAAGAGAGTTGGATGAACTTTTGTTTGATTTTGAGGATGAGCGTATACATAATGTTGTAAAAAAGACGATGGAAGAACGATATAAAATCATTTTTTGTTTGTTTCGAAGAGTAGCGAATGCAGAAGAATGTATCCGTTATGTAAGAAAAAGAATTTTTTATTAAAAAGTGTTGACTCAATTAGTTAATATATGATAAATTAATAACCGTCGCTGATGCAGTAAAGCAAATAAGCGAAAAACAAGATGAAAAACTTAGTTGACATTGAATAACTGAGATGTTAACATAAGGGAGTCGCAAATGAGCGGCAAACGAGTTCTCTGAAAACTGAACGAAACAAACAACGTGCAACGTCAATTTTTATTTTTTATGATGCTAGACAAACTAACTTTATTGGAGAGTTTGATCCTGGCTCAGGATGAAC
>NZ_LTAQ01000017.1:0-19525 GCF_001590835.1 Bacillus gaemokensis
GATGATGTCGTACTTTCTCTTCTAATTGAGGTCCATATTGATGAACCCAGCGCATAATCGTTGTGTGAGCAATGGATAATCCTCTTTCCTCCATCATTTTCACCAGGTTACGGAAGCTCAAATTGTACCGTAGGTACCACCTTACTGTTAATAAGATTAGTTCAGGCTGATAATGCTTCCATTTGAATAAATTTTCCTTTTCCATACCGATCACACACCTTTTTTAGAGTACTAGTATCAGTATGTCCAAGTTTCAGAGATTAGTTACATAAATCTTATAGTTTTTGCACCAGAACCACATTTAATACTGCTCTAAATTTGTTATATAAGATTTTACAGCTTGCAATAAGAATTCTTCCTGTCCCATACCAGCATCCGCGGCCATTTGAACTACTTTTTGTTTAAATTCATGATCTGCATGAAAAGTTAATGGCTCTACATTACTTTTAAAGTAAATCCCTTCTACATGTGGAAGTATCGTACCGGATTTCATGTGAGAATGTAAGTATTTAATCTCTTCTTGAAATTGCAATGGATCTACTTGTAATACGAAGGGTTTAATTTCTAATTTGATAGTATCTGATGTAATAGTCAATCGTATATTTGTGACACCAAGCTCTTTATAAAATAAGTTTATTAGATTGTAAGTGATGGAATTAAATAGTTGAGGTTTTTTAAATGAAAAAGATAAATACCCTCGTTTCGTAATTACAGCTTGTTTTTGGAAAGATTCAAAGGAATAATTATGCTCCTTATAAGTGGATAATGGGAAAATTTCTTCATCCTCTGTAAGAATCTTACCATCTGCTCCATTGATCTCTATTACCCTAGCTGTTTTTCCGGTATATTGATGTGTTAATAATTGATATAAATATATATCTTCATCTTGAATCTTAGTAATGAATGTTTTTCGCTCTTTTGTTGTAGTTTTTTCATAATCAAGCTGGAAAGATTCTAGGTCTTCTTTATCAATGACATACACTTGTTTTCCGAGCTTTTCTATCCTTGAAGCAGGTAATTTTCCAGACTTGATGTATGTAAAGACAGTAGATGGTGCTACATCGAGAATTTCAGCTGCTTCTTTTGTGCTAAGGCCTTTAACCTCTTCCTTATTTTTTAAGCGTTCAATATCCTCCAAATAGAAAATCTTACTACCGAATTGTTTCCAATTATTTTTATATACACATTCTATTAATCCATCTTTTTCTTTCTTTAAAATCGTCTGTACGGTTACTCCTAATAAGTCGGCTGCCTCTTTTGTCGTTACAGTAGGTTTAGTAATAAACAATAAATCTTGTGTCATGAAAGGATACCTCCTTAACTATTGTTTGCTAATTTTTAAACTATGTATATATCATATCAGAATCTTATTTACATTTAAAATAAGAAATGAGTTTTATTAAAAATTAAATACGTCTTTATATTTTATAAATATGTACAACTATATCTGTCCGTTAATTATATAACTTTAGAAATTTAAAAATAGATGTAATTTATAATTAGTTTTTTATATAAATAATCATTATCTATTTACTAATAAATTATGAAAAAATATAAGTATAAGTGAATACAGAAGAATGTAGCGTTCTTACAGAAAGAATATAAATTTTAATTTGTATAATTGATATAAGTGAAATAAAATGAATAGTATAGTTAATAAAGAGATTTATATTCATAATCTTCAATAGGAGAGGTGAAGTTGAAATATGGATAAGAAAAAAAGAATAGAAAACTTACCTATTGTAAATAATAAAAGTGAATTTATAGATACATATTTAGAGAATATGAGAGATATCGTTCCATTCCTACATAACAATCGTTATGTAGATAAGGTGGAACATAAAATGGAGATGGCAGAAAAAGAGGGAAAGAGTAAATATACGTACTTAAGTGACCTTGAAGTGATTTATCATTTCGTGCATTTGCAAAAAGATATGGATGAGAAGAAGAATAGAAAAGAGGATACGAAAAAGAGTTATGTGTCTGAAATCTTATCGTTTTGTCAGTGCATGGTGCAGCATGCAGAAGAATTTGAATTGAATGGCGAAGAGGTACAGCAAAATGATTCTTTATTGAAAACACTGCAGCCTTGGCATATTCGTAAATATAATTCCTGGTTGAAACAGGTAGAGAACGGTAGGAATGGTGACACATATGCAATTGCAACACTTGCAAAGAAAACAGTACTCATTCGTTCTTTTTTAAAACACCTTCATGTGTTTGCTTATATCGAAAAACCCCTTCATGAAGAACTGCAGCGCGCTAATGTAAATGAACAAGATCGGCCAAATCGGGACTTATCTTATGATGAAGTTATGAAAATCTTAGGATTTTATAAAGAAAGAGGGCATGTAGTAAACTATACAATTTTACTAGCGTTAGCAAGTACCGGTGCAAGAATTCAAGAATTGTGTACAACAAGAGTCAAAGATTTACACTATGACGGAAAGTATTGGTTAAAAGTCACGGGCAAAGGGGATAAAGTGCGTGAACTTTTCATCTCGGAACATTTGTACCAGTGTATTTGTGAAATGAGACGGAGAAGAGGGTTCCAAACCGTATTGGATCGAGGAGATGAAAGTCCTTTATTTGTAAACCAAAGAGGAAACTTTTACAATTCAAAAACGTTATCAAACCAGGTAACAGATATGATAAAAAAGACAAATTTAGAGTTTCTGCAGTATCGTGAGAATCCAGTAACGGCGCATACATTCCGTCATGCATTTGCTATCATGGCAGTTGAACAAGGAAATGCGGATCTATATCATTTAATGCAAACGCTGGGACATGAAAACATTCAAACAACAAAAATCTATTTAGAGAAGTATATGAAACGGAAGAATAATGTGGGCACCTCCTTTGCGGATATGTTGCAATGAATAAAAAGATATATATAATAGGAAATTTCTTGAAAAACCCGATCGGATATTAGATATTTAAAGAGCAGAAGTGTTTTTTAGAGGGAAACTTTTATCTATTTTATACAGGGGTGATGTTGTGGAAATGTTCATATTTTATGGATCGTTATTTCTTATACTCTGCATTACAATTTTTCTATTCAAAATTGCTGAATCACCGAAGATTAAAGAAAAAAACCTTTCTTTTATTATGATTGGTATCGCGGTCAATGTGTTTATAAGTCCATTATCTTTATTTATAGGTGGAATGGCGACAGATTCTCCAACTAGCGATATGTTTGATTTTTGGAAGGGATTTTGGTTTATCCAAACTATACCTTTCCTCATTCTACTTGTAGCGTTTATTAGGTGGTTTATCTATAAAAGGAGAAGTAAATTAAGTGTTTAAAGTGTCAGAAACGCTTTATACTATAAAATTAGTTGTTATTGATGTTGATGTGTATTTAAACGTTTGAGGAGGGTTAATTATAGAGTACTCAAGGATCTACACTTTAAGAAATGGCCGAGAAAAAACAATAAAAGTAGAGTCCTGGCGTTCATTTAGAGAAGAAATGAATGTATTAGGTATTAAGGATTAGGATGTGTTTCAAATTCAATTAGTGGAATATAATATGGCGATACAAGTTGCCCCTAAAAATACTAGAAGAAAATAGTTATCTCATGTATAAATATCATAATTAAGCACATGTTATATACAAATATAATGGAGGTGTAATTATGAATATTCAAAGACATGAAAATAATACAAATGAGGTTCTTATTTCTGCTGCTGCAAGTGCAATTGAGCAAATGAAGTATGAAATTGCTCGTGAATTAGGAGTCACACTTGGACCAGAGACATCAGCACGTGCAAATGGTTCTGTCGGTGGAGAAATTACAAAACGCTTAGTTCGGATGGCTGAGGAACAATTAACGGGACAATATAGATTACACTAAGTTAAAGAAGTAATAAGAAAAGTATCCGTTTAAAAATGGATACTTTTTCCTTTTTTTGCATGAACTTCAAATTAATGATTATGAATTCGAAAAACGACCTCTCAGATTCCTTTGTAAGACGTTTGAATTGCAAGGGTAATACGATAAGTATAGAGTGTTATCAAATTTTGTGTAAGCGAAAAAAAAGTTATTAAACATCCTTTTGTTTTATTTGGTTCTGTTGCAAAGTTTGAAAAAAGCATAAACAGGTTGGTAACTGAGGAACAATGTTTAGGGAGTAGCTAGTAATTGTTGAAGTTCATTATACGTTGAAAAGGCGGAGTCTCTTTGAAGACTTCGCCTTTGTTTATATAGGCTATGAATGGTCTCGATACCTTTTATCGTACGTGAAGCATGACGAAGATTTTAAAATCCTGCGGATTTGGCAAAACGTTTCTTTACATGCCTATGATCCTGTTCAATAAGATTGTTTAAATGTTTGACTGTACAATGGATTATAGTTTGATAAAATCCTTGTTTTCTTAATTTGTTAAATGCGCAAAGTAATGCCCGCGCTTTGTCTGTAGTGAGAACCGTTGGTTCTCCAAAATGTTTTACTAATCTTTTCATGAAGGCATAGGCAGCCTGATGATCCCGTTTTTTACGAAGTTGAATATCCAATGTGTGTCCATCTTTATCAATTGCACGATAGAGATAACGCTATTCTCCCTTAACTTTGATATAAGTCTCATCCAAATGCCAAGATAAGCGTGCAGATTTATTTTTCGCTTTCCAAATTTGATAGATGAGACTGCCATATTCATGAACCCATCGCATGATGGTTGTTGGGTGAACTGAAATACCACGTTCTTTCAGGATTTCAGATACATCGCGATAACTTAAAGAAAAACGGCAGTAGTAGCCGACAGCTACTAAAATAATATCTTTCTTGAATTGTTTTCCTTTAAAATATCTCATGTCTGATTCTCCTAGATCCTGTTTTCTAGAGTGTAGCTTTATGTAGAAAACTTTGCAACAGAATTCTCTGAATCATCTTTTTCACTTAACTTAGTGTCCAGTTAAGTGTATCATCTCCAATAGCTACGTAATTTTTCTGTCTAACTTTGCGGGTTCAGTTCATTATATTTTCTACTTTGTCTTTATATACAACGTATTCTTTCCCATCCACTACTGCTACCACCGCAAATTCATCTTTTGAATTGAATGAAAGCCAGTCAGCCCACATGTTTGTATTTGGTCCTCCACTCCACATATTATGAACAGTGTTTTTAGTTAAATTCATAACTTTATAAGACGCATTTGGTGCATTTGTTCCAGTCTTTATTTCAAATGTGTATGCACTATGAATTTTTTTATAAAAGTAGAAAACGTTTGATGGACGAAGCTGATTCATAAGATCCTGTTCTTTTTTCTCTGCAATTTTCATCCCTTCTTGTAATGTGACAACATCTGTTCTTAATGTTTTCCAGCTGTCTTTAGCTGCATCCAAGTTAGGTTTTAGGAATTTAAATTTATTTTGATCCGCTTTTTCAGATGCCTTATCAATATGTCCCAGTACTCCCGAATATTGAGAGTCTAAATCAGCCCATTGCGTGGACATATAAGTAAGAGCAGTAATAGCATTATCAATCGTACTATGCATATCACTAATATTATGAAACGCAACTCCAACTACACGATTTAATGTTAGTTTATAATCTACAGTCTTACGTAATTCTGTTAATGTAGGCTCTAAGCGACCTAAATTATCTCTTGCTGTACCTATCATTATACCACCAGAAATCAATGTGGGAATAAAAGGGATTTTCACCATTGTTAATCCATCAGATTCTAATTTTTTATAATAGTTTACTTGTCCTAAAACTTCATCTAAACGCTTTTGGTCAGTCTCCACATCAGCACCTTGGTTTTTTAAAATCGATTGCAAGGTCTCTTTATGGCTTCCAAATGTTCTAACATCTTCTTCAATATCGTTTTTTAATTTAGTTAATTCTTCTATTAATGCTTTTGCAGACTTTTGATTTTGTTGAATTTTCCCCCGTAAATCTGTAATCCCTGTTTTTAAAGTATCTCCATTCCCTGTATTGATCGCCTTTACTAATGTTTCATAATAATTTTCAAATTTTGTATCGTATTCAATAATGTCTGTCAATGTATCTAAAAGCTGTTTTTTTACTTGCGTATCCCATGTAACAGCATGTGCTCTAGCATTCTTTTGATCTTGTACAATTTTAATAGGTAAATCTGCATACCCATTAATAGTAATTCCTTCAAAACTCACATCTGGATTATTAATTAGCAAATACGAATATTCATTCATAGATTTTGCAAATACCCCAGCATCTTGCAAAGCTTTTTTCATCTGTTCTTCATTTGCTGAAAGAGACATATCTCCATTGTTAGTTTGTTCAATTTCACTTGCAAAAGCTGCTACTGGTGTGATCGCATAAGTGGTTGTCATAGTTAAAAACGTCGATACAGCGAGTAATTTGTAAGGGATTTTTTTCATCATTTTATATTCCTCCTATATAGGTTTTGATTTTCAGTTCTATTCTTCTTTAAAAACGATGTCTTTCGAAATGAGTTCTGCATCTTTTATGGGTATCATTCTAACTTTCTTTAGCAGCCTTTACATCATCAAGTATTAAAGAGAATCTATGTTGTTGTATAGAGTCGATATTATCAAGTAAATCTTTATAATCTGTCCCCAATTAACAGGTTCTGTTGCAAATTTTTTAAAAATAAGTAAAACTGCACGGTTATCTTGTTATTTGGATGAAACTTCTATATAAGTGAAAGGCGAAGTCTTTAATGAGACTCCGCCTTTTCGATGTATAAGGAATTGTTAATTGATGTATTACTATTTAACAATGTAATCATAGATTCTCTATGTTTTAGGTAACTTTGCAACAGAACTAATATTTCCCTATTTTTGTGGAGTAACAGGTTCCACTCTTAATTCTTTTATCCCCTCTTTTACTGTGACTGCATCTGTGTGTAATGTTTTCCAACTATCTTTAGCTGCATTCAAGTTAGGTTTTAAGAATTTATATTTATTTTGATCAGCCTTTTCAGATGCCAGGTTAATATGTTTCAGTACCCCAGCATATTGATTATCTAAATCCGTCCATTCGTCTTTCATATAGGTAAGAGCATTAATAGCATCATCAAGCGCCTTATGCATCTGATCAATATTATTATAGGCAACTCCAACTACACGATTTAATGTTGTTTTATTGTCTACAGTCTGACGTAATTCTGCTAATAAAGGCTCTAACTGGCCTAAATTATCTCTTGCTATACCCACGATGATACCGCCAATGATCGGTAGGCCCAAAATGGCGCCCTTCATTACATTAAATCCATCAGATTCTAATTGTTTATAATAGTTTACTGATCCTAAAACTTCATCTAGACGCTTTTGATCTGTCTCAACATCAGCACCTTGGTTTTTTAAAATCGACTGCAACTGTTCTTTATTGCCTTTAAATGCTCTAGCATCCCCTGCAATAGCGTCTCTTAGTTTAATTAATTCATCTATTAATTTTTCTGCAGACTTTTGGTTTTGTTGAATTTCAGCTCGTAAATCTGTAATCCCTTCTTTTAAAGTATCTCCATCGCCTGTATTAATCGCATCTACTATTGTTTCATAATAATTGTCAAATGTTGTATCGTATTCAATAATGCCTGTCAATGTATCTAAAAGCTGTTTTTTTACTTGCGTATCCCATGTAACAGCATGTGCTCTTGCATTCTTTTGATCTTGTACAATTTTACCAGGTAAATCTGCAAACCCATTAATAGTAATTCCTTCAAAGTTCACATCTGGATTTTTAATTAACATAAAAGAATAGGCATTCATAGATTTTGCAAATAACCCAGCCTTTTTCAAGGTTTCTTTCATCTTCGTTTCATTTGCCGCAAGAGACATATCTCCAGTGTTAGTTTGTTCAATTTCACTTGCAAAAGCTGCTACTGGTGAGACTACAGTAGTCGTTGTCATAGTTAAAAGCGCCGATGCAACGAGTAATTTGTAAGGGATTTTTTTCATCATTTCATATTCCTCCTATATAGGTTTGGATTGTAAGTTCTATTCTTGTTTAAAAGCGATGTCTTTCGAAATGAATTCTGCATCTCTATGAATATCATTCCAACTTTGTTTAGCTGCCTTTAAATCATCAGGTATTAAAGAGAGTTTATGTTCTTGCATTTGGTCGATATTATCATATAAATCTGTATAATTAGATCCCATTTTATCCCATTGTTGTTTGATATTTGTTAGAGACAGTATCGCTTGATCGACTGTCTGATACAGCTCTGTCAAAGTTGCTTTCGCGTTAGTAAGCGAAATAACTGCTTGTTTAGCAAGATCGGCTTGCGTACTTAATTCTCCGATTTTTTTAGAAATTTCGTTATAGGAGTTCATATGATTAGACGCCGTAACACCAGCTGCTGTTCCTAAACCGATACCAGCTGCACCGAGAGCCGAAAGGCCACCAATAACAGCCGGTGTTGCTGTACCGCCAGTCACAACAATTACTACCGCTCCTGCAATAGCTCCAATAACTAAAATGGCTGCTCCTAATCCGCCACCAATTGACCATGCTAATACATTGTCAAAATGTTCTTTCTGAGTAGAACGTAGCTTCTCAATTTCAGATTGAAGTTGTGGAATCTTTGCTTCTTTTCCCGCTAATATTGCCGTTAATCCACCTTCCCCATCTGGGCCACCAACATTATTTTTAAATTCTGTAGTATTTGTATATAGTTTTGTTTTGAAGGCTTCTAACATCTTAATTACTTCTGTAACTTCTTTTGAATTTGTATCAATTGTAGTGATTAAATCATTTATGCCCTCTTTTAGTCCTGCCTTATCTTTCTTTTGTACAGTATCTAGTAATGTATCGTAATAATTTTTAAATTGTTCATCGTAATTTACAATATTACGTGCTGTTTTTTGAATCTGCGGTTTCCCTGTATCTAACCAATAATTCGCATTGATTCGAGACAGTTCCTGATTAAGGTGAATTTTTTTGATTAATTCTCCCCCATCTGTGCCTAAATCAATATTGGATAAATTTACATTCGGTTGTTTAATCATTGTTTTTGCGTATAAATCCATTACAAGAAGATGAGATCCTGTTTCAGCCAATGCTTTCTTCAGTCCTTCAGGCCCTAATGCATAATTCCCAACTTTCTGTTCTTGGGCGGTCTGTTCTTGTGCAAATGCATGAATAGTGTTACCGGTAGTAGCAGTCATAACCGCTGCCAATGTAGCCAAAGTCAACACTTTAAATGGAAATTTCTTCATATTCATTCTCCTCCCTATTTTCCGATAGATTATTAGAATCTCTGTGTTTTTAAAAATTCATAATATTAAAATTTATTAACTTGCTCTTCAAGGTAACTTGTTACATTTTTTAATTGTCTTAATGTATCTTTTTGAGACTGCTGGTCAGTTGTATCAACATTAGTAGATAATTTTGTAATATTATTTTTGATTAGATCCAAATCTTCTTTATAGCGTTTCAGTAAGTCAAGTTCTACATCCACTTGATTAGCAAATGTATGCAAATCATTTTGCATAATAAGCAGCATTGATTTTTGTAAATCTGCTATTTTTAGGTTCTTTGTTAATTCATAAAACTTTTGGTTTTGTGTCTCTAAATCAGCTAAATGTGCTCGTTGCTCTGCTGTTAGTTTATTTACTTCAGCGAAGGCACTATATGCTTTTTTTATTTTTTCAGGGTCAATAACTTTCGTAAGGTCATACTCTTTCGTTTGTGCAGCAGCAGCAGCAGTTATTTCACCTTGTCTGCTTTTTTCAATTGCTTCACGAGCTGCTTTTTTAGCAGACTCAATCTCTAGAGCAGATTTACCCTGTTCTTTCGCTTCTTGCTCTGCTTTTTTCTCTGCTTCTAAAATAGAGTTATTAATTTCCTTTCCTTTGTTATACGCTGTCAACGCTGTTTGAGCAGCAGGTTCAATGATATCTTTTGAAAGACTATAGATTTCTTGGAATATCTTAAGTCCTTGTTCATTTAAAGCTCCTGGTAACAATGCGATTTGTTGTAAATCATTTTGAATTGATTTTTGGGTATTTAGTAATTCATTTTTTAACTGGTCTATTTTCCCTGTTCCATCTGAACTTAGGACACCCTGCGCTTTTGACACATCAGTATCGAGATCTTTAAGTTTTTTATCAAGCTGTAATTTAAGATCTGTTAATTCATTAATCTGACGTTGTACGTTTTCTTGGTTTGTCATAGCCATATCTTGAAGAACTTCTAGTCTATCCAAAAACCCTTCTTTATCTTCTTTAGTGTCTACAAAAGCTTTTAATGTTGGATAATAGCTATTAAATTTAGTTACAAATCCTTTACTTTTTGAATTTAATAGAATTAAATTTGGATAAAGTTCCGATGACCATTCTTTCATATCTTGCTTGATTAGGGATTGATTTGTATTTAAAGCTGGAACTTCCTCTAGTTGTACATTAGGGCTCATTAAAGCTTGATCTATATATGTTTGGATTAATTTCGATTGTGCACCTAATTTTCGTAATGATGAAGAAATATCCGTGTTTTCCTGTTGCGTTTCTGCTTGAACGATTGGTGTTGCAAGAGTATTGATAGGAATAGTCGCCCCAGTAACAATGGATGTTATTAAAAATCCTTTAATTATTTTATTTTTCATTCCGTACACCTCTTCACTATTGTCTTTTTAGAATCTTATACATACATCTTGAACGCTCTAACGATAGGCTCTTTTCTTGCACACTCTTGAGGAAGGAGAATTCTTTCAGATAGAGTGTTAAACTCTCGTTATTATTTACTTCTCGTAGAATGTAAGGACCTTACTTCCCCCTCATTTAAATGCTATGTTTTTCACAAGTAAACAATAAAATTTCATCACCTATATTTGAATTAGCTTCAAAATGAATAGTATAAATATTTATTTTTCTCTGGAGTTGCTGCTTGACTTGCAGGAGCCCAGATAGATAAATCCATTGCTCCTACCGCTAACCCTGCCATGACTTTTTTTGATAGTAATTTCATAATATCCCTCTTAGTTTTGTCAGCGAAAGCCCTACAAGATTACAAAAGATGAAATTATACTGTACATTGCTTATACTTTCACCTCGGAATAAAATAAGATCATTTTTGCTTTGTAGAGACGTAGAATCCCATTTTGTACAAATGTGATGCTTTTTTGATTCTAGATTATTACCAAACTTAATTAACTGAGTGTTACGAAAATTCCCTTGACATGATGTTACTTGCAACTTTATTGCACTTTTATTAGTACAATCTTCTCTTTCTCTTAATGGTCATACCAATTACACCTTTATTAAAACATTAAACTTTTAATGCGTAAATAGTAGAATTTTGTCGATTATATTAAATAATCTATTTATTGCGGATTAATGTGAGTAGAAATATTATACTTCTATAATTACTATTCAATTTCATTTGCGTAATTACAATAGTTACAATTTGGTATATATAATAAAAAGAGAACGGTTTTAACCAATTTAAAAAATTAAATATATTTTAATGAATTTTTAATATAATTTAATCACATACCGCATACTGATTCCCTTTATTTAGATATGCGTAATTGCATATTCTTTGGTGGTTTGCTTCAAGGGGTACGGAAGCGATTCTGGGTATGAGGGGCCACTCTGGGATTTAATTACAAATAAAAAAAGAACTTTATTCAAGTTCTTTTAATCTACGATACAGAGCTGCCTGGCTCACTCCTGTAATTTGGCATATTTCCTTAACAGTTTTATTGGTATGCTTCCTTAATTCAATCGCATGATTCATACCTGGGTGCTTATCCGTGTATTTCTTCAATCTTCCTCTATACACTCCTTTTTGTTTCGCTAACTTTATTCCCGCACGTTGTTTTTCTCTAATCATTTCTCGATCTAGTTCACTAAAGGCAGCCATGACAGTTAAAAAGAATTTTCCTGTTGGAGTTCTAGTATCTATTCCTAAATTTAAAATCGCAAAGTGAACATCCTTTTCCCGAAGTTGTTCTACTAATTGTAATAGCTGAATGGTATTTCGACCTAAACGATCCATTCTAGTTACGACCAAAGTATCCCCAGTAGTTAGTTTTGAAAGTATAGTGTCTAACTCTGGCTTTTGTTTTGTTACTCCACTTATTTTCTCTTTTATAATTTCATCTATTCCATATTTCATGAGCTGTTCGATCTGTGTATCTAGATTTTGATCTTGTGCACTTACACGAGCGTATCCATAGACCATTTTTACCCCTCTTTTTGTATGTATTTTTGATAAGTGTTATTGAGAGTCTATGAGAATATGTAACTTTAGGAGATAATTTGCGTAGTTTTTAAATGATAAATTGCATATAAAAAAGAGAAATCTATAAAATTACAGACTTCTCTTTTTTTATTATTTATTCATTTTCTCCAATTACTAAAGAATCTCTTGCTACTTCGATGACTTCTGTAGTTTTCCTTTCACTTTTTATAAATCTCATCGAACAGGACCATAGACATATCAAGTGACGTTTTCTAAATCCACAGGATTTCAAATGCTTCATCATGCTTCACGTACAAAGAATTACATAAATTATTAGTCATTATCTAAATGATTCCCCCCATTTATCAATACCTGTTTCTGCTTTTTAAACTTTGCAACAAAACTCCTAACATTCTAATGGTTTTATTCTCAAAAACAAAAAGATCTCAAAATCATTTTTATGACTTGGAGATCTTTTTGTTTAACAAATGTTTGGGTGATAAATCTACTTTTATTTATCGGTTATTTTTTTATTAGAATTAACCGATAAAAGCTAGGGTGAAAATAAGATACGAGATAAATGTAAGTACAACAATGAAGAATATAGACATGGTATTAGATATACATTGTTCTATTCTTTTTTTCATTCATTCACTATTTTTCCTGTAACCTTTTCAACCTTTATTCCGTCAAAGGTAACAGTCGCTTTAATTTTCTGATTTTCATTGCCTTTCACATGCCCTTCTACAATTCCTTTATCACACGTAGTGAGGAACCCTCTAGTAACAAGCTGCGACTTAATTTCAATTTCAACATTTTCTTTTTCTTTGAAATATTTAGTAGCTACTTGCTCACTTTCATTTAAACACCTGGTTAAGTTATCTGATTGAATCCGGTCGGTAATGTAAGCTAAGCTGCCAATAACATATACTGTTACAATTGTCGAAACTGCCACGACAACCCAAATAGGTAATTTAATTATTTTCATAAAGTTCTCTCCTTTAAAAAAGATAAAATTTTATATTCTTTAACCTTTGTATCTTAGAATTTGTATAACAGCACTATCTATCCTATTTTACAGATTCATTTTTTCTAAGACTTCTTCTTGTGAAGAAAAGTGGGAGTAGAATAGACAAACTAATTAAAATACATATCATGAAGAGAACGATTCCAACAAGCACTATTCCTGCAAAAAAAAGAAACGTAGATATGCAAAAACCATACAATAATATTCCAATAGCTGATAGATAACCACTTATACGAATTTTACTCATTGCATAACGATTACGCGTTTCAGTTCTAAGTAGACTATAAATAATTAACAAAATTCCTGGAAGAGTGAAGACACACGATAGCAACCAGAACATTTGGAATGAAGCAACTATAATCGTCCCTATAAATGAGACGAATAATCCGAAAATGGATAATAAAATTCCTCCTATTAATCTTTTTGTAGAAGTTTTCATTTTTTCTTTCGAATCAATCGATTGTTGAACCATATCTTCACCATACACTTGCATTTCTTCCACCAGGTCACTCAAATCTCCTATTGAAATGACTCCTTTTTTAAATGCGTCTTCTTCTGTATAACCCTCTTTTATCATATCTGAAATTCGTTCTCTCAGATTTATAAACAACTCTTCTTTCATATCAAATAGTTGTTGTGTTCCTTTTACATCCATAAACTGTTTATCGATGTACTCCTGTATTCTTTCATCTAATTTTTTAGTTCTCATTAACATCTGTAATCTCTCCTTTAATTAGAAGATCTATAATCTCTTTCGCAATGTTCCACTCTTTTTTACCATTTTCGTAAAAACTTATACCAGATTCTGTAATGTGGTAATATTTTCGTCTTCCCCCTTGAGTTTCATCTCCCCAATAGGAAGAAATGTGACCTTCTTTCTCTAATCGCCGAAAAGCTGTATATAAAGTGGCTTCCTTTAATTCGTATTGATTGTCACTTAATTCAATAATCCTTTTGTATATTTCATATCCATAACTATCACCTTGACGAAGAACATTTAAGATGATCATGTCCGTATGCCCACGGATTAAGTCTGTAGATATAACACTCATTATATATCACCTCTTATAGTACATAATACGAAATATTACTTTGCCTGTCAAAGTAATATGTTGTAAATAATAGAATGAGTTCATAATTTTAAATGATAAATTGTATATAAATAGAAAAAGAACTTGAGAAAAGAGGTTAGATTCTTTGGTTCTGTTGCAAAGTTTAAAAAAGCAGAAACAGGTATTGATAAATGAGGGGGGACCATTTAGGCAGTGACTAATAATTTGGGTGCAGTTCACGACTAGACTTCGGTTTTTCGACGTACAAAGAATTACAAAAATTATTCATAAATGCGTAACATTTGACGACTCTTATCCACGCTCTTTAAATTTTTACAAACTTTGCAACGGAACCCTGAGGACGATCAAAATGTTATCCACTTGCTTTATCCACAAAAATGCGCCGAGCTCCCACTCCTCTTTCCTCATTTTTTTCGGAATGAAAATGAGGAAAATCGACTTGCAATAAATATAAATATAAATATAGCAATGGGAACAAGAGTTAATCCATTGACCATTAGAAATCGCCAAGGAAAATGTTTATAGTTCGAATATATAAAACTGTTAGGAATGTACCAAATCATAACCATCATCCAAACAAAAGAGACTATATGTAGGTATATAACAGATTTCATGATGCCCTCCGTAGATTCATTATTATTCGAATGTTTACCCAAAAAAACTGTGTTTATTCATTAAGGCATATAATTTAATGGAGTGGGTTATGTTATGTATAAGAGGTGAATGGGTATGGAAGATAATCGTTCTGGGCATATAATCAGTAATCAAGAAGTAGATATACGTTCCATCAAAGCAATGATGCAAAATACGGACGACTTAATTGTGAAAAACATAGCGTGGGGTGACCAGGAAGATACAAAAAATACTCATTTTATCACTGTTTTGTATCTAGCAAATTTAGCAAATCCAACTTCAATACTCAATAGACTAATGCAAATAAAAATGCAAAATTCCACAGACTTTGCCTCTGACAAATATGTTTTAGAAAAATTGTCAAAAACAGAAAAAATAATTCAGGTTAAAACAATTGAAGAAGTTGTTGATCAATTAATATATGGATTTACTGTGTTTTTATTTTCAAATCAAATAGGAATATCCATTTACTCATTAGACATAGAAATACGTTCCATAACGGAACCTGATAATGAAGTAACTGTAAAAGGTCCACATGATGGTTTTACTGAGTCATTGAAAAAAAATATTGCATTGATTCGGTTCCATTTACCTACAACCAAACTGAAAGTTGAGTATACTTTCTTAGGTTCAATAAGCAAACAGAAAATAGCCATCGTTTCCGTAAGTGACAGTGTAGATCCAGAAATTCTAGCTCAAGTGCATAAGAGAATTAAAACTATCCAATTTGATGCTGTATTGGATAGCCATTATATATCGGAATGGATAACTGACAATAAACGAACCGTTTTTCCTTTAACAGAATCAACAGAGCGACCGGATCGAGTCGTGGACTCTTTAATAGAAGGAAGGATAGCAATTCTAGTTAATGCTTCTCCTTGGGCGGTTCTTGTTCCTTACGTTTTTCTGCAGACTTTCCATTCTAGCGAAGATAACTATTGGCATTATTATATATCTTCTTTTTTGCGTATCACTCGGTTGTTTTGTGGGCTCATTACGCTGTTTTTGTCAGGGCTCTTTATTGCAGCCGTTAGTTTCCATCATGAGTTTCTACCAACTGCTTTTTTAATGAGTATTGCTCAAGGAAGAGAGCCTATTTCATATCCGGTTATTGTTGAGGTTTTGATGATGGAAGTTACATTTGAAATATTACGAGAGGCAGGGGTTCGCTTGCCCCGTCAAACTGGACAAGCGGTTAGTATCGTAGGTGCTCTGGTATTGGGACAAGCAGCGGTTCAAGCCGGAATTATTAGTCCTGTAACAGTTATCGTGGTTTCTTTAACAGGAATTTGTTCTTTTACTCTCGCTGCACAAAATGCTGGGTACGCCCTTCGTATGCTTAGATTTGTAGTTATAATATTTGCGGGATTCTTGGGTTTTATAGGAATGGTTTTTGTGAGCATGTTAATTCTTATTCATTTGGCTTCTCTACATTCCTTTGGTGTGCCGTATCTGAATCCATTTCGTTTTTCACAGGTAGTGAACTTGCTGATTCGTCGTCCCTTGCCGATGAATAGTAAAAAGAACTCTATATTTCATAAAATGAATACACATACGAATAAGGAGCTTGAAAAATGGAAGGATCCCAGATTTCAAACAGACAACTCATGATTTTGATTACTCTTATAACGACCTCTTCACCTATTTTTTTTCTTCCTGCTGAGGTAAGCAAGGGAGCTGGGAGAGACGGATGGTATATCGTTATTCTTTCCGGTTTAATAGGGATGCTCAATGTCATGATATTTGTATGGCTTGAACGGATTTTTCCTAAAAAAAGTCTAATCCAAATTAATCAAGAAGTTTTTGGGAGGCTTATAGGAGCGATTATTAATGTAGTGATGTTTTTTTATTTCGTAGATTTAGGATCATGGGTTTTACGTGAATTCGCGGAATTTTTATTGGCCAACATCGAACCTACTACGCCCATTTTTGTCTATCTCATAATCGGTATTGTTATGGCTGCATATGCGGTATTTTGTGGAATAGGAACATTTGTACGTGCTTCGGAAGTCATTTTTCCAGTTCAGCTCTTAACATACATAAGTATTTTCTTTCTAACTTTAAATTTGGTTCACTTTGAATATGCACTTCCTGTATTAGAAAATGGCTTTATTAAGCCCCTTAGTCATTCTCTTACTACCATAACATTCTTTGGAGATGTAATGAGTATTTCCATGTTGATAAATTATGTAAAAACAACGAAGCGTACATCTTTTTATACAATAGCTGGAATGGGGATTACTGTTCTTTTATTCTTATTAACAGTGTTAAGTTCGGTTTTAGTAATGGGAGCCGAAACAACGGCAACACAAACCTATCCAATATTTTCTTTAATATCTAACATAAGTATTGGTGGAATCATTGATCGATTTGATGTATTAGTCGTTTCTTTCTGGATGACAGGTCTCTTTGTAAAAATTACGTCGTATTTGTGGGCGAGCACTGAAGCCGCATGTCAAATTTTTTCTATTAAAGATCGTCGATATATTATACTCCCCATTATGTTAGTTTATATTGTTTCTGCCCGATATAAGGTTGATGGGTTTGTAGATCTGTCTACATTTTATTCTGAACATGCGATGTATTTCTTAATTTTTCAGGCATTGGTTCCATTGTTCATCTTACTAGTAGCCATAGTAAAACAAAAGTTGAAACGAGATAAAGTAATTACTTCATAGAGGATTATCTTAGGGGGATATTGGTATGAATTCTCGCAAGTATAAGTGGGTATATATCCTATTATGTACGATTGTACTAACAGGTTGCTGGGGACATGAAGAAATAAATGAAGTAATGCTAGTACAATCCACAGCAATTGATAAGGGAAAGAAGCACAAAGTGAAGCTTACTGTTGAGTTTTTGAAAATAATGGGTTCTTCTCAAGCTCCAACTGGATTGATGGGGAAAAAGTTGCATCTTAGTGAAGAAGGAGATACCTTGTTTGAAGCAGCAAGGAAATTGAGAGAGAAATCATCTCGTTCGGTCTTTTGGGGGCATTCTAGTGTAATAATTTTCGGGAAAGATATAGCCAAAGAAGGGCTTAAAGAACAAATGGATATACTTTATCGCCAAAGACATTTTCGTAAGTCTGCACTAGTATTCGTCGCTTCTGGGAATGCTGAAGAGGTTTTTAAAGGTAATGTTGTTCAAGAAAACTTAACCTCTGCCAGTTTGAAAGGATTGGTGAAATCACAAAATAAAACCAGTACGATTAAAAAAACAACGTTGCAAACGGTTTATTCTGATTTAGTAAATAGTTATAAAGAAGTAACAATCCCAGCGATTTTCATAGGTAGTAAACCAGGAAAAGGTCTAATAAAAACAACTGGATTATATGTGTTTAAAAAGGGCCGACTGGTATCCTTTCTTAATGCTTCTTTTACAAAAGAATATCTTCGCCTAATAAATGAATCAAAATCAGCTGTTGAAACTTTGAAAGAAGGTAAACGTAAATATATAACATTTGAAAACATAAATTGTCATACAAATATTCAACCTATATTTTCTAAAGGAAAACCCTCAATATCTATAGAAATATTCGCTGATTTTAATGTTGCGGATGTACATCGAGATGTCAAAGAGATTACACCTGAAATAATTGCTAATTGGGAAAAAAAGTTGAATCGAAAGATAAAGCAACAAGTAGGGGAGTTTTTGGAATATACGAAAAAAGAAAATATTGACCTAATTGGTGTAGGGGAAGCTATCCATCGGAAAGATCCCGAAAAATGGAAAAAAATAAACAAAGATTGGAAAAATATGTACCCGCAGCTTAGTTTTACTATCGTGGTTAAGAGTAGAATTGATCATACGTACTTATTAAACAGCAGTCTGTGAAACTCCCCCCTAAAGTTAACGAACATCCAAAAAAGGTAAAATGAACTAAAATTTCATTGACTACTGTAGAGAGATAAAAATTTCGTTTTGGGGGTACTTCAAAATCTTGGCTTGATGATGATGGGGTAGTACCAGCGTTCTTACAACCGGGCAAAGTAGCATTTCTCATAGGAGAGATGCTACTTTGCTTCTTCATACTCTTTCATTATTTTATAAAACGTGTTTTTCCTTAGCTCTAACATTTCCATAAACATAACAGCTGTTATTTCTCCACTATTCCATTTTGAGTGAGTCTCTTCTATTATATGTATTTGTTGTTTGCTTAAGGTTGAAAGGTTCACCGGAGGACGTCCTAAGGGTTCTGTTGCAAAGTTTTGTTAAAGTTAAATGGTGCCAACAAAAAGTTGTACATTTTATGCGATTGTTAGTAGCTCCTGTAATTCATTGTATGTCGAANGGTTCTGTTGCAAAGTTTTGTTAAAGTTAAATGGTGCCAACAAAAAGTTGTACATTTTATGCGATTGTTAGTAGCTCCTGTAATTCATTGTATGTCGAAAAACGGAAGTCTGAGCCAAGGCTTCGGTTTCGTTTATATAAAGCATGAATGGTTTCGATGCCTTTCAGGGTACGGGAAGCGTGGCGAAGATTTTGAAATCCTGCGGATTTGGAAAAACGTCGCTTCACATGCCTATGGTCCTGTTCAATGAGATTGTTCAAATGCTTGATTGTACAATGAGTTGTATTTAGATAAAAGCCTTGTTCTCTTAATTTGTTAAATGCGCAAAGTAATGCTGGTGCTTTGTCTGTAGTGAGAACCGTTGGTTC
>NZ_LTAQ01000017.1:19715-33160 GCF_001590835.1 Bacillus gaemokensis
ATGAACCCAGCGCATGATGGTTGTTGGGTGAACCGAAACACCACGCTCTTTCAAGATTTYAGATACATCACGATAGCTTAAAGAAAAACGACAATAGTAGCCKACGRCTACTAAAATAATATCCTTTTTAAACTGTTTTCCTTTAAAATACCCCATATAGCATTCTCCTGCTCACACTTTTTCTACAGGTTATCTCAGTTTAGAAATCTATATCCTTTTTAAACTGTTTTCCTTTAAAATACCCCATATAGCATTCTCCTGCTCACACTTTTTCTACAGGTTATCTCAGTTTAGAAATCTTTGCAACAGAACCGAAATTACTTTGTCTGGAAATATCAATAATGAGAGGTTAGCAACGGATTTTGAAAACCACTTTTGGAATCCTACAGAAGGAACACTTTTTATTGGACTACAAAAGAACATGCTAAGTGTTAAATTAATTCAAATATATGATCAACATGCCGAAGATGAAGTGTTTTTAATTCCACTGCAAGATTTATCATATGTTACTTCATTAGTAAAAATAAAGTGGGGAATGTATCTAGTTGTAGTGTCCTTTTATAATAATCAAGGGATTGTTGTACATAAAAGGGAAATAAATACTAGTATCCACAAAGATAATAGCCAAGCGAAAGAACGATTGTACAAATTTTTTCTCGAAATCAATTCAATTTTGAGTAAATGGAAAACTCTTTTGGAAAAAGGAGAGTATTACGATGAAAGACAAATTTATATTGTATAATAATCCGAAAGAATCGGTTTTTGTTTTTGAGGGAAAAGAAGAATTCATGTATCCATATTTATTTATTGATGCCAATGATATTAAAGATAATTTACACATGAATTGTAAAGCAGTATATGTATTGTTTGAGTCAAAATCTCATTACCCTAATACACCACTTTATATAGGTAAATCATCAAAAGTTCGCGATAGACTACTGTATCATTTAAAAGGTTATGAGCCTATAACAAGATTTTATGCCAACAGAGGATTAATTAATTTTGTACTCATATATTTTGAGATAGGACACTATACGAGTGATCATACGAATTTGATTGAAAAACAATTAATAAGAGACTATAAGCCATTGTTAAATACACAGTATATTAAACCTTTCCAAGAAAAAAGAATGAGAATGAAATAGTAAAAGACTTGCGGGTCTTTTCGCAAATCTTTTGTATTGACTGAATTACCTTCATTTTAAAACGAACATCATTGTTTGTTCCTCCCAACATATAAAAAAAAGATAAATTCACCTTGAATCAGTGCTTTATCTCTTTTTAAATGTACTTTCACTTTTTCTTTGTAAATTTACCACATGTATGACTTACAGATTGCTCTTCAATTCATAAGTATAGCTTATTTTTTAAGGTTTTAAAATTGATTCTCCCATTTATTAAGGGCTTTTATAACCTTTTTTCTTAAACGAGGCTTTAATTTTGTTAGTGTATTTTCTAATTGGGGTCACCATATCATTTCGAGAAAATTGTACGCTAAGTAGTTTAAAAAGGTTGTTTGGATTTAATAAATGTTTTCAGATGTATTTATAAACGTGATAAATCTTGATTTTATAAGGAAACAAGTTGTGTTCTTATCTTAATTTTCTGATAAAAATGAGATTTACAGTAACAAAATGTTTTAAATATGATAAAATAAAATTACATTTGAAAAAGAGTAGTGGGTTCAAGTCGTTATTTACATGAACTCCAAAGAAAAAAGCCAAGTTCTATAATAGATTTGGCTTTTTTCTTTTTATGAACTTGCAACTAAAAATAGCATTATCTTTAAATCCTTGTTAGGGGCAAAGATTTAAAGAAGAGTTTAGCTTAATTATATTTTTACATAAATGTTATATATAGTAAATTGATATTTTTTGCACTAAATATTATAAATATTTAAAAATTTAATTCTTACATTATCTATATGTAAAGTTATAATTGGTGGGTTTTACAAATTGTAAAAAGATGTAAACTTAGTTTTACTTTTACATATGAACCGTCCTAAAAAGTGAACGAGCGTTTAAAAAGGTATATTTTCTTTAAAATTTAGGTATTATCAACCAATCAAGAAGGAGGTGGAGAAAGTGCCTATAAGGAAGGATATAGGAGAAATTCAAAAATTCGCCCAAGCCAAGGAGGGAGTCTGTTTATCTAAAAGATACATTAATAATAAGCAAAAGTTATTTTTTAAGTGTAGGGAAGGTCATATCTTTCAAAAACGTTTGAACGATTTAAAATCGTATGATAGCTGGTGTCCATTCTGTGCTAAGGTCAGAAAATTAACTCCTGAATATGTGGAACATATACTTAAGGATCTGAAAGAAGAAGAAGTGAGTCTTTCGCAAGAATTATCCAAAAGCACAACACATAATCGGCTGTCGATTAAAGATATGTGTAAACTTGCTCAACTAAATGATGGTAAGTGTTTATCAGAAACTTATGTAAATATTATGACGCCTCTAGAGTGGGAGTGCCGAAAAGGACACAGGTTTGAAGCAACACCTAATAATGTTAAAAATTCTAATACATGGTGTCCGTATTGTAGTAATAAAAAAGTATGTGATGATAACTGCTTAGCAACTGTTTACCCTGATGTTGCGGCAGAATGGCATCCAATATTAAATGGAGAGCTAACGCCATATGAAGTAGTGTTTGGTTCATCGGAACGCGTATGGTGGCAATGCCGATTTGATGAAAGCCACACATGGCAAACAAGAGTAGTAGATCGATTAAATCGAGGATGTCTAAGATGTTGGAAAGGGCAAAAGACATCTTTTCCAGAACAGGCAATTCATTTTTACTTGAAACAAGTGATGGAAGGCACTGGAAATAAATTTCATCATGAAGCCTTTAAAGATAAAAAGCAAGAAATAGACATCTATATTCCATCTGTTCAATTTGCTGTGGAGTATGATGGAAGACCTTTTCATGATAGAAAAAGACAACAGGAAAATGATGAACAGAAAAATTACGTTCTGAAAGAAGAGGGAGTCAAACTAATACGAGTACGTTCTGATGGATTACCAATTATACAGTTACATGAAGCATTATTATTGACTCATTATTATTCGCAGGGTCGTTATTATTCATCTTTAGATGGAGTGATTCTCGAAATTTTTATTTCTTTGGATTTACATCTCCAAAAACAATATCCATCAATTTATGAAAAGAAGAAGGACATAATTCGAAAAGTCACGCAATCTATTTCTTCGTATAATGATCGGTTAGAAATCTTGAGTCAGTACCGTACTAATAAAAAAGAAAAAAGTTTAAAAGTGTTATTTCCAGAAATTGCGGCAGAATGGCACTATACAAAAAACAGTGTGGTAGGGCCAGAACATATTTCTGCTAATTCTCACAAAGTTGTATGGTGGCAATGTAAGCAAGGACATGAGTGGGAAGCGCCTGTGAAACAACGAAAAAACGGAAGGAGAGATTGTCCGATTTGCAACTCCATTTTTACAACACACTCTGATATAGCAGCGCAATGGCATCCAAAATTAAATAAAGGAGCCCTTCCATACGGTATTACATATGGATCAGATGTTCAAGCTTGGTGGATTTGTTCATGTGGATATGAATGGAAAGAGGAAATAGCTAAAAGAACAGGAAGAAAAGACAAAGGCTGTCCAGTTTGCCGAAACAAAATCTTAAATCAATTATCTTCATTACAGAGTAAATATCCAGAAATTGCGGCAGAATGGCATCCGACATTAAATGGAGATTTAACACCAAATGATGTTTTACCAAACTCCAAAGAATCTGTGTATTGGATGTGTCGAAACAATACACAGCACGTATGGAAAACGAGTATTGCGTATCGAGTGAATAGAAAAACAACTTGTATATATTGTGCAGGTGCAAGAACATACTTTGAAAATGGATTTGCTTCTCGATATCCTAAACTTATGGACGAATGGTGTTATGAACAAAATAAGGGAATTAATCCTGATGATCCATTCTTAAAACCTATGGAAAAAGTATGGTGGCGCTGTAAAAGGAAACAGAACCATATCTGGGATATGCCCGTTTGGTATCGTATAAGAGGAGAAGGCTGTCCTTATTGTGCCAAAAAACGCGTGTTGACAGAAGAGAGCTTTGCAGCCCTACATCCAAAATTGCTCTCAGAGTTACATTCAAAATTGAATGAGGGAGTAGACCCATGGCAGTTAGCACCTAAATCAGGGAAAAAAGTGACATGGCAGTGCAAGAGGGATGAACGGCATATCTGGGAAATGGGAATTAATAGACGTACTCATCATGGTGAGGGTTGTCCGTACTGCTCAAAGACACGCGTGTTGCCAGAGGAAAGCTTTGGTAATCACTATCCACATTTAGCAAAGCAATGGCATCCTACAAAAAATAAAAGAGGCCCTTACGGATATGCTCCTAATTCAAAAATGGTTGTATGGTGGTTCTGTGAAGAATGTAATCATGAGTGGAAAGAGGCGATGGTAAAACGTACAACTATAAAAAAACAGAAACCTTGTTGTGGTAAATAATAAATTTGGATATTTTTGCCCATCCCTTCGAGAAATCAAGACTAAAATGAAGAAATTATAGAAAAAATAAGGCTTCCTACTTTGTTTATATGAACACAAAGTGGAAAGCCAGTTTGGTTTAAATTGTTCGGCAATTGCGCCCTTTTCTTTAAGTTCTACTCGAGTTAAAACAACAATTGTTGTACTATAAAGTTAATAAAACATATGTTGTTTTAAAACGATTACCTTTGTTCGGCAATCGCGCCCTTTTCTGGAATAATTAAAAGATGGCCTCAGCCTTAAAATGTTTAATTCTTCTTTCACTAACGCCCCCGTTAGCCATCCATGAAGCCCTGCTTCACCACAGAATATGTAAGAAAACTACTTCTTTCATGGTAGTTTAAGTACGTTTCTTCACAATCACAAAGACTTAATAAGAGCTTATAACTTTTGAAATTCTCTGGACTTGCAGGAAGGACATTGAGCAGTAGACAAATCGGTGTCATCATGAACCCATTTATCATGACAAAGAGAGCAGTGTAAAACAGTATGCTTTTCTTTAAATTCCATTGATTCTTTTCTGTATCGTTCATAATCTCCAGGGAACATATCCGCTAATGTGCGATACACAAAATTGCCAGTACATTCCTTTCCGTTCCAGTATTCCTTCCCATTTTTGTATTCAATCATATTTTATCTCCCCCCACAATTTATAATTTATATATCATTACAATCATTTACCTTACTGATGACATATAGCGGTTATATAGATTAGAACATTCCTTCATACAGTCCAAATATATATTTCTTATTTCCTCATTCGGACATAATTTTAGGTAACTTTCACTTTTCAATAAGGAAATAAGAGGTTTCATTTCGTAATAGTATTCGTAATTTTCC
Organism: Bacillus gaemokensis; assembly: GCF_001590835.1. Classification (GTDB taxonomy): domain Bacteria; phylum Bacillota; class Bacilli; order Bacillales; family Bacillaceae_G; genus Bacillus_A; species Bacillus_A gaemokensis. The sequence goes on from NZ_LTAQ01000017.1 coordinate 25,097, forward strand.
TTTTGTATTAAAAGTTTTTTATAACCTTCTAATATCTTAAAATAATAGTTATCCATCAAACGATATTTACACTTCGATAACTCTGAATAATAAAAACTGTTTATTTCCCCCGATATATATTTAGCAAGATACATTTCGTTATCTCCTAAATAAGCAGGAGTGGCTTGTGAGTAGTAACGATACTCACCATCATTATACAGTTTTTTGGATATACGAAATTTATGCCATTTCATTACTTCCTCGTAACGAAATCCTAATGCGAAATAGATACTTGAAACCATAACAGGTTTACGTTTCAATAAATAATCGATAATAGTAACAATCAAATCACTTTCATCAAGAATAGTAATCGAAGCCCAACAAATATAATTGTTGTCTAAACTACCTACGATACACACTTCTTTATCAGGGCTAACATAAATATCAAAATATATTTCTTTATCATCTATTTTATAATTAGGTTTTTTACAATTATTTTGATTAACCAAATTATATTTTTCTATATCCAATACCAAGACCTTCCTTCTATTGAATTAAGTATTAATAATTTTTATTTCTAATTCATTATAAAGATTAATTATTCCTGCTTAAACTAAACTGCCCGTTAGCCATCCATGCAGTGGAAAAATCATCGCTGCACCACAGAGGATGAAAATATAGTGAACTGTCCATACTGGTTCTTAATCCAGTCAATCCATAGATCAATGAATTGTGGCTCTCTCCATTTTTTTTTAACGAATGAGAAGGGGCTTCTTTGGTATTGTCTTTTTTCGAAGTTACAGAAGTTTATTTTCATGGTAGTTTAAGTACATTTCTTCACAATTTCATACTGTTTTTAATTTAAATATCCAATTTTGTTATGACGCCTTATTCCATTAAATGGCCCTTTAACGGAATAAGGGGTACGGAAACATGACTCAAGTGTTTTAAACAAACGTTTGATTAATAGAAAACGGCTGAATAAAAAACGTCCCGAAAACGATCATTTTTAGGATAATTAAATTCCAAGCGATTTTCACTCTATTTTTATCGGAAAACTTTCCCAAAAATCATTTTAAAAACTATATCCCTAATACGTAAGTTTATGAATTATAGTAAATTGGAATAAAATAACTTTATCAACAACTGTTATAGATAAATATAGTAAAATATACATAGAGTAACAGCTCAAAAAGTAAAATGGTGATTCAAGTTAAAAAGTACTCATTTGAGTGCTTTTTTCTCTGTCTTACATACACAAAAGGGGATTTCAGCATGAATATTATCGACTTAGAACTAGTACGAAAGCGAAAAATAAAGGAAAATAAAATGATTACAATACCCATTATTGAACGGGTCTTTAAAGTAAATGGAGAAATTCTGTTTGAAGTAACTGGTGAAAAAGAAATTCCTATTGCTTGGCTAGAAAAAGAGTAGATATCTCTGTCCTTTATCTAAACAAGAACCTGTAGTATTCCTACAAGTTCTTGTTTATTTTTTTAGAAAACCGAAAGTAAACTTTTAGATATTTGTTTACATTCATTCCCCTTTAATCATTGACTTCAAAACAAATCACTTGATATCTTCAAAACCACCAAAAAAAGTATACATTCAAAACACTGTAAATCAAGGGGTATCTTTGTTACAAAAAATACTCAAAACAAAATAACCAACCCTAAAAAACACATATTAAAACGAAATCAAAAGACAAACAAACCAAATTCCAATAAAAATTATAAAAAATATCGAAAAACATAAGTTAAAAATTAATACCCCTTTACTATATTCTTTTTTACCTAAAGCAATATACGAAAATATAATAGAACCACCCAAAGGAACTAATAAAGCATATAAAATATATGTAATATCATCTCCAAGACTTCTATGTAAATTACCAGAATCCAAATAAATAAAATCATTATAATAAGCAATATATATATATATTGCTATACAAAAAATAATATTCATTCCTATTGCAAAACAAGTATTTTTACTCCATAATATCTTCATTTTTATTCTCCTTTTAAACACCTTATATATTGTAAATAATCCCACTAAAAACATTAACATATAATGTAAATGTTTTTTTATAAACATCGACAAAAAACTGAGAAAAAAGGGGACTTTTCATATCAAATATAACCGTAAAATTATTACCAGAAAAGCAATAAAGCTTTTCATTAATATATTAGATGAAATCATGAAGTAATCTAATGTAAATAATTAAAAAAGAGGTAATAAACATGGATCAAATGGTAAAAAAAGCACAGGAATGGGTAAACAGCACATATAAGGGTAGAGCTGGTTATAAAGAAATTGAAGTAACTGGAAAAACAGGTTGGTCTACAATGGGTGCCTTAACACAAGCATTACAATTAGAACTTGGAATTACAGAAACATCTACAAGCTGTGGCCCTACTACATTGAAAGAACTTGCAAAAAAATGTCCAATTAGTACAACATCTAATACAAACGCAAATATTGTAAAAATTATTCAAGCCGCTTTATATTGCAAAGGTTATGGACCTGGTGGCATTACAGGAACATATGCACCTGGTACACAATCTGCTATTGCTTCTATGCAAAAAGATTTAGGCTGTACACCAAATGATGGCGCAGTAACTCCTAAATTATTAAAAGCACTATTAACAATGGATGCTTATGTATTAGTTAATAACGGAAGTGCAAAAATTCGAAGTATCCAACAATGGTTAAACAGCAAATATATCAAACGCGCTGACTTTTTCTATATGCCTTGTGATGGCCATTATTCACGTGATGTACAAAAGGCTCTAATGTTTGCTATTCAATATGAAGAAGGATTACAAGATGGTACAGCTAACGGAAACTTTGGTCCAACAACACAAGATAAAATTAAATCAGTCGTATTAAAAGAAGGTTCAACAGGTGCTTTTGTGTACCTATTCCAAGCGTCTCTTATTTTCAATGGTTACGATGTACCGTTTGATGGTAAATTTTCAACAGCTGTAACTACACAATTAAAACAATTCCAAAACTTTTCATTATTGAAAGCAACTGGAGTTTCAGATTATCAAACATGGGCTTCTCTATTAGTAAGTACAGGAGACCCAGAGCGTCAAGGTAAAGCTTGCGATTGTATTACAGAAATTACTCCGGAACGAGCAAAAACATTAGTCGCAGCCGGTTATGAAACAGTAGGACGTTATTTAACAAACGCTAAAGTAAAAAATGCTAAAAATAAAAAAATTCAAGGCGGAGAAATGCATAACATTTTCAGAGCTGGCCTTAGCATTTTTCCTATCTACCAAACAAACGGTGGAGATAAAAACTATTTTAATGCTTCACAGGGTAAAGGAGATGCAATTGATGCTTTTCAAGCCGCTTTAAATTATGGATTCCCATATGGAACAACTATCTATTTCGCAGTAGATTTTGATGCAACAGGTGACGATATTAAAAACAAAATTTTACCACACTTCAAAGCAATCAACGAACAAATGAAAGAATTAGGAAGTTATTACAAAATTGGAGTATATGGTTCACGAAACGTATGTATTCAAGTATCAGACCAAAAATATGCAACATACAGCTTTGTCTCTGGTATGTCTACTGGTTTTAGTGGAAACCTAGGATTCCCATTACCAAAAAATTGGGCATTTGATCAAATTAAAGAATACGCGATTGGGAGCGGAAATGGTTCTATAGCAATTGATAAAGATATTAAATCAGGAAGAGATTCAGGTTATAAAATTTCAGAGAAAGAATTCAATCAATATGAATGTATTGTAGTTTCAGCAAAAGAAGGACCAGAAAGAGGATTTAGATATAACTTTATTGAACCAGCAATCAAAAAAATTCGAGATCTTAAACAAAAATACGATAATCATAAAACCCACGTAACTTGGATTATTGAAAGAAACCTATATTCAAATGAAGAAATTTTCAACTTTGGAGAAACCGCAACACATTGGTCAGTAGATGTTGTATTTGTTGATAATAAAGATCAGTTAATTAATTATATTAATACACAATCTACTAATGGTACTGGAAAACGTTTAAATAAAATTATAGATTTTTCATGGTTTGGTCATGGTCATAGAGGATATCTTGATTTTGGAGCTCAATATCAAGCTGACGCAAAATATAAAGGGCATTTCCATAAAGAAGATATTCAACGTTTACAAACAGACGCCTTTGCACCAGGAAATATAGCAGATTCTTATGCTTGTAATACAGGAACAAACGTTGAAGGTATCAGCTTTGCACAACTTTGGGCCAATAAAACTAAAGGGATTATGACCGCTTGTGCAGACGGTCAAACTGTTTATAATTACATTACAGTTTGTGCTAAAACATCTCCTATCCAATGGTTAAAAGAACACGATGCAGCAGATAAAAATAGAGCTAGAACAGGATATTCAGAATATGGTTCCCTTAGATATCCTGAAACAGGGGATGTAAATAAAGATAATCCAAATCCACATTGGGTAGTATTTAAACCAAAAGCATAATAAACTAAAAGGTTCTGTTGCAAAGTTTTCTAAGCGAAATTAAAATGTAAGAAAAATGATTCGGGGAGCATGATGCATGAGATATTTTAAAGGAAAACAGTTCAAGAAAGATATTATTTTGGTAGCCGTCGGCTATTATTGCCGTTTTTCTTTAAGTTATCGTGATGTATCTGAAATCCTGAAAGAACGTGGAGTTTCCGTTCACCCAACAACCATCATGCGTTGGGTGCATGAATATGGAAATTTGATTTATCAAATTTGGAAGAAGAAAAATAAATCAGCACATTTCGCATGGCATTTAGATGAAACCTACATCAAAGTCAAAGGAGAGTGGTGTTATCTTTATCGTGCGATTGATCAAGAAGGATACACCTTGGATATCCAACTTCGTAAAACAAGGGATCATCAAGCCGTCTATATGTTTATGAAAAGGTTAGTGAAAGCTTTTGGAGAACCAACGGTTCTCACAACAGACAAGGCTCCTGCCCTACTTTGTGCGTTCAAAAAACTGAAAAATAACGGTCTTTATGTGCATACGAAACATTGCACCGTTAAGCATCTCAATAATCTCATCGAACAGGATCATAGACATATCAAGCGATGTTTTGCCAAATCCGCAGGATTTCAAAATCTTCGCCATGCTTCACGTACCTTGAAAGGAATCGAAACCATTCATGCTATATATAAACGAAACCGCAGTTTGCAGCCAAACTGCGGTTTTTCAACGCACAAGGAATTACACAAATTATTAGTCACTGCCTAAATGGTCCCCCCTCATTTATCAATACCTGTTTCTGCTTTTTTAAACTTTGCAACAGAACCTTATGAGACATAGAAAAGTTGTATACGACGCCTAAGATATCAAAGACGGTTTTACTTTTTCTTAATTCTTATTATTGAAATTTCTGAAGTGGCTCCGAAAAATTGATTTATCAACGTTGTTCATGTTAAAACCCCTTGATAATCAAGGGGTTTTATGTTTGATTATAATTCATGTTAATCTTTAGCTAATTGGCCACGACAATTAGGTCAAGTTAGTGGAACTGGTCCTTGCCAAGGTTCGGTATTAACTACCCACATAACGTTTATACGCCCATACTTATCTACGAAAAACAAGTCAATTTGCTCGTCGGTTTGGCGCGCAGTCGCTAGGTTCGTACCTAATGAAACGTAATTTGGTTCAGTTAATGGAATCGGTCCTTTCCAAGGTTCGGTATTAACTACCCACATAACATTTACACGTCTCTGCTTGTCTACGAAAAACAAGTCAATTTGTTCATCGGTTTGGCGCGCAGTTGCTGGAATCGTAGACACTGGAACGAAGTTCGGTGCAGTCAAAGGAATTGGTCCTTGCCAATTTCCGGTTCCGACTACCCACATGACATTTACACGTCCCTTATCATCTACGGTGAACAGATCAAGTTGCTCGTCGGTTTGACGTGCAGTCCCCCCAATCCGACTGAAGAACGGTTTGAATACCGTAGTTAGTGGAATCGGTCCTTGCCAATTTCCGGTTCCAACTACCCACATGACGTTTACACGTCCTGAAGTGTCCAGGAAAAATAGATCAAGTTGCTCATCTGTTTGATGTGCAGTCACAAGAGTCATTCCCGTACTATAAGAAGTATACGGCGCAGTAAGAGGAATTGGTCCTTGCCAATTTCCGGTTCCGACTACCCACATGATGTTTACACGTCCTTGTTTATCCACGAAAAATAAATCAAGTTGCTCATCTGTTTGATGTGCGGTTGCTATACCTGATCCAGGTATAGCAACATTTGGTGCAGTGAGAGGAATTGGTCCTTGCCAATTTCCGGTTCCGACTACCCACATAACGTTTACACGTCCTTGGTTATCCACGAAAAATAGATTAAGCTGTTCATCTGTTTGATGTGCGGTTCTCAATACCGCATCAGATGGAACATAGTTCGGCGCAGTGAGAGGAATTGGTCCTTGCCAACGTCCGGTCCCGACTACCCACATAACATTTACACGTCCTTGTTTGTCCACGGCGAATAGATCAAGTTGGTCGTCTGTCTGGCGTGCGGTTGCTAGCGAACCGCTGAAACCACGCTTCTCCCAAGAAGAACACCAATAATCTATGAGTCCATGTATTTTGTAAAACAGAGTACTTAATGGTGAAGAAGGAATACTCCCTACAATTGGTTCATTGTATACTCTCGCTGCGGCACCATGAAGAAATTGATTATGTAATCCCCTTTCAATAAACAATCCAAGTTCATCTAGGGATGCAAAAGGAGGATTGTTAGTCAGTATTCGTTTTTCATCCGCTTCAAATTGAGAGTTCCAGCCGGCGCTGGCTACCTTAAGTTCTTGTGGAATTGATGTCCATGGTGCAACAGCATTTTGATCCGCAAATGGTTGAGAATCGTACCACGCATGAAATTTAGCTATGAAATTTTGATGAAATGTTATAAATTCTAAACCTGCACCAGGGTTTGGAGGCAAGATTTGGCGTGTTGGAAGATCAGGGTGAGCACTAGGAATATGCCAAGCGTGATGTTCATGATTAAGGTATTCAGGAAAATTAGGTATTGTGGGCATTTTATCGGCCACCTTTTGTTAATATTTTTAATTCAATTGGTCAGATTTTAATATTCCAAATTTATAATCGTTTATTCTTGTCAAAACAATATTTTACGTATTATGTACATGTGAGATTAACATAACGTATCATTATTAGTAGTCAACAGTAGATATAACTTCTGTTATGAAAGTTTTTTATAATTGAGGAAGTCCATATAGAAGATATGTTGGTTTTAAAAATATAGTAAAATTAAGTTATCGCAATATTGGAAAAGATGGAACTATAAGAAAGTACAAGTTAAGGAGTAACTAGATGTAAACATTGACGGTATTTTGGTAGGAATCTTTATAAAGACCTGCGGTAGTATGTCAACTGAAAAATAAAAGCGTTTGAAGTTATCAAAGGACAATTTGCTAAAAAAAGACATCACCAAACTAGACCAGTAAAGAATGTAATTTACTGGAAGGTGATTGAAAGGTAGCGATGACAAATTTTATGTCACACTTTCACGCACCTTTCTGGCGTAAAGAGTTGGTGACTACGTAGTAGCGCATCCACCAATCGCACAAGTTTTCTTGCGGTTAGAACGAGTGCACGTTTGTGTTGATGTTTTGGTACTTCATTATATTTTTTTACGTAATATTCTTGGTAATCTGATACATGCCTTCTTACAGAGTTGGCGGCTTCAACTAAGTAATAACGCAAGTAGTGATTTCCATTACGAGATAATGAAGTGTTTTCTGCGGTGAAACGACCAGACTGGTGTGTACGCCAATATAATCCGGCATATTTTGCTACCTTGGTTTCATCTTCAAATCTTTCGATTTGACCAATTTCAGCGATAATACCGGCGGCGAATATAGGACCAATTCCAGGGATGGATTCGAGTGTTTGAGTTAATCCAGCCATGATTCGCTTAATGGACTTTTCTAGTTCTTTGATTGGTTCTGGTGCAAAAACTCTAAAGTTCTCGCAAGTAATCTCCTAAACTTGGACATACTGATAATATTACTCTAAAAAGGTGTGTGATCGGTATGGAAAAGG
>NZ_LTAQ01000017.1:33200-33507 GCF_001590835.1 Bacillus gaemokensis
TATTAACAGTAAGGTGGTACCTACGGTACAATTTGAGCTTCCGTAACCTGGTGGAAATGATGGAGGAAAGAGGATTATCCATTGCTCACACAACGATTATGCGCYGGGTTCATCAATATGGACCTCAATTAGAAGAGAAAGTACGACATCATCTAAAATCAACAAATGATTCATGGAGAGTCGATGAAACCTATATKAAAGTAAAAGGGCAATGGATGTATTTATATCGTGCCGTTGATTCAGAAGGGAATACCATTGATTTTTATCTAAGTAAATCAAGAGATAAACAAGCAGCCAAGTGCTTTTT
>NZ_LTAQ01000017.1:33523-85795 GCF_001590835.1 Bacillus gaemokensis
AAGTGCTTTTTCAAGAAAGCCTTGGCTTTTTCGTACGTTTCTAAACCTCGCGTGATAACAGTAGATAAGAACCCTGCCTATCCTGTAGCAATTCAAGCGTTAAAAGAAGAAAAACATATGCCCGAAGGCATAAAGCTAAGACAAGTTAGATATCTCAATAATATAGTGGAACAAGATCATCGTTTTATTAAGAAACGTRTACGTTCTATGTTAGGGTTCAAGTCTTTTGGCACAGCTACATYCATTCTTGCAGGAGTAGAAGCCATGCATATGATTAAAAAAGAACAGATTGATTTACAGGATCAGTCTGTTCAAAACCAGAAAGAATTCATCCATCAATTGTTTGGGCTAACAGCATAAAATACAATTCCGCTAGAAATATATGCGCTATATTCTCTTTTATTTTACTGTTCAAAACCAGAAAGAATTCATCCATCAATTGTTTGGGCTAACAGCATAAAATACAATTCCGCTAGAAATATATGCGCTATATTCTCTTTTATTTTATCTTTGCATCAGAACCGCAAAAGATATGGACAACACCAAGATTTGGGAAGGTGTAGGGCATTCTGTCGTACTAAATAAAGTACTAAGTAAAGATGTACACTTATATCCAGACTATGATCATGAATTGATCAAACTAGTGTTAGATAGATATGTAAGATTGTTTAATGAAAGAGTAATACACATTAGAGGATTAAAGCGTTTTGTAAAAGACATCTTTGGGGATGGATACAAAGAAATTCTGTTGAATCCTAAGGGTGGCGATCCATCTAAGATTTGGATGTATTATCTGGTATTCTTGTTAGGAAGCCAAGAAGAAGAGCAAATAGACATAAATCTAGTCAATAGGCTGATAAAAGAAAAGTTCGGTCTATTAAATAATGAGCTAAAGCTTGATAATAAACGGAATGAACAGATGCTTAAACAAATCATAGAGACAGAAGGGTACAGTGAATTACTAAATAAAGGTGCGGATAAAATCCGAAATACTTTGTTTGATTAAGCTTTGAAATGTGATTCTATCCTGTATTCATTTGATGGTAAGATTCAAAATTCAGCTCACATCTCAAAAACTAAGAATACTTTTCATTTTGAGATGTGAGTGTTTTTTTATTCATAGTTATATATAAACCTAGTAATTCAAAAAATCAAACATAGAGTGATGTGGATCTATAATAATCCAACAATTTTCCATTTCATCTCAATAAGATAACAATTCTTTTGATTTTGAGACAGAATATTTTCATGAAATCAACTACCGATAATTTATCTTATGTTAACTATATGAACGGGGATTATCTTTGGTTCATACAACCATTATGCGTTGGGTTCATCAATACGGTCCTGAATTAGATAAGCGAATTCGACGTCATCTTAAATCAACCAATGACTCGTGGAGAGTCGATGAAACTTATATTAAAGTAAAAGGTCAATGGATGTACTTATATCGTGCAGTTGATTCAGAGGGGAATACCATTGATTTTTATCTAAGTAAATCAAGAGATAAAAAAGCAGCCAAGCGCTTTTTCGTATGTTTCTAAACCTCGTGTAATAACAGTAGATAAGAACCCTGCCTATCCTGTAGCGATTCAAGAGTTGAAAGAAGAGAAACATATGCCTGAAGGCATACAACTAAGGCAAGTTAAATATCTCAATAATATAGTAGAACAAGACCACCGGTTTATTAAAAGGCGAGTTCGTTCTATGTTAGGATTAAAATCATTTAAAACAGCAATCTCTATATTGAGTGGTGTTGAAGCCATGCATATGATGAAAAAAGGACAAGTGGTTTTACCGGACAAGTCCGTCCAAAAACAGAAGGAATTTATTCATAAATTGTTTGGCTTAGCTTCATAAGATAGAAATGTAGAGGAAATTGCTATTCTATGTTTCTAACTAACATTTTTGCACCAGAACCAAAATACATCTGGAAGTTGAAATGCGGTTGAATCTAAGATACGAATACGCTTAAAAATAGAAGTATATGGAGAAGAAAGAAGCATAGATGAAGATAATTTTCGGTCGAGAAGTTTGGCTAATACTTGCTGTAAAAACTGCACAGCTGTAACGTTAAATCGTTGATTCAGTCCTTCAGGACTGATAAGTACTGCTGTTGATGCTTGTTGGGTTAAGGAAGTTTTCGCTACCCCTTGGCTTATCCATACGCATAAAGATAGTAGATCTTTTGCTTGATACTTACTAGCTCGCTGTACAAACCCAACATCTCTAGCAATGTTCTGTAAGATATTTGGAGATAAAAGACTCTGAATCTCCTGTGCAAATAATTGTAACTCGTCAGATATAGAAACAGACATACAAAAAACGCCATCCTTTCCTATGATTCTACAGAAAGAATAACGTATTCTTTATTTTTTGGATATTTTAAATTGCATATAAATAGACTTTTTTAATTGTTTTTCACTATAAGTACATTACAATGAAGTTATTCTACTTCTTTACTCTACCTATATACACTAATCCGTTAGAACGGTTACCATTCATTGTTACGTATTCTACTTTTTCATACTCTAATTTCTCGAAATGCTTTGTCCATTCCTTTACACGCTTTTCACTATAATGTCGCAAAACAGCCCCATCAGGTAATTCAAATACACCATATGTACGATACCTATCCTGATACTGCTCATAGCGTGCTTTATTTCTTTCATCCTCATTTAGTAAAAAATCATTAATATAAATAATACCCTCTGGTTTTAATACCCTTTTAATTTCATTTAAAATAGAATCCTGTTCTTGATTTAGATGTACACCGGTTAGAACTGCAAATAATAAAGCTGAATCAAAAAAATTATCCGGGAAGGGAAGTTTTCCGCTTTTAACAATATTAAAATCAATAACCACATCATTTGATTTAGCTCGTTTAATCATCTCTTCCGAAAAATCCACACCATATAGATTCGTAAATTGTTGTTTTTTTAATTCAAGTAATGTTCTTCCGTACCCGCAGCCATAGTCCAATAATGGTGCATCCTTATTTACATACTTTGAGAATAAGTCAAGTTGAAAAGGTGTCGTGAATTCTTTTTCATTTGCTACTCCATTCCAGTATTCTTGCTGTTTATTCATATGTGGCAACATTCCTTTCCCATAAATTCCCTTAATTATATTCCTAATAAAAAGAAAAAACAGCCTTTACATTCATTTGTTTATTTGATACAGATCTGAAATAGCTATAAAAAGCGCTTCCTATCTCTATGATTCTACAGTGGTCTGACCCCATTTGGTGAGACCATTAATAATTGTACGAAATGAATAGCGTTTTTCTTGTATTAAGACGATGTGGTTAACTACGATAGGTAAAGCTTCGATGCTATCTCTGCCTTTTCTTCCGCTCCAACTGTATCCACAGCTTGTTAAGAATTAGGGAATTTTAAGGTGACATGACATGCGTCAGGCTCCATAATTGTAAAGTGTTTTAGTATTCTACGCTTGAACCGAAAATAGCCTTTTATTTAACTTTGGAATATACATTACTAAAAATACAGAACGTCCTATACTAAATACGATAAAGGCGAACCATAAGCCGTGATTTTGAAAGCTAGACACTGCGATAAATTGAGCAACGAGATAAGCAATCAATGCCAAAATCATCGAGTTTCGAATGGGTGCTGCTTCTGTTGTTCCTGTAAAAATACCATAAATAATAATTCCAAAGCTTGCCGAAAGAAGGAATAGCGTAATCCATATTCCATAGCTGTTTGCCAACTCAATAACACTTGGTACACTCGTAAATAGTGTAATTATATTATGACCAAACAAGGTGTAAATACCTGCGATAAAACAGGACGAAAAGATCGCCCACTGACACGATAGTGAAAGTGTCTTTTTGTACAATTGTTTATCTTTTTCCCCAATTGCTTTTCCTACAAAAATACTAGAAGCATTCGCAAATCCGTCAAAGCAGTAAGCCATGATGTAATGAATTTGGATAAGAACAACATTTGCTGCCAAAACCTCTGTTCCAAAGGAAGCCCCTTTCGCTGTGAACATATTAAACATGGTTAACAAACAAAATGTTCTTATGAATAAATCGCGGTTAACGCTAATCATTTTTTTGAACGAAGCAAGATTAAAAATTTCTTTTAAAGGAAGCTGCTTACATGTAAAAGGAACAGCCTTCCATATAATGATGATACCTATCATAAAGGCCATTATTTCCGATATTAAGGTTGCCGCAGAAGAATAAAAATATTCCCTACTACAATTGCCACTACAAATGGTCTTGTTAGGGCTAAAACCCCTTGCATATCACCGTTTGCTCCATACGCTTGAGCAGCAAAGCCCGATGTACTCACTCGCAAAAAACCAAATAACCAATACATCGTATTAAGAATGATGGTTCCTACAGCCACTCCCCCAATATAAGCAGGTTCAGGCAGCTGCCCGACAACTGCTGTATCTACAGCCCCTAATAAAGGGGTTGTTATAGTTGAAATGATCAAGGGAATGGCTAATGTAAGATAGGATCGATGATTCATAGTTTTCCTCCTTCATCTCTCATGCCAGAGAATGGGAGTAATGCCCTCTCCAGAAAGAGAACGGTAACGGGGATGCTCGGAAAGAATGGACGAGAGCAAAGTTTGCACAGCGGGGTGCCGCGAGGTAAAAAACTGATCTTCATTTTCGCATAGTTCAACTACTTCCCCTTTCTCCATCACAGCCAAAGCATCAGAGATAGAATAGGCAGCTTTTATATCATGTGTAATAAAAAGGTATGAGAGACCAAAAGCTGACTTCAACTCACTCAACAAGTTTAAAATGTTTGTTTGGTTGACCATATCCAAACCACTTACCGCCTCGTCTAATACAATTAGCTTCGGTTTTAAGGAAATCGCTCTCGCAATATTAATTCTTTGCAGCTGTCCTCCGCTAAACTGATAAGGGTACTTTCTCATGTCCTCACGATTCAGACCAACTCTTTCTAGTAACTCTCCAACAGTCCGCTTCTGTTCATCTCGGGACATTCTTTCATAGTTTTGTAACGGTTCGATAATAATTTGTTCCGCAGTCATTCGTGGATTTACCGAAGAGTAGCAATCTTGAAACACTACTTGAAGATCGCAGCGAAGCCGTTTACGGGTGGTACGGTCTGTGTTATAAAAATCATGTCCCTGAAACAGAACCTGTCCCTTTTGCGGTTTCTCCAATCCAAGGATTACTTTTCCAAGCGTACTTTTCCCAGCTCCGCTCGTTCCGAGAAGACCGAGACACATTCCTGGCTCTATGGAAATAGAAACGTTGGAAAGTACCTCTTTTCGTTGATCCGTTCTGCCAAACAAATTATAGGAACCATACATATGCGTTACGTCCTTAACCTGCAGTAAACTCATGGGCTCACTCCCTATTTTTAAGATAATAATGCTACTTCAATAATGTTAGAAAATCCTGAGATCTTTCGTTAAATTGCAGCGTCGGTCGAGCATGAAGCAACTTTTTCGTATACTCATGCTGTGGATGATCAAATAGCTGATAAACGTCCGCTTTTTCTACAATTCTTCCGCGCTGCATCACAATGACATCGTCAGCCAGTTCTGAAATAACTCCTAAATCATGAGAAATTAATAGGATAGACGTACCATATTCCGAACGAATAAAATCCAACTGCTGCAGCACCTGCAATTGGTTTGTTACATCTAACGCTGTTGTTGGCTCATCAGCAATAATTACAGATGGCCGCAGGCACAAGGAAATAGCAATCATTACCCGCTGCAGCATTCCTCCGCTTAGCTGAAATGGGTATCTTCGCATGATGTCTGAAGGATTTGGCAAATTCACGTCTTGCAAAGAGGCAACAGCCAGTTCAAATGCTTCCTTCTTTGTTAAAGCGGTATGAGTGCGAATCGTTTCAATGAATTGGTTGCCAATTGTATATACAGGGGTAAAAGCGTTCATTGGGTTTTGCATAATAAGAGCAATCTCTTTTCCGCGAATACGCCGCATCTCCCTCGCACTTAGTCCATTTAACTCTCTGCCGTGCAATTGTATGCTACCTTCTATACTCGTTGTTTTATAGTCTAGCAGTTGCAGGAGTGACAAGGAAGTAACTGTCTTGCCGCTTCCGCTTTCTCCAACAAGTCCGAGCACACGCCCAGGCTTTAGTTCAAAATGGATGCCCTGTATTAAGGGAATTGTTTCAGTGGAAGTTTTCACCTTTACATACAGGTCACTTACCACCAAAACATTATGCTGTTTTTCTATCAATTGTCTCATTCCTTTTTAAAAACTTCGTTTTACTCCAAAGCGATCTGATAAAGCTTCTCCTAGTACATTGAAAGTGATAACAACGAGCATAATCATTACACCTGGATATATCATTAACTCCGGATTGCTTCGTATATATGATTTTCCTTCGTGAATCATAGCACCCCACTCCGGTGTGGGCGGCTGAATACCAAGTCCTAGAAACGACAGGGCAGAAATATCCATAATAGCCCACCCCATTTCGAGTGTCCCCATCACGAAAATCGGAGGAAGGACATTTGGGATAATATGTCGCCTAATAATTTTCCAGTGCGAAGCCCCGTTTATTCTCGCGGCCGCAATAAAATTCTGCTCCTTTAAACTAAGCACTAAGCTTCGGAACATTCTAGCGTAATACACCCACTGCACAAGCACCATTGCTAAAATCACCTGTTTCATCCCAGGACCGAATATCCCTACGAGTCCAAGAATCAGCACAAGATTTGGGAATGCCATTACTCCCTCGCAAAATCTCATCAATACAAGATCAATCCAGCCTCCCTTATAACCGGCAAATGTTCCGATAAGCAAACCAATCCCTAAGGAAGAAATAAAAATTAAAGACGCAATCCCTAAGGAAATCCGAGCACCATGTAAAAGACGGGACAGATTACATCGCCCCAAATAATCAGTACCTAATGGATATTCCATAGAAGGTGGCTTTAGTTTTAATGCTAAATTCACTTGAATTGGATCATGCGGAGAAATCCACGGAGCCAAAATCGTAAGCATAAAAAGAACGATTAAAGTGAATGAGCAGACTACGATGGTGGTTTGATGTTTGAAAACACCTCTTATACTCGTAATCATTGGTCCATTCCCCCTTTCCAAGAAATGCGCGGATCCATATGCATTTGCAAAATATCTACAATTAAGTTGCATAAGATAAATAGACAGGCCGCAAGAAACACATAGCATTGGATGACTGGTATATCCCGGTTAAAAATCGCCTCAATAAAATAACGGCCAAACCCGTGCCATGAAAAAATGGACTCAACAATAATCGTTCCAGTCAATAGCTTTCCAAAATTCATCCCAATCCCCGTAATCATCGGCAAAATTGCAATTTTCAATACATGCTTTACCATAATGATATGCTCATGAATGCCTCTTGTTCTCGCATACAAGACATAAGAATCCTGTAAATTCTCCAGCACACTAATGCGTAGCAAACGAGTATAAATTGCAATGAGCGGCAAAGCCAATGTTACGGATGGAAGAATCAAGTGCATCCATGTTCCTGCTCCCTCCACAGGAAACAGATTAAACTTCACTGAAAACAAATAAATTAATAAATAACCGAGCCAAAACTGCGGAATTGAAGCACCGAAAAAAGCCAGAACTCGACTAAACTGGTCCACGACACCATTTTTCCTCACTGCAGCTAAAAATCCGATAGGCACACTAACGAGTACAGCTACGAAAATACTGCTAAAGGCGAGCTGGATCGTTGCAGGCATCCGGTACACAACCTCCTGCCAAACTGGCTTGTTAGAAAGATAGGATATACCAAAATCAAGTTGGCATATCTTAATAAGAGATTGAATATATTGCACAAACAGTGGCTGATCTAGGCCAAACTCCTGTCTTTTCTGTTCTAACATCTCCGCTGTCGGCTGAATATGAGCAGCTGCCAAATATGCTTCAGCAGGGTCGACCGGCGACAGATGAATCAATAAAAAAGTAAGAAGTGTGGCAAAGAGAAAAATAGGAATGATGGCAAGAAATCGTTTGATAATATAGCTACCCATTATTTCTCCTCCTGCCGTTTCCTAGTTATTAATGTTAATTCCAGTGAATGGATGATCATCACGATTTGCCGGGAATTCAAAGCTAGTTACATCCTTTTGATACATAGCTGTTTTCTTAATATAAGAAATTGGCACGATTGCTGCTTGGTCCTGCAATGTCTGTAGGATAGAGCTGTATAATTCTTTTCGTTTTTTCTCATCCGTCGAGGCAAATACTTCTTTTATTTGTTGATCAAGCTGTTGCTTCACTGGCAAGTTTGACAAAGCATCTGAGAATCCAAATCCGTCCATTGAAACAATGTTAAGGAAGGTATGTGGATCATATGGAGCTCCATAGTTACTGTAGAAGTTCAAGTCAAAATTATTTTCGCCAAAACGTTTTACTTGAACAGGCAGCTCAACACCAGTAATATTCAGCTCAACACCTATCATCGCCCACTCAGCTTGAAGAGCTTCTGCCATTGCCTTTTGGATTTGGTTTGATTTATCATACATCAACTCAAGCTCCAATGCTTTACCATCTTTCTTTCGAACACTTTTTCCGGATGGCAGCTTCCATCCTGCTTCTTCTAAATACTTCTTCGCTTTTTCTACGTCATACTTAATAGGCATTGTTTTAATATTGGTATATAGGAGGTTTGGAGCCAAAATATTGTCTGCCTTCTCTTCCAGTCCAGAAGTTACTCCTTCTACCATCGCTTGCTTGTTAAAACTATATTGAAGCGCTAAACGTACCTTGATGTCAGAAAGCTGCTCTTTTGTCGTGTTCATAACCAATTGTCTTGTTGCAACAGGTTCAGAAATACTTGTTTTATATTTTCCTGACTCCTTTAATTGTTTAAAAGCATCTAAACTAATAGCGCCTTCTCCATAAATTAAATCGAGTTCACCTTTTTCGAAAGCAAGCACTCTCGTCTCTGCATCAGGAATTGTTTTAATTACGATTTTGTCAACTTTCGGACTTTCACCCCAGTAATTCGGGTTGCGAGTAAATACCGCATATTCATCCTTCTTATATTCCTCTAGCATCCAGGGGCCCGTTCCAATAGGTTTCTTCACTCCTTTTGAAGTATCACCATCATCCGGGAAGCCTGCTTCACCTAAAAAGCGTACTGGACGGACTACCGCTAACTCCTGCAATGTTGGATAATAAGCCTGCTTTAATGTGATTTTAAAGGTAGAATCATTTACTGCCTCAGTCTTATCAATCATGTTGATTAATCCTAGCCAGCTATGCATTTTCACATTTTTCATAATCGCATCAAAATTCTTTTTCACGATATTCGAATTAAAAGCGTTTCCGTCAGAGAATTTTACATTTTGACGAAGTTTAAAAGTATACTCCTTGCCGTCCTCAGATATTGTCCATGATTCAGCCAGCGCTGGCTCCAGCTTACCGCCTTCTTTATAGCTAACCAATGGTTCGTAAATCATCGCTTGTGCAATCAATTGCGAAGGATTGTAAACATGCGGATTCACCTCTCCTATATCCCTCGGCCAAGACAAAGTGAGAGTTTTTTCTTTATTACTCGTTTCTTTTTTAGCTGCCTGCTCATTATTTTGTGGTGTACAACCCACAAAGACAATAGACAAGAGTAGAATCATTGCTGATAGTAATATACCGATTTTCCTTTTCTCTCTAAACATTAGTAAATACTTCCCCCTTAATATTAATAAAACAAACAAAAAGGCTTGTTCCAAAACTCATGATTTACGACACTATTTTTAATTGTAATCAACTTTATTTTCACTAGCACCAAGAAAGATATTCAGACATATTACAGTCTGAATATCTTTCTTGGTTACATACTTTTCTTTTTTGAATTTGCAGTATCTTGATAATGCTCCCAATATTCAATGTTTTCAAGCCCTTTAATACTTCCTTTATAAAAAATAGGATCTTTACCAGCAAATACTTTGTTTACATAAAAATACATTGTCAATTTTACGGTATCTCAGGAATCTTTAACTCTATTTTCCTCTATAGATAAAGAAAATCATTAATAGATTTCTTTAATATCAGATAAATATATGAGAAGACTTTTTGCTGTTCATTTATTAAAATATGTGTTTGTTGGTGTAAATCAAGGTTGCGAACTCACCCCTTACATGTTTATAAAAATCCATTCTGATAGTAATCAATAGTGATTAGGTGATTTCTTGTTAATTATCTTAAGAACATGGATTTATCCCCTTTCTCACTACTAATCTATATAAATAGCCTGTAAGTAAAAGAATATAAGCTAAGTAAAAAATTCAAAGACCTCACCTTAAAGCGCTTTCGAGAATAAACTAATAGAAACATATCTTTAATTTATAATCAAAAGTACAGAATCTTACCCAAAAGTACAATTTTTTATAAAATAATTTTTAAAACATTTAAAAATTCATTTTGGCGCAAAAACTTCGAGATAATCATCGTGAATTTCTAAGAATATGGAGTTAAAATTACGACAGAAAATATATAAAAGGTACCGTTCTATACGTGGTAATACACATATCGCTATCAAGAGAAAGTTAAGAAATCGAATTCCCTCGCATTCATCAATTTAAGAAGTCTATTATTCCTTAAAACGAAAAAAATGAGCTGAATTGTAAGAAACAACTGTACAGAGATAAAATTTTCGTTTTGGGATACTTCGAAATCTTAGCTTGATAGACATGGGGTACCGACAGCATTTCGGAAAAAAACCATGCTAAGGCTAGGTCACGGGGGTGCGTACATTTAATGGGGGAAAATCATGCAATAAGTATTAATAGACATTATTCATATATATAGACAGGACCAACAAATTTTAGTCTCAATTTGTTGGTCCTGTTTTATTCTTAATCAACGTTAGAACCGTACATGAAATAGTAATACATAGCTTGTTTTAGCCACTCCTCTTCTTCCGCTGTAAATGGAGATGCAGGCATTAGATACTCTTCCTTTTCTATTTCATCGATATTTTTAACCATTTCTTCATCCATAAGCTCCATTGCAGAATAGAGATATTCATTAGCTCGCTGCATCCATCTACCCACCAATTCTTGGACTTCTGGATCATCTATCGGTTTTCCAAACAATTTTTTTACTCCTTTTGTAAAACGAATATATTCTTTAACAGATGTTATTAAATCTTCTTTTAATTTTTCATTTATACGTTCATCATTACGTCACCTTGTTCAATCAGCTTGCACTCGTATTCAATTAACCTATACATATCTTGAAAAAAAATGCCTATATCTGTCCCTAAGACTTTTATTATATGACGAATATTCCTTTTTCCTAGCAAACAATTTTAATCCTCAGGGGCAAATTTATCAAATATAACGATATGTCCTTTTGGCTTGGAAACACGTATCATCTCTCTCATAACTTTTTTGGGATCGGGTATAACGCTTAAAATGAGACTTGCGACTACAATATCGAATTGAGGATTTTGTGCGTCCATATGAAAGAATTTAACCTGATTATCAGGGTACTTTTCTTTTGCCTTTTGCAGCATTTCCATTGAGTAATCAATGGCTGTTGTATCTAATTAATCAAATGGAAAGAAAGCCAAATCTCCTCCTGTCCCTACTCCAACAAATAAAACCCTTTGACCTACCACTATTAAGAAAACATCATGAACAGGTACTCAACATTTATATAAAACGATTCCAGCTATTATTCATTTTCATCCCTCTCATTTCTTTATAATTTCATACTATCATGATTTGTTAAGGAAGAGACAGAATGAGGCATTATCGGAAGTGGGATTCCCTAGGAAATCCGCATGGGTACTGGTTTACTCGCAATCTTCGAATTTATTTCGTATGCAGAATTTTATGCAATGCCCGAGCGGCGCGGGTTCTGGTCTCCCTATCCTTTGACAAGTCTCCCTACTTTTCTCATAAAATCATGCATACTTTTTGTTCTTTTAAAACTTCATGTAAAGTAATTGAAATCAAGGCTGGATAACCCCTTTTCACGAAATGTTCAAAAAACATAACATTTAGTTTATATATGATATTATACTTAAAACAACATTAGTTTTTCTCAACTTAACCCCTAATGGGGTCCCGCCAACATTACGCGGATTTACAACGTTAAGGGCTCTAAGAAGAAAAAATTCCTTATTTCAGTCACGCTAAGAATCTGTTTCTATATGTCATAAAGTGTTTTGCAGGGATGACATATTACAAAATTCCCATTCAGGGCCTTGTGACATACTCTTTTCTAGACATATCGGGCCTGTCATAAAGCATACTTTTTGACAGGAGCCACAAATAAAAAATACCTTATATTATTGTTGTTGTTTGAAAACGTTAGTCATATTACTCCATTTAAGGGCCAGATTATGGAACAACTAATTGACAAGAAAAGCTATTAAATTTATTGCAATCTATGGCCTTTGTTGGATATATATTAAAGAATGCTTATTTAGGGTAAGAATTGTTCTTCCGTTTCCTTCTATTAACATAGATTACAGGTGGTGCATTGTGAAAGAAGTAATATTCGTCCAAAATAAAAAAAGAATCCTTATGAAATTTGTATTTTTAAAAAAGGATATAGTGCTTACCATTTCACTGATACTAGCAGTTGTAAGCTGTTTTATATATCCGCCAAGGCTCGAATATATTAACTTTGAAGTGCTGGTTAGCTTATTTAATCTAATGGTGGCCATAAAGGCCTTTGAAGAGCTAAAGTTATTAGACAAACTTGCCGTTGCTATATTGAATAAATGTAATAACAGCAGGTCAATATCAGTTATTCTGATTTTGTTATGCTTTATTTGTTCCATGTTTGTAACGAATGATGTCGCTTTGCTCACTTTTGTACCAATAACACTTGTCATTAGTAAAAAGACACAAATGAATATGATGGATACGATCATCCTGCAGACAATTGCGGCAAATATCGGAAGCAGCTTGATGCCTATGGGGAATCCGCAAAATTTGTACATCTATTCTTACTATGGAATTAAGCTCATCCCATTTTTGGGTTCAATCCTGTTATTAGCTGTGCTTGGCATCAGTTTGTTGTTTATATTTACTCAAAAACTTCATAAAACAGAATTAAAAATAGAACTTCCTGTTATTACCATAAAGGATCGAAAAAAAGCTACAGTCTGGATCCTGATACTTGTCATTATTATTGCATCTATTTTTGGAGTCATTAATTATTACATTGCGCTAATAATTACATTGATGACAGTATTTATTTTGAATAGAAAATTACTATTTAAGATTGATTATTTTCTTCTGATAACCTTTGTCTGTTTTTTTATTTTTATTGGAAATATTTCTAACTCAAATGCAATGGAGACATTTGCTCGCGCCAATTTAAGAGGAGATACATCAGTCTTTTTTAGTTCCATATTTTTGAGTCAATTGATTAGCAATGTGCCTGCTTCAATTCTCCTGTCAAACTTTACTTCTGATTGGAAACCCTTATTATTAGGAGTAAATATCGGAGGACTTGGAACAATTATCGCATCTTTAGCCAGTGTAATCTCCTATAAACTATTCATTCAGGCCAACCGTAAAGAGAGCAAAAAGTATTTAATCAAATTCAGTGTTTACAACTTTTCATTTTTAATCATACTTGCATGTATACAATACTTCATCTTTAAATTTCTAAAAATCTTTTAAAAAAATGATTACCGATGGGAGTATAAAAACCTATAGTGTTCTTATTCCTTTTCTGAAGTAATGAAAAAAGCCCAATTTCTCAGCATTAAATTGAGAAATTGGGCTTTTTAATATCGGTACGTTTAAGGGGTACGGCAGCCATTCCTTCTTTTTGGAGCCACTCACAAAAGTGGTCTTTTTTATGCGATTTTACTATACCGAACTAGATTTCAGTGTAGTTTTTGTTTATAATCCATTATTTTTTCTTTACCGAACATACTAAAATAAGAGTATGTTTAATGAATTATATAGGGGCCTCGCCACATGCCCATCAACTTAAGAATTACTACTGATAATGGGTGTCATGTAAAGGAAGGCCAGTACATAACAAAGAAAACTTTATCATATTTTACTATGAATAGTTTGTATATTATGTAAAGTAAAGAGATGCATCAAATTTCCATATTCATGGACCCAGCGCATGATGGTTGTAGGATGAACCAAAACACCACGTTCCTTCAGTATTTCAGATACATCGCGATAACTTAAAGAAAAACGAAAGTAATAGCCAACGGCTATTAAAATAATAGCTTTCTCGAACTGTTTTCCTTTAAAATATCCCATCTGTGATTCTCCTCGTTTTCTTTTCCGAAAGTGTAGCGTAGTTTAGAAAACTTTGCAACAGAACCTTTTTTCATTTTGGGGAACAATGAATTTCTTAAGTTGATAGGCATGTATAGTGAACCCTTATTATGAATTTTAAGGATAACATCATCATTCAAATGACTGTCGGAAATATAATGAGTTACTTGTCGTACATTCCAATTGTCGGCTTGTTACAAACGTTAATATTATTTAATTTGTTTAAATATCTGGAATAATGGTAACAGCTATTGTTCGAACTGGTGCATCTATTTCATTGCTCGCGGTATGGTAGTATTTAGTTATTAATTCATTTAATTCGCTTTGGAGTTGTATAAAGTGTTCCTCATCTATCTTTAATTCTACTAAAGAAAAAGTAGCACCATCTTCCCTACAGTTTTGCTCTTCTAATTTCTTAAGATAACTTTGATATTGATCCATAATTGATAATTGATAATATGAAACATAATCAAGTTTCTTCTCATTAGAAGCTTTTTTCCAATCTTCTACATTAAGTCTAGCCTCGATTTCATTTAAAGCGTAATATTTCTCGGAAACAGATTTCACCTTTTTTTCTTTAATAACGCGAATAATGCCAGAATCCAACATGATTTGTATATGTCTATATAGAGTTGCTTGAGGTACATCTTTAATAATTTTCACCATTTCTAAAGGGGTTAATCCATTTTCTTTATTCCTCATTAGTACCTGAGAAATTTTTATTCTTACTGGATGCATTAAGACTTCAACTTTATTACCCATAATGTTCTCCTTGTTTGTGTTTATCGATTGTTTTTCTATTTACCCATCAATTACATTCTTATTATAAATAATGAGAATGGGTATTGCAATGCACTCCTTTTAAAGTTATCATTATCATTATCAATAATGATAATGATAACTTTAAAAGGAGTGTTAAAAATGCAACTGCACTATGGGTTTGATGAATTAAAAAATATTGACTTAATGGCTTTTATCCCCATAATATTGCCGTTTATTGCAGTAGGTACCCTATTAGTTTTAATTGCATTAATTGATCTATACAGACATAGAAAAACTAGAAAAAGCGTTCTGATTTGGACATTTACTATACTTTTTGTTAATACACTTGGTCCAATTCTGTACTTTGTTATAGGGCGAAAGGATAGTGAGAGAATATGAAATTGGAAATCAAAAATGTGACGAAAACATTTAAAGAAAAAATCGCTGTTAATAACTTCTCGATGGAACTGCAATCGGGAGAATGTGTCGGCTTAATTGGACCGAATGGAGCTGGGAAATCAACATTAATAAAAGTGGTTTCAGATATTATTGACCCACACGCGGGCGAAGTTTTGCTGAATGGGAAAAAAATTTCGAAAATGAAAAGGGAAATAGGCTACCTGCCACAGTACCCTAACTTTTTTCATTGGATGACAGCGAAAGAAACACTTACGTTCATGGGACAACTTTCTGGATTGCAAAAAGAAGAATTAACAAATTCAATACCTGAAATTTTGACAAAAGTTGGACTAAGTGGTGAAGAAAATTTAAAAGTTGGCACATTTTCCGGTGGAATGAAACAGCGACTCGGTATTGCACAAGCACTATTGCATAAGCCTTCGCTTATTGTCATGGATGAGCCAGTATCCGCATTAGATCCAATCGGCCGAAGAGAAGTGTTAAATCTGATCAAAGAAATAAAAAAAGATACAACGATTTTATTATCAACCCATATATTGGGTGATGCGGAAGAAATATGCGAACGATTTGTAATTATAAAAAATGGATCAAAAATAGAAGATACAACAATCACCGAATTGTTAAACTGCAATAGCAAAGATAGGATAAGCTTAGAAATCACAGCGAAAGATCAAAATTGGATTGACATTGTAAAAAGATTACCTTATGTAAAGGAGATAGAAATCATTGGGCATAAAATCAAAATAAAAGTTAATAACATCGAAAAAAACAAAAATATGTTACTAAAAAATGCACTTGAGCATGAAGTGGACATCGTAAAATTTGAAGTTGATAATGATACTTTAGAAGAAATATTCTTAAAATTGGTGGTGGAAAAATGAATAAATTTATTGTACTGATAAAAAAAGAATTTGTTCAAATGGTACGTGATTTTAAAGTTATTTGGCTACCGATCGTCTTTATCTTTTTAGGGATAACTCAACCTATAGTAACTCATTACTTGCCTTCAATTTTGGGAGCATTAGGCGGTAGTCAGGGTATTACAATTGATCCGAGCATGACAGCTCAAAAAGGTGGAGAAGTACTAGCTAGTACATTAGGATCTCAATTTGATCAGCTCGGACTTATGATTCTTGCAATCTCAATGATGGGTATTATTCAAATAGATAAAGAAAATGGCATGCTGGCCTTTATTTTAACACGACCTGTTACTGTTATTTCGTATATATTTGGAAAAATTGTATCAAATTATTTGATAGCAGCTTTTAGTGTAGCAATTGGATACTTTGCTTCTTATCTATATGTAAATTATCTTTTTACAAATGTTCCATTTTTACATGTGATTACTGCACTATTATTTTATCTTGTATGGGTATTTTTTATTGTATCTTTTACAACGATGATTAGTACTATTTTTAACAGTCAGGGTATTATCGCATTAATTTCAATTGTTTTCCTTATAGGTTGCAAAATTATTGTAGGTTTAAATCCAGTTATAGATTTTGTAAATTCAGCAAGTATGAGCAAACATGCAATGGAAGTCTTAATCACAGGATCAGTAAATTTAAAAGTAATAGATAACGTACTAGTAACGCTTGTTTGGATTGTACTAATATTCTCTGCAACGTATTATTGGATTGCCAATAAAAAATTTAATCACGAATAAGCAAAATGAAAAGAGGTCTACCACATTGGGCTGTCCCATCGTTATCAAGCTAGGGTTTTGAAGTCCCCCCTATAAATAGAAATTTTCTTTCTCTATAGTTAGTTATTTTGAGAATTCAGCTCATTTTTGCGTTTTTGGGGTATTTGCTTTTCTTAGCTAGATAGCGATGGGGTACCGCCAGCATTTCGGAAAAAAAAACACGCTAAGCAAATTTCGACATAAAAAGCTGAAATTATGACAAAGATGCATCAGCACGTAAGTGCTGATGCATCTTTGTCAACAACCTGGGAACTCATTCTTTAAACTAGTAATTCCGCCTACATTTAAAGATATGCACTCCCTTATTTACATTCACATCAAATTTAAAGAATAATTTAGGAAAGAAGTATCCTTTTGATAGCCATTCTTTTCATACAATTTTTGCGCATTCGTATTCTCAGGAGCGGTTTGAAGTTCTAATGATTTGGCATTAAATTGAATAGCATGCAATTTTGCTTTATCTAGAAGGGCTTGAGCTATTCCTTGTTTTCTTGCTTCCTCTTGCACATATAAATCATTTAAAATCCATGTTCTCTTCATAGAAACGGAAGAAAATGAGGGATATAACTAAGTAAAGCCTAGGTATTCTCCTTCATGAACTGCTACAAAAATAACAGATTCTTCATTTTTTAAGCGGTCTGAAATGAAGGATTCAGCATCCTCATAATCAGAAGGTTGCTTATAAAAGATACGATATAAATTAAATAAATGAGAAACACGTTTCAGATCCGTTATTGTTGCTTGGTATATATTCATAATTCCGCCTCCTTAATTTATAACAATACCATTTCTTTATACTTATTCGTAATTACGTTGTTTCCTCATGTTGCTTTCTCTGAAAATCTTTTTTAGTTTAAATGACTGTTTTTTCTCTTTTATCTTAACTGTGTCAGGTTGAATGGTGGTGGTTAACATGACACCCACCCTAATGCCTCCTATAATCGTCATTAAGGTGGGTGTTTCTCCTAACCATACCCTAGCGATAACAAAAGATAAAAAAGGAGTGAGGTAAAGAGAGCTTGTAGATTCTGAAGCTCCTCTATGTGTGATAAGAAACCCTAATAGTATATAAGATAAGACTGTAGGGAACATTCCTAAGTATAAAGCACTCCATGTTGCTTCTTGTGGAGCTTTTGTATGTCCTTTACAAGGGTACATTTTAAGAAATGAAGGGGCTTCCCATTCACATAATCAGTAAAAGCAGAAGTAAAGTGGTACTAATTTTTTCGGCATTAGTACTCTTTGACTAATCACCATTTTAAATAAATCTTATACAATATTTTTTAATAATTATTTATTTTAAAATTATATTTATTCAATTAAAATTGTTATTTATATAATTCCTGTTATTTGAAGTGGAAGTTTATAGCTAAGTTTAAGAAAATACATTTAAGTTCCAAATAATTATCGTCGTAGATAATATTAAACAGAGTGTTGCAGGAATAATCATTAAGATAGATTGATGTGCCCGAAAAATATGAGCATGCATGGCTCCGACCATGAGAACTACTAATAATATATTTGATCCCAGAGCTAAGTATTGATTCCAGATACCACCGATTATTCCTATTGCTCCAACAATTTCAATAAAACCGATTATACACATGAGCCATAATGGATATTGATAGTGTTGCCAATGTTCAACCTGAAAAGGTATACGGAAAAGTTTTATGAATCCCCCTACTAAAATAAAAATTGCTAAAACTACCTGGAGAACAATCATCATTCGAGTTCGCTCCTTTTAAGATCTTGTTTGTTTCCGTTTTCATTTACAAATAACTAGATATATATGTATTTTATAAATAACAGAAAGAGTAACATACATATTTTAACGTTTTTATACGCTAAGAACTAAATAGTAGCTAAAAAAGTTGTTCATCAGGATGACCTTACTGTTTACATATTACCTAACAAATTCACTTTGTTTTGCTGACTATACCGTGACTCATAAGTAACCCCCTCCTGTTAGTTTGTTCTTGTTTAACTATTTTCCCCCCTCCTTTTCCTTAATTTTATCATTTGGAGAAATTAATTTATTGTACAAATTTGGATGAATAGGATATTCATGTGAGGTTGATATACCCGTCATATTATTAGTAGTCAACGATGCATAAAATTTTCGTTATGGCGGTAATTAAAAATCTTAGATTAATGGCAAAGGGATGGTACCCCATTAATCCTTTTTTCTCTATAACTAAAGAAAGTTATTAATACCAGATAAACAAATGTAGAAGACCTTTTGCTATTCATCTATTAAAGTAAGGGTTTGTTGATGTAAATCAAGGTTGCAAACCCGTCCCTTACATGTTTGTAAAAATCCACTCTGATAGTAATCAATAGTGATTAAGTGATTTTTTGCTAATTTTCTTAAGAACATGGATATATCCCCTTTCTCACTACTAATCTATATAAATAGCCTGTAAGTAAAAGAATATAGGCTAGGTAAAAAATTCAAAAACCATCCTTTAAAGCGCTTTCAAACATAAGCTAATAGAAACGTACCTTTAATTTATAATCAAAAGTACAGAATCTGACCAAAAAGTACAGGTTTTTATAAAATGATTTTTTTAATATGGGGTCCTACCACACATCCATCAACTTAAGGATTCGGACTATTCTTAAGTTGATGGATGTGGGGCGGCACCCCAATATGCTTGGATTAAAATCATTGCAAACAGCTAAAAAAGTGATTGCTGGAATAGAAGTTATGCATATAATCAAAAAAGGACAAACTCCCCAAGGTGAGAAGTCTGTCCAAAAACAGATATATCTTATCCATGATCTCTTTGGTTTAACAACATAAAATTCAATTCCACTAGGAATCTTTCGTTCTTTTTTCATATCCCACTATTTTTGCACCAGAACCAACAATAGTGAATTAGAATAATGACTTAATACTTGCTAGGACAGTAAGTACACCTATAACAATGACAAATACATTGCTCATTTTCCCTCTGTATTTAGCTAGTACTGGTACTTTACGGATCGCATACATTGGTAATAGACATAAGATAGCAGCAACTAACGGACCGCTAAGGGCATCAATGAGTCCAAGAATACTTGGATTTGCATAAGCAACATACCAGCATGTTAATACGACAAAAGCAAGGATCATTGTCTTAACTGTTTTTTCTTCTATAGCTTTTCCGCGTGTTTTACTGAACTTGATAATCATGTCACGCATTACCTCATATGCTCCTATATAATGGCCAAGGAAGGACTTTGTTATGGCCATAAAAGCAATGATAGGAGCTGCAATAGTGATTAGAGGCGAATTAAGCTCATTAGCAAGATATGATAGAATTGACAAGTTCTGTTCTTTTGCCATTATAAGATCATTTGGAGTCAAACTCAAGGCACTGCTCCAAACAAAGAACATAACAACAGCGAATGTCATGATATAACAAACTTTTTGTATTTGAGCACATTTGGCATCAGTAGCCTCTATTCCATAGGTAGCTCTCTGTTTCACAACAAATGACGAAATAAGAGGAGAATGATTAAACGAGAATACTATGATTGGTAGTATCATCCATATCGTTCCAAAATATCCTGTTCCTGTTGAAGCAGTAGAAACACTTGAAAAACTAAGCATTGACGTATTCCACTGTGGAATCAAAGATATTGCGATAAAAAGTAGAGAAGCTATGAAAGGATATACTAGCATGCTCATTATCTTTACAGTGATATCTTGACCAAAATTTAGTATAGCTATAAGACCGAGTACTAATACAAGCGATAAAATGGCCCTTGGAGGCTCCTTCATGTGCAATTGATTCACGATAAAACTACTTGCAGTATTTGTAAGTGCAACCGAATACATCAGCACGATAGTATAAATTGAGCCGAAATATACTATGTTAAAAATTATACTTGCCTTATTTCCGAAATACTCTCTTATTGTACCTGTAATCCCCTCATCAGCAGAATTGGAAGCGTATATCATTTTAGCAAGCGCCCTATGTGAGTAATACATAACAGGATATGCAAGTATGGTAATTAACAGTAATGATAATAAACCACCTGAACCTGCATTAATAGGTAAAAAGAGTACTCCTGCTCCAATTGCTGTTCCAAAAAGGCTCAATGCCCAGGTAGTATCCTGTTTATGCCACTTTTTAGGTTCTGGATATTTCTCATTTTTTACTGCAGTATTTTCAGCTTGAAATTCTATTTTTTTTGCAGTATTCCCATTCATATAATAATTCCT
Source organism: Bacillus gaemokensis (assembly GCF_001590835.1). GTDB lineage: Bacteria > Bacillota > Bacilli > Bacillales > Bacillaceae_G > Bacillus_A > Bacillus_A gaemokensis. The sequence continues at coordinate 54,873 of NZ_LTAQ01000017.1, forward strand.
CCTTTAATCGCGGTATGAGCCAAGGATAATCCTCGTTCCTCCATCATTTCTACTACATCACGAAAACTTAAGTTGTCAACGTACTTTTAACAAAATAAGATCTGGCTGATAACGGTTCCATTTTCATATTGAATAAACTTTCCTTCTGATCACACACCTTTTTTAGAGTAATCGTATCAGTATGTCCAATTTTAGAAGATTACTTGCAAGGTCTTTAGAATTTTTACACCAGAACCAGGTTTGATATTTTCTCCGGAGGTAATAGATTATCTCTCGACGCCCTCATTATAACTTGTATATTTATAAGTTTAATATTTTTTTATTTTTAGAAAGATTGAATAAACAGAATTTTGAATAGATAATAAATTACACTTGGCATGTAGCAATTGTGTCTATTGCTTGAAGCTGTATTAGTTAGTAGAAAAGCAATAATAATACAGAGCTCCTTTGATTAACACATTGATTATATTGGGAACTCATTATAAAGGGTCACTATATCATTCTGGGAAAATTGTACGCTAAGGACTACAAACCCTTATCATTACATTATCTTATAAAGATGAATACATGTTCAGAAAAATAAAAACCTAAGTTTAATTGAACATGATTATAGCTAGAAAACGTTGATATTATTGAGTTTTATCCTCTGTTCATAAACATAAGATTTTCTGAACAAATATCTCTTAGCGTACAGCAAAAGGGGTTAATTGTGACAAAAATGTGTCTAAACGTACAGGATTCCCGGAATGATATGGTGAGGCCTATAAAGATAGTTATATTTTCCTTTGTTGAAACAACTTATTTTAGACGTGAAAGCTGTTGTAATAGATGATTAATGTAGATGGAAAGGAATAAATTAAGGGAATATAAAATCATTTTTAGATATTTATTATTCATTTTGCATTTATATACATTTTTCAGAAAAAAGGAACTTCTTTTCAGGGTGCCGATACATCGCTATTAAGCTAACAAAACTAAATTTCCTTAAAATGAAAAAATACGCTATTCTTTCTGTAGAATCATAGGAAAGGATGGCGTTTTTGTATGTCTATTTCTGTATCTGATGAATTACAATTATTTGCTTCAGAAGTTCAAAGCTTCTTATCCCCAAATATCTTACGAGATCTTGCTAGAGATGTTGGTTTTGTGCAACGAACTAGTAAGTACCAAGCAAAAGATTTAGTCGCTTTATGTGTATGGATGAGCCAAAATGTTGCTACCACTTCTTTAACTCAGTTATCTAGCTGTTTAGAGGTTCTGTTGCAAAGTTTGAAAAAAGCATAAACAGATTGATAAATGAGGAGAACTATTTAGGCAGTGATTAATAATTTTTGTAATTCACTGTATGCTGAAAAGACGGAGTCTGATCGAAGACTTCGTCTCTGTTTATATATCGCTTGAATTGTTTCAACTCCTTTTATTGTTCGTGAAGCATGACGAAGATATTGAAACCCAGCCGACTTTGTAAACCGACGTTTCACGTGCCGATGGTCTTGTTCAATGAGATTATTAAGATGTTTGAGGGTACAGTGTTTTGTATGAGTGTAAACACCATTTTTCTGTAATTTTTTAAATGCGCAAAGTAATGCAGGGGCTTGATCTGTAGTGAGAACCGTTGGTTCTCCAAAATGCTTTACCAATCTTTTCATGAAAGCATACGCTGCCTGATGATCACGTGTTTTTCGAAGTTGAAAGTCTAATGTGTGACCATCGCTATCAATCGCACGATATAAATAACACCATTTTCCCTTGACTTTGATATAGGTTTCATCTAAATGCCATGATGGTTGGGAAGTTTTGTTTTTCTTTTTCCAGATCTGATAGATAAGATTTCCATATTCATGAACCCAACGCATGATCGTTGTAGGATGAACCGAAACCCCACGTTCCTGATCTCAGATACATCTCGATAACTTAAGGAAAAACGACAATAGTAGCTAACAGCTATTAAAATAATATCTTTTTTAAATTGTTTTCCTTTAAAATATCCCATTTGTCATGCTCCTCAATCTATTTTGCAAAAGTGTAGCTTACTTTTTAAAACTTCGCAACAGAACCTTTATCAATCTTTACAAAAAGACACCCAAGAATTAACAAAGATATTGTTTCGTCTATTTAATCTCTTACAGAAAAACGGACGAAAATCTCATAGGTATGAGAAGAAAACGGTCTTTGATATCTTAGGCGTTGTATACAACATTTCTATGTCTCACAATCAAGTAGCGTAATCCAAAAAATTGAAACCCGATAGGGTTTATTTAGTATGCAAATCTTCAAGGGGTTTAAAATGAATATTCAGAAAAAAGGGAAATATTGCATGAAATTCAACTTATATAAGCTTAGCTTGATGGCTATGTGGCGAGACCCCTAATAGCATTTCCTGTGGTTATTATCTCGCTATTTTATCATGTGCTTTTGAAATTTTTTCCTCATTTAAATTACTGTGCTTTATCGAATAAACGAAATATATTACTGCTCCAATAGTTATCCAAATACTGAAGTACACCCATGTTCTTAATGGTAAATTTAGCATTAAGAATACACAACATACAATTGAAATGATTGGTAATATGGGTACAAACGGTACCATAAATCCACGTTTTAAATTTGGGTGTATTTTACGGAGGATAATAACTGATACACTAACTAGCGCAAACGTTACCAAACCACCAATATTAACTAAATTCGCTAATTCTTTTAAATCAATAAATCCAGCTATCACAGAGCTTCCTATTCCCGCCAATCCAATTGTAAAGGTTGGTGCTCCAGTCTTTTTATTAATCTTCGCAAGTGATTTTGGTAACAGTCCATCACGACTCATTGCAAAGAATACTCGTGTTGCAGCGTACATGGTCGAGAAAATAACAGCCATAAGGCCAATTACAGCCCCTGCAGCAATTACACCAGCGACTTTCCCTTGCCCTACGACTTCCATTACATAAGCCATTGCCTCAGGGACATTTAATTCTTTATAGGGAACCATTCCTGTCATAACAAGGCATACTATAATGTAAATAAGTGTACATATGATTAACGATACAATAATACCGATGGGAAGATTACGTTGTGGATCTTTTACTTCTTCTGCCGAAGTTGCTAATATATCAAATCCCATAAAAGCGAAGAATACGGCTGCTCCACCAGCAAAAACTCCACTTAAACCGTATGGTGCAAACGGTACCCAGTTCTCTGGCTTTACATAGAATATACCAACCATAATAAATAATATAACCATTCCAATTTTAATGAGAACCATAATGTTATTGATACGTTTACTTTCCTTCGTACCACGCGATAACATCCATGTTAATATCAATGTAATGATTACCGCTGGTAGATTCATAATACCACCTTGTGATGGAATCGTTAACAGAGCTTTTGGTATCTCTAATCCAAATCCACTTATTAAATTGTGGAAATATCCTGTCCATCCACCAGCGACAGCCGCTGTTGCCACGATATATATTGAGAGTAACGTCCAACCTACTAGATGAGCCACAAACTCACCGATTGTTGCATAGGAGTATGTATATACACTACCTGACGTCGGGAGTGTAGAAGCAATTTCTGCGTAACATAATGCTATAAATCCACAAACAATTGCTGCAAGTACAAATGAAAAAATAACTGCTGGACCAGCATCTCTCGCTGCTACTAATCCAGTTAACACAAGAACTCCTGTTCCAATTATCGAGCCTATTCCTAACATAATTAAATCAAATGCTCCTAATGTTTTCGTTAAGGTCTTACTTTGATTATGCTCTAACAATTGTGTAACAGATTTCTTTTTTAATAACTTACTCATATTCTCTGTATCCCCTTTTAAAAATAAGGTATGTTCTTCTAATTCTTGTAGTATATATAAATTTACTTAGATATTAGCTAGCCCAAAACTATCATCTTTACATTATATAGATTTAAAATATTCGATAAATTTATCGATACTTTTTTCAGAATCTTTATAGGAATAGATTCTATTTTTTTCTCTTTCATCCAATGTTCAACAAAAATCAGCTACAATTTATTTATAAATAGATTGTAGCTATTTTGAGTGATTCCCAAAAGAAAGAATAACAGATTTTTTCATTCTAAAGAGATGCTTAGTTTTATTACCTTGATAGCCATATGGTGATATCTCATACATAATAAATTATTTATTTAATCGAATTTCACCAGAACTAAGGGTATTTTTCTTCCGTAATACGCTAAAAATATAACCGCATACACCGCCTATAATAGCTGGAAGTACCCAACCTAAACCTACACTATACAAAGGAAGGAAATGAGCGAAAAAATTATGAATTATTTCGATTTTTATTCCAGCAGCATGTAAGCCATCAAATGAACTAATAATAAATGTTAATATCAAACTCCCTTTATATACTTCAGATCTACCATTAAATACAGAGTGTAAAAATGTTAAGAATATTAAGAGAATAGAAATTGGATACATAGCTATTAATACAGGGATTGAAATCGTAATTAATTGTGTTAATCCTATATTTGCAACTATTGTACTGAAAACAGACAAAATAATAGCAAATTTTTTGTAAGAGATCTTTGGAAATAATTCATGGAAAAAAGAAGAACAAGCAGTGATAAGTCCTACACTTGTGGTCAAACATGCTACTGTAATCATTAAACCTAATAAAATTGCACCATAAGAACCAAAATAATAGTTCGAAACTTTTGCTAAAACTTCAGCGCCATTATCTAAACGACCTAGTTTTTCAACACTAGAAGCCCCCATATAGGAAAGGGCAGTATAGATAAGAGCTAAGAGTGTAGCAGCAATAGCCGTTGCTTTTGCACAAACAATCATAAGCTGTTTTTTAGTGGTAGCCCCTTTTTCTCTAATTGCATTCACAATAATAATCCCGAAAACAAAAGCTACAAGAGCATCCAGTGTTAAATAACCTTCTTGAAAACCTTTAAAAAATGCATGTGATGTATACCCTTCAAAAGGTGCTTGAATTCTTCCAATTGGATGAACAAGAGCTACAACTACGAGCAATCCGATAAATGTCAATTTAATAGGCGTTAGAAATTTTCCAACTACATCAATAATTTTTGTAGGATTAAGTGATAACAAGCATGCAACTGTGAAAAATAAGATTGTAAATATGATTAATATAATAGGACCTGCATCATTTGATAAAAAAGGTTTAATTCCAATTTCAAACGATACATTACCAGATCTAGGGATAGCGAAAAAAGGACCAATTGCTAGATAGAGAACAGTCGTAAATACAATACCAAACAACGGATGTACCCGACTAGCTAAAGATTGTAAATCATTTTTACCTGAAAAAACAAATGCTGTTATTGCTAGCAATGGTAAACCAACTCCGGTAACTAAGAAACCTGCATTGGCTATCCATACATTCTTTCCAGCCATTTGACCAAGCATAGGTGGAAAAATTAAATTTCCTGCTCCAAAAAACAATGCAAATAGCATTAATCCTATAATTATGATAAAGGAAGAAGGAACTTTTTTTGACATAATAAATCCTCCGATTACAAGTTTTTATACGCTCTTTATTTGTTTATATAAATTACATACTAATTTAGGTTATTCCAGCTTAGAGTACAGTGGCGGAAGGCCATGTTACAGTCCCCCTCCCCTATCAGAGAATAGCAACAGGCTTTTAACTTTAAAAATAGCTTAAATTAATGGATGTGACGTTACCCCTAAACGTAGCTTCTTACTTATTAGTTAAACTGGATATTTCAACAGATTTTTGAGTACAACGTTTCATAGCTGAAATGATAGCTGTTCTTAAACCTTTTTCCTCTAGTGTTGCTACAGCTTCTATTGTCGTTCCACCTGGAGAACAAACCATATCTTTCAGTGTGCCTGGATGTATTCCTGTTTCAAGTACCATTTTTGCAGAACCTAATACAGCTTGAGCTGCGAATTTATATGCTTGAGCTCTTGGCATACCATCTAGTACAGCAGCATCTGCCATGGCTTCTATAAACATATATACATATGCCGGAGAAGAACCACTTACAGATGTTACAACATCCATTAATTTTTCATTTACTATCTCCGTTTGGCCAAAACTATTAAATATGTTTAGTATGTCTTCTAGATCTTTTTCTGTAACCATTTCATTAAAACATAACGCAGACATTCCTTCTCCAACAAGAGCAGGTGTATTAGGCATTACTCTAACAACCTTTAACTTTCTGCCGAAGGCATTCTCAGTGCTCTTAATACTTTTTCCTGCAGCAATAGTTACGACTATTACATCGTTTTTTATCTGCTCTTTTATTTGGTTAATTACTGATGAGTATAGGTCTGGTTTGATTGATAAAATTAAAATATTAGCACTGTTAGCTACTTCATTGTTGTTAGTAGTTGTAGTTATGTCATATTTTTCACTAGCATTTTTTAAATTAATGACATTTAAATCTGAACAAATTATTTTATCTGAAGAAACTATATTTTTGTTAATCATTCCACCTATCATAGCAATACACATGTTTCCACATCCGATGAATCCTATTTGTTTGTTCATAATAACTCGCTCTTGCTCCTTTTATTATAAATTTTATAGAAACGTATCTTTAATTTATAATTAATACTACAAAATCTGATCAAAAAGTACATGATTTTACAAAAAAATATTAAGTATTAGAAAAGTCATTTTGGTGCAAAAACCTCAAGATAACTGCATTGAATCTCTCAACTTCGAATATACTGACACTATAGATAGAAATATTAACTACATAGAAATTAACGGGACTATTACTCTTATCGACATATCAGATCATTTGATATACAAGATATATATAGTTGCCTAGCAAGGCAGCCCTTAGTTATATAATTATAATTATGTTAACTCAATGTATAGAATATACTGGATTCTTTGTTTAACTAAAGGAGCAATCTAGTGGCATAAGTCAATCTTTTTTAATCATATGTTTAGGAAAAATACAAAGGTGTGTAACAGTATTGAGCAAGAAATAACAAAATTAAGTTACTTTCTATACAATTAAAGTTTCAACAATTAAAAAATTTTTAAAATATAACAGGCTATCTCAGTCGGGATAGCCTGTTTCAAATACATGCAATCTTTGCACCATAACATTTTCTTTTCTCAAGACAAATACTTATTTAAATACAATTGTTTCTTCTGCTAATCTTAATAGATTGTTTTTAATTTCAGCTATACTGATATTTTTTCTTGAAACACCTGTTTCCATTGCAGCACGCGCAACAGCATATGCTACATGCGGCACCACCCTAGGATCAAACGGATCTGGAATGACATAGTTTACATGAAGTTCTTCTTCTGAAATTAACTGAGCTATTGCATAAACAGCTGCTAGCTTCATTTCTTCATTAATTTCTTTTGCTTGTACATCTAAAGCTCCACGAAAAACTCCAGGGAATGCTAATACATTATTTACCTGATTAGGAAAATCAGAACGACCTGTACCAACTACTAGTGCTCCAGCCAATTTTGCTTTATTAGGCATAATTTCAGGTGTAGGGTTAGCCATAGCAAAAATAATAGGATCATGATTCATAGAACAAATCATTTTCTCATCAACTACACCTGCAGCTGATACCCCAATAAATACATCAGCACCACTAAGAGCGTCTGCTAATGTCCCCTGCTTCTGTTCTATGTTGGTAATACGAGCTATTTCTTCTTTGAGTGTATTCATTCCAACAGGTCGCTCCTCATATATAATCCCTTTTGTGTCACACAAAATAACATTTTTAACATGCATATGAAGTAACAGCTTAACAATAGCTATCCCAGCAGCACCAGCACCATTTACAACGATTTGCACATCTTCAATTTTTTTATTTGCTAACTTAAGAGCATTAATTAGGCCAGCAATAGTTACAATAGCTGTACCGTGTTGATCATCATGAAAAATAGGAATATCACAGGACCTTCGCAAGCGCTCTTCAATTTCAAAGCATTGAGGTGCTGCAATGTCTTCTAAATTTATACCCCCAAAATTTGGTTCTAATAATTTAACAGCCTCAACAATCTTATCTGGATTATTGGTGTCTAAGCAAATAGGAAAAGCATCAATGTCAGCAAATAATTTGAAGAGCAAAGCTTTCCCCTCCATTACTGGTATAGCAGCTTTAGGCCCAATATTCCCAAGTCCTAGTACTGCTGTTCCATCGGATATAACTCCAACGAGATTACCTTTCATTGTATAATCATATACTTTACTTTCATCTTTATAAATATCTAGGCAAGGTTCCGCAACGCCTGGTGAGTAAGCGAGACTTAAATCTTTCGAATTTAGTACTTTAACTTTAGAATAAACACCGATTTTCCCCTGCTTTTCTTTATGCATTTTTAATGCTTCATCGCGTAAAGGTGACATATAATTTCTCTCCTATAATTTGATTTTCCTATTATTAAGTTATGATTTTTTAAAATCAACTTTTTTATAAATTCTATCTCTATCTTAAACTCGATAGTTTATGACGATACGTGAGAATACGAATATAATCATTATTTATTTTTAAGGTATTTCATGTTATTCTAAAAATTAAACTTCAGTTTATATTAATAACTACAAAAAAAGACATTAACTAACGTTTTGAAATTTATAAATATTTCTTATTTAATTCTCATTAAAAGATTCAAATTATTCATTTTTATGGTGTTTAATTTCGTTAGGTTAATGGCGATGTTTTTTGCTCGTTCTATATATTAAAAATCATTATTTATTTTTATAACCTTTTAACATATTTTTTGAATAACGATTTGGATATAGAGCATTTAACATCTCGTATGGACTACCATTCCAATATCTTCTTAATGGCGTCCATAATTTATGTTTTATTAACCACCTTTGTGTGTAAGTAGATAGTAATTGCTCCTCTGTTAGTTTTTCCTTTTTTTCAATAGTCCATTTCAGCGCCTCTAATGCTTTTTTTTCAGTCCAAAATCCGGTAGGTGTAAACTTAAATTCCCATTCTTTATTTTGATCAGGATATAAATCATTTAGCATAGAGTACGGGCTGTTCTCCCATAATATCTGACAAGGAGAGATTAATTTATGATTAGTTAGCCATTTTACACTGTAAACTTGTAATAATTGAGCGGGAGTTAATTTTTCTTTCTCTTCAATAGTCCATCTTAGTGCTGCTAATGCCTTATCTTTGGTCCAAAACTTGTTAGGAGTCATGCTAAATTCCCATTCTTTAAATTTATTAGGGTATAAAGAGTTTATCATTGCATAAGGGCTACCATTCCAGTACATAACTAATGGAGCACTGAGTTTATTTTCTTTTAACCATTTTTTCCCATAAACCTTTAGTAATTCTACCTCTCTTAGCTGTTCTTTTTCTTCAATAGTCCATTTTAATACTTCAAGAGCTTTTTCTTTAGTCCAAAAATTTAAAGGTGCCATACCAAATTCCCACTCTTTAAATCTATTGGGATATAAGTCTTCAATCATTTTATAGGGACTATTATCATAACTATGTTTGAGTGCACCAAGTAATCGATATTTTACAATTAAAGGCGTATTCCATTTTTGTTTAATATCCTCTTCATTCCACTTTAAGATTGTTTCAATTAAATATTTTGTTACTCTTCTAGCTAGCTCTCTATTATCATCCTCTTTCCATGTATTAGCTGGGAACCTACTTCTTTTACCGTCTAATAATTCCTGATAGATTTCCTCTATTTTCACTGCACTCGTTTGCACTTCAAAACTTCCTCCCATTTTAAATAGTAAAGGGCATATGGCGATACCCCTTTCCCCCCTAACGCAAAATAAAAACGCCCTTATTAACTGCTGTTATTTACTTTATGGAGTAGAAGCGATGCATATAATGAAGAAAGAACAAACTTTTAATAAAATTATTTCTTTAATTTATGATATAAGTAACAGAAAAAAACAAAAAGTTACAAAAATTTTTAAATTAAAATTTTTGTAACTAAGGTTCTGGTGCAAATATAATGTAAGTTTTGAAAAACTAATACGATTCCTAACGGAATGCTACTTAATACTATTAATTTAAACAGTTCGTGGATACAATTCACTTGATTTTGGAAAGACTTTTTCCCTTGGAATGTTTGTGATCAAACTTTATTTTAAAGCTACAACTGTGCCCAAGATTTAGTCGCTTTATGTGTTTGGATGAGTCAGAATGTCGCTACGGCTTCTTTAACTCAGTTGTCTATCTGTTTAGAAGCCTGAGACATCTTTCGATGAAAAAGCTAAAAATAAAATATATAACCCTTCTTATCTCAAAAAAAATTTGTTGACATTACAATAACTTATATTGTAAAATTCATAAAACTCAAAATAAAAATCATTGACGGGAACTAGTACATAATTTTTCTTGCGCAAGAGATTGGAATTCATAGGCTGAAAGATTCCTCGTAAAGAAATTATGGAACCTATCCCTGAGTCTTAAACGAAAGTTTAGGCGTATGCCTGCGTTACAGGTGGAAAGCGGATATGAATTATATCAATGAAGGTGGTACCGCGGAACAATGACTGTTTCGTCCTTTTTTAGGATGAAGCGGTCTTTTTTATTTGACTATTTAGCACCAATTTAGCTTTTAATGCAGAGTTTTTGCTATAAATGGCGCTTGGTAAAGGTGGATTTTCTTTTCATGCAAAAAAAGAAGTACACAATTTTAAAAAATTTTCATTTAACTGAGGTGTTGTAGAAGTGAAAAAGCAGAGAATTGTAGTCAAAATTGGAAGCAGTTCTTTAGCTGCGAAACATGGTGGCATCTCTGACGAACAGGTTTCAGATCATGTTGAAGCCTTGGTACAGTTAAAACAGAAAGGACATGAAGTTGTGTTAATTACATCTGGGGCTGTTGCCGCGGGCTTCTCCATTCTCGGATATCCTAGTCGACCAGTGACGACAAAAGGCAAGCAGGCTGCTGCGGCTGTTGGACAAAGCCTTTTGATGCAAGCTTATACAGAGAAATTTCGAAAATATGGGATTGTTACCGCACAGCTTTTGCTAACGAGAAGTGATTTTTCCAGAAAAGAACAATACAGTAACGCCTATGCAACTTTAACAGAGTTGTTGGAGCATTCTGCTTTGCCTATTATCAATGAAAACGATTCTGTTTCTGTGGAGGAGCTGACATTTGGTGATAACGACATGCTGTCAGCTTTAGTAAGTGGCCTTGTTTCAGCAGACATGCTCATGATTTTTACGGATGTGAATGGTTTGTACGATCAGAATCCTCATAAAAATCCTGATGCGAAAAAGTACTATTATCTCCCTAATGTTACAGAAGAAATTGCCTCCTATGCCGGAGAGGTCGGCTCAAATCTTGGAACAGGCGGCATGAAATCAAAAATTGAGGCAGCGAAGACAGCCCTCTCTCTCGGAGTTAGCGTATTCATTGGAACAGGACGCGGACAAGAGAAGTTTTTGGATGTGTTGAAAGGAAAAGGTGACGGAACATATATTGGCAATGCACCGCAAAAAGGAATTAAGATGAACAAACAATGGATTGCACTGCATTCTCCTGTAAACGGACAAATCGAAGTAGATGCTGGTGCCGCCACTGCCATTATCCAGCATAGAAAAAGTCTTCTACCTGCCGGTGTTACCGATGTATTTGGAAACTTTCAGGCCAATGAGGTTGTGGAAGTCATCACGGAAAAAAAACGTGTGATCGGCAAAGGTCTGTGTAAATATAGTGCAAAAGAATTGAGGGAATTAAAAGGTATGCAAAGCTGTGAGATCCAAGCGCGTGAAATAAGGCAGAGCTATGAGGTTATTCATAGGGACAATTGGGTTTCATTTTAAGAAATATGGGGTATTCCCTTTAATCATAAAATCCTAGGCCCTCCACTTTAAAATATAATTTTTGAATTTTCACGTTAAATCTGTAGTGTATATGTTTAAACACTTAGAAGCTTGATTTGTAGGAGAGTCTTGGATGATGGCATTTACTTGTGGGAGTTAGACACGTCTCAAATTTGATATTTTTGGTCTTTAAAAGGGGGAAACGGAAATGAATGAGGTATTGGTAAAAGCACAAAAAGCAAAGGCTGCCGCGGGAGAACTTGTAGCTAAATCTACAGATCAAAAAAATAAAGCTTTGGCAGCTATCGCTGATCAATTGATAATGGAAACCTCCTACATTTTAGAGGAAAACAAACGAGATATGGAACAAGGAAAAGCGAAAGGAGTTTCTAATTCCCTTCTCGACCGCCTTATGCTCAACGAACAACGTATAATTGACATGGCAGGTGGCATCCGACAACTGATAGATTTAAGTGACCCTGTCGGAGAATGCGTGGTAGCATGGGAACGACCAAACGGATTGTCTATTCAGGAGGTGCGTGTGCCACTTGGCGTTGTGGGGATAATTTACGAAGCGCGACCAAACGTAACGGTGGATGCTGCTACACTTTGCTTAAAAACGGGTAACGCGGTGATTCTACGTGGCAGCTCTTCTGCTACTTATTCTAACAAAGCTATTGTTGCAGTGATTCACCGAGCACTCGAACAAACAAGCCTGTCCCCAGACAGCATACAGCTCATTGAAGATACCTCACGAGAAAGTGCAAAGCAGCTGTTTACATTGAACGAGTACTTGGATGTTCTTATTCCAAGAGGAGGTAAACAATTAATTGACACAGTAGTAAGAGAAGCGTCTGTACCTGTATTAGAAACAGGTGCGGGAAATTGTCACATTTTTATCGATGAAACAGCGGATAAACAAATGGCATTCGATATTATTATAAATGCCAAAACACAACGCCCGTCTGTATGCAATACTATTGAAACAATTGTGCTCCATAAGAATTGGGCACAGCGTTATGGTATCGAATTGTTTTCCCTCTTGAAGGAAAAAGGAGTGGAACTTCGTGGGGATAAGAAAGCATTAGTAATTGATTCTTCTCTTATTCTTGCTTCAGAAAAAGATTGGGAAACGGAGTTCTTATCTCTTACGCTGGCAGTCAAAATCGTTTCCTCCATTGAAGAAGCGATTCATCATATTAATGTATACAGCTCTAGGCATTCCGAAGCAATTATTACAAAAAACGAGGAAAATGTCAGTAAATTTTTTACTTACGTCGATGCTGCGGTGTTATATCATAATGCTTCAACTCGCTTTACTGATGGATTCGAATTTGGATTTGGCGCTGAAATCGGCATCAGCACGCAAAAGCTACATGCGCGAGGACCAATGGGTCTCAAGGCATTGACTTCCACCAAATATGTGATTCATGGAAACGGACAGATTAGAGAATAAGGAGCAGAGGGGAAAATATAAATTCCCTCTTGTTTAATTTTTGTTCCATTCTTAATTGTAGCGATTGTATCTACAATCATTTTAACTATTTTATTAAAAGTACTGGAAAAGTTTGATACTGATACGAATAAATAAATGTTTGTGATAAAAAAAGGTATGCTCTTTGACGTAAGTAGTTCAGATAATGTGGAGAAAATTTAAATTAGCAATAAATTTTCCATTCCAAAAAACAATACAAGTAGTATTAGAATTAGCAGTATATTTAGCACATAAAAACGCTTGGAAATCTCCAAGCGTTTTTCATCGTATTATTTTTTGTTTTTAAACTCAAATCTCAGTTACTTAAATATTCATTTCCATTCCGCAGCTAAAAGTCCATAAATAACGTGGTCTACATAATGGTCATATAGTCACTTTGCTTGTCTTATTTTACCTTCCTCTACAAATCCAAATCGATCAGGAAGCGCTCTACTTTTTTGGTTTTCAACAGCGATACTAACCTCAATTTTACAAACTCTATATATTCATCTAATACAACAATATCGACTTTCCATTGAACGTCCAACCAAGCACTTGCTTGAACACGCGTTTTATCATCCGATTATCATGCTTTATGTACAGATACTGAGTTTATTGACACTCCCACCCCTAAAGGGGGCGCTGGCGCACCGTAGTGGGCTTTCTCGTTCGTAACATCTGTAAAAGAAAATCTGTTATTATGGAATAATGCGTCTCACTTTTTAAAATTTGACGCTCCATAATCTTCGATGGTTACATTCACATGATATTTAATCAGAACCTTACTAAAGGTTCGATCCCAATCTTTTTTGACTTTCTTCCATGTTTTCGGGTTTTTAATTCTTAATCGATTTCCAAATCCTGCCACGTCGACTTGATATTTTTTTTGCATTTTTTCTGTTACATGATTTACTAAACGTGTTACTTCTTGCTCAACAGCTTTTTCTGTCCTTTTTAAAAATTCATTTTTAACAGCTTTTCCTGAGCGCGTCCAATTTTCAGATAGTCTTCCTACTGATTCAATGTTCACATCAAAAGAAATAGTATTTCCGTTAACATGCGGTGTGATTTTGCTTTTTATTGACTTTATCTCGTAAATAATGGGTTGCCCTGTTTTTTTATCAAAAGCTTTTACCACACCACCTTTCCTTTTTCCGTTTATCCATATTAACCCTTCTAATTCCTCTTCATTTAAAAAACCACGCAGCTTATTTGTTTTTCCTTTAATTGCGGCAGCTCCTGCAAATTTTATTTCTCCATTTGTTGAAATCACATTTTGTAAAAGAAAACTGGAACCTGATTGCATCTTGCCTTCTAATTTAGCGAGTGATACAGGAGGTAAAATCCTTGTTGTTCTATATTGATTATCTCCAATCCCAATCAAATGAAACGCTGGAATTTCTCCTATTTCCTTTGATTCCAGCGTCTCACTAGCTCGCCCCTTACTGATTAACACAAGACAGCTAAGTCTGCTCTCATTTTCACGGAGATACTGCTCAAGTAATTGTTCTAAACTATATGTGCGTACAAGATTCTCGCTAATAACAATCACTTTTAAATGTGAAGCGAACAAAGGACGATCTCTTCTTAATGAAAATTCACGGATCATTTGATGAATAGAATCTCCAGTTTCAGAAATATTAACATAACGTTTTTGTTGTGCCCCGTCTCCTTTACTCCCCGTTTGTTGGCTTGCAATTTGATAAGTAGATGTTATAAGGTTTCTTTTAGGATATCCTCCTCCTCGGTCCTTAATCTCTTTCTCAATTGTTGACTCCTTCCCTTTATCCAATGCCACAGCTAAAACTAAACTAAACTCTTCAATTTCTTTACTACTCCAGCATCCTGTCAGAAACAGGAGCACAAGCATCGACAACAAGGGCAAAAGGAAGCGTCCATAATTAAGTTTTTTCTTCATGCGGTCCCCCCTTTAATCGCGTGACAATAAGAAGTAGAAGTGGTAGTAAACCAAATAAAAAACATGCAGCATTGCCGATTATATCCCCGAATGTAAGTAGATCATTTATATTTTTTGAAGCCATAGCAATAATGTAAATAATCGGCAATAAACCAAACATAAAGGGATGAATGCTCTTTTTGAAGAGTTGCGCCAATCCCAAAGCAGCAGCATAGTAACAGATTGTATAGGTAGCAAATATTTGCATAATCCATATTACGAGCAATAACGACTCAAAACGTTCAAATATCAAACCGGGAATTTCAAAACTGCGCATGAGATCAATGGTCGGCCATGTTCTCGTTACAACTCCATCGACAGATAATGCACCAATTACCATTACGACAGTTATTACGTAAAAGATTAACGGAATAGAAATACCAGTTAGAATGACTTTTATTGCTTTGTTTGGTTGTTCCATATACACCAAAAGAATTAACATAATTTCAGGACCTGTATATGCGAGAGTCGTTGTCTTTAATCCATTTAACACTGGCGTGAATCCTAAGCCTAATACGGGGCGGAGATTATCTATCTCAAATATTCCAACACTCATCAAGGAAATAAGTAAAAAAATAAAAATCGTAATAGGGAATATGATTTCAAACATCCTGGCAATTGAGTTGATGCCACCCATAATTAAATAGAGACCTATCCACATAAAAGGCATAATAACGGCCCATATAGGAGTTCCCTCCAGTAAAAATAAGCTAGTTACTTCTGCCATTGAGCGGATTTGAAACCCAGAAGTTGCAAGAAAATAACATACAACAAGTAAGCTAATTAAGCTTCCTATCCATTTCCCTACAAGTTCTTGGCTGTATTGATAAAATGTTTTTTGGGGAAACTGCTGACTTAATTTGACGATGATGACCCCTATAACCATCGCTATTATCCCGCCTAAAATCACACTTATCCATACATCTGGTGTTTTCGCTTTTTCCACAGATGCTCTGGGCAGGGTGAGGATTCCTGTTCCAAGAATAAAATTAACGACGACAACAACTGCTTGCGATGTCGTAATTCGGTCTTTTGTTCTGGTAATCATTGAGAGTCACTTCCTTTCGGCATAAGCTACCCTTTGCGAGTAGGATCTTTTGGATGCATCATCTTTGGTCGCCGTCTCATCATTCTTAGCGGCATGCGAACCATAAAATCTTTCCAGTCACTTAATCGAAAAGGAACAACTGGACTAGTATAAGGAACGCCAAAACTTTTCAGTTTCACCAAATGGCTACAAAGTAAGAGGAAGAAGAGAATGACTCCGTACAATCCAAACACGGCAGCACAGAACATGGCTACAAACCGAAGGATGCGTAATGTAATCCCTGCACTGTATTGTGGGATAGTAAAGGAAGAAATAGCTGTCACAGCTACAACGATTACCATAATTGGACTGACAATCCCTGCTTCTACGGCAGCCTGGCCAATAATTAGTCCACCCACAATCCCCATTGCCGGTCCAATCGGTTTAGGTAAACGTAACCCAGCTTCCCGTAAAATTTCGATGGCTACTTCCATAATCAACGCTTCTATAAGAGCAGGAAAAGGAACTCCTTCCCGTGTTCCTATAATAGAGATAACTAGCTTGGTGGGAATTAATCCTGGATGAAACGAAATAAAGGAAATATATAATGCAGGAGTAAATAATGAAACAAAAGCTGCAAAGAAACGCAATAGGCGGAGAAGCGTACTTGGAATCCAACGTTCATAATAATCTTCTGGTGATTGCAACAGCATACTAAATGTAACTGGAACAATTAACGCGAATGGAGTTCCATCCAGTAAAATCGCTACCCGCCCTTCCATCAAGGCACTAATAACACGATCGGGGCGTTCTGTATTCTGAGCTTGTGGAAAAGGACTGAGGTAATTATCTTCAATAAGTTGTTCTATATAACCAGATTCGGGTACATTATCTATATTGATTTTCAGAATTCTTGTTTTTACCTCTTCCACTAATTCTGGACTAGCAAGGTCTTTGATGTAGGCTATAACTAGCTCTTTTTTTGCACGTTCTCCTACTTGAAGCTTTATTAATGATAAGTTCTCATTTTCACCATGACATCGCAAAAGTGCGGTATTATCACTTAAAAATTCAGTAAAACCTACCCGTGGGCCTCTGACTAATGCTTCTGATACTGGTTCTTCAATATTCCGTTTGTTTGTTTTTGTTGTACCAAGAATGAACACATCTAATAATCCTTCAATCAAAAGAGCTGTCGAACCTGTCAATACTTTTGATATCAAATCTTTTATTTGATAGACTTCTGTTACTTCACTAATGGAAAGAGCTTTATTTTTAATAAATTCTTTCGAAACGGTCTCCTCCACATAAGAAGAATCCTTTTTATATTCGTCGAAGAAATCAACCATTAGTGATTTCATAATATGTTTATCGATTAGCTCTTTATCTGATAGCCCGTCGGCAAAAATGATCGCAGCTCGAATGCTTGTGCGCCCAATATTAAACTCTCGAAAGTGAACATCAGAATTATGACCGATTTCTTGCCTTATGAGTTTTAAAGTCAAGGTAAAATCACCCGTAAAATGAACGTTTGCGCTTTGAGAAGGCTTATATTGTTGTTCAGCTTTGCTTTGAATGATATTTTTTTGTACCTGTTTGTCCTTTAATTTCCACCAACTCATTCTTACCACTCTTTCTCTGATATATGGACCCAATGAAAAAATCTTGAGATAATATATGGAATTAAAAATAAGATAAAAGCTTGTACAAAAACTTTCCAATCTGGAAGATAGGAAACAATCATGTTCCACATTTTTATCACCTTATACATGTACTCTACTAGGAGTAAAATTCTGAGAAACCTGGTATTTGCTTAATAAAAAATCCCTATAAGACTAAGAAACAGAACGGCGAGACATTATGCTTATTCAGTACCGAACGCTAGTTACCACTAAGACTTTCTGTACTAAAATACGATTTTTTATTACAATTTGTTAGATATTATCTCCTTTTGCCTTATTTATATGCTCACATTCAAATTAAAGAAATATAAGTATGCAATGATACCTCTTAAAGAAAAGGCTCTGTTAAAGTTCAATATTGATAATAAGCGTAAAAAATAGAACTTCCGATTTTGTGGAAGTTCTATTTTTAATTATTTTCTTCTTCAACTAACGCCCCCGTTAGTTGAAGAAGAAAAAGAGACGCTTATTAAACTCGCGCCCTTTAATGGAATAAAAAAAATTGAAACACAGATGAAATAGGCTTATTTTTTCTTCTAATAACGTACACGTTAGTCAAATAAATAATTATTGTACTTTCGATATAAAGTTATGAACTGTCTTATTAAAAACATGGGGTTGACAAAGGTTACTTGGGTCAAAAGAATCATTAATAACCTGTATCTCTGAATTTTTTATTAAATTAGCTACTTGTTTCATCATCTGAACACCTAATTTAGTATGGTCTCCAACCAAACAAAGGGTCGGAGCTTCTATAATCGATAAATGTTTATTAAATTTAATTTTATTTATTGCTTTTCTTTGAATTTTAGCTTCATGTTTTCTCATGTTAAACATTACACTTTCCATCTCTGTGCTAGCCAAAGCCCATCTTTTATACGAGGCTTTTGTTAATTGGGCTAACCACTTTTTAGGGAAATTAATAACCCAAGTTTGGTTAGCACCAATCATAGCTAATAATTTTTGAAAGGAATCAATGGACGTGTCACAAAAACTATCCACTATTACTAATGCCTTAACAGTTTCGGGATAAGTAATGGCTAACTTTTGAATTAAAACACCGCCATACGAAACTCCAACAAATATTGCAGCTTCAATCTTTAAAAGGTTTAAAATTTCCTTTATATCATTTGTTTGCATTTCCAAAACACTTTCAAAGTGACAGTCTAGTTTTCCAGAATTTCCATTACCTCTTAAATCTATTAAAATTACTTCGAAAAAGTTTTTAAAATACTCTACTTGTGGTTTATACATCGAGGAAGAAGCACCTAATCCATGTATAAAAATAAGAGGTCTCCCTTTACCATAAGATTCATAAAATATTTTAATTCCGTCTTTAGTTCTTAAATAAGGCATTTCTCTCCCCCTTAACACAAAAATTTCACCATCATCTTCTTATCCTGCTTACGTTAGTTAAGTACATTCCCTCACAATCTTCTATATACTTTAACAAAATATCTAATCTCCTATTAAAGTTTTATTCCACAAAATGGCCCGATTGTTGTACACAAGTTAAACAATACTCTTCAACTAACCTGCCCGTTGAATAAGAAACAAAATTTATATCGTGAACTTAGATAACCTAAGTGTATGATATGTTTCTGTATTTTGTATTAGATTTCCTTTAATAATCAAGTCTTTCATAGTGACTTCATTTCTCTGATGCTGAATACTTTCTAATACTTGAAACCAAGTAAGATAATTGTCCAAATATTTGGTTGCAACCCCATTAAATCGTTGTACCCACGCTTTAAGTCTGCGGTGGTAATTGTTTACGTTTACCTTGCTAATAGTTAAGAATTTCTCCTAAATATAAAAGTAGTATACAATTCACATCAATACCAATTTTTAAATCGTTATTTATACATTCGATTATAAAAATAAAAAGGACAATTAGCCCTCATAATGGACTAATTATCCTATAAATTATTATCTAATTTTAATCATAACTATTATGTGACATCTTTTGTTTTTCATGACTTTTTACATTTTAGGTCTGATAAAATGCTTATTGCGCGATTTGGTTCCATTGCTACACAAAGGCCTTTTTATAGTTTTTTGTATTCGATAAAGAAAACTAATAAATTTTCATCTATCAACTATACCGAAGTCATATTCGCTATAATCAAATAGTTAGAGAAAAATTTATACTCATTTCTGTTGTTAGGTTTCCTTAGCGTGACAAAATTCACATTAGTTTATGCTGGAATTTGTTTAATAGTAAATGTTCTCCAAATAGTTCTTCAATGTATTGATTGAATTGTTGTATATGCATCTTTTCCTCTCCCCTTAATATTCTCATTTCCGCAAAAATTATATTTCAATGACTCTATTGCATACTTGTGCTACATATGAATCATGGGTGAAAATAACAATTGTTTTTCCCTCTTTATTTAGATTTTTTAAAATTTGTATAATTTCATTTCTATTGTTATCGTCTAAAGAGCCTGTTGGTTCATCGGCCAATATTAACTCGCACGGCTTTAGGAGTATCCTTGCTATGGCGACTCTTTGTTGTTCACCACCTGAAAGCTCGTGTATTTTTTGCTGTAATGATACGCACAGCCCAACTTTTTCTAAGGCGACTGTTTTTAATTCTTTCTTTTCCTTCTTTGTTTTTTTGCATAAATCAAGGGAATTTCTAAATTTTTATTTACAGTATCATTGTCGATGAGTGCGTAATTTTGAAAAAGATACGACATTTTCGTTCTCAGAAGCTTATTTGCTTTACTAGAACTCATACTAGGACTCTCTTCACCAAACAATTTAACGACTCCACTATCTGGATTTTCAAGCATTCCCATAATATTAAGAATCGTTGTTTTACCAGATCCACTTTTCCCTGTAATCGCAACCATTTCCCCTTCACAAATTTTCAAATTAAACTCATCTAAAACCGCATGATTGCCATAACTTTTACTAACATCTATCAGTTCACATATATACTGCATTCGTTTCTATGAACCTCCTTTAATGACCGTTGTTTTTTTCTTCGCTCCATAGTGATTAATGCGATAATAGACGCGATAAATTCAATTAAAATAAGCATTGCCACCGCCGTAAACAATTTCATATCAAACTCTTTTTTTACGATGAAGCAAATTGATAGTTGTACGACCCACGTCAATACAAATCACCACATGTATCCTCTATACGTTCTAAAAAAACTTATGCCAAATAAGCGATGGACCACTATTTTCTGCTGATTTTTATTGAAATACACAATAATATTCTGTGTAACCAAAAATAATATGCCGACAATTAATCCACTAGTAACCATGAATAACATTTTTATAGTTTGCTGCATATTGTATATATCTTTTAAAATATATTGGTCAACTGTTACAAGATATCTTAAATTATCATCTAACCCTAATCTTTTAAGCTCTGGCTCTAGTGTCTTATACGTCAATCCTACATCTCGCTTCATCAACTTAATCTTTAAAGGGTCGTTCGCTCCTCCCCCTAATATAGTGTCTCTTTCTCCAACAAGACTATTATTCTCGGTCATAACCTCAATAATTTCATCTTTGATCTTATTATGATTAGACTTATATATATCTGGATTGAAACTAAAGATTTCCTGATTGTTCTTTATCCAAATCACTTCTAATTGTCGATTTCGTAAATGATTTGGAACCTTACTCTGGATGTGATAAAGACCCTTTGTGCGAACCTTACCATCAGACTTGAACTGATAAATATTCATACCTTTTTCAGTAGCATATGTTTTAAAGGCACGCCAAGAGTCGGTGCATAAAACATTTTCACTTGAAAGTTTATGTCCGATAGCTTTGTCCAATTGCTCTTTTGTTAATCTACCCATTCCCAGTGTCTGCGAAAAAGTCAACTTATCACGGTCCCTTGCAACTAAAACACATACTTGTTCGTTGCTTATTCCACGTTTCTTTGCGGAACCACCACGTTTGGGGGGCTTTCTATCTTTAATCTTTCTTTGTCCTTTTTCTGAGTACAGGAAATAGGTATCGTCCATTTCGACGATACCTTCGAAACTCGATATATCCATTTGTTTTAATGATGATAAAAGTTTGTGCCTCCAGTAGCATAATGTGACATGAGATACATTTCCAACTAATTCAGCAGACTTACGAAGTGAGTATCCTTCTATCATACATTCTACAAATTTTATCCATTGGTTAAGACGACGTGTTCGATACAGAGCGGTATTTGTAAGGTCAGTAAATGTCATTTTACACGCTTTACAGCGATAACGTTGTTTTTTAACTTCTTCACCATCAACAATAGTTGAATATTTACCAAACCGAACAATATGCTCCGACTCTCAATCAGGACAATGATAGCCACTCTTGTTTTTACGCTCAGATATTTCTTGTAGTACAGTTCCTGTCGAGGACGATGCAGTAAGAGCATCAATTAAATACTCTCGTAGTCGATGTTTCTCTGCTGGATTTAATTTTTAAATGACTTTAAGAATATCAGTTGCTCTCACGGTCATCACCAACTTTTATATAGTTAAACCTATTGTAGAACGTAAGTTCCTGTGAATCAATTATCAACAACAAACATTAACAGAGCCAAAGAAAAAAAGATGCTAGATAGCATCCTTTTTCTTTAATTCAACTAACTATTTGTTTATATTTCTAGCCAAATTACTTTTGTTTTTTCCATATAACATATATATAACAAGTCCAATAAGCATCCAGATTATAAAACGAATCCAAGTAACTTCTGGAAGACTGATGATAAGATATAATGAAAAACAAATCCCAATCAACGGAATTACAGGAACAAAAGGCGTCTTAAATTTCCTTTCTAAATCTGGTCTTTTCTTTCTTAACACAATGATAGAAGAACAAATTAATATAAATGCTGATAATGTTCCGATATTAACCAATTCAGCTACCTCACTAATAGGGGTAAATCCTGATATTATTGCTGTAATTATACCTATAATTAATGTAGGACGATGTGGAGTCTTATATTTAGGATGTACCTTTGTAAACCATTTTGGTAATAATCCATCTCGACTCATTGCAAACCAAACTCGTGAACCTGCAAGTGTGAATGAAAATAAAACAGAAAGTATACCTGTAATAGCTGCAGCAGAAATAAATAAAGTAATCCATTTTAATCCTGCATCACTGAAAATCTTAGCTACCGGTGCAGCATTATTCAATGTATGATAGGGTGCCATCCCTGTAATCACTAAAGACATTCCAATATACAGACATAATGCAATTATTAAAGATATGACTACAGCTCTTGGTAAATCACGTTGTGGATTCTTGGCTTCTTCAGCTGCTGTAGTTAACGTATCATATCCAAATACTGCAAAGAATACAAGCGCAGCACCACTCATTACGCCATTAAAACCAAAAGGCATAAAAGGATGCCAATTTGCTGAATCAATGTAGAAGCTTCCAACAGCAATGACCACTAAGATAATACTTAGCTTAATAATTACCATCAATGTGTTGAATTTTGATCCCCACTCCATACCAAATGTTAATAATCCAGCAATAGCTAGACTTATAATAACTGCAATTAAGTCTACTCGATGCCCTTCTCCTGTACCTGGAGCCCCTTGGGCCCAAATTGGAATATGTATTCCGATTTGTTGAAGTAATTCTTGCATATATCCAGACCAACCAATAGCAACTACTCCCACTACTAAAATATATTCTAGTAACAGATCCCACCCAATTAACCATGCTACTCCTTCTCCTAATACAGCATAGCTATAAGTATATGCACTCCCAGAAACGGGGATAAGTCCAGCAAATTCAGCATAGCATAGTGCAGCAGCTGCACTAGCTAGTCCAGCAATAATAAAAGATAAAATAACTGCAGGACCAGCATGCTGAGATGCAGCTACTCCTGTTAGAACAAAAATTCCAACCCCAATAATTCCTCCTAATCCAATTGCAGTTAATTGCCATAATCCTAACACTCGATTTAGTCCAGTACTTCTAAGTCCTTCCTTTTGCAAATGATCAATGGACTTTTTTCTAATAAAAGCATTCATTTTTTTCCTCCTGAGATACATAAAGTGCGAAAATAGTTACAATTTGAATTATTCTAGCATAATTATTTATTTTTATTCAATGGTTTTATCAATGAATATTAATGTTAAAAAATAGAAAATGTATACTTTCTTACTTTAAGTTAGTACATCTTTATAGACACGCCACAGAATTTTCTGATTTTTAATTGCATATTAAGTAAAAGTGGACGAAAAGGTATACTCTCTTAGGCAGAGTATATAAGCTAAAATATATGGAAAACAATGATAAATGCATCATTTGAGATTAAGAATTAGCAAGAGTTCGTCATTGCAATTCCAAGTGTATTCGTTTTGCTTCAAAATAAAGAACCTGAATAAATTTTTTCGTATCGATACGAGTAGGTAATGTTGGCTCATTATTCAATTCTGTCATCTTTCTCCTTACGGTAGTAAAATCAAAAAATCTAGAAGCATAATTTTCGAACTTCGGGTTTAAAAAATCAGTAAGTCCAAGGGATGCTAAATGGTTTAATGATTGGTAAATTGCCCTCCGGATTCGTTGTTTGGAGGCTTCAATCGATCTTTTTAATTCGACCTCTTCGGTTGATTCTCCAAGTCTTTTTTGAGCTAAATTCACAAAAATTTCTTTTAGCGAGGGAAACCCTTGTTCAAACGTTTTATCTTGTTCATATTTATATAAATAATCCAGCATGTCCATTAAATCTTTACTTCCGCTTTCACTGGCTATCCCTAATTCGGATAGAAGAAAATGAATGGAATTTCGAAAATGATTGATAGTACTTAAATGTTTTTCATTACGGTATTTTTCCTGCGTACTTTGATCACTATCCAATTTAAGTACCATATTGAGTGATTCTTGAATGTTTTTTATCGATTTTTCCAATCGGATTCGTTCAATGACTTTCTGAACGACTGTTAATACTTCAATCCGGTTAATCGGCTTAATAATATAGTATTCAACGCCAAGCGAATACGCTTCAGCAATTAATTCTTTTGATTCTACTTGAGAAACCATGATGATTTTCCCTTTAAACGGTGGTTTTATTTGACGAATTGTTTTTATTCCATCTTGAATCGGCATTAACAAATCGATAAATAAAATGTCTATATTTTTGAGGATTAGCATTTGTTGATCTAACAATGAACCATCCTCAGCTTCTCCTACAACCTCTCCAAGATCCTCATCCTCGATAATGTGAGCCAACATTGAGCGAACCGCTTTCTCATCATCTACTATATAAAAATACATAGAATCACCCTTTCGAAATTATATGATCAATCCCTAATCTGATTATAAAAATCGATCCTTTTCCTTCGGTTCTGTCCTCAAACGTAACATCACCTTCAAGTTGTTCGACCATTTCTTTTACATACGATAGTCCGATACCTGTCGATGGGTTACCTACATCATCATATTTAGAAGTAAACCCAGGTTCAAAAATTGACTCTTTATACTTTGAAGAAATACCGGGACCGTTATCTCCTATTCGAAATTCAACGGAATGATGGTCTTTATTAATGTCAATTGTGATGGTTCCCATATCTTGGATAGCTTCTACAGCGTTTGCAACAATATTGTTTATAATTGATAAGATTGTGTAAATATGATAGTGAGGATGCACGCCATCAATCTTATACACAAATTGGATGTCTTTCTCTAGTAACCGGGCGTATTTCTCATTTGCTCGTATAATGATGTTTACCAGTTCATGTACAGACATATAATCTGTAAAACTTTCATCAGAAATTAACTTTGAAAGTCCAGCAAAAATACGTTGGTTATCTTTTTTAACGTCATGGACTTCACCAGCAATTTTCAATGCCTGCTGCCGTAAATCCTCAACCTGAAAGTTCATCTGTTTGTTCTCTAAAGAGTCTAAACTTTTGTATAAATCATAAGATTTTTTCGTTATATTTTCAGCATCTTGTAACGTTTTTTTTAAATGAACAGCATCTTCATATAAATTGGAGATAAGCATAAGCATGTGTTCATTTTGTTTTTTAATGTGTCTCTCCCTTGACTGCGCTTCATACAGTTTCATCATATTGAAAAAGCTTAGAACTATAAAACTGTGAGAAAACGCGATAACGATTATCTCATTTATTGCCTCTGGTGTGATGGTTGTCTTTAATACGAAATATTGAATCATTAATTCCACACAGTCTGATAATATTTCAATGATGCAACCGATAAACCCAATCATCAATGGTTGATGATGAAAGCGTTCGACTTTCGCTAAGTAAAAGAGACAAGAATAAGTAAAATAAAAGAAAAAACTAGGATAGTGGATATGGAAAGAAGCTATCCAATCTATATTTTCCTTTGTGATGACGTCCATTAAGATACGAAATACTACAACCACTATCGCTGTTAAAAAACCCGGCAAAAATGCTGGCATTCGTCGAAATAATAACAAAAAAAAGAAAAATGTTGGTGCACCAAAGCTCATTCTAAATGTTTCATTTAAGGGAAAAGACTTTATTTCACCTACTAAGGGTACTGTAAATACCATCAAAACCAGAATATAGATGTCTTTTTTTACTAAATTACTAAGATTCAAAATAATCACTTCTCACTTTCGCCTAACAGTCAGTATACAAATCTATTAACATTAATACAACACTTACTCTATTTTTTACAAAAAACGATAAATAAGATATAAACGAAAGCATTAAGCGTTGTGAGTATTCTTTACATTCTTTTACTTTAAAACAGGAAGATACTTTGTAACACAAAAATGTTCAGACACATTATACGGTCTGAACATTTTTATATTCGCTCTGACACCAAAACATCCATGATACTTTTTAGAATATACTTAAATCCCATTCTTGTGCAATATGTTCCAATAACATAACCCCTGGTAAACTATTCCCATATTCATCAATGGCTGGGCCATAAATACCAATACCACATCCATCTTGAAACGGTAGATCCCTCCTGGACCTTGAGGGGACAAGTGCCATAATCCCTCCGGACACCCCACTTTTAGCTGGTAACCCGATGAAAGCAGCAAATTTGCCAGAAGCATTGTACATACCACAAGTAAGCATTAAGGCTTTTGTTAATCTAGCGACCTCTTTAGGGAGGACTTGTTCTTTACGAATAGGATGATATCCATCATGTGCAAGTATAAGCCCTATTAAGGCAATATCCTCTGTATTTATTTCTATAGAACATTGTTTCAAGTAAACCTCTAATGCTTCCTCCACATCCGATTCTAAAAAACCATTCTCCTTTAAATAGTATGCTAAGGCTCTATTTCGATGGGCTGTTTGCCATTCAGATTGAAACACTTTTTCATTAATGGTGGGACGCTTCTCGATCATTTTTTCAATTAATGCGTAAAGGGATTCTAATTTTTCTTGTGCCGATGTTCCTGGTAGAAGTGAAGCTACCGTAATCGCTCCAGCATTAATCATAGGATTAAAAGGCTTTCCTGGTTTATGCATCTCTAAACGAATGATCGAATTGAAGGCATCTCCAGTTGGTTCAACATCAACCCGCTCTAATACATAAGATATACCTCGGTTTAAACAAGCCGCTATAAAGCCAATTACTTTTGATATACTTTGCAGAGTGAAAGGTACCTCCCAATCCCCTGACTTTATCATTGTTCCATTTGGCTCTACTATACAAATACCTAATTGCGATAAATTTATCTTTTCCAAAGCGGGAATATAACTGGCGCTTTTTCCTTTAGCAGCATAGGATCGATAATGAGTTACCCATTGATCTAGATCTAAGCAAGCTTTTTTTTGACTCTCAACCTGAACTCTATACTCCTTTATCATTTAACTATGTTCCCCCGTCCTATTAATTTGGTACAGTATGAATTTTTCTTAATAGAGAATAGACAATAAAGTGCGAAAAAACACTGTCAAGGCTATTCCCTTTTTCTATAGATTGATAGGTAAGGTAATGTTCTAAAGATATAGTATATTCAAGATTTATGATTTCTATCCCATAAACTTACTATTTATAAGCTATATGAATCTCTAGAATAATTGAATATGGTCAACTCAAAAACAGTCATCTTTTTCTTATTCTACCCATCTACGCGGCTAAACATATATTCACTTGATAGACCTATGATATTTGAGAAATCGTTTTAAAGAAATATACTATTCCTTTTGCTGTTGTTCAGGTCTCTCTTTTCAACATCTTAATATAGTTGCAATATATTAACTCCTTTTACTAACCTGCATCCGTTAGTTAAGAAAGAATCTGTTTCAAAACTCTTGATTTACGACAATTTTTTATTGTAATCAATTTTATTTGCACTAGAACCAAGAAAGATATTCAGACATATTACAGTCCGAATATCTTTTTTGTTACATACTTTTCTTTTTTGAAGTTGCAGTATCCTGATGATGCTCCCAACATTCAATATTTTCAAGCCCTTTGATGCTTCCTTTATAAAAAATAGGATCTTTACCAGCTTTTTTCTGTTTCATGTAATCCTGTAACGCAGCAAAGGCTATTTTTGATAGTAAGGTAATAGCAATTAAATTTATAATAACCATAAAGCCCATAAATAAATCCGCTAAATCCCATACAAGTTGGATTTTTGCAACCGAACCGAATACAATCATAGCCAACACACTTATTCGGTATACCATCAACCATACTTTACTTGTGTGTAAGAATCGAATATTTGTTTCTCCATAATAATAGTTACCAATTAACGCACCAAATCCAAATAGGAAAACAAAGATAGCAAGACAGCCCGATGCCCAAGGACCGATGTGTTCACTTAATGCTGCTTGTGTAAGTGCAATACCATTTAGCTCTGATTGTTTGTATGCATCAGAAAGTAAAATAATAAATGCTGTGCTTGTACAAATAATCAGTGTATCCGTTAATACGCCAAATGCTTGAATAAGTCCTTGTTTCACCGGATGGCTTGTTGTTGCCGTTGCAGCAACGTTTGGCGCACTTCCCATACCAGCCTCATTTGAGAATAAACCACGTTTAACTCCATTCATGAGTGCTGCGCCGATGGAACCGCCTGCTATTTGTTTAAAGCCAAATGCGTTTTGAACAATAAGAGAAAGAACTTCCGGCATTTTTGTTATGTTGGTAACTACAACAAATAATGCAACTCCAATGTATAACACCGCTAGAAACATCACCTTGTATTCTGCCATCTTTGCAATACGCTGTACACCACCAAAGATAATCGCAGCGAAAGCAATTGCCATGATAATCCCTACAGTTAAACGATCTGTACCGAATGAGTTCTCAAAAGCAATTGTAACGGTATTTGATTGTACAGAATTGAATACAAGACCGAAAGTAAGCGTAATTAAAATAGAGAATAATACTCCCATCCAACGTTTGTTCAATCCTTTTTCCATATAATAGGATGGACCGCCGCGGAAACCAGCTTTATCTTTTACTTTATATATTTGCGCTAATGTGCTTTCAACAAAGCTGGATGCTGAACTAATAATAGAAATAATCCACATCCAGAATACCGCTCCAGGACCACCTAGTGCAATTGCAATTGCAATTCCTGTGATATTTCCTGTTCCAACGCGAGCAGCCATACCAATACAGAACGCTTGAAACGGGGAAATTTGGTCTTTAGAACTATTCTTCCCTTCCATTAACACACGGATCATTTCCTTTAGCATTCGAAACTGTACAAATTTCGATTTAAATGTGAAATAAATTCCGCAAACAACAAGCATAATAATTAACAATTTAGACCATAAAAAATCATTCGTTGATCCAACTAGATCCACCAACAATTGTTCCATATCATCACCTCATATCAAAATTTCATATCCACTAATCTATATAAAATCACCTTTATTTTCTGACATAACTAACCTCGTTTCATATACACATGCAACAAAGACAAAATTTCCTATGAAGATGATATTTCCTTGTTTATACGAATATCCATGACATGTAACCGTACAGCAGAGATCTTGAAGGACATGATGCATCTACATGTAGATGCTCTAGCTCGTCCCGCAACAAAATAGTTTTTATCCAGAAATATGGCTGTACCATTATGCTTGTTCCGTATGCAGGATTTTTAAATTGTACTTATATAGATCCTTTTTGTCTCTTTTTATTATTTGCACAGTAATATAAACTGAATTATCAAAAAATACAAAACGATTATAAGCATTTTCATATTTTATTCTAGAATATAGTCTCTTTAGTTTATAATTAACGCTTCTTAGAAAAGCACTTGACTGCCCTGGTATTCCCTTCTAAATCAACACATGATACCAGTAGATCTACTGCCCCTCACTTGTCTTCAAATTTTTGCTACAGAACCTTCATTTAAATACTTTGTTTACAGAAGAATATATTGCCAATTTTACAGTATCTCAGGAAACTTTAATCCTATTTTCCTCTATAGATAAAGAAAATCATTAATAGATTTCCTTAATATCAGATAAGAATATAGAGAAGACCTTTTGCTGTTCATTTATTAAAATAATTGTTTGTTGGTGTAAATCAAGGTTGCAAACTCGCCCCTTACATGTTTGTAAAAATCCACTCTGATAGTAATCAATAGTGATTAAGCGATTTTTTGCTAATTTTCTTAAGAACATGGATATATCCCCTTTCTCACTACTAATCTATATAAATAGCCTGTAAGTAAAAGAATATAGGCTAAGTAAAAAATTCAAAAACCATCCTTTGAAGCGCTTTCAACCCCAAGCTAATAGAAACGTATCTTTAATTTATAATCAAAAGTACAGAATCTGACCAAAAAGTACAGGTTTTTATAAAATAATTTTTAAAATATTTAAAAAGTCATTCGGGCGCAAAAACTTTAAAATAATAATACAAAAGGATTTAGTCAAACTTCTACCCAAGATATTATGGAAGTCTCATTTTTGTCCAAAGGAGCAATCTATAGAAGATGGGTTCTGGTGCAAAAACTCTAAAGTCCTCGCAAGTAATCTCCTAAACTTGGACATACTGATAATATTACTCTAAAAAGGTGTGTGATCGGTATGGAAAAGG
>NZ_LTAQ01000018.1 GCF_001590835.1 Bacillus gaemokensis
GATGGTAGTTGGGACCTTGTCCCTGTGAGAGTAGGACGTCGCCAAGCAATCTAAGCACGAGTCAATGGACTCGTGCTTTTTTTGTATATATTTTTATTTTAGGTAAGATGAAAAATCTTGAGTTGAAAGTTTCATTTCATTATATAAGTGACAAACACATTGCCCAAAGAAGATTCATATCATACATATATAACGCAACGATGTATATTTTTCTGTAAAATGTTAATGAATAGAAGTATGAAATATTTTAATGTAAATAGAGAGAGAATATCCTAAATCATTTTATTTTGAAGGAAAGGATGGGGATAAAGCTATGAAAGTAAAGGATGAAATCTGTATTGTATGTGAAAATAGAAGAGATGATGGAATACATGTACAGACTAGTTTTATATGCGATGAGTGTGAAAGGGATATGGTGAGAACAGAGACCAATGACCCTAAATATATATATTACTTACAACAATTGCGAAAGATACAAATATCATATTCATAAATAGGCGTATATGCCTATTATTTTTTTTGCTTTAATATCTGTATAATAGATAGAGAACGAAAAATAAGGAAGAGATAAGCATGAATCAAAAAAAAATACCATTATACGAGGCTTTAATTCAGTTTAGAGAAAAAAAACCACTTTCTTTACATGTCCCAGGACATAAAAACGGCTTGAATTTCCCGGAAGAGGCTAGGGTAGGTTTTGAAGATATACTTTCTATTGATGTAACAGAATTAACAGGTTTAGATGATTTACATAGTCCCTTTGAGTGTATAGATGAGGCACAAAAACTGTTAGCTCATGTATATAATGTGCAAAAGAGCTACTTTCTAATTAATGGGTCTACGGTTGGAAATTTAGCAATGATTTTATCGTGTTGTGGAGAAAAAGATACCGTTCTTGTACAGAGGAATTGTCATAAATCAATTATCAATGGTTTGAAGTTAGCGGGAGCGAATCCAGTCTTTTTAGATCCTTGGGTGGATGAGGCATATGGTGTACCGGTCGGAGTTCAACATAAGGTTATTAAAGAAGCGATTGAGCGTTATCCAGAAGCGAAAGCATTGATTTTAACGCATCCCAATTATTACGGTATGGGGGTCGATTTAAAGGAAAGCATTACATTGGCACATGAACATGAGATTGCTGTTTTAGTGGATGAGGCACATGGAGCACATTTTTGTATAGGAGAACCTTTTCCCAAGTCTGCATTAACATATGGTGCTGATATTGTTGTACATTCAGCACATAAAACATTACCGGCTATGACTATGGGATCTTATTTACATATAAATAGTAATTTAATTCATGAAGAAAAAGTTTCTTCCTATTTAAATATGTTACAATCTAGCAGTCCATCTTATCCTATCATGGCCTCGCTGGATGTAGCTCGTTTTGCATTAGCGAATATGAAAGAAAAGGGTTGTCATAAAACTATGGAGTTTGTGCGGAAGTTTAGAGAGGAATTACAGTGTATTCCGCAACTTGCTGTTTTACAGTATCCTATGCAGGATGAATTGAAAGTTACAGTACAAACACGCTGTCAGCTATCGGGGTATGAATTACAATCCATATTCGAGGAAGTAGGTATATATGCAGAAATGGCAGATCCATATAATGTTCTGTTTATCTTACCATTACAAGTAAATGAGCAGTATATCCAGGCGGTACAGGTGATACGATTAGCATTACATAATTACAAGGTAACAGACAAGATACCATCTATTCGGTATACTTATAATGGGAGATTTTCTTCCTTACCATTTACGTATAAACAATTAGAAAAGTATGAGAAAAAGATGATACCCGTGCAAGAAGCTGTTGGTATGATCGCGGCGGATATGGTTATTCCATATCCACCAGGAATTCCATTACTTATGTATGGAGAGAAGATTACTGCAGAGCATATTAAACAAATTTCTTATTTAGAAGAAACGGGAGCTCGTTTGCAAGGAAATAAAAAATATATGAATGTATATGATATAGAGAGAAAGTAGGTTTTTGGATGAAAGGATTATTTGTAACAATTGAGGGACCAGAAGGTTCAGGAAAGTCGACATTAATTACAAAGTTATTACCATACTTTGAGAAGAGAGAGCAAAAGGTAATTGCTACAAGGGAGCCAGGTGGTATTGCAATTTCAGAAGAGATTCGAACCATTTTACATAAACAAGAATATACGATGATGGAAGCACGTACGGAAGCTCTATTATATGCTGCAGCACGTAGACAGCATTTAGTAGAAATGGTTATGCCGGCATTGAAAGAGGAGCATCTTGTATTATGCGATCGCTTTATTGATAGTTCTCTTGCTTATCAAGGATATGCAAGGGGATTAGGTATTGATAAGGTATTTGAAATTAATCGCTTTGCGACGGAAGATTGTATGCCTGGCTTGACGATTTATTTAGATATTAAACCAGAAGTGGGATTAGCACGCATTGAGAAGGATGCTGGCCGTGAAGTAAATCGTTTAGATATGGAGAGTATTACATTCCACAAGCGTGTACGTGAGGGGTATTTACAGGTTGTGGAACGTTTCTCGGATCGTATAGCTGTTGTGAATGCTGATCAACCAATGGAAAAGATTATGGAAGAAGTCATTCAGCTTATAGAAAATAAATTGTTATAATAGAAGGAAAGTATAAAACAAGTGAGGTATGCATTATGACGAAGACGTGGGAGCAGCTCTCTGCTATACAACCCATTGGTGTAAAGATGTTAATGAATAGTATTGCAAAAGGGCGTATATCCCATGCTTATTTGTTAGAAGGGGCGAAAGGAACGGGAAAATTTGAAACGGCAATTCAAATGGCAAAAAGTTTTTTATGTTTGCAACGGATCGGTGTAGAGCCTTGTCATACGTGTACAAATTGTCGCCGAATTGACTCAGGTAATTATCCTAATTTACATATTTTAAAACCAGATGGATTATCAATCAAAAAACAACAAATTCATGATTTACAAGAAGAGTTTTCAAAAACAGGTTTAGAGGCCAATAAAAAGGTGTATATTATTGAGCACGCAGATCGTATGACAGCAAATGCTGCCAATACCTTATTGAAATTTTTAGAAGAACCAAGTGGTAACACAACAGCGATTTTACTTACTCAACAAAGCCATCAGATTTTAAATACTATTTTATCACGTTGTCAAGTTGTTACATTTAGACCACTTTCTACTGAATCTTTAATTGAGAGGTTGCAGGTTGAGGGAGTTACCGTTTCTTTATCCACTCTTGCTGCGCAAATTACAAATAGTTTTGAAGAAGCTTTATTACTATGCAATGATGAATGGTTTGCACAAGCACGAGCTTTAGTGATAAAATTATGTGAAGCGCTCGAAAAAGATAAAGCTGCCCTTTTTTTTGTACAAGAAAAATGGGGAAAGCACTTTGGAGAGAAGGAACAATTACAACAAGGTTTAGATATGTTACTCCTTATTTATAAGGATTTATTATATGTTCAATTAGGAGAAGAAGATCGTCTTGTTTTTCAAGATCAGAAGGAAATATTCCAATCTTTCTCCTATGCTCAGAAGCGCATTGTATCAGCTCTTTTTAATATATTAGAAGCAAAAAATAGAATCAACGCTAATGTAAATGCGCAGCTTGTGTTCGAACAGTTAGTGTTGCGGTTGCAGGAGGGATGACCGTTTTGTATGATGTAGTAGGTGTTCGCTTTAAGAAGGCCGGAAAAGTATATTACTTTGACCCTAATGAATTTGATATCTCAGAAAATGAGTTTGTAATCGTGGAAACTGTACGAGGTATTGAATATGGGAAAGTAGTTATTACAAAAAAGCAAGTTGATGAAAACGATGTTGTACTACCGCTAAAGAAAGTCATTCGTATTGCAAATGAAAATGATCGGACCATTGTTGAGGAGAACAAGCATGCTGCAAAAGAAGCATATCAAGTTTGTCAACAAAAGGTAGGGGAACATAAACTTGATATGAAACTTGTAGATGTAGAATATACATTTGATCGTAATAAAATCATTTTCTATTTTACAGCAGACGGTCGGATTGATTTCCGTGAGCTTGTAAAGGATTTAGCAGCAATTTTTCGGACAAGAATTGAGCTAAGGCAAATTGGTGTGCGTGATGAGGCAAAAATGCTTGGTGGTATTGGTCCATGTGGGCGTATGCTTTGTTGTTCTACATTTTTAGGAGATTTTGAGCCTGTATCCATTAAAATGGCAAAGGATCAAAATTTATCATTAAATCCTGCGAAAATCTCTGGTTTATGTGGTCGTTTAATGTGTTGCTTAAAATATGAGAATGACGAATATGAGGCAGCAAAAGAGCAACTTCCTGATTTAGATCAGCGTATACAAACACCAAATGGTCTTGGACGTGTCATCGGATTAAATATTTTAGAAAGATTAATTCAAGTGGAACTAGTAGACAAGGAACGGGTAATAGAATATACGTTAGATGAATTAATTAATGAAGGGGTCGTTTCGAGTCAAACCACAGATTAATGAGGTGGGTGCTTGTGGAGAAAAAGGATATTTTTGCAGCGGTTTCCAGTATGGAAGAGCAAATTGGCCATTTATATAAACAGTTGGGAGAATTAAAGCAACATCTTGCAGAGTTACTTGAAGAAAACCAACATATTAAAATGGAAAATGAAAATTTGCGACAACGTTTTGAAGAAGTGCAGAAAAAGGAAAAACAAAAAACTCAAAAACGAAAAGAAATGAAACCTAAAACGGATATTGGTGAGGGATATGATAATTTAGCGCGCTTATATCAAGAGGGTTTCCATATCTGTAATTTACATTATGGAAGTGTACGTAAAGAAGGGGATTGTTTATTCTGTCTGTCATTTTTAAATAAAAAATGAAATTACCTTTCCAATATATTTGGAAAGGTAATTTTTTATACATGAGAGTAAAGATAATAGAAAATAGATCTTAATTTTACGTTAATAGAGAATAAAATAGGGTAGGTTAATTGTAAGAAAGGAAGCAGTATATGAACTTATATGAAGATGAGCGTTTAGATTATTTACTAGCAGAACAAATGAAAATCATTCAAAGTCCATCCGTATTTAATTTTTCCTTAGACGCAGTTTTACTTGCGAATTTTGCTTGGATTCCGATTCAAAAAGGGAACTTACTTGATTTGTGCACTGGAAATGCTGTTATTCCGCTTTTATTAAGCGCGAGAACAAAAGGGAATATTACCGGTGTAGAAATCCAAGAGCGCTTGTATGATATGGGGATTAGGAGTATCCAATATAACAAACTAGAAGAACGAATTCATTTAATTCATGGGGATTTGAAGGATATGCCAGAGGTACTTGGGCGTCATCAATATGACGTTGTGACATGTAATCCACCTTATTTTCAAACACCAAAGACATCTGAGAAAAATATAAATGAACATTTAGCTATAGCTCGTCATGAAATTATGTGTACACTGGAAGATGTTGTACATGCTAGTAGCCAACTTGTGAAACAAGGTGGTAAGGTGGCATTTGTCCATCGTCCAGGCCGGTTCCTTGATATTGTAACGTTAATGAGAAAATATAAGATTGAACCTAAACGTGTACAATTTGTGTATCCTAAGGCTGGTAAAGAAGCAAATACATTGTTAATTGAAGGGATTAAAGATGGAAATGCAGATTTAAAAATTTTACCACCCCTTTTTGTATATGAAGAAAATAATGAGTATACAAAGGAGCTTCGTTCAATCTTATATGGAAAAGAATAAACATTATTTTTATGTTGTGGAGTGCTCAGATAGAAGTTATTATGCGGGATATACAAATCATATAGAGAAAAGGATCCAGACTCATAATAATGGGAAGGGAGCTCGGTATACACGTGCTAGGCTCCCAGTCGTTTTGAAATACCTAGAAGTTCATGAGGATAAACGAACAGCTATGCAAGCTGAATATCACTTTAAACAGTTAAAGCGAAAAGAAAAAGAAGAATATATGCAAAAAGGAGAACGTTATGTGGCAGCAAAAAAGCTTTCAACAAAATGAAAAGGGAGTCCTATATTTAGTTCCGACCCCAATTGGTAATTTAGAAGATATGACGTTTCGCTCAATTCGAATTTTGAAAGAAGCGGATGTCATTGCTGCTGAAGATACGCGGCAGACGAAAAAGCTTTGTAACTATTTCGAAATCGAAACGCCTGTTATGAGTTATCATGAACATAATAAAGAAGTAAGTGGGCGAAAGATCTTAGAGAAGTTAGAAGATGGGAAAAACGTAGCTCTTGTAAGTGATGCAGGAATGCCGTGTATTTCTGATCCTGGTTACGATATTGTTGTAGAAGCTGTAGCAGCACAATATCATGTTATCCCGCTCCCAGGGGCAAATGCTGCACTTACAGCGTTAATTGCTTCAGGATTAGAAACGAGACATTTTTATTTCTATGGTTTTTTACAAAGGAACAAGAAGGAACGTAAAGCTGAATTAGAAAAATTACGCTATGTCCCAACTACGATGATGTTTTATGAAGCACCACATCGTTTAGATGATACATTAATTTCTATGAAAGAAGTACTTGGTAATAGGGAGATTGTATTGTGCCGAGAACTAACGAAAAAATTTGAAGAGTTTATTCGCGGTTCAGTAGAAGAAGCGATTGAATGGACAAAACAAAATGAAGTTCGTGGTGAATTTTGTATTTTAGTAGCAGGATCAAAAGAAGAAGCTCCGTCTGAGGAGCAGTGGTGGGAATCTATATCGGTGTATGAACATATAGAACATTACATAAATGAAAAAGGGATGTCATCAAAGGATGCAATTAAAATAGTTGCAAAAGATCGTAATTTATCGAAACGAGATGTCTATCAAACCTATCATGTTGATAAAAAATAAACTTCTCATAATTGAGAAGTTTATTTTACTGCTTGGATATATTGTTGAAGTTCGCTTAAAACTTGTTCAGCGCCCTCTTTGCTTAAAATAATTTTGCCTGCAGCTAAAGAAAGATTACCATCAGATACTTCACCAGTTACTTGGCAAGTCATATTTGGCTTATATTTCTTTAGGATGATTTTTTCGTCATCAACATAAATTTCAAGAGCATCCTTTTCAGCAATACCTAATGTACGGCGTAATTCAATCGGAATTACCACACGACCTAATTCATCAACTTTACGAACGATACCAGTAGATTTCATATTCGTTTCCTCCTCATATTCTGTAAGTCTTCGAGTCTATATTTTGATTCGTCATTTTTCGACAAAATACCCTATGAACATATGATACCAATCATTTACATTTCCGTCAATTCTTAAATTCTATATTTTATAAAAGATTTATAGATTTTTATACTTCTTATATATAATAGAAAAGGGGAGAGTTACACAAGTGTTTTACTGTATTTTAAAAATTTATCAATATTTCAGACAAATGATTGTATATTTTTTTTGAATATGAGTAATAGATGATAAAGATATCGAGCATTAATTCGTTTTTATGGGTCAGTTTTTGATATACTGTTTATAAATACATATGAGGTCATTTGGGAGGTTCAAAACAATGGCAGAGGAAAATAAGTCCTTTTATATTACTACTCCAATTTATTATCCAAGCGGAAAGCTCCATATTGGACATGCTTATACAACGGTAGCAGGAGATGCAATGGCACGCTACAAGCGCATGCAAGGATACGATGTTCATTATTTAACAGGTACTGATGAACATGGACAAAAGATTCAAAAGAAAGCAGAAGAACTACAAGTTACACCACAAGCTTATGTTGATAACATCGTAACAGGAATTAAAGAGCTTTGGGAAAAGATGGACATTTCTTATGATGACTTTATTCGTACAACCGAAGATCGTCATAAAGAAGTTGTCGAAAAGATTTTTAAACAACTTGTTGATCAAGGGGATATTTATCTTGATGAATATGAAGGATGGTATTCTGTCCAAGATGAAACATTCTACACGGAACATCAACTTGTTGATCCAATTATGGAAGAAGGCAAAGTAGTTGGCGGAAAAAGCCCAGATAGTGGCCACGCTGTAGAGCTTGTTCGTGAAGAATCCTATTTCTTTAGAATGGGAAAATATGTAGATCGACTTCTGCAGTTCTATGAAGAGAACCCTCATTTCATTCAACCGGAATCTCGTAAAAATGAAATGATCAATAACTTTATTAAACCAGGTCTAGAAGACTTAGCGGTGTCCCGTACTTCATTTGACTGGGGAATTCGTGTGCCAGATAACCCAAAACATGTTATTTATGTATGGGTAGATGCATTATCTAATTACATTACAGCACTAGGATATGGAACAGCAAACGAAGAGAAGTATAAAAAGTATTGGCCTGCAGATGTTCATTTAGTAGGAAAAGAAATTGTTCGTTTCCATACAATTTATTGGCCAATTATTTTAATGGCATTAGATTTACCACTTCCGAAAAAGGTATTTGCTCATGGGTGGATCTTAATGAAAGATGGAAAAATGAGTAAATCTAAAGGTAATGTAGTTGATCCTGTTACGTTAATTGATCGTTATGGATTAGATTCCTTACGTTATTATTTACTTCGTGAAGTGCCATTCGGATCAGACGGTGTGTTTACACCTGAAGGATTTGTGGAACGTATTAATTTTGATCTTGCTAATGATTTAGGGAATTTATTGAATCGTACAGTGGCAATGATTGATAAGTACTTTAACGGAGAAATTCCTGAATTCAAAGCGAATGTAACAGAGTTTGATGAAACGTTAGTAACATTTGCACAAGATACAGTGCAAAAAGTAGAAGAAGCAATGGAAAACATGGAATTTTCAGTAGCGTTAAGCTCGATTTGGAAATTAGTTAGCCGTACAAATAAATATATTGATGAAACGCAACCTTGGGTGCTGGCGAAAGATGAGAATGACCGTAATAAGCTTGCTGCTGTAATGGCACATTTAGCAGAAATGCTTCGCCAAACGGGAATTATGCTGATGCCATTCTTAACAGCAACGCCAGGGAAAATATTTGTGCAACTTGGTATTACTGAGGAAGCATATCAATCTTGGAATAGTCTTTCTACAATTGGTTGTATCCCAGCGGGTACAGCAGTAGTTAAAGGACAACCAATATTCCCTCGTTTAGAAGTAGAAGTAGAGGTTGAATATATTAAAGAACAAATGAAAAATTCTACTCCTAAAGTAGAAGAGAAAAAAGAAGAAGAGCCGAAGGCGGAAGAAATTACAATTGATGATTTCTTTAAAGTAGAATTACGCGTGGCAGAAGTAATAGATGCAGAGCCTGTGAAAAAGGCAGATAAATTGCTGAAAATCCAACTTGATTTAGGTACAGAAAAGCGACAAGTTGTTTCGGGAATTGCTAAGTTTTACAAGCCAGAAGAATTAAAAGGAAAAAAGGTTATTTGTGTAACAAATTTAAAACCAGTAAAATTACGTGGTGAACTATCACAAGGTATGATTTTAGCAGGCGAAGAAAACGGTGTATTATCGTTAGCGACAATTGACCAAAATTTACCGAATGGTACAAAAATCAAGTAATTATGACAAAATAAAAGATGTTTCACGTGTAACATTCGTGGAGCATCTTTTTCTTATTAGACAACTTTCTTGATTTTCCTTTTTTGTATTAAACTTGTAATTTTGTTATCGTTACGTTGTTAGTAAAGTGATTTTTATATAATTCATTTCAAATAAAAGGAGTTATTTACCATGTTGTTTGATACACATTCACATTTAAATGCAGAGCAGTTTGAAGAAGATTTACAGGAAGTTATTGCAAGAATGAAAGAAGTCGGGGTTTCATACACAGTTGTTGTTGGTTTTGATGAAGTGACAATCAACAAAGCAATTGAGCTCGCGGAAACATATGATTTTATTTATGCAGCAGTTGGCTGGCATCCGGTTGATGCAATTGATATGACAGATGAACATTTAATTTGGTTAGAGGAGTTAGCTACTCATCCAAAGGTAGTAGCCCTTGGTGAAATGGGGTTAGATTATCATTGGGACAAGTCTCCAAAGGAAATACAGAAAGAAGTCTTTCGTAAACAAATTCAGCTAGCAAAGAAAGTGAAGCTACCTATTATTATACATAATCGTGATGCAACGCAGGATATTGTAGATATTTTAGAAGAAGAAAATGCAGCTGAAGTAGGCGGTATTATGCATTGTTTTAGTGGTAGTGTAGAAGTAGCAAAGCAATGTATTGATATGAATTTTTTAATCTCATTAGGAGGACCAGTAACTTTCAAAAATGCGAAGAAGCCAAAGGAAGTTGCTATGGAAATCCCTATGGAAAAGTTGTTGATAGAAACCGATTGCCCATACTTAACACCGCATCCATTTCGTGGTAAACGAAATGAACCAAGCTATGTTAAGCTTGTAGCAGAAGAAATCGCAAATTTAAAAGGAATCTCATACGAAGAAGTTGCGCAGGCAACAACAGAAAATGCAAAAGCTTTATTTGGTGTTGAATAGAAAAAGAATGGGGAAATCAATTCTTTTTCTTTATACTTTGTCTTATCATTAGTGTCCGATAAAAATAGCGAAAGAGATGTACAAGGTAATTGGTGGGATGAAGTTGAGAGAAATGTGTTAATGAGGTTAAAAGCAAGTAAAAGTGTAGAAATAAAGGGGAAACGAATTGATTTGTTAATGCCACCCGCGGCACAGGTATACTCGTGGAGGCAGAAAACAAGTGAAGCTTAAAGTGTTACAATAAGAAGAGTAGGCAGAGGGTTTTTTCTCCTCTGTTTTTTAAATTGTAAGAATGGGAAAATAATAATGGAAAAGTATTTGTTTTTTTGTTTTACTAAGTAGAGACGAAAAGAGTGTGGAGGAAGGCATGAAAATTAAAGAGATTATCGTTGTAGAAGGTAAAGATGATACAGTCGCAATTAAGCGTGCTGTTGATGCAGATACAATTGAAACGAACGGTTCAGCAATCGGTGATCATGTCATTGAGCAAGTAAAATTAGCACAGCAAAAACGAGGCGTTATTATTTTGACAGATCCTGATTATCCGGGAGAGCGCATTCGTAAAATTATTTCTGAAAAGGTTCCAGGTTGTAAACATGCTTTCTTACCAAAAGAAGAGGCAATTGCTAAAAGAAAAAAAGGACTTGGAATTGAGCATGCTTCTAATGAATCTATTCGCCGTGCTTTAGAAAATGTTCATGAGGAAATGGAAGCTTATACGAGCGAAATTAGTTGGAGTGACTTAGTAGATGCTGGCTTAGTGGGCGGAGAACAGGCAAAAAGTCGCAGGGAAAGAATGGGTAAGCTATTAAAGATTGGTTATACAAATGCGAAGCAGTTACATAAACGTTTACAAATGTTTCAAGTTTCAAAAGAGGCATTTGCGGAAGCATATAAACAAGTATTACAGGAGGAAAAGAAATGAAGGATATCGCGACGCCAAATCGTACGAAAGATATTGTTGAAAAGTACGGATTTTCATTCAAAAAAAGTTTAGGACAAAATTTCTTAATTGATACAAATGTATTAAATCGTATTGTAGATTATGCAGAAGTTGGTCCAGAGAGCGGTGCAATTGAAATTGGACCTGGTATTGGAGCGTTAACAGAACAGTTAGCAAAACGTGCGAAGAAAGTGGTAGCTTTTGAAATAGATCAGCGATTATTACCAATTTTAGATGAGACTCTAGCTCCTTACGGTAATGTTACTGTTATTAATAAAGATATTTTAAAAGCGGATGTACATGAAGTATTTGGAGAGCAATTTGATGAAGGACAAGATGTAATGGTAGTAGCGAATTTACCATACTACGTTACAACGCCGATTTTATTTAAATTGCTTGAAGAACAGTTACCAGTTCGAGGGTTTGTTGTGATGATGCAAAAAGAAGTAGGCGATCGATTAGCAGCTAAACCAGGAACGAAAGATTACGGTTCTTTATCTATTGCGATTCAGTATTACACGGAAGTAGAAACAGTTATGACTGTTCCACGCACTGTATTTGTACCGCAACCTAATGTAGACTCTGCAGTTATTCGCCTTCTAAAAAGACCAAAACCAATTGTAGAAGTAAAAGACGAGAAATTTTTCTTCGAGGTTGTAAGAGCAAGTTTTGCGCAGCGCCGTAAGACTTTGATGAATAACTTATCAAACAATTTAAACGGTTTCCCGAAAGACAAAGAGTTGTTAGATCGTATTTTAACAGAGGTGAATATTGATCCAAAACGAAGAGGCGAAACGTTATCAATTGAAGAATTTGCAGTGTTGAGTAATGCACTAGTCTCTCATAAAGCGTAACTTTAATCAGTGGAATTGCTCTACTCATGAATAGAAGGATAAAAGGACAACTCAATTAGAGTTGTCCTTTTTGTCACCTTTTTCACCCTAAACTCATACGTTAAGAACAGAACATGGTTAGTGAGATGGCCTAATGAGTTTGGAGGTAGAATAATGGCTGTACATGTTGGAGATTTAGTGGAACGACAGTCTTATAACCGCGACATTCTTTTTCGCATTACGGAAATAAAGGATGAGATGGCAATATTATTTGGCGAAGAAGTTAGGCTTGTAGCAGATGCACCGCTTGAAGATTTAATTATCATTGATCAACGAGAGTATAAAAAAAGAGCGAAGCGTGAAAAGGAGTCAATGGAGCGAACGTATCGTTTATTTCAACAAGATTATGTATTGATGAAGCAACGTCATGAACATACTTCCACAGGTGGGTATACGAGTGAAGTCAATTATTTTCAAATGCCAGGGCGAGTTTTGCATATAGATGGAGATCCATTATATTTACGAAAATGTTTAGATCTATATACGAAGATAGGTGTTCCTGTTCAAGGAGTTCATTGTAAGGAAACTGAAATGCATGAAAAGGTAGTAGATTTAATTGATCATTTCCGCCCAGATATTTTAGTGATAACAGGCCATGATGCATATACAAAATCGAAAGGGGTAATGGGGGATTTAGCAGCGTATCGTCATTCTAAACACTTTGTACAGGCTGTCCGAGAAGTAAGAAAAAAGTACCCTTCATTAGATCAGCTTGTTATTTTTGCTGGGGCATGTCAATCACATTTTGAAGCGTTAATC
Source organism: Bacillus gaemokensis (assembly GCF_001590835.1). GTDB lineage: Bacteria > Bacillota > Bacilli > Bacillales > Bacillaceae_G > Bacillus_A > Bacillus_A gaemokensis. The sequence continues at coordinate 13,021 of NZ_LTAQ01000018.1, forward strand.
CGAGCAGGTGCTAATTTTGCTAGTTCACCATCACGTATTAACATTCATGCCTTAGATCCAGTCTACGTAGTAGGGAAAATTAGTTTTACTTCTTTTATGGAACGCGTAAATGTATGGGATGTTGTGCGCAATACCATCACTGGAGAAAAAGGTCTTGGTGGAATTGAAACACGTGGGATTTTACGAACTGGGTTGCCGTTTCAATATTATGAGGAGTAAGCAAGGTACATAGGTTACCTTGCTTTTTTTATGGAGAAAGGTTAAAGAATTATGTAGGTTAAATAAGGATTTGTTAGGGACGGGATAAAAAAGGATCAGAACGTACAGACTATATAATGATACTTTTACAATATAGTATTTCTTCTATCTATTCGAAAGCATTAGGTTCTTGCAAATGTATTGTCTGTTACTTGCGGTCAATAATTGGGTAGATATATCGTGTATTTATATGTTCAATCTAAATTACAGCGAGGTGTAGCAAGGTATATGTCAAAACGTTTAGATGAAATTAAAAGCGAACTAGATCACCATCTTGGAAAGCGCCTTATGTTAAAGGCGAATAGTGGAAGAAGAAAAACAGTGGAACAATCTGGAGTACTAGCAGAGACATACCGTTCTGTTTTTGTAGTACAGCTGGATCAACAGGAAGATATGTTGCAACGTGTTTCTTATAGTTATGCGGATGTTTTAACAGAAACTGTAGAATTAACGTTTTATGATGACCCTCATGGCGAGGTAATTTTAGGGTAATCGCTTAACTTGTTACATAGATTCCCATGAATAAAAAGGTACACTTTTTGCATACTAATTATACCGTAGCAAAATAAGGAGGGACCCTGCATTGAGTAGACGAAGAGGAGTCATGTCAAATCAATTTAAAGAAGAGCTTGCAAAAGAGCTTGGATTTTATGATGTTGTTCAGAAAGAAGGATGGGGCGGAATTCGTGCGAAAGATGCTGGTAATATGGTGAAACGTGCTATTGAAATTGCAGAGCAGCAATTAATGAAACGAAACCAGTAGTTGTAAGATAACTTCTATGCTACGGTAGCCGAGGAGAAATTCCTCGGCTTTTTGCACGCCAAAAGGTGTCATCATTTTGCACTCAGTAGTTTCATTCTGAATGCTTTTCGTTATAATTAGGGAAGTGTCATCGTCTTACTATAAATTTATGGTAAAATAAACGATAAAAGATTGAGTACATAGAGTGGGTGAATGGATTGAAGCTACTAGTGAAAGCACCAGCAAAGATTAATCTGTCGTTAGATGTACTAGGGAAAAGACAAGACGGTTATCATGAAGTGAAAATGATTATGACAACAATCGATTTAGCAGATCGTTTAGAGTTAACGGAGTTAACAGAAAACCGTATTGAAATTGTATCCCATAATCGGTATGTCCCAGACGACCAACGTAATTTAGCTTATCAAGCAGCGAAGTTATTAAAAGAGAGATTTAAAGTAAAGAAAGGTGTATCTATTGCTATTGAAAAAACGATTCCAGTGGCAGCAGGATTAGCAGGTGGTAGCAGTGACGCAGCCGCTACCTTACGTGGCCTTAATAAGTTATGGAATTTAGGTCTAACAATAGATGAGCTAGCGAACCTTGGTGCAGAAATTGGATCAGATGTATCTTTTTGTGTATATGGAGGAACGGCAATTGCTACAGGAAGAGGAGAAAAAATTGAGCATATAAAGACACCACCTTCTTGTTGGGTTGTTTTGGCGAAGCCTCACATCGGTGTATCTACTGCTGACGTATATGGAAATTTAAAATTAGATCGAGTTACACATCCGGATGTAGAAAAAATGGTTGAAGTGATCAATCAAGGTGATTATAAAGGAATATGTAATGCGGTTGGAAATGTATTAGAGGATGTGACGTTTGCAATGCACCCTGAAGTTGCACGAATTAAGGCACAGATGAAGCGTTTTGGCGCAGATGCAGTTTTAATGAGTGGTAGCGGGCCAACTGTGTTTGGACTTGTGCATCATGACTCACGTATGCATCGTATTTATAATGGTTTAAAAGGATTTTGCGAACAGGTATATGCAGTGCGTTTATTAGGAGAGCGAGAAACGCTTGAATAAAGACGTATAATAAGTTATGATTTGTTTAGAATATTCGTGATTTGAGGTGAGAGTGTGAAAATTAGGCGGAGTACAAGATTAGTCGATATGACTTATTATTTGTTACAAAACCCTCGTCGGTTAGTTTCTCTCACTTTTTTTGCTGAACGGTATCAATCTGCTAAATCTTCTATTAGTGAGGATTTAGTTATTATTAAGCAAACGTTTGAACAACAAGGGGTCGGCACATTGCAAACGATACCAGGGGCAGCAGGAGGAGTGAAATATATTCCGTATATAAGTGAAGAAGAAGCAAATCTGATTATCAATGAGCTTTGCAGCTTATTCGAAAATCCAGGTCGAATCTTACCAGGTGGGTATCTATATATGACGGATCTTTTAAGTAATCCACGTCATATAAATGGTGCGGGTCGTTTATTTGCATCTGTCTTTGCAAGGCAACCAATTGACGCGGTTATGACTGTAGCAACAAAAGGCATTCCGCTTGCATATGCGGTAGCTAACTATTTAGATGTACCGGTAGTAATTGCAAGAAAAGATAATAAAGTAACAGAGGGACCAACAGTTAGTATTAACTACGTATCAGGTTCATCTAAGCGTATTCAAACAATGACTTTAGCAAAGCGTAGTCTACCAGAAGGTGCCAACGTGTTAATCGTTGATGACTTTATGAAAGCCGGGGGAACGATTCAAGGCATGATTAGTATGCTAGAAGAGTTTAATGCAAACGTTGTTGGAATTGGCGTGTTAGTAGAGTCAACAGATATCGAAGAAAGACTTATTAATAACTTTGTTTCGTTAATTCGTTTATCAGAGGTAGATGTGAAAGAAAGAACAATTCAAGTGGAAAAAGGAAATTATTCGCTTGTACCATTTGAAGAAGGGCTTGTAGAAGCTGAATAAAAAGGTAAAGCAGAGGCTTTATCTTTTTTTGTAAATGAAAGTGTTAGTGGGCGGTAAGCCTTTTCGTATATTCGTAAAGTCTTACCACCCATTAGCACGATACAGCCTATTTATTTTAGAGGGTATGATGGGTGTTGTTTTGAAGGTTTGTACGTAAGGAAAATACAAAATAAAAGGGTGAGCAATGTGAAAGTAGTTCAAACAAATCAAGCACCACAAGCAATTGGTCCATATTCACAAGGAATTATTGTAAATAATATGTTCTATAGTTCAGGTCAAATTCCATTAACAGCAATTGGAGAACTTGTAACTGGTGATGTAAAGATACAAACAGAACAAGTATTTCAAAATTTACAAGCTGTATTAGAAGAAGCCGGTGCATCGTTTGATACGGTTATAAAAACAACTGTATTTTTGAAAGATATGGGTGATTTTAATGCTGTAAACGAAGTGTATGGGTCATATTTTTCTATACATAAACCAGCGCGTTCTTGTGTACAAGTTGCAAAATTACCGAAAGATGTTTCTGTCGAAATTGAAGTAATCGCCCTTGTAAAATAAAGCTTTGTAAGCGATAACGTCCATTAATCTCTATATTCAATTAAAATAAAAATTTTTATCTTAAAAATTTTTAAAAAATTAAAGGGAAAATAGAAAATTTGTGGAATTTATACAAACATATCGCTTATTTAGAAAAGGGTGGTGAACACAAGATGGAAGTGACTGACGTAAGATTACGCCGCGTAAACACAGAAGGCCGTATGAGAGCGATTGCCTCTATTACTCTTGACCATGAATTTGTTGTTCATGATATTCGTGTAATTGATGGCAATAATGGATTATTTGTAGCAATGCCAAGTAAACGTACTCCAGATGGGGAGTTCCGTGACATTGCACATCCAATTAATTCTAACACACGCTCTAAAATTCAAGATGCGGTTTTAACCGAGTATCACCGTTTAGGCGAGTTGGAAGAGGTTGAGTTTGAAGAAGCTGGAGCTTCGTAAAATTCGAATAAAAAGAGTTCGAATAAAAAGGGCTCTATAATTTTGTAGCAAACTCCTGTAAACACTTACAGGAGTTTGTTTTTTTATGTCTTTATTCATGAACAGTAGTAATTTCGTCTCAAAATGAAGTGAGAACAAAAAAACAAATGGAAAATTATCTTTGGAAGTTTTAATTGGTTCTTTGCATGGAAACTTCTAATTTTTTCAAAATCGTTCAAAATAGTATAGCTTATTTCCTAAAAAAAGATACTAAAGAGTAAAACATCTCGTAAGAAGTATGGTAAAATTTAATAGTTATGCTGTGTTTCTTGAAATATATAATGATTTAGGATAATATCTTTAATGGATAAATAGGTTGCGATGGAGGGTCTATATGTCAAACAGATTTGCAGTGATTCTAGCTGCAGGTAAAGGCACACGTATGAAGTCCAAGCTATACAAAGTGCTTCATCCTGTATGCGGAAAACCAATGGTACAGCATGTAGTTGATCAAGTATCTCAATTAGGATTGCAGAAACTTGTAACGGTAGTCGGACATGGTGCTGAAAAAGTACAAGAACAACTAGGGAACGTAAGCGAGTTTGCATTACAAGCAGAGCAACTTGGTACAGCACATGCTGTTGATCAAGCAGCTGATGTGCTTGCAAATGAAGAAGGAACAACTTTAGTTATTTGTGGTGATACACCTCTAATAACAGCAGAAACAATGGAAGCATTGTTAAAGCATCATGAAGAAGCAGGGGCGAAAGCGACGGTGCTAACAGCATACATAGAAGAACCTGCTGGATATGGCCGTATTGTGCGTAATGAAAACGGGCATGTCGAAAAAATCGTTGAGCATAAAGATGCAAATGAAGTAGAGTTAGCAATTAAAGAAATTAATACTGGTACGTATTGTTTTGATAATAAAGCTTTATTTGCTTCACTTTCTAAAGTTTCAAATGATAATGTTCAAGGTGAATACTACCTTCCAGATGTTATTGAGATTTTGAAAAGTGAAGGTCATATTGTATCGGCTTATCAAACGGAGCATTTTGATGAAACGTTAGGTGTTAACGACAGAGTCGCTCTATCGCAAGCGGAGATTATTATGAAAAATCGTATCAACCAAAAGAATATGGTAAATGGTGTGACAATTATTGATCCAAATAACACATACATTTCTACAGATGCAATTATTGGCAGTGATACAGTTCTTCACCCAGGAACAGTTATTGAAGGGAAAACTGTAATTGGTTCTGATTGTGAAATTGGACCACATACAGTAATACGCGACAGTGAAATTGGAGATCGTACGACAATCCGTCAATCTACTGTACATGATAGTAAGATTGGTTTAGAGGTTTCGGTTGGTCCATTTGCACATATTCGCCCAGACTCAGTTATTGGCGACGAAGTACGCATTGGAAACTTTGTTGAGATTAAAAAGACTGTTTTTGGAAATAGAAGTAAAGCTTCACACTTAAGTTATATCGGGGATGCACAAATTGGAGAAGACGTGAATCTTGGCTGTGGTTCAATTACGGTGAACTATGATGGCAAGAATAAATTTAAAACAGTTGTTGGAGATGGCGTATTTATTGGTTGTAATTCAAACCTTGTCGCTCCTGTAACAGTTGAAGATGGTGCGTATGTGGCGGCAGGCTCTACAATTACAGAGAATGTTCCATCAAAAGCATTATCTATTGCACGTGCACGTCAAATTAACAAAGAAGACTATGTTGATCAATTGCTGAATAAGAAAAAATCATAATGTGGAGGGTTAATCTAGATGTCGACTCAATATCTAAATTCTAATTTGAAAGTATTCTCTTTAAACTCTAATAAGGAGCTTGCAGAGCAAATTGCAAAGCACATTGGAGTAGGCTTAGGAAAATGTTCTGTTGACCGTTTTAGTGATGGAGAAGTTCAAATTAACATTGAAGAAAGTATTCGTGGTTGCGATGTATTCATTATTCAATCTACAAGCTTCCCAGTAAACGAACATATCATGGAATTACTTATTATGATTGATGCATTAAAACGTGCATCTGCAAAAACAATCAATATTGTTATTCCTTATTATGGTTATGCGCGTCAAGACCGTAAAGCGCGCTCTCGTGAGCCAATTACATCGAAACTTGTAGCAAACTTGCTTGAAACAGCAGGTGCAACTCGTGTAATCACTCTAGATTTACATGCTCCACAAATTCAAGGGTTCTTTGATATTCCAATCGACCACCTAATGGGTGTACCGATTCTTTCAGATTACTTCGAGACAAAAGGTCTTAAAGATATCGTAATCGTATCACCTGACCACGGTGGTGTAACACGTGCAAGAAAAATGGCGGATCGCTTAAAAGCACCAATTGCCATTATCGATAAACGTCGTCCACGTCCGAATGTATCGGAAGTTATGAATATCATCGGTAACATTGAAGGTAAGACAGCAATCTTGATTGATGACATCATTGATACAGCTGGTACAATTACATTAGCAGCAAACGCTCTTGTTGAGAACGGCGCTTCTGAAGTATATGCTTGCTGTACACACCCAGTTTTATCTGGTCCAGCAATTGAGCGCATCCAAAACTCAAATATTAAAGAGTTAGTTGTAACAAACTCTATCGTATTACCAGAAGAGAAGAAAATTGATAAAGTACACGAACTTTCTGTTGCTCCATTAATCGGGGAAGCAATCATTCGTGTTTACGAAGAAGAATCCGTGAGTGTATTATTCAATTAATTGGATAGAATGAGACGTAACCAAATTTGGTTACGTCTTTTCGTATCGTAAAAAGAAAGTAGTGGTACAAGAATGAAATTAATAGTAGGACTTGGGAACCCAGGTAGAGAATATGAATTAACAAGACATAATATTGGATTTATGGCGATTGATGAACTTGCAAAACGATGGAATATTTCTTTAAATGAGCAAAAATTTAAAGGTTTATTTGGAGCGGGATTTGTTAATGGGGAGAAAGTAATTTTATTAAAGCCACTTACATATATGAATTTGTCTGGAGAAAGTATTCGTCCCCTTATGGATTATTATAAAATTGATGTGGAAGATTTTGTTGTCATGTATGATGATCTAGATATCCCTGTAGGTAAATTACGTCTTCGGATGAAAGGTAGTGCTGGCGGGCATAATGGCGTGAAGTCAACAATTTCTCATTTGGGTACGCAGGAATTCCAACGCATTCGTATGGGAATCGATCGTCCGAAAAATGGTATGAAGGTAGTGGATTATGTATTAGGTCGATTTACAACAGAAGAAATAACGGATGTAAATCAATCTATTGAAAAGGCTGCGGATGCATGTGAAGAATGGTTAAAGAAACCGTTTCTTCAAATTATGAATACTTTTAATAGTTAATGTCTGAAATTGGAATATTTTATGTTATTTCTATCCATACTAATAGTAATTGTACATTTAGGAGGATAGTATGGACGGACATTATTACTGCAGACATTGTGGGTGTAACATAGGTTCCATTACCGTAGAAAAGGTATATAGCAAAGTTTTATTTCAACTAACAGAGCAAGAAAGGTTGGATATGATTCATTTTCATGAAAATGGAAATATATATATAAAAACGATTTGTGAATCGTGCCAAGAAACGCTCTCATCTCATCCTGAGTACTATGAGTATGAAAAGTTTTTGCAATAAAATGTTGTCGCTTTGGCGTGTCCAAAGCATTTTTCTGTTTTCTTTTTCCAAAATATTTGCATAAAAATATATTAGCTTGCTCTTTATGTTGAGAGGAGTTTTAAAAATGATAGGGTTATTAGAGCGATTTTATAAAAATAAAGAAATACAATCCATTATCAATGGTTTAGAAGAAGGGTTAAAAGAGCAGCTTGTTTCCGGTATGGCAACTTCTTCACGTTCTTTGTTAATGGCTGCTTTATATAAAAAAACAAAGCAGTCACAGCTTGTTGTCACGCACAACTTATATCAAGCGCAAAAAGTATATGAGGATTTAGTATCACTGCTTGGTGAAAAAGATGTGTGGCTATATCCAGTTAATGAATTAATTGCATCGGAAATTGGAGTTGCGAGCCCGGAACTTAAAGCGCAGCGGATTGAGGTATTGAATCGTTTAGCGATGGGCGAAAATGGTATTATTGTTGTCCCAGTTGCTGGATTGCGTAGATTTTTACCAATAAAGGAACTATGGAAGCAAAAACAAATTGAAATCAGCCTAGGGCAAGAGGTTGATTTAGATGCATTGCTTCATACGTTGCATCATATTGGTTATGAACGTAAATCGATGGTAGAGGCACCTGGAGAATTTAGTCTACGCGGGGGGATATTGGACATTTATCCTTTAACTGAAGAATTACCGTTGCGTATAGAGTTCTTTGATACGGAAGTAGACTCCATTCGTTCATTCGATGTAGAAGAACAACGCTCTCAAGATAAAAAGGAGAGTGTGCGTTTTGGTCCTGCAACGGAGTTTCTATTTTCAAAAGATGAGTTAAAACTAGGAGTGGAACGTCTTGAAGAAGGGTTAATGAAGACGATGCAGAAGCTCTCTGATGATAAAATCAAGACAGCAGTACTTGAAACAGTGAGTCATGAAATAGAAATATTAAAAAACGGACAGAACATAGAGCAAATGTTTAAATATTTATCTATCTTCTACAAGGAACATGCTAGTCTAATAGATTATTTACCTGAAAACGGTGTTGTCATTTTAGATGAAATTTCGCGTATCCAAGAAACTGCATCTCATCTTGAGACGGAAGAAGCTGAATGGTATACATCACTTCTTAGTGAAGGGGCAATTATTCAAGATTTGGTGTTCTCTCATCAATTTGAAGGGTTCTTACATCATAAAAAAAGAAGTTTTGTATATTTGACATTATTTTTACGTCATATTGCGCACACACATCCGCAAAACATTGTAAATGTAACATGTAAAACAATGCAGGATTTCCACGGACAAATGCAGTTATTAAAAACAGAAATTGATAGGTGGACTGAAGGGAATTTTACAACGGTTGTATTAGGGACAGATGAAGAACGTGCAAAAAAATTACAACATATTTTAAGTGATTATGATATCGAAGCGGATATTATAGAATCTACAGATATATTACTTCCCGGTCGTCTACAAATCGGTGTTGGTGATTTGCATGCAGGATTTGAAATGCCTATGCAAAAGCTTGTCGTTATTACAGAAAAAGAACTTTTTCATAAAAAGGTAAAAAAATCGCAACGTAAACAAAAACTATCAAATGCAGAGCGCATTAAAAGTTATTCAGAGCTAAAGGTTGGCGATCACGTTGTTCATGTGAACCATGGTATTGGTAAATTTTTAGGGATTGAAACATTAGAAATTAACGGTGTCCATAAGGATTACTTGAATATTAAATATCAAGGAAACGATAAGTTATATGTACCAATTGAACAAATCGATCAAGTTCAAAAATATGTAGGATCAGAAGGTAAAGACCCGAAAGTTTATAAATTAGGCGGAAATGATTGGAAAAAGGTAAAAACAAAGGTAGAAAAATCTGTACAAGATATTGCAGATGATTTAATCAAATTATATGCAGAGCGTGAGGCTTCAAAAGGCTATGCATATACACCAGACACTGCAGAGCAACAAGAGTTCGAATCATCCTTCCCATATCAAGAGACTGAGGATCAATTACGTTCTATTGAAGAGATTAAGAAGGATATGGAACGCGAGCGTCCGATGGATCGACTTCTTTGTGGTGATGTTGGATATGGGAAAACAGAGGTGGCAATTCGTGCTGCATTTAAAGCAATTATGGATGAAAAACAAGTTGCGATCTTAGTTCCGACAACAATTCTTGCGCAGCAACACTACGAAACAATTCGAGAGCGTTTTCAAGATTATCCAATTAATATTGGGTTGTTAAGCCGATTCCGTACGAGAAAACAGCAAAACGAAACAATTAAAGGTTTAAAAGATGGGACAGTGGATATCGTCATTGGAACGCATCGTATTTTATCAAAAGATGTAACTTATAAAGATTTAGGTTTGCTTATCATTGATGAAGAGCAACGATTTGGCGTTACGCATAAAGAGAAGATTAAACAATTAAAAGCGAATGTAGATGTACTAACATTAACAGCAACACCAATTCCACGTACGCTTCATATGTCTATGTTAGGTGTACGAGATTTATCTGTTATTGAGACACCACCAGAAAATCGTTTCCCTGTACAAACATATGTGGTGGAGTATAATCCAGGATTAATTCGAGAAGCGATAGAACGTGAACTTGCAAGAGGCGGACAAATCTATTTCTTATATAACCGTGTTGAGGATATTGAAAGAAAAGCAGATGAAATTTCGATGTTAGTTCCAGATGCGCGTGTGACGTATGCACATGGAAAAATGAATGAAGGAGAGCTAGAATCTGTCATGCTATCATTTTTAGAGGGGCAGCATGATGTTCTTGTAAGTACAACCATTATTGAAACAGGTGTGGATATCCCGAATGTAAATACATTAATTGTATTCGATGCAGATCGTATGGGGCTATCACAGTTGTATCAGCTTCGTGGGCGTGTGGGACGTTCGAATCGTGTTGCTTATGCATACTTTGCCTATAAGCGTGATAAAGTGCTCTCAGAGGTCGCTGAGAAGCGTTTGCAGGCGATTAAAGAGTTCACAGAACTTGGATCTGGATTCAAAATTGCAATGCGTGATCTATCAATTCGTGGTGCAGGTAACCTATTAGGGGCTGAGCAACATGGATTTATTGATTCTGTCGGATTTGACCTGTATTCTCAAATGTTAAAAGATGCGATTGAGCAGCGCAAAGGAACGCAGGGAATTGAGAATACAATTGATGTTGAAATTGATTTAGAAGTGGATGCATATTTACCAGACGCTTATATTTCTGATAGTAAGCAAAAAATTATGATGTATAAACAATTTAGAGGTGTCTCTACAATTGAGGATATTGAGGAATTACAAGAAGAAATGATTGATCGTTTCGGTGATTATCCGCAAGAAGTAGGATACTTATTGCAAATTGCAAATATTAAAGTGCTGGCAATAAAAGAACGAATTGAGCTTATTAAACAAACGAAATTTGAAGTTGCATTTTTATTCTCAGAGCAAGCAAGTCAAAATATTGATGGTGGAAAATTATTCATGCTTGGCAATAGTTTTGGTCGCATGATCGGTTTAGGTATGGAGGGGTCACGTTTAAAAGTTGTCATGAAAACGAATGGATTAGAAACATCAAAGTGGTTAACAATTGCTGAAAATTTATTAAAAGGCTTGTCTGACGTGAAAAAAGAAGTAATAAATGCCTAAAACAAAATAAAAAATGTAATTCGGCGTGCATAGAAGAACTAATGTGTAAAATACTATGTCTAACAGTTGGTGATTTTTACATGAACAGGTAAATTCACCACTTTCATCATCAGTAGAAAGTGAGGCAGCATTAGAATGAAAGCAACTGGAATCGTACGTCGAATTGATGATTTAGGTAGGGTAGTAATTCCGAAAGAAATTCGTAGAACTCTTCGTATTAGAGAAGGGGATCCACTAGAGATTTTTGTTGATCGCGATGGAGAAGTGATTTTGAAAAAATATTCTCCAATTAGTGAGCTAGGTGACTTTGCAAAAGAATATGCTGATGCTTTATATGATAGTTTAGGACATAATGTACTCGTATGTGACCGTGATTCCATTATTGCGGTATCGGGAGTATCTAAAAAAGAATACTTAAATAAAAGTGTTGGCGACTTAATTGAAAAGACAATGGAAGGTCGAAAGTCTGTTGTTATGACAGACGAAAGCGAAATTTCAATTATTGATGGGGTAACTGAAAAAGTTAGTTCTTATACAATTGGCCCAATTGTTGCAAATGGAGATCCAATTGGTGCTGTTATCATCTTTTCAAAAGAAGTTATTATAAATGAAGTAGAACATAAGGCGGTAAATACTGCGGCAAGTTTCCTAGCCAAACAAATGGAGCAGTAGTAAAGTGGATTTTTATGGGTGGCAATCTTTCTTAATTATGATTATTTCCTTATGAGAAAGTGGCATTATTGCTTGGAAGATAGGATTTACTTTCGTGAAAAGGTAGCATCTCTTGCTACCTTTTTTCATTGTATAAAGTGAAATTTTACTCAGTGGTATCTTGCTTTCTACCGTTCATCTGTACTTTTGCTGTATTTAGAGGGGCTTATCGCTCGTAAATAGCGGGCAAAATTGAAATAGAAGCCTGTCCTTTTCTTTGTGATATAATACGAGGGATGAGAATAGGAAAAGGAGTTTTCTCGTATGGAAGCAAAGAAGTACCAAGCTTTTTGGCGTGGGGCTATCATATTAACAGTAGCAAGTTTTGTTACAAAAGTATTAAGCGCTTTTTACCGTATTCCCTATCAAAATATAGCGGGGGATGTAGGGTTTTATATTTATCAACAAATTTACCCTTTTTATGGATTTTGTTTAATTCTCGCTACTTATGGTTTTCCCATTATTATTTCTAAAATGGTGGCAGAGCGTTTGGAACAAGGTAAGCCAAAAGAGGCAGAAGGAATTATTTGTGTTTCATTTTGGTTTTTATTGGTTATTGGTTTTATAGGCTTTTTCACATTGTTTTTTGGAGCCCACGCGATTGCATTGGCCATGGGTGATGTGTATTTAGATAAATTGATACGGGTTATTGCATTTTCATTCTTGTTAATGCCTTTTTTATCTGTTGCGAGAGGATATTTCCAAGGTTTTAATGATATGATGCCGACAGCTGTGTCACAAGTAATTGAACAAACAATCCGTGTTTCAATTATTGTATTTTTGTCACTGTTTCTTATGGCGCATGGATTTGATTTATATACAGTTGGGGCAGGAGCTATGTTAGGTTCGATTGCAGGTGGCCTCATTGGTATAGTCGTACTTTTATTTTACATGCGTCATGATTTTCAATCGATTTTCTTTCAAGGATGGACAAGTATAAGAAATAAGAAAAAGATAATTCGCATTCTTTTTTGGCAAGGTATAGCTATTTGCATTAGCAATTTAGTTTTGATTTTTATACAAATGGCAGATTCAATTTCGTTTTATACTTTACTTATTAAAGCGGGGGAGCCAACGGAAATCGCAAAAGTATTAAAGGGTGTTTATGATAGAAGTATTCCTCTTATGCAACTTGGAACGGTTGTGACGACTTCATTTTCACTTTCGCTCATTCCTATTATTACAGGAGCAAAGGAGAGAGGCAATCTTTCGTTTATTCGAGAAAAGGTGCAGTTAGCAATGAAGATTACATTCGTAATTGGACTTGCAGCATCGCTTGGATTAGCATGTATCATGAAACCGACAAATATTATGCTGTTTGAAAATAGTGAGGGGTCAGGTGTGTTAGCTATTTTAGCTCTCTCCATTTTATTTAGTTCGTTATCTATTACAACAGCTGCCATCTTACAAGGATTAGGTCAAATCTTAAAACCAGCGCTGTTTGTTGTATTTGGAGGATGTTTAAAGTTGTTGCTCAATTATATGTTAATGCCATATTTCGGTGTAACAGGGGCAGCAATTGCGACACTAATTGCACTTATGGGCATTGTATTGTTAAATAGTACCTTGCTTATTCGAGTTATAGAGGAACCGCTTATTCATAAAAGTAATATACTAAGTGTAATAACCAGTGGAGCAGGTATGGTTTGTGTATTAATGGTATTTATGCGTGTGTATGAAGGGTTTGGAATAGCGAGTGAGGAAGGATATAGAGGATTAGCGACAATGGAGGCCTTCTTAGGTGTATCATTTGGCGGGTTGACATATATTTTTCTGATTTTGAAAATGCGTGTTTTTACAAAGAAAGAATTAGGAACTGTAATGAAGCAAGAAAAAGGACAAGCTTCATTGAAGAAGAGTGGATAGAGGTGAATGGTTGTGAGTGGAGTAATTACTGTTTTAGGATTAGGTGCTGGTGAATTAGATCAGCTGACAATGGGTGTGTATCGAAAAATAAAAGAAACCGACCATATGTACATTCGTACAAAGGAACATCCTGTTATAGAAGAACTAGAAAAAGAAGGAATTACGTACACGGCTTTTGATAATGTGTATGAAGCGCATGATACATTTGAGATTGTATATGAAACAATCGCGAATACATTGTTGGAAAGAGCGAAAGGGAAAGAGATTATTTATGCAGTCCCTGGTCATCCACTTGTTGCGGAGAGAACTGTTCAGTTACTTTTGCAAAAAGGAAAAAGTGAGCAAGTTGAGATTCGAATAGAAGGTGGACAAAGCTTTTTAGATCCAATGTTCGCTAGTTTGAAAATTGACCCCATTGAAGGATTTCAACTAATTGACGCTACATCATTTGCAAGAGGACAATTAGAATTACGCCAACATTTGATTTTCTGCCAAGTATATGATGCTTTTGTTGCATCTGATGTGAAGTTAACATTAATGGACATGTTGCCTGATGAGTATGAAGTATACATTGTAACGGCAGCGGGGACTTCATTTGAACAAGTAAAAAAGGTACCGTTATATATGTTGGATCATGAAACGGAATTGAATAATTTAACAAGTGTGTATGTGCCACCGGTCACAGAGCGAAAATCTTTATATCAACAGTTTGATGTACTTCGGGAAATTATTGCGGAGCTTCGTGGACCAAATGGTTGCCCATGGGATAAAAAACAGACACACCAGTCTTTAAAGAAATATTTAATTGAAGAAGCGTACGAAGTGTTAGAAGCAATTGACGAGGAAGACGATGCTCATCTAATTGAAGAGCTTGGTGATATACTCCTGCAAGTTATGCTACATGCTCAAATCGGGGAAGATGAGGGCTGGTTCTCTGTCGATGATGTTATCCGTACACTCTCTGAAAAAATGGTGCGTCGTCATCCGCATGTTTTTGGGGATACAAATGTAGATAATGCAGAAGAAGTTGTTTCCAACTGGGAAGAAATTAAAAGGCAAGAAAAAGGAAATGTAAGGGAATCTGTTTTAGCAGGAATTCCAAAAAGTTTACCACAATTAATGCGTGCCAATGAACTGCAAAAAAAGGCTGGAAAAGTTGGTTTTGATTGGGTTGATGTGCAACCAATGCTGGATAAAGCAATAGAAGAATGGGAAGAGTTTCAACGAGAAGTTGTGAAGATGGATAAAGAGAAAATGCTAGGTGAATTTGGAGATTTATTATTTGCTTTTGTAAATATAGCTCGCCACTATAAATTAAATCCAGAAGAAGCACTTCATAAAACAAATGAAAAATTCATGAGTCGCTTTCTGTATATGGAAGCGAAGGTAGCTGGAATGAATAAGGAAATGCAAGAATTAACATTAGAACAACTGGACGTTTTGTGGGAGGAAGCAAAGCGGACAGAGAATCAATAAGGGGGAAATGCGATGCGATTAGATAAATTTTTGAAAGTATCACGTTTAATTAAGCGAAGAACACTGGCGAAAGAAGTAGCTGATCAAGGGAGAATTATGATTAATGGACAAGCCGCAAAGGCAAGTTCTGTAGTCAAAGTAGATGATGAGTTAACGATTCGTTTCGGTCAAAAAGTAGTAATTGTACAAGTGAGTGAATTAAAAGAAACAACTAAAAAAGAAGATGCGTCTAATATGTATACGGTAGTTCGTGAAGAGAAAATAAAAGCGGAAGAAGGCTTGTTCTAAAACGTTTTTCTCCCTCATACATTACTATTAGATAGTATAAAGCTATGGGGGGATTTGCGTGAATAAAGGCTACTCAGCTATGTCTTCTAATCAGCAAAATGTTTCTGTAGAACATGATATTGTGATGCGTGGTAGACGTGTAATTGATATTACAGGTGTAAAGCAAGTAGAGAGTTTTGATAGTGAAGAGTTTTTATTAGAAACCGTAATGGGTTTTTTAACGATTCGTGGACAAAATTTACAGATGAAAAATCTAGATGTAGAGCAGGGGATTGTGTCTATTAAAGGGAAAATTCATGAGATGCTGTATATTGATGAGAACCAAGGGGAGAAAGCTAAAGGATTCTTTAGTAAGTTGTTTAAATGAGCTTGACAGTTCAACTCTATACAATGCTTTCTATGATCGGAATGGGTGCTTGGATTGGAGCATCATTAGATACATACCAACGCTTTTTAAAGCGCGCGCAGCGTAGGCGTTGGATTGTATTTATACATGATATACTATTTTGGGTTGTCCAAGCACTGTTTGTCTTTTATGTATTATTGCTTGTTAATGAAGCTGAATTACGTGTATATGTTTTTGTGGCGTTGCTATGTGGTTTTGCAGCGTATCAAGGTCTGCTGAAATCATTGTATATGCAAGTATTGAATTTTCTTATTTATGTTTTTGTGCAGACAGTACAATTTTTTATTCAAATTGTACAGCTACTTATGATAAAACCTGTTATTATTATAGCGCAGCTTAGTATTGCATTTATATTATTTATATTTCGTATACTATTTTCAATTGGGCGTGTATTGTGGAAATGTTTTATTTGGATATTACTTTTCATATGGAAAGTTTTTTTCTGGCCTGTTCGATTTATTGTTTTGCTCATATGGAAACTTCTCCCTAACCGTGTTACACTTTTTATAAAGAAACATACAGGGTTCCTGCAATATATAAAGAATTTGAAGAAGTATATCTTCCTCGTATGGGAGCGTATAAAAAAGAAGTTAGGGGGACCTCGGAAATGAGGGAACTAAAACAAAGGTCGATCGGAGAACAGAATCCAAATCCTGTTAAAGAACATATAATACGAACGAATGAAAACAGGAGGCGAATTTATCGCCGTTTAGCAGTTTTCCTTGTCTTTGCATTTACGATTATTGCGAGTATTAGTGTGACATTTTATCAACAAAATAATTCTATTAAAGCAAAAGAAGTGAAAGTCAAAGACATGAAAAAAGAATTGGATTCATTAACGAAGAAAGAAAAAAAGTTAAAAGATGATGTTCAAAAGTTAAATGATGAAGAGTATGTTTTAAAGATTGCTAGAAGGGATTATTTCTTCTCCGGAAAAGGAGAGATAATTTTTCCTGTTTCTAAGTAAGACATGTCTTATTGACACTATATTTTAGGATTATATATAATAAAGTAAAATTTGACTTTTTAACCACTAAGGAGGAGCATTTTTTTTATGTCAATCGAGGTAGGCAGCAAGTTACAGGGTAAAGTAACAGGTATTACAAATTTTGGGGCTTTTGTGGAGCTGCCAGAAGGCTTAACGGGTCTTGTTCATATTAGTGAAGTAGCTGACAATTATGTGAAAGATATTAATGATCACTTAAAAGTAGGCGACCAAGTAGAAGTAAAAGTTATTAATGTTGAAAAAGATGGCAAAATTGGTCTATCTATTAAAAAAGCGAAAGAACGTGAAAGAACAGAGGGAGAGCGTCCGCGTGGTGAATACCAACGCGGTGGCGATCAACAACGTTCTGGACGTCCACAACGTAATCGTTCTTTTAACAAAGATAACCGTGGTGGCCGTGATAACGGCGGCAATCAAAAAGAAACATTTGAGCAAAAGATGGCACGCTTTTTAAAAGATAGCGAAGATCGTTTAACTTCTTTGAAGCGTAATACAGAATCAAAACGTGGTGGCCGTGGCGCTCGTCGCGGATAAAACGAACGTTTTATTCTTAACATATAGAGAGGTGCCCGGAGTAAGTTACTCAGGGCGCCTTTTTATGTGAATGAATGTATTTTATAAAAGGATAAAAAACTTTTTAAAACGTGTTGACTTTGAGGTGGATTTGATATAAGATACTAATTGTCCGTTAAATAAGACGACATGGCGGTGTAGCTCAGCTGGCTAGAGCGTACGGTTCATACCCGTGAGGTCGGGGGTTCGATCCCCTCCGCCGCTATATTTAATTTAACGGCCCGTTGGTCAAGTGGTTAAGACACCGCCCTTTCACGGCGGTAACACGGGTTCGAATCCCGTACGGGTCATCTAAAAAGATCATGCATATATGCATGATCTTTTTTTGTTTAAATAAGCACAACCCTTCTACAAAAACAACCTTCATTTTCTGAATTTCCCGTCGTGTTTAATTGTGTTTTCGGTGTAACTTGTATATATATAGGTTTATTTTGAATAAAAAGTCGAACGATTATAAGTGAGAGACCTGTTGTTTTGACAAAAATCCCAATAATCATCTTTTATAATGACAGTAATTAAACTATGCAGGTGGTGTTAAAAATATGCCAAAAGCAGGAAGGAATACTGTGAATACAAGTACACTCGCGATGAATAATGGACAACTTAGAACAGTGAAGTGGACAAGCAAGTTGAAAGTTAAGTTAGAACAAGTTTTCTTTAGATGGGGATTTGTTATTGCTGTAATCGGTTTTCTTTTAGGACGAGCATATATATTAACCAATATTTTACCGTTTGCACTACCATTTTTTGCTGCTGTTTATGTAATGAAGCGGGATAAGATGCCACTCGCGTTTCTTGCCCTTATGGGTGGTGCTCTTTCTGTTTCGATAGACAACTTATTTTTTACTTTTGCATCTATTTTTATGTTCTTCATTTATAATATCTTCTTTAGTCGGTTTACACGTAAAACCGTTGGACTTGTACCATTTCAAGTATTTATCTCCGCATTAACCGCACATCTTGCTGTCGTTTACTTCGCGCAGCAAACCGTTACTATGTACGATTTACTTGTAAGTACCATTGAAGCAGGCCTTAGTTTTGTATTAACGATGATTTTTTTACAAAGTGTACCGTTATTAACAGAAAGAAAGGGGAAGCAACACGCTTTAGAAACAGAAGAAATCGTTTGTTTAATCATATTACTTGCATCTGTATTAACAGGTACAACAGATTGGTTTATTTACGATGCTTCTGTTCAACATGTATTTACTAGATATTTGGTATTATTATTTGCTTTTGTTGCAGGGGCAGCTACTGGTTCAACCGTAGGGGTTGTTACCGGATTGATATTGAGTCTAGCGAATGTAGCGAGTTTATCTCAACTAAGTCTATTAGCCTTTTCGGGACTGCTTGGTGGATTGTTAAAAGAAGGTAAGCGAATTGGGGTCAGTTTAGGATTGTTGATTGGGACGAGTTTAATTACGTTGTATGTTGATAAACAAACTAGTATTGTAACAACTTTAATAGAATCTGGGGTGGCGATAGCCTTCTTTTTACTAACACCAAAGGTCATTATGGAGCGGCTTGCTAAATTTATGCCGGGAACACAAGAATATTCTCATGACCAACAGCAATATTTACGAAGAATGCGTGATGTTACAGCGAATAAGGTTAATCAGTTTGCAAATGTATTTTCTGCATTATCTAATAGTTTTTCAGTATATGGATATGTAGAAGAAGAGGATAAAGAAACAGAGGCGGATTTATTTTTAAGTACAATTACAGCAAAAACATGCCAAACATGTTTTAAAAAGGACCAATGCTGGGTAGTGAATTTTGATAAAACGTATGATTATATGAAGCAAATTATGAATGAAACGGAAGAAGGAACGCTTCAGCATAATCGTAAGTTAGTCCGCGAGTGGGATAAGTACTGTGTCAGAGGTAAAAAAGTAACGGACTTAGTTGCGGGGGAATTGGATCATTTCTATGAAGGACAAAAATTAAGAAAACAAATGAAAGAAAACCGTAGGATTGTTGCAGAACAATTATTAGGGGTTTCAAAAGTAATGGAAGATTTCGCAAAAGAAATTCAACGTGAACGGGAAAATCATCAAGTGCAGGAGGAACAAATTTTACAAGCATTTCGTGATTTTGGCGTTGAGGTGGAACATGTTGATATTTATTGTTTAGATAGAGGAAATATCGATATTGAAATGATGGTTCCAGCAGCATCAAATCAACATGGAGAATGTGATAAATTAGTCGCACCGATGCTTTCGGATATTCTAAAAGAAAATATTGTTGTAAAACATGAGGAGCGCTCTGCTTATCCAAATGGTCATAGTATGATATCGTTTGGCTCTGCAAAAACGTTCTCTCTTGATACAGGGCTCGCTACAGCGGCAAAAGGAGGGGGATTTGTATCAGGGGATTCATATGCGATGATGGATTTAAGTGTTGGAAAGTATGCACTTGCAATCAGTGACGGAATGGGGAATGGGCAGAGAGCGCATATGGAGAGTAAAGAAACAGTAAAACTCTTGCAAAAAATATTACAATCTGGCATCGATGAAGAAATTGCAATTAAATCTATTAACTCAATTCTCTCTTTGAGAACAACAGAAGAGATGTTTACAACGCTTGATTTAGCGATGGTAGATTTAAAGGATGCGAGTGCGAAGTTTTTAAAAATAGGTTCAACACCAAGTTTTGTAAAACGTGGAAATAGTGTTTTGAAAATAGAAGCAAGCAATTTGCCGATGGGAATTATTGAGGATGTTGAAGTAGATGTTGTTGGTGAACAATTGAAAACGGAGGACATTCTAATCATGATGAGTGATGGGATTTTTGAAGGGGCACAACATGTAGAAAATCATGAATTATGGATGAAACGTAAAATTAAGGAATTGCAGACAGATGACCCGCAGGAGATTGCTGATATTATCATGGAGGAGGTTATTCGATCTGGTGATGGATATATCAATGATGATATGACTATTGTTGTTGCGAAAGTAAAGAAGAATATGCCGAAGTGGGCTACAATTCCGATTGTAGGTAAGCAAGCGCAGTAAAGTTAAAAGTTTACTCATTTTCATTATAAGGCCTAGGCTCATACCTAGGCCTTTTTTCTATAGGAGAAAGTAGTTTCATTCATCATATAAAGATAGAAGGGAGGATGTAAGATAAAAATGTGAATTTTGCACATTTTTTTTTGCACAAAGTTTGTAAAAGTTGTACCATTATAAGCAAGGTAAGGTATGTTGTTTTTGTTTAATGAAAGGTGATTGCGAAGTTGAAAAATACATTTGTTGAAAAAGTAGATGATTTTGCAAAGCGGCATGATGTATTAAAGGAACATTCGACAATTGTTGTAGGAGTTTCTGGAGGTCCTGATTCTTTAGCCCTTTTATATTATTTATTAGAGAAAAGGGAAGAGAAAGCATTAAAAATTGTAGTGGCGCATGTGGATCATATGTTTAGGGGAGATGAATCCTACGGGGACTTACAATTTGTAGAAAAACTTTGTCAGAAGATTGGGGTTATTTGCGAAACAATCCGGATTAATGTATCGCAATATCAACAACAATCTGGCATGAATGCACAAGTGGCTGCTAGAGAATGCCGCTATGCATTTTTGGAAAGAATAATGAAGAAATATGATGCGCTGTATGTGGCGCTTGGACATCATGGTGACGATCAAGTCGAGACAATTCTAATGCGTCTTGTGCGAGGGAGTACTCCAAAAGGATATGCTGGAATTGCTGTTAAGCGCCCTTTCCATGGTGGCTATTTAATTAGGCCGTTATTAGCGGTAACAAAAGAAGAAATTGTTGCTTATTGCGATAGGATAGGAATCTCGCCACGCGTGGACCCAAGTAATGAAAAGGAAGTATATACGAGGAATCGATTACGTAAAAATGTTCTCCCGTGCTTGAAAGAAGAAAATCCGCAAGTGCATGAGCGATTCCAAAATTTTAGTATGCTTATGCAAGAGGATGAGGCGTATTTGCAGGAATTAGCTTTTGAAAAGATGAATAAAGTAATTACAAAAAAAAGTGGCAAACACATCGTCTTATCAATTCCTGCATTTGAATCCATGTCTATGCCTTTACAAAGAAGAGGGATTCAACTAATATTAAACTATCTTTATGAATATAAGATTCCGTCTTCGCTTTCTTCTATACATATTGACAAAGTTATTGCGTTTTTTAAGCGAACACATCCTTCAGGAACTCTAGATTTTCCTGATGGTTTAAAAATTGTTCGTACATATGAAGAATGTAGTTTCCGATTTAAGCAAGAAATTGTTTTTCCTTTTTCGCAAGTCTTATCAATACCTGGGGCTGTCACGTTAGCAAATGGGGATGAGCTTGTAGCAGAAGTAAATGAGAAGATACCAAGTAACATGAATGAAACGGTATTTGTTGCTAAGTATAATGATATATCATATCCTCTTCTTATCCGTTCTAGAGAAAATGGAGATCGCATGTCAATACAAGGTATGAGTGGTAGTAAAAAGATAAAAGCTATTTTTATCGAAGCCAAAGTACCGAAAGAAAAAAGAGAAGAGTGGCCGATTGTTTGTGATGCAAGCGGGAATATTATTTGGGTTCCATTGTTGAAGCGATCTACATTTGCTATTTCACAAGGAACAGCAAATAAGGATAAATATATGATTATTCACTACAAAAGCAAGGAGTCTTCCGGGAGGATAATGAAATGATGAATCAAGATATCGAAAAAGTATTAATTTCCGAAGAGCAAATACAGGAAAAGGTGCATGAGCTAGGTGCAATTATTGCAGAGAATTACAAAAATACAGTACCTCTTGCAATCGGTGTATTAAAGGGTGCAATGCCATTTATGGCAGATTTATTAAAGAGAACAGATACATATCTTGAAATGGATTTTATGGCTGTTTCTAGCTACGGTCATTCTACAGTTTCAACAGGTGAAGTGAAGATTTTAAAAGATCTTGATACTTCTGTAGAAGGTCGCGATATTTTAATCGTTGAAGATATTATTGATAGCGGTCTTACGTTAAGCTATTTAGTAGACCTATTCAAATATCGTAAGGCGAAATCTGTAAAGATTGTTACACTACTAGATAAGCCAACTGGCCGCAAAGTAGATCTAAAAGCTGATTATGTTGGATTTACTGTTCCTCATGAATTTGTTGTAGGATATGGCTTAGATTATAAGGAACAATATCGTAATCTTCCTTATGTTGGAGTTTTAAAACCAAGTGTTTACTCAAATTAATTAAATACAGGCTTTACAATTGTATAGGAAAGTTTTTTTATGTTACGATTTACTATAGTGTTTATGCCGTGAGAGGAGGTTAGGAATGAATCGTATCTTCCGTAATACCATCTTTTATTTACTGATATTCTTAGTAGTAATTGGAATCGTGAGCTACTTTAATGGTTCGACGCAAAAAACGACATCAGTTAGCTACGATAAATTCATTACTAAACTTGAAAAAGGTGAAGTGCGTAATGTGCAACTTCAGCCGAAAAATGGTGTGTTTGAGGTAAAAGGACAATTCAGTACTGCTAGCCAGGAAGAGCAATTTGTTACTTATGCACCAAATACTGAGGAATTACAAAAGAAAATTAATGACAAAGCACAAGGTGCTGAAGTGAAGTATCAACCAGCAGAGGAAACAAGTGCTTGGGTAACATTCTTTACTTCTATCATTCCGTTTGTAATTATCTTCATTTTATTCTTCTTCTTACTAAACCAAGCGCAGGGCGGCGGTAGCCGTGTTATGAACTTCGGGAAGAGTAAGGCGAAGTTATACAATGATGAAAAGAAAAAAGTACGTTTCAGAGATGTAGCTGGAGCAGATGAAGAGAAACAAGAACTTGTTGAGGTAGTAGAATTCTTAAAAGACCCTCGTAAGTTCGCTGAAGTTGGTGCCCGTATTCCGAAGGGTGTCCTACTAGTTGGACCTCCAGGTACAGGTAAGACATTACTTGCACGTGCTGTTGCTGGTGAAGCAGGCGTTCCATTCTTCTCTATTAGTGGTTCTGATTTCGTAGAGATGTTTGTCGGTGTCGGTGCTTCCCGTGTACGTGATTTATTTGAAAATGCGAAGAAAAATGCTCCTTGTATCATTTTCATTGATGAAATTGATGCAGTAGGTCGTCAACGTGGTGCAGGTCTTGGTGGTGGTCACGATGAGCGTGAGCAAACATTAAACCAGCTTCTTGTTGAGATGGATGGATTCGGTGCAAACGAAGGTATTATTATCATCGCTGCAACAAACCGTCCTGATATTCTTGACCCGGCGTTATTACGTCCAGGACGTTTTGACCGTCAAATCACAGTAGATCGTCCAGATGTAAATGGACGTGAAGCGGTACTGAAAGTACACGCTCGTAACAAACCGCTTGATGATGATATTAACTTAAGGGCCATTGCAACTCGTACACCAGGATTCTCTGGTGCGGACCTTGAAAACTTATTAAACGAAGCTGCGTTAGTCGCAGCACGTCAAGATAAGAAGAAAATTGACATGTCTGATATCGATGAAGCGACGGATCGTGTTATTGCAGGTCCTGCTAAGAAAAGTCGAGTTATTTCTGAAAAAGAACGTAATATCGTGGCATTTCATGAAGCGGGTCACACTGTAATTGGTGTCGTGCTTGATGAAGCGGATATCGTTCATAAAGTAACAATTGTCCCTCGTGGTCAAGCTGGTGGATATGCGGTAATGCTTCCGAAAGAAGATCGTTACTTCATGACAAAACCAGAATTACTGGATAAAATTACTGGTTTACTTGGTGGACGAGTGGCTGAAGAAATTGTATTTGGTGAAGTAAGTACAGGAGCTCACAACGATTTCCAACGTGCGACTGGTAT
Source organism: Bacillus gaemokensis (assembly GCF_001590835.1). Classification (GTDB taxonomy): domain Bacteria; phylum Bacillota; class Bacilli; order Bacillales; family Bacillaceae_G; genus Bacillus_A; species Bacillus_A gaemokensis. Next base: position 37,445 of record NZ_LTAQ01000018.1, read on the forward strand.
TGCGAGACGTATGGTAACGGAATTCGGTATGAGTGACAAACTTGGACCGATGCAATTTGGTAGCTCGCAAGGCGGCCAGGTGTTCTTGGGTAGAGACTTCCATTCGGAACAAAACTATAGTGATGCAATTGCACATGATATTGACGTGGAAATGCAAACGATTATGAAAGATTGTTATGCTCGTGCAAAACAAATTCTTACGGAAAAACGTGATAAGCTTGATATTATCGCAAAAACGTTACTTGAAGTAGAAACGTTAGATGCAGAGCAAATCAATCATTTGTATGATTATGGAATTTTACCGGAGCGTAAAAAATCTTCTGAAGGTGATGTGAAAGTGAATATCACAATGAAAAAAGATGATGAGAACGCAGAAGGTAAAGGAGAAACGAAGGAGTGACAATAGTCACTCCTTTTTTCTATGGAGAAAGACTTGTGAATTTATCCCGCTACTTGTGGGGGATTACTGCCCGTAAAGCCCGATTGTTGAAGGCTAATAATCAGTGGGGGATGAAGAAAACCCTCACTGATTAAAGTTTTACTTTATATATAAATTCACAAGTCTTTGCATTAAAAATTGAAATAGTGAACAATCTTTTTGTAAAATGGTGAAGATGGAAAATTGGTTATATAGGTATGTATGATATGATGGCATTATAAGTTTTGTACATACTGGACAAGTATAGATTAAATAAGATAAGTGGTGAGAAGATGATTTTTGTATTGGATGTAGGGAATACGAATGCAGTACTTGGTGTGTTTGAAGATGGGAAACTTCGCCAGCATTGGCGTATGGAGACGGATCGTCATAAAACGGAAGATGAATACGGCATGTTAGTGAAACAGTTACTTGAACATGAAGGTCTTTCTTTTCAAGATGTGAAGGGAATTATTGTTTCTTCGGTTGTGCCGCCGATTATGTTTGCCTTGGAGCGTATGTGCGAGAAGTATTTTAAGATTAAGCCTCTTGTAGTGGGACCTGGAATAAAAACTGGTTTAAATATTAAATATGAAAACCCGCGTGAAGTTGGGGCGGATCGTATTGTAAATGCTGTAGCTGGTATCCAATTATACGGAAGTCCGCTTATTATTGTCGATTTTGGAACAGCTACTACATATTGTTATATTAATGAGAATAAACATTATATGGGTGGAGTGATTACACCGGGTATTATGATTTCAGCAGAAGCTTTATACAGTAGAGCAGCAAAGCTTCCTCGTATTGAGATTACAAAACCGAGTAGTGTTGTTGGGAAAAATACGATAAGTGCCATGCAATCAGGTATACTATATGGATATGTAGGACAAGTGGAAGGTATTGTGAAGCGTATGAAAGAAGAAGCTAAACAAGAACCGAAAGTTATCGCAACTGGTGGGTTAGCGAAATTGATTGCAGAAGAGTCTAATGTAATTGATATTGTAGATCCATTTTTAACACTAAAAGGTTTGTACATGTTATATGAGCGTAATGCAAATTTACAACATGAGAAGGGTGAATAAATATGAAAGATTACTTAGTAAAAGCGTTAGCGTTTGACGGAGAAGTTCGTGCGTATAGTGTGCGCACAACAAATACAGTAAGTGAGGCGCAGAGACGCCATGATACCTGGAGAACAGCTTCAGCAGCACTTGGACGCTCTTTAACAGCAGGAACAATTATGGGGGCTATGTTAAAGGGTGATCAGAAACTTACAATTAAGGTAGAGGGGAATGGTCCGCTTGGTCCAATCTTAGTGGATGCTCATGCGAACGGTGATGTACGTGGGTATGTAACGAATCCACATGTAGACTTTGAAGCGACGGAACAAGGGAAATTACGTGTGTATCAAGCTGTAGGTACAGAAGGTTCCTTAACGGTAATTAAAGATATTGGTATGCGTGAGCCATTTATCGGACAATCTCCAATTGTTTCAGGGGAATTAGGAGAAGATTTCACGTATTATTTCGCTGTTTCTGAGCAAACTCCTTCTTCGGTTGGGGTTGGTGTTCTTGTAAATGGAGATGATAGTATATTAGCTGCTGGTGGGTTTATCCTGCAAATTATGCCGGGGGCACAAGAAGAGACAATTTCATTTATTGAAGAGCGTTTGCAAAAAATTCCACCTGTTTCAAAACTAATTGAACAAGGTCTTTCGCCGGAAGAATTATTATATGAAGTTTTAGGGAAAGACAAGGTGAAAGTATTAGAAACAATGGATGTACAATTTAATTGTACATGCTCTCGTGAGCGTATTGAAACAGTATTGATTAGTCTTGGTAAAGAAGAATTAAAACAAGTTCGTGAAGAAGAGGATGAAACAGAAGTGCACTGTCATTTTTGCAATGAACGATATAAGTTCTCTAAAGACGATATTACAAATATAATTGAAAGCTTATAAATAAAGGTGATTTCTTTGAATTGGCAATCATCCAAATAGATTGACAAGTAAGAAAAATTCTGTCAAAATTAAAAAAGTATACAAAACCAATAAAAATACTCGGTGTTAGGAGTGACAGGAATGCGAGTGGCACAATCAGTTTCAGAATTAATCGGGAAAACGCCGATCGTTAAGTTGAACCGCATCGTAGAGCAGGACAGCGCAGACATTTACTTAAAATTAGAATTTATGAATCCTGGAAGTAGCGTGAAAGATCGTATTGCATTATCTATGATCGAGGCTGCTGAAGAAAAAGGATTATTAAAAGAAGGCGATACAATTATTGAACCAACGAGTGGTAACACAGGAATTGGTTTAGCGATGGTAGCAGCTGCAAAAGGATATAAGGCGATTTTAGTAATGCCAGAAACAATGAGTGTTGAACGTCGTAACTTATTGCGTGCTTATGGAGCAGAATTAGTGTTGACTCCAGGTTCAGAAGGAATGGGCGGTGCAATTCGTAAAGCGACTGAATTATCTAAAGAGCATGGTTACTTTATACCTCAACAATTCCAAAATCCGGCAAATCCAGAAATTCATCGTTTGACAACAGGTCCAGAAATTGTTGAGCAAATGGGTGATCAATTAGATGCGTTTATCGCTGGCATTGGTACTGGTGGAACGATCACGGGTGCTGGTGAGGTATTAAAAGAAACATATAAAGACATTAAGATTTATGCGGTAGAGCCTGCAGATTCTCCAGTTTTATCGGGTGGAAAACCGGGTCCTCATAAAATTCAAGGTATTGGAGCAGGGTTTGTTCCAGAAACATTGGATGTAGAAGTTTATGATGAAGTTATTCAAGTGAAAACAGAACAAGCATTTGAATATGCAAGAAGAGTAGCCCGTGAAGAAGGTATTTTAGTTGGTATTTCTTCAGGTGCTGTCGTTTATGCTGCAACAGAAGTTGCGAAAAAGCTTGGTAAAGGGAAAAAGGTACTTGTTGTTATTCCGAGTAATGGTGAACGTTACTTAAGTACTCCACTTTATCAATTTGAATCATAATTTTTTATGTTTGAGAAAAAGCATTCCTGAAAAGGGATGCTTTTTCTTTTTTTGTTCGAAAATAGGAAAAGAGTGAATGACTAGAAAACTTCATGTAAAATAAGTAGTAGTAAGATTAAATTATTTTCAGTAGCTCTCATCAACAATTATTTCATATTAGATATAGGTGATTTGAAACGATTAGTCTGAGGGAGTTGGATAAAAGAAGACGGGGTGTTGATATGCAGCGAAGAAAATCTTTAGCGATTTCTATTCCATATCATTTAGATTTTTTTAAGCAGTATAAGTTTCTTTCTAAGGGTAAGCATCAACATATTTTGTTAGAAAGCGGACGCGGAGGTCGTTATAGCATTGCTGGACTTGATCCCGTAGCGGTGATTCAAGGGAAGAACGAAACGTTACATATAAGAGAAGATGGTAAGGAAACAATACAAAAGGGGAACCCGCTATATTTGATGCAGCAGTATATGGAGAAATGGAAAACGGATTATAATCCAGAGTATCCTCCATTTCAAGGTGGTGCAATAGGATATTTTAGTTATGATTGTATCCGTTATATTGAAAAACTTCCATCTCTTGCAGAGGATGACGTGGATATACCTGATATATTCTTTTTATTATTTAATGATGTGTTTGTGTATGATCAAAAGGAAAAGACGTTATGGATTATTACACATTATATAGATGAGCGTGAAGAAGCGAAGAAACATTTAAATGAATGGAAGAACCTTTGGGTAAAAGAAGCTCCAGAAATAAAGATGCCATTTGCGTGTCCTGAAAATAGAAATGAAGCGGTAGCTTTTACAGAAGAAGGATTTATGAAAGCTGTTAAGTCTATTCAAGAATATATTGGAGCTGGAGATGTGTTTCAAGTTAATTTGTCTACAAGACAAGAGAAAACATTACAAACGCACCCATTAGAGATTTATGCGAGCCTTCGTGAAATTAATCCATCGCCATATATGGGATATTTAGAGCTTGGTGATTTTCAAATTGTTAGCGGTTCGCCTGAATTGTTAATTAAAAAACAGGGGAACAAAGTAAGTACACGTCCGATTGCAGGGACACGTTCTCGTGGAAGAAATGAACAAGAAGATGAAAGTTTGGCAAAAGAGTTAATTGAAAATGAAAAAGAACGAGCAGAGCATGTGATGCTTGTAGACCTAGAGCGGAATGATTTAGGACGAGTGTGTAAGTATGGTACTGTTGAAGTAGATGAATTTATGGTAATTGAAAAATATTCACATGTTATGCATATCGTCTCTAATGTTCGTGGTGAAGCTCGAGAAGATAAGGATGCTTTTGATTTAGTGAGAGCGGTATTTCCTGGTGGGACAATTACTGGTGCCCCGAAAATTCGTACAATGGAAATTATAGAAGAATTAGAGCCGGTTCGCCGTGGTATTTACACAGGTTCAATTGGGTGGATTGGTTATTCAGGAGATATGGAATTAAATATTGTGATTCGAACGCTTCTTGCGAAGGATGGACAAGCGTATGTACAGGCTGGAGCGGGAATTGTAATTGATTCAAATCCGAAAAATGAATATAAAGAGTCGCTAAAAAAAGCGATTGCCTTATGGCGTGCAAAAGAAAGTAGCGAAGAAACGGTTAGGTGAGAGAAATGATATTGATGATTGATAATTACGATTCTTTTACATTTAATTTAGTGCAGTTTCTTGGAGAACTTGGACAAGAGCTCGTTGTTAAGCGTAATGATGAAGTTACAATTTCAGATATTGAACGGATGAAACCAGACTTTTTAATGATTTCACCAGGGCCTTGTAGCCCGAATGAGGCTGGTATAAGTATGGATGTTATTAGGCATTTTGCAGGGGAAATCCCGATTTTTGGAGTTTGTCTTGGTCATCAATCGATTGCGCAAGTGTTTGGAGGTGATGTTGTTCGTGCAGAACGTTTGATGCATGGGAAAACTTCGCTGATGCATCATGATGGTAAAACGATTTTTGCAGACATCCCAAATCCTTTTACGGCAACGCGCTATCATTCTCTTATTGTTAAAACAGAAACATTGCCAGAATGCTTAGAAGTAACATCATGGACAGAAGAGGGAGAAATTATGGCGCTTCGTCATAAAACATTGCCGATTGAAGGGGTGCAATTTCACCCAGAGTCCATTATGACTTCGCATGGAAAAGAGTTACTGCAAAACTTTATTCGCAGCTATAGCCCGAGCGTACCGTTATGTTAATTTATGTGAACGGTGCATATGTAGAAGCGAGTGAGGCGAAAATCTCTCCTTATGATCATGGATATTTATATGGATTAGGCGTTTTTGAGACCTTTCGTATTTATAATGGACATCCACTTCTATTAGATGACCATTATGAGCGTTTAATGGAGTCTCTCTCTGCACTGCAAATCGAGTGGACGATGACCAAAGATGACGTGCTACGCATTTTGCAGGACTTGCTTATAAGGAATGGATTGGATCACGCCTATATTCGTTTTAATGTATCTGCGGGTATGGGGGAAATAGGGTTGCAAACAGAGACATATGAGCGCCCTTCCATTATTGTGTTTATAAAGTCATTAACAGCTCCGGGTGAGGTAATAGAAAAAGAAGGTGTTATTTTGGAGCAAAAGCGCAATACGCCGGAAGGAGCGTACCGTTTAAAATCTCATCATTATTTAAATAACATTTTAGGGAAACGTGAAATTGGGAATGTTGCAAATAAAGAAGGGATTTTCTTTACAGAAGAAGGTTATGTAGCCGAGGGAATTGTTTCGAATATCTTTTGGGTAAAAGAAGGGGTATTATATACGCCTTCGCTTGAGACGGGAATTTTAAATGGGATTACTCGTGCGTTTATTATAAAGATTGCTGAAATATTAGATATGCAAGTGGAAGAAGGTTTCTTTATAAAAGAGGAGCTACTTTCTGCAGATGAGGTATTTGTAACGAATTCTATTCAAGAAATTGTACCTCTTTTTCAGATAGAAGGAAGAGCTTTTCCGGGTAAAGAAGGCGAGGTTACAAAGCGTCTAATGTGTGTATATGAAACCCATAGAGAAAAGCTATGTAGCCGAAATGAATTGCGAAGAGGAGATGTGTAGTGTGAAGTGGAATTATGATTTGCGCTGCGGCGAATATACATTAGATTTAAATGCAAAGACGTTAATCATGGGTATTTTAAATGTTACACCAGATTCGTTCTCGGATGGCGGAAGTTATAATGAGGTGGAAGCGGCTGTGCGTCATGCGCGAGAAATGGTGAGTGAGGGTGCGGATATTATCGATATCGGCGGGGAATCAACACGTCCTGGCTTTGCGAAAGTTTCGGTGGAAGAAGAGATAGGGCGCGTGATTCCGATAATTCAAGCGGTTTCCAAAGAAGTGAAAGTACCTATTTCTATTGATACATATAAAGCGGAAGTGGCTAAGCAAGCAGTCGAGGCAGGTGCTCATATTATTAATGATATTTGGGGAGCGAAGGCAGAACCGAAGATTGCAGAAGTTGCAGCTCATTATAATGTCCCAATTATTTTAATGCATAATCGTGATAATACAAATTACCGCAATCTTATGGCCGATATGATTACGGATTTATATGAGAGTGTTAAAATTGCAAAAGATGCGGGTGTACCTGATGAAAATATTATTTTAGATCCAGGTATCGGTTTTGCGAAGACACCAGAACAGAACCTAGAGGCGATGCGCAATTTAGAAAAGTTAAATGTATTAGGATATCCAGTTCTTCTCGCAACTTCGAGAAAATCATTTATCGGTCATGTTTTAGACTTGCCGGTAGAGGAACGTGTAGAAGGAACTGGGGCATCGGTGTGCCTTGGTATTGAAAAAGGTTGTGAAATGATTCGTGTTCATGATGTAAAGGAAATGGTTCGTATGGCGAAGATGATGGATGCGATGCTTGGTAAGGGGGAAAAGTAATTGGATAAAATTTATATCCATGATATGGAATTTTACGGTTATCATGGAGTGTTCCCGGAAGAGAATAAATTAGGACAAAGGTTTAAAGTGGATTTAACAGTAGAGTTGGATTTGAAACAAGCGGGTGAAAGTGACAACTTAGAGTATTCGGTAAACTATGGGGAGCTCTTTGATTTGTGTAGACAAGTGGTAGAGGATCAAACATATAAGCTTGTAGAAAGTATAGCGGAAAATATAGCGGCGAATATATTGAAGCAATATGTAAGTATTTTACGATGTACAGTAAAAGTCGTTAAACCGGATCCGCCAATACCGGGGCATTACCGTGCTGTAGCGGTAGAAATTACGAGAGACCGGCCATGAAGAATATAGCGTACATTGCGTTGGGATCAAATATTGGTAATCGTTATACCTATTTAATACAGGCAGTTGAGTTATTGAATAAAAACTCTTGTATTCAGGTGGAAGACATTTCTTCTATATATGAAACTGATCCAGTTGGATATACAGATCAAAATCGCTTTTTAAATCTAGTCATAAAAATTTCTACCAATTTATCACCGCAAGAATTATTGAAAGTAACACAAAAAGCTGAGGGTGATTTAGGAAGAAAAAGGGAAATCAGGTGGGGTCCGCGAACCATCGACCTTGACATTTTGCTCTATAATCAAGAAAATATTGAAGCAGAGAATCTTATTGTTCCGCATCCGCGGATGTTCGAAAGAGCTTTTGTTATCGTTCCGTTGTTAGAGATTAATCGAGATATAAAACAAAACATTTCACGTTCACAGGTAGATGAAATGAAAAGGCGAGAGGGAGTAACGGTATGGAAGCAGAAAAATGGGGAAGACGCATTCGTGCATTTCGGAAGTTAAAAGGTTATACGCAAGAAGGTTTTGCGAAAGAATTAGGGGTATCTGTATCTGTTTTAGGAGAAGTTGAGAGAGGGAATAGAGCTCCTTCTCAAGATTTTGTAGTAGAAGTTGCGAAGACATTGAACGTTTCATTAGACGAATTAATGCCAAAGTGAAGATAAAGGAAGGGGGTAGTCGTGTGTTAAAGATTGCAAACATTGAAATGAAAAATCCGGTTGTGCTAGCACCGATGGCTGGAGTGTGTAACTCTGCATTCCGTTTAACAGTAAAGGAATTTGGTGCAGGTCTAGTGTGTGCTGAAATGGTAAGTGATAAGGCGATTTTATTTAATAACCAAAAAACATTAGATATGTTATATATCGATGAGAGAGAGAAGCCACTAAGTTTACAAATTTTTGGTGGTGAGAAAGACACTCTTGTTGGTGCTGCGAAATATGTGGACAAAAATACAACAGCGGATATCATCGATATTAATATGGGTTGCCCGGTTCCGAAAATTACAAAGTGTGATGCAGGAGCGAAATGGCTTTTAGACCCAGACAAAGTGTATGAAATGGTAGCGGCAGTTGTAGATGCTGTTGAGAAACCAGTGACAGTTAAAATGCGTATTGGTTGGGATGAAGATCACATTTTCGCGATTGAAAATGCTAGAGCTGTTGAACGTGCTGGTGGCCAAGCGGTAGCGGTTCATGGCCGTACGCGTGTTCAAATGTATGAAGGGAAAGCAGATTGGGATATCATTAAGCAAGTAAAACAATCTGTAAACATTCCGGTTATCGGAAATGGTGACGTAGAAACACCTCAAGATGCAAAACGTATGCTTGATGAAGTTGGTGTAGATGGTGTTATGATTGGCCGAGCGGCTCTTGGTAACCCGTGGATGATTTATCGTACGGTGAAGTATTTAGAAACAGGGGAATTAATGCCAGAACCAACAGTACGAGAAAAAATAGATGTATGTATGCTGCACTTGGATCGTCTTATTGATTTGAAGAATGAAGATGTAGCAGTAAGAGAGATGAGAAAACATGCAGCTTGGTATTTAAAAGGTGTTCGTGGTAATGCAAGAGTACGTAACGCAATTAATACGTGCAATACGCGAGAAGACCTTGCTTCATTATTAGGGACATTTGTAGAAGAAGTAGAAGCAAAACAAAAAACAATTTACGTTGGTTAAGAGGGAAGTGTGAAGGAGTGATTGACATTCTTTCGCTCGCTTCCTATAATTACGTGAAAGTAACAAGAACTGCCAGTATGCTACTGGCAGTTTTTCTAGTTGGATAGAAAATGATATACTGTATATATTGTAAAATTTAATAGAGCTGGAGTGATATCAATACCATGGATAACATGAACCACGAAGAACTAAATGACCAATTGCTTGTTCGTCGCGAGAAGTTACATAACTTACGTGAACAAGGGATCGATCCGTTTGGTAAACGTTTCGAGCGTACACATGCGACAAAAGAATTATTAAGCCTGTATGGAGAGTTCTCTAAAGAAGAGCTAGAAGAGAAAGAAATCTCTGTTTCTATTGCTGGTCGTATTATGACAAAACGCGGTAAAGGAAAAGCAGGTTTTGCACATATTCAAGATTTACATGGGCAAGTTCAAATTTATGTTCGTAAAGATGCTGTTGGGGATGAGTCATATGAATTATTTAAAACAGCAGATTTAGGTGACTTAGTAGGGATTGAAGGGAAAGTTTTCAAAACGAATGTAGGAGAACTTTCAGTAAAAGCGACAGGATTTATACTACTAACGAAATCACTTCGTCCGCTTCCAGATAAATATCATGGATTGAAGGATGTTGAGCAACGCTACCGTCAACGTTACTTAGATTTAATTACAAGTATGGAGAGTCGTGAAACATTTGTTACTCGTAGTAAAATTATTCGTGAAATGAGAAGATACCTAGACGATAATGGATATCTTGAAGTTGAAACGCCAATGATGCATGCAATCGCGGGTGGAGCATCAGCTCGTCCGTTCATTACACATCATAATGCGTTAGACATGGAATTGTATATGCGTATTGCAATTGAATTACACTTAAAGCGCCTTATTGTTGGTGGTTTAGAGAAGGTATACGAAATTGGCCGTGTATTCCGTAATGAAGGTGTATCAACGCGTCACAATCCTGAGTTTACAATGATTGAATTATATGAAGCGTATGCGGACTATAAAGATATTATGAAACTAACAGAAAATATGGTCGCTCATATTGCGAAAAAAGTATTAGGTACAACGACAATTCAATATGGTGAACAAGAAATTAATTTAGAACCAGAATGGACACGTCTTCACATGGTCGATGCAATTAAGCAGTACTCTGGCGCAGACTTCTGGAGTCCGATGAATGTGGAAGAGGCACGTGCATTAGCAAAAGAACATGGTGTGGAAATTAAAGATACAATGGAAGTTGGTCATATAATTAATGAATTCTTCGAACAAAAAGTAGAAGAAAACTTAATTCAACCTACATTTATCTATGGTCATCCAGTGGAAATTTCTCCACTTGCGAAAAAGAATGATGAAGACCCACGCTTTACAGATCGCTTTGAGTTATTCATTGTTGCTCGTGAACATGCAAATGCATTCACTGAATTAAATGATCCAATCGATCAAAAGGAACGTTTTGAAGCACAATTAAAAGAGCGTGAGCAAGGTAATGATGAAGCTCATATGATGGACGATGATTATATCGAAGCTCTTGAGTACGGAATGCCTCCTACAGGTGGACTAGGAATTGGTATTGATCGTCTTGTTATGTTATTAACAAATGCACCATCTATTCGCGATGTGCTGTTATTCCCGGCGATGCGTCATAAGCAAGATTAAGCTTTGGAGATTTTTCCAAAGCTTTTCTTTTTTGTTATTGTGCATTTGTGTGGGTGATCTAAAGATACGCATTACTATATAGAAGAAAGGTATCCCGGTATAGGAGATTGATACTGTTTTTATGCTTTTTCACTTGGTTAAAAATTTTATTAAAAAAACTATTGCATTTTAATAAGTGAACTGGTATATTTATATTCGTTGCCACGAAAGGCAGCGCAGGAAATGAACAAAAACAGCTTTTTAAATAAAAAAAGTTGTTGACTAAAATATAACAAAATGTTATATTGATAAAGTCGCTTCGGCGGCAAATGAGTTCTTTGAAAACTGAACGAAACAAACAATGTGCAACGTCAATTTTTATTTTTATGATGCTAGACAAACTAACTTTATTGGAGAGTTTGATCCTGGCT
>NZ_LTAQ01000019.1:0-5434 GCF_001590835.1 Bacillus gaemokensis
TAACAGTGGGACAACTTCGGGAGGCGATGTCACAAGAATTACCAGAGTATATGATTCCATCTTACTTTGTACAGCTCGTCCAAATGCCATTAACACAAAATGGTAAGATTGATCGTAAAGCATTGTCTGCGCTAGAAGGGAACTTACAAACAGGTACGGAGTATGTTGCGCCGCAAACCCCAATAGAAGAAATGTTAGTTTCAATTTGGCAAACGGTACTTGGTGTTCCGCAAATTGGAGTATTAGATAATTTCTTTGATCTAGGAGGCGACTCAATTAAGTCCATCCAAGTCTCCTCGAGACTGTATCAAGCTGGTTATCGAGTAGATATGAAAAACTTATTCAAATATTCGACTGTTGCGTCTTTAAGTCCGCATGTGGAGAAAATAACGCGAGTTGCTGAACAAGGCGAAGTAACAGGCGAGGCTATGTTAACACCAATTCAGCATTGGTTTTTCGACCGTGAGGTGACAGCTCCGCATCACTTTAACCAAGCGTTCATGTTATACCGGAAACAAGGATTTGATGTATCAGCTCTTCGCAAAACGATGCAAAAAATTACGGAGCATCATGATGCGCTGCGTATGGTCTTCCGTCAAACTGAACAAGGGTATGAGGCATGGAATCGAGGAATAGAGGAAGAAGAATTATTCAGTCTGGAAGTGATGGATCTCATAGGAAATGGGAATCCGGTTTCAGCAATCGAAGAGGCTGTAAATACGATGCAAAGAAGCATTGATTTAAGTGAAGGACCGTTAATGAAACTGGGCTTGTTCCAATGTGAAGAAGGCGATCATTTGTTGATTGTTATTCATCATTTAGTANCAAAGAAGCATTGATTTAAGTGAAGGACCGTTAATGAAACTGGGCTTGTTCCAATGTGAAGAAGGCGATCATTTGTTGATTGTTATTCATCATTTAGTAGTGGATGGCGTTTCTTGGCGAATATTGCTGGAAGATATTGAGGCAGGGTACGATCAAGCGGTGAGCGGAGAGGTTATCCAGCTACCACAAAAAACAGATTCTTTCCAATTATGGGCGGAACAATTATCTCTTTACGCGAGCAGTCTAGAGATGGAGAAAGAGCGCGAATATTGGAATGAAATCGAACAAATCCCAACGGGATTGTTGCCGAAAGACGAGGAGCAAGATTGTGGTTTGATAAAGGATAGTGAAGCCATCACGGTCCAATGGACAGCCTCTGAAACGGAGCAGTTGTTAAAACAAACAAGCCGGGCATATAACACTGAAATTAATGATTTATTGTTAACAGCTTTAGGAACGGCAATCCATCAATGGACAGGAATGGAAAACATTATAGTGAATTTAGAAGGACATGGACGAGAATCCATTCTTTCTGATCTCGATATCACTCGTACAGTAGGATGGTTTACGAGTCAGTATCCAGTAGTCTTACCGATTGAGACAGGGAGCGATATCTCTCATCGAATCAAGAATATTAAAGAAGGATTACGCCACATTCCGAATAAAGGGATTGGATATGGTCTTTTAAAATATCTATCTGAAAATCAAGAAAAGCAGACATTTACATTGAAGCCAGAGATTAGCTTCAACTATCTGGGGCAGTTTGACCAAGATTTAGAGAATACTGCGATGCAGCCTTCCACCTATTCAAGTGGTGAAACTGAAAGTAAGCATCATGCAAGATCATATGTACTTGACATCAATGGCATGATATCCGGTGGAAGATTATCATTAGAAATCAATTATAATGGTAAACAATACCGAAGAGAAACGATAGAACAATTGGCGAATGGGCTGCAATCGAGTTTGCAGGAAGTCATTGAACATTGCGTAACGAAAGAGCGAGCGGAGCTCACACCAAGTGATATTATTTTCAAAGGAATGACAATCGAAGCATTAGATCATGTTGTGCAGGAGATGCAACACATAGGTGAAATTGAAAATGTGTATCCGTTAACTCCAATGCAGAAAGGTATGTTATTTCATAGCTTGATGAATCCGCAATCAGAAGCTTATTTTGAGCAAGCAACGTTTGATGTACAGGGAAGTATGAATATAGAGGCATTCGCTCAAAGTTTAGAACAGTTAGTGCAAAGACATGCCATATTCCGAACTAACTTTGTGAATGCTGGGAATGATGAGCCGTTACAAATCGTATACCGAAATAGAAAAATTGATTTTCATTACGAGGATCTTCATGAAATGCAAGAGTCATCACGTGAAGAGTGGGTGAAGAAGTATACGAGTGAAGATAAGGAAAGAGGATTTAATCTTGCTGAAGATGCATTAATGCGTATGATGATCTTACGCACCGAGGAGCAAACGTACCGTGTTATTTGGAGTTTCCACCATATCTTAATGGATGGTTGGTGTATCCCACTGGTGACACAGGAGATCTTCGAAATATATTATGCTATTCAACAGCAAAGAGAGCCTGAATTGTCTGTAGTAACACCATATAGTGACTATATTGAATGGTTAGAAGCACAAAATCATGGAGAGGCTTCTAAATATTGGAATGATTATTTAGATGGGTATGAAGGGCAAACACTATTGCCACAAGTTACTTCTTCTAATGAGAATGAAAACTATATTTCGGGTAGTTTAGTTTGGAACCTCGGCAAAGAATTGACGGAGCAACTGAAACAGGTAGCGAATGGTAATCAAGTCACTTTGAATACACTAATGCAGACAGCATGGGGCGTATTGTTGCAGAGATATAATAACAGTACTGATGTCGTATTTGGGAGTGTAGTCTCTGGAAGACCATCAGAAATATTGGGTGTAGAAAATATCATTGGATTATTTATTAATACAATTCCTGTGCGTATTCGTGGTGAAGCGGAAGATTCCTTTGTAGAAGTGATGAAAAGAAATCAGAAGCAGGCAGTAGCCTCACATGCATACGATACGCATCCGTTGTATGAAATACAGGCACAAACGGAACAAAAGCAGGACTTGATTACACATATTATGGTGTTTGAAAACTATCCTTTAGAACAACAATTGGAGCATAGCGAAAATCGTAGTGAAACAGATTTAATAATAGAAAATGTAAGTATGACTGAACAAACGAATTATGATTTTAACGTTACTGTGATTCCTGGAGAAGAGATTCAGATGCAATTCCAATATAATGCCCATATATATGATGATGCGAGTATCGAGCGAATGAGGAATCACTTGATTCAAATCATCAGGCAAGTTGTAAATAACCCACAAACTTGTATACACGAACTAGAATTAGTAACAGCGGAAGAGAAAATACAGATTCTCGAAATGTTCAATGATACAGCGGCTGAATATCCACGTGAGAAGACTATCCATCAATTGTTCGAAGAACAGGTGGAGCGTACACCAGATCATGTTGCGGTTGTATTCGAAAATCAGCAATTGACGTATCGTGAGCTCAATGCACGAGCAAATCAGTTGGCACGAACGTTAAGAAATGAAGGAGTACAGGAAGATCAGTTAGTTGGAGTTATGGTAGAGCGTTCGATAGAACTGATTGTCGGTATACTTGGCATATTAAAAGCGGGTGGTGCTTATGTGCCGCTTGACCCAGAATATCCAGAAGAGCGCATTCAATATATACTGGAAGATGCTGGGGTTAAGGTGTTGTTATTACAGCAACATTTACAAGGACATGTGGTTTTCAAAGGAAAATATATTAATTTGGATGATATTTCTTTATATGATAAAGACGATTCAAATTTAGAAATATCAACTAGGCCTAGTGGGTTAGCATTTGTAATTTATACCTCAGGATCTACTGGAAAACCAAAAGGAGTGTTGGTAGAACATCATTCTGTTTTAAATTTCCTTCAAACCTTAGAGGCAAGAACTTTATTAGATGATAAGGATATAGTATTACAAAAATCAACTATTTCAAGTGATGCTTCTATATGGGAAATTTTTTGGGGGATGATGAAGGGTGCACGTTTATATCTATTAGAACCTGGTGGAGAAAAAGATCCTGCTACATTGGTAAGGGCTGTACAAAGTTACAAAGTGACACATCTTGAGTTTGTTCCATCTATGTTACAAGCATTTGTAGATTACGTTGAGAATTTTACAAATGTTGAAACTTTAGCTTCTTTGAGATATGTATCAGTCGGAGGAGAAAAGCTGTCGGCTCACTTGGCAGACAAATTCCATAAAGTACTTACTGTTCCGAACGGTACGTTACTACATAATACCTATGGACCAACAGAAGCTACTGTGGAAGTTACAAGTTTTGTTTGTTCAGAAGCAGGAAAATATGAAAATATACCTATTGGTAAGCCTAATTTAAATACTCAGATGTACATTTTGAATGACAAACTACAAATACAGCCAATTGGAGTTGCTGGGGAATTATATACTGGCGGAGTAGGAGTTGCTAGAGGATATTTAAATCGGCCGGAGTTAACGGCGGAAAAATTCGTAGAAAATCCTTTTATCCCAGGAGAGCGCATGTATAGAACAGGTGACTTGGCCAAATGGTTACCGGATGGAAATATTGAGTATATTGGTAGAATCGACCATCAAGTGAAAATTCGGGGATACCGAGTTGAATTGGGTGAGGTTGAGTCGGCGCTTCAGAAAGTGGATTTGGTTCGAGAGGCAATTGTTGTCGCACGAGAGAGTACGGATGGATTGATACAATTGTGCGCATATTTCGTCGGAGATGAAAGCTTAACAGTGGGACAACTTCGAGAGGCGATGGCACAAGAGTTACCAGACTATATGATTCCATCATATTTTGTACAGCTCATGCAAATGCCATTAACACCAAATGGCAAGATTGATCGTAAAGCATTGCCTGAGCCAGAAGGAATTTTACAAACAGGTATAGAGTATGTTGCACCTCGTACAAGGATAGAAGAACAGTTGGTTGAGATATGGAAAGAGGTTCTATTCAATAATCATATTGGGGTTAAGGACAACTTCTTTGATGTTGGTGGGCATTCATTAAGAGCGACTACGCTCGTATCTAAGATTCATAAACAGATGAACATCAATGTTATGGTAAGAGATGTTTTCCGATATCAGACAGTTGAACAAATGGCTGAATTTATTACTGGTATTGAGGAACAGACTTACTTGTCTATTCCAGTGACACCAAGAAGAACTTATTATCCAGTCTCTTCGACACAAAAGCGTATGTACATTTTGAGTCAATTAGAAGGTGGAGAATTAAGTTACAATATGCCGGGTGCAATGATTGTGGAAGGAGAACTGGATTCTGCTCGTGTAGAAGAAGCATTCCAAAACTTAATTCAACGTCATGAGTCATTACGGACAAGTTTTGAGATGATTCAGGGAGAACCAGTGCAGCACATACATYCTGAAGTGATGTTTTCTCTCGAAAAGATACAAGCTGAAAAAGAGGAGATAGATACACATATCGATCGTTTCGTACGTCCATTTAATTTGCAAGAGGCACCGTTATTGCGAGTTGGATTAA
>NZ_LTAQ01000019.1:5472-39024 GCF_001590835.1 Bacillus gaemokensis
TACATCATATTATTTCTGATGGTGTCTCAACAAATCTTATCATCAAGGAATTTATTCAGTTGTATGAAGGTGAGTCACAGCCACCGCTTCGAATCCAGTATAAGGATTACGCAGTTTGGCAACAAAGTGAAATGCAAAGTGAAAGAATGAGAAAACAGGAAGCGTATTGGCTGAATATGTTTGATGGGGAAATTCCAGAGTTAGAGCTACCRATCGATTATGAGAGACCATCGGTACGAAGCTACGAGGGAGACATAGTAGAATTTACAATTGACAAACAAATTAGTGACGGATTAACAGTTAGAGCTACCAATCGATTATGAGAGACCATCGGTACGAAGCTACGAGGGAGACATAGTAGAATTTACAATTGACAAACAAATTAGTGACGGATTAAAAGAGCTAGAAAAACAAACAGGAGCGACGTTGTATATGGTCTTATTGGCGGCATATACAACGCTATTAGCAAAATATAGTGGTCAAGAGGATATTA
Source organism: Bacillus gaemokensis (assembly GCF_001590835.1). GTDB lineage: Bacteria > Bacillota > Bacilli > Bacillales > Bacillaceae_G > Bacillus_A > Bacillus_A gaemokensis. Next base: position 5,966 of record NZ_LTAQ01000019.1, read on the forward strand.
TTGTAGGGACTCCTATCGCAGGAAGAACGCATGCTGATTTAGAGCCAATCATCGGAATGTTTGTTAATACGTTAGCGATACGAAATTATCCGGTGGGAGACAAAACGTTCTATACGTATGTTCAGGAAGTGAAAGAAACAATGTTAAATGCGTATGAGAATCAGGAGTATCCTTTTGAAGAGCTGGTTCAAAAAGTAAATATAAAAAGAGATATGAGCCGCAACCCAATATTTGATACAATGTTTGTTTTACAAAATATAGAAGAAACAGAGCTTCAAATAGAAAATTTAGTATTTAAGCCTTATGTTCGAGATCATACGATAGCTAAGTTTGATTTAGCGTTGTATGTCAGCTTTGATGGTGAACAACTCAAATGCAATTTTGAATTTTGTAAAAAAATATTTAAAGATAAAACAATTCATAGATTATCACAAGATTTATTACTTTTATTATCTAAATTCTCTGATCATCCACATATGAAATTGATAGATATTAATCTAAATCAAGTTGATGAAGACTCGTTAGGACTAATCGAATTTTCATTTTAGGTAAGTTATTTTTAACTAATTCTCAAAATTATTATGTTAAATATATCTATTAAATTATGGTTTCTATGAGGAGAAATAGTGCGTTAATTAATAAATACTAAATAGATTAAGATCTCGTTAGGGACATTTTTGTTTAGGGTTAGGTGCATTAAAGTACTGGTCCATGTTATTTGGAAAATGGATGGTAATTCTCATTGGAATAGAGGGTCTTTATCAGCGCCATGCGGTCCACCAGGGTGGATCGCATGCCTGTTGGATCTAGTGTAGAGTGGAAGAATTAATGTTTCTATTAACTACAACAACATGATCTTTAAACCGTGTAGATTAGGGTGTATGTAAATGAATTCTTCTATTGCTATAAAATGAAATAACTACAATTGCATATTTGTTCAATTCGATATTTTTATGCCTATTGTTAATTTTAATTGAAGTTGATAAATGTCCACTTATGAATTCATACTTTAAAGCGAGGTTTTTTAAATGAATGTATTTGAAAAAGAAGAAATTTTCTGGCGTAAACGATTTGATTCTGAAGATAGAATTACTGCTCTACCTTATAGTAAAAAAGAAAAAAATTATATGAGTGTGGGTAATACAGATTATTTGGATTCTGTTTCTATAACATTGCCTTCCAAAATTTCGAAAAGAGTTATTTCTATGGCTAAAGGCTCTGATATGGCAGCATTTTTAATTCTATTGACCGGAGTTAATTGTCTTCTGTATAAGTATACAAAGGAAAAAAATACAATTTTAGGAATTCCGACAATTGAAGCTCACAAAGAAATGTTTCCTTTTATAGATGAATTATTACCAGTGAAAGCGGCCATACATAATGAAAGTATATTTAAGTCGGTATTAAAAGAAGTAAATCTATCTGTGAATGAATCTATTAAACATCAGAATATATCATTTAGAAAAATGATTACTTCTTTGAATGTTGAACATGATATGAATAATAAACCTGTTGTTAATACTGTAGTTGCTTTACAGGAAATTCATAAATCTATTACTTTTAATGACATTGTAGTATCTGATAATTTATTCCATTTTAATTTGGAAAATGATTTAGTGAATTTGAATTTATTCTATAATAAAAATTTATACGATAAAAATTTTATCGATAACATGCTTAAACATTTCATACACATTGTTTCTATTGTACTAGAACAGCCTGAGCTTCAATTAAATAAAATAGAATTAGTATCTGATACAGAAAAAGAACAAATTTTAGTTGATTTTAATGATGTTACTGCGGATTATCCGCGTGAGAAGACCATTCATCAATTATTTGAAGAGCAGGTGGAGCGTACGCCGAATCACATTGCTGTTGTATTCGAAGATAAAAAGCTAACATACTTTGAACTAAATGAACGAGCAAATCAGTTAGCGCGTACCTTAAGAGCTGAAGGTATTAAAGCAAATCAGTTAGTTGGCATTATGGTAGAACGTTCAGTAGAAATGATTGTAGGGATGCTAGGAATATTAAAAGCGGGTGGTGCTTATGTGCCGATTGACCCAGAATATCCAGAAGAGCGTATACAATATATGTTGGAGGATTCGGGTACAAAAGTTTTATTATTACAGAACCATTTACAAGATCGAGTATCTTTTAAACATAAAATTATCATGTTAGATGATTCAGCGACTTATCTTGAAGAGGGTTCTAACTTAGAGGCGGTAGTAAAACCGAATGACCTAGCTTACGTAATTTATACTTCTGGTACAACTGGTAAACCCAAGGGTACTTTAATTGAGCATAAAAATGTTGTTCGTTTATTGTTTAACGATCAAAATCTGTTTGATTTTGATGCGAATGATATCTGGATGTTATTTCATTCGTTTTGTTTTGATTTCTCGGTATGGGAAATGTATGGGGCATTGCTTTACGGTGGAAAATTAGTGGTCGTACCTTCATTAATAGCTAAAAATCCTGGGCAATTCCGACAACTGATTTTATCTCAAGGCGTAACGATCTTAAATCAAACGCCAACGTATTTTTATCAAGTGTTGCAAGAAGAGATGCAGCATGACTTAAAAGAATTAAAATTAAGAAAAGTCATTTTTGGTGGAGAGGCGCTCAGCCCATCGTTATTGAAGGGCTGGAAGGAAAAATATCCGACAACCCAACTGATTAATATGTATGGTATCACTGAAACGACAGTACATGTAACCTATAAAGAAATTACAGAAGTTGAGATTGAGGAAGGGAAAAGCAATATTGGGAAACCAATCCCTACGTTACAAGCCTATATTCTAGATGAGTATCAAAGGATTCAACCCATTGGTATCCCAGGAGAATTATATGTGGCTGGAGATGGATTGGCTAGAGGTTACTTGAACCGACCAGAATTAACAGCGGAAAAATTCGTAGAGAATCCTTTTATCCCAGGAGAACGGATGTATAGAACGGGTGACTTGGCAAAATGGCTACCTGATGGAAATATTGAATATATAGGACGAATCGATCATCAGGTGAAAATTCGTGGATACCGAATTGAAATTGGGGAAGTCGAATTACAGCTCTTAAAAGTACCCTCTGTCAATGAGGCTATTGTAATTGTTCGAGAAGATGAAGTTGGACAGAAACATCTTTGTGCGTACTTTGTAGCGGAAAATCAGTTAACGGTAAGTGATCTGAGAGATATATTCTCTCAAGAATTACCTGCGTATATGATTCCATCTTACTTTGTACAGTTGGCACAAATGCCATTAACATCAAATGGTAAGATTGATCGTAAAGCGTTGCCTGCGCCAGAACAAAATCTACAAACAGGTACAGAGTATGTTGCGCCGCAAACCCCGATAGAAGAAATGCTAGTTTCGATTTGGCAAACAGTACTTGGTGTTCCGCAAATTGGAGTATTGGATAATTTCTTTGATTTGGGAGGCGATTCAATTAAGTCCATCCAAGTTTCCTCGAGACTGTACCAAGCTGGTTATCGAGTAGATATGAAAAACTTATTTAAATATTCGACTGTAGCGTCTTTAAGTCCGTATGTGGAGAAAATAACGCGGGTTGCTGAACAAGGCGGAGTAACAGGTGAGGCTAAGTTAACACCAATTCAGCATTGGTTTTTCGACCGTGAGGTGACAGCTCCTCATCACTTTAACCAGGCGTTCATGTTATATCGGAAACAAGGATTTGATGTATCAGCTCTTCGTAAAACGATGCAAAAAATTACTGAGCATCATGATGCGCTGCGTATGGTCTTCCGTCAAACAGAACAAGGGTATGAGGCATGGAACCGAGGAATAGAGGAAGAAGGATTATTCAGTTTGGAAGTGATGGATTTCACAGGAAATAGGAATCCTATTTCAGCAATCGAAGAAGCTACAAATACGATGCAAAGAAGCATTGATTTAAGTGAAGGACCTTTAATGAAATTAGGCTTGTTCCAATGTGAAGAAGGCGATCATTTGTTGATGGTTATCCATCATTTAGTAGTGGATGGCGTTTCTTGGCGAATACTGCTGGAAGATATTGAGGCAGGGTAYGAWCAAGCGGTRAACGGAGAGGGCATTCAACTTTCACAAAAAACAGATTCTTTCCAATTATGGGCAGAACAATTATCCCTTTACGCGAACAGTTCAGATATGGAAAAAGAGTGCGAATATTGGAATGAAATCGAACAAATCCCAACGGGATTGTTGCCGAAAGACGAGGAACAAGATTGTGGTTTGATAAAGGATAGTGAAGTCATCACGGTCCAATGGACAGCCTCTGAAACGGAGCAGTTATTAAAACAAACAAACCGGGCATATAACACTGAAATCAATGATTTATTGTTAACAGCTTTAGGAATGGCGATTCACAAATGGACAGGAATGGAAAATGTTGTTGTGAATCTGGAAGGACATGGACGAGAATCTATTCTTTCTGATCTCGATATCACTCGTACAGTAGGATGGTTTACGAGTCAATATCCAGTAGTCCTACCGATTGAAGCAGCGAGCGATATCTCTCATCAGATTAAGAATATTAAAGAAGGATTACGAAGGATTACGCCAAATTCCGAATAAAGGGATTGGATATGGTCTTTTAAAATATTTATCTGAAAATCAAGAAAAACAGACATTTACATTGAAGCCAGAAATTAGCTTCAACTATCTGGGGCAGTTTGATCAAGATTTGGAGAATACTGCGATGCAGTCGTCCCCTTATTCGAGTGGCGAAACTGAAAGTAAGCATCATGCAAGATTATATGTGCTTGACATCAATGGCATGGTATCCGGTGGAAGATTAGCATTAGAAATCGAGTATAGCGGTAAACAATATAAGAGAGAAACAATAGAACAATTGGCAAATTGGCTGCAAGCGAGTCTACGGGAAGTCATTGAACATTGCGTAACGAAAGAGCGAACGGAGCTCACACCAAGTGATATTACATTCAAAGGGATGACGATTGAAGCATTAGATCGTGTCGTACAGGAAACACAACACATAGGCGAAATCGAAAATGTGTATCCGCTAACTCCAATGCAGAAGGGCATGTTATTCCACAGCTTGTTAAACTCACAATCGGAAGCTTATTTTGAGCAAGCAACCTTTGATGTACAGGGAAGTATGAATATAAAGGCATTCGTTCAAAGTTTAGAACAGTTAGTGCAAAGACATGCCATATTCCGAACTAACTTTGTGAGTGCTTTGAATGATGAACCGTTACAAGTTGTATATCGAGATAGAAAAATTGATTTTTATTACGAAGATCTTCGTGAAATGGAAGAGCCATCACGTGAAGAGTGGGTGAAGAAGTATACGACTGAAGATAAGGAAAGAGGATTTAATCTTGCTGAAGATGCATTAATGCGTATGAAGATCTTACGTACCGAGGAGCAAACATACCGTGTTATTTGGAGTTTCCACCATATCTTAATGGATGGTTGGTGCATGCCACTGATGACACAGGAAGTCTTCGAAACTTACTATGCTATTCAGCAACAAAAAGAGCCTGAATTGTCTGTGGTAACGCCATATAGTGACTATATTGAATGGTTAGAAGCACAAGATCATGAAGATGCAACAAAATATTGGAGTGAGTATTTAGAAGGGTATGAAGGGCAAATACAGTTGCCAAAAGTCACTTCTTCTGTTAAAGACGAAAAATATATTTTGAAACACTTAACTTACGATCTTGATAAAGAATTGACGGAAAGATTAAAACAGGTAGCTAGTGAAAATCAAGTTACTATCAATACTTTGATGCAGACAGTATGGGGGATTTTATTACAAAAATACAATAGTAGTCAGGATGTTGTATTTGGAAGTGTTGTATCAGGAAGACCAGCTGATATACCAGGTATAGAAAATATGATTGGTTTATTCATTAACACGATTCCTGTGCGTATTCGTTGTGACGCGGAAGAATCTTTTGTAGAAGTAATGAGAAAGAATCAGAAGCAGGCGGTAGCCTCACATGCATATGATACGCACCCATTGTATGAAATACAGGCACAAACGGAACAAAAGCAGGACTTGATCACACATATTATGGTGTTTGAAAACTACCCAGTGGAACAACAAATGGAACATGCAGAAAGTCATAGTGAAACAGAATTGACAATAACGAATGTAACCATGACTGAACAAACGAATTATGATTTTAACGTTATGGTAATTCCTGGGGAAGAGATTCAGATACAGTTCCAATATAATGCCCATGTATATGATGATGCGAGTATCGAGCGAATGAGGAATCATTTGATTCAAATTATGCAGCAAATTGTAAATAACCCACAGATTCATACACACGAACTGGAATTAGTAACAGTGGAAGAGAAAATGCAGATTCTCGAAATGTTCAATGATACAGCGGCTGAATATCCACGTGAGAAGACTATTCATCAATTGTTCGAAGAACAAGTACAACGCAAACCTGATCAAGTGGCGATTGTATTTGAAAACAAACAATTGACGTATCAAGAACTAAATGAACGAGCGAATCAATTGGCACGAACATTGAGATCTGAAGGAGTAAAGGCGGATCAGTTAGTTGCGATTATGGCAGAACGTTCGTTAGAAATGATTATTGGAATACTTGGTGTTTTGAAATCTGGGGGAGCTTACATACCAATTGATCCAGAATATCCTGAGGAACGTATTCAGTATATGCTTAAAGATTCGAAAGCACAGTTGTTGTTACTACAGGATCATCTACAAGATCGTATATCTTTTGAGGGAAAACTTGTGAATTTGAATGATGAAGCTTCTTATCATAAAGATGGATCGAATTTAAAATCGATAGTAGCATCTAATCAGTTAGCGTATGTGATTTATACTTCGGGTACAACGGGTAAGCCTAAAGGGATTATGGTAGAACATCAATCTATCCACAATTTTACTCAGGCTATAATTAATAAAATTCCAATTATGGAACATGAGTCTATATTATGTATGACAACTTTTTCATTTGATATTTTTGTCTTGGAATCAATTTTGCCGCTGGTGAACGGCTTAAAAGTGGTTATGGCTGATTCAAAAGCATTGACGGAAGGAGAAGCTTTTAATCAACTTATTAATCGTCATTCAGTAGAAATCATGCAGGGAACACCTTCAAGAATCAAACTTTTCATGAATCAAAAAGAAGGAATTATGGCCTTGGGAAAATTGAAAATGTTGATGGTTGGAGGAGAGGCAATGCCTCCAGAGCTATATGAACAATTGAGAGCTTATACAGATGCTTCAATTTATAATATGTACGGTCCTACAGAGACAACAGTTTGGTCATCAGTTGAACGGGTTATGAAATCAAAACTTAGTATAGGTAAACCAATTGCTAATACTCAAATGTATATTATGGATAATCAATTACAAGTTCAGCCAATAGGAGTTACGGGTGAGTTATGCATTGCTGGTGATGGGGTAACACGAGGTTATTTAAATCGCCCAGATTTGACAAAAGAGAAGTTTGTAGAAAATCCATTTATTCCAGGAGAAAAGATGTATAAGACTGGTGATTTGGCAAGATGGTTACCAGATGGAAGCATTGAATATTTAGGAAGGATTGATCATCAAGTAAAAATTCGTGGTTATCGAATTGAACTTGGTGAGATAGAATCACAATTATTGAAGATAGACTCGGTTCAAGAAACAACTGTAATTGCACTTGAAGGTGAAAGTGGACAAAAGAGTCTGTGTGCGTATTTTGTAGCAGATAAAGAGATTGATATAGAAAGTTTAAGAGAAACCTTATCTAATGAGTTACCTAAGTATATGATTCCATCTTACTTTATACAGATTATGCAAATGCCATTAACACCAAATGGAAAGATTAATCGTAAAGCATTACCTGCTCTCGAGGAAAGTAAGTTAACGAACAATAAATATGTCAAACCTCGAACAGAGGTAGAAGAGTATTTAGTTGATATATGGAAAAGTATTCTTGGGGATCTTAAAATTGGGATAAAAGATAATTTCTTTGATTTAGGAGGACATTCTCTAAGGGCAACAACTCTGGTATCTAAAATCAGTAAAGAGATGAAGGCCGATGTCAAACTTAGAGAAGTGTTTCAGTATCCGACGATTGAGCAAATGGCTAAATTAATCGCAGGTCGAAAACAGCATGCATATGTATCCATTCCAAAAACTTCAGAGAAAGAGTACTATCCAGTTTCGTCTGCGCAAAAGCGAATGTACATTTTGAGTCAATATGAAGGTGGCGAGCTCAGTTACAACATGCCAGGTGTTCTGAAAATAGAAGGAGCACTTGATCATACGCGATTAGAAGAAGTTTTCCAACATTTAATCCAACGTCACGATTCGCTACGTACGAGCTTTAAAATGATTCATGGAGAACCAATGCAACACATACATCCTAAGGTGGAATTTCAAGTTGAAATTGTACAAGCAAAGGAAAAAGAAGAAGAAGAGTATATTTATGATTTTGTACGTGAGTTTGATTTGCAACAAGCACCGTTGCTTAGAGTAAGGTTAATTGAACTGAGAAACAATCATTATATACTGTTATTTGATATGCATCATATCATTTCTGATGGAGTATCTATGAACATTTTAATGAGAGAATTTGTACAGTTATATGATGGAGAACAACTGCCTCCTCTTCAAATACAATATAAGGATTACGCAGCTTGGCAGCAAAACATGATACATCAAGAGCAGATGAAAAAACAGGAAAGTTATTGGCTAGATATATTTAGCGGAGAAATTCCAGAATTGGAGTTGCCGACGGATTATGAAAGACCTTCTGTACGAAGCTACGAAGGAGATGTGTTAGAGTTTGTTATCGATAAGCAAAGTATTCAAGGATTAAGGGAAATTGAAGCACAAACGGGAGCGACACTTTATATGATAATGTTAGCGTCCTATACTATTTTATTATCGAAGTATAGTGGACAAGAAGACATTATTGTGGGGACGCCAATCGCAGGCAGAACACATGCTGATTTAGAATCAGTGATAGGGATGTTTGTTAATACGTTAGCAATACGAAATTATCCAAGTGGAGAGAAGTCATTTGATTCCTATTTACATGAAGTGAAGGAAACGATGTTAAATGCGTATGAGAATCAAGAGTATCCATTTGAAGAATTGATACAGAAATTAAATATTAAAAAAGATGTAAACCGTAATCCATTGTTTGATACATTGTTTGTTTTACAAAATGCAGAAAATAAAAATGTTAAAAGTGACCTTTTAACATTCAAGCCCTATGATATTCAAAGTCAAACGATAGCTAAGTTTGATTTAACACTGTATGTAAGTTTTAATGATGATAAATTAATCGGTAGTTTTGAATACTGTACGAAATTATTTAAAAAATCTATGATTGAAATTTTAGCAAAAGATTTCTCATCGATTCTATCTACAGTTTCTCAAAATTCTCGTATTCAATTAAACAATATTAAGTTAAGTGAAGAAGAAGTAAAAAATGAAACTGAATTAGATTCGATTGAATTAACCTTCTAGTATTTCTTTTCATTAAAGAGCGTGTAATAAAAAGACACGCTCTTTAATGAAAGTTAACCACAATGTTATTAATAATAGTATGTAAGTTTGGATTTAAAGTATATATTCAGCAAGTGTCTATCTATATTTTATAAAAATTGGGGTGCCTATAATGTCAGTATTTAAAAAGCAAGAGCTTTTTTGGAATAATATGTTTGATGCTGAAGATAATATGAGTTATTTACCTTATGTTAAAACGATTAAAAATACTAGTAATAAGTATGATTATATTTATCGTCCTTTATCATCCGATGTATCACAAAAAATTAAGACTATGGCAAATGGATCTAATCTAGCAATATATTTGATTCTGCTAACTGGGGTTGAATGCTTAATAAATAAATATACAGATGAGGAAAACATCATCGTAGGATTTCCAACAATGCAAGTAGGGGATAAACAAGGTTCACTATTAAATGAATTTTTAATATTAAAAAATAAATTAGATCAAAACAGTACATTTAAATCAGTGTTTAATAGAATAAAATTATCGGTTAAAGAAGCAATTGAAAATCAAAAAGTGCCTTTCAAAAAAATGGTTCGAAATTTAAATCTACAATATGACTCGAACAACATACCTATTATAAATACAATGGTTTCTTTAAATGAAATTCATAAATGTAATTTTGATGAAAGTATAGTTTCAGATACCATCTTCCACTTCGATTTAGAAAAAGATTTAATTAATTTGAAGTTAATATATAATGAAAATCTTTATGATAGAGATTTTATGAATCAAATTATAGAACATTTAAACCGTATTTTTTCTGTAATCTTATACCAGTATGATATTGAAATAAATAAGGTTGAATTGTTATCAGAAGTTGAAAAAAATAAATTATTGGTTTCTTTCAATGATACTACATCCTATTATCCTAAGGAGAAGACTCTTCATCAATTATTCGAAGAACAGGTGGATAGAACACCAGAGCAATTGGCGATTGTATTTGAAGATGAGCAGTTGACGTATTGTGAACTCAATGAGCGAGCAAATCAGTTAGCGAGAACCCTAAGAAATCAAGGGGTACGAGCAAATCAGTTAGTTGGAATTATGGTTGAGCGTTCTATCGAGATGATTGTGGGTATACTGGGGATATTAAAGGCGGGCGGTGCCTACGTACCTATTGATCCAGAATATCCTGAAGACCGGATTAATTATATGCTGAAAGATTCCGGAGTAGAAATATTATTGAGTCAGCAACATTTAGAAATCCCCTTCTCTTATAAGGGTAAGATTCTACTGTTAGATGATGCACATATTTACCATGAAGATACTTCTAATTTAGGAGGTATTAATGCAGAGAATCAGTTGGCATATCTTATCTATACTTCGGGAACCACAGGTAAACCTAAAGGGGTAATGGTGGAACATTCCAGCATACATAACACAGTACAATGGAAAGCAAAATCATATGGGTTTACAAAGGAAGATCGTGTACTTATGTTTAGTACATTTGTGTTTGATTCATTTATTACACACTTTTTTGGACCAATTGTTTCTGGTTCAACAGTATATATTCTCAATGATAAACAGTGCGTGGATCCAATGGATATTAAAAATGCTATCACATTATGGCAGATAACACATTTACAAAGTACTCCTAACTTTTTGTTTAAAGTATTAGAGAATATGAATTTATTAGATTTCCGTTCAATAAAAAATGTAGTTGTTGGTGGAGAAAAGATTACTCCTATGCTTATTAAAAAGTTGAAAACATTAAATCCAAAAGTAGAAATATGTAACGAGTATGGTCCAACAGAGAATAGTGTAATTTCCACAATGCTTTCAATTACGAATGCTGAACAAAAGATTTCCATCGGTAAGCCAATCTCAAATGTGAAAATATTTATTTTGGGGAAAAATAATGCCCTTCAACCAATAAATGTTCCAGGAGAAATTTGTATTTCTGGAGATGGTATCGCTAAAGGATATTTAAATCAACCGGGATTAACAGCGGAAAAATTCGTAGAAAATCCTTTTAGCCCAGGAGAGCGCATGTATAGAACAGGTGACTTGGCAAAATGGTTACCAGACGGAAGTATTGAATATATAGGAAGAATCGACGATCAAGTGAAAATTCGAGGATACCGAATTGAATTGGGTGAGGTTGAGTCAGCACTCCAGAAAGTAGAGTTGGTTCGCGAGTCCATTGTTGTTGCGCGAGAGAATGAAGATGGATTAAAACAATTGTGCGCATACTTTGTTGGAGATGAAAGCCTAACAGTGGGACAACTTCGAGAGGCGATGTCACAAGAATTACCAGACTATATGATTCCATCTTATTTTGTACAGTTGGCACAAATGCCATTAACACCAAATGGTAAGATTGATCGTAAAGCGTTACCTGAGCCAGAACAAAATCTACAAACAGGTACAGAGTATGTTGCACCGCAAACCCCGATAGAAGAAATGTTAGTCTCAATTTGGCAAACAGTACTTGGTGTTCCGCAAATTGGAGTATTGGATAATTTCTTTGATTTGGGAGGCGATTCAATTAAGTCCATCCAAGTCTCCTCGAGACTGTATCAAGCTGGTTATCGAGTAGATATGAAAAATTTATTCAAATATTCGACTGTTTCGTCTTTAAGTCCGCATGTGGAGAAAATAACGCGAGTTGCTGAACAAGGCGAAGTAACAGGTGAGGCTAAGTTAACACCAATTCAGCGCTGGTTCTTCGACCGTGAGGTGACAGCTCCTCATCACTTTAACCAAGCGTTCATGTTATATCGGAAACAAGGATTTGATGTATCAGCTCTTCGTAAGACAATGCAAAAAATTGTCGAGCACCACGATGCGCTGCGTATGGTCTTCCGTCAAACCGAACAAGGGTATGAGGCATGGAACCGAGGAATAGAGGAAGAAGAATTATTCAGTTTGGAAGTGATGAATCTCACAGGGAATGGGAATCCGGCTTCAGCGATTGAAGAGGCTGCGAATGTGATTCAAAGTAGCATGCATTTAAGTGAAGGACCGTTAATGAAAATAGCCTTGTTCCAATGTGAAGAAGGCGATCATTTGTTGATGGTTATCCATCATTTAGTAGTGGATGGCGTTTCTTGGCGAATACTGCTGGAAGATATCGGGACAGGATATGAACAAGCGGTAAACGAAGAGGCGATTCAACTACCACAAAAAACAGATTCTTTCCAATTATGGGCAGAACAATTATCCCTTTATGCGAACAGTTCAGATATGGAAAAAGAGCGCGAATATTGGAATGAGATCGAACAAATCCCAACGGGATTGTTGCCGAAAGATGAGGAACAAGATTATGGTTTGATAAAGGATAGTGAAGTCATCACGGTCCAATGGACAGCCTCTGAAACGGAGCAGTTATTAAAGCAAACAAACCGAGCATATAACACTGAAATTAATGATTTATTGTTAACAGCTTTAGGAATGGCGATCCATCAATGGACAGGAATGGAAAACATTGCTGTGAATCTAGAAGGACATGGCCGCGAATCCATTCTATCTGATCTTGATATCACTCGTACAGTAGGATGGTTTACGAGTCAGTATCCAGTAGTCCTGCCGATTGAAGCAGGAAGCAATATTTCTCATCAAATCAAGAATATTAAAGAAGGATTACGCCAAATTCCACATAAAGGGGTTGGATATGGTCTTTTAAAATATTTATCTGAACATCAAGAAAAGCAGACATTTACACTGAAGCCAGAGATTAGCTTTAACTATCTGGGGCAGTTTGACCAGGATTTAGAGAATACTGAGATGCAGGCGTCTCCTTATTCGAGTGGTTCAGATGTAAGTAAGTATCAAGCGAGAGCGTATGTACTCGAAATCAATGGCATGATATCTGATGGGAGATTATCATTAGGAATTGGTTATAATGGAAAACAATACCAAAGAGAAACGATAGAGCAATTGGCGAATTGGCTGCAAGCGAGTCTGCAGGAAGTCATTGAACATTGCGTAACGAAAGAGCGAGCGGAGCTCACACCAAGTGATATTATTTTCAAAGGGATGACAATCGAAGCATTAGATCGTGTCGTACAGGAAACGCAACATATAGGTGAAATTGAAAATGTGTATCCGTTAACTCCAATGCAGAAGGGTATGTTATTTCACAGCTTGTTGAATTCGCAATCCGAAGCTTATTTTGAACAATCAACGTTCGATGTACAGGGAAATATGAATCTAAAGGCATTCACTCAAAGTTTAGAACAGTTGGTGCAAAGACATGCTATATTCCGAACTAACTTTGTGAGTACTGGGAATGATGAGCCGTTACAAATTGTATACAGAAATAGAAAAATCGATTTTCATTATGAAGACCTCCATGAAATGGAAGAGCCGTTACGTGAAGAGTGGGTGGAGAAGAATACGAATAAAGATAGGGAAAGAGGATTTAATCTTGCTGAAGATGCATTAATGCGTATGACGATCTTACGTACCGAGGAGCAAACGTACCGTGTTATTTGGAGTTTCCACCATATCTTAATGGATGGTTGGTGCATGCCACTGGTAATACAAGAAATCTTCGAAACTTACTGCTACTCAGCAACAAAGAGAACCTGAATTGTCTGTAGTAACGCCATATAGTGACTATATTGAATGGTTAGAAGCACAAGATCATGAAGAGGCCTCTAAATATTGGAATGAGTATTTAGAAGGGTATGAAGGGCAGACATTATTACCAAAAGAAAACTTAAAAAATGAAGATGAAGGTTATGTTTTGGATGAGCTACTTTGTGAGTTTGATAGAGAATTAACGCAGAAGATGAAACAGGTAGCTAGTGATCATCAAGTCACAATCAACAGCTTAATTCAGACAGCATGGGGAGCTCTACTACAGAAATATAATGGTAGTCAGGATGTTGTATTTGGAAGTGTCGTATCAGGAAGACCAGCTGATATACAAGGTATAGAAAATATGATTGGTTTATTCATTAACACGATTCCTGTGCGTATTCGTTGTGACGCGGAAGAATCTTTTGTAGAAGTGATGAAAAGGAATCAGAAGCAGGCGGTAGCCTCACATGCATACGATACGCATCCATTGTATGAAATGCAGGCACAAACGGAGCAAAAGCAAGACTTGATCACACATCTTATGGTGTTTGAGAACTATCCTATGGAGACAGAAATGGAACGCGTTAGTAACCATTCTGAAAACCTATTAGAAGTTAAGAATGCAAATATGGAAGAACAGACAAGCTATAATTTTAATGTAATTGTTGTCCCTGGTGAAGAATTTAAAATTCGACTTAATTACAATGCCAATGTATATGATGATGCAAGTGTAGAACGAATTCGTGGTCATTTGATTCAAGTCATCAAGCAAGTTGTAAATAACCCACAAATTTGTATACAAGATTTAGAATTGGTAACAGCGGAAGAGAAAATGCAGATTTTCGAAATGTTCAATGATACAGCGACTGAATATCCATGTGAAAAGACCATCCATCAATTGTTCGAAGAACAGGTGGAGCGTACACCAGATCATGTTGCGGTTTTATTCGAAAATCAGCATTTGACGTATCGTGAGTTGAATGAACGAGCGAACCAGTTGGCGCGAACGCTAAGAGGTGAAGGTGTACAAGCAGATCAGTTAGTTGGAATTATGGTAGAACGTTCGCTAGAAATGATTGTGGGGATACTTGGAATCTTAAAAGCAGGTGGTGCCTACGTGCCAATCGATCCTGAATATCCAGAGGAACGAATTCGTTACATGTTGGAGGATTCGGGAACGAAGATTCTCTTGTCGCAACGCCATTTGCAGGATAAGCTCTCCTTTACATCTAAAATTCTGTTTTTGGATGATGAAGCGATTTATCATGAAGATGGTTCGAATTTGGAGTCGAAGACTGGGCCTAATCATTTAGCTTATGTTATTTATACTTCAGGAACAACAGGCAACCCTAAAGGTATTTTAACCACGCATCGAAATATAATTCGAGTTGTTCAAGATACAAATTATATTTCATTCAGCACACAGGATAAAGTACTTCAATTGTCGAGTTATGCGTTTGATGGATCGACCTTTGATATATATGGTTCGTTATTAAATGGATCCGAACTTATCCTTATTTCCAAAGAAGTATTGTTAAATATGGAAAAATTAACGAATTATATTGTAAGAGAAAACATTACGGTTCTCTTTATAACGACAGCTTTATTCAATGTCTTGGTCGACGTTAATATTAACTGTTTATCTAATATTAGAAAAGTTCTTTTTGGTGGAGAACGTGTATCGGTAGCACATGTACGAAAGGCAATTCAGCATATAGGGGAGAATAAAATTGTACATGTCTATGGCCCGACGGAAAGTACGGTATTTGCAACGTATTATGAAGTGAATGAAGTTGAAGATAAGTCTGAAAATATACCAATCGGAAAGCCATTAAGCAATACAACAACGTATATTGTGAACAATAATGGTCACTTACAACCTATAGGAGTGGCTGGAGAACTTTGGGTTGGGGGAAGTGGCCTGGCAAGATCTTATCTTAACCGTCCGGAGTTAACTTCAGAAAAGTTTGTGAATAATCCATTTATACCAGGTGAGCGAATATATAAAACAGGTGACTTGGTAAGATGGCTATCTGATGGGAATATTGAATATTTAGGAAGAATTGACCAGCAGGTGAAAATTAGAGGTTATCGGATTGAACTTGGAGAGATTGAAGCACAGCTCTTAAAAATAGAGTCAGTTCAAGAGGCTATCGTCGTTGTACGAGAGAATGATGATGGATCAAAACAATTGTGTGCATACTTTGTAGCAAATAAGGACTTAACAGTAAGACAAATACGAGAGACTATGTCACGAGAATTACCAGACTATATGATTCCATCATACTTTGTACAGTTGGAGCAAATGCCATTAACACCAAATGGTAAAATTGATCGTAAAGCGTTGCCTGAGCCAGAAAAGAATCTACAAACAGGTACGGAGTATGTTGCACCGCAAACCCCAATAGAAGAAATGTTAGTTTCAATTTGGCAAACGGTACTTGGTGTTCCGCAAATTGGAGTATTAGATAATTTCTTTGATATAGGTGGCGACTCGATTAAAGCGATTCAAGCTTCTTCAAAGTTGTTACAAGAAGGCTATAAAATAGAAATGAAATATTGGTTCAAGTATCAAAATATAGCAGAATTAAGTTTATATGTAAAACCGGTTACGCGACTGATAGATCAAAAAGAAGTAACAGGAGAGGTTACATTAACACCAATCCAGCAGTGGTTCTTCGAAAACAAGATGGAAGCCCCTCATCATTTTAACCAAGCGGTTATGTTATATAGGGAACAAGGATTTGATGTATCAGCTCTTCGTAAGGCAATGCAAAAGATTACTGAGCATCACGATGCGCTGCGTATGGTCTTCCATCAAACCGAACAAGGGTATGAGGCATGGAACCGAGGGATAGAGGAAAAAGAATTATTTAGTTTAGAAGTGATGGATTTCAGAGGAAACGTGAACCCTGCTTCAGCGATTGAAGAGGCTGCGAATGCGATTCAAAGTAGTATTCATTTAAGTGAAGGGCCGTTAATGAAACTAGGCTTGTTCCGATGTGAAGAAGGCGAGCATTTATTGATTGTTATCCATCATTTAGTAGTGGACGGTGTTTCTTGGAGGATATTACTAGAAGATATTGGGGCAGGATATGAACAAGCGGTAAACGGAGAGGCGATTCAACTGCCACAAAAAACAGATTCTTTCCAATTATGGGCAGAACAATTATCCCTTTATGCGAACAATCCAGATATGGAGAAAGAGCGCGAATATTGGAATGAGGTCGAACAAATCCCAATGGAATTGTTGCCGAAAGATAAGGAACAAGATTGTGGGTTGATAAAGGATAGTGAAGCTATTGCCGTGAAGTGGACGAAGTCTGAAACAGAACAGTTATTAAAGCAAGCAAATAATGCGTACAATACGGAAATAAATGACCTGTTGCTAACTGCTTTAGGAATGGCAGTTCATCAATGGACAGGAATGGAAAAAATCGCTGTAAATCTGGAAGGACATGGACGAGAATCTATTCTTTCTGATCTCGATATCACTCGTACAGTAGGATGGTTTACAAGCCAGTATCCAGTAGTCCTGCCGATTGAGGCAGGGAGCGATATCTCTCAGCGGATTAAGAATATCAAAAAAGGATTACGCCAAATTCCGAATAAAGGGATTGGATATGGCCTTTTAAAATATTTATCTGAAAATCAAGAAAAGCAGACATCTACGCTGGAGTCAGAGATTAGCTTTAACTATCTCGGTCAGTTTGACCAAGACTTAGAGCATAGCGTAATGCAAATATCTCCATATTCTAAAGGGGATGAGTTAAATGGTCATCAAAGAAGACAGTATGCATTAGATATTAATGGTATGATTATTGATGGAAGTTTATCAATGACACTTAGTTATAATCGTGCACAGTATTTCGAAGAAACAATACAGGAGTTAGCAGGATTATTAAGAGAGACATTGAAGGAAATCATTGCGCATTGTGTAATGAAAGAGCAGACAGACCGGATGTATTATTTAGGAGAGAGTGAACTTATAGAATCTAGTGATTCGAAAGAAGCAGAAGAATTTACAGATAAATTTTTTAATAGTTTGTATTTGAAAGACGTTCCGGGTGCTATTGTTGTTATTGTTCAAGATGGTAAAGTACTTTTATCTAAAGGGTACGGATATTCAGATGTCGAGAATAAAATACCAATGAATGAACACAAAACATTAATGAGAGTGGGTTCAATTACAAAATTATTCACTTCTACAATCATGATGCAACTTGTAGAGCAAGGCAAGATTAATTTATATGAAGATATCCAGGCATATTTAGGTGATATCGAAATTCCAAGGGAAGTAAATGCTCCCCTTACGATTGAACATCTGATGAGCTATACAACAGGATTTGATTTTCCTGATCAGGGACTGGAACAATTAATTAATTTTGATAAATCAAAACCTGTGACATTAAAGGAGCTAATTCAACAGAATATGCCTACAGTAGTTCATACGCCTGGTGAACGATATAATTATGAGAATTTTGCATTCGTACTCCAAGGGTACATGGTAGAAAAAATCACAGGTGTTCCTTTTTATCAATATGCAAAGGAGCAATTGTTAAAACCACTTGAAATGTATAATAGTAGTTTTATACAAACTTCGGAATTGCAAAATAAACTTGCAACAGGATATGACATGGAAAAACGTCGAATTTCAGAGTATGAGTATAACCCAGTTGACACTTCTACTGGTAGTATGTTGTCAACTGGAGAAGATATAGCTAAATTCATGATTGCCATGTTGCAACAGGGAATGTATGGTGAAAATCGAATATTGGATCCGATATCTGTGAAAAAAATGCTCTCTTTGAAATCCGGAAGTAGTCCTGAAGTAAGCTATAGCAGTTATGGATTTGAAACAAATTTCCATCCAAATTATATGGGTGAAAATATTTTCGCTAAGAGTGGAAATATCCCTGGATTTAGTTCATTTATGTGGTTATTACCTGAAGTGAACACCGGTGCATTTGTTATGTGTAATAAGAGCGTTATAAATAACATCGAGATTTATGAATCATTTATGAATCATTATTATCCATCCATACAAAATAGAAAATCCCTACACTTAGTGTAAGCTATTCTAAACTTTATGTTGTTAGTATGTTTGGATAATTCCAGCAAACAAAAACTTAGTTTTTTTAGAATCAGGGCTTGTGGGTAATTTAGTTAAAAGTGATTCTTTGACCTTAGAGATAAGTCGTGATATTGGAATAGCATTGCTAAAAAACGCCTTCAAAAGGCCATAGCCATCAAGTTAAGGTTATGTATAATTTTCAACAAAAAGAAGCTGTCCCAAAAGGTCGTTAAAAACGACCTTTTGGAGACAGCTTCTTCTTGTAAGAATGCTTATGGTAATTAATCAAGTCGCTTGTTTAACAACAGCGAGCCCTTTTACGTATGTAAACTTTGGGTGGTTAGTTTA
This sequence comes from Bacillus gaemokensis, assembly GCF_001590835.1. Taxonomy (GTDB): domain Bacteria; phylum Bacillota; class Bacilli; order Bacillales; family Bacillaceae_G; genus Bacillus_A; species Bacillus_A gaemokensis. The sequence goes on from NZ_LTAQ01000019.1 coordinate 25,432, forward strand.
TGTTGGCTTCTATTTTCGAATCTTATGTCATCAGCGCTTATGATAAGATAACTAAATGTAGAAAGGTAAAAATTTCGTTTAGGGGGTATTTCAAGGTCTTAGCTTGAAGGGCATGTGGCTATGTCCTTCAAAAGGTGGTTTATTGATTCGAAATAAATGGGAGTAATTACACATACTAGGTAGAAGAGAGTAGTAATCCTGCTATTTTAGTATTAAAATAGGTGTGCATAGAAAAGTTCACTGTATGCTTATGAAGTCAGAGTCCCCAAAAATTCATAGGAGGTATATTATGTATCGTATTTTTATTATAGAAGATGACCCTAAGATTTCCACTATTTTGAAAAGTAATATGGAAAAATATGGATTCGAAGCGTGTTGTGCTTCAGAGTTTCGGGATTTGCTACCTGAGTTGGAGGAATATGAACCACATTTGGTACTGCTTGATATTAATCTACCATATTTCGATGGCTACTATTGGTGTAGGCAGATACGAGTACGCTCAAGTATACCAATCATTTTTATATCTGCACGGGCAGGTGAGATGGACCAAGTAATGGCTATTGAAAACGGCGGTGATGACTATATTACAAAACCTATTCATTTAGATTTATTAATGGCAAAAGTGAAAAGTACATTGCGGAGAGTTTACGGGGAATATGCTACTATGTCAACTGACTTAGGTATAAATGAGAATGAGATCAATGTGTATGGATTACGACTGAATATTCCACGTAATGAGCTGAGTTGGAAGGAAAAGAAGGTTGAGTTAACGAAAAACGAGCGATTGCTGGCCGAATGCTTTATGCGTAAAATTGGGAAGCCGGTCTCTCGTGAGAAGCTTTTGGAGACCTTGTGGGATGATGTTCAGTTTGTCGATGATAATACGCTAACGGTCAATGTAACAAGGGTTAGGAAGAAGTTGGAAGAAATCGGACTGCCCAAGGTGATTGAAACGATTAGGAGCCAAGGTTATAAGCTTTCCTTAAGTGAGGAGCATATGGGGGAAAGTTCATGAAAAAATCAACAATAATTTTATTTTTGCAGGATAGATTGTTATATATGTATTTATGTTTGCTCATTATTGGACTTGGTACGGGGATTATGCTTGTGGACAATGTGAGTCCTTCAGGGTTAATAGATGAGGGGATAATATTTTATTTTATATTGCTTTCTCTATTCTTAATGGGTCTATGGTTGGTTATTGATTATCTTCGGCAAAAAGCTTATTACAATCAAGTTAATGATGCGATTAATCGATCCGATGTAGAAGCTATAGAGATTGTGCAGGCCATGGTAACAAGAGAGCAATATTTGGTAGCTAGGCTCTTACAGGAGCAATACAGTAGTTATTTGAATGAGCTTAGAATATATCGTCGTCAACAGGAGTTACATAATCATTTTGTATTACAATGGGTGCATCATATGAAGACTCCCGTATCAGTTATTGATTTGCTTATACAAGAAGCTTTGCAGCAAATGCCATATACGGAGGAAGAGCAAGAGCAGCTAGTAGTTAGTATACAGGAAGAAACAAACAGAATGACAAGAGATTTGGAAATGATGTTGTATACAGCACGCCTTGAAAAGTTTGAAATTGATAGTCACTTAAAAAAAATTCCACTTCATAAGTTGATTAGTACTGTTATAAATGCACATAAGAGTTTTTGTATTCGTTATTCTATATATCCACGGATTGATGGAGAGGCATGGATAGAAACGGATGAGAAATGGATGAAATTCGTGCTAAACCAACTAGTGAGTAATGCAATTAAATACAGTAAGGGCAAACCAGGGGCAAAGCAACTAGTTTTCTGTTTGGAGGAGAGTGTGCACGGAGGTGGAAAACTGAGTGTGGTTGATGAGGGGATTGGAATTGCATCGCACGATCTCCCGAGGGTTTTTGAACCATTCTTCACAGGAGAGAATGGAAGAACAGCGGGAGAATCGACAGGAATGGGCTTATATTTAGCAAAAGAGGTGTGCAATCGTCTTGGGCATGCTCTGTCTGTAACATCAGTTTTGGGAGAAGGGACGACATTTATAGTTAGCTATGAGCCTCGTGGAATCCATATGTTTGATATTAAGTGACAATATTGTAAGGTTTATTAGTTGTTATAACACTATTTTTTGTTTTTTATGGAGAATTGAGTGACAATATTGTAAGGTTTACGGTCAATTTTGAAAGGGAAATCGATGGGTTTAATACCCTTTTTGAACTATACTTATGTATATAAAGAGGAGGGATTGCATAATGAGTATGCTAGAAGCACAGGGCCTTGGTAAAATATATAGCTCTAAAGGAGCAGTTGTTTATAAGGCATTAGATGATATTAATTTAACTATAGAGCCCGGCGAATTTGTGGGGGTAATGGGACCTTCAGGAAGTGGAAAGACGACGCTGCTTAATCTGCTGTCGACGATTGATCGTCCAACATCTGGTCAAATCAAAATTGGTGGTGTTGACCCAAGTAAGCTAAGTGACAAGAAACTTTCACTTTTCAGACGACGTGAACTTGGTTTCGTTTTTCAAGATTTTAATCTACTAGATACACTATCAATTAAAGAAAATATTGTTTTGCCATTAGTATTGGAGGGTATTGCTCCTGAGCTTATTGAAGAAAAACTTCAGCCGCTCGCTAAATGGTTGCAAATTGATAAAATATTAAATAAACGTACATATGAGGTGTCTGGTGGACAGAAACAACGTGCAGCGATTGCACGTGCATTTATTCATAAGCCATCATTGGTACTTGCAGATGAACTAACTGGAAACTTGGATTCTAAGGCAGCAAAAGATGTAATGGATTCGCTGAAAGATATGAATGAACAAATGAACGCGACCATTCTTATGGTAACTCATGATCCGTTTTCAGCAAGTTATTGTCAGCGTATTGTGTTTATTAAGGATGGAAGACAGTTCTCAGAAATTCGACGTGGTGCAAATCGACAAGCCTTCTTTCAACAAATATTGGATGCATTGAGCGTTTTGGGAGGGAATTTTGATGACGTTTCGTTCGCTCGCGTTTAGTAACATTCGAGGTAAATGGCGTTCGTACAGTGCCTTTTTTCTGAGCAGTGTATTTTCTGTAATGATTTTTTATATCTATGCAGCTTTTCTAGCTCATCCTGATGTGGTGAATGGCAATATTATAGCTGCTGACAAAGTGAGACTAGGCATGATATTCTGTGAGTATGTAATCGTTATTTTCTCATTTCTGTTTGTGCTCTATTCTAATTCCGCATTTTTGAAGACCAGAAAGCAGGAATTCGGTCTGTTTTCGCTATTCGGAATGACTCGTATGCAGTTGCGTAGACTTGTTATTTATGAAAATTTAACAATTGCGGTGTTGGCAATTTCAGTAGGAATTGCTTTAGGGATATTATTCAGTAAGCTATTTTTTATTGTACTGTCTATGTTGCTTAATATGAATGATACTATTACATTTTCCGTTCCGTTTCAAGCAGTCGGGTTAACAATGGGTAGCTTTTTAGTATTGTTTACACTTATATCGTTTTGGAGTGTGCTGAGGCTTGGGCGTACAGAAATCATTGAATTACTTAAGGCTTCACGGAAGACAAAAGGAGAATTGTTTTATTCGCCTTGGCTTGTTGCACTTGCAATTGTATCTTTAGTGGCTGGTTACGCCATGGCATTGATGTTAAATGGCGGGAACTTTGGTTTGCTGGATATGAAAGAGTTCAGTTTGTTGGCAACTGGTATTATGGTTGCTGTGGTGGTGGGTACATATTTATTATACTCTCAGTTCAGTATATTATTGTTACGATTTATTCAGAAACGTTATAATATCTATTACAATCGTACGAATATGATGGTTATTGCTCAGCTCGGTTATAAGATGAAGGATAATGCGAGGATGCTATTTATAGTATCAATTTTAAGTGCCATTATTGTAACGGCATCGGGGGCATTTTCTATTTTAGCAGTATCAGCGCAACAAGAAGAACTGAAGGAAATGATCTCAATCACGATGTTTATCGGCCTGTTTATCAGCTTGTTGTTTTTCATTGCAGCTGGTAGCATGATTTACTTTAAGTTATTTACGGAGTTAAAAGAAGATCAAGCACAAATTAAGGCGCTAACAAGAATTGGTGCAACAGAAGGTGAAATTCGAAAAATCGTTTTCACCCAGGTAGGAATTATTTTCTTCTTACCTTGCATCGTTGGCATTGTTCACGCGCTAGTTGCAATGAAAGCATTAGACAATATTCTTATGTCATCTAGTTGGTCTTATTCGTTTATCGTTATTGGCATTTATTTAGTTATGCAGACAATATATTTTCTTGTTGCTTGTCGTAGCTATATAAGTAGTATGCTACCAAAGAGAATTTAATTATGAAATTTTAAATGAGAGACGCTGTAGATAATTCTAGAAAAACTATATCTTATAGTATATCTAGGATTGCACAGTGTCCTTTATTTTAGTATGTTTCATTAATAGATTTAACTTAGTATTCAAAGTTTTAGTGAAGAACAGTTTGGAGCTAAATATGCCTTCAAGAAATAGATATAAGAGTTATAAAAAAGAGACAAATGTTAAATGTAGAGAGGGGCTGTAGCATTATGAATAATATAACATTATTTTGTCTTCCCTATGCAGGAGGATCAGAAAGAATATATGCTAACTGGCAAAAGTATTTAGATAGTTCAATAGAATTACATGCTATTGAACTATCTGGAAGAGGAAAGAGATTTAATGAACCACTATACTCTTCTTTAGATGAAGCAATTGAAGATATTTATTCTCAAATTAAACCATACTTGCACAAGCCTTTCATTTTTTTTGGACACAGTATGGGAAGCTTATTAGCCTACGAATTAGCGTATAAAGTTAAGCAGTTAAATGGAACTACTCCATTGCATATGTTTTTCTCGGGCGGGAAAACTCCTCAAGGCTACTCCAATGAAAAAGAGAAAATTCATTTATTTCCGAATGAAGAGTTTAAAAATGAGATTAAACAAATGGGAGGAACACCTCAAGAAATACTTAATAATCCAGAGTTGCTTGACATTTTTATCCCTATTCTAAAATCAGATTTTAGAATAATTGAAACTTATAATTATTCTAATAGAAATTTTCAGTTTGATTGCAATATAACTGTGCTTCACGGTAAAGAAGACGATATCTTAGAAGAAGAATTAATAGGATGGAGGTTATATACTAAAAATAGTTGTAATATTGTTCCTTTTGAAGGAGGACATTTTTTTATAAATGAGCGTGTAGAATCCATTGTTAAACTTATCAATCAAGAAATTCAACACAAGTATTTGTATAATCATAATTTTATCTAATATACGTCAGTTGAACTACCCCTACTTAGCTACACTTGAAGTGGGGGATTCCTAGCGTAACCGCTATGAATTTAGAAGGCTAACCCGTAGTCCCTACGGTTGTTGATACGAAATTCGTGTCGTCTTTCAGTCTTGTTTTCGGTTTGAAACTTGGTTTTCGTACCATAAGTTTGATGTTTTTTTATTTTTGCGACTCTTGAATGTTATAAGCGAACGACAGCCAACAGACGAGTTCTATTTACGCAACTAGTACCACACTAGAATTCGTTCAAAGATAGTTTAACACGAAAGGACATTCTTTTGCTTACGCAAAAAGCCAATTCATCTTCCTCCTACTCACTAAGATACACCCTTTATGTTCCTTGAGGAGGTAGTCTTCTTGGCTAAATAATAAAATAGGTAGGGGGTAATTTACAATAAAGACGACTGGTACTGCATAGAAGTATGAGGAGATTTTAACTAAGCTTCCATCACGTTGAAAAATGCTGGGTGTTCGAAGATAATAAGTGAGATTTCTGCAGTTTCCAGTCTGGACATTCATTTTAACATTAAGCTCATAATATACAAATTAGTGACAGTAAGTTTTAATTTCTTTGGTACGTTAATTATTTGGTGTCCCTTTGTGGTTAAGTAAATTGATGGGTGAATCCATTTACTTAAGTGAGAATTTATATTTTGGGTAGGAATTACAACTTGACGATAGTTAATTGAAAATATTTTAGGCATTTCTAATTGGGTTATTAGATACAACTTCCTATAATAATATAAACTCCTCATATAGTTGGTGAATGTTAATAACCTTTACACTATCAGGGAATTTATGATCTGTTGCACATAATGCCATTTTATATTTTTTATCTATATCATATTGTTTAAAGAAGTATGTATCAGAATTATTAGGATTAAGAGCTGTTATCCCATTTTTATCAAATTTAATTGTAAAAGAGTTTAAAGGGATGGAGAGTCCATGGCCAACAGCCTTTATGTAGCTTTCCTTCAAAGTCCATAATTCATAAAAAAAACTTTCTTTTTTTAAAGGTTTTTTTGATTTTAAAGCATTATATTCCTTTAATGAAAAAAATTGTTCAGCAATACTTATATCTACTGCTTCCACACGTTCAATATCAATTCCCACTGAAGAAGTACCACAGCAACCTACGACCCAATCACCTGAATGAGAAATATTAAAATGAATATGATTAAAATTAACAATATACGGTTTTCCATATTTATTTACACGAAAATCTATTTCGTAGTTTTCTATATTTAATTTTTTGCAAATGATATATCTAGCTAGAATGTCACCAAGTAAAGTTCTTTGAGCATCTTCTAACCTGTAAAATCGGTTTATTCGCTCGCGTTTTTCATTTGAAACAGAAGCTAGCAATATATCAAATTTTTTCTTGCTTATATTTTTATCTAACTTCACAGCATAAACATCTAGCATAAGTAAACACCCTTTTTTAGTTTACAGATATATTTCAGTTTTAAAGTAATTACTAGTTCAATATTTGATTTTATCTTTTTAGTTAATTATCGTCAAGTTTATTAATTTTGACATAAATAATATATAATTTTTGCCATTCTTTCAGAAGGAATTGCATACAAAAAAACTTAAATTCTTCTGTACACTAGAAGTAAAGCTATCAAAAGCACAGCACATTCTTTTCAGAAGAACGAAAAGTTCTTCGAATTGGAATAATTAACGTATGAAAGTGACACGAATCCATGAATATATTACAAATGTAAGAAAAGGTTACTTGGATAAAGTTTCTACTGAAATCATCAAAAGCCACGATGTCAAAGGTATTGAGGATCTACAAGTAAGAAATATGCTGAAAAACGGTAAACTTGCAAAAGCAATTAGCGAAGGTTCTTATTCACAGTTTAGACACATGTTGGAATACAAAGCAAAATGGTACAAGAAGAAAGTTGTCGTTGTATCAAAAACGTTTGCTTCCAGCCAACTATGTTCAAGTTGTGGTCACTAAAATAAAGACGTTAAAAATCTAAATCTTCGTAAGCTGGAGTTTCCTTCTTGTGACATACATCACGATAGAGATATTAACGATGGAAGCACCACCAGTTGTAATCAAACAAAAGCTTCTTGACCAAAACAGTTCTTTCCAAAGTTTCTGACGAACAATAGGGAAATCACGTTTTATCAAGCGAGAACGGGCACTTTTATACGCATTTAGAAATTTTGACAATTCACTATTAGAATGTGCTTTGAAAATTACATGTGCATGGTCTTTGTCATGATTCCAGTCTTCAAGCGTAATGTCATATGACTGTCCGATTCTCACAAAAATGTCTTTTGCATAATTAGATATGTCATCATCAAATACTTGTCTGCGGTATTTTACTACCAGTACAAGATGATAATGCAGAAGAAAGACTGAATGTTTATTACTATCTAAATTCATTGTGTTAGTAACCTTTCTATGTGTACAGACTGGTTTTAACGCAATTATCAGATGAATATAAACACTTTGGCTTACGCCAACCGAAAATTCATCTTCCACTTATCGTTGAGCTACGCCCTTCACACGATTGAAGTGAGAGAATTCTTTTCGGAAACCTAGTTAAAAGTTGAGAAAATTTCAATCTCTTTCGTCAGATTCGTATCGTCACCCTCAATAAGAACACAAGCCACAATTGTTTCGCAATGAATATCTAATCCAGCAAATTTTATTGTATAATATCCCAAAATGAATCAGCCACCTTTTGTGAAAATCCCATGTACAGGGGCGAACTACGATTAAAAGTTACGTTATAGACTCACTGTATGCGGTGTTTCCATTATGGTTGGAAGAATCTATTTTCATTCCTAGGTTCAGAGAAAAAGATTGATTCCTTACAGTTTCGCAAGCAATCTTACAAAATTGTAAGAAATCAATTGTATCATTCAATGGTTTAAACTACGCACCTAATTTAAAATAATAATACATAAAATATTATGATATGTTATACGGGAGTGAACTACAATGGAAAATAACAAAAACAAGTTATACACACAAATTGTTACTGGTTCATGTTTGGTAGGGATAATTTTATTTGCTATTATTGCCGTAATTATAAACTTTATTAAATAAACTTTTATATTATCTTAAACACAAACATTGTAACTCCTCAAATCATCTCCAATAACATCCACTCTAAATATTGAACTACTCACCATTTAACATCCTTACGGACCGTTCGAAGTGGGAGAACGGTCTCGTATTCATTAGGCTATCCCCATAGTTCCTATAGTTAAGAGGCGAATTGCTTCATTTCTAAGATTTAATCTTGTGAAACAGTCAAACAGTATATTGAAAAACAAGGCAGAAAGTAGGTGTAGACAATGTTGAAAGCATACAAATATCGTATCTATCCCACCGAAGAACAACGGTTGTTTTTCGCAAAAACATTTGGATGTGTACGTTTTGTATATAACAAGATGCTTGCTGATAGAATCCATTCTTATCAAGAATCCCAAAAGACCATTGATAAGTCCGTTAAGTATCCTACTCCTGCACAGTATAAAGATGAATTCCTATTTCTAAAAGAAGTGGATAGCCTTGCATTGGCTAATGCACAAATGAATTTAAATAAGGCATACGCTCATTTTTTCCGTGATAAATCTGTTGGATTTCCTAAGTTCAAAAGTAAAAAGGACAATTACCGTAGTTATACAACGAATAATCAAAAGGGAACCGTCTACATTGAGAACAGCTATATCAAACTCCCAAAATTAAAGACACTCGTACGCATGAAGCAACATAGACAATTTTCTGGCTTGATTAAGTCTGTAACAATTTCCCAAACACCAACCAATAAATATTTTGCTTCTGTTTTAGTAGAGGAAAAAGAACACTCATTTCCAAAACTTGATACAAGAGTAGGTATTGATGTCGGCTTGAAGAACTTCGCAATATTATCTAATGGTACGAAATACGAAAATCCTAAATGGCTAAGAAAAGCTGAAAAAAGATTAGCTTTTTTGCAACGTTCTTTGTCACGTAAAAAGAAAGGATCAAGAAATAGAAACAAAATCAGACTACAAGTAGCTAAACTTCACGAAAAGATTGCGAATCAACGGAAGGACTTTCTTCACAAAATAAGTAATGAAATTACAAACGAAAACCAAGTAATTGTGATTGAGGACTTGAAAGTGAAGAACATACAAAACAACCACAATTTAGCCAAAGCAATCAGTGAAGTTTCTTGGGCTAAATTCAGAGAGTACCTTGACTACAAAGCAATATGGAGAGGTCGTGACCTAATAATCGCACCAAAAAATTATGCAAGTAGTCAATTATGTTCCTGTTGTGGCTACCGAAACAAAGAAGTCAAAAACCTCAATCTTCGTGAGTGGACTTGTCCAGCGTGTCACGTCCACCATGACAGAGATGTAAATGCAAGTATCAACTTACTAAAATTAGCCATGTAATTGGTATTTTCTTTAGGGGTAGGGACTACCCTTATAGCTTGGTAAATATAGATAGCTAACAAAAGTATCTAATTCCCAAGAAGCACCCACTTCAAACAACCCGTAAGGGTGTTAAGTGGTGTGTAGTTCACCTAAGGATTTATTTTTAGAGAAAGCTTGTTACAGTAGAAGTATAGGGTATGAAATGGAGGAGAGAGGCTCAATGAAATCAACAGGTATAAATCGAAAAGTAGATGAATTAGGACGTGTGGTAATTCCAAAAGAATTAAGGGATACACTAGGGATTAAGGAGAAATCTCCTTTAGAGATCTTTGTAGAGGGTGAAACGATCATTTTACAAAAGTATGAGCCTGATGGTGTTTGTGTAGTAACAGGAGAAGTGTCAAACTGTAACCGTTCATTAGCAAACGGTAAGATCACATTAAGTCCAGAATGTGCAGAACTATTAATAAATGAATTACAACAGTATCTTGTAAAATAAGTGGCGCCTTTCGAGGGGCTTTTTTAAACTTTTCATAATAATTTCACGTACTGTAATATTTAATATAAAAACCTTACATCCAACCTTATTAATTGCATTTAAATAATAATTTATTTATACATTAAAATTTATAGTTAAGAATATTACCCTTATGAACTTTTAATAAATTGGTACCGTCAATAATTTTGTGTAAATAAAGAATTCCTTTTCTGGTAGAGGGTTCTTTATTTTTTATCTTCAAACATAGCTGCTAGTTCTGATCGAGCTTGATCGAGACCTAAGTGGCAACGCGTTGTGAAACGCTGATTGTATGTTTCAAATTGTGAAACAAGAAATCTTTCTACCGATTCTTCATTAGGAAATTGTTCTTTGTGCTTCGTATATTTTTTGATTTGCTTGTTAAACGATTCAATTAGATTTGTTGAATAAATACTTCTCCAAATAGACTTGGGAAAGTTATAAAACGTGAAGATATATGGATTTTCAAGAAGCGACTTTGTGACTTTTGGATACGTGGATTTCCACTTATCCACGAAATCCTGAAGCGCTTTTTGACCCATTTCCAGATTATCAGCACGATACACAGACTTGAAGTCATCACAAATTTCAGCACGGCCATTCACACGTACTTTATGTGAGATGTTACGTGAAATATGCACGCAACATGCTTGATATTGTGCTTTTGGATACACGGTAAAGATACTATCTGTTATACCTTTTAAGCCGTCAGAGATGAATAAAAGGACTTCTTCTACACCACGGTCTTTTAGATCTTCAAGAAGTTATTTCCAGATAAATGCTGATTCTGTTGGGGCAATCGTATAAGCAAGCACCTCTTTCGAACCATCTTCACGAATACTAACGGCAATATATATTGCTTCTTTTGATACTGTTTCACGTTTTACCGCGATATATGTCGCATCTAAATAGACACATGCATAACGAGAGGCAAGTGGTCGAGACTGAAAAGCTTCTACTTGTCCGTTAAGCACTTTGGTCATATTAGAAATGGTTTGAGGTGTATAGTGATAACCATACATTTTCTCGATTAAAACTGAGATTTCAGCCATTGTAACACCCTTTTGAAACATATGAATCACAAAGGATTCCAGCGTATCATTGGAGCGGTTATAAGGTGCGACGGTTTGTTGTTTAAAATCACCATTTCGGTCTCGTGGGATGGTAAGTGTTAGATCACCATATTCTGTATGGAGCTTTCTCGAATATGCGCCATTTCTTGAGTTTCCTGAATGAAATCCACTACGATCGTACTTCTCATAGTCTAAAAACGCGGTTAATTCTGTCGCTAAGAGTGTATTCACAGCCATTTCTAAATGCGCACGAAAAACTTCTGTAATATCCTCTTTTTTTACTAGTGCTTGAACAAGATCTGTTGTAAACTGATTCATAGAGAAGACCTCTTTTCTATGGATTGTTGTATGGTAACTCCATTCTACTAGAAAAGGTCTTCCTTTTTTGTATTTATTCATTTACACAAAATATTTTATATTCTCTTTTTTTAGCATTGACCCTAAAATCATATAATATAGAAAAAGCAATAAATATTACTATAAAGTTGAGGTGTATGATCTTGATGTATTTTGGAATTATTCCTCTTATTTTGTTTATTATTTTTCTTTACTCTTACTTGAAAGACCCGAGAAAAATAATAAATGGGTTTTTATTCAATTCCTTTTTTTGTTCATTTCTTTTATTTTGTGCTATCGCCTCTTTTGAATCTGGTAATAACATTTTACATTTCATTGTTATTCTTCCTATATTAGCACTTATTTTTATGATACCTTTTGGTATCGTTGCCTTAATGTTCGGTCTATTTCTTAATGCAAAAATTTTAATGCAAAGAGAAGGAAAGCGCTTTACAAATTCCTTAACTTTAATTGCAGCTTTAGGGATTTTATTATTCATATTATTTCCTTTCCTAAGCCCAGAAAGTTTATTTTCACTACATCTCCTACCTATTTTTGGTGGAATATTTCTTATTATTTTATATTTCTTTATACATTTATCAAACTTCTTAACGGCTTATTTCCTATACCAATTCAATAGACTGAAACGTAACCAAGATTTCATCATCGTTCTTGGTAGTGGTTTAATTAATGATAAAGTACCACCTCTTCTAGCAAGCAGAATTAATAAAGCAATTGATTTTTATTGGAAACAAGCAGCTGTTACAACACCGCCGACAATTATTTTTTCCGGCGGGCAAGGTTCTGATGAAAACCTTCCTGAAGCAGAAGCGATGCAAAAATACGCTGTTGAAAAAGGAATTCCTATCGAACATACTGTACAGGAAAACAAATCTGTCAATACATATCAAAACATGTTGTTTTCAAAAAAAATTATGGATTCATTAAAACTGAACGGTGAATATAACAGTATTTTTACAACGAATAATTTTCATCTTTTCCGCGCTGGAATATACGCAAGACAAGCTGGTCTTAATAGTCAAGGAATTGGATCAAAAACAGCTTTTTATTATTGGCCAAATGCAATGATCCGTGAATATGTTGCAATTGTTGTAATGGAACGTAAACGACATATGAGATTTGTTGGGACTATCCTTGGAATCTCTATATTATTTTCTATATTTAGCTTATTATTTGTATAGTTGATGTAAAAATTTCAAACTCTTTTAAAACTATTAATTTTCCATCATTAGAATGTAAAGTAAATTTAAGATCAAGAAAAAATCTTGGCCTTACGTTAATTCCGAACGACAACTTTTTTAAAACTTATCGCTTAATGATTAAAATATAAACATGAGAAAGAATGCAGATTTAAAACTTGCATTCTTTTTTAGGTTCTGTTGCAAAGTTTTTTAAAGTAAGCTAAACTTTTGCAAAATAGATTGAGGAGAATCATAGATGGGATACTTTAAAGGAAAGCAGTTCAAACAAGNGGTTCTGTTGCAAAGTTTTTTAAAGTAAGCTAAACTTTTGCAAAATAGATTGAGGAGAATCATAGATGGGATACTTTAAAGGAAAGCAGTTCAAACAAGATATTAGTTTAGTAGCCGTTGGCTATTACTGTCGTTTTTCTTTAAGCTATCGTGATGTCTCTGAAATTCTGAAAGAGCGTGGTGTTTCAGTTCATCCTACAACCATTATGCGCTGGGTTCATGGATATGGAAATGTCATCTATCAAATTTGGAAGAAGAAGAAAAATAAACATGTACATTTATCTTGGAAATTGGATGAGACTTATATCAAAGTCAAAGGAGAATGGTGTTACCTTATATCGTGCGATTGATAAAGAAGGGCACACATTGGATATTCAACTTCGTAAAAAGCGCAATCATCAGGCTGCTTATGCTTTTATGAAAAGACTCTTACAAACGTTTGGAGA
>NZ_LTAQ01000019.1:39169-44652 GCF_001590835.1 Bacillus gaemokensis
ATCCGCAGGATTTCAAAATCTTCGTCATGCTTCACGTACAATAAAAGGTATTGAGACCATTCATTCCTTATATAAACAAAGGCGAAGTCTTCAAATAGAMTCCGYCTTTTCGACGTACAATGAACTTCAACAATTACTAGCCTCTTTCTAAACATTTCTCCTCATTTATCAACCTGTTTATACTTTTTTCAAACTTTGCAACAGAACCATAAAAAAGAATCTAGGAACAAGAACTTTATTATGTTATTTAAAAATTCACAAGTTTTTTAATAATATCGCTTACAAATATTCATATCTGTTATATACTAAATTTATATTATTACTCTCTAAATAGAAATCTCTGTTATTTTGGTTTAAATAATTAATTTATCTATATCTTCTGATTGTTTGTGAAGATAAATAATGTAATAATTAAAGTGTTATATATACTAAATGTTTAAATAATAAAGGAGAAAATATATGTTAGATATTAATCAAATCAAAGATATGCTTCCTCATCGGTATCCATTTTTATTAGTTGATTGCATTACAGAAATTGAAGAAGGTAAATATGCAATAGGAATCAAAAATGTTACAGCTAATGAACAATTTTTTAATGGACATTTCTCCGAGAATCCAGTTATGCCGGGCGTCTTAATTTTAGAAGCTTTAACACAAGTATGTGCAATTATCATGCACAAAAAAGAAGAATATCGTGGAAAACTCGGACTATTCGCTGGTATTGATAATTGTCACTTCGAAAAACAAGTAAAGCCAGGGGATCAATTACGCTTAGAAGTAAAAATAACACGTGTTCGAGCTTCAATTGCAAAAGCTCATGCCATAGCTACAGTAAATCAAGAAATTGCTTGCGAAGCAGATATCACAATTGCTCTTGCCAATCAAGCTTAAATTAAACATCAAACACGAAGACCACAAAATAAGTCGTGAAATCATTGATTTCGCAATAGATAACAACATTTCTGTCATTCAATTAGAGCAGTTAACGAATATTAGACAGACGGCATGCGCAAGCCGTAAAAACGAAAGAAATCTGCATACTTGGTCATTTATCGTCTGGCTTAGGAGGGGCAATGAGATACCCTCATCTTGAAGGCTGTTTAAAACAGAAATGGACTGCGAACGTCTAGTAATTCAGAATCTCACCCGTTAATCCGTAAGGATTAGGGCTTGCGACAAGTGAATCAATGGTAATCGATGGAGTTAGATACTATTTTGATGCAAACGGTTATATGAAATAAAAAGAAAAAAGCATCCATTGATATGATCCCCTTATAGTAGACAGTAAAAAGGGTTCTGTTGCAAAGTTTCCTAAGAGATAAACAGAGGCATGAAAGTATGAGGAAAGATTATTCGACTACTAGTAATTGTTGCAATTCATGATACACCGAAAAGGCGGAGTCTGCTTGAAGACTTCGCCTTTGTTTGTATAGGGCATGAACGGTTTCGATTCCTTTTATCGTACGTGAAGCANAATTCATGATACACCGAAAAGGCGGAGTCTGCTTGAAGACTTCGCCTTTGTTTGTATAGGGCATGAACGGTTTCGATTCCTTTTATCGTACGTGAAGCATAACGAATACTTTGAAATCCTGCGGATTTGGAAAAACAACGCTTCACATGCCGATGGTYCTGTTCTATAAGATTGTTTAAATATTTGATTGTGCAATGAGTCGTGTGTTTACAGAAGCCCTTTTCCTTTAATTTCTTGAACGCACAAAGTAATGCAGGTGCCTTATCTGTAGAGAGAACCGTTGGTTCTCCAAACGTTTTTACTAACCTTTTCATAAAGGCATATGCAGCCTGGTGATCCCGTTTTTTACGAAGTTGAATATCCAATGTGTGCCCGTCTTTATCGATCGTACGATATAAATAACACCATTTTCCTTTGACTTTTATATAGGTTTCATTTAACTTCCAAGATGATTGTACGTTTTTATTTTTCTTCTTCCAAATTTGATAGATRAGGTTTCCATATTCATGAACCYAGCGCATGATGGTTGTTGGGTGAACTGAGATTCCACGTTCTTTTAAAATTTCAGAGACATCTCGATAACTTAAAGAAAAACGACAGTAATAGCCAACGGCTANGCGCATGATGGTTGTTGGGTGAACTGAGATTCCACGTTCTTTTAAAATTTCAGAGACATCTCGATAACTTAAAGAAAAACGACAGTAATAGCCAACGGCTACCAAAATAATATCCTGTTYGAACTGTTTCCCTTTAAAATATCTCATCTGTAATTCTCCTTACTCTTTTTTTCTAGAGTGTAGTCTCATTTAAAAAACCTTGCAACAGAACCATCTATTTACTATGGAGGGGATTTTTTCTATGGGTAAAACTAGAGTAACTTACGATATAGAATTTAAGAAAAAAGCAGTAGATTTATACCTTAAATAAGGAATGGGATAGAAAACGGTCGGGAAAGAACTAGGAATTGATCACTCAGTAGTAAGACGTTGGGTGAAACATTTTGAAGCTGAAGGTATCAAAGAACTAGAAGAAAAACGTGGTAAAGTGAAAGGGCCAGGTGTAGGTAGACCAAGGATCAAACCAGAAGCTAAGATCAGAAGATTAGAAGCGGAAAATGAAATGTTAAAAAAGCTCTTAGGGATATAAAAGGAGGAATGAAAGCTGTACCCAAAACGAAAAAGTTTGAAGTCATCCACGAGATGTCAGAAAAAGGTTATACGGTTACCGTTCTATGCGATATTGCTGGTGTAACCAGAAGTAGGTACTACAAGTGGATAAAACGGCACTCGATGCCTTCTGAAAAACAATCGGAAGATGTCGAAATCAAGAAAAAGATATTGAAGTGCCATAAAAAACTTAGGGGGATTTATGGATACAGAAGAGTACAAATTTGGCTGAAAGTCGCCTATAACCTTCACATTAATCACAAACGTATACAGAGGTTGATGGGTGAACTAGGTATCAAAGCGATTATTAGGGGTCACTATACATGCCCATCAACTTAAGAGTGGAAACAAATTAACCGATTCCTTAACGTACAGAGAATCGGCTAATTTTTTACATAATCTTTGCTGATGACAGAATCCTGAACCATACACAATATCGTATGTTCCCTCTTCAATATCCTGCTTTATTTATTTTAGATTTTTATAATGTGCAATTCTTTTTTACAATTATTTATACTCAAAAGTCTTTCGATTTGTTTTTGGATGGTAAGATATTTTGCTCCATTTTTTCATAAAGATTAAGTAATTGTTTGATAAATGTAATTTTTGGTGTTAACCAATACGAAAATAATGCTGAAATTATTCCTAATAAGGCTCCTGTTACGACATCGAAAGGATAATGAACTCCTACCCAGATACGAGAGATAGCTACACAGAATGCGAGCACAAGCCATAACCATCCAGTCTTTTTACGAACAAGCCAAAATGAAAAACAAATTGAAAAAAATAGAATCGTATGGTCACTAGGAAATGAATTATCTACTGCATGATCGACAAGTTTATTAACATCAGGTAATACTGCAAATGGTTGATAATTCAAATGAAATTCCCCTGCTAGTTTTCCAATTATCTCAGCAGTGACGAAAGCAAGCATTGCTTGAATAATCATCATCTTATTTTTTCTAGATCGAGTAAACCAATAAGCTATAATAATTAATCCTAAAAAATACACCATATATTCCGCCAAAAATATCATGGTTGAGTTTAGGAATGAATATTGTTTACCTAAATCATTGATAGCTCGAAAAGCATCAATATTTAATTGAGAAAAAGACATTTTCAAATCTCTCCTTAAGTGCGTATATTTCTATAATTTTTCGTTGTTTTTCAAACCTTAGGTAGTTTCAATTATTACATTCCTCAGTGAATATCTACCCTTTTAAAATAAGTAATTACTGCTATTAATCCAATGAAAGATGTTGCAAAAATAACAATATAGGAATATTCGGGAGGATAAGTGGGAAGAAGGGTATTTCTTGAAATCTCTCCTGCTGATTGCTATGGAAACAACCCTCTATGTTTTGAATTTGTCGTCATTCAGTTTAATAAGACTATTACAATCGTAAATACAATAGTTGGTACATAATTTTTAAATGCAATTGTTATAAATATGAGTGGTGTTGATAAAATAAAAAGAAATGTTCCACCTATGAGAAACCGTCTTAAGGATGCCATTAATAATGATGAATTAAGACCTTCAAACTGTCCTAATAGACCGAAAATAACAGTAAGCCCCCAAGCAACCAAAATTAAGAGCATAATCCATAAGAATAAGACTATTAATTTGCTTATAAGGAAGTTAATGCGTGATACAGGAATAGTTAATAAATTCTTTAATGTGTCTTCTGCATATTCGCGATTAAAAAGATAAGCAGTGATAACTCCAAATAAAGGAACTCCAATCACGACAATAGCATACAAATTGGCTTCACTAAACAGTTGTTCAAACACAATAGTTGGAGTAGGGTGTTTTGTTTTTATGGATATATATGAGGCTACTACTATCAAAAAAGCTGCTACCGCAGCCCCCATAATACTAATCAAAACATATAAATATAGAATTCAGGTTGCTTAGTTGTGCTTTTTGAATACTGTCTACTTGACAGGGGTCACTTCAAATTTAGTGTCTTTTTTATGCTTTTTTCTGAAGTGAATGATTTTCTAGTGGTCTAAATGCTAATCCCCCAGATATCATGTAAAGAACGGCAGGTATNTCAAATTTAGTGTCTTTTTTATGCTTTTTTCTGAAGTGAATGATTTTCTAGTGGTCTAAATGCTAATCCCCCAGATATCATGTAAAGAACGGCAGGTATCAACATGAAGAAAAAATATGTAGATAAAGAAATAAGAGCAATACCAATCATTAATCCCCCATATAACTTATTGTTTATATAGTTAATACTGCAAGAAAGAACGATAGCTGCAATTTGAAGCAAMAATACTATAAAAGAGCTAGAAAACATATATGATAACGAATTCTGCATAGCAGGAATGAATCCTGATAATAAGAAAACGAAAAAAGAACTAATAGTTCCCAATACAGATCCAACCAAAGCTGTTAAAAATTCAGCATTACGTTTTTTCACTTTAGGTTTCCTCCAATATATAAGATTTAAAGATATCATAACAAAACAATTAAAACGTAATCCTAAATATCTTCCTTTTTTATAAGATGTTCATCTAAAGAGAGAAGTATTTTATACTATGATTCTTATAGAAATTAATATATTACAAAAGAAAAATCCCTCTTCTATAATTGTTTGCTTAATCGCCTTCAATTATAAATACGAGGGATTCATGATTACATCTGCATAGCAARTATTTCAGTATGTCCACCAGCATTTTAGRAAGATTACTTYGTRAGGGTATTTTTCGATTTGCTGAAGACCATTTTATACTTACTATTTCTATTTAATTTTGTGAACACATCAAGTAAAACAAATAATTTTTTTCATTATCAACTCCTTTATAATTTTTTTGAGTGTGTGTATTTCGAATGATTT
>NZ_LTAQ01000020.1:0-34968 GCF_001590835.1 Bacillus gaemokensis
AAGTAGCCGCTGGGCCAACAACAACGCCGGTAACACCAGCTGCACCAATTCATAACGAAGTACCAGGTCAAGAAGTAGCCGCTGGGCCAACAACAACGCCRGTAACACCAGCTGCACCAATTCATAATGAAGTACCAAATCAAGAAGTAGCTGCTGGGCCAACGACAACACCGGTAACGCCAGCTGCACCGATTCATAATGAAGTGCCAGGTCAAAATGTAGTAGTTACACCAGTCGTAGCAGCTACTAAAGAAACGAAAACAACACCAATAGAAAATAATGTTCCAACGGAACAAATACCAACAAAAAATATTGATTCCTCTGAAATAAAAGAAAGACAAGAAAAAGTAATTAAAAACGAAAAATATGTTTCTAATCCGTTGAAAGATTTCATAACAAATCCAGAAGAACAAATTCAAGAAATTGTTCAAGATTGGATTGAATCGACAGAAGCAGTAAAAGAGAAAGAAACAAATACATCATCAAATGAAAATGAAGCACAAAATAATCATACTGACATAGAGAATGTATCTAATACAGAACGAACAGAAGAACGTGAAGAACAAGAAGAACAAGTGCGCCCAGGTCAACGCCAGCAAGTGTATAACAATCCAGCGCGTGGATCTCGACACTTAGCATCAATGGATGAAGATGAAGATATAGAGAATGTAACATAAGCCCTCTAAGTAATGAGGGCTTTCTTTCTAAGTAAAAGGAGGGGAAGAAAAGTTGCAATCTAGCCAATCACAATTAATGGTTGAGCAGGAAATAGTAGAGCAGGTTCAAAAAAAACAAAAGAAGAAAAAGGGATGGAAAATAAAACTGATCGTAATTTTGATTAGTTTAGCGGCATTAATGATTACTGTAGCTGGAGTTGGTTTGGTTACTGTTTTAATGTTAGATGACGAAAAACCAGCAACTCCAGGTGGAGTAGGCGGGATAGGCGGGATAGGAACGGCGACTGTATCGCCAGAAGTCTTAAAATGGGAACCTCTTGTAAGAAAACACGCGCAAACTTTTGGGATGGAACCTTTTGTGCCACTCGCTTTGGCCCTTATACAACAGGAGAGCGGAGGGATTTTGGTCGATATCATGCAGAGTGCAGAGGGAGCTTTTAACACTCGTTATCCAAAAATACAAAATGGTATAACAGATCCTGACTATTCGATCTGGTGCGGCATACAGGAATTGAAACACTCTTTAGAGTTAGCTGGTGTTTCTGGCCCAGCTGATATAGAAAAAATTAAATTAGCACTTCAAACATACAATTTCGGGCCAGGATTTATCAATTTTATTCAAAGAAATGGGGGAGCGTATACACTTGAATTAGCAAAACAATTCGCCTTAGAACATAACGGGGGACGCACTCAATGTGGCTTTAGAAGTCCATATTGTTATGGGGACTTTTCGTACGTAGAAAAAGTGTTAAAACATTATGTTGTTAACGCTGGCGGTGGTGGTGCTGGCCCAGGAGATGGAACAGGGGATGGCCCAGCCAATGTTAAATTTAATGAAATTATGGCTCTAGTGTCACCTTATGATGGTTATCCATATGTGTTTGGGGGACGGGCGCCGCCATATTTTGATTGTTCGGGATTAGTTGAATGGAGTTACAACAAACTAGGGATTAGAATTAGCGGAACAGCGGAGGATATGTATAATCAAACAGTCCCAGTAGATAAGCCAGCACCTGGAGATTTAGTTTTTTTCCATGACACATATAAAGCTGGTATTTCTCATATTGGGATTTACATTGGTGACAATAAAATGTTCAACGCTGGGGGAACACATTTACATTATGCAGAGTTAAGTAAACAATACTGGGTAGATCACTTTTCGGGAATTAGACGTGTGAGATAGGGGATGAATAGTATGAATAAGGGGATTATAGCTATTTTGATATTGTTATTTTTAGGAGTTGGGGCATATGCAACCTCTCAAACTTCTAAAGTAAATGAATATCAAAAGAAATATAAAGATGCAAATAAAAAATTACAAGTAATGCAAAAGAAAAATGAAAAATTAGACCAGGAGTTGAAAGGAAAAGAACGAAATACGGAAACAGAGGTAAAGAAAGATGCTGAGGATTTTTTAAAAGCCTTTTTTGCTTATGATACCGCAAAGGGAGAAAGAGCATGGTCTAAAATCAAGCCTTTTACTACGGAAAAAGCTTTAAAAATGTTAGTTCCAGCAGGGACAGATATAAATGAAGCCATAGAAAAAACGGAACCTAATAAAACTATAGTTTCTGATATTGATAAATTGTTATTGTACTATACACCAATAGATGCAACACATGCGAATGTATTTGCTCGTGTTTGGCAAAAAATAACCGTTAATGGTGTTTCTAGTGTTACACAAATGCCTTTGGATATTTCGCTGATATATGATGATCAAAAAAATAGATGGGTAGTCGATGAAACCAAGATTCAACAGCCTTTGAAAGAGGATGGATATATAAGCTGATTTTATATGTTGAAACCCAATAAGTACGCTAGTTTATAAGGAGGAAAGGAGGTGGATCATGACATGATAAGCGTACTTATTTGGATAATAACAGGGATTGTTGCATATCTGTGCTATAAGACATTAGATATTGAACAGGAAAAGCTAGAAAACGGAAAATACGATATATACGGGTTTGGAATCGTGGCCATTAGTTTTATTGGTATGTATATTCTTCGAACTTTTTTAACTGATAGAACCGATTTACAAACACTGTTTATTCTAATCTCTATTGTGACAAACGGGATTGGCATCATGTATATGGCAAAACAATTCATTTACGACTATCATCATAATAAACTTCCACCATTCCACAGAAAATGACCTTCCAGATTCGCGTTTAAGAAACTTTTGATAATGTATCAATACAATGAGTATTAAATCTGTATTTGTTTGTTATTTCAGCTACAGAGAGCCTTAAAATCATTTTTGTATTAAAGGAATTATTATTTTAGCTTGGGAGGGGAAAATGGGAACAATTATGACAGTTTTGTTAGTTGTATTCATTTTAGGGTCGATTGTCTCTCTTTTAATGAAAAAAATAAAAAGTTTAATTCGGTTTGTAGTGCTTAGTATGATTTTTTCGATCTATCACATTAATATAGATGTTCTAGAAATCTTGAAAAGTATTGGCGGGCCAATATTTTCACCTTGATATTTATATAACGAATTTATGGTAAGAGCTAGATATATTTAGCTCTTATTTTTTTGAAAATAATTGTAAAATTAATACAAAAATGTAAAATAATACTTGTTTAATGCGCTAGCGCATGATAATATATAATTAAGAAATGCGTTAGCGCATTCAATAAACAAAAAGGAGATGTTGACCATGAATTTCTTTCACAGTGTCACTACCTTAGAGGAACTAAAGAAACAGTACAAAAAATTAGCAAAAAAACACCATCCAGATTTAGGTGGAAAACATGAAGACTTTATTCAACTAAAGAAGGAATATGATAAGCTCTTTGAAAAACTAAATAACACATCTGAAAACACTGGAGCATATCAAAATATCATTGATGAAATTATAAAATATGATCTTGAAATTGAGATCATCGGAACTTGGATCTGGATCACAGGCAATACTTACAAAATAAAAAAAGAATTAAAAGAACTTGGTTTTAAATGGGCAGCAAAGAAAAAGGCTTGGTACTGGTATGAAGGTAAATACAAAAAATATCATAAAAAAGATTTCACACTTGATGAAATTCGTACCATGCACAAGGTTAAACGCATCAAGAAATCAAAACCGAAGCTTGAATCCTAAGAGGGAATTTCCCTCTTAGGTTTTAAAAAAGGAGGATGCCCGTTATGTACATTAATGCTAATTTTGATAAAATCAAGCACATATATGACGTTGAAAGACTGAAACAGTATAACAGTAGTTGTGAAAGAGATATCAAAAGGCTGGAAGGAATTATTGAAAAAATAAAAAAATATCAAATGGAAATTTTTAAACACGCTCAACATGTTGTGAATACAGAAATGAAAAATGTTGTAACACTTGTTAGAAGAAAAGAGTATGCCACAAAGCGTGTTAAATATAATGTACAACTTGAAGTATGGCCAATTATCCCGATGAAGCATGTGGAAAATGAAAGGGTATATGGGGCATATAAGCATGAAAAGATGTTTGGAGGAAAAGAACGGCATCTTGCTTTAAAATATGCGAATGATCTTGCTGAAACATATCACTGTGAAATTGAAAGAAAGGGGTTTTAATATGCAACGGAAATTTAGGCTTCCAGACGATGTCTGGGAGCAATTTTTAAAAAAAACAAGTGCGCCAGCTGAAACATTACGCCAATTGGTAATGAATTATATTTCTGATGATAGTAACCCGTTAGATGAAGTTATGGGCGTTGAGACAGCAGCCGAGCAATGGGATATGCCACCTGGAACAATAAAAAATTTATGTGCAGCTGGTGAAGTAAAGGCGATAAAAATTGGTAACAGATGGATCATTTCGAAAAGACAACAAAATCCTAAAAATAGGCTGTAGAATAGGTTTATATGTGATTGCAACTAATTTACAAAAACGGTGCTATTTTGGCAACTGATTTTTTATTATTAGGGTTGTTCTTGAAAGAAAGTATAGATTTAGTAAATGTTTTTAAGTAAGTATTAGACTTATTTCAAAAAAAAACAATAATTAGCTATTTTGTTGAGAAACATCCATTTTTCTGAATATTAAATGTATTGTTCTGTAATTTTTGATATTATGGTATTAATTTACATGAAAAAGGGGAAGTGAATGTTATGGGTGTTCAAACAACAACTAAAGAAAAAATTACAAGCCTATTGAATGAATGGTATGAAGAAATTCGTATGCGAAATATTGATACAGCCCAGCAGTTAAAAGAAAGCATTGATAGCAAAATTCACGGTATAGAAGAGGATCAAAATATAATTGTGTATTATGCACTCCTTAACTTCCGTTACAACATACTTTTTGATAATAAAGACGCTACGGAAGATAGTTTGAAAGCCCTAGAGGGTTTACCAGCACCGAGAGAAAACTTTTTAACATATTATTATCACTTTTTCAAGGCGCTTCATGCTGTAGAAATTGGGGATTATAACAGAGCAAATGAATCATATCATAATGCAGAGAAATTTTTGGAATTTGTTCCAGATGTTATTGAAAAGGCCGAATTTCAATATAAACGAGCAATATATTACTGGCAAACACGTCAACCATTAAAAACCCTGGATCATGCTTTGTATGCTAAAGAATTATTTTTGAAACACAATGGCTATGAAATTAACGTCGCAGGATGCGAGAACATAATAGGATTAGCTTGTAATACATTGCGACAGTTTGAAAAAGCAGAAGAACATTTCCTTGTGGCCCTAAATATTTTAGAAAATACAGGGCATGAAAATTTAATTTTAAAAACACGTCAAAATCTAGGATTGTTATATGCAGATCAAGATATGTCTGAATTAGCAATACGTTATTTGTCAGAAGTGATTGAGCATGAGAAGTGCAGCCTTACAGATCTTCCGCTTTTGAAAGCCAATTTCTTACTAGTAAGAGAATATTTTAAACTAGGTCAAAAGAGCATTGCATCAAAATTGATTCCAGAAGGAATTAATGTATGTAAAAGTTTAAGAAATAAAGAATACGAGCATCATTATAAAATTTTAGAAACTATGAACAATGGATCATCAACAGAAACGTTAGAATCAGTAATACAAGAAGGAATTTCTGTTTTTGAACAAGAAGGATTAATTGGATATGTGAAAGACTACTCTCAACAGTTAGCAATTAAATTTGTTGAAGAAAATAATTTAGAAAAAGCAGGGAAGTATTATCACATAGCTCATCAAGCAGAAAAAAGATTACAGGAAAGGGAGTCGTTGAAATGAAAAAGATCGGTTTAATAGGGTTTGTGGCTGCAATGATCATGACTTTAGGGATTACTTCATCAAATGATACTCAACAAGCTAAATCCGTTTCTAAAGATAGCATTATTCAATATACAGAGCATGGAACAGGTTGGTAAAAATCAGCGGATTATAAAAAAAGAATATTATTACCCCACTATGAAAAACCTTGCTGTTAAAAGTAAGGTTTTTTACTTTTTTTAGGAAACAAATATTTTGTTCCAAATGGTAAAATAAAGTAAAAGTTTATAATTGGGAGGTAGAACAATGAAATTAAATGGTCTGGTGAATTTGTATGAAGAGATGAAAAGACAAGAAATAAAGCGTTATAGATTTGATTTCACTTTCAATAAAGTAACTTTTGATGTTTTCTTTTTTATAGATGAATCTCCTTTTAAATTAATGTTCGGGGCGAAATTAAGAAATTTTTATTTTGAATTAGATGTGAAACCTGGTTTCAATATTAATACTTATTTAGGTGAAAAATACAATGAATTATGTGAAGTGCTAGGCCTAGAATATGATCCAGATAATCATTTTAAGTCCAGTTATTTCTTTGAAGAATTTAATCAAAGAATCCCTGTAATAGTAAATGTGAATAATCGCCCGCAACCGCACGAAGTTGCTACATACAGACGGGACGTTGAAGAATCCGAAAGGATATACTTCTGGGGCTGGTTAAATCACGGGAATTCGGGTAAAGGCGTGACTCCAGAGAACCTAAAAAAGACCGAAAAAATACTAGGTGTAGATGCGTATAATACTTGTAAGATTAGAAATATAAGTAGTAGATGGACTGATGAAAGAAGTAAAGCTGTAGCTTATACAGAACCTCAATAAATTAAATAGAAATAGGTTTAAAAAAATCAGACTTTTCACAAAAACGCCTTGCAAGGCGTTTTTTAATGGTGTATAATCGCCTTATAAGGCGTAAAAAATAAGGGTATTAGAAAGGGGATTATAAGAGATGAAACCAATTATAGTTATGAGTGATTGGGATAATAACGATGGCCAGGGGGCAGAAGTGAAATTATTTTGGGATATGCAAAATGCGATTAATCACGGAAAAGCTCTTGTGGAGAAGTATTTAAAAGATAGAAATATCACAAGGAGATCTTTTACAGGTAAGTGGGATCAAGTGTATGAAGAGATTTGGGAGGAAGGATATACCTTTAAATCAATGCTTGAAGATGACGTATTTGACGTATTTGTACATGAAGGGGAATTTATGGATCATCCACCAATATGTAAGGGGGTATTTTAATAATGAAAACATGTATTTCCGAATGGCTTTCACTAAGTAAAGATATTAAATTAAAATTAATCCGTTTAGCAATTTTAGAAAACCAAATAAAAAACCCTTCGATGCTACAAGCAAACAAAGGGTTAATCAAATAAGTGACCGTAAAGAGGGGAATCTCGTCCATTCCCTTCTTTCATATATTTTATCATATTTAGATTACAAAGGAGCCTTATTTATGAAAGAGATTCAAAACTATATGACACCAGCAGAAGCAGCATATCGTTGGGGAGTGGCCCGTGAAACGTTGAGAGATAAATATAATCCATCAAAAATGACGGAAGAGAAAAGAGCTAATATACAAAGTTTGCTGGATGAGGGATTGATAAAATATTTCTTACATCCAAAGGGCCAACGGAAAGAATGGATTATTAGTCAACAAGCAATGGTTATATGGTTTGGTGATCCAGTTCACCCAGCTCCAACGATCATGACTATATGAACCTATTTTGGATAGTTTTTATTGGAAAATGGAGAATTGAAATGGATATAAAATGAGTTATTCTAATGAATTTAAAAATCAAAAATATGGCTCTCATGATTTTTTAGGTGTTATTCAATCTTTTTAATAAAAGCATTATTTTGTAGGATTTAATCAAATTTGAATTTTGTATGAAAACGGAGGGATTAGAATGTTTAAAAGGGTTAAGAAGTGGCTTTTTGAGTATACGTATACAAAATATTTAGTGGAATTAAAGGAAAAAGAACATAATTCTTATGTACCTATTGATTTAGGAGATCAACTGTCTATCATTAAATTACTTAAATATCTTGGTGCTCAAAAATGTCGATTGGAGGTATATCAAAGACCTATAAAAGAGTTATTCGACTTAAGTATGTCAGATTTACAAACTACAAATACCTCCATTATTATTTCTTTAGAAAACAATCGTAAAATTGAATTGAATTATAAACTTGACGGACATGCAACAATTTCATTAATTGATGCCGAAACAATGGTATTCGAGTTATCAGAGTCTATATTTTCACGTTCATTTTATATTAAATTGACTGTATCGTTACCTTTTACAATAGAACATATCATTGAAGAATCAAAAAGGCTATCTAGAGAACATAGAGAAAATAAAGAAGATCCTATAGAGCAAGACATATAATTATAAATTTTGAAAAAAGCTACATCATGGTAAACAGATAATCTTTTGTAACAAAAGCATAAATTTAATACAATTTGAATTTTATTAAGAAATGGGGAATGAGAAATGGCTATTGAAGCACATAAATGTAACGTTAAAGGGTGCAATGGTCTTGTAGTTTTCGAAAATGCTGATTTTGATTTGCAAAATCCCGACACAATTAAAGGAGTTTATGCACTTGATAATCCTACTTGTAACGTTTGTGGAAAAGAATTTTTAGTAGTACCTAGCTATTCTGTCATTGATCTTGATGAAGAAACACAAGAATTTGAGGAAATTGAATCAGCTTGTATTACTGAATGGCAGAATCAAAAATTTTAACCAAAGCGTTATTTGAATTGATATAGTTGGCCTTTTTTGTCGAATGAAAAAGATTGTAATTTTAACCAATGTTGGTTAAAATGAAATTGTAAGATATAGGAAAATTATGAACTAGAAAGCGGAACGGGATATAAATTAAAAAAATAATGACTGGTGGGAACAACAATGAAAGAAATTGATAAGTATTTGTTTCTTTCCGAAGCATCTTATATATGGGGAATACCATATAATACAGTACGAAATAAAGTGAAACCATCGGTTACATCACAAGAGGAAATAGACCGAATGATTCAACAAGGGCTAATTAAATACTTTGAACCGCCACAAAAAGCTGATAACAAAAGTAAGAAAACACAAAAGTCATGGATAGTTTCTAGAGCGGCAATGTATGAATGGTTTGGTAATCCTAGAACGATACAACACAAAAATTAAGCTGTAGGGACATTTAATCATAGGGAGGAAATTTAATGATTAAAAATTTAAAAGTATGTGCGCTTAATTTAACGATTGGGGTATATTTAGGTGTAGGTCTAATTGGATGGTATTATATTTTCACACTAGCCAGGGCTAATCATTATGAATGGAATGCGCAAGACTTAAAGCTTTGGGGCATTTCATTTTTTGTAATGTCATTAATAGTTGCCGTTATAACAGGTTTTAATGGGGAATCGAAACCGTTTAGGAAGTTTATGATAAGATGGTTGTTAATTGTACCTTTTACAATAATAGTTCTGTTAGGAGTATTATCTACAATCATATACTATAAAACAGAGGGTACAGCGGCATTAGAAACGGGACTATGGATTACACTTATTGCTCCAGGAGTATTTTGTTTCGTGGTATGGATTTTAAGTGAGTATGATGAATATAAGCGATACAAGAAAGAACATGCTTCTTTCGTAGAATAGAAAATGAGTTTTACAAAAGTATGAAAATAGCAAATTGGTGTAAACCAGCTATATAGTGCGTTTTACGCATGCAATAGCTGGTTTTTTCATGTAAAAAAACCAAAGGAAATCATTGTTAATTTTACAAATTACAGTTATAATATAATTAAGTTTTACATAATATAATTAACAACAAAGATTAGGAGGTCATTTTATATGACGAAAGGAGGACGTAAGCCAGGAGCAAAAGAGCCGATTCGTTCACTTGAAAAAATTGACGAAATGAAAGAATGGTTATTGCGCAACTCGTCTTATCGGAATTACTTTATTTTTTATTTTGGTATTAATACAGGTTTAAGGATCAGTGACATATTACGTTTAAGAGTCAAAGATGTTAGAGGAAAAGACGTAGCAAAAATTAAAATGGAGAAAACGGAAAATACCGTTGAGGTATATTTTAATTCGGTCTTGCAGCGTGAAATTGAAAAGTATACAAAAGAAATGGCGGATTCAGATTGGCTGTTTCCAAGTCGTGAAGGAGATAAGCCAATCACAAGACAAATGGCTGATACAATCCTAAGAAAAGCGGCCCTGTCTTGTGGCATTGATAGGGATCATTGGGGTACACACTCGATGAGAAAAACGTTTGGTTACTTTTACTATCAAAGAAACAAAGATGTATATTATTTAATGAAATTATTTGGTCATACAACACAAGGGCAAACATTACGGTATATCGGTATTGAAGCTGATGAGATTAGAAAAACGATGGAGAATTTCACGCTATAGAAAAATAAGGGGGAGAAGAATGGGTGTAAGTGAAGGACGTTCAGAGTCGGAACAAAGATACAAAAAATATGAGCGCATTTTTGTGATTTCCTTTCTTTCTTTAATAGTGCTTATTATTTGTAGTGTAGTTGTTGTAGCGTATACAGGTTTTAAATTTGTGACGTATTTGCTAGTTCCAATTTTAGTTAATGTCAGCATTACTAATGCAGCTCAAAAAAAATATAAAGGATTAATGACTAAATAGATTTTATCTTTCTAAATGGGGAATGGGAGGTTTTAATCATGGGCGTTATAAATCCAGATATTGAACCGTTTGTAATGGCTAGTTTTGGAATTACACTTGCTTTAATCCTTTTAGCGGGCGTTTCAATAAGACACGTTCATAAAAGGATTAAGGGATAAATAGAAAGGGGGCGATATAGGTGAAATTCGCGGAATTTGAAGCCTTAAAAAACTATGATTCACCAACGGTGTGTTTTTGCGAACATGATATGAAACATAGCTGTTTAATTGCTATCCCTTCATTTAATTGGAGTTTTCTTGTGGATTACAAGATCAATTTTAAAGATGAAAGGCCGATGTTAATTAAGGCTTTATACAAATGTGTTAGTGATTATGATGTGGAAAGTGTTGCGGATGTATTTTATGATTTTGTTTTTAGTGAATTTTATTAAAGGATAGGAGGAAAAAAGATGAAACAAGAACTAGGGTTTGTTTTAAAGGCTGAGGGAATTTTAGGTGATTTAGAAGTGGAATTGCGTGAAATATATGATAATCATGAAGATATTTATTCAAATGAACATATACAAATGAGAGAGTTATTAGGAATTATAAGAGCAACAAAAAAAGATATTGAAAAAATTGGTGGGAAATTAATTCCTTCAAGTGAATTTGATTTATAAAATACTTATTTTCTACAAAGGAGGGTATTAATGAAAAAAAAGGCTTTTATAGGTGGTTTTGTGGTTGTTAGTATGCTGTTTACGGGATGTTCAATGACTCACGATAAAACAAGTGTAAAACAAGAAAATGGATCTGAAAAAGTGGCGCAAGTCATAGAATTTCCTTCTTCTAAATATCCAGAAACGGGCGCTCATATCAAAGAAGCCGTTGAAAAAGGGAAAACTGATATTTGTACTATAGACCGAAAAGGGGCCGCGGATAGAAGGAAACAATCTCTAGCGGGTGTACCAACAAAAAAAGGATATGATCGTGATGAATATCCAATGGCTATGTGCAAGGAAGGTGGATCGGGTGCGGATATTAAGTATATCAAGCCTGCGGATAATAGAGGGGCTGGATCGTTTATAGGAAACAAAGTGGATCATTTACCAGATGGGGCACAAGTTAAAATTGTAGTTAAATAAAAAGTCAAAAAATTTCAAAAAACTCTTGATTTAAGTAACTTAATTCATTATAATAAAGGTAACCTAAATCAAAAGACTACCAGGAAGGGGAACAAATGAAAAAGCATGGAGGGAAAAGAGAGGGTGCTGGTCGTCCGTCTCTCGGTATAACGAGAAAGGTTTCAGTTACACTTTCCGAAGAACATTGGCAACGCATAAAAGATAGTGAAAAGACATATTCAGAATTCTTTAGAAAACTAACCCTAGAGAAATTTGAAAAGTAAAATTGCAAAAGAAAAAGCCCTGTCAATGTCGGGAAACGTAGCCAGGACTCTTTCTATAACTTGTGATAATTTAGAAAGGATGGTTTGTTGTGTCAAACAATCTTTTAAAAATTACCAACGATGAGTGTATTTTAACATATCCTCATCGAAAATCGAAATCCCTCAAAAAATTTTACTCACTCATTTCAGAAAATTACAAAAATATAAGTGAATGGCTTGGTATTGAAGAAAGTATTTTTGATCAAATAGTTTTTGAATTTTATTAAAAGAGGGATACAGGATGAGCCAATTTATTCATTCTTTAAAGCAAGTCATACTATTATTTGAGTCGCCAAAAAAGCCACACAAAATCGGTGCTGTCATTGAAGTGAAAGGAAAAATGTTTCTTGTTATTGGAATTGAAAACTTCAAAATATACGGAAGAGAATTGACAATATGGTATACCGTGCAGAATTTAGAAGTTCATGATTTTATTTCTGCACAGGTTAAACCTTTGTTACGTAAGTTTGAAAAGTTATCAGTTTTGTATAAATACGATGACAAACGTTTTGAAGACCTTCAACCTGGTAGAACAGTTCCTAGTCGTGGAAAACAATATAAAGTCATTGAACATACTTCTATTGTCTTAAATGAGGCGACTATTAACCTTGAGTTTCTAGCGAGTCAAGTAGTACCGATTGATCGAAAAAAAGTAAGAATGAAGTATTTTGCCGAAAGGAAGAAACAACTAGAAATTGATGTTTTATAAAATCGTTATTTGCGCGACACGTTTCCTTATTTGTGAAAGTCGCACGTACAGTGTTAAGCGGGGGAAAAGATGGAGATAACTTCAAAGTCTTACCTATCGCAACGATAAATTATAATTTTGTTAAGAAAGGAAGTTTGTTTATGTTTGTAACCATTACAACACATAACGGTCAAATAGTTAGAGAGGAAGATAATGGGCAAACCCGATGTAGTAATTGTGGAATGGCTTCTAATAGAGCTAAAACATGCATTGCCGGTGGGTATTTATGTGATGAAGAATGGGCTTGTTGTGAAGAATGTTATGACGAAATGGTTGAAAAAGGCTGTTGTTTTGAAGAATTAAGCAACAATGTCTATAGGCAACAGAAATATTAATAAGGGCATTCTAACACAATTTACTTTTTAGAAGAAAGGATGAGAAGAAGTGTCTGTAACCATTAAAAATACATTAAGTTTTGTTGGATTAGTTTTATTAAGTGCTTTGATCTCATTTAGTTTAGTGAATTAATTAAAGGGGGGATTTCATAATGAACCATATCGAAATGTTAAAACAGGGAGAAATTGAAATTGGAGCAACTGATAAAAATGGAAATACATTAAGACAATTTGATTTTGTTGTTAAACAAGATGATGAGGGCATTAATATTTGTTGCATTCTCTTTCACGGTGTAACAAGAGAATTTGTTGCAATGAGCACATCTGACTGGTGGATTCCTTTTCAGGATTTGCACATAACTGAAAAGCTTGATCATGTCATAGCAAAAGAGTTTTTCGGCTTACAACGAGTGGGCCAGTATTGGGGGGTGGAAAATCAACCGTTTGAAAATATGCCATTGGATCATTTTGGCGCTCTTAATGAGTCTACAAATATTCTAGAAAAACTAGGTGAAGAACATAATGCGATGATCAATAAAGTGGATGGTTATTGGCATATAAAAATTGGTGACAAAAATTATAGGGATGAACGTCTAGGCGTTGCGGTTTGTTTGGCGGCCGTAAGTACAGTGAGAATATCAGCTTAATAACTTCATAAAAATGGGGTGAACAGGTTGTACGTTTTTGATGTGCGGTACGTAATGGGTGGAGAAGAATATAAAAAGTCATGGCTTTTGGCTTGGCCCGAAGAAGGATTCCAATTAAGGGAAGATAATAATTTAGGGGTCAAACAAATTTTAAGTGAAGAACATGGAAAAGAAGTAAAAGTTATAGAAACAGATTTAGAGGAATTTTGATTGGAAAAATAGTTGAAAACGAAAGGGGTAATTAAAATGTTAAATGTTATGTTGGATGAAAAAGTTCAAGTAAAATCATTAGGGGCTAAATCTCGTAAGAATAAAGGAACGAAATTTATTATACCTTTGAGCGAAGCACAGTATGATCAATTAGAGCAATTGAACTTATATGATGAAGAGGTAAGCATCATTGCTGGAGAATTGATCCGTGAAGGTTTAGAGTACGCTTATATGGATGATATTCCATTGCATGAATACAATCAAAATGTATATGAGCTTGTAAGCGTTGAAATTCCATCTGGGGAACGCCGTACGTTAGATATTTTGGCTAAAAAACACGGTTGCACAATGAGGAAAATGGGATATACAATCTTGAATTTTATGTTAAAAGCACAGTAAAAACACCCCACACAAAGGTATAGAGTGAATTTACAAAAGGTATTCTGTTGCAAATGATTTTTCATCAAAGGAATTTAGTCTGGTACACTAAATTCCTTCTTTAATGTTATAACAAGTAAATAATATAATTCAATAAATTTCATCCTTTCTTTCAAAATATAAGGGGGAAGTGCATCATGAAAGACATCTTAGTATGTTACGATTCAAAAACAGGAAATGTAGAACGTTTTATTTCTAAATTAGGACTGAAAGCAATCAAAATAAAGGAAAATATGAAAATAGAAGATAATTTTATTTTTGTTACGTATACAACGGGATTTGGGCAAGTGCCAGAGAGAGCGTTGAGCTTTTTGAAAAGGAATCATAATAAATTGTTGGGTGTGGCTGCGAGTGGGAACCGTAATTGGGGCCATAGCTTTGCAAGAAGCGCGGATATAATTGCAAAGATGTACAAAGTACCTATAGTCCATAAATTTGAGCTATCGGGTATGGAGCAAGATGTAAAAAGATTTATAAGAAATATAGATTTGTTGTAAAGGTATTTAAGGGAATATACATCTGTATGTTATTCTTAGTATACATTTATACTTCTAACAAGGAAGGATGCGATTAGAGTGTCTACAGAGCAAAAAATAATACAAGACTCATTAAAAAAACAATATAGTGAAGAATATAAGGCGCTACAAAAGAAGTGGCATAGCATAAATCAAGAGTTATTTTATACCTGTCGTTTGGCTTATTGGACGCAATGGGTGTCATTCCACATTGAACATTGCACATGGCTTCTTAAAGGGAAAATGAAGCAACCAAAGAGGCAAGAATGTATGAAACAACGTCAATATTTATATGATTTGAAGCATCAAGCCTTTAGTTTATTAGCACGTAGTAAATATGCACAATTAAAAGCGTTTATACCGCCATTTCATCGTGAGTTATGTAATGAGCATAAAATGAAGGTTGGAAAACAACCAGTACATTTTATGTTGGAAAAAATGTATAAAGAGGTAAAAGAATGTCCTAAGTGTCGTGAGGGAAAAGAACATTATTATTCCTTATATGCTGTTGAGAT
This sequence comes from Bacillus gaemokensis, assembly GCF_001590835.1. Classification (GTDB taxonomy): domain Bacteria; phylum Bacillota; class Bacilli; order Bacillales; family Bacillaceae_G; genus Bacillus_A; species Bacillus_A gaemokensis. The sequence goes on from NZ_LTAQ01000020.1 coordinate 15,427, forward strand.
TAAGCATGAGGAAACAAATACATTCTTTTTATTTCACGTACCGTATTTTAAAGTCAAAGATATGGTCAAGAGAGATATTAGTACGCTTCCAAAGCTCAAACGTTATTCGTTAGATATTGGAGTTACAGAAATTTCAAATGTAAAAAGGGTTCCCGATGCATTTAGTTATAAATTAACGGTCAAAAAGTTTAAAGAAAATCTTGAATCTCTTTCGGATCTTATCAATAAAGATAAAAAATCAATTACGTTGAATAAAGAGAAAAGTAATCAAAAAGTATTAGGGAATGCGAGATATAAAGAGAAAAAGAAATAAGCACCTATATAGGTGCTTTTTCTTTTGAATTTTTTTCGAATAATCATAGCAATGGTTTGCTAATAGGCTGATTTATAGTGGCAAACTATTACTATTGTTATGTATGATACATTCCACAAAAAAATTACAAAAAAGCGGCATTTATTATCTTTAATTTAAACATATGTGTAAAACTCTGGACATATGACTGAAAAATCAAACAAATGTATAAATCAATGTTTTCGTGACCAAAATACTAATAAAACATAAAGGGAGAAAGGATTGTATAACGATGTGGGGTAAGCGAAAACATAAAACCAAATTGGCTAAATGGTTATTTGAACAGGGGTTAGAACAACAGGATTTAGTAAAGGCAAGTAAAGTGAGTCGTAGTACAATCTCAAAAGCTTGTAATGAGAGAGAGTATATTCCTAGTCCTGGAGTTATGAAACTATTGATTAAAGCTATTAGGAAGCATGATCCAGAAGTGAATATAAATGATTTTTGGAGTTTGTAAAAGAAAAAGCTATTTATCTTTTAAAAGATAAATAGCTTTTTCTTGGTTGCAGTAAACTGAATTATTCACTAGCCCAATCACTAACTGTTAATTTAGACCATCCGTTTCTAGGAGTTCCAGGCGTATACGGTGTAGCAGGTGTATACGGTCTAGCGGGTCTATACGGTGTATATGGAATATAAGGAGGATATGGTGCGTTAGGTGTACCAATAGACTCAATAGGAGAATCTGGATTCCATAAAACCACTTGACCTTTGGTATCAAAGAAAGTCCCATTTTTAACGGGGCCCAACCACTTAGCATTTTTAGTAGTAAATACATTATGTTTACATACAAAAGCTATCCAGTTCATATTTGTATCAAAAATATAAATTTTCTCTTCCTCGTCTAACCAAGCTACTAAATTACAATTTCGATCATATAACGGTTGCATATTTTCACCCCTACATTCGATATTACTAATATTATAGCATCTATATTAATTAATTTTAATTTTAATACCTTGTTTAGCGAGGTTAGATGTAGAAGCTTTTTTCATAGGAGAGAACATATTCATTAAACTGTTAATATTCGGAACTTGAACTACTTTTATATATTCGCTTGTGATTTGATAATGTGTATCGGTAATCATAAGGACAATAGGGAATACTTTTTTATTTTGCCGTTGCCAATGAAATTGTTGCCAAATGTTTGATAAATAAAATTGTTCATAGCGCTCTATCTTGGATTGCATAACTTTTTCACTGTATTGATTGCGTTGAATTTCAATCATAAATGGAGTGTTTCGGAATAAACAAAACATATCACATTCAATTGTTCCTTTTTGACCGAATTTTGGTTCAATCAGTACGTTAGAAGGCGTATCGTATTTCGTTAATTCTATATAAGTATCAACGATGGATAGAAAGTGAAAAATTTTTTGGCTGTTGTCTTTTATTTTGGATTCATACGGTGCATAGACATAGGGCTGAAAAGATTTATAGGAACGGATATAATTTCGATCTTGAAGGCGTTTTAAAACCAAATTACAGTTCGACACGGGATTTTTTAAATGTGAAAAGTGTAATGTAATAATTTGATTTCGACTTAAAACACGGAAACGAATTAGATCGTCTAAAATAGCTTTGTCACGTTTATTCATGGGATTAATCCTCCATTAATCCAAAGATAGTATTGGAATCTTTTTCGTTGTTTATATGGGAATACTCTGGGCCTTTTGGATCGTCTTTTCGTTTAAAGGGGGATAGTAGTTTTTTTGCTTCTTCTACAGATAAAAAGGGCGCTTGAACTTCCTGGAGACTAGCAGCATCTATTTTAAATATCATTCGTCCAGGCTCGTCAGAGGGAATGTTTTCAGCGCCAGGAGTACCGCTTATATCGCTGTTTGTTTTATCCTCTGAACGAAAGCCCAACCTAGCGTTTAAAATTGCGCGTATGGCCGTATCTAAGCTTTTATTACAAGGTCGTTGCATTGACAAGAGTAAAAACATCCCGTAGGCCCTTCCCAAACATGCATATTGTAACAAATCCTCTGTAATTTCTTTTTCTTTTTTTAATACAATTACTTCATCAATCACAAGCACAATGAAGGCTGGTCTTTTAGATAATGGAACATCATTGATGTGACTTACACCGTATTTCTTTAATAAATTGCCGCGTTTATCAAGTTCATTTTTGAGTTTTTTCATAATAGGTTTAAATTGTCCTGGAGTGTCGCAAACAACTTTTACATGCTCAATGTTTTCGAAGATGTGAAATTCACTTTTCTTTAGATCAACTAGGTACATTTCGAGTTCGTGAGGTTTTTTCATTAAAACCCATGTTGTTAAAATAGTACGAAGCATAGAGCTTTTTCCGCTTCCTGGTACACCACTGATCAATGTGTTAGGTGATGTAATGAGGGAGTATTTGATCCATTGATTATATTTGTTTTGACCAACAATAATCGGCAAAGGTTCGTTCTTCACTAGAAGCTCGTTAAAGCTGTAATTTAAGCTTTTCATGCGTTTAGGGAATATCCGTATAACACAAGTTATGGAGCCTACTTCTAGCTCGATACTGTCGCCTAAATATTGTTTAAAGACATACTCCTTTTCAGTTAAATTCTTTGGGTTCATGCCTTTTGGTATGGTGAAAATAATCTCCTTGTGAGTCTCTAATATAAGTATCTTTTGGATAGTAGGGTAAATGTAGGTTTTGACATTTCCATACGTGATGTGAGTCAAAAACAAGCTTGCTGAATGAAATGATTTTTTAGTTTGTTCCTCTAGATCGTTAATTTGATTTTTTCTTTTTATATAACTTTGGTAATTTTGTAGGGCCTTCTCTAATTTTGCTAGCAATGAAATCCACCCTTTCTGATCCATTGAAATATTTACCAGGACAAATTAACCCTATTGGTAAAAATTACATGGTATAAAATTTTGGTTAAGGGGCACTATGACTTCCCTCGACCTTCCGCCCTCGTCGTCATAAACACATCCTTTATTTCTTGTTATTGCTACTTATAACACGTTAATACATGGGTAACATTAAGTAAGTAGTGATTTAAGTTGTTGATAAAGTAATTTAAAAGTTCTTGCTTAGTCATTAGCCTATGCAGCGATTGAGTAGGATGTAATTTGTCCTTGATAAAAAAATTGAAGAGGTGAAGAGGTATGATGGGGTTATTTATAGTTCTTGGATGCACTTTGTTATTTTTCTTTTTAGCTCAAATTACAACTTCTTCTAGTGGTTATAATCCAGATAGTGATACACAACGTAAGAAATGCCAAAGTAAGTTAGAAAAACAGGTTTATGATGCACTTCGTTATAAAGGATATTATCCTACTGTGCAACAGAAAGTCCCTGGTACACGTTATAAGTTAGACTTTGCATTTTATTCACCCAACGGAAGGAAACTGGATCTTGAAGTGGATGGACCATTCCATCGAGTACCAGAGAATAAAAGAAAAGACAAAAGACGTGATGCTCATATGAAAGATAAAGGATGGAGTGTCATAAGAATATCGGATATCGCTTTAAAAGAAGGATTTGAAAAAGAAGTGCTTTTATTAGAATCGAAATTAAATGATATGGGAATACAACCGAATGTGAAAGTGGATATGATCTTATCAGAACAGAAATAAGGACGTGTGATGGATTTATCATCATACGTCCTTATTCTTTGCAAAAAGCTTCGCCCAAAACCCTTGTTTTTTTTCTTGACTAGATGCTATCAATTTTTGATTGTCATTAAGGGCCTGGATCTCTTGTTTTAGTTGTTCGTATTGTGAAGAAATTGTTTTATTCAATTCATTAGCTGTTTTTAATTCTTGGAGAATCTGACGATTCATTTCTTCTTGCTCCTGGAACCTTTGCATAAGTGTTTGAAGTGTTTGGGCGGCTTGTGGGCTACTTGAAAAATGGTCATTTTCTTTGTGGGCGGGGGGCGCCCAAGCGCTCATATTTTTAGAAAATTCCTCTGTAACAGTAGATGCAGCCGTATCTTTTGGTATCTTTTGTTTTTTTGTTAGATATTTGTATTTTTCCAGCGCCGATAAATCATGAGCGGTAAATGCACGACTCTCATTTGTGCCTTTGGTGAATTTATACCCGCTCGCTTCTAGCTCACTACACCACCTTTTTAATGTGCTGTGTGATATCTGGAGTTTGTCAGCAACTTCATGAGTCCAATAGGCTCGTTCTTGTTCGGATTCGCTCATAGATTCATCCCTCCCGTTCAAAGTCGCTCATTTATAGATTAAACAAAAAGGATCGCACTTCCTTTAAATAAGGAGTGAGATCCTTTTTTCTAAAAATCGGGGTCTTCTAAATCCTCATCATCAAGAGATCCAGTAACCACCTTACTTGTTATTAATTGTCCCGATTTACCAATGTCTTTTAATGAATCATTTTCTAGGGATGCAGTGTTATTTTCTTGATTTGGCATAAAAACAGATGGAGCTGGAGCTACTTGGATAGTGGAAATTTTTCTTGTTAATTGTTCAATTGCCTTCATCATATAATCTTGATTTTTTGAAACCTCAATAAGTTCTTCTTTTGCATCAAATGGCTCCTGGCCTTTTAAGTCTTGTTCAACTAATTTTATAAGATATGAAGCTAGTTGTTTTGAGCGAGCTTTCTTATCTAAGTGGCTGTATACTTTTTCACTCATATTATCAGTTCGAAGGCCGAACACTTTTTGTCTTTCTTCTTTGCTAGTGCGTCCCATGAGCTCCCTCCTTTCTTTCTGGTGATATGCCTATTTAGATGCTTTTTGTAGCATTTCACCACGGCTTTTAACTTCTAGGCCATATAGGTTTAATTTACGAGAATCTGGCAAGAAAATATGATTTGCTTGCGCTATTTCAGCGCCATACATTTCCTCAATAACTTCACGGATGCTATCTTCTAGAATTGGAGCAACACCGCCAAAATAAATGTATTTGTATACTTTGTCAGCTGGTGCAGGCATAACATCCTGGATTTTTAAAATTAAGATGTTAGCAAATTCTTTTAAAGAAGATTTAATTTTATCAGTTAAATCAGTGCGTTTCCCGCTGTTTCCGTCAATTAATTCCATTTTAGGTTTTTGGTAGTTCTGTACTATGAATATCTCGAAAGAGCGTAGATCATCGAAGTATTCTATGAATTTTTCTTTTCGTAATTTTTCGATATGTGATAAATAAGCAAGCTTATCAATTGATTGCATAGAATCACGGTTTTTCGGTGCTTTTAAACCAGTTGGTGATAAGACAAGATCAATAGTACCGCCGCCAATATCGACTAATACAGTATCATTATTGTCAAACTGTCTTGCTTCCTCGCGATCTTCTAACTCAAAGTTTTTCTTGATCCCTAAACGTGCGATTTCTCCTTCAATACGACAAGCAGCCTTCTTAACATCAATATTTAAAGTGCGTTCTAAACCAGGAGTGTGAACAGATACGATATGTTCTCCTATAAAACGTTCTGACATTGCTGTTTGAGCTTCGCTGAATTTAGCTGTACGTTTTAGTAACCAAATAGGTAACATTGTTTGGAAGTACTCGATTTCAACAGTGTTATCATCGGATTCTCTTTCTTCATTAATAGCGTGGTAATAAGATACAGCAGCTAAAAACATTACATAAGGGATATGACTAGTGATTTTATCGTGTAGTTTATTAACGTGATTATTTGCTAGTGCGTGTTTTGCGGCTTCTTCACCTACTAAAAAATATCTTTCTTTCTCTTCTCCAGGAATTGTTGTAGAGATTAATAAGCGAGAATCTAGATCTTTAGGATTTCCAATGGCAGCGACAAAATGAGAATCAGCTTCATCTTTGCTGATTTCTACAACGTTTGTAGGGATCTCAAGATAAAAACCATCAATCAAATTCATATCAAGTGAGTTTCCAGAGTCTTTATTCACCATAGAAATTTTCATTTTTTTCTCCACTCCTTTTTTATCTTTGTTAACAATATATCATAACTAAACTGAAAATGGAAGTATTTTCTTATTAAAGTTAACAAAAATATTTTTCGTTTAAATGCTTGTTTTATAAGGGTTTATAGTAATTTTTATTTTATATTTTTAGTATAATGTTAACAATAATAAGAAGTTAACAATCTGAAAAATATAAAAAAGAATAAGGGGTTGCAGCCTGGAAAGAAAAGGAGTATATTTGTACTAGAACAGAAAATTATTCGCACAATTTAGAAAAGTAGAGACTTATTTACATAAATTACATAAATAAACAAATGAAATTATAAATCTTACTAATGTCTAAGAGAAACAAAAAAGAATAAAAAAAAGCAATCTTGCTAATCACAAGATTGCTTCGGGAACAAGCTATCTTCGACCATAGCTTGAACCATTTCCAGTTTATTTCGAACAAACTGGATGTATATTAATATTTTACTTAATGTCTGTGTCCATTGTACCATGAAATTTGTTGTCTATGCAATAAATTCATAGTCAATTTGAGACACTGTCTGACATGAGAAAATTAATATGCAGGTTCAAAAATGAGGACAGATAGCTTGGGCTATCTGTCTTTTTTGTTTCTCCAGAGAAAGGAGGAACGCAAGTGAATGTCTATCGACAAATATTTCAGAATCAGTTTACGGAAGTAGCAAAACGTCAAGGTGATAAACAAGTAAGTGGTTATGATAATGAACACGGTTGGACGTATTTAAGTGATGATTGTAAGAAATTTAAGGCTATTCGTACATATAAAACATTATTTGCTATGAAAGAAGACACTACATACTACACGCCAAATACGTTTTACCGCAATGATCGAAGAGATGAATCGTCTTTGCGTTGGCTAAATGCGCTCGTAATTGATATAGATGTGAAAAATAATCCTAATAATGAGGGGCTAACTGTACCAGATATCTTAGATCGGGTAGAAGGTGCAGGCCTTCCAACGCCAGGCCTAATTGTTAATACGCCTAGTGGTGGTTTCCATGTTTATTTTTATTTTTCTGTTGCTAAACGTGCATTTGCCAAAACGATTGAATTTTATAAGCGTATCCAACGCGAAGTGGCTATGCAAATCGGCGGGGATTTGGCTGCAATTGGTGCAGAACGTTATTTCCGAATCCCTACAGCTGAAAATATAGCTTATGAGTCTAATAATAGAGTGTTATTTCATGATCTTATAGATTGGTTGATTATTCAGCAAGAAGACCGTTCTTTCTCTAAAACAGTTGTAATCGGTCAACAAAATTTACTCGTTCATCCAGCGATTTTAAGGTTATTAGAAGGTGTGGAAGAAGGGAAGCGAGACAATACGTGCTATACATTAGCACTAGCTTTTAAAGCTTCTGATTATAGTGAAGAAGCTGCGGAAACGAGACTACAAGAGTGGAACGCAAATTTAGAACAGCCTTTATCTATTGGAGAAGTAAAAAGGAAGGTGCGAAGTGCGTTCCAGGGATCAAAACAAGGGCCGTCTGCATATCATATCTGTTTGTTATCGGGTATGCCCTTCTCGTATCGTCCGTTTATAGGAAAAAAAGATCGTGAAGACCGTCAATATAGCCACGTGGAAGAATGGGAAGCTGATATTTTAGCATACTTGGAACAGCAAAAGGGGAAGATCTCTGGATCACAACGCAAACTGGCAGAGGATATGGGAGTACCTTTTTCATCTTTCAAAGTAGTTATAAGCCGTTTGCAAGATTCTAACCGTATCAACCTAATGGTTGAAGGGAAAGGGCGCGGAGCGAAGACAACGCTTGAATTGGTGGCCCAGGAGCAACCTATGGAACTAATCCAAGAAGAGAATAATAGAAATATAGATTCAGCCCCCGTTGAGATGGATGCACCTGTGTTATCCCTTAAAAAAAATGAGCCAAATCCGTATACACTTAAAGATCCGGTGGTGGGTGGGAGCTTGTTAATGTCTAGTATTTCGATCTCTCCAGCTACTTATAACACTACTCTTTTAGGCACTCTTTCCGACTCTCAGCTTTCTTTTGTTCAGCGAGTCTCTACAGTTACTTCTTTTCCTGTAGATTTAGTGGCCTACATCTATTCGTTTACTCTTACAGAGTTTCCAGAGCTTTCACATTCGATCTTATTTGAGTTGCTAACTACAGGTAGTTTACACCTTTATACACGTATAGATGATCTTTTATTGTACCTGTTTTATGAGATACAAAATTACTATGAAGATGTAGGATAACATGCTATTTTTTAGTGCTGGGGGACGCAGTCCGAAGGTGAGGAAATGAGCTTGCGAATGACGAGTCGAGGATTATATTTCTTTATGATTTCCACTATCTATAGTCCTATTGTTCGTGATCAATTTATAGTTAAACCCATTTGGTAATTGAAATTATAACCTCTAGAACCATTGAAATAATATAATGAATAATCTAATTAAAAACTTATGGGATAATCCTTGGAATACTTGCGTAATAATTATTAAAGGTGCTTGGAAGTGATAGTGCAGATTATTATGTAAATTATTTCAAATGAAATGATTGTAATAATAGGCATTTTATGGTATAATACAGGTATCACAGAATACGAAGCTTTCCCTGGATGATAGACTAATTCGTATGAATAGTCATCAGACAGGCGAAAATTTTCTTTTAAACTACGTGCGGGCGGCGGCGGTTCATTTCCGAGTCTCGTCTCGTATCACATGCCAGCAAGCTGTCTTTATTCGGCTTTTACTGGTTGTACTGTTTTTCTCTGTCAGACGAGATTCTGACTTGTTACGCTGTTTCTCGCTCCAAATATGTTCGGAGGTGGGACGTTGTCACGCAGCAAACTAGACAGAGAAATTGACGATTTCGTCACTAAAAATTGGCCGATGCTTCTTATCCTGGGAGCTGGAGCCGCCGTATGGTTTTCACGAGACAAAATTCTATCTGAACTTTCTCGATGGATGCCAGTCGTGGTTCAGATAGTGCAGCTGTTGATCTGGGGACTACTTGCAGTAGTTTTATTGCAGATCATACGCCGTGTTCTGTTGTATCAAATCGAGAGAAGACGTTACCGATACGTTATGATCATTCCTCATGTGGAAGATGACATGACGGTAGACACTTTGGGACGTATGATCCGTCAAGTGCACGGAGCTGGTCGCCGTCCATTAGAGCGGTTATTCAAAGGGCGTGATTGGTATCGCTTGCTCATGTATCGCCCAGAAGGAAAAGAAGAAAGAGTTCGTTTTTATCTTGCAGGGCCAGAAGATGGGATTCAACGTGTCGTCCAGGCGTTTTGCAGCCTCTATATTCATGCAGAAGTGTATGAACAAAGGATGGATGAGGTACCATTCCCGACTTGGAAAGCTGTTGGCGGGCGCATGGTATTGAAACGTAAGCATCTTGAAGCAACTTTGTCTTTAGCAAGATACACAAAAGATGTGTTGCCAACGTTACTTAATGCAACAGAGGAAAAAACGTGGGTTGATATTTCTTTTTCTCCAGATAACGGACATCGTTTGATAAAAGGCATACGAAAAGCAGAAAAAGCAATTAAGAAGAGAAAAAAGCATAGTTCTGGTTTCGGCCTAGATGCTTTTGAGAAAGAAGAGTATAGAAATTTGAACAGACGTTTTGCTGGAAATGAAATGGCTTTTCAAGTCGCTGTATCATTTGCTAGTGAACATTATCCTGGTGTCCCTGTTCTGAAAAATTTAGGGAATATGGTTGCAAGTATTATGGCTGATGTAAATGAGCTTCGATATCGAAGATTAAAACATTCAGTCTTAAAGGTTCCATATCCGAGTTATGGAAAAATGACCTGGACAGGGTCAGAGCTTGCAAATTTACTTCACCTTCCAAAGATCAAGGGGGATAAAAAGGATAAAGTAGAAAAGAAAATTTTGTATCTCGATAAGGGAGAAGAAATGTTACCCTCTGGATTGCTTGCTGATGGAATTGGCGTAGGTTACGCCAGACATCCAATGAAAAAAGACCGCCTGGTCAGAATAGCAAAAGAGCAAATGAAAAAGATGGGTGCAATAACTGGTAAAACTGGATCGGGTAAAAGTACAGTCGCAATGGCTATCATAGAAAGTGTCATTGATGAATTGATGGATGATTCAGAAAATGCAAGCGGTTTTTCTCTTTTTGATCCTACTCCAGACCTCGCAATTATCGCACTAAACCGCATGTTGAAAGCGGAATTAGATGGAAAACAAGTTGATTGGAATAAAGTGCATTTCATTCGCTTTCGGCATTCACAACATCCTCCAGCACTGAATTTACTTCATAGATCTTCGAATGAAGATACCCAAACAGTTATTAACTCAATTTTAAGTATTATTAAATCAATTATCCCAGGTCAAGCACCTCAAACAGAGCGTATTTTAAAGGCTACAATTGGAACTTTGCTAATTGATGGAAAACAAGAGCACAACACACTTAGTATTCCAATGTTTTTGACAAACGAGCTATTCCGAGCGCGAGTCCTATCAAATTTAGAGGGGCCAGAAGCAAAATATTATTCCCATTATTGGAAATATGACGTTAGGGATACTTTGGATGCTAGTATCCAAAGTATTTTGAACAGATTAGATTTATTTAGAAGTACAACATATCTGAAAAGAATGTATGGTCAATCTGGCTTTTCATTAGACATTAGAAAGTGGATGGATGAAGGGCATATTATTTTTTATGACTTATCTGATATGCAACCAGACGATATTCAACTAACAATTGGATATATCATGAATCAATATCATCGCATTGTTCAGCAACGACCAATTGGATCAAAACTACATTTAACTTTTATTGACGAAGCCCACAAAGTACAAGTACCAATCCTTCCAAAAATCGTAGCAGAAGACCGAAAATATGGTCTGGGCCTATGGCCAATTACACAACAAATCACAGGACAATTAGACAAAGCTCTGGCGGATGCATTAAAAGAAATTGGTGGTAATTTCTTTGTTTGTCGTCAAGGGCCAGATTCAGCTAAAGTCTTAGAAGACATTATGCAAAAGCGTTTTCGAGCACAGTATTTACAGGGATTACCTGATCTGGTTGTTGCCGTTCAAACACAAGATAAAATTGACGGAAAGGCACAAGATGTATGGTGCACGATAGAAGTTCCGCCACTAGATCGCTATTTACCAGACGGGAAAGTTGCTATTTATGGCAACGAATCAATGATAAATGCATCTAACGCATGGACACACGCAAAAATCAAAGAATTAGAGCAAACAGGAAAATCCATTGAAGAAATAGATAAAGAAATAGATCAGTTTCTTTATGGTAAGGGTGGATCTAAGAAGGAAAAAGCACCTCTAGGGAAATCGGAACATTCGAAAGATTCGATTTTTAACGCTCTTGAAAAAGAAAAAGCTACTGAACCAGTGCAAAATAAGTCAACAGATACACCGTTTCTAACAAAAAAGCAGCAAGAAACATCAAATATAAGCGTTAAAGAAGAACAGCAAGCGAAAATCATCCCATTGTTTCAAAAGAAAAAGACAAAAGTCGTACCAGAAACAGTAAAAGAAGAAAAGCCAATAGTAGAAAAAGCGATTGAAGAAAAACGACAGCCAGAGGAAATAAAAGAGCAGTCAGAAATAAAGAAACCTAAGAAGAAAGAAGAAGAGAAAAAAAGCATATTTGACATGCTAGAGAGGGAGAAAACATGATGGCCCACCTAATGTTATCAGAAGAAGACCAAAAACTATTAATTGATTTGCATACTCATGTGTACTTAGACCTGGAATATATCGAATCGAAATGTTATCCAGGGCATCGAAAAAACTCCGTATATTACCGCCTTCGCAGGCTGGAAGAGGGGGAATACATCAAACATGAACATTTACCCATTCCTTCTATAAGAAATCAAGTGAGGAAGTCGGGAAGACCTCAAAACGTGTATACACTCACAAAGTATGGTGTAGAAATGGTTCGAGAGTTGAGGGGGGAAGTACATTGGAATCCTAGATGGTCAGAACGTGTTGCGACATTTGTTTATCACAGTCTTATGTTAGCTCATCTAGAGTGTTCCATGACGCTCCAATCAGAAAAAGAAGAAAAATTAGAGTTGAAAGAGTGGATAAATGAACCTAGAGCAACATTTCGATATTCGAAAAGTTCAGTCGATGTTATTCGACCAGATGGAATTGCGGTAATTGGTGTTAAAGATATGATCGATGCCAATGTAGGATTGTTTTTAGAAATGGAAAGGACATTCGGTACAAAAGATGTTCTTTTGAAGAAAATTAGACGATATAACGATTTTTTACAACGTGAAGAAAAAATTGAAGAATATGATCAAAATGTAGGCTTTTCTTATCCAATCCTAACATGGAGATTGGTATTTGTGGCTAGAGATGCAGCCAGAGAAAAAGAATTACTTCGGCATTTAAAAGGGGTGGAAAGTCCAGAATTACCAGTATATGTGGCTACTTTTGAGGATTATATAAAAGATCCATTTGGCCCTATTTATCGCGATTTAGAAAATCCAGAAGAGAAAGTAAGGATTTAATGAACTTTGATAATTGAATAGGGGGGAATATATTGAACTGGAAAGAGTTATTGAAAAAGTTAAAGCCTAGCGGCAGCAACCAGCAATTCAAAGCGCCAAAAAATCGTGGGCGAAAAATAGGCGCAATCATTTTTTGGGTGGCGTTTATTTGGATATTTGCCGTTTCGGTTAGTACCGTTGTTAAGGGTAACAGTACAAAAGCGGTTCGCGCCAGTTCTCAAAATGAGGAATTAAAGCAAAATACAGAAAATCAAGCAATAAGACCAGAAGCGATTGAATTTGCAAAGTCATTTGCTAAAGAATATTACACTTGGCAACGAACAGATGAGGGAAAGCAAAAGCGCGAAGATCATTTGAAATCTTATCTGATGGAAACCCTGGATAAACAGGGGGGATTCGATGTGAAGAGTGCTCAATGGGATTCAAATCATATTCAGTCTGTAGTTAGCATGGTCAAAGAAACTGGTAAAGATAAAGCGAATATTGTTCTAAGGGTGAATTACAAATTATATCGACCAAATGAAGAAAAAAATGCAAAACAATTCCTTTCTATTCCAATTACAGCAAATAAAAACGCATTTGTTATTTCTGGACTTCCCAAAGTAGTAAATATCAATGAAAAGGCTGAAATCAAAGAAAAAGAAGAAAAACGAGAAGAAATTAACAATTTTGATGTTAAACAGGATATAAAAGAGTTTTTACCAACGTTTTTTAAATCGTATACAACAGCCACACAAGCCGAATTGCGTTATGTACTAGAAGACAAAGACGTTAAGGGGCTTGAAGGTAAAATGAAGCTTGATCGGGTTGTTGATGCGAAGGTATATCCAGTAAAAAATCAAAAAGAAAAATACGAAGTGGATGTAAATGTCATTCTTGTTAATTCTGATTCAGAAGCGAAAATGACAATGCATTATAAGTTAGTTGTAAAGAAACAAAAAGGCCAGTTTGTAGTAACACAAATCCAGAATATTTAAGGGGAGGAATTTGGATATGTTTTTTACAGGACTAATGAAAAGTTTGTATTTGGGGATTGGTTTAGATGGGCTATTACAGGAGGTTAAAAGTCAAGGGACTATGGCCCTGTATGTGGTGTTTATCGTGGCTGGAATTTTCTTATTTGTGAAACGTGCATGGGGGCTTTTAGTAACTTTAATTTTTGGTGGCGGATTATTAATCTTCTTTGTACAAAAGCCAGATGTATTAAAAAATGTTGGTACATGGATTTCTGGACTTTTAGGGCTGTAAGAGAATGCGAGATAGGGATAGAAAGAGCAAACCAATTAAAGTATACAGTTTCGGGAGCTTTATGAAATATGAAAGAAGACAATATGAAATATTAGGTTATCAACTTCCACGGCCCGTATCGTGGAAGTTGATGGGCTATTTTATATTAATTGTTGCTTTGTTTGTTTTATTAAGATGGTTTCCGTTAACAGGTTGGATCGTGGGGCCACTAGCTGATGACTATTACTTTCTGTATTATGTTGTACTCCCTATTTTGCTTGTATGGGGCCTAGATCGTTATAAGACAGATGGAAAATCATTTTTTGCTTTTTTTCGCTCGTGGATCACATTTAAAATGCGAACACATCAAATGAATAGATCAATGCGTTTAAGAAAACCAGAGATCTATGTTTTTAATAGTCCAATTTTTATCCAATATTCAAAAGAAGAAGTAATAAAACTTTCATCTTCGCAATCTAAACAAACAGAAGATATTGCGGCGTTTGAACTTACATTTATTAATGAGGAAGAGGGAGAGGAAGCGATATATGCTGAAAACTTTAACGAGGTTCCCAACTAAACATGTTGAAGAAAATCTTTGCTTTAGTGTTGATGGAAGGGTTTGGTTAGGTTACGAGGTTGAAGGATTTGAGTATGATTTTCATGATGAAAGTACAAAAAAAGGTTACTTTTTAAATCAAACAACATTATTTACTCATTTAGAATGTGACTTACACTTATTGGTTATCCCGCGCACAACAAACTCCGATGAAATTTTAGATGAACATATTGAAAGTATAAGCGGCCCAATGGCTCCAACGGGTCGCTGGCTTTTCGGGAAAATGAAGCAATATCTGAAACGTTCGGCAATGTCAACCGAAAATACAGAATATCACTTCTATATACTTGTTCAAGTCAATGAAGAAAAGAAACAAAAACAGGCCCGAAATCCTATTGTTGAAACGGCCAAATTTGCTAAACGTATGCGACAAGGTTTTACAAATGCAGCACATGAAGCAATAGGTTTACATGAATCAGATATTTTGGAAGATGAGATTGAAGAATATAAAGATATGGATGAAGTTATTCATGGTCAATTGATTAATACGTTTAAATTTGTAAATCGTCTTACAGCGCCGACGCTTAAATTTTTAATTGAACAAAACTTTACACGCGGAATGACTGAACCAGAGAGAGTGAAAGAATGGAATATAGGGGAAACAATTGAACTGTTTGACAGCAACGGAAAACCTAAAAAAGTACGCCGTACCCGTATGCAGGAGATTGTAAAGCTTACAGATTGTTTAATTGATGAGTCACCAGGAAGATCCTTGATTTTAGAAAGACAAAATGAGGATGGTGATTTGGAGAAAATGCATGTTGCTTTCTTGGCTGTAAAGTCTATGCCAGAAGAATCCATTTTTCCAGGTTTAGAGTGGATATATCGGATTCAGTCTCACTCTTTGAAATTTCCGGTTGAAATTAGTATTCGGGCACACCATATGGATAATGAAATAGTAACAAAGCAATTAACTAATAGTGAGCTGGAATTAAACGATCAGCGCCGTCAAGCAATGGTTGGAGGGAAAACAACAGATTTAACTATAGTTCGAAAAGTAAGAGGGGTTAAACACGTTCAAGATAGATTTCAAACTACTGGAATGCCAGGATATGAAATGAGTGTACTTTTTTGTGTATACGCTGAAAATAAGAAAACTCTTCAAACTAGAATTAATGCATTAATATCAGAATACAAGAAAATGCGAATTGAATTAGTAAATCCATTTGGTGACCAACTTGCATACTTCTATGAGTTTTTACCTGGTTCACATCGTTATAATACTGACTTTAAATTATACGTGGAGCCTGGGGTGCTGGCACAGGGAATGTTTGGTGCAACGACTCAGATTGGTGATAACAAAGGGTTTTATTTAGGAAGAACAGCTAAATTAAACCGTCCTGTTTTCATCAAACCAGATTTAGCAGCTAAAGCTTTAGAAAATATAGCGAATGAATTTGATAGTTTGTCAGTTATGATTGCGGGCCAAACAGGAAAAGGTAAATCATTTTTATTGAATTTATTAGTTTACTGGATTGTAATGAGTGGCGGCCGTGCCTTTGTTGGAGATCCAAAAGGGGATAGGGGCGATTGGCCTATCAAACTTCCAGGATTCAAAAAAGATCAGTTAGAGGTATGGACATTAGGAGCAAGTGCAGAGGATGCAGGGTGTCTTGATCCGTTCCGTATATGCAGTTCGATAGAAGAAGCGAAGCGACTTTCTTTAGAGTTACTTTCATTTTTAGCAAATGCAAATCTTGAAGACTCTAGATATGACTATTTAGTTGATGCAATAACGGAAGTTACGAAATTAGAAAACCCTTGTTTAACTTTAGTTAAGGAACAATTGAAAGAGAAGAAAAATCGAGATTCAAAAGTTATGTCAGAAAAAGCATTAGATAGTTTAAATTCTTTAATTCATCGTTTAGAAACAATTGAAAAAACACCGTTAGCCGAATTGTTATTCGGTAAGCCAGGGCAAAATTACCGTGTTTTAAGTCTAGAAAGACCATTACAAGTATTACAAATTCAACATTTACAATTACCAGATGCGAAGAAGCCAGCAGTTAGTATTATAGATAAACTTTCAGAGAGTGTATTAATTACTATGACAGCCTTTGGAAAATCCTTAATGAACTCTGACAGAAAAGTATTTAAAGTGTATGTTCAAGATGAAGCGGCCAGCGTCTTGAAAAATAGTGAAGGTTCTCGTTTATCAGATGATATTATTCGTAAAGGCCGTTATCACAATACAGGGTTATATCTTAGTACACAAAACGCCAGCGATTTTAATTCGGAAAATCGTGAGGTTGCCAATGTAGGTATGAAATTCTCGTTTGCTATGAAATACGATAAGGAAGCCGAGGAAATGTTAAGTTATTATAATCTCCCAATTACAGATGAGAATGTATCTATGATGAAAAAGCTTAAAAGGGGCCAATGCTTGTTCCAGGATATATATGGACGTACGGCAATCATCAACGTTGATCCAGTATTTAAAGAACTATTGACGGCCTTTGACACTTCAACAAAGTCAGACGAAGAAAGAGAATTACAATCGGTATAGTCATCTGGAGGTATAGAGAATGAAGATAATGAAGCCAAATTTTAAATTTTTAATACTAGGAATGCTGGCACTGATCAGCATTTCTGGTTGTCAAATGGAATCGGATAAGGCAAAAGAAGCTGATAAGGTAGCTATGGAATATATACGCGCCTATATTGATATGGACACGAAACAGTTAAATGACCTTTCATATAAGACTTATGATTTCGGGCCAGATAAGGTCGGAAATCCAGGTGCGAGTAAGAAACTAGGGCGTAAATATGACTTATATCGTTATGAGTTAGATGGGAAAAAGAATGAATATTACTACAAGGTTGTATATTATGATCCAGTTGAAGATAAGAAATTACGAGAAAGCTTATACATTTTACAAGATAAAAATGGAGATTGGAAAAATTCCGAATGGGCCTGGGGAAGCACTCACAATTTAGATTCAATTGTGGGGAGTAAAGAACCTAAGCATGTTCACAAATGGGGTGAAGGTGAGTGAAAAGAATAGGAGCAATAGTGTTGCTCTGTCTGTTTACAATTTTGTCTTTTAATTCTAATGTGGCTCATGCGGAAGAAGATACCATTTCTAATCATTTATTTGAAGGTCATACAGATGGTTTATATAAGGATTCACATTATCAAATAGACACAGCTCCTTCTAAAGATGATGATAAAGGCTTTTTTTCTAAAGCCTGGGGCTACATGTTTGGTGATGATAGCATAGGGAAGGATATTCAAAGAAAAATATATAGCGTAACACAATGGGGAGTAGATCTTGCTTTTCAATTTAGTTTATTACTTGTGAAGGGTGTTCTATTTGTAGTAGATCAATCCCTTAGGCTAGATATTATTGATAATGTGGCCGACAAGTTAGGAACAGCAATGCAAAATATCGCAGGAGTAGAGCACAATGGTTTTAAATCGGGTGGTTTACTTCCTTCAATTATCTCTTTAACTTGTGCTTTATCAGCTTTTTATGCAGCCTATATATTTTTTGTAAAACGTCAACCGTTAACAGGATTTTCAGAAATAGTAAAAACTGTCCTAGTAATAGCGGTTATTGTTACGTTTATTTCAAATGTATCAACATTTTTAAGATCAGCTAATACAGTCAGTTCAGAAATTAGTATTCAAATTTTAACCAAAGCAACGGGAACAGTTGCAGGAGATCCAGGACGTTCAAAAGAGGATGCTATTTTTGCAGTAAAAAAACAGATATGGACGTTACTTACTGAAAGACCGTACTTGTTTATGCAGTATGGGAAAGACTCAAAAGAAGGCATTGGAGAAGATCGAGTAAATAAATTATTAAAAACACCACCTGGGGAAGACAGAGTAAAGATTATAGAGCAAGAAATAAAAGATAAAAATGTAATGATGAAATTAGATAGTGTAGGGGAAAGACTTATTTTTACGATTGTGTATTACGTGGTTAATACATTTACTGGAATTCCGATTATATTACTTTGTCTTTTAACAATTGCTTTTCAATTATGGTTTATGGTTATGAGTATAATCGCACCAATTTGTATGGCTGTAGCATTATTACCAGGACAAAGAAGGGTTCTTTTTAGTTGGGCTACTGAATGGATCAGACCACTTGCATTAAAAATAATAATGTCCGTGTTGCTGGTTATAGTGTTCACTATTTCAGAACTGATATATACCCTTCCAGAATCCGGAGCGGCTGGATATGTATCAACTATGCTTCTTCAAATTGTAGTGTTTGTTTTATGTTATTTATTCAGAGATCGTCTTGTTGCTGCATTTAGTGCTTCTAAAGCAGCTTATAGGATGGCGACAGACGTTTCTTTAATGTCTGAAAGAGCGGTTGATTATGGAAGAGGATTTATTAATGATAAGTTTGGCTCCAATTCTAGACGATATGGAGAAGATGAAGAGGACTATGTAACTATTAGTACAAACGATCCAGAAGCGCTTGCAGCAGCTACAGGATCAGAAAATATGGAATCTGATAAAGATAAGCCAGAATTAGAGACAACCGAACTTGAACAGATGCCAGATAGCGAAGAGTTACAAGGAACAGACAGTAAAGAATTAGAGATTATGGAAGAAGAACAAGAATTAGAAGAAGGTAAACCATTAGAAGATGTCGCGGCTATTAATAAAGGTCAATTAATGAGCTTAGAAGACGAAGTTGAAAATGAAGGTATTGAAGAACTACCACTTGCAGCGGGTGACAATGTATCCATTCCTAGAAAACTACGAAAAAACGAACCACAGATAGCTATACTACAAGAAGATTCCTCACAAGATGATGTTCCAGCTACTAACGATTTGCCAGATGTAGCGACAACGGGAACAACAGAACAAATAGATGATGTAACAGTAACACCGGTTGAAAATGAAATACCAGGTCAAGAAGCGGCCGCTGGTCAAATTGAAACACCGATTGCGCCAGTAACGCCGATTGAAAATGAAATACCAGGTCAAG
>NZ_LTAQ01000020.1:35020-35329 GCF_001590835.1 Bacillus gaemokensis
TTGAAACACCGATTGCGCCAGTAACGCCGATTGAAAATGAAATACCAGGTCAAGAAGCGGCCGCTGGTCAAATTGAAACACCGATTGCGCCAGTAACGCCRATTGAAAATGAAATACCAGGTCAAGAAGTGGCCGCTGGTCAAATTGAAACACCGATTGCGCCAGTAACGCCAATTGAAAATGAAATACCAGGTCAAGAAGTGGCCGCTGGGCCAATGTCAACACCAGTAACACCAGTTGCGCCAATCGAAAATGAAGTACCAAATTCAGAAGTGGCCGCTGGGCCAATGTCAACACCAGTAACACCAG
>NZ_LTAQ01000020.1:35420-36434 GCF_001590835.1 Bacillus gaemokensis
ACCAGTTGCGCCAATCGAAAATGAAGTACCAAATTCAGAAGTGGCCGCTGGGCCAATGTCAACACCAGTAACACCAGTTGCGCCAATCGAAAATGAAGTATCAAATTCAGAAGTGGCCGCCGGGCCAATGTCAACACCAGTAACACCAGTTGCGCCAATCGAAAATGAAGTACCAAATTCAGAAGTGGCCGCTGGGCCAATGTCAACACCAGTAACACCAAGTGGCCGCTGGGCCAATGTCAACACCAGTAACACCAGTTGCGCCAATCGAAAATGAAGTACCAAATTCAGAAGTGGCCGCTGGGCCAACAACAACACCGGTAACGCCAGCTGCACCAATTCATAACGAAGTACCAGGTCAAGAAGTAGCCGCTGGGCCAACAACAACACCGGTAACGCCAGCTGCACCAATTCATAACGAAGTACCAGGTCAAGAAGTAGCTGCTGGGCCAACAACAACACCGGTAACGCCAGCTGCACCAATTCATAACGAAGTACCAGGTCAAGAAGTAGCCGCTGGGCCAACGACAACACCAGCTGCACCGATTCATAACGAAGTACCAGGTCAAGAAGTAGCTGCTGGGCCAACGACAACACCAGCTGCACCAATTTATAATGAAGTACCAAATCAAGAAGTAGCTGCTGGGCCAACAACAACGCCGGTAACACCAGCTGCACCAATTTATAATGAAGTACCAAATCAAGAAGTAGCCGCTGGGCCAACAACAACGCCGGTAACACCAGCTGCACCAATTCATAATGAAGTGCCAAATCAAGAAGTAGCCGTTGGGCCAACAACAACGCCGGTAACACCAGCTGCACCAATTCATAACGAAGTACCAGGTCAAGAAGTAGCCGCTGGGCCAACGACAACACCGGTAACACCAGCTGCACCAATTCATAATGAAGTGCCAAATCAAGAAGTAGCCGCTGGGCCAACAACAACGCCGGTAACACCAGCTGCACCAATTCATAACGAAGTACCAGGTCAAGAAGTAGCCGCTGGGCCAACAA
>NZ_LTAQ01000021.1:0-17939 GCF_001590835.1 Bacillus gaemokensis
TTTCCATACCGATCACACACCTTTTTAGAGTAATATTATCAGTATGTCCAAGTTTAGGAGATTACTTGCGAGGACTTTAGAGTTTTTGCACCAGAACCCGATTATTGGTTCCGGGACAAATGTGTTGCGCCCTTAATAAATTCATAGATATGCCCAACCTGTTTATAAAGGTGATTCTAAGTGATTTATAAACGTTTATTTTAATTGAACACCTTTATAAACAAATGTGATATAATTACGGTAACAAATGTAAGGAGAATACAAAACGTGGCAAATATTTATGGATATATACGTGTAAGTGCAAAAGATCAAAATGAACAACGTCAATTACATAAGATGATGGAACGAGGGGTGGAAGCTCGACGTATTTTTGTCGATAAAGCAAGTGGAAGACATTTCGATCGTCCTCAGTATCAATTATTACGAAAAATATTGAGTTCAGGTGATATTGTTTACATAGATGCCTTAGATCATATGGGGCGTAATTATGATGAAGTAATTGAGGAGTGGAAATACATAACAAGAGAATTACAAGCAGATATTGTTGTCTTAGAAAATGAAACGCTGTTTGATAGTCGTAAATTCCGTGATATGGGTGATATGGGACGATTAATGGAAGATCAATTTTTATCTTTGTTATCTTACGTTGCAGATCAAGAACGAAAAAAAATTCATCAGAGACAAGCGGAAGGGATTGCGATAGCTAAATCTCAAGGAAAACATTTAGGCCGTCCTCAAGTGAACCTTTCGACCTTAAGCAAACAACAAATAAATACAATAGAAGAAACTCATTCAAAATGGAAGAGTGGAGAAATTACTGCTGTTATGTTTATGGAAATGTTAGAGTTAAGGAAAAACACGTTTTATAAACTAATGAAAGAATATGAAAGCAAATTGAATTGAGCTGGCCAATATCCAGTTCTTTTTTTGTTTGTAGCAACGCTCTTGAAAAATAAAAAGGAGCTCGTTAAATCGGGGAGATTTTCAGATGTAGCGATTCAATCTGTTAATCATTCACACACCTATAGGAGGATGAACAAGCCATGAAAACCGCGAGAATGTTTTCAATACTTATCTACTTATTGAAGAAAAATATAGTGTCTGCTGAAGAATTAGCCAATGAATTTGAAGTAAGTACAAGAACGATTTATAGAGATATGGATGCTTTGTCGTCAATCGGTATCCCTATTATTTCATATTTAGGAAAGAATGGTGGATTTACTTTAATTGATAACTATCAACTAGATAAATTTACATTTAATGAAGAGGAAAAGAAATTTTTATTAGAAGGTTTAACATTAAAAAATGAATTATTTGATACGAATCAACTGTCAATTTTACAAAGAAAAATAGAACTATTGAAAGAAAATAAAGAAGACTATCATTCTAACATTACGATAACATCATCTACCCTGCACAGAGAAATTATAGAAGACGAAACAAAAGTGAAGATAAAAAAAATACTCTCTATAATTGATGAAGGAAATAAAATTTGTATTTCTTATGTTTCACAAACAGCGAATGTATCTAGTCGAATTATTCAACCTTTAAAACTAAATTTTATGAATGGTAGTTGGTATTTAGAAGCCTTTTGTGAATCCAGAAAAGCTTTAAGGTTATTTAAATTGACTAGGATAAGAAATATGGAAGTAATACATGACAATACTAGAACTGTCTATACGGAAGAAAATGAGTATTTGACTAATAAGTCAGCTAAAGTCGAGGAAATTATATTACTGTTTTCGAAAAGTGAACTTGGGAAACTATACGATTTTTTTACTGAGGATGAAATATCTGTACTTGAAGATGGGAGTTTAAAAGTAACCTTTAATTATGACATCAATAAAAATTTACTGCCATTTTTATTGATGTTTGGTAGGCATGTAAAGGTACTATCTCCACTATGGCTTAAAAATGAATATAGGAATGAAATTAAATTTATTTATAAAAGCTGACAGACTGTTGTCATAGTATGAATGCTACACTTTCTATATCAACTAGTAGGAGGAATTAACAATGAATGTAGTAGTTACTGAAAAACATATTTATGGAAAAAGAATAAGAACAAATAATCAAAATACAGATGCACTACTTAGTCTATGGGAAGAGATTCTTCGTTTAAATTTAAAAGGTGATGTATATGCTGTTTATAATAATTATGAAAGTGATTTTACAGGTGATTATGATTTGCATATTGGTACTGAAGAGAAATTTATTGATGAAAGTAGTGTCATCATTCCAGTAGGTAACTATCATGTTGTAGAAGTAGATAATACTGATCCACAAGGTGTTTTTAACGCTTGGGTGGATATCTGGAAAAGTGATATAAAAAGAGCATACAAAACTGATTTTCAATTTCACTCTAAAGACGGTAGTATAAGGATATTTCTGTCGGTTGAATAATGAACAGTAAGCTTACTAACTACAATGGAGGATTGGAACAGATGGATGAGAAAAATCGAGACTTTTCAGATGCTGACCCCAGCGGTCAAAATTCCTGGGCTTCCTCTGTCACAATTCATAGTGACCTTCTTGCCACTAAGGATCTTGTCTATAGCCTATGCAGGTTCGAGTGTTCTCAACCACGAATAGAAGTACAAAATGCTGAATATGGGGCCTATGTATTTAATCTGAACGCTCTCTCTATTAGATTTCGTGTCGCTAAAATTACTCCTACAAAGGTCGGGCAATTTGTGACTTTGTGGGAGAGAAGTGGGGATGGACCGATCCAACCATATGACATATCAGATCCAGTCGATTTGTTTGTTATTAGTACCCGTCAAGGGAATAACTTTGGTCAATTTGTATTTCCCAAAGCTGTTCTATATAAACAGGATATAGTATCCAATAAGGGTAAAGGTGGTAAACGAGCAATACGCGTTTATCCACCTTGGGACAAGCCTAAGAGCCGTCAGGCTCAAAAAACTCAAATATGGCAGCTAGAATATTTCTTAGAGATACCTGTAAATATACCAATAGACTGCGTTCGTGCTCAAATGCTCTACAGTCTAAATCATTAATATAAAACAGTTTATATGCCAAACTAAACTACAAACCGCTTCCTTAAAGTACAGGGGACCGGTTAAAGTGTGTCCAAATTGTGTCTAAACGTACAATTTTCTTTTTTTGATATGGTGACCCCATTGCTATCAAGCTAATATTTTGAAGCATCCCCAAAACAAAAAAATTGTACATTTTCATCTGGAGATGTCAATTTTCTCGTTTTGGGGTATTTGCTTTTCTTAGGTTGATGAGCATGGGGTACAGCCGAGATACGTGTAAAAACAGGTCATAGGCTTACTTTTATTTCCAACTACGAACTATTGAGCTTATAGAGGAATCGTTTCTTCTATTGGCTTGGGGATTTTTTGTAAATCAATTATATAATCCCCGAATCGTTTTATATGTCTAGCTATGTAAGGACTTAGCCTTTCTAAATCTTGGCGTGAAAAGCAATAATCTTCTTTTTTTAGTTGCCATAAAATCATAGTGATATTTACGAAAAAACTTTAGAGCACTAAAGTAGTATCAAAAATTATAAAGTAAAAACAGAACATGAAATGCGCAAAAAAAATTATCGCAGGGCAGATTCTCAAATCATTTGAAAATCCACCCTGCGATAACGTGCTCATTCATACGTGCAAACTATTAATATCCGAAAATATCTACTTCAGCTGCTGAAGCATATCCATTTTTTCCGTTCGTTACTTCTATTTTTACATATTTCGCAGAAACAGGTTCGAATGTTGCAAATTCTTTTCCTCCAGTACTTTTCCATGTTCCAGACGATACTTTTTGATAGTTAGAGCCATCCGTGCTTGTATAAATATTGTATCCTAAAATACGACCATTCTCCGACCAATCTTGTCTTGGGAGACATGATAATAGGGTGATGGTTCGTATTTGACCGAGGTCTAGCGTTAAATTGTATGGATATTGATTCGGTGTACTCCATTGGCTATGCCAAATTGTATTTGGATTGTCATCAATTGCGTTATTTGCTGGATCGCGCCATGATTCCTCACTGTTGGCACTCGCCTTCATTATTTTTTTAGATAATACAGCAAGTGGTTTAACAGGTTTAGCATCCGTCGCTTCCCATATAGGTGCAACTAATGTTGGATTATTTAAACCTTCTACTTTTTGTCTTGTTTCTTGGGTTGCTTTCAATCCCCATTTATCAAAAAACGGAAGTAAATTTTGTTTTGCTACCTTCGATGTATTGTAAATAAATGCTTGTATTTTATCTTCGTCCGTTTTTGGAAGTTGATCCTCTGGTAACTCTCGATATAGTTTGTGAAGATTTGGATAAAAATCATCGCCATATGCTAAATGAAGCTGCCAAATCATAACAAGTTTCACAAACAGGTCGTCAATATTTTTATATTCTTTATTCGTTTGTTTTAAGTATGCAAAGGCTCTATCATAATCTCCCTCTTTTTCTAAACGTGTTGGTTGATTCGGGAATAATTGCTTTTGTGCAGCTAAAGAATATAGATTAACAGTTACTTCACCCATACCTCTCAAATCATTCCACGTCCATGGGTATTGTTGTCTTGCATGTCCCGCTTCATGAATTTGTCCCCACCCAAATTCAGTTACGTTCAAAGTACTTTTAATTGCTTCGCCAGCAGTAGTAAATACGGCTCCATCCCAACTTGCATACATGCCCCACTCTTGTTTATTAGGATTTTCTACAAAAGCCCAAATACGCTGAGTTGAACGATGTAATGGATTAGGATCTGTTTTAGATAATCCCGATATTTTATCTTGCGCTTGAATCATTTCATCATATTTATTTAATAGAGGCACAGGATTCTGATCCACAATATATTTATTGGCACTATTACGAGTAACAGTAAGTACTGCTCGTTCTGATTTCAATTGTACCGCATGTGCATCTGGATATTTGTTCATCATGGCAATCCAGTCTTCTTTCGTGTGCTTCCCTAATTCAAAGAATGGCACAGGACTACCGCCTTTTGTTACTTTCACCTTGACTGTTCCTGTATCTTGATAGTTATCAAATCCTAATAAGCCGCCGTTTGGAGAAGAGACAGTATTAGAACCAGGAGAAAGATCAATTTCTTTTCCCCATTCTTTATCATATTGATGTGTCCCAATAATCGCTCTAATCTTTTGTGTTCCTGATACTTCAATTGTAACCTGTTCATTTGGTTTTACATAGATTCCTGTTGGCATATAGTTTTTTTGCTCACTTCTTTTTTCCCTTTTTGCTTCACCCCAAAAACTACCTGTCCCTGGAAGGTCGAACTCCCTCTGTTCATATTGCGTTGCAGTTTGTGCAGTTTGTGCAGTTTCAGCATAAACATTAAAACTATTTATAGCAATAGGTGTAAATAATGTTGTTGTCAAAATAGCAGAGGTTATGAATACTTTCTTTGTTTTTTGTAATCTATCATTCTTTCTGATGTTCATATAAATCAGTCCTTTCGTTTAAATTCGTTTTAACCTTCATACGAAATACCAGTTTTCTCACTAATTCCCAAAGTGGATTTATTAAATGCATACTTATTTTAAACAATGTTGATTATATTTTTGGATGAATACGAAAAAAGCACAGGAGTCTAACACTTCCAACTCTTTTCCTAATTATTCTAGATGCATATTACCTTCATTTATTTCTTAAATTATACATAAATCACTCCTCTAAGTAAGAAATTAAGATAAATGTCTAATCTCAAAACTCTTTAACTAATATTGGAATTACATATTAAGTATAATTTAAGAATAAAGTTATACAATTGAGAAAAATAAAAAATGTTAAAAATTTACACGCTCGTAAAATAAAAGTTAATTTTTAACATTTTTATGAAAAATAATGTGTTATATGGGAATGAATTTAATATATATGATGTTGAAAAATATTTTAACTAGAGTATTTTGAATTCATAAAAGTAAAAAAGATTAAGAAATTCTATTTTTTATAGATATGGCGGGTCAATATACGAATCGTTGCCGTACTCCTTAGACGAATGAAGGAGTTTTATCAAAAGACAAAAAATCCGATTTCAAATAATATTGGAAATAAAAGTAAGTCTGTAACCTATTTTTACACGTATCTCGGCTGTACCCCATGCCCATCAAGCTAATATTTTGAATTACCCCCAAAACGAAAATTTTATCTATTTACAGTTGGGGAACAACCAATTTCTTAACCTGATGTTGATGGGGTAGTACGCCAACTTACTCAAATATTTAAAAATGAAGATGCTGGATATAACAGAATCAGATATTTTTCATATCCAGCTAATAACAAAGCATTCGTAAAAGTCATCTCGTTCGCCTCTATTTAAAAGGTTTTCTTTATCGAGCAATCAATCAGCGTAAAAAGGAAGAAACACAGAGCTAAAAAACCTCTGTGTTTCTTCCTTTTTAAATACATTTATTAGAAGCTGGCTTACAATTCTTCCTTTGTAGGCTCTACAATTATTCTAACTCCACCTATCCATCCTGGTAAAAAGTTTTCAACAATTATCACTGGTTTTTTGTTGGGAACAATTGTTGTTGGTGTAAATGGAATACTTGTTAACTTTCTGTATCCTTTTTGTATCTGTTCTGCATCAATTAATCTTTCATTTATAATCTGTTCACTTTCTTGACCAGCAGAATCCGATTTGAAAGATACTTTAACAATATGTTCTTTCTCAGTTTCTTTATCTTCTGGTTTAACATATACTGTAATTTGATAAGGGGTATTATTCTTCAACTCTACTTGTTTGTATATTGCTACATGTTTATCAGCATAAAATACCCATTTTCCATTAAGAGCATTCTCTTCATCTTCTTCTAGAGTAATGGTTTCACCAGAGAAGAATTTCCATCCTGTCGGATCGCCATTCTCCCACCCATCATCAATAACTGGTACCGTAACGGTAATTATTTTTTCGTCACGTTCTTCATAATTATTTACTACTTTATATCTCACACGGTATGCACCTGGTTTCGAGGTATCAACATCATTAAATTCTACCGTAATTTTATCTGTAATATCTCCATCAATTGGATCTGTTGCTTTGAGTCCAATTGGTTCATAGTTTAACGGATCAAATGCCGTATCCTTTTTAATCTTAACATCATGTGCCTCTATAGTTGGTTTCGTATATACTATGACTTCTATTGGTTTTACATCAAATTGTTCATAACTATTTATCACTTTATATGTTACATGGTATTTACCCGGTTTCGAGGTATCAACATCATTAGATTCTACCGTAATTTTATCTGTAATATCTCCATCAATTGGATCTGTTGCTTTGAGCCCAATTGATTCATAGTTTAATGGATCAAATGCTAAGTCTTTCTTAATCGCGACATCATGCGCAGTTATAGTTGGTTTCGTATATACTACGACTTCTATTGTTTTCTCATCACTTTCTCCATAACTATTTACTACTTTATATTTTACACGATATGCACCTGGTTTCGAGGTATCAACATCATTAGATTCTACCGTAATTTTATCTGTAATATCTCCATCTACTTCATCTGTTGCCTTGAGTCCAATTGGCTCATAGTTTAACGGATCAAATGCTGTACCTATTTCAATATCAACAGGATTTGCCTCTATAGATGGTTTCGTAAAGTATGCTTCAAACAAAGTAACTCCGATCTGATGCTTGTTATTAGCAGCCCCTGTAGCTGAGCCAATAACAAAAGTATATTTCTGATTTAAATCAAACGCAGGATTTAATAACTCCCATGTTTGATATCTTGGTGTAGCAGATCTAGTAGAGGAATCATTGTTCTTCTCTTGAAGACTTGCTATTAGTTTGTTGTTACGCGCATCCCAATTGATAGTTAGAACCCGCCATGTATTATTAGGTGCAGGTATTTTTTGCATAGGAGCTAAGGCTGTTAAATAGTTTGCATTTCTATTTGTACTTACAAATCCTGCATGTGGTCCATTCATTTGACCATGCCCAAATGAATCGCCTGTTTCATCTGAAGTTGCTTTCCAATACGTATCTATTTCAAATCCTATCCCGTTTGGTGCTCCTAGAATTCCTAATCCTCCGCCCATGGTACCGATAAAACCAATTGATCCTCTATGAAACGCTATAGCAATACCATCAGCCCCACTGCTGTTAGATCCTAAGTATATATCTGCTACGAGAGTAAAATCACGTCTCATATCTAAGGCAGTTTTTCCAGCAATCGCACCTGCTTGAGTATTTATAGCTTCTGTTAAGGTTGTAATGTTAGTGTTAGGATCAAATTTAGCAGAACCATTTATGCTACATATGTTACGAATATCAATATATTGATTCTCTTGTACCTCTTTTTCGATGATAGATTTAGAATTCAAATTACGTATCCCCCTTTAAAAATATTTAACAGCACACTTAAAATACCATTTTATGTAACTAACAAGAAGCAAAATCTTGTCAGTTAAGTTGAGAAATATAATTGCTAAACTTAATGTACAGAGAAACAGTTAATTTGTGTCTAAACGTATCCTTTTAAGAACGCAAAAAGAAGAATCCCAAATGGACTCTTCTTTTGTTTGATGTACATTTTATATCTTCAAGCTGTTGGGTGCCCTAAATATATTATTAATCAATAAATTGTTGTTTATAGATTTATCGGGCTTCAATCTTTTTATTTTCAGTACATTGAACGTATACTTTTATTGTATATTTTGAGAATATCAGGGAATTTAGTGTGAAGTCAATATTTAAGGGGATTTGAAAGTAAACTAATAGAGGTCACTATACATTACTATCAACCTAAGATGAATTTATACCCATAATTCATAGAAAGAGTTATTCTTTTTGTAGAAATATACAGAAAGGATGGCGTTTTTGTATGAATCTATCGATTCAAGATGAGTTTCATTTGTTCGCTGAGGAACTACAGCGACATTTATCTCCCGATACCTTTCAACAACTTGCACAGGAAACAGGTTTTGTAAAACGTAAAAGTAAATATGGGGCACGAGATTTGGCTGCTTTATGTATTTGGATCAGTCAACATGTAGCAAGCGATTCTCTTACTCGATTATGTAGTCAGCTTTATGCAAATACAGCTACACTTATGAGTCCAGAAGGACTTAATCAACGTTTTAACCGATGCGCTGTTTTATTTCTACAGCGTGTATTTTCCCTTTTAATCAAAAGTAAACTAAACGACTCGTCTCAAATCTCAAACCAATACACCTCTTATTTTCAACGTATACGTATTTTAGATGCTACTATTTTTCAAGTACCCAATCATTTGGCCCCTATTTATCCTGGTTCAGGAGGATGTGCACAAACAGCCGGTATTAAGATTCAGCTAGAGTATGATTTACATAGTGGGAAATTCCTCAACTTTCAAATAGAACCGGGTAAAAATAATGATAAAACCTTTGGTACTGAGTGTTTGGATACCTTACGCCCAGGAGATTTATGTATTCGAGATTTAGGATACTTTTCTCTAAAAGATTTAGACCAGATGGATCAACGGGGAGTATTCTATGTTTCACGGTTGAAATTAAATAATAGAGTATATGTGAAAAATGAATCTCCAGAATTCTTTCGGGATGGGACAGTAAAAAAGCAATCTTTATATGCTTTACTTGACCTTGAACATGTCATGCATCAGATAAAACCAGGAGATACTTATGAAATTCAGAATGCCTATGTTGGACAACAAAAATTACCCTCACAAGTTGTAATATACAGACTCACATCAACTCAAGTTCATAAACGTAGGAAACAGCAAACTTATGTTGAAAAGAAAAAAAGGGTTACATACTCTGAAAAAAGTAAACGTTTAACAGAAATCAATGTTTATATTACCAACATCCCATGGGAAATTGTTCCGATGGAACATGTTCATGAGATTTACTCTCTACGTTGGCAAATAGAGATTGTATTTAAAACATGGAAATCTCTTTTTGGTATCAATCATTGTCACAATATTAAGCGAGAGCGTCTAGAATATCATCTTTATGGACAGTTAATCGCTATTTTTCTTTGTTCTTCCACTATGTTCAAAATGAGACAACTGTTACTACAGAAAAAGCAAAAAGAATTAAGTGAATATAAAGCTGTTTACATGATTCAAGATCATCTGTACTTAGTATATGGAGCTATACAAAAAGACACCCAAGAAGTATCAAAAATTTTCCTTCGTCTGTTTGACCTCTTAAAGAAAAACGACAATAGTAGCCGACGGCTACTAAAATAATATCCTTTTTAAACTGTTTTCCTTTAAAATACCCCATATAGCATTCTCCTGCTCACACTTTTTCTACAGGTTATCTCAGTTTAGAAATTGCAACAGAACCTCAAAGGGCAAGTTTTTAATCTCTTGTATATTGTGACTCATTCCATCTTGCAAAACACTCCAGAAATTCAAAGGATAACGATTTGAACTTTCTAAAATTGGTTTAAGCTTTTTTGTTCCTTTACCATCATTATCAATGATAGCATTTGCGATTTGAGATTTATATTTATCGCCTTTACTTGCGAGAGTTGCTGCGTATTGAGCTAGTTGAAGAGGAGTATGGACTTCATTTCCCCCCCAAGAAGCATTTAATAAAGCAGAAATTCCACTTTCAAACTTACTAGATGCATGTAATTGATATTGTCCTTCTTCCTCAAAGGGTAAATCAACTCCACTTTTGGAACGGAGGCCGAATTGTTTTAAATAATTTGTCCAAGTGGTTGATACTTTTTCTAAACTCCCATTATTTTTGTTAAATAAAGGTATCGCTACTTTTGCTGTCATAAATGTATTCGATGAATTCGTAATGGCTTGACTTGGTGTAATTTCACCAGTTGGAGTCCCAGCGGCATTGGTAACATTATTTTGATCATTATATTGAAAACTGCCGGTATCTAAATAGGTATCTGCAGGTTGAAAAAGCTTTTCGTTTAATCCAATTAAAATAGTAAGAGGTTTTATTGTCGATGCCATATTTACATAGGATTCACCATACTTTAATTTTTGGATTGTTTTATTTTGAGAAAGTCGTTTTATGTTTTCTTTTCCGAGCGACGATAAATATCTATTTGGATCAAAAGCTGACGAGTTAGCCATAGTTAATATTTTTCCTGTTTTTACGTCTATCACCACAGCATAACCAGCATTAGCATCACGTGTATTCTTAATTTGAGATCTTAGTGCTTCTTCTGTTTTTTGCTGAAGCTTATAATCTAGTGCTAGCTGAATATCTTTTCCTTTTTGAGGACTTTGTATGTTCCATAAGAACTTTTTATCTTTAATTTTAAAAAGGAGAGTTTTTCCTGGTATCCCTTTTAAATCATTTTCATACTGAAGCTCAATTCCATTTCTACCAGCAGGAACATAATTAGAATAAGAGTTGTTTTTTTCAGAATCTACATATCCAATTACTTGTGAAGCGATTTCATGCTGTGGATAAACACGTATCAATTCATTTTTTACTTTTTTATTTGTAGCTAGTATTACTCCGTTTTCATCAAAAATTTTACCTCTTTCAGGTGGAGAAGTTGTGATAGAAAACGAGATAAAATTCGTTGCAAATAAAATCGCAACAATCATGCTTAGAATGAAAAGGATTGCCAAAATCGTCCACACTTTTGTTTTTATATGTAACATAATACCCTCCCTTATGAAGATTCTATTTTATCCTAAAGTTAATTATTTTTTTATAAATGTGGAACAAATTAATTACTTAGATTGTCTATTAAGTGTAATGCTAAAAACTAGTGCCCAAACTGGATACAATGTATCCAGTTTGACATCTATTTTAAGTATTGCAAAATATGAGAGGACTGATCATTATGAAAAGTACAAGGATGTTAAAAATAGGGATGTGCGTTGGACTACTAAGTTTAAGTCTTATAAGTGTAAGACTCTTTACAGGTGGACCCGCGCAGGCGGAAGCGAAAGAAAAAATAGAGCAAACAAAAAGTACAAGTCATGCGACTCATCGAGAGTTCGTTCAACTCGAGCAAAAGTTTGATGCTCGGATTGGCGTCTATGCTATCGACACCGGTACAAACCGGACAGTCGCTTATCGACCTAATGAACGGTTCGCTTACGCATCCACCTATAAGGCTCTTGCTGCAGGAGCAGTGCTACAGCAAAACTCCATTGATAAACTCGATGAAGTTATCACCTATACAAAAGATGACCTAGTCACGTATTCACCAATTACAGAGAAACACGT
The DNA here is from genome assembly GCF_001590835.1 of Bacillus gaemokensis. Lineage (GTDB taxonomy): Bacteria > Bacillota > Bacilli > Bacillales > Bacillaceae_G > Bacillus_A > Bacillus_A gaemokensis. The sequence continues at coordinate 12,164 of NZ_LTAQ01000021.1, forward strand.
GGATACTGGTATGACTCTTGGAGAAATTGCGGAGGCTGCTATCCGCTACAGCGATAACACCGCGGGGAACCTTTTATTTAACAAACTGGACGGTCCTAATGGATTTGAAAAAGCACTCAAGCAGATTGGTGATAGGGTTACCAAAGCTGATCGCTATGAGACAGATTTGAACGAAGCTACTCCAGGAGACATCCGTGACACAAGTACAGCAAAAGCACTTGCTACCGACCTTAAGGCTTTCACGGTCGACGATGTGCTCTCAGCTGACAAGCGTAAAATCCTCACGGATTGGATGCGTGGAAACACTACTGGAGACCAACTGATCCGTGCTGGCGTGCCAAAAGACTGGGAGGTTGGTGATAAGTCCGGAGCCGCAAGCTACGGAACGCGAAACGACATTGCCATCGTTTGGCCACCGAATAGAGAGCCCATTATCATCGCAATTCTGTCCAGCCGCGATACGCAGGATGCTACCTATAATAATGAACTTATCGCGCAGGCTGCCAAGGTCACAATCAACGCCCTCAAGTGATTGTAGTGATTGTAGTGATTGTACCGCAGTTTCCTCATTCCCTTTATCCAATACCATCTAAAGGATAAAACTAAGAAGCCGATTCTTTTTTATATTAAAAGAATCGGCTTTTTACATTCTTATCATTACGTTTATGCTAACAAGAGGCATTTTTTAGTCTCTACTTGTTGAGATGGGCATGTATGGTGACCCATGATAAAAATTAATTAAAAGGTGTCTATCCTATAAGAAAGCATCTATTTCATATTCTGACAAAAAATTATGAAATGATTACGACACATAAAAAAGAAAGTTACAGTTAGAACGTACAGAGACTAAATTAACAATTTAAATGCAAGTAAGGATATTATTATTATTTATACCTTATTGCCGTTTCTGTTCCGTTACTACACAACCCCCTTTTTTTACTGTCCCATCCCGAAAGAATTCTGGAGAATCATTTTTCACATATACTCTATTATTTAATTTCAACCGCGAAACATAGAATACACCTCGTTGATCCATCTGGTCTAAATCTTTTAGAGAAAAGTATCCTAAATCTCGAATACATAAATCTCCTGGGCATACGCATTTTAGATGCTACTATTTTTCAAGTCCCCAATCATTTGGCTCCTATTTATCCTGGTTCAGGAGGATGTGCACAAACAGCCGGTATTAAAATTCAGCTAGAGTATGATTTACATAGTGGAAAATTCCTCAATTTTCAAATGGAGCCAGGTAAAAATAATGATAAAACCTTTGGTACAGATATTGTTTAGATACCTTATACTCTATTGATACAAGTGTAGTAGACTGATAAAATCATAGTTAAGAGCGTCTCATAAGACTTGTCTCAAAAATGAGGTGATATTTTGCGGAAAATCGGTTATATTCGTGTCAGTTCGACTAGCCAGAATCCTTCAAGACAATTTCAGCAGCTGAACGAGATCGGAATGGATATTATATATGAAGAGAAAGTTTCAGGAGCAACAAAGGATCGCGAGCAACTTCAAAAAATGTTAGAGGATTTACAGGAAGATGACATCATTTATGTTACAGACTTAACTCGAATCACTCGTAGTACACAAGATCTATTTGAATTAATCGATAACATACGAGATAAAAAGGCAGGCTTAAAATCACTAAAAGATACATGGCTTGATTTATCAGAAGATAATCCATACAGCCAATTCTTAATTACTGTAATGGCTGGTGTTAACCAATTAGAGCGAGATCTTATTCGGATGCGACAACGTGAAGGGATTGAATTGGCTAAGAAAGAAGGAAAGTTTAAAGGTCGATTAAAGAAGTATCATAAAAATCACGTAGGAATGAATTATGCGGTAAAGCTATATAAAGAAGGAAATATGACTGTAAATCAAATTTGTGAAATTACTAATGTATCTAGGGCTTCATTTACCAGACAAAGTAGCTCCTTGGCTTTGGGGATGGCCAAATCGTTTTCTTAATCGAATGGATAAAGCAGATACTCGAGTTATCGTTGTAGGAGGAAATGGGTTTGGATTTTCAAGTGGATTTGACTCATCTGAAGATATAAAACGCCTTCCTGACGATTATACAGGTGGAATATGGACAAATCGCATTGATAAAATAGCACCATTATTTAAGAAATAAGAGATGATATAACAATCGAAGTTTTTTTTATATGTTTAACCATTTATATTTTAAAAGAAGACTTATTAATAATGTTGAAGTTTTATATGCCGATAAGCACCCCTGATTTCCATTATGTATAGGAAATCAGGGGTGTTTTTGGATGAATGGAACTTACTTTATTTATATTCAAACAGAAGTACGACAACGATCAAAGAATAACCCGCTAGATGTAAAAAATGAGCTGAATCCGCATAAATAACTAACTGTAGAGAAGTAAATTTTTCGTTTGGGGGTACTTTCAAAATCTTAGGTTGATGGGCATGAGGTAGCACCAACAAAACGCGAATTTCGTACGCTAAGCAAAAGTTTATAAAGAAAAAACCGATGTCCCTATATGTGCGGGACATCGGCTTTTGCTCATATCCTTTCACTTAGTTATTAAATTTTGACATAAAACTTAGATTACTACATTTTTCAAAAAGTAATAAAATTACCTATACTAACTAGAAAAGGGTTCATACTGTACATTTTAAAATATCAATTAAGCACTAATATTTTGGTTATGCGCCGTTTCACCTTTATGGGAAACATAACTATGTGCTATCATTCCTAACATTATTACAAACATACCACACCAAGATAAAATAGAAGGAAATGAAGAATGTAATAAAATTAGTTCTCCGATAACAGCAAAAAGCACCTCCATGGATTGTGTTGCTTCAACAGTTGCAAGTTTCTGCATATCTCCTTTAACCATATCAGTCGCTTTAAAAAATAAGATAGTTGCAATTACACCCGAACAAATAGCAACTAAAATAGATTGCATAGTTTGCTCTTTACTAGGCACTCCTGCTGTAAAAAGACCGTACAAGGATAGTAAAAACCAAAATGGTAAGCTAGCTAATGTCATTCCAAGGACACGTTGATAAGCATCTAGACGATCTCCACAAACCTCCATCATCTTACGATTCCCGAGCGGGTAAGCAAAAGAAGCTACAATAACAGGGATAATACCTAACAAAATATCTTTTACAGCAAGCGATTTTGCTTGTTCCATTTGCATAAGGAAAATACCAAGAAGAATAATCAATGACATACCCATACCCTTCATTGGGATTTTTCCTCTTTTCTTAAGAATTCCATCCGGTGTTTGAATGACCTGAATAAAAAGAGGAGCCAACAAAGATCCTGATATAATAGTAATTTGCCATGTCCCAGCAATTATCCATCCTGGTGCATGTGCAGCGGCAAAGCATAATGGAGTATAAAATAGACCAAAACCTACGAAACTCCATAAAAACCATGCTCTTAAATCCTCTCTCATAACTTGTAATAATACTTTTAATTTTTTCCTACTCATAACAAGAAGTAAAAGGAATGGAAGCATGAAAATAAACCTTAATGAGGCACTCCATATCCAGCTACCACCTGATAATTCCATTGCTCGATTCAATATAAACGTGAAAGCAAAAAAGAAAGCAGCACATATACCTAAAAAAATAGGGCGCAAATTTCTCACCTCAATCTGTCTCATAAGTCAGCAAATTCCCCAGACTTAACCAGTTTTGTTCTACAAGATGCGCTGTTGTTTCTTTATCTTTATTTTTGCACGCCCCTATAATTTGCTGATGTTGTTCTACTGATTTTAAACCATTTATAGAAGTGAACTGAGAAATTTCGAGACGTTGAATCTTAGATATACTTCGTTCTAATGCACGAATAATTTCAGGATTTCCTGCCACATCTAAAAAAACATTGTGGAATAACTCATCGGCTTCAATTGCTTTTATAATATCTTTTTTTTCAATAGATAATAGTAAGGCTTTATTACTGAACTCTAATTCTTGAATATCCGACTCTTTTAATAATGGCACTGCTAATCGAGCAGCTAACGAATGTAAAACTGCTACCACAGTAAATGCGTGTTTCGCCTCCTCAAGATTTAATGGTGCAACACGAGTAACTGAACCAGGAATAGATTCAACAAGTCCTTCATCCTCAAGACGTTTCAACGCCTCTCTAACTGGAGTACGGCTAATTCCGAATTCTTCTGCTAACTCTTTGTCATTTAAGCGTTGCTCCGGTTGCAGCTCTAATGTAACAATTGCTTTTTTCAAAGTTAGATATACTTCATCTCTAAATGACATACGTTTAATGGGTTTAATAATATCTTTTTTCATAAAACCAATATATCGGATATTGGTTTTATGGTCAACTGTAATTTTTTAATAAGATACATTCAATTAGCAAGTTCTAAAAACGACCGTTTAAGGAACTTTATTTATGGACTAATGCATCCGATAGGCTAAAGAGATCTTTTTTTATTTTGTTCAGTAATGAAGCCAGATTCTTGAGTAAGAGAAGGAAGGTTTTTTGTTTAATGTTAGCGAATAGAAAAAAGAAAATTTTTAAGGAGGATATAGAATGTCGCAGTCATTATTAGCTGGTATGGAAGGGGCATTTATACCAGTCAAAGATCCAAAAATATCAGCTGAATGGTATGAAGAAAAATTAGGATTTAAACTTATTTACATTGAGAAAGAAGCCGCAGTTATGAAAATTGCAGAAGAGTCGTAAACAGTAGTATGTCTTGTAAGAACCGTTAATCACCAACCGATGAAGTTTCCTGAGAATGGCTTTGGAGTAGGAAAATACTATAACTTTATTCCAAGAGATATTAACGAGACTTACCGACTATTAATTGAACGTGGTGTCAAAGTAAATCCTATTAGTGGAGAAGGGACTACCCAATTCTTTACGTTTTTTGATCCAGATGGAAATCCTTTGGGTGTTTGTCATATATACATTGATACCACTGAGTCGTTTACTACGAGGAGAATACTTCATTCCTTTCTTTTTTTCTCTTACAGTTTGATCTTGTAATCGTTTTTGTTGTTGTTCTTTTGTTAGCTGATGAACAATCACACGAGTTGGTACTTTATCAGTTATTCCTACATAAGCGTCGATATTTCACATGTTTGTCCTGGTTGAAGAGAGTTCATTAAGACCTCCATATCTATCTGTATATACTCTGTACCTTTCTTGATTCTTCCATCTTGAAAATAATCAGGGGTGGGATTTTTTTGATAAATACGTGTATTTGATTTAATACGAGAGATATAGTAAGCCTTTTTATCTTGTATATGTTGAAGATCTTTCAAGTGAAAATAACCTAAATCACGGATACATAAATCATTCGCTGTCACAGTTGGGACACACAGAGAACCATAGGTTCGATCATGTTGTTTACCTGGACCTGTATGAATATGTAGGAACTGTCCACTTAATAGATCATACTCAAGTTGAATCTTCACCCCCGCTGTATGGCTGCATCCTCCTGCACCTGGATAAACAGATGAAAATACATCGGGAAGTTGAAATGCAGTTGAATCTAGGATATGAATACGCTTGAAAATAGAAGTGTATGGAGAAGTGAGCAGCTTAGTTGAAGATAACTTTTGGTTGAGAAGTTCGGCTAACACTTGTTGTAGAAATTGCACGGCTGTGGCATTAAATCGTTGATTCAGTCCCTCAGGACTGATGAGCATTTCTGTTGATGCTTCTAAACAGCTACATAACTGAGTTAAAGAGGTTTTAGCGACATTTTGACTCATCCATACACATAAAGCGACTAAATCTTTTGCTTGG
>NZ_LTAQ01000021.1:18003-31840 GCF_001590835.1 Bacillus gaemokensis
AATTTCTTGAGCAAATAGTTGTAATTCATCAGATACAGAAATAGACATACAAAAACGCCATCCTTTCCTATGAGTCTACAGAAAGAATAGCGTATTTTTTCATTTTAGGGGGTATTTTGTTTTGTTAGCTTGATAGCGATGGGATAGCACCAATAAAACGCGAATTTCGTACGCTAAGAGGTTTTTTCCATAGAAAAATCAAAAGCCGATTTCCTGTAAGCTAAGGGGGTGTCAGTTTTTTACTGTTAATTTGTTTGTAGTGGTCGAAGGGAGATGGTGAAAGTTTATAAGTATGGATTAAATCGTTGTAAAGCATCTATATACATTCTCCACAGGCTAACGTGACTTAATTGATGCTACGAGATAGAAAAAATCCTGCATGTTTGAAACATGCAGGATTTTTTCTATTCTTCATTTTTCATAAAGTAAGAAACAAAACGAAGAATTTCAAGGTATAACCATACTAATGTCATCATGAGCCCTATTGCGCTATACCACTCCATATATTTTGCTGCCCCACTACGTGCACCATTTTCAATTGAATCAAAATCTAGTAATAGATCTAATGCAGCAACGACAATCACAACGACACTAATAATGATACTAATTGCCCCACCTTGGTGAATATATGGAACAGTCAAAACAAAGGTGTTTAGTAAGAAAACAATCAAATACATAATAAAAATGCCAAGTGTTGCAGCTGTTACAACTGTACGAAATTTTTCAGTTACTTTTATTATGCGAGTTGCATATAATACTAACATTGCAAATAAAATCGAAATGGTTAATAATACAGCAGTTAAAGCGATAGAATTGCCAAAACGCATTGTATAAAATGCCGAAATACTTCCCAATACAATCCCTTTTACCACAGCATAAATTGGTGCACAAATTGGTGATATACGTGGAATAAATATAGCCGCAAATGCGACTATTATATTAACCACTGCCACTCCAACTAATACCGGCATTTTCATTGTACCTTGTGTAACCTGCACATATGAATAGACAGATGCTGCAAGTAGTAAGATAAGCATAACGAATGTTTTGCTTATAGTTCCGCCAATAGTCATCGTAAAAGCGTTTGTCTTCTCTTCATGAAATTTGTCTTTTTTTAACATTGGATTAGATGTTCTCATGCTTTCCTCCTAAAATATTTTTTACTTGTAAAGTGAATTTTTTATATCTCTAATTTCTTATTGATAATGCGACCTGTAATCGCTACGAGTACAATTATTAACAAGCAAGTAAAACATAAACCAAAAATAGTGAAATCTTCAATAGGGTAAAATGATGTATCAAAAAAATTATTCTTATCCATGAACCCAGAACTCTTAATAGTAACTGCATATTTCTCTAATTTACTTAACACATTCATTACAATTGTTTGTATTGTTGAAAAAATAGCAACGAAAATGATGAATAAAATTATTTTACTCATCGATGACTTCACTGGAAACAGCTTTATAATTGCCATGATAAAATAACAAGAAATAAGGATACTCATGAAATCGATTCCCCATAAAAGAAAAGCAAATATGTGTTGGAAGATTCCGTAACTATACAACTTGTGAAATTCTTGTCGGAATTCTCCGGTTATTTCCCCACCATAAAGACTGGGATCATAACCAATTACTTTTCCATCATAAAGACTTTGTGAAAAATAATATGAAAAAATTAAGCCTATACCTAATAAAATAATAAACATTAATGTGAAAAATAATAAATTCGTATATATATATTTTTGGGTTGGGATGGCTGTATAACGAATCATAGAATTTTTTAATATTTTATTGAAAGAAGGCAGCGCTATTAAAAGAAGTAAAAATGCAGCTATACCAATTATTATCAGGAATATGAGTAATACTAAATCCTTTATAAACGGAGGTAGTACCCTTGAGAGTCCTATCGTACTAAATAAAAGAAGTAAAGAAATAATAATAAAACCAGAATAAAAGACAGCTATTTTTTTTCTATTGCACTTATATAAATAGAGAAAAAGTGGATTCATTTCTCAAAAACCTCCCTAAACAACTCATGTACTGCTTTCCCTTGATGAAAACGAATTTCCTCTACGTTTTCATGTAAAACAATATTTCCGTCTTTTAAAAAGATTACTTCATCAAATATATTTTCGATTTCTTCTATTAAATGAGTTGAAATGAGAATGGTACAATCTTCCCGGTAAAATTTAAGAATTAAATCTAATACATGTTTTCTAGAAACAAGATCAATTCCGCCTAATGGCTCATCTAATATATATAACTTTGCTTTCCTGGAGAAAGTTAAAATAAGTTGTAATTTCTCCACTTCACCTTTTGATAGGGCAACTATATTTTCTTCTAACGGCATTTTAAACTCATCTATTAAATCCATTGCTTGATGTAAATCAAAATCACTATAAAAATCACGATAGAAAACTACAGCATCTTTTATTGTCATCCACTCGTCAAAAACAGGGCTATCAGGTATAAATGAAACAATTTTCTTCGTTTCTATTCCTACCTTCTTACCTTCAATTGTGATAGTTCCTTTAGAAGGATACTGCAAACCAGAAATCATTTTTAATAATGTTGTTTTTCCGCTACCATTATCACCAACAAGACCAATAATTTTCCCTTCAGAAATTGTTACACTTAAGTCTTGAAGCACTGTTTTTAAATTATATCTTTTCCACAGATTTTCAATTTTTAATAACTCTGTCATTCGTTTTCCTCTCTTTTCTTTTCTAATGAGGAATGGAGGATTGAGAGAAGTTCTTCTTCTGTAAATCCTAAATTGTCCATTCCATTTATAAAATTATCAAGCAACTCTTTTGCCATTTCTTTGCGTAGTTCAGTAATCTTTTCCCCTTTACTTGTTACAAATCTCCCTGTTCCTCTACGTGTTACAGCAATACCTTCTCGTTCTAGCTCTTGAAATGTACGTTGGATTGTATTTGGATTCACTTGTAATTCACTGGCTAGTTCACGTACGGCAGGAATTTTATCACCCGGTGCTAAACGACCTGTTACAATTTCTTTTTTTATGTATTCCATTACCTGAATATAAATCGGGATATTAGGAGAAAAACCATTTTCCATTTACTTCCTCCTCAGTATTAGTGTACTAGACGAATGATACACTAATACTGATTGTGTGTAAATGGTAATTTTTCCAAACTATATATAATAAATAAAAGATGATATATTTAGTGAATTAGTGTAACCAACCAAGTGCCATAAACGACCGTTAATGGAACTTTAGTTATTTCTACTCAAATAGAGAAAAATACTATTCAAATTTGTACGAGGAAAGGGGAAAGTTCAAAAGAATATCGAATCCTTTCTCATATCACAATATAATATGGAACAACGTTCGGGAGAGTATATATTCTATGTTCCTTACACCACAATTTCAGATTTAGAACAAAAGGTAGATAGTATAATTCGTGAAATTGATTTTGAAGCGGATTTATAAAACTGTTTTACGGAGTTAGATGTGTACTGTGATGAATTGGAGCTACAATGGTAAAAGTAGCATTTGCTTATATAGAGAGTTCAATTATAAAATAATAAGAAGAAAAGAAAGACAGGGAGAGGAAACCCATGTCCACAAAATTAGTAAATTTACGAATTGATTTTGCTTTTAAACAATTATTCGGCACAAAAGGGAATGAAGAGATATTAACCGGATTTCTAAACGCCATCTTAGAAGAGTCTTTAGATGTACCTATTACATCTCTACAACTAGAAGATCCTCATCTTCATAAATCTTATGAAGATGATAAGTTATCAATATTAGACTTATTAGCAACATTAGACAACGGAACGCAAGTGAATATAGAGATACAGCTTCGCAACACACATGATATGGTGAAGCGATCTTTATATTACTGGAGTAAACTCTATACATCCCAAATGCAAGAAGGGATGCCGTATCGTTCACTTCGGAAAACAATTACCATTAACTTATTAGATTTCATATTATTCTCCCAGGATGATTCATTTCACACCATAGGACAATTATGGAATCCTAAAAAGCAACAGATACTAAGTGATGATATTGAAATTCATTTTGTAGAAATTCCAAAATTGGTCAAACAATGGCGTGAAGAAAAAGTAAATCCATGGGAAAATGCATTTGTTCGCTGGATGTTATTACTACCAGCACATGAAGATGAACATTTAACTCAAATATTGGAGGAGATTGCAATGAATCAAGATCCAATTTTACAAAAGGCGATGAATAAGTGGGAAAATATGAGCCATGACTCTTCTTTCCGAACAGCTTATGAAGCTCGTGAAAAGTTACTTCTAGATGAACAAGCTAAGTTAGCTCATGCTCGAGAAGAAGGATTAGAAGAAGGCATTGAAAAAGGGAAAATTCAATTAATTCGTGGTATGCATAAAAATGGTATGCCATTAGAAGACATTGCAAAATTCACTGGTCTAAGTACAGAAGAAATACGAAAACTACTATTATAATACGTACTATTACAAAAACTTTGCGAAAAATCTCGCAAAGTTTTTTATTTAGTTCTTTAAACATCAACTCCCTAAAAAATACATTTTCCCTTTTTTAGACATTTTTCTTTTAATTTATATTAGTATGATTTTGAAAGAAAGTTGTACCGTCTAAAATAAAGTTTAACCGTTTGTAAAAAAATATCAAATAGCTATAATGTGTAAACAAATTGTATGGTCTATACCCCTAGCATATAAAAGAGAGGAGGTAACACTTTATGGATAACAGCTTAGCAATAAGAAACCCTGAGCTAGCCAAACAGTGGCATGAAACTAAAAATGGGAAAGTGTCTCCTTTTGATGTTACATTTGGTTCAAATAAAAAAGTATGGTGGAAATGTGAGAAAGGGCACGAATGGGAAGCGTCTCCAACGAATCGACATAGAGGAAGAGGATGTCCTTATTGTTCCAATAAAAAAGTTTGTATAGATAATTGTTTAGCTAAATTAAATCCAGAGATAGCTAAAGAATGGCATCCTACCAAAAATGGAACAATGACTCCATATGATGTAGTTGTAGGAAGTTATACAAAAGTATGGTGACCCCTAATTACAAATGAAAGTGTCCTATTAATATTTCAAAAAACACCCAATCCCATCCTCCTGCTATATTTTTAGTTAATCCCCTTGACTATAACGCTACGTCATAGTGCATAATTTTAACTATATTAAATAAGGAGTGAAAGAAATGAATATAAAATCATTACGCTCAGATAAAATATATCGAAAAATTTTACAAGCTCCAAAAGAGGAAAAGGTTGAGTTATACAGACAAGAAATGTTGGCTCCGTTTATGGGGAAATGGGAAATTCAATATGTTCCTTTTAAAGCTGAGGAGCCAAATGGTTTTGATGTAATTACATTGAATAATATAATGAGCATTTCTCCTAATCAGATTACAAATGAGATTACACCAGAATTAGAATTGATTTCGTCTGATTCTTTTTGGTCTGAGTGTAAAGAAGCTGTTAGGAAAAGCCTTCATTTATTTAGAGAGCATGATGTGAACCTTCGTGTATCCGATTACTTATTCACGATTCTATTAGGGGATCAAAATAGCCCTTCATTAATGTTAAATGAAGGATATAGTGGTGATGGAGGTATCCCTGGCTATATTTTGTGTACACTTGTGCCAAATGAATACACAATACCTCGAATGAAAGCTGCTTTAGCACATGAATGTAATCATAATGTTCGATATCAATTTATTCAGTGGGACCATACTGTTACTTTAGGTGAATTAATTGTTAGTGAAGGGTTAGCAGAAAACTTTGCTACTTCTATTTTTGGAGAAAATCTACTCGGTCCTTGGGTATCGAAAACAACTATGGAAATGCTTAATAGACATATTAAACCTGTGCTCAAGGAACAATTACAATTAACAGGATTTGATAAAATTGCACCGTATCTTTATGGTGACGAATTAGCAAAAATTCAAAACTATATGCCAGTCAATATGTCTTATGCTGCTGGTTATGCCTGTGGATACTATTTAATTAAATTCTATTTAGAAAAAACAGGTAAAAATATCTTTGAAGCCACAATAACTCCTGCCAATCTAATATTAGATGAAATAAAAGGATTTTGGGATGAAGAAACAATTACTAACGGTTAAAGATATTGTCCAAATTACAGGCATAACAAAAAGAACCTTACAATATTATGATAAAATAAATTTATTAAAACCAATTTACTTAACAGAAAATGGTTATCGACTCTATGATAGAAAGAGTTTAGCGAAACTTCAAACAATTCTATTTTTTAAGGAAATGGACTTTTCTCTAAAGGAAATTGCGGATATTTTGAAACTTACGAGAGAAGAACAGCAACAATTATTAAAGAAGCATAACCAAACTTTATTGTTAAAAAAACAACGTTTAGAAACGATTATTACTGCGGTGGATGAGTATGTATCAGGAAAGGATATTTACAATTTAAATATTTTTAATAATTCATCCATTTTACCATTACAAGAACAATATGCTCATGAAGCGAAATTCATCTATGGAGAAACAGAAAAATATAAAGAATTTGAGGGGAAACTGAAAAAACACTCTCCTAGTGAAAAAGCGAACTTATTTCATGAATTCGAACAAAACATGGAAAGAGTATTTAGAAAAATTACTTCCTATATTAATCAATCACCTACTTCCGATGAAGTACAGCAATTAATTGTAGAATGGAAAAGTTATCTCGAACAATCTATTGTATGTGACTCTGAAATGTTGACATGTATTGCAAATACGTATAAATTTGATAATCGATTCAAAAATTATATAAATCAATTTAGTAATGAAGACTTAGCTGAATTTTTATATAATGCTATTATACATTATATCGATAAACAGAATTATTAATTTCATACTTTTATAATACAACATATAAATAAAAGATGGTGTTAATTGAAATTTCACACCATCTTTTTAAATAACTTTATTTGTTTTGAAACGACTTTAGTATCACTCATTAATTGATGAGAATAACAAAGTTTATATTGCATCGTCGGTTGCAACTGCTCTCGGTGCATACTTAACTGCTACAATTATCTTTGCGCCTATTGGTGCAGGTGCATTAGGAGGCGGGATATACGGAGTTGTTTCATCGAAGCAGCAGATAAACACAGCACAAGAAGAGATTAAAAAGCTAACAGAAAATATTTCAACCGCGAAACAACAGGTAGTTAAGTTAACGTTCTTGAAAAATAATACTAATAATTTAACAGAAACAATTGATGCAGCTATTACTGCTCTTGAAAATGTAAAGAATCAGTGGCAGACAATGGGGGCAAAATATAAATCATTGAATGACAATGTTGACAAAATTAACCCAGACAAGCTTGCTATTATTATAAAGACAGATCTGAAGATAGCGAAGGATAGTTGGAACAAGGTTAACAAGTATGCTGAAGATATTCAAAAGAGTGAGATTTCATTCGTAGAAGAGAAAAAATAATATTACTTCAAAAAATTGCCGAAGTAATGAAAAATATAATATACTGATTTTCCCTTTTGAAGAACACATAATGTGAGTCTCCTGTTCAAGTTTGAACGGGAGATTTCCTATTTAGTTATGAAACTTGATAAAGATTATAGAATAAGAAAGTATGAAAATCTCTATTTTAATATGTTGTTTTATTTGCAATGATCGTAATTCATATGAAGTAAAGAATATAAGCTTATGAATTTAATAAAATACGTGATACATTTGAGAGGATAGGTGAAAAAAGGTGAATAAAAAATTGTATAAGAAAGTTATTTTATCAACAATCATTACTGGAATGGCAGCGAGTAATGTAATCCCTCTCCATACTTTTGCAGCAGAACAAACTGTGCAAAATAGTGTGTCCCAACAGCAAGAAGATATTAAGAGCTATTCTCTTGGTCCTGATAAATATAAAGAAGTAATGGAGAAAATGGGGGCAAGTATCCTTACAATGGATTCATATGCTCAAACAATCCGTAATCAAGAACAGACAGATTTAAGTAAAATAAGTTCTATAAATGGTAATTTACAAGCAAACATGATTCAGCATCAAAAGGATGCGCAAAGGAATGCAACATATTGGTTAGATAATCTAAAGCCTGATATTATGAAAACGAATCAGAATAGTGTAAGTTATAATGATACCTTTCAAGCGAGTTATGATCAATTACTAGCTGCTTTAGATCAAAAAGATACAGTTGCATTTAAAAATGAACTGGAGAAATTATATAATAGTATTTTGAAAAATAGCCAAGAAGTGGATGGACTACTAGAAAAGTTGAAAACATTCCGAAATACAATGGCTGAAGATACAAGAAGTTTTAAAGACGATTCTAATCAATTGAAGACTATTTTAGAAAGTACGAACGCCGGTATTCCACTTTTACAACAACAAATCAATAATTTTAATAATATAATTAAAGAAAATAATGATAAACGTGGTGGCTATATAGCTGCAGCTGTATTGATGCCTTGGGTTGGTATACCATTGATTGTCACTACTGACAAGAATATCGCATCTGCACAGCAAGAAATAGAACAATTAAAGTCCAGGATTTCTGGAGCAGAGGCAGAATTAGTTATTTTGACAGATGCCAAAAATAAAACGGAACATATGACTGCAACAATTGATACAGCTATTGATGCGCTACAAAATATATCGAATCAGTGGCATACAATAGGATCAAAATATAACTCATTGCTTAAAAATGTTGACAAGATTAATCCAGACAGGCTTGCTTTATTAAAAACAGATCTGAAGATAGCGAAGGATAGCTGGCAGGACCTTAAAAATTATGCAGATAAATTATATGAAGGTGCTAAGATTGTACAAACAGGACAACCAATAGAACAGATTGTACAAAAAGGACAATCAATAGAACAGATTATACAAAAAGGACAGGCTTGCTTCTGAATGTTACATAATACACTCAAAAAAAGTCTTTTGGAAAATAATGTATTACTATGACCTAGTTTTCGGCTGAACCCCAATAGGGGCACGGCAATATCGCCATCAAGCTAAGGTTTTGAAGTACCCCCTAAATAAAAATTTTCTTTCTCTACAGTTAGTTATTTTGAGAAGTCAGCTCATTTTTTTGTTTTGGGGTTGTTTACTTTTCTTAAGTTGATGGGCATGGGTCACCATATCAAAAAAAGAAAATTGTACGTTTAGACACATTTTAGACACAAATCAGCCGGTTTTCTGTACGTTAAGGAACCTGCTATCTATTTTACTGCTTTTTGATGGAATTTTTGTCTTGTAATGGTCTTTGTATATTGAAATTTGGTTTTTGATTTAAATTATATTGCGTTGCACTTAATCGAAAATTGAACAAAAAAGTTATTTAAGTAGAAAATAGCGACAGAGAAAACTCAATTAAAATAATTCATGAGGATCTTTAAACTTTTCAAATGACTCATATTGGTAAACTGAATCATTGATAGTATGTGTAAAAAGAATATAATTACAAAAAAACATTAATGATTTGGCAGACAACGTTTTAAGCTGTCTGCCGGGTAAAGAGAAGATTGCCAGTTTGAATAGAATACAACCGCAGCCCAAGCGGCTTAAGGATAATATGTGTAGATGTTTACAAAATATACAAAATTTTTCTTTTTAGTTTGACCGTCAACTTTATGAGGTGTCTGCCTGTGGGGTTCATGAGCTTGACCGGCAGTTTAATTGTTTTCCTAGTCTTTAAAAGAGTGAAATCGCTAGTTCGACCGGCTTAGAGAAAGTTTGTGTAAACTTTAGAAAAATATGTAAAGATAAATAAAAATGCCTATTCTACAAATAGAACAAAGCACTTTATAAAAGTGCTTTGTGAAAAGCAAGCGCTATAAGTAAAAAACTTCTATATAATAAGGTATCTGGCTCATTTAAATGTGGAACAAGTCGGCATTTTGGATGTTAATAATAGCTAACAAAAAGAAATTGGGGTTTGCTTACTGTTATATAAGATACGAAAAATTTGTTATTTGTTGATTTGTTACCTAAAGAAAAAGGATGCAATTAAATCATCTCTTTTCAATTAGCCTAAAAAAGTATAAATACTTTCTAGATATATAAATTTAGCCATGATCCGGCCTCTGCCAAAGATCTGAAGATTACTGCAGTTTATTGATTATACTGAGGCTCCTCTTGTTCAACCTCCTGAACACGTGGTTCTAAAGAATCAATAATTGTCTGTGCTTGCTGAGCTGCATTTTGATACAGTTGTTTTGCTTGCTGATTGTCAGTATCAAGAAATCATTCTAAACATGCTTGAGCACTTTTTAATCCAGAAATAGTTTGTTTAAGCTTGGTAATTACTGTCATAATTAAATTCCTCCTTATAATTATAAATTCACTATTTAGAATAGCTATTTTCTACCAAAAATATGTTTTCTAAATTTTAGGTATCTTTATAGAATGAATACATTGACTAAGATTTAAAAAATACTAAACGAATCGTACAGAATAAGCCATGTTAGATGGTTCTTAAAAACGAAGTGAAGTTGCACAATAAAAATGGAAAAAACTGATTCGATACAGCTATAGAGTCATTAAGAATAATAAAAAACTCGTGACTAAAAGACGAGTTTTTTATTAGGAGCGATAGTTATTGATGTTTACTCCCTTGTTTCTTTTGATTGTTAGGCGTAATTTCATTGGCAAACTCCATATTTGCCAAATTTATTTTGGATGGATTAAATGTTCTTGTTGTATTTTGAACACCTTGGAACATACGTTGGATAGGTCTCATCATATTTGAATTACGTGTTGCTACTACACCAAAAACTGTTCCTAATCCTAGTAAAGAAACCCAAATCCATCCTCTATTATTCCGTCTATTTCTAAACAATTTAAACATTTGCTGAGTTCTTCTTACAGAATGGAATAATGACGTCAAGAAGTTAAGAATATTCATTTTTTGCCCCCTGTAAAAAGTTAGGAAAAAGAAACACTAAGTTCAATTTCACATGCTTTATATTGCATTGTTTTATAAAAATTTATGATGCCAACTTATGCTAATACCTCTTCATTTTTCTTTCCTAAAAAGTCTAAGATTTCCTAAATATTTTTTATTGAAAATATGCAAAATAATAGTAACAGAAATTCAAAAGGGAAAATGAAAGCAAGTTGAAAAGCTATGTACTAACGATTTGAAATTTTATCGATTCAAAATATTACAAATTCACGCTCTTAACTTATAAATGAAACTCACAAGGACAATATTTTACGTGTAAGACTTACTCGTTACAAATGGAAAACTGTTACTCTTTCTGATGGAACTTAGATAAATTAAGAATGATACCTTGGTTAAAATCCATTTACACAATGTTCATTTATTAAACGAAATGAAGTGCTATAATGATCATGCTAAAAAAGGGCGATTTATTTATCAACATGTTAAAAAATCCTTGCCTAGCCCTGGATTATATATTCAAAATCATTCTAGGACAGATGAGATTTAAGGGATAATTGAGATTTCAATGTTAAACAAAAGAGCTGACCGATTAGGTTTTGAATTTGTTTCTATTTCTAATCCTCTTACAAATGGTTAGCATTTATACCAATATGCTTATTACCTAATAATAATTCAATTTATTATTATGCATCATTTTTTGAAAGTTAATTTTTTTCTTTAGAGAAGAGTTAGGAATGATATCAGATTATTGAGGTGATTAAATACATGCCAATGTTGAATGTGGACGGTAGTAGTCTGTATTATACCGTAAAGGGAAAAGGAATTCCTATTGTTTTTATTCATCCTCCTGTACTCACTTGTGTAAATTTTGAGTACCAAATAGAGGAATTATCCAAAGATTTTAAAGTGATTGCTTTTGATATTAGAGGACACGGAAGGAGTCAGTATTCAAGACAACCGATAACCTATCCGCTGATTGTTGAAGATATTAGACGTTTATTGGAACATTTGGAAGTCAAAAAAGCCTTCATATGCGGATATTCGACCGGAAGCTCTGTCGCACTAGAATTTTTGTTGACTTATGTCGAAAGTTCCTTAGGGGGTATTCTAATCGGAGGAATGTCAGAAGTCCGGGATGGATATCTAAAAAATAAGATTTCACTAGGCGTGAAACTTGCGAAAACAGGGGCAGTTTCATTTTTAGCATTATCTATTTCATGGGGCAATTCAAATACACATAAATTGTTCAGAAAAATGTTTAAAGAAGCTCGTAAAGGAAACACCCAAAATATCGAGCAGTATTATCGTTATAGTTTGCACTATAACTGTACCAATCTGCTTAGAAACATTGAGCTTCCGGTTTTGTTGGTTTATGGTAAGAAAGATAAATCATTTTATAATCACGCGAAACTACTACATGAGAAATTGCCATGTAATGAATTAAAATTCATTGATAACGTAAAGCATCAAATTCCTACAAAAGCAGCGAAGAGGTTAAATGAAATGATTAAGCAGTTTGTTTTTATCCATACTGAGATGGATAGAGAAGAACCTTTTTCTTTACCAGTAAAAAAGTAGATGTCTCGTGAATAAAGTGAAACTTCCAACAGTGGGGATTCGCCCCTGTTGGAGTTCACCACAAATAGGAGCAGTGATGCCCTCGTCTTTCTTCTTTGATTCCTCTGAACATTTAGGTGAGAGTCTACTGCCTGTTAGGGCGGGGGAAAAGATTTTAAAGATAATAGTAAGGATAGTAATAATGAATATAATACTTTTCTCTCCACATTTATTCCAGGAACAAAAGGTATATATTCTGTTATTGCAAGTGTTGAATTTAGGCCTGCTACTTTTCCCTCTCCCGATTAAAGGATATTAATAGCCATCAGGGTAAATAATACTGAAGTAGCCATCGATAATGATTTTTTTAGTACAATCACAAATAACAATATTACATCTGTTTCTACTAATGTTCAGTTAAATGCTGGAGATGTAGTACAAGTATCTGTAAGAAGTACCCTAGCTGGTATAATTGTTTCAAATCCTTCAAGTACACACTTTGAAGCTACGAGATTTCCATCTCCAACAATGTAAATTAAAAACTGATTTAAAGAAGTATAGGGGTTCTTGTCATAGACCGCAAAGTAGCAACAAGGAAATCCCTAAAATTGCTTTCACAGTATGAGTATGGGATTGAGAAGTCACTGGAAGTAGGAGAAAACCTCATCGTTTTCACACCAGAGAAACCGGGAACCTACATGTACAGCTGCTGGATGGGAATGATCCGCGGTGTAATCATTGTGAAAGAGGCATAGGAGGAAGTGAAAGCTCCATAAAGAAAATCGGCTGTATCCAATGGGGATAGCTGGTTTTAAAAATATTTAGAAAATCCAGTTGACAGTTCATCTACTGTGTGTTACGATATACCTGTAATATGTCATACTGGATACCGACACCACTGAATAGTGAGGTTGCAAAAATATTTTAAGAAAAATAGTTGACACCTCCGCTACTCAGTGCTAAAATTCACATGTAATAAGTAATACTGAATAGCTTGATTTCCCAAAAGCTATTCAGTAAAAAATTTGCCTTAGTACTCTGTTATACTGAATATAAGTCAGACAAAATAGAGGAGGTAGAGGAGGCTCTGAACATGGAAAATTTAACTGAAATGCTGAAAGGTTCACTGGAAGGCTGCGTACTGGAAATCATCAGCCGCCATGAAACCTATGGCTACGAGATTACCCGCCGCCTGAACGAGCTTGGGTTTACCGAAGTCGTGGAAGGGACGGTCTATACCATCCTCGTGCGATTAGAAAAGAAAAAACTTGTGAACATAGAAAAAAAACCGTCAGATATGGGGCCGCCCCGCAAGTTTTACTCACTTAATGAGGCTGGCCGCCAGGAACTTGAATTGTTTTGGAAAAAATGGGATTTTGTATCA
>NZ_LTAQ01000021.1:31910-36339 GCF_001590835.1 Bacillus gaemokensis
CAGCTTTATAAAAAAGGAGGAAAAATAACATGTTGGAAATGTTCAAAAAAATGATTGGTGATAAAAAAGAATACAGGATGATGATGGCACGGGTTGAAGTCCTGCCAGAGGACTACCAGTTTGTATTTAAGAAAATTCAAAACTACATGTGGAATTTCTCAGCGGGCAACGGGATGGATATGCTGCACATACAGTATGAATTAATCGAGTTGTTCGAAGCCGGTGCGGCGGAAGGTAGACAAGTGCTGGAAATCACTGGGGACGACGTGGCGTCCTTTGCCGACGAACTAGTGGCAAATGCTAAAACCTATGTCGCCAAATATCGTGAAGATTTGAATCAGAGTATCATGAAGCGATTGGGAAAAAAATAAATTCAATAGATAATACCGACTGATTAGCTGGTTACAAATGTGAATTGTCGCCTTTGCTATTCAGTTATATTTTTAACCCGGTAATAAGTTATACAGATTATCAGTCAGACTAAATAGAAGAGTATAGGCAATCTAGCTCCGCAAGGCGCTTTTTATAAGGAGGAAAAAAGTATGAGCAATGCAGTGATTTCTGTAAAAGGGTTAAAAAAATCCTTTAAAGACAAGGAAGTCTTAAAGGGAGTGGATTTTGAGGTGCGGCGTGGCGAAATTTTCGCACTGCTGGGCTCAAATGGAGCGGGCAAGACGACGACGGTCAACATCCTCTCTACGCTGATGAAGCCCGATGGCGGCGAAGTAGGTATTTGCGGCTTTGACGTCCAGTGTCAACCGGATCATGTTCGCCAGAGCATCAGCCTGACAGGGCAGTTCGCAGCTTTAGACGGCATGCTCACCGGGCGGGAAAACTTGATGATGATCGCCAAGTTGCGGGGAGTTTCCAATCCCGCTCAAGTCGCCGACAATCTGCTTGCAAGATTCAGCCTGACCGATGCGGCCAACCGCCGGGCGGACCAGTATTCCGGCGGGATGAAGCGCCGGCTTGATATTGCCATGAGCCTGATCGGGACGCCAGCAGTCATTTTTCTCGACGAACCGACGACAGGGCTTGACCCCGAAGCTCGGATTGAAGTCTGGGATACCGTCAAGGAGCTTGCCGGCGGCGGCACGACCATCTTGCTGACGACCCAGTACCTGGAGGAAGCCGAACAACTGGCGGACCGTATCGCCATCCTGCATGGCGGAAAAATCATAACGACCGGTACCCTTACCGAACTCAAAGAGATGTTCCCGCCAGCGAAAGTGGAGTACATCGAGAAGCAGCCGACATTGGAGGAAATTTTCCTCGCGATCATTGGCAAAAAGGAGGAGATGTAAATGAAAAGTAAAACAGGGGTATTACTAGGACGTTTAATGCGCAACATCATGCGCAGCCCGGATACGATTATCACGGTGGCGATTACGCCGATTATGATGCTGCTGCTGTTTGTCTACGTATTTGGCGGCGCCATAAAGACAGGCACGGACAACTACGTCAATTATTTATTGCCGGGAATCTTGCTGATGGCTATCGCATCCGGCGTCGCTTACACTTCACTGCGGCTGTTTACGGATGTAAAGAGCGGGCTGATGGCACGTTTCATTACCATGCCCATCAAGCGCTCGTCGGTATTGTGGGCTCACGTGTTGACCTCGCTTGTTTCCAATGCGCTTACTGTCGTGGTTGTTATCCTCGTCGCCCTCTTGATGGGCTTCCGTTCCAGCGCTGATATCCTGGATTGGCTCGCGGTAGCTGGGATACTCGGGCTGTTTACGCTGGCGCTGACATGGCTGGCCGTCATTCCCGGATTGACAGCGAGGTCTATGGAAGGGGCGACAGCCTACTCGTACCCGCTGATTTTCCTGCCGTTTATCAGTTCGGCCTTTGTCCCCACTGAAACCATGCCTAAAATTGTCCGTGCGTTCGCTGAGAACCAGCCCGTGACTTCAATAGTGAATACGATTCGTGCCCTCTTGTATGAAGGGTCTGTTGGCAACGGTATCTGGATCGCACTTGCCTGGTGCGTCAGCATCATGATCATTGCTTACTTCTTCGCCAGTAAAGTATTTAAACGTCAGTTAGGGTAAGTACACCATTATGGGATTAGCCATATCATCGGTTTTATTCTTATCTTTTGATCTGAAATTTGCTTTTTGGCTAGAGTACTGGCTCGTCGTGTGGGGAAGAAACCCCACGTATTAAACGTATCAAATTTTTGAATAAGGACTATTTTTTAGCTCTATATAAGAGTGAGATAGAGAAAATAAAAAAAATCAGTAATACCAAGGGTTTATAGTATATGAGGTGTTACTTTTTCGTAACACCTAAAAAAAGGAAAAACATAATAAAAAAAAGATGTCAATGAGAATTTGACATCTAAAATAAGTAGATTGGTAATTTATATTTTTTCTTAGACTCATCAATTTTAAAGTTCCTTAATGAATTTCTAAAAATATGTTGAGTTGCTTTATCTATTCCATCTTTAGGACTACTAGATTTGTATAGAGTATTCATCTATTAAAATTTTGGGAATCCTTGGTAGAGACTTTACTGTTAAATGACGAAATTATCTAAAAAAGTTCTGTAGAGATAAGGAATTATATACCTTTAAAATATAATAAAAACTCTTATCAAAAGGAGATTACTATGGATTTTTGAGATATTGCAACCCCTAATGAAAAGTTTTACTGAACATGGTGACTTTGAATTTGATGAAATCGAGAATAAACGTCCGATGAACATATGGCTCTATGCTAAGCGCAGGACATATCAATAGGGCTGATAAAAAAGTAAAGAGAGGGAAACCAAATGAAAAAGATTACAACAGAAGATTTTAATTCTCCAGAAAATATGAAGGATATTGTTGGCTTTTATAAAAAATTAACGGAACAACAAGAGCCGCTTATCCGTCTAGATGATTATTATGGAATGGGACCAGCCTGGCTTGCGATTCACCGTGAGGATACAGTAGCTATTCTCAAAGATCCTCGGTTTATTCGAGATGTGCGAAAACTACAGCCTACACAAGATCAACCAGATTTAGAAGATCGATCTGAGAAGTGGGAATGGAATATAAATTTCCCAAATATGCTGGACTCTGATCCACCTGATCATACTCGTTTGCGCAGGTTAACAGCCAAAGCTTTTACCCCTCAAATGATCGCGAATCTAGAACCTCGTATTCAACAGATTACAGATGAATTATTGGATGCAGTACAGAAAAAAGGGAAGATGGATCTTATTCCAGATTTTGCTTTTCCACTTCCATTTCGGGTTATTGCTGAGATGTTAGGAATACCTGTTTTGTATCAAGATAAAATTCATGATTTGTGGGCAAGCATAAAGGCAGATCCTAGTCAAGACCATATTGCATGGATCAAAGAGTATTACTCATGCATCCGAGCAACATTGGAAGAAAAACGAAAACATCCAACGGAAGATGTAATCAGTTCCCTTATACACGCACACGATCAAGAGGATAAACTGAGTGAACCCGAACTGCTCTCTACCGTCCAATTACTCATTACTGCTGGACATGAGACCACAACAAATTTGATTGGAAATGGTATGGTTGCTTTGCAGAAACATCCAGAACAATTAGCTTTGTTGCGTAGTAATCCTTCTTTGCTACCTAATGCTATCGAAGAGCTACTTCGCTATGCTGGACCGCTCATGATCAGCTGGCGTTTTGCAGGTGAAGATATAACGATGCATGGGAAAAACATCCGCAAAGGAGAAATGGTTCTATTCTCTCTTGGCACTTCGAACCTTGATCCAAAACAGTTTTCCAATCCGGAAGTATTCGATATTACGAGAAAAGAAAACGATCATCTTGCCTTCGGCAAAGGTATTCATCACTGTTTGGGTGCTCCACTTGCAAGATTGGAAGCAAAAGTTGCCTTTGGTACTTTGCTTAGACGCTTCCCAGATTTAAAATTGGCGATTGATCCAGATGAGTTGATTTATAACCATAATGGAGTGGTACGTTATATCGCTAGTATCCCAATGATTTTCTAACCTTCGGTGATATATTGTTTTTAAATTAGATACAAAGCTAAAATATAACAGTGTTTCTTCCATTCCTGTGTAAAAAACAGACTGATATCTATTTCAAATCGGTCTGTTTTCCATTTATTGGTCAAATGTATTTTTGATCTTGGTACGATCCTTGCGTTTTGGCTAGAGTGCTGGCTGGGGGTTTGGGGGCTAGCGCCCAGGAACTTTTAGCTCTATATATAAGAGTGAGAAGAGCAAAGTGAAGAAAGTCAGTAATAGCAAGGGTTTAAAGGGGGTAGGGTGTGATCAAATGATCACAACTAAAAAATGTAAAATAAGACAAAATAAAAAAAAGCAAGACTAAAAGTGGTCTTATCCCTGTCAAGTAGACAGTATTAAAAAAGACTAAGCAACCATCGCGATTCGATATTCTATCGGAGCTCGGTGGTTGAGTCGTTTTTGGAAC
>NZ_LTAQ01000022.1:0-28996 GCF_001590835.1 Bacillus gaemokensis
ACCTTTTTTAGCCATGAAAAATCCCCTCCAAGTAATAGTGTAACACCCATGTATGTACATGGTCTTTTTACACTGTCTACCTAAAGGGGATAATATCAAAGTCAGGCTTTTTTAAAATAAATAAACTGGTAATTTATGTTTTTTACGGTTCTGGTGCAAAAAGGCTCGGACAGCCAAACTACTAGGGGTCTCGCCACACATCCATCAACTTAAGGTGTATTTTTATACAAAATGCGGTCTTTCCATATAGTTTTTTATTATCTTTTATAGATTTTATAAAAGTAGGCATATCAAATAAACCCTGACGGGTTTCAATTTTTTTACTATGCTACCTGATGAGTAGAAGTGGTATACTCATAAACAACACCCAAAATATCAAAGACTGTCTTTTTCTCGTATCGATGAGATTTTCGTCCGTTGCGCTGTAGGAGGTTAAACAGACGAAGGAGAACCTTTGATAGCTCTTGGGTGTTTTTGTGTAATGCTTGGTGAAAAAGTAAAAAATAATCCTTAATTATGTACATCATTTTATATTCACTTAGCTCTTTCTGTTTCTTACGTAACAGGAGTTCTCGCATTTTAAACATAGTAGAAGAACATAATAGAATACTAATGAGTTGCCCATAAAGGTGACATTCTAATCGCTCTTGTTTAATAGATTTACAACGATGAATTTGAAACCAAGATTTCCATATTTTAAATAACAGCTCAATTTGCCAATGTAGTGAATATAAGTCATAGATTTTCTCTTTTGGTACCCATTCCGTAGGAATGTTTGTCATATATACCGTAATACCTTGTAAAAGTTTCGTACGCTCTGTATATGTAATTCCTTTTTTCTTTTCGCGAATAGCTCGGTCACGTAGGCGTTTCTGTTTTTGCTCCTCGGTACATCTATAAACTACAATACGAGTAGGCAGTTTGTCTTTACTCCCTACATATACATCATGTAATTCATACACTTGGTCAGGTTGTAATTGTTTCATGATGTCTTCCAAATGAATTTGTATATATACCGGTCTCAATTGAGCGGGTTTTGTTTTAAATACCACTGTTTCGAACTCTTTTCTATATATTTTAGTTGGTAACTTAGGACGTGATAAATAATATCCCTGCTTGTCTTGAATAGACTTAAAGTCTTGTAGACGAAAATATCCTAAGTCACGAATATATATAGTTCATTCTTTTGTGCCAGGCCTGTTCGAGTCGCACTATATGCCTGATCACTTCGTTTTCCTGGTTCAATTTCCACATCAGAAAATTCTCCACTCAACAAGTCATACTCTAGTTGAATTTTCACACCAGCTTTATGACTACATCCTCCGGCACCAGGATAAGTAGTTGCGAATCGATCTGGAACTTGGAAGGTTGTAGAATCAAGGACGAGAATCCGCTCAAAATAAGCAAAAAGAGAATGAGAAATCTTAGATACTCCTCCAATTTTAGCTTGTAGAAGTGTAGTAAATACAGTTCGAAAGAAGGCTACAGAAGCCGAATTAAATCGTCGATTAAGTCCCTCCGGACTTAATAAAATTCCTGTTGAAGTTTCTAATTGACTACAAAGTTGAGTAAGAGAGGTAGTAGCGATTTGTTGATTTAGCCATACACACAAAGATAAGAAATGGTGCCCGTGGCACTTACGTTTTCGTTTCATCCCGCCAGCTTCTATAGCTAGTTGATTAAGTGTAGCGGGAGACATATATCGATATAACTCTTCAGCAAATAAAGGTAAAGAAATAGATACTATGTTCCCAATTTCGATATTTGATCAGATAGTTAAAGAAAAGATTAAAGTTGATTTTGTACACATATCTGTAGAGGAAGTCTTATTTTCTGTAGGGAATGAAAAATTAGCAAAGGCAATTACAATTATCGAACAGTTAGACTATATTCCTAAAATCAATCCAGGGTGTATTAAGGCAACCATAGAAGGAATAGCTGAATTTTCTGGGGTGCCAGGAATCGTAACACAAGTCAGTTCTGCTTTATGGGAAAAAGGTGTGCAAATCTTACAAGCTGCTGATAGTCATAAGACGATTTGGGTTCTGATAAAAGAAGAAGATAGAAAGGTAGCAGTGAATGCACTTTGGGAAGCTTTCAACGAATTGAACAGATTTTGTAGCCAAGAGAAAATAAATAAATAAAGATAAACTAAGTGCTGTGCCGTGTTAAAGATATTACTGTGGATTTGAAATAAAGTCACGATGTTCATAAAAAGTTGCGATACTTTACCTCTCATGCTCATCAACTTAAGAATTTTATAACGCCCTCAAAACAAAAAATTGTACATTTTCACCTGGAGATGCCAATTTTCTCGTTTTGGGGTATTTGCTTTTCTTAGCTTGATTGTGATGGGGGTTCAGCCGAGATACCTGTAAAAACGAGTCATAGACTGTATTATATTTCCATTATTGGTTTTTAGATGAAAATAGTCCCCTTCAACTAAATAAAAAGCCAATTTCCTTCATGTAAAGGAAATTGGCTTTTTATTTAGTTATATATTATGACAATCTTTAATTTTAGCTAATCGCTTGATGTGGGTTTCACCCTAGAGATAGTGTAGAGTATTATCATTTTTTCAGGAAAACTGATTTTTTTGAACCTATTGTTGAACATTTATAATTCTTGCAATACATCATGAGCATAAAATCAGAAATTGACACTATTTAAAATTATGATATAATTTGTTTCATCCTTGATAATAGTAATCATTACGATTTAATAAAGGATTCAAGTGGAAAAAATATAATTGTAGGAGGTGGTTGTAATGAAAAAAGAAATAGATTTTATAAAGTTTAATCCAACACAGAATATGACAGTCCTTGTTAAAACGAGTCATCCAGTTGAAGAGTATAAGAACATTGCTTCAAAAATGATGGCATATGACAGCGTATATGCTGAGCAAGTAGGGTTTATAGAAGAATCAGTAAAAAATGAAACTGCTGCATATCTTCAAATGGCAGGAGGTGAATTTTGTGGAAATGCTTGTATGGCATTAGCAACATTTATCGCATCTGAAAAAGGACTAAAGCATAATGATTCAGAGGAAATATTATTAGAAGTTTCAGGTACGGACAGATTAATAATATGTCAAGTAAGAAGACTTTCAGATGAATATCATTGTCAAGTTACTATGCCTATTCCTAAAAGAATTGAACAGCAAACCATACAGTATGATGGTGACGATTTGGATATTATTATAGTAAGATACCATGAGTTTATTCATATTGTGATAGAAGTGGCACAAATTAATCCACCAGTGAGGGAGAAAGCGCAAAAATTAGCAAAGTTACTTGGGTTAACTATGGGGACAAATTTGGTAGGTATTTTACTATATAAATCGGAAGCTAATGAAATGGCCCCGCTTATCTATGTTCCTCATTTAGATAGTATGATCTGGGAAAGAGGATGTGGTTCAGGTACAGCCTCTTTAGGAGCCTATTTGGCTTGGAAAAATAATGGGGAGATCCGTGTACCAATAAGACAACCTGGCGGCATTATTAATGTAATTGCTACTTGTTATAAGGAAGAGTTGATAGACCTTAAGATTGAAGGGCCAGTCAAAATAGTGGCACAAGGGAAAGCTTTTATTGAAATTTAGTTATTACATTTTATAGAGGTGAAATGAGTGAATGTGTTAGAAAAGTTCCAAGATAATTTAATTGAATTTTCGGGTAAATTCAATTATTCAGCAAGACAATATGATGATACGATGGACAACTGTGAAGAGTTAGAAGCTTTAATAGATGATTATGCCAAATTTATAACAAATAAAGAGCACAAAGTAATTTGGGAACAATTAGAACAACAAAAGTCCGGCGATCTAGATCGACTGGTAGTAGACCTAAGAAGAAATTCAGCGCTTTGTGTTGCAATTATGGAGAAATATCGTGCATTGAAATTACAGAGTGGAAATGCTGAAATAGCGAATTACTTTAAAAATATAGAATTATGTATTGAAAAAGAATTTGGAAGTTTCCAAATCACTTCTAAGTCGAAAGTATTATTGGTCGGTTCAGGTTCATTTCCAATGACACCCCTATTAATTGCTAAACGAACTGGTGCGGAGGTTGTTGGCATAGATATAGATGATGATGCCATTCAACTTGGATTGAACGTTGTTAAAGAATTGGGACACGGATTAAATATTCGATTAGAAAAAAAATCAGTAGAGGAACTCGATTTTATAAAAGAAGTAACTCATGTCATTTTTAGTTCTACGGTCCAAAGTAAATATGACATATTGGACCAACTCTATACATTGACGAACGAAAGTGTCGTTGTGGCTATGAGATATGGTAATGGGTTAAAGTCTTTGTTTAATTATCCAGCGCGAGAGGTAGATAACAAAAAATGGAAGATCGTTGGAAATACAATACGTCCAGACCATATATTTGATATTGCACTATATAAAAAAGTATAGGTTTACTTATTTACAGAAAGGAAGGCATTTATGAGTCATTTAAAGCGAGTTCTACTATTAGGGACTGGTCCTACATCCATTCAAATTTCTATGAATTTTAAAAAACAATTGGGTTGCTATGTGGGGATTGTTGGAAGACAGTCTGCTCGTTCAGAAGATTATTTTGCAGCACTTACTCAAAATAATCTTCTGATTCGTGTAAGTGTTCAAAATGAAATGCATAAAAATATGGGGGGAGAGTGTTTTATTGACCAAGCCTTTTATGGATATAGAGAGATTGAGGGGAAATGGGATACCATTATTCTTTCTGTAACAACAGATGTCTATATCGAAGTATTAAAGCAAATTAACGATGATATTTTAAAACAAGTAAAATGCATAATTTTAATTTCACCCACTTTCGGTTCAAATAGCTTAGTAAGTAACTATATGAATCAGCTTAATCCGGAGGTGGAGATCATTAGTTTTTCTACGTACTACAGCGATACACGATGGATGCACAATAAACCACTCAATCATGTTATAACAACGGCGGTTAAGAAAAAAGTGTATATAGGATCTACACACTATTCGTCTAAAAATGTCGAGAGGCTATGTAGAATCTATGAGCAATTAGGTATTGTTTTAGAAACTATGAAATCTCCAATTGAAGCAGAAACAAGAAATATTTCTTTATATGTACACCCTCCATTGTTTATGAACGATTTTTCGTTAAGTGCGATATTCGGAGAGTTAGACAGCCAGAAATATGTATATAAAATTTATCCTGAGGGGCCCATTACACAATATTTAATTCGTGATATGTTGTCCCAATGGAAAGAAATTATGAATATTGTA
The DNA here is from genome assembly GCF_001590835.1 of Bacillus gaemokensis. Classification (GTDB taxonomy): domain Bacteria; phylum Bacillota; class Bacilli; order Bacillales; family Bacillaceae_G; genus Bacillus_A; species Bacillus_A gaemokensis. The sequence continues at coordinate 5,261 of NZ_LTAQ01000022.1, forward strand.
GAAAAAATAAATATTCCAGATATAAACTTACTTAAATTTATGACGGATGATAATTATCCGGTAGGCTTAAAAAGCTTATCACGACATGATATAGAAAACTTTAATCATTTAGAATTGATTCATCAAGAGTATTTATTGTATATACGTTACACCTCATTATTGATTGATCCTTTCTCAAAGCCAGATAAAGAAGGAAGGTATTTTGATTTTTCTGCTGTTCCATTTGGGAGAATGTTTGTCAATAAGGAGGGGTGTTTAGATATCCCAAGAATGCCCAAGGAAGACTATTATCGTATAAAAATAATACAAGGAATAGGAAAATATCTGAATCTAAATTGTCCAACAATAGATAAGTTCATTAATACATATGAGAGTAAAATCGAAGAAGTAGCTCAATCTCATAAGGACACACCGCTGTCTAAGGCATTTGTTGTTCAAAGTTTTGATGAAGATTTGAATATGATATGCAGTGAAATCGGAAAAAGTATAGGAGTAGAGACGTTAAAACAGTAATTAAAGTAAGGATGGTATCTACTTAGAAACGGGAGAAACCAATTGGCAGGTACATATGTACTTGCCAATTAGAAATTTTCATATTCAATTCGTAGGACCATCTTATAGTCATTAGGGGGAAATAATGTGAAAAAAAGAAATTTTATTTTTCTATTTGTTCTTATGTATGTAATGGTTGTGCTTACAGGCTGCAGTGGTAAAACTGATTCAAAGAATAGTGAAAAGCAAACAGAGCTAGTTTATGCATCAGCCAAAGATATTAATGACATGAACCCTCATCTTTACACAGGCTCTATGCCAGCTCAAGGAATGGTGTATGAGTCATTAGTTGAGAACACAGCAGATGGGATTAAACCATTACTTGCTGAATCATGGGAAATTTCAAAAGATAGTAAAGTGTATACGTTCCATTTAAGAAAAGATGTGGTATTCCACGATGGGGAACCATTTAGCGCAGAAGCAGTGAAACAAAATATTGATGCAGTACAAAAGAATAAAGAGAAGCATTCTTGGATTAAGTTATCAACAAAAATAGTAAGTTGTAATGTGATAGATACGCATACAGTTGAATTAGTATTATCAGAAGCATATTATCCAACTTTGGTTGAATTGTCTATGACTAGACCTTATGTATTCATATCGCCAAAAGATTTTATTAATGGGGGCACAAAAGAGGGTGTAAACGGATACCACGGTACAGGACCGTATATTCTCACAAAGCATAAAACCGATGAGTATGCAACTTTTGAAGCCAATAAAAAATACTGGGGTGAATCACCTAAAATTAAAAAGGTTACTTCCAAGGTTCTTCCAAGTGGAGAAACAACATTTTTGGCACTACAAAAAGGTGAAGTTAACTTTGCTTTCACAGATGACAGGGGTGCAGACAGTATTGATGTCCAAGCAATGCAACAATTAGTTGATTCAGGTAATTATCAACTTGTTAAGAGTGAAGCAATGAATACGAAAATGATTGTAGCTAATAGCAGTAAAACAGATAACCCAGTAAGTGAAAAAGCTGTTCGGGAAGCTATTTGGTACTCTATTGATAGAAAAACAATTACTAAGGATATTTTAAATGGTACTGAAAAGGTGGCTAATACACTATTTTCATCTAATGTTAATTATGCAGATGTCGATTTGAAGAAACGAGGCTATGATTTAGAAAGAGCAAAAAACATTTTAGAAGAAGCAGGATGGGTATTGGAAAATGAGGTTGAGGTTAGAACTAAAAATGGTAACAAACTAACAATGAACCTTTATTATGATAGTAATTCTTCCTCCCAAAAAGCAGAGGCTGAATTTATTCAAAGTTCATTAAAAAACATCGGGATTCATCTGGAAATTATTGGTGAAGAATCAAATTCAATTGCTAAACGAAGATCTACTGGAGACTATAATCTATTATTCAATCAAACATGGGGATTAGCGTATGATCCACAAAGTACAATAGCCGCTTTTATCTCTAATTCTGCTTATTTGTATACGACAAGTGGTATTGCTGAAGCAGATGAACTTTATAAGAAAATCAATAAGGTTATGGTATCTACTGATGAGAAAACACGACAATCATTATACGCTGATATTTTAAAAGTTGTTCATGATGAAGCAGTCTTTATTCCAATTTCACATGGTCGTATGACTGTAGTTGCTCCCAAAAATTTAAAAGACACTTCATTTAAGCAAACACAATATGAATTGCCATTTGAGCGAATGCACTTTGAATAAAAATATAAATAAAAGGGGAATTCTCCCCTTTTATTTATGAGATAAGAATTTGTAAGTTTTAGCTATATGAATGGGTTGTGAAAATCTTTGTTTGATTGTACACATTCACTAGACTCTTGACATCTCTAAGCGACATAACCTTTATCATATATATTTAGGCAATTTTGTAGTGTTCAAAAATGCCTATTGCTTAATAAACTGGGACAGATGTAGGTATGTTTTTCTAATGATATTTTATATTAAAAGGAGATGCTCAATGGAAAGTTATATAATTAAAAGATTATTAATATCTATTCCTTTACTTTTCACTATTTCATTTTTAACGTTTGTTTTAATTAATCTTTCTCCCTTAGATCCCGCAGAAGTGGTATTACAAGCACAAGATACCCCAGAAATAACAAATGAATTAATTGCACAAACGAAGGAAAAGTTGGGGCTGGATAAACCATTTATAGCACAATATTTACATTGGACCATTGCTTGCTTGCAATTAGATTTTGGAAATTCATACGTCACAGGAAAGCCAGTTTGGTCATTAATAGGTCCGGCCTTTCTCAATACATTAAAGTTAACGATCGTTTCATCTGTTGCCATTATTACTTTGTCAATCTTATTAGGTATTATCTGTGCGATGAAAGAAGGAAAGATAATTGATAAATCAGTAAGAGGAATTTCATTTTTCTTAACAGCGATGCCGTCGTATTGGCTCGCTTCTGTTATGATTTGGTATTTTTCTGTTAAATTAGATCTATTACCAACAAGTGGACTGGATTCCTATAAAAGTTACATCCTTCCTGTTACTGTAATCACGATAAGTTATGCTGGCATTTATTTTAGAACAGTTAGAAGTTCGATGTTAAGCAATTTAAATGAAGATTATGTACTGTACGGAAGGGCATGTGGTTTAACCGAGAGAAAAATTGTCATCCATGTTTTAAGAAATTCATTACAAGTGGCCATTTCAATCTTTTGTATGGCCATACCCATTATACTTGGAAGCACAGTAGTTATAGAAAATGTGTTTGCATGGCCAGGGTTAGGGAGTCTAAGTGTTAAATCCATTTTAAGCAGGGATTACCCAATTATACAGGCATATGTTCTCATATTAGCGGTAACCTTTGTATTTTTTAATACGATTTCCGATATTATAAATGCCGCTATGAATCCTAAATTAAGAAAGGGTTTCTAAATGAAGATATTAAAAACATTAAGCAAAGATAAGTTAGCTATTGTATCTTTGATAATCATTATTGTAACGATTGTTGCTGGTGTATTTGCTCCTTTACTTGCGCCACATGACCCTGAGGAAATAAATATGGCGATGCGGTATGCAACCTCATCGTCGGAATACCTATTAGGTAATGATCATTTAGGGAGATGCGTTTTATCCAGACTAATTTATGGAATTCGTCCTAGTATTCTATGGGTTTTAGTTGCATTATTGATAATTGTTTTAATTGGGACTTTTCTAGGTTTCATAGCAGGTTATTTTGGAGGACGAGTAGACGCTTTTATTATGAGGATTTGTGATATTATGCTTTCTTTTCCAGGATACGTTATGACATTAGCGGTTGTTGGTATTCTAGGCGTAGGTCTTGAGAATATATTAATTGCATTTATTCTAATCAAATGGGCATGGTTTGCCCGAGTCATCAGAACGTCTGTTATGCAGTATTCGGAGTTAGACTTTGTGAAATTTTCAAAAGCATCTGGCATTAGTGACATACAAATTATATGTAAGCACATTGTTCCTGTGACATTGTCCGATATAGCAGTTATTTCAAGCAGTTCTCTTGGTTCAATGATTTTACAAATATCAGGATTTTCATTCTTGGGTCTAGGAATTCAAGCTCCAAATGCTGAATGGGGAATGATGCTAAATGAAGCAAGAAAAGTTATGTTTTCAAAACCAGAGTTAATGCTAGCACCTGGATTGGCTATTATTATGGTAGTATCTGCATTTAATTTTTTATCTGATGCACTTCAGATCGCTTTAGATCCTAAATTAATAACCTCTAAAAATAAGACTCAAGAAAGCTTGATAACTCCTAAGAGTAAGCTTCAAGAAAAAGAGGTGGCAAAATAAATTTATGAATATATTAGAAGTTAAAAATTTGAGAATATGGGATAACAATACTGAAAAAGTGATTATTCATAATAGCTCATTCAATTTAAACTATGGAAGTTGTCTAGCGATTGTGGGGGAAAGTGGAAGTGGGAAGTCTGTGACTTGTAGATCAATTATGGGATTGAATAAATCCTGGATTTATCAATCTGGAGACATTCTATTTAAAGGTGAAAAACTGAACAATCTTTCTGAGAAAGCGATGAGAAAGAAAAGGGGAAGAAATCTTTGCATGATTTTACAAAATGGCACGAGAGCATTTGATCCTTCTTGTGTAATCGGTGTTCATTTACGAGAGACACTTGTTGAACATTTTGCCTGGAGTAATAACAAAATAGAAGTAAAAATGAAACATGCCATGGAAAGTGTAATGTTAAAAAACCCCATAGAGATTATGAATAAGTATCCCCACCAGCTATCAGGTGGAATGCTGCAGCGAATTATGATTGCATTAGCATTAGTATTAGAGCCTGACATTATTATCGCTGATGAACCGACAACAGCACTAGATACAATCTCACAATTTGAGGTGGTTGAACAATTTATTAAATTAAGAGAAAGAATGGGTTGTTCGATGATCTTTGTTTCCCATGATTTAGGTGTTGTAAAAAAAATTGCTGATAATATTTTGGTAATGAAGGAAGGAGGAATTATTGAAAGAGGCACTGTCCAAAACGTCTTTTCAGAAGCACAACATGAATATACAAGATATTTAATATCCACTAGACTAGCACTGAGTAACAATTTTAAAAATTTAATGGGGAGGAGTTACATTTGATAAGAGTTGATAGCGTTGAAAAATCCTATAAAAAAGGTGGATTATTTTCTAGAGACAGACAAAAAATCCTGAAGAAAGTTAGTTTTGAGTGTAGGAGTGGCGAATGTCTTGGCATTATCGGAGAAAGTGGAAGTGGAAAATCAACGTTAGGACGTTTGATATTAGGAATTGAAAAACCTGATTGTGGAACAGTTTTATTTGAGGGAAAGAATATAGCGAATAGAGTAGTGAGACTAGGTAACATTAGTGCTGTTTTTCAAGACTATACTTCCTCCATTAATCCATTTTTTACTGTTGAAGAAGCAATTATGGAGCCATTAAAAACCAAAAAAAAGGATTCGAAAGAATACCAGATTAAGATTGATATTCTATTAAATCAAGTGGGATTGAATCCATCCTATAGAAAGAAATATCCTCACCAGTTGTCGGGAGGGGAGATTCAAAGAGTTTGTATTGCAAGAGCTATCTCAACAGAGCCAAAATGTATTTTATTAGATGAAGCAATCAGCTCTTTAGATGTATCTGTTCAAAAACAAGTGCTTGAATTATTAAAACAATTAAGAAAAATTTATAATATGAGTTATATTTTTATAACTCATGATATTCAAGCCGCTGCCTATATTTGCGATAGAATTATTATCTTTAAAGATGGTCAGATTGAAGAAATAGCGCCGATTGAACAATTAAAAGACGTCCGGTCAGAATACGCAAGAAAATTACTACAGATGTTAATAGCCTTTTGATATTATCCACGAGAAGGATATCTCAGTAACATAATTTCTATCTATACGTTACTCTGTAATGGGACAGTTTCAACCTTAGATTCCCATATCCAAGAAAAGATTTTAACACGGTTACGATGATTAAATAAGTAGGTTGTTTTTTCAATCATCTTTAGTTTTGTGAATGTATTATATGGCACATGAAGAGAAGTTTATGAGGTACGAAAGGTACGGAATTATCTAATGAAAATTAACATTCATACACACTATCTTTTTTGTAGTGTAACTATGAAGTAAAGCTAATTCATAAGAAAAAAGTTCATTACAATATTAGAAGTCACAGAATTTGTTACAGAATTAGGAGGAGAAGAAATTGTGAATGGAGCTATGGCATGGCCTTTTCTACGTTTGTATATATTGGTTCTTCTTTATTTTAGTGCTAATTCTATATTAAATGTTATTATTCCTTTACAGGGTAAAACATTAGGAGCTAGCAATGCAACAATTGGTTTGATTATGGGAGGATATTTATTTACAACTATGTTCTTTCGACCATGGGCAGGTTGTATTATTCAAAAACAAGGACCGATAAAAGTATTACGTATTATTCTTATTATTAATGGTTTTGCTTTAATATTATATACAATTACTGGGTTGTGGGGCTTTTTAGTTGCACGTATTTTACAAGGGGTTTCAACAGCGTTCTTCTCCATGGCATTACAGATAGGCATTATTGATGCGCTACCAGAGAAGGATCGTTCTCAAGGGATTTCACTTTATTCTTTATTCGCAAATATGCCAGGTATTATAGGTCCCATAGTGGCATTAAGTATTTGGCAAACAGGAGGCATGGATTATTTTACAGTAGTGATGATAATAATTGCTATTTTCACAGGTGTATTTGGATATAGTGCTAAAATGGAAAAAAGAAAAGCTCATCCTGTTTCAGATAATACAGAGAAGGAAGTGGGGATGTTTCAATCTTTTAGCCAATTAGTTAAAAATCCGATTTTATTTAAATGCAGTGTGTTGATGTTAGTTGCTTCTATTGTATTTGGAGCTATTACAACCTTTATCCCATTATACGCTACACAATTAAAAAGTGGCAATGCTGGAATTTATCTAATGCTTCAAGCAGGTACTGTTGTTTTTGCTCGCTTTGTTTTAAGAAAAAGAATTCCTTCAGACGGTAAATGGCATTCTTCTTTTATCATGGGGACTATGCTTCTTTTAGCAGTAGCAGCACAATGTGTTAGCTTTTCTATAATCGGTGGGGCGACCTTTTTCTACATTGGTGCAATTTTAATGGGAATTGCTCAGGCGCTCCTCTATCCAACGTTAACAACGTATTTGACCTTTGTTTTGCCGCAAATGAATCGCAATGTATTAATTGGCTTGTTTATTGCTATGGCTGATTTAGGTGTTTCTTTAGGTGGTGTCATTATGGGGCCTATAGCTGATTTTTCTTCATACTCATTTATGTATATGATTTGTGCTATCTTGGGTGTCGCGATGACCATCTTTGCCTATGATCGAAGAAAAATATTTGTTGAGTAAAATTTGTAAGAAGCTTTTCGAAATTTTTATATATAACTTTTGAAGAGCTTCTTAGGGGTTCAGCCGCATGCCCATCAACTTAAGAACGGAAACAAAATGAACATGCTAAATAAACCTCAATCGGCCAAATTTTTAAAATTATGCAACTTTCTTTTGCTTTTTCAATCCATTATACTCATAGACAATACCCAAAATATCAAAGACTGTTTTCTTCTCATATCGATGAGATTTCCGTCCATTCTTCTGTAGAAGGTGGAACAGGCGGATTAGGATCTTTGTTATTTCTTGGGTGTTTTGCTGTATAGCTTGATACAGAATGTATAGATGGTCTTGAATCATTCCAATGGCTTTATATTCGCTTAATTCTCTTTTCTTCTTTTGTAAAATTAACTTCTTCTAACTGTTCATCATAATTTTTATAGTTGGTAATTCTTGCGAAGTAATTACCTTGTTCAGCAGTACACCGAAACATCTCATCCGTTACTGACTCAGCTTTAATAATATCCACTGGATATATTTCGTTAAGCAATTCAAGCATCTTTTGATCCATAATTTTCTTCCCTTCTTCCTTCTTTAATTCTAACAACCTATAAAAAATCACTTCTTATGAAGTTAACTAGCTTCTATATTTGATTAAAAGTTCTTATTTAACAATACTACGGTTATCTTAATACCAATTATTTCAAAATCCCATCTTTTTAACAATACTTTATTCAAGAATATGGCGCGATTGTTAAATACGATGACTGGAGATATATTAAAACATTCAATATCAAAAGTTTATCGCTACTTTTTATAAAGTAGAATTTTCTATGCAATTACCGTAACAAAAACGTTCGTTTATGTTACATGTTGTATTTAAAAATAATAAATCTCATAACTCTTGAATTAGCTGTAACAAAATACTGTATCAATCAAAAATAATTCGTAACATTATTGGTTTAACACCTTTTTGTTACACCGAAATCTGATAATGGGAATAAAATACAGCCTATAACCCAAAATTACATATATCTCAGCTGAACCCCTATTAAAAGCAGACCATCCATGTGTTATATTACATGGCCCTTACCGGAACTTACAAAACAATAAGTTAGCTATGACCCTTTGAAGAAATAATAGTAGGTTACAGTGACTTAACAAAAATAATCAAAAAGGAAGAGAGTAACTCTTATTTTACTCCTAATCTATTTATACATTGAGAAATTTTACTATATGTCATCATTTGATAGTTTTGTATACAAACTATCTATACTCTCATTATCCGTTTTAAAAATATTAAGTATGCGTGCCATAACATAGTAATTCTCTCCATCACGTTCAGCTACAAGAGCATTCTTCTCATTTTCTTTTATGACCTCATTTTCTAATACAGAGTATGCTTTTTTAAAATCACCTTTTTCAAATACTACACAACACGTAAGTAATGAAATACCATAATAATATCCGATAACGTCATACATGCTAAAACTACTATTCGACATCAGTTTTAATTTGTAAGATTGTATTACATCAGCGATAAGTCGTGTTACTTCTTCAGATTCAATAAACTGTGTCATACGTAAACAATGTTTTCTGTTTAGTGGGGCATGGGCGAACGACTTCAATTTACTAATAAGCTTCTTTAATACTTTTTGATCTTCATCATTTAAGGTATCCATTTTAGAAAATAAAATGTCTCTTATCTTTTCCATTTCTAAGCTCCTTCAAAAATAAGTAGGATATAGCTACACCTTCATTATAGCAAGGTTCTACATGCTTCCCTATGGATATGTTTTATATTTAGGGAATCTTGGCGAAGAACACATGTAACATGGAACAAACACAAAAAACAGGTAGGTAATTCATTTTAGTTGTGTAAAAAATACATAGCTAAAATGATAATACTACAGTTCAATAAGACTTGATTGATTAAGGTATAAAGAATTAGAATTCATCTTCCGTAATTAGATTTCCAGCATCATTATCTTTCGTTAATCGTTGTTTCAAATAATTTTCTTTTGTCGTTCTATCATTTTTATGACCAACTGCAGCTGCGATTACATGAGGTGCAAGTCCTTTGTAATCATATAAGTATTGTACATAAAAATGTCTGAAGAAGTGAGGAGTAATACGTATATTCTCTGTAAAGGGTAACTCTGTATCTTTTATGATCTTAGAAATATATTGTGATAAATAATTTTCCCGATAAGCCGTATGGTTCTTGGTTTGGAAAATGGTCCCGCCATTTTTATTTCTGATATCTACGGGTAATCTTCTACGTATTCGAAACGAAACGATACGATTAAAAATCTCCTTATTAATAGAAACAATCCGTTCATTATCGCCTTTTGTATCAACTGTTAAATAGTAACGTTCACGTATAGCGTCATACTCTAGATCTTCCCACTTTGCATGCGCTACTTCCGCAACACGTAATCCTGTGGTAGCCAGGACCGATAGTAAGGCATAATTGATTTCATTATCCTTATAATAATGAAGCAGCTGCTTGACTTCCTCATATGATAACTCACGCTTTGGTTTATGTTGTTTATTCACCGTCGTACTTAAAATCTCTACATGAAGGGGTTCCTGGATATATTGAATTTCATATAACCATCTTAAGTAAGAGCGAATAACTCCGAGTTTTCGACTAATTGTAGATGATTTATATTTTTCTTTGGATTGATAGGAGATTGCCTCCTGGGATATCCATTTTTGATAGTTACGGATATGGCGCTTTCTTAGATTCCTCCAGACTTGGCCAACTTTATAATCTTTTACATCTTGCTGCAGAAATTCTGTACTTTGTTTGATAAAGAAGTAAAACTGACTTAGATCACGAGCGTATAAAGTTCTTGATTCATCTTTTATACGCTTCTCCTGGTCAAAATGTGTTTGTCGGTTCAAGTAATAGTACAGTATTTCTTCGTCTGAAAATCCCTCATATGTATAAATATCTTCTCTCTCGTTATTTTCCTTTTTAAATTCAGCTTCATCTATATAATCACGATTCCATACTGCAATTATGTTTGTGAAATTTTGTTTTTGTTTCTCTCTACTTTCTAAAGAAGTTTCTTTATGAATCGTATTCAATTCAAATTTCATTATTCTTCAACTCCTTATTAATTACCTTTATATCTATAATTATAACTTAATGCATTCAATTTTATTTACATAGAAAGATTAAATTTTATATAAATGAAAGTGTAAAACAACTATAGAAAACTTCCCATTTTCTATGGTTGTTATTAAATTAATTAAAATTAAATTACTTATAATAATTTACAACGATTTAAAAATTAATTTTAAAAGTAATTTTAATTAGACGTTATTAAAATTATTAAAGAGATCTACTATTAAATTATGTTATAATTAATTTAAAATAGAACTTTTCTAAAATATAATTTACATAATATTATTATGTTGTATGTATTGGATGCAAGGGGGAAAATGAATGCTTAGCGTATATGAAATGACTATGACCACAAATGAGGTAAAAGATTACTTGGAGATTAGCCACTTTATTTTTAATAATCTAATGAAACAAGGACAGTTAACTCCAATCAATAAGGATACGTGGCGTTTAGATGGAAGCTTTTTATTTAGCAGGGAGGAAGTAGAGAAATTAAAAGATGAACGTGAAATAGAAGGTATTACTTTATACCAGGCAAGTAAAGAGTATCATATTAGTATGAATCTACTTGAAAAGTGGATAGAAGAAAAGGAGCTAGTTTATACTGTACAAGAATATCGCAACCGACAAACGAAATTTGTAAAAGAAGATGATATTCGTAAACTTGCCCAACAGGTAGAACAAGAAAATGCTGTCTATACATTTTCACAGAAACATAATGTAGTATTATTTCAAAAGTTTACAAAAGGGAATACATTAGCACGTATTATCTCTATTCCGAAACGTGGTGACATTATACTCCTTGATGAATTTGGGAATAACCTGACACTTAGTGCGGCATTAAAAGAAGGATATGAGTCGGCCTATATGTTATCTGATAAACCACGAAGCCATCATCAAAGGTTTGTGAAATTCCGTTTTCCGAAATCCGATCAATTCCGAAATAACATTTTCCATTTAATCGATAATATATTGCAGTATGTGTCGCCAAGAAATTTAAAAGTATCAGAAGAAGAAGGATTCTGGTATTTTGAGATCCGTCAATCTTTAATTACATTACCACCAGGAATACAGATGGAATGGATAAATGAGTTAACACCTTATATAATAGAAGGAAAAATTGTTCCACGTGTCAATCATAGTGTATATTTGGACAGTAACACAATAACTAAGCCGGTAATACTTACAAATAAGGAATACCAATACATAAAAAAAATTACAAGTGAAACAAATAGCTCTATTGAAGAATTCATTGCAATTGCAATTCGAGATAAAATTAATCAACACTTACTTAATCAAAAATAAAAAGGTTCCATTTGAACAAATTTTCCTTTTCTATGCTGATCACACACCTTTTTAGAGTCATACTATCGGTGTGTTCAAGTTTAGGAGATTACTTGCGAGAATCTTGGAGTTTTTGTACCAAAAGCAGGTTTTCAGTATTCATAGAACTACTCCCAATTATAGAAGTGGGAGTAGTTCAAATACTGCATATGGATTCTATTCCTTATATTCAGACTGAATTTCTGGCTTTGTTGGATTTTGTATGTTTTTTTCATCAGGAATTGGTTTCCACCAATTTCCAGTTATGAATAACATGGTCAATAAATTATAGCTATCACTAAAATAGCTTTCTTTTTTATTCTTCATCCAATCCCAGCCGCTATTAACCCATGCTTGATTATTACTGTTAGTTGTACCAGCAGCAATAAATGGTGAAACGAACACAGCCGTTGGATAATCACCAATATTTGTTCCATTTAGTTGATAACCATCTACGATCTTAGCGGGGTCACTTTTTGTTTTATTTTTAATCCACGTAGCGACCTTATCAGAAATCACCTTACTTCTCTTTTCTCCATACATTGCATAGTCCATAACAATTCGGAGTGGTACACGACTGGCATTATAGTAATATGCATCGGTATGTTTTGATTCATCTAGAAAGTTTTTAGGAGCAGGTTGTGGCGGATTTTTCACAACAAAATCTGAAATCAGCCCTGTAGTTGGCGAGTATTTATTTGTAAACTGTGTATAAACATTGTACAGATTGTCAATGACATTCATCCAAGTTTGATCCCCTGTAAATTCGTAGAAGGTTCTAAAATGAGACATCATCCAATCGGACGGTCTAGTATCAAATGTACTTTTCGAACCCCAATCTCCTAAATTTAAACTATTATTTTTGGTAACATTACTAGCTTTAATACCTTTTGTAATCATATTCTGAGCTTCTTTCAAATAGTTGATTGTACCATTTGATCCCCATTGCTTATGAGCAAGAAGAAGTGAGTAAGCAATGTCTAAATCTCCATCTGTCGCAGAATCAAAATGCCCCTGGGCTTTTTTGCTGTCAGCTACAACCCAGCCCATTAAATTGGGATTTCCAGAACTTTTAAAAGCTCTGGCCGTTTTAAATAAGCCATTATAGATAGTTTGGGCGTTTGAATCATAACCTGCCATTAAGACTGTGATTATCATACCATAGCCCTGTCCTTCAGAAGTTCCTAATGGTTTAAACCCTTCTGCATCTCCTGTAATCTCTCCTTTGACGTAGTAACCACCTGGTAGTGAAGAAAGATCATTCTTTAGATACTTCTTTTTCCAATTATTATAGTAATTTATAACTGAGGAGTTCAAACTTTCTTGTGAAACATGATTTGGTTTAATAATACCAGAGTAGTTTATTTGCTGAGGAAAGGGTTTCATCTCTCTAGCAACAGCTGATACTTGAGAATAATTTGATATAGTAGAAGTATATATTTTGTCTCCAGTATTTCTTAATGCATTGCTATCAAAAACCGTTGCAGAAGTACAATTAGAATAACTTGCTAAACTTATACCAAATGCGGATATAAAAGTGAATATCTTTCTTTTTCGGCTCATTTTTCGGCTCCTTTAAAAAAATTTATTTTCACAAAGTACAGAAACAACCCTATGATTCTATGAAATTTATTTTACTAATGCCTCAATTTTTATGTGCTTTTCATCTTTGCTCAATTCCATTTTACTAATGATATAAGTTGTATTTCTAGGTAGTTTTCGAACAGAGCAGAGTGGATACAATTACTCCTGATTTAGTAGTTTATATAAGAAAGTAAAATTACCATATTTATGTCTCTTAGCAAATGCAATTGAATCGAACTTTTAGATAAAATGGAATGTGATTTTATATAGCTCTCAAAATTTACTATTGTTTGCTTTCCAAAATCTTTTGATACTACTTGTTACGGAATTTTCTCTTTGGGAGAAGAATCCGCATGTAAATTTAAGCCACCTACACGGAATACCATTGTTCCGGCTACCACAACATCCGATAATAAACCAAATGAACTTTTCAATATAATCACCTCTTGAAATGTATTTATATAGAAACTGTACTGTTTTTTTAGAATTATTTAAATAGCCTTTAATATTTTTCAAAAGATGTCTGATTTTATGTTTTTTACTATCTTTATAGGAGAATTTGAGTTTGTAGGGATATGACTGACCGAGCATGCTCTATAAATAAAAAGAAAACACCTAAGCTATGGTTCTGCGTAGGTGTTTTCTTTTGCATAATGTTTTTTATATTGGACTACTTAAATCTTATTATGCAGATAAAAAAGGGACAGATTGATTTACAGAATCAGTCTGTCCAAAACCAGAAAGAGTTCATCCGCCAAGTACTTGGACTTATAGGAATCTACTATTATCCATGTTCTTCTTCATATATTTGTATCAGAACCCCTAAATCTAAATTTTGTGATTATTATCGTGTTCTCGTATAACTGATAACCGAGTATTTCCCAAAATTTGAATTCCAATTAACAATATTAGCATTATTAACATTATAAAGGCAAATAGCCAAAAAGTAATTTGAGCAGGGTACTTATCCATACTCTGTCCTATAATAATTGGAATTAATGAGCCACCAAGACCGTTTGTAGCTAATAATATACTAGTTGTCTTTTCTGTTTGTCCAGGAAAATATAGGTTTGTGATAATTAAAGCAATGGCAAACATTGCTGCCATAAATAACCCTAGAAAGAAGCATAGAAAGAAACCCAACCAAACATTTCCACTAATGGCTAGTAATATAAGTACAACTAGACCTCCAATATTAATTAAAAGTAAAAACGTGTTATAGGTAAGCTTTTCAGAGATAACACCTGTTAACGCACGCCCTATTACCATTGCCATCCAGTAAACAGTTACAGTCAGTGTTGCAAGAGAATTAGGGACTTCCCACTCTTCCATGAAAATTGAAGGTAAAAAATGAACAATAGATACTTCACTTCCACCATAACAGAAGAAATATATCGCAGAAAATGTAATGATTAAAAACGTCTTTTTAGTATAAGAACCGGTTTTTTTATTAACAGATGTATTAGTACTGGTATTCTTTATAAGAAATTCATCGACTTCACCAAAAGACAATACCTTCCATCCGAGTATAACTAACAATGAACTCAATCCTAATATCAAAAATGCATATTCCCAAATACCTTTACTTATAAGTACGCTTGAGAAAAGTGGCATGAATAGTGCACCTAATCCAAATGCAACTTCTAGTTTACTCATTGCTGTGGCTTGTTTTTCTTGAAATGTAACTAAAATGATTGTGCCAATACAAGATTCCGCTAATCCAGCTCCATATCCTGCTAATCCGACTAATGGAAAAAGAAAATACCAATTTGGTAGAAAAAATGTAAAAAGCTCAAGACTAATCATAATTAAACCCAGGAGAACTACATTTTTCCGTCCTAGTTTTCTAACTAGAATAGGCATGCTAAGTACACCAAGTAAAAAACCAACAAATTGACCAAAGATGAGTAAACCACCATTACTATAATTTTGCTTATAGTGAATTAGAATCTCGGGTAGCATTGCACCAATGATAACTAAGGTAAAAGCGATTAACATGTAAGAAAAGAAGCTTATCCAAAGTAAACGTTTTAGCAACTATTTCTCCTCCTTATAAATAATATATTTATTGTTTAAATCAATTGCATATAAAAAAACTATAATATCTAGATATTACCAATATTATTATGTAGGAAAAATAAAAATTTTTAAATTTAAATTTTTTAATGTTAACAATTTTTAATTATACTACCTTTTTTTATTATTTTTTTAAAAATTTCGTATTTTTTATTTTCTCAACATAATTCACCTTAATTTAACTTGTAGTACGGATATTTCACATTATATTATGAGACTGTTATTTAATAACAATTTTCAAATTGTGGTGCATAGTAAATACAGTCATAATCCATTATTAGTTAGGTTGGGCCCCCTAACATATTAAATTTCTTCATAAATTTTAACATTACTAAAATAATAGGAGTGTTGTAAAAATGAACGGTAAAGTTAAAAGTTTAACAAACCCTGACAGTCTGTATTATAAAGTAGACAATGTCGTTATGGAGAGAGGGGAAGGTATCTACCTTTACGATCAGGATGGAAATAAATATTTTGACTGTGCATCAGCTACATTTAATTTGAATTTAGGATACAGCAATAAGGAAGTGATTGATGTAGTAAAAAATCAAATGGATAATCTTATTCATGTTACTTCATCTTATCAAACAGACCCTGTAAATAAATTAGCAGAGAAGCTTGTTGAAATTGCTCCTAGCAATCTCACAAGGGCACACCCAAAAGTTAGCAGTGGCTCAGCGGCGAATGAAGGCGCTATTAAAATGGCACAATACAATACCGGGAAACGTGATGTTATTTCTTTGTTCCGCAGCCATTTGGGACAAACCTATATGATGTCAGCCCTTTCAGGAAATGCTTTTCGAAGAGAACCATTTCCACCTCAATTTTCCTTTGGATTGCAAGTCCCAGATCCTTATTGCCTGCGTTGTTTTTACAATCAAAAATCTGATTCTTGTGGAATGCTGTGTGTCGAGAGAATTAATGATTTTATTGAATATGCAAGTACAGGGAATGTTGCAGCTATTATGGTTGAGCCCATATCAGGAAACGGAGGGAATATTGTTCCACCTAAGGGATATTTCAAAGCGTTGAAAAAATTATGTGAAGAACACGATATTGCATTAATTTTTGATGAGATACAAACGGGATTTGGTAGAACAGGTAAAATGTTTGCTGCTGATTACTTTGATGTACAACCTAATATGATGACAGTAGCTAAAGGTTTAGGTGGAACTGGATTCCAAGTTGCAGCTATCCTTACTGAGGAGAAGTATGTGGGTATGCCTGGTCACCATCATTCTTTTACTTATGGATCGAATGTAATGGCATCTGCAGCAGCATGTACCACAATTGATATATTACAAAGACCTGGATTTTTGGAAAATGTGACTGTGGTTGGAAATTATATTATGGAACGTTTAGAAAAAATGAAAGAAAGATTTAAGTTTA
This sequence comes from Bacillus gaemokensis, assembly GCF_001590835.1. Lineage (GTDB taxonomy): Bacteria > Bacillota > Bacilli > Bacillales > Bacillaceae_G > Bacillus_A > Bacillus_A gaemokensis. The sequence continues at coordinate 22,171 of NZ_LTAQ01000022.1, forward strand.
TTGGAGATGTAAGAGGTGTAGGTTTAATGATTGGGATTGAAATAGTAAAAGATAATAATGAACCTGATGTTGAGCTTACAAATCATATTGCAAAACGTGCTATGGATCATGGCATAATTATCAGAACATCTAGATATGGCTACGGAAATGTGTTTAAAATTCGTCCACCTCTTACTATTACTCTAAGTGAGGCAGAAGAACTATGTTATAAATTAACTCATCTATTGGAGGAGATCAAGTGAAAACCTATATTATTGAGTTAGGAAAATACGTATATAATAAGGTGAAAAATCAAAAGGGGACTTTGAAGAACCGTATAGTTAATGGGTACTCTCCAGGTGGAGATGCACAGTTTAATATTGATGCAGCAGCAGAAAATGCGGTCCTTGATTATATATCAGATAAGAAAGAACCTGTTGCATTCTATACTGAAGATGGTGGTCTTAAGATTTTTGGAGAAAATCCACAATATATTTTAATTGTAGATCCAATTGATGGTACTCGTCCTGCAGCTGCAGGACTTGAAATGTCTTGTATTTCTATTGCTCTAGCAAAATACAAAGACAATTCTAAAATCAAAGATATTGAATATGCTTTTCTAATGGAACTTAAAACAGGGAATTACATGTATAGTGATATTTTTTCAAATTCTATAGAATTTGAAGGCTATAATAGCGAATTACCAAATTTAAGCCAGGGCAAAGACATTAAGAATATGTTTTGGAGTTTCGAGTTTAATGGTCATCCTACTAACTTAATGATTGAATCTTATGGACATCTAATCGATGAGTCAGCGAATAATGGTGGCGTATTTATATTTAATAGTGCATCTTATTCTATTTCACGAATTATTACAGGTCAAATGGATGCGTATGTAGATATCGGGAATAGACTTCTTAAAGATTGTCCAGATTTGTTACCAGATTTTCAAAGAGTAGGAAATGGTCAAGTCTTACACCTCTTTCCATATGATATAGCTGCCAGTGTGTTTCTAGCGGAAAAGGCGGGAGTTATTATTACTGACGCGTATGGTAATTCTTTAGATGAAACTCTTTTAACAGATCTCAGTTATATTAACCAGCAGTCATGTATAGCAGCTTCTACCAAAGAATTACACCAAAATTTATTGGAACAAATTAATTGGAAACGGAGCGAGGAAAAGTATGAAGGCATTGGTATGGACTGAAAATAAAACATTAGAATATAAAGAAGTGGAAGAACCTCAAATTCAAAAAAAGAATGACGTAAAAGTCAAGATTTATGGTACTGGGATTTGCGGGACCGATTTGAATGTATTAAAGGGGAAGATGTATGCTGCTCCAAATATGGTTATGGGACACGAATCGGTTGGAGTCGTAGTGGAAATAGGGGAAGAGGTTAGAAATGTAACCGTAGGAGATCGTGTCGTAATTGATCCTACTCAGTTTTGTGGGAAATGTTATTACTGTAGAAAAGGTTTAACATGCTATTGTGAAGAGTTCGATGAATGGCAGTTAGGAATCGGTTCTCATGGAACTTTTGGAGAATATTATGTTGGGGAAGATAGATTTATTTACAAATTACCTGAATCAATGGAATGGGAGAGAGCTACTTTAATTGAACCTCTTTCATGTGTTCTTAGCGCTATAGAAAAAGCTAATATAAAACCAGATGATTCCGTTCTAGTTTTAGGGTCTGGACCAATTGGACTGTTAGTTCAGATGATTGCTCGAAAACTTTCTAGAATTACAGTTGCTACGGAAATTGGTCCCTTTAGAACAGAAGCTGCACGAAAAATAACCAAATATGTATATCATCCGCAAGAACTCACCTTAGAAGAAATCTACCGGATTAATCAAGGAAGAAAGTTCGATGTGATTTTTGATGCCATAGGTAATCAACTAGACTGGGCATATCCGCTTATTGAAAAAGGTGGAAGGCTTATTCCGATGGGGTTTGATGATACCTATGAGTTCAAGGTTAAACCGTTTGAATTACTATCAAAAGGAATTACAATTATTGGAACTGGAGAAGCGCACCACATGATGGAAAAGGCTTTATCCTGCGCTATAGACCTTCCAGAATTATCGAATTTAATTACGGAAAAAGTAGCACTTGAAAATTTCGATACAGCTATTGGTAACTTAATGGGGTTTGATCCAACTACTAATGAAAGAAAAGATATTAATTCCATTAAAACAATTTTAGTCTCTGAACCTAATAGTATCTGAGAAATACTAACCGGCTCCTTGTATGTTAAGGAACCGGTTATTTGTTTTATGAATTCGACGGAAATAATAATCTGGATTTTCATATAGTCCATTTAATTAAAATTACATAAGTTTAGCTTGATACGAAGTTATAGGAAAACTTTATAACCGAATATAAGGGGAAATTGTTGAGAAAATAATGTATCCTCTTTGAAAATAACAGAAAATTCAGTATAATTACAAAAACAGAGGAGGTGTGTTATGAAACGATTTTTATATGGAGTATTATCTATATTATTTATTATAAATTTATTTTGGAAGCCAATAAAGTCAAAAGCAGTGGAACAAAGCCTAAAAGATCCGATTATTCTTATTCATGGTTTAGCAGGATGGGGAAGAGATGAACTACTTGGTTTTAAATATTGGGGAGGTTTTAAAGACATTGAAGCAAATTTAAATCAACAAGGATATAGGACATTTACGGCTTCTGTTGGTCCTTTCTCAAGTAATTGGGATCGTGCAGTTGAATTATATGCATACATTAAAGGTGGAACAGTAGATTATGGTGCAGCACATGCGAAAAAACATGGACATGCTCGTTATGGACGAACATATCCGGGAATATATAGTCAATGGAGTGATGATAATAATCTTCATTTTGTTGGACATAGTATGGGTGGACAAACGGAGAGAGTATTAGTTCAACTACTAAAGGAAGGGAGTAGAGAAGAGAAGGACTACGCTACACAACACCCTGAAGAAGGAGTATCTTCACTATTTGAAGGAAATAAGAACTGGGTACGAAGTGTAACAAGCATCGGTAGTCCACATAATGGTTCTACATTTGCAGATAAAGAAAACATGGCATCATTCCTTAAAACGTTTATATTAAAGATTGCTAGTTTATCAGGAAGTAATCCTGAAACATTTGTTTATGATTTTAAATTAGATCAATGGGGATTAAAGCGTAAACCAGGAGAGCGCTTCTTACAATATGCAGATCGTATGTTAAACAGCTCTGTTTGGGAAAGTAAGGACATTAGTGCTTATGACTTAACGACAGCTGGCTCAAAAGAGTTAAATCAATGGGTAAAAACATTTGATGATGTCTACTATTTCTCATATACAGGGGATGCAACATATTCTTCATTATTAACAGGACATGCCCTACCTTTACTGACCATGAATCCGCTTATGTACACGTCTAGTTTACATATTGGGAAGTATACAAGAGATAATCAAGAACCTTTTATCACCAAAAATTGGTGGCCGAATGACGGACTTGTTAGTGTTATTTCTTCTCAATATCCACATGGACACCCTAATCAAGCGTATACTGGAAATGCTAAAAAAGGTGTCTGGAATTATACAGCTACAAAAAAGAATTGGGATCATATTGATTTCATTGGGATAGATCTCGAAGATACATTAGGAATCCGTAATATTTACTCATTTTATAATGATATTATTGCAAATTTAATGCGTATATCAGTAAATTAAGAACACATATACAAACCCTTAATCAATCAAATTAGCGAACATATATAACACCTTTATTAATATCATTAAGCGAGGATATTATTTTAGACTTTTTAGCAAAACTAGATAGTGGAACGTAAGTAAATTTAGAAATTCAGCGTCGGAATACACACAATATCATGAAGTGATCTTTATATTATTGGGGAAAACTGTATACAGGTATGATTATTCATTACCAGTATTTGATGAAAAAGGTAAAGAAATAATAATGGAATTCGACGGAGGCAAAAAACTTCGTAAAGATGCATTTATACATGTATTCCGCTTGAATAAGTCTAGCCTAGATTAGACATACATGATGACTATTTTTTAGATTAGTAGTATTAATATGTTCAAGTTTCATAACTTTCTTGCCATATAATTACTATTAATTTGAAAGTATATTATGTCTAATAATGTGATATTTTGTATTTTTGTATTTCTTTACACGTATTTTCGAGCATTATAAGCTTATTTGATATAAGCAAAGAGATTTTTACTAATAACATAAGGAGGTTTTGGTAATGAAAAGGTATTTTTCTCTATTAATTGTATCTATAATTATTATCTTCACAGTATTTGTACCTTCAACGAATGCTGCTACTCTTATATCAGTAACATCTAAGCATTCGGATAATTCAACGAAAAGTTTAGATCTTATCGGGACAGGAAAGTACATGAAAATGACATGTACATATTATGGTAAGACTACAGCAATGGCCTCAGATGCTTCTTGTAGTTTATATAAGAAGAGCTCTCCCACAACTATTGAGCTTGTTGCAGATTTACATGTTGGAGGTTGTTATGGCTCTATAACGGAAAGCACTGATGTATGGTTGGAGAAAGGTGCTTCATATATACTTCAAGCTGATGTTAGTACTTTTGCTGATCCAAAATCATCTGTAACTACTACAATTATAGAGATATAGAAATTTATTTATGCCCCCTTTTAACTTGACTAAGGGGGCTATTTAAGATTTTTCATCCAAAAATTTGGTTCTAGTGCAAGAAATATATCAAACTCGGACATAGCCACTGTTGATGATCAGCACTTGTTTTTAGTTTTTTTGGTTCTGGTGCAAAAACTTCAAAGCTTTTGCAGATAATCTTCTAAACGTGGACATACTGATACTATTATTCTAAAAGGACGTGATCAGTATGACAAAATCAATGCAATTCAAATGGAAACATTATCAACCTGACGTTATTTTATTAACTGTACGATGGTACCTACGGTACAATTTGAGTTTTCGCGATTTGGTAGAAATGATGGCAGAACGAGGATTAAGCATTTCCCATACAACCATCATGCGCTGTGTTCATCAATATGGGCCCGAATTGAATGAGCGAATTCGAAAACACTTGAAACAAACGAATGATTCCTGGAGAGTGGATGAAACATATGTAAAAGTTAAAAGTCAATGGATGTATTTGTATCGAGCAGTAAATTCTGAAGGAAACACCATTGATTTTCACCTAAGCAAAACAAGGGATCTTAAGGCTGCAAAGCGCTTCTTCAAAAAGGCTTTACGGTCTTTTCATGTTTCTAAGCCGCGTGTCATAACAGTGGATAAAAATCCGGCTTATCCAGTGGCGATTCAAACATTAAAAGAAGAGAAACGTAAATATCTCAACAATATCTTGGAACAGGACCGTCGTTTTATAAAGAAGAGAGTTCGTTCCATGTTAGGGTTGAAATCATTTCGTACAGCTACCTTGATTTTGAGGGGCATAGAGGCTATGCATATGATAAAAAAAGGGCAACTTCACCAAAGGGTGAACTATGCCCAAAATGAGGTTGAAGCCATTCATAAGTTATTTAAGTTAGCTGCTTAATCTCAAGGTTAATAGGATATTGCTGTTCTATTGTTCTAACGAATTATTTCTGCACCAGAACCGTTTTTTATATATTATTTTGTAAATAGTGTTTTTTTATAATTTCTACATTTTCGTTTTTTTCTGTCATTTCAAATATAAATAAGGCTTTCTTTATATAATTAAGCCCTTCTTCTTGAGATTTGATTTTTAATATATTTGATCCCTTTTCAAAGTATAATTCTCCTAATAAATATAAGCTGTTTATGTTAATAGCTAATTTAATTCCTATGTCACTGTAATTTATCGCTTCTTGATATTTATAAGTAAACTTCAAGTATTTTGTTAAGGAATAACGCTAACGTTTGGGTAATTAACCATACTAAGGGGTTTTTTATTGTTTTGCATTCAAAATATGAATAAACAGAGATAAATTAATTCCAAAAATAGGTTAATAAATATGGACATTTAATTTATTATATGATCATCACACGAACATTGGTTCTGTTTTGTTGGGAAGGATGTGAAATAATGAATCAAGCTATATATGTATCTGTGCGAGTATTTCTTTTCAGGTTATTAACCTTACACAAAGTTAACGAACACTACTAAATTTTTTATTCAAGATCTAGCGAGGTTTTTTAGAGAAATACTCATGCTTTGAAGGTGAAGTTTTACATAGGGATTAAAGGCTCTCTGAACCATTAGAGATATGAGAATTAAAACAAATAAAAATAACAGAATTATGGCACATTTAAGCGTTCAAAAGAAATTAGAAGTCTAATAAGTGGCTATTCATTTTTATGATGAACTTGGATGCGTATAAAAAACATATTAGAGTGAAAAAAATTTGATTAGTAGAAAATACTATATATGATAATCTTTTTATAATGTTATATAATAAATCACTAGTTTAATATCTAAAAGGAGATATGAAAATATGAAAATATGAAAAAACAGATCGCCGCATTTACTTTAGCAACAACTCTTGGTCTGAGCATTCAACCAATTGTAAGTTCAGCAGAAACAGTTCAAAATACGCAAGCTACTGAACAGAGTGGCTGGGTCAAAGGAAAGTGGTGTTATTTATATCGTGCAATAGATAAAGACGGGCATACATTGGATATTCAATTTCGTAAAAAACGCGATCATCAAACTGCTTATGCTTTTATTAGTAAAAACATTTGGTGAACCAACGGTTCTTACCACAGACAAGGCACCAGCATTACTTTGTGCATTAAAAAAATTAAGAGAAGAAGGCCTTTATAAACATACGAAGCATTACGCAATTAAGTATTTGAACA
>NZ_LTAQ01000022.1:29149-32110 GCF_001590835.1 Bacillus gaemokensis
TTCGGCGTATGATGAATTACGAAATTTATTAACAATCGCATAAAATTAAGAACTTTTAGCTGGATTACTCTATTCTTGAATCAACTTTGCAACAGAACCTTTAAAAGTGTTTCGTTTGTGTACTAAGGATATAATTTATATGATTAATTAATTAATTAATATGAATCTAAGACGGAGAACGATAAATTGAAGACAAGAGAGATTCTTACTACCGAACAACGAGAATATTTTTATAATTTACCTAAACATATGGATGAGCGAGAAATTCTACGCTATTACACAATTTCTGATGAATAATAATTCTTTCATAACTATATTTAAAATTATTATTCCTGGATTAACGATTGGTACACTCTTATTTGTTGGATTTCATGGGGGAAACTTCTCTAGTAATCAAGGATTTGTCCCTTCTGGATGGTCAAATGTACTAACAGCTATGGCTACATCTGGTATTATCTTCGCATTTAATGGATTTCAAAGTCCTATTAATATGACTGGAGAAGCTAAAAATCCAGGCCGCTCAATTCCACGAGCTGTAATAGGTTCTTTACTAATTGCAACAGTCATATATGTTCTATTACAAATTACCTTTATTGGGGCCGTGGATCCTACTATGATTGTAAATGTATGGTCAAATTTAAATTTCAATTCACCATACAGAGATGTAAACGCAAGTATCAACTTACTAAAATTAGCCATGTAATTGGTATTTTCTTTAGGGGCAGGGACTGCCCTTATAGCTTGGTAAATATAGATAGCTAATAAAGTATCTAGTTCCCAAGAAGCCCCCACTTCAAACAGTCCGCTAGGACGTTAAGTGGGGGGAGTTCACAGAAAGATGTTTACTTCTATAAGGATAACGGTATATGCATTTGTTAAAAATTTATGTATAATAAATATCAGATATTTAATGGTATAATTTTCAAAAATCAGGGGGTAATTGTAATAAAAAAAAGTGTAACTGTTGATAGAGCACCATTAAATGATTGTATTGAAATTATTTCTGCTAATTTGATTATGAAAAAAATAACAATTGATAGCTCAGAGACGCTGAGCAGAAGGAGATAATTATGAAAAAATTTAGCAAAGTAGTATTTGCAGGAGCTTTAGCATTCGGTGGGTTTACAGCAGTTGAATTAGCAAAACCTACAACACAAGCACAAGCAGCTGTAGCTGATGATTGGCCTTTTAAAACATTCCCAGAATTACATCACAACATCAATGACAACGCAAACTTGAACGTTGGCAATTTAAAACAAGGTCAAACATTCACGGTACATGGATCAATTGGTGGCGGTGACGAAGCTGTTGTTAAAATTTATCGTGTAATGGACGATATGTCATTAGCACGTTACAAAACAATTTATGATTCAAACCCAGATGAATATGTAGCTACATTTACAACGCCAATCACAACAGCTTATGACCCTGGCAGTTATGTTGCGGTAATGCAATATACTTTCGAATTTGAAGGTAAAATTGGTTACGAATACAGCCACGGACAAATGTTTACAATCAGCAAATAATCGGTTCTGGTGCAAAGTTTGTTAAAGAATAGATGTTTTCAACCAAAAGCACTTCATTTTATGCGATTGTTACTAAATTCCGTAATTCATCGTACGTCGAAAAACCGAAATCTAGGCTCAGATTTCGGTTTCATTTATATAAAACATGAACAGTTTCAATTCCTATAATTATACGTGAGGCATGACGTAGATTTTGAAATCCTGCGGATTTAGCAAAGTAACCAAAAGACAACATTCATTATATTTGAGAGTTGGTACAATTGTGTAGAGTGACACAATTATACCAAGATTAAATACGCTGAAATAGCGTGTTTTTTTATTTAAAGTGGGTAGATTTTTGTCATTTTTTATGACACAATTATACCAACATTATGCGCAAATGACACAATTATACCAACTTAATCTACGAAATTAGCATTTCTAAATTACGCATTGTGCAGCCTATAAAGTTGGAGGAGGTTTCATTGTATAATCCGATAAAAATGCCACGAAATAAAAGTTTTGGCAATAATTATTGGGAAGTATATAGTCCGAAATTAAATCGGACAGTGCGTTTATTCAGCAACCTTGAATATAAACACTGGTTATTAATCGAAATTGACAGGACTATTCAAAATTTCTGTGAACAGCCTTTAAAAATACAATACTTTAAAGATGGTCGAATGAAAGAAAGTATATTTGATATGTGGATTCAATATCACAATCAAGTAGAAGAATTTCGCGAAGTTAAATATATTGTAGATTTATCAACTCCACGAGCTAAACAACAAATTGAACTTCAAAAAAACTGGTGTAATGACCATGGACACTCGTATAAAGTAGTAACAGATCATCATATTCGTAACAATCCCATTCTTTTAGATAATGCAAAAATTATTATTCCTTACTTAAAAAATTCCTCGGACATAACTGTTCAAGATATGAACTCAATTCTACAATTCATTAAAAATTCTAAAACTATTTCCATCAAAGATATAAAAGGTTCTGTTGCAAAGTTTTCTAAATGAGACTACACTCTAGAAAAAAAGAGTAAGGAGAAACACAAATGCGATATTTTAAAGGAAAACAGTTCAAGAAAGATATTATTTTAATAGCCGTCGGCTACTACTGTCGCTTTTCTTTAAGCTATCGTGATGTCTCTGAAATTTTAAAAGAACGTGGAATCTCAGTTCATCCAACAACTATCATGCGCTGGGTTCATGAATACGGAAACCTTATCTATCAAATTTGGAAGAAGAAAAATAAAAACGTCCAATTATCTTGGAAGCTAGATGAAACCTGTATAAAAGTCAAAGGAAAATGGTGTTATTTATATCGTGCAATAGATAAAAACGGGGGTTCTGGTGCAAAGGTAAAATAAAAGAGAATATAGCGCATATATTTCTAGCGGAATTGTATTTTATGCTGTTAGCCCAAACAATTGATGGATGAATTC
>NZ_LTAQ01000023.1:0-166637 GCF_001590835.1 Bacillus gaemokensis
CACATCCATCAACTTAAGATTCATTTTTATATAAAAGTTAAGGTTTTCTAAGTGGTTTTTCATTCCCTTTTACAGATATTTTAAAAATACGCATACCAAATAAACCCGGGGGTGGGTTTATTTTTTTAACTATGCTACCAGATGAGTCGCAGTGGTATAATTGTAAACAACACCCAAAATATCAAAGACTGTTTTTTTCTCATATCTGTGGGATTTTCGTCCGTTTCGCTGTAGGAGGTTAAACAGACGAAGGAGCACCTTTGATAATTTCGGGGTGTTTTTTTGTAATGCTTGATAAAACAGTAAAAAGTGGTCTTTAATCATGTACATTGCTTTATATTCGCTTAATTCTTTTTGCTTCTTACGCAACAAGAGTTCTCTCATTTTAAACATAGTAGAAGAACACAGGAGAATACCGATTAATTGCCCGTATAAATGACATTCTAATCGTTCTTGTTTAATAGATTTACAACGGTGGATTTGAAACCAAGATTTCCATACTTTAAATAACAGCTGTCGGGTAAAAGACTGGCGCGGTATCAGTGTGACCCGTTTCCAGCCTCTCCCCATAAGAACTGCTCGTGAGGTTTTCCCTCAAGCAGCTCACCCCATAAACTTCATCAAAAGGGTTATGAGACCTATCAAATGGCAGACACTTTCATCGGAAACTCTCTGCACTTTTCAGGGGAAGGACTTTCCAGTCCCAGTAAAGCCCCAGTACACCATAGAGATATTCGTTACTCCATCTCTGCCATCCGATGCTACGCTTTCGTCGTCGTTTCCTTCTCGTTAACAGTGTGCGAATTTTCATCTCCGTATAATCACGTACTTCACTGAAGGCTTGACTAGAGTTCCCAACCCGGAAGTAGTTCACCCATCCAGTCAGTACGGCATTGATTTGTTTTATTAAGTCTTGTGCTGGCTTCGCTCCTGCGTTTTGAATGAGTTCGCGAATTTTTGCTTTCACTGTCGTGCGAGCTTTCTTCTTCGGGATCATGAAAACGAAGAATCCATTCTTATTTCGGTTCGGTATTCGTCTCAGGNAGTTCGCGAATTTTTGCTTTCACTGTCGTGCGAGCTTTCTTCTTCGGGATCATGAAAACGAAGAATCCATTCTTATTTCGGTTCGGTATTCGTCTCAGGTCAAATCCTAAAAATCCGAAGGATTCTCCTTTTAGGACATTCACCATCTGAGTCTTCTCCAGATTCAGTTCAACTCCCAAAGGCTTTAACTGTTCCCACAGTCGTCGTAATGYCAGTTCAGCCCATCCACTTTTACTGGAGTGTCCGCTTACAGCGATAACTATATCGTCGGCAAAACGGTGATAGTTTACAGCTTCGTAATTGCCCTCAGCTGTTTTGCGTCGAATAGCATCAAATGTCCAATCCACTTCATTGAGGTAAATGTTCGCGGCTAGTGGAGAAAATGGCCCCCCTTGCGGGACACCGATCTTTCCTGTTGCCTTAATTACCTGTTTTACAAGATGCATAACCTGTGGGTCTTGGACACGTTTCGCGATTTTCTTCAATAATATGTTGTGTCGGATTGTATCAAAGTAGCGTGACAAATCAACATCAATTATTATGGTCATACGGCGCAATATACTGCGTCGTACTTCTGCCAATGCCTGATGTGGAGAGCGTTTCGGCCGAAACCCATACGAGTTTGGACAGAAATCAGCTTCAAAAATTGCTTCTAATATGAGTTTTAGCGCTCCTTGTACTACACGATCTCGTATACACGGAATTTGCAGAGTTCGCATTTTGCCGTTTGCCTTTGGGATTTCTACTTTTCGATTGGCTTGTGGTCGGTATATTCCAGCTTGCAATTCCTCTTGAATACCCGTTAAGAATGGGATAACTCCTTCTAGTTCTATATCAGCAAAACTTTTTCCATCAATGCCTGGAGCACCGTTGTTTTTCCTCGCCTGTTGATATGCTTCGTGAAGGGTTGTCATTTTGGTAATGTGGGTAAATAGCCCCCAAAACCGGTGCGTAGGTTCAGACTTCGCCTTTCGATAGATTCGTTGCCTTAGTTCCTGCAAAGTGATGGGTGTTTTTGTCATGGCACCCTTGCCTCCTTTAGTCATACGAAATGTTTACAGGTTCGGACYCTTTCCTCCCCGCGCGTTTTGCTGCACGCAGATCTCTGGTACTACGATCCGTTCCGCCACCCTGACACCTACCGTTCTCACTTCCCGATCGCGGTTATAGAGACGGTCTCCTCGATGAGGTTTCTTCATCGGGTGTCGAGGGCTTCTCCAGTTTCCACATTATCTTTCTCTCCATGTCGCCGCTGATACCCCGCCGGTGAGAACTGCCGTTCCAGACTCGTTTCGGTCAGTTCTTGTTGCTTTCGCACGTTATCGACCGTCTCAGCCACCGGAATTGCGTGTAACGAGGCTACATCTACGTTCACTGTACGTTACAACCTGGAGATTTGCCCACATGCCTTTTGCATGTGATGTCAGAGGGCTTCGCCATGTCGCTTTCACTTCATGGCGCCTCTCAGGCTACGGGAGTGGAGTCTATTCTCCCGATTGGACTTTCACCAACTAGATAATGTGTCCTTATCTGGACACGCCRATTTGCCAWCGTAAGGAGTAAAAATCGTATACTTGTTCCTTTGGTAGATATTCCAAAGGAATATTTGTAATATAAAAGTTAATTGCACTAAGCCGCTTACTGCGTTCTTTATAGGTAATTTGCTTCTTATGTTCTTTAGATGCTAAATCCTTTTGTCTACGTTTCATTTGCGTTTCAGTTAATTTATACAGAATGAGTCTTGCAGGAAGCTTTTGATACATTCCAATATAAATCTCAGGAATTTCATATGTTTCACCTGACTGTAATTGGTCAATAAATTGCTCCATATCTAATTGGATGTACTCAGAATGCTTTTTTATTGTTCCATTTTGAAAGTATTCAGGTTCTTTATTCTTCTGATATATACGTGTATTGAGTTTTAATCTTGAAATAAAATAAGCATTACACTCTTCTATAGTATGTAAGTCTTTTAAGTCGAAGTATCCTAAATCACGTATACATACATCGTTGGGTTGAAGGGACGTTAAACAAGTAGAACCATATGTTTTGACTTAACCAAATACATAAGGCCACTAAATCTTGTGCGCGGTATTTACTTTTTCGTTTAACAAATCCTACATTTCTAGCTAATTGCTCTAAAGCATCAGGTGACATATATCGTTGCAACTCTTTAGAAAACAATTCTAGTTCATCAAAAATTGATAAGTTCATATCAAAAACGCCATCCTTTCCTATGATTCTACAAAAAGAATAGCGTATTCTTTCATTTGATGGAAAGTTTGATTTGTTTTTTGACAGACTTTACAAGGAGAGAAGTCTGTCAAAAAACAAATCAAGTTAATCAATCAACTCTTCGGTCTTACCGCATAGTAATAGATTCCGTTAGGAATACACTGATATTTCGAATCTACATATTATTTGCACCAGAACCCATATTACCATTATGATCTTAATACCATTATTATTTGGTTCCGTCCTCGGTCCCAAACCCTTATTGTAGAAAGAAAACCACCGGTATTAGACCGGTGGTTCTGACTTAGAAAGCAAAGCAAGTACAACCAATACCCCATTTAGTTCCATCTTTTCCTATTACGGTATGAGTGTGTTGATGGAGAGGGTTACTGCAACTATGTAACTTGTGATCATGGGCATCGTGAGAAAGTATATTGTGGGCTAGGTTAGCGCCACCATAACCATAAACTCCCGTCGGTGCCCAATCAGGTGATGCTGGCGGCAATTCAGGTGATAAATTTTTAAATTCATCATTTCCATAAACAACCTGCCCACCCATAATGGTGAGTAATGATTCAAGGTCTTTGATTTCTTCTTCTGGCACAGTAAAGTAGTCAGAAGACAATACAGCAATATCAGCAAACTGACCTACTGCAAGGGTTCCCTTTTTACCTTCATCACCAGAGAACCACGCACTTCCTTTGGAATATAGTTCCAGGGCTACTTTTCTGTCAAGTTTATTCTTTTCATCGTATATCGAAAGACCACCAATGGTTTTTCCGGCAACCATCCAGTAAAGAGCAACCCAAGGGTTATAGCTGGAAACCCTGGTTGCATCGCTACCGGCGCCAACAGGTATATCCAGGTCTAGCATACGATAAATCGGAGGAGTACGCTTTGCAGCTTCCTTTCCGTATAAATCAACAAAGTATTCACCTTGGAAAGCCATGCGGTCTTGGATGGCAATACCGCCATTTAAAGCCTTAACACGTTCCATACTACGATCTGAGATTGTTTCTGCATGGTCAAACCACCAGCGTAGACCATTAAAAGGAATTTCTCTGTTGACTTCCTCAAAAACATTTAAGAAACGTGTTATTGACTCGTCATAAGTTGCATGTAAACGGAATGGCCAACGGTTTTCCACCAATAGAGAAATTACTTTCTTTAAGTCAGCTTCCATCACCGTAGCTAGTTCGGGCCGCGGCATTTGAAATTTTTCAAAATCGGCTGCCGAGAATACTAACATTTCTCCGGCACCATTCATTTTATACTTATCATTTCCTTGACCCGGAGAAACAATTTTTGCCCATGAAGCAAAGTCTTCATATTCATGATTTGGATTTTGCGTAAATAGATTATACGCAATACGCAAAGTTAATTGATCCTTCTCGGCTAAATGTTCAACAACTTTGTAATCATCAGGATAATTTTGGAATCCACCACCTGCATCAATGGCACTTGTGATACCTAATCTATTTAATTCGCGCATAAAATGGCGAGTCGAGTTAATCTGGTCGTCAAAATTAAGTACTGGAGCTCTCCCCAAACTTGAATAAAGAATAGAAGCGTTAGGATTAGCAATTAAAAGACCCGTTGGATTACCTCGTTTATCCCGCTCAATTAAACAGCCCGGAGGGTCTGGGGTATCTTTTGTGTATCCCAGTGCACGCAGCCCTGCACGATTTACAAGTGCTCTATCGTAAAGATGTAGCACAAAGACAGGTGTGTCTTCAGAAACAGCATTAATCTCTTCCAAAGTTGGCATCCTTCGCTCTTTAAATTGAAATTCAGACCAACCTCCAACTACTCTTACCCACTGAGGAGCAGGTGTACGTCTTGCCTGCTCTCTAAGCATTTCCAGAGCAATAGCAAGTGATGGCACACCTTCCCAGCGCAATTCCATATTATAATGAAGACCGCCACGAATAACGTGTATATGAGAGTCATTCAGGCCTGGAATAGCTCTCTTTCTTTTAAGGTCTATTTTTTTTGTTTTTTCTGTGGCACTATCAAGAAGCTCATCTCCGCCTACTGCAGTGACTAAACCATTAGTTATGGCGATAGCCGATACCTCAGGTTGAGATGGGTCAAGGGTAGTGATTTTTCCGTTATATAAGATCATATCCGGTAAATTCATGTTCACACCTCGTCTACTTCCTATTATTTTGTAACCATGGATGAAATATTTTACCGAAAATCGGCATGACTACCCATGATAGCAAGGACACTATACATACAGAAACAAAAAAAGCTGACATAATAGGATTCATATTTTTTATAATTGGTCCTATCACTTTAGGAACCAACATGCTAAGAGGCCATACACCAAGAACAGTAACAATAGACATTTTCCATTTTGGCGGTGGAACTGGCGTTTTCGGAGTAACAAACCAATAAGCCAAACTGCTTTCAGTTTTGTAAGTTGGATTAGTAGCTTGAAATTGTTCTGCCTGTTTTAACAAATCTTGACGAATATCTGATTCTTGCCAAGCACGTAGATACTCATACGTATCGAAGCGAAAAATAACAGTATACTCTCTGGATCCGTTATTGGGGACTATTAGATTTACGCCTAAATGCCCTGGGAATTTAGTAGCGGCAGCTTCAATTTCACGTCTCCATGTTTCAAACTGTTTTTCACTACCTTCTTGAATTTTCCATGTAACAATCGTTGTTACTGGATCGCTAGCATCCATCGTGTTCCCAGTATGAGATTCTCCGACAGTCACTCTTTCTTGTTTCATATTTTCCTGCTTGGAAGCGCGCCATGTACCATAGTATATGCGTATTCCACGCCTTGACCATAAGCGCCAGTGTGTTCTTTTACAATTTCCATAACAGTATCATAAGTTTCTTTGCGTGCCCAGTCACGTTGGTATTCAAGTAAAACTTGAATTGCTGTCACTGGAATTGCCCCGGCTTGTTCTACACGACGCATAGCAGCGTTATGTGCTGTCAAACTAGTACCACCTGAAGCATCATCAACTGCATAAACTTCATAGCCAGCTTTAATTGCTTCAAGCACAGGGAATGCAAGGCAAACTTCAGTCCAAAGTGCGGCAAATATCAATTTCTTTCTACCTGTTGCTTTAATTGCCTCAACAAATTTTAAATCTTCCCAAGAGTTCATTGAACTACGTTCTATAATTTCATGGTTTGGGAATATGTCAAGAATTTGTGGCCAAAAGTAACCAGAAAAGCTACGTGTTTCAACTGTAGTAAGAATAGTAGGTACATTAAAAGCTTTTGCTGATTTAGCAAGTAGTGTAACATTATTAATTAATGTTTGTCTGTCAATGCTTGCAACTCCAAAGGTCATTTGAGGCTGAAAATCGATCAAAATTAATGCACTGTTCTCTGGAGTTAACAATTCTAAATTACTCATAATAAAACACTCCTTTTTTATTATTTCAAATGATTTATTCTGAAATGATTATTTTTTCTGTTAATTTAAATTTAATCAGCGCTAAATTTATACTATCCACTTTTTTAAAGTGATTTATAGCTATTTCTTAGGAATTAATTTATGCATTTTGTTTACTAAGATCTCGCTGAGCTCCCATATAACTTCCAATTATATTTTGATAACCTGGAAGATTACTAGCAAGCAAATTGCCAAAACCTTCAACATCGTTGCGCCAATCGCGTTGTAATTCGCACGCTACGCTAAACCAGTTCATAAGTTGCACGCCACCATGTGCCATACGCGTATTGGCAGCATCTGCAACTTGTTTACTGAAAGTTCCTGAAGCATCAGTAACAGCAAATACTTCATACCCAGCTTTAATAGCGGAAAGTGCTGGGAAAGCAACGCAAACATCCGTAACTACTCCCGCGATGATAAGTTGTTTTTTTCCTGTTTCTTCAATTGCTTTTACAAAATCATCATTATCCCATGCGTTAATTTGTCCAGGTCGAGCTATTTTGGGTGCGTGAGGAAAGAGATCGACCAATTCTTGCATTAAAGGTCCGTTAGGTCCGTGTTCAAAGCTTGTTGTTAAAATAACTGGTAAATCAAAAAACTTAGCAGTGTGAGCAAGAGCTAAAACATTGTTCTTGAATTCATCAACACCATAGTCACGTACTAGTCCGGACATAAGGCCAGTTTGATGGTCCACTAAAAGAACGACAGCATCATCTTTGTTAATACGAGAATAGAGATTGGACATTATGTATTCCTCCTAAAAATTAAGTAATCGAAGAAAGTTTAAACAGTGGAATAGTATCGTAAATTTCTTCGTTTGTTACGATCAATTTATGATTAAACTGATCGTTAATATTAATTTATCCATAAACTTAGGACACGTCAATTATTTTCTAAAAAATCAGAAGAGTTATATCAGACTGATTTTTCAAAACCCTTAATCTTCTTTTATTAATCTAAAATAGGATTTTTATCTATGAACAAAGGTAGATTATTTATCTCGATTCAATGAAATTGATAGGATTCATCCGGCCCTGTTAATGATTGAGCAATGATTCGATTATAAGAGTTTTTTCGTAAACTACCACAAATAAGACCTATAGTCTTAGTCATATATTTTCTTGTTTTTTATAAAAATAACCAATTATACCATGGCACACCAAATTAGTAGAAGTAGTTTTATAATTAACTTTCAGACTATTTGATTTAATGAAGGGTTTACTATAAAAGGCCGAGGATGTAAGAATCTCTCATTAGTTTTCTTATTATTAGCTCGAGTTTTCCGAGTTATGACAAGTGGTCTATATCTATATTATTTTCTCTTCCAATTAATATATATTTTTAGCATACTATTGACTAGAAGGAGGGAGCACAGAAATGGAAGAAAAGAAAGTGACGTGGTTAGAACTCTTTTATGATTTGTTATTTGTGGCAGCAGTGACGGCTGCGACTCATGTTTTACTTCATGTTGAAGATGGGCAAATCCATGCAGAGTATTTAGTAAAGTTTGTCTTAATTTTTATTCCGATTTGGTGGGCGTGGGTAGGGCAAACCATCTTTGTTAACCGATTTGGAAAAGATTTATTTCATCAACGAATCTTTTTGATCTTGCAAATGTTTTTTGTCCTAATAATGACATCAAGCTTATCAGCTGATTTTGATCCTTATTATCTTTCTTTTTTAATTGGCTATATTGGCTTAAGGGCCGTGACTGCAATTCAATATCTTGTTGTCCAGCGTATAGAAGAGGGGGCTCGGAAAAAAGCAGCACTCTTTTTAGGAAGGTATTTTTGGATCGGAATCGTTATTTCATTATTATCTGTCTTTTTTGATTCTTGGATACGATATGTTACGTTGTATTTGGGAATTCTTATCGATATTATTGTCCCACCGCTTGGAAGAAAGTGTTTAGAAAAGGTTCCCACAAATACAGCTCATTTGTTAGAGAGATTTGGTCTATTTTCCATTATTCTCTTTGGGGAAGCTCTTATAAGCACTCTTGTGGTTATTCAACCTAAACAAGGAAATTGGAATTCAATAAGCTTTGCGATTATTTCGTTTATCCTCATTATTTCAATGTGGTGGCAATATTTCGATAACATGGAGAAGAAACTCGACAAGTCTAGACAAACTTCCGGTCAAATTATTATTTACGGTCATCTGTTTATTTTAATGTCTTTGAGTATGGTTGCAGCATGTATTAGACTATTGTTTTTACAAGAGGTCTATTATTCTTTTATTCTATATTTTGTTTTTGGTTCTGTATTGCTCTATTTCCTGTCAACCACAATTGTTTTTCATCAATACAGGTTTGAACAACACCGTTTGAAAATTTATCATCTATGTTTGTTTTTAGGGATTTTAGCAGTCCTTTTTGTTATTAATTTGATTGTAGTAGTACCAAATATTGTGATAATAGGACAATTAACTCTATTTTTCATCACCTATGCTAAATTAACAACTACTTGAAATCTCCCACTTTCACTTCGTATAGAAGAGGGGGATTCCTAAGTAAATAGTTCTATTGAACTCTAATTTATTAAGCTATCTCCACAGTCCTTGCGATTAGAAGCCTTATCGTTTCATTCTTTAAATTGATACTTGCGTTAATATCCTTATCATGGTGTGTACGACAAGAAGGACAGTCCCATTTACGTATATTTATATTTTTAATGACTTTGTTTTGATATTTAGAGTAATTATCAATTTTTAAACTGATGTATATGGGAGACCACTCAATATACATCAGTTTAAAAAAATTAAATATTTTATTTATCAAATCAATTTAATTTGCATCCGTATAGGATGCAGTGGGGGTTCTAAATCTTTGTTTGAATGTTAATCACTTCAAACGTATTCCTTCAAATGCGTTTATTACCAAGTCATGTACATAGGAATCGTTCAACTTTTCACC
This sequence comes from Bacillus gaemokensis, assembly GCF_001590835.1. Taxonomy (GTDB): domain Bacteria; phylum Bacillota; class Bacilli; order Bacillales; family Bacillaceae_G; genus Bacillus_A; species Bacillus_A gaemokensis. Next base: position 9,621 of record NZ_LTAQ01000023.1, read on the forward strand.
GGTTACTAGCAATCGATAGAAAATTGGTCCGTAAATGAGATCAATACTCAATTCAATATTGAGGTTTTCTTTCAATTCTCCTCTTTTAATCCCATTCTTCAGGAGTTGCTTTGCCTGCAGTCGACGTGGCTGGAAATATCTAGTGCGATATTCCTCTGCTAGTTTTGAATCAAATTGCCCTTCACCAACTAACTCAGTAATAATAGTCCCTTCCCGACTTAACAAAAACCTAGCTAAACTTGTGGCGTGAATTAAGATATCATTCAATGCTGAACCTGTGTCAGGTACTGGCAATCTGGCTGCGGCAGCAGAAAGAAACCCATCCATTACCACAGCAGCCTTATTTGGCCACCATTTATAAATCGTAGCTTTGCTAACTTTAGCACGATCTGCAATTTTATCGACTGTGACTGCTTTAAAGCCATTTTCCAGTAATAAATCATAGGATGCAGAAAGGATAGCTTTTTGAGTTTCAATATTACGTGGTCGACCTCTTTTACCTTGCACATTAATCATTCCTTTCAAGAACATAAACTATACGTTTAGTATACTTAATATGATCAAAAAATAAAATAGCCTATTTACAAAACTGAACGTTTAGTATATATTTTATGTAATTAATGAACTGAACGTTTAGTTTATTAGTTACCTACCTATTGTCTTGTAATGGCTATAGCTAGGTTTCAAAATTCAAAAAATTCATTATTAAAAATATCTAGAAAAGGGGAATGAAAAAGTGGCAAAATTGGACCTTTTAAAAGAAGAACGGAAAGTGGTTCAGGCTCAATTTAGTACAATGAACAATGGTATCGCAGTAGTTCTTGACAGGGCGATTCAGTAATTTTGAAATAAAAGTATGGGAGGAAATAGATATGTCTAATTTTAAAAATAAAGCAATTAATAAGGAGATTTCATCGGGTTTAATCATTCTTTTAGCAACTGCATGTGGTATCATTGTGGCTAATCTTTATTATGCCCAGCCTTTAATTGGGGTAATTAGTAATGTAATTGGGCTTTCTAATAGTAGTGCTGGATTAATTGTAACGCTAACTCAGATTGGATATGTTGTTGGCTTACTATTTCTTGTACCTTTGGGAGATATTGTTGAGAATAGAAAATTAATAATTATATTGTTATTTCTAAGTGCAGTTGCTCTAACTGCCATGGTTTTTGTAAAGAACGCAATCTTGTTGTTAGTAGCTTCATTCTTTATCGGACTGGGATCGGTCGCAGCGCAAGTGCTCGTACCTCTTGTATCATATCTTTCATCGGAAAATGCACGCGGTCGCGTAGTTGGCAATGTTATGAGTGGTCTGTTATTAGGTATTATGCTTGCACGTCCGATATCTAGTCTAGTAGCCGATATCTGGGGCTGGAATGCAATATTTGCTTTATCTGCAACTGTAATTGTTGTCTTGGCGTTAGTATTATCGAAAGTACTCCCTACTAGGAAACCAACAGCAAAAACAAATTATACCGCCTTACTTAGTTCAATGTGGCAACTACTACGAACTACTCCACTTTTACGTCGTCGCGCAATTTATCATGCTTGTGTATTTGGAACTTTCAGCTTATTCTGGACTACTGTTCCATTATTATTGTCAAGTCCTACTTTTCATTTTTCTCAAACCGCTATAGCATTATATGCACTTGTCGGAATTACAGGTGCAATAGCCGCTCCAATAGGTGGTCGTCTAGCCGATCTTGGCTGGACACGGCCCGCCACTGGGATAGCTCTCACTGTTGTTATTATTTCTTTATTACTACCACTTTTTATTCAAAGTAGCTCGCCCTTTGGAATAGCTGTTTTAGTAATTGCTGCAATTCTGTTGGACATGGGAGTATCTGCAAACCTTGTGCTTAGCCAACGTTTAATTTTCTCGTTGAGTCCAGAAATTCGTAGTCGATTAAACGGGCTATTTATGGCTATTTTCTTTTTAGGAGGTGCTGTTGGATCCTTTATTGGAGGATGGTCATATGCCTTAGGTGGATGGAATCTAGCATTATGGATAGGAATCGCTTTTCCGACCATAGCCTTGCTTTATTTTGCTACAGAGAAATAGTTCAATAATTAAATTTTAGTAGCCAGGATTCTGACTGCCTATTCAGTGGTATATTTGAGCTTTAAAGATTATTTGTGAATTGTATTGAGTTTTAGTGTTAGAACCAAATTTTTATTCTCTATTGCTGTAAGATGACAAGACTCACCATGAAGAATGTGTCTAAATTCTAATAAAAAAGAGCTTGTGTCAAAACACAAACTCTTTTGAAATAGAAATAACGCAATTGAGATATCTATATATTAACAATTGGTTTCTTACAATTCCATACTTCACATGTTGAGAAATAATAAATTTGTAGTTTAATAAAACTTAAATGAATTATTGACGTAATATTTAGACTATAATATAATTAATCTCGAATTCGAGATGATTTACAAAAAATTGGTAAAGATGAGAATTTATCTTTAAAGTTGTTTACATCCAATTTCCAATCGATTGAATTGAGAACAAGCTCTTTGTATGTATACAGCAGGAAATACATGATTCTCTACAGAAAAAGAAATACAAGGTCAAATCAAAAATAGACAACAGATTTATCCATACTTTCTGCTAATTACTTCCGAGTCTCGGGTTAATAAATCAAGCGTATCGAGTCTATATTGACAGTAGTTGGTGGAAAGATGGTCTATATTGGGGGGAGAAGAATGGCAAAAATTACTGTAGGAACCGAAAATCAAGCACCAATTGAGTTATATTATGAGGATCATGGTATAGGAAAACCAGTTGTACTAATTCATGGTTGGCCGTTAAGTGGTCGATCTTGGGAATACCAAGTTCCCGCTCTTGTTGAGGCTGGATACAGAGTCATAACATATGATCGTCGAGGCTTTGGAAAGTCATCTCAGCCGTGGGAAGGATATGAATATGATACTTTTACTTCTGATTTACATCAACTATTAGAACATTTAGATCTTCAAAATGTCACGCTTGTTGGTTTTTCTATGGGTGGAGGTGAGGTAGCTCGATACATTAGTACGTATGGAACAGACCGTATTGAAAAGGCTATTTTTGCTGGAGCAGTTCCTCCTTATTTATACAAATCAGCAGATCATCCTGATGGGGTATTTGATGATGCAGCAATTGAAGAATTCAAAAGTGGCGTGATAAATGACCGCCTTGCATTTCTTGACGAATTTACTAAGGGATTTTTCGCGGCTGGTAATCGAACAGATTTAGTTAGTGAGCCATTTCGTTTATATAATCGGGATATTGCAGCCAGTGCATCGCCTAAAGGAACGCTTGATTGTATTACCGCCTTTAGTAAGACAGATTTTAGAAAAGACTTGAAGAAGTTTAATATACCTACTCTTATTATTCACGGTGACTCTGATGCAACTGTACCTTTTGAATTAAGTGGAAAACGTACATATGATTCCATTCCTGGTAGTAAACTCGCTTTAATACAGGGTGGTCCTCATGGATTAAACGCAACTCATGCAAAAGAATTTAATGAAGCATTATTAACATTTTTAAAAGACTAATCTTTGAGGAACTACCGGAGGCGGTTCAACAGCAATATCAAGAATAATAACACGAATTTATCGATTAGGGGTTTTCCAAAAGAGTAGCGCTATACTTAATCTTTGGGAAAACCTTCTTTACAGAGGGTTTATTAGGTCTCTTAGGGGTATCGCCACACATCCATCAACTTAAGGATTTAGACTATTCTTGAAGTTAAAAGCACGTTACTATTCTCTTATGTTAATGAGAAAGGGTGACGTGCTTTTATGAATATGCATCAAACACAAGAGCTGTCTTTATTTGCCGAAGAGTTATATCGATATATGTCTCCCGCTACACTTAATCAATTAGCTATAAAAGCAGGCGGAATGAAACGAAAACGTAAGTGCCATGGGCACCATTTTTTATCTTTGTGTGTATGGTTAAATCAGCAAATCGCTACTACCTCTCTTATTCAACTTTGTAGTCAATTAGAAACTTCAACAGGAATTTTATTAAGTCCTGAGGGACTTAATCGACGGTTTAACTCTGCTTCTGTAGCCTTCTTTCAAACTGTATTTACTACACTTCTACAAGCTAAAATTGGAGGGCTAACTAAGATTTCCCATTCTCTTTCTGATTACTTTGATCGTATTCGTATCCTTGATTCTACAACCTTTCAAGTTCCAAATCGATTCGCAGCTACTTATCCTGGTGCCGGAGGATGTAGTCATAAAGCTGGTGTGAAAATTCAATTAGAGTATGACTTGTTGAGTGGAGAGTTTTCTGATGTGAAAATTGAGCCAGGAAAAAGAAGTGATCAGGCATATGGGGCGACTCGAATAGGCATGACACAAAAGAATGAACTATATATTCGTGACTTAGGATATTTTCGTTTACAAGACTTTAAGTCTATCCAAGATAAGGAAGGGTATTATTTATCACGTCTTAAATTACCAACTAAAATATATAGAAAAGAATTCGAAACAGTGGTATTTAAAACAAAACCTGCTCAATTGAGACCGGTATATATACAAATCCATTTGGAAGACATCATGAAACAATTACAACCTGGCCAAGTGTATGAATTACATGATGTATATGTAGGGAGCAAAGACAAACTACCTACTCGCATTGTGATTTATAGATGTACAGAGGAGCAAAAACAGAAGCGCCTACGTGATCGAGCCATTCGCGAAAAGAAAAAAGGGATTACATATACAGAGCGTACGAAACTTTTACAAGGAATTACGGTATATATGACAAACATTCCTACGGAATGGGTACCAAAAGAGAAAATCTATGATTTATATTCACTGCAATGGCAAATTGAGCTGTTATTTAAAATATGGAAATCCTGGTTTCAAATTCATCGTTGTAAATCTATTAAACAAGAGCGATTAGAATGCCATCTTTATGGACAACTCATTAGTATCCTATTATGTTCTTCTACTATGTTTAAAATGAGAGAACTCCTGTTACGTAAGAAACAGAAAGAGCTAAGTGAATATAAAGCGATGTACATAATTAAAGATTATTTCTTACTTTTTCATCAAGCATTACAGAAAAACACCCAAGAATTATCAAAGATTCTCCTTCGTCTGTTTAACCTCCTACAGCGAAACGGACGAAAATCTCACAGATATGAGAAAAAAACAGTCTTTGATATTTTGGGTGTTGTGTATGAGTATACCACTTCTGCTCATCAGGTAGCATAGCGAAAAATTTGAAACCCGTCAGGGTTTATTTGATGTGCCTACTTTTATGATATCTATAAAAGATAATAAAAGACTACGTGAAAAGGCCACATTTTGTATAAAATTATACCTTAAGTTGATGGATGTGGGGTATCGCCACATTGCCATCAACTTAAGAAATTAAATGTTCCCCAAAACGAAAAAAATGAACTAAATTCTCATGGACACCTATGAAAAGATGAAATTTTCGTTTTGGGGGCACTTCAAAATGTTAGCTTGATGGGCATGGGATTCCCCCCTCTTTCTTCTTTTAAAACAAGTGAATGTTTTCCTTCTTACACGCTTCACGTAAATCATCAGGCCATACAGACGATTGAACTTCACCAATATGCGCTTTACGTAAGAAGTACATGCACATTCTTGATTGCCCAATACCACCACCAAGTGTAAGTGGAAGTACGTCTTCTAAAATACCTTTATGGAAATCGTAATCACGTTTGAAATCTTCACCAGTTTTAGTTAACTGCTCATCAAGCGATTTACTATCCACACGAATTCCCATTGATGATAATTCAAATGAGGATTGCAGTACTGGATGCCAGAATAAAATATCTCCATTTAATTTCCAATCATCGTAGTCAGCGGCGCGTCCATCATGTTTTTCACCAGAGCGAAGCGCATCACCAATTCCGATAATAAAGACTGCACCGTGCTCTTTCGCAATCGCATGCTCACGATCTTTCGGTGTTAACTCTGGGTATTTATCTTCTAACTCTTGGGATGTAATAAATACGATATCTTCTGGTAAATATTTCCCAAGAAACGGATACTTTTCAAACAAATGATCTTCTAAATCTTTGAATATTCCATAAATTGTTCGTACTGTTTCTTGTAAGTAATCTACAGTACGCCATTCTTTTTGAACAATTTTTTCCCAATCCCATTGGTCAACGTAAATCGAATGCGTTGCATCAAGTTCCTCATCACGGCGAATCGCGTTCATGTTTGTATATAAACCTTCACCAGCTTCATAGCCATATTCATGTAGTGCAAATCGTTTCCATTTCGCTAGTGAATGAACAATTTCTAACTCTTCTCCTGAATGAAGCATATCAAATTCAATTGGACGTTCTACACCGTTTAAGTGATCGTTTAAACCTGATTTTTTCGTTACGAATAATGGTGCAGATACGCGGAATAGCTCAAGACGTTTTGCTAATTGATCTTCAAAAAACGTTTTAACTTCCTTAATTGCAATTTGTGTCTCTCTTACTGTCATTAATGATTGATACATGTTGATTCCCCCTAAAATGTTTGGATGTAGTGGAAAGAAGCCAACAAAAAAAGCCCTTCTTTCCCAAAAAAACTGGGACGAAAGGCTTTGGTTCCGCGGTACCACCCAAATTAGCAACAGAAGTTGCTCACTTATTCAGTACGGAGATTAGAGAGATCTCGATACTGTTCTTCTTGTAACGGCGAAGTTTCCGGCTAAGCCTACTTTTCCCTAAAGGATTTCGGTTAGCGACTCCAGGAGGTTCTTCATAACAGGCTTCGTATCAGGCTCACACCGTCCCTGACTCGCTTTGACTACATCCTACTACTACTCGTCCTTTCACAGTCGTTTTGTTGTCACATCTCTGAAACATTTTATTAATGATTATTCTATACAAAAAAATCAGAAAGTCAACAAAAAGTTTTAAAATATTTTTCAATTCTTTATTTTACGTCTTTATTGATTGTTCATATTAATTCAAAAAACTTATGAGACCTATCACTTCTTTTGTTGCTTCAATCCTAGAAATGATTCGCCAATGGTAACCATCATGTATAGGATAAGAAGTGTGATCGTCCGAAAAACAGAGTCCATTGTATTTCTCACATTTCAACTTCCTTTTCTACACCTTTTTATTTGTCATATGTAGTAATATTCTACAAGGTGGATGAGTCTATACAAGCTCTGTTACTGAAACTTCGTTTAAAGCATAAGAATACCCTTAATCTCTTCCTCCGTAATCGAAGAAAGGCTCCCCTGCCCTGGCTCAATAATTTCTGCAATTAGATTCTTCTTTTTCTCCTGAAGCTCATGCATTTTTTCTTCAATTGTACCATGTGCTACTAACTTAATAACTTGTACAGTGTTCTTTTGTCCCATTCGATACGCACGGTCTGCCGCTTGCTGTTCGGCCGCAGGATTCCACCATAAATCATAGAGTATAACCGTATCTGCTCCCGTTAAATTAAGTCCAGTACCACCTGCTTTTAAAGAGATGAGGAACAAGTCTCCTTCTCCTTCATTAAATCGATTGCATAACTCTACTCGCTCAAATGCTGGAGTATTCCCATCTAAATAAAAATAAGGTACAGCTTGACGGTTCAACTCACGTCCTATAATTGAAAGCATCTTCGTAAATTGCGAAAATATAAGAATTCTCTTACCCGTACTCCTGCACTCCTCTACAATTTCCAATAGCTGTTCAAATTTAGCTGAACTTCCTTTGTAGTCATCGACAAACAAACCTGGGTGACAACAAATTTGACGAAGTCTGGTCAAACCAGCAAGGATTCTAATCCGATTTTTATGCAATGTATCTTTGTTTAAATGCTTTAATGTTTCTTGCCTCAACTTGGCTAAATAAGCTGCATATAATTTTTTTTGTTCTGGAAGTAGTTCTGAAGACTGTAAGTGCTCAATCTTCTCTGGCAATTCTTTTAGTACATCTTCTTTCAAACGACGTAATATAAACGGTTTCACCCGTCTTGCAATATTTTCACGCCTCAAGTCTCCAAATTCTTTTCTTCCGGGTAACAACTCAGGAAATACTACGTGAAAAATGGACCAGAGTTCTCCTAAAGAATTTTCTACAGGCGTTCCCGTGAGTGCAAAACGATACTCCGCTTGAATGGTTTTAACGGCTTTTGCTGTTTGCGTCGTACTGTTTTTAAACGCTTGCGCCTCATCAAGAAATAGCGTATGAAATGGTTGTGCATATAATTTTACATCTCTTCGCAATAAAGGGTATGAAGTAATAATCACGTCAAATTTTGTAACATCCTTTAAAATTTTCCGGCGCTCTACTTGATTTCCATCAACAATGGTCGCACGTAAACTTGGAGCAAATTTCTTCAACTCGCTTAACCAGTTATAGACTAATGAGGAAGGAGATACAACTAATACAGGTAGCTTTTGCTCTCGAATTTCAGGTAAGACAGAAGCAATAAAAGCTATGCTTTGCAGTGTTTTTCCGAGTCCCATATCATCTGCTAAAATACCACCAAAACGATAATATGCGAGTGTCTTCATCCACTCAAATCCATATTTTTGATAATCTCGAAGTACTGTTATCAAGCTATTTGGCACAGTAAATTGTAGGTTTTTAGGATTTTGAATGTTCTCTATCAACTCTTGAACTGATTGATCTACGCTCAGAACATTTCCTTCCTGAAGTGCCCCCATCCATTTCACACTGCGAATTAGTGGTACACTCACTTCCTCACCTTGTAATATTTCTTTTCGAATACTCGATTCCTTTATAAACTGATTAACCTCATTAAATTCTTTACTTTCCAGCGATAACAATGAACCGTTTGCTAATCGATAATATTTACGCTTTTCTTCAATTGATGCCAGTACATTCTTAATATCTGATTCAGGAATTCCTTTCATATCAAAACGGAATGATAACCAATCCATTCGCTCTTTTCTCTCTACTCTTATGAAAGGTACACTATTTCCTCTATGAATACGTAACTTTACTGCAGTGGTCGCATAAATCTCGGTCAAACTCTTCAACTTCGGAACAACATGATATAAGAAATTATATTCCGCATCCTCATTATGCATAAAATAACCGCCCTCAGTCTTAGCAAAGGCACTCTCATTCATAATTTCTAAAATTTCTTGTTCTTTTTTCTCATCCCGATTAAGAACAGAAGGTTGCCCCTCCTCTTCTAACGGATTGATTACAACATTTCCATATTGGAATTCTAGCCCTGCCAGTAAGCGATTCTTAACCCGATCTAAAAATAACTTTGCTTTAAGAGGTGTTTTTTCAATCTGCTCTGATACAACCTCATCCATTCGAACATTTCCAAGTTTCATTAAACCTGGTACTACCTTTTCTACAAAGTGCTCCATTTTCTCAAGTGGAATATGAAATTGATTACTTTCTGAATTACGCATCATTCTCTTTAATTCAACAAGTCGATTACAATCCTCAACATTTAAAGGATATAACCGTCCTCTAAAAAGAGCATAACCATATGTATCCATTATCTGAACTTGATGTAAACCATCAATATGAAGTGTATATCCTCCATTTTCACCTTTATTGAACTCAAAGTTTATTGGTAACAACTCTTTCGAAATATGTATGCCATGAAATAATTCCCCACTACTTTCAACCGTTACAAAGGAAGTAGCTGAAAGCAATGAAAGCATCTGTTCCCATGAAGCAGGTGGAATTAAAATCATACTTTCATCTTGTTCGGGTCCCATTTGTAACGATTCTAAATACATTTTTTCATTACGATAGATTTGAATCAGTTGCTGAATGACAGCATCTGTTTCTTGTTGAAAGCTATACATGTCCGGCGTATAGGTAAAGTCACTTGAACACACGAAAGGCTCTCTTTGTTCTACTCTATTAAGAAAATCTCTAATTTTATATACAGGGTATAACTTCTCAAGCTTCACCTGCACTCCAATCAATGCCCCCTCATTTTTTGAAGCAACTGGAATACAAATAAATTCCACATCAAGTATTTTCCGTGTATCAAATCGATGCTGCTTACTTTTAGGTCGCAGCGGTTTTTCATCGAATAAATCTAACATTCCATTCGCTAATTGAATATCTCTAGACATACTATTTATTGCATCCTTTTTTGAATTAGAATCATTAGACTTTAATGATTGTCCAGTGTGTTGAAAGTTATTGATATATAATAATACAGCTGCGATATGTTGGCAGTATGAATTAAAAGAAGCTAACGAAGGACAACTGCACTTAGCAACAATATCACCATTATCAGCATTTTCTATTGTGATATGAAAATCTTCATTCCCTTTCACCGTCGCACCACAAATATTTCTCTCAACATCATAATTAGTAATATTAACTTTATTTGTTCTATAATAAGCCTCACCTCTTTTATACGAGGTTTCTCCACATAACTGTTTAATCATTGTTTTATTTAATGTAAAACTCATTATTTTGACCCTTCCCTAAAAATAGAAATTTACCATTTCAGAAGTTATATTTAAAAAACAGTAGAACAGAACCATTTCTACTGTTTCTGTTCTACTATGGAATATCTACTCTTATACAACATTTTACATGTATACACATCAATATCAAATAACAATTATTTTTTTAAAGTTATTTTTCTTTAGGTGAAGAAAAGTAATATTGAACAGTCTAAACAAAAAAAGATTGCGTCCTGACAACGCAATCTTTTTCTTATATGAGTTCTCCAACTCCTTTAATTGCTTCATACCCAAAATACATTCCAAACCCAACTAAAACAATTCCAGCAAAAATAGAAATCCATTTCATAATACGCTTATTTACAAATCTTCTTCCAAAATGAATAGAAGTTGCCATGAATAAATCCCAAATCATAATTCCAACAAATATTGTAATGCTGTATAATAACGCTTGTTCTTTGCCTACTGTACTAATTGCACTTGTCAAAACGGCTCCATAAATACCAATCCAAAATACGATATTAAGTGGATTAGAGATTGCAATAAGAAATCCTGAAACAAATGATTTCATTGGATGCTCTCTTTCTCCATTCTCTTTGTTCTCTACCTGCTTAGAAGCATCTTTTATACTTTCATAACCAAGATATAAAAGTGTAAAGAAACCAAATATCCAAATGATCAATTTCGCAACAGGTGTTGTTAAGTAGACAGAAACACCAAAGTAAATTAAGAGCATCATAATAACATCCGCTGACATTGCCCCTACTCCAACAAGCCAAGCACTTAAAAATCCATTCTTCATTCCTTTATTAATTTGAGCAACATTAATTGGTCCAACAGGTGCCGATAGAGAAATTCCAAGCAACAAATAACTAAAAATTGTGCCTATCATTTTTCATTTCACATCCTTACATATGTACTCAACAGCAATTTTTACAATTAATTATACTCTTTTTCCATTAATAAATAAACAAAAATTCAGAATTCAAACAAAAAAGAAGATGCCTGTTCTAAGCATCTCCTATTCCATCTCCATCAACCGTTTCGCCTCAAAATATAACACTTGAATAAACTTCTTTGTATTAATTCTCGTATGTCCGGGCGTTGCTAGTTCTTCCTTCGTCATTTCCGTCATACGCTTACGAACAACGGTAAAATCAAAAAATTTCGGAGCGTAACTTTCAAACTTAGGGTTCGAGAAATCAGTTAAACCAAGAGAGGCTAAATGATTTAATGATTGATAAATTGCTCGGCGTACCCTTTGTTCCGAAGCTTTTCTTTCTTTATCAATTTCTACTTCCAACGCACTTTCTCCTAATTTTTTTACTGTAATATGGTGAAAAATATCTTTCAGCGCTGGAAAACCGTATTCAAACGTTTTTTCCTTTTCTTGTCCAAATAAATATTCGAGCATACTAAGTAAATCTTTACTTCCATTCTCTCCAGCAATGCCAAGTTCTGATAATAAATAGCGCCCTGAATCCGTTATTTTTTTCTCTTCTTGTACTGGCTCGTTTCGCACTTGTGGTTGCTCCCATTGAAAGACGTTATTCAAAGATTTTTGAATATCTTGTATGGATCGTTCTAATCGAATACGCTCCATCACTTTCCGTACAACAGATACAACCTCGATTTTGTTTAATGGTTTTGTAATATAATATTCAACCCCAAGTGTATAAGCTTCCCCAATTAGTTGTTTAGACTCTACTTGAGAAATCATAATTACTTTTCCTGTAAACGAAGGCGCGATATGGCGAACAGTTTCAATTCCATCTCGGATTGGCATTAATAAATCAATAAATAAAATATCTACCTTTTTAAAATTTAGCTGATCCACCTCTATGAAAGCACCATCTTCCGCTTCTCCTACTACTTCCCCAAGATCACCATCTTCAATAATTTGTGAAAGCATAGAGCGGAATACCTCATCATCATCTACGATATAATAAAACACCTTACTCCCCCTCTCGCGTTAGGCTAAACTCTGGTAAACAAACAATAAACTTGCATCCGTTGCTGCTCTCCCTGCCTTGTAGATTTACTTCTCCCCCAAGTTCTGTAACCATCTCTTTTATATAGGAAAGGCCAATTCCAGTTGACGGTGTCCCTGTTTGATCATACTTTGACGTAAATCCTGGTTTAAATACAAGCTCTTGATATTTTGATGAAATACCAGGTCCATCATCTACTACTTCAAACATCACATTTCTTTCTCGTTTATATACCTTTATGCTAATCGTACCAGTGCTCTCAATCGCTTCAACAGCATTTGCAACTAAATTATTTAAAATCGACAATACAGTATAAACATGATATTGCCTATGCTCACCTTCTATAATGTTCGAAAATTTTATCTCTTTTCCTAATAGCTGTGCATATTTCTCATTAATCCTTACAATCATTTCTGCTAATTCATGACCTTCTATATACTCAGAAAGATTTTTATCTAAAAGAAGCTTTGACAACCCAGCAAAAATTCTTTGATTATCTTTTTTTATTTCGTGTACTTCCCCAGCAATTTTCAGCGCTTTTTTACTATGTATTTCTATGCTACTTGCATCCTTACTAGCTTGTAAATTTCGGTATAATTGATATGCTTCTTGTGTAATTAATTCTGCATTTTGAAGTGTCTTTTTTAAATGAACAGATTCCACATATAAAGTAGAAAGATGCATCAACATTTTTTCATTTTCTTTGCGAACCTGTGATTCTTTTAATTTCGTTTCATATAAAATCATCATATTCAAAAATCCAAGCGCAAAAAAACTTCGAAAAACAGCTATAATAATCAATTTATTTATTTCAGAAATAGTAATCGTTGTACCAAGTACTAAAACATGATAAAAAGCAAGTTCTGACATACTTGATATAATTTCAATCGTAATCCCAAGACACCCTATTATGAATGGTTTCTGATGAAATTTATTTACTCTACATAATGAAAAAAGACTTCCATAAACAAAATAATAAAAGAAGACAGGATACCGTAAATAAAAAGAATCTATTATATGAAAAGACCCTTGTAACGTCCAATCAAGACCCACCCGAAATCCTACTACAGATAATCCAACAAGTATACCGGCTACTGCCGATGGTATTTTCCGTAAAAACAATAGTAAAAAGAAAAAAATCGGTGTCCCAAAGCTAACACGGAATGTATCATTAAACGGGTGAAAATTCAGTTCCCCAGCAATTGGAACAACCACCATTAAAATAATTAAAAGGGACATATCTTTCTTCCACAATTGATTCCAATTCAAAGATGCCACTTCCTATTTATGAAATATGTTTATTCAAAAATCGAACAAGGAAAGCCCGCTTATCATATAAACGGGCTTTCTTTCTATATTCTTGCCTTTTCCACTGCTTTTATTTGACGATATACAGGTTGCCACATTGCCTCTTGAACAGCTTTCTTGATATCGTTATCACTTAGCTCCTCACGAGCGACTCCTTCAGCAACTGCAACTTTTGCTACTTCAATAGCAACCACCTCAGAAATATTACGCAGTTCTTCGACTTCAGGAAGGATAGGTGCTCCTGGCTGACTTGTATCTACCATGCTTGCTACCGCTTCTGCAGCCGCTGCAAACATACCATCTGTCATTACACTCGCTCGAACAACAATTGTTCCAAGACCAAGTCCCGGGAAGATAAGTGCATTATTTGATTGTCCAATTACATACGTTACACCATTATAAGTAACTGGTTCAAATGGACTTCCTGTTGCTACTAACGCTCGTCCCTCTGTCCAATGTATTAAATCTACTGGCTTCGCTTCTGCAAGTGGTGTCGGGTTAGACATTGGTAAAATAATCGGTCTATCTACATGAGAAGCCATGTCTTTAATGATCTCTTCTGTAAAGGCACCAGCTACCGTTGATGTACCAATTAAAATTGTCGGTCTTACATGTTTCACAACTTCTGCAAGTCCAATTATTTCATTTCCCTTCCACGCTTGCACTTCTAACTCTTTACGTGCGTATGGAACTTGGAAATCAAGAAGATCTGTCATATTATCTGTCAATAAACCATATCGATCAATGCACCAGAAGCGCTCATTTGCTGCTTCTTCTGACAACCCTTCGCAAACCATTGCATCTCGCACTTGATCCGCAATCCCAATTCCAGCTGTTCCAGCACCAAATACAACAACTCGGTGTTCACATAAAGGCACTCCAGAAGCTTTCACTGCTGATAGTACAGCAGCAAGTGAAACAGCACCTGTTCCTTGAATATCATCATTAAATGTACATACATGATCACGATATTTATCTAAAATTTTGCGTGCATTTCGTGAACTAAAGTCTTCCCAATGTAATAAAGCTTTCGGAAACTTGTTACATACAGCTTTTACAAATGTATCGATAAATGTATCATAAGCTTCACCAGTTATACGAGAATGACGGTTTCCGATGTAAAACGGATTATTTAATAAATCCTCTCGGTTCGTCCCTACATCTAAAATAACAGGTAGTACACGGCTAGGATCGATTCCAACTGCTGCCGTATAAACAGCCAGTTTTCCGATAGCGATATTAATACCACCAACGCCCCAGTCACCAATTCCTAATATTCCTTCACCATCTGTTACAACGACTAAATCAATGTTTTCTGCTGTTGCGCCAATATTAGAAAACGCTTCCTCAATACCAGAAGGATCATTAATTGATAAGTAAACTCCGCGTGGTTTACGGTACTCATGACTATACCTTTGAATTGCTACACCAACAGTTGGCGTGTACACAATCGGAAGCATCTCTCGTAAATGATCTGTTAGTAAGCGATAAAATAAAACTTCATTTCGATCATGTAATGCGGTTAAGTATACATTCTTTAATAGATCATCTGGCTGCGAACAAAATTGTTCATAAGCGCGGCGTGCTTGTTCATCTAATGTTAATACCGCTGGCGGTAATAAACCTTTTAATCCTAGTTCTTCTCTTTCTTCTTTCGTGAAAGCAACACCTTTATTTAAAAGGGGTGTTGCTAATACTTCTACTCCTCTTAATGTTGTTTCTAATGCGCCATTAGAGGAAACTGTAAATTTACTCATACCATCCCTACCTTTATTTATATATGCCATTTCTATATTGTAAACAAAAAAGAGGGGAATGTCCCCTCCTCTTTTAATTTTTCTTTAAAAGAGTTGCTCCCGCAATCCCCGGATGTGTCATTTCATATGGATCTAAAATTAAATCTAATTCTTCTTGTGATAATACACCATTTTTCACACAAAGCTCACGAACAGATTGTCCAGTTGCAATTGCTTCTTTCGCAACGCGAGCAGCTGCTTCATAACCAATATGAGGATTCACGGCTGTAATAACCCCTACGCTTTTCTCAACATACTCTTTCAAGCGCCCTTCATTTGCTTCAATTCCTTTCAGACAATTATCTGTAAAGGCACGGAAACCGTTATTCATAATGCTAATTGATTGAAGTAAGTTGAAGACAAGTACTGGTTCCATAACATTCAATTCTAATTGACCAGCTTCTGAAGCAAGACAAATCGTATGATCGTTACCAATTACTTGGAATGCAATTTGATTAATCACTTCTGGCATAACAGGGTTTACTTTTCCTGGCATAATAGATGAACCCGGTTGACGAGCTGGTAACATAATTTCCGCTAATCCAACACGTGGACCTGATGCCATTAAGCGAAGATCATTTGCAATCTTAGACATATTCATCATACATACTTTCAGCGCTGCTGATACTTCAGTATATGCATCTGTATTTTGCGTTGCATCCACTAAATCTTCCGCTCCAACAAGAGGTAGCTCACTAATGGAAGCTAAATGCTTAACTACTGCTTCAATATACTCTGGATCTGCATTTAATCCTGTACCAACCGCTGTCGCCCCCATGTTCACTTCATATAAATGTTGACGAGATTGCTGAATTCTTTTTATATCGCGCTCAAGCACACGAGCATACGCTTTAAATTCTTGGCCAAGGCGAATTGGTACAGCATCTTGTAAATGCGTGCGTCCCATTTTAATCACATGATCAAATTGCTTTGCTTTTAATTCAAACACATCCTGCATATAACCCATCGTTTGTAATAACTCTTCTAAAGCATTTAATGTCGCAATATGAATCGCTGTTGGGAATGCATCATTTGTTGATTGCGCCATATTCACATGGCTATTTGGACTAATATAGTGATAGTCTCCCTTTTCCATCTCTAATAATTCAAGGGCACGATTGGCAATGACTTCATTTGCATTCATGTTCATGGAAGTTCCTGCGCCACCTTGAATTGGATCGACGATAAAATGCTCGTGCCATTTTCCTTCAAGAATTTCTTGTGCAGCTTCTGCAATCGCACCGCCTTTTTTCAATTCCAATCTTCCTACATCTGTATTCGCAAGTGCAGCTGCTTTTTTAACAATCGCAAACGCTTTAATTAAACCTTCATGAATTTTATATCCCGTAATCGGAAAGTTCTCTACAGCACGCATTGTTTGAACTCCGTAATAAGCATGCATTGGTACTTCTTTTTCACCTAAAAAGTCTTTTTCAATTCGTACATTTTTTGTAATCTCCGTTAATGTTGCCATTATGACTCACTCCTCATCTATTTCTTATGCTGCTTCTGTTTGTTTGACTGTTTCTACATATTGTTTTGCTTTCTCATGATCAAATTCGCCTTCCCATTTGGACATAACAATGGCTGCTAATGCATTTCCTAACACATTGACAGACGAGCGAATCATATCTAAAATGCGGTCAATACCAGCAATTAGCGCAATACCTTCTAACGGCAATCCCATTGAACCTAATGTTGCAAGTACAACAACAAATGAAGCTCCTGGAACCCCTGCCATCCCTTTGGACGTTAGCATAAGAACGAATAGTAACGTAATCTGCTGCGTTAATGGCATGTGGACACCGTACATTTGCGCAACAAATAATGCCGCTAAAGCTTGATAAATAGCTGATCCTGTTAAGTTAAATGTATAACCTGTCGGAATAACAAAAGAGGCAACTGCCTTTGGACAACCGAACTCTTCCATCTTTTTCATTATATTTGGTAAAACAGCCTCTGAACTTGCTGTCGTGAATGAAAGTATAAGTTCTTCTTTTAAAATTTTCATTAATGTGAAAATATTTACCCCTACCATTCGCGCATTAATACCTAATACAATAACAACGAATAGTATAACAGTTACATACACAGCTAGCACTAGTTTTCCTAAAGGAAGTAGTGTCGCCACACCAAATTTTGCAACCGTAACCGCAATCAATGCAAATACGCCGAATGGTGCAAATTTCATAACTTGATTCGTGACCCAAAACATCGCTTCGAGTACACCTTCAAAGAAATTAAACACAGGCTTTCCTTTTTCACCAATTGCCGCAATCCCTAAACCGAATAACACAGAGAAGAATATAATTGGTAATAAGTCTCCTTGCGCGATTGATTCAAACACATTTTTTGGTACAATATGAACAATTGTTTCTGCAAATCCTGTTTTCTGCGTTGCATCAGCCGTCTGCTTGTATGATGAAATATCACTTTGTTTTAAGTTATTCATATCAACGCCTGTACCTGGGTGGAACACGTTAGCTGCAATTAATCCCATCAAAATCGCAATTGTTGTGATAATTTCAAAATAAAGAATTGTCTTGCCACCTAATTTTCCAAGCTTCTTCATATCACCTACACCAGCTACTGCAACAATCAATGCTGAAATAACAATCGGTACTACAATCATTTTAATTAAATGAATAAATATATCCCCAATTGGTGTGATATAAGAAATCGCTGTTTTATTGCCATAAAAGATTGCCCCTACTACAATCCCTAAAACAAGTGCGACAAAAATCTGTGTTGCCAATCCGAACTTTTTCATATCTTTCTCATCCCCTTCATGCGAACGCTTTCAATTCGTATTTATAAAAGCTTATTCACATGATATAAACGAACCTACAAAATCAGACAAAAACCTACAGGTTCGTCACAAAAGATTCGAACTTTTTTCTTAAAATGTTCATTGACACGTTCAATAGATACAGAATTAAAAATAACAATGGTAAATAATCATATTATTTTGTATAATCTAAAAGATACGTTTATTTGGAACGAATTGAAACGAAAAGGAGTGGATGTTATGAAGTATCTCACAAAAGATTTCATTATATCTGTTTCTTTTCTATTTCATTTTCTCAGCAAGGAGCAAAGGCATTCGCCTCTGCTCCTTTTTTATTGTCACCTATATAGGGGGGATTTTCATGAAACCATACAAGCGCGTTTTAATTAAATTAAGTGGAGGCGCACTTGCTGATCAAGAGGGAAACAGCTTTGGCTCCAAACGCTTAGAACATATCGCAACTGAGATTTTATCAATTGTTAATTTAGGTATTGAAGTTTCTCTAGTCGTTGGCGGAGGTAACATTTTCAGAGGTAATTTAGCTGAAGAATGGGGAATTGATCGCGTTGAAGCGGACAATATTGGGACTTTAGGTACAATTATAAATAGCTTGATGCTACGTGGTGTACTAACGAGTAAAACAGATAAAGAAGTGCGCGTCATGACATCTATCCCCTTTACAGCAGTGGCAGAAACCTATATCCGTTTACGGGCTGTGCACCATTTAGAAAAAGGGTATATCGTCATTTTTGGCGGTGGAAATGGGCAACCGTTCGTTACAACGGATTATCCAAGTGTACAACGAGCAATCGAAATGAATAGCGATGCCATCTTAGTCGCAAAGCAAGGCGTAGATGGCGTCTTTACAAGCGATCCAAAACGGAATAAAGCAGCAAAAATGTATCGACAGCTAAATTATAACGATGTCGTTCGGCACAATATACAAGTAATGGACCAGTCAGCATTACTACTTGCTCGTGACTACCATCTGCCAGCACATGTCTTTAACTTTGATGAACCTGGAGTTATGAAAAAAATATGTTTAGGGGAACATGTTGGAACATTAATTAATCATGAATTAACTGAACTGGTAGAAGAAAAATGACTTTTTCTTGAATAGAACAACTGCATGAATGACCTAAAACAGGTGCGGTACTTTTCCGCACCTTACACTTTCTAAAAAAGTAGGATCATAACAACCTAAATTCCTATTATTTTCCTCAATTCATGAAATGTACTTCAATAACCTTTATTAACATCAATGCTAAAATCAAAAATTTTTAAATACCACTATCGGCACTTCAATATTATTATTAATGAAAACTGCATCTGCATATTCCTTTGGTGCATGCTCTTCCATATACATATGGCAAGCTGCATGATATCGTTGTAAAAACATTTCCTCTGCCTTCTCTTTATTCCCAAAAGCTTTTGCTTCTCGATTTGCACCACGTTCTCTTGCGATTTCAAAATCCGTTTCTACAAATATTTTATAATCAAATAAATGTTGCAACTCTTTTTTCAATAAAAAAGTTCCATCAATTATAAATACCATATCTTTTGAAGCAAGTATGGGGTTCGATTCCATACACATATCCGTTTCTAAATCATGCGATTTCGTCTCATATCGCATACCACCATCCGGTCCTAGCGGAATCAATAACCTCTCCACAAATGCTTTATAATCATGAGCATCTTCATAATATCCTTTGGCTGACTCCTTCCCTTGTGAATATCTAACTATCCTTGGATTGTGAAAATTATCTATACTCGTCCGGACGATCTTTCTTCCCTGTAACTGCATTTCTTTTTGTAACTCATTTGCAAATGTTGTTTTCCCCGAAGCTGTTATGCCACTAACAGCGACTCTTAACGGACGGTCTAGTTTAAACCTGAACATGCGCTCTATAATCTCATGAATAGCACTTTGACGATTCAATTCAATCCCTCCTCCAACCATCTTTATTTATCCTTTAAAGAATGCTTTAACGGCCAAACACGTTTCCGAATGTGAAATTTCATAGGTCTTCTTCTTTATATGGCTTTAACCCTTACACTAATACTCCAAATGACATTATTACTTTCAACACATCAACAATAGTTGATCATACCTAGATTGAAGGTGTGATTTTCGTTATTATTCAAGGTGCTAGAACAAAAGTCAGAATGTTATTTATTTTATGTTAAAATAAACATTGAAATTATTAAGGTGCTTATTCAAGAAAAAGAAGACTTATTAAATACAGCATATTAAGAATGTAATAAGTTTTATCTTCTTAATAATTTTATGAAAAAGTGGTAGGAGGAGATATGCAAAATGGATTTACATATTACGAAAGAGTTAAATAGAGATGATAAAAACTACATTAATAATCAGCTTTATAAATATAATTTAAAGCATTTCCCAGTAGATTTAAGAGGGCGATACCAAGAAATCAACTTATTTCTTAAAGATGGACACAGCAAGGTTCGCGGGGGAATATTAGGTGAAATTTGCTGGAATTGGTTAGAGATTCATACTTTTATGATTGATGAAGACATACGTAAACTGGGATATGGAACTAAACTCTTATTAGAAATAGAAAAAATAGCTTTAGAGCAGCATTGTGACTTCATAAAAGTAGATACTTTAAGTTTCCAAGCATTAGATTTCTATAAAAAGCACGGTTATCAAGAGTTTGGTGTCTTGGGTAATGTCGGCAGAGATTATCAGCATTACTACTTAAAAAAAGATTTATAGATTGTTTCATTTTGGAAAGCTTTAATTGAAAACACCCTACACTAAAAATAAAAACGCTCAGCGTTTATTCTCTGAGCGTTTTTGAATGCTACTTACATCATACTCGCATTCCTTTTCATTTTATTATCACTATTCCTATAAATAGTAATTAAGCAGCCACGCTATCTTTTCTTTACACTTCTCCACAAATGATAAATTATTAAAGAATGATAAAGTCATTTCTTTTGAATCTTTAAAATCCTGCTCTAACGCTTGATTCATTTGTTGAATCATCGGACCACCATCTATATAGAAATCCATCTCGTCATTAATATGAAAACTACGCGAAGTGAAATTTGTTGTACCAATTACAGTTGTTTCATTGTCGATTACCATTGCTTTCCCATGGAACATTCCCTTTTTATAACCATATACAACGATTCCATTCTCAATAGACTGACGAATATAAGGATAAGCGGCTTCTTTTATAAGTGGAATATCCGGTTTGAAGGACCAAAGTATTTTAACAAAAACGCCACGCTTCCTCGCCTGAATTAAAGTATTCATAAGCTCCTTATCCCTTGGTATAAAATACGGCGATGCAATCACAATAGAATGTTTTGCTTGTTTTATTAATTCCATATACTTCGTAACAACTCTATGACCATTATAACTAGACATAGTATGTAACGTTTTTCCTTTGACATTAGATTGAGCTGTTCTCATAATTTCTTCTGAAGTATCTCGTTTCCAATCTAACGCAAACTGCTCTTCTAAATCCGTTACCCCTTCTCCTTGCAAGCGCACATGATAATCTCGCCAATACCCAAAACGCTTATCTTTCCCTAAGTACTCATTCCCGATATTAAAGCCACCACTATATCCTATTTTCCCATCTATCGTTGTAATACGGCGGTGATTACGATGATGTAGCGAATAGAAAAAGAATGGGAATTCAGGCTTTCTACTATACGTAAAATGAACGCCACTTGCTTGTAATTCCTTCTTAAGCTTTCTTTGGAATGATAAATCATTGATCCAGTCGACCGATAAATATACTTGAACTCCCTTCTCTGCTTTTTCTTTCAACAAGTTTAAAAATGAGTGACTGCTTTCATCATCAGAAATAATATAGAAAAAAGTAAAAATAGAATGTTTCGCCTCTTTTATATCAGAAAATAGCTGCTTATATAACGATTTACCTTCCACATATAATTGGAAGTCACTATAATGTGGATCATATTCTTTCAGTTGATTTTTTTCTGCCTCTATTTTCCTTCCTAGTGTTACGTCAATATGCATCCAACTAACAAGGAAAATTAATATGCTAATGATAATAGAAATGACACGTAATATCTTTTTCACCATTTTGTTTTCCTTCCGCACAAAATAATTGTCTCCAAGTAGTATTTCAATAGAGGCTATATTTTATGAACAATCATACAAAAAAAGGATGCAGCACCATACCGCATCCCTCCCTATTAAATAAAATTCCTCGCTTCATTATTACGTCCAAACTTGTAAATTGCAATTAAGAAGAAGGCTATCGCAAAGGCGAATAAGATTAAAATATTTAAATACAAATCAGAAAATGGCGCCCCTTTTCCATTGTCTTTCACTTGCACTTTCACCATCTTGTTAAGCACATGAATATCTATTGCAATGACGGTGGCATCAGCATACTTCATTGCGTTCGTTAATGTCTCCGTAACATTTTCACCAATAACCTTCCATTGGATTGGAGAAATCGCATCTAAATTCCCTTTATACACAAAAGGTATTTTTATATCATGTTTGCTCGCAAACTCATCTATGAATAATTTCATACGGTGAATTCCAATCTGCTCAGTTGGTGGTTTCATATTCTTTAGGGTAAGCCTAATACTTTCAATTCCATCTTTAGAAATATGAATCGCATTTTGGAGTAACTCCGTAGCTTTTTTTTTATCAATTTCCATTAACCTTTTCGCTGCTTCCATCTGAATAAGCGCTCCTGTCATAGAATGACCGATCTTATCGTGGATTTCTTGCGATAATCGATTTCTCTCTTCTAACTTAAATGTGTATTCAGATTGCCTTATGTATTCTTTATTTTCATTCAAGCTTTTTGTGAGCCTTTGTATATCTTTTCGCATCTGGTCGTTTTGCATTTCAAATTTCAATAATCTTTCTGTATATAACTTTGACATCATAAAGACCAGAAAACTAAATGTAGTAATTAACCCATATGTCATTTGAACACTTTCATCAATAAACATAATAGGCAGAGTCATAATGAAAAAGAGCAACCATTTTTCATCAACGTAATAAGATATGATTTCATATAAGTTCACAGGTAAAAATAAAATTAACAACGGATGAATCTGTCCTGTAAAAAGAATTGTGATGACAATCGATATACCTATTAGTATCCTCTTGTAAACATTTTTTTTTAGAATAGAAATTGTCACGTTTACACAAAGATACAAAAGTAACGCAAATATAACCCATGGTAAATTTGTAACATTCGAGTGAATGTAACTGAACACAATATACATGAAAATAATTAATTTACTCAATATCAGCCAAAACTCCATATAATTAGTCCACTTTTCCTGTTAAATAATAAATCGCAATTTGCGTACGGTGCTCAAGTCCTGTTTTACCAAGAATCGACGTAATATAGTTCGCAATCGTCCCTTCTGAAATGAAAAGCTGTTTTGAAATTTCTTTATTAGAAAACCCCTTTGCAATTAGAGCAATAATACTAAGTTCTCTTTCTGTGAAAAGAGTCTTATCTATTTTTGACTCCCCTTCTTTACTTTCTACTAAATTAGATTTAATTTTATCAAGCACCACATCTTGCATAACAGTCTGTCCGTTATACACTCCTTTTATTGCATCACGAATGCGCTCCGGGTCATTATTTTTTAATAAATAACCTTTCGCTCCATTTTTCACCGCTTCTAGAATATACTCATCATCAGCAAATGTCGTTAATATAAGCGGCTTTGTTTTTGTCTCTTCACAAATTAATTTTGTCGCTTCCACACCATTCATATTTGGCATACGAACATCTAAAAGTGCAATATCCACATCATATTTTTTGCAATAATCTAGCGCCTCTTTCCCATCACTTACCGTTTCTAACACTTCAAATTCTTCGTATGTACTTAAAATAATCTTCATGCCTTCTCTAATAAAAGAGTTATCATCAGCTATTACTATTTTTATTTTCATGCTTGTTAGTATAGGAGTTCCTCTACTAACATTCACATCCTTTCTCCATTTAACATTTCCCTATTGCTCATTATATACTTCTCTAAGTTATTTTTTTACACTTTTTTGAAGTAGTATGTTCTCTCAAAATATATTATTCTTTTTTTAAATACGTGTAGGGTAACGAAGTATTTTATACGTCTATAAAATAGAATGCATCAAAAGGAGGGGGAGAAGATTGAAGAGAAACAATTAATTGAGAAGGCACAGCAAGGAAATGAACATGCTTTTCGCATTCTCGTTGAAACATACCGCCATTATATTTTCCAAGTTATTTTTTCTATTTTGAGACATCAAGAAGATGCACAAGATATCTCACAAGAAGTGTTTGTGAAAATTTATGCCTCTCTCCCTAATTATCAATTTCGTGGATTCAAAACATGGATAGCGCGGATTGCTACTAATTACGCCATTGATTATAAGAGAAAGAAAGTAAGAGAAAAAGAAGAAGTCTCCTTATCGAAAGAAACACAGGAAAACATCAAATCCTCTCATAATATCGAGGCGTTGTTACTGACGAAAGAGCAAAAATTATTGGTTGGTCAAAAACTGAGAGAACTTCCAGAAAACTATCGTGATGTCGTCCTTGCACACTACCTAGAGGAAAAAAGTTATCAGGAAATTGCTACTCAGCAACATACTGAAGTCAAAACAATTGAAATGAAGCTTTACCGGGCAAGAAAATGGATCAAAAAACATTGGAAGGAGGAAGATTTTTTATGACGCACTTTTCAAAAAAAGTTTGGCGCAATTACACTTTAGATCTTCTATCAGATACAGAGCGTGAATCAGTTGAACAACATCTCTATGAATGTGACCATTGTTTAACACTTTATATGGAAATCATTGAAGAACAAAATGAAAATCTTCCAATGATGAATGAGGATTCATTTACAGATACGGTCATGAAGCAAATCACCTTCGAAAAAGTCGAATCTGAAGAACTAACCAGTAAAAAGCAACCAAACCGAATAAAAAGCACACTCATTCATTACATAATTGCGACTGCAGCTACGGTGATTTTTATGGCAAGTGGTTTGTTCCATTATCTTTTTTCGATGACTTCAAGTTTTGAGCATTCTTCCAAGCAGAGTGAAATGTCAATTTCAAAACAAATCTTAGAAAAAAACATATATAATTCAAAAAAAATGGATTCAAAAACAAACGGAGGTTTAAAACGTGAATAAAAACCCATTTTTAGCATTAGTTTTAGGGTTAATCCCTGGCCTTGGTCATTTATATTTAAATCGAATTGGCCGTTTTATAATATATGGTGGGGGCTCCTTATTAGCACTCTGTGCAAGCGCAGGCCTTGCCCTTGCTTCTGGGGATCATAGTCTTATTTTCCCAGGCATATTTTTATCAACAATTCTATGGATTATAAATATGATTGATCTCATTATTTCTATTATGAAACAATCGTGGAAAAGAGAGAAAGAGCAGAATCAAGAAGCCACACGAGAAAGCGAACGATTTTATATCATTCTCTTATCCATCATCCCTGGTCTTGGCCATTTTCAATTAGGTCTTATGCAGCGTGGACTTACATTGTTAATTGCTTTTACAGGGCTTGGTAGCATGATTATATTCGTTACACTCCTAACGTCTCGAGAGAGCTTTCTTATTTTTCTCGCTACCTTACCTGTTCTTTGGATTTACAACTTCTTTGATGTCGTCCAGCAACTACAGAAAAAAGAACGCGGTGAAACATTAATAGATCGTACTATTTTTGAAGACTTTGAAGAACACCGTGAACAAGGAAAAAAAAGCAAAACATTCGCTTCTATTTTAGCTATGTTTCCTGGAGCTGGTCATATGTATTTAGGCTTACAGCGCCGTGGCCTTCAGCTGATGGCTTCTTTTTTACTCTCTATTTATATGCTCGACTTACTAAGACTCTCCGCTTTCTTATTTTTAGTACCGATTATTTGGTTTTATAGCTTTTTTGATATATTACAACAAACGTCGAAATACGGAAAAGAAGAATTGCAAGATACACCAATTATCGATTATTTTATCAATCATCAAAAATGGCTTGGTATTGGATTAGTAGGATTAGGATGCTATTACTTATTGGACCACACATTACTTCCTATTTTTGACGATTATTTTGCTACTATATTCAATATTCATCTTAGCGATTTATACTATCGTTATTTCCAAACATCTATCGTTGCCCTTCTTTTAATTGGCGGGGGCTTTAAATTATTGTTAGGAAGCAAAGGGGAAAAAGGAGAGGCTAAAGAATGAGAAAATGGCGCGTAGGAACAATATCAATGGGCGTTTCAATCATTACCTTAGGTTGTTGTTTATTATTCTCAATTATAAAAGGAATACAAGTATTCGATAGCTTGACAGCTTGGTGGCCAATTATTTTCATCATACTTGGTATCGAGATTTTACTGTATGTTTCATTTTCAAAAAAAGAACAACCTATTATTAAATATGATATATTCAGCATTTTCTTTATCGGTGTATTAGGTACAATCGGAATCGCATTATACTTCTTACTATCAACTGGATTATTAGAGGAGATTCGTTATTCAATTGGGGCGAATGAACAAACGAATGATATTCCAGAAGTACAGCATAACATTCCAGATTTCATAAAGAAAATTGTTGTCGATACGAGTAATACCCCTCTTACAGTTGAAGGTGGTAATTCTGATAAAGTTCATCTATTTGGAATGTATCAGATGACAATGAAAGAAAATGAAAAAAACAAACTGAAACAAGAAGACTTCATTTCAATCAAGATGGTTGGTGAAACAATGTATGTGACGTTAAAACCACTACCTGTTACACATAAATTCTTTGCCACGCAATCACGAATGACAGCAACACTTGTCCTTCCGCAAAATAAAAATGTAGAAATCCGAGGATCAGAAAGCGAACTTTCTCTTTATCCAGGACAATTACAAAACAATTGGTCTGTCCAAGGAAAATCAAGCGTCGCTGTCCACCTTGTAAAAGATAGCGACATAACACTATTAGCAGTAACAAATCAAAAAGATTCCCACGGAAATATCCCATGGGAACATGTAGAAGAATTAAGGAAAAAGGAGAACGATCCTTCAGAAGAAAATCCAGATATAAACAAGCAGGAAGAATGGTATAAAAATACACTTAAGCTTGGTAATGGAACTCATCATTTATATATCCAAAAGACTTATAGTCTGGATGTTAACGTTCAGGAAAATTAAAACCTATAACCAAAAACCCTTCACCTGTAGTGTGAAAGGTTTTTGGTTTGTTTTTCATAATAAAAAATAATTCTTATTACTATATCGTCACTTCAAGCACTATACTCGCCAATGAATACCTATTTCTTCAAAAGATGCCCAGCTCTCCGCTAACGCTTCCTCATCATTGAATTCCATCATTTGAACCTCTTCTGCCATTAAAATAATCACATCTAAAGGTCACGCTCTCTTACGTTTTAAAATAGAGTTGAGTAACTTCATTTGCACATTTGACATTTCATATTCTTCTTGCCATTCATTTATAGCCACTTCAATGTCCATTGCTTGTCTCTCTATAAGAAATCCCCCTTGCTAACTGTTCTACCTTCAGCTTATATCACGGCCTTAATTCCCTCTAACACTAACCCAATCATAAATCCACAAACAGCACCGTTCACACGAATCCACTGTAAATCTTTGCCCACGTTATTTTCAATCATCTCAATTAAGGTTTTGTCATCTAGCTTATCAAGATTTTCTTGTACAAGCTTTCCAATTTTAGAATGATTGTTTTCAACAAGGTTTACAATTTGTTTTTGCAACCACTCTTCCATGTTTTCAACTGCTGCTGGATCTTCTTTTACTTTGTTCATTTGCGTTGTTAAGAACGGAAGAAGATACCTATCTGCAAACTCTTCATTTTTAACAAAAGCTACCGCTCTTCCCTGTGCTTGTCCTAACAATTCTTTTATTTTCTCCGTAGCATCCCAATCTGCAATCCAGCGTTCTTTCCAATTCTCTAATTCCTGTAATACCGCTTCGTTTTCCTTAACATTGATAAGTTCTTGGCGAATTTTCATTAATACAAGTTGTCTCGTACTATTATCAGGATCCTGTAAACTACTAATATTACTAATCACAAACTTCTGTAAAATACCTCCAATTTTCTCTTCATCAACAATATTCATGAAAGATTTAAGCGTAAACTGCAAGAATCCATCCACTTTTATATTTTCCATCGCTTTCATACCTAAACTTCCTAGCTGATAACGTGCTTCATCTTGAGCCGTCCACTCTTTCGCTTTAACCAACATATAATCAAGTGTTTTTTCATCGTATTCTTGCACCACTAATTGATCAATAAGCACTTGCAGTATATTTCCTGTATGAATGGTATGCAAATATGTTTTTAACTCTTTTTCAATTACAGTAGCTAACTTTTCGGTATTAATTTGAAGAATTGCTTTTTCAGCAATTGTAACAATCCCTTTTTTCACAGCATCAGATTGCAGCTCTCTTTCCGCAATCTGTAATACCATTTGTGCTAACTTCATTTCCTTCACTTTATTTGTTATACTTTCTTTCGTCAGCCACTCATTTTCCAGGGTTGAAACAAGACCTTTTGTAATCCGCTTCCTGTTTTTTGGCAATAATGCTGTATGCGGAATCGGAATTCCCATCGGATGGCGAAATAGTGCTGTAACTGCAAACCAATCGGCGAGCCCCCCAACTAAACCAGCTTCAAATCCACCTTGTATAATCTCTCCTGCTATTGTTCCTTGAAACGGGATTGTTGCGGCAAATCCTACTCCCATCACTCCAAGGGAAATACCCGCTAAATATTTTGACTGTAGTGACATTGTATATACACATCCTCTTATTTATGTAAAATGAAACTTTCTATTGTATAACAAACTTATTAAGCTCATATCGCCTAATTCTTACTTTCAAAAAAACCTATACCTATACTATAATGAACCACGTAAAAAATAACAAAGAAATTCATAATAAAAACGAGAGGCATATCCCCCTCTCGTTTTACTACTTTATCTCGCATGAACGATTAGTAAAAACCAATACGAATTAAAGTTTCACTATGATATTTCCAAAAATTCAGCAATTGGTCCGAGTACAAGTACTGGCAAGAATGTTAGTGCACCTACTATAAATATAGTACCTAGTAAAATCCCGCCAAATAACCGACCATCTGTTTTGAAGGTTCCTATAGTTTCAGGTACAACCTTTTTCCTTTTGAGTCCAACTGCGACGGCCAGCATCGTAATAACACCTAAATATCTACCAATATACATAACGATTCCCGTTGAAATATTCCAAAAAGGTGTATTATCCCTTAAACCTTCGAATCCAGATCCGTTATTGACAGCAGACGATGTGTATTCATATATAACTTGTGTTAAACCATGAAAACCAGGATTAGAAATTGCCTCCGTCCCTAGATTGGTAGAAAATGCAATTGCTGCAGCTCCAAGAATCAGTACTGGCTGAGCCACAATCGTAATCGCTATTAACTTCATTTCTTTCCCTTCTAATTTTTTGTTAAGAAACTCCGGTGTTCGCCCTACCATTAGGCCGGCTAAAAACACGGCAAACATCGCATACATAATGACATTTATAAACCCAAGTCCAATTCCTCCGAACACGGTACCTAAAAGCATGTTTACAAGTGGGACCATCCCACCGATTGGTGTTAATGTATCATGTGTTGTATTTACACCACCCGTTCCAGAAGCACTTGTAACAGTTGCATATAAAGCAGAAGATATGACGCCAAGGCGCATTTCTTTCCCTTCCATATTCCCTTGTGAACTTTCTATCCCTAATTGATTTAACAACGGGTTCCCCTTCAATTCAGATATAGCAAGCATACAAAATCCTACAATAAACAGAATGAGCATTGATACGAAAAACATTTTACCTTGTTTTCGGTTGCCAACCATTCTTCCGTATGCAAATGGAAAAGCCATTGGAATTAACATTTGTAGCATCATCTGTAACACATTACTAATCATATTGGGATTTTCAAAAGGATGAGCAGAAACTGTTCCGAAAAAGCCTCCCCCATTGTCACCAAGTTCCTTAATAGAAAGTAAAGAGGCTACTGGCCCACGAGGAATTCCTTGCATTGTTCCTTCCAATGTTTTCACAACAATTGTTGAATCCAATGTTTGCGGTGTTCCTAAGGCCACGAATATCAACGATGTCGCAAATGAAATTGGTAATAATATCCGTGTAATAGATTGTACAAAATCTACAAAGAAATTCCCTATTTTTTTTCCTGCTAATGCACGAATGAACGTAATTCCTATTGCTAATGAAGTTGCAGGTGCCGCAAACATCATAAATGTCACACCCACCATTTGAGAGAAATATGATAAACTACTTTCTCCCCCATAGTGTTGTAAATTAGCATTTGTCATAAATGTGATTGCTGTGTGAAATGCTAATGTTGGTTCCAATCCTAAGAAATGATTAGGATTTAATGGAAGAACCCCTTGTAATCGAAATATAGAATATACAACCAAGATAAAGAAACAATTTGTGATGATTAAACAAAGCATATATTGTTTCCAGCTTTGGCTGTGCCCTTTAATCCCAGCAACTTTAAATATGATTTTTTCCAGTGAACCAAATACCTTTTGAAATGCTTCCTTACACTGAAAAGCGTTGTATATATAGTCTCCCATCGGTTTTGCAACAATTACGAACAGACAAATTGTAATTAGACTTGTAAGCCAGTTCATCCTCTTTCCCCTCTCTATCCTATTACACGCAAAAATAAAACGTTAATATTTACCATCAAGAGAATAAAAAGAAAACACCAGGTTGCACCTAGTGTTTTTTTACACACACAAGTCCCCCCTCTCAAAACGCTGACGAGGTTAGCTGTCGGATTCGGACCTTGAGAGTAGCCCTACCTATAAAAGGATTCACCCCTAGTGGCAATGCACAAATTTGGTTCCCCCGCTCCTAAATGGATTAAGCGATTTTATTTGGCTGAAAAATCTAAATTGAGCTATTCTGACTGTTAATATACTCCTCTAAATGATAGTTGTAAAGAGAACTAAAGCAAAAAGATGAAATATTCACGCAATCTATAAAGAAACTAAAAAAGCAATGCATGAACAAACGCTCGTGCATTGCTTTTTTTATTTTTTCGGAAACAATAAAATCCCTGTACTAATTACAACAAAAGTGAGTAATTGCTGTACGGATAATCCAAATAACAATGGAATCTGTTCACTTATAAGTGAAATAAAAATATGAGAAATTCCTTCTATAATTAAAAAATAGCTAATATATTTTCTAGTTCCAAGCCTCGTATTTTCTTTCCATAACCATCCTGTTATGCAGAGCACAATTATAATTTCATACATAAATATAGGATGGTACAAAAATTTCGATTCATATATTTTTATACCCCACGGCACCGTTGTCCTCATACCAACGTGCTGATGAAACAAAAAATAGAAAATGATGATACTTGCGATTCCAAGAGGAAGTACATCTAGTAAAACAGAAAGTGAAAAATGAGTCGTTTTACTTTTCCATATCATATACCCACTTGCGATGAAACACCCAATTATAAGGTGCTTGATACTCCCTACTGCTAGTAATGCTTGCCATGGTGATTGAACAGCCCAACCTGGATTCAAAATTGCCGGCGCGAATTTCCACGTTAGTATGATGATAAAAAATCCATTTGTTACGGCATCCATCATTTTTTCATATGGTATGTTGTGTTTTCTCAGCTTTAATTTCATGAACATGAATCCAAGTAAACATCCTAATATTGGAGAAACCAGCTGTACTTTCACCATCCATTCCATCATCATTACGGGGAACTCCTTTACTTCTCAATTAATTGTTTAAATTTCTTTTCTAGTTGATCTGGAGACAATACTCCACGTGCTTGATCTACAATAATCCCATCTTTATCAACAAAAAACGTTGTTGGTAGTGAAACTATTTTATAATCAAGTCCAGCCACTCCATCCATATCTAATAAAACAGGAAACTTAAAGCCGAAGCGATCTGCAAATACCTTTGCTTCTTGTACTGGATCACCAATTGTTGCATTCACTGCAAAAATTTCAAGATTTTCTTTATATTGATCGTAAAGACGTACTAAGTCCGGCGCTTCCATCTCACATGGTCCACACCATGATGCCCAAAAGTTAATAATATATGGTTTTCCTTTTGCATCATTTAACGAATAAAGCTTTCCATCCAATCCTTTTAGTGTGATTTTCGGCGCTTTAAATCCCACTTGAGGTAATACTTCTTTTTCTTGTAGCGTAGCTTGTTTTGCTTTCCGCTCTTTTTCTTCTTTTTTTGTATTATAAAAGTTAACACCTGCCCATATAAGTGCACCGGCAAGTATAATAGCGATTAATTTTTTCACCTTTTTTCCTCCTAATTTCAAAATCCTGTAAACCCATCAAATAAGCGAATAAAAAATGCTGTAATTTTCGTCATTTGATTTGTATAAAGTAAAATCCCTGTCAACATCATCATTCCACCGCCAATTTTCATCATGACATTGGCATATGTAACAATCCATTTCACTTTCCCAATAAAAAATGCCATCACAAAAAATGGAACTGCAAAACCAAGTGTATAGGCGGTTATATAAAGAAGCGCTCCCTCAGGATTTGTCGCGCCAAGCATTAATACCGTAGAAAATATCGGACCAACGCACGGTGTCCATCCAGCTGCATACGTCATACCAACAAAAATAGAGCGGACATATCCAGTTGATTTACTTCTATACTGCATTTTTTTCTCTGACATGAGCCATTTCGGTTGAATGATTCCTGTCATAAATAAACCCATTAAGATAATAAAAATCCCACCAATTTGTTGAATTAGCCTTTGATTCGATGAAAATGTTATCCCAATCCAACTTACAGATAAGCCTAATGCATAAAATATAATAGAAAACCCAATCATGAAAAAAAAAGTGTGCATGATTGCCGATTTTTGCATCATACCGCGATTTTCTTTTAAATCTTGAATCGAGACACCTGTAATATAAGATAAATAAGATGGATATAGCGGCAAAGAACATGGTGATACAAATGAAAGAATCCCTGCTCCTACTACAAGCCATATCGTTAAATCTGCTGCGTTCATTATATCCCTCCTGTAACACACTACATTTAGTAGTGTTTAAGATTAAAAAAAGAGGCTATATGCACTCTCCAATAATAAGTACAAATGAAACAAGGAATAGCCCCATAGTTATATAGACCGAATTTGTATGCAACGGTATATTTAGCTTTACAGATGATGGACTTACAACTTGTTCTATTCGTAAATTAATTGCTATTTTTGCAAAAGACGCTGTTATAAACGGATTAGATGCTGTTTTTATTTTAATTAATTTTAATAATGCACTGCCTAGTTCAAATGAGGATTTCATTTGGTTCATCGCATATTTGTCCGCCAATAGTTCTTGATATGTGTGATAACGATGTAACATCCCTTTCAATATCGGAACATACATCATCCCTTCTGCCAACAACGTAAAGAGAAATAATTTCAATGGATCTCGACTCTTTTGATGATACTCCTCATGCAGTACAATCGCATCGATCTCTTCTTCGGTAAACGATTGAAACACCCCTTCTGAAATTACTATTTTGGGATGAAACAATCCAATTGTAAATGCTGTAACTTCTAATGAAGGTAACAGATACAATTGTTTTTCTTTTCGAGTGATACCAACTAGGTTCCGCTTTAATTTTTGGCTATAATAAAACTGCTTCCACATTCTTTTGCAAACAATAAATAAAGTAAATAGCAATAGCCCACCCATTACAATGCGAACCATAGATAGTTCCCCCATATGCTTTTGCAACTCAAACAGACAAAACTGTGATAGAAAAAATACTTTATTCTCAAAAAGGAATGGATATGTAACGTAGTACACTAACATCCCGAAAAAAAGAACGCTAATCATACTCGCCAACAACACAACTTTGCGTATTTGCCATTTCATCATACTAGTCCTCTTTTTTCAGCTGACTTAATTTTTCTTCTAGCTTTTTTATTAAAGACGGATCAGCTTGATCTAACTCATCTAGCATATGGTTTACGACAAGCTCTCCAAACTCTCCCATCAATTCCTGTGTCATTTTCTTTGTTTGATTGGATAAAAACTCTTCTTTCGTTTGTACAGCACGATACATGCCGCTTCTTTTTACCATTTGTTTTTGCAAGTGTCCTTTTTCTACTAATCTGTTCATGACAGTCATTACTGTATTGAAATTTACAGGAGATGCTTCACTTAACTTTTGCTGTACTTCTTTAATTGTAATACCCGGAGCATTCCAGACACTTTCCATAATCTTCGCTTCAAGTGGTCCAAAGAAGTGATTTAATCCTTGCTCATTTAACTTATAGTTTTGAGTAATCATACTATGTCTCCTTTCACACTACAAATTGTAGTACAAAATAAAAGAAAGGTCAAATATGAATAAGTGATACAATCATATTTAGCCTACAGAAAAATTGTCTTTCACTTGTGAATAATCCCATTCTACAATTTCAGATTTTTGCGGATCGATTACACTCTCAAATTGGTTCCAAAGGTTTTTTATATCCTCTTCACCATAGATGAGCCTTATACTTTCCTTGTACACTTCTTCATTTTCATACCAATGCATTTCAATCCACTTTGATTCATCTTCATTATTCTTTAAATATACAGAACAAATAAAAATATACTTCTGATATATTTCACGTGCTTTTTCTTGAATCTCAAGATACTCTTTTTCTTTGCCAAGTTGTATATGATATTGGTACACTTTTACAAACATATTTCTCCTCCTATTATAATAACTTCACTTTTCACTTAACTTCGATACATCACCTTCCTTCCCTCTATTCATTAACACTTTTTCATTTTCATATTTTGTTACAGAAGGAATGAAACTCCCCTACAGCGAACTTTACACATAACAAAAATCTATTAGGTGGTGCTTCACTATGAAGTTAGCTGTAATTGGTGGCGGTGATTTGCAAGACTCAAATCACCTTCATATAAATCAACGACTTGTTGAACTAACTTATAAAAAATCTCCAAAAGTATTGTTCATTCCAACAGCAAGTCGTGATGACGAAGATTATATAAAATCCTTTATCGAAACATTTGAAAAACAATTGCATTGTGAAGTTCATATCTTGCGTATCATAAAAGAAAACCTTGGTGAACATGAAATCGATAGCATGATTCATTCTGCTGACCTAATCTATCTTGGCGGTGGGAATTACATTCAAATGCTTGAAAAGTGGAAAGAAAATAAAATAGATGAGAAGTTAATAAACGCCTTACAACAAGGAGCATTTATTGCAGGATATAGCGCTGGCGCCATGTGTTGGTTTACAACTGGACTTCGTTCGAATTATAAAGAAATTGGTTACAGCGAGGCCCCCGGATGGAGCATCGTAAATAAAAGTTTCTGCCTACATTACAATCAGCCTGATCGAGCAATCGCGTTCCATTCATTCTTACAAAACCATAACGGGGACATAGAAGGCATTGCTTTAGAAGATAATTGTGCTTTATATATAACAGAAAGTTCCTTTGAGATTATTGGCGAACCAGAGAAAGCTTGGGAATTCTATATGAACGATGGAGAATTAATTAGACACCACTTTGATGTGACTTTGAAAAGCTATTTATGAATTATTAGTACTCTTACAAAGCAAAATATCCCCAAATATTAATACTTGGGGATATTTTGTTTACCTTCTATTTTAACTAACCAGTCGTGTAATTCGTTTCTTCTGCCATGAAAGTTTATAGTATCCGTATTGTAAAAGTAAACTTACAATAAATGCCGCTGGATATCCAATCCATATGCCTTTTATACCAAGATTTGTATGGTAAGATAAGTAATATGCAACTGGCACTTCCACAAGCCAAATAGATACAACACCGATAACAGTCGGCCATAGTACAGTTCCACTTGCTCGCATTGTGGCACCAATAATTTGCGCATGGCCGAAAATTAAATAACTCCATAGTGTAATCATGACTAAACTATGTGCAATTTCGATTGTATTGGAGCTTGTTAGGAACAACGATAGAATTTCTCTTGAGAACAAGTAAATAAAAGCAATTAATACACCGCCAATGATATAGTTCATAATAATTCCTGCCCGAACGACTTTCTGCAAGCGATCAAATTGATTCGCACCAATGGATTGTGCAGCAAAAATCGATACCGTAATCCCAAGGCTGACTGCCGGCATTTGCACATAACTTGCGACCTGGTTCACAACTCCGTACGCTGCAGTCGCATCAGAACCGAAACGATTCACGAATGCAATTACCGCAATCTCCGATAACGAAACTAAGATCATATTAATACTTGCTGGAATACCAAGACGTAGCAATAACTTTAATAAATTCCAATCCATACGAAGGTACTTTCGTACTGTCGCATCCAATTGTAACGGATGATTCTTCTTTTTTAAATATACTAACATTACAACGAACGTTATGATTGTTGATATAACAGAAGCATAAGCTGCCCCATAAACGTCAAGCTTCGGCAGTCCTAACCAACCAAAGATAAGAACAGGTAATAATATCATGTTCAATGCTGTACTAACAATTAAAAAGTAAAATGGTGTTTTTGAATCTCCTGTGCCACGCATAAATGTTGTATATGCAAAATATAAAAATAAAACTGGCATTGAAATAAATAAAATACGCGCATAATGAACACTCATATCAATAATATTTTCCGGTGTACCCATAAGGCGCATAATATCCATTGCAAATATACTTCCAACTACTGCTAAAATAACTCCTAGTATAAATGTAAAAGTAAGCGTCGTACCAACGATTGCTTTTACGCGATCTTCATTACGAGCACCAAAAGCTTGCCCGATTAAAATTGAACTACCCGATCCAATTCCAATTACAAATGAAACAAGTAGAAAAAACAATGGAAAGAATGCTGAAATAGCAGCTAAATCATTCACACCAAGCCATCTTCCTACCACTACCATACCAAACAATTGTCCAACTGATTGCAATACATTACTTAAAAGTAAAGGAACTAGAAACATCGACATAGATTTCCATATCGGTTTCCTTTCCTTCTCTTGATTTTGTGATTCTACACCTTCTTGGGTGTTATCTATAGATGGTTTCAACTTTCATTTCTCCTTTTATTAAGAGGGTACCCGGTTATATCCGCGCTCTCCATATGGTTGCAATACCTCCAACCATTTCTCTTCTAATTTTTTTAATTCCTCCTTGGCATTAAAATACCCAGTCTCTTTCTTTTCCAAAACTTCTAGTACTTCAAATTCAAAAGCATTTGAACCATATTTCTGCCAATCCTCTTGGAGTGCTCTATTTGTATAAGAACCAATATTGAGTTCAAAACGTCTTCTACTCATTGTTTTCAAATTCATCGTACTCTCAACATACATTTTATATTTTTTGTATTTGTAATACGATAAAGTGAAACTTTAATCAGTGGGGTTTTCTTCATCCCCGACTGATTATTAGTTGAACCAATCGGGCTTTTACGGGCAGTTTATCTCCCATCTAACGTCTTTGCTTTCGCCGAATTTTGAGATGGGAGTATTACTGCCCGTTAATGCGGGATAAATACTTGCTTCAATCTCTGTCTCTTTGTATAGTTGTTTTAATTCTTCTCTTCTATTCATTTCCCTTTCTCTCTTCACTCTAATTTCCCATGTCATTTGACCCAATATTGACTGCCATCGGCTGTTCGATCCAGAAAACCATACTCAATTAAATACCTTCTTAAAGTTACAAAATCCGGATATACATTTTCTAAAATTTCGTTAACTTCTTTTTCTGTATACTTCTCGCTACTATCAAACTTTTTCACTAAATGTTTTAAAATAATCAGTTTACGCTTTTGTTTCTTCGGAAATTTGGAAAGCGGCCCATCTATCCCTTCCGTAAAATGTATTTTCAACACTTCTTCATTCTCTGCCTCTGTAATATTGTAACGATCATCGACCATTGTAGCTGTTTTGTGAATAGGTAAGAATTTAGATTGTACTTTCGCTTTTTCTTCAGACAGTTCCATCAGCGCTAAAAATACTTTTGCTTGTTTCATCTTCTCCCGTAATGTAAATCGATGGTTACGAATTGTCGAAGTACTACCGCCATCCAGCTTTTTCACAACCTCTTTATCATTTAAACCCATATGAAAAAACTGAACCATCTTCTTTTGCAAATCCGTTAACCCGGTAAGTTTTTTATCAAGACTTAATAAGTACTCGAACATAGACGTATGTTCGTTTTCAATATGCAACTGCGTAAACTTCTCTGCCTCATAAAACACATTATCTTCTTGATAAATAACACCTTTAATAAACGTTTCTCCACAAGCTAAACAAATGTATTCTTCCGTATCCGATTCAAACACATATCCTTTTTTCAATTCTTCAACTGAAGCATCCCAAAACTTCTCTGAAATATCACTCATACTAAACAATCCTCCGATTAGTTTGTTTTAAATGTAAACAAATTATATTATCGTTTGTTATCTCTTCATTATCTTACCATGATTAAAATAAACATTTCAACATTTTGTTTACTCATTTTATAAACATTTTTAAAAATGTTTATCTGTAGTTTTTTATTTATAATAAAGAAATTTTATTTCTAAAACTTTTCTAAACAACTATGGAGAAGTACCTCTTGATGGAATAAAACTTTAATGATTTCTCACGAATTTAGCTTTTACAAAAAGGCCTCTTATCTTTCTTCTTTACTTTCACTAAAGCTCGGGATGGGGTGATTACTGCTCGTTAATGCGGGATACAACTTAATTTCTACGAAGTAGAAATTAGTGTGAAGAAAATTCATATAAAAGAAAAGAAGTTAATTTCAAACAAAAAAGGTGTTTTTCACATGTAAAAAACACCTTTTCAATCTGTATATATTTGTTAATAAAATGCAACTTCCGTCACCAATCTGACTTTTACCCGTTTTTCTTTACAATATCTATCAAAATCTTACTTACTTTTAAGATTTCTTGTTTATTATTTTGTTGATTCCAATTTCCCTTTAATCCACTCGAACAACCACTAATAGCTAAAACACTTACATATACCAAGCATATTCGTATAGTCTTTTTATAAATCACCCTATCATCCTTAATAAACATCGCTGATTAATCGAACTATTCATTACAAAATGTAGATACAACACGTTAGTGAAAAGAAATCATTTTGCGGTTCCTACCAAAAAAATTTACATGAATTATACGAAGATGAAATATGCAATTATGCATCTTTTTATGTTTTATCAATATATCGTGATTTAATTATTTTACACTTATAACATAGAGGTGACATACTTGAAATTCAAAGTTAAAAAAAATCCAATTCATATGATTTTATTTTTATTATTAACGACTATTTTATTTGTTCTACTTTTCATACAAGATGGTGACCCTATTTTTTTCACGTTTATAACATTAATAAATCTCTTCAACCTTTCCTCTCTATACAACTCTAATTATGAAATAACTGAATCCTCCCTTGTAGTTAAGTACGGTTTTATAAATCATACTGAAATCCCTTTTGAAAATATACGTCATGTTAAATATTCCGGAAAACAACTTGATTCAGAAAAATGGACGAGACAACGATTAGAAATTACATATGGATTATTTGATGCTTTAATAGCTTTTGTACCACAGGAAGAAGAAAAGTTTATCAGTTTGTTAACAGAAAAATGCCCCAATATGAAAGTAATAGAGCAAAAAGTTAAGTAATGATTTTACATAAAGTATTACTTATAAGAAATTACAACATGATAATTTCTTTTGTTTTAATATCGTACTCAAAAAAGAATAAGCTAAAATATATTTATATCCTCATAACGAAAAATTGATTATTTTTTCGTTATGAGGATTTTATTTTCCAACTTCCCCTGTACTATATAATGTAAAATATAGGGATTTCTAACCAAGGACAGAATATACCATTCATGAAACTTCTACCTAAATAAGATTATTTTATAGACAAAATGAAAAAAATACCGTTATAATATAAACGAAAATAAAATACGTTTACTTTTGTCTCTATCAAATTCAAGACCTAACTAAGTATTCATCTTAAAATTCAAATGAACTTTCCCCACTAATATTACTAAACACAAAAAGCTTTTATTATCTTAACTAACGAACATATGAAACTATATTTACTGGAGGGATAAACATGAAAAAAGCACTTTACATCACCATAGGTGGAGAAGGTCATGTAAATCCAACGCTAGGATTGGTGCATGATTTAGTAAAACGAGGAGAGCGTATTGTTTATTATTCATCAAATCATTTTGAAGAAAAAATCCAAAAAGTAGGTGCTCAATTCCGTCCCATTAATCAGGAGGCTCAAAGAATGCTTGCAGAAAATATGAGCCTCATGGCTTCCCAGCCCCGAGAATATTTATTACAATTTTTAAATGCAATGGAAATAATCACTGATTCCATTGCAGAGGAAATTTCTAACGAAGAGTATGATTACATGATATATGATGCACAGTCTTTGCCTGGAAAATGGATTGCCCACCAAAGCAAGTTATTATCTATTGCAACTTGGACAACATTTGCATTTTCACAAGATCCAAAAGAGAATATGTCCCTAACAGGAGCAAATGATATGGAGCGAAAAACAGAGAGTTTGGCCATGCTAAAAGCATTTTTACAATTAGAAGAAATTGCAAAACGCAAACAATATTTAGAACTCAAATACAAACTTAAGCTATCTGATAATTTTCTACTTTGTCCTGGATCAGGGAATCTAAATATTGTCTTCACTTCTTCCTATTTCCAAAGAAATAGCGATGCTTTTAAGAATGACTATATTTTTGTCGGTCCTTCCATCCCCGAAGATGAAAATCTGAACGATTTTCCAGTTGATGCATTAAAAAAAACACATGTAATTTATATTTCCATGGGAACCATAATGAACAACCAGCCTGAATTCTATCAAAAATGCTTCGCCGCATTAAAAGATTTAAATGTTCAAGTGGTACTTAGTATAGGCAAGCAATTAACTGTAGAGCAGCTAGGAGATATACCAGATAATTTTATTGTTCGTAACTATATTCCCCAATTAGGTGTACTACGTCAAACTGATGTCTTTATTAGCCATTGCGGAATGAATAGCACAAGTGAATCCCTTTACTTTGAAGTCCCTCTAGTTATGCTTCCTATTATAAATGATCAACACATGATAGCGGAACGAGTGAAAGAGCTTGGTGCAGGAGCTATATTAAATATTCAACAAATATCAGCCGAGGATATCAAACAAACAGTTAGTGAAATTTTGGGGAACCCTTTGTATAAAAACAACACAAAAAAAATTAGTCAATCATTCCGTGATGCAGGCGGTTATTCTAGAGCAGCTGATGAGATTTTCAAATTTACTCGTTCATAAAAAACAATGAAGATCTATGTTTTTCCTAAACATAGATCTTTTTTTAATCCATAATTCTTATCGTTTACCCCCTATTACCTGCATTACTTTTCATCTCATGAATGCCCTCTTCTTAACAACCCAATCAAATTGAAAACTAAAATCGTACAACAAACCGCATTTCCAATTGAATTTCATGCAAAGAGCCAAGATTCTTAAATTAGAATCTTGGCTTCCTATCATTCATTCAAATTATTCTTTTGGAGCAATCATTTTCTTTGGATCTACAATTTCATCAAACTGTTCTTCTGTTAATAATCCTGATTGTAATGCTGCTTCTTTTAAAGTTAAGCCTTCTTTATGAGCATGCTTAGCAATTTCCGCTGCATTTTCATATCCGATATGTGGATTTAATGCTGTAACAAGCATTAAGGAACGATTTACATTTTGATTAATTACTTCTTCATTTGCTTCAATACCGACTGCACATTTATCATTAAATGAAACTGTCGCATCTGCTAATAAACGAGCTGATTGTAAGAAATTATAAGCAATTACTGGCTTAAATACATTTAGCTCAAAGTTACCTTGACTCGCTGCAAATCCAATTGTTGCATCATTCCCCATAACTTGCGCTGCAACCATCGTTAATGCTTCACTTTGCGTT
The DNA here is from genome assembly GCF_001590835.1 of Bacillus gaemokensis. Lineage (GTDB taxonomy): Bacteria > Bacillota > Bacilli > Bacillales > Bacillaceae_G > Bacillus_A > Bacillus_A gaemokensis. The sequence continues at coordinate 51,962 of NZ_LTAQ01000023.1, forward strand.
GGATTTATTTTACCTGGCATAATTGAGCTTCCTGGCTCATTTGCAGGAATAATAATTTCACCAAGGCCACTACGTGGGCCACTTGCAAGCCAGCGCACATCATTAGCAATTTTCATTAAATCAGCAGCTAACGCTTTTAATGCACCGTGTGCGAACACAGCCTCATCATGACTTGTTAATGCATGAAACTTATTTGGTGCTGACACAAATTGTTTACCTGTAAATTGGCTAATTTCTTCTGCCACCATTTCTCCAAACTTCGGATGAGCATTGATTCCTGTTCCAACTGCAGTACCACCAATTGCAAGCTCTTTCATATATGTATTGCTATCTACAATCATGCGCTCTGTTTTTTCGAGCATTCGATGCCAACCGCTAATTTCTTGTCCTAATGTTAAAGGCGTTGCATCTTGCAGGTGCGTACGACCAATTTTAATAATATGTTCAAAAGCAGTTACTTTTTGGTGTAATGTTTCTTTTAATTTCGTAATTGCTGGTAACACTTGATTCTCCACCGCAATTACACAAGCAACGTGAAGCGCCGTTGGGAATGTATCATTTGAACTTTGAGACATGTTTACATCATCATTTGGATGAATATGTACATCAAGCCCTTTTTCTTTTAGAATTTGATTCCCTCGGTTTGCAATTACTTCATTTACATTCATATTAGATTGTGTCCCGCTACCCGTCTGCCATACAACAAGCGGGAAATGTTCATTCCATTTTCCTGCTAGAATCTCATCAACAGCTTCTACGATCGCCTGCGTTTTTTCTTCTGATAACTTTCCTAATTTCTGATTACTAATCGCTGCACTTTTCTTTAAAATTGCAAATGCTTGTACAATTTCAAGTGGCATATGCTCTGTTCCAATTGGAAAATTCTCTTTACTACGCTGCGTTTGTGCTGCCCATAATTTATCAGCTGGAACTTTCATTTCTCCTAATGTATCTCTTTCGATTCTGTACTCCATTTTTTCATCCCCTTGAAAATAAAATACCTACGTGTTTTATTTTAACAGACTTTCATTCGAATGATAAGTATTCTCACTCGTGTGTATAAATATTTCTACTTATTTATCATATATTTAACATTTTATACAACAAAAAAATCATCCTCTACATTACGTAAAGGATGATTTTTTTGTACTATTATTATGATGCCTCTTTCCCTTTTTCAGCATCATCAACATACCAAATAAATTTCCCTGTGTATCCATAAATCACCGCTAATGCTAATGATACGAAACTCATCCACATGAATGGAATATATGATAATGTTGCCACACCTAAAATACCAGCCATAAAGATCCCGTTATCAGACCATGGAACCATACCTGAAGTTAATGTTCCACCTACTTCTGAGTTACGAGCTAATATGCGGCGATCTAACTTCAATTTATCATAGCTGTCTTGCATAATTTTTGGTGTTAAAATTAGTGATACATACATCGCACAACCAAATACGTTTGCTAGGAAAGCAACGATTAATGTGGAAAGTGTTACATTTCCTGCAGAGTTTAGTTTCTTCTCAAATTTTGATACGATTACTTTTAAAACACCTAATTTTTCAAGTAATCCTCCAAAACCTAATCCAAAAATAATAACAGCTACTGAACTAAGCATACCATTGATTCCACCGCGATTTAACAGCTTATCAATAAAGTCCACACCTGATTGAATAGAGAAACCATTATATGCTGTTCCAATTGCATCACCGAAATGCATACCTTGGAACAGAGTTGCCCAAATTGCACCGAGTAGCGCTCCCATTGCAATTGTTGGCATTGATGGTTTTTTCATTGCTAATAATGCAATAACAATAACCGCTGGAACAAGCATCCATATTTTAATATCAAATTGCTTTAATAAAGCTTCTTTTAAAAATTCTACTTTGTTTAAATCAACATTATCTCCGCCATATATCCACCCGGCAATTGTAAACATAATACCGGTAATAATATATGCTGGAACATCTAATACGAGCATAGCACGAACGTGTGCAATAACATCTACTTTCGCCATAGAAGCGGCAAGTACTGTACTATCAGAAAGTGGAGATAACTTGTCTCCAAAATAAGCTCCTGAAAGAACGGCTCCGGCAACTAATGGAAGAGGTAAACCGAGCCCTTCACCGATTGCCATCATAGCGATACCAGCTGTACCAACTGTTCCCCATGATGTCCCTGTTGCAATAGAGGTAATGGAGCAAATTATTAAGGTTGCTAATAAGAATATGCTTGGATGAATGAATTCTAATCCATAATAGATTAATGTCGGCACAACTCCGCCAGCAATCCATGTCCCAATTAATGCTCCTACAGCAACTAAAATAAGAACGGCTTCTAATCCGTTGGAAATTCCTTTCGTAATTGCATCTTGCAATTCTTGATAACGAAATCCTAATCTTAGTCCAAGCGCAATCACTAAAAACCATGAAATAAATAGCGCTAGTTGAATTGGCAGATTAAAAATCGTTTGAAAGGAAAAGACGACAGCAAGAAACAGTAATAAAAGAATGATGATTTCTGGAATCGATGGTAATCTTACACTTTTCATTTGCTTCTCTCCTTACAAGTCGATAACATGATGTATGTCGTCTTACGTATGTACTATATACAATTTGCGAAGACAAAACGTAATTTTCATATTATTTCGATTTATTTTTCCAGTATAATATATATACAACCTTTTCTATTGTAAAAGTAGATTGAGCATTTCGCAATGAAAATTATAAAAAATGTTATATTTTTATTTATGATTTACAAAACACATATTAAAAATTTAAGAAAAGAACCAATTTATACATCAATAATTAGCAATGCTACACAATTGCTGATCATAAAAAACCACAAAAACACTTCTTTTCAACATAATTACTAAACATGTTCACATTTCTAATGTGTCCAACTTACACATAATTACTAAATGAAGAGATTGCGTTTGTAGAACATAAAAAGGCTGTCTTTACTTATTAGAGCAAAGACAGCCTTTTTATTTTAATGTACAAGATCTTTTCTTTTAAAATCATACAAACTTAATATAAGGAAAAGTGCAAAGTGTACCAATAAAATTCCCACTCCTAAAAGCACACCATCATGATTCAAAATTTTCTCATGAAACTTTGTATAACCGAAGATGAAATATGGGTTAACGGATAATCCTAAGCTTCCGATAATATTCATCGCTAATAATAGACCGACACCAACACCAATTGCATTCGCTGTACTGTTCATTTTTATAGAGATATAAATCACAATCGCTGCAACAGCAAGCAAGAATAAGAACACTGCCCCATTCATTTGAAGAAGAGCCCACATCCCTTCAAATATTGATAATTCTACCTTGCCATAACTAGGGTGTTGCAGTATAAATTTTTCTCCAAGACCAAACAAATAAGAACCGCTTATTATAGAAACACTAAAATTGAATAATAGAAAGAATACAATAATAACACTTAATGCTATCAATTTACTAAAAATGACAGAAGTCCTTTTTACCCCTTGTAACAAGGGTAACTTCAATGTTCCGTCCCTATATTCATCCGTTATACTACTTGCCGCCAGTACAATAATGTATACCACTAATAAAAAACTTGATATCCCATCTAATGTAACAACACTTGCTGAAAAACCATTTAATACAATTTTAGGAACATCCGGTAGATTTAAATTGGCAGGAATATTGTCTTTAATTGTATCCATATTCGACATCATATTCTTCGTAGAAACGAATGTAATAATTACATAAAGAAGAGAAATGGCAATAAACACATACATTCTTTTTCCAGAAAACATTTTTATCAGTTCATTTCCAACCATTTTAAGCATAAACCATCGCTCCTTTTACTGTATCAAAGAATAAATGTTCTAAAGAACCTATTTCTTGGTCAAGATTCTCTCGCTTACAATCTAATAACAATTTTCCTTTATCCAAAATCAGAAATCGCGTACATACTTGTTCAAGTTCATGTAAAATATGACTTGATATAAGTAGTCCTATTTTCTCCTTCTCCGCTAGCTCTTTAATCATCGCCCTCATATCCCGTATTCCTTGTGGATCTAATCCATTTGTTGGCTCATCCAGAATTAACAAATCTGGTTTTTTTAATAAAGACATTGCAATTCCAAGACGTTGCTTCATTCCTAATGAATATTCTTTCACCTTATCTTTAGCTCGCGCTTGTAGTTGCACAAGATTGAGAACTTCCCAAATTCTTTCCTCTGATACATCATTTAAATTGGCTACTAACTTCAAATTTTTATATCCTGAAAGATTACCATGAAAGCTTGGATTTTCTACAATTGCTCCTACTTTTTTCATCGCTTGACTAAATTCACTATCAATATTGTGTCCACCAATTTTTACAGTTCCACCATCACGATGAATTAAATTTAAAATCATGCGGATTGTTGTTGTTTTGCCAGCACCATTCGGTCCAATAAAACCTACAACATCTCCTTCATAAACTTGAAAACTCATATTTTCTACAACTGGTATATTCCGAAAAGATTTACGGATTTCAGAAACTTCTAACAGTACACTTTTCTGATTCATTATTAAACCTCCTAAGTTAGCTATTTGTCCTTCATCTAATACATCATCTAATGAATTATGTTTTATTGCGCTTAGAAGTTATATTTTCTTCTTGAAACAACATCAGTTCATTGCTGCAAATCACCTGCTTCCTAATTTATACAATGAAGTTTTTTCCATTTTCAACTACATATTATCATTTAGTACTATTAATTGCAAGGTACTAATTTATATTTTTAAGTAATTTTCTGAAAATAAAAAAGCATACACCCTTTTTATTACTGAATAGATGCACGCTTATTTTCTTATGCAATTTTATTTTTATCTTAAAACTCTCTCACCCTTTATACATATTTTGTAATTCTTCTTTTTTATCCATAAATTTATCACTATTCCCTTTGGGAAACAAAACCCCTAGACCATATGAATGTTCAAATTCCAAATGAGGATATTGATTTTTTAATTCATCCCACAATTTATAAACACCGAAATTGTCCCTTTTTACTGCAATATCATGGAATAAGACAATTCCGTTCTCTGAAACTTTAGGGAACCACGTTTGATAATCATGAAGAACAGCCTCATACGTATGATATCCATCAATATGCAAAATATCTATTGTTTCATCTTCAAATGTAGCAACGGCTTCATCAAAAGTAGAGCGGAGTAACATTGATATATCAGGATAACTATTTTCACTAACTCTCTTTACTATATAAAAAACGTATTCTCCATAAGAGCCAGTGTGTTCATCACCTTGCCAAGTGTCAACTGCAAAGCATTTAGTAGATAGCCCCTCATCCTTGACTCCTTGGCAAAAACTAAAAAATGAAGCACCGAGATGAGTACCTAATTCAACTATCCTTTTCGGTTTTATAAATCGAACTAAGTCGTATGCAAAGTCCATATGCCCACTCCATGCGGAAATACCTCGAATAACATTACCAAAAACATCTAATTCATATACAGGTTTGTGAACAATCCATTCCATTTTCCGTCTCCTTAACATGTATTTGTTATTACAAAAAATTCCCTATATATGAGTCTATAGCAAACTTTTTATTATATTACTATCCGACATTATGATTTTCAAAATCCCCTTACACTTACTGCGGCAAAGCATCATACACATAAGGATCCTTCGGCTTTTCTATTTTTTCTACTTTACTTACTTTTACAAGTGGAAACAGCGTCCCTTTGTACGTCGTTTCATCTAATACCCCCGTTACTTTCACCCACGTCTCTTCTGGAAAAGTTTTCATTTCGTTTCCAGAAACAATCATCCCCCACACAGAGGCGTCTGCAATACAACATGTAATACCATAGCGTGCAACTACAATTTTATCCCCTTGGACTTCCTTATCATTATAAATAAATCCTGTGAATGTAATTTCTTTCCCTTTAAATCCAAGAACATCTTGACCAATTAAATTCATTGTTTGGATATAATTTTTATCATCCACTTGTATCTCCTTCTGCCCCATTATGCTTTTCTCCAATTCTTTCTGTGACTGTTCTGATGCAGGAAGCTTTTGAATAGGCTCTTCTTCTTGATCAATTAATAGCTCTCGCCAATCCGAACTTGCTTGTTTCTCCTGCGTTCCTTGCTTTCCTACACTTTTTGCCTGTACACTCTGATTCATTCCCCGCTTCGATGCCAGACTCCCATCAATCGTTATGTTTGAAAATAAAAAGGCACTAACTATCGGAAGAACGAAAAGAGCATATAAAAGAAACACCTTTATTCTTGATTTCGGTACTGAATGGTGACCACAACAATGACAATTATCTTCTTGTTCCCCACCATTTTTCCATACTTGCCAGCACCCAAGAAACAGTACTACTACAAAAGCTACATATGTAAACTTAGTCATTTTTGGTGCAATAAAGTGATCTATATTACCTGTTACAAGAAGTTTAAATAACAACATCGCCAATCCAATTAAAATAATACCTCGAATATAACGATGAAACGCCTTTTGTTCCTGGTTCCCCATCTTTCTTCCTCCTTATTACATCGTTAACTGAACAACAATGTACACAGACAAAATCACAATCCCGATAAAAAAGAAGACGAATTTTTTTTGAAAATACGCAAATAACATAAACGTATTTTTAAAATCAAGCATTGGACCAAATACAAGAAATGCTAAAAGTGCTTTTGGTGAAAAAATATGTCCAAAAGATGCAGCGATAAAAGCATCCGCGGCTGAACAAAGGGATAAAACGTAACCGAATCCCATCATAACAAATGGCGAAATCACTTCACTATGCGCTACTGCATCAAGAACATTCCGATCTAAAAATGTTTGAAATAAACTTGCCAGACACGCACCAATTAATAAATATTTTCCTGTATCAAAAAACTCATCAACTGTATGACTTACAACATCTTTCCAACTCTTTTTTTGCTTGTCATGGGTAGAAACTGTTGCATCCTTCAAGACGTTTTTCCCACGATAGCAATAATACATAATTATTCCAATTAGTATCGCAACAAGAACCGTTATACCAAAACGAGCATATACAACAGTGATATTTGTTTGAAATGCATAAAATGTTGATAAAAAAACAATTGGATTCATAATTGGAGCACTTACTAAAATCACAATCCCGACATGAAGAGGCAATCCTTTTTGAATCAACCTTCTGACAATAGGTATGATGACACATTCACACATCGGAAATATAATCCCTGTGAATGCTGCAGGAATCATCGCCAAGATAGGAGATTTCGGCAATACCTTTTGAATCATATCTTCCGTAACAAATACTTGAATAATAGATGAGACGATAACTCCTAGTAAAATAAACGGTACTGCTTCAAAGAAAATACTTAAAAAGATTGCGTTCACATTAAGCCATTCTTTTGGAATACTTTTTTGTAAATTTGCTAGATTTGTAAAATCTACAAAGAATAATAAGAATAGAAAGATAGCAATAAGGAACGTACCCATTAATTCTTTTGAAATTCTATTAAAAACCAAATTTCTCGCCTCCATTTTATTCATACTTAAACGTATGCTTGTCCCTTTTTTCTATGACACGATTCAAACATTTTTCTATACTCTATATCTACTCACAAATCGTAATCATTATGATTTATTGTTGCATTTCTTTTTCTTGTCGTTTAATATAAAACGTAATGGTTACGATTTACGAAGGAGGAATATACAATGAAAAGAGTACCTATTACTGTATTAAGTGGTTTTTTGGGGTCCGGAAAAACCACTTTATTAAATTATATTTTGGCAAATAAAGAAGGCTTGAAAGTAGCAGTCATTGTCAACGATATGAGCGAAGTAAATATCGACGCTACACTTGTGAAACAAGGGGGATTTTCCCGTACAGAAGAAAAGTTAGTAGAAATTCAAAACGGCTGCATTTGTTGCACACTTCGAGAAGATTTAATCATTGAAGTGAATCGTCTTGTAGAAGCGGGAGATATTGACTACATCGTCATTGAATCTTCCGGCATTAGTGAACCAATTCCCGTCGCACAAACATTTACCTATATGGACGAAGAGCTTAGCATTGATTTAACCAATAAATGTCGCCTTGATACAATGGTTACTGTAGTCGATGCAAACAGGTTTTGGGATGATTTTGCTGCTGGTGAAAGTTTACTAGATCGAAAGCAAGCAATTGATGAAACAGATACACGAGAAGTTATCGATCTACTAATTGATCAGATTGAATTTGCAAATGTTATTCTTTTGAACAAAGTCGATTTACTAGAAAAAGAAGATGTTATGGAGCTCCATCGTCTATTACAAAAATTAAATTCTGGGGCGAAAATCATTGAATCTTCATTTAGTCAAGTTCCACTAAACCAAATTTTAAATACACACTCATTTAACTATGATGAAGCTAGTCAATCAGCTGGTTGGATTCAAGAATTAAATAGTGAACACCATACACCAGAAACAGAAGAATACGGAATCGGTTCATTTGTCTACCGTCGTAAGCACCCATTTCATCCAGTACGCCTTATGAATTGGTTACAAAACTGGCCATTAGATGTAGTAAGGGCCAAGGGTTTTTTCTGGCTTGCATCTCGTAATCACATGATTGGCCTTCTCTCTCAAGCTGGTTCTTCTATCACCATTCAAGGAGCTGGCGAATGGATTGCTGTATTACCTAAAGCTGAGCAACAACAAATGATCATGGAAGAACCCGAAGTCTTAAAAAATTGGGATGAGCAGTACGGGGACCGAATAACAGAACTAGTCTTTATTGGAGTTGAAATGAACCAGCCTTCCATCGAACAATCTTTAGATGCATGTCTACTAACGGATGAAGAAATGGAGCTAGAATGGGATGATTTTGTTGATCCAATTCCCGCTTTTACCGTTGGATCATAATGCAGGGTTTACAAAATTATTAATTATAGAGTGATTTCGAAAACAAGCTGGCTTCCCCAAAAGGTTACCCAGCTTGTTTTTGTTTATAATTTAGATTTGTTAGGTTTATTTATTACATTCCCCCATATAAGAAGTACAATTGTACTGATAACTACGAAAATTCCATAACCAATCCCCGCAGCGTCACCAATTGCTTCTAATCCAAATGGTAACAGAGCCGTAGTAATTCCGATTACATAAGAAAATATCCCTGATATTTTTGCAAGTTTCTCTTTATCCCCTACAAATGTTTCTTCTTGATATCCTGCAATCAGAAATAACCGCTTTTTTATATGAATTTGGTATCCCAGAATGATTATTAACATCCCTACAAAAAAACAGATTATAAATCCACCAATCATCCAATCCCCCCTTTACAATATTTTACCATAATCATACCTATAACTTGCCTACCTTTAATATTAAAAAATTCTGTTTATTTTTAGCGTTACTCGTGATATATTACATATTGTATTCAATATTTCAATTAGGTTTTCTTCTTGAAAGGAGGATCCTGCTATGGATTCAGGAAGATTAAAAGGCATTATAATGGTTATTACCGGTGCTAGTTTATGGGGCTTATCTGGAACTGCTGCACAACAACTTTTTCAACAAGAAAATGTTTCTGCAGAATGGTTAGTAACCATTCGCTTGCTTATATCCGGAAGTATTTTGCTTGTATTCTCCTCGTTTAGCAATAAAAAAGGGGAGATATTCGGTATTTGGCAACATAAATCAGATGCTAATAAAATGATTTTATTTGGCTTATTAGGCATGCTCGCTGTACAGTACACCTACTTTGCTTCTATTAAAGAAGGAAATGCTGCTGTCGCAACATTATTACAATATTTAGCACCCATATTCATAACCATATATCTTATCTTCAAATGGAATATTCGTCCTACTAAAATCGATTTCATTTCAATTGCTCTCTCCTTAATCGGGACCTTTTTCTTACTAACAAACGGCTCTGTTAATAATTTAGCTGTTTCTACACCAGCTATCATTTGGGGAGTTTTATCTGGTTTATCACTTGCATTCTATAGCCTATATTCAAAAGAGTTATTAGAAAAATGGTCTTCAGCTGTCATCGTTGGTTGGGGGATGATTATTGGGGGGATTGGTGTAACCGTCTTACACTTTTTCTCTACGAACGAATTCATCTTATTATCTGGTATGAAATATTTACAACCAAATAATCTGTTCCTCATTGCATTCGTTGTGATTTTCGGAACATTGATTGCATTCTATTTATATTTAGACAGCATACGGTACCTTACACCGAAAGAGACTACGCTATTTGGTTGTACAGAGCCACTTGCAGCTATCATTTCTTCCATTCTCATCTTGCATGTTCCATTCCAATCGTTCCAATTACTAGGCGCTCTTTGCGTTATTGTCATGGTACTTGTACTAAGTCAAAAACCCGATGAAGGAAAACCTAAATTACGACTTGTCGATACGAAAAAACAAAACATTTAGTAAAAGGAGCTAATTGATTATGCCTATCCCTCAAAACTATACAAAACAGGAAAGAGTATCTGCTAAATCACTCGTCTTAACTCAATTACAAGATTGGATTATTGAAGGTGTTTTACAGCCTGATGAAAAAATTAATGACGGAGAACTAGCTGAAGCTTTAGGTGTAAGCAGAACACCCGTTAGAGAAGCACTACAAGTGTTAGAGCTTTCCGGACTTGTGGAAATGGTTCCAGGACAAAAAACAAAAATTTCCCCTATCAAATTAGAAGATGTACCTGTCATTTATGAAACGATTGCTGGTCTTCATACGATTGTTGGAAAGCAAGCAATTCATCAAATAAACGAAGCTGAACTTATACAGCTTTCTGAAATCAACGATGCTTTTAAGAATGCTATAGATGAAAAAAATTCAAAACAAGTATTGAACTTAGACATACAATTTCATAGTGCGATTGTATCCATTGCTAAAAATACATACATCGAGCCTTTCCTAGCGAACATTCAGCTTCATGTATTACGTCTTGAATATCTCTTTTTCCAAAACTTTATTCCTGCACGTAAATCTATTGAAGAACACAATTTAATCATTCAAGCATTAAAAGAACAAGATGCAATACAAATCGAAAAAATAATGTCGCAAAACTGGTTGCGACCAATGAAAGAAATACAAAAAATGATCTCCATGAAATAATTAAAAGAGCCGTTTACATTTTCTCCAACGTAAACGGCCCTTCATTTACAATTCTATATGACTATGCTCGAACTTCGGCATATTTCTCAATGTCACTATACTCTTTTTCTAGTTCCTCTAAGGAAAGCTCGTATAATTGTCGATCGAGAACTTTAAACACCCCTGCCCCAATTAGCTTATCAATTAACTGCCTCTTACGATTTTCAACAGCAAAACGGAGTTGACTACGCATCTTTTACAAAAACTCCTTTCTACACCAATTGAAAATGATAATCTTTTTCAATTACCACCTTGATTATAAAAGATGATTCTTTATAAGTAAAGTAATCTGATGAAATATTTACCTTACAAACTGTTTGTGGCCACATTATATATATGTATGTTTCACAAGAAGGTTTATGACACCTTTTATCATCTTTTTTCTTTCATACTTTGCAAGCTATTTCTGTATGATTAAATTCCCCTGCTACTTCCACTTGAATTGTGACATGTTCTACATGAAATCTTTCCTTCAACAAGTTCGTCGCTTCTGCTAATACCTTCTGTGTCTCCTCAACTTTCTCTATAACAAGATGACAAGTTAAAACTTAAAAATCTGATGTAACCGACCATATGTGTAGATCATGTACCTCTTTTACAGTTACAATGTTTAATAATGTATCCCTTACTTGTTCTACATTAAGGTGTTGCGACGCTCCTTCCATCAAAACATGAACTGTATCACGGGTTACCCGCCAGCCACTTATAATGACTAGTATGGACACAAGGATGCTTGCAATTGGATCAGCGGCCGTCCATCCAAATAACATAATCAAAATTGCTGCAACAATCACTCCAACTGAACCCAACAAATCCCCTAATACATGTAAAAAGGCGCTTCGCACATTTAGATTTTCTTTCACATCTCCGCCTCGCATTAAAATCCATGCTGATGTGATATTAATAAACAAACCAAGAACAGCAATGATTAACATCCCATTACTAGCAATCTCTACCGGTTCCTGAAAACGGCGAATCGCTTCGATAAAAATGTATATCGAAATAACTATTAGAACAACACCATTACACAATGCAGCTAACATTTCAATTCGCTTATATCCATATGTTTTTTCTTTCTATAGTAGGCTTTTTTTCTCCGAGCTTAAAAGCCAGTAAACTTAAAGCAAGAGATACCGCGTCACTTAGCATATGCCCTGCATCTGATAACAGCGCTAAACTATTCGTTACAAATCCGCCAATAACTTCGGCAATCATAAAACTTGTAGTTAATATGAAAGCAATCATTAGCGCTTTTTTATTTTGTGAATGACCATGATTATGTGAATGTCCCATATGAATACCCCTTTGAAATTGATTCCTGTATTCTATTATGTGACAAACCTTTCCAATTCATCCTTTCTCATTCCTTTACACACATACATCACGATTCATTCCTTTACTCATACACTCTTCGTTGTTTCTAACTCCAGTTCCTTTTTTCTCAACAAAAAACAAGACTACTTCTTTTTCTTTCTCATATCGTTTAATAATGTAAAAAAACAACAGGACTGTCCTACGTAAATAAGACAGTCCTTACATCTGTTATTTCTTCAAATCAATAATGATATCATCTAAAACAATATCTTTATTTTTCCCTTCTCGTTTAGGCACTTCAATCTTCTTCTCTTTTCCGCCACTCATTTCTACACCGCCATAGTTCTCAGGTGTGCGAATTCGCAAATTAACATGCGGAGTCACAATCAGTTTCGTTGCATTTTCATTCAGCTTTTGGAACGTTGTACTCCAGTGACTTTTATATGGCTCTGCAGCCGTACTTGTTCCTCCATTTCCTTCACCTGCATAATGATTACCTAAATCATCTTTAATTTCTAATTCAACATCCGCATCATCCCATTCCTTCCTTGTATCTTTAGAAACTTCTTGATTGTAGTAAAGAATAAATGACATAGGTGTCACTGCGATTTTTTCCATATTTACTTTTACGCCATCTTTTTCTGAACTCCCACTAATCGATTGTTCTTTACTATTCGACGCCTTTAGAGTAAGAGCGAAGTTCCAATTCCCTTTTATCTCTTCTTGCTTTTCTAGAGTTCTTATACTTCGTATATCCCATTCAATATTTACCTTATCTTCTTTACTGTTAGTAATATTACTTGCAGTAACTAAACCTACATACTTTCCTTTATCAACCTTGGAAATTTTATTCCTTCCGGATATCCCCTCCGCACCTTTTATGTTTAGAAAATCAAAAGTACTAGGATTTTCACCTAAATCCTGGTCACTTTCTATAGAATAGGTTAAAGACACTGTTTTCCCATCAAAAACCGCATCATTTATCGTAACTTTAATTCCTTTACTTTCTTTTGTCATATTTATTTCTGTAGCATGTTTCTTATACTCATAATGAAGCCCAGTTCTTCCAGCCGTATTAACTTGTGCATTATCATAAACACCCGTTCTACCATTATCTAAAAATCGAAAAATATCCCCTACTATCGGAAGACTGCCAGCGTAAGTAGGAAACCCTATCCCAAGTGTTGCGACTGATAACCCTACTAAAACGGATGCAACAGCAATCCTCTTTTTCCAGTTCCTTGTCTTTTTCTTTTTATGGATAGCTTGTTTCAAATTACGTTTCACTTTTTCCTTTTCAAACTCAGAGGCTTCTATTTCCTCAAATCCTTTTTCATCTATTTCAATATCATTTAATAACTCATAAACATCCTTCATATTACACTACCTCCTAAACTAAGATTCGTAGCATTTTTTTGTAATTTCTTTTTCCCCCTATAAATCCGATTATCTATTGCTGCCCGAGTTAAATCTAATTTTTCTCCTATCTCTTCCGTCTTTAAACCTAGAAGAAACTTCATGATAAAAATCTTTTGGTCCACAGGCTCTAATTCATGAATAAGCTTCATAAGTTCATCTCTATCTTCCATTACAATTAATTCATCTTCTGCCGATTTCCCTGTATTTAAATCCACTTCATCTGAAGTAATCTCGACTTTCTTATTTGCTTTTCTGTAGTAATCAATTGCTTTGAACTTAGCAATCGCTGCAATCCATTTTTTAAAGTCATCTGGATTCCCATGAAACTTATTCGCATTATTCCAAACTGACAGAAAAACATCATTGATACATTCCTCTATAAGCCCATCGTTTTTAAGTGGAATAAGAACCTTATGCGTTATCCCCTTTATTAATGGCAAATATGTATCGACAATAAACTCTAACGCATCTTCTTTTTGCCGCTGCAGCCTTTTTATAAAATTTTTCTCATTTGATTTCATTTCACAGTTCCCCTTATTTTGTCGTAAAAGCTTTTACACTTTATATAACGTACAAGAAAAATTTTTCTCTCATATTTCAAACATTTTTATTTCATAAAGGGAAATTCCCATCTAAAAATGAACAATCAATTCAATGGTACAATTTTCATTTTTTCTCCCCTAATTGTCTCATACAAATATTAATGCGGAAGAAAATTTTCTCAAGTCTATATTTTATTTCACATAGTATACTATTTATGTAGTTATCTTTTACCTAGCTATACATTTTACTTAATTAATCTATCATTATTTTACAATTTTAATTTAGGAGATGAGATGTATATGTGTGGAATTACAGGTTGGGTAGATTGGCAAGAAGATCTTTCAAATCAACATACAATTTTAAAAGCTATGGCGAAAAGTATCGATCATCGTGGTCCTGATGCAGAAGGTTTTTGGTTTTCGCCACGAGCAGCATTTGCACATCGCCGATTAATTGTAATTGATCCACAAGGCGGGACGCAGCCAAAAACATTCCAAGCTGGTGATTATATTTACGCCATTACATATAATGGGGAGATTTATAATTTTCGTGAGCTGAGAGAAATATTACAAAAGCGCGGTCATACATTTCAGACACATTCAGACACAGAGGTATTACTGCACGCCTATTTAGAATGGCAGGAAGATTGTGTACAACATTTAAACGGGATTTTTGCATTTGCAATATGGGATGATCAAAAACAACAGCTCTTTTTAGCTAGAGATCATTTAGGTGTAAAACCACTCTTTTATACGGAACGAAATAACAGTATTATTTTTGGATCTGAGATTAAAGCACTACTATCTCATCCATCTGTCCCTGCTGAAATTGATACAGATGGCATCAATGAAATATTTGGCCTAGGATCATTTCGAACTCCAGGATGCGGTGTATTTAAGCATATTAAAGAAGTACGTGCCGGGCATTATATAACATTCACTCGGGATAGAAAGACAGTAAAGAACTATTGGGACTTAGAAAGCAAACAACACATAGATACTCCTGAGAATACGGCTTCACATATTCTTTCCATTTTACAGGATACCGTAAAAAGACAATTAATTGCCGATGTCCCCCTCGTTTGTATGTTGTCAGGAGGATTAGACTCCAGTGGTATTACAGCTCTAGCAGGTACAGAGTTTGCGCGAAACAACAAGACTTTACACACATATTCAATTGATTTTGCCAACAGTGCCAAAGATTTTGAACTAACGTTTGCTCGCACTGGCTTGGACGCTCCTTGGGTAAAACGTGTATCGGAACATGTGGGAACAGCTCATCACGACATTATTGTAAATGCAGAAGAATTAGCAAATCATTTCTTCGTTCCGCTTCATGCAAAGGATTTACCAAGTGCTGGTGAGATGGAAACTTCACTTTATTTACTATTTCGCGAAATGAAAAAGGACGCAACTGTCGCTCTATCTGGCGAATCCGCTGATGAAGTATTTGGCGGATATCCTTGGTTCCATCAAGAGGAACTTTTATATGTAAATCAATTTCCATGGCTAACGAATTGGAAAAATACATCCTTTCTATTATTAAATGAAGTAAGACAACAGTGCAATCCCGAGAATTACATAAATAAACGATTCCAGGAAGCTGTACTTGAAGTCCCCATTCTTGAAGGGGAAAGTAAAAAAGAAGCAAAACAGCGCCAAATGTTTTATTTATTTTTAACAAGATTTCTTCCTTTCTTACTCGACCGAAAAGATCGTATGAGCATGGCAGTTGGCTTTGAAGTCCGCGTTCCATTTTGCGATTACCGTCTTGTAGAATATTTATGGAATGTACCTTTTCATATAAAAAGCATTGATAACATTGAAAAAGGAATTTTACGTAGAGCATTGCGTGGGGCATTACCTGACGATGTCCGAAACCGAAGAAAAAGTGCCTATCCAACTTCACAAGACCCACATTATTTACAAGCAGTCCGCAATTTAACGCTCGATATGTGTAGCAATAAAAACAATCCGATCTTCTCACTCGTCAATCATTCCACATTGCTTGCAATTGCTGATAGAATAAATCAAGAAATTGATGATTTTGAGGCGAGAAGTGCGATGGAATATATGCTACAAGTCAATGAATGGCTAAAAACTTATCCCATTCATATTCACTAAAAGCAAAAGGAGATGAGAACATATATGTTCTCATCTCCTTTTGTACGTATATTAATTTGCACGTTTCCTATTTTCTGTATCAATGGACCAACCAATAATAGTAGCGCAGTCCCTACCTTTCCATTCAAGTACATTCGCTAATACAGGTTCTATTTGCAAGAACTCTCCATCATGTAATGCGTTAAATAAAGATTGATCATCCTCAAACGTTTGCTTATCACAATCTAAAATTCCGTCCGTTGCCATAACAATGTGATTCATTCCTCTTTCTAAGCCTCGAACACCTGAAGTAAAGCAAGGAGTATTAGCCGCAAAAACATTTCTTCTTCCTATACATTCATAGTATTTTCGCTGATTTAGTCTTCCTTTCCCGCTCTTTGCCCGTTCAGGATGAAATAAATAAGCAAAACAATCACCAACTGATAGCCAATATAAAAACTCACCTTTTCGTAAACAAATTAAACAACCAAGTTCTTCATTCTCTTGTTCACAGTTCTCAATAAATAATTCATCAGTAAACAACGCTAATAAATACATATGTGTATGATGAAACGCTAGATGAATGGGATATGAGAATAATTCTTTTAACTTCTCTTTCCTTTCAGAAATTGCTTCTATTATATAATGGATATTTTTCGTTTTATGATGAGCATCGAAAATCATAACAAATTCAAATTCTAGTTGCGGATCCCACCAAGCTAGTACTGCATCTCCTCTTTCATACGCATCACTCTCTTGATTTCCACCATATACGCCAACTGAAAGAGGACCACATTTTTCAACATGTATTTGATCTAAATACATCTTTTCATGACTAATCCATTTAAATGTATTCACTTCTATCATCCTCTCTCTTGCTATTTGTATGCCTTTACACTAAGAGTAACTGATATTTCAATAAAAATAAACTTTTTCACTAATTTTCGTGTGAAATAGAAGGATTTAACATCTTATATAACGAATATATCGTATTATAAGATATAAAATTCAAACGGAGGTACATCCATATGAAAAATATTAATAAGAGTTGGGAAACGATTTATTATCACTTACGACATGAATATGAAGACAATCTCTCTCACCAAGCGATTCGGCTTTTGCAAATTATTTCACGAGAAAAAGCTACTACAATTGGAAAAATTGCATCCGAATTAAACTTGTCTCATAATACTTCATCTGAACATGTAAAACGTCTTATTCAAAAAGGCTTTATTATAAAAGAAAGAAATAAAAGAGATGAACGCATCGTCAATGTAGCATTAACTACAGAAGGCATTCAAGCTTTAACAAAACATACGCGATTAGATGAAGAAAAACTGAATATATTACAAGCTCACCTTTCAACAGAAGAGCAACAATTAATTCAAAAAGCATTTTCGTTATTAGCAAAGGAGGCGCAATATGCATTTCCTCGTTAAAATGATTGTCTCAGCCCTAATTATTGGTGGCGTAACTGAATTTGCTAAACATTATAGTACACTTGGCGGTTTCATAGCTGCCCTCCCGCTTATTAGTTTACTCAGCTTGTTTTGGATTTCTGTTGAAGGCGGCAACAAACAAGACTTAAGTCAATTTGCTTTAGGGGTATTATATGGATTTCCTGCATCAGCACTACTACTATTTATCGTCTATATTGGATTAAAAAATTCTTTTTCGCTAAGTACATCAGTGCTATTCGGTATAGGGATTTGGTGTATCGCATTCGCTTGTCAAAAAGTATTTCAGTCTTAGAGGAGGATTACTATGAGCAATTTTGTAGAAGTACTCGGAAAGAAAATAGAAGTTTGTATAAAGGGCACTGGTTCTCAAACAATAGTCATTCAAACAGGAATGGGCTGTTCTTTTTATGATTGGATGCCAATCGCAGAGAAGCTTGCTTTGAATTATAAAGTTGTTCTATTTCATCGCCCCGGTTATGGACAAAGTGAGCTCGGTAACGAGGCGCGTACGACACTACAAGCGACAAAAGAGCTACACGAATTATTACATGTGTTAGCTATTCGACAACCGATTATTTTAATTGGACATTCTTATGGAGGATTATGCGCGCAGCAATTTGCTATGTTGCATTCTAATCAACTAGCAGCTGTGATTCTACTTGATTCTACTTCTATGAACT
Organism: Bacillus gaemokensis; assembly: GCF_001590835.1. Classification (GTDB taxonomy): domain Bacteria; phylum Bacillota; class Bacilli; order Bacillales; family Bacillaceae_G; genus Bacillus_A; species Bacillus_A gaemokensis. Next base: position 70,631 of record NZ_LTAQ01000023.1, read on the forward strand.
TACATCGATTAGATGACCTTGATCTACCCATCTCTGATGAAACAGACTCAGATGATATGTGGCTACAAAAATATATGAATTACGCCAATATGAATTCAGACTCACTTCATGCAGAACTACACTCTACATTCGTAAATCAATATGGTCATTTATCATTATATAAGCAGAATCAGTATATAGATTTTTCTACCTCACCTTTATTATATAAAGCTACCGCTTCTGAACTTTCAGAGTGGAAAGTTTGTGCAAAAAGAATGAAACAACTGGGAGTAACATTAGAAATTCCATTGATTATCATTGGTAGAGATCCAAATTATTCTATACAGCAAATGATTCAAGGGGGCATGCCACATGAAGAAGCAACAAAGCTTGAAGTAGTGTGGCAAGAACTTATCCAAGAGCAACGATTACTTTCTAAAAACAGCCAATATATTCTCGCACCAAATGCTAGCCATGGAATTGAAAGTGACCGGCCAGATATCATAATTGATACCATTCATTCCTTACAAAAAGGTGATTTAAATGACAGTAGAAACCATAAGCCTTTCCACAATTAAATAAGTATACTAAACAACTAAGTAAAAAAAGGAAGCAGTCTTCACTGCTTCCTCTCTCATCTATTCATAATTCTCTTCGTCTTCATCAACATCATAATATGAGTTTCCATTATTCACATATATAGGTCCGTTCGCAACATCAACACGGAGTACCCATGCCCATGGTACATCTAATCGTTTATGTAATGCGCGCCAAAATGCCATTGATTTTCTTTCATACTCCTGAAATTCCTGAAGTATATCTTTATAGGAGGTGCCGTCTAACTGAATATTTGCTTCTAGCAAGCGAGAATAGGCATAGTGTTGTAATTCTAGTTCTGCTGCAACTTCCATTTCTTCTAACGTTGCCATACCAATAATGGTTCCGTCAAGTGGTGCAATTTCATATACATTCTGAATATCAATAGACCCTTCTAGATGATCTACTAACCTCTTCTCTTTCTCAAACATGTAAACAGCCTCCTTTATCACATAATTTTTTATGTTTCAAAAGGATACTTCTCTATTTCTTTTATACTTTCCTGCTTTTTTGATAAAATTTTACAAATTATTCACCGGATGACCTGTTTGTCATTCGTTCTGCTGCTATTCTTACAGCTGAAGTTAGTTGCTCTTTCTTAAAAGTTAATTTGTACATATCAGGCATTTCAAGTCCTTTCCAAAAGTGAAAATTATATTTAGAATCAAAATAGTTCATAATTAACACCATAATATTCCCATGCGTTCCTATCACAATGTTTTTTCCTTCATACTGTTTTAATATATTTTTAATACATATGACACCACGCTGTTGTGCTATATAATTTGATTCCCCATCTTCAAAAGAAAAAGTTGGATTCTCCCATACTTTTATAATTGCTTCCTCAAAATCTATTACTGATTCCTTACTTAATAGTCTCTCACGTAAGTCTTCTTCAATTTGTATTGGTAAGTCAAATTGCTTTGCAACTCCTTGAACAGTTTGAATTGCTCGTTTGTATGGACTAGAGATTACAAGATCTATTTGTTCCCCTTTTAATAAATCTGTCACGGTTTATGTATCATTCCGTCCTTTTTCAGATAATGGACGTTCTCTTTCTTCTGGTGTATATGTAGAATGGGCGTGGCGTACAAAATAAATTTGAGTCATAATATTCCTCTCTCCTTTATAAAAACATAAAAAACTAGGGTTTCAAACAAATAATCAAAATAACTTCTACAATCATTATTTTCATGCTTCCTGTTTATAATTGTAATATGATTTTTTTAGGAGTGATAAAGTGTCTCTCAATAAAAAAGACTGCAAAATTCAACTGTCAAATGAACTAAATGCTTCTAATTTCGGTCCAACATTCCCATCTCGCCCTCCTTTTACACTTCCAACTGGGCCTACTGGGAGCACTGGATCTACCGGCGACACTGGGCCCTACCGGTGGCACTGGACCTACTGGTGGCACTGGGCCTACTGGTACATTTGATACAACTACTGAAGCTTATGGTCATATTTATAGTACTATTTATAGTACTACTGCACAATCAATCGCACCTGGCGATAATATTATATTTGATTCAAACGGCTCATTAAAAAGTGTTTTTTACACACCAGGTACATCAGCTGCTACTGTAGACCCTACAGTGGGAGGTTCTTATTTGGTTATTTTTAAAGTGTTAGTTACATCACCAGCTGAAGCAACCTACGCTGTTACCGTAGGCAGTGTTGCTCAAGCCACCACTTCTTACACAGAATCCACAAATGCAACTGGGAATTTATTATTATCAGGATCTGCAGTAATTAACATACCTGGTGGTACTGCCGTTACACTGCGAAATGTGGGAACTACAAATACTTTACCAATTGTTCCTATTACAGTAATCGGTGCTCCTGCAATTAACGCTTCTATCCAATTAGTTCGATTAGATATTGGGTAATTCCTTTCAGTATTTTTCATTGCATAACAAAAGGTGCCTATAGAAAAGGCACCTTTTGTTTACATAATAAAATTATATTGTTATAACTTTTTTCTAAATTCTTCGCTCGTTACTACATCTCGAATGAAATAATCTATATTATTTTCAAGTTTTTTAAACTCTATCGAATCTAAGTCGTTAGACATAAAAACAATTTCCACCTGGTTTCCTTTTTTATCTGTTCCATAAAAGCTTTTTGTTATTACAAATGCTGTGGAACCACCTTTTTCACCTGCATATTCATATATACTATCTCCAACAGTTCCTTTAAAAATCCGTTCAATCTCATCTTGCATTGGCTTTGGAAAATCATTTCTATTATTTATTTTTCCTATTAAATTCATATAGTCTTTTGCAGTTGCACTTACTAGTCTATCAGACCAAATACGTTGAAATTCCATATCAATTTTTAATGGTATATTGTGTTTTTTCCATTCTACTTCATCTTTCATCCATTCATGTATTTGCAAAGCGCGCTTTCTATATTCATCCATGGACATTTTACGTAACACTTCTAATGATTGATCTTCAGGTATATGAAGTTCTTTTTCTACATATCCTCTCATATATAAGGAAGATGTAAATGGATAAAATAGATCATGACTATCCAACTCTAACTCTTTTAAACTTTCATTTACTCTTTCAATTCCAAGTTTCTCTAATAAGTAAGTTGTATTTACATTAGAACTAAAATGAATCATACCTCTCGCTACTTCTTCTAAAGAAATCTTCTCATTTTGTACCGTATTTCTTGCCTTTGCATCCTCTAACCATGCAGGATGTGCTCCAGCATCTGTTTTTGGCACATAATATTTTTCTAGATCTTGTAATGGAATTTGTTCTTCAGGATTTATCTTCTCCTCTGAAACTTGTTTTGCAAATTCCACTGCTACTACTATTTTCGCCATACTTGCTAACGGTAATTTTTTATTCTCATTCACAGCAGCTAGAATCTCACCATTTCTTCTAATCATTAATGAACATGTTTGATCTTTTTTATGTTCTTTTATGTAATTCAATACATAATTTGGATCCTTTTTTGAATAGTAATATTCCATGATTGCTAAAAATGCTATGATAACCGCTATAATAATAAAAATACTCCATCCTATAACCTTTAACACCTTCACTATATTGCCTCCCCTAATAAAATACCAATTATCACTATATCTATTATATCAAATATAAAAGAAGTTTTTATTTAAAGAAAAACTTTAGTAGTTTATCAATTCTATACAAATAAAATAGCCCCTATTCAAGAATAAGAGCTACTCTATTTCACACGAAGTTACCTCTCCATTTAGTAACACTACTATATCAGAATCCGTATGACTGTGTTCGTCCGTAGAACGCTGTGAGTTTGGCGGCCCAATCACAACAGATCCCTTAATAGGTGAAAGATCCTTAGCTAAATTTTCGGCATTAACACCGTAAGCAACTTGAAATACTTCCGGTGGCGTCATTCTAAGTACATCTGAACCTTCTGCTGTTTCAAATTGATCATTATTAAAGAATAGATGTAACTGTACTTCATCTGTTACTGGCGTAATCCAGTGCCACCAACCCATTGGAATAAAGACCGTTTGCCCAGCTTTTGCATGATAATTTTGCAGCTGATTCGTTTCTGGATTTAGGATAGACGTAACTGCTTCTCCTGAAACAACAACATCTAATTCCCAAGCATTTGGATGCCAATGTGGTTCTCTCATATGTCCTTTCGTCATAAAAAGATCGACAAATGCTCCGCCAATCATGGCTGGTAACTGCGTTGAAGTTACTTCATATGCTACGTTTTTATCATCTCTTTTAAAAAACACATTTTCTCGTGAGTCAAAAAAAAGATTTGGAGTTCCTGAACTTTTCTTTAAGTTTTTATTATCTGGAACATATCCTGAATTACCCATTCTATCCCTCTTTTCCACTCCAAATATTCCGTACTTAACATTGTATATCCTATGGAAAACACGAAACTACTGTGCATATTTACTATGTCGTTCCCATTATTTTTTGCATAAAGTGAAACTTTAATCAGTGGGGGTTTTTCTTCATCCCCCACTGATTATTAGTTGAACGAATCGGGCTTTTACGGGCAGTTTATCTCCCACCTAACTTCTTTGCTTTTGCTGACCTTTGAGGTGGGAGTATTACTGCCCGTTAATGCGGGATAACAAAAAAACATGCTCCCTAACGCTAGCATGTTTTGTGATGTTCTTCACATTATCTAACTAAAAAATAAACCTCTTTACTTACCGTGATGTAACATTAAATCACCAAGCTCTTCTTCAATATGATTTAACTTTGCAATCCCTTCTTTCCATTTATGGATATAACGTGATACCCCAACAACAAATAAAGCAATAATAGTAGAAAGAATAATACCATACACGATAGCTACAGTACTCATAGTTACACTTCCTTGTAATAGGTTATGACTTCATTATAATCCTTTTTCTTATGAAATGTCGGAAATTCAAGTTATTGTAACAAAATTAATTTTTCTAATTATACAAAAAAGTACTTTTTGAACGTATAGATAGAGGAGAAACCTTCTATCCGTTAAGATTTTTCCTCTATGTAAATATTATTCTACACCAACAGAAACGGTTTCCGGCAACGTACTTCCACCATCAATTACAATGTGTGTACCTGTTATGTAGCTTGATTCATCAGATGCAAGAAAACCTGCTAATTGTCCTACCTCTTCAATTTTCCCTAAACGTCCGAGTAGAACTCCTGAAGCAATTCCATCGATAACAGTATTCGGTTCATTTGGATTAGATTCATTGGCAATTTGCTCTGCCATTGGCGTCATAATATAGCCTGGACAAATTGCATTTACAGTAATGTGATGCTTAGCTACTTCACGTGCTAATGCTTTTGTAAATCCCCAAATAGCGGCCTTCGTTGTCCCATAAGCCGTTTCCCTTTCATCTGCAACTAACGTCCCTGTCACAGAAGACATATTCACAATCTTCCCATAATTCTCCTCAATCATATACGGTAGGACTGCTTTTGAAAAGTTCCATACACCATTAATATTTACTTGAAATTGAAAATCACGTATTTCATCTGACATATCTAAAAAATTATCAAGACGAATAACTCCTGCGTTATTCACTAATATATCAATCTTTCCATATTTCTCATATGCATCTTTTGCAATTTCTTTTACAGCAGCAAAATCAGTTACATCCACTTCGTAACTTGCTGCTTCAAGCCCCTTACTAACAATTTCTTTTGCTGTTTCATGAACATTTTCAGAAATATCAACAAGTAATACTTTTGCGCCAAATTCCGCAAATACGTGAGCAATCCCAGCACCATTTCCCATTGCAGCCCCAGTAACAAAAGCGACTTTTCCATCTAATTTTCCCATTTCATAACCCCCTTATGATTTTCAGAAAACTTTTCTGGCACTTTAATCATACCAAATACTATTTATTTTTTAATAAATATTGTAATTTGTTAAAAATTGTTCAAAAAGAGAAAGTTCCATCTATATACATTAAAGTGGGGGTATCAATTAATATTCATTTTAAAGAACATGGGACATGGGGATCTTACTTACCCGCAAATAGCAAGATGAATACTTCTTCCAAAACACAAAAAAAGCTGTCGTCCAAAACGACAGCCTAACAAACCATTCTCAAAATATAATTCTATTGATTTTTCTTCGCGTCTATTTTTTCCTTTGCTTGTTCTGCTTTATCCAGTACTTCTCCAACTTTTTTCTGCTTTTCTCTTGCTTCATCAACGCTATCTACAGCTTTAATTACTTTATCAATGCCTTCTTCATCAACCTTCTTTTGCTTCGCTACTCTCGCTTTTACTTTTTCTTCAATATCCGTTGCCTGCTGTAACATGTCTTCAGCATTTGATTTTACAGCCTTCTCCAGGGTGGCATCCTTTTTCTTTTGCAATACTTGATTTGCGTCATCTTTAGCTTCTAGGTATTTACCACCTTTTAATGCTGACGCACCATGATCCATCAACTTCGCAACTTCTTTAGATGTTTTTGCTTCGTCCGTAGATTTTTCTTTTTCTGCTGTTTCAAACCACATAATTGCATCACTATATTTTTTATCTTTTAATGCCGTCATACCTGTTTCAATTTGAGTATCATAGTTACTGCTACACCCAACCATCATAAGCAGTACACATAGCACAGCAAATATTTTGTATTTCATGTTGCATATCTCCCTCTCTCGCTATTCCACTTGGGTTTCTTCATTAAATGTACCATAACTAAAAAACACTTTCAAAAAAAGAAAAAACTTCATTTCCTTCGAAATGAAGTTTTTTCTAGAAATGCATTCTACATCTATGCTGATACATCCACTTGTTTTTGCACATCCATTTGTTTCATCCCTAATAAGACTACAATAAACATTCCAACAGCCGAAATGATTATTACTGTACTAGTTGGAATCATATCCAATAAAAAGCCATACAAAATAAATCCAAGAGGTATAATTCCCGTAGCAATTGTTTCAATGAGCCCAAAAACACGCCCTAAATACCTTGGGTCAGTTGTTTTTTGAATATATACTTGAAGAGGTATATTAATTGAAATACTCGTCATTCCACAAAGAAACGTAACAAGTATATAGTACATAAAGCTTACCGTCCCAGGAATTGTAACTAATAACGGAAACGTAGTACATAAATACAAACCTGCTAATACAGATAAACTAATCCGAACCGAGCGAAACGGATTATTCATTTCCTTACGAACAGATAAAATAATTGACGCGACTAACATTCCTACTGCCGACGCCCCTTCCACAACACCAAGTTGCTGAGATAATAAATGTAAGTTTTGAACGATAATATACGGAAGTGCAACAAAAAATGCACTACCAAAGAAGTTAATCCAAACAAAAACTTTTAATACCCTATACATATCATGCTGTCTTTTCACATATAAGAACCCTTCTTTTATACTCGATAAAAAATGATCTTTCTTCTGTTCTGATTGTACTTTATACAAATCAAATACAATAAATAACTGTAGGATTACCGCTAAGAAAAATGTAATACCATTTAAAAGAAAAAAGAATTCCATTGAAAAAAAGCCATACACCATTCCACCAATCATTGGTGCTAAAATATTGGAAAGTGATGTCGCTGTTTGATTTAAAGAACTAGCTTGTTGAATACGCGTACTGTCAACTAAAGTTGGAATAGAAGCTGTAAAAGAAATAGAGTAGAAACTTGCACATATCGATAACAGTGCTGCAGATACATAGATGAATAGAAGTGACATGCCAAATAAAGTAGAAAGTAAGAACATCGTTAACATGATAAGACTACTTAGTAAGTCTGCACCAATAACAAGCCAACGTCTGTTTACTTTGTCTGCCATAGCCCCTGCAACTGGCCCGAATACCATTCTTGGAATTGAGCCGCAAATAAGTGTAATCGCAAATCCCATACCTGATCCGGTTGTTTTTAGTACATATAACCCCATCGCAAACGTATAAATCCCTGCGCCTAATAAAGAAGTGGTTTTCCCAATCATCATCAAAAAGATATTTCTCACTGCAATTTTTATTCGTGAATCATTTGGACTTATACTTACGTCCCCCATTATGTCACTCTCCCCTAAAAAGTTTAATTGTGTTAAACTCATTATATAACCAACTTTCAAAATTTTACAACAAAAGGTTTAATTATATTTAACTTTTTTTATGATAAAGGAGCAATCACATGGCTACTCTTGGTGAAAAAATTAAGACCTTGCGAAAAGAAAAGCACCTTACCCAGACAGAATTAGCTGGTACAGAGTTAACGAAAAGTATGCTAAGTCAAATCGAAAATGGAAAAGCAACACCTTCCATGAAAACATTACATTATCTTGCTGGTAAGCTTGGATGTGAGGCAAGTTTTTTATTGGAAGAAGACAATGAGGAAATAACAGAACTCATTCAAAAAATGGAGCATGCTATACAGTCCCACCAATTCGAAGAAGTATATCAAACGCTATTGCCTATCGTTCAAGAAGAACTACCACCAACCTTAAGCACAGCACATTTATATAAACAATTTGTAAGGGTTGCAATTCATATGAGAGATTATGACGTACATTCCTATATAGAAAAAGCCATATTCATTTTTCAAAAATATACCTTCTATCGTGAAAGTACACAAACAAGTTTAATGCTCTGTCATGTATTATTTGCCCAAAAAAAGTATGAGAAATGCCTACAACTCATTTCATCTATTCAAAAAGACTACGAAACAAAGCAATTGGAAATGGATCTTATTATACAAATAGAACTTTTCTTAAGCGAAGCAATTATTTTACTCGCCTATGGTAATTATGAAGAATGCGAAAATATTATCTTACAAGCACTGGAATTTTCAAAAAAACATCAAGTGTATTATAAAACGGACGAATTTTATCGAATTCTCTCTTATCAAAAAGTAATAGTGGCTGATAAGAAAAAATATTTATACTATGTAGAAAAATCAGAGCAATTCGCTGTTTTTATAGAGGATACCTTAGCCGCTGCTAACATAGATATATTAAAAACTTATTACTATAATACAATAACAAAAGAGTATACTTTAGCCTTACAACACCTAAAGGTATTTAGAGAAAAGCTTCAAAACGAACCCAATTTTAAAGAAGATGGACTTTATTACCTTGAAAAGGGAAAAGCCTTATATGGCCTTGGACAATATAAAGAAGCGTTAGAAGAATTACAACAAGCAACAATCCCAGATTATATGTTTCACCCGCTAGATCAAGCATGGATTATAACTGGAGGTGCTTATCGTGCCCTTTGCTATATGCAACTACAAAATAAACAACAAGCGCTTCATGAGGCAACGGAAGCCTTTCATGCTATACAAGAATTCCCTGATTCAACGTTTACCACTTTTATTAAAGAAACATTACAAATAATACAAAAATTTTAAATCTACACCAAACTGGTATATTACTCCTCCCTTCAAGCAAAAATAATAAAGATGGGAGGAATGTAAAGATGAACGTTCAACGCGCAAAAGAAATTTCCGAGTCATCAGAACAAGCACATGTCAGTTTTCAAGGTATGCCCGTTATGATCCAGCATGTTGATGAAAACAATGAGACCGCACGCATATACGATGCAACGAACCCTGATCGTGAATTAACAGTTCCAGTTAATAGCCTAGAGGAAATATAAGAAATCCCACTTCAATTTCATTTGAAGTGGGATTTTTTTATTTTTGTTTTATTACTTGCCCGCCAATAGTAGGAGGATAAAACCTAATCAATTTTCAAAATAAAAAAATACTCCTTTATTATTTTTACACTCTAAAATCTATCAGTTATCGTTTCTTTTTTTGAAAAACAAAAAAACAGTAAGTAGCATCAATATGCCGCCAATGAGATAGAAGATTGTTGTCCCTATACTCCCGGTTGCAGGAATCACCCATTCACTCTTATTTTTTGTATGGATGTTATTGATGTTAAATGAACTTCAATAGGGTCTCTTAAAAGCATATATCCTTCTGGCGCTTGAATTTCTTTCAATGTATAGTAACCGATTAGCAATTGATCTGAAATTGCCTTACCATTTTCATCTGTTGTTACTATACCAAACCCTTTTAATAGCTTTCTTTTTCTATCTTCTGTATTCTTCACAAAACCACCTTCTTATTTATCCCGTATTAACGAACAATAAAAGCTAACTATCAATTATAAAGTAAACTACCTTCACTTTATAATTATTATTAAATCAAATTAATTATATATACTTATCTGGTATATTTCTACCATAAATCTACTTTTTTATTATATTAATATCATTTTTTCTAATTTCAGACAAAGCCTCTGTTTATTTATGAAATTGTGAAATTTCACATTCAAAATACAGTTTTTAAGATTATTTCATAAAGTAGAACTTTGATTACCAGGATTTATTTCATGAATTTTCAAAAATTTTATGATAAAATACCATTCATACATATACTTGGAGGGATTGTATGAACAACTCTAAACAATATAGTAAGCCCTATTACGCAGTGATATTCACTTCTCAGCTTTCAAAAGATACCACTGATTATAACGATGTGGCAGAAGAAATGGAAAAGCTCGCTAAACAGCAACCAGGATTTATAGATGTTGAAAGCGTACGAGATGCATCAGGATTAGGCATTACAATTTCATATTGGGAGTCACTTGAGGCAATTAAACATTGGAGAGAAAATGCAGCACATACAGCAGCAAGAAAAAGAGGCCGCGAACAATGGTATGAAAGCTTTCATATGAAAATATGTGTTGTAGAAAGAAAATATAATTTTCAGAGGAAAGGTTTATAATCCATGAAGAACAAAGTAGCTCTAATTGTTGTTCACGAAGTATACAGCGTAAATGAGCATATGCAGGATGTAATCTCCAGGTTTTCTTCATCACAGATCGATGTCTTCTGCCCGAATCTTTTACAGCTAGATGCTCCTTTTCATTATAATGAGGAACAAAAAGCGTATTCCCACTTTATGAAAAACATTGGATTTCAGTGTGGTAGAGAACAAATTGAAGAAATGGTGACAATGCTTTCAAAAGATTACGCGTATATAGGACTCATCGGATTCAGCATTGGCGCAACGATTGCATGGCTATGCAGTAACAATCTCAAAGTTAATTTTGTTATTGGCTGCTACGGATCCCGTATACGAGATTATTTACAAATTACCCCTACATGCCCTACCCTTTTGATTTTTCCAGAATCGGAAACGAGTTTTTCAGTATCTTCTCTTATTACAGAACTACAAAATCACTACAGTCTACTACTACAAATTGAGCAGCTTCCTGGTGAACATGGATATTTAAATTCATATACTACAAAATATAACGACCAATCTACTAAACGAGCGTATAATAGAATAGACTCATTTCTTCTAGAGAACCTGCTGGAAATCATGTATTAGAGGAGTTTTTATATGTCATTCACATTCATTTTTCTTACTTTCGTTCTGTTTCTTGTAATCTTAACATTAACTCTCATTTTTATAAACGGTTTAACTTTCTTCAAAACGGTACGACTTTTTTATAAACAGTATAACTTTGTTTTAAATCAACACCAAAGCGGAATGAAAAGATACAATGCGTACGCGAGAACCATCCAGATTGCGAAAGATACGATTTGCTGTGATGAAAGTATCGGGAAAATACTAGAGGAGTAATACAGAATAATCAAATAAACATGGAAGGAAGAAAAGCCTACATTCAACTTTTCTTCCTTCTATGTTTATCTTTATGAGACTGCATTGTTACGGAGTCACAAGGTGTGTAATAGATTTGCGGCGTTGCTTTATTAACAAGCATTGTAAAAGTAATCAAACCAATAATGAAGAAAATAAACAATGTAAACAAGATAAAACCTATTGTTAAAAGAATCATAACACCACCCCTATTTTTCATTCATGATATTACACTTTTCGATATAATATGAGAGGAATCCTTGTTATAAGAACAATCGTAACAAAATAATCACAATCACTCCCGTTAACACCGTTCCTAGTAAACTACGTGTATAGATGGCAACAAGGAATGTCGGTATTGCCGCAATCAAATAATCCCATTGCATCTTTTCATGCATAAATAACACTTGTGCAAGAAGTGCCGCCAATATAGCAATTGGTATATAACTTAACCATTTTAATCCCCAATCTGGAATTTGTATTTTACTAAATACAATGAGAGGTAATAGACGCGGAATTAAAGTAACTACACCTGCTCCAATTAGAAGTAATAACACATCTAACCTTACTTCCATTTCTCAATCACCACCCCAATTGTTGCTGCTACAAGTGTTGCTATAATAACTGCTACGCTGGCTGGTACAAAAAAGTGTGTACCGTATGCAATAACAATCGCTACAATAGCAACGCTTAAATGAATTGCCAATTTCGGATGACTGCTTATTAATTGAAGAACAAACAATCCAATAAACATAGCAGGTAATGCATAATCCATACCGTATGTATGGGGATCTGGTATCCACTCTCCAAAAATACCACCGATGACATTTGCAATAATCCAGTTTAAATATCCTGTTACATTTAAACCGAGCATCCACCTCTCACTTAAATATTGTTGTTTCGAAGCTTGCTGCACTGCAAGACCAAATGTCTCATCTGTAATTTGTGAACCGATAATCATATTTTTCAAAAAAGGAACTTTCGTTAAATAAGGTGCAAGCGCAGCACTCATTAACAAATGACGTAAATTCACAAAAAATACAGTAAAAATAATTGTAGAAGTAGGTGCCCCGGCGGCGAACATACCAGCCAGTATAAATTGTGAGGAACCTGCATAAATCAAAGTAGACATAAGAGCAATTTCCGCCAATGAAAATCCAGCTGTTTTTTCAATTACACCGGCGGCAATACCGATACTTAAATAACCGAGAACAGTCGGCAAACAGTCTTTTATACCTTGCCTAAATGTATCGTCAGCTTGTATCGTTACCCGTGCCTCAGCCCTATCCATTAATCTTCCTCCTTTTCTTGCACAAACCGTTTCCCCGTTACAACATGAACCAAGTCTGTATTCCCACGCCATAGTGCGTCTAACTTATCAGGACCGAACTCTTGTGTAATTTCTTCGACCATAATGTCATGCCGGACATATTCTGTTGCGACAAGAACTAGTGCCGGATCGTACGTTGTTACAGCCCATGAGGTACTATTATCTGAAAAGTTAGCAATCAGCACTTCTTTCCCGTCTCGTGCAACCACGGTTAAATGCCCACCCATCCGCTCTTTCACAACATCTGGCGTCATATAATTATGATGAAACGTCGTGCCAATATTCGTATGAGGCGCACCAAAAAGAATAGAGAATATATGTACACCTTCTCGCTCTTTGCTTTGAATAAGCGCCTCCAGCTCAATCACTTGCTGTTCCCACACAGAAATCCATAGTTCTTCTTCAGCTCTTTCAATAATATTACGAATTTCTTTCAAAATGCGTTCATCAGTGCGAATATGAGAGATTACATCTACTTGGCGTTCTTGCTCTAAACAATTTAACTTTTGATCAAGGAAATCAAATGATTTTTCAAAATCCTTTCTCATTCGGTTCACTAATTCAGTTGCAGACACTGGAACATATTTAACTGGTTCTGAAGGTACTAAATGTACTGCCCCCTTATCCATCAATTTACCTAATACTTCATAAATCATGGACCGTGGTACACCAGTTTGTTTACTTATTTCATAACCGGTTGCTGGATAATGCTTTAATAAACCAATATATGCTTTGCACTCATATTGAGAAAAACCTAATTTCTGTAGTTCCTTCATGACTTCATCCATTGCAATCCCTCACTTCACTATGAATCCATTATTTATATTTATTGAACAGCCCGTACTTCAAAACGACGATTTTGCTTTCCCTTGCTTTTCACTTTATCGATAACAAGAGAGCCAATTTCATTTGTATTTTTAACATGTGTCCCTCCGCATGCTTGCTCATCGATATCTTGAATCGTTACAATGCGAATTTCTTGGATAGTAGGTGGTAGAAGATTGATTGCTGTTTTAATCATTCCTGCGGCTTTTTCTGCTTCTTCGCGGCTTATCATTTTAGTGGAAATTTCTTTGTCTTTCTGGATCAATTGATTCGTCTCTGCTTCAATTTCAGCAACTTGTTCACTCGTTAGCTCCTGTAATTCGTTAAAGTCAATACGTGCCTTATCAGGATAGATTTGATTCCCTGTACATAATGCACCGTATTTTTCATATACTACTGCACCAATAAGATGTAGCAATGAATGGTGACGCATTAAGTTATGACGACGTTCCCAATCAATTTCTAACTGAACCGGCCCAACCTTGAGACGCGCTCCATCTTTCACATAGTGAACAATTTCTCCTTGTTCTTTCTTTACTTTTACAACTTCAAACGTATACTCACCTTGTGTAATTACACCTGTATCACACTCTTGTCCTCCGCCAGTTGGATAAAAAATCGTTTCCTTCACAAATACTCTATCCCCATCAACTTTCGTTACCTTTGTTTGGCAGCTTTTCCTGTACGCATCCTGCAAAAACAATGCTTCTGTCATGTTCCCACCCCTTTAGTAGTTATTGTTATACCTACTAATATAAAAAGAAAAATATGGATAGTCAATAAAATTCCGAATTTTAATTTAATTACCAAAAAACTATCTTTTGGATAGAGATGAAAAATTTATTTAATATTGATAAAAAACAAAGAGTCATACTACCTCTGAATGGGAGTATAACTCTTTTGAGTTGTTTAATTATCGCTAATTAAACTCGAATCTGTAAAAGATTTGTTAGTTTGGATAATGTATTGTCATACTTAATCGAGTTAATGTTTCTCCAGAATTATAATATATGTGAGGCCTATCAGCCCTAAACCTGATTGAATCACCACTTTTTAATTTATATTGAGATTCACTGACTTGAATCGTTACTTCTCCATCAAAAACAGTAATAAATTCCTCAGCTCCCTCTCTATGAGAATTAGAACTTAACCTCCCTTCTTTTTCAATTTCAACAGAGTAAACTTCAAAGCGCCTATCTTCTTGGAAGGGAAAAGAAGGATATACTCTATACCTTCCATTGTCTTCAGATAATACCTGAATTTCATTTCTTAACACAACTTTCGTATCAGGCTGCGGATTATTGATGAGGGAAGTAAAGGAAATCTTTAAGCCATTTGCTATTTTCCAAATTGTTGTAAGGGTTGGACTTGACTCTCCCCTTTCGATTTGTCCTATCATCGTTTTGCTTACTCCACTTAATTGAGAGACCTTTTCCAAACTTAATTTTTCCTTCTCTCTAATCGCTTTTAAATTTCTTGCAAGAATAAGATGAATTTCCTCCATAAACTCACTCCTATACCATTTACAATATAACGACCATTATGTATAATAAAAAGCACAACGTTATATTGTTCATTTTGGACATTATAACATACATTATGAAAAGGAGGTTCAAAAATGCCTTTGTTTTCATTTTTGTTATTTGTTTTTATTACTAGTTTTACTCCAGGTCCCAACAATATCATGGCAATGACGTTTGCGAATAACCATGGATTGAAAAAAACAATTACATTTTGTTTAGGAGTAGGTGTCGGATTTTTTGTTATTACATTATTGTGTAGTTTTTTTAACATCATACTTACAAGTGCTATGCCAGTAATTGAATTTCCTTTGACCGTTTTTGGTGTAGGTTATATGTTATATTTAGCTTTTAAAATATTTACCAGTAAAGATAATGACGATGGTAATGATAAAGGGAATAGAAACTTTTTCTTAATAGGTATCTTGTTACAATTTATTAATCCAAAAGGTATTCTTTTTGGAATTACAGTAGTAGCAACCTTCATTCTTCCCTATTACAATTCATATTTCAGCTATCTTCTTTTTTCATTATTTTTAGGAATGGTTGGTGTAATGAGTACATTTAGTTGGAGTCTATTTGGTTCGATTTTTCAAAAACTCTTATTACAATACAGAAAACAGTTTAATATCATTATGGCAGTTTTATTGGTATACAGTGCTTTTTCAATTATCATAAAATAAATATGTAAAAAAAATGTTTTTTTAAAAGAAAGAAGTGACTCTATTTGGTCGTTAATTGCGGTCTATTGAGTCACCTTTTCCACATTATCACAAATCTACACCTTCTTCTAGGAGAGAGCAATTCATTCCTTTCTCTATAAAAAATAAGCCTGTAATAGAGAGACTTTCTTTCACTCTATTACAGGCTATGACATAAAACATTTCAATCATATACAGTAGCGCTAAATCCGTAAAGCGTTTACCGGATTAAAAATACCAGTTCCACTTTTTTTGTATTCTTTCAAAGCATTTTGTAAAGTTAATGCCAATGGGGAAGGAAGACACTCTAATGAAAACCATCCAATTTCATCAATCGCATGTTTTTCCAGATTTTCCGCTCTTCCATTTTTTACTTTTGCAATATAGGTTGGACATATCCAATGTGCATCCTCTTCACTTAAAATATGATTCGTTACACATAATAACGATATAATTTCAATCTCTAATCCTACTTCTTCTTGAATTTCCCTCACTACTGTGTCTTCTACCGTTTCCATCCATTCTACTTTTCCACCAGGTAAACTCCAGTGTCCTTTTTCCGGTGCTTTTTTCCGTAGCACCAGAAGTAATTCATTTCGTTCATTTAAAATAAACGCTCCAACTCCAACACGCGGATGTAATTGTTGCTTCATAGGAATTTCCCTCCTTAACTTGCATCCTTCTATTTCTACTTTTTTAATTTTAACATGAAAATAAAAAGAGTAATTTTCTATTAGCTTCTTAAAAACCCATAGAAAATTACTTCCTTTATTTCATAGACATCATTTGTTCTCTTCTATCCATTTTGTTATGCTGATCCAAATATTGTTTACATACATTCACAAAAGACGGTAATGTCCTTATTTGTTCAATATCAGAGCTTTCAATAAAACCAGTCATTTGCTTCGTCATTTCATTCATACTAGTAAGAAGTTCTTCCTTTTCATATTTCAATTTCTCATTTTCCGCACGAAGATTTTGAATTTCTTGCTGCACGTCTTGTTTAGAATTTTCCTTTGCACGCCCAGCTGCCATACTAGAAAGCTTATATATCCCCTCCATAAATTGATATAGTTCTTGTTTTTCTCCTTGTACACCGATTGTTTCAAAATTATCGACAATCCCTGATAACATAGTAACTAAATTGGTTTCTGTATTTTCAAGATGAGTTACTATTTCCTTTGTATCATTCCGATTTTCATCAACATCATTTTCTAATCCATGTTTTCTCTTACGCCCAGGCTTCCCTTTTTTTATATTTTCAAATGGTAATTCTTGTTTTTTTAATTTATAATACGTATTCTGCAATTGACTTTCCGTTTTCGGAAACAATTGTAAGTTCTCTTTACTAATCGCCTCCGAAGTATCCGCAATATTTAAATCATAGCGCTGACAAAACTGATACGTAGCATATAATAATTCCAATTCTGATTTTAACCACATAATTTGCGATTGTACATATGCTAATATCCCGCCCATTTTTTCAATATCTCTTTGAAAGGCTACCATTTTATTATATAAATCCATTAACTCATCATATGTTACATGGAATTGCTTCTCTATTTTTCTACATTCTTCTTGTACTTTCCGAAGGTTCCTTATTTCATTTGCTATATTTTTCAAAAGACTTAGTACATGAATTGCCGTTTGTTGATACATGGTATTCCCGCCCTTCTCACCATTTTGCAATTTTTATATTCTCCCTGTCTTTTGTAAAAATAAAAAATATTATAAAAATATTTTACAATATTTCTAAATTATCCGTCAAATCAACTTAAATTGACACATTCTATTTTTATATTAAGATTAGTTTATAGAAATACGAGGGGGATCTATATGGAACATAACATTTTAAAAGTCATTGCACTAGCAGAAAAGTTAAAATATGAAATGAGACACAGTTGGCTCTCAAACGGGCGTCAGGAAAGTGTTGCCGAACATACTTGGCGTATGTCACTCATGGCTATTTTGGTTCAACCGTATTTAGATAAAAACGTAAATATGGAAAAACTATTAAAGATGGTTATTATTCATGATCTTGTAGAAGCAGAGGCTGGTGATATTCCCGCTTTTGATACAATGAATAGTGAAGAATTACAACTAAAAAAACAAGAAAATGAACAAAAAGCAATTTTAAACATTAAACATACACTAGACGGTTCTCTCGGAGAAGAGTTGTATGATTTATGGATGGAATTTGAAGCAAAAGAAACATACGAGGCGAAAGTAGCAAATGCTCTCGATAAACTGGAAGTAAAAATTCAGCATAACGAAGCTGACATTGATACATGGCTTCCAATTGAACATAAAATGACATTCCAAGTTGCGAAACATACAGACTTTGACTCTTTCTTATCAAAATTACAAAAGATTATTGAACAAGAAGGCGAAAAAAAATTAATTGCTGCCGGCATTGATGTCGAGGCATGCAAACAGTAACAGTTCATCCACGATGAGCTGTTTTTTCATACTTTTGTATGAGATACCTCCACTCTTTTTATCGATTTCATTTAGAAATATAAAGAATACAATTATAAATAAGAACTACATTTTAATTACTAGGAGGATTATTTATGATTAAAGGATTATACGAAGCACATCTCCCCGTTCATAATCTAGAAGTATCCATACCATTCTATGAATCATTGGGATTAAAACTATATAAAAGATATGAAGATACTGCCTTCTTTTGGATTGTAAAAGAACAAAGTTGGCTCGGGCTTTGGGAAGGAGAAGAATATAAAACTCCATATCATCCCTCTCTTCGGCATCTTGCTTTTCAAGTAGACTTCGAGTTTCTTTACACATCTGTTCAGTGGCTTCAAGACAGAAATATTGAACCGGTTCCATTTGGTAATCGAAATACGATTGAACCTTTTGTTCGCCCTAATCAAGGAAATGCTTCTGTCTATTTTAAAGATCCAGACCATAATAGTATTGAGTTTATTAGTTTCCTTAAAGTTCCTGATAAACTAAAACATATTACAAAGAAACTTTCTTTAGAAGAATGGAATAAGCTTTCACAATCCCATTTACGAAAGGAAAGCTAATTCCTTATGCCATCACATTCTCTTACATATCGTCAACTTCTCAAACATAACAGTGAATTTAAGAAACTATTTTATGCCCAAACATTAAGTGTGCTCGGAGATTGGTTTCACACTATCGCATTGTTAACATTCGTCTATAG
The DNA here is from genome assembly GCF_001590835.1 of Bacillus gaemokensis. Classification (GTDB taxonomy): domain Bacteria; phylum Bacillota; class Bacilli; order Bacillales; family Bacillaceae_G; genus Bacillus_A; species Bacillus_A gaemokensis. The sequence goes on from NZ_LTAQ01000023.1 coordinate 89,893, forward strand.
TGCCACTCAATCTCCATTCATGCTTGCATTAACCTTTATGAGCAAAAGTGTACCGCAACTTCTTCTCAGCCCTTTTATTGGTGCAATTGTAGATCGCTTTTCGAAAAAGAAAATTATGATTTTGGCTGATGTTTTACGAGGAGTCATTGTTCTTACATATTTGTTAGTATTCTACAAAATTGAAATTATTTTTATCGCTAATATACTACTAGCCATCCTTTCTTCCCTATTTAGTCCTGCAAAACAAGCATCTATAAAGAGCATTGTAAAACAAGATCATTTAGTAACTGCAAACTCTCTTTCTGGTACAATGGATGGTTTTATGGCTATCATGGGTGCTTCACTGGGTGGTATGACTGCTCAAATGATGAATGTGGAAGCCGCTTTTTTCATCAATAGTGTTTCTTTCTTCATTTCGGCATTACTCATTTATAAAACAAAAATTCTTTCTTATGAAGCTGCTAAAACGAAAAAAGCATTTTTCACCGATATGAAAGAAGGCTTTACATATATTTTAAATCAAAAAATTATCCTTACTTTAATCCTTATCGGTATTTCATGGGGCATTATTGGCGGTGCTTACCAACTGCTTTTAACAATATATGCAGAAAGCATCTTTCACGTAGGAAATAATGGCATAGGTATACTATATGCTGTTCAAGGTGCAGGTCTTATGATTGGTAGTCTATTTGTAAACCACTATATTAGTTCAAACGAAAATAGAATGAAGAAAGCATTTGGCTTGGCTTATTTGTGGCAAGGGATTTTCTTTCTCTGCTTCGTTCTATCCGATCAACTTATTATCGGCATAATTACATTACTAGGAATGAGAATTGCTGGAGGAATTATTATTCCCCTCGATACAACCTTATTACAAACCTATACGAAAGAAAGTATGGTTGGCAAAGTTTTTTCGTTTCATTATTCTATTTACGGATCCCTTATGCAACTCTCTATGTTTATTACAGGATGGCTTTTAGAAACGGTTTCTCCTCAAACGATTGGTAGCTTTTTAGCCATATGTTGTATTTTCGTTAGTCTTATATGGATTTTTCTCTTTTATAGTGGAAAACTCAATGAACCAAAAAAGGTAGCATGAGGATATATATGCTATCTTTTTTGGTTGCTCTATGTCGAAAAACGTATTAAAAAAGCGAATTTCTTTTATTTACGTACTAATTATTTAGAATGTACAATTATTTTAGATTAATAAACGAGGAGGTTTTATGATGTCCAATCAACAATTTACCATTTCTGCCGAACAACAAAAGTTAATTTCAAATGCAATCCGTATTCAAATTCTTCACATTTTAAAAGAGGAAGTTCTCACCGCAAAACAAGTAGCGACTAAACTTAACAAATCCCCTGGCAGCATTCATTATCACGTGCAGTTACTATATGATGGCGGTCTTCTGGAATTAGTGGAAACGAAAGAAAAACGTGGCATTGTTGAAAAATACTACAAAGCAAAAGCGGTTCATTTTATCACTGAAACAGAGAACTTAACTGATTCCAATCCATCTAGTCATATTCAGTCCCACCTATTTTTAAACGAGGAAGAATTCCAGCAGCTCTCCTGGGAAATTACACAAGTTTTATTACGCTGGGAGAATAAAACAGCACGTCATACAAAAACGGAACAAGAATATGCCATCTCCGTTCGCCTTCAAAAAATAATAGAAGAAAGGTGAATAGATCTATCATGAAAACAAAATTATTATTATTGTCCGGAACTGGTATTTCTCGTTTAGGTGATTTCATGTATATCATCGCTCTCACCACGATGGTATTAAAAAATACGAATTCACCAGCAGCTGTGGCTGGATTAGCGTTAGTATCTTCACTTGCTACCGTCTGTACAAAATTTTGGTCTGGCAGCATCGTCGATCGACTCAATAAACGTTCCATTATGATTGTTACCGATATCATTCGAGCTATTTTCATTTGTTGTATTCCATTTTTCCATTCCATTTGGCCCATTTATCTTTTTATCTTCCTTACTCGCATTGCAGCATCATTCTTTGACCCTGCCTCCCTTACTTATCGAACGATGCTTATTCCTTGTGAGGAACGGGCACAATTTAACGCTTGGAATAATTTTTTTGCAACAGGAGCCGTTTTAGTAGGTCCTGCTCTTGCAGGATCACTTATGTTTGTCTATTCACCACAGATTGTAATTTATTGTAATAGCATTTCTTTTCTTATTTCAGCATTATTGATTTATTTTCTTCCAAACATCACATTACAAGGAGAACCCTCCCTCAAACAGACAAATTCTTTTTTACATACATTACAGGATGATTGGAGACAAATCTTTTTATTTGCAAAAACGAAAATATACATTATCCTGATTTTTTCCTTATTCCAAATGACTCTGCTTCTTTCTATGGCTCTTGATTCACAAGAAGGGGTTTTCATAATGAAAGTACTTCATCAATCGGAAACAGCCTATAGCATGCTTGTTAGTATAACTGGCCTTGCATATGTTTTAGGTTCATTTCTTGTCTCTCTCGTTGTAAACCGAATACCAATCCAATACAGCATAAGCATTGGTACAATTTTAACAGCAGTCGGTTATATTATTTTTGCTGTTTCCCATTCATTCCTAGTTGCAGCCAGTGGATTTATTATACTTGGCATTTTTTCATCATTTGCAAATACGGGATTTTTGACGTTCTATCAAAATAACATTCCGCTTGAAATGATGGGACGAATCGATAGTGCCTTCGACTCTATAAAAAACTTAATTCAAATTTTCTTTATCATAATAATCGGGGTATTAGCAGAATTTATTTCTATTCGGTATACCATAATTGGTAGTGCATTACTGATTTTCTTTTTCTCCTGTATGCTAGGAATATGTGTGATGCTTCCTTCCCGTAACAAACATTATGTGACCACAGAATCTTCATTGCATTATTAGAAAATTTTTTTATAGAACGATAGTGAACAAAATAAGAAAAACGGCTTTACATAAGCCGCTTTTCTTACAAAATATACTTCATCAAAAGAAGTCCTTGCGTTACTACAACAAAAATTGCAACACCAATCACAAACTTTTTTTCAAAATCGTTATATTTCCCTTTATTTATTCCTCGTTCTTTCAATAACAACATCATTTCGTGTAACTCTTCCCAATGTTCCTTACTACCTAATCTGATATATGTTCTCTTTACCCTAATCCCATATACATTTATCTCTTCTTCCTTCTGTGATATCTCATCAATAGAACCTAGCTGAATCTCATGCTCATTAACCTGCTTATAATAACAATCCAATCCTTTTAATAACAACCTTTTATTTGTTAAGACAACATAGTAATAACCTTTTCGTTCTTTTTGTATAAGGCCCGTAGACTCTAACATTTTCAAATGATTTGAAACCGTTGATTTTGTAAGACTATACCGCTCTGTTAATTGCTGTGTACAAAAAGATTGAAAGGATAAATCTCTTAACATTTTTAACCTCGTTTCATCTGATATCGCTTGTAGAATTCTTAAAAGATCCTTTGGTACTTCATCTGAATACAACGATGCAATTTCCACCTCATAATATACTTTTATATGAGTAGAAATAAGATTATCAATTAATAAATGCGGTGCCCAAAAGTTGATGGATATAATGTAACTGCTGATAAATCCTCATAACGATATTGCCAAGTACGAGCTTTTAAAAATGTTATCTCCTTATCATCAATTAAAAACCTTGGATGTAAAGTTTTAGAAAGTGACAACGGATTTCGTTTGATTGTTTCTTTTACATCATGTACAGATCGCTCAAGCCATGGCTCAACGCGGAACAGCTCGCGTGCAAAATAACGCTGATGATATCCTAATAAAAAATCACAAACTATTTCTTTTTCTAAATTTGGAAACATTCTCTGAAATATTTTCATAAAAAAACAAACCTGCTAATGCAGATTTGTTCATACTTTATCTTCTATTGAAACCTTTTTCACTCAAAAATCCCTTCATATGTAGTCGCTTCTCTTTTGACATGAAAGCACTCATTGAGCCCGTCCATGTCACATCCTTTTGATTCGTCAGTCTTCCTTTATAGTATTCATTAGTCATTCCATCATACTCTTCTAATAATTCATCATACTTATTCTCATCATATACATTTTCATGTAAGATCGCTTCCACTGGCAATCGCGGTTTCACTGCGTGATTTTCATCTGGTACTCCAACTGTCATGCCAAACACTGGATACACTTTATCTGGTAAATGCAGCAACTCACTTACTTGTTCTGGATTATTTCGAATCCCACCAATATAACAAATGCCATATCCGAGTGATTCTGCAGCGAGCGCTAAATTTTGTGCAAACAGTGATGCATCTACTGTAGCTACAATAAAATCCTCTGCTGTATCATGCTTAATCTCTGTTCCATGTTTCTCACAAGCTATTTCTAAACGCTTTAAATCTGCACAGCAAACAAAAAATGCCGCGCAATCTTTCACATGACGATTACCCGATAACTCTGCTAATTGTGCTTTTAACGTTTCATCTGTAATATACATAACTGAATATGCCTGAACAAAATGTGATGATGCTGCGTGCTGAGCTGCTTGTACCATTCTTTCAGCTATATTCTTTGGAATTGATTCTTGTTTATACTTTCGAACTGATGTATGTTGCTCCATTTTATGTATCATCTCATTCATAGTAAAACCTCCTTTTTTCTTATTACTGAAAAATTAACATATCTTTTTCATATATCACAACATTTATGCCCATCTAAAAAATTTTATATAATATTCTCTTTTTTCACCTCATTCAAAACATCTCCTTCAGAACTATACGAAAAAAGAGGACGAATTATTAATAATTCGTCCTCTTACATTCTTGAGAAAATCAATCATTTAAGCTGTTTTTAACACTCTAACACCCTTAACAATATTCCAAATGAAGTAATAGATCCCTACAACTGCAAAAGTTACATATGTTGCAATCATTCCAATTCCAACACTTGCTGATTCTCCAAAACTTAAACCGAATACACCCGAAAGTGCCAGACCACCAATTAAAATTGCATATGGGAAAATATGTGTCCACAAAGCTTTTTTCGCATGATATTTCACATCATCTTCTGCAATAAAATAAACGATGATTGGGAGCAGAAACGGTGCGAAAAAAATACTAAAGTAACAAAGAGAAGATAAAATATTATTGCCTTTCATACGATTCACCTCTAAAGTTTCGTTGTTTTTGTTACTTTTATTATGTCATGCAACTCCTTTAGAAACTATCGCTTTACCTTTCAACAAGATGACATATTTGTAAGATTAGTCACTACATTCGATTCATTAGCCAATATTGTGTAATCGCAAAATATTCCCGCACATTAGACTGAATGGTAATTGCCTTTGGTGTTTTTGCAGAAAGACCATCTACCTTTAACCCTTGTTTTTCAGCAATTCTTTTGGCCCGGAACATATGAAAGTCATTCGTAACAATAATTCCCTTTTTCTTATTCACTGGAATAAGAGACTTTGAGAATTTAATATTTTCATCTGTATTTGTAGAACGATCTTCCATTATAATTCTTTCTTCTGCGATCCGTTGTTTCACTAATCCGTTTTTCATTGCCAAAGCCTCCGAAATGTCTTCACCTTTTCCTTTACCACCAGACACAATTACAATCGTTTTCTCGTGTGTTTTTAAATACTCTGCTGCTTTATCAATACGATATTGCAAAGAATAGGAAGGCTCTGATCCTTTCACCTTTGCCCCTAAAAGAATCATGTATTCTGCATCATCTGGCGCTTTCATATGACCATGCTTATAAATGCTATATTGTAAAATCCCTATATAACTTACTATAAACATCATCAAAACCAAACTATATTTGATAATCTTTTTCTTCTTTAACATTTACATATACTCCTATTTTTTTCTATTTTCCCATCATAATATCCCTCTCATTATTTGTATAGCTTTTATTTCCAAGATACCCTAAATTACCCTTGAAAAGTAATATTTACAACAAATAAGGGAATAGTGAATAAGGTATACACAATTTGTAATGGGAACTCTGCATTAAGGGGTGTAATCATTGATTATTTTTTTATGTACAGTAACGTTCTTTTTTTTATTGTTTCTTATAGCGACTAAACTATTAGGAAAATCAGCATTAGCACAGCTTACACCACACGATTTTGGAGCTATCATATTTTTATCCTATTTAGCTTTCGGAGCTATCAAAATAGATAATTCATGGCAAGCCATTATGGGCATGATTGTGATTACATGTCTCCACCTTTTCATTACAAAACTTAGTTTACTAAACAAACTCAATCGTTTTATTCTCGGTCATCCGACGCTGCTCATAAAACATGGAAATATTCTATTCGAGAACTTAAAGGAAAGTAGATATCCGATTGCAGAGTTACTTTCTAACCTAAGAGTAGCTGGATATCCAAATGTAAGTGAAATCGAATATGCCATTTTAGAAGCAAATGGGGCAATTAGTATTTTACCCAAAAGGGAACTTGCCCCTCTTACTCCGAAAGATATACATATGGATGTTGAATATGCAGGGTTACCTATTGTAGTCATTGTTGATGAACAGATTCAATACGATAATTTAAAGCTTATCCATAAAAATGAAAATTGGCTACGAAAAGAATTAAAAGCAAAGGGATTTGAAAACATAAAAAACATTGCATTTGCTTCTGTTCAAGAGACAGATGGTTCTTTTACGATAAGCTTAAAAAATAAGAAATCCCCTTAAATATTTAAGGGGATTTCTATCACACTACACGTTCTTCTATTTTTCGTACTGGTACAGGATGAGAAACATGATTCATTCCAAATACGATAATTGCTGTTAATAATTCAGCAACAGGCATGACAAGCCAAATTCCATTCACACCAAGTAACTTTGGCATAATCCATAACAGCGGAATAATAAATACTAAACCACGACTCAAAATAATAAAGACTGATTTTCTCGTTTGTCTTACAGATTGGAAATATTCACCATAAACAATGTTATATCCTAAAAATACATATTGTATAAAGAAGAGGCTAATTCCCGTTACAGTTAATTGAATTAATTCTGTTGATTGAACATCAAATAAACCAATAATATATTTCCCAAAGAATAAACCGATCACAATTGCCGCACATCCTAAGACAATCGCTATTTTCACTGCGAAATGTAATCCTTCCCTTAATCTTTCAGATAAATTCGCACCATAATGAAAACTTGCGATGGGCTGTAGTGCTGCTCCAACACCAAAAAATAATAGTAATGTCATTGAGTGTATACTATTTACCATCGCATAAGACGCCACGCCTAATTCTCCTGCATATTGAATAAAGGCTATGTTAAAACCAATTGTTACAATCGCTACTGTTATTTCTGTCGTAAAGCTTGGAAAACCAATTACCATAATTTGTTTAACAGTTTCCCATTCAAAATGAAATTTCGTCCATTTTAAAATACTACTTTTTCTAAAGAAATGGCTTAATAAAACGAGAAAACCAATTGCAGCTGATAGGATAGTCGCTGCCGCTGCCCCTGTTACACCCCAGCCAAATATAAAGATAAAAATATAGTCAAATACGATATTTAATAACGCTGTTACAACAAGACCTGCCATTGCTAAATTCGGATTACCATCATTCCGAATAAATGTGCTTAAAATATTTTCTAAAACGTATATCATGCCAAATGTTAATAGTACATACAAATAATCTAAAGCATACGGTAAAATAACATCATTTGCTCCAAATAGATAAGCTAAATCTTCTATTCTCCATAAACAAACGACCATTAAAATACCTACAATTATGACTGCTACTGTCATCGATTGTGTAAAAATAGATCTCGCTCGCTCTATTTTATTTTCTCCTAAGGCAATAGAGTATAATGTTGCTCCTCCCATTCCAATCCATAATGAAATGGAGAAAAAGATAGAAAAAGCTGGAATAGCGACGTTCACTCCTGCTAAACCGTTTGCTCCTACACCACGACTAATCATCACAGCATCAATTACAATATTCACCGACATTAATACCATTCCAAGAACTGCTGGTATCAAATAGGATATAAATAAACTTTTTATTGGTTTTTCTCTTAATTTCTCAGTTGTTTCCATAACAAAATGCTCCTTTTCAATTCTCTGTTCACATTTTAAACCTTCAAGTTACTTTAAGGTCAAGTAAGAATTGAAAATACATTTTTTCATATCTCATTTACTTTCTTTTAACTACTGGAATTTGTATCTCCGTTACTTGCTCTTCTGGATTCTCTGTAACAGACCAATCAATTAAAGCAAGCTCAATTGCATCTCCTGACACTTCAAATCCTTTTTTCTCAATATTCATTAACAGTTCCTTGTAAGTTCCGTCCGTTTCTTCATACGGTCCATGGTGGTAAGAACAAGCAAACACTCCCTCTTTAATTTCATCTGAGGTAGTAATTTGAAATGGCATATCATCAAGAAGAATAAATACACTGTTATACTCCTGAAATTCATTTTGAAGTAATCCCTCTTTTGACACTGTTACACCAAGATCTCCTGAAAATAAACTATCATCTATTTGCTTCATATTTTTTTGGAGTGAATGTATATAATACTCAAACATATCATCTGTAACATTTGGTGCAATAGCTAGTGCCGTAATTTTTCTCTTTGGTAATTTTTTAAATATTACATGATTCGCTTTTGATCCAGTAGCTTCTTTCATCAAGTCGATTTTGTGCTTCATTTTGGCTAATACATATTCGATTTTCCTTTGCTTTTTTACCATCATCTCTTGTTGTTTTTCAAGTAAATTTAAAGCATAGGATGGATTTCTTTCATCAATATACTGCTTTATTTCTTTTAACGAAATATTTAATTGACGTAAAAACTTAATTGTATCCAAAAGTGAAAATTGATCTATTGTGTAATATCGATAATTTGTTTGCGGGTCGACAATTGACGGATGAAAAATCCCTTTTTCATCATAATATCGTAATGTTGACTCTGCGATATTATGCATTTTTGCCATCTCTCCGATGGTAAAACGTTGATTGAATAACATATTTTTTCATTTCCTTTCAATTTCATTCATCTCATAAATGAAATCAACATTGTTTCTTTTATTCTTCATTATATAACCATATAATCGGTATCCCAAATAAAAATGGATTCCAAGGTTCTTTTCTTTGGAATCCATTTTTATTTCGACAAGAAATTATAATTTTCTCTAGTTCCGTCTTATTTAACTCTTTATCCATCCAATCTTAGATTAATACTCACCAGATATCAAAAAAAAAACAATCCAATTTATGTTGAATTTAAATTAGACTTTAATAATTTTTCTTTAAGTTGATTCTACTACTTATTCCTACATGAAAGCAGTCTTTTTAAACTTCAATTACGATAGGAAGAATCATTGGCTTTCTTTTTGTATGTGAGTATATAAATTGACCTAGTGTTTCTTTTATCTCTCTTTTAAGAACACTCCATTGGTGAATATTTGTTTTTTGTAAATTGTTAATGGTTATTACAACTAATTGATTAATTTTATTCAAGAAATCTTCCGAATCGCGAACATATACAAATCCACGAGAAATCGTGTCTGGACCAGAAATAATTTTCCCTTCTGTTTTACTAAGAGTGATAACTACAACAAGCATACCATCCTCAGAAAGTTGTTTGCGATCACGCAAAATAATGTTTCCAACATCACCAATACCCAATCCATCTACATATATATTCCCTGCAGGTATTCGTCTAGACTGACAAGCAATTTGGTTGCTTATATCGACAACATCGCCATTACTAATAATATAAATATTATCTTTCTTAACACCAACGGACTCCGCTAATAAACTATGATGATGTAACATTCTAAATTCGCCATGAATAGGAATGAAATATTTAGGTTTCATTAAAGTGAGCATTAATTTTAATTCTTCTTGATATGCATGTCCGGAAACATGCATTCCAGTGGAACTTCCCGAGCCATAAATAACATTAGCTCCTAATAGAAATAAATTATCTATAATCCGTGAAACGTTACGTTCATTTCCTGGTATAGGAGTTGCAGCTATAATGACAGTATCTTCAGGCAGGATATCTACCTGTCGATAGTTTCCACTAGCTAAACGAGATAGCGCAGCCATAGGTTCACCTTGACTACCAGTGCAAAGAATAGTTACTCTTTCTGGATCCATTCGATTAATTTCATTGGCTTCAATTAACATTCCTTCAGGGATATTCAAATAACCTTGTTCTAGGGCAACAGATACTACATTTACCATACTTCTCCCAAGCAGGGCAAGCTTTCTATTCGTTTTTAAAGCTGCATCTACCACTTGTTGTACACGGTTAACATTTGAAGCAAAGGTCGAGATGACAACTTTTCTATGAGCTTTAATAAACGCTTCTTCAATACGCTCGCCTACAGATCGTTCTGATGGAGTAAATCCAGGACGTTCCGCATTCGTACTTTCAGAGAGCAGAGCTAAAACGCCACCACTTCCGATTTTAGCCATTTTATGAATATCCGGATATTGATTATTTACAGGAGTCAAATCAAATTTGAAGTCGCCTGTATGTACTACAGTACCTTCTGGTGTATGAAAAGCAATACCAAGGCAGTCGGGAATACTGTGGTTCGTTTTAAAAAAAGTCAGATCTATTGAGCCAAATTCAATTGCTGATTCAGAATCAATAACAAACAATTGCGTTAGATTTTCAAGTCCGTGTTCTTTTAATTTAATTCCAATTAAACCTAGCGTTAATCTTGTTGCATAAATTGGTACATTCAATTGTTTTAATAGATATGGGATACCTCCAATATGATCTTCGTGTCCATGTGTAACAACTAACCCTCGAATTTTATCCTTATTTTCTTGCAAGTATGTAATGTCAGGGATAATCAAATCAATTCCTAATAAGCTTTCATCTGGAAACTTAGAACCGCAATCAATTATCACAATATCGTTCGAATATTGGATTGCATACATATTTTTACCTATTTCATTTACGCCACCTAAAGCAAAAATAGATAGTGTATTTTCTACTGTGCTCAAAAGTAATATCCTCCTTTTTAAAACACGCAAGTATATCCGAAGAAATACGGCATTTTTCTTTTATGATGAACCCATCTAACTAGATGTCATTTAAATTTTATTATCTGTTATAAGGAGATTATCCATACCTATCAAGCAGAGGCCAATTTGAAATAAAGAAACTTTTTCTGGAGACTAATTGTATACAAAATAAAGTGAAAGCTTCTCATCAGTGAGGTTGGACGTGCAGTTATCCCCCCACCTATTTCTGAATTTTGTAAGGTGTGGTTCTTACTCCCCCCATGCAAACAGCAAAATGAAAGCTATTTCCTCAATGAAAATCTGCTAATTTAACATTGATTTTTTATGGAATTTATTATATATTAATTACAGGTTCAAATTACAAGTTCAAAAGAACTTGTATAAAGACCTCTTGTTTAATGTGTTTTACATATCATTGCATTAAGCAAATTCCGAGAAATCGTATAATAAAAACAAAGATGAAAAGGGGAGATGAGATGGAATTTTTCTTTCAAATTGCGTTAATTTTACTAAGCACGAAAATCGCTGGTGACATTAGTGTCAGATTAGGGCAACCTTCTGTACTCGGAAAATTGATCGTCGGTATTGTAATCGGTCCGGCTGTATTAGGTTGGGTCAACAATTCAGATTTACTCACTCAGCTAAGTCAGGTAGGGGTTATTCTCCTTATGTTTATGGCTGGTCTAGAAACAGATTTAAAAGAACTGAATGAAAATCGTAATTCATCCTTAGCAGTTGCTATGGGAGGTATTATTCTTCCATTTGCAGGTGGTTATGTTTCAGGACTTATTATGGGCATGGAACAAGCAAATGCAGTCTTTTTAGGATTACTTCTATGTGCAACGAGTGTTAGTATCTCTGTACAAACACTTCGTGACTTAGGAAAGATGAAGACACGTGAAAGTACCACGATGCTAGGTGCTGCTGTATTTGATGATATTCTTGTCGTTATTTTACTTGCATTTGCTATGAGTTTCTTAGGTTCAGCTGATGTAAGCTTAACTATGATCATCTTGAAAAAAGTTGTCTTCTTCGCATCTATTATCTTAATTGGTTGGAAAGGTGTTCCAATGATTATGCGTTGGTTATCACCACTGCGCGTATCAGAGTCTATTATTAGTGCTGCTCTTATCATTTGTTTCGCTTTTGCATATTTCGGTGAGATTTTAGGAATCGCAGGAATTATCGGTGCATTCGCTGCTGGTATTGCAATTTCCCAAACAGATTATAAGCATGAAGTAGAAAAGAAAGTGGAACCAATCGCTTATGCAATGTTTGTCCCAATTTTCTTTGTAAGTATTGGAATGAATATTACATTTGCAGGTATCGGGGATAAAATTTGGTTTATCTTAGCTTTAACAGTAATTGCTGTCTTAACAAAACTAATTGGTTGTGGCTTCGGAGCACGAATGACTGGATTTGACTTACAATCCTCTACAATCATTGGATCTGGAATGGTTTCACGCGGTGAAGTCGCGCTTATCATCGCGGGGCAAGGACTTACTTCTGGACTATTAGCACAAGATTACTTTACAGCAATCGTTATCGTTGTTATTTTAACAACAATGATTACACCACCAATGTTAAAATACTCTTTCGGTGTAAAAGATAAGCAATTAAAACTAGGTAAATAGTAACTATATAAAGTACTAGTTTCATAATATTCAAAAACGAGATTACTATCTTATGAAGATAATAATCTCGTTTTTTTATTCATAAAGGAACTAGGAAAATGTCTCTAAAAAGGCGAATGAAACATATATGTACCATATAAATACTTTTGGAGGTGTTTCATGGATCGCAAAGATATTTTTTTAGAGCAACTCCTTGCATGTCATAATGAAAACAATTGGTTTGTCTCACTACAGAGTGCACTTGATGGTCTTACTGAAGAACAAGCTTCTTGGAAAGATACAGATGCGACAAATTCTATTTGGGAAATCGTTAATCATTTGATTTTCTGGAACGATCGCATTCTAAAGCGATTTTACGGTTTTGCTGCTCAAGAACAAATTAAAAATAATGATGATACGTTTCAAAATATAAGAAATTTAGATTGGCATGCTACAGTTGCACAAATTGATACGATTATGGAAAAGTGGCAAACGGCCCTACATAATTGCGATGAAACAAAGCTCGCTCTCTCTCAGTCAGCAGAAACTGAAGAAACATGGACATCTGTTTTACTAAACTTCACAATTCATAACGCTTATCATATTGGACAAGTTATCTCTATTCGCAAACAACAAGGAAGTTGGGAGAGAGAACATGGCGTTCATTAACAAACTTATACATAAAAAAGCGAGCTGATATCCTTTGGCTCGCTTTTTCACCCTTTTATTAAATACGTTCCATCGCAGTTTTCAATGTCCCAACAATAAAAGCAATTTCCTCACTCGAGATAACAAGAGGTGGTGCCAATGTTAAAATATTATTATAGCCTGCTGTCGTCATTCCGTTACGACCAATGATTAATCCTTTTTCCTTACAAGCGTTCACTACACTTGCAATTTTGTCATTATCAATTGGTTCTTTTGTTCCTTTATCATTTACCATCTCAATGCCAACCAGTAAGCCTTTTCCTCTAATATCTCCAACAAGTGGATGATCTCCAATTTCTTCTTTTAATTGTTCTAATAAGAGTGATCCCATTTGTGCAGAACGTTCGATTAAATTTTCATTTTCCATAATTTCTAAATTTTTAAGCGCTAATGCACAAGCTGCCGGATTTCCACCAAACGTGTTAATATGACGGAAAAAATCATATTCCCCTGTTCCTTTAAATGCTTCATAAATTTCTTTCTTTACTGCTGTTGCTGATAATGGTAAATATGCACTTGTTATCCCTTTCGCCATCGTAATAATATCAGGCTTCACATCGTAATTCATAAAACCAAACGCTTTCCCCGTACGACCAAAACCGCAAATTACTTCGTCACTAATTAGCAATGCACCATGCTTTTTGCATGTCTCATGAACAGCTTTCATATAATCTTGCGGTGGCATCAAAATACCTCCGCCTGTAATAATTGGCTCCATAATAAATGCAGCTATCGTTTCACTTAATTCCCACGCCATAACACGGTCAATTTCTTTCACACATTCTATATCATAAATATTTTGCGACTCGATCTCTGGCATTCGGTAACAATCTGGCGGCGCTACATGTAAAAATCCTGACGCAAATGGCTCATATTGATACCTCCGCTGTGCTTGTCCTGTCGCTGCCATCGTCGCCATCGTATTTCCATGATAACCACGATAACGTGACATAAATTTATAACGGTGGGCTTCTCCCTTATATGCGTAATATTGACGAGCGATTTTAAATGCTGTTTCATTCGCTTCTGATCCACTATTAGAGAAGAAAATAACATATTCTCCTCCAAGCCATTCATTTAACTTTTCAGCAAGCTGAATTGCAGGTTCATGAGATTGTGACATTGGAAAGTATGATAATTTTTGCAGTTGTTCATACGCTGCCTCAGCAAGCTCTTTTCTTCCATATCCACTATTCACACACCAAAGTCCACTCATTCCATCTAAGTACCGTTTTCCTTCTATGTCTTCTACCCAGCATCCCTCGGCTTTTGCCCCAACCATTGTACTATTTGGACTAAAGGGACGCATTCCATGCCACACATACTTTTCATCCTTTGCTAATAATGCATCTGTTTGTTTCGTCTTCATCATACATTCCACCTTCCATAACAACTTATATTCCTCCAAGCTGCGCTGGCACCATGATGATTTAAAACTTCTTCCTGCTTATTTTCATTCCACATGAATGAAACAAATCCTACCAAATAATGCGTAATATTTTAAAAGCAAATTACAAACTAAAAAAAGCCCTCCAATTAATTGGAAAGCCCTAATCTTTTAATGTGTTGAAACGTCACTAACACCATGACCTGTGTTAGATTTAACAAGGATTTCATCAAATTTCGCTACATCTTCTTTCTTACTTGAAAAGATTGTCCCTAAATATGCCGCTAAGAATCCAAGTGGAATCGAAATAATTCCAGGTGTTGTATAAGGGAATAACGCTTCTCCAACAAAAATCGCTTTCCCAGCTTCAGGGTTCCAAACATTTGGACTTAAGGCAACTAACACGATTGCTGAAACTAAACCAACAACCATACCGCAAATTGCGCCAGTCGTATTAAAACGCTTCCAATAAATTGTAAACAAAATAACTGGTAAATTGGCGCTTGCCGCAACCGCAAACGCTAATGAGACTAAGAAAGCAACATTTAATGTTTGCGCAAATAACGCTAATATAATAGATAATACTGCCACACCAATTGAAGCATAGCGTGCCATTGATACTTGTTCTTTTTCTGTTGACTTGCCTTTCCGGATAATCTCATTATAAAAGTCATGTGCAAATGCTGAAGCAGCTGTTAAAACAAGGCCAGCTACAACCGCTAAAATTGTAGCAAATGCAATTGCTGAAACAAAGGCAAACAGGAAATCTCCTCCAAGTGCTTTCGCTAATAAAGGTGCTGCCATGTTACCAGCTGGATTGGCCTGGATAATTGCTGCATTCCCTACAAACGCAGCTGCACCAAAACCTAAGAAAATTGTCATAATATAAAACGCACCAATTAACCAAGTTGCATATACAACAGATTGGCGTGCTGTTTTTGCATCCCGAACAGTAAAAAAACGAACTAGAATATGAGGTAATCCTGCTGTCCCAAGAACAAGACCTAGATTTAAAGAAATCGTATCTAATCCATCTTTGTATTTCACACCTGGATTCAAAAATGCTTCCTTAAGCGGTGTTGCAGTTTTCATCTGTGCAAACATTTCTGTTATGCTAAAATTAAATTTTGCAAATACAATAACTGAAATAATAAACGTACCCGCCATCAGTAAAACAGCCTTTACAATTTGCACCCAGCTTGTTGCTGTCATACCTCCGAAAATCACATATACCGTCATTAACGTGCCAACAATTAAAACAGATGTCGTATATTCAATTCCTAATAATAATTTAATAAGTGCTCCTGCTCCCACTAGTTGTGCAATCATATAGAAAATGGAAATCGTCATCGTATTTAAAGCGGCAATCCCGCGTACCTTCCTTGCGTCAAAACGTGCGGCGATCATATCTGCTAATGTATACTTCCCTAAATTTCTAAGTGGTTCCGCAACAAGATATAATACAACTAAATACGCAACAAGAAAACCAACGCTATAAAAGAAACCGTCAAATCCAGTTAACGCTACTGCACCAGCAATTCCAAGGAATGAAGCAGCCGACATATAATCTCCCGCAATGGCCAGACCATTTTGCCAACCAGTTAATCCCCCTCCTGCTGTATAAAACTCGCTCGCATTTTTTGTCTTTTTCGACGCAAAATATGTAATAACGAGTGTTCCTAGCACAATAATTAAAAAGAGTGCAAACGCTGTTGTGTTCAAATTTATCGCCTCCCCTTTTGCATATCTTGAAGGATTTTCTCTGAAGCCTTATCAAATGACTCTGCTTTTTTGCTATACATCATACATAAAACCCAAGTCATAACAAATTGTGCAAATGCAAAAACCCACGCCCATGTTACATCACCAAATGCTGCTTTATTTAATACCTTCGAATAAGAAGTCAAAATCGGCAATGCAATAAAAAAGCTAAAAAAGAAAATACTCATAGGGATAATAAATTTCCGCTTTTTTTCTAATAATGACTGAAATTCCACTGACTGAACGACTTCTGTGTAATTTATCTCGCTTTGTAACCTGCGTGCTGAACTGTCTCGTTTCATTTGTCCTCTCCCCCTCCTAAATTTTCCGAAACAAATTCCCTCTTACGACCTTACAAAACACTAAATTTTATAAATATTCAGAAACTTACATTTATTTTAGACAATCTCTGTGTCTCTGCAAAGATTTTTCGATAGACAATTTTCGGCATATTCCCCTAATTTTTTAATATACTTTTTCAAAATAAAAGTAGTGCTTATCGCACCACTTCCTTTCCTTCATCTTTTTCTAAGTTACGTGCCGTCTCACTTACTTCAACATCTTTTCCATTTTTATACGTACCAAATAAAAAATCATACACCGGGTTCGAAACACCGAACCAATAATTTTCATTTTTGTAATGGTGCAAAATATGTTGTTTTTTTAACCATCTCCCAAAACGAGTAAACGGACGGATTGGTTTATGCGCTATATAATGTTTCCATTCATATACAAGTAACATCACGATCATCCCAAGTCCAAATGAAAATGTAATTGTTATATTACTTGTTGTACCATACAAAATGAATAAATAGAACGCAAACCCTGGCATGCTATACCAAACAGGTAAAAATAATAATTTCAAATCATCTGGATATACATGATGATCGTAATGCAATCTTTTCAATATCTTTAGTAAAAATGGATTTTTTGGTGGTTTAATATGAAATAAAAAACGATGTGTAACATATTCATTGATTGTATAAAAAATGATACCCGCTAGACAAGATACGATCGCCATCCATGTGAATAATTGCATTTTCAAAATAATGATAAAAAGCACCAATACTCCCACCATAATGACAATATCATGTTGCAAAAAGAATTCCTTTATTACCCTTTTCATTCATTATGCCCCCTTCTAAAAAAAGCCGTAACACATCGTTACGACCTCTTCTTTTTATCTATATTATTCTATTCACATTACAAATTTGCTTGCTGTTCCATTGTAGAAAAAAATTTTTTCGAACCAAATATATTTTGCTTGGGAATAATGTGTTCAACCGCAAAGACAGTTACGTCTCCTCTTTGGACTTCTCCAATAATTAATCCAAATATTTCATGATTTACAGCAAATGTTGGTTGCTTTGTTTGCAGCAATCGCTCAGCAGTATGAAGAACAGCCTCATATAAAGGATCTCTGTCAATAACTTCTTTTCTGATTTTTGGTGCCAATGTAATAATAATTTCTTTTCCATTAACGGTGGTTCGATACATAGAAATCTCCCCTTCAATCTTATGTGAACAACTGTAAAGCTTTATACGCAAAATGGATCGAATACCCAACTAAAACGATGCCAGCTCCCGCTGTAATATAACCGAGCGCTTTCGGCTTAAGCAATGTTCGTCCAAAATGAACAGAAAAAGCTATATTTAAATTCCACAAAATAATGCCAACGATAATGCAAAGACTATACAAAAAGGCTTCTTGTTTTGTCACCTTCGTAAGCAATGAACTAAGTGTACTCCCGTATACACCAAACCAAAAGACAAGATTTAACGGATTAGATACCGCAATTAAAAATCCCGCCATAAAGGATTGCCGCAGTCCACCTACCTCTTCTTGTTTATATTCCATATTCGAGTGTAAAATTCCTTGTTTCACACTTTGAAACCCCAAATAAAACAATAGGAAAAATCCCATACAATACATAAATGCTTGGACATATGTATACATAAACACTGAAGATAACCCAAAATAAATAAGGAGCATAAATAGAATATCTGCACTCATTCCTCCTACTCCTACAATCCAAGCATGCCAAAAACCACGTTCAATCCCTCGTTTTAACATTTCAATATTAATTGGTCCCACCGGTGCAGCTAATGAAATACCTAGTACAATTTGCTGTATAATTGCTCCAATCATCGCTCTATCCTTTCCATACCTTTTACTATTAACTAATGAGAAAACTTTAAAAAAAAGACTAGCTTTTATAAAAGTGAACTGTACCCCGAATCATGGGCACTAAAAAAGTCCATGATTCAGGGGGATGTTTTTGCACCCATTTCCTTGTTATAACGGAAACAATGATAAAAGTGAGGTACGGGCTGATTTTCTAGTTTTCATATTTTTCTCCTCTTATTCGCTTAGCATACATTGAATTCTAATTTAAGAAGTTAAATTCCTTTTGTATACTATACTCAACACACGTTATTGATATAAACCTCGCTCTCAAAAAGTAGCTTACATGTAAGCTCAACAAAACAAAAGTATGTCCTTTTATAAATTAATTAATTAAAATAATACAATAAATACTAGTTTAAAATGCATAAAAATAGCATAAAAGCATCTCTTTTTATGCATTTTATTTTTCTATTAAGTTGAGAATTTTGTGTCGCTAGACATCCCCCCTTAGAAGCTTGTTCCCTGTTCATGTATATTTCTTTTGTATTATTTATTGAACGTGAATTTGTTATCTATTGTAGTTTTATATTCAAATTTGTATCATGCAAATCTATTTGTTTAAATTGATATTTTTCTAATCAAAAATCCGATTGGTAATGTTTCCACTTAAATAAGTTTTGCTTTTCCAGACTGGTTACGTCCTTTTTAAATACTAGAATCAGATTACTTGCAAAAAGTTTCTTTTTTGCACTAAAACCAGCATTATCATGTTAACTTATCTATAGAAAAAATTAAAATAAACTTAATCCACGTTAAAAGGACCTGCTATCAGTTGCAGGTCCTTTTCAAATAAGAAAGAAATTTGGAGATCACGTATTCATTCAATACAAAAACTTCTAACATAAATCAATAGTTACTACAATTTTTCGTACTAATGTCCTAACTAATGTGATTCCACTTAATTCTTTTATAAATAACTTCTCTCATTTATTTCATTGTATACTATCCTTTGAAAGCGCTTGTACAATTATTGAGTAATCTTAAATGGTTGGCCATGTAAAAATGTTGTTTCCCCGTTCTTTAGGGTAAGCTTCATAACCGCAACATAAGTATCTGGGGTATATACAGCGGTAATTGGTGTTTTAAATTCAGCGATTCCTGTCCATACGCCAGAATCCTGAATAGTTATATATCTTTGAAGTGAAGTTTCTGCATCCCCCAAGTCATGAATTCTAAAAATTTTCATCACAGCACTTTCCCCAGGCTCAAGTCCAAATGACATTCTAAATTCTTCACCTTGTTTCAAATCACCTACACGAGTGATATCTGGTGAGTAGTTTGCATTGTGATGGACATGTTGCCAAGATTTAAGTCCCCATTCATCATTGAACGGATCAGAGTAAGCCGCAGCAGCTTGTGTAGTTGGTTTAATCATTTCAACAGCTGTGAAACCGCCAAGTGTTAACGCTCCGATAATTGCTACTTTTCCTAATTTCATAATATGTTTTTCCTCCAATATAAATTTAGTAGTTAGATCAATTCCATAATAAGTACAGTTTGCACAATGAAAAAGATTATTTGGTCAATTCAATTATACATGGAAATAATAACAATTAAAGTGTTTTTATTACAAATTTTTATTCTTTACGTAAAAAAAGAAATTTATCCCATTTCTTAATTTTTAATAGATTCTTTGTTATGGGGTTGTACCATATCTTGTTGTCGAGCGCTTTTAAACTTTATCCTTTATTTATAAAGAAATTGGAATAAATATACAAATACTCCTGTAGAATCTTCTTTTAATTCTACTTTTTTAATCAAATTTTGTGTTGTAGGACCGAAATTACCATTGGCAGTAGCATCATCTAATCCTTCTTCATATTGAATCGCGTACATTAACGCCTTTTGAACATCACGAGAGTAATGACCATCACAAGGCATGTAGAAGAAACCAGCACGGTTGATATATTTGTTGTTTAACCATTGTTGAATACTTCGAACTTTTGAGCTACCTCCAGTGATTAATACATAAGCGTCCATGGTTAAGAGTGCTTTAAATAATTTTGGATTTACAGCACCATCTGCTGTACAGCCTAAATCTTTCTGCATAGAAGTAATTGCAGACTGTGTACCTGGCCCATACGTTCCTGTAATCCCACCTGGTCCATATCCTTTACAATATAAAGCAGCTTGAATAATTTTTACAATATTTGCATTCGTATTAGATGTTGTGCTAATTGGACATTTTTTTGCAACTGTTTGTAATGTAGTAGGGCCAAAACTAGTAGATGTATTTGTAATCCCAATTTCTAATTGTAATGCTTATGTTAAAGCACCCATGGTTGACCAACCTGTTTTCCCATTTTCTTCGATTGCAGTATAACCTGCTTTACCTTTATACGTGCTATTTACCCATTGTTGAGCTTTTAAGACCATTTGATCCATAACTAAGACCTCTTCCCATTATTTTTTAATACACTTAGATATACTTAAGTAAGTTTTGATTCTAAATAATTTTTTTGTCCTTCTGGTAATAAATTTACTGCTAAATTTGGTATAAAAAGTCCCCTTTTTTCTCAGTATTTTGTCGATACCTTAGCATGTTATTCTTCAAAAAAGAGCGATATTTTAATACATCACTCTTTTTGATTTTCTAACTTCAGTTACGTAATAGATTCTTCTATTTTTTGATATTTACTGTAAAAAATTTTTAGGCCTTTACTTTTTAAAAAATTATCTCTTAATCTTTAAGGATTATCTTAAAAATATAACTGAACATGTTGAAGCATCTAATTGTAAAATTCAATATAAATTTACAATTAGATAAAAATTCCCCTGTTTTTTTCACATAATTCCTAAAGAAATTGCAATTAACCAAAATGCATTTTTCTTCTTCTTATAATATTTGTCTCTGTTCATTAATAATTTGTCGTAAATATAATCGTCATTACATTTTTTGTTACTCAAATACTTCGCAACAATGATATTACGTTGCTCTTCATCTAAAACATACTGCAGTACTTTTTCAATCTGTTCAAACTTCATGCGGTTAAACCTCTCCAACTCACCAATTCTAGAAAATAAAATAACCCCTTCTTTTTTTTGTTCAGCCGCATTTTCAAAATATATCTTTAACGCACGATATTCTTTTAAAATATTAATTACTTCCTTTTGAACTTTCTTTTCTGTTTCCTTATCAATTGTTGGTAATAAAGATAATTGTTTCAAAAAGAATTCCCCCTTGTATTGGATAGAAAAAGATTTAAAAAATGAAGAACTGACTAAAAAATCTCAAACACCTATATCAAAATAAACAAGAGCAATGTCCATAGGACATTGCTCCTAAATAATTATTTAACTTCTATATAAGATGAGCTTGCCGTAATATAAAATGTCATATTTTTGCTATTATGAACTTTATATTGTTTTGAGCCATTTACCATAATTTCAGCATCTATAATAAAACATTCCCCAGCATTTACAACACCAGCGACATCTTTATCTTCCCAAGAAGGCGAGCTATAGAAGCGTAAATTATCTACCTTAGAAATAATGCGGTGTCCTACAATTGATGAATCCACATTATTCCTTGTATCAAGCCTAATATAAGATGGATCATATTTTATCCATTGATTATCTCCAAGGTTTAACCATCCATCTTCTTCACTCCATACAGCATAAGATTCTGGTTTGTTTATCTGACGAATTACCTGATAACTTGTTCCAGGCCCTTTTCGTAAATTAACATTAAATCCTTCTACATATACAACATCATGAATAGAAGACACATTTATTTCTAATGATTCAATAGAATAAAATTTATCACTAGAATAATTGTATGCACGATTTACATCGGAACGGAATTGAGATTCAGAAACACCATGACTTTGCAAGTAGGATAATGGATCTTCATGTGTTGTACCCCCAAGGTTTCTACGGACATCATCATGTGTCCATAATCCTTTTTCTACAGATATTCCCTTATCATGTAAAATTTTTGCAAGTAGCTTCACATATTTATCATAGGATCGCTTGAATTTATCATAATCAGCAGTTTCACAAAGCTCTACGTGTACAAAGCGGCTATTTGCATTTGGACCTGCACCATATGCAATGTAATTTTTATCTGCAATTTGAATTGTTTCATTCCAATCTACTGCATAATGTACAAAAGCTGAACGCCATGTACGAGTTTCATATTTTTGAATATTAATAGCTGGCGCTTCCAGTGTTGCAGTACTATGTGCAACTACTCCTTCATATGCGCCTACGCCATTTCGATAAGGAATTTTCGGTAAGTTCTCTATAATAAGATCTCTATCAGCAAATGCACCTGTAGAAAAACTCACTAAGAATATAAATGTCATAAATACAACTGTAAATAGATATAATACTTTTTTCATAAATTATCTATCCCCTTTCGTACCCAAAATTTGTTTGATTTCAGATACATCTTTAGATAGAGCACCAAAAGCTTCAGCTTGTTTAGTAATAACAACTTGATTTTCTGTGATTGTCTGCTGATATTTATCTTCCCGTTCTTTATTCTCTTGACGAGTTGATTCTAATAATTCTTTACTCTCTTTCCTTGTTGAAAATAGCAGCCAAACAAATAAGGCGCCAAAAGCACCTTGTGATAACACTGTATTAAAAACTTGCTCTTCCATTATCTTCATCTCCTTTTCAATAATAAAAATAGAAGCATTCATATGCTTCTATTTTTAAAAGTGTAATTTTGTTAGATTTTTAAAGTACATGTCTCTAATTATTTGTACTTTTCATAAGAATATTTTCTAATTAAATTTCAAGTAATTTGATCTGCTTTTTTCTTCAGTTAGTACTTTTAACAAATAATTGCTTTAAACTATATAAATCTAGATTCTTTATTCCGAAAAATACAACAACTACTTTTACCTACTAATAGTATACCAACAATAAATCAACTGCATTGTGTTATAAATGTGGCAGGGGTGTGGCATCATTCTATCTTACAACCCTTTCTTCTAATATTTTCAGGAGAAATAGATTAACTGATTTCTTTCTTAAACTTCTTCTTACAATCCCAAATTAACTTCTATATTCACTCATGTTTTTTTGAACATTCACGCAATATCATTAGTCTTTTCAATATACTTCTTCACTTCTAGTCAATTAATAGAGAATTTTTTTCTCCCTCTAATATGCTATACTCACTATCTTATATTCTCTTTATTTGAGATAAGCCATCATTATAAATAGAAATGAAAAAGAGGAAGCAATCTGCTTCCCCTCCTTACTTATCGGTAAATCTTAAAGCTATCTGTTTTATTGTATTTAGCTGCTCCACCAGCAGATAATTTTCCGTATACACGATAGTCACCCGGAAAATTATCTGTGATGTTGAATGATCTTGTTACATTATTTGCAAAGCTACCTAATAAAGTATCAGTTGTAGACCATTCTCCGTTAACAAGACGTTGTAAGTAAATTGTATAGCTCCATGTGTAACCCGGTGCATTGTTCACTTGTGTGAAATCTACTGTTGTAGCTCCAGAACTGTAATAACTCGCATCCGTCTAACCGCTTACCTGTGAAGTATAACCATTATAACCACCATGAATATAACATGCCAGTTTGTTTCCTCCTCAAAGATTTTTAGCGGTAAACATTAAAAGCATCTGTATAGTTTGTGCTACCGCCATATACACCTTTAACACGATATAGACCAGGTAAATTATCCGTAATATTGAATGATCTTGTTACATTGTTTTTAAAGCTACCAGATGCTGTGTCAGTAGTATTCCATGTACCATTTGCATTACGCTGTAAATAAATTGTATAATATACTGTCGCACCCGGAACATTGTTCACTTGAGTAAAATCTACTGACGTAGCACCAGAACCATAAGAATTTGCATCTGTCCAACCACTTACTGTAGATGTACTTCCAGATGTGTTATAAACATAACTTGCCATGTTATTTCCTCCTCAAATTTTGTTTGTTTTATCTTTTGTTTTTAGAAGGTGTTGTATTGTCCCTCTAGTAATCATAGTATCGTTAATTCCGCTATAAAAGCTCCTCAAAAAAATCTTCTTTTTATCAGAATTTTATTATTCTATACTTTTCTCGGCTATTCATAAAACCATATATTGATTCATAAAAATAATAGGAGTATTTCATCTTGTGTTTACTTCTATTTGATAATAAAAAAAACCGCTACTACTTAAGTAACAGTTCACATATTATATAGGATTGAAATTATTTTATTAAAATTGCTTACCTTTCCTTACTAACTACTTTAAGTAAACCAAGTACTGAAATTATCGTATCTAATTAGCACCTGAAAAATTTTCCTATCTCGATCTATTTAGCCAAAATCCTAAAGAATTCTCTCGCTTGTAAATGTGCAGAACCAAGTCCAATGAAAGCCGGAGATGAATTTCAGTTTGGTGTAACCAAAAGGTTTTATTATACTGTATTTGTACAGATTGCTCTTTGAAAACTAACAATAAATTTATAGCACTGACTCACTTATGTGTCATTGAAAGAGCTTGATCATCCCACCGCTTCATGTTACTGCTCACTCTTCTAATATGATCATAGCTATAATTTAACAATTCAGCTATTTGTTTTAAATTCATTCCTTTTACATCTCGATAATACATAATACGCTTTTCTAAATCAGTCATTTTCTCCATCACCAATCTACCTTGATCCATTACCGTTTGTTTTTCCTTTACTAGCTCAGTTAGTACATGCATTTTATCAGCAATTTTATTATTTCTAATTAGTATTTCATCTAAACCTAATGGTACTTTCCCACCTAATACACGTTCTTTCTCATAATTAACTACACCATTAAATTTAGGTGCGGTCATGTTCATATTTTTTATCAGAAACTTATGTTCTATCTCTAAATCTTGGATTTGAATCTTCAACATCTCAATTTCTTGCTCTAAATCCTGCATAAAAGATACTTGCATCTTACAGCCTCCTACTTGTATATATTCGTTTTATCTATTCATATTATTTCATTCTTTTTAATTTGTTTTATGCGCTTCATTCTCTCTTGATACATCATCAAATCGATCTATTTTTGTCATTATCAATTTTTCTAATTGTTTTTCACTAAGTTCCCATAATTGATAGTTATTAAATTTGTATACTCCGTTCTTAATTAAATACATAATTTTCTGATCTTTATTTACCATTTATCCTCCTAAGATTAAATTGTTATAACCCAATTTATTTATAAGGATATTAAGATTATAAATATAATTCTTTTGCTACTTTCCCCGTGAATTACACTACCTATTATCAAGATTTTGTATTCCTTCTAACATACACACTTATTTATAAGTTAGATACATCCATACCACGTTGTATCATATATTGAATTAAATATTGATTCATTCTTTTTCTAAATCTTGATTGATAATAGTAGTCGAGCTTACTAACATCCTCTAAAAAAGTTAGTACCTTTCGTTCAAATACAAGATATTCAATTAATAGCCATGCACTTACTATTCCATCTCTCTTTGCTTCTGTATAATAGTCTAATATTGTCATAACATCACATTCCTTTATCAAAATATAAATTTGTTTTTTTAACGAACTGAAATGGCAATGTCGCTACAAATCCATTACGGTTTTTTGCTATAATTAATTCAACATCATGGAATTCTTGTTCTTCTTGTTGCTCTCTATTGAAATATGCCGGACGATGAGGAAAAATAATTAGGTCAGCAATCTCCTCGATACTTCCAGATTCACGAATATCTGCCATTGTAGGTGCCTTGTCTTGCTTTCCCTCAATACTACGATTTAATTGCGCTACAAGTATAATTGGTACACTGTACTCTCTTTGTATTTCCTTTAACTGTTTCATAATGTATGTGAATTTGAGATGATTATTTTGAAACGATTCCTCTACATCGATATGACCTAGATGATCTATTGCAAAAAGATGCTTTTTACCAGGATTTTCCTTTACAATTTTACGAATTACCGTCCGAATTTGATTGATATTCTTTTCTGGACGAACGTTGATAGAAAGCTCTGCTAACTTACCACATGCTTTATGGTATTTCTCCCAGTATTGTTGCTTTCCATAAAAAAACTTATTCGGATTGTTCATTGTCGCAACAGGAATTTTTCCTTCTGCAGCAATCCATCTATCAATAATCTTATTTTCATCCATTTCACAAGAGAAAAATGTACCCATATAGTCCTTACTTTGATGTGCTCCACGCCGCATAGTTTCCAAAACAAATGCTGTTTTTCCTACTGATGGACGTGCTGCCACAATAATTAAATCTGATGGTTGCCAACCATCTAACCCTTTATCAAGAGTGTTGAATCCAGTAGGCGTTCCACTTATTCCATTTTCCGGCATTTGACTATGCATCAGAATTCGCTTCTTTAATTTTTCCTGAAACGAAGGCTGTGATTTAATAGTTGTGACCTGAACATTATTAATTTTAGATATAAGTGTATTAAGCTGCTTAAAACTATGTGTAAATTTTGATTTATCTTTAAACTCCTCAACTGTATGGAGTGCTTCCTCAATTGCAACAAACTCTATCATTCTTTCTTCTGTATATTTAAAATTATAATTAAACACTCCTAATTCGTACAAATTACTTAATGTATTTATCCCACCAAACATAGCCATCTTTTCTTTTCCAACTTGAGAGAGCGAGACCATATCAACAGGTTTTTCATCACATCGAAGTTCTTTCATTATCTTAAATAAATTTTTGTTATAAATATTTAAATAATGCTTTTGTTTTAATCTTGTTTCATCTATTAAACCATTGTCATGAATCATCATCCCTAGGCTACAACACTCATTTTCATAATGTACTTGATACTTGTCCATTCGATACACCTCAGTCTAATAAGTTATCTATAGAAAATTTGTCTGTTTGGTGCAAAACTGTTTGTGTTTTTGGTTTTATTTGATCAGCATACTCCAGATAACATTCATTGTTGAAGAAAGTAGTAGCATGTTTTATAAACCTTGTTTCTATCTCATTTCCTTTAATATATTCAGCATATCTTTGTGCCCCTAAACTTATCATTTCAATAGAATGTTTTTTAATAGCCAATTTAAATGATTTATAACCTAGTTTTTTATCAATCTTTTTAGGATATAGCCTCCATAATTGTTCAAATTCTTCAGAGTAATCCGAGTTTTCGCGTTGAATATTTTTTGTTAACTTAGTTTTGTTAAAATTAGTATTGTTTGTGTTCCCTTCGGATACTACCTCTGGTTTCTCTAAGACACTCCCCTGGTCTCTTTCCAATATCATATCTTGTTTTCTTGAGATACCAGGTGTTGGTAACAGGTGATACAGGTTAGAAAGATTGTCGCCTTTATCATCTTTTCTTGTTGTTTTTGCAATATATTTTTTCTCTACCAAAATCTTGATACACTCAATAATCTTTTTTTTTCCACATCCAACCTTTTTAGCAAGTGTATTAAGTGATGGAAAAGCTGATTTTGTTTCTTTATTTGCATACCTAGCGATTACAGCATAGGTTTTAAACGCGTAAACATCTAAGTCACCATTATCTATAACTTCATTTTCTATCATAAAAAATCCGCCTCGTTTATCAATAAAGTTCATAGATCCTCCTTCTCCACCCAACGCTCATAAAGCGTGTAAAGATTCATTCCATTACAAAATATTTATTGTGTTAGTACTATATATTATTTGATACAGTTCGCTTTACATCCCTTGCAAATCAGTTTGTATATTTTAAAAGGGAACTCGGTCCTCTTCTTCCTTTTGGCTTAATTCATATATTTCTTCTAATACTTGCAAACCATGTTCATATGCAAGTATCATCGCCGTTGAAAATAAATCATGATTTTGTTTATGTTTTTCAATTAATCTTAAAAAAATTCTTCTTTCTAAATGGAACTTTTCATCTAGACGCATTTTATTCACCTGCCACTTTCTTTATAGAATAATTTTCAACATAGTGTTTAATACATTCTGTCTCACAATGAAGATAATCTCCATCAAAGTCATAATAATTCTCACCAAAATAAATTTCACCTCGACACCCTTCACAATATTCTAGAAAGTCATTCCTACTAGAATCGAAACACTGATTGTAAGTCATTGGATTTTCAATCACCATCAATTTCTCCTATCTTTTGAGATAAAATAACTAGGAAACTAATAATTGTTTTATTTTATATATGAGGTTTAATAATTGAGGCTTTCTACTACAATTTATTCTTTTGTTTCGTAGGAGGATTAATTTTTATATTTTTCCTAACCCCTATTAAGCAATCATATTCTGTTTTTCTTCTAAACAACTCCAATAACTGTTTACGAGCTGCAGTACCTTCGGCTAGCCATTTCATGTATTCTTCTCGGTCTTTCATATGTAAAGCTACTATTTGCTTTTTTATTGTATGATTCAAAAGATGAATTAAACTATTAGCTTCTTTCTCATGATGTGGTAAGATCCTATTTCTAAAGGCCATACATGAATTCTCCTCTATTTGTTTTTACATATGTTCACTGATAATTGAAAAGTAATCCTATGTGAATTTCTTTTATTTATGCTGTTGCATTCTTCTTATTTAAAAGTTTATCTGCCACTCTTACTGCATCTTCTAACTGATTCGTAATCGCTAAGTATTGAGGAGCTGTTATTCGTTTCAGTGCATGCTTTTTTTTATAATTATTCATTTTCATTTTTAAATTTGTTCTATATGCTCTGTTATAGACAGATCTAAATACTCTCCATGCTTTTTGGAAGCTAATACCTTCATTCAAAGCCAAGAGCTGAATCATTTTATTTAAACGTTGCTGTAGACAACTCTCTGTATTAAGAGTATCAAGACTATTAATACGATGTTCTACAGTTCTTACTTGTTTCTCTAATTGTTGAATTATAAGTAAAATCTCTACCGGTATTTTTTCACAATTCCAATTACTCTCTTTTACATGTTTAAATTCTTTTAAAAATTTAATCTTCACTTTTAAAGCTTCTGCATTTATATCTCCCATTGTTACAAATGCAAATGCACTTTCTGTGAGTGTAAACTTAGGGTATTCTATTCCTTTAATGGTATAACTCGACTTAATAAAATTAGCTTTTGAAAAATCACTTTCCCCAGCTTCGTTTAATTTTTGAATCTGATTTACAATAGTATGTATTACAGATTTATGTTCTTCCTTCATCATGTAAGCAATTATTAAACTATCAGTAACAAGCTTATTTCCTTCCATAAATACCAAATTGCCAACTATATCTTCTCTCTTTTTTTCAACACCCATATATATCCCCTCCACTTTTATAAATCACAGGTTTACTTAAACTATTAAAAAAAAAGTTCTTTTGGATCTTCTTCAAGAGCAATTGCAATTTTTAATGCCAGCTCTATTTTTAAATTTCTTTTATTATTTTCTATATACCAATAGTGCATTTTCGTTATCCCAACCTTATTAGCAACCTCTTCATAAGTCCATCCTTTTTCTATTCTTTTTCTCTTTAATTTTTGCAAGGCGATTACCCCTTCCATTATCTATATTCTTATTATAAATAAACTACAAGTTTATTTCAAGTGTTTTTTAGAAAAAACACAACCAAAATTATCTTCAACAAAATATGTATTTTCCTGGTGATTTCAATATTTAATTAGAATGATATATAATAAAAAATATTTATTAAACATATACATTAAAAGAAAAAGCCCCTCACTGGGCTATCTTTTTTTCTATATATGTTTTGGAAAAACATGCTTTTAGAATTTCCTCAGTGTTAATTTTATTTCCCTCTTTTAACCATAGCTTTACTACTTCTTTAGCTAATTCTTGTTTATTCATCCCAATTCCCCCATATTCAACATGTAATTTTGTGATTTTTTCACAATGTTTCACTTTTTTGTTAAATATATAAAAAGCGAATCTCTCTAAAACGTAGGAATGACATCGTTCTAATCAAAACGATGTCATTCAACACTTCAATAATTTATAATATTTTTCGTATTACCAACCACCACCTGGATCAGTCATTTGAACTAAATGACTAACCTCATATTGTTTTGAATAATCTGTACTTTCCTCTTCTAGTACACATATGGATACTCCTAATAAAACAACTAGGAATATTAAAATTTTTTTCAATTTTTCCACCTCATTTTAAATAATTACTTCCTTTTCTTTTATAACTAAAATATTTAACCATATTCATTTTTCTTTCATTAAATTTTACGAATTTAAATTTGTTATAAGAAACAGAGTACTCACCTATTATATTTATACTCCTCATATTCTAAAGAATAAAAGATTTATAGTTTTACCTACCCAATTTCTTCTCCACTATAAATCTCTATATGAATATTTTACCACAAAATAGAACCTGTGTTCTAGTTTTAATTTAAAATATCACATAAATTTATTGTTATTTAACATACGGAAAAATGAAATTTATTCAGGAATAAGAAAACACTACGGAATATAGCAGTAAACTAATTACAAGAAGAACAACAAAATTTCTTCTCATCATTTAGATCATAGCTCAGGAAAATTGGGCTACATTCACATAAAAGAAAGAGGTATTTTAATGGTCTTAAAAGCCCAACAATGGGTAAATAGCACGTATAAAGATAGAGCGGGCTATAAAAAATCGAAGAAAATCCAAATCCTCACTGGGGAGACTTTGAGCCAAATGCATATATTCTTTATGTAATTTAATTAATACGATCTATTATCATCAATAGCATAAAAAAGAAGTATCTATCTAGATACTTCTTTTGATTCTAGTACAAATATATAATAAAAAATGAAAATTCTCTTAAAAAGTGGATGAAGCAGGTTTTGGTGCAAGAACTTCAGAACAATTATAAGGCACCTTTGAACTACCTATTTTTCTTTTACCCAATTTCATTTATAAAACACTATAATATGCAAATTTCTTTTAATTGTCACTATTTTCATACTTATTCACCTTATTTACATTTTAAAAACACGATATAATAATACACAGTATTCTTACCAAATGCTATTTTTGTTTTAATATTATTTTTCACCTAATTAATCTTCATAATAACAGGAGGTTTTTGAACATGGAAAAGCTAAAATCCGTGGCACTTATCGGAGCATTAACGATCGGTAGTTTTACAACAATCGGGGTATTCTCAACACCAAACCAAGCATTAGCTGCAACATCAAGCACTGTACAGAAAGCATCTCCTGTAGTAGACGACTGGAGATGGCAATCCTTTTTCCTACTTCACCACAATGCAGATTACCGAGCTGAGTTAGCTGTAGGAACACTAAGACACGGCGATACATTTGATGTTACATCTGAAGTTGGTGGCATCGACAACGGTATTATCAAAATATACCGTATAAATTATATAGGCGATGGTCTAGATGAGTTACAGCGATTCAAAACAATCCAAGGTGGAGAAGCAGGTCACCACTTCTATAGCAGATTCACTACACCTATCACAACTGTTTATACACCTGGAGATTATGTAGCTGTACTAAAAGTAGGCGATCATTACTATTACGGTGGTAAGTTCCAAATTACGAAATAAACAGTATTCCTATCAATTCCTACACTATATAAATGTCAAAATTAACTACAAGGAGAATTTTCTATGAAAAAACTAGGAACTATAGCTTTAGTTGGAGCATTAACACTTGGCGGTTTTACAGCAGCCGGAGTATTTACAGAACCTCAACATGCATCAGCTGCTAAAGGGGCATATGATGACTGGAGATGGCAAGAGTTTTTCTTAATTCACCATAACGCAGACTACCGACCAGAGTTAGCGGTAGGTCACCTTAGACATGGTGATACTTTTGACATTACTACTCAAGTTAATGGGACTGATAAAGGTATAATTAAACTATATCGAATCGATTATAGTGACAGCGATTATGGCGACCTACAACGCTACAAAACAATTCAACCATCAGATACAGGCGAGCGCTATTACAGTAGATTTACTACACCTATTACTAGTGCCTACGAGCCAGGCAGTTACGTAGCTGTATTAAAAGTAGGTGAAGACTACTATTACGGTGGTTCATTCAAAATTTCAAGATAATTGAAACTGACTCTCATGACATAGAAATGCCCCCTACATTCACTTGTGGGGGGTTTTTTTAACTCAAGCATAACCATAAGTGTTATAAAAAGTAAGAGTCCCCATTATATAGGTTTCTTTGTAACCACAGAAATTTTTTTAGCGATATTGATGAGATTACAAAAATAATTTCTGGAGAAGGTCAATGATTAAGGTAATACGAATGTAAACTCATATACTAAAGTTTATATTTATTTTAAAACATTACTTGTTTACTCTTAAATTAATTTATTTCATTGCTTTCTATGATTAACTTGCAATTACTACAACTTTGTATTCCCAAAAATAAAGAAGCTTCTTTTTTTGGCAATGATGAAGGAAAATCAATGTTGTTTGGATATGATTCTCTCCCCTATTAGGAAAGTCGCACAATATAGTTTGAACGTTTTTACACATGATGCTCTTGTAAATAAAAAATTCAAAGTATGATTTCCAGTCCTCGTTTCCATGCAAATCCTCGTTTATACATTGCTACATTAATTTATATTTGGTTAATCATGTTATCTTTTGACTACACTTTATTAATTCCTGCTTTATTAATTTTCTCTCAAATCTAAGTAAATCTGAGATTTATAATTTTTTTTGTAAAAATAAGATACATCACTTGTGGTAAACACATTGTTTACTTTATAATTTAGTAGGCACCAGATAATTTCTATAAAAGGGGGTTGAAAAATGATCGGAGAAATAATTAAAAAGCTAAGAAAAGAAAAGAATATAACTCAGGAACAATTAGGTAATGTTATTGGTGTTTCTAAAATGGCTATATCTTATTTTGAAAAAGGAAAAAAAGCCCCTGGTCGTGAAACATTAGAAAAAATAGCAGACTATTTTAATATTACAACTGATTACCTTTTAGGTAGATCAGATGATCCAGAACTTAATGAACACGAATCTAAGATCGTAACTGAAGAAGGAAATAATATTCTAAAGTTAATAGAAACTCTTCCTAAAGAAGAACGTCAAAAAGCATGGGAACAATTAGAAATGTATGTTAGCTATATAAAATCCAAAAAAAACAGCTAAACAAATAACTGCCTCATTAGGCAGCTTTTTTATTAGCTATTTTTTAATTCATTCTGCTTTTATTAAGAAACTATATATAAACATATGTTTTTAGCACTCGCTTATATATTTAAATATTTTTTACTCTTGAAATATTCACCACTAAATATTCTTTTGGGCTGTTTAAAGTAAATTAAAGCGCGATACTATCTACCTCTTTTAACCACCTAGTTATCATCTTTTGTTTAAATTGCGTTAGCTTGGTACAGCAAGAATAATAGATCATTCTAGTTTCATTATAAGTGTGGTCCCACACATCAATGAAACGGTTAAATATATAGTAACTACAACTAATAGTCCTAGCAATTAGAATTTCTAGTGATGTGTTTGGATAGATACGGAATTCATAATCCTTATTTACTAACAATAGTCACACCTTCATATTTTGAGGAGAAGAACTTCTGTCGGAAGAGCTAAAAACAATCAATCCAGACCTAAATATCTTTTAGGTAACTGCGAGTAAAAAATATTTCCCGTCTCTTCACACATTTCTAACGATTTTTTTATTAAATTTTTATCTTCTCTAGCTAAGCCCAAATACAATGTTTGAAAATCAGTAAGTTCTCCCATTTTATTTTCTAAATGTATTAGTAACTCTTCTGCTTCTTTATTTTTTCCTTGCTTTATTTTTAAATATGCCATTTCTGCACAATGGATCTCCTCTTCTAAGCTATCAATATTTTGTCCCCAATAAATAACCAGAAAATTCAATGTATTCTTGATGAGTTGTTTCTTTTTTGTCATTTTAATGTCAGAAACATATTCCAACGTTTCAAAACTTTTCTCTAAAAAGAACTTTGCAGTTTTATAATTTTCAAAAACATAAGATTCCCCCATTTTCAATAGCGCATTTACCTTTGGAATTATAAAAAATGGATTACATTCAAACGCCTCTAAAATTTCATTCCCCATTCTTCTCGTTTTATTTATATTTCCTCTTTGTAAGGAAATTACACAAATAGCCTCTTTAAATCTAATAGTAAAGCTATCTCTAATAAATTTATTTTTGATTCTTTTTATTTCCAATTCAATTTCTTGTAACCGCTCAAACAATAATCGATAATTTCCTAAATGATACAACATTTGACACATTAAAAGCTCTGTTAATATTTTCATCTCTAATGTCTTAGAACTTCTATGTTTTTTTACAATTAAATTATATAATTCTTTAAATTCCCATTGCTCTGTATACATTTTATAAATTAAATCGTATACACTAGCCCACTCTTTATTACACGTAGCATCAGAATTCAATTCTCTATCCACGACTTCTTTTAGCAATCCAAAATCTCCATGTAAAGAAAAATATTCCATAGCTTCACGTAAATTTCTTAATTTGTTTTTTTCTATATATCTTTTCATCAAATTTGTTTGTATAGCATTATCCTTATACAAACAGTTTAATGTTTTAGAAAAATAACAAAACCTCATTTGTGTCCTTCCATTTAAAACATCCGATACAACACTTTGAGTTACGCCCCAATATCTTGCTAATTCTTTATTTGTAATTTTTGCTACGTACAAATCATCGTTAATTTTTTTTAACAAGTTCTCCATCTTGTTCCTCCTAGAAACAAAAAGATACATATCCTATGCTTACGAAATAAAAGCATGTTTCCAAAGTAAATTTCATTAAATAAATCTTTAAAATTCTAAAATATATACGCACTTAGATGTAAAGTTACAACCAGTCTATCATTTTAAAATCATTAAGCTATCATTTTTAAAAAATATGCATAATTTCATATCTCGAATATACAGTATTAAAGATATGAAATTATGCATATTTATAGAGAATGTCTAAACATAGATTTCACAAGACAGGAACAAGCCTCTAAAACGCCTATGTATGACCAGGGGAAAAACATTAAAAAACGTAGCAGAACCGTCTTTGCTTATTGAGTTGGGATAGCATACCTTTATCCTACATATCAGCGATACCAGAAAGGGACTTTACTTTCGATAGCAATAATCTTACTAACACCACTTGTTTTTTCCATTAGGGGTTAAGCTATCGAAATAAAATACTTTTTTATCGTATAACGCTATACTAAAAACTTTTAATCACCCACAACACCGAACTCTAGTTCGCAAATGTTCTTTGTTGAAATTATATCAAATATGTGAAAGGGATGTAAAATAATATCCCATTAAGTAACAACTACGGTTAGGTTGTTTACTGAAAATATAAAATTCTATACCTCCAGATTGAACTGTCCCTCGAATCGAAGTCCATGATTCGGAGTTTTTATGTATTCCTGCATCCATGCCCTCATTATTATAAAACCATCGATAAACGTGAGGTACGGGAAATGAATAAATTATTTTTTATGAAATTCAAATCAAACAGCTAGAGAAGAATGAAAATGTGGTAAAAGTATCGGAACGTTCTATTACCTCCTACGCTGACTTTAACGTAAAGCTATGAAAAAAATCAGGGCGTGAAACGGCCTAATCAAGTATTCTTAGAGAATAGATTTGATTAGACATAGTTGAAAAAAATCCAAATAAATATTTAAAAAGCTAGAGAAATACGTATGAACAGTTTAGTGAAGAGAAATTCTACACACAACACCGTGGAAAAAGAAATAATGGTCGTCCTTCTACAAAAATGTTATCTTCCAATGACAAGTTAGAAAGAACAGAAGCACGTATTGCTTTTCTAGAAGCAGAACTTGAATTCTTAAAAAAGTTAGACAAACTCGAAAGGCAGGCGTTAAAGAAAAAGCGTTAGCACCACGTGAGAAAAAATATACACTCATTAAACAAACGAGTCGTCGCTTCAAATTCCCACGAATGGTACATTATTTTTGCGAACTAGCTGATCTGAGTCCAATTGGTTATTACGCTTAGCTTCATAAAATAGAAAGACGTATTGAAAAAGAAATGCGAATAAAACAATCTATGTCACGTAGGAGAAGCTGCTTGGATAATGCCCCGATAGAATCTTTTTTTGGTCATATGAACGATGAATTAGATTATAAAGATTATCAAATTTTTCAATCTCTTCAACGGATGATAGAAGAGTATAATTACGATCCGTTATCAGTGGACACTAAAAAAGATATCTCTGATACAATGCCGAAACCATCTTTTAAGTACTTATATTAAACGCCCCATTTTATAGGATACAGTTCAAATACACCCATTAAAATGCCCTTTTATATTCAAACTATACAAAAAAAGCCGTCTATACGACGACTTTCATTTATCTACTTTATGATGAAATGGACATTTCTCCTTAATTGGCTCGGTGTCATCTCCAATAAAATATTGTTTCCACTCCCTATGGTTTGGATCCCCATAATGACTAATATTCGGATGCTTCGGCAACTGATCCCACTTTTCAACTCGTTCCCTAACCATTTGTCTCGAATAGGAACCTTTTGGCCGATCTCCTTCTAATCCATCGAAAATAATTCGTGGTTGAAATCCAATAATAAGAGAATTCCCTAAATATCTTGTTTTTCTTTGTTTATAAGCAGGTGCATTTCCAAATGCAAACATTGGCTCTCCACCAAATGAAAACTCCCATAAGTAATGATCTGGATCCTGTGGAATTTCACTAGGCCATTGTTGTTCGTCTTCTTCGTGTAAATATTGTAGCACTCTCCAAAAATACCCTCGGTAATATTCAAGTGATTGCTCTTCACGTTCTGGTTCTACAAACAGAAAAAAACCTCGTCTTATAACTGGGCGTTCGTTCATCAAATGTAAAAAAGAAAGCATCGTATATGGTAAATGGCTCCAGTCATCATGGGAAAGAAACGAGTAACGAAGTTCATTTTTCTTTAAGGCTGTTAGGCCAAAGTAGCAGGGAAATGTCGCGTCTAATACTACGCTAGAAAAATTCCTAAACTCTCCCGAAATCCAATTTGGTATATCTTTCCTATTTTTCATTCCTTCATTATCTAATAAATACGACGGATTCATTCTCTCACCTCATTATGTACAGCATTCACTTAAACATATTAGAAAAAGAACTCGTCCTATACCATAAAAAACTTGAGCGGAAAATTATTTAAAAATACAAAAACATAAAATCGCTTACTTGACCAAATTCTACCATTTCATGTATATTTAAATTATCATTTAGCAGAATATTCAAGAATATAGCATTTTCAGTTTTATGAATTTGTAAATATTTCATCAAAATTCACTAAATGAAAAAGGAATCATTTTTTAGGAGGAATTGTAACATGCAAGGAAAAGTAAAATGGTTTAACAACGAAAAAGGTTTTGGATTTATCGAAATTGAAGGCGCTGACGATGTATTCGTACATTTCACTGCTATTCAAGGCGAAGGCTACAAAGCTTTAGAAGAAGGTCAAGAAGTATCTTTCGACATTACTGAAGGAAACCGTGGACCTCAAGCTGCAAACGTAGTAAAACTTTAATCCAACATATAACAGGAGGTTACCTTACTTAGGTAACCTCCTTTGTTATTCCTTTGTATATTTCCTTTTTACAGGGTAAAAACTATGTGAAATAAGGAAAAATATAAGGGAGGAATGACAAATGGGTTCACATGTAAATGATTTTGAAGAGGTAAAATTCCGCGTAGAAACAGCACAAAAAATGGTAGGTTCTGCAACAATCACAATGGATCCAGAATCGCTGCAACATGCAACAACAGCAGTCGAGTCTGCACGTTCTCAACTAGAAATAATGAAATCTGTTGCGACAGATTTAGATGAACCATTTTTAATAAATGAAGAAAAGAAACTAAGTCAATGCGAACATCAATTACACGAAGCTAAACATTAAAAAACATCCAGAGAACTCCTCTGGATGTTTTTTACGATAATTGCTCTCCATATTTCTTTAA
This sequence comes from Bacillus gaemokensis, assembly GCF_001590835.1. GTDB lineage: Bacteria > Bacillota > Bacilli > Bacillales > Bacillaceae_G > Bacillus_A > Bacillus_A gaemokensis. The sequence goes on from NZ_LTAQ01000023.1 coordinate 128,547, forward strand.
TTTTTCGCCTACCGTGCATTGCCGAATACAAAAAGAATGCGCGTAATATTTACTTTTTTCTTTTCTATAGTATTCCTGCACAAAACACCCTTCACAATACGTCTCTAATAAATCATTTACCTCTATAATGAGCTGCTTCTTATCCATCACCGCACCTCTCTATTCTACTATTTCCTTATGACTGTCGATTGCTGTACCTTCTAATGCTTGCGTAGCTAATTGATGTGCTTCTTTGTTTTGTTTTCTTGATATTGACTCACAGATAAGCTTCAATTTCATTTGCTTTGCTTTTTTTTCAATTTGATCTAAATAGTGATTCAGATGTTCATCATAGCACGGCCACTCTCCAGCTAATTGCTGAAGTACAACTTGAGAATCACCATGAAGCGTAACCGACTCATATGTAACACCTAATTCTTCTAATACATCCATTCCATATAATAACGCTGCATACTCTGCCTCATTATTATCATACATCCCTTCTATATAGGCATTACGACGAACTCGGTAAGTTTTCTGCCCTTTTTTATAATAAACACATATACCAAGTCCCGCTTCTTTCGTTTTGATGTCATATCCTCCATCAAAGTAAATGCTAATTTCTTGCGGCTCTTCTTCCACTTGTTTACTCAGCTTTTTCATTTCTTTTAGCGTCCATTCTGCTTCCATTTCATCGTAAAACACAAGTTCTTTTACTCGCCCTGTTTTCTCAAAATCCACTGCAAATTGAAGCACTTCTTCTATACTCATATAATCTGTTGTTAATTCTGTTTGAAGACCTTGTTTCGTTTTATATACCCAACTCATTTTATATTTCATATTGTTTTTCCCCTTATATAAGACTTCATACTTTTTATTTTATTATATTTTACCAAGAGCCACCGTATTATATTCGAATCAAAATTAGCGAGTCACGATTCATGAGAATACAAAAAAGAGTTACTACAAATTGTAAGCAACTCTCTCTACATTTTACATAAATCTCTTAAATTGTACTCGCTTATTAATCCAATACATAACCGGCATACCAATTGCCATCACAACAAATTCACCAGCTGCACATGTAAGCCAAGTAAGCAAGAATGGTAAACCAAATGCAAGATGAAGTTCAATCGCAATCATAAACATGGTAACTGTAAAGATAACTGTATTAAAGATCATACGTGCCCAAACACCTTTAATAAAGCGCATGGAAATAATAGTAGCGAGAAGCGCAAGAATCGATTGCCCTACTCCAAATACTAAATCATACGCAATCATAGGCGAGAAAAAGAGGTTTGTTAAAAATACTCCTAATACAATTCCATAAATCGATTTCTTATTAAATACAACGAGATGATTAAACATCTCCGAAATACGAAACTGTACACTCGTAAAGCCAAACGGCTGAATAAGCATAGAAACAGCAATATATAACGCCGCTAAAATACCATTACCAACTAATGTTTTTATATTCATAACAAAATCTCCTTAGTTTTTTTACGTGGGATGGTTTCGAACCACGTGATTCGTTTTTAAACAACAATTTTATATTGTACGCAATAGCCAACCATTCGTCAATAGATTCCTACCATCCACTACCCTTTTTTTCATAGACAACGTATAATAAAGCATATGAAAGATTTAGGAGGTTTCACTTCATGACAGCAACAATTCAAAATGAGAAAGTAATCGTTTCCATCTCTGAAAAAGGTGCAGAACTGCAGAGCGTTCGCTTAAAAGAAAACAACACAGAATATATGTGGCAAGGAGATTCAACATATTGGAGCCGCCGCGCACCGATTTTATTCCCTATTGTTGGTAGATTAGTGGATAATACATATTACGTAGATGGTAAACCATATTCATTAACACAACATGGTTTCGCTCGCGATCTTACATTTTTGGTAAAAGAGCAAAGTGAAACAAAGATCACGTATGTAGTCACTAGCAATCCAGAAACTTTACAAAAATATCCGTACGAATTTGAGTTACGTGTTTCTTATGAGCTAGACGAGCAAAATATACATGTTACGTATGAAGTAAGTAACCCTGCTTCAAAAGAAATGTTCTTCTCTATCGGAGCACACCCAGGATTCAACTGTCCTTTAGTAGAAGGTGAATCATTTACAGACTACTATTTAGCATTTAATGGATCTGAATATCTAGAAACAAGCGTTCTAGAAGGACCTTTTCTTTCAAAAGAAAAACAGCTAATCGCTGATAGTACAACAGAATTACCGCTTACATATGATTTATTCAAAAATGATGCCCTTATTTTTGAAAACATGAATACAAATGAAATTTCTATTCGCTCTCATAAACATAATAGGTTTGTAAAAGTAACATTTGAAGGCTTCCCATTCGTTGGTGTTTGGACACCAGAAAATGACGCTCCTTTCTTATGTATTGAACCTTGGTACGGAATTGCTGATGAAATAACACCAGCGAAAGAGTTTAAAGAGAAAAAAGGAGTGCAATCCTTACAAGCAAATGAAACATTTACATGTCGTTATAGCATTACAATTGGATAAATCATTTTCATAATTTTAACAATCTATCCCCTGCCTTTAAAAATTTCCGGACGGGGGATAACGCTATATAATAATGGGGGGCTTCAATTTTGATCGAAGTATATATTGATGGTGCATCAAAGGGAAATCCGGGCCCTTCTGGTGCGGGAGTTTTTATTAAAGGTGTACAGCCACCGGTACAACTATCACTTCCACTTGGAACCATGTCCAATCATGAAGCAGAATATCACGCATTACTTGCTGCATTAAAATATTGCAGAGAACATAATTATAGCATTGTATCTTTTCGCACAGATTCCCAGCTTGTTGAACGTGCTGTTGAAAAGGAGTATGCAAAAAACAAAACATATGCACCACTTCTACAAGAGGCACTGCTGTACATCGAGAAATTTGATCTTTTCTTTATAAAGTGGATTCCAAGTAGTCAAAATAAAGTTGCCGATGAATTAGCACGAAAAGCCATATTACAAAATTAACGGGGGTTTTAAAATGAAAAAAGAGTGGGTTGCTCCTCTTGCTTTATTATTTGTCTCCTTTATATGGGGAGCCACGTTTGTTGTCGTTCAAAATGCAATGTCATTTGTTGGTCCATTTACTTTTAATGGCGTTCGCTTTTTATTTGCTGGTATCATTTTATTATTCGTCCAAATTATTTTTACAAAAAAAACTTCAAAACAACAAATTCAACAGAGTAGTATTGCTGGAATAATCATCGGTTTCTTCTTATTTATCGGTTATTTATTGCAGACATTCGGCTTACTCTATACAACTTCTTCTAAAGCAGGATTCTTAACCGGACTTAGCATTGTTATGGTTCCAATTCTTTCATTTATCTTTTTAAAACAAAGGGCCACACCTTTCATCGTGCTCGGTATTACTGTTGCAACAGCAGGATTATATTTACTAACTGCTGGAAATGCTTTTCAATTCAACATTGGAGATATACTTGTTCTCGGCTGTGCAATTGCCTTTGCAGCGCATATTCTTATTAATGGTGTATTTTCTAAAAAAATATCACCTTTATTATTAAGTACATCTCAAGTATTATCTGTTGGGGTTTTCTCATCTGTCTGCGCTTTTTTATTTGAGGATTGGCAAAAATTATTTTCAATTTCTTTATGGACGAATGGTGCCTTTTTATTTGCTCTACTTGCAACATCCTTGTTTGCTACATCTATCGCATTTTTTATTCAAACATCTGCGCAAAAGCATACCTCTCCAACAAGAGTTGCCATCATCTTCGCAATGGAACCGGTATTTGCGGCATTAACAGGCGTTCTTTTCGCAAACGAGCAACTTTCTATTTCCTCAGTGCTCGGCTGCCTTTGCATTTTCTTGGGTATGATTTTTGTTGAACTTCCTGCAAAAACAAAAAAAGAAGCGCAGGCTACGTGAAGCTATGCTTGTAACTTCCGCATAAAAGCCTTTGCGCTTTTTTTATCAGTAATTTTTTCTTCTTTCAATCTTTCTAACAAAGCAACAAAATAACTACCATCAAACTGTAATTGATGTTTAATTGTCGCTTCAATCGCTGCGTTCACAATCCCATCAGATGCACCCGTATATCCTTGACCAAACATAATAAACCCTTGTGCTTCCTCCGATAATTTGAACCCTTTTGTATGTAAGAATGAAAGATAGTCTTGTACTGTTTGCATGCTGTTCCCACCTAATTTCAAAAAATTCTCCATTTCCTATCATACATGTTTTTAGGCTCTATGAGAATGAATTTTCTTTGACAATCTTTCTTGAATCCCCCCCTTATTTATATTGTAAGATATGGTGCGATGTGAAAATTAATAAAGGAGGAGTACACATTCATTTTATGTAAAAGAGGATTCTTCTATATTATCAAGAAATAAGTAAAAAGAGATACATAGATTTTAATAAGAAGGAGAGATTTAATGAAACAAGCTCTATTAATTATTGATGCTCAACAAGAACTTATTAACGGAAACGAACAAGAATCTGCAGTATTTCAAAAAGACGAATTATTAAAAAACATAAATATCGCAATTCAAAAAGCAAATCAATCAAATGCTCTCATTATTTTTGTAAGGGATACTGATGTTGCTTCCGGTGAGGGGAAAGGATTTCAAATACACGAAGAAATTAAAGTACCTCATGTAGCTCTAATCGTGGATAAAGAGGCAACCAATTCATTTTATAATACTTCTTTACATGCTATTTTAAAAGAAAAAGACATTAATCATCTTGTCATAGGAGGCTGCAAAACCGAACATTGTATTGATACTGCGGTTCGAACAGCAACCGTACAGGGATTTGATGTCACTTTAATAAAAAACAGCCACTCAACGACTGATTCTACCGTTTTATCAGCCCAGCAAATTATCGAACATCATAATAAAACACTACATGGTCATTATAATGTCGATCATTTTTCTATTGTTAGAGATGTCGAGGAAGATCTATTTTCTCCCATTCATGATCAATATCGGGAATAGTGAACTCTCATTTATAAATTAAAAGGATTCCTTTTTGAAAAAAGGAATCTTTTTTCATCCAAATATCTGCGCAGCAATTCCATACAATTCACCATTTCGTTTCAAAAGTTGATCGCCGTTTTTCATCATAATTGGCGGTTGATTCACTCTTTGAAAACCAGTTGTTTCTAACACTTTCATAAAAGCATCGTTCCCTTCTGGCACGTCAATTCTCAGTCTTCCGTTATAACCTTTTATCAAATGATGAACAACTTCAATTGCGATATTATCATTTGGTGCAACAATTGGTCCCACTATCCGATTTTCCGGAGTTTGTACACTCATTCCGTATCCTACAATATAATTACCTTTATCTTTTACAACTACACATTGCTGACATTGTTCGATTCTTTTCTTAATAAAATTACTCCTATTTACCCCAAACGCACCCTCATCTAATTTAACAATCCTACATAGATCTACTTCATCATACTCTACAAAAATATGGTTTTCAGTTCTATCATATTCTTTAGATACACTATACTGATTACATATGTATTTCAAAACATGACTAACAACTTGGAAACCTAATTTCTCATATAAAGGTTTCCCTTCTTCTGTAGCAATAAGCATAATAGGTGTCTTTTCTGAAACACTTCTTATGCAAGCCTCTGTAATTTTTCTACCAATTCCTTTTCCTTTATACTGCGGATTTACAATGACCATTCCTATAGACGCTAACTTCTCTCCATATAGGATGATAGCTGCACTGGCGATTATTTCCCCTTGCTTATTCTTTCCACCATATACAATTCCTGATTGAAAAATTGTTCTTATTTCTTCTGAACTATAATCCCATCCTACTGATTCAGATAAATTAATAAGATACGGTATATCTTTTTCCTCAATTCTCTCTATTGTCATCAATGTATTTCCTCCCCTTCTATTCGCAAAAATTAAAATCTCAACGCCTAAAAATGACGTAATATTAAAAATATTATCCGTTTTATATTTATTTTTTTCAAGATTCATTGCTTATCCATTGTATTTAGTTTAATATTGAACTATTCATAAATGAACTATTAGAAAGAAAGGATAGGTCAGTTATGCCGAATAACAACTTACAAACAGCCACAAAGGTTATGCAATCATTTTTAGCAATTCAAAAGACAACTGCAACATTCACACAACAAAATGCCGTTAGCTTAGGACTAACTGTATCCCAAATAGGAATTTTAAACACAATTTATGCCAAACCAGATCTTACTTTAAAAGCAGTCACAAAATTGCTGTCTTTGCCTAAAAGTACCGTCAGTGTAAGTATTGAGGGTCTCCTTCAACTCGGATTTATAGAAAGAGAACAATCTCAAGAAGATCGACGTGAAATTAAATTAAACATTACATCAAAAGGAAAAGAAGTCGTCCAAAAGTCTATTAAGAATTCATCTTCTTACCGCGCGATGGCAACCGCATTAGAAAAGATGCCTGAGGAAGATACCCAAACTTTATTACGTATTCATAGCCAGTTACTTTCTTATTTACAAGAAGTTGACTGTAAATAAGAAAGTAACACATAGAAAAAGGGCAAAAACACACGATATAATGTTTATTCCCTTTTTCTGTTCTCATTACTATGCCTTTTTAAATAATTGGAATGCAATTGAAATTTGAATTAGAAATGTTCTTGTTTTTCACAAAAATAGGAGTTCATCAAGTTTGCATCCCCCTACGATATTCCAATAACATGTCTTGGCATCTTCGTAAACTAACATCGCAACCATTTCTTCGGGGCTAGTTATCGTCGGTTTTCTACCATGGTCATCTACATAGAACACCAAAATGATATCACTCGCTCAATAGATAAACAAGAAAACTATTATTCTTGCTCATTGATAATTTGTGCTAAATCTATGAAGAATCTTAATGATTCAGGATTAACCATAGAACCTGGATTGACTACTTTTTCTGCCGGAAATCCTAGTAAAATTTTACGAATTGGGACTTCTAATTTTTTTCCACTCAATGTTTTCGGGATTTGCTCTACTACATAAACTTCGTCAGGAACAAACCGAGGTGAAACCTTTTCTTTTATTTCAGCTTTTATTATTTCTTTTAAGTTATCACTCATATCAACCCCAGGTTTTAACACGACAAAGAGCGGCATAAATGATTTTCGTCCAAGGAGCTCTAAATCAACCACTAAACTCTCCATAATATCATTTAAGGACTCAACTATACGATAGATTTCACTCGTCCCTAGGCGTACCCCTAGCCGATTGATGGTGGAATCTGACCGCCCGAAAATAACACAGCTCCCTTTATCATCAAATTTGATCCAATCACCATGTCTCCAAATCCCTGGATACATCTCAAAATAACTTTCAAAATAACGTTTATTATTGTCATCCCCCCAAAAATAAATAGGCATAGATGGCATCGGTTCCGTTATAACCAATTCTCCAACTTCATTAATAACTGAATTTCCCTCTTCATCAAAGGATTGTACGTGTGCCCCTAAAGAACGAGCTTGTATTTCTCCCGCGTAAACAGGCAATATAGGAGAGCCACCAACAAATGCAGTACATACATCCGTTCCTCCGCTCGTTGAAACAAGCCATACATCTGTTTTCACATTCTCATATACCCATAAGAATCCTTCTACAGGTAGAGGTGAACCAGTTGAACAAATAGATCTTAGCTTTGAAAAACTGTGTCTTTCTTTTGGCTCAATCCTGAATTTCATACAAGCACTTAGGAAACCGGCACTTGTACCAAAAAAAGTAACGCCAACTTCTTCTGCAAGATCCCATAATACATGTATACTAGGATAAGATGGGCTACCGTCATATAAAACAATCGTTCCCCCACTCAAAAGACCACCCACTAAAAGATTCCACATCATCCAGCCTGTCGTTGTAAACCAAAAAAACACATCATCTTGGGTAACACCCTGTTCAACTAATAATGTCTTAAGCTGTTCTAATAGTATTCCACCTTGACTTTGTACGATTGGTTTTGGCAACCCAGTTGTTCCAGAAGAAAATAATATCCAAAGAGGATGATCAAATGGTATCTTCTCGAAAACAAGTTCACACTCACCCTGTAAGATCTCATTCCAATACATTGTATGATTATTCAAAGCAGTATCACTACTGTTGATGTAGGGAATTAAAATCGTCTTCTTTAAGGTAGGCAGACTTAATTGAAGCTCTGAAACATTTGTTATTCTATTCTGAATTTTACCGTTGTAAGAATACCCATCAACCGCAAATAAAATCGTCGGTTCAATTTGCTTAAACCGATCAATAACGGTATCCGTCCCAAAATCCGGAGAACAGCTGGACCAAATAGCTCCAATACTGGCACATGCCAAAAAAGCAATTATAGTTTCAGGAATATTAGGCATATAAGCAACAACACGGTCCCCAGCTCTAACTCCTAATCCCTTTAGGGAATTTGCAACCATTGCCGTCTTTTCCTGAAGTTCTTTCCAGCTTATTTCTATTCTCGGAGTGATTTCTGATTGAAAAATTACTGCTGATTTATTTCCCCTACTACTTCGAAAGACATGTTCCGCATAGTTTAAAGTAGAACCAGTGAACCATTTTGCCCCAGGCATCTTTCTTGATTCCAAAACTTGATTATATGGTGTGTTAGAACTGACATGGCAATAATTCCAAATGCTTTCCCAAAATGATTCAAGTTCTTCAACAGACCATTCCCATAATTCTTTTTGATTTCCAAAAGATAAACCCTTCTCTTGTTTAAGCCATTTCATAAAAACACTGATACCTGATTTTTCTATTTGTTGCTGTGATGGCTCCCATAATAAAGCCCCTTCAGTAACCGTTTTCATTATTATTCCTCCTAAATTATCCATTTTTTATGAAGTAAATAATAACTATATACAGCATGTGTTCTTGAAAAACCTTTTTTCAAAACAGTGAAGCTAATTATTTAATAAAAATTCCTGCTAATACCTATTATTTAATTTAACCGTAATATCATAACGAATTATTTCTTTAATATTTCATTCAGCTCTTTCTGAAATATCATACTTTCTAAATTATTTTTTGCATTCTCTCCATATCATAATCCAAAATAAACTCTCTTACACCTGACTGAAACATAATCATGGCACCATACTTCTCTTGAAACCATTTTTGTTGTCTTAGTAACTTGAACTTTTTATTAACAATTCTTTTTTTGATGAAATACAAAGAATTAACTGCACGGCCATCTCTCCCATTAATTCCCCCACTTTTTCCCCTTCTTTCTATGTTACAAGCCCCTCTTGAAAGCGTTATCGATATATAGCGTTCCTATAGTATATATTCATATATAAAACCTCTTCAAACTATAAGTAAAGAGGTTTTACATAAAATTTCATCTTATTCAATTACTCGATACACGATACGATACATGCCTTTTTTCAATTTTCTCTTCTATTTCTCTTATGTTCTCTTTATCACTCAATAATAATTGTTTGTTCTCTATTAATAATTGTTTAAAGGATTTCCTTATTTTTTTTCGCATGTTTCTTTTCCTCCTTCACTATTACAAATAACTTATCAAAGGATTATTTATATAAAAGATAAGTGATTATCTGTGTAGTTTTATAATAAAAGATTCGTGTGAAATCTATTTGAATTCCAAATGAAAACTATGTATTTTTTCTGATAACTTTATTAATTAAAAGAAATGACAAAAAAATAACGCCTAATCAACATATATTTGATCAGACGTTATCTATAGTGGTAAGCAATCTCTCTAGCATTGCTTTTACAGCATATTTATAAATATTTCTGGTCTTCCCCAGTTCATTTGCCCGCAAACAAATCTCATTTTTTCTTCATCAATTGTATGAAGACCTTCTTCAAGTGAGCATGAAATCGGAACCTCACAATGAATTTGCGCTAATTGTAATGATATATTTAAGTTTTCTAAATCACTCTCAATTTTTGTACGCTGTGCTTTCGTTAATGACGCTACATTTTCTAAAACAGTCGCTACTGTTCCATGTTCTTGGATTAACTTGTACGCTGTTTTCTCTCCAATACCTTTTACACCTGGATAGTTATCACTTGTATCTCCCATAAATGCTTTCGCATGAACGATTTGCCAAGGCTCTACCCCTTTTTCTTCCATAATCTTCTCTGGTGTATAGTACTCATAGTTCCCAATTCCCTTACGAAGAAGCATAACTGTAACGTTCGTATCAACGAGCTGTAGTAAATCTGTATCACCGGTTAATATATATACTTCTGCCTCACTACAATATTCTTTCGCTAACGTACCAATGCAATCATCTGCTTCATAGCCTTTCAATCCAATTACAGGAATAGACAGATGTGAAGTCATTTCTTGCACTAAATCGAATTGTGGAATTAATTCTTCTGGTGGCGCCGCACGGTTTGCTTTATAATTTGAGAACGATTCCGTGCGGAATGTCGTACTTCCCATATCCCAGCACGTTACAATATGTGTCGGTTCAATCGCTTGCGCTGCTGTTAATAAATGTTTCATATAACCATGAATCCCATTTGTTGGGGTACCATCTTGTCGTTTCATAAATTGTCCATAGACACTTGTTGCGTAAAAAGCACGAAACAATAGTGCCATACCATCAACTAACAATACTTTTTTCATAATTCCTCTCCTAATAAAAAAATAATAACCTCACGTCATCACGTAAGGTTATATAAATAGATTACCATTCTACGTTTCTGTTCAACTCTACTTATTATACAATGTTTTTCTATATTTAGCACCATTAACGGTTTAAGATGTTTGACCACAACATGTATGAAGCAAACCAGAATACGTGTTTTTACCAGTTGAAATCACAACAGCCTTTGCACTTCCATTTACAATACGTGTACCTCTAAAACATACATTTTCAAGTTGAAGTGGATTGTAATCTTTCATACGTTTTAATGGAATAAATCTTTTGCGTTCAAGATGGTAACAACTTTCAAACTTCTCTACATCCATTTCTTTCCCTGTTAGCATAGATTCATTTACTAATAAGTCTTCTGCATAAATAATACGTACATCAGCTGGTACTGTATCACCTGCTGAAAGAAAAACCATATCTCCAGGAACAAGTTCTTCGACTGGCAGCTTCATTATTTTTGATTCATTATTCATCCCTGGAACTGTAATTCCTTCCACTCTAGAAACAGTAACTGTTACCATTTCACATTCGATTTCCTGATCAGTACGTTGTTTTGAAAATGCAGGAATCATTTGGCCTAATTTCATCATTACATCAGAAAGAAGTGCTCGTTTAGAAGTTAATTCATTTTTCCCATACACATGAATGCGTTTCTGCGCTTCTCTCACAGAAAGACCCTCTCTTGTTGTTTTAAAATAAGCAAATACAGATTTCACGTCTCTTGTTGCTATTTCAATCAACAAGTCTCTATTTTTTTGAAGCATCGATTGTTCTTTCATCACTTTTTTACTTTGTTTATGAGATATGTTACCCACAAGTTTGTTTACATATAACATACTATCGTCTCCTCCTTTACAACATAGGAAGAAACGCTTTGTTTTCTCAATTTATCTCACTTTGACAATGCATATTTCTTCACATTCAGTCAAAGTGTCTACGCTCAACTTATAATTATTTCAGCTCATAACTATATGCTGATCGCTATCTTATGATAAATATAGAGGGAGGAACAAATCGTTTCCTGCCTACATCATATATTTTTATTTTGAAGTATATGGGTAACGGAACCGAGTCAGAATTTGACATGCTCCTCACCTCCTCATTTGTTTTTTAGTAGTTATTTATACTATGACAGTACGCATAGCTTGTTAATAAAAAGACCTCTACTCGTAAACGAGTAAAGGTCTGGTACATACACAAATAAGCGATTCCTAATCATTTTAGAAATCCACGAACCTCTCCCTCGCCGAGTTTTAGCACTGTATAGCATAGGTACGTTACCAGCTACGTTAAGAAAAACCTTAATTCGATCATTCCTGTTGACCCATTGGCGTCTCTCGACATTTTTGGGCAGTAGCATTTCTCTATACAGGAGCCTCACCTAACAGAGACTTATTTTTTTATTATATAGAAAATGTTACTCCTATTTAAAATAGATGTCAACACCTTGGATTCAAACTTTTCCTTATTACAACAAGTATTTCCTAGAAAATGAATCGAATAAAAGCACGCCTATTCTAGTACTAATTGTTTAAGATTTTGTATGCTCCTCTTCTCAAGATTACACGCTTGGAGAAAGTACGTTTCAATATCTCCATATATTTCTACAATTTCATAATAAAACGTAAGGTTTTTCAATATGTTAAACACCCAGCAATAACAACTCCGATGGAAATTGATAAAAACATAAGGAAAAGTCCGACAGCCTGGTTATCTTCTTCGATGCTTTGATTGATATTAAAGCGTGGTGTGAGCCATTCAGCTAAATAAAACACAATAATTTGCGCTAAAACTCCAATCGCTCCCCATAAAACCATATCCATTAATGAAACAGAATGAGCAGCAGTCGAATACAAGACAATAGCAAGCCCAAGCAGTCTTCCTCCAAGTGCATAGCTTGCTGCTTTATTCCCTTTAGCCATTAACGAAAATTCCTTCACTTTTGTTGTAATTTCCATAAGAAAAAGACCAATACATAAAAGACCAATTGAAACTGCTAAATAAAGTAAGAAATTTATCATTTATAATCCTCCTTTTTAATTCCTACAGGTAAATAATAAGATTCATTCCCCGTAATTTTTTCACCAGCACGTATACCAATACTACTTGGCTTTCCAGCAATTAAAAATGATCCAAACACATATGACAACTTCTCTTTCCCCTTTTCTGTCTCAAGAGAGACAACTGGAAGCTTTATATATTTTTGAAATACAGGAAGCTCTTTTTTATACGTTTGATATGAATTTTGATTAACAATATTAGTATCTTTATCACGAATTGTAACCGTGTCGCCTTCTCTACCGAACGAAGGTTTTTGAACAAAAGAACTTTTTCCTAAAAATAAATCTGGCTCTAAGTAAGTAGGAAGCATATATTCTTTAATCCATTGTCGTTCCTCATTTGTATAAAAAGCACCTACCTCAGCTAATCCCCAAATCAAGCATTGAATTGATTTCGGCTGAAGTAGAAAGGATGAAAGCGGATTGATAATAAAGAGCTTCCCTTTCTTTACAAGTTGCAGTAGCTCAATCCCTACAAAATCTCCGGTTTTCGGATCCTGGTCCTCAACTAAGTCTTCAATAGGGTATGTCTGGCGATACAAAATATCAATTGGAACACCATCTCCGTCGAGTAAAGCATCTTCAGTAATTCTGAGTTCTGACATTGATACCATTTTGTTTTTAACCTGACATAGCTGACTCAAATACACAGTCGTATTCCAATCTTCTATATGTTCATGATGGGCTGTAAAGACAACCTTTGGTCTTTCTATTCCTTTAGCAGCCTCCATCACAGCTTTTGTGATACCAGAAGAAAGAAGCCGTTCCTGATTCTTATTCGGATCATGATAATCTAATTCTTCGCAAATTTTACCATTCATTTGGAAGCATTCCACAATAAAAGTTGGGGTATCACTATTAAACTCAAGCATTTTGATACCACCATCCGTCAAAGCAAAATCAAAACGTGAAATAACAGATTCAGGAAACAGAGATTTCATTCTAATAAAAGGCAGACTTGAAGATGGAAAACCAAATTCAAGAAGCTGAGAGTCAGACAAGGTCCGAAGAAGTCTAGCAGTCTTAAAAAATACTTTTCCCATTCGTTCTGTCGCTAACTGCAAACCTTGAATCGTTTGTTCTGTTATTTCAAAAACATGAAAAAGGCTATACTCACTCCCGTATAAGTCAGACCAAAAGTGAGGGAAGCTTGAGTAAAATTGACTTCGTTTCTTTATGTAAAGCGACATAATCTAACCTCCGAATCCACCCTTTGAACCGCTTCCAATTCCCCCTTTAAATTCGGACGAAGCTTGATAGGACTTAAATTCAGAAGAATTTTTGAAGGTTGATTTATTTTGATAGTATCTACTAGCGTAATAATAATGCCCATGATAACTTGAACGGCTGTCATCGCATCGCCACACGCCAAGTTCATCATCCCAATCCCAATCAGCACAACTCTTATCTTTCGGTTTTGGAGGGAGATCTTCTGTACAGCCAGATAAAGTGCTAGTCATTAAAGAAGTAAGAACACCTGTTACTAACCATTTGGTTTTTGTCACTTTCCAACGCTCCTTTATATATTATATTTTTATTATAAAAGAATTCATGATAAAGTAGAAGAAAAAGGAAGAGGGATTACAATTGCGGTTAGAATATCGACTCAATGATGAAGCTAAACAATATCCTGCCCTATGGAACTATGCGGATATTTCTGTTTCTGAAGCCGTCGCAAGGATGACTTGTGAGTACTTCATTAAAGAAGGGGATACGTATGTCGTAACAGCGACCGCGATGGATCCCGACAGAACAGCAGTATTATATGTCCAAAAAGAAACGTTCTTCGATGATCCTTCAGAACCTACATATTCCCATATAGGTTTTGAGATTAGAGAACTACAAGGAGCAGATTCTATTTTAATAGAAAGTAAAGATGTGTGGAATCATGAAGAAATCTTATCGTCTCTTCATTCAGATATTCTGTATATTCAAAGGAATGGAATGCCTATGGAATTCACCTTAGATTCAAGAGAGATTGATGAAGACCGAAAATGTTATGTTTATTATGGAAAATTTACAGGTGAACACAGATAACATTCAAGTAAAACTCCCATCATTGGGGAGGCATTTGATTTCTAATATTTTTATGCTTTCCACACAATGAAATTCCAACCATTTCTAGTTGTGCAGAGATAATAAAGTTGTTTAATTTTAATCCTAGAAATGCAATAACCACCTACAAGTTAATCTAGTAGGTGGTTTTAACGTTGTTTAAAAATAAGTTTTATTTGTTGCAGCCTTTAATTTAAAGGAATAATAAAGTTGTTTAATTTTCGGAAAGCGAATAATTAATAATCGTCCCCTTTAAGCCTCATTAAAACATTTCGATAATTTAGTAACCATATCTTTATAATTCATAAAAAAGTTTTAGGTAGGTAAAATGGCAGAGCAAGAAGAAATGTTTTCTTCAGCTAATACACATTCGTCATAAATTAAACTAATATGCAATTGCTTTAAAGGCTCTATTTGGTTTTGTTCAAGGTACAAAATCAAGTCATTATAAAGCTGTTGTCCATACTCATCGACAGAACGTTCTAATGAGAAGCCACCTGCTAAGCTTGTCCACCATACTTCAAAGCAACGAACAATTTCCTTAAATGATTCTTCATTAGATAAATCTGCTTCAAATAGATGCTCATAAAATATATGATTCTCCTCGTAAAAAGTCTGCATTTCATTTTTCTCATTAGCGATTTGTTTACGAAGCGTGCTCCATAATTCTTTAAAGTTCGCTTCAAAATCATTGGAGAAATTTAATTTTCTTGCTATGTAAGGAAACTTCAAATTTTCTTTTTCCTCTTTTTGATTAAAATAAATATTTTGAATATAAATCATAAAATTTAAACAATGTGACATGCTAGTATATATTGTAAACGAATCCTTCATTTCCATTTCCTCCCCAATACTGCCCTTTTATTAATTAACCGAATATCGAAATATCCTTTTATTATACAAATAAATTAAAGAAGATGGTATAAAAATCCAATTCTATACCATCTTTTAAACAACTATTTTATTTTTTAAAGGACTTTATTATTCGTGAGCACTAGTGTACCGAAAAAAGTTTCCTACAACAAAAAAACCTTACGTATAAAACGCAAGGTTTTTATATAGCCCCACACATGCCGTTCTCTCTAGATGTCCATAAACCTGCTCTCACAGGTGGATGCTCTCACAAATGCTTTCAGCTTCCTTCTTAAAAAGATGGCATGCTGTTAACATTTAGATATTGAACTTCCATATTATACTTATTGGTTTAAGACATACATAAGCTACGTACACCGTAGGAATTTTATATAATGTTAGTTGAAATAAGACCCCCGCACGTGCCGTCCCTCGTAAATGTCCAAAAACCCGCTACTCGCAGGTGGATGCCCTCACAGTTACCGTACATCTTCCTCCACAAGGGAAGGCTTGATGATGGTCGCTAAATCTTGAGCTTCCGTATAACTAACATCGGTTTTAGACATAAATAAGTTACGTACACCGCAGGATGTTTTATTTGCTTGTCGTTATATTATCACATTGCATGCAATGTGTAAAATATAATGTTCTAAAGCAACTTCTTGCTTGTGACCTTATTTTAATACAAAATATTTTCCCATGCAAGAGGTTACTGTCCTTCTTTTGCAATTTGGTTTTTTGGATAAGAAATCCAATCACTCCAGCTTCCAGCATATAACTTGACGTTACGAAAACCAGCCGATTGTAACGCTAATACATTTGGACATGCTGAAACTCCAGAGCCACAATAGACTATTGTTTCTGTCTCTTTATTCAGATGACGAAAACGTTCTTGTTGTTCAGCCTTATTTTTGAATTGTCCTCCCGCTGTAATTCCATCTTTCCAAAAATAGTTTTCCGCTGTTGGAATATGACCAGCTTGAGAATCAATAAGTTCTTCAATTCCAGCATAACGCTTCGGCTCTCTAGAATCAATTAACGTTACATCTACATTTGTACGAATTTTTTCTTTCACATCTTCCATCGTTACAAGTAAATTTTCTTGTATAACTGGTGTGAACTTCTTTTGCACAATAGCTAAAGCTTCCGTTGTTGTAGGTAAGTTTTGTTCCTTCCAAGCTGGCAAACCACCATTTAACACATATGCTTTTTGATGTCCTACATATGTTAATAGCCACCAAAGACGCGAAGCCATTGCACCCGCTTGACTATCGTACGCAATAACTGTCGTATTTTCATCAATACCAGCTTGAGAAAGTTTTTCTGCAAAATCCTCAACATTTGGAAGTGGATGACGTCCACCATGCTCCTTAACGGGGCTTGATAAATCAAGATTCAAATCAAAATATACTGCATGAGGAATGTGTTCTTTCTCATACTGTTCTCTTCCCCAACTTGGGTTTGCTAAGTCAAAACAACAATCGACTATACGGACATGTTCATCTTCTATATGATCACGTAACCATTCGACTGTAACAATCATACTTAACGACCTTCTTTCTCTTGCAAGCGACCTACATACTCCATAACCATATCTTCTGTTACAATTTTACGTTGCGGTGCAACACCTCGTTTAGCAAGATTATTGATTTGCTTTGTTACCATGTTAATGGCATCCAATGAGAAATGTTTTCCATTTGATGCAAGTGATACCGCCGCTTCAATTGCCGCTTCACGCTGCGCTTCTAGCTGTAAAAATGTTGTAACAATTTCATTTTGTTTACGAGAATGTGCTGTAATTGCTTTATGTACTTCCATCTTCTCTTCCCCCTAAGTAATGTATATTTCCATGCCAGTGCTTCACTAAAAATAGACTACATGAGTTCCATTGTAAGCCGAATCATATCACGGCATACAATCCCATTTTCAATAATCTCTTCTTCATAATGCTTCGAAAAGTAATCAAAATCAATAGAAAAAATACGAAAACCACATTTTTGATATAATGTGAGCTGTGAAATACTAGAATTTCCTGTCCCTACTTCGAGTTTGTGCATATGATGTTCCTTAGCAGTTATGATCGCATGTTGTAACAACTGTCTACCAATTCCTTGTCCTTGTAACTCCTCTAAAATGGCAATATTCATAATTTCCATTGTTTTAGGCCTTGTTTCAAGCAATACATATACACCTATAACGTTTTCTTCCTTTTTTGCAGCATATATAAGCCCGCGCTGTAAATATAAATTAATTTGCTGTTCACTTGGATCAGCGAGCAACAGTAACGACTTAGGTGCCACGTCTTTAGAAATCTGTTCTATTACAATCCCCATAAAAATTCTCCCTTCTCTATTGTTCTAAACCCTCCTTGTCTACCATAAGTAATACAAAGGAGGGATTCCCCATGGACAACAATGAGAAAAAGTGCAACGTCATCTCGATTGATGGAAAGAAAAAGAAAAATGGAACATATTCCTATCCAAAATTAGTTGTAGAAGGAAAAACATATGAGTTTTCCTCGTTCGTCTTATGCGGTGAAACGCCAGACGGAAGGCGCTTAGTTCTTACCCATATGATTTCTACAGATGAATTTGCAGGATTCGTAAAATCACTGGATGCTGTATTGCAAAAGAAAATTGAGCGAATCTTTTTTTCATAATGTTTACAAAACATGAATTTCTTTTTCAATTGCTGCTAATTGCTTCTGCAATTGTTCCTTACTTTGTTCATATAGCGATACATCAATTGTTTCCGCTAAAGCAAACAATACACTTTCGTAATATTGTTCAACATCTTGCCCCATCACTCTTTGTACTAGGTTCCATTTCGTCTCCCATTCTTGCTTATAATGATGGATAAATAAATCTTCCTCATCCATTACATATTGGGATACAAAAGGCTCCAATGTTTCCTTAGCATCTTCTTGCATTAGAGCTTTATCATTTTTCTCAAAGAAACTTTTCTCATTTTTAAAATGAGATAATGCCTGTTTGAAATTTTTTATTTCTATAGAAGGAAATGGATCTTTATGTGCAATAACTTTGTATTCATAATCCACTATTCCATTCATAGAAACAAATTCGTTTTCCGCCTTACATTTCACTATAATTTCACGCTGTGCAAGCTGCATAGCTTCACCAATCCATTTTTCAAGGCGTAGTGATGTAGCTCTCATTTCTTGCAATAAATCGTGTTGAATAAATGATACAAGTTCCATCGTACATTCTTGAAGCTGAGTTTTCACATTTCCATCTGTTCGCAGTGAAGCTGGATTAATAAATTCAGTAAACACATCGTTATAACGTAAAAACAAGCGCTGTTTTACATAATACAACAGTTCTTTCACTTCATTGTGCATTGCCTGTTCTTCTGCCAATACACTATATGATGAAATGACACGAAGCAGTTCTTCACGTTCTGCTTCATATTTTTTTGTCTGTTTTTCCTTCTCATCATTTCCTTGCTTTGCTCCCTGTATCATATTTGTAAGAAGCTGCTGTGCACTTTGCAAAGCGCCATACAAAGAATGGACAGACACAAGCATTAAATCTCGCATCATAAAGGACGTGAATGACTCCTCAAACTTTGCAATTCCCGAATTTTGCAAAATACCGTACTTTTCTTTTGGAATACTCTTTTCTTGTTTTTCCTCAAGTGCACATAAGCTTGAAATTGCAAATAAACGTGGATTTCGAATACCATATTGTAAAAGCTGGTCTGCAATATATCCTTTTACCATCTCTAATTCTTCCTCAGACTGAGCTAAGTCCGCTGCATTAATTAAGAAGAACATTTTATCAAGCGCAAATGTATCTTTTACACGGCCAAGCTGAATTAAAAATTCACGATCCGCTCTTGAAAAGACATGATTGTAATATGTTACGAATAAAATTGCATCCGCATTTTTAATATATTGGAATGCAACATCTGTATGGCGAGCATTAATAGAATCTGCTCCTGGCGTATCAACGAGTACAACCCCTTGTCTCGTTAAAGCACAATCATAGTACAGTTCCATATATTCAACAAAACATGATTTTTCTTCATTCGCTACATAATCAGAGAATTCTTCTAATGTAACTTGTACTTGGTCTCCCAAATGATCAGAAACTGCATGATATCCTCTTTGTACCGCACGTAAAAAACTAAATGTTGCTTTTTGTTTTCCACTTGGTGACGAGTATTGTAGGATTGTATCAATTTGTGATAGCGCCTCTTCAAATGTTGCTATTTCACAATGAAATAATTTATAAACGGCTTTCATATCTTCTAGTAAAGCTTGCTTTGATTTAAATTGAACCACTACTGTACCATGAGGTTTTTCTTCCGTAACCGGTAAAATCTGATTAATCGTCGCCGTTGTCGGATTTGGTGATACAGGCAGTACATTCTCACCAAGCAATGCATTTGCAAATGATGATTTCCCTGCACTAAAAGCCCCAAATAACGCTACTGTAAATTGCTTTGCTTCAACACGCTTTCTCTTTCCAACAACTTCTTGATGTAAATGCTTAAGTGTAGGAAGAGGCTCTAGTATAATTTCTGCTTGCCTTACTTGTTCTAATATGCGATGAATATTTAATTTTGCTGTAATCTTTGTATTTGCCTCACTATAAGAAACGCTATTGCTTGGTACCTCGTGTTCTTGTAGTGTAAACTTTTCGTTTACAACCTGCTTTTTACCTTGTAAAACTTTTTCTATATTTAATCCGTCTGGTACATGTACACGATCGTACCAAATACCTTGCAAATAGTTCTCGTATTCATCATATGCCTTAATATATTGTAATTTCGTTTCTTTCGCTGTCTGTAAAACAGTATACTGCTCAATCTCTTGTTCGATATGAGCAACCTCTTTCTGCACCTTCTTTTGTAAAGCAATCGTACTTTTTTCAAAAATTTGCTGTGACTTTGTAAAATATCGTTTCTTCAGCTCATTCGCAACATCCGCTGTATAAAGTAGCAAATAATCGCCTGTAAATCCTGCACCTTGTTTAATCGTTTCTGCTAGCAATTCAGTACCAAAAGAAATGTGCAGTGCGTATACGTCTTTGCCGATTTCTTCTGTAAACACACCTTCATCCTTTAAGAAAGACACAATAAACTCTTTTACATGAAAATCAAGCTGTGTTTCAACTATTTTTTTCAGTTCTGAATAAAAAGCATCTAAACGCCGCTGTTTTTCTTGCTCTGTTTTTCCCTTTGCAAATAGCAAACCAACTTTAAATTTTGTTAGTTTTGTTTCTAAATATTGATTTGCTAACTCTCTCATTTCAAACGGCATTAAGTAAGCGTTATCTAATATTGCTTGAAGGCTATTCACAAATTTATTTTTTACATCTGATTCTTTACTAGCAACACGTCGTTTATTTTCAATGAGCTCTTCCTTCTTTTCAATTACGTCTGAAATCGATAACGTTGATGCTAATTCTGTTTGATATGGCATGAGTTGTTTTTCATTTTCTGAAAGAACGAATGCAAAATGTTCTTGTAGTAAATATTCGGTTTCCCTTTTCATACCATTTCTCACATACTGCCCACGCTCTTTCATAATAGAAGAGAGTAATCCCTCTAATCTTTGAATTTCATTATACGGATGGTTCATCATGCGTAACGAAGTATAAAAAATGCCTTCCACTTCAATATCCCAGTTAGAAAATGATTGTTTCACACTCTTTCTATAGTCCTCAAATGACAACTCATTTTCTTTATGCTTATCGATTTGATTAACAACAAGATAAACCGTTTTATTACGTTGTTTCAATTCTTTTACAAACTGCAAATTCACTTCTGATTGAACATGATTATAATCCATCATATAAAAAATAACATCTGCAAGATGGAGCGTTGATTCCGTCGCCAATTGATGTGCATCGTCTGTTGAATCAATTCCAGGCGTATCAACAAGCATGACGCCATCAGGAATTGGTGCATCATTTCGATAAATATGAACACCGATTATTTCATCACCATTTTTACAAAGCTGCTTCAATTCTTCCGCTGAGTATGCACCGTCATATTCGTATTGCTCTCCAGATTTTACTGTAACAACGATTCGGTCTTGCCCTTTTTCAATTTTAACAACGTTCGCACTTGTCGGAATCGGACTTGTTGGTAATAACTGCGCTTTATATAAGTGGTTCATCATTGTCGATTTCCCAGCAGAAAAATGACCGCAAAAAGCAATCATGAGTTGTTCTTGCTTATACTTTTGAATCACTTCAAACAACTTCAAAGTATTTTCCGTATCACCGTTCTTCTGCCATTCTTCATAAAAACAAACAAGTTTTTGTATACTGTTTGTCTGTACTATGTTTGTCATCCCCTTGTTCCCCTTTATCCCAAGATGTATATACCCTCTTATCATACTAAATTTTCAGGATATTCTCACCAAAAATAAAAAATCCCCTTCATTCTTTTTACAGATGAAAGGGATCTTATGTTAGATTGTTCATTTTGTTGCTCCTACTCCATTTAATACATACTTTGTAACGACAGCATATACAGCAACCGTTCCTGCAACAAATGCATATACCATATGTAATACACCATCCTTTTGATAATGATTATCACTTTTAAATACATTTTATCATTAAAGAGAATCATTATCAATAATTTTCTTCAAAAAAGAAAGCTCCTTGGGAAAAGGAGCTTTTTACTGCCTGTTTTAAAGGAGTTTAAAACTTGTTGTGCACTCTTATTATATCTCATATCAATCATCTTAACAGTCTCAAAAATTGGAAATGTCCTCTATCTCCTTCTCCTTACATTTTGTATAATAAGAGGGATTTAATTAAAGGAGGAACATAATGACACAAACTATTTCACAAGGCGAGAGGATTCATTCTATTGATATTATTAGAGGGATTGCTGTATTCGGTATTTTTCTTGTTAACTGGCCTGTTATCGCTGGCGTTGACTCTCGTGATATCACAGGAAGTTATGAAGGATTAGACAGTTATATTCGCCTGTTCTATGATATGTTTATTCAAACAAAGTTTTATACTATTTTTTCATTTTTATTTGGATTAGGTTTCTACATTTTTATGCAACGCGCTGAGGCGAAAACAGATCATCCCAAAACATTATTTGTTCGTCGTCTTCTTATCTTATTATTATTCGGATTTACACATTACGTCCTCTTATGGGATGGGGATATTTTACATAGTTATGCAATCGCAGGATTTTTCTTATTATTATTTTATAAGAGAAAGCCTCGTACAATTTTGATATGGGCATTAATTCTATTAGGAATTTACCAGTTTCTCACGCTATTAGCTAGTCTATTCTTTGCGTTTTTACCCATAGAGGAATTACGAACTTCCCTGCCAATTATGCCTTTAGAAAATTGGGGCTTACAAGTACAAGATCGCTTTACAGCCTTTTATTCTGAAGCAATCCAAATAAACATTTCCATGCTTCCAGAAACAGTTGGATTGTTCTTACTCGGCTTATATGTTGGTAAAAAAGATATATTCCGCCGAACGAAAGAATTAGATCCAAAACTAAAAAAATGGCAAATCATTATGTTCACTTTAACATTACCGATGTGGTTCTTTATGATTCGTTACTTTGTAACAAAACAACCATATGAACCAATCTACATGACCGGCTTTACAATGTTTAGCGGGAAAACATTATTTATCTTTTACATTTTCACACTCATGCGTTTATTACAGCGAGAAAGATGGCAAAAGCTATTCCGTCCATTCCAATATGTAGGACGGATGGCACTAACAAATTACATTTCACAAACAATTATCACATTGGTCGTGTTTGGTCTATTTTTCAAAAACTCCTTACCAGTACCATTATGGGTAGGTCCACTGTTTTGCATTGGTTTTTATACATTACAAATCTTTATTAGCCGCTGGTGGCTCTCCCATTACCAATACGGCCTGCTCGAATATATTTGGCGCCTAGGTACATATGGAAAGATGATGCCACTAAAAAAGAAAAGCAAGGTCTCTTAACGAGAACCTTGCTTTTTTACTTACGCTTCCGATGCAACACTTTGCATTGGAACTTGTTCTTCTTTTGTTTTCGCTTTTCGCTGCGGAACCATATTAAATACGATATTTAAAAGTACCGCTGACGCACTTCCAAGTACAATTCCGTTATCTGTTAAAATACGAACACTTTCTGGAAGCTGCGAGAATAATGTTGGAACTACTGTGACACCAAGTCCGATTCCAACAGAACATGCTACAATTAATAAATTTTCTTGCTTAGCAAAGTCTACGCTACTTAACATTTTAATACCATATGCCATAACCATACCAAACATCGCTAGCATAGCACCGCCAAGGACTGGTTTTGGAATAACCGTTGTGATAGCTGCAATTTTAGGAATAAAACCAAGAATGATTAACATGCCACCGCACGTATAAATGATAACTCGATTTCGTACACCCGTTAACTGAATAAGACCTACGTTTTGAGAATACGTCGTATATGGAAAGGCATTAAAAACACCGCCCAAAATCATTGCTAATCCTTCTGCACGATAACCCTTTGTTAACTCTTGCTCACCGATCTTTTTGTTACAAATATCCGATAAAGCAAAATACACACCAGTTGCTTCAACAATACCAACACAAGCAACAAGAATCATCGTAATAACCGGCGTTAATTCAAAGGTGGGTGTACCGAAGTAAAATGGCTGAATACCATGGAACCAATCTGCTTCCCCAACAGCTTGTAAGCTCACTTTCCCCATAAACGTTGCAATAATCGTACCAAATAAAAGACCAAGTAATATAGAAATTGAACGGATAAAACCATCAAAGAAACGATACATAATTATAATAAATAATAAAACTCCAAATGCTAATGCTAGATTTTCTAGACTCCCAAAATCTTTACTTCCTACTCCCCCAGCCATATCATTAATAGCTGCTGGAACTAGTGTAACTCCAATGACTGTAACAACAGAACCAGTTACCACAGGTGGGAACAATTTCACTAGCTTTCCAAATAGCTTTGCGAAAATAACAACGAATAACCCTGCTGCAATAATCGCCCCGTATATAGAAGAAACACCGTACTGCTTACCGATTGCAATCATCGGTCCAACTGCTGTAAATGTACAGCCTAGTACAACCGGCAGGCCTATTCCAAAAAAGCGATTCGATAGCGCTTGTAAAATCGTTGCGACACCACACATTAATAAATCGATAGATACTAAGTAAGTTAATTCTCGTTGATTTAAGCCAAGTCCCCCGCCCACAATAAGCGGAACAATAATTGCGCCAGCATACATCGCTAGCATATGCTGCATGCCAAGGGATGCGATTTTAAATGGGTGTTGCTTCATGACTATTTCACCTCCGCAGTCGCTTGCTGAACAAATGTAACAGTATCGTTATCAAGTGATGCAATTTCTGCTAGTGATTCTACACGAATACCACTCTCACGCAGTTTCTTTCCTCCATCTTGAAATGCTTTTTCAATTACAATACCAATGCCTGCAATACTTGCTCCAGCTTGCTCCACTAAACTTATTAAGCCTAAAGCAGCCTGACCGTTTGCTAAAAAGTCATCAATAATTAAAACACGGTCGTTTTCATCAATATGATTTCTAGATAATGAAATCTCATTCGTTTCTTGTTTTGTAAATGAGTATACTTTCGCAACATACATATTATCTTGTAACGTTAACGATTTACGCTTTCTTGCAAAGATTACTTTCACACCAAGTTCTAACGCAGCCATAACCGCTGGTGCAATTCCTGAAGATTCAATCGTCACGATTTTTGTAATATTCTCTTCTTTAAAACGCTGTGCAAATTCTTTTCCGATTTCTTGCATAAGTACTGGATCAATTTGATGATTTAAAAATGCATCTACCTTTAATACATCACCAGATAAAACCTTACCTTCGTTTAAAATCTTTTCTTGTAATACTTTCATGTTTGTTCCCCCTCTTATGCAAATAAAAAACTCCAAAAGCAGCCACCACTCGTTACAAGTGAGAGACGTGCTTTTGGAGCTTCGCAAAAAAGAATGCTAAACCAGCAATATATTCGTCCTCACTCATAGTCAAAGTATTTACGGTACTTCGGTAGAAACTTGCAGGCCATATCCCCGCGATTATATGAGTGTAGCTAACCTATTTATTTATAGGAGGATTATAACGCACTTTTTTTATTTTGAAAAGTATTTCTAGAAAAAACACGTACAAATTTTACAAAAACATCATTTTCGTTCGAGTTTTGATAACTCTTACATTTTGTATTTCCTCGTTAAATAGTCGTCAGAATAACCGGTCCATCCTTTGTAATTGCTACCGTATGCTCATACTGTGCTGATAGCTTCCCATCCATTGTCCTTGCAGTCCAGCCATTTAAATCTATTTTTGAATATCTCATACCTACACTTACAATCGGCTCAATTGTTATTACCATTCCTTCTTGTAACTTTGGTCCTTGACCTGATTTTCCAAAGTGAAAGATTGCTGGCTCTTCATGGATTACCTTACCAATTCCATGACCAGTAAAATCCCTTGCGACAGAAAACCCCTCCGAAGCTACATAACTCTCAATCGCATGCCCAATATCTCCAACATAATTTCCCGTTACCGCTTGCTCAAGCCCTTTATATAAAGCATTTTCCGTTACTAGTAATAACTTTTCTGCCTCTTTAGAAATATCTCCTACTTTATAACTCCATGCAGAGTCAGCAAGAGCACCATTTAAATTCACTACCATATCAATCGTAACAATATCTCCTTCTTTTAAAGCTTTATCAGTTGGAAATCCATGACACATTTCGTCGTTCACAGATGCACATATTGCATATGGATAATCATTGTATCCTTTTTGTTCAGGCGTTGCACCATGCTTGTCTAAATATATTTCAACAAATGTATCAATTTCCAACGTAGTAATACCTGGTTGTATCATTTTTTTAATTTCTTGATGACAAGAGGCTAACAATTTACCAGCTTCACGCATCAAATCTATTTCTCGTTTCGTTTTTATCGTAATCATGAAATCGCTCCTCGTTTATATCCAAATACAATCATACACATCTCTCTCGAAAATTTCAAAACAGCACTCATTTCACATTTTCTTCACAATTTCACACTCCAAAACTTATAATAAGTCGTGATTTTACAATTTCTCATCATAGACATAGTTTTTATTGTATTAATGAACACTTTTTGAAAGCATATTCGGACGTAATTAAATTATCTAAATTTTTTGTATTATAAAATTGTAAGATTTCATTTATCCAAGGAGGGTTAACCATGGGGGAACATAAATTACATCAACAAGAAACCGAACGCGATCAAAAAAGTTCATTAAAAGGAACTTTAATCTCCGTTTTCTTTGTTGGATTTTTCATTATTTTCACTTGGTTTAGTGTCTATCAAATTTTTGTTAATCGGCTATAATATATTGTTTTGAAAAAGGGGATGGGGATATGCACTTACATAAATACGAAAGAATCTGGCTTATTTTCGGCGTTGGTTCACTCTTCGTATTTTTAGCTGTTTTAGGAATCAGTGCCTTTTATATGGGAAACAAACCACCGAGTTGCTTAACGACCATTGATCCAGAAAAGGTCCATGCAACAGCACCATTTGATCACCCTGGTGTCAAGAAAGTTGGTAAAGATCATTATCAAGTGACCATCGTTTCACAAGCATTTTCTTTTACACCAAATATAATTAAAGTACCAAAAGGTGCAAAAGTAGATTTTGTCGTTGCAACAAAAGATGTTGTACATGGTTTTGAAATCGCAGGGACAAACGTCAATATGATGGTTGAACCTGGATATGTAAGCACAGCTTCACAAGTTTTTCAAAAATCTGGGGATTATTTAATTGTCTGTAATGAATATTGTGGTACTGGCCATCATATGATGAGCACGAAAGTAGAGGTGACTGAAAAATGATTGCACTGCAAGATAAAATAAGTAAACGAGATGCAAAATTAGCAATGGCTCATATTCACATCGCATTTATCGCCCTATTTTTAGGTGGTTTATGTGGATTACTACAAGTTCTCGTTCGCTCAGGGAAATTCAATTTACCTGCTGGTATTGGCTACTATCAAGTTTTGACAACACATGGTGTATTACTTGGGCTCGTATTGACAACTTTCTTTATTATTGGTTTCTTATTTGCTTGTATGAGCAAAACAACTGGTGTCCTATCAAAAGGTGTCCGAAGAACAGGCTGGATTGGCTTTTGGCTTATGACAATCGGAACAACAATCACTGCTATATTTATCCTATTCAAAAACTCAAAACAACTACCATTTGTCTCTTGAACAAACGTACCAACCACTTCAAACCCTACTTTTTTATAAACTTTTATTGCCCTTTCATTAAATGTTGCCACTGATAACGTTATATACTTAGGTTAATATGTTTCTTTACAAAAACCTAAGCCAGCCTTTATAAAATTCAATCCAAGGCCATTTCCTGTCATATCCGGTTTCATCCCCAGACCAATATCAACTGTATGAATATCTATTTTATTAAAACTAAAAAAGCCAAATACTTCACTATTCTCACAAACAACAAATGTATTTTCTCCGCGCATTTTAGAATCTAAAAACTCGGCTAAATCTTCTTCATCAGCTTCCATATTATAAAAAGAATATTCCCCTTCATAATGCCAATTATATGCAATATCTTCCGCTTGTTCCTGCCTCATCAATTCGAAAGTATAAATCTTTCTCATCTCCTTTACGCTATTATATTTGTCACATCATGGATTATAATTGGTACGCCATAATGATAAAAAAGGACGAATAAATGAATTTTCGTCCTTTTTTATCATCTTTTTGGAATTTCATGTGAATGATTTTATTTTTTCTTATAGTCCATAGATTTCTTTATATTTCGCCTCTAAATAATCAGCTAAATAATTCGCATTTAGTCCTTCACCTGTTACATCTTCTAAAATTTGTAATGGTTTTTTCGTTTTACCATATTGGTGAATATTTTTTGTTAACCATTCACGAATTGGTATCACATTCCCTTCTTCTAATAACGCATCAAAGTTTGGAATTTCTTCTAACATCTTATGTTTAAATTGCGCTGCATACATATAGCCAAGTGCATAAGATGGGAAGTAGCCAAACGATCCATCTGACCAATGTACATCTTGCAGTACACCCTGCGCATCCGTTTCTGGACGTATACCTAAATAACTCTCCATTTTATCATTCCACGCTGTTGGCAAATCTTTTACTTCCAATGTTCCATCAAATAATTCTTTCTCCAGTTCATAACGGACCATAACATGAAGAGGATATGTAAGTTCGTCTGCCTCAATACGTATAAAGGAAGACTTCGATTCATTAATAGCATCGTAAAATTCATCTACAGATACATTTTCAAATTGCCCATCACTAAATTGTTTCAATACATCATAATTTTTCTTCCAAAATGATTTATTACGTCCAATAAAGTTTTCAAAGAATAGCGATTGCGACTCGTGAATTCCCATTGATGTACCTTCACAAAGTGGCGTTCCTTCTAATTCCTCTGAAATATTTTGCTCATAAACAGCATGTCCACATTCGTGAATTGTTCCGAAAACTGCCATACGAAAATCATTCTCGTCATAGCGAGTCGTAATGCGAACATCTCCTCTGTTTAATGTAATTTCAAAAGGATGTATGGTTTCATCTAGACGGCCAGCCTCAAAATTATAATTTAATTGTTTTAGTAACTCTAAAGTAAAATTCTTTTGTTTTTCTTTTGAAAAATGTTCAAATAACACATTTGTTTTTAATTCTTTATTTGATTCGGCAATATCTTTTACCAGCGGAACAATACGCTCACGTAATTGTCCAAATACATGGTCTAATACTTCTACCGTAATACCTGGCTCATACATGTCTAAAAGCGTATTATATTTATAAGTCTCATAACCCCAATATGTAATAAATTTCTTCTTATATTCAACAATTTTTTCTAAGTATGGTCGGAACATTTCAAAATCAGATTGTTCACGTGCTTCTCCCCACACACTTTCCGATTTTGCTTGTAATTTGACATACTCTTCATACTCGGCTTGTGGAATTTTTTTATTTCGATCATACTCTTTACGGCACTCTTCCACAATTTTCTTCGTTGTTTCAGAAATTTTATTATCTGCAATTAGCTGTTCTAATTCATTTAAATACTTTTCCATTTCTTCAGACGTTGATAGTGCGAATACTTCTGATGAGAGCATTCCTATTACTTCAGAGCGCTGATCCACACCTTTCTTTGGAGCTCCTGTTCGTAAATCCCAAAACATAAGACTTAATGCTTCACCATAATTATCTATTTTTTTCACATGCGCTAAAAATTCTTTTTCTATTTCATATGTAGTAATTGTCATATCACATATAACCTCCTTTTTCTACCTCAACTTTATTTCGACATAAAGATATAAATTCCTTTTCTAATAAAAAAACTTGGCAAATTGAAGTGAATACAAATAGTGGGACATGAACAAAACACCTCCTTAATTCACATACTAAAAAATGCGAATTAAGTCGTGGTGTTTTGATGTGCGTCCCGTTTTAAGGGTTCACTTCAAGTTATTTATAAAGGTTTTTTTTCTTCCCATATATCTTCAATTTCATTCTTTGGAATCCATTTTTTATATAACCCTCGTTCCCAAGGTACTTCTGAAGGAGAAAAACCTACTTCTTTTGCGATTGAAGAGCTAGCTCCACCTAATAACACTCGATCCCCTTCCATCTCCCAGATTTGAAAAGTATGCCTCTTATACTTGGCATACTGTTCTATATAATAAACTTCATCTAATTCATCCCGCATAACAAAATTTTGATAATTTCCTTTTTCATTTAATTCAAAATCATCTGGAGCCAGTGACTGTTCTCTAACAAACAATTTGTATATTTTATTATCCTTCGTAATATATTCGTATTCCTGTCCTCTATATACAGCCCGTTTCCCTCTTCTCATATTATTTCTCCTAACCTATTTAATCACACTAATAAATTTTTTACCCTCTTCACTATATACAGCTATCAATTTTTCTCCATTTTTATTGATTTCATAAAGTTCTGCACTCTCATGTAAATCCAATTTATCTTTATTTATAAATTCAGGTATGACATAGTTCTTACTTTTTGTAAAACCATTACCGGTAAATGGTTCTTTTTGTTCTACATCCATAAAATCTATACTTGTATCACCGTTTAACATTTTAGTTGCTTCTTCCTTATTTTGACCACCGAATGGAATTTTGAAATTATCTGGGACTGTAGCTTTATATCGTATTGCCAATGCTGAACTTGAAGTTAAGTACTCATTCGGCCACTCCGGTGTACCTTCATAATCCAATCTTAAACCTTCAACTATTTTATCATAATTATTTAGGGTTTTCGTATCTGACACTTTGGCAACAAAACCACCAATTTTAATTTGCTCACCGTTAGGAGGTTCTTTAAATAACCATTCTTTTGCGCTTGGTGGCAATACTTTTTGCATCATTGTATCTTTCGTTATTGTAGGGACACTTCTTCGTATTTTTTTAATCTTTTCTACTTCTTCAGAAGCAAGACTATTTATTGGTTTGAGCCGAACTTCATTGAAACTAGCAAAACTTAAATGAGCATCTTTCAACACATTTTCAATTGTTGAATTAAATGCTTCTGTTTCATTTCTATTTTCGACTGTAACTGAAACTGTTTTGTTCTCCTCTGGCTTTTGATAAGATTGATTTACCTTTTCGCTTCCACAAGCGGACATGATTAATACCGATGCTAATACTCCTACAAGGCCCCATTTTCTCTTTTTAAACATATTATCCCCCTTTTTTCTCAACCCAAATTTATCAACTTTTTCCCGATTGCTTTCGCTATTTTAAAAGAAACTAATGAAATAGGAAAAATCCCCTCTAACGATTAAGCTAAGTGTAGCTTCACTCATTTACCTGCTTTATTAACTACATAACGTTCAATCTCTCCTTTCGCGGGATAGATTCAAACAAATAAATCTTACATATATTTATAGGTATGGGCGTTAAGTTTGTCACTTGATAAATAACGTATTAGACGAAATTTTTTCTTTATTCGAAAGTAAACTTTTGTATATTAGTTTACTTTCATTCTCTTGATTTTACTGGGTTTATTACAATTCATTCATATTTTATAAAATCACTAATAAAAGTATACTTTCAAAACATGATAAATAAAGAAGAAGAAACACCCCTGAACAAAAAAGAAAAAGCTAGATTCATGCTAGGCTTTTTTATATAATTTTCGAAATCGGAAGTTGTTTATAAATGATCAGTTCTTATATTTTATAATAGTGCCGTTTGTATCTTTAAATTCTAAAACAGTCGTAATAAGAATAAACATTTACTTTTCTGCTGAGATTATTAAGAACATAGGTCTACGAAGTTCTTCTTTCATTTCGGAAATACTCTTTAACATTTCTTCGGAAGGAAGCTGTATCCAATGGGGATAGCTGGTTTTAAAAATATTTAGAAAATCCAGTTGACAACCGGTCTACTATGTATTACGATATACTTGTAATATGTTACACTGAATAGTGAGGTTGCAAAAATATTTTTAAGAAAAATATTTGACCACCTCTTCTACTTAGTGATACAATGTACATGTGATAAGTAATACTGAATAGCATGATTTCCCAAAAGCTATTCAGTAAAAATTTCCCTTAGTACTAAGTTATACTGAATATAGGTCAGACAAAATAGAGGAGGCTCTGAACATGGAAAATTTAACTGAAATGCTGAAGGGTTCGCTGGAAGGCTGCGTGCTGGAAATCATCAGTCGCCATGAAACCTATGGCTACGAGATTACCCGCCGCCTGAACGAGCTTGGGTTTACCGAAGTCGTGGAAGGGACGGTCTACACCATCCTCGTGCGATTAGAAAAGAAAAAACTAGTGAACATAGAAAAGAAACCGTCAGATATGGGGCCGCCCCGCAAGTTTTACTCACTTAATGAGGCTGGCCGCCAGGAACTTGAATTGTTTTGGAAAAAATGGGATTTTGTATCAGAAACCGTCAGATATGGGGCCGCCCCGCAAGTTTTACTCACTTAATGAGGCTGGCCGCCAGGAACTTGAATTGTTTTGGAAAAAATGGGATTTTGTATCATCAAAAATTACCGTCTTAAAGTCAATCTAGCTTCATAAGATATTCCGTCCTATATTTTTGGAGTGTCTTGTTCAGCTTTATAAAAAAGGAGGAAAAATAACATGTTGGAAATGTTCAAAAAAATGATTGGTGATAAAAAAGAATACAGGATGATGATGGCACGGGTTGAAGACAGCTTTATAAAAAAGGAGGAAAAATAACATGTTGGAAATGTTCAAAAAAATGATTGGTGATAAAAAAGAATACAGGATGATGATGGCACGGGTTGAAGACCTGCCAGAGGACTACCAGTTTGTATTTAAGAAAATTCAAAACTACATGTGGAATTTCTCAGCGGGCAACGGGATGGATATGCTGCACATGCAGTATGAATTAATCGAGTTGTTCGAAGCCGGTGCAGCGGAAGGCAGACAAGTGCTGGAAATCACTGGGGACGACGTGGCGTCCTTTGCCGACGAACTAGTAGCAAACGCTAATACCTATGTCGCCAAGTATCGTGAAGATTTGAATCAGAGTATCATGAAGCGATTGGGAAAAAAGTAAATTCAATAGATAATACCGACTGAATAGCTGGTTACAAATGTGAATTGCCACCTTCGCTATTCAGTTATATTTTTAACCTGGTAGTAAGTTATACAGATTATCAGTCAGACTAAATAGAAGAGTATAGGCAATCTAGCTCCGCAAGGCGCTTTTTATAAGGAGGAAAAAGTATGAGCAATGCAGCGATTTCTGTAACAGGGTTAAAAAAATCCTTTAAAGACAAGGAAGTCTTAAAGGGGGTGGATTTTGAGGTGCGGCGTGGCGAAATTTTCGCACTGCTGGGCTCAAATGGAGCGGGCAAGACAACGGTTGTAGAATAAACGTCTGATGAACACATGGCTCTATGCTAAGTGCAGGACATATCTCGATTCTGATAACCCAGAAAAGGAAGTGAGTCAGATTTTGATTGCCAATATTCATTTTCTTTGATGCATCAAATCCACCTTTTTGACAAAGGGCTTTCAAGCATGAATAACAAAAGAGAATTTGTAGTTTTAAAACAATAGGGCTGATAAAAAAGTAAAAAGAGGGAAACCAAATGAAAAAGATTACAACAGAAGATTTTCGTTCATCAGAAAATGGGAAAAAAAGGAGAGATTCATGATGGGACAAAGTAACAAAGGCTTTTCCGAAACAGGGCTGCGCAAAATGCGCAACGTACTGGCGCAGCATGTCGATTCTGGGAAGATTCCTGGGCTTGTCGCCCTAGTCAGCCGAAACGGTGAGACGCACGTCGAAGCGCTCGGTACAATGCGGCATGATGGTGGTGCACCGATGCGACGTGACACGATCTTCCGGCTTGCGTCCACTACCAAGCCGATCACGGTTTCTCCGGTAATGATCCTGCTCGACGAATGCAAACTGCATTTGGACGAGCCAGTAGACAAATGGTTGCCCGAACTCGCCAACCGGCAGGTGCTGAAACGCCCCGACGGTCCGCTGGACGACACCGTTCCGGCACGGCGTCCGATCACTGTACGAGACCTGTTGACCTCCACATTCGGACTTGGAGTGGATCTGACTTTGATGGGCTCCCCGATCCAAAATGCGATCTTCGAAAATGGATTATTCGACGCGCCAGGGATGGAGTTGCCAGAGCCCGATGAGTGGATGCGAAGCTTGGGCACACTCCCGCTGAGCTACCAGCCTGGAGAACGGTGGCAGTACCATGTCAGCCTCGAAGTGCTTGGCGTGCTCATTGCCAGGGTCACAGGTCAGACATTCGAGTCGTTCCTGCGTGAACGCATCCTCGATCCGCTGGGGATGAAGGACACCGGTTTCTACGTGCCCGAGAGTAAGATTGACCGTCTGCCACCCGCCTGTAACCCTGATCCGCAGACGGGAGAGTTCATCGTGTGGGACGAGGCCGCAGGCGGACGTTACAGCAAACCTCCAGCATTCCAAGCAGGCGGCGGTGGGCTGCTCTCGACCGTCGATGACTATCACGCGTATTTACAGATGCTGTTGAACCAAGGGATGCACGGGAACAAACGAATCCTGTCCCGACCCGCAGTCCAGCTGATGACCACCAACCGACTCACGCCAGAACAACAAGCATTCCGAGAGGACTTGGCTAAAAACAACGTCCATTTGTCGTTTGGCCAAGGGATACAAGGCGGCTGGGGCTTTGGGATGGCGGTGCGTACCTACCTCGGAGACTACGCGTCCATCGGACAGTTCGGCTGGGACGGCGGAACCGGTACCGCAGCTTACGCTGACCCGGACAAACAGCTCACCGGAATTCTGTTCACCCAAGTTGGGATGTCCACTCCGGATTCAGCGCATGTTATCCAAGACTTCTGGACCACGGTCTATCAAGCAATTGAAGATTGAAGATTGAAGACTGAAACCGAGCCCGCGGTTCGTCGTTCGTTTAAAAAAGGCTGGTGAATTTCATCGACCTTATTGGGGCGGAATCAGGACGTGACGCGGAGTTGGTTGGACGGAGTGGAAGCGGGCAGGGGCATGGCCGCAAGTCCTTTGCCCAGCAGGGATATAACGAGGTCATCAATAATTTAATTACATCTACATTACGGGTGGTGTCAGCTTCGCTGGTACTACCCCCAATAGGGGCTTAGCTTAACAAGCCAAATTAAAAAGTCGGTTCCTAATGAAGTGAAGTGACCCCATAAAGTTAGACAGGTTATTTCATTAGGCAACCTTTTGGGCATGAGTCCGGTATTGTACGAGGGCACTGAAAAACTTGCGTTTTTTATAAATAAATTCATTATAGAGAAAAATAAGGCGCTTTTTGTTCAATTTTGAACAGGAAACGCCCTATTTTTTTGTCTATTTATTACTCTTTTTCATTCAGAAGCTTCAAGATTCTTTTTAGATTGACAGCGAATATCGTCGTTGCTCCCTGAATTTGTATGCCAAATAAACCCGCAGCCGATGCTTGATCGTACCCGTGTTTATTTTTTAACTCACTATTTTTTGCTTCGATTTTATAGCGTTCTCGAGCTAAGCGTTTAAATTCTTCTGTTTCTTGAAAAGCTTGTTGGTCTAAATGTTCCTCTGATTTAATGGCAACAGAATAGGTTTTATTTTTTGCGCCTTCTTTAAAACATCCTTCTCGGAGTGGACAGACCTTACATTTTTCAACGTCAAAAAAATAAACCATTCTTGCACTTGCTCCTGGATGTGAATCTGGTTTTTTACTTTTTCTTTTTGCTAAATGTCCTGCTGGACATACAAATAAACCTGCATCTTTATTAAAGTCAAATCCTTTTCCGTTTGCTCGCCCATTTTGAGTAATCATTGGATTTAACTTAGAAATCAATTGTAAGAAACCACTTCATTATTAAACAAATCATAAATAACAGATAAAAAAATTGTTTTTCCATCCCAAATTAAATGAGTGATATCTGTTACCCATTTTTGATTTGGTTGGGCAGTACTGAAGTTTCTTTTTAATATATTGGGTACAATTACATTCGACTTAGCATAAGCGTAATTACGTTTCTTTTTACGAATAACGGCTTGTAATTTCATTTCTTTCATTAACCTATAAATCCTTTTATTATAAGGATTTGATAGTGCCAAAAGGTACACCTTTAAGAACTACATAAATCCACAAAAAAAGTAGCGGTCCAGAATATCAAAAATATATTTTATGAACGTTCAAAAATAAGAAATACCTTTAGGTATATGTTTACATTTTTCATGAAAAACAAATCGTTTGTAAAGGTGGGTTTGATTAATTTTTAAACGTTTATTTTTAATGAATACCTTTATAAACGAAAGTGGTATAATTATGGTAACAAATATAAGGGGAATACCAAAAGTGGCTAATATTTATGGATATATACGTGTAAGTACAAAAGATCAAAATGAACAACGACAATTACATAAGATGATGGAACGAGGGGTGGAAGCTCGACGTATTTTTGGAGTGTTTCATGCAGCACAATGTCATTTGTGTTGTATCGCAAGAAGAAAAATTACATTAGAAAAGAGCCGGAATTCACCTGTTAAGAGTAAACCGAATCTTTAATATTTAAAGGACGACAAAAAGAAACATAGAAGTGAAAAACCTCTGTGTTTCTTTTTGATTAATATATGTATTGGAAAATACTTTGAACTTTCGGGCACAGATGCTCCTTCTACCCTATTATAGAAGCTATTTTGAACGTAAGGAATTTGTAAGGAATAGGTAAGGAAAAAGAGATTTTCATTATGTATGATAAAAATATAAAGAGGCGTGAAAGGCGGAACAGATATGACCTATATATGAAAAACAAACCAGTAACAAGAGTGTTTCAAGGAAAAGAAGTAATTTCTGGGGTTAACATACATGTGGAAAAAGAGGGATTTACCGTTTGTTAGGACAGAATGGCGTTTGTAAAAATAATAATTATGAAGATGATTACAAATTCAATGTTGACCTTTTGTCATTGGTGGAGATGATAGCTGTGTGGTTAGTATAAAACAGCAAGCAACCACCTATACAATGTGAATAGAGGAGAGAAATGCCTTATGAAAACACGTAGTCAAATTACATTTGCAAGTCTGGCCCTTTTAATAGCTGGAAGTTCCCTGTTATACACAACGCCAACCTCAATTGTAAAAGCNCCTTATGAAAAYACGTAGTCAAATTACATTTGCAAGTCTGGCYCTTTTAATAGCTGGAAGTTCCCTGTTATACACAACGCCAACCTCAATTGTAAAAGCAGAGCCCACTCAAAATGTATCTAGTTCGTYACAMACAAGCACTGAGCGAGATCGTAATTCCGTCAAACAAGCAATGCGGGATACATTGCAATTTGGATTCCCGGGGATACTTACTAAAACTTCTGAGGGTGGAAAAACGTGGGGGTATGCCGCTGGGGTAGCGGATCTGAGCACCAAGAAACCAATGAAAACAGATTTTCGCTTTCGCATTGCCAGCGTGACGAAGACGTTCACCGCAACGGTTGTACTTCAATTAGCTGGAGAGAACCGCCTGAATCTAGACGACTCCATCGAAAAATGGTTGCCTGGTGTCATTCAAAGAAACGGATATGATGCTAAACAGATTACTATCCGGCAGATATTGAAYCATACAAGTGGTATCGCTGAATACTCAAGGTCAAAAGAMGCTGATTTTTTTACGRATACAAAAAAATCGTWTACSGCTGAAGARYTAGTGAAGATTGGACTTTCGATGCCCCCAGACTTTGCCCCAGGAAAGGGCTGGTCCTACTCAAACACAGGATACGTATTACTAGGTATCCTTATTGAAAAAGTAACCGGAAACAGYTATGCGGAAGAGATTGAAAATCGGATTATTGAACCGCTTGAATTGTCGAATACATTCCTACCTGGCAATTCAAGCGTTATTCCAGGCACCAAGCATGCCCGT
>NZ_LTAQ01000023.1:166790-350908 GCF_001590835.1 Bacillus gaemokensis
TTAAAACAAATGCTTACTACAGTTCCTACAGGAAGTGCTGAAATCGGCGGATATGGTCTTGGAATCTATGAAACTAAGCTTCCAAACGGTGTCTCGATATGGGGACACACAGGTRGCATTCCAGGGTTTAKTACTYTTGCTGGRGGTACACTTGGAGGCAAGCATACGTTRGCCGTCARTTTGAACAGTATGGGTAAAGCTAACTTTAAAAATATTTTACTTGCTGAATTTAGCAAGTAGGCAAAAAGGAAAACCGGATAAATTTTGTCATAGTTTTTATAGGTAAAAATATACCTTTCTGGTTCAAAAACCCCTCAACTTACTCTAAAAAATAAATTTGGGGGTTTTTGGAATTTTGGTGGCAACCCAATGCTATTAAGCTAATAAAACAAAATCCTCCCTAAAATGAAAAAATACGCTATTCTTTCTGTAGAATCATAGGAAAGGATGGCGTTTTTGCATGTCTATTTCTGTATCTGATGAATTACAACTATTTGCTCAAGAAGTTCAAAGCTTCTTATCTCCAAATATCTTACGAGATCTTGCTAGGGATGTTGGTTTTGTACAACGAACCAGTAAGTACCAAGCAAAAGATTTAGTCGCTTTATGTGTATGGATGAGCCAAAATGTCGCTAAAACCTCTTTAACTCAGTTATCTAGCTGTTTAGAAGCATCAACAGAAGTGCTCATCAGTCCTGAGGGGCTGAATCAACGATTTAATAAAGCGGCCGTCCAATTTTTACAACACCTATTAGCTGAACTACTAAACCAAAAATTGGCCTCATCTATGCCGATTTCTTCTCCATATACTTCTGTTTTCAAGCGTATTCGTATTTTAGATTCTAATTCGCCTGTTCAACCTCCTACAGCAAAAAGGGCGAAAATCTCATAGGTATGAGAAGAAAACAGTCTTTGATATATTAGGTGTCGTTTACAATTGTACCATGTCTGATAATCAAGCGGCTTAAATCAAAAAAATGAAACCCATTAGGGTTTATTTCGTATGCAAATCTTTAAATTCCCTACACGTAGCCTTTAGAAAAAAGAAACAATCTCACCTAAAATTGACTTTGCATAAGCTTAGCTTGATAGCGATGTGGTGCTACTCCTAAAACGAAAATTTTATTTTCTTATATTTAATCATAACCATTTAGTACATTTTTTCGTTTTGGGGTAATTCTGAATTCTTAAGTTGATGGCGATGTGACGATACCCTAATATGAGATTTTTATAAAAAAAGTTTGAGTAATTTAATGTTCCTTATTTCACTAACGCACCATCTCAAATTGCTATTATTTCCACAATTAGTTATTTAAGAATATGTCCCGATGCATAAAGAATGAGCACAATTCTTGCTACAGAATTGTGCCCAAGTGCGGAAGTTACTTTTTTTAGGAGGTATTGTTTAACCCCTTAAGCTCATCGAAATCTGCCGGTCTACAAACCAAAATTCTAAATATAATTTCCAATCACGCCTCATGCACTGACCTAGGATCTCCAATCAGCTAGTTTTCTTTACCTGCTTGGTGAAAGCTGCTCTCCAGGAATCTCCTGTAATTTTTCAGTATGAATGAACATGTTCGCTGCTGGCATTTGTACTTGATTCTTATGGAATATAGACATTAGTTCAAACCTTACTTGCCTGGAAGTTTCAAAATACTCCTCAGGTTTAACCAAACCTACAATACAAAATTCGTACCCAACATATTTAAGGTTTGGATTTAAGTCTGTAACACCAATATATTGAAATGGTTCAACAGCTTCGTCCTCTATCCTATATAGGTTTTGATCCAATTTTTCATTGCAGATAACACATACATTTTCTAACAATTCCTTTATTCTTGTAGGATCTTCCTGATAACTTACCGTAATCCGTTCAATAACCCGCATCCAGCCTTTATTAAAATTTTGTATCGTTCTAATCTCTCCATGTGGGATGGTAAGGAGTTTTCCCGACCATTCACGAATTTGCATAAAGCGAATACTGATTTCCTCAATGGTACCTGAACTTGTTCCGTTAAAAGTAACAAAATCGCCAACACGAAACTCTTTGTCCGTTAATCTTGCGAACCCTAATATAACATCTTTTAGCATCTGTTGTGCAGCAAAACCGACGACAACTCCGGCAATCCCTGCACCTGCAAGAATACCTTTTATATCTACAAATTGACTAATTAGATAAATAACAAGGCTGATTATAATTCCATACCTAAAAATTGATCGAATTACACTTTGAATCGTCTGTTCTACTTCTTCATCAAAAAAACTTGACTTCCTAAAGAACCAATCAATAATACGGTTTATGACAAAGGAAAAGGTCATGAGGACCAAAGCAAATAGTGTAAATCTTAAAAGTAAAAACTCCCTTACATAATTAAAAAATTCCTCAGTAAAAGTTAATAAATTCATCCATCCACTTCCTTAACTATGTATTTTGATTTTTATTCCCAGTTCATTTTCAACAATATGACCCTTTAACAAAACAACTTATTGTCACTCAACAGTTCCTTAATCGATCTTTCAATTCCAGATGTTCTTTTCCTTTTTACTATAAATATACCCCTTTAGATAATCTAAAGGGGTATAACGGTGCAATTTTTTATAAACGGTACGACTTTATTTCAAATCCACAGTAAAATCGGGGAGTATACATGTGTTAATACTCTTATACGTTAAACAAATTTTAAAATTTGATATACTAAAAGAAAAATTAGGATGATAGGGTTATGCCAACAAAAGAATTCCAAGATACAGTACAACATTTTGCTTCTTTTTTATTAAATAAAGGAAGAAAGCCTTCCACAATTAAACGATATGTTTATGATATTGAAGACTTTGGTCATTGGTTGCAAAAATCTAAAAAACTCCCTCTACATAATATATGGACGACGCTTGGTATAAAGGATTATGAAGCGTATCTCTATGATTTAAAACAGCAACGACAGTACTCTGATAAAACAATGCATCGTGTCTATATTGTCTTAAATAGACTGTATCAGTATTTACAATTGCCAAATCCGTTAGAAGAGATGCAATTTAGTATTCAACCGAATCGTGCGTTACGTGATGAAGATTTCATCTCAGAAAAAGAAGAAAAAAGGTTAAATTATATTTTAACTTCATTTGAAGGATTAACGGAAAAACAATGTTCCGTTCGTCCAATACTACAAGATCGAAACATTTCTATTGTGCATTTCCTTCTGAACTATGGACTATCACTACAAGAGCTTATAGCCTTACAAATGAAGCATGTTCATTTTGAGAATAATACACTCACAGTTCCAGAAATAACAGGGATAGAAAGAACGATTGTATTAAGTGAAGATGATAAAAAGCGATTATTTAGCTATTATAAAATCATTCCTGAACCTGTTCGTCCAAAATATCATAGTACTGATCCACTATTTGTGGCATTCGATTATACTCGAAATACATTTCGTTGGGTATATGAAAATGATGCACCAAAAGCTTTAACAGAAATTGCTGTTCAAAAGATGATTCGACTTGAAGTTGCTCGGGCAAATTTACGTAAAGGTATTTCGGCGCAAAACTTACGAAACACGTTTATTTTACGACTTATTGAGCATCATGTTTCAGAGAAAGAAATTATAAAACAAGTAGGCTTTAAATCTAAACTCTCGTTAAAAAGATATTATGATTATATCAATCAAAAATAACGGAGGAAGACAACGTGAAAAGAAATGAGAAACAGGAATTACAGTGCATAAGAGTGTACACATTAAAGGATAAAAGTAAAAGGTTCTGGTGCAAAAAATTCAAGATAATTGCAATTAATCTCCAAATCTTGGACATACTGATACTAGTACTCTAAAAAAAGGATGTGATTGGTATGGAAAACCAAAATTTGTTCAAATAGAAGATAAAAGTAAACAACCTTCGCAAATTGTGAAGAGATGTATGAACAGGCTCCAATTTGAGCGAAGGTTTTTATTGTGAGTCAAAAGGTTTAAAAAATTGATTTGTAGAACTTTGATGGAGTACGTAAGATAAGAATCGAATTACGTAAGATGATGGTTTTAAATCAGTGTGTTTTAATAAAGACGGAAGAGATATGCTGTTAATATGTATTCGGAATATAGGTAGAAATAGAAGGGGAGTACACCAGAGGCTTATGTGTGGAAATACAAGTCCTATCGGTATAGAATTAGGGAATGTAGCAATTGCAAATAGGGAATATATATTTTAAAGGGGGTAACAACAGTGGCGGAAATCAAATTTGATATTAAAGAAACTTTTGGAGTTTTATCACAGTCACCTAAAGGTTGGAATAAAGAGCTTAATTTAATCAGTTGGAACGGGAAAGAGCCTAAATATGATTTGCGTGATTGGGCACCTGAACATGACAAAATGGGAAAAGGTGTAACGTTGACGGCTGAAGATTTAAAAGTGTTAAAAGATATTTTAAACCGTATGGAATTATAAAGTGAAACTTTAATCAGTGGGGTGGGGGCTTCATCCCCTACTGATTATTAGCCCTCACCAATCGGGCTTTTATGGACAGTTAATCCTCCACCTCACTCTTCTTTGCTTTCGCTGAATTTTGAGGTGGGTTCCTACTGCACGTTAATGCGGGATAAAAGCTAGATGTTTTGCGAAGTGAAAAACCAATTTTGAATTGTTAGTTCAGAATTGGTTTTTTATTATATATAGTATTTATGTCTTGATTTATTTTAAAATTTTACATTACAAAAGAAACTACATGTTACGCCTCCTTTTAAAGATAAAAAGAGGTGTAACATGTAGTCACTTACTGCTTTATAAATGTATATTATACTATCTTTGTCTCCCCATCTCTTTTTTTGTGATGTTCAGGCATATAGATATATTGGGAGGTGATAAGAAGAACTCCTATAAAAAATACAGGAAACATACTCGATATAAATAGACCATCAACCTTTAAATTAACGATTAGACAAACGATAATAATGAGTGATGTGTATAAATGAGAAATGTGTTTTTTAAATCGTATTTTAAATACTTCCAACAATGATTCACAGAATACAAATAGAATGAGCATACTTAAAAAAATAATATTTGTATCATAAATAATAAAACAACAAATTAGACCGAAAAACGATAAGTATTCAATGATTAGCTGAACATTACGTGACATAAGGTGCTACCGTACTAAATAAGGAAGTGGATCAACAGCGTTTGTTTTTTCGAAATTCCATTCCCCATTATGTAATTCGAAATGAAGGTGCTGGCCAGTTGAATGTCCTGTATTTCCCATCTGACCTAAAGTTTGTCCAGCTTGAACACGATCTCCAGCTTGTACAGAACGATTTTTCATGTGTGCATAAACGGTTGTGTATTGTTTTCCTTTTATAGAATGTGTGACGAATACGACGTTTCCATAGCTGCTAGAATAGTAGGATTTGCTCACTCTTCCTGCAGCTGCAGCATGAATAGAGGTATCGCCATTTGCTGTAAAATCAACACCATAATGCATTTGTCCCCATCTGACTTCAAAGGGCGAGCTAACTTGTCCCTGAGTTGGAAATTTGAAAACAGCAGGTATAGCAGGGGGAGTAGCTTGTTGTTGTGGTTTATTTTGCATTATATAATGCTGTGCAACATATCCATAGCCTGATCCAAAACGAATTTTATACCATGTACCTACTGTACCGATAACTTGTATTTGCGTTCCATTTTCTAGAGAACCAATTACAGCAGTATTTGTCCCTGCACCATTTCGTACCCTTAGGTTAGGTGTTGCAACATAATAAGAAGAATTACCTTGTACGGTGATCCCTTTGACTAATGGCTCTGATCCATTTGATACAAATTCTTTTTTTACATATCCTACTTTTCCATTATGAGAGATTAGATACCAGTCATCAAAAATTTCTTGAACCGACATAAATGTCCCATTTGGTAATACGTCAATGATTGAAGAGTGTATACTTGGTTCTGAACGAACATTTAAAGCGCTCGCATTTACGATATGTTGGTTATGCGGCTGATTTAATTTTGTCAGAGACAGACTAGACTTGTGAATATAACCTACTTTGTTTTGAACGTTTACTTTATACCAATCCTTTGTTGTTTCAAGAATTGTAACAGGTGTGTTGTATGAAAAACTTCCAATGGAATCACTATTTGTTGTAGTACGTTGATACAGTTGTACAGTATCAAGTTTTACGTATCCGATTTTTGTGTTGTTTTTTTGTTGTGCAACTGTTGTTTGCATATTCGCTTCAGTAATCGTTGGGAGAAGAGAAGAGACTGCGACAGTTGCTGCTGTCAATGCTGTAGCTTTCATATTCATCTTTTAATAGGCCCCCTTGTGTGAATTGTTACAAATTTTTGAATTATATCAATAGAATAACAGATTTTTAAGAATCGTGGAAATAAATGCAAATGATTTGTAGATTTCTCAATATGAAGGTTACTGGTGCAATAATATGTAGTGAATCTACGAGACGTTTGGTTGTTAAAATGATGCATAGGGATTTCCTCTTATTTTCTAAGGATGATAAAAATAAAGAAATTAAGTTCGCTTTTATTTTACTTATGGCAAACACATCTATTAAGGCGTTTTAAAATCTTTCTTTTCAATTCTTTTTTTTATGTTTTATATGAGAAAACTAGGCTTCTTATTTGGGCTGCTGTATAATGAGGAAAAAGTACGAAAAGAGGTAAGTTTCATGCTAGAAGTTATTGCAACATGTTTAGAAGATGTGAAACGAATTGAAGAAAGCGGTGGAAACCGAATTGAGCTTATTTCAGCATATACAGAAGGTGGTTTAACGCCAAGTTATGCTTTTATAAAAAAAGCGGTGAAAGC
The DNA here is from genome assembly GCF_001590835.1 of Bacillus gaemokensis. Taxonomy (GTDB): domain Bacteria; phylum Bacillota; class Bacilli; order Bacillales; family Bacillaceae_G; genus Bacillus_A; species Bacillus_A gaemokensis. The sequence continues at coordinate 173,602 of NZ_LTAQ01000023.1, forward strand.
AGTAAACATACCTATCCATGTAATGATTCGTCCTCACGCTAAATCATTTATATATACAACAGAAGAAATTGAAATGATGAAAGAAGATATTCAAATTGCACAGGAACATGGCGCGGCAGGCGTTGTTTTAGGTGTTTTAAATGAACAAAATCAAATAGATGAAGAAAAATTAGCGGATTTATTATCTGTTGTAGATGGAATTAATGTAACATTTCATCGCGCGATAGATGAAGTTGATGATCTAGTAGGAGCAGTAAAACTACTACGGAATTTTAATAAGGTAACCCATATTTTAACTTCTGGTGGACATGGAAATATAGTAGAGAATATTCCCGTGCTTTCTGCAATGCAAAAAGAAAGTCAAGAGAATTTAGAGCTGATTGTTGGTAGTGGTGTGACAAAAGAAAATATAGCACAATTACTGAACGAAACAGGAATTACACAAGCGCACGTTGGCACTGCTGTTCGAGAATCTAAATCTTGTTTTGCTGAAATCAATCAAAATTCTGTGCAAGAGCTAGTTAAACGAAAGCAATTATTATAGTGGGAAAAGAGAGGGAATAATATGAAAAAAAGTAGGAAACAGGAAATCATTTCATGGGTTAAAACCATAGGTATTACACTAGGAATCGCTTTTATTGTGCGTGGTATTTTATTTACTCCTTCACTCGTACAAGGTGAGTCAATGATGCCCACTCTAGAAAATAATGAACGCGTACTTGTAAATAAAATTGGTTACAACATACAAGGATTGGACCGTTTTGATATTATCGTTTTTCATGGGAAAGAAGGATATGATTTAGTAAAGCGAGTAATTGGTTTACCTGGAGATACAATTGAGTATAAAAACGATGTTTTGTACATAAATGGAAAAGCAGTTGATGAACCGTATTTAGCAGATTTTAAGCAGCAAGTAGCTAAAGGAAAATTAACTCCTGATTTTAGATTAGAACAAAAAACGGGGAAAACAGAAGTGCCAGAAGGCCAAGTGTTTGTGTTAGGAGATAATCGTCAGGTCTCAAAAGATAGTCGTATGTTTGGTTTCGTTTCTGAAGATCAAATTGTAGGAAAAGGTGAAGCGGTATTTTGGCCGTTGCAACAAGTAAGAACATTGCAATAAAGAGAGAGTTTTCATATACGCGTTAAAAAAAGCATTGGATTTTACTTTCAATGCTTTTTTATTTGAGAAAAATATCGTTTAAATAGAAAGAATATTTTATAATTTTAAATTATACATTTGTTTCGAAAAACGGAATTATCGTTCCGTTTTTCGGAATTTAGGAGAGCTAAGATGAGTTTAAATAAAACGGCAGTGAAAACGATGGATATTTTAGAACTGTTTTATGAGCATGAAGAGCTAACATTAACGGAAATGGTTCATCATACAGGAATGCCTAAAACATCTGTATACCGTTTAATTGGTTCACTTGAAGAAATGGGGTTTTTAAAACGGACAACAAAGGGAAGTTATCAACTGGGATTGATATTTTTACGATTTGGTCAACTTGTGTCGCAGCGATTATCTGTACGAAATATTGCAAAGCCATATATGAAAAATCTTAGGGATTCTCTTGGTCAAGCTGTGAATTTAATTATTCAAGACGGGAATGAAGCAATTTATATTGAAAAGATGGATGGGGATCAACCAGTACGAGTGTATACAGAGATTGGTAGACGAGCTCCTTTATATGCAGGGGCGTGTTCACGTATTTTACTTTCGTATTTTTCGGAAGACGATCAAATGCAGTATATAGAGAAAGTGCAATTACAACGATTTGCAGATGGAACTGTAGTAGATAAAGAAGAGTTGCAAAGCCTGTTACATAAGGCGAAAAGAGAAGGGTATACGATAAGTTATTCGGAACTGGAGAATCATACAGCTGCAATTGCAGCACCTGTCTTTGCAAGTGATGGTAGTGTAATAGCTGGTATTAGTATTTCAGGATTAGCAATAGAGTATAATGAATCGACAATTCCAAACTTTATTACAAAAGTAAAAGAAACAGTGCATCAAATTTCGAAAGAGCTTGGATGGAGAGATGAAAAGGAAGGTATATGATGAAATTTTCAGCACTAGGGGACCAAGCGGTAGTAGTTACATTCGGAGAAAAAATTGATTTGGATATATATGAAAATGTGCAAAATTTGCGCCAAGCATTAAAGAGACATCCGTTTCATGGAATGATTGAGTGTGTACCTTCCTTTACTTCTTTAACGGTTTATTATGATGTATATGAGTTATGGGAGAAAAAAGAAAGAAAGGTAGTGCCATATGATTATGTATGTAAATATATAAATCAATTACTTAGTCATAATCAAAATAAAGAGCAAAAGCAATACGATAGTATCTCTATTCCGGTTTGTTATGGAGGAAAATATGGACCAGATTTAGAAGAAGTCGCTGCGTATCATGGATTACGTGTAGAGGACGTAATTCGTCTTCATAGCGAGGAAACGTATTTTGTTTATATGCTAGGATTTACACCGGGTTTTCCATATTTAGGTGGTATGCGAAAAGAGATAGAAACGCCTCGAAAACAAACACCACGTCTACAAATAGCGTCTGGTTCAGTGGGGATCGGTGGAAGTCAAACAGGAATATATCCATTAGAAACACCAGGTGGCTGGAATATTATTGGACGGACACCAATTGCGTTGTTTCAACCAAATGAGGAAAAACCTACATATGTGCAGAGTGGAATGTATTTACGCTTTATCCCAATAACAGAGGAAGAGTACTGGGTTATGGAGGGAGCTAGGAAATGAATGTCGAGGTTTTACATGCTGGAATGCTTACAACAATTCAAGATTTAGGAAGATATTATTATCAACAATATGGTGTGCCTGTTGGTGGTGCTATGGATAGAACTGCATTAAGAATGATAAATATGTTAGTTGGAAATGAAGAGGACGAAGCTGGATTAGAGATTACAATGATGGGTCCCAAACTGCTTATAAAGAAAGAAACATTGCTAGCAATTGGTGGTGCGAATATGGAGCCTCTGCTAAACGGAGAACCGATTCCATTATGGCGCCCCATTTTAGCGAAAGAGGGTAGCATGCTTTGCTTCGGGAAGGCACAGTTTGAGTCTAGGACATATGTGACATTTGCAGGTGGAATTGATGTTGCAAATAGTATGGGAAGTAAAAGTACATATGTAAGAGCAGCTATAGGTGGAATAGAAGGGCGGGCGCTGAAAAAGGGAGATCTTTTTCAAATTGGTGCACCGTCAAGCTTCGCTACTTGTGTGATAAAGAAATTGATGGACGAAGAGAGAGTAGAAACACCTTGGGGCATATGTAATCATGTTCTACCAAAATATAATCGTAACCCAGTGATTCGTGTCATTTTAGATTTTGAATGGAATCAATTTAAGAGGGAAAGCTTAGAGTCATTTTTTTCAAAAGAATATAAAGTATCTAATTATGCGGATCGCATGGGTTATCGGTTTGAAGGTGAAGAACTGAAAAGAATAGAACAATCTGAGATTTTATCAAGTGCAGTTACGTTTGGAACAATACAAGTGCCGTCTGGTGGTAATCCAATTATCTTAATGGCAGATAGACAAACGACAGGTGGATATCCACGAATTGGTAATGTTATATCAGTTGATTTGCCAATTCTTGCGCAATTGAAGCCAGGTGATTATGTCACGTTTGCAAAGATTTCTATAACAGAAGCGACGGAATTTTATATAGAGCAAGAACAAAATATGAATCTATTAAAGAAATTCATCGCTTTACAAGCGTAAAGTAGGAGGAGAAATAGAATATGGTTACCATTGATTTAAATTGTGATTTAGGAGAAGGATTTGGTGCGTATAAGATAGGAAATGATGATAAAATTCTTCCATTTGTTTCATCTGTAAATATTGCATGTGGTTTTCATGCTGGTGATCCAACTGTAATGCGCCAGACGGTCGAAAAAGCACTGTTTCATAACGTAGAAATGGGAGCACATCCTGGTTTTCCAGATTTAATTGGATTTGGTAGAAGGTTTATGCGCGTTTCACCAGAGGAAGTCTATGATTATGTTTTATATCAAATAGGGGCATTAGATGGATTTATAAGGGCAGCGGGAGGAAGTATGCACCATGTAAAGCCGCATGGTGCACTTTATAATATGGCAGCTACTGATCGAGAGATTGCGGATGCAATTGCAAAGGCCATCTATCATATAAATCCAGAATTATTCTTGTATGGATTAGCAAATAGTGAGTTTATACAAGCTGCCAAAAAATACGAACTAAAACTTGTACAAGAAGCTTTTGCAGATCGTACGTACCAATCGGACGGAACATTAACAAGTCGTACAGAAGAAAATGCACTCATAAAAAATGAAGATAAGGCAATGGAACAAGTTTTGCAAATGGTGCAAGAGGGAGAAGTGCAAGCAGTTGATGGGAATATGGTAACTATTAATGCACAAACGATTTGTATACATGGTGATGGGGAGAAAGCGGTTCAATTTGCAGAAGGAATATACAGAACATTTCGACTAAATGATGTTTCTGTTTGTGCACCAAAGTAGAATAAGGGGGGAATACAGAAATGGTGAAATTAATAGGGATTTTACTTGTTGCGGTTGGGTTTTTATTTCGCCTCAACACGCTACTAGTTGTAATGGTTGCGGGAATTGTTACTGGTATGGTTTCGGGGATGAGTTTTTATGATGTCATTAGTATGTTTGGAAAGTTTTTTATAGAAAATCGATATATGTCTATGCCAATTTTATTAACACTTCCTGTCATTGGAATATTAGAGCGATATGGACTGAAGGAAAGAGCGGAAGCATTAATCACGAAATCTAAAGGAGCTACAACTGGAAGAGTGTTAATGTCATATTTTACGATCCGAGAAGCATCGGCGGCGGTAGGACTTAATATTGGTGGACATGCACAAACTGTAAGACCGCTGGTTGCACCGATGGCAGAAGGAGCAGCACATGGTCGTTACGGAAAACTTCCAGAAAAATTGAAAGAAAAGATTAAAGCGAATGCAGCAGCAGCTGAAAATACAGCATGGTTTTTTGGTGAAGATATTTTTATAGCAACGGGAGCAATTCTATTAATGAAAGGATTCTTTGACTCTGTAGGAATGCATGTTGGTGTGTGGGATATGGCGCTTTGGGGAATCCCAACGGCAATCTCTGCTTTTATTGTAAGTTGGATTCGTTTTAGACAATTTGATAAACAGATTGAAAAAACGATGCAAAAAGAAGAAAACCAAGACAAGGAGGCGATATAAGATGAATCTCATTACACTGGATACAATTTATTATTTACTAGGTATCATTGTTGCGTTTGTTGCGATTCGTGTCGCTCTTGATCGTCAGCATCCAAATCGTTTTGGTTCTAGTTTATTTTGGGCATTATTTTCTATTACATTTTTATTTGGGAACATGATTCCATCATTTTATATCGGTTGTATTGTATTAGTTATGGTTATTTTAGCATCTTTGAATAAGGTAACGAAGTCGAATGAGAAAGAAGCACCTACGGAGGAACGTGTAAAACATGCAGAGAAGCTGAAAAATAAAATTTTTATGCCTGCTATTTTAATTCCTATTTTTACGATTATTGGTACGTTAACATTAGGTAAGTTAAAGTTTGGGGATGTATTTCTCGTTGATCCTGAGAAAGTGACACTAATTGCCTTAGCGCTTGGAGCATTACTTGCATTCGCAGCGGCAATGGGAATCACAAAAGCAAAAATAACAGCCCCAGTACAAGAGGGGAGTAGATTATTACAAGCTGTTGGATGGGCAGTTATTCTACCACAAATGCTGGCAGCACTAGGTGGTATTTTTGCCAAATCTGGTGTTGGTCAAGTTGTTTCTGATTTAGTAGGACAGGTATTGCCGACAGAATATCCTTTTGTTGCTGTTATGGCATATTGCTTAGGGATGATGTTGTTTACAGTAGTAATGGGAAATGCTTTCGCTGCTTTTGCTGTTATTACAGGTGGAATTGGTTTACCTCTTATCGTTCAAATGCATGGCGGTAATCCAGCAATAATGGCAGCACTTGGGATGTTTGCAGGATATTGTGGAACGTTGCTTACGCCGATGGCTGCAAACTTTAATATTGTACCAGCAATGCTTTTAGAATTAAAAGATAAAAATGCTGTAATTAAAGCGCAAGCGCCAATTGCTATCACAATTTTTGTTATTAACATGTTCATTATGTATGGACTTGTATATCGATTCTAGTGAGGAGTAAGAAAAATGAAGAAAATATTATTAACTGGATTTGAACCTTTCGGAGGAGAGAAGATGAATCCAGCTTGGGAAGTCGTAAAGCAGCTTAATGAAAAAGAGTTTGGAGAATACAAGATTGTTAGTAAACAAATCCCGACTGTATTTCATAAGTCATTAGAAGTATTACAGTCATATATAGAGGATATTGACCCGGAGCTTGTTATTTGTATTGGACAAGCTGGTGGGCGTGCAGATATTACAGTGGAGCGCGTAGCAATTAATGTTGATGATGCCAGAATTCCTGATAATGAAGGGAATCAACCTGTAGATAGCTCTGTTATAGAAGAAGGACCAGTTGCTTATTGGTCAACACTTCCTATGAAAGCTATTGTGAAGAAACTTCGCGAAGAAGGGATTCCAGCTTCTGTTTCACAAACTGCGGGTACTTTCGTTTGCAATCATCTCTTTTATGGGCTTATGCATGTATTAGAGAAGAATGAAAATAGGATCCGCGGCGGTTTTGTGCATATTCCATTTTGTCCAGAACAAGCAAGTCATTATCTTGGACAACCAAGTATGTCGCTTTCAACTATTACAACTGGAATTGAATTATTAGTACAGGTCGCATTAGAGATGGAAACAGATATTGTGGAATGTGGAGGGACAACACATTAAGTAAATATACGACATCTTTTCCTACACCTGCTATAATAAAGTAAGAAATATACATAGAGGTGAGTGCTTTGCGAAAATACGAGGAAGTTCGTTCTATTATAGAGAAAGCTAATAAAATTACGGTGTTAACTGGCGCTGGTGCGAGTACAGAAAGTGGAATTCCTGATTTCCGTTCAGCCAATGGCCTATACGCAGATGCTAAAGTTGAAATGTACTTATCTAGAGGATACTATAACCGTAATCCAAAAGAATTTTGGAAGCACTACAAAGAAATATTTCAAATTCATACATTTCATCAATACAAACCAAATTGTGGTCACGAGTTTTTAGCAAGTATAGAAGAACAAGGAAAAGATATTGCGGTATTAACACAAAACATTGATGGTCTGCACCAATTAGGTGGTAGTAAGCATGTGATAAATTTGCATGGTACACTCCAAACGGCTCATTGTCCGAAGTGCCGGACAAAATATGATTTACAGTATATGATTGATCATGAAGTACCACGGTGTGAAAAGTGTAATTTTATATTAAATCCTGATGTTGTTTTATACGGAGATACATTGCCTGAGTATCAAAATGCAATTAAGCGCTTATATGAAACGGATGTATTCCTTGTAATGGGAACATCATTAAAAGTGCAGCCGGTTGCTTCGTTTCCACAAATCGCAAAAAGAGAAATAGGAGCAACAACAATTTTAGTAAACGAAGAATTAACTAGACAAGAGTATAACTTCGATTATGTCTTTGAGCAGAAGATTGGTGAGTTTGTTAAGAAAATATAGAACTTTAAAAAAACTGAGATGAATATTATTTATCTCAGTTTTTTTGTATAAAATCCATCCGTGCTATTTCTTATTAATAAAAGAATTGATAGATTAAAAAACTTTAAAGAACATTAAGTTTTCTTTAAAGTTTTTTAATCGTTTTTTATTTCCAATTTAAGGTTTTTATACTATTTTATTTGTATAAAAATATAAGGAAGGACACATGAAATTTATGTATTGAACACGGGACTCTTAAAAGGAAAAGTATAGTTCTATAAGAAATCTCGAAAAGCTTAATTTCATATTTCAGATGTTGCAATAAAGTGAAACTTTAATCAGTGGGGGCCTTATCCCTTACTGATTATTGGCCCTCATCAAGGGGGCTTTTGCGGGAAATTTATCTCCCACCTAACTTCGTTGCTATTGCTAAATTTTGAGGTGGGGGTATTACTGACCGTGAATATCGAGATAAATAGTAAGAAGATATAAAAACTGAAAATTTTATCTTTTCATTCTTTTTCTCTTAATATAGAATTCTATATATATCATATAAATAAATATAATTGCTATTTTTCTATGGATTCTGTTATTGGCAGACAGTAAGAGCGTGATTCGGATAATTTTCACTTTTCAGGTTTAATTTTCAAGGTATGTCTATATTATTTTATTTTCAAAGAAACCCTACAGATAGAATAAAGTGAGGAGAAATCAATGAAAAAGAAAAAGCAGAAAAAGAAAACCCATATCCCTTTTCGGTTAAATGTATTATTTTTTTTCGTATTTCTTATGTTTTCAACGATTATTATTCAGTTAGGTAAGGTGCAAATTATCGATGGTGAAAAATATAAAAATGAAGTGAGAAAAAAAGAAGATGTAACCATAAGTACTCCGGTTCCGCGAGGTGAAATTTTTGACAGGGAAGGTCATCCCATTGTTGATAATAAGGCACTACGAACTATTACATATACAAAGGGGAAAGGCGTTAAATCCGAAGAAATGTTAAATACCGCAAAAGAACTTGCAAAATTAATTGAAATGCCAAGTGAGTCTATAGATAAATTAACAGATACGGATAAGAAAGATTTTTGGATGCAATTAAATAAGGATCGAGCAGCGAAAAAAGTAACGAAAGATGATGAAAATAGATTAAGAGCAAAAAAAATAGAGGGGAAGGAACTGGATAAAAAGGTAGAAGAGCTTAGACGCGAACGAATTACAGCGAAAGAATTAAATGAGCTTACACCCCAAGATATAGAAGTACTAGCAATTAAAAGTAAAATGAATACAGGTTATCAAATGACGCCGAAAATTATAAAAAAAGATGTAGAACCAAAAGAATATGCAGTGATAAGTGAAAAATTAGCAAATCTTCCAGGTGTGGATACAACGGTTGATTGGGAACGTGAATATCCGTATGATAAAATTTTACGTTCTGTACTTGGTAGTGTTTCAAGTGCTGATGAAGGGTTGCCGAAAGAACAATTGGACTATTACTTAGTTCGTGAATATAACCGTAATGATCGTGTTGGAAAAAGCTATATTGAAAAACAATACGAAGATGTATTGCATGGGACGAAGGCACAATCCAAAAATATTACAGATAAAGAAGGAAATATCCTTCGAACTGAACAGGTTACGAAGGGGAAAAGTGGAAAAAGTCTGATGTTAACAATTGATATGGATTTGCAAAAGAAAGTGGAAGAAAGTCTTGAAAAATATTTAAAAGAGTTCAAAGGTATAGAACCAATGATGGATCGTGCCTTTGTGGTCATGATGAATCCGAAAAATGGTCAAATTCTATCGATTTCAGGAAAGAAGCTAGTAAATAAAAATGGCGAGACACAAGTGGAGGATTATGCACTTGGTACAATGACAAGTTCGTATGAGCTCGGATCAACTGTCAAAGGTGCTACATTACTAACCGGATATCAAACGGGTGATATAAAACCGTTTACTCATTTTTATGATGCACCGATGAAATTTAAAGGGACAGAAAAAGAAAAGAAATCATGGAAAGATTTTGGAGATGTTGATGATTTACGAGCTTTACAAGTTTCTTCTAACGTATATATGTTCAACACAGCTTTAAAGATTGCTGGGATTGATTATGTACCAAATAGTCCGTTAGATATTAAACAAGAAGCATTTAATAAAATGCGTTATCATTTTAAGCAATTTGGTTTAGGAGTTCCGACTGGTATTGATTTACCGAACGAAACAGCTGGACAAAGAGGAAGAACAGATCATATACCGGGTTTTTTACTTGACTATTCAATTGGTCAATATGATACATATACACCACTGCAGCTTGCACAATATATTTCTACGATTGCGAATGGTGGTTATCGTATGAAACCACAAATTGTACAAGAGATTAGAGAACAATCAAGTAAACCAGAGGAGATTGGAAAAGTGGTACAAGCGATGGAACCAGTAATTTTAAATCGTGTAGATATGGATATAAGTTATATAAATCAAGTGAAAGAAGGGTTTAGGAGGGTATTTCAAGAAGGGGATGGAACTGGTACGGGGACCTTCAAAAATCTTGCATATAAACCTGCTGGGAAAACAGGAACAGCAGAAACAGTATATGGTGGTGAGAGTGATATAGGAAGAGATGAAAAAGGAGATAGAAAAAAGTGCTATAATTTAACACTAGCTGGTTATGCACCGTACGATTCAGATCCAGAAGTTGCATTTTCTGTCGTAGTACCATGGGTAAATGATGATAAATCTGGAATTAACTCTAAAATTGGAAAAGATATTTTAAATGCTTATTTTGATTTGAAAGTTAAAAGAGTGAATGGGAATCCAGTTCCTGTAGACCAACCAAATAAAACACAATAAAAAGATTTCTATAAAATGAAAATTTCATCAGTGAGGTTTTCTTTATCCTCCACCGTTGGTTAGCTTTCACCAAGCGAGCTTTTATTGCCTGCGAATTGCGGGATAAATTAGAGAACCTCACTGTACTGAATAGGTAACATATCGTACAGTGAAGTGCTTTTAAGGATAGAAGTGTTGGAGGGATGGAGAAGAACTATGGAGCAGGGGGTTAGGAAACAGTGCGGGAGTTTTCATTGAATTCTCTTCAAAAAGCCTTTCGGATGAAACGTCATGAAAAATTTATGTTTGCTTTCGTCGATAATAAAATTATTATTTGTTTGTAAGAATTCTTCCACAGCTTCCATTGGTCCTGGTCCCCAGTCTGGAAGAATAGGGTTTCCATTAATACAAGTGTCCTCTACAACAATATAACTTCCAATCGAAACGAGTGAACTATAAAGTTGCAATTCTCGTAAAACGTGTTCTTTACTGTGATCGGAATCTAAAATAACCATAATAACATTAAATGCTGGTTGCAAAGTTAATACAATTTGTTGTACTTCTGCAGAAATAGAGGAAGCTGTTAAGTATTGAATGCGAGGATGTGTTGGCAGATTTGGCTGTGGACCAATATCAATGGAAAGCACGTGACCTTTTCCAATTAAGTCCAACATTGACGCCAAAAAGAGAGCACTTCCTCCTTTAAATGTTCCACATTCAATAATTAAATCTGGCTTAATCTCATAGATCATTTCTTGGTATAAAAAAAGATCAGACGGGAGTTTACAAAGAGGAACGCCAAGCCATGTTGTATTAAGACCCCAAACGTGGCTATCATAATACTGTTTTAGAAATTCTGAGGTTTTAGAATCCATTTTTTATTCTCCTTTTCTCAGTTGTTATTATAAAGTATGTCGAGAATAAAAAAGAGGGGATTTATTTTCTAAAAAAAGCAGCCTACAGGGCTGCTTGCTATAAAATATCATTGTTTAACATGTTTTTGCTTTAATAAAAAATCGGTGTTGTCTTACATCGAAATAACCTTTTTGTAGGATAAGTTGATGTATGTTGTATAGTTCATTTATATATGTTTCAGTATCAAAATTAGGTATTTGCCAAGGAATTGCTTTTAAATAATAAACTAAAGCACCAATATCATAAAACCTTTGGATTGGAAATTCTTCTTTACATTTTAAAATAGTAAGACCATTTTGTTGTATTTCGTTGAGAGCCGTTTCTAATTTCCAATTTGTAAATTCTGGATTAAGTGGTACACCTAGTTTCTCATTGATTTCAGCACAATCGATCCCGCCAACCTGCTGAGTAAGAAAGACACCGTTTGGAGAAAGTACTCTTTTTATTTCCGTAACAGAATAGGATTCATGTTGGTTCAAAATTAAATCAAATTTTCCATTGTTAAAGGGAAGATTATGATCACTGTCAAATCCTACAACCTTTACACCTAGAGGTTCAAGTTTCTTCTTAGCAATTGGTATATTAGGCGAATACCCTTCTGTGGCATAGATAGACTTTGGAAAAGGTCTTAACTTAGATAAAAATTCCCCGCCGCCTGTTCCCATATCAAGTATTGAAGTAGTTTTTTGTATAAGTGAAAAAGCCATGCTACCATATGACCACGATAGCAATTGGCTGTTCATACGGCCAGTTTCTGTAATAAAAGAAAAATCCCAGCCACTAAAGTGCGTATTTACATTTTCTAATAGTGTTAAAAATAATGTATCAGTTTTCATTTTAAATCCTCCATTTTATTAGATTAAGATAGATAGAAATAATCTTATATGGAGGACCTCTTACTGAAATATAACGTTTTTACGTTTCGTGTTCTAATGTTTTCATGTGTAATCACTCCTGCTAGAAGACGTTAATTTGTCATTTTTATTTTAGATTCGTGATTAGAACATAGAATACCTTCTAAAGGTTAAATTTCATTTAAACAAAGAATTCCCCTGCTTCAACGAAGAAACAAGGGAAGCCTTTATTTTTTAATTGATAAGCCATATACAAGTGTTTCACTAGGGCTCGTAATACTAAATCCAGTCGTTTTATAATCGAGCTTTAACGTATCACCTGTATAGTCTCTTGTGAATTTGTCCATCTGTACGATAAGTTGTTCATCGTCATAAACAACGTCATTTTGGTAATGTGTATCCCAAATCAAATCGATATCAACAAAGATACTACAAGAGTTCGTCATAGTTCCTCTAATACGAATAATCTTTTTGCTTTCAGATTCTAGCCTATGTAATGCTGTTTTTGCTTCATCGGTTACGCGAATGTTCATGAAATCCCAACCTTTGTCTATATTTCTATTCTATTATTGCAAAAATATAAAAAATAGGGAAGTGAAGGGTATTTTAATAAAAAAGGTAAGCAAACATAATGGTGTTTGCTTACCTTTTTTCTTATAGTTCACATTTATCAAGCGGAACTACTTTTGTTTTCTTTGTAAATTTATATCCTAACCACATCGCAAGGAAGAGTGGTAATCCAATGTAGGAAACGAGTACACCGTTCCAATCAATGGATTCACCCATAAATGCACCATAGTTTTGTCCTAGAATAACAATGGAACAAAGTACGAATGCGAAGATTGGACCGAATGGGAACCATTTTGCTTTATAAGGTAGGTCATTTAGATCTTTTCCTTGTGCGATATATGCTTTACGAAATCGATAATGACTGATTGCAATTCCGACCCATGCAATAAAGCCAGACATGCCAGATGCATTTAATAACCAAATATATATAACACCGTCGCCAAATAAGGAAGCTAGGAAAGCAACGCAGCCAACTACTGAAGTTGCGATTAACGCGTTAACAGGTACGCCGCGGCTATTTAATTTACCTAAAAATTTCGGTGCTTTTCCTTGTCTTGCTAAATCCCAAAGCATACGAGTTGATGCGTACATGCCTGAGTTACCAGCAGATAGAACAGCAGTTAAAATAACAGCATTCATGACAGAAGCAGCAAATGCAACTCCTGCTTTTTCAAATACAAGTGTAAATGGACTTACTGTTACATCACTTGCTGCAAGGCTTTCAGTTGTATAAGGAATCAATAAACCAATAACAAGAATGGCAAAGATGTAGAATAATAGAATACGCCAAAAGATTGAACGAATTGCTTTTGGAATACTACGTTTTGGATCAGCAGTTTCACCAGCAGCTACACCTAATAATTCAGTTCCTTGGAATGAAAAACCAGCTGCCATAAATACACCAACAATTGCCATGAATCCGCCGTTAAATGGTGCATCTGCAATTGTGAAGTTTTCAAATCCAACAGGCTCGCCATCCATAATACCAAAAATCATCATAAATCCAACGATTAAAAAGATAATAACAGTAGCTACTTTAATAAGTGCGAACCAATATTCTGCTTCACCAAATCCTTTAACAGATAAGTAATTTAAAAGAAACATAATGACTAAACAAATGCCACTCCAAATAAGAGAAGGCGTATTTGGGAACCAAAACTTCATAATTAATGTTACGGCTGCAAGTTCAGCAGCAATCGTAATCGCCCAGTTATACCAATAGTTCCAGCCAAGTGCAAATCCAAGAGATGGGTCAACAAATTTTGTTGCATATGTGCTAAATGATCCGGCAACAGGCATGTATGCCGCTAATTCAGCTAAGCTTGTCATTAAGAAATACACCATAATTCCGATTGCAGCGTATGCTATGAGAGCTCCGCCAGGTCCAGCTGTGTGAATGACACCACCACTGGCAAGAAATAATCCGGTACCGATTGTACCACCGAGAGAAATCATTGTAAGATGGCGAGATTTCAATCCACGTCGTAGTTCACCTTGTCCTTGTGTAGATTGATTTGTAGAGGTAGTTTGATTTGTTGCGCTATTCATGTTCAACACTCCTTTTCTTGTAAGATAGGAAGGAACGGGGGAGAAAAATACAAAAAACCGCCAAAGGAATTTGGCGGAACGTTTCACAAATAACCACCCCATCATACCCTTCCGTTAAGATAGCACCCCACGTTTACACGGTAATTTGTAAACGTGACAGTTCTGTTCCTATTCGGAGACAGCCCCAGCTCATACTTCCAGAGAAGAAATATAAACTTCGGCAACTTTTCCTTTCAAACGGAATCATGGACATTCTCTGCGTCTCATCCGTCTTACTTATAAAAGTCGCAACCTCTACCTCATCGGATTGATGAGGATTTGTTTATTGCTATAATTTTTAATATATGGCAATTGTAATGAATTTCTAAAAATATTGCAAGGAATTTTGTAGGGAAAAATCAAAAAATATCGGTGATTGTATTAGGAAGCGTTTTCAAATCTCCACCCGAACCTATTGATATGTAAAGAAACTAAGAAAAAATAGTTATACAAATGTTTCGCAAAAAGATATGGAAAATCCTCTAAAATTAAAAGAAAATTCAGAAAATAAATTCGACATGCTTTCTAAAAAGGAATGTGAATAATGAATAGAAAAGCATGAAGAGTAAAGTTTATGGTGGTTTAATTGTAAGGAACCTCCAAGAAATTAAAAAGGAAAGGTAAGCAAATGAATGATTTGCTTACCTTTCCTTAATGTTTCCATTCAAGGCAAAACTCGTTTTTGTCCCGTCGTATATCCTACATTTTGTTTTGTAAGTTGCGAATGACTTCGAACAGAAATGAACAGTGCGATGATAACGACCAGACCTACTGCAACGTAAGAAAGGTTAATGATAGTTGGATCTACTTTAAAAGATGTAAGTAAAGTGCGGATGTTTGTAAAGATAATCAGCCCGCCAACCAGTACCCCAAGTAAATGAGAAGGGACAATTCGTACGAGCCATGCAGCGATGGGAGCGGCAATAATACCACCAAGCATGAGAGCGAATACCCAAACCCAGCTTACTTGCTCCCATCCTAATGAAATGAAAAAACCGATTGTTGCAGCTAATGATACAGGGAATTCACTTGTATCAACGGAGCCGATGACTTTGCGTGCTTCATTTCCACGAGCAAGAAGAACGGGTGTTGTAATTGGTCCCCAGCCACCGCCACCAGTTGAATCAACAAATCCTGCAAACAAACCTAATGGTATAAGGTGTTTACCAGACATAGGTCTATTTGACCGGACAATCTGTTTTTGAATAATAAAGCGCAATAAAATATAGACACCTAAAGTAAATAAAAAGAGTGAAATGTACGGTTTAATTAAATCACCAGGCAAATTGCTTAAAAAACAAGCGCCGACAAAGGCACCAATTGCTCCTGGAAATGTAAGTCTTGAAACAGTATATTTGTCAACGTTTCCGAATCGAATATGAGAAATACCAGATGCAGCTGTTGTAACAACTTCAGCTAAGTGAACAGAAGCGGAAGCAACAGCAGGTGCAATTCCAAACATTAATAATAAAGAAGAAGACGTTACCCCGTACGCCATTCCAAGTGCTCCGTCAATTAATTGAGCAAAAAATCCAATAATAGCAAAGATAATTAATTTCTGCATATAAAATCCCCCTGTAATAATAAATGAAAAAGGCCCTTTTCCCGTGTGAGAAAAGAGCCTTTGGTTTTTCCAATCAGCTTAATGTTAATTTTTTATTATTATAATGCATATTAATCTCATAAATCAACTAGGTTTTAGAAGTTTTTTAAATTGAATGAAATAATAGAAAAAATATATAATAAAAGGATATAAAGAAGGGAGAGGATTATATGTTAGCGTTTGATCACCTTGTTCATGCTGTTGGGTGTACACCAGAAGAAGCGGAAAAACAAATGAAAGAGCGTGGATTTCATACAGTGCAAGGGGGAGAACATACGAATTGGGGAACGTGGAATAGTTTGTGTTATTTTGATTTATCTTATATTGAATTTTTAGCAGTGAATCATGAAAATAAAGCTAAACAAGCTAATAATCCATTGGTTCAGGAAACCGTCGCTAAACTCCAAGATGGAGAAGGTATGCTACAAATCGCAATCCGTACAGATCGTATTGAAGAATTGGCAGTGAATTTTGTAGAAAAAGGATTACATATTATTGGACCATTTGAGGGGAAGCGAATGAGAACAGACGGCCATCTTATCGAATGGAAAATGTTATTTGTTGAGCAGCAAAAAAACGGACCGAAATTTCCTTTCTTTATACAATGGGAAGAATCTGATGAGAGCAGAAGAGCAGATTTGCAAGAAGTGGGGGTTATTGCCCCGCATAGTAATGAAGTAAAGGAAATTGAGACAATATTTTATGCAGTCAAAAATGTTCGTGAAACAACAAAGAACTGGGAAGAAATAATGGGGTTACAGGTGAGCTCTGTTGAAAATCATCAAGAATGGAATGCGCTTTGCCAAAGTATATCGCTTGAGAATGTTAAAGTACAATTTTGTGAACCTACCGGTGAAGGTGTAGTACAAGAACATTTAATAAGATATGGAGAACTTCCCTTTGCAATTGAATTGCAAGGGAGAAATGAACAGAAGAACAAACATCAAATTTTAGGCGGTATATACATATATTAATGGAGTGGTTGATATGGAAGAAATGTTAAGGGAATTAGAAAAGAAATTGGATTGGCCTCCTATTGTAGAATGCACTCTTATTCCAAAGGGTTTTTCATTTGATGAAAAATATAAAATCGAGTTGGAAAATAAAGAAACATATTTTATAAAGATGTGTGATGTATCTACCAGCGAACGTAAGTATGAAGAATATGAATATATGAAACACTTTGAATCAATAGGTGTTCCAGTTCCGAAAACAGTTCATTTCATAAAGCTTGCTACAGTAAATAAATGTGTACAAGTATATGAATGGATTGAAGGAATCGATGGAGAAGACATCCTTCATGAGTTGACGATAAAAGAACAATATAAGGCAGGGAAAAAGGCGGGAGAAGTTTTAAAGAAAATTCATACGTTGAGAAAAGATAATATGGAAGAATCATGGGAAACATATCGATGGAATAAATATGAGAGGTATTTGCAATTATTAATGGAGTATGATGTAGATTTCATTGATTTAAAGTCAGTGCTAAACTTTGTAGAAAATCATAAAAGTTTATTACAGGATCGTCCAAGGGTGTTTCTGCATGATGATTTTCATCCAGCGAATATTATGATTCATCAAAATAAATTTCATTCAGTGGTCGACTTTGCTAGATTTGATTTTGGAGATCCTATCCATGATTTTTATAAAACGGCCTTGTTTACAGTCGATATAAGTATACCGTTTGCAGTAGGACAAGTTCATGGCTATTGTGATGGTGAGCCGTCACTTCATTTTTGGAAATTATATTCATTGTATGCAGCGATGATTTTTCCAGCAGATATTGTGTGGGCAAATCGAATCACACCTAATTTGCTAGATGGAATGAAAATGAGGTTAAGAAGGATTTTAGAAGAACATAATGGTTTTACATCCTATATCCCAAGTTGGTATAAATCTTTTAATAAAGATATAATAAATATAGAATAATCGGAGGTGCTCATATGGATAAAATAGCAGTTATTTCAGATATTCATGGTAATATTCCTGCGTTAGAGGCAGTTCTTGAAGATATCAAATTAAGAGGAATAGAACGTATTTTTTGTTTAGGTGATTTAGTCGGGAAAGGACCACAGTCTAGTGACGTAATTGAGAGAGTTCGTAAAGAATGTGAACATGTTGTCATGGGAAATTGGGATGATTTTATAACAAAACCTAGTGAATTTGAGACATTACAATGGCATCAAAATCAACTCTCAGAAGAACAAATGGATTATTTAAGGGGATTACCATTTTCAATTGAGTTTATCATGAGTGGAAAATTCATTAGAATGTTTCATGCGTCACCTCGAAGTCTATATGAAAGAGTTCAACCGTACTCTTCAAGAGAAGAGCGCATAAGCATGTTTGAAAATAGTAATCTTACAGAAAATATAGAAGGTGAAAGAAAACCAGATGTAATTTGCTATGGAGACGTTCACCAAGCGTATGTCCAAAACTTTAGAGGGAAAACATTATGTAACGCAGGGAGCGTAGGAAATCCGCTCGAGATTACACAAGCTTCTTATTTAATTTTTGAAGGGCTATATAATCAAAAAGAAGCAGCTAGTTTTTCCATTCAACTTGTTCGTGTGCCGTATGACATCGAATTGGCGATACAGCTAGGGAAAGAAGCTGAAATGCCGGAACTTGATGCTTATATCCAAGAACTGACTACAGCTAAGTATCGAGGATTAAAAAAATAGATTGATGTATTTGGGATAGTGTGAAAAGCGCTTCTAAGATAAAGAGTAATGTACAAGAGAGGTGAGTTTCTTTGTGGGAAGAAACAAATGCAGAAATTCTTGAAGCTACGTTTTCAAGGTATGTTTTCGGCAATGAGTTTACACAAGGAAATTATAGTAGGAGGGTGAAGTTAACAATTCAATTCACCTTTAAAAACGGAGAAAAAGTGATTGTGACAAGGAAAGTATGGACATATGTGAAAAATAGGTGGATGTTTGAAAGAGGGAAATGGGTATCCATTCTATATCAAACGGATAATCCTAAAAAATTCAAATTAAAATATAACATTTAAAAGTAGAAACTGAAAATTGTCATTTATTTGTATATTTATTCTTGTGTATAATGTATAATTAAAGTATATACATATTTTTTTCAGAAACTCCCTATAAAATAGGAGGTTATATTATGCATAAAAACTTTAGAATACTAATGAAAATCACACCTCCTCTAAGTATACTTTTCATCTTAATTGGCTTAACGATGGGAGTATTAGGAGCATTGGACCATAATGTAAAAACAATAACTGCATCACTACTTATCATTACACAATCTGTACTTGCTATCATATATACGAAGTCGTTTAAAAAAATATGGGGAAAATAAGCTTTACATGAAAAAGTGCAAGGAAATTCTTTGCACTTTTTTCATTTAGATAATATATTTCAAGTTGAATATTCGTTCGTCAATCCAATGCGCTAAGAAGGAGTCAATATTTGCCGATCATTACCCGTTTGAGGATAAGAAAAATTGTAAAAGGTGTTTATTTTTGACAAACTTTTATAGCGGCATGCAAACGAGAGATGCCCTCATTGATTTGATGGGGATCGACTTTCCCATATGATAACCGAATATAGCCATCTTTTGCTCCAAAAATACTGCCAGGCATAAAGGCTACTTGCTGTTTTAAACTTTGCATGATGAGCTGTTTTTCATTGATTGGCTGCTTAAGTTTTCCCCATACATAAATCCCGCCTGTAGGTCTTGAGAAGGATAATTCCTCATGAAGAGAAATGTTAATCGCATCAACAATTACATCTCTTTTTTTTGCTAGTTGCTCACGTAATTGCTTAATATGTGTATCAAACGGAACGGTTTCAAAAAATTGTTGCATAAGCCACTGAGGAAATATGCTTAATCCTAATTCCATTTGGTGCCTTGCATCTGATAATCTTTCCACTACTGACTGCGGAGCCACGAGCCAACCAATTCGAAGCCCTGGTGCAATCATTTTCGATAAGGAATGGACATAGATAACGGTTCCGTTTTCATCAATAGATTTTAAGGTAGGACAAGGCTGTTTGTTTTCTAACGTTAGCAGACTAGACGGATCATCCTCAACGATAGCAATACGTAAGTCTGCACATAGTGATAGAAGTTTCTTTCTACGGTCTGGATGAAGCATTGTACCCGTTGGATTTTGGAAATTTGGGTTTAAAAAAATCATTTTAATCCGATGTTTTCGATATAGCTCATGGACATCTTCCGGATCAATTCCATGTTCATCAACAGGTAATGGAAAAATACGAATACCAGCTGATTGGAATAGTGGTAATGAGTAGCAATGAGAGGGACTTTCAAATGCAACAGCATCACCTGGATTTAATAAACATTGAACAATAAGATGAAGAGCTTGTTGGGCGCCTGAAGTAATCATAATAGATGGTTCTGTTGCGTCTATATGTAAATATTTTTTCATATATTTTGCTACGGTTTGTCTTAATGGAAGATAGCCTTGTGGATGGTCGTAGCTAAGTGCTTGTGTTAAAGGTTGTTCTCGTAAAATAGTTTGTAACTGTTCATGAGGGAACAGATTACAACCAAGTTCTCCATTTGCGAAATCAATAATATTTTCATTTTGCTGTACTTGTTCCCGAATATGCCGAAGTAATGGTAAATTTGGTAAGAACGTACCACCTTCTACGAATCCTCTCCAGTTTGGTGTTAACGTTGGAGAAACACCCCACATATGTGTGCTTACACGTGTGCCTCTTCCAGTTGTACTTTCTACAATTCCCATAGCGCGTAGTTCGTTATAAGCGGTTGTAACAGTACTGCGGTTTACATTAAGTTGTAGAGCTAATTTTCGTTCTGAAGGGAGAAAACTACCAGGCGGAAGCTCTCCGTACATAATGCGTCTCTCAATAAAATCAACAACTTGTTGATAAATTGGAATTTTGCTGTCAGTATCTAACTTCCATTCCATTTATACCGTCTCCTTATTTCTTATCTATATTCATTATAGCAAATTGGCTGGGTTAAAAAACAGCCAATTGGACGGTGTAGTATCCAGCCAATTTTACTATGCTAAGGTAGTGGAAGGGGAGATTCGGATGAAACGATGGCAAATGGAATGGCTCCTAATATCAGTTGCTTTAGTATGGGGAGCAAATTATACAATAGGGAAATATGGAGTGGCATATATGTCATCCATTCAATTTAATAGTTTACGATTTTTAGTAGCATCTCCGGTATTATTATTGATTACATTTATTTTAGAACGATCGCTACGTATTGAAAGAAAAGACTGGCTAAGATTATTAGCTGTTGGAATAGTTGGAACAACATTGTATCAAACGTTATTTATGTTATCTGTAAAATATACTTCAGCAACAAATGCATCACTGTTAATTGCGATGTCACCTATTTTTACAGGGATTTTAGCAGTACTACACAAACAAGAGCGCTTTTCGATGAAAATTCAAATTGGTTCATTACTTTCATTTGGTGGTGCTGCCCTTGTATTGTTAACTGGGCATACAAATCAATCTACATATGAATATGCTTGGTTAGGAAATTTAATTGGGTTAGTTGCTGCCATTGCTTGGGGCTGGTATCCAATACTTGCACAGCCACTTATTAAAAAATACTCAGCGATGCGTGTAACATCGTGGTCTACATTAATTGGAATTGTACCACTTGTTGTGTATTGTTTATGTAATGTTAGTACGTTAACATGGCCAGCCGATACACTAAGCTGGGGATCATTAGGATACTCGATTGTGTTTGCTACAATCTTTGGATTGGCAATGTGGTATGTTGGCATTAGTAAAATTGGTTCAACGAAAGTAATGGTATATATGTATTTGGTTCCATTGTTTGCGGTAATCTTTGCTGCGGTAACAATCGGAGAAAGAATAAACATGATGCAATTAATGGGCGGGGTTGTCATATTTATCGGTTTATATGTTGTGAAAAAAGGAGCGGTAAAAAAGTCTTCTTTCAATTTGAAAAAAGTGAGTTAATGATAAAAATGGCCTCTTGATGTGGAAAGAGGTCATTTTTGCTTTTATAATAAAAGAGCTTGGGTAATAGCCTACTGTTGATGAGGAAGAGATTATTTTAATTAAAAAACAGTTAGCAAAAGCTAACTGCGTCATTAATTCTAATTGTAGTCTTTAGATGTATCTTTCACTTGATATTGTTTTGAAGAATTTACAGTTGCTGAGATTTTTTGTTGCTCATTACCGGCAATATGTCCTTCTAATTAGATTTCAGGTGTTGCATATTCCTCTAGAAAATCAATGTCAGTAATAACAATGGTCATATTCTTTTCTTTTTTTAAGTGGTCGATAGCTGCTTGTTTAGCTGTTGCTTTTGTTTTGGGCCATGCTTCTTTACTAAATGCATCCAGCTTACCATGATTCATACTAGCATACACCCAACCGCTTATTGTTAGTAACAGGCCAATTCCTAATATCAATAGAGGTTTCACTAATTTCTTATTCATATTGATTCACCTTTCGATTCCATTCTATAGTGCATGTGTCTTGTTTTTGTGAACAATTTGAATATAAACTATCGTAAAAGTTTCTGCTATTTCATTAGGTGACAATAGTATTACAGTTTTGTAAGTTCTTGAAGCAAATCAGTTCTATACAAACTTGAATAAAAAAGCTCTCTTGGTGTACGTGAAGCGTTTCTTGAAAATAGGGTATAAACCAAAACGACCTATTTCCTATATTGTATTAGGTGATAGGTCGTTTTGGTTTTTTATGGTCTTTTTATAGGATAAGGTATTCTCTTTCTTTAGAAAGGGAATGTTTTTATTTTAGTAATGATAACGCTTGTTTTACAGCCCATTGTTGATGTTCGTGTACGAGAAACCTTTCTGCTTGAGAAGGAGAGAGCCATTGTAAAATATGATCCTTTTCAGAGATGTTATTTTCTGTTTGCAATCTCTTGCAAATGTAAAAATAGCCGTCATTTAAATAGTATGTATCTTCATTTTCTGCGTAAAAATATCGCTCAGCATTGCCAATATAATGCTGAATTCTAATTTGCCAACCTAGCTCTTCTGCAAGCTCACGGTGTAAACATAATTCTTTTGTTTCACTTTGTTCCATGCCACCTCCAGGTAAAAAATAGCGAGTTCCTTTTTTGATAATTGCTATTTTCGTATAGTGGTTATTGAAGATAATAGTATAGCAACTAGGACGTAATATATAGCGTTGATGCTCCTTTTTATAACCAAAAGTGGGCTTTAGCTCCATATAGAAATCCCTCATTTCATAATAAATACATATTGTAAAAAATACCCAAAAACAAAAGGCGAAATAGTCAAAAAAGCGAATATAGTAAGTATAAATGGCAGATATAAGGGAGGCAACGGGTATGTTTAATCGAAAGTGTTCGTGTTGTAAAGTGATAACCGGAACGGTGCATGGTGGAAAAATGATTCAAAATGAGTTTCTATGTGAAGATTGTTTACAAAAAGGGGTGGAAAATGGGGAGTTTGAATTACCACAAGAGAAATCTTCCTATCTTTCCATAAAAATATTAAAAGTGATGAGCGTTATTTATTTAGTAGTTTCAATTTTTGCTTCTGTATTTACCGTTTCTCTTATCAACGGGCCTAGTAATGGATTTCAAACATTTATATCTGTCGAAGGATCTGGTGCAGCTGGCTTTATTGTGCTAGGTGCTATATTTTAATCCATTTTAATCTTTTGTGCTATTTGGGTATTTATTATTTTAGTGGAAACGGTTATTAAAATTTATGAAAAAATGAAGTGAGGGAATATAGAAGAATAATTTTTTATCCCCCAAAAAAACATCGATTACGTAAGAGATGTTTTTTTGGGGTGTTGTGTCTTTTATTTAACGATTCCATTTTTATATTTTTGATAAATCGAACCAGCCACTACTGTATCTAAAAAGGCCACCCCAACCGATTTGAATAAAGTAATTTCATCAGAGTTTGTCCGTCCTTGTTTATGCTTTAAAATAATGTCACCAAGCTCACTATATACATTTGAAAAATCCCATTCGTTTTGTTCAATCGCTATCAAGAAATCACCAGCTTCGTGTTGTACACCTTCTAGTGTATCTACAATAATTTTATCGCTGCGTTGTAATGTGGTGAAATCAAGCTCTTGCATATGAGGTTGATAAGAACCAATTCCATTAATATGAGTCCCGCGTTTTAAGTGTTTTCCGTCAAACACAGGAGTAGTTGAAGTTGTACTACAAATTACAATATCAGCCATTGCAACAGCCTCATCAGCTAATTCTATAATCTCAATGGTTCCGCTCCAATTTGGATATAACGAGAGTAAATGATCCTTAAATTCAAATGCTTTTTGTATGGTACGATTCACGAGAAGAATGTGAGTTAGAGAACGAACTGCCATAACAGCCTGTATTTGCCCGAGTGCTTGGGCACCGCAGCCAATGACAACGCAGACATTAGAATCTTGTCGAGCGAAATGTTTTGTCGCAATACCGCTCATCGCTCCTGTGCGAAGTGTTGTTAAATAGGAAGCTTCAATTGTCGCAACGTGCTCACCAGTATTCGTTTCTGTTAAGACGATCAAGCTTTGGAGTGCTTTTTTTCCTTTTTGAGTATTTTGAGGAAAGATACTAACGATTTTCGTAGATGCAAATTCGATTGGAGCTACATAAGAGGGCATATAAAGAGAGTTTGAATCTTCTTGAAAGTGCTGTATATTCAGCCTTACGGGTGTTGTAATTTCATTGTTCGTATAATATTGAAATGCTTTTTCTACATCTTGCAAGCAATCTTTCATTTTATAAATGTCTTTTACCATTTCTTCTGTAATATGAATCATTTAGATTATCCTCCTTTTTTATAGAAAAGGGGGATTTGAATATCCCCCAAATTTACTAAGCCTGTATATTTTGATTTTGTACATTCTCTGCAATTTGCTTTGTTGAAACGGCAGCGATAGCAATTAAAGAGATGCAGCAAGTCAGTACAATATATAAAGCGACTGGAATCCAAGAATTGTTATACATATTCATTAAATAAGCAGCGATCATTGGAGCTGTCCCGCCAGCTAGTGCAGCTCCTAATTGATAACCTAACGTAACGCCAGTATAGCGTACCTCAGTAGAGAAGATTTCAGAGAATAATGTACCTAATACAGCCGTTACAGGTGCCCATAAAATTCCTAAACCGATAACAGTTGCAATAATGATAGAAAAGGTTGTTCCTTGGTTTAGTAGTAAGAAATATGGAAACGCATATAAGAGAATCGCAACAGTACCCCATATGTACATTTTCTTTCTTCCAATTGAATCTGAAAGTTTTCCCATAATCGGAATCATAATAGTAGTGATGAGCATAGCGATTGTAACGGCATTTAGGACAGTTGTATTTGGTAATTTCAGCTGCGATGTTCCATAGGAAACAATGAATGTCGAGAAAATATAGAAGGGACCTGTTTCGGCTACCTTTGCTCCTGTAGCGATAAGCACTGATTTCCAATGGTGACGTAAAGTATCGGCAATAGGTAGTTTCGAAATATTTCCGCTTTCTTTTGCTTTTTTGAAATCGGGTGTTTCATCTAAGCCATTTCGAATCCATAACCCTATGAATACTAGTATTGCACTGAAAATAAACGGAATTCGCCATCCCCACGTCACAAAACTATCACCAGAAATCATGGTCATGAAAGATATAGCAGCAGTTCCGAGTAGCATTCCAATTGTAACACCTGTTTGCGGAATACTACCAAAAAATCCTTTTCTTTCCTTCGGTGCGTATTCTATTGCTAAGAGTAAAGCACCGCCCCATTCTCCGCCAATTCCTAATCCTTGAATAATTCTTAGTAAGATTAAAAGAATAGGAGCTAGTATACCAATACTTTCATATGAAGGGAGCAGGCCAATACATACTGTCGCTCCTCCCATAAGAGATAGTGTTAGAACCAATGTCTTTTTTCTTCCAATTCTGTCACCAATATGACTGAAAATAATGCCTCCAAGTGGACGTATAAAAAAAGGAATACCAAAAGAAAGGTAAGACAGCATGAGTGCGACAAGGGGATTCTCGTTTACAAAAAATAATTTGTTAAATACAAGTGCGGCAGCAGTTCCATATAAGAAGAAATCAAACCATTCGATAGAACTGCCAATCAAACTAGCAATGAGAGCTTTTTTCTGGACAGAGCTTTGTTGATTCATCATTTCACCTCTTTGTAATTTAAATATTCTAATTATTAAAAATATTTTATATAAAATTAATTCGAATGTCAAAAATTTAAGGTTGAAGGAGGTAGCATTGTAAGTAGCAAATATTATAAAGTGATGTTTTTTATTAGATATAGAAAGGTTCTATGTAATAGTGAATATTTGTATTTACCTAATAATTAGAAGTGTAGATAAATTAGGGAATAATAGTATGAGAGGAAGAGAGAAATGAAAGTAAGACACGTTCAAGGGAAAGATTATGTAACGATTCATTCCGTGCTTAATGAGTGGTGGGGTGGGAGAAATATGGCTGATATGTTGCCGAAACTTTTCTTCGTTCATTTTCAAGAGACGAGTTTTGTTATCGAACAGGACGGGGAGATTGTAGGATTTTTATGTGGATTTTTCTCACAAACATATATCGATGAAGCATATGTTCATTTTATTGGAGTGAATCCAAAGTATCGAAGAAAGGGCATAGCTTCTACACTATACTCTTATTTTTTCGATGCAGCTCGTGCAAATGATCGTCATATTGTAAAAGCGGTAACTTCGCCAGTAAATAAAAAATCAATTCAATTTCATCAGGATATTGGATTTGAAATTGAAACAGGCGATGGAGAAGTGGATGGAGTGTCTGTACATACAAATTATGATGGGAATGGAGGGAGTAGGGTTTTGTTTGTAAAGCGGGTATAAATCAATGGTTTCTCTTGTTATAAGAATATATAGGAGCTTTATATTATCATTTTTATTATGTAACTAACAATCAGGATAACATCTTGGCGACAAGAACCGCTCGTGGACAAAATAATTTATTTGTCCACAAGCGGTGTCCGATGCTGTTATGTTTGATGGTCGAATCTTAACCATTAATCAGGACATCCTATGACAAGGAGGGGTGATTAATGGGAATTAGGATTTTATTAATAATAATATTAATCAGTATTCATTTTTCAACAAGTGCTTCTGCTGAAGTTCCACTTAAAGCTGCTTTTATACGGGACCATCAGCTATGGATGAAAGAGGAAGATAAAGAAATACAACTTACAACAGGTCGGTATGTCTACTCTCCACAGTGGTCAAAAGATGGTCGGTTTATTGCCTATTTAGACGGTGACGAACTTGCTGAAAAAACATTTTTGTTTATATATGATTCAAAGGAAAAGGAAAACTACCAGCCGTATTCAACAATTGAAACAAGAAATTTTCAATGGTCACCAATTTCAAATCAACTAGCTTACAATGCGGGTGGTGTATTAAACGTTACAAAAACAAAGAATGGACGCCCAAAAGGTTTTGAGAATGTTTCTTTAGGTGTTAGTGATTTTGCATGGTTTCCAAACGGAAAAGAATTTATCGTTTCATCACAATCTAATTTGCTTCCTACTGGATGGGAACCAGTGCATCTTTTTAAAGTTCCAGTAGATGCTAATCTTGATTCAAATAAAATAAAGCCTTTTTACACCATTCAAACAAATACAACTGACTTATTTGCTATTGATGCCGAATACTTTAAGTGGAGCGCTGATGGTAAATGGGTTAGCTTTCTAGCAACACCCACTGCGTCTTGGTCCAATGATAGCAATACACTATGTGTACTATCATCAGTAGGAGACCACTTTCAAGTTGTAGGAAAGATGCTCTGGTATGAAGACTGGATAAAATGGGCTCCTACAAAAAATAAACTAGCCTTCATATCTGGTGAAGGAAGATTTTTCGTTGAAAACAAAAAAACAACCGTTACCGACATTCCAACTTTGAACGAAAGAAAGGAATATACACCTAAAGGATATGTTGACCTTGATTTAGATTGGTTCTCACCAGATAAAGTGATTGTTGCTCGTACAAAAGAAAACAAGGAGTGGAAAGAGGGACCAGTTCCAACTATGTTTACAACTCTATACTTAATTAATATAAAGTCAGGAGAACAAAAGCAGATTACCTTTCCAAAGAAAAATGAATTAGATTATGAACCTCAAGTTGTTGGGTCGTATATTACTTGGTATCGAAAGACTGAAAAGGAAAACCAAGGAGATGTATGGGTTAAGAATGGAATAAATGGTCCAGAACATCGTTGGTTAAAAAATGTAGGCTCTGCTCCGATTTTTTTCAATAAAAAGTAACTGAAACATCCACAACTCCTATATTTTCTTATTCAACTAAAGGGTGCGATTGTGCAATAACACTTAGAGTTAAACGACTGTATTGTTGTATTTTTAAGTGCAGTGAAGTATTTCACATCAAAAATTAAACAACTTTATTTTAACCCCGTCTTAAAATCAGAACGGGGTTATACGTGTTTTAGGTTTTAAAATTAAATAACTTTATTGTCATTTTACAGAATTCGCCCTTACGTTGAGTACATGTATTCAACGTAAGAGCCCTTTTAAATTCGTTTTTTAATTTTCTTAGTTAAGATAACATGTAAAAATAGGCCATAGGATTACTTTTATTTCCAAACATGACCTATTGAGCTTATAGAGGGATTGTTTCTTCTATTGGGTGAGGGGTTTTTTGTAAATCAATTACATAATCCCCAAAACGTTTTATATGTCTAGTCATATAGGGAATTAGCGTTTCTAAATCTTGGCGTGAAAAGCGATAACCTTCTTTTTTTAGTTGCCATAAAATCATAGTGATATCTACTACATTTTGAAAAATTACGGAATTAGTAATTAAATCGTTGTATTTAATACGTTTTTCTTGCTCGATTGGATCGTTTTCCGTAATAATACCATTGCCACAAAACAACAACCATTTTGAAAACCCATTATTAGTTAAAACGTATATGTGCGGTATGCTAATTTATTTATTCCTTAAATGGGTTATTTCATCACATGAAACGGAAATAATCACTTTAGTAACAATAAATCTATTTTTCTTTCCGTTTTCACGAATATTTGTACATACGATTAAAGACTTCTTCTTTTCTAATACAACGGTTATGTTTACTGAGAAAATGTGGTTGATGTATCAACTTGTAAGATTTGTTGTGTTAGGGTGGATTTATATGATGACACCTATATTTGCTCCGATTGGATTTATGATTGTGTTATTTTGCTTTTGGAGAGCACAAAGAGTAAAAGAAAAGTATATGCAGCAAAGTAGACAAAGTTTTGCTAGATCATAAAGAAAGAGACTCATTTCAATTGAAGTGAGTCTCTTTCTTTATGGGTGTGTATTGTATTCGGATTCTATTATAACATGATTAATAGCGTTCAAGGCCTGGAAAAGTGTGATTTTGTGGGAAGTGAGTCGCCGAGATTGTGATTTTAATACGATTATCTTTTCTTTTGTGTAACTTCATCATTAAATGGCTTTAAATGCGCGATAGGGATGTAAGTATATAATTGGAAATTTTACTATTATTTGTTTTGATTTCAAATAAATATTGAAATGTGCGTCAACGCATGTTAAGGACTTATTGTTATTTGGAATTTAAAAATAGCCTAGTAGTCTTATTGATAAGACTACTAGGCTATTTTAATAACGATAGTAATTGATAGAGTTGGTCTATTGATGTGTTTCTATCTGAATTTTCTAATTTGATTATTTCAACTTTATGAAGATAGAGGAGGGGATTTTGTGTGATAGTATGTTAGGTAGAAAATATAGATAATTCTGAAAAGGGGATGCGAATTTGATGTTTAAACTGCTGTAAATAATAAAGTTACAGAACTATTAAATCATTATTTTCATCGAGTAAAGGTGTATCTTGTAGAAGATGAAAATCAAAGAGAATTATATGAACATGAATTAATGAACTATTCCCGTTGTTTAATGTTGCAGAAAATGACAACATGAATAGAGATTTTCTAATTTGCCTTCGTTCATTTGTAAGGGAGATTATTTCAGAGCAAGAAGAGAAAATGAAAGAACTTGAAAAAACAAGAGATGAAGAGATAAATGTATTTGATTTAGTAGACCGTCAAAAAGGAAAAAAAGACGTTGAACTTTATGATTAATTATGTTTAATAAAGGGGTCCCATGTACGCAAAAACATCCATTTTAGTAAACTTAAGGAGCTCGTTTTTATGAAAACTACCGACTCAAAAAGTCTATGGGGAAATACAATTTATTTACAAGTTTTTTCTGCGTATTCACTGCTTATGCTCGGAGTATTTATTGACATGTTAGCCATTATGACCATTGTTAGTTTTGAATGGGAAGTAGACCCCACCATGATTGGATTGATTCCTGTTGCGTATGCACTTCCTGGAATTTTATTTAGTTCATGGGCAGGTGTGATTGCTGATCGCTTTAGAAAAATTCCAATTATGATGTTTTGTAATCTTATGGTTGGTCTATTAACAATTGTTCTTTTATTTGTCCAAAATATTCATTGGCTTTTGTTAGCATTAATGATTCGTTCCATTTTTACCGTTTTCTATTATCCTGCACAGCAAACACTTACACGACAGATTGTTTCCCCTGATCTGCTTACCAAAGCGGTAAGTATCAATGGGATAGTTGAGCAAGGAACCAAGATACTGGGTCCACTTATAGGAGGAATGTTACTGAGCTGGTTTCAGCCAGAGTTTTGTCTGATTATAAGGGCAATATGCTGTTTACTAGCTGCTTTGGTTCTGTTGCCCACAATAAGGTTAAAAGAATCTCTGCCAAGAGAACATATAGAAAAGCAACAGCAAAGTACTTGGACTGCTTGGTTACAAGGTTGGGGTTATGTATTATCCAATCGGATGATACTATCAACTATGATTTTCTTTACAATAGCTATGGCAGTATTACAATTAGTAGACTCACAGTTCCCTACTTTATTTAAGAGCTTGTTCCCAAATGATAAGAGTAAAATGGGATACATCATTTCTATTATTGGTCTTGGGGGAATACTTGGTGCATTCTTAACTCAGAAATTAAAACATTTTCAATATGGTTGGGTAGTATGTGGAGGTATTGCTTTAATGGGAATTGGCTTCGGTGGTATTAGTCTGATAAGCCTGATAAGCCCTGGTTCATCCCTCATTTTTGGCTATCTGATTAGTTTTATTGCTGGTATTGGAAGTGGACTTATGCTTGTATCCAATCAAGTCATTCTGCAAATTGAATCCCATCAAGAACAGGTCGGAAGAGTATTTGGGATTCAAAGCAGTTTAGCAAATGCAGTCCTCATCATTTCTCCTGCTATGAGCGGACCACTGGTTCACATTTTCGGAGTAACTCAACTCTATTTTTATGTGGGTATTGGGCTCATCATCATTGGAGTAATTGGGGTTTTATTACAAAAATATTTTTGGGTTAAACATGAACACGAACCCATAAGAGTAAATAATTTTTGAAGGGAGAATTTTTTATGTCCAATCAGGAGTGTTATCCTTTAAGTCATCCACAGAGGAGAATATGGTATACAGAAGTTATTTATTCAGGTAAAGGTATATGTAATCTAAAATTCTTGTTCAAGATCCATCGGAAAATGAATTATTCGATATTAAATCGAGCCGTGAATCGTGTCATCAGTGAAAATGATGGTCTGTGTATCAGACTGAAAGAAAATGGGCATCAGGAACCTGAGCAATATTTTGTTAAACATCAAGAACGAGAATTTGACTTCTTCGACTTCAGTTCCGAGAGAGATTCGGATTTGCTGGAACAATGGATTGAGCAGAAGGCGCAAGAGACGTTTACGTTATTTGATTCGGATTTATACTATTTTGCTTTAATAAAAATAAGCGATAATGAGTGTGCCGTCTTTGGCAATGTTCATCACATTATCATGGATGGTTTATCAATCCAAATTTGGACTAATCAGATTGCTAAATATTATCATGAGTTTTATAGTGAGGCAGATGTGAGAATCCCTAGGAACTCATATGTTCAGTTTCTAGTCAATGAACAGACGTACTTGAACAGCAGTCGTTTTCAAAAAGATCAAAGCTTCTGGTTAGAGGAATTCAAAACACTTCCATCCGTAACGGGATTGAAACCCTATAATGCTTACCAAGTTAGTACGAGAGCATCACGTGAGACGTTTGAATTATCTGAATATTCAAAGGGGAAGTTAGAGGAATTTTCTGATCATTACGGATTTAGTGTATATACTGTTTTTGTTGCTGCGTTTTCGTTGTCGATGTATCGATGGACCTCGTCGCTTGATATTGCCTTGGGAATGGCTTATGGCAATCGTATGACTAAAATGGAGCGGGAATTAATTGGAATGATGGTGAGTACAGTTCCTCTGAGAATGGATATCGACCCTGAAGAAGAAGTACTCTCATTTATTGGTCGAGTGTCCAGAAAACAACGTAAAGCATTACGACATCAGAAATATCCATTTGATTTGTTATTAAAGCAGATGAATCAAGAGAATAACAGCAATGTTAGACTTTTTGGAACTACGATCGATTATAGAGAGCGTGGTGAAACTGGTGACTCTCTTTGGATTCCAAACCGTGAAGAAGTGCAAGATTTTGCAGTACATATTGAAAATTTGACCGATATAGACTCTTTGCAAGTGCATATTGATTATCGCGAAGAATTATTTTCCAAAGAAGAGATACTTCGCTTTTTTAAAACCATGCTAGCATTAATGGAAAACACATTTAAAAATCCGAAGCAGAAGGTTGCTAAGATCGAAATCCTTTCAGAAGAAGATAAAAGAAAAAGTTTAGTAGAGTTCAACGATCCTAAGCTTGACTTTCCACCTCAAGCCACCATTCATGAGTTGTTTGAGCAGCAAGCGACGATTCATCCCAATGCCATTGCAGTTATGTATGAAAAGGAGAGGATTACCTATAGGGAGCTTAATGAACGTGCGAATCAGTTAGCTCACTATCTGCAGAAAAAAGGAGTAGGACCCGATTCGTTGGTTGGCCTTTGTGTTGAACGTTCTCCTGAAATGATTGTAGGTATTTTGGGAATTCTGAAGGCTGGTGGAGCTTATGTTCCACTCGATCCAACGTATCCAGAGCAGCGACTTCAGTATATTTTAGAGGATGCTAGCATTCAGTTAGTCGTAACGCAAGAAAGTTTAAAAGGATCGAAATGGTTACCAGAGAATATCAAATCGATTTGCCTTGATAGAGATCAAGTTGAGATTGAGAAAGAAAGTGCGGTTTTACCGATCTCTGATGTAAGTCCTCAACATCTCGCTTACGTGATCTATACTTCGGGATCAACAGGTAATCCGAAGGGAGTTATGGTAGAGCATCACAATGTGATTCGTTTATTTAAATCAACAGAATGCTGGTATCAGTTTGATGAAAAAGATACTTGGACGCTTTTCCATTCTTATGCGTTTGACTTCTCGGTATGGGAGATTTGGGGGGCATTGCTCTATGGCGGAAGATTGGTTGTTGTTCCTTATTGGATCAGTCGATCGCCCAAGGATTTCTATCAACTGTTAGTAAAGGAAGAGGTTACGGTTCTTAATCAGACACCATCCGCATTTCGACAATTGATACAAGTGTGTGAACAAGATGATGAGAATAAAGACTTGCATCTGCGCTATGTCATATTTGGTGGGGAAGCACTCGATCCTACCAGCTTGTTACCATGGTTTCAAAGGTATGGAGAGCAGGACCCACAGTTAAT
Organism: Bacillus gaemokensis; assembly: GCF_001590835.1. Lineage (GTDB taxonomy): Bacteria > Bacillota > Bacilli > Bacillales > Bacillaceae_G > Bacillus_A > Bacillus_A gaemokensis. Next base: position 207,304 of record NZ_LTAQ01000023.1, read on the forward strand.
TAATATGTATGGAATTACAGAAACTACCGTTCATGTTACGTATTATCCAATTACTCAAGATGATGTGCAGCATGCTTCAAGAAGTAATATCGGAAAGCGGATTCCAGATTTAGAAGTGTATGTACTAGACGCTTGTCAACAGCCTGTGCCTATTGGCGTAGCTGGCGAACTATATATTGGTGGAGCAGGACTCGCACGTGGGTATTTTAACAGACCCGAATTGACTGCAGAACGTTTCATTCCTCATCCATTCAGTAGTGACCCGGGAGCGCGATTATATCGGACAGGAGACTTAGCGAGATACTTGCCGGATGGAAATCTGGATTATCTTGGGCGGATTGATCACCAGGTGAAAATCCGTGGTTTCCGAATTGAACTCGAGGAAATTGAATCTACTTTAAACGCGCATGCATCCATAAAAGAGGCTGTTGTGATCGTTCGAGAAGATCAGCCGGGTGATAAACGATTGGTGGCGTATGTCGTGGGTGATGGGAATGTAGGTGAGTGGAGAGATTATCTCAAGGCGGAACTACCAAGCTATATGGTTCCTTCAGGATTTGTGATGATGGAAGCCATTCCACTAACTGCTAACGGTAAAGTTGATCGTAAAGCCTTACCTGTACCAGAGGAGAGCAAATTCGAAAGTGAATGTGTTGCACCCCGGAATGGTAACGAAGAAACACTGGCTACCATTTGGAAGCAAGTATTAGGGATTAAAAAGGTGGGAATCCATGATAACTTCTTTGAAATTGGTGGAGACTCGATTCTCAGCATTCAGATCATATCACGAGCGAGTCAATTGGGCTTAAAACTTACACCCAAGCAAATGTTTGAACACCCAACGATCGCCGAGTTGGCGCAAGTAGTCAAAGAAGATCAGGGAGTACAAGCAGATCAGGGTGTTGTGACGGGAGAGGTACCGCTCACTCCGATCCAGCACTGGTTCTTCGAGCAAGAACATCCGCATCCACAACATTGGAATCAGTCGATGCTTTTGAGAGTAAGAGAGAGATTGGATGTAGAGTTACTAGAAGAAGCTTTATTAAACTTACTTAAACATCATGACGCCTTACGTTTTCGATATGAACAGTTGCTCGATGGAACCTGGAAGCAGAGAAATGAGGGAATCGATGAACAGTCTGTACTTCGTGTGGTAAAACGGAACGATGCTAATCAACAAGCGTGGAATCAAGTGGTACAAGAAGAGATGGATATCGCTCAAGCTAGTTTCAATTTACTTACAGGTCCGTTGATGAGAGTAGTGTACTTCGATGATGGCTCGAATGGGAACGATCGATTATTCTGGACGATTCATCATTTAGTAGTAGATGGGGTATCATGGCGAATTTTATTGGAAGATTTACAGGCCGTATACAACCAGATGAAACAAGGTCAGAAGGTTCAATTACCTGCGAAAAGTACGTCTTTTAAAGAATGGTCGGAACGACTACAGGCATACAGTGAGTCACATATTTCAAAAGAAGTACAAGATTATTGGCATGAACAGGCAGCAAAACAAGTGATGACGATTCCGATGGACTATCCTATACAGGAAACGACAGAAGCATCGATTGATCAAGTGACGATGACGTTGGGAGTAGAAGAGACCCACACGTTGTTACAAGAAGTTTCGGCGACTCATAAGACACGGATCAACGAGGTACTATTGACGGCATTAGTACAAGCTATAGCCGATTGTACAAATCAGCATAAGCTTTCAGTTCACTTGGAAGGACATGGGCGAGAAGAGATGGTCGAAGGTATTGATCTATCGCGGACAGTGGGTTGGTTCACGAGTATTTATCCCATTCACCTTGATCTTCAAGGAACAACGACACCTATTGAGGGATTAAAGGCTGTGAAAGATCAATTGCGTCGAATTCCGAATCATGGCGTTGATTATGGCATTTTACGTTACTTAAGCAGAGAATTGCTTCCTTTCTATCAGCAGCAAAAACCATCGATAAGCTTTAACTATTTGGGACAATTTGATCAAGTGTTTTCCAAAGAATCTTTGTTTAAACAGGAGACAGGGTTTACAAGCTTAGACCATGCTCCGGAATCGAAACTATCTCATCCGATTGAAATTGTCGGTATGGTAAAAGATGAGAAGCTACATTTTGTTTGGATGTATAGTAGAGAACAGTTTTCTAGATTGACAATTCAAGCGATAGCAAAAGGCATGTTGAATCAGCTTCGTCTACTGATAAATCCACCAACGGCAGAGTCTGCTTTTACGGTATCTGACTTTGCTGATGCAGAGGCTCTTACGGAAGAAAGCTTGAATAAAGTATTACTTAAATTAACAAAGAAGAGGGTGTAACGATGGGAGATATTATCGATATATACGGATTATCACCTTTACAAAAAGGGATACTGTTTCATACTTTATATGATCAAGATGATGATCATTCTTTTTCCTACATTGTACAGGTAGGATTCTTACTCGGTGGTCGATTGGATGTTGCTACTTTCGAAAAGGCTTGGGAATACATTATTCATCGACATGAGATCCTACGCTCTGTCTTTGTGTGGGAGGAAGTAGAAAAGCCATTGCAAGCTGTTTATCAACGTCTTCCTTTTACCATTCGTCAAGAAGACTGGAGTGCTCTTCCATATGGAGAGAGGGAAAAGAAATTACACCAGTTTTTGAATACTGATCGGAAGCAAGGGTTTTCGTTAGACGAAGCACCGTTGATGAGAATCACTGCGATTAAAGAAGCAGAAGAAGAAACGAGAATCATTTGGACGCATCATCATATTTTGTTGGATGGATGGAGTGTGTCCTTGATCTTCAGTGAAGTGATGGAAGTTTATCTCAAGATGATAAAGGGAGAAGCATTCGATCTTCCCAAGTCTCTTCCCTATAAAAAATATATCCAGTGGATTAATAAACAAGATCGAAGTAAAGCTGAGAAATTCTGGACAGAAGAATTAAAAGGATTTCATGCACCTACGCCATTAGCGATGGAAAGAAGTGACCAGGAGCAGGAGAAGGGTTATGGAGAGAGCGTTTATCAGCTATCTGAGGAACTGACTGAGACTTTACAAGAGTGGGTGCGAAATAGTCAGCTAACATTAAATACGTTAGTACAAGGAGCCTGGGCCTACTTGATGAGCCGGTATAGCGGCGAAAGCGACATCGTATTTGGTGTAACTAGCTCTGGACGTCCTACTGAATTAGTAGGAGCAGAGAAAATGGTTGGTCTATTCATTAACACATTGCCTACCCGAATTCGTGTAACAGATGATACATCAGTAGTAGAATGGCTCCGTAAGATACAGATGAAAGAAATGGAACGGAGACAATACGAGTATAATTCGTTGGTCGATATTCAAGGTTGGAGTGAAGTTCCAAGGAGTAGTGCTTTATTTCATACCTTGTATGTGTTCGAAAATTACCCGATCCAAGGAGAGCGCAATGCTGATTTAAGATTACTAGAGGTCCAAAGTGCAGAACAAACAAATTATCCTTTGACGCTCATTGCAATGCCAGGTAAGCAAATCACTTTGAAGTTAATGTATGACCGGCATCATTTTGATGAAGAGACCATTCATCGGATTCAGGGGCATCTATCGCAAACATTGATCCAGATGACGAAAAGCTCAGACTCAAAGCTATCCGAAATTACCTATTTAACAATGGAAGAGCGGACACAACTGCTAGAGAAATGGAATGATACCCAAGTAGAATATTCATGTGAGAGCATGATTCATACGTTATTTGAGCAGCAAGCGGAGAAAACACCAGAAGCGATTGCGGTTATTTATGAAAATGAGAAACTTACCTATAGAGAGCTGAATGAGCGTGCTAATCAGCTGGCCCATTATTTACAGAAGCGTGGTGTGGGTTCAGAGTCTTTAGTCGGTGTATATATGGAACGATCTCTACAAATGATGATAGGGCTGCTAGGGATTCTAAAATCAGGAGGAGCTTACGTACCGCTTGACCCTGCGTATCCCGAGAGTCGGCTACGCTATATAGTAGAAGATGCTAGAATCGAAGTACTAGTAACGCAAGAAAGATTAGGAAAAATAGGTATATCCGAACAAGTCGAAACAATTTGTATGGATCAAGATCAGATTGCGATTGAACAGGAAGAACCGACTGCATGTATAAGCAGTGTAACAGGAAAAAATTTAGCATACGTCATGTATACTTCAGGGTCTACAGGAAAACCAAAGGGAGTGATGATCGAGCATCATTCCGTGATCAATTACCTTGAATGGATGCAACATCAATATCCACTCTCTGAAAGGGATGTGGTCTTGCAGAAAACACCGATTTCATTTGACGTATCTGTGTGGGAGCTATTTTGGGGGATTAGTGTAGGAGCATGTGTATCTTTCCTTCCTCCGGGTGGAGAGAAAGATCCTTCGATAATAGCGGAAGTGATAGAGAAGCACCAAGTTACCGTTGTTCAATTTGTTCCCTCGATGCTATCTGTTTTTTTAGATCATTTCGATCATATTGAGTTGCAGCTGAAATGTTCATCCGTGCGTCATGTATTTTCCGGTGGAGAAGAACTTAGTCCAGGGTTGGTTAGACGATTTCAACAGTACTGGGATCGGAGCGGACAAGTTAAATTGACCAACTTTTATGGACCAACAGAAGCAACTATTTACGTGAATGCATTTGACTGTCAACCTAATCAAGAATTTGTGTCTATTGGTAATCCAATACAAAATATTCAGCTGTATGTGTTAGATCAGAATCGGCGCTTGCAATCGATAGGGATAGAGGGTGAGTTGTATATTGGTGGTGCAGGCTTAGCACGTGGTTACTTAAACCGACCTGATTTGACTGCTGAACGGTTCGTTCCGCATCCGTTTCAATTAGGAGAACGGCTATATCGAACTGGAGATTTAGTAAGATATCTAGCGGATGGAAATTTGGAATTTATAGGAAGAATAGACCATCAAGTGAAAATGCGTGGTTTTCGGATTGAACTTGGAGAAATTGAAGCAACTTTAGAAAGGCATTTGTCTATTAAAGAGGCTGTTGTGCTAGTAAGAGAAGATCGTCCAGGCGATCAGCGATTGGTAGCGTATGTGATAAGCGATGGAAATATCCAAAAGTGGCGAGAGTATCTGCAGGACCAACTACCGAATCACATGGTCCCAGCGCACCTTATAGCGTTGGAACATTTCCCGCTTACTCCTAATGGGAAAATAGACCGAAAAGCTTTACCAGCACCGGATGTACAATCTATGAGAGATTTTAACGTCCTACCGAGAACGCCGTCGGAAGAGCTCATCGTCTCGATTTGGAGTCAAGTGTTAGGAATAGAAAATATCGGCATTCAGGATTCTTTCTTTGAGCTGGGTGGGCACTCACTACTCGCTACCCAAATCGTTTCTCGATTACAAGAAGCATTTCAAACTAAAATCCCACTACGCGAACTTTTCAAGTACGATACGGTGGAGGCGCTGGCGAAGCGAGTGGAGCAGTTGTGTAAAGGAGATAAAAAGCGAGAGATTCCCCCACTTGTACCTATGACACGGGAAGAAGCGATTCCGCTTTCCTACGCACAGAAACGTCTATGGTTTATTGATCAATTAATGCCAAATAGTGCGCTGTACAATATTCATGCAGCATGTCGACTGACTGGGAAATGGTCGCTTGAAGCACTGGAGACGGGATGGAATCAGTTGATTGAACGTCATGAATCATTGCGGACGGTGATTCATGAGCGAGAGGGTCAACCTGTTCAGCAGATTCAGTCACATGTTTTCAGATCCCTTCCACAAATGGATTTAACAACGTTCTCTCTGGAAGACAGGGAAAGAGAGATGAAACGGATCATTCAAAACGAAGCTGAAGAACCATTTCACTTAGGACAAGGTCCTTTGATTCGGACGCGGATTTTGAAAATGGACAACGAGGAATGGGTACTCCTTTGTACGATGCATCATATTATTGCGGATGGATGGTCAATGGGAATCTTACTCGAAGAGTGGATGGCTTTTTATGAAGGAGCGATAAGTGGAAAGACAATGGAGTTGAAGAAGTTACCGGTCCAATATGCCGACTTTGCCCTGTGGCAAAAAGAATGGCAAAAAGAAGAGGATCTTGATCAGCACCTTCAATATTGGAAGGCAGAATTGGCTGGCGAGTTACCGGTCTTGCAACTACCGATGGATCGTTCCCGACCTGCTGTTCAAACTCACCGTGGTGCAAATCAGTCTCTGATGTTATCGAATTCCCTACAGGAAAATTTAAAGGAGTTAAGCCGGCAGGAAGGATCCACCTTATTCATGACTTTAATGGCGGCGTATCAAAGTTTCCTTTCTCGTTATACGGGACAAGACGACATTTTGGTTGGAAGTCCGATTGCGAACCGAAATATGAGAGAGACCGAAGGATTAATTGGTTTCTTTGCAAATACGTTGGTTTATCGAGCTAATCTCAGTGGAAATCCGACGTTCCAAGAGCTTCTGTCGCAGGTACGAAAAAAAGCATTAAAAGCATATGAGTATCAAGATATTCCGTTTGAGAAAGTGGTAGAAGCCGTAAAACCTGAACGGAATACGAGTCATTCGCCGATTTTCCAAACCATGTTTACCTTACAGAATACGAAACAAGGGTTCCCTCAGCTTTCTGAAAGAAACATGGAGATGATGGAAAGCCAGATGTCGGTTGCCAAATTTGATTTAAGTTTGTTTGCATCGGAGACGGAAGAAGGGTTATTGCTAACTTTTGAATATAATACAGATTTATTTAATGCTGCAACGATTGAACGAATGGCAGGCCATTTTGAACATTGGTTATATGAAATTGTATCCCATTCAAAAGATTCACTATCGGAACTGAATATGCTTTCGAAAGTAGAATATAAGCAGTTACTAGAGGGATGGAATGACACAGGTGTTGTGGACATACATGAAAGCACGATTCATACATTGTTTGAAGAACAAGTGGAGAAAACACCAGAAGCAATTGCGGTAGTGTGCGAAGATGAGGAACTAACGTATCGAGAACTGAACGAACGTTCCAATCAGTTGGCCCATTATCTTCAGAAGCGGGGTGTGGGATGCGAATCATTAGTTGGGATTAGTATTACACGTTCATCTGAGATGATTGTTGGTCTCTTAGGAATCATGAAAGCAGGAGGAGCGTATGTTCCGATTGATCCTGCGTATCCGGAGAGTCGGCTACGCTATATTTTAGCGGATGCTCATATTGAAGTACTAGTGACACAGGAAAAATTGCAGCAAAAAATGACGTTACCTGGATCTGTTGATGTAATTTGTATCGATCGTGATCGAGCGGCGATCAAGCGGGAAGTAACGACGGCATGTATGAGTGAAGTGACAAGCGCTAACTTAGCTTATATTATCTATACCTCAGGGTCCACTGGCAACCCTAAGGGAGTAATGATTGAGCATCGGAGTACAGTAACGATGATCCATTGGGCACATCAAACGTATTCCAGACAGGAATTAGCGGGAGTGCTGGCGTCAACTTCACTATCCTTTGATCTATCGGTTTTTGAAGTATTTGTTCCTTTGACGATAGGTGGCAAAGTGATTGTCGCTGAAAATGCCCTTCATCTAGACAAGTTGTCTACGAAAGATGTGACATTGATCAATACTGTACCATCAGCAGCGAGGGAATTAATTCGAGCAAAGATAATTCCTTCTTCGGTAAAGGTGATGAATTTGGCTGGAGAACCGTTAGCGCAGTCGCTTGTCCAGCACTTATATGAGAGAAGTCTAATTGAAAAGGTATACAACCTATACGGCCCATCCGAAGATACTACTTACTCCACGTATATGAAGCTAGAAAAGAGTGTCATACACAAGGTACCACCGATTGGTAGACCCATCTCCAACACAGAAGTGTATGTACTCAGCGCAAACCAACAAATGGTACCGATTGGTGTAGTGGGTGAGCTCTATATTGGGGGATCAGGATTGGCGCGTGGCTACTTAAATCGCCCTGACTTAACAAACGAGCGTTTTATCCCGCATCCATTTAAAGATGGGGAGCGAGTATATCGGACGGGAGACCTTGTGAGGTATTTACCGGACGGGAATTTGGATTATCTCGGTCGGGTCGATCATCAAGTGAAAATCCGTGGGTTCCGGATTGAGCTAGGGGAGGTTGAAGCGACGTTACAAAGTCATTCATCGGTTAACGAAGTCGTTGTGATGGTACGCGAAGACCATCCGGGTGATCAGCGTTTAGTTGCCTATGTAGTGGGAGAAGGAAATGCTCATGTGTGGCGTGATTATCTCAAGACCAAATTACCAAATTACATGGTTCCGGCACACTTTGTTGGATTGACAGCGTTCCCACTCACTCCAAATGGGAAAATCGATCGGAAAGCTTTACCAGCACCAGAGCGCAAGGAAGCAGAGGGTGGTTATGTTGCCCCTCGTACACCTACGGAAGAAGTGATTGTTTCAATATGGCATCAAGTTTTGGGTATGGAAAATATCGGGATTCATGATTCGTTTTTTGAACTCGGTGGCCATTCATTACTCGCAACACAAGCTGTTTCTAATCTGAAAGAAGCCTTTGGAATTGAGTTACCACTGTATGACTTCTTTACGCATCATACGGTGCGGGAATTAGCGGAATGGATTGATCAGTTGCGCCGTAGTGGAAATGAGCAAGCAGAGAATGATAGTAAGGAGAATGTAAGTTTTCAAGACTATATTCAAAAAGAAGCTGCAGCGAATGATGATGAAGAGTTACTTGAACTTCTTAAGCAATTGGAAGAGCTATCAGAGGAAGAAGCGCAAAGTATATTCGAAAGCAATTTGGTTGAGGAAGGGGTAAAAAAATGAGAAGTGATTTACTTGCAAAGCTGAATTCGCTTTCTCCTGAGAAGAGAGCATGGCTTCAGAAGCAGATGCAGAAAAAGGAGAATAAAGAAGAGCTTCCGTTGTCCTATGCACAACAACGTTTATGGTTTATGGATCGATTTAACCCAAACAGTTCGTTATATAATATTCCAACAGTATGGCGTTTAAAAGGAAATTGGATACCTGAAGCATTGGAAAAGGGATTAAATCGACTCATTGAGCGTCATGAATCATTACGCACCGTTTTTAAGGAAATAGGGGATCAACCTGTACAACATATTGTCGAATTCCTTCCTAGAAAACTACCTGTAGAGGATTATTCTCATCTTCCTTTAGAAGTAAAAGAAAAAGAGATAGAGAGTTTAATTGCTAAAGAAGCACAGGATCCGTTTGATTTAATGAATGGTCCTTTGATTCGGAATCAGCTGGTTCAATTAGGGAATGAGGAATGGTTATTGCTATGTACCATGCATCATATTATTTCTGATGCGTGGTCTATCGGCATATTAATTAATGAATTGCTTGCTTTCTATGAGGAAGAAATGAGTGGGAAGCCTGCTGGACTTAGTTCATTATCAATTCAATATGCAGACTTTGCGAAATGGCAAAAGCAGTGGTTGCAGGGTGAAGTGTTGGATCGACAACTCACGTATTGGCAGGAAGAATTGTCTGGTGAGCTTCCTATACTACAACTGCCAGTGGATCGCCCGCGACCGGTTACGCAAACGTACGCTGGGGACACGTATGGCGTGACTCTTCCTCACAAACTGCTCAGTGCATTAAAGGATTTAAGTCGACGAGAAGGATCCACCTTATTTATGACATTAATGGCTGCATATCAGAGCTTTCTTGCTCGTTATACAGGACAAAAAGATATTCTCGTTGGAAGTCCGATTGCAAATCGGAATCATAAAGGAGTAGAGGGATTAATCGGCTTCTTTGTTAATACGTTGGTCTATCGGGCGGATTTAAGTGGAACTCCTACGTTCCAGGAGATTTTGTCGCAAGTAAAGAAAAAGGCGTTGAAAGCGTATGAATATCAAGATATCCCGTTTGAAAAAGTGGTAGAAGCTGTACAACCTGAACGGAGTACGAGTCATTCGCCTATCTTCCAGACCATGTTTACACTACAGAATATAAAACAAGAACGAATAGAACTGTCTGGTAGAAGTTTGGAAATGATAGAAAGTAATATTGCCATTGCGAAATTCGATTTGAGTCTAACTACTTTTGAAGTGGAAGCAGGTCTATTTGTCTCTTTTGAATACAATACAGATTTATTTGATAGTAGTACCATTTCGCGTATGGCAGGGCATTTTGAAAACTGGTTGAACGAAATTGTACATCATCCAGATGAATCATTTACAGAGTTATCGATGCTATCGGACACAGAACAGAAGCTGCTCTTGGAAGAGTGGAATGACACTGACGTAGTTTATGCACATGAGAGTATGATTCACGAACTGTTTGAGCAGCAGGTTGCGCGTACACCTGAAGCGGTGGCGGTAGTGTATGAAGGTGGGCAGCTGACATATCAAGAACTCAACGAGAGAGCGAATCAATTGGCACATTATTTACAGAAACGAGGGATAGGACCTGAGTCATTGGTCGGTATATGTGTCGAGCGTTCACCTGATATGATCATTGGTCTCTTTGGGATTCTTAAAGCGGGTGGGGCTTATGTCCCACTGGATCCGAGCTATCCCGAAAAGCGCCTAAGGTACATTTTAAAGAACTCACAGATTCAAGTACTTTTAACAAAGGAAGCACTACAGGACTGGTTGCCCGAAGGTATCCAAGCGATTTGTTTGGATCGGGATCAAGCAGCGATTTCTAAAGAGAGTAGCTTGGCGCCAGTGAGTGGAGTGACAGCAAACAACTTGGCGTATATCATTTACACTTCAGGTTCGACAGGGAATCCGAAGGGAGTGATGATTGAACACCACTCGGTTATTAACCGATTACAGTGGATGCAAAAAAATTATCCATTATCTGAACAGGATACAATTCTTCAAAAAACGCCGTTTTCGTTTGATGTCTCTGTGTGGGAATTATTTTGGTGGTCATTTGTAGGGGCGCGTGTTTGTCTACTTCCACCGGGTGGCGAGAAGGATCCTGCAATGATGGAGGAGTGTATTGAGCGATATCGCGTGACCACGATGCACTTTGTTCCGTCGATGTTATCTACTTTCTTGGAGTATATGGAACAATCCAAAGTGAAAAAGGACGTATCGTCTTTGTGTCAGGTTTTCACAAGTGGAGAAGCGTTAAATACTGAACAAGTTCGCCGGTTTAAGGGTGTGTTTTATGATTTTCAGCAAACGAAGTTATGCAACTTGTATGGTCCTACCGAAGCGACTGTAGATGTCACTTACTATGATTGTGATTTAGAGAAAGAACCGGTGCTTATTCCAATTGGTCGTCCGATTGATAATACGAAGTTGTATGTCTTAGATCAAAACCAACAGGTAGTACCGATTGGTGTGGCCGGGGAACTTTACCTTGGTGGTGTAGGTTTGGCACGTGGTTATTTCAATCGTCCAGAGTTAACTGCTGAACGTTTTATTCCGCATCCATTTAAGGAAGGGGAACAGCTCTATCGGACGGGGGACCTGGTGAGGTATCTGAATGATCGCAACTTGGAGTACATTGGAAGAATAGATAACCAAGTGAAAATCAGGGGCTTCCGGATTGAGTTGGGAGAGGTTGAAGCGGTCTTACACGATCATTCATCTGTGAAAGAGGCTGTCGTGTTAGTAAGGGAAGATCATCCCGGAGATAAGCGGTTAGTAGCTTATGTGGTGGGTGAAGGGAACACTAGAGAATGGCGTGAGCACATCAAGGTGCAATTACCGAATTACATGGTTCCGGCACACTTTGTCGAGATAGAAGCGATGCCACTCACTCCGAATGGAAAAATCGATCGCAAAGCCTTACTGGCATTGGATATACAGTCTATGAGCGTAAATAGTGCCACAGTTTCACCACGAACACCAGTCGAAGAGCTCGTTGCATCGGTATGGAGTCAAGTGCTAGGGATAGAAAATATTGGTGTTCAGAATTCTTTCTTCGAACTCGGTGGTCACTCGCTACTTGCTACCCAAGTTGTCTCACGGTTAAAAGAAGTTTTTCAAGTCGAATTACCAGTACGTGAACTGTTTGAGTATCCAACGGTGGAGGCACTGGCGAAACGATTGGATCAATTGCGTAAAGGAGACAAGAAAAGAGAGATTCCACCGCTTATACCGATGGAACGGGGAGAAGTCATCCCGCTCTCTTATGCGCAACAGCGCCTATGGTTTATCGATCAATTCACGCCGAATAGTGCACTTTATAATATGCCAATGGTATGCCGCCTTACAGGGAATTGGGTACTCGAAGCATTGGAGAAGGGATGGAATCAGCTGATAGAGCGCCATGAATCTTTGCGGACGGTGTTCTATGAAGTAGATGGTCATCCTGTGCAGCGGATTCAGCCATATGCTTTCAGGTCTCTTTCCCAAATGGATTTAACTATGCTTTCTCCGGAAGAGCGAGAAGCAGAAGTTAAGCGTTTGATTCAGCAAGAAACAGAAGTGCCATTTGATTTAGAAGAGGGACCGTTGATTCGGACAAACATCTTGCGAGTAGGAGAAGAGGAATGGGTTCTTCTTGGCACCATGCATCATATCATTTCGGATGGATGGTCGATGGGGGTCCTACTTGAAGAATGGATAGCTTTCTATGAGGAAGCAACGGATGGGAAAGTGGCGGAACTTAAACCATTATCAATCCAATATGCGGACTTTGCACAGTGGCAAAAGGGATGGTTGAAGGAAGAGGTGCTTGAACAGCAGCTTCACTATTGGCAAGAAGAATTGTCTGGTGAGCTTCCTGTACTACAACTGCCAATGGATCGTCCTCGTCCTGCGGTACAAACTCATCGCGGATCGACACACACTGTGCTGCTGTCACGTTCGTTACGTGACAAACTGAATGAGCTCAGTCATCAAGAAGGATCGACGCTCTTCATGACCCTGTTGGCTGCGTACCAAAGCTTCCTTTCCCGTTATACAGGACAAGAAGATATTCTCGTTGGAAGTCCGATTGCGAATCGTAATTATAGAGAGATTGAAGGATTAATTGGTTTCTTCGTGAACACGTTGGTTTATCGTGCTGATCTGAGTGGTACACCGACCTTCCAAGATATTTTGTCTCAGGTGCGTCAAAAGGCACTGAAAGCATATGAATATCAAGATATTCCATTTGAAAAAATTGTGGAAGTTGTGCAACCCGAACGGAGTACGAGTCATTCGCCGATTTTCCAGACGATGTTCATTTTACAAAATATGAAACAAGAGCTTCCATTATTGTCTGGTAAAAAGATCGAAATGATAGAAAGTCATAGTCCAATCGCGAAATTTGATTTAAGTGTCATGGCAACTGAGACGGAAGAAGGATTAATCTTCTCTTTTGAATACAATCAGGATTTGTTTGATGTTACAACTATCGAACGAATGGCAGGACATTTTGAAACATGGTTACATGAAGTTTCTCATTATCCACAAAAACCGTTGAATCGTCTAGAGGTGTTATCCGAATTCGAGCGTGATTTGTTATTAGAGACATGGAATGACACCGCAATGGAAATGTCCCAAGAAGGTCTTATTTGCGACAGATTTGAGGATCGAGTAGTGAGGGAGCCTGATGCGATTGCAGTGGTCGATCAAATGAGAGAGTGGACCTACGGTGAACTGGATGCGCAAGCAAATCAGTTGGCACATGTTTTGCAGAGAAAAGGGGTTGTTCCTGAATCAGTTGTGGGTGTCTATCTCCCAAGATCGGCTGAGCTCATGGTAAGTTTACTTGGTATATTAAAAGCTGGCGGGGCCTATGTCGTCCTAGATCCGTTGTATCCGAAATCAAGGTTAGAGTACATGATTGAAGATGCGGGGATCAAAATCGTGGTAACGACAGCAGGGCAAGAAAGCCTTTCCGAACAGGTTGAAACGGTGAGATTAGAAGAGATAACAGATGAAAGCACAATTGCACCGAAGCGGCAGGTGAAACCAGAGCACTTAGCCTATATCGTCTACACCTCCGGCTCTACAGGAAAGCCAAAGGGGGTCATGGTCGAATACCGGTCATTGATGAATATGGTCTCTTGGCATCAAGCGGTATACCAAATTACAGCGCAGGATCGTGCGACTCAAATTGCGGGGATTGCCTTCGACTCAGCGGTGCAGGAGATTTGGCCTTATCTCACTGCTGGTGCAGCACTATACCTATCAACAGAAGAGTTGCGGATCAATCCAGAGGCCTTACGAGATTGGCTCATTGATTCACGAATCACGGCTAGCTTTGCGCCTACACCTATTTTAGAAAGACTCTTGAAATTATCTTGGCCAGAGAAGACGGATCTCCGTTTTATCATTACGGGAGGAGATCAGTTAACACAGTATCCATCTGAATATATCCCTTTTGCAGTGATAAATCAGTATGGACCATCGGAAAATACCGTCGTTACGACTGATTGTTACGTGTCTGTAGGGATGACAACAGGTACTCCGTCGATTGGTCGACCGATTGCAAATACAGAAGTATATGTGTTAGATTCTCACCTTCAGCTAGTGCCGGTGGGGGTAATTGGAGATCTCTATATTGGAGGAAAGAGCCTTGCTCGTGGCTATATCAATCGTCCGGAACTTACGGAGGAAAAATTTATTCCGCATCCGTTCAAGTCAGGGGAACGTCTCTATTACACTGGGGATAGAGCAAGTTACCTTCCTGATGGCAATCTCCAGTTCCATGGTCGTATGGATGACCAAGTAAAGATTCGTGGTTTTCGGATTGAACTGGGAGAAGTTGAAGCAACTTTGCAAGCACATTTATCTGTGAAAGAAGCGGTTGTACTAGTAAGAGAGGATCATTCAGGAGACAAGCGTTTGGTAGCTTATGTAGTTGGTGAGGGAAGTGTTCATGAATGGCGGGAGCATCTGCAAATCCATTTACCAAATTACATGGTTCCAGCACACTTTGTCGAGATGGCATTTTTACCACTTACACCGAATGGAAAACTCGATTTAAAAGCATTGCCTGTACCTGATGAATCACCTACTGAAAATAAAGTATACCCACGAACTCCGATGGAAGAGCTCATCGCATCGGTATGGGGGCAAGTGCTAGGCGTAGAAAATATTGGTGTTCAGGATTCCTTCTTCGATCGAGGTGGACACTCGCTACTTGCTACCCAAGTTGTCTCACGGTTAAAAGAAGCATTACAAATCGAACTGCTGGTGCGTGAACTGTTTGAGCATTCAACAGTAGAAGCGTTGGCTAAGCGATTGGATCAATTGCTTAAAGGAGGCAGAAAACGAGAGATTCCACCGCTTATGCCGATGGAACTGGGAGAACTTATTCCGCTCTCTTATGCGCAACAGCGCCTATGGTTCATCGACCAATTTATGCCAAATAGTGCGCTTTATAATATGCCGATAGTATGCCGTCTTACAGGGAACTGGGTACATGAAGCATTGGAAACGGGATGGAATCAGTTGATAGAGCGTCATGAATCTTTGCGGACGGTGTTCCATGAAGTGGACGGCCATCCTGTGCAGCAGATTCAACCGTATGCTTTTCGATCTCTTCCCCAAATAGATCTAACTACGCTTTCTCGGGAAGAACAAGAAAGAGAAATGGAACAATGGATCCAAAACGAAGTCGAAGCGCCATTTGACTTAGAACAAGGTCCATTGTTCCGTGGGAAAATTGTGCAAATCGCAGAAGAAGAATGGATTCTGCTTTGTACCATGCATCATATTATCTCGGATGGCTGGTCGATGGAAGTCTTACTCCAAGAATGGATGGCATTTTATGAAGAGGCGGTTGGTGGAAAGGCAGCAGAACTCGCACCATTACCGGTTCAATATGCCGATTTTGCCCAATGGCAAAGAGAATGGTTGAAAGAAGAAATACTGGATCATCAGCTTGCATACTGGAAGGAAGAGCTGTCTGGCGAGTTACCAGTTTTAATGTTGCCGATGGATCGTCCTCGTCCCGCTGTGCAAACCCATCGTGGATCGACATACACTATGTTGTTGTCACGCTCGTTACGCGACAAACTGAACGAACTTAGTCGACAAGAAGGATCGACGCTCTTCATGACCCTAATGGCATCGTATCAAAGCTTCCTTGCCCGTTATACAGGACAATCGGATATTCTTGTCGGAAGCCCGATTGCAAATCGGAATTATCGCGAGATTGAAGGGTTGATTGGTTTCTTTGTCAATACGCTGGTTTATCGTGCTGATTTGAGTGGTACACCGACCTTCCAAGATATCTTGTCTCAGGTGCGTCAAAAGGCACTGAAAGCATATGAATATCAAGATATTCCATTTGAAAAAATTGTGGAAGTTGTGCAACCAGAGAGAAGTACAAGCCATTCGCCGATTTTCCAAACGATGTTTACCTTGCAAAACACGAAACAAGAGCTACCAGAGCTTCATGGAAGAAGTGTAGAAGCGATGGAAAGTCATGTTTCGATTGCGAAGTTTGATTTGAGTTTAAGCGCTGCAGAGGTGGAAGAGGGTTTATTCCTTTCCTTTACTTATAAGACTGATTTATTTGATGTTGTAACTATCAGACGGATGGCTGGGCATTTTGAAAACTGGTTGAATGAAATTGTAGAACATCCTGATCAATCACTGATGCAGTTGCCGATGCTATCGGGATTGGATCAGCAGTTGCTGGAAGAGTGGAATGATACGGAAGTAGTGTATTCGCATGAATATATGTTCCATGAGTTATTTGAGAAGCAAGCCGAGCGTTCGCCAGATGCGATAGCAGTCGTGTATGAAGAACAAAAACTAACTTATCAAGAGTTGAATGAGAAGGCGAACCAATTGGCTCGTTACCTCCGGAAAAAGGGAGTTGGGCAGGAGTCTCTTGTTGGTCTTTGTATCGAGCGCTCTGCTCAGATGGTCGTAGGATTAATGGGGATCTTGAAAGCAGGGGGAGCGTATGTACCACTTGACCCCGAATATCCAAAAGAACGATTGCAGTTCATTTTGAAAGATACGAAGATGAAAACACTTGTAACAACCGAAGGATCACAGGTTGAGTTATGGAGAGAAGTCGAGGCAATTTGTCTGGATCGCGATCAAATGCTGATTGCACAAGAGAGCGTGCTGTCACCGCCGAGTAAAGTCGTAGGAGAAAATGCGGCGTACGTCATCTATACCTCGGGTTCGACAGGAAATCCAAAGGGAGTTGTGATTCAGCATGACGCGCTATTAAATCTATCTCACGCATTACAGAGCGAAATTTTTTCATACGATGCATGTAACGTTCGGGTTGGTTTAAATGCTTCAATCGCTTTCGATTCCTCTATAAAGCAATTGCAAATGCTTTTGTATGGTGGGTGCTTATATGTTATTCCCACAGAAGTTCGTTCTGATCCAAGCCGGTTTGTTTCCTATATTCAAGAAAACCTGCTGGATGTGATGGATGTAACACCGTCCATGCTTCGGTTGCTGATCGATGGAGGGCTATTGGAGGCGTGTGATGGTGCTCATGTACCTAGTAAGGTACTGGTAGGTGGTGAAGCGATTGAACCATCATTATGGGAGCAATTAGTAGCGGCGGATAATGTCGCATTTTATAATGTGTATGGCCCGACAGAATGTACGGTCGATACGACTTATTCTTATCTTAGAAAAGATCAACGATTATCGATAGGTCGTCCATTGCCAAATGTCCAAGTGTATGTTTTGAACGAGCATTTGCAAACTGTTCCCATCGGTACAACGGGAGAGCTATATATAGGCGGATCAGGTCTAGCGAGAGGATACTTGAATCGTCCAGAGTTAACGTCCGAACGATTTATTTCTCATCCGTTCAAAGAAGGAGAGAGGCTATATCGAACAGGAGATCTGGTGAGGTACCTTCCTGATGGGAACTTGGATTATGTAGGAAGAGTCGATAATCAAGTGAAAATTCGAGGTTTCCGAATTGAGCTTGGGGAAATTGAGGCAACCTTGCAGGAGCAGCCCGCAGTAAAAGAGGCAGTTGTGATGGTGAGGGAAGATCAGCCTGGAAGTAAGCGATTGGTAGCCTATGTAGTGGGGGAAGGAAGTAAAGAAGAATGGCGCGAGTATCTCAAAGCAAAATTGCCAAGCCATATGGTTCCCTCCTACTTTGTCGAGATGGACGAGTTACCACTGAACATAAATGGAAAGATCGACCGGAAATCTTTGCCTGTTCCAGATCGTCAAGGGATAGAAGAAGGTTACGTGGCGCCAAGAAATGAGCGTGAACAAATACTTGCTACAATTTGGGAACATGTACTAGGTACAAAACCGATTGGCATTCATGACAACTTTTTTGAAAGCGGTGGAGACTCGATCCTTAGCATTCAGATTGTCTCTCGTGCGAAGCAAGCAAGTTTGCAATTGACACCAAAGCAAATGTTTGAACACCAAACGATTGCCGAGTTGGCGCAAGTAGTCAAAGAGGAACAAGGAGTACAAGCGGAGCAAGGGGTTGTAACTGGAGAACTGATTCTTACACCTATCCAGCAAAGGTTTTTTGCACAAAATCATCCAAACCCACATCATTGGAATCAATCCATGTTCTTTAAAACAAAAGAGCGACTGGATACAGTATTATTGGAGAAAGCTGTGCGTACTCTTTTAATCCATCATGATGCCTTACGTTTACGATATGAATGTTTATCGGTTGGAACTTGGAAACAGCGGAACGAAGGGATTGAAGATCAAGCGACGCTGACTGTGATTTCATTGGACGAAGTGCCACAAGCAGAATGGCATCAAGTGATTCAAACGGAGATTGACACTGCACAAGAAAGCATACACTTACACGCAGGACCGCTAATGAGGATGGTGTACTTTGATGAAGGTGAGAAAAGAGGCGGCCGATTATTCTGGGTGATTCATCACTTAGCAGTGGATGGTGTTTCTTGGCGGATTTTATTGGAGGATCTGCAAACGGCGTATAATCAAGCGCACCAGGCTCAGAAGATCCAATTACCGGCGAAGAGTACATCCTTTAAAGTGTGGTCGGAGAAATTGCACCATTATGCTGAAGCGGGGATTGCGCAAGAAGTACGTGATTATTGGGAGCAGCAGTCCGAACAAGAAGTAGCTATGCTACCAGTGGATGTCACCTTCGAAGATTCAGTAAACACAGGAATCGAGGAGATTACCGTGGTGCTGGATGAGAAAGAGACCCGTGCGTTATTGCAAGAGATTTCAAGCACCCATCGTGTCCAAATCAATGAAGTACTATTGACAGCATTGGTGCAGGCTACGGCAGCATGGACAGGTCATCTAGCGCTGACCGTGGATTTGGAGGGACATGGTCGGGAAGAGATTATCGAAGGCGTTGATCTGTCGAGAACCGTGGGATGGTTTACAAGTATCTACCCTGTTCACTTGAATATTACAGGTGCCCATACGCCTGTCGCAGCATTAAAAGCAGTCAAAGAACAAGTGCGTCAAATTCCTAATAAGGGTGTTGACTACGGGATTTTGCGGTACTTGAATCCAGCGATGCATGAGCGATTCGAGTCTCAACCTACGCCGTCCATTAGTTTTAACTATCTTGGACAATTTGACCAAATGTTTTCTGAAGATGCGATGTTTGCTCCAGAGACCGGATTTACGCGTTTAGACCATGCTCCTGGTTCCAAGCGATCACATTTAATTGATGTGATTGGAATTGTAACTGATGGAAAACTTCATTTTACTTGGGTCTACAATGTTGGACAATTTGCGAGGTCGACCATTCAAAGTGTTGCGGAGAATATGCTCTATCAACTAAGTGGATTGATTCATTCTTCTGATGGAGAATCTGCACTGACTGTTTCGGATTTTGCCATTGCAAATCTTACCTCAGCAGAGTTGAACAAAGTACTAGCTAAGATGAATCGTGGAAAGGATCAGTCGATTACCGACTTGTATCCGCTATCACCTTTGCAGGAGGGCATGATCTTTCATACGCTGCATGATCAAGGGGATGAACATGTAGCACCGTATATGGTGCAATTAAGTTTCCTGCTTAAAGGGAAATTAGATATCCTTACTTTCGAACAGGCATGGAAATCAGTGATTCAGCAGCATGAGATTTTTCGCTCGGCATTTGTGTGGAATGAGATTGAAGAGCCCTTACAAGTCGTGTATGATCATATCCCATTTAAGCTGAATGAACTGGATTGGCGTGCGCTATCTGTTGAAGAAAAAGAGGAGAAACGAAAAGCCTTTATGGCATCGGATCGAAAACAAGCCTTTCATTTTGATGAAGCGCCATTAATGCGGGTGACTGTTATTCAAGAAGCGGAGGAAGAATACCAGGTTGTGTGGACGCATCATCATATTTTGTTGGATGGATGGAGTTTACCACTGGTCTTTAACGAATTGCTTACAGTGTATCAGAAGAGAATGAAAGGAGAGGTTGTGAACTTACCTAAGTCACCGCCATATAAGAAATATATTCAATGGCTGAAAGAGCAGGATCAGGAGAAAGCGGAACGATTCTGGAGAGAGAAATTCAGAGGTTTTACAGCACCAACCCTGCTTGGTTTAGAAAGTAAGGAGCAAGATAAAGGCTATACAGAGAAGGTTGCTCATTTGTCAGAAGAGCAGACCCGGGCGTTACGAATCTGGGCGAAGCGCAATAAGCTTACCTTGAGTACGGTGATTCAAGGTGCGTGGGCATATCTTATGAGCCGATATAGCGGTGAGAATGACATTGTCTTTGGCGTAACTAGCTCGGGACGACCTACAGAGATTATTGATGTTGAACACATTGTAGGTCCCTTTATCACTACATCACCGACACGGATCCAGTTGACAGATAATCTGAAAGTAAGGGATTGGTTGCAGAAGATACAAGAGGAAGAGATAGAAAGAAGGCAGTATGAATATGCTTCTTTGACAGAGATTCAGGGATGGAGTGAAGTTCCAAGAGGAACTCCGCTGTTCCATAGCTTGTATGTGTTCGAAAACTACCCGGTGAAAGAGGAGTCTACAGGAGATCTAGAAATTGGTGGTTTGGAAGGAGTAGAGCAAACTCATTATCCATTAGGATTGACGGTTGTTCCAAAAAGCCAGGTGTTGTTAAAGTTGAAGTATGATCGTAGCAAGTTTAATGGCCTCACCATTGAACGGATGCTGGGTCATTTAAGTCAGGTGTTAAAGCAAATGATCGAGAACGTTGATCAAACTCTGTCGGAGCTGGTGTATGTTACGGAAATGGAGCAGAAACAACTACTGGAAGAATGGAATGATAACGCAGCAGCGTATCCACGTGAGAGTGTGATCCACAAACTGTTTGAAGATCAAGTGGATCGTACACCTGATGCGGTGGCAGTGGTGGATGAAAATCAGCAGTTAACGTATCGAGAGCTGAATGAGAAAGCAAACCAATTGGCCCATTATCTTCAGAAATGTGGGATTGGGACCGAGTCATTGGTCGGGCTTTGTTTCCAACGTTCAGTTGAGATGATTGTCGGTCTCATGGGAATCTTGAAAGCTGGATCAGCCTATGTTCCGTTGGATCCATCGTATCCAGAAAGTCACCTACGATATATTCTGGAGGACACAGGAATTCAAATATTGGTTACGAACGAAGTATCACAAGGTTGGATACCTGAAGAAGTTAAAACAGTTTGTTTGGAACGGGATCAAGCAATGATTTCGCAAGAAAACACCCTTTCACCAATATGTAAAGTGACAGGAGAAAACTTGGCGTATGTTATCTACACTTCAGGTTCGACCGGGAATCCAAAAGGGGTTTTGGTGCAGCATCATTCGGTATTAAATCTATCCTATGGTTTACAGAAAGAGGTTTTTTCACATCGGACACCTGTTAACATGCGCGTTGGTCTAAATGCCTCAATCGCCTTTGATTCATCCGTTAAACAATTACAAATGCTTTTGTATGGTTCTAGTTTGTATATTATTTCAAACGAAGTTCGCAGTGATCCTCAACAGTTTGTATCTTACATTCGGGAGAATAAGTTGGAAATGTTCGATATAACACCTTCACTACTCCAATTACTCATAGATGAGGGGTTGTTAGAAACAAACGATAGTGTTCATGTTCCAAGCAAGGTACTGGTCGGTGGAGAAGCGATTATGCCATCACTGTGGGAACAATTAGTAGAGGCCGACAAGGTCCATTTTTATAACGTGTATGGTCCTACAGAATGTACGGTTGATGCGACATGCTATCGCATCAAAAAAGATAGTGAGAGAGTAACCATTGGGCGTCCTTTGCCGAACGTTCAAGCCTATGTATTGGATGAGAATTTGTTACCTGTTCCAGTTGGTGTAACGGGTGAACTTTATATTGGCGGAGCAGGCCTAGCGAGAGGATACTTGAATCGTCCAGAGTTAACGTCCGAGCGTTTTATTCCTCATCCATTTAATGAAGGGGAACGGCTATACCGGACGGGAGATCTAGTCCGCTATTTAGCTGATGGCCATTTGGATTATCTGGGAAGAATCGATAATCAAGTGAAAATTCGAGGCTTCCGGATTGAGCTTGGAGAGATTGAAGCGAATTTAGAAAGTCATCCATCGGTGAAAGAGGCAGTAGTCTTGATAAGAGAGGAACAACCAGGAGATCAGAGATTGGTTGCCTATGTGGTGGGTGAAGGAAGTATGTATGAATGGCGTGAGCATCTCAAGAGACAAGTACCGAATTATATGGTTCCTGCACACCTTATTAAGGTAGACGCGATTCCGCTTACGACAAACGGGAAGGTTGATCGAAAGGCGCTGAATAGCTTAACGATTCAAAGAGATAGTACATTTTCTACACCAATCATCCCACGGGATGAAATTGAGTATCAGCTGATTAAAATTTGGCAGGATTTGCTACAAATAGAAGGTGTCCATGTAAATGATGACTTCTTCGAAAGAGGGGGGCACTCGCTTCTTGTAATCAAATTGATTTCAAAAATCAGAGAGAAATTTGGAAAAGAGATTAGGGTGTCCGCACTGATTGAGAACCCGACAGTGGAAGGAATGGCTTGTCTGATCCGTGACAATTATGGTGTGGAAAAATCGTTATCGGGCCTGGTTCCATTACAAGAATCAGAGAAAAGGCCTTTCTTCTGTATTCATCCGTTTATGGGGAATGTATTCTGTTACATTCAGCTAGCAAGGTTACTCAAGGATCACTGCTCATTTTATGGGCTACAAAATCCTCTCGTAGAGAAAGAAGGAATGGACGGATTAACTTTGTCAGAAGTAGTTCAACTCTACATTGAGGAAATAAAGCACGTTCAGCCAGAGGGACCGTATCGTCTGGGAGGATGGTCGCTGGGCGGTGCCATCGCCTATGAAATCGCAACTATGTTACGGAATCAAGGAGAAGAAGTTGAGGTGTTGGTACTAATGGATACCAAGGTGCCTTCAGAACAGGATGACAAGACGGAGGATGAAATGCTATCTTATATATTGGAGCATTTTATCCATTTAGAGCTAGTGGAGCAGGAAGAAGAGCTCGTTCATCAACAGGACTT
This sequence comes from Bacillus gaemokensis, assembly GCF_001590835.1. Lineage (GTDB taxonomy): Bacteria > Bacillota > Bacilli > Bacillales > Bacillaceae_G > Bacillus_A > Bacillus_A gaemokensis. Next base: position 230,645 of record NZ_LTAQ01000023.1, read on the forward strand.
GCTTGTTGAGCGATTAATTGTGGAAGGAGTGCTCCCGCCTGATGCAAATCTTACGAATTTGAAACAAATTATCAATGCTCATAGGAAGTGTCTGAATTTAATGGCAGAGCATGATTTAATACCATATTCTGGGGAAGTCCTTTACTTTAGTGCTGAGGAAGGTAAAGAATTGTTTGCGAATTGGAAGCCGTTATTACAGGGGAAAGTGAATAAGTATTCGGTGCCTGGGTCGCATGAGGAAATCGTCTTCTCCCCAGCAGTGGAAAAGATAGCTAAATATCTCGTAAATGAATTAGAAGGGGTAGAGGGAGCGTACCTTTCGTTAACCACAAAGTAGAGTGTCCAGAAAGATACAACTTTATGAACAAAAATTTTCACTATCAAAGGTATTATTTGTGAATAGTGATGTGAATGCAAAAAAAAGCTGCCTAATGACTGTACATCAAATTTGTGAAATTACGAGTATATCAAGAGCAGCACTTTATAGGGTTCTGGTGCAAAAATCATTTGATAGAGACATAGAAACCTACATGGACTGTTCAATGACAGATTATGATGCAATTCCAAACAATTTATGTATGAACCTAACTTCATTTTGGGCAGACTTCACCTGTGGGTGAAGTCTGCCCTTTTTTCATCATATGCATGGTTTCATCCCCACTCAATATAGAAGTGTCTGTTTCATATGACTTGAATCTTAACATAGAACGCACACGTTTCTTAATGAAACGGTGATCCTGTTCCACTATATTATTGAGATATTTAACTTGCCTTATTGGGGTACAGTCGAGATACGTGTAAAAATAGGTCATAGGATTACTTTTATTTCCAAACATGACCTATTGAGCTTATAGAGGGATTGTTTCTTCTATTGGGTGAGGTTTTTTTGTAAATCAATTACATAATCCTCAAAACGTTTTATATGTCTAGTCATATAGGGACTTAGCGTTTCTAAATCTTGGCGTGAAAAGCGATAACCTTCTTTTTTTAGTTGCCATAAAATCATAGTGATATCTACTACATTTTGAAAAATTACGGAATTTGTATTTAATATGTTTTTCTTGCTCAATTATCTAAGGCCATTAAAATGCTAAAAACCCCTCCTTTTTGATCGAAAGCAGGGATTTTTTTATTTTAATTAATTGAATTTATTATTAAAACACTACACTACATTGAACAAGAACCATGTCATTTTTTAATAGAGCATAAATAAAAAGGTATAATTTTTTCATCCCCCCGTAACTTTTCACGTAGGAAAATCGTTATATAAAACGAAAGATAATTTTATAGATTATTAAAGTGAATGGGGGAAAACTATGAAAGTCCTTATATTAGGAGGTACTCGTTTTTTAGGAAGAGCTTTGGTGGAGGAAGCATTGAAAAGAGGACATGAAATCACCTTATTTAATCGTGGTACGAATAAAGAGGTATTCCCTGAAGTAGAGCAGTTAATCAGTAATCGAGACATTGATGTATCACTTTTAGAAGGTCGAAAATGGGATGTTGTCATGGATACATGTGGATTTGCTCCTCATCAAATCAAAAAAATCGCAGCTGTACTGGGAGATAACATCGAACATTATACTTATATTTCAAGCATCTCTGTTTATAAAGATTGGATCCCATTTCATATTAAGGAAGACTATCCTTTACAGTCTATGCCACCTAATGAAAAATTAAAAGAGATTGAGGCGGGAAAAATTTCTCCTTACGAATATTATGGTGCGTTAAAAGTGTTATGTGAAACAGAAGCGGAGAAGCATTGGCCAGGGCGTGTTTTGCATATAAGAGCAGGGCTTCTTGTTGGACCATTTGACTATTCAGATCGACTCCCGTACTGGGTTCAACGTGTAGCACAAGGCGGAACAGTATTGGTGCCGGGACGTTCGGATCGTCCTGTTCAACTGGTTGACGTGAAAGATATAGCAACTTGGGCGTTCGATATGGCAGAAAACAGAAAAGTCGGTACGTTTAATGTAACAGGACCGAATGATGAATTGACGATAGAAGAATTATTAAATACCTGTAAAGCAATCACAAACAGCGATGCCGAATTTGTGTGGGCGGAAGAACAATTTCTACTTGAGCATAAAGTACAGCCATGGACGGAGATGCCTTTATGGATTCCTGAAAAATTCCCGCTAGAAGGAGAGAAAGAACCGTGGAAAGGTAGTTTTTTTATTAGTATAGAAAAAGCTGTTAATGCTGGTCTTTTATTCAGGCCTATTGAAGATACAATTCATGATGTATACCATTGGGAGAAAGGAAGAGTGGATACGAAAAAGAAGGCAGGGATAACACGAGAAAGAGAACAGGAATTGCTAGAGGATTGGTTTCAAAAAGAGACATTGTGATGAGGAGATCGTTGAGCTTCTCGAATAGAGGGGAAATCATGATTTTCAACAATCCATTGTGATGCACAATAACATTTAGGGTGAAAAGGTTTTGTTAGTATAGATTTAAGTGGAGTTAAGTAGTTTACATTAAAAATTATATAAGTTTAGCATAGCCCCGTTTGAAAAGTGAACGGGGTTATAGGTGTTTTTGTTCTAAAATCAAATGATTTTATTGTTAATTTTAAAAAATGGTTATTTTCTAAATATACTCTTGAATAAAGTGTTTATTTTTGTTAATTTTATCCTATTGATAGAACACATATAATGAAAGGTTATTTAGAAGTGTGTGTAATTGTCAATTTTGAAAGGTTGAAGTAGTTATGTTGGTTACACTAAGTGGATCTTTTAGGCATCGTTTGCAAATAAAATATTCTAGCAGTTCAATCTCAAATCATATGAAGGTGGTAGACAACAATGGATCTTACATTCAAATCAGAGAAAACTTGCTTCAACTATCGAGTCGGCGCAATATGTAAACATAATAATAAAATGTTAATGATTCAAAATGAAGGGGAAGATTTCTGGTATATACCAGGCGGACGCGTGCAGATGTTAGAGAGCAGCGAGTCGGCGGTGAAGAGAGAGCTTAGAGAAGAACTAGGAGTAAATGTTGATGTGAAAAGACTGCTTTGGACGGCTGAAAATTTCTTTACATATGATACGCATCAATTCCATGAAATTAGTTTTTATTATGAAGTGAACTTGCTTGAGCTGCCTACAAAGGGAGAAGATTCTTTCATTCTTGAAGAAGAAGGTAGAAGGTATATCTTTCAATGGGTGCCATTAGAGCAAATAAGTGAATACAACTTAAAACCGGATTTTCTAAAGGATAAAGTGAATGATTTGCCTGTTCATATTGAACATATTGTTAGGAATGAATAAAAAGAGATAGGAAGACGGGAATTGGGACTTTACTTATAACTAATTTCTAATTCATATGAGATTAAGGTAATAGGGAGATTGTGGGAAATATACCGAGGTAAGCATAAGTTTACGAATTCTGTATTTAAAATGGTATTCCTAAATATGGAATAATAGTATGATAGAAGAGAAGCACAAGAAAAATGGGGGGACCACTATGATTACATTGCAGCAGAAGTTGGAGCAGTACACACGTATATATGCACAGTTAAAAGGAGAACTAAGATGGAAAACCGGTGATTCTCGGACAGGGATGATGATTGCCGCTATGTATGCAGGTAGCGATAAACCGTTTCATCTTGGACGTTTTTTAGAAATTAGTAGTTATATTAAAGAGCAGGTAGGGATGCTTTCATACTTAAAGTCCTATCATCGCTTTGTGGTTGCAGCAACATTAGATATTCACTTTACACATTACAAAGAAGCGTTTCAGAAGTTTCTAGACTTATATGAACGATTGGTCGCTGGTGGCTTTAGCCGGAGTATATTCACTTATCTGGCAGCAGCTGCGCTTTTACCAGAAAACAATGGACATCATGACACACGCATTCAGCGGTCGCTGCAAGTATATAAACGCATGAAAGAGGATCATTTCTTTCTTACAAGCACAAATGATTACCCGCTCGCTGTTTTGCTAGCAGGACAACCAGAGAAAGTAGAGACACTTATGGATCGAGTGGAACGTCTCTATCAGAAGCTGGCGGCAGCAGGTATGCGTAAAGGGAATGATCTTCAATTTTTAAGTCATATACTTTCTTTAAAGAAGGATATTAGTGAAGATATTTTAGTAGCACGCTATATAAACATATGGAACTTACTGAAGCAAGAAAAGGTAAAAGTGAAGCAGATGCATTATCCGGCTATCGGGCTACTAGCCTTGCTTGAGGATGGAGAGAAAGAGATTCATTCTGTTCTGGCATTCATTGAGAAATTGCAGGGGGATAAGTTATTCCGCTGGCATACGGATGTAAATATTCTGATTGCGATCCAACTATTCGTAAGTCAGAAAGGTACGGAAAGTCAAACTGCCAACACAGGCTTACAAACAATGATAGAGGTCCTTATACAGGCGCAGCAGGCAGCTATGATAGCAACAATTACCGCTTCCTCTGCAGCAGCTTCTGCCAGCAGTAGTTCATAACGTGCAATTTGCTGTGTGAATGCAAGCTGCCTATAAAGCTCCTGAAAAATATGAAGCATATATTGGTATTGGGCAGATGAGTGATACAGTAGAAAGCGAGATTGACAGTTTGAACTACGTTATTAATCAGGCTCAAAATGATGGTAATACAGATGATGTTTTATATTTACAAGGATTAACTGAAAAAATCAAAAATGGCGATACGTATACCCCACGAAATTATGTTATGAAATATGGTGGGACTTCAAGACTTATTGATAACCCCGATGATAATAACATAGGTATGTTATTCAGTAGTGAGTATAACTTATTAGATGTAATCCGTTATAACTATGGGTTATCCTATTCTCAAAAGATTTTGTTAGAGAAAGATTTAAAAAACCCATTACCTATTATAGTAACAAAACTTAAATTACCGTGCTATTTTATCATGGGTAAATATGACTATAATACTTCATCTAATGCAGCAAAAAAATATTTTGATATGATTGAAGCCAATAAAAAAGAATTTATTGCTTTTGAGCAATCAGCTCATTATCCACAATTCGAAGAGAAGGAAAAATTCAACAAATGGATGTACGATACATTTATAAAATAAAAATAAATAAATAGGATGAAGAAAATTAAACAACTATTTCTTGAACACCGTTCCATTTCCGAACGGTATTATGTGTGCTTAGAGTAATAAGATTAAACAATTTTATTGTATGTGAACATCTGCTGACAATCGACTTTTTCAACAACGTAAAAGGTGCTGCCCATAAGTCGGTGAAACCAACTTATGGGCAGCACTCTTTTGCATATAAAAAAATCGCCTTGTCCTGTTTATGTTAAGTTAATAAGCACGAAGTACATGCAATAAATAATCTTTTCGATTTAATGGGTTGTAATCAACTCGTTTTCGGATAGGAAAATTCGAATCAAGTTTGTCATACCCACAAGGTCTAGAGATAAAGACACCTTCGCCTTCAGTAAAAGAATGTAGTATGCGTTTAAAATTCTCCGTTTTGGCCATCGGTAATGTTCCTGTTAGAGAAAAGAAATCATTATGCAATACAGGTTCTGTAAAAGTAGCATGCATTGCCGATAATTTATACATTACTGTGCTAACTGAATTTGCTGGAACTGTTAATTCAAATTCATTTACTGGTTCATATACAGTTGTTCCAGCTTGCTTTAGAGCATCCATTAATACAAGAGGTGTTAGTTTTCTAAAATCACCAGCTGTAGTTACAGGACTTGCATAGCCAGTATGTGTTAGAGTCACTACAATATCAGTGACTTCCCATCCATATAAACCTTGTTTTAATGTTTGGGATACAGTATCTTCAATCGCTTTATGAAACGCTAAAGGCAATGAGCCTAGTTCGACTTCTAAGTTATAAGTGATACCAGATTTTGGTGCACCAGGTTCAATTTGAAAGCCAATTGTTGCATAGAAAGGGTTATTCTTTTCTCCCATTATTTCTACTGCATTGCCGACTCCAATTGGTTTTTCGATACATACAATTCTTGTATCGGAAAAGGAGACAACTAAATCATATTTTTCTTTTAAAATTGTTTCAATTACTTCTTTTTGAACTTCACCAAAAAGTCGAATATAAATTTCATGATGAATATCATCTTTCAGTACTTTTATAAGTGGATCTTCTTCAGATAGCTCCATAAGAGCCTGATATAAGTCATGATTTTTCTCTTTAGGCAGTGCTTCAATTGCAGCTTCCAGTTGAGGCTCTGCAAAAAAGTGAATATCTTTCATCTTATATGACCATTCACCTATAACATCACCAATTTTGATATCGCTAAGTCCCCATACTTTACAAAATTCTCCCGTACTAGCAGTAGGGGATTGAATAGCACTTCCATTATGAAATATATGGAGTTTTTTAATCTTTTCTTTGTGTGAAAAGATTTTTAAATTACTTTGTTTTCGATAGATATCAACATATTTTCTGACGTGTAAACAGCCAGAGAATATTCGTATATAAGCAATTTTTTCCCCAGAAGGTTCTCTTTCGATTTTAAAAACGACTCCGGATAAAGGGGTGTTTACATCATTGTTACAATCATTTTGAGGAATCATTACTGAAATGCTTTCAAGTAACTCATTGATTCCTATCCCTGTCATTGCTGAACCGAAAAAGATTGGATATACATTTGAATGCTGAATTTGATACAATAGTTCTTCTTTTAAAGTTGTTTCGGTTAGTATTTCACCGTTTACATAGGATTCAAGTAAAGATTCATTATAGGGTGCTAGAAGCTCAATACATTCATCATATAATGCTTCATTTGCATTAAAACGTAAATCGTTTTGAACAATACATGCATACTTTGTTCCTTCGTCTTTCACCGTACACAAAGGAAGCACTTGTTTTGAAAGTGTTTCTTTTATATGCTGAATAACCTTAGTTGTTTGAGCACCAGTGCGATCAATTTTATTTACAAATAGTATCGTTGGAATACGCAGTTTCTGCAGAGTTCTCATCAAAATTTTGGTCTGTGCTTGAATACCTTCAACTGCAGATATAACTAAAACGGCTCCATCTAGAACGCGAAAAGATCGTTCTACTTCTGCAATAAAATCAGCATGGCCTGGTGTATCAATTACATTTACTTTTAGGTTATTTATAAAAAATGAAACGACAGAAGCTTTAATTGTAATACCACGTTTTCTTTCTAATTCCAGTGAGTCTGTCTGCGTACTGCCTTTATCTACTTGGCCAATTTCCTGAATGACATTTGTCTCGTAGAGAATACGTTCAGTCAAACTCGTCTTTCCAGCGTCTACATGCGCTACAATCCCTATATTTATTGTTTTCATGTATTAAAATCCTCATTTCGTTTTTCATGTTCATTTCCTCATTTCTTTTATTAGTAAATTGCCGCATTAAAATCACTCTCCAGTCTTTTATAATATTTTTATTATAGGATAATTCTCATAATTTGTAACGTGATGAAACACCTAATTTTGGAAAGTTAACAGTAGGGAATACTAGAGATTACATAAGAAAAAACAAAATGATTGCATTTTAAATTATTATCCGGTATATTAATTGACATATCAATTATTGATGTATCAATTAACATGCGAGGTTCTCAGTAAAGGAGGGGTTATTTGACAAATTCATGCTCAAAGGAAGCAGTTATTTTATATAAGTTACACTTCCTCAATAAAGAAGTAAGTTCGAAGTTTGAAGGGTGTACGGGTATTAGTCAATCAAGGTTAGAACTGTTACACCAGCTATATCAAGTAGAAGAAATGAGTCAAAAAGCACTTCAAAAAGAAGTGAATATTGATAATGCGGCGATTACGCGGCACTTAAAGCAACTTGAAGCAAGTGGAATGATTACAAGACGTAAAAACCCAGAGGATAACAGGGTAACGCTTGTTAGTCTAACAAAAGAGGGCCGAAATAAAATTCATGCCTTTCAAGAGGAAAAAGAGCGGTTTGCAGCTTCTGCGCTAAAAGATTTTAGTGAAGAAGAGCGAGATAACCTTTTAAATATGCTAAATCGCATTCAAGAAAATATAAAGTGAAAAAAGGGAGATTACATCTATGAATAACTTACAAACAACAAATGATTTTACAGAAATTATTACAGGACGTCGTTCCATTCGTAAATATGACCCAACTGTGAAAATTAGTAAAGAAGAAATGACAGAAATTCTTACAGAGGCAACACTGGCACCGTCTTCCGTTAATATGCAACCATGGCGTTTTCTTATTATTGATAGTGAGGAAGGAAAAGCAACACTTGCGCCTCTTGCTAAATTCAATCAACTCCAAGTAGAAACATCAGCAGCAATGATCGCTGTATTTGGTGATTTACAAAACTTTGATAATGCCGAAGAGATTTATGGGAAAGCAGTCGAACTTGGCTATATGCCAGCTGAGGTGAAAGAAGATCAAATGGGGAAACTGTCAGCATATTTCTCGACAGTTCCACCAGAAGTGATGAAGGATATCGTTTTAGTTGATGGTGGTCTTGCGTCTATGCAACTGATGCTGACAGCTCGCGCTCATGGATATGATACATGTCCAATTGGTGGTTTTGAGAAAGACAAAATTGCAGAAGCTTTCGGTTTAGATAAAGATCGTTATGTACCAGTTATGTTAATTTCAATAGGAAAAGCAGCTGATAGTGGATACAAGTCAGTACGTTTACCGATTGACAAAATTGCCCAGTGGAAGTAATCTTAGAAAGTCATAATGACTCTATGATCCGTTCTGTTGGTTTTTCTTCATAGATATAAGCTGAAAATGAGAGGGGAAAGAACCATGATTATTATCCATGCAGTATTTCAAGTAGCTCCAGCAAAACAACAAGCATTTTTAGAGGAGATTCAGCCGCTAATTAATGGTTCAAGAGAAGAAAAGGGAAATGTATCATATGATTTGTATAAGGATACTGAAAAAGAAAATGTCTATACAATGGTAGAAGTTTGGCAAGGTGCAGAAGCAGTTGCTAGCCATAATGCGAGTGAACATTTTACTTCTTTCGTTGAGAAAGCAAATCAGTTTTTAACTGCCCCACTAGATATTAAAGTTTTTGATGGGCAACCGGTAAATAGTAAATAAGGATTTTTTACTATAATAAATAAACCCTCGATTACTCCGGAAGGAAGTTGCCGAGGGTTTGTTTTATTTCTTCTTTTTTAACGTCTTTTGATAGGCGTAAAGTTTATTTACTTCTTCTTTAAATTGCCGGAAGAGTGCTGTATCTTCATGATCAGCATATCGTACGGCATTGTACGTTTCTATAATTGTATTGAATTGAATAGAGACACCTTCTTCTTTTCGAATCCGCTCCATCCATGCATCAACGGTCTCACCGCGCATTCTGTTTAAAGGTGGTTTTAAATTTTTTTCTAGTTTGAAAATCTCTTTTCGAATTGCATTTTTGGGTGGACGTGTTATTCGGTTTTGTTTTTGTAAAATACCTTCCTCTGCAATAATCGGGCTAGGGTTATAGAAAGTGATATTTCCTAAATGAAAGAATTTCCTTTTTTTGTAAAGTTTCCAAATCACAAATGCAGCAACGATTCCAATTAAAGCAACAGTAACGGATTGAGCGACAAAGGGATCATAGTCTTTCCCAGGTGGTGGGGGAGGCTTACTTGGTACACCTATCTTATCTATCACATCTGTAACATTACTTGCATTTGTGATAGATAATAAAAATTCAATAGAATAGCCAAAGCCAAGTGATATCCAGTATACAAGGTACGAGAGTACGATACGTATATACGGAATCAACGGGAAAAACAGGAGGCTAGCTGTTCCGATTGCTGTGATGGATAAAAAACGAACCAATTTTTGACCCTTATTATAACTTGTAATCCAAAGTGAGAGTAGAATAAATAAAGCGAATAACCCTAGTACCCATATAGAAGGTAACTTCATAAAATGAAGAAAAAAGGAAACAATGAACCATAAAAAGGCACCTTGCATTTTATGATAGGGTGTCATATCATCTCTTACATGTACGATAAAAAAGAAAAATGGAAGTAAGATAGAGCTAACGATGGAAAAAATAGAAAATGTGTAGCAAAGTATAACTTGTAGAATGAATAGCATAATTAAAGCTGTTCGTTTAGTAACTTTTATTTTATTGATGAGAATGATGCAAATAAAACTAATGGTTAGAAAGAGTAGGATGTGAACAATTTTCTCCTGCTCTGTTAACATGCAAAGAAGTAGTAGGAGAAGAAAGTCATTAACGTAATGGAGCCATGGTTTCAAGTTGTTCCACCATCCCTTCATCAGTGATGAGATAAGTTTTTTGCCCCATATTTGGTAATTCTGCTTTTTTTACGCCAATAAAAAATAGGATTGAAGAACGTTCTTTTTTTCTATTCAAATAGTGCAAGAAATTTTCACGGGGAAGCAATGTACTATCATCTGAAATTCGGGCAAGCTCTTCTAACGCTTTTGCATATTGTACGTGTCCGTCATTTAAGGCGAGATGTAAAGGACCTTCTTCTGTAAATATACTAACAAATAATTCAAAAGGAATATGTTTCTCCGTTGCAAATCGACATAAATACGTTGTATAAGAAATAAGATCTTCGATATTTTCTCGCCAGCCAAACCCACGGTCTGCTCCTAAGCAAAGAGATATTGTCCAGCTGTAATTTTTTATTGCTTCATATTGTTTTGCTTGTAAATTTTGCATTTTAGCGGATGCTTTCCAATGAATGCTTCGAAAGGATTCTCTTTCATATTGTTTTATACCTACAATAGAGGATTCATCATGAAAATAAGAAAAGTTTGTTTTATAAGTACCTATTGCTAATTGATGAATTTCTTGTAAACTTGCAAGACGTTTCAAAGTAGGGTAGACAATAATCTCAGTCTTTAATTTATCTATAGTAGGTAGATGAACTTGAATAATATGAAATGGATCACCTAATATACATTCAAACTGTTCAATTTTAAAAACACCACGTTTTGTAGCAGTAAATGATAGTTCCCATTGTTGCCCTGATTTTGCAGGTTGTGAAAAGCGAAAAGAAAATAAAGTTTTAGATATTTGCTCAACACCAGTAGTTGTATGTGGCACTAAGGTTGGATTGATATGTAAAAAACAGGTTCCATTTACTAAAGGAAGTTTTGCTTTGTTTTGTAAGTGAATCGATAAAGTCCCCGTTTCATTAGGGAATAAGCGTGTTGTTTGTTTTTTATTGATAATCCGAAAGTTTGTATCTATGTATGCGGTATAGCGATAAATAAAATAAGCAAATAAATAGTAAAACAAGAATGGAATAACTAAAAATGAATTCGTTACATAAAAGGCTAGAAATAGAGCTACTGGGATTGTTAATTTAATAATATGGTGTTGAAAAAATAATGGAACGGTTACAATTCGTGTGTAATTCATGATTGCTCAATCTCCACGGGAACGTCCACTTCAGTTAAAATATTTTCAATTACTTTTTGTTTTGTTGTGCGCAAAGCACCCTCCATTGATAAAATCAGACGATGTTTCCATACGTAAGGAAGCAAGAATTGTATATCTTCAGGTGTACAGTATTCACGATCATGTAAAAAGGCTAATGCTTGTATTGCTCTGACTAAAGTAAGTGTTGCACGTGGACTAACACCATTAGCAATATGATCATGGTTTCGTGTAGCATTGGCAAGCTGAATGATATAGTATTCTAGCGGTTCGGATACATGTACTTCTTTTACCTTTTGTTGTACTTGTAAAATATCTTCTAAGGAGATAACAGAACGAACGTTATCTAAAGGTTTGTTATTCCGGAAACGGCGCATCATTTTTAGTTCATCCTCTGGAGAAGGATAGCCAATTGAAATAGTCATTAAAAAACGATCCAGCTGTGCATCTGGAAGAGGGAAAGTCCCTTGGGATTCAATTGGATTTTGCGTCGCAATGACAAAAAAAGGTTTCGGAAGAAGGGTGGACTTTTTTTCGAGCGTTACTTGTCGCTCTTCCATGGCTTCTAATAAACTAGATTGTGTTCTAGGCATGGCGCGATTTATTTCATCAGCTAATAATATATTCGTCATGACTGGCCCAAATCTTAATTCAAATTCACTTGTTTTTGGATTGAAATATTCAATTCCTGTTACGTCACTCGGCAGTACATCGGGTGTGAATTGAACACGAGAAAACTCGCCACCAATACTCTTCGCAATTGTTTTAGCAAGTAATGTTTTCCCTGTTCCAGGTACATCCTCAAGTAGTACATGACCATCTGCAAGCAATGAAACAAGAAGTAAATCAATCACATTTTCCTTGCCGACAAAAACAGAACCTATATTTTCTTTTAATTTATTTATCATATGTATCATCCCTTCAATAGTAGAAACTAATATTTCTATATTTTAACAAATTATTCAGAAAATTTACATAGAATTTATTCAAAGAAGGCAATATTGGGATGTTTTCATTCAGTGTTCCTGGTACATTTCTTTTTGAGATCTTATCATGTGGTTTAACTCAACTATAAAATTAAACTGAAGATTGTTTCATTTCTAGTAAAAGAATCGTTTTACTTTCTGTTTTTTCATTTTGAATAGTTTACTAATAAAAAGTTTATTTCCATAGCATAAATGACAGGATAATAGCCTGTCATTTATGCTACTTCTCTTCGCAATTACTATACCAGGAATGTATTCAATTTTCTTAGGGTCTTCAGCAGCTAAAATGCCAATTTTGATAAAAAGTACGATGGGGTTTGTTGGCTGTATGTATGTTTATATGGTTGTAAGATTACTTTGGAAAATCAAGAAGTTGAGAAAAGAGATTTTGTAATCAAGAAAAGCATTGAAGTTAGAAAAAAGTTGCTTGAAAAACAAGCAACTTTTTTCATTAGAAAGATTGATTTTGCGCAGGTTTAATAAATTGTTCTGGATTCTCAACAAGTCCACATACAGCACATTGCACCCTGTATGTAGGGCCTTGATATGCCATATGAAAAGCATTCATTGTTTCGTTTGTATATTCTTCTTCAATTTGTCCGGTTTGTGGATTTAGTTTTACTGGTTTTACTTGTTGCTCAAGAATATTAAAGCGAGAGCGATTAGTTTTACAACTTGGGCAAAGCATTGGTTCCATATGTATACACCTCCATTTGTAGCATCTCTTTAACGCAGAAAATTTATGCAAAGATAATAAGTTACGATATAAAATTCATTTTAATTATACAATTTCTGTGAAAATTTTCTCAACACGAATAGGAAAATATTGCGCTTTAAAGTGTTTAAAATTCAGAAAAAATAAAATATAATCAATGTATGAACTGGTTATGTCCAAACCAATCTCCTGTTTTATGCCAATATGTTTGAGACCGAGAAATCGGTCTTATTTTTTTTGTTATTTATAATTGAAATGGAAACAAGGTTTTCTTTGCTTCTTGTCGAATTTTTAGAAGGGGGTTTGAAAGGAGAATGAGAATGAATTTTAAAATGAAATACGTCATTTTATATGTAGAGCAGTTTGAAGAATGTCTTCGATTTTATAAAGATATTTTATGCTTACCAATAAAAGGTGAACATGGTACATACATTGAATTTGATACTGGTGCAACTATTTTAGCGATGAATAGTAGAGAGGATGTACGAGAGTTAACAGGATTATCAATTCCAAAAGGTGCATCAGAATCCTCTAATTTTGAGCTTGGATTTGTTGTCGAGAATGTTAACGAAACAATTTTGAGATTAAGAGAACAAGGTGTAAAGGTGTTAGTCGAACCAATAACGAAACCATGGGGACAAACGATTGCTTATGTGTCTGATCCAGATGGTAATTACATAGAAATTTGCAGCTCATTAGAGTAGAGGGAGAAACGAGGATGGGGTTTCCTAATTTAGAAACAGAGCGTTTAGTACTACGAGAACTCACATTATTGGATGCAGAAGCAATGTTTCGTTATTTTGAAAAGGAGTCAGTCATCCGCTATTTTGGTATGGACTCTTTTCAAGATATGGAACAAGTGAAACATACGATTCAAACTTTTAGAAAAAGGTATGAAGAGGGTAATGTTTTACGCTGGGGGATAGAGTTAAAAGGAACAAATCAATTAATCGGTACATGTGGATTTCATTTAATGAATCAAAATCATAAGCGAGCTGAAATTGGTTATGAACTAGATGATACATATTGGGGAAAAGGGTATGCATCAGAGGCGTTACAAAAGATCCTTACATATGGATTTGAAACACTAGAACTAATAAGAATCGCAGCAGTTGTTTATACAGAAAATGAAGCTTCGCATAAATTATTAAAAAAGGCTAGGTTTAAAGAAGAAGGATTACTTCGAAAATATATGATTCAAAATGGTGTTGCTCACGATACTGTAATATATTCATTGCTAGAAGAAGAATGGCAAAAGTAATGGGTTTGAATGAATTAATAAAAATTATTGCTGGCAATACAAGTAATCGGTTTATTTTAGGGATAGATGGTTTAAGTCGTTCAGGGAAAACAACGCTGGTAAAGCAGTTAAAAGGCGCATGAATAATTTTTTCATGCGTCTTTTTGTATTTTAAATAACTTATTGGAAACGATTAAAAATTCTATAAATATAGAAGGGAAAATTTGATGTTTGTAGAATTTTAAAAATAACCAAATAAGGGGGGATAAGATGGAAGTATTGAATTTGACCAGTAGAAAAAGGGAGACATATGACGTTCAAATCAAGTATTCATTACTTTTTGAATGTGCGCTTGGGATTGCGGCGATTACTCATAAAAGACTTATTGATACGTTAGAGAAATCTCAAAGTGAGTGGGAAGAGATTAGACAATCATTATCAGTGGAAATGCTGGAACATTTACATTTTGTAGAGAAGCATAATACGTGGAAAGCGTTGTTACAACTATTATATCAAGAAGATTTTACGGATTTACCTGAGTTTATTCAGTATGTAAATGCAATATCAGAAGAGGATTTAAAATGTGTATGTCTTCCGTTTGTAGGGTATAAATATCAAGAAACAAGAAAGAAGGCAGCGATTGGAGAACAGGAAGCCATGCAGGAATTAAAAGAGATAACGAGTAATAATCGATTTTATCCCGCTTATATTGATTTCATATGTAAAGCGGACGTGAAGCTACTCAAAGAGCACCTTATTGCTGTTATGACCGGATGGTATGAAGTTGTGATTGAACCCGCAGCAGACAAACTGTTATGTATATTACAACAAGACTATGAAACAAAATGTAAAATGAACGAAAAGATGCAGGCCGAAGAATTTGTGGAATGGGCGACAGGTGGCGTTACATATTTACCAGAACCAAGTGTACATCAGGTTCTTCTTATCCCGCAATATACGTATCGTCCTTGGAATATTGAAGCAGATATTGAGGATACAAAAGTATTTCATTATCCAATTGCGAATGAAAGCATAAACTCGGAAGACCCATATCAGCCAAACTACTTTTTAGTTCATAAGCATAAGGCATTGGGTGATGAAGCAAGATTACGCATTGTAAAATTATTGTTCGAAAAAGATCGTACATTGCAGGAGATAACGGAACAATTAAAAATTGGAAAATCGACAATTCATCATCATTTGAAGATTCTTAGGTCAGCGAAATTAGTCGATATTCAGGATTCTAAATATGTTTTGAAAAAGAAAGCAGTAGAGACTATATCGAAAGAGTTGGAACTTTATTTAAATCGTTGAGTATGAAATTGTATTTGTACATCCAAGGGTAAAAGATAAAATGATTTTACCTTTATAGAACATGCACAGTAGGAGGGAAAATAAAAAAGAAAAGTTGGTGCGAAATGGGGAAAAACATTTTAAAAAATCGATCCTTCTTATTTATGTGGATTGGTAGTGCGATTTCTGAATTAGGCGGTGCATTCGGTACGCTATGCAATTCCATTCTTATTTATCAATTAACAGGCTCAAAAATGGCTTTAGGAAGTATGTGGTTACTTTACTTTATTCCATCACTTCTTTTGCAACTTGTTATTGGTCCTTTCATTGATAAGTGGAGTCGGAAATGGATTATGATTGTATCTCAGTGGACACGTGGACTCGCTTTTTTACTCCCTCTATTTATGATAATCATTGGAAATGTAGAAACATGGCATATTTTTGTTGTACAAATAATAGTGGGTTGCATCACCCCACTTTATGTACCAGCCAATCAAGCGATTACACCAACAATTGTATTAAAGGAAGAGCTACAAACAGCGAATGCTTATATTGATGGAATGGTTCGCCTTATGATGTTTTTAGCTCCTGTATTAGGAGGAATTGTTATTGAGTTTATAGGAGTAAAGCTGACTTTATTTTTCGTTTGTTTATTTCTATTTATAAGTGGTATTTTGCTATTGTTCATTCAGGAACATAGAGTAACTCAAACAGTTCGTAAAAGTTGGTTAAGGCAATCTATTGAAGGATTCACATATTATTTCAAACACCCTATTATTGTTTGGTTAAGTGTTTTTCTCACATTTGTTCAATTTGGAGTAGGTGTAACTATGGTGATCAATCTTCCATATATAATAGATGAGTTTTCAGCAAGTTATGCTAGTTATGGATATTTTATGGCAGGTTTTCCCCTTGGATATGTAATTGGCTCTATACTTGTTGGGAAAGTGCGGTACCATAGTCGGCGTTTTCTAATGCTTGGGGCGTTATTAATAGGAGGAATAACATATATTGCACTAGGCCTGAATCATAGTATCTTTTTAGCAATTATCATTGAAGTTGTAGCTGGTGTATGTATGGCGTTTTTTAATGTTCATAACACGACAATATGCCAACAAACTGTGCCAAATGATATGATGGGGAAAATATTTTCTGTACGCTTATTTTTAATAAGAGGTGCGATGCCATTAGGTGTTCTAGTTGGGGGAGTATTGAGTGAAATATGGGGAGTAAGAGCGCTATATATATTGATTGGATTGGTTATATGTATAACATCAACTGTAGGTATGTTATTGTCATATTTTAAATTTCTCGATGAATCAATTGAGGAGAAATCGGCGTAATGTTTGGATTTTATATAATGGATAAAAATTAATAAATCGTTTTAATTGAAAATAATTATCAAAATCAACTATAATGAAAGAATACTAGAAGTATTTGCATACAAAAGGGAGTGGAATATATGTTTATCGAAACAAAAACGCTTACAGTAAAAGAAGGGACTTCAGATCTTGTTGTTCAACGTTTTTCGGGAGAAGGAATCATTGAAAAATTTGAAGGATTTATCGATTTAAGTGTTCTCGTTAAGAAGGCAAGAAGAGGGGACGAAGAAGTTGTTATTATGATTCGCTGGGAATCTGAAGATGCATGGAAAAACTGGGAGACAAGTGAAGAGCATTTAGCAGGGCATAGAGCAAGTCGCGGGAAGCCAAAACCAGAACATATTTTGAAATCTGAGCATGCTGTGTATTATGTGAAGGCTTCAAAATCAGCATATCAACAATCATAATCAAAAAAAGAAGGAAATAAATTTTGTAAAATAAAAGACATAGAGGTGTCATGAAGCCTTTTAATACCAATGTCTTTTCTATAATATATGAAAGAATACATCACACAATATGTAGTGGTGTATTTTTTGTTTTATAAAACCTTTAAATGTACTCATATACTACAACTGCTAAATAAATTACCTTGAGAGTTTTTGATATATTTGTTCAAAGTTTATTTGGTATGTGTAATTTATTTAACAAGCACAAATAATATTACACATGTAAACAATATAAGTAAAAATCCATTGGGAATTCAGTCCTGCCTTGCGGGAGATAGGTACCGCCAATATTAAAAAAACTATGTTAAGCAAAATAAATATGAAAAGATAATTCTAACCACATATAGGTAAATGTACAGATTTCAAAATGATACAGGCTGTAGAAAATGGGGGATGTTTTTATGACTATAGTAGGTTGAAAAGATTGCATATAAGTATCTTGAAATTTATATAACAGAACTTTTAAGTATTATTTTTAATAGTAAATGGAACAAAAAAATCTGTTATCTTGTCTATATAATGGAGTCAATTATAAAACGCGAAGAAAGGTTTTTATGCTTATTTAAATAAGCTTGAGGTGTTGAGATGGAACATAAGGTTATTGAAAATTGTAATCATGATGAAATTGATTATGTTATAAGAACGCACTGGCAAGATGTATGGAATTATTCATTTATTATTACGAAAGATACACATTTATCAGATGATATAACTCAAGATGTGTTTATAAAAGTATTTAACAAGTGGGATTCATTTCGGAATGAGTCCTCTGTTAAAACATGGTTATTAAAAATTACAAGGAATACAGCTTTAAATTATTTGAAGTCATCCTATTTTAAGAGGATTTCTTTAGTAAGTTTCTTTAAAAATGATAAGGATTATCCGTCAGCAGAAAAACAATTTTTTCAAAAAGAAAATATGGATGAAGTTTGGGACATTGTATTAAATTTGCCAAAAAAACATCGTGAAGTATTAATATTAGATGCAAAATATGAATTATCTTATGATGAAATTGCTGAAACATTAGGAGTTTCTATTGGAACTGTGAAATCTAGACTACATCGCGCTCGTGCACGGGTTTCAAAAATATTAGCGGAGGATGAATTATGAACAATGATAGAAAGCCGGATTGGTATAAAGAATTAAAAAGCGGGCCAATGAAACAGCCTCAAGACGAAGAGGAATTTATTTATAAAATAAAACAATCTATATACCAAAATAGGGAAGAAGATAGTCCTAAATATAGACGGCCATTTCGGATAAAGATATTTACTGTTGCAGTTGTTCTAGTTTTTACAGTTGTGCTGTTTAACTCTCAACAATTCTGGCTTGGAAAAAATGAACCGCCTGTACAAAGTAGTACCCAAATTGAGGTTAAGGTAAAAGATGAATCTGATCAAGATCAATCCCTAAAACAATTTATGGATGAATTAAATCAAAATACGATATTAAAAAATAAGAATGATTTATATAGAGTGCTGGATGAAAATTTTGTTTTTAAAGGAGAACAGTATAATAAAAATGATTGGAAGTTTGATGAAGATATTTTTCATGATATACAAGTAGCTCTTGCAATGGGCGGGGAATTTGTGAATGATACTAAAACATTATATAAAATACCTAGTGGATTGGCAGAAAGTAATCAAACAAAGAAGGAACGCTATGTGTATGCAACGGTTGTTGGAAAGGAAACGAAAGTTTTAGTTGAACCAAAGCGGGATTCACGTGTTATATATAGAGTGTCTAATGAAACAGTAAAAGCTTGGATTCCAGAAAAAACGAAGAATGATGGATATATAAAAATAACAACAATCAATGGTTATACAGGCTATGTAGAAAAAGAGTATATTTCAATTGATATTAAGTATTCTTTCACTTTCGAAAAACAAAAGGATGGTATGTGGAAGATAAAAAATATAGATTCTATATGGTAAAAGAGACAGGTTCGATAAAGTGAACCTGTCTCTTTATTTTTTATTCTCTTTTTGAAAAGTATCCCAAGCGCTAAAAATTTTAGCTGCAACAGGAGCTGCCCCTTTTGTTCTGAAATCACCACCAGGAATAATAACAGAAATAGCGATTTGTGGATCTTTAGTAGGGGCATATGCGATAAAAAGAGAATGATTTATAACCTTTTCTTGTTTGTTCGGTGACCCAGTTATTCCTGTTTTACCAGCAACGTCAAAAGGCAAGTTTTTAATTTCTTGTATATTGTTACTCATACCATTTTGTAAGACGTCCCAGAAACTTGCAGGATAATGATTTGAACTTTCTAAAATTGGTTTGAGTTCTTTCCTTTTTTTATCATTGTTATCAATGATAGCATTAACAATTTTAGGTTTGTATTTGTCCCCTTTGTTTGCCAGTGTTGCTGCGTATTGCACGAGTTGAAGAGGAGTATGCACTTCGTTTCCTCCCCAAGAGGCATTCAATAAAGCGGAAATGCCATTTTCAAACTTACCAGATGTATGTAATTTGTATTGTCCTGCTTCTTCGAAGGGTAAATCAACACCAGTTTTGGAACGGAGGCCAAATTGTTTTAAATAACTTGTCCAAATGGTTGCTACTTTGTCCAAATTCCCATTATTTTGATTAAATAATGGAATCGCTACTTTTGCTGTCATAAATGTATTGGATGAATTAATGATAGCTTGACTTGGTGTAATTTCACCAGTTGGAGTTCCAGCGGCATTGGTGATGTTATTTTGATTATTATATTGAAAACTGCCTTTATCTAAATATGTATCAGCAGGTTTAAATAGTTTTTCGTTTAAACCAATTAAAATAGTAAGGGGTTTTATTGTTGATCCCATATTTACATAGGATTCATCATACTTTAATTTTTGGATCGCTTTATTTTGAGCAAGTAAATTTATGTGTTCCTTTTCAGAAGATGATAAATGTGTATTTCGTATATTTGGATCAAAATCTGGTGAGTTTACCATAGTTAATATTTCTCCGGTTTTTACATCCATTACTACAGCATAACCGGCATTAGCATCGGGTGTTTTCTGAATTTGAGATTTTAGTGCTTCTTCTGTTTTTTGTTGAAGCTTATAATCTAGTGCTAGCTGAATATCTTTCCCTTTTTGGGGACTTTGGATATTCCATAAGAACTTTTTATTTTTTAATTTAAAAGTGAGAGTTTTTCCTGGGACTCCTTTTAAATCGTTTTCATATTGAAGTTCAACCCCGTTTTTACCAACAGGAACATAATTAGAATTAGAGCTGTTTTTTTCATAATCTACATACCCAATTACTTGTGAAGCAATTTCATGCTGTGGGTAAACACGTATCAATTCATCTTTTATTATTACATTTTGAAATTTATTTTCGCTTATAAATGTTAACTCTTTATCATTTATGTTTGCCTGTAATAGTATTTCGCTTTTATTATGATGTTTACAAAATTTTTGTAATTTTGAATTTATGTCATCTACTGAAATTTTATGATGAAATGTGGATGAAAATTTATTTAAAAAACTTGATAGATCCGTTACCTCCTGATTGGTGGGACAGCCATTATTATAAACATAATACAGAGATTTTATTTTTTTATTTGTGGCTAGTATGACTCCATTTCGATCAATAATTTTACCTCTTTCAGTTGAAGAAGTTGTGATAGCAAACGAAATAAAACTTGTTTTGAATAAAATCGTTAAAACAACTCCTAAAATGAAAAAGATAGTTAAAATTATCCATATTTTCAATTTTGTATGTAACATAAAATCCTCCCTTATCCAGATTCTATTCTATCTTAAAATTTATTATTTTTTTTGTAAATGTGGGAACAACTTTATTATTTGGATTGTCTATTAAGTGTAATAGCATTTTTAGAAAAAAGTTGCTAAGAAAGGAGCAATGATAATGAAAAAGAAAATGATAGTAAAAATAGGTCTATGCGCAAGTATATTGGGGTTTAGCCAATTTGCAAGTTCAATATTTCCAGTGCATGCTGCGGAAAAAGTAGAGCAAATAAAAAACAAAGTTCAAGAGAAGGATGTATCCATTTCACAGTTGCATCCAAAGGTATGGATGCATACAAGTGTTGGAGTAGTAAACGGAACACGTATTCCTGCAAATGGTTTAATTCTTGAAACGTCAAAAGGATTAGTGCTGATTGATACACCTTGGAATGATGCTCTTACAGATCAATTGTTTCAGCTATTAAAAAAATAATTTCCTAAAAAAGAGGTCACAGAGGCAATTATGACGCATGCGCATGACGATCGTATAGGGGACTAAAAAAGGTATCAATGTACACAGTACTGCTTTAACTGCTAAATTAGCAGAGCAACAAGGCTTTGATAAGCCTCTAGGAGATTTGAAGGAAATCGAAAATATGCGATTTGGAGATACAAAGGTGAAAACATATTACCCAGGAAAGGGACATACAAAAGATAATATTACAGTATGGTTGCCACAGTACAAAATATTATTTGGAGGATGTTTAGTAAAATCTTTAGATACGCGAGAAATTGTACAAACTCCAGGTTCATATCTCTTTAATTGGTCAAAAGCTATAAAAAAAATAGAGGGGACCTACAAAAATAAAAACATTGTTGTACCAGGACATGGAGATCCAGGAGATAATCGTTTATTTACTCATACATTGGATTTACTAAAAAATTACAAAGGATAATATGAAGTTCGCATGATATAGAGTGACAGTCTAACGTATGTTTTGTAGATATGTATGAGAAATAGGAGGAGCTGCTTATGATAGAATGCGGTTTCTCTTATTTCATTTCGATATAGGAGAACGATTTCAATTTCTTTTACCTGTGAAGCTATCCAAATTACAAGTTTATGAAAGAAGACAACATGTTAATAGGCATGAAATCCATAAAGAATAAAAAACGGAGGATTTATGAAAAAACAAAAAGGAAAGAAACAGAAAACACATATTCCTATCCGATTAAATTTAATGTTTTTCTGTGTGTTTTTACTATTTTCAGCTATTATTATTCAGCTAGGAAAAGTACAAATCGTTGATGGAGAGACTTATAAGAATCAAGTGAAAAAAAATGAAAATGCAACAACAAGTATTTCAGTTCCTCGAGGGAAAATTTATGATCGAGAAGGTAAACCAGTTGTTGATAATAGACCCATTCGTACTATTACGTATACAAGATTGAAGGGAGTATCCTCTGAAAGTATTTTAAAAACGGCGAAAGATCTTGCAAATGTACTTGAAATACCAGAAGAAGACATAAGTAAGTTAACCGAGATAGATAAAAAAGATTTTTGGATGCAATTAAATAAGAAACGTGCCGAAGCAAAGATTACGAAGCAAGATGAGGAAAAGTTGAGAAAAAAGAGCATAGAGGGAAAAGAGTTAGATAAGAAAATTGAAGAGTTAAGACGAAAGCGTATTACAGAAGAAGAATTAGCAGAGTTAACGCCACAAGATTTAAAAGTGTTAGCTATTAAAAGTAAAATGAGTTCTGGTTATCAAATGACACCACAAATTATAAAAAAAGATGTGACAGAGCCAGAGTATACGAGGATAAGTGAAAATTTAGCAAAATTTCCAGGTGTAGATGCAACAGTTGACTGGGAACGTAATTATGTAAATGGTGATTTATTCCGTTCGGTATTAGGTAATATAACAAGCGCTGAAGAAGGACTGCCCAAAGAACACTTAGACTCTTATTTGGTACGTGGTTACAATCGTAATGATCGCGTTGGAAAAAGTTATATTGAACAACGATATGAAGATGTATTACATGGAACAAAAGAAGAAGTTAAAAATACAACTGATAAAGCAGGAAACATTATTCAGACAGAAACAGTTTCTAAAGGAAAAAGTGGTAACAATTTGACATTAACAATTGATATGGAATTACAAAAGAAAGTGGAGGAAAGTATAGAAAAAAATTTAAGAGCTTTTAAAAGTTCAGAACCATTAATGGATCGTGCTTTTGTTGTCATGATGGATCCAAAAACGGGACAACTTTTATCTATGGCTGGTAAGAGGTTTGTAGAAAAAGATGGGAAAACAGAAATAGAAGATTTTGCATTAGGCAACATGGTAACTTCTTATGAGTTAGGATCAGCTGTAAAAGGAGCTACTTTATTAACTGGATACCAAACAGGAGCTATACAATCAGGGACTCAATTTTATGACGTACCTATGAAGTTTAAAGGTACGAGATTTAAAAAATCATGGAATGTATCTGGATTTGGGAATATTAATGATTTAAGGGCTTTACAAATATCGTCTAATGTATACATGTTTCATACAGCGTTACAAATAGCCGGAGTGAATTATGTACCAGATAGTTCATTGGATATTAAACAAGCAGCATTTGACACAATGCGTTATTATTTTAAACAATTTGGTTTAGGAGTCCCAACAGGAATCAATTTACCGAATGAAATAACTGGGCAAACGAGGCAGAAAGATAGCCAACCTGGATTTTTATTAGATTTTTCTATTGGACAGTATGATACGTATACACCACTACAATTAGCACAATATATTTCAACGATTGCAAATGGCGGATACCGAATGCAGCCTCAAATTGTCCAAGAGATTCGAGAACAAACAACAAAAAAAGAAGAGATTGGAAAAGTTATACAATCTATAGAGCCTGTTGTGTTAAATCGAGTGGATGCGAAGACAGAGTATATTGATCGAGTAAAAGAAGGTTTTAGATGGGTATTTCAAGAAGGCGATGGAACTGGTGTGAAATATTTCCAAAAGGCTCCGTATAAACCAGCTGGGAAAACTGGAACAGCTCAGACGGTATATGGAGGAGATAATAAAATTGGGAGGGATGAGAAGGGGAAACGTATTGATTGCTACAATTTAACATTAGTTGGATATGCTCCATATGATAATCCAGAAATAGCATTTTCTGTAGTAGTCCCTTGGGTTCATAACGATAAAGTTGGTATTAATTCATTAATTGGAAAGGATATATTAGATATATACTTTGATTTGAAAAAGCAACGTATGAATGGCGAAGCTACCAATACAGATAGCTCTAATCAAAATTAGTAAAAATTTAGCATCTCTCTTTAGGAAAGATAATTATTACTAGGATTCAAGAAATTCTGTGTATATAAGATATAAAAGGATTTATGAACAAGAGAATAAAAGAATTAGATTTGATACGTGAAATAGCAGCTATTACAGTTGTTATTTCACATTTTTTTGATAATACCTTTGCTACCAGGCGATATGAAATTATCAAATCTTAGATTCTTATGGGCCAGTGAAGAACTAGTGGATATATACTACCTATGGCAATTTATTAATCTAATTAAAAGAAGGAGAAGATTGAATTGAAAAAAATATGGGGGCTACTTTTCTTTTGTTTCGTACTTGTGTTGGTAGGGTGTAATAAAGAAGAAACGCCAGAACAAGCATTTAATACGTATGTAAAAGCATGGAATAAGCAAAAATTTGAAGATATGTATGATAAGTTATCAGAAAATGCCAAAAAAAACATTTCGAAAAAAGATTTTACGGAGAAATATGAAAAGATTTATGCGGGTATTGAAGTTCAAAATTTGAAAGTAGAAACAGGAAAAGTAAAAAAAGATAAAGAAGATAAAGGACCTTTTCTTTTTAAAGTGAGCATGGATACCGTAGGAGGAGAAATTTCTTTTTCGCATGAAGCAAAACTTGTTAAAGAAAAAGATGGAGATAAGGAATCTTGGAAAATAGATTGGACTCCAGATTTCATTTTTCCAGATATGAAAAAAGATTATAAAGTACGTATGCAGACAGAGCAAGGAAAACGCGGCGAAATATATGATCGAAATGGAAATGGACTTGCAACGAATGGAAAAGCAACTGAAATTGGGATTATTCCAGGAAAATTAGGAGAAGCGGCAGCTCAAACGAAAGAAACAGTAGCACAATTACTTAATATGTCTGTAGAAGAGGTCGACCAGAAGCTCACAGCAAAATGGATAAAACCAGATTCCTATGTACCAATTGGTATTTTACCAGAAGGGACAACGCAAAATGATTATATTTCGTTGGAAGGTGTTTCGTCTCGCCCAGTAAAAATTCGTACATATCCATTAGGAGAAGCGGCAGCGCACTTAACAGGGTATATTGGACAAGTAAATGCAGAGGAGTTAAAAACGCTTCAGAAAAAAGGATATCAAGCAGATGATTTAGTAGGTAAGAGCGGTTTAGAGAAAGTATTAGAAGATAAATTGCGCGGTGAAAAGGGTGGACGCGTATTTATGGAAGGTGTGAACGGAAAAGAGATTAAAAACTTAGCAAAAAAAGAAGCTCAAGATGGAAAAAATGTCACGTTAACAATTGATGCTGCAATTCAAGAAAAAATCTTTAATGAAATGAAAAATGAAGCAGGATCTAGTGCGGCGATCAATCCCAAAACAGGTGAAACAATTGCACTAGTAAGTAGTCCTGCTTATAATCCGAATATGATAGTCAGAGGAGCATCAAAAGCACAACGTGAAGCATGGAATAATGATTTGAAAAAGCCAATGATAAATCGCTTCACACAGGCATTTGTACCAGGGTCTGTATTTAAAACAATTACAGGTGCAATTGGCCTGGAAACGAAAACGATAAATCCGAAGGAAGAATTTAAAATTGAAGGATTAAAGTGGACAAAAGATTCATCGTGGGGAAATTACTATGTAACACGTGTGAAAGATGCTAGTCCAATTGATTTCGATAAGGCAATGAAGTACTCTGATAATATTTATTTTGCACAACAAGCTTTGAAAATAGGAAAAGATCAGTATTTAAGTGAACTTAAGAAGTTCGGATTTCATGAAAAGTTACCAATCGAATACGAATTTCCTATTTCAATAATTGCAAAAGATGGGATAAAAAATGATATTCAACTGGCAGACACAGGATACGGACAAGGACAAGTATTAATGACGCCTCTTCATTTGGCATTAACATATGCACCGATTATAAATGAAGGAAATATTCCGTTGCCTTATCTTATAAAAGAAGAAAAAGAAGCGGAAAATTGGAAAGAAAATGTGATTTCTAAAGAAAGTCAAGGAATATTAAAGAATGCGTTAATAAAGGTAATTAATGATTCCGATGGTGCGGGGAGAATTGCTAAGGTTGATGGTATAACTCTTGCTGGTAAAACAGGTACAGCAGAACTTAAAGAATCAAAAGAGGCGGATGGAAAAGAACTTGGATGGTTTGCAGCTTTCGATGCAAATGCACCGAATATGGTTGTTACCATGATGATTGAAGATGTAAAGGGAAGAGGAGGAAGCAACGTTCCAGGTGAAAAAATAAAACATGTTTTTCAGAAGTGACAAAAAAGAACCCTTTTATAAAAAGGGTTCTTTTTTAGTAAAAAACATCATTTAAACATTCCAAAACGATGTTTTTTCTTTTAACTCTTCACTTCGTTATACAACTCCAGTCCTTCTTTCACATTCAAGCCATTTTTGACAATACCATGTATCGCTTGAATCATTGCAGCTGGATGTTCAGACTGCCAAATGTTTCGTCCCATATCAACGCCAATGGCACCTTCTTGTAATGCTTGATACGTAATGGTTAAAGCGGCTTCGATTGAATCTAATTTTGGTCCTCCTGCAATGACGACTGGAGCAGGGCATGTGCTTGTGATTTTTTCAAATCCTTCGCAGTAATACGTTTTAATAATATCAGCACCCATTTCAACGCAGACGCGCGATGCAAGTGCTAAAAATCGTGCTTCTCGTTTTTGTAGTTCTTTTGCAACAGCTGTAATGCCGAGAACAGGTAAACCGTAATCATGTGCTTCAGAAACAACATTTGCTAGATTGGAAACTGTTTGTGTTTCATAATCGGAACCAACAAAAACAGATACACCAACTCCGGCCACATTTTGCCGCAATGCTTCCTTGATTGGTGTAACAATGGTTTCATTTGCTAAATCTTTGCCAACTACAGTTGGTCCACCTGAAACACGTAAAACCATCGGTGTTTTGCAGTTTTCAGGAATACAAGCGTTTAGTACGCCTCTTGTTAAAAAGAGAGAATCGGTGTAGGGAAGTAAATTCTTCACTGTTTCTAAAGGTTGTTCTAATCCATGAATTGGACCTAAAAAATAACCGTGATCAATCGCTAACATAACAGCCTTTCCATCAGGTAATATTGTATTTAAACGATTTTGAAATCCCCAAGTCATTGTAAATCACTCCTTCGTTAAATTTGGATTTTCTGTTTGTACAGTATCTTTTTCTTGTAAATGAGGTGACTTAATAAAGACAGCTTTAAAGATTTGATCTGAGTGGTTAATCAGATAGTGAGATTCATGAGGACGAACTTGTAAGACATCGCCTTGTTTTACAGGAACTTTTTCATTATCAATATAGAAATCAATTTCACCTTCTAGAGCATAAAAAATTTCTTCACATGTTGTATGATAATGATTTTGAAACTCTTGACCGGGCTGAATGACTACAATACCAAGGTCGATATTAGGGCCTTTCACTAAATATTTAGGACCATTGTTACCAAAGCGATAGGCGAAATCATCTTCATTTACTTTGAGCATGTTGTTCACTCCTTTATGTAATGTGTTACAGCGCACCTGGTGCAATCCACATATGTGATGTTAACCCTTCATCTGCTAGTGAGAGTTGTTTTTCATAAACTGATTTCCATGTTTGATAGAATCGCTGATATAGTTTGTGATTTTCAGTATTCGGTTCATATGTACTTTCCCACTTTACAAATTTTTGTGAGGTTGCATCCATAAAGTCATATACACCAGCACCAACTCCGGCAGCAATTGCTGTTCCTAAAGCGGCGGCTTCTTTTACAACTGGTACTTTGACAGGAACTCCAAGAACGTCTGCGACAATTTGTGGCCATAGTTTTCCTTTTGCAGCGCCACCCGCAAATATCACTTCAGAAGGGAATTTTCCTGTTAAAGCTTCTATTAATTTTAGGTTTCCGAGTGTTACAAATGCAGCATTTTCTTCAATTGCACGGAACAATTCTTTTTTCCCACATTTATCAGCTTCTAAGCTTAAATTGATGAAAGAAGGTGCTGCATGGCGCCAAGAGATATAATTCATTACATCTGAAAAGACCGGCATAATACCATATGATCCGACCGGTACATGTTTTGCTTGTTCTTCTAATAATTCATAAGCGTCTACACCTAGTTTAGTAGCAAGTTGTTTCTCTTCTTGGCAAAAAGCATCTCGAAACCATCGCATAACGAGACCAGGGAAAAAAGCGATTGTCTCATATTGCCAAAGTGTAGGGATAGCGTGGCAATTTACACGAATACGAGCATTTGGATCAGCTTCTGGACTTGTTATATTTACTTCTTGTTGCCAAAAGCTGCCGCCGCAAATAAAAGTTTGTTCTGGATTCACGACCCCTGAACCGAGCGAAGCCATTTGGGCATCGCCACCACCAGCAACAACTGGTGTTCCCACTTGTAATCCAGTTAGTTCTGCACTTTGTTTTGTTACATGACCAATAACCGTGCCGGCTTCATTTACTTTTGGAGAAAAGGATAGGTTTAGGCCACATTGATCAGCAATCGCATGATCCCAAGTTCTATTTTGTAATTGGAATATACCGGACGTACATCCGTTTGAAGGATCTATTTGCAATACGCCACACAATTTATAAAGAATCCAATCGTTTAACATCGTAAAGGAATGAATGTTTTTATATACATCAGGTTGATGTTTTTGAATCCATAGTAGTCTAGGTAAAGCACCTAACGCGAAAGTTTGCCCCGATTTGGCATATAAATCTTCTTCAAGATGAACGCGTATTTGTTTTAATTCACTTACTTCTTGAGAAGCACGACCATCAACGTTTGCACATGCCCATATCTCGAAACCATTTTTATCATATAAAACAAATCCTTCACGCATGCTTGTTGCGCTAATGGCTTTAATAGAAGAAGGGTTTGTGTTGCTCTTTTGAAGTACATCTTTCGTACACTCTTGTACAAGTTTCCAGTTTTGTACAACATCAAAGTTCATAGAGCCGGGATAACGAGTGTCTGGTTTATGAAACCATTCTTTTTGACTAACAGCGAGCTGATTCCCTTGTAAATCAAAAAGGACGGCCCGGATACTACCAGTGCCAGCATCGTATGCTAATAGAGCAGACATTATGTGTCACCTTCCTTTCTTAATAGAGAGAGTGCAGTTGCTTCATCGGTGATTAATGTATGAATGAATCCACCTTTTAAGGCCCCGTAAATTGCATCCAGCTTCTCTTCACCTCCAGCTACACCGACTACATGCTTCATATTTCGAAGAGTGGAAAGAGGTGTACCAATTAGGCGAGTGTGATGGGGCAGTTCTAGTACTTCTCCATGTGCATTATAAAATTGTCCCAAAATATCTCCAGCCCCGTTTTGACTTCGTATATAGGTCATTTCCCGAAGTGTTATTTTTTCTTCTTTTAAAATTGTTGCCTCATGAGATAAGCCACCAATACCGACCACTGCTGTGTTAGCAAGTGAAGCGACGTGCAACATATCTTTAACGGATGGTTCTGAAAGGATACTTTGCGCCATTTCATTTGTAGATGCTAAAAATGGTGTAGGAATGATATGGAGCTCTCCTTGCACATGATTTAAATAGCTTTGTTTTCTAGGAAGGTAGTGATTTACCCCGCCAGTAAGTGTAACGATAGAAAGCTGCATAGATGATTCGAAATGGATATTTTCTAGTATTTTTGATATTGTTTCTCCCCAGCCAATGCCGAGTAAATCTCCTTGTTGCAGATGTGTTTCTAAATACTGTGCGGCAGCCTTCCCTAAAGAATAGGTAGGGTTTTCCATCGGTGTAGGAATAATAAAAGAGTCTTTTAAATGAAAGGTTTTAATTAGTTCACGTTCAATGCTTAAACAATGTAAACCAGTACCTTTTACATGAAAGGTAACGATGCCTTCAGCTCGCGCTTTATCTAGTAAACGAACAACTTTATTTCGTGAAATATGAAGTAATGAGGCGACCTCTTGCTGCGTTAAATGATCTTTATAGTAATACCAGGCGACTTTTGTTAACAAATTTTCTTCAAAGTTCGGCTGTGACATTCTCTTCATCCCTTTCAACAATTGACCGTTGCTTAAACATATGTGTTTATTTTTTTATTTATACCGTTAGAAGTAGCAATTGTTTTGAAGAAAAATGTGTTCTAGATATGAAAAAAGGGATATACAATGCTACAAAACAAGTAGAACAAAAAATCATTTTCTCAAAAATTGTTGTGTACAAAGGCAGGTGAAAAGGTATGGGGTCTGTTCCATTATTAAAAGTGAAACAGATAAGTAAGTCATTTTCCGGTCAACTTGTGTTAAAAGAAGTTACTTTGGAGTTAAAGCGCGGAGAAGTATATGCGCTAGTAGGCGGAAATGGTGCAGGAAAATCAACACTAATGAAAATATTAACAGGCTTATATTTATATGATGCTGGAGAAATGTATGTAAAAGGAGTATTACGAAGTTTTTCTAATCCAGCAGAAGCACATTGTAATGGTATTTATTTGATTCCACAAGAGCCACTAATTTTTCCTCATATGACAATTGAAGAAAATATATGTATTGGAATAAAAGCCCGAAAGAAAGAGCTTCGTTCAAAGTTAAAAAAATTGATAAAAAGTTTAGGGTGGGATATACATCTTAATGAACTTGGAGGTTCTTTATCCATAGCGCAGCAACAGTTAGTAGAAATATTAAGAGGATTAATAAGAGAAGCTGAGATTCTTATTTTAGATGAGCCAACATCGACATTAACAACTCATGAAATAAAGAGTCTTTTTGTGCTGATGAAAAGCTTAAAGGAAAAAGGAATCGGTATGATTTATATTACACATCGATTTCCAGAAATCTTTGAAATTGCGAATAAAGTAGCTATCTTACGTGATGGAATGATAGTAAGTCAAGGGAACGTATCAAATTATACATATGACATGCTAATGGAGGGATTACTGCCCAAAGATTATCAACAGGAGGAAAAGAAAGAAGCATCTCATAAAGCGATGAAATATTCTAAACGAATATTAGAGATAGTAAATTTATCGAGCTATGCATTTCGGGATATTTCACTTCAAGTAAATACCGGAGAGATTGTTGGAATTGCTGGTGTTGTTGGATCAGGTAGGACAGAATTAGCAGAAACAATTTACGGATTAAGAACAGCCAAGACCGGTAATATTTTATTAGAAGAGAAGAAAATTACAGATTGGTCTACGAAAAAAAGATTAGATGAAGGAATTGCATATGTTCCTGAGGACCGGGCTGGAAATG
Organism: Bacillus gaemokensis; assembly: GCF_001590835.1. Lineage (GTDB taxonomy): Bacteria > Bacillota > Bacilli > Bacillales > Bacillaceae_G > Bacillus_A > Bacillus_A gaemokensis. The sequence goes on from NZ_LTAQ01000023.1 coordinate 262,311, forward strand.
GAATTTTTGCAATTGGATCGGTTAAAGAGAATATAACTTCAGCTTCTTTGCAGCGACTTAGTTCATTTTTTATAAACCACAAAAAAGAAAGCGCTTTATCTGAGTCGTATATTCAAAAGTTTAGGATCGTTGTTCATGATATAGATGACAAAATGACATCCTTATCAGGTGGAAACCAACAAAAGATTGTATTAGCTAAGTATCTTGCTTGTGAACCTAAACTAATTATTCTTGATGAACCAACACGTGGAATTGACGCGAAAGCAAGATTAGAAGTGTATGAGGCAATTCAACATTTAAAACAATCAGGTCTTGCAATTTTATTAATCTCATCAGATGTAGAAGAAATTATTCAATTAGCCAATCGTGTGTATGTTATGAGGAATGGTGAACTCGTCTCTCATTTAGAAGAAGGTACAGTTTGTATAGATGAAGTTACACGTCTCGCATATGGAGGAAGGGAGAGTGTAACGGAATGAAAGTGGTTTCTAATCTACTGAAAATGCATGAAACTTCTATTGTCATTTTATTATTTATTTATATACTCTTCGTAGGGATTGTTAATTCTGATTTTGTCCAGTTTGGTTCGCTCTCTTTAATTATGAAATCAAGTCTTATTTTAGTCATACTAGCCATTGGTCAATCGTTCGTATTATTCACTAAAAATATTGATGTTTCGGTCGGCTCTATTATGGGATTAAGCGCTGCTATTTGCGGGATGCTTTTGACAAACGGGCATCATATAGTTATTTCGATCGTTATTACAGTATTGCTTGGAGCTGTTATTGGGACAGTAAATGGGATTGGGGTTACAAAGTTTCGTGTACCTGCAATTATTATGACGCTAGGAATGTTAGGGATTATCCGAGGCACGATGTTGATATATACAGGCGGAAAATGGATTGAAGATATTCCTAATGATTATAAAAAAATGTCTTCTGTTACGATGCTAGGGCTTCCTATTACAGTATGGATTGTTTTTGGTATTTTACTAGTATTATATATTTTCCTCACAAAAGTACCTTTTGGAAGATATTTTTATGCTGCCGGGGATAATGAAGACGGGGCACGCCTTATTGGAATACCAGTAGACAAAGTGAAAATATATGCATTTATCATTTCAGGAATAAGTGCAGCAATTGCCGGATGCATATTTGTTATGAATATCGGTTTTGTACCAAACCAAACGGGTACGGGTATTGAACTACAAGTAATTGCGGCAGCTGTTCTCGGGGGGATTCATCTAAAAGGGGGTACGGGTTCTATATTCGGAGCAGCACTGGGAGCGATTTTTTTAGAAGTTATAAGTAGTTCACTAGTTTTTTTAAAAATACCTGCTTTTTGGAACAGTGCTATATCTGGTTTTTTACTTTTGTTAATTATCGTATTAGATAGCATCTTAAAAAAATGGAAGGAAATGCGCCGTTTACGAGAGAGAGGGATGAATCTATGAAGTATGTACGTGGAGTTTTAAGATGGGAAGGCGTTCTGATTTTATTACTTATCATAGAGTTCATCCTCTTTAGTTTGTTAAATAGTGATTTTTTAAATATTAGTAATTTACTTTTCAGCATGAATGATTTTATTTTTATTACAATTGCTGCAATTCCAATGACCTTTGTTATTGTGACAGGTGGGATCGATGTATCTGTAGGATCGATCATGGGACTTACTTCCATTCTTATTGGTGTACTTTGGATGAATGGTATCTCGATTGTTTTAGCTGTAATAATTGCTATTTTGATAAGTTGTTTAGCAGGAGGTATCAACGGAATAATTATTAAAATGACAGATGTAGAACCACTTGTTGTTACACTTGGAACGATGTTTTTATACTCAGGAATAGCACTTGTTATTTCAGGAGGATCAAATGCAGCAGGATATGAAGGAATAAGCGGATTACCAGATTCTTACGTACAACTGGCAAATGGTAGCTTTCTAGGACTCCCAAACTTACTATGGTTACTTTTTCTTTTGACTGCGTTGTTTACAATCTTACTTCATCGAACAAAGTATGGCCGTTATGTCATACTGACAGGTGCAAATGAAAAAGCCGCTAAGTATTCTGGTATTCGGACAAAAAAGGTAGTCATTATTGCATATATTCTTTCTGGGTTAGGAGGTGGATTAGGAGGGGCCTTTTTAACTGCATATTTTGGCTCAGCACGTGCTGATATTGGAAGCGAGACAATTTTGCCGGTGATTACAGCAGTCGTATTAGGTGGCACGCTCATTACTGGTGGAAAGGGTAGTATTCTCGGAACCGTACTAGCTAGCATATGCATTGGAATGATGCAGTACGGTTTGCAAATGACAGGCTTAACGAATGAACAGTCAAATGTAGTTGTTGGCATCATACTTATTCTTTCTGTTATGATCAGGCATTTCAAATTACAGCAAATCACAATGTGGAAAAGAAGGAAATTGCATAAGGGGGAAATGTCATGAAACGACAACTGGGGATTTTTATTATTATGTGCGTTTGTGTAATCGGCTTAATCGCATGCTCTAGTCAAAAAGCAGATAAGAAAAAAGTAGATGATGTGAAATTTGCTTTCATTCCAAAATTAACAGGGGTTGGCTTCTTTACATCCGGAGGTGAAGGGGCAAAAGAAATGGGAGATAAGTTAGGTGTACAAGTGAAATATGATGGATCATCAGAGGCAAGTGTATCAGGCCAAGTGAAATATATAAATAATTTTATTAATCAAAACTATGATGCATTAATGGTCTCATCTACATCGGTTGATGGACTTTCACAATCATTACAACGGGCGAAGAAAAAGGGAATGACAGTTTTAACATGGGACTCTGATGTAAATCCGAAAGACCGCTCATTCTATATAAGTCAAGGAACGCCGGAACAGCTTGCTAATTTATTAATTCAAATGACTTCATCACAAATTGGAGATAAAGGAAAGGTAGCATTCTTTTATTCAAGCCCGACTGTAACAGATCAAAATCAATGGGTGACAAAGGCGAAAGAGATCATAAAAGAGAAATATCCGAACTGGGAAATTGTGACGACGCAGTACGGAGAAAATAACGCGCAAAAATCACTATCGGTTGGAGAGAGTATTTTAAAAACATATCCAGATATTAATGCGATAATTTGTCCCGATGCGACAGCACTACCAGCAATGGCGCAAGCTGCTGAAAATTTAAAGATGGATAAAAAGGTAGTTGTGACAGGATTTTCAACTCCAAATGTAATGCGAGATTATGTGAAACGTGGGACGGTAAAACAATTTGGATTATGGGATGTAAAACAACAAGCTGCACTAGCAACTTATGTCGCAAATGAAATTGTAGTAAAAGGGAAAAAGTTAAAAGTTGGTGATACTTTTGATGTAGCGGGAATCGGAAAAGTGAAAGTAGAACCGAATTCTATCCAAGGCTACGATTATGAAGCTGATGGAAATGGCATTATTGTATTACCAGAACGAGTCGTGTTTACGAAGGATAATATTGATAAATATAATTTTTAATGTAAAAAGTTCATTCCTATGTAAAAGGGGATGAACTTTTTATTGTTTTTTGATGAGAAGAGAGTAGTAATCATGTTACGTCAACCCTATAAAAGTATGAAAAAATCCCTAGTTAATTGGCCCTTTGTGAGGTGGTGACAATAATATCTTAATTATATAATTATGTAGAATATATATAATAAAAGGGGGATTTGAATGTTATTTCATTATCATTTTTGGACACCTTATTTAGAAGAAATGGAGAACTTTTATAAAAGCTGTGGTTTTCGTATTTCTAAAAGAATCGGAAGGTGTAATGAAGAATTTTGTAAATTTGACCCACCATTAACTTGGGAGGATTTTCGTGATAAACAGGTACTTTTTCGAATTATTGAAGTTAGAAAAGGGAGAGTAAACATTACATTTGGCTATGGGAAAAAAATCAAATTTGATCATATTGGTTTCCTTACGTCAAAAGAAGAATGTGAACGAATTTGTGCACAAGCTGAGAAATTAAAGTGGAAAGTAAATAGAGGGGACAAAAGAACCTTCATTTCAACACCATATGATTTTCGAATTGAACTGCAAACAAATATGGATGCAATAGATGACATTGAGAGCATAGAAGAGTTGCAGAAAATTGTAATGACAATAAAAAAATCTGGATTAGAACAAGATCTTTCATGTTTATTTCAAAAAGAAATAAACAGTATTGAAACGATTCTTGATAATAAAACGACATTGAAAAATGTATGTTTTAATCCTTCATACAAAAAGGCCCTAAAAGATCCTAATGGAGTAGAAATACTTTTATGAAACTTATTTGAAGTGTTATGTAAATCAAAAATAGATTTGTGAAAATATGTCATTTCAGCTCTTTATGTTATAATCGTTCTGAATATTCAAACTTGAATTCAGGAGGACTATAAATGCTTACACACGAACAAATCTCCAACTTATTTAGAAATTTTTCTGTTAAGGAATGTAAAGGGTCAAGTGCTTTATACGAACATGTATCATTAAAAATATCAGAAGATGAAGAACTGCTTACACTAGCATCACATGCACAACTTGGTCAGCCAACCCCGAATTTATTATTTGGTGCCGTTCACTACTTATTATTGAAAGGGAATAACCATATATTAAAACAATACTATGGTAGTCTCGTTTCCACCCCAGAAAAAAATCTAGACCAAGCTTTTCATCATTTTAAAGATTTTTGTCAAATTCATAGTGAGGAGATTATCTCTATTTTAAAAACGAAGCTAGTTCAGACAAATGAAGTAAGAAGATGTACATATTTATACCCGAGCTTTTGTTATGTATTTAATAAGATTAATAAACCTCTAGCGTTAATTGAAATTGGGACAAGTGCTGGTTTACAGTTGTTTTGGGATCAATATAGCTATTCATATGGAACAGGAGAGGTATACGGAAATATAAAATCTAACGTTCATTTAGAATCAGAAATAAAAGGGGATAATCAGCCGCTTCTCTTACAACAAAGTCCTCCTGTCACCGAAAGAATTGGTCTTGATTTGCACATAAATGATTTGAATGATGAGGAAGACTATTTATGGTTACGTGCGCTCATTTGGCCAGAGCATAAAGAACGACTTGAAATGTTTGATCATGCAGCCGCTTGTTTAAAAGAACAATCTGTGAAACTCATAGAAGGGGATGGAGTAGCTCTTCTTTCAGAAATTGCAGAACAAATTCCAGAGGATTCAGTAATTTGTGTATTCCATACACATGTAGCGAATCAAATACCAGAGAGTGTAAAGCATAAATTAGTAGAGCAGATTAAAGAAATTGGTGCGAAACGCGATGTTTTCCATCTTTACAACAACATGTGGGATAGAGATCTTCATCTTGATTATTTTATGAATGGTAAAGAATATAATGAAACTGTTGGAGAAATAGATGGCCATGCGCGGTGGTTTAGTTGGGGGTTAGAAGATAAATCGCTTTGTTAGACTTTACAGGAAGGTAAAAGGGCAACCGTAATAGGTTGTCTTTTTTTATACCGATTTAATGGGTAGTAACACTCCGACTCCAAAGTTCGGAAAAATATATAGGGGATCAACTGCTTGTAAGAGCCTAACTGGTTCCATTAACTGTGGATTTGAAATAAAGTTACACTGTTTATCCCGCATTAACGGGCAGTAAGACCCCTACCTCAAAATTCAGCGAAAGCATAGAAGTTAGGTAGGGGATCAACTGCCCGTAAAAGCCCGATTCGTTCAACTAATAATCAGTGGGGGATGAAGAAAACCCCCACTGATTAAAGTTTCACTTTATAAAAAAGTCGTACCGTTATTACATTATCAAGACCTAAATTATAAAAATCCTTAAAAATAAAGGAGAGCACATATTAATCATGTATAATATGTGCCCTTCGTTCTTATCTATACCTTATTCTTGCCTAACAGTTTCTCTAAAAATATACTTATTCTTAATTACAATAAAACTAACGATTGCAAGCAATAATCCAGAAAAAACAAATACATTCCGAACTCCAAAATAATCGGGAAGTAATCCCATTATCAGTGATGAAACTCCGAATGCCCCTGTTACAATTGTGCCAATGGAAGTATAAACGGTTGCTAACTTTTCTTTGGGAACACTCGTTCGAATTGACGTTTGTTGTGGAATGTTTTTTAATTGTCCAAAAAGACCGATTAATGCTGACAAAATCAAAGCAGTAACTGGCATACTCGTCATACTAAATAGAATGGTTAAGACGAACGACATACAAGCACCTGTAAGAATAAAAGCATATCGGTTTTTCTCTACGAACTTGGAAAACTTAACACATGTTATACTGCCTAAAACTAAACCGACAAAAAAGGAACTATTTATAAATCCCCACCATTGTTCTTTCTCATTTAAAGACTGTTCGACATACACATATAATATAGCTGCAATCCAAACAGTGGATGCAATGGTTTCTAAAAATTCCATTCGGACAAGTATTCTTAAGGGGGAGGTAATCTTAATTGTTTTCCATCCTTGTGTTAACTGGTCCCGTTTTTTCCAGTGGCTTACTGACTTGTATTCTACACTTTTTAAGAAGTTTAATACCAAGTTTATATAAATGGAAGTACGTTACCTAAAAAAGAACTTGAGAAGATTTTACTTTCGATAGTTGAATAGAGAGTATGTAAAATGATGTGAATTTCAGAGAATAATCAAACATTTTTAGTAGGATCAGTCATTTTTCTTTTTGTACTTATTTGCAATGTAGTGGAAATATATATGAATAGAAAGAGGGAGAATAAATTAAGAGCCAATTAAATAATGAAACTAAAGAATCTAGGAATATGGTTTTTCCTTTAAAACAACTATCATGTAATCGTTGGTCCTACAAAAAAGATGATAGTCCTCAACTCAAGATGTTAAGAAAGAGATAAAAACAGGGTGCTAAAATGGGTGAAATGATAAATATGCATTTCTTCTAAAATGCAGGTATCTTTTGAATATATGTCGAAAACGATAGAAATCTTAAAAATTCTTTTAAGATAAAAAACGCTTTAAAAAGAACACTAGTTTGTATATACTGAATACAACTAAACATAGAAGAAGGGAAGAAAAAATAATGATTAATAAAGTCGGTCAAATTATGTTATATGTAAATAATCAAGATGAGGCTTTACAATTTTGGACAGAAAAAGTAGGGTTTAGCTTAGTTGCTGAAGAAGATAACGGTCAAGGATTCAAATGGATTGAAATTGCTCCAACAAAGGAAGCTGAAACGAGTATCATCCTACATAATAGAGAATTAATCGCTAAAATGCAGCCTGAATTAAATCTTAATACACCTTCGATGCTGTTTTTTACTGAAAATCTGGATAAGTTATATAAAGAATTTGTCGATAAAAAAATTACAGTCGGCGAAATTGTAAATATGCCTTCTGGTAGAGCATTTAATTTTGCGGATCATGAGAAAAATTATTTTGCAATTATGGAAAAGAAATAATTTAAAGTGTATATCAATTTGAAATAAAACCACGATGTTTTAAAGTTTGTTTAGATCCTGTTTTACAGGGTCTTTTTTATATTTAGGCTCTGTTAAAGAATTATATTGATAATAATAAAAATAAAAGAACCAAGATTGGGTCCTTTTATTTTTATTATTGTTAACCGATTACTCCTTTCACTAACGAAATATCAGTATTAAAAAATTCCGAGTAGTCCTGTAAATGATAATCAGCTAAATCACTTTGACTTTGAAAAATGCACGTTGAAATTCCTAATTCTTTTGCGGGTAATAAATCTAATTCTCTGTCCCCAATAACTAAATCGATTCTGTGTTTTGTGTGCAAATGAATATATGCTAATGGATTGGGTTTACGAGGAAAACCGTCGTCAATCGTTACCATGTCAACAAAGTATTTATCCCATCCGTAGTATTTTAAGATAGCTAAAACTCCGTCCCTATGTTTATGGGTCATAATTACATTTTTATTTGCAAATTTTAAGATTTCTTCTACATTATCAAATGGTTTAATTTCTTTTGGAGATAATTTCTTCTGTAAATTTTTTATTTCTACTTCTTTATTGCTGGAAATGTTATAGTAATCAATTACGTGGGAATACGAAATTTTCAACTTTTCATAGATTTCCTGTTTATCCACCGGATCTCCTAAAACCTGAGAGAGTATTTTTGTATACGCAGGATAAGTATCAAGTAATGTTCCATCAAAATCCCATAAAATATTTAATTAAACCACCCTTTTTATAATTATATCAGTATAAATTCGTCAAGCTAACGTAAACTCCTTCTTTTATAAACCTACCCGAATGGAGGATTGTGGAATAAGCATAGGGAATTTTCACTAAGTAATAACCGAATTTAGAAGACGGACTAACTATTAAATGGGGAATGGGGATTATCATCCATTTAATTTGATCATGAGTAATGATAACGTGAAAATTATTGATTGGGTTGATTCTAGCTCGGGAGATATTCGTGCAGATGTATATCGAACATATTTATTATATGCACAGTCTTCAGTAGAATTAGCTGAAATGTATTTACGTATATATTGCAAAAATTTTGGTTTATCAAAAGAAGAAGTTTTGGAGTGGGCTCCTATTATTGCTGGGGCCAGGTTATCAGAAAATGTATCTTCAGAAAACGGAGAATATCTGATGAGATTAGTAGACCAGTATTGTAATGAAGGAAAACGATAGAAGCAGGATTGCTGTAGGGATCAAACTTTTTTCAAGACTTATAGAAAATATAAGGCAGTAAAACCGTTCAAAATTTTTGAACGGTTTTTTGTTGTTGTTTTTTCTATATAGTTATTTCGATATGATTCCCTTCTGGATCACTTATTACGCTCTCGTAATAGCCATCTCCAGTGAAACGTGGTCCATTTAATACAGGATATCCTGCTTCTTTTAATGTTTTTGTTAGTTGATTTACATTTTCTTCACTACCAACAGAAAAAGCCAAATGAGCATAACCAGTAATATTAGGATTGGGTTTGTTTTCTATTCCTTTTTGACACATAATTTCTAGGCGTGCCCCAGATTCAAACGTAATAAAATAAGATTCGAAGTGTTTGGTTTGATTATGATATAAAGAATTTGCGACTCCATTAAAGTACTGTGTATAGAAATTGCGCATTGCCTCTAAATCATTTACCCAAATAGCGATATGTTCGATTTTCATTTATTTCACCAGTCCTCTTCTTATGTTGATTTATGTAGATTTAACCAGATATGTATGGCTAATAATCAGTGGAGATGAACCACTCTAATTAGAGTTTTACTTTATTAAATTTGAAATGATATTGCAAGAAATAAGAATGAAACGATTTTAGATAAAGGAATGAAAAATTTATTTAGCAAAGATATGTGCTAATTTTCTGATGCGGGAACACATAGAATTTGTAATGAAATGATTCGCTTACATAGTAATGAGATGCTGGTAATTACAAGTAAGGAGGGGAATGGTTATGAGTCCGTATGAACAAATGTTGCTCGTTGGAATCATCATGTCTTGTGTACTCTCAATTATGATTTTAGGGTCATTGTATTATAATCCTCGTTTATGGCTACACGCTTATCCTAAAGATATTCAAAAAGTTGTTCTGCCAAAAACACTCTCTGAAAAAAGAAAAATTTTATATTTTGGAATTGTATATAATGTAATTCTTTTCGGAACCCCGTTTATTTCAATTTTTTTACTAAATCAACATGAGAAATTATTGTTTATCGATGCTTTTTTTCATTCTTTTGGAATTTTGATGATTTTTAATTTGGTTGATTTATTTATTATTGATTGGCTTATATTTTGCTGGATTACGCCAAGATTTGTTGTTATTCCTAGTACAGAAGGAATGGATGGCTATAAAAATTATATGATGCATGTAAAGGGGGCAATAATTGGTACGCCTTTTCTAATAATAGCTAGTTTATTCATTGCAGCAATTGCTATAAATATCTAATATGAGGAAGAAGGGTATTAACTGTAAATATACTACATTTTACTTAGAGGAGATAAAGATGGATATTCTTATCAGAAAAATGGAAGTAGCAGATTTGAATAAGTTGCCTGAAGTTGATGATAGTTTTAGCATTGACTCTATGTTAGTTCTTTCATTAGCAAAGGCGGATAAACGAATAGAATACACAGTGAAAGAAATACCAAGCTATGAAAAAAGTTATTCAGAAGATATATATAATGAGGATCAAGAGGAGGATCTAGATTATAGTCGATATATTGATAATCCAAATCAAATAATTTTTTTAGCATTTGTAAATGACCGGATGGTTGGACAAATTATATTAAAAAGGAACTGGAACAGCTACGCCTATGTGGAAGATATAAAAGTAGATAAGCAGTTTAGGCAGCTTGGGGTCGGGAGAAAATTAATTGAGCGGGCAAAGAATTGGGCGCAAGCTGGTGAAATGCCAGGAATTATGCTTGAGACACAGAACAATAACGTTAGTGCATGCAGGTTTTACGAAAGTTGTGGATTTATTATAGGGGGCTTTGATTTTCTTGTATATAAAGGTATAAATGAGCAAAGTGATGAAGTTGCGATATATTGGTATTTAAGATTTGAACGTCGGTAATTGTAAGAAGATAGAGTTGTTCTTTTTGCTAGTTTGAAATAAAGTTGAATTGTTTATAAAAAAGTGGCACCGTCCATTTATAAATAATATATCGAGATGTTTTTTTGAGAATCCATTTTGATCAATCTTTTTTCAAAATGGATTCTTTTTACTTGTCGCAAAATACATGTTCAAATGCTATTTTGATTAAACTTTATCTCAAAGTAACATCAGTCATATATATTTTTTGACCAACTTTTTTTCAGTGTGAGGTTGAAGTTATATTTGTACTAAAATACAAATGATTTAGTTTGTGTATACTAGATGCTGTTTTCAAAGTTAAGAATGATTATTTAGTATCTTATAATTTTTGTGGTTAACTACAGTTCTATCAAATTCAAATTTTCCACCATCAGCATCTGTAATTTCTACTAACACAGATTCACTATATAGTTTAATGACTAAACCTGTGATTTTCAAATTTCCACGTTTAAATAGTACAGTATCTCCTATATTCGCTATCATAGTGGGATCCCCCTCAAAAAAAGATTTTTTTTAATAGTAAATATATTAAAACATGTATCTCCCGATTAATGAATATGAAATTTTATTTATCAAATTGTTATGGTGTAGAAAAAAGATGAACAAGGTGGTTAAAATTGTTTGAACTACTCATCAAATTTCAATACTCATAAGTAATTTACAAATAAAATTACTTATCGCTCGTGTAAACAATGTTAGGAATAGTTATCATGCTAAATTGAAATTTTTTTAAAAGTACAAGGAATATGTCAACTCATCATATGTGAAAATTTCATCATCAGTAAACCCAAGACCTGTGTAGAATTTTTTACCTGAATCATTTTCGGGATGTACAGTTAAGCGAATACGGTGGCAAGAAGGGTGAACATCTTTGATATGCTTAAGTAACACTTGTAACGCAGCGGCCCCAAATCCTTTTCTTTGAACCCCTTTATCAATGAAAAAATGAAAAATCCAAAAGTCATCTTTGCTATCGAGTGTATAGTGTAGGTTAAAGAAACCAACCATTCTTTGCTCATTGTATATACCATAAGGTTCGATAATTCTATCGTCTGGTCTGATGTATGCCTTGGCAAGAGCAATAGCAACAGGAGGTGTAACTGCAGAGACAAACCTTTGTTGCTCAATGTTTACCGAAAGTCCAAGAGCCTCTCGCCAGTTTTCAGCAGTTATTTTTTTTAGACTTACTTGAGACATGAGTGATAACCTCCATTTTTGAGAGTGTTTTTTTGATCCGGTATCATTTAAATCTCATGAGGATAATGTGAGTGTACATAAAGTACCAGTAGAAAAGACAATTTGCTAGCTTTTTAATAATTACGCTTTATTATTTACTTTGATTTTACATATAAATAAAAACCATAATCTGTCATAACAGAGGTGTGTCCCATTTGTCTTAACATAGCTGTAATGTTTCCACGGTGATATGTTCCATGATTACTAATGTGCAGTAGAATTTCGGATATACTCATTTTCATCTGGTCACCGGAGGGATTTTTAATTAATATATCTTTCTCTAAATTTTCTTGTTGTTTAATAAATATCTGTAATTTATCAGATAGTTCTTTAAACTTTATCTCCATTTCCTTAATTCCATTAGCCTCTGTTTTTTCTTTTAGTTCTTTAGCCAAAGATAATGCATAATTCATACTTTTTCCAGAAAGAATTTCTAGCCAACCAAGATCAGAAAGATAAACATGAGCTAATACCTTAGATATAGAGGAGAAAACACTTTGTATTTCTTGGTGGTAGGTTTCTCTTGGAAGTGTATGTAAGTGTTTAAAAATTTGTTCATTTCCCCATACGTTATAGTGATACATTTGTGTTGCCATGTTGTCCATTGTAAATAATCCCCTTTATGTTTGATTGATACTTTCTATATCTAAGAATCACAGTTCTTAAAACACGAATAGAATGTACGTTCTTATTTTAAAGTGAATATTTTTTTATGTAAATTCTTATGTATAGACAATAGGTAAATTAAAATATATGTATACATATGTACATGCTTTTGGAGAAAAATGGGCGAAAGTCTCACAAGTACGAGAAAAACAGTTTTTGACATGCTGGGAGAGTTTTGTGTCTTTGTTTTATTTGATGGAATATCGCGAAAGAGTAACGAGCACCATTCTTATTGATGGAGGCCATCAATAAGAAAAGACTTACGGTACAAACTATGGAAGAAGGAGTGGCTTACTATGAAAAGACTTTGAAGTATATGTGTTTGAGGATTGGGAAGGCCCAGTGGCTGAAATTATTCGTAAGACAACAAACATTAATGCAAGAAGCTTGTTTAAATTTGATTCGTTGCCTACTTGGTCAAAGGGAAGAGTGGCGTTGATTGGTGATGCTGCCCACGGAACCAGTCCATGGACTGGTCAAGGAACCTCCATAGCGCTCGAAGATGCAATGTATTTAGCAAAAATGTTAAAAGAGCATGATTTTAGTGATGCCTATTATTATTTTGAGGATGACCGAAAACAAAGGATAGATAGTATCTTTAAAAAGTTTGAGAACCCAGATCAATTTTTTATGGAGATGGGTAACGAATTATCCTCTTATAAAATTCAGTGGAATGATGAAGAAGTATATAGTTTGAAATAAGAACATATGATATACTTTTTCGAACACTTTGATTAGGCATTTGTATGAATTATTTAAGGGTGTAACACACTTGTACCAGAACCAATAATCGTATAAATGTACTCTCTTAAGATAGATAAGTAATGTTTATGAACACATAAAAAAGGAAGAGAATTTTTATAATTCTCTTCCTTTTTATTTACTTCACATATACATAGGCTTCATTCGCTTTTACATAGTATGTTTTTGTAGTAGAACCAAATATATAGTGAATATCAATGAAAATGCAAATTTGCATAAAAAATAAAGTTGACTATCTCACATTACTGTAACTATAATAGTTACATCGATACTGTTAATTAATAGATCTGAGCGTATTAATGTGGTATGAACAAATAATATAAAATGAATAGGAGTTGAAAATATAGGGTTTATGTATCTAAGAAGCTAGTTCAAAAAAGTAATTAGAGAATATAAAAAACTTATTATTATTATATTCTGATAGAAAATATTAAAAAAATATTAGAGGTGTACATTTTGAAAATTTTTAAAGGAATTCTGATAACTTCAATTGCGCTTACAACATTTACTGGTGTAGGCAATATGTTTTCTAGTGGAGGCTCCAGTGTTGCCTATGCTGCTAGTTACGATTATTCAAATAAACAAATAAAAGCTGATGGAAATAGACAAGCTGTTAAACAATTAATTGTAAAATTTAAAAATGAAGCAAATCTGCCATCTAAGGATGGTATTGAGAAAGTCATAAAAGAAGAAAAGTATAATGTCGAATTAACAGAAATTTTTGCTGAATATCCAAATATAACCTTAAATCGACTCTTTAGATCTTTAAATCCCACAGAAATTAAAAATCTAGGTGAAGAAATACAAGAATCAGATCATATTTCTTCTAATTTGCTAAACTATTATATTGTAGAAGCTCCTGTTGATGTTGATATACAAACATTACTTGTGAAATTTGAGAAATCTTCCCTTGTTGAGACTGCATATCTACAAGAAAAACAAGCACCACCAGAAGTGCAGTTACCAGCCTTATCTGTTAATCCATATGATGAACCTAGACTTGCAAGACAAGGGTATCTTGAAGCAGCACCATTAGGGATTAATGCTCCCTATGCTTGGAGTATTAAAGGTGGGGATGGAAAAGGGACAACTTTTGTAGATATGGAGTATGGGTGGTTATTAAATCATGAAGATTTAGTGAATCAAAATATTGAACTTATATCTGGACAAAATAAGAGCGAACATCATGATCATGGTACCTCTGTCCTAGGGATTGTTTCTGCAGAAGATAATAACAAAGGAGGTATTGGGATCGCTCCTAAAGCAAAGGTAAAGGTTGTATCTCAAATTAGAGACAATGGTAGTTACAATACAGCCGATGCTATTTTAAGTGCGGTTCATAATTTACAAGCGGGCGATATATTATTATTAGAAGCGCAAGCAACTTATGATGGATATGGAGACAAATATCTACCTGTAGAAGTAAAACCAGACATTTTTGATGCTATTCGCATGGGAGTAAATAAAGGAATCATTATTATTGAAGCCGGTGCAAATGGAGGAAATGACTTGGATCAATTTAAAGATCGTAACGGTAAACAAGTTTTGAATCGTAATAGTCCCGACTTTAAAGATTCAGGCGCTATTATAGTTGGTGCAGCTTCTGCGAGAGTTCCTCATAAGCGTTCATACTTTTCTAACTATGGTAGTAGAGTTGATGTATATGGATGGGGAAATGCTGTTGATACAACAGATGCTAAACCAAATCAATACATGACAAATCTTTATACATCTAGCTTTGGTGGAACATCTGGCGCGTCACCTATTATTGCTGGCGCTGCGGCATCAATTCAAGGGATTGCAAAAGCGAACTTAGGGAAAACATATACACCAAGTCAGCTAAGAAGTATTTTAAGTAATCCTGGTACAGGAACAAAGTCTAACGATCCAATATCTGATAAAATTGGTGTTTTACCTGATTTAAAAGCTATTTTATCTAATCTTGGATTTTCTCCAAACTTAAGTAATAATTCATCTATTATATTTCCAGAAGAGCAAGGAATGAATAGAGAAAATGAAGAATCTACTATAGTATTCCCAGAAGAGAATTCAAACAATAAGGAAAAAGGAGATTCGACCTTCGTATTTCCAGAATAATAGTAAAAATATCTTTTAATATTTAGAAAGTAATTTTATAGAACTAGTTTTGTATGGATTCAGGCAGGCTCTTATGTAAGATAACATAAGAGCCTGTTTTCATGTGCCACCTTTTTTTATGTACAATGAGAATAAGAGATGATATAGACAGGGAGAGAAAACCCATGTCCACTAGATTAGTAAATTTACGCATTGATTTTGCTTTTAAACAGTTATTTGGGACGAAAGGAAAGGAGGGAATTATAAAATCTTTTTATTGTTGAAGGATTCTTAGAAAAAAGTTATCCCATGAATCCAGTAATTACAGCCAAAGAACCGCTTCTGTATCTATTCAGAAGCGGTTTTTTGGTTTGGTTGCCAAAATCCTTTCATATAATTAGATAACTATGGAGTATGAAGGTGCCAAGAAAAAATAATCTGTGGGAAGTTTTTTTGTTCGTTGGTTATTATTATCAGCGAATGGAGACGAATATCTAATTTAAACGTTGGAGGACATTGATATGAACCAAGAGCCTGTTTTACATAAATTGTAATATAGAGTGTATCTTAAATTGATATTTCACCATAAAACCTTTTGTATTTAGTAACTATCAATTAAATATGTATAATTTCATAAATAAATCTACTTAATATAAGTTATTATTAAGTTACTCTTCAATATAGAAGAATATCTTAGTAAAACTCTAATAGTTTTTTATGCTCTGTTAAATATTACTGTTGATTTCTGATGAATGATTTTGAAAAGGGATTGATGTTATAAAGTTATAATAAAGTAATTTTTATAAGGATCAAATGAAGACAATATGAAATTTTAGAACCGACATGAAGTGGAGAGAATAATTATATGTATCCTAAGTTTTTTAACAAAATGGCTTTTTCAAGAGAACATAAAGATTTGTTAATTCAATTGTATAATAAAGAAATTACGAGAAGTGAATATAATCGTTTATTAAACACTTTATATGAGCCAAAACCCCAAAAAAACTGACCCATATCCATCAAATTAACATTTTGAAGTACTCCCCAAAACGATAATTTTCTCTCTCTGCAGTTAATTATGAGAATTGAGCTCGTTTTTTTATTTTAGTGTGTTTTTATTAATTACTAAAGTAATCTTTGGTGTACTATGAGTTTAAAAATCTTATAACATCGCAATAGTCATATAAAGGTAGTGAAAAACATAAAATCAGACGATTGTTGAGAATGTTTTATTATATTCCACTATTTTTTCTTTTCTTATCCTCGTATCTAGAATTAATACATCGGAATTATTATCGAGAAATAATATTTAATATTCATGAAATATATAATGTTTTCCTGAGAGACAAACATATGTAACTAAAAAAATGCCAGATTAATATTCATTCAGATTGAATATTAATCTGGCATTCTTAATGAGTAACAGTTGCAATTCTATTGAAAATATTCTTTTATCTCTCCCAATCATTCGTATTATACGATTTGCTTGTATTTTTAAACCCTATCATTACCAAAAAACTTCAGATATGTCTTTTTTTCGTTTTATAACTTTTGTAATTTTAGATATCCTTGAAGGTTCTTGATATTTATATGTTACCTAAAGTTATAATAATATGAAAATATATAAGGTCAGACAAATTTTGAAAAATATTTAATTTTATTCCAAAAACTTCAAAATAGGTATACTCTTGTTATGCAAATACATTTTAAGAAGTTGATACATCTCTGTTTTTATTCATTCACATAATGAAATAGAAAGGGGAAGTTAAAATGATAAATGTAGAGCAAAAAATTCCAGAACCAATTCGAGGGGATAAAGGGGCTACTGTTAAAATACCACGTAACATTGAACTGGATCGCCAGAACCCTGATATGCTAGTGTCTCCTGAAACAGATAGTGGTACAGTTGATAATATGAAGTTTTCATTTTCTGATACACATAACCGATTAGAACAGGGTGGTTATGCACGTGAGGTAACTGTTCGTGAACTTCCCATTTCACACTCAATTGCTGCTGTTAACATGCGTTTAAAACCTGGAGCAATTAGGGAGTTACATTGGCATAAAGAAGCAGAGTGGGCATACATGATGTATGGTGAGGCACGCATCACTTCTATTGATGCTGACGGTCGCAACTTTATCGCTGATGTAAAGGAAGGTGACTTATGGTACTTTCCATCTGGCCTCCCTCATTCTATTCAAGGTTTAAAAGATGGTGCTGAATTTTTGTTAGTATTTGATGATGGTAAGTTTTCTGAAAATAGCACATTTCAAGTTACAGATTGGTTAGCACATACTCCTATAGACGTAATTGCGAAGAACTTTGGAGTTTCTAAAGAACTTCTTAAAGGATTGCCTAAAGAAGAGAAGTACATGTTTCAAGAAGAAGTTCCAGGCTCTATTGATAATGATCGAGTAGAAAGTCCAAATGGTACTGTTCCTAACCCTTTTAAATATGAATTATTAAAGCAAAAACCAATTAAATCAAGTGGTGGTAGAGTATGGATTGCTGATTCTTCTAATTTCAAGGCATCCAAAACTATTGCATCTGCTCTGGTTGAAGTATTACCTGGTGCAATGAGAGAACTCCATTGGCACCCAAATACGGATGAATGGCAATATTATATCTCAGGTAAAGCAAAAATGACGGTATTCGCTGCTGACGGTCATGCCCGTACATTTAATTTTCAAGCTGGAGATGTTGGCTATGTTCCATTTGCAATGGGACATTATGTAGAAAATATCGGTGATGAACCATTATACTTTTTGGAAATATTTAAAAGTGATCATTACGCTGATATTTCATTAAACCAGTGGCTAGCACTTACACCTCAACAGCTAGTTCTTGAAACTCTTGATGTGAACAAAAAATTCCTTACATCACTCCATAACGAGAAGCATCCAGTTGTGAAATTTGAAAATAAAAACAAATAACATATTTCTCATAGAGTGACTTGTACTAAGTTCTCAGTAGTTTGATAATTTTAATGAGATTTCCATCCAAATCTCTTATATAAATCGACAAGATGGTTCTGGTGCGAATATATAACGACTAACATATAAAGAAAAAATGAAGAAACATATTGAAAATATATATAATTTATAAAAAGCATCCATTAAGGGTGCTTTTCTTTGTTATGAAATAATTACACAATAGTGTACAATAAAGCGAAAAGCCTACCTGCGAAATAGGTGGGCTTTTTCAAAAAGAACAGACACCCTAACGAGTGCCTTCCTCCGACTTGAACCACGTTACTTTTAATGGGGGAGCACCCCACATCCATCAAGCTAAAATATTTAACTATCCCAAAATAAAAAGTCTACACAGTTTCGGTTACGTATTCGTCCCTGAGGAAAAATGATCGATTATTTGGGACTTAAATAATTTTGCCGGAAAGCTTAACTCCCTATCTTTATGAACAATAAGCCCGTGTGTCGAGAAAATTGGCGGACACAATGGCAACGTTTTGAATTGTTCTTTTTCAAGTTCTTTTTTTACAGCTATTTCCGGAATTAATGCAAAACCAATTCCACATTTCACAGCTTGTTTGATCATTTCAATACTTTGAAACTCTAATGCACTGTTTCCCTCAATTCCAGCTTCCTGCAAAGTCTTGTTAGCCTGAGTATGGTATAAACAGCTTGTTCCGAAACTTATTGCTATTTCATCATTTAGTGCGTTTAACCCTTTAGATTCAACTTTTTGTGCCAATGTTTCAGAGGCAATAAAAACTAACTTTTCCTCTATTAAAGGATAGAAAATAACATCATTACGATGCACATTTCGAGCAACAATACCAAAATCTATAGCATGTTCTAAGACTTGGTTGAGAATATCTGGCTGAAATCCTGTTTCCAGTCTTAATTTTATCTTTGGATATTGACCTATAAATTCTTGAATAAGCGAAGACATACGCGTTAAGAAAAAAGATTCTTGCATACGAATATGTACAGTTCCTTTTGGTTGATCTAATTCATTCATTGCATCCTCTAAAGACATGCCTAAATGAATAAATTGATACGCGAATTTAGCGAGCTTCAAACCAGCTTCTGTAGGTTTTACCCCCCTGGATAATCGATGAAATAATTTTTGCTTACAAGCTTGTTCCAATAGCTGAATATGAGTGGTTACAGTAGATTGGACATAACCTAATTTATCCGCAGCTCGACTAAAGCTTTTTTCTTCAATTACTGCAATAAATGTTTTAAAAAACTTTCCTTCCAATAACTCAATCATAGTATAAACAACCTCCTTGGTATCGAGAAATGAAATGGCTCGTATCGCATATATTCATAAGTAAAATCGTTAATTCAATGTTATATTAATTCTCGTAAAGATGAAAGAAGTACTCCACAAAATATGATAATGCAAAAGGGGGAACAAACAATGAGTAAAAAACAAGGTTTTAGATTAGGGGTGTACGTTTTCAAAGACGCAGAGATTATTGATTACGCAGCTCCCTATGGCGTATTTTCAGTGGCAAGAAGATTTGATCCAGAATTGGATGTTTTTCTCATAGGAGATGCTATGAAAACAATTCAGACACAAGCAGGTCTTATTGTACATCCTAATTATAGCTTCAATGATTTGCCTGATTTGGATGCATTTTTGATTCCTGGTGGCTTTGGTACACGTCAAGAAACAAATAATAAACGACTACATCAATACATCCAATCTCTTCCTGAAACAACTCTACTTACAAGTGTATGTACAGGTTCATGGATTTACGGTAGAATGGGGCTCTTGGACGGTATTCCTGCAACAAACCGTAAAGAACCAGATCATTTGGAAGCTACGAACATGGGCAAGGTGCCAATTGATCGATTAGCGGAAATCGCACCAGCTTGCAAAATCAGTCGTGCTCGCATAGTTGATACTGGCAGAATCGTAACTGCAGGTGGTATCGCTTCTGGTATGGAAATGGGTTTTCACTTGTTGAGAAGAGCAGGTTATGATGAAACTTTTATTTCTGAAGTGGCTCGCGTTATGGAGTATAAAGGGGCATACGACAATTACAAAAATGACATTGAATATTTTAAAGCCTAATCTATTGGATGGATGTGTGTTCTATCCTCATATCTATCAAGCTAAGGTAACATCATGTCTCAAGAAAAAAAGCGCGATATTTTAGTATATTAGCTTATATTCAAATTATTGATCTTATTGGATTTAGTCTAATTCATATATTTTCTACAAAAATATACATTCAAAACATGATAAATAAAGAGATTAGAACACCCATAATTAAGAAGGACATTTCTTCGATTTGAAGATGTCTGTTTCAGTAGTACCTGTATTTAAATTTTATATACAGAATGTATTCTAATAATATATAATCTAAAATATGTAATATTAGAATTATCGGAATTAAAAAGAAATGGATGTCGCTTTTATACTATAACCAGACATGAAAGTTAGAGCTGTTAATCTTATTGATTCTGAATAAACAAACATAGCTAGAGTTTTGGTAGAAAAATGTAACTTCTAAAATCTAAAAATAAGTCCAAAGTACTCTATATTTCTTTGGACTTATTTTTTATTTTCATGCCTCTAAAAACACAAGAAGTCTTTAATACGTCTCAAAAGGTACAGCTTTTGAGACGGTATAAACTAAGATTAAAAGTGTGTTGTTTGACTAGCCAACTGGGCATCCAAATGTCCCACTCACCATATTAAGAAGGCAACTAAGGTGGCTTCTTGATGGATTTGCTTTTCATCAAAAACAAGGGCATCAAGCCGTATATGCGAGAACAATCCTATGGAAAATTCGTATGTTTAGAAGGGATTTGATTCATTTTGTCGAATGGATTCATCTAAATGCAGAGTACCAATAAAAAATGAAACAAACAAAAAGTAGGCCCGAAATATACCACTCATGTATTATATTTTAGGGCTACTTGACGTTTACTTATAATTGGATATATGGAAACTGGTAAGTATATAAATAGGATTCCTTCGCTAACTATTAACTCATGAGTTAGTAAAACCCTTTTATATGTACTATAAGGTAATACAGTAAGAAATACATATCAATTTGCTTAGTGATGATGAATAAGGTGTAAATTTGAGATATATAGATGAACAATATATAAAGGAGCTCAATTCTCAATGGCAAGAAAATTATTAACACAAAGGTTTCCTCTTTTAATTCCTATTAGAATCAGACAACGTAGGCTGTTTAAAAAAATAAGTGACCGTCTTGAAGGTCATAAATTTTCAAAAACATTTGAACAAAATCCATTACCTTACAGGATTTATAAACATAAATCTTTGCTTATTAGAAAGTTAGGTGATACGGATATACAGCTGCAATATAACAAAATCACCAATCTAAAGCTAGCCATCTGCAAAATAAACCAGGTTGTAATTAAACCGGGAGAAACATTTTCATTTTGGCATCTTGTTGGTAATTCCAGTAAAAAGGCTGGATATAAAGAAGGAATTATTCTAATGAATGGCGAAGCGATAAAGGGAATAGGCGGTGGTCTCTGTCAGTTAGGGAATCTTCTCTACTGGATGTTTCTTCATTCAGAGTTGGAAACAGTGGAAAGATATCGTCATAGTTTCGATCCATTCCCTGACTATGGACGTGTGATTCCATTTGGAACAGGCGCCACTTTGATGAATGGTATTATTGATCTCAAATTAAGAAACAATTCAAATATTTCCTATCAAGTCAATCTACATCTTGACGAAGAATACATCTACGGAGAAATTAGGGCATCCCAGTATCCTCCATATAAGTATTCTATCGTTGAAGAAGATCATCGTTTTGTAAAAAAAGTAGATGGTCAAGTATACAGACAAAATAAAGTTTATAAAAAAATAGTTGATCGTGTCACAGGTAACTTAGTTGATAAAGAACTAGTCATGGAAAATGATTGTTTAGTAAAATATGAAGTAGATGATGAGAAAATTGTGGGTTTTTTATAGAAAAGGATTTTCACTCATCTAAAGATATTTGAAAAAACTGTGTAGATAATTTTAAAATAAAATCTTCCAAGGCAAAAAAATATGGTTGAAGTGGATTTTTTTTATAAAAATACTAAGTCGAATGTAAGCAGTAAGTAGTATTTCACACATCGCAATAGAAAGGGCCCTAGGATAGAATTGTGAAGTCAGCTATCCTAGGGCTTTGCTTATTGTGTTTTTGATTTTGGAACGAAACAAGTAGATGGTAAATCAGGAGCCCATGGAAGTAGTTTTGCTATTGTGCTTGGGTCATTTAGGTCACCATTCGGCATTTGTTCAAGCATGTACTTCAAGTATTCATATGGTATCAGCCCGTTTTCATTAAAAGAAAAAGAGGATGACCTGGGATATGTACCAATTAAAATATAGACGCTCAGTTATCAACAAAGAAGAAAAAAGATTGTATATTGGTGTAATTGTAAAGCTGGATTATTCAGATTTGTAAGCTTCTACTTTCTTAATCATCTAGAGGTATACCCATTTTGACTCCAAATTCCCCGAGAGTTCGTTTTTTGCCAGTGTAGGTATACCCCACTTTTTCTAGCAAAATATGAGATAGAGAGAAAAATTATGAACCTCGATTCCAAAGGGAGTCGAGGTTTTTTATGACAATGTTTAAAATACAACGGAACAGTCCTCACTTTAATTTTTTAAAAAAAACGAATAGAAAGAAAAATGTGATATATTCATAATATCCAATCATTTTTAAGGGAGATGGGGAAAAGAACAATGGAAAATCAAACAGTTGAAAATAAGGAACTAACGATTTTTAACCACATTGGAAACACAATTGTAACAGAAGATAGAGAAATTCAAATTATTTCAAGATTAGAAGAGCCTCTTATTGTCGTGTTAGCAAATGTATTAAGTGATGAAGAGTGTGAAACGTTAATTGAAATGTCTAAAAATAAAATGAAACGTTCTAAAATTGGTGCTTCGCGCAAAATAAATAATATTCGAACGAGTAGTGGTACGTTTTTAGAAGAAAGTGAGGCCGTTACTAGAATCGAAAGACGAATCGCTTCAATCATGAATGTTCCTGCCTCACATGGAGAAGGGTTACATATTTTAAAGTATACAGTTGGCCAAGAATATAAAGCGCATTATGATTTTTTTGCAGAAAACAGTGCGGCAGCAAATAACAATCGTATTAGTACCCTTGTCATGTACCTAAATCATGTAGAAGAAGGCGGAGAGACTTTCTTTCCAAAACTCAACCTTTCTGTATCTCCGAAAAAAGGAATGGCGGTATATTTCGAATATTTTTATCAGGATGCATCATTAAACAAGCTTACTTTACATGGCGGTGAACCTGTTATCAAAGGTGAAAAATGGGTTGCGACGCAATGGATAAGAAGAAGACCTTTGTATTAAGATAACACTCAATTACGAGTTTTTTATCGTTTTTCGACTTCTGGTTTATTTAAGAAAAGGGCGCAATTGTGGAGCCACACAGGTAGAGAATGATCAAACTTTTTTATAAAACTGAAACTTAAATCTGCTGGATAATAATCCATCTTGATTAATTTTTTTCAAAATGGATTATTTTTATTTGGCTCAAAATGCACATTCAATTGATATTTTTGATTAAACTTTTTTTCAAAACTATATGTGTTCCTAAAGGTCAAAATCTGAATTTTGGAACATTACTCCAAAAAATAGACACCTTTAGGCACACATTTGCTCGTTTCTAAAAAAATTTATAAAGGTAATTTGGATGAATTTATAGACGTTTATTTTTAATGAATCCTTTTATAAACAAATAAAATTGTTAATAAAGGACTGTAAATACTACACTTATAAGTTTTCGGTATATGAATTTACTTTCACCATAGATTAAATTAAACGTCAGTATGAGTGGGGGCTTGAATGAGGGTGTTCTGTCCTGCTGCGAGTTGCCACGTTTCTTTTTCTTTAACCATTACATAAATCGCCAGACTGCCTTGCCCATCTTTTATTATTTCTCCTTCAGAGGTTGTTGGGTATTGTCTAATATGTGCGATAGCTACATCTGAACGTACAAAGTTAATGCTTTCAACTTTATAACAAGCATATGAGTTACGAAGTGGACCTGTCAAAATAACTTTGTGCACTTCATTGATTTGCTTCCAACCTGATAGCCGTTCGCCGAGCACATTTACCCATGTGGCATTTAAAGTGAAGTGACGATCTAATTCATCTGCATCATGTGTATTAAATGCAGTTTCCATTTCGGTGATTGTTCGCTTAATTGCTTTCATTTCTTCTTGCTGATTTTCTTTTGAATCATAGCCTCTAGACATATTCATTCCTCCTCCTACGTTAGTTTGATATCTATAGTTTACTAAAGGGAAGTTGTCATAACATCCAACAATAGTAGTATTTTTTAAGAGAAAAATTGTACCAAGGTATGATGGAAAGTCAATTTTATATGCCTTTATTTATATTTTTCTCTAAAATGTATTCGTCGCTGTCTAATAAGAAGAGTTAACTTAATGAGTCTAGAATATTATAATATTATGAATAAGGAGGGGAAGTATGTTATTTCAACAGGGAAGGTTATCGATTAGATATGTAATAGAAGATGATGTGAACATCATATCAAAATGGTTAACAAATCCTGAAGTTTTACAGTATTACGAAGGCAGAGATAATCCACAATCTCCAGAGAAAGTGCGTACTCATTTTATTCATAATCCAAAGAGTGATGAAAAAAGGTGTCTAGTAGAATACGCTGGAGAATCAATTGGTTACATACAAATTTACCCTGTAGATTCAGAGTGGAAAAAGCTATACGGATACATGGGAAATCAAAATGTATGGGGGATGGATCAGTTTATTGGAGAACCAGTATATTGGAATGAAGGAATCGGCACAGAGCTTGTGAAAGGTACGATTACATATATTATGGATGAGTTAGGGGCAGAAGCAATTGCAATAGATCCAAGAATGAGTAATGAACGTGCGATTCGTTGTTATGAAAAGTGTGGATTTAAAAAAATGAAAAGATTAAAAAAGCATGAGCTACACGAAGGGAAATTAGAAGATTGTTGGATGATGGAGTATAGACGATAAAGGTACTTAGTGATTTTGCTTTGAATGAGTTCTATATTACGATAAGTATGTAAGCGTTTGTATTAAAAAGGGGAGCGATGTATGATGAAGAAAGCATTAGTAGTAATAGATGTGCAAGAAGGTATGTATACAGCGGGAGGACCAGTATATAATGGTCAAAAATTGTTAGAAACGTTACAAGAGTTAATTCAAAAATGTCGTTCGAATGACATTCCTGTTATATATGTACAGCATAATGGACCAAAGGGGCATCCTTTAGAAAAAGGAGAACCGGGATGGCATATTCATTCTGCAATTGCTCCAAAAGAAAATGATGTAATTGTTGAAAAAGAAACACCAGATTCATTTTATAAAACGAACCTAGGTGAAGTTTTGCGAAATGAAGGAATTGAACATCTACTTATTTCGGGAATGCAAACAGAATACTGTGTGGATACAACAACACGTAGCGCCTTTAGTGAAGGTTATAAAGTAACCTTAGTTCGTGATGCGCATAGTACGTTCGACTCGGAGCAATTACGTGCAGAAGATATTGTTAAGCACCATAATGCAGTATTAGGTTGGTTTGCTGATATTGTAGATTTAAAAAGTATAGAGATAGAAAGGTAGTTTGGGAGGGATTACTATGTCAATTAGCGCTGTAAAAGGAAAATCATTAAAAGCATGGAAAAGTGAATATCCAATTTTAGAAGATGTAATTGCAACAAATGAAGTGTTTTGGGAGAATCCAAACTACGTTTCATATGAAAAAGCGGAGCGGAATTTTGTTTTAACGAAAGAAGATGTAAAAGATGCGGAAGAACGTTTGCTGCGATTTGCGCCGTACATAGCAAAAGTCTTCCCAGAAACAAAAGAGATGAGTGGTATCATTGAATCACCACTTGTAGAAACCACACTCATGAAAAAACATTTGGAGAATACATTTGAACAAGAAATGCCCGGGACATTTTTATTAAAATGTGATAATGAGTTGCCGATTTCAGGATCTATTAAAGCACGTGGTGGTATTTATGAAGTATTGCAGCATGCAGAAAAGCTAGCGATGGAGCATGATTTGCTTGGTGAAAAAGATGATTATGCAAAGTTAGATAGTGATACATTCCGTGAGTTTTTTTCTCAATATTCAATCGCAGTAGGTTCGACAGGTAACTTAGGGTTAAGTATTGGTATTATGAGTGCGAAATTAGGATTTCAAGTGACTGTACATATGTCAGCAGATGCGAAAGAATGGAAAAAAGAGCTGTTACGTAGTAAAGGAGTAACGGTTGTTGAGTATGCATCTGACTACAGTAAGGCAGTAGAAGAGGGGAGAAAGCAAGCTGAGCAAGATACGAGCTGTTATTTTATTGATGATGAAAATTCAAAGCATTTATTTTGGGGTTATGCAGTTGCTGCCTCACGCGTTAAAAAACAGCTTGAGGATATGAATATTCAAGTAGATGCGGAGCGCCCATTGTTTGTGTATTTGCCATGTGGTGTTGGCGGAGGTCCTGGTGGCGTAGCATTTGGTTTGAAATTATTATTTGGTGATCATGTGCATTGTTTCTTTGCAGAACCGACACATTCACCGTGTATGCTACTTGGTTTAGTTACAGGGCTTCACGATGAAGTATCAGTTCAGGATTTTGGTATTGATAATGTTACTGAGGCAGATGGACTTGCGGTTGGGAGAGCATCTGGATTTGTTGGCAAAACGATTGAACCACTGTTAAGTGGTTGTTATACAGTACAGGATGAGAAGCTGTATACATTATTGAAAGCTTTTGTTGACACAGAAAATAAAGCTTTAGAGCCTTCTGCATTAGCCGGTGTATATGGACCAGTACAACTATATAAACAGAAACAATATATACAAAGAAATAATTTGTCAGAGAAGATGAAACATGCCGTGCATATGATGTGGGCAACCGGCGGTGGTATGGTACCGAAACAAGTAATGGAGCAATATTATCAAAAAGGAAAGTAATGTAAAAGAAGGACGTCATTAGCGTTATAATGATGTCCTTCTTTTCTTATTTCTTCTTATCTTTATCTAATATGTTTTGTTCTTCAGCAAATTCAGTTCCATATGCGAGGCGACGATTTATACGGATTTTTTCGTTATTACGTCGCTCATACGAAGGGGAAAAGCGATGCACAAATACTTCAGATAATGTAAAGACAATAGCAGAAAGAATACTGCCCCAAGCAATTTGCATATAATTGTCCAATAAAATATTACCGAAAATCCACACGCTTAAATATGTTAACAAAAAGTCAGCCATAATAGCAGCGGAATTGCCAATGCGGTTCAAAAGGATTTTATCAACAAACATATAAGAAACGATTGTTACAAACAGGCTAAAGGAAATAACATCAACAATTGTTGCATCGAAAAATAAATCAAGCCCGATAGCAAAAGCAATGATACACGATATGAATTTAATAAGCACTACAGTAATGTCGCTCAACGTGTACACCTCCCGTTTCTACATAGTTTTACTATAAAGTGAGAAGTTCATACATCGCATAGCTCTTTGATGATGAAAAAATAAATTTTTTCATGTTTAATAATTTGTTGAAAAATTAAAAAAATACTTAAAAAATGTTATAGTAAAATGTGAGTGTATGACATTTTTAGGTAAGGGGGGATCCAAATGTGGATTACTTCAGAAGTAGAAATTCCAGATGAACTATTTGATAATCTTGAGCAAGGGAAACTTGTATTATTTGTCGGAGCAGGAGTTTCTATGAAAGGAAAATCAAACTTACCAAATTTCGATGATTTAGTTGATGAAATTGCGGAAACGTTATATGTCGAAAAGCGTGAAATCACAGAACCACATGACTATTATCTTGGAAAAATTGCGAAAACAAAAGATGTACATCAAGTTGCACGAGACCTTGTTGATGTGAAAAATTCAAAGCCGAATCCATTACACTATGCAATTCCTCGGCTTTTTTCGGTGGATACAGCTGTTCGTATTGTTACAACGAACTTTGATCAACACTTTACGACTGTAATTGGAGAAATGAATCGAGATATCAACATCTATTATGCACCTGCCTTGCCAACTGGAAGAGCGTTTAAAGGATTAGCATATATACATGGAAATGTAGAGCAAGAAAAAGAAAATTTAATATTAACGGATGGAGATTTTGGAAGGGCTTACTTAACTGAAGGGTGGGCGAGAAGATTTTTAGTTGATTTATTTTCAAATTATACAGTATTGTTCATTGGGTATAGCCATAATGACCCTGTAATGAAATATTTAGCGACAGGTTTACCACCGAGTACAAGGCGATATGCTTTTGTAGCGCAAGGTGATAATACATATCATTGGGAACACTTAGGAGTAAGGCCGATTGTGTATCCAAATAAGTCAAACAATCATCAAGCGCTTGTCAAAGCAGTAAAGCGCTGGGCTGAATTGATGGGAGATAATTATATTACAAAAAGAATGAGGATTCGTGATATTGTGACAGTCCCTCCATCAGTTGAACAAGAGCAATTATCATATGTAAAGCAATCAATTAAAAAAATTGAAACACTCCGGTATTTTGTAGAATTTGCTAGAGATTATGAATGGGTAGAGTGGCTTGAGGCAGAAGGAAAACTACAAAATTTATTTATGATTACGTCTGTTTATGATGAAGTGGAAGAATTGCTTGCGGAGTGGCTTGTAAAACAATTTCTTTTTAGTCATCAAAAAGAATTATTTCAACTTATTTTCAAAAATCATTCTAAAATATCTCCATTGTTATGGGGAACCATTTGTGCATATTTAAACGAGATGAAAGAGCCAATGGAGCCTTTATTATTTGCAAAATGGACATTGCTTTTATTAGAAACTGCAGAGAAGAATAGCGGTTCTATTGAACAGGTTTCATACTTGTTACATAAGTGTTCGTTTCCAGAACATAAAGAAATCATTGTGTTATTGTTAACATTTATTTTGGATGGGAAAATTAAATTAAAACGTGTGAGAAGATGGGAAAATGATATGCAGGATTCAATTGAATTAGAGGAATCGAGTCGTTTACCTGTCCCAGTATTTTCACATGTACAACGAATTTGGGATGAAAAAATGAAACCGCATATCTCGTATTTTGCAAGCCCAATTATGATTATGGGATTGGAAAAAATCCAAATGTTATCGTTAAGACAAACTGCTTTAAAGAAGAGAGATGCAGCTATGTATCATTCCGTTGAATTCTCTGAGCATGATTTACAGCCGAAGGATTTTACATTTTTAATCCGTATTGTGAAAGAGTGCCTTACATATTTATGTAAAAATAGCGAAGCGAAGGCAGGATACTATATTGCTCAAATGGTAGAAACAGATAGTATCTTGCAAAAACGAATCGCGATTGAAGCGATGAGTAACAATACATTTGTAACTGATGACGAAAAAGTAAATTGGCTATTCAAACAAAAGCTGCTTTTAGACTTTACGTATAAAGATGAAGTATTTCAATTTTTAAAGAATCATTATTCATTTACTTTAGAAGAAACAAAGCAAGAAGTGATTCGAAGAGTGGTGAACCATCTTGTAAAAGAAAGAGCTTTTGATGTTTGTCTCTTAATAGATTTGCTTTATGCATGTGATCCAAAGAGTGATTGTACAGTTGCAGCATATAATATGATGAAGCAAAAACATCCGCACTTTTCTTCAAATCGGTACAGTGAAGAAAAGAAAGATACAGTGGTGCAAAGCATTACTTGTAACGTAACAGCAGATGGATTATTACAATTGAAAGACCATGAAATAATAAAGCAAGTGATGCTATTTTCTCATGATGGTATTTTTGAGCAGAGACACTTTTTAGAAATGTTATCAAAAGCGTGTAAGTTGAATATAGATTGGAGTATTTCACTTGCGTATCAATTAACAGGAGAAAATGAGGTAAGTGATGATGTATGGTTCGTCTGTATTAGGGAATGGAGGAACAGTCGAAAACTTACAAATCAACAGATACAAAAAATTATTCCGCTATTGCAACAATTTGTTCGGAATTCAGCTTATCATTGGCTTATTAGCAGTTTTTTATATGAAATTAGCAATCGGTTAGAAGAATTTCAAGAGAATAGTATACGTGCTGTGAAACGCTTTGCTTTTTCTTTATTTCCTCAGGTAATGAAGGGGGATGCGGATTTCAAGAAAGGTGAACACGACTTCTATAATGAATCTATTCAGCATCCCGTAGGGAAAATGACATCGGTATTATTAAAGCTTTTAGCATATGATCATTTATATGATCGGAACATCCATGAATATTTATTTTTATTTGAAGAGCAAATACGAGCATGCTCTCAGCGTACAAGTTTTATGTTCGCCCGATTAACGGCGGATGTAACATTCTTGTATCATATTGAGAAACAATGGTGCAGAAAATACCTTTTACCATACCTGGATTTAAAAAGGGAAGGAGAAGCAATAAAATATGCATGGGCAGGACTTTGCTACACGCAAATCAACTTGCCGTTATTTTCAGAGATGAAGAGATATATTAAATATGCAGTGGAGCATTTAGAATTATTGCACCCATATACAAAAGCAGCGTTTTTAAAATGGCTTAGTTTTGTATTTATTAGATGCATATTATACTGGGAGCAGAGAGCTGACTGGTTATACCCACTTTTTATACAAGAGAAAGAAAAAGAGAATGAAAAAATTAAATTTATGATGCATTTATGTTACTATGTGAAAACGCTCAGCGTAAGAGAACAGCAAAAATTTTGGGAATCTTGGTTATCTGGATTTCTAATAGAACGTCCAAAAATGAGTCCGATAACAGGCAGGGAATATGTGATGTTTTTACGCTTAGTTCTGTGTATGGATGAAGTTACAGAAAAGGGAGTACAAACAATTCTTAGCCGTTTTCCACAGCCGATAGAACACGATGAACAAGAAGAAATAAAACAATTATTTATGCTGATTTTGGAAAAGAAAGAAAGCGTGAGGTATCATGCGGAAACGTATGCCAAAATGTTTTTTGTATTGCTACAAACTCTTCAAGAAGTGTATTCTTTTGAACATGAAATCAGCCAGATAAAACAAGTATTAATAGAGTGCCAGGTAGATCATTATTTGTTAGTAGCCATTCAAAATGAAATGATTCGTATTGGAATTGTAATTGTAAATTGATAAGAAAGATTGTAGGGAAAGCGTGTATTTTTTTAAAATAAATAAAAAGTTGTTGACAGTATTTGAAAAAGCATTCTATAATACGAATCATACTTATTTAATTTCACAAACATTTGAATAAACAAAAAGCAATGAAGGGATCACAGTAGTGAGGATCTTACTGTAACAGAGAGCTGATGGTTGGTGCGAATCAGTACAGGGATAACCATGAATTACAGTCCTGGAGCATCTTTTTCGGATTAAAGATTTATAAATTCTTTATGAGGAAAAAGCGGTCTAATAGATCGTTAACAGTGAAGAGAGGTAGACGAAATAAGTCTGCAATTAGGGTGGTACCGCGATAAATATCGTCCCTACTGATTGGATCAGTAGGGACTTTTTGTATTTTTGTGGTCCAACTTGAAAATGAAATATTGAATGCGGTGAAAGGAAAAGAAGTAGTAGTTGTTTCCCTGTAACAGAGAGCTGGTGGTTGGTGTGAACCAGTACAAAAACAAGTGCGAATTACAGTCCTGGAGCATCTTTCTCGTAGTAAAGAATTGTTTTCTTTATGAAGGGAAAGACGGTCAAATGATCGTTAACAGTGAAGAGAGGTAGACGAAACAAGTCTGCAACTAGGGTGGTACCGCGATAAATATCGTCCCTACTGATTGGATCAGTAGGGATTTTTTGTACACATAAAAGGCGGTATCGATCTCATAATAAGTTTGTATAACTTTCAGGTTCAGAAAATAGAGAATTTTTATTCTCTTACCATATTTTTTAAACATTAAAGGAGGATTTTAACATGGCAAATCATGAATTAGAACAATTACGTAAACAGGTGGATAAAATCAATTTGCAGTTACTTGAGCTATTAAATGAACGAGGTAAAGTTGTTCAGAAGATTGGGGAACAAAAGCAAGTGCAAGGTACGAAACGTTTTGATCCAGTACGTGAGCGCGAAGTACTTGATATGATCGCAGAACATAATGAAGGACCATTCGAAACTTCGACAGTTCAGCACATTTTCAAAACTATTTTTAAAGCAAGCTTAGAATTACAGGAAGACGATAATCGAAAAGCATTACTTGTTTCACGTAAAAAGAAAAAAGAAAATACAGTTGTTGATGTTAAAGGTGAACTGTTAGGAAATGGAACGCAAACATTCATTATGGGGCCTTGTGCTGTAGAAAGTTTAGAACAAGTTCGCGAAGTTGCAAAAGCGATGAAACAACAAGGATTAAAATTAATGCGTGGCGGTGCTTTCAAACCGAGAACATCACCATACGATTTCCAAGGACTTGGGATTGAAGGATTACAAATTTTACGCCAAGTAGCTGATGAGTTTGATTTAGCGATTATTAGTGAAATTTTAAATCCAAATGATGTAGAAATGGCTCTTGATTACGTTGATGTAATCCAAGTTGGTGCACGAAACATGCAAAACTTCGATTTATTAAGAGCGGTAGGAAAAGTAAATAAACCTGTATTATTAAAACGTGGTTTAGCAGCGACGATTGATGAATTCATTAATGCAGCGGAATACATTATCGCACAAGGAAATGATCAAATTATACTATGTGAGCGTGGTATTCGCACATACGAAAGAGCGACACGTAATACGTTAGATATCTCTGCAGTGCCGATTTTAAAGAAAGAAACACATTTACCAGTTGTTGTGGACGTAACACACTCAACAGGACGCAGAGATTTATTATTACCTACGGCAAAAGCAGCGCTAGCAATTGGAGCAGATGCAGTTATGGCAGAGGTACATCCAGACCCAGCAGTTGCATTATCTGATTCTGCACAGCAAATGGATATTCCGGAGTTCCATAGATTCATGGAAGAGTTAAAAGGCTTCAAAAATAAATTATCTTAATTTCATATTGAATATGCATAGAAAGGGAAACAGTAGTGCTTATCTCCCTGTTTGAAGAGAGCTGATGGCTGGTGAGAATCAGTACAAAGATAAGCATGAATTACAGCCCTAGAGCATCTTTTTCGTAGTAGAGATAAAGATCTTTATGAAGGGAAAGACGGTCATATAGATCGTTAACAATGATAAGAGGTAGACAAAAATAGTCTACAATTAGGGTGGTACCGCGATAATAATCGTCCCTACTGAGCGCTCAGTAGGGACTTTTTTGTACAAAAAAATAATAAAGGGGTAAGAGAAATGAGATATATTACAGCCGGAGAATCACATGGTCCGCAATTAACAGTTATTTTAGAAGGTGTACCTGCTGGATTATCGTTACAGGCAGAAGATATTAATACTGAATTATTAAGAAGACAAAAAGGACATGGCCGCGGGAGACGTATGCAAATTGAAACAGATACAGTAGAGATTGTAAGTGGTGTACGCCATGGAATGACACTTGGTTCACCAATTACATTAATCGTAAAAAATGATGACTTTAAACATTGGACGAAGGTAATGGGAGCTGAACCTATTTCAGAACAAGAAAGTAAAGAAATGAAACGTACGATTACAAAGCCACGTCCAGGACATGCAGACTTAAATGGTGCAATTAAATATGGTCACCGTGATATACGAAATGTTTTAGAACGTTCTTCTGCAAGAGAGACGACAGTGAGGGTAGCTGCTGGTGCGGTGGCGAAACAAATTTTAAAAGAATTAGGTGTTCAAATTGCTGGGCATGTCCTTGAAATTGGAGGGATAAAAGCAAACAGTATAGAGGGATTACCAATCGGTGAAATCCAAAAAATTACAGAAAATTCACCTGTTCGTTGTCTAGATAAAGAGGTGGAACAACAGATGATGGATGCCATTGATACAGCAAAAAGAACTGGTGATTCAATAGGGGGAATTGTAGAAGTAATTGCGGAAGGAATGCCAATTGGCGTTGGTAGTTATGTACATTATGATCGTAAATTAGATGCAAAGCTTGCAGGAGCGATTATGAGCATTAATGCTTTCAAAGGTGCAGAGATTGGCATTGGATTTGAAGCGGCAAGGCAGCCTGGAAGTACGGTTCATGATGAAATCTTATGGGATGAAGAAAAGGGTTACACAAGAAAAACAAATAACGCAGGTGGATTAGAAGGCGGTATGACAACAGGGATGCCGATTGTTGTAAGAGGTGTAATGAAGCCAATTCCAACATTATATAAACCACTGGCAAGTGTAGATATCGATACGAAAGAAGCATTCCAAGCAAGCATTGAACGATCTGATAGTTGCGCAGTTCCAGCTGCAAGTGTTGTTGCAGAATCTGTTGTTGCGTGGGAACTTGCAACTGCATTAGTTGAACAATTTGGGAAAGATCGTATGGAATTACTCAAACAAAATATTATGCAACATAACGAATATGCCAAAGCATTTTAAAAAAGGATGGATTAAAAATGAAGGTAAAAGAGCAGTTATCATCATTACAACCATATAAACCAGGTAAATCCCCGCAGCAAATGAAAGAAGTATATGGAGAGCATTCATTTGTAAAATTAGCATCAAATGAAAATCCATTTGGTTGTTCACCGCGCGTTATAGAAGAATTGCAAAAAGGATGGCATGAACATGCTTTATACCCTGATGGAGGAGCTATAGAACTTCGCCAAACAATTGCAGAAACACTACAAGTTCAAAAGGATCAAATTATGTGTGGAAGTGGATTGGACGAGGTCATTCAAATCATAAGCCGTACAGTGCTCAAAGTGGGCGATACGATTGTAACAGCGGGAGAAACTTTCCCGCAATATCGTCATCATGCAGTGATTGAAGGGTGCGAAGTAAAAGAAGTCCCATTAAAAGCTGGTGCATATGACTTAGATGAAATTGCTTTAGCTATAGATGAAAAGACAAAAATTATTTGGATTTGTAATCCGAATAATCCGACAGGCACATATATTGATAACCGAAAATTAAATGAATTTATAAACCAAGTACATGACAGTGCGCTAATTATAATAGATGAAGCGTACTATGAATATGTCACAGCGAATGACTTTCCAGAAACGGTACCAATGTTGAAAAAGCATAAGAACCTTCTTGTATTGCGAACATTTTCTAAAGCGTATGGTTTAGCATCATTTCGCGTAGGCTATGCAATTGGGCATAAAGACATGATCGAGAAATTGAACATCGTTCGCCTTCCATTTAATGTTTCTTCACTTGCACAAAAAGCAGCAACGGTTGCCTGCAATGATCAAGAGTTCATTAAGGAAATTGCTCGTGTTAATCGAGAAGGAATAGAGCAATATGAAAGGTTTTGTGCAGAGGATGGGATTCCTTTTTATCCATCTCAAACAAACTTTATCTTTTTACCAGTAGACGATGCACAGGAAATCTATGAACGATGTGCGCATGCAGGCTTTATTATTCGCCCATTTCCAAACGGTGTCCGTATTACGATTGGGACGATTGAACAGAATGAAGGAGTGATTTCAGTGTTAAAACAGCACTTTATAAATAAAAAAAATACGTCTCGAGATGAGGCGAATGTGTAAAAAGGTCGTACTAATTGGTACAGGATTAATCGGTGGTTCTCTGGCATTAGCGATTAAAAAAGAATATAAAACAGCAATCATTATAGGCTATGATATTCATAGTGAGCAAGTGGAGCGTGCGAAGGAACTGCATGTAGTTGATGAAATTGCAGAAGATTTACAGACTGCCTGTGAAGAGGCGAATTTAATTATTTTTGCCTCTCCCGTTGAGGAGACAACGAAGTTATTACGTAAGCTCGCAACATACGATTTACGTGAAGAGGTAATTGTTACAGATGTAGGAAGTACAAAAGGAAAAATCATGAATGAAGCGGAAGCTTTATTACCAAAGGGAATTTCTTTTATTGGGGGACATCCGATGGCGGGGTCTCATAAAACAGGTGTTGAAAGTGCAAAGGCACACTTGTTTGAAAATGCATTTTACATTTTAACACCAATGAGTCATGTGCCAAATCATCGAGTA
This sequence comes from Bacillus gaemokensis, assembly GCF_001590835.1. GTDB lineage: Bacteria > Bacillota > Bacilli > Bacillales > Bacillaceae_G > Bacillus_A > Bacillus_A gaemokensis. The sequence continues at coordinate 298,698 of NZ_LTAQ01000023.1, forward strand.
GAAGAGCTAAAAGAATGGTTAAAAGGAACAGGGTCTCATTTTCTCGTATTGAATACGGAAGAACATGATTATGTAACAGGAATTGTAAGTCACTTCCCGCATTTAATTGCTGCGGGATTAGTGAAGCAAGTTGAAAAGCATGCAGGAGACAACCCACTTATTCATCAACTTGCCGCAGGTGGTTTCAAAGATATTACACGCATTGCATCAAGCAGTCCGAAAATGTGGAGTGATATTGTAAAACAAAATCGGGATCATTTATTACAATTATTAGAAGAGTGGATATTAGAAATGGAAGAGTTACACAAAACAGTTGCTGAAGGCAATGCAGATGAGTTACAGAACTATTTTGCCAATGCAAAAGAATACCGTGACTCTTTACCGGTTCGCAAAAGTGGCGCAATTCCAGCTTATCATGACTTGTATGTTGACGTTTTAGATAAAGTGGGGGCATTGGCTCATATTACGAATATTTTAGCACACGAAGCAATTAGCATTACAAACTTACAAATTTTAGAGGCGAGGGAAGGTTTGCTTGGTGTACTTCGCATTAGCTTTCAAAGAGAAGAAGATCGCTTAAAAGCAGCCATAGCACTACAGAAAGAAGAATACCAAACATATGAAACGATGTAATAAGGAGGCGATGAAATTATGAAAGAACAAACAATACAAAATGTAAAAAGTGGATTGCAAGGAACAATTACAATTCCAGGTGATAAATCAATTTCACACCGTGCGGTTATGTTTGGAGCAATTGCAAAGGGGAAAACAACAATTAAAGGTTTTTTACCTGGTGCAGACTGTTTAAGTACAATTGCTTGTTTTAAAGAAATGGGAGTAGAGATTACACAAAATGGTGACGAAGTAGTTGTAATCGGAAAAGGATTAGAAGGATTACAAGAACCTAAAAGTGTTTTAGATGTTGGCAATTCGGGTACAACGATTCGGTTAATATCAGGGATACTTGTGAACACGCCTTTCCATTCCTGTATCCAAGGGGATTCATCGATTGGAAAAAGACCGATGAAACGTGTAACGAATCCGCTTAGGCTTATGGGAGCGAAGATTGATGGTAGAGAAGACGGAACATTTACCCCACTTACAATACGAGGTGGGAATTTAAAAGCAATCGATTATATTTCACCTGTAGCAAGTGCACAAGTGAAATCAGCAGTTTTACTTGCAGGACTTCGCGCAGAAGGTGTAACAGCTGTTACAGAACCTCATATTTCACGAGACCACACGGAAAGAATGCTTGAGGCATTTGGCGTTACAGTAACTCGTGAGGAGAAAACTGTAAAGATTGCTGGTGGACAACAATTGATCGGGACGGATATTCAGATTCCTGGTGATATATCTTCAGCGGCATTTTTCTTAGCTGCAGGAGCGGTTATTCCAAATAGTAAAATTGTATTACAAAACGTTGGGATGAATCCGACACGTACAGGAGTTATAGATGCTCTTATAAAAATGGGTGCTAAGTTAGAAATACATCCGATTAATAAGGATGCATCCGAACCGGCTGCGAATATGACGATTGAAACGTCATCACTTCAAGGGATTGAAATTGGTGGGGATATTATCCCAAGGCTTATCGATGAAATACCGATTATTGCACTTGCAGCAACACAAGCAGAAGGAATTACAGTTATCAAAGATGCACATGAATTAAAAGTAAAAGAAACAAACCGAATAGATACAGTTGTAGCTGAATTAACAAAACTAGGTGCACGTATTGAAGCAACGGATGATGGAATGATTATTTACGGTAAGTCTGCGTTAAAGGGGAATAAAGTGAATAGTCATGGTGATCATAGGATTGGGATGATGCTTGCGATTGCTGGAAGCTTAGCTGATGGTGAAACGATTATCGCGGATGCTGAAGCTGTTGGCGTATCGTATCCGACATTCTTTAACGAACTCAGTAAATTGCAAATAGAATTAGACAAGGCATAAAACAAAAACGTCTATAACAACTGTTTTTTAATTGTTATAGACGTTTTTGTTTAAGTTACTGGGGAAGGGAATCTAGCGCCTTCAAAATGTGTAAGGCTATTAAGTAAATTAATCGTACCGGCTACGTTAGAGATAAAAAATACCTCAACAATATCTTCACACTTTAATTGATTAATAGTGGAAACTGATACGATATTTTTAATCTGTAAATTTGCTCCAAAGAAATCGTTATCAGCAGCTATTTCGTGACCGTTTACTAGGATACTTATTCTTCCTCTGTAGTCTTTATTAAAGTTACTAGGCGCGAAAAGTACACTTGCATTTAAAGAATATACACCTTTTGTTTCTGGTATGAACATGGATGCAGCTGAGTTGAATTCATTCGCTAAATCAAATTGTATATTAGGGTATAAAACTTTCACTGTAGTATTCGCGGGTATTTGTTGAAGTGTAGACATGTTGATGGCTCTGAATGCAGATGGTCTTGTGAAATTAGAATTCTCTTCTGTGTGACGCCTATTTCTTCTTAAGGAAAGTGGATCTCGATTTGCATTTAATCTATTTATTTTATCAAAGTAAGAATTCATAATGATTTACTCTTCCCTTCTTTATTTTTGAATATATAAATTGAGATGAAAGTAATTGACTTGGACAAATTATGTATCTGAGGATTAACAGTTTATTGATAAATAACTTGTAAGAAAATAAGAAGGTTGGGATTTTTAGCAGAGATGTCAAGGTAAGGGCTTTATTTCATATGATATACAGAGGACATGAGAAGAGTGATTCTTGAATTTATGATAAATCGGCAATTAGAAAATATATTAGAAAGGAAGATGTATAAATCATCTTCTTTTTTTATCCCGCTATTTGCGGGCAGTAAGACCTCCACCTCAAAATTCGGAAAAATGGGGGATCAACTACCCCTAAAAGCCCGATTGGTGAAGGCTAATAATCAGTGGGGGATAAAGCCCCCCCCACTGATTAAAGTTTCACTTTATGTTAGATAGGATTTTAAACGGAATACTGCGAATTAAATAAGTGGAATAGGAGGATGAAATAATGAAAGTAATTGAATTAGTAGAAAACCGTTACAGTGAGGTAATAGAACTATCAGAATACGCTTTTCAATATAAAACACCGGAAAATCAACTTGAAAATCGCTTTAAGCTAATGAAAGAACATCATCGGCTATATGGAATACTTGAGAAAAATAAGCTCGCGGCGAAATTACACCTTATTCCACTTACAATTAATATGGGTGATGAAGTTTATAAAATGGGTGGAATTGCAGGTGTAGCGACATATCCAGAGTATAGAAGAAGTGGGTATGTAAAAGAACTATTAAAATATGCATTAGAGACAATGAAGGATAGTGGATATAGTGTATCCATGTTGCATCCATTCGCTGTTTCTTTTTATAGAAAATATGGATGGGAACTTTTTGCAAATCGTCTTATATGCACTCTGACAAAATCAGATTTAGTTATGCAAAAGTCAGTTAAGGGAACAGTAACACGTTATCATAAAGATTCCCATTCCGAAGAAATTAGTGAATTATATGAAAGGTTCGCTAAAGGTTTCGCTGGTATGCTAGTACGAAGTAAAGAATGGTGGAAGCAATCGGTTTATCACGATCTTACTGCTGCGGTTTATTATAATGAAGAAAACGAAGCGATGGGTTACATTCTTTACGAAATAAAAGATTCAAAAATGACAGTTGAAGAATTTATCCCATTAAACAATGAAGCTAGAAACGGACTTTGGAATTTTATTTGTCAGCATGATTCGATGATAAAAGAGCTTAAGATGGTACTACATGAAAGAGAACCGTTATTGTATACACTGCAAGAACCACGAATAAAGGCAGAGATTATGCCATATTTTATGGTTCGAATTGTTGATGTAGAGAGCTTTATTGAACAATATTCATTTGAATGGAATAACCAGGGGAATGATGTAACCTTACATATTTCTGATTCATTTGCACCATGGAATAATAAGACGGTTGTATTAAAGAATAAAGAAGCTGTATTTGTTAATGATGCAGAAGGAAAAGAGCTACAAAATATAGGGATTCAATTGGATATAAATGCATTATCGGCAATGTTATTTGGATATAAGCGTCCATTAGAACTATACGAAATTGGTCATATTTCAGGAACAGAGGAAGAAGTAAATGCGCTTGAACATTTGATTCCATTACATAGACCGTTTATTTATGATTTCTTTTAAGTGCTTTTTATTTTGCTGAAACATAGGGTGATTATTTTGGAGGAGAATAAAAATTTTGATTGCTGCAATAGAAAGATGATTAGATATACCTTTAGCTGGCTAAATATGTTATAGTAAGTGAAGTATGTATATAAAAGTATCGAAATTGGAGGAAACACATGATTACAGTTAGTAACGTAGGATTGCGCTTTGCAGACAGAAAATTATTTGATGATGTTAACATAAAATTCACACCAGGTAACTGCTATGGCTTAATTGGAGCAAATGGTGCTGGTAAGTCAACATTTCTAAAGATTTTATCTGGAGAAATTGATCCATCAACAGGTGATGTACATATCACGCCAGGTGAGCGTTTAGCAGTATTAAAACAGAACCACTTCGAATATGAAGAATTCCCAGTGTTAGAAACAGTTATTATGGGACATACGCGTCTTTACAAAGTAATGCAAGAAAAGAATGCGATTTACATGAAAGAAGATTTCAGTGATGAAGACGGTATGCGTGCTGCAGAACTTGAAGGTGAGTTTGCGGAGCTAAACGGTTGGGAAGCTGAGTCAGAAGCAGCAATTCTTTTAAAAGGACTGGGCATTGGAGAAGACATTCATGATAAAAAGATGTCTGAGTTAACAGGGGCAGAGAAAGTAAAAGTGTTACTTGCTCAAGCTTTATTTGGTCAACCTGATATTCTATTACTGGATGAGCCTACCAACCACTTGGACTTAAAAGCGATTCAATGGTTAGAAAACTTCTTAATGAACTTTGAAAATACTGTTATCGTTGTATCCCATGACCGTCATTTCTTAAACAAAGTATGTACGCACATGGCGGATCTTGATTTCGGTAAAATTCAATTATATGTTGGTAACTATGACTTCTGGTATGAATCAAGCCAATTAGCATTAAAACTAACACAAGATGCAAATAAGAAAAAAGAAGAGAAAGTAAAGGAGTTACAAAACTTTATTGCACGCTTTAGCTCGAACGCATCGAAAGCGAAGCAAGCGACTTCTCGTAAAAAATTATTAGATAAAATTACATTAGATGATATTAGACCATCTTCTCGTCGTTATCCGTTCGTTGGTTTTACACCAGAACGTGAAGTAGGTAATGATTTACTAACAGTAGAAGGTCTTTCAAAAACGATTGATGGCGAAAAAGTATTAGATAATGTGTACTTCACTTTAAATAAAGGTGATAAAGTTGCATTTATCGGACGTAATGATATTGCCATGACAACACTATTTAAAATTCTTATGGGTGAAATGGAGCCAGATAGCGGTTCATTTAAATGGGGCGTTACAACATCTCAAGCACACTTCCCAAGAGATAACTCTGAGTTCTTTGAGAACAGTGACTACAACTTAGTGGATTGGTTACGTCAATTTTCACCACAAGATGAATCAGAAAGTTTCTTACGTGGCTTCTTAGGTCGCATGCTCTTCTCTGGTGAAGAAGTAAAGAAAAATGTTTCTGTATTATCTGGAGGCGAAAAAGTTCGTTGTATGCTTTCTAAAATGATGTTAAGCGGTGCGAACGTATTAACACTTGATGATCCAACAAACCATTTAGACCTTGAATCTATTACTGCACTAAACAACGGTTTAATTGCATTCAAAGGAACGTTATTATTCACATCTCATGACCATCAGTTCGTACAAACGATTGCAAACCGTATTATCGAAGTTACGCCAAACGGTATAATTGATAAAGAAGCAACATACGATGAGTTCTTAGAAAATGAAGAACTTCAAAAGCAAGTAAATGCAATGTATAAAGGAAATTAATCTGTAATAAGAAAGCCCTTTCTCTATAATAGAGCGAGGGCTTTTTGTCATATATGAAGAAGGGGTATTATTTTGTTACTATTCATGAATCTATGAAGGAAAGAAGCAGTAAGAAGAAACATCCTTAACATGAATAAATTAGCAGCAACAAACCCAATTGGTAGTTTTGGAAATAAGAATGTTTGCGAAGTGAAGAGTAAAGGTTTATAGTATGTTTGTCACATTAATTGGACGTTTTAGAGAGGTAGAATGTTACAAATGTATGTAATTATATAGAAAAAGAAGTAACAATGTTTAATAAGAAATAGTTGAATAAATAAAGACTTAAACTTATAATTACTAATATTCTTCATGAGGTTAAAGAAAAGGTTGTTAGGGGAAGAAATACTGAAAACAGAGATAGACTTATAAAACATAAGCCTTGGATGATTAAAAGAGGTGGAGAGATGAAACAATTATTATTAAAGAGCAAGCGTGTACTTAGTAACCATTTTGGATTTTTTGTTTTTGCTGTTGTGTTATTTTGGTTAAAAACATATGCAGCGTATGTGACAGAATTTAATCTAGGAATATCAAACACAATCCAAAAATTCCTACTATTTTTGAACCCGTTAAGTTCAGCAGTACTATTTTTAGGGCTTGCATTATTTGCAAAAGGGAAACGATCTTATATTTGGCTAATTATTATTAATTTGTTAATGACAGTTCTATTATACGCAAACGTGGTATATTACCGCTTTTTTAGTGATTTTATTACGTTCCCGACATTAACACAAACAAATAACTTTGGAGATTTAGGTGGAAGTATTTTTGCATTGTTACAGCCGTATGACCCATTGTATTTCTTAGATACGATTATTTTACTTGCGCTAGTAATAACAAAGATTGCTAATCCAAAACCAATTCGTGTTGCAAAATATAAATTGTCACTTGTATTTATCTCAGCAATTTTAATTTTCAGCGTCAATTTAGGTTTGGCAGAATCTGATCGTCCTGAATTGCTAACAAGAACATTTGACCGAAATTACATTGTGAAATATTTAGGTGCATATAACTATACAATCTATGATGGCATTCAAAGCATGAAAGCGTCGACGGAACGAGCTTTAGCTGATGGAGATAGTATGACAGGTGTACGAAACTACATCGCATCAAACTATGCAAGCCCTAACCCCGAGTATTTTGGTAAGGGGAAAGGTATGAACGTTATTTATATTCATTTAGAATCGTTTCAAAACTTTTTAATTAATTACAAGTTGAATGGACAAGAAGTTACACCATTTTTAAATTCATTTACGAATGATGAAAATACACTGTATTTTGATAACTTCTTCCATCAAACAGGTCAAGGTAAAACGTCTGATGCGGAGTTTATGTTAGAGAACTCAATGTTCGGATTACCGCAAGGATCTGTATTTACAACGAAATCTCATAATACGTATCAAGCTGCACCAGCTATTCTAGGACAACAGGGATATACTTCCGCAGTATTCCATGGTAACTATAAAACATTCTGGAACCGTGATGATGTTTATAAGTCATTTGGTTTTAATAAATTCTTTGATGCGGCATACTATGATATGAATGAAAAAGATGTTGTAAATTATGGTTTGAAAGATAAGCCATTCTTTAATGAGTCTATTCCGTTGTTACAAACATTAAAGCAACCATTCTATACGAAATTTATTACGTTATCGAATCACTTCCCTTATCCAATCGATAAGCAAGAAGCGACAATTGAACCAGCAAAAACAGGTGATTCATCTGTAGATACGTATTTCCAAACAGCACGTTATTTAGATGAATCAGTAAAAAGCTTTATGGACTACTTGAAACAATCTGGTTTATATGACAATTCAATCATTGTGATGTATGGAGACCATTATGGTATTTCGGATAACCACAACGCAGCAATGTCACAAATTATGGGTAAAGAAATGAATTCATTTGAAAATGCACAACTGCAACGTGTACCTTTAATTATTCGTGTACCAGGAATGGAGGGGGGCGTACAACATCAATATGGTGGAGAAATTGATGTGCTTCCAACACTATTACATTTACTAGGTACGGATACAAAGAATTATATTCAATTTGGTACAGACTTATTGTCGCCAGAACATAAACAGGTTGTTGCATTCCGTAATGGTAACTATGTAAGTCCGGCTGTTACAGCACTTAACGGAAAGTATTATGATACAACTACTGGAAAAATAGTAGAGAAGACGGATGAGATAAAACAAAATGAACAAATGGTAGAGCAGAAACTTAAGTTTTCTGATCAAGTTGTAAATGGTGATTTATTACGATTCTACACACCAGAAGGATTTACACCAGTAGATCGTTCGCAGTATAACTATAATCATCGTGATAAAAATAAGACGAAGGTGAAAACGACTGGGGAAGGATGATTTGAAACACTCTTATGAAGCGATACGCATTCATAAGAGTGTTTTTTTTTGTAGTATTTTAAAAATCATTGAACTATTATTATAAGTAAATATCAAGTAATAAAGGGAGAGTGTGTATGAAGTTTCAAAATGAAAAAGTAGTATTACATTTAGAAATTGTGAAATATCAATTTGAAAATGCAGAAGATAAATATGATAGAAATTGGTTAATGGTAAAATTGAAATTTTCAGAAGAAAAAAGGGTTTTTGAAACAATGGATCCTTGTTTAGAAACTCATGAATTACAATATATGATTAAATGGTTTCAATTACTACCAAAGCCTACATATAATGAATTAGATTTTACTGAGCCGAATTTAGCGTTTGAATTTATGGGAGAAAAAGAAAATGAATTCCATATTGTAGTTCATTTATCTCATGAAAGTAAGCCTTCATGGTGTCAGGAGGACGAGTATTCATTTTCCATTAGTATGACTAAAGAGGAGAGGGAGAACATTATTCATTCTTTAGTGGAGCAACAAACAAAATTCCCAAAGTGCTAAAAAAAGACTTGAATTCCAATAAAGGAACTCAAGTCTTTTCTATTAAATACGTTTATCATGCCAGAAATTTAATGGGAAATGTTCATCTTCATGATAGCTTTCTAGTTCATACCCTTTTTCTTTTAGGCCTTTAATAATTGCAGGTACTGCTTTTACTGATTGTGGGTGAATATCATGCATTAATACGACTTCTGTTGGATTTGTTGCACCAGCAAGAACATTTTGCACAATTTGTGCAGCAGCAGCGTCTACTGGCACCTTATTATATTTCCAGTCTAAAGAGTCAATTGTCCAGTCCCAAACTTTCAAGCCACTTTCTACAACTTTATTCCGAAGTGCTTCGTTTAACCCTGGCATTGATCCGTAAGATGGACGAGTTAATACAGGAGATTTCCCGATAACTCCAGCGATTAAGCTCTGATCTTCTTTCATTTCATCTACATAATGACCTTCTGTATAAAGCTTTTTGTAGTTATGTGTCATACTGTGCATGCCAACGTAATGTCCTTCAGCAAATTCGCGTTTTACAAGATCAGGGAATGCTTTAACATTTGCTCCAATAAGGAAAAATGTAGCTTTAGCTTCTTCTTTTTTTAACATTTCTAACAGTTCAGCAGTGTATTTTCCAGGACCATCATCAAATGTTAAATAAGCCACTTTTCTAACTTGCCCATTGTATTGCTTAGGAGCTTCTTTTGGAGTAAGAGCAGTTTGAATTTCACTTACAAGCTGAACAGATTTTGTTTCATCTTCCGCGCTTGCTCGAGCAATATGAGTCGAACCGTAAATTACTTCGTATGAAAATAATACCCCGACGCAAATCAACAAAGTTCTTTTTACTAAAGTTGTCATTTTAATTCCATTCATAATTTTCCTTCTCTCTATAATAGTTCTACTCTACTATATTAGCAATTTTAGGTAGGTAAATGCAAAAAAAGATTTTTTACAAGCGAAAAAAGTTTATAAAAAAATGGTAGATGCTGCAAAAAAAGTTGAAAAGAGAACAGGTGAGGTAATAATTAATCCGTTGGACATTTTGAGTGAATATAGTATGGAGCGACTAAAATTAAGGAAAAGAAATTGAAGGAAGGATGGGGAAGAAAAAAATGATAGCCATCTTGGGAGAGTAAATAGAAAAAAGTAACAACAAGTTAGCTTTTTAGCGTAATTTATTTTATTTAGAAGCGTTTAAATATATAGGATATTCGCTAGACTATAACAACAAAATTTAAGTAATATGAAAATCTGTTCCATAATGAATAAGTTTTAATTTCTTTGCTACGGATTGAGAAGAGAAATTGTCCGAGGAAGTGCTATATAGAGGGATGCGTTTTTCCTCTTGTACGGCTTTAGCCCAGGCAGTTACAACATTACAGCCATATCCTTTTCCTTGAAAGCTTTCTACTGTTTCTACACTTGCTTCAGCGGCTATAGAGGTGTTTCTTGCACTACAACATACAGAAACAACCATCTCGTTTTCAAGAATTGCAAAGCAAGGTTGTCGCCATTTTAGCTCATTGAAGAGGTGTGGAAAGCTGTATTGGAGAAGCTCTTTATTTGTCTCTGTTATCTTTATCGTTCGGATAGGGTTATCTAGATCATTTGGAAATGCAAAAGCAGGACCAATCCAAATGTTATGTATTTGTTGTTCTCTGCATAATATGTTCATTATTTTGGCTAAATCTATCTGGTTAGGACGTTTATTAAATAATTCCTCTATCTCATTTGTCAGAGCATTAGTGAGGTCATAGCGATAGCGTCTAATACTGCCACTTCTTGTATAAACAAGAAAAAAACGAGGCGCATCTGTACTTTCAGGTTCATTAACACTTTTTATTCTTCCAAATCGATCATGAAAAAATAAAACATCAGCCTGAATAGAGATTAATTCAAAATCTGAAAGCAAATTACCATCAACTCCTTATATATTGTATAAGTATCATGCTTTATTTTAAAAGAGGAATTTCATGTTTGTATGTTGATAAAAAGCTCAATTCTTTATTTATAATACAAAGATATTAGTTTTTTATAGTGTTATTTTATTTGTTGTTCTTCATACAGACTAATGTTTTGACGAAAAAGAAATGAGGTGATTTTGTGTGTACATCTCCTTAGTTACCGGATTATATACTTTAGTATGTATATAAAATTAATAGGTTGTTGATTTTTAGTTAGAAAGCAGTTTCTAACTAGTTGATATTACCATTGAATGATTTTTCAGTCAATTCATAAAATCAGTTACGAAATTATAAGTATGTATATGAATTAACTTGACAAATTTGTACAAAGAGAAAAATTTAAAGTCTTTTATTGTTCTCTTTAATATTTTAATTTCATGTACCGTATTAGAAAATAAAAACTAGGAAAATAAGAAATAGTGTCGAATATATCGTAAATGTCTGTATAGTAAAAGAACATATATTAAAAGAGATCGAGATAGAAAAAGGAAGAAACAAAGAAAATGAAAGAGGGAGAGAAAATGAAGGCGATTGAAGCTGCTCAAAAAATTATTGAATCTCAATTTCCAGATTGTGATATTGCTTTATTAGGTGGTAGTGTTGCAAGAGGTGAAGCAACAAAAACATCAGATCTTGATATCGTTATATTAGATCAAAAACTTTCTTCTTGTTACCGGGAATCTTTTTTTAGTCATGGTTGGCCTGTTGAAATATTTGTACATAATTTTAAAACATATAAAGCGTTTTTTAAAAGTGACTGCGAGCGGGGGAGACCGTCTTTACCTCAGCTAGTTTCAGAGGGAATTGTTATAAAAGGAACGAAGCAAGTTGTAATGGATTTAAAACAAGAAGCACAGCAATTATTAAATGAAGGTCCTACAACATGGCCAGAAGAATTAATCAGGCAGAAGCGTTATTTTATTACGGATACATTAGATGATTTTATTGGGGCAACAAAGAGAGAAGAGGAGTTATTTATTGCTAACCTTTTGGCAGATTTAGTTCATGAATATGTTCTTAGAGTGAATGGTCAATGGATTGGAAACTCAAAGTGGTTTATTAGAGTGCTAAGAAAATACGATGAAGTATATGCTGAGGAGTTTGTTGAAGCTTTTGATCATTTTTATAGAACTGGAGAGAAGAAGGGGCTTATTGTTTTTGTTGAGAAGACTTTAGAAAACTATGGGGGCAGATTGTTTGAAGGTTTTTCCATAGGGAAATAAGAGAAGAAAAGGAAGATAGCATAATGAATGTACCAACTGTGCAATTAAGAGAACTTTCACTAAATGATATAGAAAATCGATACCAATGGTCATTAGATAAAGAAGTAACAAAACATTTAGTTGTACCTAATCAATATCCGCCGTTTACATGTGACGAGACAAAAAGATGGATTGAAATGTGTATGAATCGAGAAAATGGGTATGAACAACGAGCTATTGTTTCAGAGGATAGTGTGCATATCGGTTGGGTTGATTTGAAAAACTTTGATAAAACGAATAAAAATGCTGAATTAGGAATTGTAATTGGTAACAAAGAATATTGGGGACGCAGATATGGTATTGCAGCGATATATAGCATGTTACAAATTTGATTTTATCAATTTGAATTGGAGAAAGTTTGGTTACGTGTAGATGCAGATAACACGAAAGCGATTAAAAGCTATGAAAAAGCTGGATTTGTTTGTGAAGGAATCATGAGGAATGATAGATTACGAGAAGGGACATTCATTAATCGTTATCGTTTTAGTATGTTGAAAGAAGAATTTGAAATGATTAATAAAAAGAATTGAACTATATAATATTATTATGTAAACAAATTTGCGTATAATAACACCAACTTATATTTAGAAATTACATTATGAGAGGATGTATAGAGATGATTCGAGTTTTATCAGACTTAGATGCAGCACAATATTGGAATTTACGTTTACAAGCATTGCAAGTAAACCCAGAGGCATTTGTGACAACGTATGAAGAGGCGATGCAAAAAGAAAATCCTATTGAGGAAGTTGCTAAAAATTTGAATTCAAAAAGTAGTTACACTTTTGGTGCTTTTAATGACGAGAATCAATTAATGGGTGTAGTAACGTTACTTACAGAACAAAAATCGGCTTTTAAGCATAAAGGACATCTTGTTGCCATGTATGTGGATCCTCAAGGTAGAGGAAAAGGGTTTGCAAAAGGCTTAATTCGAGGGTTAGTTGAAAAAGCAAGAGGGCTGGAAATTGAACAAATTAATTTAGGAGTTGTTTCAGATAATAAAGTGGCAAAAAAATTGTATCAATCGTTAGGTTTTACAACGTACGGTATAGAGAAAAGAGCATTAAAAATGAATGATATATATCGTGATGAAGAACATATGGTTTTATTTCTCTAAAAGAATGTTTAAAAGGAGAAAACTAGAATGAAAGACCTGTATTTAGAAAAAGGCATGAATTCTCATGTTGCTATATTATACGCGACTGTATATGACACATTTAAGAGATTAGGAAAGTTAGTAGAAGGTGTAGAAAAAGAGGAATTGTATTATAAGGGCCCTGCTAAAGATGAGAACAGTATCGGACAGCTACTTCAGCATTTGGCAGTTGTAGATTTACACTGGGTGTATCGTTTGAAAGGTGTGCAAGTTCCACGATTATTACAAGAAAAATATGGTCCTATGCTTAATGAAAAAGGAGAATTACCTGAGGTAACAAAAGGTTCTTTGCAAGAGCTGATGCAAAACTATCAGGAAGTTCAAGACATGTTTTACGAGGAATGTATGAAGCTAACAGAAAAAGACTTATTGCGGCAAGTATATTATGAGAAGGGTGCAACTGCTACGATTAGATGGGGAATCTGGCATATAGCGGATCACAATCGGTATCATCAAGCTCATATAGGTAAATTGCGAAAAATGTATCATTATAGTTTGAAATAACTCTATAAAGATACTCTTTATAGTATAAAATTTATGAATTTTATTTCAAGTTAATTGAATTCTGTTATATAGTAGAAGAAAAACTGAATAAGGGGTTTTAGGATGAAAGCAATTGCAGCGGGAGTATTGGCATCTTTTTTCTTTGCCTTTACGTTTATTTTAAACCGAGCGATGGATTTACAAGGGGGAAGTTGGATTTGGAGCGCGTCGTTACGATATTACTTTATGGTGCCACTACTTCTACTCATCGTGCTCTATAGAGGAAACTTAAAACAACTCTTTCAATATATGAAAAACAATCCGAGAGAGTGGTTGTTATGGAGTATTGTTGGCTTTGGCCTTTTTTACGCACCACTTAGCTTTGCTGGAGCATTTGGACCAGGCTGACTTGTTGCTTCAACATGGCAAATTACGATTATAGCAGGGATTTTATTAACGCCATTATTTGCAACAAACTCACTACATAAAAAAGTTCCAATAAAAGAATTGATGATGTCTGCTGTCATATTATTAGGTGTTCTTCTTATGCAAGTGGAACATGCGTCTTCTTTAGGAATTCGTGAAACCGTTTTATGTGTGGCGCCAGTAATTGTTGCAGCGTTTGCTTATCCACTTGGAAATCGAAAAATGATGCAAGTATGTAAAGATGAGTTAGATGTCTTTCAACGAGTTCTTGGAATGACATTAGCAAGCTTGCCATTTTGGTTTTTATTATCTGGCTATGAAGTCTCTACAAGTGGATTACCATCAAGTGATCAAGTTTTTCAATGTTTTATTGTAGCAATTAGTTCAGGTTTGATTGCTACCGTATTATTCTTCTTCGCAACGGATCTTGTAAAAGATGATCCGCAGAAATTAGCTACTGTAGAAGCAACGCAATCTGGTGAAGTTTTATTCGCATTACTAGGGGAGCTCATATGGTTAGCTGCTCCAATTCCATCTTCTTTATCCTGGATCGGAATGAGCCTTGTTGTAGTAGGGATGATTTTACATAGTTATGTTGCGGTTGTTGTGAAAAAAGAAGAAAAAATAACAGCGTGAAAAAATATTAGCTCTTTGAAAATAAAGAGCTAATATTTTTATGAGGAGAGAAATTACATGGAATTAAAAGAATTTATTCATTTTCTAAACAAACTTGAAGATAATCATATATTCTATAAGCTAAGTAGGGCGAGAAGTGAAAGTGTTATGGTTGAAGTAACTGTACCAGGTCAACGTTGGGAGATTGAATTTTTCGGAGATGGTACAGTAGAAATTGAAAAGTAAATATTGATCATGGTAAAAGAAGCGAGGCTATAATATTCTGTACCTATGCTTGATTAGAACGTATTTTGTATATACTAACTAAATAGTGCAAATAGAATTTTATATTTAGTTAGCATTACAAAGGAGCATAGGGAAATGGAAACTACATATTATAAAGGATTAGTTATGAGACCTATTAAGGAAAGTGAGGTAGGTCAGTTTTCAAATTTGATGAAATATGTGTTTCAAGTTTCTAAAAAAATGATTAATGATGAAGAGAAAATGGTACAAAAGAAGAGTCATCAACTAAAGCCAGGTACTGCTTTAGGCTGGTTTGATAATGATAAATTAATTTCTCAAATTGTTGTTCTTCCTTTTCAAGTGAATATTCATGGGGTGATTTATGAGATGGGAGGAGTTACCGGAGTTGGTACATATCCAGAGTATGCAGGGCATGGATTAATGAACTCATTAATGAAAGAAAGTTTAAAAACGATGAGGGAAAATGGACAGTATATTTCTTATTTGTTTCCCTATTCAATTCCGTATTATCGAAAAAAGGGTTGGGAAATCATATCTGATATCATTGAATATCAAATTAAAGATACACAACTTCCTAAGTATCGTGGCAACATTAGTGGGCGGGTACGAAGAGTCGGATTGAAGAGCAAAGAAAAAGAAAAAATTTATAATGAATTCGCAAGAAAAACAAATGGTGCAATGGTTCGAAATACACTTGCGTGGGAAGAGAGATTTCGTGAGGAAACAATTGATTTGCAGTTAGCGGTTTATTATACAGATGAAGATATACCACAAGGATATTTATTTTATCGTGTTCTTGAAGAGAAGTTCTACATAGAAGAAATGATTTATTTAAATGAAGAAGCGAGAAGAGGTTTATGGAACTTTATAAGTGCTCATTTTTCGATGATATATTATGTAAAAGGAAAAACATGTGTTCATGAACCGGTTGCTTTTTTACTTGAGGATAGTGAAATAAAGCAAACAATCGCACCTTACTATATGGGAAGGATTGTCGATGTGGTTGGTTTTCTAAAACAATATCCATTTAAAAATGTAGATACTACAAAAATAATTTTTCATATAGATGACCCGATATTAGAGTGGAATAAAGGTACTTTCACCTTAGAATGGGATCCTGTAAAGCAACTACGAATAACATATCAGAAAGAAATAAACCATAGTGAAGGAATATCTTTAACAATCCAAACATTAACAACTATGTTATTAAGTTATAAAAGTCCTACATTTTTATGTGATATCGGAAGGATAAAAGGAAATTATGAAATGATAGAAGTGCTTGAGGAATTGATTCCTGATTCACCACCATGCTTTTTTGATTACTTTTAAAAGTGAAAAACAACCTCTTCAATGTAATACCGATTTACTTTAAGGAGGTTGTTTTTTATGTAATATCTATTTTTTGTCTTGTTGCGATGTCATACCTTCATTCTTTTTCATTTACAATTTCTACAAAGTGGAAGACAAATAGTCTACAATGTTACATGTTTACAGCATTCTTTCCACCCCTTAGCTTTCTGAGGTGCCACAGTTCGCAAGGGTATAATAAGAGGTGGAAAAGCATATGAACAATGATAGCGGCAATTAAACCATTCGACCAGAATTGCCAACCATAAAAAATACCTACCCACAAATTTCCTAATACAGCATAAGAATATAGCCATCTTGATTTTTTCACTCCTTTTACACCTAAAAAGTGCGTTATTGCAAATAGAATACTAGATAGGATAATCCCAAGAATTACAATAACCTGAGTAACGGCATAAAAAAAGCTCATCAACGTGATGAAAAGTGACATAAGGCCCCACCGGAAGATAATTTCTTCAACAACTCCGCCATATAAGACTCTAACTCCTAATCCTACACCGTGACGCTGATGTTCAATTTGTAGAAACGCTTCTTTATCAATGACTTTTCTAAAGAATCCATAGTACATAATAACGTGTCCGAGGGAGCAGATTACTCCAATTAGAACTGCTTCACCAATGTTGCGGAGTAAAATAATGTTTCCATCTTGGATCTTTGATATGAAAAATGCACCAATTCCGGAAAAAAGTAAAACGAGTAGAGTATGGATAAAAAGACTTAGGTATACAGAAGGTGTTTCTGGATTGTTTTCTAACTTCTTATTTATTTTTTGTTTGTTCTGCTAAGCTCATTGCAACAATTCCTGGTATAGCAATGAGGAATACAAAGATCCAGTTGAACATATGGTTTCATCTCCCTTGAAAATAGACTAAGAAAGACCTTTCATGTATTTTGAAGCTATGCAAGGTTGTGATAGTCCTTCATAATTCTTCTTTTTATAGACCGACTAGTCGGTTTTATTGTATAATATTTACCATAATAATACAAGTGTATATGGAGTAGCGCTATGGTTCAGTGGTCTAGGATGTAAAAGAAAGTGACATTTGTACTGGAAATAAATCAGTTTAATCTTAAACTTGCACAAGTTAGTAATAACAGAATTTTTTAGGAGCTCTCTTTGTTATTTGGATTAAAAATTAAGAAAAATATGATAATATGTTGAATGAGAGCTAAAATTCAATTTGATAGTTTATAAGTGTTGAGAGAGAACTTAATGGGGGAGTAATCATGAAAATAAACGACATAGTAGCAGAAACAACATCTCCAAATACAATTGAAACGATATCAAATGATTTAAAAGTATTAGGATTAAAAAAAGGAATGACAGTAATTGTTCATTCCTCTCTAAGTTCAATTGGCTGGGTATCTGGCGGAGCTGTTGCGGTAGTGGAAGCTTTAATGAATGTAATTACAGAAGAGGGCACAATCATTATGCCAACGCAAACGTCGGATTTATCAGATCCGAAAAACTGGGCAAGACCACCTGTTCCAGAAAGTTGGTGGCAAATTATTCGAGATAATGTTCCGGCATTTAATCCAGATGTAACCCCAACACGTGCAATGGGGCAAGTTGTAGAATGTTTCCGTACATATCCAAATGTAAAACGCAGTAATCATCCATTAAATAGCTTTGCCGCTTGGGGGGGAAATGCAGAGACTATTATAAGAGAGCATTCGCTTTCAATTAGTCTTGGAGAACATTCCCCATTGAAGAAGATATATGATTTAGATGGTTATGTATTATTGATAGGCGCAGGCTATGATTCTAATACTTCCATTCATTTATCTGAAATACGTACAGGGGCACGAGAATTAGTGAAAGTTGGAGCACCAATTATAGAAAATAGTGCGAGGGTATGGAAAGAATTTGATGAAATGGACTATGAATCTGAAGTGTTTGTTGAAATTGGGGAGAAATTTGATCATGCAGGAGCTGTAACATTCGGTAAGGTTGGAAATGCAACTTGTAGACTGATGAAACAACGAGAAGTTGTTGACTTTGGTGTACAGTGGTTTCTTTCGAAAAACAAGTAAGGGATGGTCATCATGAAGGGGAAAAAGATTTTAATTACGAGTGGCGGATGTTTAGAAAAGTGGGATCAAGTACGAGGGCATACCAATCTAGCAAAGGGGACAATTGGGAGGATTCTTGCTGAGGAAGCAATGTCAAAAGGTGCACATGTTATATATTTACATGGTTATTTTGCTGAAAAGCCGAATGCTACAAATGCTCAATTAGAATTACATCCATTCGAAGGTATTATTGATTTACAGGATAAAATGAAAAGTATCATTACACATGAGAAAATTGATGCAGTTATTATGGCAGCTGCTGGATCAGATTGGATCGTCGATAAAATTTGTGATCAAGAGGGAAATACACTTGATATGAACGGTAAAATTTCAAGTGATATAGCACCGATTATTCATTTTCAAAAAGCACCAAAAGTATTAAAACAAATTAAACAATGGGATCTAGAAACGATTTTAGTTGGATTTAAACTTGAAAGCGATATCAATGATGCAGAGTTAATTCAGCGTGCAAGGAAAAGAATGGGGCAAGCAAAAGCAAATCTTATGGTAGCGAATTCCCCACATTCATTATATTCACGTGCAGCTATTCATCATGTAATCGGGGAAGATGGTAACGTCCAATTATGTAAAGGAAAAGATGAAACGGCGAAAGAGATTGTAAACAGATTAGAATATTTATGTAATCGTATAGAAGAGGGGAGCTTGAGTAATTCATAAAAAGGGGAGAAGGAGTGAAACTTATGGAACAGTTACTAAAGCAAGCTATTCAGTTACGGAATGAAAAGAAACATGAAGAATCAAGAGATATTCTAATTGGATTAGCAAACGTTACTGAAGAGCCAGAAGTGCTATATCAATGTGCTTGTATACATGATGTAATGGGACTTGAAACAGAGGCTGCTCCATACTACGAAAAGGCAATTGCTAATGGGCTTACTGGGGAATTATTATGCGGGGCATATATTGGACTTGGGAGTACATATCGTTGCATTGGGGAATATGATAAGGCGATTATCACGTTAGAAGCTGGATTACAGCAGTTTCCAGAAAACGGCGTTATGAAAGTTTTCTTATCTCTAGCGAAATATAATGTGAAAGAATATGAAGAAGCGATGAAGTTATTGCTAGAGACTGTTGTAAAACTAGAAGATGTAAAAGAATACGAACGAGCAGTTTTATTTTATAAAGAGCATCTTAATGATATTTTCAAATAAAGGAGTAAGATTGCATGAATGAATCAACTTCAAGAAAGAAAAGGAATATTTGGCTTGGGCTCACGGCTTTAATTCTGTTGTCGAATTATTTAGTGTATGCACTTCCGATTATACCTGATGTACCGAAAGAAGTGGCGCTTGGTTCATTGTTAGATTTCATCATTGTGATTCCTGTTACTACGTATTTCCTTATTATACGTAAGCGCTATTCATTAACGTATATATTTCCAGTTATCATAGCAGGATATATCACCGCAAAGTTTGTGATTCCAAGCGATTATTTACAGAGCTTTTCGTTTGTTTCTTACATTTTAGTTGCGGGTGAACTTGCGTTTGTAGCTATAGAGTTATTTATCCTATATAAGATTGCAAGAACATTACCTAAAATCATAAGATTTTATAAACAATATAAGAAAGAATTTCCATCATTCTCTGTTGCAATTGACAAAGCATTCGATGCTGCATTAAAAAGAAATAATGTAGTAAATGTTATCATTTCGGAATGTAAATTACTTTACTATGCTTTATTTTCTTGGCGTACAAAAGTGCCAGAAAATCAGTATGTATTTTCTTATCATAAAAAAACGGGAGCAATTGCCTTTTATATCATGCTTATTCATGCCACATTAATCGAATCCATTGGATTTCATTATTTACTTCATCAATGGAATCCAATCTTTGCTTGGGGTTTACTCGCTTTAAACATATATGGAATTTTATATTTTTTAGCTGAGATACAAGCGATTCGTAAAAATCCATATATCTTGACAGAACAAGAAATTATAATCCAGGTCGGATTAGGGAAAAAGCTTGTTGTACCATTTGCTCAAATAGAAAGAATTACATTTTATAAAGGTGAAGGGTTAACTAAGGAAGAAGAACAAGAAGTATTTGAAGCAACTTTAACGGAATTTATTAAAGAACCAGCTACTTTTGAAATAAAATTAAAAGAACCATTAAAAGCGCAGCTATTGTATGGGTTTTCTAAGACAGTAAACCGTGTACATGTCAATGTGGATGAAGAGCGGAAGTTTTATGAAGCCATTTCTGAAAAATTAGAGCAAGTGGGGGATTAAGAATAAAAGAGAAGCAACGGATCTTGAGTAGTTGCTTCTTTTCATTAGAATTAAAAGGAGATGGTCTTTTCCTTGATCATGATGAACGATATGAAGCAGCAGATGAATTTTTGAAAGTTTGGAAATCACTATTACAAGGTGAACATATTTCTTTAGATGGGAAACATATGAAAGTGAAAGATAGTAAAGTTGTATTCCCACCGGTCCAATCACCGTATCCACCTATTTATTTTGGCGGTTCATCAGCAGCAGGGCAAGCAGTAGCAGCAGAGCATAGTGATGTATATTTAACATGGGGCGAACCACCAGCGCAGGTAGAACAGAAAATCAAAGAAGTAAGGAAACTTGCAGAAGAAAAGGGACGTACAGTACGATTTGGCATACGATTACATATTATCGTAAGGGAAACAGAAGAAGAGGCATGGGAAGAAGCCGAGCGACTTATTCAATATGTAGATGACAAATCGATTGCATTAGCGCAAAAAACATTTGCACGCTACGATTCGGTTGGTCAACAGCGTATGACCCATCTAAACAAAGGAACGAGAGAATCATTAGAAATTAGTCCTAATCTATGGGCTGGAATTGGATTAGTACGAGGAGGAGCGGGAACTGCACTTGTAGGAGATCCAGTTACTGTTGCTGAGCGAATTAAAGAGTATGAAGCATTAGGGATTGATACGCTTGTTTTGTCAGGTTATCCACATTTAGAAGAAGCATATCAAGTGGCAGAATTACTGTTTCCTTTACTATCTCTTTCAAATAATGAGAAACAACAAGATAAAATTGTAGGAGAGATGATAGCTGACGCATATACATTAGAAAAATAGAGATAGAAAATAACAAACCAGCAAGCATCTAGCTTGCTGGTTTTCATCGTAAACTATTAAAAAATATGGTAAAATTAAGAGGTAACTTATGGTAAGGTTGGTTGTTCAATTATCACTTCTCCGAATAGAAGGGAGGTGATAATACATGAGTGAAATTGCGTTATTACTGCAGGGTGGACTATTTCTCGTTGCGCTGTTAACGTTCATTGTCGTGTTAATCGACAAGCTCAAAAAATAACAACCCACCTATGCCAATAGAATGTGGGTTGTCTCGTTTGTAAGAAACAAATAGGATAAATGAACAATCCAATCTGCTAAGTTACCTGGACTAGTGTGTAGCCGCACACTAGTCTTTTTTATTTATATACAATTTATCATTGCTTTATGTGATTGTATTGTTCTTTTCATACTCATTATAACATAGTGCCTTTTCTATAAGAAAGGAGACCGTATGTTCTTGTTTTGTATTGTTGTTAGTTAACTATGATTAGTTTCGTAAAAAATAACTTTGTTACCAAATGGATCTAATAGTTCAATTTCTTTCGTATTCCAAGGGGTAACTTCAAGACCAGGACAGGAGTATTTATATTGTTTAGATAATATTTTTTTGTGGAACTGTTCAATCTGTGAAATTTCAATTCTAATAGCAGCACCTGGACAACAATCTCCATGATGTTCAGACAAGTGTATCAAATGATCAAGATTGGAAATTTGCATGTATAAAGGAGCATTTTCATTAAAACGATGATCCCAGTCTAATTTAAAATCTAGAAAATGTATATAAAATTCTTTTGCTTTTTCCGCATCAAAAATTCGTAAAATAGGAATAATCATTTTTCATTTTCCTTTACTTATTTTTAGTGAAATAAAAGGAATTTAAATACGAGTAGCGTGTGTACTCTTTTATTTAAATAATTCATCCATATATTGTTTTAAACTTTCAATATAGAATTCTTGCTTTTCAACATGATTCACGCCAACAATTGGTGATGGGAGTTGGTATGTCTTTTTAGAGAGATGGACAACAACGTCAAAAATATCAAATAGGCGGATAAAGCAGAAAAGACCATCTTTATCACTTAGTAGTATAAAATAGTGATTATCACTACTTGTATTTAGTGTATTCCATAATGAACTTTTACTTAAATCACGAACAATGCTTCGTTCTTTCAATTCGATAAAGTCTACATTAGATATAATAGTAGAAATATCTAATGCGTCTGGATCATTTATATAGCCATCAATCGCGTGTACAGCAAAAGTATAAGCCATTTTTAATATGCTCATCTTATATTTTCGGTTATCTAAAAGAAGTTCACGTTGAATGGAGCTAGCTACTTTTGTAACACGTTCTTCTTTCCAAATTTCATTATGTAATGAAATATCATGCTTTTTACATAGTTTCATAATTAGTGAATTTGAATAATATATTTCATCGTTTGTTTCAGCTTCTTCTGTTTCTGCCGCTGCTAATTCTTGACCATATTCGTTTGTATTCAGAGGAGAATCAATTTGTTGCTTCATTTGTTCAATTTTGTATTGAATAAGTTTATGTCGAATCAATGGACGATCTACATTGACTGTGAGATGCTCATGGCAAGAATCACAAATGGAGTTTGTAAAATAATACCCACATAAAATCTCTGGGATAACGTACTGTTCACTAAATTCTTTTGTTTCTTTTCTGCAAATGATGCATTGCTTCATATTTATCACCTTTACCTGCAAATTTGTATGTAATCTCATTGTAGTGTATTTAATCACATTTTGGAATATTGTAGATGAAAATAGCATATAAAATTCATAATTGTTTTGGTACAATAGAGAGAAGTGCTAGTTAAAAGGAGGCCATTTTTTTGAAATCAAAAGTGCACTTTTGGACATTGGAAGTGCTAATGGTTGTAGGAATTATATTTATTTGCACGAAAATATCATTTTTATTTCAACCAATTGGCATATTCATTTCAACTTTATTTTTCCCGATTTTAATCGCTTTGTTTTTATACTTCATATTTAATCCTGTGTTAGTATTTTTAGAGGAGAAAAAAGTTCCTAGAAATTTAGCGATACTGTTGTTATATGTTTTTATTATTACATTAACTGCGGTTTCTATTGGTGTAGTGGTTCCGACCATTTCACAGCAGCTAATGGATTTAGTGAAAAACATGCCAACATATATTAAAGAGGGAAAGGTATACATACAAGAATTATCCCATCACAGAATATTTGAATGGCTGACTACACAAGATTACGTATCAATTGAAACAATTGAAAAGAATGCAATCGAATATTTAAAGGATATACCAAACACGATAACGTCGAGTGCAACGGCCTTATTTGGTATTATTACAAACGTTGCATTAGTAGTATTTACAGTACCATTTATCTTGTTTTATATGTTTAAAGATGGACATGCATTTCCAGGGAAGGCTGTTAGCTTACTGCCAGAATCGTACCGCGAGGAAGGGCTACGTATCATAAAAGAAACAAATGAAACATTGTCTGCTTATATTCAAGGACAAGCACTCGTTTGCTTATTTGTTGGTGCATTTACATTTACCGGATATTTAATTATTGGTTTGCCATATGCCTTCATTTTAGGTATCATAGCGGCGTTTACAAATATTATCCCGAACTTAGGGCCTTTTATTGGAGCAGCACCAGCTGTTATTGTTGGTTTATTTGTATCCCCAATGCAAGCGGTGTGGGTAATCGTTGTGGTAACAATTGTACAGCAATTTGAAAGTAACATCATTTCACCGCGTATTATGAGCTCGAAATTAAACATTCACCCTTTAACAATCATTGTATTGATTCTTGGGGTAGGTAATTTTGCTGGTATTATTGGAATGATTTTAGCAGTACCGGCTTATGCGGTAACAAAAACGGTCGTTTCAAACTTGGTAAGACTATTTAAAACGAAAAGAAGTAATCGGAAATAAAGTGAGTTTATATGAAATAAGAAAGATGCATTGCTTTTTAAGTGATGTATCTTTTTTTAGTTTTAAAGAAGTAATTATACAGCTATATACTCGCATTGGAGTCTGTGCAAAAGTGCATCCACAGGATTTAAATGATTATTTGAAGGTGTGGGAATACTGGAAGAAATTAATGCCTTGTTATAAGTGAAGATAAAATTTGATTTACATCACAACAAAAATATCCGGTTTTTAAATTAAGAATCGGATATTTTTGTTGTGTAATTTTTACATATTATTTCGAATGAAATTTCTTCTTAAATGAATGCCTAAAAAATCTAAATAAATGAGCTATGTGGAATCCCTCTCAATAATCCAAATCATTTTTTTACAGCGTGCCATTAACATCTCAGCCATCTCCTTTCATTATATTGAAATTTTGTAATTACAGATGCGTGTAGTAAGTGCTTCTACGATCTCGAATCTCATCCATAATTTTTTTGTATTGCTGTTCTTGTAAAATGTTTTCTTCAGATGCATGTTTTTTCTGAATCGTAATCGTTAAAAAGAAAATATGAAATTGCATAAATGAATTCCTCCTTTCGTAAAGGAATTACAGGTGACTAGAATAAGGGGTTTGACGTTCTTTTACTTCATCCATAGCTATTTTGATTTGTTGGTCATGTAAAATATCAGCGTCAGAAAATGTTTTTTTCTGAATGGTAATGGTTAAAAAGAAAACATGAAACTTCATGAGACATCCTCCTTTATAAATGAATTTTTAGTACATTTGATTATAATAAGAACTTCTACGATCTTGAATGGTATCCATAATTTTTTTACATTGTTGATCGTGTGAAATTTCTTCTTCAGATAAGTGTTTTCTCTGGATAGTAATGCTTAAAAAGAAAACATGAAATTGCATGAATGAATTCCTCCTTTCGTAAAGGAATTACATGTGATTGTAATAAGAAATTTGACGTTCTTTTACCTCATCCATGATTTTTTGAATTTGCTGTTCATGTAGAATTTTAGCTTTTGAAAAATGATTTTTCTGAATGGTAATGGTTAAAAAGAAAACACGAAACTTCATGGGATATCCTCCGTTTATAAATGAATTTTTAATACATTTGATTATAATAAGAACTTCTACGATCTTTTACTTCGTCCGTAATATGTTGTAATTGTTGTTTATATAAAAGATCAGCTTCAGATAAATGTTTTTTCTGAAGAGTAATCGTAAAAAAGAAAATGTGAAAAGTCATAAATGAATTCCTCCTTTCGTAAAGGAATTACAGGTAATTACAGTAAGGGGTTTGACGCTCCTTTACATCATCCATAGCTTTTTGAATTTGACGTTCATGTTGGATATCAGCTGCAGAAATTGGATTTCTATGAATCGTGATTGTTAAAAAGAATACTCGAAAATTCATTGAATGTTTGCTCCTTTCGAAAAGAAATAGTGTAAGAAATTAAAAAATCGCACAAAAAAGCCACAGAAAGATATAGTTTTCCTGTGACGCGGCATGAAAAAGCCACAGGAAAGTATACGACCTCCTGTGGCGAATTTGTTAATTAAAGAAAATACGAAATGATTTTCAATTCTCCATTAGGGTGGTCGAACTTATATTTGATTGTAAAGCAGATGCAGCATGTAATTGTAATATCATCATTTTATTCGACCTCCTTTTAGAATTTTTTTCTTACGTTAGTAAGTATATACAATTAATGGATAATTGTAAACATAAAAAATGAAAATTTTTAATTTTGATTAAAATGCGTATATTTCGAAAGGGAGTTTTAAACAATTGACGTATTACTTATAGGGAGAGTTGTCTGTGGTTTTTATAGTGGATGGAGGATGAAGATGGAATTATTCTACAAAGTTGCCTATCACCGAATGTACGATCATTATTTGCCTAAATTAAGGCAAACAATTGAGCACCTAAATGCAGAAGAGTTGTGGAAACAAGAAGGAGCAGTAAATTCAATTGGTGGTATTGTTTTACATATTTGTGAGCATGTAAAAAGAAATAGTAGTCGTTATTCGAATCCCAATATACATTTTGAAAAAGGAATTGAAGAGTACTTTCCAATTATGAACTTAAGTACAGATATGTTATCTCAAACTATCCAAAAGGTATTTGATGAATGGAAAAGAGAATATATTAATGCTTGTAATGAAAAACCTAGTATAGATATACATAGTCTTTTTCATCTAGTAGAGCATACAAGTTATCATTTAGGTCAGGTGGTAGATCGTACAAAATTATTAAAGGGGACGAAGTTGGATTTTTGTCAAAATGGTTTAAACGAAAAGAATTTGAAGGCCTGTATAGAAAGAACAACAGTTTTATAAATTGCTTATAGAAAAGAAGTATCACTCTTAAATGGGGCGATACTTCTTTTTTCGAAAGAATTTATGGGGAAATATTGAATTGAAATATATTCTTGTGATGTGGTTAATTACATAAGTAATGAATCTGAGGTGGGGTCATTTACTGTGTTCTATTTGTAGTGTGAGTTCATAAAAGACAATTTTGAAAAGAGCACTCAGGTGAGAGTGTTCTTTTTTGCACCATTTGAGAAGGACGAGCATATAGTGCAGTATGAAATACGCCTTTCAGAATAGGGGTGATACACATGTTTTTTTCGAAATTACGTGGCGAAAATGAAGTTCCACCAGTAGAAACAAATGCTCGAGGGAAAGCAATTTTTAAATTAAATCAGGGCAGGGATAGACTGAATTTCAAGTTGGAGTTATTAGATATAGAAAATGTAGTGGTTGCTCATCTACACTTGGGTAGAAAAGGAATGAATGGTCCTGTTGTGGCATTTTTATTTGGACCTATGACAAAAGCGGTTTCAATAGAGTGTGCATTTTTTACGGGAACAATCACTCAAAATGATCTAGTTGGACCATTAGCGGGACAGTCATTAGAAGACCTTGTGAGGGAAATCTGTTTTGAAAATATTTATGTTAATGTTCATACCGTGCAGAATCCTAGTGGTGAAATTCGTGGTCAAGTATATCCTTGTTGAACGTATTGGAGAAAATAAAAAAGAGATGCAATTTTGCATCTCTTTTTTATTGATTTTTCATACATATATGTTAGAATAGAAAAACGTTCGTTGTTTTTATTTGAAAAAAACTAAATAATTATCCAATTTAATTATACCAAACATTATTCTTGTTTGTCAAACTTTTATTTAAAAAAATTATCAAATTAAATAATGAGCACCAGAACGATAAGTTGATAAGGAGTGGCGATATGGAGAAGACTGGACATGAATGGAAGAAGGAGCAACACCGAGTAGAAGAGGTGGTTGGGAAAATTGAAAAGCATATTGATACACTTGAGCAATATGTAAGTACAGGGAAAACGGATGTTGTTCAGATTAGAAAACATTTTTGGGACGATGTAACAGTAAACTTTGATAATGCTGAAGAAGCTGTTGAAACAGTAGCTAGTATAAAGCAACAGGCAGAATTATTATCAGAACGAGAACGAAGCCATCGCCACGCTCATAATCAAATGACAGGTTTGAAAAGATTACAACAGTCACCCTATTTTGGAAGGGTAGATTTTATAGAAGATGGTGAAAAGGGTGATGAGTCTATATATCTTGGAATTCACTCATTTTACGATGAAGGTACAGAACAGTTTCTCGTGTATGATTGGCGAGCACCTATATCAAGCTTGTATTACGACTATTCTGTAGGGAGAGCGGCGTACGTAGCACCTAATGATACAATTGCAGGTGAAATGACATTAAAAAGGCAATATGTGATTCGGAATGGTCAAATTATTAGCATGTTTGATACGGGAGTTACGATTGGAGATACTCTTTTACAAGAAGTGTTAGGGAATAATGCAAATACACAAATGAAAAGTATTGTATCGACTATACAAAAAGAACAAAATCAAATCATTCGAAATGAAAAAAGCCGCTTATTAGTCGTGCAAGGTGCTGCGGGAAGTGGGAAAACATCAGCCGCACTACAGCGCGTTGCATACTTATTATATCGATACCGGGATACGTTACATGCAGATCAAATCATGCTATTTTCTCCAAATTCGATGTTCAATAGTTATGTCTCTACTGTATTACCTGAGCTTGGAGAAGACAACATGAAGCAAACGACATTTCAAGAATATATAGAAAGTCATATTGATAAGAGATTTGAATTAGAAGATCCGTTTACACAAATGGAGTATGTACTGACAAAAACGGAAGAAGAAAATTATGAAACGCGTTTAGAAGGGATACGTTATAAAGCGAGTGCTCATTTTATTGAAGTAATAGATCAATACGTAGCATATTTACAACGAGAAGGTATGTTATTTAAAGATATAAAATTTAGAGGGGAAGTAATCATCTCTAAAGAACAAATCAAAGAACGTTTTTATGAATTTGATTCATCAATACGGATTCCGAATCGAATAAAATTAATTTCTGAGTGGTTATTAAAAGCGTTGAAACAACAAGAAAAAATAGAGCGAAAAGAATTATGGGTGGAAGAAGAAGTACAGTTATTAGATAAAGAAACATATGCAAAAGTTCATCAGAAATTACAGAAGAAACAAGAACATTCCGATGATACATTTGATGATTTTGAGCAGGAACAAAATATGCTAGCGGCTATTGTTGTAAAAGAACATTTCAAACCACTCCGAAGACGCGTGAAAAAATTACAGTTCATTCATACAAAAGCATTATATATGCAGTTATTTAAAGACTCACAATTTATTAAGTTGTTTGTAGAAGAAAATAAATTACTGCAGAGTTGGAATGGGATATGTGAAGAAACAATAGGGAAAATTCAGCGTTTTTATATGTCATACGAAGATGCAACGCCTTACTTATATTTGAAAGATCAGCTAGAAGAATTGCAAAGAAATACATCTGTGCAGCATATATTTATTGATGAAGCACAGGATTATTCGGCGTTTCAATATGCGTTCTTAAAACGAATATTTCCTCATACAAAAATGACAATATTAGGTGATTTTAATCAGACTATTTATGAACATGCATCAGGAAATGAATTTTCGCAATTAAGTGCGCTGTATGGTGAAGAGCTGAGTGAACGAATTGTACTTATGCGTAGTTATCGTTCCACAAAACAAATTATTGAATTTACGAAGCAGTTAATTACAGACGGTGAAGAAATTGAACCGTTTCAACGAGATGGTAAACAGCCGATTATAATGGAAGTGAAAGAGGGGGAAGAGCATCATAAAAAGATTGTAGACCAAATCGAAAAGTGGCAGCAAAGTGGTCATAAAACAATTGCGGTGATTTGTAAAACAGCAGAGGAAAGTGAAGAAGCTTATCATGTTTTAAAGGCATCATTACAAGTTCGTCTTATTAAGAAAGAAACGAGTTCATTTGATACAGGTATTCTTATTATCCCATCGTATTTGTCGAAAGGGGTAGAGTTTGATGCGGTTATCATTTACGATGCATCCAAGAAAAAATATGATAGAGAAAATGAACGTAAATTATTTTACACCGCTTGTACGCGTGCGATGCATGAGTTATGTATTTGCTCTGTAGGGGAAATGAATGTATTCTTACAGTCTGCTTCTCCAAATTCGTATTTGTTTGAGAAATAAAATAAAAAATCGTAATAAAAAGCTGGCATTATGCCAGTTTTTTATTACGTATATTATGAAAATAACCAATTGAAAATAGTATATAGACCAATACAGGTACAAATAAGGATTACAATTAAGAGAGAAAGACATCCAACAGTAAGAAAACGATCTTTTCAAGTTTCTTCAGGCTCTTGGACAATTTGTTCCACTACATGATTTTGTATGGAAGGGTATGTATGATTGAATAATAAATGATTGATTGTTGTAGAATCTCCCTTAAACTTTAAGACTCTTACTATTTCATTCGTATTGTTTCCCATCGATTTTTCAAATTGTTGGCATGCTTGAATCATTTCGGGTGTTTTGTTTTCTTCAAGATACCAATATCGTCCAGCCATTGTTGGATATTGTAACCTGAAATAAATATCACCTAATTTTTTGCGAAGTGATAGATCATTAGGGTAAGACTGAATTAAGCCGTGAAGTCGCTCTCTTGCTTTTCCTAAGTCATTGTTTTTAATGTCTTTTTCAATTTTTATTAATGTTTTCTCTTTCACAGAAGCCCCCTTTTTGTAATAAGTTTATTTTGTGGTACTCAATAAAGCACCGATAGCCCCGCTAAAACCGTAATCTGGCAAGAAGATAGGTTTTTTATTTTGATACACGGTATAATTACCTATAATATCTTGCAGATGTGTATTGTTTGATAGTGCAGATCCAATATAAACGATATGATCAATGTCTTTTGTTTCTGCAAATTGGAGACTTAATGCGGTAACTACTTCACCAACAAGACCTTGAATGGTGGCAAGCAAATCCGATTTGTTATAATCGGTTTTAGTTATAGCAGGTTTTCCAAAATTACTGGCTGTTAAATTATTATCAATAGGGGATAGAATACCGTTATAAATATCTCCTACCGTGATATCTAGATTTGCTCTAGAACCTATTTTGCCGTGTTTTATTACTTCTTCAAAACTATCTATCTTTGTTAATAGTTTTGATAAACCCATGATAGTACCACCGCCAATACCAGTGCCACCAGCGCGAATATATTCTTTATTATGTACATAATGAATGGAAGTTCCTGTGCCGATATTTGTTAAAATGAAGTTATTTATGGAACGTTTTTCTTTTTCGATAAGATAATGAACACCCGCAAGTGTAGCCTCAAATTCGGCAAGATACTCTGTTTTATATTTCTCTAAAAGTAATGTTTGTAACTGCTCAGATCTACCGCCAGTCATACACAATCTATTTATACACTTATTTTTATGTAACCACTCTTCAATTTTATTTTGTTCATGGGAGTAAAATTTTTCAAAATGTAATTCATTGTCTTCACTAAAATAAGCAACTTTTGTTAGTGTTCCTCCAGCATCAATACCGCCAGTTCTTTCCATTTTTCTGCTCCTTATAATTGTGTAGTGATTATTATAAATATCTATATTTAAATCTTTATGTAGCTATATAGACTAATAGTTTTTCAACTGTAACAATTATTTTGCCATTTACAGAGGCGACGCCTTTACCAAGAACAAAACCACGTTTGTTTCGTACGACTTCATAATATAAATCTAATTTGTCGCCAGGTTTTGCTGTTCCTATAAACTCTACACCATCTAATGAAGAAAGGAAGCCTAATCCATTTGAATCATTTGCACCAGCAAAGGTACCAAGTTGAGCAAGTGCCTCCACAATTAACATGTGAGGCATGTTCTGCTGATTTTCATTTATAAACCATTCGTTATTTGTTATTAATTTATATCCTTTTACGGATTTTTTGTCTTCAATTTCTGTGATTTTATCAATCATTAAAAATGGATGACGATGGGGAAGGGCATCCTTTATGTTTTTGATATTCATATAAACCTCCTAATGTTTGAATGAAAAGCGAATATAAAACAGTAATCCCCTGCAAGAGTTAAGCAGGGGATTTGTAATTAAATTCTCACTAAAGTAGCGGCTGTTTCTGGAGTGAAAATACCGCTGTTTTTAATATTTTCAACAACTTGTTGAAGCACTTCTTTATCTTGGACAAGCGCAATGCGGACGAAGCCTTCACCATGTGGTCCAAATGCATGACCAGGCGTTACAACAACGTTTGCGTGATCCATTAATGCGTAAGCAAATTCTAATGAAGTCCACTCTTTTGGTATTTCAGCCCATACGAACATACTACCAGCAGGTTTATCCACATGCCAGCCGAAAGAAGCAAAACCATCAACTAAAGTGTCTCTACGTTCTTGATAGATGATGCGGTTTTTTTGGCAGAAGTCAGCTCCTTCACGTAAGGCAACTGAGGCTGCTTTTTGAATGGGTAAGAACACGCCGTAATCTGTATTTGATTTAAATTGTGTAAGTGCACCAACAACTTCTTCATTTCCAATCATATAACCAATGCGGCTACCTGCTAAGCTATAGCTTTTGGATAGGGAGTTAATCTCCACACCAACTTCTTTTGCGCCAGGTACAGATAAAAAGCTAATTGGTTTCTTGCCATCATAATAAAATTCAGCATAGGCGAAATCGTGTACAACAATAATATGATATTTTTTTGCGAAAGCGATGACTTCTTTGAAGAAATCTTCATACGCCATTGCTGGAACTGGGTTTCCAGGGAAGTTTAAAATCATCATTTTTGCTTGCTTGGCAATTTCTTCAGGAATGTCTTGTAAATTAGGTAAAAAATCATTTTCTTTTTTTAAAGGCATGAAGTAAGATTCAGCACCTGCCATTTGAATACCTGTTTCATAAGCTGTGTATCCAGGATCAGGAACTAAAATTAAATCCCCTGGGTTTGCAAAAACCATAGGTAGGTGAACGAGTCCATCTTGTGATCCCATCAATAGTAATACTTCACGGTTTGGATCTAATATCACATTGTGATTATTATTATAATATTCAGTTACCGCTTCGTGAAAATCTTGAATACCTGTTAATGTATATCCGTAATTTTCTCTTCCGCTTGCTGTATGTACTAATGTTTCTCTTACAATATCAGCGGGAGGCATATCTGGATTACCGATACTTAAATCAATCATTTTGTGCCCGGCTGCAATTTTTTCTTTTTTATAAGCTGCTAATTCACTAAATATAGAAGATTGAAATGCTTTCATTCTAGTTGCTAACGTGTAAGTCATAAAACCCCTCCTAAAAACTGTGCTTTCATTTCTATAGTTTGTATATTCTTTTATTATTCTGAAAACACATAATCCTATTTTATCACTTTTTAATAAGAATATAAAATTAAGTTTTTCAGCTGTTGTTTCTTATGTGCTTATACGTAATTCAAAACGTTGTCGTGTAAACAGAAAAAGAAGGTAATACTAAAAATATGAATTTGATAATGAGATAAAGAGGTGTTTAAGGTGAAACAAATTCCAATTGGCGTATCGAATCGGCATATTCACTTGACAAACGAAGATTTAGAAAAACTTTTTGGAGAAGGATACGAGCTAACGGTTGCAAAAGAACTTTCACAACCGGGAGAATTTGCAGCAGTTGAAACGGTAACAATTAAGACGGAAAAATCCGAAATTTCAAAGGTGAGAATTCTGGGGCCTACTAGGAAATTTACACAAGTTGAAATTTCAAAAACAGATGCGCGTAAGCTGGGGATCAATGCTCCAATTCGTGCATCAGGTAATATTGATGGAACACCAGGAATTACTGCAATTGGTCCAAACGGTTCTCTTCAACTTGATAAAGGTGTAATTGTTGCGGAACGACATATCCACATGACTTCTCAAGATGCTGACAAATTTCAAGTGAAAGATGGACAATATGTAAGTGTTAAAGTAGAAGGAGACAGAGGATTGGTTTTTAATCAAGTATTAATCCGTGTCAAAGATACGTACGCATTAGATATGCATATTGATACAGATGAAGCCAATGGTGGGAATATAAGAACAGGAGACTTAGGTCAGCTCTTACAATAAGAGAAAAATCCATCTCAATTTTGAGATGGATTTTACACGTTTGATACTTGGGAAGTATTCTTACTTGTCTGTTTTTGTTTTGATAATGACATGAAAATAATTAATAATGAAATAGCACCAAAAATAAGCACCATATACTGTAAACCGATTGTATCTAAGAAGAATCCAGTTCCAAGTAAGACAATTTGGAACATAACTCTTTCAAACATATTACGGAAAGAGAAAAGTCGTCCATGATAACTTTTTTCAACTTTTGTTTGGAAAATTGTCGACATGATAGGGAAGAAACAACCAACACTAAAACCAAACAGGCCAAATGATGCAAGTGACATCCATTTTATATCACTAAAGAACAGTGAGAGATGTGCAAAAGCAGTACAGAAAGCGAAGAAATAAAGTAATTTCTCAGGTGAGAAATGATCAGATAGACGCTTAATAACGAAAGCCCCTAACATAAAAGCCACACCTTCAATTGTATAAATAAATCCTTTAATTGTCGGATCATGCTGCATTTCGCTAATATTAATAACCATTAAATTGAAACCAGCGATGAATAAAAGGGGAATGATACTTAAAATAAGTGCCCGAAATGCGATAGGAATCCCTTTTAAAATACGAAATACTTCCATAAAGCTATTATCTTTTGCTGCTTTTTTACTTGATGTATTCGTTTTTTGATCTTCAAATTGTAGGAAAAAGGTTGAAAAGAATAATAAAGCGTATGCTGCCATTGAGAATGCGTACATGTATTGTAAGCTCATAACGACAAGAAGAATGCCTCCTAATGAAGTTCCAGCAATACGAGCGATTGTTCCAATATTCATGTGTACACCGTTCATCTGTAATAGTTCATGTTCACGAACAATAAGTGGAATAACAGACTGCAATGCAGGAAAATAAAAGGCCGCCGAAATTTGAAGGGCGATCATAAAAGCAATCATAAAGGCAATACTTTCATACTGAATAGCAAAAAACATAAAAATAACACTGATAACGCGACCAAAACCTGCGTAGAGGAGAACTTTCTTCTTTTCGTATTGATCGATTACTCGGCCGGCCATTGGTCCTACAAGAACACCGGCTAATAGTCCGATAAATAAAATGACTGATTTCATAAAATCAGAAGGTACATATTTTTGCATAAATTCCAAGTTACCAAGAATACCGAGCCATAAACCAAGTCCTGCAATAAATTCACCAATCAGGACAATCCAGACATTTTTATTCCGCCACATAATAAAACCTCTCAGTCTTTTAAAATAGAAAAAATCGTATATAAAGCCTCCTTTTCATGATTAAATTATAAACATCATTTTTTTAGAGTCAGAGTCTATATTACGTGTTAGGTAATGAAAGTTCAATCTTTTTGATTTAGGTGAAACTATGGTTTTTAAGGTTGGAAATTGAAATTTATATTTTGGAAAATAAAGTGAAATAAATCTAAAATGTTTTTAGGGAGGGATGAATATGATACAACAGTTTTTCAAGAAATTATTTGGTCAGTTTCTACAGGTACATGAAGAAGAAATATTAGGGAAACTTTGTTTTTGGGTTGTGTATTATTACATATCAGTCCCTAAGTTTATTGTGAATTCTAATGGTATTTTAGTGAATACAAATCAAGCGCATGAAGAGTATTTGTACGATACAACAGAAGATTTCTTGGGGGAGTATAGTGGGAAATTAAGAGGTGGATTCTATTTAGAAGTTGGTTTATACCATATCCGGTTAGATGAAATGGTTAGAGAGAAGTGCCGTGAAATGATTTACGCCTATTATTTCCCGCTTTTTGTTTATAGGAACTCGTTATTATGTAAGGAGGCACTAAAAGAAATTGGAGTAAGGGAAACGGAAATTGAATTAGGGAATTATGAAACATTGATTTTTAATCATTGTGTAGAGATAAAAGAATGGATTGATATATATGAAGAAGATATATTCGAGAAATTGTTCATATTATCATTTCCTTTCATTGTACATGCGTATCGAGAAAAAGTTCGAACATATATGAAAAAAGAAGAAAGACAGCCAGATACTATGCTTCTAATACACTGAACAAAGTATCGAGATATAATTTGTTTTTAAACTGAAAATAAAAAGTATAGATGCGAGTTGGTAGTACTCATTCAAGTTATATGTAATTTTCAAATGACCAAAAAGAAGTTTATTAAACCTAAATCATGAGCTCATTGAAAAGAGGATATTTTCATGTTTCTGCTGAAAAGAATATGTAAATATATGTAGAAAGAAGATGATCCAGAATGAGTAATGAAGAACTTGTAAAGACTCAGTTTGGTAGTAATGCGGAAAAGTATGTTAAAAGTAAAATTCATGCAAAAGGCCCCGATTTACAATATTTAGTTCAACAAGTGCAAGGTCGTAAAAATATTCATCTTCTTGATATTGCTACAGGCGGTGGACATGTTGCTAATTTATTAGCTCCAGTATTTCAAGATGTAGTTGCTCTTGATTTAACGGAGAAAAT
Source organism: Bacillus gaemokensis (assembly GCF_001590835.1). GTDB lineage: Bacteria > Bacillota > Bacilli > Bacillales > Bacillaceae_G > Bacillus_A > Bacillus_A gaemokensis. The sequence continues at coordinate 335,262 of NZ_LTAQ01000023.1, forward strand.
GTTAGAGAATGCGAAAGAATTTATCCTTACAAATGGACATGATAATGTGTCATTTGTAGTAGGAAATGCTGAAGAATTACCATTTGCTGCTGCATCGTTTGATACAATTGTTTGTCGCATCGCAGCACATCATTTTTTAAATCCTTCTCAATTTATTAGCGAAGTACATCGCACATTAGAAGAAAAAGGCTTGTTTATTTTGATTGATAATGTCTCACCAGAAAATCTAGAATACGATACATTTTATAATTTCATTGAAAAGAAACGAGATCCAAGTCACAGGCGAGCATTGAAAAAAACAGAATGGATTTCATTGTTAGAAAAGAGTGGTTTACAAATGCAATCATGTCTCACATTTGAGAAACAATTTAACTTTGATTGGTGGTGCGATATGATGGATGTACCATTACAAAAGCGGATAAAGTTAACAGACTGTATGATGAGAACATCAAATGAAATGCAGGAGTTTTTCAAAATTCATTTCAAAAATAATAAGGTGGAATCTTTTTATACGGAGATGGCACTCTTTGTATGCCAGAAGAGTGCCACACTAAAAAGATAATTGTCTTGCAGTCTTTCACATGTACGATATACTTATTACAGAGAAAACAAGTATTAAGGAGTAGTAATTATGATTCGTGTACGTGTTGAAGGAACTGAGACAGAGATTGTTGAATTTTTGGAAAGGATGCCTGAAATTCCAGGGTTTGAAAAAACTCATGTTAGGGAGCCGAGAAAAGGAAACAATCCAAAATATAATGCAAGTAAGAACGTATTAGCATATCTATCTTATAAAAAGATGGAGGCCGCCGGTAAATAGGCGGCTTTTTTGTTTTATACTGTTTCACCGCCTTGTCTTTTTCGCATAATAATAATAGTAGAATATGATGGGGAGGAGGAAGAAGGGTTAATAAGAAAATAATCTTTTTTGGAGATTTCGGTATTGATGATGCCGTTGCCTTAATTTATGTAGAGAAGACATGTAAGCTTAATATTATTGGGATTGTAGCGGATTATGGCAACATTTCAAGAGAAATTGTAACTGAAAATGTTTATTTTATGCTACAAGAGTGAAAGTGATAAAAGGGGCAAGCCGACCAATGACGGCAGAAGAGCCTTTGTTCTTTCCTGAGATTCATGGAGACCATGGATTAGGACCGATAATCCCACCGAAAATGAGGATACAGGAAAGAGAAAACTTTTGTGAAGTGATTAAGTTAATTGAACCTTGTCCGGAAGATATTATTATTGTGGCGACAGGGCGTTTGACCTCACTTGCAACATTATTCCTTTTGTATCCAGATTTAATGAACCGAGTATGTGCGTATTATATAATGGGTGGCGCATTTTTATTCCCAGGTAACGTTACTCCTGTTTCAGAGGCGAATTTTTATGGAGATCCAATTGCGGCAAATATTGTTATGAAATACGCAAAGAATGCTAGTATTTACCCATTAAACGTAACACAGCGAGCACTTATTACCCCTGAAATGGTAAGTATTATTAATAAAAAGGGAACAGGTCAAGCGAAGCTAATTAAACTAATGATTGATTTTTATTATGAGAATTTTTATAAAAAAGAATACCCTGGAATTAGTGGAAGTCCTATTCACGATTTATTACCGTTCATTGCACTAATTCAAGATGATATCTTTGAGTACAAGAAATCGGCTGTATGGGTTAGTACGACAAATGATGTAACCAGGGGACAAAGCGTAGCGGACTTTAGAAAAATAGCTGAGCCTACAAGATTTGATAATCGACCTGTACAAAGAATTGCAGTTGATTTCAGCTATCAAGCATTCAAAAAGGAATTTATGAGTACGATGTTACAACCAGATTGTTCTTAGATGGTATCTATACGGATGAATGGAAAACAAGAACAATCTGAGCTGGAAGTGGAGACTTTATTAATTAAGATATGTGAATGGAGAAAAATTTAATCCCATATATCTGGGCGTTCAATTTGCATCGTTCGCATATAATCCAATAATTGTCCCGTATGAACACCTTCATGGTATGCGATTCGTAGCAGCATGTCGCCTAAAGAACGAATATAACCAGTATATCCAAGCTCAGTTAAATCTGAACGATCAATTTTTATGTGCTCTAAGTCGTCATTTGATAAGGATTTGACAAAATTGATAAACTGTTCATGATAAGGCTCGGCAAAGTTAAGTTCATCTTGAATAGATGTAAATGCTCTTGCTTCAAAAGGGTAAACTGGATTCTGTACGCTGCCTCTATTTTTTAGTATCTGTAGATAACCGTATTCTGCTGCCAGAACATGTCGTATCATTTCTTTACAACTTAACGCTTCAGCATCAGGTTTCCAATCCAATTTATTACTTGGGATAGCTGTCCAAACCTTTATACTTCGTCTTCTAACTTCAGCTAGGTTAAGCAATAAAAAATCAATATTGTTCATTCGAATTTCTCCCCTTATTTTTAGATTCCAGATATATTTCACTGAATTTTTAGAATAAAATCAAAACATTTGTTCGTTTTTGGAGTAGATGGAACTTTATAATTATTATTTTAAAAGTCTTTATAACCTTAAGTAAGATTAGAGGATAAAAGATATAAGGTATGAATAAAAAATTAGTCTAAATATTTTTAGGAACACAAATCATTTAAAGTATAACTTATTAAGAAAAGTAACATAACTAACGGTAAGCAATGGTTTATTTTATTATTTGTTGGTTTTTAATAAAGGAGGAAATGATATGACATTTATATGGTCTTTAATCGTCGGTGGTATTTTAGGTTGGTTTGCAAGCCTTATTACTGGAAAAGATGTACCTGGTGGAGTTATCGGTAATATTATTGCAGGTATCATCGGTTCATGGGTTGGTACAGCGTTACTTGGTAAATTCGGTCCTATTATAGGTGGATTTGCGATTATTCCAGCCTTAATTGGTGCAATTATCTTAATTTTCATTGTGAGCTTCTTATTACGTGCAATGAGGAAATAAAGGATGAGGGGCTGTTTACTTTGTAAGCAGTCCTTTTTGTATTATCTTGTCTAATCTGTTATGCTACTGTTATACAATTAGGAGGTGTCAGCATTGAAATCATTTACAGTAAACTTTCATCAAGAAGACAATGCAAAAGCAACAACAGTACATAAGTTAAGTGAAGAGGACTTCAATCAAGCAACAGAAAAGGGTACTCGTCATTTATTTGATTTAGATACAAATGTTGGTTTCTTTGTATTCTTTGATGCAGAAGACAAAGAAGGAAACGAACAATACTTAATGTTGCAATATGAAGGGGATCATCAAGAACCAAGTGCTTGCTACGGATTTGATTTGAAATTATTCTATCAATTTTTAGCACTATATTTAAATGATCTTGAATTCCAAGGTGAAACAAATGAAGAAGAAGAAGAATACGGTCCAATTCATCATTTAGCTCACTTACTTTACCATATTGTTGAAGATGGAAAAAATATCGAAGTATAAGTACATAACGAAAGCTGCCTTTTAAAGGGCAGCTTTTTTATTTTTTGATATGATCATATGTTCAAGTTTTTCTTTAATAAGGAAGGGGATGTTATTTATCATTTTAACCGAGAAGACTCCTTCCTCTAAACGAAGTGAAGGTGGGGGATGAATCGGTTTTTTCTTTTTTTTAAAGAAAAAACATTCTTTGTAGAACGTATGTTTGTTTTGTTGCATAATTGTCTTATTAAACAAAATGAGGTGAGAACAGGTGAAGAAAGCGTATTTTTCGAAACGAATCTATAAGATAGATTTACCACATGAAATGGTAGATATATTAGTACAGACAATGGAAATATTTAATAGGGCGAAACGATATGCGTTTCAAACAATCGTCCGAGAAAAACGTTGGAACCGTAAGATGCATGCGGATAGTCTTCATCTTGTTCTCAAACGGAAATATCAATTGAATGATTACTATGCAAACAGTGCGATGCAAGAAGCAAAGGCATTGTTTACAGGTTTAATAGCGTTACAGAAAATATATGAGAAACAAACACAAGAGAAGCTGGGGAAAATCAAAAAGAAATTGAAGCAAGAACGTACAAAACTGACAAAGCTTCGTAAAATCAAACAAAGTTGTGTGAAAGGAAAGATTACGTTTCCCAAAAACTCCCGCTTTTCGAAGAACAACAAGATCATTTCCTTATCTCGTAATGAAGATATATTGGTTTGGGCGAATGAATATTTGTTTGAGCACCAGTACTTAGATGTTCAAATCAAATGGCTGAAGGTAAAAATCGGCCGTTTGACTCAAAGGTAATACCGTTTGGAACAGGAACGTGAATCGTACCAAAACTATATTCCGAGCGCAGTATTTGGAAGTAAAAAACTGTTTCGGTCTCAATTTATAATCGATGAGTTTATACATAACCATGACAAATGGAAAACATTGTTTTCCCATGCTCGAAATAAACAACTCATTCTATCTGGCCGTAAAGATGCCAAACACGGAAATTTTGTGTTTCAGTATGTTGCCCAGAATCAGGAGTTATGGATGACAACAAGTACAGGAAAAACGCTTATGTTTCCAGCTGTCACATTCCCATATGGGCAAGAAACTGTCGAAGAAATGATTACAAACCAATTACAGTGTAAGAATAAGAAAAAACATGGCAAACCGATTGCGTGGTCTGTGGAAGATTATGGCGAGTATTATATTGTGAAATGTTTAATCGATGTACCACAAAATCCTCACACGAATGATAGTAAATCCGATGGTGTGATGGGTGTAGATTGTAATCTAGATCATTTTGCTTGGGCAAATATAACCAAAGATGGGAATTACAAAGGAAGTGGTTCTCTCCGTTTTTCCATTATAGATAAATCTACTGGACAAATCACAAAGATAATCGAAGCGGAAGCCATGCGCTTAGTTGACTTAGCAGAGCGATATAACAAACCGATTGTGATGGAGAAACTTAATACAACTCAATCTAAAACAGGTGATCGATACGGAAATAAGCGAGCGAATCGAATGAAGAGTCTGTTCGCTTATCAGAAGATGACAGACGCAATTCTGGGTCGTGCGGATAAAATGGGCGTGGCTGTCTTTCAAGTCAATCCAGCTTACACTTCAATCTCAGGAAAGATGAAATATATGTGGAAGTTTGGGATTTCAATCCATCAATCGGCCGCCTTTACAATTGGTCGTCGTGGATTAGGATACAAAGAAAAAGTACCTCAAGTGCTTCAGCCTTATATTCCAAAGAAAGACGCACATCACTGGAGCCATTGGCATCAATTAAACAATCGATTGGATATTCGTACGCATCATTTCTATCAGTTATATGATGTGAATCAGTCGAAAGAGGCATTACAAATCGAGCGATTAGACTTATTTGAAAGTGAAAAGAAAAAACTCACAAAACTATTTGCATAATGAAAAAAGATCCCCTTGTCCCAATCTCTTACGCTTGTCACCAGAGCAGATAACAGGTCTAGGAACTGGATGCATGACAAGGTGTTCTTTTCCTCGATATAGTAAGAAAGTAGCTGTACCTTTTCTGTTTTCCTCGGAAGATAGAAAGTGGTCGTCTTGCCGAAAGACACTACCAGATTTCTATATCGTTGTATCCTCTTTGTTGAACGAGAGGAAGTGTTTTTGTTAGGGCGGAAACAGTAGAATCCCCCACCTCAAGCTCATGTAGAGGTAGGTGGGGGGAGTTCAATTCTTTTCCAAACAGTACTTACATCTAATTTTTCGTTATAAATCATCTGATACAATAAAATACTTATATGAATTAAAGTAATTTTTTTAGTAGTAGGTACAGAATGATAGTAATAGATTCCATCTTGTATTCCGGTAACTAAGCCAAATTCATTCATGAGTTTAATAACCATATCTTCCGATAAACGTGGATAGGTAGAAGGGCCAATGATAAGAGTTCCTTCTATGTATTCATGATCTGCAATGTGAATTACAACGAAATTTTCAAGATAATGACTGGCTTTAATAAAGGTTCTCAAATTTTCGACGTTCGTTCTAATGATCCAGAACTTCATGCATTGACTTTACAGGCAATTGAAAAGCTCTTAGGAAAACCGATGTCAATTAAGGTAACTGGAAATGACAAAATATATATTTATAAGGCAAACGATCAATTTGAAGTGAAATTTGTTATCCAAAATTCTACTAGGAAAGTTGATCATATTTCTGTATTTTCTCCGGAGGACAGTATTAATAATATGGCAGGGTAGTAGATATAAGAAAAAGAGCTGTTCTTTCATAAGGACAGCTCTTTTGATTTGTTACGTTCTACTGAATAAACAAAGTAAGTTTGAATGGTTCCTCCGATTATTAACAAGCAGGCACAAATATAAAATAGGGTGCTACCGCTTAAGTGATTTAATACAAAGGCTCCAATAACGGGGCCGCATGTTCGAGAAATATCCCAGTGTATGCCGTAAATAGAGAAATACAATCCGCGATTGTGACTTGGTGCTATTCTTGAAACAAATCGTAATAAATGATTTAAAGCGATACTTTCTCCGATTGTCAAGAAAAGCAATGTGAAGAAGAGTGACCATAATGTTGTAGAATAGCCATACCCAATGGCTGCTAGCGTATAGAAAATATATGAGATCACGATTATTTTGGGCATAGAAAACCGTTCAGAGCATTTTACAAGACCAACTTGCAGTATGATTTCCATTATCGCTTTACAAGTTGAGATGAACGCTAGGACAAATAGGAAATTTGGAAAGATATTTTCTGCAAATACACGATAATTGGTTTCAGTTTGGGCATAGAAAAAGCTAATCGGAAGAGTAGATAGCATCAGTCCGAATACAGCGTAATGTCTAAAGATAAACTGTTTACGTGTAGTTACTTGTGCTAATCTTTCATTAGTTTGAATCATTGGTGCTGTTTCTGGAAGCTGTGTCCATACGAGAACTGCATACAATAGGAGAGCAACAGCTTGAATGATAAATAAGTATTTAGGGTGACTATTATAAAAAAAGGCACCAAGTAATGGACCAATTACAGCACCGATAGCTCCTACTGTTTGGAGAACAGCGAATATTTCAGCTTGTTTTTCTTGTTTCGTTAAATCTGCAATTTGAGCACGCTGAGCAGGAATATATAAGGAGCGGCCAATGCCATTCATCATATATAACAAAGCAAAGAATGCTACTGATTCAGCAAACACAAATCCGCCTATTGCAATTGCTTGCACGAATAACCCGAGTAACATGATCTTTTTTCTGCCGTAACGATCTGTTACACCTCCAGCAATTAGTGTGAACACAATATCAGAAAGTGGCTGCAATCCAAACAGAAGCATTGTAAGGATTACATTACCTTCTAGCGCTTTATTGACATGTACAATAAAGATAATGGCTAACATGGCCTCAGTTGTTCGTGTTAATAATTCACCTAATAATCGAATTCGAATTGGTTTATTATAGCGCTTTATAAGATTGTTCATTTTTTAGTTCCTCCTTTCTATATTGAAATCTTAAGATAGAAGCAAGAAATGAAAAAGGGTAGAATGAAAGAGGAGAATTTTTCATCTTTTAGGGGGATCAGTATGGTTATTTTGGAGCAGTACATACAGCTGTGGCTCCAGTATGGAAAAGGAAGAACAGAGGGAGAAAAAATAGAAATATCATTACAAAATATATCGGAAACATTATTTTGTACGGATCGTAATAGTAAATTTATTATCAAAAGATTAGAAGAGTTAGCTTGGATTTGTTGGTTTCCAGGCCGCGGGAGAGGGAATCGATCAAAGTTAGCGTTTCAAAAAAATCCGATTTCTTTAGTTTTAGAAAAGGGGAAAGAAATAACGAAACAAGGGGATGTAAAGGGCGGAAAAACATTTGTTGAACAATATAGCTTGTATTTTCCTTTGTTGGAAAAGCAATTTCAAAGTTGGATAGATTCCATATTCGGTTATCAAATTGAAATGACTTCTCAAGGAAGACAAGATGTACTTCGTTTACAAGTTGGAATGAATCTGGGGATTTCTTTGGATCCTATATACGCTACGATGCGTTCAGAATGCCATATGGTGAAACATATTTATGACACACTTATATATGTTAACGAAAGTACAAATACAATCGAACCGAGACTTGCGTTTCACTGGGAATATAATGATCATCAAAAAGTATGGACTTTTTATTTACGTAAAGGCGTTCAATTTCATAATGGAAGACGATTTACAGCTCATGATGTTGTATATACATTTAATAGGTTTATACAAAAGGAGAATAACCCGCATTTGTGGATGCTTCAACATATTGAAAGCATGCATATTGTAGATGAATATATCGTGGAGATTCACTTACATACAGAAAATCAGTTATTCTTATATGGTTTAAGTGCAGAACAGTGTTCTATTGTAATGGAAGATGAGAAAGACAACTTAACTGGAACAGGACCATTTAAACTATGTGAAAATAATGAGTCTATTTTTGTATTAGAAGCCCATGATTTGTATTTTCGTGAACGACCCTTTCTTGATCGAATTGAACTATGGAATGTGCGACAAAGTATTGATACATATGATGTTTTAGTGAAAGCACAACATAAAGATATAGAAAAGCATTATAAAGAACTTTCTAAACTGGAGTCTAATGTAACTTACATAACGTTAAACACTGAAAAACAAGGACCGATGCAGGATGTAGTATTTCGAAAAGCATTACATAAAATTATTCATGGTAACAAAATAATAGATGAGTTAGAGGGGGAGCGTGGTGAAGTAGCGGAGGAATTATTATTAACGAATCACTCTGTTCCAGAAATAAAAGAGGATATTCATACTTTAATACAAAGTAGTAAATATGATGATGAAACATTATATTTGTATACGTTTAAGAGAAGAGATCATGTAGAAGATTCAGAGTGGGTTCAAAAAGAATGTGCCAAGTATGGAATTGTAATTGAAATAGAATTTCTCGATACATCGGAATTATTGCAGGTTAAAACGATAAAGCAAGCAGATATCATTCATGATAGTGCTACAATTAGCGAGCAAACAGAAGGTAGTTTGCTGTATATGTTTCTTTCAAAAAATAGCTTTATTCATCAGCATAGTTTTCTTGATTTTAATGAACAATTACGGCCATATTTTATTGAACATAGTTTAGAGAAACGAATTACACTGTTACGCGATATCGAGGACACAGTGTTGCGTAACATTCATATCATTCCTTTATATCGCAATAAACAGCACATAAGTACACATGAAAAAGTACAAAATATAATGATTAACTCTCAAGGTTGGATTGATTTTTATAATGTATGGTTTAAACCTTAATGAATAAGGGTTCTTTCGGTTTTTAATGAAATCCGAAAGGCCCTTTTTGTATGGAATCAAAGCTTGATTTCATACATTGTTACGTACACTTTTATAAACACCTATTTACGACGTAACAGTGTTATGTTACATTGTTATCGGGAAGGAGTGTTATACAGTTGAGTACGGATTTAATTTCAAAAAAAGATTTATTGGAACTAACTGGTATTTCATACGGACAGCTATATAGGTGGAAAAGAAAGAATTTAATACCCGAAGATTGGTTTGTGAGGAAATCAACTTTTACGGGGCAAGAAACATTTTTTCCGAAAGAAAAGATATTAGAACGTATTGATAAAATCCAAACGATGAAAGAGGACTTGTCTCTTGATGAATTAGCGAATATGTTTTCGCCAAGTGTAACAGAGATTTGTTTAACAAAAGAAGACATAGTACGAAAAGGCATTGCCTCAGAAACGGTTATACAATTTTTTATAGAACAAACCAATAAACCAGGCGAATTTCAATTCGTTGATATTCTCTATGTATATATTTTAGAGGAGCTGCTTCAATCCGGGGAAATTAGTTTGGAAGAAGGTAAGATGGTACTGCAAGTACTACATAAGCACTATGAAATCATTAAACAAAAGAATAGTGAATTAATTGTAGTTCGTAAGCTAGGTATTTCTACATGTTTCTTAGTTTCAAACGTGGAAGATTTACTGTTTGAAAAAGGTACGAAGATAGTCATACGCGCGGCAATCATGAATTATACAGAAGCATTAAAAACAAAACTGTTGTAGTGGAGGAGAAATAATGCGTACAGAAAAATTAATTATAAATGGCTACGGTTCTTCTAATGGTGGAGAGTTTTATAAAGTTCAGTTAAATGGAAAAGGAACTGTGAATGGAAATATTGACTGTGATGACTTTGAATGTAATGGGTCAGGTAATGTAAATGGTGATTTGAAAAGTGAACGTACAAGGATTAGCGGCTCTGGAAAAGTTGATGGGAAAGTAAGTACTGAAGACATGCGAATTGATGGAAAAGCAACGATTACAAGAGATGTAAGTGCTAGTAATATGAAGATTTCAGGTAAAGGGACAATTGGTGGCACTTTGACTGGAGAAGAATTAAAGATTCGTGGGCAAGCGACTATAGACGGTAACTGCGAGGTGGATGTTTTTTCATCACAAGGACAATTTACCATCGGCGGTTTACTAAGTGCAGATGAAATTGATATCGATATTCATGGTACATGTAGAGCAAAAGAAATAGGCGGGCAAACAATTAAAGCAAGACAAAGGTTGTCTGTATTTAGTAGACTCTTTAAAACAATGTTTGGATCGCAGTTAGAAGCTGAACTATTAGAAGGCGACAATATTGATATTGACCATGTACAAATTGGTACAGTAAGAGGAAACAATGTTACAGTTGGGCCGAATTGTGAGATTGGGATTATTGAATATACGGGGGTTCTTCATGTCGATAAAAATGCAAAAGTAAAAGAAATTCAGCAAGTTTAATTTTTTATGGAGAGAGGAATAGGCATGGAAAAGCAAGATAATCTTACTTTGAATGGCTCTGGTAGCTCATCAGGTGGAGCTTATAATAAGGTGAAGATTCGAGGAGAAGGAACCATTTCAAATCATGTTAGTTGTAATGAATTTAAAACATACGGAACAAGTGATGTTCGCGGTGATATGACGGCAAACTCGTATATTGTGTATGGAGATAGTGAAGTACAAGGAGATTTACATGCTGAGTATGTGAAAGTGTATGGTAATGCACAAGTACAGAATGATTGTCATATAAACAAAACAAAAATTCGAGGAATGTTTGAGGTGAATGGAAGGTTAGCTGGAAACTTTGTGGACATTAAAGGAGGACTGACTGTAAAAGAAGATATTGAGGTGGAAGAATTTTTATTAACTGGTGGCCTTGAAAGTGAAGGACTTTTAAACGCAGAGAATATTAACATTTCCTTGCGTTATGAAGGAAGTAAAGTAAGAGAAATTGGCGGGAAAAAGATTACTGTACGAAAGAAAGCTAGATTTATTCCTTTTACAAGCCATACTGGTAACCTTCAGACATCAATTATTGAAGGGGATGACATTTATTTAGAACACACAATAGCTGACATAGTGAGAGGGAACAATGTTACAATTGGTCCTGGTTGTGAAATAAGTGTTGTGGAATATCATACGAGTTTGAACCAAAAAGGAAAATCAATTGTAAAAGAACAGAAACGAATATAGATGTAAGAGGGAGAGCAAGCTATATGGTTGCAAAGAATAGTAAACTTGGCTTTGTTGTTGCCGGTTTATTACTAGGGATTTTAATGGCATCAATGGATAATACCATTGTTGTTACAGCGATGGGAACAATTGTTGGTGATTTAGGCGGATTAGAAAACTTTGTTTGGGTTGTATCCGCATATATGGTAGCAGAAATGGCAGGGATGCCGATCTTTGGAAAACTATCAGATATGTACGGGAGAAAGCGATTCTTTATTTTTGGTCTAATTGTCTTTATGATTGGTTCTGCACTCTGTGGTACAGCGGAAAATATTACACAGTTAGGTATTTATCGTGCCATTCAAGGAATTGGTGGCGGGGCGCTCGTTCCAATTGCTTTTACGATTGTCTTTGATATTTTTCCGCCCGAAAAGCGCGGGAAGATGGGTGGGTTATTTGGTGCAGTCTTTGGATTATCTAGTATTTTCGGGCCGTTGCTCGGCGCATATATTACAGATTACATTAGCTGGCACTGGGTATTTTATATTAACTTACCGCTTGGGATTCTATCACTTATTTTTATTGTGTTCTTTTATAAAGAATCACGAGTTCATCAAAAACAAAAGATCGATTGGTTTGGTGCGATTACATTAGTCGGAGCGGTAGTTTGCTTAATGTTCGCATTAGAACTTGGCGGGCAGAAATATGATTGGGATTCTAATTTTATTTTAAGTTTATTTGCGGCATTTGCTATTTTAATTATCATGTTTATTTTTATCGAAAGAAAAGTGGCAGAACCTATCATCTCATTTGAAATGTTTAAACAACGTTTATTCGGAATGAGTACAATTGTTGCGTTATTTTACGGGGCTGCATTTATGTCAGCTACTGTATATATTCCTCTGTTTATTCAAGGTGTATACGGTGGATCAGCAACAAATTCAGGCTTATTACTATTACCAATGATGCTTGGATCAGTCGTGACAGCACAGTTAGGTGGTTTTTTAACATCAAAGCTTAGTTACCGTAATATCATGATCATTTCAGCTGTAATTATGATCGGTGGATTGTTTTTATTGAGCACATTAACACCAGAAACGAGCCGTGTGTGGTTAACCGTTTATATGATTATTATCGGTTTTGGTGTAGGCTTCTCATTTTCGGTATTAAGTATGGCTGCAATCCATGGCTTTGGTATGAACCAAAGGGGATCAGCAACTTCAACGAGTAACTTTATTCGTTCATTAGGTATGACACTTGGAATTACAATCTTTGGTATGATTCAAAGAACTGGTTTTCAAGATCAGTTGGAAGAAGCATTTAAAGGTATGATCGGCGGGATAAGCAGTAATGCTCTTGGAGATTCAAGAGCTATACTTTCAGAAGGTGCTCGCTCTCAAATTCCACCACAAATATTAGATAAAATTATTGAAGCTCTTTCTAGTTCCATCGTTCATACGTTTATGTGGGCTTTAGTTCCAGCAGGTTTAGCATTCGTATTCATCTTCTTTATGGGAAATGAACGAATGGTATATAAGAAAGAACAAGAAAACATCAAAGTTGAAACATCAAAAGCATAGAAGATGAAAAAACTCCTTTCCAGAGTAGAAAGGAGTTTTTCGTATGTAACTTTATCAATTAGCCTTCGATTATTTCGTATTCTTCGTCTGCTAATAATAAAATCTGTGTTTTTTTGCCTTTGTTTTGTACTTCAATTACATCGTATGTACCTAGGTCTCTTAGTTTATTTTGAGAAACGTTTACCATTACTTCGATAGAATCGATTAAGATATCTTCTTCTATATATGATTCAGGTAATGCCATGTCCTCAGTATCTAATACGCATGCATATAGATTTTGTAAATCAGTAGCAGATGGGTTTTGTTCCTCCACATCAATGATGTTTTTTACTGCTTCCATATTTTCTTCTTTTGCTTGATACACTTTAATTTTAGCCATGCTTCATTCTCCTTTATAACGTAATCGTAGATGCTACAGTTTATTATAACGTTTTTTAGTGGAAAGATGAAATTGTTTCCTTATTATAGTTCTCAATTCATGAACAATAATATTCTCATCTGAAAATTTAGTGAGGAAGATTGTTATTTAGTAAAGGGGAAGGAAATTCTTATTAATTTAAAATCAGTTTGAATTTATTACAAAAGTGTAAGGTTTTTGTAAGGGAAATAGATAAATAAGTTAAAAGCTTTCTGATAGTATACGAGGTGTCACATACTATATAAACACAAATTAAAAAACCGACATAAAGTCTAATTTTTTGGGTGGGAGAGAGAATCCGACCATGCATAGAAGCGGTCAGATCTTCTTCCAGCCCCGTGCCAAGTGAAAACAAAAGGAGAAAACGAGTGGAGATCTCCTTTTGTTTTCGTAGCAGCGACTTATATGTTGAAAAATCAAAATGGATATATATATTAAAACTAGAGGTTGAAAACATGAAGAAACTATTCGTAACTTTGATTGCTTTTCTTGTATTATTAGGTCTATTAATGACTGCTTTTGTAGGTTTTGATTGGGATGTAGCTGGCATGAAACAAAAATTAGGTAAAGAAAAAATGTATGTTCATATTACAGAGAATGGAAAAGAATATGAGGTAGAAAAAGGAGACCCTACGTGGAAGCGTTATGAATACAAAGTAATTGCATATGATGAAAAGGGAAATACGGCAACTATTAAGTTTACTGCTAATAAAAATTTGAAATCAAATGCATTTTTACGTGTGTATGTATTTGATGAAACAAATAATGAGGGATATAAAGGAATCTCATTATACGAAGAAGTACAAGAAAAAGAAGTGCCTAAAAAAGCACTTGAGCAGATGGAGAAAAATAATATATAGCTTGTTCATAGTTGCAAAGACGGTATGTATAATTGTACATACCGTCTTTGTTTTTTGATGAAGCGAATACTAGTATGGAATGAAGTTTGCATTTTAAAATGTTTATAATTTAAACAATAAAACATTTTTATCATATTCTTGTAAACACCAATTATATTTATTCAAAATAGTAGGATGAACAGCCTCTTGATCAGTATTTACTTCTTTAAAACCATGTTTTTTATAAAAAGCTGCAAGTTCCTCGAAAGGGATACAATAGATATTAGATGCATCCGATTGCTTTGCTTCTTGGACTAAAAAAGAGACGAGATTTCCGGCTAATTTGTAGCCTCTATATTTAGGGAGTATATAAATACCACCCATTTCTAATGTGCTTTTATCAATCTTAACTAAACGCCCAAGTCCCGCATATTCTCCGTTATATGTCACAATTGCTACTTTATCTTTTTGTAAATCACTTGGTACAAATCCAATTACTCTATATTGATTATTAATCCATTCTAGATCTTCGGATGAAGCAAATTTGATTCCCATAAAAAATACACCCCTTGAAAAATCTGATATTTCTATTCTATCAGATTTTACTGAAAGAGTCCCCCTACTTCAATCATGTGAAGGGCGAAGCCCAATGATAAGTGGTGGGGTGAATTTCGGTTTGCGAAGCAAAAGCCTTTGCTTTTTATTTTATCTTTGATACAATCAGTCTGATAAGTAATAAAGGTTGGTGTATCAATGAATTTAGATAGTAATAATCATTCGGTATTCAGTTTGCGTTATCACTTGGTATTGGTTATCAAGTACCGTAGAAAAGTGATAACTGATGATATATCAGAGCGTGCGAAAGAGATGTTTGTCTTGCTTGGAGAAAAATATCACATTTCACTACTAGAGTGGAATCACGATATTGACCATGTTCACGTTTTGTTTAAGACACATCCAAAAACAGAGTTATCAAAGTTTATTAATGCCTACAAAAGTGCAAGTTCTCGTATCTTGAAGAAAGAGTTTCCACAAATCCGAAAGAGACTTTGGAAAGAATACTTTTGGTCAAGAAGTTTCTGCTTGCTTACAACAGGTGGAACACCGATTAGTGTTGTACGTCAGTATATCGAAAGTCAAGGAATGAAATGAGGTGAAAAGAATGTTAATCAACAAAGCATATAAGTTTCGTTTATATCCAAACAACAAGCAGGAAGTATTAATTGCGAAAACAATCGGTTCCAGCCGTTTTGTGTTTAATCGCTTCTTGTCCTTATGGAATGAAACGTATCAAACAACAGGAAAAGGCTTAACGTATA
>NZ_LTAQ01000024.1:0-11282 GCF_001590835.1 Bacillus gaemokensis
TTTAGATAAGTATTTCTTTGAAAATACTGTTTTCTATAATGAGCAACCGTATTGTGAATTAATTCGTGCAGATTTCTTTGAACTAGATTTTTCGCCATGTCCTACACCTTTAAATGAAGAATTTGATACACTTCGTGAAAAAATTGTATTAGATCTTACTTTAAAAGTTTTACAAACACAACAAGTGGAAGTTGGTTCTAGTACAAACAATATTTGTTAGAAACATAAGTTCTAGTGCAAAAAGAATCCGATTCATTTAGGATTCTTTTTATTTTTCAAATAATTCCTAAATCAAAATAAGAGCGGTGCATCCTGCTGGAATTTATTCTTCTTGATTTCTCATACAGGCGCATAGTGCTTTATAATTTTTTAACTCTTTCGCCATAAGTCTACGCATCTCTTTTTCATCGATGTCTTCAAAGAGTAACAATTGGCTCATACGATACACTTCCCCCCTCCGTTCGAACTCTTTTCTTTTCGAATGATTATTTTGTTGAGTTTTCTTCTTTCCACTTCACAATACGTCTTTCTGCATATTCCTTACCAATCCAAGCAGTTAATTCTTCTAGATAAAATGGTTCACCACACCTCGGGCAACTCGGCAACATCTTGCGTCCTCTATAACTAGACTCTAAACTTTTAATAATCCGTAAATGCGTTTTATATGCTGCAAGCTGTTTCTTCTGTTCCAAAAGATGCTCTGCTTGTCGATTAAATTCTTCTCGTTGCAATGATAAGTCGAGAATAGCATCGTAAGGATCAATAACAGATCCACAACTGTGGCAAGTTATACGTTTGTTTGTTGTATCTATTACAAATTTACGATTTTCACAGTTGCATATCTTACCTATGCCTCGATTGATTCGAACTTAATCAAGCCCAATGATTTTATCTGGTAACTGTTCTATTTTCTTTTCCCTCCCGAATAAAATTCTAAATCCTGTCCATACTGTAGATAACGCCATTCTTAATGTACTGTAACCATTGAATTCTCCTTCAAAACTAAGCAGTTAGCTTTTGCTAGCTGCTCTTTTGTTTTCCCTCACTCTTCACCCACTGACCATTTTCACGTTTCCAACGTTGTTCCCATAATTCTTTCAATGATTGCTCTTTCACCCGCTTATATTTTTCTATTTCTTCAACTGAGCTACGCATGTTTTCAATAGCTTCTTTCAGCTTAACTTCGTATTTCTCTATTTCATGTTCATCATTCTCTATAGTTCGTTTCCAAACGTTAATCCGCATGTCGTTCTTCTTTTTCCTTAGCAAGATTAGATTCGTAGTTTGTTGCCTTTTCCACAGGAGCTGCAGCAACCGGAGCTAGTATTCCAGGTTTTATTTTTTTAAACAGTTCATCCATTCTTTCTTCCGCTTTTAATCATGGTTATGATGGCCCAGATTTTTTTGTATCAACTTCATCAACAGTAGCTAAAACCATCCAATTATCTCTTTCAGTTAATGACGTACTTGATGTTCGTGTTAATTTTGGTGGTGGCACTGGTGCTATAGGTAATATATCGGCCAGTGCTTTTACCGTAAATCGAATTTTTTAACAAAGTAGTCTCTCCCAATCTTGTGGAGGGACTTTTTTTAAAACTTCTAAATACATCAAGTTCCGTTAGAATGAATCACCACTCTCTTAACAAAATTCAAATTGCATCAGAACGATTAGGTCATAAAGACGTATTAATTACTTTTAATAAGTACTCTCATATGTTATCCGGAGTACAAGAAGAAATAGTTAAAACTTTCGAAAAAATCACCTTCGGATAGTCGACGTTTGCAAACACATAAAAAATGCGGCTCCTAATTACACAGAAACCGCATCACCAGCCGTAATATAGAATGTATTTCCTTTTGAATTGTGGCGATCCGTTAACAATGCCGACAAGCTCGTCTTACAAGAAGCATATGAACATGAATTAGACTTAGTGTTTTCTAAAGTTACTGGCAAGTTCTTATCAA
Organism: Bacillus gaemokensis; assembly: GCF_001590835.1. Classification (GTDB taxonomy): domain Bacteria; phylum Bacillota; class Bacilli; order Bacillales; family Bacillaceae_G; genus Bacillus_A; species Bacillus_A gaemokensis. The sequence continues at coordinate 1,966 of NZ_LTAQ01000024.1, forward strand.
AATCAACGTTGTTCAATACATTCAAGAGCGATTAGGACACAAGAGTATTGAAGGTATTTCTAATGTTTATTCTCATATCAGCGATAAAATTAACAAAGATTCCATTTCAAGCTTTGAAGCTTATATGAATAATGTATTGGGGTAAGTATGATATTTTTGTGGGTGAATTAATTCTTTCATAAATAAAAGTGTTTTACCTACAAAACAAAAACCCCTCAACACGTTATGTGTCGAGGGGGTGGGTCTCCTAGTAAAGAGACATATATTGATCGCGTTCCCATTGGTGAACTTGCGTGCGGAACATATCCCACTCAATTTCTTTCGCTTCGATGAAGTGCTCAAGTAAATGATTACCTAATGCACCACATACGATTTCGTTAGATTGCAATGTAACTAACGCTTGCGCTAATGTTGCTGGCAAGTCAGCGATACCTGCTTCTTCACGCTCTTCTCTTGTCATTACATAGATGTTACGGTCTACTGCAGCTGGTGGAGTTAATTTATTTTTAATTCCATCAAGACCTGCAGCTAATAACGTTGCCATTACTAAATATGGGTTTGCAGCTGGGTCAACACTACGTACCTCTACACGCGTACTTACACCACGAGATGCTGGAATACGTACTAATGGGCTACGGTTTTGTGCAGACCACGCTACGTAACAAGGTGCCTCATATCCAGGTACTAAACGCTTGTAAGAGTTTACAGTTGGGTTTGCTACCGCTGTAAATGCTGGCGCATGTTTTAAAATACCTGCGATGAAGTGACGAGCATCGTCACTTAATTGTAAGTCACCATTTTGATCGTAGAATACGTTTTCTCCATTTTTAAATAATGATAAGTTACAGTGCATACCAGAGCCGTTCACTCCGAATAATGGTTTCGGCATAAATGTTGCATGTAAACCATGTTTACGAGCGATTGTTTTTACAACAAGTTTGAATGTTTGAATATCATCACATGAACGGATAGCATTCGCATATTTAAAATCAATTTCGTGCTGCCCTGGTGCAACTTCATGGTGAGACGCTTCAATTTCAAAGCCCATTTCTTCAAGTTCAAGAACGATATCACGACGACAGTTTTCCCCTAGATCCATCGGCGCAAGGTCGAAGTATCCACCATTATCGTTTAGTTCTAATGTTGGGTTTCCTTTTTCATCAACTTTGAATAAGAAAAACTCTGGTTCTGGTCCAAGATTGAACTCTGTAAACCCTAGTGCTTCCATTTCTTTTAACATACGTTTTAAATTGTTACGTGGGTCACCTTCAAACGGAGTGCCATCAGCATTGTAGATATCACAAATCAAACGAGCTACTTTACCTTTTTCAGCAGTCCAAGGGAATACTACCCAAGTATCTAAGTCTGGGTATAAATACATGTCAGACTCTTCAATACGTACAAATCCTTCAATAGAAGATCCGTCAAACATCATTTTGTTATCTAGAGCTTTTGTTAACTGACTAACTGGAATCTCTACGTTTTTAATAATTCCTAAAAGATCCGTAAATTGTAGACGGATATACTTTACATTCTCTTCTTTCGCTAAACGGAAAATATCTTCTCTAGTGTACTTTGCCATTATAAATTCCTCCTTAGTCCCTCTAAACACCTTCAGAATCAGTTGTCTCTAATGAAAAAACCTTGAAATATCACCTTGTCGCAATGAAGTCCGATTAAACCTGCCTGTGTGCTGCAGTTCATCTCGAAGAATTTTACGAAGCTCGGATTTTGAAATTTCTTTTGTTTCTTCTTTTACTTTCACTGCTTCTGTTTGATTTTCTTTCATTTGCAATACTTGTTTAATACCGGCCATGTTTAAGCCTTGATCTAACAAATCTTTAATTTCCAACAACTTATCTACGTCGTTAAATGAAAACAATCTACGATTTCCCTTTGTACGGGTTGGAAAAATTAAATTGTGCTCTTCATAGTAACGAATTTGACGCGCAGATAATTGTGTTAAATCCATTACAATACCAATAGGAAACAGCGGAGCAGAACGTCTATCTTCTTTCATCGTTTCAGTTCCTCCTTCGCCTTAACTGTTTCCATTTTATATCATGTTATGTTTCGTGTCAATAGATGTTAGCTTTTCTCACATGATTTTTTATAAATTTTTTCATTCTTTTTTAAAATGGCACAAATCCCTTATCCTATACAAAAAAGCTGTCGAAATCGACAGCTTCCCCTTATGAGATTACTAATAGTTTTTTTTCAATTAACGCATCAATTGCCGAACAAATCGCAATCTTCACGTGAGAATATGTTAACCCACCTTGTACATAAGCAACATACGGCGGACGAATCGGACCATCTGCTGATAGTTCAATACTCGCACCTTGAATAAACGTACCCGCAGCCATAATGACATCATCTTCATAACCTGGCATATAGTTGGGATACGGTGTAAATTGTGAATTGATTGGAGATGCATATTGAATCGCTTGGCAAAATGCAATCATTCGCTCTTTGTCATTAAATTGAACAGATTGAATTAAATCCGTTCTTGCAGCGTTCCAAGTTGGTGATGTATTCATTCCTAACTTTTCTAAAAATGCCGCTGTAAAGATTGCTCCTTTTAACGCTTGCCCAGCAACATGCGGCGCTAAGAAGAACCCTTGATACATTTCTTGTAAACTATATAAAGATGCCCCTGCTTCTGCTCCAATCCCCGGAGACGTTAAACGATACGCACAAGCTTCTACATATTGCTCTTTCCCAACAATGTAACCACCTGTTTTTACAATTCCGCCACCTGGGTTTTTGATAAGAGATCCTGCCATTAAATCCGCACCAACATGACACGGCTCTAATTCTTCAACAAATTCTCCGTAGCAGTTGTCTACAAATACAACGACATCGGGTTTAATTTCTTTTACAAACGAGATCATTTCTTTAATTTCCGTAACTGTAAATGACGGACGTGTTGCATAACCTTTTGAACGTTGAATTCCAATCATTTTTGTCTTATTATGAATGGCAGCTTCTACAGCTTTAAAGTCAACACGACCTTCAGCTGTTAATGGAACCGCATTGTAACCAATGTTATATTCTTTAAAAGAACCGACACCTTTCCCGCGCACACCAACAATCTCTTCTAACGTGTCATATGGTTTCCCCGTTATATACAACAACTCATCATCTGGACGTAAAATCCCAAATAAAGCAGTTGAAATCGCATGTGTACCTGAAATAATTTGCGGACGAACAAGGCCCGCTTCCGCTCCAAATACATCAGCATACACTTTTTCTAACGTGTCACGACCAAGATCATCATATCCATAACCTGTCGTTGGAATAAAGTGTGAATCACTAATTTTATGTTTACGGAAACTCTCTAATACGCGGAATTGATTACTCTCAATAACTTCATCCACACGTTTATGTATATCTGCAATTTGACCCTCTACTTCTCTTACGATAGGGGCCATTCTTTCTCCATTTTTCAAACGATCAAACATTGTTATTCTCTTCTCCTTTTTGCACTAAAAATCTCTTCAATTGCCCATTCAGTGGCGAATGGGCAAATATATGACCTGTACACTCATACGAGAGCTCATCTTCTTGAAATATCATCTCTGTTAATACCGTTTCTGTTTTTAAAAGCGTTAGCAATCTACCCTCACTTGGAGGAATCATAACTTTATAAGATTCCATCCCTTCCATCATCTTCGTTTCTACCGCTTCTTTTAACTTTAATAAGTCTACTTCCTCAAATGCACTCGTCATAAGAAAATCACTTTTCGGAAACGGGATGAAGTTTTGGTGTAATTTATCTTTTTTATTGTACACCGTAATAATCGGAATATGATCAATTTCAAGATCTTGCAGTAATTGTTTCACAGTCTGTTCATGTCCAACATAATTCGGATCCGCAGCATCAACGACATGTAAAATAACATCTGCTTCCCCCGCTTCTTCCAGTGTAGAACGAAACGATGCAACCAATGCTGTTGGTAAGTCTTGAATAAAACCTACCGTATCAGTCAGTAACACCGTATACCCACAAGGCAACTGCATTTTCCGCGTCGTCGGATCAAGTGTAGCAAATAGTAAATTTTCTTCAAACGTATCTGCCTCTGTTAATCTGTTAAACAACGTCGATTTCCCGGCATTTGTATAGCCAATTAACGAAACTTGAAACACTTGATTATCTTTTCGGCGCTCACGATATCTTTTCCGATGCTCCACAATAACCTCTAGTTGTTTCTTAATCTCATCAATACGCGAACGAATATGACGACGATCTGTTTCTAGCTTTGTTTCACCTGGCCCTCTTGTACCAATTCCGCCTCCAAGACGCGATAACGCTATCCCCTGACCCATAAGACGCGGCATCATATATTGCAACTGAGCTAATTCTACTTGAAGCTTACCTTCCCTCGATTTCGCACGCTGCGCAAAAATATCTAATATAAGCTGCGTTCGATCAATTACTCTTGCATCTAGTACAGCTGACAAATTTCGGATTTGACTTGGTGTTAACTCATTGTTAAAAACAATAACATCAGGTTCTAATTCTTCCGCAAGCGCAGCTACCTCTTCTAATTTCCCCTTCCCTACATAAGTAGATGGATGAAATTTCAGACGTTTTTGCGTTGTAGAAACCAAAACCTCCGCACGTGCCGTCTTTGCTAACGACGCGAGTTCTTTCATGGAATGCATAAACCTTTCGTCATCATCTTGCGACAGTTGGCAGCCAACTAATATGACTTTTTCTTTTTCTTCCATCAAATATGTTCACTCATCCTTTTCGAAAATTAAACCTTCTAATATAATAGCAGAGGAAGCACATTTCATCTAGTTAGCGGGGGAGAAAATTCATGGCATGGGAGATTTTTAGCATCATTGGCACAATTGCCTTCGCACTCAGCGGAGCCATTGTTGCAATGGAAGAAGATTACGATATTTTCGGGGTATATATTTTAGGAATGGCAACAGCATTCGGAGGAGGCGCCCTTCGTAACTTATTAATCGGTTATCCAATCGTCGCATTTTGGCAACAAGACATGTTATTTCAAATCGCACTCTTATCAATGACGATTATTTTTCTATTTCCAAACAAACTAATTACACATTGGAAACGATGGGAAAATATTACGGATGCCATCGGCTTATCAGCATTCGCTGTACAAGGGGCTCTTTACGCACAAAAACTAAACTTACCGATCAGCGCTACAATTGTTGCAGCTGTTTTAACAGGAATTGGCGGCGGTATCATTCGTGATTTATTAGCACGCCGTAAACCTCTCGTCCTTCGTGCAGAAGTATATGCATTTTGGACGATTTTAGCAGGCTTCTTAATCGGCGCCAAGATTATTGTCAGCGACTGGGCTCTATACACCTTATTCATTATGATCGTTTGCTTCCGCATGATCTCAATTCATTACAAATGGCATTTACCGCACAGGCGTTTAGAAAACAAAGAACGTTCCCTGCATAAATAGCATCTTCACCTCTTTACATATCGTAAAGAGGTTTTTCTTTTCTAACGTGTTTTTCTGTCCATAGTGTCCATACTAAACTTTAAAGCGAGGTGAATACAATGACAAACCACGTAAACAAAGGTGCTCAAAAAAGCTCAGTCAATCAAATTAGCTACGATCCAAAATCAGCCCATGAAAAAAGCAAAAAGATGGAACAATATCATAAAGCATATCAACAAAAAACTAAAGAAGAATAGGAGTGGTAACTAATGGCAAAAGGAAATAACAAACGTAATCGCGGACAAAGTAGCAGCGTTAATCCACAAGGACTTGCATCAGACGTAGCTGATCAAAGTCCAAAAAGCAAATTAGAACAACGCGCAAAAACAAAAAATACAAAATAAAACACGAAGTCTTATACTTCATGTTCTTTCATAATAAAGTAAACGCACAGTTTATGAACTGTGCGTCTCTTCTTCAAGCATTAAATCACTGCTCGATATCCCTATTAAATCATACTTATCATACGTATCCTCTTGTAACAGGCGCATAGCCTGTGTACGAATCGATTTCTCAACAACATTCCGAACATAACGTCCGTTACTAAATGATGCAATTTGTGATGAATATTTCACCGCATGTAAATGATCACGAAATTTCCACTCAGCCTCTTTTGATAACTGATATTCTCGTTCATCATACATTCTCTTTCCAATTTCTAACAACTGATTTACTGTATAATCCGCAAACTCAATAATAAACGGAAAACGTGATTGCAAGCCCGGATTTAAAGAAAGGAAATGGTTCATCTCTCTTGAATACCCCGCTAAAATTAAAACAAATCCATGTTGCTTATCTTCCATATGTTTCACAAGCGTATCAATCGCTTCTTTCCCAAAGTCTTTCTCTCCACCGCGAGCTAACGAATACGCCTCATCAATAAACAATATACCTCCCATGGCTTTTTTAATTAGATCTCTCGTTTTTTGTGCCGTATGCCCAATATATTCTCCTACGAGATCTGCACGTTCCGCCTCAACTAAATGACCTTTTGATAAAATGTTCATCTCAAATAACAATTTCCCTATCATTCTTGCGACAGTTGTTTTCCCTGTCCCTGGATTCCCTTTGAACAACATATGAAGCACTTGCTTTTCTGATTTCAAGCCAATTTCTTGCCTTTTTTTATTCACATAAATCCATGCGTAGATTTCTTTTATTATTTTCTTTATTTCTTCCATCCCAACAAGCTTACCCATTTCCTCTTCGATACGCTGTAACATTTCATGTTTTGTAGCTGTTTCATTTGAAATAACTAATTTTTTTTCCGAAGCAGGTACTGAAAATTTTTTTCGGTGATTTAACACAATATTAATTTGATTATTATTTTTCTTTCGTATTGATTGTTCCATACAATCACCTCTTTTTATCAACTCACCAAATATTATTATTAATATTTCCATTTCCCTTACAAATGACTATTTTCAGAAAAGTTTGCTATAATATAAGAAATGATCAAGGTGGTGGGACTATGGAAACAACAGAGCTTCACGATACAGTACAAGCCTTTTCTGCTTTTTTATTGAATAAGGGCAGAAAACCTTCAACTATTAAACGATACGTTTATGACATTGAAGATTTCGGGCATTGGTTAGAAAAAAACAAAAAACTTTCTTCTAATATATGGGCAACACTTTGTACAAAAGACTACGAAGATTATTTTTCCGACTTAAAAGAGAAACGACATTACTCTGAAAAAACAATGCACCGTGTATTTATTGTTTTAAATAGACTATATCAGTTTTTAAACCTACCAAATCCATTAAAAAATATGGAACTTGTCATCCAACCAAATCGAGCACTGCGTAATGAAGATTTCATTTCACCCGAAGAAGAAAAACACTTAAAATATATCCTTACTTCATTAGAAGGATTATCAGAGAAGCAACGCCCTGTCCGTCCATTACTAATGGATCGTAACATTTCAATAGTCAATCTACTTATCGACTACGGCCTTTCCTTACAAGAGCTCGTATCATTACATATGCATCACGTTCATTTCGAAACGAACACACTTTCGATCCCAGCAGTAGCCGGCATCGAAAGGACTATTACATTGACCAACGAAGATAAAAAGCAACTATACACTTATTACAAAAAAATCCCTGAACCTGTTCGTCCAAAATATCATAGCGGTGATCCACTTTTCGTTGCCTTCGATTTTAACCGTGGCACATATCGTTGGGTATACGAAAACGACGCCCCCAAAGCATTAACTGAAATAGCCGTCCAAAAAATGATTCGCCTTGAAGTGGCAAGAGCAAATTTACGCAAAGGCATTTCCGGTCAACACTTCCGAAACACGTTTATTTTACGCCTAATCAAACTACAAACTCCCGAACAAGAAATCATGAAACGTGTTGGCTTTAAATCAAAAATTTCTTTGAAACGATATTATCAATACGCAAAAAAATAAAAAATAAAAAACGCTTAAAAATAGGCGTTTTTTTTATTTTTTCGTAAACAGTTTATTTCACTATTCACTTTTCTCCATTTCTTGCATCTAATATGATGAGTTTCGTTCGTATTTCAATTAGAAAGGAGCAAATCAATGTCCCGTTTTAATGACGATCTGAATAAGATGTCTAAGCCTTGTTTCCCGAGTAACTCCGGACGAATTCCAACCACTTCATCCATCCCTATTTCCAAATCTCAAGTCAGAACTTTCCGTACAATCATCTCCCATTTAATTATAATAATCCCTGATTTATTCCGAGATCCATCTCCATCTAACATCGATAAATTTATAGATACATTACGCCTATTAAAAAAGTTCATCCAATCTTTAGACGCGACTTCTTCCCAAAAAGCAGCAGGTCTTGCGATCATTAAAAATTTAATAACTATACTAGAAAACAAAAAATTTGTTGCAAGTGCCGTGTTCATCGAGTTTCAAAGTTTACTCAACTATTTATTATACCTTACAAAACTATTCTGCTTAGATTCATGCACAACCCAAAGTATCATCAAACAAATAGAAGAACTTCAACTTATCTTCATTCGATTCGCACCATGTAAAGGAAGAGGACCTACTGGACCTCAGGGACCTCAGGGACCTCAAGGACCTCGAGGTAACACAGGTGCTCAAGGGCCTCAAGGTGCTCAAGGTGCTCAAGGGCCTCAAGGTGGCACGGGTGCTCAAGGACCTCAAGGCGCTCAAGGTGCCCAAGGTGCTCAAGGCGCACAAGGTGCTCAAGGCGCACAAGGTGCTCAAGGCGCACAAGGTGCTCAAGGCGCACAAGGTGCTCAAGGCGGCACGGGTGCCCAAGGACCTCAAGGTGCTCAAGGACCTCAAGGTGCTCAAGGACCTCAAGGTGCTCAAGGTGCTCAAGGTGGCACAGGCGCACAAGGACCTCAAGGTGCTCAAGGACCTCAAGGTGCTCAAGGACCTCAAGGTGCTCAAGGTGCTCAAGGTGCTCAAGGTGCTCAAGGACCTCAAGGTGGCACGGGTGCCCAAGGACCTCAAGGCGCTCAAGGTGCTCAAGGCGCTCAAGGTGCTCAAGGCGCTCAAGGTGCTCAAGGACCTCAAGGTGCTCAAGGTGCTCAAGGTGCTCAAGGTGGCACAGGCGCACAAGGACCTCAAGGTGCTCAAGGCGCTCAAGGTGCTCAAGGTGCTCAAGGTGCTCAAGGACCTCAAGGTGCTCAAGGACCTCAAGGTGCTCAAGGACCTCAAGGTGCTCAAGGACCTCAAGGTGCTCAAGGCGCCCAAGGTGCTCAAGGTGGCACAGGCGCCCAAGGACCTCAAGGTGCTCAAGGACCTCAAGGTGCTCAAGGACCTCAAGGTGCTCAAGGACCTCAAGGTGCTCAAGGACCTCAAGGTGCTCAAGG
>NZ_LTAQ01000024.1:11298-25006 GCF_001590835.1 Bacillus gaemokensis
AAGGTGCTCAAGGACCTCAAGGTGCTCAAGGACCTCAAGGTGCTCAAGGACCTCAAGGTGCTCAAGGACCTCAAGGTGCTCAAGGACCTCAAGGACCTCAAGGCGGCACGGGTGCCCAAGGACCTCAAGGTGCTCAAGGCGCCCAAGGCGCTCAAGGCGCTCAAGGTGCTCAAGGTGCTCGAGGGCCTCAAGGTGCTCGAGGGCCTCAAGGCGCACAAGGTGCTCGAGGGCCTCAAGGTGCTCAAGGACCTCAAGGTGCTCAAGGTGCTCAAGGTGCCCAAGGCGCTCAAGGTGCTCAAGGCGCTCAAGGCGCCCAAGGTGCCCAAGGTGCTCAAGGTGCTCAAGGTGCTCAAGGTGCTCAAGGTGCTCAAGGTGCTCGAGGGCCTCAAGGTGCTCGAGGGCCTCAAGGCGCTCAAGGTGCTCGAGGGCCTCAAGGTGCTCGAGGGCCTCAAGGCGCTCAAGGTGCTCAAGGCGCTCAAGGTGCTCAAGGTGGCACAGGCGCACAAGGATCTCAAGGTGCTCAAGGATCTCAAGGCGCACAAGGACCTCAAGGTGCTCAAGGACCTCAAGGTGCCCAAGGTGCTCAAGGTGGCACAGGCGCACAAGGACCTCAAGGTGCTCAAGGACCTCAAGGCGCTCAAGGTGCTCAAGGTGGCACAGGCGCACAAGGACCTCAAGGTGCTCAAGGCGCACAAGGTGCCCAAGGTGCTCAAGGTGCTCAAGGTGCCCAAGGCGCACAAGGTGCTCAAGGTGCCCAAGGTGGCACAGGCGCACAAGGACCTCAAGGTGCTCAAGGACCTCAAGGCGCTNCAAGGTGCTCAAGGTGCCCAAGGCGCACAAGGTGCTCAAGGTGCCCAAGGTGGCACAGGCGCACAAGGACCTCAAGGTGCTCAAGGACCTCAAGGCGCTCAAGGTGCTCAAGGTGGCACGGGTGCCCAAGGACCTCAAGGTGCTCAAGGTGCTCAAGGCGCACAAGGTGCTCAAGGTGGCACAGGCGCACAAGGTGCTCAAGGTGGCACAGGCGCACAAGGACCTCAAGGTGCTCAAGGCGCTCAAGGACCTCAAGGTGCTCAAGGACCTCAAGGTGCTCAAGGTGCCCGAGGTGGCACAGGCGCACAAGGACCTCAAGGTGCTCAAGGTGCCCAAGGCGCACAAGGACCTCAAGGTGCTCAAGGTGCCCAAGGCGCACAAGGTGCCCAAGGTGCTCAAGGTGCCCAAGGCGCACAAGGTGCTCAAGGTGCCCAAGGTGGCACAGGCGCACAAGGACCTCAAGGTGCTCAAGGACCTCAAGGCGCTAGGCGCTCAAGGACCTCAAGGTGCTCAAGGACCTCAAGGCGCTCAAGGACCTCAAGGTGCTCAAGGAAATACCGGAGCCACTGGACCTGGTTTCCCTATCGCAACAGCTGTCCTACTAAACTCAGACCCTCAAACTGTAGCTCAATTTGAAAACTTCCTATTTAGTACTGCATCTAATCTAAGAAATATCACTTTTAACGGCAGCGACACACTTACTATTCTTGAGGATGGTGTTTATGTAATAAGCTTCTCTATTTCCACAACAGCACCTGGATTCGCACCACTCGGAGTCAGTATTGCTCAAGACGGAACATCAACAGGTGACAATTTCTCTTGCGATGTAATAGGAAATTCCCTTGCCTTTACAACGATTGAAACATTACTAGCTGGTACAGACATTTCTATCCAATCTACTCTAGGGGAAATTTCAATCCCTGATACTGGTGATGTAAACATTCGACTTACTGTATTCAGAATAGCTTAACATTCTACCTTTTGATAAGCTCCTTCTTTCTATTCAAACCAAATAAAAAAAGAGCGAAACTCTCGCTCTTTTTTTGCTATGTACAATTCTTTACTACTCTAATTCGATTGAAACATTTTTTTGCGGAACAAATGTAGAAATAGCATGTTTATAAATAAGCTGTTGCTTACCTTCTGTTTCCAACAAGACTGTAAAGTTATCAAAACCTTTAATTAATCCACGAAGCTGGAAACCATTTAATAAGTACAGCGTCACAAACGTATTCTCTTTACGGAGTTGATTTAAAAATTGATCTTGAATATTGATTGATTGCTTCATGTCGAATCCTCCTCTTTTTCTCTACTTACTTATTATTCGACTTCAATTGGAGCTTTCCTTCTATGTATCGCAAAATTTCTGCCGTTTTTTCACCTTCCGTCACATCAAACCAAGAGACATCCATTTTATTACGGAACCAAGTTAATTGACGCTTTGCATAGCGGCGAGAATTTGTTTTCAATTGCAATACTGCTTCTTCTAATGAAATACGCTCTTCAAAATAATTATATAACTCTTTATATCCAATCGCTTGAATAGATTGACAATCTCGAATTCCATTTTCGTATAAAGCTTTTACTTCTTCCAATAAACCTTGTTTAACCATAAGGTCAACACGTAAGTTTATGCGATCATATAGCATCGCCCGATCCATTGTCAAGCCAATTAAAGAAACATCATATAACAAGTCATTTTCTTGCTTTTCAAGTTGATCACTCATTTTTTGTCCCGTCGTATGGAAAATTTCTAATGCCCGAATGACACGTCTTACATTATTGGCATGGATACGATTCGCACTTTCTGGATCCACTGCTCTTAATTTTTCATGCACATATTCCACGCCATATTCTACCGCTAATTGTTCCATCCGTTCTCGATATACAGAGTCTCCTGCTTCATCTGTGAATTGATAATCATATAAAACAGATTGTATATAAAGACCAGTACCACCAACGATAATTGGTAATTTCCCGCGTTCTGTAATTTCTCTAATATGCCCGCGAACAAGATTTTGAAATTCCGCCACAGAAAATGATTCTTCCGGATTTTTTATATCGATCATATAATGCGGAATCCCTTCCGTTTCTTCTACCGTCACCTTAGCAGTCCCGATATCCATCGTACGATAAACTTGCATCGAATCTCCACTAATAATTTCACCATTTAACGCTTTTGCAAGATCAATGCTTAGCTTTGTTTTCCCTACAGCAGTCGGTCCTATGATGACAGCAACTTTTTCACGTTGCGTTTCTCCCATATAATTCAACTCTCTTTATGTAATATTACCCATCTGATTATTATATCCAATCTTAACAATTTTAATAGGCATAATGCAAGTTCTTTCAATACAGTACATGAAATTATATATAAGGATAAAAAATAGACATAGTTTGTCCCTTCTTACATATATATGATAGAAAATAAGATCGGAGAGGATATTATGGAAATTGGACAAGCTACCATTAATTTTTCTACATTAACAAAAGAACTCATTTTAGCTTCAGCTATAAAGGAACAAAATTGCTCTCAAGAAGAATTATATTTCGCTTTAAACTGTTTACTTCGTTCCTTCCATTCAATAATAGACGCAAAAACATTAGATTCAGATACACTCCAGTATACACAAACTCAATTTTGCACCGCTTATAAGATTATTACAGGACGGACAGTATATCCTTTTTAACCAATTCAAAAACTGGCTTTCTAACTACAAATGCGGCTGTTAGGAAATTCCTAACAGCCACTTTTCATTGGGCATACATTACTTTATAATTTTCACTTTAACAGATTTACGTCCCCATTTGTCAGCAGCTGAATTAGAGCCAACTAGAACATCAATACGATTACCTTTAATTGCACCACCAGTATCACCAGCGATTGCTTCTCCATATCCTTCTACCCATACTTTTGATCCAAGTGGAATTACTTTCGGATCAACAGCAATCATCTTCATGTTCGGATTCGCTGTTAGGTCATGACCCATCGCAGTTAACACACGGCCACCATATGTGCCATTTTCGCTCGGATGAGCTGTATACGCTGTAGCTGCAACTGTTAACTCACGGCCACCAGAAGGCTCACTTGTTTCAGCGGCTTTTACGACAGGCTTAGCAGTTGGTTTTTCTTTCGCTACTGGTGCCTGAGCTTTAGCTGGTGCTTGAGCTTTAACTTGCGCTTCAGCTTTAGCTGGAACTGGCGTTTCTTGTTTTTCAATAACAGGTGCTGTATCTGTTAAAAAGGGAACATGAACGTAAGCCGTTTTCCCGTTATATTCAAATTGTAGCCATTCATTTTGCACTTGGTTCGTTGTTTCGATCATATCGTCTTGCTTAAGCTTTCCAAGAATCTCTGAGTTTGTGTTCGCCTCAGCACGTACGTTTAATACATTAGCTGTTACATAGTAGCTACTTTTTGTAAATTCAGAACTTACGAATACATCTTTACCATTTAATTTGATTTGCGACCATCCGTTTTGTGTATTTATAACATCTAATTTATGACCATTTAATACTTTCCCTACAACTTGTGATTCAGTAGTTGGGTTCTCGCGTACATTTAGTACCTCTGTTGTAACAACAGTCTCTGCTTTTGCAGAAGTTATGAAAATCCCAAGACCAAAAACCGCTGCCGTTGCTATACCAATTAATTTTTTCATGAATAGCCTCCATTCGCTTTGTTTTCGTGTTCTCATTATAGCAACAGTTTTTTTGTAAATTCGGGATATCACACAATTACAACCAATTCGTAACAAACCATTAATGCTTCGTAATATAAAGTAGAATATAAGAAAACTGTATTCCATGCGTATCTTTTAAGAATTTTAATAGATTTTACTCTTTTTAATACAAATATTTTTTGCAGTACGAATAATAACATTGCCGGAATATTACGAAAATTTACTGAAATGTTACGATTTTTAATTACAACGAAGAGTTTTACCTAACAAATTAGAGAAACATTCATATTTTGTTTCTGTCCATAAAAAAGACAACTACAGTTACTGGTAGCTGTCCTTTTCAAATTTTCATGCGACTTTCTTTTTCCATACACCCATCATAAGCGCTGATACGATGGAACCTATTAGTATAGAAAGAATATATAACCACGGTTTATTCACTAATAATATGACAAACAATCCACCATGTGGCGCTGGTAATGTAACTTCAAATAACATCGATAATGTACCGGCGAGACTCGAACCAACAACGCAGCTTACAATTACACGTATTGGATCTGCTGCCGCAAATGGTATTGCTCCTTCTGTAATGAATGATGCTCCCATGATATAGTTTGTCAAACCTGACTTACGCTCCGCTTCTGTAAATTTTGTTTTAAAGAATGTTGTTGCAAATGCAATTGCCAGTGGCGGTACCATCCCACCAGCCATAACTGCTGAATGCACCCCAAAATTCCCAGCCTCAATGGCAGCAATTCCAAATGTGAACGCCGCTTTATTAATGGGACCACCCATATCGATAGCCATCATCCCACCTAAAATTAGTCCTAACACTATAGCATTCGTACCACCTAAACTATTTAACCAACCCGTTAACGCTTCATTTAACGCAACTACAGGTGGATTTACGACTTTCATCATTAATATACCTGTAATTAACAATCCAAACACCGGATATAATAAAACTGGTTTAATTCCCTCTAACTGTGCTGGTAAGTTTTTAAATATTTTTTTCAAACCAAGAACAACGTAACCTGCTAAGAAACCCGCAATTAACCCACCTAAAAACCCTGCATTTGCCTGTGCAGCTAAGAATCCTCCCACAATACCAGGCATAAACCCTGGACGATCTGCGATAGAGCTCGCAATAAATCCAGCTAAAATCGGAACAAGGAATTTAAAGGCACCTGCACCACCAATTGACATGAGTGTTTCTGCAATCGGCCCTTTGGTATCGATTCCACCAAAGAAAAAGGCTAGCGCGATTAAAATCCCTCCGCCCACAACAAAAGGCAACATATTGCTGACACCGTTCATCAAATGTTTATAAATACCAAATCCGTTTTCCTTTTCTGCCTCCTCCGTTTTTCCACTGTCTTTTTTTCCTTTAAAAATCGGAGCCTCTTGATCTACAGCACGACGAATTAACTCCTCTGTTTTTCGAATACCATCCGCAACTGGCACTTGAATTACATGCTTCCCAGCGAAACGAGTCATTTCCACTTGTTTATCCGCCGCAACGATAATTGCCGTCGCACGTTCAATATCTTCGTTTGTTAATCCATTTTTCACACCAGTAGAACCATTCGTTTCTACTTTAATTGCAACTCCTAATTCTGCCGCTTTCGCTTTTAAGCTATCCGCAGCCATATATGTGTGAGCAATACCAGTTGGACATGCGGTTACCGCTAAGACATACGGTTCATCACCTTTAGGTTTTTCTACTTCACTTCGCTCCTCTTCTTGTTCATTTTCTTTTTCATCAAATAAACTAAGAAGCTCACCTTCCGTTTCTGCTTCCAACAGTTCTTTACGGAATCCTTCATCCATTAATAACGTAGATAGACGCGATAAAGTTTCTAAATGCGTATTATTTGCCCCTTCACTAGCAGCAATCATAAAAAATAAATGGGCTGGTTGTCCATCAAGCGACTCATAATTGATACCGCTTACACTTCGTCCGAAACAAATAGCAGGTTGTTTAACTGCTTTTGTTTTCGCATGCGGAATAGCAATCCCTTCTCCAATCCCAGTCGTGCTTTGCATTTCACGCTGCATAATAGCTTCTTTAAATTCTGATTGGCTATTCAATCTTCCTGCTTTGCCTAGTTTTTCTACTAATTCATCGATAACAGCTTCTTTAGCTGAAGCTGTCAAATCCATAATTATTGTGTCTCTTTTTAAAAGCTCTGTAATTTTCATATGCAGTTTTCCCCCTATCGCTTAGTAATTATCACTTGCGATAACAATTCCTCTACTTTATTTTTTGTACATAAATCAGCTGAAAAAGCTGTGGCACTTCCTGTTGCTACACCATAACGAAATGCCTTTATAACATCTTCTGTTCTCTCATATATTCCTACAAAACCTGCAACAAGAGAATCACCTGCTCCAACAGAATTAATTACTGTTCCTTTTGGTACAGTCGCTTCATATACACCTTCCTCTGTAAATAATAACGCTCCATCTCCCGCCATAGAAACAATTACATGTTGTACGCCTTGTTCAATCAAACTTTTCCCGTATGGAATAATTTCTTCTACCGTGGAAAGGTTTTTCCCAAACAACTCTCCAAGCTCATGATGATTTGGTTTTATTAAAAATGGTTTATTTTGAATCACATGCTCGAGTGCGCTTCCGCTCGCATCAACAACCACTTTAATATGGCGCCCTGCCCCATAAGCCGCAATTGTTTCATAAAATGTTTTCGGAACAGAAGCTGGAATACTACCAGCTAATACAAGACAATCACCTGGTTGCATACTTTCAAATCCATTCATCAACTTTCGAAATTGTTCATCTGTAATAATAGGCCCTTGTCCATTCAGCTCTGTCTCTTCCTGTCCTTTTATTTTCACATTAATACGCGAATCCCCATCTACATGAACAAAATTTGACTTTACACCTTCACTTTTCAAAATATCTTCAATAAATTCCCCTGTAAAACCTCCTGTAAAACCTAGAGCCGTATTATCAATCCCAAGGCGCTGAAGAACACGGGATACATTAATCCCTTTTCCACCAGGAAACTTCATATCTTTCTCCGCTCGATTGACAGTTCCTAATGTGAAATGATCCATTTGAACGACATAATCAATCGACGGATTTAAAGTAACTGTATAAATCATCGTTTATCTACCTCGATTACATTTGTTTTTCGCTTATATTCTTCTAACTCTTCTTCTAACATATTTGTAATGATCATCGCTTCTTCAAGACTTGCAATTTTCGCGAAAGCAACTTCTGAAAATTTACTTTCATCTATTAAAAAATAGCTTTCATTTGCTAATGTTAACGCCATTTTTTTCAATAATGCTTCTTCTGGATCTGGAGTTGTATATCCAAGCTGTTCATGTACACCATTGGCTCCTAAGAAGCACTTATCAAAACGATACTGCTGTATACTTTCTTGTGCCATTGCGCCGATTAATGCTTTTGTTCGACTCTTCATCATTCCGCCAAGTAAATAAGCTCGGATATTATGTTCAACTAGTGATTCAATATGCATAAGACCATTCGTGACGACTGTAACTTCTTTATCTGTTAAATGCGGGATCATTTCAAACGTTGTACTTCCCGCATCTAAGTAAATACAATCACCTTGTTCAACAAAAGATACAGCATACTTAGCAATTTGTTTTTTTGTTTGAATGTTTTTAGCTGATTTTTCAACCATCGTAGGCTCTTCACCTTTTCCAGTTAATACAGCAGCTCCACCATGTACCCTCTTTAATAAACGCTGTTTTTCTAATTGTGCTAAATCACGACGAATTGTTGATTCTGAACTCTGTGTTCGTTCGACAAATCGTTGTAATTTCACAACTTTTTGTTCTTTCAAAAGCTGTAAAATAAGCTGATGACGTTCAGGAGTTAACATATCATTCACCTCTTCTTTGATTACAGTATAATGAAATCGGATACAAAAATCAACCAAAAACAATCAAAAACATTCATAAAATACCAAAACCAATCGGAGAAATATAAAGAACCTTCTCGATACATATCGAGAAGGTTCTTTATATTTCTCTTTATCCTTTAAAGCGACGCTCTATAAATCGCTACTACATCTTCTTTATTTAACTTCTTAAAATGACCAAACTCACCATAAGCCATCGCTTTGTCAGCCATCAAATCAATCTTTTCTTCTCCAATTTCATACTCTGCTAAATGAGCAGGCGCTTCAATAGACGTCCAGAAGCGTCGTAATGCATCAATACCTTCTAATGCAACTTCTTTATCTGTTTTCTCTTTTGTCTCTACATCAAAAACACGTACTGCAAATTGTTTAAAGCGATCTACATTTTCATCTAGAACATGTTTCATCCAGTTTGGGAATAGAATCGCTAAACCACCACCATGTGGTATATCATACACAGCAGAAACGGCATGTTCAATATTATGCGTTGCCCAATCACCGCGTACACCCATTGCCAAAATACCGTTTAACGCCATCGTTCCACAATATAAAATCGTTTCTCGGTGCTCATAATTTTCTAAATCATTTAGAAGTTTCGGAGCTGTTTCAATGATTGTTTTTACAATAGATTCACAATAGCGGTCTTGTAATTTTGTATTTGTACCTTGATGGAAATATTGTTCCAATACATGCGACATAATATCAACCATACCATAAATCGTTTGATTTCGCGGTACAGAGACTGTATGTGCTGGATCTAAAATAGAAAACTGCGGGAACGTAACAGGACTACCCCATCCATACTTTTCATTCGTTTCCCAATTCGTAATAACAGACCCTGCATTCATCTCAGAACCTGTTGCCGCAAGGGTTAGAACTGTACCGAATGGTAGCGCTTCATTTGCAAATGCTTTCTTTGTCACAAGATCCCATACATCTCCGTCATATTTACTACCAGCGGCAATTGCTTTCGTACAATCAATTACACTTCCGCCACCAACTGCTAAAATAAATTCAACATCATTTTCTTTACAAATGTGAATTCCTTTATTTACAGTCGATAAGCGAGGGTTTGGTTCAACACCCGTTAATTCAAATATTTCTGTATTCATCTCTTTTAAAATAGAAATTACATTCTCGTATATACCATTTCGTTTAATACTTCCTCCACCGTATACGAGCAGAACTTTTTTACCAAACTGCGGGACTTCAGTTTTTAATTGTTCTAATTGACCTTTACCAAAAATAAGCTTTGTTGGATTACGAAATACAAAATTTTGCATAAACTCTTAACCACCCTTCCTTCTTAAAAGCAACTATACTTTTGTATACCATACTTTTTTCATTTTACAAAAATATTTGCTTCAATAAAAAAACTCAGCAAATGGCTGAGTTTTTTTATTAGTAATAAGGTGAAATCATTAAGTAAACAATAACCCCAGAAAGACTTACGTATAACCAAATCGGCATTGTCCAACGTACAATCTTGCGATGACGCGTTAATTGATTTGTAAAACCAAAAACAAGCGAGAATAACGCGAGTGGTACAATAATTGCCGCAAGGAAAATATGTGTAATTAGAATGATAAAGTATACATATTTAATCATTCCTTGTCCGCCAAAATGTGTTGCTGGTGCCAAGTAGTGATATGTTAAATAGGTTACACAAAACAGCAGTGTTGTTGTAAACGCTGCAAGAATAAAGCCTCGGTGCATCTTTACATTTCTTTTAATAATAGAGAACAAAGCTGCGAGTAAAAATACAAATGTAAAGCTATTAAAGATTGCATTTAACATCGGCAAAATTGTTACATCAAAATGCACTTCTCCTTTGTAGCCAACAGGTCCAAAAAACAAGAATAAAATAATCGCATTGACAATCACAGAAAGCGTTATCACAATAGGAGCATAGCTTTTCTGATTTGTTGAATGATCCACCAAATTGTTCACTCCCTCTTCTTCCACATATGTATAATTAACCTCACTATTTTAACATATTATTCACAGTGCAAATGTGACAATACTTTGACATAGCGAAATCAAACAAAGAAAAAATCCTTCTTAACCATACTTCTTAAGAAGGATTTTATCGCTTTATTATTTAAATAGCAATGTGATTAGTTTTTGTTAAAAAACATATCACTATATGCTTGGAAAATTTCAGATACTTGATATCCCATTAAAGAAATTGCTGTTAACGAAAAGAAACCAATCATAAGAAATCGAAACCACATATTAATCTCCTCCTTGTATTTAGCTTATAAAACATGCGCTATATAACAAGTCGGGTCACAAGCTTCTTCTTCCCCTTCTTTTTTCTTTACAATCGCCGTTATAAAACGAATCATAAAGAATAGAACAAAAGGAAATTTTTCATTGCTTATATGGGCATAACTTAACAAAGACTCCCGTTGCAAATCAGACGGGGATGAGAAGGAATAGAACATACCTTGTTCTTCCATATATACAATTACAATTTTCATACAAAATAATATCCCAAGAAATGAAACAATATCTTGCCAATCTGTCGTATATAAAAGATTATAAAGCTCTAACACGTACTCTTCCATCATCATCCCCTCTTCCTTTTTACCATTCTCCTCGCCTATTTATAAAAAGTCAAGGAAAAAGTTTTATATACACTATGACAATAGTGATTATACAATCTCCACTTGCACTTCTTGTTCTTGCAATACTTGTAAGGTTAATTCAAGCACCATTTTTTGTAGTAACTGATACCTTACCGATACATCATTTTGCTCATTAGAAAACTCTACTGTATATTCAATGTGCTGCACAACGTAGCCTTCCGCTAATAATTTTCCTTTTTTAAGCCTTACTAAACGCTCTTTTGCATTTAAAACTTCGTTAGCAAAAAATTTACTATCTGTCAAAATAATTTCTTGTGAAATCTCTTTAATTTCTACTACTTTTTCTTGAAATATCACTCTTTCTTCTAAACCAATTTCTGTTTTATACTTTCCTATTTCAACTGGCATTCTCGTCGTTATATAATTACTGATTTTTTTTTCCTTTCTTTGTGAAATCAAATTGTGTATAGGAATCCACGGGGATTGCTCTAATTGATTTTTTTCACTATGTTTTATAGAATTTCCGCTCGAAAATTCTATAAAAATCCTCTTTTCGAATAGCTTGGAAGAAATCAAGCGACAATATGGCTGTTCATTATAATGATGTACTGTAGTTAGCAACTTTGTATCTAATTCACGAAATGTTTCATTCATTTCGTTATGAAATGCAAATACTTCTTCATTAGTATTACTCGTAATAGGTGGGATTAAAAAATCAGTAACTTCAGCAACCGTAGAAAATGGTATTTTTACCCTAATAGAACGTACTACCCTTCCTACTTTTAATTCAGGAGGTGAATTATCTCTCCTCTCGTTCTCTAAAGTGACATTTCCCTTCCATTTACTCTCTTGCAATACCCTTACTTTTACCTCATTTTTTGAATTTATATTTTCCTTCCATTTACTCTTTTGCAATATCATTGCTTCTACCTTGTTCTTTGAATTTACATTTTTATCTAACTTACTTTCTTGTGATACCCTTGCTTTTACCTCATCCTCTGAATTTACATTTTTCTTACATTCACTCTTTTGCGGTACCCTTGCTTTTACCTCATCCTTTGAATTTACATTTTTCTTACATTCACTCTTTTGTGATACCCTTGCTTTCACCTCATCCTTTGAATTTACATTTTTCTTACATTCACTCTCTTGTGATACCCTTGCTTTTACCTTATTCTTTGAATTTACATTTTTTTTATATTCACTCTCTTGTGATAGCCTTGCTTTTCCCCCACTCTTTAGATTTACATTTTTATCTAACTCACTCTCTTGCGATAACCTTTCCTTTTCCTCGTTCTCTGAAGATACATTTTCCTCCAGTTTTCTCTCTTGAGATGAGCTATCTTCTATCTTGAATTTTCGAATCATTTTAGACTCAGAAAAAAATTCACCTTTATTACCCATCCACGGCTTATTCATCATCACTCACTTCCTAACTGATGAATTAAGAGACATATGTATTTTTTAAAACACATAACCGTTTCAACATTATATATGTTTTGTAATAAAAAAAGACATCATCTTTTAAATTTTTACTTGCTGTACTTGTAAGACTTTCAATGTAAGATCTAGTACGATATTTTCACGAAGTGTGCTACATGATTCGTTCATGTCTGTCAGACATGGTGAAAAATCAACCTCATAAAAATTAGCTCTAACTAATTCACAATACGGTTGTTTATTATAAAAAACTGCATTTCTAAAGAAATTTTTATCTAACCGCGATAAAGAACTATTCTTAGGGTTACTAAAGTGCGATGTAGTATCTGAAAAAGCTACCAATAGAGGGTACGTTATAAAATCACCTGCTGTCAAATCTAAAAATCTAGAAAACGGAATATTAACAATATGATTACACACTGATCCATTACACCGCTGAGTAGTATATTCAATATTTTTTCGAATATAGCCCTCTACAAATAATTTTGCTCTTATGACTCGACGATAGTTCGTACCCGGTACTGACATAAACGCTACAGGAACTAACTTACAATGTGTTAAAAATACAGTTTTTAACACACTTTTAATTTCGATCGCCAAAGGATCCAATGAAATATTTGCTTCTACAACAATTTGAATTATTCTTTCTGCTAGTACAACCGGGATTTTTACAGTTGGTGTTGTGGGTGAACTTTCCTTAATCTCTGAAAGGACACTAACTTCTTCCTCGTATTCTGAAGAAGGTTTTTTTACATCATACTCTGAAGAGGCACTAGCTTCTCCTTCGTATTCTGAAGAAGGTTTTTTTACATCATACTCTGAAGGAGGGCTATCTTCCACCTCCGGCGTCATTTTATGCTCAGAAAAAATTTTGTCTAGCATTTTATTGCCAATCCACGGTTTATTCATCATCACTCACTTCCTAACTGATGAATTGAAAGATATATGTATTTTCCAAATATACATAACTGCTTCAACATTATATATGTTTTATAACAATAAAAAAGACATCATTTTTCATATGAAAAATGATGTCTTTTTTTATTAAAATTCCACTTGTTGTGTTTGTAAAACTTTTAAAGTAAGATCTAATACAATTTTTTCACGAAGTGTATCAAATTCTTCATTTAAAGGTGTAGGCCATGGCGAAAAATCTAGTTCAAAGAAATCTGCACGAATTAATTCACAATACGGTTGCTCATTATAGAAAACAGTATTTTCAAAGAAATACTTATCTAAACGAGGTAGATCGCCGTTTTTCGGATTAA
>NZ_LTAQ01000025.1 GCF_001590835.1 Bacillus gaemokensis
TTTCAAAAGAAATTAAATAACCTGAGTCCATATAAATATAGAACTCAGGTTGCTTAGTGGCGCTTTTTAAATACTGTCTACTTGACAGGGGTCACTTCAATATACCGGGCTCTTTTAAACGGAAAAACCTAATATGTATTACCGTTTATTATTTATTAATAGTTGTGCGACTACGTTTATATGCAAAAGCACCACCAGCAAGCATTACAACGCCCAGTAATGTTAATAAATTATCACTACTTGAAGCACCTGTTTTAGGAAGAGGTTTTGTATCATTTACTTTTGTTAATGTGACTGGTGTTGGCGTGACTGATGTCGGTTGATCATTTACCTGATTTGAGTTTCGCCCTTTTGTATCAGGATTGTTGGCTCCATTTCCTTTATCATCACCATTGTTATTCCCACCTATATTCTTATCATCTTGTTTCTTACAATCTTTTTGTTCCACTTTTTCAATTGGTACTTGTTTTATAATTGTTTGATCTCCACGTTTTGCTGTAAATGTAACTTTTAAATCCTTTAAATCTTTCGTTGTTTCTCCAACAATTTGGAAATATAATGCATATCCTTCTCCAGCTCTCATTGCTTTAACTGGAACTGTTGCTGTGTTTCCATTCCATTTAATATCTAAGTTCATTGTTCCTTTATCAGTTCCACCTTGCAAAGAACCATCTTTTAGATAATCCGGAATTTCTCCTTGTGTATAATGATCTGGAATTGTTAATTTAATATCTTTTGGAACATCAATTTCCACATCAAAGCCCTTTAACTCATCCATTGTTAAGTTTTGAGTCGTTAATAAGAAATCTAATGTAAATTGGTTTTCCTTTAAATTCGGTACACAAGTTGTAGCTTTTGCCTTACCTTCAAAACGTAAATCTTTATTCATCTCGGAAAAATCAAGATTCGCACTTCCTTTAATTTTGCCAAGAGATTCATATCTACCATTATCAAGTAAATATAGTCCGATATCTTTATTTACTTCTTTTCCAGCTACATTTCCAAGCACAGGTATTTTCACATTTTTTGTAACAGTTTTTCCCGGTTCCATATCTGGCAATGGCAGTGCGATAGCTTCAGAACCATCCTCAAGTTCTAATTCTCCACCTAGCCCCTGAGGGATAGAAACACCAAGATATACACCACTTACCTTTTCTTTTGAATTATTCGTCACAGTTGCAGTGACATCTAATACATAAAGATTTTTTTGTGCATCCCATTTCGCTTTTCCTGTTACCTTCCCACTAAAATCAGCAGTAGAGATCTGATTTAAATCCTTAGCATCCTCTTTTGATTCTTTGGCTGAAGGTGTATTTGCCGGTTGTCCTGATGGATTTGCAGCTTCTGTTTTTTCTGGCTCACTCTTCACATTCGACTCGTTCTTTTGTTCTTTTTCAGCTTCTTTTACTGGTTCGACTTTCTTCTCTGGAGCAGGCTGTTGTTTTTGTAGGTCTGTCTTCTCTTGTTGTTGTACATCCTTCACTTCTTCTTTAGACTCTTCTTTCTTTACTTCCGTATTGCCTTGTTTCTGTTGTACTTTTTCTCCGCTTACTGTCGGATCCTTGATGTCATTTTGCTTTGTAGTTACCTTTTCTTGATTTTGCATCTGTGTTTCTTTTACAATTTCCTCAGGTGCCGCCAACGCCACAACAGGAGAAAAAGCTAAAAGTGATACAAGAGTTACGGCACTTACTTTCTTCAGCATACTAACACTCCTTATCTCATTTTTGTCCTAGTTTATAGATTTCATAGTTTCATTGAATAATAAAATACAAAGAATTCCATAAGCTAGATCACATATCCATTATAAGGAAATAAGCAGCCAGAAATAATTAATTTATCGAATAATGAGGCTTTTTAGGTTTCTTCTCACTCTTCCATGCTTTTCCTTCGTCAAACTTATGCCTTTATTTCCTTCCAAAATGTTAAAATTAAACCTCTTATCACCATTGAAAGTCCCTCTAAGTCGTTCTTAATCTTTATTGATACTTATCTGTTCGACAAAATAATAAAAGCCGCAACCTTATAGATTGCAGCTTTTATATATCTTCACTACGCCTTTATATCCTGCTTTTCTCGGAGTGTAAACTTCTTTTCGCTACGCTGCGCCATAAAGATATAACATAAAACGGCACCCACTTCACATAAAGCAATGACAATCCCCATAGGCAATGCGGTATGACTACCTCCAATACCTACTAAAGGTGCAACAAGCGCTCCAGAAATGAACTGTAATAAACCAAGTAGTGCTGAGGCTGTTCCTGCAGCCTGTTTTTGATTTCTCATCGCTAACGAAAAACCCGTTGTCGATACAATTCCAACACTTGATACAACAAGAAATAGTGAGCATAAAACACCAATCAATCCTGCTCCTAATAAAATCATCAAGAATAAGGAAATACCACCTACAGCTGCAATACCAATACCTGCTACAAATAATATTTTTTCACTTACTTTCCCTGCTAAACGACCAGTAACTTGGCTAGCAATGATAATACCTATACCGTTAATCGCAAAGAATAAACTAAATTCCTGCGGTGATGCCCCGTATATATTTTGCAAGACGAACGGTGAACCTGAAATATAAGCAAACATCGCAGCTGATACTAGCCCTTGTGATAAAGCATATCCCATAAATAAGCGATCCTTCAGCAACTTCCCATATGTCGCTAATGTCCCTGCTAAACCACCTGTTTCTCGCTCTTCAAGAGGCAAAGTTTCACGTAATACAAAAGTAGCAGATAGTAACATAAATACACTTATCGCTCCGAGAACGATAAAAACTCCACGCCATGATGTAAACTGCAATAACTGCCCTCCAATAATTGGAGCTAAAATAGGTGCTGCTCCGTTCACTAACATAAGCAGTGAGAAAAACTTCGTCATCTCAGAACCTGAATACATATCACGTACCATAGCACGGGATATAACAATCCCGGCTGAACCCGAAGCTCCTTGTAAAAATCGTAAGAGAACTAAACTCCAAATAGATGGTGCAACAGCGCAAAGTAAAGAAGATGCAACATAAATAATAAGAGCAATAATAAGAGGTTTGCGCCGTCCATAAATATCACTAATTGAACCAACAAATAATTGTCCAACCGATAGCCCTAGCAAACAAGCTGTTAAAGTAAGCTGAGCAAGAGAAGCACTCGTCTGTAAATCGTCTGTTAGCTTTGGTAATGAGGGCAAATACATATCAATTGATAATGGCCCAATTGCTGTAAGTGTCCCTAATACGAGAATCATCCATAACCTGTTTGTTTTTACAGGTTTATATACATCGTGATTAACTTCATTCACTTCCATCATTCACCCTTTCTGTTGTAAATATAAAATAACCATATAACTAAATCGTAACAATTATAGTTACATCATTAAAGATACGTCAAGTATATCGTACTTTCCTTTTAATAACATAAAAAAAAGCGATAGAATATCTATCGCTTTACTTTTTCAAGTTACCATTCATAAATTTAGATACAGAAGACATCGTTTCTCCCGTTTCTAAATATGTGATTTGAATTGGATCTCCCACCTCTGTAAACATAGCGTACGGGAATTTTTTCACAGGTATCATAAACACTTTTTGTTCATTTTCTAGCAGTACGTAAACAATCGTATTTTCACCTGACTTCTCTTTATACACACGTTGTACAATACCTTCTTTTTGTGCTTCTTTTCCACTTGAAGTTGGCCTGAACGAATCGCCACTTCCACTCAGCACATTTTTATAATTCTCAAGCGCTTCTTTTTGAGTTGAACCTGTCGCAAATACCTTTGCATTAGAAGCATATATAACGGTATGAGCGCGTACTAATCCTCCATCATCAATAACAGGGACAATCCAAGAAGGCTTGCCATATACATTATAAATAACAGGCATTGTTCCGTGCCATTTCTCTCTCTTAAAGGAATTATCTACTACTTCTGTAGCAGCTGAACCATCCATAATCCCTTTTACTTCTTTTCCATTATAGTAATACAGCTCCCCTGTACGCGCATCCACTAAGGAGTAACCTAAAGCAGAATCGACACCTTCTTTTGGTGAAGTGAAATCTGTAAAATAATACAGCTTCCCATCCTTTCCGAAGATTGGTGTTACCCCTTCCTTCGTTCCCCACTCAGTTGGAATTTTCACATCGCTTTGAGAGAACTTCGTATTCCAAAAACCGTGTATAAACTTACCGAAATACGTATTTAATGTTGATGCTGTTTCGTGATTTAATACACCATCAATAAACTTCGGTGCTTGCCCTTTATCGTATCTTTTCACGTCACCTGTTTGTGCGTCCACAACAACAACGCCTTTTACTTCAAATCCAGATCGCCCGGATATAAACTCACCATATGTCATTGTGTAATACGGCTTTCCTTTATCATCTACTTCAAACTTTGGTTTTCCTTTAAAGATAAGGTTTGGTTCCGCTTTTCGAACAACACGCTCCAATTTGTTACCGAAAAACATACTTGGTACATATTTCATTTTATAACCAAGATGTAATTTTGCTTCTGCATCAGGATTTGTACCCGACATCGTCACATAACCTGGAATTGTTTCGGCCTTACGAGATTTAAAGAATCCAGAAACTTCAATTGGTGCCACATATAAAGCTTCCCCATTTACCATTTGTGGCGTCAGTTCTCCTAATTCAAAATACGCTACTTTTGGAATATCACCAAACACCTTTTTCATCTTATTTTCTGCCGTTTTCGGAGGAACGGTAAACGGTTGATCATTTTCAGTAAATGGCTCTGAAATATTTTTTTCTACTTTTATAACAGAATCATATTTATTTTGCGAGATTACTATATCATGCAAGTAGCCAAAATAACCGTAAGATGCAAATAAAACGAGCATCAAGCTTCCTTTTAACGTAGCTTCTAACTTCCCTATTTTATTCTGCGAAAATAGAACAAACCCAATTAAAATTGCGATAACAACCGAATAATGCGTAAGAATCGAATCTACTCGATCATCAATCAGCCAGAGATATTCATAGATTGCAATACCAATCCAAAGCAAAATTGGAATAACTAAAATAGGTGCTACCTTTTTCTTTACAACTTTCTCCGATCCTTTTTTATCCACTGTACGAAGTGCCTTACCGCCCCTTGTCCAAGGAATCAAAAACAAAGTGAGAATGGCTAAAACTAAAAATTTAATCAAAGGCAATGTCTCCTTATAATGTGTCTTTCCTTTTATTATATCGAAAAAAGGATGAATAAGGCAAAATTGGAAATCAAACAGCCATATGCAACAAATTTCTTGTTTTATGTTAAAATTGGAAATAAATTTATGAAAAAGAAAGGAGTAATCATGGAATCCAATACAGTCCTTAACGATGAACTAGTAAAAAAACCTTCTATATTCAGCATGATCACATCACCCACACTACAATTTCAGAGAATGCGTACACAAAAGCCCATTCTCCTACCATTAATTATTATTTTGTTTTTAACAATTATTACAAGCGCCCTTTTTTCATATGTCACACTAAATAATCCAGTACTAAAACAAATGAATAACACTTCTGCTTTTCAAATTCCTACTTACATTAGCTTTTTAACTACTTTTGGTTTTGCTGCAGTTAGCGGAATTATATCTGTATTTTGCGCTCCTATTTTCTATAAAAACATCATGATATTTTTTGGAGTCGATACAACTTATAAAGAAGTACTGTGCGTTACGCTCTATTCCATATTCATTATGAAACTCGGTATGTTATTGAATGGAACCATCGCTGTTTTACTAGGGGATTATCAAATTTCTTATACAAGTTTAGCTCCTTTACTGACCGATAATCTCATCTTATATGCAATGGCCCAAAGAGTAGATGTATTCGCTATTTGGTACTATATCGTTTTAGGTATTGGATTATATGTTTTAACAGGATTACATAAGAAGAAAATTATGATACTCGTTATTGTGTTATTTATAATTACAACGACTTTAATGAGTATGGGTGGGATTATGCAGGAGATGACAAAACCACCAATGTAAAAAATGCCCTAAGAAAAGGGCATTTTTGCTGTTTATTTATTATTTTTCCCTATTACAATATCACTCACCATATACAAAACGGAAGCAATATAAAAAATGGTGCCAATCGTTAAGAAGTCCACTAAGTACCCTGTCACAATAACAGCTACTGCGCCACCAATTGAAGCCCACACATGATATTTTCCAATTTCATAACCTGCTTCCTTACTTTCCGTTTTTCGTGCATAAACCAACCTTTTGATTTCATATTGTATAAAAGTTGCCTCTCACATATCTCTCATAATCTATTCCATCAAAAACATCTATCTAGCAATAAAAAAGAAGGGATGGCTTACTTATGAATGAGAAGAATATAGAAAATTTACCCCATGGTGTAAAAAAGCTATTTCTGAATCAAATAAAAGATACTCGAGGATCGTTAATGGAGATTTATCGTATTCAATGGTCTGGCGATGTTCTACCAGCTGTACAGTGGAACGTTTCTATTAGCCATCCAGGTACATTTCGTGGTTTCCAGGTTCACTGGGAGCATTATGATCTACTTTGTGTTATATCAGGAAAACTACACCTTGGATTGCAAGATATGCGTCCTTGGTCTCCCACTTTCGAAATGGCAACTTTGACAATTCTTGATACTAGTGAGCCTACACTCGTATACATCCCACCAGGAGTGGGACACGGATTTTGGTTTGATAAAGAAACAACACATTTATCTGGTCTCACTCATTACTGGAATACTCGTGACGAATTAGTTTGTCGCTGGGATGATAGCCAAATTAAAATTCCGTGGCCTTTTATCAAACCTACATTAATGTCTGAAAAAGACCAGAAAGCAGGTACATTTGAACAAATGCAAGTAAATTTACTTACACATCTTTTTCCACCTACAATATAAAAATAAAGATTAGCTATTTACAAAATAGGAGGGAGAGAACATACATGAATAAGTATTCATATTCTAACCTACACGTCGGTGTAGTTGGATGTGGACAATGGGGTCGCTACATTCTACGTGATTTGAGACAATTAGGAGTTAAAACAAGTGTAGTTGCACGCTCTGTGGCAAGTCGAACCAATGCAACTGCTTACGGTGCAGATCAAATTGTAAACACTATCGATGCTCTAGATGAAACCATTGACGGTTATGTAATTTCAAGCATAGCCAGTGCTCACACAGAGAATATTCATGCCTTGCTACCACGACAGCGGCCTATATATGTAGAAAAGCCTTTGGGGACTAACCTAGATGAAGTGGAAACACTCGCAGTAGAATCAAAAGGGCTAGTTTATGTCATGCATAAATGGCGTTATCATCCAGGAATTAATGCTCTTGTAGCATTAGTTCAATCAAAACAATTAGGTAAAATTAAAGGGTTACGTCTTCAACGAACAAATTGGGGAAGACAGCATAAAGATGTAGATTGTGCTCTCCAACTTCTCCCTCACGATTTGTCAATTATCTTACATATTTTAGGTCACTTACCTTCAGTAGAAATGGTGATTCCTAACCCACTGGGGAAGAATCACTTTGGTTTTATCGTAACACTGGTTGATCAAAATAATGATATTCATGTTACATTAGATATCAATAATATTGCCCCTGGCAATGTACGCTCTATTGCAGTAGGTTTTGAGCAAGGTGTAGCTTCCTTAACTGATAGCTATGCAGAAGGGATTTCTGTTTGTCAACATGGAACAAACAATCCACCTGAGATTCATCCGATTTCGCAGGAAATGCCACTAATGCGGCAATTACAGGCCTTTTTAAATTATCTATATGGTGATTCTCCTCCATTGAGTTCGATTGAGGACGAACTATTAATTATGCGGCATATAACTGCAGTACAAAATAAACTTTATGGTATTAAGGCATGATAAATCCTATGTTCACAATATTAGTACCAACTTTTAATCATGGTTGTTTGCTTCGGCATGCGCTCAATAGCATCCTGCAACAAACGTACCAAGATTTTGAGGTCTTTATCATCTGTGATGGTGCTGTTGAAGAGGGACTTGAAATTGCCTGGCAATATGCTCGTAAAGATCAACGATTTCGTGTATTTGATCGACCTAAAGGGTTACGCAATGGGGAAGCCTACCGGCACGAGGCCTTGCAAAATGCAAAAGGACAATTTATATGTTATCTAAATGATGATGATTTATGGTTTCCTGATCATTTAGAACACATGAAGCAAGCACTAGCCAAAGCCGATTTTGTACACAGCCGTTATGTAGCTGTCATACACAAAGGTAGAATGAAAACAATTCGGAGCTCACTGGAGAACGATATGATTCGCAATCGTATGTTGACGGAATCATTTAATATTTTTGGTCCTACAATTGCCGGACATCGCTTAGAGACCTATCATCATCTCCCTGAAGGATGGAATCCTGGCCCAAAGGACGTGTGGAGTGACCTTCATATGTGGAGAAAATTTCTGCAGCTAGATGACATAACTTTCTACACTATACCAATTGTAACCGCACTGATTCTACCCTCCCCCTTCAGAACAACCATGACCTTACAAGAAAGAGAAGCAGAAACTTTATTTTGGACAAATAAAATCTGTTGTTCTTCTTTTCGGTCCACCCTTCAGGATGCATTCCCTATACTTCCAACTATATACAATTAACAACCACAAATAAAAGTATTTCATTTTTATTACGTGATATTCACTTAATGCCAGACACGAAACGCCCTCACCTGTTACATATTAGTGCACTGTAATTTCAATTGCTTCAGCATATTCTCTACTACCTTTGGATTCTATATTTGATGGATACTCATGCGTGCTTGAGCTTACGCCTCTTTATCTCAATCTTGTGTACGATGTGCTTCATCGCTCATGACAATTACATCGACTAATTTTCAAACAAAAAACAGGTACCCTACCTGTTTTTTTGTTTGAACCTATTATATTTTTTATTCAAATAAATGACATGCTACCTGATGATTTTTATCAATTTCAACCATATTCCCTAAATACATAACTCCAATGCGATCAGAAATATGTCTTACCATGGATAAATCCTGTGCAATAAATATGTCAATTTCGTTTCCTTTTGAATATCTTGCAACATATGTATAACTTGCTTTTCATCTCCCCCTCTTTATTTCCTGATTACTTTTTAAGGAAAGCATGATCCCACTCACCATATACAAAACGGAAGCAATATAAAAAATCGTACCAATCGTTAAGAAGTCTACTAAGTACCCTGTCGCAATAATAGCTACTGCGCCACCAATTGAAGTCCACACATGATATTTTCCAATTTCATAACCTGCTTCCTTACTTTTTACTTTCCGGGCAAGTGAAGTCTTTTCTGTATTTTTCTGCACAGCCCCTAAGCATCCCATTATAATTTGGAGAATGTAAACATGCCAAACTTCCGAGGCAATCGGAAAGCATAACATTAATAACGCCATGGACCAAGCATATACAATTAATAATTTTCTATCCCCGACTTGGTCAGAGATTTTTCCTACTAGTGGATATACTAGTGCTGAAGTTAACGTAAATAAACCATATGCCCAGCCAAACTGAGAGAAACTATCCCCGACATTTCGAAGCAGCAATATGTAAAAAGGAAATACCATGCTGCCGGCCATCATAATCATGCTTTGCGAAGCTACAAATCTTCTATATGTCATTCGCCGTACTCCTTATAAAATAAATTCACAAATCGTTCTTGTGGGTCTTTCTCTCTCTTTTTCTGAAAGAATTCTTCTATACGCGGATACGCCTCCCTAACCTGCTGCTTTGTTGGGTAAGAATAATACGGTAAATAATAACTACCTTCATGCTGTAAGGTAACATCTATCATCTTCTCTATCACAGCTTTTGTTTTCTTTATTTCACTCTCAGAACGCCCCTGATTAATAAGCAGGACAAGTGCAAACATATCATCTTTCGCATAGGATAAAACCGCATTTTCATTTTTCTCCACATAACGAATAGTAATATTAAGAAGGTTCAATTCTTCTTTGTTTAATACGTTTCGTAAATCATCTATATATTTCGCAAAGCGATCCATTGGTACAAAATATTCTTGTAAAACTTCTGTTCGATTTGGATTCTCGTATTCCATAAATGCACTATCTGAACGCATAACATTATTCCTGGTTTCATAGTTTCCATCTGTACGCTCAAAATAGTTCCTTTGTATATTCCAGAGCGTATTCTTTCCCCAATCACTATAACGTGATAATCCAAGAAAAAACTTTGGCGCAGCGATAATATTTTCTTCCTTTAATTTGCTATACTGCTCCCGCTGATTTTGGTTTTCTGCCAAGGCGTAATCCGTGACATACATCTCTCTTAAAAATGAATTTGGTGCTACAGAAATACGTGCTAAATGCATTCGGACATTCTCATCCTTTTTCACTTTCTCTTTAAAATATGCCGTGTATTCCTGGTAATCTAGCATCTTTGTATGCATTTGATATAATTCATCATCGGTTAAATTAAGTGTTACATCTAAAATTACCCCAAACAATCCGTAGCCCCCAATAACAAAGGGAAACAAATCTGCATTTTCATCTCTACTTACGTTCCGAACTGTACCATCTGCCATTAACAATCGAAACGACTTCACTGTATCAATCAACGCTTCATGCCGAATATCACGTCCGTGTACATTCACACTTAACGATCCGCCAACCGTAAAAATATTTTGAGACTGCATCACCCGAACTGCAAGACCATATGGATTTACCTTCTTGTGAATATCATTCCATGTCACACCACTTTGTACGCGGATTGTCTTCTCCTTTGGATTAAAATCTAATATTTTGTTATATCCCTTCATATCTAGTACTGTGCCATTTAGATAATACGTCTGTCCCCCTTGGCTATGTTGCATTCCTGCAATAGAAATCTTTTCATCCGTAGTATTAGCATCTCGAACTAATCTTTTTAATACCTGTTCGTCCTCTACATTTTCAACCCGTTTAATCTTTGTAGGAAGCAATCTGCCTACATCACTGATAACAGGATGAGCTAATTGTTTTGTATATGTATGTACAGATGCAGTTAACAAAACAGTATACGCAACAATTACCACTGCAGTCTTTCGTTTTTTCAAAGTACACTCCCCTTGTTCAATTTTTTGATATGAAACTTCCCCCTATTACCAGGAATTATTTTTATCCTTATATTGTACCTACTGTCTTATAAGAACACATCATAAAAAAGAGATGCCTTTTATATAAAAGCATCCCTTTTACCATTCTACTCAATGAGCTTGTTTATAAGAAAATATTTAATTGCTTGAAATCCATTTTAGTAATTATAGGGATGTTACTCTGATAGTTTAAAGTGTACTGTTATTAAAAAATCATTTACCTTTTTTCTCACTTTCTTTCTCAGTTTAAAAACTAAGCGATTACTATGTTCTTCATTTTCCACAAGAAGTTTATATGTTTCTAATATTGCTACTGCGCGAATGAAAATGTAGACACCAACAGCAATTAAAGCCACAAAAACCGGATAATAAGGTACTAAAACTCCTAAAGCTATATTTTTTCTTTCTAACAAAAATGGTATAGCAAATAAAATAAGCAGGCTCATTCCTACTGCAATATATTTAGAAA
Organism: Bacillus gaemokensis; assembly: GCF_001590835.1. Taxonomy (GTDB): domain Bacteria; phylum Bacillota; class Bacilli; order Bacillales; family Bacillaceae_G; genus Bacillus_A; species Bacillus_A gaemokensis. Next base: position 11,598 of record NZ_LTAQ01000025.1, read on the forward strand.
TTTTTCGTTCATGCAACAAATATCCTTCTGCCATTTCTTTGCTTACATAATATCCTTGTTCATTTCCATAACTTTGTTCAACGGTATCTTGTAGCAGATAATCAACAAATACCCTAAAAATATTTCCGATCATTAGAAGTTTTTCAATTTGAACATATAAATACCCCTTTGGCTAATCATAACCAAAGGGGCAAAAGAGCGCGACTTTATTTCAAATCTACAATAAGATTATAAATTTTCCAATCCCCTACTCAACAGTAACAGATTTAGCTAAGTTACGTGGCTTATCAACATCACACTCGCGGTGAAGCGCTGCGTAGTATGAGATGAGTTGTAATGGAATAACTGCTACAAGCGGTGCTAATGCTTCGTGTACAGCTGGTAATATGAAGCTGTCACCTTCCATTTCTAAGCCTTTCATAGAGATGATACATGGGTTCGCTCCGCGTGCTACTACTTCTTTTACGTTACCACGAATTCCAAGGTTTACGTGCTCTTGTGTAGCAAGTGCGATAACTGGTGTACCTTGTTCAATTAACGCGATTGTACCGTGTTTTAATTCTCCACCAGCAAATCCTTCTGCTTGGATGTAAGAGATTTCTTTTAACTTTAACGCCCCTTCTAATCCTACGAAGAAGTCTACGCTACGTCCAATGAAGAAGCAGTTACGTGTTGTCGCTAAAAATTGTTTTGCAAGTGCATCCATTTCTTCTTTTTGATCACAAAGTACTACCATTGCATTTGCTACAAGTCCTAGTTCGTGTGTTAGATCAAAATCAAGAATTTCACCTTTTGCTTTTGCAATATCAGCTGCTAAGATTGAAAGCACTGCAAGCTGTGCTGTGTAAGCTTTTGTAGAAGCAACTGCAATCTCTGGTCCTGCATATAAAGGCAATGTGTAATCAGCTTCACGAGAAAGCGTAGATCCTGGTACGTTTGTAATTGTTAATGCTTTATGACCCATTTCATTTGTTTGCACAAGTACTGCACGACTATCTGCTGTTTCACCACTTTGTGAAATGTAAATGAAGAATGGTCTTTCTGTTAATAATGGCATGTTGTAAGAGAACTCACTTGCTACATGTACTTCTACAGGTACTTTTGCAAATTTCTCGATGAATTGCTTTCCAACAAGACCAGCATGGTAACTTGTTCCACATGCAATGATATAAATACGATCGCTATCTAAAATTGCATTACGGGTATCTTCATCTAGTTCAATTTCGCCATCTTCATTTTGATATTTTTGAATGATATTACGGATTACAAGTGGTTGCTCATCGATTTCTTTTAGCATGAAATGAGGATATGTTCCTTTTTCAATATCACTTGCATCTAATTCCGCTGTAAACGGTGCACGATCAATCGTTTCACCTTGTAAGTTTTTAATTGTAATACTTTCTTTTGTTACAATGACCATTTCTTTATCCATTAATTCGATAAATTGATCTGTAACCTGTAACATTGCCATTGCATCGCTTGCAACAACATTAAAGTTGTCACCAACACCTACCAATAGCGGGCTTTTGTTTTTAGCAACATAAATCATGTTTGGATTTTCAGCATCAAGTAATCCTATTGCATATGAACCATGTAAAATGGATAACGTTTGACGGAATGCATCTTCCACACTTAATCCTGTGTTTACTTGCTGTTCCATAAGCTGAACGATAACTTCGGTATCTGTTTCACTTACAAACGTCACATCTTGCAAATATTCTTTCTTCACTAATTCATAGTTCTCAATTACTCCATTATGAACAAGCGTAAAGCGTTGTGATGTACTTTGATGCGGATGTGCGTTTACAGTGCTTGGAACACCATGTGTAGCCCAGCGTGTGTGACCGATTCCCACGCTTGCCGCTACGTTCTCATCTACGATTTCACGAAGTTTTGCAATACGGCCTTTTTCTTTGTATACAACAATACCGTTCTCTGCTTGTACTGCAATACCCGCTGAATCATATCCGCGGTATTCTAGCTTCTCTAAACCTTTTAATAAAATTTCCTTTGCATCTTGCTCTCCAATAAATCCTACGATTCCACACATGTTTAGTCGCCGTTACAAATGCTTACATTGCTCTGCGAACATGTAACGACATAGTCCGATCCCATTATTTACATATAAAAAACGGATTACATATTGCTAGCCCTGCAAGTCTGTAACGGCTTTCACCTTCCTCTCGATTGGGTTTCAGTCCGTATATACTTATACAGCTAGTATTCATCCGTTCCTTTTCTCTCATCACGCTTCTACCTTTGTCCACTGAGTCACCTCAGCGTTTTAAGCAAAAGCTTTCGGTTGTGATGAACAACCGGGAGTCATCCGCCGAAATCTCGATAAAACTCCTCCTCGTCAACTACACAAATTGTAGTTCTGGCGCTTTTATAATTCATTTATTTACTTTGAGAAAAAGAACAAGACCATCTTATAACAAACAACATAAACCGTCAATGAAAATTTTTCATTGTCTATAAAACATATGAAAAAGGAGCACACTTTGTGCTCCTTTTTCATATAAAACCAGCGAATTATTCAGCTCCAACTTCAGCTTTCACAACTTCTACAATACGGTGTACATAACCATCACAAATCTCTTGTGTTGGCGCTTCTGCCATTACGCGAATAAGTGGTTCTGTTCCAGAAGGACGAACAAGAATACGTCCATCTCCGTTCATTTCTTCTTCTACCACACGAATAATTTCTTTAATTTTTTCATTTTCTAATGCTAGCTTTTTATCTGTCACACGAACATTCACTAACAATTGTGGGAACTTTGTCATTTCATTCGCAAGTTCAGACAATGGCTTCTTCGTCATTTTCATAATATTTACAAGTTGCAGCGCACTTAACATTCCATCACCTGTTGTGATGTAATCAAGTAAGATAATATGACCAGATTGTTCGCCACCAAGATTGTAACCACCACGTTTCATTTCTTCCATTACGTAGCGATCACCAACTGCTGTTTTATTACTTGTAATACCGTTTGCTTCAAGCGCTTTGTAGAATCCTAAATTACTCATAACTGTTGAAACAACTGTATTATGTTTTAACTGTCCAGTTTCTTTCATGTACTTCGCACAAATGTACATAATTTGATCGCCATCAACGATGTTTCCTTTTTCATCTACTGCGATTAAACGGTCTCCATCGCCATCAAAAGCAAGTCCAATATCTGCACCTTTTTCTTTTACCAATTCTGCTAAAACTTCTGGATGTGTAGAACCAACACCATCATTAATATTCATACCGTTTGGTGATGTTCCCATTGTAGAAATATCAGCTTCTAAATCCGCAAATAAATACGGAGCTAATGAAGATGTTGCACCATGTGCACAGTCTAAAGCAATATGTAAACCTGAGAAATCTTCTTCTACAGTTTGTTTAATGTATTGCAAGTATTTTTGTCCACCTTCAAAGTAATCATTTACTTGTCCAAGATCTGTTCCTGATGGACGTGGTAATTCATCTACTTCTTTATCTAATAATGCTTCAATTTCTGCTTCTTGCTCATCAGTTAATTTAAATCCATCAGAACCGAAGAATTTAATTCCGTTATCTTGTACTGGATTATGAGATGCTGAAATCATAACACCTGCTTGTGCATCTAATGCTTTTGTTAAATAAGCAACTCCAGGCGTTGAGATAACTCCAAGGCGCATAACTTCTGCTCCAGTTGATAATAGACCTGCTACTAAAGCACCTTCTAACATATGACCAGATACACGTGTATCACGACCGATAATCACTTTTGGACGCTCTGTATCTTTTGTTAATACATATCCTCCAAAACGTCCAATTTTAAACGCTAATTCAGGTGTCAATTCTTTATTTGCGACACCACGCACACCATCTGTACCAAAATATTTACCCATTGCTATTCGCTCCTTTTTCTTGCTCTTTTTGTTTTTGTTTTTGATTTTGATTTTGATTTTGATTTTGATTTTGATTTTGATTTTCTTTCTCTTTTTCTACTTCATTCTCTTTGCTTGGTTCTTTAGGATTCTCTGTTTGATTTTCTTTTTCTTCTTGCTCTTTATCTTTTGGTGGATCTGGCTGCTCTGGTTTCCCTTGTACTTCTTTATCTGGTTTTTCTTTATTTACAAGGGTTACCTTCGCACTTTTTTGCTTTGTATCTATTGAAACATTTTTCAGATCGCTAAGCTGAATTGGAATATCGTGCGTTCCAGAAGATACGTCTTGTAGATTAATTACTGCTGTTATTTGTGCTGCTGTTATTTTATCTACTATACTTGCTTCTCCTGAAACTTCAACGCTTATCGTCCCACTTTGCGGAGAGAGAAGTTGTAAAGTAAACTCATCTGAAAGCCCCTTTTTTTGTATAGAAATACCATCTATAGTTTTCTTTTTCGTCTGCTTTTGCTTCTGCACTTCGACAGAAACCTTCACTTGACTTGGGCTTACATTTACTACATCCTTCGGCAATAAAACAGAGGCATCGAATGTTGTAGAGTCCGTGATTTTACTAAGATCTACTTCGACGCCCTCTATGGACTTTATATTATCCAAAACATCTTTTGGACCTGATATTTTCACTTCATTTGGTTCCACACCGATGTTTGTAACAACTAATCCTTCTGGCACACTTCCTTTTTTCACATAAGTTAGTGGCACAGTTTTTTCAATATTGTTTGTCGCAGTTTGATTTGAGACTGGAATGGTAACATTTATTTTAGACGGTGTTGTTTGTAAATCTAATTTTCGGCCCTCTTCATCATACAGCACAATTTCTGCTGTCTTTGTTACTGTTTTTGTTATTCCTTTCAAATCAATATATGCTCGAACACGTGAAACTTTTGCTAGTTCTTCTTCTATACCAATAACTTCAACTGTTCCCGGTTTGATAGTTGGCTTTTCAACCATACTACCCTGCATTTGATTTTCATTTGAATACTTCACTTCTACAGGAAATGATTTTTTCGTCTTCCTTTGAATCGTAACTTTAACTTTCGCCGGTTGAACGGTTGCTTTTAAATTATTTTCCATCCCGGTATATTTTAAAGGAACATCATATGTTCCTGAAGAATACCCACGTAAATCTAGAGATACGCCAAACTCCCGTTGCGACCTTGCTGCAGTAATTACATTTTTCGGTCCTTCCAATTTTACTTTTACATACTTTGGAATACCACTTACAATATATTTATCTTCATCATAGTTTACTGCTACTACAATGTTAGATACTGTTTCTGTTATATCACCTGTCGGAAAAGGAGATGCGCTCTTATCTCCTGTCGGATTTTTGTCCGATAAACTTGTTGACATATACAGCATTAACGCCAATAGTAATGAAATTCCTTTTAAAAACCAATGGTTCTCCATTAACTTATCCATGACGCTTTCTCCTCCAATTCCAATTCCATAAAGATGAAGAAGATGTCTTCACATTTCCACTGAACTCTGCTAAGAGTAGTTTTTTCAACTGTTCGACTTTTAAATCACGATGTAATTCTCCATTTTTAGTTAAAGAAATTTGGCCTGTTTCTTCTGATACAACTACCGTAATGCTATCAGTTACTTCACTAACTCCCATCGCAGCTCGGTGACGCGTTCCTAACTCTTTTGATATGAATGGGCTTTCCGATAATGGCAAATAACAAGCGGCAGCTTTAATTGTATTCCCTTGCATAATAACCGCCCCATCATGAAGGGGGGTATTAGGGATAAAAATATTAATAAGCAGTTCAGATGAAACAGTTGCATTTAATGGGATTCCTGTTTCTACATAATCTCCCATACCTGTTTCTCTTGATAACGTAATGAGTGCTCCAATACGTCTTTTGCCCATATATTCAGTTGCCTTTGCTACAGCATTTGCAACAATTTCATGCTCTTCTTCTTCCTGACCAATTGCACGAGAGAACAAACTCCCCCGCCCTAACTGCTCAAGCGCTCGTCTAAGCTCTGGTTGGAAAATAATGATTATCGCTAAAAATCCCCAAGTTAACGCTTGATCTGTGAGCCACTGCAATGTATGCAGTTCAAATAGATAACTTAATATCCGAACAACAATAATAACTGTAATCCCTTTCAAAAGTTGAACAGCTTTTGTACCACGGATTACAAGAATTAGCTTATATATAACAAACCACACGACGGCGATATCTAATATGATACTGAGATATTTCAAAAAGTTCATATCTCCAAAAGGCATGCTAACCCTTCCTCCTACTTACGAGCAAATTTATCCATATACTGAAATATTATTTTCATGCTCTATCTGTATGTATTTACAACAACTAGTTAATTATACCATACATGAAAGAAACGACAATTACAAACACCATCCCTCCCTTGGTGAAAATTGGTAAGATGTCGAACTTTTTTACAAAAGCACGTAATCTAATTCATTATTATACGCTTATTTTAAAATAAAAAAAGCAGCATTTAAGCTGCTTTTCTTACATTTATTTTAGTTTTTCACCGAATAAAGAACCCATTAAGACAACAGCCGTTGTTGCTGTTCTATTTTTCTCATCTAAAATTGGATTTACTTCAACAAACTCAGCAGATGTAATAATATCAGCTTCCGCCAACATTTCCATCGCTAAGTGGCTTTCACGATACGATAATCCACCAGTTACAGGTGTTCCAACCCCTGGTGCATCATGTGGATCCAGACCATCTAAATCTAATGATAGATGCACACCATCTGTATGTGATAAATATGCAATGGTTTCTTCCATAACAGCTGTCATACCCATGCGGTCAATTTCATGCATTGTAAATACTTTAATTCCCTCATTACGAATGAATTCTTTTTCACCCTCATCTAATGCACGTGCACCAATAATAACAACATTTTCTTTCTTCACCTTCGGATACGATTCATATAAATTAACTAGCGAAGAATGTCCATAACCTAAGCTTGCAGCAAGTGACATACCATGGATGTTTCCAGACGGTGATGTTTCTTCCGTATTTAAATCTCCATGTGCATCATACCAAATAACACCTAAATTTTTATAATGCTTGGCTACTCCTGCAAGTGTCCCAATCGCAATACTATGATCACCACCTAGTACAAGTGGAAAACGACCTTTTTCTATAATATGATCAACCTTACTCGCTAATTCATCACACACATTTGCAACTTGTGTAAGGTTTCTTAATTTCGTATTTTCATCTATTTCCTGTTCCCTTTCAATACATAAGTCTCCGATATCTTCTACGTCATACCCAATTTGCTCTATTCTTTCAATTACTCCCGCATAACGAATCGCACTTGGTCCCATATCAACTCCGCGACGCATTTGTCCTAAGTCCATTGGAACTCCAACGATTGAAATTTCTTTCTTCATAGATAGTATCCCCCTTTTATGCCTTCACTAAATATTTTAAATCTTTTATATAGTCTGACTCAACTCGACATTTTTCTGTATGTATATACACCTTATTCACTCATATTTATATATAATTCCACATTCCCAACCAATTTTTTGTATAAAGTGAAGCTATTTTAATAAACCACACTCTACTTTTATTAGTAAACCTTAAAATAAAAAACATCTCTAAACTTAGAGACGTTTTCCCAATGCTACCTTCCACACTGCCGCAATATTTCTCGCAGTTATTTCAATATTTTCTTCTGCTGATGTATATGCCTCTTCTAATGTCATTGGACTTGATATGGCACCGAATACAGCATCTATTCCCTCTTTATAAACTGGTATATGGTTAGGGAGGACAGAGCCCCCAATAGCGATAACTGGTATATGACATTTTTTTGCACGTCTGGCAACACCCACTGGAGCCTTTCCATAAGCTGTTTGTTCATCTATTCTTCCCTCACCTGTCAGAACAAGATCCGCTCCCTTTATATGTTCATCAAAATCTGTATAGTCTAATACAATTTCAATTCCTTTTCTTAGCTCTCCATGTAATACCGCAATAACAGCTGCACCTAAACCTCCCGCTGCACCCGCTCCTGGAATTTCTTTTACATCAATATGTACTTCTTCTTTTAATATATCAGCATAATGTTTTAAGTTTTCATCTAATTGTGCCATCATTTCTATATCCGCTCCCTTTTGTTTACCAAATACAAAAGATGCTCCTTTTTGTCCAATTAACGGATTATCTACATCACATGCCGCTTCCAATTTTATATATACCAAACGAGGATCTAATTGTGATAGATTTAAAGACTCAATGGCGTTTAAATTTCCACCGACAGGCTCTATTACTTCCCCATTCTTCTTTAAAAACTGTACACCTAAAGCAGAGAGCATTCCAGCCCCGCCATCGTTCGTAGCACTTCCTCCCAGTCCTAAAATGATGTGCCTCACACCTTGGTCCAATGCATGTAGTATAAGCTCCCCTGTGCCCCTTGTTGTTGTTATAAATGGATTTCGTTTTTCAGTTGGTACATGATGCAATCCCGATGCTGCCGCCATTTCAATGAATGCTGTCCTCTTATCTTGAGAAATACCGTAAAATGCCTCTACACCTTCTCCAAGTGGACCAGTTACATGAAGCCGGATAATCGCTCCATCCGTAGCATCAACAAGAGACTGAACAGTACCTTCTCCTCCATCTGCAATGGGGATCTTTACATATTCAGCTTCAGGAAAAACCTCAGCAAATCCCTTTTCAATAGTCTCACATACCTTTAACGCTTGTAAGCTCTCTTTATAAGAATCAGATGCAATGATAATTTTCATCAACTATCCCTCCATTACTGCTATCCAAATTCATTCCATTTAGAATAAAAAACTTCTTTCTATCTTTTTATTCTAAATGAAATAAATCACAGCACCAAAAATTAATATCCAAAATTTACACCTTACATTCATATAAAGTGAAACTTTAATTAGCGAAGGGCCTGGATAAACAAAAAACCTTACATCTATAGATGTAAGGTTTTTTCCTCTTTATAATGGAGCCTAGCGGGATCGAACCGCTGACCTCCTGCGTGCAAGGCAGGCGCTCTCCCAGCTGAGCTAAGGCCCCGAAGTAAAAAAGCGGAAGACGGGATTCGAACCCGCGACCCCAACCTTGGCAAGGTTGTATTCTACCACTGAACTACTTCCGCGAAAATGGTGAGCCATGAAGGATTCGAACCTTCGACCCTCTGATTAAAAGTCAGATGCTCTACCAACTGAGCTAATGGCTCGTAAATGGCTGGGCTAGCTGGATTCCAGCGCATGACGGAGTCAAAGTCCGTTGCCTTACCGCTTGGCTATAGCCCATTAATATTTACTAGTATGCTTGTCTTATCAAAAAAATAAACCTCTATCAGGTTATTTTTTGAAAAATGGTGGAGGGGGGCAGATTCGAACTGCCGAACCCGAAGGAGCGGATTTACAGTCCGCCGCGTTTAGCCACTTCGCTACCCCTCCGACATTATAAATTATATGGTGGAGGATGACGGGATCGAACCGCCGACCCCCTGCTTGTAAGGCAGGTGCTCTCCCAGCTGAGCTAATCCTCCAAAAGTGGTGACCCGTACGGGATTCGAACCCGTGTTACCGCCGTGAAAGGGCGGTGTCTTAACCACTTGACCAACGGGCCAAAAAAATGTAACGCTGTTCACAAGCTTCCAACCGGGCTTGAACCGGTGACCTCTTCCTTACCATGGAAGTGCTCTACCAGCTGAGCTATGGAAGCATAATGGCTCCGCAGGTAGGAATCGAACCTACGACCGATCGGTTAACAGCCGATAGCTCTACCGCTGAGCTACTGCGGAATAATATTAGCCTGGCAACGTC
>NZ_LTAQ01000026.1:0-12700 GCF_001590835.1 Bacillus gaemokensis
AATTCATCCATCAATTGTTTGGACTAACAGCATAAAATACAATTCCGCTAGAAATATATGCGCTATATTCTCTTTTATTTTATCTTTGCACCAGAACCAAAATTTCTTCATAATAACCCCCTTCTTCAAATGATTTTGTTAGCTATTCTTTTTAGAATCTTTGCTATAAATGCTTTGGCTATAAATGTTTATACATGAGTATGAGAACGTCTTTTTTGTTTTGCCAGTCCCTCAATAATGTGAGCAGTCGGCATATATAATAATTGGGCTGCTGTGGAAGAGGTGATGCCAGCAAACGGATAATTATCTTGATAACAAAATGAATCATATACAATCTCATTCAGTTGAATCGCTTGATATTGTCTTGTCCATAGTTTATTAGAGATTTTATTGGTACATGCTGTGATAATATTTGATTGATTCTCCACCATTAATGTTAAAGCATGAGAAATGAGCATATTGATGGCGCTCATGATTCCTTTTCCCATCCATTTTGGATGACAGGCTCCCATATCAAAATAAATCAAATTTTCCTTAGGTAATTGTAAAAATTCTGCGGATTTTTCTTCTAACTCTGCTAATAGTTGAAAAATGGGTGCGACTGGTGGACATATTTGAATTGCTGCTTGTTTATCAATTAACGGTCTCTCTGCTTTTCGGCATAAAATGACTGCCACCATTTCATCGTCCTTCATAGCTACCCATGACATCTTTTGCTGAATAGCTCGTTCCACCATTTCTTCACATATTTTCTTATAGGAAGATAAGGGAACTTGTATATAACTTACTAATGGTTCATTCTGTACAAAGGCTGTTGCAATCAAATCCGTTGCCTCTTGTATATGTTTTTTCTCTAACAACTCAATTTTCATATAGGACTCCTCTTTTCTGTATTCAAATTGGGTGATAACCTATTACAACAGGTATTACATACATATCATATAATTCTATCTATTTTTTTGTAATTGATATTTAATCATTTACATTGAAAAATAAAAAAGTACCCCCTGGAGATTCCTTTTTGGAGCGTATATGAACGATTATCATATTGAACCGCAATATCTATTTAAAATAGAATTTCTGAATTTATCTTACTTTCCTAAAGTGAACATTCCCTACTTTAGTTTTGTATGGGATATCTTTTAAAAATCCAAAACCATCAGTCTCAAATGGGTAAATCCTATTAGGATGGTTTATTAAACCTGGTATAACGGTACTTCAAGGTGTCCCATATGACTTGTTTCAAAATAGGAGAGTAGAATATAAGAAAAATAAGTTATGTTCGAGTAAGTTTTGTTGATCAGAATCCAAAGAGACAATTACAATAAATGAAGGAAATTGGAATGGGCATTATATATGAAGAAAAGGTATCAGGTGCTACCCAAGACAGAGCTGAACTTCAAATGAATATACAAAGAAAAAAGATAAGATCGGGAACACAATCTTATCTTTAGCACAAGGAGTAAACAAAAGGAATAACCATCATATTTTTATAATACTTCAATTTTTGTTAATTTTGAATATTAAAACCATAATTTATAAGTATATCTATATTCAGAAATTTATTACAAAATTAGCTATAAATGATTCAAGAAGTGAAAGTAAACTTTTACCCATTAGTTTACTTTCAAAGTATTGACTTCATTAGCCGTATCCAACTTCAGCTATTTTTAGCAAAATTAAAAACAAAGGTATACATTCAAAAATTGATGGATAAAGAGATTAAAACACCCGTGATCAAAAAAGAAAAAGCTAGATTCATGCTAGCTTTTTTTATATAATTCCCGTTAGCGGTAGTAAAAAGTTATACTTTATCATTTTTTTTATTAGATTTCAATTCTTTAAATGTTTCAATTAATTTTTACCCGAGAATATAAATAGTTTTTCCCCAAGGATGTCCTAAATAACCCCATTTAAAGTCTTTTTGCAAAAAGAAATAGTAATCTCCATCCGGAAAAATAGGATTTTCCAGCGATGATCATCTTCGTTTAGATTTAAACTAGGATTCATCCAGTAGCCATCATGCTGCCAATCTAATGCATATATATTCATGTTCCTTGGTACATAGAATAAGAGACGCCAATAAGGGGTACGACAACGATTCGTTCTTTTTCTGGCCACTTGTGAAAAACTTTGAAAAGTATGATAAAATTATGATTTTTAGGTAATTAAATTTGAAGTCTTCGAGAACGTTTTCTTTAAATATGTTCCGTAAACTTATTTTCATAACTGTTTACAGGTGCTCTGTAAACAAACCTTGTCAAATTCATCTAAAAAAGTTAACGGAATTCTAGTTCTGTTAACTTAAAATGGCGAGTGGCCCCAAAAAGCAGTAATCGTTGCCGTGCCTCCTATACTTGAAATGTATATTCACTACCAATATAGAAAGGGCTAGAGATATAACTTTTATTTTTCAACATAGCAGACTAGAATAAATGCAGGTGACATGATCAACAATCGTATATGAATATGGAGATGAAATAATGAAAAAAACAATTTCTGATATTGCTCAAATAGCGGGGGTTGCAAAGAGTACAGTTTCCCGTTATTTGAATGGCGGTTCTGTTAGTGACGTGACAAAAGAGAGAATTAAGCGTGCTATTCAAGAAACAGGATATATTCCTAATACGTTTGCTCAAAGCTTAAAGGCAAAGAAAACGAATATTATTGGTACAATCGTACCACGTTTGGATTCCTATGCTTCATCACTAACATTAATTGGTATTGATGAACAGTTAAAAGAACAAAATTATCAAATGTTAACATCCAATTCCAATCAAGATTTGGAACGAGAAATCGAAAGCATTTATACATTGGCAAATCAAAAAGTTGCAGGGATTATTTTACTGGCTACACAAGTGACTAATCAGCATATAGAAGCTTTTCGTAAAATCGATATACCAGTGCTGCTTGTTGGACAACAGCATAATGAAGTGTATAGTTTAATTCATGATGATTACGGAGCGGCTTATTTTATAGGACAATATATCCTTACAAAGGGGCATAGAAGAATCGGTTATTTAGGTGTAACAGAACATGACATTGCGGTTGGTGTAAACCGAAAGCGGGGGTTCAAAAAAGCAGTAGATACAAAAACGAACTGTGAAGTGAAATATTATGAAACAAGTTTTAATATTGAAGACGCAATTGAAACAACATCGAAGATCATCGAAGAGTTTCATCCTTCTATTTTAGTGTGCGCAACAGATAATATTGCCCTTGGTGCATTAAAAGCCGCATATATGAGAGGTTTACGAGTACCTGAAGATTTGTCCATTACTGGATTTGGTGGATATCAAGTAACAGGAGTCATTCATCCTGCTTTAACTACTGTGAAATTTTATTACAAAGAAGTTGGACAAATGGCAGCTCGAAATATTGTAAAGCTCATAAATGAAGAAGGGGTAGAAAAAATCTCAATATCCAAATATAAAATAATTGAAAGAGAAAGCGTTGACAACATATAAAAGCAATCATATAATCTAATTGAAACCGGTTCCGAAAACTGGTTTTTAATTAACACTAATTTGGAACCGGTTCCAAAAATGATAAAGGAGGAGCGTTATGAATTACAATCAAATTGCAAAAGAGATTTTGGAAGCAATTGGCGGTAAAGAGAATGTATCTGCAGCAGCACACTGTTCAACTCGCTTACGTTTAGTTTTAAATGATGAAGCGAAAGTTGATCAAAAGAAACTTGATAGTATAGATACGGTAAAGGGAACTTTTTCTACGGGTGGACAATTTCAGGTCATTATAGGTTCAGGAACTGTAAACGAAGTGTATAAAGAGCTTTCTAAATTAACAGATATTTCCGAGATGTCTACAAAAGATGTGAAAGCCGCTGGAACAAAAAAATTGAATTCGCTTCAACGATTTGTGAAATTGCTTTCTGATATTTTCGTTCCCATTATTCCCGCCATCGTAGCCGGTGGTTTATTAATGGGGATTAATAACCTATTAACAGCAAAAGATTTATTTATTGCCGGAAAATCATTAGTGGAAGCAAATCCTCAAATAACAGATTTAGCAGCACTTATTAATACATTTGCAAATGCAGCATTCGTATTTTTACCAATTTTAATTGGTTTTTCAGCGACACAACGATTTGGAGGGAATCCTTATCTTGGGGCGGCGCTTGGTATGTTAATGGTCCATCCGGATTTATTGAATGGATATGGGTATGGGGCAGCTTTGGTAGCTGACAAAGTACCCGCTTGGCATATATTTGGTATAAGTATTGAAAAAGTAGGATATCAAGGTACAGTATTACCAGTTCTTGTGGCATCATTTATTCTAGCAAAAATAGAAACATATTTACGAAGAGTAATTCCGACAGCACTTGATAATCTTCTTACACCTTTATTTACAATTTTTATTACAGGTTTATTAACATTTACAGCAGTAGGGCCAATTACACGTTTTGCAGGGAATTTGTTAACTGATGGAATCGTTTGGTTATATGACACTACTGGATTTATTGGTGGCGGGATCTTCGGATTCCTCTATGCACCGATTGTTATTACAGGTATGCATCATAGTTTTATTGCAGTGGAAACGCAATTACTAGTTGACGTTGCAAAAACAGGGGGTTCATTCATATTTGCAATTGCGACAATGTCTAACGTCGCACAAGGTGCAGCAACTCTTGCAGTTTTTCTTATTACAAGAGATAAGAAAGTGAAAGGCATTGCGTCAGCTGCGGGAATTTCAGCACTTCTAGGTATTACAGAGCCAGCAATGTTTGGTGTTAATTTAAAACTAAGATATCCGTTTATAGGAGCTATTATAGGTTCTGGAGTCGCATCTGCTTTTATAACTTTTTACAAAGTAAAAGCAATTTCACTAGGAGCTGCAGGTTTACCTGGTATTATTTCGATTAGACCAGACTGCATTATTCCTTATGTAATCGGAATGGCAATTTCCTTTATCATTGCTTTTGTATTAACGCTTATTTTAGCAAAAAGAACAGAAAAGAAGGGAAGCAATTCTTCTCAAAAAGAGGCAGCTTAATTTATGGTAACAAATGGAGGATGATGGTTTCATTCTCCTCTATTTGTTAAGGGAGTTTGATAGAAATGGTATGGACAAAGAAACAGCGCTATCGCCGGATTGAGGAGGTAAGTTCGGAAGAATTTCAGAAATTACAAGCAAGAGTAAATAATTGTTCTTGGCGGCAAACGTTTCATATACAGCCAGAAACAGGTCTGCTAAATGATCCGAATGGATTTTCTCTATATAATGGTGAATATCATTTGTTTTACCAATGGTTTCCACTCGGGCCTGTGCATGGTTTAAAGTATTGGTATCATACGAGATCAAAAGATCTCGTTCATTGGGAAAATGTTGGTATAGGGATTGAACCGAAAAATGATTATGACAGTCATGGCGCTTATTCCGGAAGTGCAATTGAGCATGAAGGGAAATTATACTTATTTTATACCGGTAATACTCGTGATGAAAAATGGGTAAGAAAACCTTATCAATGCATTGCGATTATGGATGAAACAGGAAAAATCAAAAAGTTAGAACATCCTGTCATTCATGAAGTTCCAAATGGATATACAGATCATTTTCGTGATCCGAAGGTTTGGAAAAAAGGTAATATGTTTTATGCAGTCATTGGAGCGCAGCGAGAAGATAAAACAGGATGTGTCGTTTTATATCAATCGCCTGATTTACTACAGTGGAGCTATGAAGGAGAATTGCAAATAAACTTGAATAATTTCGGTTATATGTGGGAATGCCCAGATTATTTCGAGTTACAAGGCAGAGGAGTTCTCCTATTTTCTCCACAAGGTCTAAAACCTAAAGGAGATCACTATCAAAATATTTATCAATCTGGCTATATTCTTGGAGACAAGCTGGATGTGAAACAATTATCTATGTCGCACGGTTCCTTTCAGGAGCTGGACAGAGGATTTGATTTTTATGCTCCTCAAACAATGATAAATTCAGCTGGACAGCGTATTTTAGTTGGATGGATGGGATTGCCGGAAATAGATTATCCAACTGATAAAAATGGTTGGGCGCATTGTTTAACATTACCAAGAGAATTGATCGTTCGAGGAGACAAGTTTATTCAACGGCCAATAAAAGAGCTTCAAGCACTTCGTAAACAGCAATATAAAATAAAAGATACGATTTGCAGTGAACAGAAAATGTATGAGGGATTTACAGGGGTAGCATACGAAATGATTTGTAAGTTTGAAAATAAGAATGCAACTGAATATGGAATTGCATTTAGAGTAAGCGAAACTGAGAGAACAGTAGTTAAGTATAATGTTGCTGAGAGAAAAGTAATACTAGATCGTACACATTCAGGAGAAGCAGTGGGAGAATCTTATGGAACAAAGAGAAAATGTTCAGTAGATGCACAAGCGATTAAGTTCCATTTATTTGTGGATACATCTTCTGTTGAAATCTTTATAAATGATGGGGAAGAGGTATTTACTAGTCGTATATTTCCGAGAACCGACAGCACAGAAATTTATTTTTTTGCTGAAGAAGGAAGTGCATTATTACAAGCAACAAAATGGGATTATGAATAAGGAGAAGAGGTGGAATATATGAAGAGCTTGTACGCAATCGGGGAAGTTTTAATTGATTTCATTCCTATTCAAAAAGGAAAGGCTCTAAAAGATGTAATAGAATTTCAGCGAGTTCCTGGAGGGGCACCTGCGAATGTAGCAGCCGCAGTTGCAAAATACGGGGGAAAGTCATGTATGCTTACAAAGTTAGGTATCGATGCATTTGGCGATTTTCTGTTAGAACAATTACAGGATGTAGGTGTAAATATAAGCAAGATTATAAGAACGAACGAAGCAAATACAGGCCTTGCTTTTGTCTCATTACGTGAAGATGGTGAACGTGATTTTTCTTTTTATCGCAATCCTTCTGCAGATTTGTTGCTTAGAGAAAATGAGATAGATGAAAGATGGTTTGAAAAAGGTGATATTCTTCATTTTTGTTCCGTTGATTTAGTAGAAAGTCCGATGAAATATGCGCATTTAAAGGCGGTTTACGCTGCGAAAGCAAGAGGAGGGATTATCAGCTTTGATCCTAACGTACGTCTACCGCTTTGGAAACATGCTGAAGATTGTAGAAAAACGATTTTGGAATTTATTCCGCGTGCACATATAGTTAAAATTTCAGATGAAGAGCTGACGTTTATCACTGGGATTTCTGATATGGAAAAGGCTATTGAGTCTTTATTTATAGGAGATGTGAAGGCTGTTATTTATACAAAAGGAGTGCAAGGTGCGGAATTATATATGAAGGATAAACAGTATCAATCAAATGGATATCTTGTTGTAGTACAGGATACAACAGGTGCTGGAGACGCATTTATTGGCGGCTTCTTGTATAAATTGTTAGAGAAAAATGTAAGACAACAAAATATAGAAGAGATACTTCATATGCATTGGCAGGAGATATTAACATTTGCGAATGCAAGCGGGGCCCTTACTACAACAGGAAAAGGAGCGATATCTTCTATTCCTATAAAAGAAGATATCTATAAGCTACTTCAAGGGTGAGCTAAATAAAGTTAAACTTCCTTCATCAAACTTTATTCCAAACCAACAGTTATATGTCGTACAAAAAAAAGATAGATAATACAGATTTATTCTGTTTTATCTATCCTTTTCTGTTTTCTCTATATGGGGTACGGAAACGATTCTGGGTATGAGGGACCACTCTGGAATTTAATTACAAATTAAAAAAGAACTTTATTCAAGTTCTTTTAATCTACGATACAGAGTGGCCTGACTCACACCTGTAATTAGGCATATTTCTTTCACTGTTTTAGTGGTATGATTCCGAAATTCAATCGCATGATTCATACCTGGGTGATTATCCGTGTATTTCTTCAATCTTCCTCTATACACTCCTTTTTGCTTCGCTAACTTTATTCCTGCACGTTGTTTTTCTTTAATCATTTCTCGATCTAATTCACTAAAGGCAGACATGACAGTTAAAAAGAATTTTCCTGTTGGTGTTCTAGTATCTATTCCTAAATTTAAAATCGCAAAGTGGACATTCTTTTCCCGAAGTTGTTCTACTAACTGTAATAGGGGGCACTATACATGCCCATCGACTTAAGAATTTTATAACACCCCAAAACAAAAAAATTGTACATTTTCACATGAAGAAGTCAATTTTCTCGTTTTGGAGTATTTGTATTTCTTAGCTTGATAGCGATGTGGTACTACCCCATGCCCATCAACCTAAGGTTTTAATATCCCCCCTAAATGAAAATTTTCTTTCTCTACAGGTAGTTACTCTTAGAAGTCAGCTCATTTTTTCGTTTTGGGGGCATTTATTTTTCTTAAGTTGATGGATATGGGGTGCAAAGCGTTTTTTCAAGAAAGCTTTGCAGTTTTTTCATGTTTCAAAGCCCCGTGTGATTACAGTGGACAAAAACCCGACCTATCCTATAGCGATTGAAGAGTTGAAGACAGAGAAAAAGATGCCTGTAGGCATCCAAATAAGGCAGGTAAAATACCTTAATAACATTGTAGAGCAAGATCATCGTTTTATTAAAAAGAGAGTTCGTTCTGAAGTGTAGCAAGGTTTTTTGAAGTTGTTTAATTCTTGTTTCACTAACGGCTTTGTTAGCTAATACTTTAATTGTTTTAATAACCTTTTGTTTAATTCCCACAATGCTGTTTTGTTACTATCCCATTTCAAAAGCATTACTGCTTCCTCAAAGCATAACCATTTATAATTGAAGTGTTCTTTGGATAATGAAATATTTTTTGTAGGAACTTTAACTCCAAAAGAAAATTCTTTTATTACATAAACATCTTCTCCCCAAAGAAATCCTCCAACTACATCCTCTACTGGTAGTGAAGACACAGAATCTAAATTTATATAGGGACATTCTCTTATAATACCAGCCTCTTCAAACGCTTCCCGTTTTGCTGATTCAGTAGGAGTCTCACCATCTTCTCCACCACCAGCTATCCCTTGCCAATAACCATAATCTCTTCGGTTAAAAATAGCATATTGAATAGAATCATCAGTTATTATATAAGGAAATATCAATACTTGATATGGTGCTCTCATTGCATAACCTCCTCCCGAAAATAAGCTTTAAATAAATATGAATAATTTATTCACTAACCTGCCAGTTTAGTGGATGAAGAGCCGACATCACTATTCTACATTAATAATGCAGGTTTATGATGTCGGCTCTTCATTTTTAAAGAATTTAAATAAGTTTATTATTTAAAGAACAAATTTATTGTTCATAAACATGTTTACTCTTAACGGGGAAAAAACTGCTTTTTTCTTGTCGAAATTTGCTTAGCGTGGTTTTTCTCCAAAATGCTGGCGATACCCCATGCCCATCAAGCTAACGATGAGAAATCCTAGCTACGCCTTGATTTTTGTACTGTGACTAATGAGTTTTGGAAAAATAAACATGCCAAATAAACCTATGAAAATGTGATTTTTCTGCTAGGCAATTTGTCTTTTATTCACCGTCGTTTCATAGACAACACCAAGAATATCGAAGACGGTCATTTTTTTGTAACGATGACATTTACGACCATTCTTTTTAAGCGATTGATAGAGGCGATGCAGAATCGCCGAGAGTTCATCTGTGTCAACCGTCATTGCTTGGAACAGTAACGGAAAGTAATCCTTAATCATATAAATTGCTTTGTATTCGCTTAGTTCTTGCTTCTGCTTTCCGAGTAGAAACTGTCGCATTTGAAACATCGTAGAGGAACAGATGAGAATGCCAATGAGTTGGCCATACAAATGGCATTCAAGACGTTCTTTTTTGATGCCCTTACACTCATCAATTTCAAAGAACGACTTCCATGTTTTAAACAAAATCTCTATTTGCCAACGCAGTGAATACAAGGAATGCACATAGTTAGTCGGTACTTCTTCTGGCGATGTATTCGTAATATATATATTCATGCTCATCAAACGCTTACTTTTATCCTTCATGATAATCCCCTTTTTTTTCTCACGTATTGCTTGATTTTTCAAACGCGTTTGTGTTTGATCGTCGGTTAAACGATGGATCATGACACGTGCTGGAAGCTTCTGATTTTGGCCAATATATGCCTCGGAGATTTCCATCGTTTCACCAGGAGGTAGACTAGACATCATTTGTGTCATATCAAGCTGGATGTATTCTGTTTGCTTTTTTAACGTACCATTGTTGAAGTATTCTGGCTCAGGGTTCTTGATATAAATGCGTGTATTCAGCTTTAACCTCGAGATATAGTAAGCCTTTTTATCGTGAATCGCTTGTAAATCACTTAAATCGAAGTAACTGAGATCACGCAAACATAGGTCTCCTTTTTCAACGGTTTCAAGACAAATGGTACCGTATGTTTTATCATTGTTCTTTCCTGGCCCAAGCTGTACGTTTAAAAATTGACCACTGAGTAAATCGTATTCAAGTTGAATCTTCACCCCAGCAGTATTACTACTTCCGCCTGACCCTTGATAGTCAGTGGCGAAGGTATCTGGTAACTGAAACACCGTCGCATCTAAAATACGAATACGATTGAAAATAGACATCATATGTGCAGAAAGCGATTGATTGGAACAGAGTTTTTGTGTGAGAAGAGAAGTAAAGACTTCTCGAAGAAATGCGACAGCTGCTGGATTAAAGCGTTGATTCAATCCTTCTGGGCTCATTAGTACCCCAGTGGAAGCTTCTAACCGACTGCACAATTGTGTAAGTGATGTGCTAGCGATTTTCTGACTGAGCCATACGCAAAGGGCAATGAGTTCGTTTGCTTGATATTTACTAGATCGCTGTACAAAGCCAACTCGTCTGGCGATGTCTTGTAGGACTACTGGAGATAGAAAGCATTGTAATTCTTGTGAGAATAGATGTAATTCTTCAGAAAGCGAGAGGTCCATGAAAAAACGCCATCCTTTCCTATGATTCTACAGAAAGAATAACGTATTTTTTCATTTTATGGGGTATTTTGTTTTGTTTGCTTGATAGCGATGGGGTGCACTCCCTTTTTTAACTTAAATGTAATTTATGTCGCGTTTAGCAATTATTCATTACATAATGCAAATGATTGTTTACATTTTGTTAGTAATCATTTACAATTACAGTAATTGTAAATGAGGAAAGGGAAATTATGATGCTAGAAAACAGAGTTAGAGAATTACGGGCACGATTTAGATGGACTCAGCAAGACTTGGCCGATGCAATTGGGGTCACAAGGCAGACAATTGGGTTAATAGAAAAAAGTGATTATTCTCCATCTGTCACTATGGCGTTAAAAATAGCTGCTGTATTTCAAGTTACCGTAGAAGAGGTTTTTTATTTAAAGGGAGAGGAACGATTATGATAAAACAGGTTTTAAGATCTCCACTTATAGGGGCCAGTATATTTGTGTTGATTATTGCATTTTTACTATTTTCTCTTATGAATACACAAGTCATTTTAGCTAAGTTATGTTTCGGGATTTTAGTGACGATTACTTTTTTATGGCTCATTCTCACAAGACTTTATAACCGAAAGAATCCTCATGATAAGATTAGATTATTTGGTTTTATACCATCTGAATTTCGTGAAATAGATGAAGGGCAGCAGTGGGTAACCTATAAGGCTTGCCGAAATGTGTATATTTACTATAGCATTGCACTTCCAGTAACGGCAGGGATTTGCTTCCTCTTTTCTCAACATAATTTTGTTCCATTATTGTGCATTGGTTTACTAGGTGCAGGTCAATACATTGTCTATTGGTTAACTACTATTCTTATTTTAAATCGTATTTAACAAAGGGGATGAAACAATATGGTGGAGTGGGCTCAAAATGCGGGTGCATTATGGCAATATGTAGTGTTATTTCTTTTAGCTTTTGCCCCATGGATGGATGTATCAATCGTTGTACCACTTGGTATCGCATGGGGGTTACAACCATTTGCAGTAGGAGTAACAGCATTTGCAGGAAATCTTATCTTGGTTCTATTACTTGGCTTTTTCTTTAAACAGTATGCAAAATGGCAAGCAGCAAGAAAACTAAAAAAAGGTATAACAACACCTTCAAAAAAAGAAACCCGATCAAGACAAATATGGGAACGATATGGTATTCCAGGTTTGGCTCTTCTAGCTCCAATTCTCGTAGGAACTGATATTGCAGCCGTATTAGCTTTAACATTTGGATCTAACCGGACACACGTCATAAGTTGGATGACGGTCAGTCTACAGTATGGACAGTCATTTTTACAGTTGCTGCGATGTATGGGCTTAGCTTTTTAAATATTATTTAGGATATCATGATGATTTTAGGTAATCTAAAATCGTTCACTACCTTAAAATTATGGAGTGATGAGGTGAGTTCATATAATATCAAGACAAAAGCTTTGACCAAAAACATTTGAACACTCAACTAGCTGTACGATATGGTCATAGTACCGTAGCTCACGAACCTATGTGGGTAGAGACACATTGCTATCAAGCTAATATTTTGAAGCATCCCCAAATCAAAAAAATTGTACATTTTCATCTGGAGATGTCAATTTTCTCGTTTTGGGGTATTTGCTTTTCTTAGGTTGATGGGCATGTGGCGATACCCCTTTTAACGCTTGAATTGCTACAGGATAGGCARGGTTCTTATCTACTGTTATCACGCGAGGTTTAGAAACGTACGAAAAAGCCAAGGCTTTCTTGAAAAAGCACTTGGCTGCTTGTTTATCTCTTGATTTACTT
>NZ_LTAQ01000026.1:12967-16366 GCF_001590835.1 Bacillus gaemokensis
TGTACCGTAGGTACCACCTTACTGTTAGTAAGATTAGTTCAGGCTGATAATGCTTCCATTTGAACAAATTTTCCTTTTCCATACCGATCACACACCTTTTTTAGAGTAATATTATCAGTATGTCCAAGTTTAGGAGATTACTTGCAAGAGCTTTAAAGTTTTTGCACCAGAACCCAATAGTCAGTATGTCTTTAGAATCATTTTTTGAAATATGATATGTCAGATAAAATGCGATTCACTCCCTCTAACTTTATATAAAAAGGTAGAAAGCAACCCTATAATTTAAAATCGCTTTCTACCCCTAATGTGCCATTATATAAAGCTATCTAGAAGTTGATAGCGATGTATGGTAACCCCCTTATAGTCCATATACCTTTTAAATTTATCCTTTTTATCTTTTAGATTTAATAAATGATTGTAATCTTATTTTAAAAAGTTCTTTCATCTAAAATCGCTTTTTTCATGTAAAATAGAACCAATAGATACGAATATTAGGAAATCGAGGGATAATATGGATAAATTTCAATTATGGACAAAAGAAGACGGGTTAAAAGTACTAGAATTGAAAATAGAACAACAAGAGAAATTAACACAAAAACAACTATTAGCATTTTTTGATAAAAAGTGGTTAATAAAAAATGATTTAGCAATACCGCTAATTAAGTATTGGAATGGAAGCCCCTTTGAAATGCTAAATGATTTATATCCAAACCAGTTTAAAGAATGGCAATTAAAAGATTTATCTAAGGGATATTGGATTGGAAAATCCTCATCAGAAGCATTAGAAGCTTTAAGGTGGATAATAGAAGAAAAGGAACAATTAACCGAAGAACAAATACTTCAAGTGTATAATAAAGGGTGGCTAATAAAACACAGATTAAAGATTCCGTTGCTTGAGCATTGGAACGCAAATACATATGAGATGTTAAATGAATTATATCCAAATCGTTTTAAAGTATGGCAATGGGATTCCTTAAAAAACGAATATTGGAGGAAAAGCACATCTTTAACTGTATTGGAGGAGCTTAAATGGTTAATAGAGGAGAAAAACCATTTAACTAAAGAAAGTGTATTAAAAGTTGTTGACTTAAATTGGCTAAAAAAAAATAAGTTTATTATTCCTTTAAGGTTGTATTGGGAAGGGAATCCTCAAAAAATGCTTAATGATTTGTATCCTGATACTTTTAGAAAGGATCAATTCTCCAAGTTTTGGACAATAGAGAAGGCTTTAACCACCTTACAATGGATACTAGAAGAAAAAGAACAGTTAACTGAAGAACAAATATACCAGGAATTCAGTACAAATTGGCTAATAAAAAATAAATTAAATACGCCTTTGAAAAATTTCTGGGGTTCTAATCCTTATAAAATGATAAACGATTTATATCCAAATCGTTTTAAGGAATGGCTATTTAAAAATGTTCCAAAAGACTATTGGACAGAAAAAACAGCATTAAAGGCCTTGAAATGGACAATAGAAGAAAAAGAACAACTAATAGAAGAACAGGTACCACAAAGAACTGATATAAAATGGTTTGAAAGAAACAAGTTAGCTGTTCCATTACGAAGGTTTTGGAGCAGTAGCCCTTATAAAATGATAAACGATTTATATCCAAATCGTTTTAAAGCATGGCAATTTCCAAAAGTACCTAGGGGTTTTTGGACGAAAGAAAAAGTATTAGAAGCTCTAAAGTGGACAATAGAGGAAAAAGAACAGTTAACAGATAAGGAACTAATGATGATTTTTAGTGCAAATTGGTTAAGGAAGCATAGATTAGTACAACATTTAGTGACTTATTGGGATTATAGTCCATTTAAAATGCTAGATGATTTATATCCGGGACATTTTAAAGAATGGGACTTTAAACGTGCCCCTAAAAATTTTTGGACAAAAGAGAAAGCTTTGGAGGCATTCAGTTGGACAATAAAAGAAAAAGAACAGTTAACTGAAGAACAACTATTACAAAAAATTAATCGTGATTGGGTTAAACAACATAAATTGCTAACACCATATCAAAGGTATTGGAATGGAAATCCTCATAAAATGTTAAGTGATCTTTATCAATATTAATCCTTATATTAATATATAACAAAAATTATAGAATGACTCTATAAGGAAGAAACACACAGCTCCCATCTTCTCCGTTTTCTCCAGGTAATCCCAACTGATGTTGTGCAATGTTCTTTAAATCAAATCGTGTAGTACTCTCTGTAGACTCCGCTTCGAATGCAATTGCTTTTCCTTTATAAACGCACTTTTAGCTTCATAGAACCCGTTTACCACGTGTCCATTTTCGATTTTTAATGCCTTCACAGGAGTCGGACGCTTGTTTATAAGCGTCACTCCCATTTTATTTGATAGATTAATAATCTATTTCTCGATTCCCTAAACCTATTGTTATTCCTCCATTTCTATTCAAATAATTACTTTTTAAGTTTTCTTATGCTCAAGTGAATAAACCTCAATATTCCGTCAATACTGCAGATAAGACAACCAGTCAAAACTCATTTAAATTTCTTTCTCCGTCCCCCTTGGAGCCGAGCAGTTAGCTTTTGCTAGTTGCTCTTTTGTTCTGTTTTCTTTATAAACCTTACACACTTGTAATAAAAGTGTAAGGCTATTAGATTTAGATCCATAGTAGTCGCTTTTCTATCCTTCAAATCCTTATCCAACAAAGCTACACATGCTTTTTTGGGTTCTGGTGTAAATAATATGTGGACTAAAAAATAACAGTGTAGATTCCTAACGGAATCTGCTACTATGCGGTAAGATCGAAGAGTTGATTGATTAACTTTATTTGTTTTTGGACAGATCTCTACCCTTGGAAAGCCTGTCCTTTTTTCATCATTCTCATCGCTTCCAATCCAGATAATACTCGTTTAGCAGTTTAAAAGGATTTTAATCCTAACATAGAGCGTACGCGTTTTTTAATAGAACGATGATCTTGTTCTACAACTTTATTCAGATATTTTATCTGTCTGGTTTGTTTGAGATGACATCGAATTCACTTATCTAATTCAAGCCCATATTGATGTATCCAACGCATAATCATTGTATGAACACTGGATAGTCCAAGTTCTTCCATCCTTTCCTTTTTAGAATAATAGTATCAGTATGCCCAAACTTTATAGATTTCTTGCAATACTCTTCTTTTTCTTTGCACCAGAAGCTGCAAAAATAGTTCTGGTTAATATATTTTTAAAATTTTATGTCTCTGTAAGGTCCCTTACAATAATGTAAGGATTTTGTTAGGTATTTCGATGTTTTTAATACTCAAGTTAAATTAAACTAAAAATAACAAATCATTCGAAATACACACACTCAAAAAAATTATAAAGGAGTTGATAATGAAAAAAATTATTTGTTTTACTTGATGTGTTCACAAAATTAAATAGAAA
>NZ_LTAQ01000027.1 GCF_001590835.1 Bacillus gaemokensis
TTAAGCTCTCTAGCGCCGATGGTAGTTGGGACCTTGTCCCTGTGAGAGTAGGACGTCGCCAAGCAATCTAAGCACGAGTCAATGGACTCGTGCTTTTTTGTTTCCTAAGAAATAGGGGAGTAGTCTCTTAATAAAAAAAGTGAAATATAATAAGGGATTTTCTGAGTTGATACCCCTAAAAATTGATAAATAAAAGGATAGTCTTCAGAAGAATAACTGTTTAATAAGTCGTACCACCAATCGGTTTCATAGCGTGAAATCATACTTAAATTGTAAAGTAATAAATAGTGTATCAGTAATTCAGGTAAGTGTAATTTATGATTACGTACATCATGAGTTATTGGCAAATAATAAGTATGAGTACTGTAATCATAAGAGAACGGTGTACTATACAAAGGATTCCACGTTTTAATAGGAGCTGAAAATTGTAAATTGGATTCATTGGTCACATCAGGTATATGTTGTATAAAAAGATGTTTACCATTTGTTTCTATGAAACGAGAGAAACGCTCTTTCGTCATGTGTAAGCGATCAAGTATGCTAGAAGAAAATAAAATGTGATGTTCATCTAGTGTATCAACTTTATATAGCATTTTTTCCTTTTGACTATATTGAAATAGGTTTTTAAATTCAGGTATTTTATGCATTAGTTCTAACATGTTAAATTTTTCAGCCTCTAAGTGTTTCATGTGAAACATCCGTTCCGCAACATGAGGGAATAATCCATTCTTTTGTACTTTGACCTCATCTTCTAAAAATTGATATCCTTGTTTTTTTCTTTTACGTGTTGTCACTCCGTGTGCTAAAATTGTTGTTGATTCAGGATAATTTGGATCGACAGTTAATAAGCATGCTTTTAAGAGCTGACTCATTCCATAAAATAGCAACATAGGTTGAATAGATAATGGAGCCGTTTTACATAATTCATAATAACTTTTTCCATGTTCTAAGTAATAAATAAAAGGGTAACAATTTTCAAAGCTCTTTTTTTCAACATTTTCGATATGTAATTTTTCATAACAACGGGAAAGATAACGTTGTACATTTTGGGATGAAAAAAAGAAACTTAATTGCTGCCAAGTATGAGATGTATGATGCATATATTACGCTCCTTTTATTATCTAAAAATTCTAACATATAGGTACTTTCTTGACAGTATTTTAACCAATTGTTAAGCTACTAATAATAATTTCTGGTATCATAGGGGGAACAATTATGTGGGAATCTAAATTTGTTAAAGAAGGTTTGACATTCGATGATGTGTTACTTGTACCAGCGAAGTCAGATGTACTGCCAAGAGAAGTAAGTGTCAAAACGGTTCTATCTGAAAGTCTACAGTTAAATATTCCTTTAATTAGCGCAGGCATGGATACAGTAACAGAAGCTGATATGGCTATTGCTATGGCACGTCAAGGCGGCCTAGGAGTTATTCATAAGAATATGTCTGTTGAGCAACAGGCAGAGCAGGTTGATAAAGTAAAACGCTCTGAAAGTGGCGTTATCTCAGATCCTTTCTTTTTAACTCCAGAACATCAAGTATATGATGCAGAACATCTTATGGGGAAATATCGTATCTCAGGTGTACCAATTGTAAATAATTTAGACGAACAAAAATTAGTTGGTATTATTACAAACCGTGATATGCGTTTTATTCAAGACTACTCTATCAAGATTTCCGATGTAATGACAAAAGAACAATTAATTACAGCTCCAGTTGGTACTACGCTAGAAGAAGCTGAAAAGATCCTACAGAAATATAAAATTGAAAAGCTCCCTCTTGTTGATAATAACGGTGTATTACAAGGGCTTATCACAATTAAAGATATTGAAAAAGTAATTGAGTTTCCAAACTCAGCAAAAGATAAACAAGGTCGTTTATTAGTCGGAGCAGCAGTTGGTGTAACGGCAGATGCTATGCTTCGTATCGATGCATTAGTAAAAGCAAACGTAGACGTCATTGTACTTGATACGGCCCACGGGCATTCTCAAGGTGTTATTGAAAAAGTAAAAGAAGTTCGTGCGAAATATCCAGCATTAAACATTATTGCAGGTAACGTTGCCACAGCTGAAGCGACACGTGCATTAATTGAAGCGGGTGCAAATGTTATCAAGGTTGGTATCGGACCAGGTTCTATCTGTACTACACGCGTTGTAGCTGGTGTTGGTGTACCACAATTAACAGCAGTATACGATTGTGCGACAGAAGCTCGTAAACATGGTATTCCAGTTATTGCTGACGGTGGTATTAAATACTCTGGTGATATGGTAAAAGCATTAGCAGCAGGGGCACACGTTGTTATGCTTGGGAGTATGTTTGCTGGTGTAGCAGAAAGCCCAGGAGAAACCGAAATTTATCAAGGTCGTCAATTTAAAGTATACCGTGGTATGGGTTCTGTTGGAGCAATGGAAAAAGGAAGTAAAGACCGCTACTTCCAAGAAGGTAATAAAAAACTTGTTCCAGAAGGTATCGAAGGACGAGTACCATATAAAGGTCCTTTAGCTGATACAGTTCATCAATTAGTTGGTGGATTACGTGCAGGTATGGGATATTGCGGAGCACAAGATTTAGAGTTTTTACGTGAGAATGCACAGTTCATCCGTATGTCAGGTGCTGGCTTACGTGAAAGCCACCCACATCACGTACAAATTACAAAAGAGGCTCCAAATTACTCTTTATAATGTCTTATATGTAAATAGACAGAGATTTGATATCTCTGTTTATTTTTTTTTGATTATGTTAGAATAACGGTTATGTGAGTACAAAGATATTGGGGGTAACAAAAGTGAAAGGTATGTTTTGCAAGAGATTCATTGCGCTGGTAACGGTGCTTACATTAGTTTGTAGCATATTTGTTACGTATGGCAGTGCATCAGCAGAAACAAGCCCTGCTTTAGACGTAGAAGCAGGTGCAGCGATTTTAGTGGAAGCAGATTCTGGGAAAGTTCTATACCAAAAAAATGCAGATCAATTATTAGCAATTGCTAGTATGACAAAAATGATGAGTGAATACTTAGTTAATGAAGCTGTGGCTAAAGGGAAACTTAAATGGGATCAAAAAGTTAAAGTTTCTGAATATGCATACAAGATTTCACAAGATCGCTCATTATCAAACGTTCCGTTAGAGAATGGTGGATCGTATACGGTAAAAGAATTATATGAGGCAATGGCAATTTATTCTGCAAACGGTGCAACAATTGCATTAGCTGAAGCAGTTGCTGGTAAAGAAGTAGACTTTGTAAAAATGATGAATGCTAAAGCGAAAGAGTTTGGATTAAAAAGTTATAAATTTGTAAACTCTACTGGCCTAACGAACAAAGATTTAAAGGGACAACATCCTGAAGGAACAACTCCAGATGAGGAAAATAAAATGTCTGCTATAGATTGTGCTATTGTAGCTCAGCGCCTTATTCAAGGTTTTCCAAAGGTATTAGAGACGGCTAAAATTCCGAAGAAGGTATTCCAAGAAGGTGGAAAGTATCCAGTCAAAATGGACAACTGGAACTGGATGTTAAAAGGTCTCGTATTCCAATATGAGGGAGCAGATGGTCTTAAAACAGGTTCTACACCAGAAGCGGGAGATTGCTTTACAGGAACGGCAGAGCGTAATGGTATGCGTTTAATTTCTGTTGTAATTAACACAAAATCGCATCCAGCACGATTTGCAGAAACAAAGAAACTATTTGATTATGGTTTTACAAACTTCGAAGTGAAAAAGCTATACCCAAAAGGTTCTACTGTAAAAGGACATGAAACCGTACGAGTAGAAAATGCAAAAGATAAAGATGTAACAGTCCAAACAAAACAAGCTATTACACTTCCAATGTTAAAAGGAAGTAAAGATGTATATAAAACAGAATTTAAAGATGTAAGTAAAGAGAAAGAAGCACCAATTAAAAAGGGGACAGCACTTGGCCAAATGGTGATATCACCTAAGGATAATAATGATTCTGGATTTTTATCAGGTAAATCATTACAAGTAGACCTTGTAACAAAATCAGAAGTAGAAAAGGCAAACTGGTTTACACGTTCTATGCGTGGTATTGGTTCTTTCTTTAGTGGCATTTGGAATAGTGCCGTTGATACAGTAAAAGGTTGGTTTTAAGAGTTCCTCATTGTAGGAGCTTTTTTTTATTCCTATTTTTCATACCGATTTTATGAAAAAGTAGTAGACAAGCCTCTCATAGTTAGTGGTAGAATGTAAGAGTATTCTTAATTTTCGCCTTTAACGGGGGAAAGCAATTCACCTAGGGGGGTTTTTGTACATGACAAATGTAACAGGAACAGAACGTGTAAAACGTGGAATGGCAGAAATGCAAAAAGGCGGCG
The DNA here is from genome assembly GCF_001590835.1 of Bacillus gaemokensis. GTDB lineage: Bacteria > Bacillota > Bacilli > Bacillales > Bacillaceae_G > Bacillus_A > Bacillus_A gaemokensis. The sequence continues at coordinate 4,328 of NZ_LTAQ01000027.1, forward strand.
TTATCATGGACGTAGTTAACGCTGAACAAGCAAAAATTGCAGAAGAAGCAGGCGCAGTTGCTGTTATGGCATTAGAACGTGTTCCTGCGGATATTCGTGCAGCAGGTGGCGTTGCACGTATGGCAGATCCAACGATTGTAGAAGAAGTTATGGGTGCCGTATCAGTTCCAGTTATGGCAAAATGCCGTATTGGTCACCTTGTAGAAGCGCGTGTATTAGAATCATTAGGGGTAGACTACATCGATGAGAGTGAAGTATTAACTCCAGCTGATGAAGTATACCATTTAAATAAACGTGATTACACTGTTCCATTCGTATGTGGATGCCGTGATATTGGAGAAGCGGCGCGTCGTATTGCAGAAGGTGCATCTATGCTTCGTACAAAGGGTGAGCCAGGAACAGGAAATATTGTGGAAGCAGTACGCCATATGCGTCAAGTTAATGCAGAAATCCGTCAAGTTGCGAGCCTACGTGAAGACGAATTGATGACATATGCAAAAAATACTGGCGCTCCTTATGAAGTATTACTTGAAATCAAACGTCTTGGCCGCCTACCAGTTGTAAACTTTGCAGCAGGTGGCGTAGCAACTCCAGCTGATGCGGCATTAATGATGCAACTTGGTGCAGATGGTGTGTTTGTAGGATCTGGTATCTTCAAATCAGAAAATCCAGAGAAATTTGCACGTGCAATTGTTGAAGCAACGACACACTACGAAGATTACGAGCTAATTGCAAGCCTTTCTAAAGGATTAGGTACTGCAATGAAAGGTGTCGAAATTTCAACATTATTACCAGAACAACGCATGCAAGAGCGTGGTTGGTAATTAAAGGAGATTTTGCAATGGTTAAAGTCGGTGTATTAGGCCTTCAGGGAGCAGTTCGAGAGCATATAAAGGCAGTGGAGGCGAGTGGTGCAGAAGCTGTGATTATAAAACGTGTAGAACAACTTGAAGAAATTGATGGTCTTATTTTACCAGGCGGTGAAAGTACAACAATGCGCCGTCTTATTGATAAGTATGATTTTATGGAACCACTTCGTGATTTCGCAAAATCTAATAAACCAATGTTTGGTACATGTGCAGGTATGATTTTACTTGCAAAAAATCTTGTTGGTTACGAAGAATCTCATATCGGTGCGATGGATATTACAGTTGAACGTAATGCATTTGGTCGCCAAAAGGACAGTTTTGAGGCTGCTCTTTCGATAAAAGGTGTAGGAGAAGACTTTATAGGTGTATTTATTCGTGCACCATACGTTGTGAATATAGCAGATAACGTTGAAGTTCTTTCTATGCATAATGATCGAATGGTAGCAGTAAGACAAGGGCCGTTTTTAGCTGCTTCTTTCCATCCAGAATTAACGGATGATCATCGTGTTACAGCATATTTCGTACAAATGGTGAAAGAAGCAAAAATGAAAAAGTTGTATAAGTAGCTTGCAACTTGTGTAAGATTATAGTAAATTGATGGTAACAATTTTATAAAATCAACGTGTTGATAGGAATTAGTAACAAATGATGTTTCTTATAGAGAGTCGGTGGCTGGTGGAAACCGATAGAAACAGTTTGTGAATCCATCCTAGAATGAAATGTGGAATATCTTTATGATTAGTAAACATTTCCGGTGAAGAGTCGTTATTTCTACTTGAGAGGAAAGCAAGACTGCTTTCAACTAGGGTGGCAACGCGGGTTAACTCCCGTCCCTTTTTACAGGGACGGGAGTTTTTTGTGTTTTATAAATAAAAGGAGGAATAATCATGCTTGATATTAAATTTTTACGTGCGAATTTTGAAGAAGTAAAAGCAAAATTACAGCATAGAGGCGAAGATTTAACTGATTTTGGTCGTTTTGAAGAACTAGATATAAGAAGAAGAGAGTTACTTGTTCAAACAGAAGAGTTGAAAAGTAAACGTAATGAAGTATCTCAACAAATCTCTGTATTAAAGCGTGAAAAGAAAGATGCAGAAGCATTAATCTTAGAAATGCGTGAAGTAGGGGAAAAAGTAAAAAATCTTGATAATGAGCTTCGTTCAGTTGAAGAGGATTTAGAGCGATTGATGCTTTCTATTCCAAACATTCCTCATGAATCTGCACCAATCGGTGAAGCAGAGGATGATAACGTAGTAGCTCGTGCTTGGGGAGAAGTAAAAGAATTTAATTTTGAGCCAAAACCTCACTGGGATCTTGCAACTGATCTAGGAATTTTAGATTTCGAACGTGCTGCTAAAGTAACTGGAAGTCGTTTTGTATTTTCTAAAGGCGCAGGTGCAAAGTTAGAACGTGCTTTAATTAGCTTTATGCTTGATCTGCATACAGAAGAAAATGGATATGAAGAAGTTTTACCTCCGTATATGGTAAACCGTGCAAGTATGACAGGAACAGGGCAACTTCCAAAATTTGAAGAAGACGCATTTCGTATTGAAAGCGAAGATTACTTCTTAATCCCTACAGCTGAAGTACCTGTAACAAATATGCACCGTGATGAAATTTTAAGTGGAGAACAACTGCCAATTCGCTATGCAGCATTTAGTGCCTGCTTCCGTTCTGAAGCAGGTTCAGCTGGTCGTGATACACGTGGTTTGATTCGCCAGCATCAATTTAACAAAGTAGAGCTTGTGAAATTTGTGAAACCAGAAGATTCTTATGAAGAATTAGAAAAGTTAACAAATGATGCAGAACGCGTGTTACAATTATTAGGTCTACCATATCGCGTTATGAGCATGTGCACGGGAGATTTAGGCTTCACAGCAGCGAAGAAATACGACATTGAAGTATGGATTCCAAGCTACGGCACATATCGTGAAATTTCTTCTTGTAGTAACTTTGAAGCATTCCAAGCAAGACGTGCAAACATCCGTTTCCGCCGTGAACCGAATGCAAAACCAGAACATGTTCATACACTAAATGGATCTGGACTTGCAATTGGACGTACAGTTGCAGCTGTTTTAGAAAATTACCAACAAGAAGATGGTACAATTATAATTCCAGAAGTTCTTCGCCCTTATATGGGAGGAAAAACAGTTATTAAATAAATTGAAACTTTCATCGGTATGAGTGTTGTCAGTGTGATAACCATAGGAAAAGGAAAAAAGTTTTTTCCTCTTCCTATAATTTATTATAGTATACTTGACTAACTGTTTTTCTTTTGATATTATATTTGATGTCAATATGGAGGAATACCCAAGTCTGGCTGAAGGGATCGGTCTTGAAAACCGACAGGCGGCGAGAGCCGTGCGGGGGTTCGAATCCCTCTTCCTCCTCCAGATATAATTGACAACAGCGCATATAAGTGGAGATTGGAGAACTCGTTACCAACACGTAACGAGTTTTTATTTTAAAACCAGTCATAAAGTATGATGTAAGGTGTTTATGCCTTATGAAACACTCATATTCCGATGATTATCTTCATAGATATGAAAGGAGTCAACATGGATCTTATTATACAAACATTTCCATTAGATGGAAAAACTTTATATTATGTACAATGTCCTGTCTGTAAGAAGAATAGAATTTTAAACAGTGCTGCAAATGTATCTCGTATTATAAGTGATGAGACATTCCGTAAGCTTTGTGGTTGTACTTGTAATGTGAACCAAGAAGTGAAGGTAGAGGCACCGAGAAAAGCTGAGGAAAAGGCTGTGAAAAAAGAAACAGCTCCTAAACGTACAGGTAAAGTGATAACAGCGATGATTAACGGAAAAGAAATGACTGTTAAAGAAATTGCTGAAGCGTATGATATTAGTACAAGTACTGTTCGTCAGCGTATTAATGCTGGGAAACCAGAGAGCGAAATTATTGCTCCAACAAAAAAGAAAAAGTAAGTTAATAGGAAAACCCGTGCATGTGCACGGGTTTTTTATTTTACAAGTTTACGTGTTTGTTGCAAGAAGTGCCCAATTTTCTTCATAATTGGTTCAATAGAGTTCTCATCTTTTAGAATATCATATTCATTAATATTTAAACGTAAGACCGGGCAGGAATTAAAGTTATTAATCCAATTCTCATAACGTCCATGCATTTCTTTCCAATATTCGATTGGTGTCTGCTGTTCCATTGGACGACCACGTTCCTGAATACGGTTTACGATATCATCGAAAGATCCCTCTAAATAAATTAATAAGTCTGGGTGCGGAAAATAAGGTGTCATAACCATCGCATCAAACAACCCTTTGTATGTTTCATAATCTGTTTCTGTCATTGTTCCTTTTTCGTGATGCATTTTCGCGAAAATACCAGTATCTTCGTAGATGGAACGATCTTGGACAAAGCCGCCACCATATTCGAAGATTCTCTTTTGTTCTTTAAAGCGCTCTGCTAAAAAGTAAACTTGCAAGTGAAAGCTCCAGCGTGTGAAATCAGCATAGAACTTGTCCAAATATGGATTGGAATCCACTTTTTCAAATGATGTACGGTAACCTAAAGCATTAGCAAGTGCAGTTGTCATAGTCGATTTACCAACACCAACTGTACCAGCAATTGTAATTACTGCATCATTTGGTATATTATACTTTTTCCTTAAATCCATTGCTATTTCGTCCCCTTTAAGAGTGTATTTTGGAGAGCGGATAAAATTACGTTCAAATCATCCTTGTTTTTCACGAAATCGATGTTATCGCCATTGAATTTTAACACCGGGATATCGGGATGATCCTTCTTAAAAGTATCCATTGCAGTTTCGTAATCTTTAGTAAGTTGTAGTAAGTAATTTGGATCCATATTTTTTTCGAATTCTCGTCCGCGCATGGCAATTCGTTTTTGTAATGTTTCTAAACTCGCTGTTAAATATACAATGACATTTGGTACAGGCATGTCTTGTGTAAGAATGCGATAAATTTGCATGTACTTGTCATATTGAATGTTTTTTAATGTACGAGATGCAAAAATTAAATTTTTAAATATATGATAATCTGCTACTACTGGCTTACTTTGATTTAAGTACTTTATATTAATGTCCTCCAATTGCTTATAGCGATTGCAAAGAAAGAACATTTCTGTTTGGAAACTCCATTCGTCAATGTCTTCATAAAATTTTCCCAAGAAAGGATTTTCATCAACAATTTCTTTTAATAAGTGGAGTTGCATGTGAGTTGAAATTTCCTTCGCTAGTGAAGTTTTTCCAACACCAATTGGTCCTTCAACCGTGATAAATGGTACTCCGGTCACGCTGTTTCCTCCTTTCAGTCCGTAATTTACTGTAAATAAAAATACAAAACAGAATTATTGTAGCATAAGAGGGAAGCGAGCGGACTAATTTGTCATAAAAAGTTAGAAAATAGATGCATACTATTCAAAGTTCAATTGAAACGAAGGTGTAATGTTTGCCTTCAACGTTGTTTCCATTATTTTTAGGGCATGTAGATTATCTTGGTCACAATTAGAAGCAGTGCAGTCTTTAGGGACATAAAGTTTATAATTTCTCATATGAGCGTCATTCGCTGTGAAAAGTATGCATATATTCCCAGCCACCCCTGTAACAATAAGGTTTTCAATTTTTAAATGTCCTAATAGAGAATTTAAGGGTGTTTCATAAAATGCAGAATAATGTGGTTTAATAAAAACATAATCATCTATGCTAGGAGCAATTGCTTGTATAATGTCATGACTATACTTATTTGTACAATGAGTAATGAGTTGGTCAATATCAGCTCTCCATAGTTGATAATGATCGTTAATATAAATGACAGGATAACCTAGTGTTTTCATGTTTTGTTTTAGCTTTAAAATAGGTTCAATCATTATTTGGCATTTTTGTGCAAGGATGGGACCGTGTGAAAATTGAAAGTCATTAATCATGTCAATGATGAGTAAGGCGGTATTTTTCATTTATAATCACCTTTCTTTTTTTCTTTAGGTTGGATTGAATGTGTCAAAGTTATCCCGCGCTAGTAAGGATTAATGTAGTTAAATGTGTTATTGTATTTTATTTGTAATGAGGGGACTATGTTATGGAACAAGATATTTATTTTATGAAGATTGCAATGGAAGAAGCAAAGAAAGCTGAAGCGATACAAGAGGTACCAATTGGAGCGGCTATTGTGCTGGATGGAGAAGTAATTAGCACTGCTCATAATTTAAGGGAAACGGAGCAACGTTCAATTGCTCACGCGGAGTTATTAGCTATAGATGAAGCTTGTAAAAAATTAGGAACATGGCGTTTAGAAAATGCTACATTATATGTTACTTTGGAACCATGTCCGATGTGTGCAGGTGGGATTGTTTTATCAAGGGTAAAGCGAGTTGTATACGGGGCGAGTGATCCGAAAGGTGGATGTGCAGGTACGCTAATGAATCTTTTGACGGATGAAAGGTTTAATCACCAATGTGAAGTTGTATCGGGTGTAATGGAAGAAGAATGCGGTACCTTATTAACAAACTTCTTTAGGGAGCTTCGCAGAAAAAGGAAAGAGCAGAAAAAAATTGGAAATAATAACGAGTGTTAACCTGTTTGCATTTTATGATAAAACAAGTTATACTAAAAATGCCTTATTTAAGGCAACCGAATATTGGTTTTAACTTTGCCGTGCTAAGCGGGGAGGTAGCGGTGCCCTGTACTCGCAATCCGCTCTAGCGAGGCCGAATTCCTTCTCGAGGTTATGTTGCTGTAAGGCCTGCCTTAAGTAAGTGGCGTTGACGTTTGGGTCCTGCGCAACGGGACCCCGTGAACCTTGTCAGGTCCGGAAGGAAGCAGCAATAAGCGGGTTTTCTCGTGTGCCGCAGGAGTGCCTGAACCGAGCTAACTGCTTAAGTAACGCTTATGGTACGTAATCGACAGAAGGTGCACGGCAGTTATATATGTATACAAAACTCACCTTATATAATAAAGGTGGGTTTTTTGTATAGAAAATAACTTTTGGAATCTATAAACAGAATGGGTTATAATATATAAGATAATAACCTTTGAGGGAGGCCGTATTTTCGTGTCATACCAAGCGTTATACCGAACATGGAGGCCGCAAAAGTTTGAAGATGTAGTCGGTCAAAAGCACGTAACAAAAACGTTGCAAAATGCCCTTCTTCAAGAGAAAGCTTCGCATGCTTATTTATTTTCTGGTCCGAGGGGAACAGGGAAAACAACAATTGCAAAAGTATTTGCAAAGGCAATTAACTGTGAGCATGCTCCGGTAGCTGAACCTTGTAATGAATGTCCTGCGTGTTTAGGCATTACGCAAGGGTCTATTTCAGATGTATTAGAAATTGATGCGGCTTCAAATAACGGTGTAGATGAAATTCGAGATATAAGAGATAAAGTAAAATATGCCCCGAGCGCAGTAGGATATAAAGTATACATTATCGATGAGGTTCACATGCTGTCTATGGGTGCCTTTAACGCGCTTTTAAAAACGTTAGAAGAACCACCACAACATGTTATCTTTATTTTGGCGACAACAGAACCGCACAAAATTCCATCCACAATCATTTCACGCTGTCAACGCTTTGAATTTCGAAAAATATCAGTACACGATATTGTAGAGCGATTAGCAACGGTTGTTACAAATGAAGGTACAAAGGTGGAAGATGAAGCGCTGCAAATTGTTGCACGTGCTGCTGAAGGTGGTATGCGTGATGCGTTAAGTCTTATCGACCAAGCTATTTCCTATAGTGATGAAATAGTGACAACCGAGGATGTCTTAGCGGTAACGGGTTCCGTTTCTCAACAATATTTAGGTAATCTTGTAGAATGCATACGAGAGAATGATGTATCAAGAGCATTACGTATTATCGATGACATGATGAGTAAGGGGAAAGATCCAGTTCGTTTTATGGAAGATTTCATTTACTATTATCGTGATATGCTCTTATATCAAACATCTTCGCAATTAGAACATATGTTAGAACGAGTGATTGTGGATGATCAGTTCCGTACGTTAAGTGAAGCGATGCAACCAGAGGTAATCTATGAAATTATTCATACATTAAGTAAGGGGCAACAGGAAATGAAGTGGACAAACCATCCTCGTATTTTCCTGGAAGTTGTGATGGTGCAACTTTGTCAGCAGTTTATGATGCAAGCAAATGGAGCAGATCGTTTGCAAGCGATTATGAACAGAATGCAACAACTAGAAAAAGAACTAGAACATGTAAAGAAAAATGGTGTACCAGCCGGTGTGCAGCAGGAAGTAAGAGAGACTCGTACTGCACCAAAAACAGTGCGGACAGGAAGTATGAAAATCCCTGTTGGACGCGTGCACGAAGTATTGAAACAAGCAAAACGCCAAGATTTAGAACACTTAAAAGGTGTTTGGGGAGAGCTGTTAGGAAGGCTGAAATCCCATAATAAAGTGGCTTTTGCTGTTTTGTTAGAAAATAGTGAACCAGTTGCAGCCTCTGATGATTCTTATGTTTTAGCGTTCCAATATGAGATCCATTGTAAAATGGCAAGTGAAAATCGTGATGCGATGGATACCGTAGAACAAGTCCTTTTTGAATTGCTTAGCAAAAGGTTAAATATGATTGCAATTCCAAAGAGTGAATGGGGTAAAATTCGCGAAGAATTCTTACAACGTGAAGGTGGAACTTCAGAAGAATCTGCAGAGAAAAAATCAGATCCTCTCGTAGAAGAGGCTGTAAAATTAGTAGGGCAACAACTAATTGAAATAAAAGAATAAAAAACATTTAGGAGGAATTTATTATGATGCGTGGCGGAATGGGAAATATGAATAATATGATGAAACAAATGCAGAAAATGCAAAAAGAAATGGCGAAAGCACAAGAGGAACTTGGAGAAAAAACAGTTGAAGGTACAGCTGGTGGTGGAATGGTTACTGTTATGGTGAATGGTCATAAGCAAATTCTTGAAGTGAAAATTAAAGAAGAAGTTGTAGATCCAGAAGACATCGAGATGTTACAAGACCTTGTATTAGCTGCAACAAATGATGCGCTTAAGAAAGCTGAGGAACTGTCAAACTCTACAATGGGACAATTCACAAAAGGATTAAACTTACCAGGTGGAATGTTCTAGTAGGAGGATATTGACATATGCATTATCCAGAACCGATATCCAAGCTAATAGATAGTTTTATGAAATTACCAGGGATTGGGCCGAAAACTGCAGTTCGATTGGCTTTTTTCGTGCTAGATATGAAAGAAGATGACGTCTTAGATTTTGCTAAATCTCTTGTAAATGCAAAGCGGAACTTAACATACTGTTCTGTATGTGGGCATATCACAGATCGCGACCCTTGTTATATTTGTGATGATTCACACCGTGATCAGTCGGTTGTTTGTGTTGTGCAAGAACCGAAAGATGTAATCGCTATGGAAAAAATGAAAGAATACCAAGGTGTTTATCATGTGCTTCGCGGTGCAATTTCACCGATGGAAGGAATTGGGCCAGAAGACATTAATATTCCGCAATTATTAAAAAGACTACAAGATGAAACGGTACAAGAAGTTATTTTAGCAACAAACCCGAATATTGAAGGGGAGGCTACAGCGATGTATATTTCCCGCCTCTTAAAACCGACAGGTATTAAGGTGACACGTATTGCACACGGTCTTCCGGTTGGTGGAGACTTAGAATACGCAGATGAAGTAACATTATCTAAGGCCTTAGAAGGTCGTAGGGAAGTATAAGAGGGGAAGCTGAAATGTTTTTTCAAAAAAAGGGAAAGTTGCGAAAAGAGTATGATGATAAGTTAATTACTTCGTTAGAGAAAGTAAAGAACGAGTGGTTAAGGTTAAAAAGAATGGTAGAACAAAGTGTTGAACCATCCCAGGATGTACTGTGTTCTTTGAAATTAGCAGAAGCGAAATATTTTTTCTTATTAAAAGAAGCAAAAAGGCGTCCTGTAAAAATGGAACAATGGTAAGAGGCTCTGATTTTTTAATCAGGGCTTTTTTTTATGGGTGCTAATAGAGTGTATTAAAGTGTAGCGATAGTGAAGAAATTAAGTTAGGAGATAAAGAAAACCACGGATAAAAATTCAACTTTATATAATTGAGCGGTCTTTTTTGCTTCCTTGTCCCATACAAATAGAGTGTGTGGGCTATATATGAGGAGGGAGAAAATGAACGCAACAATTCTTATTGTTGGTATTCTTACCTTGGTTTTTATGTTACTGATCTTTGGTACTTCACTAAAACCATTGCAGTTTATAGGGAAGGTATTTGTTAAGGTAATGATAGGTGTAGCACTGTTGTTTGTTGTGAATGTAATTGGGACATACCTTGATTTTCATATTCCTATTAATATTGGAACGGCTTCTGTTTCTAGCTTCTTAGGGATACCAGGTATTTGTGCATTGGTCATCATAAAATTATATATAATGCCAGGATAAAAAATATTTTGGCATTTGTTTTAAAAAAATGAAAAATAGTGTTGACTTATTAATTGTTAATATGATAAATTAATAAGCGTCGTCAGCAACGAAAGAAAAAAGATGTTGACGGAATTAATAAGATGTGTTAAATTATAAAAGTCGCTGAAACGCGATGTTGAACTTTGAAAACTAAACGAAACAAACAACGTGAAACGTCAATTTTTATTTTTATGATGCTAGAC
>NZ_LTAQ01000028.1 GCF_001590835.1 Bacillus gaemokensis
AACCAGAAAGAATTCATCCATCAATTGTTTGGGCTAACAGCATAAAATACAATTCCGCTAGAAATATATGCGCTATATTCTCTTTTATTTTACCTTTGCACCAGAACCATTTGTTTTCTATAATTTCTTAGAATAAAATAATTAAATTAAAAAAATCATACTAGTATGTAGCCTTGCTTAAAAAATCAAATATAGCAAGGCTATTTGTCATATCCTCTTATAAAAGGTCATAAACCTGTTATTTTTCGACACAAGAAACTTCAAAATATAAATCATTTTATAGAACTTTTTATGAAGTTCCAGATAATTTACGTGTGAGATTAACACTAATTTATTTCTGGATAATCCTTCATTTACTATCAAATTAATTTTGAAATTTACTAAGAGAAAATCCTGAATAGCTTGTTAGAGTATGATTAAAGGCATCATAATTTATTCTAATGTTTTTATTGGTTTTATTTTTAAAAACAAGATTTATTTAATATAGTATTCTAAAAGTCTTTCTATTTTGTCTAATTTTAGGGAATCCCATTAAACTTGCAAAACATATAAATAATTATGTAGATGCCTATTATTGGCTTCCCTAAAATCTGATGAAATTCTATTTATTTCAAATTGAACCCATGGATGTGCTCCCCTTCTTCCCCCACTTCTATATAGTCTTATAAAAATATCATTAGCAATTGAATGCATTCTGAAAAGATGGTCCATACTAATAAACATGAACTTCTAAATTGAGCTTTATAAAATTATTTCCATTTAAGATTACATACCTCTAATACTTTTTAGATTTTGTAAAAGTTTACGGACACCCCATAAGCCGTTTTAGGAGCCAGAAATATCACTGTAAATATCTAGAATATCCATATTGAGCCGCAATAAAAGGTTATATAATTTTTCTATCTAAGAAACTCAAAATCTAAATAATACTCCCCTTTTAAATTGAGTATTATTATTCACTAGTAAAACGCTCCTTAAACGGATAGCATTCACAAAGATCCCCTCATTAACTTTTTATGTATTTTAAATTAAAAGAATATTAACTAGATACTAATTCTATTAATGAAAGCTTTGATTCTTGCACATATATCTAGTAAAATTCTTATATTGGAAACAAACTTTTAATAATAAGATTTTAAGTAATTCCTTAATTATTGTATTGTTTAATAAATATTTTGTTATTTTCAAAGGTGAACGTTATGAAAACGGATAGCGTTTATAATTCATTTAACCTCAACACTAGATACATAGACTAACCTAATACACAAGTATCTACACAGGAACCCTTTTGAAAGTAATAAAAAACCTTACTCTGTAGCCCCTATAAAGATTTCTATTTTTAGAGGAATGATCCTCCTAATAAAGAAAGAATATCTAACACACAAATAATGGAGGTGTGAAATTTGGAATATGGATATTTTGCACAAGAAGTAGCAAAGCAACTGGATATTAACACTAATACACTTCGTAGATGGTCAATTGAACTAGAAAAAATGGAGTACATATTTGAAAGAAATGAACGTAATCAACGAATTTATTATGAAAATGATATAGATATCTTGAAACAAATGAAGGAATACCTAAATCAAAACTGGAAATTAGAAGAGGCCGCTACACGAAGCATCGATATAGTTGAAGAAAACACCAAGAAAACGGATAGCGTTCAAGAAGAACCTGATACTGAAATAACACTTCAAAAACGTTCACAAACGGATATTTCAATAATTCAAGATAAGTTTTCCTATATGTTTGACCAACAAGAAAAAATTGTACAACAAAACCAAGATATTATTAATTTATTATTACAGGAACGCTCAGAAAAAGAAGAAAAAGATTTGCAAATTCAGTTACTACAAGAAAAACTGGATAAAGCAATTCAATTGTTAAATGAGGATCACCAAGAACAACAAGATAACACTAAGAAAACGTTCATTCAACGTTTATTCAATCGGAACTAATTCAGATATGCATTTTCTATCAAACACATATCCGAATTAGTAAAAAAAAGCGGTAACTACCGCTTTTTTTTTTACCTATCTCCACAATGTCGTGTGCACATTTTTCAAAATAGTTTTCTCCTATATCTGTTTTTAATACACATTTAACTTCGAAAGCAAAACATTTTTAGAAATAATATCCATCTAAATAACACTCATCAAACGTTCATATAGCTATACATTTTTACTAAGCATCATACATACTGTCTAAATACAACGAAAAGAAGGTACATTGATTTAGAATATAATATTGTTAATTGAAAAACCCTCAAGAATTCCTGTCTTTTCTTATTCTTATCCAAAATACTTTTCTAAATTCAAACAAATCAAAAACATCTTAATCCCTTGATATTAAAAGGCAGAACGCGACTTGAACGCCTAGCGTTCATACTGAATTCACACTGAAAGTTACTCATTATTTATAAACTTTTGTAGCATTATTTCAAGTAGAGGAGGTTACAAAAATATATACACAAATTCTATATTATAGTTCCTCAAATCAAATTTTAATTCGATCTCGTATGAAATTTAGAGTATCAGTTGCAATTTTATTACGTTTTAAGACAATTCCAGTGTGACCACAGTTATATACATATCTCTTTGGCCTTTCCCATGAATTCCAAAGATAATCAGTATCGTTAATATCAATATATTGATCATACTTTGCAGAAATTAGTAAAATATTTTCTTTATCGATTTTTGGGGAAGATTGACTAGGTTCTATAATTTCCCAACAGTTTAATAAATCCTCATAGGAAACTCCATGTTTTTGTAAATCTTCTTTAATATACTTACCAGGCTGTGTCTTCCATATTGAATGTGCCATTCGATTGGCATAAAAGATTGATGCTAATGCATCAATCTTAGACTCAACAAGAGCTGTCAGGTTTGTAATAAATCCGCCTAAACTAATGCCTATTAGAATTACTGGACCACTTTTATTCACTTTAATCCACTGAATTAACGCTCTTAAGTCCATTACTGCTTGTCTACTTGCTTGCACTGTTCGTTCCATATTGGCGCTAACCATGTACTCTCCACTATAACGAGATTGTTCTGGTTCTCTTTCAAAATGATAAGGCAGAGTAAAATAAAACATATTTCATAATTTTATTATGAAATATGTTTTTTACACGCTCGTTAGAATCCATTCGCCAACCATGAACGAATATGACATTAGGCCTATTCTTCTCATTATGTATAAAGACATCTCCTACTACACTATCATTTCGTAGGTCCCCAGATTGAATTGGACTTTGATACTGAAATTTCCCGTAACTATAATCTGTATTCTTTAAATAACTTATGTTGAAATAGATGTCGGTGGAGCCCACTTTGTAAAAAGATTCTATGTTCGTATAATCTAGACTATTGCTCGTTGAAAAAGAATATTGATACTCTTCACTTCGTTTTTTATGTAAATCATTTAAAGCATATAAATCAATGAATTTCCAAAAAATCAAATCAATAACCTCCATACTATAGAAATATTAAAATTTTAATTTAATAATACTAATATAAAATACTCCTACTAGTTAAATCTTTCATTATTGCTAAATCGTTGATCTTTATGAACGCTCTGACCAGGGGTGCTGTTAATAAAAAACATATCCATAATAAAATTACATTATATACCCGAAGCAAAGATAGCTTCACATCCTTATATTAATAGGTTTAACGGCTTATGAACGCATAGCGTTCACGTTTTATAAAGCGTTAATTCAACGCTTTATAAACACTCATCCTATAATTTTTAATCTTATTGTAATGAAATTATATATTGAATATCAAAAATTTTATTTCCTTTATTTTATTATTAATATATCACTTTATAGATATACTTCGATTCAAACTAAGCTACGTTGAGAAGAATTTACTATATTAAGATTTTGCTTTCATTAAAGTACTGATCGTTATTATAGCGTTCAGTAAGTGTTATAATGAATATTTTAACCTTATATATAACGATACGATTTAGACATAATGATGCCGCTTTAATAATTAGCAACTAATTTATGTGTAGATATAGTACAGGTCTATATTATCCAGACTTCATTGATACGCTATTATAGCTATAATAGTTTGTAGATTAATTCTTGTGCTGTTCCTTAAATTATGCGTATCTATTACAAATATAGAATGAATAGATCCGCTCGTTTGTATCATTTATACAAAACTAAAAATTCAAATTAATACGTTCCTAAATTTCACAAACAAAACTTTCTTAATCCTCAACTTTCACCTTTATCAGTTTGCACATCTGTTATCAAACTTTATAAACTAACTTAGTATCAGTCGCATCTCTCTCAATAAAACTCATAAACGTTGATATTAAAGGGGGAGTCGCTACAAAAACGGATAGCGTTATCGAAGTGTTAAACACTAAAATAACACTTCGATAACGTTTATACTGTAGGGAATTCAGATGCATTCTGTAAAATATCAAATTCTCTTAAGAATATTACAATTTAAACTTTTCAATCCAACTACTTTATTTGCTAAAAATGAATTCGAACTTAAATAATTAAATTGGATCATATACAAAATACTCACTTTAATTACTGCTTTCATTAATTATTGATTGCTCTTATGATGTAATTTTAGTCATACTTATTATTAAAAATATAGAGTGAACAACTGCTTCCTATTTTTTAGATAAAAATCAAAAGTTGACTTCAGATTTCCTTGGATTGTACAAGCCAATATCCTTCCAACGATGAAATGATTGAAAAGGTATTAATGTTATATAATTTTTAATTGTATTCATAATTATTGTTATACAGCTGAATAATAAAGTTGTTTAATTCGAGAACCGAACTATTACGTTTAGCTCCAATTATAAAGTAAATTTCCCACCATGATAACAATAGTATGTTTCAGCTTTGAGATTTTTAATCTTTCTCAAAGATTGTTTTGCTTTCTCAACATTTAAACAAAAGTGTGGATTAGCAATAGCCAATTCCTGATTCTCATTAACAGCTGCATCCCCTGTAATTACACTATTTAAACTTGGAAAATATAATGAAATATGCCCTGAAGTATGCCCGGGTGTTGCTACTACTCTACATTTATTATCTAAAATCATATGATCATCATGTACCTTTTCATCAATTAAAACATGCTTCAAATTTTTTAATCGATGTATAAACCATTTACCAAATTCGATTTCTTCATTTGACATATTTTCTAGCATTTCTTCGGCTTGGACCAATCTCTCTGATTTCATTTCACCACTAATGTATTTTGATTCAATTTCACTAGCTATAATATTAATCCAGGGATACTTTGCTTTGAAATCATATAAGGAACCTATATGATCCTCATCATAGTGAGTAATAATTATATTCTTTAAATTCTTCATTTTATATTCATTTTTTAAAATCTCATTTTCGATTAAAGGTAAAAAATTTGTATACCCTGTATCGACCAAGCTTAGTTCATTATTTAATAGAATTAAGCTAGGATAAATGTAATTTTTTTGTCCATTAAATTCAAATTCAATTGCTAGTTCTATTATCTTCATTTTACTTCCTCCATACTGCCTATTTATGAGACGTTTAATAACCATGTCATCTATATACATTTATTATATATGATATGGAAAAAGACGATATGGAACATTTTGTATTGACGTAATTTTTAAACATTTTTTAGAGAATTTATTATTCGTAAACATTGCAGCCATCTTAATAACCACTTCCTTGAGATCCCCTCAAAAATCTTGATATTAAAGGGGGCGACGCTGTAATAACGGATAGCGTTCACGCGATTTTAAACACTAAAATAACACTTCGATAACGTTTATGTTGTTAGGGGATTCGGATACAATCTCTAACATATCAGATTCTCTTAAGAAGATTACAATTAAAACCTTTAAGTCTAACTTTAATTTCTAAAAATAGCTTAGAGGAATCATAACAACGGATATAGAAAACTTCTCCAGGACTTATACAAATTACCCACCAAACATACTATTAACTTAAAAAAATCCAATCTGTCTAACTAATATACAAAATATATTTCAGTAATATCTAATAAATATCTAGTGGATATTTATTAGAATGAATTTCCAAATCCACCAACTTACACAACAATTTTAAATATATTTTCAGTTGGATTATATTTAAAATATATTTATTTTATATTTTATCGATATCAATACCTAATAAAATCTTGTTTTTCCTCTGGATTTAAGCTATAATATAGTTAACAAATATAAAAAAGAAATAAAAATTATAGAGGTGATATATAATGACAGATTTAAAAGGGAATAATCTTCATATAGACATTGAAGGCGATATTGGGAACGATTCTTTTAAAGGTTATATCAATGGTGAATACATAAAAATGAAAAACGTATATCAAAGCGTTTACTCAATGCCCAATGTAACAGAAACAAACACTCAAAAAAATGTAATTAATTTAGTGGATAATATGTTTGTAAATATTGCTAGTAAATCAATTAGAAGATCCGGGATGTATTTTATTGGTAATCGAGCAATGCTAACAGGGAAAAACCCAAAAAACATGAACATTAAAGTAGGCCAAAAATATAATGATGATTTACCGTTAATTAATATGCTAGGACTAATTGCAAATAAATCAGTTCAGCTTGAATGGGAAAGATCTGAACAACTACCACAATCAATTAATGTGACTGTTGATCTTATTTCAGCTATTCCAGCAAGCCAATGGACACCTGTAAATGCTAAACACCTAGAACAACGTTTTACTAATTCCAATCATGTTGTAATTGTTTATGTAGGGGAAGAACAAGTAACGGTCAGCTTAACATTTAATAGTGCTAACATTACTCAAGAAGGCGTTCCTCCGTTATTTGCTATTCTTGAAGGCGAAGATGAAATGTTTGTTGATTTCACTAAACTATATGCAGAAAAACTTGAAATCAAAAAAGCAAGCGGATCCTTCTTCAAAAATAAAAAAATCTTGCATTGTGATATCGGTGATGGAACAACTGAGTATATATATACTGTTGGAGTAAATCCAGTAATTGATGCTTGTAGTGGTGAAAGACGCGGGGTTGGTCATGCTACAGAAGAAGCTGTTAAGCTATTAAACCAAGAACGTGGAACAAACATTAAACGCCAACAATTCTCACAAATCCTTCAAAATTCAGACCATAAATATCATGAAGAAGCAACTGGGTACTTTAATATCACAAAAGTAGAACAGGCTGAACTTATCTTAGAAGATACAGATGAAAAGTATGTAAATAATACTGCTAGTGAAGCTGAAATTTTATGTGTATATGGTGGGGGAAGTGTTACTTTTAAAGATGAATTATATAATCAATTATTAGAGTACTGTGAGCGAGTTGGTATGTACTTATTATGGATTCCAGAAAAATACGCAGTAGATATGAATGCTAAAGGGATGCAAGTTATCAAGAAAATTCTTACTCGAAAAAAGGTGAGATAGTATGTCTGAAAAGAAGAGAGATTCCTTCTTTTGGAACCTAAAAAAAATTGAAAATGAAGAATTCTTTAAATGGTTCGAATCACAAGGTAACATAGCTGATTCATTATATAAACTTGTCTGTTATTTTATTGATAAACACGGTTTAGAGGACGTGGCTGATTATAAAATTCAACAACAGATGCAAAAAGAAATCTTACTTCAAGATGAAGACTTTTTAAATGATGTGAAACGAATTCTACTAAATGATTCAAATCTTGCTACCAAAAAAGAAAACATTAATTTTCAACAAGAAACAGAAGCACATGATAAAACAGCTACAAACATTAAACGAAATTCTAACCCAGAAACTAAACCAACAGAAAAAGAATTATTATCTAAAGATGAAGTGTTAGAAGAAGATTATGATGATTTGGATACCGCAAATTTATTTGGTAATTAGTATGTATATATGATATAAAAAAGGGTCCTAGAAATAGGACTCTTTTTTATAAGAATTTACGTTTTCATTTACATCTTATCTATAATCATTTGTCTTTTATACCATTGATTTAATTTTTCTCTCGCAGTTTCAGAGAGGCGTTTTGTCTTTTTATTATAAAATCTAGATAGGGTCGGTTGCGATATACCTATCTCTGCTGAGAGTTCTCGCATAGTTATGTTCCTTTTTATATGGATAAACTCGATTCTATCTCTAATTATTTGTTCACTTTCATTCCTATCCAATGATTTTTCTTCAATTTTTATTGAATGACTTTCCTCATGTATTGTATCTAGCGATTTATTTTTCGCTAAATTTTCCATTGAGATAATTAATTCTTTTGGTGGTAAAATTAATATCCCTAAGTGTGAGTAATAATTTTTAAACCAATTCTTCTTCGTCAGTTTTTCCTCATCTAAACCATTTTGATATTCCCAATAAGAGATTACGCCTTCTTTTTCTAAATCAATAAGGACATTTTCAAATTGTTCGCGGATACGATTCGGCTTTTGTTTTTGGTTTATACCCATAACCGCTAGCAAACCTTTATCTCCACCTATAGAATACGGTCTTTTTAAACTAGAAAACATCTGACGAATTCTCCATTGCCAAGTCAAATAACGAATCAATCGTTTATGATATTTATGTCTATAGCTGTTATATTCAAGTGCCTTTTTTGATAATAGGGCAGTAGTACTATTAGATCCATATAAATAACTAGATAAAAAGCTTCCGGGTTTAATTCGACATGACTCGATTCCCATATATTCATTTGTATTTTTATCTCTCCAAAGAACTACAGAATCTAATACAAATAACCTTTTGATTACTTCACGCTTTACCTCATATTGTTGACCTGTTTCAGCACGATCATTTAATACTACTACTTCATTTTCATCATTTAAATATATAAAAATACTTGCTAGAGCCGCAATGCGTTTAGCCACCTTAATTTTATCTTCTACTCTATAGTATTCTATGCCATTTGCATTTGCCTTTGAAATACTACACATTTCTAAAACTTGCTCATATGAAAAATCAATGAATTCATCCGGTGATTTTGCTTCATTCAGCCATTGAATTGTGATGGTATCCAAACAATCTGCAGTTAAATCATCCATATTACTCATTACCCCATCTACTAATGTATTCCATCTTGCTGCTTCTTCAATATTTGTTAACCTTAGATCTTCATCTTTATGAGAAGAAAGTTGGGCCAGCCCATTACTCTCCTTGGTCTCAATAGGGTATGATTTTAGCTTTGTTTTTTCATCTTCTTCGAATTGATTCTTTGCAATTCCGTCTCTCAATTTATAATACACCGCGGAGTTATTAACTTCTAAATACTTATCCGTCATATTCACATTAGGGTCATCCGATATTGAATGCTCTAAAGTATTAAATGTCTCTTCTTTACGAAATTCTTGTGCAATAAAGGCACCAATTGTCTCATGAATTTTTATTTTATACACGTCTATATTCTTAAATATATCTAAAGGAGAAACACCGTTTCTTTGTTGCTGCTCCAACCATTGTACAAGCATTGAAAATGATGGAGAAAGGTACTCCGAAGTTACAATTTTACTTTTATCAGCTTCAACCTCAACATAATAAGCATTCCATTTATGCCACAATTGCTCATTTCGTTTATAAAGTGGTTCTGTTATTGATAAAGCATCTCTAAACAATTGTAGAACATCTTCCATATACATTCTGCTCCTTATATAAATTTAATTATTGTATATCTAAACTTGAAATCAATTAGCTATATGATGTTCCTTTTTATAAAACAAGAAATAGAATTAGAAAATTCTTTTTATTCTACTGTTAAAAAGTTATGGGTACTACTATGTATGCATATAACCATCTCTTTAACTGATTATACAAAACGATTTCAATTTGTAAAATCCAAAGAATGTTTCATATAACGATTTACAACAATATCCTAACTTTCATTTATGCACTCTTTTTCTATGAAAGGCTCTTATAAAGATGAAAATTTATAGCCATATCATTCCCCTTTTCATTAAAACATGAAACGAAAATATAATTACGTAACTTTTTCTAGTAATTAAAAAAATATTTTCAAACCTGCTTAAAGCCTGATATAAAGGGATTTCTCTTGTAGATAAAATATAAGTCATGAAAACTTATAGCTATATAATGTTCCTTTTAAATCAAATAAAAACCTCAAGATTCCCTTTATATAAAGATTTCCTACGTTTTTAACTATATTTTAGCTATTTATACAACATGAAAATTTACAGCGGTATTATGTCCCTTTTTTCATTCAAACATGAAAACTAAATTAGCCTTATCATGTTCCTTTTATAATTAAAATTTCTTGACAATCCCCTAAAAATCAATATTTACAAGATATTTTCTGCTTAATTCAATTATTTTTAACATGAAAATTTATAGCCATATCATGTCCCTTTTGAATTTACAAAAACATCCTATAAACGCTGATTTAATAATGTTTATCAGCTGTTTTTCATCATTTATTCTTCTTACTTCTAACATGAAAATTTATAGCTATATCATGTTCCAAAAAAAAATAACACTAGTTTCTCAATCCCTTGATACACAAGGGATTAAGGCTGTTTTCATCTTTTTATTTTTTCTCTTAAAGGGACAAATTCCATCAAATTTCGATTTGGTATAATCATATTTGATATATTTTATAGTATTTTTGAATATATTCCTGAATTTGTAACTAGGAGGTGAAAAAGATGGGCAAATCATTCATTATTCGTAATCAACGTTCTCTAAATGGACAATCTACCAATGCAGTTTTAGTAACTTTGAAGTCTTGGCAAAAGCTTGTTGAAACTTTTGAAGAGAAATACTATAGCTTTAAAGATACATACCTTGAAGATATTCTTCCTCATATGACATATGAGGAACGTGTTGCTGATGTAGATGGATTTGTGTCACAGGCGAAACCATCTTTTTCACACCGTATACTGTCTACTACTTCAGAGACTATGGGAAGAAAACATAAACTATATGGAATTACAAACGCAGATCTCGAGGTCTTCTTATATCTACATAAGAAATGCTATACAAATGGGGTCATTCCAAATGTAACAATACATATGATGTGGGAAGATTATAAGCAATATAAAGAAGAATTTTCTTACATACAACATTCCCAATTCTACATTGCATTAAGAAAATTAAGCCTACATAACATTATCACAATTGAAAAGAATTTAGATGGCCGATATACAATTAAGCTAACTCATTTTATGAATGAAGAAACTGAAAAAGCCAATGCTTATGTTTATATTAGCCCAGTTGTATTTACAAAAGCTTTCTTTGAACTATCAATTGCAGCGAAGAAGCTATTCGTGGATATTGCAATGCAACAGCATAGCGAAACTACGCTAAAACGTTCCTTAGACAAACAAGATGAAAGAGGGAATAAAACTCATTTTGGCGGAATGTATCGCTTTCTACATAAGAAATATCCGCATCAAATTCGTGCAGTGATGGCAGAACTAACAACTGCATTACCATGTACAGGGGCTCCTTTGTTCAAAATTTGCAAACTACAAAAAGGGGTTCAAAATACAAAAAGATATACAACCTTATATTTATCAATACATACAGATTTCTTATGTACAAAAGAATCAGGAGAGATACAATATCGAGATCCATTGACACCAAGAGCTACATATGCCCGTAAAGCTCGTTTTATTGAATCTGTACTGCAAGAGCTAAACATTGGTGAGTTCGCACATGACATGAATAAATTTATACATGTACTTAAATATACATGTCACCGACAAATTCGTAGCGTAATTCATAGCTTGCGTGACATGATAGATCGTAATGAAGAATATCCAAAAAAATTAGTGTATACGTTGAAAAAATTATTAAATCAAACATCTCAATATCAAATCCTTGATACTGCTGCTAAAGAGGGAATTTATCCTCTTATTGCACAACATGTGCCAAAAGAACAAAAAGAACAAGCTATCTTTGATTTTGGATTGCATTTCTCTATGTACTCTCTTCGAAACATAAAAAAACTGTTCCGTAAAACGTATGAGTTATTAAAATGCAAATTTGCTGTCCCTGTGACAGAAAAAGCATATCACCGTAACTATTTAAAGTATCAAGAAGAAACGCTGTTTAGAAAATATGCTTATGAACAGGGTACAAATCTAAATGCTTACATGGCTTTAGAAATAGAAATGCGTGAACTCCTAAAGGCTCGAGGATATAAAGAACGCTTTATTCCTAGTGATATACGTGAGTTGTTCATTGAGAAGATAGATAAACTACCTAGAGAAAAGCTTCGCATTATTGAAGTACCTAATAATTTCAATCTAATTACTTTTATGCGTGCCTTTGAACAGTTAATACGCACTGATATTCCAGTAACAACAGCAGAAGACGTACTTGCGGTAATGGAAGCTAACTAACCATAATCAGCTCTCTATTTTGAAAAAATCAAAGTAGAGGGCTATTCGTATTGATACGTTTATTAAAAACCGATTTAGTAATTCTTTATCATAGACAAATATTCTCGATCCTATTATTAATAGGATCATTTTTTATACATCGGTATGTATAAATGTACTGCAACTATTTAAATTTCCACAAATATTTTTATACCTATTTGTAATAATTTGTACAAAATACATTCACATACCTACAAAAAATCATCAAAAAAAAGTTGAATCTTGTGAATAAGTATATAAATAAAAGCAAATGTGAATAACATACTACTGTAATCATTGATATAAATGGCTTTTAATATTTCATCCACTAAAAATCATCAATATTTATGTGAGTTATGTGAAAAATCCGGATTATGTTAGTAAAATAATGATTTATGTGAATGTATTGTGGATGAATAAAAACAATTTGTGGAAATATAGTGGATTACTATTAACTGTAGAGAATGAATAAATATGATTTATAATGTATCATTTTTTTTCATTTTTTATGTAGATATATATGTTTTTATTTATGATTATTTGTAGATTTTATCTGCTAATAAGACTTGTATTTTCGTGCCTATTATTTACCATTTATGTTTTTTTACGCTTTAGTATGTTCAAAACCCTTGTTACAGTAAAGCTATAATCCATTTTGTCTATCCTATATAAGTTTTATCTTTATAATAATTAAATATATAAGATATATATTTATATTAGATTTTATTTAATACTTTAAACTTACAAGAAAAACTACAGACTATTAAAAAACATTGCTTTTGGAAACAAAATATTAACTATATTGTTTCCATAGCAACCGTTTATATATGAACGTTAAAATATTCTCCTGTGACAATAATTGATGAGAAAGAAATATCTCTAAAATCTGTTCGTATTGTAGCAGATAGAAATAGAGTACTTCTATCAATATCAAACTTGAAAGATTACGCCTGCACCATACTCCTATATAGGAGTAAATTGTATATCGTTAGGTACACGATTACCGTAGACGTTCCATCTTTAAGTGGAGTGTAGATGGATGAATTTTACATGGTGGAGATATGTGATATATGGAATTTACTAAAGCAATACAAGATGGTGAAATAGTATGAAGCATCCAACTTTCAAACAGAAATCGAGGCAAATTGAGAGATTATCGGCACTCTCAATTAGACCAATATACTGTAAAATAACATGTATTTCTAAAAACTTTTACATGTATGATTTGTTCTAGCTACACCCAAAAATCATCATGATGGATTTCTTTATAAAAAAGACTCCTTATTCGTCGTTAGAACAGTTGGTTCTCTGAAGACCGAATGCTAGTATCGTTCCTATTAAAATTTTTTTCGACAGTCTTAGTTTTGAAAGATTGTTTAGTAATTCATGGGAGGGCAATTTTACTGGAATTAGTTTCGAAACGATTGTAAGAAAATTCCCAAAAAACACTTTTCCCACTGAATATTCGACAAATATCGGGAATTAACTTTGGGATGCTCGTTAAAAAACTAAAAAAAATATTTTTACTGAATATTCGACAATTTTCTCAGTTGTAATTATATAACAAAAACTGTAATATAATGTTGTTCAGTTGTAAAATACATAAAATAAAAAAAATGCTGAATTAAAAGATAAATATTAGCTATAGGTTCGAAAAAAGAGCACGTCTGTTTTGTTTGTAAAAAAAGAAGGAGATTTATAGATATTGAACTGTTGTCAGAGTACAGATATCCATCTTGTAGGTTAGTTATCTTTCTTTTTTCTTTAATCTTCTTTTTTTAGTGATTCTTTTTCGAATGAGTCATTCGCTACTATGTATCAAATTTTAGAATTTTGTAGTGGGAGGGATATATTAAAAAAATATACCTAACGTTAGTTTTGTTTTTTTGTTGGAATGTTTTAAATAGCATATTCCTTCGGCTTGTATCGAGAGTTCATGATTTTGAATTAAGTTGGTACTATGTTTATACCCATGCTCGATATATTTTGTAGTT
>NZ_LTAQ01000029.1 GCF_001590835.1 Bacillus gaemokensis
GAATTCATCCATCAATTGTTTGGGCTAACAGCATAAAATACAATTCCGCTAGAAATATATGCGCTATATTCTCTTTTATTTTACCTTTGCACCAGAACCGAAAGTATCAAGTACATTGCCTTTTACTAGTTAAACTATGAGGATTTTTTCAGTGGCCTCCTAAATAGATATGACTTTTTCTGATAGTTATCTATGGGAATTTAACTGTAGGGAGACAAAAGTTTTGTTTTGGGGAACACCCAATTTCTTAACTTGACGGGCATGTGACGGTACCCTTTACTAACGTGAAACAATCGTTTATTATTTCATACAGAAAATCCCCTACACATTGTGTAGGGGATAAAATAAAACTATTATCTTAAATCAAATAGAAAATACTCAAAACTAAAATCGCAAAAGGCAGACATATTAATAAAAATTTCCCTATATAATCTTTTGGATTAGGTCCTTGTTTTTTTATCAGATAGTATTCCACACCTAAGTTATTAACTGTGATAATTAAAACACACATCACAAATAATAAGACTTTTTCTGTGTACATGTGTGTAAATGCAACCGAAAACATAATCAAGAAGGTAAACATTTGAAAAGATCCTCTACTAAAAATGTCTACTTTTCCACCAAAAAACCCTGCCATTTTACTCATATATCAAACTCCTAAACTAAATTTTATAGGCAACCTGCTGCTGCTTGAGCTCCTAACCAAACTGCTCCCACACCTGCACCGATAGCCCAACCTGCTGGTCCACTAACACCTGCCACTGTCATTAAACCACCAAAAGCAGTTGTATGTGCAAATCCAGCAAGTGTAGCTGCTCCACAACCAGTAATTCTAGTTACTGGTGAATTTCCACGTAATTCGCGTAAAGCATCTCTTCTTAATTGTACACCTTGTTTAGTATTAATTACATTATTCACTTTACTAACTGTAGTTTCTAATTCATTAAAGTATTTTTCATCTACCTGTACTTTTAATTCATCCTTATTTTCAATATACAGTTGATTCATACCTTTATCAAACTTAACATACTTAACCATAGCATCAACTGTTTTTTGTTCTTCTGGAGAAACAAAGTCAACTTGATTCTGTACGTATGTAGTATTTGATGGCGTTGCTGCATAACTTGATGTTGGTACCCCAATAGATGTTGCAAAAATTCCTGCCGCTAATAATACTCCTAATCCTTTTTTCTTATTAAACATGAAATTTTTCCTCTAATATTTTAATGGTACATAAGCGATATATCCAAATATAGTATAATACAAAATAATTATCTTTTGTTAATATTTACATATTTTTGAAAAATAAGAGAGGAACTATATAATTCTTATTGGATTAGTATTTATAATTATTTTATTAAATACAGTACGTGAAATTTTTAGTTTCCCCATTAATAATAGCCCCGTTTATTGAAACAGGGCTATTATTAATATCATTCGAATATATGAACATAAAACATATCTTGTTCTTCTTTAAATTCAATATTCGCTGCAGTTTTACCATTTTCGATTTCGCTTACTTCATGTCGGATATAATCAACATTAAGTTTCTCTAATACATATTCCGCGAACTGATCTTTATGATTGTTACCATCTGGTACATTCAATTTTCTTGAAACAGCAGCAGTAATCAAATCTGAAATTTGAATTGCGATAAATACATCTGATAACATTCCGCTCAATGTTTCTAATTGTAGATCTTCACCATAGTTTACTTTAAAACGTCCTTCTAAAAGTTGTTTTGTTTCCTCTAAATGAAGCTTATCCGATCCCTCATCTGCATCTTTGTAATAACAAATACTTCTTGGGAGTGATAAACGACCAGTTTGCACTTCATGCTCAATTCCAAGGTGAGCAAGTTGATAATATAACGAATAAATAGACTCTTCTAATGATTTGTACGTAACTTGGCTCTTTTTAACTGCCACAGCTTTAAAACTAACCATGTCCGAAAACTCCATTACTTTATCAAAAAAGCATTTGTAAGTATCAAGTTGTTGTTTCTTCATTTCTGTAAAATGAAATTCTTTAGGGAAACGAGCATTATTTTGCTTCGCTATTTCTTTTTGTTCATTTAACCATTCACGCATATCTTGTTGTACTTCTTGATGCCGCTGTATATCATTAAACCACACACTACCAACAATTAGATATTCTTCGTTTCCTGCTTTTCCACTTTCATCCGCATATACAAAGATTAGTGGTTTATGTGGTGGTTTATGTGCTATGGCTTTTTTCCGATGACTATTCGCTAATTCTTCGCGGAAACCTTCTACAGTAGGATCTGCACGAAATAAACCATATTCATTCTGTATTTTTGCTCTTGCACGTGTAAGTGCAGTTAATTTTGTATATTTCTTTAATTGTTCTGGCGAAACAGAGGCTCCTCTTTGATATCCCTCTTCATATGCTTCCCAATAACGAAGTTGAAGTTCTTGGTCGCTATTACGGGTTTCAATATGTTTATTAAGAATAGCCGCAACTTTAATGTACAATCGATCATATCTTTTTTCTAACATATGTCGAAGCAATCGTTCTTTTCCTTCTTGACGTTTTCGTTCTTTTTCTTCCTCTGGATCAACCACTTCTAGTTCTTTTGCTAAGTCTGGTGCTGCTGGTAAATTTTCAACTTCTGCTGCCAATATGTCTCCTCCTCTATAATTATATATCCCTATTACACTATATAATTACCAGGAGGTTTCCATATTGGAGTGTTAGAAGTCCAAAGCAGTAACTTATTTCACACGCGAACCTTCTAGCCAATCCATTGCATTAGCTGGATACTTTTCGTCTTTGAAAAATTGCACATCTTCTTCTGTTAGCTGATATACCGCTTTTTCTACTATTCTATTGCTAAATTGTTTCTTTACAAAATGATGATAAAATGCGAGCGTATCATACGTTTCTATATAATGAATAATCTCCACATTGCTACCATACTCTACTTTTAATCGATCAATTCTTCCACTTAAATCATTAGATAATGTATAAGTAAATTTATGATTCCCGGAAGGATATAGGGTCCCACCCCATGCCCATCAAGTTAAGATATCATAATACCCCCAGAACGAAAATTTTTTACATGTTAATCGTTTTTATCGTTTTGGGGTAACTCGTCCTTGTTAGCTTGATGGCGATGCGGCAGGACCCCATATAGGGCGGATTAACATTTTTCTTAGTCCCCTTTATAGGGTGTTTTTTATAAGCTGGACTGTAATTTAAGACTCTTTTTCATACCTCTTTCGGACGGGAACACCAATTGACCATTTGTAATCAATAAAAAACGCTCCATTTGTGGAATTAGTACATGTATGATTTTTATACCATTGGAAAACTCTTTGACTGGAGAATAATAGATAGAAAAATGTTGTTGGTGCAATCGTTCTTGCAGTTCTTCGATGTAAAGTATTAAATTACGTTCTGAAAATCTCGGAAAATCCTCAAACGAAACATAAGTTGCTGGAAATTGATTAAATACGGAACACATATTCATTTCTGCACAAGCATAATGACGAGGATACGGCTGTAATTGATTCAAAAAATGCTCTCGATGTGCCAGCTCATCACCAATATTTGCAGAAGCGATATGATTCACTTGAACCAATTCTGTAATACTTCGCAAGATAGCATATTCAGGGTATAAAGATGTACCGAGCCCAAATATACCAGTATGCTTTTTATTTTTTGTAACAGCTAATATAGTTGGAATTGCAACTTCCGTTGTTATATCCAATAGTATAATTTCCTCTTGTAACTCCTCTTCTGCATGTACAATCGTTTCTTTTAGGGATGATGGAAGCGTATTTGGATGAATTATATTTAATGTATGATCTGGCATATCATAGTAGAAATGCCGAAGTAGGAATAAAGAAAAGGCATCCCTTTCAATGACTTCATTCGTTGCATGAATAATCGCTTCATGTAAAGTGGAACCAATAGCTGTGCCACTATTAGAACTGTATCGTTGTACTTTCTGATACTGATAGGTATCCGTTTCAATTGGATGTTGCATATAATGTGGATTGGCAATAAAAAATGGATACCATACATGTTGTTGTGTGTTATTCAAAGCATAGTATTTTTTACAAAGTAATTGTTGATCTGGTTCTTCTACTATCAATTGCATAACACGCTCTCCGTTAAATATTGGGTTCTTCGCAATATGATGAGAAGAAAAATAGTCACACTCTTTCATTGACATGTTCTCCAGAGTATAATGCTCTAAGGCCTCAAACAATGCGCCTAATTCATTGTACTTCCCTTTTCCTACGCCGAATGATTCAATCTGTTGATTTAAATTAAATAATTCCACGTATGTGGTTTGTATTTTATCTCCAAAAGCTTTTTTTTTCACCGAAAAACTTAATTCTTTGAACGTATCCATAATACGTTGATGCGCAATTTCTTCTAAGGTTTCTCTTTCCCAAGAATATAGCATTCTAATAACCTCCAGTTAAATAAAATAAAGTAAATGAATACAATCTTTCATGGATTTATGTATAGATAAAGAGGACAGCATAAGACTGTCCTCTTTATCTTCTTTATTTTTTTTCTTGTAGTTTCTGTAATTCTTTTGTTTCAGACACTGTTAATTTAGGTTCATGATTTTCACTTGTTACTATAATCCAACGTCCCATTATGAACTCCTCCTTCATTATATAATCATGTGGTACATCCAAATTATAGAGGGAAAATATTAGGAAAACAACCTATTATTATGAAAATTCTAATTTCTCAATAAATTAAATTTCTATAATTACACTTTTGAGTGTAATTATAATTTTTATGTATTTAGTGATAAGGAGAACTCCCAATATTTCCATATAAGTATACCTTTTCGAGCAGTTTTTATTCTCATGCATCTAAAGGTTCCATTGCAAAGTTTGTAAAAATTTAAAGAGCGTGGGTAAGAGTCGTCAAATGTTACGCATTTATGAATAATTTCTGTAATTCTTTGTACGTCGAAAAACCGAAGTCTAGTCGTGAACTGCACCCAAATTGTTGGACACTAACTAACAATTGGAGGTGTAGTTTTTTATGACCAAATTTACTGCAGAAGAAAAAATAGCTGCTGTTCAATCCTACTTAGAAGGAGTTGCGGGATATGATACAATCGGTGCATCCATAGGTGCAGCCGTATCTACGATACGAACCTGGGTCATACAATACAAGCATAATGGTGTAGACGCGTTTATAAACTCCTATGCAAGTTACTCTGCACAGTTTAAACTAGACGTATTGAACTATATGAATGACCAAGGGACGTCATCGGATGAAGCAGCGGCAATTTTCAATATTCCTTCATCTGGTTTAATTCGTAAATGGAGAAGACAATTCGCATCACAAGGAACAGACGCCCTTATATCAAAGAAAGAGGGACGTTTAAACATGATGAAGAAAACCCAAAAGTCTGTCACACCTGTTAAAGGGTCAATCGAAGAATTGCAAATAGAAGTAGAGCGATTACGAATGGAGAATGCGTATTTAAAAAAGTTGAATGCCTTAGTTCAAAACAAGGATCGATTACAAAAAAAGAAAAAGTAAAGGTGATTTTTGAACTAAAGGCTGAATTTCCTATACACATACTATTAAAATTTTCCTGTATTCCACGTAGTACGTATTACTACTGGGTAAAAAAATGGAATGCTCCTGACAAAGATGCCGAATTAAAAACACTCATTCAGACCATTTATAATGAACATAAAGGACGTTATGGTTATCGACGTATTCGTGATGAGCTTATGAATCGTGGATATCAAATCAACCCTAAAAAAGTACAACGTATCATGAAAGAACTGGGGTTAGCCTGTCTCGTTCGTATGAAAAAATATCGCTCTTATAAGGGGAATGTTGGTAAGGTTGCTCCTCATATTTTAGAGCGCAATTTTCAAGCGGAAAAACCAAATGAAAAATGGGTTACGGATATCACAGAGTTTAAAGTACTTGGAGAAAAGTTATATATGTCACCCATGTTAGATTTATTTAATGGAGAAATTATAACGTATACACTCTCTTCCAAACCAACCTATTCACTGGTTTCCAACATGTTAAATCAAGCTTTGGAACGTTTAACAGAGGCCGATAGGCCTCTTATCCATTCTGATCAAGGTTGGCATTATCAAATGGAGAAATACCGTTGTGCCCTTACAAAACGTGGCATTACACAAAGTATGTCCCGGAAAGGGAACTGTTACGATAACGCAGTGATTGAGAATTTCTTTGGCATCATGAAATCTGAATTTCTTTACTTACAAGAATTTGAAAGTGTAGAACATTTTAAACAAGAGCTGGCTAAGTATATAGAATATTATAATTACAAACGAATTAAGGCAAAATTAAAAGGTATGAGTCCGGTGCAATACCGAACACATACCCAAGAGGTTGCCTAATAAAATAATGTGTCTAACTTTTTGGGGTCACTTCAGTCGAGGACTTCGGTTTTGTTTGTATAAGGCATGACGTAGACTTTGAAATCCTGCGGATTTAGCAAAACGTCGTTTTACATGTCTATGGTCTTGTTCGATAAGATTGTTCAAATCTTTGACTGTACAATGAGTTGTACATTGATAAAAGCCTTGTGTCTTTAATTTTTTAAGCGCACAAAGTAATGCCGGAGCTTTGTCTGTTGTGAGGACCGTTGGTTCTCCAAACGTTTTCACTAATCGTTTCATAAAGGCATATGCAGCCTTGTTATCCCGCTTTTTACGAAGTTGAATGGACCGTTGGTTCTCCAAACGTTTTCACTAATCGTTTCATAAAGGCATATGCAGCCTTGTTATCCCGCTTTTTACGAAGTTGAATATCCAATGTGTGCCCGTCTTTATCGATCGCACGATATAAATAACACCATTTTCCTTTGACTTTTATATAGGTTTCATCTAACTTCCAAGATGATTGTACGTTTTTATTTTTCTTCTTCCAAATTTGATAGATAATATAAATAACACCATTTTCCTTTGACTTTTATATAGGTTTCATCTAACTTCCAAGATGATTGTACGTTTTTATTTTTCTTCTTCCAAATTTGATAGATAAGGTTTCCATATTCATGAACCCAGCGCATGATGGTGTTGGGTGAACTGAGATTCCACGTTCTTCTACAATTTCAGAGACATCTCGATAACTTAAAGAAAAACGACAGTAATAGCCAACGGCTACCAAAATAATATCCTGTTTGAACTGTTTCCCTTTAAAATACCCCATATATCATTCTCCTGTTCACACTTTTTCTACAGGTTATCTCAGTTTAGAAATCTTTGCAACAGAACCATAAAATCTATTGGGATATGCTATTAAACCTGATGTAATGGTATTTCATAGTCCCACATAATGATTTTTCACTAAAATACTTCCCCAGTCATTACCGTCATAAATTCCTTAAAAAACTGTTCGTAATTCATATTTATTGCGATCCTATGCTTGGGACGATTACTGAATGTTTCGGGTTCCATAGTTGATCTAAAATCTCCAATGCTTTGTCCTCGTACAGTATCAATTACATTGACCATCACAGCCGATTGATAGTGTGTAAAAATGTCATCACGATTGAGTGCAATCATGGTCAACACATCATGAACCGGGCTACCCTGTATCCCAGGAACTTTTTTTTGATAAAATTGATAATAGTAGTAATCTAAAAGAGGCTTTAAAAACTTAGTTTTCCCCTTAGAATGAATATAATTGACCATTTCTGGTGTCACGATAGCAGGTTGTGTAACATTCAAAGGGTAAATGGATAAATTCTTTGCGTATCTCATCACAATATTAGCCGCAATGGGATCGCCATAAAAATTAGCTTCTGCAACTGGAGTAACATTGCCTGGATATAGAAAAGCCCCCCCCATAATATAATAAGAATGGACACTTTCCATCACATCTCCATAAAGGAGAAATAAGGTTGCCAGTGAAGTTAACCTTCCAGTATTCACGATAACAAGTTCATTCTCGTACTGTTTTATAAGTTTGAGCACTTCAAAGAAATTCTCAAATATTTTAAGCTCTAGTCCTGGTTGAATAGGTCCTATCCCAAATGTACCATGAACTTCTGGGTAAAAAGTTTCAACTTCTGCAGTCATGGAATGTTCCGCTCCACCAAAAACTTTTATATATTCTTTTCCTACACTTTTAAGTAAAAAACGAACATTTCTAATAACTTCTGTTTTGGGTACATTCCCATAGTCCGCAACAATTCCTATAACATCAATTTTAGCTGTTAAATGTGCATATGTAAGAGCTATCGTATCATCAATTCCAAAATCTCCAAAAAACAATACTTTTTTCCCCATGCAATGTTTCTCCTTAATTTTATTAGCTTTTTAAAAAGAGCATAATTAGGTACCATAATATAAGATTGTTTTTCGTAGTTATGTGTACTAATGAATTAATTTAGTTAGCATACACTTTCGTTAAAAATGAACAATTTCCTTTTGTATTAAATGAAATAGTATATATAATTATTGATTTCTGATAATAAGTGTTTATGTAAAAAAACTGCTCTGAATCTAACTTTTTCATTTTTTGTTTACAGGTATCTCCCCTTTTATTTATGGTATTTTGAATGTATACTTTTGTGGATGATTTTATCAAAAATGAGTAAAGTACGATAAATTCAATGATTTCGGGTATATGAATGTAAACAAATATTGAAAAGTTTACTTTCATTTTTAACCCCAATTACCAAAAGAACTTGTAGCCATTGCTACAAGTTCTTTTGGTATGGATAATAAGTATTATTCTTGTTCTAAAATACGTTTGACTTCTTCTACGCTTATTTTACTAGCTTTTGCGATTGTTTCAATTGGTACACCCAGTTCATTCATACCTTTAATCATTTGTATTTTCCCTTGTTGTACACCTTGTTCCATTCCTTTTTGAAGTCCCTCTTGGATTCCTTCTT
The DNA here is from genome assembly GCF_001590835.1 of Bacillus gaemokensis. Lineage (GTDB taxonomy): Bacteria > Bacillota > Bacilli > Bacillales > Bacillaceae_G > Bacillus_A > Bacillus_A gaemokensis. The sequence continues at coordinate 8,897 of NZ_LTAQ01000029.1, forward strand.
TCTTTCCTTCGTTATGTGCATGAGCAAACTTTGCTGCCTCATCCATTAAGGCTTTTTCCCTTGCTTCATATTCTTTACGGAAAGAAGAATCTTGACTCATGCGTTCCCATTTATTCATTGCTTTTTGTAAAATTGGGTCTTGATTCATGGCAATGTCCTCCAATGTTTGTGTGAGATGTTCATCTTCATTGGCTGGCAATAGTAATAACCAGCGTACAAACGAATCCTCCCACGGATTTACTTTTTCGTCGCGCCATTGTTGCATTAGTTTTGGAATTTCTACAATATGAACTTCTATATCATCACTCAATACGTTTTGTTGCTGCATATTCCACAGTTTTCCTGTGGTATGGAATTCCTCATATTCCTGGAACATCACAAAGTTTAACAAGTTAATGGTAATCGTTTTATGAAGCGAACTATATGGCATCCCTTTTTGTAATTGAGATGTGTATAATCTCCCCCAATAATATAAACTCCGTTTGATCATATCATGGTTATTATTAAGCTGGATTTCTACGTTTACCTTTGTTCCTGTATCTAATGTAGCTGAAACATCTAAAATAGATAATTTATCGTCCCCATGTTCACGGTGTAAATGTGGGTCTTCTAACTGTAGTGAAGCGATTGGTGATTCTAAAGAGTCTTTTAGCATTGCGTTTAAAAATGTAATTAAGATGTCTTCACTACCATTTGTGCCAAATAATTGTTTAAAAGCAAAATCAATGCGTAAATTTACTAACTGGTTGGACATGGGCTTCCTCTCCCTGTCTATATCATGTCTTTTCCTTATTGTACATAAAAGCGGATGGAACATGCAAATAGGCCCCTATAATTATAGGGACCTATTGCAGATACATACAACTGAGTCGTATACACGCATACTATAGAATTTGAAAAACCCACCTAAAATTAAAAACAAGAGAAATCCCTCATATTATACATTTTTTAAAAAATATACACCATTGATTGTTAGTGTCACTTTACCCATAAGTTGACCGCATTTGGAAGCATTAGTTGACCAGAAAACACTTACTTTTATAGGCGATTATCTAACGGAATTGGAAGCATAAATTGGCCTTGAGTTAATGATTAACCCATAAGCTGGCCGTTAGTTTATGCGGAATTTTATACATATGGAGTAAAGGAAATAAATACAATGATTGCTTTTAACCACTGATATAATAGGAGGAATAAGAAACTGCATACATAGGTGAAGAGGATGTTTCACAGAATGTTGATAAGCCCGGGATTGTTGTTGAGGAGAACTTCTGATAATGTTGCGTTATGTGAGCAAGACTTGAATAGGATATACATCATACTTTTTCCTAATTAGAATAAAATGGTAGTAAAAAGATATTGGAGGGGTTTTATGAAGCTAGTAGGGCAACAAATTTATCTTCGACTTTACAAAACTTCTGACGCCAGCGAGTCAGCTAAATTACATACTAGAAATCGCGAATTTTTTCAACGAGTTTGCCCATTACTCCCAGAAGCCTTTTATACAGAAGAACATCAAAAAATACGCATTGAACAGGCATTAAAAAAGACAGATGAAGGGCAATTATATGCTTTTGGAATCTTTTTAAAAGTAACTGATAAACTTATCGGAGACATTTCATTAACTCAAATTGCTAGGGGAGACCTCCAAAGCTGTTATACGGGATTTACTTTAGATAAGGAGTATAATGCAAAGGGCTGTACAACAGAAGCTCTTCAACTTGTTGTAGACTTTGCTTTTAGAGAATTAAAACTACATAGAATTGAAGCAGGAGCTATGCCTGACAATATAGCATCTATTCGTGTATTAGAAAAAGTAGGGTTTAAAAAAGAAGGTATAGCTAAAGAAAATGTAAAGATTAATGGCAAATGGACAGATCATCAAATATTAGCTATCATCAACAACTTGGATGTGTAAGCTCATTTCACTTCCGATAACGGGAATTTAAGTAACCTACTAATGATGGCCTGTTGAGCTATCTTTTTTTGTTGTATGCTGTAGGGTGAGAATAAAGTTTAAATAAAATTTTACCTTCAATCATTATTTAATAACAAATATAAAAACTCCATTTTGAAAAAAGATTGATCAAAATGGAGTTACTCTTTTTAGAAAACGATGAGATTTTTATAAAAATCTCATCGTTTTCTAGCAGTGTTGATTCGTAATTACGCCCGATTGCAGAATAAAAGGCATAAAGTTAGTTCCTACTATAAGGACTACTTTTTACATAGATATATTGTTAGTTCTTACCGATTAGTATTTCTAAATCAACAGTTATTTGAGCTGAATCCCCTTCCAAGAATGACTTAACTTGTTTTTCTGTGGTCGCCCATAATAAAGGAGTCATTTGAACTAACGATTGCATGGATAGATTATCAAGTATAATGGTATAACATAATCTTGAACTATCTACCAATTGGAAGCTCTCATTAAATCGTTCAATAGTATCAACATTAGAATAAGATTGTTTTTCAGATCCATCGAATATAATTTCTCTTAATTCTTTTAAGTATCCACTTCCAGGAACGACTTTAATCACTAAACCATCAGCTTTTAACAATCTATTAAATTCTGCATAATTGGAAGGTGATAAGATATTCAGAATAATATCAAATTGCTTATCTTTAAATGGTGTATTTGCTAAATCGGCAACAGCCCAAATCTTATTGGTGTAGTTCTTAGCTGCTACCAAAATACCTTCTTTAGAAAGATCAATCCCTACTCCTGTAACTGTTTTTTTATAAACAGAACTAGCGATATTGCAAATGCTAGATAAATGAGAACCTTCGCCACATCCCATATCAATTACAGATATTGATTCTTTTTTAACAGCAACATGTTTATTTATGCTTTCAACAATTACCTGACTTAATGGTGCAAAAAAAACATCCTCTGCAATAATTTTTCTTCGTGCTTCAAAAAGTTCCTTACTGTATTTAGTTTTTACCAGTTGAGTTGTCAAGTTGATATATCCTTGTTTGGTAAAATCAAATGTATGGTTATTTGAGCAGATTAAGCTCTTTAACTCAAAAACCTTCATTGGTGAGTCACAAATAGGACACTTGAAAATATGTTCAAATTTATTAAAATATTCTGCGCTCTGCATTCTTTTGTTCATTTTATACAAAGAAGCCACCTCATTCATTTTTAGATAAATGAAAAAGGCATAGACAAATAAACCCTCATCATATTTCAAAAAAATATAAGTTGGATTTGAACGTAGTCTATACCTGTCACTATCTATAACGAATGAATTGAATAATCATGAAATTAACTCCTTTGTAAGTGTATAGGTTTTAACCCATAAAGACGTTAACATAATTAAATTTTTATTGCAACTAAATACTTTTAAACGTGATAGTAGAATAAAAAGAGATAAAACTGTATGACTTTTTTATAGACAGTTAATCTTTTTTCAAAACGGTTAAACCTTATTTCAAATCCCAATATGCATATTAGAAGCATAAGTTTGCCGCAAACTAAAGGAAGCATAAGTTGACCAAAACGGCCATCTTATGCTTCTTTTCACAGTTAGATAAAAATTATTTTATGTTGGTACTTTATGATATGATAAATTTTGCAGATTTTGTTTGTGTAACAAACTTCATTTAGGGCTAATATGAGGCACCATTTCTGAAAGTGTTATGTCTTATTCGCTTATTAGGCATAAGGTGTTCAAATCGATAAACGAATAATTGTAATCTGTAAAACTAAAAGACCATTTAGCTATTCATCAGCAATGGTCTTTTGGTTTTTCTTGCATTATATAGTTTAAATTACAGCCTTTTTAAGACTTTAACAAAGAAAATAACTAACCTGGATTACGGTATGGTAATACTGCACTGACCATCATAGGAAACACATAACTTGGTAGAAGTAACTACTATTTTACAATCTCCAAATCTTCTTTTTACTTCTGTTTTTAATTTTTCATTTGCATCTTTTAGAAAATGAGCGGGAATTGTTGCGGATTGTAAGGCTGTTTCTTTGTTACTGTACATCACAGAAAAATCAATTTCATATCGATGTATCATAGTACCCTCACTTCCTTTTCAATTATTCACTTACAACTCATCTTTGAATACGTTTTGTTTCCGTATCTGCCTACTGTTCGCATATGCCTGTGGTAAATACCAACTTTTCCAAAAACGTATTATCGGGTTCTGTTGCAAAGTTTCTTAACACATTAAAAGTGGGACAAATTACAGACGAATTTTATAAAATCGTTAGTAATTGTTGTAATTCGTTATACGTCGAAAAGACGGAGTCTAATTGAAGATGGTCTTATCCCTGTCAAGTAGACAGTATTAAAAAAGACTAAGCAACCATCGCGATTCGATATTCTATCGGAGCTCGGTGGTTGAGTCGTTTTTGGAAC
>NZ_LTAQ01000030.1 GCF_001590835.1 Bacillus gaemokensis
AATTTCCCCAGTCTTTATGTTTTTCTTAATTATATACAAAAACCCTATAGGGAGACTTTTTTAGTGTCTACTCTATAGGGTACATTTTATTTTCTGAAGGGATTTTTCATTCACATAATCACAGTTATAGGAAGGAAATATCAATCACTGAGCATTAATATTCTTTAACTGAGTAACAGTTCCAAAACTGATTTTTAATAGAAAAAAAGGGTTACAAATTCGATTGTAACCCTTTTTTCTATTTTAAATACGATATGTTGACAACGCACTTGTACGTAATAGAATGTTACAGTTATACATTAACTTCTAAAGAAAAGTTGTAAACTCTTTTCTTAATTCATATGTAATAAACCTCATTTTAAAGCTTTATTGCTATAACAAATAAAACTTTCTCAATATTATTTTGTTTAATAACTATATTCATCTACTTTCCAATCCATTACAATAATTTCACATTGAAAATAAATGAATATTCTCAATGTTTTAAATGGTTTATATTTTATAGGGTTACTAAGGAAAAGGATGTGAAATGCCCAATAAAAAATAGTGTTTTATGATGAAATAAAAGATTTTAAAGAAAAAAAGTTATTTTATTATCCTCAGGCGGTCTTGAAGTACATGCATTCATAGTTGCTATGGGACAAGGTATACAATCTAAAATTTTGTGGATTGGAAGTAAAATAAGTTAATCATTTATGGAGGGGAATATGAGCGAGCAAATTTATTACTGGTCTCCTATTAAGCATTGGGAGAAGTTGCATAATGAAGTTTTGATAGGAGAAACGAAATTTCCAGGCGTTCTGTCTGATTGGTTTCCTGAGCTTTATTTTTTGACTCAAAAAGGTGTGACGATTAGTGAGCTAGTAGAGCGCTTTTCGTTAGGAAATGAGGAAGAGACACAAAAAATAGTAGAACTTATGATAAAGAATCGGGTGTTAGTAAGTAACATATTACATCCAAGAGAAGTATTTTCCACACAAGAAAAAATTTTTCCGAATCCATATAGCAATCAGATTCGCTTCTCTAAAGAGGAACTAGATAAGTATATTAGTGAACAATTAAATCGAACGCACCCTGCTGCGCGGTCAACCGGAATTCAACTTGAAAAAACAAATGAGCTGCCCGCCATAATCAGGGAGCGTAGATCTTGCCGCCAATTTGATATGAACAAACCTATTGTTTTTTCTGAATTTTCTAAATTTATTTCTACTCTTAAACAGGTTAAAGAAGAAAAAATATACTATCATTACGCAAGTGCGGGTGGGCTCTATCCCATTGATATCTTTGTCTATATAAAACCAAAACGTATAGAGGGTATGAAAGCTGGTTTTTATTATTATAGTCCATCAGAGAATAGTCTTTTAATTGTAAATAATATTGATCAAGTAATCAAAAGTGATCATGAGCTAATTAACCAGGAGTTATTTAACCAGTCTGCCTTTTCAGTTTATTTAGTCTATAATGCGAACGCTTCCATTCCGAAATACGGTTCAGATGGATATTTATTTGCTTGTATTGAATCAGGTATCATCACTGCTACCTTAAATATGGTAGCTGAGACATTAAATTTAGGAGTTTGTTCCGTTGGTCATATGAAATTTGAAGAGATTCAGCACTTTTTAAGTTTGGATAACCATCAAGTATTTCTCCATGGGCTTGAAGTTGGCTTGAAAATTAACGAATAGATGAAATGAATATTAGGGGGCTAAAGATAAAAATGCACATTAAAGATCGAAGTTCGATTCATGAGAATAAAGTGGTAGAAGCATTTTGGAAGGTGCAATTATCTTCCGAGGTTCTCGATTTTTCTTTATTTAATAGCGGTTATCAATTGAATAAAGACAATCCATGCGACCATATTAAAGTCATTATAGATTCAGAGCTTAGTCAAATTATACAAAAAGTAAGTAAGTCTCAGGATATACTTTTATTTAGCTGGTTACAGGCCGCATTAAGGGTTTGCTTGGCACATTATACAGATCAAGAAAAGATTACAATTGGGGTTCCTGTAATTGAAAAAAATGATGAACAAAGGAAGAATCGTAATGATTTGCTTCCTATAGGAAGTGAAATCTATCCGCATCAATCCTTTAAGCAAGTGGTAGATCAAGTTGAACAAACGACTTTATTCGGGTATGACAATCAGAGTTATCCGCTCCCTGAATTATTAGCGAAACACCATTCAACTCCTTTTCAAATCGTTTTTGGGATGGAAGGATTACATAATAAAAGTTCGATAGAAGAATGCTCAGAGAATAATTTAGCTATCTGGATACGAAGAAAATGGAATGAAATACATAATGAATTTGAATTTCAAATTTCTTTCAAGTCTCATTCTCTTTCTTCGTTGCAACAGTTTGCCAAATCTTATCTTTATGTTTTAAAGCAAGTGTTAAAAAATCCGAATCTGGCTGTGAAAGATATCTGTATTATTTCGGAAGAAGACAAAGAGTTGCTAGAAGGATTTAATCAAGTTCAGACGGGCATAGACTTGTCTCAAACATTTCAGGATTTGTTTGAGGAGCAAGTGTTGAAAACCCCAGATCAAATTGCTGTTATTTGTAATGATCAATCTTTGACATATAGAGAATTAAATAAGAAAGCAAATCAATTGGCTTCTATTCTCCAAAGTAAAGGTGCATCGAAAGAAAGCATTATTGGAGTTATGGTAGATCGGTCATTGGAAATGATCATTGGCATGATGGGGATTTTAAAAGCAGGAGCAGCATATTTACCAATCGATCCTCACTATCCAAGTGAACGAATTGAATATATGTTACAAGATAGTCAAGCCAAATGTTTGCTGAGCAAGCGAACAGAGGTAGAATTGCCACAATTTGCTGGTGAAGTGCTGTATCTTGATGAGGAACATCTCTTCCAAGGTGAAGAAAGCAATTTAGTTCGAGAAAGTGTTCCTAATGATTTGGCTTATGTTATTTACACATCAGGATCAACAGGAAATCCAAAAGGCGTAATGGTGGAACAGAAATCTCTTGTCCATTTTTTAAGCGTTATGAGAGAAAAAGTAAAAGATAATCAGTCGTTCTTGTTTCTTGCTAGTGTTTCTTTTGATATTTCTTTGTTAGAAATATGTCTTCCTTTAACTCAAGGTTCGAAAGTAGTCATAGCTACAGAGGAGCAGTTTGCAACAAAAGAATTGGCTCATTTGGTCAAAGAACATAAGGTGGATTTATGGGAATCAACCCCATCAAGAATGGAAGTGATTTTGAGTGATCCAGAAGGGGCAGATTTTCTAAAAGATTTAAAGTCCATTTTGTTAGCAGGGGAAGCATTTTCAATTGATTTAGTTGAAAAAATTAGAAGCATCAGTGAAGCGGAAATTTTAAATATCTATGGTCCCACAGAAACAACCATTTGTGCAGCAGTAAAAGATTTGAGCACGGCCAAAGAAGTGACGATTGGAAAACCTAATCCCAATTATCGTTCCTATATATTGAATAAGTATGGTCAATTGAAACCTTTTGGAATACCGGGCGAGCTCTGTATTGCTGGCGTGGCAGTAGCCCGGGGGTATCTTGGTAAATCTAAACTGACAGATGAAAAATTTGTCCCGAATCCTTTTGTAGCAGGAGAAATGATGTATCATACGGGTGATTTCGTTCGTTGGTTGCCTAATGGAGAATTTGAATATCTCGGTCGAATGGATCATCAAGTGAAAATTCGGGGGTATCGGATTGAATTAAGGGAAATCGAAGCTCAGTTAAGGAAATATCCAGAGATAAGCCAAGCTATTGTTGTTGATCAGGTATATGGAAACAGGACCTTATTAGCCGCTTACTATGTATCGGATAATAAGGTCCCTTTTGGAGAGCTCAGAAAATATTTAAGCAATAAATTACCTGAGTTTATGATTCCTGAAAAAATGATTCAGGTAGAAGAGATTCCATTGAATCCAAATGGGAAAGTAGATCGAAAAAGGTTATTGGATGTAACTCAAACAGATTACGTATCTATTCCATACGTTGCCCCACGAAATGAAATTGAAGAGAAATTGGTGCAAGCATGGGAAAAAGTGATGGAAATCGAGCGGATCGGTATTCATGATAACTTTTTTACTTTAAGAGGAGAATCGATTAAAGCACTACAGATTATCAATTTATTAAGAAAAGACCATTTGAAAGTAAGTACAACGGATTTTTTCAAACATCCCACGATTGCTCAACTAAGTTCTTATGTAGAGGTGGAGCATAAAGAAGAATGCTTAGATAATATGCCAACTCGTGTTAAAGATTTGTCCAAGCCATTTCCCTTAACAGAAGTTCAGACAGCCTACATGTTAGGACGGAATTCACAGTTTGAATTAAGCGGTATTTCACCTCAAACGTATTTTGAATATGAAACAAAATTGGATATCAATCGTCTTTCGCAAAGTTTTCAAAAGGTAATTCATCGCCATCCAATGTTACGAGCTGTAATCTTGCCAGAGGGAAAACAACAAATTTTACAAAACGTTCCTGATTATCAGATTGAAATAGAAAGTCTCATTGGTTTAGATGATAGGAAACAAAGTGTTCGCTTGCAAGAAGAACGTTCTCGAATGACTAACCATGTATTTCCTTTGGGGCAATGGCCTTTGTTTGAATTGAAAGCCTTTCTTTTAAAAGAAGACACTTATTTGTTATGTTTTCGATATGATGCTTTATTGATGGACGGGGCAAGCATGAACATCGTTGGACATGATTTGTTTCATTATTATTACAAACCAGATCAAAGTTTGGATTCTCTTTCTTTTGATTTTCAAGATTACATGTTTATCTATGATGAAATGGAACAAAGCAAAGAATATAAAACAGCAAAAGATTATTGGACAAGTAAGCTTCCTGACTTTCCGTTTGCTCCTTCTTTGCTGTTAAAAAAGGATCCGGTAGAGATTGCTACTCCTAAATTCCAATCACTTACTAAGATCCTGGACAATGAAAAATGGACAAAGTTACGAAAGTTAGCACAAGAGAAAGAAGTAACTCCTTCCGCTCTACTTTGTACGATATATGGTGATGTGTTGGCATATTGGAGTAATCAACGTCGATTGGCAATTAATTTGACTGTATTTAATCGTTATCCTGTTCATGAAGAAGTAGAGCAGATTGTGGGAGATTTCACTTCACTCATTTTATTGGATGTTGATGTGAATCCAGAGCAATCTTTCTTTACTAGAGTAAAACAAACTCAATCTACTTTATTAGATGGCCTTGAACATCGGCATTACGATGGAGTTAACTTTATTCGAGATTTTACTCGACATCACCAAATGACGCCAAAAGCAGTTATGCCAATTGTTTTCACCTCGATGCTAGCAGGTGCGGGTGCTTTTGCTTGGGAACAGCTTGGTTCTCTTCGCCATATTCACGCTCGGACTCCACAAGTGTATTTGGATAATGTGGTAATTGAAAAAAATGGAGAGTTATTAATTAGCTGGAACTATGTAGAAGAATTGTTTGATGCTGATGTGATAGAAGCAATGTTTTCCCAATTTGTCGACTTGTTGGAACAATTGGTGAAACAAAGTGACGTAACCTCTTTGCAAATGAAAGAATCGGATCAAACTTTAATTGAGCAATACAATCAGACAACAGAAAAAATACCTTCTACTACTCTGTATCAATTATTCACAGACCAAGTAAAGCGTACACCGCGTGAAGTAGCAGTGGTCTTTGAGCAAGAATGGTTAACTTACTCGGAGCTTCATAAGCGCTCCAATCAAGTTGCGCACTACTTGCAAGAACAAGGGATTGGTTTAGGGGACAAAGTTGGCCTTTTGGCACAGAGGCGAGTTGATACGATTGCTAATATGATGGGGATTTTAAAAGCAGGTGCTGCTTACGTACCCATCGATCCTGATCATCCACTAGATCGACAAACATATATCTTAGAAAATAGCGCATGCAAACTTTTATTAGAATCTAGTCTTTATGAAGAGAAACATTTGTCATTATATACAACTGAAGATCTACCTACTATTGCTAATCCGGAAGATCTTGCCTATATTATCTATACTTCAGGAAGTACTGGAAAGCCAAAAGGAGTAATCATTACTCACCAAGCGGTTGCAAATACCATTCAAGATATCAATGAAAAATACCAGGTAAATGAAGAAGATCGCATTATTGGTATCTCTTCCATGTGCTTTGACCTGTCTGTATACGATATTTTTGGAACGTTAAGCACGGGTGCAATGTTGGTAATGATTCGTGATCCGAGAGACATGCAAGAACTAATCCGTACGGTCGAACGCAGAGGAATTACAATTTGGAATACAGTACCTGCAATCATGGATTTGGCATTGGATCAAGTAGGTACTCATTTTGAAAATTCTTCTTTACGTTTAGTTTTACATAGTGGGGATTGGATTCCACTCTCTTTACCAGAAAAAATAAAACGACATTTCTCGATTGCGGAAGTAATTTCACTGGGAGGAGCAACAGAAGCATCAATTTGGTCAATTTATTATCCAGTCAAACAGGTGGCATCACATTGGAACAGTATTCCATATGGGATGCCTTTGGCAAACCAAACGTATTATGTGTTGAACTATGAAAAGAAAATGTGTCCTGTTGGTGTAATTGGTGATTTATATATTGGGGGAGTGGGTCTTGCTAAAGGATATTTAAATGATGAACAGAAAACGAATGAAGTATTTGTGTCACATCCGGAGCTTGGTCTCATTTACAAGACGGGAGACTGTGGCAGAATGCATCCCGAGGGGTATATTGAATTTTTAGGCCGCCAAGATTATCAAGTCAAAATTCAAGGATATCGTGTGGAATTAGAAGAAATTGCCCATTGTCTTCTCACTTACAAACAAGTCGAACAAGCTGTAGTAATTGATCAGGCAGATGAGAATGGGATGAAATTTTTAGTCGCATATGTGGTAACTGAGCAAAATATAAGTACAACAGAACTACGACAGCATTTGCGAGACTACTTGCCAGAGTACATGATACCTTCTTATTTTGTTTATCTAGAACGACTACCCTTAACTCCTAATGGGAAATTAGATCGAAAAGAGCTTCCTGCTCCAGAGAAACAAAAAAATGATGTGTTTATTGCTCCAAAAACTGAAATGGAAAAAATATTGACTAGTGTATGGCAAGAAGTACTCAAAGTAGATCAAATCGGAGTAAATGATCATTTCTTTGCCTTAGGTGGAGATTCGATAAAAGCGATTCAAGTTTCTGTCAGACTGTATAGACAAGGATTTGAGTTAGAGCCAAAAAATCTATTTTCGTTTCCTATATTAGGAGACATGGTTCATTTTGTTAAAAAGCTAGACCATTTTTCAAGTTCACAAACAGACGATATAAACAAAAAGAAAGAAAATAAAGTTACATCACTAAATCAACATACACTTAACAAAATAAAAGAAAAAATGCCAGATTTAAAAATAGAACGAATTTACCCATTGGCACCTTTCCAACAAGTTATTTATGAACATGCTGCAGCTGAACCTGATACCAATGCTTATTTCGAACAAACAATTTGGACGCTTGAGGGGCAATTAGATGTAGATCTCTTTATTCAGTGTTTTCAACAATTAGTTGATCGTCACGATTCTCTAAGAACAATCATCGTGCAAGATGAACAAGAACAACCTTGGCAAGCTGTACTACATGATGTTCAAATGATTTCAGAGGTAAAAAGCTTGATTGAGATGGCAAAACAAGAACAACAGGAATTCATAGATCAGTGGATGAATGAAAATTTAAGTCGAGGATTCAAAAATGATGAACTCATGACCCGTCTCTGTATATTTCTACTAGGGAATGACGAGTATAAGGTAGTTTGGAGTTCCCATCATCTATTGTGCGATGGTTGGAGCGTCAGCATTTTGTTAGACGAATTATTCCAACTCTATGAAACAATAAATGCGGGAACTACAGTAGAGTTACCTACGGTAAAACCTTTTCAAACATTCATAGACTGGACTTTAGCACAAGATCATGAGAAAGCACGTCATTTTTGGCGGGATTATTTATCAGGATACAATCGAAAAATCAGTATTCCTAAAAAGAAAGTACCAACTCAAAGTGAAGGGTTAAATTTCACATTTATGGATTTAACCTTAGATAAGGATTTGACTAATCAGTTACAGACATTTGTAACCAAAAACAATATAACTGTGAATTCGGCATTACTAGCTGTATGGGGAATATTGCTTGGCAAATACAATGGAATGAAAGAAGTAGTATTACCTAATCTAGTATCAGTCAGACCTCCCGAAGTAGAAGGGATTGAAAATATGTTTGGACTGTTCACAAATGTTTTGCCTATCCGACTAGCATGGACAGAAACACAATCTTTTGTGGACTTCTTGCAAAAAGTACAAATAGAAACATTGAAATGTAATGAGTATGCATACTATTCATTTGTTGAGATACAAAAACAAAGTGAGTTGATTAATCAGTTAACCGACCATCTTTGGGTTTTTGAAAACTATCCAACGAACCCAGAAATCTATTCTTCAAATGAGAATAGAAATTTTGCCATCACAGATTACCAAGTCGTTGATGAGCCGCATGTAAAGTATGGAATTATGTGCTTCCCTGAAGAGAAACTTACAATAAAATTTGGATATGATCAAACTGTATATGAAGCGGAGAAAATAGAGGAAATATTGAATCATATCCATCAGTTAATCAACATGATCCTTCAAAATCCAACACAGACAATCGGTGATTACAAATTATAAAAAATGAAAAGGCGAGCAAGAACTCGCCTTTTTAAATGGAATAGGAGTGAACCAAATGACGAAAAACCTGCAGTTATCAGCCGAAGAGATGCGTCAGTTAGGATATCAAGCGGTTGATTTAATTGTTGACCATATGAATCATTTAAAAAGTAAACCAGTATCTGAAACGATTGATAGTGATATTTTTAGAGACAAGCTAACTGAATCAATTCCAGAAAACGGATCCAATCCGAAAGAGCTCCTTCATTTTCTTAATAGCAATGTGTTTAATCAGATTACCCATGTGGATCATCCTCATTTTATGGCTTTTGTGCCGGGTCCTAATAATTATGTAGGAGTAGTAGCAGATTTTTTAGCAAGTGGGTTTAATGTATTTCCCACAGCTTGGATTGTAGGCGCAGGTGCTGAGCAAATCGAATTAACGACAATCAACTGGTTAAAATCAATGTTAGGATTCCCTGATTCGGCTGAAGGGCTATTTGTAAGTGGGGGTTCCATGGCTAATTTGACTGCGCTTACTGTAGCGAGACAGGTCAAGCTTAATAACGATATAGAAAATGCGGTTGTGTATTTTTCCGACCAAACTCATTTTTCTGTGGATCGGGCACTTAAAGTATTAGGGTTCAAACATCATCAAATTTGCCGAATTGAAACAGATGAATATTTACGAATTTCAGTTAGTACTTTAAAAAAGCAAATAAAAGAAGATCGACTAAAAGGGAAAAAACCATTCTGTGTTGTTGCTAATGCAGGGACAACTAATTGTGGAGCGGTTGATTCCCTCAATGAATTGGCTGATCTCTGTAATGAAGAAGATGTATGGCTACATGCGGATGGGGCCTATGGTGCTCCAGCAATTCTCAGTGAAAAAGGAAGTGTTTTACTTCAAGGAATTCATCGAGTCGATTCTTTAACACTGGACCCTCACAAATGGCTTTTTCAGCCTTATGATGTGGGCTGTGTACTCATTAGAAACAGCCAATACTTAAGTGAAACATTCCGTATGATTCCGGAGTATATTAAGGATACGGAAACTAATATAGAAGAAAAAGTTAATTTTGGAGAATGTGGAATTGAACTATCTCGTAGATTTAGGGCGTTAAAGGTATGGCTTTCTTTTAAAGTGTTTGGAGTCACAGCTTTTCGAAAGGCAATTGATCATGGCATTATGTTGGCTGAACAAGTTGAAGAGTTTTTAAGGAAAGAAAAAGATTGGGAAGTGGTAACATCTGCCCAGTTAGGAATTGTTACTTTTCGCTATACCCCTTGTGGACTAGCATCTATAGATAAAATTAATGAACTAAACAAAAAACTGGTGGAAGAAATTAATCACAGAGGATTCGCTATGCTAAGTACGACCAAATTGAAAGAAAAAGTGGTAATTCGACTTTGTTCCATCAACCCAAGGACGACAACAGAAGAAATGCTTCAAATTATGATGAAAATCAAAGCACTTGCAGAGGAAGTAAACATATCGTCTAAACATCTTATTTCAATTCCGCAACTTTAATATTCCGAGTATATTTTACATAAAACGGAATGAAAACACTAAAGAAATGTACAACAACAAACACACTCTCTTTTTAATAAGAGAGTGTGTTTGTTGTTAAGATAATAGAATATGTAAAGAGATTAAGCCTCTACCTTAGCTACTCTTTCGAAACCAGTCTTTACTGCTTGTATCATTTCATTCACAGCGTAAATAGATACGTCGGCATTTGGATTTAATCCTTCGAACCAGTGATAGGCCCTAGGATATAAATGAAATTCGACATCAACACCAGCTTGCGCAAGTTTGGTTACATAGGTTAATGTTTCGCTGCGGAATGGATCTAATTGACCAACAAATGTGTAGGTATATGGCAGATTACTATAATCCTCTGCTCGAGCAGGGGCTGCATAGGCAGGAATATTATCCGTTCCATATATTTCTCCTAAATACATTTTCCAGCCAGCTTCATTTGTCTTTTGATTCCAAACAAATCCTTCTTTAATTTCATTCGTAGAAGGTGTATTATTTCGGTCATCAATCATTGGATAGAGTGGCATTTGAAAACAAATAGAAGGATATTTTCGATCGCGAGCTAATAATGTCAATGCTGCTGTTAGTCCACCGCCAGCGCTCGCTCCTGCAACACCAATTCGATTCGAATCAATGTTTAATGACTCTGCGTTATCAGCAATCCATTTTAATGCTGCATAACAATCCTCAATTGGTGCTGGATAAGGATGCTCTGGAGCTAAACGGTAGTCTACAGACACGACCACACAGCCAGCTTCTTTTGCAAACCTCATACAAGTATCATCATTATCATCTATAGACCCTAAGATATAACCACCACCATGTATCCATAACAGGACAGGTAAGGATCCATTATTTAATTTTGGACGATAAATTCTTAATGGTAATGGATTAGCGTCAGGTCCAACAATGACTTCATCTGTTAATGAAAGGGATTCATCAACAACAGTAGGTGGTCTCATTTGCGATATTCCTTCTCTGATTGTTTGCAAGTTCTCTGGGCGTAAATCGAGATCAGGAAACATTTCTAAACCTGGTAATAAATCTGCATTTACTCGGTTCTTCATTTTAACACCCCTATTTTTAATTGTTTTTAAATATGTAAAGTGGATTCTAAGTAGTTTAATTGTGATAAAATCATCACAATTAAATTGTAAAGTGGATATGTCATAATCGTCAACAGAATATTCAAAAAAATAAACCTTCTTTTAGGAGAAAGTTTCATGCAACTAATTATACAAGAAGGTGATTTAGGACCAAAGTGGTTTTATGTGGCTGTATTTATTTACACTTGGTTTTCCAATTGAACCAATTGATGATCCGTTTTATTTTCATGATACATTGCAAGGGGTACCGGTTCGAATTCATGCTCGGAAAGGATTAACACATTTATATTCCTTAAAAGAATTTTGGTATAAAATTCAAGGAAATGCTCATGCGCAGGCATTAATATAAGAGAACAGTACAAATATTATGTTAACAGGGTATCGGTCCAAAGGCCTCTGAATTTATTTCACGTGGTGTGCTTGATGTATTACAAGAAACGGTTCTGGTGCAAAGATAAAATAAAAGAGAATATAGCGCATATATTTCTAGCGGAATTGTATTTTATGCTGTTAGTCCAAACAATTGATGGATGAATTC
>NZ_LTAQ01000031.1:0-9887 GCF_001590835.1 Bacillus gaemokensis
GAGCTTAGTAATTACTGTCATAATTTAGTTCCTCCTTATAATCATGAATTCACTATTTATAATAGCTATTTTCTATCAAAAGTATGATTTCTAAATTTTGGGTATCTTTATAGAATGAATACATTGACTAAGATTTTAAAAATAATAAACGAACCTTATAGAATAAGCCATGTTAGCTGGTTATTAACAACGAAGTGAAGCTGCACAATAAAAATGGATGAAAACGTATTCGATGCAGCTATAGAGTCATTAAGAATAATAAAAAACTCGTGACTAAAAAACGAGTTTTTTATTATTCGCGATAGCTATTGGTCTTGATTACCTTGTTTCTTTTGGTTGTTAGGCGTAATTTCATTGGCAAACTCCATATTTGCCAAGTTTACTTTGGATGGAATAAATGTTCTTGTTGTATTTTGAACACCTTGGAACATACGTTGGATAGGTCTCATTATATTTGAATTACGTGTTGCTACTACACTAAAAACTGTTCCTAATCCTAGTAAAGAAACCCAAATCCATCCTCTATTATTTCGTCTATTTCTAAACAATTTAAACATTTGCTGAGTTCTTCTTCCAGAATTGAATAATGACATCAAGAAGTTAAGAATATTCATTTTTTTCCCCCTGTAAAAAATAAATTCGGAAAAAGAAACACTAAGTTCAATTTCACATGATTTATGTTGCAATATTTTATAGAAATTTATGATGCCAACTTATACTAATGATTCTTGGTTTATTTACTATAAATGCTAATATTTGCCGACTGTTTTTGCTGAAATATGCAAAATAGTTTTATAAAAAAATCAAAAAGGAAATGAAAAGTTATGTATGATTGGTTTGGAACTTTATTAATTCAGTATATTATAAATTCACTCGCTTAACTTATATTCATAATGAAACTCACATGAAAGGATGAGTAAAAGACAAACAAGATTAATACTTTTTAATCTCTATTAGTATTAAGAGCTAAGATGAAATTTATGTCCATATTATGCAAAAGAAGCTATTCTCTTTGTTATACATAAAGAATGACGTTTTTTCTTTATGAGGATAAAACCAACCTTTGCTTGATGAGGATGGAGAAGAGCTTCTATAAGTATTATTAATAAAAAATATTGAGATGAAAGTAGTCTTTTAATGTCCATTAAGGTTTAAAGCATAATTTGGTTCCATTGTTACATAGATTCCGTTAAATTCACTCTTTTATTAATTATTTTTTAACAGCCGGTTATGTAGTGTTGAAAGGATGAGTAACGCAAGAATCGAACCCACTAAGGCAAGTGACATATCCCATTGTGCATCCCATATATCGCCTTGCATACCTAAAAAGTCTTTTGCTGCTTTTCCTCCCTTTGCTATTTTAAAAGCTAACCATTCGATGATTTCGTATAATGCAGCAATAGCAAGCGAAATGCTTATACTAATCGTAACTAACCAAAGGCCTTCGGTTAGTTGAGTTTTCCGCAATAATATTTCTCTTATCACAATTGTAAACAAGCCTTTTATCAAATGTCCAAATCGATCGTAGTGATTTCGATTTAAATCAAAAATATCTTTTATCCAATTAAAAAGAGGAACCTTTGAGTATGTGTAATGACCGCCGACAAACATTATAATGGCTAATATTGCAATAATCATATAGGAGAGAGTGGTGAGGCGAAACTTATTGTACGTTGCAATTATAATGATTAGACCGAGAACGGCTGGAATAGCCTCCGCTGCCCATGTTGAGTATCTTGCAGGATTAATAACAGACCATATAAAAACTGCAGTAACAACCAATAATAAAAATAGGTGAATCACTGTATTTTTGTTTCTTATCACTTTTTTCACTCCTATTGAAAGTTTTTTTGCTTAAAGTATTTGAAAAAACACAATTTCGTATACAGAGTAATTAGGGCTGATAACCTTAGTTTACATTTTACGGTAAACTTACAGATATCTAAGTAATTCCAGTTTTTTAATAATTGGATTTGATTCTAATTTGATATACAGGAAAAAAATGCTCAGCATATTCTTTTTTTTAAAGTAGAGGATAATAGCATAAATATTTACCTGAAAGGAGCAATACTCACGTGAAGAAAAGAAAATATTTACTTGCTCTTATGTCTACTATTTTATCTGTAGGTTTTTTGTGTGGTTGCAATGGCGTTGATGAAGATGAGCCAGATCCAACTGAAGAACCTTCTGAAGAAATTCAAGAAAAGAATAATCAATAACAGGATAATGTAAAGGTTACGATTAGCATACTGTTAATTCATAAATATAAAATAATCTAATTAGAGTAGAGCAATCTAAAGAGTGATCCAATAGAATAGAACAAGCAAAAAACACCTCTTATATCGCATGAAATTAGATACGATATAAGAGGTGTTTCTGTTTATGGGACATTTCAAAACTCGTGTAGTTTTTTATTTGATGATATGTTGAACTAATTGCTTCGACAATAAAGCTTACAACTTTCGCATATATAATTCGCTTCATTTCAGGTCAAGGTGAGCCAAATAAAGTAATTACGACGTATCCTGTGGAACCTAAACTAAAAGGGGTACGAAAACGATTCATGGAATGATGGGACACTTTGGAAAATAAATACAAAATCGTGCGATTGATCTTTAAATTTTGACTTTTACGTCCCTAATCGCAGCTACGCTGGTATTGGGCCAAAAACGTGGAATAATTGCTCTGTTTCTCTACACAAAAAAATCTTAAAAAATCACTATTCTCCCATTTCTTCTAAATCGATGAGAAAATAGTGATTTTAAAACTTCTTCACCTAATCAATTGAAATTCCGCGTTACTATTTGATTTCAATTGCTGAAGTGATATCATTCCAATCCGCAGCTAAATTAGCAGTTTTACCATACCAATCAGAGTGTCTAAACAAGACCCCTTTGCCATATCCTTGAGTTGAAGTATGTTCCCACAGCGTCGTCGAATAACTTGCAGAAGGTGATGCTGTACTTACTGAAGAAATTCTGTCATTCCAGGTAGAAGACAAGTTTTTAAAACCACTGCTCCAATAAATATACTGTCCACCTTTATCTTTATGCTCATAGAAATCAGTACTACCAGCACCGCTACCTAGGGGATTTATTTGGTTTTTAAGCCTTTGTTTATCTTTTTCAATAAAAGCATCCATTGTTTCTTTGCTCGTAAAACCATACGCCAACCAATCTCCATTTTTATTTTGTTTAGGTAGAACCATAGTTATTTGGATGTCTTCTTTTGATTGGTTACTCAATTGTGCAAACGAATCAACATTCTTTTCATCAACTGTTACATAGTCAAATGATTTAATTGTATAATCTTTTTCTGCAGCACTTGCTGATACTGTTCCTAATCCTCCAGTTAATGCAAAACCAGCTACTAATGTTCCTACTACTAATTTCTTCAACATACAACCATCCCTTTTTTTTTAGATTTTTTGTACAATTAAATTTTGTACTAGTAAAATGTATTGTATTTTTAGATTTTTTGTAAATATTCTGAAGTTTATAAATAAAAACCAGAATATTCGCTGTTTTTTATTTGATTTTTAGAATAAAACATTATTAGGAGTTGTATGATGAATTTGTTATTCTCTTTTAATATTTCATTTCTCATCAGAATAAAGTATTGGCTAACACTTCCCTAATCTCAAGAAAGAGGACGAAAAAAGCCCCCCTTCAATAAACTCTTTCAAGGATATTCTTTTTCGAATTATATTCATTCAAATGGTTCTGTTGCAAAGTTTGTTAAAGAATAGATGTTTTCAACCAAAAGCAATTCATTTTATGCAATTGTTACTAAGAACATTTTTGATCAAACTTTATTTTAAACCCACATTAACCACATTTACAAAAAAGTTATCAATTTAAGTAAATTGTGTTGCGTTGTATTAAAATGTCCTTAATGCGACAAATTTCAAAGCATTTTATGCTGAAATTTACTTAACGTGGTTTTTTTTCGATTTGCTGGCGGTACACCTATCTGTAATTACGTATAAAAAGGTACACCTTTTGGAACTATAAGAATTACATGAAAAATCAGCTCCAAAACCTTAAAAATCCATTTTAGGAACGTATCTAAAAAACGAATACCTTTTGGAACGTTTTTGTTATAATATGATTATAAAACATCGAGATAAGAAGATTCCAATACTTTGAATAACAGAAAATTCGGTAAGAATTCTTAGCATGCTACAACATAGACGTTTAAATCAGGATATCATTTAACACGAAATATTCTGTTATTTTAAAAAGATGAATTTTTAAGAAGTAAAAGAGATGACTTTATTAAAAAGGTGTTAATATATCTTAATTTTCTGATAAAAATAAAATCTACAGTAACAAAGCGATAAAAAATGTGATAAAATATAATTCTAATTGAAAAAGAGTAGTGGGTTCAAGTCATTATTTACATGAACTCAAAAGAAAAAAGCCAATTTCTATGATAGATTTGGCTTTTTTCTTTTAATACACTTGGAGCTAAAAATAGCATTGTCTTTAAATCCTTGTTAGGGGCAAAGATTTAAAGAAGAGTTTAGCTTAATTATAATTTTACATAAATGTTATATATAGTAAATTGATATTCTTTGTACTAAATATTGTAAATATTTAAAAACTTAATTCTTACGTTATCTATATGTAAAGTTATAATTGGTGAGTTCTATAAAAGATACAAAATGTTAAACTCATAAAAACCAGTGATATCATACACATGTACTGATATCACTGGTTTTTTGTATGAATATTTAATGGTCATTTTTACAAATTATAAAAAGTCATCAACTTAGTTTTCCTTTTTATAATAAAACGTCCCAAAAAGTAAAGGTTTTGGTATGTTCAGAAATAAGAAAAATTGAATTTCACATTTATCAAAAACGATGGTTTTTGATAAATGAAAAACAAACAAAATTTGACCCTTATAAATTGCTTAACTATGTTATCAAAACTATTGTCAAAATCAAATCAACTTTAACCACCCTTTATGATAAAATTATCATGTAAAGGTTAGGTGATTTTATGAATTCATACATTTATGGTTATGCACGAGTAAGTACCCAACAACAAGATTTGATTCGTCAACTAGATATGCTTCAAAATTATAACTGTACCGAAATCCTCACGGAAAAGATGACAGGTACGAAAAGTGATCGTCCAGAACTTACTCGATTGAAAGATAAAACTAGGCCTGGTGACACGCTAGTAGTAGAAAGCTTTTCTAGATTAGGAAGAAGTACCAAAGATTTAATTGAACTTGTTGATTTTTTGAGAATAAGAGAGTTAAGCTAATTAGTATCAAAGAACAATTTGATACCAATACACCTCAAGGAAAATTGATGTTAACAGTCTTTCAGGCATTTAACCAGTTTGAAAGAGACTTGATTGCTCAACGAACACAAGAGGGTCTTGTAAGTGCAAGAGCAAGAGGAAGAATTGGTGGACGTCCTCGTATTAAAGATACCTATGTTCAAAAGGCATTAAACTTATATAAATCAGAGCAATATAGTATACAAGAAATTGTAAACATGACAGGTATTAGTCAAGCTACGCTCTACCGATACATAAGAAAAAATAAACAAACCGAAAAAGATGAATAAACTAAAGAACAAATAGCCACTATCCGTATGTTGTTACGTGTAGAAAATAATAATAAATTTGTACGAGGAAAGGGGAAAGTTCGAAAGAATATCGAATCCTTTCTCATATCACAATCCAATATGGAACAACGTTATGGGGAGTACATATTCTACGTTCCTTACACTACGATTCCAGATTTAGAACAAAAGGTAGATAGCATAGAAGCTTATCTAAACAACTGTTTTACAGAGTTAGATATGTACTTTGATGAATTAGGGGTACAATGGTAAAAGTAGCATTTGCTTATATAAAGAATTACATTATAAAATAATAAGAAGAAATGAAAGACAGGGAGAGGAAACCCATGTCCACAAAATTAGTAAATTTATGAATTGATTTTGCTTTTAAACAGTTATTCGGAACAAAAGGAAATGAAGAAATCTTAACCGGTTTCTTGAATGCTATTTTAGAGGAATCTTTAGAGGCACCTATTACATCTTTACAATTAGAAGACCCACATCTTCATAAAGCTTATGAAGATGATAAGTTATCCATTTTAGATTTATTAGCAACATTAGACAACGGAACGCAAGTGAATATAGAGATACAGCTTCGCAATACACATGATATGGTGAAGCGATCTTTATATTACTGGAGTAAACTCTATACATCCCAAATGCAAGAAGGGATGCCGTATCGTTCCCTTCGGAAAACCATTACCATTAACTTATTAGATTTTATCTTGTTTTCTCACGATGAAGCATTTCATACCATCGGACAATTGTGGAATACAAAATCGCAACAACTATTAAGTGATGACATTGAAATCCATTTTGTTGAGATACCAAAATTGGTCAAACAGTGGCGTGAAGAAAAAGTAAACCCGTGGGAAAATGCATTTGTTCGTTGGATGTTATTATTACCAGCACATGAAGATGAACATTTAACTCAAACATTGGAGGAGATTGCGATGAATCAAGATCCAATTTTACAAAGGCAATGAATAAATGGGAAAATATGAGCCATGATTCTTCTTTCCGAACAGCCTATGAAGCTCGTGAGAAGTTACTTCTAGATGAACAGGCTAAGTTGGCGCACGCTCGTGAAGAAGGGTTAGAGGAAGGTTTAGAAAAAGGGATTCAAACGGGGATCCAAAAAGGAAGAGAAGAAGGAATTGAACAAGGAAAAATCCAATTAATTCGTGGTATGCATAAGAATGGTATGCCATTAGAAGACATTGCAAAATTCACAGGCCTAACTACGGAAGAAATACGAAAATTATTATTATAATACATGTAATTAAAAAAGCTTTGCGAAAAATCTCGCAAGGCTTTTTACTATTAGGGGGACAGAAACGATTTAGGGAATGAGGAGCCATTCTGAGATAATATCTTTACTTATTCATTCCTCAAATATGTTAAACAAACGTTTGATTAGTCAAATAAAACTTAGGAATAAAAATATAATTTATTTTATTTAAAAATTTACAAATACATGTCTCGATAATGTTAATAGTGGTGTAAATAATACATTATTTTCTATATAATTAAGATCCCAACCACGCAATTCTTCCTATCATCCAAATAAAAGGAATCAAAAATACTACCACATTTAATATAATCCCAATCTTTGCTCCAGTATTTTTATCTACTTTATAAGACAAAATGGCTAAGAGAAATCCAATTGGACAAAGAAATACAGGTGAAAAAATAGAGAGTCCTGGAGATACAGTTAGAGTAATTTTGTAGATAAAGTTAACATTAAATATAATCAATAAAACCGGTATTAAAATCGATATAAATGTACCTATCCTGATTTTTTTCACCATAATACCCTCTTTTTTTATCCTTTAATGAGAACTTTAACATATGTATCTTTGGAATATTATTTATTACGCATAGTATTGAATTTTTTTCGAAATTTATAACAGAACCTACCTTTAATTGATTTAAAGGATTAGACGCAATAGGATTTTTCTTTGTTTTGATAATGAATTTATTAGATACAGATAAAAATTATAAACTACATAATTAATACTAGCTTAAAAAACACTTATGGAACGTTAAAAAGTGCTTTTTATTTTTTATAAATAAATGTAAACTTTTAAATATTAGTTTACATTCATTTCCTTGATTTTATTGTCTTTATCACGAATCATGCATTTTCTCCAAAATCACTAACGAAAGTATACATTCAGAACACTATAAATAAAGAGGTGTCAACATCTCTTTATATCATACGAAACAAAACAATCTAGATATATCAAGATTGTTTTGTTTCGTATGATATAACATTAAAAAAGAAAGAGTGGTAGATACACATGATCATCAGTAAGGTGCAAGTGGAGGGTTTTAAAAACTTAATATTTTGACAATTTAAACTTTAAAGGGTTTTTGTTTACTCTTTCTTTATAATTATGAGTTTAACATTAAAAATAAAATAAAACAACAAAAAAATACAAATTTCCGATAAATTCGACATTTACCTCTTAAGTTAACATAACACCACTTATTGGTATTCAATGTATCTAGAAAGAACCCCTTCATTTTACTTGCTGAAGGGGTTTCGTATTTACATAATTATCGTTAGCGGAAGTTAATTTCAGAGTGTATTTATACTAAACCCTCTTTCTACAAATTGCTGAATTGCATGTTGAAATTCTTTAGGATTTTCTATATAAGGGTGATGTCTGTCATCTAGTATAGTTACATACTTGTTAGGGAACTTAAATTTTTTATAATGATCTGGTCCAATAGCATGATCATGTTTTCCACTAATTATTAATGTTGGTGTATGAATCTGGCTTGTGATTTTTGTATAGTCTTGAAAAAATTCAATGTCCTTAAAAGCATATTCACGAAAGTTAGATCTGTATATAAGATCCTTATCTAACTGCTCAAGAACTTTTAAATTCTCTTTACTTTCAAATTGCATGTCATAGTATAGTTCTCTTTCTAATAGCTCCTTTGCTAAGCCAAAAAAGTCTTCATAAAATCGTTCCATTGATTCATAATTATCAGTAATCTTTTCTTGGTTGAGCCACTTTTTCCCTATGTTCATTTGATGCATGTTTGTTTCCTTTTTGTTTAATGTGCAGTTTAACAAGATTAATCCTAATGTTGATTCTGGGTACCGCTTTGCATAATTTGTAGCCAATATACCACCAAAGGAGTGTCCCATCACAAGCCATTTTTTTAATCCGAACTCATTTCTTATTTCTTCAAGATCTTGTAATAATCTTTTTAGTGAGTAATCATCTTGTTTAGATAAAGAAGAACGTCCGCAACCTCTTTGATCTAGGTAATACATTTGCATGAAATTCTCTAAAGACGGTCCTGCTGATTTTTCAAAAGAATAACTCCAATAGCCAGGACCACCGTGTAGAAAGATACAAGGTATTCCTTGTCCACTTTTCGTTATGTGTAAAGTAGTTCCGTCACTTGTTATTATGTTAGTCAACTGTGAATCCTCCTTGTAATAAATACTAAATTATATAAATTCTCTTTAATGTATTAAAAAACCTGTACATATTGTTATGTATACTCGATACAGGATTAGTTGACATAAGAGATTATTATCAGTAGTCAATAATGAATAGAATTTTCGTTATGGGGGGATTTTGATTCTTTAGGTTGATGGTGATGGGGTTCAGCCCCATCACCATCAACCTAAGGTTTTGAAGTCCCCCCTAAACAAAGTTTTTCCTTCTTTAAAGTTAGTTATTTTGTGAGCGGAGTAACTGACAATAAAAGCTCCATGGTATATTTTAAGCTAAATTTATCTAGATTTTACGTGGATTTTACTTTCACCACCTACAATAAAAACACGAAGACGTAAGTAACTAAAATTCAAGTTTGTTTTATAAGGTGAGGAGGGAATGTGATGGAATTAGTAATTGACCACATCGCTATCTTGAACGTAAGGAATAGGTAAGGAAAAAGAGATTTTCATTGTGTATGATCAAAATATAAAGAAGCATGAAAGGCGGAACAGATATGACTTATATATGAAAAACAAACCAGTTAACAAGAGTGTTTCAAGGAAAAGAAGTAATTTCTGTGGTTAACATACATGTGAAAAAAGAGGGATTTACCGTTTGTTAGGACAGAATGGTGTTTGTAAAAATAATCATTATGAAGATGATTACAAATTTAATGTTGACCTTTTGTCATTGGTAGAGATGATAGCTGTGTGGTTAGTATGAAACAGTAAGCAACCACCTATACAATATGAATAGAGGAGAGGAATGCCTTATGAAAATACGTAGTCAAATTACATTTGCAAGTCTGGCTCTTTTAATAGCTGGAAGTTCCCTGTTATACA
>NZ_LTAQ01000031.1:9897-10908 GCF_001590835.1 Bacillus gaemokensis
TCAATTGTAAAAGCAGAGCCCACTCAAAATGTATCTAGTTCGTCACACACAAGCACTGAGCGAGATCGTAATTCCGTCAAGCAAGCAATGCGGGATACATTGCAACTTGGAWWCCCRGGGATACTTGCTAAAACTTCTGAGGGTGGAAAAACGTGGGGKTATGCCGCTGGGGTAGCGAATCTGAGCACCAAGAAACCAATGAAAAYAGATTTTCGCTTTCGCATTGGCAGCGTGACGAAGACGTTCACCGCAACRGTTGTACTTCAATTARCTGGAGAGAACCGCYTGAATCTAGACGACTCCATYGAAAAATGGTTGCCTGGTGTCATTCAAGGAAACGGATATGATGGTAACCAGATTACTATCCGGCAGATATTGAAGAAAAATGGTTGCCTGGTGTCATTCAAGGAAACGGATATGATGGTAACCAGATTACTATCCGGCAGATATTGAACCATACAAGTGGTATCGCTGAATACTYAAGGTCAAAAGACGCTGATATGATGAATACTAAAAAAACATATACCGCTGAAGAAATAGTGAAGATTGGGCTTTCTCTGCCTCCAGACTTTGCCCCAGGAAAGGGCTGGTCTTATTCARACACAGGATACGTATTACTGGGTATYCTTATTGAAAAAGTAACCGGGAACAGCTATGCGGAAGAGATTGAAAATCGGATTATTGAACCGCTTGAATTGTCGAATACATTCCTACCTGGCAATTCAAGCGTTATTCCAGGCACCAAGCATGCCCGTGGATATGTCCAACCAGACGGAGMAARTGAGCTAAAAGACGTTACTTATTATAACCCAAGTATAGCTAGCTCGGCTGGAGATATGATTTCTACTGCTGACGACTTAAACAAATTCTTCTCTTACTTACTCAGTGGCAAATTACTGAAGGAACAGCAATTAAAACAAATGCTTACTACAGTTCCTACAGGAAGTGCTGAAATCGGCGGATATGGTCTTGGAATCTATGAAACTAAGCTTCCAAACGGTGTCTCGATAT
>NZ_LTAQ01000032.1 GCF_001590835.1 Bacillus gaemokensis
ACAACTTGCTCTGCTTCTTGATCATTAAGTGGAATTTGAGTTTGTGCTGGAACTTGACATGGCACGTTAATTGGACATTGTTCACTCATATTAATATCTCTCCTTTTTATAGCGAATTTAGGATTTCACTAGCTGTTTACATTATTAATATATTCTCTTCTTCTACTTATGCTTGTGCTTGTATAGTAGTTGATATTATTATTTATTGAAATGAAGCACACGGATGACAAGGAATTGAAAAATTCATATGTTTACAATAAATTGATGAAAACCCTAAAGCATGAAAAACTTAACAAAATAATCCTTTGAATATAGTCCGGCTAGATAATTAGAGGGCATCAATTTATTAGAGCAGTAACAATTGCTACACTATGGATTGGTGTCTTTTTTATTTTATGAAGGGAAGATGTGGGGGAATGAAAGTATCAAAAGATCAATTACGTGAATGGAAAAAACAATCCGTGAACAAGATAATGTTTCGCGATTTCTTCCTATGTTTAAGTAAGGAGGGATCGTGATTTTTTTATTTGGCTTAAATAAGGGTAGTGTCAAACCTATTTTCATTAAATATCTAACAGTACCTTGCAATAAACAATAGTAGGTGGTATATTATGGATAACGAAAGTGCCTTGTATTGAATGGTACTAATTAGGAAGGAGGATTGTCTTTGAACGTCCAGTTTAAAAAAGGTGTATTAGAGCTTTGTGTGCTGGCACTTGTTAAGAGAAAAGATTGCTACGGTTATGAACTCGTTCAGCAAATCTCCAATAAATTCTTAATCTCAGAAGGATCGGTATATCCGTTGTTACGTCGATTAACAAAAGAGGAATACTTTCAAACGTATTTAAAAGAATCAACGGAAGGACCGCCGCGTAAATATTATCAATTAACAACTCAGGGTGAAGAGCAACTTCATTTACTTGTAACGGAGTGGCGTGATTTTGCTAAAGGGGTACAAGAAATTATTGAAGAGGTGTAATGAGATGAATAAAGAACAGTTTCTCCGAGAATTATCGGGACATCTTAGAAAGCTACCAGAAGAAGAGAGACGAGATATTGTATACGATTATGAGGAACATTTTCAGTTTGGTTTCGAAGAGGGGAAGACAGAATCTGAAATTATAAAAGGGCTCGGTTCGCCAAAAGCAATTGCGAAAGAAATGTTGGCATTATATCGTTTTGATGAGATGAAAAAGGATCCATCTGCTTCAAATATAACAAGAGCTGTGATAGCAGCAATTGGACTTAGTTTATTAAACTTTATTGTTGTATTAGGACCTTTAGTTGCAATTGTGAGTTTTATATTTGCACTTTGGGTTGGAGGAGTTGCCACTGTTGTGTCACCACTATTTGTAGTAATTAAGATACTAATGGGCACTTTCTTATGGCTTGATGTATTTGTTTCTATTACATTTATCGGAGTGGGTCTATTGCTATGTATCGGGGCATATTACTGCACAAACTGGTTTAAAGATTTGTGTGTGCGCTATGTCAATTGGAATCTTAAGATGATTAAAGGGGAGTAAATAATATGAAAAAAATATTATTAGGAGCTGTCGCTTGTATCGTTATTGGTGTTATTGGTATATCGCAAACATATTCAAAAACAGTAGATGCGGTGGGAAAGGGAGACACGGAAAAGGTTATTAAAAATGAGGCAATCAAAAATGTAGAAATTGATTTGGACGCTGGGGATGTTACGATTCAAAAAGGAGATGATTCCTCTTTTTATGTAAAACAGTCAGGAGATGTAGCGAAGCAAAAAATTAATGTTGAGGAAAAGGGAGATACATTAAAAATTCAAGGAAAAGTAAAAAAAGGGATATCATTTGATTTTTCATTTTTATCTTTCGGATTTAAAACGCCTAAGGTAACGGTTATTGTTCCGGAGCGTGCATATCAAGAATTGAAAGTGGGCTCGTCTGCCGGGGAGATAGAAGTAAGTGATGTGAAAAGTGATCATGTAACCGTTGCGACACTTGGTGGGGACGTGGAATTAGAGAAAGTAACTGCAAAAAAGGTTGAAGGGTCCACTAAGGCTGGTTCGATAAAAATAAAAAAAGGGAGTGGTAAAGTTATAGCAAAAACACTGAGCGGAGAAGTAGATATTATTGATCATGATGCTAAATATGATGTGGAAGCAAGTTCAACTGCCGGGGATGTTGATATTCGTTTATTAGAGAAACCTCAAGATGCGACTATTAGTGGAAAAACGTATGCGGGGAAAGTGAGAATTTTTAAGCAAGAAGATAGGGATGTAACCATTGGAAATGGTAGTGTGAAAATTAATGGGAAAACGTCTGCTGGAGACGTTACAATAGAAGTGAATTAAAAATAAACCATAGATTTTTATCAAGACCTAAAATTAAAAAATCATTAATGAATAAAGGGAAGTACATATTAGTCATATATAATATGTTTACTTCCTTTTTTATTTATGGGGGTCCCATCACATGCCCATCAACTTAAGAGCAGAAACACAATGAACTTTCGTTCATATAAGCTAAAAAATTTAATATATAAAAGGGGGATGAAGACCACCCCACTGATTAAAGCTTCACCTTACTAATCAGATTTGTAACATAAACGTTCGTTTTTGTTACGTTTTGTATTTGAAAATATGAACTATCTCAACTGTTGAACTAGCTGTAACAAAATACTGTATCAAAAATAATTCGTAACATTATTCATATAACATCTTTTTGTTACATCGAAATCTAATAATGGAAATAAAATACAGAATATGACCCGAAATTTCATGTATCTCGGCTGCACCCCTTTAATCGTTGCGATAAGGTTTAAATGATGTAATTAATTTTCATTCACTATTTTTGTCTATCACTTCTTCTTTTAAAGACATGACAGACTTATCTTTCAGTTACAGGATGAATTTCAACGTCAATTGAAGATACGATGGTCCACCCGATTTCTTTAGCCATTTTATAAGGCCAACAAGCCCCTTTGACTCTTCTGTTTTTGATCCATCGAAATTCTTTGTCATGAAATTGTTCATTAGAAACTTTTTCTTTAAAAGGAAGCAATGACCAATCATTGAGTTTTATAAACTTAACTTTTTCCATAAAAAACACTAACAAAAGTATACATTCAAAATATGACAAATAAAGAGATTAGAACATCATGAACAAAAAAGAAAAAGCTAGATCCAGGCTAGCTTTTTTACATAATTTAAGTTAACGGAAGTAAGCACTACTAAATAAAATATTTCCAATATCCTATTACTACAAATAGTAAAGAAGCTACTGTATAAGTAATAGACCCAATAAAAACAGGATTCATATTCAATTTAAACTTTTCCTCTTCGATTTTAATACCTGTTTGAGCTTGAAGTTGAAGTCGAACACTATTACTAGAGAATCCACCTTTACTACTAAAAAATCCTGTAATCAGAGTAAAGCAAATTCCTATAAAAAAGGTTATATCAATAAAATTCCAACCAATAAATTCTGCTAATTTATATACAATTACTCCTTCAATTATTAAAGTTGCAAGCACTCCTAACACTTTTTTCATCTTATCCATATACTCCTTCATATTTCAGATTAAAAACTATTACTATTATATTTCTAAATTTATATATAAAAACCCTTTATATATTCTGTCTATAGTTAACATAACCTCACTTATCAGTAGTAAAAATCCCAAAACTTTTATAAATTGCAATTTTAAAATATAATAAACTTAGAGTGAAAAAACACAGTTCGGTTGGTAGTCCGGACACAGTAGTCCGAAAAACTATTGTCAGTAACCTTCCCCCCTGGGATGTCCATCACTCATGTTATATAAAGGGGGGTTCTCAATGAAACTTACAATTTATTTTGATGGACAATTTTGGATTGGAATTGTAGAAATGCATGAAAATAACAAACTAAAGGTATGTAAATATACTTTTAGAACAGAACCAAAGGATAGTGAAATATTAGACTTTATTTTTCATGATATGATTCCATTACTAAATAATACATCAGGTATTAAAAACTCCAAAGATAATAGAAAAACTAAAGCTATCAATCCTAAAAGATTAATAAGATTAACAGCAAAAGAAATAAAAAATCAAGGGGTTTCAAATAAATCTTTTGAAACGTTGAGAATAGAATTAGAACAAAAAAAGAAAATGAAGCAAAGTATGACACGTCAAAAAAAAGAAGAAATTAAAGAAAGAAAAAGACAAATTAAAATTCAAAAGCGAAAAGAAAAACATCGAGGAAGATAAAGGATCATCCGCTATATTTAGCGGATGATCCTTTATTTTACCTTAAATAGTTAACATAAATCCCGAAATCGCTAGTTACACAGTTACATCTGTTTTTCTTGTCTTTTTGCCGAAAAACTTTTCTATCTTGGACCAAAGGATGTAGCATCCTGCTCCTACAACAGCCCCCATTGTATTTAGGATTATGTCATCAATATCTGTGCCTCTGCTTTCCCCGATGCTAAATAAGAAAACCGTACAAGTTTGGAGGAACTGTACAAGTTCAATTCCAACTGTACAGAGGAACGAATACCAAATTGCTTGCTTGATACTTTTTACCCATTTGAAGTACAACATGACAAACGTAAGTGGTGTAAGCATAAACGCATTCCCTAAAATTTGATACAACGCAGACGGGTGATTTTGTAGTATATCTATGATTCCTTTGCTAGGTATCAGATTAACCGAAAATGCAAACATTCTCCTTATATCCTCTGCTGTGAGATTCATAGGAGAGTAAAAAAGGCTGATTTTTACGGTTCTCATGTATAGGAAACAAAGATATAAAGAGAGACAAGCACCAATAACCCAATCAGGAATGTTTTGAAGTGTTGTACGCTTTAAAAGAGTAGCCAGCAAAATCAAAATAATTATCATATTTAATATAATTTGTAGTTCTAACTGGAAATTGAAATACGGAAATAAATCTTGTCCTAAAAGAATAAGAGGGATGATTAATAACATATACTTTTTCATTATGTTCATTCAAACTCCTTATTTTCATTTCAAAGCAAACCCCTTCCGTTCGGAGAGGGGGGTCAATTTTTGTTTTGTTTTTCTAACAGTTGAATAACCTTATCTAATTTTTGCTCAACTGGATTTTGCTTTTTGCGACTGCTAGTATATCGAAGTATACGTATAATCACGCCAAGCAGTGCACCGATGATTATTAGAATAATGATGTAATAAATAGTGGCTCCTAAAGGCATTATTCAGAACCCCCTTTTTTCCTTATTGTACCATTTAGAAGAAGTGATATGTTGTGTAATTTTGGTTGTATATCGTATACATGTAAGGTTAACATAACGCATCATTATCGGTATTCAATATATGAACAAAAACATTGGTGCTGAAAGACTTTTATAAGGCTTTTGTAATTCTCAAAAAATACATTTTGTTTCTTTTTTCGACAATAAGACGAAAGTAAACTTCTATTCGAAATTTTACTTTCGTCTTTTGTTTGACCTTTGAAATCATTCTATATAAAAGGAACATTTTGTACACATAAAATTAAAAAATGAATTGTGAAAGACTTTTGTAACATTTGTGAAAGAGCAATGAAAGATATTTAAATTATATTGAACTTACTGATATTGATGTTGTTAGTAAAAAGTACAAACAGAGAGTAAAGAAGAACATTGTGTTTAAGCAACCTAAACTGAATTCTACTAGGAGAGGAAAACAAAAATGAAAAAAAACTTTAAAACAATTAGAATTGGAAAGAAATTAATTCCTGCCACAGCGGCATTAGGTATTCTTTTTTCTGTAGCTCCTGTTGCAGAGAACAAAGCTAGCGCAGGTTTAGCCACGGTGTTGGATGTGACTATTACTTCATTAGGTATAGTAGCTGATGTTTATGAAAAGCTTGGGATATCTGTAGGGGAGCCTGACTTATCTAATTACACTGGCCCCTATGCAGAGAATGTATCTTACAGAGCTCCTAACTTTAAATCTGGGGAATTTAATATTTCTGTGCATCATACGAAAGGAGATTCCAATTTCACTAGAACGATTAAAGTACTCTATCCAGATGGAAAAAGTGAGATGAAAGACTTAAAATCGGGGCAACAGCTTAAGATTACAGAACCTGGTACAATTGTAGATTTGAAACCCTTTGCAGAATCTGTATCAGAGCACGATCTTCTTTACATTACACAAGCGCAATTGGACGAAGGGAAAACCGGAGTTGCACTTAATCAAGTTATCACCGTATACGTAGAAAAAACATCCGGTGAAAATAAAGTACTTGTTGACGAATTTTATAAGAAGAAATTTGGAGCAGATTCTCTTGACGGTTTTAAAGGGTTAGGGGTGGACCGCTTTTCTTATTTAACAGATGAACAAAAGAAGGTAGCAACATTGACTTCACATCCAGTGGGCAGAGAAGTTCTTTCTAATTATGTTACGAATAACCCTACAGCTCAAGCAGATTTTAATAACCGGTCAAGTAATGTATTTGCAGAGATTACCAATACCCTAGATACACCTATTACACTACCAGAGAGTATACTTAATCACGGTGAACCTTATAAAATTATCCCCTATAAAAAAGGGTCCAATAAAGTATTGGTAAAAGCAGGTTCAAAATATCTTTCAGGGAAAGAAGGAAAAGCGCTTCAATATTCCGATTCGATTGGTAATGATGAATTGTTTGAACTTGTCCAGACCCACAA
The DNA here is from genome assembly GCF_001590835.1 of Bacillus gaemokensis. Taxonomy (GTDB): domain Bacteria; phylum Bacillota; class Bacilli; order Bacillales; family Bacillaceae_G; genus Bacillus_A; species Bacillus_A gaemokensis. The sequence goes on from NZ_LTAQ01000032.1 coordinate 6,664, forward strand.
TTCTTCTAAAAATAAATTTCAGTTCTATTTGATAAACAAGAATGGAGTACGTCTAGCTGGTAATAGTTACGGTCATGGATTCGATACTGATTTCAGTTACAAATCTGAAATTAGTTTCACTGCAAAAGGCAATGATGAAGTTAACAATTGGTTAATCGACTGGTACCCTGGTAAAGAACATGAGAAACAGAAATATGAAAGAGTAGAGTTCAGAAATAATGATAAAAGTGATAACTCTATATGGACGGCATACGATTCCTCTGGAAAATTGATAACGAATAGTTGGGTAAACCGAAGTAACAGCTACTATTATACAGATGCTTCAGGAGTTCTCTTGAAGGGTTGGAAGGAAATTAAGGGCAATACGTATTATTTTAATCCGGAGTCTAACTCCATGGCGTTGCCAAGTACATCTGATGCACTGATTGAGGGTAAATTATATCACTTCAATAATTCTGGTGTTCTGCAACGATCAGCCTGGGATGGTACGTCTTATTCTGATGCTACTGGAGCGTATATTCAAGACGGTCTGCAAGAAATAGAAGGTGAAATTTACTATTTTAAAGATTCCGAGGTTAATAAAAATGAACTGCGTCTAGAAGATCAACATGCCATTCTTCACTTTTCCGACAAAGGCGTGCTTGAGAGGGCTTCAGATCTGAATGGAAAAGCACTGGCTAGTACTACTGTTACTCTTAACGGGAAACAATTAGTTTTTGAGAAAGACGGTTCTGTTAGAAAACCAGGACTTACTGGAAAGAGATCTTTCCCCCAATCAGATGGAACCGAGAAGGTCACAATGCACTATTATAGCTTAGAGGATGGAGCTTCCTATTCGGGTTGGAAGGTGATTAATGGAAAGAATTATCATTTCCAAGATGGCAAACACTATACTTTCAATGGTCATGAAACCATTGACGGAAAAAAATATTATTTTAATCATGACGGGCAAGCTTTGCTGACTGGGTTTAAAAAAGATAATGGTAAGATATACCACTTTGATGATAAAGGCGTAATACAAACGGGATGGCAAGAAATAGATGGTAAATGGTATTACTTTGATGATTCTGGAGCAGCTAAGGTAGGATGGTTCAATGTTGGCGGTGGGTACCATTTCCCTTATTTCGGATACTTTACTTATTATGCCAAAGAGGATGGTTCAATTTATCAAAACGTCACTGTTAAACTTGATAACGGGAACGGTGTTATGAAGACTTATAAATTTGACAGTCATGGGCACAAAGGTTATTAATAATCCAAAGAGAGTCTATTTTTTATAAATATGACTCTCCAAATGAGATCCCCCAACCTAACTGGATCATATAATTCTGAAAAACTCAAAATATGTGATATATGTACCCCCTGTCCATATGGATAGGGGCTACATATATAGGTTTCTAAATATAACAAATCTTTCTATAAATTTGTTACCTCTATTCTATACGCCACAAACTAAATATTCCCCAGTATGTATTCTTTTCAGAATGGTACATAAACAGAACTTATCTAGTCATACAAGTAATCAAGTGTTAAAATTACCATCTGGATTATAGAATCACTTTTAATAATTTTTAGTGAATATAAGATCAAATTGCTGGATTCTAACCTAGCAATACTATCAGTTATAGCACCTGCATCTCCAAGTTCCATAGATTTATTAGATTAAAGCAGATAAGAGAAACATTTCTATTGTGATTGGTGAAAAAGAAGAGAGGATTATATATGAAAAAAAGGATTTTAATCGTAGAAGATGAAGCAAACATTCGAGAAGTATGCAAACGGTACTTAGAAAGAGAAGGATATGAAGTATTTACAGCCATGAATGGCGCTGAAGGCTGGGATGTATTTCATCAATATCAACCAGATTTGATAATTTTAGATCTGATGATGCCGAAAAAAGATGGATGGGAATTATGCGAGGAAATTCGTCAACAATCCAATGTTCCTATTATTATGTTAACTGCTAAGGGTGAGGAAAGAGATCGGATTTTAGGCTTAACAATGGGAGCAGATGATTATGTAACAAAGCCCTTTTCACCTCGTGAATTAGTATTAAGGGTTCAAATTATACTAAGAAGAGGCAGTCAGGTACCGATACAAGCAAAAGAATCTCTATCAGAAGTGATAGAATTTCCAGATTTGAAAATTTATCCAAAAACAAGGTGTGTACTTGTTTGTGAAAATAAAGTGGAGTTAACGGTGAAAGAATTTGAGGTACTTTATGTCATGGCAAAGCATCCAAAACAAGTGTTTTCTCGTTCGCAACTTCTTGAACTTATTTGGGATTTTGAACATGAAGGGGTTACAAACACAGTAACCGTGTTAGTGAGTCGTTTACGTGACAAGCTGGAGAAGCATACGATAAAGAATCGTTGGATTCATACGGTTTGGGGAATAGGATATCGCTTTGAGCCAACTGGAGGAAATGAAATATGAGATTACGTATTCAATTGTTACTGATGAATTTATTAAGTACCAGTATTTTGGTAATTGCTATATGGTATAGTGAAACGAAAATGTTACTTGAACCAGAACAAACACGGTTATTAACAGTAATTGCGGTTGTAGCACTGATTATTTCAACGTTTATTTACTGGCTAATGACACGGCCTATCATGAGGTCCATTCAAAATTTAATTGAACTAACGAAACAATTTAGTGATAGACAATTTGAAACGATGTATATAATTGGACAAGAACCACGGGAGTTTAAAGAATTAGCAACAGCTTTTCAACAAATGGCAAAAAAGTTAGAAGAAGGGTTTACTAAGTTAGAAGAAGGGGAAAAAGCACGTAAAGAGCTGATTACGAATATTTCACACGACTTACGAACGCCTATGGCTAGCATGCAATTGATGATCGAAGCATTACAAGATAACCTGATTGAAGATCCGGAAATGAGAAAGCAGTACTTAGGGACAACCTTAAAAGAAATAAAACGATTAAGCGGATTAATTAATGACTTATTTGATCTTTCAAAGTTAGAAATTGGACAAGTTGATTTCTATCCAAGTTTCACACATATGGACAAAGTCCTATTAGATGTACTAGAGTCATATACTGTCTTATTAGCAAACAAACAGATTGATTTACAATTGGAGGTTCCTGATACATTACCTCGACTTTTAATTATGCCGTGTAAAATAGCACGGGTCATTAGTAATTTGTTAGATAATGCGATTCGGTATTCCCCTGTCTCTGGAACAATCGAGCTGATTGTAGAGGAAAATAAGAAAAATCAACAAGTCCAATTCATTTTGCGTGATGAAGGAGAAGGAATTACTCCAAATGACCAATTACGCGTATTTGAACGCTTTTTTAGAACAGATCAATCAAGAAGTTCACAATCTGGAGGATCTGGTCTCGGACTAGCCATTACAAAATCACTAATTGAAATGCACAAAGGAGAAATTGGTGTGAGAAATCGCTCAGATAGCAAACAGGGAAGTGAATTTTGGTTTACTCTTCCCATCACATCAGAAAAAAATAAGACTACTGAAAGACTTTTGTAATATTTATATTATAGAAATGAAAGGTCAACCGATGCAAATTATTGGTGTTTATAAATCAGATAATGAGTTTATGGAAATGGGAACATCGGAAGCGTTAGTTCCAATTTCATTATGGCCGACTCTGTATGGAAAAAGAAAATTAATTCAAATAGAAGAAACTCATTCAAAATGGAAAAGTGGAGAAATAATTGCTGTTATGTTTATGGAAATGTTAGAGCTAAGGAAAAACACGTTTTATAAACTAATGAAAGAATATGAAAGCAAATTGAATTGAGCTGGCCAATATCCAGTTCTTTTTTGTTTGTAGCAACGCTCTTGGAAAATAAAAAGGAGCCCGTTAAACTGATATGATCCCCTTATAGTAGACAGTAAAAAGAAAGCACATTAATCTGTTTACTATGGAGGGGATTTTTCTATGGGGAAAATTAGAATAACTTACGAT
>NZ_LTAQ01000033.1 GCF_001590835.1 Bacillus gaemokensis
TATTCTATGTATGCTATATTCTTATTCGCCTTTTTCTAACAGTAGAACCACGAATCTTGGCGAAGACATTGGTCTTTGCCCTGTCCTGGGGTCCGTCCTCGTCAAAGAACTTTCGCGGCATAAACGCCAGGACTCAGCAAATCACTTCCAAAATTGATACCATTTCTTTTCATTACTTGCTGCAACTATCTGTTTTACTTCTTGAAGTTCTCGCATAACAGTCATAACAGCTTTATCCCGATCAGTAACCTGTTGTTTTTCTATAGTATTAGAATGAGCCAATAACTTTTGTTGAGATTCCAATAAATTTGTTAGTTTAGCTATTTGCTCATTTTGATTCTGTAATTGTTTTTGTTGTAACTCTACTGTAGCTTTTAATTCTCTCAATACTTCTTTTAAATCATCAGATCCAGAAGTTATAACAGTCATATCTGTATTATTAATTGTTAATCCTTCTTCTTTTAAAAGCAATTTACAAGCATCTTCCAATGTAACTTGTGGCATACTTTTTAACTCTACTAATCTTTGTAATAACTTAACATCATAATCATCGAAAATAACTCGTTCTCGTTCGTCTCTTTTAAAGGCATAACAGTTATAACTCTCAATTAGTAAATAATATTTTTTAACCGTAGAAGGTGATATTTTTAATCTTTTTGCAACCTGAGATACATTTTCATAAATAATAGGTGTCATAATAGTCATAACCTCCTTTTCAATATTTCAAATTTGTTATAACAGTTATAACTCCTTTATCTTAACACTTTAAATAAACTCAAGTTAAATTAAACCTAATTCTTCATTCACAATATTCATTAGATCTTGTACTTACGAAATAGGTAGTTTTAATCTCTTTTTTCTTCTTTAATACCCACTTCACTTAAATCAATCAATAAAAAGCATACAAATAAATTAACATTTTGTTTTTTAACATAATAATTTTTGACTAAAAAACGAACTACTCTATAAAATTGGAAATTCTGAATCAAAAAAGAGAGAAGAGCATAAGGGGTTTTTGAGCCCAACTAGGGGTTGGGGCTAGGCAAAGCCTAGCTTAAACGTGGGTACACGAAAATTTCCAGGATGTGCACTCACGGTCGACTCAAAATTTTCCAATTACACGTATTTTTTTGTTAAAAGTAGAGTTGAGGTGTACACAAGGTACCCTTCATAGCATTAAATGTGCACCTGCTGTAGACAACATATTTTTTATAAATTGTAATCAAACATTACTTTAAAATACTAAAAGAAATCCATCTAAAATAAATAAACACAAGATTATAATTTAGAAACAAGAAACAACAAAATACGAGATATTATTCAGACGCTTCAAAATCCGTTTTAAAGAATATAAATCTAAAATAATACTATTCGTCGTAGAAACAAAAATAAACGCTTAAAAAGCAAAATAAACAGTTTTAAATGAAGGTTTTCGTTTGCTTTTGGGGTTGAGGCTGGTTCGTCGTGTGGGGGCGAAACCCCACGTACTACGTATCTATTCATATGGTAAGTGAAATTATAATTCGAAAGCACTAGCGATTCGGCTCGTATAATAGCAAATTCAAGCCGATAATCTAGGAAAATTGCTTTTGGATGTGTCGGCTTGGTTCCACCCAAATTCGAGCCGAAAAAAGTTTTGCAAGGATGTAGCAAAGCGGAAAGGGTGGAGATTTTCTAAAGCAAGGCGGAGGAAAATACTACCCGTTCCTTGTGGAACTTTTAGCACTATATATAAGAGTGAGATAGAAGAAATAAAAAAAACCAGTAATATCAAGGGTTTATTAAAGGTAGGGTGTTGCCAAAAAGACACACCTGTGTTGCTAAAAAGACACACCTAAAAAATGGAAAATCATATAAAAAAAAAGATGTCAATAAAAAAATCGACATCTAAAATAGATAAATTGGTAATTTATGTTTCTTTCCGTTTTCATCAAGAAAGTTCCTAAGAGCCTTTTTGAAAATTTTTTGAGTTGCTTTATCCACTCCATCTTTTGGACTACAACACATAATGTTAGGATTTACAAACCATGTGCGACTCGTACAAATTCGCCCATCTTCTGTGGTAGTGCCTGTTTCAGCAACTGCCAAAATCCCCTTTTTCATTAATATATTCATCATCTTTGAAATCTTTGAACGATCTCTTTTTAATTCTTTAGCTAAATAACTTGGTGTAGCACTATCCGAATCAAATTCATTTTCTTCATTCGCCCGTTCTACAAGAATATTAGTTTTAAATTCTATATAAGGTACTAAATCCATCAAAAAAGCCTTTTCCGCATTAGTTAGATAGTTGATTTTAGTCAAGTAATTATAATTATCCATAATAATCTGCACAAACTTCACCCTATCCGTAGGCTTTTTCTTCTTGCCTATGAAATATTCTTCTCCGCCAGTAGCCTTACTTAGTAACTGCAAAAGCATCATTTTCTCTTCTTCTGAATAACCACCAGATTGCAACTGATCATAAATACTATCAATCTTACTATCTCTTTCTTTTGCTTTTTTTTCAGCTTGTCCAAAATCTACTACTTTACTCACTGTTTCTCCTCCTACTTCCTAAACAGAAAAACGAGAAACTAAAAAAGTGTATACATATTCCATTTTCAAAATACAAATTTCATGTTAAAATACACATAGATTATTTTATTCCTGTCTAGGATTTTTTGAAAAGAAACCTTGTTACCGCAAGGTTTCTTTTTTTATTCTACCACAATTTTCTACATAAAAGTTTCTTCTGTCTCTTAAGGTATTGAAATCCCAACAAAGTTCAACAAAGATTTTATACTGATATAAACTGGAACAACAAACACAGCCGTTCCTAGATCATATTTAAACCACATCTAACCAATTATTAATCCAAATATCTTTTCTAGCGTTCGAGATCATTCGATTGCTGTTTTCTTCGACTTCTTCGTCATTTTTTCTTCTTCGCTCATACTGTTGATTTCTATCTCCATGTGATCCTTTATCTCGTTCAATTTTTCCGTTTCCTTCAATAAACCTTCACCAATAATTGCTGCGCGGCCATGTCCTCGCTCTTAGCTTCGCTCAATTTTTCTTGCAAACTCATTTTCTATCGTACCCCTTTCATATGCTAAACCTAACGTTTTCCTTCGCATAAACATCTATATATCCAGATGTTTGAAATTAATGTTTGCTCCTCTTTCTTTTACTTCAATTCCATATTTGTCTATCAATGTTTTTTTGAATTCTTCATAACCGGATGTATTCTACTTCTCTAAATCAATAACTTGTCGAATCTCATCTTTCCAAAAAACTCCTCCTTTTTTGGGGAAGCTAATACCTTGGACTTCGCCCAAACCCACTGGAGAAACCATCCTCAGCCCCCCTCAAAATCCAACTCCCATGCCTAAAGACAGACTAAAGTTCTGCATGGGCTTTCTCGTATTGCAAAATATGTAAACTTTAATATATTAGTTTGCTTTCGTTTTTTGACTTGAAAAATATGTAATTATACATATTTTTCATTTTATTGGTAAAATAATCTATTTTTTGGTAGAATAATAGATGGATATAACAATTTGAGAGAGGATGAAACAAATGAAAAAACTAGGAAAAACAATCTTATCAGGAATTATTTTATCAAGTGGCCTTCTTTTTGGTACTTCTGATGCATTTGCAATGGGTTCAAAAGGTAGTGGTAACATGGGTTTCAGCACTGATGCAAATGTATATTCTAGAAATGCTACTAGTATTGATGTAAGCGGATGGACTAGTGCAGGAAATGTTGCTATCGAATTAGTGACTCAAGGTGGTAACGTTGTTGCCCGTGAGGATAGATATTTTGGTGTAGATGGAGGGAGTTTTAATGTTAGTTTCCCAACAAGAGGTCTTTCAACAGGTTTATATGATGTGCATGTAAATGGAGGTTGGGGAGCAAATTACTATCACAGAGAACTTACAAGCTACTTGAAAGTAAATTATTAATAAACTGATGATAAATCATTAATTCATTAATTTATTAAAAAATTAATGTCCTAACATAAAAATAATAAACAAGCCCATTAGTCTTATTAATTAATGGGCTTGTTTTTGTTTGAAATCTAGAAAGTTACTAATGTAAACTTTTGAATATTAGTTTACATTCAAATCCCCTTAAACATTGACTTCATCCCAATTCCCCTGATATCCTCAAAATACATAACGAAAGTATACATTCAAAACACTATAAATAAAGAGGTCAAAACACATGATTAAAAAACCACATCTCATTGATGTCCAACCTATCCGAAGCAAAGAACAGATCGAAAATATGAAATGGGCTCTTAAACGTCATTGTTCAGAACGTGACTATATTTTATTCATAATTGGAATCAATACAGGGCTACGTGTCAGCGATCTACTCCAAATCGAAACGCAAACCATATTAAAACTAAAGCGAAAAAAAAGAAAAGAATTCAAAATCAAAGAAGGAAAAACAAAGAAAGAACGCATGATTAATCTCACTTCTATTTTTGATGAAGTCTATTCCTATGCCCAAACATTAAAAAGTACCTGGTTATTTCCTTCTCGAAAAGGAGATCAATCCATTAGTAAAGTTCAGGCTTATCGACAATTGCAAAAAGCCGGAGATTTCGCCGGTATAGAATCTATTGGAACCCATACAATGCGTAAAACCTTCGGCTATTGGTTCTATAAACAAACAAAAGATATAGCCATGTTACAAGAAATACTTAATCATAGTACTCCACAAATCACACTTAAATATATAGGTATCAATAAAGAGGAAAAAGATAATGTACTGGATATATTTTACATTTAATTAAATTTATAAAAAACTCTTCTATAAAACTATAAAATATAAAATTTTTTTATTTGAGGGTGTTACAACACCCTTATTTTCACAAAAAAACAATGTTCAAAAATATCCTTTTTATAACTTTTATTTACATTATTTACATATCGAGTTAAATAGTTTAGAATTTTATTGTAATCTAAAAAATCAGAAAAGAGGTAATTTTATGTTTAAATCATTAGCTTTAAGTGCAGCATCAGTATTAATGTTATTTAGTGGGGGAGTTACAGCTAGTGCAAGTACGAATGAAGTCAATACAAAAAATGCTGAAATTGCACAATACGGTTTTTGGGATGATCTTAAGTGTCAGTTATATGGTTCCCCAACAGGATGCGTCAAATGGGAATAAATAATAAAAAATCTATTAAGGGATAGCACCAATATTCCCCGGATTCCTTATGCTAAATCTGTAACCCTTGATATAAAAAGGATTTCAACATAAAAAAAGAAAACAATCGTTTATGGAACTTTATTTATTATCTAAAACAAAGTTCCATAAAAATCATTACATACCATTTATCGCAACTTCTTAACGTAAAGTAAAAGTAATATCTTCAACAAAATTTGCATTTTGTTGAAGATATCCCAATTCAAACTGACTAAAAAAGAAGCATCTATAAATAGATGTTTCTTTTTACTTTTTCTATATTAAAAACGTAACATATTCATAAAAAGGGAATGCATGTATACTGATTTATACTGCATTCCCTTATTGTAATTGTATGTCCACTATATTTCTATTCTTCCTTTTTCAAGATTAAAAAAACTGATATCCAAATTTCTTAGTTTTCACTCCTCTCTGGATTCACTCCATTGCAATATAAACTCCACATTAGATGTCCAATCTATTAGCTAATACCCCCTTATAAACCATAATAACTTTTAAAATAATAATCCCAACCAATATAAAAACAACAAATCAATTTTTTACAAAAGAAAACAACTTGAATATAAACAGGTTGTTTTCTTTTATAGGGTAAAACAAAGAAAGAGTCGAAAAGCAATACACAAACATATAAATCACATGGAGCAAACCAACCGACAAAACTAAAAATTCTGAAAATTTAATCGCTAAGGGTTTTCGTTTACTCTTTCTTTGTTGTTATGAGTTTAACATTAAAAATAACATAAATCAACAAAAAATCACAAAATTCTTATAATTTCGACACTTTTTTTAAAAAAAAGTCTCGTACTAATTTCAACTTAAAAACATAATCACTATATATTTCACCAGAATTGAAAGAACCAAAATAATCATTATTTTATTCGGGTTATCATTATATGGTAAAAATAACATAATAATAACAAGGGAATGCTTGTATACTGATCTGTACTGCATTCCCTTATTCTATGTATGCTATATTCTTATTCGCCTTTTTCTAACAGTAGAACCACGAATCTTGGCGAAGAGGTCTTTGCCCTGTCCTGGGGTCCGTCCTCGCTTTTTATTCCACGGTTCCCTTGACCACGAGCCTCCGAACCCTCAAACTCCCAAAGCCAACCCCAGCGGGCAAAAACCGCCCTTCTGGGGCCACCTCTGGCGAGTTTGCATGAGGGTTCCCCTCATCGTCAAGGAACTTTCGCGGCATAAACGCCAGGACTCAGCAAATCATTTCCAAAATGCTGGCGATTCCCCTTTAATAGAAATTTAAAAATCTAAAACAATAGTACAGACAAATGAACTTCCAAATAACGTTAAAAATATCATGGAAAATAATAAATTAGAAAATAATATTTTTGGGGAAGTGTCCTCTTTATATAAAGCGATAATTGAAAATACAATAGAAATAACTAATGGAGTAATTAAAGCAAAAGATAAATATATAAAATTGCGATAAATATCTTCATCAGATGTTCCACCAGGGGTAATATTAATATATTCTTCATCTAAAATATAATATATATATAGAGCTATACAAAAAATAATATTAGCACCAATTGCAACACAAGTAGTTTTACTTTGTAATATTTTCATATCTATTCTCCTTTTAAATACCTCATATATTTTAAATAAATCTACAAAAACATTATATATTAATACAAGAAAATTAACATATAATGTAAAATAAAATTTATAAACATATCGACAAAATCCTGAGAAAAAAGGGGACTTTTTATATCAAATATAACAGTAAGATTATTACAAGAAGAACAACATAGATTCCTCTCAACATATAGATTATACAATTATTTAATCTATATATAAAAAAATCGAAAAGAGGGTAATAAACATGGATCAAATGGTAGCAAAAGCGCAGGAATGGGTAAACAGCACCTATAAAGGTAGAACTGGTTATACTGAAATTAAAGTAACCGGAAAAACAGGTTGGTCCACAATGTGGGCATTAACACACGCCTTACAATTAGAGCTTGGAATTACAGAGACATCAAATTCTTTTAGAGAAGGAACTTTACAAAATTTAGCCAAAAAATGTCCAATTAGTACAACATCTAATACAAATGCAAATATTGTAAAGATTATTCAAAGTGCTTTATATTGTAAAGGTTATGGACCAGGTGGCATTACAGGGACATATGGACCCGGTACACAAGCCGCTGTTTCTTCCATGCAAAAAGATTTAGGGTGTACACCAAATGATGGCGCAATCACTCCTAAACTATTTAAAGCACTATTAACAATGGATGCTTATGTGTTAGTTAATAATGGTAGTTCGAAAATTCGAAGTATCCAACAATGGTTAAACAGCAAATATATCAATCGCACTGATTTTTACTATATGCCTTGTGATGGCCATTATTCACGCGATGTACAAAAAGCCTTAATGTTTGCAATTCAATATGAAGAAGGATTACAAGATGGTATTGCAAATGGTCGTTTTGGCGATACAACGCAAGATTTGATTAAAAAAGTAGTATTAAAAGAAGGATCAACAGGTACTTTCGTCAGTCTATTCCAAGCAGCTCTTAATTTCAATGGTTATGATGTACCATTTGATGGCAAATTTTCATCTTCCGTAACCACAAAATTAAAAGAATTTCAGAAGTTCGCATTATTAAACGTAAGTGGAGCCTCTGATTTTCAAACGTGGGCTTCTCTGTTAGTAAGTACAGGAGATCCAGAACGTCAGGGAAAAGCTTGTGATTGTATTACAGAAATTACTCCTGAACGAGCAAAAACATTAATCGCAGCCGGTTATGAGACCGTCGGCCGTTATTTAACTAATGCTAAAATAACAAATGCTAAAAATAAAAAAATTCAACCTGGAGAAATGCATAATATTTTTAGAGCTGGCCTTAGTATCTTCCCTATCTATCAAACAAACGGTGGAGATAAAAACTATTTTAATGCTGCTCAAGGTAAAGATGATGCAATGGATGCTTTTCTAGCTGCTCTAAATCATGGATTCCCATACGGTACTACTATCTATTTCGCAGTAGATTTTGATGCAAATGATGAAGAAATTAAAGATAAAGTTTTACCACACTTCCAAGCAATTAACGAAAAAATGAAGACATTAGATAATTATTATAAAATTGGAGTATACGGTTCACGAAATGTATGTATCCAAATATCAGAAAAAGAATACGCAACATATAGCTTCGTCTCCGGCATGTCTACTGGTTTTAGTGGAAACCTAGGATTCCCATTACCAAAAAATTGGGCGTTTGATCAAATTAAAGAATATGCAATCGGAAGTGGAAATGGCTCTATTGGAATTGATAAAGATATCAAATCAGGAAGAGATTCAGGATATAAAATTTTTAAAGAAGAACTCAATCAATACGAATGTATTGTAGTATCAGCAAAAGAAGGAAATGAAGAAGATGGTCGTTGGAAATATAACTTTATTGAACCAGCAATCAAAAAAATTAGAGATCTTAAACAAAAATATGATAATCATGCCACTCACGTCACTTGGGTTATTGAAGGAGATCTATATTCATCAAAAGATATTGAACATTTTAAAGAAACAGCAGCACTTTGGGCTTCAGATGTTGTAATTGTAAAAGGTAAAGACCAATTAATTAATTATATTAATACACAATCTATTGATGGTACAGGAAAACGTTTAAATAAAATTATAGATTTTTCATGGTTTGGTCATGGTCATAAAGGATATGTTGATTTCGGACCTAAGTATTCACCTTCTGAAGGCATAAAATATCCTCATCACCTACACAAAAAAGATATTGAGCGTTTACAAACAGATGCCTTTGTAAGAGGAAGTACAACACACTTTTATAATTGTAATACAGGAACAAATTATGAAGGTAGTAGTTTTGCACAAATTTGGGCTAATAAAACTGAAGCATATACAACAGCTTGTGCTGATGGACAAACTGTTTATTCATACATTACAGTTTGTGATAAATGGACATCTCCTCCTGACCAATTTTGGGCAGAACATGAAGCTGCAGAAACATATAGAGCTAGAACAGGATATTCAGAATATGGTTCACTTAGATATCCTGAAACAGGTGATATAAATGATGAAAACCCAAATCCACACTGGGTAGTTTTCAAAACACAAGCACAATAAACTATAACATTATCAATAACAAAAAAGACTAACTCTTTATTTAAAAGAGTTAGTCTTTTTCATTTCACATTTTAATTTATCTAATAAAACCCATACAAATGACCCATATATCGAATATATCTTCAATATATGAATCATTTATATAAATTTTATTAAAAATAATTGTAAAAATATTACATTACATAAATGCTTTTAACAAAGTTGTTACTAATGGAAGTACCGCACCTAAAAATGTTAAAATTGCCGTTGCTGTTGCCATAAAAATTACCTCCCTCTTTATTTTCTGAATATTTAATTATTTATATTGTATATTGAAATAACAAAATTAGCAATGCTTTTCGACATGTAATATTGCATAAAAAATATCAATTATATTTATTTACTTATATATAAAGATAAAATATAATTAATGAGAAACTTTTGCTTTTCCTTGTTTATCTGTTGTACAAGGAATAATGTAGTATTCGAGAATAAAAACTCAGAATAAATACATAAAAGAAAAAGAATCCCTTATTCCTTTTGGGATTCTTTTTCTTATTTAAAGATTGCTCACACAAATGATCCGCACATCAATTTATCTTTGATATACAGATCATTTGTATGATAATTTTTACAAATAATTGCGGAATAATGAACTTACATTACTACTTTTAAAAGTTCTTGTACTAATGGAATGATTCCACCTACAAATTTTAAAACTGCCATTGCGATTTCCATTTTATTTCCTCCTTTATCCTTATATTAAGATTTTGTAAATCTCTGTACCTTTATTATAGTAAGCGCTTTCAAAAATAGCAATACTTTTTTAAGTATAATATTTTATACAGTTAAACCCAACGTTCTATAGAAATAAAAATATACTTGAAAAACAACATATTAATAGCAAGGAAATGCTTGTATACTGATCTGTACTGCATTCCCTTATTCTATGTATGCTATATTCTTATTCGCCTTTTTCTAACAGTAGAACCACGAATCTTGGCGAAGAC
>NZ_LTAQ01000034.1:0-103363 GCF_001590835.1 Bacillus gaemokensis
TGATATGATCCCCTTATAGTAGACAGTAAAAAGAAAGCACATTAATCTGTTTACTATGGAGGGGATTTTTCTATGGGGAAAATTAGAATAACTTACGATATAGAATTTAAGAAAAAAGCAGTAGATTTGTACTTGAAAGAAGGAATGAGCTATAAAACCGTTGCTAAAGAATTAGGAATTCATCACTCAGTCGTAAGTCGTTGGGTGAAACACTTTGAAGCAGAAGGGATCAAAGGGCTAGAAGAAAAACGCGGTAAAGCGAAAGGAACAGGTTTAGGTAGACCAAGAACGAAACCAGAAGATTCAGAAGCTAAGATTAGACGATTAGAAGCGGAGAATGAAATGTTAAAAAAGCTCTTAGGGATGTAAAAGGAGGCATAAAAGCTATATCCAAAACGAGAAAGTTTGAAGTCATTCATGAGATGTTAGAAAAAGGTTATACGGTTACCATTCTATGCGATATTGCTGGTGTAACCAGAAGTGGGTACTATAAGTGGAGAAAACGAAACTCAACTTTTTCTGAAAAACAATTGGAGGATGCCGAAATCAAGAAAAAAATATTGATGTGCCATAAAAAACTTAGAGGRATTTATGGATACAGAAGAGTACAAGTGTGGCTGAAAGTCACATACAACCTTCATTKGAATCACAAACGCATACAAAGGTTGATGGGTGAACTAGGCATTAAAGCGGTTATTAGAAGAAAACGTCCTTACTATGGAAAAAAAGAAGTCTATGTGATTTCAGATAACCATCTAAACAGGGACTTCCAAGCTTCAAAACCAAACGAAAAATGGGTAACGGATATTACCTACTTGATTTTCAATGGACAGCGATTGTACTTATCCGCTATTCAGGACCTGTACAACAATGAAATTGTTGCCTATGAAATCAGTCGTAGGAACGACTTAAAACTCGTGTTAGATACTCTTAAAAAGGCAAGAAAAAAACGAAACGTCAAAGGGATTCTCTTACATAGTGATCAAGGGTTTCAGTACACATCCCGCCAATATAATCAATTACTTAAAAAATATCAGATGAAGGCAAGTATGTCTCGAAAGGGAAACTGTTGGGACAATGCTTGTATAGAAAACTTCTTCAGCCACTTTAAGTCAGAGTGTTTTCATCTATACTCTTTCCGTAAAGCCGATGAGGTTAAACTTGYCGTGCGCAAATATATACAATTTTATAATCACCAAAGATTTCAAAAGAAATTAAATAACCTGAGTCCATATAAATATAGAACTCAGGTTGCTTAGTGGCGCTTTTTAAATACTGTCTACTTGACAGGGGTCACTTCAAAAAGATTTCAAAAGAAATTAAATAACCTGAGTCCATATAAATATAGAACTCAGGTTGCTTAGTGGCGCTTTTTAAATACTGTCTACTTGACAGGGGTCACTTCATTTTGAAAGTCTCTTCTTTAATAAAAATCATAAATCTCACCTTTTACCTATCTTCACCTTACTTCCGCATGTAAACAAGACTTAAAATGCCCTAAGGCAAACTCATGTCCTTGTTCATTAAAAGAAGCCACCGCTTTCTCATGTACGACTATATGAAAGCCCTTATTATAAGCATCTACCGCTGTATGAAGAACACAAATATCAGTACATACACCAACAAGGTGAACTTCTTGTATCCCTCTTTCTCTTAGCTTCATTTCTAAGTCCGTTCCGGCAAAAGCACTATAACGTGTTTTGTCCATATAGTATACATTTTCATTATCTTCATATGTTTCATACACATTTTGTAACTCTCCGTATAAATCTCTTCCTTTTGTTCCAGCTATATTATGCGGCGGAAATAACTGTGTCTCGGGATGATGATAATCATTCTCTTCATGTTTATCAATTGCAAATACAACATAATCCCCATTCTCAATATATTTCTTCGTTATTTCCACAAGATAGCCCTCAATATCTTGACCTGGCTTTCCACACGTTAGAGCCCCCTCCTCAGCTACAAAATCATATGTATAATCAATATTTATAAGAGCACGTTTCATCACTCATTCTCCTCCTTACTCGTTTCACGCTAAACAATAAAAAACGAGTTTTTACGACGCAATATATTTCATTCGACACTTTCAAGCAAATCCCCTACGAAATACATTTTAAATTATAGGTATATTTATTTCTATTATCATTTTATAAGAAAATACAAACCCTAATACATCAATAATCTCAAAACCCGTGCCTTCTCTTCTTTCATACTTTGCGTTTGGAAAAGATAAATCCCTTCCTGCTGTTAATCCATTTATTCATTTCACAATAAATCTCAAAATAAAAAGTACATTACTTTTTTCAGCAATGTACTAATTAGTTCATATAACTTTTTAAGACGCCGGTTTATTTTCAAATTTCACCTGCGTAAAGTTAATAACTTTCCCGCTCGGATCATTATTTTCAAATTGAACTGCGGTTACTGTATGATATCCTGTCTCTAACATTTTTTGTTTTAATTCTACTGTTGTCTGCGTCACACTAGTCACTTGATGTTTGTCTGCAAATATATGATCTACAAATACAAAAGTTTCTTTATCGTTTTGAAAATCGATAAGTTCTAATTCGACTTGCTGGATTAAAGTATCCTTCTTTATAAACACAGTTGGTATATTACCATTTTCAGAAGTACCATCTGGAGTAACTACTTTTACCTTGCCTGCTCCTATTGGCATTACTCCTTCAGGGAAAGAGACTATACTTTCATCACTTGCATTTACAACTTGCTCTTCTTTTGCAGACCTAACTTCTTCTTGTTCGTTTGGAACGCTACATCCTACTAATAACAAAGCAGACAATCCAGCGATTATGAATTTTTTCAAAATTCATTCCCCCTGTAAATTGATGTTTTATTTATTATATAAAAATAATTTTATATAATAAATAAAAATTTCAACACTTCCGTGAACAAACCATTTTTTTCACGATTACTGTATCATATTTTCTTTTTAACATCATTCATTTTTTAAGAAATAAATAGAAACTCCTCTTTATTTTCTATTTTAGCCCAATATTATTAGAAAATATTCTAGTCTAAAGGCTTTTCTTCACCAGAAGGAACATCTTTAACTATATTGAATTCGGTACACACAAAGACTATCTAGAATTATCCTATATTCATGTATCTAATAGCTTTAGAAAGAAAAGTATCGCGGAAAGACATTGTTTACCTTATGTTGCACGAAAGCAAAAGAGAGGGGCGCTAGAAAACTATATATAACCTCTCATCCTTCCGAAAAAAAACAACATTTTTATAAAACAGTTGAAGTCAATCAAAAGATTTATGATAAAGATCCTAGAGATATACACCTAGAGTTCACTTTATGACATTTAGCATGGCTCATCATTTCCAGAATGAAAAGACATTGACATGTCCAATGTCTTTTCATGTTTCTACATAACATCCTAAAAAACAAACTTTGTAATATCTTCTACTGCCTTTCGAGCAAGTTTCTTTAGTTGATCTTTCGGATACCCTAGCGAAATTACCATATTGATTTGTTTCTCAGACTCAATTTGTAAGTATTGTCGCAATTCATCTTGTGCTAATAAAACCGGTCCTGTCATTGGACAAGTACCAAGGCCTCTAGCATGTGCTGCTAGCATTAAATTTTGTGCCGCTAAACAACTACTTTTAATTCCCTCTTCTTCCCATACTGAATCTGGAACAAAGTTAATTGGATCAAATATTTTTTCACGAAACTTTGATTCATAAGGCGTAGCTAAGCATACAATTAACACTGGTGCTTCCGAAAAAGCCGTTGCATATGGTCCAAATGAACGGGTTAAAAGCTTACCAGCTCTTTCCTCTCCATTCTTTGTTGCTTGTTCAGCTAACGTATGTAATGCATCCCATGTCATTTGTTCGATTTCTTTAATTTTATCTCGATTCATAATGACAATAAATTCCCACGTTTGGGAGTTTGTATCGCTTGGAGCATAACGAGCACAATCAATAATTTCTTCTATGTCACTAACAGATACTTCTTGTTCTGTAAACTTCCTAACACTACGTCTTCCGTGAATTACCTCTTTAAATGATTCATAATTCATATACATAAATCCCCTTTTACAGCGTTTTCAAAAATCACCTTACGCCCGATTATATCACAAAAAAAAAGCTGGAAGAATACCAGCTTCTCTTTCCTTATACATTTAATGCGTCACTTTTAAAGACGCGATACTTTCTTCATAAGCAACTTGTAGTCTCTTCGTAACTGGTCCACTTTCCCCATTACCAAATGGTTCATCTCCAATTTGAATGACCGGGAATATTTCAAGAGGCGTAGCTGTGAAGAAGCATTCATCTGCCTCATATACTTCTTGTAGTGAAAACTCTCGCTCTTCTACTTCAATATGTAGAAGCTTTGCCAATGAAATGACATGATGTCGAGTAATTCCATGTAAAATAAAGTGATCCTCTGGATGCGTAATTAATTTATTATTTTTTATAATAAAGAAATTTGAGTGGCAACCTTCTGTTACAACCCCATCCCGAACTAAAATCGCTTCCTGATACCCTTTTTCATTAATTTTATTTTTAATCATAATATTCGGAAGTAGATTTAGAGATTTAATATGACAAAACTTCCAGCGAATATCTTCTTCTACTGTTACTTTTATTCCTTCTTGCATAAGTGTAATTGGTCTTGGAAACGATACAATGTTTGCAAAATATGTTGGCTTTAGATTTGATTCATATACATGATTTCGAGGCTGTTCCCCCCTTGAAATTTGAATATAAACATTCCCATCTTCTTGGAATTCATTTTTCTCAATTAATTGCTGAATTTGTTCAATCAATTCTTCCTTTGTAAATGGTGGGACGAGATGGATTTCTTTCATTGATGAAAAGAATCGTTCTAAATGTAAATCTAGTAAGTGAGGTTTTCCATTGTACAAACGAAACACTTCATATATACCATCACCAAATTGTAATCCTCGCTCTTCTAATGCAACCATTGGCGGTTCTACCTTCGCATTCAAAATTCTTCCATTAAACAAAATCCAATCTTTATGAGTACCCTTTGCCATTTCCCCACTCCTTTCCTTATAATAATTTCATTTTACAACTCCTCTATCATTAATACAAAGAATTTTCAGTTAATTACCAATGAAACACCCAGTTTAAGTAAATATAAAAAAGCACATCACAATTTAATAGTGATGCGCCTTTTATATTCTACTTACTTCAGAAAATATTTTTCAATATCATCTAACATAAGATTCGCAGCTTTAATACCGCCTGCTGTGTTCCAAATAACTTCATCTACATTAAATACTTTATTATCTTTAGAAGCTTGTAGCTGCTTAAAGAGTGGGTCTTCTGTCCATTCTTTCGCTATCGTATTTCCTTCATTATTTTTATCAGCATCTTTATCAGATGTGAAATAGAACAAGTAATCTCCATCCATATTCGGAATTTGTTCTTTTGTAATACCTTTTATCGCAAATCCATCCTTATCTTGAAGTGGTGGTCTCTTAAATCCGATATCTTGTAAAACAGCACCTGAGAATGAATTTTTTTGATAAATACGAACGTCACCTGGAACGAAACGAATGATAGAAACTTTAGATGCTAGTTTATCTCCAAGTTTCTCTTTTAATCCTTCAATACGTTTCTTATGGTCATCCAGAGCTTTTTGACCTTCTTTTTCTTTATTTACCGCTTTTGTATATAACGTAAAGTTTTCTTTCCAATCTCCACGCAACGTTTCAGCATATACAGTAGGTGCAATCTCTTTTAACTGCTCGTATACTTTTTCATGACGCATTTTGTTCCCGATAATTAAATCAGGCTTAAGTTTCATGATAGCTTCTAAGTTAATATCACGCTCAGTTCCTACTACTTTAGTATTTTTCAATTCTTTTGCCAAGTGTGGATACCATTCATCACTTGCTCTTGGCTTTGTAGAACCAACTGGTGTAATTCCGACTGCTAAAAGTGCCTCAGCACCTTCGTTTGTTAGAACTACAACTTTTTTAGGTGTATCTTTAATTGTTGTTTCCCCCATCGCATGTTTAATTACATACGAACCTTTTCCTTTTGCTGCAGTATTCGTTTCTTTCTTTTCTTCTTTGTCACACCCTGCAACCATAACCATTAATAGTACAATACAGAGCATAAACATATGTTTAGTTCGAGTCATATTTCCTCCTAGATGAAATCGATTATCATTAACAAGTAAAAGAGTAATGTATATTGCATACGTTGTCAATATATATCAGAAAACCTTTCTAATATATATTTTATTTATTCCGCTATTCTTGGGCTATAAAATCCCTTACTGATTAAAATTTCACTTTATGAAAATGAAACATTCGAAAAACATATGGACATACAAAGGTGATTGTTATTCCAATCAACCCTTTTACAATTTGCAACTTTAGTATATTATTTTCTTTCATTTGAATCAGTCGACTTCCTAGCATCATACCGATTTTTGCTCCTGCCACAATACCCATAACTTTATAATTATATATTTGGTCCGTAACTTTATATCAATGTACAATATCGTTTCTCACAAAAAAACCTCCCTCTCCGTTCTTCTATTTACAAGACATTCAAGGTAGGGCTATCATTCGGTTTTATTAATAACTTTTAATATTGATTATATTCGATATACGATGGATCATAATAAATCCATTGATTCCCTCCAAGATTTAGCCATCCATTTTGGTTTGTGTATACTAAATATGATTCAGGAGCGTTTAGCTTTCGAATAACTGAAGATGATGCTGATGGACCACTTCTTAAATTCACATTTGTTCCCCGAATATTTGCCACTCCAATTGGACTCCCATCACTATTTCCAGATTTCACATAATCAATATATGAGGGATCATTATATACCCATTGTCCTGCACCTAAATCTAGCCATCCATTACTTTCCTGATACACTACATACGATTCGGGAGAATTTAACTGACGGATAACTGTGGATGATGTTGATGGACCATTTCTTAAATTCACGTTCTTTCCGCGAATATATGCAATACCTTTCGTTTGTGGTTGTGGAATTGGAGGATTAGGATTTACTGCTAACCCAAAAATTGCTGCAATGCCCCTTGCGTATGCTTGACATAGATCTTCTATAAACTGTTGATTTTTTAATAAATTCGCATCAAAGGTGGTATCAATAAAAGCGGTTTCTGTTAATAATGCATCCATTGCTGTCTCTCTTAATACTGCATAATTAGCCTTTTTAGCACCTCTATCACGAAGGCCATATTGTGTTAATACAGAATTCACTGCTGTATGCATCTTTTGTTGCTTATTTGCCGCCGAACTACTATCTGATAATCCATTATAAATATAGCTTTCAAAACCCGTTCCACCGCCACTATTAATGTGAAATGAGATAAAAAAATCTGCTCCAAAAGAATTAGCAATATTTGCACGTTCAGATAATGTAATAAACACATCACTATCACGTGTCATTTTAATATTAATTGTATAATTTGCAAGTAAGATATCTCGAACACGCCTAGCAATTTGAAGTGTTAGCTCTTTTTCGATTAAACCGTTTCCAACAGCACCTGAGTCGTATCCACCGTGTCCTGCATCTATAACAAGCTTCATATGCCATTTCATTTCCTTTCTTTATTTAGATAGAACATATATTTATGCTCGTCCTATTTTATGCGAGTCATAAAGAATCGGTGATAGAAACAAATAAAAACCCCCTTATGTAAGGCGGTTTCTATCATCCCGATTTAACCAATTTAAAATAAATATGTACGATTGATAATGAACATGACGCATACAAAACAAACTAAATAGAATGATAATCCCAATCCCACTGTAAAGTAAACCAAACTTCAAAAAAATATTTAAAATAGGTGGAAAGTGGATTATATTTTGCAAGAAAAACAAAGTCCAAAACAAAATAAAAAATACCGGAATGTATTGCCATTCATACGGTTTACGCTTGTTACGCATTATTTTCCGAATAACAATTTGGCATAGTTCTGCTACTACAAAGCAACCTCCAACTAGTAAAAGACCAGACGTCATCGTCATACATCCACCTACCCTATATTCATTTCTCCCTTACAATATCTTTTCTCTATTAGAACTGTTTTATATACCATTCATTGTTTAGCATACAGCCAAGCCCCTCTATAAATGATCTAGCTTGTTCAGTTAGATTACTTCGCGATACTTTGATACCCTTAATACTTCTACGCTTCATCATTTCTTCAAATGTAAAATAAGCGTTTGTTCCATATCCATAACCTTGATAATCAAAATGAATAATTAAATTAGATAATATAGCGCTCTCTCCTTGAACACTATAATCAATTATACCTATATATGTATCATCTGCCTTTATACAGTATTGAACTTCCTCCATAGTTAAACTATGGGAAGCAAACATCTCTTCAACAACTTTTTTTGTTTCCACATTCACTTTTTCAAACGTAATCATATGTTGTCCATCCTTTTATTATTATTGTATCAAGTACAATACGTATTTATGAAAAAAACCTTAAGATCATATGCAATCTTAAGGTTTTTCTAATTAAACTAAGCTATACGCACGTTTTGTTTCTTCATGGAACTCGTTTGTATCGTATTTATGTTCAACATAAATTTGATGCCACACCATAAATGCAAGTACTGTCCAAATTTTACGGCTATAATCGCCTTTATCCGCACAATGTGCTTTCAGTAAGTTTAATACATACTGTTTGTCGATTAAATGCTCAGTTTGACTTTCTTTAATAATATTCACAGCCCAGTCATGCATTTCATCTTTTAACCAATGGCGAATCGGTACTGGGAATCCAAGTTTTTTACGATCTAACACGTGGTCTGGAACGATTCCGCGCACTGCTTCACGTAGGATTGCTTTTGTTGTTCCGTTTGCGATTTTTAATTCTGTTGGAATTTTAGACGCAACATCAAACACTTCTTTATCTAAGAATGGTACACGAAGTTCTAATGAATTTGCCATCGTCATCTTATCAGCTTTTAATAAAATGTCGCCGCGTAGCCATGTATACATGTCAATGTATTGCATTTTGCTTACATCATCGTAGTCTTTAATTTCATTATACAATGGCTTCGTGATATCCATATAGTTAACACTTTCATTGTAGTACTTCATTAATTCAGCTTTTTCTTCTTCACGGAAGATTTTCGCATTTCCATAGTAACGCTCTTCAATTGGTGTGCATCCACGCTCTAAGAAGCTTTTCCCTTTAAATCCTTCTTTAAGTGCACCACTTAATGCTTTTAAAACGCTCTTTCCTGGAGTAGGAATGTAAGAGAACATTTTTAATGAGTTTGGCTCACGATAAATATTATATCCACCAAATAGCTCGTCCGCACCTTCACCAGAAAGAACTACTGTTACATGTTTGCGCGCTTCTTTTGCTACAAAGTACAATGGCACAGCAGCTGGATCAGCTAAAGGATCATCCATGTGCCAAATAATTTTTGGGAATTCATTCATGAATTCTTTTGCTGTAATGAAGACACTATGGTTTGTTACACCTAGTTTTTCTGCTGTTTCTTTTGCTACATCAACTTCACTAAAGCCACGACGCTCAAAACCAACAGAGAATGTTAGAAGGTTTGGATTCATCTCTCTCGCAATAGAAGCAATGATAGATGAATCGATACCACCAGATAAGAATGATCCTACTGGTACATCACTACGCATATGAACTTTTACAGAATCGTATAATACGTCGCGAATTGCTTGAATGTGCTCTTCTTTCGTTGCACTTGAAGCATTGAAATATGGTTTCCAGTAGCGGTGGATTTCCATCTCTTTACCAATTTCTTTTACGAAATAATGACCAGGCTCAATTTTATTAATATCAGTTGTTAATGTTTCTGGTTCTGGTCCGTATTGGTACGTAAAGTAATGTTGAAGAGAAGTTGGGTTTACTCCTTTATCTTGCATAACATGCATAATACTTTTCTTCTCAGATGCGAAGAATGTTGTATCACCTTGCCTCGCGATGTATAACGGCTTAATACCGAAGTGGTCACGTGCACCGAAAAGTTTCTTTTCTTCACGATCCCAAATCATAAATGCGAACATACCACGAAGGTAATCTACACATTTCTCTTTCATATGTGCATACAAAGCAAGGATAACTTCTGTATCAGATTGCGTTGCAAACGTTGCACCTTTCTCAAGTAGCATTTCACGTAATTCTACATAGTTGTAAATTTCACCATTAAAAATAATTACATATCGATCATTTTCATAAGTTAGCGGCTGATGTCCGGCCTCTAAGTCAATGATACTTAAACGGCGGAAGCCTAATTGTACATGTTCATCACGAAAATATCCTTCGTCATCTGGACCACGGTGGAAAATAATCGTGTTCATATTTTCAAATTGATGTTTTTCTGTTTCCGAAAACTCTCTAGGGTTTTCACATAAACATCCTACAAAACCACACATACTTCTTACCCTCTTTCAGTTTTCATTCTGATTCTATACTACTATATCAACCCTATCTATACTAGCATAATCAATGCAATATGGCGACAAAAACTATAAAAAAATCACGCCATTTCACATTTCTAACCTATTTTTTATGTGAACATGAAAAATAGGCCCTCACATTTGCACACTTTTGTCATATGATATTGCAAATTGATTTCTAGGAGGGCAAAACATGAGTGATGAAAAAAAAGAGTCTTCGTCTCGTCCACCCATTCGTAGTTATTTAAAACAAATTGATGATTTCTTTGAACAAACACCACTGCGCGATGTAATTGCTGATATGAATCACTTTTTCCAAAAAGGGAATCGATTATTAACATTCCCTGTAGACTTATATGAAACTGGCGAGGAACTTGTTATAAAAGCTGAACTTCCAGGTGTTCAAAAAGAACAAATTCAAATAGAAATCCAAAGTGAATACTTAAAAATCTCTGTAACAGACGAA
The DNA here is from genome assembly GCF_001590835.1 of Bacillus gaemokensis. Lineage (GTDB taxonomy): Bacteria > Bacillota > Bacilli > Bacillales > Bacillaceae_G > Bacillus_A > Bacillus_A gaemokensis. The sequence goes on from NZ_LTAQ01000034.1 coordinate 10,923, forward strand.
ATATTAGAAGAAACAGAAGATGAAACTTCACATAATTACTATCGCCGCGAACGATCTATGTCCGGAGCTTCTCGTATGATTAAACTTCCCTATTTAATTAAGAAAAAAGATGCAAAAGCATCCTATCAAAATGGAATTTTAGAAATCCGCGCTCCAAAGCTCCCTCAGCAGCATGATATTCTATCCATAGATTAATCCCCAGTATAAAAAATAAAGTTACAAAAAAGAAGGATGCTAAAAGCATCCTTCTTTTAATCCACTAATCGCTTTATATCACGTAAAATATCCTCATATGGTGTATTGCTAATTCCACTATACTTCTTCATCACTTTTCCATCTTGATCGATTAAATAAAACGATGTTCCATGCATAACTTGATCTGTATTATCGGGCTTATCTACAAGCGTTTGGAAGTTATCCTTTGCAAACTTTTTCACATCTTCTAATGAGTATCCCGTTAACAAATTCCAGTTTTTCGTATCGTCGGTGAATTTTTGTATAAATGCTTTCAAATTCTCTGGCTTATCTACTTCAGGATCTACACTAAACGAAACAAATTGAACATCTAACTTTTGTTCCTTTGCCATTTTTTGTAATTTCGTCATATTAGCAGTCATTGGCGGACAAACCGTTTGACAATTAGTAAACATAAAATCAGCTACCCATACTTTCCCTTTTAAATCTTTTGTTCCAAACTTTTTACCATCTTGGTTTATGTATTGAAAACTTTCTAAATCCCAATTTAATGGTTTACGGAGTTTTGATCCTGAGTCGCATCCTGCAAGTATAAAGAAGCAAAAAACAACCATGAGACCAATCAGCTTTTGATAACGCTTCATTTTCAAACCTCTCTTCTCTTTCTTTAATTTATGTAATGCTTATCATAACAAAAGTAAACACTATGAGAAAATTGTTTATCCTATTTGTTCACGAAATCGTACGAATTTCACTATGTTACTTCCTACTTTTGAGCGGATTACTAGACAAACTTATCTTTATTTACTATTATTATTCCCCTCTTATTTCTTTACATAAGCACCCTTTCAAAATTTAAACTTTCTACTTTGTAAAGATATACGAACTATTTTTTTTACATTTTTTTAATCGTTAATCAATTTTTTTCACTTTTTCCCTTTACAACCTTTCGGTACAATATAACTACAATGATTTTAAACGAGGTGACGTTCATGGCACAACGCTATGAAAACATGGATAATATTAGTACAAAAAAAACAATTCGTTCCTTTTTAAAGTGGCGTAAAGAAAGAAAACAAAGCAAAAAAGATTTTTCTTTTCTAGTGGAACAATCACCTGTTAAACACGCTGATTTTTTACAAAAGAATGCAAAAAAAACAACTGTCACATGGGTTGGTCACTCAACCTTCTTAATACAAACAAACGGATTGAATATTTTAACCGATCCGGTTTGGGCAAAAAAACTAAAGCTCGTTCCTAGATTAACTGAGCCTGGACTTACACTACAAGAATTACCACCTATAGACATTGTACTCATTTCACACGGCCACTATGATCATTTAGACTTTTCTACCCTTCGGCAGATTAGTTCTGATGTTCTATACTTAGTACCTGCCGGATTAAAAAAATTATTTTTACACAAAAAATTTATGTGCGTAGAGGAATATAATTGGTGGGAGTCTACAATAATTGATGAAGTATCCTTTCACTTTGTCCCCGCTCAGCACTGGACGAGAAGATCATTATTTGATATGAACACTTCTCACTGGGGAGGATGGATCATTGATAATAAAACAACAAGTGAAACTATTTATTTTTGCGGGGACAGCGGTTATTTTCGTGGATTTAAAGAAATCGGAAACCGATTTTCTATCGATATTGCCTTAATGCCTATCGGTGCATATGAACCTGAATGGTTTATGAAAGTCTCTCACGTTTCACCTGAAGAAGCTGTGCAAGCCTTTTTAGATGTAAATGCTACCCACTTTATCCCAATGCATTACGGTGCCTTCGCCCTAGCTGATGAGACACCGAGAGAAGCTATAACAAGACTACGTAATAATTGGAATTTACGCATGTTGCCATGGGAGCAACTCCATGTTTTATTTCTTGGTCAAACATATATCTCAGAAAAATTCCCTTCTGAAAAAAAAGAGTCTATTAAAGAACACGTGAAATTATAAATCCATTTTCCCTTTTATGCATATGATGAAATAAAGTGAAACTTTAATCAGTTCCACACTGATTATTAGCCCTCACCAATCAGGATTTTACAGGCAGCCCTACCTAACTTCTTTGCTTTCACTGAATTTTGAGGTGAGGGTCTTACTGCCTGCGAATAGCGGGATAAAATATTCGTCATATAAAAACCTGTAAGAGGAGAAAGGAATATTATATGAAGGAGTATTTACAACGGCGCTTTACGATTTCAATAAGTGCTTTCATTACGATCATCATTTTATATTACAACCACTTATGATGTTCCGTTTGTTGCACCCACCTCTTTCCTTTAGATATTCATTTCAAAGCGATTTATAATACATCTAAACAGATAAAGTGAACATTTAATTACTGCCCGCAAATAGCTGAATAAAAAAAGAGCTACCCTCAAAGTAGCTCTTTTTTATTCAGCAAAATAAGAAAATCCAATTGCTCCTACACCAGTGTGTGTACTAATAATAGGCGTTGTGTAAAAAATTTCTGTTTGTGTAAATCCGCTAATTTTCTCAACCGCTTCTTTCATTTTTTGTGCTAGTGGTAATGCTTTCGCGTGTGGTACAGCTACTGCCTTTACTGTTTTACCAGCTGTATCTTCTTCAAACATCTTCATCAATGTTTTTACAATTTGTCCTTGGCTACGCACCTTTGCAACAGGGTTGTATACACCGTCATCAATACTTGCAATTGGCTTAATATTTAATAGAGAACCAATCATAGCTTTCCCTTTTCCAATTCGACCACCTTTTACAAGGTTTTCTAACGTATCAACAACTACAAATAGACGAGTATTTTTACGAACTTCTTCAACACGCTTTAAAATATCTTCTAAAGACCGTTCTTCCTTTGCCATTTTTGCTGCTTCAATTACTTGATAAGCTAACGCATGCGTAATAAACAAGGAGTCTACTACTGTAACTTTTGTATCTGTCATTTTTGCTGCAGTATTAGCTGTTGCAACCGATCCACTTAAACCATGTGTTAGATGGATGGAAAGAACTTGGCTGCCGTCCTCTCCTAAACGATCGTACATTTCAACAAATGATCCGACTGCTGGTTGTGATGTTTTTGGTAATTCTTCTGATTTTTGCATTTCTTCAATAAATTCATCCGGCTGTAAATCAACACGGTCTAAGTATGTTTGTCCATTTACAAAAATGGACAATGGGATAACATGAATATCATATTTTTTAATCACATCTTGTGATAAATCCACAGTTGAGTCTGTAACAATTTTAATTTTTTGCATATTTTACTTCTTCCCTTTCCAATACGCTCTCCTTGTTATTATACTAGTATTCACACTGCTTTCAACAGTTTGAAGTGATTTTTGACAAATTTCTTTTATTTTTATGTCCAAAAAAAACGACAGAGCACATTTGCCCTGCCTCTATTTTGGACTATGCATTTTTTTCAAGCGAATTTTTTTGATACACATTCGAATAATCATTCCACTTTAAGCAACTTTGTAAATATTCGCGAAAAGAGTATGAGAATCTCGGTTGTTTTTGTTTTTGAATTTTAGCAATAAATAGTTGAAGACGTGACTGAATTAGAAATGCTAACGGATGTTGTGCTTGTAGGACAGGGATTTCAAATATTTTGACACAATTCCCTGTTGAATGGGTGAAATAAAAACTTTTCATGATCACGATATCAATCCTCTTTTTTATTGGATTTATAACTTCAGTATAAACTTACAATGGTGAAAAGTTTGTCTAAATTTCGGAGATTCTATATTTTTTTTCTTCTTTATATTGTATACGATTATAGTCATAGTATAACAAATAAATAAAAAAAGTGCCTTCATAACGAGGCACTTTTTGATTGTATTTCTTCCCGTTTTCTTTTCCGTTTGCTTACGATCTTGGATAAAGCAATGCTTATTTCATAAATACAAATAAGAGGTACCGCTACTAAACTGTGTGATAAAAAATCAGGTGGAGATATACAAGAAGCTATAACAATCAATATGACATAAGCATATCTCCTTATCTTTTGAAGAAAGTCCGCCGTTAAAAGACCAATACTGGTTAGAAACATAACGACAACCGGTAACTCGAATATAACTGCAAATGGAACGGTTAAATTTAATACAAAATGAAAATACTTTTCTGTCGTAAACATTGTATTAAACATTTCATTGCCAATGGTCGTTAGAAAATGAAATAGAAACGGCATCACAATAAAATACCCAAAACATAAACCCGCTATGAATAATATACAAAGTACCGGAATGTACATTAACGTCATCTTTTGTTCGCGTGGATGCAAACCTGGTTTCACAAATAACCAAAGTTGCAGCGCTGCTAACGGAATTGTACACACAATCGCAAACACAGTAGCAATTGAGAAAAATATCCATAAGACATCACTCGGACCGAGAACTGTCAATTTCATCGGTAAATCTTTTACTAGCCAAAAATAAATATCCTTCGTGAAAACAAAGCCGATTATTAAAAATACTACGAACGATAAGACCGTAATTATTACACGCTTTCGAAGTTCTACAATATGTTCTACAATACTCATCTCTCGATCTTCCATCTCGTCCACCACACTTCTTTCATCCAGTACAACGAAAATCCAACTATTCTTCCCACTATGATTTATAGAAATAAATGATTAACGCTTATACGAAGCGAGAAAAATAGATACAAGAAAATTCATTATCTTACATTCAGTCTTATTTATTTATTTATTTTTTTCTTTATCTTGAAACGCATCATCCGTTAATTCTCTTGTAGATTTTTTGAATTCTTTTAACGTCTCACCTAAAGAACGTCCGATTTCTGGTAATTTTTTAGGGCCAAATAAAATCAGTACAGCTACTAAAATTAGAATTAAACCTGGAAAACCGATATTTGATAACATTTCCCCATCTCCCTTATAAGTAGATTCCTTGTCCTACTATCCCATAATTTTATTTTGTCAAAAAAGTTTGTAAACGTCAATGTATCCGTTGTCTTTTGTCGCAAAAATTCAAAAATATAATCAATTATACAAATTTCATTTTCTATTTCTTTTGTATATGATATGGTAAAAGAAACTATATCTTATTTCACCATAATGGAGAGGATTCAGATTATGACGCAAAACATAACACGGATGACGAGGTTTGTAAAAGAAGAGATTGCCAACGCGGTTACTCATGGTATCGGTGCCATTTTAAGTATCCCTGCCTTAATTATATTAATTATTCATGCTTCAAAACACGGTACAGCTTCTGCTGTAGTTGGATTTACTGTTTACGGTGTGAGCATGTTTTTACTTTATTTATTTTCCACGTTATTACATAGCATCCATCACCCAAAAGTGGAAAAATTATTTACGATTTTAGATCACTCTGCCATCTATTTACTAATTGCCGGCACGTATACACCGTTTTTACTCATCACACTGCGTGGTCCACTCGGCTGGACACTTCTTGCAATTATTTGGACGCTAGCCATTGGTGGCATTATCTTTAAAATTTTCTTTGTACGCCGTTTTATTAAAATGTCTACACTATGCTACATCATTATGGGTTGGCTCATTATTGTTGCGATTAAACCACTTTATGAAAACTTAACTGGACATGGATTTTCACTACTATTAATTGGCGGGATTCTATATTCAGTAGGAGCAATTTTCTTTCTTTGGGAAAAACTTCCCTTCAATCATGCAATTTGGCACCTTTTTGTATTAGGTGGTAGCACAATGATGTTTTTCTGCGTATTATTTTACGTCTTGCCTGTTGCATAAAAAAAGTCTCAGCTTGAAAAAGCTGAGACTTTTTTTATTACTTATGTAATTGAGCTGCAATAATATCTTTCGTATATTGTGTTAATTCTTTAACATCCATACTTGCATATTGCTCAGGTGTAATTGGTTTTGAAATGGTTACAGTCGCATGGGCTGGTTTCATTTGATTTCCATTAGCTTCGAACATCTTATATGTTCCATCTAATGTTACTGGCAATATAGCCACGCCAGATTTTACAGCAAGATGAAAACTTCCAGCTTTAAACTCTCCCATTTCACCGCCCTTACTGCGCGTTCCTTCTGGGAAAATCACGATAGAATGACCATTCTTTAAAAATCCAATCCCATCTTTAATAGCTTGAAGAGACTGACGACGATCACTACGATCCATAAACACACAATTCATCAATTCCATCCACGTTGGCACAAGTGGAAACTTTTTAATTTCCGCTTTTGAAACAAATCCAATGGGCTTATTTAAGTGACCAAGTAAAACTGGAATATCCATGTTACTTTGATGATTACTTACAACAAGTACCGGCTTATCTTGTGGCACATTTTCAAGCCCATTCACTTGTACAGTCGAACCTGCTACACGCACCATCTTCTTGCCAAACCAATTCGTTGTCTTATACACAAGGCGATCTTTTTCTTGTGGTGACATTGTATTTGCTCTTCTTTTTATCCGCCACAGCCTCGGTGTAATACCAATTACGATTAAGATTAAATAAAAAATTTTAAAAAACGTTTGAATCATACAGAACCCCCACCTATTATCATTCCGTCATTCATTATACTAGACAAACGAAGGAAAAAGAAGAAAAAATGTCCAAACGATAATCGTTTGGACATTTTCGAACGTTCTATACTAGAAACGTTTTGCTAGTTCACGTGCATTTGCAATTGCTGCTTCTTTTATTTCTTGTGCTTTTTCTGGATTTGCATTCATACCTTCAACTGCAAGGTACTCAGCATCAGTTACCCCAATAAATCCTAATACTGCATGTAAGTGGTTACGACCGAAGTCCATCGCTGCGTATGGCCCTTCAGAATAAATACCACCTGTCGCTTGAATGTGAAGAGCTTTTTTACCTTCTAGTAATCCAACTGGTCCATTTTCAGTATATTTAAATGTTTTACCTGCAATAGACAAGTTATCTAAGTATGCCTTTACTACTGGTGGATAGCTAAAGTTCCACATTGGTGTTACAAACACATAACGATCTGCATTCATAAATGTTTCTAAGTTTGTATTCATTGCTGCGATTTTTTGTTGTTGGCTTTCGCTTAATGATTCAAAACCTTCACCTGCTGCAAATTTACCCCAAGCCGCAAATACTTCTGCATCAATTTCTGGTACAGTTGTGTTAAATAGATCGATTGTTACAACTTCATCTTGTGGATGTTCGTTTTTATATGCTTCGATGAAAGCTTCGCCTACCGCCATACCGAAAGATCCTTCTGCTGAATTTGGATTTGCTGTAATAAATAGTACTTTTGTCATTTTTGTTCGCTCCCTTTATGGATATTATCTTTAATTTGAGATTTTTATTTTAAAAGTAAATTACTTACCTTATGTAAGTATAATACAAAAACATCTTTTCTTTGTCAATAAAAAATAGCTACTTTTTTTTAGTAAGTAAACCTAACCGTTTCACACAGCAAAACTTTAATCCACAGAGATATTATTTGCATATGACTCTAAAAAAACTACCTCCTTTTTCTCATGGAGGTAGTTTTTTCATCTATTACTTTTGAAAAATATGTTTCACTTTTTCACCAGGAACGTTGCTTCCACCACGTCCCTTTACATCTTCAATCATCATTGTAACAATCATATCTGGTGAATTTGCATCAAATGCAGCGAACCATCCTAGTTCTTTTCCATCTGCTTCTTTTGATTCTTTCAGCTCAGCTGTTCCCGTCTTACCAGCAAGGGTCATTCCATCAATCTTAGCGATTTTCCCTGTACCGTCCGGATCATTGATTACTTTTGTTAACGTATTTTTTAAAATATCTTGATTCCCTTTAGAAATCACGTTTTCTTTCCAAGGTTTTGCTTGTTTGTCATCTTTAATAAGATGTGGAGACGGAATATTCCCTTCATTTACAATCGGTGCATATGTTAATGCCAAATGAAGAGGCGTCATTAACACTTGACCTTGTCCATATCCTGTATCTGCCAATTGAATATCATTTTTCATATCATCTTTTGTTATTTTTGAAGTTGGGAATCCATATTCGATTGGTAATTTTTCATCGAATCCAAATTTCTTTGCCTCACTTATAAATTTATCTTTACCAATTTTTAAAGCTTGTTGTGCAAAGTAAATATTATCTGAATACTTCATTGCTTTATCAAAATCAATTGGACTTGCATCTTTCACACGTGTTACATAGTAATTTCCCCATGAAGAATCTTTTGTCCATTGTAATCCTTCAATTTTCAATTCTTCTTTCGGATCAATTGCTTTTGTTTCAAGACCAATTGCACCTGTAATTGCTTTAAATACAGATCCTGGTACAGTTGCTTGTGTAAATCGATTCGTCATTGGTTTTTTCGGATCATTATTCCATGCTTCACGTTGCGCTTTCGATGCTCCTCTTACCATTACGTTAGGATTATAGGCAGGGCTACTTACAAGTGCAATTGTTTCACCAGTTTTCGGGTTCACAGCTGCACTTGAACCAGCTTCTCCCTTCATCTCGTTAAAAGTTTTTTCTTGAATTGTACTATCAATTGTTAACGTAATATTTTCCCCATCTTTTGCTTCTGTTTTTGCTAAATCTTTTTTCTCTTTTCCTTGTGCATCCTCCATAAAGACACGGCCACCTTTTTTACCGCGTAGCTTATCTTCAAAAACTTGCTCTAAACCAGCTTTTCCAACGGGATCATCCGCCTGATATCCCTTTTTCTGCAGGTTCTTTAAATCTTCTGCATTTACTTTACCCATATATCCTGTTAAATGAGCAGCAGCTTCTCCTAATGGATATGTACGGACATTTACTTGTCGAGTTGTTACACCGTCTAAAGAAATATAATCATTTTGCGCTGCACCTTCTTGTAAAATTCCAATTGGTACAAATGAATCAGGTTTAATCCATTTCGCTGCAAGCTTTTGATCAATCTCTTCCACAGATATATTAAGTAGTTTCCCTATTGTTGCTTTTGTCTGTGGCGCAGCCTCGCCTAGTTTACCTGGAATAATGCCAATTTCATTTGCTCTTCCGTTCGTTGCAAGTCCTTTTCCATTACGATCATATATCTCCCCGCGCTTCGCTTGAGATGTTTGCATGCGTATTTTACTGTCTTTTGTCATACCTGGAAAAATGAAATCTGGAGTCCAATCTATTTTCCAAGATTCTTTATCTCCATCTTTTTCTTTTACAAGCTTCGCTTCATGTGAGAAGGAAATTTGTCCACCTACAGTATCCATACTCACTTTAAAAGGAACAGGCCCTTTATCTTCTTTACCCTCTTTTACTTTTCCTGTTTCTACTTTCAGATTTTTAACTTCAATGCCCTCATAAATCTTTTGATATTTCTCTGTAAAATCTTTTTTCGAAATGGTTTTTTTTGCATTTTCTGATAATTGATCATACATATCTGCAAATTTTTGTTTATTCCATGCTTTTGCATATGTATCAAATGCTTGTTCTGGTTTTTCCTCTTTACCGCATCCAACTAATACAAGTACGAGACACAGAAAAAGCATCCCCCATATTTTTTTCAAATGGTTCTCCTCCTTTTGTTAAACAAAGAAATTGTAAGTATCGCTATCTGTCAGGAATTTTTTCGATCCTTCAAAATATCAAACGCATGCTCTCTCATTATACCACCAAGCTAACTCACACATAAAGTTCTATCTAGTTATCTAAATAAAAAGATTGATGTGAACATTCCCATTCACATCAATCCCTTATTATTGCTTTTCGTATATATGATAGTAATATGTGTACGTATTCTTCTCATCCGTCACACCTTTCTCTACAAATACTTCTTTCCAATCTTTCATATCAATCTCTGGGAAGAATGTATCTCCTTCAAACGCATAGTGGATTTTCGTTATATACAATTTTTCTACATATGGTAAGAATAACTCATAAATTTGCGCTCCGCCAAAAATAAAAATTTCTTCTTCATTTTTACAAAGCTCAAAAACTTCTTCTACAGAATGCGCAATTTCACAACCTTCTACATGATAATCATCATTACGTGTTACGATAATATTGCGTCTTCCTGGAAGTGGCCTTCCAATTGCTTCGTAATTTTTTCTACCCATAATAAGTGGATGCCCCATTGTTGTCTTCTTAACATACTGTAACTCGCTTGGCAGACGCCACGGTAACTTATTATCTTTACCGATTACTCTATTTTCATCCATTGCGACCATAAATGAAATAATCATATTTTCATCTCCTTTTACGATTACACTGCGACAGGTGCTTTGATTGCCGGATGTGGATCATATCCTTCTAATGTTAAATCTTCCATTTCAAAGTCAAAAACAGATTTCACATCTGGGTTTAATGTAAGTGTAGGGAATGGACGCGGTTCACGTGCTAACTGCTTTTCCACTTGTTCAAAATGATTTGTATAAATATGTGCATCTCCAATTGTATGTACGAACTCCCCTACTTCTAGGCCACATTCATGTGCAATTAAGTGTGTTAAAAGAGAATAACTTGCAATGTTAAATGGAATGCCAAGGAAAATATCACCGCTGCGTTGATACAACTGGCATGAAAGTTTTCCATCTGCTACGTAAAATTGAAATAACGTATGACATGGTGGCAGTGCCATGCTCGGTACATCTTCAGGGTTCCATGCAGAAACAAGTAAGCGGCGAGAATCTGGTGTTTTCTTAATCATTTCGATTACGTCCTTTAGCTGATCAATCGTCTCACCTGCTGTTGTTTTCCAAGCGCGCCACTGTTTTCCGTATACGTCTCCTAAATAGCCGTACTGATTTGAAAACTCATCATCTTCTAATACATTCTTTTTAAATACTTCCATTTGTTCATCATATTGTTTCTTAAATTCTTCATCTTGCTGCGAGCGAAGTCCAAAGTCTGTCATATCTGGTCCTTCGTACGCATCGCTTTCTACCCAGCTTTTAAACGCCCATTCATTCCAAATATTATTGTTATTTTGAAGTAAGTAGCGAATATTTGTATCACCTTTCATAAACCAAAGCAATTCACTTGCTACTAATCGGAATGGAACACGTTTTGTTGTTAATAAAGGAAATCCTTTACTAAGGTCAAAACGCATTTGGTATCCAAATACAGATACAGTTCCTGTCCCTGTACGGTCTTCCTTTTTCGTGCCATTCTCCATAACGTGGCGGCACAAGTTTAAGTATTCATATTCAGCATGTTTCATATATAAGAAAAACCCTCTTTCACATCTATTTCCTATATGGAGTTTATCATACAAAAAACCTCGATGCATAACAAAATGAATAAAAGCTTTTATTTAAACTAATTGTAATAAAAATAAAATTCTAAATAAATATTAATTTTAATGATTATTACAAAATTCTTAATTTTTACATATTGAAAGGTTTTTAACCTTCTATCAAAGAAAGTATAGTGCGAAAGAATAAATTATATTTGGAGGTTAAAAACATGTCTAAAATCGAAATCCCTGTTGTTAGTACACTACAAACAACAATGGAAAAAATGATGAAAGATTTACAAGTTCCAGGAGCTGCTGTCGCAGTTATAAAAGATGGAAAAGTCATTGTTTCAGAAGGTTTTGGATATCGTAATTTAGAACAGAAAGAACTTGTTACACCCCAAACACGATTTGCAATTGGTTCTGCAACTAAAGCGTTTGGTACACTCTCTTTAAGCCTATTAGCACAACAGAAACAATTTGATTGGGACACCCCTGTTCAATCTTATATCCCTACATTCTCTTTATCCAATGTATTTGCAAGCTCACAAATTACAGCGCGAGATTTAGCTTCTCACCGTTCTGGAGTAAGTCGTCATGATACTCTTTGGTACAACTCTTCCTTAACACGAAAAGACATCGTTGAAAAAATAAAGCATTTATCATTTGATGCACCATTTCGCACAGCTTTCTTATATAACAACCTAATGTATGCAACAATCAGCTACATTGTAGAAAACATTACAGATCAAACATGGGAACAATATGTAAAAGAACATATTTTAGAACCACTTCAAATGGAACAAACCAATTTCTCTGTTACAGACTCACAACGTACGAATGACTATGCATTACCTTACGTTGTGAAAGATGGAAAAGTAAGCGAAGTACCGTTCTGTAACCTTGATACAGTAGGAGCTGCTGGATGTATCAATTCTACAATCGAAGATATGGCGAATTGGGTACTTTTCCATCTTAACCAAGGAAAAACTGGAGATCATGAATTACTATCTTCCGAGTTACTACAGCAAATGTATACACCGCACAATACAATTCCTGACCAGCCATTTTTATCAACACCTGAATCTCCATTGAATAGTTATGCTCTTGGGTGGTTTATTAGCGCCTACCGTGGTTATAAGGTGATTCATCATAGCGGAGGTATTGATGGATTTTCTGCACTTGTCTCATTCATTCCAAAAGAAAATATAGGGCTTGTCATTTTAACGAACGCTGGAACTACATTACTCCCTATGTATCTCGCAAACCAAATCTATGACGAACTCCTCGGATTAGAAACAATTGACTGGCATAAACGAGCTCTAGAAGACACTGCGAAAATAAAAGAAATGATGAAAGAAGGAAACCAATCACTTCCAAAGCAAATAAAAGAGACTGCACCTTCTCATGCATTAGAAGACTACAGTGGAACATTTGAGCACCCTGCTTATGGAACACTCGAAGTGTATAAACAAAATGAGGAGTTATATTTACAGTTCACGGAACTAAAAGTCCAGTTACATCACCATCACTATGATATGTTTTACGCAACATTAAATTTATTCCAAATCGAAATGAATGTGCTGCTTTCTTACGAGATGGATACAAGCGGACAGTTCCAAACGATTCAATTACACGTACCTGCTATGTTAAGTACACAACCTCTTACATTTACGAAAGTTAAATAAGAATACAACAATAGAGGGAGAACTATGCTTCCCTCTATTGTTTATGTGAAAAATATAATCAAGACACACTTTTAATAACATTAACAGACTTTGGGAACGCTGAAGCTATCAATCAGTTAATTCTTAACTATAAACATGAATTAGATTCTTCTCTAAATTTAATAGTTGACGTTCGGACGAATCGTGGCGGAAGCGATGATTCTTATTTTAAGTTACTTCCTTACTTATTTGAGGATAAAGAAATAAATCTCTTCGATTCCTCAAATGCTTCAGATACAATGCAACTAAATCATATGAAGCGAAACTATGATTTACGAATTAAAGATTTTCAAGTGGAAAGTCAAGAACCTCTAGATGAAGGGTCCAAACTATTTCTTGATATATTTATCCATGATTTAAAAAAGAATTATAATAAAGGATTCGTTACGTTTGATCCATCTGAACTACCACCAGAACTACAAGTATTAAAAGTTAAGGGGAGAAAGACACCAAGTAAAGTTGTCGTTTTAGCAGATGTCACAGTCACATGTGGGAGCTCTGGAGATTCCTTTGTAGAAACATGTAAGAAATCTTCTAAAGTAAAAGTAATTGGGCGTCCAACAGCTGGGCTTAATGATTACTCTAATTTAGCAATTATGCAATGGAATGACATATTTGAGCTTTGGTATCCTACCTCAAGGCTTTCAAGAGTGGATAAAGGTGAAGGAATGTCTGGAATCGGGATACAACCACATATATATTCCATGGACTCCTGAACACATAAAAGAAGATGTCGATTTAAAAGAGGCTTTATATGTGTTAAAACATAGTGAGTGGTAATTTTTAATGGTAGGTATGAGTTCAATCTTATTAAATGGACTCATACCTACCATCTATTTTCAACTATTATTCACACAAAATATTTCCGGTTGAAACCATGCCGGCTGCAACAGTTCAAAGTTTTTATGATCCTCTAAAACTATATAAAGACGCTCCAACATGTCATCTAACATGTGTGGCGCTGCCCTTAAAGACCATACTACTGATGAAAAGATGGTCATGCCTACGTAAACAGAATATAGTCGCCAAAACTCTTCTGGAGTGGTTCCATTAAAATAGCCGTGAATTTGTCCAATCGAATACGGGATACTAATCTCTCTTGCAAATACTGCAATCTTTACAAAATCATGAAGTGGATCTCCCCAATCATACCCGTTGAAATCAATGACTCCTACATATTTTTTGTTCTGTACAATAATATTTTCCAAATGAAAATCATCATGTTGAAATTGATTTGGTCGCTTTTTTAAGTACATTTCGTTTCTATCAATAAACTTAATAATTTCCTCATCCTTCTTTATTGTAATTCCACAAGTTTTATATGCCTCTAAATAGTTTCTATGCTTTCTCATCGCCCTTTCATACCAAGGCTTTATCACCTGAGGTGCCATATATGTATGCATTCTCGCTAAATCTTTTCCTGCCTCTACTCCAATATCGTATTGCTCTTTAGGTGTATACATTGGTAATAATTTCTTTGCATCTTCCCCTTCTAAATACGAAAAAAGACTATAACATACCCCTTCGTTCTCCAACACCCCTAGTTCAATCGGCCTTTGTGATTGGACATTACGTTTTTGCATTTCATTTAAGATTTGAAACTCCATTTTCTTTCTTTTATACTCATTTATATCACCAGTTCGTAATAAGTATTTTTCCTGACTAGAAACCGTTACGATATATTTTTTATCAGGAGAAAAACCTTTAGATATTTCTTCAATTCGCTTGGCGGATTTTAAAATACCTATTCTATTTTGAAGTAATTCAATACGACTCATCCTGTCGCCTCCTCACATTTCTACATTAGGCGTATATGCTACTTCCACTATAAACCCATTTGGATCATAAAAATCTACCGTATAATACCCATCCGAGTAATGATTCATCTCAATGGGCCCACGTATAATCTTCGCTTGAACACCTTGTAGAAAACACGCGACTTCATCAACTACCATCCGATTTACAGCCTGTTAACAAATATGCCTCGGACCTAATGTCCTTACAATCTTTTCATCTACTTCCTTGAAATATATCTCAACCTTGCCTGTACTAAATGCAGTATCATCCAACTGTTTCCAACCGATGATAGCGAATAATCTACTATAAAAATGTATGGATTTCTCTAAATTTTCTACCCAAAACTCAATATGATGAATACCAGGTTCAAACTGTTTAATCGTCCTTTCCTCCCATTTTTTCATCTTAATGAACAGATTGTACGATATGCAAAATTTCATTTGGCGTATTCACCATATAATCCGGCGAATCCTCTTTTACCGTTTCCAACACATCATATCCCCATTCAACCCATATAACATTTACACCAACTTTTTTACAGGCGACAATATCTCGTTGTTCATCACCAACATACAACATATCCGCTTCTGTTAATTGTTTCTCTTTTAAAAACTTCTTGATGATTTTATCTTTACCAAACAAATTTTTCGAACAAAATACCTCTTGAATGTTTTCTATTTGATTATTATGTAGAAAGGCTCTAATATGTTCTTCTGAATTAGAGGATATTACCGCGATTCCATAGCCATTTCTATGTAATTCATCTAATACGTCCTTCATGCCATTAAATAAGACTAGATCTTTAATAGCCGGCTGATACAGCTTATAAAACTCTAACGCTAATATAGGCAATTTATAAAGTGGTACGCGAAGCTGTTTACACCTTTCAGGAATAGATAATTTTCGTAAAGGTTCAATATCTTCTTCCCTTACCGTTTCATATCCATGCTTCTCGGCAAGTTGATTATAAATAGGAACAAATATATTTTGTGAATCTACTAAAGTACCATCAAAATCAAACACAATATATTTCTGCATACTGAATGCTCCCCTAGCTTCTTTTTTCAAATCTAAACATACTTTATTCGGCGGTGAACTACATTTCACCTTTAACTTATAAAAAACAAAAAGAACAAGATCCTCCTTGTTCTTCTTCATTAAGAAAGCCATTTCGGCGGCATATTCGTATTCCAATAAATATCCCCTAGCTCATGATGTGCTATATATCCATCATCAGAGCGATGGTAATGAAAATTGAAATAATATCCATCTTGTGGTGGATGGTCACGTCTTACATGGAAACGTAGCAAGTCATTTCCTGTTTTCGCATCATACACGTGAAAAATCTTTTCGTTATTACCGCCTGTCGGTCTTTGTGAAATCGCTAATGACTGTAAAGAATCTTGTGGTACATCCGTTGCAAGTTCTGCAATTGCCTCTTCTATTTTAGGTAAAATAACATCTTTAAACTCATCTTCAATGACAGGTCCAATTTTAGAGCCGAATTTTTGCATGGATTGTCTTTCAGCCTCTTGCATCGCATAGGTGAGAAAGGCATCCGATGTTATTTCGTTACGACTTTCTTCATATGTATAGGACGTTTGCTCCAAATTCTGCTGCCTTGTAGGCTTGTCCGCTTTTGCATTATCAAGCAAAATAGAAGGAGGCGTCACTAAACCAAATGTAAACACAGTAATTAATGCAACTAACGTCTTTCTAAACCAATTTGGCATTTTTTTATTCCCTCCTCTTCCACTCATTATATTTTTATCCCACATTAGCGGGCAGTAAGACCTCCACCTCAAGATTCAGAGAGAATTGAAAAAGATAAGTGGAGGATAACTGCCCATAAAAGCCCGATTGGTTCAACTAACCATCAATTTGAGCTGAAGCTCCCCACTGATGGAAGTTCCACTTTATAACGGTTGTTTCTTCCATTATACAAAATGATGCTAATTTTTGCACTTTACAAATTTATTAATGTTCATATTTTTTTCATTTGAATATGGAATAGTAAGATTTCATACACTATAAATACAACTAAATTGAGGAGGAATTTTAATGACTCTTGATGTCATGTACTCCGTCGTGAGCATTTTTGTTCTGTTATATTTTATTTATCAGTCCATTACAGACTAAAAAAGAGCCGTAACGGCTCTTTTTTATGGCAAGAATACAATCCACCCTATTACTATTAATAATAAGATTCCAATGATAATAGCCGGTAATAAATAAAACTGCGCAAGTATAACTGTTCCATAAATGAAAACGGCTGGAATAAACAAATACATTTTCGCTCTTCCCTTTAGCCATAACAACTTCCCTTGTTCACAATATAATTGCAGAAACATTTTGTTAGCAAATTCATTCCATTGATCACCTGAGTAACGTGCAATTGCAAAACAAGCAAATACGATAATAATAAGTGCAATCCACCATGGAGTTATTTTCACAGATGCTGCGCTCATGAAAATAATTTTAATATAAAAACTTAAAGAGGCACCTGATCGAAAGTACTCCTTTAAAAATGATTCAATAATACGCGAATTAGATTTTTTCCCCAGTATATGCTTCGATCGTGGAAACAACCATGGCTTCGAACTGTTACTTGGTTTTGTTGCTTGACCGCTGAATTGCATAATTTCCATCGTCCAGCGCATACTCTCTTCCTTTTCTTTTTCAACTTCTTTAAAAAAGAAACGCTGATAATTCATTTTTTGTTTTATTAATACTACACTAATTATAATACATAAAATGACAAATAGTATTGAATACATTGGAGTTTTGAAACCTAAAAATACACCACTTCCTAAGCAAATGAAACTAATAATAAATAATATAATTTTTACAATCCATAACGCCCAGCGCTTCCCTCCACGCACATCAATATATCTTACCAAAAGTGATAACATGTATCGAAAAGTGGTAAAGGCCAACCAAAATAATACGACTTGTAATAGAGACGCATTCATACTCTTAATAAATATAGGTAACATAACCAGCGTCACAATTATATTTGTTATACTCATTCGAATACATGTATACACCATGCCATATTTCATTAACTTTTGCATATGAACTGGATGCTGAATTAAAAACAGGCTATCCGCTTGCTCAAAGAACGAACGTGCTCCTCTAGAATATGTAACAAAGTAAAATACAAATAGACCTAGTAAAAAATAAGCCGGTTCTTCCGCCGATAATTCTCTTTTCCATAATGAATGATAATAGATTCCGCTAAATACAAGTGCTGGAATAATAATATATAAAGCTACCGTCCAATCCGTTACAGAACGAATTGATTTCCATTTTCTTTGCAATTCATGACGTAACCTTTTATAAAACTGTTGTTTCATCATGTTGTTCCCGCCTTACGATTGCATCAAAACAATCTAATAATGGACTTCCCGGCATTTCTGCTAGTAATTGAATCGTTTGTAAGTCACCATTTGCTAATAATGTACCTTGTGAAATAAGTAAAAATCGTTCACAGATTCTTTCTGCTGTATCAAGTACGTGTGTACAAAGTAAAATACCTGCCCCGCGCTCTTTCTCTTTATATAAGAAATTTAAAAACTCTCGCGTTGCCACTGGATCTAACCCAATAAACGGTTCGTCAATAATATAAAAGTCCGGTTCTGTTAAGAAAGCTAAAATTAACATCGACTTTTGTTTCATACCTTTTGAGAACTTCGATAAGTATTCATGTTTATGTTTTTCCATTCGAAACGTATATAATAACTCTCTTGCTCTTTCTTCCCAGCTCCCTACTTCACAACCGCGTGTAGCCATTAATAATTCAATGTGTTCCCATAGTGTTAAATAATCATAATACGTTGGATGTTCTGGTACATATGCATATGGATTGTCTTTTTCACCAAATAAAATTTCACCATCCATATTTGCCAGCAAGCCAAGCATTGATTTAATTGTCGTACTTTTCCCAGCGCCATTTGCACCAATCAAAGCAACCAATTCACCTTTTTCAATTGAAAATGCTATATCATGGATTGTTTTTTCTCCTATTTCATAACCCGCTGAGCGAATATTGACTTGTAACAAATCGCTTCCCCTCTTTTCACTTACAGTTAACTCCAGGGAAATTATAACATATTTTCTTTTGAAATATTATTCTATATATCTAATTTATCAAACATTGGTTTTACCAGCAGGAAAAAACATTTTTTTACAGAATATTTTAAGTTTGAAGTCATTAATTTATTACATATGGAGTTGATTGTATGACATTTTGCATTCGAAAAGCGACTGTAAACGATATAGAAGCACTATGTTCACTGACAAAAGAATTAAAGGGCTCATCTATTTCTCATAAGGATATGCAAAACCGCTTGCAATTTGTTGAAATGAGCCCGTTTGATTTCCTATATGTTTATGAAGAGGAAGATAAGATATTTGGATTCCTAGGATTTCGTATACGAGAAAACTTAGAAGACGTAACGCGTTATGGAGAAATTTCAATTATTAGCGTTGACCCTACAATACGCCGAAAAGGAATCGGACAAATCTTAATGGATTATGCAGAACAATTAGCGAAAGACCACAACTGTATTGGAACTTGGCTTGTAAGCGGTATTCAAAGAACAGAAGCTCATCCGTTCTATAAAAAATTAGGCTATGAAGTAAACGGATATCGCTTTGTAAAATACTTTTAATCTACTAGGTGAAGGGAACTATTATTATGACAAATATTCAAGCAATTTTTATCGATCGAGATGGAACAATTGGAGGAGATACAACCATACATTATCCTGGTGAATTTACCTTATTTCCATTTACACCAAACTCCTTACGCGCGTTAAAAGAAGAAAATATAAAACTATTTTCCTTTACAAACCAGCCTGGTATCGCTGATGGAAAAGCAGCTGCAAGTGACTTTATCCAAGAACTAAAGGCATTCGGTTTTGATGACGTCTACCTTTGTCCACACAGACATGGAGAAGGATGCGAGTGCCGTAAACCAAGTACGGGCATGCTCCTACAAGCAGCAGAAACACATAGGCTGGATTTAACAAAATGTATCGTCATTGGCGATCGCTGGACCGATATCGTCGCAGGTGCGACTGTTCATGCAACAACGATATTAGTTCAAACGGGTGCTGGACATGACGCATTGCATACATATCGCGATAAATGGGCTCACATTGAACCAAGTTATATTGCAGCGAATTTTGAGGATGCTACAAAATGGATATTGAAACAATAAAAATCGACTTGTTGATTTGAAATAAAGTTGTACTGTTCTCCCCCTTTTAAATACAGTTGTTAAAAAGGGGGTTACATCCAAAAAAAGGAAGAAAATCTGAATTTAAAAAATGTATTAAAGAATAGTACGGCGCAGGAACAGTATGTTTAACAATGAAAGCAATACTACAAAAACCCCCTTATACGTGAAGGATATAAATCTGTTTATATTTATAATTAATATGCATTGTTGGCCACATAACAGCCAAAATACTTAGGCACTATAAGACGTCAAGCACAGAGCTTTGTTAGGTTTTATTATGATTCAAAGTTATGACTACATTTCCCTTTTTGTGTCCTTTTTCTACATATCTATGAGCCTCTGAAATTTGTTCCAGTGAATAGTATCTGTCTATGACCGATTTTATCTTCCCTGTTTCAATAAGCTCTTTGAGGAAAATTAAATCTTCAGTACGTATCTTCGCTATTCCTCCTTCAACTGAAATGTATGTCCCGCTTGGATTTAATGCTTTTTTACAATTAGATTTCGAGTTTTTCCCAACTGCATCAAAGATGATGTCATATAATTCTCCTCTTTTCGTAAAATCCTCTTTCGTGTAATCCAATACCGTATCAGCCCCTAGAGATTTCACCAATTCTAAATTTTTGGTACTGCATACCCCAGTAACTTCTGCCCCAAAGTACTTGGCAAGCTGTACAGCGGAAGTCCCTACTGCTCCAGAAGCTCCATAAATAAGAACTTTTTGCTCGTTCTTGATATTTCCTTTTCTCAGAAAATGTAATGCTGAAGTTCCCCCAAAAAGAACAGCCGCAGCTTCCTCATCAGTCATATTGTTCGGTTTTCTTGCCACCAACCCGTCTTCAGAAAGACATATGTACTCAGCATAAGCACCAAAATTCATCCCCGTAAATGCAAAAACCTGATCGCCTGTCTTGAATCGCTCTACATTTTTTCCTACCGCTTCAATTTCTCCAGCTAATTCTGTTCCTAATATAGGTTTTCTTGGTTTTCTAAAACCTAAGATGATTCGCATAGGAATCCAGTACAAAATTGGGCTTTTAAAACTTCGAACTCTACAGTCCCCAGATGTTACTGTTGTCGCACAAATTTTTATTAGCACTTCATTATCCCTGGGAATCGGTTTTTCTATCTCCTTTAGTTGAAGAACATCAGGGGATCCATATTTTGTGCATATAATTGCTTTCATAAACTATCCTCCCTTACTTCTTTCATTTAAGCTCATGATATAATATACATACTTTAAGAGAATATACCTTGAACAACTCACCAATAAAAAAGCTCAACATACCAATCTGGTACGCTGAGCTCCTAATATATATTTCATTCTTAAAAAGTTAACTCATAATGAAAATAACGATTATCCCTTAAATAGCCATTTTCAGCGTATAATCGCTGTGCTGATATGTTATCAATTTCCGTCTGAAGTTTTAAACCCTTTGCACCATTTTCTAATGCAAAAGTTCTAGCTGCTTCTAACAATTTCTTCCCAGTACCTGCACCGCGCTTGTTGGCTTGTACAAATAGATCATTTAAAATCCATAATTCCTTCATCGAAACAGAGGAGAAAGACGGATATAATTGGGTAAATCCAAGATATTGTCCATCTTCAACGGCTACAAAAATGACAGATTCTTTCTGCTCTATACGATTACGTAAAAATACCTTTGCTTCTTCTACATTCGATTCTTGTTTATAAAATACGCGATAATTATTAAATACAGCTGCTAATCCATCTAAATCTGCAATTGTTGCTTCATATATTTTCACTTTACTCCGCTCCCTTGCCAATATTGCTTCATAAGATCCGTGGCCCAATCTGGCTGAATAATTCCTTCACTTGGTACAAACTCCCTCATAACAGGCTTTATATCCAATATAGGAGTGCCATCAATTGCATCTAATCCTTCAACTACAATTGATTTCCCTTCCCGTCTTACAACCTTCGCAATTGTCGCTCCTAATCGGTTCGGACGATTTTTCCCACGCTGCGCAAAAATACCTACTTTCGGATATTCCTTATTATTTCGAGGATGTCTAGCAGAATATTGAATCTGTTCATCTGTCACTTTATGAAAATAGAAAATCACTTCAATATGCGAAAAACTTTCAATGCCCTGTATACTTTCTTCCGAAAAGGAATCAGTTAATGTAATAAGAGATTGTACTTCTCCCCATTCGTCATCCATTATCATTTTTCTTTCATTATGTACAAACGCAATTGGCTGAAGTGAAAACATTCATACTCCCCCTTTTTGTAACCACTTACATTATAAAGTATTTTCTGAATGTTTTCCATCTATAATACCAAATATTGTTTACATAATAAAATTATAGTCGTTATTCTAAAGATGTATTCACAGCTTCAACAGCATGTATAATCGTCGTATCAAATAATGGAACTTGAGAATCTTCTTGTTTTACTAATAGTCCTATTTCCGTACATCCTAATATAATTCCTTCTGCTCCATTTTGTACTAGAAGATCTATTATCTTCTTATAGGAATCTCTTGATGTTTGATTAATCTTTCCTAAACATAACTCGTTATACATGATTCCATTTACTATTTCTCTATCCGATTCATTTGGTACAATTACTTTTATTCCATTCTCTTCTATGCGGGATTTGTAAAAATCCTGTTCCATCGTATATTTCGTTCCAAGCAAACCAACTGTTCGAGTGCCTTGTTTTTTTATTTCCTTGGCTGTCGCATCAGCAATATGTAAAATAGGAATATTTACTTTCGCTTTTATATTACGAATAACTTTATGCATTGTATTTGTACAAATCACAATGAAGTCTGCTCCACCTTTTTCAAAAGAATATGCAACTTCCCCTAATACTTTTCCCGCCTTTTCCCAATCACCTTCAGATTGGTAGCGTTCAATCTCTTCAAAATTAACACTATACAATAGACACTTTGCTGAATGTAATATTCAGATGATGATTCCCAACTCATCCCACCAATAAGTCCTACCGTTTTCATCTTACATTCCCCATCTAATAATTATTATAGAATTATCTTATTATATAATTTTAATACAATAAACCAAGACTTTATCCAAATAATATAAAGTCTTGTTCCCTACTACCCCTACTACTACTATTCCTTTATACAATCCCAGTCAAACTATAAACACTAATCACCACAAACACAGCTAACGTTTTAATAATCGTAATCGCAAAAATATCACGATACGATTGTTTGTGTGTTAATCCTGTTACTGCTAATAAAGTAATAACTGCACCGTTATGTGGTAATGTATCCATTCCTCCTGATGCCATTGAAATCACTCTATGCATTACTTCAAATGGGATATTATATTGTTCGGCAGCTGCAATATATTTCTCTGACATTGCACTTAAGGCGATTCCCATACCTCCTGATGCCGAACCAGTAATTCCAGCAAGGACGTTTGTTGTAACTGCTCCATTTACAAGTGGGTTTGTAAATGTTGTGGAGATACCATCTCGAATAACGCCAAATCCTGGAAGTGCTGCAATAACTCCTCCAAAACCATATTCCGCTCCAGTATTCATCGCCGCTAGTAAAGCACCACCAATACTTGCATTTAAACCAGCTTGAAACCCTGTAAATAAACGTTTCCAATTTAAGATTATCGTTGTAATAATTCCAATTAAAAGTGCCAGTTCTACAGACCATACCCCTAATACACCCGAAAGTTCTACTTTTCCAAACGTTTTTAGTCCAATCGATGAAAAATCAAATCCCTTTGGATACCATGTGGGAATTGCCACTGTAAATATTTTATTCATTACCCCTACTAAAATAAGTGGTACAAAAGCAAGCACTTGGCGAAGTGGTGTAATTTTAGGAGTACTTATAATCGGCTTTATATTTTGTTCTGTTTCAGTTGTAGCTGCCATTTCATGATTTTCATTTTCAAATCCATAGTACCCTTCGCCATTTGCTTCGGCTTTTTTTCTTCGACTTTCTAAATAGAACATACCAACAAGAAACACAAAGATTGCCCCGATGATTCCAAGAAATGGCGCTGCATAAATGTCTGTTTTAAAAAATGTTGTCGGAATTACATTTTGAATTTGCGGAGTTCCTGGAAGAGCATCCATTGTAAACGTAATCGCTCCAAGAGCAATCGTTCCAGGTATGAGCCGTTTTGGAATATTCGCTTCTCTAAATAAATTAGCCGCAAATGGATATACCGCAAAAGCAACCACAAACAAACTGACGCCGCTATAAGTCAAAATTGCTCCCATAAGAACAATTGCTAGCATAGAGCGTTTAACACCAACAAGCTGAATAATTGTTTTTGCGATAGACTCGGCAATACCGGACATTTCTACTACCTTACCAAAAATTGCTCCAAGTAAGAAAACAGGGAAATATAATTTAATAAAACCAACCATCTTTTCCATAAAAATATTTGAGAAAAACGGTAATACATGACTTGGTTCCGTTAATAAAACAGCAAATAGCGCACAGATTGGAGCGAATAATATAACTGAAAAACCACGATAGGCAACAAACATCAGCATACAAAGAGCTAATAAAATAATTACTAATTCCATTTCCTACCCCCTTTTCATTTCCACGGAAATATTTGAAGAATATTCAGAATTTTAATGAGGTACTTATAGAAGTTTCATATTGATAATCAAAGCATATACGATATAATTTTTTCACTTCATGATAAGACGGAATGCGCGGGTTATTACTAGGACTTCCACTAGCAAGTGCATCTTTCGCCATCTTTGAAAGGGCATTTTCAAATTCATTCTGATCAATTCCGTATCCTCTGAGATTAGGAATCTTAAGATCAAAACAAAGCTGCTTTATTTCAAGAATTATCTGATTGGAAACTTCTTCATCAGATAGCGAATATAAATCTGGATTTATGTGCCGTCCGATATCTGCAAGTCGTTTGACTGAAGAAACTTTTGTAAAATCTAAAACAGCCGGTAATAACATCGCATTTGATATGCCATGAGGTACATGAAATAACGCTCCAATTGGTCGAGACATCCCATGAACTAATGTAACGGATGCATTTGAAAAGGCGATACCAGCTTGTAATGAAGCAATCATCATCGCTTCTCTTGCTTCCATATTATCTCCATCTTCATAAGCAATGCGTAAATATTTTATGATGCTTCCAATTGCAGAAAGCGCGAGTACATCGGTGAGTGGTTGTGAAAACCTAGAAATATAAGCTTCAATCGCATGACATAATGCATCTACTCCTGTTGCTGCAGTAATATGAGGTGGTACAGAACGCGTCAATACTGGGTCAATAATCGCTATCTGGGGAGTAAAGCTTGGGTGCTTAATCATCGTTTTTATATCAGTTTTTTTATTTGTAATAACAGCAACACTAGTCACTTCCGATCCCGTACCAGATGTTGTTGGGATTGCAATGAGCGGTAATGGTTGCTTTTCTATTTCTATATGATTTTGAGCATACTTTCCAATCTCTCCTCCGTTTGTAAACAGAACTGCTACTGCTTTTGCCACATCAATACAACTTCCTCCGCCAATTCCAATGATGAAATCACATTTTGATTCTGCACAAAGTGTTAACGCTTCCAAAACATGAATATTTGTTGGTTCCGCATTTACCTCTTCATATGTGATAACATCTATTCTTTTCGCCCTCAGTTGCTTCACACATGCATCAATGTAGCCAAGCTTCTTCATAATAGAATCACTAATAATGAAAGCTCTCTTTCCTAATTTACTTGCTTGTTCCCCTAATTTTTCAAGTGAGTTCCTTCCATATAATACGGTCTTTGGCATACGAAACTCCGCGATTTCTTGCAAGTCATTCACCCCTTCTTGTTCTATTAAATATTTTATAACGTGAAGTTTACACTGCATAAATTATCAAATTAAGCATTCCACTACAATTACTTATTCCTTCTCATACTACTAAAATTATTAGTATATTCCTGTAAACGTATAAAATGCAATTACTAAAAATACAGCAACCGTTTTCAAAATTGTAACCGCAAATATATCACGATACGACTGTCTATGTGTTAACCCTGTTACTGTCAGAATCGTAATAATTGCACCATTATGAGGTAATGTATCCATTCCTCCTGATGCCATTGAAACGATGCGATGCATGACTTCAAGTGGAATGTGATATTGTTCAGCAGCTGCAATAAATTTATCCCCCATAGCACTTAAAACAATTCCCATTCCTCCCGATGCTGAACCTGTAATACCAGCAAGAACATTTGTTGTCACCGCCCCATTTACTAATGGATTTGTAAAAGTTGCAGAAATACTATCTCTCATAATTGCAAATCCTGGAAGTGCTGCAATCACACCACCAAAGCCAAATTCAGCTCCAGTATTCATTGTTGCAAGCAACGCGCCTCCAATACTTGTATTCAATCCCGCTTGGAATCCTGTCACAACACGCTTCCAATATAATAAAAGCGTCGTTATAATGCCCATAATGAGTGCTAATTCTACTGACCAGATGCCAAGTACTGCACTTAACTCTACCTTACCAAATCCCTTCATTCCAATTGAAGAAAAATCAAAACCATTTGGATACCACTTCGGTATAGTCATCGTAAAAACTTTGTTCATAACCCCTACTAAAATAAGAGGCACAAAAGCAATCACTTGCTGCACCCTCGAAATTTCAATGTTTTGAAGAATTACATTTCCCTTCTTCTCTAGCTCTAGAGATGCTGCCATTTCAGAATTTACATCTCCAAAACCAAAATACCCTTCTCCTGCCGCCTTTGCTTTCTTACGCCGACTCTCTAAATAGATTAATCCTAACGTTAAGACAAAAATAGCTCCTATAATACCCAGTATAGGTGCCGCATAAATATCTGTTTTGAAAAATGTCGTCGGAATTACATTTTGAATTTGCGGTGATCCTGGCAGTGCATCCATCGTAAAAGTTACAGCACCAAGTACAATCGTTCCCGGTATTAAGCGTTTTGGAATATTTGCTTGTCGAAACAGTTTTGCTGCAAATGGATATACTGCAAACACAACAACATAAACACTTACACCGCTATACGTTAAAATAGCGCCCATTAAAACAATTGCTAAAATCGTTCGTTTTTCACCGACTAATTCAATAATCGTTTTAGCAATAGAATCTGCAATCCCTGACATTTCTACAACCTTACCAAAAATCGCTCCAAGTAAAAATACTGGGAAATATAGCTTAATAAATCCGACCATTTTCTCCATAAAAATATTTGAAAAGAAAGGCAGCACAAAACTAGGTTCCGTTAAAAATACTGCAAAAAGAGCAAAAATTGGGGCGAATAATATAACAGAAAATCCCCTATAAGCAACAAACATAAGCAAACTAAGTGCTAATAATATAATAACTAGCTCCAATTTCGCCTCCCCCTTTGACCGAAAATTCAATCTTTTATCCCTAGAGTTATTCCAACGCATCACAAAAACTTTTCTATGTATTCTAGAACATATCCTACCTACATAGATTCAAATACTTACATCTCTCCTCCTTTTATAACAAAGTTTTCATAACAATAAAGTATAGTTATTATTATTCTATTACATACGAAAAATCCCTTTAAACGAAAACAAATTAGCTATTGCTCGTTATAAAGGGATTTTTTTCTTTTATTTTATATTGTTAAACTTTTATCTTTTGTATACAAGCTACGTAACTCTTCGACATGTTTCACGACATACGTCGCTCCAGCCTCTTTTAGCTCCACTTCACTTCCATATCCATATACAATACACCGATCGAATCAATTCCATTGCACGTAGCTCCAATAATATCCTGCTTCCGATCCCCAATCATTACTACCTCATCTTTTTGCAACTGAGGATTTGTATGTAAAATATGCTCAATTATTTCATCTTTCTTTATTCTAGTTCCATCTAAATTACTACCTATAATTTGTTCAAAAAAGTGATTTAAGTTAAAGTGTTCTAAAACTTGCCTCGCAAATACAGTTGGCTTTGAAGTTGCCACAAATAAACGTTTTCCCTCATCCTTTAATTCTTTTAAAATATGAGGAATCATCTCATATACTCTATTCTCAAGCAGACCACTTTGCTGCAAATATTCCCGAAAATACGCAACAGCTTCTTCTACTTGTTCTTCGGTCATTCCATACCTATTTGCAAATGAATGTTGAATCGGAGGACCAATAAAAGATTCTAACTCTTTTTGATTAGGTTCATCTATTCCCATTTTTCGCAATGCGAATAAAACAGAATTTATGATTCCTTCTTTCGGATCAGTTAATGTGCCATCTAAATCGAATAGAAATGTTGTATACATTTCACTCCTCCGCTCATTTTAATTTATCAGAAAAATCGCTATATTTTTCTGTATTATCATAATTTCCTTTTATTTAGAATTTTATATTACATTTCACAACTCTCTTCTTCTCTACCAAGGCCTAAGTCATGAATAGATATACCAAAAAATGTGTTCCTGTTGTATTATAAATATAATTTAAAAGAAAAATGGTGAAACAAATGACGACAACATTAATTTTCATAATGGCTTTCACGATTATCATCCATGCAGTCGAAACAAGTTCTTATAGTATTCGACTAGCTGGTGTTCGTTTAAAAAGGATTGCCGTTGCCTTATCCGTAGTTGGAATGGTATTACTCATTTCACGAACATCTAACTTACTACAAGCTTTTTTAATCGGTGGGATTGTTGATCAAGCTAAACTAGATTCTTCTATTGATTTAGAAAGAATCATCCGCCTTGTCTTATTATCCGCTTCTATCGGTACACTGCTTGCAATTATTCTATATCCAACCTTAACGAAGTTATTTGGATATGTAATTCAAAACTTTGAAACAGATGGTTCATTCATCCGAATGATGAAAACAAATAATATACAAAAATTGAAGTATACAAAAAAATATATCCGCTTTCCTAAATTTGAAATGATTCATCGGATGAGGATTGGTGGTATTCCAAAACGTATTATGCTCATTAATATGTTCGCAACTGCCATCTATACAGCGGGTGTTCTTTCCGCCTTGTACGCTTCCTTTTTAAATCCAATGTATGCGACGAATGCGAGCACAGCTTCCGGACTCGTTAATGGATTTGCCACAATCTTATTAACTGTACTATTAGATCCGCGTATCGCCCTTTTAACAGAGCGTGCTCTTCAATCAGAAAATGGCGCTGATACAATGAGTAAAATGTTTGGTTGGCTTATGATTTCAAGATTTCTCGGCACATTATTAGCACAGCTCTTATTTGTACCTGGTGCACATTGGATTTTATGGATTATTAAGCTCATGCATTAAATTAACTACATAGCACTTTCTAAAATAATAGGTAAAAAAGGCGGAATTAAAAATGCATATCAAAACAGAACAAGATATTATTGGGCTTATACAAAACGATACTTGGATGATGGAAATATTACAGACAGCAAAATCTTTACAACTACCTGACTGGTGGGTTTGCGCCGGATTTGTTCGTTCTAAGATTTGGGACGTTCTTCACGGATATGAAGAACGAACTACACTACCAGATGTCGATATCGTCTATTTTGATCCTATAAATCTTGACGAATCAGCAGAGAAAACGCTAGAGAATAAGCTTAAAAATATAGATTCTATTATTCCATGGTCAGTGAAAAATCCGGCCCGCATGCATGTAATAAACAACATGCCACCCTATTCATCTTCAGTTGATGCAATTTCTAAATTTCCAGAAACAGCGACTGCTCTTGGAGTTACATTAGATAAACAAGATAATGTTGTGTTAACCGCCCCTTGCGGAATAGAAGATGTTCTCACGTTACAAGTGAAGCCAACACCTCATTTCCTCGAAACGAAAGAGCGCACTACTATGTATGAAAAAAGATTACAAAAAAAGAACTGGCAAAGTAAATGGCCTAACATTACAATCTTTCATCCTGAAAATTGAATACAGAGAAAAAGGCGCTTCTCATTGTGTGAAGCACCTTTTTCCTATTTCATTTCAAAAAATCAATCACAACTTCTGCAAATCGATCTGCTGCTTCATAGTGCGGTGTATGACCACTCTCTTCAAAGACAATCAGTTTACCATTTTGAGCATCTCTGTTAAATGTTTGAATTTGTGTTTCACAAGTTACAACATCATGCTTCCCTATGATTAGCAACATCGAATTCTTCACATCTTTTAATTTTGATAATAACGATTGATGAACTGCTCCTTCCTCTTTCAACCTTGTAAAATGAGTATCGGAACGATCATAAAACTCTTCCCACTCCTCGTCACTATATAAACTATAATCCGTTTCATCCTCAACGTAATTATAAATTTCCATTCTTTTTTCTTCTAATCCATCCCTTAATTTCAAATAAGCTTCTAGTAATTCCGCTGAGTTCGCATCACTTTCTGCAATAGCTATACATTCGTTCCCCTGCTGTTTTTTTCCGTACTCCTTTAATAGAGCACCTGTCTTTTTTAATAAAGCTCTGCTTGTTAATGCAAAATCAAAAGTAGGCCCTTCAAAAATAATCTTTTGAATAGATTGTGGATACATTATTGAATATAACAATGCTAAGAACCCACCAAAAGAATGCCCAATAACAGACCATTTTTCAATTTGTAACATCTTCCTTAATTCTTCGCAGTCCTCAATAATATCTCGTAATCCAAATTGCTCCTCTTGCCTAATTTCCTCCGAACGTCCTACTCCTCTTTGATCAATCGCAATGAGTCGAAAGAAATCTTGTAATTTATGTGCTTGATGATAGGAAAAATCAAAACACATCTCACCAGGACCTCCGTGAAGAAACAATACAGGATGATTTTTTAATGATCCATACATCTCAACATACAACTTTTTCCCGCGCACCTGCACCATTTTCCCCTGTGGTAACAATTCATTTTTCTGTTTCATTATTCCCCTCCTACTTTTATATTTTAACCTCTTATACAAATAGGAGGACCACGAATACGTACACGTTATATATCCGTAATATAATAATACATTTGCTCACCTCTTCAATTCAGAATATTATAACATTTCATGTTAAATAATCCCAATCACATTCAAAAATACAATAACAATCGCAATCGGAGCGACAAATCGAAGCAAGAATACCCAACAAGTAAATAACGACTTTCCGTAATTCCCACCAACAAAAAACTCAGCTTCTAGCACTTTTTTCTCCATTTTAAATGATACGAAAATGCTAATAAATAACGCTCCAAGCGGCATTAAAATATTACTAGATAAGAAGTCTATCGCATCAAAAATATTTTTACCAAAGATCGTGATGTCACTCCATACCCCAAATGAAAGTGCAGATGGAATACCTACTAGGAAAATAAAAAATCCAATTACCCATGACAATTTCTTTCTTCTTTCCTGTTGTCCATTCGCTAAAGCTGAAACAACCGTTTCAAGTAGAGAAAACGCAGATGTTAACGTTGCAAATGTGAATAGTGCAAGAAATACCGTTAAGAAGAAGCTTCCAAATGGGATTTGACTAAAAACGGATGGCAGGACGATAAATAATAATCCTGGTCCTTCTGTCGGCTCCATGCCTAGTGAAAATACTGCTGGAAAAATAGCCAGCCCAGCAAATAGAGAAACAAATAGATTCAATCCAACAATGGTTACCGCTGAACGTGGTAAACTTTCTTTTTTATTTAAGTAAGAACTGTACGTAATCATAATAGAAATCCCAATACTAATCGCAAAGAATGATTGTCCCATTGCAAACAAAATACTTTCTGCTGTAATCTTTGAAAAATCAGGTTGTAGGAAGAATTTGACCCCTTTCATTGCATCGTCAAGTGTTAATGAGCGAACGATAAGAGCGACAAATAAAACAAACAATGCTGGCAACATATATTTACTCGCTTTTTCAATTCCATTTTGTACCCCTTTTGATACAACCCAAATCGTAATAAACATAAAAGCAAAATGCCCTACAATTGCCCAGATTGGATTTCCAATTGTTTCTGTAAATAGTGAGCTATAATTTTGCTGCGGTGTAATAAGTTGTCCAGTTATCCCTCTGAATAAATAGATTAATACCCAGCCACCAACAACACTATAAAATGATAGTAAAATAAAACAAGTTCCAACACCAAGACGTCCAATCCAATGCCAACTTGTATTCGGTGCGATACTTTTAAATGCTCCAATTGCTTGTTTTTGTGTACTACGCCCTACCATAAACTCAGCTAATAATAGCGGAAGACCTATTAATACCGTAAACAATATAAAGATTAAAAAGAACGCTCCTCCCCCGCTCTTTCCAGCAATATAAGGAAACTTCCATATTGCTCCAAGGCCAATTGCTGATCCTGCTGCCGCCATGATAAAACCTAATTTCGAAGTCCATTGCTCCGTCTGCTTCATCCTATTTTCCTCCTAATAAATCGTTTTATATTAATAAACAAATATTATTGAGCAATCCAAATAAAACCTCCATTTCTTCCTATATATAATAAAAAATGGCCCAGCATCTCTTTATATAAAGAGACGCTAAGCCATTTGCTTAACGCGGTACCACCCTTATTGATTCCATTATGAATCCACCTTAGTAGTAATCGTTTGATTACAAACCTGATATCGAAGGTTAATCGTTAAGATTTACTAAGAATTAGACTTCTGTTCCACCTTACTGCTCCTAGGCGAGTTCAGGATGTCATTTGACTATGTCACACCAACCCATAGCTCTCTGTACAAATACATGACCTTACTACTCCTATTCAACGCATTCCAATATTCTGAATATAACTTCTTTTGAAATTACTACGAATTATATAGGTTTTATTTATAACTGTCAAGAAAGATATTTATTTTTTGTCGAAAAAGAGGGGGTTTTTGATTTTATAGAAAATATTTACAAAAATTAAAAATATAAGGAGTTCATTCGTATGATATTTTTTAAAAACTTATGTTTCTTTATTGTTCGTTCTATTTTTATTATCCTCGGAATTATTTTTATTTGTTGTTTACCGAAGTTATTTTTAGGTGTTTCTCAAAATTCATCAACTACGCCGAGCGTTAAAAACACTTCCGTATTACAGTTTAATATAGACCAATATATAGACTCCATAGCAAGTGTCATTTCTTCCTTATTTACTCCTACTAAAATAACTTATAAAGTAAATTCTGCCTTTCAATCACCTGACCGTGATTTATTTCCGTACTTACTTGATTCTTATGTACATACGTTAACAATCATGATTGGTGCTTTCCTAGTCGCAATACTTCTTTCTACTACTCTAACAATTCTTACATTCTATTTTTCAAAAAGAGTACAGTCTCTTATTATTAAAGGCTTGCACGTACTAGAAGCATTACCTGATTTATTTTTTGTGCTCTGTGTGCAATTAATTGTGATTTGGATCTATAAAAATACGAATTTACTTGTGACAAAACCATTTTCAACAATGCCATTTTATTTTTCATTTGAATTATTAAAATGGATTTTGCCAGGAAGAAGGGACCTACATGTTTAAAGAAATACTACTCAATAAACGTTTTTTAATCGGACTATGTATTGAGTTATATCGTAGAAAATAAGGCGAGATCCGGTCAAATAAAGCCCATATCTACCTTTCAATATATAGATGGAAAAGCGATTTCTACTGCTCCAGCGCCACCATCTTTTTCGCATCCTCTCGGTGTAGATCAAAATGGTTATGATGTTTTAATTACCGTTCTTTTAGATGCAAAAAAGCCCATTTTTTATGCTGTTTTAATTAGCTTTTTCCGCACCCTTCTCTCACTTATATTTGGTTTTGTGCACGCCTATTTTTATCGATATACAAAATGGTTAGAATTTGCATTTGAAACGTTCCAATATGTACCGACTACTTTATTAGCAATTTTCTTATTATCAGCAACAAACACCTTCGCTATTGCACGAGAAACGCAATGGGCTCTTTATACGATTACGGTACTTACCCTAATCGGAATCCCCAATTTAACTCAGCTCATTAGTAATGAACTCCGCTTACTATTACAACATGAATTTGTAACAAGCTCTAAAACACTTGGTGGAGGATTTTTTCATATATGCAAATTGCATTTGAAACCATACCTACTTCCAAAGGCTTTTATTTGGCTGAATCAACAAATGCTACAAGTTTTAGTTTTATTGATGCACTTAGCATTATTCGAGGCTATCTCACATAACATCGTCGAAACACTCTTCTTTATTGGTCCTAGTAGCAAACTTTTACCAGTTTTACCTTGGGTAGCCTTTGGTCCTGTTTTGTTATTTACCATTGCCATCTTAGCTCTGTATATGATGATGTCAGGCATGAAACATATATTAGAAAAAGACATTGATTATACTGCAAACTCACTACTCTTAAGCATTTTAGCAAAAGAGAAAATGGAAAAAAAAAAAAAAATACGTTTTTCACATTTCAAACAAAGAGCTAACTCGAAAGAGACTTGACTATACAAATCTGCATAAAAGAAAAGAATCTTCGCGACCGCTACGAAGATTCTTTTCTTTTTTATGGTATAAGACGCGTACAATCTCTCGGAAATGCACTTGCTTCTCGAACATTCGATAGTTCTAAGAACTTATATACGAGTCTTTCTAATCCAATCCCAAAGCCACCATGCGGTGGACATCCGTATCGGAATGTATCCATATAAGACTGAAAATTTTCCGGTT
Organism: Bacillus gaemokensis; assembly: GCF_001590835.1. GTDB lineage: Bacteria > Bacillota > Bacilli > Bacillales > Bacillaceae_G > Bacillus_A > Bacillus_A gaemokensis. The sequence continues at coordinate 45,651 of NZ_LTAQ01000034.1, forward strand.
GTAACCCTTTTTCTTTAAAAGAAGCAAGTAACATATCATACTCATGAATACGCTGTGCACCTGACGTAATTTCTAATCCTTTATATAATAAGTCAAAAGAGTCTGTAATAGCTTGATTTTCTTTATTTGGCATCGTGTACATCGGTCTCGCTTCTTTCGGATAATGTGTGATGAAAACAAAATCACTATTATATGTTTCCTTTACATACTTTCCAAGTAACTTTTCTCCTTCAGTATCTAAATCCCCTACTGGTGATTCTTTTCGATACTTTGTTTTTAAAATACGCTGAGCCTCTGCCAGCGTAATCTTCGGAATTTCTGTCATTACAGGAACTGTAACTTGTAAGAGATTTAATTCTTTTTCACATTTCTGTCCTACCTTTTCAAACATATAGCGTAAAACATCCTTCTCTAATGCCATCACTTCATGAAAATCTTCAATAAATCCGACTTCGACATCTAGTGATATATATTCATTCAAATGACGAGAAGAGTTATGATGTTCTGCTCGATAAACAGGAGCAATTTCAAAAACACGTTCCAATCCTCCGGCTACCATCATTTGTTTATAAAACTGTGGAGATTGAGCTAAATACGCTTCTTTTTGAAAATATGGGAGTTTAAAAACATTCGCTCCCCCTTCAGCTCCTTGTGAAACAATTTTCGGTGTAAATATACGTGTGAAATCGTTCTCTATAAGGAATTCACTAAATGCCTGTACGAGTGTAGATTGAATCGTGAAAATTGCTTGTATCCGTTCATGTCGAAGTGATATGACACGTTCATTTAACATTTGGTCTAAACCAACTTGCAAGTTTCTTTTATTCACTTCAAAAGGGAGTGGCTCTGAAGTATTTAATATTTGCACCCTATCTACAAGCACTTCCACACCTAATTCTGTCTTTGTAGTCTCCACAAGTTCGCCGATAATTTGAACTACACTTTCCACGTCTACTTTATATCCAGCTAATTCTTTTTCTAATACGCATTGAATGACACCCGTTCGATCACGTAATAATAAAAAACTAAGATTTCCTAGATGACGAATTTTCTTCACCCAACCTTGCAGTAAAACCACCTTTTTACTAGACGCCTTACATTCACGAATGAGCGACCGCTTCATTGTTTGCCCCATTATTCTTTCCTCCTATGTTTTCATATTTTTTCACATTATTGTTGTCATCGTCATCATCCACGGTCATTCACCTCCTTCAAAGAATACAAAAATCCGCCCCTATAAATAGGGACGGATTTTTCCGCGGTACCACCCAAATTGTCATACTGACCATCTTAGACCTGATAACGGTAGGTACCGTTCGCTTTTACTAATAATCACGTTCAAAGCAACACTCACAGGTGTCTTTCCATCATGCAGTATCGCAATCTTTCCAGCAGCCGATTGCTCTCTGTAGACCCTTGCATCATGTACTTTTCCTGTTCATCACTTTTTATATTTACAGAGTATTCTATTCCTTTACAAGAAAAAACGCAAGTGTTTTTTCTTTATTTTCTGATTTTTATTTCATGTCCATTCCAAAACAATTTCTTCCAGAGCCATTCCTCGCGATCCTTTCACTAAAACATCATCATTTTGATTTGCGATTCCTTCAATTTCTTTTACTATATTCTCTTTATTCCAAAACATCTCCATTTATAATTTGTTCAATCTCTTGTAAATTCTTTTGAATCATGACTCCCCATCCCCTTGAATATTTTTCTATTTATCTACATAACACCTTACTTTTTCACGCATATTATTAGTAAATTTATCTTGGAGGTCTATAGATGAAAAAGATTGTAAGTTTCTCACTATTACTATTATTCATGATACTGACAAATCAAGTATACGCTTATTCCCCACAATCATTACCTGTCTCACAACATTCAAAACAATGGAAAGTCAATATTGACGAAGTAAATAAAACAGACAAAGATATGTTACAACCTAAAAAAGATGTTTTTCACACGTATCACTTCTCAGTACAAAACATTGGAAAAGATGAAGTATATAACGTCCAAGTAGAAGTATTCCGAAATGAACCAAACACAAAAACAAAATATGAACTCTTTTCTTTAAAAGAAGGTCGATTAGCAAGCGGGAAAACAGGATTTGAACATGCGAATTTTCCTGTTTCCGTAAAAGCAGACGAAGTGGATGTAATGGTTACATGGCAAGAACATCCTTTCCGTGCAATGAGAAATGGTCAGAAGGTTGAAGGAAGAAAGTTTAAAGAGCATTTTGTTTTTAAAGAAGCACAAAAATGAAATTCTTCTACAAGATGTGGAAAAAATTTGATCCGTCACGCAACTAAACATATATTATAATCAGCATTCCCCCTCATCATTTTTCAACTTATTAAACAAATATATCAAATGCAAAATTGCGTTGTTCTTCTTAGAAAAGAACAACGCTTTTTTTATATAATTTTTTCTCAAAAAATAACTGCTGTTCAGTTTTCAAATATAGTCTCATCAACTAACTTTAGTGCAGAATATTTTATTTAGCATGCAGGAAAAAGCTAATTCAATCACTAATACTCATTGTGGAATGAAAAGATATTGATTAAAAACTCACTTTATGAATGGGAGATTAAGATTATGACTCATACCAATTATGCACTTTCAAAAGGAAAAACAGAGCGCGCCATTATCATTGGGGGCGGTATTGGCGGTTTACTAACTGCAAGGGTGCTTTCTGACTATTATAAAGAGGTACTTATAGTCGATAAAGATAATTTTCCAGAAACACCTGACAATCGTCCTGGCACGCCACAAGCTTTTCATCCACATCGTTTTACCCCACGAGGTAAATTAATTACAGAAAGACTTTTTCCAGGATATGAAAGTGAATTGGTAGCACAAGGGGCGCCTTCAGCTCTGAATAAAATCATCCAAAACATGAATCAATACGGCACGATAGAGATGCAATATCCACGAAATGATGTCAAATTTAGTAGAGCTTTGCTTGAATGGGCACTTCGAAAACAAGTACAAAAAATTTCTAATGTTAGTTTTCTCACAAATCATAACGTAATTGATTTGTTAATGACGATTGATCAGACAACTGTTACCGGAATTCAATTCTTCGAACGTGGAAAATCTGAACAAGTACGAACACTGCATGCTGATTTAATAATTGATACAAGTGGTCGTTCTTCTAAACTAGTAAATTGGCTTCAAGATTACGGCTATGATGTACCGGATTCAGATCGTTTGAGAGTCTCTCTTGGATATAGTACCCGTCGTTATAAAGTCCCTACCCATCTGTCACATCTCACAGAAAAATGGGACACAATTAACATTGCAGGACAGCCTACCAATGAAACTTTTACAGGAGTCTTTTCCTTTATTGAGAATAATATAGCTGAGGTATTACTCTATCGTCCAGGTGGTCATTATCCTCCTACAAATGCCGAAGAGTTTGAGCAGGCTATTGCCCAGCTCCCAAGCCCGATAATTAGCGAAATCTTGCACGGATTTGAACCAATATCCTCCCCAAAAAGTTATCGTGTTCCAGAACTATTTCGCCATCACTTTGAACAAATGAAAAGGTGGCCTTCTGGATTGTTAGTCTTGGGAGATGCATTCTGTATTTACGATCCAATTTTTGGCCAAGGAATGACCGTTGCTGCGATTGAAATAGAAGTGCTTGAGGCCTGTTTGCAGGAACAGCACAATAATCCTACTCCCCATTTTGAACAAAGTGTTCTCAAAAAGATGCAAGATGTAATCGAACCAGCTTGGTGGCTCAATTGTGCTACAGATTTACAATGGAAAGGTGTCGAATACGTAAGCTCACAACAATTAAAGGGTATTTCTTTTGGTCAAAAATATATGGATTTATTTCTCAAATATGCAACAACCGAGCGTGATTTCAAACTATACGGAATGTATTGGGCTGTAAACTCATTAGCAATCTCACCACATACTATATTTGATCCACAACTAGTAAAGACCATTCTCACTTCATCCAATGAAGGGCAACACTTCCTCGATGAACTTTTACTCACCTATAGTCAATCGTTAGAGGGCGTATTAAATCAGATTGTACCTAGTTTCTCTCAAACAGCCTTTGCGCCAGTAAATCTGTAACACTCCTAGATTAACAGGTTGGTAAACTTATATTTTTAATATCAGGTACGAATAAGAATAAGCCCTCAACATAATATCAGTTATGACAGGGGCTCATTCTTATTCATTCATATTCTTAATTTGTACTAATTCCTCTCGCCGACCAAATCCGATCAATTTCAGCTGCGTGCTGTCCGCCATATAGAAGAGCATCTGCTTGTTTAATCGCTTTTGCCCCATCACGGAATTTCGCATTTGGAGTTAATGACCAATGTGATTGTAAAATGATTTTTGTAGCTACATCACGTCCAAAGGATTGTGCCATTTCATACTCTCCTTGCGCCCAAATTTCTCCATCTGCATGCACTTCATTTTGCACATCTCTTGGGTACACCTTATTATTATCTAATCGACGCAAACATGTTGGATTCGAACTTGAATAAGCAGTCGCGTCCCATTCTCCGACGCATGCTTTTCCATATCCTGTCGTTGATACGGCATCTTCATAAGTTGCACCTAAGAAATCACCAAATCCCTCTCCCATCGCTCCGCCTTCTGCAGAATTTCCGAAGCCAGGAACTTGATTATCTTGAATAGAATGTCCATATTCATGCGCGATGATTCCCGCATCCTCTGCATCATCTACTCCCCCAGTCCCGAATGTTAAAGCTTTCGTTGATGGAGAATAGAAAGAATTATCGTCCGTTGTTCCATTTACATTTACTTTTATAGAACGATTGTTAATATTTTTGAAGCCTAATTGTTGTATATAACGTTGGAGAGTATCAATATGGTAGTATGACATCACATCTTCAAAACTATCATTCGCACGTGTGTAATTAAATTGGAGAGATGTAGATTTTGTATTTGCTTTTGAAGAAATCGTGACATAGTCTCCAATTAAAAAGCCAGTTCCATTTAAACCTTTTAACGTAACTGTTTTTAATTGATTCGTTAATGCTGTAGAATCTGCATCTTTATTATCCTTTAACCCAGTTAAACTACCACTTGATACGACAGGATTAGGTAAGAATACTTTCCCTGTTCCCTCTGCTTTACGGTTTATATCTACTTTTTTTAGTAACTTTCCACTTTCAGCGTCAATGAATGTTTCCCATGCACCAAATGGTTGATTGGAGTGGACTACAACTCGGTATACCGGTATAGCAACCCCATCTTCAATCATATATCCAAATTCCTGCATCGTCGGTGCCCATAAATTATTTTCATTTGCTGTTCCAGCAACATAGGACTGGGATTTCTGTTCCGCTTCTTTTCCAGTAATCTTTTGTTTTATTTCTTTCACATTCTGAACAGGCTGATAATCAGAGACTGCAAGCAAGCCTTGTCCTTTACCGTTAAGAGTCACCGTTACTTGCCTTGAAAATACAGGGGCACCATTTACTACTTGTTGAAATCTAACATATGAGGCTACTTGTGTATCAGTTGTTGAAATATACTGTAAGTCTGATAGATCTGCCTTTAATGCGTATTGCTCAGCATTCGCTTTTAAATATTCGGCCGCTTTTTCCTGAGGAGAATACCTGTCTATCTTTACTTGTACCTGTGTCTCTTCTACCGCTGAAACAGTAGATATTGTACCTAATACTAATGGTATTGCTGTAGCAATTGCTACTACTCTTTTTTTGAACATTAGAATCACTCTCCATTCTCATAATAAATTTTGAATGTACGAGTAATTCTATAAGATTGATTATATTCCCTTTCTCTTTTTCACATAAATACGTAAAGTAATATTTTCTCAATATTTTTGTATCAAAATGATAAATACTTTCGAAACATATTATTCATTATGAGTATTACGTAGAAATATCTGTTTTTCGTTAAATAATAACTAGTCGTAATTTATATGGAGGAAATAAAAAACGGGATTTTTTTACCTAACGATATGTTGAAAAAATTTTAATGCATGCTACTCTGAATATGATCTTATATTTTAGGAGGCTTAATGATGAGTAAAAGTGAGGAAACTCTTTCTGCAATAATCGAGGCAAGTTATCGTTTATTCGCAGAGTACGGAATTGCCAAAACAACATATACAATGATTGCCGAAGAAGTCGGAATAGCAAAACCCTCTATTTATTATTACTTCAAATCTAAAGATGCGTTAATTGAAGGTTTATTTGATGAACTATGTCAGGCAATTCAATTTTCAACCTTCTTTAAAACGGAAGAATTTACACAGGATAATTTTATTGAGAAATGTATTGAAATTGGTTTAAACATGATTGACGAACAAAATAAGGATCCTTATTTTAATCGTGTCTTACAAGAATATATGTTACTTGCATCTAGAAACAACATGTACAGCGAGCGATTTTTCGCCATACAAAGAGAGTATTTAAATGGTTTTGAAGCTCTCCTTGCGAAAGCGAGTTCATTACAACTAATTGAAGATAATAACTGGTCCTCAAAAGCTCATATGCTTGCATTGGTACTTGATAATATAGGAAACTTCATGATGTTTGATACAAACATGAATTATAAACAAATATGGATTGAAGCTGTTCGCAGCATATTTAAAGAGCGTGATCCCCATGGAAATTAAAAGACGGATTATTGGATTAGATTTTGCCAGAGCATGGGCTATGTTTGGAATGTTAATTGTGAATTTCATGGTTATAACGGGGGCTGAAGGTAACGGTCCCCCGTGGTTAATCACTTTTATGTCTCTATTTGAAGGTCGCGCTTCTGCTTTATTTGTTATCCTTGCAGGTATCGGTATTTCCCTTATGACGAAATCCTCTATTATCAGTGATGATCAAATAAAAATTATGGCCAGTCGAAAAATGATATGGAAACGGTCACTATTCTTGTTTGTATTAGGCTTATTGTTATATACAATCGACTGGACAGGTGATATATTACACTACTACGGCGTTTACCTCTTTATTGCATCCTTATTCATTACAGTAAATAAAAAGATATTGCTTTGGTTATCGATACTCATTTTACTTATTGCACAATACCTTCAATTAACCTTTAATGCCTTTGAAGATTGGGGAGGTCCTATCCCATTTATAAACTACGTAGATTTTTGGTCAGTAGAAGGATTTCTTCGCAATTTATTCTTTAACGGCTACCACCCTATTTTCCCATGGTTCTCTTTCTTCTTAATTGGCATGTTGATTGGACGAATGGATCTTCATAATAAAAACATTAGAAACAAACTACTAATAATTAGCCTAATCATTACAACAACTACTGAATTGTTGTCAAAAACATTGACTCATTTTTTCATCCCCTATATCGGAAAAGAAGCTTCTATCTTTTTATTTAATACAGGACCTATTTTACCGAACGTTTTATACATCTTATCTGCCACAGGTTCTGCTTTAATACTCTTGATCCTTTGCTTATATATTACTGAAAGGTATGAAAAAAGTTGGTTTATTGAGTCAATCATTAAAACCGGACAATTAACTTTGACTCATTATGTAAGTCATGTCATTTTAGGTATAGGAACATTGATTCTCTTAAACAGACTTGAAAATCAATCTTTAATTTTCGTATTAACCTTCGCCATTTGTTTTTTCATTTTTAGTATATTATTCAGTGTTTTATGGAGAAATAAATTTTCTAGAGGACCTATAGAGTAGGTTATGAGAAAGATAAGTGGATAAGTTATTAATCTATTACAAAGATTGACTATATCACTCTATCTCCCGCACGATAAAGAAAGTTCGAATCGTATATGATTCGAACTTTCCATCTACATATTATTTTGCTGGGCTCAACTTAATCCGAACCTTTTTCTCACCTAAAGGAATTTCATCGTCTTCTTGTGACAATGCTTCAAACGTAAATTGTTTTACTAATAGGTTTTCTTCTAATAAACCTTTATGCTTCGTTAAGGTGTTTTGTAATTCATCTTCTGTGTCAACAATGATATCTACTCGTAAGTTCACTGGTAAATTCAACTGTTTTCGATACTCTTGAACCGCTCGAATAAATTCACGTGCTACTCCTTCTTGGAACAATTCATCAGTAACATTCGTATCTAACATAACTGTATATTTTCCATTTGTAGTGTTAGAAAAGCCTGCTTGCGGTACTTGTTCTACTAATACATCTTCAAGTGTGATTACAACTTCTTCTCCTGCTCCAAGCTGATACAATGCTTTCTCAGCCCCAACAAATCTTTGTACTTCCTCTTGCGATAATTGCTTTAACCACTGATTTATAGCATTAACACTCTTTCCAAATTTCGGTCCTGCTGTTTTAAAATTCAACTTTAGCTGATACGTTGTATACTTTGTTTCATCTAATTCTACATGAAATTCTTTTACATTTAGCTCATCCATAACAATATCACGATAGGATCTCCAATCTACGCTTTGCTCATGATGCTGGAGTAATACGATTTCTGCTAATGGCTGTTTGACTTTTAATGAATGTTGATTTCGATTGCTACGCCCAAGCTCAACAACTTGTAAAACAGCATCCATTTCTTCTTCTAACTTTGTTTGAATAAGTGTTTCATCTGCTATTGGATAATCTGTTAAATGAACACTGTTTCCTTCTAAATTAAGATGAATGTCTTCCGCGACAAACGGAGTAAACGGAGCAAGCAACTTACTAACTGTAACAAGTACTTCGTGAAGAGTTGCATATGCAGCTGCTTTCTCAGGATTCATGCCAGACTCCCAAAAACGATTACGCGAACGTCTCACATACCAGTTACTTACCTCATCTACAAATGCTGCAATTTCACGAGCTGCATTTGTAAATTGATACTCATCGAGTGCATTTCTTACTTTCTTCGTCGTGCTATGAAGACGTGATAACATCCACTCATCCAACTTTGTGCGCGTTACTTCATGTGTCTTTTGCGGATCATACTTATCTAAATTTGCATATAACACATAGAAACTGTATACATTTACAAGTGTATCAACAAGTTTAGATTTCGCCTCTTGTACCGTTCTTTCAGAAAAACGTTTTGCATTCCAAGGTGCACTATCGACAAGAAGAGCCCATCTTAATGCGTCCGCACCAAATTTCTCGACTAAATCTACTGGGTTTAATGCATTCCCTTTACTTTTAGACATTTTCTGTCCTTGTTCATCTAACACATGCCCAAGTGATAACACACGTTTGTACGGTACTTTTCCTGTGTATAAAGCCGCTACTGCTAATAAGCTATAAAACCAGCCACGCGTTTGGTCAACACCTTCAGCAATTACATCCGCTGGAAATTGTTCCTCAAATAATTCTTTATTTTCAAATGGATAGTGGTATTGCGCAAATGGCATCGAACCGCTATCAAACCAAACATCGATTACTTCCGGCGTACGAGTCATCGCGCCCCCGCATTTTTCACAGCATACCTTCACTTCATCTACATATGGTTTATGCAACTCTAAATTTTCTTCTGCACGACCCGTGCTATGCTCTCTTAATTCATCAATACTTTTCGGTGAAAATTGATGATCACAGCTTTCGCACTCCCATACATTTAACGGCGTTCCCCAGTATCGTTTCCGGCTAATATTCCAGTCCACCATATTCTCTAAAAACTTCCCAAATCGCCCATGTTTCATGTGATCGGGATACCATGTGACCTCATCATTATTCTTCAAGAAAGTCTCCTTGATTTCAGTCGTTCGAATAAACCAGCTTTCTCCAGCATAGTAAAGCAATGGCGAATCACAGCGCCAGCAGTGCGGATAGCTATGTTCATATTTCTCTTTTGAATACAGCAATCCTTCCTGCGCTAAATAACGGACGATGTCAACATCACATTCTTTCACAAACTTCCCTTGTAAGAATGGTACAGCTTCCGTATATTCACCTTTTTCATCTACAACATGAAGAAACGACAAACCTTGGTTCTGTACCACTTTATAATCATCTTCTCCATAAGCTGGCGCGATATGAACAAGCCCAGTTCCGCTATCTCCCGTAACAAAGTCTGCTGGAATAACACGATATCCATTCGTAACTTCATCCATAAGAAATGGTGCTGCATAGGAAGTACCTACCAATTCTTCTCCTTTATGAACAGACAATACTTGATAGTCTTCTTTTAAAACGTCCTGCGCACGTTCTTTTGCAACAATATAAACAGAATCAACTTGCTTTACTTTTACATATTCCATATCCGGATGAACCGCAAGTGCTACATTGGCAGGAAGCGTCCATGGCGTTGTGGTCCATCCAAGAAAATATTCATTTTCACTATTTAACACTTTAAACTTTACCGTTGCACTTAAATCTTTTACCGTTTTATACCCTTGAGCTACTTCATGCGAACTAAGTGATGTTTGGCAACTTGGGCAGTATGGTGAAACTCGATGGCCTTTATATAGCAATCCTTTTTCATGAATCGTCCCAAGAATATGCCATACACTCTCGATATAAGGGTTCTGCAAAGTTACGTACGGGTCATCCATATCAACCCAATATCCGATACTCTCCGTAAATTCACGCCACTGCTTCTCATACGTAAATACACTTTCTTTACATTTTTTGATAAATGGTTCAATTCCGTATTCTTCAATCTCATGTTTACCAGAAATGCCAAGTTGCTTTTCAACTCCTAATTCTACCGGTAATCCATGTGTATCCCATCCTGCTTTTCGAAGTACTTTATATCCTGTCATTGTTTTGTATCGCGCTACTAAATCTTTAATCGTCCGTCCTAGTGCATGGCCAACGTGTGGTAATCCATTTGCAGTTGGCGGTCCTTCATAAAAAACGAAAGATTGTGCGCCTTCACGATTTCGAATTGATTGCTCAAAGATATGTTGCTGGTTCCACTGCTTACGAATTCGTGTTTCTCTCCCTACAGCTGATTCTTTTACGTCTACCTTTTCCACTTACAATCACTCCTTTGAAATTTTGTAAAAGCACACAAAAAACCCGTCCCTATCAAGTAGGGACGGGTTTACCCGCGTTACCACCCTAATTCTATTAGCATCTCAACTAATAGCACTTAGCAACGTACTAACATACGCGTTCTTTGTAACGGTAGACATCCGTCCGAGCTTACTCTATTCAGCCACGGCTCCTCGGAGATGATTTTCAAATAAAGTCTGTACACCGGCTTTCAGCAGTTTGCCGACTCTCTGGAGAACAGTACGATATTTTACTCTTTCTCGTCTTCAGATTTGTATACTTTTATTAACAGTTATTTTATTCCATTACACAACGAATTGTCAATCAATTCGAAAATATATTTTTATTTATATCCTACTTCTCGAAATTTATACATCACGAAAAGTTCCCATTACTTTATCGTTTCCCATACTACTTCTAAATCTTCATCTTCTTCCGCCAGCTCTGCAAAAAAGCCAGTTTCATCTTCATGAAGAATGATTTCAAGTTCTGCTTTCGCCTCTGCATTTCGATTTAATACAGCTAAGTAACATACCCGGTTGTATCGAGCTAACAAATCTGAAGAATCGAAAAATAGTATATGGTTTGTTAGTTCTTCTGCCTTTTCTGTTCTTCCTATTTGATGATAAGAATCCGCTAAAGCAAGCCACATCGCATTCTCTTTTGGATGATGTGAAATTCCGTTTTCCAACATAGAAATAGATTCTTCAAACCTTTCTTCACTTTGATATATTTCTGATAAGCTAAGAAATCCTCTACTCACAAAAGGCATTCTTTCGATTAGTTGCAAACAGATTTTTTCTGCCTGCTTCTCTTGCCCTAACATAACTAAAACATTTGAATGTAATAACAAAGCATCATAATGATTCGGTCGCTCTCTAAGCATCTGCTTTATTAATTCGAGGGCATCTCTTAACATCGCTTCATTTTCATCACTATGATTAAGTAATAGATTCACAGATTGCTGAGCCGTATCAAAATCCCACTTGTTTTCTAATGATGTTTGTAATACCTCTATTGCTTCTGTAATCATATTTCCATTTTCGTAAAACGTCGCCAAACGCTGTGCTGCCAGACTATTTTTGGCATTTAATTTTAAGGATATTTCAAATAAATCAATAACAATCGTAATTAATGAAATTTCTTGCGCACGGTTTTTCATTCGATAAAATGCTCTTGTAAAGATTGATCTCTTCGGCTGCTCATTTTGTTGTCTCTCAGCTAGTCTCTCAGCGATTACAGATGCAGCATACATAAATGCAATACTTCTTTCCTTTTTCTTAATTGGCAGCAGATGAAGAGAATCCCGTATTTGAGATACCTTTCGCTGTTGTTCCATCGCTTGAACATACACATCAAATACACGTTCACTTTCAATATCTCGCTTTATTAAGTTTGTAACAATCGACATCGCTTCCGAGTTTCGTTTCTTAACAAGTACTTTTGCATAATGATATTGTACCTCTACATGTTCTTCATCCATTTGCAAAGCTTCTTCAATCAGTTCTTGTTCCTTATCCATATCTTTCATGGCACCATATACATATGCAAGAGAGTCTAAACGCCACATTTCATTCACTTTGTCAGCTAATTTTTCTAACTCAAATACAAGCTCTTTATGAAGAGAATTTTCTACCGAAAGCTCTGCTAAATACTCCATATTTACGATCATCGGTTCTTGCTTCATTGCTTGAAGCATATGATATTGTTCTTTCAAGGCATTTTCTTCTTTTTCATATATCTCCGCTAATTTCACGTGCACTCCTGTAAAATTTGAATCTATTTCTAAGCAAGATTCATATGCCCTTTTTGCTTCTTCCAACTCCCCTAAGATCATAAAAGATTCCCCAATGCGGAAATATGGAAGAGCGCTCGGCCTGTGCTTGATTACTTGAGTATATCGCTTCATTGCTTGATCATATTGCTCAAGCGATTCATATAAGATACCTGCATAGCAGCCATACTCTGTATAATCTGTTCGCTCTTTTTCTAGTTTTCTTAAAAATGCAATACCACGCTGTACAAATGGTGTTCCTTCAATTCTACTCACATACTCTTCTAAAACATTTGCTATATTATTTTTCAAACATCGAATGCCATTTTCTAATTTAGAGAGAGCTATCTTTAATTGGTCTTCATTTGCTCCTAGCTCATTTTCTACGTCCCACAACACCATTCCCGCATTCATTAGAAATTCTTGATTTTGTTCAAATTGCTCTTCTACATCTAAAATATATTGTTTTGCAGTCTCATACTGTTCTTTCGCCATATAAATTTGTACCAAACCGAAATGTGAATACACATCTTCATCATTTTTTTCTAAAGAACGCTTATATATTTCTTCAGCTTTTTCAAACTTATCATTCTGAAAATGTAAATCTCCTAACCGAACATATAATGACGATGGATCCTCACAGTTTTCGATGCCCTGCAATAAAATTTCTTCTGCCTTCTTCTCATCCTCTACATCCGTTTCATATATTTCTGATAGTTTCACATATGGATATGGTTCTGCCTTTTCTAGCTGGCTTGCTATACGTAATCCTTTTATCGCTAAATGCAATTTCCCCATTAGATGTGCACATCTAGCTCTTTCATACCATATATGAGCTTCATACTTGTAATCTTTCAATAAATCATTAAAAACTCGATACGCTTCTTCATAACGTTCTAAATCCATTAATATCAAACCGTGATTTACGAGAACAAATCTTTCAGGATGACGTTGTATAGCAATATGTGACATCTCTATTCCTTTTTCAGGCTGATCCATATACATATATGATAATGCTAGAAAACTCCATGCTACCGATTGATCCGCATCCAATTGTAATGATGATTGAAAACTTACAATCGCTTCTTCATACTCTTCCATTTCTAAAGAATATCGTCCATTTATAAAATAATACAATGCTTGATGATTCTTTTTCTTTACATTTTGTAATATATCACCAGCTCGTTTCATATCCCGAAGACGAATAAAACATTGCGCGCTGTGTAACTTTACAAAATCTGAATCTGGGTATCGCTCCATTAACCTTTCGGCACAAGTAAGAATAAATTCTTGATCTACTTCGACATCCAAATGTTTAATTGTGTATAGCCATGTATAGGGGTTCTCCTTATGTGCTTGTAAAAATGATACAAGCTTTTCAATCCCCTTTTTATCTTGCTCTTCCAAGTGATCTGTAAGAGAAAATAATGCTCTGAAATATGCATTTTCTTCTTTTGATAAAAATGACAATCGTTCCTCTTTTTCTTTCGATACAAAAACGATAGATAAACAGTCTGTATAACGATATCTCTCCTGCAACTTGTCATATTCAACGAAAAGTGGCTCTAGAAAATTGGGATCTTGAATAATAAACGATTGTAACTGCTCATCATACCCAGAAAGAACTTGAACATGAGACGCATGTTCTATATCTAGACTGAGTAGTACTGGAATATTGTGATCGAGCAATTGCTTATAATTTTTTTCTGTTCCTTTAAAATAACGACAAATATAACCTATTTCTTCCAAATAAGTAACCGTGTCTGAAAACTTTGATCCAGTTACATCAAATATATGATTTGCCACTTCATCTTGCGTACGGTTTTCTCCCCATACTCGGAGCATCATTTCTAAACTTGCTGGAACACAATAATTATCTTTCTGAACGATTGGAACTAATGGTAGCCGAACCTTTTTTCCGTTAAGATATTTTTCTACATTATGATATATTGAGCCTTTTAAACATACTTCCTTTTTTAATAAAGCAAGTAATTCCTCCATCTTATTCATTTTATACAATGCTTCTGCACGTAAATGTGTAAAATAAGCTTTATACGAATGATGTGGTAACATTTGATCGATTTCATCTATCACTGCAACCATTTCTTCATAATGATGTAAATCTAGTAAATTCTTCACCTTTTCAAAATGGAAATACGGTACTTGCGGAAACTTTTCGATTGCATGATTGATGAATTGTAGAGCTTGTTTCTGTTCCCCTTTATACGCATATAGCTGTGATAATAAATAGATTGCTAACTCTTCACTTTCTTCATATTCTATCCCAGATAAGAGCGACTGCTCTGCCTTCTCCCATTCTCCTGTTTGTATATAAAAATATCCCCATTTATCAAAAACTGGACGTGTGCTATAATGTTCCGCTTTTTTCATATATAATTCTGCTTCTTCATTTCGTTTCATTTCTAGAAGACATCTTCCCAATGTAAAATAAGCTTTAGACAAAATATCGCCATCTAATTGATCTTCCTCTATATCTTGCAAAGCATCTTTTAGTAATTTTTCAGCATCAAGTACTTTTCTATCATCAATTAGCTCATCACAGTATAAGGAGAGCGTTCTCATATTTGGAGATTTTTTATAAAAATATCGTATTAAGAACCCACTATATTGATGCATAAGTCCTTCATCTGTTAGACGAACCAGTGTATCAAACGCCTCAGTTGATGAAATTGAGAAAAGCCACTCTTTCACATAAGAAAGCCTATTCATCTCTTTTATACGATCAATTTCTTGATTTACCTCCTGTAATCCATCTACAAATCTTTTCTCTTTCAAACACATTTCTAACCGCCTAAATTCTAACATGCATTCACCTCAAGTGATTATTTTTACTTCGCACCTGGAATTCATATTCTTATTTACTTGCTTAGATTTTACACAGCTTATAGTATGTATTCAACAAAAATCTTATATCTCTCCCGATAATAGAAAATAATATTTAAATATCTGCTCAATAATATTGAACTGTCCCCACCTACCTCTACATGAGCTTAAGGTGGGGGATTCATATGTTTCTGCCCAAACAAAAAACACTTCCTCTCGTTCAACAAAGAGGATACAACGATATAGAAATTCGGTAGTGTCCTTAGGCAAGACGACCAATTGTAAAGGCGGCAGATTGATGGATTGAGATCCCAAATTTCCGCATATATTTCATCTTCCCTGAGATCGAAGTGTAAGATGGATTGACTTGAAAGACAGCCACGCCCCTTTTATCCGCACGACCCAGAATCGCACTTGTCATCTTCTGATAAGCGAACAGACTCTTCATTCGATTCGCTCGCTTATTTCCGTATCGATCACCTGCCCTTGATTGCGTGGTATCTAACTTCTCTATTACAATCGGCTTGTTATACCGCTCTGCTAAGTCAACTAAGCGAATGGCTTCCGCTTCAATTATCTTTGTGATTTGTCCAGAGGAGGGAGTCTTCTTGGTTAAAATGGTAAAAATGATTATTTTTTGATATAGGAATCTTACTAAACTCAAACAATAAAATAAATACCATCCTTTTATTGACAAAACAAATATTTCCACATACATTTCAAATAAATACTAAACGTTTAGTATTTATTTGAACGGAGGATATACATGACACGATTAATGGTACTAGGTTTACTCATGCAATATGGTCCAATGTCTGGATATGAATTACAACAAGCTATGCAATCGGCACAAACTGATACTTGGGCAGGTGTTTTTCCCGCTTCGATTTATCATGCTTTAAAAAAAATGGATAAAGAAAGATTGGTAGAGCTTGATGCTGTTGAAAAAACAGGTAATCGCTCCAAAGCAATTTATAGTATTACGCCTGCTGGAAACGATGAGTTCCTTATACTCATGCTTCAGTCATTCCAACAATCTTCAGTCGCTTTCCCAACAGAATTATATACCGCACTCACTTTTTTCAACGAGAATACTGTTTCTGTGGATCACATTTCATCCGCCTTACAAGATCAAAAAAAGACAATTATAGAGATGTACGAAAGTATGAAAGCTGGACAATCTATTAAAGAAAAAATGATAGAAATTCCAGAACATGTAAGCCTTATTTTTGAGAATATTTATGAACAGTGTGACGTGCAGCTACGCTTTATTGAAAAGATGGAAAAAATGTTGTCTCGATTAGAAGATAAGAAGCACATGGAAGGAAAATGATGGGAACTGGGTTAAAAATGTCTCGCGTACAAAAAGCTTCTTTATGAGTTGTTGCAGTAGCTGTCTTTACAGATATGCTAATCTACGGAGTGATTGTTCCAATCTTACCAAGTTACGCAGAAACGCTAGGTGCTTCCCAAGCAGAAATTGGTTTCTTATTCGGAAGTTACGCTATTACTCTACTTTTCTTTACTCCTATTTTAGGAGTTGTTTCTGATAAGTTTGGAAGACGTCTCCCTATGATTCTAGGCTTATTTGGACTTGCAGCTGCAACTATATTATTTGGACTCGCCGATAGCTTCTGGTTACTCGTGCTCGCAAGGATGCTACAAGGCGTATCTGCTGCTGCAACATGGACAGCTGGTTTAGCACTTCTCGCAGATGTATTCCCCTTGCAAGAACGTGGAAAAGCGATGGGGCTCGCTTTATCTGGCCAAGCAGCTGGAATGCTCCTTGGTCCAACAATCGGCGGGGTACTTTATCAATGGGGTGGTTATCATCTTCCTTTCATCGTAGCTGCAACTATTGCTTTCGTCGATGGTATATTGCGAATCACATTGCTTCGTGATGAACCGAAATACGATCCAGATCCACAAATTCCCTATCGATCTATCTTTAAGATGCGCTCCCTATTTATTATCATTGGCATTATTATTCTGGGGTCAACCTTACCTAGTGCTTTAGAACCAACTCTTCCTCTCTACTTACAAGACATCTTGCAGCTTAGCCCTGGAACAATTGGACTATTATTCGCTGTCCCAACTCTAGCATATGGTTTTACCGCTCCAATCATTGGAACACTTTCAACTAAAATTGGTAGAAAACAAACAATGGCAATTGGTATAGCTTTAGCTGCTTTATGTTTCCCATTTACAGCGATTGTTTCTCATACCAGCCTTGAAATATTCGTACTTGCTATACTAGGAATCAGTTTTAGCCTTCTTCTAGCACCCGCCTTGCCAGAACTCACATACCTTGCAGACCAAAAAGGAATTCGTGCTTATGGCATACTTTTTGCTATCTATAATATGGCCTACTCAATTGGTATGTTTTTCGGGCCGATATTAAGCGGAAGCTTATCAGATTTATTTGGATTAACAAACGCTTTCTACATATTTAGTATTTTTCTTTTAGGTTACCTTTGCTTGTTTTTATGGAAAATGAAAAAACAGCATTAAACTATAATCACTTGCTTATTACTAAAATAACTCATCTCTCACTCTCTGAATTATTTCCATCAACACAGAAACTAAGAACTAGAAAATCAAAAAACCCGTGAATTATTCCCGGGTTTTCCCTTTCGAAAAGCTAATCGCAATTGTTCCAGCTCCTGCATGAACAGCAAAAGATATAGGGATTGGGTAAAGTAGAAAAGTCATTTCAGGAAATACTTTTCTAAAATCGGCAATCCATTCTTCTGCACCTGCTTCATCATTAGCGTGGAAAACATGTACTACGTTCGGAGTTTCTTTTTCAAGTTCATTTTGTATATATTCTTTACATTTTTGTATTTTACGAACCTTCTTTTTCAACACAAGTTCGCCATGTTGTACTTCTAGAATTAGGTTTACGCTTAGTAGACTGCCTAATATAAATTGCACACCCTTCACACGTCCACTTGCATATAGACCTTTCAGATCTTTTGGAAATACATAGTAAGGACTACGTTCAACATGCTGTATTGTTTTTTGTATATCTTGTAAAGTCATACCCTCACGGTATAACGTTTGAGCTTTTATTAAAAGTTCATCCATTGGATAACTTGTTGTTTCACTATCTATTACAATTAAGGGAAATCCCGCCATCCCTGCTGCGAGCATCATATTTTGATAGGTACCACTTACTTTCCCACTAATTGTGACCGCAAATCCTTCTTCATATTCTTCTTTACATTTAGAAAAGAGTGCAACCATCTC
This sequence comes from Bacillus gaemokensis, assembly GCF_001590835.1. Classification (GTDB taxonomy): domain Bacteria; phylum Bacillota; class Bacilli; order Bacillales; family Bacillaceae_G; genus Bacillus_A; species Bacillus_A gaemokensis. The sequence continues at coordinate 64,450 of NZ_LTAQ01000034.1, forward strand.
TCCTAAATTAGGTTGTGACGTAGTTACGGTTACTCCTTCTTTTAACGCATCGTAAACACGTTCACGAACACCTTCCTCACAGTCTTTATAGGCCGTTCCATTAATAACAATTTCAATAGGTATAATAAAATTATCTTCACTTGTTGTAAAGCTTGCAGTTGTACTATCAGTAAACCAAGCAACTCGCTTCATGCTGTTCCTCCCTTGTATGCATCCTTTTCTTAAACTTCTCTCATCATTCTATCCATGTGAGTTATAAAAAGGACTATGCTTGTTATCATAACAAGACTGTGTCTGTTTTTCTATAGGAGATGGATGGTTTGGGTAAGTTTTTTGCTTCAGTACATAATTACTATCGAATCTATTCGAATTTGTACACTATTTCTACATATTTATCGTTCTTCTTTTAGTCCATACTATTAAACTAAAAAAGAAAACCTCTAACATGTATACGAAATTAGAAGTCTTATTTCGTTGCTTTATTTATAATTCAAAAATTTACGTTACTTATTTTTTACTATTCCAAAAGTGATTTTCATACTTGGAGCGTAGACTAAAGAAGAATTTATAGTGAATTCTTTAGAAAACTGTAATTCTGCTTCGTACTGCGTCATCGCATCATTACATGTCAGCCCTCGGTTTATTAAACGTTCAATGAACGCTTCCTTTTCAGCAGGCGTGTTACCGATTCCCTCTTCCTTGAGTGAATGATACAATTGCTGTTTATCTCTTTGAACCTCATTAGCATTAAGGAAATTAACCTTATCACTCACTCTACACTCAATCTTTTTTATCCCTAGTTCATTTAGATATATCGGTAATTTAATTCCAATGTTTCCATCTTTCCCATTTCGTTTTGCATCTCTCTCAAACAATTTTTGAAGAACACCAAGTTGGATTATTTCTGATTGTTCTAGATTATTCAGATAATACGAAGACATATTAGAAACCCAGTGTGGCTCAAAACATATGATATGGCCTCCATCAACAACTGAATCTATCATTTTTTGTAACATTGCCTTTGGATCGTTCATATGTAATAAAAAAGCATGACAAACTGCTATATCATACTTATCTTCTAATTCAAATTCAGTAACATCTGCCTCAATAAATTCCACTTCATATGGAAGACTTTTGAATACTTCTCTTGCTTCATTGATTAATTTCTTCCCCATATCAATTCCCGTATATCTAGACCCTAGTGGTAACAGAGGCAATAGTTTCAGACCTAAATAGCCATATCCACAGCCATAGTCAACAATATGAACTGGTTTAGAAATCTTCCAAACTGCATTCACCAAAAATCCTAGATAATCGTCGTTATAATATAAGTCTCTCGTATTTCTCAAATACTCTAACTTATTATCCCAATCATACTCTTTCAATTCAGCTACCTCCTTGTATTTATATTAAAAGTACTGCTTCCGTCCCTTTCTTTGAGCAAATGATAAAAGCATTTCCTAAACATAAAAATATTTTTTCATATTAAGAAGTGTTTCATATATCTAGAAATCTGCTAAGGTCATTTAGACCAAATAAATTTGAGAAAAATCCCGACTATTAACGATAACGTTGTATATATAACAACCCATGAAAGAAATGTCTCATTTGCATATATCAGCATAAATAATAAGGAGAGTATGAAAACGATTATTGGCATAACAAATAACTTTTTAATTTTCCAATAAACAACTGCACTTAAAATAATCGTGAGCACTGGAAAAAGAATCAAAACCAAAAACATTGGATTACTAAATATTTGTGCCATTTCTCAATTCCTCCTATGTTATTTAACATAATATTTCATGTCGACAGTGGCTAATATTTAAACAAACTAATGATATTTTTAAATACGTATCATTTAATTCAAAGTCTACACCGTGCTGTTCACTAGTACTCTCTACAATCATAACTTGCTTATTGTTTCCTTCTAACCATACGAAGAAATCCTGTTTATCCCGCATTAACGGTCAGTTTATCAAGTATTTCTTCTCTGATTTCTCTTTATTTTCTGCATATGAATTGTGTATTCACTACTTAATTTAGTATCTACATTACACAAAAGAAAAAAAGGATACTATATTCAGTATCCTCAAGCATTTTCAAGCTATAAAATTATATTTCTTACATCTCTTCCGGTGCACCCATTCCAAGCAAGCGCAATCCTTCTCTTAATACAATCGTTACTGCGTAAACAAGTGCAAGTCTACTTTCTTTCTCTTCATTCTCTTCTAAAATACGAACATTTCCATAGTATTTATTAAATGCTTGTGCTACATCTAGCAAATACTTCGCAATATGTGACGGTTCATTTCTAACAAAGGCTGTTTCAATAACTTGCGGAAATCTATTCAATAGTTTTACTGTACTCCAACTATGATCATCACTTAATTCAAACGTTTCTGTTTCAAATTCGGCATTCTCTTTTCTTAAAATGGAGCAAGCACGTGCATGTGTATATTGAACATATGGTCCTGTTTCACCCTCAAATTTCAACATTTTTTCTAAAGAAAATTCAATATTGTGCATACGTTCATTTTTTAAATCGTGGAAAATAATTGCCCCTACACCAACTTGTTTCGCAACTTCCTCTTTTTGCTTTAAATCTGGATTCTTCTCTTCGATATTTTGCTTCGCTAGCGTAATTGCTTCTTCTAATACTTCTTCAAGTAATACGACTTTCCCCTTACGCGTGGACATTTTCTTACCATCTTTCAAAATAAGCCCAAACGGTACATGTGCCATTCCATCTACCCAATCATACCCAAGTTTCTTTAATACAGTGAAAAATTGTGTAAAGTGTAAGCTTTGCTCTGCACCTACCACATACAGCGCTTTATCAAACTCATATGTGTTTTGACGATATAGTGCCGCTGTTAAATCACGCGTTGCATAAAGCGTAGCTCCATCTGATTTTTTAATTAAACATGGCGGCATATCTTCTTTTTCTAAATTGACAACTTGTGCTCCATCCGATTCTTCTAATAACCCTTTTTCTTCTAAGATCTCAACGAAGTCATCCATTCTTTCGTTGTAGAAAGCCTCTCCTTGGAAGTTCGTAAATTCAACACCGAGAAGTTCATAAATACGAGAAAACTCCTTTAAAGATTCATGACGGAACCAGTTCCATAAAAAGACCGCTTCTTCATCATCGTCTTCTAATTTCTTAAACCATGCACGTCCTTCTTCTTCTAATTCTGGATTTTCTTTTACTTCTTCATGGAACTGCACATATAACTTAAATAACTCACGAATCGGATCTTCTTTTACAAGTTCTTCATTTCCCCATTTTTTATATGCAGTAATTAATTTTCCAAACTGTGTACCCCAATCACCAATATAATTGATCCCAACAACTTCATATCCACATTTTTCAGCGATATGCTTTAATGAATTCCCAATCATCGTGGAACGTAAATGCCCCATCGAAAATGGTTTTGCGATATTTGGCGAAGAATAATCAATGACTACTGTTTTTTCTTGCCCAAAATGCCCCTGCCCATATTCTTCTTTTGCAGCTAAAATCGTTTTTAGTACATCATCACTTACAATATGGCGATTGAAAAATACATTTACATACGGCCCCACTGCCTCTACTTTCGTAAAAAATGGATCATCTAATTTCTCTGCAATTTCCTTTGCGATTACTGCTGGTGCCTTCTTATATTGCTTCGCAAGCATAAAACAAGGGAATGCGGCATCTCCGAATTCATCTTGCTTCGGTGTTTCAATGAAATCTATAATTTGTTCCAATGATAATTCTGCTGATAAGGTTTCCGATAAACTTTTTGCGAATTGAATTTTATATTCCATGTTATCCCTCCTTATTTTTTAAAACACAAAAAACTCGTCTCTAAAAAAGAGACGAGTTATCACCCGTGGTACCACCCTTGTTGTTCACTACGAACCACTTTCCCGTTTATAACGAGGACAGGGGCCCCCGGCTTACTCTACTATTATTTTCAAGCAGCATCTCCGAAGTGCGCTTCATCCTCTTCTCCATACTAGGCTCTCACCATCCCTAGCTCGCTTTACTTCTGAACAGGACTACTCTCTTCGTCTACGACATTATATATAATTGATTATTGCTTATTATACATCTTTTCAAACAATTATCAAGGTTCAATTACACCAAAATGAAATTTTGCACTTTTTCTTTTAAACACAAAGAAGTTATGTCGTTCAAATCGCGTACTACGGAAATGATCTTTTAAAACTACACGCTTTCTAGCAACACGCTTTGCTTCTGCGATTGTTTCATCTGTGACATCATTATATAAGGCAAAATGTTTTAAACCACGAATCCCGTCTGATTCAATGACTGTTTCTTCAAACATTGGATCCAGATAGACAACGTCATAACTGTTATCTGCACATTGTTTTAAAAAGGTGAAGTGTTCTGTTTGCTTTACTACAATTCTACGCATTGCCTCATCAATTTCTGAAACATCCGAACACCACTTTTGTAAACCTTTCTCCATTACATAAGCCATATACCTGTTTCCTTCAAGCCCTGTTATAGATCCCTCTTTTCCAACAACATAGCTTGCTACAATACTATCCGACGCCATACCAAGCGTACAATCTAACACCGTCATTCCTTTTTCTAACTTTGCTGCTTGTACAAATGGATCGTGCTCCCCTCGCATTAATCTCTTCACACGAAACATTGCAGAGTTAGGATGGAAGAAGAACGACTCTTCTATACCTTTTGGATAAATTGCTAATCGATTCTTTCCTACAACAAGTACATCTTGTCCAAACTGCTCATATAGTTTGGACACAGATACATCGTTACGTACTACAAAAGAGCATTGTAATTCTTCCGCTACCTCTTTTGCATAAGTTGTCATTTCCTTATTTGTGCGTCCTGCTGTTGTTACAATCATCTTTTCACCTCAATATATAAAGAAAAAAGGGAGAATCACTTCTCCCCTTTTTTAGCAATGCTTTTCAAAAGCTTGTTCTAAGTTATTAATAATATCTTCCATTGTTGCTCCTTCAATCTCATGACGATGAATGAAGTGAACAACTTCGTTACCTTTTAATAACGCCATAGATGGTGAGGATGGAGGAACATCTCCGAAGTACTCACGCATTGTGCTAGTTGCATCTTTATCTTGTCCTGCAAACACAGTTACAAGGTGATCAGGTTGTTTTTCAGCACGTACAACCGCTTGACCAGCTGATGGACGTGCTAAGCCAGCTGCGCAGCCACAAACAGAGTTTACGACAACTAATGTTGTACCTGTTGCATTGTCCATATATTCTTTTACAGCTTCTTCTGTAGTTAATTCTTCAAATCCCGCACGCACTAACTCTTGGCGCATTGGAATTACCATTTGACGCATGTACTCTTCGTATGCATTTGACATCTTGTAATCTCTCCTTCAACTTTCATTCCAAATTCATCATATCACGCTCTTATAATAGGTGCAAAAGAAAGATAGCGATGTCATCATTTTTTTGAAGGGATTTCACAAACCCCTTCATAACAGTGACCAACAGGTACAAGTTTTCTATTATTGGCGATATAATCATATACTTTATTTCCAAATCCAAGTAACATAGATAACTTAATAAATGGAACTGCAAACCAATATGCTCGTATATATTTTGCCAACACATATATGCTTCTAATTCCATCGTACCATTTGTTATCTTTGAAAATATAAAGCCTTTGTTCCATCTTACTTTGCAACGCTTCAGAGAGCTGATACTCTTCAACTACATTTTTATCTCGAAAAGAAACAAACTTCATCGCACCTTTTTTATCCAATTTCTTCGTGCGCTCTGCAACTGCCGTACACATCGTACACCAACTATCATAGAAAACGAGCATAGGATTATTCTCCTTTACGAGACTCCGTCATTTGTTTCCAAACAGACCCTTTCGCTTCTTTTCCGCCCTCAATACGTTCTAATGCTAAACGAGCTTGCATTGCTACTTCAAACTCTGGGTCATCCTGCGCTATGCGTAATGCTGGAATTGCACTCTCATCACCAAGCTCAAATAAGAACATCGCTGCACGCCAGCGTACCAATTTACTTGGGTCCTTAAGAGATTTAATCATAACAAACATCGCTGCTGGATCACCCACATCTGATAAGCAATCGCCTGCTGTACGTCGTACACTTACAGAACGGTCTAATAATGCTTTATATAGTAATGGTAATACTTCCTCACCTTTTACCATACCTAAATAAGCTGTCGCTAAACGACGGATGGATACTTTCTCATCTTCTAACGCTTTTTGTAGTACCGAAATGTCTTCTTCAGTAGGATCCATTTGCTCAAGAGCTGCATAACGTTTTTTCCAATCAGAATCTGCCATCATTTCTTCTGTTACTTTATATGGTTCACGCTTTGCTACAGTTACTTCCGTAGCACCCGCTTGATCTAATAATTCTTTTACAGTTTTTTCAACACGGTCTTCTGGATAAGTAGCGACCATTTCTTCTACAACTTCTTTCCCGATTTCTTCAAAATTACCGTAACGTGTACTTTGTTCTATCCATTTACGCTCTTTAACAACGTTAGGTGCAGACATTTGTACTTTCATAATCGCTTCTTTAAAGCGGTTTGGTAATCCAACTCGCTCTTCCATTGTCCCATCTGTTAATTTCACCTGCATTGGAATCGTAAAGAACATTTGAATGAATACTTTCACTTCACCAAAATGCGAAAGCTGCTCCTGTTCATCTCCTTCTGTTACTTCTTCTCCAAACACAGCACGAACTTGTTGTAAAAGCCCTTTCCAGTCATACTTCGCATTTCGCTCTACTGCTAAAAAGTCGGCTACATGGTATACACCTTTAATACCTTCAATCTTTAAAATTTGCTGCACCTGTTCTGGTGCTTGTTCTGCATTTTCGTTTGTATAGTTATTACGTGCCCCTGATGGTAACACTTCATTTAAAATAACTTTCATTGTATTTGGACTTGGCGTTGGTTCAATTGCTTTAATCTTCACGTAAATATACTCTCCTTTATTGCTTGTTCTTAGCTGTATTGTAACATGTTCTATCTTTATACTCCTACTGGGATGCTTGCTTTTCCTAATCGCAATTGTATTCTGGGTCAAATTGTTTTAAATGATGAAATAATTTCGCATATAAGTAAAGACAAACCTGCGACGAAACCCATGGTATTAGCAGTAACATTTATCTTAAATCAGGAGGAAGTATAATAATAGTTTCTTCCTTTTATTCCAATCCTTATTGATTTATCCTCGCATCCTCGTCCCCACTAAAATCTATTTCCCCCAACTATAATATAAAGTTGTATTATCCAGAACATTGGATAATACTTCTTGGGGATGAGGAGCGCTACGGAGCTATAGGAGAGTTTTTCCAAGTCTCAGCCATTTCCGACGATAGATTGTCACTTGTGCAAGTTGTTGAACAAGAAGCATTTCACCAACTGGAGCCTTACCCACAATATTACATTACTGTTCTTGTCTACTGTTTAAAGCGTCTTTAACCGCATCTACTGCATCTACTCTACCGTGTCCAAACCAAGCACTCCATGTTCCATCACTACTTCCTGTATTGATAAATGTTCCTTTATCAAAAGGTGAAATCGGTGATACATCCCATGAAGTATCCGTATCAAAAGGCCCTGGAGGAGTCTTTTGGTAACCTTCAAAATTCAAATCTTTTGAGGCCGTTCGTTTTAGAATTGAAACTACTTCCAGAGCGGATAATTGAGGATTGGCCGAAATGACTAACGCAGCAATTCCAGCTACTAAAGGTGTCGCACTAGAAGTTCCCCCAAAACGACTTGTTACGTTTTCTGGTATGCAAGCTCCATGTAATAAAGGGATGGAGCCTGTTGCTGTTGTAATTGGTATCCCTCTTACGGGCATTCGAAAATATTCATGAAGATTATTACTAGGAGCTGCAATTGAAATCCCTGCACCATAATTCGAATAATGACTTCTTTGTGCAGTACTACTGAGAGCTGCTACAAACATAACCCCTGGGATTCCAACTAATGAGTGATGAAAATTTTTAGTCTTCTCTACCCCTACCCATAATCCTTTATTCCATCCATCAGTATACGGTACATCAACTAAAGCATCGTGTTCAATTGGACAATTCTCATTTCCTGCTGCCCATAAAAATACAATCCCTTTACGTCGCCGTCCACCAGTTTTAGCTAATTCCGTAATTTTTTCTATGACTTGACTAGGCCAAGTTCTCTCAGGACTTCTTCCCCATGAATTCGATAATACATCTACTTTATCAGCAATATATTTTAAAACGGTCATTAATTTAGAATCACTTATAAATAATCCTCCGTCTTTAGATTCCCACTTAATAGGAAAGAGTCTACAACCTGGCGCTGCCCCTACAGTAAATTGTGCATCTACTTCAGCTGCCACGACTCCTGCACAAGAAGTACCATGGTTCTTGCAAGTGGTATACATTTGTTGTATCTGAAAATCACTATCTAAATTGGTAATAAGACGTTCCTCTTGGAAATATCCATAACCAGCAAATTTATTTGTCGAATTAAAGTCAGGATGCTCTATTTTGCAACCATCATCCGTAATACCTATAACAACATCTCCACTGCCAAAATGGTCAAGAATTTTCCATGCATCCTCACACCTTGTAGAAGATCGAGGATCATAATCTGTATTCCGGAAGTGCGTATGTAAATGCCATTGCTTAGAATAAGCTGGATCACGCGGGATTTCTAAATCGTATGTATGCATCTGATGATTTAAGTCATGATCTGCTGATTGTACAAGTGGTTCCTCTTCCATAAGCTTAACAACTAACTTAATTGGATTCATACCAGTAGCATTAGTAAGCTGAAAAAGATAGTTATATTCATCATATTTCTCTAGCAATAATAATTTATAACGTGTAGTAAAAAGAGTAATATCTTCCTCAGAAAACGCATTGCAAAATTTTACAAAGATACGATCCGTAATAAGAAATTCATCGTTAGTTTCAATACGATAATATGCATGATGGGTTGGAGCAATTTTTCTTGCTTTATCCATCAAAAATTCAAGATCACTTTCATCTGTTGTAATGCGAAAAGACGCTGGAGAAACTTGTTCAACGTCTAAAAGCTCATGTTGCTTTTTAAAATTATTTGGACTTGTTCTAATCACAAATTGATTTTCTTGTTTTTGGAGTAAAATCTTTTTTCCTGCACGATAAGTATACAATTCTTGTATCATCTGACTATTACCTCCTGGTTTAAAGGTAATTCTAATATGTCCTTTATTATTCGGTACATAATAGAATTACCTTTACAAATACTTACTTTTTCTCAAGAAACAGCAACTTGTGAAAATTGCACTGTTCTTAATATTAGGTGAAGCCTTCTACTTTATTTAAGAAGCTACCATCTTTAAACTGTGCTATTTTCATCTGACCATTTCATAAATTGTTCTAAACTTATTAAACCTTATTAATTTGTAAATCATGTTTACTCTTTTCCGAATGAACGGTATTTATGTATATAAAAATAGATGACTTACACTTCAAGATAAGTTTGTGAAACAAAATAAAAAAGTCTCATCATTAGGAATGAAAAGACTTTTTTATTTTAGCTAATATGAAACAAATCGAAGATATTTTTTTACTTTTAACTCATTACTTTAAGATAAGTATCCGGTTTTAAGGGTTAACTTCAGATTTGTAGTTTTTATGTTTATCCTATTAACTCACTTAATATAAATTATTTTGTAAATTGAAATCATATGCTTAAACGACTAAAACTGTTCCATCTAATTAATGGTGTACATTAATGAAACTAAAATCAACTTTAGATGCAGACTCGGCAAAATCAATAAAAGGATTTCTATTACCCTGTAGTTCAAAAATAGCTTGATTACGATGCTTTTCATATTCAGAATTAGGCGGAAAATCAGCATGCCACTGCAAAAGTAAAGGAATGTTGATTTTATTTTTAAATTCAGGCAAAATCTTATCTGGATAACGCATAAGAAAGTACAGGGTAGCTCTCGCTATCATCCCTTTTCCATACTCTGGTTCAAATTCCTCCAATTCACTCATACCACACTCTTCTACTACCTTGCTCGCTGTAAACGCTTCTGGTTTAAAATCAGGAAAATCATGATACTGCTTGTTTCCCCTAAAGGAGTTACAACCCTTTTCACAGTAAAATAAATGATGCATATCTCCTCTCATTGGCTCTTTTTTTCGAAACCAAGATTGAGGTACGACATGCTCAATATTTAGGATATCTCCATCTTCCCCAGGAACCTCATTCAACACAACCTTCGTTTCCAGTTCACTTTGAATCACAATCGCAGGATCTGCTTGTTTGCCTGAATAAAGACTTTTATATTTACCATCAGCATGCAAGTCAACCCATGTTTCTAAGTGGTGTCCACTGTTTTTATAGCTAAACTGCTCGCGATGCGTTGTTTCAAGTAAATTGTGAAGTGATTTAAATAACTCTTTACCATTTAAAGTTTGGAAATGAATGTTTTGATAGTATTGATTTACATCTTGCTGATTTTTTTCCTGATCATAATAAGCTGTGTGACTCTGATTAATCCTCTCTTGATTCTCTCTAAGAACTTTTAGCTTCCCATTCACTTCAGTTTCTAACATAACTCTAAAATTCATTTCTTTATTTGATAATGAGGGATCATTTTGTAAATTCATGAGCACTACTCCTTTTAAAGATATTGTTTCAAATCAATTGGATGTTCTTTCAAAAACACTAATTTCTCTTTAATTCCTATTAAATAAAGCTAATGATTCATTAATTAAGTTAATGCCCCTATTACATGTAGAATAGTCATGAAAATATCTCGTAATTTGTTGTATAGATTTTTTATTTCCACACCTAGAACTAATACAGACACTCCCTTACTTGTGTTCAGAAAAATTATTGGATCCACTGAACTTGCTGCGTTGTAGGCACTCCGGATAATCCAATTCTTTATTCAAAGAATTATGATTTCCATAATTTTCAGCAGCACATACAATCAATATATTATGCGTTACAGCTTTTTTTATAACTTTACGTCGTAATTTGTTGAAAAAGATAGTACTTAAAGATATAGAAATAATATTTACCTTTTTCTCAATACCATACTGTACCTCTTCTATTATCCAATTAAGTGATCTTGTTCCAACTACATACGTTCCATATCCATAATAGTCATGAAACATTTCTGATTTTTCTTCATCGTCATTGGTAACGTTTCATCCCTCAATCATAGGCTCTTTCAAATCCAAATGATTTCTATCACAAATTCGTATCTATAATTGGTATTTTTATGTGCTTCAAACCGATATCAATTAATCCCTTTCTTCAATTAAGTTTCATCTATTATCGCATTAAAAATTTCACAAAAAATCACTTCTAAATCATTTATAAAGAACAATAAAAACTGAAATGGTGATAAGCCACTCTATCGGAAATAGAAGAACCTCTAGTTAGTAGTGGTTCTAGTTATGTCGCTTGAAAAATTTTCACAGCAGATTCTCTACATTTTGAAATTCGGTAATTATACCCATCGTTTCACCTATGTACATAAAAGTAACAATATACTCCAATACTTGTTACGAAAGCACTCTACATTTATAACACTTTCTAATTAAAAGGAGAAAAAACATGCGCTTAAAGAAGACAACAGAACAGATCCCAACGAATATTGATCCACGCCTACAAAGAATTATTAAACAAAACCAACAAGAAATAGACACTCATGCAGCTGATACAGCTACTGAAAGGGAAATACCAGTTATCGCAAAGGTAAAAGATATTAATGCTTGGAACGCAATTCCTGGCGTCCTTCAAACTAACGATATCTCGATGGCACCAGATAAATCTGGTCGGATCGTGACAGCTAAAGTATCCGTGGCTGAATTAGAAAATATACGCCAGTCCCCCCATGTACTAAGTTTGAAAGCTGCAAAACCGGTTAGACCCTTATTAAACAAAACAATAGAAGAAACAAAGGCTAAAAATGATCTTCTTCCACCAAGTGCAGCAAAGGATCATAGTGGTAAAGGAGTTGTGGTAGGTATCGTGGATTTCGGTTGTGATTTTGCTCACAAAAACTTCCAAAATCAAGATAAATCGACACGACTACTCGCAATCTGGGATCAAAATGCTGAGAAAGCCATGGGAAGTCCAGTTGAATATGGAAAAGTCTTTACGAAAGAAGAAATTAATAATGCTTTGAATTCTTCTCAACCTTATAAAACTTTAGGTTACCCTACCGTTGCCTTTAATCCAAGTGATCCTGAGCATGGTACACATGTTATGGATATAGCAGCTGGAAATGGTCACGGAACTGGTATACCAGGTGTAGCTCCAAATGTAGATTTAGTATTTGTGCAACTTTCTGCAAATGATATCGAGTGGCAAGGAAAAAATGTTGTTAACAGTACATTTGGAGACTCTAGACAACTTCTTGACGCATTAAAATTCATTTTTGATACAGCGGGAGACCGTCCTTGTGTAATTAACCTTAGTTTAGGAACAAATGGTGGTGCACATGACGGAACATCTCTTGTGGAGCAAGGAATAGACGGTCTATTAATTGAGAAACCGAACCGTTCTATAGTTATTGCGGCTAGTAACTCGTTTAATGATGGAATTCATGCACAAGGTGTAGTATCCCAAGGGAGCTCTATCGACCTTCACTGGCAAGTTCAAAAGAGAGATTTCACCTTCAACGAATTAGAAATATGGTACAACGGTGAAGATGATTTTCTTGTTGAGATTATTACCCCTAATGGAGATAGCATCGGAGATATTAAACTTGGAGAAAACGGAGTCCTAGATGATAGCGAGGGAAACACCTTAATTTTTGTGGCTAATCGAAAAAGTGATTCTACCAACGGCGACAATGTAATTGGTATCTTCTTAGAGAGTGGATTACCTACAGGGGATTGGACCATCCGACTTCAAGGCGTTAACGTAAATAATGGTACATTCCAGGCTTGGATTGAACGGGATGATGGTGGTCAATCTAACTTTATGCCACCTCATGATAATACTCATACACTGGGTTCCATTTCTTGTGGACACAAAAGTATTGTAGTGGGTTCTTATGATGCGCATGTTCCAAATGCTCCTATTTCATTCTTTTCAAGTGCTGGTCCAACACGAGATGGTCGACAAAAGCCAGAGATTAGTGCTCCTGGCCATAAAGTAATGGCAGCTGCTTCTGGTACAATTAATAAAAATACCGAAATGTCAGGTACAAGTATGGCTGCACCAGCTGTAACTGGTATTGTTGCATTAGTTCTTGCTGAAGCAAAAGCACATGGTATTAACCTCACTATAGACCAAATTCGTGACATCTTAGTGAAAACAGCACGGAAAAATCCTCCAGAGGGGGAAGAATGGAATGAGCAATATGGTTTAGGACGAATTGATGCAAAAGAAGCAGTAAAATTAGTAACAAAGACTGTTTCTGTAACGCATTCATAATTTGAGTGCCCTATATTACAGACAATAAGTACTATAGGGGGAAAAACATTCTAAAACTTTGAATATCCTTTTCACTTATAAACCATAATTGTAAATTTGATATCATTTTAAAAGGCCATTCAACAGTAGTTACTGTTGGATGGCCTTTAGTTTTACATATCATTAAAAATTAACTTCTCTTTTTTCGCTTTTTCTCTCTTTGCTTAATTCTTTTTCCCTCTTGATTTTTCTTTTTCTTGATTTTTCTTTTTTTCTTATTATTTTTCCCTTTTTTTGGGCGGTCACTATTCTCTTTTTTTGCACACTGATTACTATGATCTATTTTTTCGCCAGTATAATTACATTCTTCCACCGATTTAATCGCATGCCCTTGTTCATCTGTACACCAAGATTGAGACTGGAAAGCAAGGAAAATCCCCACCCATTTTCCCTGCTTTTCAAAGTGTATAAGTAAAGCGCCATCCTGCCATATTCCATCATCACGTTTCCATTTGCCTAAATTCCCTTGATTCATATGAATATCATGGATCCCGTTACCTGGATGAAAATGAAAGTATTGATCTTCTTTATCTTCATTTTCCCAGATATCTCCAAACGCATATACAACAGCTTCTTCATCTATTGCTTTTTGTATATAATTACTTAATTTCTCATATAAATCATTGTCTGGTCCTGCTTCCTGATTAGGAAGTGGGATCATTTGTTTGCTATCAAATAAATTTCCCCGAATGAAATCAATACCAATATCAGGAGTATTGTTTCTAATACGAGTAAACCCATCTGGAAGTTCAGGTAATTGCGTAATTTCTTCCGAATTAAAATTTTCACTTGCAAAATATAATACTTCAGAAGGACAAGCTTGTGATGCAACATTAATGGCAATTCGATATTTTATTTCATTACTATCTTGAATAAGAACTTCTAAATGCTTTGCGTCTTTACTATGTTTAGTATCCTGAGCTTTTCCTTTTAATACACCATAGTCTTTTACAGGCATGTTTTTCCCTCCTTAATTCATTCAATATACATTAGTATACTTCCCCTCCAGCAAGTACTTATCCCTCAATTGAATACCACAATTTCTATAAAAAGTGTTTGTATAGCTGCTATTTTCTTCTTGGCATTAATTTGATAATCATTTTTTAAATCTTTATAAATAAAGCCTTAGTCTATGTACTTGCATAATGTAACAATACAGATATCGAAGCCATAATATGAAGTAAGAAGACTTCATCAAAATCCCCCTATAATTCTCTTTGTCAAGCAATTGTATACAATTACTTAGATAAAGTGAAACTTTAATCAGTGGGGGTTTTCTTCATCCCCCACTGATTATTAGTTGAACGAATCGGGCTTTTACGGGCAGTAAGACCCCTACCTAACTTCTATGCTTTCGCTGAATTTTGAGGTAGGGGTCTTACTGCCCGTTAATGCGGGATAAATCAACATACGAAAACTCAGCAAACTAAAAATTTACTTTCGTCGTTAAATGAGGAAGCTCTCCCCGAAGCATTGTTAAACTTCTTCATATGAATTCACAAGTTCAACAATAATTTTATTTTTTATTACCTAAGTATCTCCCATGTACATTCGTCTATTTTTCACACGATAGTGTTCCCTTTACTGTGAAGCCTCCTCCCTCTTCCGCTCCAAAAACGTAATCCTTTCAATCACAACTTCTGTTTTATATACCTTCTTCCCCTGTTCATTATCATAATTACTCGTATGAATTCGCCCTGTAATTCCAACAAGTGACCCCTTTTGACAATACTCTGATACATTCTCAGCAGCCCTTCTCCATACTACGCAATAAATATAGTCTGCTTGCTGTTCTCCTAAGCTATTCCGAAACCCTCTGTTTACCGCAACACATATACGTGCATAAGCAATTCCTTGCTTTGTGTAGTATAGTTCTGGATCTTTGGTCAATCTTCCGATTAATACAACTCGATTCATCATCTTTATACCACCTCACATTTTTTCTTTATTGTAGAAAAAAATAGAAGATAGGTAAAAAATGCAAAATGATATATTTCTAACAGAAAATAGCCACTTTAAATCTAAAAAAATACAAAAAGAAATCCTGCATGTTTCAAACATGCAGGATTTTCTTTCAATTAGTCATTTTTCGTAAAGTAAGAAACGAAACGAAGAATTTCTAAGTATAACCATACTAGAGTCAACATTAGACCCATTGCACCGTACCACTCCATATATTTTGGAGCTCCACTACGTGCGCCGTTTTCGATTAAATCGAAATCTAGTAATAAATTTAATGCAGCAACTACAATTACAACCGCACTAATGATGATACCAATTGTTCCACCTTGGTGAATATAAGGAACAGTAATACCAAACATGTTTAATAGGAACACGATTAAATACATAACCATAATTCCAAGCGTTGCAGCCATTACGCCTGTACGGAATTTATCCGTCACTTTTACTACGCGAGTTGCGTATAAAACTAACATTGCAAATAAAATTGAAATTGTTAGTAATACAGCATTCAATACGATAGAATTTCCAAATTTCATTGTATAAACTGCTGAAATACTTCCTAACACAACACCTTCTACTGCCGCATAAATTGGTGCGCCAATCGGTGATATACGTGGGAAGAACATAGACGCAAATGCGATGATTGCCGCAACAATTAATGAACCAATTAAAACTGGCATTTTCATTGTGCCTTGCATCATCTGTATGTATGAATAGACAGACGTCGCAAGAAGTAAGACAAGCATAATGAATGTTTTACCAACTGCTCCACCAATCGTCATCGCAGAAGCGCTCGCTCCTTCTTTACGAAATGCCTCTTTTTTCAACATTGGATTAGATGTTCTCATTTTTTCCCTCCTAAAATAGGTTCTACCAATAGTGTAAAGTTTTTCTCTTTACATTTCAATATATGCAGCTTGTTTTTATTTTAAACCTTCAACGATGTCAGATAGTTCGCTCCAACGTTCCATCGCTTTTTCTAACTCTTCTTCTGTTTGTTGCTGCGTTTCAGAAAGTTCTTGCGCCTTTGTAAAATCAGATCCGACATTTGCAAGTTCTTCTCCAATCGTTTCAAGCTTCTCCTCAAGAGCTGCAATCGTATCTTCAATCGTTTCCCATTCACGTTGTTCGTGATAGGAAAGTTTACGTTTACGCTGCTGTTTTGGAGCTTCTTCGACCTTCTTTTCTTTCTGTACTTCTGCTTTTTCTAATATTTCTTGCACCTTTTGTATATCTAGGTAATCACTATAGCTTCCTAAGAATTTACGAACTTCTCCGCCACCACTAAATATAAATAATTCATCTACGACTTTATCTAAGAAATAGCGATCATGCGATACCGTAAGAACGACACCTGGAAAATCTTCTAAATAATCTTCTAGTACTGTTAACGTTTGTGTATCCAAGTCATTCGTCGGCTCATCTAATAGAAGTACATTTGGCTCTCCCATTAAAAGACGTAATAAATACAGACGTCTTCTTTCACCACCAGATAGTTTACCAAGTGGCGTTCCATGTGAATGTGGCTGGAATAAGAAGCGCTCAAGCATTTGAGATACCCCGATGACTTTTCCATCTGTTGTATGAATTACTTCTGCAATTTCTTTAATATATTCAATCATACGTTGATTTAAATTCATCTCTTCATTTTCTTGCGTATAATAAGCAACTTTCACAGTTTGTCCGACTTCAACTTCACCGCTGTCAGGAGATAATTTGCCGGCAAGCATATTTAATAAAGATGATTTCCCGCTACCATTCGCCCCAATAATACCAATTCGATCGCCTGGTTTCACAATATGATTAAAATTATGTAATACGGTTTTTTCACCGAACCTCTTCGTTACATCCTTTAATTCAAGTACTTTTTTGCCTAAACGGCTCCCGCTGAGTGAAATATCAACAGATTGCTTCACTGCTGGACCTTCTTGTTCTTTCAATTCATCAAAACGCTGAATACGTGCTTTTTGTTTTGTAGAACGAGCTTTCGCACCGCGGCGAATCCAAGCTAGTTCACGGCGATATAGATTTTGACGCTTTGATTCTTGCGCTAATTCTTGTTCCTCACGAAGTGCCTTTGCTTCTAAAAATGTACTATAGTTTCCTTCATAGCTATACAGATTACCATTATCTAGTTCAAAAATACGATTTGTAACACGGTCTAGGAAATAACGATCATGTGTTACAAGTAAAACTGCTCCAGTATACCGTGATAAATATTCTTCTAACCATTCTACTGTCTCATGATCAAGATGGTTGGTTGGCTCATCTAAAATTAATAAATCAGGTGTTTCAATAAAGCACTGCGCCATGGCAATACGTTTCTTTTGTCCACCAGATAAGTTCTCAACAGTTGCGGTAAAATCTGTAATGCCTAACTTCGTTAAAAGCGATTTTGCATTCGCATTCGCTTCCCATGCATTCATTGCATCCATACGTTGCTGCACCGCAAATAGTTGTTCTTGTACTTTTTCGTCACTTGGATTTTTTTCTATATTTAATAATACTTGTTCATATTCACGAAGAAGTCGAATAAGTGGTGTATCACCATGGAATACTTGTTCAAGTACTGTTAAATTCCCCTTGAAATCCGGTTGCTGTGACAAATAGCTAATTGTATAGCCACGTGTATGCGTCATATCACCCGTATCAGGAATTTCTAGCCCTGCAATAATTTTTAATAGTGTTGATTTTCCTGTTCCATTTACACCAATAATCCCTGCACGCTGTCCTTCTGTAATACTAAATGATAATCCATCAAATAACGGTTTATCTCCATATGATTTCGATACGTTTTCTACTGTTAGCATTTTCATATTTGCGCATTCCACTCTTTCATAAATTGTTCTATAAACTCTTCCATATAACGGTGGCGAATTTCGGCCTCTCGTTTTGCAGTAACTGTATTCATTAATTCTTTCAGCTTTAAAAGTTTTTCATAAAAATGATTTAATGACGGATCATTATTTTTGCGATACTCTTCTTTTGTCATCTCTTCACGCGGAGGAACATTTGGATCATACATTAAACGTCCCTTTGCTCCGCCATAAGCAAACGTACGAGCAATACCAATTGCGCCAAGAGCGTCCAAACGATCGGCATCTTGAACAAGTTTCCCTTCCAATGTTTCTACTTTACCACCATGTCCACCCTTATAAGACATATTTGCAATAATCTGAAGGATATGTTCATTTTCTTCTTCAGTAACACCTAATCCTTCTAGCCAATCAGAAACTTTTTTCATACCTGCTTCTTCACTGTCATTCAGCTTTTCATCCGCTACATCATGAAGCAATGCTGCCATTTCAATTACAAAGCGATCTCCACCTTCTTGCTTTGATAAAGAAATCGCTAATTTATGTACACGCTCAATATGATACCAATCATGCCCACTGGCATCTTTTTCTAAAATACTTTTTACAAAAGTAACTGTTTCTTGAATTTGTTCTTGTTTTTTCATTTATCTTCACCCAATTTCTTATTGTAACACGCTCTCATTTTTTCATCACATATTTTCTTGTCCGCCCATACACTATGTTGTATGTACGATCATAGAGGAGGAAATAAGATGTTCTATAATAATCAACATCCTTATCCAGAACAACCATACTACTTCCAAAATCAAGAAGAGCGGTACCAAGAAGGACAAACTGAAAATCCATACCAAGAGCAAGAACCACCTTACTTAGCGCAACAATATCCAGAATCGCAATATCAACATAATCTATACGTCGCGCAACACCCTCAAGAGCCGCAATACCAACACAATCCATACGTATCTCAGCAAACTCAAGAGCCTCAACGTCAACAAAATCAACACGTATCTCAGCAAACTCAAGAACCTCAACGTCAACAAAATCAACACGTATCTCAGCAAACTCAAGAACCTCAATACCAACCAAATCAATACGTATCTCAGCAAACTCAAGAACCTCAATACCAACCAAATCAATACATCGCTCAGCAAACTCAAGAGCCTCAACGTCAACAAAATCAACACGTATCTCAGCAAACTCAAGAGCCGCAATACCAGCAAAATCCATACATCGCGCAACAATACCAATATCAACAACCACAAATGTATCAACCATACCATGATCCGCGTGTTTCACCGCCAGCGCCAACATTAGACCCAACACAGCCACAAATCTTGCCGCCAGCTCCATTTGATCCGACACAAATACAAATCTTACCGCCAGGTCCTGCTACGCAAATTCCAACTGAACCAACACAGCAGCAAATTCAACAAGTTGTTGGTACACAATTCTTACCTTTAAAGAAACCTGTATTAGACTTTGTAAAACCATGGGTAGAATACGGTATGAACGAAGCAAAGTATACATCCCATAAGCATGCCTTAACAGAAGTTGCTGCGATTATGTTTTTAGTTGGAAAAGGTTTTAACCCAACAATTGCTCATTATATTGTTGAATCTTGGGAGAAGAATGAACAGTTTTAAATTGGTCCATTTTGTAAAATATAAAAATTATAAAAGTGTCATAAACGCTTGTTATACAAGCATTTATGACACTTTTCATTTGTACTTGATTTTATTTTAACAAAGGAGCGAATATTTATATATTTTCACCCTTTTTTATATAAAATAATAAAACGCTGTACTGATCACGGTAGCGTCTAAAATAAGTAATTATAAATTTAATCAAACTCACTTATCCTATCCAAATTAAGAACCAAAGAATTGCATGTTTCGCTCCAATTGATTCTTTTCGGAATATAAAAAGAACCTGACAACAGGTTCTTCCAATACAGCATAAAAAACGGAATAATAACAATTTATTTTTTCTTTATAACTTGTTTCTTCTCAAAATATGTAAAACTTTCTAGATATAAAAATAACCGATTAAATGTAAGAAGATGAATCCAAATAAGAGCAGACCCCATTAATGAAAGGATCGCTGTTGGTATACCACTTAGTAAGAACTGTAGAATTTGATTTTGGTATGAAACACCATACCTATTTAAATATAAACTAACTAAAAAAATTAGCAATACAACTAATAACAATATACGCCCTTTTGTTACAGGCTCATTTCTCCACTGTTCAAAGCTAGCACCATAAATATGAACTAAAGTAAAACAAAAACAGATGATTGATAAAGTAATTATTATCTTTACTAACAAGCTTATCCTAAAAGTTCTAAAAAATCTCTTACCGGCAGCTTCGAGTATATCCCTATAATAGGAATCAGCAATTGAAGATGAGACCCATTTTTCCATTTTAAAAAATTGATATTTCTTCTCTTTTAAGGATTTATTACAAATTAAATTTTTTATGTTTGTTTTATCAAACTCATACCCACTCATTTTATACCCATCCAACATAAGTGAATATGCCTCAACTTCTGAAAAGGAATCTAAATCCGTCCTAATTTTAGAAATAAAATCTTGTACTTCTTCATTAACACCAAAGACTTCTGAAGATGGCTCGGTTACATGTGATATAGTTTCACCACAAAGCTTATGCTCTTTATCATAATAGGAAATCTCCTTTATTGGTAAGCCTTTTTTCAAGTGTAAGAGAGCTACATTATCTGAGTGCTCTTTTATAATTCTTGAAAGCTGTTGTTCACGTATACGATCCATAAAAATATTATTGGTACGTTTTAAAACACTAGGTATCTCTACGCCAGGTTCCTTTTCATCATTTAGTTGTCCAGATGCATCACTGATGATAAAATATGTGCATTTTAATTTATTATCCAACAATCCAATAACTCCCTGATTATCATGAGCACCGCCATCAACTAATTGTACACGTATTCCTTCATCATAAAGACCACTGATAGCAAGGGGAGCAAAAACTCCTGGCAGACATGCTGAAGCAGCAACAGCCCACCCTAGTTCAAACCCTCCATGTTTGTATACATTTTCATATGACTTGACTGGTTTAAGCCTTAGATTCTTATCAAGCGTCTTATTTAATTCTTCTACATTTGTTTCCCCCATATTCCCTACACTAAAATTCCAATTATGTCCATCATTTAGAACCGTAGCGTTCATAACTAAAATGGGCACTTTGGCTTTCCGATTTTTATTTCCCTCAATTGGATCAAAAGGACACTCTTCACCAAGTGGCTTTATTTTTAAATCCTTCATTTTTATTGGAACATTATTATGATGATCAAGTACATTGCGATATAAATATTTGTCGTAAAGTTCACCAATACAATCACTTCGAGAGTAGTTAGGTAAACTCATTTTTAAATTTTTCAATGGGTTGAGAAAAGTATATAATCGAAAATTCCTTTGAACAGCCCGAAGAAAGTCAATTTCAATTTTCTCGATGATTTCTTGATAATCTTCATCACTAATTTCATCATCTGTTTTATTTTCTAGTAATTTCTTTATATGAAGATAGTATAATGCACCAATTATAGAACCACCCGATACAGTAGATATAACTTCCACATGACGAAGTAATCCTAAATTGGCCATTTTCGCAAGAACTCCAAGATGAAAAAATGCCGCTCGAAAACCTCCACCCGAAAGAGCTAATCCTAGTTTATCTAAATTACTTACTGACATTATTATAACCTCCCTTCGATGTTTTTAAAGAATGATTCTTTAAAAACATCCTATTCCTATTCTTCCTTTTTTCATGAAGCTTATGCCCAAATAATAATATCAAATTAAGGATTTTACATTATAATATCTAATTATAAATATAATAAAACGAAATTAATATTAGAGTACTTCAAGTAAAAGGTGGGGCTTTGCTTTATAAAAAAACTACATATTGTGCAGAGATTAGGTGAACTTTATAATACGACGCTTTTTGTTTCTTTATATTAATTTTGATATCTAGTATAAAATCTCTTAATGTATTAATTTTAAAACTATAAGATAATAATAAAAATCTTCAATTCCATTCCCCTCTTTACCTAAAATTAAAACAAAATTTCAATACCCATTCTCAACTGTTCAAATATTTTATTTTTTCAATTACTTGCTTTATTTTATTTAAATCCAATGACGTATACAATTTAGCTTTATTCTCCAATTCATTCTTAAAATACTCAATAAGTTGGCCTTTATTTGTTAATCGAGGGACTTTATCCTTATTAGCTAGTAAATTACATGAAGCAATAGCTCAACATTGCAAACTTAACAATTAACTTTTAAAGAGGTATTAAACACGAAAGGATATTTTCGCAAACGTGGAGATAAGTGGTCATTTACAGTTTTCACACCACACAACCCTTGATATATAAGGACTTTGTAGTTATCTCGTAGAATCTTGGGAGAAGAATGAGCAGTTTTAAATTTGTCCATTTTGTAAAATATAAAAGTGTCATAAACGCTTGTTACACAAGCATTTGTGACACTTTTTATTTGTACTTGATCCTATAAATGGTTATATATTTTTATGTCTTTTCGCATGAAATCGGATTAAAAAATTAATCACGAAATAAGCTCTTATCTACACTAAATACGTAAATGTTTTTTATTTTTCAATATAGACAGAACGTATGATAGTGCAGGTATAAGCTTTCCCCTCCTAATTAACAGCTCGTATATTGATAGAAAGATTATCTTGATGTGACTTTTGGAGGTTCAAATGGTAATTCTACTTTACAGCAAGTTTTCCAATGTACTTGGCATAAAGATGCTATCCATATTACAACGTCCCTTTCATTAATAACCCCAAGATTCCCAAAACAATTGAACTAACAATAATTCGTAAAATCCAAGTTGTATTTAGACTTATTTTTTCTAATTGTTTATTGATTGTGGATATATCCTTTTCATTAATTGTTGTACGTGTTTCTAAGTTACGAATATCCCGCATTATTTCCTTTTGATCTACCTTCAAATTTTCTAATTTTGCTTTTAAATTATTGATTTCTTCCACACGCTCACATCCCCCGCTTTTAAAAGTAGCTAGAAATACTTTTACATTATTTTCATTTATACAAATATCTTTATATCACTCTACATATTATTATTAAATGCTATTTGGTGTGCATACATTCTTTCTAATTTTTCAATTCATTTAACTTAAAGAAAAAAGAACCCCCTACTCTAGAGATAGTGTAAAAGTAGCTACCATTAACCTATAAATTAATAATATATTCTTCATCATATTTATCGTATTGTAATCCAACACCTATATTTAATTTTGTTATTTGGTCTTTCAAAAATGGTAGCTGTTCCCTCTCTCTTGTTGCAATTTCAATTCCATATTTCTTAGTTAAGTAGGCTAACTCTACTAAAAACCATTCTCTTCGTAATTCTATCGGAATATCATACGTCCTTTTTCTCATATCTATTGTCACCTCATCGATTTTCATCATTAAAAAAGATTATTCTTATTCAAGATTATCCTTTTTAGAGATTTTGAAATCTTTCATTAACGAAAGCTAAAGTAATTAAAGTTAATGAAGTACTATAGTATATGCTCGTCCTTTTAAAGCCGTGACATCTCTGTAAATGAAACGATATCAAGGAATATTCTGTAAGCATTAAATGAGATTAAAACTAGCTGAAGTTATATATGCTCTTCACTCATTTATTTAGAAAATATTTATATCTAACTCGCATTTAAATTTACATAATATTATTATGTAATAGTAAGTAGGCAGAAGCATGCCTCACCTACCTACTATTTTCTACATTAAACTAGGAGCATCTTGGAACACCTAATGCTAGAAATAGAGCTGCTATACTTGCTGTGATTGGCACTTTTAATGTAATAACATCATCTACTTTTGTCACTAAAAAGAACGCACCATTCTCTTGTAAAATACAAGTTACTAATAATTGCAATTCCATTTATCCCCCTCCTTTCAGACGAGTTACTAGTAATCTATGAATTTATTGTAGAAAGGTAATAGGAACAATATCTATTTTTCCGTATATAATGAAAAATAGTTTTTTATTCCTATCCAAAAGAGGTATAAAAATGGAACTTTTGAATAATATTGATGCATTTTTATTCTTAATAGCTCTTATGTATCATTGCATTCTTTATTGAAGAAATTAAAAAGTAAGAACAAGAAAATGGAGAAATCATTATAGAAGATGAGAAAAGCGCTAAATAATAGCGCTCTTTTTATTTGAGGTTGTAGTAGCGTCACCACGTCTTTTGGAACTCAATATTCCAATTTAAGAATTATTAGTTACCTACTCTATGATGATCCAGGAATAATTAGGTTTACACTGTATATGCTACCAATTTTTCTGATTGCATTAGCTATCGTTAATTTCCTACCAAAATCTGATGACCACTAGTAAAGGATCGGTTTCTAAGAGGACGGGCTTATCTTTCTACGTTGTGAGTATAGCCCGCCCAGCTTCGTGTTATATCGACATTATATTACTTTTAAAGTACAATCCTTACTAGATTAAATACGGTTACGGCAAGTCCAATGACGACTAGGGTGGAACCAATTGTACTTTTTTGATTGTTCTTACGGCTTTTAATTAATACCAGACCAATAATGATTAAAATAATACTAAAAATAAAATTTGCAACCAATAATGTAGAGTTGTTCCCTCCAAAAAGGAAATCTAATGTTTTATCAATAGAACTTTCCATATGTTATACCCCCATTTTCACTTCTAATCTATATGTATCTTGATACTCCACTCTACCATTCCCACTTTGTTTTCTTAATTTAATAAACACTTTACCATAAATCACCTAGTAAATTATTAAAATATATATTTCTTAAGAAAAAAGTAAGTAATTGGATAAGAATGCGGTCTGGTAAAAGGGAATAACATCGCATAGCATGTACTAAAAAGAAATGAGGATTGAATTAGGCATGGATATATCTGAATATTATTACGACTATGATTACGATTGTTATATTAAAAAAATGTATCTTAGTCGAAAAAATCATAGTTGTTGTTATTGGCAAACATTCTCCTCTGGTCCTTTATTCCGAAACGCAAACACCGACTTCATTCAGGTTTCCATTCTAAATCAAAGTGGCGAATCACAAACCGTAACCGTATCGATAACTAATTAGAAAAATACTTGTGTCGCTCTGGAATACCCAAAGTACGAATACCTTTACGGAGAGCTAATTAGTTCGTTACGAAATGGCAACAGCAACGACGATACCTACACGGCAATTATTTAGCGTTCGAGCGTTCTTTCCAACTGATCTGATACAACCAATTAACCCACATTCGCCTGTTATCGTAAACACATAGAGAATCGGCGCTGCGGGTGTGACTCGTGATTTTTTAACGGAGAAGTTTTTCAATTTCCTTCTCCAACTCTTCCGGCTTCGTCTGCGGCGCAAAACGATCAATCACGTTTCCATCACGCCCTATTAAAAACTTCGTAAAGTTCCACTTCACTGCCTTCATGCCAAGTATGCCTGGCGCTTGCTCCGTCATATACGTATATAGCGGATGAGCACCGTCACCTTTCACATCAACTTTAGCGAACATTGGAAAGGATACACCGTAATTTAATTCACAAAAACTAGTAATGTCCTCTTCTGCACCTGGCTCTTGTCCTCCAAATTGGTTGCACGGGAAACCTAGAATTTCAAATCCTTGGTCTTTATATTTTTCATAAATAGCTTGTAACCCTTTATACTGCGGTGTAAATCCACATTTGCTTGCAACGTTTACAATGAGAAGCACCTTTCCTTCATAACCTTTCAACGATCTTTCTTCTCCTGTAATTATTTTTGCAGAAAAATCATAAATTGTCATATGTCACCATCCCCCTCTACTAATTCATACTTATTCTAATCATATATGTATTTATCTTTCTCGTCTAATGACAGCGTTTTATTTTTCTTCAATAATTCAACACAAATTACTAGACATTCCCCTTGGAAAGTTTTACGATTAAATCGTGAACAAAATGTGACAGTTTACATTCTAAATTGTGACATTTTCAATTCCATTATACTGAAAAAAGGATGGTGTTGATAATGAAAACTGCACAACGTGAAATGCTTTCAAATCGCGAGTTTTATTTCGTACTATACATGATGTTATTATTTGTCGCTGGCTGGGTGATGGATGTAAACGGACTATTTTTAAGTAAATACTTTTCTCTTGCAGGAATGATTTCTCTTCCACTAGTTGGTGGTCTTGTCGGATTCTTTATTATGACAATTAATAAAGAACAGAAAAATTAATATCGTCATTACATAAAGGCAGAAAACGATTTTTCGTTTTCTGCCTTTTCTTTTATAATGAAAAATATGATAAATAACAAGGAGTGATACAATGAGGGGCATTACCAAATATTTATGTTTCACTTTATTTATTGTTATATTGCTATTTGCAGGAGTACGACTTCAAGTTTATCTAAATCAACAAGCCGAAGTGTTTTATAATTTTTATCCTAAATTATTTTTTTGCATTTTTCCCATTCTTCATCGGCATCACACTACGATTCTTTCAACTTCTCAATAATAAACAGAACAAACAACACTGGCACTTTCAGCTAGAAAAATTTGTTGGAATTGTCCTACCTGCAACAATTTTGGCCTTTTCCCCTATTCTATTAGCCTCATCTATCGTAAATTTTCTTCCCTATTTAGCTATGATGACTATTTTAAATACAACATTTACCACAACAATAAGTATAATAGCCGGTTACTCTTTGTTAGATAGTTTCATAAAAAAAGCAAACTAACATTATACAAATCCGACAAGAATGAAACCCTTCTGGATATACACAAATAAAGTGAAACTTTAATCAGTGGGGGGCTTCATCCCCCACCAAAAAATGAGCTGCCTTATAAACATCTTGAATCGTTTTATCATACAGTTCACTGTATGCCTCTTGATTTCCTGATAAGGTCCGCTCGATGAGATAGTGATAGTCTGTTTCCTGATCCATGCTTCTCCCCTCCTTTGTCCTACACTATATATTGGCAAGTAAAAAACATTTCGTTCGATTTTTTAATATGAATTTTTCCATAAACTAATTAATCGCTTTATAACGTCCACTTATAATCTTTTATAACAATTATATAATTTTCCATTTTGTGATGGGGATTTAAAATAATATGTAGAATGTATTTTTAGGAGGACATACAAATGAAGGCTATTGTTGTAACTGCATTTGGTGGACCTGAAACAATGAAGTATACAGAAGTAGATATGCCGACTTTTAATGAAAAGCAGGTGTTAATTCGAGTTATTGCTACAAGCGTCAATTTTGCTGATATTAAATCTCGCTATGGTAAAAAAGGAAACAGCCCCCCTCCATTTACTCCTGGGATAGACGCAGCAGGAATTGTAGAAAAAGTTGGAGCAGATGTAAAAAGCATTCAAGTAGGACAGCGTGTAATCGCCTTTCCTCTTAATGGTTCATATGCTGAATATGTTATCGCAAATGAAAACCTTACGTTTGTGTTACCTGATGAAGTTGACTTCACAACCGCAGCCGCTTGTCCGATCGTATCTTTTACGAGTTATAATTTACTTGCAAATGTTGCAAGATTACAGCAAGGTGAATCAGTTCTCATTCATGCAGCAGCTGGCGGAATTGGAACAACAGCTATTCAATTAGCTAAAACACTGGGCGCTGGAAAAATTATTGGAACAGTCGGAAGCGAGTCAAAAAGAAAAATCGCTTTAGACGCTGGTGCTGACCACGTAATCTGTTATCAAAATGAAGACTTTGTAGAGAGGGTAAATGAACTTACTGACGGAGAAGGTGCTAACGTTATATTAGATTCCATTTCTGGAACTGTGTCAGAGAAAAGTTTGAAATGTCTTGCTTACTATGGACGTCTCGTCCATTTTGGTAATGCAAGCGGTGAAATCGGTACATTCCAGACGAAGGATTTACACGCAAGTTGTCGTTCGATTCTTGGATTTAGCTTTGGAACAACTCGTAAAAAACATCCTGAGCTACTTCATAACACTGCGGAGCAAGTTTTTCGGTACTTACGTAATGGCAGCTTACAAATTGAAGTTGGTAAACGGTTTACACTTCAAGATGCAGGGAAAGCACATAAATGGGTCGAAAGTAGACAGAGTACAGGGAAAATCATTCTTGATGTTAAATAGAGGTGTCATTTATGGGATCACGAATTATGCATTTAATTATTGCAAATGGTATTGCAGAGAAATTATCCATCCAAGATAAAACATCTTTCTTACTTGGTGGAGTCGCTCCTGATGCAGTTCGTTCAAAAGAAGAAAAAGTGGCTTCACATTTCTATGCTGGGACAACAAAGAATTATACAAGAAGAATTGACTTTGACGCGTTTCTTCAAAAATATAAAAAGTATATAAATTCCCCTTTTGTTTTAGGGTATTATACCCACCTTATTGCCGATAATAATTGGCTCAATGGATTTTTTCTTCCTTGGCTCAAAAATAGGATAGAGCATGATCAAGCAATTGTATCTATGTATTATAATGATTTTAAATTATTAAACGGAAAATTGTTACACCACTACGATAGAGATCAGCAATTCCTTCCGCTCCTTAACCAAAAAGCAAATATAGTAAACATTGAAGGAGTAACAGAAGAAAATTTGCTAGCCTTTAAAAAACTTATTTTTGACGATATGCTGTATCCAAAGCAAGATTTGCATATAGACTTACAGGTGTTTACATTCGATCAAATTATCGGCTATATAGAAACTTCTATTGAACAAGGTGTTTTCTTTTTAGAAAAGATCTGTTAAACGATACTGTTGAAAATCCCCAAAAATAAAAGAGCCTTTGAAGATCATTTTTTAGGTTCTTATTGAAGTATAACGCGCTCGTTATACTTCAATAAGAAGTGTTATAGAGAAAACCAATAAAAAGACGTGACTGCTTTATACAGACACGTCTTCTCACTTTTATTCTTCCACTATTAATGAACGCTTCACATTATCTAGGTTTTTTCTTCCCAGTAAATGCTGGTTTCTTTTTCTTTGGCACTTTCGGTTTAGACTCCACAAATGTTCCTTTAAACATTTCTTGCTTCTTAAACTGAATGCCTAGCTTTTTCGCAAATTGAAGTAATTTCTTCTCTTCTTGTGGTGTTACAAGCGAAACAACTGTCCCCTCTTTACCCATGCGTCCTGTACGTCCTGAACGATGGATATATTGATCTAGTGTATCAGGTAATTCTAAATGAATTACATGTGTTAAATCATCGATATCTAACCCACGTGCTGCAATATCTGTCGCTAGTAAGATTTCTAATTTTCCATGACGTATTCCGCGTAGCGTCGCTTCACGTTCTTGTTTGTTTGCTTCCGCATGAAGAGCTGCTGCTTTCATTTTACGGAATTTCAGTTTCTCAGTAATTTCATCTAGGCGGAAGGGATCATTCAAAAAGGCAACAGCCTTCACATTACCCATATGCATAATTCTTCTAATATAATCATTTTTTTCACGACGTTCACAAACGATATACGTATGCTCAACTAGGCTCTTTGTCTCTGTACGTGTTACGCGAACTAATTGTGGCTCAACTGCAAAATCACGCGCTACCTCTTCCGCAGCTTTTGTCATTGTCGCTGAGAAGAATACTAATTGACGATCGCGCATTGTTGATTTAATTACATCCAATACAGCTTCCATCATTTTTTGTTTTACAATTTGATCAAATTCATCAAATACAATCGTCTTTACTTCATGCATTTTTAACTTTTTCATGCGAATTAATTCTAAAATACGTCCCGGTGAACCAACAATTACTTTTGGATGTTTCTTCAATTTCTCTACTTGGCGCTTAATATCCGCACCTCCAATTAAAGATGCACCTGAAATATCAGTTCCTGCTGTAAACTTTTGAACTTCTTCATGAATTTGCATAACAAGTTCACGCGTTGGTGCTAGGATTACAACTTGTGGTTGTTTCACTTCAGGATTAATTTTATGTAAAAGTGGTAATAAGTACGCTAATGTTTTTCCTGTCCCAGTTGGAGATTCAGCTATAACGTCTTGTCCTTCTAAAATGGTTGGAATCGCTTGTTTTTGAATTTCAGTGAACTCTTTAAAACCAGCCTTCTCCCAAGCTTGTTGTAAAAATGGTTGCATATCTTTTATCATTTGTTTTTCTCCTTTATCTCTATTTTTGAAGAAAATGCTGTATTGTTCGCACCGTTTCTATCATGTGAGAAATAACAGCTATTAAATCATCAACATGGTCTTCTGTAATCGCTTTTTGAAATAGAACCTCTACCTTATTATAATATGAAATCGCTTTCTTATTATAATCGTATGAAATTTTCTGCGTAATCATTCGCTCTTTTCCCCAGATGGATTGTAATAATAATTCAAGTTCTTGACAATCTGTTTCTGGTTGTTGTAGCGAAAATGTAAATTGCAATTTCATTTCACAACCTGGTATAAATTGCGGCACTTCTAATATCTCACCGGATAAATTCTTCGCATCGACAGATAAAGAAAATGTCGCTTCTACTAGCGATTCAAACGGTTCATTTAATCGAAATGAAATGTTATATATACGGCTTAGCGATGCAAGGTCCATCATATCTTTTCGATCCGTTACAAGAATATCACCATGTAGATCAAAATCGTAGACAGCTCCTTCAACGATTACTTTTAAATTTTCAAAAGCAGTTGGATCAAACATAATTTCCTCCAAAAAACAGGCGCCTTTCGATGGAAAGGCGCCACTTGATGTATATATAGTTTACAGATAAACGAGATGAATTACAACCTTTTAGAATAAACCTACTGCTTTTCCATCCTCATTTACATCCATTTGAAGTGCAGCTGGTTGTTTTGGAAGACCTGGCATTGTTAACATTGTTCCTGTTAATGCTACAATAAACCCTGCACCAATAGATGGTTTTAATTCACGAATCGTAACAATAAAGTCAGATGGTCGACCTAATTTTGTTGCATCGTCAGAAAGAGAATACTGTGTTTTTGCCATACATACTGGTAGGTTACTCCAACCTTCTCCTGCAAATTGAGTCAATTGCTTACGCGCTTTTGGAGCAAATTCAATATCTTTTGCACCATACACTTTTTGAGCAATTGTACGGATTTTTTCTTCTAATGGCAATTCTAGTTCATAAAGTGGCGCGTATTTATTGTCACCTTTTTCAATTACTTTCAACACTTTCTCAGCAAGGTCCACGCCGCCTTGTCCACCTTTTTCCCAAACCTCTGTTAATGATACTTCATAACCGCGCTCATTACACCATTCCTGTAAGTATGTAACTTCTTCATCTGTATCAGTGATGAATTTATTAATGGCAATCACAAATGGAACACCAAACGCTTGAATGGTTTCAACGTGTTTTTGTAAGTTTTCCATTCCTTTTGCTAATGCATCTACATTTTCTTCTTTTAACTGATCTTTTGCCACACCACCGTGCATTTTAAGGGCACGAATTGTCGCAACGATAACCACCGCTTCTGGTTTAATACCAGCTGCACGTGCTTTAATATCTAAGAACTTCTCAGCACCTAAGTCCGCTCCGAAACCAGCTTCTGTAATAACATAATCACCTAATTTTGCTGCCATTGTTGTTGCAATAACACTGTTACAACCGTGAGCAATATTAGCAAACGGTCCACCATGAATAATCGCTGGTGTATTTTCTAATGTTTGTACTAAGTTTGGTTTTAGCGCATCTTTTAATAGAAGTGTTAATGCCCCTTCTACACCTAAATCTTTAACTGTTACAGGTTGATTGTCAAAGTTATAAGCAACTACAATGCGAGATAGACGTGCTTTTAAATCTTGAATATCTGTTGCAAGGCAGAATACGGCCATAATTTCAGATGCCACTGTAATATCAAAGCCATCTTCACGCGGCACACCTTGAACTGGTCCACCAAGACCAATTACAACATTACGAAGAGCGCGGTCATTTAAATCGACACAACGCTTCCAAACGATTTTACGTGTATCAATCTTAAGTGTATTGCCTTGTTGAATGTGGTTATCAATAAACGCCGCTAATGCGTTATTTGCAGTTGTAATAGCATGAATATCACCAGTAAAGTGAAGGTTAATATCTTCCATTGGTACTACTTGTGAATAACCGCCACCTGCTGCCCCGCCTTTTAATCCCATAGTTGGTCCAAGAGATGGTTCGCGAAGTGCAATTACTGCTTTTTTACCAATTTTGTTAAATGCTTGGCCTAAACCAACTGTTACTGTTGATTTACCTTCCCCTGCTGGAGTTGGGTTAATTGCTGTCACTAAAACAACTTTTCCGTCCTTCTCCGTTTGTAAGCGCTTAAAAATATCAAGAGATAACTTCCCCTTATAATGGCCATACGGCTCTAATTCTTCTTCTAAAAGGTCCAACTCAGCTGCAATCTCTTGAATTTTCTTCATACTTGCTTCTTGTGCAATTTCAATATCGGATTTAACTGTTGTAGTAGTTGTCATATAC
The DNA here is from genome assembly GCF_001590835.1 of Bacillus gaemokensis. Classification (GTDB taxonomy): domain Bacteria; phylum Bacillota; class Bacilli; order Bacillales; family Bacillaceae_G; genus Bacillus_A; species Bacillus_A gaemokensis. The sequence goes on from NZ_LTAQ01000034.1 coordinate 97,231, forward strand.
CCTAGTCCCCCTTTAATTGATTCTGCCCATATTGTATCATTTTTTTGTATTTTCTGCACTTATTCACCTTCTAAATCTTGTGTATTTCTTCAGGCTTTATTTTTTTAACATGAATACCCACAAAAATGTTAATGCTTGCTGAAGTTCTACTGACAATTGTCCCAGCATTTTTTCATTTACCCCTCGTTTATATACGCCAATACCATCCACTATTTGGAACCCTCGCTCTTCTGCAAGCTTTTCAAATTCCCAAGGCATCATCGTATTACAAACCACATCTTCTCCATATAAACGAGAGTAGCTATTTTCACGTGGCTTTGCTGTTGGTCCTAAAATAGCAATACATGCATATCCATTTGGTTGTAACACACGTTTTATCTCCTCTAATGCCTGTAATGGCTCTTCTGTCCATTCTAATGAATTAATTGCTAATACTGCTGGAAATTGCTCATTTTCAAAAGGTAATGAAGAAAGATCTCCCTTTATAAAAGATAAATTAGGTCCCTCGCTGCGCTCCTTCCCTTTTTGAATCATCTGTTCTGATAAATCTATTCCGCACGCTTTATATCCTGCAAGACTTAATTTGTATGTACCATATCCATCACCGCATCCGACGTCTAAAACCGCTCTGCCCTTCTCTACATACTTTTCAAAAAACGGGATAATTGTACTACGACTCCCATGATTCCACATTTCCTCGCTATTTTGATTCCAAAATTCTGCATTATTGTCCCATTTTTTCTCTGCTGATTCATGCCAATTAAATTTTGTCATGCATTCCCCTACCTTCACTTGTTTTCATTCATTTCATTCTACATCATTTTCCTGAATTCCTGTTTATTCTCGCTGAGAGATGGATAAGATAGCAACAGACTCATATATTCTCCAAATTTTGTATGACTTGGATATAATTCATACTCATGTTCTTTTCTTTATGAAAAATAATAAAGATACACCCAATTGAAAGAGAGGGATGTACATGCCTAGAAAACGAACACATCATTTTAAAAGTGGTGAAAAAAACGAAGAGTATGCAGCTGAAATCACGCCAGGGCATCTTCCGATAAGACAAAGGCGTAAAGAGATCGCACATGAGATAGAAGGCACCAATACCGGCACAATTATCGGTTATGTGGCACTATTTCTTTCTTTATTCTCGATTGCCTTTTATCCTGTTACACTTGGCTCCCTTTCTATTTTAATTGGCTTATTAGCTGTCAATTTTGGGACAAAAACACTGGGTTATACAGCAATTGGATTTGGTAGTTTTTCTGTTTTGTTTACTTTGTTATATCCACTTGCTTTGTCAGCGCTATAGAAAAACACACCAAGTTATACTTGGTGTGTTCATTCATGATATAGCATAATATGCCCACACTCACAGCAATGATTTGCCGTAATCTCTTGAAACACTGGATAATTTTCTTCATCTCTATGTTCAATAAATACCTTTTCAAACCGATACATATTCGGAGCATAGGCCCAATCTTGTTTCGTACGTGCGTATAGTGTAGATGAAAAAAACTCTTTGCCACCGCAAACAATACATTTTCTTTCCATATTTCTCCCCCCTTAGCTTGTCTTATTTCATCTATATGAACATACGCACAAAAAAAAGACCTTCTATAACTAGAAAGTCTTTTCCGTAACAAAAAGAAATGTCCCAAGTATACCTACTCCGCTATACTCTTTCTTTTTACCAGCTGCTGTTTCAAATGTTTGCTTCACTTTTATAAAGAACACACCATTTCTTGTATCAGTGCTTACAAATTTCATGTTTTCTTTTGACTTCCCTACATTTTGTGTACAGTCAAAGTTATTTTGATTACAGTTTAAAGCATACTTATCTTTTAAATATGACCCAAAATCAGATTCTTTTGGACAAGTTAGAAGTAGTACTGCAACAAGAATAATACTTACAATACCCACAATTGTATAATATTTCTTCATCTTTTCTCCTTTCAAAAAAGCAAGAAAACTTGACCGATATCGTCAAGTTTTCTTAGTCCATAACCCATTGCCACTCTTGTTCTTTCTTATCAAAAATAAGCCAACCAGTTTCTGTTGCACTTTCTTTTAATTCCTCTATATTATCTAGTACCTCATCCGTACTTTCATACGAACCAACTACATATACAGGAATCTCTAGACCTCTTCTTGACTCAATTTTCCCTGCTAAATCAATGTACATCCCGTCTTCCATTAATGGAACAAGCCCAAGGATGACTTCTTTTGAAATCGCTGGGAATATTTTTGATTTTTGAAAGAAAGAAAATCGTTTTTTTCCAAATGAACCGAGTTTATAAGGAATCACTTTGCTAAGCATCCCTACAAAATCAGAAATTCTACGGTAATACACTTTGTTATACCAACCGTCATCATGTGAAAAATAGACAAATCTATTTTTCAAAAGTGGGAAAAACGCTCTTCCAAGTGGTTCTTTTTTGTGAGCCAAATATAACAATTCTGCAATTTCCTTTGGCTCCAATTCATCTAAATCGCTTGCATCATCAAAATCCACCCAACAAAATTCATCAAATTCATCAATCTCTGCTTTAATTAGCTTATGTATATTTTCTTCTTCAACATATTCAAATAAAGTATGATAATGAAAATCTGTCCACTCAAAATTATGTTTTAAAAGCAATACTTGATGAAGTGGTGAAGGGATGTTACTTGCAAACTCTTCAAACGTTATTCCAGATGTAATAAAACAATGACCTCGACGATTACCATTAATATATATCATATTTTTTACTTGGTCAGATCCTCCAGACAAAGCACCTAGCCACCTTCGTTTTATATGTTTCAATTCTATAGCATATTTTAACATGAAAAATTTTAGAAACATAGAAAAAACTTCAAAAACTATTTACAATTTCATGAGTTTTATTACATACTGATTACAAGAAAAAAAACCTGTTAAAAAACAGGCTTTTTTACGCGATTTCTTCTGGATTTTGCGGACGATGAGGTTCATCGTACTTTTCATTTTTTTGAAAAATGGATTGAATCTTATCAATCGTTTGCGGCGCAAGTTCAATCATTTTTTCAGCTAAGTGCGTCGCATTTTGCAAGTGAAGGATATTTACGCCATCTTTGTTCACTACAAGAAATGCTACTGGTGTAATTGAGACACCGCCTGCGCTACCGCCACCAAACGCTGGATTCCCTTGCGCTTTCAGTCCATCATTTGTCTGAAAATCAGATCCCCCTGCTCCAAATCCAAATGCTACTTTAGAAACAGTTAATACTACACCACCGTCAGCCGTCTGAACCGGCTCTCCAACAATTGTATTAACATCAACCATTTCCTTTAAATTTTCCATCGCTGCCTTCATTAATCCTTGAATTGGATGATCCACCGTTTATAACCTCCTTTGTCATATCTTTCCTAGTTTTTCCGAAACTTTGTGAACTAAACATAAAATTTTTTATTGATTTCAAAAACAATAAGTAATAATATTTAGAAAAAACAAAATAAAGAGGCGATAATGTATGATACGGAAATTAACAAAGAGTGATCATGAACAAGTGCTTACATTTCTAAAAGAAGAAGCCGCCATTAACTTATTTATCATTGGCGATATTGAAGCATTCGGTTACGAGGCAAATTTTCAAGAATTGTGGGGAGATTTTGCCGAAAATAGAGTCATACAGTCAGTATTACTACGCTTTCATGATTCGTTTATCCCATATGGAAAAAATGATTTTTCAGCTGCTGACTATGAGACAATTCTTTCACCTCATATGCCACTTAAAATCTCTGGTAAATCGAACATTGTAGAAAAATTTGAAGATATACATGGTGTACATCTAGGGACAAAAAATAAAATGTACTTTTGTGAATGTGCAGATGATACTAGACTCCCTCAAACTCCAATTGATACTATAATTAAACTCGCATCTGTAAATGATGTACAACGAATTATGAAGCTACGAAGTCAAATTAATGAATTCCCTCATACAGAACAATCAGAAATTTTTTTGCGACAATCTCTAGAAACGAATACAGGTCGTACATACTACATTGAAGAAGATGGTGAAATCGTCGCTTCCGCTTCCACATCCGCTGAAAACTCCCTATCTGCAATGGTTGTTGGTGTATGTACGCATCCAAACCATCGTGGTAACGGATACGCTTCACTCATATTGCAAAAAATGATTCAGGATTTTACTAGAGAAAGTCGTACGCTTTGCTTGTTTTATAACAATCCAGCTGCTGGACGAATTTATAAGCGGTTAGGATTTAAGGATATTGGAATGTGGACGATGTATCGGTAATTTTGGACATTTACTATACAGTACCGATAGCATACTCGTTGAAGACGTTTTATGAGGGATGTTTTTGTTCGATAGGGTTATTGATACCGTTCACTCTTAACAATGTTTATCGTTATCCACATTTCACCCTACATCTTACTATTTGTACAAGCCGTAATGTGTCGATTTCGTTAAATAAATACCGCAATAAACACCGTTTTCGCAGTATGTAATTAGTATTTCTTCTTCGGTTAATAACGAAATCATTAGCCGATTTTCAATTCGTTCCTAGGTGTCTTACGTTATGATAGGACGTGGTATTTTTATGTTCTCCCCCATAATTGGTTGAATACCTACAAATTGTTCCGGCATTGTAGCAAATGGTTATCAAGACTTAAATTTTAAAAATTCAAATACAGCCCCCCATTAGTTACAGAAAAGCTTAAAAAATTTATTCTTCTTGACCATATAGATTTTTATAACAATCATCGACAATTGGATGAATATCAGGTTCCGTATAATAATAATTTCCATTTACTTGTGCTAGTCCGAACTGAAAAGTTTCTTCATCGTCTTGGAAAAGAGTAAATAGGACTTTGGTAGTAGCTTTTTGAGGTAACGGTTGAGGATTTCTTCTAAAAGCGGTAAAATCCCAAATATATTTTTTACTCCCTTTAATCACCCTAGTATTCCACTAAATAAACAAGTTACCAAATGATTGAATCACGCATAACATATATGGTTAATTCAACTAAATTGGGAGGGCAATTTATGTTTCATCCGTACTATTATCCTTTTGGATATAACCAAAATTATGATCAATATCCTTTTGACTATTTTCAGGAGTATATAAGGCAAATTGATCCTGAAGTAACTCGAATGATAAGCCTTATTAATCAAGAAAGACATAAAGCCGGGAGAAACCCTTTATCTATAAATAACCAGTTAACTCAAGTAGCCCAATTAAAAGCAAATGACGTGGCTACTACTGGAAATTGTCAGCATTACAGTCCTACCTTTGGTGGAGACGAGGGTAAAATGTTAAAGGACGCCGGTATTACAGGAGTATATTTGGGTTGGATTCTTTATTGCGGACGACCTGGAACTGTCGAGGAAGCAATAAACTGGTGGATAAATATTAGCACATTTGGACACAGAGAGATGATTTTGAACCCGGGTTTTAATTACTTCGGTGTTGGGACTGCCGTATCACAAAATGGAACGCGTTCTTGGTCAGTAATTTTCCAACAAACACGGTAAGCTCCCGTTTTTTCCGCCTACTCCCCATTTTATGCAATGACAGTTATTAGACAACAACACAGCATCTATCGATATTGTAGCGGACGATAACAACCTCTATCAACTACACAAAGATGGGCGAATCTAAAGGTACACCAGAGGGCGTAAATCCGTTTATCGCTCCGGTTACATTTACGATTCCACCTCGGCAATTATTTAGCGTCCGAACGTTCATATCAGGGGACCCTCTGTATGTAGTTCGGGTGACGGCGCCGCAAGACCCGATAACACCTACTGATCCTCTTTCGCCAGTTACCGTAAACACATGGGGAATCAGTGCTGCGGGGGTTATTCAGAATGGGAATACTCTGCTTCATGGGCAGTTTGTGCGACAGCCAGTTGATCCGATTACGCCAGGTGACCCTCTTTAACAGAGGTTAAATACGTTATGTATTAGAAAAGCCGACTCCTATTTAAAGTGAACCCAATTAATGAGACATGAACAAAACTGACCCACGGATTTGGGACATGAAAAAACACCTATGCTACCTGTTTCTTGTATTCTATAGGAGACAGGTAGTTTAACTTTTCTTGAATACGTTCCGTATTATAATACTCAATATAATCGTGA
>NZ_LTAQ01000034.1:103402-333276 GCF_001590835.1 Bacillus gaemokensis
GTGAATAAAATAATTCAGATTTCAATGAGGAATGAAAAGATTCTATTACGGCATTATCATGGCAGTTTCCTTTACGGGACATGCTTGTGGTAATGCCATTTTCTAAAATGAGATTATTCGTTACTAATTTTCTATTTTGTTGAATCACTACATCATAGAACGGGTGATATACAGGGGATTGAATAATTACTTTATCCCCTGGTTTAGTTAAGCAAGAAATCAGAATACTTAACGCTGTTACTATTCCTGGAGAATATGTTATCCATTCTTTTTTTACTACCCATTTATGTCTCTTTTTCAACCAATCGATTATGGCCATATAATAAGAATCTGGTATTATTGTATATCCGTAAACTCCAGATGCTGCTCTATTGACAAGTGCAGTAATCACTGCCGGTGGTGACATAAAATCCATATCAGCTACCCACATCGGTAAAATATCTTCCGTTCCAAAAAGACTTTTAGACTGATCCCATTTATATGATGCTGTATAAAATCTATTGATTTATTGGTCAAAATCAAGTTTCATAAAATTTTTCCTTTCAAGTCATCTAGCTTTTGAGTAATTCTAAATTAGATACCTTATTCTCTTGTAAACTAGCATAAGACCAAGAAGTAACTGTCGTTCCATAAGGAACTTTTTTAGGTCGTTCAGGCAGAATCTGAAGAAAATAGTAAATACAGCCCTAGGAAGACTAGCACAATAAAATGTATAGTTCGTAAATTCAAACCTTCCTTTAAAAAGAAAAAGCCTAATATCACCATAAAAGCTGGAGCTGTATAATATGCCAAAATTACATTTGTAACAGTAGTTAATTTCAACACTTCAAAAAAATCACCCAATTTATGATATAAAACAGAGACATAAGGCCAACAAGAGCATATTGTTTTACTGAGTTAAGTTTTAAATTCCTAATCGAAGAAGTAAACAGTAATAGTACTAATATAGATAAAGCTGCAAAGAAAACTCGACAAAAAGTAATTGTTATAGATGGTAAAGCGATACTTTGTACGAATAAACCAATGAACCCCTAATAATTGCCGAGAGGGCGACACTCATCGTACCTATCCCTTTCACTATCTTCCTAAAAGGCAATGCTGAAGCTTTCCCTAGATTATTCAAATTAATCTCTCTCTCAAATTTTTAAATATATACGCTCCAAACTTTTCCCTCTCGAGTTCCTTATTACAGAGATTTCTCCAATATCCCCGGTTTGTCTTACATGCGTACCACCACAAGGGATATGCATATCGCCACAAATCCAATTTATTGCCTCTGGTTCCTCATCTAGAGGGATGTTTGGGATTGGAAGATTCCTTTTAATTATTAAATTTGCAAGCTTCTCTACTTCATCTAGTCCTTCACGATCAAGACGTTTATCAGGACTATAGAAGTCAAATCGAGCTCTGTCTTCTGCAATATGACACCCTTTAACATACATCTCTCCAAACACTTTAAATGTATAATAGTAAACAAGATGTGCAGCAGAGTGCATTCTCATCAATATGTGTCGCCTTTCCCAGTTAATTTTCGCTTGAACTTTCATTCCAACATGTAACTCTTTTACCGGATCTTTTAAGATATGTGCTACTTCTGAACCAACCTTAATTATTGGGAAATCAGAATGATAAAACAGGTTTCCTCCAGTCTTTTGTGTATCAATTACTTCATTCCCTGCAATCCACCCTTGATCGCCAAGCTGTCCTCCACCTTCTGGGTAAAAAACAGTTTGATCTAAAAAAATTTTATTTCCATCTATTCTTGTTATTGTAGCATTACATTCTTGAAGGTAAGGATCTTCTAGATACAATTTTCGAACCATGTTATACACCTCATTTTGCTTATATATTTTTCTCAAATTCTTCTTTCAAGATATTAACTTCTTTAAGAGTTGCTTCTGGAAACAACATCTTGATACGTTTTTGTATTTTCAATTTTCAAACAACCATCGGCATCAAATAATAAAGAAAGAATTGAACCACTATGGGCTACCGATATTCCATAAGCACCCAATTCAGGTAAAATATCAATAATATCATTCAACTCTCTTTTATAATGCCTACGTTGATTTACCTGAGCACTTATTGTAGTAGCACGCCCCAATAGTTCAATATCTTGGCTTTTAATTCCACGAGTTGCTAAATCATAAGCTTCCAAAATTTGTTTCATCTCATTAGACGTATAAGGTACCCTCTTAAAACTAACTGTATCTACAGCATCACCATTATCAATAATGATCAAACGCATCGACATCAAAGGTCCTATATCTTCAAGCAACCTACCTTTAAAAAAAATCATATACTACCGATGATTGATACATTACACCATCAGATGGTTCAATAGCGGTACAAATATTTGATATTTCCCAACATGCAATAGGATAGTTACACAAATTTGAAATAGCTCGACAAACTGCTACAATGTCAGCTGTACTACTAGCCATCCCTTTCCCTTCAATTAATTCTGATTCAACTTTAATTGTAATTCCTAAATTCTTATCAATTATTCCCAAAACTTTCAATGAGTTTAATAGTATTTCTGCAGCTTTTGCAGCTTTAGTTTTATAACTAGGGGTTATAATTATCTTTCCCCCACTTACAAATTTCGCTTCAGCGTGAGCGTATAGAGGTATAGGAAATGTAATCATAAAATTTTGGTTATTAACGCAACCTTAAACAAGCTCTCCACACGTTCCGAAAGCGCTTCCGATACCTGTTGCAAAGTTATTTTTATTTACAGTCAAATTCTTTTCCCTACTTATAATCATTTATATCTCCTCCTCTCATTTTTTGAGTCAGATTTATTGGAAATTTATTCATTTTCGTATTATAATTTTATATTTACGATTAGTTTTATGTCAATTATTTACCAATAATAAAAATCGATATATATTTCAGAATATTCCACCTCCTATAAACACCACCTCTTAGATTATATAGAATTATAATACTAATGGATCTAACCGTTTAAATAATATTTGTGTTGTATACAATATAACTTCTATGCTTTATATTCAGAATAAATATATAAATAACTAATTATATGACAAAATAAAAACTTGACTTTTTTTACAATATACTTTTTGAAAAATAAAAAGAAGGTATTAATATGCGATTTTTAATAGTAGGAGCAGGAGTAATTGGTGGATACTTTGGCGGACGTCTAATTCAAAAAGGAGTTTCTTTAGTACTTGTTGAACAGCGTATACTTGGTAGATTAAAACAAACCATTGAAAGTTTTGAAATACAAGAGAACATGGTACACAAAAAGAAAATAAAAAATAACATTCTGCTTCAACAGAAAGCTCTAGAAAAGTAAGAAAAACAACTTAACGACTTACAAAAACAAAAAAAGCACTTTCATAACTTGCTAGAGAAGGGTATATACAATATTGAAAATTTTTTCGGTATCATGGTATCCGAATTTCTGTATCGAAAAGAATTTGAAAGTACGGAACATTTTAAGCAAGAACTAGAAAAATATATAGAATACTATAATCATAAAAGAATTAAGACAAAACTAAAAGGCATGCGTTCGGTACAATACCAAGCCCATGCCCAAGAAGTTGCCTTATGAAATGACCTGTCTAACTTTTTAGGGTCACTTCAAAATAGATTGATCAAAATGGTTCTTTCTTATCAATTTAGTGTTCTATTTTTTTAATTTGCTTATTTATGCTAGTATCAGAATAAGAACTGAGATACTCCTTTTTTAATCTTTAAAAACCTTGAGACCAAAAGGTTCAAAATTATGAATTTTATTTAACCTGATAAATATATTATTTCTTTTGCATTTTCACTACATAAACTCCAATTAGAGAAATTAGCATTCCTATTCCCTCCACTATTGTAAGCTTCTGAGCGAAAATAAACCATGCATATATTGCAGCTACGATTGGTTGTAGTAAAACTAATATTGAGGATAGTACAACATTAACTTTACCCAAACAAAAACTAAGTAACCCTTGTCCTAAAATTTGCGAAAAAATAGCTAAACCTATTAAAGGTAGCCATTCTGAAGAACTGCTTGGGAAATAAATTCCTTCAGTAAAAATCATAGAAATAAAAATTGTTATTGAACTTCCAAAAGCACTCACAAACATAATAGTACTAGCGGTTACTCTTTCTCGCACTTTATATACTGTCAATAAAAATAATGCATAGAAAAAAGAAGTTAAAAAAGCTAACATGTCTCCAAATAAATTGTCCATTGTTATTACTGCTTTACCGCTAACTAAAATAAATACCCCAGATAATGTAATTATCGCTCCTATAAAAAATTTAAGTGTTATTTTTTCTTTAAAAATAAAAAATGAAAATGGAATAATTACTAAGGGTACTAAATTAGCTAATAAATTAGCATTTGCAACACTAGTATAATAAAAAGATATATTCCATAAAATTAAATCACCTGCTAAAAACACACCTGCTAAAAGCATTAATGAGATATCTTTTTTTGAAACTTTTCTAATTTCCTTCCATACAAACGGTAATAAAAGAGGGATAGAAATCAATACGCGATAAAAACCTGTATTAATCGGTGGTAATTCACTTATTTTAACAAAAATACCACCTGTAGCCAAAAACAAACTGATACAAATACTAATAATATATATTTCGTTTCATTATTTCTTATCATTTTTTTCTCCTACTGTAACCGCTAAATAAAAATGAGCACTTTTTCCAATAGAAAGTGCATTTTGGGGAGTGGCAAGCATAATAGCCAACTTTAACTAAGCAAGATTCCACAGTACATCTAGCTTCATGGATCATAATCTCGCTCTTTAAATTTTTAAGTTAGGTAACAAAATGCTTGAACTTACTTACAATAAGATTTCCATTATTGATTAACAAAAAGTGTTCAAAGTTATTAAGGGGTTACGCCTATTTTCTATTAAGTTATTTTTTAGCATTTTTATTCAAGAAATCTCCATCTTCTAAATGTGCAGGACGTAGCCCAATGAAAAGTGGAGATGAATTGGCTTTTTGTATAGTAAAGCATGCACTTTTATCCTATAATCTACTTATGAAAGATTACTTTAATCAGTGGTTATATAGGGTTGAATGGACAAACCAAAATGCGAAAACCAAGCTTATCCTTCCGCTCATAAAGTAACTAAGGTAACAAAAAAGCTTCCATTCGTTGGACATCTAAGAAAGGAACTTTCCGAAGTAACGCTCTGCAGGATGAAAGATTACTTTCGTGATAGAACTGAGAAGCTCTCACCTTTAGGCGAGATATAAGTCGTAGGTAGTTCACTCATAATACATATCAAAAGGTAGTTCTTCTAAGGTGAATGTTACTATTACTCTCTCTGCATTACATCCCCATAAATTCTAACAAACCTACCAATCCCCACTTTATTCCCAATTCGGGGATACCTTGTTCCATTTTTATTATTAGCTATATTTCTCGAGCCTATTATTATATTTTGCAGGAAATAGTAATTATCTGCTATCGATACTGTTTCTCCAATCACAGTACCAATACCATGATCTAGGAACAAAGGTGTTACCAATATCTGCTGATGGATGAATTTCAATTCCTGTATTCGATTTAGTTATTCCCAATATTTTTTAGCCAAAAGTATGTCATAATTTTTGACAAGAATATTTGATAATCAATACATCATTACAGTTTGATAGGAGAAATAAGATTCCATTATATACATAAGTATTACTATAGGAGCTAGGAGATCTTTTTGAGAAAATGTAATTAAATCTCCATACACTTTATAACAACTATTAACTCATCCTCTGCTCTCATATTAATTTTAAACTTAGCTAATACATCCGTTATTCTTTCATTTAACTTAATCTCCTTTTTTGATATAATTTATCAACATAAACTTCCTTTTTAATAATTATTAGTTACTTTTGGTAGTACTTTAAATAACACCGTCCACTGTCCGGTGCACTAGTAACTATACTTTTATCAATATCTGAATTTTTAGATATTCCAACAAAACTTAGATGTTATCGCAAGAAGAAATACCAACAAATATTCCTTGTCTACTTGCTAGATAATCTTTAAAGATCATTGCTTATTCGTAATACTTATCATTGAATCAATAATCTTTTTATCGAAAAAATCTGATATTCTCCCTACTGCATTAGCTTGAATCTTATGTAGGACAAATTTTTCATTTAATATATCATCCTCCTCTGGCTGGATCCAAATACTCTTCGTGTTACGATTTAGTTCTTTTAAAAGTTTTCCGCATCCCATAATTGTTCCGCCGCTGCCGATTGACGCTACAAATATATCAACATTCCCCTGCAATTGATTAAAAATCTTTCTCCTAGTTCTTATATAATGCGCTTTAGGATTTGATGGATTAGAAAATTGATCTAAACATATTAAATTCTTCCAATTTAGCATATATTGCTCCATACTCTTCTCCATAAATATTATCTAGCTTTATAAGTAGCCACATGTCAGCATTAAATAATCACCATCCTATAAAAAATATGAATTTAATTTCAAAAATTACAAATCCTTCTTGAATTATATATATAATTACATTTTTTTCAATGTATGAAAACTTGATAAAATTTAAAATATTTTAATATAATTTGAATCATTATCTTCATAAACAAAGACAAACCCTTTATCCTTAAGAGGTAGGTTCTTTCCCCTGAGGTTCAAACTCGGTGTTTAGGAAAATGTTTTATGAACACCTAGCATTGACTAAATCTGAAGCAGTAGCCATTCTAAGTAAAGATTATCAAGCAGGTGTTCAATTGTATGACAAAATTGAGAAGGAAGCTTTAGAAATGGCGGATACACTTACTGAAGGAATAATAAAGCAATTTCCTCAACTATTTCAATAAAGTAAAGGTTTAATCAGTAGGAATTGCTTCTTCCCTCACCTAACTTTTTTCTTTCTCTACATTTTGAGATAAGATTCTTATTGTCCACGAATATCAGGGATAAAAAAGAACCGATTCTATCAAAGAATCGGTTTAGCTTTCGTCACCGTATACTCACCAATACTTTGCTTGCTAAAGCGTATTCCGAGTTAGCAGTTATATCTTATAATATGGTGAAAATAACAAATACCAAATATCAAAAAGAAGTCAAGGAAAAGTTAAATTCCCTCTCAATTACACTTCCCTTCCCTACACATATTCTTTAATCCCTTGTTCAAAAGCTCGTTTATCACGATTTAGAACACCAAATAATAAGCCGATTGCACTTGTAACTCAAGATATACTTCTTGTAAATAAACAACATAATCATTTCCCCTCTTCATCTTTCCTCTCCTCCTTCAAGCTACTTTTATTGCTTTAAGGTCATAACTACTTGCCTCTCAACAAACCCAAATTCTCTATACATCTCTTTTGCGAAATTTCCAGCAAATACGTTTAAACGTATTTCTTTATACTTTTCTTGCAATTTATCAATCCCTGCTTTCATTAGTTTTCGTGATAATCCTTTTCCTCGATGCTCAGGAAAAATATATAACTCATAAATAAATCCTATTTCTTCCCCGGAAAAATAGTCTGTATTCTCTCCAAGTAGAATCCATCCCGCTATGTCATTTTCTTGTTTTACAACTAAGTAGTATGCTCCTTTTTCTAATAAAGGCTGTGTAATTTCAATAGCTTTTTCTTGGCTTAATTGACACGTTTCTCTCGTTCCTTCAAAGAGTGACTGTGCTGTAAATGACAATATTTGTTGTACTTCGCCTTTATTTGCTTTTTGAATCATCCCATTATCCTCCTATTCCTTCTATTTCCACAATCGGCATTCGAATATTACTTTCTAGGTTCTCTGATTCAATTACAATCACCATAAGTCCTGTTTCCGTACTTGTCTCATGAAATTCCCCTTTATCCCAAAACACAGCATGTCCCGATTGTACTTTCACTTTCTTCTTATCCGCACCGCAAACATATCCTTCTCCCTCTACAATAAGAAGCAACTGTGGAACAACAGCTTCATGATATCCAATCATTCCTTTTGGCTGTAAATGCATACATCCAATATGTATATTCCCTTGATGTTTTACTATTTTAGACATTGTAAAACTGGATTGGAACGCTGATATGTAATTCCCTACCTTTTCACTAAAATCAAATATCTTTATCTTTTGTCCTCCTCGTTCATTTGCTTTATATATGTAAAACCATTCTTATTGTTTGCAACTTATGTCCTTCAAAGTCCTCTTCAAATTGCTCTAAAGCTGCAAAACCTTTCGCTTCATAAAATCGTTTTCCTTTTTCATTTTCTGCCTCTACGTAAATATAGATTTTTTGAACATCTTCTAAGAGAGTAATACCTCTTTGTAATAAAGCTGTACCTATCCCTTTTTCTTGATGCTCTGGCAATAAGTAAATTGCTCCTAATTCTGCTTCATTTTGATGCTTTACAGGTGAAAAATTTGCAAAACCAATTATTTTCTCATCTATTTCTGCTACAAATAAATGCGAATTTTCTAGTCGATACTTCATCTTTACACCTGAATACGCTTGCTCCAAAAATTTATCCTGTATTGTTTTTGGGATGATCCCCTCATATGTATCATGCCAAGCTACTTTCGCCACTTCTTGTACATCGTTAATGTCTGCTTCTTTCATTTCTCTAATTATATATGTCATCTCACTTCACTCCTTGAATTCTCTTAGTGCTTCCCATTCTTCACGAGTCATTCCCATTCGGATAGAATCATAATATGTCCCATTATAGTACCGACATTTTCGCATTCTACCTTCTAACTGCATACCAATTTTTTCAGCGACTTTTATCATTCTTTCATTTCCGGACCACGTCGTTAATCCAACTCTACCAATCTCTAGTTTTTCAAATAATAAATCTTTATATAATCGCAAAGCTTCTGTTCCGTAACCACCATTCCAATATGTCGGGTCATAAATCGTAACCCCTATTTCTAGCCAACGTGACGCCTTATATTCCCAATAGAAACCAACCGTTCCAATTATTTCGCCGTCCGTTTCAATAATAAGTTGAGATAAGGGTTCCTCTCCTAACTTATATTGTAAACTCTCCTTATACACCGGATATTCTTGAATAGAAAATGGAAAATATGGTGCATCCCACTTTTTCCATTCAGGATTTTCCTCTTTATATATTTGTGAATATAAAGAATTTATATCTTTCTCTTCTATCTCTCTTACTATCACTTTTTTGCCTTGTAAATATATATGTTCCATACTTCCTCCTATACTATTAAATCGAATATTAGAATTTTATACACTTCAAACATTATATGCTTTTCTGAAAAATCAAACAACACCCCGCGTTTTATTGTATAATAATGTAAAAAGATAACGGAGGGGTTTAATGTTAAACAAAATATCTCAATTTGTGATAAAACTTTCATCTATCGTTCTATCACTCTTACTATTATTGAATCTACCTTATTTATTTGTTAGTCAAGGGGGATTTACCTTTCAACCTATTCAATTTTTCAAACAGGTTTTTACCATGCTAAAAGAAGTTTTCTCGCTTCAATCTCTTATGATTCTTACACCGGGATCAGGTTTCGGAAGCTTTAAAAAAACGCCTTTATTCCCAACAGTTTTTGATCCTTATATATATTCTTTTACTATTTTATTTGCTGCTTTTTGTCTTGCTCTCTTTGCCTCATCCAGCATGGCATTTTTCTATTTTTTAGCAAAGAATTCTATAAAAAAATGGATTGCTAGATTCGTTTTCATATTAGAAGCTATCCCTGATATGATGATAATGATTTGTTTACAAATACTGTTCATTTGGATCCTTAATCACTTCGGAGAATCTCCTGTCAAAATTATGTCTTTTAATGAGAATCGTGCTTATTTACTCCCTATTTTGTCTTTAGCTGTTTTACCTACATTACAAATGTTTAGGATGATGGTTTTATACATAAAAGAAGAACATGAAAAACATTATGTAGAAGTTGCTTATGGCAAAGGACTTTCATCAAGTTACATACTGTGTATTCATTTATTTAAAAATATATCTATTCATTTCTTCCACCATTTAAAAACAATTTTTGTTTTCCTACTTTCTAATTTATTCGTTTTGGAATTTGTTTTTAATATGCAGGGGATTATTCAATTTTTATTTTGGATAGGAAAATTTTCTACTTCCGGTACATTTATCTTACTTATCATGATTGTATTGCCGTTTTATATCATCTTCCAAATGACCTCTCTTATGATGAATAAATGGCAAAAACAAATAAAAGGAGAAGCTCTATGAAATCGATTTGGAAATCAAAACGCTTTTTAATTGGATTCATTTATCTTACAGTACTTGTTTCAGCCAGTTTTATTTATAGTTGGTTCTTTAAAGATGATATTCCAAAAGCCCCTCTGTTACTTTACAATGACAATAATGAACTGATTGGAAAAGCACCATTTTCGCCATCTCTAATGCCTCCATTTGGTTCCGATCGTTTTGGAGAATCTATTTCCTTACAAATTTTAGAAGGTGCGAAATTCACAATTTTATTTGCTGTTACAATTAGTTTATTTCGTATTTTATGCGGAACATGTATAGGTATCCTATTAAGTTTATATGCTGCAAAGTTCAAAAAATATTTCCAAGCATGCTCAGAAATATTTTATTATATCCCAACTGTATTTATCGCATTCATACTCATAATACCGGTTAATGTTGCAATCACATCAAATGCTGACAGGCTAAGTCCAAATACTCCATTCGCACTTTACCAAGCAATCATACTCATTTTTGTTGCCCTACCTACAATTTCTTTATATATTTCCTCCGAAATTGACCAATTTATGCATAGGGATTATATATTGAGCTCACAATTAATGGGTGCAAGCCGTTTTCATATTATACAGAAACACTTACGTGTCTTATTACTCGACCGATTATTTGTTTTATTTATGGAGCATGTTGTTCAGACTCTTATACTTATGATCCACTTGTCATTACTTCACATTGTTATTGGCGGGATACAGCTGAAAGAAATGGATGCTGATGAATACAAACCTGTTTCGCTTTCGAATGATTGGGCAGGCCTTATTGGGCTAAACCGTTATGAAATGAATCTTTCATTGTGGATTATTTTTTATACACTCGTCGCATTCTTTGTTACTATTCTTTTCATCAAACTCATGACAACTGGGATTCAGGGTGCACTCAAAACAAGAAGTTCGCAATCTCTAGCAGTGCGACCAGTTCAGGATCAAAAAACATTTGTAAAAAATAAAGATTCTTTTTCATTTGCTTCTTCAGAAGAAAGAAAACCTCCTTCGCTACATTTGTAAACATGTCATTGTACTTATACAAAATGAAAACAATCTACTATTCTATGCTTTTTATATCATTCTGGGAGGAATTTATTTAAAAAAAGTTCAAGAAGTATATCAACGGTTTCAAGAGGACATGGGCTGAAATCATAACGATCAGAGAGACGAATTTCAAATAAGCAAAGAATTTCTCTTATACACTCACATGTTACTGACAACCGAGATTGCAGAAGTTGCTGAGGAGTTCCGGACACTCTTTTACAAAACAGAGCAACTAAAAAAAGAAGGTGTTCCCGAACAGGAAGCATATGTTCAAGCGAAAACAGCAATCCGTGAAAACCTTGGGAAAGAACTTGCAGATTGCTTAGCTTATTTGTGTAAACTAGCAAATTTTTTCGAATTTAACTTAGAGGATGAACTTAGTAAAAAATTAGAGGAAGTACAAACTCGAAACCAAAAATAAAGAAGAGGTCTCCCTCTTCTTTATTTCAGTTTCTTATAAAATGAATAACTCACTTTATCATATCCTTCTCTTTCATAAAAACGATGAGCATCTACACGCGGAAAAGCTGATGTCAGAGCGATACACGTACAACCTTGTTCTTCTCCCCATCTTTCTATATATGATAATAACGCTTCACCATATCCCTTTGATCGATGAGCTTCTGCTGTTACAAGGTCATATACAAAAACGTGTTTCTTATTATAAAAATTCGTACACACTGTTACACCAGCAAGACTAACAGCTTCACCTTCATTATTAAATAATGAAAACAGTTGGTAACTCTCTTCTTTCATTTGATGAAATAAAGATTGTGTTTCTCCTTTTGTAAGTGCAGTGCGTAATTCTTGTAAAACGGGTAATACTGCATTTAATTCCTCTTCTGTTTTTATTTCTCTAACATCCATCACTAATCTCTCCTTGACTATTTATATAATTTTCTAAATGTTATATCATTAGTATAAAAACAAACTGCCCTTTCCTTAAGTGACAGTTCACCTCTTTTTTATAAGGCCAGTTTTTAAGGAGAGCATAGCGAATGGATTTCATTATTCCGTTACAATTAGAAAGTCAAACACCTATTTATATACAAATTTATGACCACATGAAACAAGAAATCTTAAAGGGAACTCTTCCTGCTAAGACACGTCTTCCTTCTCACCGAAATTTAGCATTACAACTTGGAGTTAGTCGCATTACAGTCGAATCGGCTTATCAACAATTATCTGCCGAAGGATATGTGGAGAGTAAACCAAAACGCGGTATATTTGTTACTGAAGTAGATATAGATGTTATACCAAGCAAACAACAAGCACTATCTTATCCATTTGATAAAACACAAAAAGAACTAATTCATTTTGATTGTAGTCAAGGAAACATCGATCAAGCAGTCTTTCCGCTCTCAAATTGGAAAAGATCCTTACAAGAATGTTTACTACAATATGAAAATGATTTATTTACAAAAGAAGATCCTCAAGGAGAATATGTACTTCGCACTCACATTGCGAAATATTTGTATCATGCTCGCGGCGTCCACTCTTCGCCTGATCAAATCATTATCGGCGCTGGTACACAGCCGCTTCTTTGGTTACTACTTCAATTACTTGGACAGCAAAAGTCATATGCAATAGAGAACCCTGGATTTCATCGTATAAAAGCTATTATTCAAAGCTCTGGGCGTCCTATTCAACCTATTCCATTAGATGAAAAAGGAATTAACATTTCAGCTCTATACAATAGCGATGCCAGCGTTGCATATGTTACGCCTTCGCATCAATTTCCATACGGTATGATTATGCCATTATCACGTAGGCTAGAATTATTAAAATGGGCAAATGATCGCTCTAGCTATATTATTGAAGATGATTACGACGGGGAATTTCGCTACGTCGGAAAACCTATTCCCTCCTTACAGGGGCTTGATACAAATGAACGTGTTATTTACATGGGGACTTTTTCAAAATCATTTTTACCCTCGTTAAGAATGGGTTATATCGTTCTTCCTAATCACCTTTTAGATACTTATACAGAACTTGGCGGCATTTTTAAACAAACCGTTTCCAAAATGCAACAGCTAGCCTTTGCTAACTTTATTCAAAAAGGAGATTGGGATCGACACTTAAACCGTGTTCGTACATTATATAAGAAAAAGCATTACAAATTAGTGAAATCACTTTTAAGTCAAATGGGGGCCAAAGTTGATATACTCGGAGATCAATCTGGACTTCACATTGTATTACATGTTCATAACGGCATGAACGAACAAGAACTCATTCAATCAGCTGCCAATAAACATGTAAAGCTTTATCCCCTATCCATTTACGATTCAGTAAATGACTTACAAAAAGAATCTTATATACTATTAGGATTCGGAGGGATACCAGAAGACTCAATCGAAACGGTTGTATATTTATTAAAAGAAGCTTGGTTTTCTAAATGAAAACTGCTCCCCGTAAATCTATTTACAGGGAGCAGTTTTATTTACATGCCTATTCGTTTGATGTTTGCCCTGAACGTGATGAGATTCCTGGACGTTTCACACCAGTTGTTTCCGTTGAGTATGAAGCTTCAATTATGGCACTTGAATCTACAGAGAGAACGAGATCTTTCATCTTCGGATAAATAAATCGGTTTGTAATACAATATATGATTCTCTGATGCTCTCCCAAAAAACCACCTTCTCCATGTAGATACGTAACTGAAAGTTGCAATTCCTTCATAAGAAGTTCACCAATTTCTTTATTCTTACCAGAAATAATCATGACACTCTTTCCTTGATTAATGCCATCTAGAATAAAGTCAATCATCTTCGTAACAATATAGAAAATTGCTAACGAGAACATCGCTTGCTCGATTGAAAACAAAATAGCGACAAATATGAAAATAACCGCATTTACAGCAAGTAAAAATGTACTAATCGGTACTTTAAAATGTTTGTTCATCCAGACCGCTAACATTTCCGATCCATCAATTGCACCGCCCATTTTTACAACAATTCCAACACCAACTCCGAATAATACTCCGCCATACAGCACAATTAGTAATTCAGACGTTGTAATAGCTGGAAATGGCTTTAAGTAAATTAAACCGAGCGTTGTTACAATATTTGCATATGACGTACGGATAAAGAACTTTTTCCCCATGACTTTTGCTGTGAACAATAGTATGGGAATATTAATCCCTAAGAACACACCATAAAGCGGCAATCCAGCGACTTTATTCGCCATGATTGCAATGGCTGTAACTCCACCGTCTACTAGTCCGTTTGGTGCTAAAATAAGCTCCAGTGAACCAGCTACAATAATTGATCCAATTGTTAGTAAAACATATTCAAATATCCTTTTCATTGATTACCCCCAAAACAGATATATTTTCTTAGTATTATCATACCGAAAATTCTTTATTTTTGCAAAGAACTTACTTTATTTACACAAATTAGACATTATTTTAGGAATTTTTATGTAACCTTTCTAAATTTTAATACAACAAAAACACACTTTTTGTTGAAGTGTGTTTTTGTTGTATTCATTTTCTATTTATCCCACATTAATGGACAGTAATTCCTTTCACCTCAAGACTCAGAGAGAAGTGAGGAAAATATGTGGGGGTACTGCCCGTAAAAGCCCGATTCGTGAGGACTTTCCATCAGTAAGAGCTGAAGCCCCCACTGATGGAAGTTTCACTTTATTTTTGAAGAGCACTAGATAAAACTTCTCTTTTAAAATTAAATATTTCATCTACTGCTTTCTTATAACCTCCCGCTTTACGTAGACTCAGACCAATTGTTTTACTTCCCTCTTTATAAACTTGATTATTAAGTATATGGCTTACTGTTTCTCGCAATACATTCGATGTGACATTTTCATAATCTAAAATCACACCAGCATTTAATTCTTGGACACGTTTTGCTACAAAAGGTTGATCATTTGTAATTGGTAACACAATAAGAGGTGTATCATAATAAAGTCCTTCACTTACGCTATTCATGCCACCATGTGTTATAAACAAATTCGTATATTTTAAAACTTCTAGTTGAGGAACATAGGGACGAACAATAAAATTAGATGGAATATTCGTAAGTTTCCTTACATTTGTTTCCTTACCAACAGAAATTACAACAACCCCATCAAATTCTTCTAGCGCATGAAAACATGTGTTATATAGTTCTGGTTGTTGATTCAACTCTGTTCCCATTGAAAGATAAATAACATCTTTTCCTTCTAACTTA
Organism: Bacillus gaemokensis; assembly: GCF_001590835.1. Lineage (GTDB taxonomy): Bacteria > Bacillota > Bacilli > Bacillales > Bacillaceae_G > Bacillus_A > Bacillus_A gaemokensis. Next base: position 118,861 of record NZ_LTAQ01000034.1, read on the forward strand.
TGAAATGGAAAATCTATTGCCTCCTGACGTGTAATGATGGAGGGACCTACAAATTTAAAATTGTGGTTAAACTGATCTGCATATGGCTGAAAATATTTCGAAGTAAAAACTAATGTCATGTCACTTTCATAATGAAAAAGCTGTTCAAGAGAATCCATATCTAATTCATGGCGATCACATATTCTACATAAAACCCCCAGACATTTCTTATATACAGGTGAAGTGGTATCCAAATTTCTTTTTTGCACGGGTAAACTTTCCCATATCCCCTTATTCATTGCAAATGTTGTACAAGAAGCTATTGTTGGTAATTGTAATATTTCAGTTAAAAATCTTCCTAACAAAAAATGTTGATCATAAATGATATAATCAAACTTTTCACGGTTAATTTCTTCTAAAAGAAAGGGAAGTGCCTTTTCAGTTGCATTTAGAAATCTATATATCATTTGTAACGGATCAAACATATCCTTCATTCTGCTATTTAAACGAATCTCGTTCAAATGATTCCTATAGTTTCGAAATCGAACACCTGTATTTAGTAACTTTGAACGATATTCTTCTTCACAATAGTAAATAACTTCTTCTCCTCTATTAACTAATTCTTTCACAAGACCCACTGTAGGATTAATATGACCCTCTGCTGGAAAATTAATTACAAGTGCTTTTGACATAAAAATCACTCCATTTTCTATATATTTTCATTAGAGTAGATTTCTAGTTGTCACTTTATATTTTCTAATTGAAAGTACTATTTATGTGTGAAAGTTGAAGTGAATGTTACAATTTCATCAACTGCTCTTTTATATCCACCCGCCGCTTGTAAAGATTCCCCTATTTCACGACTACTTTCCTTAAAGCTCTTATCCTCCAGTACTTTTTCTACTGCTTCACGCAACATTTCAGCAGTCAACTTTGTACGATTCAACTGAATCCCTGCCCTTAATTCCTCGACTCGTTTTGCTACGAATGGCTGATCCCCCGTAACTGGAATTACAACTAAGGGGACCCCATAATATAACGCTTCACTAGAACTATTCATTCCCCCGTGTGTAATAAATACGTCTGTATGTTGGAGTATTTCTAATTGTGGTACATAATTATATATCTTAAAATTCGCTGGAGTTTCTTCAAATTGACTTATATTTATTTTTTTACCAACTACTAACACGACTGTTGCATCTATATCTTGAAATGCTTCAAAACATTTTTCATATAGTTCTGGTTGTTGATTAAAGATTGTCCCCATTGAAATGAGAATAACTTGCTTCTTTTTTAGATCTTCCATTGGAAAACTTCCTACATCGTTACGCGTCGCAATTGAAGGACCAACAAATTTAAAAGATTCATCAAATATATGTGAATAAGGTTGGTATTGTTTTGATGTATATACAATGGTAATATCTCCTGGATGATTCATAATATCAAATAAACTATTACATCTAATTCCATATTTCTCTTCCCATTTTTTCATTCCTACTACACAAGACTGATACAATGGGGAACTTTCATCTATTTTTCTAGGCTCGGTGTTATCATGAAAAGATATATCATTATTAAAAGCAAAAGTCGTACACGAAGAGATTTTCGGTAACTGTAAGACATTAGCAAGAATGTATCCTACCGCAAAATGATTATCATAAATCATATAATCATATTGTTCTTTTTTTATTTCCTCTAGAATATCACTCACAATACGATCTGTAGCTTCAATCATTTTTGACAACATCTCCAAAGGACTGTTTCCTTGGTTGATTCGACTCATTATATTTATTTGTGGAAGAAAGTTTTCATATACCCGAAATTCAGCACCCGCTGCTTCAATTTTATTTCTATAATCCTCAATACAATACGAAACAACTTTTTCTCCTCTTTGTATTAATTCACTTATAACTGCTAATGTTGGATTGATATGCCCTTCTCCAGGAAAATGAATTACAAGAACTTTCGCCATAATAATCTCTCCTTTCCTAACCATTAACATAGTTAACTTAATAATTAATTTTATTAATGATTTGACATTCATTATATATGAAAATCTATTAACTTTTTATATATTCAGCTTAATTTTATTATTGAGAAATATTTTTCTTCATTCCCTCATCCCTATACTTTTATAATTAAAATCCTACTTGTATACAAGTAGGATTTTAATTATAAAAGTTATTACGGAAGTGGAGGGTTATTCCATTCCTGTCTTTTCCAAGGTGCATCACGCGAGTCAACGTATTCATTAGAATTCAAACCATATGCAGGGTCCCCATAGTAAAAAATATCCGGTATAGTAGAATACGGCTGTACTCCATTCAAACTATCATTATTATAAATAACCCATTTTTGTACAGAGTCCTCTCCTGCATCTAGTCTACCATTATTTTTCGATATTTCCCCATTATAACAAATTTGTACACCATCTTCTGATTGCCATTTCATGGCGTGGGACCCTCCATCTACTCCAATCAGTAGATGTCCATTATCTTTAGGTATCTCTGACCAAGTCTTTATTTTATAGCCGTTATGATTAGAAATTAATACATGTGTTGGTTTATCATTTTTCAAGTATACAAAATATTTCTCCCAATCATGTTCATGATTATTTATCCAATCATTATCAGCATAATATAGCCAATACTGATATACATCATATTCTCCCTTTTTAATCATATGAAAATAAACAGCAGGTCTTTGATCATTGGGTCCTCTATTAACCCAACCTGTTGATCCTGTTCCTGATATCGAGTTTCCAATTTTAAACCGAATAAGGTTTTCTTTATTATGTTCAATGTCCTTATCGTAAGATTGAAATTCAAAGGCTTGTGGAAAATTCTGTTCTCCTGAATCAAACCAGTCTATCCCATCAAATTGCAGCGTCGCTAAATAATCTGCTGGTTGGTGACTCGCTTCTGCGGGAGCTACGAATAGAAAGCAACAAATAGCACTTAAGCAAATACATGTCTCTAGTTTTTTGAGCATAATCTATTACTACTTTAGATGCATGAAAGTAGGTCTTTCCTCCTCTTATTTTCATTATATAGTTTCAGTTTTCGCATCCTTTTTACTAAAATCATATTTTTCTTCATAAAAACAAATTCAAGATCTCTAGCTAAGTTCCTACTGAATCAGATTTAATAATCTATTAAAAAGATTGAAAAAAACTTTTTGGATTATTCTTATAAAAATAGAGAAATCCAATTTTTATATAGTCCCAACCCCCAGTTGTTTCCTCACTTTTTTCAAATAAACACTCAACTTTTAGCAATTTTTATATTATTGATCCCCCTCATTACAATATCCATATTTATCTAATTTAGAAATTATTCGCTATTTATTTCTTACTATGTTATATAATGAATTTATTAAATTCACAGAAAAAGGAGAATCTTCATGTTCCAACAACTATTCACCTCTCCTATTCTATCTATAGACACCTTACATCCAGGTTACGAAGATCATGCAAGTGACGTCTGGCTCGTAAAAATAGAAAATGAAGAAGTCGTCGTTCGATCTTCTAAGATGAAAGAAGAACCTAACAATGATTTTTGGTGGGGATGTAAACAACTATTTGGGATTGATCCAAGAAATGTGCATAATTTAGAAACAATACACAAACTATTGCAAGAACATACAGCACTTCCTATCCCAACTATCTTACAGAAACATATACTAGACCGCGAATATGTTGTCGTTGAGAAGTTAAAGGGCCAAGTACTCAAATCATTTATCGGACAACCGGATTCTGTTTTACATAGCTTTGGGAAAGGGTTAGCACAAATTCATACTTTTAAAGCAAATTTTGTAGGAAATCCAGCTAAAACTACTCAAGTTCCCCTTCATCAATTTCAGCACCATATAACCGAAGTAAGTAGACAACTTGTAGAGAAGTTTCATTTTAATAATTCAAAAATACGCACAGCATTTGAAGTGTTCCAAGCACAGATCCAATCACTACCTACACCGCAGGAAACAACACTCGTTTTAATTGATATGGATCCAACTCAATTTCTAACAGATGGCCTAGTAATTACTGGACTAGTTGATACAGAAGCCTATGCCATTGCACCAAGAGAACTTGATTTCATCGGCCTAGAATACGTATTTACAAAGAAAGAAGCCCATGCTTTCCGAAAAGGTTACGAAACCATTATACCTATTCCAAATTTACAGCAATGTAGAGCGCCTTACCGCTATTTATATCGATTACTATCCGTTCAAGGAAGTGTTGATTTAGAGGAATGGTTACAACACCCAATTTACTTTTAAAATACTCTTAAGGAGATTACAATATGCTGATTCAAAAGAAGAAAACATTAACAACGGCTGAAATCCAGCAGATCATAGATTTAGCCGATGTTTGTAAGTTAAGTGATGGCATCGACTATCCAACAGATTTACATGTCAATATTCTTACACACCGGAAAAAAAATCAGCTAAACGATTTTCTTTTTTATAACAATGAACAATTAATCGGCTTGTTAAGTATGTATGAATTTGAAAGACCAACGAAACTTGAGTTAACAGGCTTCGTACACCCTCATTTCAGAAAACAAAAAGTAGGAAGTACTCTTTTACAGACAGCGATGGAAGAAATTCAAAAACGAGATGTTGATGAAGTCTTACTTATCATAAACGGGTCATCAACATCAGGAAGAGAATTTGCTGAAAAAGCCAAATTACCATACTTGTATAGTGAGTACAGTATGGAATTTCAGTTAGATACAGAACAAACGACAGGACAAAAAAATACGCTTGAGCTTATTCCTGCATCTACAGAAACATTCCCTACTTTATTAGAAATCTCTAGTAAAGCTTTTGGAGACTCATTCACAAACACATCCGCATGGTTACAAAAAATGATTTCATCACCTACTCGCTTAGTCTATATTTCTCTCATTAATAAACAGCCAGTAGGGACCATTACAGTGAACAAGCAAAAAGAATTTACTTCCTTATCCGGATTTGCTGTACATCCTTCTCATCAAGGAAAAGGGTATGGAAAAAGCATGTTACAATCCATCGTACATCAGTTATTAGCTGAAGGACATAAGAAGATTGAATTAGAAGTTGAAACAAAAAACACTAATGCTCTTAAGCTTTATACACAATGCGGATTTGAAGTTACTACAAAATATGATTATTATAATTTATTAAAATAAGTAAAACAAAAAGGGCTGAATCATCACATCATGATTCAGCCCTTTTTTCATTTACTTTTTTCTTAATATATTTACAACAGCAGTCGTTTCACCATTTTCTTTATAAACGCGCGGAATTCTTCGATCTAGCATACAAGTCACTTCATAGTTAATTGTACCAAGTAAATCTGCAATTTCCTCTACAGGAATTTCTTCCTCACCTTGTTTACCGTAGAAAACTACTTCATCTCCTACATGTACAGGCATCGCTTTCGTAACATCTAACATTAATTGATCCATACAAACGCGGCCAAGAACTGGTACACGAATTCCATTCACTAACGCATGCCCTTTATTAGATAATTGACGATTATAACCATCTGCATAGCCAATCGGAACAGTCGCAATCCATTCCTCACCAGTTGTTACATACGTATTTCCATAACTTACACCACGATCTTGTTTCGAGTGCTTAATATGAGCCACTTTCGACTTTAATGACAATATTGGCTGCAAAGATACAACTGTATGATCTACTTCTCTTGAAGGGTACATGCCGTAAATCCCAATCCCAACACGAACCATATTTTGAAATGTATTGCTAAGTTCCATTGATCCAGCACTATTTGAACTATGGATGTACGGAAGATGAACTCCCATGTCTTTCGCTGTATTTACAGCTTTCTCAAATAAACTCGTTTGCATATTTGTATATGTTTTATCAATTTCATCAGCTGTAGAGTAATGGGTAAACATACCTTCTACTTCTATACACTTCATGTTTTTTAGTTCTTCTAAAAACGGCACGACTTCCTCTTCTTGTAAACCAATACGGCTCATTCCTGTATCGATTTTCACTTGAATACGTGCTTTCTTTTCAAATCGCTTAGCGATTTCATTGATACCTTTTAAATCTTCTATTCTATATACCGTCATCATAATATCATACCTAATAGCATCTTCAGCTGCTTCCACTGGTGTATAGCCTAAAACTAAAATTGGCACTGTAACTCCTGCCTCGCGCAGTTCGATACCTTCATCCACAAATGCAACAGCAAGTTGATTAATTCCAGCTTCAATTGCTGCTTTTGCAACTTCAACTGATCCATGGCCATACCCATTGGCTTTTACAGCTGCCATCATTATAATATTTTCATCGTTTACACGTTTTTTAAATTCTCTCACGTTATGTTTTACAGTATCTAAATTCACTTCAACAATTGTATCTCTTCCATATCTCGAACTCATCGGTCTAAACTCCTAACTCAATAATTGCTTGCCATTCTATTTCTCGTTTAATATGACCTTTTACAATATAATACTTTTCATTTTTCTAGTCAAACTACTAGAATTTTCGGAATTTTTAATATGATATAATTCTCTTAAGACACTATTATATACGGAGATGGGGAGAATTACAATGTTTGTTCAAGCTGCATTACACCAACTTGAAGTTGCTATTGATACCTATATAAAAATGCTTAATCAACTCACCGAATTAGATTTGCAAAGTAAACCAATTCAAACTAAACGATCGTTATTTGAAATATGTACTCATCTTTCACTCATTTGTCATGCAGATTTACTCATTCTAAATGGTGCTACACAAGAAGAATTACATACCTTTCATCTAGAACATGCTCCAAAAACAATTGCTCAAATGCAGAAAACGATGCTCCAAGGATATGAACTTCTTTCTAAAACATTTCTATCCTATTCAAATGATGAACTAGCTGAAATTATGACTGTGTATTGGGGTGTTTCCTATTCTCGTTTTGAGTGGTTACTTGAAATTGTTGCACACTTCTATCACCATCGTGGACAAATTCATATTTTATTAGTTGAACATATTAAGGACCCTTGTATTTCTTTATTCGAATAAGTTTTTATTACTCATTCATTATTCAAAATGAATTCCTATTATATTAGATTCTTTTTGAGTACACCACTTATTAACAACCAGCTTTATAACTCCTCAAGAACACTGCACTAATATCTTTTATTAAAAAAGTCAGTAATGTATTTTTTTCTAAAAATTAACCAAAAAACAACGAATATTCCGCTTTTTATTTATAAATTTTCTGAAGATTCACAAAATCACGAAACTAACTTACATTCTGGTTTTACGAAAAAATCTAAGCAAAAAGGGGATGTTTGTATGTTTAAGAAGTTAGTAGTAGGAGCATTAGCGGCTGGTTTTGCATTAACTGGAGGGCTTGGAACAGTATCAGCAAATGCAGAAAAAGATTATACGATTAAATCATTCGACTATTTAACTGTAGATGGAAAGAATGTGGATTCGTTTGCCAAATTGAATAACAAATCCAACGAAGACGTAAAAATAACTATGGTTCTGCCTAAACAAAATACAAATGGAGATTGGTTGGCGTATGGTTTTACGAGCAGAGAAACCTTGGAGGCTTTTATTGAAAAAGATAAACAAAGACTTCAAAGCCCAGTAAAGCCCCTAGGTAGCGGAGCTGGTAGTACCGATTTCTATGAGCATAAAAATAAAGGTGGACAGTATATTTATTGGAGCAGTGGGTTTAAAAACTTGCCTTCTAGCTGGAATGACAGAATTTCTTCCGTAAGTACAGCGTCTCCTTCTGCAAGTTATTCGACGACGCTGTGGGAACATACTTCAACTCAAGGATATGGCAAAGGAGTCTTATTTAGACACTCCGATTGGTATGGTAAAACTGCTAATATGGCTGCAGATTGGAACGATAAAGCTTCAGCAATTGAAATTAAGAAGTAATAGGAGATTTCAATCGACCAGGTGAAGAAGTTTCAAATTCACTATTCTCTCATCGATTTAGAAGAAATGGGAGAATAGTGCATTCTTTTCTTTAAGCATTACAGAAATGACTTTATTGTTGTTGATTTTGAGCAAAATGAATACTGAATGAAGAAAACTATACGACTATTTCTTGAACAGCATTCCATTTTCGGACAATGTTATATGTGTTTAGAGCATTAAGATTAAATAACTTTATTGTCACTTAACATCAACATCTAACTCATTTCTATATGAATTGATTTTAAACCCCATCAAACGTAGATTCTTCGTTAATGAAAAAAGAAGAAAGCAAACCGACACAGAGTATTAATCCTAATAACACAAAAGTTTAAGAATATCCGCCTACTTTCATAAGGTAAATAGAGATGACAGGCCCTATGCTTGTTCCTAAAAATAAAATGAAAGTATAAATAGAAACTGCTATTCCTCTTGATTTTCCACCTAATTGACCAACAAGAGTAACCAAAGCTGGAACAGATAAGGCAATCCCAATAACAAAACATACACTCATAATGATAAGAATAGGAAGACTAGAAATAAACCCTAATGACCCTAGACTAAGTATGGCGATTAATAATCCTCCTCGAAGAACCTGCTGAACTCCGAATCGCTTTGTTAAACGTCCTGCAATTGGTGAAAACAACATTCCAAATAATCCCGCTAAGCGAATGTAAAGAATTTGTTCTGTATTTAAATGAAAGTTAGAAGAGCTTAAATAGTTTCCTAAAACAGTATACATATTTACAAACGCCATTAATAAGACAAATGCGATCACATAGTTTAATACTAAATTTTTATGCGTAAAGACCTTCCCCATTTGTTTCAGTGGTCCTAATATATCCGTGTATGATTGAGAAGACTCTCCTTTCGGAAGAGAATAATGAATCCCTAAGGCAGTAACTATATATACGCTACTAAGAAGAAAGAACACCATATGTCATCCAAAATATTGACTAATTACAGTACTCATAACTTGACCTACAATTCCAGCTACTAGAAAGCCAGTACTAACAAATCCTATGCTTGTAACCTTCTTTTCTACTGGAAACGATTCTACAATGTAAGGTAGCGCTACTGGAGAAAAAGTAGCTGCCGCTATACCTTGTAATCCGCGAAGGACAATAAGCCAAGATAGACTATTGACTAACCCCAATAAAAAGGAAATACTCGCTAATCCAATTAGCCCAATTAGAATGACTTTCTTTCGACCATATTTATCAGATATCGCACCAAATAGCAAACAGCCGATAGCAAAACCAAGCGAAAATATACTACCAGTAACTGCAGATTGCGTTAATGAAACATTGTAAAATTCTGTAAATAACTGAATCAAAGGGATTGTAACATAAAGACTTGACATAACTGCCATACCCGACCAGCATAGAACAGCTGTCATCAACGCATAATTCCTTACAACATTCAGTTCTTTTGATATTTGCATTATAAAATCCCTCTCTTTAATAAGATTGTCATTTAGATTAATAATTTTTTTACACTCCACCCCTCAAAAATTCCTAAGATGAAATCATAAAAATTTATCGCTTTTTACGTTCACCACTTAACTTAGTACTTTTCAACTCTCTTTTTAGAAACAAAATGTTTGTTTGCTTATTTCATCACCGCCTCACATTTCGTTAGTTATACATATAATAAGCCAACCTAATTATATAGTTAAATAAAATAAGTTGACTATTATAATCAACTCATTTATCTACCTTCTCCTAGTTTTGATTGCATACTTTTTTGCATTTTATTTAATAATTTTTCTAATATTTGACGTTCTTCTTGATTAAATTCATCAACTAGTGATGCACACGAAGACCAAAAAACCGGTAAAGAAAGAAAAGTAAACTCTCTTCCTTTTGGAGTAATTTTCACCTTTAACCTTCTGCGATCTTCAGAATGATGGTATCTTTCAACGAATGCTCGTTTTTCCATCCAATCTAATAATCCAGTGACCGAAGCGCGCGTAATTCCTAGGCGATTTGCAATAGATGAAGGACTCATACTACCTTCTTCCTCATTCATTTCAATTTCGCGTAAAATAAATAGCAATAGAAAATCTAATTTACTTTCAGAAATTCCAAGTGGCGCTAAATCCATATCAACTGCATCTAAAACATTATCAGATGTCCATAACATCAATAAACCAAGTTTTGCCGCTATCGGATCGGTGTCCTCTAATGCTGTCTTTTTTATCAACTTTGCATAGGGCTCTATCCCTAAGGGAAGCGAATCATTTTTTGAACTCATCGATCCTAGTTCCTCCTTTCCTATTGTTTTTCTCTTTGATTCCATATCTCTCTTCAAAGTAATTAGCTTAACTAATTATTTTTTCATTATACTCATTTTCTCTATTTTATTGCAAGAGCATTTCAATAAAAATATTCGATTTTTTAGAACATTTATCCAGTTTAGATGTAATACATTTTCATCTAAACTATTCTCTTACTCTAGATAAGTACAACTCTACAAACAAAAAAATCCTATTTTGTATAACAGGATTTCCCCTATATATTTTCTAAATGACTCGTATCGTTGATAAAGTGAATTACCTTTCCTTTATCCGTAAGTTCAATTAAGCTAATTCCCGTATCTCCCATTTTAAAATAATAATCCATGTTGATTGGCATTTGAAAAAAAGCGCGTAATAAACTATTAATTACCCCACCATGAGCAACAATCGCAATTCGTTCATACTTATTTTCTGTCACAATCTTGGAAAATATCGTTTCAATCCTCATTCGAAATTCTATGAATGATTCCCCATTTTCAAAACGATCATGAAGAAATTTTGGCTCTGGATACTTTTTTGCTTCTTCAAAGGACAATCCAGCCTGTACACCATTATTAAATTCCATTAATTCTTCTTCCAATTTCACTGAGCACCCAACGGTTTTCGCTAATATTTCAGCAGTTTCTCGCGCCCTTTTTAATGTACTTGCCCATATAAAATCTGGCGGAAAGTCGTTTTTCACTTTTTGCACTAAACTTCCCACTTGCCTTCTGCCCATTTCCGTTAATTCAAAATCCGCTCTTCCTTCATGTACGTTTAAAATATCTGCTTCTGACTCTCCGTGCCGAATTAATAGTATTTGCATACCTTTCTCCCCCTTATATCTTTTAAATCAGAAAGATATATTATCATAATTTCCTGATATTTTCAAATAAAAAAGCAATTCTTAGTTTTAATAAGAATTGCTTTTACTTCAGAAAACCTATTTCCCTTCCACACTACCCTTCACCTTTCCCCCAACACCCCAATGCGAACCTGGAATCTCATTTACTAGTACGCGTACACGTTCAGCATCCACATCCAAACTTTTTGCAACCGCATCTGTAACATTCGAAATGAGATTTTGAATTTGCTCCTGTTTTCTACCCTCAATTACTTGAATTTGTACAATCGGCATATCCATCTCTCGCTTTACTCTTTATTCACAAAACATTGATACACTACCCAAACCTTCAAACTGTGCAATAATAGCGTCACCTGCTTTGAACGCAATCGCTTCAGATAGTGCACCACTTAATACAATATCACCTTTTTTCAACCCTTCATTTTGTAATCCAAGCTTATTTACTGCCCAGGCAATTGCAGTTGCTGGATGTCCAAGTACAGCTGCTCCTGTTCCAGTTGTAGCCACTTTACCATTTTTCGACATAACCATCCCGACATTCGCTAAATCCATTTCCTCAGTATGAATCCATTTACTTCCTAATACAAACTTTGAAGATGAACAATTATCCGAGATTACATCAGGCAGTGTAAATTTAAAATTTAAATAACGACTATCAATAATCTCCAAAGCTGGCGTAATATATTTCGTTGCTTTTAATACCTCATCCGCTGTAACGCTAGTACCTTGTAAATCCTCTCCCATTAAAAAAGCAATCTCTGGTTCTACTTTTGGATGGATTAACGTTTCATACTGCACGGGTTCCCATTCAAACGCTAACATATCACATAATAAATAACCGTAAATCGCTTCATCAATCCCCATCATTTGTTGCTTCGCTTTACTCGTTAACCCAAGCTTTACACCAACTCGTTTGGATCCTTCCTTCATCTTTTGTTCTACTAATTGTTTTTGCAATATGTAAGCATCTTCCACTGTTAGATCCGGATGCTGATCCGTTACTTTCACCACTTCTTTTCTTTCTCTCTCTGCTTGAAGTAAATATTCAATAATCTCTGAATCTGCACCTTTAACTAAAGCCATATTTTACACCCCCGTTTTTATCTTCGCTAATTCAACTGCGACATCTAAAATCATATCTTCTTGTCCGCCAACTATTTTTCGTTTACCAAGTTCAATTAAAATATCACGAGCATCTACGCCAAATCTATGAGCTGCTCTCTCAGCATGTAGTAAAAAGCTTGAATATACACCGGCGTAACCCATTACAAGACTACCTTTTTGAATTTCTTGTGGTCCTGGTAATAGAGGAGCGACAATATCTTCTGCTAAGTCCATCATTTTATACAAATCTATATCTACCTTATATCCCATGCGATCTAATACAGCTAACAATACCTCAGTTTGCGCATTCCCAGCTCCGGCTCCAAGGCAACGAACACTTCCATCAATACGAGTTGCACCTCCTTCAATTGCCGCAACTGTATTTGCTACTGCAACAGAAAGATTATTATGGCCATGAAAGCCAATTTCAATATTTAAAGATTGACGTAATGCCTGAATTCGCTCCCGTACTTCATGTGGTAATAAAGCCCCAGCTGAATCTGTTACATAAACAGCTTGCGCTCCATAGTTTTCCATAAGCTTTGCTTGTTCTACTAATTTCTCAACCGGTGCCGAATGTGCCATCATTAAAAACCCGCACACTTCCATACCTAACTCCCGCGCCAAATGAATATGTTGTGCAGAAACATCTGCTTCCGTTACATGAGTTGCTACACGAACAAGTCTTGCTCCAATGCTTTCTGCTTGTTTTAATTCATGGACAGTGCCAATGCCGGGAATAAGTAAAACAGCTACCTTTGCCTGTCTACATTCTTCTACTGCCGCTTCAATGAGCTTCATTTCATCTACTAACGATTTTCCATATTGTAAAGTAGAACCGCCTAATCCATCCCCATGACTAACTTCAATATAATGCATACCCGCCTCATCCAGCGACCTAGTTACGGAACGAACTTGCTCCTCTGTAAATTGATGCCTCATCACATGACTTCCATCACGTAAACAAACTTCAGTTATTTTAATCGGCATATCACTATTTCGTTTCATTCATCACACCTCGCTTCTGATCTACAATTATTCGGCACGCATATCCTTCACCAACTTTTAATGCCGCTGCTGTCATAATATCTAAATTACCAGCGTAAGGAGGAAAGTAATCTCCCGCTCCTTCTACCTCTAAAAATACAGTGACACGGTTCTCATCAAACATTGGCTCTTGTTTTAAAGCATATCCTGGAACGTATGACCTAACTACTTCAACCATCTTATAAATCGCTTGCCTAATAGATAATTCATCCATATGTTTGACTTCGCAATATACTGTATCTCTCATTAGGATAGGAGGATCGGCAGGATTTAATATAATAAGCGCTTTTCCACAATCTGCTCCTCCAACTTCTTCAATCCCACGCCTTGTTGTAATCGTAAATTCATCAATATTTGCCCGTGTACCTGGACCTGCACTTAAACTAGAAATTGTAGCAACTATTTCTGCATACGCAACATCCGCTACTTCATTAATAGCATGGACAATTGGAATTGTTGCTTGCCCACCGCATGTAATCATATTGACATTCCGCGCTTCTACATGATTATCATCTTGTACTGCTGGGCAAACAAACGGACCACATGCTGCTGGTGTCAAGTCAATTACTAGTTTCCCTAGCCCTCTTAAGACTTCTGCATGACGAATATGAGCTTTGGCAGACGTTGCATCAAATACAACATCTGCTATGTTAGGATTCTCAATGATTGCTTGTATACCGTTATCAAAAGTCTCATATCCTTCGCTCTTAGCCCGCTTTAATCCATCTGATTCAGAATCTATTCCAATCATGGCTGTCATTTCAATTACTTCACTTTTTCTTAATTTATACATTAAATCCGTACCAATATTTCCAGAACCGATAATAGCGGCTTTCACTTTCCCCACATATATCCCCTCCTTTTCACACGATCATAGGACTATACAAATTTAATAGAAACCGAACCAAGGGAACCGAAATCAGCTCGAATTATATCATTGCCTTGAACTGAAACAGCGCCAGATAACGCACCCGGTAAAATTAACTCCCCAGCCTTCAACGAAATATGAAATTCACTAAGTTTATTTGCTAACCAAGCAACAGCTTGTGCAGGATGTCCTAATGCCGCCGCTCCCGCTCCAGTAGCAAGTAAACGATTATTTTTATAAAGCGTCATTCCTGCCGTACGTAAATCTACTTCATTGACGTTAGAAAACGTATTGCCAACGACTACTTTCGCAGATGAACCGTTATCTGCCACTGTATCAGCAAGCTTAATCTTCCAATCCGCAATACGACTATCAATAATTTCAAGTGTTGGTACAATATATTTCGTTGCCATTAACACGTCTACATATGTAATATTAGGACCACTTAAATCCTCTGCTAAAACAAATCCGATTTCTGCTTCTACTTTTGGAGATACAAATGAATCTACCGAAATTGTACTTCCACTTTCTACTTTCATATCATCTAGTAAATGTCCGTAATCAGGTTCATCTACTCCAAGCATTTGTTGCATTGCAGTGCTCGTAAGCCCAACTTTTTTCCCAATCACTTTACGTCCTTGTTTTAGCTTCCGCCCTACTACTTCGAGCTGAATGTTATATGAATCTGAAACAGATAAATTTGGATACCTTTCCGTAAAAGGAGAAATCGCTTTACACGATTGTTCAGCCTGCAATAGTTCGTCGGCTAATTCTTTTATTAACACTTGCATTTATCTCACCTCATTTTTAAAATCTATATTTATAACCCATCAGTGGAAATACCATTCTACTGATGGAAATTCAATTTATAATTTCATCGTAACTGTCTTAGCTTCCGTATAAAATTCAAAACTATGGCGTCCACCTTCCCTGCCAATACCACTTGCCTTAGAACCACCGAACGGGGTACGTAAATCCCGAACATACCAACAATTAATCCATAATAATCCTGAATCAATTTGCGAAACTACTCGTTGTGCTCTTCTAAGATCATTTGTCCAAACAACTCCCGCTAAACCATAAATAGAATCATTTGCAATACGAATTGCATCTTCTTCTGTTTTAAATGGAATAACAACTAAAACTGGACCGAAAATCTCTTCTTGAGCTACGCGCATACGGTTATCAACATCATATAATACAGTCGGTTCATAGAAATTCCCTTGTGCTAAGCTCTCGATTCTTTTTCCACCGTGAGCTAATTTCGCCCCCTCGGAAAGACCTATTTTCACATAATTATCAACTATTTCTAAATGCGATGCTGACACAAGTGCCCCCATATCTGTCTCTTCATCAAGAGGATTTCCCACTTTTATCTTTTTCACAACTGTAACGAATTTCTCTAAAAACTGGTCATATACGCTTTCTTGTATGAGTAATCTTGAACCCGCTAAACAAATTTCTCCTTGATTCCGATAAATCGCTTCAATCGATCCTTGTACCGCTTCATCTAAATCGGCATCTTCAAATACAATATTCGCGGATTTCCCGCCTAATTCTAACGAAACTGGTATTAAGTTTTCAGAAGCATTTCGCATAATTGTTTTCCCTGTATTGCTTTCCCCTACAAATGAAATACGCCTTACAGAAGGATGTGTTGTCATTTTCGTTCCCACCGTACTTCCTGGTCCTGTAATAATATTCAGTACACCTGGAGGTAATCCAGCTTCATTCGCAATTTCACCGAGCATAACAGCGCTGAGCGGTGTATAAGAAGCAGGTTTCACAACCACTGTATTTCCAGCAGCAAGTGCAGCCGATGCCTTCCATGTCATCTGCATAAATGGTAAATTCCAAGGAATAATTAAACTTGTTACACCCGCCGGTGCATATTTTACATACGACATAAAGTTATGCTTATCATAATGTTCATGCACCATATACTTTGCCATCTCAGCAAAGAAACGAAAATTATGTGCGGAACGCGGAATATCAAAGCCCTGGCTCTCTTTTATCGGCTTCCCAACATCAAGTGTTTCAATATATGCTAACTCATTCACTTTTTCCATAATCAAATCGGACATTTTACATAAAATTTCTGAGCGTTCTTCCACAGGCATTTTACTCCAGATGCCGCTTGTAAACGTTCTTTGTGCCACGTCTATTGCTCTCTTAACATCCTCTTCATTTGCTTGTGCAACAGAGGCGAGTTTCCTATTTGTCGATGGATTGAACGTATCAAACGTTTCGCTGGACATCGCATCAACATATTGACCATCAATAAATAACTTTGCGTCTTTCACTTTCATTTTTTCAGCTAATAGTTCTTTATTCATACTCTTTGCCTCCTACTCTTCAATTTCTAAAATCATCTCAATTTCAATTGTTGTGTTATTCGGTAGTTGAGCCATTCCAACGGCAGAACGAGCATGTTTTCCCTTTTCACCAAAAACATCTACTAATAAGTCAGATGCACCGTTCATCACTTTTGGCTGATCTATAAAATCCTCCGTACTATTTACAAAGCCAAGCAACTTCACAACTCGTTTCACCTTATTTAAATCACCAAGTTCCTGCTTTACAACACTTAATAAGTTCAACATAGATTGTCTCGCTGCCTTATATCCATTTTCTATTGATACATCCTTACCTAATTTTCCGTGGTACTCATCAACACCTTGTCCAGCAGTAAACAATAAATTCCCCACTCTTACGCACCCAACATAATTACCAACCGCCGGGCGAATTTCTGGTAGCATGAATCCCATTTCGTTTAATTTACTCTCCGGTGTTTGTACTTTCTGCATATACTACACCTCTTTTTTTCATATCAATATTTAAAAAATTGGCCGCATTTTCACCGAGCATAGCTTCCTTTTGTTCCTCTGATAACTCAAGTGTCTCGTCAATCACTTTACCTGGATGAATTTCCCGTAGTAAAAATGGATAATCCGATCCCATGAAAATCTTTTCATAACCAAAACGCTCTATCATATATTTAAGATTGATTGGATCATAGTTTAAAGAATCAAAATAAAATTTCTTTGCATAATAACTAGGAGGATATGTAGTCAGTCTCAGATGTGGCCATACTTGCCATCCTTGATCTAATCGCGGCAAAATATATGGGAAAGAACCACCACCATGCGCAAAACAAATCTTTAGCCCCTGGAACTTTTCCATCATTCCACTCCATATGAGTGTAGCTGCTGCAAGAGCCGTTTCACTCGGCATTCCGACAGTGTACATCAAATTATGATGCTGCATTCTATCACGCCCTAGTGTTTCCCACGGATGAATAAAGATCGGAACTTGCCACTTTTCAGCCATTCGGAAAAATTCAATAAATGAAGGATCATCTAAATTTTTTCCATTTACATTCGTTCCAATTTCAATTCCATGTAGCTTTAATTCAGTTATGCATCGCTCCATCTCACGAACTGCAGTTTCTCCATCTTGCATCGGTACTGTTCCTAATCCAACAAAACGATCTGGATATGCCAGGACTGTTTCCGCAATAAAATCATTTTGAATACGTGCCATACTTTCCGCTTCTTCTGGTTTTGCCCAATAGGAAAATGTAACAGGAATTGGTGATAATACCTGTATATCAACACCTTCTCGATCCATATCTTCAATTCTTTTCTCTGGACACCATACTTGATCTGTCACATCGCGAAAGTTTTTCCCTCCAACCATAATAGCAGCGCCACATGTACAAGTTCGATTTAATATTGGCCAACGTCCCCCACCAAACTTCTCTTCAAAATCCGGAAATGTTTCAGGAATAATATGTGTATGAAAATCTATTCGCACTTCCATTCCTCCACTTCTTCCGGCATAATATGTCCGCAGTTTTTACACGCACGAATTTCCTTATTTGAATTAAAACTATGAATTGCTTCCTTCACTTGTTTTTCAATATCGTTTAATTGGACCCGTACGCGATGCATTTCATGATTACACTCATCGCAGAACCAAACAAAATCCTCAAGTTCTCCTTGGTTACGCTTCCTTTCAATTACTAATCCATATGTGTTTGCAACGCGATGGGGTGAATGTGGCACCATAGCTGGTAACATAAACACATCGCCTTCTTTCACTGTAACGACTTCACGTTTTCCTTCTTCCGTGATACATTCCACATAACATTCGCCTTTTATTTGATAAAAGAATTCATCTGAAGGATCCACATGAAAATCACGTCTTCTATTTGGACCTCCTAAAATCATTGCAATAAACTCTGAATCTTGCCAAATCACCTTATTATTCACTGGTGGTTTTAATAACTCTTTATTTTCATCAATCCATTTTAGTAAATTAAAAGATTGTAATGTTTTTGACATGTTTTTTCCTCCTCATATTTCATTCCATCGTAATCAAATATCTAAATAGCCAAATTCCTTTGAAATTAAATTTGCCGTATTCATCACACTTCGAATCATCACTTGACGATTGCTTCCTTGCATATACGATATCGGACCAACAATATTAAGAGCAGCAATCGTTCTCCCAGTATAAGAGCGAATAGGAGCCGCAATTCCATATAATCCATGCTCATTTTCGTTATCACTGATAGAATAACCTTGCTTACGAATTGTCTGTAATTCTTTCTGAAATCGTTTCATACAGGTAATCGTATTTGGTGCCCTGGGCAAAAGCCGATTTTCTGAAGTATATTCTAAAGAAGAAGGGTTAAACGAAAGAAGGACTTTCCCTGTACTTGTACAATATGCTGGCTTTCTTGATCCAACATGAGTTGAAATTTGCACTGAATCTTTTGATGAAATTTTCAAAATAAATACAACGTCTCCACGATCAAACATACCAATGTGCACTGTCCCATTAAATTTTCTTACCAGTTCTTCAACGATCGGAATCGCTCCGCTATAAATCTCTTGTTGAAACATCACTTGATTGCCCCACTCTAGCAATTTCCAACCTAGACGATATTTTCTCTGTTCATCACGAATTAACATTCCTTCTTCACATAATGTACGAACAAGATGGTGAACTGTACTCGGATTCATATTTAATTTTGCTGCAATTTCAGAATTTCCTAGGACCGGCTCACCACTCGTAAAACAATTTAGAATTTTACAAATCTTACTGATAGATGCGATCAAAATAACTTACCTCCCCTATTCCAGTTACATATTTTCAGATTCATATATAGCTAAAACATATAAGAAGATTTACATCCTAACAGTAAAATTCTTGTTATCTATTTACCTCTCCTTCCTCTTCTAACAAAAATGTAAGCGCAACCATTTTCGTTGTTAACTTAATGCACTTTCAGACGAACTTGTTCGTAAAGCATTGTTCACAAGCGATAGAGATTGTTGCTTTTTATACGCATTATAAAACATCCCCATTTTCCGAACTGGATCTCCAGAGTAATAGCGCTCATATTGTAATAAACGTTGTCCAAATGCTTCACCACATAAATCCCAGGCTAATTTAAACAAGCGAACACGCTCTTCAGAAGATACTCCTTCACGACCAATATAATATTTATGCATATCATCTTGAATCTCCGGATTCATAAAATCAGCACCTGTCGGTGACATAAGAAGTCCACCAGCACCAATTGTTTGAATAATTTCAATAGCTCGTGGATACATTTTAGGTAATAAGCTACGTATTGTATCAAGCGGTAATCTTGCTGGTACAGCTTCACCATATGCATTCATTTCATGTTCATATTCAGCTACTTGCAAGAGTGCACGAATCGTTTCTACATCTTGCATTAATTCTGCTAACTGATTTTGTACATTTAAAAAGCCATCTACTCCAATTGAATCTGCTAACTTTATAGCCACTTCAGCTGCAAAAGAAAGTTTCACTAGTCCTCTTACTCCAGATTGATGTGCTGGCTGATGACCAATTCCTGTTTTAGGATATAGCTGATTCCCTGCCTCTACACTTTGATAAATAAACACTTTATTCCATGGGATGAACACATTATGAAAAACAAGTAATGCATCCATTTCTTCAAACCTTGATGCAAGTGGATGATCAAACAAGGAGCGTTTTCCATCTTGCATTGGCTCACGACAAAGAATTCTTAATCCTGGCGCATCAATTGGAACTGCAAATGAGATTGCATGACGCTCATCACCTGGTTTAAAGCTCGGATAAGAATAAATGATTACCTCATCTGTAATTGGTGCAAGTGTCGCTAGCATCTTCGCCCCGCTCACATACATTCCTTCTTCTGTTTCGTTCACCACGCCTAAATGCATTGTTTCATCTTCTTGCTGATGGGAGGCTTTACTTCGGTCATTTTGCGGATTAATAATTGCATGTGTTAAAAATAAATCTTGATCACGTATATGTTTATAATAATTTTTTATATTCGTTCCCCATGAGGAATCAAACTTTTCAAAAAACCAAGCATTGCTCGCCATTGAAGTGACTGTAACATTTAAAAAGTCTGGTGTTCTCCCCATTAAACCAAATGTAGCTTTTGCCCATATTTCAAACAATTCACGGCGCGCTTTTAAATCCTCATAATTTTTCGGCACTAAAAATGCATTCGAAACACGTTCCCCTGTCTCTTCACATATGTGGGTAATCTTGTCCTGATACTTAGGGTCGTGCTGCATATCATATAATTTTGCAATTTGTAAAATCGGTTCCCGAAAAACATCTTCATTTACAACATCCGTTACTCTTCTCCCGCCAATCCAAATTTCAGGATTTCTTTCTTTTAACCCTTCAATATACTGAGCCCCTGTTCGAATTGCCATTTTTCCCCCTCCAATATACACGTTTTTAATATTACTATACATATAAGTTTAAAAACTCTTGTTATCCCCCTTTACAATTAACTGAATTTTAAATCAGTATAAAGCATTTACTAGGATTTCATAATGTACTTATTTCACATTATGAAATCCTAGGTAATTTTTTAAGGGACGTAAAAAAGGAACAGTTCCCTGTCCCTTTCGCATCACCCATTTACTTTCTCTGCATCCCAATAATATTTACTAAAAGCCTCCGTCAACACATCAATTGTGTTATATAACTCCTCCAACGTATTATCAACACCACCAACCTCAATGAGCATTGCATTTTTTGATAAATCTTGATTATAAACTCCATTTCCATCCTTTTTATATTTCGGGAAAATCCCTCTACTTAATCCATAATAGTTTTCATCTAAATAGGAATTTATCGCTCTTGCAATCTTCTCATTATTAGAACGCCCTGCATTTTCCATCCCTATTATAAAGTATAGCCGAGCATAAGATTTACCATTAATCACTTTTGTCGTCACATTCTTCGGCTGATCATCTCTGTGAATATCGATCGGAAACATAACGTTTTTATTTTGTGATAACGCTTCTTTCACATACCCATGAGATGCTGTATAAGCTTGATACCATTTCCATTTCTTATTCGCTAATAAATCCCCCATATTTGTTTTGTCATGTAGAACTGGTATTCCCTGACCTTCCAATTGCTCTTTTAAACGCTCCCCTAACAGCGAGACATTTACATCAGGACTTGATGGATTTTCCGCTCCAGGTAACAACGGATAGAAAGATTCCCAGCTATGTGTGTGATAAATATATACCGCACTTTCACCTTTTACATTTCCGTTATTCTTTTGTACTGGATTCTTTTTCTCAGCTTCTGTGACTTTATCCTTCGCTACTTCCCGTTCTTTCGTTACCTCTTCAATTGGTACACTTGATTCGTTCGGAATATTCGTGTAATCAGTACCTTCTCCAGCTACGATAATATTAGAATAGTACTTTGACATTCCCGGTACTTCTTTTCCAACAAACGTTCTTAAATCTTGTATTTTAAGATCCGTGGCGATAGAAAACAATAAATTCCCAACTGATTCTCTTTTATTTGTTTTAAAGTAATCAGATGCAAAGTAGCGATTTTCACTCTCCAACATTTGAACAAAACCTTGCATCGAAACTTTCCCAAACCACTGATTCGCATAATAAGATTTCATTGTATGTAAAAGCGAGGTCACAATAGACGCCGTTACTACTATTACAAATGCATAGGAGAAGATTAAAAACAGCAATTTCTTTCCATATATACGAGTTGCATACTTTTTCAATGTATCACCCTCTTTATACATGGGTATGTACAGGCTCTATGCAATATACATTTTTAATAAGCTTGTTCCATTTAATACAACAGCTAAACAAAATAGTAGTGCAAATACTTTTTTATTTGATTTATATGCATGGATAGAGCTTAGCGAAAAACAAATGATATATAACCAATGTAACCAAACAGAATAATTTAAATATGTATTGAAAATGATATCTTTCATCATCCAGTACCAAATCAAAACAAATACTACCGCCATACAAATTTTCATTATTTTTAAAGCCTGCTTCATATAATCCCCCCTAAACCACAAAAAGAGAAATGGCAGCCCATTTCTCTTTCTCGTTGTTATTGTTCTTTTGGTGTATCAGAAGAAGGCAATTTCTTCGCTTGTTTTTCTTTGAAAATTTCACCAATTGCACCAAGTGTACCAAGTGTTTCGATTGCATTAGATGGAATGAAGACTTTATTTGCTGGTCCTTTTGCTACTTCAGCTAATGACTCGAATGATTTATAAGCAAGAACGCGTTCATCTAAGTCCGCTGCACGTAATAATTCAATTCGATTTTGTTCCGCTTTTGCAATTTCTTCAATCGCTCTTGCTTCCCCTTGCGCTTCTAGTTCTTTCGCCTCACGTATACCTTCCGCTTCGCGAATACGCGCTTCTTTATCCCCTTCAGCCATCAAAATTTTACTTTGTTTTTCCCCTTCAGCACGAAGGACTTTATCTTGTTTTGCAGCTTCTGCTTCTAGAATGATGGCACGTTTGTTACGTTCTGCCTTCATTTGTTTTTCCATCGATGCTTGCACATCTTTTGGCGGATTAATATCAACAACTTCAACACGTTCAATACGAACGCCCCATTTTTCTGTTGCTTCATCAAGCGCTAAACGAATTTCTGTTGAGATTTTTTCACGCCCTGATAATGTTTCATCCAGTTCCATCTTACCGATAATTTGACGCATTGTTGCAGATGTAATATTACGTACACCATATTCATAGTTAGAAATACCATATGTCGCTAGTTCTGGTTCAACAATTTGGTAGAAAATAATTGTATCAATTTCTACTTGTACATTATCTTTCGTAATTACTTTTTGTGGTGGTACATTTGTTTGTTGAATACGTAAATCATGGTATACACGAATGCGGTCTACAATTGGGATTAAAATATTCAATCCCGGATGCATGATACGCTGGAATTTACCAAACCTCTCAACAACCCCTACCTTT
Source organism: Bacillus gaemokensis (assembly GCF_001590835.1). Lineage (GTDB taxonomy): Bacteria > Bacillota > Bacilli > Bacillales > Bacillaceae_G > Bacillus_A > Bacillus_A gaemokensis. The sequence continues at coordinate 142,265 of NZ_LTAQ01000034.1, forward strand.
TGTTGTGAAACAATTTTAATTGTTAACGCTACAAATACAACAACAATTAATGCGAAAATAATCGTTAATGTCAATGCTACCATTTTTATTCACTCTCCCTTTTCACATGTAAAACAGTGCTACTTCTCTTTATAACAATGACCTTTTCTCCAACTGAAATAGGAACATCTGAACTAGCAGTCCAAGTATCTCCATCCACTTTCACAATTCCATTCTCTTCAGATGTAATCGCTTGCATGACGATCCCTTTTTTACCAACTAATTTATCTACAGTATCAGTAAATCCTTTTGCCTCACGAAAATTTTTGGAGATTCTTTTCGTGAAAAAAGTTAATGTCAAACTCACAATTGCTCCTACAGCAACTTGTAAAAATAGCGCTTCTGGAGCGAATAGTGCAATAAGACCTCCGACAACAGCTCCAATTCCAAGCCACAACATGTAAAAAGTAATTGATAACATTTCTGCAATAAATAGAATACCAGCTATGATAAACCAAATTACCCATCCAGCCATATGCAACCCTCACTTTCTTTTTATTTTCTATATGTATATGAAAAAAAGAATTGTTTATCACGTCCTCTTGATTAATACGAGGCGGTTCAACAGAAGCTACTATACATATTCACTGTTATAATGAGTATTATTAAAATAGTATATTTGTATATTCTTTATTATACATGAAAATCCCTTTATAAAAGTGACAAAAAATAAAAATCTTTAAAAAATAAAACTTTCAAACTATAATAATTTTAAAGAGAAAATCATTATTGAAAGGAGGTCTCCATATTGAGCCAACACTCGTTGCCCTTTTATTGGTTTTCAAAAATGTGTATTACTCTCGCCAATGTTGTTTACGTGATGATCCTTACTACTCATATTTATGTGACAACAAAATCAGCTACCATTACTGCCCTTTTTCCTTTATTACAAGTTATTGCAAATCTCATTGCAAGTGCATCAGCCCCACTTCTAATGAACCGCTTTCCGTCTTATTCATTACTTGTCACACTACAGTGGGTTAAAGCTTTCCTATTCATTCTTTTGACCGTACTATTTCCTTTTCTATCATCAAGCGTTACAGCCCTTTTAACTTTCATTATTCTTATTTCATTATGTGGGGGCTGGAGTTCGCCTTTATTATACGCTGTTCTTCCACGTCTAACACCACAAGAAAAATTAGTAAAAGTAAATAGTGTTTTTTCCTTTTCAACACAAATTGTTCAAGCAGCTGCTTATTCATTTACAAGTATAGTTGTTCTGCTTATTGGCGCTACTTCTACACTTATGATCAACAACATATTAATGATTTTTGGATGTATTACACTATATGTTTCTTTGCGTTCTATACAAACTGAACAAGCAGCAGAGAAATCAGCAGAGAAATCAGCTGCATTACTAGAAGGTTGGAAACTGTTATTCCAACATCCCTCCTTACGCGCAGTTACATATATGGACTTAATTGAAACATTTGCTGGAACGATATGGATTGGCGGCATTACGATGGCATACGTAACAACCGCTCTCCATAAAGGAGAAGAATGGTGGGGTTATATTAATACAAGTTATTATATCGGAACATTACTTGGCGGTTTGTTAGCATGGCGAATGAGTACATATATTCAAAATAACTTAATACGTTCAATGGCTTTAGGCTCTCTCCTATTTAGCGTGTTCACTTTCTTATATGGCATAACAAGCAACGGATTTATTGCATTGTTTCTTTGCGTTTTAATGGGTCCTGCTTATCAAATCCGGGATATTTCCCAAACAACTGTTTTACAATCAAGCGTACCACCATCTCTATTATCCAAAATGTATACAGCTCACGGTACACTTACTTCAACAGTTTCAGGACTTTCTATGTTAGGTGTCGGGATCATCGCCGATACGTTCGATGTTCGCACTATTTATATCATCGCTGCTTTTCTTATTTTATGTTCTGCTTGTTTATCTTTTATTTTACTAAAACATACGAAGCAGCAAGAAAAAGATATTTCTCTTTGATTCTGCTGTTTTTAAGCATATGAATATGAAACTTTACAACATACAAAAAAGATAGAGTCCCTTCTATCTTTTTCATACTATTTTCACGATAAATTCGGGATTCTTCTATACTTTGTAGCTTGCTCAAAAGCATATGCAAGCTTGATTAAAGTCCCTTCGCTAAATGCATTACTTGCCAAAGTGGTTCCAAACGGTCTTCCGCTTTTCATATATCCAGCCGGTACCGCTATTGAAGGATATCCAGCTTTCGCACAGATTGTCGATCCTATATAGGAAGGAAAAAAAATGGCGTCAAGATCATATTTTTTCAAGGCAAAATCAATTCCTTGCTCCTGTGAAAAATATAAATCTTCTAATCTTGCATTCAAATACTCAGGGTTTCTTAACGTATTAGGAAAATCTTTTCCAAATTCCAACCTGCTTTGTCCATATTTTAATGCTTTTTCTTCTATGCTTTTATTAAATGCAATTAATTCAGAGATAGAATGCACTGGAATATTTGAAGGTAACTTAGAAAGATAATTATCTAAGCTATGTTTTAATTCATACGACGAGACTCTCCAGGTCCACTCTCTATGAAAAGATGGGATGTCTATCTCTTCTACTACTGTCACTCCTTCATTACGAAGTGTTTGTATAACATTCTGAAATAATTCTTCATCATACTCTCCAGATTCGTAATAATCTTCAGGTGCTTTGTTGAACACTCCAATCTTTGCACCTCTTAAGCCATTAGATTCTAAATACATCGTATAATCTTGTTGAACTCTTCCTTCGCTTTTATAAGTCGCAGGATCAAGCTGATCTACCCCAGTTAAATTTCCCAATAGAATTGCTGCGTCAGTTACTGTTCTTGCAAATGGCCCCGCTGTATCTTGGGAATATGTGAAAGGCAGAATCCCTCTTCGACTAATTAAACCAACAGTAGGCTTATGCCGGACTTAAAATAGGTGCATCTGTTTCTGTGCCAACAGATACAACAGTAAAGTTTGCAGCAACTGCTACTGTCGATCCTGTACTCGAGCCCCCAACAAAGAGATCATCATCACCTGAGCCGTATGGATTAATGACTTGTCCACCTCTTGAGCTATATCCAGCCCACATTTCAAAAAACCTTCCATTTCAAGTGAAATAAAAAACGCCTTAAACGAATAAGATTCCGTCTAAAACGTTTTAGAAATTACATGTATTTTTCATATTTTCAAACTCGCTTTTATTTCACATACATTTCTTCTAGCAAATGTACAAATTCATCCTGTTTTCCTGCTAATGCAGGACACTTTGCTATATCAATCCATTCATAACAAAATGCCAAACCTTGATCTTCCTGTCCCGCACTTACTGTATGTTCCCATGTATCCTTAACGTCTGTTAGTAAAGAAATATGGAAGAAGTGGCGTTTTTGATATTCCTGTTTTTCTTTCACATAGATGATATAGTCATCAATGAAACGTTCTATGCACAAATGACGCAGTCCTGACTCTTCCAGCACTTCACGCAGTACTGCCATTTCTAATTTTTCTCCTTCATCAACTGTGCCGCCCGGAACTTGTATACCAGCTTCTGGCATATCACGATGTGTAAAAACAAGCAATTGCATAACTCCCTCTTTTTCCCTTGTAATATATGCATATACCTTTTTCTTATATAACATCGTCATCTGGACCGTCTCCCCTCAATTCATTACTTCATTGCTTCCTCTAAGGTAAGTTGATTTTCATATAGATATGTCGCTTGCGGATTTCCTACATATCGTACGTGCCACGGCTCATACCGATAACCGGTAATGGCCTCTTTCTCTTCTGTGTACCGAATAACAAAACCAAACTTATGTGCATTTTGAGCAAGCCATTTCCCTTGCTTTGTATCTCCAAAAACAGACTCTAATTGAAATTTAGCAGATTGCGATGTAATATCCATTGCGAGTCCTGTTTGATGCTCACTCGTTCCTGGAACCGCACTAGACATCGCTGTTTTCGCTTCTCCATCTTGGATTTTATACATTGTATTTAACGCTTTTTGTCGATCAAAAGACCTGAATCCAGAGACTGCAAAGAGAAAAATACGCTCCTGATCTCCTTGCTGAAACATTTTCTCAAGCGCCTGTGCTGCTTCTTTCCGCATCTTCTTCTTCTCCTGATCGCCTTCACTTGAATAACGCACTTTCGGAATGACTAAATCTTGTGGCTTATAACGATCCGGTAACCGTCTACTTTTATTTACAAGTACAAGTATAGAATCAGGATTATTCACAACCGCAATATCTCCTTCTGTTTTAGCAATGGTTTCTTGCTCTTTTGGAAATGCTACACTGACATTTACTTCTTGCGCCTTCTTATCTTTATACAGTTTATAATTTATCCCTGCTACTCCAACAATAATTGCAAATGCTACGACACTCAGTAGTGCCCATCTTTTTTTCATAAAACGACCTCTTATTTTAATAATTTGGCCATATAATACTCATCGACATCCTTTCCATCGAAAATAAGAGAAGCTTTTTTGACACCTTCTTGTGCAAACCCTTCCTTTTTATATAGTGCCTGTGCTCTTGTATTATGGGCCATTACAGTTAATTCCAAATGCCATACATCATGTAATCTTGCCCACTTTTCTATTTCTTTAAACAGCGCCGTTCCAATCCCTTTGCCACTATATTCTTGCAAAATGCCAATCACAATTGCTGCTGTATGCTTATTTCTTTGCACATTACCACCATTAGCTAAAATAAATCCTACTAATTCTGCTCCATCACTAGCTACAAATATGATAGAGTTATTATTTTCTATAAAGCGTTGAATCATTTTCGCTTGTTGCTCTACCGTTGTATCTCTTTCACCTGGTTCTAATAGCATAAAAGTCGTTTCTTCATCTAATTGTTTTCCTAATTGCAAAAATGCTGCTGCATCCTCTGCTTGAATTTCTCGAATCATCCCTATCACCCTATCAATTTCTTAATATAAAAATTTTCTTTATAAAGAGATTTTCTCTATCCTTTTATAAAATCCCTGTCTATTTCTCCTAGGAGAAATAGACAAATTTCGATATTAATATAATGAAGAAAAATTGTAGCAATAGAAAGCCGGCTCCCATTTTTTCTTTTTTTAAATAAAAAAAACGTAAGTGTCTCACTTACGTTCATCCATTCACCTTCTCAGCTTGCCAAAAATATTCGCCAAATGCCTTGGCGAGTGCATCAATTGAAAGATTTAATTCTTCAGATGTATTATCTACACCTCCAACTTCAATTAAAATCGCTTGTCCTGATAAATCTTGATTATAAACACCATTCCCTGTTTGAAACCCTTTTTGAATAACCCCTCGGCTTACTCCAGGATATTTTTTATTAATCGTTTCATGTAACGCAGTTGCTAATTGTAAGTTTTTTGCATAATTTTTATTTCCCTTTCCAATTACAAAGGCAAGCTTTGCATAGGATTTATCTCCAATGGTTTTTGTTGTAATGTTTTTACGAGCACTATCGCGGTGCAAATCAAAAAAATATTGTAATTCTTTATCACTAGCCATTGCTTCCTGCACAATTTCTCGAGACATTTTATAAGAACTATTACTATTTAAGCCCTTACTAATTAGCTTTTTCCCGACATCTGTTTTATCATTTACTGCCCCTATACCTTCACTTGCTAACTGTTCACGGAAACGTTCTCCAAGTATAGAAATATTCGTTACAGAACTTGTTGCTTTATTCGGATCTGGATCATTTGTTAAATTTAATAGTGGCAAATACGATTCCCAGCTATGTGAATGATAAATAAAGGCAACTTGTCTTGTTCCTGTTGTTTTAGCTGGTTGTTTCGTGTCTTTATTTGTATCATTTTTCGGAACTTGTCCTGTTTCTCCTGTCCGTTCTTTTACCACTTCTTCAAGCGGAACACTCGATTCTATTGGCAAATTAGAATAGTCAGTCCCTTCACCAGCAATGACGATTTCTGTATCATACTTTCCAAAACCCGGAAGCTCTTTCCCAACAAAACTGCGTACATCATCAAAACGGATATTCGTTGCCAGTGAAAATAGAAATGATGAAATCGAAAAGTCTTGGTTTAAATTCCGATATTCTTGTGTAAAATAATGATTTTCCTTTCCAATCACGTACATATATCCATTCATTGATAACTCATTTAACCAATTATATAAATACGCAGACTTTGTTTCTTTCATTGAAGTTACCATCATACTAATAAGAAAAAAAGTCGCTAACATCGTAATAATAATAAACAAAATCAACTTACGTACACTTGTTAGTTTCACATAAAAGAAGCCTCGATTCATAACATCACCCTCTCTGTTCCAACTTATGTACAAGCTATAGAGAATAGACCGCCTACTTTTCGGCTATATTGTCATAGAGGTGAAATGAATTGAAGCTTATCATAGGTTTACTTCCCATCGTTCTATCATGTGTTTTTCTAGTATTTGCAACACACCCTAAATTCCGTGTCTTTTTAGACATTTGTGCATACTGCTCTTTGTATATACTTGGTACTGTAATCGCATTAAACATATATGATGTGTTGGTACATGGTTTAGTATATATGACAACCATACATGGTATTTTATTAAACCCACTGTTTCTCATCACTGGCGCTTATGTAGGTATATATGCCTTATACTTTCTTTTATATAAACTAGTAGCAAATATAAGAAGAACCTGATGATTATTATGAAATGAGGTGTAGAGATGAAGCCGCCTTTTATATGTCATATATGCAAAAAAAGAATTGCAAGAAAGCAAAATCTTATTACAGCCATACTTTACATTCGCATTTACTTATTTCACACATCTTGTTTTAGTAGGCTCTTCTTTCCTTCTCGCTTTATTCCGATTAATACGCTATTTGGAGTATATTTCATTTGGTACACTCTCGCTACAGGAATTATTTTAATTGTAACGGAGCAATCAATTATTTGGATTGTCTTTTTAGCCCCATCTCTATATCGTTTTATTTCTTACTATATGATTGAACGTCATTTAGAGAGATAACGATTAGACTGTCCTTTTGGAATACTCAAACATTCCCAATCTTTTTCTTTTAACATTTTGCCAATATAAATGATTTGTCCAATATGTAAAGCATAGTGAGCAATCTGTCTTTCAATTGCTTGTATAACACTATGTGCTTCCCCTCGAATGTATACTTTCTGTAAAAGATGTTGTGAGGTCAAGGTAGCTAGTGTTTGAAAAACATATCCCCAGCCTTCCTGCCATACTACTAACACTTCTTCTTTTGAAGTATATCTTCCTTCAAACTCGGTATCACGGTTCCGGTCCAACTTTTCACCATCTGTCGTTAAAAAATCTGTCCATCTTGAACGCATATTACCGTGTAAATGTTTGATTATAATTGCAATACTGTTCGACTCTTCATGAGGTGCCCAACATATTTGTTCATATGACAATTGCGAAAGCGTCCGCTCTCCTTGCTTCTGAATCATCTTAAAGTTTGAAATTACGCATTGTAAATATTCGTTTCCAATATCCACACTTCCCCCCCCTACATGTTAACTAATTGGCGTTCCATTCGGTACCTCAATATCAGGTTGCAGCAAAATTACATCCCCCTGCTCCGGGACTCCCCCTAACACAAGTACCTCTGATTTAAACCCTGCAACACGCTTTGGCGGGAAGTTCACAACAGCAACAACTTGTTTACCAATTAACTCCTCTGGTGTATATCGCTTAGTAATTTGAGCACTTGATTGTTTTATACCAAGTTCCCCAAAATCAACTTCTAGCTTAATCGCTGGTACACGCGCTTCTTTAAATTCCTCCGCTTTTCTTATCGTCCCAATTCGTAAATCCAGTTGTAAAAAATCTTCAAAATTAGCCATTTTATCATGCCTCCCAACTATCATTTAGACAAAACATACAAATTTCCTTTTAAAAAAAGAAAGATGCTTAAGCACCTTTCTTTTGTAACTCACTTGATTCATTTGATTTATAGAAGAAGAAACCGAGAATTCCACCAATACATGATGGTAATAACCAACCAATTCCTTCTTTATATAATGGAAGCATTTCTAATACATTTGAGATTACATCAATCTTTATATTTGCACTTTCTAAGCCATTAAATAGACTAACTAATAATGCACCTAAAATTGCACCAATATACACTGTGTTACGTTGTCCAATCCACTTATGGAAATATGACAGTACAATTAGAACAATTGCAACTGGATAAATAATCATTAACACGGGTAATGTTACCGCAATAAGCTGTGTTAAACCTAAATTTGATACAATTAAACTAAACACACATACCATTGTTACAATTGTTTTATGTGAAAGTTTTGGAACCAGGTTTGTAAAGAATCCTGCACATGCAGAAGTTAGTCCAACTGAAGTTGTTAAACAAGCAAGTGTAATAACAAGACCTAATAAGACTTTACCGCTCGTTCCATATAACTCATTTACAACTTTCGTTAAAATAAGACCTCCATTATCAGAAACACCAAGTGATGTACTTGTCGAACCAAGATACGCAAGTGATAAATAAATTAACGTTAAACCTAACACAGCAATAATTCCTGATACAATTGTTGTTTTTGCAATTTGCCCGCTCTCTTTTATGCCTTTTGAACGAATGACTTGTACAACAACTATTCCAAATACAAGTGCACTAATGGCATCCATTGTTAAATAACCTTGGATAAACCCACCGAAGAATGCATTATCTTTATATGCATCTAACGGCGTAGCTGGTGCTCCAATTGGATCAATAATTGCTTTTCCAACAATTACAGCAACAATTAATACTAATAACGGAGTAAGAAACTTTCCAAACCAATCAACTAGTTTTGATGGATTTAATGATAAGTACCAAGTTATACCAAAGAAAACCGCTGTGTAAAGAAACAGCATGTACCACTCTGAAACCATCGCTTCCGATAAAAACGGCTTCATTCCCATTTCAAATGAAACTGCTCCTGTACGTGGAATCGCAAAGAATGGTCCAATTGCTAAATAACTAATTAGTGGGAAAACAAATGCAAATATAGGGTGTACTCTAGAGGATAACGCTTTCAGGTCCCCTTCTACAAAAGCTACAGCAGTTACAGCTAATAGGGGGAGTCCGACTCCTGTTACAAGGAATCCAATTGTGGCAATCCAAACATTCTCTCCTGCTTGTTGACCTAAAACCGGTGGGAAAATTAAATTTCCTGCTCCTAAAAATAGCGCAAATAGCATCAAACCGATTGCTACCGTATCTCCTGGCCTTAATCGTCCCTTCATATCTTTATTTTGCATAGCACGTTCTTTATTGTTTATCTCTTTTTCACAATATGCTATGCATCCTCCTCTCTGCTCATGATGATAATGTATACCCCTCAAAAAGCAATGTCTTTCTCTGTAATTTCTCCATTTCCCCTTTTTCTTACTTTAATTAATAATTTTTTATTTTTGATTTTTTTGAATATTTAAATCATTAGAGTGTTATACCATGGAGTTAACTTGTCAGACCTCTTTACTTTTGTCACACATATAGTAACACATTTAGTTGAAAAATAGAAACATATTTTTTATATGGAATTTTTTGAAAAACAAAATAGTATATACTTATTTTGTTCATTTTTATTCTTTTAGGAAAGTATCTCTAAAGAAAACTTCTACACGTCTAACTTGTTATCCTAAGATAACTCTTCTTTTGTTTGTATACGCTAAAAAGACCATCTAAATTATATAGATGGCCTTTTCACTTTATTCTATTATTTCCACTTCTCGCGGATTATTCATTTTTTCTACATATACAACACGAAATCCATGATCTTCTAAATCTTTTAGCAAGAAATCTAATTCTTCTGATTTAAATTCTTCACCTAACGTAAACATAATTCTACGTACTAACAACGCATTATTATCAAATGTCATCAAGCTTTGAATACCACTATATTTTTTCAAAACTGTAGATAATTTTTGAATGGCCCCATTATAGTCTTGCGTTCCAACCATGACGGAGTAAACACTAGAATGAACACCCCACGCATCTTCTAATAGCTCAAACACCTTTTTATGAGTTAAAATCCCAAGGAATATTCCCTTTTCATCGACTACAGACAAATATGGTAACTTCTTAATCGTAAAGAACACTTTAAAGAAAGAAGAATCTTCTCTCACATAACCCTCTTTATCATTTAACAATTGTAATAAATTATCTTCTAATGATCCTTTATATTCTAAAATATCTACTTTGTATACATTTCCTAAAAATTCCTCCTGCTTTTCATCTAAAACCGGGACACAACGATAACCTGTTTTATTTAAATGATCCAATGCTTCACCTATTGTAAATGAAGCTGAACAAAATAATACTTCTCTTTTTGGCACATAGTTTCCTTTTATCCTCATAAAAAGCCTCCTTATGTTAAAATACTTTCTGTGCCATAACTATATTATATTTTCTGAAAAAAATAAATGATTTATTTTATTTTTCTGAAAATTATCTATATTCTTGTCATAATTTATTCATGAATGATTCACTTTTATGATATGAAACAACTTTCTATTTCATTGCTTAAACGTATTATCATAAGGACCTAATTGCTTACTAGAAAAGTTATAAATAGATTTTTTATTTTTCATCATCATATTCCCTCTAACGATAAAGAGGTACGTAGCAATAACAAAATAAATTGTCCCTAAAATCCAATCCAGTACCGTAACCAAATCATTAGAAATAATATAATTCATATATGCACCTCCCACAGGAATATGCAATAATACAACTGCTCCTAAACCAGGATTATATATTGTTTTAGCTTTCCTATTAGCAAAAACACCGTGCCAAATAAATTGAAAAAAACCCATAAAAACAGGTGCCATACCCAGCCATATCACATTTTGAAAAAAGATGGGAAGAAGATAAAACAAATACGCAATCAAAATATTTACAATCATAGCAGACTGCGTATTTAATGGATAGCGATCTGGCATATCACTCTTAAATATAACAACATTGAAAAGACCGGCAAAATATCCCGGCCAACGATATTCTTCAAATTGATGCAACAAAATTGCTACAAAACTTAGCAATAAAAACACTTGTATTTTAGATACTTCTCCCCAACTCACAAATAAGTAGAGACATACACCAACGGCCACTACTGCTCCTATATCATACCAATGCTTTCTAAAAAAATTCATCATTTCTATCACCCACCATCTCAAATTTCATAAATTTGCAACACCCTCATTAAAACTATTTTATTTGTAAATCTTCTATATTGAGAAAGTTTTTACGAGTAGAAAGTCATTTACAACTTTGCCCTAAGGTTATATAATTTGTTTCATACAAAAAAGTTTACCTGAGGAAACAAAATGGGATTCAGCTAAATTAGGAGGTTATTATGAGTCAATCTAATAGGTCTATAGCTATTATCGGTAGTGGTGCAGCAGGTGTTTCATTATTACATTATCTCACAGTAAATCTCAATAAAAGTAATGAATCAAAGCCCCCAATAAGTATTACTATATATGAAAGAGAGGCTTCTATTGGTCCAGGTATCGCTTATCGAGATGATTGTAGTTCGTTATTGCTAAATAGGGATTCTAAGCAGATGTCTGTTATGGTGGAGAAACCTAATCATTTTTGGGAGTGGTATAAAAGTAAATACAGAATGGTTTTTGAACAAGAAGAATTTCTGCCTAGAAGTTTATTTGGAGAATACTTAAAGAATGTTTTTGAAAAAAGTATTCAAAGAGCTTTAAGGAAAAATGTTAGAGTTAGTATTAAATATAATGAGGTAGCAAGTGTATTAAAAACGGATAAAAAATATATTATTACGACAAGTGATGAGGAAACGAAAGAGTTTGATCAAGTCTTACTATGTATAGGAAGCACAAGATTAAATGATTTTTACAATCTGAATGGGAAATCACAATTTATCTATAACCCTTATCCTTTTAAAGAAACTATGTCAATCATACCGAAGAATTCCAAAATTGCTATTTTAGGATCTAGTTTAACAGCTATAGATATCTGTTTAGCTCTTAAAGAGAATGAATATGTGGGAAAACTGGATATGTTATCTAGAAGGGGAGAGCTTCCTTCTGTTAGAGGAGAAATTAAACCATATAAGCTTAAGTATTTAACTCGTGATTCACTAATTCAGCTACTTTTGAGTGGAAATGGGAAAATTACATTAAAAGATATTGCTAGACTCATAAAAGAAGAGTTTAACGTACTACATTTAGAGTGGAAATATATATTTTCACCTAGTTATAAAGATACAAATATAAAAAAAAGATTAGAAACAGAGATAAGAAATAGTAAAATGCAGGGATCGTGGCAGTCTATATTGTTATCGATGAATGAAATAATTGAAGAATACTGGCATTTTTTAAATGAGAAAGATAAAAAACTCTACCTTGATAAATATGATAGTATTTTTCAGAGTAGAAGAAATCCAATGCCTTTAACTAATGCAATTAAAATACTAAAATTTATGAATGACGGGCAACTATTAATAAGGAAAGGGATTACACATATTAATTGTCAAAAAGATCACACGTTTTGTGCTCAATTCAATAATGGAGAGTATGTAAATTATGACTGGATTATTAATGCAACTGGACCGACTAAAAATCTGAACAAATTATGTGGAAGCAAGTTAGTTGAGTCATTGATCAGAAATGGTTATGCAGTAACTGATACTTATGGTGGCTTAAAAACTGAATTTAGCTCAGGTGCTTTAATTGGACAAAATGGTGAATTGGATAAAAGATTAAGAGCTTTAGGTCATATAACTTGTGGAACTTATTATTACACAAGCTCGATGGAAATGATTGCAAAACACGCTAAAGCGATAGCAGAAGATATTTCTAAGCTAGTTAATAAATCTCTACAAGAAGATAAGAAGGCTGTAAATTTAAATTAAACAGGAGTTATAAAAATGAAACAAAAAAATCACTCTTTGCTTATTTTTATTTTGATCACACTTGTATGCATCCCGCAAGCATCTATTGGATTGTATATTCCTTCTTTACCGCATATGGTTAAGGCACTACATACAAATAGTAATGAGTTACAATTTACGTTAAGTATATATATGATTGGTTATGCTTTTTCAACGTTAGTATGTGGCATTCTTTCAGATAGGTATGGAAGAAAACCTGTGTTACTAGCTGGTTTGAGTATATATTTAATTGCTACGTTACTTTGTTTAACAGCAAGTAGTGTATATGTGTTAATTATTGGGCGCTTTTTGCAGGCTCTTGGTGGATGTTGTGGAACTGTGCTAGCTCGGGTAATCGCAAAAGATACTTTTGAAAATAAAGATCAAATTCGAATATTAACTTATTTATCGACTGCAATTGCTATTACCCCAGCAATTGCTCCAATTCTTGGTGGCTATTTAGAATTTTACTTCACATGGAAATCTGGTTTCTTAATTTTAAGCTTCATCTCTTTCATGGCTTTGTTGCTTTGTATGTTCGGATTGAAAGAAACAAATGAACATAAGGATTTAAGTGCTACAAATTTTTTCACAATAGCAAAAAATTATAAGCATCTTTTAACTCATAGGCTGTTTTTGACCTATAGCATATCTATTGGTCTCGCATGGTGTGCTTATTATTCTTTTATACAATCATCTTCTTTTGTATTTCAAGATATTTTTAAAGTAACACCTATTGTATATGGTGGTATGTATGCAATAGTAATTTTAGGTTATATTTTGGGTACTACATTTACTAGAAGGTATTCTAATAAGATTGGAATCAATAATGTAATTATGTATGAAAGCTTACTTGCACTAGGTGCAGCAATAGTAATGTTATTTGTTATGTATGTTAATAACAGTGCATTGATAGGTATTTTACTGCCTATGGCTATACTTATGATAGGAGTTGGTGGTATTTTTCCTGCATGTCAAGCAGCGGTTATGCAGCCTTTTGTTCATATTGCTGGAACTGCATCTGGATTGTTTTTCTTTATCCAAATGATTTTTGGTGCAATTTGCGGATTAATTCTTGGTAGTTTTCATGTTCATTCTCAAGCACCAATGGTAGTTACGATTACTTTTTCTTGTAGTTTATTAGTTTTAGTTTTTTATTCACTTGTTTGGAAGGATTCTAAACATAGTCCAATTTATAATGCGGAAAAATATACTGAATACAGCCAATATAAAGAAAAAAACTAGATTTATTCAAATAAAAAAACACCTTAGTTTATTGAGGGTGTTGCAAAACTAAACTAAGTATTCATTATTATGAATCAGTAAAACTAGTTGAACATGCAATAAATAGGGTTCTGGTGCAAAAAAGCGAAAACTCTTGCAAAGAGTCTTTTAAACTTTTTCATACTGATACTATTATTCTAAAAGGACAGACTTTCCAAGGGGAGAAGTCTGTCCAAAAACAAATACAGTTAATCGCTCAGCTCTTCTGCCTTACCGCATAGTAGTAGATTTCGTTAGGAATCTACACCGCTATTTCTAGTCCACATATTATTTGCACCAGAACCATAAAAGCACGTTACTATTCTCATTAACATAAGAGCATAGTCTAAATCCTTAAGTTGATGGATGTGGGGCGGTACCCCATATTGTTTTATTCTTTCATCCCAGATACATGTAAAAATAGGTCATAGAATGTATTTTATTTTCGTCAAGTGCTGTTTTGAATGCAAAGTAAATGCACCTCTTTAGCCAGCTTAACACATAAGAGAGTTTTAGATTTATATTAAGGGATTTTGAATGTAACGTAGCGAAAAGGAGTTTGTATTAGATTACTTGTTTAATTTTTTGAACCTAACACTTTAAAGTCATAAGCATAAATTGACTTTCCTCCCCGGACAGAATTAACAATTTCCTCCATCCCTGTAACTTCAGTTTCTTTAATTTTCTTACCGTTTTTTAAAGAATAATTTTCCATATAATATTTGTTTTTTCGATTTGCATCGTAGCGTAATACATATAATTGATCACCTTTGAAAAATGTTTGTTCATTGTATCTAACACCATCAGTTACATGATAGTCAATCTTAAATTTAATATTCACTGAATTTGTCTGTGTATTAAACGTAGTAACTTCACCTAGGCCATTTATAAAATATAGTTCATTGTTATATAGATATGCGGAATTATTTTTTGTAAAAGGTATTGAAGCTGTAGAGTCTTCTTCGGAAGACATCAAAATTAATTCTTGTTTTAATGTTGTTTTATCAATACGTAACAAATAGACTTTTCCTTTAACCGTACTATCATTTTCAACTAAAACATTATAATAAAACTTTGAATCACTTAACACAGAAGAATAACTAGAATATGACATATTTTTATCTAAATCAATTGCTCTAACATCTTCAATCTTCATCTTTAAATCATTGAATGTGAGCTTTTTTAAACTGTATTCTTTTTTATCTATATCTTCAGTTATGATCAAAACAGTCTCTTCATCCACCCCTGAACTCATAAGATAATGTGGAATATTCCCTTTATGAATACCTTTTTTATTACCATATACAACGTTTGAGTTATATCCTCCAGTTTCAATATTATTTCCAGAATTATAAATGTTTACAAACAAGTCATTTTTCTTTAAATAGACCCTCTGATCACCTGTATGTTGATATTTCACCTTAAAATCTCTAAAGTTCTCTCCTACAATCTTAAGCCTATTCTTACTCTCTAATAAAAGTTCTTTTTTATTCTCAGATACACCTATACCACCAAGTTCTAAACCATTCATTTTATAACCTCTTGCTTTCCCGTTCTCATCGATAAACACCGCAAAACTAATACCCTGACCGTCCATATCTTGATCAGCAGTAGAAGAAAGGTATACCACAGCTTGTTTATCCTTCAAAAAATCTTTTTTTTGAATATCCTCCTCAGATATTAAATCCACATTTGAGTTACTGAAAAAGAAAAAATAGACTAAAGCTGTAATCAAGATTATACCTAAAATAACAAATAATAGTTTTTTCATTATGATATATTCCTTTCTTACAAGAAGAAGTGCAACAAATTGTTTCGTTGCACTTCTTTCTATTAAATATTACGAATTACTGAAGTCTCTTTCGCATCACGAACATCTCGTGGATATACGCCAAGGCCACCATCTTTGTCTAAATCTAAACCACCATTAAGTTGATAAGCTGACCAGATAAGTTTTGAACAATTTTTATCGCCATAATGACTAGTAGATCTATTAGTGGCAAAATTATAAGAATATGAATCTTTACCTACACGATCTTTCGCCCACCATACAGCATCATTTTTATTTTGCCAAGAGGTGTTTACAGATTTTACAACAGCGTCACCTTTATCCACTTTACGAGCTGTTGTACTAAGTGTACGTACTCCATCACCTGGAACGGATTCTACTATTGTATTTGAATTATAGTACATACCAACATGTCCATGATTTAAATATGCAGTATATGAACTAGTATAAAAGAAATCACCCATATTGCTATTACCTACAGAAACTGTACCACCACCAGCTCCTAATGTATTTACTTTTTTACTTGCCTCTTTTTTACCTTGAGCTTCATCTGCTTTGAGTTCTTTATAAATCTGTTGAGCAATTGCATCTTTCGTATCTCCTGTATTTTTTGCCAATTCATTAATACTTGAAATTAATTCCGATGTACTCAAATCAGGTTGCATTTTCTTAATTTCATTCAAATAAGGTAAATCATCACTTCCTGCAAAAGTAGCAGTAGGTACAACCACAGCTGAAGTCATTAAACCCATTGTTAATACGAATGCATGTAATTTTTTCAAATTATATCCCCCACTTTTTGAAATCATCTACAAAAAAATTGAATTCCCCTCCTTTTCCATATAATTGGTACGTCGTCCTTATCGTAACTTACAAATATTGTATATGTAAATATATTTTTGTTATTTTTTTATTATTCAGAAATAAATATGAATTTTTCTAGGAAAATAGACGTATGGGTGATACTAGAAACTTAAAGTTTTTAAGTGCGAATTTTTAAATAGTTTATACTAGCCCTTTATAGAAAAAGCGAAAAAATTTCTTCTGAAACAGTCATTCTATAACCTTAGCTTGATAGCGACGGGGTGAAGTCCTTAATGATTAAAGTTTCGGTTTATACTATATCTCCTATTCTTTTATTCCAAATCCAAAGAGACATACTAAAAAATACTAATATCATTAGTAAGAATAGTAATCCTTGATTTAGATCATATACTCCTCCTAAAATTGAAAAAGCAATAACATCTGTATTAAAAATTATCTTTTGTATGGGTTTAAATACATATATACAACTTACTAATAATGCAACAGTTCCAAGTGAAACCAAAAGCGGCTTTTTCACAATCACACTAAAAAGTGAGATTACTGAAAGCCATGCGATATGAACAAATAGAACAATGAAATAAAACTCTATATTATATATAAATGAATCTAACATTCCTATCGGTTCATCTATATGAAAATAACTTGTACTCTCCACTCTCGGCATAAAGACATACCCAATTAAAGTATACATGGTAAATGTACAAAAAAGGATCTGTCCATGAATAATTATAAGAGCAAACCACTTACTCATAATAAGTTTCCATTTCTTAAAAGGCCTTATTACGACGAATTTGTATGCACCTGAATCAATTTCAGAACTTAGAGAATCAGAATAATATAAAGGCAACAGAATAAAGACAAAAAGAAAATTGTACTCAGTTATCTGTGTTACTGAGTAGTTCAAACTATTCAAGGGCATTTTTATTCCATGTACAACATATGTATCAAACCCCCATCTTATTTGCACTAAATAATAAAATAAGATAGGAAATATGATCGCAATCCCAAATATTATTTTCGTACTTCTTCTAGCGAAAATCCTTTCCATTTCACATAAAATCAACCTTTTCATTTGATAAACCCCTTTTTAATCAAGATAATCCTTACTTGTAAATGTTCTATATGATAACAATTTAAAAAACATAAAAAGAATAGCAGAGCTGTAAATAAACATATTGGTAATTCCCGCAGCAAATGAAGCACTTCCTTTAAACTGTACATAAGGTATCGATAAGGCTTGAAAAACCAATATACTAGAACCCTTTCCAAAATAAACCCCTAACACAATTACATATAGCATGCTAGCAACTAAAAAACCTAGACTTAACGCAATTACACTTGTAATAGATTTACACTTCAATGAGATAAACTCAACAATACTCGAGAAAGCTAATAAGCTCATGTAAGCTAATAAATAAAATTTAACAGAGTACAAACTAATTTCATTCATACCATACAGTCCATCCTTAAAAAACAAGGCGGCTTCTTGTACTTTTGGCAATACAACTAATCCAGCCAAGATAAAGACATTAAGCTGTAATAACAACACCAAAAATATATTTACTGCAACAACTACAGACTTTGCTACGTACAATCCGCCAATAGAAATCCCTCTTACAAAAACACTTCTTAAATTCCCTTTTCGATACTCTTCATGAAAGCTTAACGCACAAAAAATGATAACAATAGCATTAAATGCAGAGAGCAGCATTTCTTGTAAACTCGTGATATGGAAGTTTAAATTAGAACTGAATGCTGGACTCATTACTTTTGTTAACTGATTTGATTCCAAAGTAAATTTTAGTGATAACAAAACGATTAATGGTATTGCTATAAAACAGACTATATTCATTTTCTTCGACCAAAATTTTTCAAATTCATATAGTAAAAGAGATTTAAACATGAAATCCTCCTATTCATTTAGAAAATTAAGCTTATGTAATAATAAATGCAATTTGCTTTATGCCATCAAGTCCATAAATACAGTTTCTAAGCTCTTCCCATTTCCCACAGAATTCAGAAGTGCCCCATGATCTCCTGTCCACTTGATACTTCCTTCTTTAATAAATACATATTTGGTACATATTTTTTGTAACTCATCTAGCAAATGACTAGAGATAAAGAATGTAATTCCTCTATTTTCCTTTAGACTAGTGATTAATTCTCTTAACTCTTTCATCCCAATTGGATCAAGTCCATTGGCAGGTTCATCCAAAATCACTATAGACGGATTATTCAATAACGCTTGTGCGATTCCAAGTCTTTGTTTCATCCCTAATGAGTATGCTTTTACTTTATCGTCCCCTCGTTCAGTCAAACCTACAATGGATAATACTTCCTCTACCTTTTCCAATTGCTCTTTTCGATTCCTATCATGATTTAACCGCGCAAGGTTTCTAAGATTCTTTCTTCCCGACATATATTCAAAAAATACAGGGGTTTCTATCATTGCACCTATTCCCGATAACGCTTCTTCTCGATCGTTACTTACATCTACACCATCAACAATTACTCTACCTTCATCAGGCTTTATAAGTCCCGTTATCATTTTCATTATAGTTGTCTTTCCCGCACCATTCGGACCAATAAAACCACAAATATCCCCGCCACAAACTTCAAAGGTAACATCTTTAATGACTTTCCTTTTGCTAAGTGTCTTACTAATATTTTGAACTTCAATTTTTTTCTCGTACATATTTTCATTCCTTTCCTAAGCAAACTTCATATTGTAACAAAACGTATGAACTCGTCTGTATCTATAAAAACATATAAGTCTCAACTTTTTATCAACTTTCAAAATTATTATGATTTAGCGTTGTAAATTAGAAAATCAACGTTATAATACAATGTGTATGAGGATATAAAACTATATAGATTTTTAATATACAAAGAAAATAAATATATACATAACGGTTGGATACGAGGTGAAAATAATGGATGGAAAAGTACTCATTGTGGATGATAATAAAGATATTATTTCGTTTTTAAAACCTGCTTTAGAAACAGAAGGATACACTGTAGATTTTGCTACAAACGGAAGTGATGCATTAGAAAAGATCCATGCTGATTTAACACTTATTTTATTAGACGTCATGCTCCCTGATATGAACGGTTTTGATATTTGCAGACAGATTAGGCAACATGTAAGTTGCCCCATTCTCTTCTTAACAGCAAGGGGCTTAGAGCAAGAACGAGTGAACGGTTTTTTAGTCGGTGGAGATGATTATATTGTAAAACCATTTTCATTACAGGAACTTATCCTAAGAGTAAATGTACATGTAAAGAAGGATCCACGATGGATTCAAAAAAAAGAGCACCCTACTTTACAATTTAGTAATCTTATCGTGGATATGCTAGCAAAAAGCATTCGTATTAATGGAGAAATAGTAGACTTTACAAAAAAGGAATATAAAATTATTGAACTTTTATCCACACACCCTAGCCAAGTATTCTCTAAAGAACAAATCTTTGAAGAGGTATGGGGCTATATGAGTGAGAGCGATATCAATACAATTACAGAACATATTAGAAGAATACGAGCAAAACTCCAACTGCATGGATGCAATCACAACTATATTAAAACAGTTTGGGGGATAGGTTATAAATGGGAGTATTAAAATATGTAACTACCAATTACAAAATAAAAACACAGTTTTTAATATTTTTCACTTTAAGTGTGTTTATTGCAGCTATGCTCTCAATCACCCTTTTTGGTTACTTTTCGTTTTCATTTTATAACAAGAAAATATCGTTCAACATTCAGCAATATGTAAATAACAATATTGAGCATATATTAAACCCACAATTTAAAAATGAACTAGGCAAACAAATTCCTCAAGAGGGTTTTGAATACTGGGTTTTATCAAAAGATAAAAAAGTCTTATATGCTTCAAGTACAAATCCTTTACCAAAAAACATACAAATGATCTCCCAAGCTTATTCAAAAAAAGAGAGTGATAAAGAAACTTATGGCATTACCTTTCAACCCTTTTTAAATGGAAATCAAGTAAGCGGTGGAATCGTCTTGAAATACCAAAGCAGCGCTCTTGCAGAATCCACTCTTGTAAATACACTAATAAAAAAAACAAGCTATAACATGTTTTTCACATTTTGTATTACCTTACCTCTTTTCATTTTATGTCCTCTCATCATCGTCTTTATCTTTGCCTTGATATTTGCAAAAGGTCTGAATCGTCCTTTAAAAGAATTGATTGAAGCAAATAATAAGATTAAAAGCGGAAACTTAGATTTCCAAATTAACACATCTTATAACAATGAATTAGGACAAGTGTTACAATCTTTTGAAAATATGAGAGTAGCCCTTCAAGATTCACTAAAAGTACAGTGGACGATGGAAAAACAAAGAAAGGAAATGATTCTCTCCCTAACACACGATATAAAAACACCTATTACGGTTATATGTGGCCATTTAGAATTGCTTTCTGGTCCTTATACAAACATTTCAGAAGAACAAAAAGAAGCATGTATGAAAACTTTAGTTAATAACGCTGACCGAGTAAGGATTATGATTAATGAATTAAATGAAGTTTGGGATTTAGAAAGACCAAATTTCGTACTACATATGCAAAGTATAAATATAGATGAATACCTTTCCGATATGCAAAATAATTTCACTTATATTTGCGCCCAACAAAATGTTAACTTCAATATACATTCTTTATTCCAGAATAATGAATGCTTCACCTTTGATCCGTTTAGAATAAATGAAGTATTTGAAAATATTCTATCAAACTCTCTCAAATATATAGATGACAATGGAGCAATTTCCATTGAAACATTTTGTAAACATGACAATTTAATCTTTAAGGTGTCAGATAACGGAAAAGGTTTTACTGAAGATGCAGACATTATTTTCAACAAACATTATAAAGGATATGAAGATCATGTCTACAAACATAGTTCAGGCTTAGGCCTTTATATTAGCAAGCTTATTGTTGAAAAACATGATGGAAAAATTTCAGCATACAATAACGCGAATGGTGGTGCTACCATCGAAATTTCTTTACCTCTACAACGTCATCACGACTGTCTTCCAACTCCATCCTGAAATTCACTATAGGGTGGAGTCTTTCCCCTGCTTACAATCATCTTGAAGTCCCTTCTCACATCTGTCTCTGAACCTATGGACTTAAGGTTTTATCACTCAAAAAGACTAAGATACAGCATTTATTTAGCATCACAGCTTATACCAATATGTAAAGAAAAAGATATTGTAACTTTCCTCAAAAGACGCTACAATAAGAATAAGAATTTTCTGAATTTTCAAAGAGTAGGTGAATCATATGTCTTCTTCCTTATTTCGCTCTTGCATATATCGTTTTTTATTAGGCATGCTTTTCATTCTTATCATAAGCCCTATTCCCGCCATATTATTATCACATGAATCATCGTATTTAAAAGGTCTACTTGGGATTTTTCATAATCTCGTCCATCTCTCAAGCGTTTCTATCCCAATGATTGATTGGATGCATGAATCCATTCTTTTCTCGTCGCAACCTATCATAAATTCAAAAGTAGTATCAGTATCACATACCCAAGGACATTCTATGCTTTTTTTCCCTTATATATGGGAAGTATACTTTTTATCCATAGTTCGTTTTACACTCACACTTGTGGTTGGCTTTTTTATTAGTCTAGCAATCGGTCGTGCTTTCTTAAGAACACCAACATCTTTTAAAAAACACACTTCATTTTTACGCTGGATCCCATACTCATTCAGTACCGTTTTGTTACAATGCTCGATTATACTATTTTCTCTGTACATAGCAAAGTACATAAATATCCCGTTCCTTTCTTCCCTGATTATTATATTTAGTACATCAATGATTATCGTTATACAAGCAATAAAAAAATGGATACCATTTTTAAGCAAAACAGAAGAGCATGAAATACGGGATTCTGCCTTTCTTATGAATACATTGTTTATGGCTCTTGTTTCCAACCATAAATCTATTTTAAGTTCCATTATTCTTTCTTTTTTTTATATGGAATGTATTTTCCATGCGCAAGGATTGCTACAATTTATTATTCAATTTGGAGGAAGCTCACCCATTGTTGTCACAATAGGTTTATTACTTCTTTATATCCCATACACCATTCTTTCTTTTCTCCAGTCTCTTTGGACAACAAACTATTCAAAACGACAATCATACACTCTTACTAGAACGATGTTAAAATGAAAAGTACACACATGACCTTCTCCCTTAAAAATTCAAGGCAGAGGATTATTCCTTTTATATACAGGGTAAAATAACAACAAAATTATGAACAATTAACAAAACATGCCAATATTTATTCATTTTCTTTGACTATTATTTTCGTTTCGATTTATTATAAAAGTATAACATACTTGCAGGAGGTGACATCTTTATTCCGATTTCGGAGTAGAGAACACACTTGGACATATTAAATATCTTTCTCATTTTTGTACTTATTCTCATTTCTGGCTTTTTCGTTGCATCTGAATTCGCGGTTGTAAAAGTACGAAAAAGCCGAATTGACCAGCTTGCAAATGAAGGAAATAAGCAAGCACTAGCTGCCAGAAGCGTTGTATCTAACTTAGATGTGTATTTATCAGCCTGTCAGCTTGGTATTACTATTACGTCTTTAGGATTAGGTTGGCTTGGTGAACCAACTGTAGAACATTTACTACGACCACTATTTGAAAAAGTAAATATTACTGGTGCAATGGCTAACACGTTATCGTTCATTATTGCCTTTAGTATCATTACTTTTTTCCATGTTGTATTAGGTGAGCTTGTCCCAAAATCTTTTGCAATTCAAAAGGCAGAAACAATTACCTTAAAATTTGCCAAGCCACTCATTTGGTTTGATAAAATTATGTATCCTTTCATTTGGTTACTTAATAGTACAGCCATATTCTTTACAAAGCTGTTCGGCTTAGAACCTGCAAAGGAAAATGAACTTGCCCACTCAGAAGAAGAACTACGACTTATCTTGGGCGAAAGCTTTAAAAGCGGTGAAATTAATCAAACCGAATATAAGTATGTAAACAATATTTTTGAGTTCGATGATCGTGTTGCTAAAGAAATCATGGTACCACGTACAGAGATGGTTTGTTTATCTACAGAGAATACATTGGCAGAAAATATGGCAATTGTCGCATCCGAAAAATATACACGTTATCCAATCATTGAAAAAGATAAAGATGATATTATTGGGATGCTAAATACGAAAGAAATTTTTCATGATCAAACGAAAGGGATTAACAAACCTTTAGAAGCATACATACATCCAGTCTTAACTGTCTTTGAAACAGTTCCAATTCGAAAGACTTTAATTCATCTTCAAAAAAACCGTGTTCAAATGGCAATTGTAATGGACGAATACGGAGGAACTGCTGGGCTGCTAACCATGGAGGATATTATTGAAGAGATTATTGGAGAAATTCAGGATGAATTCGATGCAGATGAATCACCAATGATTGAAAAACGTACACCGAAGCTCACTGTCCTTGATGGAAAAGTACTCATCTCTGAAGTGAATGACATGTTTGGCTTACATATTGATGAGAGCGATTTAGATACAATTGGTGGCTGGCTTCTTTCTCAATCAGTTGATTTAAATATTGAACCTGGCTATTCCATTGAATACGCTGGTTTTCAATTCAAGGCGTTGGAGCTTGATGGTCATCAAATCAAGAAAATTGCTGTACATAAACTAGATAATAAAAAGGAGATATAGAGTGACTGTCTTATTAACTCTTTGTATAATTGCTTGTTTTATCGTTTCATTTATCGCTTTTATCTATCCAATTATCCCTGGCATACTTGCCTTATGGGCTGGGTATTTCATTTATCATTTTGGTATAAACGGCGGGGAGCTAACAACCCTCTTTTGGATTCTTCAAGTCATTTTTACAATTATTATTTTCGTTGCTGATTTTATTGCAAATGGATATTTCTTAAAAAAATATGGCAGTACAAAATGGGGCGAACGTGTGGGAATGGTTTCTATTATTGTAGGTTCCTTTTTCTTCCCACCATTTGGTCTCATTATTATCCCGTTTTTGTCTGTCTTTATGACAGAACTCATGCATACAAAGTCACCGAAAGAAGCTTTTATGGTTGGTATTGCAACAGTTGTTGGATTTTTAAGCAGCACAGTAGCAAAAGCAATTTTACAAATTATTATGATTATCATTTTTGTTTGTTATATCATTTTTTAACCATCCCTTTTTAGGGATGGTTTTTCTAATATGCAATGCCTATCCGGTGATTTTTATATATTTTTTTATGTAATACAGACCATGTAAAATGAGCGGTATCTCCAACTGTAATCTTTCCTTCATCCGCCGGTAACATATTCACTTCAGTTCGATAAACACCTGTCGCTTCCCCATCAATTAAATGTGTCGGACAAACAATTCTCCAACATAATCCACTATTTTTTAAGGTTACGTAGGCAGCTAGATGATCTTCCGCAGCTGTCGTTGTTCTTCTCCTCGATTCTTTTGATTGAAACCGATATATATCCGGATTTATTCGGGACTGTAAAATACCTGCTGTTCCTATTGTAATAATCCTTTCTATCCCCTCTTCTTTCATATGTTTTATAATATGAGGCGTACTTTTCGATAACGTTCCATTCCCATCTGTACCAAGAGCACTTATAACAATATTCGCTCCCTTTAATGCCTTACGCACATCATTTTCATGTAATACATTTCCTTCTATAATATGTAGATTTTCATGATTTACTTCAATCTTCTTCAAATCACGAACTAATACTGTAACATGATATGAAGCTTGTAATGCTAGCTTCATTAACTCCGTCCCTACTCTACCTGTAGCTCCAAATATACATATTTTCATCTTCGTTCTCCTTACTATCTCTTTTTCTCTATTTTTTCGCAAAAAAGAAAAATATACAACTAAAAAGCTCCCTCATACATTGAGGAAGCTCTACTATATACTATAAAACAAGCTTATTTCTTTTCTTTTGAATCTGAAGATTTAGTATCTCCGCTTGTTTCTTTATCTTTCTTTTCATCTTGCTGCGTTGTTGTTTCTTCATCTTTTTTCTTTTCCTCATTATTATTATTACAACCTACCAGAAATAAAGAGCTCGCAAGTGCCGTAGCAGTTAAAGATTTAACCCATTTATTCATTTGCTTATCCTCCCTTTGATAGAATATGTACAATCTCATATTACTTCTCTTTTTTAAAGGAAATATTAGAAAACAGTAAAGATACAGTAAATGTTTGTAAATTTTCTGATAACAAAGTCGTATATTTTTTATTTTCCAGCATTTTCACCTATAATAAAAGTAGTATAGAAGAGAAAGGTTGATACATATGGAATTTGGTTTATCTGGAAAAACAGCTCTTATCGTCGCTTCTAGTCAAGGATTAGGAAAGGCAATTGCTACAGAGTTTGTAAAAGAAGGAACAAATGTTATGTTGCTCAGCCGTAATGAAGAAAAACTAGCATCTTTACAAAAAGAGCTCGCTACCCTAAACAAAGGGAATGTTATGTATACAGTTTGTGATGTTACAAACAAAGAAAATATTAAACAAGCTGTAGCGTATACTGCACAGACCTTTGGAACAATTGATATTTTAGTCAACAATGCCGGTGGTCCAAAACCAGGTACATTTGAAGAATTAACTGACGAAGATTGGTACAGCTCATTTGAACTCAATTTATTAAGTTATGTTCGTATAATTCGTGAAGTACTTCCTTATATGAAAGAAAAAGGTGGCAAGATTATTAATATTGCTTCTTCTTCTATTAAAGAGCCTATTCCTGGGTTATTACTATCAAATACATTCCGAGTTGGTATTACAGGCTTAGCAAAAACATTAGCCTCTGAACTTGCTCCTTACAACATTTTAATTAACACAATTGCACCAGGGCGTATCGCTACAGACCGCATCGCTTCTTTAGACGAAACAATTGCTGAAAGTCGTGGAATTACGGTAGAAGATGTTCAAAAACAATATGAGGCAATTATTCCTCTTGGAAGATATGGACATCCTAGTGAATTCGCAGCATTTGCTACCTTCCTTGCATCCGATGCGAATACGTATATGACTGGACAATCTTTTCTTGTTGATGGGGGAATGGTGAAAAGTTTATAATTCTTATACAAAAAAACAAGACGGCTACTATTCCGTCTTGTTTTTTCTACGCAAACTTTTCATCTTCGTATACATGTTCAATCTTATATTCTTTCTTCACTACATATTGCCATACACTATATGCATAGCGGTTCATTTTCACAAAACAGTTTTCTAGAAAAGATCGAAATTCAGGATTGGCAACTTCTACAGCAACCTGAGCAAACCTGAGTGCTAACCTTTTCAAATTTGAAATATAAGAAATAGCGATTCCGAGATCACCTGAATTTTCCATATCTATACCATTTTGTATAAAGGGAGACTTTAGTTGCTCACAAATCATATGTTGTATATTTTCTCCTTCTTGGAAGTTCACCTGCTCATTATAAGCTTGCAACATATAGGGTAAATGTTGCCGGAATATATCTCGTAATTCCTCATCTTGAATATTTTTCAAATGCTCACCGATCATACATATAATTGTATAACTACAACTCATTAATTCCTCCATACACTTCATATTATAGCTCCCCCTTTCTTCTAAATATATGCCTATAAATAGAAAGCCAGAACATTTGCCACCCTTGCTAAAAACCAGTCCCAACTACTGATTTTGTCAAAATCTTTGTCTGTTAGTCGTTTAGAATCATGAAAATCCTTTTGTAATCGCCCCCATACTTCAGCAACCACTGCTTTGTCATATATAAAACAGTCTGACTCTGTATTTATATAAAAACTACGATTATCAAAATTAGCTGTTCCTACATCAGCACTTGTATCGTCAATTATTGTCACCTTTCCATGAAAAAAGCCATTTCGGTATTGATAGATTTCCGCTCCAGTATCCAACATCTTTTTTAAATGTGGATAAGCAGCTTGTTTTAGTAACAGAGCATCACTTTTAAATGGAACAAGAATCTTTACAGAAACTCCCCGCTGCAATGCTTCTTGTAATACGTTTATCATTTCTTTGTTTGGCACAAAATATGGCGTTGCAATGATAATTGACTTTTTAGCTTGCTTTAGTAGCGCACTATATTCTTGCCAAAATCCTTTCCCATCAGAAAATATATACTGATATTTTGCATTTCCTTGTACAGAAGCCGCTTTATATAAAGAAAGCTTTTCACCAGTATCTGCATGCCAATCTTCTGCAAATTTCCTTTCCATATCATTTGCTCCATCTCCTTCAATGCGCAGCTGATAATCACGCCATCTTCCGAATTTAGGATCCTTCCCGAGATACTCCTCTCCAATATTAAAACCACCAACGTATGAAACTTCCCCATCAATCACTGCAATGCGACGATGATTGCGTTGATGTAATGAATGAAAAAAATGCTTTAATTTAGGTTTTTTACTAAAAGTAAATTTGACACCCTTCTCTTTCAAGCGTTGAATCACTTTTTTCTTAATTTTATAGCCACCAATTCGGTCTACCGATAATTTCACATCCACACCACTCGATGCTTTCCTCTCTAATAGCTCTAAAAATTCACGACTGACTTTATCTTTACCTACAATATAAAAATGAAGATAAATAAATTTTTTAGCACGATTGATATCTTCAAACATATTTCGATATAAATCTTCTCCATTTGCAAATGACTGGAAACTCCCCTGCCGAATTTGTGATATTTCAAGTTGATTCGTCATTTTATTCCCCATTTCTACATCGACGTTCATCCATATGAATACCCCTATGATACATAACAGAATGGCTATACATTTTTTCATGGATAAAACCCTTTCTTCAAAATCCGTTATTCCTATATGTTTCCTTTTTTTCACGTTAACATACAAGAAAAATCCATGCCTACAGGATATTTGTCCCTGTCAAGCAAGTATGGATTTGCATATTGTATGTTGTATCTTAAAATAAAAGGAGGAAATAGCAATGGGCTTCGCACATGGGAATGGATTTGCGTTACTTGTCGTATTATTTATCCTCTTAATTATCGTTGGTGCTGCTTGCTTTTGCTAGTTAGCCACCCTAGAGAGAGCGATATGTAGATGAAAAAACTATAAAAGCGGACACCTCTTTTTAGGTGTCCGCTTTTCATTTTAAGATTTCTTATACAACTAACAAAGTTGCAATTTTCTTACTTTCTGCTTTTCGAATATGACGTTGCTGCGCACGTAAAACAGCAATCTCATGTAGTTCTTTTTCTCCTTCTGTTTCCGGAATTACAGGTGGAACTGGAACTGGATTATTTTCTTTTCCCAGTGCTACAAATGTAACAAATGACGTTGCTGCGATACGTTTTTTACCAGAAATCAAATCTTCTGCCACTACTTTCACAAATACTTCCATAGAAGTTCTTCCTGTCCAAATAACAAACGATTCATAGCTCACGCAATCCGTTGAACGGACAGGATGTAAGAAATCAACCCAGTCCATGGATGCCGTTACACACTCCATTCTTGAATGCCTCGTTGCAGATATAGAAGCAATCATATCCATTTCAGCTAATATTTTCCCTCCAAATAATGTATTATGATCGTTTAAATCTGTCGGAAAGACACGGCTCGTTTTAAAAACCCTTGATTCGTTAACTGTTTTCCCCTTTGTTTCTTCCATCTACTTCACCCCTTTAATGAACTCATTACTATTATTTCCTTTAAGACAAATCTCACCTTATAAAAAATTAGAAAATGTTCAAACTCCCCTATACTTTCTTGTTCATTCTGCTTGATCAAAGATACACCAAGTGAACTATATATTAACAATTTTTCGAACTTTACGTCTATAAAAAAGAACCGATTTTGATCAATCGGCTCCTCTAAATACATATTGTTCTTTCGGCTGTTCAACTTTATTCCATTTTGTTATTTCCAAAACAGGAATATTTGCATGGAATGGTTGATAAAATTCAGTTGAAATTGTTCCTTCTACTTGAATCCAATCATCATTTTTCCACTCTACTCCCTCTGGTTTTTTCACTAACATACCATATACACCTGAATCGGCTACGCAGTGAATAATACCAAAGCGGAATAAGAAGTATTGCTCTTTCTTTGAAGAATCATCTCGGAAAACAAACCCTTTAAACGAAAGTGTCTTACCTGTAAATTCACCAGGATAATTATAAATGGTTTCCATTCCTTTTAAAAAGTCTTCATCTTTTAAAGCAATGCTATCTTTTGTTACATATTGTTTTTTCCCTTTTTCCATTACACCACGATACCCCTCTTTCCCGTAGTAAATACTCGTATCGGGTCTTAGAAATTGTCTTCTCATAAATGGATCTGTACTCTCCGCCTGTGCAACAGGAAAATGAAACCCTTTCGCTTTAACAATATCCGAATCTAATGTTGCAATTGGAAAAAATAGTCCTGAAATAATAGGGAAACAAAATAATGTATACGAAAAAGTTCGTTTCCACCATGTGTTCTCATCTTTTGAATGGTCATGTCCACAATGACTATGGTTACAACTGCAATCATGCTGCTCTTTTTCTTTTTGATGTTCCTTATGGAAAACAATGATGATTTGAACAAGTGTTAAAAAACCTAAAATAATTGCAGCTGTTTTTGATAAATATGCATACTTCATATTTATATACTTTGTTATATTACCCGAAATATGAAGCTGTGCAATTAAAATTGTAAACCCTAGTAAAATATATGCTCGAAACATAACCTACCACCCCATCGCATAAATGAGTAGTGAGCTTGCATAAACAACAAGTGTAACTGTAACTGTCACAACAATTACAAACCTTGTTTTAAATGTTGCAAGCATCATAAACATGTTTTTAATATCCACCATCGGTCCATAAACGAGGAACGCGACAAGTGACGCTGTTGAAAATGTACTTTGGAACGAAGATGCAATAAAAGCATCCGCTTCTGAACATAGCGACAAAATATAAGCAAGCCCCATCATAACTGCCGAAGAAGAAAACGGACCTTGTCCAATAGCAAGTAATGTCGACGTTTGTACAAATGTTTGAACCGCAGCAGCAATTAATGCTCCCAATACTAAGTATTTCCCCATTGAGAAAAACTCTTCAACTGCGTGTGTACAAACATCCCACATTTTTTTACGCAATGGAAGTTTATGATTTACTTCGGGAAAATGATCATCGCGTAATTGATGATTTTTAAACATAAGCGATAATATAAGTCCAACAATAATTGCCACAACAATTGCCACAATTGAACGGTACCATACCATCTGCATATTGCTTCCGAATGCAACGTACGTTGCAAACAATACAACCGGATTAATGATTGGTCCCGTTAACATAAATGCAATTCCAGCATATGGCGGAACACCTTTTCCAATTAAACGTCTTACAATTGGAACGATTCCACATTCACAACCTGGGAACATCATGCCAAGGAAAGTAGCTAATAGTACGGATAGAAATCGATTTTTCGGCATCCACTTTGCCACCATATCTTCCGTCACAAACATTTGAATGAATCCTGAAATAAATACACCAATCAGCACAAATGGTAGTGCTTCAATTAAAATTGAAATAAAGATTGTATTCATTTGCAGGAATGCTTTCGGTAACTGAAACAATTCCATGATGTATTTCCTCCATTTTTTCTTTAACAATATGTAATTTTAACCTCAAATAACAATTTGAACAAGCCTTACACAAATTTTAAAATAATATCGAAGAAATTGTCATCTATGCATATAGCGTACAAAAAGCATTCATTATAACAAAAAAAGCTGCTCTAGCGTAGTTTCATAACTATGCTAGAGCAGCTTTCTTACAGATTAAAAATAACGTTTCTTCCAAAAAATAAACGCTAAAGTGCAAGATAATGTTGCACATATAATCATGACAATTACAAAGCCATGTGGATTCTTTTCAAGCGGAATGGCTACGTTCATTCCAAAAAAGCTCGAGACCATTGTCGGTAATGATAAAATAATTGTAATCGACGTTAAAAGTTTCATGACACTGTTTAAGTTATTTGAAATAACCGAACTAAACGTATTCATCATACCACTTAAAATGTTACTATATATTTCAGCCATTTCAATGGCCTGTTTATTTTCAATTAATACATCTTCTAGCAAATCTTGATCGTCTTCATACATTTTAATAAAAGTATTATTGCGCATTAATTTCTGAATTACGATTTTATTTGCTTTTAAAGATGTCGTAAAGTACACCAAACTTTTTTCAAGTCCTAGTAATGTGAAAATTTCTTTATTTTTCATCGACTTATTTAATTGGTGCTCTAAGTCGATTGTTTTTCGATTAATTTGTTTTAAGTATCTTAAATAATAAGTAGAAATTGTATATAAGAGCTGCAAGGCAAAACGCGTTTTTTTAAACGTATAAAATTCTTTTATTCTTTGATTAATAAAACGCTCAAAAATCGGATTTTCTTCCAAACAAATCGTAACAAAACATTCCGGCATGACAATCATACCAATCGGAATCGTGTCATATATGGAATTTCCTTCCTCATCATGCCTTACTGTAGGAATATCGACGATAATTAATGCATTATCATCTTCTTTTTCAATACGAGATCTCTCTTCATCATCTAAAGGGTCTTTAATGAAATCCAATTCTACATTTAAGGTTTGTACTAGGAACTGAATTTCCTCTTCTGTTGGATGGAGTACATTAATCCAACAACCTTTTTCAATCTCCTCAATTTCTTGTAGTTTTCCGTTTCGGTCTGTTAAATAAATATTTAACATACTATCACCCCGATTCTTTTTACATGTGGGAATCTACCTCACTTAAATAACAGTTTTTGAACCGCTATTTTCAGCATATGAAACAAACGTTCAAATTTCAATAGAAAATTATTTTGAAAACGCTTTTCTTTATAAATTCTTTCAAAATAGAAAAAGACAGAGTTTGCTCTGCCTTTTTAAAAGCTTATGTTGCCTTTATAACATATTTAGAAAGCATCCACAAGTTAAATGACACTGAAACGGTGTAACCCGCATATGTTGCGATAATAAAACTTGTATAGTCAAAGTAAGGTAATAAGGTAATATTTAATACACCTTTTATAAGAATGCCTATAAGTAATCCGATAATTGTTTTTTGTTGCTGATTAATTCCTTGTAACATTGCAGCTGTCACTGCAAACAATGAAAATAATATACACGCTGGTGCATAATACTGTAAAATAACGCTTCCCATATTTGGATCGTTCCCTACTCCAAATAAAAGAGTATATACAGGTTTAGCTAATACAATCATTCCAATCGCTGCGGGAATGGTAATTCCTATCACCAACAAATTCGTTTTCGTAAAATGTTTATATAATAGTTGATCATTTCCCGCTGTATAAGCTTTCGTCATCTCTGGGACAAGAGACATACTAAAAGCTGTTGCAACAGAAACTGGGATAAGTACAACCATTTGGACTAGCCCAATGATCGCATTTATTTTCTCTGCTTCTCCTTGTCCATATCCTATCTGAATTAATAATTTATTAATCGTAAATGTATCAATCGTCTGATAGAGTGGTATCGCTAAACCAACAACAACAAATGGAATTGAATACGTAAATAGCTCTTTGTATAATGAGAAGGATGATTTCGTTGTTTGCGGAATACTTGCTATTTCTTTTTTCTTTAAATACTTTCGCCTTCTCAAATAATATCCAACCAAAACCGTTAATCCAGCTATGGCCCCCATGAATGCTCCAAACGTTGAAACTCCTACTGCTAATGAAACCGATGCTTTCAAAATATATAACACAACAAAACTTCCTATTAAAATTGTTAATACCCGAAAAAATTGTTCTACAACGATACTAGATGCAGAAGGTCCCATAGATTGAAATCCTTGAAAAAAACCGCGCAATAAGCTCATTACTGGCACAATTAATAAGGCGAAGCTTACAATTCGAATATTATAGGTCACAGCCGTCATACTATTACCTGTTTGGTCATTCCCATCAATCACTAGCTTTGCAAGATATGGAGCCAACATGTATAACACTAAAAATGAAGCAATTCCCATAAAAATCATAAAGAACAATCCACTTTTCAATACCCTTTTTACTGTATGATAATCGTTTAACTCATCATATTTCGAAACCATTTTAGAAACTGCTAATGGTAGTCCCATCGTCGCAATACTTAACATAATTGTATAAGGACGATATGCATATGTATATAATACATATCCGCTCGTTCCTACCATCGCTGTAAACGGTATGACATATATAAACCCTAACATTTTAGAAATCATTGTTGCCATCGTCAAAAATAGTGTTCCACGTAAAAACGGTGATCCTTTCATTGCATTCCCCCGCTACGCTTTATTACTACACATTATGGACAACTTCTTTCTTTTAGAACTCGATCGCATAAAAAAAAGCCAATGCATTCATTGGCTTTACCGAACTGTTTTTTTCTTTTTCAAAACCTTTAAACCGAAATAAAGAGCACCAAAGAGTACTGCACCGATAATTATGTAATGTGTATAATCAGCTGCATATTCTTTAATATGACGCCAATTCCCACCTAGTTTTTCCCCTAAATAAATAAAGAGAATCGACCATGGAATAATCGCAATTACTGTATATAATGTAAAAAGTTTCAAAGGCATTTTTGCCAATCCTGCTGGTATTGAAATTGCATGGCGTACAATTGGTATAAAACGTGCAGAGAAGATTACCCCCGCGCCATAACGTTTAAACCAATTTTCAGCTACATCTAAGTGATGCTTGTTAATTAATAAATACTTTCCATACTTCTCAACTACAGGACGTCCTCCATAATACCCTAACCAGTATAAAAAGATTTGTGCTAATGTACCACCAATTGTACCCGCAATTACTGCCCCGACAAAACTTATTTTACCTTGTGCAACTAAAAAACCAGCATACGAAAGGACAATCTCACTTGGAATAATTTCAATCATTAGTCCTAAAGCAACCCCAAAGTAACCTAAGCTTGTAAAGAATTGTAATAACTGATCTATTAAATTCGCTAACATTTTTTCCCTATCTCCTTTTCTTTTCACATACTCTCTCATTATCCCACAAAGGTTTGTGTATGCCAATATATTCATTGTTCTCTTTTGAAAATATGTACCATTCATGATTATTAGACCAAGCACAAATAAGAAGAAAAGTTCAATTTGAATTTACAAAAACAACTTCATTTTCACTTTAAACTTTTTCTCTTAATCCAACAATGTCTCTTTATTCCAATCTTTCATATAAGTAAACATCTCTTTAATTTGCCACTCTGTGTTTCTAGCAACTGACATTTCCGGCAGTTCCGTTTCAGCAAAAAAATCTACCGCTTCAGTTTCGATACTTGTTCGTTTCTCTCCCCCAACAATTTCGCAGCCAATAAATATTTTATATACATGTGTTGCTGAAGGTGATGGATGATGTTTTTCTTTATCAAATACTGCTAGCAATCGAAAGTGATCCACTTTATAACCAGTTTCTTCCCACACTTCTTTTGCTGCAACTTCTGTTGGTGTATATCCAACGTCTGCCCATCCACCTGGAAGTGCCCATTTCCCATCACTTTTTTCTTTTACTAACAACAATTTTCCATTTTGAAATACAACTGCTCGAATATCTACTTTCGGTGTTTGATAGCCAGTTTCACTTGCAAACAACTTCTCTACTACTTCCCAATCTGTCTTCGTATAATGTGACATCATAGAAACTGAAAGATCACGTAGTTGTTGAAAACGTTCGATATCATACACATCTTTCGAATACGTTAAACCAGCCTGTGCAATAGCTTGTATTTGTTTTACCCAATCAACCCATTTTGCCTCCATATTCTCACCTACCTATTTGAAATTTCTCTAATTCACCACGCTATACCGAAGAGGAGATTAAACATTTTTTATAAAATGAAGCTTTACTC
This sequence comes from Bacillus gaemokensis, assembly GCF_001590835.1. Classification (GTDB taxonomy): domain Bacteria; phylum Bacillota; class Bacilli; order Bacillales; family Bacillaceae_G; genus Bacillus_A; species Bacillus_A gaemokensis. Next base: position 178,006 of record NZ_LTAQ01000034.1, read on the forward strand.
ACCCGAGGGATTCATCCGATATTCCCTATATTAAAATATCGTCACACGAAAGCACGCTGTTGAAAGTTTCACTTCATTATATAACAAAAAAAGAGATTGATTGTAAATCAATCTCTTGTCAAACTATGATAATTCATATAGATGTTCGTGTATATATTGACGTCGATTCATTATATATTGCAAAATCATCTCTGCCTCTTGATCAAAGATGTCTATTTTATCCTTCATATAAGGATCTTGAATGAGATATGGACGTATTAATTCACACATACTCTCTACTTTTGGCTTGATAAAAGAAACTGTAAATTTTTCTTCTAAAATTTCTTCGATAATATTACGATATTGCTTTCGAAATACAGGTATATCAAGTATTCTTGCACTTAAAGTATTATATCCTTGAATTCTGATGTATTCATGATTTAATGGTCTCCCCTCTACATCTCGCCCCCATGTCGCATCATAATCCCACGGTATCACTTCAAATAGATTTGTTTCATCATTATGGTACAATGCATAGTTATGAACAAAACCATCAAAGTTTTGAGTCAAAATAACCCCTGCTAACCATCGTAAATATTTTTCGACATCAAGATAATTCACAATTCCTTTTTCATAATTTTCGCGTGATAGTGAATTTGCCTGATAGACAAATTCACTAAGTTGCTCTTCACTATTTTCATTTGCACATTTGAATTCATATCCTGCAAAAAGCTCAGTTTTAACATCTTGATCTCGCTCACTTATTAATGAAAAATTTGCATCATCATCGATTGCATAATAAATAGAGCCACTCGGTAAGTTTCTACTTTTTAAAAAGTTTTCATCAACAGATTCTAATTGTAAATATACCCCTTGTATTTGACCATTAATTTTAACGAAAACATGTTGTGACTTTGGTGAAAGCACTCCTATATCATTAAAAAAATCAAGTGATAACTTGTTTCTAATAAGCGATGGATCTTTAAACTCAGAATTCAAATGAAATTCTTTTACACCCTGGAATTGTTTTGGCTTATAAAACATAACATGATATGATTTTTTCTCAAATTTACGAATATGTGCCCCTCGGTAGACAATGTCAATATCATACTTTCTTTTCCCATACGTTAATTTAGCAGGCACTGGACTATCCGACCAAATGTCTTTCTTTAATTCAACTACGTACATTGGATGAATAAAAAAATCATAAGAAGGTATCATATTTCCTCATCCCCTCTATTTTCTCTCCATTCAATGTATGCGCCTTATTTTGTCCATACATCCGCTATATATCTATTTCTATAAAAATTAAACTGTTGTCCTATACAGAGAGCAACCTATGTTCATATCATAATTAATGTAAAAAAGAATACCTTTTCATTTCAACAAACGATAAGGAGGATTTCTATGAAACGCGACATTAGAAAAGCCGTAGAAGAAATCAAAAGCGCGGGGATGGAAGAGTTTTTACATCAAGATCCAAGTACTTTTGATTGTGATGATGACTGTTTTTCAAAAAAAGAATGTTCAACAGATTGTAGATGCCCGAGAACAAAATGCACTCGTGTAAAACATTGTACTTTTGTTTCCAAATGTACACGTGTGAAAAAATGTACATTTGTTACAAAATGTACACGCGTACGTGTTCAAAAATGGACATTCGTTACAAAGGTTACACGTGTGAAGAAATGTACGTTTGTTACGAAACGAACTCGTGTAAAAAAATGTACATTTGTTACAAAATGCGTTCGTTTTGAAAAGAAATTTTTCTGGACAAAACGATGTTTCTGTAAAAAATGTGTTTTCATCCGTGATCACGATAAAAAACCTTGCCATCATTCAGATTGCCATGACGGAAAAGATCATCATTCAGACTGCCATGATTGGAAAGGCCATAAACATTCATTCTGTAAAAATAAAAAATTCGATCACTTCTGGTATAAAAAACGTAATTGCTAGTTCTTTATACTCTATAGTTAACAGTAAGTGTAAAAAGACCGCATAAGGCGGTCTTTTTTATACTTGCTGAAAATGACTTATATCGGCAAACTGTTTAACATCAGCCTTTTTATCTTCGAATTCAATGACACTTAGGCTCGCACTATGCATAAATGGATCATCCCACACTTTTTCAACAGAAAGACCAGCAAAATGTCCCACAAGTAATTTTGCTGCAGCTGCATGCGATACAATTAGAATACTTTCTCCTTGATGTTTTTCTAAAAGAAGATTTACTCCTTCTATGACCCTACTATGTACATCATAAAAATTTTCTCCAGATGCCGAGCAAAAACGATGTGGTTCATTCCAAAATAAATTTACTTCCTCCGGATATTGCCTTTCCAAATCAGCAAGTGTTTGACCTTCCCAAATTCCCATATTAATCTCGTAAAAGTGCTCATCCGCTATAACTGGTATATCTCGGTCCCCTTTAATTAACTCTGCTGTATGAATCGTTCGGTTACTGGGGCTACTATATATTGCATGAAGTGGTATATCCTTTATACGATCCCCTAATTGCTTTGCCTGTAACATTCCTTTTTCAGTCAAATTCGAGTTCTTTCTTCCTTGCATACGCTTTGCTACATTCCATTCTGTTTCTCCATGACGTGTTACATACAATGCTGTTTTCATTCGTCTCCTCCTCTGTACTCATTCATAAAATTCCATATGCGGCTTTGCTTCCTTATAATAATTTAAGCGATTCTGCAATGTACCTGAATGGAATTCAAACTTATGTCCATCTGGATCAATAAAATAAATAGACTGACAATCTCTCACATCACGTTCTCTTCCTTGTAAAATATGAACTTTATTGTCTTCTAGTCTCTGTAGTAATTTTTCAAAGTCCTCTCGTGCAACAGAAAATGCAAGATGTGTATATGACTGATGAATCTCATCTCTTGGAATATCTACTTCTTCATTGAGCGCTACCCACATTCCGCATATATCAAAATATGCAAGTTTCCTTCCTCTTACTAATAAGCTTCCCTCTAGTACGGTCTTATAAAACTGAATAGATTTTTCTAAATTTGAAACCGAAAAACAAAGATGGTTCACACCGTTTATCAAAACTAGTCCTCCTTACATAGTAAAAGATGAGTGAAAATTCACCCATCTTTTATTTTACTACTTTTTTGTAACATAAGCCCATTTATAACTAAAATCTCCACCAAATGTATGATTCGCAATTCCTTTTACATATGTTTTCTCTAAATATGCTGTACTTTGTTGATAAGTAGGTGAAATCGCTGCATCTTCCCCAATTAAGATTTTTTCAGCTTCAGCAAGTGCTTTCCAACGCGCTGCGTCGTCTTTTAACAATTCGCCTTTCGATTTAGCAACTAATTCATCATATTTCGGATTTGAATAGGCCATTTCGTTAAATGAACTTCCTGTAATAAACATATCAATATACGTCATTGGATCTGGATAATCTGGACTCCAAGCTGATAATGAAAACTCATATTGCAATTTCTTCTCTAAATCTAATTTTTGTTTATACGGTTGTTGTTTCAAATTCACTTTAATACCAGGTAAGTTTTTCTCAAGCTCTTCTTTAATAAAGTCGCCCACTTTCTTCCGGCTACCATTATCATCATTTAGTAATTCTACCGTTATTGTCTCTTGACCCAGTTCTTTTTTCGCTTCTTCCCATAATTTTTTTGCTTTTTCCGCATTATTTTTACTATCTCGGAAGTTTTTGTTTACAGTACGGAAATCCTTACCATCAGGTCCCGTTGTGAACTTTTCTGGTACTAAGAAATACGCTGGTAAAGAACCATCATTTAAAATAACATTTGCAATTCCTTTTTTATCATAAGCTAAATCAATTGCTTCGCGTACTTTTTGATTTTTAAATGTTGCATTTTGTTGGTTAAAACGTAGAAAATACATACGTGGATCTAATTTCGTTTTGAATTCATCTGGTTTACTCTTTTTGTATTTATCAATAAACTCTGAACTTAAAATGACACGATCTGCTTGATCACCATCATATAAGTTTACACCTGTACTCGTTTCTTTTACGACACTCACATTAATTTCTTCTAGTTTCACAGCACCTTTATCCCAGTAATTCGGATTTTTCTTTAATTGATAGCTCTGTTCATGTTTCCACTCATTTAACGTAAAAGGTCCATTGTATAAAACTTTGTCAGCCTCTAGTGCATACTTATCTCCTTGTTCTTTTAAAAATTTCTCATTTAAAGGAAAAAATGTTGGAAACGATGTAAGCTCGAGAAAATACGGTGCTGGTTGCTCTAGTTCTACTACTAATGTTTTGTCATCTTTTGCTTTTACACCTAATTGATCTAGTGGCAATTCTCCTTTATTAACCTTTTGTGCATTTTTTACATCAAATAAAATAAATGCATATTCAGCAGCTGTTGCTTTATCAAGGGCACGTTGCCAACCATATACAAAATCTTGTGCACGAACTGGTTCACCATTCGACCACTTTGCATCTCGCAATTCAAAAGTATATGTTTTCTTATCGTCACTAATCTTCACATCTTTCGCCATACCTGGAGCTGGTTTATTATCTTTATCTAATCGATATAAACCTTCCATTGCATTTACAAATACACGAAAGGACACTGAATCTGTTGATTTTGACGTGTCCATCGAAGGGATTTCTGCCGCTTCTAGTAAGTTTAGTACTTGTTTATCAGCTATCCCCTTACCTGTGTCTTTTTTTGTTGTTGACACCTTTTCACCATTTCCACAACCTGCGACGAACACACTTGTTGATAATGCAAGTACAGCAAACATTGGAATCTTTTTCTTCATTCTTTCTTCCCTCCAGTCTATATGTATACAGTAAAGCATGTATGATACATATTATACAAAAGATTCTGATTATTTTAAATATTTTATTTTAGTAAATAAAAAAGAAACAAATGAAAACGTTACTTTTTCATTTGTTTCTTACAACATTTCTTTCTTATCATCCCTTTGTAATCCATCATCTAATTCAAAAGGATTTTGAATGCGGAATACCTCTTCCATCATTTTTAAAAATCCTTTTTCACTTTGCGGTTCACCATTAACAGTAAAAGAATACGGTTCAATTTCATGCAATTGATAATCCACAACAAATTGAATCACAATTTGTTCCCGTGTCATCCCACTTCTATATCCATGAAATTCAACTAACTCTACTCCATCTGTTCCACGGTAATAAACCCATCCTGGTTGTTGGAAATACTGCTCAAATGCTTCACCAATAGAAAAGAAAGGATATTCATATAAGGAACTCGTGCGTACTTTTCGAATAACATCTTGATCTGTCGGAAAGAAAAAGTGACTCATAAATATAGCAGCAGCTGTCAAAAGAGTAACAATTGCCGCTCCTATTTTACTTGTTCCGCCACTATCACGAATTAAATAGTTTTCTACAGACTTATTCTTAACTCCTTTTGCTTTTATCTGGTATATTTTACGCTCTGCAAATTGATAGTATAGACCATTAGCAAAAATCCCTATCCCTATCATCATTAAAATAAGCAATAGAAACGTAAGTGGGGCCATATTTATGATTGGGAGCGCTACATTAAATCCCATGTAATAAGAAAATGCATCACAAGCTACTAATAAAATTACAAACAAAAATGCAGGTAAGTAATACTTACGGTATCCAAACCATCCAGCATTAAAAATAGCAGCCCATCCATTCCAACTCCACCTTGCTATTCGTATCCTTTCTTTCTCCCATTTTCTTTTAAAATATAGATAATGTCCTCCGACATATTGTTCCATGTCTTTTTCGATTGATGAGATCTCCTCTTTTGTTTCGTTATGTAGCATTTTCTGACAATCTTCACAATTAAGTTGACCGTCAAAACAAGGATTCCCACAATTTATACAATGCAAACTAATCCCTCTTTCCACGATTTATCCCGTACTGATGATCTCGTCCTTATTTCAAAATCCCCTCATGTTTTAACAACCATTCTTTCCGCCATAAGCCTCCTGCATAACCAACAAGCTTGCCACTTTTACCAATAACTCGATGACACGGAACAATAATTGAAATAGGATTTCGACTGTTTGCTCCACCTATTGCGCGCGCAGCCTTTATATTCCCAACCTTTTCTGCAATCTCTAAATAGGACACACTCACACCGTATGGAATCGTATAAAGCGCATCCCAGACACTCTTTTGAAAGGACGTTCCATCTGCTGATAACGGAACTGAAAATTCAGTTCTTTCCCCGTGGAAATATTCATCTAATTCAGCTAAACACCGCTCTACAATTTCATTCTTACTTTCTTCTTTTCGTTCCTCCACAAATATAACTGACGTAATCCCTTTATCGTTTGCCGTAATTTCAAGTAAGCCTAATTCACTTTCATAATAAGCTCGATACATGCTCTATCCCCCAATTTGGTTTATATTCGTAATTGTAACATGAATGAACATTTTTTTGAGAATAAGCGTTTCATTATGGAAACAAAATTGATAATGATACAATGAAAGAAACTGCAATAAGGAGGAATTATTTTGAACTATCAACTTTTTTCACCTTATACAATAAAAGGCATTACGTTAAAAAATCGTATTGTTATGTCACCTATGTGCATGTATTCAGTAGAAAAGGAAGATGGAAAGGTAACAAATTTTCATCATATTCATTATGGAACGCGGGCAGCTGGCCAAGTTGGTCTCATTATGCTTGAAGCAACAGCTGTTGCACCTGAAGGGCGTATTTCTAATAAAGATTTAGGGATTTGGAGTAATGAACACATTGAAGGATTACAAAAAACAGTATCGTTCATTCATGAAAATGGTGCAAAGGCAGCTATTCAATTAGCCCATGCTGGACGAAAAGCTGAATTACATACAGATGCTCTAGCCCCTTCATCCATTCCATTTCATGATGGGATGAAAACCCCATTAGAAATGAGTAAACTTCAAATCCAAGAAACAATTGCAGCTTTCCAAGATGGAGCATTTCGTTCCAAGCAAGCAGGATTCGATATCATTGAACTACACGGCGCACATGGTTATCTGATTAATGAATTTCTGTCTCCTCTATCTAACAAACGCACTGATGAATATGGAGGTTCTCCAGAAAATCGTTACCGTTTCTTAAGAGAAATTATTGACGCTGTAAATGAAGTATGGAATGGACCTTTATTCGTTCGTATTTCTGCAAATGACTATCACCCTGAAGGATTGACAGTACATGATTATGTACAATTCGCACAGTGGATGAAGGAACAGGGCGTAGATGTCATTGATTGTAGTTCTGGCGCAGTTGTACCAGCTCATATCGACGTTTATCCCGGTTATCAAGTTGAATATGCAAAACATATCAAAGAACACGTTCACATTGCGACAGGAGCAGTTGGGTTAATTACAAGCGGTCTACACGCAGAGCAAATTTTGAAAAATAATGAAGCTGATTTAATTTTTATTGGTCGTGAACTACTTCGGAATCCATACTTCCCAAGAACAGCTGCCAATGAGCTCGGCTTTGAACTACAAGAACCATACCAATACAGTCGTGCTCCTGGTAAAATAGCAAACACTACGAAATAATAAATAACATTAAGTATAACTTTAATCAGTGAGGGTTTTCTTCATCTCCCATCTAACTTCTTTACTTTCGCCGAATTTTGAGGTGAGGGGATAATCGCCCTCGAATAGTGGGATAAAACAAAAACGAGAAGGCATCTTCCTTCTCGTTTTTGTTATTTCATCGCTGCAATCTCTGTTGAATTGTAAATATGAACACCAGACTCTTCACGAAGTGCCGCTAAATACATTCCTTTTGCAACTTGTTCAGCTGTAATCGGTTTATACTTTTTAAAAGTACCGTTAAATACGAATGGTAAAACTCCAGATATCTTTTCTGCCATTCTCTCTCCAAAACGAAATTCTTCTCGATCTCCTAACAATAAAGACGGTCTAAATATATGGATTCCACCAATGACTAACTTTTGAAGCTCTTCCTCCATTCTTCCTTTTACTTGTGAATAGAAGAAAAGAGATTTTGAATTTGCCCCCATAGAAGAGATAACAAGGAAATTTTGTACGCCTTGTTTTTCTGCCAAGCAGGCTGCTCGTACCGTATATTCATAATCTACTTTTTTAAAATTTGCTTTCGTTTTTGCTTTCTTAATTGTTGTTCCTAAACAACTAAACACATCATCCACAGCAAAAAATTCTTTATACTCTTCTAATATCGAAAAATCTACTTGTTTTTGTTGTAATTTCTCATGCTCCCATTGCAGCGGTTTCCTTACAAAAACCATAACCGAATCATAGTAATCTGAGTCAAGTAATAGCTGCGTCACTTCTTGTCCAACTAAACCACTTGCACCGAGTACTAACGCTGTTCGTTTGTTCATGTATTTTTATACCTCTTTATCTACTTTTATCCCGTCTGAACGGGCAGTGTGACTCCCACTTGTGAGAGTTTCCTTTATCTTATCATAAGCAAAGCACTATGCGTGATGCAAGTGCTTTGCTTACTCTTCTTTCTTTTCTTTTTCTGTTGGTAATTTTGTTATCATTGTAGAATCACCTAGATTACTGATTAATGTCTTTAGAAAAATTAAAACACATGTTAATGGTAAAACTATCGCTAATACTAAAAGGATTGCTTCCATTAAGTAATCCAATCTCTCATCCCCTTTTTATACCCTCTACCCCAATATATGAAAGCAATGTTGTCACATATGCAACAATCATAAAAATTAACACCGTTCTTTTTGACAAATTTATAACAAAAACAAATCGGAATGATTATTATTTATTGCAACTTCCGTAAAGATATATTATACTAAGTTCGCGAACTAAAACGTAATTATTCCGTTTTGCAAAAAAAGATACTTTCTTCTTAATTTGGAGAGAATAGACTTGGAAAAGATAGAAAAGAGGAGAATTATATGAATAAAAAGTTAACCGCATTTTCATTTTTACTTATTTTTACACTTATTTTCGCTGGATGTACTAACAAAAAAGATGGATCCGCAAAAAAAGATGGAAAACTTACTGTGTACACAACAATTTTCCCACTTGCTGATTTTGCTAAAAAAATTGGTGGCGACTATGTAAATGTAGAAGCGATTTATCCACCTGGCGCTGACTCTCATACATATGAGCCAAGTCAAAAACAAACAGTGCAAGTTGCGAAAGCTGACTTATTTGTGTATAACGGAGCAGAATTAGAGCCATTTGCTGAGAAAATGGAAAAAGCATTAAAAAAAGAGAATGTAAAAATTGTAAATGCATCTAAAGGCATTGAACTTCGCGCTTCATCGGAAGAAGAACATCATGATCATGAAGAAGGTCATAAAGAGGATGAACACCATCATGATAAAGACCCACACGTATGGTTAGATCCTACACTTGCAATGAAACAAGCTGAAAAAATCAAAAATGCACTTGTATCATTACAACCAGATCACAAAAAAGAATTCGAGAAAAACTTTGCAGCATTGCAAACAAAGTTTACTGATTTAGACGATCAATTTAAATCTGTTGTTGCAAGCCCAAAAACGAAAGAAATTTTAGTTTCTCATGCTGCATATGGATATTGGGAACAACGCTATGGTTTAAAACAAATCCCTGTTGCTGGCATCTCAGCTTCTGATGAACCATCACAAAAAGAACTTGCTAACATTACAAAAACAGCAAAGGATCATGACTTAAAATATATTTTATTTGAAACATTCTCTACTCCAAAAGTAGCCGAAGTGATTCAAAAAGAAACAGGAACAAAAATTTTACGCTTAAACCACCTTGCTACTATTTCTGAAGATGATGCGAAGAAAAATAAAGATTACTTTACATTGATGGAAGAAAACGTGAATGCTTTAAAAGAAGCAACTAACTAAACTTAGATTTTTTTCAGGCAGCTGAAACATATTCAGCTGTCTTTTTTATCCCAATTAGTAAGTGAGGTTCATTCGTGCACCTCACTAATTATAGTTTCACTTTATGGACTGCAACTTGACTTAAACGAAATAACAAGTAAAATTATCCATGTTAGCTTTAAAGTTATATCATTTCAGAAAGTGAGTTGGAACTATGAATCTTCACATTTGTGAAGTAACAGCAACTAATTGGCGTTCAGTCGCTGCTTTAGACGTAGCAAAGGAACAGCAACAGTTCATTGAAAGCAATGCATTTTCTTTAGCAGAGTCACTCTATGAAGAAAACGGAACGTCAGTAGGCTTATATGATGAAGAGAAACTTGTCGGATACGCAATGTATGGTTGGTATTCAGCAAAAGATGACAGCGTATGGCTAGACCGTTTTATGATTGATCACCATTTTCAAGGAAACGGCTATGCAAAACGTTTTCTCCATCTACTAATCCAGTACTTACAACAAAAATTTCAATGTAAAAAGATTTATTTAAGTCTTCATCCAGAAAACAAACTAGCAATGAAACTATATGAATCGTTTGGTTTTCATTTAACTGGTGATATTGACGATGATGGTCCAGTTGTAGGTGTAGTTATGAAATTACTTATAGATAAAAGTGTAAGCCTGTGAAAACGAGCTTTTTTTTAGTTGATATCTTTTCTACTTGCCTTTGTTAATTAGTAGAATATTTTCAATCTGTACTTTCTTCCCCTTATATTTTGCATTCTCACAATCTAGCATTACTTCAACAAAACGAGTATGAATAAATACTTTTCATAACTATATACTCCCAAAGAATAAAAACAATCTCCTAGCGGAAATATATGTAAGCATATGAAAAACTTGATTTGACAAAGTTCTATCAATTAAACATTCCAAAAAGTTATTTCTATTTATCGGAAGATACGGCGGTTCTACAAGGTGAACAATATGGCTGGCATCCTCATATGTCAAGTCGTCTTGGACTCTTTCGTTTGGTCACTACACAAGGCGATCATATGACTATGTTTCACGTTAAACCAGCAATTGTCGCTAAGAAATTAGTGGAAGCTGGAAGAGATTGATGACAAACAATAAGCCTGCTGAGTTAGCAGGCTTATTTCACACATTCTTGGAAATGTTCTTGGAACCATTCTTTATTAATATCTTTCCCAATGAAAACTACTTCACTTACGCGTTCTTCTTCCTCTTGCCACTCTCTATCATAAGAAGCCGCAAACAATGTATGAACACCTTGGAAAACAATACGGCGATCTACTCCATCAATTGATAAAATTCCTTTATAGCGATATAAGTGCTCTCCTAATTCTTGAACAACAGCTGACATCCATTCGTTTAACTTCTGCAAATCTAACGGACGCTCTTCGCGTAATACAAACGATTTCACACCTTCTAAATGATGATGCTCTTTATGTGGATAAATTTCTAATGTATCACGCGTTTTAAATGTTTGAATTTCTAGCAAGGCTGGAATATCCACTTCACAATTTGTTGTTGGTATTAATTTTGCAGTTGGATTAATACCTTGTAATTCGATAAGAAGATTTTCCTTTTCTGCTCCTTCAATTATATCTAGTTTATTTACTAAAATCATATCAGCAAAAGCAATTTGTTCTTTCGCTTCTAACCCTTTTTTAAAGTGTTTATGTATATGATAGCTATCTACGACTGTTACTACTCCATTAATTTGGTACGCCGACTGAATAACCGGATCTAAAAAGAACGTTTGAATAATCGGGCCTGGATTTGCAAGACCTGTAGTTTCAATTACTAAACCATCAAAATCCATTTTCCCTTCTGCTTTCACATCAAGTAACTGTTTTAACGCAACAAGTAAATCCTCGCGCACTGTGCAACATAAACAGCCATTCGTCATTTCCATAATTTCTTCTTCTACATTCATAATCAATTGATTATCGATACCAATTTGTCCTATCTCATTTACAATAACCGCTAATTTCTTACCGTGCTCTTCCGATAAAATGCGATTTAATAATGTTGTTTTCCCCGATCCAAGAAAACCAGTTAAAATTGTTACTGGAATCATTTCGTACATCTCCTTATAGCTATATCTTCGTACATTATACCATACAGAAAAAGTCGTTTTTTATAACAAAGACATATTTATTGTATGTACCTCTTGATAACTATATAATAGTACCGAACAAGAAAGCCCTTTCAAAAACTTCATCATTCATCAAGGAGGTCTATACTCATATGGAACGAGTTCAAATGGCTAATAACCTAGAATTTTCTCGTATCATTCAGGGATTTTGGCGTTTAGCAGAATGGAATATGTCAAAGGAAGAATTACTTTCTTTTATCGAAAATTGTATGGATATGGGAATTACAACTTTTGATCACGCTGATATTTACGGAGGATATACGTGTGAAGCATTATTTGGGGAAGCATTACAATTTAAACCTTCTTTACGTGATAACATGCAAATTGTCACAAAGTGTGGAATCGCTCCCCCATCTCCAAAATTTCCAGAACGATATGTCGCTCATTATAATACTAGTGCTGAGCATATTGTAAAGAGCGCAGAACAATCACTAAAAAACTTACATACTGATTATATCGATGTGCTACTCATCCATCGTCCCGATCCATTTATAGATCCGACTGAAGTAGCAGAAGCCTTCACACGTTTAAAGCAAGATGGAAAAGTACGTCATTTTGGTGTATCGAACTTTTTAACGCCTCAGTTCAATATGCTAAGCTCTTATTTAAATTTCCCACTTATTACAAATCAAATTGAAGTATCAGCAATGCAGCTTGAGCATTTTGAAAAAGGTACGATTGACCTATGCCAAGAAAAGCGAATTGCACCTATGATTTGGTCTCCTCTTGCTGGCGGAGAAATTTTCACAGATAAGAGCGAACGCTCGATACGGTTACGTGAAACATTACAAAAAATCGCTAATGATCTAGGTGTTGACGGCATTGATACCGTAATGTATGCATGGTTACTTGCACATCCAGCAAAAATGATGCCAATCGTTGGTTCTGGTAAGCTTGATCGCGTGAAGACAGCTATCGAAGCTACAAAACTTACATTAGATCGTCAGCAGTGGTTTACCACCTTCGAAAGTTATAATGGACACCCTGTACCGTGATGTATGAGTAAATCATAATAGATATCGAATCCAGGCCTCCTTTTCATGTTATAATCCCCATAAAAAGGAGGTTGTCTTTTGAATAAATCAACTAAAGATTACAACATCTAAAATAAAAGATTTTTACTATAAATCAAATCCTAAATTTGACGAGCAAATAGAAATTCTCTTTCACGATTCTCTTCCTTCTCAATACTATAGCGAAAAAAAGAAGAGCTAATATATTATAGCTCTTCTTTTTCATAACTACTTCTTGTCATAGCAAACACACATGTATCCCTTAACCCACTACCATCTACCGCCACATTATTACTTTCTAAAATACCTTCTAATTTAAAACCTAACTTTTCAGGTATAGCTCTACTTTTTACATTTCTTGAATCACAGCGAATCTCTATTCGATTTGCCTGTAACTCAGAAAAAGCATAGTCCATAATCCCTTGTGCTGCTTCTGTCATATAACCTTTTCCACCAAAACGCGAATCTATCCAATACCCAATTTCAAATCTTGGTATCTCCCAATTAATTCGATGCAATCCTGAAGAAGCAACAAACTCACCTGTTTCTTTTAAAAATACTAGTAACCTCAAATCTTCACGCTGTAAAAATTGAATATGAGCTCTTCTTATACTTGCTTCTATCTCTTCTTCTGTTTGCTCTTTTTGCGCGAAAGCCATCCAAGGCCTGAGTTCTTCTAGCGATGCATTGATAGCTTCATAAACTACTTTACCATCCCCTGGCTTTGGCATCCGAATAAGAAGTCTATCTGTGTAAAATTCAGAAGGAAAATCAAGTAATAATGGATTCATCCCAAACACCCCTATTGTTCTTTTATGTATAATAATATTCAATCCAGACTATATAGTAAATATTTTTTTCTGAATCTTAAAACATACAGATTTACTAGTACATATATACCACTCAAAATCATCACCTAACTTCCCCTATTACAAGCATCCTCATACAATGAGTTGATTCACTTCTACCGCTGTACGTATTCCCGACTCAATCGCTCCTTGTATCCAACCATGGTACAACGTTGTATGATCTCCTGCAAAATAAATTTTCCCCTCTGGTTTTACAATCGCAGACTGCAGTTCTGATTCTTGGCCTGCTTGAAAAATCGCAAAGCCCCCTAATGCATATGGATCTAGCGTCCAACTCTTTGCTACCCCTGACATAAATTCATCATATACTTGACCACCTAATATAGTCGCTAAGTTTTGTAATGTGTAATAAATACGATCACCTTTCGTTTGCCCATCCCAAAGTAACGCATCATACGACCATGTATAACTCCCTAACATAATAGCCGGCCCCTTAGACCCAATACCATGACTTGGATAATACGCATATCGAATTGGTAAATCTGTAATGATTCTCCCACCCATTTGCCCCTGCTCTTCCCAAAAACGACTTTTAAATTGAATTCCTATTTTAGTAGCTGCCATATAATGTAGTTCACGAATTGCTTTCCACTTTTCATGTGATACAGAATCAAATGGATCAATTTCAACAAAGCGCATTGTAGAAAAAGGAATTGTAACAATCACTACATCCCCCGTTATGCTACTATACTCAAATGTTTCCTCATTTCTACAAAAAGCAGTCACTTCTTTCTCATGTTGATGAAGCTTCATTAACTTTTGATTATAAACAATATCTTCTTGTAGCTGAGGTAAAAAAGCCTTTGGAAGCTGATCATTACCTCCTGTAATTTCACAAAAACCGCTTTCCTGCTGCAAAATATATATAAACCGTAAAGTTTCAACAAATGCTCTTTCCAAAAAACCTTCTAAATCTAAAAGTACCCCAATCATCTCTATTGTTACTGGTGAAAAGTATGTATTATACTGATACGGATGATGTTTTAAGAACTGCGCTGTTGAATACTTTCCAAAGTCTTTTTCAACAATCCCCCAGTTTTTCTCTGGATTTCTTTTAATAAAATCAATAATTGGCTGCACTGCTAACAATAATAATTCCTCTGACGTCTTTCCTTCTTCATTCATGGCTACTGGGTATCGTAATATACTAGGATTTTTCTCATATTGCCGCAATGTCGTTTTTCTACCATTCACATAAATAATGTCTGTATCATTTCGATTAATAAACGGATTCACCTGTAAACCAAACTTTTTTATATACGCCATTGTTAGTGTATGTATATACGGAATGCGCATTGCCCCAACATCTAAATATAAACCTGTATCTTGCATTCTAATCGTCTCAATTCTACCGCCCACCCGGCTATTCGCCTCTAAAATTTTCACATAATGTCCTGCATTTTTTAGTAGTGAAGCTGATACTAGACCAGCCATTCCAGCACCAATTACAATGATTTGTTTTGGATGTGTCGTCTTCGGTAATCCCTTATCAATAATCCTTAACATTTCATTAGTTGCACTATCAAATTGTATATCCTTTTGCACAATCCCACCCCTTACTTCACACATACAAATTAGTGGTTTAATGCATTTTATTCACAAGCGTAGTTAAACATAACACGATAAGATTATGAATATTCACTAAAAATACACAAGAAGCTGCTCTCAATCCCCTCACTTCCTCATATAATAAAGATGTAGATAGGAAATGTAAGGAGAGGATCGATAACCATGAAACGTACTTACGACTATCATGCAACTAAAAAACACTTGGAATTAAAAAAACAGCAATTATGTAAACAACTCACAAGTGTAAAATTAACAGAAGAAGAGCGGAATCAAATTAAAATGGAAATTGATAACTACGAGTATATTTTAAATTTAGTAGAAATGAACCATTACGAACGTGGATTTTCTCACTAAAAGCGGATGTGAAAGCATTCGCTTTTTTATTTGAGCATTTCTTTACGCATTTTTCGTAAGTAAATATATAATAGAATGTACATTAAGATTGTGAGGTATATTCTATGATAAAACTAAGTGTATTAGATCAATCACCTATTTCCGATGGCAGTACAGCAATTGAAGCTTTTTCCAATACAGTAACACTTGCTCAAGAAGTTGAAAAACTAAATTTCACTCGTTTTTGGGTATCTGAACATCATAACTCTGTTAGTTTAGCTGGATCCAGCCCAGAAGTGCTCATTTCTCATATTGCAGCAAAAACAAACCATATCCGTGTTGGCTCTGGTGGCGTTATGCTCCCTCACTACAGTTCATATAAGGTAGCTGAAAACTTTCGTGTATTAGAAGCACTTTATCCAAATCGAATCGATCTTGGAGTAGGCCGTGCACCAGGTGGTATGCCTATCGCAACGCGTGCACTTCAAGAGGGAAAAATGATTTCACTCGACCATTATCCAGAGCAAATACAAGATGTAGCAATGTACTTACATGACAAAACACCTGATAACCACCAATATGCAAAATTAAAAGCTTCACCTATCATCCCAACTACACCCGAAATGTGGATGCTTGGGTCTAGTGGAGAAAGTGCGATGGTTGCAGCGAAACAAGGAACGGCTTTTGCATTTGCACAATTCATTAATGGCTATGGTGGTCCTGAAGTTATGAAAGCGTATCAAGAACAATTTCAGCCGTCTTTCTTAGGAGATAAACCTAAATCAATTGTTTCTATTTTTGTCGTTTGCGGAGAAACAAATGAAGAAGCTGAAAGAATTGCATCTAGTCTAGATTTGTCGATTTTATTATTAGAACAAGGAAAACGTACAACTGGTACTCCTTCTATTGAAACAGCACAAAATTACGCTTATAGTGCCTATGACCTATTCCGCATTAAAGAAAATCGCCAACGTATGATTGTCGGTGATCAAACGCGCGTAAAAGAACAAATTTTAAAATTGAGTGAATCCTATAATGCTGAGGAATTTATGATTGTAACCATTACTCATCAATTTGAGGATAAATTAAAATCTTATCGTTTATTAGCAGACGCATTTGAATTACAATAACATGAACCTTTCGGAATTATCGATTTAGATGACTATTTCAAACTCGGTTACCCGAAACAAATTATTTCAAAAATTTTAAGACATGTATCGTATGGCGATCAATTTACTGAAATTAATACATAAAAAGTCATTCTGATTCATTATCAGAATGACTTTTTTGTTTTTACACATGAGATTGATATTTTCTAGTTAAAGAGCTAAATGTAGCTACAAGAAATATGTGTATTTTTTATAAGCCAGTTGGGCCGGTTGGGCCAGTTTCTCCCGTCGGACCTGTTKCTCCCGTTGGACCTGTCGCTCCCGTTGGACCGGTTTCTCCTGTTGGACCTGTCGCTCCCGTTGGGCCAGTTTCTCCTGTTGGGCCAGTTTCTCCCGTYGGRCCWGTTKCTCCCGTTGGGCCAGTTTCTCCTGTTGGACCTGTCGCTCCCGTTGGACCGGTTTCTCCCGTTGGRCCRGTTTCTCCYGTYGGACCGGTTTCTCCCGTTGGGCCARTTTCTCCCGTTGGGCCGGTTTCTCCTGTTGGACCTGTCGCTCCCGTTGGACCGGTTTCTCCCGTTGGGCCAGTTTCTCCCGTCGGACCTGTCGCTCCCGTTGGGCCAGTTTCTCCCGTTGGRCCGGTTTCTCCTGTTGGGCCAGTTTCTCCTGTTGGGCCAGTTTCTCCTGTCGGACCTGTTTCTCCCGTTGGGCCGGTTTCTCCTGTTGGGCCAGTTTCTCCCGTTGGGCCAGTTTCTCCTGTTGGGCCAGTTTCTCCCGTTGGGCCAGTTTCTCCTGTCGGGCCGGTTTCTCCCGTTGGGCCAGTTTCTCCCGTTGGGCCAGTTTCTCCCGTTGGGCCGGTTTCTCCCGTTGGGCCGGTTTCTCCTGTTGGACCTGTTCCTCCTGTCGGACCTGTTCCTCCTGTCGGACCGGTTGGGCCTGATTGTCCCGATGCTAACAACGCTATATCATCTACAACCACATTTGGACTTCCAATCTGACCAACCTTATAAATGGATACAAGTGCTTGAGTAGCAGTAGGTGGAGCTAAAGAGGTAGTTAGATACACTTCCAACCAATTATTTTGATTGCTATCTGGAAGACGATTGGGTAAAATCACAGTACTTAGACCATATCCTATAAAATTCGCCGGAATAACTGCTCCTGCATAATAAGCAATCGTAATCGAAATAAGAGGACTTACGGCGCCTCCAACTTTCGCAAGAGAAACTAAGAATTCAAAACTTTGATTTGAGGGTATAGGTACCTCTTGATTAATAACAGCATCTATAATTCCTC
Organism: Bacillus gaemokensis; assembly: GCF_001590835.1. Lineage (GTDB taxonomy): Bacteria > Bacillota > Bacilli > Bacillales > Bacillaceae_G > Bacillus_A > Bacillus_A gaemokensis. Next base: position 196,179 of record NZ_LTAQ01000034.1, read on the forward strand.
CAGAAAGATTTGCACTGAAAAAGCCAGAATGACTATGTGTAATATCAATCAAAGCATTCACAGTACTAAATGGAAAAAGTGTTCCGGTCTCGAATCCTCCATTAATGATGAGATTATTAGGCAAAAAATCACCTCCTTTCTTGATAAAGAATTTAATGATAATTTCATTTTATATTTGTATGAAATTAATAGAATTCACGATTGGACATTTATAACTAAACAATAATAAATGTGTTCTAATAACTTAAAAATAAATATTTTTCAATCAAAAAAACACATAAATCAAATGATTAACTTGTTATTCCCGTAGGATTTATAACCTCTCATACGTATAATATTTTATACTTCCCACCCTTAATTCCATATTGCTAATACTCCATTTTAATATATTGTGATCTAGACAAAACCTAAAAACTTCTTGCATAAATCCTTATATTTTTTCAATCTATTAGTATGTAAATGAAAAGGAAGCATATCAAAGTGATATACTTCCTTTTATTATTTATCCTAATTATTTTTGTAAACAAATATAATCTATAAATTATATCAAACCTTCTTTTATAGGCACTAATCAAGTGTTGGTAATGTATGCAATAGCACCTTTTAAAATATATTCAAAGCTCTCGGGATAATCATGATTCAAATTCTGTACAATTTTATATTCATGCTCTATTTTATTTTTTTCTAACAATGTTACAAACCTTTGCGTACATTCAAAGCAATCTTCATCTTGATCCCCGCATACAATATATCTCTTAATCCCTTTATCTTTTAATATATTCAACACCTCTCCCCATTCTTCAATTTCAGGAAGCCATGGTGCTACGAAAATAAATCCTTTCACTTCAATATTTTCGTGTAACATCGCATGTAGGGCTACCCTTGCTCCAGCAGAAAAACCACCGACAATTACATTCCCTAATTCACGATTATTACTTGCAATAATACTTTCATAATGTCCTTTTAACTCATTCGATCCCTTTTCTACATCATCCCATACATATCCTTCTGAAAATTGTATTTGAGAAGACTGCGGCAGTGCCAACAGATAACCTTGGGACACAACCGGTTGCCAATATGGTTCTGTTATCTTTATATTTTCTTGATCACCATGTATCGCAATTAATAACCTGTTATCAATATCCCTATTCCCTTGTATAATTTTCAAGTTAGCCTGTTCAGATGCCTTTGCTGCTTCTTCTCTTTCTTTACATAACTGAATCATCATATGAAATTCTTTATATTTATGAAAGGGCTTTAAATCTTCGTCTGTAATTAAATACTCATATCCATATCAAGACTCATTCTCTATAATTGCTTCTTTCATTATATGTAAAGCTTCTTGCTCAAGCCCAGATGCACTTGCCAATGCATATCTAAAATTATATATTTGAGCTTTATTACCAACTACCTTTTCAGCATTTTTTGTAATATAGGAATACGCTTCTAAACTACCCTTCTTTGCATAACATTCTAATGTCTCATTTAATAAACCAATATAAGTAATGTTACTCATTCATCATTACCTCCCGTAACCTTTTTATAAACTTCTCTATAACGCTTCCAGCCATCTTAAGGGTACGGTAAGTGAACACTGTTATATTTTGATTATCTGATTAACAGTGACTACCTCTATTCTTAGGATAACGTTCGCTAATTGATTTACAATTTCTCATCATACATCACTCCTTTCTAACTCTCTCTTAATCATTCAAACATCAATTGACAGAAAAATCAATAAAATAATCGAAATCTACTTTCGTTTCAAAATCCTTTACCAACAAAAAAAGACAACAATATATTATTGTTGTTTTTTATACTACACTATATTCTTCTTACTTTTATCTGGTTTACTTGAGACTAAATAATGCTTCTCTGAAATATACAAATTTCTTTTTAACACACGATCTAAATACGGTGCTAGTTTCAATCCGCATATGAGACGATTCTCATCATCTTCTACAATAGGAAACATTTCCTTTTCTGTTACATATTGATCCACGGCTCTTTGTACAAGATCAATTTCTTTTATAAGCTCCAAATTTCCTACTGTATGTTCAAATACCTCGAGCGTTTCCTTCGTTATAATGAACGTATTTGTAGGAAATGCTGGTAAATATGGCTTTAACAAATCATAATTTACTGTATAATCTTCATTGACTAATACTGTATAAACAATATTTGCATTTGTCTCCAGAAACTTAGCCATTGCTTGCTCTAATTCATCTTTCGTAATTGGCCTCTCCTCTTTTCCACTTTTGAAAAAGCGAAACATTGCATCGCCTCCTTTTTACTATATTATACCATAAAAAGAAAGCTGAAAAATCACAAAAAAGCCCATTGAAAGAAATTTAAATGGGCTTTTTATCTTATTTCAAGAACGCACTTAACATCCAAACATGCTGTTCTAGTGTTGTATGAATTGCTAGTAACATATCCGCTGAAGTTTCGTCTCCATCTTCATCAGCTACTTCCATTCCTTCTTTTAACTCTTGAATAATCGCTGAAAAATCATTTACTAATGTTTGCACCATTTCTTCAGCTGATTCTTTACTTGTTCCTTCATGTACAGTAGATATTTCTAAATACTCTTTCATTGTTGCTAGTGGTTTTCCTTCTAACGCCAAAATACGCTCTGCGATTTCATCGATATACGTTGCTGCTTCATTATAAAATTCTTCAAATTTTTCATGTAATGTAAAGAAGTGTGGGCCTGTCACATACCAGTGATAGTTATGGATTTTTACATATAACACATTCCAGTTTGCTACCTGCTTGTTTAATACTTCAACAACATTTGTTTTCGTACTCATTCCATCCACTCCTCTTATCATTTTAGAATTACTATCTTTTAATAATATATTTTCATTGTACCATACATTTCCTGCTCGTCCAAAACATTGGCTTATATGTAACAAAGTTTTAACAACTTTAATCTTTCCCTATTTTTAAGAAATCCATGTACTCTTTCTGTCACTTCCTATGTCTAATTGTCCAGGCTCATACATATGCATAATAGTAAGTCAAGCTCATCATAGTAGAAAGAGGGATTACATGGATAATCAGCAATGGCAGGTAGCAAGAAAAGTTGCTGCTACTTATATCGGAACTGTCGTCGGAGCTGGATTTGCAACAGGACGAGAGATTGTTGAATTCTTTACGATTCATGGACTATACGGAACAATTGGAATATGTGTAAGTGGGGTTTTCTTCATTTGGTTAGGTACGAAGATGATGTTGCTTTCTTCACAAATTGGTGCATTTTCCGCTCAGGAATTTAACAAATATTTGTTTGGTGATGTATTTGGAAATGTGATAAATACTTTACTACTACTCGTACTTTTTGGCGTGACGAGTGTTATGCTTTCAGGTGCTGGAGCTGTATTTGAAGAACAACTTCGCCTACCACGACAACTCGGTATTTTTATTACAGTCATTCTATGTATCATTATTGGTAGCCGTGGATTACAGGGTGTATTTGAAGTAAATACGCTTGTAGTACCAATTATGATGATTTTCATTATTGGACTTGCTATTATAACTTTTATTCATGGTACAACCCCCATCGTTAATACGATCCCTACAGAAAGTTGGGACATGAAATGGATTACAAGCCCCATTACATATGTCGCTTTAAACCTTTCTCTCGCACAGAGCGTTCTAGTACCGTTAGCAAGTGAGGTAAAGGATCGAAAAGCCATTCTATGGGGTGGGATTTTAGGAGGAACTGGGCTATGCTTTATTCTATTATGTAGTCATTTAGCCATTTTATCTGTTGACCAATTTTATCAATATAACATTCCGATGGCTGAAGTAGTAAGAAGATTTAATGCTACTTTCCATTTCTTCTTTGTCCTTATTATTTTTGGCGAAGTATTCACAACATTAGTCGGAAATGTATTCGGGATGACAAAACAAATGCAGTCTATCACGGGCTGGAAAAACAACAATATTATTTATTTTATTTTACTCATTAGTTATTGTTTTAGCTATATTGGCTACAGTGAACTTCTTCACATCTTGTACCCAATAATCGGATGGGTTAGTATCGTCCTTCTTCCGATCATCGCATATAAACAATTAGAAAAAAACTAATAAAAAGGCATCCGCTATGTACGGATGCTTTTTTACTCACAATCTTCACACACTTCCCAATACAGGCCCATTTCGACTGCAAGATATGGCTTTAATTGCAATCGAATCATCCGGCTTGGCATACGTTCTAAAACAAATTGAATACCTTCTTCATCTTCTTCTAACTCGGTTTTTAAAATTCCTATTCTTTGTATTGTTGTAATCGGCTGACCTTCTTTATATAAAGTAATACGCAACTCATCATATTCATTAAAAAGCAATTCTACATTCATCTGTTCTGCTGATATTCTATCAGCAATTGAATACTTACTATCTTGTTCTTGGATTATATATTTCCAGCCATTTTTCCCATCTTCAATTGGCATAACTTGGAATAATGACATTAAATCCTCATACAACATCAGATAACCCCTCTCTTACTAAAAACAATGAGTATTTTTCATACCCTTTCTCTATCATTATCAAACTTATTGTACCATAATCATTGCCCTTGCTGTATTCATCTGCCTCATATATTCTCACGCTTTTACACAAAGAAAACAGGAATGAAATGTTTCATTCCTGTTTGGGGTTAAAATACTTTACCTGTCGCTACTAAAGCTAGCACTGCTATCAAACTCGCGAATAATAATGATACGATGAAACTAAAGATTGGTAATGTCTTTTTTTCATTCTTTTTAAACAATAGTCTTAAACTAATAATAATGTTTAATGGTACAAATATAAAATAAAAATATTTAATAATTTGTAAAGCACCACTCGAACTATTTAAAAGTGTTTTAAATACAAACACTTCAACCAAAAAGATAAGAAAAAACGAAACACTTAACCAAAATGAAACATAACTAAGCCAAGAATGTCTTTTTGTTCCCCAATACACTCCCATACTCTTCTCCTTTATAAATAGTCTACTTTACAATAATTACACAATTGTACAACAAATCCCTCTATTTTTCGACTATAATTGACTATTTTTCACTTTCATCTATTATAATGAACCAAAAAAACAAAAGCTTTTTATTAGCTTTTGTTTTTTATTTCACTTTTTCCGATGTTGTTTCACAATCTTTTTCCACTTTCCTCGCTCAGCGCGAGCAAGGACTGGATCTTGTTTTCTCATGGCATATGCAATTTCTCTTTGCAACTTTTTATAATTGCGCAAGCGATTCGCTGCTAAAATACCATCATCAATAGCTTTACGAACTGCACAACCCGGTTCATTCTCATGCTCACAATCACGAAAACGACAATCTTTCGCAAATTCCTCAATGTCAGAAAACGTAGCATGAATCGCTTCGCTTCCTTCCCAAAGTTGAATTTCTCGCATTCCAGGAGTATCAATAACTAAACCGCCGCTCGGTAATTGAAACAACTCACGATGAGTCGTAGTGTGTCTTCCTTTACTATCTTCTTCACGAATACCACCTGTTTTTGCAACTTCACTCTCCATTAATGCATTTAACAAAGTTGATTTTCCTGCACCAGAAGAACCAACCAGAGCAATCGTTTTCCCAGAAGCTACAAACTGTTGCAATAATTCAATTCCTGTATGTTCAAGACTATCAACCGCAAAAATAGGAACACCAATAGCTACTGATTCCGTTTCCACTATTCTTTGCTCCACGTCTTCGCACAAGCCACTCTTAGTCAAAAGAATAACAGGCATCGCTCCACTTTCATAGGCTAATAATAAATACCGCTCGATTCTTCTCACATTAAAATCATGGTTGAGCGCATTTACTAAGAAAAGATAATCAACGTTTGCAGCCACAATCTGTTCAGCCGTTCTCTCACCAGCTGCTTGTCTTGAAAAAGAACTCCTTCTCGAAAAAACATGGTGAATAATCGCCTTGCTTTCTTCTCCTATTTTCTTTATATGCACCCAATCGCCTACTGCTGGATAATCCCCTTTGACCAGTGCTTCATGACGGAATTTCCCTGATAATTCTGCTACATATTCTCCATCATCACAAATAATACGATACATATGTTTATGTTCAAGTAAAATTCTTCCTACTTCATACTGTTCTAAAGATTGATCCTCAAAAAAAGAATCCCATCCGAATGATTCTAAAAGTCGTTGGTTCAAATCTATATCCTCCCTATTTTGAGCCCAGCGGAAGGATCGTGCGATTCTTTATAAAGTTCCGCCCTTTCCGTCCACCTTCGTATTCGCTTTAACATTCATATCAACCATCGCCATAATACATCACTCCGTTCTTATTTTAGTTAATCTCATTATATGTAATATTTTTTAGAAAAGCCACTTTATTTAACATAATTTTCAGTCATTTTATTTTTTATCATTTTAATTTGCCTACCGTCGCTATTTTCATCTTCTAGTACATGGAACCACAGCAGGTTTATAAATCCTCTACATCTCTTATTCGATACTCTATATTCATTTTATTTCCCCTTTTCTATATTTATGATAATCAAAGAACCACTCCTATAATAGACTAAAATGTATCCGAATTTTCTGTTATAATAAAAATGAACAGACGTTTAGTCAAACCAAATTTTCTCAATATGCTTATATAAAATTAAAAAAGGAATACGGCTGTAAAAAACGAATCTTATTCACTAAAAGGAGTGGATTTGATGGAGATGTATCAATGGCTAACCGCTGTTCTCGTTGGTGGCATTACCGGTTTCGTTTCCCATCTGATCAATAACCAAGGTAAGTTATTGCTTCCACGCCGTTTAAAAACTTTTTTTCATCTTGGTTTTTTTACTGACATATTAACTGGTAGTCTCGCTGCACTTCTTGGACTCGTTTTATTTGATGTAATAACAATAAAAGAGATTATCAAAGTGTCCATTGTCACTGCTATTTCAGGACAAACCTTCTTACTTCATCAGGCTCTCGGTGGTGAACAAGCAAAAAATACACAGATTGGGAAAGCAGATGAGAAGATTCAAGAAATTGACAAATTATTACGCCGTTAATCTATACTTGATTGACAAAATATTGTTATAATGAACAATAAACATTTCTGAATTGCGTCGTCTGTCAGAGAAAGGGTGTTTCGTATGACAAAAAAGAAAATAGAAGATTTCTTAACAGACTCCGAAAAAGAGGAACTGCTAGAAAACTATAAATGTTTACGAGAAGCCCGCACAAAACGAGAAGCCAATTACTTTGGTGAAACAGTAAATCACCTATTAGATAAAGCAAAAAAACGAATTATTAAAGAAGCCGGAATACACGATGAAAATGCTGCAACCATTCAATCTAAACGAAAAGCACTGTTTTGATCATTCAAAACAGTGCTTTTATTATATTTGTTTACATAATATTTTTATAGTAACTATTTTTTATGAAACTGCACTCTCCTTTTCTCCTATTTCTTGTGCCTGAATCCGTTCACTTTTTCTGAACACAAGTAACGAAATTATATATAGCACAGCTGTAAAATATCCGATTGATGCAAAACTATGAAATGCTGCAAATAATATCCCCGCTATCGCGGCTCCAATCGTTTGTCCGATATACATAGAAGAGTTTGCTAACGCTGCTCCTGTTCCTCTAGCTGCACTGGACATTTTTTGCAAATGACTCATCATTAACACAAATAGAATTCCTGTAATGAAAAATAAAACAAAGAAAAATAGCTCCACCAACAGAATTTGTTTCAAATACGGTAAAATAACATATAAACCTGCTATTACAATAATGCTACCGTAAAAAGCGTAAGTATACCCCAGTTTTTTCACAAGTTTAGGTCCAAAAATATTACCTGCCAAATTTCCTAATCCAAGTATGAGCATTGCAGTTCCTACTTCATTTACTTGCAATCCAAATTGAGTGGCTAGCCACACCCCAAAGAACGAAAATGCTGCAAAATTCCCAGTTTGGAAGAGAAAATATGCAAAATACGAAAGTGAGACCTTCGGATTTCTCAATAATTGCTGATATCGCTTTACAATAGATTGATTTTTTTCTTCTACTTGCAGTGGTTGTATTTCCGGCAATATAAAATAAATAAAAACTACAAGTACTGCTGAACAAATACCAATTGTATAGAATGGCATTGTATACTGTATCGTTGCTAAATACGCTCCAATAGGTAAACCAAGCACTTGCGCTAACGCCAACCCTGCCGTTGCAATCCCAATTGCTTTCACAATTTGATTTTTGGGCACAAGAAGTGGAATCGATGCCCACACTTGCGGAGATGCAAACGCCGCACTTATCCCTGCACAAAAACGAAATGTAAACATCCACCAAAAACTCGGTGCTAATCCGCATAAAAACGTACTAATTGCAAAAAAGATCATTCCCCCTATCATCACTCTCTTTCGATTTAATCCATCAGAAATAGGTCCAGCAATAAGTGCGAATATAGCATATCCCAATGCATACGCACTTACCATCCACCCCGAAATTTCTGTTGGAATATCATATATCGTTTGTAATGTTGGTAAAAGTGGTGAAATTAAAAAAGTGTCTGTACCAATCATAAACATCATAACAAAAAACAAAGTCATAACTTTGTTCATCTTCTCCATCTCCTTAAATGTTTAAAAAGGGGGTGTTCATCCCCCCTTTATTAATCCTCTAAAACAGATTGTACATATTCCAAATCCTTCTCATGTAACGAGACGTCTACTACTTTTACATTTTCTCTTACTTGCTCTGCACGTTTCCCGCCAGGAATTACCGTATCAATTCCTCTTTGACTTAAAAGCCAAGCTAACGCTATATTAGATAAGTTTGTATCTTTTTCCCTAGCAAAACCTTTTAATTTTTCAACTTTCATAAAATTCTTCTTATATGTATATTTTTCAAATAATGATACATCCTGGCGCCAATCTTTTTCATCTAACTCTAAATCTTCCGTATATTTACCACCTAAAATTCCAAAAGCAAGAGGGCCATATGGAATAAATGAAATCCCTTTTTCTATGCAATACGGTAACAGTTCTTTCTCTGCTGTACGATCTAACATGTTATACGGAGATTGCAGTACATCAATATCTCCAAACTGATTTGCCTCTTTTAACTGATCTAGATTTACATTGGATATTCCAATCGAACGAATTTTCCCTTCTTCTTTTAAACGAGCAAGTTCTCCAATTGAATCTATGTACATAGTCGTTGGATTCGTAAAATGTAAATAATATAGATCAATATAATCTGTCTGTAATCTTCGCAAGCTATTTTCTACTGCATTTCTTAAATAGCTTGGTTCATTGTTAATACAAGTAGATCCCTTTAATAACGGCTGTATTCCTCCTTTTGTAGCAAGCACAATATCTTGTCGTTTTCCTTTAATTGTCTCCCCAATTAATTCCTCGGATCTTCCGAAACCATATGTATCCGCTGTATCTATAAATGTAATTCCTTGTCCTATAGCTTCTTCAATCATTCTCATTCCTTCTTGTTCATTCACATTTGAAAATAAGTTATAACCCCCTACTGCATTTGTTCCTAAACCAATTTGAGAAACTTGTAACCCAGCCTTCTGTAACGTTATATACTTCAATTTTATTCCCCCTATATTTCTATTGTTCGAATATAATCGAACAATAGAAATATAGCACGTTATATGCTATAGTGCAAATGAAAGAACTTATAAAAGTAGGTGAAATCATGCGAACACTATACCATCCGAATCGAGAAGAAATTCAATTCTCCTCTGTTTTATATGCTCTCAGTGATCAAATCCGGTTACAGATTGTAAATATGTTAATAGAACAAAATGAACAATCATGTGGTGCTCTAAACATCCCCATCGCAAAATCAACTTTATCTCATCATTTTAAAGTTTTACGTGAATCAGGTGTTATGCATACCCGTATAGAAGGAACACAGCGGTTTGTTTCGATTCGAACAGAAGATTTAAATGCTAGATTCCCTGGATTATTAAATACTGTATTGCAGGCAACAGAACCATACTAAAAAACATCTCATTTTTAAATGAGATGTTTTTTAGTAATAACTATTCTTTTAACAAATCTATTAATCCATTTCCTTCTGATGTTCGCTCATATCCTAAAGGTACGGTACGTTTAATAAGCTGTGCATAAATTTCAGGCTCTGATAACTTTCTCCCATATTCTCTTTCACACTGTTTAATAAGAAGTGCTAGTGCACCCGCGATATGCGGCGTTGCCATAGATGTTCCACTTAACACTGCATACTTTCCTTCTGGATAAGTGGAGAGAATCTTTTCTCCTGGTGCTACTAAATCAATTTCTTGATTTGAATTACTAAAGCAAGCAAGCTTTCTGTCTAAATTAACAGCACCAACTTCAATTACTTCAGAATAAGCACCCGGGAAATCCAATTCTTCTGTTTCATCACTGCAATCTCCATTATTTCCGGCTGCACATACAACAAGTACTTCCTGCTTTACCGCATGTTGAATGACTTCATGAAGCTCTGGCACATCTTGCGGACCACCAAGTGACATGGAAATAATCCGTACCCGCTCTTGATTAGGTCCTCTCCAGCGTACTGCGTAGTCAATTGCCTCAATAATTTGTTGATAGTTCCCTGAACCATCTCCTGATAATACTTTTAATACTAATAATTTGGAAAGTGGAGCAACACCTAACACTCCAACACCATCCTCTGTAGCAGCAATTGTCCCTGCAACATGTGTACCATGACCATTATTATCAAGATATACTTTTGGATCACCTTCATAATCCTCAGTGAAATTTCTTCCGCCAATAATTCGATCTTTCAAATCAATATGATTTACATCACAGCCTGTATCTAAAACTGCAACGACAATATCTTTCCCTTTTGCACTCTTTTCCCACACCTGCGGAGCATGAATCAGTTGTACACCTGGAGGTATTTCATTTACTTGCTCTACTACTTCATTTACTGTAAACGGAATTAATTGAATACCTTTTTGTTTATTTACTGTACTACTGTTCATCGTAATCCCTCCCAATCATGTATTGTAAACACTCCAAACAAAAATGAATACACTTACATTAATAGGTTAAATTCGTTTTCTTCACCTTACTTTCCTGCTTTTTAGAGTTTTCTCAAATAAAAAACGTCTTTTTTCATCAGATGCTCTGACAAAAAAAGACGTATGTAACATGTTAATTACTTAATTTTTGCGGCCATAGGCTCCATTTTTTAATACAAGTATAATCGCTGAATCAAGGAATGTATCAATGATAACACCTAGTGCCACTACAAATCCAAACATAAACAACTCCAATAACGGTTACGTAGTTAGTACGGCAAATGTAGCCGCTAATATGATACCAACAAAAGAAATTACTCTTCCTTATAAAATGGTGACCATGCTGCATGCAGATGTTTAATTCCTTGTTCAATTTCTTGAATAGATAACCCACCAAACCCAAGAAGAATGAGTCGGGGATAGTCTACTTGTTTTTCGAACCAATTGTTCGTTATACTGTACACTTTTACACCTGAATCTTCTGCTATTTTTACTAGGTCGTCTACATCCTTGCTACTCTTCACTTCTATGACAATATGTAATCCGGCATCTTGTCCAGTTACTTTTACATGCCCCCTCATCACATTTTTAATAGTTTGTAATAGAACATCATGCTTTTTTTGGTAAACTTTCCTCATTCTTCGAATATGACGCTCCCATTCCCCACTTTCCATAAAAAGCTGCAGTGACTTTTGATGAAGTCTCGAAACAGTTTGTTCATACATAAATAAGTTATTACGATACACCTCTAACAAACGTTTTGGCAGTACCATGTAGCTAATTCGTATAGCTGGCATAAGTGATTTAGAAAATGTTCCTATGTAAACGACATTTCCATGTGCGTCTAGTCCTTGTAAAGATGGGATGGGCTTCCCATGATAGCGAAATTCCCCATCATAATCGTCTTCAATAATCAAACAGTTATTTTCTTCTGCCCATTGCAAAAGTTTCATCCTCTTAGCAATGGGCAGCACCATTCCCAGCGGATATTGATGAGATGGTGTGATGTAAGCAACTTTCGCACCGCTTTTAGCCAATTCCTCTATATTAATTCCATCTTTCTGAAGATGTATAGGCTTGATGGAAAATCCAAGTTGATGAAATACATTACGCCCTCCATAATACCCTGGTTCTTCCATCGCAACCTTTTTTCTGTCTAATCCGATAAGCTGGCACAAAAGTTTGATGACTGTTTGAGTGCCTGCACCAAGCACAATTTGTTCCTCTGAACAATTCACACCACGTGCTTGACGGAGATAATTGCAGAGTATTCGACGAAGACCAAGTTCGCCTTGTTGATCGCCATAGGAAAGCAATTCCTTTTGATCAATATTCATACTTTGGTTAGAGCATGTGCGCCATTTATTATACGGAAAATGATCTAAATCAATATTACACATATAAAAATCATAACGAATATGCTTTTTCCTCATATTTTTATCCTCTATAAAGGGTACACTTTGACAATCATTAGCCATACGTCCGAACGGTTCTCTTTCTATTTCTACAACATAAAATCCGCTTCGCTCTTTACTTTCAATATATCCTTCCGCAAGAAGCTGCTGATACGCCATCTGTACTGTTGTCTTGCTTACTCTCAAATAAGTAGAAAGTTGTCTAATAGATGGTAAACGTGTTAAAGGCGAGATTCTCCCACTTTGAATCTCCTCCTTAATGTATTCGTATAACTGTATATACAATGACTCTTTTAAATTCTCATCTAACTTTGGGCTAATATCCATCTTTTCACCCTCCTTCTGTACTGGTCAAGTTATTGAAAATTGTATCTTTTTTAGTGATCAATTTTCCTTTTATAATAAACCATAACCTTTATTCATTACAATTTTAATATGGGAGGGATAAATTATAACGGTTATTGTAAGTCCGCTTATATAAAGCGACAAATAATAATTAACATCATTCACCAGATAGTTAATGTAGAAGTTTTAAGCATTGATGCAGTTTAAAATTCAGGAAGAGGTAAGACTATTGACAATATTTATGTACATATTTTGTTTGCTTGTATGGGGGCTTAATTTCATCGCAGTAAAAATTCAAGGAACTCCAGTCAGCCTGGAATTATCTTTAACGTATCGTTTAATTGCAACGGCTTTTTTATTTTGGATTCTTGTCGGCTTTCTTAAAACAAATAAGAAACCAACAAAAATAGATATTCCATTTGTTATAGTGTTTGGTATATGTAACTTTGCATTAAGCTACCTATGCCTTTATTACGCTACAATTTTGAGTTCTGCTGCCATCGTAACATTGATTTTTTCGTTAAAAGTTATTTTGACTCCAATTGCTCTTCGTTTTTTTTTAAAAGAAACATTACATTCACGCGTTTTAATCGGAGGAATCTTAAGTGTATTCGGGGTGTTTATCCTCATCTATCCGAATTTGAACAGTTTTAAAGGATTTAATGACATAAAAGGAATTAGTATTGCGCTCTTAGGTACGCTTCTTACAGCGATAGGTGACGCCGCCTCAGCGAGAAATGCACGTCAAAAAGTTAATCCTGTCTATGCAAATGCAATTGGATTTACAGTAGGTAGTATAGCGCTCGGAGCAATTGTATTGTTTCAGGGGCAAGAATTTACACTTCCAACATCGATTTCATATTTAGCTGCGTTGTTATATTTAACATTAATTGCTTCTTTTGCAGCATGGTTATTCTATTTGAAGCTTGTAGAAAAAATTGGAGGGGCACAAAGTGGCTATATGGTCGCCCTCTTTCCCGCAATTGGAGGTATTGCCTCTGTTTTGATCGGTGAGTCAGACCCATCATGGTATTTATTTGCTGGTTGCCTTTTTAGCTGCATTGGTGCTGCAATTGCTCTAGGAATTGAAACACGAATACAGAATGTAATATTGTACATAAATAGAGCTAATAAAAAGGAAAATACCTTATGAATTTTGAAATAGCATTTATTTATACATGAGTACCTAGGTTGTTACCAATAATACATCACCACTTAAGATCCCGTACATTCTTTATCGTAGCTTTGGCTACAAAATGTAACTCACTCAATTTGATTTATCACGCTAAGCACCTACACTCATTCTTAGCAAAAACAAATAATCCTTAGGAATCTTCTTAATAATAATTATTATTCATTATAAAAGCCCCCAACATATTAATCATGTCTAATATGTCGGAGGGCTTTAATTTTCAAAATTTTTATCCTGATAATAACTCAAGATTCTCTATTCTAACTCATTCGCAACCTTTCCTTCAATTGCTTTAAATAACGGGATCGGATCAGAATGAAATATACAATTTGAATTCCTACAAAGATACTTAGCACAATTGCATTTTCTTTTAGAAGTGAATACTCAAACATTTGCCCTAAAGTCGTTAACGCAACCGCCCCGTGTAATGTCGCAACGCCAATCGGAACGAAGAACAATAATGCTAATCGAATTGTTACTACTTTAGATAATTCTCCACTTGTTAACCCTACTTTTCGAATAGAATCAAATAAACGGTAATCATCTTCTAAGTCAGAGAATAAGCGGAAATATAGAAAACTACCTGCACAAACAAAGAACACAATACCGATAAAGAATCCTACAAATAATATAGGGCCAGAAACCTGTAGAGCTTGATTTTCATCGTACTCCGCTGCGCTAAATCTTGAGTGCTCTTGATGAGATTTGATTTGATTCGTTAATTCTTTTCCAGCTTCAATTTCATTTTTACTTTCCTTCGTTTGATACAGATAATCTTTTACTTCTGTAAATCCATCTTGCAATAGATTATACTGGGCTTCTGAAATAACATAGACATTCCCAGTCAGTACTTTACCAAGAGAGGATGTATTCACTTCTTTCACCGTCAATGCTTTACTTCCATTCGGTAGTTCTATTGTTGTTCTTTCTTTTTTTTGTGGCACTGGCATTTCTGTTGATAGAAAGAGTGCTGTATTTTCTTTTACATCATCTGCCTGTTCAGCTGTAAGCTTTGCATACTTTTCATACTCAGATTCTCTTACAAAGACCGCATCTCGCAATACTTTATCTTCAGTTTGCTTCGATACAATATCTATCTTTTCAGCAGATATATTATATTTCTTTAATGTTTTCTCAATTGCTTGTACATGCCCTGGTTCATTTTCATTTCCTTGTTTAGAGTGATAATGAAAGGCAATCGGTTGATCCATTATACCCTTCGTCATGGAAGCAAAACCGACTAATGTCCCAATAGCTGAAAAAGCTACAGTCGAAATAATGGTAACAATAAAGAACATTCTAGCATTATCTCTCATGCGATATGCTAGGTCTGAGAGAGTAATCATATTCGTTCTTGTCCAATATAATCCTTTACTTTTTTTACACGCTCGAATAATAAATACACTTAGCTGCTTATACAGTAAGTATGTGCCAATCGTGACAACTGTCGTTACAGGAATCAACATAACAAAGACCATTACACCGTGTGAAGATAAGGCACCTACATACCCCGTGCCAAGCAATAATACAGCTAAAACTGAAGAAATAATGGACGCTTTTGGTTCAGGCTTTGCTTTTACAGATCCTCTAAATAGTTTCATAATTTGATTTTTACGGATCATTCCTGCACTAAAGAATGAAATGATAATGAATAATACGAAAAACATAATGCTTGTTACACCTATTGCTGTTGTTGGTATGTAATATGATAAAGATATATCCAACTTCAATACCAATGGCGCTATCCAAATTAATAAACCTGAAAACAGCATTCCGCAAATAATCCCCGTAATAATTGATGCAATACCAATCATGACATTCTCAAAAAAGATAAGACGTCTTAATTGAAATTTTGTCATACCTAGCATCATTAAAATCCCTAATTCACGCTTTCTTGTTTTTA
Organism: Bacillus gaemokensis; assembly: GCF_001590835.1. Taxonomy (GTDB): domain Bacteria; phylum Bacillota; class Bacilli; order Bacillales; family Bacillaceae_G; genus Bacillus_A; species Bacillus_A gaemokensis. The sequence continues at coordinate 212,064 of NZ_LTAQ01000034.1, forward strand.
AAAACATTCCCATTGAATACAAAATAAAGAAAAACGTAAAAAGATAAATAATAGCCTGCGCAAAAGACATACTTACAAATACATATTGGCCTAATTCACCTGCGCTTAATGCAGGATGAAAAGCAAAAAATGAGTAAACAAAAAAGGCCATGATTGCAAATGCACTACTCAAAAAATAAGCCGAATATGTTCGTCTATTCCGCGTTACATTCCGAAACGCTAATTCTCTAATATTCATATTGTTTCTCCGCCCTTCCAATAACTATATTGCTATCATAATAAAGCGAAGAAATATCTTCCATCGATTCAAATGACAAAAACCTTACAATTTTGAAAGGCTACAGAAAAATTGATTAAACGAAGCAGTTTCTTTATAATAGCTACATTCATATTCATACGTTCACCCTATTGTATATTCGTTAATTTTGCGAAATAATAAGGGTGGAGATGTATGAAGCAGTACATATAAATTTATCCCGCATTAACGGCAGTAAGACCCCCACCTCAAGATTCAGAGAGAAACGAGGGCGATAGGTGTGGGATAACTGCCCGTTAAATACTGATTGGTGAAGGCTAACCCTCAGTGGGGGATGGCCCCAAGTTTCACTTTATCACTCGTTCTATATGAATAGGAGGAAAACATAATGACACTACAAGACCAAATTATGAAAGCATTACATGTTCAGCCTGTAATTGATCCGAAAACAGAAATTCGTAAACGAATTGATTTCTTAAAAGATTATTTAAGAAAAACAGGTGCAAAAGGATTTGTACTCGGAATTAGCGGTGGACAAGATTCTACACTAGCAGGTCGCTTAGCACAGCTTGCAGTTGAAGAAGTTCGCAATCAAGGAGGAAACGCAACATTTATTGCTGTTCGTCTTCCATATCACGTACAAAAAGATGAAGATGATGCACAATTGGCACTACAATTTATTAAACCTGATCAATCAGTTGCTTTTGATATCGCAACAACAGTTGATGCATTTTCAAATCAATATACAAACTTATTGGGGGAATCATTAACAGACTTCAATAAAGGTAACGTCAAAGCCCGCATTCGTATGGTCACACAATACGCAATTGGCGGACAAAAAGGTTTACTTGTTATCGGAACAGATCACGCTGCTGAAGCCGTAACAGGTTTCTTCACAAAATTTGGAGATGGTGGTGCCGATCTTTTACCACTAACTGGCTTAACAAAGCGTCAAGGAAGAGCTTTATTACAAGAATTAGGTGCTGAAGAACGCCTTTACTTAAAATTGCCAACAGCTGATTTATTAGATGAAAAACCAGGCCAAGCTGACGAAACAGAATTAGGCATTACATATGATCAACTAGATGATTACTTAGAAGGAAAAGCAGTTCCTGAAGACGTTGCAGAAAAAATCGAAAAACGTTACACAGTAAGTGAACATAAAAGACAAGTACCAGCATCAATGTTTGATGATTGGTGGAAATAAGTAATATATAAAGAAAGAAGCTAATTTTATTTAGCTTCTTTCTTTATATAAATATTTTTTCTAATTTAACGAAATACTGCTGTTCTCTTCTCTAAAATATCTTGCAAGCAATCTTGATGCTGTTTGTTAAAAAGGACTGGCATTTGATTTAACGGGAAAAACTTCAAGTCTAACGTTTCTTCCCCATCTATTTTTTTACTTCCACCAGTTATAAAACATCTAAAGAATATGCCAATCGTCTGCGCCCTGTCCCCATTCGGATATATATGAAAATATTTCGTATATACACCCATGAGCTCTTCTATTTGCACAGTGTACCCCGTTTCTTCTTCTATTTCCCGAATTGCTGTTTCTTCAGCAGATTCACCAATTTCCATTGCTCCACCAGGAAATCCCCATGCTTCATTATCTCCTCTTTTTTGCAAGAGTACTTCCCCTAATTCATTAAAAACACAACCGCCAGCAAAATTTAAAATTACATAATCGTGTCCTACTTTTCTTCGTAATTCTTTAATATAATCTGCCATCTTTGTCACCTTCCTAATACAGTCATGTATCTATGGTTGTTTTCTATCCTTTTCAAGTAATTCAATAATTTTATCAAGCTTCTTATCTATGCTGATAGAATGAGCATTTTTTGCAGCAGCATTCAAAAATAACCTTCTAATAAACAAAGTAAATGATATAACAAACAAAATGATCAGCCCAATTATTACACATAAATAAACGATTGCAAATATATCATTTTCAAACAAAGACATTCTACTCTCATACCCTTTGTCCTTTTGATAATTTTACCATATTTTCAGTGTGAGTAATTATACATTCGTCATGAAAAACCTTATACATATGTAAATACAAAAAAGAGCACCTATTACAGATGCTCCTTTTCATTAATACGTAAACGTAATCGTCGCTAATGAATATCCTGCCTTCGCACTATAAGGTGCAACTTGATACGATACTCGCTTCGCCCCTTTTGGCCAAGTAAGTTCGTTTAATGCTTTTTTAATATCTTGCATTGTTCCATCCATTGACTGTTTATAACGCACTTCTACTTTTGTAGGCTTTGCAGTGAATTGCTTCTGCAATTTACCTTTAAGTTCATTGTAGTTTTCAGCTCCATATTGTGTGGAAAGATAAACTAAGTTCGTATCTTTTAGCATTTGTTGGTATACCACTGCTTTAGAACCACCTGTTTTTATCTTACTTGTTAATTCGCTATAGTAATTAGTTGATGCTTTTGGATATTTACTACGATCCCACTCATGGTCTTTTCCTAACTGCTCGTCAGACATATTATAATAAGAATATGTGACACGGCCTGCTTTATCCGGAACTGGATCATCGAATGTAGTATCAAGGTGATACCATTTATTCTCAATCTTTACAAGGTTCCAGGCATGAGCTTGCCCATTTCCTTTTCCTGTTACAATATGCGATTGAATACCCGCTTCTTTTAGTAATTGATATGTTAATAGTGTATACCCTTGGCAAACTGCTGAACGATTAGCCAAGGCTTCATATGCTGTATAAGCCTTATAAGAAGTATCATAGGAAACATGTTTCACAACATAATCATGAATCGCTTTTACTTTTTCATGTTCATCCATTCCAGCTTTTACAATCGAATTTACAATCGTTTTTGCTTGCGCTTTTACATATTGTGTTTGTTGCTTGGATTCACGGTATGTAATATTCAATGTGAATGAATACTTCCCTGGCATTCCTTGTATAGAGTACCTTGTGCTTGCTACATTATATTTTAAATATTCATCTGCATCTACGATTTTATTATACTCTTGAAAGAGCTTATCCATTATCTCTCTAACATTGTTCTCTTTTGTTTTGTATGTGATTGTAATATTCTCTTCACGATTATCAACGTGCTTTTTTAATTCTTTTTGGAAGTCCCCTAACATTTTTGCATCTGATTGTGTATCTACCACTTTTGTATTTGTAGCTGCATATGATACAGCAGGTACTTGTAAACCACCGATCATGATTGTTGAACAAAGCGCGGCAGCTGCTACATACTTATTTGTTTTCTTCATCTCGTCACGTCCTTCTATTCTATAAATATACGAAAATTTTTTCATATATTTATAAAGTATACAATATTTTTTCAAAAAGAAAATATGAGATTATGCATATTTATTAATTGCTATTTTAATATTATTAAAAGGAATTTCGATTATATTTCAAGAAAATATACATTATGAAGTAAAAAAGCAGCAGTTCTTCAATAGAAGTAACTACCGCTTTTTTCTAAAAAGTCTGCAATAAACAGCATGTTTTCTCAAAACGACGATGCTTCAAATCATCGTTTTCAATACAGAAATACAACATTCCTAAATCTCCCCACATCATATTACAGTTCTTATAATCAGAATCAATTTGGAATAAAAGTGTCATATTTTGAGAATTCACACCAATATATTCTCCAGCTTCTTGAAACACTTCTTCTTGAACAGAGAAAGGTTCACCAAATAACTGATGGTTATCATAATGATCTGGGATTAATTCTTCAAGTAACTGTAGAAAGCGATCCGAATCATCTTCATCTTCAATAAAGAGCTCTGGTAACTTATATGTGAGTTCAAATGAAATTTCGCATTGTGTATATTTCACTTGACTACCATCAATTTTTTGTAGTTTTTCAGTCGGAACGTCATAATACAGAACACGCCGGGCATCCTTCTGGCTTAAAACTCCATTTTCTTCAGGTACACAATTTCTGTCATAAAAGAAATATAACATCCCTGTCTTCGGAAGATCATGACTCATTCCTACATCTTGTAAATCTGCTAAATTGAACTGTGCAATAAAATCTAATATATTTCCTTCATAAGTTGGATATTCGAATCCAACTGGAACATCAGGAACTCCACCCATTTTAGAACGACCAATTGAAAGTGTATCTTCTTGTTTAGGAATAACTTTTACGCATGGAAATATAGTAGCTACTAGTTCCTGTTTTAAATGTGTCAATTCATATTTATCAATTAATGACTCAATTTGTTTTTCCATAAATTCTCCTTACTTAACCGTACTTATTCGTATCATAGCACAAATATAATACACCCTTCATCTCCAAATTTAACAAGCTATCTAAAAAACAGGCTCATCCCTCATACGCGAACAAGTTTTAAAAAGCATAGTATACATTGTTCCTACAAACACGATATCTCATAATTCCTTACACTAGACCATCTTAACATTCATTTCGACTTTTAATATAAGGAGGCATTCCACATGGGTTACGGATATAGTTGCGGTGGCGGTTACGGCGGCAGTTGCGGTTGTGGAGGGTATGGCGGTTTTGCTTTATTAATCGTTTTATTTATCCTTCTAATCATCATTGGAGCTAGCTGTTGGGGCGGCTTCATCGGTTGCTAAGTAAGCTTTACAAACTATTGTAAAAAAGCACGTGATTTGCGTGCTTTTTTGCTATACAAAAAATCCATTATTCGAAAGGACATATTCTTATGAAAATTGATGGTGTTTTCGAAGGTGGCGGTGTTCGCGGAATTGCACATGTCGGAGCCATTTGCGCACTAGCTGAGCAAGGATATGAGTGGGAACGCGTAGCAGGTACATCAGCCGGCGCTATTATTGCAGCTCTTCTGGCAGCTGGTTATTCGTGCACAGAATTAAAAGACATTATAAGTAACATTGATTACCATCAATTCACAAAAAAAACATTGCTTGATAAAATTCCTTTTATAGGAAAAGGATTAAATGCATGGACTAGACTAGGTATTTATTCAAATGTTTTTCTAGAAGAATGGCTAGAGAACCTACTAAATAAAAAGGGCATTCATAATTTCAGTGACTTATCTAATCCTAAAAATTTAAAAATCATCGCTTCAGATATTAGTAACGGTAGAATGGTGGTATTCCCCGATGACTTGCCAAGCTATGGCTTTACAAATGATCATTTTTCTATCGCTAAAGCCGTCAGAATGAGTGGGACAATCCCTTTCTTTTTTGAGCCAGTAAAATGGAGAACGCCTAAATGGAAACAACCTTGTTATATGGTCGATGGAGGTATTTTAAGTAATTATCCGATATGGATTTTCGACTCACCCACTATACCTCGTTGGCCTACTTTCGGGTTTCATTTTGTGAAAGATGAGATCAAAGCTGAACCTACTCCTTATAAAGAACCAATCTCCATGTTTAAAGGCTTATTTAAAACAATGATGCAAGCACACGACTTGCGTCATCTTGATAAAGAATCAAAAGCGCGTACGATTACAATTCCAACCGGTACAATTACAAGTACGAACTTTGAATTAACCGATTCCGAAAAAGAATGGCTTTATCAATCTGGTTTCAATGCAGCTAACGATTTTTTACAAAAATGGAACTTCAAACATTATGTTCGTCAATATAGAAGTGGCAATCAAGTCCGAAAGACCTATCAATAAAACCACTCTCTAAATTGATGCTACTATTATCTTTTATTATTTTGAAATAAAAATTAAATAGTGCTAAAAAATAAATAAGCCTAATGAACTATTATTAGGCTTATTTTTTATAAAACAAAACTTTATATTATTAAGGCGGTTATTTCATCTCCAAAGAATAGCAGAATATGCTACTCTTTTTCGCTATTATAAGCGAGAAGTGGCTCATACATCATTATAGCGTGATTTTCAGTGACATATTGATCTTCTACAAATTGTTTCTGTTGATTATATACTTTTCGATGAATCACATTGTGCCTTATATAATCACCCCAATATGCAGATTCGATTGCATGTTCTTTTTCATACACTTCATATTGATACAACTGTGGATGAGCTGTTCTCCATTCACCAACTAAATGTTCATCTGTCATATAAAGATAAAGCTGATAGTCTTGATTCGTATCATTTTTTATTTGTAGATCCAGGTAGTTATAGGAACAAGTCGCACCACTTCCAAACGGCTGTGTACGTTTGGAATCCGGAAAAACATCGAAACTATGACGATAGCGTTCAGTTACTGTTAATGACGTATGGAGAGTCATCCAATATATTAAATTTGAAAGTTGGCATAATCCACCTCCAACTCCTGCTTTAAAAGCACCGTAATGCAATACCATCCCTTCTACATAGCCTTTTCTTTTTGTAGTCTTACCTATTAAACGCCAATAAGAAAATGTTTCTCCGGGTTTAATTACAACACCATTTAACTGTTTCACAGCAAGTTTTAAATTAATTATTTTATTCTCTTGGTACCACATATCTACATCTTTAAGTTTACGGCGTAGTATCGTTCGATGCTCTATAACTGTACATGGCAACTTTTCTTTTTGAATTCTTTTTGTATACCTTTTTCCATCTGTTAACCACTGCATATACCTCTTTGTAGAATAGTACCACGTACCTAGCTTAATACGATATTTAGAACGCTGTTTGGGACGCAAGTTTACAATATTCATTTTTTCTCCTTATCACTTATCACTGTATACCTTTAAAACTATAATTCTATCTATAAGTGACCCTCCCTTCAATAGGGCTTTATCTCTCCGCAGATTCCTCTCGCTTCTCTCTGAATCTTGAGATGAGGATCTTGTTGCCCGCGAATAGCAGGATAAAATTTCATGTGATACACGACTAATTAATTTTATTATTTTGTATATTAAACATTTGAAATTTATTGTACTATCATTCCAAAAACAAATAAACACTATTCAAAACATTTCTACTGAATAATCAAAAAAGAGACGAGGAAATCTTAGATTCCCTCGTCTCTTTTTAAGGTGTAAAACTTATCATCCACCCTAACATAAATCCTAATACAGTAAATAGTAGCATAAAAACAAATAAACTAAATGCCCATAATGCATATTTTCGACTTTTACTTTTTGTAACCATACCTATGACCGAACACAGTAACCCAACTCCGACTATTTGAAGAAAGCCTTCACCCAAAAATGTTTCTTGAATAAGCAAAGCAATATTCAAGTACAATAGTGCTATGAAAGCAATTGTTAATGATATAATCCCCATCCATGTTTCCTGTTTATAAACATGACTCTTTTCCTCCTTTAATAATTGTTGTAATCTCTTTCTTCCACGAAATACGTGACTTCTATATGTGTTTAACTTTAACTCTAATACAGAGGCACCCTCTTCATACGTTAATTGATGTACATCACATAATAAAATAGCTTGTGCTTCCATCACTGGTAATGTATGAATAATCTGAATTAGTTTCTCGTAACTATTTTTTGCTACTACATATTCTTCTATGGACTCACTTGTTTGTATAGTTTCTAACTCCTCTGTCCCTACAAAAGCTATTTTTTCTCTTTCCTCACAAAATCAATAAACGTATGATACGCTACTTTAAAAAGCCATGATTTTACCTGTTGGCTTTCATAATCTTCTAGATAAAGATAAGCCCGATAAAAAGTCTCCCGCATCAAGTCCTCTGCTACATGATGGCTACGAGAGAGGGAAAATAAATACCGGTATACATCATTTATATAAATCTTATATATTTCCTCAATTTCCATCCCCCTCCTCCTTTCATATATAACACGGATAAACAAATTAAAAAGTTGCATTATTTTCCCTTTTTTATAGAAATATTCATTTTTTCTTACTACTCAAATGAAACTATTAATATTTATATATTAATACAAAATGTTACAAATAATAAAAAACGAATGACAAGCACCTTTCCACTCATCAAAAAAGCAACCAAAAAGGTTGCTTTCACTTAAGGATACGATAACCCTTCTGCCTCTTCAGCAGTAACAACTACGTAACGTTCTCCCGTTCTTAGTCCTAATAGCTCTGCTTTTTCAATTGCTTCTTGCTTCGTTTCCGCATAAGCAGCTAAATACTTCTTTCCTTCAATCACCTGACAAATAACATATTGTTTCATACTTCTTCCTCTTTTCAAATTCATATCCTTTTTCTCTTTCCAAAAAGGATAACTATTATATTCACAAACTCTTTATCAATTTTGCTATTTTCTTAATTCCCATCTCCATCTCATGAAGTGATGCATATGAATAGGAAAGACGTAAAAATTGGCTTGCGTTTCTATCATACAAAGTTCCTGGGTTCAGTAAAACATTTTCTTGCAATGCTTTTTGAAATAAATCTCGGCTATGTATTTTCGGTTGAATCTGTAACCAAATGTAGAATCCACCTGATGGAACATGCCAAGTCGCTACACCTGTACAATATTGTCTTAACATTTGGAGCATAAAATCCCGCCGTTTTTTCAATTCGATTCGTATGTATTGTATTTGTTCATCGTATAAACCACTGCTAAACCATTCCGAAGCAACTCGCTGTGAGAATGAACTTGAACCATAATCCATTTGCATCTTTATATCTGCTAACCTTTGAATAACTGTTTCTGGTCCAACAACCCAACCAATCCTTAAACCAGGGCTAATTACCTTGGACATACTTCCAATATGTAATACACTCCCATTTCTATCATATGCCTTTAATGGTTTAGATGCAGGTGTATCAAACCATAAATCTTGATATACAGCATCTTCAATTATAGGTAATCCAACTTCATTGCATACTTTCATGACCTCTTTCCGCCTCTTATCATTCATGATAAAATTCGTTGGATTATGAAATGAAGGAATCGTATATAAAATAGAACCATTAAATTGCTTCTTATATTTGGCAATAAATAATGGATTTACCCCATTTTCATCCATTGGAATTCCGATTAAGCGCATTCCCGCTGACTGAAAAATATTGAGAGAGTATAAATATGATGGTTTTTCAAGTAAAATAGATGAACCTTTACAAAGAAGCCCCATCGAAATAAGCTGCAAAGCTTGAATTGCTCCCGAAACAATTAATATAGATGCTGGTGATACGGAAATCTCATATGTTTTCAAGTATTTTGCTATTTGCTCTCTTAATTTGAAGTCACCTTTAGGTTCTTCATATCCCAATGTAATTCTTTCATGGGAAATCTTCTTTATAATTTGCTTTGTTTGTTTCTCAGGTAAAAGATCAGATGAAAGCTCACCAGTACCTAATCGTATCATATTCGGATAAAATTCAGCCTGATTTATTTCTTGTATAGTTGGTAGATTGGGATAATGAGAACCCGTTTCTACATACGAATTCCAGTCAGGGGGTGGTACATAAGTGAATTTATTCCATGTATTACTCCGTACGATTGTACCTTTTCTACCTTTTCCCTCTATTAATCCTTTTGCTGTTAATTCATCGAACGCCATTACGATTGTGCTCCGGTTCACTTCGAATGCATGTGACAAATCTCGTTGTGAAGGTAATTTTGTACCAACTGTCCATTCTCCATTTACAATTTTCCCTTTTATGTATCCCTCAATTTGTTTGTATAAAGGAGTAGAAGAAGAAGTATCAGGTTTCCAATTAGAGTATTTCACATTATCAACTCCCATTCTTTTTGGTTGGGTTACGATCCAACCATATGGATGGATACAACTTCTATTTTCTTTTATACAATATACACTATCATATTTAAGTAATTGTATGGGAGGAAATGAAATGACTGAAGCAATTATTCATGGAGTTATTCTTGCATTTGGACTCATTATTCCGTTAGGTGTCCAAAATGTCTTTGTCTTTAATCAGGGGGCCAGTCAACCCAATATTTGGCGTGCTGCTCCTGTGGTACTAACCGCATCTATTTGCGACACAATTTTAATTTTAATTGCCATACAAGGTGTATCTATTATGCTCCTTACCTTCTCTTGGTTAACAATAGCTCTATATGTGATTGGATTTTTCTTTCTTATTTATATGGGATGGACTATTTGGAAAAATGATACTACTAAAGAAGTGACTAAAGAAAAGATATCCTTAAAAAAACAAATTATTTTTGCTGCTTCGGTTTCCTTATTAAATCCACATGCAATTTTAGATACAATTGGTGTCATAGGAACGAATTCTATTCAATATACAGGTAGTGAAAAATGGGCTTTTACTTCTGCAACTATTACTGTGTCATGGATGTGGTTTATCGGATTAGCACTTGCGGGAAGAATACTAAAAAAAGTAGATTCATCTGGAAAAACAATTGGAATATTAAATAAAATTTCCGGAATAATTATATGGGGTGTCGCCCTTTATATGTTAAAACAGATTATTTTTTAAACTAGAATAATGAAAATCACATGCTGAGAACAGATAACATGCGATTCAATACTTAATTTGAACATTCAAGTTCAAATTAAGTATTGAAGAACAGAGAGGGTTAAGGGCTAGGTTCAGGTTTTTGTTTTAAGGTATCTTGATTTGTTTTTGGTTTAATCCATATAATTGTAACAACTGCACCAATTGCTGCAAAGATACTTGTCAAATAAAAAACTTCATGATCTGTTCCCTTCATAAAAAAAGAATAAAGAGGTGGACCGGCAGCTACACCAATAAAACGCATTGAGCTATAAAAAGAAGTAACTGTCCCTCTTTGTTCCTTTTCAATTCCCTGTGTAATAAGGGAATCTAAGCATGGTAACGCTATACCAATTCCTATTCCCATAACGACAAGACAAAGGAGTAACAAATATATACCTTTTACAAATAACGGAAGGATAACAGAAACAGCCGCTAATATAAAGCCAATATATATACACTTTTTCATAATAGCTTGATTATCTCCGATTTTCTTTCCTGCCATGTAAGAGCTTAGCGATAACACAAGTAAAGGAACTGCAAGAATACATCCTTTCCAAATCCCATGAATGTTGTATTTCGTTTCTAATATGGTAGACAAATAAAAAAGAATTCCAAATAAAATAAGCATAATGATAGCACCTAACACAAAGATTGCGACTAACCATCTTCCTTTCTCACGGAAAGTTGAGGCAATTGATTGTAGAAATTTTTTGAATGGTGGTGCTTGATTTTCTTGCTTTTTTGCTTTGACTAACAATAATAATAAGACGATCGCTATAGCACACAGCAATGGAATAGCCCAAAATGGTAAAAACCATACTACAGCTGCAAGTGCAGAACCTAATATTGGACTAAGCACTTTTCCAAATGTATTTGATGTTTCAATAATTCCTAATCCAGTACTTACTTGCTTTTCATCTTTATATAAATCACCCACACAGGGGATGACAACTGGCATAGCTCCAGCAGCCCCTATACCTTGAATCGCCCTTCCAATAAGAATCCACGTGTAAGGATCTTCCACTTTCCATGATACCCACCCTGTAATCGCTCCGCCAATAGCCGCAATTAACAAACTTGGGACCATCACCATTTTACGCCCCCATCTGTCTGATAAATAACCGGCAATAGGAATTAATAAAATAGCGACAATAGAATATATTGTAATAATCATGGATACTTGAAAAGATGAAATATGCAGCTTTTTTTCGATTGTTGGAAGGATTGGAATAAGCATTGAATTCCCTAATGTCATAACAAGTGGAACAGATGCAAGTGCTATTAAACAACAGTTTTCTTTTTTTAACATGTTGATTTCGAAACCTCTCATCCTTTTTTCTTTCCATATAGTAACCCTGATGGAATTTGCTTCTACATTCCATCAGGGTTATCACATCTTGTCTGCCTTTTAACTTATATAACAAAAGAAATTGGAGTAAAACATAGCATTATTTCTATTCTTTCAATCCTCACAACAGTATATCCATACTATTTAATGGAAATCAACTTACTTTTTACCGAACACTATATAAGGATCTGTAAAAAATAAAAAAGAAAGGAAGACTCCTTCCTTTCTCCCATGACGCTTTAAAATTAACGAGTATATCCACCGCCAAGCTGTTGTTCTGCCATAGCTACAAGGCGCTTTGTAATTTCACCGCCTACAGAACCATTTGCACGTGAAGAAGTATCGGCTCCAAGTTGTACACCAAATTCTTGTGCAATTTCATATTTCATTTGATCAAGAGCTGCTTGTGCTCCATGTGATGCTAATTGATTAGAATTACGATTTTTAGCCATTACCGTTCACCTCCTTTATATATTAAAATGCGAAGAAATCAGGTATTATATTCTTGGTATTTTTTGGTAATTTTAATTTATTTTAATTCGTCTATAGCATTTATACTCACGGAACAAAAACTATGGTATGATAAAGATTTAACATGAATATTAATACTTTCTTTTCCCTCATCATTAAACATTGAATCTACAAAAAAAGAATTTATTATACATGCTTTCAATATAGAAAAAGAGGCTTACTTTATTCTTTGTAAGCCTCTTCCCTCATTACTTTTCTTCCAACTAAAAATAATGATAAAAAGTATTTAAAATCATGTTAGCATTATAAGTTTTTAGTAAACCTTATTATTTTAATTATCTTTCTATTTTTTCTAATACGAACGAACTTAGTGCTGGTACCAATATAGAATTACCTTCTATATTAGCAATGGCTTTATTCCCAGATTTCTGACCATTTACAAGCAGTTTCCACGTCCCTGTTTCTGGTAATTCCATATGAATAGCTTGATTATTAGCATTATGAATCACAACAAGTTGTCCTTGATTTAATGTATACGCCACAACGTTATCAGGAGCATATATAAATTTCAAATTATTTTCTATTTCTTCTTTAGTCGTGAGACGGAATGCCGGATGCTCTTTACGTAATTTGATTAGCCCTTTCATATACTCAACCTCATCTGTATACGTAGCCAGGCGCTGCCAATCCAATTGGTTCACTGCATCAGAAGATTTATAACTATTATGATCGCCACCTTTCGTTCTCAAAAACTCTTGTCCAGCATGAATAAACGGTATACCTTGGGAAGTTAAAATAATTGAAGATGCTAGTTTGTGCATTTGCCTTTTTGTTGCTTCTGATGTTTCAGGATTTGTTAGTGATAGTTTATCCCAGAGTGTATGGTTATCGTGCGCTTCCACATAAGTTATAACCTGTTCTGGATCATTGTAAGTAGCTGGATTCGAATTACTTTTCATTTCTGCTGCAATCCCCATTTGAATTTGTTTTATCTTATCTCGATTTCCATTAATGAATCCGTTATCCTTTTCATTAAATACACTACCTTTTAGGGAATCGCGGATGCTATCATTAAAATGACCCACTCCATTCATTTTCCCCGCATTTTTTTGAGTTGCTTTTTGCTGTGAGTTTAACGGTGTATTTAGATCCCATCCTTCTCCAAAAACAATGATAGTCGGGTCAATTTTATTTAATGCCTGGCGAACTTCATTCATCGTTTCTACATCATGAATTCCCATTAAATCAAAACGAAAACCGTCTATGTGGTACTCTTTCGCCCAATATGTCACTGAATCGATGATAAACTTCCTCATCATTTTTCGTTCGGATGCCGTATCATTGCCAACTCCTGTTCCATTAGCCAATGTTCCATCTTCGTTATAACGGAAAAAATATCCCGGTACAATTTTATTAAAGTTTGATTCCCTTACGGAGTAAACATGATTATAAACAACATCCATTATCATCCTCAAATCATTATCATGCATAGTTTGTATCATCTGTTTCAATTCACGAATACGAGTTGTTGGTTCGTAAGGATTTGTAGCATACGATCCTTCTGGTACATTATAGTTCTTTGGATCATATCCCCAATTATACTGTGGCTCATTTAACTTTGTTTCATCAACTGTTGCATAATCATAAATGGGTATAAATTGCACATGTGTAACACCTAAATCTTTCATATGGTTTAAACCTGTTTTTACTCCATTCGGTCCTATCGTCCCTTTTTCTGTCACCCCTAAAAATTTCCCTTTATTTTTAATACCACTATTAGGAGCAATAGATAAATCACGTACATGCGTTTCATAAATAATAGCATCTTCAGGGTTTGCAAGCTTTGGTTTTTTCATTGACCATTTTTTTGGATTTGTATGCTTTAAGTTAACTACAACCCCTCTATCCCCATTCACCGTGACTGCTCGTACGTAAGGATCCACAGCTTCATTCCATGTTTCTCCTACCTTTACTTTGTATGTATATATAGCACCATCTTGATTCCCATCCTTTTCTACCATCCAAGTCCCTTTTTCAGATTTCTTCATTGGTATTTCTTTTCCTACTAAAGCATCCCATGTATCATACATAACTAAGTTTACTTCACTCGCTGTTGGTGCCCATAAACGAAATGATGTTTTTGCTTTTGAATAAGTATTACCTAAATCTTTGCCATCATAATAAAATTGGTTATCGAATTCAGGCGTACGAACGACAGCACCTATCTCTGTATTTGCACTCCCATAAAACTCTTTTGTAACTGTATATATTTTAGTAAAATCCAGTTTCTCTTTTGTAATAATACGGACTTTATTTGTTACATCCCCACCCGCTTTATTATCTGCAAGGACTTCTTTAATTTCTGCTCCTTGTAATGTAATACCAGCATGTTTATCGTCTGTTAATGAAAATGGAATGTTCGTTTCAAGTGTAATTTCATTTATATTATCAATAGAAGCCCGCTTAATTTGAGGCTTTTTTTCTACTTGATTTCGATCATAATACACTCCGTCTATTCCTTGGGATAACCAAATTTCAGCTGAACCATCTTGATTAAACTTCGTAATGTATCGATCCCCAAATTCTTTATCTGCCCATTCATTTCCCTCTTGACTCTTTCGAACAATTAAACCCACCTTTTGTATGCCTTCAGAACTTGCCAGTTGCACATTTGCAACTTTCCCGTACTCATCTTCTTCTGTAAATGAAACTCCTTGCCCTTCTTTTCCTTCTGGCCAAATCCACAAACCCCAATCCTCATATTTATGATCATAACGAGAATAGTGAATTTTGAGATTTATATTCTTATGAGATACTAAATCCTCAGATTCGCCATCAGGTGAGGTCGTATAAGTGTTTGAATCCCCTGATTTCACCCATACTTCTCTTTCACCCTTTTTGAGATCAATCCAGCGGTCACCACCATCTTTTTCCCAAGTTTCTGTCTTTATAATAAAACCTACTCGGTCTACATTCTCAGCAATTTCTATTTCTACATATTTCCCGAACCTATCTTCACCTGTAAATGAATAGGACTTCCCTTCTTTTCCTTCTGGCCAAACCCAAACATTCCAATCTTTTTCATTATTCTTTCCAACTTGATAATGAATTTTAATCTTTTCAGACCCGACCGCAAACGCTTGCATTGAATTGGTTAAAAAACTGGAAAAGAATAGAGAAACAATCAAAATAACGGCTAATTTTTTTCTAAATTTTTGTTTATACATGTTTATTCATCTCCTTTATCATAAAGATATGTAACTCATTCATATTATACAAAATAAAGAAAACGTTTTCACTAAAAATAAAAAATATTTCAAAAACAAAAAAGAATATGAGTAAAATCTAGGCGTATTTGTGAGAAATCAAATTTCACCTATTAAAACAGAAAATTAGTAAAATAAAGTGTAACTTTAATCAGTGAGGGTTTACCTATTCATTCTCACTTTTAAGACCCTAGGTTTCATCTTCTTTAGAGCAGAATAAAAAATCCCATTCCAAACAAAATCAAAATGAGATGTAAATTTTACATAACTTAATTTGATTGTTAAGTAGTTCTATTTCGCTACTCTCAATTAAATCAACTTCTCATTGAGAGTATGGAGATCTCTCCAACAATATGCAGTCTCCTCAGTATTCAATCTTTGAATAAATTTTGTATCGATTCGTTCAGGACCAAATTTTTCATAAAAGTTTTTGGAAGGATTATCAGATATAACCCAAACTAATACAGACCGAACCCCTTTTTTTATAAATTCTGACACGAGCGTTTGAAATAATCTCTTCCCTACTTTATATCCTTGATATTCTTCCAATAAATAAATCGCATATAATTCACCATCACAATCATATATTCCTGTTCTTTCAGGACCACCATCAATAAATCCTACAATTGTTCCATCTATCCCTTCTGCCACATACCTATATTGATGAGCTGATTTTTGTTTAAAGATACTTTTCCATTGTTTTTCTCGGCTTTCATATGTAATACTGTCTAAAATCCCATCAGGTAGTATCCCTTTATATGTTGTTTTCCAACTATCAACATGCACTTTCGTGATACCTTCAATATCGTCTTCTGTTGCTTTTCTAATTTTTATTTCCATTCCTTCTCCCCCCCTTGAACTTCATTGTATCGGAAAAACATGTAAAATCGATATTTATTAAGCAAATGATTTAATATTTTATTTACTTCCCTATATAATTAATTTTCTACAGCAAACCATAACCAAAATATTTTATAGAAGGAGCAATCCATATGATACGATTCGGAATAATTGGAACGAACAAGATCACAACTAAATTTATTGAGGATTCCCGTACATTAAAAGATTTTTCTCTAACCGCGGTTTATTCACGAACAGAAGACAAAGCAAAAGAGTTTGCAAGTAAACATAATGTTGATACCACTTTTACTAACTTAGAAATCATGGCAAAAAGCGATGTAATTGATGCTGTTTACATAGCAAGTCCTAATTCACTACATGCAGAGCAAGCGATTCTTTTTATGCAACATGGTAAACATGTATTATGTGAAAAACCAATTGCTTCACATACAAGAGAAGTAGAAAAAATGATACAAACTGCTAAAAATCATAATGTTATTTTAATGGAAGCACTGAAATCCACTCTCCTCCCTAATTTTCAAGTGATTAAGGATAATCTACATAAGATTGGAAAAGTCCGCCGTTATTTTGCGAATTTCTGTCAGTATTCTTCTCGTTATGATACTTATAAAGAAGGAACCGTTCTAAATGCTTTTAATCCTGTTCTTTCTAATGGAGCCCTAATGGATATTGGAGTATACTGCATTTATCCGATGGTTGTACTGTTTGGCACCCCCTCTCATGTACAGGCAAATGCCTACCTTTTAAGTTCTGGTGTAGATGGAGAAGGGAGTCTTTTATTAAAATATAATGATATGGACGCTGTAATTATGTATTCTAAAATAGCAAATTCCTATGTACCTTCTGAAATCCAAGGCGAAAATGGTAGCATAATCATCGATAAAATTAGTTCACCTACAAAAGTAGAAATTCGGTATCGAAACAGTCATGTTGAAAATCTTACACAACCTCAATCAACTCATACCATGTCATATGAAACAAAAGAATTTATAGAATTGATTAAGAAAAACCAGCTAGAATCCACTGTCAATTCTCATAATACTTCAAGGATTACAATGAATATTATGGAGGAAGTTAGAAGGCAAATCGGGCTTATTTTTCCTGCTGATTTAAAAAAGTAATGAATATAGAAAAGTCCCTTTTGTCTTTCACTAAAGGGACTTTCTCCTACGTTTTTCTATATAGATAAAATAATTCGCTTCATTTTTAATAAAGTGAAACTTCCATCGACAAAAGCTTCATCCTCACGAATAACAAGCTCAATGTTCCTATCTACTCTCAACCTCAACCGAAACAATATGATTAATCTCTTTTAAAGAGCTATATAGCTCAGTTGTATATAACTCTTCAGGTGCTAAAATAACCATTTCTAATTGCTGTGAAGATCCATTATCAATATCTTTTATTTTCACTCGCTTTACTTGCATATTTAAACCCTTAATTTGTTTAAAGATTCCATCTAACTCTCGGTGCTTATTTACAATGATTTTAATGGATAAGTCCTTTTGGCGTAATGAGTACGGACCAGCTATTTTTACAAGATGCGGTAATACATTAATTGCTAATATAATCAAAATCATTGCCACTGTTGCTTGTATATAAAATCCTGCCCCAATTGCAATTCCTAACGCAGATGCTGCCCAAACCATAGAAGCTGTCGTTAAACCAGAGATCACATCGTTATTTCTTCGTAAAATAACTCCAGCTCCGAGAAAACCAACACCACTTACAATTTGTGCTGCTAAACGCATCGGGTCCATATTCGTATGACCTGGTGAAGAATAAACATTCACCGATTCGATTGAAACCATCGTAATTAAACAACTCGCTACAGAAATGACCATGCTTGTTTTCACACCAAGCGGTTTATTCTTGAGCTGCCTGTCAATCCCTATAAATAAACCTAAAAAGAGTGCTAAACCTAGTTTGAGTAAAAATTCATATGTCATTTTTCATTCTCCTTACTTATATGATGTTCATTATTTCTCTTCTTAAACATCATTTTTCCTTGAATATTAAACTATAACTCTTTTAGAATTCCATTTCCAGTCTTTTCTATTCATTAAATAAAAAAAGCCGAAAAAACATTATAAAATGCTTTTCCGACTTCTGGTCTTCTTCATTTTGATGGTACTTGAATTGATACTTATTTCCCTTGCTTTTGTTCTTTTATTTTGATCTTCGCATCCTTATAGAATGCTAGTTTCCCATCATTATACTCTTTTGTATAACGATTAAACTTCTCTTTTTCGTTTTGAATTTCTTCATTTAATTTATTTACAGCTTTAACTTTTTCACCAATTTCTTTTAGCTTTGTCTCTTTTACTTTTAGCTTTCCATAAAGTTCTTTTTCGATCGCTAATGATTTTGTATAGTTTTCATTCATTTTTTGAAAAGCTTCATAACGATTTTTATAAGATTCCGCTACCTTTTTTGCTTGCGTTTGTAGCTTTTTATCTTCAATTTTATCTACATAACTTTGAACAGATTTTGTTTCTTTTTGAGCTTTTTCTAATGAATCTTTTTCGTTTTTCAATAACTTTTCACGCTCATCTACATTTGTAACAGCCTGATCTATCTTTTGTGCTACCACTTCATTATGCTCTTTGCCTTCTTGTATAATTTGTCCATACAACTCTTGGCCTTTTGTTTCCAATCCCTCTAATTTTTTCGCATCATCAAATAATGATTTTTCTTGTTTTGCTGCATTTTCAAATGCAACATATACATTTTCTTCTGGTTTTTCACCAAAACACCCTGATAATAAACCTACTGATAATGCTCCAACTAATGCTATTTTTCTATAAGTCAACGTCAATTCCTCCATTACATACGGTCATCATGCCAAAAATTCACTGGGAAGTGATTCTCTTCATGATATGCTTCAAATTCATAACCCTTTTCTTTTAACCCTTTAATAATAGCTGGTACTGCTGCAACAGATTGTGGATGAATATCATGCATTAAAATAACTTCGTGTGCCTTCGTTGCATCTTTTAGTACATTTTGAACAATCTTAGCTGAGGCAGCATCAACTGCGGTTGTATTATATTTCCAATCTAAAGAGTCGATTGTCCAATCCCATACTTTTAAACCGCCTTCTACTACTTTGTTTCGAAGCGCTTCATTTAAACCAGGTGTTGAACCATATGGTGGGCGTGTTAATTTGGGCGATTTCCCAATAATGTTTGCAATTAGGCTTTGATCTTCTTTCATTTCATCTACATAGCCACCTTGGGCATATAATTTTTTATTACTGTGTGTCATACTATGCATACCAACATAGTGCCCTTCTGCATTTTCACGCTTTACTAAATCAGGATATGCTTTTACATTTGCACCAATCAAAAAGAAGGTTGCTTTTACATCATGTTGTTTCAACATATTTAACAGCTCAGCCGTATATTTTCCTGGTCCATCATCAAAAGTAAGATATGCAACCTTTCGCTCCTTACCATTAAATCGACTCGGTGCTGCTTTTTTCATTTCAATTTTTGGTTGTTCACTCGCCAACTGTACCGTATTTTCTTGCTTAGCTACAGCTCTCGCTGGTGAAGTAATAGCTTGAAACATGAAATAACCTACCGCTATTACAACAACTGCTACGATTGTCGTTACTATACGTTTTACACTAAAAACATTTCCCATTCTACTAAATTCCTTTCTCTCTATTAATCTTATATATAAATCACCCAAATATAATTGTACATGTAGTTTTTTTGGTAAATAACAAAAAAACTACATGTACAAATTATAGTGGAAGTTTTATCGAAATCATTGTGCCAAATTCCTCTTTACTAGTAATACGCATTGTACCACCATGAAGTTCAGCAATTTTATTTACAATAGCTAATCCAATTCCCGCACCTGATGAATTACTTTTAATTTGATAAAAAGATTTCATTACAAATGGTATATGTTCTTTCGCAATTCCTATCCCTTGATCTGCTACAGTAATGACTGCTTGTCCTTCTGTTTGTTTCAAAGTAATAGAAACTCGCCCTTTATCATAAGAATACTTAATTGCATTATCAATGATATTTAAAAATACTTGCTTTAATCTACTTTTATCACCAAGTACTTCTATCTCTTCTATACTACAGAGGATTTCAATCTGCTTTTTCTCGGCCTTCGGTGTTAACTGCCAAATTGTTTCGTTAAGTATTTGATTTAATTGAACTTTTTTCTTATATAGATGAAGATGTTTTGCTTCTAACCTTGAAAAATCTAATAATTCCTCTACAAGGTGAATAAGACGATCCGTTTCACTTGAAATAATATTCATGCCTTGTTTTATCTCTGTTTCCGTTAAGCATTCCACAGACTTTAACGTCTCACTCCACCCTTTAATTCCTGTTAATGGCGTACGCAATTCGTGTGAGATAGATGCAATAAATTCATTTTTCATTTGCTCTGCCTTTTCGATTTTATATGACATATGGTTTAAGCTACAAGCTAATTCACCTAACTCACCAGGATAGTCTTCTTTAATTTTATAATTCAATGTCCCTTCCGCAATTTGTGAAGAAGCATGAATAATGGATTGGATTGGTTTGACGAAAAGATTCGCTAATCGCTTGCTAATTAACAAAACAATACCTGAAATAATGACTCCAACGAAAATTGTAAATAATATAAGCTCTATAATTTTTTGATTTACACTTCTCAAATTTGTTGTGTACTTTAAAATTCCAATTGTTTGTCCTTGATGAATCATCGGGCTCAACACTTTTAATTGTTTTTGTTTATCCTTTGTTGTGATAACCTGATGATGTGTTTCTCCTTCAAGTAATGAAAAAGGAATTTCTACTTTTTCATTTACTTTCTGTCCACTTGAGGAT
This sequence comes from Bacillus gaemokensis, assembly GCF_001590835.1. Lineage (GTDB taxonomy): Bacteria > Bacillota > Bacilli > Bacillales > Bacillaceae_G > Bacillus_A > Bacillus_A gaemokensis. The sequence goes on from NZ_LTAQ01000034.1 coordinate 233,457, forward strand.
TGTATGACAACGCCGTGCCGATCAATTAATTGTAATTCTGTTCCTTCTAATTGAAAAGCTTCCATAATATCACCACTATATTCGCGCAATCGAATAAAATAAACCGAATTATATTCAGAAAAGAAACGGGTACTCGTTTTTGCATGCGACTCTATATGGTTAATAATACCATTATAATAGTACCGATAAATAGAAATAGAAAAAACCACTTCGAACAAAACAAGCATAAGAATAATAACTGTCATAAAATACAAACTAATTTTCCGCTTCATTCTACGCGTTCCTTCCACATGTAACCTTTTCCCCATACGGTTAAAATATACTGTGGATTAGACGGGTTAGATTCTATCTTTTGACGTAAGCGCCTTATATTTACATCTACTACTTTCATATCACCTACATAATTTACACCCCATATTTTATTTAAAATTTCATCACGTGAAATTGGCTTAGTAGTATTGCTCATTAAATACTGAAGAATACTATATTCTGTTGGGGTTAAATCAATTACTTCTCCATCTTTATATAACTTTTCTTGGAGAAGATTTAATAGAAACGGTCCTGATTGAATCACTTCGGTGCTTTCTTCATTTACTTTTACCCTTCTTAGCAAAGATTGTACACGAGCGGTTAATTCAATTGGACTAAATGGCTTTTCAATATAATCATCTGCTCCAATTGTTAACCCTTGCACCTTATCTTTGTCTTGAACACGTGCCGTTAACATAATAATCCCGATTTTTCTATTGATTTCTCGTATCGATTTACATACCTCAAAACCGTCTATCCCAGGTAACATTACATCTAACAGCGCAATATCAACTATTTGTTCTCGTAAAATTTCTAAAGCTTCTTCTCCTGTCCCTGCTTCTAGCACATGAAACCCAGCACGCTTCATATTTAAAACAATAAAGCTACGAATCGTTATTTCGTCTTCCAGTACTAAAATTGTGGTCATTATCTCCCCTCCTTTATTCCTGCTGATACTCAGCTAGCGGTTTAATATAAGACTTTAATTTGTTGTACTTGAATTGTTTTGGCACGGCATATACCCGAGAGGTTGTTTTAACTGCCGCTTCATAATCTTGAACATTTAGCCATTCTTTATGTTTAAAAGTGTGCACTTCAAGCCACGGTTCATTTGTATCAGCATAAAGAAAAGACTGAATGTTCTTTGAAGTGTTTTCAGCTGAAAGTGTAATCTTTCCAATTAATTCTCTAGGGATTTTAACAAAATACCCTTGCTCTACATTTATATATCTTTCTTCTATCAGCTTAAATCCACTATTTCCATCTAACTGTACATATCGTTCAAACTGTGGACTCTCAGCATGTGAATGTTCTTCCCATCCTTTTGCCTGAACAGTAGTAGCAAACTCGATGATTCCATCCCGATTCACATCTTGACTCTCTAATACAAAATCATTAATTAATGGATTGTCTTCATCTAGAAATACTTTTTCAAAATGACTGTTTTCAAATTTAGCTATATACGTAATTCCAGAGTGGGCGCCAGCTCCAACATCAATAACTATCGCTTTCTTTTGTTTAGATATATGCCCTAGCTGTATTTTCTGTATTTCATTTATATATGGATCAAACGAAACATTCGATACAATCTTAAATTCTTCTATAAAATCAACTTGTAATCGTTGATTTTTTTTATAAGTAACCAAACTTATATCGTTAATCCCATTCGCATTTAAATCGTCTACAAACAATTTTGTATAATCCCGATTATAAATTTCAGTTATATTATTTTGTTCTAATGAGAAAGCATACACTACATTTTGAGAAACTTCACGATTAGTAGAAATGCCCACTAAAATTTCTTTTTTATGATTTCCTGTAAAATCGCCTACTGCAACATAATCCAGTCCTTCTCCTATAAAAGTACGGGTTAATTGTAATTTCCAACCTTTATCGGTTTCCTTATAAAACGATAAATATACTTGATAATCTTCATTTGATTGCTTATAAAAAATTACAACTTCTTTCTTTCCGTCTTCATTTATATTCATTGTCCAAATCGTTTGCTTATCTCTATTTGAAATCGGTGTAAGCAAACGATAGTTAACAGGAAGATCTTTATTCATTTGTTCTTTTAATTCATTTAGCCAGCTCCCATAAGTAGGAGCTTCCATTAAATTTGTCGGTGTTTCAGCTATTGTACAGCCAGTCAATATTAAAATAATGCCCATGATGCTAAGCGCTTTTCGCATATGTTTTCTTTCCTTATCGCAAATTTTCCATTTACTTTTCCACTTCACACTACATTTTTACACATAAAAAATTATAATTTTTATGTGGTAGAAAATCGTTACAGAAAAGTTACAAATCTGTTTCAAAAAAAAAAGATTGGCAGGTGCCAACCCTTTTTGTTAATTTCGCACTGTCTTTGGTGTAACACCTAGATGCTCATTTAACTTTTTAGAAATATCTTGCACATTTTTTTCATTTGGAATGTAGTAATAAATACCACCAATACGTTTATCTGTACCTTCTACTTGCATTTTTTCCATTTGTAAATCTGTTCCTGCCATATTTTTTGTAATAGAAAGCATATCGTCAAATGTTAAATTTGTTTTCATATTACTATCGATTGCATCTAATAATGAGCTCATTTTACTAATAGATTGAACAGACATTGCTTTTTTCGCAATTGCTTCAATAACAATTTGTTGTCTTTGACCACGCATTGCATCACTATCAATTTTACGTGTTCTCGCTAATGCAAGTGCTTGTTCTCCATTTAAATGTTGATATCCTTTTTCTAAATGAATCATACCCGCCTGATCTTTACTATCTTGCTCTGTAAAGGTAACTGGTACATCAATATCAATACCGCCAAGTGAATCGACAACTTTTACAAAAGAATCAAAGTTAAACTTCACATAATAATCAACTGGTACATTTAAAAATTTCTCTACTGTATTACGTGTACTTTCAACACCACCGAATACATGAGCATGTGTAATCTTATCTAACTTCTTTCTTGATGGAATATATACGCGGGAATCACGCGGGATACTTACTAACTTCACAGATTTATCATCTTTATTAATTGTCGCTAGTAACAACGCATCAGTACGAACTGCTTCCCCGTACTGCCCTTTTCGAATATCACTTCCATCAATACCCATAATTAAAATAGAAATATTATCCTTCATCGGTTCAACTTCTTTATCACGTTTCGCTGATTTATCAATTTGTGCATATGCATCACTTACAACTGCTTTAGCTTTATTATATAAAAACGAACCATACCCTACTCCTCCAAAAATAAGTAGGAAAAATGGAATCAAAATGAACCATTTCATAGATTTTCTTTTAGAACGCTTCTTTTTGCTTCTTGTATTTTGGTCTAATTCAGAACTCATATTTATTCCCCTCTCTTTCTCTTTTCCTAGTATACTCCATGTCTATCAATCTTCATATTGAATTTCATTTCATTCACCTTACATTTTTGTAAGGTTTAATTATATAAAATTCAATATGTATTTCATTTCACATTATACTCCCGTGTTATATTTTAGCAAGACACTAAATTGAATTTCCAATAATTTTACAAACCCATTGTGCCTACCAGTAAAAAATACCCACTAGTTCGTACTTTCATTACTATACTAGTGGGTATCTTCTATATTTATTTATTTATTTCTATCCATTCACTTCTGGTTTGTAAATCGTCTTCTTTTCTTCATCATAAATAATAGCTGATTTTGCTGGTACCGTTATATCCCCTGTTTTCGCATCATCATTTGAAAAATTAACAACGACTTTTATATCTTTCCCATATGAAGCTGATTGCACTAGTTTATCTTCTGAAAGATATGCAAAATCTGTCATTTCCTTCTTTATAGCTTTCTTATGAAATGCTTCCCATGTTTTCAAATGATGCGTAATTTCTTTTTTATGTTTGTTCCATTCTACTTCATCTAAATGATATAGCGGTGGCACATTATATAATAATTCATATAGCATACGGTCTCCCACTTCTTCCTTTATCTTTAAACTTCCCCATTCCCAATGGTGAGTTGTAATAACGGAATCATTGTACACTAATTTATATAGAGGAATCGAATACACTGGATTTAAGTATACTTGTTTATATTCTTCCTTCAACGGTACTTGCTTCACATACTTTTCTGGAACATTTTGATTCGGTGACCAATATCCACCTACATAATAAGGACTTGTTTTATTTTTCCTCATATCTTCATCATCCCATTTAATAACAGGCGTTTCAATCCCATGTGCAAATGCAATAACTTGACTTGCAAAATCATTTCCACCTTCTGAGCCAACTACCATACCTTTTTCTTTTGCTATATAATCCATACGTGCTAAGCGTGCTTTTAAATCTTGTTCTTGTGTTGTTATATGTTCTGCAGAGTAATCATCATAAATTTCTCCTGTAGCATCGCAATCAATAAACCACGAATTGAATGGGATACCATTATTCAATATGCCACTGACACGTTCTTTCACACTAGGCATAGATAATGTCGGGTTTAATTTACGACCTCTCCCTAAAAATCCTTGTATTTTCTCACCATTCTTTTTCGCAACCGTTGCATTTTCAAATAATGAAGGATCTTTAAAGGAAGCTGTATTCCAATTTTTATCACCTTTTTCATGAATCGAATGATAAGAATCATATGGACCAACTAAGTATCCCATTTTCTCAGCTTGTTTCACAAATTCTGGTTGCATGAATCCTTGTTCCCAGTTTGGAAGACCGATCCATGCATGATTAATATCCGCTTCTTTCATCTCTTTTAAAATGTTCGTTCCATCGGCACTGCCCCATTTATCAATATCATCGACAGCATCACCTAGTGCTGACTTTAATACATACTTATTGAAATTATACAATTCTGTTTCTGTTAAATGGTCTACACCTTTTTTCAATAACGCACTTGCTTCACCATCAATTTCTGGGAAGATATCTTCTTTATAAAATTCCTTCATAGCTAATGCTTCATTTATATAGCGTAACACAACATTCTTTTGATACTTATCAATAAAATCTTGCTTATTAACTTGCTCAAGGACACTTAGTTCCCCAGGCTCTTTACTGTATTTTTGGATTAGTTCTTTAATCCATCCGAATAAAGGACTATTCATTTTCTCCCTTAACTTTGGCCAGTTCACATTACTTTGTGACAAAGCATTTTGATTCCAAAAATAAAAGTGCGCCGATCCATATAATTTTTCAATTTTTTTATTTTGCTTCGCTTTTTCTTGCAGTGTTTTAAATTCACCTTTTTCTACAATGTTGTTTTTGTATAGCTTAGCAATACTTACTGCATCGTTATCTGTCACATATAATTGAAAACCATATGTTTTATTTTTATTGATACTTGGAAATTCGTGTACAAAATCAAACCCTATTTTAGGATCTGAATGAAATTTCAATTCATTATTAAACATATTATTTGCAACATATACCATAGAATACTTCGAACCATTTAATGCGAAAAATTTCATTGAAAATGATTCTGCAAATGTATACGTGTCATCTTTCAAGAATTTCTTCCAATTTTCATCATTACTTGGAATTTGCTTTCCTTCCCATAATGGAAGTGTATAATTCTCAGCTTGCACTTTCGGCCACGTAAAACTTTCTGCACCTGTAGATTCCACTTCAATATTTAAATGATCTTTTTTCTTTTCTAAGTTTACTTTTACTTTCTGATCTGGATATTCCCATGATGTGTGTGTATCGTCTTTTTTCAATTTTGATACTTTCATTTTCGGTAAAGGCTGTGACGCTTGTTCCTTCACACCATCCCGTTCTACTGTTAATGCAAATGTTTCTGGATTAACCTCATACGTAAAATCCTTATATGTTACCTTTTTTACTTTTGATTCATTTGAAACACCACTTTGTTGCCAATCGCACCCCGCTAAAGTTGAAATTGTCATTGTTGTAAAAAGACATATTGCCATCATTTTTTTCATCTTCTGCACCTCCACCAATGAATATACAGGTGGTTTGTTACAGGAATGTGGCAACATGAAAAAGTTATTGCAGATACAAAAATAGTAATAACAAAAGAAAGCTAGCATTGTGCTAGCTTTCCTTCCAAATTCATGTTAATTTTCCATTGATAAGTCAACAACTTCTTCTCTATTAACAACAATACCCTCATGATCAATATCAAGTTCACAAACCCCTATATCCGGAAACACTTTCGCTAATTGTTCAGCAATCTCCTGGCGTTTCTCATACGAAGTCAAAATAAAAATAGACGGCCCTGCACCACTAAGTGCTGTTCCATAGGCTCCAAACTTTTTCGCACATTGACGAATAGAAGGTAACAACGGAACAAGCTCAGAACGATATGGTTCATGAAATTGATCCCGCTCCATCATGTCACCAACAATCTCCCACTTCTTCTGACAAAGCGCCGCCACTAATACGTTACTTACTGCACTTGCACGAACCGCATCATGAAACTGAAATGTCTTCGGTAGTACAGAACGACTTTTATTTGTATTTAATTCCTCATTAGGAATAAGAGAAATCACTCCTAATTCTTTACTCTCTATTCTAACAACAGACACATGATTTCCATCCATCGCGCCAATTACTGTCCCTCCGAAAATCGAAGCTGCTACATTATCAGGATGCCCCTCGAAACTCGTAGCAAGGTGAACTTTCTCATCTGCTGTTAATTGTAATTCCCCAAGCTGATTTGCAAGCTCTATCCCTGCTACAATAGCTGACGCACTACTTCCTAATCCTCGCGTGAGCGGAATATTACTAGTAACTTCTATTATATAAGAAGATAAAGACGGGCATACTCTAAGTGCCGTACTTACAATTAAATTCCTTTCATCATTTGGAATGGACGAATCGAATGAATGTATAACATGCCAGTGAGTCGATTCTCCTTTTACATATACGTCCAAATACAAAGATAATGCTATTCCAACAGAATCGAAACCAGGGCCTACGTTTGCTGTACTAGCCGGAACACGAACTTTGAATGGAATCACGAAATAATCACTCCTTTAATATGTTCTTTCATTTGTTCCATATCATTTGAAACACTTGCAATGTCTAAGTGATTAGAAGTGATAGCGATGTCAGGGTCTTTCAAGCCATTCCCTGTTAATACAGCAACAACCGTCTCTCCCTTTTTGATCTTCCCTGCTTGAACATGTTTCATTACCCCTGCCAGAGAAGCACTTGACCCTGGTTCTGCAAAAACTCCCTCTGTTTTTGCTAACAACTGATAAGCATTTAAAATTTCTTCGTCTGATACCATATCAATTTCACCATTTGATTGCTCCGCTGCTTCTACAGCGTAGGACCAGCTGGCCGGATTACCAATTCGAATTGCAGTTGCGACCGTTTCTGGTGAATCAATGACATGACCCTTTACAATTGCCGCTGCCCCCTCTGCTTCAAAACCGTGAATTCTAGGTTTTTTGAAGCCCTTTTCCTTCTCATATTCACAAAAACCTTTCCAATATGCTGTGATATTGCCTGCATTCCCAACCGGAATAGCAAGGACATCTGGTGCTTTTTGCAACTGATCACAAATTTCAAACGCTGCTGTTTTTTGTCCTTCAATGCGATATGGATTCACAGAGTTTACTAAAGTAATTGGCTCTTCAGCTGCAATTTGACGTACGGCTCGAAGTGCGTCATCAAAGTTCCCTTTAATTGAAATAATTTCTGCCCCATATGCAATTGCTTGCGCTAATTTCCCATGAGCAATTTTCCCTTCTGGTATAACGATAATACACTTCATTCCAAGACGAGCTGCATATGCTGCTGCCGATGCTGATGTATTGCCTGTTGAAGCACAAATAATTGCCTGCGAGCCTTCTTCTTTTGCTTTCGCAACCGCCATCACCATTCCTCTATCTTTAAAAGACCCTGTAGGGTTAGCGCCCTCATATTTTCCGTATAAATGAATCCCTAATTTCTTTGAAATGTTCAGAAGTGGAATGAGTGGTGTATTCCCTTCCATTAAGCTTACGTCTGGTGTATTATCATTTACTGGTAAATAAGAAACGTACTGTTTTAATAATCCCTTATACATATTGTTTTTCCTCCTCAATGCTGTAATAACTTTTCACTTCATTTACTACATTCTCTAGCGATATTAAAACTTGTTCAAATTGATACTTTGAAGTTTGATGTGTCACAATTACAATTTCTGCAAGCTCTTGATTCAATGGCAATTGAATAATCTCTTCCAAACTAATAGAACTATTAACGAAACATTCCGTTATTTTCTGAAACATCCCTGGTTCATCACGTAATAAAATACGTACAAAGTATTTAGAAATAACCTCTTCATCCTGTTTTAATTGATAAGGCTCTGGCTCTTTTAACACACTTTGATTTTTCACTACTTGATTCATATTTTTCACAATTGAAATAATATCGCTCACTACAGCCGAGCCTGTCGGCAATTTCCCTGCCCCTGGTCCATAAAACATCACTTCCCCAACTGCATGACCATGTACATACACAGCGTTAAATTCATTATTCACACTAGATAATGGGTGATGATTTGGTAATAAAGTAGGTGCTACACTTAAGTTAATCGCAGAACCTTCTTTCTCTGCTTTTCCAATCAACTTCATAGTAAATCCTAACTTTTCTGCCATTTCCAAGTCTTCTTTTTCTATATTTCGAATACCTCGAACATGCACATCATCTAACGAAACATTCATCGAAAATCCTAAATTAGCTAGAATTGCCACCTTCCTTGCAGCATCGAGCCCATCTACATCTGCTGATGGATCTGATTCTGCAAACCCCAACTTTTGAGCTTCTTTGAGTGCTTCTTCATACGAACATCCATTTTGACTCATCTTTGTTAAAATATAATTTGTTGTTCCATTTACAATTCCCATTATCTTTTCAATATGGTCCGAAGCTAAGCCATCGACAAGTCCTCTTAATATTGGAATCCCTCCTGCCACACTCGCTTCATAAAACAAATCACAATTATTTTCATTTGCAAGTTGCAGCAATTCAGTTCCATGTACAGCCATTAAATCTTTATTTGCAGTTACGACATGTTTCTTGTTTTGCAATGCCTTTACGATAGATTGTTTTGCCTCTTCGATTCCTCCCATTACCTCTACTACGATATCAATATCAGAATCATTTAAAACATCATCTACATTACTTGTAACATGAATTCCATCGATTAAAACATCACGTTCTTTTTCCAAATCCCTTACAGCCACTGCCTTTACATTTACTTCACACCCTGTATCAAGTGATATTTTCTTACGGTGTTCTTGCAAAATTTGAACTACACCACTCCCTACAGTGCCTAAACCTATTACACCAACATAAACTACATTACTCATCTTCCCATCTCCTCCTAAATTTTAATTTATACTATATGAGTCACCTTTATCTGCTTTACATTCGTGCAGGTGGTGGTTATTTCCGTACATATAAATCGTTTCACTCTACAGCACCTCCCTTCAATGTCAAAAAAACACACTCATCCCTAGTAAAGGGACGAATGTGTTTTTCGTGGTTCCACCCTTGTTTCAATCCAACAACTTAACATTTCCTTTGGATTGCTCAAGATCAGATAACGGCTGAGTCCGTCAATAATTACTAGATTACTCTTTCACTATTGAAGTTCAAAGGTGGTAAAATGATTTCCCGTGTTGCCTCCCTCTCTGTAAACCGTAAAAATCATCTCATGTCCTTATCATTACTTTTTCGTTCATATGTATTTGTTAATTCATTATACTTACATGTAAAACAAAAGCAAGTAATATTTTTTATTTTTAAAATTTTCAAATATTAATTCTATATAAAAAACACACTCATCCCTGGTAAAGGGACGAATGTGTTTTCGTGGTTCCACCCTTGTTTCAATCCAAATATATATTCACCTGGACTGCTCAAGATCAGATAACGGCTGAGTCCGTCAATAATTACTAGATTACTCTTTCACTATTGAAGTTCAAAGGTGGTAAAATGATTTCCCGTGTTAGGAAGCTCACAGCCTATGGCCTCCCTCTCTGTAAACCGTAAAAATCATCTCATGTCCTTATCATTACTTTTATGTCTATTTGTTAAATTATTATAATTATGATAATTCAAAAAAGCAAGCCTATTTTCTGAAAAATATTTATATGCCATTTACTTCAGCAGACAATTACATTTTCACAACATATCTTGCAATAATAATTAGGGTTACAAAAAGAAACTATTAAACTTGCAGTTTTTCCCTTTTCCAAAAGCGCACATTACATAATAACTCATAGGAGCATATTTCTGCCTCTCAAAATACTGATCACCGATAAAGAGAATACTCTTCCACCGTCTTAACATTAATTATATTTATATATTTTATCAAACAAATAATCTGTAATATTCTCAGTATAATCTTTTCGTATAACTTTCCTCTAAAGAACGTGCAACTTCCTCTTCATTTGTATTCACTTTCGTATGATCAACAAGCATTCTTGCTGCTGATGGCAGTTTTTCTTTGTCTAACCAAGAGTCTGGTTCCCACAACTTAGACCTTATGAATGCTTTTGCACAATGGATAAAACACTCTTCTATTTCTACAACAATTCCAAGAAGTGGACTGCGACCATTTACTTGCATTTTCTCCAAAATCTCTTCGTCTTTTGTAATGGCTGCACACCCATTTATTCGTAATGATTCTCCAAGCCCTGGAATGAAAAAGATAAGTCCCACCTGTGGATTAGATAAAATATTAAGAATCGAATCCACTCGGCGATTCCCCGGTCTTTCTGGAATGACAATTTGATTTTCATTTAAAACATATACAAATCCAGGTGCATCTCCTCTTGGCGAAGCATCACAATGACCAAATTTATCTGAAGTAGACATTACTAAAAATGGGGATTTAGACAGAAATTCACGACAATGATGGTCAAGCGATGGAATCACTTTTTTGACAGCCCGTTCACTTGGATACCCTAAAATAAGACGTAGTTCATCTTCTGTTGAAATAAATGAATTTTTTTCTTTCTTCTCTATTCCCATTCCATATACACCTCTTATATTTTCTTTATTTTCCCAAAATTCCATACGTTCATTGTATAATAAAATATACAGAAAGGGGAATATCAATGGCAGAATGGTTAACGATTTTTGACAAAGAGGGAAACAACATAGGAAAAAAATTACGTGATGATGTACATCGTGACGGTGATTGGCACGAAACATTCCATTGTTGGTTTGTAGAAAAAGATAATGAAGACATTTTTTTATACTTCCAATTACGAGCTAAAAATAAGAAAGACTTCCCAGGAAAATGGGATATTACATCGGCTGGACATATTATGCATGATGAAGATATACAAATAGGTGGTCTTCGTGAAGTAGCAGAGGAATTGGGGCTTTCTTTTCAAGGTAATGACTTAGAATACAAAGGAATCTTTAAAATCAATCATGAAATTCCGCATTTTATTGATCGTGAAATGTGCCATATGTACTTTCATACTGTCACAAACCCACTTCCGTTTGCACCAGGTGATGAAGTAGACGATGTAATGAAAGTAAATGCAACTTCTTTTTTACAGCTTTTAAAAGGCGAACTTCCATCTATAACAGGTACTCCAGTTTTAAATAAAAATGCTAAACTTATTACAATAACATTTGAAGATATTTATCCATACGAAATTGAATATTACGAGTTTATAGTAGAAACAGGAAGAGATATGTTCAAAGCCAACTGTTTGTAAAACATGTTGGCTTTTTAGTTTATTTTCTTTGCTTCGATGTATTAAACATACTAGGAAGTGATACGAATCGTGATCCTTTCGCTTTAAGCTGAGGAATAATTCGATCTAACGCATCTACAGATCCTTGCAAATTCCCTCCTGGCGTAGAATGTTGGAGTATCACACTTCCCGGAAATGCATTTCCCAACACAATATTCGTAATCTTCTCTGCACTTACACCTTTCCAATCAACCGTGTCTACACTCCACTGCAGGATCATAAAATTTTGCTTTGTAGCCCATTCCAGTTGTTTTTCAAGTATTTCACCATAAGGTGGACGTATAAACTTTGGTGCATATCCCGTCAATTTCCTCAGTATCTCTTCTGTTTTTACGATTTGATTACGATATTCTTCATCGCTCACTTTCGCTAAATTTGGATGGTTATACGTATGGTTCCCAACGGTGTGACCTTCATTTGCAATTCGTTTTACTACGTTAGGATATTTTTCTGCATTTTCACCAAGAAGGAAAAATGTACCTTTCACACCATAACTTTTTAACTTATCTAATATTTGCGGAGTAAATACAAGGTCTGGTCCATCATCAAATGTAAGAGCAACTTCCGCTTTATTAAATGGCCCAGAAAACGCATAAGCATATTTTTCTACCCATGAAAATGGAGTCCATGATCCTCTAATATCTTTTCCATTTTGAACCACATTATCTAATATAGTATTTGACAGACCAGAAACTATGCTTGGATAGTTTTGATAATAAAGTACATTTGAATACGGCATATAAGAATATACATTGTACAAAGAGAAATTACGCTCTGTAATCCATTGAAAAGGACTCAACATTTCTGATGGATAAAAATAATACATGATAAAAACCTCCCTAAAATTTTATATGCTGTTCATTCGGATTTTGTTAGGAAGATTTGTAATATGAAGTGAAACTTTAATTGCTCTCACAATTAGGTGAATAATGCTCGTAAACAGTGAAATACATGCATTCCATATTAACTCTCGAAACAGAAATAACACCATTCGACCATTCGAACGGTGTTATTTCTTTCTTTAATATATTTTTGTACTATCTTTCGGTAAAGATTTCACATGCTTTAAATAACTTGTCACTCTATCATCATCACCTTGTGGATATTCGTATCCAGAGTAACTAGCAATCTCATTTGCAGCTTTTCTAAATAAATCTCTCATTACACAGAATGCCTTCCAAATATTCTCATACTCTGCATTTGAAAAGGTCTCTACATATTGTTTCCACATGTCATCTTCAAGGTATTGTTCGAAATATTTCCCAAACTTCCCAGCGTTTACTATGAAATTTGTTTTTATCCCAATATGCCACTCCAGCATACACGTAAGCATATCTCGTACAGGACCTTCAAGCATCCCTTTTACATAAGGAAGTTCTTTTCTCCACAATCCTTTTGCTACATTTGTACTGCACCACCAAAACTCATTGCAACAATCAGCAAATTCTTTTGCTGTTGGCTCTTTTATAAGATAATCTGAATCGCTTGCTGGTGGAAATGGTTCAATACAACCATCTTTATCAAGAAGAAGTACACTTAAACTATCTCTATCCATTAGCTCATTTACTAATTGTACTGGAACTAAAGTTAAATCAATCCGATTTCCATCTATAAACTGCATCAAATAGGGAAATCTTCCATCCTCATCAGCTGGAACTATAGTTATTTCCTCTGGTATTTGTACAATCATTATTTCTCCAAATCTATTAATCCAGCTGTGATTAGATGTGAATGACTGTATATCTTTCACAACATATACAATATCATAATCTTGAAAACAATCTTTCTTCACATTTGGATTCACACGAGAACCATTCATAATAACTGCACGAATACGGTCATCTTCTCTTGCTGTATTTAATATTAAACCCATCATTTCTTTTTCACTTCTCATATTTTTCTAACCTCCAAATTTTATCCTGCTATTTGCGGGCAGTAATACTCCTACCTCAAAATTCGACGGAAGCAAAGAAGTTAGGTAGTAGATAAACTGCCCGTAAAAGCCTTCACTTTATTAGGGCACTGTACTGTATTCATTTTGGAGGCGCACGAGAAGAATTACCCGTTTTCCATATACGTTATAACATATCAAACATTTTCTTCATTTTTTCTCTCCCTATTTCTTTACATCTATTAACTTGAAACGTTCACAAACAAGCAACATATCTTTAGAAAATTCATGACCTATTTCATTCAGTTTACTTCTAAAATATCTTTCATGAATTTCTTTCCAGTTTTGATAACTTCCGTCTCCTTCTGCAATTGCAAACTCTTCCGTTACCTCATTCATAGGTGTCAAAGTCACTTCTACTGTTTGAATAATTGCTACTGGTTTTTCATTACTATTTAAAATAACGCTGTAGTCTCCCGTAGTTGGTAACGACACATTCTCCAATTCATAAAAAATATGCCCTGAACACGTTGCTGTTTTTACACCATCGATTACTAACTGGGCAAGATAATCCGAGCTATCACCAAACTGCCATGCACTAACTGACTGAGGGGCCTCTTCGTCTTTCCAATACTCTTCCCAGTACAATCGAGCTGCTGAATTCATTTCTTCATCAACTCACTTTTCAATAGTCTAATAGTTTTATCACATCTTACTCTTCCGTTACAAGCGCAATTACAAATCCATCATATCCCTTACTCCCTACAGTTTGAATTGCTGTGGCACTTACACGTAGTTCAGCCGCAATTAATTCATAGAAACGACGTATTCCTTGTACACGAGAATCGTTACTTGAAGCATTAATTACTTCCCCTTCACGCACTACATTGTCTCCAATAATTAAACTACCAGGTCGTGAGAGTTTAAGAGCCCATTCAAAATATGCAGGGTTGTTTTGTTTATCCGCATCAATAAAAATAAGATCAAATGACTCATAATCTTCAGTAGCTATTTGCTACAACGAGTCTATCGTCATTCCCAACTACATCGCTCAAACTAGCTCGTTCAATATTAGCACGAGCAATTTCAGCATGCTTCTCGTTTGCTTCGAGTGTAATTAGACAACCATCTGTTGGCAATGCTCTCGCAAGCCATATTGTGCTATATCCACCTAAAGTACCAATCTCTAAAATATTACGTGCACCTTGAATCTTTGCAAGCAATTGTAAAAACTTCCCTTGATTTGCTGAAACGTCATGCACTGGCAAACCAGCTTCAGCATTCACTTGAAGCACCTCTTCAAGAATAGAATCTTTTGGTACAAGTAAATCCGTAATATAGTGATTAACAGCCGCCCATTTATCAATATAATTCACGTAAATAACATTCCCTTCGGATTATATGAGATAGATTTCTAGTAGCTTTCACCTTCATTATAATTCGAAAAAATCAGAATTAAAAAAGAAATAAAAAAGATTTAGCTCTACACCAAATCTTTTTTATTTCTTCAGATATACTTTCTTACGGATTAGTAGACCAAAGTCCCGCAGATTTAATAAATGTACGTTTATTTAACTTCAGCTGCGCAACGATAAATTCTGCAATATCTTCCGCTTGCATCACTTTATCTGGGTTACCATCTGTTAATCCTAAGTCTACTGCCATATCTGTTGCTACTGTACTTGGCGTTAAAGCTGTTACACGAATGTTGTGTTTACGTACTTCCATCGCTAATGATTCTGTTAGGCCAAGAACACCAAATTTAGAAGCACTGTATGCACTTGTTACTGGTGCACCTTTTTGTCCTGCCGTAGATGAGATGTTAATAATGTCACCAGACTGTTGTTCAATCATACTCGGCAAAACTGCACGAGTTGCATAATATACACCCATTAAGTTAACTTGGATAATTTTTTCCCAATCAGCAACATCTAATTCTAAGAATTTACCAAACTTCGAAATGCCCGCATTATTAATTAAAATATCGATAGATCCTAAATCACTTTTTAATGTTTCAATAGCAGTAGTAACTTCTTCATATGAAGATACATCAGCAGTAGCAATAACAGCTTTCACACCTTCTGCTTCTACTTCTTTCGCAACTGCTTTTAAGTTTTCTTCAGAGCGTGCTAAAAGACCAACGTTCACGCCTTCTTTCGCTAAAGCGATCGCTACAGCGCGACCAATTCCTCTTCCTGCTCCTGTAATTAACGCATTTTTACCTTGTAATAGTTCTGCCAAATATAACACTCCTCAATTACTTTCTGTTACTAAGTTTTATAATATAAATTTTATCTTCGTTCATACGAAATGACAATTATGCACTTTGATGTGCGTAGGTTACCTGTAAGTAACTGTTGTGTTCAATACACATTTTATAAAAAGTGAAACTTTCATTAGTGTGGTGGCTTCATACCCTACTAATGAAATCTGTATCTCGCACAGCTAATTGCTTATCTTTTTAGTTGTATTTACTACTAGGAATCGAAACAATACATTCTGTTCCATTTCCAACAACACTCTCTACCCGGATCTCTCCCTTATGAAGGTCAATCACTTTCTTCACAATCGCCAAACCTAAACCACTGCCTCCATGTGCACGATTACGTGATGAATCTGCTTTATAAAAACGTTCAAAAATGTGTTGTCTTTGTTCTTCTGAAATCCCTATTCCTGTATCACGAATATGAACTTCAGCCTGTTCACCATTTTGCATTAATTGAATCGTAATCGCTCCGCCAGTTGGAGTAAATTTAATACTATTATGAAGTAAGTTTATCCATACTTGACTCATACTTTCTTCATCTGCAGTGACGTGGATTTTTTCTAAAGACAATTCCAGCTCAATTTCCTTCTCACTCCATAATGGTTCACAGTTCAGCACAATTTGCTTTAATTGTTGATCTAATCGATACGTTCTCCGCTCTGGTAAATACTCTTCAGATTCTAACAACGTTAATTTAAGTAAATTATGACTAAGCTTAGAGAGCCTTGTTGTCTCGGTTTCAATGATCGTAAGATAATGTTCTCTCTTTTCATCAGATAATTGTTCGTCTTGTAATGCACGCGCGAATCCTTTAATTGATGTTAACGGTGATTGAATTTCATGAGAAACATTTGATACAAATTCTTGTCGCATTCTTTCCATTTCATTTAATTCATCCGCCATATCGTTAATACTTTTCACAAGGACACCAATTTCTCCATCATACTGTTCTTCATTTCTTATTTTTACAGAAAAATCGCCTTTTGTAATTTTCTGTATCGGCTCAATAATAGACCTAATCATCGCTTCTCGCTTTGGTTTCATCAAAAATCCTATTAACATACTAATAAGAATGACAAATAAAAATCCAAGTATATCACTAATAAGAAACGTGACAAAAGGTGATACTTCTATCTTAAGAGCACGTAACACATTCGACGACACAAAAAAAGCAATTGACCAAATTACAATGAGAAAGGAAAACACCCCTATAATTGTTCCCGCGACCTTCCAAAACTTCCGTCTACTCATCGGCTTACCTCTAATCGATAACCTAATCCACGAATTGTTTTAATTGTAAAACCGGATTGTTCTTCCTGAAATTTCTCACGCAAACGATTAATATGGACATCTAATGTACGTTCATTCCCTTCAAAATCATAGCCCCACACTTCCTCAATCAGTTGTTCTCTTGAGCATGTTCTACCTATCTTTGAACCTACAGTAAACAATAGTTCAAATTCTTTTAAAGGTAATGTTATACTTTGTTCTCCCATCATAACCTCAAATGTTTTTCGATTTAATAATACATTCCCGACTTGGATAGATTGCGATACTGTAATTTGATATCGTTTAAGCAACGCCTTTACTCGTACAACTAATTCTAATGGATCAAATGGTTTTACAAGATAATCATCTGTCCCTAACTGGAACCCCTTCACTTTTTGAGAAGTCTCTCCTTTTGCTGTAAGCATTAAAAGAGGCATATCATAGTATTGTCTTAATTCATAGCACAGTTCCCAACCATCCATATTCGGCATCATGATATCGAGTATAACCATATCCATTTTCACTTTTTCTATTTTACGAAGAGCATCCACACCATCAGTAGCTTCATAAGTTTGAAAACCTTCTCGTTCCAAAAACACAGCAACTAGTTCCCTAATGTGCGGATCATCATCTACAATTAAAATTTTAGGTACCAAATCATCACCTCTTCTCTTTTATCATACCATTCATGGTTAGTACATTTTCACGTTAAGACAAGGTGTTTCCAACCATAAATCTGATTGATGATGGTGAATAAGCAGTAGAGATAAAAAATCTCCACTGCTTAAAATTTCACTACATCAAAATATATACAAAAATACTACACCTGTTTTATAGTGCTCCCTCTTTAATTTTTAATTGCTGTATTGCAAATTCTCGATACATATCATGAGAACGCAATAATTCATCATGAGAGCCACTTCCTGTAAGTTCCCCTTTTTCGATAAAAATAATTTTATCTGCATCTACAACAGTAGAAAGTCGATGTGCAATAACTAAAGTTGTTCTGCCCTTCATTAAGTTATTTAGCGCCTTTTGAACAACAGATTCCGATTTACTATCAAGACTTGAAGTTGCTTCATCTAACATTAATATTTGCGGATTTCGAAGTAATGCACGGGCAATTGCGATTCGTTGCCTTTGTCCGCCAGATAATTTCACACCACGTTCTCCAACTTCCGTATCGTATCCTTTTGGTAAATCGTTAATAAACGCATCAACATAAGCCATGGCTGATACTCGCTTTATTTCTTCGTCATTCACTTCTCCTTCTACCCCATAACAAATATTATCTCGAATTGTCCCATCGATTAATGGACTATCCTGTGAAACATACCCTATTTGACGTCGCCAAGATTGTAATGAATATGTTGAAATTGGATCTTTCCCTAATTTTATTACACCACTTGTTGGCTCATAAAAACGTTCTAATAACGAAAACAGTGTCGTTTTCCCACTACCACTTGGCCCTACAATTGCAGTCACTTTTCCTGATTCAATCGTAAACTGAATATTTTTTAGTACATGTTCTTCCTTGTTATATTCAAAATCTACATTTTCAATCAAAATTGATTGCTTTGCATTTGTTACATTAACACCTTCTATATGATCTTCTACCTCATACTCTAAAATCGTATTAATACGTTCCGTTGCACCAATTGCCTTTTGAAATTGCGTAAAGAACATAGAAAGTTGACTCATTGGCATAATAATTTGTACTAAATATAAAATAAATGCCACAAGTTCTCCTGTTGTTAGTGCTCCACTAGAAACGCGCATTCCACCATATCCCACAATAATAACAAGTAACGCCATTAACACAAATGACATGATTGGTGTAATTAAAGCTTGAACCTTTCCTTCTTTCAATCCAAATTGCAATAATTTTTGAATGCCTTTGTTTCCAATCTCATATTCTTTCGATTCTGTATTTGAAGATTTCACCAAACGGATTTCTGATAAAACTTGGTTTAACACACTCGTGAAAGAAGCGGTCTCATCTTGAAGTATTTTAGAAATTTTATACATTTTCCTTCCAAGCGGAACTAAAATCAAGACAGATAACGGAATAACAGTTAGCAATAGAACTGTCATTTTCCAGTCCAAAACAAATAGTACAATTAGTGATCCAATAATAGAAATACCACCTGTTAATAAATTTGATAAATGCTCTGAAATCAACGTTTTCACAACACCTGTATCATTCGTCATACGGCTAATTGTGTCACCCGTTCTGTTTTGATCATAATAAGAAACTGGTAAAATCAAAACCTTTTTCCATAATCGTTCCCTAAGTCCAGCTACAATTTTTTGTCCAATATAATTGAGTAAATAAATGGATAATCCTGACGCAATTGTTTGGACAATAAAGAATGCAACTAATCCGACAATCTGCATCGTAGTTATGGATGAGATTGAAAAATTATCAACCAAACCTTTTGTTAGCATCGGAATAAACAAACTTGCTCCTGTTGAAAACAAGCTCATTACTAATGCAAAAACAAGAATTCCTTTCGGAGGATTTGTATCTTGAATGAGGCGTAAAAATTTCCGCCAACTTCCTTTTTCCTTCTCTTTATTTTTCACTGTCATTTCTGTTCATCTCCTTATTTCAAACCAAACGGTTACTTTCTAAAAATAGAATACGATATGAATGTAAACTGAATGTAAACAGTCATATCCCATTCTATTTTTTTGTAAAAAAATACATCAAATCTTATCTTTACAACAGATGTAACTATCTGATATTATTACCTGGTACTTATTTAAAAGCTAGCATTTTTTGTTTTAAGTAAAAAATGAACTATACAATAGTCATCAAATATATAAGAATTGTATTTTCATATCCTACGATTGTAAGAATGACACACAACTCTTACTAATCTTCATTCACTGAAAGGGGTATACCTTTGAAAACAAACAAGAATTCCGAAAAGAAAACCATTATATTCATTCATGGATTAGTCGGAAATCGTCGTGCCTTCAAAAAAGAATATAAGCGATTTTCCCCATCTTACAATATCATCACGTATGATTTACTAGGTCACGGTGAAGATAAAGGACAAGCAATAGATTTTTCTTTAGAGCACTTGGTACAACAATTATCCAACCTTTATGAAAAGGAAGGAATTCAAAAAGCTCATATTTGTGCCCTTAGCTACGGCTGCTACATCGCTACTATATTTGCTCACAAATATCCAGAAAAAGTATTAAGTCTTTGTCATATTGGAGGTCATTATAATAATCCCTCCCTTTTATATAACGTTTTTCGAAAGTTTTGGGACAAACGTGAAAATGAATATTCCACTTGGCTTTATCAATATGCGAATACAATTTTCCCAAGTGGTATACTGAAAGCCAATCCTTTTGCCGTCATTTCGAAAAACATTTATTATCGCTTTGGCTTACAGTTACACTCATCAATTATTGCAGAATCGCTCAAACATCGTCTAGAATTCGATTTAAAATCTCGTCTGAAAGAGCTAACTCAACCAATTCTATGGGTAATGGGAGAACACGATCATCTTTACAAATCATGTTTATTTGATTTAAAGTCCATTCTTCCAAATGTTTTATATAAAGAAATTCCATTAGCAGGTCACGCTGCAAACTTATTCCGCCCTAACTACTTTCATGATTTGTATTCAAAATTTTTACTGGATGCATAAACGGAATAACGCGCAATCAATAAAGCAAGCGTCCATATATTCTACAATTTATAAAGCAAAAAAGCTTTCTAGTTTCCTAGAAAGCTTTTCCTAATACCATTTAAGAATATGATTCTGTTATTATGCTTTTGAGTAACCTGCTAGATGTTTACTCCAGTAAGAATTATTTACTGATTGAATTCTTACACCAGTTTCTTCAGTTTCTGCACTGATGAACTGACCATTTCCTAAATAAATTCCCATATGAGTCATACCTCTACCAGGACCTGTAGTATCTTTAAAGTATACTAAATCACCTGGTTGTGGATTAGTAGTTTTTGTCTTGCTGCTCCAGTAACCAGCAACAGTTTGACGTGCACCAGAATGCCCTGCTTTATTTAATACGTAGTAAACATAGCCACTGCAGTCAAAACCAGATGGTGTTGTACCACCATATACATATGGCGAACCATTTAACGACTGTGCAATAGACACGATTGATGATCCATTAGCAGATGGTGTTGTCGGTTTTTCTGTTTGTGGTTTTTCTATTTGTGGTTTTTCTGTTTGTGTATTTCCTTGCTCACCGCCAGTAGTTGGACGAGAAGGCGTAGTTACATTTCCTGTACCACCTTTTACAAACTTAACAAGGTCTGCACTTACATAACCAGTTTTTCCTTGGTGGTTAATTTTATACCAACCGTTTTCTCCACTGATAACTTGTAATGTTTGACCTTTCACTACGCCACCAATTACAGCATTATATGTAGCTGGACCTGTACGTACACGTAAAGCTCCTGTATCAACAACATATGAACCGTCTTTTCGGATCGTCATTTCATTGTTGCTAGGATTTTCTGTTTCTGTATTTACATTTGTAGTTGTACCGCCTTTTGTTACAAAGTCTTTACTTACATAGCCTGTTCCGCCATCGTGGTTAATTTTAAACCAGTCTTGTACTTCACCGACAACTTGTACAGTTTGTCCTTTGTTTACAGTACCTACAACTGTATGAGAAGCGCTAGGGCCTGTACGTACGTTAAGTGAAGAAACCTTTACTGTATATGTACCTGTTCCTTGTTGAACAGCAGTTTCTTTTTTTCCACCAGTTGTTACAAAATCACTGCTTACATAGCCTGTTTTACCATTTACATTTACTTCTAACCAGCCATTTTCTTCACCAGTTACTTGTAGAACTTGTCCTTCTTGTACTTTAGAAATGATATCATTTCCTGTACCAGCACCTGTACGTACATTCAATACATCCGCTGTTACCGTGTACTTAAGTTCAGATTTTGTTTCTACTACTTTTGTTTCAGTTACTTTCGGTTCAATTGTTTGTTTTTGTGTTTGTTTTTGTGTTTGTCCATCGATTTCTTTTAGTGCGTCTGTTGAAACTTGTGCATGAGCAGTATCCATTCCAGGAACTACCACACCAGCCACAGAAGCTGCCGCTAAACCTGCTAGTACTTTTTTCATAAGTTGTATTAACTCCCTTTCCCTACTACCCTCTTAAAAAATGAACTTAATATTTTCCAAAAAGATTGGAAATAATTCCATATTAAATCCCACTTCTTACCAAGGGCTTTCTTTTTCATACGTCATTCATTTTAAATTATCAATGTGAATTTCATGTGAACTTCATGTGAATTCCAACTTCATATAGAGCACTTTCGTAATAAAACATTTCCTTTTTTACTACAAAACGAATTGAAGTTTCCAGTAGTATCTCTTTTTTACCTATGACATGAATAAAAACATAGTACCTAAGTAAACAATTAATTTCCCTACTGGTCTTACAAAATAGTTCTTTTCATGAATCACCCTCTTATCATGACAAAAATTCAGCAAATACGCAACCATATAGTATTCTAAAAAAATTAAAATTATACGAAAAAGAATTTATCACGTTCAGGGGCAATCCAAGAATCCATATTCTGTTCACTATCCCCAACTAAGCGGTTTACTAAAATATCGTGCCATATATAATTCTCTAGTAAATATATATGAACAGGATCATCTGTATAAAAAGCATTTCCTTTTTGTTCGATTGAATGACCATATATCATTTCTTTTCCATCAATTGATAAGATAAACCAATTATGACTTCCAATATCATCAACATAACTTGTTTTCCGATGAACTTCTAATCCTTTTAACGGATTTTCAACTTGAAAGACAATACCTTTTAAACTGCATTCCTTGTCTTTTTCCTTTAAATCCACTATAAGCTTTTCATACATCGTATCCCAGATTGATAAAACAACCTTTTTCTGTGCTCTTCGAATTAATATTCTACAAAAAGCTAATATATTTTCCTCCCCTTTTAAAGTGGTTACTCTTGGATCAGCTTCCGGTTCTTTTTTCTCAAATTCTTTTAACTCTTTTTCTACATATGTGTATGTCTCTTCCCAGTTCTCTCTTACCGTTTCTAAAAACACCTCTACAGGTAAAGGCGAATATTGCACTGCTTCATTTATTTCTTCCTTCATTACAATGCCTTTTTGTTCAAGAGCATTCAATATTTCATATATACGCGCACGAGGGACTCCAGAATTTTTACTAACTTGATAGGCGCTAGAAGCTCCCTGTTGAACTAATGAAACATATGCCTTTGTTTCATATTGATTTAAGCCAAGCATTTGAATTTTGTGTAGTAAATCGTCCATTGTAAGCCTCCCATATGTGTAATTCTTTCTGCAATATTTACAGTAGTCATTACTTTAATAGTAACCATAAAAATAGATGCAGTAAACATTACAACTAAATTATTGAAATTTTCATTTACATTAAGCAAATCAATAGGTACTATTTTAGTAGTGACTAATATTTATTTTGGATGGGGGAAATACATATGGAAGACATCAATCTCTATACAATGCTGTTTTTAATTATTGCAGGTTTTTTAGCTTCATTTATTGATTCTGTAGTAGGTGGCGGTGGATTAATTTCTATACCAGCTTTGTTGTTCACTGGACTCCCACCCTCAACAGCTATCGCAACTAACAAACTAGCAAGTTCAATGGGAGCACTTATGAGTACCATTTCATTTATTCGATCTGGAAATGTAAATTTCAAATTGGTCTCTAAGTTATTTCCTTTGACTTTTATCGGATCTATACTTGGCGCATTTGTGGTCAAACATATTTCATCTGAAATATTAAAACCGTTAGTACTTGTACTATTAATTGTTGTTGCGATTTATACGATAATGAAAAAAGATTGGGGAAAAGAAGCAACGTATGGCGGGATGACTGTAAAAAAAGGAATTCTCTTTTCTTTTGTCATTTTTATCATTGGATTTTATGATGGTTTCTTCGGTGCGGGAACAGGATCATTTTTATTATTTACCTTTTTAATTATTGGATTTAACTTCATTCAATCAGCAGGAAATGCAAAGATTTTAAACTTTGGAAGTAACATCGCTGCACTTATTATTTTTCTCTATTTAGACGTTGTCAATTTCGCATATGGACTTTCGATGGGAGTTGCAATGATTCTTGGGGCTTTTGTTGGATCAAATTTCGCTATAAAAAAGGGCGTCTCTTATGTACGAGTATTATTTATTTTTGTAACGCTACTTCTCATCGGAAAAAATATTGGAGATTATTTAGGAATCTTCTAATCAAAAATGGAATATATAGCCTGAAAATGATAAAATAACTACTGTATATCGAAATACTAGGAGGTTTATTTTTATCTATGGAGCACATTATTGATAATAGTTCCAAACACCATATTGAAATTTACTACACATGTATACGCCTGCTATCTTTATTAACATTCAAAAAAGTTCCAGTTATCGAAAGAAAAAAGATCGGTTTAAAAAATACGATTCATAAACAAATAGATCATGTAAAACAAAATGACCTTTACAAATTATAAACATTATTTGCAACACAACAAAAAAGGATTACCAGTATCGGTAATCCTTTTTATTTTCTTATTTATGAAATTTCACACGAGTTTCTAACGGCTGGAATTCTTTTTCTCCTGCCGGTGCAACTGGTTTACCAAATGGCATTTGGGCGATTAATTCCCAGCTTTCTGGAATATCCCATTCTTTTTTCACTTCGTCATCAATTAATGGGTTATAATGTTGCAATGTTGCGCCAAATCCTTCAATTTCTAATGCTGTCCAAATCGCAAATTGCAGCATTCCTGATGATTGCTGAGACCAAGTTGGGAAATTATCTTTATATAATGCAAATTTTTCTTGAAGATCTTCAACTACTTTACTGTCTTCAAAGTATAAAACTGTTCCATAACCACTTTTAAATGCATTCATTTTTTCTTCAGTTGGTCCAAAATTATTTTCAGGTACAATTTTTCGTAACGTTTCTTTTGTAATATCCCATAGTTTGTCATGTTGCTCACCTAATAAAACAACAACCCTTGCACTTTGGGAATTAAAAGATGAAGGTGTATATTTTACGGCATGATTCACGACTTCTTGAATTTTCTCATCAGAAACAACTTGCTCTTTACTAATTGCATAAATTGATCTTCTGTCTTCAATTGCTGTGTAAAAATCTTTTGCCATACTAATTCCCTCCAATTTTTATTTTGAGGCTTGCTCATATGTATTATGGTATATTCCGCCTCCAACTTATTAATAATAAGTTTATACATTTATTGTATCTACAAATTAAAACAAGTTCAAATAATAGCACTCATACTTTTTTAATATTTGTTTTTAATACTTTTTATATTCCTCTAAAATTAAAAAACAGCCTATTTTCCACTCAATTCGAGTATCAAACAAACTGTTTCCCTTCATACGATAAAGCAAATATACTCTTCACTTACTTAACAATCTGAAAGCCATAGGACATTAATTTATTCGTTTCTGTAAAACGTTTCATTTTGCTTTTCGTACCCATAACAACCGTTACGAGTCGTTTGTCACCTTGTTTGGCAGTCCCCGTAAAGCAATAACCCGCACTATCAGTGAAACCTGTTTTCAGTCCATCCATTCCTTCTATATAAAGTCCTTGGTTAGCTGGATTCAACATTTCATTTGTATTTGTAACAGTCGTATTTTTAAATGCTAACTGACTTTGACGTAAATGCGTGACTTCTATTATCTCTGGATAATCTTTTACAAGATGATACGCTAACTTTGCTACGTCAGCTACTGTCATTTTCGTTTCACTTCCATCAACTTCCTGCAATCCAGAAGCATTGGCAAACTTGGTTGCTTCTGATAACTCCAGTTGTTTCGCTGTTTGATTCATAAGTTGGGCAAAATTTTGTTCCGTCTTCGCTATATGTTCCGCTAAAGCAACTGCAGAATTGTTGGCAGATTGGATCATTAACGCATGGTATAAATCTTTAACCGTTAATACATCCCCCACTTGCACCGGAATTCTAGCACCTTCTGTTTGCGCTGATTTATCACTTATTTTCACTTGATCTTCCCAATGAACCTTTCCTTTATGTATGTTTTCCAAAAGGATATATGCTGTCATCATCTTTGACATACTCGCCGGGGCAAGCACATCTTCTTCATGATTTTGATACATGACTTGTCCATCACTCGCATCAATAATCATTGCTGCTTTCGCTTCAACCACTGGGATATACTTTTGCGGGATTACCTTTTCAGATAGCCCTATCTTTGGTAACTCTGCTACTTGTAGCGGTGGTCCATCTATTGTCATTTTTCCTTTTACTTTTGAAACATTGGTATCTTTCTTTTCTAAAATACTCCCATGGAAAAAGAACCAACATATACCTAAAATAATGGCACATAGTATTGTTACTCTTCCCCACCCTAACCTTTTCATCACTAAAACTCCTTTTGCTCTACCTATTATCATTTCAAATTTAACCATACCAACAATGCCTTTACATCGTCAAGGTCAAACAGTAGAGTCATAATCTACTTTAACTATTATTTCAAGATTATTTACGAATAATATGTTATACTGCAAAAAAATATTTAATTATAAAAATTTTCAAATTTCATTATCACTTAAAATCATTCTATTTTATTAAGAAAGGATTGATACAATGATACTACCTAGTACCTTAAAAAAGGGAGATACGATCGGCATATACTCTCCCTCTTCACCAGCAACATATACATCACCTAAAAGATTTAGTCGAGCTAAAAAATACTTACAAGATGAAGGATTCCACATATTAGAAGGCTGGCTTACAGGCAAACAGGATTTTTATCGTGCAGGAAGCATTCAGGAACGTGCTAAAGAACTAAATACATTGATTAGAAACCCTGATGTTACATGCATCATGTCAACGATTGGTGGAATGAATTCAAATTCTCTTTTACCCTATATTGATTACGGAGCATTTAAAGAAAATCCGAAAATTATGATTGGATACTCAGATGTTACAGCACTTTTACTTGGGGTATATGCCCAAACAGGAATCACTACATTTTACGGCCCAGCACTTGTCCCTTCCTTTGGTGAATTTGAGCCTTTTGTAGATTCTACTTATACATACTTTAAAGAAGCTTTAATGGATGATCAAGACATCCCTTATAAGCTAAATAAACCTTTATTTTGGACAGATGAATTTATAAACTGGGAAGAAAAAACAAAGGAAAAAGAGCTGAGAGAAAACGATTGGGTTTGTGTAAATGGTGGAAAAGCAACCGGAAGACTAATTGGTGGAAACTTAAATACAATACAAGGTATATGGGGTAGCACGTTTATGCCTGATATTAAAGAAGGAGATATTCTCTTTATTGAAGATAGCTCCAAAGATGCTGCTACCATTGAAAGAAGTTTCTCATTCCTTAAAATTAATGGCGTATTTGATAAAATTTCAGGAATCATTCTTGGAAAACACGAGCAATTTGATGATTGTGGTACCAATCGAAAACCATATGAAATATTATTAGAAGTACTACAGGAGCGTAATATTCCTTTTCTTGCAGACTTTGATTGTTGCCACACCCACCCGATGATTACTATGCCAATTGGTGTTCAAGTAGAGATAGATGCAACAAATAAGGACATACGTATTCTCGAACAATGGAAAAGCTAAATTTGAAATTCACTGATCCTATGAATACCTTTATTTTAATAATGAAATTACATAATGAATATAAGGAAACGAGTGGCTTCTATACGAAAAGCCTCTCGTTTCCTTATATTGTTTTACAACATCACTCATGGTATTATATACCTTGGAATGTGAAGAGATAAACAAAGAATACACGTTACAAAACTAGAAAAAAAGATTTCAATCCACATTCTATGTAATAAGAAAATATAGATGAAGTACATTTATTTCAAATTGATGTATTTATATCTAAAAGAGAGTGAATATATGAAACCAACTATTAAAAATTATGTATTTTTACATGTAGCTTTCTTGCTATATTCTATCATCCTGTTTTATATGAAATGGGCAGCTCAATTTCCTATCGCATCCATTGCGTTTTTCGCCGCTTACTTTGGACTTGTTGTGATTTTATTTGGCTATGCTATTCTTTGGCAACAGGTAATTAAACCCTTTGAAATTTCTAAAGCATATTCACAACGGGGAATTATCATATTATGGTCCATGTTATGGTCCGTCATCTTTTTGAGTGAGACGATAAAATGGAACAATTTACTCGGTGCAGCTATCATTATGCTTGGGATTGTGGTGGTGACGAAAGATGAATAATTATGTATTGTTATATATTTTCGGGATTGTTTTAGCAAATTACTCACAAATTTTATTAAAAAAAGCAACTCTACAAGAATACGACTCCAAATTGAAAGAATATGTAAATCGTTATGTTATTATTGGCTATTCTTTATTTGTAATTAACGCTGGGCTAAACGTTATTGCACTAAAAGGTGTTCCATTAAATCAAGCTCCTGTATTGGAATCTCTTAGCTATGTCATTATTTTAGTCTTTGGTTGGTATTTCCTAGGAGAGAAAATAACAAAAAGAAAAGTTATCGGTAACATCATTATAATAATCGGGATTGTCATTTATTCTATACAATAGTATCCTTACGTTAAAAAAGTCCGTTATAAATAACGGACTTTTTTTCATACTATCCTTACTGCCCTAAATTTTGAACTTTATCTTTTAAATCACGGACTTGTTGAACTGTCTGCATAAGCTCTGAGTTTTTAAATTGTTCTACATCCATTTTTCCTTGTTCTATCTTTTTTGTAGTTGTATCAATTAATGCATTTAATTTTTCGTTATACCCAACAATTTGCTGATGAATGTCCTTTGCTACATCTGGAGGCGTCAACTCATTAAAAGCTGGGATATCCTTTTGGATTTCTCCGAGTTTAGTCTCTAATTCTTTTCGAGCGGCACTATCGTTGATTGCTTTCTCCACTAACCCTGGCGCCTCATTTGCAAACGTACTTACTTCATTAACATAGTCTGTTGCCTTTTGAGCATAATCAATTGAATTCTTACCTTCTTCAATCATAGAACAGCCCGTTAAACCAATTACCATTACAAATAAAAATAACAAAGCTTTTTTTATTGTCATTTCTTTATCCCTCCTAAATCCCTACTAATCCATTGTTTATTATCAACTTTCATGATACAAATAGCTGTATTTAATCATAACATTTCAAACGCTTCACCTTATATATTCTATTAAAACTGTACAGTACCTTTTTTATTTCGCCCCTGTAAAGACAACTAATTTCTCACATACCCTACAACTGTTACAAGTTCTGATTCTATATGTACACCGATAATTTCCTCAATAATACTTGTATACCCTTCTCCTATAGCCGCTCCATATTTTAGGGGAATTTCTTTTTTCTTATAAACTGACTGAGGTACAGTCAAGATGAATTTTCTCAGATTCCTTTCATCCACAGGTTCCATAATTAAAACGATTCCATCTTCCTCAAACATACAATCATCCTTTCACATACATTCCTAATATGGCTCAGTATTGCCTTTATATGATGAGTTCTAAACACGCTTAAAACAGTTCAATACTCTCCATTCAACAAAACGTACATTCTTTTTTTGGTCATAACGAGTACTCATTTAAAGATTTGTAAAACAAATAAAAAGCACAACCCTTGAAATATCAAGAATTCGTGCTTTTATTACGTACAATTTTACATTCCTTTATCCATCTGTTCAATCTCGACAAGATGATATATTATCCATATCACAATCTTATCTTTCACCGCTACAAACTTATTGTCATTTATTATTTTTCAAGAACTCTGTTTCAAGCTCTAATAACTTTTTCTGACGAGGTTTAATTTTCCGCACTGGTACTCCGACATAAATAAACCAATCTTCTAACGTCGTTTTTACCATACTCATAGCACCGACTGCTGTTCCTTCTCCTATAGTAACATTGGGAAAGATGATACAATTCGCTCCAACAATTGCATGTTTCTTCAAAATGACTTTTGCAGCCGTAACATTTTTATATTGGATAGGGATTGTTGGGCCCATGAGTACATTGCCGCTAAAATCATCAAGTACAGCATACACACATGTTCTTGCTGAAATATTAGCAAAATTTTGTATTTCAATACCTACTTCTCCTCCATACAACGCTGTATAAGCAGATATATGTACGTAATTACCTATTTGAATCTTACCACTTAAGATGCAAAAATCATCGATTCTAACGTTATCTCCAATTGTCATAACACTCGGATTATATATACTTGCTTTCCTGCTAATAAGAACATTTTTTCCAACAGATTGAAATCCAATTTCTCCTAATTCTTTTTGGCTATAAAAACTGTTCAATCTTCAAGCACCACCTTCCGTTGTAAACACAGTACAATTTCTTGCACTACCTCTTTTGTCATCCCTTCCCATAAAGGCAAGCTAATTATTCGTTTTGCTATTGTATTTGTCTTTGATAAATTTGTAGATTGATATTTTTGAAAGAAATCTTGCTGATGACAGGATGGTGAGAAATATGATCTAGCTTCAATTTGTTGTTCTTTTAATATTTCTAGTACATTTGTGTTATGAATTTCTTTTGGACATAAGATAGGCATAAACTGATGGATAACTGCATCTGTCCGCTGAAGCTCCCAGCCTTTCTCTAACAATCTAGTTTCTTGCAAATACTGCTTATACCACTTGGCAATCTGATTACGTTCTTTAACTTTATTGTCCCATTTATTTAAAGTGGCCAGTGCAACCGCAGCAGCATATTCTGACATTTTACAGTTAAATCCGAGCATGTTACATTGACGATGCTCATCAAATCCAAAGTTCCCGATCCTTTTGATTTGTTTTATGTCTTCCTCGTTGTTACTGTAAATCATACCACCTTCTCCAATACCAAATGGTTTAGTAGCATGAAAGCTATACACTACCATTCCACTAAATCCCTGTCCGTAATGCCGATCCTTTTTCATCAATCCAAATCCGGGCGCTGCATCCACTACAACAGGAATTCCTTTCTGTTCTAATTCTTCATAATCCTTTAAATCCATCCAACAGCCAAATGTTGCATATGGAATGACAACAGCAACTTCCTCTTTCAGCTCATTAATTGTATCGAAAAGCACACGTTTATCCATACACCAATCTTCAAATGATATATCAATAAAATACGGTTCCAATCCGCACCAAATGGCAGCTAAAGGAGTAGCTGGAAACGTAAAACTTGGCATAAGTGCATATTTCCCCTGTTTTTTTTTCTTCAATTGAATAGCCATCATCAAACCTAACGTTGCATTCGTTACTGTTGTAACAGCCCCTTTACCTTGAAAAAACTTTGACATAACGGACTCTTCAAAACGCTGATTGATAGGGCCATAATTAGTGTATATGTGAGACATATCAATTTTTTCTAGATCATTCATGTACTCTTTAGCGTTTACAACTGAAGCACGTAAAAAAGGAATGTTTTTCATATTCGACTGTTCCTTCCTATCATTTTCTAATGATATATAGCATATCTGTTTCGGATAATCCTAATTTCCGAGCTTGTTCTATTCCATGTTTTTCAGCTATGTTATATAGTTCTACGTAAAATCCAGCATTCTTTAAACGTTGAATAAATCCAGCTTGATTATATATTCTCACATGATCTTCTTGGCCAAAAACTGCTTTTCTCATTTGTGGTGTTACAATAGATGAATCCTCTATGATAGAATCTATATTCATCACTATTGGAACTTGAACAATTCCCCATCCCCCGGGCTTTAATACTCTATACAATTCTTCCATTGCTTTTTCATCCTCAGGAACATGCTCCAAGACATGGCTACAAATAATAACGTTAAAAGTTTCATTTTCATACGCTATCTTTGTAACATCAACTTCTTCCATGTATTTATCCTTAGGTGTTAAATCCCCACATATGTAAGTAAGATTTGTATACTGATTCAACCACTCTCTTAGCTTTGCTTCCGGTGCAATGTGAAGGATTTTATGATTTACTCTCAATAAATCTGTTTCTGTTTCAATATAAATACGATAAAGTCTTTCTCTATCCATGGAGTAGCATACCGGACAAATACCAGTATCTTTATTCCACATTTCAAATCTATATTTTGGGAAATCAAAATCCACTGGCCAAGGAGAAAAGCTTTCAAACGTTTGATTGCAATAAGGGCAATAGCCAAAATAATCCTTGAATAAACGAGTGACTAATTTATATAATTCTCTTTTTATATTTTCGTTTTTTATATAGCTTAGTTCTCCTTGCCTCGCTGTTTCCTTTAGTATATATCCGGCATTTTCTAAGCAATATGATAAGCTTTCTTTATAATCTTTTTCAGAACTTAAAAATCCACATTCACGGGCGCCATCAATTAAATTGATCCATTCCTCGATTGTCATTAAGATGAAATTCGTTTGTTTTTGATTTTGGCCTCTGTGTTGTCTAAAATAACTTAGTGGTTCTTCAATATAAACCGCATTCCCTTTTTTAAGCATATCTATCCATGTTGCAATATCATTAATAGCTGAATATGCTTTCTCTTTAAAATAGCCAAATTTCCCATAAAACACCTTACGATTAAATAGAACTGTCGTAGGCTCTCCAACTACATTTTTCAAGTTTTTCAGCATATAATTACCTAATTCTTTTCCATCGAAGAGTGTGGTTTCTGTAGCCATTTTCGGATTCAGTGTAGAAGGTGGCAACAATTCCCCATTCTCATCTATAAGTTCTCGATATGAGGTTACAAAGGAAATATTTTTAAGTTCTAAAAAATATTTCATCATTCTCTCAATCTTTTCATGATGAAATACATCATCATCCATTAAGAAATTTATATATTCCCCTTTAGAATATTCTATACATTTGTTGAAATTTTCAGCTACTAACGGAACATCATTTTTCATATATGTTATACAGGCATATACTTTTAAATAAGGCTCTAGCATGGATTTTACCTCATCATTCGTGCTGTCATCACAAATAATGATTTCGATATTTTCATAGGTTTGATTCAAAGCACTTCTAAGAGCTATTTCTAAATAATGGGGTCTATTATAGGAAGGAATGAGTATACTAACCTTTGGCAAGTGTGAGTTTATATTTATATACTGCTTTTCCTTCTCCATATATAGCTTCTTAGCCATAATCGTTTGATAATATTCTAATGAATATACCGCAGGTGACGATACAATTGTTCTAGCATATTCAAGAAATTTTGTGACCGCCGTGTCTAGGTCTTCTTTAGAAGATAAAAAACCGTATTTTTCTCCAGCTATAATTCCATGAGAAAAATCTTCTAAACCTTCTATTAGTTTATTAGATTCATTCAGTTGTTGGTCTGGGTGTAGTCGAAAATAACTGAGTGTCTCCGCAATATATACGGCTTTTCCTTTAGCAAGCAAATGTAACCAAGAAGCCACATCCACATTACATAAATACCTTCGTTTATCAAATGTACCATAAGGCTCATCTAAATCTTTTTTACGAAATAATACAGTCGTAGGCTCCCCTATATAATTACGTTGATTCATAATAACTATATTTCCTAACTGCGTGCCATCCATAATCGTATCGGTTTCAAATAGACGCATAGTTGAATAAACATCTGGTAAAGGATCACCCTGTGTGTCAATCACTTGACGGTGTGATGTAATAAGCTTAATATCATTTTCTTTATCATCTATATAATATTTCATCATTTTTTCAATTTTATTTAGATGAAATAGATCATCATCCATTAAATAATTGATGTATTCACCGTTTGCCTTATCAAATAGCATAATTGCATTTTCAAATTGTCCAAGAGTCGGAGTATTTTTTATATAAGTGATATTTTGATAATAGGGCAAGTATTTTTGTATTATTTTCTCTGTTTCATCATTTGTACTATCGTCCCCAATAATAATCTCTATATTAGAATAAGTTTGATTTAAAACACTACGTAAAGATTGTTCAAAATATAAAGGACGATTATAAGTAGGAATCAATATACTTACCAACGGAAGAAGATGTATATTATCTCCATCTTTCTCTACATGTTCTTTCATTTCATTCCCCCATTTCTACTCATTCTATTTATTAGCTTCATATACTTTCTTATCACTAATTTTTTTGAATAAACAAAATTTCGCAAACTGTTATCTATTAAAAACACATTAATATATCTGTATGGAGTATTTATGCTTTTATGCTAGTCTGCGATTTAAAAAATACAACAACCTCTACCAGTTAATAATTTGGTTCAGCAACACAGACATCTTATCTGCTCCTTTTTTATTCATATGATCACTATCATAAAAATCACTGTCTTCAAACAATGAGGAATCAAATAAATCTAAAACTTGGAAAGAATACATATTTCGAAATTCATTTATAACGTTATAAAACCCTTCTTTTAACTTTGGATTAAGGGATCGAGCATAATACGATGTCACAGGAAATACAACAACAATTGGTTTTATATTGTATTGCATCAGTAAATCGAGATACTTCTTGAAGATCATTTTATTTTCAATCAAAGTATTTGGATAAAAAATTTTAGAATGCGACTGTGCTCTTATTTTCCCGTGTTCTTCAACTGACATATGAAAAGGCGCTGTATTCCACTCAGCATGTAACCATGATAATTCTGGTGCGCTACACCCAAGTTTCTCTATACAAGCATATTCGAAGTTCATAATAAAAATAGAGGAAAGGAACTCTGAGGTATCCAATTGTAATAATCCATGAGTAGACAAAGGCGTTGCTACTGGTGTATGATGCCCATCTTGAAACAAAGGATAATACACATTGTGAATACGATGTGCTTCAGAAGATAAGGATAAATCAAAATGAAAAGAAAAATAGCCAATACCCATAATGCAATATTGAAATACATGAGGATTAGAAAGAAGTTGTTTCGCTATTAAATAGTCATAGTATAAATCTTGTGATGGAAGTGTTAATTTAACTGACTTTTTTTGAAGAAGCTCAGGATTTATACCGCAATATGGGTAAGAAAGTCCTGTAATAAATAACTCGTAGGTAGGATTGCTTTTTACCTTTTGCATTGCAGTGTATACATTCATAAAGTCTGGATTTATTTGATATATGGAAAACAATCGCTTCTGCCATTCATACATATAATCTGTCAAATTAATAATTTTCGTACTCTCCACTCCTGATTGTATAAGTACGTTTGACAGCATTGCAGCATGAGTTCCCCAAACAATCACATAGTGAAATGCAGGGTCTGAAAAAATCGAATCTGAAATAGATTCAACGTTTACGATTGTTTTGCATTTTTTTCTATCGAGTAAATTTTGAATAATACTTCCCGAAAATTTATCACTCAAAATAATAATGTTGTACTCATCACGCATCATATATACCTCCTCGATTATATGTATTATACGCAGAGCATTCTCAATTTGAAACAAAAATACCGCCCTATACCTTCATAAAAACATTGAATTGAAAACAAGAAATGAAATGAACTGTTTCAAGTTGTAAAAAAAGTAGCTTCACCATAAGATGAAGCTACTCAAACACCCGAAAAACATGTCATTCAAAGATAACATTTCCATAATTCTATTAACACTCATTTACATCAGAATCAAGCGAGATTCTCCCCTATATACCTTTATCCATCTCATAAAGTCTACGATATTTCTCATTTTCTACAAGAAGTTGCTCGTGACTACCTTGCATCGTTATCTGACCATCTTCAAGAAAAATAATTTCATCCACGTGCTCAATTCCTATAAGGTGATGCGTTACCCAAATTACAGTTTTATCTTTCGTTGCCGTAAACATCGTTTCTAATAAAGCTGCTTCCGTTTTAGGGTCTAGACCAATAGTTGGTTCATCAAGTACAATAATCGGTGCTTCTTGAATAAGAGTTCGCGCAAAAGCAATTCTTTGTCGCTCTCCCCCAGAGAATCTCTTCCCCATTTCATGCATTTTCGTCTGAAGTCCATTAGGAAGAGACGCAATATGTGAAGCAATTTGTGCTTGTTCTAAAGCGGACCAAATATCTTGATCGTCTGCATCTGTTCTACCAATACGTACGTTATTCCCAATCGTCGTATCAAACAAATGTGGTTTTTGATTTAACACAGAAATATACTTTGATAGAAAATCAGTATGTGCCTTTTTCTTATCAAGTAACACTTGGCCATTTATTGGACTCAGTGCTCCTGTTAATAACTTTAATAAAGTGGATTTTCCTGTTCCACTTTTCCCTAAGATTGCTATCTTTTTTCCTGCTGGAATTTCAATTGATATATCTTTCAATACCAATTCGGTACTTTCTGAATAGTTATAGAATACATGTTCTAATTGAATCTCCACTTTCTTTGGTACAATACCGTTTTTCTGTTCGTATACACAGTTGTCTTGATATTTGTCCGATGGAACCATGTTACTTTCTATACGATTGAGCCGACTTATAGAATCTATATAAGATGGAATTCGATCAATTGCATCTGAGACAGGTATAAGTACATTTGTCACTGACAATGTCATTAAAACAAACGCTGCAATAATTGTTGGAGCAATTTGTTCACTTTCTGCCTGCTTTCCAGACCAAATTATCATAGAAATCACAACAACTCCAACTGTTAAGTGGATGATTCCATCTCGAATATGATGCCAACGTTTTATCTTCTTTTCAATCTTTAACAACTCAACATTTCTCTCTGAGTATTCTTTTATAAATTCAGCTGTTCGGCCACTTGCTTGCCAATCAGCTAATCCAAATACAGCATCCGTTAATTGCTGGTATAAACGATTTCTACCTTGCTTCAATACAGTATGGTGCTGCCTCATTAAAAGTAACGATAGCAATGGAATAAAAAAAACAATAACAGCTAGCATACTCCCAGCCATAAGTGCAAAGGCCCAATCAAATGCCCCAAGGACAGCAATAAAAATACTATATACCGCTAAAGCTAATATACTAGGAAAGATTGTACGCAAGTATAAATTTTGCAGATGTTCAATATCCTCAGATAATACCCCTAATACATCTCCTGTTTGAAAGCGAGAACGTAAAAACAAAGCTTGTGGTTCTATAATTCTATATAATTTGGTACGCATTTTTTCTAATATACGAAGAACTACATCATGACCAACTAGTCTTTCTATATAATGAAAGACAGCCTGTCCTATACTAAAAGCTCGCGTTGCAACAATCAGAACATATACAGCCATTATATTTTCTGGCCGAAGGGCGGATTTAGAAATTAAATAACCAGAAATAAATAGAAGCATTGCACCTGAACTCACTCCAAGAATTCCAAGAATAATAGTTAGAAGCATTCTCCCTTTATTTTGTTTTATATAGGGCCCAATCCAATTATTCATTTCATTTCCCTCCCTTCCGTATAAAAAGTTCTTCATATGTCCCTCGTTCTATAACGTTACCTTTTTCTAATACAAGAATATGATCCATTTGTTTCATCCAATGAAGCCGATGTGTTGCAAGAAAAACTAGCTTTCCTTTGAATAAACGAAGCATTGCTTGTTTTATCTCAAATTCTGTTTCAATATCGAGATGAGCCGTCGGTTCGTCTAATAAAATAATTGGCTTTTTACTTAAAAGAGCACGTGCCATAGCAATGCGTTGTTCCTGCCCTCCACTCAGCATACGTCCCCCTTCTCCAATTCTTTCGTGTATTCCACTTGACAAGGATTGAACAAGCGAGCGAAGGTCTACTTCATCTATAACTCTCTCTACTTCTTCATCGGTTGCACCTGGTTCATAAAAACGAATGTTATCTCTTAGTGAAATTGGAAAAATGTATGGCTGTTGCGGAATATAGGCAATATTTTGTAGCCAATCTTCACGTGTCAATGAGTCTATTTTTATTCCATTTATCATAATGCTGCCATGTGCAGGTTGAAGGAAACCTGCTAGCACATCGATAAATGTTGATTTTCCGGCCCCACTTTCACCAATTATCCCAATTGCGCCATTACCTTTCCACGAAAAGCAAACATCTTGTAACATTGCGTTTTCCGCTTCATCATTACATACCGTTATATTACTTAATTCCATATTACTAAAAGAATCCCATACAACCTTTGAACCCACAGCCTGTGCTTGCATATTTTTTTGTTTTTGCAAAATGTCTTCAATTTGCTCCATCGCAATTTGTCCATCTAACGTTGCGTGATAATTTGCCCCGACTTGACGAATTGGCAAGAAATATTCCGGAGCTAAAATTAAAATTGTAAGAGCAGGTAACAAAATAATAGATCCATCTATTAAGCGAATACCAAGTCCTACTGCAACAAAAGCAATTGATAAACTCGTAAAGAAATCCAGTGCAAAAGAAGAAAGAAAAGCAACTCGCAATGTGCGAATGGTTGCTTTTCTATACCTTTTGCTCACCTTTTCGATTTTACCTTCATGCTCTTTGCTCTTCCCTAAATATTTCAATGTTTCTAATCCTTTTAGCGTATCTACAAAATGATTTGATAACACGCGATATGTGTCATATTGCTTATCAGCCATTTTCTGTGCCGCTAATCCTAGAAGAATCATAAAAACAATAACAATTGGTATCGTTACAACCAAAATTACAGCTGAAGTAACATCAAGTGTAAAAACATATAAGGCAAGAAGCGCTGGAACGATACAACTGCGAATCATTCGAGGAATTGTTAACTCAACATATGTTTTTAACTTTTCAATCCCTTCAATCGATAGGGTCACCAGATGACCAGTACCGTTCACTTGTACAAACTTTGGTCCTAGATTAAAGTATGCCTCTATTAATTGTTTACGTAGTGCTAATCCTGTTTTTTCAGCAAAATGTTCTACGAAAAACTGCGACATATGAACTAGTATTTGTCTTACAGCGAATGAAATTCCAAAGTAGAGAATTTCGTTCAACACTTCTTGTACTTGTGCTCCTTGAAATAAAAATGTAATTGCACGTGATAAAAATACCGCCTGTCCAATGATACTACACGCTTCCAAAATACTAATAAAACTTAATACTACATATAAAAACCGGCTACCAGGATACGATGGGAGTCCTCTTTTTCTTTTCATCAGTACTCCAAATGATCCTGAGGCTTAATACGTTTTCTAAATACGTAATAGCTCCATATTTGATTCCCTAATACAAATGGTAAAATTGTAAGAGATAAATAACTCATTAACTTTAATGAATAAGCTCCTGATGCCGCATTATAAATTGTTAAATCATTCGCTGTTCCTAGTGTACTAATCATGACACGTGGGAACATACCAATAAACACACTTGCACTAAGCAAAATGATTGTTAAACTTGTCATAAAGAAAGCCCAGCCATCGCGTCTCTTTCTATTCAATATACTAGATACAAAGAGTGCTACAAATGCTCCTATAGGGAGTGCAATCCAAGCCGTACCATGAACAACAAAAATATCTGTTTTCCATAATCCCATACATGCAAAAGCAAGAAGTGCTAGTAATGTAATAGGTGCCATCTTTTTCGCAACAATACGTGCACGTTCTTGCAATTCACCTGTTGTTCGCAGTGTAATAAATTGCAGACCATGGACTGTGCATAAAAGAACAAACATCGCTCCTCCAAGTAAGGCAAACGGATGAAGTAATTGTAAGAATCCTCCTACAACATCTTTATTTTCATTAATAGGAACACCTACCATAAAGTTTGTAATAGCAATGCCCCAAAGAAGAGGTGGCACAAAACTACCAATCAAAATGGCCCAGTCCCACATATTTTTCCACTTTTCATTCTCCACTTTCCCGCGGAATTCAAACGCTACCCCACGTAAAATTAAAGCAAGAAGCATAAAAACAAATGGAATATAAAATCCACTAAAGAGTGTTGCATACCAATGTGGGAACGCTGCAAACATCGTACCACCAGCTGTAACAAGCCACACTTCATTTGCATCCCAAAATGGTCCAATTGTATTAATATATATACGTTTTTCTAAATCATTTCTTCCTAAAAACTTCGCAACTGTCCCTACGCCAAAGTCAAAGCCTTCAAGCACAAAGAAACCAATAAATAACGTTGAGATAATAAGAAACCATAACTCATTAAGAGACAACATATTCTTCCTCCTTATCAAATGGATCATGGCTCTGATAATCCTTTTTGCTTTTCTTATTCGCATGTTCTCGAATTAAACGAACAAATAAGTAAATACAAATTCCTCCTAAAATCAAATACATTGTTGTGAATGAAATGAGTGAGAACAATACTTCCCCTGCTGTAACATTCGGTGATACTGCATCTTCGGTTTTCATAACACCAAATACAACCCAAGGCTGACGTCCCATTTCTGTCATAATCCAACCAACTGTATTTCCGATAAATGGAAGCGAGATTGCATAAACCATTAACTTTAAATACCACGGTTTTTCTGTTAAACGATCCTTTCGTGACAAGAACCATCCATATGCTCCTAAAAGTAGCATAAACGTTCCACTTATTACCATTGCTCTGAAGCTCCAGAACATTGTACGTACTGGAGGAATATAATCTCCAGGTCCATACTTTTCTTCATACTGCTTTTGAAGTTGGTTCATCCCTTCTACTTGACCGCTAAATTTATCATAAGATAACAAGCTCAACATATATGGAATTTGAATTTCAAACGAATTCGATTTTGTTTCTGGATTAATTTTTGCCACAGCTGTAAATGGTGCAGGGTCTTCACTCGTATTCCATAATGCTTCAGCTGCCGCCATTTTCATTGGCTGTGATTTAATTAAATGTTGCGCTTGTGCATGACCAAAGAACAACACAAGAGCTGTTGCGATTGTTCCAACTATAATTGAGATTCGGAAAGACTTTTTAAACATCTCAGTCTCTTGTCTTTTCGTAATTTTCCATGCGCTGACACCAGCAATAAAGAATGCCCCTGTTGCCATGGCTGCCGTAATCGTATGCGGGAATTGTACCCATAATTGCGGATTTTGAATAATTGCCCAAAAGTCATTCATTTGTGCGCGTCCATCTGCCATCTCATATCCTACTGGTGCATGCATAAATGCACTTGCAGTTAAAATCCAAAATGCAGATAAAATCGTTCCAAGTGACACAAGCCAAATGGATAAAAGGTGAATTCGTTTCGGTAATTTATCCCACCCGAATACCCATAAACCAAGAAATGTAGATTCCATGAAAAAGGCTAAAAGCCCTTCAATTGCAAGTGATGGCCCAAAGACATCACCGACAAAGCGTGAATAAGTTGACCAGTTCATACCAAACTGAAACTCTTGTAAAATACCTGTTACTACTCCTACTGCAAAGTTAACAAGGAATATATGCGCCCAAAACTTCGTCATCTTCTTATAAATTTCTTGTCCCTTTACCACATACATTGTTTGCATTAATGCAATGATAAACACTAGACCGATAGACAACGGAACGAAAAAATAATGAAAAATCGTCGTGGATGCAAATTGAATTCGTGCTAATTCGAGCGTCTCCATATCAAAGTCACTTCCTTCTTACATTCTTTATATTTTTAAATAGATTGATTGGAAATATGAAAAGATAGCATCACTTATGTATTATTGGAAAATAGAAATTTTCAGTCTTTTTTACCTATTAAAGAAAAACGCTTTTTTCGTGAGATTTACCTTTCCCACTATTTCCACAGTGTTTTGTTCGTTAATCGAATTGTATAATATACTTACATAATAAATTCAGATGATTTTTGACGTATTCTTGACAGGATTTTGTCTGAAATATGTCTTTTGTAATTTTTTTGAAATAGAAATTTTATATTATAGAAATGTAATTTTTAAACATATAGCCTACTTTTTAAATGATGAAAAAACAGTAAATTCTTTTCTACACTTGACTTTCCTATGAAAAAATGTCCCTTTTCTCCACTCAAAAAACATATGCTATTTTGTCAAGAAAAAATGTATTTTTAAAATTCAAATTAAGAATATTACACTTCACAAATTCTAAAAAATAAAACTTACTCCATCTTCACATTGTTAGTAAAAGTTAAGATATGTTACAAATCACTTACTAAAAAAGATTTTATAAAACAAAACATAAATAAAAGCTGATGACGCAATATCCTCCTGCATCATCAGCTTTTATTTAGAGTATTAAATTTTAAATATTAAAAATCATACTCAGGCATTCACCTCGCGAATGCCTGAATACGTCTCAACAAACGGCACTTAACTACTTCTTATTTTTTCACTGTATGTTTCTTAATAGCTGGCATAATTTCAGTTGCAATCAACTCAATGTTTTTGGCAATCTTATCGAATGGTACGCCACCAAAATCAATTTGTGCCATAAAACGCTGTTGACCATATAATTCATATTGATAGAGCATTTTTTCAATAATTTGTTGTGGACTACCAATCATTAACGCATCACGATAATCTGTAGCTTGCTCAAATTGCCCTTTTGGATAGCCTCCACCACGTAATGCCTGCATACCAGAATTAATATGTGGATAGTACTCATAAAGTGCATCCTGTGAATTTTCTGCTGTATAAAACAAACTCGTTGTTGCAATTGGTAAAGTTGCTGGATCAAAACCACTGCGCTCTGCTGCTTCGCGGTACGCATCTACCGAAACCTTAAAATTAATAGCAGGACCTCCGAGTGTTGTTAGCATCATCGGTACACCTGCATATCCAGCTTTAATCGCGCTAGCAGGTGGACCTCCTACTGCACGCCAAATCGGCATATGACCATTTTTAGGCTGTGGCAAGATGGATGCATTGTTAAGTGATGCACGGAATTTACCATTCCATGTTACTTTTTCTTCGTTATTTAACTTCATTAGAAGCTCCATTTTTTCTTCGAATAATTCTTCATAATCATTTAAATCATAACCAAGTAAACTATATCCTCCTACACGTGAACCACGTCCAGCAACAATTTCAGCTCGGCCTTTTGAAATTAAATCGATTGTAGCAAAGTCTTCATACACACGAACAGGATCCGATGTACTTATTACCGTTGCCGAACTGGCAATTTTAATATTTTTTGTTGCCTGTGCGATTGCCCCTAAAATGACTGTATGCGCCTGTGTTGTAAAGTACGTTTGATGACTTTCACCGACAGCAAATACATCAAGTCCTGCCTCGTCAGCTAACTTGCTCGCCTCAATTAATTCTTGAATACGCTGCTCTGCACTAATCTTTGAACCTGTATGTGGATTTGGGATATGATCCCCAATCGAATATAAACCAAATTCAATTCCTTTACTTGTATCTATACGATATTGTTCCATATCTATTCTCCCCTTTTTAATCAATCGGTACTAACTTGGCTTCAATTTCTGTACGTCGTTCTTCTAAAAATGGAGGTAAATCTAACGCTTTGCCAAGCTCTTCGGCTGTTGAATCCACAGTGAATCCAGGACCATCTGTTGCAATTTCAAATAAAATACCATTTGATTCTCGGAAATATAAACTTTGGAAGTAAAAACGATCTACAATCCCCGTTGAATAAAACCTATTTTCTTTAACAACCTCATCCCAATAACGCAATTCATCTTTGTTTTTCACACGGATTGCTAAATGATGAATACTTCCTCTCCCAGGCTTTTCATTCGGTCCTTCTTCCTGTTTCACAACAATTTCTCCAAATGACTGTCCACTAACAGCCTGATAAATTGCTTCTTTATCAGAGCGAGATACTTCTACATAACCAAACATATCTTTTAATGTTTTTGCTAATTGGTTTAAATTACGCACCGTCATTTCGACTGTGCCCATTCCTAAA
Source organism: Bacillus gaemokensis (assembly GCF_001590835.1). Taxonomy (GTDB): domain Bacteria; phylum Bacillota; class Bacilli; order Bacillales; family Bacillaceae_G; genus Bacillus_A; species Bacillus_A gaemokensis. The sequence continues at coordinate 277,385 of NZ_LTAQ01000034.1, forward strand.
ATGCGATGCGTTTGCTCCACAGCTGAGTCTTCCCACGCCGCCCAATATTCAGGAACCTCTTCACCTTTATTATTTAATAGAACCAATCGTAAGCCTTCTGGATCTTCAAAATGTAAAGCATCTCGGCCAACATATGTTGTAATTTCACTATGCTTTACATCTAATAGCTCAAAACGTTTTTTCCAAAATACAAGACTTTCAAATGATGGGACAAGTAACCCGATTTGTGTGATTGCATTCGTGCCACGAGTTGTTCTTCCTGCCATAGGCATTTCAAAAAATGACAACTCTGTGCCTGCGCTGCCTGTTAAGTCCCCATAAAACAAGTGATACATAGTAGGATTATCTTGATTAACAGTCTTTTTCACGCGGCGTAACCCTAATACTTTGTGATAAAATTGATTATTCATTTGAGCATTCTTCGTAATCATTGAAATATGGTGATGTCCAGGAATCTTATACATTATTATTCCTCCTCTTTTCATTTGACTAATCAAGTGATAGTGTAAAAAAATTACTCAGACGGCAATTCTTTTTTTTCACTATGTTTATGAACACGCGTCATCAGCGTATATAGTGTGTTTTTTTCTTCTTCATTTAATACATCATCAAAAAATGATGATTGAAATGCAAGTTGTTCAGGCAATGCTTGTTCTAAAATACATTCAGCCTTCTCTGTAAGGCTGATCATTTTCGTTTTCCAATCTTGCTTACGTACAATATAACCTTCTTTTTCAAGACGTACTAGCATACGCGAAATACCACCTTGCGTAACCGTAACTTTTTCGGCTAACTCCATTTGCGTGAGTGGCTGATAAATTCGAATTTGCATGAGTACATCGAATTGAGCAGTCGTTAAATCAAAGCGTTTTAAAAATTCATTTGACATCTGATTACTTTGATTCGTAAAACGGATTAAGCGTAGCCAGATTAACGTTCCTATCGTATTTTCACGCATTTCAAACCCCTCCTCATCACTAATCTCACTATCACTTTACTACTCAATTGATAAAATAGCAAGTAAATATAAAATGAGAGCTAACCATCAGTGGAAGATTCTCCTCCACCGATGGTTAGCTCTCACCTATCTTCCACACTTTTCTCTACATCTTGAGGTAGGTTTTTTCCAGAACTATTGGGATAAAAACGCAAACCTCCTTTTATCCCGCTATTTGCGGGCAGTAATACTCCCACCTCAAAATTCGACGAAAGCAAAGAAGTTAGGTGGGAGATAAACTGCCCGTAAAAGCCCGATTGGTGAAGGCTAATAATTAGTGGTGGATGAAGAAACCCCCCACTAATTAAAGTTTCACTTTATTGAAAAGCATCATACACTATGCTCAATTTCCTTACTTTTCTCTACCTTCTTCTTTTTTGTTATATTCCTTATTTTTTTAACCGTTCCAACCAAGCCTGTCGGGAAACCTAATAACACAATAATATACAATAATCCTAGGAAAATCGTCCATCTCTCAAAGATTGGATACTGCGTGGCAAGTTCTGATAAATAATACTTTAAAGATTCGATAATCCCAGCACCGGCAATTGCACCTATTAAGGTTCCAACTCCGCCAATCATTGTCATTAATAATGCATTTAAAGTCATTTCAATTGAAAAGACAGTCGTATTTACAAAACGCAATGTGATAACAAACAATCCACCACTAATCGCTGCCACTATTCCAGCTACCACACTCGCAATTATTTTATAGTGAAGAACCTTATATCCAAGCGCTTCTACACGTTGTTCATTTTGCGAAATCGCCTTCAAAACTTTTCCAATAGAAGATTTCGTAAAGAGTTGCAGTAATAGAAAAATGACGACTAGGCATATTAATGTAATATAGTAAAATGTAAAACGGTCACGGAACATATCGGGTACACGGAATGTAAAACCATCTCCACCATGGGTGACTGCTCGCCATTTTTCAGCAAGTACAAAGAACAGCTGGGAAATAGCAAGTGTTAGCATGGCGTAAAAATGACTTTTTAATCGTAAAGAGAGCAAGCCGATTATATAACTAATTATCGCTGATAATACAACCGCTATCGCAATACCGATTAAAAAACTTGATATAGACGCCTCTTGTCGATCTAATAAGAGTGCAACACAATAAGCACCTATTCCAAAAAACATACAATGACCAAATGAAACAATACCGGTATATCCTAAAAGAACATCAAAGCTCATCGCAAATATTGCAAAGATGAAAATTTGCGTGAACAAAATGAGTAAGCTCCGGGAATCATTTACGAAAGGGAATACACTTAAACAAATCAATACAGCTATCCCAAAATACACCCCTACTCGACTAAATGTGTTGTTCACCATTTCACCCCTTTTCACCAACGAGCCCTGTCGGCTTGACTATTAAGAAGAATAACAACATTAGCATATTTATCGCGAGTGATAAATCAGGTATATAGTACGCCGTAAAAGCTCCAGCCAACCCAACAATTAAAGATGCAATTGCTGAACCTTGCACACTACCTAATCCTCCAATAATGACAACAATAAAAGCTAAAATAGCATACTGCATTCCCATCTCTGCAAAAATAACGCCCGAATATGGTGCAAGAAGAAACCCACCTAATGCCGCCATTCCAGCTCCTAATAAAAAGACAAATGAAAATATAGCCTTTACGTTAATACCAAGAGCTTGAACCATCTCCTTATCCATTACACCGGCACGAATCATAAGGCCAATTTTTGTTTTACGTAGTAACAACATCAAACCAATATAGATAAGTACCCCAACAATAATGACAAATAGGCGATACTTTATTAATATAATCCCATCAAATGTAAAGCTCCCTTGCAACCATACTGGTAATTTAGCTCCAATTGGATTCGGTCCCCAAAATACTTTTATACATTCGCTAAGTACGAGCATTCCACCAAGTGTCACAAGAAGCTGACGAACATGGTTTCCATAAACAGGCCGAATGAGAAATCTCTCTAAAACGAAACCAAGAAACATTCCCATCACAACTGCTCCAATTAATGCAAGGATATAACTACCGGTCATATTAAATAACCAAACACCTGTAAAGGCTCCCCATGCAAACAATCCACCATGAGCAAAATTGAGCACACTCATTAAACCAAAAATTAGTGAAAGTCCAGATGCTAATAAGAAAATAAGCATACCTGTCGAGACTCCGTTTACAAACAAGTTAACTAACACATCCACGCTCTATGCCTCCTCCGTATCAATGTTAAGAAATCCCTAAATACTTATGACATGTTTCCTTATCTTCTTTCAGTTCATTCATTGGACCGTTATGCACAATTTTCCCATTATCCATAATATAAAAATAATCACCTATCTGGCTTGCCATCATAAAGTTTTGTTCTACAAGTAAGGCAGTTGTTTTCTCTTTCATTTTCAAAATTGCTAACATTAACTTTTCAATCATAATCGGTGACAATCCTTTACTTGGTTCATCAATAAGCAACAATCCATCACTATTAATGAATGCCCTTGAAATCGCCAACATTTGTTTTTGCCCTCCGCTCAATAGTCCACTCTTTTTATACCAGTATTCTTTTAAGTCCGGAAATAAATCCAGCATCCATTCCATCTTTTCTGTAGTCTCTGTTCCTTTTTTTGTTTGTGCGAGGGCAAACGTTTCTTCTACCGTTAAATCATGAAATATCCCTTGATTTTCTGGTACATAGCCCATTCCTTTTCGGGAAATCAGATGAGTGGATAATCCATTTACTTTCTTATCACAATAATAAATCTCTCCATTAGAAATCCGATGAAATCCCATGATAGAACGTAAAGTTGTTGTTTTTCCAGCCCCGTTTCTTCCAAACAACACTGTGATTGTCCCTTTCTCAACCCCTAAGGAAACACCTTGTAAAATATGAAACTGATCTAAATACGTTTCTATATTATCCACTTTTAATAGTGTCACCATACAAACCTCCTAAATATGCAGTTTGCACACGTTCATCCTTCATAATTTCTTCCGGTAAACCTTCAGCCAATCGCTCACCATGAAATAATACAATAAGATGATCTGACAAATCCAAAACCATATCCATTTTGTGTTCAATGAGTACAATTGTATTCTCACGATTTTTCTTTATATTCTCTATTACTTGTAGAATAGCTGGAACTTCCTCGACAGAAATACCTGCTGTTGGTTCATCTAATAGTAATACATCTGTCTTTAACGCTAACAACATAGCTAGTTCTAATTTCCGTTTTTCCCCATGCGCTAAATCTTTTGCTAGCACTTCCTCTTTTTCGTGAAGCAATACCGTCTTTAGAAGACGTCTTGCCTCTCCCATCTGTTGCTTTAATCGAGATAAATTTGGAAAAAAACTATAATAATCTTGAACAAATGACTGTACACTTAAGCGTACATTTTCAATCACTGTTAGTTCCGGAAAAATATTTGTAAGCTGAAAAGAGCGTCCCATCCCAAGGCGCGTTCGCTCTGGAATCGATAACTTTGTAATGTCTCTTCCTTTAAAATAAATCTCCCCTTTTGTGGGAAAAATCTGTCCACTTAACAAATTAAATAGCGTTGTCTTCCCTGCTCCATTTGGTCCGATAATAGAAATAAGTTTTCCTTTTTGTATCGTCAAGTTCACATTTTTAATAACATGGTGTTTTCCAAATGACACACACAGATCCCTAGTCTCTAATAAATTTTTCACATTATGCCCTCCCTATAAAAATATTATTTTTAGGGTTAAAGGAGAAACTGATGTAAAGAGAGTGATCCTTCTCTCTTTATATCAGTTAATTTTAAAAATATTCAGTTTATTTACTTTGAATTGGTGGCTCTGTTTCTTTCATCGTTAACTCTCGCTCCAAAACAGGCACTGGATATTCAACACCATCTTGTTTTTTTAACGTTATAGAATAAAGCGTTTGCAATGCTTGATGATCTTTCTCTCTAAATTTCATTTTACCTTTCGGTGTTTCAAATTCCATTCCTTCCATTTTCTTAATGAGCGTATCCACATCTATATTGCCTTTCGTTTTCTTTAGACCCTCAACGATAGAGATTGCCGCTGACATTCCTCCAGCTGTAAATAAATCCGGAACGGTTCCATTAAAACGTTTTTTATGTTCTTCTACTAACCAATCATTCACTTTATTTTTCGGCAATGTATGATAATATACTGAAAATCCTTGCATGCCTACTAATGCATCCATCGTTTTTAATGCTGGTATATCAGGCGCGCCAGTGGAAATTTTAATCCCTTGCGCTTCCACATTCATATCCTTTAATTGCTTCCATGGTGAATTCGCACCAGCCCAAACAATAAATAAATAATCTGGTTTTGAACTAATAATGTTTTGAATATTTGCGGTAAAATCAGTAGAATTTGTATCAGCATACTGTTCATTTACAATATTCGCACCCAGTTTTTTTGCTCCAGCTTTAAATGCAGCAATTCCTTCTCGACCATAAGCATTATCCTGCGCTAATGTTGCAATTTTCACATCTTTCTTAGCGATAGATGCCGCACCAGCAACTGCATCTTGAGATGAATTTCTTCCTGTTCTAAAAACATATTTATTCCAGTTCTTACCTGTAATACTATCTGCAACTGCTGGTTCAACAACCATTATTTTTTCATACTCCTCGGCTATTGGTAATACTGCTAATGTATCACTTGAACTCGAAGATCCAACGAGAAAGTCAACCTTATCTTCTTCTAATAGTTTCGTAGCTTTTTTAACTGCTACATCCGCTTTCGTTTCGGTATCTTCTACAACAAACTTAATCTTCTTTCCTTCCACTTTTCCTGTTCCACCTGTTGCATAATCGAGTCCCAGTTCAAACCCATTTACTGTTTGTTTCCCATACGATTCGAGCGGACCTGTTAACGAAGCAAGAACACCTACCTTAATCGTTTTCTCATCACCTGTACTTGCTTTCTTTCCTGAGCAACCTGCTGTTACTAACAATGAACTAAGAATACATCCCGTAAACACCATTTTTAGCCACTTAGGTTTTTTTGCTGACATTGTGATTCCTCCCGCACTTTACTTTCTGATAGAATCAAATTCGCCAAAGTAATCCATCCGCAATTATGACTTTTTGCTTTTAACAATAGAAATTTCTCGAAGTACTTCTACATTCGCCATATATTTCCAAATCCCTTCCGATAAATTTATATGAACATTATATCTTTGAATACATATACTTGAAACCTCTCTACTACTTCTTACATTCTTAACTTTAATTAGCTTTCTTAAAAAATTGAATGCGCTGAAGTAAACCGTCTGTAACCATGATATTCCCTTGATTATCAACCTCTATCCCCTGTGGTGAAAAGAAATTTCCTGACGTACCACTAAAACTTCCAAAATACTCTAAAAAATTTCCATTTTCATCATAAACATTTACACGATTATTAGAAGTGTCTGTAACATAAACATTATGATTTGCATCAATTGCAATTCCTATCGGTAAAAAGAGATCTCCTGAACCCTCTCTCCAATTTTCTAATGGATCCAAATTTCCTTCTCCGTTGTTTGTACCCCATTTAGTAAGAAAATGACCATTGTTATCAAATTTTTGAACTCTATTATTAATGCGATCAACAACATATACATTATCTTTTGAATCAATCGCTACTTGCATTGGTTGAGAAAATTCTCCTTCCCCGCTTCCTTTTCTTCCCCAGTCTTTTACGAATACAAAAAATGGATTAAATTTTTGTATTCGGTTATTTTCTGAATCAGCTATAAATATATTCCCTTTGCTATCTATTGCTATCCCAGATGGAAATTGAAAAAAACCAGCTAATGATCCAAATGAACCGTATGAAGCAAGAAATACTCCTAAATTAGTAAACTTTTGAATACGATGATTAACAGAATCAGCTACATATACATTATTATAGCGGTCAATTGCAATTTGTCTTGGAACAAAAAACTGCCCTGGAAGGCTTCCAAAGCCCAGCGGTCCACCACCGCCAAAAAAATCCCCCCATTTATTAATAATTTTTCCGGTAGTGTCATATTTTAGAATTCGATGATTGAAAGAATCCGATATGAAAATATTTCCATTAGAGTCCCTTTCAACATCATAAGGCCCTGAATATTGTGTATTACTAGATCTTTCATTACCAATAGACTTTTTCATAACAGCTGTTAGGCCTACCTCTTTGTATACAAGCAAGCGATTGTTTCCGGTATCTGTAATATATATACTACCTTGACCATCAGGTAAAATTTGATTTGGATAAACAAATTGTGGAAAAATACCTGTTGTATATAAAAATTGGTCTTTATTAGTAAACTTCATGATTCGATTGTTATAGGTATCAGCTACATATAGTGCTCCAGATACCGGATCAAAATTTATTCCCCTTGGATGATAGAATTGATACGGATCCACACCTGCATTAAGATTTCCAATTTCCCGCTTATAATTTCCACTTTGACTAAACACTTGAATGCGATTATTATACGTATCCGCAATATAAATCTCATCTTGCTTATTTATAGCAATTCCTTGCGGTAAAGCAAATTGGCCATTTCCTTTTCCATATTCCCCAATTGTTTGAAGATACTGTCCATCTGAACTGTACTTTTGAATACGATGATTATACTCATCCGTAATATAATAATCATTATTACTATCCACTGCAATTTCTCTTGGAAAACCAAATTGACCGTTTTTTTTCCCTTTTGTTCCCCAACTTTTGATGAATTGAAATTGTGCATTAAACTTTTGAATACGATAATTTGCTGTATCAGCAACCAAAATATTTCCTTCTTTATCAATTGCAATTCCAAAAGGCATATTAAACTGACCCGGACCTTCTCCAAGGTTTCCGACAGTGTTAACAATTTTCCCTTCTGCATCTATCTTCACAATCCGATGATTTCCCATGTCAACAATGTATAAGTAACCCCCTGCATCTCTTGCCATTGCAACAGGAGTTCGAAATAGATTAGAACTGTCTACCTCACTTCCCCATGACTTTTCGTATATAACAGTTGAAGCATTTGTCTTAGGTACTAACACAACCATACTCACAACACCTATTAGAAAACACCATATAATTCGCTTTAATCCCTTCATTCTTACCATCTAATCACAGTAGCTGCCCAAGTATATCCAGTACCAGCACTAACTGCCACCGCGATATCACCAGATTGTAATTTCCCTTGCTCACTCGCAAAATGAAGACCAATACAAGGATCAAGTGCTGACATATGTCCATAATGATCCAAATATACAACTTGTTCTTCTACTAAATCTAATGAATGTAATAACTCCTTTAGCATCGAACGTTTTGTATGTAGCGGTAGTAATACTTTCATATCCTTAAGAGTTAATTCACTTTTTTTCAAAGCTTGCCGAATAACACTTTCAAAATTCGGAATTGAAACAGGATCAAGACGCTCCTTCATACTAGTCGGGTCTATAACATCAATATAATGTTGCCTTTTTTCAACAGTCTCATAACTAGCAACGTACTTTGATCCACCGGCTGGAATGCGAACATCCTCATGAAAAGAGCCATCTGTTATTATTTTACTTTCTAAAATCCTACCTTTTCTGGCTCCTCGCTTTACTAATGCGGCACTACCACCATCAGCGAAATTAAACATAAAACGAGAACGCGGATTATCGTAATCTATAATTTGCGACTCTTTACATCCACCTACGAGAAGAATATTTTCAATTGACTCGTCAGATTTCAGCATATCTTTTGCGACTTTTAAGGCAATAGGAAAACAAGAACTAACATTCATTATTTCAAAAGCATAAGCTTTTTTCGTTCCAAGTTCGTATTGAATTTTTGAAGCGCTTGACCATACGTGGTAATCTTTATGCGGGCTACCAAAATAGATGACAACATCAATGGATAAGGGGTCAACTTTCGCTAAAATTGTTTTTGCTGCGGCAATAGCTAAATCTGAGGCGTGCATCGTGTCATCAGCTACATGTTTTTCATATAAACCAAACTTTTCTATAATAACATTTTCGGGAATCCCTGTTTTTACTGCTAAATCAGCCGCTGTTTCAATTGATTTTGGGAAGAAAACACCTGTGGATTCAATCCCAATATTCATCATATTACTCCTCCTTCTTTTGGAACCATTAAGGTAGCCAAGCCTGTTAATACTAAATCTCCTTTTTGATTATGGCATTCTGTTACTAATTTTAAAATTCTCTTTTCTATTAAAAACTCTTGGACAGTAGCTGTCGCTGTAATGGTATCCCCTATAAAAACAGGAGCTGTAAAGCGAATTGTTTGTTCCATATAAACAGAGCCTCTTCCTGGTAAATGCATACCTAACAGCTGTGATAATAAACTTGAAGTTAATAATCCATGTGCAATTCGCTCATTAAACCTCGTTTCCTTCGCATACTCACGATCGATATGAATTGGATTAAAATCACCACTTAAACCAGCGAAAAGCACAAAATCCGTTTCCGTTATCGTTTTACTACATGATGCTTTTTGTCCAATTGAATACATTGTCATCTCTTCACCTACTTTTCAATTTATTTACTAGCTTCATTTTTTGAATTTTACCTGTCGCATTTTTCGGTAATTCTTTTAGAAATACAATTTCTTTTGGAATTTTATATTTTGCTAGAAATAAATAACAATGAGTTACTATTTCTTTTTCTGTTAATTCACTTCCACACTTTTTTACTACAAAAGCAATTGGCACTTCCCCCCACTTGCTATCGGGTACTCCAATAACTGCCACTTCATTCACTTCCGAAAGTTTACCAATGATCTGTTCTACTTCAAGGGGATAAATATTTTCCCCACCTGAAATCATCATCTCTTTTTTTCTCCCTACAATGTATAGAAACCCTTCCTCATCCTCTCTTGCTAAATCACCTGTATACAACCAGCCATCTTGAATTGTTTCTACAGTCGCTTCTGGCCTATTCCAGTATTCTTTCATTATATTTGGTCCTTTTATAATTAATTCCCCAACTTTCCCTGCTCCTACTTCATTTCTATTTTCATCAACAAGCATATAATCGCAATACAGCACAGGTTTTCCAATTGAACCTATCTTACGTTTTGCATCTTCTTCAGAAAGCATGAATACAGTAGGTGATGTTTCCGTCATACCAAACCCTTGCCCAAATAAAAATCCTTTATCCATAAATCTTTTAATCAATTCTTCTGGACACGGGGCTCCACCGTTATAAAACCAGCGAACGGATTGTAAATTTGTTGTTTCAAACGCTGAACAATGGAGCAATGCTTGATGAATGGTAGGTACTCCCATCACAACAGTTACTTTATGTTCTTCTATCATAGAAAGAACTTTAGCTGGCTCAAATTTTCTTGAAATAATAATTGTCCCACCTACAAATAAAGTCGGAAAAGCAAATAAGCCAATTCCTCCAATATGAAATAGAGGAAGTAGGACAATGGAACGATCCTTAGAAGTTAAATCAATCGCTAACATATTATGAAGTGCATTCCAAAACATATTTTTTTGTGTTAGTACTGCTCCCTTCGGCTCTCCTGTTGTTCCAGATGTATAACATATAATAAAGGAAGCGCTTTCATTTACTTCATCAAAAAAGTACGTTATGTTCTCTTCTAATCCTTTTAAGCATGCAATAGGAATAACCCTCTCTATACTAAATTCCTTCGCAATATCTTGAAATGTTTCTTCCACAAATAAAACAGTAGTTCCACTATCTTGTAATTGAAAAATGAGTTCATTTTTCGTTAGTCGTATATTAAGAGGCACAGCAATGCATTCTATTTTCGCTATCGCAAATAAAAGAACAATATACTCAAATCTATTTTGTGACAAAATAGCAATTCGGTCTCCTGTTTTCATACCTAGATCATGCTTCAAATATGAAGATACTACCCTCACATATTGATTTAACCCTTTATAGGTTATTTTTTCATCTTCTGTAATAATGGCAATGTGCTCTGGATGTAAGTTCGCTCTTTTTTCGATCCAATAAGCAATGCCTTGCATATATTCCGCCTCCCTATCTTTTTCTCAACCCTTCAAATATTAATGACATTGCTGCTTCAAAAACCTCTTTAGGAACATCTTGTTCCTCCCAATATCCCCAGCGCATGCCAAGGAATTGACCAATGGACATGAAGCAGTATGCAATCGTTTCTTGATCAAGCTCTTTAAATTCTCCTGTTTTCATACCAGCTGACAAGCTTTTTAAAAATCCAGTTGCAAGTTTAGCATAATACCACCTGTATATCTCTTCATCAACAACAACCGCCTGTTGCACAATACTATATAAATTCCGGCGTTTTTTCACCCAATGAAAAAACGCTTGAAATCCTCTTCGCTGCGCTTCTTCATGACTGTTTACTCCCCTCATTTCTTCTTTAATCGTCAAGCGTAATTCACGGTTGAATCTACGAATTAGTTCATCAAATATATCTTTTTTAGCTAGAAAGTAATTATAAAATGTACCATGCGCTACCTTTGCTTCCTGTGTAATATTCACAATGGAAGCCTCATAATATCCTTTGCTACCAAATACTTCTTCCGCAGCACATAATAGTTTTTCCCTTGTTTCCAATCCTTTTGATGTTAAATTTTTTACATCCACTATTATTTTTTCTGACACCCGAATCACCTCTTAGGTTTCATTATAAATATTTTACTGAATTTTACAATAATTTTAATTAGGCAAAATCCGACAAACTTCTGATGTTGATTATGCCCTAAAAAGACTATTCCAAAAAAACGAGTTAGTCTTTTCAACCAAGTGAACCTTTAAAATTCAATGTATTTTAAATAAAGTGACAACATGTTAACTGGCCAATCACTATCGTTTTAACACATGTCAAACAGCGTAGAATCTGTCATTCTACGCTGTTTATTGTATATCCATACAAATCATTAAATTGAATTATTCTCTACGCGCTCTAATCCTTCTGTTAATTGTTTCTTATCTAAATCCTCACCAATAATCACGAGGTTTGTAGGGAATCCAAAATCCTGTTCCATTAAAATTGGAACACCAAATGAATATTGTAATAAGTGCGGGTATTTATCTCCATGAAATTTCACAAATCCTTTTACACGATAAATCTTCTGCGGTAAATTTGAAAGCCATTCGTATAATTGATCTTGGTCAATTGATTTTGTAAATTGATATGTCATCGTTTGTATATGTAAATGCTGCTTCACATGTAATGTTTCATGTTCTTCATTACCTTCTAATTTCACGCCTTCTATATCTGCTAAAGATATATTGCAATATTTTGTTTCATACAATTTCGCATATTTATTTATCAATGCTACTTCTTCTAAAACCTGTTTCTTCTCTTCCTCTTTTAATAAGTCTGATTTATTAATGAGAATATGACTTCCGTATTTGATTTGCTCATTTAAAAGTTGTTGAATATTTTTACTTAATGTATCTCGATTTAACCATCTCATTGCATCTAACACAACAACAATGGACTTCACTTCAATATATGGGGCTAAAATAGGTGATAAACAAGCATCTAATACTTCAATCGGATGAGCAACTCCAGTTGTTTCTATATAAATTACATCTGGTTTTTCTTGTTGATATAAAGAATGCAACTGAATCTCAAGCTCCTCTTTTAGCGTACAACAAATACAGCCCTTTAGAAGTTCTCTTAAAATATTCTCTCTACCTATAATATCTGTATCTACTGAGTATTCGCCTATTTCATTCATCAAAACAGCAACTTTTCGATTTTTCTTCTTTTCCGTTAATAATAAATTTTGCAGCAATGTTGATTTACCGCTACCTAAAAAACCACCTAATATATGAATTTCTACTTTACTCATATGACCGACCATCCATTTCTATGCTTCTTATATAAATTAAAGCGTAATTATTACGATTTATATTTATTATTTTATTAAAATCACTGCTATTTGTAAACAAATCACTCCGACTGTGTTGTAATCATTCCTAATATGTTTACTGATTCACTTCATAAGCAACCCTTATTCCAGATTCAATTGCTCCTTGCATCCATCCATGTGTTAGCGTCGTATGTTCCCCTGCAAAATGTATTCTCCCAGCTGGCGGTGTGATATAAGGGAATAACTCAAGTTCTTGCCCTGGCTCAAAAGCTGTAAATCCCCCGCAAGAATATGGATTTTGACTCCAGCTAAAAGATGCTCCTGATACAAACTCTTTATAGACTTGATTGCCATATATTTGCGCTAAACTTTTTAATGCATATCGAATACGATCTCTATTGGACAAGCTATCCCATATCAATGCTTCATCCGCCCATGTATAACTTGCTAAAACGACAGCCGGTCCTGATGTATGAATACCATAACTCGGATAATACGTAAAACGAATCGGTAAATCAGTGATTGATTTACCACCGTATTGCCCCTCTCTTTCCCAAAATCTACTTTTAAATTCAATCGCAATTTTTGTTGCGGCAATATAATTCAGTTCACGAATAGCACGCCTTTTATAATAAGAGAATAGATGATATGGTTCCACCTCCACAAAACGAAATGCTGGAAAAGGGATTGTTACAATCGCTAATTCACCTGTTATCATAAACTGTTCCAATGTTTGTTCATGATTCACTTGAATCATAACAGAGTTATCTTGTTGCACTATTTTAGTCATTTTATAATGAAAGAATATGTCTTCCTTAAGCTGTGGTAAAAATGAACTTGGTAATGCGTCCATGCCACCAGTTATCTCATAATATTTCGTTGTTGAGGTAAAAAATATCATTTCACGCAACACTTCGATTAGTGACATCCCCATATAGGCTTCCATATCAAGAAGTACCCCAATCATATCAATAGCTCCGTCTGAATAATAATAGCTTAAAAAAGAACCTAACGAATATGCTTTATACTGATTTTCTATAATAGTCCAGTTTCTAACAGGGTCTTTCTTAATAAAATGAAGAATAGGTTCTAGTACGAAAAGCATTAAATCTTCTGCCGTTTTCCCTCTTTCATTTACTCTAATTGGATAATTTAATACACTTGGATCACGTTCAAATATACTTAGTCTTGTTCGAATATGATTTGTGTAAATGATATCTGACGGAGTCCTATTTATAAAAAGATTTAGCGCTAGCTTAAATTTCCGAATATAAGCTAACGTTAAGGAATGTGTATCCGGAATACGCATAGGACCTGCATTAAAGTATAATCCAGGGCTAAACGGCTCACGTATCGTGTACACTCTTCCACCTATTCTCTTATTGGCTTCCAAAATAGTTACTTTATGTCCAGCTTCTTTTAATAACGAACCTCCAACTAATCCTGCTAGCCCTGCACCGACAATAATAATACGCTTAGGATTCTCTGTTTTCACAAGTCCTGCATTAATAATATGAAGCATTTGTTCTATTGTTAATGGATTAGGCATCCTAATTTGCTCCTCTTCATAAGGATTTCATTGCATTATATTCAATGAAAAAGATACCTATGTTTCATTCGTTATGATTACCCCTAACATTAGGGGATGCATTTTGAAGACTTGAATATCTTTTATAAAATGTAATAAACTAGGATTAGAGTTATAGAAGTAAGACCTATTTATTCGTACATATAAAAACTAATGAAATAGCGAGGAACTGTCATATGAAAAAGGGTATTAACCGTGTCGTATTAGTAGGAACTGGAGCTGTAGGGTGTAGCTATGCTTACTGTATGATTAACCAAGGTGTTGCAGAAGAGTTTGTACTAGTTGATGTAAACGAAGCAAAAGCAGAAGGAGAAGCAATGGACTTAAGTCATGCTGTTCCCTTTGCACCAGCTCCAACACGAGTTTGGAAAGGTAGTTATGAAGATTGTAAAGAGGCAGACCTTGTTGTAATCACTGCGGGGTTACCACAAAAACCAGGTGAAACACGTTTAGACTTAGTTGAGAAAAACGCTAAAATCTTTAAACAAATTGTTCGCAATATTATGGATAGCGGATTTGATGGCATCTTCTTAATTGCTACAAATCCTGTCGATATTTTAACTTATGTGACTTGGAAAGAATCTGGATTACCAAAAGAACGTGTAATTGGTTCTGGTACGACTCTTGACTCTGCACGATTCCGATATATGCTAGGAGAATATTTCAATATCGGTCCTCATAATATTCATGCTTACATTATCGGCGAGCATGGTGATACCGAGCTTCCAGTCTGGAGTCATGTCTCAATTGGTATTCAAAAGTTGCAAACGATTCTTGAAAAAGATAATGAGCATAACCAAAAAGACCTAGATGAAATCTTTGTTAATGTACGTGATGCTGCTTATCACATTATTGAACGAAAAGGTGCAACATACTACGGCATCGGCATGTCACTTTTACGTGTAACAAAAGCAATTTTAAACAATGAAAACAGCGTATTAACGGTATCAGCATATCTTGATGGTCAATATGGACAAAAAGATGTTTATATCGGAGTCCCTGCAGTCCTTAATCGTCAAGGTGTTCGTGAAATTTTAGAAGTTGAATTAAGTGAAGAAGAAGAATTAAAATTCGATCACTCTGTTCAAGTTCTGAAAGAAACAATGGCTCCTGTACTATAAGGTACAGGCTTATTGTCGACCTACAAAAAAGCAATCCAATAATATTGGATTGCTTTTTACATAACTTCGAAAACTCATTCAATATTTGTATGGGTTTTCTCTCCTTCGTGTACCTCAAGCACATCAAGTAAGAAAATAAAAATTGGAATCCCAATAATAAGCCCCCATATTCCTAAGAAGTGCTCTGAAAATATAAGAACCATAAATGTATAAAAGATTGGTAAATTCGTTTTAGCAGACATAAATTTTGGATTTAAAAAGTAGCTTTCAATTGCATGAATGACTGTAATGAAAATTAATATATATACGACATACACAATCCCACCAATATTATACGCGATGATACAAAGTGGAAATAGCGAAATAATAACACCTGCAACAGGAATAAGACCAAGCAAGAATATCATTACTGCTAATACAAGTAACTGTGGGAACCCTAGAAACACAAGGGCAATGACAGAAAGAATACAATTTACCACAGCAATTAAAAACTGCGCTTCAATAACTTTTCCAAATGATCGAGCAAATCTTTGGCCAAAATATGAGATTTCCTCATAAAAGATGCTTAATTTACTCTCCTTAAATTTAGAGGTAAACCTAATGATACGCTCTTTTTCTAATAAGAAGAACAAACTTAAAATAAGAGAAAGTAAAATTTGCAAACTCACTTTTCCAATATTAGCTAACGATTGGTAGATTACATCTACACCTTGTTCAATATATTTTGATACTTCCATCTGATTAATTGCCGAAAGCACATACCTTATCATTTCATTATCAGGTGGGTTCTTGAAAAATAATTTAAACTGATAAATTAATTGCGAGATTTGCACCGTAAGTACAGGTAAATACTTATATAACGTAGTAACAATAAATGTCACCAATACAATATACAAAAAAGCAATAATCATTTTCCTATTTATTGGTACAAAGCGATTCAGCTTTTCAGAAATAAATCTTTGAAAACGATCCATTAAAAAAGTAAGAATAAAAGTAATTAATATTAAATTAATCATACTTTTTAGCCCATACAATATAAGGGCTAAAACCACTAATACAAGTAGCCTCTGGAACCCTCTACTTTGAAAGAAACTTTTCATTTGAATCATTAATTTCAAACCTCCTCCTTCCAGTTTCTCTATCTTATTAATCATAAATAGTTCTACCGTTCCCTATACACTATAAATAAAACTCTCTTTACAATATCTTATGAATCATTTTCATCAATCTTTCTTTTAACTTTCAAAAGTCTCGTTTTTCCATCTGTATTGTAAAATTTCCAAACAGCTTCAGCTTCGAATATACTTACAATTTTCTAAAACTCTTACTTCACACTCTTATCAGTTCTATTAAACACTCTCCCGCTTCATATGATCTATAGCGGTAGAGTACAATTTACCTTTCAATTCATGATTCCCTTATGTACATTGTCTTCTTGCTAAATCGTATAATCCCTCTTTACATTTGTACAAAGGAACATAAAGTGAAACTTTAATCAGTGGGGTTTTCTTCACCCCCCACTGATTATTAGCTTTCACCAATCGAGCTTTTACTCGTTCTCTAGATTTTCGGCGATTTTCATCTTTTTTATTAAATTCAATTATTTCTTTTAACGATTTTACTGGCACATTTTTTTGGTTGGCAAGAAAAGAATTCAGATTATGTTTAAAGTCATATTCTAAGATTGACAAATTATCTACACCATCGTGATTCAGCTTTATTCCCTCAGTCAATGTAGCACCTGCATTTTGAAGATCTTGTTTTATCTTTTCAGCTACAGCTTTTCTAGCTTTATCTTGTTGATCCATCGAGAAAAGAATTCCTATCTTCTTTCCTTTTAATCCTTCTACCGGTAAATCTTTTACATAATCAATTTTTTCTTTATCCTTCACTTTTTCATGCTGTTTCCTCCTACACTAAAAGTTAAATGGTATGTACTTGTCTTTATTTTACCATAGCAAAAATATTTCTATTTTATACTGCATTGGCATATAATATTAGCTTTATATGAACTATACATAAACTATAAGTTTGCAGCCGAAATCAAGGATGTATTCTCCTATTTCCCCCTTACTATTCAACTTCATTTTCTTCATCAAATAAAATAAGAGAGTTACAATTCTTTGCAACTCTCTTTAGACACAAATTCAAATTATAACCTATATTTTAAATTTTAACGCTTCCCCTTGTCAATTTGCTTCGCTAACAATTCCTTTACTTGATTATACGTTAACCCTGAATTTTTATTTAAACGCTTCACTTCATTAATATCAGTACCCACTACTGTATATTTCTTCTCATTATTCATTACAACACATCCTTTGATAACTGTTCATTGAATCGACCCAATATATTATTTTGTTATATTACTTCCCTAAACGAAGCCGTCATACTCCTACCATAACAAACCTTTGTTTAAAAGCACGCAAAAAAGAGAAGCTATTTCTTAAACAGCTTCTCTTTTCACTCTCTATTTACTATTAAGAAGGTAGTAGCGCTTGTTGAACAGTATAGCTATCAACATATTGTTTGAACCTTACAATTTTTTTATTACGCAATTCCCAAACATGTACAAAATCAGCTTGAAATGCTTTACCTGTTTTTTTATATATTCCAGAGTATATCCCTTCAGCAATAACGACTTCTTTTTCATTCAACTCATGATACGTATGCACGCTCGCTCTAAAATCATCCCATTCTGATGCTAGACGGCTAAAAACATTTTCTATTACAGCTTCTACACCAATATAAGTGCCCCCATATGGAAAACCTACCGCTTCTGTCCATTCCACCTGTTGTGAAAGTGCTTCTACTAAACGGCCTGGACTTTCATACGTGCTACGAATAATTTGTAAATTTGTACTTTCTTTCATACACTAATCCCTACACTTCCAAGTATATTTTAGTAAAACTTTACTACACCTTCAGTAGGTAGGAACGTTCTTTCACCTGGTTGTTCATTTGGCTCACCAAATGGCATTTGTCCTACTAAGCTCCACTCTGCTGGAATATTCCAAGTTTCTTTCACTTCAGCATCTACAATTGGGTTGTAGTGTTGTAATGATGCTCCGATTCCTTCTGCAGATAATAGCATCCATACAGTATGTTGTAGCATTGCATTTCCTTGATGAGACCAGAATGGGAACTGTTCTTTATATAATGGTGCATTTTCTTGCATTTGTTTTACTGTGGCTTGATTTTCAAAGAATAGTACTGTTCCTACTCCTTCGCGGAAACCTTTAAGTCTTTCTACTGTTGCTTCAAAGTTTTCTGCTGGCACTCGAGCTCTAAGCGTTTCTTTTACGATATCCCAAAACTTTTCATGCTCTGCATCCATTAATACGACCATACGACCACTTTGCATATTGAAAGATGTTGGTGCATGTAAAGCTGTTTTTAAAACTTCATTGATTCTTTCTTTTGTGATTGTAGCATTTTTTGTTACTTTACGAATTGAACGACGGTTCACGATTGCTTCTTTTAAGTTTGTTGTAGTTACTGACATGTTAATTCCTCCGAATGTATAAGTTTTATAATTTATTTAAACAAATCAAGTTGATTCTTCAATGAAAGATGGATTAGCAATATCCATCCGTATTACATTGCATACCTTCAAATGAATTTGTTTTATCCTTTTCGATTTCTTTATCAATTACTCTTTCTAACGTTTCTTTACTAGCAAGCCCTTGAATGACTTCATCTCCAATCATGACAGTTGGAACAGCCATAATATTAGCTTCATCATATGCATGTTGAATCGCTTGCTGATGTTTTTCTTTATACTTACGAGTTACTAAAGCATCTTTAAATTCAACTTCAGGAAGTCCTACTTCAACCGCTAACTTCGTTAATACATCTATCTCTTCAATGTTTTGTTCTTCTTGGAAAAACGCTGTAAACACTCGATGATGAAAAGCATTTCCCAATCCATATTCCTTCGCGAATTGGCATCCTTCAAAAGCTAAATGCGTATATGGGTGAGGCGAAACACGTGGCAAGCACATTTCAACTCCTAATTTCTTTGCAGTAGGAAGAATAAAGGAATCCCATGATCCTAATTTATCTGGCTCTTGCCATGGATCAATTTTTGCATATGGACTTGGACGTAATTCAAATGGCATCCATTCAATTTCTACATTTTTCTCCTTAGCTACCTCATCTAGCGGACCTTTTGCTAAAAAACAAAACGGACAGATAAAATCAGAATACACTTTCATTTTTACAGTCATAGTATTACACCTTACCTTCTTTTATCGTTATTCGTTGTAACGCATTAAGTTACAACACTAAGAAAAAAATATGCATTCTCTTTTTTATAGAGACTTGCATTCCTCAATCCTTATTTCAACCCTTCATTTTATGTTGTAAAGATTCAAATAACTGTGCCATATTTATACTTCTCAAAACTTCTTCCATTGCAGATTGTGCTTGAACCAAAATCACTTCTAATACAGCTTGAATATTCGCTCCAATTGGACAATCTGGATTCGGTTGTTCGTGAATGTGAAACAACTTATCTTCCTCAACTACATTCACTGCATGATACACATCTAATAACGTGATTTCATTTAAATCCTTTAATAATCCTGCTCCACCTGGGCCTCGATTCACATAAACAAACTTAGCCTGTTTTAAGCAAGACATTATTTTCCGAATTACAACCGGATTTGTATTTACACTTTCAGCCATAAATTCTGAAGTACAAATAGATGATGGATTATTTTTCAAAATAGATAAAATATGAACAGCTATAGAAAAGCGGCTACTAATTTTCATCATGATCACCACCTCGATGTAATCATTATAGTTACAACGAGAATAGAAGTCAACCCTTTCTATAAAACTTTTTGACATTTGATAACGATACATAAAAAGACACCTCACAAGCGAGATGCCTTTTACTACTCTGCAAACAATCCTTGAAATTCTTCAATAAAGAGTTGCACAGCTAGTGAAGATTCTTTTAATGAAGGCACAGCTAATGCAATTTCTCTCCACACTTGTGGTTCCAACTCTCTTGTCTGAACATTCGGTGGTAAATTTGATAGGGATAATTCAGCTAATATAGCTAAACCCAATCCCTCTTGTATCATATTTAATGATGTCGTCACAGTAGAAACAACATATTCAATACAAAGTGGTACAAAAGCTTGCTTAAACATCTCTATAATTGGCGGTTCATACCCACCTTTACAAATAATAATTGGCTCATCTTCTAAGTCTTTTATTGTAATCGTTTCTTTCTTACACAAAGGATGATCATCCCTTAAAACAACAACCATCTTCCCCTTAGTTAAAGGTACAATCTCCATTTCTTTATTTGGCAAAATAACAATTCCTACATCAATTACACGTGATAATAACCATTCTTCT
The DNA here is from genome assembly GCF_001590835.1 of Bacillus gaemokensis. Classification (GTDB taxonomy): domain Bacteria; phylum Bacillota; class Bacilli; order Bacillales; family Bacillaceae_G; genus Bacillus_A; species Bacillus_A gaemokensis. The sequence continues at coordinate 298,270 of NZ_LTAQ01000034.1, forward strand.
ACTTCTTTAAGTGTTCCCTCATGGAGAACCAGCTCTAAATTCGGATATTTTTCACGAAATATATTAATCATTTTAGGCAAAAAATATGCCGATGCACTTGGAAAACTTCCGATACGAATCGTTCCAACTTCATGCCCTTTCTCCATTGCAACCTCTTGTTCTACCTTCTCAACACCATTTAAAATTTCCCGAAAATGAACAAGAAGACGAGTTCCTACATCAGTAAGAATTAGCCCTTTTCGTTTATCGCGTATGATAAGTGTCACGCCTAATTCTGATTCCACACTAAAAATCGCATGACTCACAGCAGGCTGTGTCATATTCAAAATTCGAGCTGCCTTCGTAAAGCTCCCCAGTTCAACTACTTTTATAAAAACTTGAAGTTGCGTAATGGTCATAACGAATTACTTATACTCCTTATAAAAAAGATTCATTTTATTTATCATGTTCAATATCATATCATAGTGAAATGAAATACAACAAGGAGGTCTTATTTTGACACAGCTTTCTCGAACAAAAGCAGCCATGATTCTTTCATTTCTCGTTCTTATGTGGGGGATTAATTGGCCTTTATCTAAATTTGCTCTGCATTATACACCACCCGTATTATTTGCAGGAATCAGAACGGTAATAGGAGGATTTATTCTACTTATTTTCGCATTACCGAAATACAAGCAATTACATTTAAAAGAAACGTGGCATTTATACTTTATTTCTGCTTTACTCAACATCATTTTATTTTATGGACTACAAACTGTAGGTCTTCAGTATATGCCCGCTGGACTTTTTTCAGCTATCGTATTTCTCCAACCTGTCTTACTCGGCATTTTCTCTTGGATCTGGCTTGAAGAATCAATGTATGGTTTAAAAATCTTCGGTCTTATTCTTGGATTTATGGGCGTAGCAGTTATTAGCTCTAGTAGCTTAACCGGACATATTTCTATCATCGGTATCTTTCTTGCTTTAGGATGTGCAGTTGGATGGGCGCTTGGTACAGTATTCATCAAAAAGACTGGAAACCGTGTAAATGCAATTTGGATGGTTACACTTCAACTTATTATCGGAGGATTTTGCTTAATTGGATTTGGTTCAGAATTTGAAAGCTGGTCTAGCATCGCTTGGAGCATACCATTTGTAATCGTTCTATTATTCATTTCAATCTTTGTTATTGCAATGGGCTGGCTCGCCTACTTTACACTTGTCGGAGCTGGAGAGGCAAGTAAAGTTGGAGCCTATACATTTCTCATTCCTCTTATTGCTATTATTGTAAGTTCAATCTTTCTACATGAGGCTATTACAATTAGCTTATTCATCGGACTTTTATTTATTGTCGTAAGCATTTGCTTTGTAAATATAAAACCGAAATCGCTCATGATAAAACAATCTGTTGAACCTAAAAAATGTTGATACGCTTCCGAAGAACGGAGCCTATCATTTCACCTGCTCCTTCCTGATATTTCTCTATGTCACTTCACTATTTCTAATGAAAAAAGTGTTACGCCTTTTGCGTAACACTTTTTTAGATTACAGCCCTTCAGGATAATCACAATATTCAATAATTGTCCCCTCTGTATCGGCTGGATTAAGATAAATTAACCTTCTACCATGCTTGTTTGTACGAAGTGTGTGCTCTAATGTTCGAATCCCTTGTTGTTTTAATTCTTCTAAAGCTTGATCCAAATCATCTACACAATAAGCTATGTGGTGTACACCTTTCCCTTTTTGCTTTATAAACCGTGCAATTGGAGAAGTTGTATTATTAGTCGGTGCAAGTAACTCAATTCTATCTCCATGTACTTCAAGAATGGCCACTTCACTCTCAACACCTGTTGCTTCACTTATATAACGATCTATTAGTGTTCCTGATAAGACTTTTTCATAAAAACGTATACTACTATCTATATCACGAACAGCAATACCGATATGATCAATTTTTTTATTCATTTCATTTCTCCTAGTTTCATTTTTACTTCTCTTCTAAAAGATATCTAACCGAATAGCTATCTATAAATGATTCCGATAGCTACATCTATTATACAGTTAACCATCATGAAAACTCCCGCTATTTATTTCCTATAGTCACAAAAAAGTTATAGAAATAAATTCTATAACTTTTTTGTTACATATAACTACTTATTTACTCTTGCTGCGCTAGAATGAATTTCATTTTTCATTCGTAAATAACTAATACCATATCCAATCAATCCACCAATAATAGCTGGGAAAATCCAGCCTAGTCCTACTTCATGCATGGGAAGAATTCGAGTGAATAGCTGATTCACTACTTGAATATTTACTCCAGCTGCACTAAGTCCATCAAATAAACTTATAATAAATGTTATCAGTAAGCTTGCTTGATAAACTTCGGATCTGCCTTTAAATAACGGATGGAAAAATGTTAAAAAGATTAATACAATCGCTAATGGATATATAGCTGTTAATACAGGAACAGAGATAGAAATTAATTGTGTTAATCCTACATTCGCAACAATTGCACTAAAAACAGATAACATAATAGCGATCTTTTTATAAGATACCTTTGGAAATAGTTTATGGAAAAATGAAGAACATGCTGAGACAAGTCCGACACTAGTCGTTAAACAAGCTACTGTAATCATTAATCCTAATAGTACCCCACCATATGAACCAAAGTAGTAATTTGAAACTTTTGCTAATACTTCTCCACCATTCTCTAGGTGTCCAAGTTTCGCTACACTTGAAGCTCCCATATAAGAAAGCGCTGTATAAATAATCGCTAATACTGTCGCTGCAATAATCGTTGCTTTTGCACAAACAATCATAATCTGTTTTTTCGTTTTCGCACCCTTCTCTTTAATTGCATTAATGATTATAATGCCAAATACGAAAGATGCAAGCGTATCCATCGTTAAGTATCCTTCTTGAAAACCTTTAAAGAATGCGTTAGACGTATACGTTTCAACAGGTGCTTGCATATCCCCTATTGGATGAATGAAAGCAACGATTACTAGAATTCCAATGAATGTTAATTTAATTGGCGTCAAGATTTTTCCAACAATATCGACAATTTTCGCGGGATTGAGCGAAAAAAAACACGTAATACTAAAGAATATAATTGTAAAAATGATTAAAGGCATAGAACCGAAATTTTCTGACAAGAAAGGTTTAACCCCAATCTCAAAAGAAACATTACCTGTTCTCGGTATAGCAAATAAAGGACCAATCGCTAAGTATAAAGTCGTCGTAAACACAACTCCAAAAACAGGATGAACACGGCTTGCCAGTGATTGTAAATCCTCTTTACCTGAAATTCCAAATGCTAATACGCCAAGTAATGGTAGACCAACCCCTGTTACTAAAAATCCTGCATTTGCTGACCAAATATTTGTTCCAGCCGATTGACCAAGCATCGCGGGGAAAATTAAATTTCCTGCCCCAAAAAAGAGAGCAAATAACATTAATCCAATAACTACTATGAACGAAAATGGTACTTTGTTCGCCATAATAAAACCTCCATTCAAAAATAACTTATCTTATTTCCATTTTTAACTAATTGAAGATTCTGAATATTTAACTTAAGAACCAACTATTCTTTTACTTATTATAGTTCGAAAGATAATATAGTGCAATATTATTTTCAAACTTTTCTTTTATTTTTTTAACATACAAATATTCCCAATAACTGAACGCTATAGAATAAACGAATCTTTATTTATATACTAGTAGCAAATCGAAATTCCTATTATTGTATAATTTTACCTCAATATGTAAAAGGGTGTTGCGCACAATCGCAACACCTTCTCTCATTTCTCAAACACAAAATTCATTTTATTCTCTTTCCATTCTAGCTTCGCATCAAACGTTTTATCATTTTTCTTAAAGCCTTTAATTAAGTCTGTCTGTTCACCTTTTAATAACTTACCCATATTCTTTTGCGAAATCGTTTTCCCTAGTATCTTCTTAGAAATCGTGAAATCACATTGCGTTGTATTATAGTTCGAACAACCGTAAAAAGTAGATTTATCGATTACATCACCATCACATTTTTTACATTTCCCTACTTTTTTACCTGTTGTAAATTTCGAACCTTTTCGTTCAATTGACTCCACATGCAACCCTGTAAAATCCCATTTCTCAGACATTTCAACCGCATCTTCAATAATTTTTGCCGATAGTTTCTTTGTCTGTTCCATAAATGTCGCTGGTGAAGCAGTTCCTTCTCCAATTTCAGCAAGGCGCTGCTCCCACTTTGCCGTCATTTCTGGAGAGGCTAAAATTTTATCACCAATTGCGGTAATTAATACTTTCCCCTTATCCGTTGCGTATACTTGGTTCTTCTTTACATCAATATATTTTCGGTCTTTCAGCATTGTAATGATACCTGCACGGGTTGCCTCAGTCCCTAAACCTTCTGTCTTTTTTAAAACTTTTTCAAGCTCTTCATTATCTAAATACTTCCCAGCCGTCTTCATTAATGTAATCAGTTGTCCTTCTGTATAACGTTTTGGTGGCTGCGTTTTTCCTTCTTTCACTTTTACCTTTACAACTTTTCCTTGTTCGCCCTCTGCTACGATTGGAAGAATCGTTTCATCATCTTTATCATCTTGGAAGATAACCTTACGCCATCCTTCTTGAATTTGCTGCTTCCCTTTTGAAATGAACGCAGCACGCTCATCTACAAGAGTTGTAATTGTTGTATAGTCAAAAATAGCAACCTCATAATGCGCCGCAATTAATCTTCTAACAATCATATCGTAAATTTTCTTTTCATCACCAGATAGTTTACTTGGATTTGTAACCTGTTCAGTTGGAATAATAGCGTAGTGATCCGTAACCTTCTTCTCATTCACGTAGCGCTTATTGTTCATAATAGAATCTATCGGTGCCGGTAACAAATCTTTATAATCATCAAACTGGCTTAACTTTTGTAAAATATCAGGAAACGTTGCTGCTTCTCCTTGTGTCACATAGTTAGAATCCGAACGTGGGTAAGAAACAATCCCCTTTTGATATAAAGCTTGCGTTATATCAAGTGTCTTTTTTGGAGAAAATTTAAACGCTTTGTTCGCCGTTGCTTGCAGTGCTGATAAGTTAAATAAAAACGGTGGTTGAAACTCTTTCCGCTCTGTTTTCATTTCCTTTACTTCGGCCGGTTTATTTTGGCAAAATGCAGCGATTTTATTTGCCATATCCGGATCTGTTAAACGGGACTCGTTATCTTTCTCCCACTTTCCTTCATATTTCTTTCCTTCTATATGAAAGGTTGCAAATACTTCCCAAAATGGCTCTGATTTGAAGTTTTCAATTTCCTTTTCACGTTTCACAATTAAAGCTAATGTGGGCGTTTGAACCCGACCAGCCGAAAACACATCATTCATTCCTTTTTTCTTTAACAAAATACTAAAGACACGTGATGCATTCATGCCTACTACCCAGTCAGCACAAGACCTTGTATATGCTTCATAATACGTATTAATTGTATCTGACTCATCAAGTAAATTTTTGAACCCTTGATAAATAGCTTGTTTTGTTAAGGAAGAAATCCAAAGACGTTTCATCGGTTTTTGAACATTACAGAGGTTAATAATATTTCGTACAATCAATTCCCCTTCTCGACCAGCATCACCCGCATGAATGATTTCCGTCACTTGCGGATTATGTAACAGTTGTTTCACAACATTAAATTGCTTATACTTTGATTTTGTTACTTCAAATTGAAAACGCTCTGGAATCATTGGTAATGTATCTAGTGACCATTTTTTCCACTCGGCGTGATAATGTTCTGGATTACATAACTGCGTCAAATGACCAATTGCCCACGTACAGTACGCTCCATTTGGAAACAGTTCATTTGCTTCCACTTCCAAATAGCCATCTTTCCTTCGATATTTAAATTGAGAAACAAGAGCCAAACCTTGATCTGGTTTCTCGGCAATAATTAATTTCATTTTATAACTCCCTATCTGAATTCCAGTGTTACTTTCATTTTATCTATTTTTTATTAGCGATGAAAAAACATCTATCATTTTTATCATTCACGATTTGTCTTATATGTTTCAGACCTATAATATTATACGCTTAGTTTCAGTACCTTCACAATAGGAACTCATTATATATCATACATGTTATTTTCTGTTCCCTGCTTTACGTTTCTCAAATATTATTTACACATTTTCTATACAACGGTTGGATGAATAGAATATCTTAGTCCATCAATAACACTTCCAAAAGTCTATTCAACAATACAGTACCCTGTATAAAAGTACTGTAATATGTTTCTTTACACTAAACTGATTTAATTGTTAAAATTCTAAAACCACATGAATAAAGACGCCCAAAATCGAGCGCCTTCGTTCTTATTATTTTGCAACAATCTGTCTTTCCTTCACGTATAGATTGTATGATCCCATGAAATTCTCAATCTCTTCAACCGTTCTCATCACGTCTTTTGACAAATTTTCATACCCTTTTTCGGTAACAAGAATGTCATCTTCAATACGTATTCCAATCGCCTCTTCTTCAATATACAAACCCGGTTCCACTGTAATGACCATACCAGCTTCCAGAACTCTGTCGTTGTACGATCCTACATCATGAGTATCCAAACCGAGGAAATGGCTCACTTCATGATAATAATACTTGGAAAGCTCCTCGCTTTCTTGAATTAAACCGATTTTCTTACACTCTTCCGCCAGCACCTTTTTTGTATGCTCATTTAGTGCAGCAAATTTTAATCCTGGCTTCACAAGCTCAATTGTTTCCCTCAATGCTTTTAACACAATATTGTAAATCTCTTTTTGGCGATTCGAAAATGTTCCACTCGCAGGGAACGTATAGCTAATATCAGCATTGTAGTAGTCTTTCTGAGCACCAAGGTCCATAAGCACCAAATCACCTTTATCAATTTTGGAATCATTATCCTCATAATGGAGTACAGTTGCATTTTTTCCACTCGCCAAAATCGTATTAAATGCATGATGCTTAATACCGGATGATTTCAGCTTAAAATCAAAGTGAGCTTCCAATTCATATTCCATCATGTCCTCTTTGGCTTGCTTGAGCACATTATAAATGCCCTCTTTTGTCACCATAATAGCTTCCTTTATCTTTTCAATCTCTTCATTAGTTTTGAATACTCGTAATTCACAAATATTCGGATAAACATTACCAATTGAAAGGTGTGGATAATGTTCTCTTACATGCTTAGCGAATGCCAACGTCCGTGTCTGCGTTCCTGTCCAATCGCGGCGTTCCAAATCTAAATACACATGCTTCACATGTTCTGTAAAAAATGTCCGTGCTATTGATGATTCAAAGCTTTCTAAGTACACAATCGTTTTTATACCAGAAGTCGTTTGTGCTTCTTCCTTTGAAACTGTTTTACCAATCCATTTTTCAAGAACCGGATCCGCTTTTTCAATGAAAAGTACTTCTTCCACTATATCGCCTACTTTTTTTAACATAAGAATGATATTAGGCTCATCTATGCCGGTCATATAATAGAAGTTTCGGTTTGGCACAAATTTATAATGTTCATCAGCCGACTTATAAGGTGCCTGTCCAGCAAATAAAATGGTAACAGATTCATCCGGCAATGTTTCTACTAATCTTCTTCGATTTTGAATAAAAAATGATTGCTTCATAACAATCCCCCTTAAGTTCTATGAATCCCTTTAAAACTGTCTATCCAGTTTATTTAATTGTATTATCGTTATAATTTTCCGTCAATTAATCACCTATCGATAGGCTCAAACAGAAGTTATCCTGTTTTCAAGATTTTTATTTAAAAAAGGTAAGCTTAGTCATCCCTAATGACAGCTTACCTTTTTGTGTTATTTTAGACCATTCAACGTAATGAATCCGCTTTTCTTTTTTGTAATTGAGTTAACAAATTATCTATGAAAGAAATAAACAAGGGGTCATTCTCTTTTTTAAGAGACCATTGCATAATGAGTTGACGCTGTATTTTAATTTCTAATGGTTGAATGAGGAAATCATTAATAATTTGTTTATTTAAGCCTGATAAAGGAACAATTGTTATACCGTTAATTTGCAATGTGAGAGCTAACGTAGAACTAATTGTCTCAGACTCCATCACTTTATTAATTGTTATTTCATTTTGTTTCAAATAAGGTTCAAGTACCTCTTTACAACCAGAAAGAGGCATGATAAATGGATATTTTTTTAAATCAGCAGCTATAAGATTAGATGGAACTGATTTTGCAGAAACCAAAACGTAAGGATCTTCACCAATAAAACGATACTGGAATCCAGGAATTAAATTTTCTTTTATAGAAATAGCAAAATCAGCATTACCGGTAGACATCCACTCTAAAACTTCTTGATAACTTCCTTCTCGAACCGCAAGAACATATTTACTTTGATCGAAGCTCCCTAATTCTATGCATTCCGCTAAACAGTATACCGTGACTGAAGGATATGTAGCTAATACTATTTTATAAAGACTTTTGTTTTTTAGTTGAAAAGCTATATTTTCAAGATTTTCGTACTCAATTAGAAGTTGATTCACACACACTAAAAATTCCTTTCCATTCTCGGTTAGAACCGTCCCCTGTCTCGATCGATCAAATAAAGTCAAAGAATATCGCTTCTCTAATTTGTTAATGATATGCGTAATAGCTGGCTGTGTCATATGTAATTCTTTTGCCGCTAAACTAATGCTTTTCAAATGAGCCACACCTTTGAAAACTTTAAAATCAAAAAGATTCATTCTTTTCTCCTTATATAAAAGATATTTATATCATCTATAAATTATCTTCATTATATTTATCAATCCGCTTAGTATACACTGATTATACTTCATTTATCGCGAGAATAGATGAAACTTATACGTATTAAAGGAGTGTTGGTTAAAATGAGTACTTACGTTTTAGTACATGGAGCATGGCAAGGAGAATGGGCATGGGAATTAGTGAAACCTGAATTAGAATCATTCGGGCATAAGGTTGTTACACTAGACTTACCTGGAAGTGGGAAAGATATGACCCCTCCGCAAGATATAACTTTGGATTTATATGTTGATAAAGTAGTCGATGTCATTAATCAACAAAATGAAAAAGTCATTCTTGTTGGACATAGCATGGGCGGAATCGTTATTACTCAAACAGCTGAGTATGTACCTGATAAAATTGATAAATTAGTATATCTTTGTGCATTTTTGCCACAAAATGGCGAGAGTCTTGGAGGCAAATCAGCAGGAGAAAAAGGACCACAGTTTTCTTTAAATGAGAACAACATGACTGCAGAGCTTGTACCAGAACTTATCGAACAAACATTTTTAAATGCTACAAAAGATGATGCCATTAAACAAATCGCTTTTAAGCGAATGCGCCCTCAACCATTAGATCCCTTTCAACAAGAGCTCAAAATATCAGAAGCGAAATTTGGAAGTGTAAATCGTATCTATATTGAAACAACTTTAGACCAGGCTATTCCGATTGATTTTCAGCGTAAAATGAACACGGAAACTCCTTGTAACAAAATAATTACTATGGAAGCTGATCATTCACCTTTCTTTTCTAAAACACCAGAGCTTGTCCAGCATCTAAATCAATTAAGTCTCAAGTAATACAGAAGTAACGCTAAATATGATCTAAATAGACACCCCCCTCTTGGATAGCAGAGGTGTCTATTTTTTTATTTACAACGATTGACATCAATAAGAAATAGCATTAAAATAACTATAAATTAGTAAGTTACTAATTTATAGTTAAAATAAAGATATGATGGAATTATAACTACTTATTGCATTTCCAAATTCATATTTTACATTCCAAGTAAACTTCTCGTTTCTGTTTGATAAAGTTGCCTTTTCTACATCGACTTCATCGCTATCAGAAACGGTTTTATGAAGTTTTGGCTCTTCAATTGGAGGAGTAACCGTAACTTTATTTGATTCCAATGGCTTATCATCTAAGATAAGATTTGCCATATTTGGAATCCCTCCATTTTTAATAAACCGCTCAATATGTCAATATTTGTATCGGGCTTAATTTTTGCTTTAATGGTTAGTTTATATTGTTGCCCTGCTAGGTAATCGTAGGAGTCATTTTTCAGAGGAATCTTGTACGTCACAATAGATTTTTCTTTATCAATCGTTGGTTTGACTGAAATGATTTCCCCCTTAGCATTTGTTAATGTGGTATCTAAAATGTCTAGTATGTCTTCTAAATCATCCTGCAACTTAATTTCTGCTTTTGATGCTACATCATATCCGAATTTATAATTCACATCATATGTAAATTCTTCATCAATCGCATGTAACGTTGCCGCATCTACCAATTTTTCATCTAAATCCGATACTTTCTTCGTTACCGCATTCGAGCAATTCACTGCATTCGGATTAGGACTTGCTTTTACATTTGGAATTTCAACCTTTTCGTCAAATGAAATAAAGTATCCACCTGCAACATCAAATCCATTTAACTGTGGTTTGACTTCTTTTACCTTATAAGTAAGAATGTATTCTCCTTCTGGCTGTTCCTCTAAATCCCACGTTAATTGATTATTTTTTATAACCGGCTTAGTACTGAGACCCTTTGGCCCAGAGACCTGGACATCTTCTACCTGTAAACCCTTATAAAAATCTAAAATCATTCTATCTTTTTCTTTTTTTGTAACTTTGGTTACTGTCTCAATTAATTTCTTTGAAAACTCTTCAATATCATTTGATAAGACAAACCATTCTGGTTTCGTTGCCATTTCTTGAAGCGCGTTTCTCGCATACGGACCTACTTCCTTATCGTACTTTGTATAATATTGATTTGGAGCAGCTAATATTTTTTTATCTTCCCAGAAAGCTGTAACTAATTTATATCCTTTTCCTTTTACCTGGTTTGTTAGATTTGTAACTTGAGATAATGCACCTTTGTAATCTTGACCATATTCACTAGACAGATACCCTGATCCTGTATCTGTCACTTTATTTGTTTCCTTATAGATATACCCATCTAATTGGGCATTTGCAACACCATCTGTTACGAGTAGAAAAATTGTCTCGCGATCCGGATCATTTTTTCCTTTCGCCTGTTCATATTGTTGCAGGGCAAACTGAAGACCACTTGCAGTTGGGGTACCACTATCTGGTTTGATTTTGTCTATCCCATTTTTTGCGGACTCTAATCCGTTATTTAAACCTGACTGCAAAATTGTTTTTATCCCTGGCCCACTATTGTTCAACAATTGACCGTTTACACCTTTATAACCTTTGTAATCTTGATAGCTCGTTACCATAACACGGTCATTATTCGAATCTAATTCACCAACAATGTTTTTAAGTGCAGTTTTTACATTGCCGATTGAATCCTTAAAACTCCCACTTGCATCTTGCACGATTACTAAATCAACTTTCTTTTTGTTGTAGGGCCACTTAAATTTGATTTGTCCTTCATGCTCTCTTAAACACATATTAACGGTTTCTTTTGTTTGCAATTTATGTTCTATATCTTTTACTGGTGATGCAGCAAAAGATATCAACTCCGGTGAGAGTAACTGCAATAACAAAAGAACTATCATCCATACAGATACATTTTTCCTCATTGCTGTCTCTCCTTTTCCCCCTTTTCAAACTCATATACGTTTTATAAAGCAGTAATTTTTCAAGTAACATTCACAATTATGAAACAAAAAATGCTGACCTCCTCCTTTGTGCTTTTTTTAGAATGTTACCTACTTCCAAAACAATATATATTCCATTGACAAATTTATGGTATTATTTTTAGAAGTTTGTTACTTTCACTTAAATAAAAATATTATTCTGTTAAATTGATGGAATCAAAAAAATCACTAATTAGCTAATTAGTGATTTTCAGTATGTACTAGATTTAATAATACACACGGCTCTAAAAGGCAGACTTCCTTCAAGTGCTTAATGATTTCTCATTAAATGACATAAGATTATCCAACAAATTATTAGAAGAATCTTTATGTACTTTTACAACTCGTACAAAAAACGTAAAAAAATAAAAGTACTTCAATTCATTATTGATATAAATTCAAACTATTTATCTATATTGTAAAAAAAGAAGCAATCCTCCTATATTTTTGAGAATCGCTTCTTTTTTACGCATTTATAACTGACAAAGTGTATATCACTTGTATTTTATTAGATTAAGTCTTCTATCGAAAATGCACCCGGCAACAATTGTTCAACTGTCACTTCTTTTTCATCGCCTTTTAGGTTTGTCAGTAATACTGGCATTTTAGGCTCACAAAACTCTGCAATGACTTGTCTACAAGCCCCACACGGTGAAATGGGTCCATCTGTTTTACCTGTGATTACTAAATAACTAAAATCGCGTTCTCCTTCTGATACAGCCTTAAATATAGCTGTTCTTTCAGCACAATTACATAAACCGTAAGAAGCATTTTCTATATTACAACCTGTATAAATTTTACCTTCTTTCGTAACTAACGCTGCACCAACTGGAAATTTAGAATACGGAATATAAGCTTTTTCTAACATTTTTGTCGCTTCTTCAATATATCTTTTTTTATCCATATTATTTCCTCCTCAAAGTAAATTCCATTCTACGAATCATTAATCAGTTATAATTGTATGAATTAATTTAGGAGTTTCAGCCTTTTCTGATACAGAAATGTTTTCATAAATTTTAGCTTTTACATCTTCCACATTTTCACGATTTGCATAAATCGTAACCAATGGTTCTCCTTCTTTTACAGCTTCACCAACTTTTTTGCGTAGCATTAGACCAACAGCTAAATCAATTTCGTCTTCTTTCGTTGCACGACCTGCTCCTAGGAGCATGGCAGCGATCCCAATTTCATCTGCTACAATGTTAGAAACTACACCTGCAGTTTTAGCCGGTACATCAATTACGTATTTAGCTTGTGGTAACTTTTCTGGATGATCTACAATTGAGCTATCTCCACCTTGATTACTTAAGAACTCTTTGAATTTTTCAATTGCTTCTCCATTTTTCATAACTTCTATTAACATGTTACGTGCTTCTTCTAATGTATTGGCTTTTTTACCAAGTACAACCATTTGACTTCCTAATACAAGCACTAGTTCCGTTAAATCTTCTGGGCCTTCTCCTTTTAATGTATCAATCGCTTCTTTCACTTCAAGAGCATTACCAATTGCAAAGCCAAGTGGTTGTGACATATCTGAAATAACAGCCATTGTTTGACGACCGACATTATTTCCAATTCGTACCATCGCATGTGCTAATTCTTTCGCATCCTCTTCTGTTTTCATGAATGCACCAGCGCCCGTCTTAACATCAAGGACAATGGCATCAGCACCAGCTGCAATCTTTTTACTCATAATCGAACTTGCGATTAGTGGGATCGAATTTACTGTCCCAGTAACATCGCGTAGTGCATATATTTTTTTATCCGCAGGTGTTAAATTCCCAGTTTGTCCAATAACTGCAACCTTATCACGATTTACTAAATCAATAAATTGCTCTTTCGTAATTTCAACATGGAATCCTTCTACTGCTTCTAATTTATCAATTGTACCACCTGTATGGCCTAAACCTCGACCAGACATTTTAGCAACTGGTACATTTAAAGCAGCTACTAATGGTCCTAAAACTAATGTTGTTGTGTCCCCAACACCGCCAGTTGAATGTTTATCTACTTTAATTCCTTCAATTTCCGATAAATCAATTGTTTCTCCAGAATGAACCATAGCCATCGTTAAATCGGCACGTTCACGATCAGACATATCTTGGAAGAAAATAGCCATTGCAAGAGCACTCACTTGATAATCCGGTATTGTTCCATCTGTATAGCCTTTAATAAAAAATCCAATTTCCTCTGTTGTTAATTCTTTACCATCACGTTTTTTTGCAATAATATCTACCATTCTCATCTTAATCACCAGTCCTTTTTATTTTTAATAAGTCACGCTCTTAAACTCTCAATATATTAAACCAACAATAGTTGCTGATAAGAAACTTACTAACGTTGCACCGAAAAGTAATTTCAAACCGAATCTTGCTACTACATTCCCTTGTTTTTCATTTAAGCTCTTAACAGCTCCTGCAATAATTCCAATTGAAGAGAAGTTCGCAAATGAAACAAGGAATACGGATATAATAGCTGTTGTTCTTCCAGAGAAATTAAAGTTCCCTTTTGCTAAATCTGTCATTGCCACAAATTCATTTGATACAAGTTTTGTCGCCATGATGTTACCTGCGTTAACCGCTTCATGCCAAGGAACACCCATAATAAATGCAAACGGCGCAAATACATAGCCAAGAATTTCTTGGAATGAGATACCAACTACTCCTTTAAAAATAGCATTAATGAAAGCAATTAAAGCAACGAATCCAATTAACATAGCAGCTACTGTAATAGCAACTTTAAAACCATCTATTATATATTCCCCTAATACTTCAAAAAAGCTCTTTTTCTCTTCCTCTTGCACTTCTAACATATCTTCTTCTTCAGTAACCTCATATGGATTAATGATAGAAGCAATAATAAATCCACCAAATAAGTTAAGTACTAAAGCGGTTACAACATATTGAGGTTTTAATAACACCATATACGATCCAACTATAGACATAGAAACCGTCGACATTGCAGATGCACATAATGTATATAATCTTCTTTCCGATAATAAACCTAACTGTTTCTTAACCGAAATAAACACTTCTGATTGTCCTAAAATGGCTGAAGCTACAGCGTTATACGATTCAAGTTTCCCCATTCCATTTATTTTACTTAAGGCCAAACCAATATACTTCACAATGAATGGTAATACCTTAATGTGTTGCAGGATACCGATTAAAGCTGAGATAAAAACAATTGGCATTAATACCCCTAAAAAGAATGAAAATTCTTTTTGATTTACCAAACCACCAAATACGAAATTAACGCCATCACCAGCATACTTTAACAATTGTCCAAAACCATCTGCAATCCCAGCAATTAGTACATTCCCGATACTTGTATTTAAAAGTAAGAAACCTAAAATAAACTGAAGTACAATCATTGTTATAATAGGACGATATTTCACTTTTCTTCTATTATTACTAGCAAGCCACGCAATACCTAACACGATTACTAAGCCTATAATACCGATTACATATTTCATAAAACTCTCCCTCCTTTTCCGTATCCGCTTACATATTTTTCAATTGTTAAAGCAATAGATACACTATGCTTTTGGGCGATTCGTGTATCTATTGCTCCTAAATTTTTATTGATTAGTAATTATCCGAAGCGCCTTCTTTGTCATTTAATACAATTGCAACACTCGCACTTGCACCAATTCTAGAAGCACCAGCTTCAATCATTTTCTCTGCATCTTCACGTGTACGAACGCCACCAGATGCTTTCACGCCAACGTTTTCTCCAACAGTTTTGCGCATTAATGCGATATCTTCAGCAGTCGCGCCACCAGTTGAGAATCCAGTTGAAGTTTTTACAAAATCAGCACCAGCTTTTACAGATAATTCACAAGCACGAACTTTTTCTTCATCTGTTAATAAACAAGTTTCAATAATAACTTTTACAAGTGCTTTTCCTTTTGCAGCTTGTACAACTTCGTAAATGTCTTTTTCAACAAATTCATTATCGCCATCTTTTAAAGCACCGACATTGATTACCATGTCTACTTCAGTTGCACCTTTTGCAATAACATCTTTTGTTTCAAATACCTTTGTCTCAGTCGTATTTGCACCTAAAGGGAATCCAATAACTGTACAAACATCAACATCATGTCCTGCTAATTCTTCAGCAGCTAATTTTACCCATGTAGGATTAATACAAACTGAAGCGAAATTATATTTCTTTGCTTCTTCTAAAATTTTTACAACATCTTCTTTCGTAGTATCCGGTTTCAAAACTGTATGATCAATTAACTTTGCAATATTCATTATCTTCACTCCTCATATCTTTTAACAACTTCATTCTAACTCTTGTTTGAACAAATGTAAACACACTTTTGAAATTTTGTTCATATGTTTTCAAAAGGAAATTCCCTCCAGTAAAACGAATCTTAATTTGTAGTATAAAATGGAAAACAAAGGATGTGAGTCATTTGCTAAAATCGAAACCCTTTATACTAGCATTAGTAATATGCATCGCACTATCTATATTTATTTTTCAAAAAAGGAAAGTAATTTTCCAAGAAGGGAACCCCATACCTTTTGCTATAGCTATTTCAAAAATGGTTATTCAAGATAAAGAAATGGTAGCAGTCGAGCCAATAGACAATAAATATCCTTACTTAGTGAAACGTGGAAAAATGGAACCATTTATCAATATGATGGAAGAAGATGGTTGGAGTTTTGTAGAAAGAGATATAATGGCTAACTCTCTAACTTTTGAAAAAGGAGATCAATCGAAGAGCGTTTCTTATAAATACTATACGAGGTACTATACCCTTATTTATTCATCCTAAAAATATATATATTCAAAAAGGCTTTCCCAAAGTAATACTTTTGAGAGAGCCTTTTATTCTAATCTTTTTGATAATGTAACAACTCTTTTGCGGTATGCTGATCTATGATTAATACATTCGCATATCCTCCGCTTAATGCACCATCAATCGCTTTTACTTTTCTAGAACCTCCAGCAACAAGAACAGAACGTTTCTTTAATCGTAGCTCCTCTAAATCAATTCCAATTGTACGCTGATTAATTTCCTTACTGCAAATATTGCCGTCTCCATCAAAGAAACGTGAACAAATGTCACCGACAGCTTGTTCTTTTAATAAATTTGTTTCTTGTTTATCTAAATAGCCTAACCGGAACAATAAAGCTTCGTCTCTAACCGTTCCTACTGTAAAAATTGCAATATTGGCCTGTTTTCCCATCTCAATAATATGGTGGATATGTCTATCCTGTTCCACTAATTCCTTTGTAACCGCATTGTCAAATATAACTGGAAGCGGTAAATTTCTTGGTGTCGTTTGAAAAGCATCTGCAAACAAGGCGATCGTTTCATTCGCATATGTATTTACACTTGAATGGCTAATGCCTCCTTTTAGCTGCACAACTTCCACACCTTTTACATGCTGGGGCACAATTTTTCTAGCGATTTCATACATCGTTGTTCCCCAGCTCACTCCAACAATATCACCATTTGTAACAGTTTTCTCCATATATTCAGCAGCATATTTACTAATATATTCGGTAATGGCCGCATACTCTGGCACCGGAGAAAACACAACATGTGCTTCTAACAAATTATATTTTTCTTTTAGTAAATTTCCTACATTATCTAAATCGGCAAATGGATCAGCTATGTTAATTTGAACAAATCCTTTTTCTTTCGCATACTTTAACAATCTTGAGATAGTTGGTCTCGAGATATTTAATTTATTCGCTATTTCTTGTTGACTATAATCAGATTGGTAGTATAATCTTGCAACTTCAACGCTTAATTGTTGTTTCTCTTTATCCATAATAACTATCTATGTGTCCTTTCTTACATTCTTTTATCATTACATACATTGTACTTACAAGCATTATACCGCTTTATTCCAGAAAATTCGACCATCTGAATTAACAGCGAACTTTACCAGGAACATTCATTTTGAAATAATCTAGTCGTAGCGTGAAAGAGTTTCACTAACAATTTTCTATTTGTTGTTGCTAAAACATATACATTTTCTTTAGGCTCTATTTATTTTACTTTTACATCCTCGTGTAATTTTTCTGTATACTTCTTAACATCTTGCCAACTATCTTTCGCTGTATTCAGATCTTCTTTGATGAAAGTAAACTCCTCAGGACTGATTCCTTTTACATTTTGTAACAAATTATTATACTTAGCTCCAATTGTGTACCACTGATTCGATATATTTTGAAGTGAAGTAATAGCCGCATCAATTGTTTCTGTCATATTTATTGTTTTATTTTTAACATCGGTCAAAATAGCTACTTCTGCCTGTGCCCCAGAAATTCTCGCCTTTAAATTTTCTATTTCTCGCTCTGCATTTGCAATGTCTTTCTTTGCAATAGCAATCATCGGTCCACCAGCAAGACAAGTGATTAGCGCCACACAAAGCGCTGCTCCCGCAATAACCATATCATTACTTTTTTTAATTGAATCATTATAAGTATTGATTTGTTGCTGTAAAAGTGGAATTCCAGCATTCGTACTTGCTAAAATTGAGGTTAATTGATTGGAATCATCTTTAAAGCTTTTTGTATCTTCTACCATTCTATTTCGAAACGTTTTTAGATTTCCTAACAGCCTGTCCACTTCATTCTGATTGTTCAAAATGATATTATACAATTTCTCTAAATCGGATTTCAATTTCCCACTGTCTTTTTGATCAATAGCAGCTAGTAAGTTGCTGTAGTATGCTTGAAATATATCATTAAACTCCACAATATTTTGATCTGTCTTCAGAATTTGAGGTTTCATTTCATCTAGCCAGTACGATGCATTCACTTTTGCATCTTTTTGATGCTTAACCATATTTTCTCGTAAATTGCTATTAATTAAACTTATTCTACTCAAATCTGTTTCTTGTTGATTACGAATTGTTTTTGCATACGAATCCATTGCAAATATACTCGATGTTGTTTGTACCATTGCATCCTGGAATCCTGCTGGACCAAGAGAATAATTTTTATTACTTTCCTGCAATGAATGTATTTTCTCTTTTTGTTCTGCTGCATAAGGTTGCAGAGGTAATAGATTACCTGTTGTCACACCAGCAATCATTATTGATAGAATAATTTTCTTATACATACTTTTTTTCATATTTTCCACCTACTCATTTTCATATGTAATACTCATATACCACGCTTACCTATAAACAGCTTATGAATCCCCTCTTACAGATCAAGTATTTACATACAATTTATCCCATACCTAAACTGCAGTTGTAAGAAATGGACACTCCGAATCCGCAAATATCTGGATAAAAAATCCCCTGTTCAAGATTGAACAGGAGATTCGCATCACATGCTACCCATTTATACGAAGAACTTGGTTAGGCTTATGAACCTTTACAAGCTCAACAAGAAAGCTATATGTAATGCTAGACAATTAATATTATGCTTTTGTATCTACTACTTTAATATCCTCAGCGTAAATCTTTTCAGCATACTCTTTAATGTTTTTCCAGCTATCTTTCGCAATACTTAGATCCTCTTTGATGAAAACAAGATCGTTAGGACTAATAGATTCAACATTTTGAAGTAAAGAGTTGTATTTGGATCCCATCGTATACCATTGGTTTGAAATATTTTGCAGTGCAGTAATAGCTACATCGATAGTATTAGTTAAGTATTCAGTTTGATTTTTAATATTCGTTAAGCCAGCTACCTGTAATTGAGCTTGCGAAATTTGTCCTGTTATCTTTTGAATCTCAGCCTGTGCATTATCAAGTTCTTTCTTTGCTAAAACAATACCAGCTGTTCCTCCTCCTATCGCTGCTGCACCACCTGCAATAAGTCCAATTCCTAATGGAGTCCCTGCACCAGTAGCAATTACAACTGCACCACCTATAATAGCGATTGGACCTAAAGCTGTTGCAACTGATGATCCAATGATAATTGCGTTATATTTACCAATTGCCTCATTATACGTTGTGATTTGGTTTTGCATAAGTGGAATTCCAGCATCTTGACTTGCTAAGATAGACGTTAATTGATTTGCATCCCCTTTAAAGTTTTGCGTATCTGTTGTCATTTTATTTCGGAATTTTTTCAAATCCTCCACTAGCTTATCCACTTTTGCTTTATTCTCTGAAATACTTGTAGATAGTCTTGTAAGTCCTTTTGTTAGTGTTTCTTTGTCTTTATTATCTACAGCTGCTACTAACGTATCATAATAATTTTGGAATTTCGTATTATAATTGATAATATTTTGGTTTGTGGAAATCAATTGCGGTTTAATTGTATCTAGCCATTGGTTCGCATTTCCTCTAGCCACATCTTGATGATGAACAACTTTCGTTTTTAAAGAATCCTCAACTACAGTAATACCATTAAAATTAACATTGGCTTGTTTAATAATTGTTAAAGCATATAAGTCCATTACTAAGGCGTTTGAACCTGTTCGTTCCATTGCATCTCTAAGACCTTCTGGCCCTAATGAATACTCAGAGTACTTATCAGATGCATCTGCCATAGTAGCATGAATAGGAGCCGTTTTTACTGTACTCTCTGCTGCAAAAGTATGTGCTGGCAGGATATTACCTGCTGCAACTACTGCCATGAGCGCTGATAGAGCCATTACTTTATAAGGTTTTTTTGTCATTTTTCTTCTCTCCCTATATCATCGATTATTATGATGTATTACTTACTTAGATTTAATGTACTTCTACATTTGTCACGTAATCTTCAAATTGATTTGTTTGTTTATTCATCTCATCACTGACTTTTTTTAACTGGTTGAATTGCTTTTGGAGTGTACTACTATCTGTTTGAACACCTGTTTCAAGATTTGATTTCATTTGGAGCATATTTTCATTCAGTGACTTCCAATCACTTACCAAGTATTCTAGAGTAGTAATTTGTCTATCAATTAACTCCGTAAAGCTTTTCACCTGATCTTCAATAAATGTAATTTCCGTTGCTTGAATTTCAGTTTGTGATAGCTTTTGAATAAGCGGAATTAATTCCTTTTGTTTTTGCTGAATTCTATTAGCAGCTTCTCTTGTTTGACTATCCGCAGCATTTACAATTTCATCGCTAAGAGATCCAATTGATACAAAATCTACCGTTTTTGTTTGAGCTGTTGTATTCGTAATTGTAAACACTTGCTTCCCAATATTAATAGAGCCTTTAATAATTTCATTTGGTCTATTTAGTATCTTTGTAAGTTCTGCTTGAATCTCTTCTTGAATTCTTTTAATGTCGGCTCTTATCTGTACAATATCTCCATTTGAACCCTTTAATGATTGAATCGCCATTTCAGCCTGTTGAGATAAGCTTTCACTATCTTTTACTAATAAAGCTTTGAATCGATTTAACTCCAACAAAGTTTGTTCCATATTATCTTGAATCGTTTCTACTTGACCTTGGAGCTTACCAAAGGTGCTTACAAAAGCTACTTTTGCTTGTTCATCCTCATTCACTTTTCCAGCTAAATCATATAATTTACTATAATAGTTATTAAACCTTGTACTATATCTCATCATCTCTTGATTTAAATCAATTAGCTTCGGATTATATTCATCAATCCATTCACGGACATTCGTTTTTGCAAACTTTTGATGATTTGTCAAACTACTCATAGCATCTACCTTAATATCTGGCTGCTGTAAAATGACCAATCCATACGCTTGTATTAAAGGTGACTGCGATCCTAACATTCTAATCGAGTTTGATAATGTATTCGCAGCCATTACATTTTGCACATATGTTGGTTTCAATTCAGATTGCCCCCCTTCCGCGTAAGCGCTTACAGAAGTGAAGCAACTCGTAGATACTGCTGTAACCAATAATCCTGTAATTAAAGTTTTTTTCACTTTAATTCCTCCTAATGTATTAGTAA
The DNA here is from genome assembly GCF_001590835.1 of Bacillus gaemokensis. Lineage (GTDB taxonomy): Bacteria > Bacillota > Bacilli > Bacillales > Bacillaceae_G > Bacillus_A > Bacillus_A gaemokensis. The sequence goes on from NZ_LTAQ01000034.1 coordinate 319,709, forward strand.
CTAACTATGTTCCATATAGATTTGATATGTTTTTATTGATTTCGCTGTAATAGGTAAATTTCGGAAACGTTCCCATACCTATTAAACCTTTTCAGATATGTGTCAACTTTATTTCTAGCTGTTAGCTTTTTATTGCCCTATCAATATTTTGGAAACTACATTGTTTGCAGAAAACTAACAACAATATCTTAAGAAAAAATAGAATAATAATTTACTATATCCACCTCTTTCATTCAACTAGATTTTACATGCAGTACTACTTGAACTTAAAACAAATCACATCAACCATTCATCATACCTTTATGTAATGAATAAACTGTATACCATAAGAATCCTTCCAATTATCCATAGTACTTGGAAGGAAAATTCCATTTAGATATTGAATATATTACACAGAAAATATTATTCATTTTTCATGATACTTCTAAAAGATTCGTTATTTAAATTCAAGTTTTATACTGTAAAGTCATTTAAACACAGCTATTTCCCATCGTAAAGCAGTATTTTCCCTTGCGCTATTTCAATAGCTTCTTGTCTTTATTTCAATATAAAATAACATTAATTTTATAAAATATTAATAAGAATATCTCTCATTAAAAAGCACATCTATCTCTAAAAAACCCCTTACGAAATATTATCTTAATATAATTAATTCAAGTGTATGCAATTATGCATACACTCCTTTCACAAAAAAGATTTCCTTACTTTGAAATCTTCTCCTCCCTGCAAAAAGTAGCCTACTTTCTTTTTTTATTGAAAGAAAAAAATTACTTAATCATACTCCTGCTAAAAAAATCCACTTTCTCCTCTATTATTCATAAGTAGTAAATCCCTCTATCTATCTCCTATCTTCATTCTCTGGAAGCAAGGACTTACTGCTCTCAAATTAATGAATAGCTCTTACATTTACTAAAAGCCCTATTGCATTTCTACTTTTTGATTAGCAAAATAAGCTACAAACTGCCACAGTGTCTGCATCTATTACGTCTACGATAGTAGTAAGCAAGTGTTGCGCCAAATAATGCCACTCCCCATACTGGCCATAATAACTCTGGCCCTTCCAATGCCCATCCTCTATAATCTAGACCGCCTTTATTAATAACCCCTCGAATATACATCAAACCAGCTGAAGTAACCATAATAGAAACCAGTGAAGCAGGAATAATTGCTAATGAAAGAGGTACACGCTTACCTGCAACGAATGGAAACCAACGTGGAAAATGTTCTCCCCAGCGTTGAATAAGCCCTAGTGTAAGAATTGCCCCTCCGAGCGCTACAGTAGCCAAGAACGCACCCATTAACCAAATTCCAGGTGAATCACGTTCAAAGGAATCAAGTAATTCTTTAGTAGTTCCGAGTGGAATTCCCACTGCCCAACACCATCTTGTTACGGAATAACAGATAGGAACAATAATAGCAATGTAAGTGCACCATTTCCCCCAAGATGCTGCAGAGGATTGCGCTGTCCATCTAGAAGGAATACTGCTTCGACCACAATATTGACAAACATTTCGTGTTCGGCGTTGATAGACTAGCGCAGTAGCAATCCATAAAAATGCCCCTAGCATACTCATATATTGATTTACAATCGTCCAATACATCATACGCTCAAAATAATCAACTCCATGTGGAAAATCGAATGGTGCTCCAACAAAAAAGACAATTCCATATGCCGCAGTCACTAAAACACGGTAATCAATAACTGCAAATAACTGAATCACCACTAGTATATACACAAACATGAGTAATACAATCCGTATAAGGCCTTCACCCCACCCGCGAATCATCATGAAAGCTACAACAACTCCGATTAATCCAAAAGCAGCTATCACAGGCGCGCCGATTTCTGGCTTTAAACCAGCTAGCATTGAATATTCAGGTTGTGGATCCCCTATTCCAATGGGAAAACCTTTTCCTCCCACCCCCCAATACAAACCTAATATGAAATAGATCAATGACCACGCACCCGCAACATACCCAATCCATTTTGGCCATAGTGATAACCACCTAAAAATATGGATTCTGGTTTCACTTTTTTTCTCAGTATTTAACATCATGAAAGAACAACTCCTTCTCTTAGAAAGTTAAAATTCTAAAACCTTCTACAAAATCTACACTGGCCTCTCCTTCTTTGATAATAAGCAATGGTTGCCATTCCTAATGCTATTCCCCAAGGAAGCCAAAATAGTGAAGTCCCTAATTCTCCCCAATTTCCAGTATTGATGGAACCATCCAATATTTTCAAAATGATAATCGGACTTATTTTTAATCCCGCAAGAGTGATAAGAGCTGATGCACATGTTGCCGGTAGAACCGCACACCAAATCGGAACTCGTTTACCAGATAGACTTAAACACCACCTTGGGAAAATTTCTCCCCATCTTTGGATGAGTCCCAATGTAAGGATGGCACCACATATGGGTAATCCGCCGAGAACAGCTTCAATCATTCGTTCTATAAGGGGCTGAGTACTGATTGATGTTGCATCACTTACTCCCAATGGAATACCTACAGCCCACGCCAAACGAACGATACCATAAGGAAGTGCCATAATGACAGCAATGTAGGTAGCATATTTTCCCCACCTATTTCGGATAATTGATTTATTTTGCATGTTTTTTAGGCGTCCGCAGTTCACACATGCCCTCAAGCTCCGACGCTGATAAGCCAAGGCTGTGGCTCCCCACAAAACTCCTCCTACTATACATAGAAGTTGATTTATTACAAGCCAATCGATTAGTTGAAACTGTAGCATGAAGGAATAAGCGAAATTTTGTAATATCCGGACATCAGGAATCACTATAACTAGAGTGATACACATTGCCCATGCGAAAATAAGTAGGAATGAACGGGGAATCCTTTTCCCCCACATTCGGATTGTCGCTAGTGCAGCGATTGATCCAATGAACCCTATACAGGCAATTGTCATTCCCCCCATATCTGATTGAATGTTTGATAAAACTGACCCCATCATAAACCCTCGGGGATCATTTTCACCAAAAGGGAATCCATTACCACCTAAAGCCCAATAAATCCCCAAAACTCCATACAAGAAAGACCAGATTGCAGAAATATAAGCAACCCATCGATGCCAATCTGACAGCAAATTTTTTTGATTTTCCTGCCCACCTTTCAATGTATTTTGTAAGTGGTTGTCAGTCGACTGTCGTATATGATTTAATTTAAAAACCATATTCTTCAACTCCCTAGTGTATATTGATGAATACGTTCATATTATGATAAAAAATCCAGTTTGAAACGAACCCACAGAACTGTTTATGAACAGGTCTAGAGATTCGTTTAGAAAAGGGGGAAATGGTCAAGATTATAGTCCTCCTCCTCGTAAATGTTACAAAAAAACAAAAAACCAATTCCATGTAAAGGAATTGGTTCGAAAACCTTCTAAATATATATTCATAATTTCTATCCTAATCTAGGCGCATAAACCCTTGTTCCCATGCAAAAACAGCAGCTTTCGTACGATCAAGCATATGAAGTTTACTTAAAATGTTACTAACATGACCTTTCACTGTCTTTTCACTGATGAAAAGTTTCTCAGCAATTTCAGCATTCGTGAGACCACTAGCTATTAGTCGTAATACTTCAAGCTCTCTTTCACTAAGTTCGGAAAAAGGATTTGAAGAAGTCTGTTTCGTAACACGAATCTCTTTCACAACCCTCGCAGCCACTTTCGGATGCATCATGGATTCACCTTGCACGCCTCTCCTTACAGTTTCAACCAATTGATTAGGCTCAATGTCTTTAAGTACATATGATATTGCTCCTGCACGTAATGCTGGAAAAATGTACTCGTCCTCATGATAAGAAGTCAACACAATCACTTGCGAACGAGGACTAACTTGTTTAATCCTTCGAATCGCCTCTACACCATTGATACCTGGCATCACTAAATCCATGAGTACGATATCTGGCACAAGTTCAGCAGCTAGGGCCGTAGCACTTTTTCCATTATCTGCTTCTCCAACCACGTGAAAGTCAGGCTGAATTGTGAACAAGGTATTCAATCCTTGTCTGACAATTGCATGATCGTCAACAATTAAAATCGAAATCTGACCTTCCTTTTCCATTCTCTGTCACCTCTTCTGAATAACAATTGGCATCTTGCTTGTTATCTTCTTGAATATCTGTTTGTTTACATTGGACAGTAATTTTCACACCTCTATCCAGTTCGCTTTGGATATCAATATGCCCCTTTAATGCACGAACCCGTTCACGCATAGAAGACAGACCAACTCCTTGTCCACCTACCCTTTGAATATTAAACCCACAACCATTGTCCTGGATAGAAAGTGTTACAACTTCTTCACACTTTAAATAAACCCTTACCATATTCGCCTGACTGTGACGTGCAACATTATTCAGCGCCTCCTGTATGATACGAAAGAAGGTCTCTTCAATAAGAGGGGATACTTGTTGCTGTCCACTTGTCTCCAAATTAACCATGATATCAGTTTGTTCTTGCCACATCCCCGCATAATCCTTTAATGCATGTGCCAGATCCTTCCCCTCAAGTGCAACAGGACGTAATTCCCGAATCAATGCACTTAATTCACGTTGCGTTTGATGTAACACGTTTTCTGCCTTTAACAAATGTTCTTTTGCGGTGTCATCATCTTTTCCGATAAGAGATTTGCTAGTATTCAACCAGATCGATGTAGCAAACAGTTGTTGCTTAATACTATCATGTAGCTCACGAGCTAATCGATTTCGTTCCTCTAGTGTTGCTAAATCTTCCCGTACTCTAAGTAAGGTACGTAGTTGTTTCGCCATCTGATTAAGCTTACGTGCCAACTGCCCCAATTCATCCTTTGAAGGATCATGTACAAATGTTGTGAAATCTCCTTGACTCCATCGATCTGTAGAATTTAATATCTTTTGAATACGACGAACGAAACTTCGAGACGTAATAATTCCAAAGGTAATCCCAACAATTGCTGCACCAATCAAGAAAACCAAAATACTAAATCCAAAAAACTGAAAGGTAACCTTCCAAAAATCGAACAAAGAAAAATGTATGTTTTCTGCTTTAACTACTAATACCCCACGAACATCTTTCTCATTCGCTAATGGAGAAACAATATATAAAATCCCATCTTTATGATAGCTATATGTTTTTAATTTACGTGCTTCAGATGGTTTCAATGACAGCGCTGTATATATATGTTGATAAACTTTTGCAGGAAATTCTTCTTTAAAATCAATGAACTGAGGCACCCCCTCTCCAGCACTTGCAATTAATTTCCCATCAGGATCAGTGACCATAGAAAATCCATCGAATTCAGTTCCTACTTCAATAGGCCAATCTTCTAACGCTTTCTTCAGTCGACCTTGATTCATAAATGGTCCGTTAAAGTTAGAAGATATATTTTGAGCTTGTATACTTATCTGTTGTTCAAACATTCGGTCTGCATTATATTTCACTAGACTAAGTGAAATAAGAAACCCCACTATTTCAAGTGTTAATAAAACACCAATAGTTGTTAACACATAAAACAAAGTCAGTTTCCACTGCAAGCGGCGGAAATGTCGAACAAAACGAGACAGAAATTTCATGTTTTTTCCTTCCTAATCGAAAGTATAGTAACCATCGTATTGTTCAATTTTTACTAAAACCTACTCCCTACTATATGATATGTATTCAAATTTAATATCCCCTCCAAGGAGCTTCTTTATATAATTCATTCTAAATTTAATTTTTCTTGATAAATCAGAGATTTCCTTGCATACTCATAAAATTATAGATTGGTATGGAGAAACAGATACAAACTGCACTATTTTACTTAATGGAGAATGTGGAAAATGCACTTTAATAATAATATCCTTAAAGAAAAAATCAAAAAACTACATATACCTTTATTGTATTAATAGTATTGAAGACATCCCTAAGATGTAGATAATCTAAAAAAGTGGGGCCGTTCAGAAAATTGTTGAAAGTAAATGGAATGGAAGTTTAACAGAGTTAGGAAAAATAACTTTTGGAGTGGTAAAAAGATTTGAAATACCAAATTTAAAACAAATATTGGACACACAAAGATAAATTATAAAACCTCTTAGCACAAGAAAAGGTAGCTCTACATACGTAAAACCACCTTTTCTTGTTTTTGAATCTTTATTTTTTCAAATGATATGGGACAGTCGTAATAACTACATTTCTCCGATAAAGCAAGAATGCACGAATCAGTAAGCTAGACTGGTTATGAAGAATATTGTGCCAGCCTTTCTTAGGAATAAATTGCGGTATTACTACAGTAACCCGGTAATTTGATTCACTTGCTTTGTATTGAACTGTGTCAATAAATTTGGTTAGCGGCTGAATAATACTTCTGTAATGAGAGTGCAGTGTCACCAGTCTAACCTCAGGCTGCCATTTCTTCCATTTTTCTTCGAATTTCTTCTCATCTTCTCTTTCAAAAGAAACATAAACAGCAATAATCTGATCTGGCGAAAGAGATTTAGCGTAATTTAATGAGTTTTCCACTACATGAGTCATACCAGCCACAGGTACAATGATTACATTCCCTTCAATCGGCACAATTGGCTCACAAGTTGTAAGACTTAATTGATCACCTACCGCTTCATAATGCTTTTTAATTCGGTGAAAAACAAAAATTATGATAGGTAAAAAGATTAAGATTGTCCAAACCTGTGCGAATTTGGTTAAAAAGAACATGATCATAACTATAAAACTAATAATGGCACCAATTGAATTAATAGTTAATTTTAAAATCCATCCTTCAGGCTTTTCACGAACCCATTTCATCACCATCCCAGACTGGGACAACGTAAATGGAATAAACACGCCTACTGCATAAAGTGGAATAAGATGCTCCGTTTTCCCTTGAAAAGCAATAATTAAGAGAATTGAAGCAATTCCAAGTATGATAATTCCATTAGAATACCCTAATCGGTCTCCCCTAACCGTAAACATTCTTGGTATAAACTTATCTTTTGCAAGATTAACTGCCAGTAAAGGGAAAGCAGAATAGCCAGTGTTAGCAGCAAGGATTAATATCAATGCTGTTGTTCCTTGAATAAAGAAATACATAAAGTTCCGTCCAAATGTTTCTTCAGCAATTTGTGAAACAACTGTTACTTCTTTACTAGGAGTAATACCATAATAATAGGCTAAATATACGATTCCTGAAAATAGCAGCGCAAGTAAGGAACCCATCGCAAGTAACGTTTTAGCAGCATTATTGGGAGCAGGATCTTTAAAGTTTGGAATTGCATTAGAAATGGCTTCAACTCCTGTCAAAGCAGAACTACCTGATGCAAATGCTCTTAAGAGTAAAAACAAACTGATCCCTGCTACTGGTGTACCAATTGGTGTATGCAAATGAGGCGAAACCTCACCTGTTACAATGTTGTATATACCTACACCGATTAAAATAAATAATGCTAAAACAAATAAATAAACCGGATAAGCTAAAACAGAAGCTGACTCCGTTACACCTCTTAAGTTCAAGATTGTAATAAATAACACAAATATGATAGCAATAACGACATTATGAGCATGTAAGCTAGGAAAAGCAGATGTAATTGCATCCGTTCCCGCAGATACACTTACCGCTACAGTTAAAATGTAGTCAACTAACAAGGAGCCTCCAGCAATTAATCCTGGATTTATACCTAGATTTTCTTTTGATACCACATACGCTCCCCCGCCGTGAGGATAAGCAAAGATAATTTGCCTATATGATAGAATTAGAGCCGTTAACAGAATTAATACGCCAATTGCGATAGGAATAGAATACCAGAACGCTAACGCGCCAACTGTAAATAGAGCAATCAATATTTGCTCTGGACCATATGCAACTGATGATAAAGCATCAGAAGAAAGAATAGCTAATGCTTTCGTTTTGTTAAGTTTTTGCTCTCCTAATTCGGTTGACTTTAACGGTCGACCAATTAAAAATCTCTTTATGGATGAAACCACTGATGTCCACTCTCCAATAATTTAATACGTTCATTTCTCTATTAGCTAAATAAAAAACTGATTAAAAGACTTATTTTCAAAAAAAATGCCTACAAGTTCATAACAAATAAACTTGTAGACATCAATTTTTTTGTCGCACAAGCTCCACCTTCCTTCTCATAAAACGCTTACGAGGTTAGCTGTCGGATTCGGGCCTTTGAGTAGCCCTACCTTGTAAGGATTCACCCCTTGGATTATGTATCAATCCACAAAACGGTTCCCCCGTACCATAAGGTTTCAGCGATTTAGAAATTTGAAACTGTCGATTATCATACTCTTTTATTCAGGAAAAGTAAATAGAAATTTTCATACAATAGATTAAATTTTTAGAAATAGGAAATTTTTGATGATTATGTATGCTATTACTTTACAAACAAATATATTATTATATATAGATAATAATATATTTGTTTGTAATTTATTCAACTACCATACGTTCTTACGTAAAATTATATTGTTTTAAATATGAATACAATTTAGTTAGCTTTTCATTTTCCGCTTAAAGCCCAAAACAGCAATTACGAAGATAAGGATCGTATAGCCGACTACCCATGATAAAGGTACAACAAGATCACCATACTCACCAGATAAAGCAAATCGCGTAGCATCAACCGCATGAGCAAATGGCAATACATAACCGATCGTTTTAAACGCACCACCAATCATATCTAACTTAAACCAAGTACCACTTAACCATGTTGTAAGGTTGACAAAGATCGCAAAAATCCCACCAACTTGCTTATCAGTAAAATACGTGCCAAGTAGTAGACCAAATCCAATATAAAGCATTGCAATGATAATGAGTAGAATAGCGGCCCCTAGTACATTCACATTAAAAGATAGACCTAAGCAGAGTGCTGAAATACAGCAAATGACAATTTGAAGAATCGCAACCGGTAATAGTGGAAGAGCATACCCAATAATATAATCAAACGCAGACATAGGGGAAGCAAAAATCCGCATTAAAAACGAACTGCTTTTATCCTTACCAATCAACATCCCCGAAAATAACGTAATGAAAGAAAAACTGAAAACGATCACGCCTGGCGTTAAGTTTTCTATACTATAAAGGTCAAAAGGCATATTTTTCTGCATGATTGAAAAAAGGTACATAATAATAATCGGAAGTACAATCCCAAAAAGGAGTGTAAGAGGATCTCGTAAAATCTCTTTACGATTACGTGAAGCAAATGCTAAATATCTCATAGTTAGACACCTCCTTCAGTTAGTGTAAGAAAGATATCTTCTAAAGAAGCTTTTCCCGTATTTTCTTTTAGCTCATCAATCGTTCCAAGCCCATGCAATTTACCACCATGCATAATGCCGACGCGATCAGCAAGTACTTCTACTTCTTCTAGATAGTGTGTCGTTAAAATAATCGTGATTTTACCCTTTAATTCAAGAAGAGTCTTCCATAGATCGTGTCTAGCACGAATATCAAGTCCTAGCGTTGGCTCATCTAAAAAGATGATTTGGGGAGATGAAATAAGTGCCATTGCAATACTAAGCCGGCGCTGCAACCCACCTGATAATGTTTTTGCTTTATGTTTTGCTCGCTCTGAAAGTCCAAACTTCGTCATCATTTCCACTGCTTTCCGCTTCACCTCTTGCTTATTGCTTCCATAGATACTCGCAATGAATTCTAAATTTTCCTTTACAGAAAGATTCGGAGCTACCGCAGTTTCTTGTGGTGAAATGTTTATTTTTTGTTTTACCGCCGTAGGTTTTTTGACGATACTATCTCCTAACATCAGTGCATCGCCACTTGTAAGTGTAAGTAAGCAACTAAGCATTTTAATCGTTGTTGTTTTTCCAGCCGCATTTTGTCCTAACAGTGCAAAAAATTCTCCCTTCTCAATCGTCAGTGAAAGATCGTCGACAGCTGTGCGCTCTTTAAATTTTTTCGTTAGATTTTTTATAGAAATGGCCATTTATTCGTCACCTTTCCCTTCTAATTGCTTTGATTGAATCGCAGCATTAATTTGTTTAATATCATTCTTTGAAATCGTATATTGAATAGCCCACGTAACAACATACGTACTTAAAAAACTAATGAAAAAAAACAATGTACTTATGAATGTTTTTGGCATCCAAAGGAGTGTCACAATCGGTAACCATACTAGTGTCGTTATACAAAAGTGAACGATGTACTGTTTCAGTAGACTCCACTTCACTATGTCAAAAACAAGCGAACTTGTAGCGAATGTGACACCAATAATCCCTGTTAATAGTATTTGCACGATGACAGCGGTCATCTCACTAACAAAGAAAGAGCGAAAATGATCCACAACTGGCATATATTCTCCGTGTCCTAATTTGAGCGAAATAAGGATTTGTACGATTTGTCCGATAATCACGCCGATGACAAAACCACCAACAACTCGACTAAATAAATTTTTCACGATGTTTTCACCTCATATTCCGAACAGTTTCTTAATTTTTGAAACACAGCGTCGAGAAGCATACGTTTTGATATTCCCTGTTAATAACACGCCAATTGTTCCCGTCATACTAATATCCATATTCGTAATCATTTTGATGTTAACAATCTCTGAATTTGAAATACGAACGAAAAATTGACTATTTAACTTCTCTTCCAGTTCATATAACCTTGAGCGCACGGTATAGATACCAGCAGCAGTTTGGAGAAATACCTTCTGTTTCTCCGCATAGATTCTGACGATATCTTTACATTCAACAATTTCAACACCTCTATCTGAAAATACAGCCAATGAATCCATAGAGGTTTCCGAAAGTCGCTTCATAATATCAGATATCTCATCTGTCATTTTATTAGTTAGGATAATGATTTTCGGCTCTTTATACGATGGATCAATCGACAATTCAAATTTCACTTCATCACATCCCTTTCACTCGATATAAATATAAAAACTATTTAACATACTGTAAATGGATTTTCGATAATCGGTCGTTTTCACACGATAACTGGTCAAAAGACGAATATAACAATTCTTTTTAAATGCTCCAGGAACACCTCTCTCAATCATAAAAAAGCACACGAAGACAGGCTCTCTGCGCGCTGATTCAATATATGTATTTCTAAATAAAAATTATTTTTATTATTCATCTGTATAGACGAATAACTCGCTTGAAGGAATTTAAAATATCCAAAACACTATATCTTTATTAAAAAGTTCTACCCTGTTAATTAAAAGAACTCTTTTATATTTCTATTATACATGAATAAAAAAAACGACACTTTATTTTGTGTCGTGTCGGCTCTCTATTCACTACTGGCGGTTTGACTTTCGATATTTTGAATTACAAATTATTTCATATAGATTACTACAAGCATCCATACAGCCAAAGCAGCAAGGATAGCAAGCACTATACGCGTAGATAATATCCGTACTTCAAAGTCTGTTTTCTTAGATGGCTCAGGATATGCAATTATGTAAATTCCTTTTAATAGTGAGAGCCATGCAATAATTGTAATAAGTCCCTGCCAGCTAAACTCCCATACATTATGCAAAATTACAGTACCTAGCCCTAAGAATATCGATAGAAAACCATACATAATTCCAAACCCTCTGTCCTCGACCACTAATTTTTTCAGTTCACGTAGTACCGATGGGCGCACAAAAAGGATTCCCGATATAATAACTGTCACCCATCCCCAAAATAGTCCTAAAAAGGTACTTACCTCCATTATTACCTCACTCCTTTCAATTATATTTATATTTCAGGTAATTCCTTCTTTAGAACATTTTCAGTATTTTCATGTATAAGCTAAAAGATACCAAACTTTAAGAAGGAAGTATACCTATTCCTATTTTGGGAGTGGTTAGGAAAATACAATTCGCGTTGTCAAACCATATTTCCTTGACGGTACCTCATTGGTTAATCCTTCGATGGCTTCACGCAACATCACGTATCCGTGATCGTACTCTTTAATCAACGCTTCCACTTTTGCATCCTCCTCATTTCAAGAATTTCTTCATAAATATACTCAATACTTCTATTTCGTTTTGCTTTATTTCTTTTTCTGATCTTAAACACTCTAAATATTTCATATCGCCACCCCTAAATTTACGTTTTTACATTATTCTGTATTACATGTACAGAAACCTTCTGGCTCAAACCAATAGACACTTACTTACTTAAAAATAGCACTCATATCAAAATGGACGCCTCTTGATATTATCCCCTTTAGGTAGACAGTGTAAAAAGACCATGTACATACATGGGTGTTACACTATTACTTGGAGGGGATTTTTCATGGCTAAAAAAGGTNTTGATATTATCCCCTTTAGGTAGACAGTGTAAAAAGACCATGTACATACATGGGTGTTACACTATTACTTGGAGGGGATTTTTCATGGCTAAAAAAGGTTCAACATTCAATGCATACTCGGAAGAATTAAAGTTATCAGCTGTTCAAAGTTATTTAAATGGAGAAGGAAGCTACGATATGATAACGGAAAAATATCAGATTAAGAGCTCTACACAACTGAAAAATTGGGTGAAAAAATATAAAGAATGCGGTGAAATTACAGATACACGTGGGAAGAAGAGTGGCATGAAAGGTATTCCAAATCCTTTAAAAGGGAAACGTGTTCATTTCAGCACTGTTGAAGAAGAGCGGGATTACTATAAGGYACAGGTTGAATATTTAAAAAAGCAATATCCAAATCTGTAAATGGAGRCGTACTAAAATGTAAAGAGAGATATCGTATCATTGAATCATTAAAAAGGAATATCCGATTACGTGGCTTACTAAATTTGCAGGTATACATCGTTCAAGTTACTACAAGTGGATTCATACAAAATGTATGAAAAACATGCGACTAGAATTAGATCAACAATTAAAAAAGGCGATAAAATCTATCCATTTAAAGCACAAGGAATATGGCTATCCACGTATGAAAGTTGCTTTACAAGAAGAGGGTTATTTTGTGAATCATAAAAAGGTGTATCGCTTAATGAGTGAACTCAACATGCAATCTATTATTCGAAAGAAGCGTCGCTTCTTTAAAGGAGAGTATTCCAATACTTTTCCAAATGTTTTAAACCGTGAGTTCAAAAATCGCCAACAAAATGAAGCACTTGTTACAGATATTACGTACCTACGATTTCAAGAGGGATTCCGTTATCTATCTGTTGTACAAGATATTTATAATAACGAAGTTGTTTCTTGGAAAATTTCCAAGCGCAATGATAATGAACTTGTATTAGATACAATTGAAATGTTGGCACAAAAAAGAGATGTGCGCGGAACCATTCTCCATTCAGATCAGGGGTTCCAGTACACATCTCATGCCTACAACAAACGACTTTTAGATTTAGGTATCATTGGCAGCYACTCTCGCAAAGGAAACTGCCATGATAACGCCTGTATCGAGTCATTTTTCTCCCATTTAAAATCGGAGATGTTGTATTTGCATCATTTTAAAACAGAAACAGATTTAATACAAGCAATTGAGGAGTATATTTATTTTTATAACTATAAACGGTTCCAAAAACGACTCAACCACCGAGCTCCGATAGAATATCGAATCGCGATGGTTGCTTAGTCTTTTTTAATACTGTCTACTTGACAGGGATAAGACCA
>NZ_LTAQ01000035.1 GCF_001590835.1 Bacillus gaemokensis
CGATTTGCCAACGTAATGAATATAAATCATAGATTTTCTCTTTTGGTACCCATTCCGTAGGAATGTTTGTCATGTATACTGTAATTCCTTGTAAATGTTTCGTACGCTCTGTATAGGTAATCCCTTTTTTCTTTTCACGAATAGCTCGATCACGTAGGCGTTTCTGTTTTTGCTCCTCCGTACATCTATAAACCACAATACGAGTAGGCAGTTTGTCTTTACTCCCTACATATACATCATGTAACTCGTACACTTGGCCAGGTTGTAATTTTTTCATGATGTCTTCCAAATGAACTTGTATATATACCGGTCTCAGTTGAGCGGGTTTTGTTTTAAATACGACTGTTTCGAATTCTTTTCTATATATTTTAGTTAGTAATTTAAGACGTGATAAATAATATCCTTGCTTATCTTGGATAGACTTAAAGTCTTGTAAACGAAAATATCCTAAGTCACGAATATATAGTTCATTCTTTTGTATCATTCCTGTTCGAGTCGCACCATACGCTTGATCACTTCGTTTTCCTGGTTCAATTTTCACATCAGAAAATTCCCCACTTAACAAGTCATACTCTAATTGAATTTTTACACCAGCTTTATGACTACATCCTCCGACACCAGGATAAGTAGATGCGAATCGATCTGGAACTTGAAAAGTTGTAGAATCAAGGATGCGAATCCGCTCAAAATAAGCAGAAAGAGAATGAGAAATCTTAGATACTCCTCCAATTTTAGCTTGTAGAAGTGTAGTAAATACAGTTCGAAAGAAGGCTACAGAAGCCGAGTTAAATCGTCGATTAAGTCCCTCCGGACTTAATAAAACTCCTGTTGAAGTTTCTAATTGACTACAAAGTTGAGTAAGAGAGGTAGTAGCGACTTGCTGATTTAACCATACACACAAAGATAAGAAATGGTGCCCGTGGCACTTACGTTTTCGTTTCATCCCGCCTGCTTCTATAGCTAATTGATTAAGTGTAGCGGGAGACATATATCGATATAACTCTTCGGCAAATAAAGATAATTCTTGTTTTTGGTTCATATTCATAAAAAGCACGTCACCCTTTCTCATTAACATAAGAGAATAGTAACGTGCTTTTAACTTCAAAAATAGTCTAAATCCTTAAGTTGATGGATGTGTGTGGTGAGGCCTATTAGAACGATGTTTTTGTTACAATTCATGTCTAATGAGGAATTACGACGTACCATTCAATCTGCTACAAACAAATCTGAGGCATTTAATGGATTTACAAAGTGGCTCTTTTTTGGTGGAGAAGGCATTATTTCTGAGAATGATCGTGAGAAACAGAAGAAAATTATTAAGTATAATCACTTAGTTGCCAACTGTCTTATTTTTTATAATGTGTTTTCCATATCTAAACTGCTTCATGAGTATGAAAAACAAAAAGAGGGATTTAACAAAGAATTGATTTGTTATTTAAGTCCCTACATGACAGCACATGTAAATCGGTTTGGAAAATATCATATTGATTCAAATCGAAAACCATCGGAACTACCATTTGACCTTTCATTCTCTTCGAAAAACGCTGTATTTACTTAAATAACGTATAACAGAAGCCGTAGGAATTAATACCTACGGCTTCGTAAAAGGAATAAGGAATCTTGATTCACTATTAAATATCCTCTAAAGGTTCATTCTTACCAAGAAAATATTCGATTTAAATCTCTTGTAGAGCATTCTGTTCACCTTGTAGAAATGAATCTAGTTTATTTATCAGTCGTCTAATATTTTCACTTTTTGTATACTTACTTGGATCATAGCCGTCGTCCGGTTCTAAATAATAAATAAATCCTTCCATATCCTCTGGATAATTAAAATCACTATACAGGTTAGCTACATTCTCCAATAAAGCATCGTAATCGTTATTTTTTTCTCTTATAGACATTAAAATACAGTATTTCCATTTTCGTTCTTCAACATCACTATTCCGATGTATTGCTAAATCCATTACTATGGTTTCTATTAGTTCAATAGCTTTTTCTTTATCGTATTTTCCCCATGTAAGTTTTAATAATGCATCATGGCTTACGTGGGGATTATCTATCAAATAATTTTCAGCATATGTAGCTACTTCTTCATTGGGTAAAAGGTCTAATTTTAATCCGGTTAGCAAAGTAGCCCAACTATATTGTAATCTATACGTTTCGAAAATTTTATAACTATACATTATATTTTCACTTCTTTCTTGCATTCGGTTTACCTGTTATTCCAACTCCCTCAATAAACCTTCTATGTGTAACGCCTTTTTTAGGATCAGGGTCAACAATCCATTCGAATACACCTTTTTTACCATTTAATGAACCTTCTACTTGATAAAGTTGTCTCTTAACTCCGTCACCACCAACTAAATCAAATTTCGATGCATAGCTAACATAATTATCAATAATGTTATTAAATGCATGTAGTTCATCTTTTTTTAATGCACTTCCTGTACGAATGTTATCTAAAACAGGATTATTTATTTCTATGGTTCTTGGCTTATATTTAGCAGCCTTTTCAAGGTTTTTCGCTTTCTTCTCAAGATCAGCAACTGTTCCAACTACTTTACCAATTGTTTTAACTGTTCCACCTGACGCAACACTTAAGACACCCATTGCATAATCAGAAGGATCATATTTCCGATCTGTACCCATCTCTTTTCCTTGGGACAGCTGAATCGCTTCTTTAGGTACATTAAGAATAGGTACAATATCCAATGTAGTGTTCATTATTTTATTTGTTTTGTTTTGCTCAGAGATATACTGATTCATCTTTTCTGGTGGAACACCAAAATCACGTAAACTATTACTTAAATCAATGTTTCCAATATTTCTTGCTGCTGCTTGAATATCAATTTTATGGCTTGCAATTCGATTCGCTGAATCCATGAATGCATTTCCAATATCTAATCCTGTGTTGAAATCTGTATAAAATCCAGGTGCTTTTTCTTGTAACGTTTGAAGATGTCCAGCTATTACAGGCACAGTTTCTCTGGTTTTTTGAGCTAACTCTTCCATTTTTGGCTTTGCAACTTCTATAGATTTCTTCCAACGTATGCCATTCTCTGCAATTTTCCCTAAGTCTTGAATTGTTCCATTCTTCTTAAGTGCTTCATACATTTTGCGGTGATTTTCTTCTAATTCCACTAAGCAATCTGCAGTAAGTTTTAAAAATTCATTTGTTTTATCTGCAGTCACATTTAGAACTTTATAATAAGCATCTAAACTTGTATATATCAATTGATACTCGGTTAGGACTACATTTAGTAATGCGGTAGTTACATCACCACCAAACTTCACAATTTTGTCAAGATCTTCCCCAAGTATTTCAAGATTTCCCCCAAGATCTTCCCTAAGTAATTTTGCGAGCTCTTTTCTTTGAGTAACCGTTAAATTCCTTATATCTCCTTTTATAGAATTTGCTATCTCTTGTAGTTTATCATGTGCTTCTTTTACTACTTTCCTTTTATGCTGTACATCTTGTTTTGCATTGTCTATTTCTTTAGCTATATTATTCCAAGTTTCAATAGAATCAGTTGTGTTATGATCTAAATCCTCTAATACTTTAAAAGTATCATTAACCAGTGTTTCATCATTCTTTAAATAATTAAATACACCTTCAAATATTTTCAATTTCCCATCTAACAATGTAAGAGGACTTTTCGTTTCCTGATCAAAAATAACAGCATCATGAATACGGACATATCCTTTTTCTCCTTGATAATTCACTTCATACCAAGGACCCATTTTTCCAGTTACTTCAATAACCTCTCCATTATTTACTCGTTTTGCTCGTAATACATGCTTTAAGTCTGGATCTGGGTACACCTTTTTAACCAGAGATTCTAATACAATCCACCCTTTTACCATTTCTCCATCTTGATTAAAAGAAAATTTCTTATCTTTGTATGTAAAATCGCCTGTTTGTAAAGCACCAGATGGATGTAACAGGTACCAATCATATTCATTTTTCATCCAACCACTTTTGGATTCATGTGATGTATCAAAATAATACGGTTTTCCCTTAATAAAGTGTATGCCTGTTGATAATTGTCCACCTTCATTAAAATAATATATCTTTCCATCAATGTATTGTATTCCAACTTGCATAACACCTGAAGGGCTATAGTATTTTTTTGTCCCACCTAAGTTGACCCAACCAGTTTGCATCGCACCATCTGATCCAAAATAATATTGTTTATCATCAATGGTTTGGGAACCTGTTACTCGATTTCCGTTTTTTTGATAATAATGCCATTTTCCGTTTTCTTGCACCCAACCAGTTTTATTATCTAATAGAATAGAAGATTTTATATTTTGAAAATCATGTACTAAATCATAAAAAACTTTGACGTCACTATCAAATCGTTTAAGATGTGCTTTATCAATATTTGCTGGGAAAAATTTCTCAGGATCTTTCTTATATCCTGTAAGTAGAAAATGAGAAATCATGGCTGTTCCTTGTACAAGTTCAAATGAAGTTGCAGGTGTTTGATCGATTACAACGGATTCAAGAATTCGAACATACCCAATTTCACCTTGATATTTTACCTGATACCAAAGACCTTGTTTCCCAACTACTTCAAGGATTTCACCTTCTTTAACAGGTTTCGATTCAAGAAGAAATTTTGTTTCTGGTTTTGGGTATACTCTCTTAATTTTAGAGCGTAAAGTAATCCACCCTTTTTCCATTTCCCCATACTTATTAAATTGAAACTTCTTTCCTTTATAAGTTAATGATCCAGTGACAGGTAAACCTTTCTCCATATACTCCCATTCATCAAGAGAATACATCCATCCTGTTTTCAGTTTTCCTGGTTCTTCATAATATACGGATTTATCATTAACCCATTTCGTACCAAATAATAATTTACCATCTTTACCAAAATTATATTCAATCCCATCAAGTGTAATTAAATTCGTACGTTTGACACCAGTTTTTTCATAATAATACATAGCACCATCTTCTTTTACCCAGCCGATTTTATTGACTTCTTCAGCTGCAAACGAAAGCGAGGGTGCATAAATAGAACATAATAATACCAATGATAAAATAATACCTATAATTTTCCTCATAAAGGAATCTCCTTTCAAAATATGGAATTTTTATAACCTTACAATTATACATAAATTTTTATATCCTTATAGATTATTTAATAATAAAATGTAAAATTACATATTTAACATTCTCAATAGAGCGTACTCTATTGAGAATGTCCGAAATTATTGATTTCAAAGGATTTATAGGTTCTCAAATACACTTATCAAAATCAAATTATGGTATTTACTCCAGAGTGCCCCTGAAACCCATAATCGTTTCCGTCCCCCCATTTCTTCTTTAAATGTTCGAGAAGATTTAACTATGATGGATTTTGTACTTTGATCTCTTCATATATAAACTCTGATGAAATATAATCCCTAATTTTTTTCCTCCACAATCCATTCCGCCATCTTATCAAGTAAGAAGAGATAAGAATACTGTATGAAGTTTAATCTTTATAGATTCTTAGTCCACGTAACCAACGGCTACTAAAAGAATTACCTTCTTCAACCGTTTTCCTTTAAAATATCTCATTCATTATAAACATTAATTTTTTCTAGAATAATTGAGTTTAAATAACTGATCATCGACCTTAAATTATGCAATTCTGCATAATCTTACAAAAATTCTGTATTTTATCTTTTTTTCGACAGGAATAGACAGTATACTTTTTTACAAGTTCAATATTTTAGAAAATTATCCGAGGTGAAAAACATGAAGAATAGAAAAACATTAGCTACAGTTGCATTAACAACAGGATTAGCTTTAACAGCTGTAACACCATATGGAGTAGGTCATGCAGAGGAAACAGATCAATTACAAGTTCAAATTCAGGAGGATTCGTTCCGTACAGGTGAACTTACACAACCATCACAAAAGGCACCAGAGAATGTAGTAAAAGATGCTCTTAAGGAGAAAACAGAGCAAGTTTTGTCCCCAAAACAAGTTAATGGAGAATCGGGAGTAGATTATAAGGTTCTTCAAAAACGTGGTTCTTATGATGGAACTACACTTGTGCGCATGCAACAAACATATGAAGGAAAAGAAGTATATGGGCATCAATTAACTGCACACGTAGATAAAAAGGGTGTTATTAAAAGTGTTTCAGGAGATAGCGCGCAAAATTTAAAACAAGAAGATTTAAAGAAACCTATTAGTCTATCACAAGAAGAAGCGAAACAATATATTTATACGAAGTATGGGAACGATATCAAGTTTATTTCTGAGCCAGAAGTAAAGGAAGTTATTTTTGTTGATGAAAATAATGGACAAGCTAGCAATGCCTACCAAGTTATATTTGCTGCTGCAACACCAAACTATGTATCTGGAACTTATTTAGTGAATGCTCATAATGGTGATATGTTGAAAAATATGGTACAAGAATCTAACTTAAAAGCTAGTGAAAAGCTTGTTGGAGCCTTAAAGGAAAGTAGAAAAAATAACCTTTCACCATTAACTGGAACAGGAAAAGATGATTTAGGTGTATCTCGCACATTCGGTATTTCTAAACAAAGTAACGGGAAATATGCACTTGCTGATTATACACGCGGGCAAGGAATTGAAACATATGATGTGAATTACAGAGATATTACGAAAGAAGAAAACTATTACCCTGGTACCTTAGCAACGAGCACTTCAACAACATTTAATGATACAAAAGCGGTAAGTGCTCATTACTTAGCAACAAAAGTATATGATTTTTATAAAGATAAATACAAGCGTAATAGTTTTGATAATAAGGGACAAAAAGTAGTTTCGGTTGTACATGCCTGGGACTCTGAAGATACAAATGATCCGAAAAATTGGCAGAATGCATTAAGTGCTGATAATGGTAGTATGCTTGTATACGGAGATCCTATTGTAAAGGCATTTGACGTAGCGGGGCATGAATTTACACATGCGGTTACATCTAGCGAATCCAATCTTGAATATTCCGGAGAATCTGGTGCGATTAACGAAGCATTGTCTGATATCATGGGAACAGCTATTGAGAAATACGTAAATAATGGGAAATTTAACTGGACAATGGGAGAACAAACTGGATCAGCTTTCCGTGATATGGCAAATCCATCTTCAATTCCTTCTTCAGCTGGAGTACCGTATCCAGATGATTATAGTGAATTTAACGATTTTAATGGATGGGATAATGGAGGCGTTCATTTCAACTCAAGTATTATTAATAAAGTTGCGTATTTAATTGCAAAAGGTGGTACTCATAACGGTGTAATTGTAAAAGGTATTGGTGAGGATAAAATGTTTGATATTTTCCACTATGCAAATACTGATGAATTAAACATGACTTCTGATTTCTCTGAATTGAGATCGGCATGCATTCGAGTTGCAACAAATAAATATGGGGCGAACTCACCTGAGGTTCAAGCAGTTCAAAAAGCTTTTGATGCAGCGAAAATTAAGTAAGTGAGAAATATAGTTCTTATCCGTATTGATGAACTCAGCACATAATGGTTGTATAAGCAAGAGATAGGTCAGGTTCTGCCATTGTTTCGACAACATTATGGAAAGGGTTCTGTTGCAAAGTTTGTTAAAGAATAGATGATTTCAACCAAAAGTACTTTATTTTATGCGATTGTTACTAAATTTCGTAATTCATCGTACGTCGAAAAACCGAAATCTGGGCCCAGATTTCGGTTTTGTTTATATAAAGCATGAATCGTTTCAATTCCTTTTATTGTACGTGAGGCATGACGCAGGTTTTGAAATCCTGCGGATTTAGCAAAACGTCGCTTTATATATGTCTATGGTCCTGTTCGATTAGATTATTTCGATATTTAACCGTGCAATGCATAGCTTCTTTATACAAGCCTTCTTTTCTTAATTTTTTAAACGCACAAAGTAAGGCGGGTGCTTTGTCTGTAGTGAGAACCGTTGGTTCTCTAAAAGATTTTACTAATCTTTTCATAAAGGCATAAGCCCCATGATGATCTCGTGATTTACGAAGTTGAATATCCAATGTGTATCCATCTTTATCGATCGCATGATATAAATAACATCATTTTCTTTTCATCTTTATATAGGTCTCGTCTAATTTCCACGCTAATGGTACATTTTTGTTTTTCTTCTCCCCAATCTGATAGATCAGGTTTCCATATTCATAAATCCAACGCATAACGGTTGTGGGATGAACCGAAATACCACGATAGCTTAAAGAAAAACGGCAATAGTAGCCGACGGCCACCAAAATAATATCTTGTTTGAACTGTTTCCCTTTAAAATATCGCATTTGTAATTCTCCTCGTTCCTTTTTTCTAGAGTGTAGCTTCATTTGTAAGTCTAACTGCTTCTTCAGGGGTTTTAGACTGTGGACCATCCAAATCTTCTTGGATTTTCCCACAAAGAAATGAGAAAAGGGGAAGAATAACGAAAAACATGTGTCAATAATTTTAGTATGTGCTTGTATTTTACCAAAGGTGATGACGATCAATATTACGATTAACAACAACATTAAAGTTCATAAAAATAAACAGAATAAATAATTGACAAAAAATGAGAATAGTAGTAATCTAACGTAAAACATACGCTGCCGTATTTTAATGGAGAGATGATATGCAATTAACGAGGGAAGATTGGATAAAAGCAGGATTACAACAATTAGCTGATAAAGGGATACATAAAGTTCGCATTGAAGCACTTGCTCGATTGCTAAAAATAAGCAAAGGAAGCTTCTATCACTATTTTCGTGACCATCAAGAACTTTTAGATTCTATGCTCGACTTTTGGGAAGTACATGCAACAAAGCTGATTGTTCAAAGTATGGAGCAACAGGATGCCTCTTTAGAACAGCTATTACAGATTAGTTTTAATCGAGATAAAAAAATTGAGAATGGTATTTATACTTGGGCTAAATATGATCCTGTTGTGGCAGCACGTTTAGTAGATATGGAAGAACAGAGAATTTCTTGTGTTGCAAAATTGTATCAAAAAATGGGCATAGACGAAACTGAATCAATTGATCGAGCGAGACTTGCCTATTTAACGTATGTAGGATGGATGACAAGGTTTGAAGCAAATCCTAATTTTGATATTGATAAAATGGTTGAGCTTTTAACTTCTTTCAGCGGGTGTCCAAACATCCGATGAAAGAAGTTAAAGCCTCCGGCGGATGTCACGGAATTATGCCGAGGCATAATTGATTATTCGATAATAAATGTCCCTAATATGGTTATAAAACCTGAAGGGACAAAATTTTCACTATAACATACGGTAGTGTATGTTTTATTTGAAGTTACGACATTGGGGGCGAATAAATGAAATTACTATTAATATCAGTAGCTGTAGGGCTTCTGTGGTTTATCAGTTTTTTGCATATTTATTGGGCTTTTGGAGGTCGATGGGGTTCTGCCGCTGTTCTCCCAGTAAAAGAGGGAGAACATAAGCCTGCTTTTACTCCGAGAATATGGGGAACATTATTCGTAGCCATTCTTATTCTACTGGCTAGTGTCATTATTGTTGTTCAAGGAGGTTATTTGCAGGGGTTCCAAGCAAATAGTTTATCTAAAATCGGAAGTCTTGTCTGTGCTTTAGTTTTCATTATTAGGGCAATTGGTGATTTTAAGTTTGTTGGATTTTTTAAAAAAATTAAACATTCTCAGTTTGCTAGATACGACACTTGGTTCTATAGTCCATTATGTTTATTCTTTGGCTTTGTCTATATCATGTTGTTGTTTTAATAAGTATAATGAATTCCCTATAAAATAAATTTTATACAGGAAGAAAACATCTCAAAATGAGGTTCTGGTGCAAAGATAAAATAAAAGAGAATATAGCGCATATATTTCTAGCGGAATTGTATTTTATGCTGTTAGTCCAAACAATTGATGGATGAATTC
>NZ_LTAQ01000036.1 GCF_001590835.1 Bacillus gaemokensis
ACTTATTTTCCAAAGAAAAACAATTTCTTTATTATCAAGATAAGCTATCTCTTCTAAATATCCAATATTATCTTGAATTATTTGAGCAAACTTCACTTTACTTTTTATTTTCCGCTCTGGAACTAATTTCATTCCTCTAGCATTTGCCTTAGCTTGAAGTTCATTTGCTTGTCTCAATTCTTCTTCTGTCAAAACTTTAGAATTCTCAATATCTCTTCTTCTAGCATTTTTTTCAGCTGGTCCAAAATCTACTTTAACCATTTCTAGTTTTTCCTCCTGATTTTTAACAAGGAAACCAGAAACCTAATAAACCATACACTATGTACTTTTGATATAACTCTATGTTGTTTTAAATACATTTTTTATGTTAAAATATACATAGAATATTGAGTTTAGTAGGTTTCCTTGGCTGGCCCTACTATTTCCTGTTAATGGATTTTTAAAGAACCTTGTTGGCGCAAGGTTCTTTTTCATTTTACCACAAATTTCTACATAAAACTTTAATCCTTTTCAATTGAAAATATCTACTCTTTTAACGCTCCATCCCATAATCTTGATCTCGTTTTTTAGGCTTCATTTTTAATGACTTTTCCTTCTTTTGTTGTTCAATCTCTTTTTTTTGTTTATCACTAAAGAATTTTTGAACTCCATTACGCTCACTATCATCTACAAAATGGCGCTTCAACAGCTTTTCCCCATCTTATCTAACACAGTTGCTTTCATATAACCCACCATATTTGCAAGTTAAGGCATTTTCTCTTTATAAAATTCCTTCACTCGTTCCAACGTTTTCTTCAAAAAATCGTTTTCCGTTTTTAATTCTTGATTTTCAGTCTTAAGTTGTTGATTTTCTTTTATTAAATGTTCCACTTTTTCTTTTAAATTGATTTTATCCTTATTTAAAAGATCATTATCACCTATAAGCTTCTTATTTTGTGTTTTAAGCACATCTGAAGCTTTCGCAAGGGTTTTAATAGATTGAAAGTCCTTAGGCTCCAAAATAACCCTTCCTGTCACTTTCTCGACCTTTTTAAACATTTCACGTTCCCAAACAATTTCTTGATGCACTGGAATTTTATCGAACTTCGAAACATCTTCTACATCCGCCACTAACTTATTCGCTATTTTTTTTGCATGATCTGCTTTCTTTAATGCTTGTACAGCCTCATTTTCATGATATTTTGTTTGTTCTTTAAATCCTTGAACTGTCGCATGTTTAATATCTTTTGTTATTCCTCTTTCCAACTTATAACCATGTTCATTCATACGCTGATGATATCTATCTTGCAAACTCGCTAAATCTTCTTTTGTTTCAATAAACTTCTTACGACTAATTTGCCATATATCAGCTTTTCTACGTCCGTCATACGCCTTAATTAACGGAACTGCTACAACGTGCAAATGTGGTGTCCTCTCATCCATATGAACCGCTGCATGAATAACTTTATCTTTTGTAATGCCAATATCTTTTTCAAGAAACTCAAAAGACTGTTTCGCCCAGTCTTCAATTTCTTCTTTTGATTTATTCTGAAAAAATTCCTCATCACTCGTAAACAGAAATTCACAAGCCACATCATTTTTTGCACTGTTAATCGCCTGATCAAATGATTTCCTTCTATCAGATCGCATACTTTTCATACGTTTTTCATGGTCTATTTTCATTTCACTTGTAATCTCATTAAATCGTTTTAAATATGTATCTTCACATTTTACAAGCTCGATATTCTCGCTTGATTTCGACCGATCAATATCATGATTTGTATACGAAACTCTGTCCGCATTATGTTTTCCAATTCCTCGTAGATCTCCTGTTGTTTTAATTCCTTGCACTCGAAAAATAGAGTAACTCACAGAACCACTCCCTTTGTACTTGTCCACCTAATCATGGCATAGAGGATAATTGGATGTCAATTAGAGAACACACTCTTATATTGTCACTACGCAACAATAGAGTGTGCCCTACGGGACACATCGGCTTCGCCGATCACAGACAAGCCGTGCAAGAACAAAAACCTTGAGCTCCGCCCAAACCCACTGGGGAAATCTTCCCCAGACCCCATTTAAAAAACTCCCCCACCCCCCTCATTTTTTGAGGGGGCTCCCTCGCCGGTAGGCAGGGTCAAACGGGTACCGTTTGACAACCACAAGAGGGTCTGGTTGTAGTAAATATGTCAACTCCTTAATGCTCCTTCACTTCGCTTTGCTTCGTTCGTCCGCTTACCGTTGACATATAACCATATTAAACCCTGTTTCCTTTTTTTAAAATTCATTACAATAGATAACAATTTATAAATTGAAAAAGGAGGAGGATTTTTACAATCCTTCTCCTTTTTTTATATCAAGTTTATCTAATTATTTAAAAAAATTCATTTGCTATTTTTTATATTATTAAACAATTTATCATGTACAAGGTGAAGCTGTAGTTACGCTTCCAAAAAAAGGAACCCCATTTACTGTACCTGAAGCTATAAGTGTTATAACTCCGGGTCCAAAAGCAGTGACATTAGTACTAAAGAATCCATCTTCTCCTGTAAAAACCGTAGTTGGAGAAACAGTTGCTGGACCTTCTATTGTGAGAAATACCGGTATTCCTGCAAATCCAACGCCATCCACTAATAAACGCCCTGGTGCAACAACAGGAACATTACAATCTTCACTTGTAAAGCCTAATGCAATATCTGTTTCAGTACTAGTAACTGTTAATCTTCTAACACAAACTTTGACGATCTCTTTTTCTCTAAACTTAAAAGCAACTCGCAAGCCATTTATAAATCCAAAGTTTTGTTCTTGAGAAGAAACCTCGCCAAGAACTGACACACCAGTAACCTCAAAAAGGTCACCTACGTTGGCATCTTCACGATCAATAACACATTGGAAGGGGATATCATCGAAAACTTGAAAACCCGGCACTAGAGTACCATCCTCTAAAACTGCTGTATAAGTTAAAGTTTTATGAACCACTCCACAGATTACAACCTTTTCTGGGATTACATTTTCAATATCTGCTTCAACTGTTTTCGTGAAAACAACAGTATTTTCAAGAGCTGGAGGTACCAGCTGTGTTGTGCGTTCAACCACAACTTGACAACAAGTCGTTGAGTTAACTATCGGACATGGCATTTATTGTCCTCCTTAATATTGTTTCTTCTACTGATTACCTATCAAATAACTTTAAACTACTAAACAATAAATAAATAATCTATATTAATTATCACACTAAAAGAAACTATTCTTAATAAATTATTCAGTTCTAAAAAGAACTGTAACGGCTAAACCAATAGATCAAACTACCTAATTTTATATGAGTAATACGAAAATATTCGAAATCTTGCTGAAAATAAAAAAGTAAGCACCGATAAAAAAAAAGCTCGGTACTTACTTTTTTATTTTAATACAGGGATAGTACGCACATTTTAACGTTTTTAAGACCATATGAATTTCTTAGAATAGTAAAATTGACATTTTTAATGTTGATTTTGCTTAACATATATTTTTGTTAAAATATGGGTAATATCCCGATACTAATTTTTATAATATCTTTTTCAACCAAACTAAAAGCAAGAATTTGTTCATTATTTTGAAAAGAATCTGATTTTCCAAAATTTGTTTCATGAGACAAAAGCTCACCCAGTATTTTTTTCTCAATGATAGTAAATTGATTGTTTTCTTTAATATCTGTTGACTCTATAAGATATTCGAATGGAATATCATCTTCGATTCTTTGATTTGGAATTTCTTGACCATTAATTACTGTTGTATAAGTGATAATCTTACGAATAAAACCACTAATAACAACTACTTCCGAACAAACCTTTTCAATTGTAGCAAATAACTGTTTATTAACTTTAGTTGTCCCTTTTTTTGCAGGAGGAACCAACTGAATTCTGTGTTCTAAGATATGTCTAAAACAAAGATCTTTTAATTCAGAAGATCTTTGCTTTTCTGATGAAACATCAAAAGATCTCTCCTTTTTTGATGGGAAAATAAAAGGAATAGGACTTATACTAAATAATCTGAATTTAGGTTTATAATTTTCTTGATTTAAAGACACTTGAACACCTCCGATAAAAGTCTGTATTACATAGTAAACACATCATATAAAAAAGTGATAACAAAAACACAAAAGTGCAACCGAAAAACTGTTTCCACATAAAAGTGTGACATCAATATTCCACAAAAATTTCAACATAAAAAATGGAAGTAAACTTTTAATAAAATAAGAAAAAAAGAATCTATTACAGATTCTTTTTTTCAACAAACCTTAAACAAAAAATAATAATACCTTTAAACCTTTGTTAGGGGCAAAGATTTAAAGAAAAGTTTAGCTTACTAATACTTTTACATAAATCGGATATATAGTGAATTAATAATATTCATATTGAAAATTCTTAATATTAAGTATATTGAATTTTTATTTTCCCCATAAAAAAACATGAATATAAAATTTTCACTAATAAATTTTATATTCTTCATTAGCATTATGTAAAACAAATGAGTTAACAAAAAAGCCTAGCAATTATTAGGCTTTTTATGTGTAAAAGAGAATACCGTTTTCATTTCATCTTTAGATTTCTCATTACTGTATGCTCATTTTTATAATTAGTTCGAATGTAAACTTTTAGATATTAGTTTACATTCAAATCCCCTAAAATATTGACTTCACACCAATTCCCCTGATATCCTCAAAATACATAACAAAAATATACATTCAAAACACTATAAATAAAGAGGTTGAAATACCTATTAATAATTATATACTATTCCGTTTTTTTATCACTATTCGTAATCAAAGAAGCTCAAACCATATATGGTTTGAGCTTCTTTGATTACACTTACCGATTCTATTTATTTGAGTCAGCCTCTCTTCATCATATCTTCAATTCAGGCATAAATGCTATAGGATTCACTGCAGGACCTTCAAGTATTATAGCAACCATACCTGTATCTGTTCCTACTTCATGCCATTCTCCAGTTATCCAAAAAGGCGCCTGCCCTGCAGAAATAGGAACTCTCTCTACATTATCTTTAGACACCCATCCTTCTCCTTGTACTACAAGAAAAAGCTGATTTATCATTACTTGCTGACGTCCTGTAGAATCACCTGAATCAAAATGAGCACATACAAGATTAAGTGTTTCAACACTTTCATCAACAAGAATCCTAGATAAAATATAATTTTCATCTCCAAAACCTTCAACAGATTTACCAACTTCCTTATCAAATCTAAAAATTCTCATTTCTCAAACTCCCCCTCTATCATTTGAAATCAGATATCAGACAGTGTCCAATATATATGATTAAAATTAGTAAGAAACGCCTCCCTGACAACCACCTTTTTTATTAACTTCCTCAAGCAACTCCCAAATAGTTTTACCAACTTCTATAGCTATTGCAATTATTTGTGCAATACTAACCTTAGGAGTCCAAGCGTGTATTACTGCCAGTTTCACTGTTCTATTAGCAACAGAAGAATCGATAGTTTCAGTCCATTGTTCAGTACGATCACTTCTTCCAATCTTTGTGCCATCTACACCATATCTGTGCTGATTCGTAGTACCAATAACTACACCACTATCATCAACCATCAATACCTGTGCCCCTCCTGTAAAACCTCCAAACCATGTAACACTTCTGGTACGGGTAAATGCATTTATAACACCTTCAGCTGATAAAGTTGCATCGGTAGTCATATAATGACCTGCCCCTAAAAATGAATCTACGTGAATGCTAGCTTCCATTAGAAAATCATCCCTCTCTATATGTAAATTAAACACCAAATATTATTATGTTTAATCCTATAGAAAAATGACTAGGAACTACATTTTCCGAACAAAATGATTAACTCTTTAAATTTACATAATCTTACTTATCAGCAGTCCATGTATCTCAAAATCTATAAAAAAAATCCCTTTAGATCTTCCTTCTAAAGGGATTTTTCGTTCACATAATCTGTATTATCAGTAATTTTTATTTATCTACTTTAAAATACTCTGGATGTTCTGCTTTCATAGATAAAATGTTACCACACTCCGTGCAAACATCAGCAACCACTCTTGAAAATTGATTAAAAAGGTTATTCGTACTAATAAGTCTTAAACATGCTTGGGCATTTAATGAATCTTGCCCGATTTCTCTAGAACCACAATTAGGACATTTCTTATTCATTTTCAATTCCTTCTTCCTAAGATTTAGTTCACATAAAATCCAATTATCAGTAGTATCCCAAAAAGCTCAGAGTTCTCATATAACTCTAAGCTTTACTTTTGTATTCATTTTCCTATATTTTTTAGAAGTGGCAAGAGATAATTAATCAAATTTCAAAAGATTATTTCCAAAACTCATACCATTTCTTATCTTTACTTGCTGCAATCATCTTCTTAACTTCCTGGACTTCCCTTATTGTTTGCATGAGCATTTCATCGCGTCCCTGGTTCTTCGCTACGTCTTCACTAGTATTCGTCGCTATAAGCGTTTGGGATTCCTGTATCGTTTGTATAGCGCTCAATAACTCTGATTCTCTTTGTGCGAATCGCTGGTCTTGTTCGACTAAACGTTTGTTTAATTCTTGTAGTAATTCATTTTGCTTTTCAATGACTTCGTTTTGATCTTGAAGCATCGTCTGTAGCGTTGTAGCGTTGAAATCCGGTTCTTCATAGCGCTCAATTTCATGTCGCTCTAATGGTAATACCTCAACGCCTTGATGCCATGATACTATTTGTTTTGTGGCGTTTTCTAATGTCATGTCTGTGTCGTTCTTTAGGTTGATAACCTTACGAAACACCATTACATCACTTTCTCTATACTTCCTATGCCCACGTTCATTCTTTATGAAGGTATAACCCTCTTTTTCTAGTACATCAGCATACTTACGTAATGTACTAGATTGGATACCTAATTGCTCTGCCACGTCGCCAGGACTATATAACGTCTTCATAGCGTTTCACCTCAAAAATATATTCGCTATAGCAATGATATACCCTTTTTTCTAATAATTCACGTATCACTTGTTTTAAATTCTTAATTTGTATGCAATCATGTATAAAATCATGTATATCAATTTTACTAGAAAAGAAAAAAGAACCCTATAAAAACAAGGGTTCCTCCTTTATCCTTGCTACCGATAATGTATATTAAGTTTCCTAATTTGACTCATAACAAAAAAATGATTCAAATTACTTATAATATTAATCTAGTCATTTTCTACTTATCTACATTTAATATTAGTAGTTTTAAATAAAAGGAGGTTAAATAAAATGTCATATAAAATTAAATCATCTGGAGCCTTAATGAATAATCAGACCTTTTCTATTTTTGCCCACATTGAACTACTCAATGTCGACCCTGATAACTCCCGAAATGTAACTGTTCTTGTATTAGACTGGGGAGCAGGGGCGGGCGGCACGTCTCAAACTAATCCAGTAGCAACATTATTGAACTTTTCAGGAACTATTCCTCCAAACACACAAACAAGATTAAATGCTGTAGTTCCTGCCGGTCATCACTATGAAGTTAGGATTACCTACAAAGGTGACGATTTTTCAGTAAACACTTTTGGTACACGAGCAGCAGGAGCAGGATGGTTAGAGGGTTATACTGTTCGCAACCATGAATTTTTTAAAATTGATCTAGACTAATTTATAACAAAATGATGAGACGGGTACTTTAATTCAATAAGCAACTAAAAAAAGATGAAAACTACATTTTGTAGAGAGTCATCTTTTTTTTTGAAAGGGCATTTATCAACAACCCCAAGTAAAGATTTTTTTCAATGCTGATAATAGGACGTTATGTTAACCTCACATAAATATTATAAACATGTCGATATAAAAATAGATTCTTCCCTATGCTTCGCTAAAATTTTTATATTTTCCCCTTGCTTTTGGGCTAGAGTGCTGGCTGGGGGTTTGGGGGCTAGCCCCCTGGAACTTCGCGTTAAATAAAACATGATGTAAGAAAAAATCTAGAACGGATGCACTAGCGGTTCGGCTCGTATAATTGCTTGTCCAAAGCGGGAGGGAAATTGCTTGCTTTTGGTCTCTCGGCTTGGCGACAACAGCACACGAGCCGAAAAATGTTTTGCAAGTGATGAAACAAAGTGAAAAAGGTGGAGATTTATGAGCGGTTTTTGCTCATAAATACTACCTGTTCCTTGCGGAACATTTAGCATCTATATATAGAGTGAGATAGTACAGAATTCTAAAATAGAAAAAAAACCAATAATATCAATGCTTTTCCCCATATTTCGAAGTTCTTGATTTTAAGAACTTTAGTTCTTGATTTTAAGAACTTCAAAATAAATAAAAAAAGCTGAAAAAAATCAGCTTTAAAATAATCTTATAGGTAACTTTGTTAATTCTTTGGGAACCTTATAAAACATTGCTTGCAAGGTTAGATTCACATCATCTTTATTTCCTGCAAAAATAATATTTGGATTCATAAAATAAGCATTAGCTCTAACATTATTCCCTTCAATACCAATTTCAGAAACAGCAAGAATACCTTTATCTACTAAAGACTTAATAATAGGATTCACATTGTTTTTAGTTCTTTTTAAAATTAAAGCAATATCTGTTTGAGTTAACGGAATCGGACTTTTTTTATGTATATCATCTACAATACAATTAGACAAAAAACCAATCTTCCTACTTATTTTCCAAAGAAAAACAATTTCTTTATTATCAAGATAAGCTATCTCTTCTAAATATCCAATATTATCTTGAATTATTTGAGCAAACTTCACTTT
>NZ_LTAQ01000037.1 GCF_001590835.1 Bacillus gaemokensis
ATGACAATGGTGTTTATGTTTTGAACAATCATCGTGATGTTTGTGTTTCCAACAATCACAATGACGTTTATGTTTTGAACAATCATCGTGATGTTTGTGTTTCCAACAATCACAATGATGTTTATGTTTTGAACAATCATCGTGATGTTTGTGCTTCCAACAATCACTATGATGCTTATGCTTTGAACAATCATCATGATGTTTGTGCTTCCAACAATCACTATTCCAACTCATTTTCTTATACCTCCTCTCAAACAAGAGTTATATTATTCTATGTTCTATCAAGAAAAACGCTTGTTTACTAACCTACCTTATATTTTCGTTTTTCTATCTCATTTTATATATAAAGATTAAAAGTTCCGGAAAGAATAGATCATGGGCTATTGTTGCTAAGTTAAGAGATTATAAATAAGAAAATCTTTAAAAGTATAGAAAAACTCTCTATGAATGATTATTCATAGAGAGTTAACATAACGTCCTATTATTGGTAGCAAGGTTTTCATAAAAACCTTTTATATATATAGTTTTTCTTTTCTATATTTTTAAAGGGCTATTAACTATACAAGAGGGAATCGAATAGAAATTAATAAAGTGTAGACGTAACATATATTTTATTTTTTTATAATAGACTAAGTTGTTAATGTAACACTTTCTATATCTTCACAACTTATGAATGTAAAACTAGTAGACTCAGGTGTTATTGTATCTTCCTCTTTCAATATAACTAAACAAATAGTTGGATTTAAACCTAAAAAAGTAGCAGGTCCAATAATTTGTCCGGATCTAGTTGTAATTGTAACCACAGTTCCTATTGGCCAATAAGTAAATAAAAAACAAGCTATGCCTGTACAGTTTGCCATTTTTTGTCCTCCTAATTTTTAAAATTAACATCTGTATAAATATGGATATAGTATATGTATTAAGATTATGGAATGTTTGTACAAATAATTAGTCATATAAACTTTAAATGTCAATCAACGGTAAGCGGAACGAAGTGAGCATTAAGGAATTGACTAACTCACTATACTCAAACCTCAAGCCAGCACTCTTACCCAAAGGCAAGGAGAGTGCTAAAATCAAAGAAATAAAAAGAGGGTACAAGTTGTCCTTTTAAACTTGGAAAATACAAAGGGAATTCTCTTAAATTCTCGAATAGTCACTGAAGAGCGGGTGAAAGAGCGCTCACAAGAAAATTTATGATATTCTAAAGAGTGAGGTGATAGCTTGAACGAATATGAATATGTCTTGTTAAACAAAGAAATGAGTGAACGCTTAAATATCGGGGTAAGTACTTTAAGAAAGTGGGCTGCCGCGCTAGAAAAGAACGGGTATTACTGGGAGAAAAATGATGATGGTACTCGCTATTATACTCACTATGATCAAGATACACTAATACTGTTTAAAAGTTTAGTACAAGAGCAAAAATTCAACTTAGAACAAGCTGCAAAAGTTATTATATCTAAGCGTGAAGGAAACCGCTCTTCATCAAGAACGGGGGACGCTCTCCAAGAAATACAACAAGAATCTAAAAGCGAAACCCACTCTGCTAGCCGTTCTCTAACATCTGTAACAAATGAATCAATACAAAGTTTAATAGATTATATAAAAGAGCAAGACAAACTTAATAGACACCTATTAGAAAAAATTGAAGAAATGGAAAAGGAACGAAAAAGTGATAGAGAAATTCTAGAACGTATGGAACATCAACTTACTCGACAAGAAAACCGAGCAAATGAAAGAGATAAAATGTTGATGGAAAATATACGAAGTATTCAACAGCTTGCAATTACAAAACAAAAAAATTCTTTGTGGAATCGTTTATTTAATAAGTAAACAAAAAGGCTCACTCTTTGTTATATAAGGAGTGAATTTTTTGTTTGCTACCGATAATGATGCGTTATGTTAATTAGGTTTGCATATCGTATATATCGTCTTTTCTTCAACTAAGAGTGCGGATTCATACAGTAAGAATTATTTTTTCAATTATTAAATAAGAAAAAATGGACCCATATTGGGTGTTTTTGCCCAAATCCCCGAAACGGGGGAATTAGCTTAATTCATTAGAAATTCATACATCATGTCATAAAGTGTACTTTTTGACACAGCTAAAAATCTAGACTTTTTCGTTTCAAAAATACAACTTTTCGCTATTTGAAATATGTCAAATGAATTGTACAAGTTTTGAAATAGATATTTTTTAAATATAATTAAAATCCTTTATTTATAAGGGTTTCAACAATGTTTTTTGTTATTCCCCCTTTTTGAGGGGATGGGCAAAAACACCCAATATTACGATGTTTTATTAGTACAATAAAGGGCAGAAAGGGAGTGTAAATTTACTAATGGAGTTAAAACAAAATGTTGAAAAATGTGTGATTTTACTTCACGAAATTTATGGAATCAATCAACATATTCGATATTATGCAGATTATTTTTTTCAAAATGGCTATGATGTATATATACCTAATCTATTAGGGAAAGATGTACCATATTCTTATGAAAATGAAGAAGTAGCCTATCATAATTTTAGTCAAAATATTGGATTTGATACTGTACTTCAACAAACAAAGAAACTCATACGTAATGTTGAACAGTCTTATAATCAAATTCAGATTGTCGGTTTTAGTATAGGGGCAACTGTTGGTTGGCTATGTAGTGATGAGCCATCAATTCAAAAGGTAATTGGTTTTTATGGTTCTCGTATCAGACAATATATAGAAATTGAACCAAAAGCTGAAGTTATTTTATTGTATGGCGATAAAGAAAAATCCTTTGAACCAAAAGAATTGAAAAAAGTGTTAGAACAAAAAAGTAATGTGTTTATTGAAATTGTAGAAGCAGAGCATGGTTTTGCAGACCCTTTTTCTAGTAAGTATCAAGAAGAAATAACAAAACAAATTATTGAACGTTATTTATTATAAACGGGGGCTATGTTGAACGATACGCTTTCCGAAATGAAACAACTTTATTGCGCTTAAAATATCATATAATGAAAGTTGTAAACTAATTTTTAAATAACTTTAATAACTACCAATTAAATATGGATAGGTAGTTATTGTATTTATAAACACAAAATTAAACAACTTTATTATCTCTACACATCAGATCTTCTGAAGAGACTTTTCTAGGTTTCTAGATACATTGAATACCGATAAGTGAGATTATGTTTACTGGGGATGAAAGAAAAGTAAGTATCTTATAAGGATGAATTGGGATAAATACTTATAAAAAATAATAAAAGTACAGTAACAATTTGTTTCTGCACTTTTTAATAGAACTATCTCCAGATATGTCCCAGGTATTGAGGGTTTTGATAAAATTGTTGCATAAAACATTTTTCCATACAAGCCGAAAGACAAGCGTTTTTTGCTACTGATGGTAGGAGAGGAAAGCAATGGCTACATACATCCGCACATGAATGGATAAAGTTATAATGATAACTTGGATATGGTCTCAACTTTTATTCCTCCAAAATTGAAGATGATGGTTTATTTTATTTTAAATAAGGAGAAAAGTTAGATTGTCCATTATAAAACAAACGAATTTAATGAACAAAAATAAATCTGATAAAAAAATGTTTATTTATCATGTTTTGAATGTATACTTTTATCGCTGATTTTGAGGATATTAGGGGAATCTGGATAAAGTCAATATTTTCGGTGGTTTGAATGTAAACTAATATACAAAAGTTTACATTCAAACTAATTATAAAAATGAGCATACAGTAATGGGAAATCTAAAGATGAAATGAAGACGGTATTCTCTTTTACACATAAAAAGCCTAGTAATTACTAGGCTTTTTTGTTAACTCATTCATTTTTAGATAAAATATATAGGAGAAGAATCTATGCTTGATGATTTTAATTAGCATATAAATATTAAGTAACTTTTATTTAAACAGATATAAGACAAGCTTAAATAAAGGGGTATTTATATATGGAGGAAATTCAAGAGTTAAAAAATAAACTTCAACAATTAAAGCCGGATCAAAAAGATATACAACGTGATATAAGAAATTTGGAATCAAGAATATTGATTACTGAAAAGGATGTTTTAACTATTAATAAACAATTAGAAAAAATAAGTTTCAATACTACATGGATTTTACGTTTAACCATAGGAGGATTGTTAACAGGATTACTTGGTATGTTAATAAAAGGTTTTATGTAATAGTACTTAGAAAGGGTTTATTTTGGATAAGATAGTTGTTTGGTGTATGTCAACGGTAAGCGGACGACTGAAGCAAAGCGGAGGGAAGGAGCATTAAGGAGTTGACATACTTGCCATACCCAGACCCTCTTGTGGTTGTCAAAAGGTACCCTTTTGACCCTGCCTACCGGCGAGGGAGCCCCCTCAAAAAATGAGGGGGATGGGGGTGTTTTTTTATGGGGTCTGGGGAAGGTTTCCCCAGTGGGTTTGGGCGAAGTCCAAGGTTGTAACTCCCCCTTGTAAAGGGGGCTGGGGGGTGTTCTGCTAGGCAGAACCAAGCTCATTTGGGTACCAAATGTAAAGCTTGCCTAATTACGACGATTACGATAAAATGGAAATATATAGTATAATATTTTATCGGGCGGATGACCTCTATAGATGGGCAGCCGCTGAGGAGGAATTACGTTGTGAGCGAAACTAGATCAGAGCCGAAACAAATTAAATTTCGGGTGAGCGAAGACGAGTTCCAACGTTTGACGCTTATGGCGGATAACGTTGGAATGAGTGTGCCGGCTTTTGTGAAAGCCAAGGCACAAGGGGTGAGAGTAAGACAACCGAAGATTGACCGAAAAGGAGCAATTGAAATTGCGAGGGAATTGCGGGCTGTGGGTACTAATTTGAACCAAGTGGCAAAGTGGTGCAATGCTCGAGATCAGATCAATCAAGAAGAATTAAAACGATTAAATTACAACATAGAGCAAATCAAAAAGGAATTGGAAAAGGCATGGCAACAATTAAATTAGGAAATACAAAAAATGCGAATGCATTATTGAGGTATG
Source organism: Bacillus gaemokensis (assembly GCF_001590835.1). Lineage (GTDB taxonomy): Bacteria > Bacillota > Bacilli > Bacillales > Bacillaceae_G > Bacillus_A > Bacillus_A gaemokensis. The sequence goes on from NZ_LTAQ01000037.1 coordinate 4,989, forward strand.
CTGAGAAGCGCTCAGAGGTCTCCTGTGGCGTTGATTGTGATGTGGAGTATGTTAGGAGTCAAATGACTGCGACAAGAGAAATGTGGGGCAAAAATAAGGGTATACAAGCCCATCATGTGATTCAATCGTTTAAACCTGGCGAAGTCACGCCTGGAATGGCTAATAAAATTGGCGAGGACTTAGCGAGGAAGCTTGCGCCGGGCTATGAAGTTGCGATTTATACGCATACCGATAAAGAACATGTACATAATCACATCATCATCAATTCGGTAAACATGGAAGATGGACGAAAGTATCATGCTCATGGGGTAGATGCAATTGAACGTGTGCGAAAAATGAGTGATGAACTTTGCGAAGAGAGAGGTCTTTCTGTTGTAAAAGAGCCTTCGGCACAAGTTCGTTATACACTTGCTGAAAAGAGTCTTTTAGAGAAAGGGAAATCCTCTTGGAAAGATGAGATCCGCCAAGTTATAGATTTAGAGAAGCATAATACATCAAGTTATGAAGAATTTAAAAGAATATTAATAGATAAGTACAGAATTGAAGTAAAAGAAAGAGGAGCAAACATTAGTTTTAAACACCCAGATATGCAGAGGTTTGTGCGAGGAAAAACACTAGGTTTGGCATATGAAAGGGGTACGATAGAAAATGAGTTTGCAAGAAAAATTGAACGAAGTCAAGAGCGAGGACATGGCCGCGCAACAATTATTAATGAAGGCATTGAAGGAAACGGAAGAATTGAACGAGTTGATGAAGAGTTATATTCGCGTTCAAATGGACAAGTCGACGGCAGAGAAATTGACTTTCGATACGGAGATACAAAACATCAAAAAAACGAGCAAACAAACGATGGATGGGATGACTTCAATATTGACCAGGCAAGAGAACATATTAGACATGAGCATCAAGATATTGGGGAACGTTTTGAAAGATGGACAGGACAACATGAAGGAAAACAACAGTCAAACACTTCAAAAGATGGAAGAAATGCAAAAAAGTCTCGACAAAAAAATGAACGAAATCAAGAATTACATGAAATGGGAAATCGAGATCATGAGTGGAAGAACAAGAGAGACGTTAAAAGAAGTCGAAGAAAACAGCAATCGAATGATCTCGAACGCTAGAAAAGGTATTTGGATTAATAATTGGTTAGATGTGGTCAAATATGGGTTAGGAACGGCTGTATTTGTTGTTCCGGTTTATATCAGTATAAAATCTTTGTTGAACTTTGTTGGGATTTCAATACCTTAAGAGATAGAAGAAACTTTTATGTAGAAATTTGTGGTAGAATAAAAAAAGAAACCTTGCTGGAACAAGGTTTCTTTTCAAAAAATCCTAAACAGGAATAATTTTATCTATGTGTATTTTAACATGAAGTTTGTATTTTGAAAATGGAATATGTATATACTTTTTTAGTTTCTCGTTTTTCTGTTTAGGAATTAGGAGGAGAAACAGTGAGTAAAGTAGTAGATTTTGGACAAGCTGAAAAAAAAGCGAAAGCAAGAGATAGTAAGATTGATAGTATTTATGATCAGTTGCAAGCTGGTGGCTATTCAGAAGAAGAGAAAGCAATGCTTTTACAGTTATTAAGTAAGGCGACTGGAGGAGAAGAGTATTTTATTGCAAAAAAGAAAAAGCCAACGGATCGGGTGAGGTTTGTGCAGATTATAATGGACAATATGGAATATTTAAATCGTATTGGTTATTTTACTAATGCAGAGCAAGCGTTTCTATTGCAGATTTCTTCTTATTTAGAATTTAAAACTAATGTAATTATTGAAAAAAGTAATAGTGATAATGAAATTGAAATTAATGCAGCAACGCCTAGTTATTTAGCAGAAAAGGTTGGTAAAACAAGAGAAAGTGTTTCTAAAACAATGAATTCTTTACTAAAGAAAGGGATTCTTGGTGTTGCAGAAGCAGGGATGGCAACTGATGATGGGCGGGTTTGTACTAGTCGTACATGGTTTGTAAATCCAAATATTATGTGTTGTTCTCCTAAAGATAGTATTGATCGAGCAACTCAACATATTTTTAAAAAATCTTTAAGAAACTTTAAAGTTAAAGGTGATACTAAAAAGCACAAATTACCAATTTATTTATTTTAGATGTCAATTTTAATATTGACATCTTTCTTTTTTTTGTTTTTTACATTTTTTAGGTGTGAATTTTTTTTCACACAGGTGTGAATTTTTTTTCACACCCTACCCTCTTTAAACCCTTGCTATTATTGACTTTCTTCATTTTCCCTATCTCACTCTATATATAAGGGCTAAAAGTTCCGAAAGGAACGGGTCGTATTTTTGAAAAGAACACTCAAAAATCTCCACCCTCGATATAAAAAAGTCGGTTCGTTGATCCTCACCTAAAGGCTAACGCCTTTTCTTTTTTATATCGTCCTTGCGGAACTTTTTTCGGCTCGTGTGCATTTGTCGCCAAGCCGAGAGACCAAAAGCAAGCAAATTTCATCCCGACTTGAACAAGCAATTGTACGAGCCGAACCGCCAGTGTATCCGTTCAAGAACTTCTCTTACATGATATTTTAAATGACGCGAAGTTCTTGGGGGCTAACCCCCAAACCCCCAGCCAGCCTCGTGCCCAAAAGCAAAGAAAAGACGTAAAAAAATTAACGAATCGTAGGGAAGAATTTATTTTATAGTAATGTATATGTATATCAATATACTTTTGGACAATCCGCTCTCGTTGGTTGATAGAAACAATGTTCTTTATATTGTCCTGCTAATATCTGATTCCACCAAACAGGAGGACAATTCCCTACAGGATTGAAAAACCAAAGGGAATTAGTTGCTGGATGTCCTCTCCAATATTCTAGGCATTTTCTTGCTAGTTCTTTATCAATTTCCCTCGCACGTTGATAAAAATATCCTTTTGTCACGGCTTCAAATGAATAATTTCCACCTTGTTGTTGGTACACCATTTGTTGAATATTTCTAATTTCTTTAAAATCTAGACAATCGCACATTACTCTGTTTACACCGACATTACCAACATCCAGCATTCCTTGTTGTCCTTCTCCTTCCGCTTCTGCTCTCATGAGACGAGCTAACAAGTCTACATCATTTTCTCTGTACGTAATTCTCACTTCTATCCCTCCATTCTCTTTACAACTATATGTAGATGGAATAAAAACACGAATTGAAAGTTTGTACACTTGTTATTTTTATTACCATTCTTATTTTTTATTTTGAATATAGTATTCATAAAAAATTAATATACCCTCCTTTATTGGTAGCAAACAAAAAAGACTCATCCTTTCTTACAAAGAATGAATCTTTTTATAAAATTTCTCATAGAAAATAAAAAATCATAAACAATCTTACCAATGTTTTCGATCACAATGATGTTTATGCTTCCAACAATGACAATGGTGTTTATGTTTTGAACAATCATCGTGATGTTTGTGTTTCCAACAATCACAATGACGTTTATGTTTTGAACAATCATCGTGATGTTTGTG
>NZ_LTAQ01000038.1 GCF_001590835.1 Bacillus gaemokensis
CATAAAAATAAAAATTGACGTTGCACGTTGTTTGTTTCGTTCAGTTTTCAGAGAACTCGTTTGCCGCTCATTTGCGACTCCCTTATGTTAACACTTTAAATTTTCAATGTCAACTAAGTTTTTCATTTCGTTTGTCGCGTTCTGCGTTATTTCTATCGGCGACTCATATAATATTACACTCCTATATACTAATAGTCAATAGTTTTTAAAACTTTTTTGAAAAGCTATTTATCTATTATTTTCGCATTACTATAGTATAAGAAAAACACATTGAAACTCCACTAGTAAAGAACAAACATATTACTTCACAAAACTAGCAGTAGTGAACGTAAAAACATTCCCTACACTCAACCTTTCATAATCCCCCCCTTCCCCAACCCAATAGATCCCATTCCTTTTATCCACACTAACAACCTTATTTTAACAATTAATAGTATATAATTAGATAGCTATTGTATTTTGTATTACCAAGCCATACTATACACCCCTTGTTTATACAAGCTACACTACCAATAAAATTCTATTAGAAGCAGGTGACGATATGGAAGATATCCGTGTACTTATAGCAGACGATGAAAAAGAAATACGAGATTTATTAAAAAAATACCTAGAACGAGAATTATATACAGTAGATACTGCAATAAATGGTGAAGAAGTTCTTCACTTATTTAATCAAAATCAGTATAACCTTATCATACTAGACCTTATGATGCCTAAAGTTGATGGTATCGAAGTATGTAGAAGACTTAGGAATGAAACAAATATCCCAATATTAATGCTCACTGCCAAAGACCATGAAGTAGATAAAATTTTAGGACTAAGCATAGGGGCAGATGATTATATTACGAAGCCTTTTAGTATTAACGAGGTGGTTGCTAGGGTAAAAGCTCTTATGAGGCGTTTTTTAATATTAGGAAGTAACGCTAGCACGCGAGAAAAAACACTCCTAACATTTAAAGGACTAACAATTGATGTGAAAAAGTACACAGTTAACGTAGATGGAGAAGAAATCTCTTTAACTGGAAAAGAACTAGAGCTATTAAAATTTTTTGCTTCAAACCCTGAGCAAGTTTTCACAAAAACACAACTCTTCCGTAATGTTTGGGACAGTAATTATATAGAAGATGATAATACCGTTATGGTGCACATTCGAAAGCTTCGAAAAAAAATAGAAGTTGATCCCTCCAATCCTAAATTTATTCAAACTGTATGGGGAATCGGTTATAAATTTGTAGGTGAAAAGGATGAAGAATGATAAAGTTCTCTATCTTATCCTATTTCAATTTCTAATCATCACCGGACTTCTATTTATTGATATGATTCACACATTAAAATTAACTTTATTCATTACCCTTATTGTTATAACAATACATCTTTTCTTTACAAGACTTCACTTTATTCAGAATCGAAAGTCTCTGGTTACTAAATTAAGACGTGCGATTAACGGGAATTTACATACAAGGCTATATACAAATAACGATCATTCATTAGATGATGTAGTTTTTTCTATAAATGAATTAATAACCGAACTAGAAAAGGTACACGTTGAAGCTAGAAAATCTCAAGAAGCTAGGAGACAACTCTTATCTAGTATCTCACATGATATTCGAACACCTCTTACTTCTATTATTGGATATGTTGATGCTTTAAAAGATGATATCGCTGCTTCTGAAGATGAAAAACAAGAATATCTTGCAATACTCTCAAAGAAGTCAAATAACTTAAAACAACTGGTTGATGAAATATTTAATATGGCAAAGCTTGATGCTGATGAGTTTCCATTAAAGGAAGAACAACTTGATTTTTCAGAAATTACCAGGGAATCTTTAATTGAATTTTTACCTGAGCTATCCAAACATGATATCAAGTTACATGTTAATATTCCCGAAGACCCTTGTCCTATTATGGCAGATTCCCTTAGTCTTATGCGGGTTATAGGTAACCTTATAAAGAATGCTATATATTACGGAAAGTCCGGAAAGATACTAGGAATAGAACTCCTAGAAACAACTAATGAATATCAGCTGCTCATTTGGGATAAAGGACCTGGTATTTCAAAACATGATTTAGAAAACGTATTTGAGAGAATGTACCGAAGTGACCAATCAAGGAACCCCTCACATGGTGGTAGTGGATTAGGGCTCGCTATTGCGAAAGCACTAGTAGAAAAACACGGCGGACAAATATGGGTAGAAAGTATCCTGTGGGAAAGAACAACCTTTGGCTTTTCCATCCCAAAACAAACTGTTTTTAAGAAATAGTTAAGAAATGATTAAGTAGTAGTTAAATCCTCCTGTTTATCATGTAATTAAGAGTTCATAGAAAGTAGGTGTTTCAAAATGAATGCAATTATAAAAACAACAAATCTTACTAAAATTTATGGTAATCAAAAGTCCGTAGATAATCTAAACATAAATGTGAACCGAGGAGAGATTTATGGATTCATCGGGCGAAATGGTGCTGGTAAAACGACTACAATCCGAATGTTACTAGGACTAATAAAACCTACAAGCGGAAAAATCGAAATATTCGGAGAGGATTTATTTCAAAATCACAAAGAAATTTTGAGAAGAATTGGTTCTATCGTTGAAGTTCCAGGGTTTTATGAAAATCTTACCGCAAAGGAAAATTTATTAATCAATGCCAAAATTATCGGAGTCCACAAAAAAAATGAGATTGAAGAGGCATTAGAAATTGTAGGGCTAGAGCATGAAACAAAAAAATTAGTAGGTAAATACTCTTTAGGGATGAAACAACGCTTAGGGATTGCGAGAACTCTTCTCCATTATCCAGAACTATTAATACTAGATGAACCAACAAACGGTTTAGATCCGATTGGTATTAAAGAGATGCGAAAGCTTATTAAATCTCTAGCACAAGAAAGAAACATAACAATATTAATTTCCAGCCACATTTTAGCTGAAGTCGAACAGCTAGTAGACCATATGGGAATCATTCATGAAGGAAGGTTATTAGAGGAGATTTCTCTTGATACACTTCGAAAAACAAATCGTAAATACCTGGAATTCCAAGTAAATAACGATAATAAAGCTGTAATGCTATTAGAAAAACAATTTCATATTTCGGATTATGAGGTTCATGATGAAGGAAACATTCGGGTTTATTCCCACTTCGGGCAACAAGGACAGATTAATAAACTCTTTGTCCAAAACGATATTGAAGTATTAAAAATTATGATGAGTGAAGATAGATTAGAAGATTATTTCACCAAATTGGTTGGGGGTGGAGCAATTGGTTAATCTACTATATACAGAACTATTAAAATTGAAACGTTCTAACATGTTCTTGATTAGTATTATCGGGGCAGCTGTGGCACCTTTTATGATAGTTTTGGCCTTTTATATAGAAATGAAAACAAAACCATCTGCTCCAGCTGCGAGTTTCGATGCTCTTTTTATTAATGCTAACATGTATACTGTTTTATTTATGGGAGTCCTTCTATACGGAGTCGTTACCGCTTATCTCTTTAATCGGGAATACACAGAAAATACATTAAAAAACCTATTAACCATTCCTGTATCACGTTTTAACTTTATTATAAGTAAATTCATCCTTCTATTTATTTGGATTATGATATTGACTATAGTTGCATGGGGACTAACTTTACTATTAGGGCTATTAGGAGGTTTTCCTGGCTTAAGTAGTCTATTACTCTTCCAATTTTTGATGAAATTTTTGATGGGCGGTGGATTCCTTTTTATCTTATCTCCCCCTATTGTACTGCTAACTCTTGTAATGAAGACTTATGTTCCGCCTATTATATTAACAATTGTTATAGCGATGGTAAATGTTATGACTGCAAGTTCAGAGCACAGAGATTTATTTCCTTGGGCAGCGACAATCGATATAATAAATAACGAACTGCAACCGACATATCCTCCAGAATATTCTTATATCGTCATTGCCGCTACAGCTATTCTCGGCTTTCTCGCAACAATATTCTATTTTAAAAAGATTGATATTCATTGATTTATAAAGATGATAAGATTTTCCTTTTAGAAATCAATGTCTTTCCAAAATATTTGAAAAGAGAATTTTCATTTCATATAGGAGTGAGATTATGAGCGATACAATCATCGCCTTTATACTTGGCATCATAGAAGGACTAGCCGAATTTTTACCCATCTCTTCTACTGGACATCTTATATTAGCTGGTCACTTGTTAGGATTTGAAGGAGAAAGAGCAAAAACATTTGAGATTGTGATACAGCTAGGGGCTATTTTAGCTATCGCCGTTTTATATCACAAACGCCTTGTTTCTTTATTTAACATAAAACCTCTTCTGCAGAAAGAAAAGAAATTCAATGCATTGCATGTGATTTTAGGTGTGTTCCCTGCTGTAATTGCTGGTTTACTATTACACGATATAATTAAAACGTATTTATTTCAGGCACATACTGTCGTTATTGGACTTGTAGCAGGAGCTATTCTTATGATTTACGCAGAAATAAAAAAACCTAAAGCTACAGCCTATTCATTAGACGATTTAACATATCGCCAAGCATTAACAATTGGGTTATTTCAATGCTTAGCAGTATATCCTGGTTTCTCAAGAGCTGGATCCACTATTTCTGGAGGGTTGTTAGCAAAGACGAATTATAAAGTAGCCTCAGAATTCTCTTTTCTTATCGCTCTTCCCGTCATGGTCGGGGCAACAGGTCTAGACTTATTAAAAAGTTGGAAATATTTAAGTGTAGATGATCTACCTATGTTCGCAATAGGATTTATTACTTCTTTTATTGTAGCAATGCTAGCAGTAGTAACGTTTCTAAAGCTGTTAGCAAAAATAGGTTTAAAACCATTTGCCTATTATCGCATTTTGTTAGCTATTGTATTCACTACTTTTGTACTGCTCTAACCATAACAAAATTATTTACAAATAAAACAACGATATTTCTATACGAATATCGTTGTTTTATTGCTTGTAACTCCTAGAGAAATTTTAAAATTGCATGCAATAAAAACTACAAAGACTACTTTTTTAAAGTGCTTTTCAATATATTAATCGTTAAAAGAGATTGACGGAAATGTTCTGAATATTCTTTAATAATAAAGATAAATATTTTCATATCTACAATACCAGCTCAACTAGACTCTTCGAAAACATTTATATGATTTAACTTCTAATGTTTCCTATACTTCACTGTTCAATAGTAATTCATCTTTTTTATTCCTACAAATATCTAAATTTGAAAGGGGTTATATAGCCGCTATGGCACTTCTTTTTCATTCACATATACTAGGAGGGAAACAATGGGGAAATTTTCGCCAAAAGTAATGATCCAGGTACAGTTACACCCTTTCAAGCAACCCCTTCTGCTTTAGCTTCTACAATGGGCGCTGCCAATATCGTCCGGGTTGCACTCGGTGGGCCTGGTTCGATTTTTTGTATGTGGATTGTAGCTTTAATTGGAATGGCTACAAAGTATTCTAAAGTAGTACTAAGTATCCACTACTGCCAGAAGAACAAAAACGATGAATGGGTTGATGGACCTATGTATTATATCGAAAAGAGCCTTATCCGGAAAAAATCACCTCTTTCTTTACCTTTGCATTAATGATTATTTTTCTATTCTTAACTCTAATAACGAATAAAAAGTCTACAACAGCTATATAGCATATTATCAAGGAGGTTATTCTATGTACCAACAACTACACTCATTACCTCTAGAAAAACAAGTCGAAATGCTAACAAAACATTTAGTTTCTTTTAATAGTATTAATGGTACTACTGGCGAAGTACGTATAATAGATGAGTTATACCACATTTTAAAAAGCTTCCCATACTTTCAAGAACATCCTGAACATGTATGGGTTCAGCATGCTCCTAATGATCCAATTGGTCGAAAAAATGTATTTGCATTTTTAGAAGGGCAGACAGATTCTCCTTCGACTATTCTTTATCATTCCCATCTAGATACTGTTGGAATTGAGGACTTTGGTCTATTAAAAGAACATGCTTTCTCTTCAGACAGATTAGAAGCATTCTTTCAAACATATGAAGGGAATGCTGACGTTCAATCTGATGCAAAATCCGGAGATTGGCTATTTGGTCGCGGCTCTGTTGATATGAAAAGCGGAGCTGCTGTTCACTTAGCTAATATTCTATATTTCTCACAACATACTGATTCACTAGAAGGAAACCTACTCCTACTCTTTAATGGAGATGAAGAAGGAGAACATCGTGGTATTACATCTGCATTAACAGAACTTGAAAGACTACAACAAGAAAAACAATTACAATATCGCTTGGCAATTAATAATGATTTTATAACACCTCTATATGACGGAGACAACGGGCGCTATATTTATACAGGAACTGCTGGTAAACTCCTTCCTTGCTTCTATATTTATGGTAGAGAAGTACATGTTGGAGATACTTTATCCGGAATTGATCCTAATTTTATCGCAGCTCAAATTACAAACAGATTGCATAACAACTATAAACTAACGGAATCCATTCCAGATGAACTCGTTCTTCCTCCAACTTGTTTATATCAGCGCGATAACAAGGACAGCTATACTGTACAAACTGCAACAAGCAGCCGACTATACTTTAATTACTTTATTTATGAATCTACACCTAAAGAAGTTCTTATGCAGTTATTAGAAGAAACAAAACAAGTGTGCAAAGAAGCTGAAGAATACTTAAAAGAACAGTTTGAACGTTACTTACTGGTAACAGGTGTCCCATCAAGTGATATTTCTTGGAAGATTAATGTAACGAGTTATGAAGATTATGTAGGAGAATTAGAAGAACTCGGTATTGATACAGAATCTACTATTCAAAATGTACTAAAAGAAAGCAATACGAGTGATTTACGTGAGCTATATTTTGAAATGGTTGGTGCTCTTCAACAATTGGATCCAGAGAAAAAAGCACGTGTAATTGTCTTTTTTGCACCACCATTTTTACCACATAACTACTTAAAACAAACAAATAAAGAAAATCGTCAATTACAGAGTAGTATTCAAGCTATACTAGAAAATATGCAGGATGAGACAGGAGAACAATTTATCTTGAAGAAATTCTTTCCTTATTTAGCTGATGGTAGTTTCTTATCTATTCATGAAACGGATGATGAACTAAAACCGTTACTACAGAACTTCCCGAAGTGGGAACGATTATATCCACTTCCATATGAAACAATCCGTAAATTAAGCATCCCTTCTATTAACATGGGCGTATACGGGAAAGATGGTCATAAATGGACAGAACGTGTCTATAAGCCATATTCATTTAACATATTACCTTTCCTTATACGAAAAACAACAATACAAATTTTAAATGACTATAAAGAGAATTCAAGCCTTCAAACAGTTCATTATTCATAACAGGGAGTCTTTATATTAAAATATTGCACATGTAACTAAAAACTAGAGAAATTAGGTGACTATATACAATGAATCAATTAGCACAAAAATATTGGGATGAATACTGGATGAACGGTGAAAAACCTAAATCAGTTAGTGCCTGGCAGTTTGGAGCCTCTCCTGACGATCTTGCTCAGTTAGTTATTGATGGTGTAAAAACAGCAACATGCTCTGGTCATATTTTTTATGAACTAGAAAATGAACCTCTCCCAACAATAAATGATTATAGCATTATATTGAATAGCCGTGATTGATGAGTCTGTAGCCATTATTAAAACCGTAACAGTGACCATAATACCAATGAATGAAGTAACTGAAGAATTCGCTATTGCAGAAGGAGAAGGCGATCGAACCTATCAATACTGGAAGAATGCTCATATAAACTTCTTTACAAAAGAATTGAAGACAATTGGACGCGAATTTTCTGAGAATATGTTACTCGTTTGTGAGCGTTTTAAGCTCATTGATATAAAAAAATAGATTTACTTTTGACAGACAATCTTGTCATCTATGACTCAAGAAGCACATAGATGATAAGCTATTTTTATTATATTTGATAAAGAAATATTATAATAAAAACACAAAAAACCTAAGTCGAAACGACTTAGGTTTTTGCTTGGCGACGTCCTACTCTCACAGGGACAAGGTCCCAACTACCATCGGCGCTAGAGA
>NZ_LTAQ01000039.1 GCF_001590835.1 Bacillus gaemokensis
CGCCTCAGCATACTGTTTTAACGCCTCTTTCTTCGCTCCCCTATACTTCGGGTCATCTTTCCCCTCTCCAAGCGCTACAACCAATTCTCGTTGCTCATGTGTCTTTTCGTCTTTATGTATTTTGTCATAGTAATCTTTAATCTTGCGGTCATTCCGTTTTTGTTTCCCATTGTACTTGTCCACCGCTTCTTGAAAGACATCCTTGTATACACTTCGGATGTCCTTTTGAACAAAGTAAATATTCTCATCTAACCTGGCTGGATCTATACCAGTATTTCCATGAATATTTTCCCTGTTATTATGGCTCAATGAACTTTGGTGAGATTGATTAAATGAGATAGAGAACAACATAAAGTGCCACCACTTCCCCTAGATTAATTGATACCATAGGTCTAGCAAAGCGACGAAATGGAGTCAATTAACGTAACCCTATACGTATTTTGACACTAACGCATCAAAATCGATAGGGGTCTGCGACGCTTTTTGGCTTTGCCGAGCCATGCTTAGCATGGCAAAAACAAACCTTGGGCTTTGCCCAAACCCACTGGGGAACTCTTCCCCAGACCCCATAAAAAACACCCCCAACCCCCTCACTTTTGAGGGGGCTCCCTCGCCGGTAGGCAAGCCAAAACAAAAGTTTTGGCAATGCCAAGAGGGTTTGGGTGTAATAAATGTGTCAAGTCCTTTCCGTTCCTTATGCTCCCCTCGGTCCGCTACCACTCCAAGAACTTGACACATACTATATATAGCTTATTAGACTACTAATCCTATCCCATTTAAGAGTAAATTCACGTTATCTAATATCTACTGGCTAATACAATGGGTGGTCTATCCTAAACGTTACATACTGATGATCTGGATAATCATTTATAGGCTCTACGTAAAGATGAAAATCTCGGTGATAAATGTAACGTTCCCGAAAGTTAATTACTGGAAATATTGATAAGACGAACAAACTTGTGTCAAAAGCAATATCTATGTTGGTGTATTATCATCCGGACAATATTCGTAGGTAGGTTTCCAACGACCATTTTTACATTTATACCTTATATCACCAATACAAGTTGTAGCCTCTTCTTGTTCACATGGTCCTATATCATCGGGAAAATTTTGTTCAGAATTCTCTGTATTTGTATGTTTTGTTTGATTGTTCATGTTTTATCACCTCCTGATAACCATTATCTTCTCAATTTGTTTGTATATTTATTAAAAAAATGGATAAAAAACCGTCAGCCAAATGTCTTTTTGTTTGAAGTTAACAAAAGAAGGTACTTTTTTAAATAGTAGTCTTATTTAACCTTATCGATAGGGTTTACCCAATTATTTATAGACAATCATCTAGAATGTACAAAAAAGAATAGAATATTGAAATTTCAGGAAAATTTTTCTGAATAAAAATCTCTATAGACAAATTATCGAAAGGAGAAATGTACTTTGTATCAAATATTCCCATATTATAGGCAACCTTTCTCTCAACATCCCTATCCATATCACCATCCATACTTTTTCACGCATCCTCGTTGTTCATGCTATCAACAGTGTATGATAGCAGCAGGAGGAAATTACGAATATTTCAGTCGTGAACCCATGACACAATATTCCCACTCTTATACCTACCTAGAATTTCCGTCTGGAGACATTTCTGATCTACAATGGAGGACGGTGAGGAGTTTGCAAAAGGCGGGTTATCAAGGAGTACAGATAGTTGAGGATCATCCTTCTCTTGAAGGTCCAAATCATATACCGGGGAAAGCAATTAACTTTCATGATGGTTTTTGTGAGTTTTGGATTTGGCACAGAGAAGGAGAAGATAGTCAGCATTTCTCAGAATATGCATATATCACTTGTACTTGGGGGATTGCTCATGCCGATTGGGAATTGGATGACGTTCTCGCGAAACTTCACCATGATCCTGATTTAGGTGTAAGGAGGCTTGGACATTTCACATATCCACCCCGTCCTTTACCAGGGTATGAGGGGTAACACCAACAAAACGAGAATTTCGTACATTCAGAAAATTATAATAAAAAGTCAATTTCTTTTAAATTAAAAGAAATTGACTTTTTTGTTTCATTAACACTAACCCTCTATAGTTAGTACGTTGGCGGTACCCCTAGTTAACATAAAGTTTCTTCTCTACAATCAAAAAAGCCTTAGATTTCTAGAATTTGAGGATTTTCCCGTGAGAATATGGATAAATACCTATAGATATAATAACTACTACCTACTTTTCATATACATTTGTAGTCCTTATTTGAAACATAAAATGCTGTCCCAAGTATTATCACAAGTTAGAGGGGTTATTGAAATTGACAAACAATTGTTACCGATATATAGGACCATCGCATTTCCATGCACAAAGACCTGGACCTATGCAATCCCAATAGCATCTGGATATCATAGTTGGATACAAATATGACGAATATGGGTTTACAGGATAGGACATTGTTGGACCCCAGGGAGCCTGAGCTGGCCAACTACCATAACAATCGAAATTACACATCCACGAAGGATTTCCCTTTGCTAAACATTCTGACATACAATCTCTTTGACGATGTAACAAGTCTATCACTCCTTATCTTCCTCTTTATTTCCCAATATTATATTTGAATGTGCACTTTTTAGATGATTGTCTATGTTTAATGAAAAATAAAAGGGTAGTTCAGGTTAGTGGAGTTTTATCTTCACCTTGATTTGGCATCACTTTTGGACGTCATTGTCACAATTTCCATTCTGGGAAACATTGAGAACTTTACCTAAGCTGCTACACCTACTCTGCAGGTCATCATCGAGAATTGTTTATGATGTTTCCACTGTGTATACTCTATACATCTTTAGTTAATATAACGTAATATTATAGGTAATTAGATATTCCCATAATACTAGCATTCTGTGCATGACTTAAGATCTATCCTTCATATACCATTTCATACATTCATGTAATAATGCGAATCCTTCTATTTTGCTTTCTAGCAATTCTTTTATAGATTCTTGCATATATCTCTTGTTCAGATGACTATTTAAATGTTCAAGTGTTAAACTATTTGTATATTATCTAAACAACCATCTGAACAGAAAAACAAGAAAACCCTTGTCAGCTATAGAATTGTTTAATTGTTTGAATAGTGTTTAGTTCAGATGTTCAAATGTTTAGAAGGATGGTGATCTGAACAGTGCAACAAAAAGACTGGTTATCAGCTGAAGAAGTAGCCAAAGAAATAAAAGTATCAGCTATGACTATAAAACGAAACTGTCAAACCTACGGTAGTTTTTTAAAATTTCAACAAGGTGAAAAGAACAAGTATTTAATTTATCAAGAATGTATACCTGTTTTTCAATTTATAGCTAAAATGAGAAATAAAAGAAACCTCCAAACCAAACAAATTATTGAGCTCCTCAGTAAAGAAGGATTCCCTAAATATATAGACATTGAACCTATCCAAACAACTAAACAACAACCTGGACAAATCCAAGTAGGACAAGGAGTTGTAGCTGTTCAGGAGTTAGATAGAATTGTTGCTGAAAGAGTATCTGAACAACTTAAAAAACATGAAGAAAATTTAAAAGAATGGTTAACTGAACAGCAAAAACAACAACAAGAATTCCAAAAATCTATTCTTCAAAAGATAAATGAACGTGATCAAAACTTAATGACAATGATTCGTGAAACCCAAGAAACTAAAAAATGGATTGCAGCCACTCAACAAAAAAAGTGGTGGCAATTTTGGAAATAGAAAAAGCCTTGCTTATATGCAGGGCTTTTTTATACAGAATTCTATACAGATTTTTGTACTAATACAGGCCACTCGTAAGTCTAAAAAACCCTACTATCTCTACAATGTATAAAATCGTGTATAGAAAAATAAAGCAAGGACAAGAGAGAATCCTTGTTTTAAAGCGGATTCCCTTTTGTCCTCGCTACCGATAATGAGACGTTATGTTAACCTTACATGTATACAATATACATCGTTCCTTTGAGAATAGTTTGTTTACAATTTGGATAACACTTTTTCCATTATTATTATCATTTTATTTGTATTACGCATTTATTAATTAAGATAAAATTTTTTTGGAGATGAATATATATGTCAAATAAAAATCATTTAAAGGGTTTAAATCCAGAAGAATTTTTATTCGCTTGTGCATTAGATCCTAACCTTATAGGACCAACACTATCACCAATTCCACCTTTTACTTTTCCAACTGGACCTCAAGGACCTACTGGGTCTCAAGGAATTACTGGACCTCAAGGACCTACTGGGTCTCAAGGAATTACTGGACCTCAAGGACCTACTGGGTCTCAAGGAATTACTGGATCTCAAGGAATTACTGGATCTCAAGGAGTTACTGGACCTCAAGGAATTACTGGATCTCAAGGAATTACTGGATCTCAAGGAGTTACTGGATCTCAAGGAGTTACTGGACCTCAAGGAGTTACTGGACCTCAAGGAATTACTGGATCTCAAGGAGTTACTGGACCTCAAGGAATTACTGGATCTCAAGGAGTTACTGGACCTCAAGGAATTCCAGGTCCTCCAGGTCCAAGTCCCGATAATACTTGTTTTCAAGATCTGAGGACAAAACTGCAGCAATTAGAAGGCAAGTTTATTTCAGTTATGCTCTCAGGATGTTGTGATATTCTCCAAGGTCGTATTTTCCGAGTAGACGAAGGAAGTCTGATTCTGGTTGGGGTATTCGGTACAAGGATCATCCCGATCTGTACGATCAGCTCCATCGATTTTGGTCCTTTTGCATATGTAACAAATACCGTTGATAGTACGGTCTCTGTCATTAATACTGCCACCAATACTGTTATCGGTTTGATTCCGGTTGGGAGTTTTCCGGGTGGGATCGCCATCACGCCGGACGGTTCCCGCGCCTATACCGCAAATGTTGTCGACGACACGGTTTCCGTGATCGACACGGCCACGAATACCATCTTGACCACCATTTCGCTCGGCGCGGGAACCGGTCCTGTTGACATTGCCATCACGCCGGACGGTTCCCGCGCCTATACCGCAAATATTGACAACGACACGGTTTCTGTAATCAGCACGGCCACGAATACTGTCTTGACCACCATTTCGCTCGGCGCAGGGCACAGTCCTAGTGCCATTGCCATCACGCCGGACGGTTCCCGCGCTTATACCGCAAATATTGACCTCGACACGGTTTCCGTGATTGGCACGGCCACGAATACCGTCTTGACCACCATTCCACTCGCTCCCGCAGGAAACGGTCCTGTTGACATTGCCATCACGCCGGACGGTTCCCGTGTCTACACAGCAAATGTTAACAATGACACGGTTTCTGTGATCAGCACGGCCACGAATACTGTCTTGACCACCATTTCGCTCGCTCCCGCAGGAAATGGTCCTAATGCTATTGCCATCACGCCGGACGGTTCCCGTGCCTACACAGCAAATGTTAACAATGACACGGTTTCCGTAATCGGCACGGCCACGAATACTGTTTTGACCACTATTTCGCTCGCTCCCGCAGGAGACCTTCCTTCTGCTATTGCCATCACACCAGACGGTTCCCGCACCTATACCGCAAATCGGAATGACACGGTTTCCGTGATCGATACCGCCACCAACACGGTCATCGGTGCCCCGATCCCAGTTGGAGATGGACCTTCAGGGATCGCGATCACGCCGATCACGATTTAAATCAAGGAAGGGGAATCCTATTGAAAAAAGATGACATCATCCCGATGATTAAGAGGTAGAGGAGTAGCGCCACATGCCCATCAACTTAAGAATTTTATAACGCCCCCAAAACAAAAAAATATACATTTTCACCTGTAGATGCCAATTTTCTCGTTTTGGGGTATTTGCTTTCCTTAGCTTGATTATGATGTGGCGATACCCCTCTATTAAAGAATGGTTTTCCCCTTGTTTTTGGGTGTGAGTGCTGGCTCGTCGTGTGGGGCGACACCCCACGAATTTAACGTAACTACATATAGAATAAGTTTATTACTTTAGACGATAGAACTAGCGGTTCGGCTGGTATAATTGCTAATCCAAGTCGAGCAACTAAACCTTGTTTTTGGTTTGTTCGGCTTGGCGAAAGCTAAAAACCAGCCGAAAAAAGTTCCGCAAGGACAGAAAAAAAAGAAAAGGCGATAGCCTTTAGGTGAGGATTAATGAACCGACTTTTTTTCCTGAAGGTGGAGATTTTTGAGCGTTCTTTGCTCAAAAATACTACCTGTTCCTTGCGGAACTTTTAGCCTTATATATAAGAGTGAGAAGAGCAAAGTGAAGAAAGTCAGTAATATCAAGGGTTTATAAGACATGAGGTGTTAATTTTTTTTAACACCTGTGTTAATTTTTTTTAACACCTAAAAAGTGTAAAAACACATATAAAAAAAGATGTCAATATAAAATCGACATCTAAAATAAATAAATTGGTAGTTTATGTTTTTTCTTATTACCTTCAATTTTGATATTACGTAGCGCTTTTGAAAAAATTTGTTGAGTTGCTCTGTCAATATCATCTTTAGGTGAATTACATAATATATTGGGGTTAACAAACCAAGTTCTTGCTGAACAAGTCCTTCCATCTTCAGTTATTACACCTGTTTCTGCAACTCCTAAAACCCCTTTTTCAAGCAATTCATTCATTATTTTTGAAATAGAAGTCCTTGTTTTCCCTAATTTCTTAGCTAAATAACTAGGAGATGCCGTATTCGGTTTTATATCATCATCTGCATTTTTTTCAACAATGACATTTGATTTAAATTCTAGAAATCTTGAAATATCAAATAAAAATGCCTTTTCTGGTTGAGTTAAATAGCCAATTTCACATAAATAATCAATATTCTCTGTAATCATTTGGACAAATCTCACCCGATCTGTAGGTTTTTTCTTCTTCCCTATAAAATACTCTTCTCCACCAGACATTTTACTTAATACTTGTAGCATAATGACTCTTTCTTCTTCAGAAAGTCCACCACTACCTTCAAGTTTTTCATAAATGCTATTAATTTTACTATCTCTTTCTTTTGCCTTTTTTTCAGCTTGTCCAAAATCAATAATTTTTTTTGTCATATCTAAGTTAATTCCTCCTTAATTGAGGGAATCAACAAAAACACCTATTTTTTGCTATTTGATTATAAATCAAATTATGATAATCTATAATCAGATAATTGAATTCTAGGTATTTTCGTAGAATACCCTATGAAAAGAGTCATGTTCCCGCATGGCTCTTTTTTTCATTCTATCACGTTTTCAATAACCTGGTTTACCGTTCCATGTCAAATCCCCTATGTTTATTGATTTCTTTCTTATGTTCATTCTCAAAATAATTATTAATTCCCTTTCTATCCAAATTTTCTTTAATAAGCCCCCTAAACGCCTTAAATCTCTCTTTAAAGACTTTTTTTGTCTGTTGATATAAAACCCTTATGTTTTCCTGTAAATCCTTTATATGAACCTTTAACGAGCTTATTTCTCTATTTAATACACCAACTTCTTTTTGTAACTGACTTTTTTCTTGTTTCAACGTTCGATTCTCTTTCATCCATCCCTCTGCATGCACTTTTAAACTCTCATTCTCTTTCACAAAATCTGTTTCTCTCAAACGCTCATAATCTTTTTTAATCGTAACTGCTGCATTCACTTGTTGTGTAAATTCTTGATATTGTTCTGGTGATAATACATAATTTCTTGTCTTTTTCTTTGTGATTTCAGCTTTTCCAAACATTTTATCTTGTACAGTTGTAATTACTTCTCTATGTAAAAATGGAATCTTAACAGGTTCATTTGGTACTTGATCCGTTACACTATCCAATTCCTTTTGCTGTTGTTTCACCTTTTTTTCTAACTCTATATATCGCTGACCAATCAGCTGTAACTTTTCACTTTCACTTTTTACTTGTTGTTCCACTGCTTCTAACTCTTT
>NZ_LTAQ01000040.1 GCF_001590835.1 Bacillus gaemokensis
TACAGTAGGATGGTTTACGAGTCAATATCCAGTAGTCCTACCGATTGAAGCAGCGAGCGATATCTCTCATCAGATTAAGAATATTAAAGAAGGATTACGTCAAATTCCGAATAAAGGGATTGGATATGGTCTTTTAAAATATCTATCTGAAAATCAAGAAAAACAGACATTTACATTGAATCCAGAAATTAGCTTCAACTATCTGGGGCAGTTTGATCAAGATTTGGAGAATACTGCGATGCAGGTGTCTTCTTATTCGAGTGGTGATTTCGAAAATAAGAATCATGAAAGATCGTATGTTCTGGATATTAATGGAATGATATCTGGTGGAAATTTATCACTAGGAATTAACTACAGTAAAAAGCAATACCAAAGAGAAACGATAGAACAATTGGCGAATTGGTTACAAGCGAGTCTACAAGAAGTCATTGAACATTGTGTAACGAAAGAGCGAGCGGAGCTCACACCAAGTGATATTATTTTCAAAGGGATGACGATTGAAACATTAGATCGTATTGTACAGGAAACCAAGCACATAGGCGAAATTGAAGATGTGTATCCGTTAACTCCAATGCAGAAAGGTATGTTATTTCATAGCTTGATGAATCCGCAATCGGAAGCTTATTTTGAACAAGCAACGTTTGATGTGCAGGGAAGTATGAATCTAAAGGCGTTCGCTCAAAGTTTAGAACAGTTGGTGCAAAGACATGCCATATTCCGAACTAACTTTGTGAGTGCTGGGAATGATGAGCCGTTACAAATCGTATACCGAAATAGAAAAATTGATTTTCATTATGAAGATCTTCATGAAATGGAAGAGTCATCACGTGAAGAGTGGGTGAAGAAGTATACGACTGAAGATAAGGAAAGAGGATTTAATCTTGCTGAAGATGCATTGAAATGGAAGAGTCATCACGTGAAGAGTGGGTGAAGAAGTATACGACTGAAGATAAGGAAAGAGGATTTAATCTTGCTGAAGATGCATTAATGCGTATGGCTATCTTACGCACCGAGGAGCAAACGTACCGTGTTATTTGGAGTTTCCACCATATCTTAATGGATGGTTGGTGCATGCCACTGGTAATACAAGAAATCTTCGAAACTTACTATGCTANAGCAAACGTACCGTGTTATTTGGAGTTTCCACCATATCTTAATGGATGGTTGGTGCATGCCACTGGTAATACAAGAAATCTTCGAAACTTACTATGCTATTCAGGAACAAAGAGAACCTAAATTATCCGTAGTAACGCCATATAGTGACTATATTGAATGGTTAGAAACACAAAATCATGAAGAGGCTTCTAAATATTGGAATGATTATTTAGAAGGGTATGAAGGGCAAACACTATTGCCAAAAGTTACTTCTTCTAATGAGAATGAAAACTATATTTCAGGTAACTTAGTTTGGAACCTTGGCAAAGAATTGACGGAGCAACTGAAACAGGTAGCGAATAGTAATCAAGTTACTTTGAATACGTTAATGCAGACAGCATGGGGAGTATTGTTGCAGAGATATAATAACAGTACCGATGCCGTATTTGGAAGTGTAGTCTCTGGAAGACCATCAGAAATATTGGGTGTAGAAAATATTGTTGGATTATTTATTAACACAATTCCTGTGCGTATTCGTTGTGATGCGGAAGATTCTTTTGTAGAAGTGATGAAAAAGAATCAGAAGCAGGCGGTAGCCTCACATGCATACGATACGCATCCATTGTATGACATACAGGGACAAACGGAACAAAAGCAGGACTTGATCACACATATTATGGTGTTTGAAAACTATCCTTTAGAACAACAAATAGAATTTACAGGAAATCATGATGAGTCTAGTTTGAAAATTATGAATATATCTATGGCTGAACAAACAAATTATGACTTGAATACGATTGTAGTACCTGGGAAAGAGATGCAGGTACAATTTGAATACAATGCCAATGTATATGATTATGCAAGTATAGAACGAATTCGTGGTCACTTGACTCAAATTATGCAACAAGTTGTAAATAACCCACAAATTTGTATACAAGATCTAGAATTGGTAACAGCGGAAGAGAAAACGAAGATTCTCGAAGTATTCAATGATACAGCGACTGCATATCCACGTGAGAAGACTATCCATCAATTGTTCGAAGAACAGGTGAAGCGTACGCCAGATCAGATCGCGGTTGTATTCGAAGATCAGCAATTGACATATCGTGAGTTGAATGAACGAGCAAACCAGTTGGCACGAATGCTAAGAGAGGAAGGCGTACAGGAAAATCAGTTAATTGGAATTATGGTAGAACGTTCATTAGAAATGATTGTTGGGATACTTGGCATATTAAAAGCAGGTGGTGCTTATGTACCGATTGATCCGGAATATCCTGAGGAACGAATTCGTTACATGCTAGAGGATAGTAATATCAGTATCCTGCTTNATATTAAAAGCAGGTGGTGCTTATGTACCGATTGATCCGGAATATCCTGAGGAACGAATTCGTTACATGCTAGAGGATAGTAATATCAGTATCCTGCTTACGCAGTATGCATCTGCAGTACAAACGGATCGTTTTAACTTCTCTGGAGTCTTAATTGATTTGAGTAATCCAAGTTTGTATAAAGATGATAATACTAATCTTCCATTGGTCACAATTGCTGAGGACTTAGCRTAYGTTATGTATACGTCAGGTTCCACKGGRCAACCAAAAGGGGTAYTGATAGAACAACGAAGTGTTGTACGTTTGGTTCAAAATACTAATTATGTAGAATTCGCTGAAGGAGACCGGATTTTGATGACCGGAGCTTTAGTGTTTGATGCTTGTACTTTTGAAATTTGGGGTGCTCTATTAAATGGATTACAGTTATATATTGTTCCAGAGACGGTTATTTTAAGCGTTGAAAAGCTTAATGAAGCGTTGAARCAATATCAAATTACGACAATGTGGTTAACATCGCCGTTGTTCAATCAATTGGCTCTACAAAATCCTGAATTATTTTCTTCACTTCGATATTTATTGGTAGGTGGAGATGCGCTATCGCCAAACACAATTTCAATGGTGAGAAGCAGTTGTCCTAACCTTACAATCATCAACGGTTATGGACCGACGGAAAATACAACATTCTCTTGCAGTTTTCCTATTAGCAAGGAGTATTCAAATATTCCGATAGGTCGACCAATTGCGAACTCCACTGTTTATATTGTGGACGAGTCGAACAAACTTCTACCTGTTGGAGTACAGGGAGAAATATGTGTCGGTGGAGATGGTCTTGCTCGGGGGTACCTRAATCGAGATGARTTGACAAGGGAAAAATTTGTAACCAACCCATTTGTACCTGGCGAAAGAATGTACCGGACTGGTGACATCGGTAGATGGCTACCTGATGGAACAATCGAATATTTAGGAAGAATGGATCATCAGGTGAAAATTCGAGGGTATCGAATTGAACTGGGAGARATTGAGTCAACGYTACAGAAARTGGAGCTGGTTCGAGAAGCCATTGTTATTGTACGAGAGAATGAAAATGGATTAAAACAATTGTGCGCATACTTTGTTGGAGATGAAAGCCTAACAGTGGGRCAACTTCGRGAGGCGATGTYACAAGAATTACCAGAGTATATGATTCCATCTTACTTTGTACAGCTGGCACACATGCCATTAACAGCAAATGGTAAGATTGATCGTAAAGCGTTACCTGAGCCAGAAGGAAACTTACAAACAGGTACGGAGTATGTTGCGCCGCAAACCCCAATAGAAGAAATGTTAGTCTCAATTTGGCAAACGGTACTTGGTGTTCCGCAAATTGGAGTATTAGACAATTTCTTTGATTTAGGAGGCGACTCAATTAAATCCATCCAAGTCTCTTCGAGACTGCATCAAGCTGGTTATCGAGTAGATATGAAGGATTTATTCAAATATTCGACTGTAGCGTCTTTAAGTCCGCATGTGGAGAAAATGACGCGAGTTGCTGAACAAGGCGAAGTAACAGGCGAGGCTAAGTTAACACCAATTCAACTTTGGTTCTTTAAAAATCAGATTGCAGATCCTCACCATCTTAACCAAGCATTCATGTTATACCGGAAACAAGGATTTGATGTATCAGCCCTTCGTAAGACAATGCAAAAAATTGCCGAGCATCATGATGCCTTACGTATGGTCTTCCATCAAACAGAACAAGGGTATGAGGCATGGAACCGAGGAATAGAGGAAGAAGAATTATTCAACTTGGAAGTGATGAATCTCACAGGGAATGGGAATCCGGCTTCAGTGATTGAAGAGGCTACGAATGCGATTCAAAGTAGCATTAATTTAAGTGAAGGGCCATTAATGAAACTAGGCTTGTTCCAATGTGAAGAGGGCGACCATTTATTGATTGTGATTCATCATTTTTATTGATTGTGATTCATCATTTAGTAGTGGATGGTGTTTCTTGGCGGATATTACTGGAAGATATAGGGGTAGGATATGAACAAGTGGTAAACGAAGAGGCGATTCAACTGCCACAAAAAACAGATTCTTTCCAATTATGGGCAGAACAATTATCCCTTTACGCGAACAGTCCAGAGATGGAGAAAGAGCGCGAATATTGGAATGAGATCGAGCAAATCTCAACGGGACTGTTACCGAAAGATAAGGAACAAGATTATGGTTTGATAAAGGATAGCGAAGTCATCACTATCCAATGGACAGCCTCTGAAACAGAGCAGTTATTAAAACAAACAAATCGAGCATATAACACTGAAATCAATGATTTATTGTTAACAGCTTTAGGAATGGCAGTTCATCAATGGACAGGAATGGAAAAAATCGCTGTAAATCTGGAAGGACATGGACGAGAATCTATTCTTTCTGATCTTGATATTACTCGTACAGTAGGATGGTTTACGAGTCAATATCCAGTAGTCTTGCCAATTGAAGCAGGGAGCGATATCTCTCACCGGATTAAGGATATTAAAGAAGGATTACGTCAAATTCCGAATAAAGGGATTGGATATGGTCTTTTAAAATATTCACCGGATTAAGGATATTAAAGAAGGATTACGTCAAATTCCGAATAAAGGGATTGGATATGGTCTTTTAAAATATCTATCTGAAAATCAAGAAAAGCAGCCATCTATACTGAAGCCAGAGATTAGCTTTAACTATCTCGGTCAGTTTGACCAAGACTTAGAGAATAGTGCGATGCAAATATCAACTTATTCGAGTGGTTCAGATGTAAGTGGAGAGCAAAGCAGACCGTTTGCACTTATTATTAATGGTATTCTAACGGATGGAAAATTATCATTAGGAATTAATTACAGTAGAAAGCAATATGAAAGAGAAACAATAGAACAATTGGCGAATGGGCTACAAGCGAGCCTACGAGAAGTGATTGAACATTGCGTTACGAAAGAGCGAGCGGAGCTCACACCAAGTGATATTATTTTTAAAGGGATGACAATCGAAGCATTAGACCGCGTTGTACAGGAAACCAAGCACATAGGCGAAATCGAAAATGTGTATCCATTAACTCCAATGCAGAAGGGTATGTTATTCCACAGCTTGTTGAACTCACAATCGGAAGCTTATTTTGAACAAGCAAGGTTCGATGTACAGGGAAGTATGAATATAGAGGCATTTTCTCAAAGTTTGGAGCAATTGGTGCAAAGACATGCCATATTCCGAACTAACTTTGTGAGTGCTTGGAATGACGAGCCGTTACAAATCGTATATCGAAATAGAAAAATCGACTTTTATTATAAAGATCTTCATGAAATGGAAGAGTCATCACGTGAAGATTGGATAAAGGTGTATACGAATGAAGATAGGGAAAGAGGATTTGATCTTGCTGAAGATGCATTAATGCGTATGACGATCTTACGTACTGAGGAGCAAACATACTATGTTATTTGGAGTTTCCACCATATCCTAATGGATGGTTGGTGTATCCCACTGGTGACACAGGAAATCTTCGAAGCTTACTATGCTATTCAGGAACAAAGATGTTATTTGGAGTTTCCACCATATCCTAATGGATGGTTGGTGTATCCCACTGGTGACACAGGAAATCTTCGAAGCTTACTATGCTATTCAGGAACAAAGAGAACCTAAATTATCTGTAGTAACACCATATAGTGATTATATTGAATGGTTAGAAACGCAAGATCATGAAGAGGCTTCTAAATATTGGAATAATTATTTAGAGGGGTATGAAGGGCAAACATTATTACCAAAAGAAAACTTGAAAAATGAAGCTGAAGGTTATGTTTTGGAAGAGCTATTTTGTGAGTTTGATAGAGAATTAACGCAGAAGATGAAACAGGTAGCTAGTGATAATCAAGTCACAATTAACAGCTTAATTCAGACAGCATGGGGCGTATTGTTGCAGAAATATAATAACAGTACCGATGCCGTATTTGGAAGTGTAGTCTCTGGAAGACCATCAGAAATATTGGGTGTAGAAAATATCATTGGATTATTTATTAACACAATTCCTGTGCGTATCCGTTGTGATGCGGAAGAATCTTTTGTAGAAGTAATGAAAAAGAATCAAAAGCAGGCGGTAGCCTCACATGCATACGATACACATCCATTGTATGAAATACAGGCACAAACGGAACAAAAGCAAGACTTGATCACACATCTTATGGTGTTTGAGAACTATCCTACAGAGACGGAAATGGAACGCGTTGGTAACCAGTCCGAAAACCTATTAGAAGTTAAGAATGCAAATATGGAAGAACAGACAAGCTATAATTTTAATTTAATTGTTGTCCCTGGTGAAGAATTTAAAATTCGACTTAATTACAATGCCAATGTATATGATTGTTCAAGCGTAGAACGAATTCGTGGTCATTTAATTCAAGTTATTAAGCAAGTTGTAAATAACCCACAAATTTGTATACAAGAATTAGAATTGGTAACAGCGGAAGAAAAAATACAGATTCTCGAATTGTTCAATGATACAGCGATTGAATATCCACGTGAAAAGACTATACATCAATTGTTCGAAGAACAGGTGGAGCGTACGCCAGATCAGATCGCGGCAGTATTCGAAGATCAGCAATTGACATATCGTGAGTTGAATGAACGAGCGAACCAGTTGGCGCGAACGCTAAGAGAGGAAGGTGTACAGGCAAATCAGTTGGTTGGAATTATGGCAGAACGTTCATTAGAAATGATTGTAGGGACACTTGGAATATTAAAAGCAGGTGGTGCTTATGTACCGATTGATCCGGAATATCCTGAGGAACGAATTCGTTACATGCTAGAGGATAGTAATATCAGTATCCTGCTT
>NZ_LTAQ01000041.1:0-832 GCF_001590835.1 Bacillus gaemokensis
AAAATATTTTACTTGCTGAATTTAGCAAGTAGGCAAAAAGGAAAAACGGATAAATTTTGTCATAGTTTTTATAGTTAAAAATATACCTTTCTGGTTCAAGAGCCCCAATTTACTTTTAAAAATAAATTGGGGGCTTTTTGGAATTTAGGCGGCAACCCAACGCTATTAAGCTAATAAAACAAAATCCTCCCTAAAATGAAAAAATATGCTATTCTTCTGTAGAATCATAGGAAAGGATGGCGTTTTTGTATGAATCTATCGATTTCTGATGAACTACAATTATTTTCTAAAGAATTACAACGACATATGTCACCTCCGAAAATACTTATCATATTAAATAAATGCATTGTGGAAGCGATTATGACAAGAGAGCTCAAAAGGCTCTCTTTTTATACAGAGTATTAATATGACGTTAAAACCTAAGGTATAGGGCTTGTAAAAGGAAATCTTGATGCTGAGAAGAAGGTTGAAGCAAATGGACCACCAATAATAAATCCATCTGTAGTAGCACGAAATATAACTCGCACACTATCTCCTACTTTTAATCCATAGATAGCAGAAACATTCGTGATTGCATCACCAAAAGCATCACCGAGGCTGTTGACTGCAGCTATATTTGCAACATTGTTAATATCTATATTTAATGAAAATCCATAGATAGCTAATTGCTCACTAGGGCTAAACCTTAAACCTGTTGATATTGAATATACTCCGTCTTGATTTGGTGTGAAGGTTCTGGTGCAAAGGTAAAATAAAAGAGAATATAGCGCATATATTTCTAGCGGAATTGTATTTTATGCTGTTAGCCCAAACAATTGATGGATGAATTCTT
>NZ_LTAQ01000041.1:1056-1408 GCF_001590835.1 Bacillus gaemokensis
ACTGTTATCACGCGAGGTTTAGAAACGTACGAAAAAGCCAAGGCTTTCTTGAAAAAGCACTTGGCTGCTTGTTTATCTCTTGATTTACTTAGATAAAAATCAATGGYATTCCCTTCTGAATCAACGGCACGATATAAATACATCCATTGCCCTTTTACTTTCATATAGGTTTCATCGACCCTCCATGAATCATTTGTTGATTTTAGATGATGTCGTACTTTCTCTTCTAATTGAGGTCCATATTGATGAATCCAGCGCATAATCGTTGTGTGAGCAATGGATAATCCTCTTTCCTCCATCATTTCCACCAGGTTACGGAAGCTCAAATTGTACCGTAGGTACCACCTTACTG
>NZ_LTAQ01000041.1:1456-4281 GCF_001590835.1 Bacillus gaemokensis
TTTCCATACCGATCACACACCTTTTTAGAGTAATATTATCAGTATGTCCAAGTTTAGGAGATTACTTGCGAGRACTTTAGAGTTTTTGCACCAGAACCATCGTTTCCGTACCCCTTCAGGTGCAAATATCTTGAAGTTTTTGCACCAAAACCAGAAAAACAGTCCTCTTGAATTTGTTCCAAGGGGACTGTCTTATTTTACATAATAATATTATATCTTTCATCGTCTGAAACACATAGACTTGTAGAATCAATTTTAATATCACATTTTCCTAATCTTCTTTTCACTTCTGTTGTTAATTTCTCGTTTGCATCCTCTAAAGAAAGTGCTGGAATGATTGCGGATTGTAGAGCTGTAACTTTACCATTATACATCACAGAAAAATCAATCTCATATCGATGTATCACAGAACCTCTCATCCTTCCACCTATTCGTTTTTAAGTACCTTCTGCTCCTATAATCTGATACGGTTTACATTTTTTAATTTTTTACCACAATAAAAAAATTTAGATCTTCGTTGTTAATTCCACTATGGCTATTCAATACGTATGAACTATTGAGTAAAAATATGACTAATTTACATCAAATAATTGAGAAGATAGATTCAAAAGCATTCGATATAGAGTTCTTATTTCTTTACTATATAATAATTACATAATAAACAAATGAATTATGCTCCTAAAAGAATCATTTAATACCATATACAATATAATTTATTTATGGTGAATAGAATCAAAACAAAGAAGTACTGACATGATTAAAACTTTATTAGCAGGTACCTTTTACATACTGGATTATTAGTGGGTGCTGAAAATATAAAAACAGATAAGCTAAATTCAGATGAAAAATTGAATGGAAAAGAATAGAGAAAGGGGAAAATCAAAATATAGCAAGATAGTTGAAGGACAGGGAGGAACGGTCTAAAAATCCGGACCTTAATTATCCGAATAACAAAATATTTAAACTAAATAAAAAATATACTTTGTGTACATCATGGGAATAAAACAAGCGAACACGAAGAACAAAAACAGACATAATAAATCTAATTTAAACTACTTTTAAAATTCATTTTTATAAAAAAAAAGTGAAGTATGGCCATAGAAAATGGGAGATTTTCTATAGTTGTTATCTAATTACGATCCATAACCATTCGAATTTAATGAATAAACAACATACAACTATAATTTATTAGAGTAAACGAATCCAGAACTGTTGTATTTTATAAATAGAAAAAAGGAACCCGTTATGGATTCCTTTTTTCTGCTTTACAACCCTTTTTCGCTTCGTGAGGATAATAGATTGATTTGATCTACTATTATTATACATCTTAATATTCTGAATTACAATTAGTTTCCAGGGAATTGTTGTAAAATTATATTTTAAATCAATTGTTCATGACATAAATATATATATTTAATAATTAATGGATATCTAAAGATGGAGTTTCCTATGAGGGGTCACTATACATACCCATCAACTTAAGAGATTTTAATACTCCCAAATATCAAAAAACGTTATGCATCGTTGACACAAAATGCTTATTTTAATTTTTCACGATGACTTCTTTCAAACAGTGATAGTTAATTTAAATATAATTAAGAAAATCATTCCTCTAGCTAAGAATGCTTTTTATATATCAAACTTAATTAATTGGGTTCTGGTGCAAAAACTCTAAAGTTCTCGCAAGTAATCTCCTAAACTTGGACATACTGATAATATTACTCTAAAAAGGTGTGTGATCGGTATGGAAAAATTTGTTCAAATGGAAGAACTATCAACCTGATAGTATCTTATTAACGGTAAGATGGTACCTACAGTACAACCTAAGTTTTCGTGATTTGGTGGAAATGATGGAGGAACGAGGTTTGTCTATTGCTCACACCACCATTATGCGTTGGGTGCATCAATATGGACCTGAATTAGATGAAAGAGTACGACGTCATCTTAAGACAACAAATGATTCCTGGAGAGTCGATGAAACGTATGTGAAAGTAAAAGGTCAATGGATGTATTTATATCGCGCGCAGTCGATTCACAATGATTTTTATCTCAGTGAATCAAGAGATAAACAAGCAGCCAAGCGCTTTTTCAAGAAAGCCTTGGCTGCTTCTCATATTTGTAAACCTCGTGTTATAACAGTAGACAAGAACCCAGCCTATCCCATAGCAATTCAAGAATCAAAAGAAGAGAAACGTATGCCTGAAGGCATACAAATAAGGGAAGTTAAATATCTCAATAATATAGTAGAACAGGATCACCGTTTCATTAAGAAACGTGTGCGTTCTATGTTAGGATTCAAGTCATATGAAACAGCCACTTCCATATTGAGTGGCGTTGAGACCATGCATATGATGAAAAAAGGACAACTTCACCCACAGATGAAGTCTGCCCAAAATGAAGTTAGGTTCATAGGTTCTGTTGCAAGGTTTTCTAAATGCGACTACACTCTAGAAAAAAAGAGTAAGGAGAATTACAGATGAGATATTTTAAAGGGAAACAGTTCAAACAGGATATTATTTTGGTAGCCGTTGGCTATTACTGTCGTTTTTCTTTAAGTTATCGAGATGTCTCTGAAATTTTAAAAGAACGTGGAATCTCAGTTCGCCGTTGGCTATTACTGTCGTTTTTCTTTAAGTTATCGAGATGTCTCTGAAATTTTAAAAGAACGTGGAATCTCAGTTCACCCAACAACCATCATGCGCTGGGTTCATGAATATGGAAACCTCATCTATCAAATTTGGAAGAAGAAAAATAAAAACGTACAATCATCTTGGAAGTTAGATGAAACCTATATAAAAGTCAAAGGAAAATGGTGTTATTTATAT
>NZ_LTAQ01000041.1:4531-11228 GCF_001590835.1 Bacillus gaemokensis
ATGCTTCACGTACGATAAAAGGAATCGAAACCGTTCATGCCCTATACAAACAAAGGCGAAGTCTTCAAGCAGACTCCGCCTTTTCGGTGTATCATGAATTACAACAATTACTAGTAGTCGCATAATCTTTCCTCATATTTTCATGCCTCTGTTTATCTCTTAGGAAACTTTGCAACAGAACCATAAAAAGGTTGTAATGCCTGTAAACAAAAAGAACAAGCTAGAGTTAGTCTAGCTCGTTTGAATAAAGATGGCACTTCTCTATAGTGGTTTACAAGAGCCTTGAAGTAGAATCCTTATTTATTTGCCTATAAAACATTCATATTTGGAATCACTCTTTTGATAAAAGAATGATTCCTTGATTTAAACATTTTTTAAAAAAAGATGAAAAATCTTCTTCTGAGATACCTTGCGCATTGGCAAACTCTCGATATTCATCGAAACTACATTCTTTTTTCTGTAGGTAAAGAAGTAGATTAAATCCTGTAGGGTTAAATTTCATAATTTGAAAAGTCGATGAGTCAAACAGAGCAGCGTCATTTTCACGCATAATTAAATGGCTAGCAATTTGATATTTTTCAATCATTGATTATTCCCCCAATAATTAATTAAGTTATCCATCAGATTAATACCAATGTATTCAAAAAGCATATCCTCACTTATATTTGCAAGTTCTACTGCTTTATCATAAAAATCTTTATTTAAATATGGTTTTAGATAGTCTAGTGCCCATAAATTAGCAGACAATTCAATATTTTGATTATGTACATCATAAGGATTAAAATTCACAGTATTTTCAGCAATATGAGCAGCTTCATGAATAATTGTAAATAAGCGTACTGCAGTTGGTAAATCATTTCGATGTAAAATTTGATATTGTGTATCATATTTAAATATAACTGCTGCAGAATTGAGTTTTTGAGGGGGAATTTCCTCTATTGTACTTATGTTAAAGTCTCTTTTCACCTTATTAATTAAATCATCAATAAAAATGGCTACTGATTCATTAACAAATTGTCCATAGATTTTAGAAATAGGCCCGTCAGATATATGACCGATTACTTTTCCAAACTCGTCTATGCTTATTAATCCATCTGCACCAATTACTAGGGGAGGGTATTTTCCTAAAGTATTTGGTTTTCCAGTGTTAAGATTATAGCCTGGTATTAAAATCCAATCTTCTTTTCTATCAATATTTATTTTCTTACAAATAGATAGAATTTTTTGCTTCTCTTCTTCATTTAATATTCGTCTATTCAATTCTTCTTTTCCTGAAATTGGCTCTAAAAATGCGACTTTTATTCTATAAACTCCCAAGTCACTACATAAATTCAGCATATTTTTAAGTAGGTGTTTATTTTCTCTAGTGATACATATTGCAAGATTTGCATGAATACCACTATCTTTAATAATTTTAATAGTTTTTATTACATTCTTATATACACTTGATCCCCTAAAAAGGCGGTTTGAAACTTCATCGAAACCATCAAGGCTTACTTGAATACATGGAACTCCTAAAGACTTTATTTTCAATACTTGTTCTTCAGTGACATCCACACCTGTGATTCCTAAAAGTGCGACAATACCTTTTTGTTTTATCAACTCTAAAATCTCATAAATATTAGGGTGTAGC
Source organism: Bacillus gaemokensis (assembly GCF_001590835.1). GTDB lineage: Bacteria > Bacillota > Bacilli > Bacillales > Bacillaceae_G > Bacillus_A > Bacillus_A gaemokensis. The sequence goes on from NZ_LTAQ01000041.1 coordinate 6,165, forward strand.
AATGGATCTCCACCAGATATTGCTATCAAAAACACATTGTTTTTATGAGCATCTTCAATAATGGATTTGATTGAATTAATATCTAATGTATGCTTATTTAGTTTACCGGTTTGAGTCAAAAAGCAATGTTCACAACTTAATTGACAATTATAAGTAGTGTACAAAGTAATTGATTGAGGAAGTAAATGTGTCTGATTCATAATCCGCCTCTTTTATTCAATATGTCTTAATAGAAAATTTAAAAATTACCGTTCTTAGTCGCAAGAGATTCATGCATCCGTTTTTTTTTGCTTACGCTTTGGAACACTACACAGAGAAATAAGAGAATTAATGCACCACAGAAAGATACAATAACAAACCCTACAGATAATCCAGTTATTGTAGTTATTATTCCACTCAACGTCATGATAAAGGTCCCGATAGCAGCTCTCATTAGAAAGTCAAATGACAAGATTGTGGTTCTACTTTTACTTCCTACTGGAATTTCTTTATTAATTGAATAGGATATGTAAGGGGTAATAAAACCACGAACAATCTGATGTATTGCAAAAGCTAATCCGACTAAAATAGTGAATCCAAAGTTGAAATAAACCAGAAATCCAGAAATTGTTAAAAATATAACAGATAGAATTATAAAGCCATGGCCTTCAATGAAATTTTTAGGGATTTTCCCCGCAAAATATGATGTCGTGGCAGCTATAACATTGAAAATAGCTAATATGACGCCAAATATCTCAAGATTAATTGAAAATTCTTCGAAAATTGGTTGGTAGAAGTTAAATCCTGTTCGTAATATACCAAAACTTATTGAAGACACTAAAAATATAAATAGGATTTTTTTGTTTTTTATAGATAACAAAAATCCATCTTTTGTAAGATTAAACATATCAACAAAGGCCTTTTTAAATTTAATTAAAACTAATTCTTGAGAATAGCCTTGATTATTTTTTAATAAGTATGACTTGGATCTTTCTTCAATAAAGATCCATCCAATCAATATAGTTGAAAAGATGAAAATACAATCGAGTATAAGTGGAATTCTTAGGTCGATAGTTCCTAAATATCCTCCTAAAATAGACGCAATTGCAGAGGAAAGAAAACCGAAAGAGCCAGCTTTGGAGCTAATTCTGAAAAAGGCATCTTTCTCAATCCCGATAGTGTCCAAATTTTCATAAATGATAGCAGAAAGATTTCCGCTCCCCATAGAGCTGCCTAGAGAAAGGATAAAAGCGATTACTAATAATAATTCGAAGTCTTTAATGACTAATAATGATAGCATGCCTATTAAATATATAAACTTACCTAATAGAAAGGCTTTTTTTCGACCAAACCAATCAGAAAATGCTCCACTAGGGATTTCTAAAATCCACCCAGTAATTAAACTAGCGGAAAAAAACAGAGACATTTCTTGGAAGCTTAGTCCAATATAATTTAAATAAAAAGCAATCATTATAGGTGCAAAAAATATCTCGAGTGAAAAGATAGCTTCTGAGTACATTACAATATTAATTCTTCTCAAAACTTGTTCTTTCACAATTGTTATCCCTTTCACTTAAAAAGTTATGTAACATCTTTATGTTTAGTTTAAGAGTTATAAATATTTTAAATTCTGAATAAATTATCCTCGTAGGCACTATATGCAACATGACAGCCTTCCTGATGTACCTTTTCAAAACTATCGACACTTCGGGTTATTTCATTTGGAGATAAACCACGCCATTTGTTGAATAAAGGATGACTATTCCATAAGTCTTCAATTTCTTCTGGAGAATTTACCTTAACTTTTGTGCGATCTTCTTCCACTAACATATCACAGGCTGAAAGAGTTAAATCACTATTTAGTACAAGTGATGTAGTGCCAGCTCCACATCCAAATGTACAGTCAGAAGCACAATTAGAATTTTTAGGAGGTAAAAACTTACTGTCAATCTGTAACTTAGGAAACCTTTGTTGAAGATCCATCAATTCTCTACGCACATCTAGCACTATTTCACGTGTTAAATTAAACTCTTCAGTATGATTTTTCCCTGTTCCGATAGGGACAAATCCACCTATCTTAAGCTGGTCAACACCAACTTCACGGGCAAGTTGATGTATTTCTTGAATATATGAAGCATTTTGTTTAGTAATTGTCACACCAAAAGAGGCCCAAGCACCTTGTTCCTTTAGATTTTGTGCCCCTGTAATTGCTTTTTCAAAGGTAGCTTTTCCTCGAACCGGATCGCTTAGTTCAGGTGAGTGGCCTTCTAAAGAGATTTGATATTGTTTGCATCCACTTGCTACTAAAGATTTAGCACGGTCTTTACTAATTAAAGTACCATTCGTGGCAATTTTAGATCTAATATTATGATTACTGACGATTTTTAAGATATCTTCTAAATCCTTACGTACTAAAGGTTCTCCTCCAAGAAATGCAATACCATGAACACCCATTTTGCTAAAATAGTCAATAAATTGACTCACCTGTTCGAAAGGTGATTGAACAGTATAATCTGTTAGATAACAATGTTTACATCTTAAATTACACTTTCCTGTAATATACCATTTAATTGATAGTGGAAAACCTAGCCATTGCACTAGCATTCAGAAACAACCTTCCTCTCTTTAACGGTAGATAAAAAAATTTAATTCAATATTTCGTAAAAATTATGAACATACTATAAATTCAATATCTACTGGAAGAATATAAATTTAATTTTGATGAAATAAAAATAAGGAATGGTCACTGGTGCGTTATCACACCATAATTGCTTATTTTTAAAACATTAAAGTCTGTAGAGCTAAATACTCATGTTTTACTAAAAATAATAAAAAATTAGTTAAGTTCCATTTTTGTACTATTCATGCAACCTTCAACAGAAATTACAATAAAATCTGGTTTTTGAGTTTTCATAATATCTACCTCCTTTCTTAGTTTGATAGTAATACTCGATATATACTACAGTGCTTGAAACACCAGTGACGTCGTTTTTACATTTAATAACAAAAAATATCAACTTATTACATTTTACCCCCGTGACATAAGTAAATCAATCTTTTTTATTTAAAGATTCAAAAAATAAAGAATTATTTTTTTATAAAATCATAAAAATCATTGTCAAAAACATACAAATGATGATAGGTTGATATTTAGATTTAACATTTCCCTAAAAAATAGGAGGGTTACTATGAGCTCAGTAAAAACAAATGACTATTTTTATGAAAATTATCGTATGGCAGATTTTTATGATGATCAATATGGAGTAGTAGAACATGACATCCCCTTTTGGCTTGATATTACAAAAGATCAAAATGAAATTCTAGAGATTGCATGTGGAACAGGTAGAATAACAATTCCTTTATTAGAAGCAGGAAAAAAAGTACACGCCATAGATTATTCTGATGAGATGTTAAAGATATTAGATGAAAAAATTAACAGTAAATATCCAGAATTTAAAGATCAAATTTTTATGCAAAATCAGGATATGCGAAATCTCAATTTAAATAAGAAATTTGATATGATAATTATTACTTCAAATTCTCTAAATCATATTGAAACTAATAAGGATCTGCAAAAAACTTTTCAATCAATTCATAATCATCTTAATGAAAATGGAGTATTAGTATTTGATATATTAAATCCGAAATTTAATTTTTTATTAAGAGATCCAAATGGAGTATACGCTGAAGAAATTTTAAAATATGGGGAGAGTAATAAGTTTTTTAAAACATGGGAAAACAACTCATATTCTTATAAAGAGCAAATTAATTATGTTACATATTACTATCAATTTTGTGATGAGTCAGGAACTAATACAGCTGAAAATATTATAAAAATGCAATTAAAAGTTCGTTTATACTTCCCTCAAGAAATAGACTATGTAATTCAAAAGAGTGGATTCAAAATTCGAAAAAAATACGATTGGTATGATCAAAGACCTTGGGAAGGAAATACAGGAGAGCAAATTTTAATTTTAGAAAAATGAATTGTTTATTAATGATAAGGGGTTCTGTTGCAAAGTTTCCTAAGAGATAAACAGAGGCATGAAAATATGAGGAAAGATTATGCGGGTTCTGTTGCAAAGTTTCTTAGCATCAAACTAGACGAGGAATTTATGACTAACTATTATGCAACTATAAATAATTTCTGCAATTCATTGTACGTCGAAAAACAGGAGTCTGGTTTAAGACTTCTGTTTTGTTTGTATAAGGCATGAACGGTTTCAATTCCTTTCAAGGTACGTGAAGCATGACGAAGATTTTGAAATCCTGCGGATTTGGCAAAGCGTCGCTTCACGTGTCGATGGTCCTGTTCTATGAGATTATTTAAATGTTTGATTGTACAATGATTTGTATGTTTATAAAAGCCGTTTTCTCTTAATTTTTTAAACGCGCAAAATAACGCTGGTGCCTTGTCTGTTGTTAGAACCGCTGGTTCTCCAAAAGTTTTCATCAATCTTTTCATAAAGGCATATGCAGCCTGATGATCTCGTTGTTTACGAAGTTGAATATCCAGTGTGTGTCCATCTTTATCAATTGCACGATAGAGATAACGCCATTCTCCTTTAACTTTGATATAGGTTTCATCCAAATGCCAAGATAACCGTGCAGTTGTGTTTTTCTTTTTCCAGATTTGATAGATGAGATTACCATATTCATGAACCCATCGCATGATAGTTGTGGGATGAACCGACACACCACGTTCCTTAAGGATCTCAGATACATCTCGATAACTTAAAGAAAAACGACAGTAATAGCCAACGGCTACCAAAATAATGTCTTGTTTGAATTGTTTTCCTTTAAAGTGGCCCATGTATCATTCTCCCCTATCACATTTTTTCTAAAGTTTATCGGAGTGTCAAAATCTTTGCAACAGAACCAAAATATCCCTATATCATTACCTATTAACTAGTAAAAATAATCTTATATAAATAATTTTTTAGGAATTTAGGAATAGAAAACGTACCTTATTAAAATGTTATTTTGGTTCATATAATGAATTATCCTTCTAGCATATTTATAAGATTTATATCATATATTAAGAGAAAGAATGCAAGTTAGAAAGGAGTCTTACAGAATGAGTTA
>NZ_LTAQ01000042.1 GCF_001590835.1 Bacillus gaemokensis
AATTCATCCATCAATTGTTTGGACTAACAGCATAAAATACAATTCCGCTAGAAATATATGCGCTATATTCTCTTTTATTTTATCTTTGCACCAGAACCAGTTTGTTTACTATATAGCTCATGTTTAAATTATTGGAGGTGGGTTGTTAAAAACAAAAATAGGAATAGGTGTAGAGATCGGTTTTTTGATCTCATAAACCAAATAGTTTCAAAACTTATAAATAACGAGTAAAGGCTACCGATTAACGGTAGCCCTTGGAGAATTCGCTATGCGTACAGATCTCCATCAATTCCTTTGATTTTCAACCTTGCGATCGGACTGTAAAATTCTCATCCCGTTCTATGGTTGAAAAAATAACACATTGACTGTGACATACATCCAACATGGGTCGTCCATGTTCCCATCAGTGAGCCGCATTTTGCAAACAATATCGTCACCCTCTACCCAGGTTTCAGCAAGCAGTTGTCCCAGCGGCCGTTCACGCATTTTAGGTGCACTCAAATTCCCGTCAGTGAAGGCACAGTTGATTGCGCTTAACCCGACAAAAGTCCAGTTTGCCCCTGCCGGTCGAGTTACACGCTTTCTCTGTTCCATCGGGCGACCGGGCTTCAGATGATCGGGCCCACTTTGGTTATGAAAGCCGAATTGAACTATGGTTCCACCCAGAACTCGACCCACTTCCGTTATAGATTTGACTTCACGTGGAAATGTTTCGTCTGGAAGCACATAACCCGCAACCTTAGATTCATCGAATATCTCTGTCATAATTCACGCTCCTTAGAGTTGAATAAATACCCTACAAGTAACAGGATGCCTATATTTAAAGTAGATATTCCACAAACGGGCGCTTTAATTGAATAAAAGGAGAACACATATTAGTCATGTATAATATGTGTTCTCCTTTATTTTTAAGGATTTTTATAATTTAGGTCTTGATAATGTACGATTTTCTTTTTTTGATATGGTGACCCCTTTTAGTGAATTTAATTAATATGCGGGGAACCTTTGGGAATCTCTAAAGAATATTATGATCATGCGTATGTTTTGGCCGGTTCTGTTGCAAAGTTTTCTAATAGACAAAGCAAAGCTAAATGAGTCGTTAAAGTTTATACGCTTGTTAATAAATTCCATAATTCATCATACGTCGAAAAACCGAAATCTGGGTTCAGATTTCGGTTTCGTTTATATAAAGCATGAACAGTTTCCATTCCTTTTATTGTACGTGAAGCATGACGAAGACTTTGAAATCCTGCGGATTTAACAAAGCGTCGCTTTATATGTCTATGGTCCTGTTCGATTAGATTATTTCGATATTTAACCGTGCAATGTATAGTTTCTTTATAGAATCCCTCTTTTCTTAATTTTTTAAACGCACAAAGTAATGCGGGCGCTTTATCTGTAGTGAGAACCGTTGGTTCTCCAAAGTTTTTTAACAATCTTTTCATAAAAGCATATGCCGCCAAATGATCACGTTTTTTACGGAGTTGAATATCCAATGTGTATCCATCTTTATCGATCGCACGATATAAATAACACCATGTTCCTTTCACTTTTATGTAGGTCTCATCTAATTTCCACGATAATTGTACATTTTTGTTTTTCTTTTTCCAAATTTGATAGATCAGGTTTCCATATTGATGAACCCAACGCATGATGGTTGTTGGATGAACTGATATTCCACGTTCTCTCAAGAGTTCAGATACATCTCGATAACTTAAAGAAAAGCGACAATAGTAGCCAACGGCTACTAAAATAATATCTTTTTTAAATTGTTTTCCTTTAAAATATCTCATTTGTGATTCTCCTCGCTCTGTTTTGCAAAAGTTTAGCTTACTTTTAAAAACTTTGCAACAGAACCTTTAAAACACTTGATTCATGTTTCCGTACCCCTTATTCCGTTAAAGGGCCATTTTCTGGAATAAGAGAAGGGGTTATTTGTTAGTAAATCGAAGTTAATTCAGAAGATGTTTTTTTAATTTATCATCGGGGCAATTTACCAATACGCAAGATCATAAAAATATTCGAGGAGAATATATGGGGAAAATAATTGCAAACGTGAGTAACACATTGGACGGTATTTTTACGGGTCCGAAAGGCGAAGAAAGTAACATGGTAAGCTGGGCGATGCCTGGCATCATTGATTCTACAAATGATGGTTTAGAGATGTTCCAGAAGGCTGAAGCAATCTTGATGGGGAGGGTCACATATGAAGGCTTTGCAGGCTATTGGCCGTTCCAAGAGGGAGATTGGGCTGATGCCATGAATAAAACAAAAAAGTTTGTCGTAACTAATAATCGCGAGCTTACGGAAATTCACTGGGGAGACTACGATGATACCATTTCTCTGCTTAACTCTGAAGTAATGTCGAAAGTAAGGGAGCTGAAAAGAGAAATCAAGGGTGATATCATTGTGCCCGCGAGTGCAGGTCTTGTTCAAAGTTTGATTAATGCTAGTCTACTTGATGAACTCCGAATCATCATTCATCCGGTCATATTGGGCAGCGGAAAACGTTACTTCGACAGCATCGAAACACGTCACGACATAAATTTGATAGAAACCCAGCTTTACGAAACAAGTGGTTCAATGTTGATGCGGTATGAAACCGTCAAATAAAACGAGTTATAAAAAAACGTCTGAAAAAATTCTTGTAAACTTTGAATATCACCACATAGTTCCAAATTGAACAACCTTGTCCTGGAAAAGAACATATTACTCTAAGTGAGTATTTTGTTGGGGTGATTGATCATGACTTGAAAGGTTCTGTTGCAAAGTTTCCTAAGAGATAAACAGAGGCATGAAAGTATGGGGAAAGATTATTCGACTACTAGTAATTGTTGCAATTCATGATACACCGAAAAGGCGGAGTCTACTTGAAGACTTCGCCTTTGTTTGTAGAGGGCATGATCGGTTTCGATTCCTTTTATCGCACGTGAAGCATAACGAATACTTTGCAACAGAACCAACGATTCCTTCTTTTTGGAGCTACTACTAAACCTAAAACAAGAGGAAAGGTGATATTCATTGCCTCATCCTCTTGTTTTTTCGTTAACTCACCGCTTAACTGAATCCTTATTAGTTTATTTTAAAAATTTCTCAATATGAATATAGTAATTTTTTAGTTTTAATATTAAAAATTAACAATATATATTATATGATATAGAATATATACTGGTCATTATACTGATTTCCCTTACTTAGTACTATTTTGAAAATCGAGAATTTCACTCTTCTTTTTTATCAAATATTTAATAGGAGGTTTTATTTTGAATAAGAAAGGATATTTAAGTATATTTTGTTCTTTAGCTGTATTAGCAAGTGGGGCTAATGTAGCATTCGCCGAAAATACTAGCAAGCCCTCTTCAGTACAAGCAAGTCAAGATCCCACAAAATTTCTACCTACACTACAATTTGATGGAACAGACTGGTCTGATTCAGGAGAACAAAATTTCCCGCAGGCTTTTAGGTTTCAATCTTATGACGACAATATAGAGCACAATAAAGAAAATCTGATTAGATTTAAAATTGGAGAATCCGTATCTGGAATCGGTTCAACAGGCTGGCAAAATAGAGGCCCAAATGATCAAAGGCCTGCTGTATACTTCCATAGTGTTACAAAGGGAAATTATGAAGTATATGAGTATTGGCTATATTATGCAGATAATGATTGGATTAATGATCATGAACATGATTGGGAAAAGTATTTTGTGTACTTAAAAGATGGAGAGCCAACGCATTTACTTATATCTAATCACAACGGATATAAAATAAAGCCTTGGTCAGATATTCCTAAAGATAATAATCATCCTCTTATAGGAGTAGATGGAGGCTCACATGCAATGAAATGGAAATCAGAAGATGGTGTGCAAATTCGTTATAATGGGGAAATCTCAAAAAACAATGGTCGTTTAGATGAAGGGGATAATTCCATTCAGCAATGGGTTATATATAGTAATGATACTTTAAAGGGAGTACTACCATATTTGAATAAACCAGATATTTTCTATTATGGTGATCCAGAATATAAACTGAATTCTAATGAATATGGTGATCCTAGGGATGCTCCATGGAAAAGAGCAGAATGGAATACCCCTCCACTTCCGTAAATAACGTAAATTATAGAGGCGTTATGTTATGGAAAGTGAATTTATTGTTTCAATAAATGTAAATTATAAAAAAGCAGATGCCTTTGGATTAACATACAGAAGGCATCTGTTTTTTTTAACTATTATTACTTAACACATAATCTACTAAAGAGCACTTAAAATTCTTTTACTGTCTTTTAAAACTTTCAATTGCATTAATAACCTCTTGAGTTATTCGTGCACCTCGGTTTAGATCCGTTCCATTATAACCAACATGAATAGCATATACTTGGTAATTGTAATCATACATAGGAGCACCACTTTGCCCTCCGTATGTATCAACATTATGATATGCTACATTATTAGCTGTCCTTACAATTGAACCTACACCCGTCCACATCTGACCGTAACTTTTATCACCTGGATATCCTGTGACAGTAATACTACCATTAGGTAAACCTGAATTATATCCAAACCATCTTGTTTGATTTCCTAAATCTTTATCAATATTTATAACTGCCCAATCATCAGCTGGACGTTCAGGGCCGATGTAACTTGGAGATATATGAACTTGGCGTATTTTTGCTGTTCCGTAAGGATTACTACCTTCATTTTTTCCTGGTGATACTGTCATGGATGTTGTACCCTCACTAACACAATGCGCAGCGGTTACTACCGTTTTAGGACCTACCATCCATCCTGTACAGCCATATTGAACATTAGATACCCCAGCCAAATGAACGACAGCACTATTTGGAAAATCTGTTGTCTTTGTTATCCGTGTTCTTATATCATTACCTAATACTACAGCAGAGGTATTTATGCTAAAACTAGTAAAAATTAGAATAGAAGCTAAACAAATAAATAGATATTTTGGTATTATTTTTCTCATTGTTATTCACCTCGGATTATAAGTTTTTCTTAATATCTTATACGGAGATTGCTTAAGAAATGGATTATATAGACATAATATGTTTAAGGATACACGGCATATACACTAACGTTAAAATCACTAAATGCACCTGATGGATTGGCAATATAATAAGACCTTGATGTTGTAGGGGATGACGTTGTACCATCAGATACACCAGAAAGTACGACAGGGTCTTTCCCTCCCGATTTATCCCGCATTACATTAAAATAAACCCCTGCTGGTGCTGTCCATTTCAAAGCATATGTACCAGATGGTAAACTTTCAACAGCAAAGTTACCGCTAGAGCGATTTTTTTGTCCTGATTGAGGACGGGCTTCAGAAGTTACAGTAGTAATTAATTTTAAGTTTTCTCCCAAAGTATGGATTGGTAGATTCGGCTTATCTTTATCTAAATAGATAATACCTGAAACCATTTTTTGTTCATTTTGAATGGATTGCTCTGCTGCAAAGGCAGATCCTCCTCCAGATACTGTAAGTAAAGATAATGCTGCTACTGATAGACACTTAGTTTTTAATCTCATAAAATATCCCCTTCCTAAAATAAAATTTATAAATACAAACGAACTGTTCACAATCTATCATAAGTTAAAAAAAATGAATTTTGAGTATTTTAACTGAAATATATTCGCAATCTATATTGAGAAATATTATCAACAGGTTTTTTCGGTTCTGGTGCAAAAACTCTAAAGCTCTTGCAAGTAATCTCCTAAACTTGGACATACTGATAATATTACTCTAAAAAAGGTGTGTGATCGGTATGAAAAAGGGAAATTTGTTCAAATGGAAGCACTATCAGCCTGATATTATCTTATTAACGGTACAACCTAAGTTTTCRGGTTCTGGTGCAAAGTTTTTTAAATGAGGCTACACTCTAGAAAAAGGAACGAGGAGAATCACAGATGGGGTATTTTAAAGGAAAACAATTCAAGAAAGATATTATTTTGGTAGCCATCGGCTACTACTGTCGTTTTTCTTTAAGCTATCGTGATGTCTCTGAAATTTTAAGAGAACGTGGAATTTCAGTTCATCCGACAACCATCATGCGCTGGGTTCATGAATACGGGAACCTGATCTATCAAATTTGGAAGAAGAAACATAAAAAGGTTCAATTCTATTGGAAACTAGATGAA
>NZ_LTAQ01000043.1:0-3953 GCF_001590835.1 Bacillus gaemokensis
TTTCTATTTAATTTTGTGAACACATCAAGTAAAACAAATAATTTTTTTCATTATCAACTCCTTTATAATTTTTTTGAGTGTGTGTATTTCGAATGATTTACTATTTTTAGTTTAATTTAATTTGAGTATTAAAAACATCGAAATACCTAACAAAATCCTTACATTATTGTAAGGTTCCTTACAGAGACATAAGTTTTTAAAAATTTTAAAATATATTAACCCAGAACCATTTTTACAGCAAAACGGACGGAAATCCCATCGATATGAGAAAAAGACAGGCTTTGATATCTTAGGTGCTGTGTATGAGTGTACGATGTCACAAAAACGAAAATGTACATAATGATTTTTTAAAGATCCTATTCAGTAGGTTTATTTGTCATGCACATTTTTAATGTAATCAAAAATCAAAAAAAATACACTACCATATTATCTTTTGGAACGATTAGCTTGATAGCGATGTGGTACTACCCCGATACGTATGAGTCCATTGAGTCTTTCTACCAAGATTTCTTTGCATTTGCTGAAAAGTTGCTAGAAATGGGAAAGTATTATGATTTACAGTTCATGGATAAAAAAACATAAAATCTTAGAAGACTTAGATAAAGAACTTAAACATCGCCCGGATTTTCGTAAATATGTAGACTCATCCCCTGAATTCTTTAAAGATTATACTCAAATCACAAGTGGAATTTCAGTACTAACTCTTGTAATTAGTGGGAAATATGATGATGCTATCGAACCAGATCATTATAAGAAATTTAAGTTCCCTAATATGTCCATTGCTATCTTAGAAGATAAACACCATCCAGATCAAGAAGAATTTAAAAATGCAATTCGGGAATTTGTACTAAATATGCCTATTCTTAAAACAACTTAAAGTTAACAAAAAGTGCTTTCATGTATAGAGAGCATTTTTCAGTCTAATACTTTTTTCTATAGTCAAAACATTTTTTTAACGAAACAAAAGGATCATACATTTCGTGAACCACCAAAAAGTATGTAGACTTGTGCGAGAACTTCAAATTCAATCAATCATCCGTAAAAAGCGACGCTTTTTTAATGGGAAATCCTCAAAGGTTTTTTCGAATGTAGTAGAACAACAATTCCGAAACCGCAAACCAAATGAGGTACTTGTCATAGATATCACTTATTTGCCATTCAAAGATAAATTTCTCTATTTATCGGTCGTTCAAGAGAGTTATAACAATGAACTCGTTGTTTGCGAACTCTCACATCGCAATGATTTACAACTTGTCCTACAAACGTTAGATTTAGCAGCAGAAAAAAAGAGATGTGTATGGAACCATCATCCATTCAGATCAAGGATTCCAATATACATCTCATGCTTATCATCGTACGTTTCAAAACAGCTAGGCGCCATCGGCAGGGTTCTGTTGCAATTCATAAAAATGTTGTTGATTTAAAATAAAGATTGATAATTTAAAACAAAGTTTGATAAAACCCTGTATTAAATAGGTTTTTTCTTTTAACACTTAAATCCCAGATGTATTATTCAATTAAAGGGTCAGTTTGTGGAGGGTTTTAACAGGTTTTTTTAGAGTTATTATTTAAAAAAGATTTTGAAGTCTTTTGGCGAAAATTAAATATTAAATCTATAAAGGATGGAGGTTGTTGTGATGTTGAAACTGTTTCAATATAACTGGCAAGTTCGTGATGATTGGTTTACATTGTGCGAAGACATACCGGATAAAGAACTATTAAAGAAACGGGTCGGTGGGTTCGGCAGTATCCTACATACCCTATTGCACATTGTAGATGTGGAATATATGTGGATCTTAGGTTTGCGAGGTGAACCAGTGCCTGAGGAGCCATTGTTTGAGGTTTATGCTAGCTTACAAAAAGTGAAAAATCTTTCAGCTCAATACCGTGAGAAAGTGAAGCCATTTGTGACATCTTGGACAAATGAAATGGATTCTCGGAAACTTTCAGAAACTGATTTCAATGAAGAACCAATTAGCTCTAGAGACGCACCAATCAGGTGTCGAGTCATTGAATGTACACACGGAGAGATCATACGTCATGTCATTGTCCACGAAATCCATCATATTGGCCAGTTATCTATATGGGCACGTGAAATAGGAAAGGAGCCTGTTTCCGCAAATCTGAGAGGAAGAGGGCTATTCGATAATCAGACTGCCTTTGCCAATTTCACAAACGGGCGCGATTGTGGAGCAACACAGGTAGAAAATGATCAAACTTTATTTTAAAGCTACAAAAGCAACAAAAAAATTTCTTAATTTGATGACAATTATCATGTCCTGTAGAAAAATGTCGTTTTATAAAATATTCTGTCTATTTTTGAGAAAAAAAGAGTGGGAAGGGAACACGCGAAAGTAAAAAGAATACATACTTCATAAATATTTTCAGTATATTGGAGGAGTTATTATGAAGAAAAAGAATTTGTTATCGATCACTGCATCAACTTTACTACTTACATTTTGTATAGGGGGTTTTAATACTGCCGAGGCAGCTGGAACACCAAAGTTTCAAATGCCTTTTCCTTGTGGACAGAAGTGGGAAGGACAAACTCGTTCTAATCATAGTCCAGCAAATTCTGTTGATTTTAACCGAACAAATGATGAAGGGGATACTGTTGTAGCATCTGCTTCTGGCACAGTATCAAGGGTAGAAAATGAGGGAAATAGAAGTTATGGAAAATGGATTGAGATTAATCATGGAAACGGTTGGACTACTCGCTATGCACATTTAAGCACACAAAGCGTTAAAAAAGGACAAAAAGTTACGATAGGACAGAAAATTGGAAATGTGGGCAATACAGGGGGATCAACAGGTGCTCACCTTCATTTTGAACAACGTTATCAGGGACAAACCAAAAAAATTTCATTTAACGGCTCTCAAATCCATTATTGGGGTACAAAATCCTATACAAGTAAGAATAGTTGCAAAAAATAAATGGTATAATCTTATTTGTTATACAATATGTGTTTCTTAAAGAAGAAGTAGCACGCTATCGTTATTAAGCAAAATACGTTATCCTTACTATGATTTTATAGAAAGGATAACGTATTTTTTGGTTCTGATACAAAAATTCCAAGAATCTTGCAAGTAAAGTGAGTTTTGATCAAACTTTTTTATAAAAAATACATCTAGATGAGGTGTAGAGGAATCCATTTTGATCAATCTTGATATGCTCCCCACTAGGTAGACAGATAAAAAATAAAAATCTGTTTATCTAAGGGAAGTATTTTTTTTATGGCTCGAATGAAATATTCTAAAGCTGAAAAATTGGCGATTTTAGCTCTTTATAAAGATGGTCATCAATCAATAGCTGACATTACTGCTAAATTTTCAGTTGATCCTGGGACGATTAGAGATTGGAAGAGAAGGTATGAAGTGAATGGTGAAGATGGCTTAGAAGAAGCACTACAAGATAAACGCGGTCGAAAGAAAGAGGAATATGAATTAACAGATGAAGAAAAGTTTAAGCTAGAAATGAAACGTTTAGAGCGAGAAAATGAATGATTACGTGCAGAAAATGCTTTTTTAAAAAAGTTAGAGGAACTCGAAAGGAGGCGTCGTTAACAAGCGTTCGTCTACACAATAAATATAGAGCGATTCAAGATTTACATGCGAATGAAAATCTGCCAGTAATCCTTTTATGTGAAATTGCCGGTGTATCTCGTGCTGCTTATTATAAATGGCTACAGCGTAGGCCAACAGCTAGAGAATTAGAGAATGAAGGGTTCTGTTGCAAAGATTTCTAAACTGAGATAACCTGTAGAAAAAGTGTGAGCAGGAGAATGATATATGGGGTATTTTAAAGGAAAACAGTTTAAAAAGGATATTATTTTAGTAGCCGTCGGCTACTATTATCGTTTTTCTTTAAGCTATCGTGATGTATCTGAAATCTTGAAAGAGCGTGGTGTTTCGGTTCACCCAACAACCATCATGCGCTGGGTTCATGAATATGG
>NZ_LTAQ01000043.1:3961-4263 GCF_001590835.1 Bacillus gaemokensis
TCTATCAAATTTGGAAGAAGAAAAATAAAAACGTTCAATTATCTTGGAAACTAGATGAAACCTATATAAAAGTAAAAGGAAAATGGTGTTATTTATATCATGCAATTGATAAAGACGGGCATACATTGGATATTCAACTTCGTAAAAAACGGGATCATCAGGCTGCCTATGCTTTTATGAAAAGATTGGTCAGAACGTTTGAAGAACCAACGGTTCTCACTACAGACAAAGCACCAGCATTACTTTGCGCATTTAACAAATTAAGAGAACAAGGCTTTTATCTAAATACAACTCATTGTACA
>NZ_LTAQ01000043.1:4391-6133 GCF_001590835.1 Bacillus gaemokensis
TTCGACATACAATGAATTACAGGAGCTACTAACAATCGCATAAAATGTACAACTTTTTGTTGGCACCATTTAACTTTAACAAAACTTTGCAACAGAACCTATGTACGGATGCCTTTTATAACAGGATTACTCTTAAATTTATAAATATTATTGATGCGAAATAAAAAAAAGAGGGATTCCCCAAGTCTGGAGAATCCCTCTTTTCACATATACATAGGCTTATTTTTCAGTTAAAAAACTGAATTATCCGTAAATTATTTCTAAAATATAACAAATATTTACATAAACGAGTAGAAATGGTAGATTTCAATTGTACTAAACCAAAAGGGGGATTAATTTATGTTAAAAAAATTTTGTGTAGGTTTATTAACTACAATGATTTTGTTAAGCACAAATGGTATCGCTGATGCATCGACTGGTAGCTTGTATGCAAAAGATGAAACGATAACAAAGAACACAAAAATTGCAACCGCTTCCTCGAAGACATGCAAAGACTGTTGGCATGTTGGTGAATACAGAATTGAAGATGGTGTCGCTGCCAGGTTAACGGAAGGGGACTCAGATGTTATAGAAATTACGGTAAAAAAGAATGGAAAAGTTAGAATGGACGTTGTAGGCACAGGTTTCGCCGTAGTTAAAGTAACTCAAAGTAATGGGAAAAGTGTATACTATGAGTTTGAGGTAATCTAATTTTTATTAAAATACTAAAAAAAATAAAAAGCTACCATATAAAAAAGGACATCTTCAAATGAGGAAGATGTCCTTTTTTATTCCCTACTTCACATATACATAGGCTTCATTTGCAGTTACATAGTATGTTTTGCCTTTGCTGTTGTGTACTTTGTATTACGGTGAACCATTCACAGTTACTTTCGCATCGATTGAAAATCCTAATCCTGCATCTACAAAACCGGCGACATCTTTATCGTGCCAAGAAGCAGAATGATAGAAACGTAGGTTGTCCACTTTAGAAACAACACGTTTGCCTACAATAGATGAATCTACTGTACTTTTCTTATCGAATTTCACATAAGAAGAATTGTATTTAATCCATTGATCGCCACCAAGATTTAACCAACCATCTTTTTCAGCCCAAACAACATATGCCTCCGGTTTGTTCAATTGGCGAATTTTAGAGTAGCTTGTATCTGGACCTTTACGCAAATTAACGTTGTTGCCTTGAATGTATGCCACGCCATCAGTAACAGCTGTTGGTACTTCTGCTGGTTTAGATGGTTGTTCCGGAACTGAAACTTCGACATTAGAATTATTGTATGCACGTTGTACATCAGCGCGGAATTGTGCTTCTGATACACCATGACTTTTTAGGTAAGATTTTCTGAACAAATATTTCTTAGCGTACAGTAAAAGGGATTAATTGTGACGAAATTGTGTCTAAACGTACAAAATTCCCGAAATGATATGATGAGGCCATGCCCATCAACTTAAGAAAAGTAAACACCCCCAAAACAAAAAAATGAGCTGACTTCTCAAAATAACTAACTGTAGAGAAAGAAAATTTTCATTTAGGGGGTACTTCAAAACCTTAGCTTGATGGCGATGGGGTCACCATATCAAAAAAAGAAAATTGTACGTTTAGACACATTTTTCAACCGCTTCCTGTACGTTAAGGGATTGGTTATTTTTTTACAGTTTTTTATAATGAAATTCTAAATATCTAATTATAATAGGTGAAAAAGACGATCAATAGTTGGGGTACGAAAATGATTCGAATTTGCATT
>NZ_LTAQ01000044.1 GCF_001590835.1 Bacillus gaemokensis
GTGATATGTCAAGGAATCCACTATTTGACGTCATGCTTGTGTTACAAAACAATGAGCATGTTGAGCTAGATTTGAATGGAAGTAAAGCGGAATCTACAGGAGTAGAATTCACGGCGGCGAAATTCGACCTGACATTTAGTATCTATGAAGTGGAAAATACTTACAAGATGGTGCTGGAATATTGTACAGATTTGTATAAGCAAGAAAGTGCAGAGCGTCTATTAACACATTTGATAAATATTATGAATCAAGTTGTAAGTAATCCGACTATAAAATTAAATGAAATAGACGTCATAACGAAGGAAGAAAGAGCGCTTGTTACAAAGGGATTTAATGACACTTACAGTGCATATCCAAAAGAAAAGACGGTAGTTGAACTGTTCGAAGAACAGGTAGAGAAGACACCAAATCATATCGCAGTAACTTTTGAAGATGAGGAAATCACGTACAGAGAACTCAACCAAAAAGCAAATACCTTAGCTCATAAGCTAAGAAGTCTTGGAGTCAAATCGGATGATTACGTTGCGATCATGGCGGAACGAAGTATTGAAATGATTGTCGGAATTTACGGAATTATTAAAGCGGGCGGAGCATATGTACCGGTGGATCCAATTTATCCAAAAGATAGAATTGACTATATGCTTGCGGATTGTACGCCGAAGGCAGCATTAACATACAAAGCAGAAATTGAAACAGAAATACCAGTTATTGACCTTACGGATAATAGTATCTTTATAGGGGAAGCAGAAAATCCTGTGAGGGTAAATCAATCATCTGATTTATTGTATGTCATCTATACATCAGGAACAACAGGACAACCCAAAGGTGTGATGATAGAGCATAAGGGAGTAGCAAATACCCTTCAATGGCGCCAGCAAGAATATGCTTTAAAAGAAAGAGATACGGTACTTCAACTTTTTTCTTTTGCATTTGATGGATTTGTTACCAGCATGTTTACACCGCTCCTGTCAGGGGCGAATGTGGTAATTCAAAGTGAGGAAAAAGCTAGAGATATACTTGCCATCAAACAAGATATAACCCGTTATCGTGTCACCCATATGATTATCGTTCCGGTTCTTTACAGAGAGCTTCTAAACGTGTTGCAACCTGAAGATGTTCGAACCTTGCGAATTGTTACATTAGCTGGAGAAGCTGTTGATCAGGAATTAATAGAACAGAGTTTGATTAAATGTCCTGGTACAGAGCTTACTAATGAATATGGACCGACGGAAAATAGTATAGCAACTACAATTATGAGGAACTTGGAACGTCAAAAGAACGTGAGTATTGGGAGACCGATAGACAATGCACAAGTATATATCTTAGATGGAGATAATCTACAACCGATCGGTGTTGTGGGAGAATTATGCATAGCAGGGAGAGGGATTGCAAGAGGTTATCTAAATAGACCAGAACTAACAGAGGAGAAATTCATCGACAATCCATTCGGAGAAGGGAAGTTATATCGAAGTGGCGATTTAGCAAGGTGGCTTCCTGATGGGAATATTGAGTATTTAGGAAGAATCGATGAACAGATAAAAATCAGAGGATTCCGAATTGAACTTGGCGAAATTGAGAACGTCATTAGAAGAGCCGAAGGTGTAACTGATGCAGCGTTAATTGTAAGAGAAGATAAAAATGGTGAAAAGGCAATTTGTGCATATGTTACGGCAGAAAATAAATTAAGTATCAGTGACCTTAGAGAGGAAATCAGTAAGGAATTGCCAGCATATATGATACCTGCTTATATAATGCAGATTGACAAGATACCAGTAACAAGAAACGGTAAGCTTGATAAGAGAGCTCTTCCTGAGATTGAAGTGAAGGGTGAAAAGGAATATATCACGCCGAGAAGTGAAACAGAGGAAGTATTGAGTGAAATATTTAGTGAAGTACTAGGTGTGAAAAAAATAAGTATTAAGGACAGTTTCTTTGAACTTGGTGGAGATTCTATTAAGGCAATTAGAATCGTTTCTAAAATGCGTGAAGCAGGGTATGATCTCTCTGTAAAAGAAATAATGAGCAAACACACCGTAGAGGCCATTGCATATGTGGCCATAGCTGCAGCAGAAAACAACTATGAGCAACATGAAGTAATAGGAACGGTTGTAGCTACACCAATCTTAAAAACATTTGAAGCTTGGAATCTTACTAAACCAAGCCACTTTAATCAGGCAATGATGGTACCAGTGGATGTAAGAGAAGAAACCTTGAAGAAGGTTTTGGAAGCTTTGGTGATTCACCATGATATGTTACGTGCTGTTTATAGAAACGGTACGCTTGAAATACTTAACAGTAGAGAAAGCAAACTGTATGATTTCAGTGTGTATGATTTTAATGGTGAACAAAATATGAAAGAAAAAGTTGAAGCAGAATGTACTCGTTTACAGGGAAGTATAGATTTGGAGAGTGGGCCGTTACTGAAGACCGCTCTATTCAAAACGGATGTGGGTAAGTATTTGATAATCTGTCTGCATCATCTAGTTGTAGATGGCGTATCTTGGCGAATATTGCTGGAGGACTTTACTACTGCCATGAAACAGGTCGAAGCAGGAGAAGAAATTGTACTACCGAAGAAAACTGCATCTTATAAGGCGTGGAGTGAGCTGCTTAAAGAATACAAAAATAGTAAAAATTTGATACAGGAAAAAGGGTACTGGGAAACTGTGGCTGAAGAAATGAAGTCCGGAAGAGTGGAGTGGGATACGGATTGTACTGGAACGGGATACGGAAATATAGGAATCTTTTTTGATGAGAGAGAAACGAAAAAACTACTTTATGAAGCAGGAAAAGCTTTCAATACAGAGATTAATGATTTATTGTTGAGTGCACTAGGAATGGCAATAAGAAAGTTGAAGGGACAAACAAAGGTATCCATTGGTTTAGAGGGACATGGACGAGAAGAAATTCATGAACCAATAGAGATAGATAGAACTGTTGGCTGGTTTACGAGCATGTATCCTGTAGTTGTGGAGTGTAAGGATGATATTAGTGAAAGTATCATAGCGACAAAGGAAATGCTTAGAAACGTACCTAATCACGGAATTGGGTATGGATTGTTAATGGAGGAAGATCATGGTGCAAAACCTGATTTGTACTTCAATTATTTAGGAGAATTGAATAGTTATACTGAAAATGAAAGTAGCAGAAACATAACAACCTTTTCAACTGGACTGAGTATTGCTGAAGAGAATAGGTTGCCAGGAACCATTAATTTCAATGGAAGTATCGCACAGAGTAAACTATGTTTTGTAGTAACATATGATGCGAAGCGGTATTTGGAAGAGACAATAAATAAGCTTGGAGTGCTATATAAGGAAATATTGATTGAGATTGTTGAATACTGCTCTAATCAAAAAGAGAGTACTAAGACAGCATCTGATTATTCAACAAACGATTTAGAGACATCAGATTTAGCAGTATTAAGAACACGTTTTTCTGATATCGAAGATATATATTCTCTTACAGCATTACAGGAAGGAATGTTGTTCCATAACGTAATGGATAGAGAATCAACTAGTTATATAGTACAAAGTGTATATACCTTGCATGGTGAGGTTGATAATGAAAAGGTAGGACAAGCTCTTAAGTTCTTGGCAAGAAAACATGGTGTACTAAGATCAGCTATAGCTCAGCAAAACATATCTAAGCCAAGACAGCTTGTGTTGGAAAACAAAAAAGTTGAATATGAAGAAATTAATTTGACTCAGTTAAGCGAAAGTCAACAAGAAAAAAAGATATCAGAAGTTATAAGCCTGGATGTAAAACGTGGTTTTAATTTAGAAACAGATTCGCTTTTAAGAGTGAAGTATATAAAATTGAAAAATGAGAGTCATAAATTAATATGGAGTTTCCATCACATTATAATGGATGGTTGGTGTATCTCATTAGTATTCGGTGATTTTCTAAGATATTATGAACAGTTGAAAAACGATGTAAGTATAGAAGATATAGAACATATGATTGAGAAAGAGAAAGAGAAAACCGCTGGATACAATGAGTATGCTAAGTGGCTTGAGGGTCAGGATAAAGAAAAAGGTTTAGAATATTGGACAGAGCTCTTATCAGAATATGAAGAACCTGCAGAAATAAGACCAATGAAAAAGCCAGCACTGACTGATGAGCAAATGGGGCGTATAAGAGTAAGTCTAGAAAAAGAGATCAGTCAAAGATTGAATGAGATGGCATTATCTAATAATGTGACATTAAATACTGTTATGGAAGCTGCTTGGGGTGTCGTTCTACAAAAATACAATGGTAATGATGATGTAGTATTTGGAAAGGTTGTATCGGGAAGAACCGCGAAAATAAAGGGAATTGAAGAAATCGTGGGTCTGTTTGTAAACACGATACCAGTTAGAGTAAAAAGAGAAGCAGATATGACAGTTGTGGAATTGTTAAGAGTACTTCAGAAGCAGGGGATTGAAGGGAGTAGCTATGATTATTGTTCATTACCAGAAGTTCAAAACCAAACAAAATTAGGCTCTGCCTTGATAAAAACATTATTTGCATTTGAGAACTATTATGTAGATAGAGAGCGATTAAAGAGTAGTAAAAACGGACTTCAGATAGAAATGGAATCTACAAGAGAACAAACGAATTATACATTAAATATTACTGCACACTTTGACGGTGAAAAATTGTATTACGATATCATGTATAATCCGAATGTGTATGAGAAGAGTGAAATCCAAAGTATCCTTACTAGGATAAAAGCAGTATTGCAAGACATGTCTTTAAATCCGCAGAAAAAACTTATAGAAATTGAAACGACAACAGAAGAAGAAAAAACTCTTATCGTAGGTGAATTTAACAATACTTCTAGTGAGTATCCAAGAGAAAAAACGGTAGCGGGCCTGTTTGAAGAACAGGTAGAAAAGACACCAAATCATATTGCAGTGACCTTTGAAGATGAGGAAATCACGTACAGAGAACTGAACCAAAGAGCAAATGCCTTAGCGCATAAGCTAAGAAGTCTTGGGGTTAAACCGGATGATTACGTTGCGATCATGGCAGAGCGAAGCGTTGAAATGATTGTAGGTATTTATGGAATTATTAAAGCAGGCGGAGCATATGTGCCGATGGATCCGACCTATCCAAAAGATCGAATCGAATATATGCTGGAGGACTGTACACCAAAGGCAGTACTAACATATAAAGCGGAAATCGAGACAGAGATACCAGTCATTGACCTTGCGGAACATAGTGTCTTTATAGGTGAAGAAGAAAATCCTGTACAAGTAAATCAATCATCTGATTTATTGTATGTTATCTATACATCAGGAACAACGGGAAAACCAAAAGGTGTTATGGTTGAAAACCGAGGCGTTATTGCGATGAGAGAGTATTTGATGGAACTTTATCAAATTACAGAAAAAGATAATATTCTTCAATTCGCAAACTATATATTTGATGCATCTGTATGGGAAATGACGATATCTTTATTGACAGGGGCAACACTTAAAATTGCTTCATCAGAAGAAATATCGGATGTGAATGTATTTAATGAATTTGTATCAGATAGTGAAATAACAATAACGCTATTATCGCCACAATATTATATGCAAGCGAAGCCAGAGGGATTGAGAATTTTAACAACAGGCGGTTCAGCTTCGAATGCAGAAATAATAAAGAAAGCTAGTAGCGATTGTAGGTATATAAATGCATATGGGCCAACAGAAAATACGGTTTTAGCAACACACTGGGAATATAAAAACGACGATGAATTCACGGACCTTATCCCAATAGGTAAACCAATCTCTAATACTCATATATATATATTAAATGAGAAAAATCTCTGTGGAATTGGAATACCTGGGGAATTATGTATAGCGGGAGATGGTGTAGCTAGAGGATATCTCAATAGACCAGAACTGACAGCGGAGAAATTCATCGATAATCCATTCGGAGAAGGGAAACTGTACCGAAGTGGAGATTTGGCAAGATGGCTTCCTGATGGGAATATTGAGTATCTGGGAAGAATGGATGAACAGGTA
>NZ_LTAQ01000045.1 GCF_001590835.1 Bacillus gaemokensis
ACAACCATCATGCGCTGGGTTCATGAATACGGGAACCTGATCTATCAAATTTGGAAGAAGAAACATAAAAAGGTTCAATTCTATTGGAAACTAGATGAAACTTATATCA
The DNA here is from genome assembly GCF_001590835.1 of Bacillus gaemokensis. GTDB lineage: Bacteria > Bacillota > Bacilli > Bacillales > Bacillaceae_G > Bacillus_A > Bacillus_A gaemokensis. Next base: position 110 of record NZ_LTAQ01000045.1, read on the forward strand.
AAGTCAAAGGAAAGTGGTGTTATTTATATCGTGCAATAGATAAAGACGGGCATACATTGGATATTCAATTTCGTAAAAAACGCGATCATCAAGCTGCTTATGCTTTTATGAAAAGATTAGTAAAAACATTTGGTGAACCAACGGTTCTCACCACAGACAAGGCACCAGCATTACTTTGTGCATTAAAAAAATTAAGAGAAGAAGGCCTTTATAAACATACGAAGCATTACGCAATTAAGTATTTGAACNACCACAGACAAGGCACCAGCATTACTTTGTGCATTAAAAAAATTAAGAGAAGAAGGCCTTTATAAACATACGAAGCATTACGCAATTAAGTATTTGAACAATCTCATTGAACAGGACCACAGGCATGTAAAACGGCGTTTAGCTAAATCCGCAGGATTTCAAAGTATTCGCTATGCTTCACGAACCTTGAAAGGTATTGAAACAGTTCACGCTTTATATAAACAAAACCGAAATCTGAACCCAGATTTCGGTTTTTCGGCGTATGATGAATTACGAAATTTATTAACAATCGCATAAAATTAAGAACTTTTAGCTGGATTACTCTATTCTTGAATCAACTTTGCAACAGAACCNTCGGCGTATGATGAATTACGAAATTTATTAACAATCGCATAAAATTAAGAACTTTTAGCTGGATTACTCTATTCTTGAATCAACTTTGCAACAGAACCTGATATAGTGTATATTCTGTTGTTTTATATGTATTCAGGTGCAATCCGGTCCTATTTGTGGTTGTCCTATTTGTACAATCTCTCCATTTTGTACAATCTTAGCACCTTCATATAATTTATCTGCATAATTTTTAAGGTCCTGCCAGCTATCCTTCGCTATCTTCAGCTGTGTTTTTATTAAAGCAAGCCTGTCTGGGTTAATGTTATCAACATTTTTTAGTAAAGAATCATATTTTGCTCCGATTGTATGCCACTGATTCGATATATTTTGAAGAGCAGTAATAGCTGTATCAATTGCTGCAGTCATATGTTCCGTCTTATTTTTGGCATCTGCCAAAATAACTAATTCTGCCTCTGCTCCAGAAATTCTAGACTTTAATTGTTCTATTTCTTGTTGTGCAGATGCGATATTCTTGTCAGCAGTGACAATCAATGGTATACCAACTGGAGGCATAAATACAGATAAAGCTATATAGCCACCACGTTTATCATTATTTTCTTTAATTATATTATTAAAATTATTGATTTGTTGTTGTAGAAATGGAATACCAGCGTTCGTACTTTCTAAAATAGAATTCAATTGATTGGAATCTTCTTTAAAACTTCTTGTATCTTCAGCCATTTTATTTCGGAATGTTTTCAACTTTTCTAGTAGTCCATCCATTTCTTCACTATTTTCCAAAATACTACGATATAATCTCACCAGTCTAAATTTAAATGTCACTTTATTTGTTTGATCTATAGCAATTCGTAATTGATCTACAGCAGCTAGTAATTCATTATAACTCGCTTGAAAGGTATCATTATAACTTACACTATTCTGAATCGTTTTCATAATATCAGGCTTTAGATCATCTATCCAATATGTTGCATTCGTTTGGGCATCCTTTTGATGCTTAATCATGTTTGCTTTGAAATCACCATTTATAGAACTTATTTTACTTAAATCTGTCTGTTGTTGATTACGGATTGTTTGAGCATATGAATCCATTGTAAGGATATTTGCCCCCATTTTCTCCATTACTTCTTTATATCTATCAGGACCCAAATCATAGCTCGTACTATCTTCTTGCTGTTGGGACACACTATTTTGCACTGTTTGTTCTGCTGCAAAAGTATGAAGAGGGATTACATTACTCGCTGCCATTCCAGTAATGATCGTTGATAAAATAACTTTCTTATACAATTTTTTATTCACCTTTTTCATCTATCCTCTCAAATGTATCGCGTATTTTATTACATTCATAAGCTTCTATTCTTTACTTCATATGAATTACGATCATTGCAAATAAAACAACATATTAAAATAGGGGTTTTCATACTTTCTTATTCTATAATCTTTATCAAGTTTCATAACTATATAGGAAATCTCCTGCTCAAATTTGAACAGGAGACTCACATTATGTGTTCTTCAAAAGGGAAAGTCAGTATATTATATTTTTCATTACTTCAGCAATTTCTTGGAGTAATATTATTTCTTCTCTTCTACGAATTTAATCTCACCATTTTGAATATTTTGGGCATACTGGTTAACGTCGTTCCAGCTACCCTTCGCTGTATTCAGCTTTGATTTTATAATAATAGCAATCTGGTCTGAGTTCATTTTGTCAACATTTTCAAGCAATGATTGATATTTTACCCCCATTGTCGTCCACTGATCCTTTATTTTTTCAGTAGCAGTAACAGCTGCACCAACTGTTTCTACTAAATTTTTAGTATTCTGTTCTAAAACCGTTAACTTAGCTACCTGTAGTTCTGCAGTTGAAATATTTGTTGTTAGCTGTTTAATCTTTTCGTATGCGCTGTTTATCTGCTGCTGCGATGTAGTAATTCCGTATATCCCGCCTCCTAATCCAGCTGCACCAATAGGCGCAAAGATAACTGTAGCAGTTAAGTATGCACCGAGAGCAGTTGCAACCGATGATGCAATATAAACTTTGTTATTCTCATCAATTAATTTGTAATTTACTTCGATTTGTTTCTTCATATCTGGAATTCCATTTTTTTCACCAGTTAAAATACCTGTGATTGTGTCAGTATTACTTTTAAAATTTTGTGTATCCAGTGCTAATTTGTCGCGAAAGGCTATCAAATCTTTCCCTAACTTGTCCACTGCATCTCTATTCTTTGAAATACTATCTTTTAATTCTATAAGTACAGCTTTTATTGTTTCTTTGTCCTTATTATTTGCAGCTTCTAATAAAGCATCATAATAATTTTGAAATTCTGTATTATAATTGATAATATTTTGATTCGTCTTAATTACTTGTGGTTTCAAATCATCTAACCATTGCTTTGCATTTACTCTAGAAACATCTAGGTTGTTCTTCATGCCTGTTTGTAAATCATTGCTAATTGCAGTTAAACCATCAAAATTAACATTTGCTTGTTTAATAATAGTTAAAGCATACAGGTCCATTACCAACATATTGGATCCAGTTTTCTCTAACGCATCTTTAAGCCCTTCTGGTCCAAGTGAATACTCAGGGTACTCAGGGTACTCAGGGTAGTTATTTGTTGCATCTGCATAAATAGGTGCTGGTTTTGTTGTATTTTCCGCTGCCGAGGCATATGATGGCGTAATGCTACCCGCTGCGATTGTTGCTATTACTGTAGATAAAGCCATTACTTTATAAGGTTTATTCATTATATTTATCTCTCCTTATATTATATTGTTAAGAATTAAGGTTCTTCATTCGACTATTTTCCTTCTGTTACTTTTATTTTTGTAACACTATCATCATATTCCTTTGTTTGTTTATTCAATTCATCCGTAAACTTTTTGAGTTCTGTTAATTTTGCTTGTACTGCATTAGAATCTAGTTTCGCATCAGTATTAAGACTTGTATTCATTTCACTCATTGTTTCATTAAAGATGTCCCAACCACTTACTAGATTGTCAAAACTCTCAATTTGCTTTTTAACTACACTCGTAAAGTTATTTAACTGCAGATCAATAAGTGTCATTTGAGTTGCTTGCACTTCAATTTTCGATAAATTTTGTAGCAATAGAAGTTTTTGTTGTTGCTTCTGACGAACATCATTATTCAGTTTTGTTACTTCATCATTTTGGAGTTGTCCAACTTGGTTAAAAATCACTTCCAAATTAGACGTGTCTAAAGTTTGATCCTTACCTGCGTCTATCCAAATATCAATAACCGTCTTTCCAATATTTATAGAACCTTTTATATTTTCTTTTGGTAGAGCTAGAAGTTTTGTAAAATCATTTTGAATGCTTTCATCAAGTTGTCCAATTTTCGTTCTTAATGTTTCAATGTCTCCGCCTGAATTCTTATAACCTTCAATTGCTCTGCTAACTTTACTAGAAAAATTATCACTATCTTTAACCAAATCGTTTTTATAATAATTTAAGTTCACTGAATTTCCTTTCATATTAAGCTGAATTGCTTTCACTTGATCTTGAAGTTCATTGAAAACACTTACAAGTGCTTCTTTTGCTTGCGGATCTTCATTCATTTTTTCAGCTAGTTCAACCAATATATCATAATAATTTGTAAAACTTGTTCCAAAACTCTGCATGTCTAGATTTACTTTGATTAGTTTTGGATTATAGTTATCCAGCCATTCTTTAACATGGTTTCTTGCAGTACGTTGATCAGTTGTTATTCCAGGTATAGCATTTACTTGAAGGTCTGGTTGCTTTAATATGATTAGCCCATATCCTTGAATTAATGGCGTCTGTGATCCTAATGTCCTAAGCGAATCTGATAACCTATTCATAGCAACTTGATTTTGACTACTTGTTTGTTGTAAATAAGTTGTTTTACTTTCTGCAAAAGTATTTACAGGTAAGAAGCAACTTGTAGATACTGCTGTAGCTAATAACCCTGCGACTAATGTTTTTTTCATGGTAATTCCTCCTATTAATTGGTGTTTTTTGATAAATAGTTGGACTAAATTTTAAAGGTTTCATTTTCATTTATATGAAATTTAGCCTTATAACCATTAATCGTTTTAGATTGTTATAAAGATGTATATTATGGGAACCTAAATATAGATTATAAATATTTGTACATTATTCCCCCTAGTTTTGCCTGCATGGTCTCTACAAGATTACAAAAGATGAAATTATGCTGTACATTGCTTATACTTTCACCTCGTAATAAAATAAGATCATTTTTGCTATGTAGAGACCTAGTAAGCCATTTTTTACAAATGTGATACTTTGCTGATTCTAGATTTTTGTCAAGGTTAATTAACTAAATTTTAAGATAATTAATTCGACATAATGCTACTTGCAACTTTACTGCACTTTTATTAGTATAATCTTCTCCTTTCATAGCGGTCATACCAATTACACCTTCATTAAAACATTAAATTTTTAATGCGTAAATAGTAGAATTTTGTCGAGTGTATTTAAAAATTTAATTATTACGTATTAATACAAGTAAAAATATTATACTTCTAAAATTAATGTTTAATTTCATTAAATTAAATTATAATTATTATAAGTTGGTATATATATTAAAAAGATAACTATTTTAACCTGCGAAAAAAATAAAATGTAATTTAAATGTTTTTAATATAATTCAATCACACTTTGTATACGATTCCCTATATTTGGATATGTAAAATTGCATATTTTAGAACCTATTAGGGGTACGGAAACGATTCTGGGAATGAGGGGCCACCCTGGGATTAAATTACAATTTCAAAATTTAAACAAAAACTGAAAGTAAACTTTTGAATAATAATTTACATTAGATATCTTTAAAAAGTGTAAAAAAAACGACCTTTAATCAATCGTTTTTTTTACATTTCCTTTTTCTAAAACCACAGAAAAGATAAGTACTATAGTTAACACCATAATAAACCTTACTTCACTTCCATTACTTACAAAAAATGAATACAAAGTATAAATTAAAATTAATATTCCATAAATAATTTTGTGCAATGAACTCCCACCTTTTTGCTATATATATTTTAGTATAAAAGTTTAATTCAAGTCCTATATCAAAATGAAAATAAAAAGCACCTGTGATATACACAAAGTGCTTTTCTCTTGTCAATTTATCTATTTTCACTATACTTATCTATTTTCTTTTTATAACTCAAACTTCTTAGAATCGTACTTTTAGCTTGTTGCAATTCATTTTGTTCATATGGAATATGTTTATCTGTCTGTACATCTTCAACATTTTCTCCATCTGCTAATAATCTCCTGTACTTAAAAGAGTGCCCTGTTAATACTGTTGTAATCATTTTGTATTGCCCTCCTTTTGTTTGATTACTTGTATCATAAAACAAGTATCTGAAGTTTATATGTAGTCTATCTAGAGTGTATGTAAATTTAAAAAATCTCTAATAAAATGTTTATATTGTAACGTTACCACCAAAACTATTGCTCCAAACACCATGATTTGAAGAGACAGTACCCCATGTTCTAGCCACAATTCCTCCTACAGTTCTATATTGAGTAAAACTAGTTGATCCCTATAATATAAAAAGAGCACCACTTTTTGGATGCTCTTCGTTATAACTATATATTATTTAATTTCCTTCTTTTGTTTGTACCATTTTTCCTTGTTGAGAATCTGTACCTTCTGTTCTTTCAACAGTTTTTGCATGTTCTGGTTTTTCAGGGGCTCCAATTTCAAATCCAGGTTGAGAATCTGTACCTTCTTTTGTTGGTACCATTTTTCCTTCTTGAGAACCTGTACCTGTACCTTCTGATTTTTCAACAGTTTTTACATTTTTTTTAGAAGTTGCTGGCACTGCATCTTTAGGTGCATCAAAGTTTTGTGAGAAAGAGGTTGTTCCATCTGCCCTCTGTGTAATTACTTGATTTGAACTATCTTCATTTGATTTTAAATTGTCCATTTTCGCATCATCTGCACCTACTGCACCTCCCGCTACCAATCCTGTACTTAAAAGTGCTCCTGCTAATAATGTTTTAATCATTTTTCATTACCTCCTTGTTTTGTTTGAACATGTATTTAGCATAAGACAAGAATCTATAGTTGATATGGACTGTATCTGGAGATTATGTAAAGAAAAATAGATAATCAGTTGCATATCCTAATGGGTGTTTAGACAAGATTGAAACTTTATATGAGTTTGATAATTGAGTTACCCTTTGTTTTGATCGTAAGGTTTATGGCTGGGGTGAAGCGTATCGAGGAGCTAACCTTTTCTAATTTGAAAGTAAAACTTTTGAATAGAAGTTTACCGATTAACACCACAATATAGGGTGATCTGACAAGCCTGAGAGGTATTGTATGTAGTTTGTTCACCTCAGGTACAAAAAAAGAGCCTTACCTCTGTAGGCAAGACTCCACTAGTATAGTTGTATAGTATTTACATAACAACTAAGAAACAGAAAACATATAACACCAAGTAGCAGAACCCTAACATTCCGCCTACAGCTAGTACCTGTTTAACCCAGCTCTTGAATTTCAGATTACTGTCAAACGCTTGCACTCTTTCCATATCGTTTCCTCCTATTAAGGAGAACCTTTGAAGACTCTCACCTCGCTATGGTACCATTAAGGAATGACTAATAGAGGTCTAATTTTTGTCTAAACGCATAAGTATGCAATATTGCATACAGAAATGTATTGTTATAAATGTAAGCGCTTACTATAATAAAAGCATAAAGATTAATCACATCTTAGTACCAACAAAAGAGGAGGAAATAATATGGCAATCGCAATGGCAGTTTTAAAATTCGTAGGTGGAGCACTTCCATTAGTTCAAGAACTTATAAAAGCATTTATGTAAGTTTACTATTTAGAAATTATCATACAAATGATCTGTATATCAAAGGTAAATTGATTTGCAGATCATTTGTGTGAGCAAAGTCCCTTTAGCATTATTAAGGGACTTTTTTGTTATTACTGAATGTATACTTTTACATATTAGTTTACATTCATTTCCTTGATTTTATTGGTTTTATTGCGCTTTACTCATTTTCTCCAAAATCAATAACAAAAGTATACATTCAAAACAATATAAATAAAGGGATAGTTAAAGATAATGTTTAAGGACTCTCTTTTAATTCGATTATTATTGTAATTTTTAGATAAATTTGTTAAAATAACAATAGAAATACTTTTCTTTTTAGAAAAAATGCCATCGGGTACCTTATTATCAAGCTTTTATTTGAATAGCAGATCAAGAGTCTTTAAACCACTTGAAGAACATTCTTCTTCAAGTGCGTCTAAAGACCTTTTTGTATTGTTCTAAAACGAAAAGAAAGGAGAATTCAAGCAGAAAAATACATCTGGAATCAGCAAGGAAGAAACAAATGTACAGAAAAAGTATAAATCGACTCTCTAAATTAAAGGGATCGGTAAAGAAGTTAGCAGTACTTGTACTACTACTGCCAACTCCACTGAATGTAAAATGAAATCCTCTTTATTTGATTACTGAGCTAGAAAATTCGCATTTTTGAATCAATCATAACAACTACCTATTCTAGGAGATGATTAAATGGAAATTTTACCTTGTAAAGGTTGCAAAGGAATGTGTTGCGGTCCCGTTCCAATTACAGAAGAAGAATTAAAGAAAATAAAAAAGAAGATAAAATCGATGCCTACAAAAAAACGTCTAGAGTTAAAAAATCAGCAACGATATTTTGGAACCTGTATTTTCTATGATGAAATAAACGACCGTTGCGGTATTCATTCGGTACGCCCAATAATTTGCCGAGCATTTGGGTATTACAAAAATCTTGCTTGTTTTCGCAAACCGGAGGTCCTTTCCGCAAAAAACTATATGACCAACGAACAGTCCATTGGTATTTTGAGTGTTGATTTTACATGGAAAGATTTTTCTTAATGACTTACCGCCCAAATTTCAACGAAAATATACGCTAAGAAAAATTTAGCATTTTTTCAAGAGTTAACATAACACCACTTATCGGTATTCAATGTATCTAGAAAAAAACCCCTTCAGTTTGCTTGCTGAAGGGGTTTCGTATTTACATAATTCTCGTTATCAGAAGTTGATTAACATCAGTTTATTCGTCTTATAAAATAGAAAACTAAGGAAGACAAAGTAATTGGAAAACTAAATTTAATAAAATCCATTATAAAGTAAGATACATATCCTCCAGATAATCCGATGCTCATTAAATATGTATAGGAAAAACCTAATAATATATACAGGGGAATCCCAATATTTAATTTATAACTTCTTTTTATTTTCCTATAAGAGAATTCTCCTAGTAGACAGCCTATAAGTACAGGTATACTCCCATACATAATGTAAAGGAGAGCCATCGACCAGGGGGAACCCCATGCTTCCATACCTTCAGGGTCATTTATTATAAATTGCAAGCTAGATGTAAATATAGAAAAAAATATGAGACATACTAAATAACTAACTATAAATTTTTTCATTTCTGTCCCCCATATAATTCATAATGCTATCTTCATTGTATGACAGTTACCCTTACTTAATATAGATAAAATGTAATATGTATATCGTATACATGCTCGGTTAACATAACGCATCATTATCGGTAGTTTTAATAAAAACATGGAATATAATGATGATTATTTTGGAAAAATACCACAAACAATTAAAATCCAACATTTAATAATTAATACGATGTAAAATCTAACTTAGAATGAGTTATTTCTCAATTTTGTTTTTTACTGGATGGAGAAAATATGAAAAAAATTAYCCGAAAACAAATTTTACTATTTGGTATTTCGTTAATATTTATGACAGGGTGCTTGCAAAAGGATATTATTGATGATGTYCAATTAATTCAAGGAGTTGTATACGATACAACAAAAGATAAAATAAAAGCAACGATTGTCTGTCCTATTCAACAAAAAGGGCATAAAGTCCAAGTATTTGAGAACAGTGGAAACACAATAAAACAAGGAAGGGAAAACGCCTCTTTCGAATCTGCACAACCGTTTACCAGTGGACAATTACGWGTTGCTCTTTTTACAGAAAAATTAGCRAAAAAAGATATCACAGTAGCGTTTGATACACTTCTACGAGATAGTAGCATAGGACATACAATATATCTAGGAATACTAGAAGGTGATGGATATGAGCTATTCTCTGGAAAATACAAAAATAACTTTAATGTTGCAATTTATATAAAAAATCTGTTGGAACACAACATGGAAACAGGTTCATTACCAAATGATAATYTACATCTTAACTCTTATCGMTATTACGAAGTAGGAAGAGATACTTTTATGCCGATATTAAAAAAACAGAAAGATAAAATAACAATTAAAGGCATGGCTCTTTTCAATGAAGAAAAATATGTAGGGAAATTGGAACAAAAAGATATGTTTATTTTTAGAGGATTKCTTGAAAAACATAGATTAAATTCCCAAGAATTCAAAACCCATGGCGGTTATGTATTAATTAACAATATCCGTTCCACTCCTTCCTATCATGTTCAGATTAAAAATGGAAAACCATCTTTTTATATTCAAGTTAAAATGGATGCTCGTCTGCAAGAAATCTCAAAAAGGATARATTTAGAAGATAAAAAGAATTTCRAGGTAATAACAAAGAACATAGAAAAGCAACTTAATACAGAAAGTAAAAAGCTAATAAAAAAAATACAAAATCTAAATGTAGATCCACTCGGTTTAGGCTCCAAATTTAAACAACAGTATAGACCATTTAAGTTAAAAGAGTGGGAGAAAATATATAAAACAGTACCARTAAGAGTCAAATATATGGTGAATATAGAACATTCAGGAGTTGTTGAGTAAAACATTTGATACTTTGCCTACAAGGGGAACGTGAACGATTCTAGGCTTCAAAAAATGTAATTTTAACGTCTGTTATAGGYGATTTTATAGATTCTATAAATAATGTTTAGTTTTTGTTATGAGTTTTTAAGTAAGTTATGTGTAATTTTCAATGAAATTATATAAAGACAATCAGGTTCTGTTGCAAAGTTTCCTAAGAGATAAACAGAGGCATGAAAGTATGGGGAAAGATTATTCGACTACTAGTAATTGTTGCAATTCATGATACACMGAAAAGGCGGAGTCTGCTTGAAGACTTCGCCTTTGTTTGTATAGGGCATGAACGGTTTCGATTCCTTTTCTTACGATTAGTCAACTGTTTTTCAGAGTGCTAATTCATGAAATGTCGGAGATTTTATGTCAATTATACTGCAAACCAAATACCCCTAATATGTATTCATTTTTTTACTAGGGGGGAGAATATGATATGATGAATGAAACTATGATTTCAGGCGGTTAACCGATAATCATAGTACATATTATGTGTAATGAGATAGAAGAGGAGCTTCAATAACTTATTTACACATGCAATGGACGCAACTTTATGACATTTGTTATAAGGTTGCGTTTTTAGTTTATCGTAATACTCAACAATATGATTTTGTCCGTAACGTCGTTGTTTAATCATGTTCTGGATGATGAGGAACATGAGCTTCCGCAAATGTTTATTTCCACGTTTATTGATTCTATCTTTAAAACAGGTTTTACCTGATTGAAAACGACGTATATCAATACCAGCAAATGCATTGAGTTGCTTATTACTGGTGAAGCGAGTAATATCTCCTATTTCAGCCATTAAGCGTATGGCAGTATTCGGTCCAACTCCAGGAAGACTAAGAATGATATTGTATTCTGCACGTTGTCCGGCTATATGCACCATCTTGTTAATACAGCATTCTTTTTGGTGAAGAAGTTCTTGATAACGTCTTGCGTATAATTTGAGTTGATCACACAGAACACAAGTATCATTACTTCCACTATTATGAGTATCTATTTTTATACGCTCATGTCTCAATCGTTATTGCATTCCCATGAAACTAATATTAGAGATATGCTTAACCAGCAATTGGACGTTGTATGGGGAGGCATTAGTAAAGAATAAATAGAAACATATTTATGCCTTATACTCCTGTTTCTTCTATAATAAAAAACCCTTTGCCAGAATTTTTTCAGCAAAGGTTTTTTTTACATGCTTTTTATAACTTCTGACTCACCAATACAACCAACACTATAATCCCAACAAACATCACTGCTAAACACCCGATCAGCTTATAAAAACCTCTTTTCGTTAATGTGTTACCTTGTATATCTTTACGAAGAAAGAGGTACATTGCTAGAAATAAAACAAGACTTATACCAAACACATAAAGAAATTGCATCTTTTCTCCTTTCTATATTTGCGACCTAATACACCTATTACTTATCATTTAATATTTTTTAGATAAAATAACAAATGATATAAAAACTGTACTAATTGTTAAAGAGGCTAACACATTTAATAATTCGCTCGCACTCAACGTAATTATATTTAGATTTAATCCAATAGAAAAAATAATAAAGTATATAAATAACGCAAAACAGGAATAAAACATCCCTTTCTGCCGTATTAATTTCATCCGCTCATCCTTCTCTTTAAATTGCGGATGCAAATAGCTTAAACAAAAGCACATAATCATCATTCCTAATAAAGAATAAGTTGGAGCTGGTGGTGCAGAGTGTGTCATAATACCAGCTAGTACCATAGATCCACTCATAACCAAAAAGATAAGTCCCATAATCAAAAAATATTTTTGTGAGTAATTCATCTCTATTCCCCCTTATACAAACTTACTGTTCTTTCCCCTCATAAATAAATACTTCCTCAATTGTTGTCTGAAATGTTTTAGCAATTTCAAATGCTAAAGGAAGTGATGGATCATATTTTCCTTTTTCAATTGAAATAATCGTTTGCCTGGAAACTCCAAGTTTTTCAGCTAACTTCTCTTGAGATAGTCCATACTTTTTTCGATATTCAATCATTCTATTTTCCAAGGAAAATTCTCCCTTCTCAACTTACATACAGTATATATGTAAAGGAAACTTAACGTCAAGTTCACTTTACATAATACGGAAAATAATTTCCTAACATGCTATTAAAAAACTTCCTAATCCGTACACTAAAGGTGAAGATTAAGAAGAAGGTTGAATCATTCCCTTCACATATAAAAATCATTGTTTCTATTAATCTTTTCTTTTTATCGCTAATGATTCCATAATCCCCCTGCACTTTTTCCGTTTATCACCACCACCAGATCGAACGTACCCAAATTCAATTTTTTTGTTATAGCAATCATTCCCCTCAAAGAAAAATTAATATCGTTATATGAATTTTAATGATAAGCAAACTGAATGTCTTACCTTAATCCCACAAAATGAACACTCAAATTAGCGTATTTTCCTGCTAAATTTGTAAAAACTAATGCCTTAGTGTGATTTTTTATAAATAATCATCACTTATAAGCAAATACTTCATTTTTCCTTTCAATATTTAACACTATCGAAATAAAATTTACGATAAATTCACAATTTTTTATTTTTTATACTATATTCTGTTATATTGTTGTATAATAATCTTGAAAGCGCTTATTATTTCAATATACATAATTCAAATTAAGTTTTGACTAAAAATTCTAACAATTATCCTTATACTTTCATCAGGCGATCCCCTATCAATTACGGATGTACCAGATGAAATCACCATTTTTTCCTTAAACTTACTTTATAACATGAAAGATTAATCTGGGTGATAAGTAATTGTGAATGTTTTTTTACAAAACGGATAAGTAATAATGTTTGGTATTATGTAAATTATTGTAATAACATAAGAGTAAAGATAATTATTTACATTCATTACTGGTTCATCAATTATGAAAAGAGCGAAATGCATCCTTTTCACATTAAAAAAAGGAATATATGCATTGGGAGGTTTAAACAAATGACGAGGAAGAATACAACGACAAACCCTTGGGCCAAATTCCATGGTCCGAACCTTGGCTATGTTATTGAACAGTATGATCGTTACGTGACTAATGAAGGTTCTGTTGATCCGGAATTACAAGAGCTTTTTGAAACTTTTGGAGCTCCGACGTTCCAAGCAGATGTCGTAACAGGGGACAACAAAGAAACAAATTTTTCTCCTCAAAACACAGGAAACATTGAAAAGATTCTTAAAGTCGTTCAACTTGTTGAGCATATCCGTTCATTCGGTCATACATCGGCTCATATTAATCCAATGGAAGAGCCTGCTGATGGGCAATCTCTCATCGAGAAAGCAATGAACGAATTGAGCGATGCAGATTTGAAAGCGATTCCAGCTAAAACAGTATGGACAAATGCACCAGAGGGTATTCACACAGCATTTGATGTAATTCATAGATTAAAAGAGGTTTATACAAAATCTTTAGCTTATGAATTCTCACATATACAAGATAGTGAAGAACGCGCGTGGTTGCATCGAATGGTGGAATCAAATTCCCTGCGTCAACCATTAACAAATAAAAAACGAACTGCTCTCTTAAAACGCTTAACAGCTGTTGAAAGTTTCGAGCAATTCTTGCATAAAACATTCGTTGGTCAAAAACGTTTCTCCATCGAAGGCGTTGATATGCTTGTACCTGTACTAGATGAAATTATTCTAGAAGGTGCTAAAGGCGGCGTAAACGATGTCATGATTGGTATGGCTCACCGTGGTCGTCTAAGCGTACTCGCTCATGTATTAGAAAAACCATATAGTCACATGTTCGCAGAATTCAAACATGCGACTATTGAATCTGATAAATCACAAGATGTAATAAATAGTAGTGTTGGCTGGACTGGCGATGTGAAATACCATTTAGGTAGAGAACAAGTTGTCGGATCTGAAGAAGCTAGTACACGTGTTACATTAGCAAATAACCCGAGTCACCTGGAGTTTGTTAATCCAGTTGTTGAAGGTTATGCACGTGCTGCTCAAGAAGATCGTAAAAAAGCTGGTTATCCTGAACAAGACGTTTCAAAATCATTCGTAATTTTAGTTCATGGTGATGCTGCATTCCCTGGTCAAGGTATTGTATCTGAAACATTGAACTTAAGCAGATTGAATGCATACCAAACTGGTGGAACAATTCATGTTATCGCAAATAATGCAATCGGCTTTACAACAGATAGCTATGATTCTCGTTCTACAAAATATTCAAGCGACCTTGCGAAAGGGTTCGATATTCCGATCGTTCACGTGAACGCTGATGATCCTGAAGCTTGTCTTGCTGCTGCTAACCTTGCAATTCAATATCGTATGCTGTTCAAAAAAGACTTCTTAATCGATTTAATCGGTTACCGTCGTTACGGTCATAACGAAATGGATGACCCAGCAGTTACGCAACCACAAGTTTACAAAAAAATTAAAAACCACCCAACTGTAAGAGCCTTATATGCAAGCCAATTACAAGCTGCAGGCGTCCTAAATACAGATGAGGTTGAAACAATTACTCAGTTTATACAAGAACAATTAAAAGCTGAATATGCACAAGTACCACCAGCAGATACAAGTGAAGCGGCAATTCACGTTAAAGTTCCAGACGTTGTTGCGAAAGGAATTCAACCAATCGATACCGGTCTTCCGCTTGAAACACTTCGCGCAATTAACGAAGGACTTTTATCTTGGCCAGAAGGCTTTAACGTATACCCTAAAGTGAAGAAAATTCTTGAGCGCCGTAAAGATGCTCTTGAAGATAACGGTAAAATTGAATGGGCACTTGCTGAATCTTTAGCATTCGCTTCTATTTTACAAGAAGGTACTCCAATTCGTTTAACTGGTCAAGATTCACAACGCGGTACGTTCGCACACCGTCATATCGTATTACATGATACAGAAACAAACGAAACCTATTCACCATTGCACCGATTACCACATACACGTGCATCATTCTCTGTTCATAACAGTCCGTTATCAGAGGCTGCTGTTGTCGGTTATGAATATGGTTATAATGTATTCGCTCCAGAAACTCTTGTTATGTGGGAAGCACAATACGGTGACTTCTCAAATACTGCACAAGCATTATTTGATCAATATGTTTCAGCAGGAAGAGCAAAATGGGGACAAAAATCAGGCCTAGTTCTTCTATTACCTCACGGTTACGAAGGTCAAGGACCAGAACACTCTAGCGCGCGCCCAGAACGTTTCTTGCAACTAGCTGCGGAAAATAACTGGACTGTTGCAAACTTAACAAGCGCGGCACAGTATTTCCATATCTTGCGCCGTCAAGCATCTATTCTTGGTACAGATGCTGTTCGACCATTAGTCATTATGACACCAAAAAGCTTACTGCGTCACCCACTTACAGCTTCATCGGGTAGCCAGTTAAGTGAAGAACGTTTCCACCCTGCTTTAGAACAAGAAAACCTTGGTATAAAACCAAACAAGGTGAAACGTCTTGTTTTAACAACAGGTAAAATGGCAATTGATTTAGCAGCAGAGGTTGAATCTGGTAAACATCAGTATAATTTAGATGAAGTTCATATTGTTCGTATTGAGCAATTGTACCCATTCCCTGCTGAAAAAGTTCAATCTATTATGAAACGCTTTAA
The DNA here is from genome assembly GCF_001590835.1 of Bacillus gaemokensis. Taxonomy (GTDB): domain Bacteria; phylum Bacillota; class Bacilli; order Bacillales; family Bacillaceae_G; genus Bacillus_A; species Bacillus_A gaemokensis. Next base: position 16,167 of record NZ_LTAQ01000045.1, read on the forward strand.
AAATTTAGAAGAAATCATCTGGGTGCAAGAAGAACCACGAAATATGGGTGCATGGCATTACATGGCTCCAATTCTGTTTGAACTTGCTGGCGATAAAGTAAAAACTGGATACATTGGACGTCCAGATCGTTCTAGCCCATCAGGTGGCGATCCATTTGCACACCGAGCTGAGCAGGAACTAATTGTTTCACATGCTTTAGACGTGAAATACAACTTCCGTCAAGATAAACAAGAAATCGAAGTTTATAGCAACTAAACGAAAAAATGATTCACCCTAGCTCACTTGGGCAGAATTCCGTGACTTTAAGTTTCAAGGAACTTCTGCCCAATCAGGCTGGAAACTTTGAGATTACCGAAGAAAAAAGAAGACAAAACACACCGTTAGGCAAATAAGGGGAGGACATTTAAAATGATCGAAATTAAAGTACCTGAGCTTGCAGAATCTATTTCAGAAGGAACTATCTCACAATGGCTTATCAATGTAGGCGACAAAGTTGAGAAAGGTGGCAGCGTTGTTGAGCTTGAAACTGATAAAGTCAATGTAGAAATCATTGCAGAAGATTCAGGTATTGTATCAAAACTACTAGGCGAACCTGGGGATACAGTTGAAGTTGGCGACATCATTGCAATCTTAGATGCAAACGGTGCTGCAGTAAGCACACCTGCTCCCGCAGCAGCTCCAGAACAACCAAAACAAGAAATTGCAGAAGCTCCAAAAGCTGAGGCTCCAAGTGCTGCACCAGCTAAAACAGCTTTACAAGGTCTTCCAAATACAGATCGTCCTATCGCATCACCTGCCGCTAGAAAAATGGCACGCGAATTAGGAATTGACTTAAATGAAGTACGTAGCACTGATCCACTTGGCCGTGTAAGACCACACGATGTACAAGCACATGCTGCTGCACCAAAAGAACAACCAAAACAAGAAAAAACTAGTCCAAAACCAGCTGCAACTACTGAATTTGAAAAACCAGTTGAACGCGTGAAAATGTCTCGTCGTCGCCAAACAATTGCAAAACGTCTTGTAGAAGTTCAACAAACATCTGCAATGTTAACAACATTTAATGAAGTTGATATGACTGCTATCATGGAACTACGTAAAGAGCGTAAAGATGCATTCGAAAAGAAACATGATGTTCGTCTTGGCTTTATGTCATTCTTCACAAAAGCAGTTGTTGCAGCATTAAAACAATTCCCATTGTTAAATGCTGAAATTCAAGGTGATGAGCTTATCATTAAGAAATTCTATGATATCGGCATCGCTGTAGCAGCTCCAGATGGACTAGTTGTTCCTGTTGTGCGTGATGCAAACCAATTAAACTTTGCTGAAATCGAAAGTGAAATTCGTAATCTAGGTAAAAAAGCACGTGACAACAAACTTACATTAAAAGAACTACAAGGTGGCACATTTACAATTACAAACGGAGGCGTGTTCGGTTCCCTTATGTCAACACCAATCCTAAACAGCCCACAAGTAGGTATTCTCGGTATGCATAAAATCCAAGTAAGACCAGTTGCAATTGATGCAGAACGTATGGAAAACCGTCCGATGATGTACATTGCTTTATCTTACGATCACCGTATTGTAGATGGAAAAGAAGCAGTAAGCTTCCTTGTTGCAGTGAAAGAAATGCTTGAAGATCCAAAATCATTATTATTAGAAGGTTGATAGACCTAAAATAAAAAGAGACTGTAGAAAATTCTACAGTCTCTTTTTATTTAAAAAACTAGCGCCCTCCTCTTCTCTATTTCAAACAGATCACTTAGTGAACTTATTCATCCTTACAATTAAGGCTTTTACGAACGTCACATAACACACTTTATCTCTTTGTTTTATATGAATTTAAAGATAAGAATATTACTAACCTTAAATAACAAGATACAAAACATAGAATACAAATGATATCCTATTGATTCCCCTCCTTTATTCATTAACCAAGAAAAATTGATATAAGCAAATAGGCATTGAAATTAGAACACCCACACAAATGCGTTCATAGTTTGATGAGGAGAGTAACGAAGATTTTTATGAATACTTTTTATTATTGAACTCTCCAATTCTTTTTATAACTGAAAAATACTCTATATAACTAGGAGGTTGAAAATGTATAATTTTCAACCTGATATTCAATCATTGGGCTTAAACGATTTTCAAACAGGTGAAGTCACAGTTTGGGATCCACAAACTCAATCTTATTATGTTACTTATGATAGTCGTCAATATGGCGGTGGATGTTGGAGCGGGTGGCGGTGTTGGGGTGGATGGCATCGTTGCGGCGGCAGGCACTAAAACTAGTAATCACCAAATTAAACAGAACCGTTACAGAAAAAGGATTGTCTCTATATTTCATTGTAGGGGCAATCTTTTAGGTTTCATAAAGGACAAATTACAGTACATACACTAATAATGTGCGCCTAGAACAAATTTACTGATAAGGAGGAATAAAATGAGTAATCTGCCGGCTTCTACAAAGCTAAAGATGAACAAAGATACCTTTTTCCTCCCCGATTCAAACGGGGGTGTCTATTTTAGAAATAACTCTAGTTCATTTCGGATGCAAGGGGATGGTATCTACCAATGGATTGAAAAATTAATGCCTATGTTTAATGGAGATCACACTTTAGAAGAATTAACAACTGGACTCCCCCTCCCTTATCAAAATAGAGTATTTGAAATTGGAGACATTTTGTACCAAAATGGCTTTGTTCGAGATATAAGTCAAGATTCTCCGCACCAATTAGAAGATATCTTACTAGATAGATATGCATCACAAATCGAATTTTTAGAAGCTTCCTCTCACTCGGGTGCTCTGCAATTTCAAATGTACAGAGAAGCTAAAGTCTTAGCAATTGGATCTGGAGCCATTTTCACTTCATTAGTTTCTTCTTTACTTGAATCTGGTTTACCCGAGTTTCACTATCTGATTACCGACTCTGCAGGAACAAATCACGAACGGCTGAACGAACTTGTACAAAAAGCCCACGCTACCGATCCAAATGTACTTGTTCAAGAAATAGATACAACTATAGATTGTTCTTTACAGGAAATATTTCAGCCTTTTGATTGGATTCTATATGTATCTCAAAATGGTAATATTGAAAAATTAAGAGCTATACATGCAATTTGTAGAGAAGAAAAGAAAAACTTCCTCCCTGCCATATGCTTGCAACAAATAGGTTTAGCTGGTCCCGTAGTTACTTCAGATGCTGAGGAATGCTGGGAATCGGCATGGCGCCGCATACATGAGACCACTCTTCAACACGATCAAGCACTAGAGCCCTTCTCTCCAATGGCTGGAGCTATGTTAGCAAACATTATTGTTTTTGAATTATTTAAAAATATTACAGGCGCCTCAAATAGAGAAAAAAACAAACAATTTTTTTTACTAAATCCGAAAACACTAGAAGGCAATTGGCATACTTTCATTAAACATCCGCTTATAGCCACCAAAAATTTCACAATAGAACTGATACAAGACATTGGTAACACTCTCAAACGACATTCAAATCAAAACCAATCAAATGAACTATTTTACTTTTTCGATCAACTAACCTCAAATTCATCTGGAATTTTTCATACTTGGGAGGAACAAGATCTAAAGCAATTGCCTTTATCTCAGTGCCGTATTCAAGTTGTAAATCCATTATCAGATGGTCCCGCTGAACTTCTCCCGGTCATAACTTGCGGAGGCTTAACTCATGACGAAGCGCGCCGCGAAGCTGGTTTAATCGGTATTGAAACCTATGTCACACAAATCGCTAATTTCCTTATTCCTGAACAAAATGAATATATGGGAATCGGGGCTGGAGAAACAATGTTAGAGAGCGTACATCGGGCGATCAAAAATCATTTAACAAACTCATTTCACAAAAGACAATTAAATAAAACAGAAGAAATTACAGAACTACAATTAACAGAAATTCACGACAAACACTGCCGGTTCTATTTACATGCACTCTCCACAATACAGGAAACACCTAAAATCGGAATTGGAGAAGACGTACTAGGCTTTCCTGTTGTCTGGGTTGGTGTGCACAATCAGTGGTATGGTAGTACTGATATAAATGTAACATTAGCTCTAAGAAACTCATTACAAAACGCACTACTTCATGTACAAAATCAAAAAGCACCCCATAACTCTTATGTATTATGGGATTCATCTGTTCATTTACAAGAAACTCAATCATTTCGAACTGACATACAAGCAGAAGAAGCAACTCCGCAATTAGAGACCTTACAATCTGTCTTACAACATTTAAAAGAAAATAACCTTCATCCCTACGTCTTTGATTTAGCAATTGAACCCTTTTTAAAAGAAGGATTAGGCAACGTACTCGGTGTGTTAATTGAAGAGGAGGTAGACTGATGGATCGTAAAATATTGATCGTAGGGGATGGCATACTCGCAGACTATGTAAATCAACAATTGTCTGTTCACTATCCAATCATTCATCAAAATACTCTTGAAGAAAACCTTCCTGAAAATATTCGTATCGCTCTCGTATTACACGATGGCTCTTCTCCCTCTATACATCATAGAGCAGAACAAGTATTTCGATCCTCTAACATTCCATGGCTTCGGGGCTTTACTTCATTCGGCGAGGGTATTATTGGCCCTTACGTTCAACCAGATAAAGTAGGATGTTCTCAATGTGCCGACGCACGGCGTTTTATAGCCGGTTTTGACCAAAAAGAAATGTGGGAATTACAACGAAGACATTCTTTAAAAACTGATGAGGTCATAAAGCGAGATATTTGCGCAACACAAACTGGTTTGTTACAAATGTCTCAGATTATTCACGCTGAAACAGAAAAAATAGTAACAGGAGGTCACACCTCTTTACAAGAAGAACTCATTTTACTTAACTTGCAAACATTTCAATGTTCACGGCATTCATTTCTTCCTGATCCTCTATGTCCAATATGTAGCACATTACCTGATGACACTGCAGCTGCTGCTTGTATTTCACTACAGCCAAGCTTGAAAACAAGCGATGCAAGTTATCGATGTCGTTCTATCAAAGATTTTAATACTTTTTTAACTAAAGATTATTTCGATTATCGAACTGGACTTTTAAATGGAAAAATGCAGCACCCCTTATTACCATTTGCTGATGTCATTGTAAATATGCCTTTACTTTTAGGTAATGAAGGCGTTGCGGGTCGAACACACTCATTCACAATTAGCGAATCAACAGCTATTTTAGAAGGATTAGAGCGATACTGCGGAATTGCCCCTCGTGGCAAAAAGACGAATGTTCATGGAAGCTATCGAGAGTTAGAAGATACAGCCCTTAATCCCCTCACAATTGGTGTACATACGGATGAACATTATACCCAAACAGATTTCCCATTCAATCCATTTCACCCTGATTCCCCACAAGACTGGGTATGGGGGTATTCTTTATTACAAGATCGGCCACTTTTAGTACCAGAATCACTCGCTTATTATAGCTTAGGACACCGAGATGCTTTTGTTTATGAAACTTCAAATGGCTGCGCGATCGGAGGTAGTTTAGAAGAAGCCATTTTCCATGGTATTTTAGAAATAGTCGAACGCGATGCCTTCTTGCTAACTTGGTATGCACAATTACCACTTCCCCGCCTTGATCTAGCTTCTGCACATGATACCGAATTACAATTGATGATTGAACGAATGCGTACCATTACAGGCTATGATTTACATGTTTTTAATGCAACGATGGAGCATGGCATTCCGAGTATATGGGCAATTGCCAAAAATACAAAACCAGATGGGCTGAATCTCATCTGTGCAGGCGGGGCTCATATGGAACCACTGCGTGCTGTTAAAAATGCCATTCATGAATTAGCAGGCATGCTGCTTACAATGGATGAAAAATTTGATACAAACAGACAAAAATACGAACAATGCTTACATGATCCATATCTTGTCACACAAATGGATGATCATTGTATGCTTTATGGTTTACCTGAGGCTGAAGACCGTCTTCATTTTTTATTACATGATAATCGGCCCATACAAACATTTGAAGAAATGAATCATCTTAAATCTATTAATATAGATTTAACTGTAGATCTTCAACATCTTTTAGATAGATTACATCGCTTAGGTCTTGAAGTAATAGTCATTGATCAAACTGCTCCTATCATAGAGCGTAACGGATTATATTGTGTAAAAGTATTAATCCCTGGCATGCTGCCAATGACATTCGGTCATCACTTTACTCGTGTAAAAGGATTGCAACGAGCACTTACTGTACCAATGAAACTTGGCTATACAAATGAACCACTGACGTTTGAACAGCTTAATCCACATCCGCATCCGTTTCCATAAGCCATGATAAGGAGGCAAGATTGATGCAACTAGAAACATTTTTACACCATTTACAGTTTTCTATCGATGAAATTATGAACCAAAATACAGAAGTTAGCTGGGACGATGCACCGCTTCCCTATAAATTATATCGTGATCTACCTATCATTCCTCTTTCTCTAGAGGTCCCCTTAACACTACGAGATCAAAATCTGTCTACTGAACCAACTTTAGAAACAGTCGGGCATTTTCTTTGGTATACATTCGGCCTAACTCAATTTTGTCAGCCTACCTTCAATTTAGAAGAGCAAAAAACAACAAATATATGCAGGAGATTTATTCCATCAGGAGGGGCTTTATATCCAAACGAATTATATTTATATTTAAAAATCAACAATTATCCACATGGAATATATCATTACGATGTAGCACATCATCGACTCATATTACTACGTGAAGGAGATTTTGATACTTATCTCTCTCAAGCACTTGGAAATCGATGCAACCTATCCGCTTGTTTCGGGACTGTTTTCGTATCAACAATGTTCTGGAAAAACTTCTTTAAATATAATAATTTTTCTTATCGTCTCCAAGGTCTAGATACTGGTGTTCTCATTGGTCAACTACTAGAAGTCTCTAAACAATTTGGTTATACATCTGGTGTATACTTTCAATTTCTTGATAGGGCCATCAATCATTTACTTGGACTATCTGAACAAGAAGAAAGCGTGTATGCAGTTATTCCGTTATCTAGCCATCTTGCAAACGAATGGTTTCACCATGAGAATACATCTGGAGCAACCTTCACATCTCATGAACTATTACAGGATCTCCCGCTCTTGCAACACGAACACTTTATTCGTTCAAAGAACATTACCGAGTACCCTATGATAACAAAAATGAATACAGCATCTATGTTAGAATCGACAGAATCATTTCGCACTATGTCTGAAGAAGCTGACATAGTGCATAGCAAACAAACTTTAGCACTCCCTCAGGTGAAACAATTGTCATACGATTTCGCGGCCGTTTGTCAAAAACGTCATTCACCTGATATAGATTTTGTCTTAAGAAAAATAAGAAGTACACAACTAGCTACTTTACTTCAAGAAGCAAGTCTTTCTTTTCCCTATCAAAATGATTTAGATGGAAAACAACTGAAAATGAAATCACGCGTTTCGCTGTATGGCTGCTTTTATAACATAGACGGTATACCAAATGGTGCCTATTCCTATAACAATAGTACACATACATTAGAACAGATTCAATTAGGTGACCTCCGCTATCCACTATACTCAGGCATGACAATGGATAATGTGAACCTCTTCCAAGTACCGCTCTGTCTACACGTAATAGGTAACAAAGATTATTTCAAACACAAATTGGGATATAGAGGCTATCGCATTCAACAAATGGAAGCCGGGATACTTGTGCAGAAGCTCGTTATAGCTGCCTCTGCCATGGATATGGGGGGGCATCCTCTCTTAGGGTTTGATGCAAACCTATGTGACAAACTATATGAAATCGATACAACAAGAAAAACAACGCTCATTCAAATCCCTGTTGGCCCTTATCGCCCTCGCACCTGGCTAAAAGGATATTTGCATAGTTAAAAATCTGCCCTATGCTCCGTACATCGTTACTGGCAAAGGGCGGATTTTTTTAAAGGGATTTGAATTATCCAAAACGAATATACAAATTTAGGGATTTCATATATAAAAGGAGGGATAAGGTTGAGCGTATTACAAAAATTAATTGAACAGGCTAAAAATCCTAGAGGTTCTATTGATTCTTCCATGCTTTATATTATGAATACTGTACATACAAGATTAACAAATTGGGCTCTGCAAATATTAAAAAGCAGACCTTCCAAGGCCTGCTTTTCACTACTAAATTAATTTAAAGATACTCTTAATTTGTCTTGCGAATAACCAGTTTTTCGTGCCACAGTTATCATTTAAACTGTCCAACATAATGGAATTTCCATTAGAGAACTTCAACTGTAATGTTGTATTTTTATCATTTGTTTTTAGACTTATATCTGTAATGTCTTCATACTTTAATTTTTCAACTTGAATATACTCTTCTTGCGACTGTCCCATGACAACATGGTCTTGAAAGAAGAAAAATACTTCCACTTTCTTACCAAAACAAAACACATTTTTCGTATAAATTAATGTCGCATTATCAAGTCCAACACATAATTCTTTCATTTCTTGAACAACTTGTCCAAAATCTTCTTCGTGTCTTGCGTTTGAATCAGCAATCCACTCTTCTATTGTTTTCATATTTATTGCCATGTTGCTCCCCCTGCTTCATTCATTACTTTGTTTATAATGTACAATCCTACTTCTTATGTATGAAAAAATAAATACTATATGAAAATATAATCTATAAGTACTATATTTTTCAAGGCTAAATATTATACCATATATTTTTCGCACGATCTGTTTTTACATCATGAAAAAAATAGTACTCCTTAAAGAAGTACTATTCCGCTCGCCTTGCCGCTTGTTGAATGGGATCCCAAACGCTATTATATGGCGGTGCATAACTTAAATCCACATCTTCTAAATCATGAATACTCATTTTATGAAAAAGTGCCATTGCAATGACATCAATTCGTTTGTCCACGCCTTCTTCCCCAATAACTTGTCCGCCTAATAATTGTTTTGTATCAGAACGATACAGTAATTTAACATAGAGCGGCGTTGCCTCTGGATAATAGCCAGCCACACTTGTTGAATCTACCTTCACTGTTTTATATGGTACTTTTAATCCATTCGCCTCTTTTTCATTTAATCCCGTTCTTGCTAATGTAAGCCCCATAAATTTAATAATACCCGTACCGAGAGTTCCTTTAAATGCTCTTCGCTTATCTACCATATTGAGTCCAGCCAGTCGCCCTTGTTTATTCGCAGTAGTGCCGAGCGGGATATGATCTTGTATTGCTTTTATCACATGATAGTGTGTTGCACAATCTCCAGCTGCATACACATCTTCCACATTTGTTTGCATGTACGCATTTACCTCTATGGCTCCTTTTTTATTGGTACGCACATTTGTCCCGGTAAGAAACTCTGTATTTGGCTGCACACCAACTGAAACTAAAACGAGATCCGTTTCATATGTTCCCTTGTCTGTTTCAATCCATTCGACTTTTTCATTGCCTTTAAAAGCTTTTACATTTTCGCTTGTTACAATCTCAATATTGTGCTTTTCAGCTTCTTCATGTATGTAATTTGCCATATCAGCATCATAAATTGTACCAATATGCTCATTTCGTTCAATCATTCGCACCTTTTTCCCAAGCTCGACAAATGTTTCGGCCATCTCAAGACCAATTGCTCCACCACCAATAATCGTCACTTGCTCGACATGGTTCGTTTTCAATGTCTCTAATATTTCATGCGCATGTGGAATTGTTTTCAAAAGATGAATCCCTCGTAAATTTGATCCTTCCCAATCCGGCATAACTGGTCTAACTCCTGTCGCAATTAATAAGCGATCGTATTTATATTGAAATGTATCGTTCGTATTTATATGTATCCCATGTACAATTTTGTTTTCAGTATCAATCCGCGTCACTTCATGATGTACTTTTGCATCAATTCCATATTTATCGCGGAACGTCTTAACATCTCGTGCAATGAGCTTTTCCGTTGAAGAAATTACACCGCTAATCACATAAGGAAGACCACACTGTGCGTATGAGTATATTTCTCCCTTTTCTAATGTAACAACTTTCGCATTCTTATCATTTCTAACAATCTGCATCGCTGCACTCATACCAGCTGCATCTCCGCCAATAATTACATAGTTCACTCTACCACTCCTTTGTTACTTCTCTATTGTTTACATTCTCCAAAAGCTACACAAATAAATCTTTTTTCTTTATGAGTTTCTTATACACAAGATACATTCTTCCCTCTTTTTTCACAAACAAAAAGGTACATCGGTCTAATCCATGATGCACCTTCTTTGAAAAAGCTCTCACATATAGCTATTCTTTCGACTTTATAAAAGTTTCTCGTTTATTTACTATCTGCTGATTTTCTTCTTTTCTCGCCCCACACTTTGTACAAACATTCATCTATTTAGCTACCTTTTCATTAGAAGTTTGCTCAACCTCTAGCTAAGGTATCAAATATTGTTTTGATATAAGACCAAAGTACAATCCAACTTACAATTGAAATGCAAATATTTGCGATAATAAGTGTATAAACTGGATCTAATCCACCTCGATCTAACTTTGATATTGAAACAATTGTACAAATAGTCATCCACGTCACAGCAAAACCTAAAAATATTGGCGCTAGAAAACTTAACAAAAAGCTAAATAGCAGCGCAATAATGAGTATAGCGACAACTGGTGTTGAAACTGTTCCCCATACTCCTAATGCTTCTAAAAAGGAAAAAGATGATTTCATCAACTTACCACTTACAAAGACAATAAATCCAATAAAGAGAAATAAAATTAATAAAAAGAAAAAGACCTTAACTGATTCTCCAAAAAAAGAGGGTGTTTCTTCAGGTACAAATCCAGTACGACTTATCATACTCGTTGCAATCGATGCGGCCCCGCTCATTATTCGGTAAAAAACACAAGCTAAAAAAAAGCAAATGAGAACAAGACTTGTAATCCCATTTCTTACCTCGATATGTCCACTTTTCATAATTGCCGACGGAGATTTTAATGCATTCTTACAAAACTGAAAGTAGCCACTTGCAAATTGTTTGGCCTGCTCTACCGTTTCATTCAAACGACTCGCCTGAACTGATGATGATGATTGAGACAATTGCTGTTCATCTTGTTCTACAACTGGCTCCGCTATCTGATGCCCACAATTACCACAAAATTTCGCTTCATCTGTATTCTCCACGTTGCACTTTGGACATGTCATTCTCTCATCCCCTTTAGCATGTATCTTGTAGGCTATTACAGATTCAATATATGTACGAGGAGGCAAAACATGACTCCAAGAGAGGGATCATATATTTCTTATCTTTCCAATAACTAAATTTTTATTCACCGTTGACAAAATGCTATTATATAGAGAACACTTTATTTTATTACAACAAATAGATGGGACGAAAAATTATGGAGCTAGCATACTCACTTTTTCATATATTCATTACAAGTTTGGTACAATTATTTTCTTTAATCGGTATCATTATTTTGGTTGGTTTTTTATTAGGATATTTAGAAACTCTTACACGAACATATTGGACGAGAGCTTTTGGTAGAAAAGGCTTCCTTTTATCAGCATGGATCGGCGTTCCCATTCATGAATTGGGACATGCTGTTATGTGCGTATTATTCCGGCATCAAATTGTAGCAATTCAATTGTTCCCAACCAATACAAATAACGGTTATTTAGGCTATGTAAAACATCAATATAACCCCAAAAGTATCTATCAAAGAATAGGAAATTTCTTCATTGGGATTGCTCCTATTTTCTCAGGAATGATCGTATTAATACTGTCAATGTATTATTTTGTTCCGCAATCCTTCTCATTATTTATAAACAATCTTGAGATAAACACCCAATCTCCTTCTATAAATATAGAAGTGATACAAAATATTTTTTTATCATCCATGCTCTTAGTAAAAAGTCTTTTTACCATTAGCAACTTATCCACTCCTTCTTTTTGGCTTTTTCTTTTTATTGCAATTTGCATCTCTACACATATCGCCTTGAGTAAACCAGATATTGAAGGTTCATTAGATGGATTGATTACGATATTCATATTCCTTTTTCTTTTTAATACAATAGCAGGATTTTTTCACTATGATAGTAACCAGCTAATCGGAAATCTAGTGAAATACAATACGTACTTACTCGCTTTCTCTAGCGTAGCTCTACTATTTTCATGTATCGCTGTATTCATTAGCTTTATTTGTTATCAAATAAAAACAGCTAGTTCAAAATGAACTAGCTGTTTTTATTAATCCTTCTTATAATTACACTGCTCCACAGGAACACGAGCATGTCCCTCTTCATCTGTACACCAAGACTGCGATTGAAACGCGAGGAAAATTCCAATCCATTGCTGTTTTTTCTCAAAGTGAATGAATATCCCGCCATCTTGCCACACACCATCATCATTTTCCCACTTCTCCACATTCCCTTGATTCATGTGAATATCATGTATACCATTACCCGGTTTAAAATGAAAATATCGATCTGGTGTATTATTCTCTGGACCCCATCGTTCTCCAAATGCATAAATAATTGCCTTTTCCTCTATTGCCCGTTTTATATAATATTCTATTTTTTCATTTAAATCATTGTTAGCTCCCGATTTTTCTGGTGGCAAAGGAATCATCTGTTTCGAATCAAATAAATTTCCCCTCACATAATCTAAAGCCACCCTTGGTTCATTATTTTTCACTTCCGTAAAACCAAAAGGTAATGTTGATAAAATCGTAATGGCTTCCGACCCAATGTTCTCACTTGCAAAATATAATACTTCTGATGGATAACTTTGTGACTTTACATTAACTGCAATGCGGTAGTCTACTCCCGCTTCATCTTGCAAATGAACTTGATAATGAGGTGTTTTCCCTTTTCCAATCATAGATTGTATTGCTGTGCCTTTTAAGACGCCGTAGTTTTTTAAGGGCATACAGTTCATCTCCTATTCATTTAATCGAAGCTTCTACTCCATTATAAATTATCCAGTGACAAACAAAAATCCTCCTAACGCAGAGGATTCTCTCAAATATTTCATTGCAATACATACCACACAACTACCTCCACAACTACAATCAACACCGCTCCAAAAATCATAAGCGTCGTCTTCTTTAACAATTCATTCTCCCGAAACGGAATGTTACATAAATAGGCACCTAGTGTAATCCGTGATGGGCAGGCAATCGTCGCTACAGAAGACGCTGTATTTTGAAGGGTTGTAACATATTGCCACGGAAGCCCTACATTCTGTGCTGTTTGCATTTGAAGTTTAATAAACATGGCATTCGACCCTGCATTACTTCCCGTTAAAAAACCACCAATTGCACCAATGAATGGGGCAACAAAGACAAATAGCATTCCAAATGTTTGCCCAGCTGCTTCAGCTAATAATGTATGCATCCCTGCAGCACCCATTAATTCTGAAATGGCAATGAACATTGTTGTTGTAATAGCAAATGGTATCCATTGTTTTATCGTTTGAGATAAAGATTGTTTCATAATAGTAGAAGGAACACGGAAGAAAATAATAGTAAATAGACATGTGATACCTAGCCAAAAACCTGGTGAATACAATAATTCTAGTTTGTAAGAGTATGCCTTTAAATCAAGAACAGCATAAGATTGCAACATATTATGTAACGATGGAATTAAACGAGAGAGCAAAATACAAACAGTTAAAAATAAGTAGGGACTTATAATTTTCATAATGGGAACTTCTCTCTCTACAGTTGCGGCATGTTCCGATAAAACTTCCTTGCCTTGCCTCGCTGTCATTTTAATGATGAGAAATCCAAATGTAATTGTAACGATTGAACTTAAAATCCCAGCCAATTCAACACTTACATATGCATTAGAAAGATAGATTGATAAAGAGAATAAGAGAAAGAAGCCGACTGCTTCCTTCCATTTTTTCTTAACCGCTTGCCAACCACCAACTACATACAAAGAGAGTATGACAAAGTATGCGAATATAGGAACACTCAATAGCGCTGTACTGGAACCTAAATTTACTAACGGCATATTGATAAGCTGCGAACCAATAATTGTTCCGGTTGCCATCGCTCCCCATGAACTCGCTAATAATCCAATAAACGACAGTAAAACAGCTTGAAACGATTTATAACCGAGCGAAAGAAAAATAGGAGCTGCCACCATAAAACCGATTCCAAATCCACTTACTGATTCAATAAGTGGACAAATCCCAAAGCACATGAAAAGCATTTGCAATAACCGATCATGTGTAACCTGTTCCATAAACCTGGCAACTTGATCAATGTACCCCATTTTATTCATGAGGTGAAATAATAGGATACCAAAGAACAAAACATATCCAACAATAAAACAAATTAAACCGCCTTTAATGGTTGCATGTACTACCTCCCCGATTTGCAAGCGAAACATTGGCGTTAGTAAAACGATTCCACTACATACAACATAGGAAATCAATGAAGCTTTCAAAGATGTTTGCTTAAACACAAATAAACAGATAAAAATCATCATAATCGGAATAAGAGCCAACAATATTGCCATACCATCATCTCATTTCTAAAAAGATACAATTGCATCTATTATATAACAGATAGCGAAATATTCAATTAATTTTATAACAGTTTTTTAACTATTCTTTATCTGATGAACTATTAAAAAAATGCTACACTACTAAAAACTACCTATCTTAAAAGGAGCGATACAAATAAACAAAGAACAATTTTGGCAACTTATTTCAGAAATGAAGGAAAAAGACGAAACGAGTGAATGGCTAGTTGAGCAATTAGCTTCACGATCCGCAAGCGAAATTGCAGACTATGAAATTCATTTCCAAACTGCGTTGGAACAGTCTTATACATCCTCTCTATGGGCAGCTGCTTATATTATTTTAGGTGGTTGTTCTGATGATTCATTTGATTATTTTAGGGGTTGGCTCATTGCATGTGGACAAGAAGTGTTTGAATCCGCTGTGCAAAATCCGGACAATCTAGCAAACTTAATTCCTTCTTATTATGAAGAAGAAGAAATTATTCCAGAATTTGAAGAACTGTTAAATACCGGGCTTGAAGCTTTCACTTTAAAAGAAACAGGAGATATAGAATGGGACGACAAGGTGTGGGACAAATTTTCATCATTACTCGATGAAAAAGGGTATGAACCATTTGAACAAGAACTAGAATTTGATTGGGAAGAAGATGATGAGGATGGATTAGCAGAACGTTTCCCAAAACTCTGGGAACGTTTTGGTGAAAATCCTCTATTTTATTAACTGAAAAAAGAGGCTCATCCTCTTTCCAGAGTGCTGGGAAACAGGAGCTAGCAGACCTCTTTTTGTCGTTATTTGTCGGAACGCCGATATATTCAAAAAATCGCCGATATATTTGAAGAAACGGTCGATATATTTAAATTTTCGCCGATATAATTTCATTTACTATTTTTCTATCAATCTACTCTATTGCTAATTCTTTTTTTAACAACATCAAGAAAAGCTGCCTGAACAGGCAGCCTTTCTTATTTCACCGCAGCAATTAACTCACAAATTTCCTCTTGCTTTTCTTTTTCTAACAGCTCAATTACTTTACTTCCTACAACAACCCCATCGCATACAGTAATCATGTCTTCTATTTGTTCTACCCTTGATATTCCAAATCCAGCAACAACCGGAAGATGAACATGTGCCTTTACCTTTTCTAAATAGCTATGCAATTCTTGCTTAAAGTCCTGTCTAACACCAGTAACACCCGCTACTGTTACCGCGTATACAAAGCCTTGTGATTCACTCGTAATCTTTTCAATTCTTTCAATCGGACTCGTTACTGTAACAAGCGGAATCAGAGCGATATTTGCATCACGAAGAAGCGGCGCAATGATGTCTTGTTCTTCATATGGTAAATCAGGAACGATAATTCCATCCACACCAGCTTCAAGACAGCTTCTGGTAAAACGTTCTTTTCCAAATGCTAACACGGGGTTTAAATAAGTCATAAGTACAAATGGAATCTTTACTTCTTGCCTTACTTCCGCTAATGCTCCAAAGATTCCTTCGAGCGTTATTCTATTTTCTAATGCCCGCTTTCCTGCCCTTTGAATTGTGGGACCATCTGCAACTGGATCAGAAAAAGGGATACCAATTTCCACAATGCTTGCTCCCGCTTCATCTAAGAAACGAATTTGTTGCTTTAATTTTTGCAAACCGCCATCTCCGCCCATTACATAAGGGATGAATGCTTTTTTCCCATTTTGAAATGCTGCCGTAATTCTTTCTACTCCCATTCCTTACACCTCTTCCATATAACGTTTTATACTTTCAACATCTTTATCACCGCGTCCTGATAAACAAATGACAAGCCCTTCATCTTGTGTCATTGTAGGCGCTAATTTTAGTGCATACGCTACAGCATGCGAGCTTTCTAATGCCGGGATAATTCCTTCTTTTTTCGTTAGCAATTGAAAAGCATGTAGTGCTTCGTCATCTGTAATTGAGTGATAAGAAACACGGCCAATATCTTTTAGTAAACTATGTTCCGGCCCAACCCCTGGATAATCTAGTCCTGCTGAAATAGAATGTGCCTCCTGAATTTGCCCCTCCTCATTTTGAAGTAAATACATCATCGAACCGTGCAGAACGCCAACACTTCCTTTCGTTAACGTTGCTGCATGTTTCTCTGTGTGAACCCCTTTACCTGCGGCTTCCACACCGTAAAGGGCAACTTCTTCATCATGTACAAACGGATAAAACATTCCCATCGCATTACTACCACCGCCAATACAGGCAACAACTGCTTCTGGTAATTTTCCTTCTAATGCTTTATATTGCTTCTTCGTTTCATTCCCGATTACACTTTGGAAATCACGTACAATTTGCGGAAATGGATGCGGTCCAAGAACAGATCCCATAATATAGTGCGTATCATGCACGTGTGCAACCCAGTAACGAAGCGCCTCGTTTACTGCATCTTTTAACGTTCCACTCCCTGCTGCCACGCTTTCCACTTTTGCTCCTAGCAGCTCCATTCGGAAGACATTTAACTTTTGACGTTTTACATCCTCTTCTCCCATAAAAATGACACATTCTAAACCGAGCAGGGCACATACCGTCGCTGTCGCTACCCCGTGTTGTCCCGCTCCTGTTTCAGCTACAACCTTCTTCTTACCCATTCGTACTGCAAGAAGTGCCTGCCCAATTGTATTATTAATTTTATGGGCTCCCGTATGATTCAAATCTTCACGTTTTAAATAAATTTTTGCTCCCCCGCAATACTTTGTCAGGTTTTCTGCAAAATACAGTGGTGTCTCTCTTCCAACGTACGTTTGTAAATAATGTTCTAATTCTTGCTGGAACGATTCATCTTGCATTGCTTCTTTATATGCTTCTTCTAATTCTAAAACAGATTGCATGAGCGTTTCTGGAACATAACGCCCTCCGTATATCCCGTAGTGACCTTTTTCATCTGGGTATGCGTACTTCATATTGAACACTCCTTCGCTTTTATAATAAATTGCTTGATTTTCTCAGCATCTTTCTTTCCGTCTGTTTCCACCCCACTACTAACATCCACCATATACGGTCGAACCATTTTGATTGCTTTTTCCACGTTTCCAATGTGTAAACCACCAGCCAATATACTTTTTTTCCGTAAATCTTCAGGCATATGTTTAAGTAACTTCCATGAAAATGTTTTCCCATTCCCGCCCTGGAATTTACCTTTCGGACTATCAAATAAAATATAATTCGTTTCATAACCTACCATTTGTGGTATATCTTGCTCTGAATTTACTCCTACCGCCTTTATAGATGGAATATTCAATCTTCTGATATGATGATTCTCTTCCTCCCCATGCAATTGCACATGTGTTAGACCACATTCTTCTGCAATTTTCTGAATCACTTCAACTGATTCATTTACAAAAACACCAATTTTCATGACGTCCATTGGGAGCTTGGCAATGATTTTTCTTGCTTGCTCTGGAGCAATTTCTCTTTTACTTTTTGCAAATACAAATCCGATGGCATCTGCACCATATTCACAAGCTTTCTTTGCTGTTTCTAAATCGGTAATACCACAAATCTTCACTTTCATGATGTCACCTTCAGTGAATGAAAGAAATCTCCGATAGAATCTGCTGTCATAAGTGCTTCTCCAACAAGGATTCCTTTTGCCCCCGCCCCTCTCACACGTACGATATCTTCTTTCGTATGAATGCCACTCTCACTAATCCAAAGTACGTTCTCTTCATTTAATCGTTTCCCAAGCTTTTCTGTTATGCTTAAATCCACTTCAAATGTTTTGAGATTCCGATTGTTTATCCCGATGACATGTGGCTTTAACTCCATCGCTACTTCTAATTCAGCCTCATTATGCACTTCGACAATTGCTTCTAAGCCAATCTCATTTACATATTTGTATAATTCTCTTAATTTTTGCTCTGGCAATGCAGCAACGATAAGTAAAATAAGATCCGCTCCTGCTTCATACGCACGGTCAATTTGAATTTTATCGATCATAAAATCTTTACATAACAGTGGAATATTACTATGTGCTCGTGCTGTTTCTAAATCATGAAAGGCCCCTTTAAAAAACTGACCATCTGTTAAAATCGAAATAGCCCCTGCCCCGCACTCTTCATACGTTTGTACCTGCTTTGTCACATCCACATGTAGATTAATATCTCCTTTAGACGGAGAAGCGCGTTTTACTTCTGCAATGACTGTAAAATGATCTAATGCCTCTACAAGAGAATATGGTTTACGATTTGACTTCACCGGTGTATATGTTTTATACAACTCTTCTACTTCTATTTTCTTCTGCTGTACAATTGTTTCTAGAATTGTCCCCATTTAGTTCACCCTCTCTAATTTCTTATTACTAGCTACAATTAATAAGTTCAGTTTCGCTAACGCTTTTCCAGAATCAATACTATGAGCAGCCAAATGAATTCCATCTTCAATTGACTCTGCTTTTCCATTTGCAAAAAGGGCAAGGCCTGCATTTAATAGAACCGTATCACGATAGACACTCTTTTCTCCTTTCAATACTTGCATTGTAATATGTGCGTTTTCTTTTGCGTCTCCGCCTCTAATCTCTTCATTTCTCACACGTGAAAAGCCATACGTTTCCGGGGCAATACTTGCTTCTGTAATTTTGTTATCTTTCAAAATCACAACATGATTTTCCCCTTGTAGAGATGCCTCATCCAAAAATCCACTTCCATTTACAACAAGTGCTTGTTTTCTACCAAGCTTTTGCAGTACTTCTGCTACTGGCAACAACATATCTCGTTTGTATATCCCAACAAACTGGGTTTCTAAATCAATTGGATTTGTGAGAGGGCCAATTAAATTAAAGATAGTCGGTACATTTAATTCTTTTCTTATTTTCATAATCCGTCTCAGTGCAGGATGCATAGCTGGCGCAAATAGGAATGCAATTCCTACATTCTCTAACAAATAATCAATCTCTCTTGGCGTACATCCGATGTTAACACCTAGCTCTTCTAGTAGATCTGCGCTCCCTGTTTTACTAGAAACAGCGCGATTTCCGTGTTTTGCGACCTTTACACCAGCCCCTGCAAGTACGAAAGCTGATGTTGTACTAATGTTAAAAGTTTGTGCTCCATCACCGCCCGTTCCGCAATTATCCATCGCTCCTCTGATATGATTTGAAAATGGTAATGCCTTTTCACGAAGAGCACGAACGAGCCCATATATTTCTTCTGCTGTTTCACCTTTTGCCTTTAACAATGCTAAAAAGGCAGCAATTTCACTTTCTAATATATCTTCACTTAATAATAGAAGGCCTGCTTCATGCATTTCCTGTTCCGTTAAGTTTTGCCCATCAACTAATTTACGAAGGTACTTGTTCATACTCTCTCCACCTCTTTCACATTGGATAAAAATGCACGTATTAATTTTCCGCCCTCTTCAGTCGCAATTGATTCTGGATGAAACTGTAATCCAAAGAGCGGATAATAGTTATGGCGAACTGCCATAATTTCTCCGTCATCCATCGCTGTTGCCAATACATCAAAACACTGGGGTAACGTATGCTGCTCCGCTACAAGTGAATGATAACGCATAGCTGTTAATGGCTGCGTAACATATGAAAATATCGATGTCCCATTATGTTTGACACGTGATGTTTTTCCGTGCTTAATGTGTTTCGCCTGCACAATTTCTCCACCAAACGCTGAAACAATCGCCTGATGCCCTAGGCAAATCCCAAGGATGGGAATTGTTTTATAAAAACGTTGAATGACCTGAATGCAAATTCCAGCATCCTCTGGTTTTCCAGGTCCTGGAGAAAGAATAATTGCTTCTGGTTTCATCTCCTCAATCTCTTGAATCGTCACTTTATCATTACGTAAAACAACAATCTCTTCTACATATGCCCCTAACAGTTGATACAAGTTATAGGTGAATGAATCATAGTTATCAATCAGTACAATCATTTCATTACCTCCAAAAGTGCTTTCGCTTTATTTAGCGTTTCCTCGTATTCAGAAATCGGATTCGAATCGTATACAATACCTGCTCCTGCCTGCACATAAGCTTTTTCATCCTTTACAACCATCGTCCGGATCGCAAGTGCCATATCAAGATTTCCAGAAAAGGCAATGTAACCAATCGCTCCAGCATATACATTTCTTTTTTCACTTTCTAATCCATTTATAATTTCCATCGCTCTAATTTTCGGTGCCCCAGATACCGTCCCAGCTGGCAAACAATAGGCTAATGCATCGAAACAACTCATTTGTTTTCGTAATAGTCCGGAAACTTCAGATACAATATGCATTACATGTGAGTATTTCTCTACTTTCATATACTTATCTAATCCAACAGAACCAACTTCGCTCACCCGTCCAATATCATTTCGCCCTAAGTCTACAAGCATCATATGTTCTGCCCGCTCTTTCTCATTCGCCAGTAGCTCCTTCGCTATTTCCTCATCCTCCGACCTAGTCTTTCCGCGTGGTCTTGTTCCTGCAATTGGGTTTGTCATCACCTTTTCATCTCGTACAGAAAGTAAACTTTCTGGTGAGGAACCAAGTACGACATAATCTTGAAAATCAATATAAAACATGTATGGAGATGGATTCGCTATGCGAAGTTTACGATAGAGCGCAAATGCTTCACCTGTAAATTCACTTTGCAAGCGCTGTGACAATACAACTTGAAAAATATCCCCTGCCCGAATATACTCCTTTGCTTTCTCCACCATTTTGCAAAATTGTTCTTCTGTAACAGAGGATGTAAATGCTAAAGTGGACTCCGCTTCTATTACTTGCTCTTCCAATCCGTTTAACACATCATTTTTATATGCTTGTAATCTTTCATATACTTCTTCATAAGAGCTCGCATCCTCTTCCCTGCATACATATACAAACGATAATTTTTGCCTTACATGATCATACACAATAAACTCGCGGTACAGTAACATATGAACTTCTGGAATATTTACCGAATCAAGCAGTTCCTCCCCAATATCCTCATATTGCCGAATGACATCATAACCAATATATCCAATTGCTCCCCCGCAAAATGGGAATGGACTTTCTACCTCTGATGGCGCAAGCACCCTTTCTAATACTTGTAATACATTTTCTTCTATCTTTTCAGTCCTACCATTTACCGTAATTTCTATCGCCGTTCCGATACTTTTAACTTCCCCGTAAGGATCAAATCCTAAATAAGAATAGCGCCCCTTATCTTGATGAAGCTGCGAGCTTTCAAGCAAGAATTTCTTGTTTCCTTTCATACGACGGTATAACGCGATTGGCGTCACACTATCTCCTTCTTCTTCATCAATTACTAAAAATGTTTTCCCTTGTCTCTTTTGTATCATAAACTCTTCTTTTGTTATCATGCCTTTCACCTCACTCTGAAAAATAAAAAAGTCCTCTACATATCGAAATATGTAGAGGACGATAAATTTACCGTGGTACCACCTCATGTTGGATGCAAAAGCATCCCGCTTTATTCAGGTACAAATCATATACCTTATCCTTTTAACGGCGGAACCCGGGTTGCCTACTTATAATTGTTCAGCATACCTCTCGTAAGCCCATTCCGCATACGGCACCGCACCGGGTTCTCACCTATCCCCGGCTCTCTGTAACGTCTCCAATATACGTACTCTTCTTACTTAAACGATTTTACTTATTTATTTTTTATATAAGATGTTCAAAAAGTCCGGTAAAGATCGCCGTCCGATTTCTTCGCCTGCGTCGCCAATCCGATACTCCTGTAGTTCTATACTTATTTATTTTTATACACAAAAAGGGAGTACTCATCCTATAGAAAGGACGGGTACTCCCGTGGTGCCACCTTAATTCGTTACACACGTAACGCACTTTAACGTATCAAAAATTAATACGTGTCTCTTATATCGATGAGATCATGTCGCCAAAGCCTACTTCTTTCGGTTCGGTTTGGAAGCTCCGAAGGCCATTCCATATTAATTCCATACTGATTCGCACCAACCATCAGCTCTCTGACATGTTCATAATATGTACTCTTCTTCATCAACGCTTGCATTTTTTTAAGTTGAACTCATTATAATCCCTTCTTTTTTCATAAGTCAATACTTTTTGAAAATTTTTATTTATCTCTTCATTCATTATTATATTGACAAAACAACCTATTTCTATGTAAATATAATAAATACTCTATTAAAATTAATGTTTTTTGTCAGAAAATTATATATTCTAAAAATGATTTACTGTCAAAAAACGCTTACATTTCAGAAAATTCGTATTTGTATATGGATTTTCCGAAATAATCATGATAGATTATAATTATGCAAAGTTCATCAAAAGACACTACAAAAGGAAGGGGAACTACATGAGTACGCAGATATTAATTTTAACTTCTATCTCTATTTACATGCTCGGGATGCTAGTCATTGGCTATTTTGCCTATAAACGAACATCCAACTTAACAGATTACATGCTTGGCGGGCGTACACTAGGCCCCGCAGTAACCGCATTAAGTGCTGGAGCAGCCGATATGAGCGGCTGGCTATTAATGGGGTTACCCGGTGCAATGTTTAGCGTTGGATTAAGTAGTAGCTGGATTGCGATTGGCTTAACACTCGGCGCCTACGCAAACTGGATCTATGTCGCTCCTCGCTTACGTACCTACTCAGAAATTGCAAACAACTCTATTACTATTCCAGAATTTTTAGAGCATCGTTTCCATGATGCTTCTCATATGCTACGTCTTGTTTCTGGACTTGTTATTATGATCTTTTTCACATTTTATGTAGCTTCTGGATTCGTCTCAGGTGCTGTATTATTCGAAAATTCATTTGGCCTAAATTATCATGTCGGATTACTCATTGTTGGAGGCGTTGTTGTCGCCTACACATTATTTGGAGGCTTCTTAGCTGTAAGTTGGACAGACTTCGTTCAAGGAATCATCATGGTAGTTGCTCTTGTGCTTGTTCCGATTGTAACAATTATGAATGTAAATGGCCTTGGCCCAGCATTCGATACAATTAAATCTATTGACCCAGCACTATTAAATATTTTTAAAGGAACATCCGTATTAGGCATTATTTCATTATTTGCATGGGGTCTTGGTTACGTTGGACAACCCCATATTATTGTTCGCTTTATGGCCATTTCATCTGTAAAAGAGATTAAAAGTGCACGTCGAATTGGTATGGGCTGGATGATTTTTTCTGTAGCAGGAGCTATGTTTACTGGTCTTATCGGTATCGCTTACTATTCAAAAGCGGGATTAAAGCTCTCTGATCCAGAAACAATTTTCGTTGAACTAGGTAGCATTTTATTCCACCCACTGATTACTGGATTTTTATTAGCAGCTATTTTAGCAGCTATTATGAGCACAATCTCTTCTCAGCTTCTTGTTACTTCAAGCGCCATAACTGAAGACTTGTATAGAACATTCTTCAAACGTTCTGCTTCTGATCGCGAGCTTGTATTTGTCGGCCGCATGGCAGTTCTTGGCATTGCACTTATTGGATGTGCATTAGCATTTAAACAAAATGATACAATTTTAGCACTTGTTGGATATGCTTGGGCTGGATTCGGTTCTTCATTTGGACCAGTCATTTTACTAAGTTTATACTGGAAACGCATGACAAAATGGGGTGCGCTTGCTGGAATGATTGCTGGAGCTGCAACTGTTATTACGTGGACACAATTTAAATTTTTAACAAAATTCCTATACGAAATGATTCCTGGTTTCACTGTAAGTTTACTAGCGATTATCATCGTTAGTTTACTAACAAAACCTTCAAAAGAAGTTGAGAAACAGTTCGAGGAATTTGAGAAAACTGCATAACATTTTTAGAAACGAGAACCTCCGCCTTCATAATGAAAGCGGAGGTTCCTTTCTTTTAATCATTGTTCGACAATTTTCTCCTTGAAATTAACAAATTCTTTATGTTTCTTTAAATTTATCATAACACTATGCAGTTATAGTATGAGTATCGACACTTATACAGAAAGGGGACTCCAACATGTTAGCATCTTTACAACAACAAAATATAAGAAAATTTTCACCTATCACAAACACTTCTACTTCTTGTCTAAACATACAACCAAACCTACCTAAAATTTCAATTGCTCCTTCTGTTGTTTCAGTAATCGGTGTTCATATGCAAAAAAATAAATTAAAAATAAAAGTAGGACAACATGCGGAACTATCTGCATTTGTTCTACCAGTTCAAGCAACAAACCAAGAACTTATATGGACAAACATGAATCCTAACGTTGTAACAATCTGTCCAAACCAAAATAAAGTTATCCTAGCTGGAAAAAGCGCCGGACGGGCCGTTATCATCGTAACAACTGCCGAAGGAAAATTCCGCGATTTATGTATCGTTCATGTACAATCTTATATGACAAATCCAAAGTAAAAAGAGTGGTTTTATAGCTACTCTTTTTACTTTTCTATATTTTTTTCTATTTCAATTTGAGGATTTTTACTTTTTAACAAAGAGATGCATTGTAGTTTATTTTTAGGAGAAATGAGTTCTGTTTCGTATGACCCGTAAAGAATTTCAAGCCGATCAAATGATAGTGCATAAGCTACTAACGGATTTCTTGTTTTAGAAATTTTCTTTATATCTTTTATGAAAATGTGCTTTTTTACCAGACCTGATTTAATAATAATTTGTTCTTCTGTCACGATATACTTCGTTGTAAACCAGCTCCAAATGAAAAGAGCTGCGAAAGGCACAGTAAGGAATAAAAAAAAATAGTCGCTTCCTACAATGATTGGAGCAAAACATGCACCTACAACTACTATAAAGATTGGATATAACCATGCATCTTTGTAATCAAAAACTTATGATTTAATTCCACTATATATCATCTTTTTCATCGTATACACTCATAAAAAAAGTGATTCATTACACCAAATATTTAGGTATAACGAATCACCAACTCGATTACATTATTTTATTATGGGTGCAAACTTTATAATTCTTGCGTATACACCGCTTGATTCACCGAATCTTTTGAACTCCGTTTTTGCTGTTGTAATAAGAAAATAAATACACCGAACAATACGAGAATACTACCGAGGATTTGCATCATATTTAACTTTTCTCCAAGTAAGAAGAATGCGAGTATAGATGCCCCAACTGGTTCTCCTAAAATACTCATTGAAATTGTTGTCGCATTTACATAATTTAAAAGCCAATTATTGATGACGTGTGAAACTGTTGGCACGATCGCAAGTAAAAGAAAAATGCTCCAATCCCACTTCGTATAGCCCGTAAATGGCACGCGGAGTATTACGTTATAAATCGCTATAAATATACCCGCAAACGCAAACACAGTGAAACTATAAATCCAATGAGATACTTTCTTCACTGTCGTTTGACCAATAAATAAATACCCGACAACAGCAATGACACTTAAAAAGGATAATATATCTCCAAAGATTGCTTGTTCACTCAGTCCTAAATCACCCCAGCCAATACACATTACGCCTAAGATAGCAATGCCCATCGTAGCGATTGCTGAGTATGTCGTTCTTTCTTTAAACAGAAAAAAACCTCCAACTAAAGATACAATAGGCTGGAGCGCTAAAATAATCGTCGAACTTGCAACCGTTGTATATTTTAAAGATGCAAACCATAAAAGAAAATGAAGTGCTAAAAAGAAGCCAGATCCTATTAAAAATCCCCAATCCTTTATTTGAATCTTACTAAACTCTTCCCGCTTTTTCCAAACGATTGGCAGCATAATAAGTACGATAATCCATAAACGATACATACTTAAAATGGAAGACGGTGCCGAGGACATCTTTACGAAAACAGCTGCGAATGAAATAGCTATAATAGAAACGGCTAATGGTAGTGCAATTGATTTTTCTTGTTTCAAATCGAGTTCCCCCTCTCCCTGTCAAAAATCCCACTTCATTATAGCTTTTTTCTTTCATAACTTAAATACTAATTTTTTAGATTCTTCGTACCATTATGTTAAAATAGAAAGCAAAGCACCTATTAGTGAATGTTCCTTTCATTTTCACTACAGGCATCGCTCTTACAAATCAATACAGCATATTTTTATTTAGGGGGATCATACATGAATCAAGCAATAGGGAGAATTGAAGAAGTTTCATTTTATAGTACATCACTTCAAGAAGAGATTACACTTCTCGTCTATTTACCAGCCAATTACACGCCTTTGCACAAGCATTCTGTTGTAATTGCACAAGATGGAAGAGATTATTTTCAACTTGGGAAAGCGCACCGCGTAATTGAACGTCTTCGTGAAAATGAAGAGATTGACCGAACAATTATTGTCGGTATTCCATATAAAAATGTACATGATCGTAAAGAAAAATACTTTCCAAACGATGTAAAGAACGCAGCATACATTCGTTTCCTTGCCCACGAACTCGTTCCATACATTGATGAAAATTATCCAACCTATCAAATGGGAAAAGGGCGTGTATTAATTGGAGATTCCCTAGGCGGCACAGTATCTTATATGACAGCACTTCTGTATCCGCATACATTTGGTAAAGTTGTTATGCAATCACCATTTGTTGATGAAACGGTACTTCGCCTTACAAAAGACTTTACAGAACCACAAGCATTAGACATTTACCATGTGATTGGTACAGAAGAAACAAATGTGAAGAGAACAGACGGACAAACTTCTGATTTCGTAGGACCAAACCGTGAACTACATGCATTACTTATTGAAAGGAATTTCATAACACATTACGAAGAGTTTGAAGGCAATCACACTTGGAAATATTGGCAAATAGATTTACCAAAAGCATTTTCTCATATTCTATCAATTAAATAATAGGAAGCAGTATTCAGAATTATTTGATATAATAGAAAAAGAGAATTGTTTTCTCGAAATCTAACTAGACTTACAAAGGGAGGAATTGAAACATGAAACTAGGCATTGTAATTTTTCCATCAAAAATGATTCAAGATAAAGCGAACGGATTACGTAAGCGTTATGACCCACATTATGCACTGGTCCCGCCGCACATCACATTAAAAGCACCCTTTGAGGCACCAGATGAACAATTAGAAACGAT
Source organism: Bacillus gaemokensis (assembly GCF_001590835.1). GTDB lineage: Bacteria > Bacillota > Bacilli > Bacillales > Bacillaceae_G > Bacillus_A > Bacillus_A gaemokensis. The sequence goes on from NZ_LTAQ01000045.1 coordinate 43,687, forward strand.
TGTAAAAGAATTACATACAATCGCAAACAAAACAAATCCGTTCACCCTTCACGTTGGAAAGGTGAGCTCATTCGCACCTGTTAATAATGTTATTTATTTTAAAGTAGAAAAAACTCCTGAACTTACATTCTTAAATGAAGAGATGCATTGTGGATTCTTCAAGCAAGAGCGTGAGTACTCATTCGTACCACACTTAACAATTGGACAAAGTTTATCCGATGCAGAACATGCTGATATATTAGGCCGATTACGTATGAAAGACTTTTATTATGAGCAACCAATTGACCGTTTCCATCTTCTATACCAATTAGAAAATGAAACATGGACAGTACATGAAACATTCCATCTTGGAAAGGAGAACAACTAATTTGCAAGCACAAATCGTACAAACAGATCAGCAACTAAGAGATGCATTCTCTGTACGCAAACAAGTATTTGTTGAAGAACAACATGTATCTTCTGAAGAAGAATACGATGAATTTGAAGAAATCGCAAAGCATGTTGTCATATACGATGAAGATCTTCCTGTTGGAGCAGGACGCTTTCGCATCGTGGATGGAATCGGTAAAATGGAACGTATATGCGTTCTCGCTTCCCATCGTAAAAAAGGACTTGGAAAAATCATTATGGATGCACTCGAAGCATATGCCAGAGAAGAATCTCTATCCAAATTGAAACTCCACGCCCAAACACATGCCAAATCCTTTTATAAAAAACTTGGATATCAAACTGTTTCCGCTGTATTTATAGAAGCTGATATACCACATGTTGTTATGATAAAAGAATTATGATTTTCTAAACAGGAGGTAGCCCCCTCCTGTTTTTTACATTGCTATTTTCTTTTTCTTCCGCTAAAGTTAAATGTTGATGCTATAATTTTGAAGGTGAATATATGACTCAAGAAAAGTTTTCACAAAAATCATTAACACACGCTGGCATTCCGCAAGCGACATATCATATTCCAAAGACATCATCCCATTTAATTATGGAGAAAGATGCAGATGCAGCTTATTTCCGCGCTTTAGAACAACAAGGCGTTTATTTAAATGAAAAACAACTAGAAGCAGTGCGAACGACAGAAGGGCCCGTCCTTACATTAGCGGGAGCTGGAAGTGGAAAAACATCTGTTTTAACTACTCGCGTTGGTTATTTAGTGAACGTGAAAAAGGTTCATCCACGCAACATTTTACTGCTGACGTTTACACAAAAGGCTGCTGAAGAAATTCGCAGTCGTGTAGCGAATTTGCCTGGTATGAATCATGCTGCAAGCAGCTACGTTGTTGCGGGTACATTTCATTCCGTCTTTTTAAAGCTACTTCGTAGTCAAGGATATAATCAGCAAATTTTAGCAAATGAAAAACATAAACAAATTATGATAAAGAAAATTTTGAAAGAATTACGGTTAAAAGACGATTATGATGCTGAAACAATGTTAGCCATGATTTCGCTCGAGAAAAACAAATTAAATCGTCCAAAAGATGTACAAGCTAAAACACCGGTTGAACAAGAATTCCGTGAAGTGTACGAACGTTTCGAAGAGGTAAAGCAAAGATATAATTATATCGATTTTGACGACATTTTATTAGAAACCTTTTATATGTTAGAAAATAACGCTCCTCTATTAACACAATTACAAGAGCGTTTCCATTATATTGAAGTAGATGAGTTTCAAGACACATCGTATGCACAATATGAAATTGTAAAACTGTTATCTTCGCCAAGAAATAATTTATTTATCGCAGGTGATGATGATCAAGCTATATACGGTTGGCGTGGTGCGAGTCACCAAATCATCTTATCTTTCCCAAAAGAATTCGATAATACAACGATTATCGCTCTGAATACAAATTATCGCTCCAATCCATTTATCGTTGGTCTTGGAAACGAAGTCATTAAACTAAATCAAGAACGTTTTAATAAAGAGTTATATTCTGTGCATGAAGAAGGAATGCAGCCTTTTTATGCACGTCCTGCAACAACTCTTGATGAAGCAAATCAAATTTTACAACTCATTCAAGATAAAGTAACAAGCGGTGAACGAGCATATAAAGATTTTTGTTTACTGTACCGTACACACTCTGTAAGTCGTTCCTTACTTGATCAGCTTACGATTCATAAAGTTCCGTTTATTAAACACGGAGCAAGTCAGTCATTCTATGAACATTCTTTAATTAAGCCAGTGTTAGATCATTTACGTTTAGTATGCGAACCGTTTCGAATTGAATCTCTTTCAAACATATTGCCAACGATGTATATTGGCCGTGATGAATGCATTTCATTTATTGAACGTGAGCAATGGAAATACGGTGAAGGCCGATTCCCTTCCCTCCTCCATTTTCTATTACTGAACCCTAGCTTAAAACCATTTCAAGTAAAAAAAATCAATGAGCGCATTGATTTTATTAAATTTATAAAAGAACTAGAACCGAAAAAGGCACTAAAAGAGATTATCCACGGCAAAGGGAAATATTTAGAATACTTACAAAGCAATGATCGTTCTTCCTTTACGATGCATAAAGACATACAAGAAGAAATGCTTGAAGAACTAATGGAATCTGCAACTCGTTTTACGGATATTCCGGCCTACTTAGAATTTATTAGTAGTGCTATTCAAGGTCAAAAAGAAATGGAAGCATTAAAAACAATGCCTCAAAAGGATGCTGTTTCACTTATGTCAATTCACAATGCAAAAGGCCTTGAGTTTCCATGTGTTTTCTTACTTGGAGCAAGTGATGGCATATTACCCCATTCGTCTTCTTTAAAAGATGCGAATGACCGCGTAACAGATACTTCTGAAGCGTTAGAAGAAGAGCGACGTTTAATGTACGTCGCGATCACTCGCGCAAAAGAAGAACTGTACATTTCCTCTCCGCAATTTTTCAGAGGGAAAAAATTAGATATATCGCGCTTTTTATATATCACGCGAAAAGACTTACCTAAAAAGACATCCTCTTAATTTGGATGTCTTTTTACTTCACCTATTATGCCCCCCTCCTCATCTTAGCGTTATACGCAAATTAAAATTTCATGGTTTTATCATGAGAATTAACGTAATATCACCCATATCCCACTCATATTGTAATAGTGTATGTCAGAACTCACGATAAGGAGTGAATACAATGAGCTGCAACTGCAACGAGGATCATCATCACCATGATTTTGACTTTAACTGTGTATGTAATGTCGTTCGATTTATACATGAATTACAAGAATGCGCAACAACAACATGTGCATCCGGTTGTGAAGTTCCGTTCTTAGGAGCACACAGTGATGCAAGAGTAGCAAATACACGTCCCTTTATTTTATTCACAAAATCAGGAGATCCTTTTCAGGCATTTGCCCCTTCAGGATCTACCACTTTCTGCCAATCACCTATTTTCCGTGTAGAGAGTATAGATGATGATTGCTGCGCTGTATTACGTGTATTAACTGTATTTATTGGAGGTGAACCAGCACCACCAGGCGATAATCCCATTTGTGATTTTTTAAATGTTCCTAATGCTACATTACGTGCAACATCTTCTTGCATCACAGTTGATTTAAATTGCTTTTGTGCTATTCAATGCTTACGCGATGTATCTGTTTAAAATGACACAACTTTCTTTAAGCAACAATTGGGTGGCAGAAAACTCTGCCACCCAATTGTTGCTTAAAGAACATTAATCTTTATTTTTTTTATAAAATTAGGAACTTGTCTAGAACAAAGAACTTGTCCTTTACATTTAATAAAAGTAGAACAAATAAAGGAGTGAAAAACATGTTCTCTTCTCATTGTGATTTTGTTAAAATATGCTGTGAGCCCAAAAAAGTTACTCAACTACCTGCTTTTGGTTTTGCATTCAACGCTACTGGACCTCAATTTGCAACATTAGGAGTACCACTATTACTACCTAGCACCAATCCTAATCCAAATATTCCTGTTCCTGTAATAAATGATACTACTAGCACAGGAACTGGTATTAGAATTGAAAAAGCTGGTATTTATCAAATCAGTTATACATTAACTATCAGCCTTGATAACTTTCCTGCTGCACCAGAAGCTGCTCGTTTCTTCTTAACATTAAATACGCCAGATAATATTATTCCAGGGTCAGGAACTGCAGTCCGCTCTAACGTCATTGGTACTGGTGAAGTCGATGTTTCCAGCGGTGTAATCCTCATTAACTTAAATCCTGGTAACCTTATTCAAATTGTCCCAGTTGAAGTAATTGGCACTGTAGATGTTCGTGCTGCAGCATTAACTGTTGCACAAATTGCTTAATAAAAAAGCGGTTTTCGAAAAGAATTCTTTTTCGAAATACCGCTTTTTTATTTTTTACACTCAGCCACTATGTCACCTTTTCTAAATTCTAAAAGATGCCTCCAGCGTTACGTCCTTTCTTGCTATTTGTTTCTGTTTTACACTGCATAGTGAAAAAACACTCACGGTAACATGAGTGTTTTAACTTTCATATTTTTTTCCAACGTTTTTCTTTTTTCCACAGTTACATCCCTTTTTTTTTACAAAACCTTGTTGATTTAATTGTTCCTGTTGTTGTTGATACTCTTGTTGCTTCTGATATGCTTGTTGCTGTATTTGATACCATTGCTGAAGGTTATAAGAACTTTGTTGTGAATTGTTTCTCACAGCAAACATCTCCTCTACTGTCAATTCTGTCTATTTACTATATGAACAACTTCTTCTTTCTGTTCCCTTATCCCCCTAAACTCCGCTTTTTATAGCATAAAAACACCCTTTATTCTTCAATAAAATAACCTATTATTGTTTCAATAATTGCTGCCGCCCCTGCAATAGCCAGTAATGCTAATATAGGTTCTGCTACCTTTGGAATCCAATTATATAAAATTAGCAAAAAGGCGCTGATCCACACACCAATACACCAATAACAACTTAATAATTCTCCAATCCACTTTTGCAGTCCTGTTCCTTTCACTTTCGTATAAGTTGATACGGTTCCATCTGGCTCAGTAATTTCTAATTCTTCAATAAACGGTTTACGTAAAAAAGCAGTAATTTTATCATATGCAATAAGGCGAGTTAATCTAAATGTAGCTAGAGCGAAAATGAAAAACAAAAGCCAACTTGTAAATAACATCCTTCCACCTTCCCTTATTCGTAGCCTATTTGAAAAAAAACAGCTTCAGAGAGTGACCAATTCACCCGTGCTCCAATATCTTATTAATGTAAAATAAAAACAAAAGATAAGGAGTGACATTAATGGGTTGTGATGAAAACAAACACCATAGTTCTTCTCGTTGTGTATGCGATGTCGTAAAATTTATAAATGAATTACAAGACTGCGCAACAACAACATGTGCATCCGGTTGTGAAGTTCCGTTCTTAGGAGCACACAGTGATGTAAGAGTAGCAAATACACGTCCCTTTATTTTATTCACAAAATCTGGAGTTCCTTTCCAGGCATTTGCCCCTTCAGGATCTACCACTTCCTGCCAATCACCTATTTTCCGTGTTGAGAGTGTAGATGATGATTGCTGCGCTGTATTACGTGTATTAGCTGTATTTGTGGGAGGTGAACCAGCACCAGACGGTGATCCAATTTGTACGTTTTTAAATGTACCAAACGCTACACTACGAGCAACAAATTCCTGTATCACTGTTGATTTAAATTGTTTCTGCGCTATTCAATGTTTGCGCGATGTTTCTATTTAATAAGTAAACCTAAAAACTATTGGGTGGTAGAAAATCTTCTACCACCTTTATCTATTCAAAAGCCTAGCATATGAATAGATATTATATCTTGTATTGGTAATCTAATATCTTTCATACCATTAGGTGGCATTATAAGAACGAATCCATCTTGAGATGATACAATGGACCCCAAATAAGAAACTGTTTCCGTTTTTATCCTGCACCTTACTTTCGGAATATAATGCGGACGATTTAATAAAAACTGTATTTTCTCTTCATTATTCATCTCTTTAAAAGACTTATTTTGCGGCATTGTAGACGGTTGTTCTTCTTGCTCTATATGCTCAGGTTCATTTATTATATCTGGCTCATTTACTACATCCTGCTCCTTCACGTGACTTACAATATTTTGACTGCTATGAATTTCTTCTTGTTCGCTATGTTTCTCAAGCTTTGTGATGATTATTTGTTGCATGTGACGTGAAATATTATTAGAACCTGCCCGACCGATATATAACAACGGTTTCCCCTCTGTTGAACCTTTATTTTTATCTTTCATACTTGTCCCTCCACTTCCATAAATCATGTACTATTACAGTTATATTCATCACGCCCCAAGAACTTTCGTTAAAAATCTTTTCTTTGTTACATAGGATACATTGCTCATAAATGACAGAACAAAATAATTAAAAATAAAACTTTAATGAATACCTCTTTACATACTAAAAAAGGATAATCCCAGTATTATACTGAGATTATCCTCTATGCTTAAGCCATATATTTCTCTTTTAAAATACACATTCTATAAAGTGAAACTTTAATCAATGGGGGTTTTCTTCATCCCCCCACTGACTACGAGCCGTTTACCTATCCTAAAATATGATATCCTGAATCAACATGAATGTTTTCACCCGTTACACCACGTGCTAAATCACTAAATAAGAATACTGCTGTATCTCCAACTTCTTCTGGTGTTGTTGTGCGGCGAAGAGGAGCACGTTCTTCAATTTCTCTTAAGATAGAGTTAAAGTCTCCAACACCTTTTGCAGACAATGTACGAATCGGTCCTGCAGAAATTGCGTTAACACGAATACCATGTTGTCCTAAATCGTTCGCTAAGTATTTTACACTCGCTTCTAATGAAGCCTTTGCAACACCCATAACGTTATAGTTTTTCACAACACGTTCTCCGCCAAGGTATGTTAAAGTTAAAATATTTCCGCCTTCTGTCATAACCTTCTTCGCTTCTCTTGCTACAGCTGTTAAAGAGAAAGAGCTAATATTTTGCGCAAGTAAAAATCCATCGCGAGATGTATCCACAAACTCGCCCTTTAGATCATCGCGATTCGCGAAAGCAATACAATGTGCAACTCCATGGATTGTACCCACTTCTTTTTGAATTGTTTCGAAGCAAGTTGTAAGTTCTTCATCATTTGTTACATCACATGGTAATACAAGTGATTCTTGTCCTTCTAATGTCGCTGCTAGATCACGAACATTCTTTTCTAAACGTTCTCCCGCATACGTGAATATTAATTTTGCCCCTGCATTATGCAAAGAGCGTGCTATTCCCCATGCAATACTTCTTTGGTTGGCAACGCCCATAACAACAAATGTTTTCCCTTGTAATAGTTTCATGATATATCCTCCCAAACATTATTATACTTGTTATTAGTACCTGATACTATATTTATAGTACCATAAAATGGTCTAAAGGCAAACAAAAAATCACTAGCTCAAATTCACTAGTGACTTTTTGTTTCTATAAAGAAACGCTCTAATCCTTCTTCCCAAGATGGCATCTTTGAAAAACCATTTAATTGCAACATTTTATGCTGAAATATTGAGTACTTGGGCCTAGGCGCCTTCGCCCCGAATTCTTCTGTAGATACAGGCAAAATTTTTACTTGTTTGTTGGATTGAGAAAAAATTTCCTTAGCAAACTCATACCAAGAACACGATCCACTATTCGATACATGATACGTGCCGTATAATGATGTAACAATGAGCTTTTTTATTACAGTAATCAAATCTGTCACATACGTAGGAGATCCAATTTGATCAGCTACAACAGACACGCTTTCTCTCTCTTCCCCTAGTCGCATCATAGTTTTCACAAAATTGTTTCCATATTTCCCATAAAGCCATGACGTACGAATAATAAAATATTGATTGTGTAAATCTTTTACAAACTGCTCTCCTGCATATTTTGAAGCACCGTATATATTTATGGGCGCTGGTTGATGAAATTCATGATAACCATTCACCTTATCACCAGGAAATACATAATCTGTACTTATATAAACGAATTTCGCTCCCAGATTTTGCGCCACCGCTGCTACATTTCTCGTGCCAATTGCATTTACTAAATAAGCTAAGTCCTCTTCTTCCTCTGCTGCATCTACTTTTGTATAGGCAGCGCAATGAATGATAACGTGAGGATGTATATGTTTCATGATATGCATGACTTGAGACATATTCGTAATATCTAATGCATTTTTATCAAATGGATACACTTCATACAAATCTGGACTTAACTCTTCCACCATTTGTTTTCCCAATTGACCATTTGCTCCTGTTACAATAATCCGTTCTTTCATCTGCGAACCCCTTATTGTTCCTTTAATGGCTTCCACCACTGCCTATTCTCTTTATACCACTTAACCGTTTCTTCTAGCCCTTGCTCAAACGTATACTGCGGTTCCCATCCTAACTCTTCTTTCATTTTTGTTGCGTCAATCGCATAGCGACGATCATGCCCTAATCTATCTGCAACAAACCGAAGGTCTTGTTTTGTTTTTCCCAGTAAATTCATAATCTGTTCAACTACATCTATATTTGTTTTTTCATTATTCCCGCCAATGTTGTATACTTCTCCAAAATTCCCTTTATGCAGTACAATATCAATTGCACTACAATGATCATTCACATGAAGCCAATCTCGTATATTCAATCCATCTCCGTATAATGGGAGTTTTTTTCCTTCAAGTGCATTCGTAATCATGAGCGGAATCAACTTCTCAGGATATTGATATGGTCCATAGTTGTTGGAACAACGCGTAACAATAATCGGCAATTGATACGTTTTATAATAGGATAAAGCAATCATATCGGCACTTGCCTTACTAGAAGAGTATGGACTACTTGGATCTAAAGAAGTATGTTCTGTAAATTTCCCTTCGTCCCCTAAAGAACCGTATACCTCATCCGTTGATACTTGCACCAATTTAATATGAGGATATTTTTTTACTAATTCCAATAATGTTACTGTACCAATTACATTTGTATTATAGAAAGGTATCGGATTTTCAATACTGCGATCCACATGTGATTCCGCTGCGAAATTTATAATAGCTTGCACTTGATATTGCTGAATAACATATTCTACAAGTTCACGATTTTGAATGTCCCCTTTTATAAAAGAATAGCGGGAATCTTGATCAACAGAATATAAGTTTTCAAGATTTCCACTATAGGTTAAAGCATCATAATTTATGATACGATATGTTTCATGTGTTCGTAACATATAATGCACAAAGTTACTACCAATAAATCCAGCTCCACCGGTTACTAATATGTTCATGTACAACTCTCCTACTTAATATCTTCACATTCATTCAATTTTGGGAGCACTCGATCTTTTTCTGACAAAATCGGCTCCTTTACTGGCCAAGGAATTGCTAATTGTTCATCATTCCAATGAATCCCGCTATCATGCATAGGACTATAATACTCATCAACTTTATACATAACAATTGTTTCCGGAACAAGCGTGCAAAAACCATGAGCAAACCCTTTTGGAACAAGCAGTTGCCGGCGATTATCCGCGCTTAAAATATACCCTTGCCACTGTCTATAGCTGGGTGATGCCGTACGTAAGTCGACAATTACATCATAAATTGCACCTTGTAATACTTGAACAAGTTTTGTTTGTGCTTTAGGTTCTTTTTGAAAATGCAGCCCTCGAATTGTACCTGCTTTAACAGAATAGGAAATATTATCTTGAATAAATGTATGCGTAACACCAAGCCGTTCTAATATTTTCTTATTATAGCTTTCTGAAAAAAAACCACGGTCATCTTGAAACAATTGTGGTTCCAACAATTTCACATCATTAAAATACGTTTCAATGACTTCCATATTCTCACCTATTCTCCATTAAACTGCTTCCCAAAGTCTATATCTCGTGCCAATGTATTTGCTGTTTGAAGAGAAGTATGAGTTCCAGCATCCGTCCACCAGCCGCTCATCTCATTATAAGTAAGTACTTCTCTTTTTAAATACCAATTGTTGATATCTGTAATTTCAAGTTCTCCCCTTGCTGATGGTTTTAAATGCTTAATATATGAAAATACTTGTGCATCATACATATAAATTCCTGTAACTGCATATGAACTTTTTGGTTCTTTCGGCTTTTCCTCAATCTCGGTAATCTTTCCATTTTCGATAGATGGTACACCAAATCTTGCTGGATCTTCCACCTTTTGTAGCAATACTTTTGCTCCTTGCTCTTGCTCCATATATTCTTCTACATATGGACGCAGCTCATCTGAAAAAATATTGTCCCCAAGTATAACTAGCATTCGATCGTCACCAACGAAATGTTCGCATAACCCTAAGGCCTCTGCAATCCCTCCCGCGCGGTCTTGCACACGATAGGTAAACGATACCCCAAAATCATAGCCGCTCCCTAAAAAATTAACAACATCTCCCATATGTTCTTTTCCAGTAACCACCATAATATCAGTAATTTCGCACTGTTTTAATTTGTATACTGCATGATAAATCATCGGATAACGTCCAACTGGAAGTAGATGCTTATTTGTCACTTTCGTAATTGGATATAGTCTTGATCCTGTTCCACCCGCTAAAATAATCCCCTTCATCGCAATCTCTCCTTTATGTTGGAGATGTAGAATCCATATAATGCTTCACGAAAACTTGGCGATATTTTTCATAAGTAATAGGATCAAATTCATCCCCATTATAATGAATACACCATATCCTTGTTTGGTCAAGAATACCAACTAAATAACCTGCTTTTCTAAATTCTAGTGACTGAGAAACATCGTAGAAATGAAATCCATCAAATAAATCTTCACGCCACGGTAAATCATATTGCGTCGCCATTAATAATCCATCAATCGCTTGCACTGAAGTAAAGGTTTTGGATTCGTAAAATTCTTTTTCCAAACTTAATAGCTGATAATTTTTTCTTCTATATTCAATCACTTGCCCAACCAAATTCTTCCCTTCCCACCATATACCATTCTGAGGTAAGTACTGACACCCAGCTACTCCAATCAAACCAAGTTTTTCATTAGATGCAAAAATGGAAATTAAATCTATAAATAAGTTACGATTGATAATAAACGTATCTTGATGCAAATACACTTTATATTTTGCTGGATATGAAAGTGCTTGATTATATGCACTTGTCATGCTTTTTGCATGATATACCGGAAATATCCGAACTTGAAATTCAGGTGGGACAATGACATTTTTAATTTGCCACTCACATTGTTCAAAAAGCTCTTCATTATTCACACAAACGACTACCAAAATCGTCTTTTCTTTCATCATTGTAATCCTTTCTTTCACGTTTACGGATTTGAATCCGACATGTAATGCTCTACAAAAATTTGACGATATTTCTCATAATATTCCATATTTAAACCAACATGATAATGAATACACCAAGCATCACGCTGAACAGGAACCCCCACTGTATACCCCGCTTTACGAAATTCAAATGATTGCGACAAATCATAAAAATGAAATCCATCCAAAAGATCATCGCGCCACGGCACATCATACTGTGTGGCCATTAACAATCCATCGATTGCTTCCACAGGGATAAATGTTTTAGCTTCATGATACGCCTTCTCTTGTGTAGCCATATAAAATAGATCATTCATATATCCAACTACCTTACCGACAACGCCTTTTCCTTCATGCCATAATCCATTCGGCGGAACATACTGTGCTCCAATCATACCAATCATTCCTAAATGTTCATGAGAGTTAAACAATTGAAGCATTTCATATAAAAATGCATGATTTACAATGAATACATCTTGGTGTAAATACACTTTATATTTTGCTGGATGTGAAACTGCTTTGTTATACCCACTTGTCATGCTCGCTGCTTTTTGAATAGGAAAAAATTCTACTTTGTACGACTCTGGTACTGCCAAATTTAAAATATGCTTCACACATTGCGCATACATTTTCTGATCGTTTACACAAGTGACAAATAAAATTGTTTTTTCACCCGTCTCCATACTTACAATTTCTCCGCTTCAATAATATATTGAAATACAACTGTTTCAGCCATAAACCCACCTCCGATGTTATATTTTTTACAAACCTCACTTAAATCTTCAATAAGTGGAAGATATCTATCATGGTCAACACATACATGATCAACTTTACTAATAGTAAAACCTGACTTAAAAAACAAACGTAACATTTCATTGAATGTAAAAAAGCGAATATGCGTTTTATCCATTAAACCATAGTCTGTATACGTCCAATTTCCAGCAAGTAAAGACGTTAATACTGAAATGTGTGCGACATTTGGTATACTCGCTAAAATGACACCACCCTGCTTTAAATACGGTTTTACTTTTTCCAGAACTGCCCATGGATCAAATAAATGCTCTAGTACATCTCCAAAAATGATACAATCAAATTGTTCCGGCTTATATGGTAACTCCATCGTTTCAATATTACCTTGAACGACGTGATCAAGCTTTTCTCTTGCTTTTTGCGCAGCATCTGAAAAAGCTTCAATCCCAGAGACACGTGCTCCCTTTGCTTTTATTATTGCTCCTAAACCACCTTCAGCACACCCAATATCAAGCACTTCTTTCCACTCATCTTTTATATGTTTTAATAATTCAGGATTTGCACCACCATAATAAAAATCAGGCTTTTCTTGATATAAAGAAGATTCTTCTTTACTCATTGCGTTCCCCCTCCTTATCCGTAATGAATTTTGTATATAACAAATTACAATGCGAGGCATAACATTCATTTCTTCTAAACTATATCTCTTTTGGTCTTCCTTGTTATTTTCTCCATTATGAAAGAATCGTTGTTCAACTCGACTGGAATCATGAATCTTTGAAAACAAATATTAAAAACACCATCTTGTTTCACTAAATGAGCAATTTCTTTTATTACAGCCTGCATATTTTCACAGTGAGCAAGACTTGAAAGTAGAATAATAGCAAACATATTGACTAGAAATGTTTTATGTAAATCATAAAGAGTCATATGCGTTGTCAGAACAACTTGCTTAGCAATCCGTACTGCTTCCTGATTCTCTTCAACGCCTTTCACTTTCTTCATTCCTTCATTACAGCCGCGAGGAAACCCAACATTAATTGAATTTTGTTTATGAGTTAAAATAACAATATTCATTAACACATAGGTCCTCACCCTCGCATATTATAATGCGTGCTTATAGTATTATAATTTGGCAAGGTGTGTTCTATAACCCAAATTTCAAATTCTCCCTTTTTCCTGTCTCTACCTGCGTAATTACGTACTCTCATTCTTTTTGAAACAAATCCCTAAAATATTTACGGTTGTATTCAATAGCAGCATCATTGGGCACATATGCTGCTGCTAATTCATTATAATAATAAGCCCTTTCATGCTCTCCTAGGCGGCTATAACATATGCACATTTGCAAATACGGAATCCAAGTATAGCTTGCAGGACTATGGAAAGGAGACTCTGTTGGCACAGGAACTTCCGTCGCTAATTTATACCAAAAGATTGCTTCATTATATCTTTGTAGCTCCCTATATATATTTCCTAACCGTGTACAAATTTCACCCCTTGGAATATCATACAGAAAAGATTTTACACATGCATCAATTGCCTTCTCCCATTCTGCAAGGTGGACGTAACAATCCCCTAACTTACCACAAGCATAAATGTTATCTTCCTTCCATCCTTTTCCATCTCCTAAAAACATTTCGTATAAAGGAATGGCTTCACGATACTTTTGGTGATCCGTACATTCATTCGCATAATAGAAAATATCTCTTGGCGTTAATTCTTCTCCATTCTTCATTATATTTTGAAAAATTTTGAAATTCCGATCCGTCGGCTTCTTTTCCTTTCTATGCGTAATTGCCACGTTACTCTTGAAAATCTCTCCAGATACAGCTAAATATTCATGTACTTTTCCAAACCACTGAAATTGCCTTTCTCGTTTCACAAGCCGGTGACGTCTTGAAGCATATAAAGGTTTGCCATTCGAATCCATAACAAGATGATAAGGCATCGATACCGCATCGACCTTTTCCTCTAGCTCTCGTTTTAATATTTTAAATTCCTCTTGTGCCTCTTCCGTCAAAATATCGTCAGCATCCAGCCAAAAGATATAATCTTGCGTAGCCTTAGAAAATGAAAAATTTCTAGCCGCTGCAAAGTCATCAATCCACTGAAATTCATATATATGGGCTGTGTAGTCTGCTACAATTTCTTTCGTTCGATCTATCGACCCTGTATCAACAATGATGATTTCATCAACAAGTTGCTGAACAGATTCCAAACATCTTCCAATCGTGAGTTCTTCATCTCGAACAATCATACATAAACTAATTGTAATCTCCTTTTCTCTCACAGTTATCACCCTCTTCAAACTCAATCATATGTGGAAGAGCACAAAAACTTTCCAAAAAAATTGATAATGTTCAAGCTTTATATAATTCTTTTAAATAATTCATCTGTCCGTGTCATTTTCTTCTGCTTTTGCATCTACTATATAATGAAAGCTTTATGGAGGTGAATTTATGTCAAACGAAAATTTTTCAAATGATTTAAACCCAGAAGAGTTTTTATCCGCTAGTGCATTAGATCCTAATTTTGTAGCACCAACATTACCACCAATTCCGCCATTTACTTTTCCGACTGGAGTAACTGGGCCGACTGGGCCAACTGGACCGACTGGGCCAACTGGACCAACTGGACCAACTGGACCAACTGGACCAACTGGACCAACTGGACCGACTGGACCGACTGGACCGACTGGACCAACTGGACCGACTGGACCAACTGGACCGACTGGACCGACTGGACCGACTGGACCGACTGGACCAACTGGACCAACTGGACCGACTGGACCGACTGGACCAACTGGACCAACTGGACCAACTGGACCAACTGGACCAACTGGACTAAGTGGGTTAGGGCTTCCTGCAGGATTATATGCCTTTAACTCTGGTCTTGGCATTACCCTAGGTCTTAACGATCCAGTTGAATTTAACACACTAGGATTAAGTTTTGGTACAGCAATTACACAGTTAACTCCTGATACCTTCTTTATTGCTGACAATGGAATCTATAAAATTACAGTCATTGTATACACTTCACTAGTTAGCCTACTAGGTGGTCTTCAAATCCGAGTCAACGGCGTAGCGATTCCAGGAACTACTGTAACTCTTACTGCAGTTGGACCAACAATGGTCGTGCAAGCTCTTGCGTCAATCACAACACCAGCTATAATTGACGTTCTTGCTACTGGACTTAGCTTATCTCTTGCTTTAGGTGTAAATGCATCTATTATTATTGAACAAGTGGTAGATTTGCCATAACCTGTTTTATTGGCAGTAAAACTTTTTCTAAGTTTTACTGCCTTTTCTATACGCGTTTCATTCATGAATTCAACTTTTTTCACATACTCATACTATTGTATGGAATTTCTTAGGAGGGAATCTTATGCAAAACGAAACAGCTATTCAGTTATACCTTGAATTGTTAAAGAAAACGATTTTATTTGAAATTTGGTTAGAGTATGAAGCATATTTACCAGCATCACTACATATCACAAACGACTTACATTACGAACCTATCACCGTTCCCGTCCCACTGTTCTTTAAACAATACGCTGAGGCACACAATTTAAAAATTGTTAAATCTCATATTTCAAAAGACGAACGAAAAGATGGTAACGATTGGCCACGAGCTGCCCATAGTATGATTGGTCGCAGTCGCATGAATCAACTTCAACAAGCAATGGAAACTGTTGTACGTGAAAATATAGAAGGAGACTTTATTGAAACTGGTGTATGGCGTGGTGGTTCCTGTATTTTCATGCGTGGATTTTTAAAAGCTCATAATATAACCAATCGAAATGTATGGGTCGCTGATTCATTTGAAGGACTTCCTGCTCCAAACATTGAAGCATATCCAAAAGATTTTGGCGACTATTTACATACATTTGATTATTTACGTGTTTCATTAGAACAAGTTCAACAAAACTTTGAAAAATATGATTTACTTGACGACCAAGTACACTTTCTTAAAGGATGGTTTAAAGATACATTACCAACAGCACCCGTTGAAAAATTAGCCATCGCTCGGCTTGATGGTGATATGTATGAATCGACAATGGATGGATTAGTCAATTTATATGACAAAGTTTCAAAAGGCGGTTATATTATCATTGATGATTACGGCTTACCAGTATGTGCAGAAGCTGTAACAGATTTTCGAAAGCAAAGAGGGATTGAAACACCTATTACAACAATTGACCAATTTGGTGTCTATTGGCGTAAAGAATAAACACGCTTTTTTCCTTTATATGAGCATAAAACCCACAATCATCGGTAAATCATTGTGAGAAATACCAATCGAGCTTTTCAAGACATTTCACCTCCCCCTACTATTTTTCATCTAAATGGAAAAATGCAGGGGGAAACTTTTTGAGATTACAAGCGAAATATATATAGGAGAGTGCATATATGGATCAAAATGTAAGCAATCAAAATGAAGAGTTGCTACCACCTCCTGAACTCGTTCACTATGTAGGGGGGAATTTCCGCGAAGTTGGCGAAGAATTTCTTCGTCATTTTATTGAAATTGGGAATTTAAAACGCGATGAGCATGTATTAGATGTTGGATGCGGCGTTGGTAGAATAGCTGTTCCACTAACAACATACTTAAATAAGCAAGGTAGTTATCATGGGTTCGATATTTTTCAGCAGGGCATTTCCTGGTGTCAAACTCATATTTCTCCAAAATATAGTAATTTCCATTTCCAACATGCGAATATACGTAATCAATTTTACAACCCAAAAGGAACGATTACAGCATCTCAATTCCGTTTTCCATATGAAGACGAAACATTCGATTTTGTTTTTTTAACTTCCGTATTTACTCATTTACTGCCAGTAGAATTGGAGCATTATTTTTCTGAAGTTTTACGTGTTATGAAAAATAATGGAAGATGTTTCGTTACTTTTTTCCTTGTCAATCCAGAATCGATATACTATCTCAATGCTGGACTAAGTACGCTCCCTTTTCGACATAACATCGGTGATTGTTATGTGGTAAATAAAGATATGCCTGAGTTTGCAGTTGCATACCCTGAAGAGTGGCTTCGTAACTTATTCATAAAACATAATACAGAAATTATAGAACCTATTCATTTCGGCTCTTGGTGCGGACGAACAAAATTTACAAGCTATCAAGATATAATGATATTTCAGAAGAAAAAAAATAAAACGGACTTTTCATCGTTATGAATTCACCAACACACACGCCACTTGTGTCCATTTTAATTCCAACTTTCAATCGTCCACATTATTTGCAAATCGCATTAGAAAGTGCTCTCGCCCAAACATATTCAAACATAGAAATTATTATTGGAGATGATAGTACAAACGATGAAACAGAAACATTATTACGTACACAATACTTACCAAACTACGATAATATCACTTACATTCGCAACGCATCTACATTAGGGCAGTTTCATAATGACCTTATGTTATTAGAACGTGCAAATGGTGTATACGTAAACTATTTAATGGATGATGACCTCTTCCATCATGAAAAAATAGAAAAAATGATGGTCTATTTTCAGCAAGATGTAGAAAATGAAATTGTACTTGTTACTTCCTACCGGAAACTAATCAATGAAGAAGGAACTATCATAGAAGATGCTCCCCCTACAGTTCAACTTTTTCAAATAGATACAATAATCGATGGCATACAACTCGGAAATACCATGTTGCAAACAAGCACTAATATAATTGGAGAACCTACAACTGTATTATTTAATAAATTATTCTTAACTGAAACATTCGGCACATTAAATAACAGAACATATAATTGTTCCATTGATATGGCTTCATGGGTGCATTTACTATCAAAAGGAAAAGCAGTATATATTGCCGAACCACTCAGCAGTTTTCGTTATCACAGCGGTCAGCAACTTCATCAAAAATTGTTAGAAGGAACAGAAGATTTTACTCATCTCATTCTTACTTCACGAAAGTACGGTTTTTTACAAAACCGTGAAGATTACCTCTCTGGAATAAGTTGCGCCTTGCAGTGGATTTCAGGATCACTTCAATACTACAAGGCTAATCCAGACTTAGCGCCAGATGCACAACCGCGACTGCTTTATTGCCTTCAATCCATTCAAAACGAATTACAAATTCATTCTCCTCATTAGCAAGGTTGAAACAATTTCAACCTTGCTTTTTTCCTAACAAAATTCTTTCCAGTTTGTCATCTGACATAACCTATAAAGTGAAGACTGTTACGAGCAAGATAAAAAACGAAACAACTTATTTGCAAACAACTTAAAATCCGCTAATATGATAATAGCGTCTTTTTTTTATTACACGAAGAGAATAGAAAGGACTACGTACGGTGAAAGACAAAAATTCTCAATATCGAATAGATTACATATTGATACTAATTTTACTTGCAATTGGGACTGTTAGTTGTTTTGCTATTGCAAGCGCACAGCCATCGTTACCACCGCTTTTACAAAATGTAAATTTTGTACTGAAACAAATTCAATGGTATATCATTGGAACGATAGCAATCATCGCCATTATGATTATTGACTTTGATCGTTATAAACAAATCGCATGGTATTTGTATGGAGCTGCAATGTTACTTCTCATTGGACTAGAACTCAAAATCCCAGGAGCTGTAACAATTAAAGGTGCTACCGCTTGGTACCGATTACCAGGTATCGGTAACTTCCAACCTTCCGAGATCATGAAATTATTTTTAATTATTGTCGTTGGGCGAATTATTGTAAATCATAATGAAAAATATCCTTTTCGCTCGCCGCGTGAAGATTTGATTTTACTCGGGAAAATATTTGGTGCTAGTTTACCACCGTTACTTCTCATTGCGAAAGAACCAGACTTAGGAAATACAATGGTTATTTCAGCGATGCTTGCAGCAATGATTTTAGTTTCTGGTATACGCTGGCGTTTTATTTTAGGTTTAACCACCCTTGTTATCGCAGCTGGTTCTGCGTTAACATACATTTATTTTGCACATACAGCTTTCTTTAAAGAACATATTTTAAAGGAGTACCAATTGGATAGGTTCTATGGTTGGTTAGCACCTTACGAATATGAAACACAGGGATATCAATTAAGACAAGCTGTTTTAGCTACCGGATCTGGTGAACTTCATGGAAAAGGATGGGAAAATGGACAAGTATACTTTCCAGAACCTCATACAGATTTTATTTTCACAAATATCGCTGAACAATTTGGTTTTTTAGGAGCAAGTGTTGTTATTTCACTTTTCTTCTTACTTATTTACCGTATGATTCATATCGCTTTAGAAAGCAATGATCCATTTGGTAGCTATCTATGCGCGGGAACAATCGGAATGTTTACCTTCCAGGTATTCCAAAATATCGGAATGACAATTGGACTTCTTCCAATTACAGGGATTACTCTTCCGCTTATGAGTTATGGTGGCAGTTCCTTACTGACCTATATGATTGCAATTGGCTTCATACTCAACGTAAGATCCCGAACAAAGACATTTATGTTCGATTAAACCATATCCAGCTGGATATGGTTTTTTTCTATATCTACTTTAGGTATACTAATACAAAACTAAGATGGGGGTTATAAAATGAGATACGATATTATCGGGGATATTCATGGCTGCTTACAAGAGTTCCAAGCATTAACAACTAAATTAGGCTATAGTTGGGATAGCGGCCTTCCTATTCACAAAGAAAAACGCCAACTTGCATTTGTCGGAGATATTACTGATCGTGGACCCGAATCACTACGCATGATTGAAATTGTTTGGGAACTTGTTATAAACAGACAAGAGGCTTACTATGCCCCAGGAAATCATTGCAATAAACTATATCGTTTTTTTCTTGGACGCAATGTTACGATTGCCCACGGCCTAGAAACAACAGTTGCAGAATATGAGGCTTTATCACCTAATAAGCAAGAAATAATAAAGAAAAAATTTATCGAGCTTTATGAGAAATCTCCACTCTATCACATACTTGATGATAAAAAACTTATTATCTGTCACGCTGGTATTCCAGAAAATTATATAGGAAGACAAGATAAGAAAGTTCAGACATTCGTATTATATGGTGATATTACCGGTGAAAAACACCCTGATGGTTCGCCCGTTCGCCGCGACTGGGCACAGCATTATAATGGAGAGGCTTGGATTATATATGGACATACACCTGTAAATGAGCCACGCTTTGTTAAGCGTACAGTAAATATTGATACAGGTGCTGTTTTTGGAGGTAAGCTTACTGGATTTCGTTATCCCGAAATAGAAGTTCTTTCTGTCCCTTCTTCCTTACCTTTGGTTCCTGAAAAATTCCGTCCGATTTCATAAAGTAAAACTTTAATCAGTGGAGGGCTTCTTCATCCCCCACTGATTATTAGCCTTCACCAATCGGGCTTTTACAGGCAGTAATACTCCCTCAAATAGCTGGATAAATGTATTCTCCCACCAAGCAATTCCCTATCAAATACTAATTTTCTATTTTTCACATACGATAAAGCACTGTAAAAAAAGATACACTTTGTTGCATCTTTTATTATTTATGGAGCATATACTGTCGCAGGAGGTGACAATATGAAGAGAAATTCTTCTAAACAAAAAAGAAATTTCTGCCCCTTATATCAGCCTATGTATGGAATTAATAACTGGTGTAGCATACGCGCCGCAGCCATGGAAGTAAAAGAAGAAACCGATACATTCAAAAAAAGTGATATACTTAAACGCCTCATAGATAGAAAACCATTAAAATCTAAAAGAAAAAAAGAACATTCATCCAAAAGAAATATATATATATCCGAATCAAAAAACAAGAGAAATAAAGAAAGTGAAATCATTGCAGTAAAGAAAGAAGAACCAGCACAAATAGAGAATGTAAGTACCCTTAAAAATCAAATTAAGATAACGAAAGAATTAGTACCACCCGAAAAAACGATTCCTCCAAAAACACCTTTAAATAAAGCACAGAAATCCACTGGACGGCACGCACACTCAGAAGGTCTTCAAACCAAAGCAGACGGTATTGCATCACATGCTGAAGGACTTCTTACCCAGGCAACGAGCGCTTTTGCGCACGCGGAAGGATCACAAACAAAAGCACTTGGACATAGTTCGCATAGTGAGGGAAGTAAAACAACAGCAAGCGGGCATTATTCTCATGCCGAAGGAAAAAGTACAATTGCCCTAGGCGATTCTGCACATGCCGAAGGAACAGCAACTGTCGCTGATGGTTTTTCCTCACATGCCGAAGGAATTCATACATCAACAGCTAGCTTTGCAGGTACTCACATTATGGGACGATTTGGTTCCGCAGAACAACCTTATTCATGGTTTATCGCTAATGGCACAAATCAATTCATGCCTGGTTTAGGTGCAAAATGGCTTGCACATAATGGGGAAATGTATATTGATGGTGCTTGTTATAACGCAAGCGGAACTGATTATGCTCAAATGTTTGAAACCGTAGATCGTAAAACTATCGATATCGGGTATTTTGTTACCTTTGATACAGAAGAAAAGATCCGCAAAGCAAATGCTAATGATTCATTTATATTGGGAGTTTCCAGCGCTACGCCTCTAATTATCGGGAACAGTGCTGCATTAAGTTGGAATAATCGCTATGTAACAGATGAATGGGGGCAACGTAAATATACGAATTTGAACGTTTCTGCAAAAACAGCAGAGACACAGCCCATCATAAATTCAGCATGGGATCCAAATTGCAAATATACACCGAGACGAGAACGTCCTGAATGGCTTCCTGTCGGATTAGTTGGACAAATATTAGTACGTGATGATGGTACTTGCGAAACACATGGATATTGCCGCCCTAATGATGAAGGTATCGCTACCAAAACAACAGATGGGTATTTCGTCATCAAACGCAACAGCCCAAACCAAATTTTGATATTATTTCGCTAAAAAAACTGTCCTCTGTAAAAAGAGGACAGTTTTTTTAATTCTAATTTAAATTGAAGAGAGCCTTACTATTCATCTAACTCTGTAACAAGGTACGGATATGACCTCCATTAATTCTTAGATAAAACCGCTCTCATGTCATTTGGTATGTCGACAGAAAAGGACATCTGTTTTTCAAAAGTAGGATGATAAAAAGTCAAAGATGCGCTGTGAAGCGCCTGCCGTTTTATCAAATCTCTTTGACCACCATACAAATCATCCCCAAGCAACGGATGACCTATATGCGCCATATGTACACGAATTTGATGTGTTCTTCCTGTATCTAGCTGAAGAGCCACACGCGTCTTATTAGGCAACCTATCTATAACCTGAAAATATGTAACTGCCTTTTGACCATCCACACACACAACTCGTTCAATAATACTATCGCCTTTTCTTCCAATTGGCGCATCAACAGTCCCTGACATTTCTAATAGTTCTCCATGAACAATTGCCTCGTATGTTCGTTTTACTTGCTTTTGTTGATGCTGCTTTGATAAAAGATGATGAATAAAGCGATTTTTCGCAATCAACATGAGTCCTGAAGTATCACGGTCTAATCTTGTTACAATATGTACTGTACTCGCAAGATTTTGTTTATCATAGTGATATAGAAGTGCATTTGCGACACTACCAGTTGGATGTTCCCTCGACGGAATCGTTGACATGTACGGTTCCTTATTTATTACAAGCACCGCATCATCTTCATATACAATAGACAGTGGAATATTTTCCGGATGGATCCCTTCGCTTCTCTCCTCAATCGGAAAGAACACTCGCAGCTCTTCCTCGGCCTGTAACATGTGCCGAACGTTTGCATGTTCACCATCTACTTCAATTGCTCCGCCATGAAACTTTATATCAGTTAAAGCAGCTTTAGAAATCCCTTTCGTTTTTAAAAACTCTCGAATAAGCATTCCTTCTTCTGCTTTTGTCATATTCCATATTAATGAAAATCTTTTCAAATCCATAAACCCTCTCTATTCATCCGCAACAAACGAATCGCGAACACGTTTCCAGAATGGGAAAGGACGAAAACGAACGAATCGTACTTTCTCATGTGCAACACGGTACTGAATTGATTTCACATCTTGATGAACCATCGTTAAATGATCCACTGTAATTTGCAAATTCATTCCTGCGGTTGGCTTTAAAACACATGTATGGTGCTTTGGTAAAACGAGCGGTGAACCCACTGTACGGAACACACGGTTATTAATTGATGCCATTTCTGCAATTTGAATCGCTTCAATAGAAGGGTGAATAATCGCCCCGCCTAGCGCCTTGTTATAAGCTGTACTTCCCGAAGGCGTAGAAATACAAAGACCATCCCCGCGAAATGTTTCAAAATACTCCCCGCGAATTTCCACTTCCGTTACTAATGTACCTTCCGCGCTTTTTACGGTTGCTTCATTCAATGCTAAGTACTGTGATTCTTTGCTACCATTTACATAGCGGATAATAACTTCTAAAAGTGGGTATTCCACCACTTGAAACGGTGTCTTAGCAATCGCTATTACAAGTTTTTCGACTTCTGTTGGCAACCAATCTGCATAGAAACCTAAATGCCCAGTATGCACACCAACAAATGCCGTCTCATCTAATCGATTATAGTAGCGATGAAACGCATGTAAGAGCGTACCATCTCCTCCAACAGAAATGACAATATCCGGCTCCATTTCACTCATTGTAAAGCCAAAATCCTGCAAGTACTCCGTCATCGTACTCGCAAGTGCGTTTGATGATTGATCTCCCTTTGACATAATTGCAAATTTCATCGCCCAACACCCTTTAGTTTATGATTCGGATTCTTTCGCTTCTTGTTTGCGCGAAAAAATCTTTTGTGCTTCTTGAATTTCCAAACGAATGGAAGACATCTCTTCATCTAATAAAAATGCCGCTTCTGCTGCACGCTGTAAGCGCACTTTAATATCTTCTGGAAAACGCCCACTATATTTGTAATTTAAAGAATGCTCAATTGTTGCCCAAAAATTCATCGCTAACGTCCGAATTTGAATTTCAACTAAAACTTTTTTCTCTCCGCGAATTGTTTGAACGGGATAACTAACTACAACATGATACGAACGATAGCCGCTCTCTTTCTTTTGCGTTACATAATCCCGCTCTTCTACAATTTCAAAGTCATTCCGTTTCCGAAGATATTCTACAACAGGTTTAATCTCATCAACGAATTGACACATCATCCGAAGGCCAGCGATATCTTGCATTTCTTCTCCTAGCCGATCTAGCGGTACATTTCGTTTTTCTGCTTTATCAATAATACTCGCAACTGATTTTACCCTACCAGTTACAAATTCAATCGGAGAGTGTTCTGTTAACATTGCAAACTGAGCACGCATTCCTTTTAATTTCACTTTTAGCTCTGCCACCGCTTGGTGGTACGGCGCTAAAAATTCTTCCCAATTACGATTCATTTAAACCACCACCAAAATCAATCCATTTGCTTATAGAAATACTTTTTCTACAGCTGTCACAAGTTCTTCTCCGTAATTTGCATTACCTTCAATATTCTCAATTAAATACTCTACTTCTTCCTTCAATTGTTCTAACTCAATTTCATTATTATTTACACGAACGAACATCGCTTTATCATTCTTCATCGCATCGTGCATTCCTTCCCAGCATGTATGCGGAATACTTACATAAATGAAAGCTGATTCGTTCTCTAAAATATATAAAAATGATAAATGATCTGAGTCTACAAGTACGTGATTACGTGCTGTTAACTCCTCCACTTGTATTTCAGTATTTTCCGCACAAAAAATAAGAGCATTTTCTCTTTCTTCTACGCTCTTAACTTGAATTTTATTTTGCATGCTCTAACTCCTCCATATCGACTTCCTGTCTTACTTAGCACTATTATTGTATCATAACATGGACACAAACAAATAAAACATTGAACCAAATTTGTGAAAAAGCGATAATGTCTAAAGAATTATTAAAAAAGGAGACTCTATTCATGACACAAGAAATTGAAATTGAATTTAAAAATATGGTAACAGAAAAAGAATTTCAAGCATTATGTAATGTATTTTCTATTCAATCATTTGTCAAACAAGTAAATCATTATTTTGAAACATCTCAGTTCTCTTTAAAAACGGCAGGCTCTGCTCTTCGTATTCGGCATAAAGCTGGAACTTATACATTAACATTAAAACAACCGGCTACAATTGGATTGCTTGAAACCCATCAATCTTTGACAGAGAAAGAAGCTCTCTTCATGATGGAAACAAATCAGATTATTCCGGGTGCTGTAGCAAAGCAACTAGATGAATTGCAAATCCCTGTTTCTAATCTAGCTTATATGGGAAGCTTAACAACAGAAAGAGCAGAGACTCCATTTGAAGGCGGCATACTTGTATTTGACCATAGCTTCTATTACAATCACAATGATTATGAACTTGAATATGAAGTACAAGATGAACCGGCGGGTAAAGCAGCCTTTACTAAATTATTAAACCAACACCACATACCTGTTCGCCATACCCAAAATAAAGTACAGCGCTTTTTCCTTGCCAAACAAAAAGAAGCGAGGTAAAGTGAAACTTCCATCAGGGAGCGCTTTTCTCGCTGATGGTTAGTTTCACCAATCGGGCACTTACGAATCCTTTGTCTTTTTTGAATAAGGATTTGTTCAATACAATAAACAAAAGATTGCACGAGAACTATTTAGTTGCTCTTCGTGACAATCCATTGCTACAATAGATATACATTTGATGGAAAAAGGAGTTTATAAAGGATGAGCAAGCAACCGATGACACCATTTGAAGCAATTGGCGGTGAACAAGGCATTGCAACATTAGTCGATACATTTTATTCCTATGTCAGTAGGCACCCTGACTTGTCTCCCATCTTCCCTGACGATTTAACAGAAACAGCCAGGAAACAGAAACAATTTCTAACACAGTATTTAGGTGGACCAAATTTATATACAGAAGAACATGGTCACCCTATGCTAAGAGCACGCCATCTCCCTTTTGAAATTACACCAAAGCGAGCGAAAGCCTGGTTAGCATGCATGGAGCAAGCTATGGAAGATACAGAAGTACACGGGCATGTTCGAGAATTTGTTTTTGAACGTTTAGCATTAACTGCACAGCATATGGTTAACACTCCAAATGAAACAGGTGAAGCATAATGGATAAACAAGAAGCAAAGCATATGCGCATGCCTTCTCTTTCCAAGTGTGAACATAAATCTGTAGAAGCCTATTTGTTTATCGATCCGCTTTGCAAAGAATGCTGGGAAATCGAGCCAGTAATCATAAAATTATGGCTTGAATATGGAAAGTATTTTTCAATTCGGCATATATTAACCGGCAAAGTGGAAGGGGCAATCGCCTCCTCACACAAATGGAATAAACCTGCTAATATTCGATTTGTGTGGGAAAAAACAACGAGTTTGCACGGATTTTCATGCGATGGCAAAGTACATATGCAAGATGCCTCGTCTATACCATATTTGGTTTCTATTGCGATCAAAGCAGCTGAGTTGCAAGGTCGAAAAGCAGGTTCGAAGTTTTTACGAAAACTCCAAGAGTACATTTTTCTTGAAAATGTATCGAAGCCAAGTGCGGAATTATTACTTAAATGTGCACAGCAAAGTGGTATTGATGTAGAGGAATTTCAAAAAGATTTACATTCGACTAGTGCAAAAAAAGCATTCCAATGTGATTTGAAATTTACAAACGAAATGCATATTACAGAAATCCCTTCTCTCGTATTCTTTCATGCAAATTCAGATGAAGAAGGCATTAAGATTGCAAGAATTTATTCCTATGATGTGTACGTACAACTCTTAAAAGAAATTGTAAAATGTGATATTGATCCAGCACCTTTACCACCACTGGAACACTTACTAGAAACGGTCCAATTTATGTCATCAAAGGAAATTGCATTTATCTACGACCGTCCGCAGCAAGAAATAGAATGCGAGCTAAAAAAATTGTCATTAAAAAGAAAAGTACGAATGATTGAAGTGAAATGTGAACGCTATTGGAAATGGATTGAAAAAGAAAAAGACCTGGTGTAAACACCAGGTCTTTTTCTTTACGGCTTATAAAAATATTAAAGGGGATGGGAGAAATTTTCACGTTCAAACAAAGGGGTATATGTTTGTATGTGAATTCGTTCACGCTTATTATATTACAAGATTCGACGTCAGATGACAACCCTTTTTGTCGAATTTCACACTTTTGTCACATTCTAAACGTTTTCATTCCTGAATAAGCTATAAAAAAAGCTTTTTTAGGAGGTTTTTTATGAAAAAAACATATATTTTACTTCTTTTTTTTAGTATTTTTATTTCCTTTTTCTTATACGTTCTTTCACTATTACAAGCATTCCCAAAAATTATCGCCCTACCGCTTTTATTTATAACCATTTTAATTAGCCTCTCATCTTTCAATCGTAGGAAACGATTCCAAGGCTTCTGAAATAAAGTGAAAATTCCATCAGTAGGGGATGAAAAAGACGAGAATTTTCATTCTCGTCTTCTCTTTCCCTACTATTTACCTTCAAACAATAGCGCTTCTAGTTCATTTAACTTCTCTTCAAATACTTGCAATGCCTCTTTAACAGGTTCCGGTGATGCCATATCTACGCCTGCTTTTTTCAGTACTTCAATTGGATAATCAGAACTTCCAGCTTTTAAGAATTCATTAATGTAACGTTCTACTGCTGGTTTGCCTTCTTCTAAAATTTGTTTTGATAAAGCAGTTGCCGCACTAAATCCTGTTGCATATTGATATACATAATAATTGTAATAGAAATGCGGAATACGAGACCACTCTAAACCAATTTCTTTATCGATTACTAAAGCATCTCCAAAGTATTTTTTATTTAGATCATAGTAAGTTTCTGTTAACATATCCGGCGTTACTGCATGACCTTCTTGTGCCCTTTGATGAATGATATGTTCAAATTCCGCAAACATTGTTTGACGGAATACAGTCCCACGGAACCCTTCTAAATAATGGTTCAATAAATATAAGCGCTCTTTTTTATCTTCCGTTGTTTTTAATAAGTAATCATTTAAAATTGCTTCGTTGCACGTAGATGCAACTTCTGCAACAAATATTGAATAGTCACCGTATACATGTGGCTGTGTTTTTCTTGTATAGTAGCTATGTACAGAATGACCGAACTCGTGTGCAAGTGTAAATAGATTATTCACATCATCATGCCAGTTCATTAATATATACGGATTTGTTCCGTATGTACCAGATGAATACGCACCGCTTCGTTTTCCTTTGTTTTCATACACATCTACCCAACGATTCTCGTATGCTTCTTTCAAAATCTCCACATACTCGTCACCAAGAACATTTAAAGATTTTAATAAAATGTCTTGTGCTTCGTCATACTTCACAGACATTTTCACTTCAGGTACAAGCGGTGTATATAAATCATACATATGTAATTCATCAAGTCCCAGTGCACGTTTGCGAATATCAATATAACGATGCAATAAATGTAAATTATCATTTACCGTCTCAACAAGTTGGTCATACACCGTTTCAGGAATATTATTATTACTTAACGCAGCTTGACGTGCAGAATCATATTTACGAACACGTGCATAGAAATTATTCCGTTTCACTGCACCATTTAATGTGCTTGCAAATGTATTTTTATACTTTCCATATGTTTCAAAAACAGCGTGAAATGCGTCATGACGCACACGATGATCATTGCTTTCTAAAAATTGACTATAACGACCATGTGTTACTTCTACTTCCTCACCATCTTCATCTTTAATGGATGGGAATTTTAAATCTGCATTATTAAGCATGCCAAACGTACTACTTGATGCACTCATTACTTCAGATGCTTCTGCTAACAACGATTCTTCAGCTTCTGACAGTACATGTGGGCGCTGACGTGTAATTTCTTCTAACGCATGTTCATATACGCTTAATTCTTTATTTTCTTGTAAAAATGATTGTAATTCTTCTTCTGAAATTGTTAAAATTTCAGGAACGATATAGGCCATACTACTTGAAGCTTGAGAATACAAGTTTGTTGCGCGATCATTTAGCGCCTGATAAACAGAATTTGTCGTATCTTGGTCATAACGCATATGTGCATATGTATATAGTTTTCCTAATCGCATAGAAACTTCGTCTTCATATTGCAATGCCGCTAATAATGCATCAGCAGATTCACCGAGTTTCCCTCTAAATTCACTTAATTTAGGTAGCAATCCCTTTATTGCTTGAAATTCTTTTTCCCATTCTTCATCAGTTTGGAAAATATCCTCTAATCGCCATGTGTTCATTTCTTCAATCTCACTGCGGTCTGGTAATGTTTTTGCTGCTTTTTGATCCGACATAAAATAAACCCTCCTTTTAATCTCTACTCAATTACAATTCGCTTCTTCTTATGTAATCCCTTCAGGGTACCCCTTTATTATATCCGCTTTTTCCTCTCTCATGTTGTACTTTGCTTCAAACAAAGCTAGTGCATGTGACAAACAAATTGCATCATATTCTTTTACTTCTGCTTCCGTTTTTGGCATCGCAAATTGCCTCGTTTTTCGATACTTATGCATATCCACTTTTTCAATCATCCCTACTTTACATAAAAACGTTACATACTCTACGGTTGCCAATTGCCATACATTTTGCGGAAAATACGGTAACGTGCGCCTCTGAATACTACGCTTTTTATTTACATAGTAAAAAACAGCATGCAATGAAAAATAATCTCCAATTTTAAATTTGCCAATGAAATCTATACAAAGAAAAGCTTGCCATACAAAAGGATGTGTTTGAAATGCAAATGCAGATGGAAGAGGAACACCAATTTCAGATGGAAAACAAGAAGGTGAAAGGTGGTATTGATATAAAAGGTGCAACAGTGATTTATGGCTATAATTCCATATGGGAAGGACATTCATTCGAAAGTAGTTCTTTTTATTCTGCCATTCCCGCTCCAATCGTTTTTTCGTAACTGGGACCTGGCAAAAGAGTTCCTCAAAAGTAACGGTACGCACCGGGAAATAAGTGATATGCGAGAAAGAAACATTTGTAGAAAACGGGGTAATAAGCTCACATTTCATAAATGATTTTTCATTTGGGCAAAAAAAGAGAAGTGAAGGCTGAGGATAAGATTGTATGCAGAGAAAATGAAACGAGGATAATGAGATCCAATAAGCAGAGTGCCTTTTCAGCTGATTCCCCCCTAATATCCAGAGAATTTGTATCCCTGCTTTCCAATATGAACGAGTTCGTTTTAATAAATGTTCGGTGGATAAAGATGCACATTGATATTCAATTGCAATCTGTCTCCCGTTCATTTCAATAAAGAGGTCGGGTCTTTGCCGAATTGCTGGGAGGTAATGTTCAATTTCTACATGGAATCCTTGCTCCCTAAACCATCTATACAGTTGTTCCTTTCCATGCATATGGTAAGCTGATTCATGTTCGGCTGAAACGAGGTACTGATTTGTTTTTTTATGGGCAAAATGCCATCTCTTTTGCTTTCCTAACTTAAGCTGCACTTCTCGCCCACATATCGGACAAAAAAAGCGCTCCTTCTTTCGCATTGCAAGTAACGCCCTTTCATCTTGGTTGTGCAGAAGATGAATCTTTTCACCATTTTCTCTCCTTGCGACAAACATAATATCACAACCTTTCTATACTGCTTTGTATTCTACAATTTGTTACAAATTCCTTTCTAAGTAAAAGAGGATGTCCTTGTAAGAACATCCTCTTTCCTATAATAAAGGTGATAATAAACGATATGTTGATTCAACAATGCGCTTATGCAGGCGCCTTCTATGAAAGTGATCTACATGAATTTCACTTGATACTTGTAAATCCTCTTTAAAATCTTGTACAAGCTTTCGAATACTGTTTGTATCATATAAAAAGGCATTTACTTCAAAATTCAAATGAAAACTCCTCATATCCATATTAGCTGTCCCAATCGATGCTAAATCAGAATCAACAATGACAATCTTACTATGCAAGAAGCCTTTTTCATACTCATATATCTTTACTCCTGCATCTAACAACTCTGGAAAATAAGATCTCGATGCATAAAAGACCGTCCTTTTATCCGGCTTACTTGGCATTAATAGACGAACATCAATACCAGCAAGAGCTGCTACTTTTAACGCAGATAAAATATCATCATCTGGAATGAAGTAGGGGGTAGCAATCCAAATAGATTTTCTGGCAGAGGCAATCATTGCAAAATAAAGATTCTTAATCGTTTCCCATTTATTATCCGGTCCTCCTGCAACAAGTTGCACACCACCCCAATGATCTCCTTCTACTGTTTGTGCCTGTAAATATTCAGGTGCTAATACTGCTTCACCTGTCATATAAAACCAATCTTGAAGAAAAATCAATTGTAAACTTTGAACCGCTTCACCTCGTAAGTATAAATGGGTATCTCGCCAAAATCCAAAATATTTATTTTCCCCTAAATATTCATCACCAATATTGAGTCCACCTACAAACCCTTCGTTTCCATCAATAACGACGATTTTCCGGTGATTTCGATAATTAATTTTATCATTCAAAATCGGAAACCGTACCGGAAAGAATGGAATCATCTCTACACCAGCATTATTTAATTCATCAATATAAGCGTTTGACAGCTTGAAACTTCCAACAGCATCATATAAAAAACGGACGACTACGCCCTCCTGTGCCTTTTGAATTAAAATATCTTTAATTTTTGTTCCAAGCCGATCATCACGTACAATGTAATATTCCATATGAATATGATGCTGCGCCTTTTTCAAACCGTCTAAAATCGCTTGAAACGTTTCATCTCCATTTGTTAATATTTTCGTTTCAGTCTGAAATGAAATATTTAACGCTCCAAGTCGATCAGCTAAGCGAAACAATAATTCTTGATGCTTATGATTTTGTAAAATGCGTTCTTGATAATCTTCATGCCCTTTGTACTGCAGGAAAGCTTGTTCATCCAAAAGTGCCTTCTTTTGAAACATCCGTTTTCTCCGGAAATTTTGTCCAAACAATAAATACGCAAAGAATCCAAATACAGGAAAAATACCTAGTACAATTAACCATGTCAACGTTTTGGATGGATGTCGATTTTCTAAAAAAATCACACAGCCAATTAAAAATGCAGAAACGGTAAATAAAATACTTATAATTCCTAAAATCGAAATGTTCTTTATACCTATAACATCTGAATAAAATGCTACATCAATAACCATTCGTAATGAAACAAACGCTGCAAATAATCCTATAAAAAAGAAAAGTAGCTTTAACGTATTTTTCATATCAGCCCTCCTTACTTACAAAGCTTTTCTATTATTAGCATGCCCATCATTTGAACTCCCTCCACTTACTAAAGCTCCTTGAAGTAAAGGATTCCTAAGTACGGAAGCATATCCGCTTCTAATTGATTAGGCTATCCCCGTATTCCCTACGGTTAAGATACGAATGGCTTCGTCTCTCAGATTTTGTCCTGCGTTAATATCCCTGTCGTGATGCGTGCCGCAAGAAGGGCAATCCCACTCACGAAGGTTTAAATTCTTAACGTCTTTGTTTTGGTATCCACAACACGAACACAGCTGAGAACTAGCAAATGTTTTAGACACAGTAATGACTTTCTTGTCATACCGCTTTGCTTTGTATTCCAGCATGTTTCTAAACTGCGACCAAGATGCTTCGCTAATCGCTTTAGCTAATTTGTGATTCTTTAACAGATTTGATACTTGCAAATCTTCAATACCAATAATGTCGTGGTTTTTGACAATTTCAGTAGAGATTTTTTGCAAATAGTCTATTCTTGCATTAGCGATTCTTTCATGGATACGCGCGACTTTAATCCGCTGTTTATTCCAATTCGAAGAACCCTTCACACGCCTAGAAAGAATACGCTGTGCTTTCCCTAACTTCTCTTCCAGTTTGCGAAACCATTTCGGGTTAGAGAATACTTTTCCTGTACTCAAAATAGCAAAGTCTTTTAATCCAACGTCAACACCAACAGAAGAACCTGTTTTTTGTAATGGCTGCACTTCTGTTTCAGTAAGAATAGATACAAAGTATTTACCGCTTGGATTTCGTCTTACAGTAGCATTTAGAATACGCCCTTCTACTTCACGACTTTTTGCAAACCGAACAAGACCAAGTTTCGGCAATTTGATTTTGTTACCTACAATCGCAATATTTCCGTTTGTATGCTTTGTTGTATAGGATTGTACTGGATTCTTTTTCGATTTGAACCGTGGTATATCATTTTGCTTCTTGAAGAAACGAGCAAATGCATCGATAAGATATTTGAGTGCATATTGTAAGGAAATACTATCCACTTCTTTCAACCACACAAATTCCTTTTTCAAATGAGTTAATTTTTTAGAACAAGAATTGTATGTGAATCCTTTTCCCGTTTTCTTATGGGTATCGTTCCATTGTTCTAAAAAGTGATTAAACACAAAACGACTACAACCAATTGTTTTCGCGATTAAGATTTCTTGTTTTTGGTTTGGATAGATACGAAATTTGTACGCCTTTTTCACTAACATTGATTTTTCACTTCCTTTTGATATACTTAGTATCTCATTTTAAAGAAGTGGTCTCAACGAAAAAGGTGGCTGTTATGTTGCGATTTCCAAAAGGCTGATTGGAGCAAGTAGACACATATAAAGAAGAAAAGGGGTTTAGAAATCGTGCCCAAACTCTTTTCATTTCTTACAAATAGCACTCGAAAAGTCGGATCAATAGCGTAGGCATAAGCCATGCCCGATCTGAAGGCGATTCAGCCTCCACTTACCCACTAATCTATGCCCTTCACGTTCCTTAAGGTTGGGGCTTCTCAACTAAAATGATAAAAAGCCGATTTCATACTATAGAAATCGGCCTACTTCTTAGAAGGAAAATGACTGCGAATCATCTCAAGTGCATGTTCTTTAACAATCTGTTTTCCGTACTCACTTACACGGTGAACCGTTAAAGTAGATTCTTCCCCATATTCTAAAATAACACTTAGAATACGATCGATTTCTTCTTCATCATGTAGCACTTCATCAAATTCAACATATACATAATAGCGGTCTTCAAATGAATATAATTCATCCTTTATATCTTCAAATATGAGACGATGACTTAGCGAGATAACATCTTCAAAATCATTAAATTTAATTAAAAAACCAAATTTCCCATCTTCGCTAAAGTTTGTTCCCACTTCTTCTTCTAGCTCTTGTTGAAATAACGTTTCAATACGATCATCTAGTGGTATATCAATAATTTTATCTAGGCCTATTGGTAATTCTAATTTTTGTCCATCTTTCGAAAGCTGTGCTTTCGTTACAAGTACCTCGATACCTTTATCCAGCGCCTGCACTTGAATCCATAGCGGTCCATCAATAAAGAAATCATCATTACCGCGCGCTTCATCCATCATTTCCCAAAATAATTCTTCACTTCGTTCGCGATTATACCAAATCTCTTCACGATCGAACCCTCTATCCTCTATATCAACGTACGTAATAAAAAATTTCATCGTATGGTCATTAATTCTTTCAATATCCAAAATACAACTCTCCCTTCCTCTTTGGAATTGTTATGAAGGGATTCCCCACTCATATGACAAATCAATAGATTCTTGTACTCTCATTTTATGATAAGATTCTCCAGAATGGAAATAAAATCGTTTTATTTTACAAAAACAGTCATTCACCTATAATTATTTCATACAAATTTATCATTATTTTACTCCTCTAAAGGAAAAAATGTCTATTTTCCATCCAATTATGTACACTTACTAAATGAACATACCTATCCCCATCAACAAAAAAATTGGACATACAATTACACATCTCACCGTACACTGTAATAAAGCTGGTCAAGCTTTTACACATCATACATATATTCACAATTATATTGCTTATTAAAACAGAATAACTGGAGGCAAAATAATGGAGTTAGATTTTTTAACATCTATACTAATGATTATCGGTATCGATGTTGTATTAGGTGGTGATAATGCAATTGTCATCGCACTTGCTAGCCGCAACTTACCCGAAGCAAAACGAAATAAAGCCATCTTTATTGGTACGGGTTTAGCGATCGTACTAAGAATTCTCCTTACAATACTTGCCGTCTATTTACTTGATATTCCTTTCCTACAGCTTATTGGAGGCATTTTATTAACACTTATAGCTGTAAATTTACTTACCGATAATAGCAACGATCTTTCTTCTATTCAAGCGAAAACAACATTATTTCAAGCGGTGCGTACAATCGTATTTGCAGATCTCGTGATGGGTTTTGATAATGTCCTTGCGATCGCCGGAGCGGCTCACGGAAACATTATACTTGTGATTATCGGATTATTAATTTCCATTCCCATTATTATTTGGGGAAGCAAGCTCATTTTAATATTTATGGAGCGTTTTCCTTTTCTTATTTATTGCGGAGGAGCTGTTCTTGCTTATACAGCTGGAAGGATGATTACACATGAAACAAGACTGGCAACTTTTTTCAATCATAATCCTACCTTTACAACAAGCATTCCCTTCCTCTTTATTTTTACAGTATTATGCGTCGGATTTATCGTTCAACAAGTAAAACTTCGCAATATGAATCATTAATACATGTTAAACAAATGAAAGTATGCGAAAACCTTCTACTATAAGGTAGAAGGTTTTCGCATACAAAACTTTATTATTAATTTACAAGGCGCTGTGCCTCACGTAACTGAAATGTTCTTACTGTACGTGGTAAAAAACGACGAATTTCATCTTCGTTATAGCCTACTTGAAGACGTTTTTCATCAATCATAATAGGACGGCGTAAAATGCCCGGATAGTCACGAATCATCTTATATAAATCTTGAAGCGGTAAAGATTCTAAGTTAACATTTAACTCTTGAAAAACTTTCGAACGAGTAGAAATAATCTCATCCGTTCCACTTTCTGTCATGCGTAAAATTTCTTTAATTTCCTCAATTGTTAATGGATCTGAGAAAATATTACGTTCTGTATAGGGAATATGATTTTCCTCTAGCCATAATTTCGCCTTTCTACAAGACGTACAGCTTGGAGAACTATATAATGTTACCATACAAGACTCACTCTCCTTAAAGAGTACAAATTCTGTACCAATTACAGTTTGAATTTCTATTTTCCAGCAATTCTCCACTATAACTTGTCTTACAACAAAATAAAAAATTGCTTTAAATGTAAACAACAACTTATAAGCAAGCAACTTTCAGTAAACGACAATTACTTTAAATAAGTAACTTCTATAAACATTATACAATAGATTCTGAAAGAAATATACAGTAAATTTCCTTTCTTATCAGAAAGTATTCGTCCGTCTTTAGCGAATGCTTAACACGAATAAATTTGAATATAGGTGCTGCAAATATAACCCCTCAGTTCCCTTGATATACGCTTTAAAGTTAATTTTTAACCTGTGATAAGAAATGACTTTTCTTCAAATCAGATACTGCACCCTGTTTCAAAGATAGCGTTTTCTTACCTTTTTTTGATGAAACAATGATAAAATGTAAGACTTTTTGATATCCGAAACACCTCGACTAAAGAACATTTGTTCTTGTTAATTTTATCAAATCTCATTATTACTGTCTAGCATATTTTTAAGTAAAATAATATTTTTCTGATTTTTCTTTCTTTTCGATGCTTTTTCTCATACAATACAAGTACAGATAAGCAAAGGGGGAAATTACATATGGTTACTTTTTTTATTGATTTTGCAATTGTCGCTGCCCTCGTCATCGGTATCACAGCATTGATTGGTGTCATTACAAATAGCATCGGTGAAAAGCTATTTGGCGGAAATGAAAAAATGAAGTTTGTTACTAAAAGTGCAGAAGTACAATCTGGCTGGAAGCAAGTTGGTGGGAAGGGAATTTATAAGAAACGTACGTATTAAAAAGAAGCAGGGAATATCTTATCAAGACCTAAATCGAAAAAATTCATAAAAAATAAAGGGTGATACATATTAGTCATGTATAATATGTATCACCCTTTTCCTACTTGTTCCACAAACGCGCCCTATTCTGGAATAACCTTTTTAAATATTAGGTAATTCATCTCCTTCTACTAAGGCTTTCAAATTTTCTAAAGAGGCAGCGAAACCTTCCGAATTCATTGTTACTCTTGTTCCATTTGCTTCATCTGTTAATGCAATTGATATAAGAATTTGTTGTGAATCTAAACGAAAAGCAAATTCCTGATATGTATCAACATTCTCAATTGTTAAGGTCATTGGAAGTTTCTCTGTAAGGTTATTATGTACACTAGGCATTAACGTAAAAGTAATTTTCTCCCCAACATTCAGACTAGGAATTTCCCAAGGTGAACCAGGTGCATACCACTGTGAAAGTTTATCATCATTTATTATTGCATTCCAAACTTTCTCTTTATTGCTATCAATCCAAACAGAACTCTCATCTTCTGCATTATCCATAATTCTTACCCTCCGTTAATTTGAATTAATTATTTTAATCCTTATACAACAGTAATGTCCTATTGCTTAATACCAATTATTTCAAAATAAGTAAACTAACTCAAATCATTTTCTACAAAAAGGGAACTTTCCTTGTTCTTGAAAAGCACCTCTTTTGCGGAAGATCGTTATTAAAGAAAAAAACAGTTGAATAAGAAATTTTATTCAAAGCCACAGAAACTGATATGATTCAATTTTTTCATCACAAACATATCTTTTATTTTAATTCAAAGAAGCTGAAACTTGTATTTTTTTCATAAGTCAAAAACCGTTTAATTAAAATAATCATTGAGTTTGATAAACCTTGATCACTAAGCTCAGAAATAACAGCTTCTAATCCGACTTTTTCAAGTTTATCTAGAATTAAAATAACTTTATTGTTCAACTATCTTGATCAGCTAAGATTTGAAGATAGTGAACGCTCTATTAAAGAGCTTGCAGTGGATGGGCTAATGAATAAAGTCTCTGATACCAATAATGATATTCGTTAAGACAAGTTGAGTACGTTTAATAGCTATTTAACGTCATAGATGACTAATAAAGAATGTTATGAAATGATTGTTTAAGTGACTATAATAATGGAAGACAAGTTCCGATAAATTCCGTATAAAAAATATCGAGTGAATAATAAATTTTAACGATATTATGTATTTGTAAAGGAGGGAAATGAATGTTACAAGAATTCAATAATTTAATGGATTACATCGAAACACATTTAACGGAAGAAATCTCTGGAAAAGATATATCAAAAATTGTAGGACTATCTGATTATCATTTTAAAAGAATGTTTTCGTATATGGCTGGAATGTCATTGAATGAGTATATCAAAAATAGGAGATTATCAGTTGCGAATGTTGAATTAATAAACGGAGCAAAAGTGACAGATATTGCCTATAAATATGGCTATCAATCTATAGAGGGATTTTCAAGAGCCTTTCGTGAATGGAGTGGTTTTTTACCTTCAGAAGTAACTAAAAACAAAATTCAAAAATCATTTCCCAAATTTTCATTCTTTATAGATATAAGAGGAGGAATATCCATGGAATTCAAAATTGAAAAAAAAGAGAAGTTTAATATAGTAGGTGTCTCGAAAAGAGTGCCAATTCAATTCGAAGGTGAAAATAATGCTATCTTAGAACTAGCTCAGTCAATTACCGAACAACAAAGAAATGAAATGCATCAATTAGCTGATTTATATCCTCATCAAGTCTTGAATGTATCTTATGATTTTGATGATGGTTTCTTGGAAGAAAAAGGCTCCTTAACTCATATGATTGGTTTTGCAACTACAAAAGAAAATCCATTCGATGATTTAGAGCAAATTTCTATTGAAGAAAGTTTATGGGCAATTTTCCCTAATCAAGGACCATTTCCTGCTACGCTTCAAGAAACTACCGCAAAAATTTATTCTGAATGGTTGCCTTCTTCAGATTATGAAGTAGCAGATATACCTGGATTTTCTTTTACAAAGCACAATGGTACATCGGAAAAGGTATATAGCGAAATTTGGATGCCAGTAAAGAAAAAAGTTAGCGATAAGCTTGGATGATTATTATATTTACAGAAGTGTTATTCCGTTAAATCTTCATTTACCATATTAGCTCAGTCAGTAGATATTGACTGGGCTTTTTGAATTTGATGAAAAATCAACACTTTTCGCTAACAGAGCCTAAAGATGAAATATTTGGTACCAGTTTTATCACGCCCCTTTATTTTGCGCCCGATTGCTTTCCATTTCATAGATTTATTTCTTATCCTTATTCCATTCATATGGTTTTTTGCCCACTCCCATAAAACATAAACCCAAAATACTAAAACAGAAATTACAATATTATTTATCCACTGGATTTCTTCATCATTGAATAGTTGCCGTTTAGTTGAACTAAACAACTAGAGGTTAATCCTAATACATCCGAAATACGAAGTCCTGTTTTGAAGGCAACCCACACGACAGGGATTAAATCTTTAGGTAAATCATTGATGTGGATGAAAAGTTTTTCTAACACATAGTCAGGGATATAGTCAATCTGATCAACCGATTTCTTTCGTAACTTCGGCTTATCCTCTGGGAAAAGTAACAATCGTACATGAGTTTCGGGGACGATTTCATATTCGTATCGTTGAATGTCCGAAAGAAACTTTCCTAAGTACTCTATTGCCAGTCTCACATATTTTTCAGGATGTGCATTTTTTTGTTTTAAATTGTTTTTAGCGTATTTATGTAGCCATTGAAGGTATTGTTCCATATGTGAACGCTTCATTCCCTTTAAATCTTTCCATTTTGGTTCTAACGAAAATATGAAAGAAATGAATTTGGGTAAATATCTTAAATAATCACGTGCCGTTCCCCAAGAAAAATTATGTTTACTTAATAATCTTTGTTTGGTATACCTTTTCACTTGTTGACGTATATTGACTTCTTCAATCTTAGTGAAGTCAATATAAAAGTCGGATTTACTTTTGTTATAATAAATCCCATACTTTTCATGCAAAATCCGTACATCCCATCGGTCTTTTTCCCATTCTTCGCGATTGTCCGTTAGTTCAAAAAGATTTGTATGTAAGACTCGTAAAAAGTTTGCTGTTCCTGACTTGTATGTGTATTCACCATATGTGTTTTGCGAAGTTTCTTGTGTCTGAATCCCTTGCTCGTTTAACCAAAATATCCATTCTCTCTCTGCTTTTTCAATGTCCAAATCAAGAAGTGAATGGGTAGTAGGGTATTTTTGATTCATGAACAATATTAATTTATTTAATCTTGTTGCTTGTCCACTAAAGACACTACTTAAAGCCCATTCATCGTTAAATAGCTTGTGATACCATACATACTTTACTTCTAAGTTGACCGTATGTACTTATAATCCTTATTTGTTTCTTCTAAGTAAAATACTGTTTTAAGGAGTAACAATATGTCTTTTGTGTATTGCTGCTTTTACCTGTTGTATCTAAATATTTAATGTACTTAAGTACAGGGAGAACTGGAAACCCATTATGATCTAAAAGCATATACCGTTTGGTTTGGTCTATTAAAACTTCTTGTACCCTCATTCTTTATCTCCCTCCTTGAGAATAGTTACCGCTACCCGCTATGGGACTTTCTCCCCCCCTCTGAAATTTAATGAAATACTCATATATCACTTATACATTTTATACAATTTATACAATTTATACTAAATAAAAATGGTATGTATAGAGATTATAATATATAAAAAAATAGTGGATACTATGTTATATTAAACATAGTATCCACTATTCATTATAGTACGGTTAAAATTCCCCTGCTTCTTTTTTATTTTTTTTCGACTGATGCCCATTTAAAGCTTAAATCGCCGCCATAATTATGCTTATAAATATCCTTAACTGTTCCTCTTTCTAAATAAGCTGTGCTGCGTTGATAGACAGGAGCAATTGCAGCCTCATCCAGAAGAATTTTTTCTGCTTCAAGTAAACTATTCCAACGTGCCTTTACATCACTACCATCTGTCTTTGCTTTTTTAATAATTTCATCATATTTCGGATTAGAATAACTCATTTTATTTTGCGCACCATCTGTTATAAACATATCAAGATAAGTAACTGGATCTGGGAAGTCCGGACTCCATCCAGCGAAAGTCATTTCATAATCGCCACTTTCTTCTAATTTAAGTTTTTGTGCAAATGGTTGTTGCTTTATTTTCAATGTAAAACCAGGTAAGTTCTTTTCTAACTCTCCTTTTAAGTACTCCCCTGTTCTCTTAGATAAATCTACATCTTCATTTAATAGCTCGATCTCAATTTTATCTTTTCCTAGTTCTTTTTTACCTGCTTCCCAATATTTCTTCGCTTCTTTCACATTGGCTTTTACTAACGCTCCATTTTCAGCTCGGAAATCTTTTTTATTTGGCCCTGTAATAAACTTGTTTGGAATCAATCCTGTCGCCTCAATGGAACCATTGTTTAAAATTGTATCAACAAACGATTTACGTTCAAAAGCAAGTGAAATCGCCTTACGTATATTCTTATTTGCTAAAGCTTCGTTTTTCTGATTGAAACGAAGGAAGAATACAGAAGCTTCATGTTCAGTTTTAAAATCTGCATCCCCTTTATACTTATCAACGAATTCAGATCTCAAATTCACACGATCTATCGCTTTTGTATTGTATAAATTAATTGCTGTTGCCAAATCTTTTACAATATTAAAGTTTACTTCTTCTAGTTTAACTTCTTTATTGTCCCAATATGATGGATTTTTCTTTATTTGGAAACTTCTTTCATGCTTCCAGTCGCTTAATACAAATGGACCATTATAAAGCGTTGTATTTGCTTCTAAACCAAACTTTTCACCTTGCTCTTTTGTATATTTTTCATTTACAGGATAGAACAATGGATAAATCATTAAGTTTTCAAAATAAGGAACTGGATGTTCTAATTCTACTTCCAATGTATAATCATCAACGGCCTTTACACCTAATTGATCTGGTGACATTTCTTTTTTATTAATTTTTTGTGCATTTTTAACATCGAACATAATGTATGCTGATACTGCTGCTTTATCTGGATTAATTGCTCGTTGCCATCCGAATACAAAGTCTTTAGCCGTTACAGGATCTCCATTTGACCACTTTGCATCTTCACGCAATTTAAACGTATATTTTTTCCCATCTGCTGATTTTTCACTTGATTTTGCTACACCTGGAACAAGCTTGTCTCCTTTTTCAAGACGGTATAGCCCTTCCATCGTATTATTCATCACTCGTGATGATACTGCATCAGCTGATAACGCTGGATCCATTGTTGGAATTTCCTGTGTTTCCGTTAAATTTATTACTTGTTTCGCATTACTATTGCCACTTTCCCCTTCAGCTTTCGCTTGTGACTCATCCTTTTGGTAACTACACGCCCCTAAAATCATGCTCATTGCTAATGTTGATGCTACGAAAACTGGTAACTTTTTCTTCATTTTTCCACCCTCCAAAAAAATGTTAGCCCTTTCATTTTCGAACAAAAAGAAATATATTTATCTTCTAATAATTCATATTATACACATAAATATATTCTTTGTATATTTATTTTCCTATCTTGTTAAAATTTTCTGGTAACAAAATAATTTCTGTAAACGTTTTATATTACTTATTTAGTCACCTAAAATACCAAAAAAAAGATTATTTTTATAATTATCTAAATTATCAGAGTATAACTAATTTTATATTATATAATATTTTTTGTATAATTATTCCGTTCTATCATGCTGCATTTTTTCCATTACAACGTATGGAATCTCTATCAATTCTACATGTGTCAGTCATCGAAAAAACACCTATTAACACTTACACTGCAAAATCAATGCAAGTGTTAATAAAGTATGTTAAGATACACTTTGTTCAAAAAGATATCAGGAAAGTGGGGATGGGATGGCAGCGATTAAATTAAAGAATGGGCAGGAAGAAAAATTAAATTTATTCTTCTTAACATGGCCCATTTTTTTAGAAGTTTTTCTTTTTATGTTAATGGGGATCGCTGATACATTTATGCTCAGTGCCCTATCAGACGACGCAGTATCAGGTGTTGGAGCAGCAAATCAATATCTTCACATTGCAATATTAGTGCTAGAAGTAATCGGAAATGGTGCTGCAATTGTTGTATCTCA
This sequence comes from Bacillus gaemokensis, assembly GCF_001590835.1. Classification (GTDB taxonomy): domain Bacteria; phylum Bacillota; class Bacilli; order Bacillales; family Bacillaceae_G; genus Bacillus_A; species Bacillus_A gaemokensis. The sequence goes on from NZ_LTAQ01000045.1 coordinate 86,728, forward strand.
GTACCTTGGTTCCAAACGATACATCGAAGCATCAAAAATATCAGCGTTAGCAGTAACGTTAAACTTAGGGGTCGGGCTCATTATAAGCGCCGGTTTTCTTTTATTTTCAAGACACATGATGACTGCAATGAATTTGCAAGGCGATGTATTAGCTTATGCACAAAATTATTTATCAATTGTTGGGGGAGCAATCTTTCTTCAAGCCATAATAAATTCATTAGCTGCCATTATTCGTGTACATGGATTTACAAAACAAGCGATGTTTGTTTCATTAGGAATGAACATTATTCATATCGCTGGAAATTATCTGCTTATTTTCGGAAAATTAGGTCTACCTGAACTAGGTGTTCAGGGCGCTGCTATCTCATCAGCTTGCAGCCGACTTATCGCACTCCTCGTTTTCTTCTGGTTACTATACCGTGTAATGGAGTACCGAGTGAAATTGAAATACTATATTACATTATCTAAAGAATATATTGGAAAGATTTTAAAAATTGGTATTCCATCAGCATTTGAACAAGTTATGTACCAAGCATGCCAAATTGTCTTCTTATATTATGCGACATATTTAGGGGCAGAATCATTAGCAGCAAGACAATACGCTACAAACATTTCAATGTTTACTTATTTATTTGCGATTGCTATTGGAATGGGAACAGCAATTATTGTTGGTCGTTTAGTCGGGGGAAATCAAAAAGACGAAGCCTATATACGTGTGTGGAAAAGTGTAAAATGGGCCATCGGTGTTACATTATGTATGGTTGTTCTTGTCATAGCATTTCGTACACAGTTAATGGGGTTATTTACAGATAATCCCCATGTTATCGCTTTAGGAGCAACGGTTCTTCTATTAAGCATTATATTAGAAACAGGCCGAACGATGAATATTGTCATCATCAATTCACTGCGCGCGGCTGGTGATGCAAAATATCCCGTATTAATCGGAGCATTCTCAATGGTCTTGATGAGTTTACCGCTCGGTTACTTTTTCGTGTTTCATTTAGACATGGGACTCGTTGGCATTTGGTTAGCAATTGCTATCGATGAGTGGACGCGCGCTATTATTATGTTCTTCCGCTGGAGAAGTAGAGCATGGGAAAGTTATGCACTTGTTAAACCGGAGACTTCTGAAGAGTCAGCACCTGTTCAAGCCTAATACGAATCTGGTACACTACTTTTATAACTCTATAATACTATAAGTCACAGCTTTGAAAGTAAAAGGAGATCTCCACTCGTTTTCTCCTTTTGTTTTCACTTAGCATGGGGCTAAAAAAGGTCCTGACCGCTTCTATCCATGGCCGGATCCTCTCTCCCATCTAAAAGAGAAAGTTTTCTATTTGTATTTATATTGATTTTCCAATACATAAGTCACGGCTTTGAAAACAAAAGGAGATCTCCACTCGTTTTCTCCTTTTGTTTTCACTTAGCATGGGGCTAAAAAAAGGCCCTGACCGCTTCTATCCATGACCGGATCCTCTCTCCCATCTAAAAAAGCAGGTTTTCTATTTGTATTTAAATAGAAAGAAGCGGCCATAAAGGCCGCCTTCTTTCTATTATTGATAGATTTCTTTATATTTCTTGTATTCTGCTTCTGAACAAAGAACAAAATGTCCAGGACGAATTTCTCGCATAGTAGGTGCTTCATTCTCATATTGGTGCTGAGACGGATCATACACAATACGTTTACGATTGCGCTCATAGTCCGGATCAGGAAGCGGAATTGCTGATAATAATGATTTTGTATATGGATGAATCGGATTCTCATATAACTCTTCACTACTTGTCAATTCAACAATTTGACCACGGTACATAACACCAATACGATCACTAATGTATTTTACCATTGATAGGTCATGGGCAATGAATAAATACGTTAACCCTTTATCTCGTTGCAGTTGTTTCAGTAAGTTTACAACTTGCGCCTGAATCGATACGTCAAGTGCTGAAATTGGCTCATCCGCAATAATAAACTCTGGTTCTACCGCAAGGGCACGAGCGATTCCAATACGTTGACGTTGTCCACCAGAAAATTCATGTGGGAAACGGTTCGCATGTTCTTTATTTAGTCCAACTGTATTAAGTAATTCATGAACACGATCCATACGTTCTTTTTTATTCTTCGCTAAGCCGTGAATATCAATACCTTCTGCAATAATATCGCCAACTGTCATACGAGGATTTAATGACGCATATGGATCTTGGAAAATCATTTGCATTTTACGATTAAATTTCTTTAATTCTGCTCTTGATTTCTTCCCATGTACGTTTTCTCCATCGAACAACACTTCTCCAGCAGTTGCATCATATAATCGAATAATTGTTCTTCCAGTTGTAGATTTTCCGCACCCAGACTCTCCCACAAGTCCAAATGTTTCACCGCGGTAAATATCAAATGAAATATCGTTGACCGCTTTTACAACACCACCACTAACATTGAAATGTTGTTTCACATTTTTCACTTCAATTAATTTTTCACGTTGCTTAGTCATGTTGTTCACCTGCTTTCATTTGAAGAATTCGTTTTTGAACGACTTCCGGCGGTTGTACTTCTGGAGCTTGCTCGTGAAGTAACCATGTTGCCGCATAATGTGTATCACTTACTTTAAAGAACGGTGGTTCCATTTCAAAATCAATTTTTAACGCCTGTGGATTACGTGGTGCAAACGCATCCCCTTTTGGCGGTTTTAATAAATCTGGAGGCGTTCCAGGAATTGCATATAACTCTGCCTCTGAACCTTCTAAACTTGGCATAGATGCGATTAGTCCCCATGTATAAGGATGCTTAGGATTGTAGAAAATTTCATCAACCGTTCCAATTTCAACAACTTTACCAGCATACATAACCGCAACTCTATCTGCAACGTTTGCCACTACACCTAAGTCATGCGTAATGAAAATAATTGCTGCTTCCGTTTTCTGCTGAATATCCTTCATTAACTCTAAAATTTGAGCTTGAATTGTAACGTCAAGCGCTGTTGTTGGCTCATCCGCAATCAATAACTTTGGATTACAAGCTAAGGCCATCGCAATAACAACACGCTGTCTCATACCACCGGAAAATTGGTGTGGATATTGTTTTAAACGTGCTTCTGGATTTGGAATTCCAACAAGGTCAATTAACTCTAAAGCAACTTTACGTGCATCTACTTTACTCATCCCTTGGTGTTTAATAAGACCTTCCATAATTTGATTACCAATTGTCATCGTAGGGTTTAATGATGTCATCGGATCTTGGAAAATCATCGCAATTTCTTTTCCGCGCACTTGCTGCATTTCTTTTTCTGTTAATTTTGTTAAATCACGACCATCAAATACAATCTCTCCATTTTTAATACGCCCTGGAGGGTTAGGGATTAGCCCCATTAGCGCTTTCGAAGTAACTGATTTCCCAGAACCAGATTCACCTACAATCGCTAATGTTTCTCCCTTTTTCAAATCAAATGTAACTCCGCGAACAGCTTGTACTTCACCAGCATGTGTATCAAAGGAGACTTGTAAATCTTTTACCTCTAACAATGTTTTCATTTCTTCCTCTCCTTTCTCGTTTACTTACGCATTTTTGGATCTAACGCATCGCGTAATCCATCTGCCATTAAGTTAAATGATAAAATCAACGTGCTGATGACAATCGCAGGGATAACCATCATATGCGGATATGTTTGAATTGATTTATATCCATCATTTACAAGAGAACCAAGTGATGCAGTTGGTGGTTGAATACCAAGTCCAATAAAGCTTAAGAAGGCTTCACCAAACACTGCTGTTGGAATTGTAAACATTGTCATAACAATAATTGGTCCCATTACGTTTGGAATTAAATGTTTTACAATTAATTGTGTATTTGTTGCACCTAATGTACGAGAAGCTAATACATATTCTTGGTTTTTTAATTTTAATATTTGTCCACGTACAATCCGCGACATTCCAATCCAACCTGTAATTGCCATCGCAAATGTGATAGATAAAATACCTGGATCCATAATTATTACCATTAATATTACAATGATTAAGTATGGAATACCATTAATAATTTCCATAATACGTTGCATAATATTATCAACTCGTCCACCATAGAACGCCGAAATTCCTCCGTATGCAACCCCAATTACTAGGTCAATTGCCGCTGCTAAAAGAGCGATATATAATGATACGCGTGTTCCTTCCCATGTTCTTGTCCAAAGGTCACGTCCAAGATCGTCTGTACCAAACCAGAAATATTCTTTAATATCACGTTTTGCATATTGATCAACACCATATTGATCTGTACCATCAAACGGTAACCAGTGAACATTTTCTAGCACTGGGATTTTAGGTGGCATTTTTGAACGATTTAAATCTTGGTCTTTATAGGAATATTTACTCATCATCGGTCCAAAAATAGCAAGGAATGCAATGATAATAAGGATCACAAGACCAAACATTGCTCCTTTATGTTGAAATAAACGTCTTCTTACATCTTGCCAAAATGTTAGGCTCGGACGGGCAATGACTTCATTATCAACATTATTTTGATTTGCTAGTTGAAATAAATCTGGAGATAATTTTTGTACATCTTTCATCATTTTTTCCCTCCCGCTAAACGAATACGAGGATCAATAATACCGTATAAAATATCAACAATAAAAATTACTAAGATAAAGATTGCACTATAGAAAATTGTTGTTCCCATAATAACTGTATAATCATTTAGTGGGATCGACTTAACAAACTGCTCCCCAAGCCCTGGTACAGCATAGATTTGTTCTACAACAAGTGTTCCTGTTAATAACGCAGCAACCAACGGTCCTAAAATTGTAACAACTGGAATCAGTGCATTACGAAGCGCATGCTTCACAATAATAACGCCTTGACTAATCCCTTTCGCTTTCGCTGTTAAAATGTAATCTGCTTGCATAACTTCAATTAATTCTGCACGAGAAAAACGAGCAATTGTTGCGATAACACCCATCGATAAAGCAACAGTAGGTAAGATTGTATATTCAAAACCTTTCCAGAATGCAACCTGGAACCATCCAAGTTTTACAGCTATGAAATATTGTAGTAATGCTGCAAATACGAATGATGGTACCGACATTCCGAGTACAGAAACAATGGTCGCCCCGTAATCCACCCATGTATTATTACGAAGGGCCGCTACAATACCTAGTAATAAACCAACAAATGTTCCTAACAATATCGCTTGTAAACCAAGTTGTGCGGATGGACCAATACGTTCAACAATCATATCCGTTACTGGACGGTTATCATATTGGAATGATACTCCTAAATCACCTTTTAACAAATTACCCATATAACGAGCATATTGCACTGGTACTGGATCATTTAAACCATATTTTTCTAAAATGATTTCTCTTTGTGCCGGAGATAATTTCTCTTGGTTTTTAAGCGGAGAACCCGGCAGTAATTTCATTAGAAAGAATGTTAATGTAGTAATTAAAAATAATGTCAAAACCATGTACACGAAACGTTTTAATGCATAACGTCCCATAGTCAAGCACCTCCCCATTTTTTCAACAACAATAAGATAGTTTAAAATATTCTTACTTTTATATTTTTTAAATAAGAGTATATGCCCATCATAGGCACATACCCTTGTAAACGATGGAATAAGAACTATTTTTGCTCAACAGATGCCCACTTAAAGGAGAATTCCCCCCCGTAATTATGTTTTACAATGTCTTTCACGGCACCCTTTTGCAAGTAAGATGTTCCTTTTTGGAAGATTGGTGCAATTACCGCATCCTCTTTAATTAACATTTTTTCAACTTGTAAAAGATTGTCCCAACGAGTTTGTAAATCTTTCGTATCTGTTTTTGCTTTTAAAATTAACTCATCATATTTTGGATTTGAATATCCTGTTTTATTTTGTGTACCCTTCGTAACAAACATATCTAAGTATGCAACTGGGTCTGGATAATCTGGTCCTCAAATACCTAAAGAAATATCATATTGCTGTGTATCTTCTAATTTATTTTTTTGAGCGAATGGTTGATGTTTAATCTTGATTGTCACTCCTGGTAAATTCTTTTCAATATCACCTTTTAAGAACTCACCAATTTTCTTTGAATCTTCGTTGTCAAAGTTTAATAACTCCAATTCAATCTTATCTGTACCAAGCTCTTTCTTTGCTGTTTCCCATAATTTTTTTGCTTCTTTTGCGTTTGTTTCAACAAGCTTTCCACTTTCAGCACGGAAGTCTTTCTTATTAGGGCCTTCAGCAAAGTCTTTTCCAACAAACCCATAGGCTGGTATAGCTCCATTATTTAAGATAACCTTTGCAACATTTTCACGATCAAAGGACATTGAAATTGCCTTACGTAAATTTTTATTTGCTAAGAATTTGTTTCCTTGATTGAAACGTAAGTATGCAACTCCAGCTTCTTTCGCTGCATTAAATTCTGAACTTGATTTATACTTGTCCACGAATTCAGACGCTAAACCAACTCGATCAATTGCATTTGTATCATACAAATTTACAGATGTTGCTGTATCTTTAACAATATTAAAGTTAACTTCTTCAAGTTTAACTGTTTTATTATCCCAATACGATGGGTTTTTTTTAAACTGGAAACTTCTTTCATGTTTCCAGTTACTCAGTACAAATGGTCCATTGTAAAGTGTTGTATTTGCTTCTAAACCAAATTTATCCCCTTGTGACTGAGTGTATTTTTCATTTAATGGATAGAACACTGGGTAAACTGTTAAATCAACAAAGTAAGGAACCGGATTATCTAATTCAACTTCTAATGTGTGAGCATCAATTGCTTTTACACCTAACTGTTCAACAGGCAACTCTTTTTTATGAATTTTCTCCGCATTCTTAATATCAAACATAATATAAGAATATGTAGCACCTGTATCTGGATTCACTGCACGTTTCCAAGCGTACACAAAATCATTTGCCGTGACGGGATCTCCATTTGACCATTTCGCATCTTCTCTTAGTTTAAATATGTATTTTTTCCCCATCTTCAAGTTTCTCATAAGATTCCGCTACACCTGGTGTAGCCTTCTGGTCTTTTCCAACGCGATATAATCCTTCCATCGTGTTATTTAATACCATTGAAGATGAAGAATCTGATGTCATAGATGCATCCATTGTCGGAATTTCAGATAGTTCCGTCAAATTGATAATTTGTTTCCCATTACTACTACTGGTATCTTTTTCTTCATGTTGTACTGCCTCCCCTAATTACACTTCCTGTACCCTCACTTGTTAAAAAGCAGAATTGAAAGAATAATCTCCAAGTTTCTACAATTTTCATTATACATATAATACGACGATTGTGAATATAGTTTTTTGTTTTTTTGTTAAAATTTTTAATAAAATGTTTATTTTTTTATTTTTTTGTAAAGGGATAACCTAACATTGCTCCTATCATATTGAAATAAAATGCGTGATTGTGCATAATTTTCAAATAATTAATTCTAGTACTCATTATAACTTTTATAGTATAATAATTCTAGTAATATTTTGACGGGAGGGAACATTTTGAATAAAATTTCTTTTCATACTTGTATACTAATTTCATTGGCAACGATTTCTTCTAGTATTGGTGCATTTTTCTTTCCGGCACAATATTTGTTGAATTTTGTCAATATCGCGTTTTATTTTGCATTACTTTTTATTGTTTTAGGTGTTTTTTTATTCTTATTTCAAAGCGGATTTTTTAATATAACAATGTACGCTTTCCAAAAAGTATTTGGAACAAACAAAAAAATAGAATCTTTAATTGAAGAGGAAGAACCAGTAAATAAAAAAGAAAGAATATATAAGACATATTCTTTCACATGGACATACCCTATTTGTATTGCAGGTGTTCTATTAGGGATCTTCTCTACAATCATTAGCTTTGCTATTTTGATGTAGTTTGCAAACAACTCTCCATATGATATAATGGTTTGCAAAACATTTTATTATAAAAAGCGCTAGTGGCTCGCTCAGCTATTAAAAAATAGGAATCAGAGCTAGGTTATAATAAATTCATATGTATGCAATGAGAAAGAAGAGTACATATTGCAGCGATTTCAGAGAGCTTGTGGCCGGTGCGAACAAGTAATTGTACAGTATGGAATGGGCTTTTGAGCACCAAACCGAAACATCTTTGGAGTAGGCTTTGGCGTTTTATCCAGCGTTACAATGGATAAAAGAGATTTCACAAACGTGAAATAATTAGGGTGGTACCGCGGTCCATTCGTCCCTATATATTGGGATGAATGGGCCTTTTTGTATTAAAAAGCAGAAGCGGCTCGTTCAGAATGCGAGGGGGATGGAGCTCCTTCCTGCGAGGTGCGAAGCCACCGAGCATTCTTGTCGCTGGAGCTGGATTGCATAAAAAGCGGCAGCGACTCGCCCAGAATGTGAGGGGAAGCAGTTCGTATCCAACCTACTTCCCCCACCCTTCAACAATACATACCCAATTTAAGGAGGAATTACTTATGTCAGTTATTTTTTCTGGTATTCAACCGAGCGGAATAATTACGCTTGGAAACTATTTAGGAGCAATGAAGCAATTTACAGAACTACAAAACGAACATGATTGTTATTTCTGCATTGTAAATCAACATGCAATTACAGTAGCTCAAGATCCTGTACAGCTTCGCAAAAATATTCGTAGCCTTGCTGCACTATACGTAGCTTGCGGCATTGATCCTGAAAAATCTACTTTATTTGTACAATCAGAAGTACCAGCACACGCTCAACTAGGATGGATTATGCAATCTATCGCATATGTTGGAGAATTAGAGCGTATGACGCAATATAAAGATAAATCATCTGGTAGAGAATCCGTTCCAGCTGGTTTACTTACGTATCCACCATTAATGGCAGCTGACATCTTACTTTATAACACTGAAATCGTACCAGTTGGTGATGATCAAAAACAACATATGGAATTAACGCGCGATTTAGCAGAGCGTTTCAATAAACGTTTCCGTGAAATTTTCACAATTCCAGAAATCCGAATTCCAAAAGTAGGCGCACGTGTTATGTCACTAACAGAACCTACGAGAAAAATGAGTAAATCGGATCCAAATCCAAAATCCATGATTAGTATGCTGGACGATCCAAAAACAATTGAAAAGAAAATTAAAAGTGCAGTAACGGACTCTGATGGTATCGTAAAATACGATAAAGAAAACAAACCTGGTATTTCTAACCTATTAACAATCTACTCTTCATTTACAGGAAAAACAATTGAAGAAATCGAAGCTTACTATGACGGAAAAGGCTACGGCGACTTTAAAGGTGATTTAGCACAAATCGTCGTAGAAGCAATTCGTCCAATTCAAGAGAAATATAACGAACTAATTAGCTCTCCAGAATTAGATGAAATCCTTGATAAAGGTGCTGAAAAAGCAAATCGAGTTGCATTCAAACAACTACGCAAAATAGAAAACGCAATGGGACTAAGTAGAAAGCGTAGGTAATAATAAAAAGCAGAAGCGGCTCACTTAGAATGTGAGGCGTTTCCGCTAAATAAAATTAAAAAACCGCCAAATCTGGCGGTTTTTTAATTTACCTTTTGTTCATTTTCCATTTCCCATAACTTTTCAAAGAATGGTTGCCCTTTTACAAGGCGTTCACATAACTGCTCATGTTTCTCTGACCAGCCATATTTTGCTTCATCATAAAGTCGCTCCCAAACATCTTCAAACTTCATATGTTGAACAGTTCCATATGCTGATGGATCCCATTCTGTATACCAATAACGAATTTCAGCTGGATTTTTCGTTGTATGTAGTTGATCTAGCGCCATAAATAACAATTGTTTTAATTGTCGTTCTTTACGTGTTAAACCATTCATGATATACGGTGATGGTGATAAAATATGATGCTCTTTTCGTACATCTTCCATTTGAAACTCATACGTTTCAGCTTCGACATTTGCCACCATTTCATATACCATTTGCTCTTGACGCGGTATAAGCCTGCTTTTTCGAATTGGTACATTGTATCCAATTGAATCCACTGCAATAATTCCTTTTCCATCTGTAACAACAAAACAATATTCTTGTTGCAAACGCTCGTGATTTTTACGAATATACGCCTTATGATGTACGTCTTCCATTAATTTTTGCGGAAGCTCCAATAATTCGTTCTCGATGTAATGATATAATGTGGAATCTACTTTTAATAATGGCACTTGATCTAATAATTCAATCGTATCATCCTTCCGCCATTCGTAAAAATGACAAACGTTATACCCATTTTCTTCACCTTCAAACCAATTTACCCATACATCATGCAGATATAACATCTTCTACCCCTCACTTCACTACTGTTTGTACATCTCATTATGTTCATTTTCGGTAAAATTTATTCCATATAAGGAAATATATTCTACCTATTATTTCTTCATTGTGCTTCACTTCCATTTTCATCACAAAAAAACTTGGCAGCGCCAAGTTCACAATCATTTATCCATAAAGGTATTCGCTTTATTTAATATCTGTATTGCATCCATAGACAATAAAGAAAGTGTATTGTCCTTTTTACCTTCTACACAATCTTTTACAATATGAAACCCAATGCCATACCCAAGCATTTTCGGATATGAATGCAATCCATTTAGCAACAAATCATGTTCTCTTGTTCCCCTCTTTAGATTTATTCTATCTTTTACACTTTTATCCCAATAATGAAGAGCTTCTTCTTTTGAAAAGTATGACGTCCACGGTGCACACTCCATTTCTGTATGCCTTTCATACACCGCCTGCTCTGCTAGCCCCTCCATAATCATTGTATCAAGTAAAGTATAGTCTCTTTCATTCTTTTCAATTTGATGCAAACGACATATATGATGATATTCATGCGTAAGCAGCGCTTTTAATTCCTCTATCGAATTACTTCCACATATAAACAAAAAAATGACATGTCGCATTGTTAAACCAGCTTTTCCGTTATACTCCTCTCGCACAGTGCGATTATATGAATCCGATAATAAAATAAAGATAGGAACATCTGGACCTCGTAACCACTTTTTTAATTCTTCATATTCTGCCGCAAGCTCTTCCCAGATTTGTTTTTCTTCTAACTGTCTAATTTCCTTTTCTCCTTCTATTACTGGACGATACATCCCTTTAGAAATTAAAAAACGATACAACCGCTCCTTTGGCAATGGAATATATTTTGTAAACTTCTCACACAACTTCTCTGGACGTCCATAGTAAAGATGTAACCAATCTGCCGTTTGAATAATCCCCATCTTCACCTCTCCCTTTTCTTCTATACATATGCAACAAAAGGAGCGAACGCGAAGCGATGAAGTGAAACTTTTATCAGCTGACTTCCACTCGTTTTCCCTCTCTGATTTCACATGGCATGAGGCCGAAAAAGGATCTAACCGCTTCTATGCATGGATGGACGCTCTCTCCCACTCTAAAAGAATGGTTTTATGCCTTTTTTCAATTTATATATCGTTAAAAATAAAAAGGGTGTTTTGGAAAGCAGCCTCTTTGCTACTTCCCAAAACACCCTCTTACTACATTATTTATATGCTTTAAATACTAATACTGCGTTATGACCGCCGAATCCTAATGAATTACTTAGTACATTACGTACTTCCTGATGTCTTGCTTTATTTGGCACGTAATCTAAATCACATTCTGGATCTGGTGTTTCATAGTTAATTGTTGGAGGGATAACACCATCTGTAATGGATTTAACAGAGAAGATTGCCTCAACAGCACCAGCTGCTCCTAATAAATGTCCTGTCATTGATTTTGTAGAACTAATTGCCACTTTATATGCATGGTCACCGAACGTCTCTTTAATTGCCATCGTTTCATATTTCTCATTGGCATCTGTGCTTGTACCGTGCGCATTAATATAATCGATATCTTCTGGCTGAAGACCTGCATCAGCTAAAGCTTGACGCATCGCACGAACTCCGCCTTCACCACCAGGAGCAGGCATTGTAATATGGAACGCATCACCTGTTGCACCATATCCAGCAATTTCAGCATAAATATGTGCACCACGTGCTAGTGCATGTTCTAATTCTTCTAGTATAAGAATACCTGCACCTTCACCCATTACAAATCCGCTTCGGTTTTTATCAAACGGACGACAAGCAGTTGCCGGGTCTTCATTAAACGTTAAAGCTTTAGCAGAACTGAATCCTGCAAAAGCCATACTTGTTAATGGCGCTTCTGCCCCACCTGTAATCATCGCATCTGCATCACCGCGCTGAATCACTTTAAATGCATCACCAATTGAATTCGCTCCAGATGCACAAGCTGTTACAGAGCAAGTATTAATTCCCTTAGCACCTGTTGCAATCGATACTTGACCAGCTGCCATATCAGGAATCATCATCGGTACGAAAAATGGGCTAATACGTCTTGGTCCTTTTTCTGTAAATATTTTAAATTGCTCTTCGTATGTTTCCATACCACCGATACCAGAACCTACCCAGACACCAATACGAGGGCCGTTTTCTTCCGTAATTTCTAATTTTGCATCTTCAACCGCCATTTTTGCTGCCGCCACTGCATATTGTGTAAAACGATCCATACGGCGTGCATCTTTTTTCTCTATATATTTTTCCACTTCAAAGTCGTTAATTTCTGCTGCTACTTTTGCAGGAAATTGTTCTGGATCTATGCGCGTAAGACGTCCGATGCCAGATACACCATTTTTAATATTTTCCCAAGCTGTTTCAACATCTGTACCAATCGGCGTGACAGCTCCTAATCCTGTAATTACGACACGCTTCTTTTCCATACAAAATACACTCCTTTTTTCTCTCAGTCCTTATTTACCCCAGCGAAGAGCAACTGCTCCCCATGTTAATCCGCCACCAAAACCAACTAATATGATTACATCACCATCTTGAATACGCCCATTTTGTAATTCTTCCACCATAGCAATCGGAATCGAAGAGGCTGATGTATTTCCAAATTTCTCAATTGTTGTACTCATTTTTTCTTGCGGTAAATCTAATCTTTCTCTTGCTGATTCCATAATACGAATATTCGCTTGATGAGGAACTAAAAAGTCCACATCTTCTTTCGTAAGACCTGCTTTGTCTAAAACACGAAGACAGGAATCACCAAGTTGGCGAACAGCGAATTTGAAGACTTCTCTGCCGTTCATCCTAAGATATTCATCTTGATAAAGGTGTTTACCGCCACTTCCATCCGCTCCTAACTCAAACGAAAGAACACCTTTTCCCTCTGAAACAGCCCCCATTACAACAGCCCCTGCTCCGTCTCCAAATAACACTGCTGTATTGCGATCATTCCAGTCTACAATTTTAGATAATTTATCGCTACCAACTACTAAAACATTTTTATACGTTCCAGTTTGTATGAATTGCTGCGCTGTAATCATTCCGTACATAAACCCAGCACATGCTGCACTTAAATCCATTGCTGCCGCATGCTTTGCACCAATTTGTTCTTGAATAACGCAAGCTACCGCTGGAAAAGAACGATCTGGGGTTATTGTCGCAACTAAAATGAGATCAATTTGTTCCCCGCTAATTCCCGCATCCTCAAGTGCTTTTTTTGCTGCTTCCACAGCCATATATGAAGTATCTATTGTATCATCGGCAATTCGTCTTTCTGCAATTCCCGTTCTTGTACGAATCCACTCATCGGATGTATCCATTATTTTCTCTAGGTCGTGATTTGTGACTACTTTTTCTGGCACATATCTCCCGATTCCTAAAATACCTACGTTCACATCGCAGCCCTCCGTTTTATATCAATTATTATGACTTGGTACTAATTCTAAAACATAAATGTTTATTTGTCTAGAATATATTTCTAGGCAAAAAAATAAAGCCGACATATTGTCGACTTTATTTTCCCGCTTTTCCAAGCTCGTATGCTTCAGTCATTACTTTCATTAGCAATTCTAATACTGGTGCTGCTTTTTCCATATCGAGTGCAATCCCATTATCATCTAAAATTGCCTTTGCCTCCGGTAAATGTTTCATAGCGATTTGTAAAAACTGCATATTTTTCTCATTCATATTTCTTCATCCTTTCCATAGAGGGCATAAAGCACTCCTTATCTCTTCACTAGTTTAACACGTGCTTTGCTCTTCATATAACTCTTTATATTGTTTTAAATGTGTTAATTGCTTATTTAAACCCATTTCCAGTGGTGTGCTTTTCTGTATACAAATACTATCAATCACTTCTCCGCTTTCTTCTTCAGTAACTTGTTTCACTTTATCGTCAGCGTTTAAAAGGGTAATTCCTTTTTCCCATAATTTTTTTTGTCCACTTATCAGATTATATACACCTATTTTTTCTAAATCGCTCCCTCTTTCCCATAAACATTCACACACATCCTCCACATAAAGAAGATCCGTTCCCTTTTCCCTTTGAACAAGCTGACACTCCTTGTCGATAATTTCAGAAAGAATAAGTTGATGATATACCATAAACGAAGGTTGCCATGGTCCATATACAATGGGAACACGAAACACACTATAGGAAAGATTTCTTTTCTTTATCTCCTCTTCTATTTTCATAAATAACCTTTTATTCTCAGATTCTTCTTCTACATTTCCCATTTCAATAGAAGAAAGTAGATTTAACTTTATTTTTTTCCGCTCGCATATATGAGAAACACGCTTCAAATATTGCAAGATAATCCTTTCATTTCGAAACCCATTTTGCTGATTCGGTTCACATAAACAAAAATAAACTGCATCAAAAAGTTCCTCATCCACTCTCTTCCATCCCATTTCATCCCTGATAGCAGAGTACGTAAACAAAGCATTCCTTCCAATTAAAAATAACTTTTCTTCATTTATTTTTGACATTCCCTCTAAATCAGCAAAATCAAGACCATATACCTCCACTTCTTCCATAAGCATTTTATTTACAAGATGATAACCTACAAACGTAAGTGCACCTATAATAAGCACGCGCTTCATGTCATCAACCCTTTCCTTTCCTAACCAACTAGCTCCTCACTTATGTATATTGGAGCTTCATAAATCTTCTTCATACTTCTTAAAGAAATGGCATGTATGTTGAACCATTTTATATTTCACATCTTGTAAATGAAACGTTAGAGAGGTCTCACATTTTTCATATACTCTTTTTCTCTCATATTCACGTAGCAACTGCTTACGCTCTTTTTTCTCTTGTGTAGATACAAATATTTTAACAGGCACACTTGAAGGAAGATAAGAAAATGATTTTTTATTAATTGCCTCCGCTAACTCCGATTCCTTCACATCGTATGCAAGCAATAGCTCTCTGACTAACCTTTTATAGAAAAATTTATGTTCTTTTTCAAACTCAACATGCGTAGGTAAATCTATACATGGATTAAACATCACGACAGATCGCACACATTCAGGATATTGATTCATCATTTCAAGCGCTACAAGAGATCCCATCCCCTCCGCAAGTATATGAATTTTTTCGTTCAACGTTTCTTTTCTCATAACAATATGGTATAGACGCTTCGCTAAACGAACCGACTGATCATTTCCCCAGTGTCTTCCATATAAATTAGATGAAAAAACCGTATAGCCTTTCTCTATAAGCCCGTTTAGAAAATGAGCTCGCCCCGCATGTTGCATCCACAAACTTGTACCATTCTCAATAAAATAGTTGTAATCACCAAGAAGCATGACACAAAATCCATTTGGCTTCTCAGGTAAATAAATCACACATGGTTCTTGTTCTAAATAGAAAAAACGTTCCGTAATACTCATCCTTCTCCCGCCTTATTTCTAAACATTAAACACTACTCTTTTATAATGTATGAACGGAATACAAATTTGCTTTGCAAAATCTACAAATATTTTTTCTATATTCTTTTTTCAATTGTGTTACAATATAGACAGATTGAACGAATAGGGGTGTGAAAAGATGCGCGTAATTTGGGCCTTTATTTGGTCGTTTATGCTTGTACATATGATGAGTTATGTAATTAGCTCTATGACTGGCGGTATATACGATTTCCAGCAAGCGTCTATTTTCTCAGTTGTTCTTGCTGTACTTGTAATGGCAATTGCAGCAGCAATTCCAAACGAACCAGTAGAACAACACTAAAAAAGAGTCCGGGTTTCATCCGGACTCTTTTTTTATCGAACATGAACAATTAGTTCATTATTTTGCATATCAACAATCACATGACTATTATCAGTAATTGTCCCTGCAATTAATTCCCGCGCCAATTTTGTTTCAATTTGACGTTGTACATATCGTTTTAATGGACGTGCCCCGTACATTGGATCAAACCCAGCTTCTACAACAAACTCTTTTGCCGCCCCTGTTAATTCTACTGATATATGACGATCCATCAAACGCCCTTGTAACTCTTTTACAATCTTATCAACGATTCCTTTGATTTCATTTGTTGTAAGAGGTTTAAATAAAATAATTTCATCCACACGGTTTAAAAACTCTGGACGGAAATGTCCTCTAAGCTGTCCCATAACAAGCTCTCGCGACTCTTCTCTAATAGAGCCATCCTCTTGTAGTCCTTCTAATAAATGCCCTGAACCTATATTGGATGTCATAATAATTACAGTGTTTTTAAAATCCACTGTTCGCCCTTGCGAATCTGTAATACGTCCATCATCTAACATTTGTAATAAAATATTGAATACTTCCGGATGTGCTTTTTCAATTTCATCTAATAAAATAACTGAATATGGTTTACGACGCACCGCTTCTGTTAATTGCCCACCTTCTTCATAACCTACATATCCTGGAGGGGCTCCAATTAGACGAGATACAGCATGTTTTTCCATGTACTCTGACATATCTATACGAATGATTTGCTCTTCACTGTCAAATAAAGATTGTGCTAACGTTTTTGCAAGTTCTGTTTTCCCAACACCTGTAGGTCCTAAGAAAATGAACGAACCAATTGGACGATTCGGATCTTTAATACCTGCACGGGCACGAAGAACAGCATCCGCTACGAGACTCACAGCCTCCTCTTGTCCAATGACACGTTCTGATAAAATTTGTTCTAAACGTAATAATTTTTCACGTTCTCCTTCTACAAGTTTTGCTACTGGTATACCAGTCCAACGTGAAACAATATTGGCGATTTCCTCTTCACTTACCTCCTCACGAAGCAAACGATTATCCTGACCATTATGTGCACTTGTTTCTTCCGCTTCTTTCAACTCTTTTTCCATTGCTGGAATTTTACCGTGCCGAAGCTCTGCCGCTTTATTTAAATCATAATTCCCTTCAGCTTCTTCTAATTCACGGCGCAGACGTTCTAAATGTTCACGTAAGTCACGAACTTTATAAATTTCTTCTTTCTCTTTTTGCCACTGCGCACGCATTCCACTCGCAACTTCTTTTAAATCGGACAATTCACGCTGCAACGTTTTTAGTCGTTCTTGACTACCACGATCCGTTTCTTTTCCTAGGGCAGCTTCTTCAATCTCTAACTGCATAATCCGGCGCGTTACTTCATCTAATTCTGTTGGCATAGAATCAATTTCTGTTCGAATTGTGGCACACGCTTCGTCAACAAGGTCAATCGCTTTATCTGGTAAAAAACGATCAGATATATATCGATCAGACAATACAGAAGCAGCTACAATCGCACGGTCATGAATATTTACACCGTGGTAAATTTCAAAACGCTCTTTCAAGCCACGTAAAATGGAAATCGTATCTTCTACCGTCGGCTCTTCTGCCAATACTTGCTGAAAACGACGTTCTAGCGCTGGATCTTTCTCAATATATTTTCGATATTCATCTAATGTTGTCGCTCCAATACAGTGCAGTTCACCACGTGCAAGCATTGGTTTTAACATATTCCCTGCGTCCATTGCTCCTTCTGTTTTACCAGCACCAACAATGGTATGAAGCTCATCGATAAATAATAGAATACGTCCTTCACTTTTTTTAATTTCATTTAAGACAGCTTGCAAACGCTCCTCAAACTCACCACGGAACTTGGCACCTGCTACAAGCGCACTCATATCTAACGCGAAAATTGTTCTATCTTTTAATCCTTCTGGTACATCTTTTCTAACAATGCGTTGTGCTAACCCTTCAACAATCGCTGTTTTACCAACACCTGGTTCACCTATTAGAACAGGATTATTTTTCGTTTTACGTGAAAGAATACGAATCACACGACGAATTTCACTGTCACGACCAATAACAGGATCTAATTTCCCGTTTCTTACTTCTGCCACTAAATCGCGACCATATTTTTCTAACGCTTCATAAGTTACCTCTGGATTTTGACTAGTCACTCTTTGATTCCCCCTAACCGCCATTAAAGACTGTAATAATATGTCCTTTGTAATATGGGCTGTTGTAAATAAATGATTTATATCCCCTTTTTCTTCGCAAAAAGCGAGGAGTACATGTTCCACTGAAATATATTCATCTTGTAACTTTTCCGCTTCTTTTTCTGCTTTAACAAGTAATTGCTGCAAAGCATTTGTCACATACACTTTTCCTGCTTCTACACCACTTCCTGTCACAGATGGCTTTTTTTGAACCAATGCTTCTACTTTTTTCGTTAATTCTTCTATATTGACATTCATTTTTTGAAAAATACGTACTGCTAATCCATCCTGCTGCCCTAATAATGCAAGTAACAGATGTATACAATCTACTTCTTGATGATGATAAGACACCGCTAAAGATTGAGCACTCATAATCGCTTCTTGTGTTTTTGTCGTCATTTGATTTAGGTCCATCTTTACTGTCACTCCCATACTTTGACTTTCTTTGACCTTTGATTTGATTATACGCCAACTGTCTTTTTTATACAATAAATTTGATTATGCATTCTGACTTTATTTTTTAAAAAAGTATATAGAACATACATCAAATGATACTTCCTTGAGCGTCTCCGCACTTCAAAAAAAAGCCGCAATATCAATTGCGGCTTCTCTTACGGTTTTCTTCTATATGTCCACTGACGATTATGATTCGAATTTTCAGGAAATCTTTCACCGGCAGTTAATTTTACCATTTGCGGATCTTTAACCATACTTCCTGTCTCACCAATCTCTACATAAACCCCATCATTTGGTGCTTTCTGTCCTGAACGAAATCTGCGATTTTGACCCATTTCCATTCTCCTTCCATGACATCTGTGCCTCATTAGTATATCCATTTTTTAAAAAGCTTTTCTGTTATGTTTAGGAAACACGCTATCCCCTTCATTACTTATATATAAAGCGAAACTTCCATCCATAAGCTTTTTTCATTCCTCACAAATGGTTAACTTATGAATAACTGGATAAATTCACATGATAAAGCAGGAGAAAAAGCAATGTTTGTTGAAAAAAAAGAAACCGACCTATTCTAGGCCAGTTTCAAAGGAGAGTCAAACATATACGAGAAGATTACATTTTTATTATAAGCCCCACTGCGCAAGTAATGTAACCCTTTTCACAATTTGTACAAAATGAAAGAAACATTATTTGAACTTTCGGAAAAAATATTGACTTTTCTGTTTTCTGGCGAGAAATAGTGGACACTAACACGTTTCACGACGTAAGATGAATATATAAAGAAACTTCCATTCAAGGATGTTTCCTATACTCTTTCTAGCCTCTTATTTCTGCATATTAAAATCGGAAATACAGATAGAACCAAAAAAATTTCATAAGAGGTGAAAACATGAAAAAACAACACTTAATCGCACTAGATTTAGATGGTACTTTGCTAACAGACAATAAAATAATTTCAGCAAGAACAAAAAAAACAATTGAAAAAGCAAAAGAGCAAGGACATGTTGTTGTAATTTCAACAGGGCGCCCATTTCGTGCCAGTCACGCTTATTATAAAGAACTTGGTTTGAATACACCTATCGTTAATTTTAACGGTGCTTATGTTCACCATCCACTTGATGCAAATTGGGGAACACATCACTCTCCCCTTGAACTCTCAACTGCACAAGAAATCGTTCGAGCTTGTTTTGATTTTGGCGTCAAAAACATTTACGCTGAAGTGATTGATGATGTATATGTTCGTGAAATTGATGAAGATAAAAAACATATTTTTGAATTTGGTTCTCCGAATATTTTCACAGGAGATTTACTACACATTTTGCAAGACCATCCAACATGCCTATTAATCGATGCGCTTGACGAACAATCAACAGCAATTCGCAAGCACTTAACTGATATGCATGCCGAGGTAATTGACCATCGTAAATGGGGTGCGCCTTGGCCAATTATTGAAATTGTGAAAAGTGGTCTTAATAAAGCAATTGGGCTTCAAAAAGTTTCTAGCTATTATAACATTCCACAAGAACGCATCATTGCTTTTGGTGATGAAGACAACGATTTTGAGATGATTGAATTTGCAGGTCACGGCATTGCAATGGGTAATGCCATTCCAGAATTGAAATCATTAGCTAATCATACAACATTAACAAATGAAGAAGATGGAATTGCCCTTTATTTAGAAGAGGTTCTTGGGTTGTAATCTAAAAATTCCCTACTTATAGTTTCCCGCAAAACGCTTATACTATAACTAGACACAGCGATGTGTCAGTTGTTTTCTGCTAAAAAAGGGGGAATTACGAATGGGTAAAAAGAACAAATCAAAACGTTTCACCCAACAAGGGGCCGATGCTGTTATGAAGCACGCTGCAAGATTCCCGTACCGCGGTACATTAGCTGATGCAGAAAAAGAACGAAGCAACTCTTCTCTCGGAGGGGTTTAAATGGGTAATTTACTATTCCAGCAAGCACGTGATGCTGTTTCTAGTGCCGTTTCTTGTTCTAGCGGTGCTGAACAACAAGAACTTGTTTATCGAGCAAAAAACGCTTTGCAGTCTGCTTACGCTAATTCTTCAACTGCTGAAAAAGTTCAGCTACGTGAAATGCAACAGCAACTACAAAACGTTACTAGCACACATTAAAACAAGAGGACCAAACTTGGTCCTCTTTACTCTTTTCTAAACAATCCAAACACCCCAACGGTTTGCACGACATTTGTAAATGCTCCCGGGTCTACTTGTTTAATAATCCTCTCTAGTTCGTATAACTCATAACGAGTAATCACGATCATTAGCATTTCTTTATTTTCATTCGTATATGCACCTGTAGCTGGTACAGTTGTAATCCCTCGCACTAAGCGCGATTGAATCGCTTTTTTTACATCCGTACCATTTTTCGTAACGATAAACGCTGTAATTTTCACATGACGTGTATGAATCGCATCAATAATTCGTGTTGATACATATAAAGTGACTAATGTGTACAAGGCTTTTTCCCATCCATATACATAGCCAGCTGCAATAATAATAATGGCATTAAAGAAAAAGAAATACGTTCCGACAGGCTTATCTTTAATCTTTGACAAAATCATCGCAATAATATCTAAACCACCTGTAGACGCACCCCATTTCAAAGCAATCCCTACTCCTATTGCCGAAATAAGCCCCCCAAAAATAGCATTTAATATAATATCATTTGAAACTGCCCTTACTGGTACAATTTCTAAAAACAGTGTCATAAATACGACACATAAAAAACTAAATAAAGTAAATGCTTTTCCGACTTTTTTCCACGCTAAAATCACAACTGGAATATTAAATAAAGCAAACAGCACCCCTGTTGATATATGTATGGATGCAAAATCACTTAATACTTGCGAAAGCAATTGAGATAACCCGGCAAAACCACTTGCATATACTTTTGCTGGCGTTAAAAACAGATTCATTCCAATTGCATTTAATAAGCCTGCAACGATAACAACAATTAGTTTCTTTATTAATTCGGTATAATTTAGTTTCAAGTCCATATCCTATCCACCTTTATAAATCATAAATTCATCACGCTACGTATACATAGTCTTTACGAAAACGGAAATGATAAACGTACAACCATTTAGAAGTGGAGTTGATACATATGCCGCATACAAGTGATAATGACAAAAAAGCACGCGATAATAATGCAAAACGCACACAAAAAAATGAACAAGAACAAAAAAATATCGAGCAAGGAAAACGTGCTTATTCAAAAAAAACAGATCATCTTTAATCCTCTAGTACATCAACATAGTTGATGTACTTTTTTACATTTTACAGGAAAAAACATATCGAATACACTTCATGTTCACTTCACTATTTTACAATAGCGATAACATATTTGGATGAGGTGTTAGGATGAAAAGAAAACAATTATTGATTATAGCGGCGACAATCGGAACGTTAACGCTGTCTGCTTGTGGGTCTCAAGGCAGCTCGGATGCCATCGCAACATCAAAAAGCTCAACAATTACAAAAAGCGATTTTGATAAACAATTAAAAGATCGTTACGGAAAAGATATGTTATATGAAATGATGGCACAAGATATCATTTCAAAAAAATATAAAGTATCTGATGATGAAGTGGATAAAGAATTCAAAAAAGCGAAAGATCAATACGGTGAACAATTCAAAATGGTACTAGAGAGCAATCGTTTAAAAGATGAAAACGACTTTAAGAATCAAATTAGATTTAAGCTCGCAATGAACGAAGCAATTAAGAAAAGCATTACAGAAAAAGACGTGAAAGAACACTATAAACCTGAAATTAAAGCGAGTCACATTTTAGTAAATGACGAAAAAACAGCAACTGATATTAAGAAGAAATTAGACGAAGGCGCTTCCTTCGAAGAGTTAGCGAAAGAACAATCTCAAGACCCAGGCTCAAAAGATAAAGGCGGAGATCTTGGATACTTTGGACCGGGTAAAATAACGGTACCTGAATTCGAAGGAGCTGCTTACAAACTGAATGTTGGCGAAATTAGCACCCCTGTCAAATCATCAAACGGCTACCATATTATTAAACTTACCGATAAAAAAGAATTGAAGCCTTATGATGAAGTAAAAGCTTCCATTCGTAAAAACTTAGAAGACGAGCGTTTAGCAGATACAACAACGGGTCAAAAAATATTACTAGATGAATTAAAGAAAGCAGATATTAAAGTAAAAGATAGCGATTTGAAAGATACATTTTCTCGTCTTTCAGGACAACAAGCACAATAAAAAAAATCCGAACAAGCTCATGCCTGTTCGGATTTTTTTATTATTTCTTGAAGTACGTCCAGCCTTCTTCTTGATAAACCTTCTCTTCTTTCATCATTTTACCAAGGGCACGCTTAAACGCAGCCTTACTCATATTAAAACGTTCCTTAATGTCTTCTGGATGACTCTTATCCCAAAACGGCATTGCTCCACCGCGACTTTCCATATACTCATAAATCACCGCTGCATCGTCTTCCATCCCCTCTTCTTTACGAGGAAGAAGCGAAATGTTAATTGTACCATCATCTTTCACATCAATAATACGACCTGTTACACGTTCACCAATACGAACTTGTTCTTTTCTTTCTGTATGGTGTAAAAACGCACGGAAATGTTCATCTGTTAATACAAACGAACCAACTTGAAGTGAGCGATATACGCGTCCATTTACATTCTTATTACGCATAGATGGTGTTGCATCAACAATAATTTCTTGCATATCTGAATCCCTTGCCGGAAGAGCGATAAGGCGACCACGGTTTGTTAATTTTAATGTACAATATAGTTCATCATCTTCAACTGGCCAAACTGGCGTATAAATTGGAAACTCATCAGCTGGAATTAATACATCTTTTGAAACACCGATATCAACAAACACACCTAAATCAGGTTTCACTTCTACTACTTTAACCCAGTTCCAATCGTTCGTTGTAATAAGTGGCGTTTTCATCGTCGCAGTCAGGCGCTCTTGGTGATCAAGATATAAAAACACATCAATTGTGTCACCTTCTTCAATTTCTCCTGCTACTTCATTTTTGTGTAAAAATACCTCTTCATAACCATCCTCATCATCAAATCCGACCATATATCCAATTTCCGTTTCTCGTAAAACAGTTACCTGTTCAATCGATCCTGGTTGTAAATACATATATTTTAATTCCCTTCTATATATAAAGTATTATTTTTATCATTCCAAAGAAAGGTTCATTATAACACGATTTTTCCTTTATTTGTCCAACTGACCAATTTTCACTATAATAAAATAAGACTTTAATCAAATGGGATTTTCCCCCACTGCTTATTAGTCAAAATATATCAGTTTTATCACTCTATCTAACTCATGTATTTTCCGCTATACTTTAATGTGAATATTACATACCCAGTTACAGTGTGATAAAGATAAAATTTTATTTGGAGGTGCTAACTATGGCAAAAGATAGTTCTTTTGACATCGTTTCAAAAATTGAATTACCTGAAGTAACAAATGCAATTAACATCGCATTAAAAGAAATTCAAAACCGTTATGACTTTAAAGGAAGCAAAAGTGATATTAAATTAGAAAAGGAAGTACTCGTTTTAACTTCTGATGATGAGTTTAAATTAGAACAAGTAAAAGATGTTCTTATTTCAAAACTCGTTAAACGCGAAGTACCAATTAAAAACTTAGACTACGGAAAAGTAGAGAGCGCTACTGGTAATACAGTACGCCAACGTGCAACACTGCAACAAGGTATCGATAAAGATAACGCTAAAAAAATCAATAACATCATTAAAGAACTAAAGTTAAAAGTAAAAACGCAAGTACAAGATGACCAAGTACGTGTAACAGCAAAAAGCCGCGATGACTTACAAGCAGTAATCGCAGCAGTTCGTAGTGCGGACTTACCAATTGACGTACAGTTCATTAACTATCGCTAAAATAAAACACTCTCAATGTGTTATTAAAAGGTAGACAAATTAACCGGCATGATTCCGATAGAATATCAGAATCATGCCGTATTTATGTGCAGCGTGCAATATTTTTGGGGGGTTAGGGCAATCCGATAAATATGTTGCAACACGAATCGAATACATCACTTTCCATAAATCCCCTCAGAATACTTCATCATTATTAAGAAAAAAGCTCCAGCATTACTCGAACATTTCCCATATTATCTGTTTAGAATTATTTATACACGCTAATCCCTCTTACCAATTCCAAGTAAAAACTCCTTTATTCTAAGTTACATTATATAAAGTGAAACTTTAATCAGCGTGGAGGCTTCATCCCCCACTGATTATTAGCCGCCACCAATCGAGCTTTTACGAGCAGCTTATCTCCCACCTAACTTCTTTGCTTTCGCCGAATTTTTAGATGGGAGTATTATTGCCCGCAAATAGCGGGATAAAATATCCGCACAATACTCACTTCTGTTCATACATATATTATTACGTACCGACTGGGTGATCGAGGAGGAATAATATTTATTTTTTGTTTAAATATAGGGGGATTCATCTCAAAAAGATTTCAAATTATGAAAGGGGGCATCACATGATAATTCATGTCTATGCCTTATGCTGGAACGAAGAAAAAATACTGCCGTATTTTTTCAAGCATTATGATAGTATAGCTGATCAGTATTATATTTTTGATAATGACTCAACGGACAATTCCTTATCCATCCTACAATCACATCCCAAGGTAATTATAAATAGATTTGAGATACAAGGTGATTCTTTTGTGCAATCAGCACTAGATCAATACAATTGTTTTTGGAAACAAAGTAAAGAAACGGCAGACTGGGTTATTATCTGCAACATAGATGAACATTTATATCATCCTAATCTTAGAACTTACTTGCAAGAATGCACTTCTAATGGGATTACACTCATTGTACCCGAAGGTTATGAAATGGTTTCAGACTCATTCCCCAATAGTGACAAACCTTTGTATGAAAGTGTAAAATCTGGCGCAAGAAGGGAATACCTGGATAAACCTCAGGTTTTTAATCCAAGTGAGATTAAAGATATAAACTTTTCTGTCGGTAGACATTCTGCTTTTCCTTTGGGTAATGTAAAAAAGCCACTCAATAAAGAAATACTACTTTTACACTATAAACATATAGGATTTAATTATTTAAACAACCGATTATCGGAACAAAAAACAAGACTTCGAAGAACCGATATCGCTAACAACTGGGCACATGAGTATTTATGGGATGAAAAGAAAAAACTTCAAGCATTTGAAAGGTTAAAAAAGGAATCTGTTAAAGTATTGTAAATTAAACCCATGGTACTAGTTACATTACGCTAACGCATACATTTTTTCATTTCCATAGCAATACAATCGTTTCATCTACATTGACTAACAAATAATGAGAGGCTATTTTCATTAAAGGAGGCATACAATGGAAGGCATACAAGTTATTTCACTTAAAAAGCTATCGAATGAAAAAGGATTTCTGCTGGAGGTACAGAGAAATGACGATACCGATTTCCCTGGGTTCGGACAGTCATACATTACTGCCACTAATCCAGGTGTTATTAAGGCATGGTATCGGCATCATAAACAAATAGACCAAATCGCTCTGATAAAAGGCGAACTATTGCTAGTGCTCTATGACACAAGAGAACATTCGACTTCATATAATCAGATCAAAGAGATTCACATAGTAGAAGAAAATCCATTACTAGTACAAATCCCACCAGGAGTCTGGCACGGCTTCAAAGCGATAAGTAGTAAACCCGCTCTTCTTCTGCATATGAATACCATTCCCTATAACTTCGAAAATACGGATGAAGACAAACTCCTTCCTGAAGATAAAACTATACCTTATCAATGGGATTAAAATTATGATTTTATCTTTCATTTCCAATGACCCGATTATGGCTACTTATGTGCAGTCTGCAGGAATAGATCGGATTATGATTGACCTAGAGGTAAATGGTAAGAACATCCGCCAATTTGGTAAAAATCTTTTTTTATCTGATCATACAATCAACGATATTCCAACTATAAAAAAAATTTTCAAAAAAAATCCTCTTTTCGTCCGTATAAACCCGATCAATAAAAATTCGCACAAAGAAATAGATACCGTAATCCAAATGGGAGCCGACATTGTAATGCTGCCCTTTTTTCATTCTATGGATGAAGTAAAAACTTTTCTTAAACTAACAAATGGAGCTGTTATTAACAGCTTGTTAATTGAAACTAAGGAAGCCGCAGAACTCCTTCCTAAAATAGTTGATTTGAAGGAAGTCCACGAAATTCATATAGGCTTTAATGATCTTAAAATAAGTTTCGGATACAAAACTATGTTTGACCCCATATTAAATGGTTCTTTGGAAGAATACGCCATGATTATTAACAAAAAAAAGATTCGGTGGGGATTCGGAGGTATAGCAAAATTATCCGATACAACACTCCCCATAAATCCAGAATTACTATTATGTGAACAATTAAGATTAAAAACCTCTATAGGATGGTTAGGAAGAAGTTTCCGAGATGCATTGGATAGAAACAATATAGGCTCATCAATTCAAAAAGAAGTTTTATTACTAAGAAATTTTCTCCATGATTACGCTCAAGCCCCAAAAGATTTTTTTGATTTTAAACACGCAACACTTTTGGAGCAACTCCGTCTAATGACAAATAAAGTGAAACTTTAATTAGCGGGGGTTTCTTCCCCCACTAATTATTAGCCCTCACTTAACTTCTTTGCTTTCGCCGAATTTTGAGGTGGGAGTGTTACTACCCGCAAATAGCAGGATAAACAAAAGTACACCACCCACAGAAGTACATACTGTCAATCTACCTATTTCCCTTTTACAGAGTGGGGGATTTCTTTCGCTTCTTTACAGCAATTAAAAAAGCAATAAATAAAACGTTTACCAAGACCAACAGAGATACAAACAGCCAATTAATCCCTGTTCGCTCCCCGACTTTGTATACATTTGCTTCCTCTCTTTTTAAAACAAGATAATATTTCCCTTCCTCTTCTCTAATAACTTCATCTTCCATCAAGCCTCTTAATTCTTGATTTTCTCCTATACTATTAGCTGAAAATGACACTTTTTGCGTCTCTTTTGTATTATTGATTGCAACAAGCGTTACTTCATCTTTATATGTTCTTTTCAATACACTCATCCCGTTCTTATCATACAACAGTTCAAATGTACCACGGCGAAGGGATGGTAGCTTTTGACGCAATTCTCCTAATTTCGTTACGTACTGTAAAAACTTCTCATCCGTTTTAAAGTCCATTAATCGGTGATTATCCGGAGCTTCTCCACCATCTAACGCAATCTCTGTTCCGTAATATACACTAGGTATTCCTGGAGAGGTGTATAAATAAGCAAGTGCTAACTTCAAACGAGCTGGCGGATAATACGCATTCTCTTTTGCAATACGGACAAACCGCTTTGTTTCTTGATTATCTACAAATGTATTCATTACTTTATCACCTTCTATTAAACTAGCATCATATAGCGGTTTAATAGACATATCTGTTTTTGAAAACACTTCTGTTATTTGCTTATAATACTGATTATGTATATCTTCCGCTTCATCCGTCATCAAGAGAAAATCTTTTTTTGTTTCTTGTACATTTTGTTGTACTTCATTCAGCAAAGCATGGGACAGTTTTTTACTATGTATAAGATAACCGCCATCTAAGTCTACTTCTACTATCCACCACTTCATCGACTCAATCATTTGTTGCTGTTCTTCTCCAATAACAAATTGAAACATAACTTTCATTTCCCTTGCATGTGCTTCTTTTACAAGCCGCTTCACATCTTGTAATGAGCCAAAATGCTCATTTACTTTTCGCTGGTCGCCTATACCAGTTCCATCATATGTTCTACTTTCAAAAAGAGGCGAAAGCATCACAGCGGTAAACCCCATCTCCTTTATATAGTCCAATCTCTTTATAATTCCTTGTATATCGCCGCCTTGATAGGCTTCTAAATTCCCCACATCAAGTTGTTTATCAGTTTTCGCATCCCCATTGTTAAAACGATCAATCATAATAGAATAAATTACTTCATCTTTCCATTCTCTTTTCTCTTCTGCAAAAATATGTACCGGTATTAAAAAAACAAATAACATACCAAAAACAATGCATATTCCCCTGCTCCATATTCTTTTCACATATATCCCCCAACTTCTTTTAATTGTAAGAATATTATACCAATGTTTCGGACAAACCGCATATCCCCTTAATTTGTTAACTTGCACGAATTATCTGGATGTAAAATAAATTCATGTTAGATTTCCTTACATTTAATTTTAAATTTTCTAAAAATTATGTTGATTTCTTAATGATTATTGAATATGATATGTAACATAACATTCAATGTAATATTTTATAACATTACAGGAGGGGAAAAGAATGAATATGGGAGATACAGTTTTTATATTTTTAGCAACAGTAATGGTTATGATTATGACGCCAGGCTTGGCACTTTTTTACGGAGGAATGGTTCGCAGTAAAAACGTACTAAGTACAACAATGCATAGCTATAGCGCAATGGCAATCGTTTCAATTCAATGGATTTTTATCGGCTATTCTTTATCATTTGGACCAGATTGGAACGGCATCATCGGTTCACTCGATTGGTTCGGTCTACAAAACGTAACCTACGCACAAAACCCAGATTACTCTGCTACTATTCCACACAATTTATTTATGATGTTTCAACTTATGTTTGCAATCTTAACTCCAGCTTTAATTTCAGGTGCATTTGCTGAAAGAATGCGATTTTCAGCTTTTCTTATTTTCATTCTTCTTTGGACGACAATCGTCTACAATCCTGTTGCCCATTGGGTATGGGGCGTTGGAGGCTGGCTTCGCGAACTCGGCGCATTAGACTTCGCTGGGGGCAACGTTGTCCATATCACATCCGGAGTCGCCGGACTTGTTTTGGCAATCTTCCTTGGTAAACGAAAAGACATAAACGGCTCATCACCTCATCATCTTCCCTTTACTATTTTAGGTGCAGGCTTATTATGGTTTGGTTGGTTCGGATTTAACGTAGGTAGTGCTCTTACACTTAACGATGTCGCTCTTACAGCATTTATCAATACAAATACCGCCGCAGCAGCTTCCGCTTTAACTTGGATCTTAGCAGAGTGGTTCTTTCAATCTAAACCAACCGTAATGGGAGCAGCATGTGGTGCCGTATCAGGACTCGTCGCAATTACACCAGCTTGTGGATTTGTTACCCCCTTCTCCGCCCTTCTCATTGGAGCAATCGGAGGCGTTCTCTGCTTCGGAGCTGTATTCTTTTTAAAACATAAACTCGGATATGATGACGCACTTGATGCATTCGGCTGCCATGGTATCGGCGGGACATGGGGCGGTATTGCAACAGGTCTTTTCGCAACAACTTCCGTTAATAGCGGCGGCGCTGACGGATTATTTTACGGAAACGCCGCACTCCTCTTTAAACAACTAGCTGCAATCGGTGCAACATACGCGTTTACAATCGTTATGACGTACGCCATTATTAAAACTATTAACTTCTTCCTTCCCGTCCGCGTACATGAACACGAAGAACAAATGGGGCTGGATATTTCAATGCACGGGGAGAAGGCTTATGAATATACAGAGAAAACAGCACACCAGAGATAAATACATGTGTACACCATCAAACAACAAAGAGATGTATCCCCTTTTCAAGCAGGATACATCTCTTTATTTTTTAACTATAACTATATGAAGTTATATCGTTTCATTTGCTTATATGCTAAACTGTAACAAATATGTTTTATTGTTTATAATTAACAAATTTACAATTTGTTTCATTATACCTTCTTACACAATCAATAAACATCACGATAATAAAATTAAGGAAGTAATAAAAGGAAAAAATATATTTCAAAGAATCTAATATACATATTATCTACATTAGCTATATTAGGAATAATATGTACGTTATTTATTATTTACACGGACATCGACACTCCCTTTTCAACAAAATTTATAATAGGCTATGTAATTTTTCTTATTGGATATTTTTTGTATTTTATTTTCACAAGTACAATACGTATGTGGAAATTAGGTTGGATTGAAACACAAAAAAGATTGTTGAGGTTTTTGATTATATTCCTAGCATTTAGCGCTACAAAATATCTTTTTAACTACTTTTTTCAATCCTCAAATCTTCAGATTTCGGATTTCACTACAACTTTAGGCTGTTCTCTAGGTCTTGCTTTTTTCGATTTGTTGTTTATAAAAAAGAAATAACGAAAACTGACCATTAAAGGCACCGAACAAATTTATGAATAAGTAAAAAAGATGTACTCCTTTTCGAAACAGAGCACATCTTTTTTATTTTCCCTTTAAAAATGATTAAAATATTGATAGTAACTGCTGCACTGCCAGATAAAACAAAAATAAGCCACCTATAAAACTGATGATATTCGTTACAAGATAGAGCCTATTATTTCGTAAAAATATAATGGTCATACTAACAATTAATAACCATAATGACATAATCGTAATATGAATCAGCGATAAAAGAGTAAATTCTAACAGTACATTCTCTTTATTCGTAATAAATCCAGGAACAATTGTTAAATAAAGCAAAATAGCTTTAGGGTTAAGAACATTTAATAAATAAGCATCTTTTATGTACACTTCTTTATCCGAAGCATTCATTTTATTTTGTTTTAATGCACTGATGATGAAAGTGCCGGAAAGATAAATTAAAAATAATGAACCAATAACTGTTACTGTTTTCAATAAAAGTATATTACTTAATATAATCAACGAGACCCCTATCCCTGCAAATATTGAGTGTGTCAATATGCCTAAGGAAGTGCCTACAATGACTCTTTTTAATCCCTTAAAACCTGAAGAAGCTATACTAGATATAGCTAGAGTAAAGCTTGCACCCGGCGAAAGGGCTATAGGCAAAATCGTAAAGATAAATTCTAGAAGTCTCATTTGTATTCAATCCTTTATTTCAATCAAATTTTTTTAGAACGACGCTTCTTCATTTTTTTAATAACCTTCTTAAATTAATTCATCAAATAAATTTTCCAATCTGCTTAAAAATAATATTATATAAATTTTTGATGTGCCTAATATACAACCTGCTCTATTACTACAAAACGATAAACCAAAATCCCTTCTTTATTAAAATATTTCAGTTCATCTTTTTTATGAACAGTTAAACTTTATTGCCAATACATTCATTGAAAGATAGTCAGATTTCTTTGTTAATCTTATCTTACTTGTTTTATATTTTTGTTACCTTTAATTGAAATCAACATGGTATTCTTGCCAAAAGTTAAGTTTTTAACTTTTTACATGTTTCCATTAGCTTTAAGAGGTTTTTTACAAAAAAAAACGATAATCCTTCTACATCTTAGATAGAATGAATACCGTTTTTTTCGTTTTGGGGGTATTTAATTTCGTTAGGTTGATGACGATGTAGTACTACCCCAATGTTATTATTTCGCAGGTTTTCCTACATACGCTGTAATATCAACGTTTAACGCCTTCGCTAAACGCATACCATAGTCACGGTCTGCACGGAAGAAGTTGCAAATAGCAAGTAATTTTGTTTGCTCATGCACATCTTTTAAATCATTTGTTAAGTTTGCAATTAAGTTATCTTGTTCTTCTTTAGAGAATGAACGGTAACGCTCACCAGCTTGCTCGAAGTCGTTTGGTTTATCAATTTTTTCACGAGATACATAACCTTCAAGCTTCATAGTTGAATCACGGTAGTTAGAATCTTCCACTGGATTTTCAGCGTGACGACTTGGCTCGTAATTAATTGTTGATGGTTGTTGATTCATTTGCATTGCACCATCACGTTGTTGATTACGAACAGCTGCATATGGGCAATTTACAGGAATTTGTAAGTAGTTCGCACCAAGGCGGTAACGTTGTGTATCTGGATAAGAGAATAGACGCCCTTGCAATAATTTATCTTCAGACGGTTCAATACCAGAGACAGTCGCACTTGGCGTAAACGCCGCTTGTTCTACTTCAGCAAAGAAGTTTTTCGGATTACGATTTAATGTCATTGTCCCTACTTCCATTAATGGGAAACGATCTTCTGGCCATACTTTCGTTGGATCTAATGGATCGAAGTTTAAAGAATCCATTTCATCAAGTTGCATCACTTGCACATAAAGATCCCATTTCGGATAATTACCACGCTCAATTGCATCAAATAAATCACGAGTTGCATGGTTAAAATCTTTTCCTTGTACTTCTTCTACTTCTTTTGCACTTAGGTTACGCACACCTTGCTGTGGTTTCCAATGGTATTTAATATAAACGATTTTACCTTCTGCATTAATCCACTTAAATGAATGTACACCGAAACCTTCCATTTGACGATAGTTTGCAGGAGTACCGTAATCAGAGAATACCCATGTCATCATGTGTGTAGATTCTGGTGATAACGTCATGAAATCCCAGTAACGATCTGGCGTTTGAACATTTGTATCCGGTGCTGGTTTTAAAGAGTGCACCATGTCAGGGAATTTAATTGCATCACGAATGAAGAAAACAGGTAAATGGTTACCAACGATATCATAATTTCCTTCTTCCGTATAAAACTTCACAGCAAAACCACGTGGATCACGAGCTGTTTCAGGAGAACCTTGACCATGAATAACCGTTGAGAAACGAACGAATACAGGCGTTTCCGTTCCCGCGTTTTGTAAAAATGCTGCTTTTGTATATTCTTTCATACTATTTTTTGTTACGAAAACACCATGAGCACCTGCACCACGCGCATGTACAACACGCTCAGGAATACGTTCACGATCAAAATGAGCAAGTTTTTCTACTAAATGATAATCTTCTAATAATACTGGTCCACGGCGACCAGCTGTACGAGAATTTTGGTTGTCTCCTACTGGAGCACCTTGGTTTGTTGTTAAGCGATTATTTGGATTCATCAAAGGGAACCTCCTCTTTTTTCTCAAGAATAATTATTTAATTAAAATTATTATAATCTAATTATTATTTAAAATTACTTTTTTGTCAAATCTTTTATTCGCTTTTTTGGAAACAATTTCTACTAAACAATCAATAAATGAGTCTTGTGCATTTGGCATAACCGGTCTGAAATAGAGTGCACCTAGTTCATCTGTCACAACTTTACATTCATAATCATTGTCATACAGCACTTCTAAATGTTCCGCTACAAAGCCAACTGGACAATACACAAACGAGTTATAACCGTACTTTTCATATAAGTCTTTTGTTAAATCTTGTACATCTGGTCCAATCCATGGATCTTGTGTATTTCCAGCACTTTGCCAACCAATTGTATAATTTTGAATACCAGCTGCATCAGCAATTAAATCGGCTGTATGCCGGAGTTGCTCCACATAAGGATCTCCAGCAGCAATGATTTTTTCCGGTAAACTGTGCGCAGAAAAAATTACAACAGCCTTCTCCCCGTCTGTAATTCTAGTAAACGTTTCTCTTATTTGGTTCGCCCAATACGCAATAAATTTCGGCTCATCGTACCACTGTTCAATCGGTTCAATAATAGGGCCGTTTATTTTCTCTGAAACACTTATTGCACGCTCATTATATGCTTTGATACTGAAAGTAGAATAATGAGGTGCTAGCACAATACTAATCGCTTCCTCAATACCATCCTGTTTCATTTCTGAGACCGCATCTTCAATAAAAGGAGCAATATGTTTTAAACCTAAATAACAAACGAATTCATATTCCGAGAAACGTCTATTTAGTTCATCCGTTAATTTATTAGCTTGCTCCTTTGTAATCTTTGCAAGTGGTGAAATACCACCAATCGCTTTATAGCGTCCTACTAAATCATCAAGCGCTTCTTGAGATGGCTTACGTCCGTGACGGATATGTGTATAATATGCCTCTACATCCTCTAGTGACTCTGGCGTTCCATACGCCATCACAAGTAAACCCATTTTCTTCTTTATCATTTATATAACACCTCAATTTCAACAATGAGAATCTTTTTCAAGAACGTTTGTTTCCAATTATAACAAGCAATAATTAATACGTCAAAATAATAATTATAAATAAGTATTATTTATAATATGATTTTGAATTTTATTTGACAATTTATTTAATATTATTTGTTATATTCTGGTTTACTTCTATTGTGGAACTTCACACCATCTTAAAAAATTCTCAATATTCCAGTTATTATTCCTCAAAATTTGCACTTTACTATTTAACTTAGAAAAGTAAACGGGAACCCGTTGAATTCTAAATTAAAAGAACATATGAGGAGGATTTGAAATGAAGCAGCCTTTTATGAAAAAAGCAGTACTGATTTCTACACTTACAATGAGTACAATCCTATCCACAACAATTCCATTTAACGTATTAGCAGAATCACCCACTCCAGCAATACAAACACAGCAAGAAAACCTTTCTAGTGAGGAAATTATGAAACTATCATTTGAAGAAAATTTAAATGATACAATTCATGCAAAAGCTTTAAAATCTGGACGCGTTGTTTTAACTGCATCAACGGAAGATGGAAAATATAATCAATATGTGTATATTCAAGTGAAATAATAATAAAAAAGAGGCTCACAATAATCTGTGAGCCTCTTTTCATTATTCTTTAATATTCACTCCATATTCCTTAAACCAAACGTGAATTTGTGCCAAATGTGCTAAAAGCTGAGGTCCCGTCATTAACTGCCCAAACCATGGTGTCTGAAATGCACTTCCTCCTGACTGAATCAGCCCTTGTAGTTGTTCTTTATCAAATAACTCATGCAAAATAGAATTTTTATCCGTTAACAAATCTTGAAGCCATACAGTTACAGCTTTCGTATAATGCGGATTATGCGTTTTCGGATACGGACTTTTCTTTCTATATAATATATCATTCGGCAATATCCCTTCTAACGCCTTACGTAATAAACCTTTTTCGCGGTTTTCATACATTTTCATTTCCCAAGGAATATTCCATGCATATTCGACAAGACGATGATCTGCAAATGGAACGCGCACTTCTAGGCTCGCTCCCATACTCATACGATCTTTTCTGTCTAATAATGTTGTCATAAACCAAACCATATTTAAATAAAAGAGTTGTCTTCTTTTCGCCTCAATTACACTTTCCCCTTCTAAAACGGGCACTTCCTGTATCGACTCTTCATATCGCTGTTGTACATAATCTTGCAGTTTTAATTTATTTCGCCACTCTGCTTTTAGAAGTTGTTCACGTGCCTCTGTGGAACGCATCCACGGAAATGCGCTTGATTGTAAATCATCTTCCCGATAAAACCACGGATATCCGCCAAAAATTTCATCGGCACATTCCCCAGACAAACCAACGACAAAATCTTGTTTAATTTCACGGCAAAACCATAATAATGACGAGTCGATATCTGCCATACCCGGTAAATCACGAACGAGTACTGCTTCCGTTAAATACTCTGCTAACCTCTCATTTGAAATGACATGGCGATGATGAATCGTACCAAATGTTTCTGTCATTAAATGAATAAACGGCGCATCTGAGTTTGGCTGGAAAGCGTTCGCTTTAAAATATTTCTCATTATCTTCATAATCAATCGAATACGTGTGTAACTTTCCTTTTCCTTCTCTCTCGTATGCCTTTGCTGCAATTGCGGTAATGGCACTCGAGTCTACCCCGCCTGACAAAAATGTACATAGCGGTACATCCGAAACTAATTGTCTGGTAATTGCATCCTGTAATAAAAAGCGAGTATGTTCTACCGTTTCTTCAAATGAATGTTCATGTTTTTTACTTTCCACATTCCAATATCTCCATATACATAAACCATTTTTTGAAAACGTAAGAGCATGCCCTGGTCTAAGCTCTTTAATACCAGCATATATACCATGCCCAGGCGTTCGAGACGGTCCTAATCCGAATATTTCTGATAGCCCTTCTGTCGTTACTTCTGTCTTTACATCTGGATGCGCTAAAATCGCTTTTAACTCTGAACCAAATAAAAACCTTCCACTATCATATTTATAAAATAATGGCTTTACTCCTAACCGATCTCTTGCAATGAATACTTGTTCTTTTTTCTCATCCCATACAGCAAACGCATATATCCCATTTAAATGATCCACACACTCCTCTTTCCACTCTATATATGATGCCAATAATACTTCAGTATCAGAATGCCCTTTAAACGTATATCCTCTTCTTAATAATTCTTTACGAATATCTTCTGTGTTATATAGCTCCCCGTTATAACAAATCGCATAACTCGTTTCTTCTTTTAAACAAGTCATCGGCTGCTTTCCACCTTCAGGATCCACAACAATTAACCTCTTATGCCCGAATGCAACGTTTCCTTTAATCCAAACATTGTTATCATCTGGTCCCCGTTTTGCTAACGTTTCCGCCATCTTCGTAATTACGTCTCTTTCACTTTCTAATGAGCGCTTATAATCAACCCATCCTGTAATCCCGCACATATGAATCATCCTTCCTCATCTTATATCCGTATAGAACGTGCAGTAGTCCCCACTCAAAGCCCCCTAATAAGAAAAAGGCAGAATGCGGATACACAAAAACCAAATTGACGATAACTAACTATCCACATAAGATATCCCCACCAGATAGCAGTTTCACTGTATGAAGCGTGTTTTTATTGTATGCCCAACTTTCTTTAGGTGTTCCATAGTTATAAAGAACGTCTGAACTGTCTATAACAGGAATAACTACTTCTACAAAAGGAGAAATCACGAATGAAACAGCGCAAACATATTTTGTATAATCAACCACGCGCTCATACAATTGGTAACGTGGAATATATAAACGATGAATGGATATTCTTTGATGATGAAAATGATGAAGCATTTTTGTTAGAAGATATTATTGAAGATGGTTTTGAGGTTTTATATAACAACAATTGGCTGCCAGCACGTTTCTATGAACAAAACATATTACAAGTTGCAAATGAACACCATCCTTTGCAAAACGGCGAGATGATACGAATTCGTAAAAAATTACTTCTCAGTTATTATGAATGGTTAGAGGAACTACCTGATTCTGCTTTTTCTTTATTAACAGAAACACTACAATCACTTAATTACTCTCTATATGATTGCATGTATTGTCATAATTTCTTATCGTTTCAACCGAAAGAACAAGCTTGCGAAGGGGTAAACCTCCTCTTATTTGATAATGAAGAAATGATTTGTTCTTTGCATCACCATTATGTTCGATTTTCTACTTGTAATAAAAATATATTTAAGTTTACAAAAACGAATGGCGAAGAATTACACATTCAGTAAAATTAAAAAACCACCTTATTTTCTCATATTAGAGAAATAAGGTGGTTTTTCCTTGACTAAAATAGGTCAAATCCGATTGGTAATCGTAATCCAAGATATAATACAACGATAAGCGCGATAATAAATTGACCCCAGAATGCCCCTGTTTTCTTGTTCTTACTTGTTTTTACAAGAATCATTTCCATTGCAGCAATAACCCAAACGCCAACTAACATTTTTAGGCCATACCACATGTGAATATTCCCTGTCGCTGTTTTCATAATGCTTTGATACAGTAAGAAGCCTGTTACAATAATGATGATATACACAAGACGAAGCCCCATATGTATGCCTTTACCTTTTCTTCCAGCTGTATACATAGAATACGCTACGAAGAATAAAATAAGTCCCAATGCCCACGCTGTAATATGCAGATGTGTTGTCATGGTACCCCTACCTCCTCTTTTCACACTTTTTCACTTTATATGATACCATGTTCATTTCTTTTTTAGGAAATGTTTCGCTTTTTCTAACTTAAATGATATAATATTTAGAGTATTTACAAACTTCTTGTAATAACAAAAGGGGGAACAATCATGATTCAAACAAAAGATATTATCGAACTAACAGACACATACGGTGCTAATAACTACCATCCGCTACCAATCGTAATTTCTAAAGCGGAAGGTGTTTGGGTAGAAGATCCTGAAGGAAATCGTTATATGGACTTACTTAGTGCATATTCTGCGGTAAACCAAGGACATCGTCATCCAAAAATTATTGATGCTTTAATTGAGCAAGCAAATCGTGTTACGTTAACTTCTCGCGCCTTCCATAGCGATCAATTAGGTCCTTGGTACGAAAAAGTAGCGAAATTAACACATAAAGATATGGTACTTCCAATGAACACAGGTGCGGAAGCTGTTGAAACCGCTATCAAAACGGCACGCCGCTGGGCATATGATGTGAAAAAAGTTGAAGAAAATAGAGCTGAAATTATCGTTTGTGAAGATAACTTCCACGGCCGTACAATGGGCGCTGTTTCTATGTCTTCCAATGAAGAATACAAACGCGGCTTCGGTCCAATGCTTCCTGGCATTGTTGTCATTCCTTACGGTGATTTAGAAGCATTAAAAGCTGCCATTACACCAAATACAGCAGCATTTATTTTAGAACCAATTCAAGGTGAAGCAGGCATTAACATTCCACCAGCTGGATTCCTACAAGAAGCACATAATATATGTAAAAAAGAAAATGTGTTATTTGTAGCCGATGAAATCCAAACTGGCCTAGGCCGTACTGGTAAATTATTTGCGTGTGATTGGGATAACGTAATTCCTGATATGTACATACTTGGTAAAGCATTAGGCGGCGGTGTATTCCCGATCTCTTGCGTAGCAGCAAACCGCGATATTTTAGGCGTATTTGAGCCAGGTTCCCACGGTTCTACATTTGGTGGCAACCCACTTGCATGTGCTGTTTCTATCGCTGCTCTTGATGTATTACTAGATGAAAAATTAACAGAACGTTCTCTTCAATTAGGAGAAAAATTAGTAGGACAATTAAAAGAAATTGATAATCCAATGATTACAGAAATCCGTGGTAAAGGATTATTTATCGGTATCGAATTAAACGAATCAGCTCGTCCTTACTGTGAAAAACTAAAAGAAGAAGGCTTATTATGTAAGGAAACGCATGAAAATGTAATTCGTATTGCACCACCACTTATTATTTCTGAAGAAGATTTAGAGTGGGCATTCCAAAAAATTAAAGCGGTATTATCTTAATAAAAACAAGCTGCCTTTTAAAAGGCAGCTTGTTTTTATTAAACG
Source organism: Bacillus gaemokensis (assembly GCF_001590835.1). Taxonomy (GTDB): domain Bacteria; phylum Bacillota; class Bacilli; order Bacillales; family Bacillaceae_G; genus Bacillus_A; species Bacillus_A gaemokensis. The sequence goes on from NZ_LTAQ01000045.1 coordinate 126,492, forward strand.
ATTACTTTTGCTAAAAATAATACACCAAAGATAATTGGAAATAACAGCACTACACCTAATAAACAGGAAATCACAACATGCTTCATCTTCCACCAACCTCTTACAATCCCTTTCCGAAATAAAAATAATGAAAAAGGAATAATCAATATCAGCGATGTTATGAATCCTGGAACGTATCTCCCTGTCAAAATTGCCCCACCAATATGGAACCATCCATTCATGAAAATCATTGCTTGTATAATAAGTAGCATACTGAGGGTAAATCTCTTTCTAAACATAAAATGAGCGCATACAAATAAAAAAACAATCATGGTTAATAGGCATAATGCAACGAAAAAATATTGTCTCTGCATCACATTCTCTTCCATTTGAATCAGTTGTATATATCTCATTTCTGAAAAGAAATAATATTCCTCCGCGTTATGAACTGCAAATAAAATAGGGATGAACCACACGTACCAACTACTATTTGACTGTATTTCGAAGCGTTCCAATATGTTCTACCGTTACCATCACTTCATCACCAGCATGGAGAAACTTTGGCGGTATAAACCCTTTTCCAACTCCAGCTGGTGTTCCAGTTGCAATAATATCCCCAGGCTCTAACGTCATCCCTTTACTTACGATAGAAATAATATCTTCTATAGAAAACATCATATTTGCAGTATTTGAAGTTTGTCGTACTTCTCCATTCACCATTGTCTCAACATTCAATTTATTAGGTGTTTCGATAGACGCTTTGTGTACTAAGTACGGGCCCATTGGACAAAATGTGTCGAAACTTTTTCCTAAGAAAAATTGTTTATGCTTTCTTTGAATATCCCGAGCAGTTATATCATTTATAATCGTATAACCAAAAACGTGGTCAATCGCCTTATCTTTTGTGATTTGTTTCCCACGTCTTCCAATCACAATTGCTAGTTCCCCTTCATAATCTAATTCATTCGTTGCATGCGGATGACTGTTAATTTTCTCTCCATCCCCAACAACCGTTGTTGGCGCTTTTGTGAAAATCATAATATCTTTCGGAACGGATTCCTCCCCGCCCATTTCTATCGCGTGGTCACGGTAATTTTTTCCGACACAAAGAATGTTCTTTCTTGGCCTTGGAATCGGCGCCAATATTTTGACTTCTGTTAATGAATAATACGCTGTTGTTTCATTCTCTTTTGCCCATTTTACAATTTCAGTTACTTTTTCAATAAAGGCATTTCCTTGCTCGATACATTCTAGCATTGTAATAGGAATTGTAATCTTTTCACCTTTTTGCCGCTGTGCTTCTCTTACATGCAGTACCGTTTGCTCATATTCATTTACAACACCAACAAACACTTTTTCCTCTCTCTTTACCGTAACAAACCGCATTCTTTCCACTCTCCATCCTAAAACTCATACAATGTAATTGTATTCGCATTGCCTGGCAAAAAACCTGCTAGCACACTTTAATTTTTACAATATTCTTTTCTTTGTGCATTTGTTCCGATTTCATTTCGGAATAAAATGTAGAATTTTTACTTTTTTTATCGAATGCATTTCTTTTTTATGGAATTTTTGTATAATATGTACTACGCATATACTTAAAATTTATTATAGAGATGGAGCCGATTCTATGTTTGAGCAAGCGATTGAAAAAAAACGTGAAAAAATGATATATTTTGCTGAACGCTATGGAATAACCTCTCAAAAAACAGTAAGTTGCAGCCAAGAACTGGACAGGCTCTTAAATGTTGTTTGGCTTATGAAAGTTGACTTTATCCCTCCCCATACTATAGACGAACACACACAATAAAGTGTGTGTCTTTTATTGAAAAAAGACACATTTTAGTAAAAACACCCATACAATAAGTAATAGAAGAATCATCTATATTCCTAAGCCCTACTGATAGGAGTTTCACGTTTACCCAACATATATTTTGATTTTTTATCGTTAATAAAAATTCAAAAAAACTTTATTCATGAAAGGTGTTTGCTATGCCAGCAATGGTTGGACATATCCATATCGTTAATATTGGATCAAGTGGTATTTTTCATATTGGAGATGTGTTTGCAATTAGACCGATTAGCTATTCACGTGCGTTTGCAGGAGCTGGTTCTTTTAACGTTGGTGAAAATGTTTCTGTATATAATTATCAAAATTCAACAACTGTTAATGATTCAGATGTAATTGATCAAGCGATAGTCGGTTCTACCTAAAAGGTCAAGGAGGCGATTAGAAAGTGAACTTTTATGTAAATCAAAGTATTATAATTAACAAAATAGAAATAGGAAGCATTACAACCTCTTCTGTTTTTCAAATTGGAACAGCAGGAAGTATTAAAGCACTCTCTAGATTTTCAAATACCGGTGGATTTACAGAACCCCTTCGTCCTCTTGCCGCAAAAGGACAAATTATTTCTATTAAACCAATGAGTTCTTCTTAGGTCATATTTATCATAAACATATATAGCAGCAGTACACACCCTCCCTATCGAAAAGGAGGTTTCACACATTGAATCAAGATATATATACTTACTTATACCAATTCCAACAAGTTCTTCAAAAACAACAAGAGACAATCCATATTTTAGAAGAACAAGTACGTACGTTAACCGAAGAGCTTGCTAAACTAAAAAGCCGTCCCTCCTCTTCCATAGGAAAAGTCGAGTATAAATTTGATCAACTAAAAGTAGAAAACCTAAATGGAACTTTAAATATCGGCTTAAATCCATTTGCAAAAAAAGGACAACAGATTGAAGATTTCGAAGTAGATACAGAAACGTTAAAAGTAAATCCAGAGACACAAACAAATCCCGATTTTTATCAAGGCATTATTCAAGAAATGCACTGTTATTTAGACGAGGAAGCTTATAACCGAATTCTTCATTTCGAAAGAGCAGAGCGAACACCACTTGATGATATGTATCGGCAAATGATGATTGATGACATAAAAAAGCAAATGGAACATCGACTTCCTTATTATTTGTCACAAGTACAACCATACGAAGACATTACATCCGATCCACAATATTTGCACGATGTAATTATTCAAGCAATGAAACAAGATATCGATAAAGCATTCCTTTCTTTTATCCAGCACATACCAAACAACTTCCGAAAGGAGTAAGTACGTATGAATGTGAGCGTTGTAAATCGTGAACTAAAAGTTGGACAGATTAAAATGAACGGGGTCTCTTCATCGGCACTATTTTTAATTGGTGATGCTAATCTTCTCATTCTCTCCTCTATCCTAGATACACCTTTTGAATCTGTTACCGAAGGTCCATTTGTACCACTCGTAACCGATGTGCCCGTTACCCCGGGTTAAAAAGGAGATGCCGTATGCTGCGTCATATCTCAGTTGTAAACAAAACTTCAATTATTTCTATGGGAATTAGTGGCGTATTTCAAATTGGTGATGCTAATCAAATGGAGCTAAAAAGCAGGGCGCTTGCTGTCCATCGAGAAATACCTTTTTATTTAAATGATGAGGGACGACTAGATGCTTTTGAAATCTTTACAGACGAATACATCACAATTCCGACCCGGTCAACAAATGTGAAACTAAATATTATTAATGAATGTCCCTTTATTGAAGTGAATGATGTTACCTTGCGCACTCTATTAAATTCAGGTTGCTTTCAGATTGGATCAGTTGATTACGCCTTTAATAATTCACGTATTATGCAAATTCGCCAATATATTGATGAACCTTCCTAAAAATAAATCATATAGTAATGATAAAGAAGACGAATAAAGTAGGTGAGTATCATGCCCTCTGTCGTTGGGAATCTTGTCGTTCAAAATAGTAACGGCTCTTTTAACTTAGGAGACTTTTATAACGTATCTCCAAAAGAAAATACGAAAGCCTATAATGGATCGGGCTCATCAAACGTTGGTTTTGTTGTCAGTACATTCAATGGTGTCAGTGCAACGAATACATTTGATTCCGATGTAGCAGATCAAGATCAAATCGGAACAGCTTAAAAAAAGTAGGAGAAATGTTCTCCTACTTTTTTCGTTCTTTTGATTTTTTTGTTCGTGCTTCAATAAATGTAATCATTCTTATTATTTAATCTTTGAATGATAACCCACTTTCCTTCAGAGCAGTTCTAAGTTTAGGTAAAGATGCTGGCCCCATACCGTGCAGCTGTAAAATCTCTTTCTCACTATATTCTGAGAGCTGCTGCAAAGACGTTATTTCATTGTGTTCCAATGCTCTTCTTGCTGGTGCCGAGAGAAGTGAAAGAAATCCACTTTCTGGTTTTCTTTCTTTCTCACAGATTGGGCAAGAAGGGCAATCGCTACTTTTATAGTACCCGTGACCATTGTCGCAAGTTCTTAAACTTTTTTTGGGAGCTATCATTTTACATAGCTCCTTTCTAACGTTACATCTTTCCTCTTTTTCACATTTATACTTTGATGTATGTTTCACTCACTTTTTTAATCAACATTTACTATGTGATTTCCATCAAAGAAATATAAGCACTTTTCTTTCACTGGATGGTGTAAGCTTTTCTCCAAGGCTTTCGCATATAATGTAAGCTGTACTTTGTAACGATCTTCTAACATAGCTCTCGCTTGATCATATCCACCTGGAAAACGCCCTTCAATTGTATCTGTTTTGAAATCAATTAATACAATCCCATCTTCCTCTTCTATCATGCAATCAATAACCCCTTGGACAAGTACAGATTCTTCGCTCTTATCTTGCCAATCTTGATACGCCTCTTCCGCTGAAAGCATCATCGTAAAAGGAACTTCCCGTTCTACACTTTTCGCAGCTAACACCCTTTTACCAAGATCAGTTTCAAAAAAGCCTACAATCCGTTCAATCGCAATCTCTTCTGCTTGTTCAAATGTTAATAATTCTTTATTTACCATTTCCGCAATCTGTTCTCGGATTATTTCTATTGTAATCGGCTTCTTCAAATTCACATGTTGCATAACCGCATGGACAGCAGTTCCACGTTCAGCATACGTTAATCCTTTTTTCTCCATAAAACGCGGACGTGTCTTGATCGGCGCACGGAGTTTCTTAATAAAAGTATGATCGCTGCCTTCTTCAGATTGATAATTACGCTTAATCTCTGTGACAGACTGCTTAGCACGATGCGCTGTTGCCTCTTCATATGCATATTCCCACGTTAAGCGATTATAAACTTCTTCTCTTCGTTCACTTTCCAAAGGAACAGGTTTTTTCTCACGAAGCGCCTCAAGTAGTTCTTGTTTTTCTTCTTGCACCGGCTCTGGTGCTACTAAAGTTCCACCATCAACGAATGCTACACTCCAGCTCGCATCGTATTCATAAATTTCATTTGGAATGGTACCTTGTCCAAGATCAAGAAGCAATTCACTATCACGATGTCTATATAGCGATGGCGCAATCCAGTCTAAATAACAAGATGCCCCGGCCCGAACATAATCTGGCAACAACCAATCTGTATGCTCCCGTGCATCCATCCACTTTTCCATTTCTTTCTCTTTATCTTTTACGGTACCAATTAAAATCAATTTTTCTTTTGCACGCGTTAAAGCAACATATAATACCCGCATCTCTTCCGCAATTAGTTCCATTTTCATCTTACGCTTAATAGCCAATTGCGATAACGTCGTATACTTAATTCGTTTACGCGGATCAATAAATTGAGAACCAAAACCAAAGTCTTTATGTAGCAAGAAACGTTTCATTAAATCCTGCGTATTAAAACGGCGTCCTAATCCTGCTACAAATACAACTGGGAACTCTAAACCTTTACTTTTATGAATCGTCATAATTCGAACAACATCTTCTTGTTCACCGAGTGCCCTCGCTGTCCCCATATCATCGCCGCGCTCTAAAATACGTTCAATAAAACGTAGAAAACGGAATAACCCGCGGAAAGATGTCGCCTCATACTGTCTTGCTCGATCATATAGTACGCGTAGATTCGCTTGCCTTTGCTTTCCAGCCGGAAGACCACCAACAAAATCATAATAGCCTGTCTCACGATATACTTTCCAAATTAAATCTGAAAGCGACTGTTGGCGTGCAAACTCACGCCATCCTTGTAAAAGATTATAGAACCATTGTAGTTTCCCATGTAATTCTACTTCTTCTTCAAGCGGTGCTCCTTGTATGAATGAACGCATCACTTCATAAAACGAACCTTTCTTTTCATGAGCACGTAGCATCGCAAGTTCTTCATCATTTAATCCAAGGATTGGAGAACGAAGCACTGCTGCAAGCGGAATATCTTGCATCGGATTGTCAATGACCCGAAAGACATTCATCATAATGTTCACTTCTGTTGCTTCAAAATAACCTGTCGCAAGTTCAGCATAAACAGGAATACCTTGCAGTTTTAACTCTTCCATAATTTGCGGAGCCCATGGCATCGAGCGAAGTAAAATAACAAAGTCACGGTATTTTACAGGGCGCATGCTATCGTTTTTCCGATCATATACTTCATATCCTGAATCGACCATCGCTTTAATACGTTGCGCGATTAGACGAGCCTCAAGTTGTGCTTTTTCTACTTCCGCGCCCTCTTCACCATCTAACACCTCTTCGTCAGATTGATGAATACATAATAGTTCAGCTGCTACATCTTCACCTGCTGGATAACTTGCACCTAACTTTAATTCAGCGTCTGCATCATAATCAATCTCTCCGACAGCTTCGCCCATAATTTGTTTGAAAATAAAGTTTGTACCCGCTAACACTTCATGACGACTACGGAAGTTTTTCGCTAAGTCAATTTTCATACCACCATCTATGCCTTCAGGCGTAAAACGTTTATACTTCCCTAAAAATAAACCTGGCTCTGCTAAACGGAAACGATATATCGACTGCTTTACATCCCCAACCATAAATAAATTACCCTCTTGTTCGGAGTCTTTCGTCACAAATTTAATAATGGATTCCTGAACAAAGTTCGTATCTTGATATTCATCAACAAGAACCTCAGCAAATTTATTACGATATTGAAGAGCCACTGGTGAAGGGCGCATTTCTCCGCCTTCAGTATGCTCACTTAAAATTTGCAAGCAAAAATGTTCTAAGTCTGTGAAATCAACCATTCCTTTATCACGCTTTATCGTTTGAAAGCGCTCAGTAAATACTTTTACAAGCTGAACGAGCTTTTCTAGAACAGGATGCATTTCCTTAAAATCACGTAAAAAGCTTTCTGGCTTACGGCTAAATAGCTCTTCTTGTAGTTTCTTCACTTCATCTTTTGCTTTGTTTCTAAGTGAATCTACTTGCTTTACGATTTCTTCATTATAATCACTTTTCTTAATACGCTTTAACGTTTGCCACGATACATTTTGCATTGCTTCATATACACTTGTCCAAGACTGATGAGCTCCTGTGGATAATGTTCCGAGTAATGCAAGATCTGCTTGTAATGTCAGAGCGCGTGGCGCTGGGCCATCAGGAAGCATCGCAAGCTCAATTGCTTTTCGAATATGTTCTTCTGCTGTTTCAATTTGAAACTTCACATCTTCTAATAAATAAGAAGCATACACCAAATCTTCAATTGTCTTGCCTTCGACATCGTATGCCTCTACTAGCTTATCAAGCCATCTCTCTGGATCCGGATGCGCCCTCGACTCAGTATGAAGCGCTAAAATCATACGTTGTAAATCATCATCACTGCGATCACTCGTATATCGATCAACCAGTTCAAAGAAAATATGATTTTCTTCGATGCCATATTCCTCTTCTAATATGTCATCCAATACTTCTTCTTTTAATAATTCATTTTCCGTCTGGTTCGCAATGCGAAAGCGTGGGTCTACATCAAGCATATAATAATATGTTCGAATTACTTGCAAACAGAACGAATGAATCGTTGAAATCGAAGCTTTATTTAGTAAGCTAAGTTGTTTACGTATATGCTGTGACCCTGGCTCATCAATTAATACTTTTTCTAACGCTTCACCAATCCTATTTTTCATCTCTTGCGCCGCTGCATTCGTAAACGTTACAACAAGCAAACGATCCACATCTACAGGATTTTCAGCATTAATAATTTTACGAATAATTCTTTCTACAAGTACAGCTGTCTTTCCCGATCCCGCTGCCGCTGCTACTAAAATGTCACGACCATCTCCGACAACTGCCTTCCATTGATTATCTGTCCATTGACTACCCTCTGGCTTCGCTGGCCAATTCTCTATCATTCGCCGCCAACCTCCTCTCGCATCTTCTCCATTGCTTCACTATCTTTCATATCTTTTAATGTACGGAACTGATTGTCTTCAAGCGATTCATCAAACTGACAAACAGAGCGGAAATTACAGAACGTACAGGCAGCCTTGTTACCCATTTTATAAGGTGCAATATCAATGACACCTTCTGTAATGTCTTTACCAATGTTTTCAAATGTATGATGTACATATTCCTGTAAGACTGTAAACTCTTGCTCACTCGCAATACTAGAGCGCGCACTAAAACTACCATCTTTCTTCAAGCCAGCAGAAATAATATCAGAACTTCCTGATGAAAGCTTATTATCCATCAAGCGGACAATATCTGCATCCCCAAGCACAAGTCCCCTCATTTTAAATTTCTTTAAGATTTCTTTTTCAATCTCTGCTTCTGAAGCATCACCTTTCATCTCGACAATCGGATTATGAATGTGGAAATACAGAACTCCAGCAGGTGATGCCGTTCCATCTTTCTTCATCCACGTATTCGCATTTGAAATGACAACATCTAAATACGTTAACATTTGCAGCGCTAATCCATAATACACTTCCGTTAAATCTAATGCTTTGGCACTTGATTTATAATCGATAATACGGAGGAACGTGCCGCTCTCATCTTCCGCTTTATCAACCCTGTCAATTCGGCCAACGACTTCCATCTTCACACCATTTGGCAATGCAAATTCCATTGGAGGAAGCGATCCTGCACCACCCATACCAAATGGAACTTCTAAATCAACTGGTACAAATCCACTAGACTTCGCATGCTCACGAAGAATCAATGATGTCCGGAAAATAATTTGTTGTAACTTTTGTTTTAAATAAAAGTGGCGATTCGAGCTTAATAAAATTTGTCGTTGCAGCAATGGTGCAATTTCTTCTATAACTACAGCAGAAAGATGCTCACACTCTTTTATAGATAAATCAGCCCAAGTTCGATTTTCACGCAATAATTTATCTGCAATTTTCTTTAATGCGGCATGGAATAATTCCCCGATATCTGGTGCATCTAATTTAAAAATATCACGCTCTCTTAGTGATAATCCGTGCTGGGCAAAATGAGCATAAGCACAACGATTAAACAGCTCCATACGAGAAACGCTGCCTTTAATTTTATCTCCGTATAACTCTCTACTTACAACTGGACTCAATTTCTGTGCACGGTTTCGATAAAACAAACTAGATAACACGCGACTACTTTTTTGCTTCCAATCATCCGAAGTCACATAGAAGTTATATACATCCCACCAAAAGTCTAAATTCCCTTCAAAACCGTATCGTTTCCAGTTTTGCAATTGCTGCGTCACATACGACAGCGTAACCTCTGGCGTTGCTACATAGGAAATTTGTGCTGAACGTGACAAATCGTTTACATCGTTTGTTATAAATACTTCTTTCATATCTGGAAACATTCTTTTTATCTTCTTAATAAAGCTAGATGTAAGTAATGTCTTCCCTTCCTCATCTGCGAGCGGACAAGAAATATATAATCTCTCAGATGCACGTGTCACTGTTTGATAAATAACAAATTGTTCTTCGAGCAAAGTCTGCCTTGTTGTCGGTGCCAGTTCAACACCGGCCGTAGAGAGAACTTCTCGTTCTTCATCAGATAACATTCCTTCATCTAAAGGAGCTGCTGGAATAACACCTTCATTTGCTCCAATTACAAATGCCGCACGAACATTTGATAGCCTCGAACGATCGATATTTGCAATTAGCACTTGATCTAAAGATGGTGGAATATTAGCAAACTGAAGTGCCTCAAGTCCAGTTGTCATCACATCGATAAACATCGAAAGAGACATCTTTTCCTCACCAAGCATCTCTACAAATGTATCAAGAAGACCCATTACCTCTTCCCATACTTGGTCATGGTCACTAGCAAACAGGAAATCTCCTCCTGCTTCAGCACGCAGACGTAAATCTTCTAATTTCTTTGGAACATCCAATTCTTCTAAAAATAAATACACCGCTTCGCACATTTGCATTACCGATCCAGCACGCTTTAAACGCTTTTGCAAACGAATAATTGGCGTCCTCACTACGTCACGAAGGCGATTTATTTTCTCTTCCATTTCACGCTCACTATCCGTTACCGTTCCATTCACTCCATCTAACGAACGATAGCGACGATATGTCCACGGTTCATCCGCAGTCCATCTTTTTCCTTGCACACCGTATGCTAAACAGTAATTTTCAAACTCATCCATTTCTTCACGCATTGCTTCTTTTCTTACATCTAACGGATACAAAAGTTCCGTTTTAATGCTACGAAAAATAGCATCATAACGCCAATTCCCGCTAATTACTTCGAATGCAGAACGAATGCATTCAATTAATGGATGATGCGACATTGGGCGCTTCTCATCAATAAAGTGTGGAATGTCATAATCCGTAAATAAAGTTCTCATTACATCATAATAACTTTCTCCATTACGGAGAAGAACCGCAATATCTCGGTAGCGATAGCCCTCTTCTGCAATAAGTCTACGAATTTCACGAGCCACTCCTTCGACTTCCGCACGTAAGTTAGCCGCTGTATATAATGTAATACTCGCTTCACCTGAAAACTTATCATATAGGCGCGATTCATATTGGGCTTCTAAGTGTGCCAATGCTGGTGAAAGAAAGCGGGGCTGTTCTCTCATTGAAATCGTATTCTCAATCGTGACTTTCTCTTCACGTGCTAATTGTTTCACTTTTTCATACGTAAGCACCGTTTGATAGAACAAATCTAATTCACTCACCGGCTGCGCTAATATTTGTTCATCTACCGTTAATGTAATGGTTACCCTTGCCCCGCATCTCATAATTTGCCTAATAATCTCTAATTCTCCGGGTGAAAACGAATGAAATCCATCTATATAAATTTCCGCACCATTAACATAATCAGATTGCGGAAGCTTCTCTACAAGCAACTGTAAATAATCTTCTGAATCTAAATATTTTCCAATTAAAGCTCGTTCAAAATCATCATATAAGAGCTGCAAATCGTACATTTTATTTGCTAATAATTTTTGCTCAGCACCGCTGCTATGAGCATCTAACTGTTGCCACATCTCATATACATTCGATGGTGTTACATTGTAACGCTTAAACTCCGTAATCATGCTGCCAAGATGTTCGAAAAAACCATTCTGCTCTGCTGCTTTTTGAAACACATATAAACCTTCTTTACGTGATTCCACAATTTTGCGCAGTAACATATGCACCCCCGCTTCATCAATATGAAGACGGCTTGCACCACCAACTTCTTGCAGCACTTTCCATGCTAACCTTGAAAAACTGAACACTTGCGCCCGAATGGAACCTCTTACATCCTCACTACCTATTAACGCCTGCTGCGTTTGGAATGTCATTTGCTCTGGCACAAGGTATAAAATCGTTTCGCCTCTTGGACGCTGCTTTAATTCTTCTTGTACTTCGCGTAAACAAAGTGTACTTTTTCCACTTCCAGCTCTACCAATCACAAATCGAAGCGACATATAATCCCCCACCTTTCACTTACATAACGAACGTTAGTTTGCTGTCATTATTGTATTATAGGACAAGAAAAAAGACAAACAGAGGCTGCTTGTCTTTATCTTTCATGCACCGTAAATTATTTCATTCGCCTTTTGAAAAGTTTGTTTGCACTTCATTAATTGGCCAATATCGTAAATCTACTTTTCCAACAACAGTATCCGCTTTCACAAAACCAAAATGTCTGCTATCCCAGCTCCCTAGACGATTATCACCAATCACAAAAATATGCCCTGTCGGAACAACCTTTTCTCTCGTTAGTTCTTCTAATGTAAAATCGCCTGTTAGCTGCCGTCCCTCTGCTTGCCTCTTATACGTTTCCAAATAAGGCTCATCAATAAATTGACCATTTATATACAGTTTATCTTGCTTATATTCAATATGATCACCTGGTAAACCAATAACCCGCTTTACATAGTCTTCTTTTTTATTTGCATGAAACACAACAACATCAAATCGGTTCAATTCCCCGACTTGATAACTAACTTTATTCACAACAAGCATGTTTCCATCTTGCAGTGTCGGCATCATTGACTTCCCCTCTACAACATACGTTGAGAAGAAAAACGTTCGAAAAAAAACAGCTAATAGCACACCTATAAAGATTGTTCGCATCCACTCTAAACTTTCTTTTTTCAACGCTCGCTTCATCTGCTTCTCCCCTCACCCTTTTCTATAATGACGTTGTAATCACAGCGAAGACTAGTCTCAATGCAGTTCTAACTTTACCTCAATCTTCTTACCGATATACCATAAAAGAAAAATAACACCTATGACAATAACTGTTTTCACAGGCTTATGGATAAAAGAGGTCAAATCATGTCCGATATAACTTAAAATAAAAATCATTACTAGTTTTCCAAGCACTAGCGCTAATCCAAACTGCCTTATACTAATACGTGATAAACCAGCTACAACATTAATAAGTGCAGACGGCGTAAACGGAAAACAAAATAATACAAAAATAGGCGCGAACCCTCTTCTTTCAATCCATCCCATTGCACTTCGCACTTTCGGATGTTTATTTACAAAAGAAAAAAATCGACTCCGTCCAAAACGACGAATAACTAAAAATACAATGAACGCACCTAAAACCGATCCGAGCCATGAATACAGAAAGCCCAGCCATAAACCGAATGCAACTGCATTCGCCATCACAAACAAAATAAGTGGCAATGCTGGGATAAGTGCTTCTATCATTGGTAAACCAATACCAAGAAGCGGCCCAAATGCTCTGTAACTCTCGACAAGCCGATCCATATTTTCTGCTGAGAAGTACTCTTTGATTGTTTGAAAATCCATTCTACAATTTACCCCTTTGCTATATTACTATCCCTACTTTATCACTGCTTATCGTACAGAGGAAATGGTAGATACGACATATGGAGATGTATTTATTAATGTTCCATACTTTTATGTAGAAATCCTCCATTATTATTGTATGATAATCTATCATTATTTGACAGGATATTACATATTGAAAAATAAAAAAAGGATGGTTGCCCATCCTTTCTGTTTATCTCACTTCTTGATAAGAAACAAAACTTTACTACATCAATTCGCATCTTATCAATCATTATTTTCATCTTCTTTTACAACATAAGCCTTTTCATATGCAGGCTTCAATTTAGATTCATCTTTCTTATCAATTTCTTTAAATCGAAGGCTCCCCTGCTTATCTTTACGATCTTCATACTCTGTCCGTAGTTTTGCAGTACGATTTTGTTGATTTTCAAAACTGCTTTTAGACATTTCTAGTTTTACTCCCAAGCCATTAATGAATCGAATCATAAGGTTACCATCTGCTAGTTCTTTATTGTTTGCAATGTGAAAATGAGACAACCATGCGCATTCCTTTCTAGAATACGAATACGTAGGAAAGAAATAAAGCTGATCTGTCGGGCTAATCGCAATGGGTGCTTTGTGTGTAATACGTGTCAATTCTTTCGTACCTTCTTTTCTCCCTAAAAAACTAGATCCATGCTTACGGCAACTTTGCTCTACAATATCGAGAGGCTTTTGAAACATGAAAAAAGAGTCTTCTACTTCAACCACTCGCGTTACAATTGTTTTTTCACCTAAAATAATTGGAAGTAAGGCCATAGTTTTCTTGTTTACGACATAGTTTTCGACATAGCGTTCTACTGTGTCACCCATCTTATACTCGCTCCTTCATTATTTTAATTCGTACTAGCAGCTGCATGGATAATTGTACCATTTTCAAATTAAAATAGTTTATATTTTCAAATATTTTACAATCACTTATAAAACTTTAACATCTACTTACATCTATTCATGAAAATATCCATATAAACCTTCTATTTCTCTCAATCCAAACCAACATATTCTTATAGATAAAAGAGAAATTTTCTTTTTTGAAACATTTGTAACATAATGAGATTCTCTGTAAACTACATTCTTTCTTCTATACTGCAAGCAAACTATTTTTAGTTTTTTAGCACACAAAAAAAGGATGGCATAAGCCATCCTTTTTTCCATCACATACTATAAAATTATAGTTTGATAACGTTTTTAGCTTGAGGTCCACGGTTGCCATCTTCGATTTCGAAGCTAACTTTTTGACCTTCTTCTAAAGATTTGAAACCTTCAGTTTCGATTGCTGAGAAATGTACGAATACATCGTTTCCGCCTGGAACTTCGATGAAACCGAAACCTTTTTCGTTGTTAAACCATTTTACTTGTCCTGTTACTGCCATAATTATTTCCTCCTAAAGAAAACACAATTTTTTTTAGTTTTCATACATAAAAAAAGAATCCACACATTATCAAATACGAAACATAAAACAGTTCTCACATACTTTTTCTCGTTCGTTTTCAGCACTTGATAATATATGGATTGCTTGATTTAATTATTCAACTAGGATCATCATAACACACTTAAAATAGAATGTACAATATTTTTCGAAAGTATTTATCTGTAAATTTTTACAACTAGTTGAAAAAATGCAAGCAGATGTCCTCTAAGGACACCTGCTCCTACATTTATTTCGTAAATTGCGCTTCTTCCGTTGAACCTTTCAACGCTGTTGTCGAAGAAGTTCCACCTGTAATCACTTGTGCTACTTCGTCAAAGTAGCCTGTTCCGACTTCACGCTGATGACGCGTTGCAGAGTATCCATGTTGTTCTGCCGCAAATTCTGCTTGTTGTAATTCAGAATAAGCTGCCATACCACGTTCTTTATAGCCACGTGCTAATTCAAACATACCGTAGTTTAGCGCATGGAATCCTGCCAATGTTACAAATTGGAATTTGTAACCGTATGATGCAATTTCTTTTTGGAAATTTGCAATCGTCTTTTCATCTAATTTTTGTTTCCAGTTAAAGGACGGTGAACAGTTATATGCTAGTAATTTCCCTGGGTATTTCTCATGAATTGCTTCCGCGAAACGCTTCGCATCTTCTAAATTTGGTTCAGATGTTTCACACCAGACAAGGTCTGCATACGGTGCGTACGCTAATCCGCGTGCAATCGCTTGATCGAGGCCTGCTTTTGTACGGTAGAAACCTTCCGGTGTTCTTTCGCCCGTAATAAACTCTTGGTCAACTGGATCAATATCACTCGTAATTAAATCCGCCGCATCTGCATCTGTTCTTGCCACAATGATTGTTGGCACGCCCATTACATCCGCAGCTAGACGAGCAGAAATCAAATTACGTACCGCCGTTTGCGTTGGTAGTAGTACTTTTCCACCTAAATGTCCGCATTTTTTCTCTGAAGATAATTGATCCTCAAAATGTACACCTGATGCTCCCGCTTCAATCATACCTTTCATTAATTCAAATACATTTAATTGCCCGCCAAATCCCGCTTCAGCGTCCGCAACAATTGGTACGAAATAGTCCGTATCGCCACTGCCTTCCATATGCTGAATTTGATCTGCACGTTGCAGCGTTTGATTAATACGTTTTACAACAGCTGGCACACTGTTCGCTGGGTATAAACTTTGGTCCGGATACATGTGTCCGGATAGATTGGCATCAGCAGCCACTTGCCACCCGCTTAAATAGATTGCTTTTAACCCTGCTTTCACTTGCTGCATCGCTTGATTTCCTGTTAACGCCCCAAGCGCATTAATATAATCTTCCGTATGAAGTGATGCCCAAAGTTTCTCTGCCCCGCGTCGCGCTAGCGTATGTTCAATATCAATAGATCCACGAAGACGAATCACATCTTCAGCTGAATAAGGACGTGTTACTCCGTTCCAACGTTCATCTAACTCCCAGCTTTCTTGTAATTGCTGTGCTCTTTCATTTTTCATTTCTTCCATCCCCTTTTCTTTTTTATAAAATTTCATAACCCGGCAATGTTAAAAACGGTTTAAATTCATCATTACGAACTAAATCTGTGAACAATTTTGTTGCTTCAATGAACCTAGCTTTCTTAAACTGGTCACTACCTATCTCTCGTTCTATTTTTTCTAACTCTTCTTCCTTTAGTTCTTCCATTAATTCGAATGTAATCTTGCGTCCGTCATCCAGCTTTCCACCTTCATGACGAATCCACTGCCATACTTGCGCACGTGAAATTTCCGCTGTCGCTGCGTCTTCCATCAAATTGTAAATCGGCGCTGCCCCGCGGCCACTTAACCAAGATGCAATATATTGAATGCCAACGCTAATATTCATACGAAGTCCTTCTTCTGTAATCGTTCCCACTGGTATTTCTAATAAATCCTTTTCTGTTACATCAATCTCTTCACGTTTTCTAAAAATTTGATTCGGTGTTTTCATAATGTGATTAAATACTTCCATCGCAACCGGTACAAGTCCCGGATGGGCAACCCAAGTCCCGTCATGTCCATCTAAAGCTTCACGTTCTTTATCCATACGCACCTTTTCAAAAGCAGCCTCATTTGCCACTGGATCATTTTTAATAGGAATTTGTGCGGCCATTCCGCCAATTGCTGGTGCATTGCGTCGATGGCATGTTTGAATTACTTTTAAAGAATACGCTCGCATAAACGGAGCCGTCATTGTAACTTGCGCCCTGTCTGGAAGCAGAAATTCATTATGGTTACGAAAACTTTTTAAAAAGCTAAAAATATAATCCCAGCGCCCACAATTCAGTCCTGCTGAATGATCACGCAATTCATATAAAATTTCATCCATTTCAAAAGAAGCATGAATTGTCTCTAGTAAAACAGTTGCTTTAATTGTTCCATTTGGAATCCCCATATATTTCTGGGCAAACATAAAGACATCGTTCCACAATCTAGCTTCTAAATGGCTTTCCATCTTCGGCAAGTAAAAATATGGCCCGCTTCCTTTCTCTAACAACGTTTTTGCGTTATGGAAAAAGTACAGACCAAAATCAACAAGACTACCTGACATCTTTTCTCCATCGACTAGCATATGTTTTTCCTCTAAATGCCAGCCACGTGGCCGAACAATTAATACAGCTGTTTTACCGCTAAGGCGATATTCCTTTCCGCTTGGGTTCTTATATGAGATCGTTCCCTTAACTGCATCTCTTAAATTAATCTGTCCTTCCACTGCATTTTCCCAAGTTGGGGAGTTAGAATCTTCAAAGTCAGCCATAAATAGGTGTGCTCCCGAGTTTAAAGCATTAATCACCATCTTTCGATCTACTGGCCCTGTAATTTCTACACGACGATCCTCTAAATCTCGCGGAAGTGGTGCGATTGTCCAATCTCCCTCGCGTATATGTGCCGTTTCTGGTAAGAAGCTCGGAAACTCTCCTGCATCAATCCTTTTTTGTTTTTCTACTCGTTTTTGCAATAAGCTTAGTCGGCGTTCGTTAAAATTCTCATGTAGCTCTTTTAAAAAATTGAGCACTTCCGGTGTCAAAATTTCACTGTGCGCCGGTAATACTTCTAAGGCGAGTGTAACCCGTGAAGTTTGCGTCGACATATTAGCATCTCCCTTTCAAACTGTCTTATAACAGATTGTATTTTATGTTTTATATTATATAACAAATTTTCAGAAAAGGAAGGAATTTTTTTGAAAATTTAACTTATTTTTTTGTAAAACCTTGTTTCCCTGTATTCATTTAACCTTTTTGATGCAAAAAAAGGACTAGTGTTATATAACACTAGTCCTTTTCATTTACATTTAAACAAAACGATTCCTCGCGAAAACAAGTCATTTTGTAAAGCATATATTTTACTCCGAAGATGCCATTTCTCTTTGCTTTCCTTCTGACTGTACCTCTTTTTTTGACTTTCGGAATGTAAACGCCATTCCAGCAAAAATAAGAACAATACCTACAACTTGAACCACAGTTGGGCGAAATCCTGTAAACACTGTATCTAATAGAATTGCTACACCTGGGTCTAAAAACACTAATACAGAAATGAGCCTTGTTGGCAAATCTCGTAAGCTATCAAAAAACAAATAATAAACGAATCCTGTATGGATGAGACCTGTCGCCGTAATCGCAATCCAATTGCTTTGTGTTAGCCCCTGAAATGCCCCAAAATCTACAAATGGAAGTAAAAGAAATATCCCTAGAAACGTTTGCAAAAAAGTCATCGCATACGCACTTGTCTTCCTAATCCCTTTTCCTAATAAAGTTGTAAATGCATAAAACAGTGCTGCAAGAAGTGCCCAAATCATCCCGGAAGACATCAGTTTTTCTAAAGAAACACTCCCATCTACGCCCGCCACTAAAACTGTACCAACAAAACAAATTACAATTGAAATAACGGATAGCATTGTTAATTTCTCTTTAAATACTACACTTCCAATGATTAAGACAATAATTGGTGCCAGATGATACACCGAAATCGCGATCGTTATTGACATTACTTCAAAAGCTTTAAATAAAAACACCCAGTTAAAAACAAGAAATACACCACAAGCTAATATTTGCAGAATTTCTTTTCGGTCCCACTTCTCTTCTTTAAACTGCCTTGTTGCGATCCAGCATAATGTTAAAAAGATTGTGGCACAAATGCAGCGAATAAATACTAATTCGAACGATGGTAAACCCGTTTTCACTGAGAAAAATCCAATTGAACCAAAAATAGACATGGATGCTATCATTTTTATAGCCGGCATCGATTTTGTTTGAAATAACATATTTGTTTTATTCCCTTGCAACAC
Organism: Bacillus gaemokensis; assembly: GCF_001590835.1. Classification (GTDB taxonomy): domain Bacteria; phylum Bacillota; class Bacilli; order Bacillales; family Bacillaceae_G; genus Bacillus_A; species Bacillus_A gaemokensis. The sequence goes on from NZ_LTAQ01000045.1 coordinate 145,270, forward strand.
TATGTATACCCTCCAATAACAAGAACGATTAATTATTCTTAATATTCTTTTTTTATTTTAACTTTAATCATACAATATACAAAATAAAATGTAAAAAATAAGAAGCAGCTCAATCGCTGCTCCTCATTTCTTTTGCTTATCATACTCTTCAAATGCATGGATTCTTTCAAAAATTGGAGGGTGCGTATATAAGAAAAACTTCACTAACGCCGGTGGATTCACTTGGCTCAATCCTGTTTTTGATAAATACTGGAATGTTTTTACTCCCGATGTCCCGTCCTTTGTCATATCCAATGCATATTGATCAGCTGCACGTTCTTCTACTCGAGATACATAGTTTGATAATGGACTTACCGCAAAAGATAATACGGAAGAGATAAGGAAAAACAACGGAATAACCGAGAGGCATGCCACCTTTGGAATTTGCAATGTATTTCCCCATTTTCGCAGGCACATATTGATAATGCGGCTAATGAGATACATCCCTACAAACGTTAACACAATATAACTCGCTACGCCCCAATATATATGTTTCATCACATAATGTCCCATTTCGTGCGCCATAATAAATAAAATCTCTTTATCTTTTAACTGCTGAAGTGTTGTATCCCATAATACAATTCGAGAATTTGAACCAATTCCTGTTACATAAGCATTTAGTGCCGTCGTTTTTTCTGACATGTTCACTTCATATACATGTTCAGTTGGAATATGCGCCTGATCTGCAATCGCTAAAATTTTCGTTTCTAATTCTTTATTTGTTAGTGTAGAAAAATCATGATACAGCGGATCAATTAAAACCGGCTGTACAAACGTTAAAAAAATTGTAAATGGTACAGATAATGCCCATCCAGCTAGCCACCATTTTCTCGGGAATTTATAAATAAGCCATAGAAGTACAGAAACGATTAGTAGCATTGTAATATAGTTCACCCAAAAATCAATTACATGATCTTTTATCCAGCTCGCTGCTGCTTGAGTTGAAATGCCATAATCGACTGATATTTGATGGCCTATCCATTGAAGCGGTAATGAAAGAGCCGTTGTAAGCAGCGATAAATAGAATAAATAGATAGCAACTTGTATCACCCGTACTTTTGTCGTTTCCTTTGACCATTGTTCAAAACGCTTTGATACCCCTAAAACAAGAACAAACAATAGAATAATCCATTCAAGAGGCGTCGCTAAAAAAAAGAGTAAGTTTTTCACTCGTGAATAATCTTGACTTAATGTAAGCTCCTTCGCATTCATAAACGTCTGTGGATCAGCACTCGTTCCTTTATACATATCTGGAATAATCTCATGGTTCCATCCAAATAAATACCAATATATAAATAACGCAAAACCAACGTACAAAAAAAGCGACCACCTAACAACTTTCCTCACGTTTTCCCCTCCTCTATGCTGCCTGTCTATTATTATTGTAAGTTCGTTCTTTCTAAAATAGAACAAGCTAACACATAGAATTGTCATGCAATTTTCAATCACTCCTTAAAAATTGTCGGATTTTTCTTATAAAATATACTTGGGAGGGGATTGGTAAATGAAAAAATTTTATCTTACTTTTACACTAGGTTTAGTCATTGTAATCGGAATTGGAATTTACTATTTTACAGATTATCGTAAGGCTTCCGCTGAAATACCACGTGGCATTGTCATGGAGGATATAAATGGAACAACGCTATCTTTTGATAACTTGCCTAAAAAACTAAAACTTGTAGAATTTATATATACAAAATGTCCTGATATTTGCCCAGTTACCACCTACAAAATGAAACATCTACGAGACGAATTAGAAAAGGAAAACCTATTTCATAAAGAAATTGAATTTATCACAATTACCATTGATCCAAAATTCGATACAAAAGAAATATTAACTACATACGCTAACACATTTGAAATGAAAAAAACAAAAGGATGGCACTTACTACGTGGGGATGTAGATGAAACGAAACAACTAGCAGATACCTTTAACTTTCAGTACCGCGATCCAGGGAGCGGACTATATATTCATACTTCCAACTCTTATTTACTCGATGAAAATGATTGCTTAATTGAAGTGTTCGGTATGGGGGAACGTGGATTTAATAGTAAGAAAGTACTCAACACAATTAAAGATGCTATATAAAAAAGCTTCTATGAATAATAAATGAATGATGTGATAGTAACATCACATCATTCATTGGTAGTTAAGTTAATTTTTTTAAGCATTCTCATAAGGTTATCTAGTTTTTGTTTATACATAATTAGCTGTTGTACTCCGTCTTCATCTGGTTGTATCAAATTATCTTTATGCTGTTTTAATTTTAGATTAATTGCATCATCGTTTTGTAAAAATTTTTTATTGAGCCTTTTTCCACATAAGAAACTCGATACTAACCCCGCTACAAAACTATCATATTCCACTAACTCGCTATAAATATCATCTAATTTATCATCCTCAGGACAATCTGGAAAAGGCTCTTTAACAAACAACTCATATTCTTCTCATAACTTAGAAACAGTAGCTTTCATTTGATGACAAATTCCTTTCATCTATATATAGTCAATATCAAATTCGTTATCGGAAATCCAGAATCCTCTCCTATAACAGCGTCAATTCCACAGTAAGGACATGTTGCTGCGTCGTCACCTTCCCACCAGTCCGTGATTTCAATAGGACTAAAGATCTTTAAATAATAAAAACAACCTAAAATTATACTGTATTTATCCAGTAGGCTTTAGATTGTTTTTGTTTACTCATAAAAAATTGATTACAATACATCCAAGTAAAGTAACTACATATCCAACTTGTTTTTCATCAAAACAAACTAGCATTCCTCACCCAAAAATATTCACGAAGAAACTGAGATCCTGAAAGGAAATGGAACTATATTTCATAATTCCTTGTACTGTTAAAAGTAGTACAAGACCAAGCACACATATATAGTTAATGCCATCCTCACTTCTTTTTTCAACTACAATCCCGCCGCCAATACATAATAGCCCTAGAAGATGCAGTGCTAAATAAACAAAAAAGTATGACTCATTCCAACGAAAGCCAACATTCATTGTCGTAATAACAATTAGACTCCCCATAATCAAATAAAACAGTTTATTTGATTGTATCGTTTTATTCATATAGCTGTATACACTCCTTTCTATGTTTTTTCGTTGTTCAGTATATATTTAATGACGTTTCATTATAATGAAATAAATAATAGCTTTGATACAATAAAAAGATATACAAACGATCATCACTTTTTCAAAGATTTTGTTAAATACAACTCGATTCTCTTCATTTTTGCAATATCTTTGAAACACACGCTTCAGTATTTCTTCCAAAATAAAACCACTTAAAATGAATATCCCTACCAGGACAAGTAAAAAAATAATACTTTCTTTATAGCTACTACTTGTAAACAAATGAAATTCTGGAAATATAATAGGATCAACTACCGGGCTAACGAATTCACAAAATCCCCCATTACATATATCTGTAATAGATGTAGAGTCTACAATTTCTTTCAAGATTTTTTCAATTAACTTCATCCCCATTACTCTCCTAAAATATAAGCTATAACTCTCTCATTTTATTTACGTATGCCACTGATACCTCTTTATTTATATAACTGCGATTGATAAACAAAAAGATGAGTACTAAATTTAAACCAATACTAAAAATAATAAGTCCTGTAAAGAATGGCGTATACTTAGAAAAGTCAGCTAGACTTATCATTTCTTCTTTACTAAACATAAGAGATGCAATAAGTACAATCGCATTATAGAGCATATGAATACTGATCGGTATTAGTAAACTTTTTGTACGAATGTATACAATTGATAAGACGATGCTAAATATGGCAGCACCGAGAAAATCAACATGCAAACATCCAAAAAGAAGCGCTACCGTAATCATCCCTTTTACCGCTCCCCATTTTGCTGCAAAACGGTGGAATAGAAATCCCCTAAATACAAATTCGCCTATAATAGGAGCCACCAAAACTACTACTATAAATTGATATACATACCCACCCGTACTACTTATAATAGGTTCATGTAATATATTTATAATAAAATCTGGTGTAATCCATGCGAAGCTATACATATACAATACAATGTATCCATAACTAAAAAGACACAGCATTCCTGTAATCATCAAAACTTGTAAAAGATTAAATGATTCTCTTCTATTCATAAATAAAGTAAATGGAATACCGTTGTGCTTACATTGATACCACAACCAAACAGATGGAAATATATATATCACGAGTAGGCTTGTGAATGAAGAAATTGATATATGAAATGTATTTTCTAAAAATTGTTTACTAACACGTTCTATACAAAGAAGTAGTGCATATACAATCAAAAAATATCTAGCTCGCATCGAATAAAAAGGATTCACCCTCATCTCCTCCCCTATGTTACTTTTATCATACCATCTCAATCTTATTTCTAAGCAAAGAAAACCTTAATTTTCCCTTAAAAATTCCATAACTTACAAGAAAATGTTATGATATTCGTTGGAAATAGGGGGGATTTATTGTGTACAACGCAAATATTTTACTAGTCGATGATGAAACAGCAATTTTACAGCTATTAACTACTATTCTACAAAAAGAGGGATTTTCTCATATTACAACTGCTACATCTGCTGAAGAAGCTCTACGCCTTGTAGCGCAACACAGTTATGATTTAATGGTTCTAGATGTAATGCTTCCAGGAAAATCTGGATTTGATATTTGTCCAATCATTCGTCAAAAAACAGACTGTCCGATTTTCTTCTTAACAGCAAAATCATCTGATTTAGATAAAGTATCCGGCTTCCTATACGGAGCTGACGATTATATTACAAAACCATTCAACCCACTAGAAGTAGTCGCCCGAATGAAAGCTCAACTCCGAAGACATATGAAGAAAGCTACACAATCTATGGAAGAAAAACACTTCATTTCTTTTGAAAGATTTCAAGTTGATATACACGCAGCAGAATTACAAGTAGATGGAAAAACTGTTGAATGTTCAGCTCAACTTTTTCAGCTACTACTCTTTTTCTGTGAACATCCTAATTACGTATTTTCCAAAGAAGAAATATATGAAAAGGTCTGGGGCGCTCCTGCCTACAATGGGGATGATAATACTATTATGGTCCACATTCGAAAATTACGTGAAAAAATTGAAATTGATCCAAGTAACCCGCAGTATATAAAGACCGTTCGTGGACTTGGCTATAAATTCGTTGCAAAGTAGGTAGTACATATGAATTTAAGTAGAAGGCTCATTATCCAGTTTATTATGCAGCATATTTTCGTCCTGTTTACTTTACTAATTGCAGTAGTAGTCGCTTTTGTTTATTTAGCTTACCTTGTCAGTACAACTTTATATGAACCGAACATCCCAAAATCCGATAGTTCCGCAATCTCTCAATATATCTCTTCAGAAGATGGTCATATTACATTGAATTCTGATGTAAAAAAATTAATTACAGATAAAGATGACTGGCTACAAATTGTAGATGATAACGGAAAAGTTCTCTATCATTTCAATACTCCAGATGATGTCCCTGCTTCTTATACAAAGACATCTCTAGTTGCATATTTACAGCACCATATACAGAGTCCGTATAAATTCACTTATTGGGAAATTGAGTTAGAAGATAAAAAAGCAATCGTTATTTATGGAGGCGTGATGAAAAGTAGTACGCTACTACAAAAACTCAACCAAAATCATCCTTCTCCATTGATCGATAATTTTTCATTAACCGAACAAGAAAAGGAATTATTCTCTAAAGAAAAAGCAACGCTACAAATATTCGATGTAAATGGAGAAGCAGTTTTTTCATATCCACATGGAAAGAAAAAAACACTTTCAGCAATACAAGCCGCACTTGCCGAAAAAGAACCATGGAATCACGAGGAGAACATCTCTAGTTTCTATCATTCAGATAGTGGACTTCTCTTCGTCATAACAGCGAAAAATGATTATTATTATCCAGATGATGAAACAGAAATCCAATTTGCAAAAAAATTCTTTACAGGAGTCGGCTCTATATTTCTTGTCGTGTTTGCCTACTTAGTAATTCTCTCTATTTGGTACGGAAGAAAATTTGGTAAACCATTATTACATACAATGCGTTGGCTCAAAAATATTGCTGGAGGGAAATATGAAGAACCGGTAAGTAAAAAAGGGAAATCCGTTCGCTTCCGGCGCTCTGGTAAAGAAAAGTGGTCATTCCGTCTGTTTAAAGATGTTACAAATACGTTAGAACATCTTTCTATTACTCTTCAAAAAAATGACGCGATGCGAAAAGTGCTCCAACAAACACGCGAAGAATGGATCACCGGTCTCACGCATGATTTAAAAACACCGCTCAGTTCCATTTACGGCTATTCTCTCTTATTAGAGTCTAAGCAATATAACTGGACTGATAAAGATATTCAAGAATTCGGCCGCGTGATGAAAGAAAAGTCACAATATATGACAACATTAATTGACGACTTAAGCTTAACTTACCAATTAAAAAACAATGCGCTTCCCTCTCAGCACGTTCATGTTGAAATCAACCAGTTTGTACAAAAAGTCTTATTACAATTTATTAATAACCCGACACTTCAAAATCAAAATATCGAATTTGTTCCTAGTGCTAATAAAATTTATTATTCTATCGAGGAAAAATGGTTCCAACGCATCATTGAAAACTTATTAGCAAATGCCGTAAAGCATAATAATGAAACAACAAAGGTGATTGTAAAGCTTGGACAAGGTGCAGACTCTTTTACACTTTCTATTTCTGATAACGGAAAAGGTATGGATGAACAAACAAAAGGTTTATTGTTTGAACGCTATTATCGCGGTACAAATACCGAAGAAAATAATGCCGGAACAGGGCTTGGCTTAGCGATTACAAAACAACTTGTACTCGCTCATAACGGTACGATTTCAATTGAAAGTGAGCTTGGAGAAGGAACGACCATTATTATCGTATTTCCGCTTAACTAACAAAAAAAGAACTTCCTAGGGTATCAATCTAGGAAGTTCTTTTCTTATTTACCAACCAATACAAACACATTCTCATCTGGCGCCTCCATCACTGCTACATGACCTGACTCTGTTTGAAACGGCTCACGTATCCATTTCACATCTTTATTTTCTTTTAAACTCTCATATGTTTGAAGAACATCTTCTACCAATATCTCAACTTCCATAAAATTAATATCTGGATGATTGCTTAATACTAACTCGGAACTATGCTTCTCTGGAAATTTCAGTCCTATTAAAGTCCAAACCTGGTCATTTTCTAAATTTCTCTCCACAATCCAATGTTGTTTCAATCCCATTGATTTATAAAACAAAGCAGACTTCTCTATATCCTTTGTATGTATGGATACACATTCTAATTTTTTAAACATACTCTCCTATCCCCTTTATAAGAAGAGCGAATCATTTTTTAATGATTCGCTCCTTCTTTTATTGTTTTTTCTGCACTGGTATCCAAATCTCAACTTGAGCAGATTCGCTCTTATCTTCATGGCAACGCTCATCGTATAGTTCAAACTCTACACTCCCGCAATGCTCATATCCTGAATGTGGGAACCATTCTGAGAAAACAGCATTCCAGGTTTGATGGATTGACGGGACCATATCTTTATGAGGTACTTTCGGCGTTGTAAATACCGCATACGTTGCCTCTGGGAATGTACGCTTCGTAAGTTCACTTGGCACATTATTAAAGTCTGTAACTTCCATTCCGATAATATAAGTGAAGTCTCCTGTTTCTAAATTAAAATCTGTACACATTCCAAGTTCTACCCATTGACTTGTATCTTTACTGTTTGGAATAGTCGTTCCTAGATCTTTTTGTAAATAATTATCCCAAAACGCTGGGATGTCTTGATGATTTTTCCCTTCTTTACTAGTCGTCTTCATCTCATACCCCGCTACAAGAAACTCTGGCTTTTTCACAATACGAAATTCCATTTTTATTCCCCCTAAATATGGATTTAATTTTCTCTGTTTCACATTCACTTTGTAATACATTGGTGTTTTTATTTCTTGCTTTCGATACTCACTTGGCGTCATTTGAAACAATTTTTTAAAGGCTCGAATGAACGTTTCGTGAGATTGAAAGCCATGTTCGAATGCGATATCAATAATTTTTTCGTCCGTATGAGAAAGCTGATAAGCTGCCCGGGCTAGCCTCCTCTTCCGAACATACTCCATTACTGGATCACCGACTAACGCCTGGAATACACGATGAAAATGAGACTCAGAAAAACCTGCCATATGAGCTAAATTACGTAACGTTTGTTTTTCCATCACATCTTCTTCAATATAATCAATCGCTTTTTGAATTTGCATTTCATAGCTTTCCATCTCTGTTCACCCGCCTTATATGTATTATGTTGAACTACCCCACGAGCTTGAGGTGGGGATTCCACTGTTTCTGCCCTAACAAAAACACTTCCTCTCGTTCAACAAAGAGGATACAACAATATAGAAATTCGGTAGTGTCCTTAAGCAAGACGACCTCTTTCTGTCTTCTGAGGAAAACAGAAAAGGTACAGCTACTTTCTTCCTATATCAAGGCGAAGAACACCCTGTCATGCATCCAGTTCCTAGACCTGTTATCTGCTCTGGTGACAAGTGTAAGAGACTGGGACAAGGGGATCTTTTTTCATTATGCAAACAGTTTTTCTAGTTTTTTCTTCTCACTTTCCAATAAGTCTAATCGCTTGATTTGTAATGCCTCTTTCGGTTGATTCACATCATATAACTGATAGAAATGATGCGTACGAATATCCAATCGATTGTTTAATTGATGCCAATGGCTCCAGTGATGTGCGTCTTTTCTTGTAATATAAAGCTGCAACACTTGAGGTACCTTTTCTTTATACCCTAATCCACGACGACCAATTGTAAAGGCTGCGGATTGATGAATAGGGATGCCGAATTTCCGCATATATTTCATCTTCCCTGAGATAGAAGTGTATGCGGGATTAACTTGAAAGACAGCTACGCCTATTTTATGCGCACGCCCCAGAATCGCGCTTGTCATCTTCTCATAAGCAAACATACTCTTCATCCAATTTGCTCGCTTATTTCCATATTGATCACCTGTCTTTGATTGCGTGGTATCCAACTTCTCTATGACAATCGGCTTGTTATACCGCTCCGCTAAGTCAACTAAACGAATGGCTTCTGCTTCGATGATTTTTGTGATTTGTCCAGTAGATTTCCACATAATCGAAAAGCGAAAGGAGCCACTTCCTTTGTAATTCCCATCCTTCGTTACATTCGCCCAAGCAAAATGATCTAGATTACAATCCACACCAATGACACCATCCGATTTACTATAATTCGTATGAGGGTTTTCTGGCACATCGACTAAACATTTTACAATGTAATACTCCCCATGGTCTTCCACAGACCACGCAATCGGTTTTCCATATTTTTACTTATCCTTACACTGCAATTGGTTTGTGATTACTTCTTCAATGATTTCTTTTCCATACGTGAATGTAACAGCTGGAAACATGACTCGTTTTCCTGTACTTGTCGTCATCCATAATTCCTGGTTCTCCATCACATACTGAAACACAAAGTTTCCATGTTTGGCGTCTTTACGACCAGATAGTATATGTTGTTTATTTCGAGCACGAGAAAATAATGTTTTCCATTTATCATGGTTCTGTACGAACTCATCGATTGTAAATTGAGACCGAAACAATTTTTTACTCCCAAACACCGCACTCGGAATATGCGTTTTGTACGATTCAAGCTTCTGCGTTAAACGGTATTGCCGGTGGGTCAAAAGGCCAATTTTTGCCTGAATCCTTTTGATTTGAACATCTAAGTACTGGTGCTCAAAAAGATATTCATTCAGCCAAATCAATGTGTCTTCTTTACGAGACAAAGAGATGACCTTGTTGTTCTTGGAGAAGCGAGTGTTTTTCGGAAACGTCATCTTTCCTTTCACACAACTTTGTTTAATTTTACGAAGGTTTGTCAGTTTTGTTCGTTCTTGTTTCAATTTCTTCTTAAGTTTCTTGATTTTCTCTTGTGTTTGTTTCTCATATATTTTCTGTAACTCCATTAAACCTGTAAACAATGCTTTTGCTTCTTGTACCGCTCTGTTGGCATAGTAATCGTTCAATTGATAATTCCGCTTGAGAACGAGATGAAGACTATCCGCGTGCATCTTGCGGTTCCAGCGCTTTTCTCGGACGATCGTTTGAAACGCATATCGTTTCGCTCGATTAAATGTTTCGATTGTCTGTGTCAATGTATCTACTATTTCATGCGATAGATCTGTCTTATAGATCCGTTTCGAAAAATACGCTTTCTTCACCTGTTCTCACCTCATTTTATTTGATAAGACAATTATACAACGAAATAAAACGTACGTTCTCATTAATTGTAATTTTCTTCAAAAAAAAAAAAAAACCGATTCATCGCCCACCTTCACTTCGTTTAGAGGAGGAGGTCTTATCAGTTAAAATGATAAAAGAAAAGACAATTCTTTTCTTGACGTTTTTTGCTTTTATTTTACAGAATCTTGTAACTTTTTCATATGTATTTCGTTGTTATAAGTGAGGGGAGGGAAATTAGTGAAGGATAATCAAACATTAGAACAAATTTACAAACAACATATTCATGATCTATTTCGCTATCTTCTCTCCCTAACAGGACATTTCCATTCAGCAGAAGATCTTATGCAAGAAACCTTCTACCGAATGCTCGTCCATATTGACTATTATAAAGGCGAAGAAGTCAGGCCGTGGTTATTTACAATTGCCTACCATGCTTTTATTGATTGGCGGCGAAAAGAAACAAAATATAAAACAACAACACTCGAAGACTTTCATTTGCCAAATGTGCCAAGTACAGAGAACGCCTATTTCATAAAACATGAAATTTCAAGTTGGTTACAAGGGTTACGCGCCCTTCCACTAGAAAGGCGAAACGTTTTACTATTACGAGATTACTATGGTTTCTCCTATAAAGAAATCACAGAGATGACTGGTCTCACACTAGCAAAAGTCAAAATCGAATTGCACCGTGGCCGAAAAGAACTTCGAATCATAAAGGAGTGATATAAATGAGTTGTTCAGAATTTAAAAAGATTTGGGAGAAATATGAGAACGGCACTCTTACACATGGAGAACAAGAAAAACTAGAAAATCATATTGAAACTTGTGCGATATGTGAAGCCTACTTAGATGAACTGCTAACTAAAACAGAGCGAGTAAAGAAAAAGCTCCCGCCACCGCCAAATCTGCAAGTACCTTTTCGAAGAATCAAATGGAAACATCGTTTGCAAACTATCGGTTTTATGCTTGCAGTTTGTATGGTCTTATATATGATTGGTGGCGTTCTATCCTCTATTTACTTTCAATTTAACAACGAACAAAAACTAAAAGAAGTTAGAGACGTACCTGCACTTGCGCTACAAGCTACAATTCCAAACGTACAGATTCGTGGTGGTGGAACACGTACAGATTCATTTTTCGGCACCCACTCTGATGTTAATTTAGTCAAAACTGTCGGAAAAAACGATGTGAGATTGGGCACATTCCAAATCAATAGCTTCTTCACCTCTATTCAAAAAAAAGAAGAATGGGACGATAAAATGGCTTATCAAAAAAGATTATTCTTTGTGCATCCACAAGCAGAAGAAATTGGTGACCCATCCTTGAATTCAAAAAAAACGTGGGAAACTTTGCAGAAAATCCCGGATGGAACCGTTGCAGATGTGGCTATTTCTTTTGATCGTTCTTATACTTTACAAGAATTAGAATCTCTTCTTTATAGTATATTTGAAGCCCAAGAAATGCCTCCAACACCTGTTTGGTATGCATTGGATACAGGGCTCGAACAAACCGATAAGGCCTTTTTCCTATCAAAATTCGAGATATTCGGTTTTCCTAATCATTTAAGTTGGGGTAACCTTGAAGAAAGACAATTTAAAACGAAAGAAGACGAAGTAATTGAAATGATGCATACTTTATCAAAGCACGAGGACATCGTCAAAGAGGTTGCTTGGTACGACAATAAACCACTCGACCTATCCAAACGATATAAATATGTAAACAAGAACGGTGTAAAAGTATATGGTATCGTCATCACAGGCCCCTCAAAAGAACTATTAAAACTCAAAAATTCTCCCCATATACGCTCTGCCGCACTTGGTAATATTGAATTTTGGAATTGGTTTTAACATATTTCCCATCATAAAAACCCACTCGGAAAAAGTGGGTTTTTATGATGAAAGAGTATATATTTTTCTTATTTCTTCTAAATCACCCAAACGTAACCTCTATCTGAATAATCTCTGACCGACTACCAAGCCTTAGCGGGGGTCCCCAAAATCCAAATCCCGAAGAAACAATTGCATGAAATGCTTCTTTTTGTGCATATCCCCAGTCTAATTCATACATCCGTTTCGTAATCAAATGGTTAGGCGCCATTTGCCCTCTATGTGTATGACCGGATAGTAATAAATCGACACCTGATGCCTCTGCTTGTTTTAATTCAAACGGTTGATGATCCATCGCGATAACAGGAAGCGATTTATCAACTGTACTCATTAATTCTTCAAAACTTTGGCGATCTCGCTCTGTTTTATCTCTTCTTCCAACAAGATAAAAACTATCTTCTATCTTGATTACTTCATCTAAAAGGATATGAACGTCAATCTTATCCATCTCTTGTAAAAATTCAGGAATTGCCTTGCCGTAATATTCATGATTTCCGAGTACTCCGTATACACCTAATGGAGCGTGCATTTGCTTCATAATTTGTCCCATGTTTTTCTTAATGAATACTCCTGGATGATCATCAATGATATCTCCAGGTAGTAAAATCATGTCCGGTTTCATTTCATTTACATGATGGACTAATCTTTTTAAATGAGAAACACCTGATAATTTACCAAAGTGCATATCAGAAGCCATTGCAATGCGAAGAGTTTTACGCTCCTTCATTTCTTTCGGTATATGTATCTCATATTTTCGAACAACTGGACTATACGCATTAAATGTTCCATAACCAAAGATGAAAATGAACATGCTAAGAGTAACGATTCCTGTCCAAATAATAGCCGTTTCTACCTGCACTGATAATAACCGTAAAATAAACACCGTTATATCAGCTAGTGGCAATAATATAAGCGCGTATTGTATGACCGCAAACCAATATGAGCCAATTGTTCGTAAGAAAGGAAGAAACTTAAACACTTGAACAACTAAATACGCATACGAGAAGAGACCAACCAATAAGGCATAGTATCCCCAAGACTCCCAGCCAAAGAGCGTGCTTAGCCACACCCAGCCATTCCATCCGATATAAAACATCAGTAATGTGTATATGATAAAAATAGTAGTTATATTCAAATATCGTCTTATTTTCACAGAATGCCTCCTCTATTATTTCTTTCATTATAACCTGCAATCCATGTATACCGTGAATATTACGCATCATAAGATACTTACTAAGTTTATACCCCTAACTCTAACTTCAAACTTAATCTTTCTCACAAAATAGTAGAAAAATAAAACGAACCATCGTTTATAGATGATTCGCCTCCATTTCCAATATATTAAATAACAAAATCCTCTGGAATGAATACCTTCACTTCTTTTGGATGTACATATACAACTTCACCAACTTGAATCTGTAGCTGTATGAACTGTTCCTTACTAATCTCTGCTTCCAAATACTCTTCTGTCCCCTCGCGTCTTAACTCCACATATACAACAGGGCCAACAGCATGTGAATATGTTACTTTTGCAGAAATGGCATCTACACTTTGTTTTGTCCGTGTAATCGATAAGTCGTGTGGTCGTACATATGCAATTGCATCCGTATCAGAAACATGCGTATGTTCTGGTGCTTCTAGTTCAATCGAACCTAAATTCAACTTCCCTTTATGGACACGTCCATGGAATAAGTTCACATTCCCTAAAAAATCATATACAAATGGACTCGCTGGATTATCATACACTTCTTCTGGTGTTCCCATTTGTTCAATACGCCCTTCGTTCATCACAACAATCCGATCCGCAACATCTAACGCTTCCTCTTGGTCATGTGTAACGAATACGCTAATGCAAGTGTTACAACATCCGCTTCTAAACCATCAATAACGGAACGTGCTTGACTACCTGACCCTCCGTGCGATTGCTTCACTGTTACGGTTTGACCAGATTTCTCTTTCCAATACTTCGCAAAATCTTTATTAAAATCTTGATACAATTCACGAGTCGGATCATATGAAACATTTAACAGTTCAATTGATTTTTTCTCCTGCCCCGATTCTGACTTACTAGTGGATGTTGTCGATGCACACCCCGACAAAAGAACAAATGCCGATAACAACACACCTGCACTTTTTGTAATTGATGCCTTACCCCACAGTTTCATCAATAAATCCCCCTTGTTTTGTACAATAGAAAAAAGGCCCACAATCCATTCACAAAGTGAACGTTGTGCGCCTTCAGTTTCTCTGATTAGTTTCTATTGTATTTTGTTTAATTTCCTTTCATTGTAATTTAATAATTCTTATATGTCAACTCGGAATTAAGTTGTTTACAATTCACTATTACTCTGCAAATAGCGAGACAAATGAAAAGCTACGTCTTCACATAACAACTCATCATGTAGAGACATAGCTTTTTATAAACATATATTTTTTATTACCGTACAATCAAATTACATGTATAAACAACTTTATTTTTCATCTGATAAAATTCATTACTTTTATTACATACTCACTATACCTGCATTGCCTTCTCTCTCAAAGCTCTTCTCAGCAATTTACCTGTTGTATTCTTTGGTAATTCTTCCAAGAACTCGATACTTTTTGGCACTTTATATTTCGCAAGGTGTAAAGAACAATAATGCATCAGTTCCTCTTCTGTGACAACTCCTTGTTTCAGAACAGCATACGCCCGTACCGCTTCGCCTAAATTCTCATCTGGAACACCAATTACAACAACTTCCGCAACCATCTCATGTTGATATAGCACTTCTTCTACTTCGCGAGGATATACATTATAGCCACCTACAAGGACAATATCCTTTTTACGGTCAACAATATAAAAATAACCTTCTTCATCCATTTTCGCTAAATCACCTGTATATAACCATCCATCACGAAGCGTTGCCGCTGTATCTTCAGGTGCATTATAATAGCCCTTCATAACATTTGGACCACGAACAATCAGTTCGCCTACTTCACCGACAGAAACTTCTTCGCCAAGCTCATTGACGATTTTATTTTCTACATGCCAAATATTTGTACCAATTGATCCTGGTTTACGCGGACGATCTAACGGATTAAAGCAAGTAACTGGTGAAGCCTCTGACAATCCATATCCTTCTGAAACAATAACTCCAAAGCGATTTTCAAAGTTTTTCAAAAGGGCAACGGGCATAGAAGCACCACCGGAAATACAGAGCCTAAGTGTTTGAACATCCTCCGCACTTGCTTCCTCATATAAATATAAATAATTATACATCGTCGGTACCCCAGCAAAGATTGTCGGCTCATATGTACGACAAATACGAAATACTTCTTTTGGACTAAACTTTGGTAACATTAAAATCGTCGCCCCATTAATAATTGGCGCATTCACTGCAACCGTTAAACAAAACACATGAAACATTGGAAGTGCCGCAACAATACGGTCTTCCCCTGTATATTGTAAATACGACGCTACATCGCTAGCATTACTGTATAAATTTTTATGTGTTAACATAGCCCCTTTTGGTTTTCCTGTTGTGCCTGAAGTGTATAAAATAACCGCTACATCTTCTTCATCTAGCTCAGGACCTTCGTAGAATAGATCTCCAGTTCCTACGAGACTAGTAAACGTTTTCATTTTTTCACTTTCTGTATGATTGAAATCTGATGAGGTTTCACATATGATGATATGTTCAAGTGAAGGAAGTCTTGTTGTAAGAGATTGTATAACAGGTAGAAGGACGTCGAGTGTGATGATTGTTTTTACATCTCCATTTTGTAAAATATAATGCATTTCATCTGCTGTATAAATTGGATTAATAGGAATGACAGTTGCTCCAGTTTTCATCGTTCCATATAGCCCAACTAAAAAATGTGGTGAATTACCTACAACTAATGCGACATTGTCCCCTTTTCCAATGCCCATTTTTGCTAAATTACTAGAAAACCTCGTGACCATTTTGTTTAATTGGTCATACGAGACCGACTGATCCATAAAAATATACGCCGGTTTCTCTCCTTTCTTTGTTGCTGTTTCAGCTAAAGATTGAACGAGATTCACACAAACCCCACCTTTATAAAATTTAGAAAATTTAAAAATTCTAAATTAATTATATTAAAAGAAAATTAAAGTAGCAAGTGATATTCAATTAAATGAATATAAAGTGAGACTTTAATCAGTGAAAAAGCTTCAGCCCTTCACAGGTTATTAGTCGAACCAACCGGGCATTTACAGACGGTTTCCCTCATTCGCTTTCTATATTTTTAACTACATTTTTTTATGACATTACGGTTGCCAGTTCATGCGAGAGAAATGAGCATTCATTCATTTTTCAACCCAAGTTTGTACATATTGTTTTTATGCACCCTTTTAGAACAACATAAAAAACGATCATACAAATCGTATGACCGTTCTTCCTTTTAGAAGAATAAAGTTAAGAAATCTTCTTTTGTTATATTACCAAAGTAGCGTTTTACATCTACATCTTCTAAAGCAGTAGCAAAAGCTTCTTTGTCAAACTGTACCCCTGTTAAACGCTCTTCAATATCATGAACATCTAGGGCGCCGAAGAAATCACCGTATACTTTACATTCCGTTACTGTTCCTTTTGTTACCTCTAGACGAACATCAACTTGTCCAACTGGGAAACGGTGCGAATGTTGTAAGTTGAATTTAGGAGACTTCCCATAGTTCCAATCCCAATTGCGGTAGCGTTCTTCAGAAATTTTATAAATTTCTTTCCAATCCTCTTCTGTTAACTCGTATGTTGGAACTTCTGTTTCTCCTTCAAAAATCGTTGCAAGAAGAAGCTGTTTAAACTCTTCTGTTGTCATTTTTTCATTTAAAAATTCCGTAATATTCGCCACGCGGCTACGGATTGATTTGATTCCTTTTGATTGAATCTTATCCATTTTCACTTTCAGTGCAGATACAACGTGATCGATTTCAGAATCAAACAGTAATGTACCGTGACTAAACATACGACCTTTCGTTGAAAACTGCGCGTTACCTGAAATTTTTCTACCTTCAGCTAAAATATCATTACGGCCGCTTAATTCAGCATTTACACCTAATTTTCCAAGCGCTTTTGTAACAGGTTCTGTGAACTTTTTAAAGTTATGAAAACTGTCTCCATCATCTTTCGTAATAAAGCTGAAGTTTAAGTTTCCTAAATCATGATACACAGCACCGCCGCCGGATAAACGTCTTACAACATGGATGCCTTTTTCTTTCACATAATCAGCATTAATTTCTTCCACTGTATTTTGGTTTTTTCCAATGATAATGGAAGGTTCATTAATGTAAAACAGTAAGTATGTTTCATTAATATCTAAGTTTTTCACACAGTATTCTTCAATTGCTAAGTTAATCGTAGGATCTGTAATCCCTTTATTATCAATAAATAACATGTTATCACCTCATGAATTCCAAACGTAACCGCTATGCGCAAGCGTAATGCGACCACCAAAAATTTGTTTTGCTTCCTCTACTAAATCAGAAGGATTTCCCGTATGCGGCAAATGCGTTAATAAGAGCTCCTGAACATTTGCATTCTTTGCAATGTCTGCTACTTCTGTACTGTTCATATGCCCTGCTTTTGCAGCTTCCTGATGTGCATACATATTACACTCACAAATAAATAAATCTGCATCTTTTGTAAATGGAATAAATTCAGGAATGTAGCTGGAATCAGCGCTATATACGATAACTTTATCTCCGGCCGTAATACGCATCGCATAGCATATAACAGGATGTACCGTTTTTAAGAATGAAATCGTGAACGGTCCAATCTGAAGTAGTTCTTCCGGATTGTAAACAATCCCTTTCGTATGTGGTTCATGTGTTAAAGAAGAGAATCCTTGTACATCAAACCCATGACCATAAATCGGAAGTTCCGGTAGTTGTCCTTTTGTCGCACTCGTAATTAACCGCGCATATTGCAATACCCCAATATCAGCAACATGATCGTGGTGATAATGTGACAATAGAACTGCATCTATATCAGATGGTGTTATATATTTTTGAAGCTGTGCTAGTACACCACTACCACAGTCAACGAGTAAACGAAAACCATCGTGTTCAAACAAATACCCCGACGTTGCTTCTCCCGCTTCTGGAAAGCCACCCCAAAAGCCAACAACAGTCATTTTCATATGTATCCATCCTTTCTAAAACCACTAGAAATGCAGTATTTCCTCCCATTAAGAAGGGTTTTCACCTACACTCTACAGTCTTAACTATAATTCATTTCCTAAACTTTTTCATTATTTTTCAATTTTGTTATAAAACAGTTGTTGACTTTTGTTTTTTGTACTAATACAATATTAGTAAGAAATGGAAATGGAGGGATTTACATGATAGATCAACCAATGGAGTTTTTCAGAAATTTACCAACGAAAACTTGTGCGCATTGCGGAAAGGAAATTGATGAACAGCACGAGGCATATCATAATAAATGTGACGATTGCGTTCACGAAGAATAGTAGTTTGTAAACATAAGAAAAACCTAGCAGACATCGTCTACTAGGCTAGCAACATCGTATTTCTCATCGTTGAACCTTTCACCAAGAGCTCCAATTCAAACTCATATAATTCTTTTTTTCGGTAATTTTTCGTATGGATTTTATCCATCATTAAATCGACAACTTTTCGAGCCATTTCATCAATTGGCTGTTCAATTGTCGTAATACCTGGCTCTGTAATCTGTGATAAAATTTGATTATCGAAGCCAATTACAGCTAAATCATCAGGAATGCTCCAGTTGTGACTTTTTGCCTCTGCGATAATTCCAGCTGCGACTTCATCGCCTCCTGCCAAAATAGCGGTAGGATTTTTTTTGTCCTTCAATGCTTCATGAAATATTCTTTTTCCATCTTCCCAAGAGAAAGCGTTTTCAAGAAAATCGATCGCTTCCACTTGTTTACTCTGTTCAGTAATCGCGCGTAAAAATCCCATTTTTCGCTGTTGGCTCATTACTTTTGTTTCATTTCCACGGCAAAAAATAAGATTGCGATATCCTTGTTCTAATACATGTTTTGCAGCTATGTAAGCTCCTTGCGCATGATCAAATTTAACCGTTGGAATATTTGCTTCTTCAATATATTCATTACATAAAACCATTGGACCGTGTTGTAAATATGGCTCTACATTCTCCCATGGATTCTCAAGTGAACACAAAATAATACCATCAACTTGTTTCGTTGATAACAGTTGTAAGTATTCCATCTCTTTTTCTGGCAAGTATCTTGTTTGGCAAATAATCAGTTTATATTTATGTTCAGAAGCTGCAATCTCAATCGCTTCAATAAATCTACTGAAAAAAGGATTAGTAATCCTTGGAACAAGTACCGCAATTGTCTCTGTCTTTTGTTTTCTAAGTCTTCTTGCTGCAGAATTAGGAACGAATCCTAAATGCTTCATCGCCAATTGAACCCTCTTTTTCTTCTCATCTGATACATACGGATGGTTATTAATCACCCGAGAAACCGTTGTTCTTGATAACCCCGCTAATTTCGCTACGTCCTCGATCGTCGACACGAAATTCTCCCCCTTTATATGAAAACGTTTTCTTAAGTAGATTATATAGTATATTATTGGAAACTGCAATACAGGTTCGAATGATTTTACTATATTAATATTATACATAGGAAAAAGTCTGTTATTTGCAGGAGAAACAGCTATGGCTTTCGAACATTCCTATTATAACGATTACTGTACTAACATAATGGTGTCCACCGCACTCGTTTATAGTAATCTTTAGGAACTAAATTTTATAGAAAAAGGAGCTAATCCTATGTATACTAATGTCATTTTAGAGAAATTCGAAAGTTTAGCTATGGATTACGTGAATGAATTAGAAAAATACTCCCTTGAACAATTTAGAAGAAAACCTTCTGAAGAAGAATGGTCTCTCGGACAAATGTATAATCATTTGATTGCAGCTTCACATATGCAATTAGGTGCCATCGCAAAATGTACAACTGATTCTGCAACGATAGATGGCCAGAAAACCGAAATGGGTGAAAAAGTATACAAGGTGGGAGCTTTCCCTCCTATACAAATAAAATTGCCTAATCGCCCTGGATACGCACCTGAAAATCCTACAGATAAAGAAGACGTTAAACAACGATTGCTACAACTAATTAAGGACATGAAGGAAGTTGAACCATCACTAGCTTCTACTTCAAGTAACCGCAAAGTAGAGCACCCTGGACTAGGTTATTTAAATGCAGTGGAATGGTTTCAACTCGTTTATATGCATTTTGTTCATCATCTTCATCAGAAGGAGAGATTGGAACAGAGTTTGGTTCTTAAATAAAAAATATCTTTTTCTTGTCTAACTATTACTGTTCCATTACGGACAGAGCTAGCTAATCGTAATAAAACATCCCAATATAGTCTACTCTATTGGGATGTTTTTGCGAATATCTGACTAATGAAGTGAAACTTTAATCAGTGGGGGGTCTTCATCCCCTACTGATTATTAGCCTTCACCAATCGGGCTTTTATGGGCAATTTATCTCCCACTTGACTTCTTTGCTTCCGCTGAATTTTGAGGTGGGAGTATTACTGCTCGCAAATAGCGGGATAAACAAAAAGTGATTTTTGATTAAAATGAATTGCATAAAAGATATATGCTATTTAGCATATATTGCCGTTAAAATGCGGGCGATAGCCTTTTAGTAGTTATGTTCTTAGTAGAATTAGGCATATTAAGTTTATGAACCTAATTAATAAATAAAAGATAAGGTTAAAACAAGATAAGAAATAAATGTAATTAAAACAAGAAAACATATAAATCTAGCATTAGATACACATTGTTTTATTTTATTTTTTAAATTTCGCAGTATCAATTTGAAGTTGACCTTTCCAAGATCCAGCTACTTTCCCAATTTTATTTATATTTACATCTAACGTAAGTGGTTGTTTAAGCGATCCTTTCCCTTCAGAACCTTCAACAAATGTAATGACACCTTCTGGTCTATCTTTCTCACGAATGCCCACATGTTCTAATTTTTTTCCTGCTGCCATCAATTCAAACGGTAAACCATCTGTACCTTGAATAAATGCTAACTGTGAGAACATACCATCCTTCGTTTTATATTCAGGATTCTCTTCTTGTTGTGCGTTTACCTTTCCATCACTTTTAAGATCTAATCCAGTTGTATCAAATTCAAACGGTACTACACTTCCATCGGCCTTCTCAATTTTATAATGAATAGATATACGTGAATCTGCTACATACAATTCTTTGAAATGTACAGTAATCTCTTGATCCGTTATTTTTTCATCTATAGGAAGAAATTGACCATTCTTCATCATATCTTGTGTGACACCATTTTCATCTTTTATTCCCTCATTTACAACCTTATCATTTGCAACTTCATTAGAAAAATACGAGGCAACATTAGTAGCCGCAACTTGTACTTGCGGAATCATTGCTGTTGTAACAAGCCCTGCCACAGCTACTGCTGTATACATTAAACGTTTTGATTTTTTATTCATGTTTGTAAACAATCCTTTCTTCTTCTCCATTTTATGATTTATATCAGACACATTTTCTAACTGGGTATGGCTTTCGAATGTTTTCCACGCTTGTTCCACATCAATATTGATTTCTTGTGTTTCATGTGTACACTCTTCATCAAGTATCAAATTTTCCCATTGATTTAATTTACTAATTTCTATCAATGCTTTTTGACACTTTTCACATGTATCTAGATGCTGTATAAATTTCTTTCTTGTCTCACGAGGAAGTTCTCCATCTATATATGCTTGAATTAACCCCATATCATAACAAGTCATTTGTTATGCCTCCTCCATCTGTTTATAAATCTTGCGAAATTTTGTTTTGGCTCGTACCAATAATGTTCCAATAGAAGATACGTCCATTTGAAGTACTTGTGCAATTTCTTTATATTGAAATCCGGAAAATTTCATTAATAAAATTGTTCGATCTTGATCGCTCATTTTTATTAATGCATTTTGTACCTTTGTAATCTCCTCTTTTCGTATCCATTGATCATCTAGTGATGAATCATTTCGTATTTCATGATATTGTATTTCTTTATCTATTCTCGCCTGATGTCTTTTCTCAGAGCGTAAATAGTTATAAGCTACATAAGTAGAAGATTTAATCAGCCATCCAGGTAAATTTTCAATTTCTTTCCAATCAGTGCGATGTAATTGTAAAAATACTTCTTGCGCTAACTCTTCAGCGATAGTTTGTTTTTTGATAATCCATACTATCTGTTTCACAACGTACACATAGTATTGTTTAAACAAATCTTCAAATGTCACATCCGAAACATGCCTCTCCTCACCTTTTATAGTTAACATTTTAGTTAAAACCTCACTCTCATTTGATGCCTGCATTATAGAGAAACCAGAAAACCTAGTTTTGTGACAAAAATTTTTATTTTTTTATTATGTACTAAAAAAAATCATTCATTTTTCAATCCGATACATGCAAAAATTTGATTCAGATTAATCCCTGATACGAATTAACCTTACTTTTGTTTTTGGTTGTGAGGCGGTGATTGGTGTGAAGCGAGGGTCTAGCCACTACTTGTGTCATAAAAATATAGAGTAAGAGTTATTTCCTAAACAGCTGATTTAAGTGGTTCATCTTGGCAATAGAACCTGTTAGAAATATGCAAACGAATCACTACATATAAACTTCATATAACCCCCTTATATCTCTAGATAAACTACTGAATATCTCCATATAGACTCCAGATAGCTCATATAGAATAACAGCTATCAAGGAGGTTAGAAACAATGAATTTTATAAAACGCGCAATTCTCAGTATGAAAAAAAGAATAGGAACATCATTAATTTTGATGGCTGTCTTCCTGATTGTTACAAAT
This sequence comes from Bacillus gaemokensis, assembly GCF_001590835.1. Lineage (GTDB taxonomy): Bacteria > Bacillota > Bacilli > Bacillales > Bacillaceae_G > Bacillus_A > Bacillus_A gaemokensis. The sequence goes on from NZ_LTAQ01000045.1 coordinate 168,363, forward strand.
TTAGTGCTGGCAGGATTCACAATCCAAAATGCATCAAAAAAAGCTACTGAATCAGCAAGAAAAAAACTGGGTGCAGATGTTACTTTAGGTCTTGATTTTGATAAATTAGGAAAACAAGCAAGGGAAAGTGGAGAAATGCCTAATCCGCCGCATCTCAATACAAAAGAAGCAGATCAATTAGCGAAGTCCAAGTATGTAAAAGACTATAATTATATAACCCATACTTTCGGAATTCCGGATGGGTTTAAATTAGTAGGATCTTCAGAAGAAGTAGGAGAAGGAAAAAGTGGAGTGGGAATGGCTGTACGAGGAGGTTCAGGTTCAGAAATAGATCCGAATTCTTCTTTTATGATAGAAGGAGTTCGCAAGACTTTATTACAAGAAAGTTTTAAAAATGGAAAAAGTAAAATCATTGATGGGAAACCAATTACAGAAAAGATGAAAGATCAGAATGTAACTTTAATGGAAAAACGATTAGCGGAACAAAACAAATTGAAAGTAGGAGATAAGGTTAAAATTCAATCAGGGGATAAGAAGAAAACTCTTGAATTTGAAATTATTGGTATTTACGAAACAGATGAGCAAGCACCATCGATGGGTGGAAATGCCCCTCCTATGATGAATCCAGCTAATAAGCTATATATGCCTCACTCTACTTTAAAAAAATTAGAAGCAGAGCAAGGTACTAGTAGTAGCATTCAAGTCGTATACTTCTTGAACGATCCACAATACATTGATGCATTTAAAAAAGAAGCAAAACAATCTGATATTGATTTTAATTATTTTAAGTTAGATGCACATGATTCATTGTACAAACAAATGATTGGTCCTATCGAAAATATCTCTTCTACTTCTCAAATGATTATATATATTGTATCTATTGCGGGTGCTATTATCTTAGGATTAATCATTATGTTATCGATTAAAGCACGTCGTAAGGAAATGGGGATTCTATTGTCTATTGGAGAGAAAAAATGGAAACTGATGGCGCAGTTCGTAGTAGAAGTAGTATGTATTGCTATTTTAGCATTTGGATTATCCATAACAACAGGAGCTAAAGTTTCTCAATTCATAGGAGATCATTTACTTTCTAATGAAATTGCTACAGCAAGCGAAGAAAAAGACGATCCACAAAATGGTAGTGTAATGATGGTTGGACCTGGTGGTACTCTACAAAACCAAAAAGAAGATCCAATTGATAAAATTGATGTAAGTGTAACAGGAGAGGATTTAGGAAAAATGGGGGGGATTGGACTGACTATTGCTTTACTAGCAACTATTCTTCCAGCATTATCGATTCTACGCTTAAATCCAAAACAAATCCTTTTAAAAGATGAATAAGGAGGCTCGACATGGAGACAATTTTACAATTTAAGAACTTAAATTATTATTATGAAAGTAACCGAAAAAAAGTAACGATACTAGATGATGTTACGTTTTCTTTTCAAAAAGGGCATTTTTACACGATTTTAGGGCCATCTGGATCTGGTAAAACCACAGCTCTTAGCCTAGGTTGCGGATTGGATATACCAAAAACTGGTTATGTTCTGTATAAGGGCAAGGACATTCGAAAAATTGGTTTAGATCGATACCGTAATCAATATGTATCCGTGATTTTCCAATCATATAATTTAATTACCTATATGACTGCTCTTCAAAATGTACTAACGGCAATGGAAATTACAGGTGTTAAGGTGCAAAATAAAAAGGCAAGAGCATTAGAATTATTAGAGAAAGTAGGACTCACAGAAGTAGAAGCGAAACGAAATGTCCTGCAACTAAGTGGTGGACAACAACAACGTGTAGCAATTGCTCGAGCACTATCTTGCAATGTTGATTTACTTATTGCTGACGAACCAACAGGAAACCTTGATGAAGAAACAGCACAAGAGATTATTGAATTGTTTCAGGAGCTCGCCCATCAAGAGAATAAATGTGTAATTGTTGTTACGCATTCACAAGAAGTTGCAAAAAAATCGGATCGAGCAGTTTATTTAAGCAAAAAGAAATTAGTAGTAAACGATATTAATAACTCCTAATAAACAACTCCCCTTTTAGTAGGGGAGTTTGTTTATTATTTAGATATTGGAATACTAACAAAAAATTGTACACCCTGTTCTACATTGTTTATAGAATACCTTATACCCAGTGCTTCAAAAATTTGTTTGACGATATATAACCCTAAGCCACTCCCCCCAGTATTTCGATTTCTTGACTTTTCGATTCGATAAAATGGTTTGAAGATATCTTGTATATTCTCTTCTTTAATTTTGACACCTGTATTGATGACTTGCATTTGGATGTGGCTGTGTTTTGAATCCTGAGTTAGCTGTATATATACTTTCTCGCCATGCGGTGAATACATAACCGCATTATGAATAATGTTTTTACAGGCTTTTTCTAAAAGAACACAATCCGTATAAACAAAAAGGTCAGAATCAATTTGTTTTATTATTTGAATGTCTTTTTCAGAAGCAAAAAATTCGAGATCTTTTATGATTGTATCCATTAATTCCGAGAGATTTACTTCTTCTACTTGTAGTTTAAAGGTATGTTGTTCTAGTTTTGACATGCTTAAAATTTCACGAACCAGTTGTTCCATACTTTCAATAATTTGGTGATTTTTCTTTAAGTATTGGTCACGATTTTGATATGGACCAATATTATAGATCATCCCTTCTAAGTATCCTTTCATAACAGTGAGAGGAGTCTTTAATTCATGCGCTACAATCGCAAAAAATTCCCTGCGTTTTGTTTCTATTTCTCTTTCTTTTTCAATATCGCTTTTTAATTGCTGATTCGCTTTTTGTAAATCGAACATAGCTTGTTGTAAATTAATGGACATATCATTCAAGCTATTGGATAATTCCCCTAATTCATCAATGGAACGAACCTCAATTTTTTCCGAGAAATCTAAGTTTGCCATCTTTTGTGCGCCCTCATTAATATAAATGAGTGGTTTTGTAATAAACCTTGAATATATATAAGCACTTCCTACCCCAATAACAAGTACAATGATGCTGATATAGGGGAGAAAACGTACCAAGACCTGCGTGGCTTCATCAATAGGTTGAAATGTTGCGAACACCACGAGCGTTAAGGTGCCATCTTGGAATTGGATCGGCATGGTAACCTCATATGAATTGCGAAGGTTATCTAAACTTCCTAATGGTGCTGCTTTAGCAAAAATTTTTGCTTGCGTACCTCCTTGAATAAAAGTAAATGAAGGAGAATAAATAATTAATCCCTCTTTATTTTGAAGGGAAATCATTGCGTTATTTTTTTGTGCGTATTCATCAAAAAGTGGTATTGCATTTTGGAACGTAAGATCTTTAGATTTATCAATTATTTCTTCTATTCCTGTTTGAAGCTGATCTGTTTTGTATTGCTCATAAAATGTAGGGAGAAAGAAGTATAAAGTTAAATAAATCAGGACTGCAAAGGCTAACAATATGAGAAATGTAGTCATAAAGAGTTTATAGGTAATTCTCTTCATCTTCATGATTTTTACAATCCTATTCATCAATTTTGTAACCAATGCCCTTTACTGTTTTAATGTAGGAAATATCTAATTTTTTTCTTATGTTTTTAATGTGTGTATCAATTATTCGTGTTTCTCCGTGATACTCGTATCCCCAAACTTTTTCTACAATACTTTCTCTTGTAAGTACTTTTTTCTCATTTTGAAGTAGTAGTTGCAGAATTTCGAATTCTTTTGTCGTTAAGGGGATTTCAACCTTATTTACATATACTTTATATGCATCACTATCGACATGTATTTCTTTAAAAACTAAATGATTATCCGTGCTTTGATCATAGCTTCTTCTCATTACTGCTTCGACTCGTCTAATCAAAACATGAAAGGAAAAAGGTTTCGTAATATAATCATCGATTCCAAGATCAAATCCCTTCATTTGATCTTGTTCTTCTTCTAACGCGGTTAGCATAATAATTGGTATATTTGACTGACTTCGAATCATTTTGGCAACTTCAAATCCATTAAGGTTTGGCATCATCACATCTAGAAGAATTAAATCAAAAGATTGCTTATTAAATTGCTTCATGCCCTCTAATCCATCTGATGCAACTGCAACAGTATACTGTTGTGTCATTAAAAACTGTTTAATTAATTCCTGAATTTCTTGATCATCCTCTACCACAAGAATATGATAGTTCATCATTATATCACCTCTCGTAGCCATTATAACCTTACTATCTGGAGTTTATGTGGAGACGCATTAGACTATATAGAAAAATTCAAATATGACGTGACCCCTATTATGACGAAAGAGACCAAATTATTAATTAAATATATATAACATTTATTGAACACTAAAATATAGAGCCTGTATCGACAATTACCAAGTAATTATCGATACAGGTGTCTTATTAAAAAATGTTTTAGACTATAAAAAAAGTATTAGATCATTAAAAAATAGTTTTAGACTGAAAAAGGTGCTTTCTATACATGAAAAGAATCCATTTTGAAAAATAGATGAACAGCTCCCTGTCAAGTAGACAGTGGAAATAATAAAAAAGTTTAATCGTTTTTTATTATTTGTAACAGACTATCTGTCATTTTCAACTACTTCACTTTTAAATCACTCTTGCTTTTTTTGACCTCGATACCATCTATAGATGACATCGCATTCATTTCTGTTGACCTTGTTAATTCTTCGGTAGTATTTGCAATTAAATTCATGTTATCAGAAAGATAAAAAAACATGTTGTTTATTTTTAGAATTGACATGACATTATATTACATCTATACTGTCAGTAACACATTACTGTTAACAACAGTATATTATTACTAACAGTAATAATTTTAATGTTATGATGACAAAAAATATTTTTTACATTTAATTCAGGAGGTTAGATATTTTATGAAACATACAGGGAGACATACAGGTGCATTTCTTTTGCTGTTTTTAACAGAGGGAGATAGCTATGGAGGAAAACTTCTGCAGAAATGTGAAGAAAAACTTCCCGTCAATCCAATTGATAGTGCCATCATATACCGCACTCTAAAAAAATTAGAAAAAGAAGGTGCTGTTGAATCTTATTTGGATACATCTGATCAAGATAAGCCAATAAAGATGTACAAAATTACTACAGCCGGAAAAAAACAATTAGAAGAGTTTCAAATAGATATTGAAGAAAAAATTAAAAATTTATCATTTTTCTTAGACAAATATAAAGACTGGAAAGAGTCTAATCATGATTAATGGCGCTATCCTTTACTCTTTAGCCATTATTCTTATCTGTATTTCTTTTGTGAAGGATCGGAATAAAACAAAAGATGCGCTATTCAAGTCATGGAAAATGTTTCGTAATCTTATACCTGACATGTTATCAATTATGCTTTTCGTTGGACTATCACTCTCTATATTAACGCCTTCCTTCATTTCTTCCATCATTGGGGAAAAATCTGGATTCATCGGTATTGTTTATTCAGCAATAATTGGCTCTGTTGCACTCATTCCAAGCTTTGTTGTGTTTCCTCTTGGAAATACATTAGTCCAGAATGGTGCGGGCCTTCCTCAAGTTGCGGCATTAATGTCTACATTAATGTCAGTAGGAATCACAACTTTACCTATGGAACAAAAGATATTTGGGCGAAGTTTTGCTTATTCTCGTAATGCATCTGCATTGTTAATGTCTCTCATATTCTCATATATTATTTGGGTGGTGATGGCATGAATGAGCTAAGAAAATATCGTTTCTTTTTCATTTTACTATTCGGGCTCATTATATTAACTTTTGTAAACCAATCGTTGGGATGGAACGCATTTCAATTAACAGGAAAAAGTATTTTAGATATGCTGTTTCTACTTCCTCCTGTCTTAATATTCGTAGGGTTGCTTGACCAGTGGGTGAAGAAAGAAACATTAATTAAATATATGGGGAAAAATTCTGGCATCTATGGCATCTTGTTCTCCCTATTATTAGGAGGAATTGCAGCTGGTCCCCTCTATGTTGCTTTTCCAATCGCGGCACTTTTATTAAAAAAAGGAGCGAGCATACGATACATTATATTTTTTCTAGGAGTTTGGACAACTGCAAAATTACCAGTTATGGTGTATGAATTTGCTTCATTTGGAGCTAAATTTACACTCATTCACATTTGTTTTGGTCTATTATTTTTCTATTTAATGGGTATTATTTATGAGAAGTTTTATGACCAACGACAACTGTTAAAGTATGATATAACTAAAGAAATTTAGATTTAGATCAATAAGTCTTTAAGCCCTTCCACCCCAGATTCTTTTGTAGCTGTAACCTTTAAAGATATGATGGTACATCTTTTTTGCAAACGGTATGACTTTATTTCAAAGCTACAATAGAATCTTTTTGTGGTATATAAAATATGTACATTCATTCCGCTATATTTTTGTAGGGGAATGGACTTTTCGGAGAAATCCTTGAGGTTGTGCTTTTTTGCACAGAAGTTTGGGAGGGTAGGCTTTTGCCTAGTTAAGCTCCAGAAATTGGAGGATGTATGAGTAAAAAGTCCTATATACAAATTCAATCTCAAATACTCCTTAAACTAACCGTTAAATTATAACATTATTCAGTTTTTTTAGCCGTATTGAAAAATCCTTGCCAATTTAACAAACTCTCCAATTCTTCTATATAAATCTATTTGTATTTTCAACATACAAGTTATGGCTTTGAAAACAAACGAAGATCCCCACTCATTTCCTCCTTTTGTTCTCACATGGCATGGGGCTAAAAAAGGACCTGACCGCTTCTACGCACGGTCGGATGCTCTCTCCAAACTAAAAAGAAATGGTTTTCTATCTTTTTTACATATTTGAAAAAGCCTAAAGGATCACTCCCCTAGGCTTCTATCGATTTCTCTTCTACTATATTTCTAAATTGACGCTTATGCATCCAAGTTAACGAACCTATTGTTCCGAGTGATAACAGAACGATAAAGATCATTAAAATACCAGCATTTTGCCACATAAAGTCGAAGTCTCCACTTGATACCACCGCTTTAAAACCAGATACAGAATATGTCATCGGTAACCAAGCGTTAAAGTATTGTAAAAACTTCGGAATTAACTCAAGTGGGAATGTACCCGCACTTGTTGTTAACTGCAGAATTAAGGTTAAAATCGCAATAAATCGTCCTGCATCTCCAAATGCTGTTACTAAGCACTGAATTAATGCAATAAATGATAGACTTGTAAGAATACTAAATAAAATGAAGTATGGAACACTCTTTACTTCCACACCTAATCCTAACAGCAGTACTAAATCTGCAACTAAAGCTTGGATAATACCTACTGATAATAAAACACCAAATTTACTAATAAACCAACTAAATCCCGATTTCGGAATACCTACTGTATCACGCAGTGGATATACAATGGATAAAAGAAGCGCCCCAACGAATAGACCAAGAGATAAGAAATATGGTGTAAATCCTGTTCCGTAGTTTGGTACTTCTGACATCTTCTCCGTTTGTACTTTCACTGGATCTGCAAACATGTCGTATGTTTTATCAGTTCCTTTTACTTCACCTGTTTTCTCAGCACCCTCACCAAGTTTTGCAGCGAGTTCATTTGTTCCGTCATTTACTTTGACTAAACCATCTGTTACTTTTTCAGATCCGTCTGCTAGTTTGTTTACTCCGTCGATTAATTGATTGGAACCGTTTGACATTGTTCCTAAGCCATTTGTTACTTGGCTTGAGCCATCTGCTAATGTTCCTAAGCCATTTGTTACTTGGCTTGAGCCATCTGCTAATGTTCCTAAGCCATTCGTTACTTGACTAGAGCCATCTGCTAATTGATTAACACCTGTAATTAATTGACCTGAACCTGTTGATAATGTACCTATCCCTCCATTTAACTTACCTGCACCATTTGTTAGTTCACTTACTCCATTTACAAGTTTCGGACCATTTTCAGCTAATTGACTAACACCATCATTCAATTGCTTACTTCCTGATGCTAATCGATCGGCTCCAGATTTTGCCGCATCTAACCCTTTACCAAATTCTTGGAACTTAGCAACGAATTCATTTTGTCCTTTTGTTAACTCATTCACACCAGCGACTAAGCCATTTAGCTTCTCTGGATTTGGTAATTTCGCTTGTAATCCTTTTGTTGTTGCATTTACTTTTTCTTGTAACTGCGACACTTCTACTTTTAATTGACTTGTTGCACTTGCTACTCCAGCTGATTTCTTTTGAACGCTAGTTGTACTATTCGTAGCATTCGTTATAAAAGGGGTTAATTGGTCTTGATATTCTTTTGGTAAACTTTCAATTTGTTTTTTCAGAGCAGCTACGTCTTGTGTTGCTTTATTCGCCTCCTCTGCATTAGACAGAGAAACTGCGTCTAATCGACTTATATTGTCTGCTGCGTCATCTACCTCTTTATTTGCTTTTTGTATTGCCGCTGGTATTTCTTGCATGTCTGAGAATCCAGTTACAGCATTTTGCAATTGATTATTTAATCCTTGTAAACCTTTTTGAATTTTTTGTGCACCTTGTTCTAATTGCCCTTGCGCACCGTTAAGTGTTCCCACGCCGCTCGAAAGATCAGCAGTACCTTTTTGTAATTCATTAGAACCGGATGAAGCACGTTTTAAACCAGCATTAAACTCAATTGATTTGCCTGTTAATTCTTTTAAACCACCATATAATTGACCTGAACCATTAGAAAGATCGCCTATTCCTTTTTGTAGTTCGCTAGATTTATTAACTAATAAGTTTAAACCGTCTGTTACTTTTCCAGAACCATTTAATAGCTTATTTGCACCGTCTGTTACCTTGCCAGAACCATCTAATAGTTTATTTGCACCATCTGTTACCTTGCCAGAACCATCTTGTAATTTGTTGACTCCAACTACCATCTCTCCAGACTTCCCTTGCAGCGTATGCAAGCCATCTGTTACCTTGCCAGAACCATCTTGTAACTCTCCAGCTCCATCATGTAACTTATTCGCTCCATCCGCTCCATCAGCGAGACCTTGTGAAACATCTTTTATCGAATCAAACATTTTCTCTGCATACGTTTTTGTTAATGTACTCGATACTTCACCTTTAATTTTTTCAATGGCTGTTCCACCAATTTGTGAAGATAAGAAGTTTAAGCTTTCATTTGGAATATATTCTAAGTTTAATGGTTTTGGATTTTCTTTTAACAGCGTTGTCGCATTGTCTGAGAAATTATCTGGAATACGAACTAGCATATAGTATTTCCTGTTCTCCATTCCTTCTCTCGCTGTTTTTTCACTAACAAACTCCCATTTGAAACTTTTATTATCTTTTAATTTATCTACGAGTCCTTTACCAACCTCAATTGGTTTGCCATCAAATACTGCACCTTGATCTAGATTCACTACCGCGACCGGCAAATCATCTAACTGTTCATATGGATCCCAAAACGCCCATAAAAACATCCCCGCATATAAAAGTGGTACAAATAAAACGGCTATAATGGGTATTAAAATTTTTTTACTTTTTATAATCTCTACAAATTCCTTACCAAGTAACGTAAATCCTTTCATAAATCCTCCCCCTCGTAATAGTTGACTACTTTGTTCATACGGTCATTTTATAACAAATAAAAAGACTATAGCATGTTATATATATTACCTAGCCCTAACTTTTATGATCTAATTTTTATATTATGTTTCTTTTTATTTTAAATGACCGTTTAATCCACCTAGTCAATGCAAACAAATAAAATGATCTTTTTGATAATCGTATATACTTAATCTGCTGTTTTTTATATCCCCTCTCACTTTTGACCATTTTATTTAATTAGTCATTTTTATATATAATAAAAGGATTATCTTAATTTGACAATCCTTTTAATAAATAAAGTTCGAAAAGCTCTGCAATTCTCTCTTTTTCTAATGGTTTATGATTTTTTTCCCAATCAAAGATCAGTGATACATATAGTCGAAGCATAATAAATGCCGTGATTTCTGGGTCACATTTACTAATCTCGCCTTTTTCAATCGCGATTTCTAAATAGGATTGAATAACAGATACAATTTCAACATCAACTTGCTGCATAACCTCTTGTACTTCTTTCGTTCCCATATCTCGCTCTTCTTGAATGAGTTTAATCATGAGCTGATGTTCTTTTCTAAACTCTAAAATGCTATATAATGCTCTATGTACATTTTCAAAAAATGAAACTTCTGGACGAATTGCTTCTTTTGCAACTTGCTTCATTTCTGTAATTAAATTAGAAATAATTTCTCCGAATAATTCCTCTTTGTTTTTGAAAAAAGTATAAATCGTTCCTTTTCCGACATTCGCTAGTTTAGCAACTTGATCCATTGTTGTTGCCTTATAGCCAAAAGCTGAAAAAGATTTTGTCGCAGCTTCAATGATAGAACGTTTTCGATCTACTGCCACATCTTCACCTCCAAAATGACCATTTGGATAATATAGTCAATTAGTACACTTTTGATATTATCACAGTCTTCCATTGTATACAAGTTCTCTTTTTATTTATTCCCAGTATAAAAAATTCCAGTCTATCAATTGTTTTTTATTCACAATCAATTACTATAATACTGTCATAGTGTATCAAAAAGAGAGTGGAAATGAAAAGGTAAAAAAACACTTCTTTTTTTATATAATCAACATGAAAAAACAAGAAAATCTTTACAAATAATAGTAGTATAGAACATAGACATATTTATTACATTTAGTGGGGGCTAAATCAAACATGATGCATGCACTTCGTTTAAATATAAAGCAAGCCTTTTTGAATCGGATTTCGATGAGTTTCTTTTTCAGTATGTTCGTTCTTATTTTAATTTATCATTATTACTATGTCATACAATACATAGGAGACATACCTGATAATGTTGTAACCACTGCATATAAATGGATTGGCTTTCGTGATAATGAGATGGATGTTTATTTATTATTAATGCCTGTTATCGCTTCTTTACCATTTAGTACGAGCTATAACTCTGATAAATCGGATGGTTTTAAATCATTTATAAGTAGAGAGATTCCTATATTCCCCTATCTATTCACGAAATATATCGTTACATTTTTTTCTGGTGGAATTCTTTATATTTTTCCGTTTTTGTTTTCTTTATTACTTTGTAAACTAACAATACCAGATGGCATGCCACCATTAACCTCTGAGATTATAAACAATAACGGTATGTTTGCATCACTATACTACACTTCTCCTATCACTTATATTTCCCTGTATATTGGGATTAATTTTTTGTTTGCAGGTTTAATGGCTGTATTAGGATTAGCTGCATCTATATGGTCAAAAAAAGATTACATGGCTATTTTATTTCCATTTGCCGTTAGCTCACTTCCCTATGTAATTTTAAATGTTATATTCCCTACCATCGGGGGTGCACCTATTCATTTATATGATCCAAAGCAACCACTGCAAGGAATGTCACCTTATGTTTTAAGCATACAATGCATGCTATTTTTATTAATTAGCTTATTTATGTATATAAAAGGTGTACAAAAAGATAACAAAAAATATATGCGAAGACTACAAAAAAGAATGAGATGCAAAGAATCCATTGGAAAATCAATAAATTTATAATACAAAAATATCCCTTAGCTTAATTGCTAAGGGATATTTTGTATACTCAAGAAGCCTTTTTCAAATCAATTTGAGCGAGTACTGGATCATGATCACTAACGCGTCCATGTTCCTTCATAACATTTGAGTTTAGATGTACAGGATCTACAATCGTATGCGGAGCAATATTATTTGTAACTAAAATATGATCTAATACTTGTGCATTTCCTTCATGAATATACGTGTAACGATTTTCTTTCGAAACCGTTTCTAACATATCTTGCATTGTATCACCTTTTAGAGCTTGCAGTGGTTTAGAGAATTCAAAGTCGTTCATATCACCAACTACAACAACAGGTGCATCCGCATCTCTTTCTTGTATACCTTTTACGAAATGATTCACTTCTTGCGCGAGCTGAATTCGTCTCTCTTCACTCTTTAATACAAGCGGTTGTATTTTTCCAAATGGCGTCGCATCCCCAAGTTTAGAGTTTAAATGATTCGAAACAACAACGATATTTTGACCTTGGAATGTAAATTCAGCAGCTAATGGTTTACGTGTATTTTCAAATAATGGGTTGTCTTGTCCAATACGCGTTGGATTTGTTTCTAACAACTTTGGCTGATCTGCTAATTTCACACGTGATGCATTATAGAAGAAACCAACGCGAATATTCGCTCCTGGTGCTCCTCCATCTTGATTATTCTGCGGAGTAACTTCTACATATTCATACTTTGGTCCACGAATTTCTTGCACAGCATCAATAATACGCTTTGCACTTAATGAAGCATCTGTTGTTCCATCGTTAAGTGTTCCATTGTTATCCTGCATCTCTTGTATACCAATAATATCTGGCATCTTTAAATTATATTTAATAGAATACGCAAGTGCCTTTACCTTTTCATCAGATGTTTCTTTTTTGTTTGCGGAAAAGTTCTCAATGTTATATGTTGCCACTGTTAGTTTTCCAAGTCGTGGTTGAATATTTGCCCCCACTTGTTTAAATCCGCCATCCGTTACAGATGGTAGTTCTGTTACTGGGGAAATACGATACGAACCATAGTCATAACCTACTATTCCCGTTATATCTCCATTAAATGTATCTCCTACTTTCGCGACATAATCACGAGATACTTTTAGAGAAAGACGTTCTGGATTTAGTTGATTCTCGCCTAAGAGTGGTGTTCCATATTTTGTTACGATTTTATCGCTACCATTTGCAACGGTTACATATAGATTCCCGTTTTTCTGAGGTGCAATAACTTTTGGTGTTTGCATTGTAACACGCATACCTTCTAAACTTTCATAAAAATCAATTGCATCTTCATTTGGATCAAATACTCCAAATGCATCATTATCAATAATTTGATCAGGAATCTTTAAACCATTTTCACCTAATACAATCGCAGATGGTAACTGTTGATTCTTTACTTTTACTACGGCGCGATTTGCTTTAATTTCGGTAATAGATAAATCTGTTTCAAACTTCTCAGCATACCCAGGTCCAATATACTCTTCAACATCTCCATCAACTTGCACAAGATCTCCTACTACTACATTTGCCTCTTTTTTATATACATAGATTCCTTCTGAAGTTGCCGGATCATTATCAGGCTGTTGGTCTTGCATATAAAAACCATTTTTATCTAGCGCAGTTACAACACCTTCTATATTTCGTACTTTTTTTCCATTATAAGGGGAAATATGTGATTTCCCTTGAATATCATGAATGCGAATTTGCTCACTTTTTTCGATTGTAAAAGAAAACGTAGAAATAGCCGAAGATACAAGACCTTCTTTTACTCCAATCGCTTTTACAACACTATTTTCATTTAAAACAATAGGTGCATGATAACGAATACTTTTATCTGTAGGAACAGATCCATCTAGCGTATAATAGATTGCTGCTCCCTCTGTATTTGTTGTTAATGTAACTACTGTTCCTTTTTCAATTTCTCCACCATTTGGTGATGCACTAACATCCCCAACACGATTTGGTATTTCACCTTGAAACTTGTAAGCTGTTACTGATTTTAGGCCAGGGCTACTAAAATACAAATCAAGTGTCCCTGTTAAACGAACCTTCTTCCCCATATTTTCAGGGTGATCCTTTACATTTACCGCTGTTCTCACGTCACCTTTTGGCAACTGAACAGGCATAATTTTCGCTGGATCTGTCTCATTTGGAGAATCAGCGATCGCCACATTCGTATCTTCAAACTTCGCTGGATCCTTCGTGTATTTAGAAGGGCTTTGCGTATATCCAACAATATACCCTTCTACTACCCCTTTACCTTTTCCCTGATTTTGAAACATTTGAATTGCATCCTGTACTGACAACGAAGCATTCTCCTCTGCTTTTGCTACAGTGCCAGTAAATGAAATCAGTAGAATCAATGATAAAAAGACACTTACTATCTTCTTCAAATCCTTCTTCCTCCCCTAATTTTGTATTTTCTCAGCATGTACTATCATAACAAATAGTTCTTTATAAAGAACTAAAAATTCGACAAACTTTACAAAAAATTAATCTCATCCTTCTGTAAGAAATTCTTTCTTTTCTGTGACGACCGTGAGATGAAAGAAAGGTTTGAAAAATCCGACGAAGGCTATCAGACGAAATAGGAGAGACAAAAGAAAGAAATCATTACATGAAAAAAAGTGTCTACTAAATTGTCCTGTTTCTTGCATAAGAATAAGGCGACCTCCTTTTTCGAAGAATCGCCCCATAGTAATGTCTTTATTTTTTGGGAATTCACGCTATTTCGTCATATATCCTTCTTCAACTAACCTACTTCGTTAATACAATAAGAAAAACCGAAAGACTTCCCTTTTGGTGCTCAAAGGCATTTTATTACTTTCCAATATTAATAACTAGACACAAAACTCTAAAAATACTGTAAAATAAGATGGTATAATTTTCAAAAGGTGGGAGATAACAAATGACTTATCATATTAGAGTAAGAGCCGGAGCAGTTATTATAGAAAATGATTCAATCCTGTTAATTGAATTTAATGATGAAAATGGACTCCATTATAATTTACCAGCTGGCGGAGCGGAACCTGGTGAAACAGTTATCGACGCTGTACAAAGGGAAGCGAAAGAAGAAGCATCCGTTGATGTAGAAGTTGGTTCATTAGCATTTGCTTATGAATATGCGCCACATCTAAATGCTAATAAATATGGTCCAATCCATTCTTTATGTCTCATGTTTGAATGTAAAATACAAGATGGATCTGCACCGAAAATGCCCGCTAACCCCGATCCGAATCAAACTGATGTAAAATGGATACCGCTATCTGAATTACATACTATTATTCTGTATCCAAACATAAAAGATCATATCATCCATTATGCAAAAAACAAAAGAAATATAGATATGATTGAAGAGCATGCCTTAGAAGAATATCCTACGGCTGTTAACTAAAAGAGAGTGATGCACATGAAAATTAGAAATTCAGTCAAAGCCATACTCATACATGAAGAAAAATTATTAGTAACAACTTATGAAGATGAGGAAGGTATCTATCACCTACTTCCTGGTGGCGGACAAGAGGTTGGAGAAACTCTAGATAAAACCTTGAAAAGAGAATGTCTTGAAGAGACAGGAATTGAAGTAAAAGAAGGCGATCTCTTATTCATCAGAGAATGTTTTATGGATTCAGAAATACACAGAGTTGAATTTATGTATTCATGTACACCGGTATCCTTTACAAATGTAAAGTCCAAAAGTCTAAATATGGACAGCAAACAAACAGGGATTTTATGGTTACCAATCGCTGACTTACAACATTATCCACTGTTTCCCATTGGCATCAGGAAGCTTATTAAAGACTTTCATACAGGAAATCCATCAAGTCCCGTTTATATAGGTGAAATTGATTAAATGCTTCAGTTAAAATGAACTTCTTAAAAGATCGATATCGCTAACACTGATTATACGAATGAAAAATTTCTTCAGTTCTTCCGAAGAAATTTTTCAAGGTTTTGCAACACATTGTTTTTATGTACAGAAAACACCTTTTCAGTCTACAACTATTTTTTAATATAACAATTACAGAGGAGGACTTATTTTGTATAAGCATACTTTGTGCTTTATGAAAAGAAATGATGAAATACTCATGTTAAACCGAGAATATGATCCATTAAAAGGCTTGTGGAACGGTGTAGGAGGAAAAATAGCGAACCAAGAAACACCATTAGCTTGCATTATTCGAGAAGTAAAGGAAGAAACAGGGATTGACATACTAGACAATCAAGTACAGTTTAAAGGGATTATAAAGTGGGAATTTGATGATGCTTATTTTGGTGGAATGTATGCTTACTTGGTTAATATTCCTAAAGATTATTCTTATCCCACTCCTAAGAAAGTAGATGAAGGCATATTAGACTGGAAAAATATTTCGTGGCTTTTAAGTGAAGGGAATTATGGATTAGATGAAATAATACCACACATTTTACCTAAGATTCTCGATAGCTCGAAGAAATTTGAACATAGATGCGTAATTATAAATAATAAAATGGTTGCGTACGAATGCAAGGAATTAGAAATATTAGAAATATTATAAGATATAAAATAACAGCTTGGTCAATCACCAAGCTGTTTATCCCGCATTAACGAGCAGTAAGACCCCCATCTCAAGATTCAGCAAAAGCAAAGCAGTTAGATGAGGGATCAACTGCCCGTAAAGACTCGATTGGTTGACTAATAATCAGTAGGGGATGAAGCCTACCCACTGATTAAAGTTTCACTTTATAATAACGACACTTGAATCAATTTCATAAGTTGTTGTTTTGTTTGACTCAAATAGTTTCTTTTTTTCGAAGAAATTAATAATCCGATAGGCATTTTAGGATCAAATCCTCTAACCTTAAATGATATATTACTTTCTTTTAAGTTAGTTCCCTTAGGAATAATACCTATCATATCCTCAAAAATCATTTGTGGAATGAGATGTAGTGCACTACAATTGTAGACTTTTTTAAATGATAAATTGTTTTCTGATAAGAAAGCATTCACAGATCGATAATAATAACAACTATTCTCCCCAATTAAAATAGGATACTCAATGATATCAAATATTTCTACTGACTCTTTTTGTAATAATGGATGATGATGATTATCGACGATAAATTGTATTTGTTCATGGCAAAGTGGAGTGAAATTCACATTGGAAATGTTTTTGTTGTTTCCACAAACAGCAAAATCAATCTTATTTTGCTCTATCATTTGTGATAAAAGCGCTGTGTTTCCTACAACAAAATCACAATGTATGTATGGTTTCTCCTCATGTAAACATTTTAATATACGGGGAATTAATTTTTCTGCAACAGATTCTAATAACCCGATTCTTACTGTTCCTTTCTCTTCATTGCTGATACGCTGCGCTTGAGATATTGAATAATCCCAATGCATTAACAAGTTATCTACTTCCTCTGCAAATAGAATGCCTTCATCTGTTAATCGAGCATCCCATCCTCGTTCAAATAGAAGAAAACCAAGTTCATTTTCGAGTTTTTTTATATGTGTTGTTACGGTTGACTGCGCATAGTTTAATTTTTTGGCTGCAAGTGAAAAAGTGCCTTCCTGGGCAATCATTTTGAACGTTTTTAACTCTTTTATTTCCATTTTCACACCTGATCTCTATCGGTTTTATTGATAATTTTATTATATATTTTCAATTATACAAATCGAAGTTACAAACGTAAAATAAAACCATAAGAAAGGGAGTGAATATATGCCATTTGTTACTGTTTATTATCCAGACGGTCAATTGCATAGAGAAGAGTTAAAAAAAGTAAGTAATCGTATTCACCATTCATTAATTGAACATTTTAGAATTCCAGAAAATGATTACTTTCACATGTTCTTACCCTACCCATCTCATCAATTTTTTTACGATCCGTATTATCTCTTAGAAGGGCAGAAAAAGAGAACAGATAAAATGATTCATGTTTCTATTACATGCGGACCAGGAAGAACAATACAGCAAAAAAGAAATTTGTATCGATCAATCTCAGAAGCTTTTTATAATCATTTAAACATCTCTACAACTGATATTTTTATTACATTAAACGAAACATCTGCTGAAAACTGGTCATTTGGTCAAGGAATAGCACAAATGGTTAATATGAGGGGAGAAAAAGAATAGTGAATGATCGTATCGAATTCAATATACCAAAGAAAATGAGAGATACTGCTCCCGATTTTGTTGATTATAGTGAAAACGTGTTATTCGAAAAAGTATGGAGAGAACCTACTTTAACATCAAAAGAAAGAAGTTTAATTACACTTTCTGCTCTAATTAGTATTGGTAATACAGAACAACTACCATTTCATATACAATTAGCCGAAAAAAACGGAATGAACCAACAAGAAATGATTGCTTTAATAACCCATCTAGCCTTTTATGTTGGATGGCCGAAAGCGGCTGCAGCTCTAAACGTAATACTGAGTTAAAAAGCTCCCAAAGATATGCATGCGTCTGCTATGGAATTAAATAGAATGAAGTATTTAAGCGAGAACCTGTGTTATGAAAATAAAAAATAACAGCTTGGTCAATCACCAAGCTGTTTATCCCGCTATGTCTTTGCAGTTTTACATGCATAAAAGATTTCTTTCATTATTGCGCAATTAATTCAGCTTCATCTCTTTTTTCCAAATAGGATAATACATGCTTCACAGCTGCCTCACCTTGATCAATACAATCAGGAAGACCAGTTCCGCCATAAGAGCTCCCTGCTAAATAAACACCTGGTAATTCTTGCTCCATAAATGTTCTTAACTCGTCCATTCGCTCTTTATGTCCCACGGTATATTGCGGCATTGCTTCTTTCCAGCGACTCACAACGGTAAAGTCTGGATCGGCTGTTATATCCATTGTTTTTTGCAAATCTTCTACTACAAATTGAACAATTTCTTCATCCGTTTGTTCTACAATTGCTTCATCACCTGGACGTCCAACGTAGCAACGAAGCAATACTTTTCCTTCTGGAGTTGTATGTGGCCACTTCTTATGCGTCCACGTACACGCTGTAATGGAGAAATCACTATTTCGCGATACTACAAATCCCGTACCTTCAATGTCACGCTGAATTGCTTCTTTCGGAAAAGCTAACGCAACATTAGCAACCGATGTCGAGGGAATATTACGGAAGAAACGAAACTGCTTATACTGTGCAAACATAGACGGCAACACTTTATGAGAAGTTGCAACAACAATAGAATCTGCTTCAATTTCTTTTCCGTTGCTAAGCGTAAGCGTATAACCATCGCCTATCTTTGCAATTTTTTCAATACGAGTTCCCTTCATAACAGTTCTACTATCAAGCTTCTCCTCAATTTCTTCCACTAAGGATTCTAAACCTGTTTTCAATGTTAAAAAGATTCCCTTTGGCTTTACATCCTTTGCTTTCTTCGGTGCTAACGTACGCATACCAAGTGAAATACTACGGTATTTCTGCTCAACTTGATAGAATTGTGGGAACGTCGCCATTAAACTCATTTGGTCGATATCCCCCGCATAAATACCAGATAGTAACGGTTCAATTAAGTTTTCAACCACTTCATTTCCTAGACGACGACGGAAAAACTGCCCAAGTGATTGATCAGAAACTGGTTTCGAACGTGGTAACACAAAATCAAAACCAGCTCTTAATTTACCAATCGGAGAGAACAATCCTGAAAATAGAAACGGGGTAATTTGCGTTGGAATTCCCATCATTGATCCGCTCGGCATTCCATGTAATCGGTTGTTCACAAGAACAAATGATTTACCCGTTGCATTATTTACAAGCCCATCTCCAAGTCCTAGTTCTCTCGCTAATCTAGCTGCACTTTCTTTTCTTTCTAAAAAAGAATCCGGACCGCGCTCAATTGTAAATCCATCTTTTTGAACGGTTTGAATTTTCCCTCCAAGCTTACCCGATGCTTCTATCAGTAATGTATCAATCGGCAATCCTTTTTCGCGAATTTCTTTTTGTAAGTAATACGCTGTTGTTAAACCTGTAATGCCACCACCGATGACCACAACTTTCTTCTTCAAAATAGCTCCTCCTTTCCCAAGGTATTACAAAACAGTTGCTTGTTTGTTTAAAACTACATCCGCTAAACAAGAAATAAATGCCTCTGATGCATTTGGCATTTCTGGACGATAATACTTCGCCCCGATTTCTTCTGTAACGACTTTACATTCAATATCATTATCGTATAGTACTTCTAAATGTTCAGCTACGAACCCAACCGGCGCATATACAAATGAAGTGTAACCATACTTTTCATTTAATTCTCTCGTTAAATCTTGTACATCTGGTCCAATCCATGGGTCCGGTGTATTCCCTGCACTTTGCCAACCTACTGCGTAATTTGGCACTTCTGCACCACGTGCAATGTAATCGGCTGTTTCATTTAATTGTTCTGGGTACGGATCGCCTAGCGCAATAATTTTCTCGGGCAAACTATGTGCAGACACAATTAAAACTGCTTTCTCACGTTCTTCTTCTGTCATACCACCATATATTTTTTTCACTTCGTCTACCCAATACTGAATAAACTTCGGTTCTTTATACCAACTATCAATACCATGAATCTGTAAATCACCTAGTTTTTCCGCTTCTTCTTGTGCTCGTCCAACGTATGATTTCACACTAAAAGTAGAATAATGCGGAGCAAGGACAAGGGCAATGGCCTCTTCAATTCCATCATTATGCATTGTCTGCACAGCATCTTCAATAAAAGGCTCAATGTGCTTTAAGCCGAGATACATATGAAATTCCACGTTATCCTGCATTTCGTTTAAACGCGTCTCTAATTTTTTTGCTTGTTCTAATGTAATAGTAGCTAAAGGAGAAATACCACCGATCGCACGGTAACGCTCTGTTAGGTCCTCTAACATTTCAGGGCTCGGCTTTCTTCCTCTACGAATATGTGTATAGTAACGTTCAATATCTTCTTCTTTATACGGTGTTCCGTATGCCATTACAAGCAAACCAATTTTCTTTTTCATACACCTATTCTCCTTTACTTCGCTAACTGTCCTTTAGAATAATCATGAATAAATGCTGTTAAGCGTTTTAATGTATCTGGATTTACTTCTGGGAACACACCGTGGCCTAGGTTAAATACATAGCCAGGTTGCTTCATCCCTTGATCTAAAATGCCTTTTACATGTTCTTCAATTACATGCCAAGGTGCAAGTAATAAAGAAGGATCCATATTTCCTTGTATCGCTTTATGAATACCACGCGCGCGCGCTTCTTCAATCGGTAAACGCCAATCTAGCCCCACTACATCAAGAGGTAAATCATGCCATTCATTTGCTAAATGCCCTGCGCCTACACCGTGCATAATCATCGGTACATTCATAGCCTTAAGCTCTGTAAAAATACGCTCCATTGCTGGCTTAATAAATAGACGATAATCTACTACATTTACCGCTCCAACCCAAGAATCAAATATTTGTACAGCCTTTGCTCCTGCTTTAACCTGTGCCTTCAAGTATGTAATTACCATATCTGCAAGCTTATCCATTAAAGCAAACCAAGCTTTTGGCTCAGCATACATAAATGCCTTCGTCTTATGATAGTTACGAGAAGGACCGCCTTCAATCATATAACTCGCTAATGTAAACGGTGCTCCTGAAAAACCAATTAACGGAACATCTAACATTTCTGTTGTTAATAAGCGGATTGTATCTAATATGTATGGTACATCCTCTTCCGGATGAATTTCACCAAGCTTTTCCACGTCCTGTAAAGAACGAATCGGGTTGTCAATAACCGGACCAATCCCAGATTTAATTTCCACATCTACACCAATTGCTGGAAGGGGCGACATAATATCTTTGTAAAGAATCGCCGCATCTACGTTATATTGATCAACTGGAAGCTTTGTAACATACGCACATAGCTCCGGGTTATGTGTGATTTCAAATAAAGAATACTTTTCTTTTATCTTTCTATATTCAGGCTGCGAACGCCCTGCTTGTCGCATATACCATGCTGGTACATATTCCGTTTGTTCCCCCATACATGCTTTTAAAAATGTCTCATTTATATTTCTTACCAAGACCCTTGCTCCCTTCCTTACTAACACTTCTAAGAACCTTATCCGATATTTATCTTTTTTTACTATACATCTTGTAAAAACAAAATGCATACCATTATGTACGTTGTTCATGAAATTGACACAAACGTTCGTAAAAACGCTTACTATTTTTGTAACATTCTTATTATAACATAAGCAAAAACTACGGTTTAGCTACTTTTGTCTTTTCTCCCTCTCGGTTTGTTTGCGGATTATACGGAACGACATAAAAACTTGGTTTCGAGAAAACATTAATAAACTTTTCCTCGTACTCACCAATCCCTTTTACTGTTCCAATATGAGTATGTCTTCCATGTTCTACTTTATAAATCCGATATAGAATCCGATTATCTGGAAGTGGATTCCAACTTAACTTCATAGTAAACAAGCCCAATGGACTAAAGAAGAGCTTCGCCTTTAGATTGTCCATTTTACTTAAGCGAATTGGTCTCCCAATTGTCTCGACACCTTTTGGCTGCGTAAAACTTGTTTTATCTTGTACATTTGCTTTCGTTAAAATTTTTTTGAATAATGCTGTTGCGGATAGCTTTCCATCCTGTAATTGATGTTCTTTATCCGTACAATCATATCCAATCCATACCGCACCTACTAAACTTGGTGTATAGCCAACAAACCAAAAATCTCTAGCACCTTCACTTTGATCTGGAAGTGACGTCGTACCTGTTTTCCCAGCTAATGCACCGTTATATTCCCCTGCCTTTGCTGTACCTTCTTCGACAACACCTTCTAACATTTTTGTCATATACCACGCTGTTTGCTTTGAAAAAATTTTTGTTTCTTCTGGAGGTGGTTGTCCAATGAGTTCTCCATGACGATTTAGCACTTTTTCAATAACATGAGGCTCGATAATCTTCCCATTCGCTAAGAAAGCACGATACATCTTAACAAGATCAAATGGAGAAACCCCCTCTTTTAATCCACCAAGTGCCGTACTTAAACCAGATTCTGCAATATGAATATTGCCCTTTTCTAAATATTGCTTTCCTTCCTCTACCCCCAGCTCATTTAATAACGATACAGCTGGCACATTTGCTGATTCTAAAAGCGCATCATACATCGTTACCTCTTTTGAATACCTGTGATTATAGTTTCTTGGTTCATATCCTTCAAAAGAAATCCGCTCATTTGTTAATAAAGAATACGGATTATATTTTTTTGTTTCTAGCGCTGGCGCATACACAATTAAAGGCTTTAACACAGAGCCAGGCTGCCTTTTCGCAAATACCCTATTAAAACCTCTCGGCACATAGTCTCTTCCGCCAATCGCAGCTCTAATTCCGCCACTTACATTGTCCATTAATAAAAAAGCTCCTTGCGCTCCATTTCCTTTACCAGGAAAATTGCGTGCATCTTGAAATTGATCATAAGCTACTTTTTGAAGCTTTTCATCCATTGATACAACAAATGTATAGCCTCCGCGGAGTACTTCTTGATGTGATAAGCCATATAAACGTGCAGCTTCATCTATCACCATGTCTATATATGGCATATAAGCAAGTTCCCGCTCATCTAAGCTTTTATAAAGAGCGATTGTTTTCCCTTGATAACGAACACTTTCCTCTGCTGATAAATATCCTTGCTTATGCATAAGAGACAAAACTAAATCACGGCGTCCTTTACTCTTTTCTGGATATAAGAAAGGAGAATACCCATTTGGAGCTTTCGGAAGCCCCGCAAGCATCGCTCCTTCTTCAACTGTCAACCCCTCTACATTTTTATTAAAATACAATTTTGCCGCCGCCTGAATCCCATAAGCACCATGTCCAAAATAAATATGATTCACATACATTTCAAGAATCTGCTGCTTCGTATATTTTTGTTCTAGTTGAAGGGATATCGCCACTTCTTTTAATTTGCGGGCTACCGTTTTTTCCTGATTTAAAAAAACATTTTTGACTAACTGCTGTGTAATTGTACTCCCGCCTTCCATTTTCTCTCCTGCTAAAATATCTTTATATAGCGCTCGAAACACAGACGGGTAGTCCACTCCATGATGCTCATAGAACCGAGCGTCTTCTACAGCAATAAATGCCTCTGCTACATGCTTTGGAATCTGTTCAATTGGTACAAGCTCTCTATTTTCTACATATAACTTTGTAATTTCTTTTCCTCGCTGATCGACGATACGTGATGAAGAGTGGAAAACAAGTCGTTTTTCATCCATCATATAACCGCCAGCTAATACAATCAGTTTATAGAATACGATCGCAACTACAAACACCGCTACGACGCTCATTAGGATCCACTTTATGTTCTTCATACATCGTCCTTCTTTCCAAATGATGGTACATTTATTATTTGGAAAACGACTATCTTTATGTATATAATCTTCGAATTTTTTCACAAGAGTTGCTATAATAAAGTCAAACTCATAAAGGAGGCATTACAAATGAAAGCAATTATTTCATACGAAACACCTCTCAAGCAACCACATTTCACTGCAAAAAATAATGAAAAAGATATGTTTTATAAAGAAAATACGGAAGAAACTGCAGAAGGATCACTTCAATATGACGTGCTAGACGCAGTCGGGGAATTTAAAGGACAACCTGGATTTATTGTTTGTAACAACATCTCTGTTACAGACGAAGGTCGTCCCGTTTTTGAAAATCGTTTCAAAAACCGCGCAGGACTTATTGAAAACGAACCTGGTTTCCAAGCTATCCGTGTGCTTCGTCCATTAAGTAACGATACATATGTCATTCTAACAATGTGGGAAAATGAACAAAACTTCAAAGACTGGACAGAGTCTAGATCTTTCGAAAATGCACATAAAAAACGCCCTGCACAAACGAATGCAGAGCCGCAAAAAAGTATTTTTTCAAGACCATCTTTTGTGACGACATTTGATGTACAAGCATAAACATTTTAAAGTAGAAAAGCACTTCTTTACGTAAAAGAAGTGCTTTTTCTCCCCCTCATATGAACCTCACTACACAGTCATAGTTATTAATATGACTGTGACTGAATTTCTAATTTTCATTTACATCACCTATTATCTTTTTTACTTAAAAGAATTACCGTTATCAGAAGTTGTTTTAACTCCTTTATAATCGATAAATACTATCCCATATCCCCGACATAGGTTGCCAACTTCCTATTTCTAAGTCCATATTCTGTTAAGAACGGTATGATTGCTTTTGGATAAAGGTTTGTGTTTTGAAGGTCTTCTAATGGCAACCATTCAAGTGCTAATTGATCAAGATCAAATTCTATACCTTTCCCAAAAGAACGATCGTCATCAGGATACAGGCATTCAAAAAGATGAACAACGACATGTACATTACTATCCCACTCGGCATGGGGCTAAAAAAGGATCTGACTGCTTTTATGCATGGCCGGATCCTCTCGCCCTCCTAAAAAGAAAAGGCTTTTGTCTTTTTTACTTTATTAAAAAACACCCTTTCAAAAGGGTGTTTTCTTCTACTTCTTTTTATACCAATCTTGCATACACTCTGCATCTTCTAAACGCGTATGCTCCAACTTGTAATGATGTCCGCCCTCTGATGAAGCAATAATAAATATATATGTGCATAACTTATCTTTACGTTGAAAGAACGTTTGCGTCTTCGAGAGTGATTGTATATGCCTTCTACGAATTAAACCTGTACGCTTTCCAAGACCTCTAGATACGATTGTCAGCTGCTGGTCATGTAGTGCATATCCACCAGCTGTAAACGATATGTAACCTAACCATGTAAGCAAAATAAATAGCGGAAGTAATACTAACAATGCAATATATTTTTCAAAATATATCCCTGCTCCTGCAATTAGGATTGTTAAAAAAATAAAGAAGATCCAACTTCCAAGTAAGTAACGTCTTAATGCCGCCTTTGGTAACCCGATAAGATTTGTTTCCATTTTATAAGGGAGTTCCAGATGCTCTAGTAAACCGGATACATGCGCTTTTTTCATAAGGGGATGTATCGTTACACTTTTCTCCCCTTTTTCAGCATTTTGAATGACTTCTACATGAATCGAACAATAACCTAACCATTCACGTAACAACGTTTCTTTTATTGTAATCCCTTGAATACGATGCGTTTTTAAAACAATTTCTTTCTTCTCAAAAAGACCTTGTGAAACTCGTATTTCATTGCCATTTCGAACGATAGTAAAATTGGCGTGCTTCATTGCATATCGAATCGTTGATAAGATCCACGACAGAACAAGTAGCACTGCAACGCCGTATACCCAAACGTAAACATCAAAATCAAAATCCATCACATATTTTTCAGCTTTTTCTACAATCCATTTCGGAGCATAGTCGTGCGCTTTTGAATAAATAAACAATAGCACAGAGAACACGATTCCAAATTCACCAGAAGTGATGGAAGCAAAAATAATTTCTTTCCATGTTAGTTTGTATTCAGACGATTTCGGTTCTTCTTGTAAAACTGAATCTGTTATCTCTTCCTGATTTTCTCTTTTTACAGTCGCTTCCTCATTTAATAGAGAAATAAGTGCTTTTGCCTCTTCAAGGGTTACACCAGCCAAACTTACTTCTGGTTCTTTCCCCCCACCCGCTGTTTCAATCTTCAGTTTCGTTAATCCTAATAATTGATATAGAACATTTGAACTTGTATTTATTGTTTGTACACGTTCTTTATTTAAGTAACTCTCTTTTTTCACAAACATTCCTTGCTTTATGTGCAATACATTGCCCTTAATCCAATATACTTTGTAATACCAATGTATAACTGCAAAGAAAATCGTCCCAACAAAAACTGCAATCGGGATCATATACCAAAAAGGAAACTTCCCATTTAAACTAATTAAAGGAATCAGCCCTGGTAAGAGGTGAGAAATTTTTATTTCCAGTAAAATTGTTATGGGATGCTGCCTCTTATACATCCTCATCACTCACCTTCGCAAGTTCTGCAATTTGTCGTTTCAATTGCTCTGCCTCTCTCATCTTTAAACCTGGAATACTATGAGAAGTAGCCGCCGTTGAAATTTGTAATTCTGCTAAATCGTATTTTCTCATAACTGGACCTTGTTCAATTGTAACGTGTTGCACACGAATCATCGGAACTAATACACGTTTTACTGTAAACATTCCGTGCTGAATTTCTAATTCTTCTTCATTTAATTGATAACTATGGTAACGTTGACGTAGTTTTTGAAACACAAAATAATCGAATGGTGTATATACAATCGTCGCAACAACAAGCACCCAGAAAAGCCACTCCCACCAATTAAACTTAATCATAAAAAAGAGATAAGCTAGAATTACTAGTACACTAATTCCCGTTTCAATCAAAACTCGAATTTTCCACACCTTGACCATATCAGGATGAATTTCATTTTCCAATGGCTGCATCTAATCACTCCAAATCTAGAAATCTAATATATATAAATTCTCTTATTATATATATTATAAGGTTTTACAAAAAATAGAAATGTTTTAATGCTCCTTCTTTTCCTCTTCTTTCTTCTCTGGTATAAAACAACCGAACCAAATGAACCAAATGAGACTAATGTATGCCGTCCATTCTTTTTCACCTTGAAACGCATCAATCACATCAGGAAATTTATAAACTCCAATTAAACCAAGAAATCCAAGAAACCAATCTTTTCGAAACTTCATATTTCCCTCTCCTCTCTATCGATTAATTGATTTTATCTATTTTTGCTTTCCCACATACGAATCGCAATTATGAAAACAAAAGCGAATCGGCGCAAATTCAAATATATCGACCGTTTCTCAAAATGTATCGGCGATTTTTTCAATATATCGGCTTTGCGACAAAGGATATCGGCTTTGCGACAAATAACAACAAAAAAACAGGAGCCAGAGGGCTCCTGTTTTCTCAAATAACGAGTCCCTTTTGCTGAAGTAATCGCAAACGATAACAGTTCATCGTCACTTCTCCGAGTCGTTGTAGTAATTGATAATTCGCATAAGCTCCAACTGGTGCACCAATAACCGGAACAAGCTGGAGCATCTTCGCTAAATCGATATAATCACGATATTCTTGCTGAAATTTCTCCCAATCGATATGGTTTTCTTCCTTCGTATCCCATGTTTCAATTGCTTTCCATATTTCTTTACGGTACTCATCGCTTGAAAAGGCAAGTTGAAAGACATGAAGGATAAAAAGCCGTTCTTCTTCTTTGCTCGTATCAAACCCATAAACAGTAGCTGCATCAAATAAAAATTTAATTTTAATACTGAGTAAGAGCGGAAAATCTGCAAGCCCAAGGAGAAAACCACCAGCCCCCGTCCCTGCACCTTCTGCTGCCGCAATTTTTTTATACTCATCCATTTTTTTGATGACTTCTTCATCTCTTCTTTGCAGCGACCAATCTGTTTCCTTTAATTTGGGCTTTATAAAATTAGAACCAACACTAATACCTTGAACCATCTTTTTGATTGTTTCTGTTAAGGCTTTTTGCACTTTTTCAGGGATAAGCTGTTGTACTTTCGTTTGTACCTTTTTGGAAAACCGGGTCATCATAGAAGAATCTTTCATGATCGTATGCTTCCACTGCTGCACTTCTTTTATGACCTTCTCTTCATATTCAGTCATAGGTTCATTCCTTTCAACTTAAACGCTCAATGCGTTTTGCACCGTATTGATAGACGAAGCCAATACTAAAGACTATGCTAACAGCAAATAAAATACACGTCATAATGATATCTTTTGTTGCGAAAGCAAATATGATTGTAAATACAATACTACCTGTGCAGAGAATTGCACGTAGCAGGGTAAGAAAATCTGTTTTCTTTTCTTCTATAGCTACTGGATATAGATCAAGCCAAAGTTTCAAACGATGATGTTTCCAAAGGCTTAATAGCTGATAACCAATTAAGTATAAAAACACAATACTTACAATGAAACGACCATATAAAAATGGGATAAAGTAAAGAATGACACCGCCAATAGCGAGTAAACGAATATACAAACCAAAATAATTACCCGATCTTAAGAACGTTCTTGTATATAAATATAAATACATCCGTTTTTCACCAATGATTGTAAGAACAAAATCAAGCCACTTCCGGCGTGATACCCGTTCTTTTAATGCTGGTACATCAACAAACATATTCGCAATACGGTATAGGAACATCATTTTCTTGCCTTCTTCTGCAATTAAATATTCCCAATTCAGCGGTTTTCCTTTAACCATTTGATGCATAGCTACGAGGTACATAACCATTACAAGGAGAATAGCCCCTATGTAAATGACAGAAGCATGTCCGACAAGAATGTATACAAACAAAGCATTACATATAAAACGAATAAACCAATCTCCACGCTGCATTCTTTGATCTGTTAAAAATGATTTTTCCCATGTCACAAATAAATTCCACGCTTTTACTAAAACGAGTGCAACGACAATCCATATGTAAGCCCCACCCGTCTGCTTCGTTTGCTGGAAATATAAAGGAGCAAGTGCAGCGGCCACAATCGCTATCACATAGAGCTGAATTGTAAATGTAAAGAAAAACGCCTTTGTAAAGTATGGTTTTAATCTTTCTTCGACCGGAAGCAAATATACAAGATCCGCTTCTTTTAATAACGTCTGAATGGAGCCTGTCGTTAAAGCAAGTCCAAGTAAAACTGCCATAACGAGTGCGGTGGGAAACGAAGGTGTTAGCGTTTGTAACCATTGCTGATAATAGTAAGCCCCCGCACCAATGATAAAGACAAAAATAAATTTCAAATGATCATTAAAAACATATTTACTATATGTACGAACTTCCTTTAAAAAATGCCTGAATCGTTCTTTCCATAACGCTTTACTATTCATAATCTTCTTCCTTTGTTAATGCAATATAAATATCGTCTAGTGTTGCACCAGGCATATTAAATTGCGACTGCAATTCAGATAATGTCCCTTTCGCCCTTACTTCACCTTGATGTAAAATAATAAAAGAATCACAATAGCGCTCTGCTGTCGCTAAAATATGTGTACTCATTAAAATTCCCGCACCGCTCTTTTTCATTTGATCCATCATTTGTAGAAGTGATTGAATTGCTAATGGATCTAACCCCACAAAAGGTTCGTCAACAATATAAAGCGCTGGTTCAACAAGAAACGCACTCATAATCATGACCTTTTGTTTCATCCCTTTTGAAAAATGGGCTGGGAACCATTTTAAGCGATTTTTCATTCGAAATTCTTGCAATAACTGCCCTACGCGTTCCTCATATTGCTTCTCATCTACGCCATATGCCATCGCTGTTAACTTTAAATGTTCTTCTAATGTTAACTCATCGTATAATACAGGCGTTTCAGGAATAAAAGAAAAACTGGATCGATATGCCGTCATATCTTCGCGAATTGTTTTTCCGTTAATTGTTACACTGCCTTTTTTCGGTTCCATTAAGCCAATAATATGTTTAATCGTCGTACTCTTACCAGCTCCATTTAAGCCGATTAAACCAACAAGTTCACCTTTATTAACAGAAAATGAAACATTTTGTAATACAGGTCGCTTCGTATATCCCCCTGTAACATTGTCCACACGTAATAACTGTTCCATATGACACCACTTTCTTCGTTATATTCATTCGCTTTTAAAAAGCGTATACTCCACTAGAATGTATATATCCATCTTACCAAAAACAGAAGATACTACATAGTACCCTGATTTCTTCAAAAAAAATTTAATTTCTTTACATATCCTCTGCAAAACGGGACATCATAATTAGTGAAGAAGGAACACATTGAAAAAGCAACCACCAAATTGATGAATACAACTTAGTGAAATCATCATGAAATGGGGTGTCCATCATGGACAAAGAAAATTTACACGAAACCAGATAATTTGTTTCATTTTAGAAACGGGGTGTCTCGCGGAGAGTATATACTGTTTTATAAAATAAACAATTTCATTTCATAAAAGATTGCAATTTCATTTTATTGAAAATGGGGTGTCTACGGCAGAAACTTTAGCCGAATTACCATGCATTTCTTAAATAAATGAGGTGTCTGCGAAAGGTAAATTATAAAAATGCTTTTTCAATCCCTCTTCAGAAAACAGGAAGCTGAGCCAGCTTCCTGTTTTTCGTGTTTGTTCTCCTATGTAATTATGTTAAAATACGGCTAAGACTACTCGAAAGGATGAGAACTATGAATCATACAGCGGATAATTGTATTTTTTGTAAAATCATTGAAGGACAAATTCCTTGCTCAAAAGTATATGAAGATGAACATGTACTTGCATTTTTAGATATTAGTCAAGTAACAAAAGGACATACACTTGTTATTCCAAAAGTACATAAGCAAGATATCTTTGCTTTAACGCCAGAAATTGCATCCCATATTTTTTCTGTCGTTCCTAAAATCTCAAATGCGATTAAATCTGAATTTAATCCCGTCGGCTTTAACCTGTTGAACAACAATGGCGAAAAAGCGGGACAAACTGTATTCCACTTCCACCTGCATTTAATTCCACGCTACGGTGAAAACGATGGTTTCGGGGCCGTTTGGAAATCACACCAAAATGAATATACGACGGAAAGTTTACAAAATATCGCAAGTACGATTGCAAATAGTGTAAAATAAAAATAACAACACGATTTATCACATGCTAGCAAGTAAACCGTACTATAGAAACATATAAAATAAGAGTGTACATAGCAAGCCTACTCCTCCAAAAGAAATATACTGCATGGCTTGTTTCTTAACCCAAAACGCTGGAGGATACGATCTTTTTTGCTTTACAAATAACAATAGATGCATAGCACGCACAAGAAAGAAAAGACTTACAATAAAACAAATGGTTGTCACGAGTTTCACCTTTCTCCCCCCTTGTCTTAAGCATATGCATTGTTTTATACATCATGAATACGAACAAAAAATAAGGAGGTATCCTTTTATGTCAAAAGCTAAATCCTTTATAACAGGTATACTTTGCGGCGGTGCTGTCGCTGGACTAGCCGTTCTTTTTTCCACTCCTTCTTCTGGTAAAGATATGCGCAATAAGCTAAAAGAAAAAGGAAATGATATTAAAAAGACGTTAGCAGATATTACTGCTGATACAAAGTTATTAAAACGTCAAATTGTTGAAACTGCTTCAGAAGGTAAAGAAGTCTTTCAAGAATTGAAAGATGATATGCAAGATACGCTTTCCACATGGAAACAAGATATTTCTCAGAATAAGCGTCATATTGAACAAGAGATTTTAGACATTCAAAAATCAATTGAAAAATTGCAACAAACAGTTCCAGAAAAAGCGTAAAACACGTTCCATTCTTAGTTTTTGCATATAACAAATATTTTTTATAACTGTTTCTCCTAACACGGCATATCACATAGATATGCCGTGTTTTTATGCATTTACAATATATGTTATCCTCTATTGCGTAAAGATAACATATGTAGTTTTAACACCTAAAACGCGTCCACAATTATGCACGATTTGTATAAGAGTGTAGTTTTACCGAAAAATTTTCACAATTCTCACAAAAAGACTTTATTAATTTTTATTTTACTGGCATAATAGATACTAATGAATAAGAATGTAAAAGTGGGTGAGTAAATGAAAAGTGGAGAAAAAGATTATTCGGTAAAAGAAGCAATGATTTTTAGTCAACGTATCGCTCAATTATCGAAGGCGTTATGGAAATGTGTAGAAAAAGATTGGCAGCAATGGATAAAACCATACGATTTAAACATTAATGAGCATCATATTTTATCAATCGCTTATCATTTAAAAGGGGCTTCTATTTCTGAGATTGCAAAGTTTGGTGTTATGCACGTATCGACGGCATTTAACTTTTCTAAAAAGCTTGAAGAGCGCGGCTATCTTGTATTCTCAAAAAAAGAAGATGATAAACGGAATACGTATATTGAAATTACAGAAAAAGGGGAAGAATTACTGCTGCAATTAATGGAGGAGTATGACCCTGAAAATAATTCTGTCTTTAATGGCGCTCTTGCTCTTCGCAATTTTTACGGGAAATTCCCAGAAAACATTGAATTAATCGCAATCTTACGAAATATTTACGGTCAAGATTTTATCGATATTTTTGAGAAATCATTAGAAAATATTGAGGAAAACTTTACAGAACACGATCAAAAATTAATTAAAAAGTAATGCCAGTTATTTTTTCGCTGTCATGCGTGAAAATTCTTTCATAACTGGCTGAAATAACCCTTGTCTTACAAGCGCTTCCGCAGTTTCGTTTACTTCGAGCTGATGTGGAAGCGCTTTTTCGAATTGCTCCAAAAGAGCATCAAACAAAAGTAAACCTTCTTGCTTCTCTATTATGTATTGTTCATTCAATTGTTCACAAAGCGATAATATACGTTCGATATCCTTTTTTCGAGCTTTCTTCTTGATAATCAAAGAATAAAATGGACACTTATCTTCATCGATCATTTGAAAAAGAAGTTCTACATAATATTCCGCTTGCTCTAGTCGTTTTACAACGTCCATTTTCTTCCTCACTTTCTAACACAAGGTCTTCTATTTCTGAATTTTATAACACGAACAAAATATCGTATGATACAATATATAAAAGTATATGTATTTTGGCCAAAAGGAGGTATCTCCTCGTGACTCTTATAGAACTTGTTTTTGTCACATTTGCACTTATTGTTCTATTCTACACGAATTTCCTGACACATACACTGTGTGAGCGAAAACAACTATCCGAGAGCCACCAAACGAGGGCTTTTCGGGTTATTAATGTATGTATTACTATTCTATTAATTTCTAGTTATATAGAAATTATATTTCATGGAAAGTGAGGAAGGAAAGTCCCTTCCTCACTTTTTTCCTCTATAAGCAAATTATACCTATTATAACTAATAAAATAAACAGTACAAGCAATAAAATAAGTAGTGAATTCATACGCCCATCCCATCCCTTCTCCTCTTTTCTATATAAATACGGATTGAAAGACCGACATAAAACCATTCCTTTTAGGTGGAAGAGAAGATCCGCTCACGGATAGAAGCGGTCAGTGCCCTTTTTAGCCCCATGCCATGTGAAAACAGAAGGAAAAAATGAGAGGAAGTCCCCTTCTGTTCTTCATAGCCGCAATTTATATGTTGGAAAATCAAATTGGATATATATATATGCACATTCGCCCAAAATGGTACTCCCCTTCAATCTGACAATCTTCATAAACAAATGGGCATTTTTTCTTTATCAATAGGAAAAGACGTCAAAATATGATATATTAATTTTTGTACATATTGCTTATACTATAAAAAAAATTACCTTCAGCTAGATTTTATCCTCAGCCTCGGTAAGCCCTGTTAAGCAGGCTTTCAACTTGATAAGAAAGCGAAACCAGTGAGACTTAATCGGGCTCTTATGGACAAGCATAACCTTTAATGAGGAAATTGTTCATTTGTGCGGGATAAATTAAAAATACATAATAGTAGGAGTGTTTATTGAATGAAGAAAGCTATGCTTGCCTTAGCCGCAACAAGTGTAATTGCCTTATCAGCATGTGGAACAGGATCATCTGATAAAATTGTAACATCTAAAGCTGGTGACGTAACAAAGGATGATCTTTACACAGCAATGAAGCAACAATCCGGTAAACAAGTTTTACGTAACATGGTTATCGAGAAAGTCTTTGTGAAAAACTATAAAGTTGAAGACAAAGAAGTTGATAAAAAATATGATGAATTTAAAAAGCAATACGGTGATCAATTCGAAACACTAATGAAGCAACAAGGCCTTAAAGAAGAAACTTTAAAAAATAGTGTTCGCGCTCAATTAGCAACAGAAAAAGCTGTTGAAAAGAGTATCACAGAGAAAGAACTAAAAGAAAATAATAAACCTGAAATTAAAGCAAGCCACATCCTTGTAAAAGATGAAGCAACTGCGAAAAAAGTAAAAGAAGAACTTGGTCAAGGAAAATCATTTGAAGAGGTAGCAAAACAATACTCTGAAGATAAAGGCTCTGCTGAAAAAGGCGGCGACTTAGGTTACTTCGGACCAGGTAAAATGGTACAAGAATTTACAGATGCTGCATATAAATTGAAAAAAGATGAAGTAAGTGAACCTGTGAAATCACAATTCGGTTACCACATCATTAAAGTAACAGATATTAAAGAACAAAAACCGTTCGAGCAGGAAAAAGAAAATATTAAAAAAGAACTTATTGCGAAGAAAACTCAAGATGCTGAATTCATGAACGACCTTATCACTAAAGAAGTTAAAAAATCTGATGTGAAAATTGAAGATAAAGACTTAAAAGATATCTTTGATGCTCCAAAAGCAGAAAAGAAATAATAAAAAAAGCTCGGCACATGCCGAGCTTTTTTATATGAATCACCAAATATGCCAATCCTTGTCTTTTTTACTTCTACAAATCTAATATCCCCATAATTTCCTTAGCAAACAGTTTAAAATTATTCAAATGCTTCTCAATGATTTGACGGACAATGTCTAAGTTCACACTTTGATAATCATGAACAGCAATGTTACGAAATCCTACCATTGCCTTTAAGTTCTTTGCTAATTCCTTACTAATCAATCCTGCCTCTACTAATAAATCAAATGCTTCCCGGCTAGATTGTGGCAATCCTAGCTTCCTGCCTGCTACAATATGCATCGCTAAATCAATACTTGCTTCGTATAATCTTTTAAATTATCTGGATTGTTTTCATATACATCTTTAATCCTATTTATACAACGCTCTATCGTAGCAATTTTGTTGAGAATCACTTCATTCTTCATATATAGTACCTCTTTTCTTAATATCATCAAATATGACCTGGCGTTCCTCATTCAATCTCGCATACATTTTGAGAGCTTTCATTTCAAATACTATTTTGCGCTCTTCGTCCGAACAATATATTGTTTTTCCTTTATGTATAATCTGTGCTTGAAAAATTGTTGATGCTTCTGATAAATCAACTAAATCAACCTCTTTATGAACAATATTTGCTAATTCCTGTGCCAACAAAAAACGTTCATAATTACCTAGCATTATATCACTGGCATATGCTATATCGATATCACTATCTTCTCTTTCCCGATTCTCTGCTGTCGATCCAAATACAATAATCCAATATGGATTTACTGTTTCTTTCAGTTTCTCAATAATAAATGTTACCATATTTTGAGGAATCATATTATCCATTCTCCCTTACCATTCTTATCCTTTATTTTATCATAACCATTAACAGCCTACTAAAAAACCCGAATTGTGTACTTTCAAAGTGTCCACAATTCGGGTTATCATTCAGAAAAAAATGTATTTATTTTTTATCCCACTATTCTCAGACAGTGCTAGGGAATGAAGAAATCACTGATAGAACTTTCCATTTTATGCTAATGCAACTGCTTGTTCTTGCTGGTCTACAGGCACTACAGCGTCTCTTAATGCTTTCTCTAATTCAGCTGTATATTTCATTTGTTCTTCTTTACTCCAGCCTAATTTTGCTGCCATATAGGCAATAACTGCTTCTTTCCACTCATATACCCAGTGAATGTTAAAGAATACAGCCCCTCTGCGGCGTACGAAGAAGTCAATAGGTTTTGCTGTCATTTCATAGTCCATCGCGTATACAAGCGGTACAAGCACGTCTAACGGCATGTTATACTCTTTTTCTTCTTCTTTATGT
Source organism: Bacillus gaemokensis (assembly GCF_001590835.1). Lineage (GTDB taxonomy): Bacteria > Bacillota > Bacilli > Bacillales > Bacillaceae_G > Bacillus_A > Bacillus_A gaemokensis. The sequence continues at coordinate 204,557 of NZ_LTAQ01000045.1, forward strand.
TGTTTTGCTAAGTTAAAGAGAATATCAACGTTAGAGCCATAGAATTTCGCAAACTCTTCTGCTTGCTGCGTTGTTAAACCATATTTCGTTCCTTCTTGTGCTTTTTTCGCAACGAATGTTGGGAATTGTTTTGACCCACTTACATGCCCACCAGAGATTGGCATATGCTTCGTTTCACTTTTCGGATACGCACTGTGTCCTTCTTTTTGTAATAACGTCGTTACATAATCTACTACCATTTCCGCCATTTTACGATAGCCTGTTAATTTCCCACCAGCAATTGTAATTAAGCCAGATTCAGAAGTCCAAATTTCATCTTTACGAGAAATTTCAGATGCATTCTTACCTTCTTCATAAATTAACGGACGAACACCAGCCCAGCTTGATTCAATATCCTTTTCTGTAATCTTCACGCTAGGGAACATATAGTTAATCGCATTGATAATATATGTGCGATCTTCTGTTGTCATTTGTGGTACCGCTGCATCTTTATCATAGAACGTATCTGTTGTACCTACATATGTTTTCCCGCCGCGTGGAATCGCGAAGACCATACGTTTGTCTGGTGTGTCAAAGTAGATCGCTTGCCCAAGTGGGAAACGTTTTTGATCAATAACTAAATGCACACCTTTTGATAATTGCAAGACTTTACCTTTTTTAGAGTTATCTTTTTCACGAAGTGTATCTACCCAAGGGCCAGCTGCGTTTACGATTTTCTTACCGTATACTTCATACACTTCTCCATCTAATAAATCGATAACACGTACACCACATACTTTTCCATCTTTATATAAGAAACCGTCTACTTTTGCATAGTTAACAGCTTTCGCACCGTGTTCAATTGCTTCTTTCATTACTTCGATTGTTAAACGAGCATCATCCGTACGATATTCTACGTAGTAACCGCCGCCTTTTAATCCTTCTTGTTTCACAAGCGGTTCTTTCTTCATTGTTTCTTCACGACTAAACATTTTTCTACGTTCGCTTCGTTTTACTCCTGCTAGGAAGTCATATACACGAAGACCGATTGATGTACTGAATGAACCAAATGTGCCGCCTGTATGGAACGGTAATAACATCCACTCTGGTGTTGTTACATGGGGACCGTTCTCATATACGATCGCACGCTCTTTCCCAACCTCTGCTACCATCTTCACTTCAAGTTGTTTTAAATAACGTAAACCACCGTGTACAAGCTTCGTTGAACGACTTGATGTACCTGCTGCAAAGTCTTGCATTTCAAACACAATTGTTGATAAACCGCGTGTTGCCCCATCTAATGCAATACCAGAACCAGTAATACCGCCACCAATTACGATCACATCTAACTCTTGTTTATTTACTCCGTTTAATACGTCTTTACGTTGTTTACTTGAAAATTTCATGGTAATTCCTCCCTTTGATACGAAAAAAGAGACCACAAACATCACTATAGAAATCGCTTCTATAGCGCGTTGTGGTCTCTCCGAATCTCCTACCGAATTATTAACTTATCATCATTATAACACTGTTTATGATTATTTAAAAGCTTTTGTTGCTTCAATTGCTTTTTTCCAGCCAGCATATAGCTCTTCGCTTGTTTCCGTTTCCATTGCTGGTGTAAAGCTTTTATCCATATTCCACTGCGCCTTGATTTCTTCTTGGTTTTCCCAATATCCCACAGCAAGACCTGCTAAATACGCTGCTCCTAAAGCTGTTGTTTCATTTACTTCTGGACGCTCTACTGGAACATCTAACATATCACTTTGGAACTGCATTAAGAAGTTATTCTTAACTGCTCCCCCATCAACGCGTAATGTTTTCAGCGTAATACCTGAATCTGCCTCCATTGCACATAGTACATCTTTCGTTTGATATGCTAATGACTCTAGAGTTGCACGAATAAAGTGCTCTTTCGTTGTGCCGCGCGTTACGCCAAATACAGCTCCGCGTACTTCACTATCCCAATATGGCGTTCCTAGTCCGACGAATGCTGGTACAACATACACGCCATCTGTTGATGCAACGCGAGATGCGTACGCTTCACTTTCACTTGCATCTTTAAACATGCGCATTCCGTCGCGTAGCCATTGAATTGCAGAACCTGCTACGAAAATACTTCCTTCTAATGCATACTCAACTTTACCATTTAAACCCCATGCAATTGTTGTTAATAGACCATGCTCAGAAGCAACTGCTTTTTCACCTGTGTTCATTAACATGAAGCAACCAGTTCCGTATGTGTTCTTCGCCATACCTTCACCGAAGCAAGCTTGTCCAAATAACGCTGCTTGTTGGTCACCTGCAATACCTGCAATCGGTATGTTTTGGTTAAAGAAGTGATAATCAACTGTATGACCATATACTTCAGAAGATTGACGCACTTCTGGAAGCATGCTTTTCGGTACAGTTAACATATCTAAAAGCTCTTCGTCCCATTTTAAATCATGAATATTGAACATTAATGTACGTGATGCATTTGAATAGTCTGTTACGTGCGCTTTACCACCAGATAGTTTCCATACAAGCCATGTATCAATTGTTCCGAATAATAATTCGCCGCGCTCTGCCTTTTCTCTTGCACCTTCGACGTTATCTAAAATCCATTTCACTTTCGTACCAGAGAAGTATGCGTCAATTAAAAGACCTGTTTTTTCACGAACTATGTCGCTATAACCTTTTTCTTTTAACTCATCACAAATTTCAGCTGTTTGACGAGATTGCCATACGATTGCGTTATAAACTGGCTTACCAGTTTCTTTATCCCATACAACTGCTGTTTCACGTTGGTTTGTAATCCCGATACCAGCGATTTGCTCTGGTTTTACATCCGCTTCACTTAGGCAAGTTGCGATAACTGCTAAGATAGATCCCCAAATTTCTTGTGCGTTATGCTCTACCCAACCTGGCTTTGGAAAATGTTGCGTGAATTCTTTTTGAGCCACATGAACAATTTTACCTTCCTTATTAAAAAGAATTGCGCGTGAACTTGTTGTTCCTTGGTCTAGTGAAAGAATATATTTTTTCATATTCGGTTCCCCCTTATGCTACTTTTCTACTATTTTTATCGTTTCCGCTCTTTTTGCTTGTCATATAAGAGATTGCTAGTACAATCACAGTTGCAATTATCACATAAATAAGTGCTGCATTTTGTTTGCCTTCAAATACTACTTGATGGAATAAACCTGCAAGTGAACCACCTAAAATCGGACCGACAACCGGAATCCATGCATACTTCCAGTTCGAACCGCCCTTCCCTGCAATCGGAAGGAAGAAATGCGCAATACGAGGCCCTAAATCACGAGCTGGATTGATCGCATACCCTGTTGTTCCACCTAATGATAAACCAATACTTACAATTAAAAAACCTACGACAAATGGATTTAAACCATCCGCAAATTTATTTGCACCAATTGCTAATATACCAAATACTAAAACGAATGTACCAATCATTTCACTTAAAAGGTTTGCAAATGTATTCGGAATTGCAGGACCTGTTGCAAAAACACCTAATTTTGCGCCTGGATCTTCTGTTTCTTTCCAATGAGGTAAGTAGTGTAAATATACGATAATTGCACCGATGATTGCCCCAATCATTTGCGCCGCGATATACCCTGGTACATCACTCCATGGGAACGCTTCCTTAAAAGCGAGTCCAAGTGTTACTGCTGGGTTTAAATGTGCCCCACTAATTGATCCTACTGCATATGCTGCGATGGCAACTGCTAAGCCCCATCCCATTGTAATTACAATCCAACCTGAATCTTTTGCAAATGACTTCTTTAAACTTACGCCTGCACAAACGCCGCCACCAAGAACGATTAACAACGCTGTCCCTATTAATTCCCCTAAAAATGCTGACATAAAATCCCTCCACAATCAATTTAAACGCTTTCAATGTGATAGAGACAAAATGAATGGCCATTCGTTTTTTTCGAAAGAAAAAGACCCACAGCTAACACGTTTCTATATAAAAATATAGAAACAATGAAATGTGGATCTCTTCTTTTCTCCGTCACGTTTATTAACTTGTCTATAATGTTAACCTCAAATGAAAGCGGTGTCAACAGAATTCTTTCACATTTTCGTCACTATTTTTGGAAATGTTTCCATAGTTCTTTTTTCGACGTTGTAATCGCTGTCGCCCCAGCAGCTAACGCTCTTTCTACATCCTCAACTGTACGAATAAAACCACCTGCTAAAATCGGTACACCTGTCCGCTCTTGCACTTCTGCAATCACACCCGTTAAAGCTCCTGGAAGCACCTCAATGTAATCAGGTTTAGTTTTTTCTAAAAGATTGCAGCTTTTTTCCATCGCACTAGAATCAATTAAAAAGATACGCTGAATGGCAACAACACCTTTTTGCTTTGCCTTCACAATGACACTCGCCTTTGTCGACAATAAGCCATACGGTTTATATTCTTGGCATAAAAACTCTGTTGCATGCCCATCACTTTGCAAACCATGAATGAGATCCACATGTAAAAACACTTTCTTACAATGCTGCTTTGCAAGTGCAACCACACTTTTCAATTGACCGATATGAATATCTAAAATCACAATATACTCATAAGAGCTATGTAGTAATTTTTCTAAATCCTTTATTTGCCGAACAGCTGGTAAAATTCTTTGTTCATGAAATTCCATTCAAAAGTCCCCTTCTTTGCGTCTTCCTATCCTTTATAGTACACAATTTAAGGGAAAAGAACAGCTAGTAAGAGAAATTTTTAGTTCCCTTGATGTTGCACTTTGAATGGCCGATATCGTTCTTCGCTTGTCGCGCTATGTTGAACTGCGTCGAACGGTCGATATCCTATGTCGAATCGCCGATATACGCTGAGAAGCGGTCGATATATTTTAAAAATCGCCGATAAATATATACTTTCCGCCGATATAATAAAAAAGGGGTGAATAATCGATTCGCTATTCACCCCTTACTATAATTAAAGCAGAACAGAATCCTTATCGTTATTTTGATTGCGTCGCTCTCGTTCTTCTTCTAAACGCTTCATATATACTTCGCCTTCTTTTTCAATAAACTCATTATCCATCTCTTGTTCTTTTTTAGAAGTATATAAAACCATGTAGCCACTTACAACAATCCCGATAATAATAAGATAAATCCACCATGGTAAAGTTTCCACTCTTCGTCCTTCCTTTCCTGAGACAAGCCTTGTTAGTTTCACTATATGAAGGTTGGACAAGAGTTATGACAATTTCTTTTTCAAACAATTAAAGCAATACTCCTATCTACGATTATTATAGATAAGAGTACTGCTCTTAGTTTCACTTTATTCTATCGATGAATCCAAACTGCACCTGCAGATTTGTCTTCAGCTTGTCCTACTACCTCGAACTTCAATCCTAATTTCGGTAGTTTACGTCCTGCATCTGGAATTGTACTGTTGATATACTGCTTAGAATCATCAAACTTCGCAACTCCTGGTAATCCTTTATAATCAAAGATACCGCGAGTTGGGGAATCAACTTTCCATGCTGGTGTTTGATCAAATGAGAATGCAGCATCTGCAATTTGGTAACGCGTACTGCTCTTCACAGTTGGTTTTCCGTTTAATGTCCCTACAATTGCCTCTGGATGAGAATCTACTACTCCTAAGAATCCTTCACCTGGATGAACTCCTACCCAGTTATCTGTAAAGCTTTGATCTGCATACCATACAACCATTCCTGTATTAAACACTGGACCACGCGCATGTTTTAACGCAACGTCAGAACCAGCATAGTTTCTCCACTCTAAATAGTAGTTATGTTTCTTCTGTTCCAATCCATTAGATACAGTAAATCCTTTTAGTGTTAATGCTGGTTGGCCTTCTGCATCATCAGTGAAGACAACTTTACCATCTACAGTTAAGGATGCATTATCTAAAGCAAATCCTTTGTAAGCTACTGCAATATCTGTTACATACTCAAACTGTAGTTTTACTTTTTTCCCTTTGAATTGGCTTAAATCGTATGATTTATCAACCCACTTACCGTCAGTTGTATCTATACCATTTTTCACATCTTTTTCACCAATTCTATCAATACGCACCTTCGTTCCATCTTCTGTAATCGCGTTTACATCAAGGAAATCATACTTCGCCTCAAGTTCATAGAATGTCTTGTAATCAAATTTAGCATTCTCAGCTTTCGTTAAATCAAATACTGGTGTCTCAAGTGTTGTATGAATGTCATTCCCTTTTGTACTGTAATAAAATTTCTTACCAAATGCAGATTCAATATTTTTGATATCTTTGTCCGGCAAGTTAACGCGAACGATGCCTGGTCGTTGTGATTTTGTAACACTTTGGTCTAAATATGTTGCAGCACCGATTCCATTGCGAAGTTTATCATAATCTACTTCAACAATATTCGCCCAATTTCCACCCATATTCTTTTGGAAGAATTCTTTATTTTGTGGTGAGAAACTTGTTGGTTCTGTTCCTGCAATTTTTCCAGACCAGCTACCACCGCTCATAAGAGACCATGATTCTACTGGTTCACCTTGTCCTGTATACTTTGTGTCGTATTCATCTGGTAAACCTAAATCATGACCATATTCATGTGCAAACACACCAACAGCTCCGTCTTCAGGCTCAATTGTATAATCGTACGCAGCCATCTTTCCTCCCCAATTAGGAACAGATGCTTTTGTTCCCTCAATTGGATATGGTTTTGATCCAAGTTTTGAACGATGAGACCAAATCGCATCATCTTTCAACTTACCGCCGCCAGCTTCTTGACCTACACCAGCATGTACAACCATTAAATGATCAATAATGCCATCTGGCTCATTTTTGTTTCCATCACCATTTTGATCATATTGATCGAATTGATCAAATTCTGCTAAGTTTATTCCTTTTGCTGCCGCTGCTTTTAACGCTTCTTTCACGAAATCACGTGGTCCTAAAGGCCCTTTGTTATCATGACCAGTTCCAGCATCTGCACCATAATCTGAAGCTTTTCCTGGAACAGTCAACCATTCCGTTACAGTTCCATCAACTGTGTAACTACCACCTGATTGTTCCTCGTAATATTGTTTAAATGTATTAATTTTAGAACCATCAAATAATGTAAATGGCTCATCGCCAAATAGCATTTTTTGATAATGCTCACGATTAAAATCTTTAGAATACATATATCCTGGTTCTTGATCAATATTATTATGTTTAAAATCGCTAAACTCTACGAGTAAAACAAGCACTTTATCTTTTCGAACAGCCCCATTATATTCTTCCGGCTTCGCTGGTGTAGTAGGAACTTTCCCGTTTAACTTGCTAGGATTGAGACCTGCCGCTGGTCCAGTTAATACTCCGTCCGCTGGCTTCTCTGCTTGTTCCTTTTCCTTCGTCTTTGCATCTTTTACTTTTTTCATAAAATCAGAAGCTTCTTGTGTAAGAGTATCTCCTGGTATAATTTCTTTTCCTGGGTTTTCACCTTTTTTCTTCTCTACATACTTTTCAACAGCTTTTGATGTTTCTGCTTGCGAAGCAGATTTATCAATTACTCCTCTTTCTTTCAGTGCATTCGCTAATCGCTCTTCTGGTATTACATGCTCATCTACCGGTATAGATGGTAACACTTTTTCTTCTGCATACGCAGAAGAATTGCCGAACGCAAATGTACTACTTAATAGCGCTGTCGTCGCAAGTACTGCATACCCATTCAATCTTCTCTTTTTCAATGCATTCCCTCCCCTTATTCTCAAAAAAAAAACAGATTTTTTTGTCAATAAACAAATAATATTGTTTGTTTATTAAATTTTCAATATATTTTAACAAACTGAATATACGAAAAGTTGAGAAATATTTTTCTGACAATTTCTCGTACAAAAAAAGCTCTGCTATTTTTAGCAGAGCTTTTTCAAACAACCTATTTTTAATTACGGAACAAAAAGCTATATTTTATATAAGGATATAAATCATTACATAATTTAAAACGTCGATATAACAATAAAAGAGACCCCCTTTTTAGGAGCCCCTATTCTTTCAATTAAAAATGATCCGCGTGACTTTCATTACTTACGATTCCACCAGTATCACCACGAGCTTCAGCAGGTGCAGGCGTGTCACCTATATTGTACGTTAAGTTAGGTCTTTGCGGCGCCCCAGTCTCTCCTATATTTAAGCTTTGATTTGTCAATGAGTTATTGAATCCTAATAATAAAATACTTGCTAGCGTTATCCCCATTACAGTTACACGAACCTTTTTCATTATTTCAACGCTCCTTTTTCTAATTCGTTTTTTTTAGCATTGTTACTCATGTAAAAATATTGACTTGCTTTAAGATGGTTATCTTCTTTATAAAATCTAATTGCTAAAATTTCAGTGTATTCTTGAATACAGTCCCATAGTTTTTCTTCTTCAAAGTAAGAAATCCCTTCTAAAATTACTTTTTCTAAAGTTAGTGTAGGAACTTTATTGTTCAATTCTCTTAGAATCGTAAAGCGATATTGAAATTCTTTTTTATTTAATTCTACACATATACTTAACCCTTTTTCAATTAGAGCATCCGCAAGTTGATATTCTCCTAGTTTATAATATTCGCGCGCTTCTACAAAAAGAGCTTTAAAAAGTTTAGGATTCTTCTTCGTCACTTCAGATGCATGACGAATTGCTAATTGTGAAAGATTTTGGTTAGCATATAACGAACCTAAGTTATGCCGAACCATGAGAATATATTCTTCGTTATTTACTTTTTGGAAAATATTTATTGCTGTATTAAAGCTTTCTTCAGCAAGTTCATAATTTTTTAAGTCCACACAACATAACCCAAAAGTATTTTCACATAATGCTATATGTATTTCATATCCTGGGTGTTTTGAAAATTCTTCTTTTGCTTTTCTAATATATTCAATCGAAATAATCTGTTGATATATCTGATAATAAAAATTACCCATTCGATAGTTAAATTCAGCACGTTCTAAAGGATCTGGAATGTATTTTAATAGCTGTTCAGCTTTTTCCAAATGTTCTTTCGCAGCATTATAATTTGACGTCGAAGTACAATGAACCCCTTTGAAAAAATGATAATAATAAGCTAAATAGTTATCAACTGGAGTGTCAAAAAATTCGATATTATCAAAACTATCATCTTTAATATTTAACCAATCTGCGAGCATTTTATAACGAAAATCTAACAGTGCATAGTATAGCAATAAATTTTGATCTTGAAATTCTTCGTTTCCATTTTTCACCTTATTTATCATTTCATCAATATCATGTTTCAGGCTTGTTGCCTTTACAGTTTGTAGTGACAACATAGCCTGATACCAATCATTCAGAGGCTTTGTCATGTTTGTATTTGTAAATAATTCCGTATTCATTTAATCTTCCCCCTCACTCTGTCTTTAACCTTCTAAATATTACCATAATTCTACTAATTAAGAATAAAATCCCCCTATTAAAAACTTGAGAAATAAATTACAGCATATTATTAGATGATCATAGAAGCAAAAAACTGCACCTCTAATTGTTAGACTGTGTCTAACAATTCGGGTGCAGTTCAATTTCAGTCGGCTTTCTTTATTAAGATCCTTTCTTGAAGTAGCTATGTCCAATCATACTTTTTCTCTACTGAATAGCATGTACTAAAAAGAAAGGAGAATTAAAATAAGTATGGCAGATTACTATTACGATAGTTGTCATAAGTGCTATAGGAGAAAATCTCATCACCATCATTTTCATTGCCACCATCATCGCCAAACCTTGTCGTCAGGCCCCTTATTCCGAAGCGTGAACACTGACTTCATCCAAGTTTCCGTCCTTAACCAAACTGACGAACCACAAACTGTTACCGTATCCATAACCAATTGGCAAGATACTTGTGATGCGAATGAATTTCCTAAGTATGGCTATCTTTGCGGAGAACTCGTTAACGATTCGGATGAGGAAGTTCGACATGGTAACGGAAACGGCGACGATATCTACTATCCACCGGAGGGCGTAGATCCCGTTCTGACTCCGTTTACCTTTACGATTCCAGCGCGGCAATTATTCAACGTTCGAGCATGGCCAGGTGACCCTACTAGGCCCCAAGACCCTCATTACGTAATTCGGGTGACGATACCGGTAGACCCTCTCGCCCCGACTGATCCCTTAGCACCAACCGACCCACATTCGCCCGTCACTGTAAACACATGGGGAATCAGTGCTGCGGGTGTGATTCAAAGTGGGAATACGGTCCTTCATGGGCAGTTCTCTCGGAGTCCAGTTGACCCCGCTAGCCCAACCGACCCAACCTAAGAAGAAAGTAAAACCGACTCCTATTACAGAGCCGGTTTATTTTATTACTTCACATATACATAACCTATTTTAATTATGGAACGTCGGTTTATAGAACGAACGATTATCAAGTGCAAATACACGCTCTGTATATTCACCTGGTTTCGTACGTCCAAGTGCACGATCCATCATATTCATCTTCGCATCTAGATTGTCGATGTAATGCAGAATTTCTGCTTCTTTTACTAACGGTGGTTTTGGACTACCCCACTCCGCTTTTCCATGATGAGAAAGAACGATATGTTGAAGAATTAATACTTCTTCTCCTTCAATTTTCAACTCATCTGCTGCTTTTCCAATTTCGTTCACCATGATTGAAATGTGCCCTAGTAAGTTTCCTTCTAGTGTATACGTTGTTGAAATCGGACCAGATAATTCGATAACTTTACCAAGGTCATGTAAAATAACCCCTGCATAAAGTAAGTCTTTATCTAGAGATGGATATAACGTAGAAATAGCTTTTGCTAAATCAAGCATGGATACAACGTGATACGCAAGTCCCGATACGAACTCATGATGATTTTTCGTTGCTGCTGGATATTCTAAAAATTCATTTTGATGTTTATTCAATAAATGTCTTGTCAGACGCTGAATGTTCGGGTTTCTCATTTCAAATATGTACTGGGTAATCTTTTCTACCATATCTTCTTTTTTCACTGGTGCTTTTTCTACAAAGTCTGAGATATCCGTCACTTCATTTGCATTTGCAACGCGAATTTGTTTCACGCGTAATTGAATGCGTCCTTTATAATTTTGAACGTCTCCAGCTACTTTCACAATTGTTTCAGCTACATACTGCTGCTCTACTTCAGGTGATACATCCCATAGCTTCGCTTCAATATCTCCAGTTTGGTCTTGTAAGATTACTGTTAAAAACGGCTTCCCATTACTTGCGATTCCTTTTGTTGCTGTCTTAATTAACAAGAAGATATCGACTTGTTCGCCAACTTCATATTCTGCAATTTTCTTTTTCATTTTAATTCCTCCACCAACTTAAGTACTTTTAGTATAGCACATTACACCGTATTTTCTTTGTGATCACGTGTTAATTTTATAATCTGTTTTTCCGTAAATAATGATAATAGATGTGCATGACATGTAAAGAAAATCACTTGTCTATCTTTCGCAATTTCTTTTATTAACTCTATCGTTCGATTCGTTCGCAGTTCATCAAAATGCACAAAGCTATCATCAATAATAAATGGACAATCATGTTCAAATGTCCGCGCTAGGGCAAAACGCAATGATAAATACAACTGCTCTGCTGTCGCTTGACTTAGCTCATGACTATAAAAACGAATACCATCGCTCCGCTCTACAATAAACGGCTCTGTTTCTGATGGTGAAAATATTTTACTATACTGCCCGCCTGTTAAGTATACAAAATATTCTTCCGCTTTTTGCAAAATGCGAGGCAACTGCACTTCATGATAATATTGCTTCGTTTTTGTTAATACCATTTTTGCAGTCGCGTACGCAGCCCACTTTTTCACCTGTTCACGTACATGCGATTTTTTCATTTCCCATTCATGCAATAAATCACCGTATGTACTACCCTCTTCTAAGTTTGCAATTTCTACGCGGTACTCCGCAATTCGCTCGGTTAATTCCTTCTCTTGTGAAACGAAAGATCGTATACGCAATGATTCTTCCTTTAACTTTTCCTCATAGCCCTCTACTTGATAATGTTCCGCTAGCGATAAACTCATTAAACGCTGTTCTAACATATCAATCTGAGGTAACAATCGCTGCAGTTGCTTTTCAGCATCTTCAATTTCCGCCACTTGCTTGCCTGCTTCTAAAAACATTTCTTCATTATTAGCTCCTGCTATTTCCCACAGTGCATCCCTTTCTAATAAAAGTTGCTGCAGTTGATACTGTAATAATGATTGTTCCTCCTGCAACTCGCCAAGCTTTCCTAAAAGTTGCTGATGCAGTTGTCCCTTTTCTTTTTCCTTTTGAATACGATCACGAATCATATGCAGATTATCAAAATCTGTATCTTTCATAACATTCTCTAGTTTATGTTCAAACTGCGAAATCATTTCATATAATGCGCTTTTTCGCTCTATTCGTTTTCCTAGGTTACGGTACAATTGTTGCATTTTTTCAATGCGCTCAAATGCTGGTAATACGTGTGCATATGTATAAAAGCTTGGGAATTGATAGCGCGTATTATAGGCATCCACTTTCTCACCTACATGAAACGTATCCCGTTCCCATTCTTCATATGCCGAAACAACTTTATCATAAGCTCTTTCTATTTGTTGTAGTTTATAAGATTCTCGCTCAAATAACTTTCGGATTTCTTCATCCTTTTCTAATTGATAACGAATTGACAGCGCCTCTTCACTTTGCCGTCCTCCTGCACTTTGCTTTAGTGCCAGTAGTTCTTCTTTTAAATTGTCAGTAGAAGAATCTCTATATAAGATAAGAGCAAGTACAATCCCAACAAATGCGATTACACTAATAAATAGTAATGTACGATTATCTAAAAATAAACTCGTCAGTAAAATCCCCGTATTCAGTAGCAATAAAATATAGCAGATTGTTTGCCACCGCTTTTTCTTCTGCAGCGCTGCTTTCATTCCTTGCTCATATGTACCTTGGATTCTTTCCGCACCACTCCCTCTAAACATCGTATCTTGAACCGACTTTTCCTGCGCAACAAGTGCCTCGCGTTCTTCATCAGATAACATTTGCTTACGAATATGTCCTACATTCTCTTCTTGTTCCTCTAATTGCTCTTGCGCTGCTTTAAAACGAGCGTCTAACTGCTCTTTCCGAGTTTCTAGCTCTCTCGCCTTTTGCACAGTTTGCGTAACCATTTCTTTTGTCCCAAGACTCGTATCAAATGAAAGAACATGTTCTTGTTCAAAAGTCGTACCAATTTGTTGCTGTAACTCTTCTATCTCTTCTTTCATATTTCCAATACTACTTGTAATATCACGCATTTCTTGACGTGCATTTTCATAAGACATATGCTGCATCCGAAGTTCTTCTACATAGCTCTCCTTTTGAAGAAGCTCTTCCTGTATTTCAAGTGAATCCACTTCAGATTGCACCATCTCCATCCTTTTTTGGACTGCATCTAGTTGTATTTGGAGCGGTTCAATCTTTGCTTTTATCGTTTCATAACGCACTACACCTTGAACAGGAAAATGATTCTTTTTCTCCTCTAACAATTTTTCATATGCACGTTTTTCAATTACAAGAGGCTCGAGTGAAGCCAATACTTCATAATCTTGTTTTCGCTTCTCTGCCATCTCTTTCTCATTCCGTACATGAGTAAGCTTTTGTTCACTTTCCTTTAACTGCTTCACCTGTTTTTCATACGTGCCAATTTTCCCTTGCCACTCATTCAACTTCTCCTGAAGCTTCTTGATTTCTTGAAGTGACACATTAATCTCCGGCTTACGACCATTCGGTTTAAAACGTTGATCCATTTCTTTTTCTAGCTTTTTATCTAACTGTAGTAATGCATCACTTCCGACTGCACTTGCTGAAAATAGATAGTTCCCGATTTCTGCTTCACCAATATGATGAATATTTTGCAAACCGTGCATATCAAATGAAAAGACAGAATCAAATAGACTTTCATTCATCCCGCTCAGCAAATCGTGTAATACCTCTTCACCGCCCGTTTTTCCATCTTCAAAATAAACCGTCACTTCCCCAGCGGCCGTCTTCGGAAGGCGCTCAATTTTGAGACGGCCATACTGCTTACTCATAACAGTCATCGCCCCGCCATATTTCCCGCCTTCTTTCGGTTCATAACGCCGCTGCCCTCTCGTCGGAAAACCAAACAATATACTTTTCATAAACGAGCGAATGGTTGATTTTCCCGCTTCATTTTCACCATACAATACAGTCAGCATCGAAAGGTCCATTTCCACATTTTCTAATTTTCCATAACCGTAAATATGGAGTTTCTCAATTCTCATTTTTTATCCCGTTGCCAAAACCTTATAAAACTCTATAAAGTTTGTTTTGCTTCCTGCTTCTACGTGTCCGATTTTGCCGGGGCTACTTTCGTTTGGTATAACACTCCACAGGCGTAAATTCGGATACAACGAATCCTACATATTAGCAGTAACGTTTTGATGTTAACTTACTAATTCATATTGCGACAAGTTGATTGCTGCGTTTAAATCCCTGTCTATTTCATGACCACAAGTACATTGGTACATTCGATCAGACAGCTTTAAATCTTTTTTGATATTCCCACAACTTGAACACATTTTTGACAACGGAAACCACTTATCAGCTTCTACAAATTCAATCCCATATTTCTCACATTTATATTGTAACTTCAGCTTGAAATCGTGTAACTTTTGCTGTGCAATTGCCTTTGATAAGTGTTTATTCTTCATCATTCCTTTGATATTCAATGTTTCCATCACAACTCTGCAAGGCTTGATTTTCACGATTGCAGTTGTTGTTTGGTGAATATGGTTATTGCGAATGTTTGCCAACCGTCGGTGTAGGTGTTGTATACGTTTTTCAAGTTTTATAATGTTGCTTGTTTTGACAAAACGGTTTCCCTCCTTATTCATTTCATATTTGCGAGAAACTTGCCGCTGTAACTTACGAAGGCGTTTCTCTGCCTGTTTTATAACTTTTGTTTTGTTAATGTTTTTAAACGTCATTCTATTCGAACAAACCGCAAGTTCTTTTACACCAACATCTATTCCAATACACTCATTTGTTAGTTTATATTGAGAACATTCTTGTTCAATCCCTATACACAAGTACCAATACTTCCCGTCAAAATTAACACGTGGGTTTGTGTACTTATCAACTATTGGAATGAGTTCAGATGTTTTTATCCATCCTACTTTTTCAATGAGAACATAATTCTTTTTTACTTTTAGTTTGACATTATCATTATAGAAAGATGGTTTAGAGCGTTTGCGACTCTTGAATCGTGGTCTGTCAGCTAATCCCTTGAAGAATCGTTTATACGCCTCACATAAATCCTTAATCGCTTGTTTCGTAATATTATTGGATACACCGTATAACCAAGCATATTCTTCTGTTTGTTTCATTTGTGTCAACTCTTTTCGAAGAACACCATCAGTGATGAACTTTCCACCTTGTTTATAATTCTCTTCTTGTTTAGCTAACGCCCAGTTATATGCCCATCGAGCTGTTCCAACGGATTTCCATGGTTGTTTCTCTTGCTCTAAAGTCGGTTTAAGAGAAACTCTCCTCGCTAATATCACTGTCCACCAACTCCTTAATCACCTTCTTAACTTCATTTGCCCTTTTTTATTGAAGTCTACAACTGAACATAGTGACAATTTAGATTAAATCTTCAACTAACTCCTGTTCCTCGGTCTTTTCAGTAGCGCCTATTATTTCTATCGTGTTTCCAAACTTAGAACAAAGGTTTTCTATCAGCTCAAATCCAAACCGAATCAACCTGTCTTTATACAGAATAACTACCTTTTCTACTTCTGAATTTGTAATCCTATCGAGTAATTGATTTAATTCCTTGTTATGATAGCTAATCCCGCTACCTATATCTGTGATAATTTCAAATCGATAACCCTTAGCAAACATATATGTTCTTAATATTATCAATCTGCCTATCTAAGTCACCTTTTTTAAGTTATATTTCATTTTTAATTCCTAAAAAGTGATTAAGCTGTTCTTGAGAGTACCACTTTTAGTTACGTGATGAGGCTTGAAATCCCCTTCTTTATCCCAGTTCCGTAGCGTTTATGTGTTTTTTTTACTATCGAATCAGCAAATTTACCAATCGTGTAATATTTCATCTATACCACCCCTCCAATTATCAAAAAATAAACATTATAATAATTAAAGAGTGTTGACTTTTATAACTTATTTTTAACTGTTATTTCCTCTCTTGCTGGAATAATTGTTCTAATATAATACTTTCCGCTTCCTTTTGAATCTCCGCTTTTTCTTCTTCTGAAAAAGTTTCAATCACATTACGCGCAATAGGAGATGTCCAAATTGTTCGTAGCACTGCATCCATATTCGTAAATGATTCTAACTCTTGCAGAACATTACCAACAAAATGATTCTCCTCTTTCAACCGTTCAATTTCCGCAAACGAAACCGTCTCATTCTTCCACTTCATAACATATACAAAATCTCTACGTTCTTCTCCCGCTGCTAAAATATGAAAAATCTCTTCCACTCGTTTCTCATCGCGCAAATAAGAAGATACTAGCCCTTGTCCTGTAAAAACAACTGTCAAAAGCGTTCCTTCCTCTTCCTTGCGCCATTCATTTATGACTTCCGTACAAGCTGACATAAGGTCATCAACCGTTTGCAGTTCATCAATCCGAATCTCTGCCTCACCCCAAACGACCTCCGCCGCACTGAAAAATGAACAAGTCGTCCCTTGCTCTGTAATCGTAACAAGATACGCACCCTTTTCTCCTGTTTCCTTCCGGTGACGCCCTTGTATATTACCTGGATAAATAATGTACGGTTCCTCTGATAAAATCTCTCTATTATGTATATGGCCAAGAGCCCAGTAATCAAATCCTTTTTCCTTTAACTCACGAATTTGAAACGGTGCATAGCGATTATGTTCTGCATCGCCTTCCACACTCCCGTGAAGCATCCCAATATGAAAAGGTGCATCACTCGTCTTTGTATATTGCGCTGTCATATTATCCGTTACCGCTTGCTGCTGGTAACTAAATCCGTAAATAGATGCAAGAAGTTCACCATCTTTATAAAATGTCTTCTCTTCTACATACGGCTCCGTAAACACATGAACATTTTCAGGAAACTCAATCGCTGCCCAGCTTCCCCCTAAGTGATCATGGTTACCATGAATGATATAAACAGGAATCTCATACTGCGAAAGCCGCTTCATCTGCTCTCTCACAAACACTTGCGCACGCAAACTTCTCGTTTCAGCATCATATAAATCTCCTGCTAATAATACAAAATCAACGCGCACTTGAATCGCCTTATCAATAATACGCTCAAACGACTGAAACGTACTTTGCTTCATTCTTTCCCAAACCGATAGCGGCACATTCATTTCCATTCCTTTAAACGGACTATCTAAATGTAAATCTGCCGCATGTATAAACTTTACTTGTTTCACAAATAAACGTTCCTTTCTTTTTTCTTACTCTATTGCAAACAGCATAACTGTTCATATATAAAAGTTTCACTTTATTTTACCACGCAATGTCACATATTTCTTTGCATATTCTATTGTTTTATGACAAAATAGTTATAAGATTCTGATTTTAATTTGGAGGGGAATTTTTCATGGGAGTATACGTTCTAACAGTCTTTGAAAAAGATGGTTCAAAAGCATTAGACGAATCATTCGAGGCCGTAACAGAAAAAGAAGCGAAATCAAAAGGGGAATCCCTTTTACGAGAAAAAGGATTATATGAAAAAACGCATCGTTGCACATCTTCAGCAGGAAAGCTCGTTTTATTCCAGCGCTAAAAAAAGAAGCGTCATCCGCTTCTTTTTCATTCCATATCTTCATCACACCACGTGAATACCACATCTAGAATCCGATTACCAATACGCACGCGCCGATTCCACTCTCCAGTTTGAATTTGGCGCTGCAATTCGAGTTTCATCTTTTCCGTCCAGTCGTGAATGGTTCCATTCCCGTCGTACGGATATACGCCCTGGAACTCTTCCTGCAGAAGACGTAAACTTTCTGCATCCAAATGAAAATGGAAAAAGTAGTTTGCGGTAAGCGATGGCTCTTGCAATCGTAAAAACGGATCGTTAATTTGCTTTCTATTTCGATAAAAAGTAAATATATTTGCCTTTCCGCTCGTAATTTGGTCAATTTGAATTTCGTGCTTCTCTATAATCACGTCTTGTCCACCTCGTTATATACTACCCTTAGTATATATGTCTTTTACACTGAAGTTAACCATTTTCACACGAAATTCATTTCCTTCATCTATTTCCCGTACCTCCAAGTAACAATCAGAACAAATAAAAACAAATTTGAAGGGGAGCGATCACATGTATTTCGGAAGTAAAGGATGGTATGTAAAAGAATTAAAAAAATTAGGTATCCGTCATTATGAAGGTAAAAAACTAGAATCATATCGTACGCATGTGTTGGCTAGTTTACTCGAAAGAGCTCAGAGAGAGTCTGCTTAATACATGAGGAGAAGCAACGTTTATTGGGACGTTGCTTCTTTCTTATTTTACTTTTCATCTACTACGCAACAGATATGACTTTCGTAGTTAATTAACATGAATAGTTATGCTATCTTGATAAAAACCATCGAATATCACTTGAGCTTTGATTATAGAATTATCTTTCAAATGATTATACGTATGTATACTAAATTTCCCATACTTATCAACCCGTCCGCTCCCAATAACCATATCGTCACCTATTAGTACAATTGTTGAATGAGGTTCCGCATGGCCTGTTACATACTTATCACTATGTGTCACAGAAGCTATCATTATTTTTGCATCAATATAACCAACTGATTGAATACATTTCTTTTCTTTCAAATTCATTTTAATCGTTCTATCTTCGTAGAATATATTTTTAATTTTTAAATCTTCCGTTCCCGAAAATTCTTGATTCATATCAGCTTTATCAGAACAGAAACTCAAATTTTTACGCCAACTAAACCTATACAATATGGCAATAATACTAATAGATGGAGCCATCTGCATTAACTGTCCCTCCATTTCTCCAAAACTACCTTCTCATTTTTGATCAATTCAAATCATGACATACAACCATATCTCACTGGAATCTGAAAACAGAATAAATTCCCCCACACTCTCTGAATCAATATAATAAAATGAATTTACAGCTATAATTTCTATTTTTTGAAAAAAGGAAACAGCTTTGATTGGTAATAAGGGACTCTTAAATATTTCCATATTGAATATAATATGTTAAGAAAAAACATTCGATTTTCCACTCAATTCCTTACTGTTAGCTTGCACAAAATATATAAAATACAGCTTTTTATTCCAGATGTAATAACAACGCTAAACAAAAGTAACCATGCTCCATTAGCTATAGATGTAATCCCTCCCTCGAATAAATCAATAATAATAATCTGACCGATTATTAAGAAGATCCAAGAGATTAAATACTGCCTTCCACTTTTGATATATAAAATCCCACCCTCGTAATAGACTTCAATTACACTCCCTTGCCAAACACCAATACAAAAAGAAAAGAGTGTAATCGCAAGTAACTCAGCTTGCAAATTCCATGTCATAGGACGCGGCATCGTGTATATAATGATTCCTGCAACAATTAGAAAAATTAAAATATCTATCCATTTTATCTGTCTAGGTTTGATTTGAATCCAAACAAAGAAAATCATTGTAGAAATGAACAACAAAGTTATCATTTAATTATTCTGTTTCCTTTCTCTATTAGAAGCGTCTGTATTTCTAATGAGATTGTATTGTTTCAATTTTTCTTGAATCTCATTTATGAAATTAAAGTTATACAATATTCAACTTTCTTGATACTCTCTGAGCATAGCATAAAGAAAAAATAAAAAAATCGTACAAAAGGGCAAGCCTACAATGTACGATTGGGCATATATAATGTTTTAAAAATGAATTAATTTTCTTTCGATAGATACAGCTACCGCTTCTGATCGTGAATTAACACCTAGTTTATTGTATATATTAGTTAAATACGCTTTTACTGTCCGCTCTGCTATCCCCATATCAAATGCAATTTCTTTGTTCTTATATCCTCGCGCAATAGCTTTTAGAACAAAAAGTTCTTTTTCTGTCAAATTATGTTCTTCAATGGTATTGGTATGTACCTTTTTTCTTTTATAATTAACTATCTTTTCCATAATATCTGGTTGTAGTAAAATCTCACCCCTGATAGCAGCTTCCAATGTTCGAAACAAATTGTCACGATCAGTATCTTTTAGTAGATATCCTTTTGCTCCTAACTCAATTCCCTTTATCATTAATTCATCTTCATTATAAGTAGTTAATATAATAATTGGAGTATTATCCTGTTTTTTATTTAAAGATTCAATTGTTTCTAAACCACTCATTTTAGGCATATTTAAGTCCATTAAAATTACATCAGGTTTCTTTTCCTCTATTAACCAAAGAGCCTCTTCTCCATTTTCAGCCTCACCTATTATTTGAAAGGAATCACTAGTTTCTATTATTAATTTCAGACCTTCTCTTACAACGAAATGATCATCAACAATTAATACATTATACTTCATATCTATCTCCTTCTTTATTCATCGGTACTTGAATATGTACTTTAGTACCCTTCATCTTTTCACTCGATATGTGTATTTCTCCCTTGATCAATCGAACACGCTCATTTAAACCAATTAAACCATAGTGTCCAGGATTCTTACCGATATACCCAGTGTCAAAACCAATTCCATTATCTTCAATTTCGATAGTGAGTTTCTCAAGGTCATACATATAATCAACTTCTATATTCACATCCGTTGCCTGTGAATGTTTCACGATATTGGTTAAACATTCACTTATTAAATATAAACAGTGTTCCTTTACTAAGTTTGAAATAAGCGGGGGACTTTGAATATTAAATCTCACATGTATAGACGTAGCCTCAGAAAAACGTTGCACTTCTTCCTCTACTGCTTCATTAAATGAATTGGTGGTATGACGCAAATCATCAATAACCAATCTTGCATCATGTAAAGTTTTTCTCGCTCTTATCATAGTTTGTTTAATAATCTCTTGAGATCGTTTTGTATTCCCTGTTTGCATATGAGCATCTATTGCTTCCAATTGCATAATTAAGCCTGCTACACCTTGCGCTAATGTATCGTGTAAATCTCTTGCCATTCGCTGTCTTTCATTGGCTAATGTCAATTCTTCCACTCTCATATATGCAGACTCTAACTCTTGAATGTATCTCTGTATGCGATTACGTGCATCAAATTGCTGCTTATTAATATAGGAAAAAGGAATAATAATTGCTAATACTAAAAGGAACATAGAGATAAGAATAGATAATTTATTCACACCATAATTGATACTAATTGCAACACAAAATATTGCATACATGAGAGTAAAAACTGCAATTACTTTAAATATCTTATTATATACATATAAGCTTTGCGCAATTAAAATGGGGGTTAATCCAACAAAAACCGCTATTGAACCATTTGGCACAATAAATGCAGCGAAAAATACAATGAAGAGTTGAATAAAAAAGAAGTACAGCAATTGACTATTCTTTAATGAACTAGCATACCAATGAAAGATTGTATGGATAACAATTATTATTGTAAAGAAAAAACTATCCATAGAGAAAATGTTATCATGAAATTCTAAAAGCATTGAAGCTATATACACGAGTGTTATCCATAAAATTATAAACCTTCTCGGAATAAACACCGCTTCTAATAAATTTGTATCCAAATCTATATTTGACTTTAATTTCTTCATATACGACCTCCACCATTAGATTATACTATAAATCGATTGTATAACATGCCCGGTGGCATTATTCTCAAATGATTAAATTAACTACTGTTACATGACAAATTTATCCTCTTACGAATTTCGTATAATCATTTAGACCACTATAAGTTATCCTGATTTTCCCCATAGAAAAATCCCCTTATAGTAAACAGATTAATGTGCTTTCTTTTTCTGTCCTATAAGGGGATCATATCATTTCATGAGATGCTTTTTTATTTTATATACGTACAGCAGTACCACTTACAGCAACCATTAACATTCCGTCACGAACGACTTCGTAGTCTACATCAATGCCAACAATTGCATTNTTTTTTATTTTATATACGTACAGCAGTACCACTTACAGCAACCATTAACATTCCGTCACGAACGACTTCGTAGTCTACATCAATGCCAACAATTGCATTTGCTCCTTTTTGCTTCGCAAGTTGTTTCATTTCTTCCATTGCAATATCACGCGCTTCTTTTAATTTACTTTCATATGCACCAGCACGGCCACCTACAACATCACGAACNTTGCTTCGCAAGTTGTTTCATTTCTTCCATTGCAATATCACGCGCTTCTTTTAATTTACTTTCATATGCACCAGCACGGCCACCTACAACATCACGAACAGAAGCAAATAAATCGCGGACAATATTTGCACCCATAATCGCTTCACCATTTACAATATCAATATATTCAATAATTTCTTTTCCTTGAATTCCAGAAGTTGTTGTTACAATCATGACTGACACTCTCCTATGATTTATAAAAATGTATTGGCATTTCTTATACCTTTATTATTACATTGAAACAACAAATGTACTATCTAATAACCTTTTTTCATTTAGTTTTCTCTCTCCTTGTCCAATCACTTAATGATGTATATTTATCTGAACATACATAAGTTTACAAGGTTTTTGAACACAATAAAGGAGAAATTCCTTGATTTTTTGTTCAATATTGTTGTGTACAGAAATATACAATTTTCTGTACACATTGTTGATTGACAATAAAGTTATTTAAAAATATGCCCGTTCTGTAATGCCACAATCGGGCCATTTTGTTGAATAACAGCTTAAAAGAAAATTGGATATCTTTTTTACATTTTAGAAGAGATTGTGAAGATTTCTACTTAAAGAAGAAAAATACTTCAAGGAGTATTTTGATGATAATATGTTAGAATAGTTATTAGGAATGAGTCTAACTGATTAAAAAATGTGTAGTAATGAAAAAAAATAGTTTGAAACGAGGAAATGATATGAGTACACTCAAAAAGCACAAGCCCAATAAACTAAAAATCATTTTACGAGCATTAATGATTATTATTGGGGGATTTATAACAGCATATGGACTAGAATCAGTATTAATCCCAAACAATGTATCAGATGGTGGTGTGACGGGTTTAAGTATCGTTAGCTCACAACTATTTGGATTACCATTAGGACTTCTAATTGCAGTCATTAACATCCCTTTTGTTTGGTTAGGGTATAAGCAAATTGGTAAAAGTTTTGCTATTTATTCGGTTATCGGTATTGCTTCACTAGCAATCGGTACTGTCCTTATGCATCAAGTACCAACTATTATTCAAGGTGATACATTGTTAGTTACCGTTGTTGGGGGAATTATCATCGGTTTTGGTATGGGGTTAGCATTGCGTAATGGTGGCGCATTAGATGGTATTGATATGTTAGCTGTATTACTTTCTCGAAAATTACCTTTTGGGACAAGTGATCTCATCTTATTTTTAAACATGTTTGTCTTTATTTTTGTTTCAACAGTATTTGGTCTTCAAGGAGCTATTCTTTCGGCAATTGCTTACTTTATTGCATCAAAAGTAATTCACATCGTTGAAGTAGGTTTAAGTGGTTCTAAAACCTTTAAAATTATCACAAAGGCACCTGAATTAATGGTAGAAACAATTCGAGAGCGCTTAGGTCGAAGTGCAACGTATAATGAAGTTTACGGCGGTTATTCAAAGGAACAATTTAAAGAAATCACTTGTGTCATTAACCGTTTAGAAGAAAGTAAAATGAAAGAACTCATTCATGAAATTGATGAAAATGCATTTATTACCGTATATGACGTAGCAGAAGTAAAGGGCGGTAATTTCAAAAAACATGATATTCATTAGTACAACCTAGGAAAATTTTAATATAGTTTCACAAAAAATCACCTTTTTAGTTTTACTAAAAGGTGATTTTTACATTGGATATTTATGTTAATTTTCATCACCCATTGTATTGACTATAAGTACAGGTATGTGAATTACAGGACTAGGATGGTTACCCAAAATGAATGGAGTTGTCCTTTCACTTATAGGGTCTGTTATGTTATTTTTTCCATTACGTTCACTTTTACCCCCTGTACTTTTATATCACGATCTGGTTTACCTGCCATCATTGCATCTCGTGGTTTATTTATGGCTTGCTACTGGGGAACACAAACATATATATTTCTAATGCTTACATTAGTAAAAGAATTTGCAGTTGACATAGCCAGACTTGTGGTAGCATCTAATTTGTTCTACTACATATCAATCTACTGCTTTTTCTTAAATTTTATATCGTAAGTTTTCCATATAAAAATCCCCTTAGAGTATGTCTACTCTAAAGGGATGATCCTATCATTTCATGAGATGCTTTTTTTATTTTATATACGTACAGCAGTACCACTTACAGCAACCATTAACATTCCGTCACGAACGACTTCGTAGTCTACATCAATGCCAACAATTGCATTNNTTGCTTCGCAAGTTGTTTCATTTCTTCCATTGCAATATCACGCGCTTCTTTTAATTTACTTTCATATGCACCAGCACGGCCACCTACAACATCACGAACGGAAGCAAATAAATCGCGGACAATATTTGCACCCATAATCGCTTCACCATTTACAATATCAACATATTCAATAATTTCTTTTCCTTGAATTCCAGAAGTCGTTGTTACAATCATTACTGACACTCTCCTATAATTTATTGGCGCTTCTTATACCTTTATTATTACATTGAAGCAATAAATAAACTATCTACTAACCTTACAGAAAGATGACATCTTTGTAAGGATTCATAAATAAAAAGAACATTTTCCTATTAAACACTCGCTCTATTTTTTCGAATCTCAATTGTGTATAAACTATAAAGGAGCGCCCCTAAACCTAGAATTTTTTCATCCTTAGATGCATTGGAACCTAATGTAATAGTAGGCACATTTAATCCCATAAACCTTTCACTCCATTCTATGGGCATATATCCTTGCTTACCGATTACTAATGTACGTCCATCTATTGTACGAAGAGTTGTTTGAATAAAATCAAACTCTACTTCTACATCGGACAACTTCGTTTCTTTATCTGCCATCAAAGAACCACGTATCATGGTAAATCCTTGTATCATCTTTTCCTTAAACATACCAATCTGGTTATAATTCGAATCATAGATTACCCAATCATACCCATCGACTTCCTTATGAAAATATGCAAGAATTTCCCCGCTGCTCGTTTCTAATCCATACACATCTTTATTGTTTAAAAAAGGTATCATTGAAGAAAGAATGTTAGATGAAATCATCTTTGTTCCTGCAGCATATCCACCATCAGGATGATATAAACCAAATTGTTTGTTCCGTTTAGGTAATTCTAATATGACAAAAGTATCAATATCCCAAAACGTTGTATTACTTTTCACAGCATTCTTTTGTATCAAATTTCCTTTTCGTAACTGCCAAAATCCAATTCCGAAAAAGACAGAAGAAGCAATCACAATAAAGGTAACCTGTCCCCAATTAACATTTCCCCACTTCTCATACACAGCGCATAACGCAAGAATAAAAATACCGGTCCCAATTAAAAGTTTAAACTTCCCTTTTCGCTTATAATAATCAAATAATTCCATTTCTACATCTCTACCCCTTATTTGTATTTCCCAATTATTAATGTATCAAAAATAAATCATATCCTCTACCCAAAAATGACTCTGCTGCAGTATCGAAAACATCTTTTCAGTATATAATTTTGAGGCCCTTTTTATAGTCCTACTTCAACTCACGCACGTTCTATTGTCTAATTTGTGAAATTTCCTTGTAAAAGAACATAAAAAACACTTACATCATGGAGAATTATTTTGTTATACTAACAAACAGACCAGTTGGTATGTTAAGGGAGGATACATGAAACATGGATACAAAATCACTAATAATTGATACTGCTACAAATCTTTTTCAGCAGAAAGGCTATAAAAGTGTCGGACTCAATGAAATCTTAAAAGCTTGTAATGTTACAAAAGGAGCGCTCTATCATCATTTTCCAAATGGTAAAGAAGAACTATTAATTACTTGTTTACAAATCTTAAACGAAGCAATCACTACAGATATTGAGGCTATTTTCAAAGAGCATCTATCAACTAAGGAAGCCACACAATCACTGATTGATACGTTGATTCACATTTTAGAATCAGACGGTACGATTACCGGCTATACATTTAGTAGTATTGTCAGTGAAATGGCCACGGTGAATGAACCTGTCCGCAAAGCATGTAATGCGCTATATGAAAACATTCAACACATTTACTGTGCGAAACTTGTAACGGAAGGATTTTCGGATGAAACAGCTTCCGCTATTGCATTGTTGATGACAGCTTCAATTGAAGGTGCGATGATGCTTTGTTTAACGCAAAAATCAACAGATCCTTTAAAAACTATAGCCAAACTATTACCAGATTCATTGGAAGCATTTAAAAAAAGTAAACAAAGAAATGAAAACAAAGTCCGATTATAACGACTCTATTAGTTGCAGGAATTATCGAGTTGTTTATTGAAACAGCCTTAAATATTGCACTTGGAGAAACGAAGCACCCTTTTTAGCATGCTTGTTACCACAATCTAGTGGTTAGTAACAGGTTATCTTTAACTTTAAGAATCGTAGTACCTGTAATGGGCATTTTGACGTAGGAATTTACAACAAGCCAAACGTTTATGCCCTCCGTCACGTTATCAATTATTGACACAATTGTGACTGCATTTGCTCTGTATTTATCGTATTACTAATGTCTAAAATAAGCTTTTGAAAGGAAGAAAACAATGAAACAAGAAACAAGATTGCCAAGAAACCGAAAGGAGGGTGCCTTGTTCGGTGCAATCATTTGTACACTAACAGTTCTGTTTATGACGTCATTAAATATCATTCTAGATGTCGGTGAATTAAATAAAAACACTGCCTTACTGATTCTTAAGGCGTTACCAATAATTTGGATTATTGTCATGATTATTGAACCGGTTCTTATTGGTCGTATTGCAGAAAAATTAGTAGGAAAATTTACAGAACCAACGGATAGCTTTCATGCAAAAATTTTATTCCGCATCTTATTCACTGTATTCGGAATGTCAGTCTCTATGACGCTTATTGGTGATATTGTAGGAAACGGGCTTCATTCTGAAGTCTTTAGCAACTTCTTAACACATTGGCCTAGAAACTTCTTAATCGCCCTAATTGCTGAAAGCTTAGTAATTCAACCAATTGCACGATTTGCGATGGTACAACTACATGCTTCTCAGGACAAAAAAAATCAAACAGTAATGATGTAACATACAATACAGCCAGCTCTCAGACGGATTGATTTGTCTGAGAGCTTTTATTTCATAATGGGTTAGCATTCATTTCCATCTCCTTCCCCGTTCGTTCAATAAAAAAATTAATTCTAAACCGTTGTTTTATCAAACTTTCATACAAAGCCACACCATGATGAGTTCTAATAAGACTAAAAGAATATAGTACGTAGTTTTCGTTAACAATAATTTTTTATCTCTATTCATAAGTCCTTCTTTATCAAAAAAAATCGTTAATGTATAGAAAAGAAGCAACGTTTATTGAACATTGCTTCTTTCTTATTTTTCTTTTATTCATCTATACAATTTGCACTTTCCAATATTTAAAAACACCGCACTGTCATTATTTTAAACTGCTAGAAAGCTCCGTAAAAATAACTCCTAGCGCAAAGGCACCAGCATCAGGATAACCTAGGCTTCTTTCCCCAACCGTACCAGCGCGTCCCATTCTAGCAACAATTTCTTTTGTATATTCAGCTCCTCTAACGGCAGCCGCTGCTCCTTTTTCAAAAGCAGTCTTAAAATCTGTACCAGCTGTAGCACTTTCTAACCAAGAATTTACACAAGGTACAAGCGCATCCACAAGCGTTTTATCGCCTACCTCTGCTCCTCTTCCGAAAGAGCGCTCACCAATAGACTGTATACCTTCCAGTGAAGCATGCAACATTTCAGCAAACTCTCCGACTGTTAATTCCATTTTTCCTTCCATAGCCTTACCTGCTGCTCGGAAAGCTCCGCCCCAAATCGGACCAGAAGCTCCGCCGCAATGTTCCATAATAACCATAGAGCACGCATCTAGAAATGTTCCTATATTTAAATGTTCTTGATCCAAAATCGATCTCCATTCTCGCTTTAATTGCTTGAATCCCTTAGCGACGCTCATCCCAAAATCGCCATCACCTGCATGCGTATCCAATTCGCAGAATGGTACTTCGTTCTTAATAATCACTTCGCTCATTTTATCTACAAGATAAATCATATTATTTAATGTGATTACCTCATTCTTGATTACAGCGTGTTCTTCCGCCGTTTCCGTCTCAAAGAAAACAGGCTTCTCTTCTTCGTGATTCTCAATATCAACGTATTCCACACTCTCAATTGGTCCATCTACCTTAAACGCAGGTGTATTACATTCTTTAGATAACAATGTTTTCAGTTCATCGTCCAGCTTCATCACTGTTAGGGAAATTCCAGCCATATCGATACTAGTCATGTAATTGCCGACAAACGTTCTATTGATTCGTATATTTCTTTTATTTAACTCTCTTGTAACCGCATTGTTAAAAAGATAAAGCTCTTGAAGCGGTGTACCGCCAAAGCCGTTTACTAGAACAGTAATTTCATCACCATCTAGTTCTAAATCTTTCACAAGGTCATTTGTCATGCGTAAAGCCAATTCGTTTGCAGTCGCAATTTTTTCTCGTCTTATGCCTGGCTCTCCATGAATACCGACGCCATATTCCATCTCATCCTCACCCAATTTGAAAGTAGGCGAACCACTAGCGGGAACCGTACAGGAAGTTAGTGCTAGACCAATCGTTCGAACATTTGCCGCTGCTTTTTCCGCTACAGCCTTGACCTGCATCAAATCCATACCTTCTTCCGCTGCTGCACCGGCTATTTTATGTACCAACACAACTCCTGCAACACCGCGACGTCCTACTGTATAGAGACTGTCTTCTACTGCAATATCATCATCTACGCGGACATATTCTACTTGAATGCCATCCTCAGTAGCTAAATGCGCTCCATTTTTAAAGTTCATTATATCTCCACTGTAATTCTTAATAATCAGCAAAGTACCTTTTTTGCTAGCTGTTTCTTTAATCGCTTGATATACCTGTATTTGCGAGGGAGAAGCAAATACGTCTCCGCATACTGCGGCATCCAGCATTCCTTTTCCTACTAACCCCGCATGTGCCGGTTCATGCCCACTACCGCCACCGCTAATTAAAGTTACCTTATTTTCGTTCATTTCTTTTTTCTTTATGACCTTATACTTTTTCAAAAACTCGAGCTCCGGATGAGCCATAACCATCCCATTACACATCTCCATAACGAGAGTTTCAGGTGTATTCATAATTTTTTTCACTTGTTATTCCTCCTCTATACGTTTTGTTATTTTCCTAAATCATTCTTCACAAACCTATCCATATACACACTTCCATCATTTGATTGATTCATAGGGGACTCCTGCCACGATACATTCCCACCTGAAGTGTGATATATTTGAAAGCGTATTATTACTAACTATAGTAAAATGAAAGCGTTTTACAGTAAACGGACAAAATCAACGATTTGTCTAAAAACGAATAAAGTTGTAGGGATGATTACAATGACCTCTTCTATCATTTCAAAAAAAATCATAGCGAACTCATTAAAAAAATTAATGGAAACAGAGCCTTTTCATAAAATATCCGTGAGTGATATTATGTTAGATTGTCAGATGCGCAGGCAAACTTTTTATTATCATTTTAAAGATAAATTTGAATTACTAAGTTGGATTTATAAAGAAGAAACGAAGGAAAATATTATAGACTTTCTTGAGTATGAGAAATGGGAAAATATTTTCGACCTATTATTTGATTACTTTCACCAAAATCAAGGGTTTTACCGAAATGCATTTAAAGTAATCGAGCAAAATTCATTTAATCACTATCTATTTGAACATACGAAAAACTTATACATCAAGATTATCGATGAACTATTAATTGGCTGTAACTTAGCAATTTCTGAGGTAAAAAAAGATACACTAGCCTCTTTTTATAGTCACGGATTTGTTGGGACGATAAAAGATTGGATTGAGAATCATTGCGCAGTAGACCCATCCATTATGTCTTCTATGATCAAAAATATGATAAACAATCAATTAGTACTTTTACTAAAGCAATCAGCAAACAAATCGTAAGGTGGAAAAACAATGAAAAAAATTATAAATGATGTTCAAAATATTGTTCAGGATATGTTACATGGATTTTATTTTGAACATAGCGATAGAGTATCTTATAACAGAGAACACAACATCATCCATCGGAAAGACCTTGCTGAAATTGGGCAAGATGTTGTTATGATAAGCGGCGGAGGTAGTGGGCATGAACCAGCTGATATCGGTTATGTAGGAAAAGGGATGCTTTCAGTCGCAGTCAATGGGGAAATCTTCACTCCCCCTACACCAGAACAAGTATTAGCGGCAATTCGCTTAGTGCCCAAGGAAAAGAGTGTCCTACTCATTATTAAAAACTTTAAAGCTGACGTAGAAAGCTTTTTAAATGCTGAATCTTTGGCAAAAGAGGAAGGCAGACTTGTTGATCATGTCATTGTGAATGATGATGTTTCCATCGAAGATGATGCCTCCTTTAACAAAAGAAGACGAGGAGTAGCTGGTACGATTTTCGTTCATAAAATACTTGGAGCAGCAGCTCTTGAAGGCTATTCATTACAACAATTAACGGACATTGGTCGTTCTGCCATTCGTAATCTCCATACATTAGGAGTTGCGCTTTCTCCAGCAATAGACCCTATCCAGGGCAAGGTTTCTTTTACCTTACAAGACAATGAAGTTTTTTATGGAGTCGGCATCCACGGAGAGAAAGGATATCGTAAAGAGGCATTATTTTCTTCTGAAAAATTGGCCATTGAACTTATGAATAAACTCAAAAGTATTTACCGCTGGAAAAAAGGTGATAAGTTTGCCATCCTAATTAATGGATTAGGCGCTACTCCATTAATGGAACAGTATATCT
This sequence comes from Bacillus gaemokensis, assembly GCF_001590835.1. GTDB lineage: Bacteria > Bacillota > Bacilli > Bacillales > Bacillaceae_G > Bacillus_A > Bacillus_A gaemokensis. Next base: position 235,608 of record NZ_LTAQ01000045.1, read on the forward strand.
TCGCAAATGACATTCGCCGTTTATGTGAACTTGAAGGATTAGATATTCGATTTGTAAAAGTCGGAACTCACCTAACCTCCTTAGATATGAAAGGTACGTCATTAAGCTTCCTTAAAATAGAAGATCCACTTTGGGAAAAATGGTTAAAAGCAGATGTTGAGGTGGGTAATTGGTAGTTAGGATTAGCTTGGGTATAAAAAGCTGGCGCTTGACTCAATCTTCAATCTAATATCAGCCTCGGGTGAAACACATCCGGGGCTTTGTGGTGACAAAATAACATTTGTACTAACTTCAATTTTCTTTTTAATACTCTGTAATTATTATGAAGATAGAAACCGGGGGCTTCAAAATGAACCCTAGTTTCACCATTTTATAAAATATAACAAGAGAGCCAATCGGCTCTCTTTATTTGTTAAAAGTGCTAACCAACCTTTACAACAACAACAAATGACGCATTAACAATTGATATAAATGCAGAAGCACTTCTAGCATTTATTCGGAGAACATCCCCTTGGTTTAAAGAAAGTAAATCTGTTCTTGATGCCGTAACTATATCATCTAGACCAATAACAACTCGTATTTCTGATAAAAAGTTAACATTCCAAATACTAGAATTAGACCTCCTCCAGTTGCTCCCGTTGAACCTGTTTCTCCTATTAGTCCTGTGGGTCCAGTTTCTTCTGTTGGACCGACTGAACTCGGATCTAATGCGGCGCCATGCAAAATTCCATGTGAGTTAAGTTCATTTTCTTTTGATATATGTCATCACCGCGAAACATTTATCATACCTAATTAAATGCTTTGCGGTGACAAAATGACATTAGTTAGAGCTTTGGCTCTCTTTTTTTATTTTTCTTCGACAAAATAGGTGTAACCTTTTCTGTTATGATGGTTCAGGAAATCTTACATTTTACATAATTGGAGGAAACAAAATGTATAAAAAATTGGGTACATTAGCTCTAAGTGGAGCTCTAGCTTTAAGCTTAGCTGCATGCGGAGAAACTGAAGTAAAGGAAGTAAGCAAGTAAGATACCCTAAGCAGGAAGAAAAGAAAAAAGATACTGCTGAAAACAAAGTGTACAAAGTAGGCGACACAGTTGAAATTAATGGACTACAAGTCACTTTTAATTCATCTAAGTTTGTTGAACCTGCTGAATATATCAAAGCTGAAAAAGGTAAAGTTCTAGAAATCACTTTCAATGCTAAAAACAATGGTAAAAAAGATATCTACTTCGCAACTTCTGAATTAAAGATTGCTGATGCTAATGGCAACCAATTCAAAGAATACTTCGGTGGAGATAATCCATTCATTAACGAAAACATTGCTCCTGGTAACCAAATCCAAGGAAAAATGCTATTCGACGTAGCGGAGTCAGATAAATATACAGGTACATATAAACCTACTTTCACATTAGACAATAAATCTGTGAAATTTGAATTCACAGCGGCAAAATAAAGGAGAATTTACAACATGAAACGAACAACTGAATTTGTATTAGGATTAATTGGTGGTATTTTTGGTATTCTATGTGCATTCATTGCGCTATTTATCGGTGGTGTAAGCGCTGCTATGGACGCTGATAGTGCAAACAGTGTAATTGGATTAGGTTGGGGAGCTGTTGCTCTATCAATCTTAGGGATCGTCGGCTCTGTAATGGTTAAAAGTAAAGCTAAAGTTGGCGGCATTATGATGACTGTTGCAGCTATCAGTGGATTCATCTGTATCTCATTCATTTACATCTTACCAGCAGTTTTATTATTAATCGGTGGATTAATGGGAATCTTCCGCAAAGGTAATGCTTCTGTATCTACATAAGTATGAGCACTCGAAAGAGTGCTTTTTTATTTTCTCAACAACCAATATATTTAAATATGGTAAAATATTCTTGAGATGGGATTGACGATACATTTGTGAAGAAAACATGTTGTTAAAAGTAAAATGGTTTATGGTGGAAGGCACTCATAAGGGTGTCTTTTCTTTATGTAAAAGTGTAACTAATAATTATTACACTTGATTTTTTATAAAAAAATCATATGGATTGCACCTAGTAATTTCATAAAAAACTACTAGATGCAATGGATAAACTGCTAGAGTATTATGAAAATGGTTCTATTAATACTCTATTAAAATCTAATAGAATTACGAACAAAGAGGTATTACTCCTAATCCAATTAAAAGAGCTGCAGCAATTGCAGGAATTGGCACTGGAATCTTAATGCCTTCAACGTATAAAAAATATTGTCCACTTTCTACTTTAAAACAAACTAATCCCATTACTATTCCTCCTTTCTATTAAACTCTTTATATAATATGCAACAATCATATTATTGATATAAATAAATGTCTATTTTGATAGATTTGTATTTTATAACTATATGTAGTCTAGGAAAAAGACAAAAAACCCCCACACAATGTGTAGGGATCAGGAGTAAACACTTTATTAGTTCTACCCATATATGTAAAATTGCATATAAACTACAGCTAACATAATGTTATTATCTTATAGAACTGCTCTATATTTTCTTTCATTAGATCAGAAACCTAGAATCCTATAAAAAATGTGTAAACTTAAGAACTAGAGAAAGGCACTCGTGAGGGTGTCTTTTCTCTGTTTATACCCTTCATATAACGCTTGTCCAAACTTTTCTCGTCCCCAATGCATATATTGTCCTTGTATTTACAAAATTCAACAGTACCCTTTTAGTATTTCGAGGAAAATCACTAAATAAGCACATTTTTTTCTTCTTATGACAGACACATTGTAACAAAATTAATAGAACCCATTTGTTATTCTAATTTGGTGACTAATTGGATACTGAATGGAGTGGATTATTTTATGTTTAAAAAGATTTCTTTGCTTGTTATTTCTGGATCATTGTTTATGTCCTTAACAGCTTGTAAACCAACTTATCAAAAAGCCTCAGCAAAGAATGAAACTTCAGCTTCCCTGTACACCACCAAAGAATTACAAAATACATTCCCTATTGGGATGCCGATTGACGAATATATTGCTAAGAAAAATAAGATGAATATTAAGCACTCTACTAGCATTCCGCTCCCAGATGGAGCTGTCGGAAGAGTATTACAAACAACTGATGGATTTGTTGTGATTTGTGGTAATGAAAAAGAAATTTTTGATGTATTAGTGTTTAGAACGATGGATGAAGTAATAGATTATGAAAAAAGTTTTAAAAAAGAAACTCTTATTAACGAATAAATATTCCTCAACTAGCAAATAAAGTCTTATCCCCTATAGTCATAGTGGTAAGTATCTATACTAAACATTAACAATATTCTATATAAATATTCTCAATTTACTGTATATTAAATCAATGTTACTCTATTCGTGTAGTAACAATTTGTCAGAACCAGGTCCCCAAAACATGGTTTTTGAATATTCATCTCATTACGCGAGAAGAAAGAGCTATTATTAAAAGTAAAGTGGTTCAAGTCGGAGAAAGGCACTCATAAGGGTGCCTTTTCTTTATGGGGTAGCACGCGCATTTCAACGTTTTTATATGCTAAGAGGCTGTCAAAATCCAATAGCATGATTTCAATGATATTTTGATTTAAAGATAAGCTTTTGAACACTATTTAAACTGTTTTTAATTCATTTTACATTGACGTACATTTTTCTCAAATACCTACGTTTTTGTGATTAAATAATTCGCTTAGGGTAATCAACGTATTCGCATGTCGCATTTAATTCATTCTCTTTTGACATATGTCACCTCCGCAAAATACTTATCATACCTAATAAATGCATTTGGATGACAAAATAACATTATTAAGATTGTAAAGGTACTTACTTAAATGAACGGAGCAGTTTAGTGTAAGTAGGAGATTATAAGAGAGATATAGAATATTAACAAAATATTTTATAGGGGGGATATAATTGCCAGTTTCAAAAGATACTGCTAGCTACATTATTCGTACTGGAAAAATAGAAGACTCCGAGGCAATTTTAGACATACAGAAATCAGTTGTTTCCGAAGGCAAGTTTCTCATTTCGTTATCCGAAGAATTTAATAAAACGTCGTCTCAGCAAAAAGAATGGGTACAGGGCATATTAGAAAATGAAAGAGAAACATTAATTGTAGCTGAAAAAGATGGCGAAGTTGTTGGATGGATCGTATTTCTTACCGAAAATAAAAAACGATTGTCTCATACAGGTTCCTTTGGAATAATGATCAGTAAAAATTACAGAGGACTAGGAATTGGAAAAATGTTACTACAAGCTTTATTAGACTGGGCAAAGAAGCATCCTTTCATTGAAAAAATAAGTTTAGGAGTTTTCTCAACAAATCATAGTGCAATATCTTTGTACAAAAAAATGGGGTTCATTGAAGAAGGTCGTAAAATGAAAGAATTTAAAATGAATGATAATGAATACGTAGATGATATTCTTATGTATAAATTCGTTTAAGGAAATTTTAATCACAAGACAATTGCAGGTACCACGCAATAAAAGCCGTTCTCCTATCAACTATGGAAATCGGCTTTTACCACTTATATTGAACACTTTATTCATGTAAAAAAGATTAAGATTTATTAGCTATTATCATAAAACGTTTTGAATTTGTACGGATTCCTTTTTCAGTTTTGTTTGCTATGATGAATTTTATTGAAATATATTTTTAATTCTATTTCGCACTATTAATATAATTCCACCTAAAATTGATAACATCCCTAGAGGCATTGTATTGGATCCTATACCTCCGGCGTTAGGAAGTTCTCTGTTATCGTTTTTCATTTTAAGAGGGGTGTTAGTTTGTTTCGTCTGTGATAATTCAGTTACTTTCTTTTCTACATTTTGCTTTGTCTGTGTTAATTCAGCTATTTCCTCTTCTACAGTTTGCTTGGTACGTGTTAATTCCGTTAATTTATTTTCTATCGTTTGCTTCGTCTGTTTCAATTCTGATACTTTCTCTTCTGCTACGGTTTGCTTGGTACGTGTTAATTCCGTTAATTTATTTTCTATCGTTTGCTTGATCTGTTTTAATTCAGCTACTTTCTCTTCTATCCTTTGCTTCGTCTGTTTTAATTCAAATAATTTCTCTTCTATATTTTGCTTCGTCTGTTTTAATTCTGATACTTTCTCTTCTGCATTTTGCTTTGTCTGTTTTAATTTTGATATTTTCTCTTCTGCATTTTTCCTAATCTGCTTTAATTCCGCTATTTTCTCTTCTGCATTTTGTTTTGTTTGTTTTAATTCAGTTAATTTCTCTTCTGCATTTTTCCTAATCTGCTTTAATTCCGCTATTTTCTCTTCTGCATTTTGTTTCGTCTGTTTTAATTCTGATACTTTCTCTTCTACATTTTGCTTCGTCTGCTTTAATTCTGATACTTTCTCTTCTACATTTTGTTTCGTCTGTTTTAATTCTGATGCTCTCTCTTCTGCATGTTGCTTCGCTTCAGATACTTTCTCTTCTACATTTTGTTTCGTCTGTTTTAATTCTGATACTCTCTCTTCTGCATGTTGCTTCGCTTCAGATACTTTCTCTTCTACATTTTGCTTCACCTGTTTTAATTCTGATACTCTCTCTTCTGCATGTTGTTTCGCCTGATTTAGTTCGGATAACTTCTCTTCTGCATGTTGTTTGATAGAATCATGTATTTTGACGGTATCAGGAACTTCAGCATTAATGGTGTCAGCTCCCGCTATCATCGCTAAAGCTAGTGTAGATATTGCTACTGTTTTTTTAGCACTCATCATTTTGTACCTCTTTTCTTTCATGAGTAATAAGTTATTACGTTCAAATCTTAATATATAAAAATTTATAATATCACTATAATTATACCAAATGTTTATAAACGAAACTAGAATAGTAGGGTTATGTGTAGAAACGGAAACATGGATGTGTACCTACATTCCTTGATGCAAGGATATAATCGTGAAACAGGCACTGTTGCACAATCAGGACATTTACTACCCGTTCGCGTCACAGTTATCCAAAATGGAAATGAATTCACATTAGAAGATTATAGAGAGCCAGGTGACGGTGCGGAATATGAATCTTCTTTACGTAAGGTGTTCCCGAGAGAATATGCAAATCAGGCATTATCCATTTCTAATAAAAATATTCAAGCTTTAGAGGGTCGTATGAATGAGTCTGTTACGATGTGGATCAATGAAGCTAAGTAAGGATAGAATTAATCCATTTGGAAAATTTGAGAGTATACAAATAAAAATCGCATAGCTATTATCTTTGAATGTGTACGGATTCCTTTTTCCGTTTTGCTTGTTATGATGAATTTTTCAAAATGGCAAAGTCTTCTTTCTCTTCACCAGACAGATTTATCCACTTGGATGGTGCAAGGTACTAGAAAAAGCTGGTAAATGATAAAACTTTTTTCTATAATAAAACGTGAAGGGGATATAATCAATTATTTGATTGTGTAGATTAAAAGTTTAATAGGAAAAAACAGGGGGAAGAGGAATGTCTAAAAAAATACTTTCTTTATTTTCTGTCGTAATGATTGCAGCCCTTATGGTGACTGGCTGTGGTCAAAGTGATACAGCAAATAAAGAGCAAAAAGAGAATGTGACAAAAGAAAATAAGGAAGAGAAAACAGATACAGCAAAAGACAAAAAATCTGAAGATAAAAACACTAAAAATACAGCAGTAAACTCAAACGATTATTCAAAGCTTATCTCATATATGGAGAAAGAAACACAAGGAAAAACAAAAGTCGTTTATGAAAACAAAGAAGCGCAAGTACATAAATTAGATGATGTTTCCGTATCGCTTGATAGCTATACATTAGTTGAACTGAATGATTTTCATACCGATTTTAATATCCCTTTTAACAATCAAACAAATGGCGGGGTTATTCTTGCGCACTATAGTGTAAAGAATAGTGCAAATAAAGATGTTTATTATATGCCAGCCTTAGACATGTCATTTACAGGTGCTCAGAAGGTTTACAGTAACTATAGAGATTTAATTCCAAAAGAAGATCAATTACCTACAAAGTTGTCGCCAGGAAATGATTATATAGTAAAAGCAGGAGAAACTGTTTCTGGTTATGTTGCTTATCCATTCGGTAAAGATGATTTAGCAAAAATTTTAGAGCTATCAACAGTAGCAGTTAAAATTCCTTCAGCGCAAGCTAATAAAGGAAAATTTGACGCTCCAATCGGAAGTCCGGTGAATTTTGCATTAAGTTTAAATAAACAAGGTGCTGAAAAGGTTGCAGCAGATAAAACGTTTTATCAAGATAAAGCAACCACTGATAACATGGGCGAGAAAACAATGCTAAAAGAGAAATCAAACATTAATCAAAGTCAAGAATTAGGTGCTGTCCATGCTACATTAGATGGATACCAATTCACCAAATTCACACCAAATTCCGTTGAAGCTCCCCGATTTGGGAATTTCAAAAATGGCACTGTTTTATTAACTGTCAAATTTAAACTAGATAACAAAGAAGCTGAAGATATTGCATTGTCTTCATTAACTTCTAAACTAACACTTAATGATGGTGGGCAGTATACGCTTAGTGAAGGTATGTTGCTGAATTACGCCTATAATGATTCGATTAAAACCGGAACATCTGGCGAGTTATTACAGGTCTACACATTAGATCAAGAGCAGTATGAAAAGATTTGGAAAGACAAAAACTTTGAGATCGAATTAGGACCGATGCGAAATAAAGAGGCAAAAGACATCTCAAAAGGCAAAAAAGTGACATTCACATTACCGAAATAAAAAAACATGAGGGGCCAGGGAAGATTGTTTTCTTCCTTGGCCCATTCTGTTTTTTATCGATGGCTGTTTTCTAAAAGATTGTTGCTTTTTAAATAATTATTTGTAAATATTATACCTTCTAATAAAATGGTAATATAAGGTATTTTCATTATTCTAAAGTCACAGGAAAGAAGGTAAAATATGAAAAATACAAAAGACAAAACCAAGAAAACAAAAAAGGATTTCACCCCAAAAGACGCTGTTTTAGTATTCTCTTCTTTTACATTAATTAAAGGAGGATTATAAAATGTCTGATCTCTATTCTCGTCTTTCCAAAAATGATGCCGCTGTTCTTCTAGTTGATCATCAAACTGGTCTTATTTCCAGTCTAGTACGTGACTATGGTGTTGATGAATTCAAGAACAATGTTTTGGCTCTTGCTAACACTGCTAAGTTTTTTGATTTACCAGTTATTTTAACAACAAGCTTTGAAAACGGACCTAATGGCCCACTTATGCAAGAATTGGTTGAGCTTTTTCCTGGTGCGCCAAAGATAGCTCGTCCTGGACAAATTAACGCATGGGACAATGAAGAATTTGTTAAAGCCATTGAAACAACAGGTAAAAAACAACTAATTATCGCAGGAGTTGTTACTGATGTTTGTGTTGCGTTCCCAGCACTATCTGCTGTAAACGCAGGGTATGAAGTGTTTGTTGTAACCGATGCATCAGGAACTTTTAGTAAACAAGTTGCAGATGCTGCCCTTATGCGTATGGCTCATAGAGGAGTCCAACTAATGAACTGCTTTAGCGTTGCAGCAGAATTGCAGCGTGATTGGCGAAATGACGTTGAAGGCTTTGGGGCCTTACTTGCTAAACATCTTCCTAGTTATCAAAACATCATCGGAAGCTATATGGGAGCCCAAAGAGAACTTAGCAAGTAAAGTAAAATAACTTAAATTAATAATGGTTAACCTTAATTCATAATTAACTATCTTCATCAATAAACAAAGAATTTCTTAGATTGATAGGGTAACACCTCATCCCTATCAATCTAAGAAAATAAGTTACCTCAAAACGAAAATTTCACTTCATTACAGCGATCTATGAAAACTATATAAAAGTAATGAAACTCTTTTACTAATTGTTAAATTCAAAAAATAATCTCTCAATATAAAAAAGACACTCGATGGAGTGTCTTTTTTATATTCCTAATAATTACATTCCCTACTGCTTGAAGAAATTTTTGATTAGCAACTTCTTAATCTTATCCGAGCTGTCTGAAGAAAAAATTAAGACCATTTTACTAGTCTGTTTCTAGCCCTACTCCTCCACCAACCTCCCAACTCCTTCAAAAACCGCATAAGGACTAGGAATCAGAAAGATACTACTACAATCTTTATTAGATTGGGCAGAGAAACATCCTTTTATTGAGAATGCCCATGACTGCGCGTTCTAATTTGGTAGGACAAAGCTGCCAGACTAATCGTCACTCCCCATATGAAAAATCCTCCATAAACCGGGATTATCACCCCTGGCTCGAAATCCTGGGTGTCAGATAGCCTTATGGAACCCACGATTAATTTATAAAATGTCACGATGCAGATACTGGTAAAGGTTAACCCTCCGATCCAAGCAGGAATGAGTAGCAACCAGCCAGGAACCTTCCGTCCACCAATGCCCGGTAATCCTTTTGGGATGATCAACCCCCATGGCCGAACCAGCGCGAGTGCAAGTAATGAAGCGATGATAGCTAAAATGACGGTTAGGTCAACCCCATAGGAATACAGAAAACGACTAACCGGATCAGCGTTGGTTCTCATAGATGCATGCAATGCCTCGATGCCATGCTCAGAAACCAATAGGGGAACTCCAAACACCCAAAGCGTCTTTAAAATGGCGTAGGGAATGAGAGCGACCGATGCTACATATCCCCATTTCTTAGACAGCCACCATTCACCAGATGTTTTTCGTGTCATGTTCATAACCTCCTAATATCCTGATTCTATTAAAAGGCCCACAGCACCGATTCTTTCCTTTTTGGGCCATTAATAAAAAACCATGCTCTAAAAGTTAACTGAAGTCTATTTCTGTCAATAAAAAAAGCCACCTCCTTATTAAAGAATATGTAGAAAAACATAACCATTACACCATTTAATAATAGTACAGAATAATTACTTTGATATGCGTCCGTAGACCTGTTTATACACACAACCAGAGGTCTGTTTATAAAGTGAAACTTTAATCAGTGGGGGGCTTCCTCCCCCACTGATTATTAGCCCTGACCAATCGGGCTGTTACGGGCAGCCCTCCCCCCACCTACCTTCTTTGCCTTTGCTGAACTTTGAGTAGAAACATGCTGGCAATACCCTGAATTGATAAAGTGCTATGTACTGAGAAGTCACCTTATCTGTACGATTGTCATCCTCATCTAAAAACGCCAAAATAAAAAAATAAACCGAATTATTTCACCTCAATAAAGATGGATTTCCGGTTATTCTTAGTTAGCAAACGGACCATATTCTTGAATAATAGCAGGGGATTTCTTGATGATATAGAAACTAAATTCATATGCTATGTTCTTCAACTATGCGGATCGTATAATCATAGTTAATCGAATTATATAAGGGTGGGAGTTAAAGTGTTAATAAAACCAAAGAGATTACAACCGGGAGATCGTATTGCAACAGTAAGTCCTTCATGGGGAGGCGCAGGCGATCCGGAACTAAGGTGGCGTTATGAACAAGGGGTAAAAAGATTAGAAGAAGTTTTTGGTCTTGTGGTTGTACCTATGCCCAATAGTTTGAAAGGTTCAGAGTATATTTACGAGAATCCACAAGCCCGTGCGATAGATTTAATGACAGCATTTCAAGATAAAAACATTAAAGGGATTTTTGCAAATATTGGCGGAGAAGATAGCATTCGCTTACTTCCTTATATTGATTTTGACGTTATACGTGAAAATCCAAAAATTTTTATGGGCTATTCAGATGTGACCATTCCACATTTATTTTGTCATAAAGCGGGCATTTCTTCTTTTTATGGTCCAGCCATTTTAACCGATTTTGCTGAAAACGTTGAGATGGATCCATATACAATTGAAATGGTAAATCGAACACTCTTTTCAAATGAAATGATTGGTGAAATTCAACCGGCTACAGAATGGACGAGTGAGCATTTAGAATGGATCGAATCGAACAAAAGTAAACGGCGTACAATGCAGCAGAACACTGGATATGAACTACTTCAAGGCTCAGGTATCGTACAAGGTCGTTTGATTGGAGGTTGTATAGAAGTACTGGAGTTCGCAAAAGGAACAGAACTTTGGCCTGAGAAAAAATATTGGGAAAACAGCATTCTGTTCTTTGAAACATCTGAAGAAAAGCCAGATCCAACTTATATAAGATATTGGTTACGAAATTATGCAGCGCAAGGGATTTTACAAAACACAAATGGAATCATTTTCGGCAAACCAAAAGACGAAAAGTATTATGAAGAATATAAACAAGAAATTTTAACGGTTATGAAAGAATATGGTTTAGAAGATGTACCGATTCTTTATAATTTAAATTTTGGTCATACCGAACCTAAGTGTATTTTACCTTACGGTGTAATGGCAGAAATAAATTGTGAGAAGAAGACATTCTCGATTTTAGAAAGCGACGTACAATAGAATGAAACTTCCATCAGTGAGGGTGTTCTTCATTCCTCACTGATGGCCCACAGTTCATGTAGGATACAATATATCTATTAGATTTCTCAGCCATTTTACGTAAATCACGAAGTCTGCTTCTTCTCCCCCACAAACCTCCCGTACTCCTTCAAAAACCGTAACTTCATCATCCCAACAGGCCCATTCCGATGCTTCGCCACATGAATCTCTGTAACATCTTTGTTCTCCGTATCTTTATCATAATAATCCTCCCGATACATCAGCATAATTACATCAGCATCTTGCTCAATTTGCCCTGTTTCCCGCAGGTCAGACAAAAGCGGACGCTTATCATGTCGCGACTCCACGGCACGGGATAGTTGCGACAGCGCTACTACGCACACATTTAAATCACGCGCCATTAGCTTTAGCTTACGGGAGATTTCACTCATTTCCTGAAACCTGTTTCCCCTATATTTCGAATCGCCTGTAATCAGTTGCAAATAATCAATAATGACGAGCAGTTTTTTATCCGCATGCTTTCGTTTCAGCTTTCGTACTTGCACCCAAATTTCTTGCGTTGTGACGCCTGCCTTATCATAAATCTCCAGGGGTAGATCTCCAATTTCTGCAAATGCCTGGCTTGTTTTTCCCCAGTCTTCTATCGTAAAACGATGCTTTGGATTTTTCAGCCTTTTCCCCGATACTTCACCGACGCAGGAAACCATTCGTTTCAGCAGTTGCTTGTCGCTCATCTCCAAGGAGAACAGCCCCACTGCCGCACCCGATTTTGCCGCATGAAGCGCACTATTTAAAGCGAACGCCGTTTTTCCTATAGAAGGCCGGGCACCAATCACAACGAAGTCACCTTCCTGCAAACCGCACGTCATCTTGTTTAAAGCCGAAAAGCCGGTCTCAATACCTGTGAGCTCTTCTGTATCTTGATGAAGCTCTTCATACAAGCCAACTAAAGTATCCTTCAAATCAAAATCAAGTGTACAATCCCCCTCTTCCAGTTCGCAAAGCGCTGTAATCGTCTCACCGATTACTTTCTCATCCTTTTCCGCAAGAAGCTGTTCACACATGCTGTGCGCCACGCTTCCCGCACGATTCATTTTCCACGCACTCCGAACAAGCCCCTCATAATAGGAGAAATTCGCAGTAGTAGGAACACTCTCGATCATATTTACAAAGTATTCAATACCGCCAACTTGTTCCAAAAAAGCAGGTTCCATTCTAGAAACAAGCGTAACAAGATCAAGCGGCTGTCCGTCTCCCTCTATTTTCCGTATCAACTTAAATATGGCTTGATGCACAGTCGTAGAAAAGTGCTGCTCGGTCAGTCGGCATTCCTTAATCAGTTCGCCATCAAAAAGCAAAGATCCTAATACCATCTGTTCCGCCTGGGCGTTTTGAATGCTCACGGACGCCACCCCTTTTCCTGTAAGAACTTCTGCAACTCTTCTTCAGACGGTACGTTTTTCTCCCACTCTTCACACTCCTCCAAAAATTTCTCAGTCTCGCGAGCGACAAACGCTTCCTTCTTCCGAAACTTCACTGCCGCTTCCTCTACTTCAATGAGTGTTGTATATCCCTTTCCGTGCCAATCTCGTAAAATGCCCTTCACGTAAGCAATTGTCCGCTTGTTATTTTCATGCGCAATCTGGAGTGCTTTCAGTACAAGCTCCTCCGACAAATCTGCGATCCATTCACTTAATTCATTCGCAGTATAAGGCGACAAACTACCGAAGTTTTGTTCATAAAACATGAATACACTGCTTCCCGGCTCCACTTCTTCAACTTCCCCATCCGTTTCACCGCTTTCAAAAATCTCTTGAGGAATAATCTCAGACACTTCAACAGGCATACCGAAATGCTCTAGTAATAGCGGAATATTCAGCTCTTCCTCCAAGCATTTTTGAAGAAACATATATACAAACTCTTTGCTTTTCACAGCCTTTAACTCACGTAACACGCATTTCTCCACGTTCGTGTTCGTAACTGGGTTATAACGCAACCAATTTTGGATATATAACTCCTTCGTCTCCGCATCATATAATATCTTTCCATACTCGATGAACCGCTGCAGTAGCTTCTCAACAGTCTCTCTGTTGTAACCTGTTTCCATCTCCGCCAAACGTTTTGGCAGTGGATAAATACCACATTGAGTCGTTTTCGAACACGTCAGCAAGTATATATAAAAATATCGCTCCTCCGGCGTTAAATCCAACACAAAATCATCCTGCCAAAAATTCACCTGTACATTACGGTACACTGCCATGTTTATTCCCTCCACTCTTAATGGTAAATAGGAAATTGTCGCTTCCTTCATATATATAAAGAGGAGAGAGGAAAATTGGTAATTTAATTTTATATTTTAAAAAAACTACTACGACATTCATTCTTTTGGAGTAATGCTTGTAGTAGTTTTTTTGTTTTTTATTTTGTTTCTTTTTAGTAATTTATTTATTGGTAGGGAGTTGGGAAGGGATTGTAAGGGGCTTAGGAGGGGTTCTTTTCATAGGTACATGGTCGCATATTTCTAAAAGATGGCATTGAAAACATACAAACAAGCCATCGTTTCATAAAATGATGGCTTGTTTGCAATTATATATACGCTTATACAATAGAAAACATCAAATACACGCCAACAACGAAGAAAACAGCAGCCGTCTTAATTAAAGTAATACCAAAAATCTCTTTATAAGCTTCCCGGTGCGTTAATCCTGTAACTGCAAGTAAAGTGATAACTGCTCCGTTATGAGGAAGAGTATCCATGCCTCCCGCTGCCATTGCAATTACACGATGCAGCACATCTAATGGAATACCAAAGTTCGCTGCTGCTTCAATATATTGTTCTGCCATTAAACCTAATGTAATACTCATTCCGCCTGATCCTGATCCCGTTAGCCCACATAATATATTCGTCATGACTGCTCCGCTGATTAAAGGATTTGAAAATGTCCCAGTCAAATAATTTTGAATCATAACAAAGCCAGGTAGAGCCGCTATAACAGCACCAAATCCATACTCCGCCGCAGTGTTCATCGCAGCTAAGATTGAACCACTTACGCCCACGCTTGTAATAGATTGAAAATGTTCTTTTACCGCTTGGAAGTTTAATAATATACCGCTCAATATACCGATAAGAAGTGCCAGTTCTACTGACCAAATACCCACGACTTGTCCCATATCAATTGCTCCGTACTCCTTCAAACCGATGGATGCAAAATCAAATCCCTTTGTATACCAAACGGGAATAAATTCTGTAAAGACTTTATTCATTACTCCAACTAGTACAAGTGGAAGAAAAGCCATCCAGTAACTAGCTGGAATGACATCGCTTGAAACCATCGGCGTCGGTGCCGCTTGCGCGCTAGTTGTAGCGGCCATTTCAGAAGTGGCACCGCCTTTTCCAAAATACCCCTCCCCTTTAGCCGCTGCCTTCTTTCTACACCTTTCCAAATACAGCATGCCGCATGTAAAAATAAACAATGCTCCGATGATTCCTAATGTGGGAGCTGCATAAATATCTGTTTTAAAGAAAGTAGTTGGAATAACATTTTGGATTTGAGGCGATCCGGGAAGAGAATCCATAGAAAACGTGAATGCACTGAATGCAATTGTCGCGGGAATGAGACGTTTCGGAATATCCGCTTCGCGAAATAATTGCGCCGCAAATGGATAAATCGCAAATACTGCGACAAATAAACTTACACCGCTGTATGTAAGAATCGCTCCCATCAACACGATGGAAAGAATCGCTCTTTTCACGCCTATAAAACGGACGATGATTTTTGCGATTTTCTCTGCTACACCAGTGATTTCAACCACTTTACCGAATATCGCTCCAAGCAAGAATACAGGAAAATATAATTTTATGAATCCGACCATCTTCGCCATGAAAACATTGGAAAAGAACGGCAAAACGTGTTCCGGCTC
The DNA here is from genome assembly GCF_001590835.1 of Bacillus gaemokensis. GTDB lineage: Bacteria > Bacillota > Bacilli > Bacillales > Bacillaceae_G > Bacillus_A > Bacillus_A gaemokensis. The sequence continues at coordinate 250,893 of NZ_LTAQ01000045.1, forward strand.
AGTCAAAAACACAGCCAGTAAAGCACATAACGGAGCGAATAAAATGACCGAGAACCCCCGGTAAGCCACAAATATAAGCAAGCCGAGCGATAACAACACAATCAATAAATCCATAACCGCAATCCCCCTCAATAAAATGGATTCTCTTAAATTCGCTTTATATTCTTCTATGCTTGCATATATTGTTAGGATGCCTGCCAGAGGCAGACATCCTATTATGTAGTTCCTTGTTACTGATTTATAGTCACGCCTTTTTATTTATGATGAAAAAGCGGGCTTCTCTTTTCTATAAAAGCCTCCACCCCCTCTTTTACATCACTCGTTTGAAATACACGGCCAAAATTTTGAGCTTCTACTTTCAGCCCTTCCTCAAGAGAAAGAGATAACCCCTTATTAATAGATTGCTTCATCAAAGATAAAGCAGGAAGGGAAAATCGAGCCATCTTCCCAGCCAGTTCCTTTGCCTTATTCAGTGCTTCACCACGCGGAACAACATGATTCACCAAACCAACTCGCCAAGCTTCTTCGGCAGTGAGCGGTTCACCAGTGAACATCATTTCTTTTGCTCTTGCAGTTCCTATTAAGCGAGGCAAACGCTGCGTTCCTCCCGCGCCTGGGAACAAGCCTAGCTTTACTTCTGGAAGCCCGATTTTGGTATGTTCTTCTATAATCCGTAAATCACATGATAAGGCTAACTCACACCCGCCCCCAAGCGCTAATCCGTTAATCGCAGCGATTACAGGCTTTGGCAGTCTTTCTATTTTATTTAATGGCTTCTGAAGCCACAATGATTTTTCCTCTGCATATTCACTTCCTTTTCCAATCCATTCCGGAAATGACTTGATGTCCCCTCCTGCAACGAAAGCTTTTTCTCCAGCGCCTGTTAGGAGGACAACAATTACTTCATCATCTCGTTCAATTTCATCGACCACCGCCGTCAGCTCTTCAATCACAGCATAACTCAGTACATTCACAGGAGGATTATCAATGATAATAGTCGCGATTCCTTTTTCTTTAGACCATGAAACAACTCGCTTATTTTCCAATGCAATCCCTTCTTTCCAACATGTAATGAGACAAACATTTCCTAGTACAGCAAAAAACATCTTACTACCCATTAGCACAGGATCAAATCATCGTCTTCAACTCATTCTTTTAATTACATACCCGGCCTGCTCGCGATCCCAAGCAGTACCGATTCCTTCCTCCTTCAGCTTGAACTTCTGAATCCGTTCCGTGGCGGTTTTTGGGAAAGATTCGCTGAACTGAATGTATCGCGGTACCATAAAGTAAGCCATACGTTCTTGACACCAATCTATAATCTCTTCATGGGACATAATTTCACTTTGCTTCAAAATCACATATAATTTGACATCCTCTTCTCCTACTTCTGACGGGACGCCAATAGCAGCTGATTCAAGCACCTTCGGATGATTATTCACGACCTTTTCGATTTCCCAAGAAGAGATGTTTTCTCCACGTCTCCTAATACACTGTTTAATTCGATCGCAAAAGTATAAGTAGCCTTCCTCATCTTGATAACCGCGATCTCCCGTATGGAACCATCCCCCCTCCATCGCTTCTTCTGTTTTATCCGGCATTTTATAGTAGCCTTCCATGAATGTTTGCGCCTGTAAGGAACGAATGAAAATCTCTCCGATTTCACCAGTCCGTACTTCATTTCCTTCCTCATTCACAATCTTCGTCTCGACGTAGGAATATGGTTTTCCGATAGAAGGTGGCTTATTAGCGTTTAATGGATTCGTTACACAAAACCCCGTCGTTTCCGTTAATCCGTAACCTTCCACAATCCGAACGCCAAACCTCTCCTCAAACGGCTTCCAAAATTCCTTAGGCGTAGCGGCACAAACCGTCACCCTTGCAGGATTTTCATAATCGGTTTCCTTCTCCGGCTGCTTACAGAGAATCGGAATCATAGACCCTAATGAGTTGAAAATGGTTGCGCCATGCCCTCGAATCTCATCCCAAAAATGAGAAGCACTAAACCTCTTTCCAAGAGCAATCGTCGCATTGGAAGAAATAGCCCCGAGTACTGTATGAGCTTGAGCATTAATATGAAATAACGGCAGCGCTGTAAATAAAATATCTTGCGAATTCGCGCCGACCATATAAGTAGCGAATGACTGGGCAGAATTTACATAGGCAGAATGACTTAACATGACCCCTTTAGGCAATCCTGTCGTTCCAGAGGTGTAAAGGATACTGTTAATAGAAGAAGAGGAAACAACTTCAGTTGGAAGGTGATGATCATTTGTATTCAATACATCTTTCAATCCGATTACCGGCCGTTCTTTACCATCATCCATAATGATTACGCTTTTATTATTGCCGTAGACAACAATCCCAATTTCCCTTTTTATAAATGGTAAACAAGAAGCAATTTGAGAAACAAATTCCTTATCAACGATCATTAGCTTACAATCGGAGTGGGATAAAATATACTGCAGACCTTCTCCCTTTAAATGCACATTAAGAGGCACTGCAATTGCTCCCATAAAAGATAAAGCAAACCATACATCCAGATATTCAGGGGTGTTATGAAGCATAATACAAACCTTGTCACCTTTTTGGATACCGAGTTCACAAAATCCCGCTGCAGCCTTTGTAATCCGATGATAGAGCTCCTCATACGTAACCCTTTGTTCTTCAAATTGTAAATACACCTTATCAGGCGACTTTTCAATACTTTGCATAATAAAATACGGCAAACTATGATTCTCCAGCACTAGATTCCATCCCCCTCCTGCTAAAACCCTTTTTATTTATATAGCAAGAAACATGCCAACGCTTGACTCATTCCCTATTCCCTTATTCCTTCAGGGACATGCCCCGAGTCTCCCTTACATGTACACCCTCACATGTCGCATTTGTGCTACAAATGATAGCGATCATGTCGCATATATAAGAAAGTGTCGCAAAAACGCGACAGCATGTATTACTGCAAACCAAACAAAAAAAGGGCCTATTTGCCCTTTACATGCCTTCATCATATTCCGTATCTTTCTATTTTTCGATATAAGCTGGCCCGGTGAATCCCCAAAAGCTCGGCTGCCTCTTTTATATTTCCAGCTGTTTTTTCCAAAGCTCTCATAATCGCCCGTTTTTCAGCGGATTTCACTTCCATCTGCAGTGAATAACTCATCTCATTCTCCTCTTGACCCACCGCAAATATTTCATGATCTAACTCTTCTTCCAAATCTTTTTTCCGCAAATAGACAGGAAGGTGATGCACTTGAATGATTGTTCCTTCCACAACATTCATCGCCCGTTCCAGCACATTCTCCAGTTCCCTAATATTCCCCGGCCAATCATGCTCCATGAATATATCACTTACTCTCTCATCCAATGAAAGAACGCTACTACCAAGCTCCCCATTCAATTTCTGAATTAAAAATTCCGTTATATGTATCATATCTTCCTTTCTCTCTCGTAACGGAGGAATATCAATCGCAAACACATTCAACCTATAATATAAATCCTCTCTAAATTCCCCTCTTTGTACCATTTCACGGAGGTTTCGATGTGTCGCCGCAATGAAACGGACATCAATCTTTTGAATTTTCGTACCACCAATTCTTTCAATCTCTTTCTCTTGCAGCACACGAAGCAACTTCACCTGCATGTCCAAAGACATATCACCGATCTCATCTAAAAACAACGTTCCCTTATGGGCCAACTCAATCTTCCCAGGCTTACCGCCTTTTTTCGCTCCTGTAAAAGCCCCCTCTTCGTATCCGAACAATTCAGCCTCCAAAAGATCCCTCGGAATCGCAGCACAATTCAAACGAATAAATGAACCCCTAGCACGCGGACTCGCACGATGAACCGCATGCGCAAAGAGCTCCTTCCCTGTACCGCTCTCTCCTCTTATCAAAACGGTAGACCGACTTTTAGAAACCTTCAAGGCCATCGTTTTCACTTCTTTCATTTTCGCACTCTCTCCTATAATACTTTGAAAGGACAACCTACCTTCTTGCAACCGCTGTAATTCAGTTTGATAGTAAGATAACTTTGATTCCATTGCACAAATCTGATCTCCCAAAGCTTTAAACTGCTGGATATCATGAAACATGATTTTACCGATGGCACCAACAATCTTACCTTCCTTAACAATAGGTATGCGAGTTGCAATAATATTCTGATTATTTATATGCTGAATATGTCCAATTTCCACCTGCCCCGTCTTCACGATAATATGCATCCTCGTATTCTCGACAACCTCCGTACAATGCTTCCCAATCGCTTCCTTCGGATCATCAATTCCTAAAAACCGCGCATAAGCACCACTTAAAAAATTGACAATCCCTTGCTCATTTACCCCTAGAATACACTCCGACAGTAAATTCAAAGCATTTTCATACCGACTAATGATCGTTTCCAAAGACTGCACACTCTTTTCATTGCTTTCTAGAATGACAATCAATCCGTCTTCTTTCTCGCCCTGATATACAGAGAATTCATTCACAGTGAATACTTGGTTACCAATCTTACACTCGTACTTATGCAAACTATCATTTTGATTCACTACTAGCTTTTTATGATTAGGAATAATCATCGATATGTGCTTACCTATTATTTCGTTTTCTGTTTTGTTTAACATGCTGCAGAATGATTGATTGCTGAACGTGATCGTTCCATCATGACTTGTAAAAGCAATTCCATTATTCATTACCTGAAGAGCCTGGCTCGTTAACTGCAAATTTCCCACTTCATCCATATGCATTTGGAAGCCTCCCTATCAAATCGTGCTCTTTCTCGCATGTAATTTATATCCATTTTACAACACCTTGTGAAATACTTGAAACTTCTAAAACTATTTAAAGCCAATATATGCTTTCAAGGTTAAGCTGACCTTTAGTCATCATGTACCTCAACTAAAAAGATTCGCTCCTGAAAACCACCACGCTTTTCCGCTTTTTGTTTCCGTACTTTTTCCACATTCTCTAACGTTACACCTTCATACTGTGCTAGTGCGTTTACAAGTTCTAATAAATCAGCTAGTTCCTCAATCTTATGTTCTTTACTTTCTGCTTCTACATACTCCGTTAGTTCTTCTCCTATTTTCTTGCCTATTTCTTCTATGTATTCTTGTTCATCTAGTATTCTTGTTATTGGTGTTTTTCCGTTATGCTCGATTATTTCTGGGATGTGGTCGCGTACTAGTTTGTTGTAGGTTGGCATCGTGATTCCTCCAGTATTTTGGTTTCCCTTCAATTATAATATCTATATGCACATTCTCAAAAACTATAAAGGCACCTTATCAAATTTATGTGGTGTAGCTTTGAAATAATGCTATTAACCTCGATAAATGAACAAAAGAAAAGAGCGCGTTTCGAAAAAGATTAATCAAAACATGCTCTTCTTGTTTTAAATTGAATGACTTATTAATAAAAGAGTTTGATAGTTTTGCGATTCCTTATTCAAGCACCAATTAGTTAAAGAAGATTTGTAAGTTTATTCTTGCCATTCGTTTTCCAAAATACTGTATAGCAAGGAATCCCTCCAACCACCTTTTATTAACAAGTTCTCACGAATCCTTCCTTCTTTAGTCATTCCGACCTTTTCTAATACTTTTGATGAACCTATATTTCTAGGATCACAAGTAGCATATATCCTATGAAGTTTAAGTTCGGAAAAGCCAAAATCAATCAATAGATTAGCAACATCTGTAGCTAATCCCTTTCCCCAATAATCCGGATTAACAATATAGCCAATTTCTCCATTTTTATTTGTAAAATCTCTAATATTTAACTCCCCAGCTCCAACCACACTCTCCATATCCTTGTGAACAATTGCAAATACATATCTTGTTCTTGGTTCTTGAGAAGCATCTTTAATCACTTGCTTAACAAAGTCCTTTGAATCCTCTACTTTATTAGGTCCCCAAGGTTGATATTCACAAACTTTATCTTGTGAAGCATATTTATGAACATCAATCCAATCATTATTTGTGAGTTCTCTTAATAACAGTCTTTCGTTTAATAGAATAAATTTAGTGTGTTCGATTGTAGTCCCCTCCCTTTTGATTTTTCAATATTATATCCTAACTCAACTATAGAAAAAAACGAAAATCACCACTAGTTTTCGGCTCATCTTTTTATAAATGTAGTGTAGTGCTTTCCAAGAGGAAAATAAAAAATCCCTCTGTATGTCAGTGCTCCAAAATCCTTTTAAGAGTTACTGTCCAAGGACACACCCGCATTATGTTAAGGAGCCTTTCACCTCTAACTGAAAATGTAATTGTATATAATATAGCCTAAAATTAACACTAAAATTAATATACCTGTACCTTTCCAACCCATACCACCTACTAAATCAACTAAATTACCATTTTCGGATCTCTTTAATCCATCATTCAGAGAACCTGTAGGGTTATTTTTTAATTCATTTTGTCTTAAGCGTTCTCTTTTTTCTTCTGGTGTTTCTTTTGAACCCATGTAATTACCTCCAAAACCAACTCACCTTTTACTTAATTATACAAATTTAGGGTTTATTTCATATCCCCTTAATGATCAAACTTTTTTACAAAGCTACATTTGTCTAGATAGCTGATTATTTTTATTTAATTTATAATCGCTTGTTTAGTTAATTATTCTTATTCTCTAAGGTTCTCGATGCTTCGCATCTGCGGATACGCCTCCCGCTATGGGCTTCGTCCTCCTCCAAAACCAATCAAATCCTTGTACATAATTCCCCTGTTTATATTCTTTCACGTATAGTATGTAGTCTTTTATTTTTAACTAATTTATTGTTAAAAGATTATAGAAACATCGTGACTCTATTTTAAAATTACATATGGCTTGTTAACTACATATTCTTCATCGCTTCCTTCAAATACTGCTCTTCTTCCCTCGTCAAAAGAGCAGGAAATTCGGTTAATGGAATATCATCTTGTTTCACAACATTTTTAAAATCATCTTGCGGTACACCAGTACTTTGAATGATTTCTTCTATTAATTTAGAAAGCTGTTTGGTAACAACTTGAACCTCTGGGTGCTTTGGATCCTTCTTTTCTTTCTTATATCTCTTTAACTGCTTGATTAAGCGCATGAACTGTTGATTTGATTTCAATTTCAGCTCTTGATCATCGATATCTTGTATCCCTCGTTCTTCTAACCACTCTCTGTTTTCCTTCTCCCATATGAATGTTTGTAAGAAAGAACAAAATAAAGGTACATCTACCGTTTCTTCTTTCTGCAATACCGCTGCCATTTCATCCATATGTGTGAGTACCTTCGTAATTCTTTCTTGTTCCGCCAATAACAACTCTTTTTGAAAATGGATCCGCTCCATAAAATTCTCCTTAGGGATATCATTCTGTAAAATGATGTTTTGAACTTCCCCTAGTGAAAATCCAAGATGCTTCAACGCTTGGATTTGTTGCAATACATATAAATCATCCTTCGTATATAAACGGTGCCCACCCTCTGTATAATCGCTTGGTTTTAATAGATTAATTTTGTCATAATAACGAAGTGTTCGTACTGTCACATCACCTATACTCGCGAACTCGCTAATTGTCCAGGACATGTTTTCACCTGCTTTTCATTTTTTCGTTTATAATTCAAATCTTTACATAACATTTCTTTTCGTAATTGTGTACTGAAGCATATCAGAAACAATCGCCGATATCCCTTTCTTTCCCTTCATTTACATACCTAACTGGAATAGACATACTACAAGCAATAAAGAATTGAATTTTTTTCGAGTTGAGTTTTCGTAGCTATCGTATTCCTCAAAATAATAATCTAAATTATTTTGTTTTCTTTTCTTGATCCAAAAATAAATACCTATAAGTAAAGCTAACATGCCAATGACAATTTTATTCCGCATTGTCTCCATTTCTTTATTCATCACCTATTCTCCTCCCACAGCATATTTGTCTTCTTTAAATAACGGAATGCGAATGAAGTAACGGTATGGGTGATTACAAATGACTTTCCATGCAATGCTGACAACTTGAATCACTTCAAAGGCAAATACAATCCAGAACAAAACTCTACTGATACGTGAACTAACATTAAATAGAAGAAATATCAGCAAATGAAAATTAAATACTTTTCGGCAATGGTATTTGTACGCTTCATTTTTACGTGCCACCGTTATGTACATAAACAATGGTGAAAAAATCCCTAAAACAGCTGATAGCAACAACATGATGACGATATTTCTTTTTTCTCTTGCAGTGTTTTTCATTGGAACTCCCCTTTCGGTTTGTCTTCTTTTTTATCGTAGGGGGTGACGTTGGGGGAAGTTCAAGGGGGATTGTTAAATTTCTTTTGGATAAATGAAAGTTGTGACTTTTGAAACATATACTGTTTAAAAGCAAAAAGGAAGTGATCCCTATGTATTATGGATCAAAGGGATGGTATGTAGCGGAGCTTAAAAAATCTGGAATTCGTTATCATGAAGGACGGAAGTTAGAGAGTTATCGGGGGCATAGTTTGAGGGGTTTGTTGTGGGAGAAGCTGGGGGGAGAGAAAAAGAAGTATGTCTCTTACGTTGGCAACATAAAAGACAGCAATCCAAATATTCCAATCTCCTATGTACCAAAAAATTCAATACTCCCAACAGTCGCCAAATTCTTGTTGGACTATTTTTATAATGAATTAATATTTTATCTAAAACATGATGAACTGACTATTCCCTCATTTAATTACGAGAGATATCTTTTATATAAGTACACTCTTTAAGCATTTAAGATATCGAACCTCTAATATTGCAAAATACTACATAATATTGTTTGAAGATATTGAGATACTATATAGTTGATGTTAATAGATAAAAATTACCTGTATTTCTCACAGTTCTAGTTTATTCAAGAATGAAACACATGAAAATTATTACAATAATGGTTATGTAAAAACTTATCAAGTATCGTATTATTATTTTCTTTTTCTACTAATATCGTATTTAAATTCTCTATATTGTCGTACACCTCTGTTTAAATCGGTATCCATAACGTAGTTTATGACATAGATGCACTTTCTTAATTTTCTTCTCAATTTCGTTTCCAAGAACTTTCGCTTTTGGTAACCAACAATAAAACGTTGAACGTGGAAATTCTAACACTACGCATAGTTCCTTTACTGTCATTTCAGTTCTTAATTCCTTCCATAACTTAGCGATAATACTTGGTTTTAACCCCTTTCGATTTCCAGGTACTTTCCCAAAACAAGTAGTTTAGCCTTCAAGTGTTTATTCTCTAATCGTAGCTGTTCTATTTCACTCAGCTCTTTAGGCCCTTCCCCATAGGGATATTGTTTTCCCGCAGGCTGTTGGAAACGATATATTTGATCCATGCGATACCATTTCATCACCCTTTTAATTTGACTTACATTTTTAACACTTAATTTCTCCATAATCGTTCGATTGGAATAACCTTCTTTCTTCATTTCGATTACTTTCCAATTTACTTCTTCTGGATAATGTAATGAAAAACACCTCTTTAATTCACAGTTTTATTATGCGAATTAAAGAGGTATTTTGTTCAAGTTCCACTAATTGGGTTCACTTTAATAGTCAAGGAGCTTTCTTAATGAAATGGAGTAAGAAATTCCTTTTTATCATACAAGTTTATCATTATTTATGATGTGGCTCACCTCGTTGTATTTAAGTGAGGTTTTAAGATTTTACTAAGTAGTAAAAGTAACTCTTCCAAGTATGATTAATAGAAAGATTCCTACTTAAAGATCCGTCTTTTCCGTTTTCACCAAGTACAATATTACCTTTAACGTAATCGAACCTTTCATATTCAACATTATAATTTGGAATACCACAAGGCAGAAATGTTTCAATTTTTAAAGCTTCACCATTCTTTAAAACACCGTATTCGTTTACCAATTTTCCATTTTTGTCTTTTTCAAAATCATATTCATAAAACTTAATTTTTCTAATCGGCTCAGAAGATACAAAATAAATTGATTCTTCGAGGTTATCACCTAACTCTAACGTATCTATTATTCTATACTTTTCAATATCACTTTTATAAGAAACTTCCACAACTTCTTTTAAAGTAAATTCCGTCTTTTTAATTGCAAACAACTTACCAATAATATAAGCAATGAAAACAACTATGGTAGTTATCGATGACATAAAACCTATTATTGCTACTAAATTTAATTCTTTAAATTCATTTTTAAGTTTATCTACTATGGATTCCAAGCCTATATTACCAAGTAAGTAACCTAGCAAAAATACTGATAAAATTATTAGTACATTTATAATACTTTTCATGTAATCATCCCCCTAAAAATACACCTCTCATATAATATAGTTTAACTATACAACATAAAAGGTGCTTTTGCCTCGTCCCATCTTAATGGTTCTTTTCATAATAGACAATCAAGTGCTTTGAGTTAGTAATTGTTTAGTTTTATAAGTATCTTTAAGTTTTTTCAATAGGAATGTCTTATGACGATGGTATGATAGCCTACACGCATATTAACAAGCATAACACTTAAACCAACCAACTTGTGCAATCTCTTAAGTTTATTCTTCCTGCTATGTTTATACTCTCTACCCTGTAAAATATCATTGTGACACTTTTTCATACTTTTGTATAAGAATTCATGTTTCTTTTTTCTTACAACATCATTGATATAGTTTTACTAAAAAATAAAGTCTGACCCTTTACAAAGAATCAGACCTCCCAAAATATTTATTTCTAAAGATTTTCTAATCGAGATTTAATACTCTTCCAGTGATTTTTCACTTGAGTTTCCATAAGGTTAATTGAATTTGATTCTTCATCAAAAACAACTGTAAAAGAGCGTACAAATCTACTAGAACGGGACTTTTCTACAATGACAATTAATAAAAAATGGGTATCAGATATCACCTATATTCACACGCAAAAAGATGGCTGGTGTTACCTGGCATCTTTGATGGATTTGTATTCTAAGAAAATTATTGGATATTCATTTTCACGAAATATGGCAACGAGTCTAGTAGTAAAAGTACTAAAAAACGCTTACTATGTTCAAAAAACATCAGAATGTCCCATTCTTGCTGGCTTAGGAACACAATATACAAGTCAAGAATTCCAAACCTTACTCGCGAGTTATAAAATCAAGCACTATTTCAATACATTGAAGGATGGTATAATTCCAAGAAGATTCATAGTAGTATTGATTACACAACTTCCCAAGCAATAGAAGATCTGGCTAACAAAGTAGCTTAGATTTAACTTTCCTGTACCCAAAATATTGACTCAATTCCATGAATGCTACTGACGATAATGAAAATAATTACGTTAAATATAGAATATATTGTTTTATTTCTTTTTAAAACCTTTACAATATTGCTTTTTATAATCTAAAAAACTTTCGAAAGACGACTATAAAGACTATAAATATATTAAAGGACGAAATTTATTCGTCCCTTTTTCTATCATCTAAATAATCTAGTAATTCCTGTTTAACGTTACCTTTTTCATTCTGTACATACCAATACATTGCATAGAATGCATTTAAATTAAATGAATAAATTTCACCAAATTCACTCTCTTTCCTGTTTACAGAAGATGTACCATGTTTTAGAAGATTTGTTTTCCTATCCCCATCTGGTGACGGGAACACGAAAACATTGTATATTTTTTTAAATTTAGAATCATCTATAGACTTAGCATAAAACAATTGTTTTACAATATCCTTCCATCCCGGCAAATTGTTTATGCCATCATAGGATCGATAATACTTAGCATCTATAATATATAGATTATTTAAATTATCTTCTGTTAATATATCTGGTATCTGTTCTGTCTCATGAATTTCACTATTAACCTTCCAATATGGTTTAGGGAGTAAATATTTAAGGTTTGCATTATCCTCAAACAATTGTTTACATATAACTTCCCAAATGTATTGATAATATTTTGTATATAGTAATTGAAAATCACTCTTCCCTGTTGCTTTTAATTTATTATTAATATAATTTAACAGCATTTTATATAGATTTATTTCTTTTTGATTGAAAGTAACTCTTAAAGCATTATTAAGAATAAATCTCATTCGTTCATAAGTATATTGATTATCTAGAAGATTAGAGGAATGTTTAATTTTAAAATTTAATAGCCATCCATACTCTTCTTCAATATCTTTTAAAATAAGATATTGAACAGTAGTTATTTCATTATTTAGGCTTCTCAAAGATTTTATACTTATTGTATCTAAGTATAAAACCTTACCATTAATAATATAAGGAGTAGTTTCTTTGATAGTTTTACTCCAATTTATTTTCGCATCACCATTAAATTCCTTCTTTTTGAATTCTCTTTTAATTAATCCATACTTTTTATAATCTTCAACTATCCAATTAATTAATGATAGGAAGCTATTATCTTCATTATTTTCTCCAAAATTAATATGGAATTTTTGTATAGATTTTTTATTATACTTTAATAGAGCTTTAAACAGTATTTGTGCAACGAAATAATTTTGACTAGTATCATTACTTTTAAATATACCTTTAGGGAAAATTACAAAAACATTTTGTTGACTAACTAAAAACCCTGTAATTTTAAACTTTATATAATCATTTTCTTCCTCGCATAATCCTTGCTTAAAAAAATAATTTGGAATTTTCACAGATACTTTTTCTGGTTTTAATTCTGTGAAAAAATATACTTTATTCTCCATTATTAAGAGTGCCTTTCCTTACAAATTATCCGGTGGACTTGATTGATTATCTTGTTCAGAATTATTTTGATTTACACTTGTATCAGTATGTGTATCATCTTCATCATTTGCTGCTTGTACTTGTTGTAACTCCCCATTATCTTCATCTGTACTATTTAGATCTGCTTCACTATTCGTATCCTGTTCAGGCTCAGTTTCTGTATCAACTTCAGTACCGTTATTATTCCTATTTAGATCGTCAACTAATTGTGTAGTTAATGTTTCGTGTAAGGCCTCTACAAATATTGCTTCTCCATCTTCAAAAGCTTTACATAATAGAGAGAACTGTCGATAATCTTTTTTAAATAAAGAATTTCTGTCTATTCTCGCAATATCATCCCATAGATATATAAATAACTTTTTGTAATAATCATATTGTTCTTCTTTGTCAAACCATCTCTCTGCTTCTTCCCTTCTTAGAAAGTACGGACCAATCAGTCTATCTTCATTGACTTGTAAATACTGATTTTCAGATAAATATGTATTTAAAGTTGTAATAAAGTTTTTAGCAGAAATAAACTTATTATTATATTTAAAATATATAGAATCATGCCATTCATCAAATTCAATTGGTACGTATTGAATATTCCATCTCCTTTTAAAAGCTGTATCCATCTGGAATACTCCTTGATCTGCACTGTTCATTGTTGCAATTAAATTTAGGTTAGGCGGTAGCTTTATCTCTTCTAATTGAATGTGTAATAGACTTTCATTAATATAATTAAGTATTTCTTCATTTTCGATTCCATAATCGCTAAAGCCTTCTATATTCCTGTCTAATATTTGAAATACATCACCAAATACAGCTGCTGTATTTGCACGGTTTATTTCTTCAATTATTAACGTGTATATTTTAGAAGGATTTGAATACGCTAACTGAAGAATTTTTGTAAAAGGTCCGGGTGTAAACGTATATTTAACTCCATCTGTAGGATCATTTACAGGTCTTAAACTACCAATAAATTCATTGTAAGTATATTCTGGATGGAATGTTACACGTTTTGATTCTGTTGAACCTTCAAAATTTTCCTTTATCCAATTACTTTTACCAGTTCCTGGGGAACCTAAAACTATTAGATTCTTTGCTCCTGTGCTTTGAAAATATGTAGAAGGAACAGGTGTATTAGATGAAATATTATATAATCCCCTACCTAGATTTTTAGCATCACCCAAAGGTTGAGGTATAAATAATAATAAGTATCTAAATGATGATTTGTATTTCAGTAAAATCATATAATCATTTTCAAATTGTGTGGATTTTAATTCCATAAAAAATTGTCTTTGACTAAGGTCATGAATAAATTCTTTACTAGCAAACATTAAACGAGATCCTGATGTTTCTTTTGCAGATAACTGTAATACCATTGATCCACCTAATGAGTATTCATTTTTTAAGACATCAACTTTTGATGTATCATAATATCCAGTCGGAATATTTTTTAACATTAGATGGATAGTTATGAAAGGTATTGTAACAGGAATAGTTAAAGCATAATTCATATTTTCAATATTACTTAGTAAAGGTGGTAAAATTCCAAATGTTGATTTAGGTAAAAAGAAATGCGTAACCCCATTACCGTTTGTTAAAGTAGGATCAACTCTTGAACACAATGAATTATTTAATACCCCTGTATGATCATCATGTGAGTTTCTTCTTAATACTTCAGTTTTCGCTATTTTTTTTACTACAATAGCATCGTAATCACTTACTTTTAAATCTAACGAGAAACCTTCGTCTCTATAAATCGTATTAACTTCGTCTAAGATATTTTTTAACATTATTTCACCTCTAATAGTCATTTTGGTATGTCAACACGAAACTAGACAATTTTTTTAAGGTGTTCCTGCCTGTACTGAACAGGGCTCAAATAGCCTAGTGTTCCATGGATTCTAATATTGTTAAACCAGTTTACGTAGTCGTTCAATTCTAAGGTCAATTCTTCTAAACTTGCGAAATGACGACCGCGAACGAATTCTGTTTTAAATATTTTGTAAGTTGCTTCCGCTACTGCATTATCGTATGGACAGCCTTTTGCACTTAATGAACGCTTGATTTGGAAGGTCTCTAACGTGTCATGAATCAGCTTGTTTTTGAATTCATTTCCTCGGTCTGTATGAAATAAGGTAATCTGATTCAAATTTGTTTTCACCGTTGCGAAACAAGCTCGGCATCTTTCTTTTGGCCTGCACTATGTCCTATGATTTCTCGATTAAAGAGATCAACTAATAAACATACGTAATTCCACTTTTTGTTCACACGGACGTATGTTAAATCACTTACGACTACAGCCAGTTCTTCTTTCTGGTTGAACTGACGATCGAGTTCGTTTGAAATTTTTTCTTCATTACAGCTAACTCTCTTCGGCTTAAATTGTGCAATCGTATAGTTAGATACTAAACCTTGGTTCTGCATGATTCGTCCAATAAGGCGACGTGAAATCACATATCCTAACTTCTTTAATTCCACTTTTATCTTTCGTGTTCCATAGTTCTGACGGCTCTCGCGGAAGATTTCTTTTACGAGTGGTGACAATTCATCTACTGTATCTTGTGCTTGTTTTTCCTCATAATAATACGTTGCTCTTGATAATTGTAGGACATTGCACATTGCTGATATCGAGTATTTATGTAGGTTATTCTTCACTACTTTTACTTTCGTCCTAGTATCAGCGCCGCTTGCTTTAAAATATCAATTTCCATAAGAAGCTGTTTGTTTTGTTTTCTCAACGCTTCCAATTCTAGCTGTTCAGCGGTCTTATTATCTTTCTCTTTAACGAGCCAGACGTATGATTTTGATTGATCCACCGATCCAATGATGATGTCTTTCCTTGGTTTACCATTTTGATACAGTTGAACCATTTGGTGCTTTAATTCCGCTGTAAAGGTTCTTCGTTCTCTTTTCTTTTTCGTCATAGTAGATTCTCCTCAAGTATATTGGTTGTAGTCTACTTGACCTTAATTTTTTGTCTAGTTCAGTGTAACCTATCCATTTTCCAGATTGGGTCTGCAGAAATTGTATAGTAAAATTTTCCTTATGTCTATAAAAATGACTATAAAATTAAACATGTGAAACCATCGATCTATCAACATCTATCCTAAATTAAACTAATTAAAAATTGACAGTATACAGACTCGACAAATTAGAGGGCGCTTGTTTGATCCCAGTTAGGACTATTAGTACAAGAATTGTGTCAAATCAATGGTCGATAATAAAAAATTCTAGAATTAAACGAATAACAGGGACTAATTTTATTAATTGTAACACCAAGAAATCTCGTCCTCATCTTTTCAGTAGTAATATTAGAATTTTTATGTAGGGAAACACTTTGTTTGGGTGTACAAAAAAGCAGCAAATTAAATTGCTGCTTTTTCATATTATACTTATAAAATTTATATTAATTTTCATGTATATATTTTAATAAAGCATTGGCAATTCCTCTACTCATAAGTGGTGGAACTGAATTACCAATCTGCATATAAGTTTTTGTAAAAGAGCCCTTAAAAAAATAATCATCCGGAAAAGATTGAACTCTAGCAGCTTCCCTAGGTGTTAATCCCCTAGCTTGCGTCGGATGAATATACATATTGCAATCAAATTTCATATGTGCTGTAATCGTTTTACACAATTCTTTATACACCAATTTAAAATACTTATCTTTAAAAATATGATTCCTATTTTTATAAGGCATAATATCAGCTATTTTAGGATCATCAGATTTATCTCCTTGATGCATACGTCCAAAAATTTCAATATCCCTATCATTATTATAACGGGCTTTATGATTAAAAATTATATTGCTGTCTTTCTCATTAATCAAAGATAAGTATTCATTTTTTTGATAATTAGGATGTACAGCAACTTTCATACCACTTTCCTCTGTATCTAAATCCGTTGCATTTTTAATTCGCAAAGCTTCTAGTTTAGGAAGATCACTTATCGCATCTTCAAGAACAAATCTTTTTGATGAGAAATTATTTTCAATGTTAATTTCATCAAAAATAGAAGCATTATGAACTCCTAACCTATTCCCAATAAAAATCAACCTTTTTCTATTTTGAGGAACTCCAAAGTCAGCAGAATTTAGTATTTTATAATGCACATCATAACCAATAGAAGCAAAATCTTCTACAACTTGTGCTGCTACTGAAAGCATTCCAGTTACATTTTCCATTACGAAAAATTTTGGTTGTATATTCCCTACAACTTTTACAAAGCTTTTATATAATTTATTACGCGGATCATCAATTAGTCTTTGGCGGTTGGCAGTACTAAACCCTTGACAAGGTGGTCCACCTATTACTACATCTACTTCCTTAAATCTCAATTTACATTGTATCTCATCAATAATATTATTGATATCATCCTCATAAATAAACTCGTTTGGAATTTCTGGATGATTAAAGGAATATGTCTCTATGCAAGCTGGTTCAATGTCATTTGCAAACGCAATTTTAAACCCCACCTGCTTAAACCCTAAAGACATTCCTCCTGCACCACAAAATAAATCAACTAGTATAGGTTTTTCAGCTATTTCTTCCTCTTTCATCAAATTTGATCTACAATATTCACAATACTTATATACTGAGCATTGCTGATCTTTATTATGGTTAATTTTGCTTATCAATGAAAAGAATTCATTAGAACTAACATTCAAACTATCTTCAACAAAAACCAACAATGGATTAAATTCACTTCTATTTTCAATTATTCCTAATTCCAACAGGATATTAATAACTTCTGCTTCCCTCAAGTTACTTGGATTGGATTTTGTTTTTTCCAAAACACCGATCAATTCTTTTAATTCAGTAATAAACGCTTTTTTTAATTTATTATTGGTAATTTCCATGAACTTGTAATTCATTAATATCACCTACTTGTCCATTAATTGTGTTCAATATTTGCATTGCGAGGTGATATCCTACATTAACAGTTACAGCATTTCCAAACTGTTTATAAGCTTGACTATCAGAAACCACTATTTCATAGCTTGGATTTTCTGGGAAACCTTGTAAGCGAGCACATTCCCTCGGAGTAAGCCGTCTAATTTTCGTTTTCCCAGCCTCTTCTGCTAGTTGACTAGGCTGTGTCACATAATTATCTTGACTAGCTCTATGCATTTTTGCCATAGTTGCACATAAAGGACGAGCAACACTTAAATCAATTTCAGCTTTTGCTTTATAAGTCTTTGTTCCTTCTGCAAGTATAGTTGGCAATATCTTATGAGATAAATAATATTTACTTGGTACATTTTGTTCTAGAACATCTTGTAATGTTTTAACTAGAGGAATTGGTTGAGGAAATTCAAATTGTACATTTAAATCTTCTCTAAAACAGACAATAAAAATACGATTACGCGTTTGAGGAACCCCATAATCAGCACTATTTAATACTTGAGCATGAATATTATAGCCAGCTTCTTGTAACCTTTCTGTTATTACCGCATAAGTTCTGCCATTATCATGTGTCGTTAAAGTTCTAACGTTTTCTAAAACAACAATTTTCGGTCTGTGATGTAAAATAATTTGTTCAATATTAAAAAACAAAGTTCCCCTTGTATCATTAAATCCTTGTTGTTGTCCCATCATGCTAAATGGTTGGCAAGGAAACCCACCTATTAGCAGATCATGACTAGGTATCTCTGTTACCTCTATGTCATTTAAATCCCCATGAACAATATGTCTTCCAATGTTATGTTCATATGATTGAACAGCAAATTTATCAAAATCATTAGCCCAAATTACATTAAATCCCGCTTGTATAAAGCCTAAATCTAATCCTCCACAACCACTAAATAAAGACACCACATTCATTCGATTTCACCTCTCCTATGAATATAATCAATTATCCAATCCCTAATTACAATCGATGCATACTCATTATTGTTATGAAGCATATTCATAAATTCTTCTTTTAATTGAGGTTCAATCGTTACTTCTATCTTTGCAGTTTTCTTTTTCCCTTTCGGTCTTCCTACAGATTTATCACTCAAATTGATTACTCCCCTAAAAATCGAAAATACGTTCTTATATTAACACATTTACATCAGGGTGTAAATTTATAAAAACATAAAAAAATTGTAGAAATATCACAAAAAATGCAGCCTATTATGATATTTTATTTATAGTGACTTTACAAATTCCGATACAATTGGAGGAAAACATGAGTATTACATTTAACGAAGGACTACAACATTTAGAAGGATTCATACAACAAACGATTCCAGCCTTATCTCATAGAATCAAATTATCAGAGGATATATACGAAGGAATTTTCATAAAGAAATTAGCCAAAAGCAATACTTTAACAGGAAATAGCGGAAAACAAAAACACATTGCTCTAAGTAACGAAAAAGAAATCAATTTTTTCCCTTATCTTGATAATTATGTACAAATGATTGTTCAAAATGAATATCCAACAGAAGCATTTAAAAGAAGATATGGCGTTAAAATTAACATCCGATTGTTTAAAGAGAATTTAGAATATATTGACGGGAAAGAACATAAAGATTCTCATTGCTTTACTACTCACTATCTAAGTCGTGGAGGCAATCAATCCGAGTTAGGATCAATGAGTACTGATTCTGAAGAATTTACAAATTTCAGACATTTATTAGCTGAAGGTGATACTTTGGTATTCCTTAAACATAAAGAAAGCTTTAGTTATGACACTTTACTCATCAAAGATTCAGACTCCTCTAGTTTAATATCAATATTTGATAAGATTTTTATTGAATACTCTGCTTTTAGGGCAACGAGAAACCGTTCTAGCCTCGTCGAATCCTCTATGATAGTTATAGAGGACAGCGAAACAAAATCCTACGGTAAAGCGATTAATTTAATTGTATACGGTGCTCCAGGGACTGGAAAAAGCCACTACTTAAAAACAAAGTATGGAGAGGGTTGTCCACGTGTCACATTTCATCCAGAATACACTTATCAGGATTTTGTAGGATGTCTAAAACCCAAAAATGAGAATGATAAAGTAACTTATAAGTTCTCACCTGGTCCTTTTGCAAAAATTTTAAAAGAAGCATATCAAGATTTAGGTAATGGCTCAAAAACTTTAATCATTGAGGAAATTAACAGAGCTAACACTGCTGCAGTATTTGGAGACCTATTCCAATTGTTAGACAGAAATGGCGAGGGAATCAGTGAATACAGTATTGAAAATGATGACTTACTTACATATTTGAATGAAGATACCAATTTAGACCTAAAAAACATCAAGATTCCTAATAACTTAAATATCGTTGCTACTATGAATAGTGCAGACCAAGGGGTCTTTTTAATGGACTCCGCTTTCAAACGCAGATGGAAATTCAAATATATTCCTATTATATTTGATGAAAATGATGATATTTGCACAACAGAACTTAGCTATGCAGGAAAAACATTTACTTGGAAACAGTTTATTGAACCAATAAACCTACAACTGGCTAAATTAAAAGTAAATGAAGATAAACATATTGGCCCCTATTTTATGAAAAAAGAAGAAATTGAAGATAGAGAAGTATTTGCATCAAAATTGCTAATGTATCTTTGGGATGATGTACTGAGGCACCAAAGAGATAAAATATTTAGACAGGACCAATACCTTATATTTTCTCAGCTACTGACAGGTTTCATAAATAACGAAAATGTTTTCAAAAAAGAAATCTTTAACCTAACTACAGAACCGACGACTGATGCAGATGAGTGAGCCTAAATTTTTTGTAGAATATGAATGGAGTAACCTATGTACACAAATCCCCAAAAAATTCTATGAGCTAGGCCTATGCGAAAAACTTAAAAATCAAATAAGGTTTAAATTTGTTGGTTTTGGCACTGATAAAGACAACCTCTTTATAGTATTCCCTAAAGGTTTTCAACTATCTAAAGATATTAATGTTAATAAGCAAAAAGCTAAATTATTATTAAAGACTTTAATTAAATATGAAAAATCCACACTTGAAAATCACCTTCTTGGTGACGGTAATGATGTGATAGCAGAAGCTTTCTCTAGCATAGCTCGGCTTGTCGAAGATTACCAAAACTTCGGAATTATTAAATTTCAAAAGAAAAAACAAGAAATTAACGGCAAAGGGCGCATAAATTGGGGAAAGACAATGAAACAGACTCAACCTTACATACAAGGAGACTTTCCCCTATACTTAGATTTGATAACTAGCAGAACTCAAATTTTTTCTGAACATGAAATTTCTTATATTCATGAATATGTGCTTCATCAGATTTCCTTACAATTCGGATGGTTATTTGATTTTAAATTCTATCCAAATAACATGGAAGAGTTATTTAACATAGAACATATGATTCACATATTGACAAATGCACTTAGTCAAACTTTTGTAGAAAGAGAAATTCAGCTTTTTCAAGAATTAATCAGCTACTTAAAAAAAATCAGCCAAGAAGATTCAAGTGCACTTTCAATATATGCCACACCATATTTCCATAACATTTGGGAACTAATGTGTGCTCAAATATTCGAAGATGATGCGTCGCTTCATAGGCTTGTACCTAATCCATACTGGATAGTAGATAATAGGGAATATGAAACAAAACAAATACCTGATATACTTTTCAAAAAAAATCATGAACTATATGTATTAGACGCAAAATACTACAGAATTAAAGAGGGCTTAGGTAAATTACCAGGATGGAAAGATATTGTTAAACAATTATTTTATGCTCAATCATTTAAAAATAATGGATTTGCAGAAAATAGTAATACCTTCCAAGATATCCATAACATATTTTTATTTCCTTCCACCTGTGCAGAAACAATTAGACATTTCGGTTTCTCCGCTGTAAAAGGATTAGAAGATAAACATACAGGTTTTGGAAAGATATTCGCTTTTGAAATAGATGTCGAGTTTGCTTTAAACACTTATGTATATGAAAATGAAACTGGTCTGCAAGATAAGCTAATAAATAACATAGTCAAGCTCAGCTAAAGTTCTCAGTAGAATACATTAAGGGGTAGCATTCTTAATGCCATCCCTTAATGTTTAAAAATCATTTATAGGTTTCTCCTCATCATTTTATAAATTCAAACTATCACAAAAGAAAAAATCATACGCTTACTGTATGATTTTTTCTTCTTGCACTTTATCCTTTATAGTACTTCTCATACCCCTCTTCACTCTTAAACTCAACCGGCCCAACATCCATAAGAAATCCCCCATCCTCATATAACAGTGGTGAAGCCTCAGAATGATCTTGAGAATAACTTTCCACGTGAGAGATTTTCATTTCGTTTTGATTTGTAAAGTCAATATGGGCAATACATACCCAGTAAGCATTGTCGTTTATTTCCAATAAAGGAGCTGTTATGACATTTCCCATGTGGTTATCTACAACCGCTTTTGCCCTCATAGAATAGAAGCTACCTATTCCGTTTTCGACGGCACTATATGCAGCAAATAAAACATACTTTAGCGCTTCTGGTCGATAAATACGAATCGTTTCTTTACCTGGCTCTTGTGCATCTCCATCAATTACAATATACGGCGACGCATTAGATGAACCTAAATTTCTATAATAAATCTTCCCTATTTCTCCAGCCTTTGTCACATAGAAACAATATAGATCGAGATCCTTATTTGTTTCCCATTCAAGAGTCGCTGTCACCATCTTAGATTTTTGTATATTAATAGATTGTTTTTTCTTTAATTCAACCTTCATAGGTGCTTGTATCGGTGTTGGAGTAGGAATTGTTTTTTTCTCTATAGGAGGAGGTACTTGCTCTTCATCATCAGTAACCTCTATCCCGAAATTTTCACATAGCGCTGCTAATCCGCCAAAGTATCCCGATCCAATCGGATTGAATTTCCATTCTCCTGCATGTCGATACAATTCTCCTACAATAATGGCACTTTCATCTGTGAAGGAGGAGATAATAGGAAAATTTGCGATTTCTACTTTCGTTTGTTCATTTTTAATTCCCAATTGAAAGTGAGTAACATCTCGGAAGAAATGTTTCTTTTCCTCTGCGTGATGAATTGTAATTGAAAACACAATTTTTTGGACTTCATTTTTCATACGAGTAAGATCTAGCAAAAACTCTTGTTTATTCCCACCTGAAGCATCTTCATTTAATTTGATTGATTGGCAGCTAGAATATGGTTGTCCATAGAATACAAAGTCTTCTTCTTTTGTAATTTTCCCATTCATCCCTACTAGGAAAGCAGACGCATCTACTTCCATATTCACCGGAGCATTCCAATCTAATCCGACTAGTAAATTACCCACTCCCGGATGAGCCTTTGTAATATCTGTCTTTTGTCCCCTTACTAAAGTATGTGTCATCATCATTCTCCCTTCTTACAAATTTCATATTTTTCTACACAATTTGATTATACCCTTGTTTTTCCAATTTCAGAGTATAAATATCAAGGTAATAATTTTTTAAAAAATCTATATGACCTCATAAATTCTTTCCACAAAAATGAAATTTATAATTTTCACAACATATACTGTTTAAAAGCAAAAAAGGAAGTGATTCCATGTATTACGGAACAAAGGGATAGTATGTAGCGGAATTAAAAAAATTAGGTAGTCGTTATTATGAAGAGCGGAAGTTGGAGAGCTATCGAGGGCATGTTTTGAGGAGTTTGTTATGGGAGAAACAAAGAAAGAAGGAGAAATAATAAGATCTCTATGCTTGCAGCGTAGAGATCAGGGGGACGAGCCCCTATGCTCCATCAACAAATTAAACTGTCAAAAACACCTTGTGATCACGAAGGGAAATTGTTACCGCTCTTTACCTCTGGATGTAGAATATTTTACTCATCTAAAACTAGACTATCTAAGTGCCTTAACATCTATCTTTCCTAAAACAACATCACTGTCTCTGTTAGAGGGGAAACCTGTAAATCCTGGTCTAGTTAAATAATTTCTCGTTGGATCATAATATACACTTAATAGTCCCGTCAACAAATACTGGAATCCCAAATGCTGCTCACCCTCTTTATGCTTAAAATAAATATATTCGGCTACATCTCCCTTCTTAGGACGTCTTTTAAATATACTCCACTGATTAAAAGAGCCGATATACCCTATTAAATCATCAAACCAGTCGTCTTTATTTGAATATACTTCTTTTAATTTATCAAAAATCCAGTTTTCTGTTTTTTTCTCTTTTTTCTCAAAGGAATCCATCGAAACTAATGCCAAAAAAGGTCCCCTAACTGCATGTCCATGATTATCAACACATCTACATAACTTTGACGCCTCTTTTAGAGCCTTTACCTCATGTTTAATATCTGTATCATACAGATTTTTCTTAACAGAAATTATACCTACTACTCCTTCCGGTGGAGCAATTACATTATCACCGAACCTCTGAAAAATTGGATAATTAAAACTATCATACACAATAATATCTAGTTGAGTTGAATGTGCATCCACTTCATTTTTCCTGTTTTTGCATTTTAATTCAGTTTTCACGGCAGGTCGTAAAATAAATCCGGTCATGACTTCCAAGTTTCTTGGTAAATATTTTTTCAAGTATTCTCTAATAAGATTTTCAACATATCTACCATCTTCTCCGTTATGTGCTGCTCCTTGTCTATCAATGGCTGGAATTAAAATTTGAAACTGTTTATAGGTTTCTAACATGGCTTGCATTTCATTAGACCAATACTGTTGAATTCTTTTTCCGTCCATATTTAATTCCTTTCTATAAAGCAAATCTACTATTCACAAACAATCAAAACTCTTGCTTTGAAATCGATCTTATCTATACATAAAATCGGATTAGTTTTTCCAAATATCCACACCGTTAATCCAATCATTATAACCAGCTAATTCTTTCTCTCCTCTTCAAAAAAAGATTGCTAATACTTTCAATAATAAAGACGATTTACGATTAACTGTTTATAATTGAGATTTCAGGAAATAACATGAAACAACTATTTAATTATACAATAGCCCTTATTTCTTTTAAATCTATTTAAGTGATAATTCAACACTCACCTCTACTTACTAGCAATTAAACTAATGAGAAAAAGTAACATAACCATCACACCAATAGTTAACGAAAGGGCTCGTATACTACTACATGTAAAGCTCTTTTTCTCTTACTTCCCCAAACTTCTTACTTCCCGCTATCTCGATTAGTAGCTTTATAACACCCTGACATTCTTCATGACTAAACAACTTATTCATCACACTCAATACTTCCTCCTTATTTGACCAATCGGAAATATTGCATGTGCTCGTATAAATCCGTGTATAAGCTGCTTCCGGCTTTTTAGCCCTTTCACTTATTTTTATCCCTTTATCTTCTAGCCTTGTTAGCAAGGCTATTCTTTTATGAGATTCAAGTGGCCCAATTTCTATGGTGAATTTCAACCTATTATCTTTCAAACGCTCAAACCACATAATTACGCAGTTGTTTAACCACCAATTCCATTTTGGTACACCAAATTGTTCTTCAAGTAATCGGAACTCTGGCATAATGAGTGATGGAAGTCTATGATGAATGTTGTAAAAGTCTCCTTGAAATCTATGTTGATTAACGAATAATTGAAATGCATTCGCTAAAGTATCCTTTTCAGTCTGATTACTTTTCGCTTCAGCATTGTTAGAGAAAGAATCGTCTTCATTCTCTTGTTCATATATGATGCCTTTTATCGTTTCGGATACCGCTGCGATCGCTTCATTGAAGCCATTACTATTGTACATTGTATTCATTGTACGAAGAATTTCATCTTTATCTGCCCAATTGTTTATCCTTTCATTCGCTGCATAAATTCTTGTATACATTGCACCAGCTTCCTTAGATCTTGCTTTAATATTAATCCCATTCTCTTCTAACTTACATAATAGCTGTAATCTCTTTTCATATTCTAATGGTCCAACTTCAATAATAAGTTTCATTCGATCGTCTGCTTTTCTCTCAAACCATATAATTAGAGCATTATTTAGCCACCACTCTTCATTTGGTACTCCTAACACCTCATCAAGCTGTTTCCATTCTGGGAAAATGAAAGAAGGGATTCGGATATGTTCGCGGTAGCAATCACTCGGAATCTTATTTTGGTGAACAAATTGTAAAAACGACTCTCTCATTACACTATTTCCTGCCTCATGTATAAAGTTGAGAGTTTCTGCATAAGCCGTGTAAATTTTACGAAGAGCCTCTTTTTCTTCTAAACTTAAACGTCTAACAATATCTAGTAGCTCACTATGAACAAATTTTCCAGTTGCTTTTCCATTACTATTCACACACAATAAATCAACTGCATATTTATGTTTTTTATATACAGTTAGCGCCAACTCAATATCTTCCTCATCCCGAACGAGTTCGCCTTCCAATACATCCATGTAATAGGAAAGAAAATCTTTAATCACACTATAGGTATATTCACTGCTAATTTCTATGTATCCTTTCAATATGTTCAATATATCTCCATAATCTAAAATAAAATAGTCTGGATGACTTGGAACACTACCATCTAAACTTAAAAATATCGGAATGATGGTATATCCTTTATATGTATCACGAACAAAATTTAAATAGTCTTGTAATTGCCCGTCTGATTCTGAAGATTTATATTTATTTTCAATAAGGATAACAATTTTTTGTGATTCTGATATTGCTAAAATATCGATTCTCTTATTATGAGTTGTCTGCACTTCACGAAAAACTTCCAAATCTTGAAGAGACTGCTTATGTAATTTAATAAAATTATACTTACTAATTAAATCTTCATTTTCTGTTTTTACAAACGTTTTAGAAAGCAACTTATTTACAAAGAACGAACTTAAATGATGATTTCCTTCCGGATCCAGTAACCAAGAAATCATGTTAGAATGCCTAATCTCAAACTTATCTACCTTTAATATTTTAAAAGGATTAAAACGATTAAACTTACTATGCAACTTCTCAAACTCAATTGAGTTATCTAAAAGCGATAAAATCTCAAAATTGTAATCCATTTCTAACACCACCATTTATAAGATTATAAAACAAAAAGTTGTTATAACTGAATTATAACTTAAAATGTGGCACTATTTACGTCGTATATCTCGCCTTTTATATCACTCTTCAAATATATTGGCAATTCAATATAAAATAGCAACCACCCAACAAATTCCACAACTCCAGTACACCCCCAAACAAAAAAAGACCACCTCAAAAGGTAGCTTCCGAAACGCTCATCCGATTCACCACCATATCCGGCACCTTCCTCGCAATCTCCTCCCCGATTTTTAAGCTGTCTGTTACAACTGGAGATGGGGCATTGCATATGTGCATGGAATTGATTCCGAGGATGATGCAAAAATCGTCTACCATGTGTCCATTCGATAGAATGGCTTGAGCTCTTACGCCAGCGTGCGTTGGGACAATGTCTTTTTTTGTAAGTTCTAGGACTAGGCTCTGCAGGATTTATTCCAAACGCTTTGCTTACTCGTAAAATAGAGTTAATTTTCATTATATTGAGATTTGTTAGATAAAATAATATAATCTATTTATATTTAATACGCTTTCATACTTAGCTCATGATGATGTTTTTCAAATCATTTCAATCAGATGGAGGTTGATAGATTAGCAGAGGAACAATGCTAGTGTTAAACAGAAGTGTACAATACACAATGGTTTTCAAATGTAAAAAAACGCTTGTACTGAATGTGAATCTGTATTGTTCAACAGGAGGTTTTAATAATGTCTCAATCCACCCAGCGCGCAAAGACGCGACGCATCACAGGAAACATCTTCAAAGGTTCAATTGGAAATCTGATTGAGTGGTACGACTGGTACGTCTATTCTGCTTTCGCCGTATATTTCTCAGCAGAGTTCTTCCCTAAGGGAGATCCGACCAGTCAATTGCTCAACACGGCAGCAATTTTTGCCGTTGGCTTCTTGATGCGCCCGCTTGGAAGCCTGTTGATGGGGCGTTATGCCGATCGTCACGGCCGCCGTGCCGCACTGACGCTTTCTATCACCATCATGGCCAGTGGTTCTCTCATTATCGCCTGTACCCCAAGTTATAGCACGATTGGTATACTGGCTCCTATTATTCTCGTTCTCGCACGTCTGCTTCAAGGGTTGTCGTTAGGTGGAGAGTATGGAACTTCAGCTACATACCTATCCGAGATGGCCAGCAGCGGCCGCCGCGGTTTCTACTCGAGCTTTCAGTATGTAACACTTGTTGCTGGACAGCTGGTCGCACTTGGTGTTCAGATCGTCCTCCAGCAAATACTTAGCGAACCGGATATGAAATCGTGGGGTTGGCGTATTCCTTTTATCATCGGAGCAATGGGAGCAGTAGCTGTATTGTGGCTGCGCCGTACGATGGATGAATCGGAGCAATTCTCAAAAATGGATTCTAAAAGCCGCGAGAGCGCTGGAACTATTCGGGCTTTACTGAAACATCCTAAAGCAGTATTAACAGTAGTCGGGTTAACGCTTGGTGGAACCGTTGCCTTCTATACGTACACAACGTATTTACAAAAGTTCATGGTGAATACTGTCGGTCTTCCTAAAGAAGTCGTTAGCTGGATTAACTTTATCGCCCTATTAGTATTCGTCGTACTTCAACCTATTGCTGGTATGTTATCCGATCGAATTGGACGACGTCCGCTATTGATTGGTTTCGGCATCCTCGGAACTTTACTGACAGTGCCACTGTTCCTAATCATGGAGCAAACGACATACCCTATTGTTGCTTTCTTGCTTATGATGGTAGGTCTCATTATTGTCACCGGTTATACTTCTATCAATGCAATCGTGAAAGCCGAGCTCTTCCCGACTGAAATCCGCGCTCTTGGTGTGGGATTCCCCTACGCAATCACCGTTGCAGTGTTCGGCGGGACGGCGGAGTTCATCGCATTATGGCTGAAAAGCATTGGACACGAGTCGCTTTTCTACTTCTATGTAGCTGGTTGTATTGCCATAAGCTTTATCACTTATTGGCGTATGGGTGAGTCTTCGAAAACCTCTCACATCGAAGCCGAGCTGGCCGATGAAAATACGCAAGCCGGCCGCAAATCTGGTTCTAGGCGCTCTTAAGTATCTATTTTAAAACGATACTTCATCCTAAAAATCCCTTGCTTATCAAGGGATTTTTTACATCTTCTAGCGTATTCACCTCACCAAACTTCGTAGTTCCCTCTATTAATAAAGATCCCTCCCCCTCACATTTGAATTATTCCACAAAAATAAAATAATCAGAATAATAAATATATTGTTACTCAATCTCATTATAAACCAATATTAAGAAGCATTATTTCATACTGAATTTGATTCTACGATATTTTTTGCATATACTTTTCTTATAACTAGAAAAGGAAGTGCATTACATGATCGATATCTTTAGTAGATTCCTTGAGATAACGAATAACATTCTATGGTCATATATTCTTATTGCAATGTTAATCGGCCTCGGGCTTTATTTTTCTTTTAAATTAAAATTTGTACAAATTAGCCATTTTGGTGACATGATGCGCTTAATCAGTAGTGGGTTTAACCG
Organism: Bacillus gaemokensis; assembly: GCF_001590835.1. Taxonomy (GTDB): domain Bacteria; phylum Bacillota; class Bacilli; order Bacillales; family Bacillaceae_G; genus Bacillus_A; species Bacillus_A gaemokensis. The sequence goes on from NZ_LTAQ01000045.1 coordinate 280,066, forward strand.
AAAGACAAAGAAAAAGGATAGCATATCCCCATTCCAAGCATTTTGTTTGAGTGCAGCAGCTCGCATTGGAATCGGAAACCTAGCTGGTGTAGCGCTAGCCATCTCAATGGGCGGACCTGGTGCAGTATTTTGGATGTGGTTCATCGCTATTATTGGAGCAGCTACAAGTTTTGTAGAATGTACACTTGCACAAATTTATAAGGTTAAAGACGGACGTGGATTTCGCGGGGGTCCTGCTTATTATATGGAAAAGGGCTTAAATAAACGCTGGATGGGCGTTTGGTTCTCACTCCTGATTACAATTACTTACGGATTAATTTTCAACTCTGTACAAGCAAATACAGTAACATTAGCATTTGAAAACGCATTTGGTTTGGAACGGTACATCGTAGGAATTGTAATGGCTGCATTAGTTGCGATTATTATTTTTGGTGGTATTAAAAGTATTGCACGTATTACAGAAACGATTGTTCCGCCAATGGCTATTGTTTATATCGCCGTAGCTGTTTTTGTTGTAATTAAAAACTTTTATATTTTACCAGATGTTTTTCTAGAAATATTTAGAGGTGCATTTGGTTTAGATCAAGCGATAGCTGGTGGCATTGGGGCAGCAATGAAGTTTGGAATTCAGCGTGGTTTATTTGCGACTGAAGCTGGTATGGGTAGTTCACCAAACGCTGCCGCTACATCGGATGTCACACATCCTGTAAAACAAGGACTTGTTCAAGCGCTCGGCGTTTTCGTTGATACGTTTTTAGTATGTACATCAACGGCATTTATCGTATTATGCTCTGGAGCATATAAGCAAGCGAATTTAGAAGGAATTGAGTTAACACAAATCGCATTAAGTTCTCAAATTGGCTCATGGGCAAGTAGTTTCTTAGCCATTATTATTTTCTTATTTGCGTTTAGTTCATTACTAGGAAACTACTATTATGGTGAAACAAATATTGCATTCATTAAGGAAAGTAAAGCATGGTTAATGATTTATCGTGTTGCGGTAGTTGCGATGGTTTTATTCGGCTCCGTTGCGACGCTTCAAACGGTTTGGAATATGGCGGATTTATTTATGGGTCTCATGGTATTTACAAATTTAATTGCCATTACCCTTCTTGGTAAGTTTGCATACGCCACTTTAGAAGACTATATGAAGCAAAAGAAAGCTGGAAAGACACCTGTCTTCCATGCAAGTGATATCCCTGACTTAAAGAATACAGAGTGTTGGGAAAAACGCGATTTAGAGGAAGAGAAGCAAGCTTTATAGTAAAAGTTGACTACAGCACACCACTTATGTTATAAATTATGTTGGTATATAAGCGAAAAAGAAATCAAATCCGATTTCTTATCATGAAAAATCCCCCTTATTACAATTCAATTTGTAATAAGGGGGATTTTTGTTTTTTATGCTTTTCATTTGAATTTGAAATAGAGTCACGATGTTTTTAAGAAAGGTGCGATGATTTACCTCTTCAATCAAAGAATTTTAAAAATTACGAAAATTCATGTTACTTTCCATGAGTTATAATTGTTTCACTTCTTCAATTTCTAAAGATTCTTCATGCCACCAAAGTGTTTCTTCAGGGTCTTGCTTAGCTATTTGATGTGCCTCTTTTTTCGTTTCTACGGTAGGATAAGAACCTTTTAATGCACGCCCTGATGTTGTAACAAATAGTAAACTAAATACAACTAACCCAATTAAGCTTATACCTGTTAAATAAAATGCTGGTGCTAGAGCATTACCAGTAGCATGAACTAAGTATGAACATACAAGTGGTGTTGTACCACCGAATATGGATACAGAAATATTAAAAGATATAGAAAGTGCACGATAACGTACATCTGTGAAAAAGAGAGCCGGTAATAACGAAGGCAGTGTTCCTTCATAAACACTTAGGAAAAAACCTAAAACAAGAATACCCGCAAAAACGGCTGCAATATGTCCATTACCTATTAATAAAAATGCTGGAATTGAACATAATGTTAAACCAAGTAAACCAAATTGTACTACACGTTTATTACCAACTTTATCACTTAATTTACCAAAATAAAGCGCCAGTGGAATCATAAGTGCCATCGTAATTGAAATGATGATTAAACCAGTTGTTTCTTTGATTTTTAATATTTGCGTTAGATAAGAAGGAATAAAAGAAAGGATCATATAGTTAGTAATATTAAAGAAGGCAACAATTACTGTGCTTAGCAGGAAGTCTTTTTTATGATATTTTAAAATATCGATAAATGGAATTTGTTCATTGTCTTCAGATTCCTCTTGTGCTTTTTCCATCTCTTGAAAGATTGGAGATTCATCTAAATGGCGGCGTAAATATAAACCGACCAAACCAATTGGTGCAGCAATTAAGAAAGGAATACGCCATCCCCAACTAAGCATTTGTTCATCTGTTAACAATAACGTCAAAATGGTAACGATTACCGAAGCAGCAATGTAACCTGAGAGTGTTCCAATTTCAAGACCACTACCGAGTATACCACGCTTTTTATCTGGAGAAGATTCTGCGATATAAACCATTGCACCTGAATATTCGCCTCCTGTAGAAAAACCTTGAATCATTCGAGCAACTAATAATAGTATCGGTGCCCAAATACCAATTTGTTCATAAGTTGGCAGTAGTGCGATGAATAATGTAGAAAGCGCCATTAAAATAATAGTCGTACTTAAAACAATCTTCCGACCATATTTATCACCAATTCTACCAAAGAAAATACCTCCAATTGGTCGAACTAGAAAGGCGGCAGCAAATGTACCAAATGTAAGTACAAGTTGGAGACCACTATTGTGAACACCCGAGAAGAATAATTGACTTAAAATAACCGCTAAATACGCATATAAGCCAAAGTCAAACCACTCCATTGCATTCCCAATACCAGTGGCAACAACAGCTTTCCTCGCTTGTTTAGGATTAACAATATTAACATCTTGAGGTCCAAAATCTAAATTATTTTTTTGTTGCATATAATAAAAACAGCTCCTTATTTAATTTAAAATCATTAAGCACACCTTCTCTTATAGAATAAATTCAATACGAAGCACTTAAGGAAAAGCACCCTCTCCTTACCTGTTACTATTGTTTCATAAAATCAATTCCTTGTCTAACGATATGGATTGTATGTTAAATAATAAAGCGCTTTCACAGAAGAGAATACACCACATAAATATTTCGAAAATATCCGTATACATCATATTTCATACAGAAATATTAAGTATTCCCCTCCTATATTAGTTATTTTTCAAAGATATCGCTTGTTTCTCAATATATATCCGTAATTCAACAAATTTTGTTATTTACCAAAAAAAATTAAAAAGCTACCTCAAAAAGTAGCTTTTGACAAGGAAATTCGGTCCAAAATCACATCCGGCACCTTCCCTGCAATCTCCTCCCCAATCTTCAAACTCGCCGTTGCCGCTGGAGACGGTGCATTACAAATATGCATAGAGTTAATGCCTGGGATAATACAAAAGTCATCTACCATGTTTCCATTCGATAAAATGGCCTGCGCTCTTACACCAGCATGAGTTGGAACGATGTCTTTCTCTGTGAGCTCTGGGATTAAGCGCTGCAAACTTTTAAGAAAGGATTGTTTACTGAAAGAGCGGACCATTTCTTTTATGCCTTTTTTCATGTTTGGCATTGCCATTTTCCAAAAGCCGGTGTATGTCATGGTTTCTATGAAGTCTTTTATGTCAAAGTCTTTTTTTGTATAGCCTTCTCGCTTAAAGCTTAAGACTGCGTTTGGCCCAGCATGTACGTCCCCGTTTATCATTCTTGTAAAGTGAACGCCTAGAAACGGAAAGTCTGGGTTTGGAACAGGGTAAATTAAGTGTTTTACTAGGTGGCGCTTTTCTGGAACAAGTTCATAATACTCACTTCGGAACGGGACGATTTTCATGTCTGTTAGTATTTCTGCTTTTTTGGCGATTCGACCACTATGTAATCCAGCGCAGTTAATAAGAAATTTCGTTTCAAAGACGCCTTTGTTTGTTTCGATTGTAACGAAATCTTTGTGTTCAAAAATTTGTTCTGCTTTTGTACCTAAATGTACTTCTCCTCCATTTTTTTCTATGAAGCACGCAAATGTATGACTGCCCCCTTTATAATCAGCAATGCCGCAAGACGGAACGCGAATAGCTCCTAATCTTTTTACGTGAGGCTCGATCTCGGCTAATTCCCCTTGATCGATTTTAGATATATCCAGACCATTTTGCAGACCTCTCTCATACAGATTATGAAAAAGAGGAAGTCCTTCTTTTTCTGTAGCTACAATCACTTTTTCCGCACATGTCATAGGCAATGCCTATTTTCTTTACAGAACTGAACCATGGCTACATTACCTTCTTTAGCAAATCTAGCTTTATAGCTACCTGTTTTATAGTAAATGCCGGAATGAATTACACCGCTATTATGTCCAGTTTGGTGATGAGCAAGTGCACTCTCTTTTTCAATTACTGCTATTTTGGCATGAGGAAATTTTTTCGTTAAGGCCATCCCAGTTGAAAGGCCGACACCCCCTTCACCGATAATGATAAAATTGCACATACAACTTCCCCCTTACATCTTATCTTTACGTATACCGATATATTATGAAAGGCAGGTCTTATTTCAAGACCCTCCATTTATATTTGGAAAAACAACCGCGCTGGCGCATTAGCTCTCTATATAAATCTTTATTATTCTCAAAAGGAAATCCTAAATAGTTATGCCGTACGCCAAGAAAAAACATTGCTATCTATAAATTCTCTCCACAAAAAACGAAAGTTCTAAATCCTCAAAACATATACTGTTCAAAAGCAAAAAAGGAAGTGACCCCCATGTACTACGGAACAAAAGGATGGTATGTAGCGGAGCTTAAAAAATTAGGAGTTCGTTATCTCGAAGGACGAAAGTTAGAGTCTTACCGTGCACATGTTTTACGTAATTTATTAGCTGAACAACAGGAAAAAACGAAAGATAAATAATCCATCACGATCAATTAATAAAACGATATCAACCGTTCTTTCCAATATATCAGCGCTTTTCAAAATATATCGACCGCTTCTCGCCATATATCGGCGATTCGACATGAGATATCGACCTTCCGACAAAATTCGCCACGCAAAAAGAGGTCACCCCAATCCAAGGAAACAACAAAAAAGCGATTGGCACATACACCAATCGCTTTCCTTTATTCACAAACAAGTATTTCCCTAGAAAATGTTCCTTTTTTCGCTACACAGCGGTCTATAATTTCAAATCCAGCTTCTTGGATCATGTGGTCCATTGTTTCGATGGTTACAACGACTACTTTTTTTGTGAAGCTGCGCGCATGTTTGAGAATGGAGAGTTGGTCTTCTGGTGTTGCATGCGTAAATAGGTTGTACGGCATGTCAATAATTGCTACATCGTAGTTTGTTGTGACATCCGCAATCGGCCCTACTGTTACGTCTCCTTCGAATCCAAAATGCGCAATGTTCTCTCTTGATCCAATTACAACAAGAGGGTTTATATCACGGCCTACGATGTCAATTCCCATAGACAGTGCTTCTACTAATACCGTTCCAATACCGCAGCACGGGTCAATTGCTTTGACTCCATCTGGGTTTGGCACAGCGATATTCGCAACAGCTCTCGCAACGCGTGTGCTCAGTGATGTAGAGTAGCTGCGCGGTTTTTTCACGTGATGATACCAAACCGCTTCACTTTCCATATACTCGCCAAAATACCAACGACCACCAAGAGGAACAATTCCAAATACACGCTCTGGATGATGTACGTCTGCTTCTCCTTCAATCACCATGCCGATGTCTCTTTCAATTACACGTCGCTGTCCATATTCTATCTTATTCGAATCATCGAGATCGTTAATTTTAACAAAAATGACTTTGAATGTAGCGCCTGCCAAATCAATTTGTCCTACTTGTTCTAAAATATCTGCCAGGTTATCTCCTTCATGCATTACTTCGATTCGTTCTTTAATAAACGGACTTCGGCTCGGATCAATTTTGATGTTGCTTTTCAAAATATTAACATGAGACTCTACTCCAAAAAGGGAGCGCATCTCCATGTAACATAAAGATCGTTCATCCTCACGGAATGCATACGTATATATAAATGCCGGTGTTGTGCTGTGATTATTCAATCTGTTCGCATCCTTTATCATTTTAAATTGTTCTTCCTCTCGAACTATATCCATATCATTCGCTCAGTCGCGTCATATAACATGAAATGTATGAAAAAGGGACGAATAAGCCGAGGCAAGATTGTCTCATTTTATTAGTCCTTTTCATAGGATTCTTTTACTTATTTAAAGAACGCTTTATTTCTAGGAATTAGCTATCATTCCTAACTCCTTATAATCGTTCACATACGCTTTTAATAAAGTTAAATGATATCACATGATTCAAATAAAGTGAAACTTTTATCAGCCCTACCTACCGTCTTTGATTTTGCTAAATTTCGAGGCGGGAGTATCACTGCCCAAAAATAGCAGGATTAAAAAAAGTGATTGGTATACAAATATCAATCACTCCTTCAGAAAACCATTTCCCTTCTATTCTTCTATTAAATCAGATAACACGTAAGCAAACACTAATGCTTCTGTGTGCGCAATTGAAGTTTCGTGCGTACGTTCAAATGCGTGGGAAGAATCAATGCCCGCTCCAATTAGTGCGTGTTTTACGTCAAAGCCTGCACGAATTGCTGCGGATGCATCTGATCCGTAGTATGGATAAATGTCTACTTTATATTCGATGTTGTTCTCTTTCGCAAGGTTAGTTAAGTGTTTACGTAATGCGTAATGATATGGACCGCTAGAGTCTTTCGCACAGATGGATACTGTGTATTCGTCTGATGTTTGTCCGTCTCCTAGTGCTCCCATGTCTACTGCTAAGTATTCTACCGTTTCTTCTGGAATGTTTGAGTTACCACCGTATCCAATTTCTTCATTATTAGAGATTAAGAAATGCGTTGTGTATGGAAGTGTAATGTTTTCATCTTGTAATCTTTTAATTAATTTTAGTAAGATTGCCACACTTACTTTGTCGTCTAAATGACGTGATTTTATGTAGCCACTCTCTGTAATTTGAACGCGCGGGTCGAATGAGACGAAATCGCCTACTTCAATACCTAGTTCACGAACTTCATCCGCTGAAGATACACGCTCGTCGATACGAACTTCAATATTCTTTTCGTCACGTTTCGCTTCGCCAGCATCTTTGTATACGTGGACAGATGTTTGATGCATTACGATTGTCCCTGTATATGTTTTTCCGCTCGCTGTTTCGATTTCGCAATACTCTCCTTCAACAGAGTTCCAGCGAAATCCGCCGATCATAGATAAGCGAAGACGTCCATCAGATTTAATTTCTTTTACCATTGCACCTAATGTATCCACGTGAGCAGTTAAGAGGCGGTGCTGCGCATCATTCTTTCCTTTGACCGTTAAAATAAGAGCACCTTTATTGTTACGCTTCGTTTCTACATTCCATTCTTTTACATATTTTTCGATGAAGTGAATGATTTTGCCTGTGTTCCCAGATGGACTTGGAATGGAAACAAGCTGTTTAATCAGTTCCATTGTTTCTTTTGCATGATGTGCCAATGTAGTTCCCCCTTGCTTTTTTCTAATATTCAGTGTAACGAAATTATCGAAAAACCTCTACTCATAGTTAACACTTTTAAAAGTAGCGCCAATTTGAAAATCTAAATGTTGATTTTAAGTAGCAATCTATCCATAAGAGAACGGGTTAAAATTCAACATAATTGTATCAATTTAATTAAAATTACGCATGTAGTCCTCTTTAATGATGCCGTATATTTCTAAATCGACAATTCCTTTTCCAGACCATAAGGAAGCTTGTCTTAACAATCCTTCTTTTATAAAACCGTTTTTTAAGAGGACTTTCTTTGAAACCTCGTTTGCAGGCATGACCTCTGCTTGAATTCTGTTTACATGAACTTCTTCGAATAAAAATTTTACTAACATATGAACGGATTCAGTTGCAATGCCCTTACCCCAATAGTCCTCTGCCAAAAAGTAACCGATAGATACCATGTTTATTTTTTTGTTAAAATCCATAGATTCAATAATCCCAACCAATTTATCACTTTGATTCTTCTGAAAGATTCCCCACTTCACTCTGTTTTTTTTATGGTAATCCCTATCAAAATGACCGATCATCTTACTTACTGTTTGTATGTTATGTTTAGGAATGATCCCACAATACTTAAATACATTTTCGTTGTCGTAGATCGTATATACTTCCTGTAAGTGTTTCTCTTCAATTTTTCTTAAAACTAGATTCGCAGATTCCAATACTGGAAAATTCCCAAAAATAATTTCAATATTCATCCCTAAACACCTCTTTATATTCATATTTTATAGTTCAAACAAAATATTTTTTGATAATTCTACATTTATATTATAACCTACACTGTTTTCATCTTTATGAAATTTAAGTGTATTAAAAAAGAAGTTCTTCCTGTAACGCAAGGAAAGCCTTCTTTTTCACTTCATAATTATGGTAAAATATTCTTTAGAATAACAAAGGGGACAGTTGAAATGAAATTGACGAAAAAACATGTAGAAATTGCACTAATCTGGTTTTTAGCATCTCTCATTTGTTTACAGGTTGCTTATGCAATTCAAACACCTGTTGCAATTACAAGTGGCTGGATATTAACAGGGGTATTCTTTATCATTAGTCTTTTTGTAGCTAAGGTTAATCTTGCTAAAGTAAAATAACGAAAGAATCTCAGCCTTTCCTATAAAGGCTAAGATTTTCTATTAAACTACTCCTCCAAAACATCCAGCAAATACATTCCTCTTTGAAATCCACCAAGCTCTTCTTCTTTCTGTTTACGGATGCGTTCGATATCCTCTAATGTTGCACCTTCTTCACGCGCTAATGAGATGATTACTTCTAAGGCATCCGCCAGTGAATCCAATGCGTGTTCTCGTTCTTTCATAGAAGCAAATTCACGGATTTCTTCTGTTCCGATTTTCGCTAAGGCTTGTATGTATGCTTGACCTGTTAATTTCTTTGAAGTATATGTTTTTCCAGACATTAAAATTTTCTCTGGAACACGATCCCTGACTAACTTATTATAAGCTGACATATTTCAACCTCCACCAAGATATCATACTTATACTATAGCATATCTTCTTTCTATGTTTAGTAGCATCCTAGCTCCGCTTGATACAAAAACCACTGTTTCCTCACACATGCACTTATCATATCAATTCCTGATCCGTGAGCCCGTACCTCCGGAAAGAAATAGTGATCCGGTTCGTTATTCTCTTTTCCATATAAGGTTTGATAAGCAGCCGGTGTCGCCTCTTTCTGTATATTTCTTTCCTTTGCAATCTCTCCTGTCATCGCAACAATTGGATGCCCCTCAAGAAATAGTCCTGTACGAACTGCAAGAGTCGGCGTGCTATGCAGAGCAAAATAAGTAAGCACAAGTAAACTCATAATCAAGAGAATTTTTCTATTCCTTGTTTTCATCTTTTCCCTCATTACCTTAAAAAAGTGCTAACACAATTATCCTAAAATGTGTTAGCACTTTCTTCCTTTTATTCTCCTTTAAACACCGGTGGACGCTTTTCTAAAAATGCAGCAATCCCCTCTTTGTGATCAACTGTTTTTCTCATTGCGTATTGTCCGCGTTTTTCAAGCTGAAGCGTTTGTTCTAGACTTGAGCGATTCACTTCGCATAAGATTTGTTTTGTTTGAATCATCGATTGAATTGGTTTTTGTAACCATTCATTGATTTTTTGTTTTACAGCACCTTGGAAGTTTTCTCCGACCACTTCATCAATTAAACCAATGTCTAGTGCTTCTGTTGCAGGTAACTTCTTTCCTTCCCAAATGATTTGTTTCGCTACATTTTCACCGAGACGTTTCTGTAAGAAGAAATGTCCGCCACCGTCTGGAATTAAACCAATTCCGATGAAATTCATCGCAATGATGGATGAAATATCAGCTAATACATAATCAGCTGTTAAAGCGATACTCAATCCAAGTCCTGCTGTCGGACCATGAATGGCACTAATGACAAGCTTTGGCATTGTATATAACGTTACAACAATTTCAGAAATGGTATTCATTATACTTTCAAATCGGCTTTCATCGTTACTTGAAAGCATGGATTTAATATCTCCACCCGCAGAAAAACCACGACCATTCCCGCATAATACGACAATATGAACTGAACTTTCGGCTACTTCTTTCAGTTTTGCTAACAATTCTTTCAAGGTAGGTTCATCTAGCGCATTTAATACCTCTGGGCGATTTACCATGACCGTTGCTACGCGTCCTTCATATTGTACAACTACAGACTCTGCTTTACTTTTTACTTCCATTATATATCCCTCTTTCTTACTTAAAGATTATACTTATATAATTATAGAAAGGGCTTACAAAATCCTTCTTTTTTCTTAATTTTCTGTCTAATAATTTCAAACTATGTATATATTTCCGTATAAAGCATATGGTAACAAAGAAGAATAACGGAATTTAAACATATTCGTCGCCTCCCCTTCATCTATTTACCATTAGAATGAAATGTTGTATTCTTAGGTTTAATATATCAAAATAAATGTAGAAATTCATTCACCTTATCCTATAATAAAGACTTTTCTGAACGGTCTATTCCCCTTATCTTCTAATCCTTAAGGGAAATATTACTGCGATAAAAGAATGAAGAAATGGAGGAAAATATGGTTAACAAGTTGAAACAAACGGATAACTACTTCCCACATTTCCTGTTACTATTCATTGTGTTACAACCAATTTTAGATTTACTAACATCTTTTTCAATCTACATATTACACATGAGTGCGACAGTCGGAATTGTAATACGTTTTGCCTTTATGCTTCTCGCACTAGGGTATCTTCTTTTCAATTGGAAAAAGCCCGGTAACAAGAAATATGTTCTCTACCTAAGCTTGCTTGGTATCGTGCTTACAGCTGGTCTTGCAAACAATCTAATGGTCAAGTCTCCCGTCTCTTTTGGGGAAGAAATTAAGTTTATTTTAAAAAGCGTATATCCAATCGTTTTATTGTTTGGATATATCATTGTCTTTAAAGCGTTAAAAGATAAACAGTATGCTTATCAAAAAATCATTACCTATTTCTTATATACAACGTTACTTTTAAGTGTTGTTATGATTGCTGCAATTGCGTCTGGTACAGATTTTCCAAGCTATCCAAATGCAAAAGTCGGTTCAAGAGGATGGTTCTTTGCAGGGAATGATTTAAGTGCCATTTTTGCAATTATGTTCCCAATTGTTGTACTTTACTCTATAAATAAAACAACCTCTTTTTCAAAAGCATACTACTGGATTCCAACAATTTTAGCAATGTATGCAAGTATTATGGTTGGAACAAAAGTTGGATACGGAGCTATCGTTCTTACGCTCGGTATCGCATTACTTTTTTCTTTCATCCAATATATTGTGCAACGAAAAAAAGAAGGAAAAGGTGTTACTCATCTTATCAACACGATTATTTCACTTGTTGTTCTTAGCAGCTTAATTGCGATAACACCTCTGACTCCTATTGCGAAAAACATGGGAATTCACTTACAAATATACAAAGACAGAAAGGCAGTAAATGAAGAACAAGCAAGAAAAGAAGGAAAAGTTGCTACAGAAGATTCCGAGGTAAAAAGCTTAATTTATAGTGACCGTGATAAATTTTTAAAAGTATATCAAGAGTCTTATAAAGAAGCTCCTGTATCACAAAAACTACTCGGTATGGGGTATGGTGGAAATTATAAAGAGAAGATCAAGCTAATCGAAATGGATTTTCACGATTTATTCTTCGCATTTGGAATCATCGGCTTTCTTATTTATATGCTACCGTTTGTTTATTTTGGAATTCGCCTGTTCATTCATATCATGAAACATTTCAAATCGATGATGACCGTGAAATACACACTTCTCCTTAGTACACTGGTACTCTCGCTTGGTATTAGCTTTACAGCTGGACATGTACTAACTGCACCGGCCGTAAGCATTTTCTTTGTTTTAATATTAGCCTATTTAATTGTTGATTTGAAAGTAGACTAAAAAAGCATCATCTATATAACTAGATGATGCTTTTTATCATGACCCTATTCCCTTTAGAAAAGGCATAAAAAATCTAACATTTTCACTTAAAAATAGTATTATCCCTGTTTCCCTGCTAATCACTACTCCTAATAGTACGTCATAAACTTGTACAATCCTATGTTATAATAAAGTTATTGTCAGTAAGAGGAGTGTAAACAGCATGCTGAATTCGTTCAAAAAAATATTAGGGGATTCACAAAAACGTAAGCTAAAAAAATATGAACTACTTGTTGATGAAATAAATACACTTGAACCACAAATAGAAGCGCTGTCTGATGAAGCATTGCGTCAAAAGACAGCTAGTTTCAAAGACATGCTTCAAAACGGGAAAACAGTTGATGATATAAAAGTAGAAGCATTTGCTGTTGTTCGCGAAGCGGCTAAGCGTGTACTCGGATTACGTCACTATGATGTACAGCTAATTGGTGGACTCGTATTATTAGAAGGAAATATTGCTGAAATGCCGACGGGAGAGGGCAAAACGCTTGTTTCTTCTCTAGCAGCTTATGTACGTGCACTAGAAGGAAAAGGTGTGCACGTGATTACAATAAACGATTATCTAGCAACACGCGATAAAGAATTAATTGGTCAAGTCCACGAATTTCTTGACTTACAGGTTGGATTAAATACCTCCTCAGCTGAACCAATTGAAAAAAAGCGTGTATACGAAGCTGATATTACATACGGTACTCACGCAGAATTCGTGTTTGATTATCTTCGTGATAATTTAAAAACTTCATTATCAGGACAGGTGCAGCGACCTCATCATTTCGCAATTATCGATGAGATCGATAGTGTCTTAATGGATGAAGCGAAAACGCCTCTGATTATTACAGAGAAAAAACACAGCAATTCTAAATTACATTCATTATGTGCAAAAGAAATCAAGGCATTTCAAGACACTGTTCACTATACATATGATGCAGAGACGAAATCATCTAACTTTACAGATGAAGGCATAAAAAAAATAGAAGCGTTATTCAATATTGATAACGTATATGCTATCGAACATCAATCTTTATATTATTGTATGATTCAAGCATTACGTGCACATGTTATATTTCAACGAGATGTTGACTATATCGTACAAAATAACAAAATTATATATATTGCTACTTTCACAGAACACACTATGGATGAACATTCGTTAAACGATGGTCTATATCAAGCGATTGAGGCGAAAGAAGGATTAGAAATCACAGCAGAAAACCAAATACAAGCGGCTATTACCATTCAAAACTTCTTCCGCATGTACTCTACGCTTTCTGGAATGACAGGTACAGCAAGGACAGAAGAAAAAGAATTTAACCATATATATAAAATGAATGTTATATCGATTCCAACAAATCGTCCTATCATCCGTGAAGATGCAAAAGACTTAGTCTATATGAAAGCCGATGAAAAATATAAAGCGATACGTGAAGAAATCATGAAACGCCATGAAAAAGGGCAGCCAATCTTAATCGGAACAATGTCCCCTCTACAATCTAAAATGGTAGCTCGTTATTTGGATGATGCGAATCTACCTTATCAATTGCTACATACAACTAACTTAGAGCAAGAGGCCGATTTAATTGCAACTGCTGGTCAAAAAGGTAAAATTACAATTGCTACAAATATGGCTGGACGCGGTACTTCTGTTTTATTAGGAGAAGATGCATTAGAGCTTGGTGGACTGCACATTATTGGGACAGAGCGTCATGAATCCCGCCGTGCTGATCAGCAATTAAAAGATCAAGCTGGTCGACAAGGTGCCCCTGGTAGTTCACAATTCTTTCTTTCATTAGAAGATAACATGTTCCAGCGCTTTGCCCAAGAAGAGCTAGAGAAAATAAAAAAGACATTAAAAACAGATAGCACAGGACTAATTTTGAGTCCAAAAGTCCATGACTTCGTAAATCGTATACAGCTAGTTCGTGAAGGTGTTCATGCTTCCATTCGTGAATACAATGTAAAGTTAGACGATGTGTTGAATGAGCAGCGACATATAATCTATGCGCTTCGCAATCAGTTCTTACATGAAAAAACAACTATAATAGAGCTTATTACACCAATGCTCGAGCATATAATTAACTCTATCGCAAAGAAATATTTACTAGAAGGAATGGTTCCAGAAGAATGGAATTTCACTTCATTAATAGAAGAATTACAATCGGTTATGCCAACGGAAGAACTACCGTTATTATCAGCAAATACAGTCCATTCAATTGAAGAATTACACAATCTATTAACAGATTCACTTGCAAATCACTTGAATAACGTACAAGCACTACATGATGATACAGCACTGCATCACGCATTCTGCCAAATGGGTATCCACCTTCTCGATCAAAACTGGATAAACCATTTAGATGCGATGCATAATTGTAAAAAAAGCATTGAGCTCAAGCCCTATCAAGAAGAAGAGCCAGCACATATGTATCAAAGAGAAGGGCTCAAAATTTTCTTATACACATACAGCAATTTCGAGAAGGAAATGTGTATATATATCGCACAGCATGTAGCGATTCCACAAGACGCATAATAAAGTGAAACTTCCATCACCAATCGGGATTTTACGAGCAGTTGTACCACATGATAGTAACATAAGAAAAAGCCTATCAACAGATGATATCATTCATCGTGTGATAGGCTTTTTTCATAGACACCATTTCATAGTAAGCTTTTTACTTAAGCAGTAATTCTTTGTAACTTTTCTCTTTGTCCATCATTCGCCATCGTTAGAAGTGTTTTTTCTACATGTGGTTGCAGTTGTTCAATCGTTACATTTACACCTATTTTCTCTGTTTGATCAACAAAGTTTAATAATGCCATTGCTCCCGAAGTATCTATATAGTGCACATTGTTAAGACACAATGTCGTATGAGATTTCACTTCTTGTAAAGAAGTGAAAATACGATCCGCAGATAAAAACGAAAGTGGTCCTTGAATCCTATATGTCGCCTCATTTCCTTCTTCTTTTACAATAGAAGCTTTTCGTTCTTTACATCTCACCCTATATATAATGAAGGAAAATAATATACCAAACGCAACCGCAATCATTAAATCAAATTTCACTGTGATAATCATCGTTAAAAGCATAACAGCAACATCACCTTTTGGGGCTACATGCATCTTTTTCACACTATCCCAATCAAACATTCCAATCCCTGTTAAAATTAAAATACCTGATAAGACTGCGAGTGGAATATATTGTACGACTGCTCCAAGTCCCATAATGAAAATAAACAAAATAACGCTATGCATACAGGCAGACATTGCTGTTTTCCCGCCACTTCTGATGTTCACAATCGATCTCACTGTCGCGCCCGCTCCTGCTAGTCCCCCAAACAATCCACTAGCGATGTTTCCTAATCCTTGTCCAATCAGCTCTTTATTACTTTTATGACGTGTACCTGTTACATTGTCCATCACAACAGATGTTAATAAAGAGTCAATCGACCCTAATAAAGCAATGCTGAGCGCTGGAAAAATAAGTTCAAGTACTACTGATCCACTGAAAGATGGTAGATGCAGAGAAGGTATCGCTTCTGGAATTGCTCCGATCTTTTCAACAAATTTATTCAAAGAAATTGTTCCTACAAAAGGTAACTGAATCGTAAGTCCTTGCAATAGATGAGAAAATAATGGCAACGTTGCCGTAACACCCACTAATGCAATAAGGCTCGCTGGGATCGCTTTAATCCACTTTCCTGCAAGAAGCATAACAAGGATGGTTAACAGCACAAGTAAAAAACTATTCTTCACATGCTTCATTTCACCTAAAATAATAATAAGTGCAATTCCATTCATGAATCCTGAAACAACCGAATATGGAATATAACGTATATAAGACCCAAGCTTACATACACCAAATAAAATTTGGAACACTCCAGCCATTATAAATGCGATAAAACTTGCTTCTAATCCATGGCTCGCGATAACTCCGGTTGCAATAACCGTAATCGGGCCTGTCGGACCCGTTACTTGCCCCGCTGTCCCGCCAAATAACGCTGCAAATAATCCAGCAAAAATAGCGCCGTATAATCCGACTAACGCTCCTTCAGATGTTCCTGTCGCTGCAATTCCAAACGCAATTGCAAGTGGCAATGCAACAATAGCCACCGTAAAACCAGCTAAACATTCTTTTATTATTTTTTGAATCATAAAAAAACCACCTCTATATAATGTCCACATTCCATTGTAACGTGGACAAGGTGACTCGTCAGTGCATTTTCTAATAAACTCTTTACAGTATCGTGAAGTAACCGCCTTCATCCTTTCAAGCTTCCTTCTTTCTGAAAACACAATGAATATCTCTTTTTCTACCTTTGGAAATATAAACGACTGTGCTATAATGAACGGATTAAATCTTTTACTATAACTTTGGAGGCAATATGCTAACTTTTGAAGAAAAATTATCGATTATTGAATCTTTCCCGCAATTAGAAAGAAAAAATGTATCATTAAAACGTGTAAACTTTCAATTTGAAGAAAGTCGCTTAGATAAAAAGAACGTTGTCTATCATTTACATCCAAATGGAAATGGATTCGTATATGCAAGTGGAATTAAAGGTTATAAAACAGATGATAAGGGCATGGTTAACATCCGTGAGTTTTCAGCGGAAGAACTACAATCATTAATCCAAAAATCAATCGAACTTCTGTCTCAAGAACCAGAAGAAGTAGTAGTACAAGCTGAACCTGCTAAAGAAGAGGAATGGCGTAATGAAGACGGCCACATTCTTACTCTTATCCAAGAAGATGATATGTGGAATGTATACGCTGGCGTAAACTTAGACGGTACATTTAACTCTTATCCAGAAGCTACAGAATACCTTGATGAAGAAGGATTCTCACGCAAATAAAAAAATGCTTTTCTACTTTGTAGTATTAAAGACAAGTAATTGTACATGAGATATTTAAAAGCATTATATTAAAATGGTACACCACTCATATATGTAGTGGTGTACTTTTTTTGTTTTATAAGAATTGATGATTCAAGGACAGACCCATATGAAAAAACGAAATTTATCTAAACCAATACATCTAACATGGGTTAGCTAACATTTAAGAATCACAATAAAATGAATAATAAATGAATAAAAAGAACAAAAAGGATATGTACTCAACAAAACACCTCGTTACAAAGATGTAACAAACATGTTATCAAACAAACAATGACGCTATCTATACAATTTGTTAGTATATAAATAGCTTAATTATATTTAAGAATAAATATTCTTTTTTATTTATTTTTATTCAAAATTAAGTATATCTTAACTATTTTCAGGAGGTTTTTTCGGATGAAGTTACACAAGGTGAAAAATTGGATCCCCCTATCTGCCGCAATAATTACACTAGCATCTAATCAAGGAGTCGCGGATGCTGCAACTGTTCATACTGTTAAAAAGAACGACACTCTCTGGGATATTAGCAACCAATACGGAGTTTCAATTCAATCAATTAAACAAGCCAATCATAAGACCAATAATCAAATTTATATTGGAGACCATTTAACCATTCCAACCTCACCTACATCAAGCGAGCCTGCACCACAATCTAAACTAACAGCTACAAACAATTCAGTTCAAGCTGTTTATCAAGTTCAAAGAGGAGATACATTACAAAGTATCGCAAATCGATATAATGTATCAATACAATCAATTAAACAGGCTAACAAAACAAACGGTGACCGCATCTATGCAGGTCAACACTTAATAATTACTACAGGCATTTCAGAAAAAGAAACAGACTTAATGGCTCGTTTGGTGACTGCAGAAGCAGGTGGTGAACCTTATGAGGGAAAAGTCGCAGTGGCCAAAGTCATATTAAATCGTGTTCATGCAAAGGAATTTCCAAATACAATTACAGATGTTATTTATGAACCTATCAAATATGGCTATGCATTTACCCCTGTTACGGATGGAAGGATTAATCAACCGGCAACACCTGAAGCGAGAATGGCAGTAGAAGAAGCGATTTCTACGAAGGGAACTAATTCTGATTGGCTTTATTTTTATAATCCAACAACCTCTACAGACAAATGGATTACCACACGCCAAACCGTTGCAGTAATTGGTAATCATGTGTTCGCTAAGTAAAAGAGTACGGTCACATCGCAAAGATAAGAAATTTATTTTTCTAGTTTTGATAACGTAGTTAAGCCATTTATTGGATGGAAACATGAATCTTTTTTCATTTCTCAAAAAGTTAGACAGGTTATTTCATTAGGCGGCTTCTTGGGCATGGGTCCGGTATTGTATCGGACTCATGCCTTTTAGTTTTGCCTTGATTCTTTTATGATTATAGTAAGTTATGTACTTTGCTAGTTCTNGCTTCTTGGGCATGGGTCCGGTATTGTATCGGACTCATGCCTTTTAGTTTTGCCTTGATTCTTTTATGATTATAGTAAGTTATGTACTTTGCTAGTTCTTGCTTAAAATATTCTATACTCTTAAATTCTTTTCGGTATAGAAGTTCGGACTTCATGATCCCAAAGAAATTTTCAATCACTGCGTTATCATAACAGTTCCCTTTACGAGACATACTTTGTGTAATGCCACGTGTATTGAGGGAATGGCGATATTGTTTCATTTGATAGTGCCATCCTTGATCAGAATGAATGAGAAGTGTATCTTCTCCCGTTAAACGTTCAAAAGATTGGTCTAACATTGTTGAAACAAGGGAATAGGTTGGTNTAGTGCCATCCTTGATCAGAATGAATGAGAAGTGTATCTTCTCCCGTTAAACGTTCAAAAGATTGGTCTAACATTGTTGAAACAAGGGAATAGGTTGGTTTTGAACCAATTGTATATGTGATAATTGCGCCATTAAATAAATCCAACATCGGTAATACGTATAACTTCTCTCCAAATAATTTAAACTCCGTAATATCCGTAACCCATTTTTCATTTGGTTTTTCAGCTTGGAAGTTGCGATTTAAAATATTTGGTGTAGTCTTTCCAACCGTTCCTTTATAAGAATGATATTTTTTCATACGGTTTTCCCACCTTCAGTACCATTTACATATCGTCTTACCGCTCGTATTTTTTCTTTCGAAGAAAATTTAGCCATAAAAAACTGCACCCCAATTGTTAGACTATGTCTAACAATTGGGGTGCAGTTCAAAGGAACTGACTTTTTTAAAAGAGGGTTCTTAACAGTTATAAAAATTGACTAGCATCTACCCTAGTGGAATTTTTCGCCTTAACCTGCTTTAACGTCGCTACCATAAGAAAGCTAACAATCACTAATAAGAGCCATGAACTCACCTTTCCTAGATGAACGAGACTCCATGCATCGGTTTGATTTGGATATTCCCAAGCTCCAAAGAACGTTGCGATATTTTCGGCTATCCATATAAAAAATCCGATGAGCACAAAAGAAAGTGCGAGCGGCATACGGTAACGAGTTCCATCAACCTCGTATGTGACCCATGATTGCCAAAAGACGATAATTACAAGTCCAGATAACCACCAACGAACATCAATCCAATAATGGTGGGTAAAAAAATTTAAATAAATTGCAGCTGCAAGAGGTACAACTACCAAAAACGGTGGCCACTTAACCAGTTCAACCTTTAACCTTCTCCACGCCTGGCAAAGATAACTCGCTACACTTGCGTACATGAATCCGCTATACAAAGGCACTCCAAAAATTTTGAAATATCCTTCCTCTGGATAAGACCAGGAGCCCATATGTACCTTAAAAAGTTCAAGAGCAAGTCCAATAAGGTGGAACAATGTGATAACCTTTAGTTCATCCCGTGTTTCAAGCCCAGAACGCACCATCCACCACTGCATCAGAAGGCAGATGATGAGCAGCCAGTCATAACGTGGTAGGAAGGGAAGTGGCATGAATTGTGTAAAGGCCAAAGAGGCAAAAATAACGACAGGAAACAAACATGATAGGGCCTGCTCAAAGCCGAAACGAACGAGTTGTTTTAGTGCTCTCATGATTTGCACCTCCATTTTTGAATGGTTAAATTCATGAGTAAATCCCCTTTTGTGAAATAACGGAAAAAGAAATCTTTCTTTTCCTTTCAATGTTAAATATTCCTACTTTATTAATCTTGAGTGTCTTCATCACTTCGGTATTCTAAAATATCTCCGGGTTGACATTCTAATGCTTTGCAAATTGCATCTAAAGTTGAAAGCCTAATTGCTTTTGCCTTTCCATTTTTCAATATAGAAAGGTTAGCCATTGTTATTCCAACCTTCTCCGAAAGTTCTGTTACGCTCATTTTTCTTTTAGCCAGCATCACATCAATATTGATTATAATTGCCATGTTATTCACCTCAGACCGTTAAATCATTTTCTGATTTTATATCTATAGCGTCTTTTAATAGCTTTTGAAGAACAGCTGCAAAGACTGCAATCACCATTGAAGCAAAAATAACGACCAATCCGATTAATATGATACCTGGTGCGTCGTCTATCTCCGCCATGAAATAAAAGAGTGGCATGCCTACCACATACAAGATACTGATTGTGATTGCACAGTATTTTATATTTTTTAAAGCTCTTACAGATAATTTCGAGAAAGCTTTGTTCTTGTCAATGTAGCTTAGAAGTCGGAACGCCTGATACAATGCAACGAAAAACGGTATCACTGATACATACATAATGATTAAAATGGGATATAGTATATGGGCATAATCTGGATTTACTGGATTATTAGCTAACCAAGGTAAGCCAAATATACACAAAGCAAGAATCGGAATTCCAATAAGAATAACAGCTATCTTTAAAAAGAGCGTTGACACTCGCTTCATAAAAAGCACCTCACTTATTTATTGTAAATTTGATTTTAACACGTATTTTATCGTTATACAATAAATTATTATCTATATTAATTATATTTTTATTGTTATAGAAATATCCTTTTAATTTTAGACAAAGATAAAAAGCATCCCTCATTACAAAGGAATGCTCTATAACTTTAAACTATTCAATTTATAACTTGTGCATACTAACCTACTCTGGTCGCATAAGTACATTTCTTCACAATCTTTTCTCTATCTTAACATACATATAATTTAGTTTCAGTAAAAAAAGTAACAATAACGGACGTTTATGGAACCTTCTTAACGTACGATAAAACCAAGTTTTTTACATAAAAAAATCCTTAGCGTACGAAATTCGCGTTTTGTTGACGCCACCCCATCGCCATCAAGTTAATGAGAATGAATACCCCCAATATGAAAATTATAAATTTCTTTTAGTTTTTAGAAACCAAATTGATTGATGTAGATAATATATTATTTTAGTTCAGTTCGTTATACAATTAATTCCCCTATAACATATAATAAAAGGGAATACAAGGCGAGCAATGGAAGCACGTCCCTTCCACTCTTATTTTTTTGTTTGTGATTTTTCAGGAGGTATTATTATGCATACAATCATCAGTGTACGCCCTTAATAAGGGGGACGTACACTTCTTTAGCCGCCAGACTTTTGGAGGCTATTATGAAACCAATCTATTATTTATATACGAAAGCGTTTTCGGATTTTGGTTCACGCATGCAGTTTATCGGCTTGACGAACGCACTGCTAATGAGTAAGCATCCTGAACTGTATTTGATGCTCTTTTTTTTAGGGAGACAAATTGGTGGTATGATGATAAGTTACCTGGCTGGCGTCGTTGCCGACCGTTATTCGAAGCGCCGAACGATGATTATTTCAGAACTTGCAAGCGGAATAGCTGTGTTAAGTTTAGTTTTCATAGAACATCCGCTGTTTATTGTGATTATTGCTTTTTTACTTGGTATCACATATACATTTTTTGATGTGAGTTTTCGGGCATCAATCCCATCGATGTTTGGCGAAGATCGCCTTACAGAAACCAACACACTTCTTGTGCGTCTTGGAGCGACATTGAGTATCATTGGTTTTACCGCTGGTGGCTTTATTTCAGCCTTTTTTTCATATAAGTATTTACTTATATTTGACAGTGTGATGTATATCGGATCAGCTATAATATTATTAAAAATTCACTGGAAAGAACAAACCAAATCGGTACAGCCCGATCAACAGAAGAATACTGTCCGAAACGCTTTACAGTCAGGGATTTATATGTTTTTGCTGACGGTCGGATTTGTTTATCCACTTGCAGCTTCTGCCTATCAATATGCCCTACCACTTATCGCATCTGTAAAAGAACAAGGGGACTTGTATAATGGCTTGATGTGGTCGACTGTAGCTGTAGGTTCATTTATTTGTTCATTGATTCTAAAGAAGCAAGTTATAAACGAGAAGCGTTATATCGTCAGCCTACTTTTGTTTGCAATATTCGTGTCGCTCACATTTATTTATGAGTTAACACCCGTCACGTTTCTTATTCTATTACTTGTAGGAGCTACAGAAGCAATGGTGCAAGTGTATCACTATACGCTCCTTCAGCGCAGTGACGAACATGTTCGCGGTCGCTTGTTCGGTCTCAACACGCTCACAACAAGATGTGGGTTTTTAGTAGGATTTGGACTTGTGCCACTACTGGTGAAGATCACTTCATTACCTCATGGTATTTGGTTCATGCAGGCCATGCTGGTGATATGCTGTGTTGTTCATATGTGTAGAAAATATCATTCTTAACAAAAAAGCGAAACCATATATTACTTTGGAATAAAGTTTGATCAAACATACTAATGGAACGGGGGTTTTGTAATAAACAAAAAGGAATCCATTTTGAAAAAAGATTGGTCAAAATGAGCTCCTCTACATCGCACCATGCTGTATTATTTATAAAAAAGTTTGATTAGAACTCCTAGTTGCAAATGCTTACTTAGATCATATTCTTTTATGGAAACATCGCCTGGTATAATTTTATTAGCTGTGAGATGGTACTAAGGTACAATTTAAGTTTTCGTGACTTGGTGGAAATGATGGAAGAACACGGGCTATTTATTGCTCATACAACGATCATGCGTTGGATGCATGAATATGGACTTGAATTAAATGAGTGAATTCGAAGGCACTTGAAACAAACGAATGGTTCTTGGAAAGAATATAAGACATAGTGTTCTTTCCAAGAATCATATTTTCCCATACTATTAAAATATCAGATTGACTAGAGCAGCTACGGTTCCACTAGTTCTAAAGTACCTGAATTAACAATAAATTTTAACACTGTATTTAATTATGTTTCTATTAAAAGCCTTCGCTTCCCCTAACCTGTAAGGAGGTTTCAATAATCATATCCAATAGCTCGCTATAGCTGATTCCCGCCGCATGAGCGCTTTTTGGCAGTAAGCTATTTTTTGTCATCCCCGGCAATGTATTGACCTCCATGACATATGGGATTCCATCCTTTACAATCATATCAATTCTAGCATAAACACTACATTTTAATACTCTATAGCAGGCCATTGCAGCCTCGGCGACACGTTCATGTATTGCAACTGGAAGTTCTATAACCTCTTCAATTGTAGCGGCATTATCGTATTTCGCATTATAGTCAAAAAACTCAGCCGCATGTTGAATCGAAATGATTGGTAAAAGCTTTCCGTCAAAAATAGAACACGTAATTTCTTCGCCCTTTATATACTTTTCAATAACTATTTCAGAATCCCATTCGAATACATCCGCAAGCGAGGATAATAAAGAATCCTTATCGTATACTATTTTTACCCCTACACTGGAACCACCCGAATTTGGTTTTACCACTAACGGATATCCCATTTTGTCTAATTCATCCAACTGAAGCTCTTCCATATTCGAAAGATGAATCCAATCCGGTGTTTGAATACCTTCATAACAAATAATTTTTTTCGAAATGTTTTTATCCATACAAATACCACTTGATAGCATGACACTTCCGGTATATGGAACGCCGAGGGTTTCCAGTGTACCTTGAATCGTGCCGTCCTCCCCGTATTTTCCGTGAAGCGCTAACAAGGCAATATCAAGATTTCTTACCTTTTCAACAAGCTCTTTTTTATCATTTAGTTGAATAGGCACGACTTTGTACTTACTCTTATCCAAATGTGCAATCATTTCTTCCCCTGTCATGAGGGACACTTGTTTTTCGGAAGACACTCCTCCCATAATAACGCCAACTCTCATTTTTTCAACTCCCAATTTTCATTTTTCAAGGTATCACCAATTATCTTAATTCCATCGACAATATCCGTTTCTTTTAACCGGGAAAATCCTAATCGAAACGTATTACTTCCTCCTCCATCCGTGTAAAAAACATCCCCAGGAGAAAAAACAACGCCCTTTTGATAGCATTTTTTCAAAAGTGTACGCGAATTAATTCCTTTTTCTAACTCTATAAAAAGATGAAGTCCACCATCCCCAGTTATTCTTTTAAAAGGAATGTTTTGATTGCAAACATGAAGGGATAGTTCATATTTTTTCTTATAAACTGACTTGGCCTTTTTTAAATATTTTTCGAAATAGCCATCATGCAAATATTGATAAATCACTGCCTGATCCATTGTGGATGTATGAATAGTCCGTGCCCTTTTCATACTTTCCAAGCAGTGGATTAATTCCTTATCTGCTAAAATCCATCCAACACGTAAGCCTGGAAAAAGAATTTTTGAAAAGCTGCTGATATAGATAACATTGTTTCCAGATCCCGCGAAAGTCAATAACGGTGCTAAATGGGAACCCGAATAACGTAATTCCTCATTAAATCCATCCTCCACGATAGGAATTTGATATTTTGAAAAAAGTTTCATGATTTCAGTCCTTTTTTCAGAGGAAGTGACAATCCCAGTAGGATTATGATAGGACGGGATTAGATATGCAAAATCAAAATCCGTTTCGGATAAGCTCTTCTCAACTTGACAAATATCGATACCATCATCCTTCATTTCTATCCCGTGGATGTCAAATCCATGTAATCGAAAAAGCTTTAATGCAGCGTGATGGGTAGGGTTTTCGCAAATAATACGCCCGGATTTTTTAGCTAAGGAAGACAATAAAATATCCAGACCCTCGGTGAAGCCATTAGTGATAAGAATATCCTTATTGGAAATATCTACACCTTTCATTTCCATATAGTGAAGAAGGTAATCAATTAGGGGTTTATAACCTTTTGCATATCCATAGTTCAAAATGATATCGCCTTCAATGGACATCCTTGTCAAAAAAGCCCTTTTAAAATTTTCAACATCAAAAAGTTTTTCATCTGGGGCAATACTATTGAATGAAATCATGTCTTTTTTCCAGCGAACACCGTGCTTCATTAAATCCAATTCATCAGCTAGCAAGGTAACTTCATTGAGCTTTTCTTTCCAGTTTAGTTCTATGGATGGGGTTTTGGATGTTTCGACTTTCCCTACAAAATTTCCTTTTCCCTTTATTGCATAGATTAGACATTCTTGTTCTAAATCCGCGTAAGCAGTGAGAACGGTAGTCCTGCTGACCGATAATAATTTACTAAGTTCTCGGGTAGATGGAAGCTTTTGGTGCTCCAGCAGGTGTCCTTTCATAATCATTTTTTTTAAATGATCCTTTAATTGAATATAAACCGGACGATCATCCACAAGCTTAAAATCATTAAACACTTCCTTGCCCCCTTACTATCATTTTTGCATAACTATATCTATCCAAAAAGGTCCACTACATATGTACTTTCTTTAACCAGCGGTATGGTTTTAGGCACCATTCATACAACTTTGATATCAAGAATGTGGTAAGCTTATATTCCTTTGACCCTTTTATTCAAAAGCCAATTAAACGATTCGTCTCAAATCCAAAACCAATATACTTCTTATTTTCAACGTATACGTATTGTAGATGCTACTATTTTTCAAGTCCCCAATCATTTGGCTCCTATTTATCCTGGTTCAGGAAAATGTGCACAAACAGCTGGTATTAAAATTCAGCTAGAGTATGATTTACATAGTGGAAAATTCCTCAATTTTCAAATGGAGCCAGGTAAAAATAATGATAAAACCTTTGGTACAGATGATTGTTTAGATACCTTATGCCCAGGAGATACCTATGAAATTCGGAAGGCCTATATTGGACAACAAAAATTTCCCTTCATCTGTTTGACCTCTTACAGAAAAACAGACGAAAATCCCATCGATATGAGAAAAAAACAGTCTTTGATATTTTAGATGTCGTTTATCAGTGTACTATATCCAATCTAAAGCAGAAAACTGCATAATCTTTAAAATACACCTTATCAAAGTTTATTTGGTATGCGTATTTTAAAAAACAAATAAACAAAATATAAAGCATGTAGATAACAAGAACGGAAGTTCATATAAAACCCACCCTTAGCTTGATGGGCATGGGGCGTCCCCCCTCTTAGAGGTATGAAAATAAAAAGTATTCGTAAAGGTATACCATTACAAACACTTTGATTAGACATCTGTATGAATTATTTAAGGGCGCAACACATTTGTGCCAAAACCAATAATCGTATACGTGTACTTTCTTAAGATAGATAAGTAATGTTTATGAACACATAAAAAAGGAAGAGAATTTTTATAATTCTCTTCCTTTTTTAGTAGGAAACTTTCATGTTCTTTAGTTGTTCAGTTTATCGAAAAATGCTGTAGAATTTTCCCTTTTTATTATAACAATATAAAATATATAAAAATATGAAATATTGCATATTGAAATGTATTGATAATCATGTAAGCGCTTACTATAATAAGAGTATAAAGATTCATCACATCTTAATACTCAAAAAAGAGGAGGAAATAATATGGAAATCGCAATGGCAGTTTTGAAATTTGTAGGTGGAGTACTTCCATTAGTTCAAGAACTTTTAAAAGCATTTATGTAAGTTTATCATTCAGCAATTATTTATAAGCAATATCATACAAATGATCTGTATATCAAAGATGAATTGATGTGCAGATCATTTGTGTGAGCAAACTTTAAACAAGAAAAAGAATCCCAGAAATCATAAGGGATTCTTTTTCTTTATGTGTAATTATTGCTTTAACATGATTGCTATCTATAATTGGTGTTATGTAAACCTTTGAGAAAAATATCTAATTTATCAGAATTTCATTTTTTTGTTTTACTCACTAAATAATTTATTAGATATCGAAAAAATAAAATTGCGCAAATGACAAATCCAATGGTTGCAATTCGATTAGATAACAATTCGGTTCCTTTTTCAGAATTGGGTAAAATCACATATACATTAAATGAATAATTCGAAACTATAAATATAAATGTTGCTCCTAATATCAGAAAAATACCAAATAAAAGGTAGCCCCGCATTTTATTAAACATATACATTCTCCTTTTTTAGGGAAACAAATACCACTTTTACAATCTAAATTCAAATTGTATGATATCAACTCTCTAATTGATTAAAATTCACTAAGAGCAAAATCACAAAATAGGGGTTTGTGTACATACCCATCAAGCTAATATTTGAGATACCCCCATAACAAAAATTTTGTTTCCATTTGGATAGAAAAATGCTTACTTATATCGTTTGGAGGATTATCTGTTTCTTAAGTTAATGAGCGTACGGTTAGTCCCCTTTATAAACTCTATATTTACCAGACAGGCCTTAACCTCGATGATAATTTACCTTCATTTGCTTCATAAACTAATTTTGTGAAATTTTCTTTAAGCATTTGCATTCGTTCAACACCTATGTTTTCAATCCAACCTATCCAGTATCGATTCAACAGTTGAACAACGAAAAAAGATGCCGGAAGGCACCCGAGTGAGACAAATAAAATATCTGAACAACATCGTGGAGCAAGATCATCGTTTTATTAAGAAACGTGTACGTTGTATGTTAGGATTTAAGTCGTATCAAACAGCCATCTCTATATTGAGTGGCATTGAAGCTATGCATATGATTAAAAAGAGACAGATTAATTTAGAAAACCAGTCTGTCCAAAATCAGAAAAAATTCATTCATCAAGTATTTGATCTTATAGCATAAGGGCGATTCTGTTAGGAATCTATTGTTATTTTTGTTCTTCATTATATATTTGCACCAGAATTAAAATTATAACAGTATAAAAATACATTAAGTTTTGCTTGAATTGAATCAAAATAAATTTCTTTTTCATTTATACGTTCAAAGTTTTGGCTGTCATAAAACCCATAGTTACATCTAGTATCTGTATATAGATATAAAGATTTCACATCCGTACTTTTCATATAATTAGACAAATGATTCATTAGAACCTTTCCAACCCCAAGACCTCTAGATTCCCCAGATACAATAAATAACTGTACACACCCTTGAAAATCATCTTCTTTTCCTTGTATAAGTTCTTTATATGTGTCTTGAACTTTCGAGAATTCTTTTATGAATTTTTTATTCTCCTTATTAGCCATGAGTACTTTAAGCATGGTATAGGCAAGACTTAAAGTATTATGAGCTTTCTTTAAACGATTTTTGTCTTTTTTTGAATCCCCCAAAATAACACCAATAATCTTATTGTGTCTTTCTGCTACTTTACTAAATGAACTTCCTAAAATACAACTTTGTAGATAGATGTTTAATATTGCATCTAAAAATTTCCTATCCTTAATAAATTCATTGAAGCCAAATGCTTCACCAATCAATTCTTTAACAGAATCATAATCCTCTTTAACTAGACTTCTATATATTACTTCATCCATGTTTATAAACTCCCTTTTATATACAAATTAAAAAAACGACATAAAAACACCCTTCTTTTTAGGGGGACGAGAGCAAGTAGCGGTCATGTTGTATTTTCCATAGCAGCGATTTATATGTCGAAAAATTAAAATGGATATATATAGTATTGTAAATAACTTATTATGATAATAAGGTCTCCTCTAAGGGGAGAGTCAACAAGAAAAATATAAAGGAAGTGATTAGGGTGAAAAACTTATTCTCTATTGGGGAAGTTGCTAAAATGAAAGGCATTACAATAAAAGCGTTAAGATATTACCATAAAATAGGTATTCTTATTCCAAAATATATTGATGAGATAACAGGTTATAGATATTATTCTATAGATCAATTTATTTATATAGATATTATAAAAAATTGTAGAGAGTTAAAAACTAGTATAGTAGAACTTCAAGAGATTTTTAAGGACTGTGATACTGATAAATTACTAAAATTTTTACAATTAAAAAGATATGAAGCAGAAGAAAACATAAATAAAATGCAAGAAATAATCAAAAGCATTGATACCTTAAATACGCAGGTAGAGAATTCTAAGGATATATTAAATCATGATGAAATATCTATTAAATTCTTTGAACAGCGTTATGTAATTGTAGCACCATGTAAAGAAGTAGGAAGCTTAAAGGAGCTACTTTACTATTCAGACCTAGAGAAAATCATTCAAGATAAAGAGTGGAAAATGTCAATGGAAAGAGGAATCATATATAACTTTAATTCAGATGGTAATGTAGAACCAAAATATGTTTTTAGTGGATTTCAAGGGAATTTTAATATAGAAGTTGAACAAAATGTAAAAATATTACCAAAGGGGAAGTATTTAACTTTAGCCTATAGTAAACATAATGAGGAGGAACGTAGAAGAAAAATAGTTAAATATGTAAAAGAAAATAATTTAAAAATTAAAAGTTTTATTGAAGTGGATTTATTTAATGATGTCTTCAATACAGAATCCTATAGTTGTCAAGTTCAAATGTTTATAGAAAATAATGAGGAAGTTGACTAAAGGTAAGTAGGTATCACAACAGGAAACACGGATGTGAATCCTAAAAAAGCTTGCGTATAAAAATTTTTTGGTCCTGGTGTAAGAAATCTATGAACATATAAAAAAGGAAGAGAATTTTTATAATTCTCTTCCTTTTTTATATTTTGTGATGTGTTCATAAACATAATTTCTCTATATTTATAGAAAATACATAACAACTATAGAAAAATCCACATTCTATCTATTTACACACGTACTGCTGTACCGCTTACGGCCACCATTAACATTCCATCACGAACGACTTCGTAGTCTACATCAATACCAACAATTGCATTTGCACCTTTTTGCTTCGCAAGAACTTTCATTTCTTCCATTGCAATATCACGTGCTTCTTTCAATTTACTTTCATATGCACCAGAACGGCCACCAACAACGTCACGAACAGAAGCAAATAGATCTCGTACGATATTTGCACCCATAATTGCTTCACCGTTTACAATGTCAATATACTCAATAATTTCTTTTCCTTGAATCGTAGAAGTTGTTGTTACAATCATTACTAGCACTCTCCTATAACATCTAAAATTTTATTATTTCTTATACTTTTATTATCACATTGAAATAGTAAATGAACTATCTAATTACCTTACATAAAGATGACACATTTGTAAGATTTCATAAGTGAAAAAAAATAAGGTGCCTTTTCCGTACCTCTTTATTTTTCTAGTACATCTGAACGAACTAGTTTTAAATCATCTGTTTTAATTGCACCTGTTGAAGTAGATGATGGTTTAACTTTTGTAGCTGTATCCCAATAACCGCCACCTTGCCAAAACTGTGCAAAAGGTGAATTTATTGTTTTATTTACAGCTCCCGCAGCGACTGATCCAGGTTTTAGGCTATACTCAGCAGTAACTTGATATAATGCTGCTGTAATCGTTTTATCAGTATCGTTAGTAAGACTAAATTTACGGGATACTGTTTGTTCTTCGCTTAGTGAGATACTTGTACCAAATGTACTTTGGAACTCATAACTTGCTCCAATTTCAAAAATATCTTCAATACCAAAACCAGCATTTACACCTACTGTGTGAGCAAATGATTGTGATTGTTCATTAGTCAACCCTGTTTTGATGTCAAATGTTACTTCATATCCTGTATTTTTTGCTGGAATTGATGCTGATCCACCAGGAACTTTCTTAAGATATTTCTTTTCAGTTAGTTCAGCGTCTTTTAGTGGATTAAACGGCGTCTTCGATGAATAACCAATTGTTACGGCCTTTTCAGCGCCCCAATTATTATCGCCCCAAATAACTTGGATTCCAAGCTCGTCTAAACTTTTCTTTCCAAATTCCTCTAGAATTGCTCGTTCTAAACCACCATTTCCTTGGAAAAATTCTGGCAACCAGAATGAATCTTCAGCTTCACTTTTTTCGTAATATTTAGATTGCAGTATTTTTTGCACATCAGGATCATTTGGATCTTGCGCATATCGAGTTTGGAAAAAGTTTTCTAATGTTTCCAGAACAAGTCCTTTTACAAAGGCCTCTCCATAAGTGCTTCCAAAATATTCTTCGACTTGGGATTCGGTATACCCCATAAATCCTAAATCATAATAAAATCTAGGTTTTGGATCCATATGTTTTAGTTCTTTGTTTCTCCAGTCCCCAATAATTTTATTGTTATTTGTATAAAAATAATCTAAATATACATATTCAAGCGGCTTTGCTTGCTTAATGTGAGGCGGTGTAACAGATGGAAAATTCGCTTTAATAATATTATTATTAATATAATCTGCATTAAATTCTTGGTTTACATTGGAATTTTCTTCGGATATCTGTCCCTCTTTAATATTTAATGATGGATTTTCTTTTTCAATAGAAGTAATTACGCTAGAAACTGAAGATACTGTACTTGCTTCTGCTTTTAAAGCAAAAACTGGACTTGCTAGAACAGCAAATGCTAATGCTGCAGGAATCACTTTTTTCATATGATCTCTCCCTTTCTTTTATCAACTCTACAAAAATACAAAAGATGAAATTATACCGTACATTGCTTATACTTTTTACTTCGGATTAAAATAAAATCAGCTTCGATATGTACATCTTAGTTTAAATATCTTTCTATACTATTTCACAAATGTTACAAATGTCTTTCATTGATTTTTTACGCAAAAACTCGAGGATAATTGTAACTAATCTCTGAAACTTGGACATACTGATACTAGCACTCTGAAAAAAATCAGTATGAAAAAGCACCTTGATTTCAAAAAAGGTGCTTTAGCAATAATGCTTGTTTTCTATATATTTACACACATATAGTTGTACCACTTACGACATCATTAATATTCTTTTACGAACGACCTCGTAGTCTATATCCCTACCAAGATTCTTCTGTATATCTTTTCATTTCGGAATTGCATTATAATCAGATTTAATTCAGATTTCACCAAAACCCCATTCCTATATCTCTTTTTACTTCTTAAAATGAGCCATACCAAAATTTTCATTAAATCTCTTACACCATATAGAAACTAAACCATATGTATTGATATCTACATCTTCAGGAATTTCATAGTTTTGAGATCCTTTGTTTCCCTTTAACTTACCTAATTCAATATATTTATAGTTTTTTACATCTTCATTATTTTTTAAACTTTCCGTAGGAACCAATACCACTCGAACATCTGGACCATTAGAGGTTTCAAAATTGGTAAGTCTTAGAACACGTTTCCCATCAGGTAATTGATAGATTGTTGCTACTCCAATGGTTTCATGAACGCCATTCTGAAACTGCCCTTTGCTTATTACTCGTTCTTGTTGTTGAACATCTTTTGATTTTATTTCTGTTTGTGGCAATGCTTCATTAATTTGCTTATCAATAAATAATTTTTCGGGACGGAATAAAAACCATAAAATTCCCCCAACCATTACAATTACTCCGATAAACAATAAATATTTTATTTTCATAATATAAAAATCCTCCTGTAACATAGTGCTTGTATGTATGTTAACAAGAAGGTCTATCATTTCTATAACATAACTATTACAAAAGTCTTTCGACCGTCTTATTTTTTTCCGATGTAACGGGAAGAGTAAACCAAAATTCACATCCCTGTTTCCCATCAGAACGATCTCGAACACCAATTGCTCCTTTGTGCATTTCAACTAGCAATTTTCCAATGGCTAGTCCGAGTCCAGACCCTTCAGATTGTGAATTTCTTGATGGATCTGTTCTAAAAAACGTTCAAATATACGTAATTGATCATTTAGAGCAATCCCTTCCCCTTCATCACGCAAAGTGAATTGGACTTGCTGTTTTTGTTTATTCTCCTCGACAATCAACTCGATTGTTCCATATATAGGAGAGTGCCGAATTGCATTATGTAATAAATTACTGATAACCCGTACTATTTTACATGACATAATCCAAAGTCGTGGCAATGTATCCAAAACGTGCAATTCTAAATGAATCTCTTTTTCCTTCAATAAGATAGCATGTAAATCTAGTACTTCTAACAGAATGCTGTCTACATATGTGAAACTTGGATGAAAAGTTTCTTGTCCAAGTTCTAACTTAGAAAGTTCAAACAAGTTATTAATCCACTGAATCTTTGTATTTCGTTTAGAATTGTCGTTAGATATTGCATTTTCATATCAGGATCTTCAATTAAATCATCCGCACTCATTGTTAATCCCAAAATTCGATCTTTTCTTCTCCCCTAACAGTTAAAATAATAAAAAGAGATTTTGGAAACATTTCAAGCTATTTTCAGCAAATTATAACTTATTTTGTATTTGTCATAATAATTTTCGACCTCCTGAATAATTTAATATATTTCAATACCTTAATATGTAATATTTCATATTACATTGTGGTTTATTTTGTTATAATTTTAAAAGTGAATTGTTCATCCAGCAATTCACAATAGTGTGTATCTATCTATTGATAATGCTAACCCTAATTACACACAAAGGGAGAAGAATGTTTATCATTCTTCTCCCTTTGTCTATAAAAAAATAGCCAACTTTCTCCAAAAAAGTTGGCCCATTCATTATAATTTGAATTCTCCTATACGAAGAAGCTTAATAACCACTTGCGAACGTTCTTTAACCCTTAGTTTTTGCATTGCATTGTTGATATAATTACGGACAAATCTATTAATAAAATACAACTTTAATCAGCGGAGGGCTTCATCCTCTACGAAGTTATTAAAAGGAAACATACTCCTTACAATTTTATATATCAAATTCTTCGATTTTTTTTAATAGATTTCCGTATGCGTTTTGCTATGTCAGTACAAATAAGCAACACTTTTGGGACTTCTATTTTATTTAATGTTCTTCACCTTTTCTAGACCATATCACAACAGGAATGAGTAATAAGGCTAAAGCTCCTCCAGCTAATGATAATGCTGTATAACTTGAATTAGCTACCACCATGCCGGACATCGCTCCACCAGAAGCCCCTGCCAACGCAATAAAAACATCTACTTTCCCTTGTGTCTTTGCACGTGTCGAAGGTTCTGTTGAATCAACAATTTGAGCAGTACCACTTATTAAACCAAAATTCCATCCTAATCCAAGTAAAGAAAGAGCAACGACCAGGAGTATTAAAGAATCGCTTGGTGCAATGGCAGCTAACACACCCGCAATAAGTAGTATAGCTCCGGACGCAATGCTCATTGCCATTCGACCAATCTTATCAACAAGGATTCCCGTAACGAGTGATGGAAGGTACATAGCCCCTACATGAAACCCAATGACAAGCCCCACTTCACTTAAGCCATGGTCATGGTGTTCCATATGTACGGGAGTCATAGTCATAATAGCAACCATGACAACTTGAGTAAGTATCATAACGATTGCCCCAACTGTAACGCCTCTTTTATTTGTTATTGATTTCTTAGTTATCGAATGTCCTTTATATGTATGCTTCTGTTTATATGTCTCTATCATGTTCGCTATAATTAATGGATCTGGACGAAGCATGACAAAAAGTACGAGACCTGCTAAAAGAAATGCAGCTGCTGATAATATGAAAGGACCAGCAAGTTCAGGAATACCAATAGAAAGAGCAAAACTCCCCATTACACCCACTAAGTTTGGTCCTGCTACTGCACCAAAGGTCGTCATAACCATTGTAATACTAATAGCAGTTGCCCGTTGCTTCTTATTCGCTAAGTCTGTACCGGCATAACGAGCTTGTAAATTTGTGGCTGTACCTGCACCATAAATCAGCAGGGAAACAAGTAAGAGAATAATACTATTTATTAAAGCGGAAATTACCACACCAATAGCCCCAAAACCTCCTACCATAAATCCTGTCGCGAGCCCTATTCGACGCCCATAACGTTGAGAAAGCCTTCCTACTACTAAAGCGGCTCCTGCCGATCCCATTGTAAATATAGCAGCTGGCAACCCTGCGAATGCATCTGTCCCAAGCATTTGCTGTGCAAGAAGTGCGCCTACCGTAATTCCAGCAGCTAACCCCGCACCACCAAACATTTGTGAAATACTTACGATTATTAACGTCCGTTTATATAACATTTTTTGTTCTTCTTCTGTATACATATGACTCCTTATTGAACCATCAGCTTTATCAAGCATTTTCTCACCTTCTTTATGAAAAATCCCCCCTTTTTTAAATGTACTATGATTAATGTTTCATATTCAATAGCATTTCCATCCGTTCTTTTAGTTCTAAAAGAGAAAAACAAAAAAACTGCCCAAATACTTTGATTTAAGACCGTTTTTTCTTAGGCACAAATATTTTCTATTTATAAAATTAAGATTATCCTATTTATTTACAAATGATACACATCACATTTTTAATATAATTACGCAGTAAACGTCAAGTAACTCCAAAATATTTGTGTGAGCAAACTTTAAACAAGAAAAAGAATCCTAGAAATCATAAGGGATTCTTTTTCTTTATGTGTAATTATTGCTTTAACATTTTTCTACCGATAACGGGATTTATGTTAACTACTACTGTATAAGATATACAAAATACAAATAAAAAATCTTTATAGAGTTAGCTACAAGATTCTACAAGGATTTTCTTATCCAAGACTATACGCTATGAAGAGTACTTAAAGCAGATTCCTTATCTTTTAAGAAGAATACTGCTTTGCCTTTATTACACTCATATATAAAATCTGCAAGGCTTTTACTATTGTATGTTTGGAAATCTCCAACAATAGCTAGCTTTATGCGGTAGTTCATATATTTTTGTAATATTTCACCCGCTAAACCAGTTTTTAATTCAAAAAATTGCTCTGCAACATTTAATTTGTTAATTAATATTTTTTGGCAACCATGTGCAAAATTAACTGTTGCCATCAAGTCTAATGCTCCTTGCACATCACCTATTACAATCTCTGAACTTTCTATGATAGCAATTTTAGAGTTACCTTTTTCATGAATACATATTTTCACTTTTATTCTCCCCCCCTTTAATAAAAATATAAATGAAAGTTTAGAAATAAGCACGATAGTATTGTTTTTTTATCCACCTCAGTATTAACTAATAGTTGAGTGTTGTTTCATATTAATATCACTTAAGGACTACGGATTCTACTGCTGTTGTATAGTATAAATGAAGCTATTTCTTTTGCTTTATTTTAGAAACTCCAAATCCAATAGCAACACCAATCATCATACCAAGAGCAAGGTTATTAATAAGCAACCCGAAAGTTGTCCCCAAACACATTCCTAGATATTCCAATTACCGTTTTTGCATCACTTTGTTTATTTTTATTCAAAAAGATATACTTCCTTTCTGCAGAATTATGAATTGTAAGTTTTAAGTAGGGGTCTCGCCACATCACCATCAACTTAAGAGATTTTAATACCCCAAAAGTACCAAAAAACGTTATCCTTTCTAAACAAGCTAAATTAGAAAAGATGACGTTTTCTTATGCATCTTTCGATTCAAGATGAATTACAATCATTTGCGGAAGAACTACAACGATATGTTACACCTGTATTCTTAGAAAAACTTGCAAGAGAAATCGGATTTATAAAACGAAAACGTAAGTTTTCTGGTTCAGACTTAGCTACTATTTGCATTTGGATTAGTCAACGGGTAGCAAGTGATCCCTTAGTTCGATTATGTAGTAGGCTTCATGCAGCTACTGGTACTTTACTCAGTCCTGAGGGCTTAAATAAACGCTTAAATACAAAAGCAGTTTTATTTTTAAAACATATTTTTTCTTTACTGTTACAACAAAAAGTATGTGAACAAACGCAAATTTCTAACCATTTTTTCTCATATTTCCAACGAATTTGTATCCTAGATGCCACCGTATTTCAAGTGCCAAATGCTTTAGAGAATGTATATCCAGGCTCTGGAGGATGTGCTCAAACAGCCGGAATCAAAATTCAATTAGAATATGATCTGCACAGTGGGGAATTTCTTAACTTTCAAGTTGGACCAGGAAAAAATAATGACAAAACATTTGGTACAGAGTGCTTAGATACCTTACGACCAGGGGATCTATGTATTCGTGATTTGGGTTATTTTTCATTGGAAGACTTAGATCAAATGGATCAACGAGGTACATACTATATTTCTCGTTTAAAATTAAACACGAATGTATATGTGAAAAATCCAAACCCAGAATACTTTAAAAATGGTGCAATTAAGAAACAATCGGAATACATACAAATTGATGTAAAACAGATTTTAAAACAACTACAACCTGGAGAAACATTTGAATTAAAAAATGCTTATATTGGTGATAAACAACAACTGTTTGCACGCGTCATTTTTAATCGATTAACAGAAAAACAACTTCAAAAACGACGAGCGAAGATTGCTGAAAAAGAAAAATCAAAAAATAGAGCGTACTCAGAGAAAAGTAAACTTATAGCGGGATTAAACGTGTACGTGACGAATACACCGTGGGAATGGGTTTCGATGGAACAAATACATGAGTTATATACTTTGCGTTGGCAAATAGAGATTATCTTTAAAACGTGGAAATAAACATTTACGGAAATTACTTTTCCTAATCATCCAAAACATGATTAAACTACGGCGTTACGGACGAAATCACATTATAGAATACTACGATAAATTAAAAACGCAACCATATAACAAATGTCATAAAGTTGCGTCCATTGCATGTGTAAATAAGTTATTGAAGCTTCTCCTTCACCTTATTACACACAATATACACTATGATTATCGATTAACAGCCTAACATCATAGTTTCATTCATCATACCATATTCTCCCCTAGTAAAAAATGAATCCATGTTAGGGGTATTTGGTATGCGTGAGAATGGATACCTACATTTTGTGATATCCAGTTCATCAAAAATCTAAAAATATAGGTTGACTAATCGTAAGAAATAACAAAGATTCTAATCCGCCTATTCCACCTACTACAGAAAAATGGGTGGAAATCTCATCGATATGAAAAGAAAACAGTCTTTGATATTATGGGTGTTGTCTATGAGTATAGTGGATTGGGAAAACAAAAGAGAGCTGCATAATTTTTGAAATTTGATTGATTGAGGTTTATTTGGCATGCTCATTTTTAAGGACAAAAAGTATTTTAAGAGTTTTTTAGTTCATTTNAAGAGAGCTGCATAATTTTTGAAATTTGATTGATTGAGGTTTATTTGGCATGCTCATTTTTAAGGACAAAAAGTATTTTAAGAGTTTTTT
This sequence comes from Bacillus gaemokensis, assembly GCF_001590835.1. Taxonomy (GTDB): domain Bacteria; phylum Bacillota; class Bacilli; order Bacillales; family Bacillaceae_G; genus Bacillus_A; species Bacillus_A gaemokensis. Next base: position 318,422 of record NZ_LTAQ01000045.1, read on the forward strand.
AGTTCATTTGAACGAAAGTTCATTTTGTTTCCGTTCTTAAGTTGATGGGCATGGGTCACCATACCAAAAAAAGAAAATTATACGTTTAGACATAAAATTGACGCATTTCGATTAGTTCCCTGTACGTTAAGGAATTAGTTTGTATATTTGAGGGGATGTGCGAGACAGGTGTAAATTTAGGGGAATCCAATATTTTCTATTCAAATATGATAGAATGGAAATATATCCAAAACGGAGGAAMAACAAATGAACTCAAACACAAAACAGTTTATTTATGATATCCAGCAAAGAAAGAACAATTATATGGAAAATGTATTAATAGCAATACAACACCCTAAAAAAGAGCTATCTGAACAGGTCATTCAAAATATAGTAGAGAAAATGGATATGATGATCAGTTTAGTTACTACTTACATGGCTATTGAATCAGAATCTATGAAAGAATTAAAAGAGCTTCAGGAAGAAATTATTCATGCTCAANATGGATATGATGATCAGTTTAGTTACTACTTACATGGCTATTGAATCAGAATCTATGAAAGAATTAAAAGAGCTTCAGGAAGAAATTATTCATGCTCAAGCATATATTCAAAAACGAAAATTTGAAGAAACACAGAGATAAAACCCTGTGTTTTTACTTGGTYGTYTATGACGCTAATCTKTTATAAATCAAATTAGATGTAATTTGATTATTGTTTTGGCATAATCCATACAATTTGTTGAATGCGTACAATATACGGTACCGTATCTTCAATGAGCAAATGATCTGGTTTCACATCCTTTAACTTTCCTCTTACATTACCTCTTACAGTTTCAATAACCACATRTTTACCAATTACTGATTGTAATGTCTGATATACGTAGGGATTAGGTACACTTACCATATTTTGTTCACTAAAGTCATTTCCCTCCAAATAACTCATTCTGTAAGACTCCTTTCTAACTTGCATTCTTTCTCTTAATATATGATATAAATCTTATAAATATGCTAGAAGGATAATTCATTATATGAAC
>NZ_LTAQ01000046.1:0-5399 GCF_001590835.1 Bacillus gaemokensis
AAAGAGAGCAAGTGAGATGGAAAGAAAACTATCTAATGAGGTCATTAGAAGAATTACCTTTAGAAAAGAGAGCAAGTGAGATGGAAAGAAAACTATCTAATGAGGTCATTAGAAGAATTACCTTTAGAATTTTGATCTGTATAATAATTAATGAAAAAGAGAGCATTTTTCTCAAAAATGCTCTCTTTTTCTAGTAGGGGTCAACATACATATCCATCAAGCTAATATTTTTAAGTATCACGAAAACGGAAATTTTACCTTTTTACAGTTATTTATGAGAATTCAGCTTATTTTTTTCGTTTGGGGGAACAATTAATTTCTTAAGTTGATGGGCATGGGTCACCATATCATTTCGGGAAAATTGTACGTTTAGACACAATTTGGACACATTTCAACCAGTTCCCTGTACGTTAAGAAAACAACTACCCATTAACGGTGCTCGGACAAAATGCGAAAATCGTATATTATCAAGACCTAAATCCCCCAAAAACTTAAAATAAAAGGCCCTACATATTATATATGACTAATATGTTAGGGCCTTTTATTTTTGGTAATGAATTTTGAAACTGGATTTAAACAGTATTTTTCTCTATTTGGGTAGTAATAAATAAAGTCCCATAAACGGTCGTTTATGGGTTATGTGCTGAACATAATATCTTTATAATTTAACGTTATATTAATCCAATAAAAAGATAAATGGCAGTTCCCCAGATAAACAGGGCGGAGCATTTGTTGAATATGTTCATTAAACCTCCTGTACCATCTATCTTCTTCATGACTGTACCTGCGAACGTTAATCCAAAGAACCAAATCCAAGATACTGTAATACATGTGATTGTAAAAATAACTTGTTCCGTTCCGACATATTTTAATGCACTTGTTCCAATAACACCAACTATATCTAAGAGGGCATGAGGGTTTAATAAAGAAACCGATAAAGCAAAGATGATTTGTTGACGGATTGGTAATGCTTTATTCGTTTCATTTGTAGTTGGCTCAGACCTCCAAATAACATATCCCATGTAAAGTAAAAACAAAATTCCAGCAATCATTAGGCTAAGTCGTAGCCATTCAAATTGTAAAACGATAGTAGATAGACCAAAAACGGCTAAAAGAATTAAAAATGTATCACATAGTGCAGCTGTAACAGCCGCCGGAAGTGCTCGAATTAGTTTTGGCTGTGTGGCTCCTTGTGAAAATACAAATACATTCTGTACCCCTAAAGGTAAAATGAGTCCGAATGCTAAGATTATTCCATGAACAATGGCTTCCATATAATCAACTCCCTTTCAATTACTATCGTACTATGATAAAACTAAAAGAAAACAACCAATTGGATGGTTTTTTATCCACCCAATTTAGGAGGGAATTAGATGAAATGGAAACCAAATCGTCATTCTCATTTGACCGTTCAAGAGCAAATTATAGATTGGATAAAGTCTCATATTGAGCGAGGTGATTGGACTGTTGGCACAAAAATTCCAACACAGCGCCAACTTGCAACGCAATTTAATGTGAACCGAAGTACTGTGCAACTTGCGCTGGATGAATTAAGGGCGGATGGTTTGCTCGAATCTAAAGTGGGATCAGGGGTATTTGTGGCCAATAATTCGTGGAATGTGCTTTTGAACAGATCTCACCCAAATTGGCAGCAACACATTGAATCAAGTATTCATAAACCAAACTACCATACGATTCAACTCATCAACGAATATGAGCAAATGGATCATATCATCCGTCTTGGAACAGGTGAATTATCACCAGAATTACTCCCAACGAAACAAATTGAACAGTCGTTAAAAAAGATTTCACTTGAATCAAAGGCAATTGGCTATTCATCACCACAAGGAAGTGAAAAGCTTCGAGGGGGTTTATGTAATTATTAAAAAAAACGCGGTATTCAAACAACACCAGAGAACATTTTAATTGTTTCAGGTGCACTTCAAGCACTTCAATTAATTGCAGTTGGATTATTAGAAGAAAGATCCATTGTCTTCCAAGAACAACCTTCTTATTTAAATTCTGTGCACCCCTTTCAATCCGCCGGGATGCGTATGATTTCAGTTTCCAGGGATGCACATTTAACAGACAATCTACGGGCACTCAAAAGAAAAAGACAATCTTTATTTTACTGTGTACCAACATTACACAATCCGACAGGGTATAATTGGTCGGTGGAAGAAAAGAGCAACCTATACAATACGTGCAAAGAGCTACAAATCCCGATTATTGAAGATGATGTGTATCACGAACTGTTATTTGAATCATCATCTCCTGCCATAAAGTCATTTGATACATCAGGGCAAGTTCTTTATATCGGTAGTGTATCCAAAACGCTAAGTCCTGGATTACGGATCGGTTGGGTTGTTGCACCTTCACCTGTAATTGAGCGATTAGCTGATATTAAAATGCAAACAGATTATGGTTCAAGTGCCTTTTCTCAAGAAATCGTCGCACACTGGATATCATCCGGCTTATACGAAAAGCATCTGATTACACTTCGTAAACAATTGAAAAGAAGGGCTACATTTGTAGAAAAAATATTAGAACAGCAATTTCAAAAAATCGCTACATGGAAAAAATCTGAGGGTAGTTTTTATATATGGCTCAGGTTTCATGAACCTATTGTAAATAAGGCGCTATTTTTAAAGTTACTTAAACAAAATGTTTTGATCAATCCAGGTTATATATATGAACCAAGCGATTTACATCATATTCGTCTGTCTTATTCCTATGCATCATTGGAAGAATTAAAAAAAGGATTAAATATTTTACTAGAACTAAGCCGGCATTAATTCTTATCTTAAATGCATTGAATACTCTATTTGTGTATTTCCCTAAAATATATATTATTGCATAAAATCCATGAAAAGATGTTAGTACCCCTTTATCAGACGGTTCTGGTGCAAAAAATTCGAGATTCTTGTAAGTAATCTCCAAAACTTGGACAAACTGATACTAGTACTCTAAAAAAGGACGTGATCAATATGGAAAAGCAAAGTCTATTCAAGTGGAAACATTATCAACCAGATATAATCTTGCTAACTGTGCGATGGTACCTACGGTATAATTTGAGCTTTCGTGATTTGGTGGAAATGATGGAAGAACGTGGATTATCAATAGCCCATACAACCATTATGCGATGGGTTCATCAGTATAGTCCTGAATTAGATAAGCGATTACGGCGTCATCTGAAATCAACCAATGATTCTTGGCGAGTCGATGAAACATATGTGAAAGTCAAAGGTCAGTGGATGTATTTGTATCGTGCTGTTGATTCAAAAGGAAACACCAGTGATTTTTATCTCAATAAAACCAGAGACAGCGAGGCTGCAAAGCGATTCTTTAAGAAAGCTTTGCTGTCTTTTCATGTTTCTAAGCCTCGTGTTATAACGGTTGATAAGAATCCGGCTTATCCAATGGCAATAGAAAAATTAAAGAAAGAGAAAAAGATGCCAGAAGGTATCCAAATTAGGCAAGTGAAGTACCTCAATAATATAGTCGAACAAGATCATCGATTTATTAAAAAGCGAGTTCGTTCTATGTTAGGATTTAAATCTTTTTACACAGCGAAATTCACTATTTCTGGAATTGAAGCGATACATATGATAAAAAAACAGCAACTTATTTTACGGGACCAGTCTGTTCAAAATCAGAATATCTTTATCAATCAATTATTTGGATTAACTGGATAAAGGATGATTCCGTTAGGAATTTACTACCCTTTTCATTTTCCGTTATATATTTGCACCAAAACCAGGAATTTCACAACACGTACTTTTCATTAGTTTTCGTAACATATATTATCGGTAGTTATTAGTAAACGTGATTTTATATCTCAAAATGAAGAGAATTCTTGTGTTATTGAGACGAGAAAGGTGAATTGCTTCATTTTTTAGGTTCTGTGTCGCTGATATTATTATGTAACAAACAGTTCTAGGATGTTGACCGGACCTTCTCATAAATGAAACTCTTATCACGAGATTAGTATTCTTTTAAACAACAAGTTTTAATACTGAGTCAAAAATATTTTATATCTCAAAAAGTATAGTATTCTTGTTTTTTTGAGATATACAAGAAAAATACATAGTTTATGTAGCCTCCCTTTGAATAAAATTGACAACAGAATCCAATATCATAAGTATCTAATTGTATGAAAAAATTTTTGCAACCACAAGCAAAGAACCGCTTCTGAATAGATACAGAAGCGGTTCTTTGCTTGTGGTTACTGGATTCATGGGATCGCTTTTTCTGTGAATCCTTCAACAATAAAAAGCTTTTATAATTCCATCCATTATAATAATATCTTACGGATTTCCTCTGTACTTAGATCTGTGAATTTCGCAATGTCTTCTAGCGGCATACCATTCTTATGCATACCACGAATTAATTGGATTTTTCCTTCTTCTAAACCTTCTTCACGAGCATGTGCTAGCTTAGCTTGTTCATCTAAAAGTAATTTCTCTCGAGCTTCATATGCTGTTCGGAAAGAAGAGTCATGGCTCATATTTTCCCATTTATTTATTGCCTTTTGTAAAATTGGATCTTGATTCATCGCAATCTCCTCCAATGTTTGAGTTAAATGTTCATCTTCATGTGCTGGTAATAATAACATCCAACGACAACGAACAAATGTATTTTCCCACGGGTTTACTTTTTCTTCACGCCATTGTTTTACCAATTTCGGTATCTCTACAAAATGGATTTCAATGTCGTCACTTAATAGTTGCTGCATTTTTGTATTCCATAATTGTCCGATGGTATGAAATGCGTCATCCTGAGAAAACAAAATAAAATCTAATAAGTTAATGGTAATTGTTTTCCGAAGTGAACGATATGGCATTCCTTCTTGCATTTGGGATGTATAAAGTTTACTCCAATAATATAAAGATCGCTTCACCATATCATGTGTATTCCGAAGCTGAATTTCGATATTTACTTGTGTCCCATTATCTAGCGTTGCTAATAGGTCTAAAATCGATAACTTATCATCTTCATAAGATTTATGGAGATGTGGATCTTCTAGTTGTAGCGATGTAATAGGTGCATCTAAAGATTCTTTTAGAATTGCATTTAAGAAACCAGTTAAAATTTCCTCATTTCCTTTCGTCCCAAATAACTGTTTAAAAGCAAAATCAATGCGTAAATTTACTAATTTAGTGGACATGGATTTCCTCTCCCTGTCTATATCATCTCTTATTCTTATTGTACATAAAAAAAGGTGGAACATGCAAATAAGCTCTTAGGGGTCACCCTACATGCCCATCAACTTAAGAATTTTATAACGCTCCCTAAAATGAAAAAAATACGCTATTCTTTCTGTAGACTCATAGGAAAGGATGGCGTTTTTGTATGTCTATTTCTGTATCTGATGAATTACAACTATTTGCTCAAGAAAT
>NZ_LTAQ01000046.1:5407-5847 GCF_001590835.1 Bacillus gaemokensis
CAAGCAAAAGATTTAGTCGCTTTATGTGTATGGATGAGTCAAAATGTCGCTAAAACCTCTTTACCAAGCAAAAGATTTAGTCGCTTTATGTGTATGGATGAGTCAAAATGTCGCTAAAACCTCTTTAACTCAGTTATGTAGCTGTTTAGAAGCATCAACAGAAGTGCTCATCAGTCCTGAGGGACTGAATCAACGATTTAATGCCACAGCCGTGCAATTTCTACAAGGGGTACGGAAACGATTCTGGTTATGAGGGGCCACTCTGGAAAAATATTCAATAATAAAACCGTAGGAATTGTTTATTCCTACGGTCTAGCTAAATTTATTTAACCATATGTCAAATAAATTTAGGCATTATAGTTCCATAAATTCATCAATTTCTGCTTTACGCTTTAAAAATATTTCGGTTCTGTTGCAAAGTTGATTCAAGAATAGAGTAA
>NZ_LTAQ01000047.1:0-1552 GCF_001590835.1 Bacillus gaemokensis
GTTATAAATGGAAATGCGACCATCTGATTGCTCACTAACGTCCCGCGCTAATTTGGCGCTCAGGTTTTCTCCTCCAACAATCATCTTTTGCACAGTAGTRTATTCTGCTAGATTCATTTCTTTTAAGATATGCAAATGAGCTGGAGTCAATTTAATAATATCCACTCGTGAATCCTGCATAATTGTTGGGATTAAAGATGCCTTATCCTCACCGTCATAAACGAGAATCGTATTCCCTGTTATCAACGGTGTAAAGACGGATGTTACCGTTAAATCGAAAGAAATCGATGAATATAACGGAAAATTCGTTTTCTCTCCTTGTACATACACCTCACGTGCCCACCAAATATAATTRGTTAAACCTTGATGYTCAATTAACACACCTTTCGGATTACCTGTCGAACCTGATGTATAGATCACATATGCCAAATCTTTACCATGACTTATTGGTTCTAGATTCGTTTTTTGTTTATCGTAGGATTGTGACTCACTCAGTGAAATAATGACTCCGTCATAAGAAAGTGGTGGATGTACATCACCGTGCACTAATACAAYACGCGCTTTCGAATTCTCCAACACATATTGGATACGTTCTTCCGGATATTGTGGATCAATTGGTACGTAAGCCCCCCCTGCCTTACTAACAGCTAGAATTCCTACRACCATCTCCAGACTATGTTTAGCAATAATTCCGACTAAYTGATCCGCCTGTACACCTTCTTTTCTTAACGTGCGCGCCARCTGATTCGCTCGTTCATTCAGCTCACGGTATGTGAACTGCTGATCCTCGAATACAACCGCAAGATGATCCGGTGTGCGTTCTACCTGTTCTTCGAACAGTTGATATACTGTCTTTTCATGCGGATATTCAACAGCTGTGTCATTGAATACTTCGAGAACCTGCATTTTTTCTTCCACTGTTACTAATTCTAGTTCGTGTACGCACAATTGCACATCATTTACAACCTGCTCCATAATTTGAATTAGATGATCCTTTATTCGCGTTACACTAGCATAATCGTATACGTTCGCATTGTACTCAAAATGCATTTTTACTTCTTCATCAGGAATCACAATAACGTTAAAATCATAATTCGTTTGTTCAGTCATACTTACATTTTCTATTATTAAATCTGTTTCACTATGATTTTCGCTATGCTCCATTTGTTGTTCTAAAGGATAGTTTTCAAACACCATAATATGTGTAATCAAATCCTGTTTTTGTTCCGTTTGTGCCTGTATTTCATACAACGGATGCGTATCGTATGCATGTGAGGCTACCGCCTGCTTCTGATTTCTTTTCATCACTTCTACAAAGGAATCTTCCGCGTCACAACAAATACGCACAGGAATTGTGTTAATAAATAATCCAATGATATTTTCTACACCCAATATTTCCGATGGTCTTCCAGAGACTACACTTCCGAATACGACATCGGTACTGTTATTATATCTCTGCAACAATACGCCCCATGCTGTCTGCATTAGCGTATTCAAAGTGACTTGGTTACTATTCGCTACCTTTTTCAATTGATCCGTCAATTCTTTACCA
>NZ_LTAQ01000047.1:1736-3891 GCF_001590835.1 Bacillus gaemokensis
CTTTGTTCCTGAATAGCATAGTAAGCTTCGAAGATTTCCTGTGTCACCAGTGGGATACACCAACCATCCATTAGGATATGGTGGAAACTCCAAATAACATGGTATGTTTGCTCCTCAGTACGTAAGATCGTCATACGCATTAATGCATCTTCAGCAAGATTAAATCCTCTTTCCTTATCTTCAGTCGTATACTTCTTCACCCACTCTTCACGTGATGACTCTTCCATTTCATGATCTTCAGCAAGATTAAATCCTCTTTCCTTATCTTCAGTCGTATACTTCTTCACCCACTCTTCACGTGATGACTCTTCCATTTCATGAAGATCTTCATAGTGAAAATCGATTTTTCTATTTCGATATACGATTTGTAACGGCTCATCATTCCCAGCACTCACAAAGTTAGTTCGGAATATGGCATGTCTTTGCACTAACTGTTCTAAACTTTGAGTGAATACCTTTATATTCATACTTCCCTGCATATCAAACGTTGCTTGTTCAAAATAAGCTTCCGATTGCGGATTCATCAAGCTATGAAATAACATACCTTTTTGCGTTGGAGTTAACGGATACACATTTTCAATTTCGCCTATATGTTGCGTTTCCTGTACAACACGATCTAATGCTTCAATCGTCATCCCTTTGAAAATAATATCACTTGGTGTGNGGATACACATTTTCAATTTCGCCTATATGTTGCGTTTCCTGTACAACACGATCTAATGCTTCAATCGTCATCCCTTTGAAAATAATATCACTTGGTGTGAGCTCCGCTCGCTCTTTCGTTATGCAATGTTCAATGACTTCCTGCAAACTCGATTGCAGCCCATTCGCCAATTGTTCTATCGTTTCTCTTCGGTATTGTTTACGATTATARTTAATTGTAAGCGACATTTTTCCATCTAAAATCATACTATTAATATCTAAAACAAATACTCTTARTTGATTTGTATTWGCAGATAAACCACTTGAATAAGAAGATATTTGCATCGCACTATTCTCTAAGTCTTGGTCAAATTGCCCCAAATAGTTGAAGCTAATCTCTGGATTCAGTGTAAAKGYCTGCTTTTCTTGATTTTCAGATAGATATTTTAAAAGACCATATCCAATCCCTTTATTCGGAATTTGACGTAATCCTTCTTTAATATCCTTAATCCGGTGAGAGATATCGCTCCCTGCTTCAATCGGCAAGACTACTGGATATTGACTCGTAAACCASCCTACTGTACGAGTRATATCGAGATCAGAAAGAATGGATTCTCGTCCATGTCCTTCTAAATTCACAACAATGTTTTCCATTCCTGTCCACTGATGAATCGCCATTCCTAAAGCTGTTAACAATAAATCATTGATTTCAGTGTTATATGCYCGGTTTGCTTGTTTTAAYAACTGCTCYGTTTCAGAGGCTGTCCATTGGACCGTGATGTCTTCACTATCCTTTATCAAACCACAATCTTGTTCCTCATCCTTCGGCAACAATCCCGTTGGAATTTGTTCGATTTCATTCCAATATTCGCGCTCTTTCTCCATATCTGGCCTGTTCGCATAAAGGGATAGTTGTTCTGCCCATAATTGGAAAGAATCTGTTTTTTGTGGCAGTTGAATCGCCTCTTCGTTTACCACTTGTTCATATCCCGCCCCGATATCTTCCAGTAATATCCTCCAAGAAACGCCATCCACTACTAAATGATGGATAACAATCAACAAATGATCGCCTTCTGCACATTGGAACAATCCTAGTTTTATTAACGGCCCTTCACTTAAATCAATACTACTTTGAATCCCGTTCGCAGCCTCTTCAATCGCTAAGGTAGGGTTTGCGTTTCCTGTGAAATCCATCACTTCTAAGCTGAATAATTCTTCTTCCCCTATTCCCCGATTCCATGCCTCATACCCTTGTTCTGTTTGACGGAAGACCATACGCAGCGCATCATGATGTTCAGCAATTTTTCGCATTGTCTTACGAAGAGCTAATACATCAAACCCTTGATTCCGGTATAACATAAACGCTTGGTTAAAGTGATGCGGAGCTGTCACCTTGCGGTCGAAAAACCAACGCTGAATTGGTGTTAACTTAGCCTCACCTGTTACTTCGCCTTGTTCAGCAACTCGCGTTATTTTCTCCACATGCGGACTTAAAGACGCAACAGTCGAATAT
>NZ_LTAQ01000047.1:3993-7560 GCF_001590835.1 Bacillus gaemokensis
TACTCCAATTTGCGGAACACCAAGTACCGTTTGCCAAATTGAGACTAACATTTCTTCTATTGGGGTTTGCGGCGCAACATACTCCGTACCTGTTTGTAAATTTCCTTCTGGCGCAGGTAACGCTTTACGATCAATCTTACCATTTGGTGTTAATGGCATGTGTGCCAGCTGTACAAAGTAAGATGGAATCATATACTCTGGTAATTCTTGTGACATCGCCTCCCGAAGTTGTCTCACTGTTAGGCTTTCGTCTCCAACAAAGTATGCACACAATCGTTTTACTCCGCCTTCATTTTCTCGCGCAACAACAATGGACTCACGAACCAACTCCACTTTCTGGAGTGCTGACTCAACCTCACCCAATTCAATGCGGTATCCTCGAATTTTCACTTGGTGATCTATCCGTCCCATAAATACTATATTTCCATCCGGTAACCATTTCGCTACATCTCCAGTTTTATACATCTTCGTTCCTGATTCAAATGGATTATCAACAAACTTTTCCGCCGTTAATTCTGGTTGATTCAAATATCCCCTTGCTAAACTTTCCCCCGTAATACATAATTCTCCAGCAATACCGATTGGGGCAAGATTCCCACAGCGATCAACAATGTAAATCTTTGAGTTTGCTATAGGTTTACCAATTGGAATATTTATTACTTGCTTCTCAATTTTATATGCTGTTGTAACAACTGTATTTTCAGTTGGTCCATAGTTGTTCACTAGTTTGTATTGAGATAATGGATGCTTAGTTGCTTGAATCAGTTTATCGCCAGCTGTCTGTAAAATACGCAATGACTGATTAGCGAAAGGTAGAAATTGTTCACACATCTGCGTCGGTAAGAAACTAATCGTAATTTGATTTTGTTCAAAATAAGAATTCAACTTTTCAACATCAAAACGTATCTCTTCAGGAACAACATACAGTGTAGCTCCCGCCACAAGACAAGGGAATATTTCCCAAACAGAAGCGTCGAAGCCAAAACCAGCATACTTTGTCATACGATCCTTTTCTGTTAATTGATAATAGTCCATATTCCAATGACACATATTCAAGAATGAACCATGTTCTAACAGAACCCCTTTTGGCTTTCCAGTAGAACCCGATGTATAAATTACATACGCTAAGTCATGAAGCTGGTTTATATGTGTAAGGTTTGTCCCTTCTCTTTGATATAACTCTTCTTGATCTAGCGTGATAACTTCACCTACATAACCAACTGGAGCCTCCAGTTCCTCTTGCTTTAGTAACCACCTAGCCTGACTATCTGTCAACATGTATTGAATCCGGTCTGATGGATAAGCTGGGTCAATTGGAAGATAACTTCCACCTGCCTTCAGCACTCCTAAAACTCCGATAATCATTTCAAGAGATGGCTTTACTAAAATGCCAACAATTTTTTCTTTCGTTATTCCCTTTTCTCTTAGCACACGTGCCAATTGATTCGCTCGTTCATTCAGCTCACGATACGTTAGTTGCTGATCTTCGAATACAACCGCAACATGATCTGGTGTACGCTCCACCTGTTCTTCGAACAGTTGATGAATCATTTTATCCGTCGGATAATCTACCTTCGTATTATTAAATTCTTTCAATATTTTTATTTCTTCTTGTGTAATGATCTCGATGTTTGAAACACACTGCATCGGATTATTAACAATTGTTTGTAACAGTTGTATAAAATTCTTGCTCATTCGTGTGATTGTTTCTCTCTTGTATAAATCTAAACAATATTCTATCCCTACTAACAATCCTTGAGCATTTTCCTCTATGTTCAACGTCAAATCAAATTTAGAGCTTTGATTCTCAAACTCATATGGCTTGATTTTTAAATCAGCCAGTTCCTTCAATTCGATATTTTCTGGATTTTGCAATACAAGCATGGTATCAAACAGTGGATGTCTACTTAAATCTCGTTTTATTCCTAATTTTTCTACCACTTTTTCAAAAGGATAGCCTTGATTTTCAAATACCTTTAAAGATTCTCCCTTTAGTTCTTTCACTAAATCCAGAAAAGTTTTATGCCCCTCTGGATAAGTTCTCATTGCCACTGTATTAACAAACATACCCATAATATCATTCAGTTCAACTTGCTCTCTTCCAGCTACTGGGCTACCTATAATAATATCTTCCTGCCCAGTGTATTTAGACAATAATGTTGCGTATGCAGCTAACAGTACCATATATAAAGTTGATTCCGTTTGCTTACTTATGTTTCGTAACCCTTCGGTTAACTCTTTATCAACTACAAATGATAGATGAGAGCCTCGATAACTTTTTACTGAAGACCTTGGGTAATCTGTTGGCAACTCTAAAACTGGTAATTCATCTGAAAATTTTTCTAACCAATATGTTTCCATATTCTTTAAGTTTCCATTTTGATATTGTTCATTTTGCCATACAGCGTAATCTTTATATTGAATGTCTAGTTTCGCTAACTTTTTCCCTTCATATAATGCTTGTAGTTCCCTAATAAAAATCTTCATTGATACTCCATCAGAAATAATATGATGCATATCAAATAAAAAGATATGACGTGTAGGACTGACATGTAAGAGTTGTACACGTAATAACGGTGCCTTTTTCAAATCAAATGGTTTTATGAAATGTGCAACCTTACTTTCTATTTCCTCCTCTTCACAAGAGTCAAACTGTATACAAAAATCTATTTTTTCTGTTATTTTTTGGACTGGCTCTCCTTCTATCCAATCAAAAGAAGTCCGAAGAGATTCATGTCTTTCAATTAATTTGATAAATGCTTGTTCAAATCGTTCTTTATCTAATTTCCCTTCTATCACCATAGCTCCAGGCATATTATAACTTCCCTTTGCTTCCTCTATTTGATCTAAAATTAGTAATCTCTTTTGAGATGAAGAAACCGGATAATACTCTTTGTGTTCTGTTGGTTGAATAGAGTGATAGCTACTTAATTCCTTATTCTCAATAATTATACTCATCGCTTCAATTGTTGGACTTTGGAAAATTTCTTGGATCGTTACTTCCACACCTATATCCCTTTTAATATAAGCTATCAATGTAAGGGCCTTTATAGAATGTCCTCCTATTTTAAAGAAATTGTCCTTAACGCCAATTGATTTAACATGTAATACTTTACACCATATGTTTACTAATCTTTCTTCTAATTCTGTACTTGGTGCTGTATACTCTATACCACTATGCATGGCTTCTGTTGGTTTTGGTAATGCTTTTCGATTTATTTTTCCATTTATAGTCAGTGGCAGTGTTTCTAATTTAATGAATACAGAAGGTATCATATAATCTGGTAATTTCTTTTCCATAAAGGAACGCAATTCATTGATAGAAATTTCTTGATTTAATACAGGAACGATATAAGCAACTAAACGCTTATCATGATCCTCATCTTCATATACGGTTAATACTACTTCACGAATGATTGGAAAAGTACTAATAACCGATTCAATTTCGCCTAATTCCATTCGGAATCCTCGAATTTTCACTTGATCGTCGATTCTGCCAATATACTCAATATTTCCATCCGGTAACCATTTGGCCAAGTCACCTGTTTTATACATGCGCTCTCCTGG
>NZ_LTAQ01000048.1 GCF_001590835.1 Bacillus gaemokensis
AAGAGAGCTGCATAATTTTTGAAATTTGATTGATTGAGGTTTATTTGGCATGCTCATTTTTAAGGACAAAAAGTATTTTAAGAGTTTTTTAGTTCATTTTGTTTCCGTTCTTAAGTTGATGGGCATGTATGGTGAGGCCTTATAATCAAACCTTATTACAATGCTACATTAATCGATAACATAGAATAACAAATTATTATAAAGATAAAGATATACATAATAAAATTAGTATCTATTAATAGTAATATTAAGAATTACTTCCTAATATCTAATAAAAATATAATACTTAATATTTATTCATTTATTTGGATATGAAATTATGCATATCCAAATAAATGGAATTTACATGCAGAGTATGATTAAATTATATTAAGAGCATTTAAATTCTATTGATTCTTTTTTATGGATTAAAATAATTATATTAAATATAACAAGTTATATCTAATATAATTACTTAAATGAAATTAAACAGTAATTTTAGAAGTATAATATTTCTACTTGCAATAAAACGAGATAATTTAATTATCGAATATAATCGACAAAATTCTACTATTTACGCATTGAAAATTTAATGTTTTAATAAAGGTGTAATTGGTATGACCACTGAGAAAGGAGAAGACCACACTAATAAAAGTGCAGTAAAGTTGCAAGTAACATTATGTCGAGTTAATTTTCTTAATATTCAATGTATTTGGTTGGAAAATTCTAGAATCAGAAAAGTATCATATTTGTAAAAAATAGTATTCTAAGTCTCTACATAGCAAAAATGATCTTATTTTAATCCGAGGTGAAAGTATAAGCAATGTACAGCATAATTTCATCTTTTGTAATCTTGTAGAGGTCTTGCCGAAAAAACTAGGGGGGATATTATGAAATTAGTATCAAAAAAAGTCATGACAGGATTACTTGTAGGAGCATTGAGCTTATCTATCTGGACTCCTGCAAGTGCAGCAGTTCCAGAGAAAAATCGATATTATACTATTGATTTGGCAGCTAATCGAAGCTTAGTTTGGGATGTAGCTAGAGAATCTGTTGATAATGATAGCGCGATTCTTTTATATAAAGGAGCCAATCATGACAATCAACAATTTGCATTTTTTCCACTTGATGATGGAAAATATGCAATTGTAAATAAACATAGTGGAAAACCAGTCACAATTGCTTCTAGCGCTTGGGTAGGTAATGGCTTACTTCGAGGTACTGAGCTTTTACGACAACAGAGTTGGACTGGTGCCTCTGCTGAACAATGGTATTTACGAGACCAGGGAAATAATAAGTATGAAATTGTGAACCAAGGATATGGGAAAGTTGCATCTTATGCGAGGCAGGGAGATGCAATACAGAAGGTAGAGTATGTAGATTTGGATAACACACAGCCTTCTGATCAAGATAGGGTATTTTACATTACTAATTCTCCAAGTGGTTTTTCATTACCAAAATTACCAGCTACAGGAACTAGACCAACTGCTCCAGATTATACTGAGGGTCCCTATCAACAATTACCTCAAACTTCAAATTCTGTTGTTATTGGGGCATCTTTAGTACCTTCTATTATGGTAAATGATGGTCTAACGAGTGATTATACAAAAATACACAATTCACCATATTATACTTTGGTAAAAGAAGAATATTGGGATAAAACATATTCAACTGTTATTCAATCTGGTGTGACTCAAAGTTTTGCATTTAAAACAGGTATGAGTTCTACAGATCAACAAAAGATGACTGATACGCTTTCTATGCAGGTTGGAGCAGATTTGGGATTAAAATTCGGAGATCAAACTGCAACAATTAAAGCACAGATTACAAGAACATTACAAACGGAAGTTAGTACATCTAGTACACAAATAGCTGAAGATACAGTTACAACTTCTGTTACAGGTGAAGCTGGTAAAACATCAGGACATACACAATACCAACTGGCGACAAAATATACGTTATATAGACAAGATGGTACAGCTGTTTCAAATCCTTGGATTGTAAAAAACAATAAGATAACAGTAGCGAGAAAAAGTTCAATATAATAATTAGGAAATATATTGCGATATATTTCAACAGTAAGTAGGCAAACAAGGCGAAGCGAAGTGATGAAGCCCCCTCAAAAAATGAGGGGGTTTCCCTTGTTACTATTATTTGTTTACTTCAAATAATAAAATAAGTATTTCTTATTCCTATTAAATATTCCCCCTGGCTATATTTAATAGGAATAAATGTGAGGAGAGAAGAAGATGCAAAAATTTTTTTTAGCAAATTTAGTAGCATTTGCAATACTAACGAGTATGTCTTTTGAATATAACGAAGTCGCAACGAATTCTAAAGAAGAAACTAAAGAAGTGGATTTAATGTCTACCTTTCCATTTGAGTATTAAAAAAGAAACAATCACTAATGATAAACATAATGCCTCAATAATTAATGTCTCTTTTAAAATAAATCCTCCTTAAAATATATTGTTTATTTAATTATGAAAATTATTGATTATGTTTTCTTAGTGTTATTCAGATTCGAAAAAGGAGAGACGTCAAGTAACTCCCAAAGAGACAATAAAGGAGTTACTTTTTGTTTACTTCACTTCTTTTCGGTACTTTGCAACTAAGCCTAGTGACAGGGTAGCTGTTCTTATCCGCCATAGAATATCCGTGAAATGGTATTTAAACATATAAAGACAGCTTTGAATACAGGATTTATTAACACTTTCAAAAGAACATCCCAATTAGGTAAACCTTATTGGGATGTTTTTTTGAACCTGGTATAATGGTACTTTAGAGTGTCCCATATGACTTGTTTCAAAATAGGAGAGTAGTATATGAGAAAAATAGGGTATGTACGAGTAAGTTCTGTTGATCAGAACCCTAAGAGACAATTACAGCAAATGAAAGAGATTGGAGTAGACATTATATATGAAGAAAAAGTGTCAGGTGCTACACAGGATAGACCTGAACTTCAAAATATGTTAACGGATCTTAGAGAAGGCGATACAATTTATGTAACAGACTTAACCCGAATTACTCGTAGTACGAGAGATTTGTTTGAACTAGTTAATTACATAAAAAATAAAAAGGCTAATTTAACATCAATAAAAGATACTTGGTTGGATTTATCTGAAGAAAATCCATATAGTCATTTCTTGATGACAGTAATGGGCGGAGTGAACCAATTAGAGCGTGACTTAATTCGTATGCGTCAACGTGAGGGGATTGACCTTGCAAAAAAAGAAGGAAAGTATCAAGGACGAGTTAAAAAATATCACGAAAAGCATGCTGGAATGAAATATGCCCTTAAGTTGTATGAGGAAGGAAATATGACAGTGAAACAAATTTGTGAAATTACCAATGTTTCAAGGTCTGCTTTATATAGGAAACTACAAGACAAAGCATAATAAAAAAATACCCGCCGAATTGGAAAAATTTTCAGATGTGGCGGGTTATTCTTTGCATCGTTTCCGTACCCCAAATAGAAGTGTCCTTGTTTTTAATTAGGGATGCTTCTTTTTTTTACTTTTTATTATGTATCTAAAGATAAATGTATCTTTTTTTCTAAGCAGAAAAGTATATACTCCTACTTTTCTGCTCTTGCGTAGTTTATATAAGACCCTTACCAAATATACGAATAGCTACTTTGTAGTCTACCGAAAGAACCCTGTGATTACGCCGATAAAAAAGAATTCAAATTAACTCCAAACAACACCTCGCCTCTCGTATTCCATTCTATATTCAACAGCAGCTGCAATTTGGGAACTTGCGAACCTTTCCGTGATCCAAAGTCCCAAATCAAGTCCTGAAGTGACTCCTCTTGCAGTGATAATATTCCCTTGATCAACAATTCTGTAACAAAGAAGCTCTGCCCCGTATTCACTGATTTCATTCTGCGCCAAATAGTGCATCGTCGCCTTTCGACCATTCAATATACCGGAGGCAGCTAGTAGCATACCTCCTGTACAAACTCCAGCAACAATCGTTCCTTCGTTGTGCATCTCCCTAATCATTTCGGTTAGGGTTCCAAGCTCTGCTTGTTTTCGTGCCCCATGTTCAGCTTTATGATTCCAGCCACCACCAGGTACAATTAACAGATCTGGACGATTATCCATTCGTAAAAAATCATTTAGTTTAACCGTAACTCCAAACGAAGTAGTAATTTCTTGTTTTGGTTCACTTGATATTAGTTCAACCGTAAATGGAGCCCCTTCTTCTATCGCTCTTTTGAGTACCTCAAAAGGTGCGAAAGAGACAAGCTCTCCGAAGCCGTCAAACAATACAATTTGTATTTTCATTTTTATTACACCTCATATGGTTTCTTTTATGCATCGTAGACATATAAAACCACTCACCAGAACTTCCACCAAGGCTTTTTATTCTCTTTCGCAGCCGCTACTTCTTCACGGTATTCCTGCATTAATTTCTTTGTCTCCTGGATCTCGCGTAATGTTTTCATGAGATTTTCGTCTCGTTCTTCCAGTCGTTTTTCAACTCGTTCATTATGCTGATCTATGCTTTCCTCAATCCGCTTGCTTCTTTGCTCTGCTTGTTCACTTAATCTCTTTTCCATCGCTAACATACTTTGATTCATTTCTTTCGCCATAACGCTATATTGTTGCTGAAGTTGTTGTATGTGATAAGGGATTACATCCGTTTCCTGGGATTCCTCTGTCTTCGCATTAGTATCTACAGTTTCTAATTGCTGAGAAATTAGCTTCGCAGCCTTTTCAAGCGTCATACCGTCATGCTTACTTAATTCCACTAACTTCTCAAGCACCATAACGTCATACTCTGTATATTCTCTTCTGCCGCGATTATCCTTTTTAACTGTATATCCTTCTCGCTGTAACACTTCCATGTATTTTCTTAACGTGCTATCACTCACTTCTAACCGTTTATATACATCACTAGCAGTATAAACAATCATATCTGCCATAGCGCCACAACACCTCCTAGTGAACATAATTCCATGAGATTTTATAAATTCCTGCAAAGAAAAAAGCCCTGTAAGTACAGGGCTTTTTAATTAAAAATTATTTGAATTGCCAATTTACCACATAGTTCCATGAACTATCTTGGCTGTATGGCATTACACCAATACGTAAGTAGTAAGTTTTATTAGGGTTAATGCTTACTGTCTTTGGTGTTTCAGACATTTTCCATGAACCTAAAAGTCTACCATATTCACTATCTTCATAAATAGAGATTTTAGTATCTGAGTGCCCCCACATATCCACAGTAAGTGATTTTTGATTTGAGCTTGAAGCTTTTACTGGAATTAAATGATAAGCGCTAATAGAATAAAGGTCTCCATCAGTCTGTCCGTTACCTACATTAACAGATGCTAAAAGATTTGATGAAACTTTCTTATCTACCGCCTGAGATTGTTCAGCAGCAAATACTCCTCCAGCTCCAGACAACAAAACTCCAGTTGCTAATGCTCCAATTGCTAGCTTTTTAAACATAAAAAATCCCCCTTTTTATATTTTTATAACTTGCACCCTCATCATAATGCCGATTTCCATTTATGTAAATATATAACAATTTTAGAAATATAAATCCAATTATTGCGAATGTTTAGTTAATATAGATCTTCTGATAATAACGATAGATAGATAGTTATTATTATATATCATGAATAATACAATTCATTAATGTTATAAATTCTTGCAAAGAAAAAAGCCCTACTATTGATATTATCCCCTTTAGGTAGACAGTGTAAAAAGACCATGTACATACATGGGTGTTACACTATTACTTGGAGGGGATTTTTCATGGCTAAAAAAGGT
>NZ_LTAQ01000049.1 GCF_001590835.1 Bacillus gaemokensis
TTTCCATACCGATCACACACCTTTTTAGAGTAATATTATCAGTATGTCCAAGTTTAGGAGATTACTTGCGAGAACTTTAGAGTTTTTGCACCAGAACCAGAATTCGTATATATCCTCTTCATCAAGAGATATATTAATTTTTCCGCATTGTTGTTTATTTGTAATATACCTTTTTAAACGTATTAAAATATAATTTCTTTTAAATTATCAATATGGTTTTTCGTTCTTAAAAAACAAGAAAATATATGCGTGATAACAGGTGAGGTTTCTGAAATAAATTTAGAGTTATTCGGTCGACAAGTAGTTGTAAGTGAAAAAGGAGCTAAATTACTGTTGGATACTCTTACCCATAAATCTATAGCGAGAGGGTGGATTAGCTGATAGGAACATCAAAAAAGCCCGTACAGAAGCACAGGCCGGTTGTTACACATATCGGTAACTAAATATTAACAGAAATTTTTGTGAAATACTACCAAAACATCAAAAAAGCGTCCGATGGCAACGAACGCTCTCGAGAAAATACATGTAATCTAACGCATCTATATTATACCAAATGTTATCTCCTAAAAACAAGGAGGAATGATATATCATTCTTTCCAGAAATCAATGACAAGGAATATAAGTTAATTCAGAAAGCAGTAGTGAAGGTGTTACGTGATTATAAGGCTCTAGCTGTACGTATGGAGAATCAAAGCGAGTACTGCAAAGGTAAATAAAACCTTGAAAAGATAGGGAAAAAGAAGAATTAAAAGGCATATTCCATAAATAGGATACGCCTTTTTCATTTTATTGTTTATATAACATGAACAATTCCTTACCATTAATTAAATTTAGAAAGAGCGAATTTAGCTGAAAAATTCATTTTCTTCATATATGTAGAATTCACTCCTGCTTGAAATTGTACAGAAATATTACCATTTTTTTGTGCTTTGAATACGCGTCCATAAGATGAATTAGCATTGTATGTACCAATTACTTGATTGTCTGCATCAAAGACTGTATAAGAAATCGGGAATCCTAAATTAGTTACAAAAACCGTAACTTCTTCTCCTTTTTTAAGATTAAATGATTCTTTTTGAGACACTTCGTATGAACTCAAAGAATAATATTTAGTAACCTCTTGAACTTCTAAATTCATAGTTGCTGCACTAGCTTTTGGTGCTTCTAATCCTGGTAAATTCATGCCCGAAAGTACTGCAATTCCTAATGCTCCTGCTAAAATGACTTTTTTCATAATTCTAACTCCTCCTTTAATATTCTTTGATAAAAAAAGTTTCAAAAAGTAAGTTTAAAATCTACTTACTGAAACCATTATAGTTACAATGATAACAATTATCAATATGAATAAGTATGCAATCTTGCATACTTGGGATACGGAAACGATTCGAGGTATGAGGGGCCACTACGAAAGAATTTTAAATAAATGCAATAAAAGCCGTAGAAATTAATTATTTTTACGGTTTTATGTTTATCTAAATGATTACCAATTATGGACATATAGTTTGATTTATTTTGTATCTGTAATTATATATTTTCCCCCTTCATTCTTATTAATTTCTTCTGTAGCTGTTGGCACCAAGGGTTAGTTTATAAATAAAATAAATCACATCCTTAAGTCATGTGTATCTCTTTAAATGTTAGAATGGTAAGAGGATAGCCTTCTTAACACTATATACTGGAGGGAGATGAAATGAACTATATTGCTCATATCCGTGAGAGTGACAAGCAGGTACAAACTGTCGAAGAGCATTTATTGAGGGTAAAAGAACTAGCTGAAATTTATGGAGAAAAGATTGGTATAAAACACTTGGCTGGTTTAGCTGGTATGCTCCGTGATTTAGGGAAATATACTAATGAATTTAAAGAATACATATTAGAAGCAGTAAATAACCCTAACTCTCCACCCAAAAGAGGAAATGTTCGTAATCTACATAATAAAGTTCATAAAATGATTTTTTTGCAAAAATAGCACCTAACTGTCTTTTTGGTTTTTGATGAATTGATTTTCTGAATATATAAATTAATATATTTCTACATAAAAATAAATTAATTTCAAAGGAATATTAAATATATGTAATTATAATCCATTAAAATGAAATTTAAGTAAAAAAATAGAATTTAAAATCAGAAAATAAATATTTTTCAATTTTTCTTGACTATTTAAAAAACTTAATATATGATACTTTACAGGATAAAAATGTTAAAGAAATACATAATAAGTAAATTTCTAGGGGGATTTTTTATGTTCCAAGAAAAATTTGATAAATTAGTTCAAGATCATTTAAATGGATTTTCTGAAGAATACACTGCTAGTTTAAAAAATGAGTTTATGGAAAATCAGCTTGTTATTTTAAATGAATTAATTCCAGCACCTTTAATTGCAGCTATGTCTGCTGAAGCGAAATATCTTCTTTCAGAAAATGCAAAACGTCGTGATATTACAATTAAAGCCACAGGTAATACACCTCGTAACTTCAATGTAGTAAATCGTGACAGTATTTCTGAAAAAGGAAAGATAATTCCAGCATTTTTTAAATCTGAAGTGATTTTAAATTTCTTAACATTTTTAAATAATAATGAACCAGTACATCGTATTCCATATACACCAGAAGAATTTATTATTAATAATCAGCAAAAAACAGGTGATACTCATGGGTGGCATTGGGATGACTACACTTTTGCTTTAATTTGGGTAATTGAAGCACCTAAAGAAGGTGAAGGTGCTATTGTTGAATATATTCCTAATACTGTATGGGATAAAGAGAACCCTGAAGCTGGATTAAAAGAGGTACTTGAAAGTCGTGAAATTCAAAATGTATATGTTCCTCAAGACCATTGTTACCTTATGAGAGCTGGTACTACATTACATAGGGTGACACCTTTAGAAAATGATTCTCGCCGTACTGTTGTGGTCTTTAGTTATGCATCTGAAGAAGATTTATCTAAAAATATTTCTCATGAGACTATGGGAGAAATCTATGAAGATACTAAGGAGTTAGTTGAAGTTTAAGCTTTAGGCTAATTTATACATCTTTACAGCCGGAGAGAAGAGTTTATTCCTTTCGGCTGTATTGTTTTGGCTTTTATAAAAGAATAAAACATACTGATGTAAATAGGGAAATCCATTGATTTTAAAATGTTCTAATTAAACTTTAAATAGATACCTAATCAATTTTTACCAGGTTTCTAACAAGTGTAATTTATCTCTAATACGCTAGATAAATATATATGGGGAAATCATGAGTTCCGAAAGAGCAATTGTAACTTCGAGTATAGACAATACAATTCATAAACCCGATGGAAATCCTGCAGGCACATTAAAAAGAACATTAGAAACGTGAATTTGATATTCTCACTTATAAACCCCTTGATGTATATATTTTTATAATCAATACTAAGTATTATAGTGTTGTTTATAGGTGTATTAATAGTTAAATGCTGGCGTTTATTATCATTCCATGAGGCCAACAGGTTTTCCTTAAATCACTCTGGGGCTATTCTGAGTGTGTTTTTTACTTTTATTATGATTTTAATAAGCTTTTTACTTATTGATATTCACCTTGAAAAGTGTAAGATGATGAGAATTTTAGTGGATTTTCTATTCCACCTGCATGCTAAGGTATTAAGTTTTTACATATTAAGGTAAATATTTCGGATTGTTATAGTTTAAAAACTCAGAAAAGAGGTGGTATTATGTTTAAGAAATTTGTTTTAGGCGCAGTATCAACATGGATATTAGTGAGCTATTGGGAAAAACACAACAAACGTGAGTGGATTAAGTGCAAAAGAGTTTCATAATTATATATAGAAAAAAACTAATTTTGAAAACTAGCTTTTTTTACTTTCAATAAAAAATAAATATACATTGTATACAAATAATTTGATTTTATTATTAATTACTATATTTTCTCATTATCAATTCAATTGGTCCTCTTGTAAAATGCAATTTCCAAAAATAAGATAAACACATTGCACTTATATAAAAAGTCAAAGATAGTATAAGAGTTGTGAGTAAATTCGGATCATTTACTAATCCTAAATATGAAAAAATAATTAATGCAAAGACGTGGCCAATATAATATGTTAATGACATTTGTCCAGTTAGAATAAGTATTTTTGTTATTATTTTTCCAGCGAATTTTTCTGTGAAATATATACATAAAACAATAACTATTATAGCTATACTTGAACTAGAGAGAATATAAAATATATTTGGTGGTACTGGAGTTGTAGAAAATAGAGCGTCAGCAGTTTCTATTCCTAACAAAGGGCTGGTTATTTTGATAAGAAGAAAGGAAAAAGTTTCTAATATAATCATTGAAATTAGTGAAAACAATAGTAATTTTTTTCTGACCTCAGGCGATTTAAAATTCAGCCTCCCTAACCACATACCCAGTAAGAGAAAACAAATCCATGGAAAAATAGGATGATATCCATTGAATAGAAGATTATTTAAAATATCAGCCAATTTTGAAAGTAGAGAATGACCATCGATAAATAGATTTGATTTGTCGACATGATTAAATATGATTTGTAAAATTTGAGATATAGTTAAAATGCTAATACAAGAATATAACAGAGTATTAGTAGATGTAATGATATAAAAAGACGATATAAACATATAGAATGCATAATAATGTAATATATCAGCTTTCCATCCTATTAGATACAGAAACATACCCAATATTAAAAGAAATATAGAGCGCTTCCAAATGATTTGTCGACTTTTTTTTATGAGGTTGGTACTTTTAGTTATACGTGCTTTTTCTGTCATAAGAGAAATCCCAATTCCAGCTAAAATAACAAATACTGCAGAAGCTTTCCCATCAAAAATACTAGTTAAATAAATCATCCATGTTGACCCTTTATATTCGGTTCCCATAGTTAGTTTATAATTAACAATAACCATTCCTAAAATAGCTAATGCCCGTGCGAAATCAAAGCCTGTTATTCTTAATTTTTTATTCATGTTAAGTCATCTCCTTTATAATTTTTTATAAATAAACATTAAACTTTAATGTGAATTATAATGTTAAAATTAAAGAAAGTTATACATTCACCATTACAGTTGATTAATGTAAAATTTACAATAAAATAACGAATGTAATTTGATTAATAATAAATATTAAGAAGAATACAAGACATAAAGGTTTAACATCCAAATAAGAATCCAAGGAATCTTTTTAAAGTAAAATGTTTATTTTAACCTTGTAGAAGATCGATGAAAAAGAGAAAAGAAATAGAAGAGTTTAACAAAAATCGGTAGTTTTTCAAGTGATATAAATTGATATTTTCCCTGGATTTCAATATTTTTTTATAAGGAAGTTTTATATAAAGAAAAGACACTCAAATTTAGTGTCTTTTTTATGCTTTTTTCTGAAGTGAATGATTTTCTAGTGGTCTAAATGCTAATCCCCCAGATATCATGTAAAGAACGGCAGGTAT
>NZ_LTAQ01000050.1 GCF_001590835.1 Bacillus gaemokensis
CGAAAGGAGGCGTCATTAACAAGCGTTCGTCTACAATATAAATATAGAGCGATTCAAGATTTACATGCGAATGAAAACCTAGCAGTAATCCTTTTATGTAAAATTGCCGATGTATCTCGTGCTGCTTATTATAAATGGCTACAGCGTATGCCAACAGCTAGAGAATGAAGCAATTCTTCAAGATATTCAAGCTATTTATGAACGAGTAGGAGGCATTTATGGGTATCGAAGAATGAAATTAAATATTAATAGGATATATCATAAAAAGTTTAATCACAAACGTATTTATCGCTTAATGCACATTGCTGGATTACAGTCCGTGATTCGTCGGAAAAGAAAGCGCTATGTTCCTTCACCTGCGCAATATGTCGCTGAAAACCGACTGAATCGCGAATTTACTGCAAGCAAGCCCAATGAAAAATGGGTTACAGATGTCACGGAGTTCAAATTAGGAAACGGAAGGAAAACATATTTAAGCGCCATTTTAGATCTTTACGATGGCTCCATTATTAGTTATGTATTGGGACATTCAAACAATAATAAATTGGTATTTCGAACATTGGATCAAGCTATCACTATATTAAAAGAGAATGAACATCCATTGATTCATAGTGATCGAGGGTATCAATATACGTCAAATGGGTTTAAGAGAAAAATAGAAAAGGCACAAATGATTCATAGCATGTCACGTATAGGAAAATGTATAGATAATGGACCGATGGAATCGTTTTGGGGAACGTTGAAGTGTGAAAAGTATTACCTGCATAAGTATGAAACATTTGAAACGTTACAACAAGCAATAGATGATTATATCCAGTTTTACAATAACGAACGTTACCAAGAAAGATTAAACGGCTTAAGCCCATTGGAATACAGGGTTCAAGCCGCTTAAAGTATTTTTATTATTTCCACTGTCTACTTGACAGGGAGCTGTTCATTTTTTACTATCTATCTAAATGAGATAGGATAATATCGCCTAGCTTTCCTTATTTTCTTTTTCCCCTTTTCTACAACTGCTAATACACTTAGTAGTAATAATTATGATATGTGTTTAAGTATACTAATCCATTATAGTTGACAAATATTGTTGAATTAAACAATACAATTTAATATTTTTCTTTCATGTCAAGAATCAAAATGTTTTACATCTGTAATTCCTCTTATCTAGCTTATATTTTATTATTTATGAGGATATTAAATACTTCTATTTTAATCAACATAACTACTTTGCAATACTGATAAAAAGCGCAAATGGTATTATACTCTCTGCTTATTAATTTGTATTCTTAGCTATTCTACTTTACAGCACTTCGATTTATTTTAATATACTTCTTCGACAAACCTTCTTTTTCTACATTTTTCTTACCAACTAGATAAACTAACGTAAAACTTGCAACCGTAAATAGGGCTTTCCCCAAATACTTCACACTTATTCATCCTTTCCATATTCACAAATTTTTGACACTAAAGAATGCGCTACTAAATCACTATATAGAATTTGAATTACTTCACTTGGAAAATTCTCGTGCATTGAACATACGGATAATTTATATTTTGGATCAATTTCATACTGATTCAACCAAAAAGATCCAAAAGTAATGTTGCACTTTAAAATAAATTTCCTATTTGTTGTTATATTAATAGAAAAAGAATTTAAAGGTACTATTAAACCTTTTCCAATTGCCTTAACAAAAGACTCTTTAAGTGTCCAAAAATCATAAAAACAAGCTAGTCGATTATAATCACGCTGACTAGTTATGTATCTATATTCCTCCTTAGTAAAGAAACGCTGCGCAATTTCCAAATCTATTGTCTTTATTAATTCGATATCTATACCAATAGGTTTATTGTCAGTCGCACATACTACCCAACTACCGGAATGAGAAATATTAAAATGGAAATCTAATTCCCCGCTAAGATATGGTTTACCATATTCATTATAAGAAAAATGTAATAAATCATTTGCAATCCCACGTTCCCTTTTGATAACTGCTCGTATTAATAATTCACCAAAAAGACTTCGGATTGCATCTTCTTGCCTAACATAACGCATTACTTTTTCCCTTTTCTCTTTTGAAATTTCATTTAAATAGCATTGAAATTCATAGTTAGATAATTCTTTTGGTACCTTTACTGCATATATATTCATCATTATATGCCTACATTAGGTTTATCTATAAGAATTTTATTTATTAAATTTATTACTAGCCTTTCTTGTTGCTTAATAAAGAAATGGTTCCCATCAAATTTAAACCATTCACAAGATTTACTAGTATAATTTTCCCACGCTTTGATTTTGTCTAAAGTAATGGTATCTTCATCTCCATAAAAGATATAAAATGGTGTATTTAACAATGGGCGATTATCTTGAAACTTGTAAGTCTCTACAATCTTATAATCCGCCCTTATAATAGGTAAATACCTGTCTAATAAGACTTTATACTTCATTAATTCAGCAGGTGTTCCACCCAAACTAAAAATTTTTTTAATAAAACGTTCTTTCTCATATAAGTGCACATTTTCTTGATTAAGAAAATTCGGTGCAGCTTTACCAGAGAAAAAGAATGCTTCTGGTATACGACGCTTCTCTTGCTGAATTTTATGGCCTAATTCAAAAGCAAGTAAGCTCCCCATGCTGTGTCCAAAAATAGCATAAGGAGAGTCATCTAATTCTTTATGAATTATACTATAAATATCTTCTACCACTTCGAATACGCTTGTATAGAAATTCTCCCGATATCTCTTTCCTCTTCCTGCTAATTCAACATTTTCAAGAGTAATTTCTGATAATAAAGATGCTTTCCACCCATTAAAAATAGCAGCTGAACCACCCGCATATGGTAAACATATTAACTTCATTTTTCCATTTCCTCCTTCTAAACAAAGAGAAAGTCATCTATATTTATACTAAAAAATTGAGGAATAAATTTGTTACACACTACTTTTCCTGCAATTTAATACTTATTTATAATTTTATTCATATACTTAAATTATAATATTAGATTTCACTATAACAAATTTTTAATTTAACTTATTTCTTTACACTCCTAAATTTCCACAATTAACCCTCTGATTATTCATCCAATTCCTTTATTGTTTATTGTTTATTCTTTATCAATAACTCTTCGTTTTTCACATAATTTCACAAGTTACTATAACAGTATTAACAATAATAAAACCAGTGCACACCCCTTAATAAACTGACATGCACTGGCATTCGTTTTATTATACTAATTTATTGAGAAAAGATACGCTCACTATATCCCTCCATAAAAATCATACTAAATTCATTTCAACATTCCGTTCAATTATTTCATTTAATGCAAGTTTAATAATTCCTACATTCGCATCAATAAATTTACGATTGAGCAGTTCATTATGATTTCCAAATCCTTCATATTCTACGTAAGTTTTTATTGTTGCATTTGACCAATTAGATTTATCTAAACCTTTTACGACTAAGTTATGAATGTTAGATTGTACTATTCCAGAATTATTCAATTGTTTCATATATTTTTCATAGCAATATGATTTATTTTTTACAGATGGAATATCTTGAACTTGTTTAAACCATTCTGAGATATTTTCATTATTATCCATGTCACTTTCTAATAATTCTTCCCGCAATTTTTGCATCTCAGGATTCATCAATGATGTATCTAACATAATAATATCAGATATTTCAAGCCCCTTTTGCTCCATGACTTTAGCAATCTCAAATGCCAGATTACCTCCTGCTGAGTATCCAAGAAATACATACGGCCCTTGTTCCTGAATGCTAACAATTGATTCCACATACTCATTAATCATGTCTACGTAATTTGAGTAATAATCAATAAAGTCATAAGCGTATAGGACACATTGATTTTCTAGTCTTTTAGCCATTTCAAAATATTCCATACCAAGTCCTGATATTGTAGAAGGAAAACAAAAAATATTTATATAGCCCTTATCGTTTAACTTTAAGAAATTAGTGTTTTTTTCCATTCCTAACTGGGATTTCATTATTTGCTGCGCCATTGTTTCAATAGTAGGTGTATCGAATACTACTCGATAAGGTAAATTCACTCCAATACTTTGGGACACTTTCCGAATTAATTGTAACACCTTTAAAGAATGTCCTCCGATATCAAAGAAATTTTCCCTTATACCGATTTGTTCCAAACCAAGTACTTCTTTCCATATTTCAGCCAAGCGTACCTCTACAACTGTTCGAGGCGCTTCGTATTCCATTCCTGTTTGTAAATTCCCTTCCAATTCAAGTAATACTTTTCGATCAACTTTCCCATTAGGTGTTAATGGCATTTGTGTAAGTTTTACAAAGTACGATGGAATCATATAATTCGGGAGTTCTTTTGAAAGTTCACTTCTAAGTTTTCCAACCGTTAGTGAATCATCTCCAACATAATACGCACACAATTGTTTTAATCCATCTTTATCTTCTTGTTTTCCAACCGTTAGTGAATCATCTCCAACATAATACGCACACAATTGTTTTAATCCATCTTTATCTTCTTGAGCAATTATAATGGCCTCTTGAATCATTTCTATTTTCAGGAGTTCCGTCTCTACTTCACCAATTTCAATCCGATTACCACGGATTTTGACCTGATGATCCATTCTTCCTAAATATTCGATATTTCCATCCGGTAACCATCTTGCCAAATCACCAGTTTTATACATCTTTTCTTCTGGACTAAATGGATTTTCTACAAATTTTTCTTTTGTCAAATCTAGACGATTTAAATAACCTCGCGCCACCCCTGATCCAGCTATACACAGTTCTCCTGCTACACCGATAGGTAACAATTGTCCGGCTTTATCCATAATATAAACCTGATGATTATAAATTGGGCGACCAATAGGAATACACTTATTGTCAGCTAACTCATCTCGACTTGTCCAAACCGTTGAACAAATAGAATCTTCAGTTGGACCATAAGCATTTACATACATTACATGATCTCTCCATTTATTCACTAACTGAATGGAAGAAGAGGATCCAGCAGTTATAAGCTTCTTTAAAAATGGTATTTGGTTTGGTTCCAAGTAAGTCGCATACGCTGGAGGTAAAGTAGCTGTTGTAATTTTATTTTCATTCATAAAATGATTAAATAAATGGTAATCTAAAATCACTGACTTTGAAGGTATATATAAGGTCGCTCCAAAGAATAAG
>NZ_LTAQ01000051.1 GCF_001590835.1 Bacillus gaemokensis
CGCCTCAGCATACTGTTTTAACGCCTCTTTCTTCGCTCCCCTATACTTCGGGTCATCTTTCCCCTCTCCAAGCGCTACAACCAATTCTCGTTGCTCATGCGTCTTTGTATCTTTTCTTATCTTGTCATAGTAATCCTTAATTTTGCGGTCATTGCGTTTTTGCTTTTCATTGTACTTGTCCACCGCTTCTTGAAAGACATCCTTGTATACACTTCGGATATCCTTTTGAATAAAGTAAATGTTCTGATCTAACCTGGCTGGATTTATACCAGGATTTCCATGAATGTTTTCTCTGTTATTATGGCTTAATGAACTTTGGTGAGATTGATTAAATGAGATAGAACCCAACATAAAATGCCACCACTTCCCCTAGATTAATTGATACCATAAGTCTAGCAAAGCGACGAAATGGAGTCAATTAACGTAACCCTATACGTATTTTGACGCTAACGCATCAAAATCGATAGGGGTCTGCGACGCTTTTCGGCTTTGCCGAGCCATGCCCAGCATGGCAAAGACAAACCTTGGGCTTTGCCCAAACCCACTGGGGAACTCTTCCCCAGACCCCATCCATCGAACACCCCAACCCCTCAATCCTTGAGGGGCTCCCTCGCCGGTTGGCAGGAACAAACGGCCGTTTGTTCAATGCCAAGAGGGTTCGGGTGTAGTCTAGTTGGTCAAGTCAAATACTCCCTTCGCTTCGCTAGGTCCGTTTTGATTGACCAACACATGCAAAGACCTCTACTGATCACTTTCACTTTGCTCTCTTTTTTTCACCGCATATTCATATAATCGTTCATTAAACTCTTTATCTATCCTTAAAAACTGCTTCTCAGTATTATAGCGTTCCTCTATTTCTTTCAGAAATAATACCTCAGGTTCAGGCATTACATATTGCCCCTCAACCACAATCAGTCTAGCTGCTTGTATCTTCACCTGTAACGACGTCAATTTACAAAACTGTGGTACTGAAAGTTCTCTCATCTTTGCTAATATTTCTAACTTCTTATATTGTTCTTCATTCACTGTAAACTTGACTTGAATCGTTTTTTCTTTGTCCATTTTAGTACCTCCATAATGTACTTTTTAGTACCTATATTTGTACCATTTTGTACCATAAAAACCAACTTTTACTTATTAAAAAAACCCCATTTTTTTATCTAATTAGCACCCAAAAATATAAATATTGCGGATGAGCGGTGGGTATAACGCTTATACTGCTTTTACACCGCTTTTCTACTAGTTTTATACTTGTAATTTTGAGATTTCCCTCATAGAGTTCCTTCTCTTTTACAAGGTTAAAATTCGAAATGTTATATAGAATTTCTTTTAATTTATATAAAAAAAAATATCTTTTGTATAATTAAACTTTACTTTTTTATAAAATAAGTTTAATATAGGTCTTAAGAAAGGAAGGTGTTAACTATGAAGGAAAAATATGGTGATTCCATAGTGAATAAAGTGTACGAACATAGAGTATTAAGAAGAATGTCACAAAAAGATTTAGCTGATGCTGTTGGAGTTTCTAAGCAAACGATATTTGTTATGGAAAAGAATAATTATTCTCCTTCACTGGTGTTAGCATATCGAATAGCAAATTATTTTGAGGTTGATATAAACGAAATATTCTCTTATGTAGGAAAGGAAGATAATAATGCTTGATCAATTAAACAATTGGATGTTAGAAAGCACAGATAATTTCAATATCTTTGTAGGTTTTACAAGCCTTTTGATGTTGGGTTCAGCAATTGTACTTTTTATTATCTACAAAAAAATTGGTAAACCAGATGAAAGAACAAATACTATTTATTTAAAAATTACTTATAGTATGTTTGTTACTCAAATTCTAATGAATTCCCTATTTATTTCTTTAGTTAGTAAAGACATGTATTTCCGTCAATTCTTTATATTAACTCAAGCCTTGGTATTCTTTGTTGGAGCTATTTATTCTATTAAATTATATAGAAAAGAATGCAAGTAGTTTACTTGCAAAAAACAATAAAAAAACAGTAGTGATTTTATGCACTACTGTTTTTTTATTATCCCCTTTTTGAAAGTAAACTTTAATATATTAGTTTACATTCAAATCCCCTTAAACATTGACTTCATCCCAATTCCCCTGATATCCTCAAAATCAGCAATAAAAGTATACATTCAAAACACGATAAATAAAGAGGTCATAACAAGCATGAACAAAAAAGAATCATTAATCTCACTTTGATCTTCGAAGAAATACTGAAGGATGGTGATCGAAACTCATAGATTGCTATTACTGTATTTTTTTCTTTCCTTTTTTTGGTTTGTGTTTATCAGCTAAATATCTAGCATAGTGAATCATGTTTCTAGCTACATCTAATTCAAGATTAAATATATTCGGTACACCTGGTCTCCAATTCACTTCAAATAACCATAATTTTTGGTTCTCATCAATCCCAACATCAATTCCTAATTCATCAAATAATACATTCTTATATAAAGAATTAAAATGGTTAGAAAAGCTTACCGCAAATCGCTCCAGATACCTTTGAATATCGTACCAATTGTCATCAAACTCTGTTTTTAAAAAGGTGTCTAAATAAGTACTATAACCACCACTAGCCATATTTGATACAATGCTTCCCAATCGACCTATCCTTGGAAAAATTGAAGTAATGACCCATTTTCCTTCTCCGTTTCTTTGAACATGCAACCGAAAATCATAAACATGACCAGATTTCATTTGACATAAAATAAACTGTTGAACTACATAATCTTTCTCTTGTATTTTATGAGATATAAAGTCTAGTAATTGTTTTTCATTAATTGATGAAACTTGCCCTGCCTCATTCATTTTGTAATGCTCTACCCCATGTTTTTTAATAAAAACGATGCCTCTACCTTGATGTCCAGATATCGGTTTAATAATAACTTTTTCAAAGCGGTTGATTATGTCAAAAAACTTTTTAACATCAGTTAATTCATAAAAAGGAATAAGATATTGCTTAAATTCTTCTGCTTGTTTAATTCTGTTATATACACTTAATTTATCTCCAATCGAATGACTTGTAAACGGAATCCTATCGTATAGATAATCAAAGATGTGTTGAATTTTATCACTATCAGGAGCACTTGCATTATAAATAACATCGGGAAAAGGAAATTCTTTTTCAATCCACTCGCCATTTTCATAGGTTTTCCCTAAAATCTTTTGAGTTTCTATATTTACTTTGCCTAGGGTAAAGTAAAAAAAGTTTACACCTTCAGCTTTTGCTACAGCTGCATAAGCATATGCCTTCTTTACATTTCTCGGATCTTTTCGATGATGAAGCATACCAATTATAGTCATATTGGTTCCTCTTCTCCTCTTTCTAAAGCTCTTTTTCAAAATACATATCAAATTCAGCTTATATATATTCATAAATTATCCTCATTTAACCAATTTTTAAAGGATTAAGAACAACCTTTGTCCCATTTTTATATTCTATTTATATATAGATAACGAGTTTGAATTTTTTATAAAAACGATTAAAGATAGGATGACACAAAATTATGAAAACTATTGTTTTTATTGAAACAAATAAATCTGGATCGAGTAGGGAAGCAATTAAAGCAGCAGAGGAACTTAATTTCTTTACGGTTTTGTTAACTGGAAAAAAAAGATTTCTTGAAAAACGA
Source organism: Bacillus gaemokensis (assembly GCF_001590835.1). GTDB lineage: Bacteria > Bacillota > Bacilli > Bacillales > Bacillaceae_G > Bacillus_A > Bacillus_A gaemokensis. Next base: position 3,655 of record NZ_LTAQ01000051.1, read on the forward strand.
AGTGAATTTCCCGATGTACATCAGATGATTTTTACTGATATAGACAATTACGATAATTTAATTACAATAATCAACAAGCTAAAAAAAACAGGGAAAAATATAAAAGGGATTTTTAGTTTTATTGATTCTTTTGTTTATGTAGCTGCATGTTTGTCAGAGAAGTTCTGTCAAAGTATTGTATCTACTGAAGCAATCTATCATATGAATAATAAAATATTGACTCGTAACGTGCTTAAGGGTTTACCAGTCTCACTTAATTATTTAATTTACAAACCAACAGAATCATTATCATCTTTTCTGAAAGAAGCTAAAAAAATGAATTTTCCTCTTATCGTTAAATCTCCTGAATCAGCAGGATCAAAAGATGTATTATTGGCAAAGGATAAAAATCAATTAATCTCATCTATACAAACCCTTTCAAAAAAACGACCTAATGAAAAAATTCTACTTGAGGAATATATAGATGGACCCCAATACTTAGTTGAAGTTTTAGTTCATAATGGAAAGGTTCATATTATTGCGGTAATTGAACAAGAAATTACATTTTTTGAACGTTTTATCGTCACTGGTTATTCCTTGTTAGGACGAGTAGACGACAGACTATATTATAGTCTTCTCAATTCTATTAACTCTGTTGTACAGGCTTTTGATATGAAAAATGGTGCTTGTCATCTTGAGCTCCGTAGAGTAAATCGTATTTGGAAGTTAATTGAGATAAATCCGCGAATATCAGGTGGAGCTATGAATCGCATGATTGAAATTGGACATGGAATCAACTTAGTACAGGAAACTATTCAGCTAATGTTAGGAAATAAACCTTCACTGAAAAAAATACGTTATAAATATGTGTACACTCATTACTTAACAGTCGATTCTATAGGAAAACTAATTCAAGTTACAGGAAAAAACCGTAGTTCTAAATATCCGTGCGTGGAAGAAGTATATATAGCACCCAAAAAAGGAAATATCCTAAAACCACCTACATCAATGGGACATCGATGCGGATACATTTTAGCATCATCATATTATAAAAAAAAGGCTAAAAGAATGGCTTTAGAAGCAGCTACAGAAATCTCTTTTAAGATTGAACCAACGTATGCAACATAAGAAACCCTATATATACCAACTGGTAACAATACACTAAAAATCATGTTCCTTTCCTCTCATCTCAGAAAGAATCTTTCCGCCGACAACGTTTCACCTGTATATGATATTTATGTCAGGTTGACATAACCTCACTTATCAGCAGTCAATTTATCTAGAAACCTAGAAAAAGTCCCTTCAGAAGATAAAATGTACCCTTTGTAAAGGACATTAAAAAAAGCCTAGACAGCTTGAAGAAGATGATCTCTGTATTGTACAGGGGTCATCTTTTTTAAATTCCATTG
>NZ_LTAQ01000052.1:0-3725 GCF_001590835.1 Bacillus gaemokensis
TTGAGCATGAATAATTTCTTCCTGAAGCTCTTTTAATTCTTTCATAGATTCTGATTCAATAGCCATGTAAGTAGTAACTAAACTGATCATCATATCCATCTTCTCTACTATATTTTGAATGACCTGTTCAGATTGTTCTTTTTTAGGGTGTTGTATTGCTGTTAGTACATCTTCCATATAATTGTTCTTTCTTTGCTGGATATCATAAATAAACTGTTTTGTGTTTGAGTTCATTTGTTTTTCCTCCGTTTTGGATATATTTCCATTCTATCATATTTGAATAGAAAATATTGGATTCCCCTAAATTTACACCTGTCTCGTAAATCTCCTCAAATATACAAACTAATTCCTTAACGTACAGGGAACTAATCGAAATGTGTCAATTTTATGTCTAAACGTACAATTTTCTTTTTTGGGTATGGTGACCCATGCCCATCAACTTAAGAAATTAATTGTTCCTCAAAACGAAAAAAAATGAATTGAAATCTCATAAATAACTGTAAAATAATCAAATTTTCATTGTAGGAACACTTCAAACTATTAGCTGGATGGCTATGGGGTAATATCCCGTTAACTAAACGAAGTATATATCTTAGGATTTTCGTGTTTATTTTACCAAGTAAAGTAATATTYCGTCTGAATATTCTTACCTTTATTAAAGTTAAATGGGTTATAATGCAAATTAGGCGTTGAGTTACCCAAAAATCTATAAAGATGGAGGTAATATTGATGRTTTYAAAAAACGAACTAAATTTCAATCTATTTTCAGAAACACAATTAGCTTCTCCAATATTTAAGGAGAAAGCATACGATATTTACAAAGAATTACGTGCCTTTCAACCTGTTTATCCTTTATCTCTAGGTGAACAGAGTCAAGGGTGGCTTATTACGAGATATGAAGACGCTATGGCTTTATTAAAAGATGCAAGATTAATGAAAAATATTGAAAATGTATTTAGTAGAAAAGAAGATGTTAAAGTTCCCTTTTCATTARAAAATAGGGAGCTTTTGAGAAATCATATGTTAAACTCAGATCCCCCCGACCATCACCGTCTACGATCACTTGTTCAAAARGCATTTACTCCTMAGATGATTTTGCAACTTGAATGTCGAATTCAACATATCGCTGATACTTTATTAAGTAAATTTGAGCAYACTCATTCAATAAATCTTGTAAACGATTACGCCTTTCCCTTACCCATTATGGTAATTAGTGAAATGTTAGGTATTCCTCTTGAAGATCAACATAAATTTAGAATTTGGTCACAGGCGATTATTGATACTCCWCATATACTAGAAGATGTGCAGAAAAACAATCAAAAATTAGAAGAATTCGCTGAATATATACAGTATTTAGTTCATAAAAAAAGAAAAAATCCTGCAGACGATTTAATCAGTGCACTAATACAAGCGGAAAGCGAAGGAACAAAATTAAATGAATCAGAGTTATACTCAACGWTTACGTTGCTTATTGTTGCTGGACATGAAACAACTGTAAACCTAATTGCAAATATGACGCTAGCATTGTTGGAACACCCAGTTCAATTACAAAAGCTTCGTCAAAACCCTGATTTGATTGATTTAGGARTTGAAGAGGCGTTACGATTTTACAGCCCCGTGGAATTAACTACTTTACGTTGGACAGCTGAAYCATTCACAATGCATGGCCAAGATATTCAATCAAAAGATAGAATTATTATTTCAYTAGCATCTTCTAACCGTGACGAAAAGATTTTTTCAAACGCTGATGTTTTTGATATTACAAGAAAAAATAATCGKCATATTGCATTTGGTTATGGTAGTCACTTTTGTGTTGGAGCATCACTTGCTCGTTTAGAAGCAAAAATTGCAATTTCTACATTATTACGTCGTATGCCAAATTTAAAGATACAAGGRGAAAGAGAGCAAGTGAGATGGAAAGAAAACTATCTAATGAGGTCATTAGAAGAATTACCTTTAGAATTTTGATCTGTATAATAATTAATGAAAAAGAGAGCAAAGAGAGCAAGTGAGATGGAAAGAAAACTATCTAATGAGGTCATTAGAAGAATTACCTTTAGAATTTTGATCTGTATAATAATTAATGAAAAAGAGAGTATTTTTCCCAAAAATGCTCTCTTTTCTAGTAGGGGTCAACATACATATCCATCAAGCTAATATTTTTAAGTATCACGAAAACGGAAATTTTACCTTTTTACAGTTAYTTATGAGAATTCAGCTYATTTTTTTCGTTTGGGGGAACAATTAATTTCTTAAGTTGATGGATGTGGGGTCCCATCACATGCCCATCAAGCTAAGCTTATGTAAAATCAATTTCAACTTAAGAGCTTTCTATTTTCTGAAGACTAAGTATAAATTATTTAAAGGTTTGCACAAGAAATAAACCCTAAAGGGTTTCGTTTTTTTAATTAAGCTACATGATTGTAAGGTTTGGAACAATTGTACACGACGCCTAAAATATCAAAGACTGTCTTTTTCTCATATCGATGAGATTTTCGCCCGTTTTTGTGTAAAAAATCGAATAGACGAAGCAAGATCCTTGATAGCTCTTGGGTGTCTTTTTGTAGAGCTTGATAAAAAAGTGGAAAATAATCTTTAATGATATAAACAGCTTTATATTCGCTCAATTCTCGTTTCTTCTTGATGAGGAGTAATTGGCGCATTTGAAACATAGTGGAGGAACAAAGAAGGATGCTAATTAATTTCCCATATAGATGACACTCTAATCTTTCCAGTTTTACAGAATTACATTGATGAATACGAAAAAATGATTTCCATATTTTAAAGATAAGTTCAATTTGCCAACGTAATGAGTAAAAATCATATACTTGTTCCTTTTGTAGATATTCCAAAGGAATATTCGTAATGTAAAAGTTAATTTATACAGAATTAGTCTTGTAGGAAGCTTTTGATACATTCCGATATAAATATCAGGAATTTCATATGTTTCACCAGGCTGTAATTGATCAATAAATTGCTCCATATCTAGTTGGATGTACTCAGAATGTTTTTTTATCGTTCCATTCTGAAAGTATTCAGGCTCTTTGTTTTTCTGATATATGCGAGTATTGAGCTTAAGTCGTGAGATGAAATAAGCACTGTACTTGTCTATGGTATGTAAATCTTTTAAGTCGAAGTATCCTAAGTCCCGTATACATACATCTTGCGGTTGAAGAGATTCGAGACAAGTAGAACCGTAAATTTTATCATTGTGCTTTCCAGCACCCACATGAACATGTAGAAATTGACCACTACCTCCTGAGCCTTGGTATGTAGAAACGAATTTATCTGGAACCTGAAAATGTGTAGAATCCAATACACGAATACGGTGAAAATAGTTTGTATACAAAGTTAAAATCTTGCTAGAAGAACAAAATTGTTGATGAAGTAAATACGCTAATACTTGTTGTAAAAACTGTACAGCTCTAGAATTAAAACGTTGATTAAGTCCTTCTGGACTCATAGAAATACCTGTGTTAGCTTCTAATCGACTACATAGTTGTTTCAATGAAGTGTTTGCTATGTTTTCGCTTAACCAAACACAAAGAGCTACTAAATCTTGTGCACGATATTTACTTTTCCGTTGAACAAATCCTATTTCTCTAGCTAACTGATCTAAAACATGTGGTGACATATGTCGTTGTAATTCTTTAGAAAATAATTGTAGTTCATCAGAAATCGATAGATTCATACAAAAACGCCATCCTTTCCTATGATTCTACAGA
>NZ_LTAQ01000052.1:3767-4268 GCF_001590835.1 Bacillus gaemokensis
TTTGAACCAGAAAGGTATATTTTTAACTATAAAAACTATGACAAAATTTATCCGTTTTTCCTTTTTGCCTACTTGCTAAATTCAGCAAGTAAAATATTTTTAAAAGGATTAGGACTGTCAGCTCTACCCAAACTGTTCAAACTGACGGCCAATGTATGCTTGCCTCCAAGTGTACCTCCAGCAAGAGTAACAAACCCTAGAAGGCCACCWGTGTGTCCCCATATCGAGACACCGTTTGGAAGCTTAGTTTCAAAGATTCCAAGACCATATCCATCCATTCCTTCTCTTCCTGTAGGAACTGTAGTAAGCATTTGCTTTAGTTGCTGTTTTTTCAGTAATTTGCCACCGAGCAAGTAAGAGAAGAATTTGTTTAAGTCGTCAGCAGTAGAAATCATATCTCCAGCCGAGCTACCTGCACTTGGGTTATAATAAGTAACGTCTTTTAGCTCACTYGCTCYGTCTGGTTGGACATATCCACGGGCATGCTTGGTGCCTGGAATA
>NZ_LTAQ01000053.1 GCF_001590835.1 Bacillus gaemokensis
AGTTAGAGCTACCGATCGATTATGAGAGACCATCGGTACGAAGCTACGAGGGAGACATAGTAGAATTTACAATTGACAAACAAATTAGTGACGGATTAACAGAGATAGAAAAACAAACAGGAGCGACATTGTATATGGTCTTATTAGCGGCATATACAACACTATTAGCAAAATATAGTGGTCAAGAGGATATTATTGTAGGGACTTCTATCGCAGGAAGAACTCATGCTGATTTAGAGCCAATCATTGGAATGTTTGTTAATACGTTAGCGATACGAAATTATCCAGCGGGAGACAAAACGTTCTATACGTATGTTCAGGAAGTGAAAGAAACAATGTTGAATGCGTATGAGAATCAGGATTATCCTTTTGAAGAGCTGGTTCAAAAAGTAAATATAAAAAGAGATATGAGCCGTAACCCACTATTTGATACAATGTTAGTTTTACAAAATACAGAAGAAACAGAGCTTCAAATAGAAAATTTAGTATTTAAACCTTATATTCGAGATCATACGATAGCTAAGTTTGATTTAACATTGTTTGTAAATCTTGATGGTGAACAACTCAAATGTAGTTTTGAATTCTGTGAGAAATTATTTGAAAAGAGCAGAATTAATGAATTATCAAAAGATTTCTTGATAGTTTTATCAGAAGTTGTTAAAAACCAAAATGTTCAATTACGCAATGTCAAATTAAGCGAAAAAGCAATAAAAAGTGAAAGTTCTATCCGAGAAATTGAACTGAATTTTNGGAAGTTGTTAAAAACCAAAATGTTCAATTACGCAATGTCAAATTAAGCGAAAAAGCAATAAAAAGTGAAAGTTCTATCCGAGAAATTGAACTGAATTTTTGATGTATTTTCCAAATTAAAGAGTGTGTAAATATACAGCACACTCTTTAATTGAAATTGATGTTAGTTTCAAGAATGTAAGTATGAATATATAAATTTGTATATGGTAGATAACAGATTAACCATATACTATTAAAGTCTGGGGTGCTATAAATGTCAGAATTTAAACAACAAGAATTATTCTGGGAAAAATTATTCAGTGTTGAAGATAGTCTCACTACATTTCCTTACTATAGCCATACAAAAAAAAGATTAAGTGAGAGTACGGTTTATAATCAGAAGTTTATCGATAGTACTCTATCATCTGATGTATCAAAAAGAATTATGAACATGTCTAATCGATCTCATATGGCGATATATATGATTTTATTAGCTGGAGTGGAATGCTTATTACATAAATATACCTATGAGCAAGATATGATTTTAGGGGTCCCAGCAATTGAGTTAGACAAAGATCAAACTTATTCTAGTAAATTTTTAATATTAAAAAATAATATAACTCCTAAAAGTTCATTTAAATCTTTGTTTAATCAAATCAAGTTATCTATAAGCGAAAGTATTGAACACCAAGGGTTACCTTTTAGAAAAATGGTTCAAAATCTGAATTTACAATATGATTCAAACAATTTACCTGTTATAAATACCATGGTTTCTTTACAGGAACTTCATTCTTTTAATTATAATGATTCGGTAGTATCAGATACTATATTTCACTTTGAATTGGGAGAAGAAGATTCAATAAATTTAAAGCTAGCATACAATGAAAATTATTATGATAAAGATTATATAGTTCAATTAATAGAGAATTTAAATTATATCTTTTCTGTTATTTTATACCAACCTGAACTTGAAATAGACAAATTTGAAACTGTAGCAGAAATTAAAAAGAATAAACTTTTATTTGAATTTAATGATACAGCTGTTGAATATCCACATGAAAAGACAGTATATCAACTGTTTGAAGAACAGGTAGAACGTACACCAGATCATCTTGCGGTTGTATTCGAGGATCAGCAGTTAACGTACTGTGAGCTGAATGAACGAGCGAATCAGCTGGCACGAACGCTAAGGAAAGAAGGCGTACAGGCGGATCGATTAGTCGGAATTATTGCTAAACATAGTCTGGAGATGGTCGTAGGGATTCTAGCTGTTAGTAAGGCAGGAGGGGCTTATGTACCAATTGATCCACAATATCCGGAAGAACGTATCCAATATATGTTGGAGGATTCGAAAGCGCGTATTGTATTAGTGAACGGTGATGTACATCCACCACTTTCTTATGACGGAGTTATTATTTCGCTGAGCGAGTCACAATCCTACGATAAACAAA
>NZ_LTAQ01000054.1 GCF_001590835.1 Bacillus gaemokensis
AAGCTCTCTAGCGCCGATGGTAGTTGGGACCTTGTCCCTGTGAGAGTAGGACGTCGCCAAGCAACTTTAGACGAGTCAGAATGACTCGTCTTTTTTGTGTATATAAATTATTGAAGATTTTTAAATTTTGCAGAATATAGTGCACATTAGTAGCGTTCTTTCGTTATAGTTATGTAATAGATTGATTAAATCACAATATTGCTTAGTGTAATAAAAGAATTTTTGTGAAGCTACATTTCTCATTATTATCCCTCGGTTTTAGTAAGTATTTTGTTAAAGAGAGTTTATTATTTGAGTATTGAATGAGTAACTTTTTTCCTTTCCTAATTTACTTCGCCTCTTCTGTTGTAAATTCTGGCGGAGTATAATGGTATTTCACTAGAATTTGATATAATGTGGTATAAGATTTTTAAAAATATACATCTTAGAGGAAGGGTATATAGAATGAAGAAAATAAGTATTGTTACGATAGTAGTTTTACTCCTTCTAGTTATTGCGTATATGCTAGTTGGAAACTACTTTTATAACTATGCGCTAAATGCGAAACAAGAAAAAGAGTTTTTAGAGGGAAATCCTCATTTGAAGAAAGCCGTAACTGTATCAGGTGACGTAGTAACTACTGATGAAGTGAAAAATGCTGAATTCTTATCGAAACATCAAGCAAGTACAATAGCTATACGTTCTTTTGATGATTTGAAACTGAATGGTTATGAATATCGTAATCAAGAATCTAGTCATAAATGGTCAATTGTAGTTCACGGATATAACGGAAGAGCTTCGGAAATGACAAAATATATTCGGCATTTCTATGAAAAAGGCTATAGTGTAGTAGCACCTGATCTTCGTGGTCATGGAAATAGTCAAGGTAATTATGTTGGTATGGGATGGCATGATCGTAAGGATATTATGCTGTGGATTCAGTATATATTAAAGAAAGATCCACAAGCGGAAATCGCTCTGTTTGGTATTTCGATGGGAGGCGCAACTGTTATGATGACTTCCGGAGAAGATTTGCCCGCTAACGTTAAAGTTATTATAGAAGACTGTGGATATTCATCTGTTATAGATGAATTTACATATCAATTAAAAGATTTATTTCATTTACCAAAATTCCCTGTTATGAATGCAGCGAATACAATTACGAAATTACGTGCCGGTTATGATTTGAATGAGGGATCTGCCGTCAAACAAGTTGCTAAAAGTAAAACACCAATGTTGTTTATTCATGGGGATGCGGATACGTTTGTTCCTTTTGAAATGCTGGATAAAGTGTATAATGCTGCAAAAGTAGAAAAAGGAAAATTGATTGTACCAGGTGCAGGCCATGGTGAATCAGAAAAAATAGATTCAGAGAAATATTGGCATACTGTATGGAGCTTTGTTGAGAAGTATATTCCTGCATAATAGTAAATCTATAAAGAATCTTTCATTATAAAAGTGAAAGATTCTTTATTTGTATATGAATAAGGTGATTTAGTAGAAATTTAAATGGCGGAATAAAATATGAATATAGTGTATTAAGGGGAGATCGATGCAGTCATTCACGGTTAATAATACCCCCACCTTAAAATTCAGCCAAACCGAAAGATGGTAGTTGAGAAATAAACTACTCGTAAAAGGGCGCTTAATGATGGAAGTTTCACTTTATATAATATTCAAGGAGGTATTTTGATTTTTATTAAAAAAGGTATTGCTTTTATAATGATAAGTGTGTAATATTATATGAGTCGCCGATAGAAATAACGCAGAACGCGACAAACGAAATGAAAAACTTAGTTGACATTGAAAAATTAAAGTGTTAACATAAGGGAGTCGCAAATGAGCGGCAAACGAGTTCTCTGAAAACTGAACGAAACAAACAACGT
>NZ_LTAQ01000055.1 GCF_001590835.1 Bacillus gaemokensis
TTTGTTTCGTTCAGTTTTCAGAGAACTCGTTTGCCGCTCATTTGCGACTCCCTTATGTTAACACTTTAATTTTTCAATGTCAACTAAGTTTTTTATTTCATTTGTCGCGTTCTGCGTTATTAATACTGGCGACTTCTAATATAATACACCTATATATATTAATCGTCAATGCTTTTTATAAAAAATAACAAATTATTTTTATCTATATATTCCTATAGCTATCTATAAATAACTCTCTTCATTTCATAAATACTTATCATTACTCATATATGTTTACTCCCCTTCTCCTACATGTTATAAATAACCGCTCCAAAAGCTCATATTTTCATAGGAACTCCCCTATCATTCTATTTTGGAGTCAAAAAGAGTGGTTGTACTTCATCAGTAATGTGTTTTTTACAAAATCAGTTTACTTCAAACAGCTCTAGAGCATAATCCTTTTATCCACCACTATGAATAGGACGTATATATAGGGAAACATACATTAATCCCTCATTTCCTTTCTTCCTATGATTCATACTTTCCATCTTCTATTGTTTCTCTATTCCTGGATTTCATTAAAGTACTTAGTTTATGTTTATCCGCCCAAGCAACTCCAAATAAAACTAGAGACCCACCTATTACAACCTTCCATGTTAAAGATTCATTTAATAAAATAATAGAAGAAATAATACTTATTACCGGCAAACCGTTTAGATATAATCCACTTGCTGATGCTGAAACTCTTTCTAGCGCCCTATTCCAGAACCAATAAGCAAGGATTGTCGCACAAACGACAAGATACATAAAACTAAGACCAGTCTTCCATGTGTCTATTTTAGGTAAACCATAGTAAACAGTTTCTATAGTAGCAAAAGGAAATAGAATAATCGCTCCTATGATTAATGTTAATGCTGTAAATACTCTGTTCGATAGATTCTTTTCTTGTTTTGGGCGTTTTAATAGTATTGTATAGAACGCAAATAAAAAGGTACTTAATAAAACAAGTATATCCCCAACTAAAGAAGAACTTTGATTATCATTACCCGATGGAATTGTAATACACATTATCCCTATAAAGGCTAATATAATTCCGATCCAATAGTTTAACTGGATCTCTTCTTTTAAGAACAGTGCCGAAAAGATGATTGTAACTAACGGTAAAGCAGCGTCAATGATACTAACATGTAATCCACTTGTTAAAGAAATCCCATACGATGTAAACATAAAGTACCCCGCCACACCAGTAAAAGATAATAAACTTATCCTTTTCCATGGAACTTCTTTATTTATAATATTTTTGTGTAATTGATTAAAAGAAAAAAGCATACATATTCCGCCAGCAAAACAAAGGCGCAGGAATAGCAAAGTAAATGGCTGAATTGATTCTAATGCCCATTTTGTTGGAGCAATCGCTATCCCCCATAACACAATCGCGACTAGTAACATACACATGGCTTTCATAATTTCTCACACCTACCCCAAAATGTAATTTTACTGCTCTTTTTGTTGTGCAAATTATAATAAAACACAAAAAAGACGAGTCATTCTGACTCGTCTAAAGTTGCTTGGCGACGTCCTACTCTCACAGGGACAAGGTCCCAACTACCATCGGCGCTAGAGAGCT
>NZ_LTAQ01000056.1:0-69117 GCF_001590835.1 Bacillus gaemokensis
CTGGGAATGTGATTCAAATGATATTGTTCCTGAAAGAATTCCAATCGGAAAACCGATTCTAAATACAAAAGTATATATACTGAATAATAAGAAATTATGTGGGATTGGTGTGCCTGGGGAATTATGTATAGCTGGAGATGGTGTAGCTAGAGGATATCTCAATAGACCAGAACTGACAGCGGAGAAATTTATCGATAATCCATTTGGAGAAGGGAAACTGTACCGAAGTGGAGATTTGGTAAGATGGCTTCCTGATGGGAATATTGAGTATCTGGGAAGAATCGATGAACAAGTAAAAATCAGAGGTTTCCGAATTGAGCTTGGCGAAATTGAGAGTGTAATTCGAAGAGTAGAAGGTGTAACTGATGTGGCGGTAATTGTAAGAGAAGACAAAAATGGTGAAAAAGCAGTCCGTGCATATGTTACAGGTGTAACTGATGTGGCGGTAATTGTAAGAGAAGACAAAAATGGTGAAAAAGCAGTCCGTGCATATGTTACAGCGGAAAATGAATTAAGTATCAGTGATATCAAAGAGGGAATCCGTAAGGAATTACCAGAATACATGATACCCGCCTATATGATGCAGATTGAGAAGATACCAGTAACAAGAAATGGAAAGCTGGATAAAAGAGCTCTGCCTGAGATTGAAATGAAGAGCGAAAAGGAATATATCCCACCGAGAAATGAAACAGAGGAAAAACTATGTGAGATAATTGGGGAAAGCTTAAATGTAAAACAGATTGGAATTGAAGATAATATTTTTGAACTCGGTGCCAACAGTATTAGTATTATTAATATTGTAGGAAGGGTAATTAGAGCAGGGATTAATATAACGATTCAAAATATTTACGAAAATCAAACAGTGAAAAGTCTATACGAATATTTAAATGGCAAAAGTGAATATTTTGAAAAATATGATGAAATGCATTTTGAAAAGTACAATAAATTACTAACTACAAACCAGTTTGATAATGAGGCTAAGATTATAACCAATAACCTAGGAAATGTACTTGTGACAGGGGCTACAGGTTTCTTAGGGGCTCATATAGTAGCTAATTTAATTGATAATGAAGAAGGAAAAGTATATTGTTTAATACGCTGTGAAAATGAAAATCATGGATATAATCGTTTAAGGAATATACTGAATCATTATTTTGGAAAAAAATATGATAGCATTTTAGGAGAGAGAATCATTATTGTTTCTGGTGACGTTTCAATGACTAATTTAGAAAACATATTACCATTAGACATAAAAACAATCATACATTCAGCTGCGAATACGAAACATTATGGTCTGTATATGGATTTCCATAAAATCAACGTTGACGGCACAAAGAATATTGTGGAGTATGCAAAAGAAGTCAATGCTACATTAATTCACATTTCAACCATAAGTGTATGTTCTGTATTACCAGTAGATGCTGAAAACCACATTTTCACAGAAAGAGATTACTTTAAGAATCAGATTATAGACGTACCATATGTAAGAAGTAAATTTTTTGCGGAAAAGGTAGTTTTGGATGCTATTGAGTCGGGGCTTGATGCAGTTGTTATTCGAATTGGTAATCAGACTAATAGATCTAGAGATTTAAAGACAATGATTGATTATCAGCAAAACAGATTCAACTATAGTATAAAAAATATAGTTAAAATAGGATATATTAAGGAAAGTATGTTGAATGAAAAGTTGGAATTATCACCGATAAATGAAACAGCATTAGGGGTAATTGCATTGTCAAAAAAACGTGTTAAACAATATAATATGTTCCATCTGTCCAATGATAATCTTGTTTCATTCAATAAAATCTGCAAAGCATTTGAACATATAGGAATTTGTTTAAATGTTGTGGATGATAATGGTTATGCAAATATAATTAAAAACATCGAAAGTAATAAAAAGGATAGTATCAATAATTTGGTGGCGCTGGGGGCAACAGGAAGAGAAACTAAAGCTGTGGCTTTGGATAATAGTTTTACAGCAAACTTCTTGAAAAAGATAGGATTTACATGGAGTAAAATAGACCAAGATTATCTTAATAAATGGGCTATGCATTATGCTGCAATGGGATACTGGGAATAATTAATATATTGAATGATTAATCGATACGACATATCAATGTAAGTGAACAAGAGCTATAATATTCGGTGTTAGCAAAAATTGCTAGCACCGTTTTTTATTTAAAATCATGATTGGGAGGTCATAAATAGCTTTTTAGTTGTGATTAGTATTTTACTTTTTTAGATGCTTTCTTTAGTACTCTTTTTAAGCTGACAGCTCCGGTTTTAAAGAAAAAGAAGATTTTTGAGCGTACTAATACCTGTTACGGATATATATAATATCTGCCTCTTAATATCGATTGAATGTTTTCTGTTCCTATAATTATTTGGTGAACACCTTCTGTGACCTACTCAACACCTACGCTACCGCTTAGAAGTGGGAGCTTCTCAGTTCCACGACGAAAGTACTCTTTCGTCTCTCTGAGCGTTATTTTGAACAGTCCCTGCCCTAGATGTCGGGCGAATGGTGATTCCTTCGGGTACCTTGATTATTTTACGAGTGGAAGGATTCGCTTGGTTTTCGCATTTTATTTGTCCACTCAACCTTATAGAATCACTTGTCAAAGAACACTTCATAACTAGATTGTAACAAGGGAACGTATATTGTTTGCACGAAAAGATAATTCATCTCCTACCTATTTGTTGGTGTTGGGAACTTTCACACAAATTGAGGAAGGAGACTTCTTACCTCCAGTTAGTTAAATCTGAAGCGCTTTGTACAGTCTAGATAATATTATTACAACTGCTGTTTTATTTTTTCATCCAACAGCTTGTTCATGATATGATAAAAGAAATTTTAAAGAAAATAATGATTGAGGAGCGTTAAATGTGGAACATTTACAATTGACAGGAGACTATGTTGTTATTGATTTTGAGACAACAGGGTTTAATCCTTATAATGATCGGATTATTCAAGTAGCGGCGGTTCGATATCGAAATCATGAGTTAGTAGATCAATTTGTTTCTTTTGTAAATCCAGAGAGGCCTATTCCTAGTCGAATTACAAGTTTAACAGGGATTACAAATTATCGTGTTTCAGATGCACCAATGATTCAAGAAGTGTTACCACTGTTTTTAGCATTTTTAGGTGAAGATACAATCGTTGCGCATAATGCTTCTTTTGATATGCGGTTTTTAAAGAGCAATGCGAATATGCTTAGATTATCGGAACCTAAAAATAAAGTAATAGATACTGTGTTTTTAGCAAAAAAATATATAAAGCATGCTCCAAATCATAAGCTAGAAACTTTAAAAAGAATGCTCGGAATTCGTTTGAGTTCTCATAACGCGCTTGACGATTGTATTACATGCGCAGCTGTGTATCGAAAATGTGCGGTCATTCAAGAAGAGGGACAAAAGAAAACGAAAAAAGAAACAATTGAAGAAGATGCAGTATGTACAGTGATAAAAGAAATGTTAAGGAAGCATAATCGGGATATAGATTGGATTCGTAGCGTGAGTGTTGGAAGTTATTTAGATATAAAAGTTTTTTATCCAATCGTCAGACTGAAGGTAAAAGGGCGAAAGAAATACGTGTTAACTGAAAAGACTGAAAAAGAAATAACGGATATATATTCTAATTTAAAATGTGAGCCAGCTTTAAAAAGCGAAATAGGGAACACGAGAATTATGATTGAAAGTCTCGAGGATGTTAAAAAGCTAGAAAATTACATCTTGGAAGAATATGATTCAGTCATGCAAGCGCTGAACGAATATAAAGAGACTAAGGTTAATGCGGAGGAAGAAATTGAGAAGTACTTAAGTATAATGAAATAGTCTAATGCTATTCGTAATCGAAGGACTTGCGAATGGCATTTTTTATTAATAATAGATTTTTCTTTAGCAAAACATAAAATTTTCTTGCAAATCTGATTAAAGAGTTTTTCATTTGTTCATACTAATGAGTAAGAAAGCGAAGGAGAAAGGATGGACAGCATGAGAAGAAGTCGTAGGAAATCATTTGAAGAACTTGTGAATGAAAATAAAAGGCAACTATTAAGTGATCGTGATGCAATTGAACGGATTGAAGAACGAATTGAAAAGCGTTATGAAATGCAACTTTTTAAGCAGGCTGAATAATTCTTATCGCTAGTATGATACTAGTGATAAGGAGGCGATAGTAATGGGTAATCCGAAAAAGAATTCAAAAGATTTTGCACCAAATCAAATTGGAACGCAGTCAAAAAAAGCTGGTGGAAACAAAGGGAAACAAATGCAAGATCAGACTGGAAAACAACCGATTGTTGATAACGGTTAAAGAAAAGGAGAATGGTTCATTCTCCTTTTTTTATATGCATACATAATTCAGTGGAATTTTGAGAAACTAATATAGTATGTATATTTTTGTAGGAGGGAATAATATGCCAGAAGAATATAAAGCAAATCCAGATGATCGAAGCGATAATGCAGAAAAACTGCAGGAAATGGTGCAAAATACAATTGATAATTTTAATGAGGCAAAAGAAACGGCGGAACTTTCTAATGAGAAAGATCGTGCTGCAATTGAAGCGAAAAATCAACGGCGTTTAGAAAGCATTGATTCGTTGAAAAGTGAAATAAAAGATGAATCTTAATAGAATTTTAAAAAAGGCTGACTATTGTCAGCCTTTTTTTGTAATTGTAAAATTCTCAACGAGCAAGCGCCAATTTTGTGGGAATGGTAGGCCGATTTTCCAATAGCTAATCCCCCGCACGCCTTGTTCTTTAATTAAATTAAATTTACTTTGAATAGACCTCGCATCTTCAAACCATACTTCATGCTGCACACCATTTTCATCAAAGTAATTAAAGTGTGGTGCTTGCGCTGTGAAATCATAACGAATGGGAACGTTATATTTACGAGCAAGTGCAACAGCAGCAACTGAACTAATTGCTTTTGCAGGAGGATTGCCTTCTTTAAATGGAAGTGTCCAGTCGAAACCATATAAATTTTGGCCCATCATAATTTTATGTGGCGGCATTTGCGATTTGGCATACTGGAGCACCTGTTTTACAGGGCCGATAGGGGAGATTGCCATCGGTGGTCCGCCTTGCCATCCCCAGTCATAAGTCATTATAACGACAAAATCCACGATTTGCCCTTGCACTTTGTAATCATGGGCTTCAAAAAATTTTCCTGTTTGCTTCGAACTTGTTTTTGGAACAAGTGTTGTACTTAATGTATACCCTTCTGGTAATCTTGTTTTAACATTTCGTAAAAATCGATTGTATGCTTCGCGATCTTCAGGAGCAACATTTTCAAAATCAAAATGGATATCACGCATGTTATATTTCTCAGCTGTTTGTAGAATATTAGTAATAAATTTATTTTGAATGGTAGCACTTCTTAAAAAAATAGAGGCTAATTCAGCACTGAAGTTACCATTTTCGATATTGGTAATAACGAGCATTGGGATTGTTTGCCCCTGCGTAGCAAGTGATGAAATTTTAGCGGTTTCAGTTGGTTCTTTTAAGGTACCATCTCTCTGAGGTTCAAAGCTAAAGTAAGCCAAATATGTTAAATATGGATTAATAGCTCGTGTAGCGTTTACTAAGCTTTCTTTAATGGGAATTGTTGAAGGTTGTAAATAAGCGATAGATTCTATAGTTTGTTTCGAGCCTTTTGGTATATATAATTGTTGACCGACGTGAAGGATGGATTTTAATGATAGGTTATTTACTTTTGCTAAGCTGGCGAGAGGGACATTGTATGTTAGAGAAATTCGATAGAGACTGTCACCTGGTTGTACGTAATAATTATTTCCTCTTGTATTTACAATTAACGCTTGACCAACGACGAGTGTCTCAGCTGGATTTAGCCCGTTATCTTTTACAATTGTTTCAGGTGTCGTGCCATATTTTGATGCTAAACTGTATACGCTATCGCCGCTACGAACGGTTACGATTTGAATCATATACTTGCTCCTTTCAATAAAAAGATCCACCGTTTCTATTTTATTTTTGATTTCTCTGTATTATGATTAAATATGTGCGAGGAAACAGAAGTAAGAAGGAGATTATGATATGTTTGTAGCAGAACAAGAGATTGAGATCCGCTATGCGGAAACAGATCAAATGGGCGTTGTTTATCACGCGAACTATTTAGTATGGCTTGAATTAGGGCGTACTAAATTTATTCAAGAATTAGGGTTTTCGTATATTGAAATGGAGAAAGATGGAATTGTTTCTCCGGTTTTAGATTTGCAAATCTCATATCGTAAAGCGATGCGCTATGGGGAAAAAGCAATCGTAAAAACATGGGTGGACTCTGTTAGTCCACTTCGTGTTATATATGGATATGAAATTTATAATGGTGATGGTGAGCTTTGTATTACAGCTAAGACAACAAATATTTGTGCAAAAAGGGAAGGGTTTCGTCCTGTATCATTAAAAAAATTATATCCAGAGTGGTATGCGAAATATGAGGAAATTAAGAAGAAATAAAAAAAGTGTGGCAAGGAGCCACACTTTTTTTATTTCTCATAATTAAATTGCGGGAAGTCATCACCATCGTTAAATGTAACGGATAAGTCATGTCCATCGAAAAACCACTCGTCATCGCCTTCAACAAAGAAGTTAATCCCTTCTTCTTGAATTTGGACAGCAGGATGTGCTGGGTCATCTTTACGGATTCCTAAAGAAAGTCCTTTTTGTACAGTGCTGCAACCACCATATTGTACGAAAAAGCGAAGGGTATCGCCAGATTGTAAGTTTAATTCATCTTTATACCAATTTACAGCTTCTTTTGTTACGGAAAGATTCATGTATAGTTCCTCCAAAGTATATTGCTTTTTCTTAAGTTTGAACGACTCACTACTTACTTGCTAACGCTCATTGAAGTAAGGGATTCCTACGTCACTCCTATTGAAGGAAGAATTAGCAGGCTAACCTCGTAGTCCCTACAGTTTAGATACAAAAAGATTCGTTTCTATGTACAGTCTGTTTTTAACACTTGGTTTTCGAGTCATAGGGTTTTAAGTTTTTTATTGATAGGTGCGAACGATAGCAATTCAATAAATATTATTTACGCAACTACTATTGCCAGTAGACACGTCCAGCTTAATTTTACTATACGACATTATGTCTTGCTGTGCAAAAAATCTGATTTGTTCCCATCCTACTTACTAGATGACGTCATTCTTGTTTTTTGGATGAGGGCCTGCCTTTTTTTGATAAAAAATAACGCAAAAAGACGCTGTTCATATGCTTTGCGTTTTCTTTTTGCGTTATGTGGGTCATAATCTTACTTTTGTTTCTTTGTTAAATTTGCTTTCGGTTCAGTCTTATTTATAATTCGTCCAATATTTGCACGATGTCTATAAATAACCATACCAGCTAGTAAACACATCGCAACAATGAAGATTTTATCTCCAGTAACAATGGATGCGATAACAGCAACGACAGCTGTTACCATAGAAGAAAGTGATACGTATCTCGTTGTAAATAGAAGGGTGAAAAAGATAACGGCTAATATTGCGAAAATAATCGGTGCATAGCATAAGAGTACGCCAGCAGAAGTTGCAACCGCTTTTCCACCGCGGAATTTTGCAAAGATTGGGTATACATGACCAAGAACTGCAGCTAATCCGAACCAAAGAGGGTGGATATTTAAATCGAAAATAAATGGCAGCCCCGTTGCTAATGTTCCCTTTAAAATGTCAGCAATTGTAACGATAAAACCAGCTTTTTTCCCTAGTGTACGAAATGTATTCGTTCCTCCTAAATTACCGCTACCATGCTCGCGAATGTCAATTCCATAACCAATTTTCCCGACAACAAGTGCGAATGGAATCGATCCAAGTAGATAGGCAACGATAAATAAAAGATATGTAATAAGCATAAGTTCAGTCTCCTTTATTCAAATGTGTTGATAAAGGGTAAAAAGAGTTTTTCCTCTTTATTGTACCATAGATTTGTAAAGAGAACATTTCTTTTTTGTAAATGAAAAATTCAATATTTCTTAAAAAAACTTTCACAAGAATGTTACAATTTTCACATAACCATTCGAACTATATGTTGTATCATTTCGTTAGATGAGTAACAATATGTTGTTGGAGGGGTAGAGATTATGAAACGAAGTGCACGCGAAGAAGAGTTAATGAATATTTTTGAAACAATTGTCCATGGAAATGAACAAGACTTAATACAAGAAAATGCAAATGTGGATGGAAGGTCTCCGATGGGAATGATGGGAACTTTTGCATCGGAGAGTGCCAAATATTATGCGGTAGAACATTTGCTTTCTGAACAAGTAAAAAAAGCAATAGATCAAAATATATTATATCCACATGATTTAGATTTTTATGCGACAGGTACAACAACTTGTTCGCAAATTCCTTTAGCACAAATGTTAGAAAAAGGTTTTCATACAGGACACGGACATATGAGACAACCGCAAGATATTAAAAGTGCGTTGGCACTTTCTTCTATTATTTTTCAAGCGAATCAAAATATGCAACATGGCGGTCAATCATTTGCGTTATTTGATATTGATTTAGCTCCGTATGTGAGAAAAACATTTGAGAGAAATAAGAAACGTTTAGCGTCGTATCCGTTAACAAAAGAGCAAGTAGAAGAGTTTGCATGGAAAGAAACAGAAAATGACACGTATCAAGCATGTGAAGCTTTTATTCATAATTCCAATAGCATGCATAGCCGAGGTGGTGGGCAAGTTCCGTTTATTTCTATTAACTATGGAACAGATACCTCTAAAGAAGGTAGATTGTTAATTAGACAATTATTACGAGCAACGCAAGCCGGCTTAGGAAAAGGAGAAACACCCATTTTTCCTATTCAAATTTTCAAAATAAAAAAGGGTGTGAATTTTGAAGAGAATGATTCGAACTATGATTTATTTGAATTAGCATTAGAAACGACAGCAGAGCGATTGTTCCCGAATTTTTCATTTTTAGATGCACCGTTTAATGCTATGCACTATGATGGTCGTCCAGAAAGTGAAGTATGTTATATGGGATGCAGAACTCGTGTTATGTCTAATATTCATGGTGAAGAAACTGCAATTGGAAGAGGGAATTTATCGTTTACTTCTATTAATCTAGTGAAATTAGCATTAATTAGCGGTTCAAAAGAAGCGTTTTTTGAAGCATTGAATTATTATATGGATCTTGGTATTCATCAATTACTAGAAAGATTTGCGTACCAATGTACGAAAAAGGCAAGAGATTTTCAGTTTTTATATTCACAAGGAGTATGGCGAGGTGGAGAGAAACTGCAGCCTGAAGATTCTGTTGCTGAAATTTTGAAACAAGGAACATTAAGTATTGGCTTTATTGGTCTCGCAGAATGTTTAGTTGCTTTAACAGGGAAACATCATGGAGAGGATAAAGAGTCGTGGAGGCTTGGGGAGGGAATCGTTACCTTTATGAGAGGGAAAATGGATGTGGCGACGGAAGAACATCAGTTGAATTTCTCATTAATTGCAACACCCGCGGAAGGGTTATCGGGGAAATTTGTAAAAAAAGATCGAGATGAATTTGGAATGATTCGCGGTGTAACAAACCATAATTACTATACAAATTCATTTCATATTCCAGTTTACTATGCCATTCAAGCGATTGATAAAATACGTTTAGAAGGACCGTTTCATGCACTTTGTAATGGTGGACACATTACGTATATTGAGTTAGATGGGGCTGCAGTTCATAATCGAAAGGCGTTAAAGCAAATTGTACAGGCCATGGCACAATCCGGAATGGGGTACGGATCAATAAACCATCCTGTGGACCGTTGTAAATGCTGTGGTTATCATGGTGTCATTGGAAATGAATGTCCAAGCTGCAAAAATGAGGATGAACATGAAATAGAAAGAATTCGCCGTATTACTGGATATCTTGTCGGTGATATGTCCAAATGGAATAGTGCGAAGCGTAGTGAAGAAGCGGATCGGGTGAAACATAAATGAGGGTAATGAATATTATTCATGATAGTGTGGTAGATGGAGAAGGATTGCGGACAGTCGTGTTTTTTGCGGGCTGTCCGCATCGTTGTTTAGGATGTCATAATCCTAAGTCATGGAATATTTGTAATGGAACTGAAATGACCGTAGAAGAACTTGAGAAAGAGATTGCCAAAAATCCGCTTACTGATGTAACATTTTCAGGTGGAGATCCATTTTTTCAAGCTTCTGAAGTGAAAGAATTAGCAAAAGCAGTGAAGGATTTGAAAAAAAACTTATGGATTTACACTGGTTATACGTTAGAAGAGATACAGAGTTCTCAAAATAATGATATGATAGAGTTGTTACAGTATGGGGATGTTTTGGTCGATGGAAGGTTTGAAATCGAAAAAAGAGATTTGACACTTCCATTTCGCGGAAGCTCCAATCAATGTATTATTCGATTGAAAGAGTAAAAAGGCGGGATAGGTCAATGAATAAAACAGTATTACTTGTTGAAGACGAAAGAAGATTACGCGAAATTGTTAGCGATTATTTTCGGAATGAAGGCTTTGAAGTTATAGAAGCAGAAGATGGAAAACAAGCGTTAGAATTATTTGCTGAACATACAATTGATTTAATTATGTTAGACATTATGTTGCCGGAAATAGATGGTTGGTCTGTTTGTCGTCGCATTCGTAAAGAATCGGCAGTACCAATTATTATGCTAACAGCGCGTTCTGATGAAGATGATACGTTACTAGGTTTTGAACTAGGCGCTGATGAATATGTAACAAAGCCTTTCAGTCCAAAAGTATTAGTAGCTCGTGCAAAAACTTTATTAAAGCGTGCTGATGGTGTAGTTGGAGTTGCGGAAGAAAATGTACTTTCTATGGCTGGAATCGATGTGAATCGACTTTCACGTACAGTATCGGTAAATGGAGAAGAAATTATATTAACACATAAAGAATTTGAACTTCTTGTTTATTTAATGGAGAACAAAGGAATCGTGCTATCTCGTCAACATTTATTGGATCAGCTATGGGGATATGATTATTATGGTGATGATCGTACGGTAGATACACATATAAAAAAATTGCGTAATAAATTAGGTGACAAAGCGAAACATATTGGAACTGTTATTCGAGTTGGTTATAAGTTTGAAGAATAATCTTTAAATATCATGTGATTTTGCTTGGAAATATAGCAAATTTACACTCTCTTTTGCAGATAGAATGTACAAATTATAATTTTTTTGTCTACAATAGTGAATAAGAGTATTTTTTTAATTAGATTTCACGATGAGTTCACAAGAAGGACACAAAATGTGACTATACTGAAAATACGAGTTCAGCAGAGAGGGGAAATAAAATATGGGATATTATGACGGACCAAATACGAATGAAGAGCATAGTGAAACAAGAGAAATTAGAAAAACTGGTAGTAAGAAAGGTTATTTCTTTACTGGTTTAGTTGGAGCTGTGGTCGGAGCAGTTTCCATCAGTTTTGCAGCACCTTATATGCCATGGGTACAGGATAATGGAGTTGCTGTTTCATCACCGTTATCTTCTAATTCTAAGGTAGAGGGAACTGTAGTTCCTGTTGTGAATAAAGCAAAAAATGAAACAGATTTACCTGGCATGATTGAAGGGGCAAAAGATGTTGTTGTAGGTGTGTTCAATATGCAAAAGAGTGTAGATCCATTTGCGCTAGAGCAAGTAGGGAAAGAACAACAAGCTGGATCAGGATCGGGTGTAATTTATAAAAAAGCTGGGAATAAAGCGTATATTGTAACAAATAACCACGTAGTAGATGGTGCTAATAAATTAACAGTGAAATTGAGTAACGATAAAACAGTTGATGCAAAATTAGTTGGGAAAGACCCTTGGTTAGATTTAGCAGTTGTAGAGATTGATGGATCTAATATTAATAAGGTCGCAACGCTAGGTGATTCAAGTAAAATTCGTGCTGGTGAATCAGCAATTGCAATTGGGAATCCACTAGGTTTTGATGGTAGTGTAACTGAAGGAATCATTAGTAGTAAAGAACGTGAAATCCCAGTGGATATTAATGGTGATCAACGTCCTGATTGGCAAGCGCAAGTTATTCAAACAGATGCAGCAATTAACCCTGGAAACAGTGGTGGAGCTCTATTTAACCAAAACGGCGAAGTGATTGGTATAAATTCTAGTAAGATTGCACAACAATCGGTAGAAGGAATTGGATTTGCTATTCCAATTAATGTAGCAAAACCGGTAATTGAATCTCTTGAAAAAGATGGAACGGTAAAACGTCCAGCAATGGGTGTAGGAGTCGCATCTCTTGAAGAGGTACAAAGCTATGCATTAGGCCAATTAAAGTTGCCAAAAGATGTAACGAGTGGTGTTATCTTAAGTAAGATTTACTCAGTCTCACCAGCTGAAAAAGCGGGACTTGAGCAATATGATGTTGTTGTTGCGCTAGACGGACAAAAGGTTGAAAATGCGCTTCAATTCCGTAAATATTTATATGAAAAGAAAAAAGTAGGCGACAAAATTGAGCTTACATTCTATCGGAATGGTGAAAAAATGACGAAAACAGCTACACTAGCAGATAACTCTGCCGCTACGAATTAATAAAGAAAGTCTCTTTCGTATTGAAAGAGACTTTCTTTATCGGCTATACTAAAAGAATAGGAGGGATTTAATATGGTAATTGAAAACCCAACTCGTACGGAAATTGGTGAAGTATTGAAGAATAGTAAAACAATCGCGGTTGTTGGATTATCCGACAAACCAGAACGTACATCATATATGGTTTCGAAAGCGATGCAGGACGCTGGGTATCGTATTATCCCAGTTAACCCGACCGTTGACGAGGTGCTTGGAGAAAAAGCATTCTCTTCACTAAAAGAGATTAAGGAACATGTTGATATTGTAAACGTATTTCGTCGTTCTGAATTTTTAATGGACGTAGCAAAAGACTTTGCAGGGATTGATGCTGACGTTTTTTGGGCACAATTAGGAGTACAAGATGAAGATACATATAAATTATTAAAAGAAAAAGGTTATACTGTTATAATGGATCGTTGTATTAAAGTAGAGCACGCGATGACGAGGTAGTATAGACTTTGGAAATGAAAGGTCAATTTAGCTCTAGTTAGTATGAGTAACTCGAGCAGATGAACGAGGTGTTCATCATGAGATTTTTTAAAGGCTGTTTGTGGGGATTGCTACTCGTTATCCCATTTTGGATGATTGTCATTTGGTTAATTGTAAAATGGTGGGGAATGTAATTATGGAATACATATCCATTTCTCGTTGACAAACGATTATTTTTCTGAAATAGTAGCCTAGAGGAATCCTTGTACAAAAACAAGGATTTTTCTTTTGAAAATGGTATATAAAAGACATAACCCAACTTGCCAAAAGCATGGTGAAGGAGTTATTCTATAATAGAAACATATGTTCTGATTTGATTAGGAAAGGGGCAAGGAGTTTGGCAAAGCATCAATTTCAATATAACGAAGATGCAATTCAAGTGCTTGAAGGTCTTGAAGCCGTTCGAAAACGCCCGGGTATGTATATCGGGAGCACGGACAGCCGTGGATTGCATCATTTAGTATACGAAATAGTAGATAACTCCGTTGATGAAGCATTAGCGGGATTTGGCGACGAAATTACTGTCGTAATACATAAAGATAATAGTATTAGTGTTACTGATAAAGGGCGCGGAATGCCTACGGGAATGCATAAGCTTGGAAAACCAACACCTGAAGTTATTTTAACTGTACTTCATGCTGGAGGGAAATTTGGTCAAGGTGGTTATAAGACAAGTGGTGGTTTACACGGTGTGGGTGCATCTGTTGTAAATGCATTATCAGAATGGCTTGTTGTAACAATTAAGCGTGATGGAAACATATATGAACAACGTTTTGAAAATGGTGGTAATCCTGCAACGACATTAGAGAGAGTTGGGAAAACAAAGGAATCTGGTACGAAGATGCATTTTAAACCAGATCCGTCTATTTTCAGTACAACAAATTATAACTATGAAACGTTATGTGAAAGATTACGTGAATCTGCATTTCTGTTAAAAGGAATGAAAATCACTTTAAAAGATGAACGAAATGATTTAGAAGATGTGTTCCATTATGAAACAGGAATTGAAGCATTTGTTACTTACTTAAATGAGGAAAAAGACTCTATTCATCCAGTTGTATACTTCTCAGGGGAGCAAAATGGAATTGAGGCAGAACTTGCATTTCAGTTTAATGATGGCTATTCAGAAAACATTCTTTCGTTTGTAAATAATGTGCGTACAAAAGATGGTGGAACACATGAGGCTGGATTTAAAACAGCCATGACGCGCGTTTTCAATGAATATGCTCGTAAAGTTTCTTTATTAAAAGAGAAAGATAAAAATTTAGAAGGTACAGATATTCGTGAAGGATTAGCATCGATTGTTTCTGTACGCGTACCGGAGGATTTATTACAATTCGAAGGACAAACGAAAGGGAAGCTAGGGACAAGTGAAGGACGCTCTTCCGTAGATGCAATTGTCTCGGAGCATTTAGCATACTTTTTAGAAGAAAATCCAGACGTAGCAACACTTCTTGTGAGGAAAGCGATTAAGGCAGCGCAAGCACGCGAAGCAGCACGTAAAGCTAGAGAAGAAGCTCGTACTGGTAAGAAGAAAAAACGTTCAGAAGGAACATTGAGCGGGAAATTAACACCTGCGCAATCACGTAATCCACAGAAGAACGAATTGTATTTAGTAGAGGGTGACTCTGCCGGTGGTTCTGCAAAACAAGGACGTGATCGTCGTTTTCAAGCAGTCTTGCCACTTCGTGGTAAAGTAATTAATACGGAAAAAGCAAAGCTTGCTGATATTTTCAAAAATGAAGAGATCAATACGATTATTTATGCAATTGGTGGCGGTGTTGGAACAGAGTTTACTGTTGAGGACATTAATTATGATAAAGTTGTAATTATGACAGATGCTGATACAGATGGAGCGCATATTCAGGTGTTATTACTTACGTTCTTCTACCGTTATATGAAGCCATTAATTGAAGCAGGTAAAGTATTTATTGCGCTTCCACCTTTATATAAAGTAAGTAAAGGAAAAGGGAAAAGTGAAGTGATTGAATACGCATGGTCAGATGAAGAATTAGACGGTGTGACGAAAAAGGTCGGTAAAGGATATATGTTGCAGCGCTATAAAGGTCTTGGTGAAATGAATGCTGACCAATTATGGGAAACGACGATGAATCCCGAAACGCGTACGTTAATTCGCGTGAAAATCGATGATGCCGCAAGAGCAGAACGCCGCGTAACAACGTTGATGGGAGATAAAGTAGAACCCCGTCGTAAATGGATCGAGCGTAATGTACAGTTCGGTATGCAAGAAGAAGGTAATATTTTAGAGAATGAAATGATTATGGAGACGGAGGTGGAATAACATGCAAGCAGAGAAGTTTCATGACCTCCCGCTTGAAGACGTGTTAGGTGACCGCTTTGCACGTTATAGTAAATACATTATTCAAGATCGCGCGCTACCAGATGCGCGTGATGGTTTAAAGCCAGTACAACGTCGTATCTTATACTCGATGTATGTCGAGGGAAATGTACATGACAAAACATTTCGTAAATCAGCTAAAACAGTTGGGAACGTAATTGGTAACTACCATCCACACGGTGATTCTTCCGTATATGAAGCGATGGTGCGTTTAAGTCAAGATTGGAAAGTACGTAACGTATTGGTTGAAATGCACGGGAATAATGGTAGCGTTGACGGTGATCCAGCCGCAGCAATGCGTTATACAGAGGCTCGTTTATCACCAATTGCATCTGAGTTATTGCGTGATATTGATAAGGAAACGGTGGAATTTGTATCAAACTTTGATGATACAAGTGAAGAACCAGTTGTTTTACCAGCTATGTTTCCGAATCTCTTAGTAAACGGTTCAACAGGGATTTCAGCTGGTTATGCAACGGAAATCCCACCGCATCATCTTGGTGAAGTAATCGATGCTACAATGATGCGCATTGATAAGCCAAATAGTTCTGTAGATGATTTATTAACAGTTATAAAAGGTCCTGACTTCCCAACAGGTGGTATTATTCAAGGCCTTGATGGAATTAAAAAAGCGTATGAGACAGGAAAAGGAAAAATTATCATTCGTGGAAAAGCAGAAGTTGAAACGATTCGCGGAGGTAAACAGCAAATCGTCATAACGGAAATTCCATACGAAGTAAATAAAGCAAACCTTGTCAAGAAAATGGATGAACTACGTCTAGATAAAAAGCTAGATGGGATTGCAGAAGTGCGTGATGAGACGGATCGTACGGGGCTTCGGATTGTTGTAGAACTAAAAAAAGAAGCGAATGCAGAAGGTATTTTGAATTATTTATACAAAAATACGGATTTGCAAATTCCTTATAACTTCAATATGGTAGCGATAAATAATCGCCGCCCAACACTTATGACGCTGCCGAAAATTTTAGATGCGTACATTGGACATCAAAAGGAAGTTGTTACTCGTCGTTCAGAATATGAACTGAGAAAAGCTGAAAATCGTCAACATATTGTAGCCGGTTTAATGAAAGCATTGTCGATTTTAGATAAAGTGATTGAAACAATTCGGGCATCTAAAGATAAACGTAATGCAAAAGATAATTTAAGTGCAAAGTTTGGATTTACAGAAGCGCAAGCGGAAGCAATTGTATCCTTGCAATTGTACCGTTTAACAAATACAGATATTACAGCGCTAGAAAAAGAAGAAGAAGAGCTACAAAAGAAAATTACAGAATTACAAGCGATTTTACAAAGTGAGAAAAGACTTCTTCAAGTAATAAAAACAGATTTGAAAAGAGTAAAGAAAACGTATAGTGATAATCGTCGCGCTGTTATTGAGGAAGAAATTGAAGAAATTAAAATTGATGTGGAAGTAATGATTCCGCAAGAAGATGTCATCGTTACTGTAACGAAAGAAGGTTATGTGAAGCGAACAGGCTGGCGCTCGCATAATGCATCAAGTGGAAAAGACTTCGGTATGAAAGAGGGCGACATCTTACTCGAACGTTTCGATACAAATACAACAGAAACAATCCTGTTATTCACAAGTAAAGGAAATTATATTTATCTTCCTGTTTATGAAATGCCAGATATTCGTTGGAAAGATTTAGGTCAGCACGTTGCGAATATTGTTTCACTTGAACGAGATGAGACGTTAATTTGGGCGACTGTTGTACCGAATTTTGAGGAAGAAAAGCGATTTGTTGTGTTTGTAACCCGAAATGGTATGATTAAGAAGACAGAGTTAAATCAGTATAAAGTGCAGCGTTATTCAAGGGCATTTGTTGCGGTAAACTTGAAAAAAGATGATGAAGTTGTGGATATATTTGCAACAGATGGAACGAGTGATATTGTTCTTGCAACGCACGGTGCATATGCGCTTATTTTTAATGAAGAAGAAGTAAGTCCAGTTGGCGTAAGAGCAGCTGGTGTAAAGGGTATCAATTTAAAAGAGGAAGACTATGTTGCTTCTGGTAGGCCGTTAAATGGTGAAAAGGATCAGCTTATTCTCGTAACGCAGCGCGGTGCAGTTAAACGATTAAAAGCTTCCGAAATTGAGAGGTCAACAAGGGCAAAGCGAGGTCTTGTTATTTTTAAAGAGTTAAAACGTAATCCATATCGGATTGTCGGTATTGAAATTGTTCGAGATGATGAACTTGTTTATATGAAAACAGAGAAACAAATTGTAGAAGAAATTGATCCGAAAACGTTTCGTAATAAAGACCGCTATAGTAACGGTAGCTTAGTTTTAGATGTGAGTGATACTGGTGAAGTGGTTGAGACGTGGACGAAGAAACGGATAGACTGAATAAACAATAGTAAGAATTCTGATTAAATATATTCATCTTATTAGTGAAAGCCATGTTCTATATAGAGCATGGTTTTTTTGAATTAGTGGAAGCTTTAAGTTTAAGACTACTCTAATTTCTTATTTGTTGTTTTCAAACCATGCTTGAAACGTTTGTAAAGATTGCTCTCCTAAAATTCGATTTATTTCCTTCCCATCTTTGTAAGAAATAATGGTAGGTGTCCTTTTATTTGAAACATACCCCAACCTTGTTTATACTCTTCTAGATTCAGAACTTGCATGTCAATATTCATATTTTTTGCTATAGGGACTACAATTGGTGAAATCTTTAAGCAGTGGGGACAGGTTGTTTTATAGAAATAAACTATTTTTTCTCTGTGATTTGATAGATCTTGTTGCAATTGTTCGGGTGTAATTTGATTCTTATAATAATTTACCTGCTCTGTACTTATGGTTTTTTCACTTTTTTTCTCTTTATTGGTTAGAATAATAATAAGTGTAAATATTGATAAAATAGTAATGATGAAAAAAAGCATTTTTTTCATATACTGTTTCTCTCCTTGCTTATTTTAATTAGAATAACGCCGCAAATAATAATTAAGAAGAAAGGCTATTAGAGCAAGAAATGGAATTGTAATAAATTAAAAGCCAATTTAAATAATCTCCTGTGCAAGGTATTCGTCCACACACTGTTCCGTTTTCAGATAAAAATGGATTTTTTTGAAGTGAATAATGATAAGTAGCTATACATGCACTAACGATAGCGAGAACTAAGCTGTAAATCCCAATTCTATAATCTTTTCGAATAATAGCCGTTCCTAACAAAAGAACTAGTGGATACATGAGAATGCGTTGATACCAGCATAATGTACAGGGTTCATATTTCATTATTTCAGAAAGATACAAACTCCCAAGGGTTGCGATAAGAGAAACACACCAGCTACTAAACAATATGTATTCTAATTTTTTTCTGTATTGTTCATGACGTTAACCTTCCTTGTTTAAGAGATAGACATAATGTTATAAATACTCTTAGAAATAGAATATAAAAAATACAGTTTACAAAATGATTAGCTCGAGAGTTATTATAAAATGTGTTTTTATTTTTTATATTGAGAAAATTCTAGCTTTATAAAATCTTATAGAAGAATAAAATAAATAAGCGCAGATAAGTTTAAAGTAGGAGGTATTCTTTAGAGGAAAAATGCTAATATATATCTATAATTCTCTTAATCTGTATAAAAGAATGTTTTTGTAGAATCTATCATAATTTGCGTGGATAGTATTGTAATCAACATAAAAACGAAAAAATGTATCAAAGTTCCTTGTTTTTTCTTTACGATCTAAGTGTGAGCAAATGGTTATGTAAATAAAACAAAACTTGTTATAATAAAAATGAAATCGTTCTCATAAATGGAGGGAATATATGAAAAAAATAGGCGTAGGGATTGTAGGATTTGGATTTTCTAGTACAACATTTCACATCCCTTTATTACAAACGATTAGTGAATATGATATTCGTGCTATCGTATCTTCAAAAGAAGAGATAGTGAAACAAGCATTACCAACTGTACAAGTTATTAGCACAATTGAAGAATTAGTAAAAAGAAATGATATAGATCTTGTTGTCATTACTTCACCAAATACAACACATTTTCCATTTGTGAAAGAGGCTATTGTACATGGGAAACATGTTGTGGTAGAAAAACCATTTGTCGTTTCAGTTGAAGAAGGAGAAGAGCTCATTGCATTGGCGAAAAAACATGATGTAGTCGTTAGTGTGTATCATAATCGTCGTTTTGATAATGATTTTTTAACAATAAAGAAGGCAATTGAAGAAAAACAAATTGGAAATGTGTATACATATGAAGCGCATTTTGATCGGTTCCGTCCTCATGTGCGTGATCGTTGGCGAGAAAAGAATTTACCAGGGTCTGGTATCTTATATGATCTAGGATCTCATTTAATTGATCAAGCTCTTTATTTGTTTGGAAAGCCGGATGTTGTCAGTGCAGATGTAGTAAAGCAACGACCAGGAGCAGAGACTGATGATTATTTCCACATTGTACTTCATTATGGGGTAAAACGTGTTATTTTACATAGCAGTAGTTATGTAAAGCATGCAGGACCGCATTTTAATGTCCACGGAGATAAAGGTTCGATTGTGAAATATGGTATGGATTCACAAGAAGAACAATTGAAAGCTGGTATGAAGCCAGGCGATACTGGATATGGAGAAGATAGTGAAAGTAATTTTGCTGTTTTAGAAGCAGAAGAAGAGATGCATCGTATTCCGACAGAAGTTGGATGCTATGACATGTATTATAAAGGAATTCGAGATAGTATTGTAAATGGGGTGCCAGTTCCTGTAACAGCGGAAGAAGGTTTACAAGTTATCCGTGTTATTCAAGCAGCTATTGAAAGTAATGAAACAGGTAGAGTCATTTCATTATAGACCATAAAAAGACACGATTTCGTGTCTTTTTTATGATTTTCGGGATTGAAATATACGTTTAATTCGATTAGATATACAATAAAATTCTTTTAGTATTTATTAAAAAAATTTTTAATTGCTTCTAACCGTATATTATGGCTACATTGCTCACAATTGTATTTTCCATTTCTATTTTCTTTAAAGCGTTTGTATATTTGAGTTCCTTCGTATACCTTAAATATTTGTCTACAACTCATACAAATTACCTCATAAAAAAGCTTATTATGTGGCATGTAATATTCTCCTTTGATATTAATAAGTTATTTAATTTTTGTGATTCATATTTTCAGGGTTAGAAAGCCCATAGAAAAACATCGTAACAATATCTTGAATATGTTTTTCGCGATCTCCTTCCAACAATTGAAGCCCGTAGTCATCACCAAGTTTACTAAACATTTGAATGTATAGTAACATCATTTCTTTTGAAAGGTTGGGGTTAATTTCATTTTTACGCTGCGCATTTTCTAATATCTCTAAAAACCAAGGCAGAACCGTTTCGTTTTGATAACCATATATAAACGCACGAAGCTCCGGATCTTTTTGGATTACTTGCAACAGCATGTCGGGGTGAAATATACCGCCTCTTTCCATCTTCCTAACAATCATTTTATGCATCATTTCATGAAAAGGCATGTTTTCGGATGCTAGCTCTTGATAGAATTGAAACTCAGTTGTCGCAAATTCTTGAATAAGCTCTCT
Source organism: Bacillus gaemokensis (assembly GCF_001590835.1). Classification (GTDB taxonomy): domain Bacteria; phylum Bacillota; class Bacilli; order Bacillales; family Bacillaceae_G; genus Bacillus_A; species Bacillus_A gaemokensis. The sequence goes on from NZ_LTAQ01000056.1 coordinate 20,992, forward strand.
AAAAAGAGCATCTTTACTCCCAAAATGATTATAAATGGTAACTTGCGATACTTTTGCTTCTTTTGCAATATCCTCTATTTTTACTTCGTTAAATCCACGTTCGGAAAATAATAATAATGCGGCATCTTTAATGGCACGTTTTTTCTTTTCTTTTACTTTTTCAAAACCGTTCAATACAATCACCTCACTTAAAATATACAAGGAAATGAAGATGAAAACAATATTTTTGAAATATGGACATATAAATATTTCAAAAATATTGTTGCGGATATACATGAAGAGGAGTACAATAATTTTGAAATATAAACTATAAAATATTTCAAAAAATGAGGTGGAATAATGATTTTAGTCCAAAATGTCACAAAACAGTTTTCGAATGGGAAAGGTTTATTTGATATTACCTTCCAAGTAAAAGAAGGTGAAGTCTTCGGTTACCTAGGACCAAACGGGGCTGGAAAATCAACAACAATCCGTAATTTGATGGGATTTATAAAGCCGACAGCTGGTCATGCTGCAATCTTCGGATTAGATTGTTGGAATGAAGCTGCGAAAATTCAACGAGAAGTTGGGTATTTACCAGGAGAAATTTCTTTTATAGAAGGAATGAACGGATTAGAATTTTTAAAACTTATGCAAGGTATGCGTGGATTAAAGCAGATAAAACGTCGCGATGAGCTCATTGAAAGATTACAATTCGATGTGAAAACACCGATTCGAAAAATGTCTAAAGGGATGAAACAAAAAGTGGGGATTGTAGCTGCATTTATGCATGATCCAGAAGTCTTAATTTTAGATGAGCCGACATCAGGGTTAGATCCACTTATGCAGCAAATTTTTATTGATTTAATACTAGAAGAGAAACAAAAAGGAAAGACAATCTTGATGTCTTCACATATTTTTACAGAAATTGAGCGGACATGTGACCGGGTGGCTATTATTAAAGATGGTCGTCTTGTAACAGTGGAAAATATCCATGATTTACAAGGGATGAGAAGACAGGTAATGGATGTAACATTGTCTTCTTCAGAAGAGATACGCTCGTTACAAAAGACAAATTTACAATTTGAAACTACGAAGGGAAATACGGCATCAATTATTGTGCAGGGGAATTATCAGGAAGTATTACAAACACTTGCACAATACAATGTAAAAGCACTTCAAACGAGGGCAATGGATTTAGAGTACTTATTTATGCATTATTATGATGCGAAAGAAGGTGCCAAGCATGAATAAACAGTTATTCTTGGCTAGCATGAAGGAGAATCAAAAAAATATATGGAGTTACTCAATTGGCTCGGCTCTTTATTTGTGGTTATTAATTTGGGTATTTCCGTCACTCGTATCTGCAAAAGGATTAAACGAAATGATGGCTGCCATGCCTGATAGTTTAAAAAAGATTGCTGGTATGGAGAATCCAATCCAAAATGTAAATGATTTTTTAGCTGGTAAATATTACGGTATGTTGTTTATTATTATTTTAACGATTTTTAGTGTAACGGTTGCGACGCATTTAATGGCTCGGTATGTAGATAAAGGAGCAATGGCTTATTTGTTAGCAACTCCTGTATCAAGAGTGAGAATTGCCATTACACAAGGGGCCGTTCTTGTTCTTGGATTGCTAATTATTGTACTTGTTACGTATGGGTCCGGTGTACTTGGAGCAGAGTGGTTCTTGAAAGACAATAATTTAAATCAAGAATTATTCTTTAAGATGAATCTAGTCGGAGGCCTCATATTTTTAGTAGTCAGTGCCTATTCATTTTTATTTTCTTGCTTGTTTAATGATGAACGAAAGGCGCTTAGTTATTCAGCTAGTGTAACAATCCTCTTTTACTTATTAGATATAGTAGGGAAATTAAGTGATAAGTTAGAATGGATGAGACATATATCACTATTTACGTTGTTCCGTCCAGAAGAAATTGTTGCAGGGACATATAACATATGGCCGGTAAGTATTGGGTTAGTATGCGGAGCAATTTGTATCTTTTTAGTAGCGATTATATTGTTTAAGAAGAGAGATTTGCCGTTATAGATGAATAGATTCGAGAAGATAGTTAGTTCGTAAAGAATTAACTATCTTTTTGTTTTTTTTACAAATTTTATAAAAAAATGAACCTTTTATCCCACTAATCCATCTAATAAGTGTAAAGTTTTATTAGATGGATATAAAGCGGGAGGGCCGACAGTGAAAGTAATACCTTTATATAAAACGATAGTAAAAGAAGAGAGCGATGTTTCTTTAGCTAAAAAAGGTAATCATGAAGCATTTGTCTCACTCATACATACACATAAAGTTAAGCTTTACCGAATTGCAAAAGCAATGTTATATGATGAAGCTGATATAGAAGATGCCATACAAACAACAATTTTGAAAGCTTATGAAAATATAAAAAAGCTTAAAAATGAAGAGTTTTTTCAAACATGGTTAATCCGAATTTTAATTAATTACTGTAATGAAATGATACGATCGCATAAAAAAGTAACCAGAATAGAAGAGAGTAACTATCATATGGTAGCATTTGATCATTATGAAGACATAGACCTTCATAATGCGATTCAGTCTTTAAATGAAGAATTAAGAGCTGTAACAGTGCTGTATTATTATGAGGATATGAATCAAGAGAATATCGCAACGCTGTTAGAAATTCAAAAAGGAACGGTTAAATCAAGACTATCACGTGCGAGGGAACAACTACAGAAACTATTAAAAATGGAATAGGGGGTGTATACGATGGATAAGGAAAAGTTGTTTGATGAGAAGTTAAAAAAGCGAATAGAAAAGGAAAACGTATTGTTACCAGAGCAGTTGAATCAGAAAATTAATAATACATTACATAATATTCCGGTTAAAAAGAAGTCTTATAAAGTGCAAGCCATAATGGTTAGTGCGGCAATAATGATATTATCGATTATTTCTATGTTTGAATTTTCCGTGCAGAGTTTTGCGCAAAAAGGGGGAGTTCTTGAATATATAACGAAAAAAGCATTTTCAGATTATGAGAATGAAGAAGAGACAAAGTCTAATGTGAGTTATCCTGAAAAAGAAAAGATTCATCAAAAAATGCTCGATTCGATCGATCATTTTAAAAGTGTAACAGGTCAATTTGAAGAATATTCTAGTTCATCGCGCCTTATTACTACGTATAAGTATGCAATAGATACGGAGAGTAAGAGGGGAATTTCTTCTAAAGAGGATCGTCAGTCAAAGAAAATAACAGCTTTATATACAGAAGGGAAAAAACAAGAATTTAATGATAAAGATGCTACTTATAAAGAAATAAATTGGAAGCCCGAACCGAAAAATAAAGAATTAATAAAGTTAACTCCTACCGAAAGAGCTTTTAATAAAGTAGGAGAGAAAAAGCGGTATGACGGTGAGTATATAGGATTTGCTAAATACAGTATTCAATCAGAGTTTGCTGATTTGTTAATTAGATATAAAGATTGGAGCTTTAAAGAAACAAAGTATCTTGGATTAGACTGTTACAGAATAGAGGGTGTGATAAACATAGAGATGCCTGTAAGTACATCGGAAGATTTACGGGGGAACTTCGAAATGGTTGTAGATAAAAATACAGGGATTATGCTGAATTTTCTTAGTTTTCATAATGGGAGAATTCAATATTCTATTACTACAGAAAAGATACAAATAAATAAGGGAATCGATGAAAGAGTATTTCAAAAAGATGTTTCGTCATACGAAAAGCTGAAAAATATATTGGATAAATAAAAGATTTGTGATGGTGCTAATTTTTAATTTACAGACAACAATAAATTTCGGGGGAAACAATATGGAGAATCATTTGAGTTCACGTGAAAAAAAGAATAAGAGAAAATTTAAAAAAAGAAAGGTGATAGGAGTATGTTTAGGAATTATGCTAGTATGCGGGATTGGATATGGTACGTATCTATATAATAAGGCTTCTAATGCGGCGAAAAAAGCTTCTCTCAGTCTAGCTCGTGGTGAGAAATCGGATTTACGCGAGGAAGCTGTAAAGCCAATAACAAATAATGTCTCTCTTTTAATCATGGGAATTGATGAAAATCAAGAGCGTCAAAAGGAATATAATGGCGCTTTTCATACAGATGCCTTATTACTAGCTACTTTTAATAAAGATGATAAGACGGTTAAGTTAACAAGTATCCCTCGTGATACGTATACATATGTTCCAATTGAAAAGAAAAAAGATAAAATAACACATGCGTATGGAAGGGGATTTGTAAAGAACGGAAAGGATGGTGGACCACAAGCTTCTGTTGAGGCAGTAGAAAAATTATTGCATGTACCAGTGGATTATTTTGTGAAATTTAATTTCAATTCATTTATAAAAGTTGTGGATGGTTTAGGGGGGATTGAAATAGATGTTCCGGTTGAATTTACTGAACAAAACAGTAAAGATGAGCCTGATGCTATTCATCTAAAAAAAGGGGTGCAATCCTTAACTGGGGAACAAGCGCTTGCTCTTGCTAGAACACGTCATATTGATAATGATGCTATGCGTGGGCAACGCCAACAGCTTGTTATTGAGGCGATTTTGAATAAATTAAAAAGCGTTGGATCTATTACAAAAGTAGGAAAGATGATTGACGCCGTTGATGGTGATTTTAAGACAAATTTAAACTTAGATGATATCCTGTCATTTTATAAGTATGGATTAAATGCTTCAATTGATAAAATACAATTAGCTGGCGATGACTTATATTTACCAAATGGTCCGAAGGGAGAACGCGTATATTATTATAATCCAGATATAAAGAGTTTAAGAGAACTTAGTAGTACACTGCGAAAACATCTTGGCTTAAGTGAACAACAAGTAGAAAAAGAGGACAATGAAGAAAATTAGTAATATCTTTTAAAGTAGACACATATCGTGATCTGCTTTTTTATTTTGTTAAGAAAAGATTTTTTAGATTTATACATTATTTATTAACAATAATTTACAAGGGTTTTATTTAAAATTGGAATAAATAGAAGAAAGACAGTACGTTCGTAGTAATAATAAAAAACTTTATATTAACGTAACAGAATGTTTATAAATATTACTGCAATAAAATAATTTTTTAAAAATTTTCAATAATAATACTTTACAAAATGCGAAAAATTAGTAAAATAATAATTAATAGAAATCTTCTGATGAATATATAAAGAAAATTAGAATTATCAGAAAATTTACTAAACTAGGAACGTACAGGAATTAGGGAGGGTACAAAAAGTGAAAAAGAAAAAGATGAAAAAACTAACAGCAGTCGTAGCACCGGTATTAGCAATGAGTATGGCATTAACAGCATGTTCAGGATCAGGTGGGGATAAAAAAACAAGTACGAATTCAAGTAGTGGTGATAGTAAATCCGATGTTAAGTATGCAGCAAAGCAAGTATTGAATCGTACAGAAAGAAACGAGATTCCATCAATGGATTCTTCGAAATCTACAGATACATTATCATCACAAATTATAGGGAACACAATGGAAGGATTATATCGTCTTGATAAAAATAATAAGCCAATCCCAGCTGTAGCTGAATCAAGCACGAAAAGTGAGGATGGCAAAAAATATACATTTAAACTTCGTAAAGATGCAAAATGGTCAAATGGTGATCCGGTAACGGCGAAAGACTTTGTTTTCGCATGGCAACGTTTGTTAGATCCGAAAACAGCTGCTGAGTATGCGTTTATTGCATTTCCTTTGAAAAATGCAGAAGCAGTTAATAAAGGAACAGCAGAAGTATCTACGTTAGGTGTAAAAGCTGTGGATGATTATACATTAGAAGTTGAATTGGAAACGCCAGTTCCATACTTCTTGAATTTAACAGCATTTGTAAACTATTATCCATTAAATGAAAAAGTTGTGAAGGAAAAAGGTGACAAGTACGGTTTAGAAGCTGATACATTAGTGTATAATGGGCCGTTTGTTATGTCAGAATGGAAGCATGAACAAGGTTGGAAGTTAAAGAAAAATGATACGTATTGGGATAAGAAAAATGTAAAACTCGAGGAAATTAACTTTAGCGTGGTAAAAGAGCCAGGAACAAATGTAAACTTATATGATAGTGGTGAAATTGACTTTACACTATTAACTGGAGAATTTGTTGATAAATATAGAGCTAAGAAAGATGAGTTTGGAACATATTTAGAAACAGGAACATTCTTCCTGCGTTTAAACCAAAAACGTGGTGGTCAAGATACACCGTTAAAGAACAAAAAATTGCGTGAAGCAATTGCAATGTCAATCGATAAAAAGGCTTTAGCAAATGTAATTTTAAATGATGGTTCAAAACCTGCAGACTTCCTAGTTCCAAAGGGATTAGCAACAGGTCCTAGCGGTAAAGATTTCCAAGAAGAGTTTAAAAATGGCTTAAAATCAGATGCGAAAAAAGCTGCAAAAGCATGGGAAGAAGCGAAGAAAGAGCTTGGGAAAGATCAAGTAACAATTGAATTGTTAAATTACGACACTGGTAACTCGAAGAAAGTTGGAGAATATGTAAAAGATCAAATTGAGAAAAATTTAAAAGGTGTAACAGTAAATATTAAACTTCAGCCATTTAAGCAAAAATTAAAAGTTGAACAAGATCAAGATTATGACATCTCTTTTGGTGGCTGGAACCCAGACTATGCGGATCCAATGACATTCTTAGATATGTTTGAATCTAAGCATTCGCACAACCAAATGAGTTACTCAAATCCAAAGTATGATGAGATTATCAAAAAAGGTTCAACTGAGTGGATGTCAGATGCGAAGAAACGTTGGGAAGAGTTAGGTAAAGCGGAAAAAATACTAATTGAAGAAGATGCAGCACTTGTACCGTTATATCAATCTGGTAGAGCTTATGTAATGCAATCAAATGTAAAAGATGTTGTAAAACATAATATCAGCCCAGAATATAGCTTCAAGTGGGCATATGTAACAGAGAAAGACGGTAAGTAATAAAAGATAAAGAGCATTTCTATAAGTAGGATATCTACTTTTAGGGATGCTTTTTTCTATGAAGTCAATCTTTTTTAGATTGTGTCATTAAGAAATAATATTTTGAAAATATAGTGGTAAAGAATCTTTTAAGTTGAGAGGAATGAAAGTAGTAATTAAAAAGTGAAAGAAGAATACGGGGCATGCAGTATTCTTATAGTAGATGGGGGAGATAGTAAAGAATCTAATTATGAAACTAAAAACAGAATATTATAAAAATAACTTTACAAAAACGTGAAAATAAGTAGAATATTAATCAATAAGAATTTTCTAATAATTATATAAATTATCAGAAAATCTCTCAAAATTAGCATCGTACATATAAATTAGGGAGGGTACACAAATGAATAAGAAAAAGCTAAAGAAACTAACAGCGGTTGTAGCGCCAGTATTAGCAATGAGTATGGCATTATCAGCATGCTCAGGGTCAGGTGGGGACAAAAAGACAAGTACGACTTCAAGTAGCGGTGATAGTAAATCTTCTGATATTAAGTATGCAGCAAAACAAGTCTTGAATCGTACAGAGAATCAAGAAATTCCAACAATGGATACGTCGAAATCTACCGATACACTTGGAGCACAAATTTTAGGAAATACAATGGAAGGGTTATATCGTCTTGATAAAGAGAATAAACCAATCCCGGCTGCAGCTGAATCAAGCACGAAAAGTGAGGATGGTAAAAAATATACATTTAAGTTGCGTAAAGATGCAAAATGGTCAAATGGTGATCCAGTAACAGCGAAAGATTTCGTCTTCGCGTGGAAACGCTTACTAGATAAAAATACGGCTGCTGAATATGCATTTATTGCTTACTATATTAAAAATGCGGAAGCAATTAACAAAGGTGAAGCAGATGCATCTACATTAGGGGCGAAAGCAGTGGATGATTATACACTGGAAGTAGAATTAGAAAAACCAGTGCCATATTTCTTGAATTTAATGGCATTTGCATCATACTATCCATTAAATGAAAAATTTGTTAAAGAGAAAGGAGATAAATTTGGTTTAGAGGCAGATACCGTTTTATATAATGGGCCGTTCGTAATGTCAGAGTGGAAACACGAACAAGGCTGGAAATTAAAGAAAAACGATAATTATTGGGATAAAAAGACTGTGAAACTAGAAGAAATTAACTATAGCGTTGTAAAAGAAGTAGCTACAAAAGTAAATCTATATGATACTGGAGAAATTGACTTTACACTATTATCAGGAGAATTTGTTGATAAATATAAGCCTAAGAAAGATGAATACGGTGAGTATGCAGAGTCAAGTACATTCTTCTTACGTTTAAACGAGAAACGTGGAGGTCAAGATACACCACTGAAAAGTAAAAAATTACGTGAAGCGATAGCATTATCAATTGATAAAAAAGGATTAGCGAATGTTATTTTAAACAACGGATCGAAACCAACAGATCAATTAGTGCCAAAAGGATTAGCAAAAGGCCCAGATGGTAAAGATTTCACAGAATCATTTAAAAATGGTTTGAAACAAGATAAGAAAAAAGCAGCAAAAGCTTGGGAAGAAGCGAAAAAAGAGCTTGGTAAAGATCAAGTGACAATTGAATTGCTGAGTTATGATGATGGAACAGCGAAAAAAGTTGCTGATTATATAAAAGATCAAATTGAGAAAAATTTAAAAGGGGTAACGATTAATACGAAAATCCAGCCATTTAAACAAAAGTTAAAACTAGAGACAGCACAAGATTATGAAATTTCTTTTGCAGGTTGGAGTCCAGACTATGCAGATCCAATGACATTTATCGATATGTTTGAAACAAAGAGTCCATATAACCAAATGAGCTATTCCAACTCAAAATATGATGGGATGGTTAAAAAAGCAGGAAATGAATTAATGTCTGATGCGAAAAAACGTTGGGAAGAGTTAGGAAAGGCAGAGAAATTGTTACTTGAAGAAGACGCAGCAATGGTTCCTTTATATCAAACTGGTAGAGCATATGTAATGAAACCAAATATAAAAGGAATTGTAAAACATAATATCAGCCCAGAATATAGCTTCAAATGGGCGTATGTAGAGGAGAAAGACGGAAAATAATATAAAGCTAAAGGGCATTTCTATAAGTAGGATATTTACTTATAGAGAATGCTTTTTTCTATGAAAATACATTGAATAAGTTTCTATAGCTATAATAGTAATGAATTTTTTAATGACTATGAATGAAAATGAAGCATTAAAAAATTAGAGAAGAATACGACGTATGTTGTGTTCATATAGTAAATCGGGGGCTATTAAAAAATCTAATTATTGATATATTGAAAGAAATTTCAGAATTTTTTTGAAAAATAACTTTACAAAAGTATGAAAATTGATAGAATATTAACTAATAAGAATCTTCTGATAATAATGCGAGTTATCAGAAAATCTCTCGAAGTGGCATCGTACATATAAATTAGGGAGGGTACACAAATGAAAAAAATGAAGAAACTAACAGCGGTTGTAGCACCAGTATTAGCAGTGAGTATGGCATTATCAGCATGCTCGGGATCAGGTGAGGATAAGAAGGCAAATACATCGCCTAAAAATAGTAGCGGTGAGGACAGTAAAGCTGATATTAAGTATGCAGCAAAACAAGTACTGAATCGTACAGAAACAAATGAGATACCAACGATGGATACTTCCAAAAACACAGATACTCTGGGATCACAAATTTTAGGAAATACAATGGAAGGCTTATATCGCCTTGATAAAGATAATAAGCCGATTCCCGCTGTGGCAGAATCTAGCACGAAAAGTGAGGATGGCAAGAAATATACATTTAAACTTCGCAAAGATGCAAAGTGGTCAAACGGTGATCCTGTAACAGCGAAAGATTTTGTGTTTGCATGGCAACGGTTAGTAGATCCAAAGACAGCTGCTGAATACGCATTTATTGCTTATTATGTTAAAAATGCAGAAGCAATTAACAGTGGAAAAGCAGAAGTGTCTACTTTAGGTGTAAAAGCGGTAGATGATCACACACTTGAAGTTGAACTGGAAAGGGCAACTCCATATTTCTTAAACTTAACGGCATTTGTATCATATTATCCACTAAATGAGAAGTTTGTAAAAGAAAAAGGAGCTAAATACGGTTTAGAGTCAGATACGGTAGTGTATAATGGACCGTTTGTTTTAACGGATTGGAAGCATGAGCAAGGTTGGAAGTTGAAGAAAAATGATAGCTATTGGGATAAAAAGAGTGTGAAGTTAGACGAAATCAACTATAGCGTTGTAAAAGAAGTAGCTACTCGTGTGAATCTATATGATAGTGGTCAAATTGATTTTGCATTATTATCAGGAGAGTTTGTTGACAAATATAAATCGAAGAAAGATGAATTTGGAACATATTTAGAAACAAGTACATTCTACTTACGTTTGAATCAAAAACGTGCTGGCCAAGATACACCATTAAAGAGCAAAAAATTACGTGAAGCAATTGCATTATCAATTGATAAAAAGGCTTTAGCAAATGTAATCTTAAATGATGGATCAAAACCTGTAGATTTCTTAGTACCAAAAGGATTAGCAACTGGGCCGGATGGTAAAGATTTCGCAGAGACATTTAAAAATGGCTTAAAACAAGATACGAAAAAAGCAGCAGCAGCTTGGGAAGAAGCGAAGAAAGAACTTGGTAAAGATCAAGTGACAATTGAATTATTGAACTATGATACTGGTAATGCGAAAAAAGTGGGAGAGTATGTAAAAGACCAGATTGAGAAAAATTTAAAGGGTGTAACCGTAAATATTAAACTTCAACCATTTAAACAAAAGTTAAAATTAGAATCTGATCAAGATTATGATTTTTCATATGGTGGCTGGAACCCAGACTATGCGGATCCAATGACATACTTAGATATGTTTGAATCAACAAATTCTCAAAACCAAATGAGTTACTCAGATCCAAAATATGATGAAATGATTAAACAAGGTAAGACAGAGTTAATGGCGGATTCGAAGAAACGTTGGGAAGAGTTAGGAAAGGCAGAAAAACAGTTACTTGAAAAAGATGTAGCGCTTATACCGTTACACCAATCAGGTAGATCTTATGTATTACAGCCAAATGTGAAAGGAATTGTAAAACATAATATCAGTCCAGAATATAGCTTTAAGTGGGCGTATGTAACGGAGAAAGATAGTAAGTAATGAAAGTGAAAGCATTTCTAAAGTGAATCCTATTCCTTTAGAAATGCTTTTTATTTTGATAAGGAGAAGTTTTTATAGAAACTACCGTTTCTTTTGCACCGTTTTTTTAGTGTATGAATATAGGTAATATAGAAAAAATGAAGGAGAATCCTATGAAACGGAACGTATACCTTGATTTTTTAGCTTATTATGGAATTGGGAGTGCTCACCCTGGTGGATTTACGTTAACAAAACAGCTATTAGCTCAGCTGCCATTAAGAAATGGAGCAAATGTACTGGAGATAGGATGCGGAACAGGGCGGACAGCAGCTTATATGAAAAAGGAATTTGGTTGCAAAGTAACGGCAGTTGAAAATAATGAGATTATGATTCAAAAGGCAAAGGATAGGTGGCTATTTGAAAAATTAAACATCGAATTGATTCAAGGAAATGCAGAACAATTACCATTTTTAGATGAAGAATTTGAATTTGTACTTGGAGAATCTATACTTGCTTTTACAAATAAAGAACAGTCGATTCCAGAATGTTATCGTGTGTTACAAAAGAATGGAAAGCTTGTTGTAGTTGAAATGATAATTGAGAAACATATAACGAAGGAAGAAGAAGAGAAAATATTACAATTATATGGAATGCAGCAGTTATTAACAGAGGATGAATGGGTTCGCTTATTTCAAAAGGAAAGCTTCGAACGAATAACAATTGGCGGTGGTGGTACAATTGCCGAGACAATTACAGGACAAATGGAGCAGCCAGAATGGAATTTGTCACAGTATATTCCGCCCGAATTGTATGATGCATGGGTCCAACATGAACAAGTGTTGCATATGTACCAACATGTATTAGGGCACCGTATATTTATTTGTGAAAAGTAAAAGGGCAAATTTATGATTCGTTTGATTGGTGATATGTGGGTGTGTTGGTGAAAAGGAGTTGACTAAAAACATAGTCAGCTCCTTCATATATTAGATGAAGAATAATGCAGCTAAAGTAATTCCAAAGATAAAACCAAAGGCTAATCCATAGCCTCCGCCACCATATCCATAACCTCCAAAACCGCATCCACTACAGTTTCCGCATCCACCGCATCCGCCGCGACCTCCACCAAATCCAAATCCACAACGGTTACATTGACGTAGACCACCGCAAAAGTCACAGCCGCCATTTGCATATGCATCATAGTATCCAAAACCTGTATCAAAAGATGGACGGTGAATTGGCTCAATCCAAACCGAATCTTTTGTAACATCAGTTATTTTGCCTAAATGAATATAACCATTACGATCTTCAATTCGTACAACTTTACCAAAATAACGTCGGCAAGTATTATAACATTTTTGTCGATGCATGTTTCTCCTCCTTCCGTGTTACAGTAATACGATATGTTAACAGGACAAGTGCGGCTTGTACGATTGACCTTAGTTTCATAATTGTTAGGAGAAAGGGGAAATATATGTGGAAGATGAATAGCAAGGAGTGAACAATATGGAACCTACAGATCAATTTCAAACGTATGAAGTTTCTTGGGATGACTTTGCAGGTGCAATTCGTAGTGAAATGGAGAGGCAAGTGGGTACGGATATTATTGATCGGATTGTTTGTGATTTGAAGGATGGATTCGAGGTGTATACATATGTACAAGGGGATTTGGATTTTGAATATAAAGAGGCGTTTGAACGAAAATTTGGGAGTGATGGAGAAATTCCGAATTTGTTAACAGTCATTTTATTAGCAAGTATTTATCATACAAGTGAAGAGAATATTCGCTTGCATGCAAATAATAAGGACAATCCTATTGTTGAAGTGTATGTGAAAAGATAAGAACACGCTGTTATAGGCGTGTTTTTTATTTGTATGATATAAATTGAAGTACTTTGCTAATTAGGAAATATCAATCTTGATTATTGAGTAGTAATATTTTTATCCCGCCATTTGCGGACAGTAACACTCACACCTCAACATTCAGCGAAAGCAAAGAAGATAGATGAGAGATGAACTGTCCGTAAAAGTCTTCACTGTATATACAGACATTTCCTTTCATTTAAAATGCAAAAGTTGAACTGTTCAGTTAGAAGAGAAAATCAAACTTTTTCATGGGAATTTTCCGCACGAAATGTAGGGAGAGTCTGTTTTGTAATTTCTTTTCAAAGCAGGCTCGTTTATTTGAAAAATAAACACGATAAAACGTACTTTCAATTACAATTTACAAGGAGGTATAACTGGAAAACGAGGTATTATTTCAGCATCTTATTTACATAATCATATTATGATAATCTATATGTCCCAAAATACAAGTCATATATCTTGTTTCTTTTCATAAATTTAAACATAGGAATTTGTCTACAAAGGTGGCGAAGTCTCATCATGAAGATTCGAATCTGTGCCACATTCATTTTTTTTCTATTATTATGTTTAAATCCTTTTTTAACTTTTGCAAAAGGAGAGGAGGCAAAGGAAAGGGTCGTTTCACTTGTATATGATGATTCTGGTAGCATGAGGAATAACGATCGCTGGAAGTATGCCAATTATGCTTTGCAAAGTTTAGTTGCATTATTAGATGAAAAAGATAGATTTTCATATGTTCCAATGAGTCGTCCCACTGAAGCAAACAACGTCGCGTTAACAAATGAAAAAAGACAAACAGAAATTAATCAAATTGGGGCGTGGAAAAATTATTTGAACACTCCGTTTAGTGCTGTAGAAACGGCAATGCAATCTATTAAAAAGGAAGCAGACATAAATGGAAAACGTGAATTTTGGCTTATTGTATTAACGGACGGGGCATTTAATGAATTAGAAAAAGAAGCGAATGGTGGCAAAGAACAAATCACTCGAACGTTAGAGCAATTTAAAAAAGAAATGGAAGTAAAAAAAATTTCATTACATCCTGTATTGATAACAATGGAAGAAAATTTAGGACCGCAAGAAAAATTACAAATGAATATGTTTAAAGAAATTTGGAAGCAGGAAATAAATGGAGTAATCATGCCGTCGAGTGGGGAAGATGGAGTCATTCAAAGTGTCAATCAAGCGGCAGCATTAGTTGCGAATCGGGATCCATTTTCTGCTGTTGAACCTGTAGTGAAAACGAATATAACTGGTAACAAATTAGAGGTTACAACACCATTTCCATTAAAACGAATGACGCTAGTACAACAATCTTCTGATTCGTTTCAATATAAGTTTGAACAATTATCTAAGCCATTAATATTACAATCTTCTTTCTCAATCCATGCGCCAGGAGAATCGAAATTATATGGCGGTATAGCACATATCAGTGCTACGAACAATGAGGTCATTCAACCGGGGACATACAAAATAGAAATTGATAGAGATATTGAAAAGGAAGGCTTGAAAGTACTTGTTGAACCAGCACTTGATTATAGCGTTTCTATTTATGATAAAGCGGATAGAACGAAAAAGAATGTTGAGAAAATGTATGAGGGAACAAAAGCGGTTATTGAAGCGAAACCGACAGATTTACCAATCCAACCTTCTTATTTTCAAGCAGAAATAGAATTAGATGGTAGATTATATCCAATGAAATGGGATGAAAAAAAGCATGTATTTTACTATGAATTACAGGTTGGAAAACAAATAGTACGTGGAAAAGTCCATATGAACATAAAAGGGTTTTACAGGCAGACGAGGGAATTCCGGATTGGGACATTGCCAAAACCGAAATTAACCCTACAGGCCATTACGAAAGAATATGAAGAAAAGGTGACCAATTTAGAAAAGAGTAAGCCTTTTATTTTACAGCCATTACTTAATGGTGAACCGATGAAAGAAGCGGAAGTGAAAAAATTATTACAATCTACTGGTGTCACATCTCATCAATCAATCAACTATGAATTAGAGCAACATGACAATCAAATCTATGTGTATCCTCGTCCTTACTACTCCGATACATTCAATTTTACAGATACTGGCACCATAGAAGCTACCATCACTATAAAGGATTCAAAGTTGCAAGAAGTGAACAGAAAAATTTCATTTCATATTCAAAATGCGCCATTTTGGGAACGGTATGCGATAATTTTTCAGTTCGTAATCCCAGTTACTTTACTACTTCTATTAGTTGCGATTCTTGTTTTAGGATGGATTGTTCGTCCGAGATTTCATCGTAAAGCACTTTTATATTACGAATGGGATCAAGAAGTAGCGAAAGATTGGCTGTATCAATCTGAACCAGAACTCTTAAGAAACAAATGGTGGAAACATTATTTTGGTATTCCATTTCGAGCAGAACGAAAGACAGTACAATCTGTCACATTTATAGCGAAAAAAGGATCGAAATCTGTATTTGTAGCAAAGGAATCGCAAGTGATTGGTATGATTATTGATGGTATGTTTATTACAGAGGAAGAGGTTGGAAATGAGCATAAGACGTTATATCCGAATGAAATTTTACTGATTGATCGTGGGTATGGAAAAGAAATCTATCGATATGAATGTGAATAATAGAGGAGGTTCAAAAAGTCCGGTAAAGATAGCTGTCGCATTTCTACGCCTGCGTTGCCAGTCCGGTACTCATGTAGTGTAAGCTACACTCCGTATCCTCCTGGCTTCCGTGCCTTGAACTGCTCGGCTCTCTGTATCCTTCTTTTTGAACACTCACTAATAGGAAGGTGGTTCACATGACATTACAAGTTCCAACGATTTTAATTGGTTTAGGTGGAATTGGGAGTACTGTTACCCATCAAATATATGAGAAATTGCCGGAGGAACGGCGTAAAAAGGTGGCAATGCATGTCTTTGATACAGATGTGAATACGTTAAGTAAATTTGAGCATATTCGTAAGTTCAAGACACAAACTAGCTCTAGTAAAACGCCGCGAGAATATATTGCGGGGGATCCAACGATTCCAGAATGGTTTCCGATGGATCCTACTATTCTTGATAAACCGTTAACAGAAGGTGCTGGGCAATTACGTGTAATTTCACGTCTTGCTTTACGAGCGGCGATGAAAGAAGATAAATTAACTGCTTTTTGGCAAGAAATTGAAAAGATTTTTCCTGTCACAAGTGATCAAACCGAGTATGGTGTTCGTGTTATTATCGTTACATCGCTAGCTGGTGGTACTGGTTCGGGTATGTTCTTACAAATTGCATTGTACTTACGTGAGATGCTTCGAAAAAAATTACAACATCATAACATTTTAATACGTGGAGCATTTTTAATGCCCGATGTACTTGTAAAGACACGTACAGTGAGCGCTAAAGAGTTTGAAACTGTGCAAGCGAATGGTTATGCTTCTTTAAAAGAACTTCATGCCATTACACTTGGTTCTACAGGGGAGTTATCAAAGCGAGGCGGTGTAACGATTGAACTAGAGTACCGTCCCGATCAAGTTGATGAAGATGGACGAACGAATCATACAATTAAGCAGCATCATTTACCGTATAATTATTGCTTCTTATATGATTATGAAAATTTACATGGTCATCATTTGCACAATCTATCAGATTACATGGAACAAATGACAAACACGATTTATTTACAACTATTTAGTCCGATGTCCACGAGTCATTTTGCACAAGAAGATAATCAAATTCAACAACTAGCCGAATCGAGCGGGAAAGCACGTTACTGCGGTGCTGGGACGGCAAAGCTCATCTATCCATATGAGCATGTTTTAAAATATTGTGCTTTAAAATGGGCCGTGCAAGGTTTAGACGAATCATGGCTTCATTTAGATCAATTATTTCAAGAGAAAAAGCATCGCTATGAGCAAGATGTTCGCCGTGGGATGCAGCGTGAGAAACCAGAGCGTGGAAAAAGTTATTTAGAAGATTTAGAGCATCTTGCTACTCGTCCAGAGCAGGCCCATATTTTTTATAGACAAATGTATAATGAAACAAGAGAAGGTGCAGAGAGCGGGAAGGTTGGCGTTGCGAAATCAAAACTGTTTTTAGAAGCAGTTGAAAGTTACGTGCAGCGTACGGTACAAAAAGACGAAGAATTAAACAGGTTGCAGCATGAATGTAAAATATCTGCTGCAAAGCTCAAAATCATGGAGCAAATGAAGGGTGAAGTGGCGAGAGTAGACCATGCTGTCAGGTTGTATGCATATGCGATACCGAGCCGTGTGCATGAGCACGTAACGACACTTTTGTATGACATGATAGAATCAGACCGACATACACCTAGTGGGTCAGAGGGACAGTCATACCAATTAAATACATGGTTTTTAAAGAAAACAGATCCGGTTCATCCAGTTGCTGCTCGTTTTATGTTGTATGAAATTCGGAAGCAATTGGTAGAGAAAATGAATCGATTACATGAGAATAATGAGCAAAAGCGTAATTTAATTCAAAACTATGATAAGAAATTTAATGTAAGCAATATTGATGGTACAGTAACAGCGGTGCGACGCGTTGAGCTTGTGCAGCAACAAGGTTGGTTTGGCAAAATGTTTTACAATCAGCAGCGTATGTTCCGAAAAGAATTTGAAGATATCGTTACGCAATATGCACATAAGTTGAATGAATATCGTAAGGAAATGTTACTTGAACTCGTTTACCAATCATTATATCAAGCAGTAAATAAAATGATCCAACACTGGGAAAGGTTCTTTGATAATTTACAAGAGACACGTGAAAATTTACTGTTTGAAATTCAAAAGCGAAGCAAAGAATTTGAAGGAAAAACAAATCCGACAAATGTATATGTGTTAGCAGATGAACAGTTACAAGAAAAAATATGGCAAGATATGCAGCAGCATTTAAATCTAGGCATACTGCCAAAAGACATATCAGCAGAAATTTATATGAGTTTGTATGGAGAATATTGCCGGGACACACAAGCGGAAGAAAGTCAATCGAAAAAAGTAGAAGATTTTTATAGAGAACATATTTTGACGTATTGCTACGACGAACTTCAAGTCCGGTACCGTGATAAATTAGAACTCAATATTATTGAGGCGTTGCGAAAAGAAGCTGATTTTAAAAAGCGTGATCGTAATGAATATGTAAGAGAAAAAATTGAAGATTTGTTTCATTTAGCAAGCCCATTTATTCCAAAAGTGGCTCATCATCGTGAGTTGCAATACTGGGGTGTACATCCCTCATTGAAACAAGAATTACAAGAAGAACTCTTGCAAGAAATGTTCCAAGAAAAGGATACAGTGAATCAAGCATTTTCACCATTTGAAGTGATATGTTACCGGGCTCATTATGGGTTATCACTACAAGACTTTCCTAAGCTTTCATCAGGACATATTGCAAATGGATTTATGAATGATAAAGGTGATTATTTTCAATCTTATTATCGCCGCGTGAATAAATTAAATATCAAAAAATCTAATTTGACACCGCATTTAGATAAATATTGGCACTTACCAGCCTTTATGCCGGACTTAAATGCAACGCAAACGAAGTTAGATTATGATAAGTGTAATCGGGCCCTTTTATATGCATATATGTTCCGCTGGATAAGTCTTGTGGCGGTTGATGGCCAGTTTGTGTATCAATATAACGGTGTAGGTCGCAGCTTTTTAATTCAGTCAATGGGGAAAAATATTTCAAGTGAAAGCTATAAACTACACCGTGCCTTGCTTCATAATCCATTTATTTATGAAAATATTCTTTCTCGTTTTGAAGAAGAACAAGAAAAAGCTCTGCTCCAAGGGGGACATTTGTATACACAGGCCTTTGTGTTAGGGGCTCAAGATGTAAGGTGGCTTAGAAAAGAACACGTCCATAATATTTTAGATATCATTTTAATGTACGATCGTGAGGCAAAGTATGATCCGACGCTAGAAGAAACATCGGATGAATTATTACGACTATTTCTTGATGAAATTTTAGTTTATTTCCAAGACTATTATGGAACCGGTGCTGAAATGGTTGCGAAGAAAGAAGCAGAGATGTTTGTAAAACAATTATGGGACCGCTCATATGCGAAAGGTTATGTTGATCCAAATAGTGCACCTTATAAAAAATGGCAACATGTATTACATGTTCAAGATGAGGAACATGAAACAAAAACGAATGTGTAGCTTAAAGGTAGGGAACCCTTAAGTATAGAAATACTATTTTTGAAAAGAGGGGTTTCAGGTGCCATTTTTAGGAAGCGTGTATCAAATATTTGGATTGTATCCAGAGATTTACCATGCAATGATTTCAATGGAATTAAAGGAAGAAGAATTGCATAATGATTATTTGGAAAAGGGTAATAAAGAAATGGAACTGGAAGATAAAAAACCATGCAGATGAAAATCTGCATGGTTTTTTAATGATTCGTTTTCGGGGTACTAGTAATGAATTTCATTCGAAATACATAAATGAGATAACCGATACACCCTCCAACAATTGCAGGACAGACCCAACCTAAACCTGCATCATATAAAGGAAGGAGTTTTGAAAAAGTAGCATTGATTACTTGAATCGGCATATTTGCGGCATTTAGTCCATCAAACAAACTAACGACAAAAGTTAGGAGTAAGCTCCATTGATATACCTCTGTTCTACCTTTAAAGAGAGGATGCAAAAATGTTAGAACAATTAGCATAATTGCTAGTGGATATATCGCTGTAAGCACTGGTACAGAAATCGCAATTAATTCTGTTAGGCCAAGATTTGCGATAAACGCGCTAAAAATAGATAGAACAATAGCGAATGTTTTGTAAGGAATTATAGGAAATATCTTGTGGAAATAGGAAGAGCATGATGTTACAAGTCCAACGCTTGTTGTTAAACATGCAACAGTAATCATTAATCCTAACAATAAATTTCCTAAAGAACTAAAATAATAATTGGCTACTTTCGCTAAGACTTCTCCTCCATTTGTTAAATGCCCTAATTTAGATACGCTAGCGGCTCCCATATAAGAAAGTGAGGAATAGACAATCGTTAATACAATTGCTGCAATACCAGCAGCCTTCGCACAAACACTCACTATTTCTTTTTTATTATAAGTACCTTTCTCTTTTATAGCATTGATAATAATAATGCCGAATACAAAAGATGCTAGTGTATCCATTGTTAAATATCCTTCTTGAAAACCTTTGACAAAAGAATTACTTATAAATTCTTTTGTAGGTGCTTGAATAGGACCGATTGGTTGGATAAAAGCTGCAACTACTAAAATTCCGACGAATGTAAGTTTGATGGGTGTTAAAAGTTTGCCAACAACATCTACAATTTTTGTTGGATTAAACGAAAACAAACATGTAATGCCGAAAAAAATGATTGTAAAGATAAGTAAAGCAATTGTTTCTGTTCCCTCTGATAAAAATGGTTTTACACCTATCTCAAATGAAATACTTCCAGCTCTAGGGAGTGCGAAAAGTGGTCCAATTGCTAAATAAAGAACAAATGTATAGACAGCACTAAACCAGGGGTGAACACGGTTTGCTAGTGATTGTAAATCATCGCTGTCAGAAATGCCAAATGCTAGAACACCTAACAACGGAAGGCCGACTCCTGTAATTAAAAAACCAACAGTAGCACTCCATACATTATATCCAGCTGCTTGTCCTAACATAGCTGGGAAAATTAAGTTTCCAGCTCCAAAGAAAAGTGCAAACAACATAAGTCCAATAACAAGAACACGAGAAAAGGGTACTTTATTTGCCAAGTTTAAACCTCCAGTAGAAATAATTCTTAAAAATACCATAATGCCGAACGGAAAATTCTGAATTTTAAAATTGTTATACGCGCAACGTTTTTTATTATACTAATAGGGATTTTATATAGCAACAAAAAAATATTTTTTTTGAATAAATAAGAAAATTATGTTTTATGATTGGGAACTTGTATCAATACGAATAATATATTTAATATAAAATCAAACGGTTTTGGTATGTATTCTACAAAAAGATTTAATTTATTGAATGGCTGAGCAGGTATGTATTTTATAGAAATATATGCATAAAAATTAATATTAAAAAAGTAAATCGGACAATAATACTGATAACAACTGGTGTTTGATAATTTTTTGTTTGTGAAATAATCCTTTTTGTTACATGATTATCCATTGGTAGATAAGAGATTTTATTATTGACAATAGAATTAATTATATGATAAATTCAATCGAGATTCTCATTGATGCATCATTTGGAATAGTATTCCATATGTAAGTTTTATTATAATTTTAGTGTTTTGATTTTTCTGTATATTCTCAAAAAATCCGAGTGATAAAGTGAAATTTATAGTTATTGTAAAATAATAAATATTGATGTTTTTATCATGTGGAATTATAGTGTCTTTGCTATAAGAAACAATCTCTCGAAAGTAATAGAGGTTGTATTTAGTGAGGGATTAAATTGAAAATGAGGTTTCTGCTAATGAGTCTACTAATTAAAAAAGCAATAAATCAAGAAAAGAAACGAGTATTAAATCAAACGTTAGGGGCGTTCGATTTAACTCTTTTAGGAATTGGAGCAATTATTGGGACTGGTATTTTTGTATTAACAGGTATTGTAGCAGCAAAACATGCTGGACCTGCAATTGTTTTATCTTTTATATTGGCTGCAATTGTTTGTGCATGTGTAGCATTTTGTTATGCTGAATTTGCTTCTACTGTTCCGGTATCCGGTAGTGTATATTCTTATACTTATATTACATTGGGAGAAATTTTTGCTTTCATAGTTGGTTGGTGTGTAATGCTAGAGTATTTATTAGCAACCTCTGCAGTAGCAGCTGGATGGTCCGCTTATTTTCAATCATTACTTTTAGGATTTCATATTAAAGTTCCTACTCTTTTTGCCTCGGCACCAGGTATGGGGAAAGGTGGAATCATTGATTTACCTGCCGTTTTTATTATTTTAGTTGTGACATTCTTATTAAGTCGTGGTGCAAAAGAAAGTGCTCGTATCAACAATGTAATGGTAATTATTAAACTTGCTGTTATTATAGGGTTTATTATTGTAGGTGGACAGTATGTAAAACCAGAGAATTGGCAACCGTTTCTTCCATTTGGATTTCATGGTGTTATTGGAGGAGCGGCTACAGTGTTTTTTGCCTTTTTAGGTTTTGATGCAGTTGCTACGGCAGCTGAAGAAGTTAAGCGCCCGCAACGAAATGTTCCTATTGGTCTCCTTGTATCTTTATGTATTTGTACAGTTCTTTATATTGGTGTTTCATTTGTTTTAACAGGAATGGTACCATTTACTGAATTGAATGTAGCTGATCCAGTTGCATATGCATTGCGTGTTGTAGGGGAGGATAAAATTGCTGGTTTGTTATCAGTAGGAGCTATTGCTGGTTTAACTACAGTTCTTTTAGTAGCAATGTTTGCTTTTATACGGGTATCTTATTCAATGAGTCGTGATGGATTACTTCCAAAAAAGCTTTCAAGTGTGCATAAACGTTTTCAAACGCCGTTCTTTAATACATGGATTACAGGAATTCTCGCAGCATTACTAGCAGGGCTTATAGACTTAAATTTATTAGCGAATTTAGTAAATATGGGAACGATAACAGCTTTTATATTTGTATCTATTGCGGTCATTGTATTGCGGAAAACAAAACCGAAAATTGCAAGACCGTTTCGTGCACCACTCGTCCCCTTTTTACCTATAGTGTCAATAATAAGTTGTATATATCTAGCTTGTAATCTTTCTCAAGTAACTTTAATCAGTTTTATGATTTGGGTTATAGTAGGGATTTTCGTGTATTTTGTATATTCTAAAAAACATAGTAATGTAAGAAAAGGAAATGGCGCATAGATAATTAAAATACAGTTGTAGGCTGAAAAAGAGAGTTTGTTTACAAGCGATTTTTTCCAGCTTACAACTATTTTTATTTGTACATGAATGAAAGTACGATTATTGTAGAAAGGATAAGAATGAAACAGAAAGGAATGTGAGAATTAATAATGTTGGTAAAATGTATGTATATATTGTGTATGAGTGTTATTGCTTTTTCAATGATGGGACTTGATAAACGTAAAGCGGTTAAAAAACAATGGCGTACTCCAGAACGTACATTGTTTTTAGTATCAGCGGCTGGAGGAGCGGTAGGGGCCTGGATTGGAATGTATGTTTTTCACCATAAAACACATAAAAATAAATTTACAATTGGTATACCGCTCCTTGTTGCTGTAACTTCATATGTTTTATGGCTGATTTAGTTTAATATAATTAGTTTTACAAATAAGCTTTCTACGAGGAATATTAAAAGAAATTTAGCTGTTTTCTGCAATGGTTTAAAGCAGGTATTATTGAAAATGGAATTATATTGTCGAAAAAGATAGGGAGGTAACATTTGTAAATTTTTAAAGGTACATCTTATAATGAAGAAAAAAGAGAAGAGGAGAAAAGGGAAGATGGAGAGTCAAAAAGCACTGCAAAAGAAAGGGATTTTATATGCAACTGGTGCTTATATGATGTGGGGAGTTCTTCCGATTTATTGGAAATGGGTCGAAGAAGTGTCTGCAGAAGAAATATTAGCACACCGCATTGTTTGGGCTTTTGTTTTTATGCTACTGATTTTAGGAATATCAAAGAGATTGGGACAATTTTTTGGTGAGCTTGTGAGCCTTTTTAAACGTCCTAAATTATTCATCTCATTAACAATCGCGTCTGTTTTAATTAGTGGCAATTGGTTTGTATACATATGGGCTGTGAACCATAACCATATCATTGAAGCGAGTCTTGGTTATTATATTAATCCTCTTGTAAGTATTTTACTTGGTACAGTGGTTTTGAAGGAAAAACTTAACTTTTGGCAATATGTTGCGGTTGGTCTAGCTGGGATAGGAGTTATCATTTTAACATTTCGTTATGGTTCGATTCCTTGGATTGCACTTTCGCTCGCATTTACATTTGGAATATATGGCTTAACAAAAAAATTATTAAATTATGATGCAATGATAGGACTTACGATGGAAACAATGATTGTTACTCCTCTTGCAGTTATTTACTTGTTTATGATTGGAGAACATGGTTTTGGATCATTCGGTTCTATTCCTGTTACTTCAACGTTACTTTTAATGGGCGCAGGTATTATTACTGCATTGCCGCTTTTCTACTTTGCGAAAGGGGCACAGCTTATTCCTCTGTATATGATTGGTTTCTTACAATATATTGCACCGACTATTAACCTTATTTTAGGTATATTTGTTTTCCATGAACATTTTACATCGGCTCATATGACAGCATTTGTCTTTATTTGGATTGCGCTATTTGTATTTTCAATGGCGAAAACAAAGTTTTTACTAAAGAAGCAACCGAAATTTCTTAAAAATAAATCAGCAAAAGTATCATAATGCGTAGTATTTTCTACGCATTTTTCTTTATACTTATAGTATGGAATTTCCATTACAGTCAAGTAGGGAGCTGGAAATATGGAAACAATTTTACATAATGATCCACTTATGGCGGCTGTGCTCGCTTGGTTTTTAGCACAATTAACAAAAGTTATTTTTAAATTAATAAAGACAAGAGAATTTGATTTTGCGCAGTTCTTTGCTTCCGGTGGAATGCCAAGTTCTCATTCTTCAACGGTTACTGCATTGGCCACAGGAGTTGGTATGGTGGAAGGGGTAACGAGTGCAGTATTTGCAGTAGCAGCTATCTTTGCCATTATTGTCATGTATGATGCTTCAGGGGTAAGACTTGCAGTAAGTAAACAAGCAAAAATTTTAAATGATTTTTTTCATGGTAGGCAAACGGAATATAAGAAATTAAATGAACTTGTCGGACATACACCGTATCAAGTTGTTGTCGGAGCTATTTTAGGTATTGTCATTGGAATAGGTTATTGTTTGTAAGCAGAATGTTTATTTTTACATGTTCTGCTTTTATTTGTTTCATACATAATTGGTTGCCAAACGGAATATCGTATACGGATTTAGAAAGGGTGGGTGAAGAAGGTGTTATTATATGAAAAAGTGCGTGAGGAAGTCGAACGGAAAATTACAGCACTTCGAACGATGCAACAGCAAGACGGAACATGGCGATTTTGTTTTGAAGGTTCACCATTAACAGATTGCCATATGATTTTTTTACTCAGGTTATTAGGCCAAGATAAAGAGATAGAACCGTTTGTGGTAAGACTAGCATCTCTTCAAACAAACGAAGGAACCTGGAAGTTATACGAAGATGAACCTGTTGGTAACTTGTCAACGACAATTCATGCATACGCCGCTTTACTTGCTTCTAGAAAGTATACAAAAGAAGATATAAATATGAAGAGAACTGCAGCGTTTATTCGTGAGCGGGGAGGGATTGTACGGGCTCACTTTATGACGAAGTTTTTATTAGCGCTTCATGGAGAATATGAATATCCCTCGTTGTTTCACTTTCCAACTCCAATTCTATTTTTACCTGAAGACTCTCCCCTCAGTATATTTGAGCTAAGTAGTTCTGCACGTATTCACTTGATTCCGATGATGATTTGTATGAATAAACGATTTACTGTATCAAAAAAAATACTTCCTAATTTAGATCATATTACAGGAGGAAGTAAGACGCAGTGGTTTCGTGAAGAACGTTCTCCAATATTTCAAACATTGATTGGGGATGTGAAAAAATTTTTAGCTTATCCGTTGTCCTTGCATCATAAAGGATATAAAGAAGCAGAGCGTTTTATGGTCGAGCGAATTGATAAAAACGGCACATTATACAGTTATGCTAGTGCTACATTTTATATGATTTATGCATTACTCGCCTTAGGGCATACGGTTCAGTCTCCAGTTATCAATAGAGCAGTGGCAGGATTGAAATCTTATATATGGAATATGGAACTTGGAAGCCATTTGCAAAATTCACCATCTACCGTATGGGATACAGCTTTGCTGAGCTATTCACTACAAGAAGCGAATGTATCTCAAGATAATCATATAATTCAAAAAGCAACAGAATATTTGCTACAAAAGCAACAACATGAGAAAAAAGATTGGAGTGCACATGCCCCGTTACTTGATGCTGGAGGCTGGGGGTTTTCAGAGATTAATACGACAATTCCTGATATTGATGATACAACAGCTGTACTTAGAGCACTAGCACGAAGTACGAAAGGAAATCAGAAAGTAGAAGAAGCTTGGAAAAAAGGTATTGAATGGGTGAAAGGATTACAAAATATTGATGGAGGTTGGGCGGCTTTTGAAAGAGGCGTAACAAGCAAATTTTTAACTCATTTACCTCTTGATAACTCAGGGGACATGACTACTGATCCGTCTACATCAGACATTACGGGTAGAGTTTTAGAGTTTTTTGGAACGTATGCTCCAGATGAATTAACAAATGATCAAAAAAATCGAGCAATTAGATGGTTAGTACATGCACAGGAGAAGAATGGGGCGTGGTATGGAAAGTGGGGGGTGTGTTACATATATGGTACTTGGGCGGCACTCACAG
The DNA here is from genome assembly GCF_001590835.1 of Bacillus gaemokensis. Taxonomy (GTDB): domain Bacteria; phylum Bacillota; class Bacilli; order Bacillales; family Bacillaceae_G; genus Bacillus_A; species Bacillus_A gaemokensis. The sequence goes on from NZ_LTAQ01000056.1 coordinate 47,400, forward strand.
GTTTACGTGCATTAGGAGTCCCTTCTACTGACATTGCTTTACAAAAGGCAGTTGCATGGTTAGAGAGTACGCAGCACCGTGATGGAGGTTGGGGTGAGTCTTGCCGAAGTAGTATAGAAAAAAGGTTTGTTTCGTTACCTTTTAGTACACCATCGCAAACAGCGTGGGCGCTTGATGCGTTAATTGCTTTTTATGATTCAGAAACACCAGCCATTCGAAAAGGAATTTCTTATTTACTTGCGCATTCTACTGAGCATCAAGAATATCCTACAGGTACAGGGTTACCAGATGGGTTTTATATTCGTTATCATAGTTATCATCACTTATACCCGCTACTTACTTTTGCGCATTATATAAAGAAATATAGAAAATAAACCGAGAAAATTTCTCGGTTTATTTGTATGGGTAGTAGGTAGGGCCCAATTGCAAAAGGAATAAGAGGCTAGGGAGTATCTTATTCCTTTTCTGTTGACTGACGTTTTTGACGTGCATCGGCGGCATCTGCACGTGCGTTTGCTTCTAAGTCATTATGGTCAGCGAGTTCACGAGAGAACTCTACATCGATGCCATCAGAAGCTTGTTTTTTTCCTAATTGCTTTTTGTTCATTCGACACAATCTCCTTGTGCTTATGATGTGTTGCAACCTTAGTTTGACACAAATAGACTTTTTCATACAAAAAGGATTTGGAAAGGGAAAAGCCGAAATATACAGTATAAGCGATAGAAATGGGGGAGAGAAATGGACTTTTTACATGGGAAAACAGCTGTTGTAACAGGAGCTGCACAAGGGATAGGAAAAGAAATTGCTTGTACGTTTGCAAAGCTCGGGGCAAAGGTGCTAATTAGTGATGTGAATGAAGAGAGGTTACGAGAAACAACAAATGAATTTTTAGAACAAGGATATGAAGTGAGTTTATATGCTTGTGATGTAAGTAACCAAAACGAAGCGAAATCATTAATTGAATATGCTGTTCAAACATTTGGGGAATTACATATTTTAGTTAATAATGCTGGGATTACAAGGGATGCAATGTTACACAAAATGGAGAAAGCAGCCTGGGAACAAGTATTGCAGGTGAATTTAACGGGTGTATTTTATTGTATGCAACCAGCCCTTCTTTATATGAGGCAACAACAATTTGGACGTATCATTAATATTTCTTCAATTAGTAGGGAAGGGAATATTGGGCAAGCGAATTATGCTGCAACGAAAGCTGGTGTCATTGGATTAACAAAAACGGCAGCAAAAGAAGTAGGAGGGTTTGGTATTACTTGTAATGCCATTTGTCCAGGTTTTATGGATACAAATATGACGAAGTCAATACCAGATAAAGTGAAAGAGAAGATGATTGGTGCAATTCCAGCTGGCCGAATTGGAACGCCACAAGATATCGCAAATACAGCAGCCTTTTTAGCTTCAGAGTATGCTTCATATATTACAGGCGAGGTATTAAATGTGAGTGGTGGATTACAAGTTTGATGCAGGGAAAGTGCGAGTGCCATTTTTAAAATGAGAAAAGAGCCTGACTTCATTAGTCAGGCTCTTTCAGCTAGTTCAGGTTTACCCAAACACTCTTCACTTCAGTATAGTTGTTTAATGCATAGGATCCCATTTCACGGCCAAGGCCAGATTGCTTAAAGCCCCCGAATGGAGATGCTGCATCAAATACGTTATAACAGTTTACCCAAACTGTACCTGCACGAACTTTGCTTGCAATGTAGTGTGCGTTTTTGACATTTTCTGTCCATACACCCGCAGCTAAGCCAAATGAAGATTTATTTGCGCGTTCAATTACCTCATCAATATCATTAAACGGTAGTGCAGAGATGACAGGACCAAAAATTTCTTCTTTCGCGATTGTCATTTCATCATTTACGTCTGCGAATACAGTTGGAGAAACGAAATATCCTTGTTCGTATGGTTTGTTTCCACCAACAAGTACTTCTGCACCTTCTTCAATTCCTTTTTCGATGTATCCCATAACTCGTTTTTGTTGTTCTTCGGAAACAAGAGGCCCAATGGTAGTTTGAGGATCAAGTCCTGCACCTTGTGTTAATTTTTTGGAATATAGGACAAGGTCGGCCATAACATTATCATACATTTTCTTAGGAATAAATAAGCGTGATCCTGCGCAGCATACTTGCCCCTGGTTAAACATAACACCAGAAAGGGCTGCTGGAATCGCTCGAGATAAATCAGCATCTGGTAAGATAATGTTCGGTGATTTTCCACCAAGTTCTAATGTAACTCGTTTCAATGTTTCAGATGCTTGTCGCATAATTTGTTTACCGACAGGAGTGGAACCTGTGAATGCGATTTTATCAACGAGAGGATGATTAACAAGAGCTTGTCCAGCTGTTTCACCGAATCCTGGTACGATGTTGACAACGCCTTTTGGGAATCCAGCTTCTTCAAATAATTCAGCTAAGTATAGAGCGGAAAGAGGTGTTTGCTCTGCTGGTTTCAGTACAATTGTACAGCCAGTTGCAAGTGCAGCTCCCATCTTCCACATAGCCATAAGAAGCGGGAAATTCCATGGAATAATTTGTCCAACAACACCAACTGCTTCATGGCGCGTATAGTTAAAATATTCACCGGAGACTGGGATTGTTTGACCGACAATTTTTGTAGCCCAGCCAGCGTAATAACGCATATGCTCAATGGCAAGCGGAATATCTGCTGTCTGCGTTTCACGGATTGGCTTTCCGTTGTCTAATGTTTCAAGCTGTGCTAATTCTTCTTTATGTTCTTCCATTAAATCTGCAAGCTTGTACATGAGGCGGCTTCGTTCTGCGCCACTCATACGTGACCAAGGACCTTCGTCGAAAGCTTGTCTTGCTGCGACTACTGCTTTATGAATATCTTCGCGACCAGCTTCGGAAACGATAGCAAGTGTTTCACCAGTTGCTGGGTTAGGAGTTTTAAATGTCTTACCGGAAGCGCTTTCGACGAAAGCTCCATTCACATATAATTTTTTTGTTCCTTGTAGAAATTTCTCTACCTTTTCATGAAGATTTACAGCTAGTTGACTCATTGTATAACCCCCTTGAAAATATAATGTAAACGCAGTACGAGACGGCGTTTATTCCTGTAATAGGGTTGTAAAAGAAACTAGGTGAAAGGCCTCTAATTTAAATCATAAATAACATAGACTGAAAATTCAAATTTCATTTATGTTACAATTGTAAAAAATATGTAATAAAGAATGGATTCCTCATGCTTGCAAAAATTCCTGCACACTTATCTTTTATAGTAGGAAAAACTAGAAAAACAATGGTACAATTATACATCGTGAGAGGAGGGATAAAATGAAGGATCATCATAATGATTCGCGTTTTCGAATTGCCCATAGAGAAGCGTTAATAGGTCTGGGACTCGCTATTATTAATTTTATAATCTGGTATGGATTTGCTTATGGGCTAGGTAGTAAGAATCCGAATGAATATACATATGTATTAGGTTTTCCTGCGTGGTTTTTTTATAGTTGTATAGTCGGGTTTATTGTAATGGTCATGCTTCTTATTTTAGTTGTACGTTTTGTATTTCAAGATATTTCACTCGATGAGGAAGAAAAAAGTGAGGAATGATAGATGAACTGGTATGTACTAATTCCAATGGTAATTTCTTTTATCATTGTATTTTTAATCGGTGTATATGCATCAAGGCGTGTACAAAAAACGGCTCATAATAAGTTTTTACAAGAGTATTTTCTTGGGGGACGCGAGCTAGGTGGGTTACTTTTAGCTATGACGATGATTGCTACGTACGGTAGTGCAAGTAGCTTTATCGGAGGTCCTGGTATTGCATATAATATGGGGCTTGGTTGGGTACTGCTGTCAGCGATTCAAGTTGTAACGGGTTATATCGTTTTGACAGTCCTTGGTAAAAAGTTTGCAATTATTGCAAGAAAGATGGAGGCTATTACACTTATTGATTATTTAAAAGGAAGATATAATCATAAAGCGGTAGTCATTCTTTCAGCATTATGCATTATTATATTTTTATTTTCCGCAACAGTTGCACAGTGGGTTGGTGGCGGAAGGTTAATTGAATCGTTAACAGGGCTTTCGTATACAACGTCTTTATTTCTTTTTACATTTTCTGTACTCGTATACGTTTTAATTGGTGGATTCCGTGCGGTTGCTTTATCTGACACATTACTTGGTATGATTATGCTAGTGGGTACAACAATTATTCTAATTGCTACGGTAATAGCAGGTGGCGGAATTGAAAAGATCATGCATGAACTTATCCAAATCAATCCAAATTTAATTACGCCGTTTGGAGCGGATGGTAGTTTAACGAAAACGTATGTCACGTCATTTTGGATTCTAATTGGTGTAGGGGTTGTTGGGTTACCACAAATTAGTGTGCGTGCGATGTCTTATAAAAATTCAAAGGCAATGCATCAAGCTCTAATCATTGGAACGATTGTTGTTGGTACAATTATGATTGGTATGCATTTAACAGGTGTATTTGCTCGCGTAGTACTTCCGGGTATAACTGTACCTGATAAAGTCATGCCGCTTCTGGCGATGGAAGTATTACCACCTTGGCTTGCAGGAATCTTTTTGGCTGCACCAATGGCAGCAATTATGTCAACGGTAAACTCACTATTACTACTTGTAAGTTCTTCAATTATTAAAGACATATATGTGAACTACGTGAATGAAAATGCTACAGATACAGTTGTGAAAAAAGGAAGCTTATGGATTACTGGTATCGTTGGTTTAGTTGTATACGTAGCAGCTATTAACCCACCGGATTTCTTAATTTGGTTGAATTTATTTTCTTTTGGTGGCTTAGAAGCTGCTTTTATTTGGCCAATTGTTTTAGGGTTATATTGGAAAAGAGGGAATGCAGTTGGTGCACTTGCATCTATTCTTGTAGGAGTAGGTTCCTACATGACGTTCCATCTATGTTTCCCAAATCCATTTGGTATACATACGGTCGTCTTTCCGATTTGCTTCGCGTTTATTGCTTATATAATTGGTAGTGTATTGACTGAGAAAAAAGAATTATAAAAGGAAGTATAAAAAAACGTAGCTCTTCGACAGGTGAGAAGAGCTACGTTTTTTATTGTTAGAATAAGGTTTATGTTATTTCATGAGACAAATTTCTTGGCAGAATAAGTTGGATAATGATTGTCGTGATTTCTGCGGGGGAATTTTTTGAAAACAATTCCGTCTAGACCAATGCGTCCGGCATTAGATCCAGCTACTAAAATAAGAATGGATAATAGCATCATATTTGGGTTTGTACTCACTGTCCCACTTAATAAAAAAGCAGTATTCATGATAACACCGAAAAATGTAGCGGTTTTTGTAAGACCTCCTAGAAGGAGTCCGAGTCCAACTAAAATTTCTCCCCATTGTACGAGAAAGCTAAATAAATCGGCATATGGCAAAGCAAACCTTTGTAAGAAATCAGCCCACCAGCCTTGAACGGCAGGGTGATCACCGCTTGCTTTTACAATTGCGCCTTTTAAAAATCCACTTGCTTCAAATGATTGACCGAAAAGTTTCCCAAGGCCGGCAGATAACCATGTATATCCTAAATATAAGCGTAGAGGTAATAGAATAAATAATGCTTTTTTATCATTACGTAAAAAATCAATAAACATAATAAATCCCTCCGTTACATAATAAAATGTATTTACAAGTTTATTATGTATTTTTGTGAATCGAATCACAATGGACGAAATTTGAACAAATAAATTAAATAGAAAATTCTTATTAATAATTCATCTTTTGTTCACAAAGGTTGATGTAATAAAATGGAATTTTTATTAATGAGGGCTACAGCTCTCATTGACGGTTAGCCCTCACGAATCGAGTTTTGACGGGCGATTTTCCCCATCTATCTTCCTACTGTCCGTTAATGTGGGATGAATTTTGTGTTTTTTATGCTACATTTTTTGTCCATTCATAGAGTAATAACAATTGATGGGATGGAGTTGAGAATCATGAAGAAAGTTCTGTTTTTAGGGGATCCGGGTATTGATGATTCATTAGCTATTATGTATGGCTTGTTACATCCTGAAATTGAGATTGTCGGAGTTGTGACTGGATATGGGAATGTAACACAAGAAAAAGCGACAAGTAATGCAGCTTATTTATTAAAATTAGCAGGAAGAGAAGATATACCAGTTATTAATGGAGCGAAAATCCCTTTATCTGGAGAATTCACAACGTATTATCCAGAAATTCATGGGACAGAAGGACTAGGGCCAATTCGACCACCTAAAACAATTTCGCCAAATGTCAAACCTTTCTGTGAGTTTTTTCGTATTCTTGAAAGGTATAAAGGAGGGCTTATTATTGTGGATGCTGGTAGGTCAACTACTTTAGCGACAGCATTTATTTTAGAAAAACCACTTATGAAATATGTGAAAGAGTATTATATAATGGGAGGAGCTTTTTTGATGCCAGGCAATGTTACGCCTGTGGCAGAAGCAAACTTTCATGGTGATCCATTAGCATCTCAATTAGTCATGCAAAATGCAAAGAATATTACATTAATTCCTCTTAATGTAACTGCTGAAGCAATTATAACACCAGAGACAGTGAAGTATATTACAAAGCATTCAAAAACAAGTTTTAAAAAGTTAATTGAACCGATTTTTAGTTACTATTATAAGGCGTATAAAAAACTAAATCCTAAAATTTCTGGGAGTCCTGTGCATGATGTTGTGACGATGATGGCAGTTGCAAATCCATCTCTTTTAGAATATGTTTATCGCCGCGTTGAAGTGGACACAGATGGGGTTGCTAAAGGCGAAAGTATTGCTGATTTTCGCCCGCAACCGGATGCAAAAGCGTTAAAAAATTGGGTGCGAATTGGTTGGTCGTTACATTATAAGAAGTTTCTTGAGGATTTCGTGCGAATTATGACATAGACATAATAGGAGATTACAAGTTAAAATAATAGAGGTGATTATTTAGATAATCACCTCTATTATTTTGTTTATAATGAGATAAAATAGATAAAAAGTTACACAATAGGAGAGGAAATTCACTTGAGAAAAGGTATAGTATGTGCAGGGATTTTAGGTATTTTTGTATTGCTAATATCGGGTAACTTTTTAGTGGGAAAAGTTTGGAGTTCGAATAATGATGATGCACAGTATATCGCTTCATATGTTGAAGAACATAAAGACGAAAAAAATAGTGCCCTATTAATAAAACGAAATGATAAAGTTGTTTATTCTGTGAATCCAGATATTGTATTGCCGGTTGCGAGTACGATGAAATTAATTGTTGCATTTGAATTTGCGAAACAAGTTACCGAAGGGAAAATTGATCCAGCTAGTTTTGTCTCCATTGATGATGTGAATCGTTATTATGTCCCGAATGCAGACGGTGGTGTGCAAGATCGATGGCAAAGATATTTACAACGAAAGGGAAAAATAGATGAAAATGCAGTTACCTTAGAAGAAGTTGCAAAAGGAATGATGAAGTTTAGTTCAAATACGAATACGGAATATTTAATGGAACGCCTTGGACTAGACAATATTAATCAAAATTTACAAAGTTTATCACTTCCTTTGCACCAACCCTTATTCCCGATCGTTTCATCTTTGTATATTCCAGGGTACTTGCATAAAGAATTACATGTCCCGAAAGATAAATTAGAGAAAAAGTTAAAAGAAATGTCGCCAGAACAATATCGTCGTTATGCCATGATCATTCATGATCGATTAAAAGAAAAAGGCCCGTTATTACAGAAAGAAATTCCGCTATATTTTGATGGGAAATATGAAAAAATATGGTCTGATAGGTTGCCAGCTGCATCAGCAAATGATTACATGGCTTTACTTCAAAAGGCAAATCATAAAAATGGCTTTACAAAGCTTGAAAAGAAAGAGTGGGCAAATCTCGTTGAAACGGATATGAGTGCAAAGAAATATCGTAAGACGTTTCGACATGCAGGCCAGAAAAATGGTTATACACCATGGACATTAGCGAAAGCAGTGTATGCTACAGATAAGCTTGGAAACTGTACAGAAATTGTATTTTTAGCAAATCATTTAGATGAGGATGATAGTGCTGAACTACGTAAGCATTTGTTGAATTTACATTTTCAGGTGTTACAAAGTGATAAATATGATGCAACTGTTATTAAATAAACCCGATGCCTAAAGCATCGGGTTTATTTTCATACAAGCACCTTTTCAGAACTGATGGGTATGATGGTTAGTAATAACTAGGCGAAAGGGGACAGGGTGATGAAAAGGAGTAAAGAAGAATTTATAAAAGGTGAAGGCGCTGATTTCCCTGGGAGAACCTATGTGAATTGTATTTTACAGCATGTATTTGAATTTCAACGAGACTATTTGTTACAGGATATGTTCATGGTCCATCGAGCTCATGTTATTATGCTTACGGAGCAAAATTTAATGAAAAAAGAAGAGGCGGAAGTGATTTTAACAGCGCTTGAGAAAGTTGCACAAATTCCAAAGAATCAACTGCTGTACGAAAAAAAGCATGAGGATCTCTTTTTTTTAATAGAACATTTAATTGCCCAAGAAGCAAATTATGATTTTGTAAGTAATATGCATATTGGCAGGAGTCGCAATGATATGGGAGTGACGATGTATCGTATGAGTTTACGACGCTACTTATTGCGTTTTATGGAGCAGTTCATTCTTTTGCAAGACAGTATATTAGAGTTTGCTGATGAACATATGGAAACGATTATGCCTGCTTATACACATACTCAGCCTGCTCAGCCAACGACGTTTGGCCATTATATATTAGCAGTTTATGATACGATGCAAAGAGATTTAGAGCGAGTTTGGAAGACGTATCATCTTGTGAATTGTTCGCCAATGGGAGCAGCAGCGCTTTCTACGACAAGTTTTCCTATTAACAGACAGAGAGTTGCAGATTTGCTTGGTTTTTCAACTGTTATTGAAAACTCTTACGATGCAATTGCGGGTGCAGATTATTTATTAGAAATGAGTTCATCACTGATGGTGACAATGGCAAATACCAGTAGGTGGATTCAAAATTTCTTACTATTAGCAACAAAAGAATATAATGGGATTACTGTTGCAAAACCATATGTACAAATCAGTAGTATTATGCCGCAAAAGCGGAATCCAGTTTCTATTGAGCATGCTCGTGCACTTACTAGTGGAGCGCTTGGAGAAGCTTTCACTGTATTTCAAATGATTCATAATACACCGTTTGGAGACATCGTGGATACAGAAGATGACTTGCAACCATACTTGTATGAAGGAATAGAAAAGGCAATTCGTGTCTTTAGTATTATGAATGCAGTGATTCGGACAATGAAAGTAGAAAAAACAATATTAAAAAATCGTTCGTTCAAACACGCGATTACAATAACAGATTTTGCAGATGTCTTAACAAAAGAATATAATATTCCATTTCGGCATGCTCATCATGCGGCAAGTGAAATAGCAACTATGTCTCATGAACAGAAAAAAGAGTTGTATGAACTAGATCTCATAGAATTAAACGAATATTTACATGAAAAGTTTAATATAGCGCTCACAGAAAAAGAATGGAAGAATATTATATCGCCAGAAGCATTTGTACAAAAAAGAACAGTTTATGGTGGAACAAGTAAACAAGAAATAGAACGAATGATTCAAAAAAGGAAAGAATGGCTTGTAACAGAAGAGACGGAATTTAAAAAGGAAAAACAACGGATTTTTCAAGTTGAAAAAGAAATAATAACAATAGTTTTAAATATCATTGAATTGTAAAAGAAGGATTTAATGAATGAATCGCCAATACCTTATTTAAATATAAATAGAAAGAAGAGATTGGCGATGATTGAATTACAGCTATATGAGAATGTTTCTACTTTTAAGCGGGATGTTGTTCCTATTTTAGAAATATATGAACAAGAAAATAATTTATTATTAGGGATATTACAGTCCACGCAAACGCTCATATTTATGGCTACGGCAAAACAAAATGGGAAAATTGAACTCATTTTACTGCAAACAAAGCAGGAGCAAGTAATTGTAGCAAAATCTCATGCTTCACAAGAAACGATAAAAGAGATAGCAAAACAATTAGCAAACGTGTATCCAGATATATCTGGATTTATTGGTGAAAAGCGAGTAGTTAAACAATTATCAGAAGAAATAGCAAAAATCGAAAAAAAGAAGATTTTTATTCGCATGAATCAAGGTGTTTATGAACTAAAAAAAGTAAAGAGGAAATGGGAAGATTATGGTGTTTTTCGTCAGGTAAAGAGTGTGGAACAACCATTAATTGAAAAGTGGGTATATCAATTTTGTGAAGATGTTCACTTGCCTACGACAGAAGATGAAGCAAAACAAACTGCAAATAAATTAGTAATAGAAAAGCGATTATTTGGGTGGGAAGTAGACGGTCGTTTAGTTTCAATAGCTGCCATCACAAGACCAACTAAGACTAACATTACAGTGAATTTTGTATATACGCCAAAGGAAGAGCGTAAAAAAGGCCATGCTTCTAACTGTGTAGCTGCCTTAAGTCAACTTATGTTAGATAGGGGCTATGATACAACTACTTTATATACTGATTTGGCCAATCCAACATCGAATAAAGTTTATCAAGAGGTAGGATACCAACAAATAATGGAATCTGTATTAGTATTTTTAGAACCGATAACATAAAAGGCTCGCATACAAGCGAGCCTTTTGCTATAAAACTATTTTTCATCAATTCGAATGATGCCACCTTGGTCGAAATCCTCAGTTTCTAACAAATGAACAACAGCTTTAGCGACGTATTCAGGAGAAAGTAATTGTCCTTCTTCTTTTAAAGCGATAAAGCGATCTAAATTTGTAAAGTCCTCTTTGTTTGTTTGACGAATTTGTTGCTGCATACTTGTATCAACAACGCCCGGTGCAAATGCAATTGTTTTTACTGGATATTCTTTCTCCGCTTCTTCTGTAGCCACGCATTGTGTAAACATATTTACACCAGCTTTCGTTGTGCAATAAGCTCCCCATCCAAAGTATGGTTTTTGACCAGCACCTGAAGAAATGTTTATGATGCGTTTGTCTACTTTCCAATCTTTCGTATGTTTCATAAAAGAAGAGGTAAGAATCATTGGCGCAATTAAATTAATTTGCACATTTGCAATCAAAAGCTCACTCTCCGCTTTTTCAATCGGTTTCATTGGCGCGAGTGTGCCTGCGTTATTAATTAAATGAATAGATGAAACTTTTTCTGCTTGGATCGATGAAAAGATTGTTTCAGAATGAGTTTCTACGTTATGTACATCTTGTAAATCAATTGAGTGGAATGCGAAAGAGATATTTTTTTCTTTTGCTTTTTCAATGAGCTTTTCATTTTGCTTTCTAGAAATACAAATGAGTTGTGTGTTTTCCTCTAATAATTGTGTAGCGATTGCTTCTCCTAACCCTTGTGAAGTGCCTGTTACAATAACATAGCGCATAGTTTATTGAACTCCTCTCATATATATAATTTTTTGGACAACGTACCTTGTCTAGTTTGTCTACATCTTATAGTATAGAGCACTTTTTACTCTAAATGAAAGGAGATCATGCTGTGCCATTTATGAATCGTTTCACTACAACAGTTCCTGGTGCCGTCACATTTACTGGGAATACATTAGGGTTAAGTCCAACATCGCCAGCGCCCAATAATAACTTTGGTACCATTGATGTATTTACAACGATAAATACATCCCTTCAAGTTCCTGGATTTCCGGCAGGTACAACAAATAATTGGCCTCAAAATTCTTCAAGTGCAATTTTAAACATTCCAGCTGGAAGTAATATTTTATATGCAGAACTAGTTTGGGCGGGAACATTTAAAACTGATATCGAGGATGTTTCAGCATTTTTGAATGATGCTGTTACATTTATAACACCTGCAGGGACATTCTCTATTACACCAGATCCGGCTACTGCTCAGCAAGGGTCGGTAGGAAATCAGTTTTATTATGTTCGTTCAGCAAATGTAACGAATCTTGTTAGTGGAGGAGGAACATATACAACCGGAAGTGTGCCGGCTGCGCGAACAGCTGCAAATCCGACGATTAGTCGTTCAGTAGGATGGACGCTTGAAGTTATTTATCAAAATGGGAATTTACCTCTTCGAAATTTATCCGTTTATGCTGGTCAAGAAATTATTGATGCATCATCACCACCAGTTGATGCAGTGATTTCGGGATTTGCTACACCAGCAACAGGTCCGGTAACAGGAAGAGTACTTGTTACTGCGCAAGAAGGAGATTCTAATATTGTCGGAGACCAGCTCCGTTTTGGACCAACTGCAAATACTACAGTGGCTTTATCAGGACCACAAAATCCAGCGAATAACTTCTTCCAATCTCAAATTTGTAACGATACTGGAAATTTAGATACAACCGGTACATTTGGGAATTTAAATCAACCGTTAGGAACAGCTTTACCTGTTCGAAGACAGGGATGGGATATTACGAATGTAAATGCTTCGGCATCATTGGTAAATAATCAAACGTCAGCAACTGTTCGTTTTGTTACGAATGGAGATGGGTATGCTGGCGCTGGATTTGGTGTGCAAATTGATGCGACTGGACCGATTATTAATCCAGTTAAAGCTGTCGACAGAACAGTGGCTAGTGTAGGAGACACTCTCACATATACAATCACGGTGCCAAATACGGGAACGGCAAATGCTGAAAATGTTATATTACGGGACACGATTCCGAATGGCACAACTTTTATTTCTGGCAGTGTTACTGTGGGGGGAGTTGTACAACCGAGTGCAAATCCGGCAGTAGGAATTAATTTAGGAACAATACCTTTTAACAGCACGCCAAGAATTGTTACGTTTCAAGTGCGAGTTACATCGTTTCCGACACCAAATCCGATTCCAAACGAAGCAATGGTAACGTATCAATTCCGTCCTTTTGTAGGAAGTCCGCTTACAACAAGTACAGCAGTATCTAATACAGTACAGACAACAGTCAATCGTGCGGTTTTAAGTTTGCAAAAAGTAGTCGATCTACAAATAGCAACGATCAATGATGTGCTAACATACACAACTAGTATAACGAATACTGGAAATGTGACCGCGAATAATGTTGTGTTTGTAGATAGCATACCTGAAGGAACAACTTTTATAGCAGGTAGCGTAACAGTGAATGGAATAGCGCAACCAGGGGCGAATCCAGCAAATAGCATTAATATTGGTAGTGTAGGAGCTTCGCAAACAATAGTTGTTCGTTTTCAAGTTCGCATAACTTCCAGTCCACTTACAAATCCAATTCCTAATCGATCGAGTGCAACTTTTAATTTTACAATAACACCTGGAGGTCAGCCGATTTCAGGTCAAGCAACAAGTAATACGGTATCCACGCAGGTTAATGTTGCAGATATTCGTGTAAGGAAAGCAGTAAACGCTGCAAATGCAACGGTTGGAGATATTCTCACTTATTCGATTGAAATTCAAAATATTAGTAATGTAAATGCTACAAACGTCTTTTTTCAAGATACTATTCCGTCTGGAGCCGTGCTTATTGCAAATAGTGTTACAGTAGATGGAGTATCACAGCCAGGAGCTGATCCTGGAGTAGGATTTTCTATTCCTGATATTTCGCCAAGTAGTACGAGAATAGTCATGTTTCAAGTGCAGATTACATCAGTACCTTCAGGAGGGACGGTTGCAAATAGTGGTCGTGTGTCGGCTGATTTTATTATTAATCCCAATCAGCCACCTGTAACAATTAATCGCCAGTCAAATACAGTTGTTACGCAGATTAATACAGGGGACTTAAATGTAATAAAAGAAGTAAATATAACTCAGGCAGGAATAGGAGAGACGTTAACTTATACTGTAATGATTCAAAATACAGGAACGGTAACGGCAACAAATGTTCTTTTTCAAGATACGATACCACCTGGAACAACATTCGTTGCAAACAGCGTGACAATTAATGGGGTGTCGCAGCCAGGAGCAAATCCAGCATTAGGATTTGCTCTTCCAGATATTCCGGTAGCCAGTACAGTAACAGTTCAGTTCCAAGTAACAGTTGTAAATGTACCGTCTGGAGGGAATGTGGTAAACCAAGCAACAGTAACAGCCAGCTTTATATTAAATCCCGGTCAGCCACCAGTTACAACGACGACACCTAGTAATAATGTTTCTACTAGAATAAATACAGGGACACTTAATGTACAAAAAGTAGCAAATGTTTCTGAGGCGTTAATTGGTGACACTTTTACGTATACAGTTACAATTCGAAATACAGGAACAGTGGAAGCGACAAATGTTATTTTCATTGACCCAATTGCATCGGAAACTATATTTGTCGCAGATAGTGTGACAATAAATGGAGTGCTGCAACCTGGAGCAAATCCAAATCTAGGTTTTTCATTACCAAATATTCCACCGGCAGGTACTATTAATGTTCAGTTCAATGTAACAGTCATTGCCCCTTCATCAATCGGAATCGTAACAAATGAAGCGTCCGTGACAGGAACATTTCAATTAAATCCCGGTCAGCCACCAGTTACAACGACAACCCCAAGTAATACAACGGTTGTTGGAATTCCAATGCCCTCTCCAGGGGATATAGTTGCAGAAAAGAGTGTAAGTGCGACTGAAGCTGGAGTGGGCGATATTTTAACTTATATGATTGTTATTTCGAATGTAGGAGGTAGTCCTGTTACTGATGTATTCTTTCAAGATACTATTCCAGTTGGAACAGCATTTGTTCCTGATAGCGTCACAATTGGAGGATTTGTGCAACCAGGGCTTAATCCAGAAACAGAATTTCTCGTGACTCCGCTTTTAAATGATGGAACTAGTATTACAGTTACATTCCAAGTCGAAATTACATCAATTCCAGAAGAACTTGTCATTTTGAACGCTGGTAATGTAACGTTTACTTCAGGGGATGTTCAAACCGTTACAACAAATGCAGTTGCTACATTCATTAATATTGCCTTTGTCTTACCCATTAAGGTGGTAGATCGAGAGATTGCTGCTGTCGGGGATGTTTTAACATATGGAATCGTAGTTTTCAATTTTGGAACAGTTCCAGCAACTGATGTGACATTTATAGATGTAATAACAGAAGGAACCACTTTTATTGAAAATAGTGTTGAAATTGATGGTGTTCCGCAAGGTGGATTGAATCCATTCGTAGGATTTTCCCTTCCAGATATACCAGCGTTTGATTTTACAATTGTCACCTTTCAAGTGCAAGTTACAAGTATTCCAGAGGGGGATGTAATTCTAAATATCGCTGGTATTACAGCAACATTTCAAGTGAGTGCGATAGGGCCACCGATAACAGAAACTAGTTTCAGTAACATTGAGATAACAAATATTAATCGCCCTGGATTAAATGTTGTGAAAGAAGTAGATCAAACTGTAGTTGGGGTGGGTGATACGTTAACCTATAGGGTGGCGATTCAAAATACGGGGACTACTTTGGCCACGAATGTACAATTTATAGATAGCTTATCAGCAAGTGTGGAATTTATAGAAAATAGTGTAACGATTAATGATATACAACAAATTGGTTTGAATCCAGAAACAGGTTTTCAACTTCCAGATATTGATTCAGGTTCTGAAGTAATTGTTACTTTTCAAGTGCAAGTTGTAAGTGTACCGGATGGTGGGACAATAAGTAATGTTGCAACTGTAAATGGAGAATTTACTTTAGTCCCGGGCGAACCACCGGTTATAGTAACGAGTACGAGTAATACAGTTGTCGTTACAGTAAATGAAGCAATTTTGTTTATTGCTAAGGGAGCAGATTTCGAGGTAGCGATGGTAGGAGATGTAATCACATATCGAATTGCTGTCATTAATGATGGTACAGTGCTTGTAACGAATGTTGTATTAACCGATTTGATAGATCCAAATACAATATTTCTAAATGGCACAGTATCAGTTAACGATATACCAGTACCTTTTGCAAATCCGAATTCAGGTATACCGCTTAATGACTTAGAGCCAAACGATGCCGCGATTATTGCGTTCCAAGTTCTTGTAGTAGGAGAAGCAGCCAATTCTCCAATTCGAAACACAGCTGTTGTGAGCGGAATAGCAACAGTAAATCCAAACCGTCCACCAATAGAAATTGAAAGTGATAGTAATACAGTTGTTGTTCCATTTATTGAGCCAAACGTTATAATAACAGCACTCAAAACCGCTGATCGTCAAAAGGCGACCATTGGAGATGTCATTACGTATACGACTGTAATACGTAATGAAGGAGATGTGGCAATACAAAATATTTTTTTCCAAGATTTATTGAACAGCAGCGTCAGGTTTATACCTGGAAGTGTAACAATTAATGGCGTACTGCGGTTACGAAACCCAGTAACCGGTTTTGTAATTGGAGATTTGGCTCCAAGTGAAGTAGTTACAGTCTCGTTCCAAGTAGTAGTTGAACGTGCCCCTGCTGGTGGAAGTAGTTATATAAATGAGGCGAGCATTCGTTTTGAGGTTCCAAGAGGGTCGGTATTACCACCTGTTATCCAAATGATCACAACGAATGAGGTAATCATTCCGTTTGTACCAACATTGGAGCAAATTTGCTTGTCAAATCTGGGTTGCTTTGAACAAATTCCTTGTGTCTGCTTACCTTTTTTGCAGCAAAGATGTCGTAAGTAAGAAAAAACTCCTCCTGTGAGGAGTTTTTTTCTCTATAGAAATATTGTCCAGTTTTTTCGTGATATAATAAGCCGAGGTGAGGAATACATGATACATAAAATGGGATTATACGATGAACCATTTCAATCTATTCAATCTGGAAAAAAGATATTTGAAGTGCGCTTGTATGATGAGAAACGTCGGAATATACAAACAGGTGATGAGATTGAATTTAGAAATTTAACGACAAAAGAAACAATTTGTGTAAAGGTAACAGGATTGAAATGTTATGTAACATTTCAAGAAATGTATAAGGATATTGATAAAGAATTGTTGGACTGTGCTAACTGGAGTTTAGAAGAAATGCTAGCAAGTACATATGAAATATATACAAAAGAACAAGAACAGAAGTGGGGCACCGTTGCGATTGGAATTGAGATAATAGCATGATTCGAAATCGCGGATCAGCTATTATTGTGCAAGAAAATGAGATTGCGCTCATAAAGCGTATTCGAAATAATGAAGTGTATTTTGTATTTCCAGGTGGAGGAATTGAAGAATATGAAACGCCAGAAGAAGCAACAATACGTGAAGTATATGAAGAGTTAGGAGTACATGTTGAAATACAAAAGCTTGTAACAAAGTATGAATATAATGGTACGCAGTTTTTTTATCATACACGCATAATCAGTGGTGTTTTTGGTACTGGAAACGGTGAGGAATTTAAATCTATTGAAAGAGGAGAATATCTTCCAGTTTGGATTCCTTTAAAAGAGTTACTAAGCTTAAATGTTAAACCGTATAAAGTAGCAGAAATAATCTCTTATTGTTACAAAAATATGAAGTCTGACAACATACAATAAAAACCATTGACATAGCCTTCTGATTTCAGTATTGTATTCAAGTATGTGTTCAAAATCAGGAGGTTTTTATGAGTAATCAAACTACACATCATGTGAAAATGACAACAGCAGATCCATCTGGAATTGGTCTATTTGGATTAGCAATGGTAACACTTGTAGCATCATCCCAAAAGTTAGGACTAACAGATGGCGTTTCATTTGTACTGCCTTGGGCAATCTTTTTAGGAGGGTTTGCACAACTCTTTGCATGTATTCATGATGCAAAGCATAACAATACGTTCGGTACAACTGCATTTGGTGCATATGGCCTATTTTGGTTAGGTGTTGGGACGTCATGGTTAATTCAACTTGGAGTGTTTGGCGAAAAATTAGCACAGTCTGTAGATCCGAAACAACTTGGTGTAGCCTTTATTGGATACCTCATTTTTACGATCTTTATGACAATTGGTGCAATGGAAACGCATAAAGTATTATTTATGATTTTTGTACTTATTGATTTCTTATTTATCGGTCTTTCATTTAGTACTTTAGGTGTTATGCCACATGCAATGCATAATTTAGCAGCGTACTCTGAACTATGTATCTCATTATTATCTTTCTATGGTTCAGCGGCAGCTGTATTAAATACACACTTTGGAAAAGTTGTATTACCAGTAGGGAAACCATTTGGTATTTTTAAAAAGTAAGTTAAAAAAGCACGAATGACAATTTTGTTCATTCGTGCTTTTTTATTTGCTAATAAACAGATCTTTAGACTATGGTCAAGAACAAATAAGAAGTTACAACAGAATGTGACATTTAAAGTGATCCTTAAGTGAAAGAAAAACGAAAAAATCAATTGAAATTGATTCTCATTATTAATATAATGAGAATGAGAATCAATTGTAAAAGGGGAAGGTCGACATGGCGAAAATTTTAATAGCATATGCAAGTATGTCAGGAAATACAGAAAGTATTGCTGATTTAATTAAAGTGAGTTTAGATGCACTTCATCATGAGGTGGAATTGAAGGAAATGGAAGGAATGGACGTAGAAGAACTGCTAGAATATGATGGTATTATTTTAGGATCTTATACGTGGGGAGATGGAGAATTACCATTTGAAGCGGAAGATTTCCATGATGATTTAGAAGGTGTAGATTTAGCAGGGAAAAAGGTAGCTGTGTTCGGATCTGGTGATACAGCTTACGAGCAATTTTGTGAAGCGGTAACAATTTTTGAAGAACGCCTTGTAGAACGAGGAGCAGAGCTTGTACAAGAAGGTTTAAAAATCGAATTAGCTCCAGAAGAGGAAGAAGATATCGAGAAATGTAGTAACTTTGCAATCGCTTTTGCCGAAAAGTTCTAGGAATGGGAGTGTCATCGTGGAAACAATGTTAAGTGCAACTGCTGTAACGAAATTGGATGATGGGAAACTCATGTTAGCTACGACATATGATGGCCTATTTATTGAACAGAATGGAGAATGGAAACAAATTTTAAATGGGTTTCAAAAAAGAATTCGTGATTTACATAGCAATGGTAATGTAATTTATGGTGTAGGAGACGAAGGAATCTTCATTCGAAGCATGGATCGTGGTGACAATTGGACTATCCAGCGCTTTCCAACAAAAGCAACGAGTTGGAATGTATGTAGTAATGAGAGTGGAACCGTTGTTGCACATGGGGATAAAACGTTGTATTTTTCTAACAACTTTGGCTCTACATGGGAAACCATACGTCCCTTTCTTTGTTATGGCACTGATGCACCATCGATTCGTTCGTTATTTTTATACAAACATTATGTATTTATTGGTACAAAGATTCATGCTAAATATGGTGGTATTTGGCTGTTTGATTTACAAAATCATAAGCTGAAAAGAATAAAAGTAGCAACGAATCAAATGATTTCTGCCTTGACATTACATAATTCTTACTTGGTAGCGGCAAGTGGTTCATGCCGAGGGAAGAGTGGTAATATTTCGTTTTGTGAAATAGATGAGATAATTAAATATAAAAAAAATAGTTGGCATACATGTCAAAGTGAACAAAATGCGAGCAGCTATTTAGACTTAAGTGTAGACCAACAAGTTTTGTATACAACTTCGACACAAAATAAAACTGGAATCAGCAAAATTTGCCGTGTTTCTTTAGAAGAGGGTATGGTAAAAGCGTGTGGATCCATTAAAGGGCATGGTTGGCGAATTGTAAATCAAAATGAAGGATATGTTGTAGCTGGATCGGGAGAATCGAAAATGATGCATTGGAAGAAAAAAATTGTGTAAGATATAAAAAATAATAAAATCGACTTTACTTTTATTATATTGATATGATATAGTAACTATAAACCATTTTACTTTTAATAATATAGAGATTTAAATGAGCTGTAACTTCAGAGGAGGATAGCAATGTTAAATCTCCTTTGCGGTTGCAGTTTTTTAATGTCTTTGTTGTTGTTGTAAAGTGGTCGAAAATTAATATGTACATATAGGTACATTGTAGGAGGATTTTTTCATGCAAAACGGTAAAGTAAAATGGTTTAACGCAGAAAAAGGTTTTGGTTTCATCGAAGTTGAAGGCGGAGAAGACGTATTCGTTCATTTCTCAGCTATCCAAGGCGAAGGTTTCAAATCTTTAGAAGAAGGTCAAGAAGTTACTTTCGAAGTAGAACAAGGTAACCGTGGACCACAAGCTACTAACGTAGTTAAGAAGTAATTGAACGAAAAGAGAAGGGATCTCCCTTCTCTTTTTTTATTGGATTTGATTAACTTTTACATTTAGTATGTATGAGAGGCTTCTCTATATACTTGTGATAAAAAATATCTGAATTTTAAAATTTTTATACTTCTATTTTATATTAATGACACTCAAATGTATTTTTATCCCGCTATTCTTGGGAAGTAAGGCTCTCACCTCAAAATTCAGAGAGAAGAGAGGGATAGATTCCAGTAAAAGTCCCATTGTTGATGTAGGGTCTCACTTTATAAATTGTGTTTAATGTGTTTGCCCAGTGGGGACTATATAATTAAAAATGAACCTCTTTTATATTGTATATTAGTATTAAAAATAAGATAAGGAAGAAAGAGGTATGTAATTTGAATGAACCTAAATATTATATTGTATTGGATGTTGAACGGAATTTTCGGCCGTATAAATCACATGATCCATTGGAAGTGGTCGATATTGGTGCAATTAAAATAGAAGCGAGTACAATGCGTATGAATGGGCAATTTTCTGCACTTGTTAAACCAAGTGCACCTCTAACTCGTCATACAACAAAATTAACAGGAATTACAAAGCAAGATCTAATAGGAGTAGATAAATTTCCACAAGTAATGGAGCAATTTGTTCATTTTATTGGAGAGAATTATACGTTTGTTTCATGGGGAAAAGAAGATTATAGATTTCTCAAGCAAGATTGTGAACTGCATGGAGTAAAATGTCCGTGCCTTGAACGAGAAAAAAGATTTGATTTGCAGAAGTTTGTATTTCAAGCATATGAAGAATTATTCATACATACGCCGAGTTTAAAGTTGGCAGTAGAACAATTTGCTTTGGATTGGGAAGGAAAACAGCATCGTGCGTTTGCAGATGCTAAGAACACCGCGAATATCTTTCTTAAAGTATGTAAGGAAAAAGATATCTATAAGTGTTATAAGAGAAATGAAGAGCTTGTACTTATGAAGGGTGGAGTATTAACCGAAAAAGCAAAAAAGAAGATGAAAAGATGGGTATTTAAAGCATTAAAGGAAAACGAACATATTCCATTTACTTGGGATACGTTTGTAAATAGTAATATATGGAGGAATATATTAGAAAGATATTATATTGAGGATAAGACATTGGTGCTATTACAAAATTACTTCAGTACAGCGGTGAAGAAAGGTGAGCGACAATTAAGATTCTTAACTGAAATGGAGAAGGGATCACATAACAAGTGTTCGAATGTAAATCTGGATAAATAATGACTGTAACAATAATAAAGAGCGCTAATAGTAAGCGCTCGAAATGTTCAATGGAAACTTTACGTATCTGTCTAGTTTTTAATTTTTATATGTTAGATTGCATATAAATGAGTAACCTAGGCGTCACCAATTCCGTCATTATCATTATTGTATTCATATGGGCTTGAAGCTTTCTTTTCAATCCGCTCAATCACATCTTGCAACTCGTCCGGCTTCAGAAACTCAATAGGAGAGAAGCCTTTCTCAAACGTAAGTGTATCCGCCTCAATCATGAGTACATATCTGTCATTAACCTTCGCAATATGAATCTGGTCTCCAAAATCCG
>NZ_LTAQ01000056.1:69315-324654 GCF_001590835.1 Bacillus gaemokensis
GAACGCTCGTATTCTACGAATTTTAAGAAGTCTTCGAAGTAGCGGGCGTGTGATGCTTGGTGGATTTTTAGTTCACCGGCTTCGACGATGCCTTCTTCTGGCACTTACATATATCGTTACGTGAATTCACGTATTTTTAACGGCTGTAAGACGTAATGATAAGCGTGGGACACAAATCGGGACACAAATCGCTTATATATTAGTGATTTTATCGAGTTGTTCCGATACAGATTTTTGCATATCAGGTAATACGTGACTGTACGTATTGAGGGTCGTTTCGATATCCGAATGGCCTAACCGATCAGCAATTAATTTAACGTTTACGTTTTGCTGTATTAATAATGTAGCGTGAGTATGTCGTAAATCGTGAAAACGTATCTTTGGCAATCCAAGTTTCTCCGTTAGATTGTAAAATTCCTTACGTAAATTACGAGGAATCATCGGCTTGCCCATACGTGTACAAATCACCAAGTCATTATCTTCGTAGTCTCGACCGTGATATAAACGTTCCTCTAAGATCATTTTTCGATGCGTCTTCAGTTCGCTAACGAGTTTGTCCGGGATATGGATAGAGCGTACACTAGAAGAATTCTTAGCACCGGATTTTATTTCCGCCGACTGAGTTAGTGTTTGTCGAATATAAATTACGTTTTTTTCGAAATCAATATCTTTCCACCGTAACCCCATTATTTCACCTTGTCGCATGCCTGTTAATAACGCCATTACACAAGCAGTATAACAACGCGTTAGACGATTTACGTGTTTAGATTCACGTATGAAATAGTTTACTTGCTCTAATGTCCACACATTCATTTCTTTCCGCTGTCGTCTTGGTAGAGTAGTACCTGTAGCCGGATTATCTTTTATAAGCTTCATCGTCTTTGCTTTCTTGAGAGATGCGCTGACTATTCGAAAGACTAGGTGAATAGTGTGCGAAGAGTAGGCTGTTTCATTTGCTAAATTATTTACAAACTTTTGAATGTGGATAGGTTCTATTTTTTGTAACTTGAAATGACCTAACCTCGGTTTTATTACATTCGCGCAATAGATTGAATGGATTTCATAAGTAGATTTCTGAAGGTAGATACGTCTCTCCTCGAACCATTCATCAAGATACTTAGAGTAAGTCATTTGCGATAGGTCAAGAAACTCGTCGTTTAACATCTCCGCTTGTAGCTTAATTAACGCTTCTTCAGCTTCTTTCTCTGTTTTAAATCCACGTCGTTTTATTTGTCTCCTTTTTCCGGTAAAAGGATCTTTTCCTAAATCGAAAGAAAAATACCAATGCCCTCTTTGTTTATCTTTTAATACGCTACCTTTCACAATTAAAACCTCCATAGAGGCCTAAATATTGAAAAATAACCTTCCATAACTTGTATTTTAAACTGCGGGACACAAATTGTATAGGGGTGGAAAAAGTAGAAAAACGTAAATTATTTATTTTTTTTTCGAAAAAAGTGTGCGAACTTACAAAGTGATGCGTCCTATATAGTATAAGGCAATCACAAGGCATTACACGGAGGTGGAAACGGGTGAACGAAAATAGCAACTTAGTATCAATCGAAGCCCAAACGGAATATTCAATTACGAGTGGAAAGCGAGAGACACGAATCTTTCTAAAGATGTATGTCGACGCAGTACACTCCGGTTTAATAGCGGACTTAGGTCCGGAAAGATGGACGACACTTTGCGTACTAGCGTCATTCATGGACGAAGATGGCGAATGTTACCCAACGCAAGACATGATAGCGAAGCGTCTCAATATAAGCCGTGAGAGCGCCAACAGACGCATCAAAAAGCTATGTGAGTATCGTTGGGATGGAAAGCCTTTAGTCGTCAAGGAGAGACGCAGACACGAGCGTACACAGCAATGGGAGAATACGGTTTATACGATTCTACCGATTAGTCAGCTAACGATATTCGGTAACGAGCCAGAATCTATACGTCCATGTGACGTGTGACCACATATGGCGCCTTCCACACATGGTTGTAGTTCACACTAACAAGAACTAACTCTTAACAAGAACTATCTTTTAACAAGAAAAAGATTAAGAGCCAAAACCTTGAAGTCTATTTCTATCGAAATATCCTTCCATTATTAATATATTCGGCGGTAATTACTTATATAAAAGAACGCCGCTAATAGATGATGAGATACAACGAGCGTAAGCGAAGTTGTAAGGTTTTGGATAAAAGGAGGATTAAAAATGGAAGAAGAGTATATCTGTGACATCGGAACTGCTTGTAGTATCCAAAAGGTTGGTGAAGACATACATATCGCTTTCTATAACGGAGATGTTTGTAAATATCGCGGAATAGTCGAAGGAAAGGATGTACTATTTATATCGCAATGGATCATCGGAAATTTCAGTAATGAATCAGCGCATGGAGGTGTTTACGATGAAAGATATAACGGCAGGTAGGTTACAACGCCTTCTAGCGAATCTCAACAAGGAGATAGTCCTGTTAGAAGCGGTATTTAACGAAGTTGATCGTCAATTAAAACATATAGAACTCGTTCAAATAGACTTGCTTTATATCGTTGAGTTAGAAACGTTCAGCTCTGTACGAGGCTATCACTTAGCGAAAAAGCTTAAAGAAGTCCGTTTGGAACGACGTACGATAAAAGATCACTGGGAGGAACTTAAGCTAGTACTAGACTCGCTAAAGGAAACGAAAGCCAAAACGAAGGAACAGATGCTAACTATTTACGAAAAGAGAAAACGCTTAGATGATCGTAAGTACCACATTCGAAAACTCGATGGTGACTTCGAAATACTCGCGGATGGTATCGTCAGCAAAAAGAAACCACTAACGTAAATTTTACGGTCAAATAGACAGACAAAAATCTAGGAACATACGAATGTATATAACGAGGGGTGTTATCGGTAGGGTTAGCGTTTTATAACGGGAAAAGACCCGCAATAAGCAGGTCTCTTGGCATAGTTCCCATCTGGAGATTACCTATATATTAACAAATTTAGGTCGTTTATACCATGTGGTGTGTGTTGAGAAATAAAATGGAGGACTAACAAACAATCGAATGCAGCTACACGATTTATTACTGAAAGAAATCTACATCGAGGCGCTAATCCGCCGGAACATATTCAAAACGGAAGACGGACGGGACTTATGGCAGGCGTCTAACGAGGAATTACATGCGCAATTATTTGACGAGGAGGGGACGAAATGAAAGACATTATCGAAATGATTGAGCGTCAGATAGCGTACATGTTTATCGTATCTCATACAAAAGAGGAGGTACAAGCGGAAATAGACCGCGGAAATAAACACGTAGAGTGGGCGTTAGGAGAAATGAATAAATGTCAGGATGGGCTTACGAAAGGGAGTGGCACCGAATGACCCGCATATCAACGAAAGATTTCCGCAACCTACCAATCGAAAAGTGGAACGTAACAACATTCCGTGAGTACCTAAAGCACGTACATGAGGAGCGTTATAAAATTCCTTATGTCACTCGAAGTTATGCGATGGAAGGTCGTATGTTGAAGATGTCACTTGCGGAATATAACCAGGAAGTTTTAAAACGATTCATTGACGCATGTTTCGCCGACTATAAGCCGACGCGGGAGTATCCCGGATTAAACTTTGCGTTTATGTATTCGTATATGCGAGGGCGGTTATTGCCGAGAGTGCTCGATGAGTTACGCAGGGAAGAAGCGAAATTACAAAGGCAAGCGGCACAGCCGGAAGTTAGTACGGAGGAAATAATTAACTATTTATAAACGGAGGGGAAACGAATGGTACGTCTTAAATTATCGTTTGAGCAAGTGAAAGCGAAGTTTGAAAAAAGGGGATATGAGTTATTAGAAACCGAGTACGAAAATGATATGCAGAGAATGCACTTTAAATGTCCGCATCATCCGGATCAAGAAACTCGAATTT
The DNA here is from genome assembly GCF_001590835.1 of Bacillus gaemokensis. Classification (GTDB taxonomy): domain Bacteria; phylum Bacillota; class Bacilli; order Bacillales; family Bacillaceae_G; genus Bacillus_A; species Bacillus_A gaemokensis. Next base: position 73,222 of record NZ_LTAQ01000056.1, read on the forward strand.
CTTATGCCTCATTAAGAAGAGGATGTGGTTGTGTCTACTGTGGAAGAGAACGAACAGGAAAAGTAACTTCTGAACGAAATAAATTACCGAGAGAAGAAGAGCTTAAGTTTCCAAAACGTAAGTATTCGAGGGAAGAACGTGAAGTCGCACGTAATGAATCTATTAAATTACTAGATACCCATTGTTGGGACTGTCCGTTTAATAATCTAAACAAGCTAGAAGACGTTGAGGGTCGTTGTTATCGACATTGTCCATACGGATTAGAACTACGTAAGTGTGGTGCAATTATGGCAGGTGAGGATGTCGATGCTGTAACGGAGCATTACCGTAAGGAGGCGCTAGTAAATGAGTAAGGCTGGCGTGGCGAAGACGCAGGAGTTTCGGAAGCCGAGGAAACGTAAGAAGGTAACGTTAGAGGAACGAGTTATTGATGGTGAAGTGGTTGTCGGAAAAGAGTGTACGAAGTGTGGCGAGTGGAAACCGTTAGATGGTGGTTTTGGTACAGATACGAGAGGGGTTGGAGGTAAAACTTCAGCTTGCAGGCTATGTAAAAGGGAAGTAAGTTCTAATTGGTATATAGAAAATAAAGAAAGAAAGTTGGATAGTCATCGAAAGTGGCGCGAAGAAAATAAGGAATATTACCGTAAGTACTACGAAGAAAACAAGGGAAAAGTTGCAGGGATTACTCGTAAATGGAGACAGCACAACCCAGAAAAATATGTACTAACAAGACATCGTCGGTCTGCCAGAAAAAAGGCGTTACCTAGCGATTTCACAATCGAGCATGTAGAAAAAGTGTTAACACATTTCAGAAATAGATGTGTTTTAACAGACTCGACAGACTTTCATTGGGATCACGTAATACCGATATCTATAGGTCATGGTGGTACAGTATACGGGAATATGATTCCGTTACGTGGTGACTTAAATGAATCAAAAGGCGATAAAAACATTTTCGATTGGTTCAAAACGAATAGGCAACGTTTTGAATTATCGTACGAGAAATTTAACTTTCTTATCGAATGGTTGGCATTCGTTAACGGTAAGACAGTTCAGGAATATCGAGACTATGTGTACTGGTGTCATGAAAATCCTCGTACATTAGAAAATTTAGAAACAGAAAGCGAGGTAATGTCATGAAATGTATACTCGCTGACTACTGTTCACTTTACAAAAGCGATTCGTGCAATAAATACTGTTCGTCTTATATTGCGGTTCACGGCACGAATGGAAAAAGTGGTCGTTCATTTACAACTAGTTTACCAGATGAGTACAAGTTTATTACAGCGAAAAACTCTCCTGTTCGAGAGTCACAACCAAAGGTTTACAAGTCAATAGACGCATATATAGGGACCTTTAAACGGCAGTTCGGTTCTACAGAAGTACAAGATGTTACAAGTAAAATTAAATCTTTATACCTATATTCCGATGAACCAGGAACAGGAAAAACAACGACAGCATCGGCTGTGACCAACGAGTGGTTAATATATCACTATATTGGTAGTTTACAAAACGGATTGCAGCCGTTGCAGATACCAGCGTTCTTTCTAGACGTAAATCATTTTCAAACGTTATTCAACGAATTTAACCGCTCGAACATACCGAAAGAGGTCGCGGAGAAATCCGCAAAAGAATATTACCGTCGTATGAGTAACGCAAAGACGGCACCTTTCGCAGTGCTGGACGATATTGGAGTACGGAGTGCAACCGAAGCATTTCGAGGTGATTTACATGCGGTTATTAACCATCGGGTAACGAACGGATTACCAACGGTGTACACTTCGAACATTTCTATCGACGAGTTGGAAAGCGTGTTTGATCGTAGGCTGTACGATAGAGTGCGAGATTTGTGCGTGGTGTTGCCGTTCGAGGGCGAATCGAAAAGGGGGATGCGTAGATGAGTGTGGGAGACGTTATAGGAACGAGTTTCTTTATTGGAGCGCCTGTACTTTTCGTACTTTTCTTGGTTTACGCACTACTGACTGACGAAGACGTTAGAGATGCCTTGTTGGTATCGCTCGTATTCATAGTGGTTAGTATCGGAGTAGGCTTCGTAGTTTTAAAACTGTTAGGAATCGCTTAGGAGGAATCAGAGTGAAAGAGATTATTATCGGTACCTGTATGTATCTACCCTTAACGTTTTGGCTTGGTTATTTTTGCGGACTTAGCAACGTCGAAACGCTTGGGACGATGTTTATTGTTGGAGTGACGACCGGGCTTTATAACGTAGTATTGAAGGAGACAGAGTAATCGGATGTGAATTAAGACCAAATTTGAATTTTATAGAGAAAAAAAGAAATATAAATGAGCTTTGGACAAGGTATTGAACGTTGAAAAAGTGGTAAGAAAGTTGCATGTTGTGTGTGGGGTGCGTAAAAAAAAGGCACTTTCATAAGTGCCTTTTGACAGATTATCTATTTACAGTTATGTATGCTGTAAGTTCTCCATGATATGTTCTTTCAGATCCCCAAGCTCCATTAGCTACAACATCATATTGACCTGCAGAAACGCCGTTTAGATAGAAACTTTCGTTAAACCATTTGCCATTGATACCAGCGTCTACATCTATACGTTTAACAACGTCGCCACCTTTGCTTACTAACTCAAGAACGCATCCTCCTGGAGGAGCTTGTCCAGATACATCAATAGATGTGGCATTTCTTGAATAAGTATTAGCATCTGTACTGAAACTAATACTACCTTTTGATCCCATTGCAAATGCGTCAGAAGTACCGAATAGTAGGCCACTGCATAAAATACCTGCGGCTAACACGGATTGTCCAAATTTTTTCATGTTGCATATCCTCCCCAAATAAATGTTATATACAAATATTAGGTTAACACGAATGGCAATATTTGGTCAACGAAAAATAATATGCAATTTTGCATATTATTGTTAATTAATGGGAGTCGATGGAGGTAAAGGAATAAAAAGGTTTATTTTTGAGATAAGGATGATGCTAGTTCAAGAGGATTGGTGGAAGTCAAAATAAGATATGAAGCGGTGAAGAAGTCAAAATATTTTTTGGAAAGTAGGGAAGAAAACTCCACAAAATAATCCTTTTAGAAGAAAGTGAGGCTACAAAATGAACGCATATTCAACGAAAGAACAAGAAACGGTATTGACTTTCGATAACGAAACGAAGGAATGGAGCGCATATTCTTGCGTTCCTAAACACATTCGTAAATTAATAGCTTTGGTCGGAGAGGAAAACGTTACTGTTATCGAAAAGGATGGCGATTCTACCCTAGCGGTGAAATGTACGTTAGACGAAAAGCAAGTAAGTATGAAGAAAATACGTCAGTATAGCGAGGATCAGAAGCGAAAGATGGCGGATAGAATGCGGGCGATTAGAGGAGTGTGAAATTAAGTGTGCCGACCGTTAAAATTAATAAGTATGTGTTATGTAACGTAACGGTTTGTATGAGAATTTTGAATGCAGAATTTTTTACGATACACTTATAAACACAAACGCTCCTTGATAACTGAATGAAAAATGACCTAAGTTTAAGTTTCTGAACAAAACACATAGTAGTCAAATAAGTAAGTTTAATGAGAACTAAATACAAATTAATCAACAGATGCTATAGTGGAGGTGTAGTTAATGAACTACGGAGAAATGCTTTTATCGAAAGTAATAGATACCGCTAACCCCGTTCAGCTTAACCATGTAACAGAACGAGATTTTGTTACAGAGGCGGAGCGTAAAGCGTACCGTTTTATTAAAGATTACGTAGAGACGAATCGAGGGAAAACGCCAGACTTCCGAACGTTAGTAGCAGAAGTCGACGGCTTTACTTACGTCCCACAAGTCGAGGATAGTTTCGAGTATTTAACGAAACAGGTGAAATCTTATTCCGCCAAGATCGAAGTGATGGAACTTTTACAAAACGAGGCGCCTACCCAATTTGAGGAAAAAGACGGAAATAGTTTCCTAGAATGGTTGCGAGAAAAAGTAGACGGGGTTATAACTAGAACAAACGTTCGTGATAAAGTGGGAACAAGTTTGAAGGCTGATGCGAATAAGTTTCTAGAGGAATACGAACGTCGTAAAAAAGGCGAATCATATCGTATCTGGCACTCTCGTTTTCCTTTCATTAATAAAGCGATTGGCGGTTACGTAAGCTCGAACGTTTACACAATCTACGGAAAGTCAGGTCGAGGTAAATCCGCAACGACTATCGAAGAGGGCGTAGAAATGGCGTTTCAAGGTGCGAACGTACTCATCTGGCTAATGGAGATGGGATGGTACGAAGGAATGGTCCGGTTATATACTTCGATATCTAGCCGTATCGGTGCGACGGTAGCAGAGTTAGATGGCGTAAATTTAGAAGCGGGGTTTGATTCGAAAGAAATCCGACATGGTAAGTTATCCGAAGAGTTCGAAGCTGGATTTAAAGCGTTCCTAGCGAACATAAACGAAATCTTACCAGGTAACATTATCGTCCGAGGTGTAGATGATGACGACTTCCATCGAAGAGACTTACGTCAGTTAGAAGTAGATATAACAGAGACGAAAGCTGATGTCGTTATAGTTGATCCGTTCTATTATCTCGACTATGAGACAAATACGTCAAAGACGGCGGGTGGGGACGCAGCGGCAACTTCGAAAGCGCTCCGTCGATTAGCAGGTAAGACAGGCGTAGTAATGTTCGCTATTACACAAGCGGATGAAGTAGATAATGGTGAAGATGACGACGGCAATCGTGAATTGCGATTACCGAAACGTAGCGAGGTAAAGAAAACGAAAGCGTTATTAGAGGATGCAGCGTTACTGATAGCCGTGGATACTGACGCCAAGCAAGGACGAGGTATGATCGGTATTAATAAAGGCCGTGACGGCGGCGAAGGTGAATCAGCCGAGATTATTTATATGCCGCAGATTGGCGTGATTAAGGAAATGGAAACTGGCGAACAGGCAGCGAAACAATTTACTAGCGTATTTTAAAACAAGGGAGTTGATAGAGGATGGAGGATATAAAAGAATTCTTATCAAAAAGAATACGCCACGCAAGAAATAGAGCCATTGCAATAAAAGAAACGCACGGAGATAACCCAAACGAAACTCATAATTATTTTGGCGGACATACCTTAGGATACTGGGAAGGAAAGTTATCCGCATATCAATCCATTCTTGATGAAATCGAATACGATGAGACTTAAAACGAAAGAGGTGACAACATGCCAACGATTAAGATTCGCGGACAAGACGTAAACGTTGATATCGAGTACGAACTCAGACAGCATTCCTGGACTAATGAACGATGGTCATCTGATAAGCTGATTGCTGCAAGTCCGTTCCGATTCGAACATACACCGAGTTTCTTCGTCAACCTAGACGGAGATTACGCAGGTACGTGGAAAGACTCAGGCGCATTCGATGCAGAATGGGAAAGTGGCAACTTTACCCAACTGATATCCTACTTGCGAAATGAAACGTATGAAGAAACGGAAGAGTATTTGTTAGAATCGTACGGCACTAGTTACACTTACGACAACCTCGTACTAAAACCAACGAAACTCCGGATTGACACCGGTCGCAAGGCCCTCGATTTTGGTCGGTTGCAAGAGTACGCGTTTAGACATCCATACTTAGAACAACGAGGCATTAGCGAGGAAGTACAACGGCAGATGAAGATCGGTTACGACCGCTTTAGGCAGGCGGTGGTAATTCCGTGGTTTGATACAAATGGTAGATTGGCGAATATTAAGTATCGAAAAACGCGCGGCAAAGCGTTTTGGTACGAAAAGGACGGAAAGCCAATAGGAGATTTAATATACGGTTTACACCTTGCTTACAAACGGAACATAAAACGTGCAGTATATTGTGAGGCGGAGATAGATGCGGTGTCGTTTATGACGGCAGGAGTTTTCGGATTGGCAAACGGAGGCTCGTCGTTTAATGAGCGTAAGGCGGAACAAATATTGAAGTCGCCAATAGAAGAACTTGTTATCGTGGCGGATAACGACCCGGCAGGCGAGAAACTTCGGAGAGAACTTGAGAAATATTTAAACGGTAAAATACGGTTGACGAACGGTTATATAAACGGATTTAACGATGCAAATGAGGCGTTGGTAAAGGAAGGGGTAAATTCTTTACGATCCGTAGTTGATAATGCGGAGCCAGTTCGATTAAAATTATTATACGTGAATTCACGTAGTGATGGTCGGGGGAAGTAATAAGACCTTCCCGTTAATTAGATGTTAATCCGTACTCCCATCTTCCCATTCGTATAAATCCTCGATGTCACAATGTAGTATAGAAGCGATGTTGCGCGCTCGTTCTACATTCGGTAAATTACGCAGGCTGACATAATCCGTTATGGATTGCGGTACGATACCGACTTTCCTAGCGAGATCAGCTTGTGTAATACTGTTTTTCTTACATAGTTCGGGAATACGGCACCTTCCGACTTTAAACGATGTAATCACCTCCTTTCCTAAATCGGAGGCTTAGAAACTATTACCCTTGATTGCTCACAATTTTAACTACTTTTTCTATAGGTACGTCTAGATGTAGACAAATTTCTTCTATTGTACTTAAATTTACAGACATTCCTTTGTTAATATTCGCAATGGTTCTTGCGTTTAAAATTTTACCGCGGAGATCACTAATTACCATTTCTTTTTCTTTTAGCGTCTCATGTAACGGAGAGTAGTCAATCATTTTAACACGTCCTTAAAAAAGTTTCTCAACCTATTGTGCGTTTACAAAAGTAAACATTGGAATTATAATTATATTATACCAAAATTTTCTTATACAGCATAGGAGGGTTTTCAAGTGCCGGGGTTTCATAGAGAGATATGCGATATTATAAATGATAGAGACGATATAACATTTTCAGCAGTCGGAGAAAAAATAGAAGCATCCAAGCAGTGTATGTCTAAATTCAAAAAGGATGGAACCATAGGATTTAGAAAACTCTTGAGACTCTCCTATTACTTCTTTCCTGATAAACAACGTGAGAAGATGGATAAATGGTGTTTACAGCTAGATTCAGCCGAATCGATTCAGCAAAGCTTGGAGTATGCAGCAATTACAAGAAATGTCTCTTTGCTTAAAAAGCTTTTAAAGCTACATAAAAAAGAAACAGGTATAATCGGAGATTATGTGAATGTATATAATGTGATTTATAGATACATGAATTATGACATAGACGGTCATGAAATAATCGGAAATTTAAAAAAGATTGATAACATTGAAGATAATACCCTTGTGATTTTAGTTAATATACTCAAGTGCTACAATTATTTTGCACAGAAAAAAATTCATCTTATGTTGGATTTGGCTTTAGAAGTAGAAGAAATGATAAAAAATCTAAGTGATAGTCGTAAATTATTTATTAAAGAATGTTATTTGCATAGACTAGCGGAAATATTAGCGCCAGTTTATTTACATAGAAACGAGCTAGAATTATCGAGACATTACTCTTTTTTAATAATTAATGCTAATATCTGCGCGAAAACTGTATCTGATGCGTCATATTATGTAGGGATGACGTACTTGACTGAGGATGAAGAGAAATGTTTAGAGTATCTTCAGAAGAGTCACGATATCGCTAAAACTGTCGGAGTAAAAGATTTGATTATCCAAACAAGAGATAACCTAGATTATGTTAAAATTTACCTAGGAGTACCACTTGGGATGGATTCAGATGCGAGACTTGTGATGTATCAGAATAATCGATTAAACGGAAAAATGATTGACGATTACATAGAAGAAAGGGGAGAAAGAGATTTTCTTTTGATGTACCAAGCTTGCAATCAAAATTCAATCCCTGAGTTATACGAGCGCTTTCAAAGATTCTTTTCGAATTCGAACTTCTATTTCTCTAGTCTAGTGGCTAAGGAAATATACGACAGAGGCGATCGTTCCATGATGACGCAGATGCTAACTAACTTTAAATCTAATCATACAAAGGGAGAGATTCAATTTGAAAAAAGTTTTATTAGGAGTTTCCGCAGTTTTAACTCTAGCTCTGGGGGTATTTGCGCTTAATGGATTTGCAGATGCACAAGGGAGTAATCAACAATATAAAGCACAAGAAACTAGACCAGGCGGTTGATTATTAATTAAATAAAATTACTAAGGGCGGTCTTATTGATCGCTCTTTCTTTTTGTTTATTAAAATGTTTACGAAAGTATACAAAGTATAAATTCCAGTACTTAGTGTACTTTGCTAAATATTCCAATGTAACATGCTATACTTTGAACATTGGTAATAAACAAAAAATTTTCTTTAAAAAATATTAAAAAAAATGTGCGCGGGCTTGGCCGCTTGTGCGTCATAGTTATTGTAAGGGGGAATTGAAAGTGAAAGACGAACAAAAATTGAATATTAACGAAAAGGCAAACGATTATCTCAGAACCGGTGATGGTTATGCATTCACGGATTTGTACACTAGTTTATCGGAGATATATCGGGACAAGCTACGGTATTGGAGTACGAGTACATACATGGCAACAGAACACGATATAACCGGATTGTTCCACGATGTAATTCAGAAAGTATTGAATAATTTACGGAATAACGCTGGCGGCGATTTCGTAAAACTATTCACAGTATCATTGAAAAATGAGTACAGTTCATTATTACGAAAGTTACGTACTAGGCGAAAGTACGAGTTATATGACGGACCAGAAAGCGATGGAGAAGAGAACACGGCAATGTTCGAAACTCTCGCTGACGATTACGATTTAGAAGATCACGTTATAAAAAAGAAAGAAGCCGACCAGCGACAACTGATCGACTTCCTCGTAGACCCGGACAAGGTCATTGACGAAACAACGACGACAATCGTTGAGACGTTTTTAGTGAGTAATAAGCCAACGCCGACGACAATCGGAAAAAAGTTAGGCTTACATCACTCGACAGTAATCCGCAAGCTCGGACGCTTGGCAAAGCGTTTCGACGAGAAGCAATTCGGTGATTACCGAGATTACTTACTTGCGTAATAATACGTTCTATATGCTTAGGCATTGCATATAGAAAATCCATAATAGCACATTATGTTTGTTGTACGGAGGGGTGTTAAATAGCCCCTTTGTACTTACAAATAACCGACTTGGCAGGTCGATCAATTGCAATGGTTTTGTTTAACGTTAGGCAAGTTAACTTAACTTACTTTACGTTAAATGGAAGTCCAATGGTAGGACCTCATTTTTATTATAACGTATTACGGAAGTGCGTACAAATCAATTCTTTGTAAATTCCATCGACATTATACTACATAATACGTTTTATCCGGATATTAAAAGATAATATAACGCTGTTTATAGATGCACGTCGATATAACGTCATTACCTGCGTATTTCCCCTGAATATGAACAACGGGTAGTGGCGTCATATGGGCGTCTGGCATTACGGTACGATGCTTTTCGTTCAAACAAAACTTTATCTTTTCTACCGATGTATCCCCCGCGTCGGTATTGCGTAATTGAAGTCAGTTGCGTAATACGGGCGTGGGACTTACCCAAGCTCGAATAATAAACGAAGGAGTTGTTTCAATGGGCATTAGAGAAACGTTAAAAAAGCGTGAGGAACAACGTGAAGCTAATCAAAACGGAGGTAACAACGATTTTCCAGAAGGCGTAACGAGATACGTACGAATGGGAAAACACGGTGAAGTAAATGCGGAAGGTCGCACGTTCATCTTACTAGCTGAACCGGACGAATGGTATTTCTACTTTGTACACGAAGACAAAACATTCGATGGTAAACGTACGATCCACCGTTTCCGAAAGCATTCATGCTTACATTCACCGAAAGCCATTAACGCAGATATTACGCAATACTTCAAGCCAGGTAAATCTGAATGTCCGTCGTGCAAAGTCGGTGCGAAACGTAAGATGTACGCAATGATTCCAGTGTACGACCTAGAGTATGAAACTTACCGCGTGATCGATACGGCTGAGTTCCATATCAACAATATCATTGCTGACTACGACAAAGCTGAAAAGATGGGTCGTAAATTTAATCCAGACTACTCGTTGGTAGGCGAAGCGGTACACATTAAACAAGTCGATAAATCGTATTCGCTTGAATCAGGGGAAGCAACGGACGAGCAAATCGAAAAGGCGAAAACGTTTATCGGTACGGAATTTGGTTACGAAGACTTAGCAAACTTCCGTGAGGAAAGCGACGTTGTTACGTTATTACAAGATGCGGAAGATGATGCGATTGATAAATCGAAATTACCAAGTACATCAAAATCAAGCAACGAAGGCACACCAATCGAAATTACGGAAGACGAACTACCGTTCTAAGGAGGGCGTATATGGCACACGAAACAACAATTAAGGGCGGTTGCTCGGAATTACGAGTAGCCCTCGCGCTCTTAAACCTCGGTTGGGAAGTAGCGAGTTCGTTCATCCCGGAGGTTTACGACTTAGTAGCGCGTGATCCGATTAATAAACAGTGGTACACGATACAGGTAAAAACGATTCGCATACGCCACGACCGAGACGATGCTTTAGTGGTACGAGCAACAAAGGGAAATGGCGAGGCTTATACGTCTGAAGATTGCGATTATATTGCAGGGGTCGAAGGCGACCGAGTATACATGTTCGAATGTAACGGACAACGTGAGTATTGGGCGACTGAGACTTCGGCGAGTCAGCGTTGGATTGAGTTAACGGCGGTAACTAATAATGAGGATAATGAAACGGAGGAAATTAAACATGGCTAAATTAGACGGAATTAAAGTGGTTAATGGAAATACGGTGGAATATAATGGGTTTGTTTACGCGTTAGTCGGACAGTTTGATGAAGAAACAGAAATCGGAAATTTACTTAAATGTACGCATTCTTATTCGGATTTTACAGTCGGTGCATTTTACAAAGTTATTCACGATAGTAAAAAAGCAGTTATTGACGATGTTGGAGATAATCCTATTATCGGATCAAGTAAGTTTGATGTATTCCGCAAATCCCACGCAATTACTAACGACAAACTAACCGATGCGGAAGGCGTAGTTAAAATCACTTTACCTGACGGAACTAAACTCGAAGGTACTCCGTCTGACTTAGAAAAGATTACGCGTAAGTTGCAAGAGATGCAGGCGGAACAGGTAGATGTCTCAACGAAAGATAATCCCGCAGAAACGGTCGAAGTAGAGGACGCAAGCGAGCCGGTACAGTCCTGTTTACAGGTTGATGATTACGCGAAGGTAATTGTCGATACTTGCGATGTATTCGAAGAAGGAGAAATCGTTAAAATTATTCATACGGATTCTTCAATTCTTCCGTACAAAGGAGAGCAACTATCTAGCGATCGTTATGAATGGCTATACGAATCCGATGTAGTACGTGCTACAGAAGCCGAAGTAAAAGCGGCGACTGAACCAAAGGAAGAACCTCTAAAAGTCGGCGATTATGCGAAGGTAGTAGAAGAAGATACACACGGATTTAATGAGGGTGACGTAGTTCGTATTTACGATATTGTTGATTACGGATCAAATCGCATCAGAGGTGAATATCTAAGCGGGAAGCGTATTGGGTGTGATTATTTCTTCGAACATGAGCTAGTACGAGCAACCGACGCAGAAGTCCTCGAAGCTAAGCAAGCATTATTGAAAGAAGGCGACTTTGCGAGGGTTATTGGGCGTTCGAATAACCACGATTTTGAAATCGGCACAGTTGTTAAATTAGGCGCGAAAGATTCGAATACAGATGGTACGGAATTCTTCAAATCGTTTTATCTTGACAAATCTGATTATTGGTACGTTCGAAGATGCGACCTCGAACCACTAACGGCAGAAGAAGCGGAACACATCGCTCGTGAAGCTGAGGAAGAAAAGAAAGCGAAGGCAGAGCGTGAGGAGAAAGAAGCGGAGCGACTTAAGTGGGCGGCTATCGGTCGTGAGGTTGGTGAATTACGTAACGGCGATACTGTACATTTAGCATATCGCGATTTACTAATAGGGAAAGTTTTAGGACTTAATGAAAAACATTCTTCTCCTTCTGAACCTCGTTATTATGTTGATTTTGGAGAAAGAAACCATGGTATCTGTACTGAAAAGGCAAGTGACTTAGTACTAATTGCTCCATCGGAATCTTTATTTAATCAAGCGCCTGTAACAGAGGCGGCTGAGAGATTTGAGTAGGGTTTGCGAAAATTGTAGCGCCGTACTCAACCGTAAAGAATTCGTTTATGATGATCGCGAAGGTAATTCGTTTTGCGATAAGCGTTGTTTCGAAGGGTGGGCGGACGAACACCATGAAATAGTAACGAGTTTTTATTACCGATTAAATTGTAAGGAAACGGGGCGGTAAGTTATGACGCCGAAATTAACGTTAAACTTAAAAATACCAGGTGCTGAGGACGAAGCGGCGGTAAAAGAACGAGTGGAAAAAGCGGTCGAGCGAAAGGCAAAGGCGACCGAAACGATGGAAGACGCGTGGCAACGGATTCTATCGATGAAGAACAGTGAGTCTGATAGGCAGAGACTTGCGGAAGTAAAAGAAGCGATGAAGAAGGGCGAAATTGGTCGTAGCCCTTCCGACCTCGCTAAACGTTTTAGTAAGGCGGAAGCTTTACGATTATGGAAAACGTTACATGCTCATAAGAGAGAAGATAAGATACGTGAAATGGTGTTGGCTACACCGGATAATTACGTATTAGTTATCGATGGCAAAGTATTAAAGCAAATGTTAGACGATATGAAAATGTCCGATTTAGTCGGATTTGACTGTGAGACATTCGGAGAGGATAACGGAGCGTTAGACCCATGGAAAGGTGAAGTCGCTGGCTTTTCGGTAACAACGAGAAGTCACAATTACTATGTACCGTTGAATCACGAAGAAGGCCCGAATTTAAGCGAAGATGTTTTATTGAAATACGTTAAACCTGTATTGGAGCAAGTGAAAACCGTAATGCACAACGCACCTTTTGACTGTAAATGGTTTATGCAGCGTTACGGAATAAACTTAATCGATAATTTACATGCAGATACACGTATTATGGCAATGGCATTAGACGAAAATCGAAACCATAGGTTAAAGGATTTAATAACGGATTGGTTACGTCAGCCTAGCGATAATTTCGATGAGTTATTCGGTAAAACTCCGTTTAATCAGATTCCGTTAGATGTAGCGTTAGTGTACGCAGCGGGAGATACGGAAAAAACCTTGAAACTTTACGATTGGATTATGGAGTGGTTTGACAAACGAGAGGATTTACAAGAAATTAAGTCGCTCGTTTTTAACATAGAGATGCCCGTATGTAGGCAGTTTATTAAGTCGGATTTGATCGGTATCAACTTCGATGAAGAAAAAGCGAATGTATTAGACGAACAACTGGCTGAAGAGGAAGCGGAAATACAGCATGAGATATACGAATTATTTGACGAAGAAATTAACTTAGGTTCACCAGTGCAATTGAAGAAAAAATTATTCGTAGATTTAAAGTTACCGGATATAGAAAACGGATCAACAGGCGTCAAAGCGTTGAAGAAGTTGAAAGGGAAACATCCTGTAATTTCTAAGATTCTCGATTATCGAGGCGTCAGTAAACTACGTGAAGCATTTACACAAAAGTTACCGAAAGAAATCAAACACGATAACAAAATACATCCGTGGCATAACACGTACGGAGCGGCGACAGGACGGTTCACATGCAAATCGCCAAACACCCAGCAAATTCCCGCAAAGCGTCCTGAGATACGCCACCTGTTTACATCGAGTGCATGTAAAATACTCGTTTCTATAGATTACTCGCAAATTGAATTACGCGTATTAGCGCATATGGCACAAGAACCGGAACTAATCAAGGCGTTCAAGGAAGGACGCGATATTCACTCGACTACGGCAGCGATGATTAGTAACGGTAAATATACGTATGAGGATATCGAAGCAAATAAAGATACAGACGGTTCACCGGAACAGAAATTTCGTAAGCAAGCTAAGGTAGTTAACTTCGGTATTGTATACGGAATGAGCGACAAAGGGTTAGCCGATACGTTAGGTATTACGAGAACTGAAGCGCAAACAATTATTGATAACTACTTCAAAGGTTACAAAGGGATTCAACGATATATGGACGAGCAGAAACTATTGGCCCGTAAGCAAGGGTATATTACGGATATTTTCGGTAGGAAACGTCGGTTACACACCGAGTACAAGTCGAAAGATCGTTTCTTACATTTCCGTGCAGATCGTATGGCAGGTAACTTTCCGATACAAGCGTCAGCCGGTTCGATTTTAAAGAAAGCAATCGTAGATTTACAGAATGTTTTACCGAAATATAACGTAGATATATTACTCCAGGTACATGACGAATTATTATTTGAGTGTCCGAGAGATATTTCGAAGGAAGCATTATTCGAATTAAAAACTACGATGGAAAACGCAGTTGAATTATTAGTTCCCGTCAGATGTGACGTTGAGATAAATCCAGAACGATGGTTAGAAAAAGTGAGTATCGAAAAGTGGTTTAACGAAGAGGAGGAAACGGAATGAGATCACAAATTAAGAAAAGAGAAGATTTAATCGGTGATACAGGGACAATTACTAAAAGTTTTACGGTAGTAGATGCACAAGAGGGCTCGCACGGAGTAGACGTTCGAGTACGTGAATCTGGTGGTGAAGAATATTGGACTTCATTAGATGACATTAGTTTAGATAGTGGGGTAACTAAATGAACCTAACGCAAGTATCTACAAAAGAATTAAGCGAGGAATTAGAACGACGACAAGGCGTAATCACCGTCCAGGTCGAGCCTTACGAAAAGATAGAGGTCGGAGGGATTGTGGTTAACGGTCCGGCAATCGTTTTAATAAATCAAGACTAGGAGTGAACGGTATGAAATCGTTAAGATGGTACACTTTAAGCATTTTCCTTTCGGGAGGAATTTTCGTCTATACATTACTCGATTTAAAGGACGGCAATTACAAACTTGCACTACTAGGTGCCTCAATACTAGCGTTCGGAGCTTTCGTTGATGGACATCGATATAAAGAACTAAAGGAGGTGCTAAAAGGTGATAAAACTCTTTAGGGGACCGTTAGATTTATACACTCCGGAGTCAGCAAACGAAAAGAAACTTACACTACTTGCGGTAACAAGCGAAATGTATGACGCGTTTCAATCTAGGTTTGAACGCTGGGAAAACGTTTCGGTGTACTACGGAAGGTTCGAGTCGTTAGATCAAGTCGATTGCTTAGTAAGTCCCGCCAATTCATTCGGTTTAATGGACGGTGGTATGGATCAGCTTATTATCGATTACTTCGGTAAGGATTTAGAAGATAGAGTACGGCAGCATATAATCGATAATTTCATGGGAGAACAGCCAGTGGGTACAAGCTTTATTGTAGAGACGAATCATGAACGTATTCCTTACTTGGCTCATACACCTACAATGAGATTGCCACGTGATATCTCAAAAACGATGAATATGTTCTTCGCTATGAAGGCTATGTTAAATGAAATCGAGAAGAACCTCGATGTGAAAACGGTAGCCTGTCCGGCTCTTGGCGCAGGTACAGGAGGAGGCTCTCCTACCGAAGTAGCGAGACAAATGGAAGCGGCATATAGGCATTTTATGTTACGACCGAAAAAGATCGATGTTCAGTTCGCTTATGAAAGAATGGCTTCGAGTGAATTATGGAAAATTTAATTTAATAGGAGGCGTTAAATTGGCTGTTTATAAGATTACTAATATAGAACGTTATAAAGGTAAGAAAGAAGACGATTTAGCTCGTCTTGGTAAACAAATTACTATACACACGCTGAAAAAAGGACACGGAGCGATTCTACCATACGCTGATACAAGTGGTTATGTTTTAGTGACATCGGTAGTTCAATACATCGATAAAACGGATAGCGGTAAGATGATTACTATTTCTACCATGAATACAACGTATACTCTTCGAAAGGTAGCTGATGACTTATTGTAACGAAAACTAACGCAGCGCAATTACTACGTCAGAACACGCAAGAAACATTCGCTTATGAAATCGCAGAGGAATTCCGTAACTTCCTCGAAACGTGGCATTCATATACGGAGCCTTACGACACGCCTTTAGACGTCTGGCTCCACGAAAGCTACGCGAAAGTATTAAGCAAAGGCGGCTATTTAGACTATCGCAGTCTTCCGTATTTCTCTCCTTCGTCAGCTAACTCCTGTCCGAGGGAGCTTTACGAAAAGGCGTTACGAAGTCCGCGCGATCAAGCCGAAGTCAAACCGTGGCAACGAAGATGGCAATTTCTTGGCACGTCAGTGGGCGATGCAGTACAGCGTGATATTTTACTAGCGGAACGACACTACGAAAAGTTCACCGGTGAGAAACCACGTTTCAAAATTGAACGTACAAATGACGGATATCCAGCGTTTGAGGATTTCGTTAAAACACGAAAGGTAATCGAACATAATGGTCAACGCTTTTCATTAATCGGCACATGTGACGGAATCCTAGAATATACCGATGAGAATGGCGTGGTTACACGCGTCGGACTCGAAATAAAATCGAAACAGACATCGTATAGCAGAACTTCTGAATATTCACTGCGCGAACCTGGCGCCGATCACGTCAAACAAGTTACATGCTACTCGTTAATGTACGACTTAGATTACTACATCGTACTTTACATGAACGCATCGAAGAAAGCATGGAATATGAGCGAAGAGGATTACATGAAATATCCGGATTTTAGGGCGTTCGGTATTGCGGTAACAGACGACATGCGTAACGAAGTATTGGACAAGTTTGCTAGTATCGTAGCGGCCGTTAAGACGAAGCAACCTCCGAAACTAGATATCGAGCACTGGATGTTTAACAACTTCAAGACAGCGTGTGCTCAGTCGCTAAGTGACGAAGAGTACGAGGAAATCAAAACGAAGATCAGTCGAGTGAAACGTTCGAGTTTATCGGATACGAAGAAAGCTCCGTATATCGGTGCGTTGGAGTTTATCGATAAAGTACGGGAGGGAATGTAACGATGGCTCGAAGTAAAAAAACCTTTCGCACTCTTGCTATCGACACATCGCTCGGTTGCCCAGGTATTGCAGTAATCGATGTAATCAATGGTAAACCTAAGTTAGTCGACGTATCACACGTTAAGACAAAATCGACTGAACCAATCGCACTCCGAACTAAACACATCGAAGCATGGGTGCACTTGTTCATTCGCAAGCACGCGCCCTACGATTTGATAGTCCGGGAGGGATTCGCTAGCAAAATACCACATACGAACTATACGGTATTTAGCGCTTGGAATGCGGTGGATCGTGCGTTAAATGATTTCGGTTTAAAGGTAGACGATAGCATCGGACAGGCTTCTGTTAAGAAGAAACTACTCGGTAAGGGACGAGCGGAAAAGGAAGAGGTCGAGGCTGGCGTGAGGAAGTACGTTGAGTGGGGCGAGTTTAAGACAAGTGATGAAAGCGATGCGTGTGCGATAGGGCTAGCGTATTTAATTGATAAGGAAATTATTACGAAGGAAAATCCGAAGGAGGAAACGGAATGAAAGGTTTAGTTAAAGCAGCTATTTCCGCAATGGTACTTATAATGCTCGTTAGTCATTTGCAAATTGAGCACGGATTTAAAAGCTGGGAAACAATTACGTTTGGTATTTTCCTAGGTATATGGTGTTCGTTTACAGTACGAATGTTTACAAAGAGGGAAACGAAATGAAATACGTACTCCACCGACTAGGAATCGTATTTTCACCGTCACTAACGAACAAAGGAGTCGGGCCATTTCCTATTAAGTCCGCGAGAAAAAGATTTGAACAACGTATTAGATTAATCGAAGAATTCTTACGTAAGCAAAGGGAGGACGCACAATGACCGACAAATTAAGCGAATTATTCGCATTACAATCCGATTTAGATAATCGAATTATCTCCGAAAGAAACATCGAAAAATCACTCGATGAATGGGTCGTAGGTATCACGCTTGCAATGGAAAGTGAGATAGACGAAATTAGACGCGAAGTAAATTGGAAGTGGTGGAAGAACGAGAAACCAATCGATAAGGAAGCGTTACAAGGCGAAGTAATCGACATGTGGCATTTCTTGATTAGTCTTTCGCTTAAATGCGGTTTATCAGCAGAAGATATTTATCGTATTTACTTAGAGAAGAATCGAGAGAATCACGCAAGGCAGGATGGGACGAGTACAAAGGAAGGTTACGAGGTAGGTATCGATTGGGCTAACGGTACTGATCATGTAGGTATATCAGGACAACTCGCATTTGATTTCGAAAATGGAGGCGTTAAGTGATGGGAAATCTCGTTAAATCACGATGTGAGAAATGCGGTCATATATTTACAGTGATTTTTCGCCAAAAACGATTACCTAATCGAATAGATAAACATTACTTTATTTGTCCGAAGTGCAAGGAAGAATACGTAAGTTACTATTCGAATAGGAAAATGCGTCAGTTACAGGACGAGATATCGGAAATGTACAGTAGATTCCGTAAGTGTAGAACAGAAGAAGAGGCCGAAATATTAGATATTAAACTACAGAATAAACAAGCGGAATATGAACGGATTAGGGACGAATTGAAAACTAAAGTGGAGAGTGAGTAGATGGAGATGCTTATTAATGTACTAGACAAAGGTTACGTTAGATTAGTAGATACAATGGGATGTGACTTATCTGTCGTAAATAGTGCGCGTGTTAGCTACGACAAGGAATCAACTGAATTGACCGATAAGGACATCCGTTTAATCAAATTCTTAGCGAGAGAAGGACATACGTCACCGTTTCGACATGCTACGTTACAGTTCGAAATTTATGCTCCGTTAATGGTAGCACGCCAACATTGGAAGTATATCGTCGGTAGTGATCATACGATGGATGCCTGGAACGAATCTAGCAGACGTTATGTAACGGAAGAGCCGACGTTTTATGTACCTAATATTGATGAGTGGCGTTTAGCACCTGAGAACAGTAAGCAGGGAAGCGGGGAAACAATATCAGCAGATGATTCGCGATCATACTTCACTGAGTATCTTGAGGAATATATCGAAAAAGGAGAACAACTATATAGCCAAGCACTTAACGAAGGGATTTGCGCCGAACAGGCCCGATTATTCCTACCAGCTTACGGAATGTACGTACGTTATTACTGGACTGCTAGTTTACAATCAGTTGTTCATTTCCTTAATCAACGGTTAGCGCACGATGCACAAGTTGAAATCCAAGCATATGCGAAAGCTGTTTTGGAATTAACGAAAGATGTATTTCCAGTAAGTATTGACGAGTTAGTAACCGTGGAGGGCAAATAAATGACTGTATTAGCATGGATAGTTATCGCAATTTCATTAATGTTTATTGTGGCGGTAACAACGAATGAAAAATACGAACTAGCAGTACGAATTACAACGATAGTGCTTTTCTCACCATCGTTAGTGTTAAGTGTTTTATACCTAATTAACTAAGGAGGACGTTAATATGGCAGAGATAACTAAAATCGAAAGTAAAGACGGAAATATCTACGAGGTTGACGGAAAGAGATATCGCGAGTTAACGAAATATCCGGTGGTTGGAGATACGGTGTTAATTGTTGACGCTTGGGAAGATGGGGAGGGTTACGAAGAGGGTGAAGTTCATACACTTACTAGGATTCTTAGCTATGATCCTGAAGACGTAAATGCAGTAAGGTTCGTCGATAAGGAAGGTAGGGATAATTGTCTTAAAATTGGCGAATTCGTAATCGTCGAACCTATTGAAAGCGAAACGCCTGCTCCTTTACCTTATTTATCTGACATACTGGACGATATTAAAACGAAACTAACACGCCTAGCAGAACGTACAGAAGAAAACCACCGAAATATCATAACGTTCTCACAAATGGCTGAATCCGCTAGAAGTGATGCGTCGAAAGCTGTCGGCGGTGTAAACGCCCTAGACGAACAATTAGATTTAGTACGTGAAGATATCGTATTCCTTGACGGAAAGATAGACGAGTTAACGGCAACGAGAGCACCGCAGAATATCACGATTAATATCGCTAACATCAACGTTTTAGATATCGAATCTGCTAAAGCAATCGTTGAATCTTTTACGAAAGGGCGTGTGTGATTTGTTATGTAACGCTAAGAAAATCGCTATTACGGGCAAAGCCCGAAGTGGTAAAACGGAGTTATCGCATTACGCCTGGATGCTATACGGCTTTAAGGAGTTCGACTTTTCAGCGGTATTAAAGGACGAGTTCCATCGATTGTTTCCACACATCCCACGCGACCCGAAACCGCGTGCTTACTATCAAAAGTTCGGTCAGTGGTTACGTGAGATTGATCCGGATATTTGGGTGAAGTTGACGATGGCAAAAGTACACGAGTATTGTTTCGAGGATTCGCTAAATAAAGTGAATCACAAGTCGAAAGTGCTAGTAAACGGAGTGAGACAACCGAATGAATATCAGCGTTTAAGGGACGAAGGTTTTGTAATTATCCGAGTAAACGCATCGGATGACTTACGTATTGGTAGGGCACGTAGTGCGGGAGATGTATTTACCGAGGCTGACCTGACACATGAAACCGAAAGTCATATTGATACTTTCGAGGTAGATTACGAGATTAATAACGTTGGGAGTATCAGCGAGATGTACGGTCAGTTTGATGCGATTATGCGAGATATCGGAGTGCGGACGGTTAGTAATAGGGAGATTATGGCGGATGCTTTTAGCGATTTGAAGTCAGTTATAGAATTTGCGCCAAAAGGTATCCACCATAATTAGGAGGTGTAGCTGTTAACAGATTTCGCAGTAATAGCAACAGCTCGCAGCACTTCCTCCACTTCTTCTACATCGACGATAACATTCCCAACGGTCAGGCATCCCACCACCGTAGGTATGAAACGGATATAGGTGTGAACTGTAAGGTGTTGCTTGACTTAAGCCGTAAGGTACTGTGGGTGCTTGACTTAAGCCGTAAGGTACTGTGGGTGCTTGATAAGCGGTTGGCATTAAGTGGGGATAGGTAGGAACTGAAGCGGGTGGGTCACACCATATATAGCAGCTAAAATAATCTTGACCACTATTTAAACAAGCTTCCATGCAAGTTGGACGACGAAACATATATATATCACTCCTTGGTTTAAATTAACTTTTTTATAGTCTATTGAATTCCGCACCAATTAGATGATTGTCTTTTCGTAAATAAGTAGTATGACTATTATTGCAAAACTTGAATAAATGTTGTGGAGATTGAGACTCTTACTTGTATATAGACGTGTAAGGCAAAAGATAAGGAGGAATAGAGATGCGTCATTATAGATGGAAACAATCGTTAAGGTATGAAGGAACGACAAAGGGCCTCATTACGTTTATAAAGAAAGCGAAGCGTTATTTAGGTGGTAAAACGATGACTATTGAACAAAAGAGAAATGAGCACAAGTCGAACGTAATGGGGGAATAGAAATGACTAACGTAATCATTTACACAAAAAATGCTTGTCCAAACTGTGATCAAGTAAAATGGGCACTAAACGCCGCAGGAGTAACCTATGAAACTCGCAATATCGACGAAGACCCATCGCATGTAGCCTGGATGGCAGACAAAGGTTACATGAGCGCACCTGTAACCGTATTTCCTAGCGGTAAGGAATTAGTCGGATTTGATATGGGGGAATTTGCTGAAGAACTTGGTCTTTAATTATATCGAATAAAGGGAGCGATTCTATGACGAATAACACATTTAGATACGTATCGTTGTTTAGCGGCGTGGGCGGATTTGAACAAGCGATGGATAAACTCGGAGGAAAATGCGTTATGTCCTCCGAGATTGATAAATTCGCAAATCAAGCTTACGAAGTGCTTTACGGACATAAAACAGTCGGTGACGTGACGAAGGTCGCAGCGGGAGATGTCCCGGATCATGACGTTTTGGTCGGTGGGTTTCCTTGTCAAGCGTTCTCAGTAGCGGGTAAGCGATTGGCAGTCGCTTATTGAAATACTTAGCACATAACGAGATAGGCAGTCGTTATGTGACGGAAAGAGGAGCGTGAGTAAATGGGCGTCAGCAAATACGATAATGAAGCGGCACACCGCCGTATTGAACATAATTACGCATTGGATAATCCGAAGTCAATCGACTTACTACTACGGCATTTACCGTATATGCAAGAGCGTAGGTTTAACGGTGATTATGCTGCATCGGATGTACTAATGGATATGGAGACGGCCGTTGCAAACGCGGACTTGACGGATAGGCAGCGTCAAGTCTTGCGATTAGTATATTTCGAAGATATGAAACAGCGGGACGTGGCAATCTCGTTAGGTATAACGGCACCTACGGTTAATTTGTATAAGCGGTTGTTAGCGCAAAAGATAGCGGCAGTATTCGAACGATGGGCCTGGTCAGATGAAGGCTATAAACTAACGGTAGTAAGTACCGAAAGAAAGGCGGTCGCTTAATGGGTTATAAATTCGATACAAACGGAGATTACAAAACGCAGTTCATAACGTACGTAAATACGCTAATTACCACTCACCGAGAAAGTGATTCTGGCGCGATTAGTAATAGAGATGTACGTGCAGAAGAAATTAAATCGCTTACAGACGCTTATGTGGAAGTGGTGGGAGAACGACCAGAATCAAAACAACTCGAGCGATTAGCAGACTTGTTGCTATACGAGGAGTTGCACGATACAGATCGAATGAAAGTACGGAACAATGAATATCCGATTATGAGTGATACGCAAATACAACGTAGGCAGGAAGGTACTCGTCAGCGGAAGGGGAATGGCAGTGAAGTTCCGTTAAAGGCGGCTTTTGGTTTAGCGGCTGATTCGATTAACCACGGTATACCTAGACGAAGAAAGCGTACGATTAATGAAATGTTACGAAGTGATACCACAAAGTCAAGGAATAAGGAACGTGTGGCGAAGTACAGGGAGTTTACACGGATACAGCCTATTATGAATTATGTTGTTAGGGGGGAATTGTAAAGTAGCCTCAAGGACGGCAACAGAAAAAATGCACAGGACCGCTTATATTGCGGTCTTTTTTTGATTACATCAGCTTTTATGGACAAACGACAAAATAAGACTTAAAATAAAAAATACAATATTATCCTAATTAAATAACATGATAAATTCTAGGTGAATACTGGATTTGAACATCAGATCAAGTGTTTTTCTATAAAGAGAGAGAGGGATATAAACTGGGGAAGTATCAAAAAATAAAGCGCAAGATGAGAGACATAAAAAACTTTTTTCGAAAAGTATATTTTAAGGTGGAGAGGAAGATAAGATACCCAATAACCTATTCTTTGTTTACCTTTGTCAGATATATAGAAATAGGAATAGTCGTATTGATAACTACGATATTATTACAAAAATTCAGGGTTTTGAATTGGGAATGGTTAGAGGGAATTTTGAGTCTAATACCTACTATATCTGATGAAACACTAAATCGACAATTTTTGTTTTCACAAATCAGCACAACCTTTCTTATTTTGTCTTTGTTTTCATTAATAACCAATCTTAAAAAAGAAAAAGTTTTTGGGATTTCTATTTATAAAATTGCCTTTGCTAAGTCTGTTTTAGGGAATATTATATTTATAAGTATTTCTGTATTTTGTCTTTTGTTTACTAATATTTGGATATATATTACCGACAGTTCTTCTAGTGTAATTTTTAATGTGTTTCTAATAACTTTGTTTTTGTTAAGTTTGTTTGTTATCAAAATTATCCTTTATTCCAACAGCCAAACGCTAAGTGTTAATAAGGTTGCTAGTATGTATTACACTGAAAATATAAAGATAGTACGTAAACCGAGAATGAAGATAGGGGTGCAGGAAGAATTTTCAGAGTATCTATTTGATTTAAATGAAGATGCTATAGAAAAAATTCTAAAAGGAGATATAGAATATCGTAGAAACTTTTACATATACGAGAGAATAGCGAATTTATCATTGATAAACTATAAAAGTAAAGTTCAAGAAAACTATACTGAAATCTCAAGCAAACCTGATATCATATTAATGTGGGTTTCAGCTATTGAAGAGTTAGTAAAAAAGGGACTATATACAGAAGCCCTTAATCAATACAATAGAATGATTAGTCTGTTCATTAGACACGAAGTTTATTTATCTTCATTTCGAATCAACAAAATCCTAGAGCAAATCTTGACAAGTATTTCTGCGACAGATAGTAAAGTAACCATTGAACAGAGTGAAGAATTAATATTAAATTCTATAGAAGTTACAATGGGATATGGTTACTTCAGATTTAACAATGATTTCTCCTACACACGATTAGGAAAATTAGGGGAAACGAAAAGTATGCTTTATTTAAAACCTTTATATGGTAATTTTATGAGAGATTGTTATAATCTGATTGATAAAAATAAAAATTTTACTGACTTAGAAAAATCAAGGAAAATTTATGAGTACTTCGAAAAAATTAGAATGATGCCGTGGGGTATAGCGGAATACTTCCCACCTGAGATAAAATATTTTGAGGTCCGTAGAGAACTTAAAAAATATAATGAAGATGTATATTTAGTAGGGATTCCACTAAGTGATTTGTTGTTATTATTGATACAGGAAGAGAAGAAAGGGAGATTACTGTATTTCTTAAATGATTATAATAATAATTCAATATACCTGGCTTGTTTGATAGTTGCTTCTAAGTTGGCGACTTTATATATAAGAACTAAGGAAGATGAAAAGGATAAGAAACTTATCGGAGAATATTTAGTATTGGTATTATCTAAAATAATCGAATTAGATGAGCAGAAAATTAAATATTATTGTTATATTATAAGGCAGACAATGGGGATAGGAACGAATAATTTATATAGTGGGGTTTATTTGACGGCGAGAAATGGAGAAATTCTAAACATTATTAAACAAACTATTATGATTAAGAAGAAAAGAATTAATTTGGAGGATATTGTTTTCTCTAATCAGGAGTTGAGTAAAGTAATAAAGCTATTTTTTGCTGAATATGATAAAAATCTTTTGAAAAATAAACAAGTGGAAGCAAATCAGAAAATTAATGAAGAATTTGGTTTGTTGGTCAATTTATTATAGTTTACAGATGTTTATCTATCGTTTAACTACTAATTATTATATCATTTTGTATCCTATTAAATGACGTCCATCAAGGGCGTCTTTTTTACGTATTATAATCGAAGAGGAGACGATAGTATGGTAGATAATTATGCGATCGAAATCAAAGACGCTGCAGACGGTAAGGTATACTTACTTTGCGAAGAAGGTAGCGCTGAAGTATTAACGTTCGATACATACGAAGAGGCAGACGATTACAATTACGAATTTGAAGATATATTAACCGACGGACTTACGAGTCGTGCCGTTAAAACAAGCGAATATTTCAATTAAAATTAAGGCGGTCATTGCGACCGTCTTTTTCTATTTTACTTTAATTTATCGGAGGTTTTATATATGGAAAACAAAGAGTACTTCTATTGTTATTCGCCAGCGCTACACGTATTCTTGCGAGAGCGTGGTGTACGTTATATCTGCATGGCATTAAACGAAAATACATTACGTAAGTTTTGGCAGTATAAGAGTTCGCCAGAATTAGACGATGCACTAGCTACTTGGGCAGCGAATAAGCCTAAGTAGCTTTTTTAGTACGTTAAGTAGTTTGGTTATATCGAATATATTTTATATGGAGGAATTGAATATGGAAAACGAAAAACAACGTGCACTACCGTTTGATTTATCGAAAGGATTCACAGCTATACCTACGGTTGTAATGCGTCACTATACGTACTTACCTGGATTTAACGGTAACGTCGTATTAGTGTACGGATACATTATCGCTATGTATAATCCGCAATATGGTTACGCGTTTCCTACACATGATCAGATTGGATTGGCGTTGAATATGTCGAGAAAAACAGTCGGTAAACATATTAGTGTATTAGAAGACGCTGAACTTATCGAAGTAAGTAAACGTGGTGGTAGTACAAACGATACTTATACGTTACTTAAGCCGATAGAAGATGAACGAGAATTCTATTCGAGATTTCCACAAGCGTGGGAAAAACGTCAGAAAGCGGAAGTGACAACGGGGAAAGACGTTAAAGAACGTTACGAAAGAAAGGCTAGATACGAAGATAGTCAGGATAGTAGTGTAGACAACATCGATATCATAGCGTATTTGTAATACGATTAATCCAATGAGTAATTATTACACATTGAATGAGTAATTTTTACCCATTGAGTGTGTACTTTTTACTCCGTATATATATTTACTACATAGACTTACTATAAAGATTTACTATTAAGAGATTAAAAGAACAAGAGATATTCGGTAAGTATTCACTAACGTTCATACTTACCGGTAATCCTTTTCTATCGAAAAGAATTACTATCTTATATAGTCGATAAAGTACTTATATAAAAGATACTCCGCTAAATAGTAATAAAGATAAACCATAACTGTATTGGTGGGACGGATTATTATAGTACGGAGGTGCATTGCGTTAATGACTTATGAAGAAGAGGAGCGTATAAAGAAAGCGGAGTTAGAACGATTAACCTGTAATATATGCGGAGGTAAGGACGTAATAGCAAGCGGTGTTGAATACGGTGCTTACGAGATTATTTGTACTAACGATAATTGCAGAACGATATATAAAGGCGAAGGTTAATTAAACGGAAAGGAGGACGTAATACGTGGCGTTAAAACGATTAAACACGGAACACTTAACCGCTATTAAATGGCTGGCTTTACCGAATAGAGACGGTAAGACATACGAAGAGATAGCGAATGAGTGTGGAGTTACTAGACGTACTTTACAGGAGTGGCGTAAGGACCCGTTATTCGAACGTGAGTTAAAGAAGGAAATGGTACGTAATAGTCAGGATAAGCTACCGGAGTTAATCGCCTCACTATCCGAGATTGCTATACGAGATGGTAATGCGGCTATGGCGAAGTTAGCGTTACAAATTAACGGTATGCTTACCGATAAGGTAGAGGTAGAAACGAAGGCTAAGACAGGCGAGATTAACTATGAAGAATTAGATAACGAGATTGCATCGTTTGAAGCGAGGATAGATGACGATGGGAAGGCGGAATAATACGTACTATATAATAGGAAGAAACTCGACACGTTTACTTCTCAATACTTCCCACGTTATCAGTCGCTCGCTCTAGACGGACGTTCCCTCGAAACTTTTCGTACAGTTTATGCATGTTCTTATGCAATGTATACCGATGTAATGAACGCTACAAACGTTGATATAACGAATGCATAAAATAACTGTCGATTAAATGAACGATAATATTTCGATAAACGTTGATATAATAACGTTTTGAATCGTAATTGAATGTAACAAAAGATGATTCTGTTACATTACATATTCGAAAAAATGTATGAAATATACGTAATAAAAAAAGCCCGGGGGCGGTAAAAAATAAAATATTTTCGCCAGGTGCGAGAGAAATCCGCGCATCAAAAATAACGTTTGACTTTACGTAAGTGTAAAACGAAAAAGACCACGTCGTCAAGACGCAGTCCTTAGAGGTTTATTTCGATATACACATCGTCAATTTGCTTCTGTTCGATACAAAGGTAAACGAGTGTTTCACGTTGGCTTGAGTGATTTAATATCGTTTGTAATAGCGATAAATCAGTACCGTTCTTATATGCGTGAAAAGCAAATGTTTTTCTTAGCGTATGCGTACCTATTTCGATATTAAGACCGGCACGATCAGCCGCAGTATTTAAAATTCGATATGCTTGAACACGAGAGATTGCCTTGTCGCCCTTACGTGACGGGAATAACCAATCGTTATCGTCAGCCGTTGTTGGGACTAATTCCACGACGGCTTTTTTAACGGAATCGTTTAGACGGAAACGCTTAGACTTGCGAGTCTTCGTTTCTTTAACCGTAATAGATTCCTTTCCTCGTACATCTCCGACTTTTAACTTTAATATGTCGGAAATACGTAACGCTGAATTAATTCCGAATATGAAAAGCAGTAAGTCGCGCGGTTTTCCAGCTAGCGCCTTTTTCATTTTATCGATATCTCGTTTTGAACGAATGGGTTGAACTATGCCAGCCATAAGTATTACCTCCAGTTATTTAATGTAACGTTATCTCGTTTTGTTACTTTCAGTATAACGGTTAATTTTTCCATAGTCAATTAAAAATTAGGGAAGGAGACGGTTAATATCGCATGGATCAACGAAGAATGGTTCGATAGAAAAGAACGAATAGAAAAAATCAATCAATTACGGAAATACATCGTACCTAGAGTACGTAATAGACACAAACTTACTGACGATGAAAAACTCGAGCTGAAAACGTATATCCACGAGTTTAACCGTCTCCAAGATATAAACCGAGGAGAAACGGACTTACTTTTCTTCGCTTACAATTACTTCGGTGAGAATCGAAATAAAGACAACACCGGTAACTGGATACCAGAATTTCAAGTACCGGATAGTTTTAACTTAGATAACATTACGGAATATGCGCCGCATTTCCACGAAGAGATATGCGACATTATGAACGTAGTATCTAACGACGAGATAAACAAGCGGGTCGCAGTCGCGGCACCACGTTCGCATGCAAAATCTTCTTACTTATCGAAGGCCTTTCCGATTCATGAGATTTGTTACCGGAAAAGAGCCTACATCATCCTAATCTCGGAAACTCCTTCGGTATCTAGCGCTAACTTAGAGTGGATTAAGCTACAGTTACAGTCCAACGATAAGCTACGACGTGATTTCGGACCGTTGTTACATACGAAGCAACAAATGAACCCTCGCGACAACACTTCCGAGTTCATCGCTTGGGAACCGAAAGGGAAAGACGATAAAAAGCTGTTAACGTTAGTACAAGCGGCTTCTACTGGACAAGCACTACGTGGCCGAAACTGGAACGGTAAACGTCCGGATTTAATCGTATGTGATGACCTAGAAGATAAGCGTAATACCAACACGGCTCAATTACGTCAGGAGTTGAAAGATTGGTTCGCTCAGGTAGTAATTCCGTTAGGTGATCCGGAAGGGAAACGGACAGCAATCGTATTTATGGGTACGACGGTTCATCCGCAGTCACTTTTAATCGATATTATGGAGCGACGTTCTGACTTTGAATCTCGTAAATATAGAGCGTTAATCACACCACCTACAAGACAAGATTTATGGGCGGAATGTGAAAGTATTTATAAAGACCGAGAGAACAAAGCGAGAGCAAGAGACGCTGAACTGTACTTCACCGCTAATCATGACGAAATGATAGAAGGCGCCGAAGTCCTTTGGGAAGAAGTACAGCCGGTATTTAAGCTGATGAAATTCAAATGGGACAACGGCAGTAAGGCGTTTAACACTGAGTTACAAAATAATCCTATCGACGAAGAAGTTATGGTATTCAATCCCGATAATTTCAACTACTGGAATGATAAACAAATAAACCGTAACTTCCTTAGTGGTGAATATTTCGTTTCCGTCGGAGTTGATTTGGCGATGGGAAAAGAACGCGGTGATTATTCCGCAATTTCAATCGTAGCCAAGCATAAAGAGACGGATACAATCTACGTTATCGATTCGTATGGCGAACGATTACACCCCGACAAGTTCATGAAAGTAATCGTCGATAAAGTACTACACTTTCGACCAGATGTAATTGCCGTCGAAGCACAGGCCGCACAAGAGTTCTTTGCCGATATGCTTCAAAAACGATTAATTTCGTTAGGGTATCCGGCAAACACACGATTAGTAAAAATTAAGCAACGTTCTCGTAAGGAATTACGTTTAGAAGCTTTATTACCACGAATAGAAAACGGAGAAATCCAATTTGATAGAAGACATTCGTTATTACTCGAACAATTTCAGTACTACGGAACGAACATGCACGATGATTTACCAGATAGTTTAGAAATGGCCGTTTCAGCAGCCGGTAACAGTACGGCAGTAGTAAGGACGTTAGCAAAACGAATGCGTTAGAAAATTAGAGAGGAGGTAACCGATGAATCTACCTATGGCAGATTACAACATACTTAATCCAAATAATATGGACGAGCTTTTATTTTCGCCGTGGCAGCAAGCTATCGGAAAAGAAACGTGGCATCGCATTAACCGACAGATTCGTTACTACGAGTATTACGATGGTAAACAACACATTGATCCGAATACAGGACAACTCGTAAAAGCTAGAGACTTGCCTAGACCTGACGGATTGGATTACGACCCAACCCGATACGCCACGAATTACTTTAAAGTTCTAATTAACGAGAAAGCACGTTGGCAAATGGCGGGCAAACACGGTATTTCCGTATCGCCAATGCAAATCGATTCAATCGAAGAAATGTTACGTATGGATTATAAACCATCCGAAGCGCAAACGATTGAAAATCAACGTGCAAATGATTACGAAAAGTTATTATACAAGCTTTGGAAAGAAAATAAGATGCGTGAAAAGTTAATTCAAGCCGCACGTGATCGCTTAATCGTCGGTAGAGTCGCTTGTAAAATCGCCTTTAATCCAACGAACGGTAAAATCAAGTGGGTTTTCCGTCCAGACACCGAAGTAATACCGATTTATTCGGACGATGATTACGATGAGCTAGAGGCGGTACACTTTGTTAACTTTAAACGTCTAAATAACGAGGAAGTTATCTACAAACAAACGTTTAGTCTCGAAGAAGGGCAATGCTACCTCGAAGAAGCTTATTATGATAAAACGCTGAAAGTTATCAAGGAAATTCAGCCTAAAACGGCAATGGGTATCGACTTCCTTCCGGTGGTACTATTTCCAGTTAACGATTTGAGCGCATCTGACGCAGATAATACGGAAGTTGACGATATGAAAGAGCAAACTGACGTATTAAATCGAATGAACGAAGACGCACTTGACTCGCTTAAATTCGAAATGTTTTCGATGACCGCTTTATTAAACGTACCGGACGGAACAGCAGATAAATTACAAATTGCTCCTGGTGCTGTTATCGAAGCAAAAGGCGGAATGGACGGAGTAACACCTGATATTAAGAAAGTCGAAGGCGGTTTCCGTTGGAAAGAAGCGTTTAAGGATCAATACGCAAGGGTAAAAGGTGCATTACACGAAATCACATCGTTACCGCAGATTGTACCGTCCGAAATGAACTTCGGGGGATTAAATAGCGAGACATTACACGTACTGTTTCACGACATTATTCAAGAAACCGAAGAACATTGGTTATCGTGGGGTCCACGCTTAGAGGAATTACACGAAAAGACAATTCGTTACTTACAGGCGAGGGTTGACCGACCTAAATTCGGATACGACCGCCAAATCGTGAAAGCTATCGGCGAAAATTACGACAATGAGATTCGATTCGTACTTCCTTTACCAGATAACCGTAAAGAGTTAGTCGAATTGTTAACGGAAGAAACGACCGCAGGCTTTGAATCTATTGCTGGTGCGATGAATCGTTTAGGTGTAGAGAACATTACGGCTAAAAAACAAGAGATATCAAACGAACAACAACGACGAATACAACAAACTGATCCATACGGAGGTAGTGAATAGTAATAAAAGTTATCTGTGGAACTAATGTTCTTAATGTGATATGTTGGAAGTGAATATATTACATTGGAGGGGTTTTATGTTAACTATTACTACATACACACGCGAGCCGGGTGTACACGATCCAGGAGGATGGAATCCTGAATTTTCATGCGATCCCGGGACTGGAATAAGTCCACTAAACTCTAAAGATCCTGGCACCGGATGGGCTCTTTCCTAAATAAAATCGCTTCATGAGTAACGTCCTTAGGGGCGTTTTTTATTTCGCACAAAAATGGAGGTAACAAATAAATGAATATAGATAAACCGAGTAAGTTTATTATTCCGAAAGCAAATTCGGAATACGGCTTCTTACAATTCTTTTCTGACCCTAATCCTGGCGACCCACAAGACCCGCCAACTCCACCTGAGCCACCAACGGCAACACATACTGACGAAGATGTTCAGCGGTTGATTGGCGAGGCATTAGCAAAAGCGAAAGCAGAAGCTGATGAAAAGGCGGCAAAAGAACGTCAAGAGGCGGAACGTAAGGAATTAGAGGAGAAAGAACAATTTAAGAAATTATATGAAAACTTACAACAACAATTAAACGAAGAAAAAGGAAAAGCGTTAGAAGCTAAGAAAGAAACGATTTTAGTAAGCGCTGGTTATGCACCGGAGCAAATCGTTTTAATTAAAGACCTGTTAAAAGGCGAATCGGACGAAGACTTAAAGCAGTCGTTAGAGTCCGTAAAATTAGCAGTTTTACCTTTAGGAAGTGGCGTTGATCCTTCGCCTGGTAATTCGAAAAGAGATAACCCAGAACCGAAGGATTTAGCAGATGTTGGCCGCGAATTATACGCGAGATTAAAAGCCAACGGTAAATTATAAGGAAAAATGAGGAGGAATATTAATGCCAATTTACACACCGAAATTTACAGAACAACCGTTTAAAAGCGGTAAGAACATTTTAGCGAGTGAGCACTTGCAATATATCGAAGGAGGAGCGACATTAGACGCTACTAAATTCGGTGCAAAATACGTTGAATGTGGTACGGCTATTGCCCGTAATAAAACTACAGGTAAGTTTGAGCCGTATAAAGAAACAACAGCAGGTACTCTTGAATCAGGATTCGATGAGTTTGCGATTCTCGACATCGATTGGGATTGCGATGGTAAAAGCGATGGAGTAGTCGGTCAAGTAATCGTACGCGGTTCGGTATATGAGGCGAAACTTGTAGGAGTAACAGATGCATTTAAGAAAGCAACAACATTAATTCGGTATGTAAGACATATTTAACCAGGTCGCTAATATAGCGGCTTTTTATTATGAATTTTAACGGAAAATTGAGGAGGAATATAAATGGCAGGTATTGCAGAATTAAAGGAATTTAAAAAACCGGCACTTCGCGGATTGGTTGACGCATTAGAGAAGGAAAAATTAGACGCTCCAACATTAGCGGATCGTTTCTTACCGAATGATCAAATCTTTTCGACTACATTTGCTTACGACGTAATTAAGAAAACAAACCATATCGCGGCAATGATTGGATACGGCGCAGAACCACCTGTAGTTGACCGTGATGCAGTTGCTTCTAAAATGGGCGAACTAGCAAAAATGGGTCTTAAATATATCGCAACGGAAGAGGAATTATTAGCGTTAAATCAATCACGTTCTGACGCTGAACATAAAGCGATGATTGATAAATTAATCGTTAAGGGCGCTGACTTAGTAAAAGCATTACAACGTCGTGTTGATATCGCGAAATTAGAAGCTGTGACAAAAGGTAAATTCGATTACAACAAAAACGGAGTGAAAATCGTAGTTGATTACGGTATTCCATCTGATCATAAAGTTGCTTTAACCGGAACAAACGCATGGACTGATCCAAGTGCTGACGCTTTAGGTAACTTAATTGAATGGAACGATAAATATCTTGATACAAACGGTAAAAAAGCCGATGTTATTCTTATGTCTCGTGAAACACAAGCGTTGTTACAAAAGAACGCAGGTATCATCGCTGAAGCTCGCGGTGTAGCAAAAGATGGCGTTACACGTGTATCAGTTGCTGAAGTTAACGATGTTTTAGCAGGTTATGGGTTACCGCCAGTTCAAATCGTAGAACAACGTAAGGTTACAGTACGTAACGTTTACACAGGACTAGACGAAGTAATTGAGTTCATGCCTAAATATCGTGTGGTATTCGTTTCAGAAGGTCTAGGTAATTTCGTATATGGCCCAACGGTAGAAAACGACTACAAACCAGGAATCGACTTACGAGCTTACGATAAATTCGAGCCAATCGAATCTGTACTTCGTGTAGCGGCAGCAGGTTTCCCAATCGTAGAAAAACCATCGTTATTATTCCACGCTGACGTAGCGGTAGGTTAATGACTAACGTAAAAGTAGTGGGCGGTATCGTGGATGGTCACGGTATCGGCTCACAAATCGAAATCGACGGAAAATCAGCGTTATATTTAGCGTCGATTGGCTACGTCGAAATTATTGAAACGCAAGCAGTTATGGGTGAAAAAGGTGAGTCAGCACCGAAAAAGCCCGCTACACGCAAGCGTAGTACGAAACCTAAGGAAGAATAAAAGGAGTGACGGCTATGGCGACGGAAGGTTTTATTAGCGTAGAAGAACTGAAACAACGGTTGCAAGCCGACGATTTGTTATTCGAAGAAGCATTAATCGCGAATGGCTTTTCGTCGCTAACCGTTCTTAACGATAAACAAGCACAATTAGTTAC
Source organism: Bacillus gaemokensis (assembly GCF_001590835.1). GTDB lineage: Bacteria > Bacillota > Bacilli > Bacillales > Bacillaceae_G > Bacillus_A > Bacillus_A gaemokensis. The sequence continues at coordinate 107,400 of NZ_LTAQ01000056.1, forward strand.
GTTTTATTATCGCTATGTGGATTTAATGGCGAAAGCAACAAGCGAAGCATCATCGTTTAAATATACAGATGGCGAAGAAAGCGTAGATAAATCTAGTGTATCGAAGAATTACCGTGACTTGGCGCAACACTATTATGATCTATGGCGCAGCAAACGAACGGAATACGACGGTACAGGTTCTACCTTTCGAATTGCAAAGCGAGTTGATCGCCCATGAGCGAGTTACAAAACGAATTTGACGAAGCACTCGATGAAATATCGAAGCAATACGAAAAAGAGAACGAAAAGCAAGTAGAAGAGACGGTTACGGCGATTATGCTGATCCGTCTTTTTTTATTGGATTTAATTAACGACTATCAAAAAGACGGTGTAATTAAACGAGGTAGACTAAACGCTTTATTACGGGATTTAGACCATTACGAAAAGGAGTTCCGCAAGCAAGCGGGAGCGTCATTCGAAAAAATGATAAAAGATACGTCGAAATGGACGACTTCCAAACTTGTTGAAACGCCTCTTAACGTAACGGCTGTAGACTCCGTAAATAAGCACGTTGTGAAAGATATGATTAAACGAGTAGGGGATGATGGTTTAATACTGTCTGACCGAGTGTGGAATCTAGCAGGTGACATGCGTGCAGAGTTAGCGAAGGTTATACGACCGGCTGTACTCAAAGGTGAAAGCATTAGTTCAATCTCTCAGAAAATACGAGAAGTACACGATAATGAGAAATGGAAAATCGAACGTGTAGCAATTACAGAGAGCAACAATACACACCGAGCAGCCACAATCTATAACGGTAACGAGAGTGATATTGTTACAGGTTACAAGATAATCGATAACGGACATCGCCATCGCTACCACTCAAAGCATATGTGTTACAAGTTAGCTAGACGAGATGAGTACGGTTTAGGTCCTGGTAGATATCCGAAAAAGATTCCGGAAAGTTTACTAGCTCGACTGATAAATCCGCATCCGCAGTGCTCATCTCGTTTAAATTACATTATCGGCGAGGAGGTATAACGAGTGTTAACCGAAAAAGACATCGAAGAAATCAAAGCTAACCGTGAATTAATCGAGCAACATCGCCGTGAATCTATTACTCTATGGCGAAAAGGTATTACGGAAGAAGATCCGATCACGGGCGAAGTAATTGGCGGTGAGAGTACGAAAGAGACGGTACAGGTCGTTTGGAAGAAATTCACGCTTGAAGATAACGTGAAATTCGCGGGTACTGACGTAAAAGAAGGTGAAGCGCTCGTTACTTTTCGCCTTGATATAGATTTGAATAACGTCGAATACCTCGAAAGAAACAGCATTAAATACGTAGTTATGCTAATAGACGAACGAGGTTTAGGCGGAATCAACCGTCGTGAAATAGTCGTAAAGAGGGTGATTTAATGAAGATTGGCGCAAGGATAAAAGGTATGGAAGATATTTACCGTATGACCAATCCTGATCGATATAAAACACCGGTTGCGAATACAGTAGAGAAGCACGCTAGATTACAAGCGAACACAGCTTCGAATAGAGCGCCCTTTGATAATGGACTTTTAGCGGGAAGTATTCCACCAAGCGTAAAAGCCTTCAACGGTGACCAAACCGGTTGGTCTTATGGATCGCCTGTTGAATATGCAGCCGTTCAAGAATACACGCACAAAACGAAAAAAGGTTTCATGCGTAAGACTATGTTCGAAGGCGAGCAGCCGTTAGTATCCGATTTAGCGAAAACAGTGAAACGAACGGCGAGAGGTTTATAACGATGTATACAGTAAATGACGTAATGTACTCTCTCAGAAAATCGTTAGAGGAGTTCGCACCTACTACTTGGGTATATGACGGCGTTTCTTTAATGGGAAAAGCAAAGCCGTTTCTGACGATTGAATCTTTAACGGGAACTATCGACAGGTATTCGAAAGACAATTACGTACGAAACCACCTAATACAAATCGGAGTTTATTCCGATACAGTATCTAACCGAAATGAATTACAAGATAGAATCATCGACCGACTAGAAAGGCGACCTATCGACTTGTACGACACAAGTTCGAAAGCGCCTACGCTAGTCGGTTTTTTATATGCGGAAGTTTCATCGTTCGAACCAATTCCGCAAGAAGACGGGACACAAATAACGGCGAAACATCGCAGTTTTATCACGATAACTATACAAAACTAGGGAGGAATATAAATGCCATCACCAGAGTTTAAAGGTAAAGAAACGTTGTACCTTATCGATATTCCACAAACAGAAGGCGCAAGTAAAACAGTTCGCTTGTTTAACCAAACGTCAGGCTCACGTTCTATTGAAGCGGGCGAAATCGAGTTAAAAACGAAGGATAAATCCGGTAGTGACTACGGAGATGTAACACAAGCAGTATCTATCGAGGGCGTTAGTACAGAGGGCGACGAGGCGTTAGATTATATCGAGGAAGCAATTACGAATAAGAAACTTGTTAAAATTCACGAGGTTTCATTGCGTAGTGCTACAACAACATCCTTTAAAGCAAAAAGCGGAACTTTCATGCTAAGTAGCGTTGAGTTATCGCATGAGAACGAAGAATTCTCGAAGTATTCTATTGAAGCGAAATTAAATGGCGCGTTATCAGTAGGAACGGTCGCAACAGTTCCACCAGGAGCACCAAACGGAGATATTGCAGATAAACCTAGCGCATAAATAGGACGAGCTTAATTGCTCGTCTTTTTAATTTCGAAAATAAAAATAACGGAGGGTTTTATATATGGCTAAATTATATACGCGTTTTGAAGTAAAAGGAAAAGAGTACGAACTTAAATACGGATTAGAGGCGATTGAATTAATCGATGAAAATGGCGGCCCTTTTGAATTCGTTCAGAAAGCGATGCAAGGGAAAATTGGCGATTTCGTATCTGTTATTTATTACGCATTGATTCACACAGAACAAGGAATTACGAGAAAAGACGTTGAGGAAGAAATTAAACGTCAGTTAGCATCTGAAGAATTGTCATTCGATGACGTTCTAAAGTTTAATAAGGCGGTTGTTCTCAATAGTTTTTTCTTCCAGAAAACAGTGAACAAGTTACTGGCGAGCATGACGGAGGAACAGAAGAAATCATTCGAGAGCCTGTACGAATAAACGTCGACGACTTAAAAGCCGATTGCTTTCGGTATTTTGGTATGGATGCGTTACGAGCAAAACGATTAAGCATCAAAGAATATCACATCATGCTTACCGGATATCATGAGCGTCTTTTAGATACTTACGAGATTGCTAGTATCCAAGCGTTATTTAACCGAAATGCCCAAAGCGAGAAAGTTAAGTCTTTAGACGACATATATAAACGTCCTGAAAATGCTCAGATGATAGATGCGAAAGAAAAAGAACGTGAGCGTATCACCGAAAAGATACACGCTAATGAAGCTCTATTTGACGACATCGAACGAGCATTACGAAGTCAGAACGGAAAGGACGGTGAATAACTATTAGTCAAAATCGTGTAGAAGTACAGTTATTAGCGGATATATCGTCGTTAAGGAGTAATTTGACACAAGCGACACAACTTTGGCGTAATTTTCATCAAACAGTCAGTCAGCCGATAAACATACCAGCGCCTAATATGAGCGGTTGGAATTCAGCCGTTCAGAGCGCTGGGCAACATGTACAACAATTAAACAGCCAACTCCAACATGTGACGCCACCACCTCCGCCAAACATGAGCTCCTGGCAATCTACGTTTCAGAATGTAGGAAATCGAGTGCAGGAGATGGGGAATAGAGTACAGCAGACAGGTCAAACGATGCAGAACGCATTCGCACCTGCCGCAGCCGCTTCGGGATTCGCATTAGGAAGAATGATTCAAGACTCTCGTGAATTCGAATCTCAAACTCGCAAAGCAGCGGTACTTACCGGTGGGGCATATAACCAGGTAAAATCCGATATTTTAGAGATGGCGAAGACTTCCGTGTATTCAACAGGCGAAGTAGCTGCTGCCTACGCCGAACTTGGTGCGAAAGGATTCGAAGCGGCGCAGGCAACTGACGCATTACCTGGCGTTTTATCAGCGGCAGCAGCTTCCGGAGAAGATCTCGGAATGGTAGCCGATACAATTACTTCCGCATTAAATGCGTTCAGCATGGAGGCGAAAGATAGCGGTCACGTGGCGGACGTGTTAGCACAAGCGGCCAACGCGACGGCAGCGGGTGTGTACGATATGCAATACGCCTTTAAGTACGCGGCAGGTCCGGCAGCACAGTTAGGTATCGGAATGGAAGAATTAGCAGCTTCAGTCGGAATTATGTCTAACGCAGGTATTAAGGGAGAGACGGCCGGTACGGCTTTAAGGTCGGCAATGTTACGTTTGGTTAAACCACCAAGAGCAGCCGCTAATATGTTGGAAGAGCTTGGAGTCACTACTACTGATAGCGCTGGTAACATGAAGTCGCTATCTCAAATTATTGGCGAATTACAAAAAGGCATGGAAGGAATGACGAGCGCTCAAAAAGGCGCAGCATTAGCGACAATCTTCGGTACGGAAGCCGTTTCAGGTATGATGGCGCTTGTATCCGCAGGACCGGAGAAAATCGATAAATTAACGCAGTCACTCGTTAAATCTGATGGAGCTTCGAAAAAGGCGGCAGATTCGATGCTTGAAGGTTGGGCGGGTGCGATGTCGAAGATGGAATCCGCATTAGACGTAGCAGCACGCGCGTTTACGGATGCTTTAGCGCCAGCCATTACTGCGGTTGCAGGAGGTATTGAAAAATTAGCGAACGCTTTTACGGGATTACCTCAACCTGTACAGACCGCGATAGCAGCTACGGTAGCTTTCACAACAGCGTTCTTAATTTTCGGTACGGTGTTAGGTATTATGATTAATTCTATCGGTGGCGGTATTATTATGATCGGTAAACTAGTCGGTTGGTTAGGAAGAAGCGCAGTAGTTGCGAAGATAGCGAGCGCAGCAATGGTTGGCTTACGAGCAGCTTTCGCATTCCTAACGGGTCCTATCGGCATAGTCATCATGGCATTGTCAGCAATGGGAATCGCATTAGTCCAATTGTATAAACGAAACGAAGCATTTCGTAACGGAGTCAATAGCGCTTGGGACTCCATAAAATCGAAAGTGACCGAATTATCATCCGCGTTCATGAATTTCGCAGGTCCAGCAATCGATGCAGTAGTCGCAGGTTTTAATCGTTTGAAATCGGCTATTATGGCAGCTTTTTCCGGAGACTTCAGTCAACTAGGTGAGATTTTTAAAACAATCGGTCCGTCTATTGCAGCCGCTATTATCGGTGGCATCCCCGGCATTATTATTTCAGTGTCTCGTTTCTTACCGGCAATAGCCGAACATCTTAACGCAAATAAAGGAATTATCGTAGAGGCTATTACGAACGTGTTTAATTCTATAAAGGGATTTTTAACTACGACTCTACCACAACTAATCGAAGTAGGCTCGCAGATTATTATGTCTCTCGTTAACGGTCTAGTCCAAGCGGCACCTTCGATACTAGAAGCGATGGTCGGCGTAATCAATACGGTAATGCAGTCGATTGCAGTGAATCTACCGATCCTTATCGAAGCCGGTATGCAAATTTTACAAGCGATAATTACCGGGATTGTACAAGTACTACCTACGATTATCGAGACGGGTCTACAGCTAATTCTTACGTTGATTCAAGGAATTATGCAAATGATACCTACGTTAATCCCAGTAGCCATAACAATTATTCAGACGATTATTAACGGAATCATGACGTTTTTACCGCAGCTAATCGAAATGGGTATTAATTTACTGACTACATTAATCACCGGAATCACACAAGCTCTCCCAATGATTGCACTAGCTATTATCACGGTAATTACAACGCTGATAGATGCGATTACAGCGAATTTACCAGCGATTATTCAGGCTGGTATTACGGTATTGACGACACTGATTAACGGTATTATCCAAACGTTGCCTCAACTTATCGACTTAGCAGTTAGTTTAATAACGAAAGTTGCTGAAACGATTCTAGCGAATTTACCGGCAATTATCGACGCAGGCGTTAAAATTCTAATGGCGCTAATCGACGGTATCGCTAAAGTATTACCTCAGTTAATTAACGCAGCCCTGACGTTAATTGTTAAAGTCGCAGAAACATTGATTGCTAATTTACCGAAAATTATCGAAGCTGGTGTGAGAATTCTAATGGCGTTAATAGCCGGTATATTCAAGATAATTCCTCAGTTAATAGCAGCGGGACTTAAATTAATTGTAACGCTAGTCGGCGAATTGATTAAGAATTTACCGAAATTACTAGAAGCAGGCGTTAAATTAATAGAAGCGCTAATCAAAGGTATTCTATCACTTTTAGGATCGCTAGGTAGTGCCGCGCTAGAACTAGGTAGAAAGATAATAGATACGCTTAAAGAAGTCAACTTATTTGATATCGGCGCAAATATTATTAAAGGTTTGATTAATGGTATCGGTTCAATGTTCAGTTCGGTATGGAGCAAGATGAAAGAGCTCGGAAGCGGTATTAAGGAAAAATTTACAAGTATAATGTCGATTCACTCACCGTCACGTGTTTTCCGCGACTACGGTGTATACATTGGAGAAGGGTTAGTCAACGGTATAGAAAGTATGGTTGGAGCGGTTGGAAAAGCAACGGAGAAAATCGCGGCGGCGGCGAGCCCGAGATACGAAACGATTGCACCTTCGGAGTTATTCCAGTTTAAAGGCGACAACCCACTCGCTAACTATTTTAACGCTATTTTCGAAGACGGCGATTACCTTAACGATTGGATTACGCACATACCGGAATCAATTCAAGGCGCTGTAAGAGACATCGGTAAGCAAATGGAACGTTTCGAAGGTTTAACGAAAACGGAAGTTAATAGTTTAGCGAGACGTAGATTACAAGTCGGACCAGCGAATCAATTGGAATATCGTATTGTTAACGAGGGGGCTAAGCCTCAACGGAATAATCAATACGACCAAGGCGGACAAACAGTTAACTTTGAGCGTATGTTTGAAGGCGCAGTGTTTAATGTTCGTAATGATAGCGATATTAAAGGCGTTGCACGCGAATTACACGGACTAACAGAAGCGACGAAAAGAAGGAAGGGGATTCGATGAAATTAGAAACGGTAGAAAGCGGCGTATTTATTGACGACGTGAAACTACAAGACATCGGAGTTATGGCGCTACTAGATTCGGACGAACCTCTCTTTCCTGACGTCCGTGAGAATAGCGTAGTGATACCAGGTAGACACGGCGCATATAACTTCGGTTCATATTTACAACCGTTAGAGTTCGAATTGAAGTGCGCTTTTGATAGGCAAGAAACATATACGGATTTAGCGTATCAAATACGAGAGTTTAAAAAGTTGTTTATCGATGGTTACGGAAGACCAAAACGAGTGAAACTCCGGTTTGAATCCGAGCCGGACAAGTTTTATTACGTGGAATATAACGGCAGAGTGCCGATTGAAAGGATAGCCCATTTCGGGCTTTTTTCTTTGCCGTTAAAAGCGTATGATCCACACGCTTATTCTACTTCGGAGAGTACGGACGATGTATTGTGGGGAAGCGACGTAGTAACTTTTATGTCAGATATTTTACTAGGGATTGGCGATTCTAGTTACGTAGTTACATCTCCGCAAACGATTAGTATAGATAATGTTGGTTCACTAATCGTACGCCCAATCGTAGAAATTTCGGGCAGTGCGGAGAATCTAGCGCTCACTTTAAACGGTGAGCGTTTTTTAATTGGTAGTTTTACGAACTCTTCATTCGTAATAGATGCGGAGCGTTATTCCGTAATGAAGGACGGAAAAAACTACTTATTTCAAATGCAAGGAAACTTAGAAAAACTAGAACTAGTACCAGGCGCAAATGCAGTGAGCATAGGCGGTTCAAACCTAAACGTCAACATTGCATTGAAATTCCGCGCAAAATATATATAGGTGGTGACGAATATGGCTGATGCGCCTGAATTGAACATAGACACGAATTTTACACCGGCACAGGAACTGTTACCAACGGACAAGTTACGGGAAGGTTATCCGAAGATAAACCAAGCAATTCGTAACTCTAATACAGCAATGCAACCAACGCCACGGAGTCGTATTGCTGACAATGCTGTGAACTTTGAAAAAATGTATGTTCCTGAGGCTCAAGTACTCAATCGAAACTATATTGAGGTTAATTATAAAACTAGAAAAATCACAGTTCTAAAGAATTGTTATATCTCTATTGAAAAATACGCATTTAATATATCGCCGTCACAAATTGAATTATCATTACCGGATTCAAGTAATGACGGTATATTACATTTATTAGTTTATAACCATATAACAAGCGAACTAAGTTGTAAGCCATATACTTCAGCAGGAGATAATGAATTATCAATCGCTCGTTTTTATGGAAAGAAAGTGTATGGTCAAAACTACGAATTTATTACATTCATTAGCGATGATGATAATTACAACTATCTAACTGATAGAAAAATACCTGTTACAAATCAAAATATCGCCTCGGATACATTAGATTACACTCGTATCAATATGTATGAGACGACGATTATAGAAAAAGATAAAATTACAGTTGATTTGAAGAGTAAAAAGCTAATTATTAAACCCAATGCATTTTCTACGATGGGTAACGATATTTTTAATTTAAATCAAACAGGGACAAATCTTTACGTTGATCTCCCTTCTGACGCAAGATTATATGCATTTGTGGTAGATATAACAAAATCTCCTTATACAGTCTCGTTTGAAGTGTATAACGACAAGGCTAAATTTAAGAATAAAAGGCTATTATTTTATTATTACAACAATGTTCCTCTAGGGAAAAATACAAGCTTTATTAAGGTAATAGGAGAAATGGGCGAGATCCTAACAATTAAGGAAATCATTCACAAACACTTGAATAACCCATTTGTTCGAACAATCATTAAGTTAATTGGAGACTCCATTACGGCAGGGTTATGTGGCACAGGATATAGCGCTACAGATAAACCTATTGGTAATACCGGGTATAAAACAAACGTAACAACCGCAGTTTGTTGGGCTAATATGCTCAGGGATCATGTTTTAGCTGAGTACAATCGTGAATTCGATGTCTCGGTAAACGATCCGAATATTACTTTCTTAGCAGCAACACATCAAATTGTAGAAAATAACGCTGCAACATTTAAATGGCAAGCTTTCTTCTCTAATACAACCACAAATAACGGCATTCAGTTTAATTTCTACGGTGACCATTTCAGTATTTATCATGCGACTGTTGGTGGTGGCGGTATTATGGACATCTATGTTGATGGTGTGAAGTGGGGAGAATTAGATACGTATGGCACATATGCCGACAATGTAGAAAAACAAGTTATTGGATTAACATTAGGTGATCATTTAGTGGAAATTCGTGAAACAAACCGAAAAAACGCTAGTGCATCCGGCAATTCAATCTATATTCAAGGGTTAAAGATACCTAAGACGGCAGATGTTATCAATTTTGGAATTAGTGGTAAACATTCGCAATATCTATACCAACAAAGGGACCAGTTAATTGAATCAACTGACAGTGTTGTTATTATGCAAATCGGTACAAATGACCGTCATAATTTCAAAACAACAGCCGTAACGAAAAGTTACCATAGAGAGCTAATTAAGTACATTCGCTCTTTAGGAAAAGATGTAATTGTTATGTCAGCTAACCCTGTCGGAGTAGAAAATGATATGGAATCTGTTAGAAATTTTAAAATGGACGATGTGGATCGAGCTATTCATCAAGTAACAAAAGAATTCAAGATGGATTATATTTCGAATTATAAAGGTTTCATGGAACATGCGGTTAACACAGGAACAACTGTTGATTCCTTTCTTTTCGATAAACTACATCCTAATGATCCAGGGTACGAATTAATGTTTGAACTTGTAGCGAAGGGACTTGGTTTAACATTGTTAAGGGAAGGAGTTACTAATGCATAATGAAACACATAAAACTATACGATAAACAATTACGCCTAAAAGCGTACTTAGAAAACGCATATAAAATCTCTTACGAGCAGCGACTCAACGAAACTTGGGACGCTGCTTTTTCTTTACCCTTTGACGACGAGAAACGGCTAGAAATCGTCGAACTAGACTTCGTTGAAATATTCGACCAGGATAAACGCATCGGTATGTTTCGTATTATGCCGAATGCCACTGAACGAAACGAAGAGGAGCGAACCATACGATATAACTGTGAGCACGTCTTGTCCACGCTATTGGACGACGTGCTTTTTGGTTATCACCAGCTTTCGAATCATACGACGGTACAAGTACTCGAGTATATCCTATCGAAGCAAGAGACTAAACGGTGGAAACTCGGTCAAGTCGACTTCACGCGGTATTTCCATTACGGTTGGGAGAACGAAAATACGTTGCTCGGTCCGTTGCTAAGTATCCCGAAACCGTTTAATGAGTCGTACCAATGGACGTGGGACGATACGACTTATCCGTGGACGCTTAATTTAGTACGAGCAAGCGATGAAATAACCGGTGAAATTCGTTACCGTAAGAACTTACGAGGTATTAAAAAGAACGTCGACCCTTCGAATATTATGACTCGCATCTATCCGTTGGGTTACGGAGAAGGCGTTAACCAATTAACGATTAAGGACGTAAACCCTACCGGTCAGCACTACATCGAAGCGCCGGCGAATATTATCGAAAAGTACGGCATGCATAAATACATTTGGGCTGACCGTCGTTTTACTGTCGCGCAATCTCTATATGATTCGGCTAAAGCGTTATTGGACGAGCGATGTGTACCGAAAATAACATACGAAGTCCAAGCAGTAGATTACGAGCTTATCGATCCATATAAACTAGAAAAATACGAAATAGGTAAACTAGTACGAGTACATGACGAAGAACTCGGTATTCTAGAAGACGTAAGGGTCATGCGTAAAGGTAAGGGCGATGTAACTGGAAATCCGTTAGATGTGACGTTCGATATTGCTAATAAGACGGATGACTTAGGGACGACGCAAGCGGATATTGAGAAACGGCAGCAGGTTAACGAAGTGTATGCGCAGGGAAGTACGGGAATTGACTCGCATAACTATTGCGATAACTGTGATCCGGAGAATCCAGCGAAAATTATGTTCTTTTTACCGGACGATTTAGTGAACGTAAATACGTTAGAGTTAACGTATGAGACCGAAGAATTTCGTACGTACGGACGAGCTACAGAAGGCGGCGGAGCGACTACCGTTTCTAGTTCGGCAGGGGGTGCAGAAGTTACAAGTACGAGCGCAGGGGGGGCTGTAGTTACGAGTACGAGTGCAGGTGGCGGAGTAGTAAGTAGTACGAGTGCAGGCGGTGGGGTAGTAAGTAGTACGAGTGCAGGCGGAGGTACAGTTACTAGTACGACGAGTGGTGGGCAAGGTAGTTATACTTCTAGTGCAGGCGGAGGTACAACGCAAACCACTGCATCTAAGATTTTTGGTACATTACGCATTGAGACGACTCCTTCAACCGGAGGCGATTTAGACAACCATCGCCACGAGACAATATTCGAAGATCAATTCAATCATGACCATACGATAACTATGGCGCCGCACAGTCACTCAGTCCAACTGCCCTCTCATGCCCATGAAGTGCAATTGAATCCACATCAACATGATATTAACTTATCTCCACATCAACATGATATTAACTTATCCCCGCATCAACATGATATCGAAATTAAAGATCACCAACATGTAGTGGAGATTAAAGACCACCAACATACGCTAACATTGCCCGACCATGTTCACGCCATTGAGCACGGTATTTACAAACTATCAGAACGTCCGAGTAAGGTAACAATATTAGTAGACGGGAATCCAGTTCCAGGCGATTCTATTTCAGCGCAAAATATTAACTTGATTCCGTACCTATCGAAAGATAATAGCGGCAAAATCAATCGAGGACAATGGCACACGGTAGAAATATATCCAGATAAATTAGGACGTGTAAATGCGAATATCATTTCACGTCTTTTTATTTCGTCTCAAATCGGAGGAACTTTCTAAAATATTCTAAACTATTAATATTCAAAAGAAAGGAGGTGTGGTAAAATGTAGGAAAAAGTGAATGAGGGGTTCGGGGGATGAAAAAACGTCTGATTCTTACACTAGCGTTTACATTATCGGTAGGTAGTTTAGTAGCATGTAGCGAGGATAAAGCCGCTGATAAAACTGAGTCAAAAGTCGAAAGTACTAGTTCGACAAGTGAAACAAGGGAAGCGCCTACGAAAAGGACAGTTGATTTAAAGTCCGAAACATATCCTTGGCGTTTTGCTTCTCGCGATATTATTAAAGATTGGCAGAACAAAGGCGAAACAGTCTACCTATGGTCAGATGCCAATGCTATAGAGGAGTATATAACTAAAGAAATAACACGTGAAAATAAACATAAACAAGAGGATTTACCTAGATCAGCGGAATATGTTCATCTATTTATCGCTGAAGTGAAGAAACAAAAGCCAGACCAAAAAGAATATTTCGATAAAATGTCTGAAGCTGTTAATGATATGAAAGCCGTTAATATTGACGGCGCAAAAACGAAAATTGAAGAAGCGAAGAAACTAAGGGAAGCGAAATAATTCGTTTCTCTTTTTTATTTTTTCCGAGGAGGGCGTCTAATGCAAACAATTGAAATTTATGCGAAAAGCGGTGCTAAAAGGCTCGTGCAAATGGAATCGTACGATGCTGATTTACTTAACGGACAAATTAATAACAAGGATTTGGTGACCGTTCTTATCGGTGATTTAATTTATTCGCGTCTCGATATTAAATGCGTATTACCTCAAAAAGAGAACGGAGTAGGCGCGCGTAAGATTGAAGTTCGTACAAGTGACGGTAAAATATTCGAGATTACAACTGACGATTACGATCCCGTATATATTAACGAGCAGTTAAATAGCTCGAATACAATCACGGTTGTAATTGGCGATTATATCTTTTCACGTTTAGATATCAAGCAAATTGTTCCGGTAAAAGTCGAACCGACCGAACCAACTCCTCCGCCAGTAGAAGAGAATCCGGACGGAAGCGGTACGACGGAAACATCTACGGAGGTGGCTAGCTAATGAAATGTACAATCGGTGAAATTCAACTCGAAGGTACGACGGAAGAAATCACTAAGTTTGTAGATTGGTACAAGTTTCGTTTAATCCGTGATTGTGGCGGTAAGTCCTACGGTCCTGTATCGACAACGAGCGAAAGTAGTACGGTGTATTCAACGACAAGCGGCGGTGGCTCGGTTCAAACATCAAGTAGCTACCCGATAACAATTCCTAAACACGATCACACTGCACATCACGAATTTATTTAAAGGAGGGCGACGATGTTTATGCCGGAAGAAATCTTTAAATTAGCGATATCACAAGGACTCTTAGCAGTCCTTTTTGTTTGGCTACTTTTCGATTCACGTAAAGAGAATAAGGAGCGTGAAGAAAAGCAACGTGTTGAAAATGAAAAGCGCGAAGGTAAATTACAAGCGGTTATCGAGAAGAACCAGGAGGTAATTGAAGAGCAAGCGAAAGCCTTCGGTTCGTTATCGAAAGATGTAACGGAAATCAAACAGATTTTAAATACGAAGGAGGACGTAAAATGAAACGTATTACAAAACTATTAATCTCGATGGCTACCGTAATGGTAGTCTTTTTTTCGTTCATGGGCGGTGCTTTAGCGGATTCGATTAACCGTATGCTTATTCCAGATTTACCGAAACAGTCATATCGTTACGGAGTCGGCGCATACGAGGGTGTCGTAGCTCACTCGACAGCTACTCCGGAAGCACCCGCTATTAATATTCGAAACTATGAAGCTAGAACTTGGCACAACGCATTCGTTCATTTTGCAACGGATTGGAACGAAACGATTCAAATCGCCGATACGAAATACATCGCTTACGGCGCAGGGCAATATGCGAATAAACGATTCGTTCACGTTGAATTATCTGAGTCGAAAGACCCAGCAAAGTTTAAATCTTCATACGAACGATACGTTAAACTACTAGCGAAGATTCTAAAGGATAACGGCTTATCAGTCGAACAAGGGCTATGGACTCACGAAGATGTAACGAAGAAACTAGGCGGAACAGATCACGAAGACCCACGCGCATACTTAGCTTCTCACGGTGTATCTATCGCCCAATTACGTGCTGACGTGAAACGCGCGTACGATGATAACGAAGCTCCTATCGTAGTAAAACCGACGGAACCTAAGCCGGAAGTGCCTGCCGAAGTTAAACCAACTAATGGCGTTGCATACATCGACGGAACAAACGTTAACTTACGCAAAGGCCCAGGCGCTGACTACTCTAAACTACGTAAGTTAAATAAACCGGAAGCATACCAAGTATGGGGCGAAGTAAACGGACATAACGGTAAATGGCTATGCTTAGGTAACGACCAGTGGGTGAAATACGATTCGTCTTATATTCGTTATGATAACGGAAGTGCGCCTGTAAGCGATAGCGTAGTAGACAAACGTGTAGTATCGAAAGTGGACGACTTGAATTTCTATACGAAAGCAACGTGGGATAAATCATACCTAGCCGGTACTGTTGACATTGGTCTCGGCTTTACTATCGATGGAAAAGTTGACGTAAATGGTTCACCGCAATATAAAGTGCACAATTCGAAAGGAAATACGTTCTACATTACGGCTAGTGATGCGTATGTGAATGTACGATAACATGACGAAAAAGACCGCTTATTACGGGCGGTCGATTTTTTTTTTGTTTATTTCCATTCAATTAGTGTATTCTTCTTACAACTACCGCACTGGTAACTTCCGATACCTTTCTTAATTACCTGTTTTCGATTACAGTTCGGACATTCTACCCGCTGATACCCTAGTGATGCAGCAATCAGTCCAATTGACGTAACGGCTAACGGAATAGCAACGATAATTCCTATTATAGTAATAAATAGTACCATCGAAAGTAAAAACCCACCGATACCTAATAGCATCGATATTAAGCGCATAGCACGTTTAGTATTAGATGATTTCTCACGTTCTACCTCAATTATAAACGATTGACCGTCCGCGGTTTTTCGTAACTCCATAGTAAAACCTCCCCATAATTTCCCTACGTCAAGTATATCAAAATAAACAGTAAATTTCTCCAATAAAAAAGAACGCCTTATTCAGCGTCCTCCACAACGAATAAATCTTCGATTTTCAATTCTAACGCATTGCTGATACGGATCAATGTTTCGATTTCGTATCGAGACTGACGACTGAATCGACTAATCGTAGCCTCTGTCGTACCAGCCATCTCCGCTAAATCCTTTTGCCGTAAGTTACGTTCCGCTAAAATCTCCGACAAACGTGGCGTTACTTTCATAGTAGTACCTCCGTCCTAATTATCCTTAGTTACATCTTACAGTTTCGTAATTATTTCGTCAATAACTATTGACTTGCGAATTACACAAGTGTAAGATGAAATCATAAATAACGAATTACACATACGTAATGAGTAATGTGAAAGGGGATAAACGGAATGTCAAAGTTCAAAACGTTACTTAACGCTCCACAACTTTTAACCTTCGAAGAATTACCCGCAGAATTACAAAATGAGATTAATAGCGTTTCCGATTACGAGAAAATAGAGTTATTTAAAACTCGCTCGTTCGAACTTAATGGACGCTTACACATGGTTGTTTACATTGAAACTGTATCAGATTATTACGTATTCACTTATTTAGAATATCGCAATGGGACATCGATTAAGAAGCAGTCGATAAGCAAAACGACGATTAGCATGTTTCAATTGTTACGGAACGAAGATGAAGAGGATGAGGGCGTGAGACTATGTTCGCAAAACTAAACGGCTACTTCGGTCTTGATACGACATCCGATCGCATTTGGTATTACGGAGTTTTCGGCGTAGGCGGGTTATTATATACCGTCGATATGTTTATTGCTTATATACTTTAACGGACTTGTATACGTAAATTCACGTAGTTAAATGACAACTAAATAACGGAAATTATCCGTCTAGCCTCATGCAATCATTCGTTTTTAAAAAGCGAGATTCAAGAGGCTTAGTTTTCTATTGTCTTTTTTAGGAGCTACGGAGGTAATTTCCGAACGTGGAATTGCCTGTAAACCACGCTAAAAACTGTTTCCCGTTATGTGTTCACAAAACGCTTAACGGCTTGGATCGCCTACGTTCGTGCAGGAAGTGCAGAGTACGCTTCTACAAAGTAGGCAACCCGCAACGTATTCCTATTCGTACGTTGCGGGAAGGTGAGAGCGACCTATAACGGCTCGGGTGGTAGCCATTAACGTTACGGCGTTAGGGAACACGTTCAGCTTGTCGCACAGGGGTGGCTTTGTGTAGTGGACAGGTCATTGTTAAAGGACGTGGCGGTGAAGACCGACAGGCGAATAGGGTCTATACATACGGAACACTGACGAAGCAAGGCATGGCGAAGACCATGAAATAAAACGTAGACGCTTGTCCCTCTTACGCGCTTCGTTTATTTTTTAACGTAGCGACGTAGGGGACAAGTCCGCCTGCCAGCCGTTTTCCTAACTTCGCTTCAGCATGATAAAAACCTTAAGACCTTAAAGTCAAGGGATAAAATGAAAAAATAACGCCACTAACTAAGATAGATGGAGGACGGAAGTGACTACCGCTAACTAAGCGAAGTGGAGGACGAAAGTGATCAGTAAGATGGTGGAGGGAGAGGCCGTAAATACTAACGTGAGTTTTAAGTGGAAATAACGAGATAATACGTTGATAAATTGGAGGAGGATAAGCGAATGGGGATTACGGTAAGGGGAGGAGAGTTAACGTAGAATATCGAGAGTATTCGCTAGAGTACAGTCGGTAAATAAGAGGTGGAGGACAGAAGGAATATATAATAGAAGGAAGTGGTCAGACATTCGGTTGGTCAGCGATATAAAAGAGCGTAAATAAGGGCGTTTTGGTATCCGTATATTTTTAGTGACCAGTGATTGGACACATGGTTTCGAGTAAAATAAAAGAGCACTAGTAAAAAGTGCTCTAATCATAAACCGTGATATGGAAGTTTTTATTCAATATTAGGCCATAATTTTATACGTTATAGGGACACATTTTGGGTCACAAATCGGGACACATTCATGTGACCACAACCAATTAAAACTCCGTCATTGAAGCTTTCTTTTCAATCCGCTCAATCACATCTTGCAACTCGTCCGGCTTCAGAAACTCAATAGGAGAGAAGCCTTTCTCAAACGTAAGTGTATCCGNTTGAAGCTTTCTTTTCAATCCGCTCAATCACATCTTGCAACTCGTCCGGCTTCAGAAACTCAATAGGAGAGAAGCCTTTCTCAAACGTAAGTGTATCCGCCTCAATCATGAGTACATATCTGTCATTAACCTTCGCAATATGAATCTGGTCTCCAAAATCCGCAAGTAAGGCCTTCACAGAAATATGGTCTGCTTTTACTTTCAGTTCAACCTCAGGAGCGTGCTCCACAATTTGTGCTGTTGCTTCCATTACTTCTTCTGTTGAAAATTGCTCCATAATTTCACGTTTTGGACTCGCAGCCCATACTTCCATCGCTTGGTCAAACTGTTCACGTTCCTCTGTACCTTCTTCAAATACGTCTTCAATTTGGTCATATACCATGTCCATAACTTGCGTTTTCATAATTTCTGGCATGGAACGCTCGTATTCTACGAATTTTAAGAAGTCTTCGAAGTAGCGGGCGTGTGATGCTTGGTGGATTTTTAGTTCACCGGCTTCGACGATGCCTTCTTCTGGCANGCTCGTATTCTACGAATTTTAAGAAGTCTTCGAAGTAGCGGGCGTGTGATGCTTGGTGGATTTTTAGTTCACCGGCTTCGACGATGCCTTCTTCTGGCATGTAGGGGTATTGAATTGATTTCATGTTTTTTGTCGTAATCGCCATTTCAACGTTGTGAATAAGCGTTGCTTCGTCAGAAATAGAGGCAACTTTCGGTTCGAAATCACACTTCATAACGAAGACGAATGGATCGTCAAAGTACTTACGTAGTTTTGCTTGAGCAACTAAAAATACACCACCACGTACGGCGCTCGTATCGATATATGTATAAACAAGAGGTTCGCTCATATCTTTAAAATTGTCTTTCGTTTCCGCAAAGCGAATGCGGTTGAATAAATTATAATGAGGATTCGAATCTAATTCGTGTCCAGTTTCTACTATAAATCGACCAATTTTTGTTGGAGCTTGTTCGGTTTTTGCATGACGTTCTACTTTTCGTTTAGATATTTTTAATAATTCCCCATCTAAGAAGTCTTTTAATGGGCTGTCCTCATATTCATCAGTATCCAACGTTTGAAAATGTTTATATCGTTTATCAGCTTGTTCACCTTTTCCTTCTACTTGTACAACATAGAAAGAAAGATAATTTATTTCAAAATCCATATTTATCACCTTGTTTCATTTCGTTAACTCTTACCAGTATAGAGACAGAGAAAACTTTCGTCAATTTAATGAAGGAAGGGTATCCCTTCCTTCTATAGTTTTTCGTTCTTCTGAATTAAAACCCATCCTCAAGTGCCGAAAATGGAATGTTTAGTCGGTTTTCTACAGTACGCAAGCGTTGATTTAATCGATTTAGCCTGCGTGTATGACGTTCTACAGTCTGTTGAAGTTGGTTTACTTGACGGTTTAATTGATTTACTCGTTGTTCTAGCTCATTTACTCTTCTTTCTAACTGGCGCCCGCCGCCACCAGGAAATGAAATAGGGATTTGGAATTGTCTGTTTGGATCATATGGATCAATTTGTTCTGTTTGTTCTACGTACGGTTGGTATTGGGATTGTGCGTCGTATTGTTGCTGATATATATAAGGATTGTAAGGGGGATATGAATTGTAGGGATACATAAACATCCTCCGTTCTCTAAATTAGGTTGAATTCATCATAATGTATGTGTTAGTGCGGATGGGTGACACGGCGAATACCTATAAACTGGATGGTGATGGTGAGTGGATGTACCTAGAGGAGTTATGAAGATTTTTTGAAAAATAAGTATGAAATGCAAAAAAACTAAAATAGGAATGTATTAAAATTGTTTTCAATTTCTTTTATGGTATATAATGGTCAAAAAGGGATATAGTTACAAAAGTAACAAACTTAATTTTTTTATGCAAATATATGTAGACATTTTGGGAAGAAAAGAGTAATTTTAATATAGCAGAAATCAAATTGTAATATTCCATAATCATATTGCAATGTCATGTAACCATACATACATAAAGTTGATAAATAAAGAAGTAAAAGTTTTTATGGAAAAGGGGAGAGTATATTGTTGCGTAAGGTACAAAGTTTAGTAATTGGAGCACTCTGTGTAGGTGTAATGAGCGGATGTAATACAAAGGTAAGCGATGTTTCGTTAGTCAGTGAAATGGGTGAGCATACTGTAGAAGCTAAGACGGGTGTTAATGATAGTATAAGTTTAATAGATGCTAGAAGCGGTACTGAAGTGAAAAATTTAAATCTAGAAAGCCTAGGTTACTTTAATGATGAAACTAAGTTTAAAAAAGAAGTAACGAAAGTTGTTAGTGAAGTAGGAAAAAGCATTGATAAAAAAATGATTCCTTCTCGTATGGCAAGTGACGGAACGTGGCAAGAAGGAAAACCTGCCTATGAATTGATGGAAAAAGAGCTAGTAGACAAACTGATGAATGTAGGTATGTGGGATTCTACTTATCAATTACCGATTGTTGAGAAAAAGCCAGTAGCGAAACCAGAAGATGCAAGTGGAAGCGGTGCAGTAATCGGTAGATATGAAACAAATTTAGGTGGCTCTACTGGGGGAAGAATTGAGAATATTCGTTTGTCCGCAAATAACATTAGTGGAGTTGTATTAGGAAAAGGAGATCGTTTCTCTTTTAATGCATTGATTGGAGATACAACACCAGACAAAGGATATCAGTTAGGGAAAGAAATTGTAGATGGAAAATTAGTGGATGGATATGGAGGCGGTGTTTGTCAAACATCATCTACTCTATACAATGCTGCAGACCAAGCTGGGTTAAAAATGGTAGAGAGAACAACACATTCAAAAACAGTAGGATATGTTCCAAACGGAAGAGATGCTACAATCGCATATCCATATTTAGATTTAGTGTTTGAAAATACGAATGATGTACCTGTGAAGCTTTATATGAGTGTAGAGGGTGGAAAGCTTATTGCTGAGGTACGTGCTGCAAGATAAGAATGGTGTTCTATTATTCTCTGAGTCATCTTTTCTAGTGTTTTTCTAGAAGGGATGGCTTTTTGTATACATAAAATTAGTATTGAAAATTTATCCCACATGAACGGGCAGTAAGCCCTCATCTCAAGATTCAGAGAGAAGTAAGGAAGATAAATGGGGGATGAAGAACCCCCACTGATGGAAGTTTCACTTTATTTGTTGCTTTAAATCTTTTTGAACTGGAATAGATAGGAAAAGGAAGGGGAATAAGAATAAGGCTGAGAGGAGAGAATTGTGCGTGCAATTTATCTTTGAAATGGTTGCAATTGCAGGAATCTTATTTGTTGTTTTGATTTTGGGATATAGTAAAACGTTAAAAGATGTTAATCGAAAGAAGAATAAAGAGGACAAATGAATGGTATTGCGTAATGATAAAAAATAATAGATAAAAAAGGTGCTTATGTATAATAAAAGCACCTTTTTTTATAAAGAAGGATTTAAGCTTTTGTATAATTTAAATCCCAGATAACGCCAAAACAATCTTTCACTTTGGCAAATTTTGCTCCCCAGAATGTATCTTGTAATTCCATGAATACAGTTCCTTTTTCACTTAGCGCTGCATAAATTTTATGAATTTCCTCTTCACTATCTAATTCAAGTGCTAATGAGATGTGATTTCCGATTTCAACGGATTGACCTAAAAATGCATCGGATACCATGAAAAATAAACCATCTTTCTTGAAGCGAGCGTGCATAATGCGGTTATTCACTTCTGGTGGTGTCGGGAAGTCAGCATCACCGAAAGTTTGGATTCCTTGAATGTCTCCTTCAAATACTGATTTATAGTATTCAAGTGCTTCTCTCGCATTGCCGTTGAATGTTAAGTATGGAGTAATTTGTTGTTTCATTTGTAACGCTCCTTTAATGTTTTATTAGGTTACTTAAGTAACGGTTTATTGGTTATATTCAGACTCAGCGATCGTTTTAACACGATTAACAAAGTCGATCACAACTTGATTTGTTGCAGATTTCATATATAACTTAGCTTGCTCATTTAATGCCTTATTTGTTGGAGTATATTTAAATAATGTTTGGTTTTTATCTGTTTGGGTCAATTCGTATGTAGCGGTAATATCAAACATGTTAGCAAGAGTAAAAACACATTTTAATTTTTTATATGTGTGCGTGTTTATATAATCAAGAGTTTCTACATCATATTCTTGAATCTCTGCACCTTCTCGGTATTGCTGACGATAAATATTTCCAACAATCGCGTCTGTTTCTTTGAGTGGTATATTAGCTATTAATTGGGGCATTAGTTTTTGTATTTGATCTAATGAACCGTCAAAATATGAAAATACATGTTCAATGGGTGTATGAATGATGATATCTTCAGTCCAACTTTTCATGACATTCCTCCTTTATATATTGAATTAACCTTATGACGCAAACAAACGTTCATAACGTTAAGGTATTTATAGAATTTTATTTTTATTCACAAGTCTTGGGGGCAACTTTCGCCAATTCATGTTATGTGTTGTAAGTTTCTTTTGGTTGAGCGGTGTAGGATATAATTGTATATGTTATTTCTCTACTAAAATAAAAATAATTCCCATTTGCTAAAAATAACGAAAAGTTAGAAAATATAAATAAGGTTTTAAAAGAATTAGATCAAGGTGGGACATTAAGTGAAATCTCGAAAAGATGGTTAAAGATTGATGCGACCAAAAAACAAAAATAAAGTGTATTCGTTGAGCGGAGTAATCGCTCCATCAGCTTATATAAACAATTAAAGGATTAAGGGGAGAACTGATTTATGGTACAAATTTATCCGGAAACACGTATTGGACATGTGGAATTTAAAGTGAAAGATTTAGCGCGTCAAATTGCTTTTTATGAAAGCGTAGTAGGGTTAGAAGTAATAAAAAAAGAGGGTAATAAAGCATATTTAGCTGGAAAGGGTGGAACAAAGGCTCTATTGGTACTTGAACAATTAAATGATGCAATTTTACAAGAGCCACGTACAACAGGAATATATCACGTTGCTTTTTTAGTCCCGACTCGTAAAGATTTCGCATCTGCACTATTTGGGGTAATCCGTAATAAAAAAGTAATTGATAGTCCAATTGAACAAGAAGGGCGTTATACATATTCAAATGAGATTTTACCAATTTCACGCTTTAATAGTGCGAGTGATCACACGTATAGTGAAGCGTTTTACTTACAAGATTTAGAGGGGAACGGCATTGAGATCTATGCGGATCGTCCGCGTGATCAATGGGGAGGAGGGCCAGGAGGAAGTACACCATTAGATTTAAAGGAACTAGCTACACTTGTTGATTATGATTTTAATGGATTACCAGCAGGAACTGTAGTTGGACATGTACATTTACGAATAGCAGATGTAGAAAGTTCACATGAATTTTATGTAGAAACAGTTGGTTTTGAAGAGCAGCAGCGTGAAGAAGATTGCCTATTTATCTCAGCAGGTGGGTATCATCATCACATCGGTGCTAATACATGGAACGGAGTAAACAATCCACATCCACCAGCTCATGCAACTGGATTAAAAGTATATACAATTGTATTACCGCATAAAGAGGCATTGGATGAAGTGAGAGAGAGATTAATAGAAAAAAATTATGAACTAACAGTAATAGTGAATGGATTCACAGTGGTGGATCCAAGTGGAATTAGGGTACAGTTTGAAGTAGAGGAAGCATAATATTTGTATGAGGTAACAAAAAATAAGGAGGAGGGAAGTGTCTATGGACTTTCCTTCTCCTTATTTTTGATACGTAATCCAAGTAGAGCAGGGCTGGAATGAAATGAGATTTATGCTTATCTGTATAAGTGATTTGGTATAAGGTTAACTGCGTGATTACTTCATTTGTATCTTCATATTCCTTTATAAGAAGTTGCACTTGATTTTTCCCTCCATATCATTCATGGGATCTGAAGAATATACAAAAAGAAATCTAGTTTTTAGAATTTGTAAATATTTGATTAAGATGATGGTTCATATGGTCGATATAATCTGTAACAAGCCATTCTAAAGTTACGACGTTTTGGTTTTCTAACTTACATGTAAGATGCCATTGTTCATTTTTTACATTGTCTAATAGTTTTATGATTTGATTATTAATAGCTTCCCATAATTTTAGTATGTCATTTGATGAAAAAGATTGTTGATAATTATGTGCTTGCACCCATGAATTTTGATCATAACCGTTTATTGTAATTGATTCTTTTGAAGTAAGAATATCAACAAAGCGTTTATGGTTTACTGTACCAGAATCACAAAGGTGACCTAATATTTCTTTTTTAGACCATTTTGCTGGGGTGAGTTTTACGTCCATATTAGAAAGAAGTATAATTTTTTGGGAAGCGGTATGGATTGTATTTTCTAATTGAATTGCTAATGTAGGCATATGGATCCCTCCGTTATTATTTGTAATGGGATGTATCAAAGTTCAATCCAGAATCTTCTCACAACGTTACCATCATCTTCAATATAATTACTGTCACGAAGGCCTCTATTATGTAGAATTGTTTTTTCGGAAGCGGTATTTCTTTCATCGCAAACGACAAGAACTTTTGTAACACCAACTTCTTTTATCTTTTTTAATGATAAAGCTAATAATTTTGTAGCATATCCTTTCCGTCTTGCTGAAGGACGAATACCATAACCAATGTGCCCGCCAGCGTTGAAAAGGTGCTCTGTTAAACGATGACGAATATTAACAGCCCCAACAACTTTTTTATTATTTGTGACTAGCCAATACGTAGAGTCAGGAACCCAACTATCGGGAATGTTTTTTCCTGCCGCTGCATCGAGTAGTTCTTGAACCATTGCTGGGAAATTGGAGGGGTCTTTTGTAATAACCCAGGGAACCATCGTTTCACCACTATCTTTCCATTCTTGATAGAAATCTAAGTACTCTTTTTTTAAATCAATTGTAGGAGTTACTAAATAAACATGCACTGTAAATATTCTCCTTTCAAATGTAATATTTATAATATTAACATAATTATGGGATTAACGAGGGGCTTTTTGAAATTATATAAGTGAGATGTGTGAAAAGGGAAATGATGTGATATTAGATTGAGATGATTGACTTCTAGAACGAGAAAGTGTACGGTTCAACTAGTAGTATTTTTAGATACTACTTAAAACGTAATCTCGAAATATAAGAAAGAAGTAAGGAGGTTTTCTAATGATTGATTTGCTAAAAAAGATAGGAT
This sequence comes from Bacillus gaemokensis, assembly GCF_001590835.1. Classification (GTDB taxonomy): domain Bacteria; phylum Bacillota; class Bacilli; order Bacillales; family Bacillaceae_G; genus Bacillus_A; species Bacillus_A gaemokensis. Next base: position 131,833 of record NZ_LTAQ01000056.1, read on the forward strand.
TGTCTGATTTGGAAGCAAGATGCTATATGACATTGCACGAAGAACCTGGGATATCAGGTTATGAAGTTGCAAAACGAGTGTCAGTTTCCAGAACGAATGTATATGCTGCGTTACGATCGTTAACGGACAAAGGAGCTTGTCGTAGTATTGAAGGAGAAACAGTTCTTTATGACGCTGTTCCAATTGAACAATTGTTACGTCTTGTTCAAACAGAATTTGAACAAACTTCAAAAGCTCTTATCGAAAATTTAAAGCCATCACCAAAACCTGCACCCGCTTTTTATAATTGGCAAGGAAGTAAAGCGCTAGAGAAAACTGTACAACGAGCTATCGTAAATGCAGAAGCATCGATTGTTGTTGATATATGGGCAGAAGATGTTCGATATGTAGAAGAATCCTTACTTTTAGCAGAATCTAAAGGGGTTAGTGTAATTCTTATTACAATTGGACCATGTAAAACATCTTTAAAACATGTGTTTCAGCATTATAGAGATGAAGAATGGCCAACTGATGAAAGAAAGTTTTCTATTCTTTGTGACTCTAGTTCAGCGTTAATTGGTAGTTTCGGAGGAGAAATCAAACCATCTGCATTAGAAACGAATCATCCAGCGGTAATAGAAGTAATAAAAAATGCATTTTACCATGATATGATGATGCAGCATATCGAAGAGGATTTCGGAAAAGAATTTCAAGAGAAGTACGGTGAAAATTACCGAAAAATGCTAAGTTATTTCAAGGAGAAAGGCTGGCATATATAATGACGACAATTGATCTTCAGTTTTGTAGTGAATATGATGAATAAACATAATAACTAAAATATCTATGAGTACATGGACGTAAAAAAGGTGTTTTTTAACTTAAAAACACCTTTTTTTAATTCTTGGATTAATTTTCTTTAAACTTTATGGTTGCAACCACTTGGGCATGATCAGATTGTTTTTGATTTCCAATATCATCACATTTTAAATGTCGGTCGAGTACCTCATATGTGCTTACTCGACCAACGTGCTGTTCGTTTTTCTCATTGAGTGCATTAGATACAAAAATATAGTCTAATACGTTTCCTACTTTTTTATAATAATGTGTTGGCAATCTTTTTTGTCCACTTTGATTTGGAGCTAAGTCAAAAGCATCGTAAAGTTTATAGTCGTACCCGATCTTTTGTGTTTCTTCAGGAAGTGTTGAATAGGCTTTTCCGTCTCCTTCTAAAAGCCTTTCTCTATTAGTTAATGCCTTCTATCGGAATAGAGTGTTCATCATCATTTAGGTCGCCAAGCAAAATAACTGGAGACTCTTTATGAGTGTTAACAATATACTCGTGAATCTTCGTAACTTTCCTCTTTTCGTTTTTAATGAATCAGCTCTATTTATTTCGTATACGTCGTTCTGTATCGCTATCGAAAAAATGAGCCTTGCTTAAACTAAAGGCTAATTTTAGTTTGTCGTTCGTTTTTATTTCTGAACGAGCGTTGATTCTGGCAACAAAATTTTGTTCGGCAAGTTTGCCATGAATCATTGACTCAGCACCTAGTAATTCAGCTACTTCAACGGTAATTTCAATGGTTGATTCCGGAGATGCTTGTAGTACAACTGGTTCATCGTGAATATCTTCTGGACGAATACCGAGGGTCAGCTTCTTCCCGTTGTAACCTTGTGTTTGTAATATCTTTAATTGTCCATCTGGTATTTTTAAACGAATACCATCGATGTTTATATAACCATCTTGTAATGTTCCGTTAAAAAAGTTCATTGCTGGAGAACCGATAAAACCTCCGACAAAGATATTTTCTGGGGCATCATATACTTCTTTTGGGCTACCAACTTGTTGAATAAGCCCATCTTTCATAACAACAAGACGAGTTGCCATTGTCATCGCCTCGGTTTGATCATGTGTAACGTAAATAGTTGTTGTATCGAGACGACGGTGTAGTTTAGAAATTTCAGAACGCATACTAACACGTAACTTTGCATCTAAATTGGATAAAGGTTCGTCCATTAAAAAGACTTTTGCATCACGAACAATCGCCCGTCCTAAAGCAACACGTTGACGCTGGCCGCCAGATAATGCTTTTGGCTTACGTTTCAAGTATTCTTCTAGGCCTAGAATCTTTGCAGCTTCTGTTACGCGACGATTAATCTCTTCCTTAGGCAGTTTGCGTAATTTTAAACCAAAGGCCATATTATCATATACGGACATGTGTGGATATAATGCGTAATTTTGAAATACCATTGCAATATCACGGTCTTTTGGAGGAACATCGTTCATTCGTTCCCCGTCAATATAAAAAGATCCATCAGAGATGTCTTCTAAGCCAGCAATCATACGTAAAGTTGTAGATTTTCCGCAGCCGGAAGGACCAACGAATACAATAAACTCTTTATCTTCAATATGTAAATTGAAATCAGATACAGCAGTCACTTTATTATCGTAGACTTTAAAAATGTGATCTAGTACTAATTCCGCCATTATATCACTCCTTATCTAATAATTAGTTATATTGTAAGCGTTTTATATAATTAGGTATATTGACATATTGCACAAAAATATAAAGAGTTTTTTAGGCAAGTCTACTAGGAATTGAAAGGGGAGTATGATTGTTTGGGTTTGTGTGATATTTGTAAAGTTAGAAATGCCATATAGACCGCTACAGCACCTTCAAATGTTTTAATATTAATGCCTGTTTTCTCAATGAATTTATCAATGCGATATTGCAGTGTATTACGATGTAAATATAATTGTTTTGCAGCGAGTGAAACGTTTAAGTTACATTGAAAGAATACTTGAATGGTATGAATTAATTCTTTATCGTCCTGTATATTTTGAAGCAGTCGTTTTATATATTCTTCCTTTTCATGTTTCGGTAATGCAGTAATGAATTGATAAGGAAGTATATGTTCCATACTTATTATTTTTTTTGATAGATAGGGAGAAAGGCTTGAGAAAAAATTCCTTTCCCATTGATAGAGATGAGAAGGTGTAGTTGCTTGTGTATAAAGTTTGCCGATAAAGAAGGAAATTGAAACGAAAAAATCAGCTTCTAACGTATCAATGATTGCTTGTAATGAATAGTCTGATGAAGGTGCTGTTAATATGACAACGCCGGCCTGGGAGTTCTCCCAAACAACTGTAGTAGAAAAAGGGAACATGGATTGTAATGCGTTTTGAAATTCATCGCGTTCTATAATAGTTTGGTTCATGAAAAAATGTAAAAATTGCATGGATGAGATCGTTATAGTTTTATTTTGATAAAGTATCTCATACCAGGTCTTTTCAGCTTTTGTTTTATAAAATGTGTTTGTATCAATAGGAGTTAAAATTGATGTAAGTAAATCATTTTCGTTTTTGTGTAGGCGCTTTCTGCGTATTCCGACTTTTTTTCCATCAACTAAAAACCATTTATATTCTTCGCATAAATGGAGTTCAGCAATACACATATCTTCTCCGTAATATGATTTTAATTGTTGAATCATAGAATACCCACCTCTTTTAATAAAATGTAAATGGTAATTTTACTAAAAAATGAATAATATACATCCTATTCTTTCTTTATCATGAGTTGTATATATATTTGCTTTCTAAAACAATCATATAATATATTATTAGAAAATTCTATTTTTAGTAAAAATAAGGGTAGTTTTACCTGTATAAAAGATGTATAGATGATATATTTATTAGTTTTGATAGTTTTTTTCTCAATAGTTAATAACTAGTAAAACTAGTAAAATAATTACGGGGACAATAAAAAATGTAAAGTAGGGGAGACGTATGCGTATGAGAGATTATTCAAAAAAAGTGTTAGCTGGGGTAAGTTTGATTACTTTCATGTTAGGTAGTTTTCAAGGGGAGGCGCTAGCGAAAGACAATAAAAATGATAAAGCGCATTCCTATCGAAACGTATTGCGAATGGAGCCAACTGGTGTACAGTTACCGTTACAAGAACTAGCGCATTCATCAAATGTATTAGAAAATAAGTCTTTTGAGAAAAGGTTACAATTATCAGATTTATCACAGCGTCCACCAGAGGTAATGAAAGAAACAAAACAAGAAGCACCAGCAAAAAAATATACAATTGCAGAATTAAATCAATTAAGCAATCAACAATTAGTAGATTTACTTGTAACAATTAATTGGGAACAAATTTCGGGTCTTTTCCAATTTAATAATGATAGCCTTGCATTCTATCAAAATGATAGTCGGATGCAAGCAATTATTGATAAATTAGCACAGCAAGGAAAAACATATACAAAGGATGATTCAAAAGGAATTGAAACATTGGTAGAAGTGTTACGATCAGGATTTTATTTAGGGTTTTATCATAATGAATTAAGCAAACTAAATGAGCGTAGCTATCATGATAAATGCTTACCTGCATTAAAACTAATTGCGAAAAACCCTAATTTTAAGTTAGGTACATCTGAACAAGATAGAGTAGTATCTTCATACGGGAAGTTAATCGGGAATGCCTCCAGTGATCCGGAAATAGTTTCACTTGCAACGCCGATTTTTAAACAATATAACGATAACCTTCCGACGTATGTTGATAGTCGTTCTGCAGGAAGTGCTGTATACGATATTATGCAGGGAATAGATTATGACATACAATCTTATTTATATGATACGAGAAAAGAGCCAAAAGATACGATGTGGTATAAAAAGATAGATGGCTATATTAATGAGCTAAGTCGTTTTGCATTAATTGGTACGGTTACGGATAAAAATGGATGGCTCATTAATAATGGATTGTATTATACAGGAAGGCTTGGGATGTTCCATACTACTTCAACAAAAGGTTTGCAAGTTGTAACGGAAGCGATGAAAGTGTATCCGTATTTAAGTGAACAATACTTTGTAGCTGCTGAACAAATCACTACGAATTACGGCGGGAAGGACGCAAATGGGAAAACAATTGATCTAGACCAAATACGTGAAGATGGAAAGAAAAAGTACTTACCTAAAACGTATACATTTGATGATGGAGCGATTGTATTGAAAGCGGGGGATAAAGTAACAGAAGAGAAAGTAAAACGTTTATACTGGGCGGCTAAAGAAGTGAAGGCCCAATTTCACCGTACAGTTGAAAGCGATAAACCACTTGAAAATGGAAATCCAGACGATGTGTTAACAATGGTTATATATAATAGTCCAGCTGAATATCAATTTAACCGTCAATTATATGGATATGAAACAAATAATGGTGGTCTTTATATCGAAGGAACAGGAACGTTTTTCACATATGAACGTACACCAGAGGAGAGTATATATAGTTTAGAAGAATTGTTCCGTCATGAATTTACACATTATCTACAAGGAAGATATGAAGTGCCCGGCCTGTGGGGAGAAGGTAAAATCTACGAAGATGAGCGCTTATCTTGGTTTGAAGAAGGAAATGCTGAGTTTTTTGCAGGTTCAACTAGAACAGATAATGTTGTTCCAAGAAAGAGTATTATAGGAGGGTTATCTTCTAATCCGGCAGATCGTTACACAGCAGAACAAACATTGAATGCAAAATACGGAACGTGGGATTTTTATAATTACTCCTTTGCGCTGCAATCTTATATGTATAATAAGCGGTATGATATGTTTGATAAGATTCACGATTTGATTCGGAAAAATGATGTATCAGGATATGATGCATACCGCTTAGCGTTAAGTAAAGATTCAGGGCTAAACAAAGAATATCAAGATTATATGCAAATGTTAGTAGATAATCGCGATAAATATAATGTCCCATTAGTATCGGATAATTATTTAGCAAAACATGCACTGAAACCTGTTTCAGATATTGAGGCGGATATTACAGCAGAAGCGAAATTAAAAGACGTCAAAGTGACAAAGCATAAATCACAATTTTTCAATACATTCACACTGCAAGGAACATATACAGGAGGCACTGCAAAAGGAGAATATGAAGACTGGAAAACGATAATACAAACGGTGAATGATTCATTGAAACGTTTAGCAGAAAAAGAGTGGACAGGCTATAAAACAGTAACAGCTTATTTTGTTAATTATCGGGTCAATGCATCTGGTCAATTTGAATATGATCTTGTGTTTCACGGTATAAATACGGAAGAAAGTACAGGGAATAAAGCGCCGGTTGCTGTTATAAATGGTCCATATAGCGGGAATGTAAATGAAGCAATTTCTTTCAAGAGTGACGGTTCAAAAGACGAAGATGGAAAAATAGCTGCTTATAAATGGGAATTTGGGGATGGGCAATTAAGTAATGAGAAAAATCCATCTCATGTATATACAAAAGAAGGAACGTATACAGTGAAATTATCAGTAACAGATGATAAAGGAGCAACTGCTACTGCAACAACAAATGTAACAGTTCAAAAGAAAGATACTGGTAGTGTAGAAGCAGAACCGAACAATTCATTTGAAACAGCAAATAAACTATCACTGAATAAGCTATTACGTGGTAGTTTAAGTGACGGAGATGAAAATGATTTCTTTGAAATTAACGTTGAGACTGCAAAAAATCTCCAAATCAACGTGACGAATGAAAATAATCTTGGTATGAACTGGGTGTTATACTCTGAAGCAGATTTAAATAATTATATTACCTATGCTCAGCGAGAAGGAAATAAACTAGTAGGGAATTATTATACGTACCCAGGAAAATACTATTTACATGTATATAAGTATAGTGGTGGATCGGGAAATTATACGGTAGAAGTGAAGTAATGAAAAAAGGTCGTCATATGAATATGGCGACCTTTTCATATTATTGTTAGGAAGAAGGTGAGGTATAACTAAATAATTTAACTTCTTCTTCTTCTTTGGAATATGGAATCATTCTTTCAAACCGTAAGCCTAATTTTTCTAAAAGTTTTGCTGAATCATTGTTGTCTATCGAAGTAATTGCCACAATCCGATGTAGTCCTAATGTATTTGTCCCGTAGTCCATCACAGCTGAAGCGGATTCATAAGCATATCCTTTGGAACGGAACTTTTCTAAAAAAGCAAAACCAATATCTATATCTTCTAAGGAATCTCTTTTGACAAGGCCACATATTCCTAGTGGCATAAGATCTTCTTTTCGTTCTACTAAGTAAAGGCCGAAACCGAAGCGGTGATACATATCAACTGGACCATTCAAAATATATTCCTGTGCGTTTTCAAGAGTTCGAACACCTTTATCGCCAATGAATTGTAACCATGCAGGGTCGTTTAACAGCTCCAATATAAATGGTGCATCTTTAATTTCTAACCAGCGAAGAACGAGTCGTTCTGTTTTAAGAACTATCATTTATAACACCACCTTTATATTACATAAGAATATGTATGTTACATATAAGATAGGTGAAGATTATTCATTCTGTCAAATAGAAAGATAGTTTTTTTATAGTTATCTTCTGTATGTAAAACTTGAATAATTGTATTTTTCAGATTATTATGTATAAAAATGGTAGGCTTATTTTTAAATTTAGATTTTTAAGAAGAGGAGAAAATAAGATGGAAATAACAATTGAGCGTTTAGTAAGTGATTTAAAAGAAATACTCCCTGAAAATCAAGTAGTAGTAAATATGACAGTAAGAGAATTACATAGTAAAGATGAATCCTATCACGCTAGTAGCTTGCCAGATGTTGTTGTATTTCCAAAGACGACAGAAGAAGTTAGTAAAGTAATGAAACTAGCGAATCAACATCAAAAGTCTGTTGTACCTTTTGGAGTTGGGTCAAGTTTAGAAGGACATGTTATTCCATATGAAAAGGGAATTACAATGGACTTCTCTCTCATGAACCGAATACTCGAGGTAAGAGAAAAAGATTTTCTTGTTAAGGTACAACCTGGAGTAACTCGTTCACAACTGAATAAAGAGTTGAAAAAGCACGGTTTGTTTTTTAGTGTGGATCCAGGAGCGGATGCGACATTAGGTGGAATGGCTGCCACAAATGCAAGTGGAACAACAGCAGTAAAGTATGGTGTTATGCGTGATCAAGTTCGTGATTTAGAAGTTGTGCTTGCTGATGGGACAATTATACATACAGGTAATTTAGCTGCAAAGTCATCATCTGGTTATCATTTAAACGGTATTTTCGTTGGATCAGAAGGTACGCTTGGTTGCTTTACTGAGTTAACACTTAAAGTATACGGTATACCAGAACATACTATGGCGGCAAGAGCATCTTTTCCGGCTGTGAATGATGCGATAGAAGCTGTGATTGATATTTTACAAGCTGGTATTCCAATTGCGAGAATTGAGCTTGTCGATGAACTTTCGATGAAACAAGTTAACAAATATAGTGAAACAAATTATAGAGAAGAACCAACATTATTTTTAGAGTTTCATGGAAATGAAGCTGGATTAAAGCAAGATATTGAATTTACAAAAGAAATTGTTCAGGATCATAAATGCAAGAACATTGAATTTGAAACCGAAACAGCAGCAAGGAATCAATTATGGGACGCAAGGCACAATTTAGCGTATGCTTATGTTCATAGTTATCCTGGTAAAAAGCTGATGAGTACGGATGTTTGTGTCCCTATTTCAGAGTTAGCAGATGCAATACAGCATGCAAAAGAGACTTTAGATTCTATTGGCCTAGTTGGTGGAATCCTTGGGCATGTAGGAGATGGGAATTTTCATGTTTTATTAATGGTTAATCCAAGTGATAAAGAGGAAGTGAGTAAAGCTGAAGCAACAAATGAAAAAATTGTGATGTATGCTCTTGAACGTGGTGGAACATGTACAGGAGAACATGGGGTAGGGATTGGAAAACAAAAATATCAAGAAAAAGAGCATGGGGCAGCGCTTCTTGTAATGAAAAAAATTAAACAAGTTCTTGATCCGCAAAATATTTTAAATCCGAATAAAATTTTTAAAATCGAAGAATAGGAAATGAAACTGTCCTTATAAAATATATATAATCTGTCCCTGTTGGTTTGGTTAGATGAAACATATAATCAAAAACAAAAAGTATTTAAGAAAAAGAGGGGAATTATGTACATACCAAAATACTTCAACATAACCGATGAAAAAACAAAATATGAAATCATTGAACAAAATGGTTTTGCAACGTTATTTTCTCAGCATAATGGGGAGCCATATGCGACACATCTACCGTTATTATTGAATAGAGATGAACGAATTCTATATGGTCATTTTGCACGTCCGAATGAACAATGGAAAGATATTGGAGAGCAGAAAGTACTTGCTGTTTTTCAAGGACCACATTGTTATATCTCTCCTTCATGGTATGAAACGAATAAAGCCGTTCCAACATGGAACTATGTAGCAGTTCATGTATATGGTGAAATGAAGATTGTAGAAAACGAACAAGAACTTCTAGGTTCTTTGCGTGATTTAGTAGAAAAATATGAGAATCCAGCGAGTTCTTATTCGTTAGATGATGTGGAACCTAGTTACATTGAAGGATTAAGTAAGGGGATTGTTGGGTTCAAAATAAAAATTGATCGGATTGAGGGGAAACGGAAAGTAAGTCAAAATCATTCCATGGAGCGGCAGGAGTTAGTAATTCAGCAACTTGAACAAATTGATAGTGAGGACCATAAAGGGATTGCTGGGTTGATGAGAGAGAATCTTATAAAGAATGAAGAGAAATAAAAGAGCGGTCTGTTTTATAACTGGATCATATTAGAAAAGAAATGCTACCCCATCAGGTGAGGGGGTAGCATTATGTTGTATAAATAGTAACTCATGATAAAGTGTTAACTGAATTCTTTCTCACGTACCACAAAAAGTTCGATAAGGTCGGGCTGATGGTGCGGGAAGTGTAGCGTACTCACGCTGTTCAGGTGAATGCGCGTAAGGATTTGAAAGAACAGCAAGCAGTCGCTCCATCACGCTGTAGTCTCCTTGTTTCACTGCGGCCTCTAGGGCGTCTTCCACACGGTGGTTTCGTGGGGTTAGCGCAGGATTGTTGCTTTGCATCAACTGATGCGAGGATGCTTTTGATTCTTGTTGTCTGTCTAGTCGCGCCTGCCATTTTTCGCGCCACTTAGCAAATTCTGTGCTTCCAAATAATTTTGTATCCTCAGGTGTATCAAACGTTAATGCAAGGAATGTATTGGTATAGTCTGCGTGATACTTCTCCATTATATCCAGGAGTTCTTCAACAAGGGACTCATCCTCTATCTCTTCGTTAAATATGCCGAGTTTTGCTCTCATCCCAGCGAGCCAATTACTTTTATACTGTGCACCGAAAACTGAAATCGCATCTTGGGCTAGTTTGACAGCCTGCTCCTCGTCTTCATGTAGCAGTGGTAATAAAGTTTCAGCAAATCGCGCGAGATTCCACACACCAATGTATGGTTGGTTACCATAGGCATATCGGCCTTGCGTGTCAATGGAACTGAATACCGTTGCTGGGTCATATTCATCCATAAAGGCACAAGGTCCGTAATCAATGGTTTCTCCGCTAATGGTCATGTTGTCAGTATTCATCACTCCGTGGATAAAGCCAACTAGTTGCCATTTGGCAATCAACGCTGCTTGACGTTTGATCACTTCTTGAAGCAGTGAAAGGTATCGATTCTCATCAGCTTCAATTTCTGGAAAATGACGTTCTAGCGCATAGTCAGCTAAAATTCTGAGTTCCTCAACGGTGCCCCATTGAGCTACGTATTGAAATGTACCGAAGCGTAGATGACTAGCAGCCACACGAACTAGAATTGCACCAGGTAGGCCAGTTTCGCGAAGGATTGATTCGCCAGTTGCTACTACGGCTAGACTACGAGTAGTAGGAATGCCAAGCGCATGCATTGCTTCACTGATGATATATTCGCGCAGCATTGGTCCAAGTGCCGCTCTGCCATCACCTCGGCGAGAGTATGGCGTTCTCCCAGCTCCTTTTAGCTGAATATCAAAGCGCTCGCCTAAAGGAGTAATCTGTTCACCAATCAGTAGAGCACGACCGTCTCCTAACAAATTAAAATGTCCAAATTGATGTCCTGCATAAGCTTGAGCAAGAGGAATAGAACCTTCAGGAATTCGGTTGCCAGCAAGCACCGCTACGCCTTCTTCGCCTTGTAGTGCCTCGATATTTAATCCTAGTGATGTTGCCACAGGATTATTAAGAATGGCTAGCTTTGGTAAGTCTACAGGAGTTGGGCTAAGCTTGGTAAAAAATGATTCTGGCAGGCGGGCATAACTATTGTCTAAGTTCCATCCGGCTTCTTTTCGTTCTTTTTTCTTTTTCATTGTATCTCCTTTTTTCATCCTAGTTTTTTCTTTTACATAAAGCATAATATAAAAAGTATTTCATAATATACTCTATTTTATTTGTGGAATATATAAGGGTGGAATTTAATGTTGTTTTATCTTTGTCCTTCGTTTTTGTAATTCATTTGTAGTAATGGGTGTTACATCTTTAATCAATGATAAACGTATTAGTAATTGTGTTTTATTAACTATAAGCTTTTTTATTCAAATAGTGCTGATATACATTTTAACATTTTTACTTGTAGAACCAAAACTCAAACATTTTTCATTTTTGTTATTTCAAAAGAAAATCAGGATGTCATAGAAGTGAATGAATTAAATGATCTAAATAAATATCCGCTGTTTATCGGTGGTGAAAATTGTTTATCTCATCTAAGGTTAGTAAAAGAATTTTCCTAACTGAACAGTAGTCCTTTCTATTATAATGTCAGTCAAATTTCTGCTATTCCTTTTTATATACATAAGTTTCCGTCAGTAGGAGTGGTATCTTGACTTCGATTGGAAAGATGGTTCTCCAGATGTTAGTATCCAATCAGATAATTTCACTTCACGTTATACTAAAATTCAGGATTTTAAACAAGGTGACTATTACTATTGAGAAGGTTAGAAATAAATAGGGATATGAATATGGATTTCCATGTTATGATGAAGGATGAAAAATATTTAGGCATTGCTCTTGTTAATAAAGGAATTATCGACTATAAAATCTTTTTTAAAGAACCCATACCTATAAATGAAAATAATAACGATGTCTTGATATTTAACTATTTTCATATATCCCAAGAAGGTAGAGGGAATGGTCAAATATGGTTTAGGGATATTATTATGCCGTATTATAAATCTAAAAATTTTAAAACAATCTATGTAAAATTAAGTCATCAAAAGGTATTTTCTTTGTACAGCCGTTTAGGTACAGAAATTGGAGAATATACAAGTAATAGTGATAATCAATTATTTGTGAGGAAAGGTAAAATATTTAAAATCACTCTTTAAAATCCTCAATAATCGGGCGCTTTAATGAGGTAACGAAAAAAGCCCAATTTCTTAATAATAATACTAAGAAATTGGGCTTTTTAATATTGGAATTTCTTAACGTTGTAAATCCGTATTTTCCTAACGCTACACTAAATGATTGGATATTTGGATATCATTTTTTGTGAGTTATTTGTCTTGTAAAATGGGTTTTTTCTTCCTTTGAATTTGCAACAATTATGGTCGTGTAAATACATTGATAAAAATGAGAAACTGTGGTAAATTTATATAGATAAACCAATAATGAATTTTTGTATAAATTATCCCTATTTTAATTATACATCATAAAATTCTTTTCAGTCAACACCTATTTTTATTTTTTTAAAGGAGTGTTTGATATGAACGTGGAACTTCGCCAGGAGCAAGAACGAGTGGACAGCGTAATTGGTTGATCAGATGAACAATTTTTGTCATATGATTCTTCTTGGTATTGAGCTGATAAATGGGAGGGAAAGAAATGAAACCATATGTACTAGAGTTTCGGGAGATCGATAAAACGCAACTTTTGCTCGCTGGAGGAAAAGGGTCGAATTTAGGGAAACTATCGAAGATTCATGGAATACAAGTGCCAGAAGGATTTTGTGTTACGACAGAAGCTTATCAAAAAGCTCTCGAACAAAACGAAGCCTTCCACGCATTGTTGGATCAACTAACGCTGCTAAAAGTAAAGGATCGAGATCAGATTGGTGAAATTAGCAGAGAGATTCGGAAAATCATTTTGGAAGTAGAAATTCCTTCCGATGTAGTGAAGGCTGTTGCTCACTATCTCTCCCAGTTTGGTAATGAACATGCTTATGCAGTTCGTTCCAGTGCAACTGCTGAAGATTTGCCACACGCCTCCTTTGCTGGTCAACAGGATACCTATCTAAACATCAAAGGAAAAGATGCAATTTTACAACATATTAGTAAGTGCTGGGCTTCACTATTTACTGATCGTGCAGTAATTTATCGCATGCAAAACGGATTTGACCATCGAAAGGTTTATCTGTCTGTTGTTATTCAAAGGATGATTTTTCCACAAGCTTCCGGAATACTATTTACAGCTGATCCAGTTACCTCAAACCGAAAGGTGTTGTCGATCGATGCTAGCTTTGGACTGGGTGAGGCACTTGTCTCTGGCTTAGTGTCTGCGGACAATTATAAAGTGCGGGAAGGTAGTATTGTGGAGAAGACGATTTCTACCAAAAAGCTGGCTATATATGTACGAAAAGAAGGCGGAACGGAGAAGAAGGGAATTGAGCCGGGCCAGCAGAATCTATCTACACTTTCAGATGAGCAAGTGTTAGAGCTTGAAAGGATCGGTAGAAAGCTGGAAGTGTATTTTGGCTGTCCGCAAGATATCGAATGGTGTTTGGTTGATGATACATTTTATATTGTCCAGAGTCGTCCAATCACTACTTTATACCCCATCCCTGAAGCGAATGATCAAGAAAATCACGTCTATGTATCTGTTGGTCATCAACAAATGATGACCGATCCCATGAAACCACTGGGAATGTCTTTATTCCAGTTAACATCTTTTGGGCCCAGGTTTAAAGCTGGTGGAAGGTTATTTGTTGATATCACGCATAATCTGGCTTCGCCTGTCAGCAGAAAAACGATAATAGATACCTTGGGACAATCCGATCCGCTCATAAAAGACGCACTCATGACTATAATAGAGCGAGAAGATTTTATAAAATCGTCACCAGATGTTAAAAAAGTACAGAGTTCCAGTAAAAGCAATAAAGATATATCGTCTTCGGGTTTTCAAGCACAAATCGAAAACGATCCGACAATCGTTTCTGATTTGATTAAGAGTAGTCAAATATCGATAGAAGAGTTAAAACAAAACATTCAAACGAAATCAGGATCAGATTTATTTGATTTTATTCTAGAGGATATCCAGAAATTAAAGAAGATTTTATTTGATCCACAAAGTTTGGGTGTGATTATGGCTGCTATAGATGCTTCATCATGGATCAATGAAAAAATGAACAAGTGGTTAGGTGAAAAAAACGTAGCAGACACGCTTTCTCTATCTGTACCAAACAATATTACTTCGGAAATGGGTCTGGCGCTATTGGATGTCGCAGATGTGATTCGTCCTTACCCGGAAGTAATCAATTATTTACAACATGTAAAAGATGATAACTTTTTGGATGAACTGGTTAAGTTTGATGGTGGACAGGAAATCCAAGACGCTATCAATGCTTATCTCAACAAATACGGAATGCGATGTCCCGGAGAAATCGATATTACTAAAACTCGTTGGAGCGAAAAACCAACTACACTCATCCCCATGATTCTCAGTAACATCAAAAACTTTGAGCCTAATGCTAGCAAGCAAAAATTTGAGCAAGGGCGACAGGAAGCTTTGAAAAAAGAACAAGAGTTATTAGATCAATTGAAGCAATTACCAGATGGTAAACGAAAAGCCAAAGAGACAAAACGAATGATCAGCCTGATCCGGAATTTCATCGGTTATCGGGAGTATCCAAAATACGGCATGATTGATCGCTACTTCGTTTATAAGCAGACTTTGATGAAAGAAGCCGAACAGCTTGTACAAGCCAAAGTTATTCGTAAAAAAGAAGACATATACTATCTTACTTTTGAGGAACTTCGCGAAGTCATAGGTACAAACAAACTGGATTATCAGATCATCAGCAAACGAAAAGAAGAGTACAAACTATATGAAAAACTAACTCCCCCACGTGTTATCACGTCTGATGGTGAAATCATTGTAGGTAAACACAAACGAGAAAATCTCCCAGCCGAAGCTATTGTAGGTCTACCGGTTTCTTCCGGAGTTATAGAAGGCAGAGCACGCGTTATCTTAAAAATGGAAGATGCAGATCTAGAAGATGGAGATATACTGGTTACAACCTTCACCGATCCTAGCTGGACACCATTGTTTGTATCCATAAAAGGACTTGTCACCGAAGTTGGCGGACTGATGACCCATGGAGCAGTCATCGCACGTGAATATGGCTTACCTGCCGTTGTCGGTGTTGAAAATGCCACCAAGCTGATAAAAGATGGGCAACGTATTCGAGTAAATGGAACAGAAGGTTATATAGAAATACTATAATTCATTACATTTAAATCATAAAAGAAGAGCATTCGAATTAGGAGAATCATTGACATCATGGTGCTTTGCGGTCTATGGTAAGAACCCTGTCACTAGGACATATAAGGGGGCAGTAACTGAAGATCGATATTAATGTCTGTTAAGATTATCTTGAAATCGAGTCTTCTGTTAAAGGGCGCGTTTGTAGAATAAATATAAAAGGATCATACATATTAGCAGGACTAATATGTATGATCCTTTTTTCTTTTCACGCAAAATAAGTATTAAAAAAAGTGCAAAATAAATGCAAAAGTTACAACGCTTTTGTTAAAAAAACAAACAAGTACCATAAACGGTCGTTTTTGTTACAAAGGTTAACTTAGCATAAACAGGAACTTACAGAAAAATGAATAATTGGGTAAAAGAAGGAGTGTTTTTGTATTTTAAAGAATTTTATACTTATTAAATATTTAATAAGTAAGGGGCTTACTGCCAGTTAATATAAGTTTTGCTACTAAAAAAGGAGGTAAATTAGAGTCGATAATGAAGAAAGAAACAAACTTTAACTCATCGTTGAAACCGAATTCACAAAGTAGAAATCTAGTTTCAACAATTACACATTTTCCTAGTACCTACGTGATTTTTATTTTTGGTTTACTGATTTCCAGGATGGGTGATTCCCTTTATACGTTTGCTCTTCCTTGGATTGCCTATAAGTTAACTGGATCAGCAATAATTATGAGTTCACTTTTTGCTATCGGTGTGTTACCTATTGTTTTATTTGGTCCAATCGTAGGAGTAGTAGTGGATCGTTTTGATCGGCGGAAATTAATGTGGATTGCAGATTTAGGATGTATTATTTTAGTAGCCTTAATTCCTATCCTGTATAACTTGAGCGTACTTCAACTCTGGCATCTATATGTTGTTTCTTTTATTTTAGCCGTACTATCGATGTTATTTGACGTAGCGACTATTACAGTAATTCCACAAATCGCAGGTCAATCGTTAACAAGAGCCAATTCCGCATACCAAATGGTTAATCAAATTGCTAGTTTAGCAGGACCCGCATTAGCAGGTATTATAATTGCTATAATAGGTGGGATTAATGCTCTCTGGATAAATGCTATCTCTTTTATAGCTACTTTAGTTGCTGTATTACTATTGCCGAAATTAGAAAAGAAGAAACCCACAGATAGATCAAGAACACTATTGCAAACTATAAGGAATGATATGAAAGAAGGGCTTAAATGGTTAATGAATGATCGTCTTAACATTGCTTTATCTCTTCAAGCAATGGTGGGAAACTTTGGCGCTAGCGCTGTATTAGGTGGGCTTATGTATTATTTGCTTTCTACATTAAATCTATCTGCTGAAGAAAGTGGGATTAATTATACTTTAATCGGGGTAGGTGGTCTTTTAGGAAGTATCATTGTTATTCCACTTGAACGACGTTTTCGAAGGGGAATCCTTATTCCAACCCTTCTTGGGGTGGGAGCAATTGGATTGACCTATGCAATATGGAGTGAATATTGGCTTGCGCCAGGCATTTCATTTGGTATTGCTATGATTTGTAATATAGCTTGGAATACTATTGTAGCATCCGTCCGGCAGGAAACAGTCCCCACCGATATGCAGGGAAGAGTTTTAGGATTTTCACGTGTACTTACTCGTTTGGCTATGCCATTAGGAGCACTAGTAGGTGGATTAATTTCCGATTTTAATCCGGTTGCAATATTTATTTTGGCATCAACTACAAAGGTCATTGAAGTTATTATCGCGCTTACTAGTCCCATTCGTAAACTATGAGCAAAAGGGCTTCTTCATTAATGACTTTCTTACTAATTAAAAAACTAATAATATGTGATGAATCTCTGATGTTTGATTAAAAAATGTTTTAGACTATAGAAAAAAGTATTAGACTATTAAAAAATAGTTGTAGACTGAAAGGGTGTTTTCCATATGTGAAAACACCCTTTATTTCTGTAATTTCCATTGTTGAGGTCTGTAATTTTGTAGATATCACTACATTACTAATAATTACCTTATACGTTTTCTAATCTCTGCTGCTACGCTAGTAGGATCATTAATCTCAAAAAAGACATGTTTATACTTTTCATGACCTTCTAGTTCAATCATTACAAGAGGTACTCTGTTTTCATAAGAAAGAAAATACCATTCATCCGCATACTTAAAACTACCTTCAAAAATGTTAAGTGCTGAAATTGAAGTTCCAGGCATTCGGAGCATCCATTGAGGGGCATCAAAATAGTCAACATATACACTCTTAACAGTATTATAAGGAATTTTTAATTTTAATTTTAATGCAAAGAATCCTGTAATTCCATTTAATTTTAGGGTCATACTTTCGTTATCAAACTGGATCTCTCTTCCCATGTAACTCCTCCTGATTTTTGTTGAATTTACCCCTATCATCTAAATTATACCATTTAGGTGATAACAATGATGGTTGTTTCTTGTCGTAAATTCTATACACGTCAAGTTAACACAGGAGTATTTTCAATTTTACTAAGAAGAGCTGTCTTTGAATGTCATTTGTTTCTACTTGTAAGTTTTATATTGACTATCTAATCTAATACTTTATTTTTATAAAAACTCTTTCAAGAAACGACAACTACTCACTAGTCTAAATCTTTATTTTATGAAATTAGGACAATTAGAATTGAGAAATCCAATTAAACCAATAATGCTCAGTCTAAAACATTTTTAAAACTGAACATCTGATTTTCCTTTTAAAGAAATGATAGATTAAAGAAAAATTTTAGCTTTAACCTAAAAAAGTCGGTTTCTTAACGTACAAGAAATAGAAGCTATTTTGAACGTAAGTAATTTGTAAGGAATGGATAAGGAAAAAGAGAGTTTCATTGTGTATGATAAAAATATAACGAGGCGTGAAAGGTGGAACAAATATGACGTATATATGAAAAACAAACCAGTTAACAAGAGTATTTCAAGGAAAAAAAGTAATTTCTGGGGTTAACATACATGTGAAAAAGAGAGGGATTTACCGCTTGTTAGGAAAGAATGGCGTTGGTAAAACAACAATTATGAAGACGATTACAAACTTAATGATGACATTTTGTCATTGGTAGAGATGATAGCTGTGTGGTTAGTATGAAACAGCAAGCAACCACCTATACAATATGAATAGAGGAGAGGAATTCCTTATGAAAAYACGTAGTCAAATTACATTTGCAAGTCTGGCYCTTTTAATAGCTGGAAGTTCCCTGTTATACACAACGCCAACCTCAATTGTAAAAGCAGAGCCCACTCAAAATGTATCTAGTTCGTCACACACAAGCACTGAGCGAGATCGTAATTCTGTCAAGCAAGCAATGCGGGATACATTGCARCTTGGATACCCGGGGATACTTGCTAAAATTTCTAAGGGTGGAAAAACGTGGAGTTATGCCGCTGGGATAGCGGATCTGAGAACCAAGAAACCAATGAAAACAGATTTTCGCTTTCGCATTGGCAGCGTGACGAAGACGTTCATTGCAACAGTTCTACTTCAATTAGCTGGAGAGAACCGCTTGAATCTAGACGACTCCATYGAAAAATGGTTGCCTGGTGTCATTCAAGGAAACGGATATGATGGTAACCAGATTACTATCCGGCAGATATTGAAYCATACAAGTGGTATCGCTGACTACATAAAGTCAAAAGACTTTGATATTAAGGATACAAAAAAATCGTATACRSCTGAAGARTTMGTRAAGATGGGGATTTCTCTKCCCCCAGACTTTGCCCCAGGAAAGGGCTGGTCTTATTCAAACACAGGATACGTATTACTGGGTATYCTTATTGAAAAAGTAACTGGAAACAGCTATGCGGAAGAGATTGAAAATCGGATTATTGAACCGCTTGAATTGTCGAATACATTCCTACCTGGCAATTCAAGCGTTATTCCAGGCACCAAGNTGAAAATCGGATTATTGAACCGCTTGAATTGTCGAATACATTCCTACCTGGCAATTCAAGCGTTATTCCAGGCACCAAGCATGCCCGTGGATATTTCCAACYAGACGGAGCAAGTGAGCTAAAAGACGTTACTTATTCTAACCCAGGTAGCTCGGATGGAGATATGATTTCTACTGCTGACGACTTAAACAAATTCTTCTCTTACTTACTCAGTGGCAAATTACTGAAGGAACAGCAACTAAAACAAATGCTTACTACAGTTCCTACAGGAAGAGAAGGAATCGATGGATATGGTCTTGGAATCTATGAAATTAAGCTTCCAAACGGTGTCTCGATATGGGGACACACAGGTGGCGTTCCAGGGTTTTCTACTCTTGCTGGAGGTACACTTGGAGGCAAGCATACGTTGGCCGTCARTTTGAACAGTATGGGTMGAGCTAACAGYCCTGATCCTTTTAAAAATATTTTACTTGCTGAATTTAGCAAGTAGGCAAAAAGGAAAACTGGATAAATTTTGTCATAGTTTTTATAGGTAAAAATATACCTTGCTGGTTCAAAAACCCCCAACTTACTCTAAAAAATAAATTGGGGGGTTTTTGGAATTTTGGTGGCAACCTAACACTATTACGCTAATAAAACAAAATCTTCCCTAAAATGAAAAAAATACGCCATCCTTTCTGTATATTTCTACAAAAAGAATAACGCTTTTTATGAATTATGGGTATAAATTCATCTTAGGTTGATAGTAATGTGGTACTATCCCATTTAATATCAAAAGGTATTTTTGGAAATTGTTTCCTAAGATTGATTTGTTCGCTTAAACCATTGATTTAATTCCATCATTTCGAATTTTTCTTTACCATCAATCCTAAGCGGTGAAATGAACTCTAACAGATTTCCGTCTGGATCTTCAAAATAAATTGCAGCATGAGCTTGTGGGTGATTAGGGAGTACTAATGGCTGGCGCTCAGGTGGAAAATTGAAGATATCAACCACATCCACATTTCGCTCGTTTAACCATTTTTTTGCATTTTCCATATCTTCCAGATCAATTTGAAAGGCAACATGACGAATGGAAACGTGGTAAGGGATTTGAACTTGATCACTTTCCCATAATCCAAGCCAACTTTTTCCCTTTTCAATCCAGAAAAAGGCTAGTTTATCCCCTTTAGCAGCCAATTCTAGACCTAATCGTTCATAAAATTTAATGGATTGTTCGAGCTCACTTACAGGTAAGTGGGCTTCATATATTCCTTTAATCATTTATTATCCCCCATAACATAATTTTATGGTGTCTCTTGCTATATCTTCATTTTAATTATATTTTTATGATTAATCATCGTTAAAAAGACGGAGGATTTTTGCAACTTTTGAGTGATATATAAAATCTAAGACAGGGAAAGATAATTTTATATTCTAGTAAACCATTTGAAATAGCATAAATGTTTTTACAACGATCAAATGGAAAATGATTATAATTCAGGATATTCAGATGAAAAGGGATCCATAACGGGTTCCTTTTTTATATTTTACTCTCCTATTTTGAAACGAGTCATATGGGACACTTTAGGGGACTGTTACATCAGGTTCAATGCATTATCCCAATAAGATTTACTCTATTGGGATGAATTTAAAATATATACGATTCAAAAACCAGTTAAAATATGGAGTGTTTCTTATTTAAAAAAGTAAAAAAACAACGTGGAGTCGCTAATAGATTAGGATTTGCCATATAAATTTCTTACTTGCGTTTTCCAGAAAGACCATTATCTGCGAATGAAAAATATGATTAATGTTACTCTTATTAACAATGTAAAGGGAACTTGCTACATTCTTATATGTAATATTGCATATAAGAATGTATTGATAAAAATGTAAGCGCTTACTATAATGAAAGCATAAAGATAAATCACATCTTAGCAACAACAAAAGAGGAGGAAATAATATGACAATCGCAATGACAATTTTAAAATTTGTAGGTGGAGCACTTCCATTAGTTCAAGAACTTTTAAAAGCATTTATGTAAGCTCACTATTTAGCAATTATTTATAAATAATTATCATATCTTAATACGAAAAAAAAGGAAGGGATTTGTTTTTTTGAAAATTACGAAAAATACTAAAGGAATAAAATTCCTAACATGTTTATTAGTTAGTTTATGCACTATTAATTATTCATCTATTTCCTTCGCGGAAACACAAACAGGTAATTCAGCTGATGCAATAAGAAATGCTAGTGGCATTGATACTGGCATAGCAAATCTAAAGTATAATAATCAAGAGGTTTTAGCAGTAAATGGTGATAAAGTAGAGAGCTTTGTTCCGAAAGAAAGTATAAATTCAAATGGTAAATTTGTAGTAGTTGAACGTGAGAAAAAATCACTTACAACTTCACCAGTTGATATTTCGATTATTGATTCTGTGGCTAATCGTACTTATCCAGGAGCAGTACAATTTGCAAATAAAGCTTTTGCAGATAATCAACCTAGTTTATTAGTGGCTAAGAGAAAACCTTTGAATATTAGTATAGACTTACCTGGCATGAGAAAAGAAAATACAATAATTGTCCAAAATCCAACATATAGTAATGTGTCTGGAGCAGTAGATGATTTAGTATCTACTTGGAATGAAAAGTATTCAAAAACACATACGTTACCTGCAAGAATGCAGTATACAGAATCTATGGTTTATAGTAAATCTCAAATAGCAAGTACTCTTAATGTTAACGCTAAATATCTTGATAATGGGCTGAACATTGACTTTAATGCGATTGCAAACGGAGAGAAAAAAGTGATGGTTGCGGCATATAAGCAAATATTTTATACCGTAAGTGCAGAACTACCTAACAATCCATCAGATCTTTTTGATAATAGTGTTACTTTTGGTGAGTTAACTCGTAAAGGGGTAAGTAATGCGGCTCCGCCTGTTATGGTGTCAAATGTAGCTTATGGCAGAACAATTTATGTGAAATTAGAAACAACATCTAAGAGCAAAGATGTACAAGCTGCCTTTAAAGCCTTAATTAAGAATAACAGCGTCGAAACGAGTGGACAATACAAAGATATTTTTGAAGACAGTACTTTTACCGCTGTAGTATTAGGTGGAGATTCAAAAGAGCATAACAAGGTTGTTACAAAAGATTTTAATGAAATACGAAATATCATTAAAGATAATGCAGAATTAAGTCCTAAAAATCCAGCATACCCAATTTCATATACAAGCACTTTCTTAAAAGATAACTCAACTGCTGCTGTTCATAACAATACAGATTATATTGAGACTACAACTACAGAATATTCCAGTGCTAAAATGACGCTTGATCATTCTGGTGCATATGTTGCTCAATTTGATGTATCTTGGGATGAATTCTCATATGATCAAAATGGAAAAGAAGTACTAACCCATAAAACTTGGGAAGGAAGCGGCAGAGACAAAACTGCTCATTTCTCTACAGTCATACCACTTCCACCGAATTCAAAAAATGTAAAAGTCGTAGCGAGAGAATGTACAGGTCTTGCATGGGAATGGTGGAGAACAATTATTAATGAACAAAATGTTCCATTAACAAATGAAATAAAAGTTTCAATTGGAGGAACAACATTATACCCAACTGCTAATATTAGTCATTAGGTAAAAGTGAAGCGCCCTGTTTACAGGGCGCTTTTTTACTTGGTCGCAAATATATCATACTCCTCTAATTGGAGAGTCAACATACTGTCCCATTAAAAAAATGTTTTAGACTATAGAAAAAAGTATTAGACTGTTAAAAAATAGTTGTAGACTGAAAAAGTGTTTTCTGTACATGAAAGCACCTTTTTAGTATGCTCACCTAGAAATTGGGAAACGAACTAGATTCTTAAATAATCCCACATTTTCTCAGTGCATAATCGATTCCGTCTTCACTGGACTTTTTCGTGACGAAATCTGCAACTGCTTTTAATTGTTCATTGCCAGTTCCCATAGCAATCCCTAGTCCTACTAATTCCAACATGTCTATATCATTTCCACCATCTCCAAACGCAATAGCTTCTGATTTATCAATGTCAAAATACTGTAAGACTTTTTTTATTGCTAAAGATTTGGATACTTCTTCTTGTAATACATTTAAAATAAAAGGATGCCATCTAATAAACTTAAGATGTGGGAACTTGTGGATGTATTTCTTCACCGTTTCATCAGTAGCATACAAACACATTAAGTAGACCTCTTGATTATAAATATGTTTATTTATAGTTGGATAATCATTTAATGACAACGTTTCACTCAATGCTGCTAGTATTTCTTTATCTTTTATACCATTCATACTAAAATCTTCTGTAAAGAATGATAGCCCGTTATTTTCAACATAAGCAAATTCAACCACTTCACGAATAATGTTTTTATCCATTGGTACTTTATGAAGAACTTCTTGATTGTGCTTCACATAAGCTCCATTCGCTGTGATAAACGTATCTACTCCTAATTTTCTTATTTCATTGCACATGGATAACGGTCTTCCTGTTGCTGCAACTACCCTTAATCCTTTATTTTTCAGTGCTTTTATAGCTTCTTTAGTATTATCTGAAATATGACCATTTTCATGGTGTGTAAGGGTTCCATCAACATCAAAAAATACAATTCTATAATCCATAAGATAGCTCCTTTAATAATTAATAAATAAGTTAGAAGGTAATTAACTAAAATTAAAAATAATCAAAAAAATACACATTCTTATTATATTTAATTTATTTAGATAAAAAAATATTAAAGAGATACAAAATAAATTACTAAATTTACATCTTACTTTGCCTGGTAATCATACTTGTCTCAATAGAACACACCCTATTATCTAGTCTAATACTTTATTTTAATAATACTTCTTTTCCCGAAATAAAAACTATTCATTAGTCTAAATCCTTATTTTATTAAAACACGAATATAAGAATAGAGAAATCCCATTAAACTAGCGATACTCAGTCTAAAATATTTCTTTAATCAAACATTTAGTATTTGTTATGGTATTTTGTTTTTGGTAAAGTCAAAAAGTGACAGAAAGAATTGGAGGAATTGAGCATGATCATTCTTGACTGTCAGCTAATCGGAAAATTGAAGAGGGGTGTTCCTTGGTGACAAATAGTGGAATGAATCCTAAAGTTGATGAATTTTTAAGTAAAGCCAAAAAGTGGAAGGGAGAATATGAGAAGTTGAGAAATATCGTTCTTGACTGTGAGCTGACCGAAGAATTTAAGTGGATGCATCCTTGTTACACGTTTGAGAAAAAAACATAGTTTTAATACATGGATTTAAAGAATATTGTGCGCTTCTGTTTCACAAAGGTGCCTTGTTACAGGATGCCCATGGGATTCTAATCCAACAAACGGAGAATGCACAGGCGGCGCGCCAGATTCGGTTCACCAATGTTCAAAAAATAGTTGAAATGGAAATCATCTTAAAAGCCTATATTTATGAAGCTATTGAAGTTGAAAAAGCCGGTTT
This sequence comes from Bacillus gaemokensis, assembly GCF_001590835.1. Classification (GTDB taxonomy): domain Bacteria; phylum Bacillota; class Bacilli; order Bacillales; family Bacillaceae_G; genus Bacillus_A; species Bacillus_A gaemokensis. Next base: position 156,524 of record NZ_LTAQ01000056.1, read on the forward strand.
GGAAGTGAAATTTATAAAGCATAAAGAATTCATAATTCCTGAAGAACTTCAAAATAAATTCGATGAAATCCCTGCGTTGAAAACTGCTTTTGAAGCATTGACGCCGGGACGGCAAAGAGCATACATTCTTTATTTTTCTCAACCCAAACAATCCAAAATTCGAGAGATAAGGTTTAGGAAATATATCCAGAAAATTCTCGATGGAAAGGGATTAAATGATTGTACTTGTGGGCTATCTCAAAAGCAGCCCAACTGTGACGGCTCGCACAAGTCATTCGATAAGAAAATAAATTAATCAAACTTTAAGATATTACCTCACTTTGAGTTCATTCGAACTCCTTTTAGATCGCAGGTAACACTCAATCAAATAATTTAAAATGGAAAAAATAGAAAAGTGATTTGTAGAGTATAAGCAAACTACCGTATAACAGGCTTACGCATTACCGGTTAAGAAAAGAAAAATACTGCACACAAAAGTGTACCCTTTGGCTTTTTGCTGAAAGGTGCACTTTTCTTGAACAAGCCAATCTAAAAAAATCGGTTCCTTTAGCGTACAAAATTCCCGAAATGTTGGCGGTACCCCATGCCCATCAAGCTAAGATTTTGAAGTACCCCCAAAACAAATTTTTCACCTCTCTACAGTTATTTATGATAATCTAGTTCCGTTCTTCATTTTGAAGAAAAACTAATTTTTTAACTTGATGACGATGTGATGGAATTCCATAATAGGATTATTTAATGGATTAATTGAGATAAAGATCAGGATAGTTAGAGGAACGCTTTTTATCTTTGTCTAAAATCAAAGAGATTATCAATAAAAAATCAATGAAATATGATAAGTATTTATTGGAAAACGATAAATAACGTGTTAGTATCAAATTGAAAAAAAATAGGAGAGGTGCTTTTTATGAAATATAAACAAAGTTCAACAATTTTTTTAAAAGTAGTTATTTTTCTTATTGGCATTGCAGTACTTGCTGTGTGTATATTTGGGTTGCCTGGGGTAGCAAGTAGAGATGCAGCAGCACATCCCGAGACTGCTTACTTGCAATATCCCTTTTTAGTATATGCGTATGTACTGTGTATTCCATTTTATGTTGCCTTGTATCAAGCATTTAAACTTTTAACCTACATCGATAAGAATATGGCTTTCTCGGAATTATCTGTTAGAGCTTTGAGGTATATAAAGTACTGTGCAATCACAATTAGTATCTTAATTGTAGTAGGAATAATGATATCCGGAGCTATATTTTATGGCAGTGAAGATATAACAGGTATTATAATGCTGGCACTAATAAGCATTTTTGCCTCAAGTGTAATTGCAACCTTTGCGGCTGTTCTTCAAAGGCTTTTACAAGAAGCTATTGATATAAAGTCAGAAAATGATTTAACGGTCTGAGGTGAAAAACATGGCAATTATAATCAATATTGATGTAATGATAGCTAAAAGGAAAATGAGCGTTACAGAACTTTCGGAGAGGGTTGGAATAACGATGGCTAATCTTTCTATATTGAAAAATGGAAAGGCAAAAGCGATTCGATTATCAACTTTAGATGCGATTTGTAAGGCTTTAGAATGTCAGCCTGGAGATATTTTAGAATACAAAAGTGACGAAGACACTCAAGGATAATAAAGTATAGAAAACAAATTTATTCAACAATCGAGCGCTTTTCTGAAGTAACTAAAGCCTAATTTCTCACTTATAACACCCGAGAAATTAGGCTTTTTATATTTGTATTCCCTTAATATTGTAAATTCGGGTTTTGCTGGTGGTACCCTATCGCTAGCTGTACCAGAACCGTTTACGTTATTTGTAGGATTTTATTCTTTTTTGTCGAATATACTTAATGTAAGGAGGGACATTACATGATTATCAAAGACTATTTTATTAATCTTTCTATTTTTGCTTTACTAGTTAGTGCAGCCATATTTACTCAAGTATTTATAATTAATTCCAGGAAATATTTCGAAAAATTCTATGGAGGAATTATCGCAGTTACTTTGATGTTCTTTTCTTTTCCGTACATGGGATTTTCATACGATCTCCGTGTTGTTCCTCTTATTCTTTCTTTTATTTACTTTGGTCGCACTGCGGGTTGGATTACATTAATAAGTATTATTATAATGCGCATCTTTTACATTGGAGGGTATTGGGAACCACCTGTGATTGCTTATTTAGGTATGGGTATTCTGTTTACTATTTTTAAAACATATTTCAAAAGCCTTCATCCTTTTAAAAGTGCACCTCTATATTTTTCTGTTTTTGTGAGTATGAAGTTGTTAGTAGGTGTATTCTTTATAACTACAGTGCTTTACACTCCAGGTTTATTATATATAGCTTTAGGACTTTTAATCGGGCTTTTTCTTATGGAAGCTTACCAAAGATTATATTACTTAACACAGGATTTATCTAAAATGAATCAAAAATTAAAAAAATCGAAGCAAGAACTCAAAGATACCGTACATGAACTTCAAGGAGGTATCTTTAAGTTTAAAAAAGTGGATAAACATTTTATACACACTTTGTGTGATGGACAGTTTTATTATCAAAAAGGATTTTATTCCGAACAAGTGGTAGGAAAAAGTTTACGCACCATTGATGCTTCTATTATTCCTTCCCATTTAGTTCCCCAATTGATGAAGTATTATCTACAAGCATGGGAAGGGGAAGAAATTATATTCGAATTACCCTGGCCAAATGATAAAACTATTATTCTCATTGCGCTTAGGCCAATTAAACGAAATGGACAAGTTATTGAAGTTGTTGGTTCTACAGTCGATATAACTGAAAGGAAAAAGATAGAATCAGAATTAAGAGCGACCAAGGAATTACTGGAATCATTTGTGAATCACAACGCAGATGCTATCACCATATCTGATCGAGAAGGACATATTTTACAAGCTAATAAAGCTTATGAAAAGATATTTGGTTGGTCATCACACGAAATCATAGGTAAGAGATTGCCTTGTGTGCCTGATTTTTTAATGGACGAATCATTGGATAATATCCAGAAAATTCTCGCAAGGGAATCTGTAGTTACTAGATTAGAAACCGTTAGACAACGTAAAGATAGAAGTCTTCTTGATGTCAGTCTGACAATTTCACCTATTCTAGATGTAAGGAGGAATGTGATAGCTTTATCTGCAATATGTAGAGACATTTCCGAAAGAAAACAAGCAGAAAGAGAACGGTATAGATTACATCAACAATTAAGAGATAGTGAAATGAAATATCGTGCACTAATCGAACAAGCAACTGATGCAGTATATGTTGTAGAGTTGAATGAGGATCAAGTTCCAAGTCGATTTATTGAGGTGAATCCTGTTGGGTGTAACAGATTTGGATATAGTAGAGAAGAGCTTCTCTCAATGCCATTTCCCAATACTGTACCACAAGATTCTCCAATTATCATACAGTTGTTAGAAAAAATTAGAGAGGGACAGACTTCTTTCACTTTGCAAGATGAACATATTTTTCCGACAGGAAAAAAAATAACCACTGAGTTTAGTGTTCGTATTTTTAACTTGAATGGCAAAAAAGTTTTCTTAAGTATCTCTCGTGATATCACTGAACGGTTAAAAACAGAAGAATTATTACGGAAATCTGAAAAACTTGCTGTGGTAGGACAATTAGCCACTGCAATAGCTCATGAAATTAAGAATCCATTAACCGCAATGAAAGGGTTTATGCAATTATTAAAATCAACGGAAAATGAAAATAATCAGCGTTATATAAATATAGTATCATCAGAGATTGAGCGTATAGAAAATATCACCAATGAATTTATGACAGTAGCCAAGCCACAGGTGATAAAGATACAACCTAATGATATTAGTTTGCTAATTGATCAAGTTTTAATACTACTTCAACCTCAAGCAATGATGAATAATATACAAATTAGAACAGATTTTACACCTGGCATTCCATTGGTACCCTGTGAAGCAAATCAATTAAAACAAGTATTTGTTAATATCTTAAAAAATGCAATTGAATCCATGCCGATGGGGGGAGAAATTCTGATTCAAATCGATAAACTTGATAATGATCAAATAGGCATTCGTTTTATTGATCAAGGATGTGGGGTTCCCAAAGAACGTATACCATACCTTGGAGAACCTTTTTATAGTATTAAAGAAGATGGTATTGGTTTAGGATTAATGATCTGTTATAAAATTATTGAAACACATCACGGAAAGATATTTATTGAGAGTGAAGTGAATAAAGGAACAACAGTTGAAATTACTCTCCCGACGGTAGGAACTACAAAGATAGTCTAATGAATTAGAAACTGGGTTCTGTTGCAAAGTTAGCTGAAATGTAAAAGATCTGTGGTTGAAGAAGACAAATTTTATGCAGGCATCAATAATTTCTGTAATTCATTATACGTCGAAAAAACGGAGTTTGGTTGAAGACTCCGTCTTTTTTTATATAGGGCATGAATGGTTTCGATTCCTTTTCTTACGATTAGTCAATTGTTTTTCAGAGTTCTAATTCATTAAATGTCAGAGATTTTATGTCAATTATATTGCAAACCAAATACCCCTAATATGTGTTCATTTTTTTACTAGGGGGGAGAATATGATATGATGAATGAAACTATGATTTCAGGCCGTTAACCGATAATCATAGTGTATATTATGTGTAATGAGATAGAAGAGGAGCTTCAATAACTTATTTAAACATGCAATGGACGCAACTTTATGACATTTGTTATAAGGTTGCGTTTTTAGTTTATCGTAATACTCAACAATATGATTTTGTTTCAAATCCACAACAAACAAACTTTTTTGCAAACATCGTGACTTTAATTCAAATCAACATATGATAAGGATTCTGCAACAGGAAACAACAAATATATAAACAAGAAAAAGAATACTTATATTATAGCTTATATATCTATAGTGTAATATCGAGAAATATTTACATACATCTAGTATGTATTACGTAGCAATCGTTGAAATGGCTTGTTTGTAAACTAATTGCTGCTTATCATGAGCCATCATAAGAACAGTGAATTTATCTATCGCAAGGATCTCCCCACGGATTGGAACTCCATTTTTTAAAAACACAGTAATCTACCTTTTTTCTCTTTTAGGGGTTCGACCGCATGCATATCAACTTAAGAAAAGTAAACACCCCCAAAACGATAAAAATGAGCTGAATTCTCATAAATAACTGTAGAGACATAAAATTTTCGTTTTGGGGATAGTTCAAATTCTAAGCTTGATAGATATGTGGCGGTATCCCAAAGTGGGTGATTACATTTCATGTTGTGAAATGTAATTTTATTAACATAGTAGGTTGAATAGGGGGGATTTTGGGGCGTACTCTATCTATATGATAAATTATTATGAAAAATAAGTCTACATTTTTCTGGATTTCCTTATTATAGTTAAACTACTGAGCTCAGTGAAAATGATGCACGTTCTATATGAAAGGAGCACTACACATGAGACCTATTCATGTTCCAGTTTTAATTATTGGAGGAGGTTTGACAGGTCTAACCTCTGCACTATTTCTTGCATATCACAAAGTTGATTATTTACTGATTGAGAGGCATCCTACTACTGCTATTCACCCAAAGGCGGGGGGGATTACCTTTCGTACGATGGAATTATTCCGAGAATTAGGGTTAGAAAAAAATATTCGCACCGCTGGAAAGCCACTGGAGAACTGCCGTGGAAGAATTACTGTAAATACAATGGCTGAGGCAGACCCTGAAGAATTAAAAAGGATAAGAATAGCTCATTCTGAAAGTGATAAAAGTATGTCTGAAACGATTAAAAAGATTAGCCCATCAAAGATAACGTCTTGTTACCAAATTACGTTAGAACCGATGTTGCTACAAGAGGCTAGGCGATTAGGTGGGGAGTTGTGGTTTAATCATGAACTGGTTTCTTATAAGCAGGATGATATAGGGGTAACGGCTATTGTACGGAATCGTGAGACGAAACAAGATCAAATTATCCATAGTAATTATTTGATTGCAGCAGATGGAGCAAAAAGTTCGATACGTAAACATTCAGACATTCCAACTACTGGTCGTGGTACTATAGGAGGCCATTATATAAACATTTATTTTAAAGCAGATTTAAGTGACTTCATCCAAGGGGATGCTTTCGGTTTCTCTATGATTTCAAACCCTGACGTCTTCGGTGCGCTTATTCCAGTCAATAATGGTGATCGTTGGATTTATCATGTAGCCTATAATCCTTTAAAAGGGGAGACACCTAAAGATTTTTCTATAGAGGATTGCCAACAAATCGTTCGAAAAGCCATTGGGAAGTCAAATCTTAATGTGGAAATATTAAGTATTTCACCTTGGGAAGCGACAGAAAATACAGCTGTACGTTTTCAAGATAATCGTGTTTTCTTAGTTGGAGATGCAGCTCATCTTATGCCACCGACGGGAGGATTTGGTTCAAATACAGGTGTTCAGGATGCACATAATTTAGCTTGGAAATTAGCTGCTGTAATACGTGGTCAAGCGAATCTTAAGTTACTAGAAACTTATCATGAGGAGAGGCATCACGTTGTACAATTAACCACGAATTATGCAAGTAGTATCTTGCTGCGAGCTATAAATAGAGACGCGGATAACTTGAATACTATGGATGGTTTAGCTGTTACTGTAGGTTATAAGTACTGTTCGGCAGCGATCATAGATCAAGATGAAACTCCATATACAATGGATATTTTAGAACTCAAGGGAAGACCGGGAACACGCGCTCCGCATATGTGGGGGACTTACCAAGGAAAGCGAATTTCAATACTTGATTTACTGGGGAGAAACTTTGTGCTATTTACTGGATCAGAACATGATTCTTGGTCAAGTGCTGCACGTACAGTTGCATCTCATTTGGGAATCAGTATTGAAGTGTATCGAGTTTCTCCGAAAGGGGATTTTGTTGATCGGGATAACATTTTTGAAATGCTATACGGAATTGATTCTGAAGGGGCAGTATTAGTAAGGCCTGATGGATTTATTGGTTGGCGTACAGAAGAAGCAGTGCTAGCACCCGATTTAGTACTTAAGGAAGTGTTGAATTGCCTACTATGCAATTCTTCTTTAAATGAGAAATAAAGGATATGGCAGCATACTTTTTCATTTTATAAATGTGCTAGAAAGAACCCCGCTCATTCTAAAATGAGTGGGGTTCTTTTATATTAACTTATGTATCTGTAAATGTGAAGATTGTACCTATAAGATCCTTAATTTGAAACGCATTTTTTAAGCGAGATAAGATGGTTTAGCGGTTAGAGACTTCGTATTTAAATATGAAATCTCTACGTATAAATCACTGGTATAACTTGTGGAAGTAAGAATATTTAAATATTTTGTGTTAAAATATGATTAACTTCCAGATGAAGAAGTTGTATTAAGACTTTCAATAGCTTATATGAAAGTAATTAGATAGTTATTCTTTCTTAACTGGGGCATGAATAAGTTCTTTCTTATAATGTTTCGCCTCAAGATGTACGATATTTTTAAAAATGAATAAGGAGTGGAACAATGGCAACGATTGAAGATTTTTTAAAATTAGACTTAAGGGTCGGTACAATTAAAAAAGCAGAATATCTAGAAGGTGCTCGTGTACCAGCAATTAAGTTAGAAATTGACTTTGGTGAAGAAATAGGGATCAAGGCATCAAGTGCTCAAATTACAAAAAGATACACACCAGAAGAAGTGATTGGTCGTCAAATAATAGGGGTTGTAAATTTTCCTCCTAGAAGGATTGCAGGATTTAATTCAGAGGTATTAGTACTAGGAGGTATTCCTGAAAAGGGAGATGTCGTATTATTGAATTCTGATATGCATGTACCAGATGGTACTTTTATTGGATGAGAAAAAGGAGTGGTAGTTTTACCAACTCCTTTTTCTCATCCAAAGAATTATGATGTGGGATCTTCAACATAAAGTAAAGTGCTACCCGTTGCTAAAATCTTTGTTTCCGGATATCGGTACCTGAAGATAAATAGACGCCTATTCCAATTAAGCAGGCTCCAAAAAGAAAAGTTAAATCTAAATGCTCATCAAGTAATAAAAAGCCTAATATACATCATTTTTTCTTTTATTTATATCCGATAGCAAGGTACATTTGCCCAATTTTGTTATGAGTTCTACTATATATGTACTCTTGAATATCTACAAATGCATCAAACTCGTTTTCTGGTTGAAATAAAGCCATCTGTTCATCTGAAAATGGAATTATATTTTTAATTTTAGTATACGGAAATATTGAATCCATTAATGATTTGAATTTTTCAGCTGGCATACTATTGTTCTTTAATTTAATTTTTTCTTGTTCGTTATAAAAAGATAAAAATTTAGTAAAAGAACAATCTGAATCCCAGGAAGAGATAATAACAAAACCTCTTGGTTTTAATAGATATTTAACTTTTTTTAGAAATTGTTCATACTTATCTGGGTTTACATGTGAAATGGTGCCCATCATACATGTGATTAAATCGAATGAATTTTCAGGGAAATCAAGCTCTGTTGCATCCATTTGAAATAGATTCACTCGATCGGAAATCCCTTCTTTTATAATATTACTAGAAGCAACTGATAGAGCTTCTTTAGAAATATCTATTCCAGTAACTTCATAGCCTTTTTTAGCAAATAAAATAGGGTATCTTCCAGTAGCTGTACCTATATCTAAGATTTGTGAAATATTTGGATTTTCATTTACAATGTTTAAAACACTTTTTAGTTCTAAATGCTTTTTTACTTCATCAGCGTTAGGCAGTTGCATATAAGTTTCATATCTTTTTTCATCATATTTAATCATATATATGTTCTCTCCCCTTAAGTGAAATAACTTTATTAATAGAATTATCTTACAACAAAAAAAGTTCATTTTATATAATTTGGGAGGCGCTAAAAATTTTCTCAATATAGGTTAGTGTATCGCTTTTTTGTTATATTATTTTATTGGAATTAATATGACAAAAAATATTCACAAAGTTTATAAGATTTGTTATGATTAAATCCAGCAAGTTAATAGAAGGCCGGAGATATTTGAGAAAAGCCATAAAACTGTTTGTGAATACAAATGTATTCACAAACGTTTTATGGCTTTTTGTTGAATTATGGGAACACAATAGAGACTGCTTCATAATAGGTTAGATATACAATATGGAAGGGATGATAGATAGAATCATAGATTAACTTTTATTTGTGAGATTGTAATTTTATTAGAGGCTTATAAGAATATTTAGGGCATTCTTCTATTTCGTGTAAATCTCATTAACTTGTTGAAATTTACAACGTGGGAAGGGTTTAAGATTATGAAAAAGATAATAAGTTTCTTGTTTATTTTCTTTACAGTAGGGAGTTTTCTTTATGGGGGCACTGTTGATGCGAAAGCAGATACAAAAAATAGATTAAACGCGAATAAATTTTTAAATATTGCGCATCGGGGAGCGAGTGGACATGCCCCGGAACATACATTCGCTTCATATGACCTTGTGAAAAAAATGAAAGCTGATTACTTAGAATTAGATATTCAATTAACAAAAGATGGTCAATTAATTGCGATGCATGATACTTCAGTGGACCGCACAACAAATGGAACTGGCGAAGTAAGAGAGAAAACATTAAGTGAAATAAAAAGTTTAGATGCAGGGTCTTGGTTTAATGCTACATATCCAGAGAAAGCCAAAAAGGAATATGTAGCTCAAAAAGTTCCAACGCTTGAAGAGATATTTCAAAAGTATGGAAGAAGCATGAAGTATTATATTGAAACGAAATCTCCAGATGTATATCCAGGAATGGAAGAGAAATTATTAGAGTTATTAAAGAAATATAATTTAATTGGTCAAAATATGTCTTCAAGTCGTGTGATGATTCAATCATTTAGTCAAGAGAGTTTAAAAAAGATTCATAGCATGAATCAAAATATCCCATTAGTTCAACTGCTTTGGTATTATCCGAATGAAAATAATGAGATTATTGAATGGTCAGGAGTTACTCATGCTCCTAAAGACGTAACAAATCAAGATCTTCGAGCTATTAAAGAGTACGCAGTTGGTATTGGACCAAACTTACGTAATGATAATGGAGAACTAATTATTGACGAAACTTATGTTAAAAAGGCTCGAAAAAATGGTTTGCTTGTTCATCCGTATACAATTAATGAAAAAGAAGATATGAGACTTTTAATTGGGTGGGGTGCAACAGGTATGTTTACAAATTATCCAGATCGATTACATAGTGTTTTAAAAGAAAAATAGCAATTAAATTGAAAGTGAATAAATGTAATGAGTGTATGGAGGCTATACTTTTTGGTATAGAAATCGGTGATTTTCTAAGAAACCTAAGTCAAATTCGATTGACTTAGGTTTTTTCTAGTCTTGGAGACTCAGTAACTATATTTATTATATATAGTTATATCTAATCTAAACATTCATAATAATGAATTTAATTTTTATAAAGATTAGCAATATTTACATAATAGAGTAGGGAGAGTATTCTTAACTTGCAACTAATATATATATAGGAGGATGCTTTATGATACGAACATTCTTTAAACAAATACTCGCATTACTTATAATGGTAGGATCAATAGCTATATTAGCTATTCCAGCTTTGGCGAGTGAATCTGATCAACAAGTTCCAGCTGGTTCAATTACTGGAAATAATAGCTTTGATACAGCAATGTCAATTGGATATTGGAAGTATAAAAATATTGATACAATTATCTTACCAGAAGGTCAAGATGCAGCTTACTTTACTTTTACTGCTAATGCGGGGGAACGAATATATGTGAGAAGTTCCTACCGGAATGAATATGAAGGAATGAAAATTGAATTATTTAACCAAAACCGCCAGAAGATTAGTAGTGGAGAAAATATAATAAATCGTAGTTCTCTTACTCCATTTATATATGCAAATGCAGATGCTACTTCCGCTAATCAAACGTTTTACATAAAGGTGAGTAGAGGTGCTAATAGTGGAACGATGTATTTTTCTTTATCTATTGAAGATCGTATAAAAACAGGAAGTGGAACATACCGTTTCTCAGGAAGTGCAACCAATAACGGGAATATTAAGTTAGATTTAAATGGTGTTGAGTCTTCTGTGATTATGATGGATTTAACAAAAGATACAACGATTCCTAAAGGCGCAATTGTGAAATCTGTTTCTACATCAAGTATACAATCACCAAATCAAGGGAATGTACATCATATGATAATGTCAAACCAAAATAATATTTGGAGCACGTCTATTGTTTCAAGTGCAACGAGTGGCTCATATAGAATTTCTTTACAAGATAATTTATTAGTAGCTAGTAAATGGAATTTTAAATATAATGCAAAGGCAACAGCAAAATCTACAATGTCTAATGTGAATGCAAGTATAAATTATGAGTACGATTTAACAGCGCAATTCAATTAACAGAATATGTAACTGCAAAAGAGATGGCTAAGGCTGTCTCTTTTTTATTAAACTGATTATTAAAAAATACAGGAAATACATTTTAAAATAAGAATTATTGTATAGAGCGGCAGGTAGTAAAAAAGTTACCGATTTTTGGTGGAGGATATATTAAAAAGGAGTGCTTTTAGATGAATATAGAACGTTTAGATCATCTTGTTCTCACAGTACATGATATTGAAGCTACATGTGAATTTTATAAAAGAGTATTAGGTATGACGGTTATCACCTTTCAAAATGGTAGAAAAGCATTAAAATTCGGTAATCAAAAAATTAATTTACATCAAGCAGGAAAAGAGTTTGAACCAAAAGCACAGGTTCCTACACCAGGGTCAGCTGATCTTTGTTTTATTACAAAAATACCTATGTTAGATGTTATGAATCATTTAGGTAAACAATATATTGATATTATAGAAGGACCAGTGAAAAGAACAGGTGCATTAGGGCCTATTGTATCTGTGTATATAAGAGATTTAGATGGAAATCTTATTGAAATATCAAATTATGGGTGCGATAGGGAAAAATAAAGTTTTAGCTTATAGTGGATAACCGGTGTTTCGTGTGGGAGTTTCACTTATCACTTTTTGGATTGAGAAGGATAGACTATATGTTATGATTACAGGAATTGTTTTTATCATATTAATGATTGGCTTTATGATTGGAAAAGTGGATTAATGAAACAATAATGTGAATGATAGCTGTATGAGGGAATAACGAGATATGTATGAATAAAAAATATAGCTGGACTTTCAGCTATATTTTTTATGGTCCTAACCTTTTAATCAATAAAGGTACTATTCAAGAAAGCGCTACTACTACATAATAACAAGAACGATGTCTGCAAAACATCTGGTAAGAAGTAGTATAAACACAAATTAAAAAACCGACATAAAGTCTAATTTTTTGGGTGGGAGAGAGGATCCGATCATGCATAGAAGCGGTCAGATCCTCTTCCAACCCCATGCCAAGTGAAAACAAAAGGAGAAAACGAGTGGAGATCTTCTTTTGTTTTCATAGCAGCGACTTATATGTTGAAAAATCAAAATGGATATATATAGTATAAAAGGCATGAAAAATGCTGATAGATTCATTATAACGGGCTCTACAAACGATTAGGCAAGATTATAGTAATAGGAAACATATTCCTCAAGTCCTGCAATCTCTTTTTCTGGCGCTTCAATCCCACCTTTTCTACCATAGCAAACATTTCTTATGTATTCTCCAAATACCATGGAACGACTTTTATCTTGCTCCATCCAGTTATCTCTAGTAATAACGAAATTATTATCGAAACTTGTATTGAATGTATAGGGGATAAACTTTATATGGCCGGGTAAATGTTTTTTTAGAGTTCGGTATTGTCGACCTGCCCCTAAACTTTTACATACAAATAATAAACTATTAATTTTCGTGAAGTCAAAAATTTTCTTAGCCTCAATTATATTCGCGATGGAATGTAATGAGGTCTTCTCATAAAATATGGAATCACTTGGAATGCCATGCTCTATTAATTTTGTAACAATTACTTCCGCTTCTGACATATTTCCATAGCTCCAGCTAGGGTGTTTCATTCCGTGTAAACTAGTGCCACCTGTAACGATAATTTGCTTACCTAAACCTTCTTGATAAGCTTGTAAAGGAGCTTTCCAATTTCCAGGATGAGAACCGCCAAATACAAAAATAGCATCACATTGTTGTATTGGTACTGTATTGAAAAAAGTGATATTTGTTATTTCTTCAATTTGCTTTTCTGTGAGGTGAGGGACCTCAGGGTATTTAGGAATTACCATTTTAAAACCTCCTGTAATAGAATTGTTACATCTATTATATGGTGATAAATGTGAAATGAAAAAGAGAAAACTTTTGTTTGAAATTTACTCTTTTATTGTACAGGGCGCATCTGTAATCATATCAATAAGCTTACGTAAAGCACTTGAATAAAAAGTATCTTTTCGCATGATAAAAGTAGTGGGTACCTTTGAAAAGCTTTCGGGTAAAGACGTTAGCGTAAAAGAATGTTCATGATTTTGTATAATAGATTTCATCATAATAGCGATGCCCATACCTGATTTTACACACGCTAAAATGGCTTCTATTGTTCCAAATTCTAATACTCGCTTTGGAAAAATGCCTTTTTCATGAAGCCATTTTTCTAATAGATTACGGTAATAACATCCTTGGCTAAATGCCAATAAATTCATTGTCCCCAAATCTTTAAAAGAAGATAAAGGTAGTTTACTAATAAGAACTAATTCTTCTTCTTGAAACAAGATAGAGCTGAGATCGTTATGATGAATACTTCCAGCGATGAATGCACCTTCAAGCTTTCGTTCCAAAACAAGTTGAATTAATTGTTCTGTTGAATGAGTTTCTAAAATGAATTCAACTTCGGGATATGTTTCATAATACGATGTCAATATAGAAGGAAGACGGACAGCAGTTGTAGATTCTGTAGCACCGATTTTTAATGTTCCTTTTGGCTGTGCGCCGTTGTTTTGGACAGCTTTAATAGATTGTTCCATTAAATGTATGATTTGTTTAGCGTATGCTAATAATATCTCTCCATTTGAAGTTAAAGAAACACCTTTTCCGTTTCGGTAAAATAATAGTGCCCCTAATTCATTCTCTAATTGTTTAATGCGCATTGTTACGTTGGATTGCACATAATTTAAGTTTTGAGCCGCACGTGATATATTTCCTTCCCTAGCTACTTCATGAAAAATGGTTAAGTCTTTTATGTCCATCGTTGCACCTCCTAAAGATATCAATTATTTTGATGTTTTTTATCATTAATACTCATTTTACATGATATCTGAACTTTCATACAATAATGGTATATGGGGGGATGGAATTGTTAAATCAAGAAGAAATCATGAAGTATGATAGTTCGTATAGATGGATTGTGCTAATGTTGGCAACAGTAACGCAGGCGAGTGCAACACTTATAACATATGGGGTAGGTCCGTTAGCATTTTTTTGGAAGGAAATATACAATCTTACTAATATGCAGATGGGGATGTTGTTAACTACTGTCAATATAGGTCCGCTCTTTTGTATGCTTTTTGTAGGGAGATTACTTGATCAATATAATGAACGGTTACTAATTGGAGTTAGTTCTATATTGCTTGGTGGATCTATTTTATTTATTAATATAGTAGAAGGATTCACTGGATTATTATTTGTTCTTGCGTTGGTTGGAGTTTTTTATAGTACCGCACAACCAGGGGGAAGTAAGGTGATTTTAAAATGGTTTCCGAAAGGAAATCGCGGGTTAGCTATGGGTATTAGGCAAGCAGGTATTCCTATAGGCGGTGCAGTAGCGGGAGCAATTGTTCCAATGATCTCTTTAAAGTTTAGTGTGTCTTGTACGATATATATTCTCTCAAGTATATGTATTGCAGGTGGTGTATTATTTTTAGTTTTTTATAGGGAGCCTTTCGCTCATAAAGAGTCCATACCAAATAACAAATTAATTTCTTTTTGGCAACAGCTAAAAGAAGTGATGCATAATAAGGAATTATATCCCGTTTTTTTTACAGGAATTTGTATGATTTCGTTACAAATGGTGTTAATTGGACACTTTATAAAATTTTTGATTACTGCTAAATCAATACCTCCAATTTTGGCAGGACAGATATTTTCGGTTACTTTGCTTTCGGGGATGATTGGACGAATTGTATTAGCAACAGTCAGTGATTTTTTCTATAAAGGTAATCGTCGAAAGCCATTATGTATTTCTGTATTAGCTACGTGTACTTTAATATTCATTTTGATGCTGAACATACATAATCTTTCGGTAGGGGAATTGTTTTTGTTTAGCAGTTTTTTAGGGTTCTTCGGTATTGGCTGGTTTAGTCTTTTTATGGTTGAAATTGCTGAAAAATCAAGGGAGGATTTAGTAGGAATCACAGTCAGCTTTGCACTTACACTAAATCAAATTGCTATTATCTTAGCTCCGCCTATTTTTGGATTTATAGTGGATATAAAAGGGTATAGCTGGGCATGGATGGGGATGACTATATTACTATTTGTTTCGGTAATAAGTTTGTTGGAGAATTTTAAAAAAATGTCATGTAAATGACATTTTTTTTGCAATATGCTGTATAATCAATTCTGAATTGAATTTTAAAAAAATGGTATTATGACATCAAGTGAAACTATAATCAGTAGGGGTAAAAAGCGAACTTAGTTTTTGTTACTATTTATTTTCCGCTCATTTCCTCTTTTGAAATTTCCGGTTATTTTGGCCATAATGAGCTGTCGTTCTTGTTCATTGTTGGCATAATTTATTTTATTTAAAAACTTTTCCGCTTCTTTTCCTGTTAAAATCATAATTTCTTTTCCGTAATATTCGATAAATACCATGTTATTTTTGTTAGTTCGATAATGGAATGGTTCATTATTTAATCGATTTCGCTTGTCAATGTTTTTCAATAGAAATCCTCTTTTTACATCATCGTATATGTTGATTGAAACGAATGTTACATAAAAAACAAAATTATAGTTAGATGAATCGGATTGTTGGGTGGAATTTTTGTAAGAAAGAAATACAATAGAAAGTGTTCGGAAAGTTAAAATAGAAGTTTGTGAACTGTAATAGTAATGTAATTCTTGAATAAAATTAAGTGAAAATCAAGGTCTTCTTTTGAATGAATAGAGATAGAATGAACTAATGAAAATAGAATAATATTTATAAACTGAATAAAAAGAGGGCTCCTGTATGTTTAAGAAATGTTTAATGGTTTTCTTTATTATGGCTATTTTATGTTTAAGTGTATATACGTTAATGCAAACAAATAAAAATAAAGAGCAGAATTTAAAGGCATTTTCAGATTCTAATAGTAAAGTAGAAAATGATAAACAAAAAATAGATATCAATCAGCAGAATCGTTATGCTGCGGCGGCGAAAAAATTAGATGCATACTTAAAAGAAAAAGGATTTAATGGCACTGTACTTGTGACGGATAGAAATAATGTGATTTTGCGAAAAGGATATGGCTATGCAAATATGAAAGATAAAGTCTTAACAACGCCAAGAACAAAATATCGTATTGGTTCTATAACTAAGACAGTAGTGGCAGTATCTATATTGCAGTTACAAGAAAAAGGAAAGTTAAGTATAGAAGAGAATGTGAATAAATATATTCCTTCATTCCCCGCGGATAAAAATATTACTTTAAGACATTTATTGACGCATACATCTGGACTACCTGAGCAGGGAAAGGGGAAAGTGGATGCAGCGTCACGCCAAAAATTAGTGACATGGATTGGTTCACAAAATCTTGAATTCCCTGCTGGAACAGGTTGGAGATATACAGATTATAATTATATGGTACTTGCTTATATCGTAGAAAAGATCTCTAAACAACCATTAGCTGAATATGTAAAAGAACATATTTTTACGCCGATTGGAATGGATGAATCTGGTATGGGTGCGAAATTCCCTGCGGACATATTTTTTGCAGAAGGTTATACAAAGAAAGATAATGAATTCGTCGCTACCCCTAAGTTAAGAATGAGCTGGTTATACGGTTGTGGTGAAATGTATACAACTGTAGAAGATATGAAAAGATTAGATGAGGCGATTATGACTGGTAAACTTCTTTCTAAACAAAGTTTATCCGATATGTTTACAATATCGCCAGCAAGGAAATATGGATTTAGTTTTTATATTTATCCAGATTATTACCACAATCATGGTGTATTAGCTGGATGGAATACATTTAATAATTTCAATTGGGATAAACGAATTTTTGTTATTCTTTTCTCTAATGTTCAAAACGGAATGACCGATGCATTTAATCAGGAATTTCGAAAGATGGCAAAAGATTTATTAGAAGGAAAATAAGTAATGCGTGTGTTCTTTATGGATATAAATAAGTTTGAAAAAAGCCTCTAATAGAGGCTTTTTTCTACAATGACGAGAATTCTTTAACTAGTTTATCAAAACGACCTAGCGCACTTTCAATTGGCGTTGGTGTAGTTAAATCTACACCTGTTTTCTTTAAAAGGTTAAGTGGATAATCTGAACTTCCACCTTTTAAAAACTCGATGTAATTTTGCTGTGCGATAGGATCACCGCTTAAAAGCTGATCTGCAATTTGAATCGCAGAAGCGAAGCCTGTAGCGTATTTATAAACATAAAATGGTCGGTAAAAATGAGGGATTCTAGCCCAGCCATATTTTACTTCTTCGTCGAATACGAGTGTATCTCCGTTGTACTCTCTAAATAAGTTCTCATAAACATCATTGAATGCTTGGGCATGTAATGGTTTACCTTGCTCTGCCATTTCGTGTGTAATCTTTTCAAATTCAGCAAACATAACTTGTGTAAAGAAGGTTCCTTTAAATTGCTCAATAAAGTGATTGATTAAATGCTTGCGTACGTCTGTATCTTTTGCTTCTTTTAATAGGTGGTGAATTAATAGTATTTCATTCACTGTAGAAGCGACTTCGGCTACAAAGATTGAATAGTGAGCGGAGATTCTCGGTTGGAAACCATGTGAATAATAGGTATGCATACCATGCCCGCATTCATGAGTCAGTGTAAAAAGACTATTTAAGTCATCGTTATGATTTAAAAGGATAAAAGGATGAACGCCATATACCCCGAAATTATAAGCACCAGAACGTTTACCAGGTAATTCTCTTACATCTATATAGCGTTTATCTTTAAAACCTTTAAGAGTTTGAAGATATTCTTCACTGAGTGGGAAAAGGGAAGTAAGCATGATTTCAAATGCTTCATCATATGGAATATCTTGATTTCCACCTTTTACCAAATTAACATTTAAGTCATATTGTCTTAATTCATCTAATTGTAATTTCTCTTTTCGTAAATGGTTATACGTATGTAGAGATGCAATGTTTTTTTTAGTTGTATCAATTAAATTATCATATACTTCTTTTGGAACCATATCACCAAATAGAGATTTTTCTAATGCGGATGGGTAATTTCTAATTTTTGAAATGGTAACATTATTTTTGATAGCCCCTGTTAAAGTAGAAGCTATAGAGTTTTTTAATTGAATGTAAGGTTGATAGTAAGCTTTGTAAGCTTCTTTTCTCTTATTTCTGTTTTCATCTTTAATTAACTTCGAGTACATTCCACGTGTTAAGTTCACTGTGCTTCCATTATCAGTTGTAACTTCTCCAAATGTAATATCTGCGTTGTTGAGCATTCCATATGTATGTTGAGGAGAAGAGAGGGCTTCGCCCATTTGAGATAAAATTTCTTCTTTGTCTTTATTTAAAACATGTTTCTTATAGCGATATAATTCAAATAAATCCTCTTTATAATACTGTAAGGCTTCGTTTTCTTCTATATAGGAATGTAATACTTTCTCATCTATACTAAGTAAGAATGGAGAAAAGAAGGAACGAGCTGCACTTAATTTAACATGTAATTGCGATGCCTTGTCTACAAGGGATTGTGCTTCCGTATCACGTGTATCAAGGTCTGATTGAAGTCTTGCATATGCATAAACTAAATTAAATAAACCTGATATTTCTTCACTTTTTTTTAAGTAAGCAAGTAGAGTTTTACTGTCATGGATATTTCCGTTAAACTCTTTTAACTCATTTGTTAATGTTTCGATTTTTTTATAGTCGTGTTCCCATTGTTCAATTGATTTATAAATATCCGTTAAATCCCACTTTTCTTGATCGGGTACATCTAATCTGTTTTGTAATTCGGTCATAATCATTTCCTTTCTAGATATGTATTTTGTATCTTCTATAATAACTATGAAATACAACAAATTGCAAAAAATCCCTGCTACAGTATAAAAAGTCTTGTCAAAAAGACAAGACTTTAGGATGTAATAGATTACAAGTGTATGCCAAATGTGGATTGTAATAAGTCTGCATATTGTTGTTCTGTAATGGATTCTTTTTGTTTTTTACCTTGCTTTGTTACGGTAAGGCTATCTTTTGTTAAAGAAGCATGCCCGTCAGGAGTTAGTTTCACAATAAGAGGTACTTTATTAAAAGGAGATTCTTCATGTTCTACAATTATTCTTTGTGCTTTATTTAATGTTGTTTCATCAACTTCTTCTATATAAAATGCATAACCTAATATCCAATCTTCAGATGAAGTGACATCTAGAAACTCATGATTTTTTCTCATCTCTAAAACATAGTTTCCTTTAGCAGTTGTTTCTTTTCGGATACGATAGTCTCCAGTAAAAGAATGAACAGTTTCACCAGAGAAAGGAACAGGTGAAAGGGGAAGATATGAACCGAAACCTACTTCAATTAAATAAAGTTCATTATTATGTTTTAAAACAGTTGCTATGTGTCCAGATTCAACAGCCCAGGTTGCGGATGCTGCATTATAAACTGTTCCTGATACTAAATGAACATCAAAACTGCAATCTTTAAGGAAGTAATACATAGCCGGATTTAATTCATAGCAAAGTCCACCACGGTTATTGACCAAGATTTTTTTTTGAAGATTTTCTTTTGAAATTTCTTTTACCGTACCTTGAATAATGTCTAAGTTTTCAAAGGGAACTACTTGTGCCATCGCATAAAGGATTTCATTTAAATCTTCAAATGAGATAGATTCTTTTTCTTTTATATTTAATCTGGAGAAGAATTGTTTTTGTAGTTCTGTCATGTGAATCACTCCTTATACATTTTCCTGCTCTACATGTAATTGTATCTAATGATGAGTAAGAAAACATCGGTAATACGTTGAATAAACGATCCGTATATATACTTACGACTAAAGTATAATAAGAAGAACATTGTAAAGCATGGCACCTTTACTTCTGTTGTAACATATAGTATGATGATTTTAATAAATTAGATTTCAATGAACATAACTATAAATTAATGAGAGGTGCTTTTTGTGAGTGCGGTAGGTTCTAAATAGGAAAAATTGAATGAAATAAATCTGATGATAAACAGGGGATTTTTTATATAATTCATACCCCTAATTTTGTTATGGATTTATTTCGATACCTATGAAGATACCTACAATACTTTATAAAGCGTGTAATGATGATGGGATAGCCCAAATGTTTTTTTGTGGTTTATTTCATTATATATGTATGTTACACATGCCTTGTAAATGTAAAAAGCTGCGGTATCTCCGCAGCTTTTTTTGTGTTTATTTTTTATCATATAAAAATGGTGGAACAAAACACCATGTCATAGTAATCGTTTAAATCTCATTGAAATCTAATGAGTAGGTATCTTCATGTATGGTCTGATTAAATCATAGTGAGGAGAATGAAAAGTGAATAAAATGACTTTTGAAAAGTTACAATATAACGAATTAAAGGAAATGGTTAAATCTTATTGCGTGAGTGGATTAGGGAAACAGTTGTTAGATAAATTGGAGCCAAGTGCAAGTATAAAAGTAGTGAAAAATCGTTTGAATGAAACAACGGAAGCAAGAACAGTATTAGATGCAGAAGGGCATGTTCCTTTTTTCGGAATTTCTAATATTGATAGTACCATTCAAAAACTTGAGAAGGGTATGATTTTAGATCCAACGGAGCTAGTAAGTGTAGCAGACTTTTTAAGAGGGTGTCGAAAGATTAAAAAGTTTATGCTGGAGAAAGAGTTCTTTGCACCAGTATTAGCATCGTATGCGAATTCTATGTCAGAATTCAAAAGTGTGGAAGAAGAAATTGATTTTTCAATTAAAGGAAATAGCGTCGATTCAGCGGCAAGCAAAGAATTAAAACGAATTCGAAATAGTATCGACTCAGTAGACGAGAAAATTAAAGAACGTTTAAATAAATTTTTAAATAGTAGTGCAAATAAGAAATATATTCAAGAGTTCTTTATTAGTAAAAAGGATGATCGATATACGATTCCAGTTAAAGCTTCCTATAAAAATCAAGTTGTGGGAACAATTGTTGAAATTTCTTCTAAAGGTTCTACAGTTTTTATAGAACCAAATACTGTTACAAAATTAAACGTGGAACTAACAAGTTTGAAAGCTGAAGAAGCGATAGAAGAATATCAAATACTAGCCACTTTATCAGGAATGATCTTAGAGAATATATATAACATCAAGATTAATATGGAGCTTATTAGTCAATATGATTTGGTGTTTGCAAAAGCGAAATTTAGTAAACACATCGGCGGGATAGAGCCGAAATTAAATGATTATGGATATGTAAAGTTAGTTCGCTGCAAACATCCACTTTTATCCGGAGAAGTTGTACCACTTAATTTTGAAATCGGGCAAAATTATCGAAGTTTAATTATTACAGGTCCGAATGCTGGTGGGAAAACAATTGTTTTGAAAACGATAGGATTATTAACATTAGCGACAATGTCAGGCTTGCATATTGCTGCTGACAAGGAAACAGAAATCGCCGTTTTTGAAAACATCTTCGTAGATATTGGTGACAATCAAAGTATAGAAAATGCGCTAAGTACATTTTCATCTCATATGAAAAACCTTTCGGAAATTATGAGAGTATCAAACAACAATACACTTTTACTATTTGATGAAATAGGAAGTGGTACGGAACCGAATGAAGGAGCCGCACTTGCGATTTCTATTTTAGAAGAGTTTTATCATATGGGGTGTACTACAGTTGCGACTACTCATTATGGAGAAATAAAACGTTTTTCAGAAATGCATAGCGATTTTATGAATGCGGCAATGCAATTTAATAATGAAACATTGGAACCACTGTATAAGTTAATGATAGGAAGGTCTGGAGAAAGTAATGCCCTATGGATTTCTAAAAAAATGAATGTACGAGAAAGTGTGTTACAAAGAGCGAAAGGCTATATGGAAAATAAAGAGTATCATTTAGAGTGTGTAAACGAAGATAAGATAAGGAAGCCTAAGGTCGTCAAAGAGAAAACCGAAGAGAAGAATGAATATAAAAAAGGGGACCGTGTGACATTATTAGACTATGATGACTTTGGAATTGTATATAAAGAGAAAGATAATTTTTATAATGTCGTTGTATATTATAACGGGGAATTTATAGAAGTAAATGTTAAGCGAATCTCTTTAGAGGTACAGGCGAAGGAATTATATCCAGAAGGGTATGATTTAGACACATTGTTTGTGGATTATAAAGAACGAAAAATGCAGCATGATATAGAGCGTGGATCGAAAAAAGCGCTTCGCAAAATTCAAAAAGAAATAAGAAAAAGTAGAGGTTGAGATGAAATGAAATGAATATAATGATTAGACAAGAACTTGAGAAAGATTATAACTGGATAGAAGAAGTTGTAAAACAAGCGTTTTTAAATGGAGAATATAGTGATCAGAAAGAACATGAACTTGTAAATCGAATCAGAAAATCTGATGCGTTTATTCCAGAGTTATCATTAGTAGCGGTGGATAAAGAAATTGTTGGTCACATTCTATTATCTAAAATTAAAATAGAACATGATGATAAATTTGTAGATTCTTTAGCTCTCGCTCCAGTTTCTGTTGCACCAGATTATCAGAAAAAAGGGATTGGGAGGTTGCTAATTTCAGGTGCATTAAGAAAGGCAAGAGAGCTTGGGTATCATTCTGTAATTGTTTTAGGTCATAAAGATTATTATCCGAAATTTGGTTTTAAACCGGCTAGCCTATGGAATATACGAGCGCCATTTGAGGTGCCAGACGAAGTATTTATGGCGATGGAGTTAACGGATCATGCTCTTCAAAATATACAAGGAGTTGTTCAATATTCGGAAGCTTTTTCTGAATAGAACTTGGTATTGAATAGATAAAGTGTAGCTAGAAAAAAGAAAAGGATAGATAAAGCAGAAAACATATGCTTTATCTATCCTTTTTTGTATGACATACGACGATCTTTGCTATCACAATAAAATTATTCTGTGGTCTTCAATTAAAGGTATCGTTAGTTTTACAGAAAAGAGAGGAGTATGTTTCATAAAAAATATTTTAGATTATAGAATGAAGTATTAGGCTGTAAAAAAGAAAAGATGTGTTGGACAAAGAAGGAATATTAATCTCTTTGTAAGAATAAAACCTACGGTAAAAATACTATAACAAAAGGGGAGAGAGGGAGATGGACAAACAAAAAATCAAAAAGATTTTCAGACGAACTATAAGTTCTAAGCAGATACATAAGTGCGTCCTATTTGTAGAAAATACAAATGGAGATTTTTCATATAGTAATGGGTACGGAGGAAAAAATATCGATACACCATTACTGATGGCAAGTATCACAAAGTTGTTTACGACCACTTGTATTTTTATTTTGAGGGAGCAGGGCAAGTTAGCGTTTGATGACAAAGTAACAAAATACTTTAAAAAAGATACGTTGAATAACCTTCATATTTATAAAGATCAAGAGCATTCGTTGAGGCTGACACTTTTAAATTTATTATTTCATACAAGCGGATTACCGGATGCCTTTGAAGAAAGTAGTAACAATGTTAAAAAACGTGTCATTCATGAGGATATGGAGATTGATTTTGATGAAAAGATAACATTGACCAAACAATTAAACCCGTACTTTGCACCTGATGAGAAAAAAAGGGCTCATTATGCAGATGTGAACTTTGACATGCTCGGAGAAATCATTGAAACAATTACGAATTCAACATTAGAAGATGCATATAAGCAGTTGATTTTTGACCCATTAGAGCTCAAGAATACGTATCTTCCAACAAGTGAGTATGACTTTGTTCCTAATATTTTTTATAAGGGTGCTTCTCTTTACCGTCCGAAAATTATTAAGAGCAGCGGTGCTAGCGGTGGTGGTATCTCTACAGCTCGTGAATTAATGATATTTATTAAAGCTTTCTTTGGAGGGAAATTATTTAATAAAACTGTTTTTCATGAACGCAAAGTATATAACAAGTTACAAGCTTCCATGTACCCAATTCAATACGGTGGTGGATATATGCGTGTCCCGTTAAATGGTCTTGCAACACTTTTTATGGGAAAAGGTGAGTTGCTTGGTCATTCCGGCTCAACAGGTTCATTTGCCTTTTATTATCCTAATAAGGATTTGTTTTTTGTTGGAGATGTAAATCAAATGGCGAATCCTGCACTCCCCATACGATTCGTGATGCGGCTTGCTATGTCGATTAAGTGAAACTTTCTTTAGCAAGAGCACCTTAAAGTAACGACTTGATATGGTTATTAAACTCACTTTGTTTCAGTGGCATCCAATTCATATCATTAATGTTGTTGTAAATAAAATCATTTAACAGTGTTATAAAACAAAAAAGTACATCACTAAATATATGAATGATGTACGATTTCGACGTGATATGTAACATGATAGATAAGATAGGGGTTAAAAAAATCTCGTGTACAATCACTTACTCTTAAATACTACAGAGTGGTCTAATTCCTCTTTTTGATTTGATTTTTGAACCAGAAATTATCATGGTATTAATAAAATTTTCCCCGTACTTCTTCGACTTTCTAATAATCGATGTGCTTCAGCCCCGTTTTTTAAAGAGAAAGTAGTTGGACTTTGGATATTTAATTTTCCAGCAGTAATCCAATCAAATAGTTGCTGTGAACGTGTTTTGCGTTCTTCATACGTTGTTAGTACATTCCAAAGATCTCCACCAGTCAATGTTTTTGAAGTGTCCATCAGCATTCGAGGATTAACGGGAGCAGGATCACCACCGGCCATTCCATAAAATACGACGGTACCACCGATTCGTGTAGTTTGAAAGCTCTCTTCTAATGTAGACCCTACGGATTCATATACAACATCAACCCCAAGACCTTTTGTTACATCTATTACTTTGTTACACCAAGATTCTGTATATAAAAAAACATGGTCTGCCCCAACTGAATAGGCTATCTTTGCTTTTTCTTTTGATGAAGTAAGGCCAATTACTTGCCCGCCTTGTAGTTTTATCATTTGAATGAGAAGTTGACCTACGCCTCCAGCAGCTGCATGGACTAAAACAAAATCACCATCTTTTATTTTGTAACTGTCTTTTGTTAAATAATGAGCCGTTAAACCTTGCAATAAAACAGAAGAGGCTATTTGGAAGGAAATAGAATCTGGGAGCGGAATAACTTTTTCTTTTGGAACGGCTACTAACTCCGCATTTGTGAACGGGACATCAGCAAATGCAACGCGATCTCCAATGTTGATGTTAGAAACTTCATTACCAACACGCTCTACAATTCCTGATCCTTCATACCCTAATATATAGGGTGGTTTTCCAGTGAGATGATAGGCACCTCTACGTCTATATATATCAGCAAAGTTTAAGCCAATTGCTTTTGTGCGAACAAGAATTTCATTCGATTTTATAGTTGGATCTGACAATTCTTGATATTTTAATACATCAGCATTTCCAAATGCCTCGAAACAAAGTGCTTTCATATGGAATACCTCCAATTTGTAAGGTGTATTAATATTGTTTGTTAATGGTTCTTATCATACAATATATATATCAATAGACAAAGAAGATTATTTCGATGGAATCAATCGGAAATGACGATTGAAAGGTAAGGAGGATATTGGAAATAAAACAATTAATTACATTTAAAACAGCAGCAGAAAATTTGAACTTTACGCAGACTGCAAAGAAATTGAATTTTGCTCAATCAAGTGTCACCGCTCAAATAAAAGCATTGGAGACGGAACTTGATACACCATTATTCGAGAGGTTAGGTAAGCGGCTATTTTTGACTGAAGCAGGACGAAAGTTTCAGTTATATGCAGACAAGATGATTGCGTTAAATTATGAGGCGAAGATGGCTGTGAAAGATGAGGGAAAAATATCTGGTACGTTAGTGATTGGTGCACAAGAAAGTCAATGTACATATCGGCTTCCTATTATTTTAAAAGAGTTTAAGGAAAAGTTTCCTCAAATAAAGCTTATATTTAAACCAGCTCATTCAAATGAAGATGCGAAAGAACAATTGATGGAAGGTAAAGTGGATTTAGCATTTATTTTAGATGAATGTAAAACTGAAGATGTTTTGTATGTAGAGTCACTTATCCAAGAGGAATTAAAAATAGTCGCTTTTCCTAATCATCCTTTATGTGAGAAATCTATAATTTCCACAAAAGATTTCGAAAACGAAACGCTTTTATTAACGGAACTTGGTTGTTCGTATCGTACTATATTTGAAGAATTATTTCGTGCAGAAGGCATATATCCTACAAATAAAATAGAATTTGTTAGTGTAGAAGCAATTAAACAATGTGTAATTGCGGGACTAGGTATAGCGATTTTACCAGCAATGGTAGTAGAAAAAGATATACAAGAAGGCACGATGAAGGAGTTAGTTTTGAGGAATACAATCGCTCCTATTTTTACGCAAATTGCTTGGCATAAAGATAAATGGATGACTTCGCCGTTACAACAATTTATAAATGTGACAAGAGCATCATGTTCCAAAGTGGACAAGATTTTTTGAGGGTATCATGGTTATAAAGAAGGTCTAGTTGAAATAACTGTTGAATGAATAATCTGGAAATTATACAATGAATGTAATCTTATGAAAAGGAGATGTGCCAATGTTAGCGCTTATTGTAAGTATCCCATTATTATTGAAAACTATAGAACAAGGGGATACGTAAGTCTGATAAATTACAGAACTATCCCCATAACTGAAAAGGGGGATTTTTGAAATGAACAAGACAGTGAATAATCTTTTTCTAGGTGAAAGAATTAAATTATCAGCAATTAGAGCTGAAGATATTGAACAAATGGCTATTTGGCAAGAAGATAGTGAGTATTTAAGAAATGTAGATACGGATGTAGCAGTTCTGCAATCTTTGCATGAAATAAAGGAATCTGAGCTATTAAAAGGACGACAGTCAAATAGTGTTTCTTTCATGCTAAGAACGATTCAAGATGATACTTTAATTGGCTTTGTGGCACTTCATAGCATAGAGTGGAATAATAGAACGGGTTTGCTAGCAATTGGTATAGGTGATAAGAAATATAGAGGTAAGGGATATGGTACGGAAGGATTACGTCTTATTCTGAAATATGCTTTCCACGAATTAAACTTACATCGTGTAGGTCTCGATGTTATTTCATACAATAAGCCTGCAATTGAAGCGTATAAAAAGGTTGGCTTTAAGGTGGAAGGATGTATGAGAGAAGCTGTTCAGCGAGATGGGAAGAGCTTTGATCGTATTATAATGGGTATATTGCGAAACGAATGGATAACAATGCACAAATAATTTGAATAAGGTTAATAAAGTGAACTGACCATTCATGCGAAATATAAAGAAAAACAAAAGAGAAATCTAGTGGCTTTATAGCTTGTTAGATTTCTTTTTTATGGAATCGCTTCGGTTATCACGATAAGATTGTTCGGCTAAGGATGAAATTATTGGGTTAATGCTTATTGGTTCCATTGCAAGAAGAGATGCTTATGCAGACTTCGATTTAGATTTATATATTCTTTTAGAAAATGGACAAAATAAAAAGTTTCATTCTGAAATTAGAGATAATATTTTAATTGAATATAAATATGCAGACTTTAATCAAGTTCAATTAAATTTTAAAAAATAACTCTCACATATACCCTCTTAGTACCCTTAAGTTGATGGCGATGTGGTGCTACCCTATATATAGATTCGTTAAGAGTGAAAACTCTGCTATAAATATATTCAATAACATGCATGTGATTTGCAGGAGAAGGGATAATTCATGTCGAATTTTTACAACATATGGAATGGAATAAGGAGTCGTGTTAAATGAATTTAGAAAAGCCAAAACCAGTAAATGAAGAATTAGCGGATTTAAAGGAGCTTGTAAAAGAATTACATGGTAGCGTGCATCAGTTACAAAGTGAGGTTCAACAGCTTAGGCATGAAAGGCCAGTTGTTGAAGTTAAAAAAGGCGTTCAATTGTCACCAACAATCGTTGGGCAAATTGGTGGTATGATTTTAGGAGCACTTGCAATTATCGGGATATTTTGGCGGTAAAAAAGGTTTGCAGCATGAAGCTGCAAACCTTTTTTTACATTAAATAACGTAAATATATATAAGCATGTGATAATAATAATGCGAGAATTGTTAAAGGTAAGCCGATTTTTAAGAAATCAAGGTAAGAAAATCCATGCCCTTCACGATTCGCGATTCCTGCAACAACTACATTGGCAGATGCCCCGATTAACGTTCCGTTTCCTCCTAAGCAAGCACCAAGTGATAATGCCCACCATAATACTTCAATTTGCGGAGAGTCAACAGAAAGTCCAAGACCTGATGCTAAATCTTGAATCAGTGGAATCATTGTTGCGACAAATGGAATATTATCAATAGTAGCTGATGCCACACCTGATACCCATAAGATAAGAATCGCTGCAAAACCAATATCACCATTTGTCACATCAAGTACTTCTTTTGCAAGTGATGAAATAAGGCCAATGTCAATTAACCCACCAACAAGAACAAACAATCCAGCGAAGAAGAAGATTGTTACCCATTCTACATGAGCGAATACATCTTCTAATTCGTGCTCTTTCACACCGATTAACATGAGGAGTGTAGCACCAGTCATCGCAATAACTGCCGCATCGACATGAATAATAGAATGAAGAACAAAGCCGAGAATTGTTAGTCCTAAAATGGAAAGGGATTTTAAGAGTAAACTTCGATCACGAATATAGTCTTTTTCATTTAAGGCCATAAGTTTGGCGATTTGTTCAGATGTTGTTTTTAATTTATTTCGATACATAAGGTAAATAATGCCTAATGTAACAATAGAAATAATAAGTACAATTGGTGTCAAATTAAGTAAAAAGGCATTAAAATCTAAGTGTTTATTAGCAGATCCAATCATTATGTTAGGAGGATCCCCAATTAGCGTTGCGGTACCACCGATATTTGAAAACAATACTTCAGAAATTAAATAAGGAACAGGTTGTACTTTTAAAATACGCGTGATGGATAATGTAACAGGAACAATTAATAAAACGGTCGTTACGTTATCTAAAAATGCAGAACCGACTGCGGTTAATAGGGATAAAAATAATAAAATTCGAATGGGTTTTCCGCCGGCTGCTTTTGCTGCTTTAATGGCTACATATTCAAATACACCAGACTGGCTCGTAATATGAACGAGAATCATCATTCCAATTAAAAGGGTGATCGTTTCCCATTGAATATGCGATGTAAAGGCAGCATGTAAGTCTACAATTCCAAAAATAATCATAATGGCAGCGCCGAAAAGTGCAATTACAGCACGATTCAACTTCTCGGAAATAATAAATCCGTATGTCACTAAAAATACGGCAATTGCAAAGTAATATTGCCAATTTGCTACTTCATGTGCTGAATGTTCCAACATGTCACCTTCTTTAAAATGTGTATTAAATTGTCGAAAAATATCCCTCCGCGTAAACTCTATTGTAGCAAATTCAGTACGAGAAAGAAAACGATATGCAAAAGTGAAAAGAACATTAAATTTCACGTACTAAATTAAAAATAAAAAATAAAAATGCAAATTATTATGCAAAGTAAACATTGTCCTCTATTATAGAGATAGCAATTTACATTGTTTTTGCGTAAAATGGTTTAAAGAGGTGAAATCCGATGGAAATAGTAAAAGATAGTGCTGTTATTCAACATGAAATCGAACGTTTTGTAAATAAAGATGTATATATTCATTTAGAAACGACAAATGGAGCATACGCTTCACATTTTAATGAAAAAATGATGACGGTCGGAGCGTTTATTCGAAATGCAATTATTCGTTTTGAACGCGGTAAAATAACAGGAACAAATCCATACCGAGTGGGCCTGAAAATGGACCACGGCTGGGTATATGCAGAAGGTATTACGCATTGGGAAGTAGACGAGAAAGATCGTTTATTACTAGCAGGACATGACAACAAAGGTCGTTTAGCAGTAGCACTTGAATTAAGCTTGACGCCATTTAAATAAGAAGGAGGGAAAAGTATGGAGAGACATGTACTTGTTGTATTTCCGCATCCAGATGATGAATCATTTGCAGCGGGAGGAACAATTAGTTTATTAAGAAAGCAAGGAGTACCTGTAACATATGCGTGCGGAACACTTGGACAAATGGGACGCAATATGGGGAAAAATGTTTTTGCTAACCGTGAAACGATTCCAAATATCCGTGAAAAGGAATTAAAAGATGCATGTGAAGCGATGGGCATTGAAGATTTACGTATGCTCGGTTTCCATGATAAAACGTTAGAGTTTGAAGATATAGATTTTGTAGCAGATAAAATCGAAGCAGTAATGCGCGATGTGCAGCCATCTCGAATTATTACATTTTATCCAGAACACGGCGTTCATCCAGATCACGATGCATTTGGCCGTGCTGTAGTTCGTGCAGTATCACGTATGCCAAAAGAAACCCGTCCGGTCATTCATGCAGTTGCGATTACGAAAAATCGTGAAGAAGTACTAGGTGAGCCGGATGTTGTAAATAATGTAAGTGAAGTATTTGAACAAAAGTTAGCTGCTTTACGTGCACATCGTTCACAAACAGAAGCAATGCTTGAAGAAACACAAGTGAAACTGCAAAACAAAGATGCAGCAACATTAAAATGGTTACAACTCGAACAATTTTGGACTTATAAGTGGGAGTAGACTAGAAGATAGATTTCTAGTACTCCTTACATACAAAAGCGATGTCACATTGTGGCGTCGCTTTTTCTGTTAGATAGGCACTTCTTACATGAACAGCACATACACTACAGCAAATCTTGAAAAGAGGGGGACCTTATGTACGATTCATATGAAGATTTGTACGGCTATTTTCGAGATGGTTATGAGATCAATGGTGAAGTGGTCGCGTTAGTTGATCCATACGTTGTACAAACACTGCAATCTATTGTTGGCAAAAAGATTGTAGTTGAAACGATACGTGGTAGTGTAAATGGTACGTTGCGAAGTGTAAAATTAGATCATATTGTATTAGAGGAAAAAGAAACGCCTATGTTTGTTCGAGTGCAGCAAATTGTATGGGTTAAGCCGGAGTAATTAAGGAAAACAAAGTGTAATATTAAATAGCTAAAAACACCTTTCTAAGCTTAGAAGGGTGTTTTTAACTTTATGAGTGTACTATAAATGTATCTTTAAGTTTAAATATGTAGTAGTTTGAGAATTGTTCTTTCATTTTAGATGTAATCTAATATTTTTATATCGACTCCATCTATATATCCTATTCCTTTCTGTAAGTCCCATAGTATTATTTCTGATGTTTCGTCATTTTCTTTAAAGGGTTGTAGTTCTTTTATCGTAGTGAAATAGACTGGATTGAATTTTATATCACCAGTCACGGTATTTTTCACTTTTAGTAAGCCTTTGAATTCTAATTCGGTAACTATTTGACCGATTCAATGGCGTGGCAACAAAGTACCTCGACCATTATTTGAGATAGTTCCAATTCCTGGATATTATTAGGCATCGAAGCAACGATTCTACTGTTAGTAAGTAAGATGATAGTGGAGAGTTATTTATTCTCAACGAATGCAACATATGATATGTTTTTATTGTTGTAATATTCCGAATGAATAAAATAGTCTGTTCAACAAGCGGGCAGTTTAATAGAATAAGAGAAATCGTCATATTTAAGGGGGATAAAATGTTTAAATACACAATTTGCTTGATAAAAAAAGATGACAAGCTATTACTATTAAATAGAAGTAAAAAGCCTGGAATGGGGTTGGAGGAAAAATTGAAGAGAATGAGACTCCAGTTGAAGGTGTAATTAGAGAGATTTATGAAGAAACTAGCATCCGGATAAAAGATGTGACTTACGCAGGAAATGTTGTATTAAAAAGTGAAGTTGGTAATTCTGGTATATACATTTTTATTGTAGAAATGCCAGAGCATTCGAGTATCCAAACTCCTGTAAATACTGAAGAAGGGACGTTAGATTGGAAATCGATACAGTGGATATTGGATGAAGACAATATGGGAATTATTAGCCACTTGAAATGTTACTTACCTTTAATTTTAGAAGGTAAATATGATTTAGAACATACTTTTCTTTACGATGTACATAATATTTTAGATTATACGACTTCTAAAATCACAGAGAATGAAGTTCATAAGAAATACAAAAAAATTTCACAAACATCTATTCATTAAACGGGGCTTTAATAGAATAAGCAAGAGAACTTCTAAGCAACGGAAGTTCTCTTAATTTTGTATGAAAATCAACAATAATATTTAACATAGCAAATAAAAAAGAAATGTATAATACAATTTATCCTGTATAATTAGAATTAATAAAATAAATGTTAATTCATACCCTCCTATAGGTATTAACATGAAGTAATCGAGGTGTTTGTTTTGTTGTTTTATGATCGAATTTCTATAATGGCCCCTCCAGTTCCGTAGCGAAAGAAAGCTCTAAATATCTGAGATTTTCTAAGTTATAGGAGGGTGTTAGAAATGAAAAAAGTCTCAGTACCATCGCTATGGTTAATGATTATTCTTGTGGCATTTCCGCAAATTAGTGAAACAATTTACACACCGTCTTTACCCGATATTTCCAATGCTTTGCATGTAAGTAATAATGCTACGCAGCTAACACTTAGTATCTATTTTGCTGGATTTGCTTTAGGTGTATTTTGCTGGGGATGGTTGTCTGATATAATCGGGCGTCGTCCGGCGATGCTTTGGGGAATTGCAACTTATGGGCTTGGTAGTTTATTATGCTACTTTGCAAATTCAATTGAAGTATTGCTATTAAGTCGCTTTGTACAAGCATTTGGAGCAAGTACAGGATCAGTTGTTACGCAAACAATTCTTCGTGAAAGTGTAAGTGGACATAAACGTCATGTAATGTTCGCGCAAATTTCAGCGGTTATTGCATTCACACCAGCTGTTGGTCCATTAATCGGTGGCTGGATTGATCAAATATTTGGATTTAGAAGTGTTTTTCTTACTTTAGTTGTTATGAGTATCGGGATATTAGTATGTACGTTTATAACGCTACCAGAAACTCGAACAAATGTAACAACAAATA
Organism: Bacillus gaemokensis; assembly: GCF_001590835.1. Taxonomy (GTDB): domain Bacteria; phylum Bacillota; class Bacilli; order Bacillales; family Bacillaceae_G; genus Bacillus_A; species Bacillus_A gaemokensis. The sequence continues at coordinate 189,863 of NZ_LTAQ01000056.1, forward strand.
AAATAAATGTTTTCTCTGTCATAAAGCGAATAATAAGCGACTCAAAAGTAATGATATTTGGAGTGCTGATTGGAGGAACAAACGGTATATTATTTAGCTATTACGCTGAAGCACCGTTTATCTTTATTAAGTATTTTAAGCTATCACCTGGTGTATTTGGTTTTTTAGGTATAGTTGTAGCTTTCGCTTCAGTTATTGGAGCGCAAATTTCAAAACAGTTACTATCGGTTTATAAGCCAGAGAAAATTATCTACATGGGCTGTATTGTAATGACAGGGGGAGCTACTATTCTATCTGTTATCGTACTTACTGGAACGATTGCAAATATGAAATATATGATAGCGTTTCTTATAGCTGTATTTGTATTGCTATTAGGAATAGGGATTGCCTTGCCCAATTGTCTCAGCTTAGCATTAGTAAATTTCCAGGACGTTATAGGAACAGCCGGTGCTTTATTTAGCTTAGGCTACTATATTATCGTTACTGTTACGATTTGGGGAATGAGTCAGTTGCATACAGGTTCTTTACTTGTCATGCCATTATATTTTCTCATTCTTGTAGTTGTCATGATGGTTCTAAGTCGGATGTTTATTTATAATAGTAAGGTTAAAAAATCTGTTTAAATATAAAACTACAAATATATAAGGTGAAAGGAGTCCCATAGATGAAATGGGACTCTTTTTTGCTTTGTGTGAAATTATGAATGCGCATTGTTAGGAGAAGATTAAAGAAAGGGAAAGGAGGATTTTTGAACAGCCGTTCACTTTAAGGCTAGTATTTAGTATTCATGTAACTAATAAATCAATTATTTTTGATTTATTAGTTGAATTTATAATGAAACAGTGCATATAATATAAATATCAAAAAAAGTTGATGAAAGGAGTGGAAGTATGAAAGAAAACTTTGGACAATTTGAAAAGAAATTTAAAGCCCTTGCTGATCAAAAAAGACTAGAAATTATGTATGAGCTGTGCCAGCGTGGACAAACGTGTGTGTGTGATTTAACAGAGGTATTTGGAATTTCGCAATCTAAACTTTCCTATCATTTAAAAATATTGCTTGATGCAAATTTAATTGTAAAAGAAACAAAGGGAACGTGGAGCTATTATGATTTAAATGATGAAGAAGTAAATAATTTGTTATCCGAAGAGCTTTGTTGTGTGTTCCGAAAAAGTGGCAGAGGAAGTTGCTGCTAAGTTTTTTGTGCTACATAAATCAAAAAAAATTGATTAATAAAATTGAGGGAGGAATAGGATATGCAATATGTACATGTTGGGATAAATGTGACGAATTTGGAAAAATCAATCGAGTTTTACAGTAAGGTATTTGGAGTAATACCAGTGAAAGTAAAAGAAGATTATGCGAAGTTTTTATTAGAAATTCCAGGATTAAATTTTACTTTAAATGTAAGAGATGAAGTAAAGGGAAACCAGGTAAATCATTTTGGTTTCCAAGTAGAGAATCAAGAAGAAATAATCATGCATAAAGAGCGTTTAGAAAAAGAAGGGTTCTTTGCTCGTGAGGAAATGGATACAACTTGTTGCTATGCTGTGCAAGATAAGTTTTGGGTGACAGATCCTGACGGGAATGAATGGGAGTTTTTCTATACGAAGGCTGATAGTGAAGTTCACAAAGTAGAAACGTCTAGTTGTTGTGTAGATTCCGATAGGGAAATTACCAATTCAACCTCATGTTGCTAAAACGAAAAGGAGAATAACATGAAACGATTATCATTTTTAGATCGATATTTAACCATTTGGATTTTCCTCGCGATGGCAGTAGGGATTGGAATCGGGTATCTATCACCTGGATTTGTTGATGGAATGAATCGTTTGCAGGTAGGAACAACCTCTATTCCGCTTGCAATTGGTTTAATTCTGATGATGTATCCACCGCTTGCAAAAGTGCGTTATGAAGAGATGGGGCGCGTTTTTACAGATGTAAAAGTATTAATATTATCACTCGTACAAAACTGGATTATTGGACCTGTCCTCATGTTTGCTTTAGCCATTATCTTTTTACAGGATAAGCCAGAATATATGGTAGGATTAATCATGATCGGCTTAGCACGTTGTATTGCAATGGTTATCGTTTGGAATGACTTAGCAAAAGGTGATACAGAATATGCGGCAGGATTAGTTGCTTTTAACTCTGTATTTCAAATGTTATTTTTCTCAGTGTATGCTTATGTATTTGTAACAGTCATTCCAGAATGGCTAGGGATTGAAGGTGCTGTCATCGATATTACAATGGGAGAGGTTGCTAAATCAGTTTTTATTTATTTAGGAATTCCGTTCATCGCTGGAATACTAACACGTTTGAGCTTTGTAAAAGCAAAAGGGCGAAAATGGTATGAAAAAGTATTCATTCCGAAGATTAGCCCGATTACATTAATTGCATTATTATTTACAATCATTGTGATGTTCTCATTAAAAGGAGAGGTCATTGTTAGTGTACCACTTGATGTCGTACGTATTGCGATTCCATTACTTATTTATTTTATACTAATGTTCTTTGTCTCTTTCTTCATGGGAAAGAAGATTGGTGCAAATTATGGAGTAACAACAACATTGGCATTTACGGCAGGAAGCAATAACTTTGAGTTAGCAATTGCTGTAGCTGTAGGGGTATTTGGAATTCAATCTGGAGCAGCATTTGCAGCGGTTATTGGGCCTTTAGTAGAAGTTCCCGTTATGATTGCTCTTGTAAATGTAGCACTATGGTTTGGGCGTAAATACTTTCAAACACAATCAAAATAAATATTGATAAAAAGGTGGAATTCACATGGAAAACAAAAAAACAATTTACTTCTTATGTACAGGAAACTCTTGTCGTAGCCAGATGGCAGAAGCTTGGGGGAAAATATATTTAGGTGACAAATGGAATGTGCATTCTGCTGGTATCGAGGCACATGGAGTTAACCCAAATGCAATTAAAGCGATGAAAGAAGTAGAGATCGATATCACGGATCAAACATCTGATATCATTGATCGTGAAATTTTAGATAAAGCAGATCTTGTTGTTACCCTTTGTGGCCATGCAAATGATGTATGCCCAGTGACACCTCCGCATGTAAAACGTGTTCACTGGGGATTTGATGATCCAGCGGGACAAGAATGGACTAAGTTCCAACAAGTTCGTGATGAGGTTGGTATACGTATTAAGAAGTTCGCTGAAACGGGAGAATAATCAATATAGTATCAGTATAGAAAAGGGGCTGTCTCCAAAAGATTGTTTTTAACAACCTTTCAGGACAGCCTCTTTCTATTTTTTGCTTTTGTTGATGTTTTGTTACACAAAATATCACTTTTATAAAGCTACATTTTATATGATTTTTTTAATAGGATCATAAACCAAACAAGGCTGAGACCGATGATAGAATGAGAGATTCCGACTATATAGGTTAATTCTTTAAAGTCAGCCCCATTTAACTGAAGAAGTCCTCGAGTTGCCATTGAAGAAAGTGTTAAAATTAATCCAATATTATGGACAATGAACCACATATTAAAACCCTTCACCTTATGAAATGCAAATGATTTTGCTAGTGCTAAGGCAATTAAAAAAAATAAAAATCCAAGTACTAGCGTATGTGTGTGCAAAAGGTTCAGCAGAGTAGATCCTAGAATACCCTTTGATTTTGCATATTCTCTAGCGAATACACCTGTTAATAAACCGATAATTAAATACGTAAGCGATGCATAATATAATTTTTTCATTATATACCTCCTGATGCAGAATCTGTAATGTTGATTTTTGATTCGTAAATTCCTATTGTATTTTTAAATGTTATATAGCAAAAACTCCTAGGTTCCCAGGAGTCATGGTATAACAGATTTAAAATTATTTTATCATAATTATAGGGTATTCGATTATATAAAATAATCGAACTTTGTGTGAACAAAGAGGTAGTGTAAGAATCAGATTTAACTAGATATGGCTATTCATCAAACTATGTATAGTGTGTACGATGTTTTGAATTACCCTCGGGAGGAGAGCTGAAATGTAATAAAGTTTCTTATAATAAGTTCGATACTTCTATTTCCAGTTTATAGAAAAAACTTTATGTGCTAAAATACTGTTAAAAGTCAGAGAAATCCAAAAACAAGAAAGGTGGATGCGGTATATGTCGATATTAAATAAAATTAAAGAAAATGTTTCAAAAGTTATTGTAGGAAAAGAAGAGATAATTGATTTAGCAATGATTGCGTTAGTCGCAAACGGGCACGTTTTATTAGAAGATGTACCAGGAACAGGGAAAACAATGCTTGCTAAAACACTTGCTAAAAGTATTGATGGAGCCTTTCAACGTATACAGTTTACCTCTGATACGCTGCCTGGTGATGTAGTAGGATTAGAATATTTTGATATGAAAGAGAGTGATTTTAAAACAAGAAAGGGTCCTATTTTTGCAAACCTAGTTTTAGTAGACGAAATTAACCGGGCGGTTCCACGTACACAATCAGCGTTATTGGAAGTAATGGAAGAACGTACAGTGACAATTGCAGGAGTAACTCATACATTACCAAATCCGTTTATTGTATTAGCCACACAAAATCCATTAGAATCAGCAGGAACATTTGCGCTCCCGGATGCACAGCTAGATCGATTTTTATTAACAATTCGACAAGGGTATCCAAATCGGAAGTATGAGAAAGAAATGCTAAAACGATTTAAAGAAAGCAATCCATTTAACCATTTAAAAAGTGTTGTAGCTCTTTCAGATATATTGGATATGCAGGAACAAGCCAAGAAAATTCATATACACGATGAGGTGGAAGAATATTTGCTTGATATCGTGGAAGCAACGCGTAATCATAGCTTGGTAGAAATTGGAGTTAGTCCTCGTGGTTCTTTAGCATTTATGAGAGCTGCGCAAGCAAGAGCTTTATTAAAAGGTAGAGAATATGTAACGCCTGATGATTTGAAAGTTTTGGCATCTTCGGTTTGTGCACATCGATTAACACTAACAATTGAAGGGGATATGAAAACAACAAAAGTAGATGTACTGAATGAGATTGTAGAAAAAATTGCAGTTCCAGTGGAAAGTGTATGAATGAAATAATAAAAAGGAAAAATCCAATGTTGGAGCCACTCTTTATAGGATGTATAGGGATTTTTTCTCTTATACTGGTTGTATTTACGAATCAAATTCTAATTGTGGCTGCTTGTTTGTTTTATTTGTTGCTAGTTGGATTTATATCCATGTATATGAAAGCGGTCATGAAAGTAAGATGGGATATTTCTCAAGACCAAAAGAGGTTGTTTATTGGAGAAAGAGGAGAGTGTGCAGTGCAAATTATAAATGAGGCACGCTTTCCGATTTTTAAAGCAATTCTTCAGTTTCGCTCTGATGAACAGATGCAGTGGGAAATTGGTCAGAAGATGCAGCGTTCGCACCACTCGTATCAAATTCCTCTCCAAATAGAAGGGAGGGATATGATGACAATTATGTTAGAGGGAAATTCAAATGGAAGAGGGAAACAAGGATGGCAAGCAGCGGAACTTGTAATATCAGATCCATTTGGTCTTCTAACTTATTATTTGCCTATTGAACGAAAGAAACTCCCTGAATTTCATATTCTTTCGCAAATGTCTAAAGTAACAATACCGGAAATGACAACATGGAAACATGGATTTCGCAGAGCGGCTGTTTCTCCATTGTATGATGAAACGAAAATAGTAGGTGTGAAGGATTATGAAGGAGAAGCATTCCGTTCGATTCATTGGGGAGCTACTGCAAAAACGGGGGTTATAAGTGTGAAAAAGTATGAATATGTACAAGGAGACCGGTATGCAGTGTATGTAAATATATTAGGAAAAACAGGATATACACTTCGGACAGATATGGAAAATTTAATTCGAGTAGCTGCCGGAGTATGCCGAGAGTTGATCGCACAAGATTGCTCTTTTGAACTATGGATTAATGGAGTACGTGAACAAGGTGTCATTCACTTAAAGGGAGGAAAGCATCGAAAACAACTCTATAAAGCAATGGATCTATTGTCTTCGTTAACAGAAAAGGATACACCACTTAATGCGCATTTCTTCTATCAAACAGGATTTCGAAGACAAGAAGCAGGTTGTATTCCATTAATTATTGGGTATCCACCTGAAAACCAAAAAGGCTGGAGACAAATCGTGAAGTAAAGGAAGGAGAGTATGGAGAAAATTAAACGGGGACCACAAATTATATTTTGTTTCTTAACCATTAGTATCTGTTTCGGATTAGCGATTGGAATAGCCGAAGGAACCTTTTTTACAAAAGAGAAGGTGTTTGGTTTTTTAAATTCGAAGAGGGAATTTGAAGAATCTAAGCATGCAAAACGCTTCAAAGGTGAGGAGACGCTACTTGAGGATAAGAGGGGGGATTTGGAGGAAGTAGAAGAATTTAATAAGAAAGGGAAACCGATAAAGAAGAAACAAAAGGATAATACGATACAAGAAGCAATAGAACAATTTCTATCGTTTGTGAGAAGTAATGGAGTATTATTGAGTATATTATTTATAACGATGCTAATTTTATTTTTAGTTTTCCGTCGTATCCAGAAAAAAAGACAAATTTCCAATGAAAGTGTTATGAAAAAGACGGAAAGGGATGACGATAAAAAGGTTCACGATGAAACCGATGAGGTAGTGTCTTTTCCAGCAAATGAAATAAGAGCAATGCTAGTAAACTGGGAGCGTACATTGCCAAAATTCGAGAAGAGGAGACTACAAGAGACAATGCAGCAATGGTTTTCTCGGATTCATAAGAACAATGATATTATCCCTATCTATGAAAAAGTAAGATATGGGGAAGGAGATGCTTCAAAAGAAGAATTACAAACTATGCAAAGATGGGTAAAAGAAAATGTAAAGAAAAGCTTATAATGTCAATTTGCAATAAGGTTTTGGCATTTAAATATGTATGAACAGTAAATTTATGGTGAAATACAAAAGAGTGAGAAGGAGAAAGTCTCCTATTAATGGAAGTTTTACTGTATTGTTTTGTCCAAAATCATATGTAAAGGTGGATATATAATGACAGTAAAAAAACTTTACTTTTTACCAGCAGGACGCTGTATGTTGGATCATTCTTCTGTTAATAGTACACTTACTCCTGGTAAACTCCTAAATTTGCCGGTATGGTGCTATCTTCTAGAAACAACAGAAGGCCCGATTTTGATAGACACAGGGATGCCAGAAAGTGCAGTAGAAAATGAGGATCTTTTTAAGGGTACATACGTTGAAGGGCAGATCCTTCCTAAGATGAAGGGAAATGATAGAATCATAAATATTTTGGAATGTGCGGGGTATCAACCTAATGATCTTCTTTGTATTATTAGCTCTCATTTACATTTTGATCATGCTGGAGGGAATGGAAGCTTTGCCAAGACACCAATTATTGTGCAACGAACCGAATATGAAGCTGCTCTGCATAGGGAAGAATATTTAAAGGAATGCATATTACCAGATTTGAACTATCAAATTATTGAGGGAGATTATGAAGTAATGCCAGGTGTTCAACTGTTATATACGCCGGGTCATTCACCAGGACATCAATCAGTACTAATTAGGACAGAAAAATCTGGGCCTGTTTTACTTACCATCGATGCATCTTACACACAAGAGAATTTTGAGCAGGGAGTCCCGTTTGCAGGATTTGATTCAGAAATGGCTTCAAAGTCTATTAAACGATTAAAAGAAATTGTTTTGGATGAAAAACCTATTATTTTCTTTGGGCATGATATGGAACAAGAGAAAAATTGTAAAACATTCCCTGAATACTTATAGATGATTCATTTTGTAAAAGAAAAAAATAGTGAAGATTATATGGGGATTTTGTGGAATGTTGGAAGGTAGGCATCCTCAGTTCTAATCTTAATTCTGTAGATATGTGAATAATGGTTTTGTAATAAAGCATAGTATGGTCGATATGAAATCACACTAGTTTATGATTCATAAGTATTTTTAGGAGGAGTTTATGTATACATACATTTACATGGTTAGACATGGTGAATCGCCTAAAACAAACGGAAACGAAAGAACTCGTGGTTTAACTGAGAAGGGAAAGCTTGATGCGTGTAGAGTAACTGAATTATTGAAAGAAGAAGGAGTAGACACGTTCATTTCAAGTCCATATAGTCGAGCTGTGTTGACAATAGAGGGGTTAGCTCAATTTTATGATAAAGAAATACTCATAAACGAAAACCTTAGAGAATGTACGTTTTCAGGTGAAGATAAGATAATATCAAATAAGGAATTATATCCACTCGTAGAGAGGCTGTTTTCCGATCCAGATCTTTCATTACTTGGAGGAGAATCAATTGTAGATTGTCAGAGACGATCTGTGACAGTATTGAAAGAGATAGTAAAGAATTTTACAGGTCATAGAATTGTAATTGGTACTCATGGACTTGTCATGACGTTAATGATGGCATATTTCGATAGCCAATATGGATTTGAATTTTTAATGAAGACATCAAAGCCGGATGTATACAGGATGAAATTTCACGAGGAACAATTCATTGATACAAAGAGATTATGGACAGAATAGTTTTATACGCAGAAGCATTTTGAGCATGGGATTTCATTAGCAGGATTTGATACGGAAATGGCTCTAAGGTCTATCAAATGTTTAAAAGATATTGGTCTGAATGAAAAAACTATTATATTCTTTGAACATGATATGGCACAAAAGAAGAGGTAGAAAATATTAATGTTGTATTCGGTAAATTAAGATATTGAGTACGTATGATAGATGAATATTATACAAGGGAAGAAACAGAGAGTATCTTATAATCTCTCTGTTTTTTGATTTTGTTTAGGTATGTAGTATGAAGATATGAAGGGAATTAGTTTTTTCTGTTTCATTAGAAGCTGTAATAAGTCAATATGGTGTAGCGAAGAATAGGTAAAGGATTCTTAGAAAGGTCGGTGACCAATATGAGTGATCCAAAACACTTTGTTTCAGCTGGTGTAGTAGTTCTAAATGATGAGGGAAAGATATTACTAATTCGTGGTTCTCGTAGAGGGTGGGAGCAACCAGGAGGACAAGTTGAAGAAGGTGAATCAATTCAAGACGCAGTAATAAGGGAAGTTAAAGAAGAGACTGGAATTGACATTAAAGTGACTAAATTCTGCGGTATATATCAGAATCTAAGTTCAGGTGTTTGTGCTACTTGTTGGTTAGCAAAATCGATAGGAGGTAAATTAGCAACAAGTAGTGAGAGTTTAGAAGTAGGATTTTTTACAGTTGATGAAGCATTAAAGATGGTTACATGGTCGAACTTTAAAGATAGAATCGTTAAAAGTTTAGATGAAAAAGAGCAACCGTTTTTTGTGGCATTTTAATCTGTGGTCAAAAGTGTAGAGTAGAAAGAGTGTAAAATATAGATGTGAAAATGGCTATAGAGGATTGATAAATACAATCTCTTTTCGTGTTTGGAATTCTGTCCATATTTGTATCTACAAATGTTATTTTTATCGTTTGTGGGCTAGGGATGATTATGATGTCTGTTATATTAAAGTTCTTCGTGTTTAGAAATCAATCTGTTCAGGAAGATTCAGAGTTGATGTGTTAACTATAAAAGTATGCCGGAGTAAGTCAAAAGACTTATTCCAGCATACTTTTATAGTATTCTGTTAAGAATGTATCCTACTATTTTTCATAGGTTCGTACGTCTTATCTAGCATTAAATTATAAGTAAGTCCGAGTAATACTAAAAATCCACCAATGATTTTACCGATAGATACATCATTTGACGTGAAAAAATCAATCACAACTCCCATAAATAGTTGCCCTACAAAAATCAGCAACGTTAAATAGAAAGATGATATTTTAGGAGTAATATAGTTTGATAATACAATAACAATAACACCTACTAAGCCCCCTAAATAAACTACAAATGGTATAGAATGCAATGTTGCAGTTGATATGTGAAGTGATTCGTTGCTGAAGATTAAAAATAGAAAAGAAAAAAACAGTCCCGTAATATAATTAAAAAATGTACCTTGGAAAATACCGATTTTTGCTGCTAAGTTAGCATTAATAATTCTGGCAACTACAATGGAAATCCCAACTAAAACGGCGATACAAATATATAACATGATTCCATCCTCCATTAAAATATAGTCATTACAACGATTCCAGAAGAAATAAGCGTTAATCCGATCATTTTTTTCTTTTCAAATTTGACAACTTTCATGCCTAATAAGCCGAAATGATCGATAATAATAGACGAAACAGATTGCCCAAGTAAACTTAAAGCGATTGTAATAGAAACACCAAGTGCTGAAAAGCTTATATTGCTAAACAGTACAGTAAAAACTCCGATAGCCCCTGCACTGTAAAGATAAAGTGGTATCCCTTGCTGCATATGAATTTTAGATTTACTAACAAGTAAAACAATGATAATGGCAACTAATCCAACGATGTGAATCATTACACTAGACGTATAGTTCCCTGTAATTTCAGATAAAATGCCATTGAGTGGAATCATAATAGCGATGAAGGCGCCTATAATAATTGATAGTAAATTATACAATTGCGTTTTCCCCTTTACATTTTTATCTGTAATGTATCATGGGTGAATTGTAAATCACTATGACATATGTCATAGTGATGAAAAGAAATCTTCTTTATAATTGAAAAGAGCTATAAAGGTGGGGGATGTATGAAGAAGATATGTAATTCTTATAAGTTAGAGGAGTATGTGCAACAAAATCATATTGAGTCATTCTTTAGCGACGACATAAGATCCTGTATGGAATTAGTACTTTTTAAAAAGAATGAACATATTTGTAAGGAAAATGAGGATATTCATTATCTGTATTTCTTTGTTGAGGGAAAGGCGAAGGCATATAACACATTAAGTAATGGAAAATCTTTATTATTATGTTTTTACGATGGGTTACAAATGCTTGGGGATGTAGAATTAATTCACTCTAGAAAAACAACTACAAATGTACAAGTAATAGCAGATTCGTATTGTATTGGTATTCCTTTAGAAAAAGTTAGAGAACAATTGCTTCATGACGCAACCTTTTTAAGGAGGATTTGTGATTCTTTAGCTCAAAAATTAAATAGACTTTCAAAAAACAGCACAATTAACTTACTATACCCTCTTGAGAATAGATTAGCTAGCTATATTCTCGCGACAGGAGAAAGTGCGACTCATAATGACAAAAGGGTTATATTTAAGGGGAATTTAACTGAAACATCGGAACTATTAGGAACAAGCTATAGACATTTACTGCGAACATTAAATACCTTTTGTGATAAAAATGTAATAAGAAAAAATAACGGATATTACGAAGTGACAAACATACGGCTTTTAAAGGAGCTTGCAGCGGATATTTATAAATAAACAAAGTGTAAGTACGGTGTTTAAAGATTTTTTGAAGCAGTAAATATGTATTTCAAAAGTACAATCTCGATGATAACGAAAAGTTTCTTATCACTAAGATTGTGCTTTTTTACGTTTACATGTTGATTAGAAAGAGAAACATTTCCCTTGATTTGTAAAAAGGAAATTTATATGATTGAACAAACATATGAATATATGAACAATTGTTCATGTGAAATCCGATAAAAAAGGGATGAGAAAATGTTAGATGTAATTATAGTAGGAGCTGGTCAAGCTGGTCTAGCTATGGGATATTACTTGCAGCAAGGAAATTATAACTTTGTCTTATTAGATGGAGAAAAACGAATTGGCGATTCATGGAGAAAGCGATACGATTCTTTGCAATTGTTTACACCAAGAGCTTATAGTGCATTGCCAGGTATGAACCTAGAAGGAAAGCAAAATGGATTGCCTACTAAAGATGAAATCGCAAATTATTTAGAAGTGTATGCAGAGCGCTTTTCGTTGCCAATTAGGCTACATACAAATGTTTTAAAAGTTAGGAAGCAAGGAAGTGAGTTTGAGGTATATATTCCTAATGAAGTTTTACGATCTAAACGTGTTATTATCGCATTAGGTGCTTTTCAGCAACCTTTTATTCCTGCAATTTCTCAAAACCTTTCAAATGATATACTTCAAATTCATTCTTCACAATATCAATCAGCAATGCAAATTCCAGATGGTCAAGTTCTTGTAGTAGGGGGCGGAAACTCCGGTGCACAAATTACAGTAGAGCTCGCGAAAACTCATGATGTCATGATAGCTATAAGTCATCCTTTTAGATTCTTACCAATGAAGGTAATGGGGAAAAATATTTTTGCTTGGCTTGAAAAAATAGGACTGTTATATGCCGGAACCAATACAAGGCGGGGAAGGTGGTTTCAGAAACAGAAAGATCCTATTTTTGGTTTTGAATGTAGAGAGTTCATTCGCAGTGGGACAATAACAGTGAAGCCAAAGGTAGTAAGTGCAATGCAAAATGAAGTTGTTTTTTCGGATGGTAGTACATACAATCCCCAGAGTATCGTTTGGGCTACAGGATTCATACCGGATTATCAATGGATTGAAATAGAAGGTGCAATAGATAAAACAGGATTTCCCATTCATACAAGAGGTATTAGTCAAGTGCAGGGATTATATTATATTGGCTTACCTTGGCAGTATCAAAGAGGATCGGCACTTCTTTGCGGTGTAGGGCGAGATGCGGAGTTTTTATTTTCAATGCTTCAATAAAAACACAAAAAAAGGGATCGGTAACAATTTGTACCGATCAAATATATGTACATGAATTAGGAGAGGCCAAACTTTTATTAACATTAGTATAATCTATTTGAGTGCATACTGAAACCGAAAAGTGATGATGATATGTTGAGAAAGTTTTTTGATACAAGGTATATATGAATTTAGCGATTTTAAGTACGGAATGTATAGTAATGTTGTACTATAAACTTTATGGTGGTAATTTAGTATAGTTTGCTAGTCGATTTTTCAAAAGCTGATAATGTTTTATTTGGTATTCTTTTGAAAAAAATTATGATAGATTTGTATTACATATATATTTGTTAAATTGTGTAAAATTTATATATTTAAATTGTATTTTCATCAATAGAAGAAGGGATATAATATGAAATTCGATGATCGACGTTTACTAGGGATACGTTTAGGTTCTTTACTTGTAACGGAAGAAAATCAATATTTAGTGATAAAGAAAAAAGAACATTATTCATTGTTAAATATTGAAACTTTAGAGTGTACACCTCTTGAAGTATTATTAGAGCATTTAGAAGAGATGCTTCATGAAGATCTCCAGGAAAGTATAAAGGAGATTATTGCACCGGAGCATTTAAAGCTTGTGGCTAAAAATATCATATAGCAAAAGAAAGGAAAAGGAGCAGGAGATATATTCCTTTTCTTTTTAAATATAACAGGTGGCAATTAAATTTTGCAATAAAAGACAATGTCCTTCTTCAACAAACGAAGCAGAATAATGAAAGAAGAACAAGAAGTTATCGTTACTGATAAGCCACTTGTTCTTCTTTTTCTATGTTTAATTTTCTGGTGATGGACATTGTAAATACGTACTAATCAAACTATAACGGTTTTACAGGTACACATATTTCACAATAATGGTTGTTAATCATATCACTAGTGTATCTTTCTAAAATCGGTTTGTTGTCAATTTGATATCCATTGTTTTGTAAAGCTGGAAAAATTTCAGCCCATGCTTTATGAATATCTTCCGCTGCATGTTTTACTTTGAAAATAACATATTTTCCACCAGAAAGTTCACTTTCGAAAATTGAATCATCAAGTTGATAATCCTTTGAAATGACAATACAAGCATCATACCTACAATTTTCAGGAAGTGTTGTTTCAGGGTTATCTTGTGGAATTCCGAGTATTATCGCCGATCTAGCAAGATTTTTCTCCTCAGCCCATTTCTTTAACTTTTCCATTGCTTGAATGTTGGCAGGACCATATGGACCAACTTGTCGCACATATGCAATGCGATATTTTGGAAGAGTTTCGATTTTAATATTCATAGTTTCTTTTTCCTTTCTCTATTAATATTTAATACATTTCAAATGCTATCATGATATAAAAATGTAATCATTTGTTTTTTTAAAAAATTTATAATTTTCTTATTTAACAACCAGAACGTTTGTTGAGTAAGAAGTAAAAGTGTTGTAAATATTAGTCATGTTATAATATTTACAACACTTTATTTTTTATGACTTTTTACAATTTAGGTCTTGATAATACAACAAAATCCACCTGTATCCAAAACTACAACAGTATAAAATATGTAAATTCCTTATAGATCTAGCAATTTAATAACTTCTCCAATAATTCCTTTAGTTTGATGAACACCTAAGTCTGAATTTGTCATGATTACAGCGCCCGTACCTCTATGTGGGTATGCGACCATCATACATTGAAATCCAACGCCCCAGCCAAGTGAGGATATTTCTATTTCTTGACCTGAGTTATCAAGAAATACTCCTAATCCAGTCCACTTTGAACAACCTTGTGGAGAAATCATTTCTTTAATTATTTTGGGAGAAAGACCGAGTTTACTAGAGCCTTGTAAAGAATGGATGACTTCTATAACTAAGGCAGCTAAATCTGTCGGAGTTGACCAAATCCCTGCAGCAGCCGAATATGGATAGAACGGATACTTTCCATCTACTATATTTCCGTCCTTATTGTGACCACAAGCAAAGTGGGCATTGGTAACTCCTTGTTTAGGGAGTTCTAGTGTACTGTTCTTCATATGTAAAGGTTCGAGTATCAACTCTTTTAATAATAAATCAAAAGATTTTCCGGAAACGTCTTCTATCAGTTGTTCTATGATGCAAAATCCTGCATCGGAATAGTGGAAGCTACTTTCAGGTTCATACCGAACCTCGATAGGGACTGAGCAATAAGGTGTTTCACCTTTAAGAATCTGAAGTATGGTAGGTTTGCGTTGGAGGGGATTATATATATCAAAACTTTCAGGAGGATCAATGATTCCCGATTGATGACTTAATAGATTTCTTAAGGTAATTTTTTTATTATGAGTAAATTCATTTTCAGGAACTTTCCAGGATACAAGACTATTATTTACGTCTTCATCCAGATCCAGTATCCTTTGACCTTCTAATTTTAGTGCCAGCATCGCTGTGAGAAGTTTACTTATGGAACAAGCATTAAAGATGGAATTTACGTTAACTTTTTTAATTGTCCCCACCTCAAGTAGGCCAAAACTTTTAGTCCGTTCCAATTTACCGTCACGAATACTAGCTAGACTGAGCCCAGCTACAGGATATTGCTTCATTCTTTCGTATATATCTAGAGTTTTTAGTTCCATAGATAATTCTCCTTTGCTACTACTAAATATTATATTCACTATATAACAAATAAAATGTTAAATAAAGGAATATAGTGAGAGGTGTCGTATTTAAATAGATTGTGAGTAAGATTTCAAAATTAAGGTATAAAGGGAGAGAGAATAATTGTTTTTGTCGTTAGAGCAAAGAAGAACTCGTATGCTTGCATTGATTTCGCCAATTATCATCATTCTATTAGGTTATATAGGGACAAAGTTATGTTATCCATATTTAAAAGAATGGACTTGGATTGTAACTGCCATTCTATATTGGACATTAATGGGGAGTATGCTGTTTAGTTTTTGTACAAAAGAAGATATAAAAGGATGGTTTGAAAAGGGAAAACAGAGTAAGCCGTTGCTTTTACTTGCAATTCTTATTGGTGTTTTTCCGATGCTAGGAATATTATTATTGAATTATTATTGAATTATGATTTATTGATAACATACCCCGTTTATATTCTATACTGGCTTTTATTTGCGTGTATCAATCCATGGATTGAAGAGGGATATTGGAGGGGGCTTATAATAGAGGCTGGTAAAATGCTGCCGAAAAGTGTAATCATACTGTATTCGACTGTGTTGTTTGTTGTAAGTCACCCGATGATGTGGGGGGTGTTTTCTATTGCAAATCGGTCGAGTCAATTGTACATATCACTTTTTATAATGGGTATCATATGGAGCGTAATTCGTTTTAAAACAAATAGTTTAAGATATAGTGTCTTTTCTCATTTTTTAGTAGATATCGGAAATATGACGGTGTATGTATTTTTGAATTTGTATATTCCACCACAGATGTAGTTAAACAATGTTAGTTTGATTTAAAGAGTTAGGGGATACATAAATCTCCTTGGATATAGAGGCTGATGTGATAAGACATCAGCCTCTATATTTTATATATTCCATTTCAAAATTAGCCCCGCATGTACAAGTCCACCACCAAATCCATACAAAAGTAAAGTGTCGCCATTATTGATTTTTCCATCCTTTAGTCCAATATCAAGCGCTAACGGGATAGAGGCAGCAGAAGTGTTTCCACAATATTGTAGACTCATTAATGTACGATCAAGAGAAAAACCAGTTCGTTCACAGATGGATTCAATCATCCTTAAATTCACGCTATGTGGAATAAACCAATCAATATTAGATATATTTAAATGATTTTTTTCTAGTAATTCTTGTACACCTTGAGGAACCGTGTTTACGGCCCATTTATAAACGGCGCTGCCATTTTGAACAAGGTATGGGGTATCTTGTAATGCCTCTCCGTTCATCGTTTTTGATAGAGCAGTCTGGTATAAGTTAATTCCACCAGAACCTTTAGATCCCATATGAGTTCCTAAGAAACTTGGGTTCTGTTCATCATATTCTACAAGAGCTGCACCAGCACCGTCTCCGAAAAGGATACAAGTCGTACGGTCGCTATAATCTGTAATTTTTGAAAGTGTTTCGGCACCGATAACAAGTATTTTTTTGTTTATACCTGACGTAATAAGGCCGTTAGCAACGATGAGTCCATATACAAATCCTGCGCAAGCAGCACTCAAATCAATTGCGCCTGTATGAGGGATTTCAAAATGCGCTTGAACTTGACTTGCGGTATTGGGGAACATGTAATCAGGTGTAGCAGTTGCGACAATAATTAAATCAACGTCATCGATGGAAACATGGAATCGATCAATTAAATTTTGGACTGCTCGGATACATAAAGTTGTAGAAAACTCATCAGAGGAAGTAATTCTTCGTTCGTGCATACCGGTGCGTTGTACGATCCATTCATCTGTTGTTTCAACAAGATTTGATAAATCTTCATTTGATAGTACTTTTTCAGGAACATAAGTACCTACAGCGGTGATTCGGGCTTTTGAGTTCATGTAAATCCTCCCTTTCTATATTTATAT
The DNA here is from genome assembly GCF_001590835.1 of Bacillus gaemokensis. Classification (GTDB taxonomy): domain Bacteria; phylum Bacillota; class Bacilli; order Bacillales; family Bacillaceae_G; genus Bacillus_A; species Bacillus_A gaemokensis. Next base: position 207,022 of record NZ_LTAQ01000056.1, read on the forward strand.
CTAATTATATCACCTGGTACTAATTTTGTGTGTTTATTTTTAAAGATTCAATCATTTACAAAAAGAAGTGGTAGATGTTTAATTTTGGAAATCGATAAGATGTGAATGCAGGTATAATAAGGGGGACGTAGTGAGAGAAATAGTATTATTATCCTGTTGCTCAAACATGAAAATTAAAAAGCCACATAAAAATGTAGGGGGCTTGGATAAAAAAATTTATATGACTATATATGAAATGTAGATTACCGATTATATAAATCTCTGTTTATCGAATAAAAGGTGCCTTTTGTTTAGAGAGTAAATCTTTGAATTCTTGCTCTTGATTTTTCCAAATTGGAGGCAGTTTATGAATTGGAAAGAATTTTAATTTGAGTGATTCGGAATTATTTTCATGTAGCTGCCCCGTATAGTCCCGACAAGTAAACATAATTTTTACTAAAGAAACTTGCCATTTTGTAATGTAGAATCTAGGTTCTTGCCAGAGTAGATTCCTAGTAGTTCCATTTCCCCTAAATGTAAACCTGTTTCCTCAAGAGCTTCTCGTCTAGCTGTATCTTGAACACTTTCGCCTAATTCCATAAAGCCTCCAGGGTGTCCCCATAATTGATTATCGGATCGCTGCTGTAATAAGAGATGATTGTTAGAATCAAAAATAAATACACCAGAAGCTACCATAATGACTTTATTGTGACCAACAAAATTTCTTAAATATGTAATATAGTCCATAAGCTCTCCTCGTAATCTATTTTTATCTCGCTATTTGCGGGCAGTAAAACGCCCGCTGATTAAAGTTTCAATTTATAGTACTATCATTTATTCCTTTATTAGAGATTGCAAGATTCTATTCAAATCATGTTGTGGATTCTCCTTGAAAAATATTTTGAAGACTTGGTTGTATTTCCATCCATATTATACATGAAAATGATTATATGGTAAAATTTAGATGTAGGGGGGTACGGATATGAAAGAAGTTGTACAAATTCCAAAAACGAAATTTGAAACATATATAGAAGTACTTTCTTTTTGTTTATTATTCAGTATTTTTGTATATGTATTTTATATGTGGTCTGAACTACCAGAGAGGATACCTTCTCATTTTGATGGGATGGGGAGACCTGATGGATGGAGTGGAAAAGAAAGTATTCTAATCTTGCCAATCATAGGGTTGTTTTTGTTTTTTCTATTAACTATGTTAGGGAAGGCTTCCCAAATGTTTAATTATTCTACGAATGTACCAGAAGAAAAAGCACCAAAATTATATGTAGAAGGAAGAAGATTAATGATTGCTTTAAATATTGAAATTACCTTCTTCTTCGTCATTGGTACATGGAAGGAAGTACAAACTGCAATAGGTAAAGCTGATGGATTAGGTGTTTGGTTTTTGACGAGTTTTTTAGTGATTTTATTTGGTACTTTAATAGTTTATATCATTCGATTTCGCTGTGTATAACATGAATAGACCCGTACGTAAGGAGATGAGGATATGGAATTTTTAGTTGTGATACCGTTTATTGCGTTTGGTATGATTTATATTGGGGAGAAACTAAATCGGATTCAAAAAAGAAATGATGCTAGACTTAAGCGAATAGAGCATAGGTTAGAGCTAATTACAAAACAAATGGGGATTATAGAAGCAGCACCTGAAATTAATAAGGAACTACGTCAACTTATGAATGATGGAAAAACGATCACTGCGATTAAGAAAGTACGAGAAACATTTGGTTATTCATTGCTTGAAGCAAAGGAATATGTGGATGCTTTATAACAGCATAAATAGTAGCGTATATTAATATGAAAAAAGATAAGCATATAAATGAACTGTACCCCGAATCATGGACTTTTTTAAGTGTCCACGATTCGAGGTACAGTTCACAATTAATGATAGCGCTTTTTCTTTTATTTATATTTTATTATAAGAATTAAAATGTTTCTCCATGTTCTCTTAAAACATACTGAATTGAATTGTTTTCTAGATTTGGAGCAAATGTTTCTCCATGTTCTAAGGCCTTAGATGTTGTATTTGTGGAAGTGAAACTAAAAAGCACTACTAATCCAAATGTAACTCCCAAAAATTGAATTGTTTTTTTCATTATTTTAGTGCCTCCTTTTCTTGTAGTTTTTCTTCGGCTTTGTGAGACTTATAAAAATATAGGCTTGCTTTGTCTGGTTGATTAGAAGAATAGAATTTTAAAGCCAATTGCTTAGAATAGTCGTGTACGAACCCTAATAAACCTTCTCGCTCAAAGTACTGAATTCCTTCTGAAATTATATTTTCAAATTTTTCGGTGGATTCAGATGTGTTTAAAGCATTTAAAATTAAGAAATGGTGTTTATATTCTGTATTACTAATGCGCTTGCAAACATCTAAACCAGTATTAATTAACTTAGAAGTTTCTTCGGTATTACCAAGTTTGTAGTTTTCCCTTGCGAGTAGGAAAATTGCTTTGAAGCTTTTTTCAGGAGTATCAATAGCATTAGATAAGTTCCTAATTGCTGCTTCTGAATGATTTTGTTCGGCATACAGGAAACCTAAATTATGTCTAACTTTTAGTCCTAATATTGTATTACGCTGCTTTGTAACAATATTGATGGCATCATGGAAGTATTCTTCTGCAGTTTCATATTGCTTTAAAGAAGTACAAGTAAGACCGAGTATATTACTACACGATGCTACATTAATTTCGTATCCTGATTTGGTTTCAAAATATTTTTTTGCACGGTTAGCATATTTTACAGCAATTAATGGTCGACGCACTTGGTAGTAAAATGCAGCGGATTTGTAATAAAATTCAGCTTTTTCAATCTCATCCGGAATGTTATCTAATAAACCTTTTGCCTGATTAAAATAAGAATCAGCATCATTATATTGCCCTGTTTCTGTAGCATGTATCGCTTTAAAGAAATAATAATAATAATTTAAAAGTTCTTCACTTGGTTTATTAAATGTTTCAATTTTCTTTAGGAGTGTATTCGAATTCTCGTAGTCTTTATTTAGCATATTAAATCTAAATTCAAGGAGTGAGTAATATAAAAGGATGTTTTGATTCTCTTGGATGTTTTCGATTTTAATTTTTACTTCATTGTATAATTCTTGTGAAATATCTAAGTTTTGACTACGTATTGAATCATGCCATTTATTTAATAAACCAGTAATTTCACTTAGAGTTACAGTTGTAGCCCCTATGGAATAACCTCCTAGTATAAATAATCTATTTTTTATAATTTTATCGAAATTGTAAATATTTAGATATCGAGAAATTTATTTCTTAATAAAATTCTATTGTTTTTTGTTCTATTAAAATTTTTAGAGTGGATTTTGTTATTTACTTAGTTTTTAAATTGTAATAATTATAATTATCTATGAGTGGTAAATTACGAGGATGTAACTTCTAAAGTAATAAGCTAAATGAGGTAAGGTTGATGTGCGAAAATAACTATGAAGTGATAAAGGTGCAACAAAAAAGTTCAAATGGAGCAAGTAGATATAGTTATGCCATTCCCAAAGATGTTTCTTTCAAAAATTCAATAATCTATGAACCTATAGGCTCTGTTGCAAAGAGGTATAGAAACCATTCATCATTCATGCTCTATATAAACAAAATCGAAGTCTTCAAACAGACTTCGGTTTTTCAGCGTACAATGAATTACAGAATCTATTAACAGTTGCATAACATGTAGTCGTAATTCCCGCACCTGTTTTGAGGTTAAGAAACTTTGCAACAGAACCAGAAATCTTAATTTACCCATGTTTTTTCTTGAAAGATATTTGGAAAGAATGTGGATGGTATCAGTCTAGCCTGAGATAATAGAAAAAGTAATTCAGTATGAATGATTGTAGTGGAGGAAGAAAATGAATTTGAAATATAAATGTTTAATATTAGATCATGATGACACAGCAGTGAAAAGTACACCGGATATACACTATCCATCTTTTGTAGAAGCATTACAAGACTTAAGACCAGATGAAAAGCCGTTATCGTTAGAAGAATTTGTTACATATTGTTTTCATCCTGGGTTCATGAGTTTGTGTAAAGATAAGATTGGTTTTACTCCGGAAGAACAAGAACATCAACAAAAAATTTGGAAGAAGTATATAGAATCAACGATTCCGGATTTTTATGAAGGGTTTCCGGAACTGGTACAAGCGTTCAAAGAACAAGGTGGAATCGTAACAGTTGTTTCCCACTCTGAGAGTAGTCGTATTAAGAGAGATTATGAAAAACACTGTGGGTTCGTTCCTGATGCAGTATTTGGATGGGAGCTAGAAGAAGATCAAAGAAAACCGCATCCATATCCAGTGAAAAAGATTCTGTCCATGTTTAATTTGCATGAAGACGAAGTCATCGTGTTAGATGATTTAAAGCCTGCACTGGAAATGGCGAAGAGCTGTAACGTTGCATTTGCTGCAGCAGGTTGGTCGCATCATATTCCGAAGATTAAAAAGCAAATGGAAGAGGAATCAGATTATTATTTTGAGAGTGTAGAGCAGTTTAAACAATTTATTTTTGAAGAGTAAAGTGAAAAAGAACTTGGTAATATGCCAAGTTCTTTTTCATCAATAATTAGATTTATAACATTTGTTGAGCCAACTAGATAAGTTGCCTTTTGAGTTTTTTTTTGTCAATAAGTGCCTTCAGTTATTGCAATAGTTGTATGCATGCATTCTTTTTAAATAATAAATGATAGAAAAAAGCGTACAGATTTTTGTACGCTTTTTCCTCTTGAAATAAATTGAAATAATATTTTCAAAAGAAAATGGAACAAAACAATCTGTTACCTTGTCTATATTATGAGGAAATTGCAAAATATAGTGAGGAAAGGTCTTTATGCTTATTGGTATAAGCTGAGGTGTTGGAATGGAAGATAAGGTTATTCAAAAATATAATGATAATGAAATAGATTGTGTGATAGAAGAATATTGGCAAGATGTGTGGAATTATTCTTTTATTATTACAAAAGACGCACATTTATCAGATGATATAACACAGGATGTATTTATAAAGGTATTTAAGAATTGGCATTCATTTCGAAATGAATCATCTATTAAGACATGGTTACTAAAGATTACAAGGAATACAGCATTAAATTACTTGAAAGCTGCTTACTTTAAGAGAATTTCTTTAGTGGGTATATTTAGAAGTGATAAGGAATATCCGTCTGCAGAACAGCAATTTTTTCAAAAAGAAAACATAGATGAGGTTTGGCATATTGTATTGAAATTACCTAAGAAGTATCGTGAAGTAATAATATTAGATGCAAAATATGAATTATCTTATGAAGAGATTGCTGAAACCTTAGGAGTGTCCATTGGGACTGTGAAGTCTAGGATACATAGGGCGCGTGCAAGAGTTTCAAAAATATTTGCGGAGGATGCATGATGAGTACTGATAGAAAACCAGATTGGTATAAAAAGTTACAAAATGGACCGATGAAGAAACGTGGAGATAAAGAAGAATTTATTCGTAAGATCAAACAATCTATTCATAAAACGGAAGGGGAGTATCAAGAAAAATACAGAAGACCGTTTCGTATAAACGTTTTAGCTGCTACAGTTATTTGTACTTTTGCAATTGTACTAGTGAATTTTCAACAATCTTGGTTTGGTAGTAATAAGCAATCTGTACAAAGTAGTACACAAATTGAAGTTAAGATGAAAGATGAATCCACTGAAGATCAATCATTAAAGCAATTTATGAATGAATTAAATCAAAAATTGAGTGTAAAGGATACAAATGTTTTACATGACATAATCAATGAAGAAATTATTTTTAAAGGGGAAAAATATAATAAAAATGAACGGAAGTCCTATGAGGGCATTTTAAATAATCTACAAGTTGCTCTTGCTATGGGAGGAGAATTTATAAATGATACAAAAAGTTTATATAAAATACCTAGTGGATTAGCAGAAAGTAATCAGAATAAGAACGAACATTATTTATATGGAACTGTTGTTGGGGAGAAAACAAAGATTTTTGCTCAACCTCAAAATAATTCGAGGGTTGTATACCATGCGTCTAACGAAATGGTGAAAGCATGGATGCCAGCAAAAATAAGGGGGAGTGGTTATATAAAGGTAACGACGATGAATGGTTATACTGGTTATGTGGAAGAAAGTCGTATTTCAACTGATATCGAATATTCATTTACCTTCGAAAAACAAAACGATGGAATGTGGAAAATAAAAATGATAGATTCTATTTGGTAAAAGGGACAGGTTCATTGAATTGAACCTGTCTCTTTACTTTTGTTTTCTTTTTGAAGAATATCCCAAGCACTTAAAATATTTGCAGCAACGGGAGCGGCACTCTTTCCACCGAAATCACCACCAGGAATAATGACAGAAATCGCAATCTGTGGATTAGTAGCAGGAGCATATGCAATAAATAGAGAATGGTTGACGATTTTATCTTGTTTGTTTGGAGAACTTGTGGTACCTGTTTTTCCAGCAACGTCAAACGGTAAATCTTTAATCTCTTGTATATTGTTACTCATACCGTTTCTCAGCACATCCCAAAATATTGTAGGGTAATGATTTGAACTTTCTGCGATAGGCTTAAATTCTTTTAGCATTGTACCATGATTGTTTATGATAGCATTGACGATTTGAGGTTTGTATTTTATGCCTTTATTTGCAAGGGTTGCCGCATATTGAACGAGTTGAAGAGGTGTGTGTACTTCATTTCCTCCCCAAGAAGCATTTAATAAAGCTGAAATCCCGTTTTCAAAATCCCCAGCGTTATGTAATTCGTATTTACTGCCCTCTTCAAAAGGTAAGTCAATCCCAGTTTTAGAACGAAGGCCGAATTTTTCTAAATAACTTGTCCAAATGGTAGACACCTTCTCCAAGTTTCCATTATTTTGATTAAATAATGGAATGGCTACTTTAGCTGTCATAAACGTATTGGATGAATTCATAATGGCCTGACTTGGTGTAATTTCACCAGTCGGGGTACCTGGATCGTTTTTGATATTATTCTCATCATTATAATGAAAGCTCCCTTGATCTAAATACGTATCTGATGGCTGAATGAGCTTTTCATTTAAACCCATTAAAATAGTAAGCGGCTTGATTGTGGATCCCATATTTACATAGGAGTCACCATATTTTAGTTTTTGAATCGTTTTATTTTGTGAAAGAATTTTCAACTGCTTGCTTTTAGTAAGAGCTATATTTGTGTTTAATATGTTTGGATCAAAAACAGAGGAGTTAGCCATAGCTAATATTTCTCCTGTTTTTACATTCATTGCAACAGCGTACCCATCATTTGCGTTAGGGGTAGTGTTAATTTGAGATTTTAGTACTTCTTCTGTTTTCTGTTGAAGCTTGGAATCTAGTGATAGCTGAATATCTTTTCCGCTTTTTGTTTTTTGTATGTTCCAGGAGTATTTTTTATCACTGATTTTAAGAATGATATTTTTTTTCGGGATACCTTTTAATTCATTTTCATATTGAAGCTCAATTCCATTTGCACCAACAGGAACAGAATTAGAATGAGTTTTCTCTTTAATGTTATCTACATATCCAACTACTTGTGAACCAATTTCATGTTGTGGGTAGACACGTATCGATTCATTTTTTACGATGAAATTTTGAAGTTTATTTTTATTTATATAGGCTAATTCTCTTTCAGTGACGTTCGAGTATAGTAGTATTTTCTTTTCGTTATGATGCTGACAAGATTCTTGTAATTGTGTTTTTATTTCATTTATAGGAATGTCATGATGAAATGTAGCCGAAAACTGATTTAAGAAATTTACTAGATCCGTTGTTTCTTTGGCAGTTGGACATTCGCTATTCCACAAGTAATACAAAGAATTTCCTTTTTTATTTGTAGCGAGTATGATGCCATTTCGATCGATAATTTTACCTCTTTCAGCTGGAGAAGTTGTAATAGCTAAAGAAATAAAGCCTGTTTGAAACAGAAGTGTTAATATAACTCCTATCATAAAAAAGGTCGTTAAAATCATCCATCTTTTCTGTTGTATATGTACCATAAAATTCTCCCTTACTTAGATTCCATCTTATCTTAAAATCTATTAATTTTTTTGTAAATACGGGAACAAATTTATTATACGTGTTGTCTATTAAGTGTAATAGCATTTTTAAAGAAGTAAGATATGAAGAAAGGGGCGGTCATAATGAAAAAGAAAATGATGTTAAAAGTAGGTCTATGTGTAAGTTTATTAGGGGTAAGTCAATTTGCAAGTGCGACATTCCCAGCGCAAGCTGTAGGAAATGAAGAGCGAAACGTAATTAAAAACCAAGAAGGTACGATTTCAATCTCTCAGTTAAATTCATATGTATGGGTTCATACAGAAGTGGGTTATTTTAATGGGGAAACAGTGCCTTCGAATGGTCTTATCCTTAATACATCCAAAGGGCTAGTGCTTATTGAATCCTCTTGGGATGACAAACTTACAAAAGAGCTAATAGAAATGATTGAAAAGAAGTTTCATAAACCAATAACAGATGCAATCATTACGCATGCACACGCAGACCGAATTGGAGGAATCAAAACGTTAAAAGAAAAAGGGGTTAAAGTACATAGTACAGCTCTAACGGCTACACTAGCAAAGAAGTATGGTTATGAAGAACCAATTGCGGATTTGAAGGAAATTACAAATATGAAGTTTGGAAATATGAAAGTAGAAGCCTTTTATCCTGGAAAAGGACATACGGAAGACAATATTACAGTATGGTTACCGCAATATAAAATTCTATTTGGAGGTTGTTTAGTAAAATCGGCAGATGCGAAAGATTTAGGAAATGTTGCGGATGCATATGTAGATGAATGGTCACATTCAGTTGGAAAAGTGATGAGTCGATATAAAAACATAAAATCAGTTGTACCAGGGCATGGAGAGGTAGGGGATAGCCGCTTACTTTCTCATACGTTAGATTTATTGAAATCGAAATAGAATTAAAGATGTATTGAAAAGAACCCTTTTTAAGGGTTCTTTCATTTTTGTATGCTTTTTTTACTTTGTTGATTTTTTTACTTGATGATCTTTTCCCCATTCACACATCTCATTCATAATTTGGATTAAAGACTTTCCGTATTCGCTTATTACATACTCGACTTTTGGTGGAACTTCTTGATATACAATACGATGGATAATACCGTCAGCTTCAAGTTGACGCAATTGTTGGGTCAGAACTTTTTGTGTAATATCTGGAATAGCACGTTTCAGTTCATTTGTCCGTTTCTTTCCATCAATTAGAACGCACAAAATATTACTCTTCCATTTTCCGCCGATGACTTCAAGTGTAGTAGAGATAGGGAAGTCGTTATTTTGATTCATATTACACCTCCATAGGTACTTCAAGGTTCCTATAGCACCTGAAAGTACGTACTTTTCAATTATATGTAATTAATACATACTATACTAAAGGATTTCATTTATTTATAAGGGGGAAGGGAAGTAATGAAAACACTTGTAATTGTAGCACATCCTGATATTGAAAAATCACAGATTAATAAAAGATGGGTAGAAGAATTGGAGAAACATTCTGATGAGATAACAGTTCACCAATTGTATAAAACAGCTTCTAATTGGGAATTTGATATTGAGTATGAACAAAGGCTATTATTAGAACATGATCGTTACATATTTCAATTTCCGTTCTATTGGTATAGTTCACCACCATTATTAAAGAAGTGGTTTGATGATGTGCTGACGTATGGTTTTGCGTATGGCTCTACAGGAGATAAAGTACGTGATAAAGAATTCGGTTTGGCAATTTCCATAGGCGGATTAGAATCTCAGTATCAAGGTGAGTTTACAATGGATGAACTAACAAAACCATTCCAGTCGACTTGCTTATACACAGGTATGAAGTTTATACCTATGTTTACTTTATACGGAGCAGAGTATCAACTAAAGGATGAAGATATCGAAAAAAGTGCAGCCCAGTATGTGAAATATGTTATGAATAAAAGTAGTCTTCATATATGAGTCGAAAAAATCCCGGTTCCTTTATAGGTATTGGGATTTTTTATGTATTTAATTAATTTTATCAAGTTTAATCTTTAGTAAATTAATAGTTAATGTAGTAAAATAAAAATCTAAAAAATGAAAAAGGGGCGTTTTTCTTGCGTACAATGCAACAACTTTTACAAAAACGAGTAAAACAATCAGCGAGTGTAGAAGCACTTGTGGGAGGAGGAAACAGATATTCATTTGAAGAATATAATGAACGAGTAAATCAACTTGCAAATTATTTGTTAGAGAAAGGCGTTCAAAAGGGAGATCGCATAGGGATTTTGTGCAAGAATAATCATCCGTTTCCAACAATTATGATGGCGAGCTTAAAAATCGGAGCGGTACTCATACCGTTTAATCGTCAACTTACTTCGTATGAATTAGAGACGATTGTACAAGAAGCAAAACTAAAAGTGTTATTTTATGATATTGAATTTCAAGAGATATTATTGGAAATTGAGGCAGTAAAAGAGATTCATATGACAATAGAAACTGGATTTGAGATGGAGATATCACAGTCATTTGAATTATTATTACAAGATCAGCCGAAAATTGAACCAGCTGTAATCGTTCATGAAGACGATGATGCTATTTTTTTATTCACTTCTGGAACAACAGGAAATGCGAAAGCTTGTGTAATTGGTCATAAAAATTTATATAACTATTTTACTGAGGTTGTCGGACAAAGAGAAATTCCAGTAGGAGAACGATTCCTTTCTGTACATCCGCTCTTTCATATGAGCGGTGTCCTTTCTATATTAAATTGTATTTATCATGGTATTACAATGATTTTTCTTTCTGATTCAGACCCTGCTCTTATTTGGGATACAATTGAAAAAGAGAAAATTACAACGATGCTTGCATTCCCAGCTGTATATAGTTATATGCTGGATGAGTTAAATAAAAAAGAACGAGATATTTCTTCTTTCAAAGTAGCGCAGAGTGGTGGTACAAAAGTATCTGAGAGTATTATACAGCGCTATGCAGAGAAAGGGATATTTATGGTGCAAGCATATGGAAGTACAGAAGGATGGGTTGTTAGCTCATGGCGTTCAGACATGGGAGAAGAAAAAATGTCTTCTGTAGGAAAGCCAATTAAGAATGTGGAAATAAAAATTATTCACCCTGACACAGGTGACCAATTACCTAAAAAGGAAGTTGGAGAAATTCTTGTGAAAAGCCCCTATATGTTTAAAGGCTATTGGAATAATGAAAAGGCCACAAATAAAGTTTTGAAGGACAGTTGGTTTTATATGGGGGATGCTGGTATGTTAGATGAAGACGGCTTTTTATACATAATGGGAAGATATAAAGATGTAATTGTACACGGCGGCGATAATGTATACCCAGATCAAGTAGAAGAAGTTATCCATGAAATAAAAGGTGTGTTGGAAGTCGCTGTAGTCGGAATCACTGATGACTTTTGGGGAGAGATTCCAAGGGCCTATATTGTTAAAAATCTACAAATATCTTTAACAGAAGAAGAGGTTATTCAGTACTGTAAACAAAAATTAGCAAGCTATAAAATACCGCAAGTAGTGTTTGTTGAGAGTTTACCGAAAAATGCACTAGGTAAAGTGTTGAAAAGAGAGTTAAAGAGCGGTGTTTTTGTAAACTAAAAACGGAAAGTAAATAGCAGGTTTGGTTCTTCATTTATGTTAAAAAGTCCAGTTATGTTTTTATACATAACTGGACTTTATTGTTTTAGAGGGAATAGATGAATAATATTGATTTACTAAATTTCGTATTTTATATAAAAAGTAAATAATATTCTGACAATAAATATGGACAGTTGATTGAGAATAGCATTTGTGGAGGAAAGTATCTAGAGGTAAAGGAAGAGATACAAAATGAAACAACCATTATTGCAAGTAGAGACAGAAAGACTTATTATTCGACCTTTTCGAGAAGAGGACTATGTAAATTGGTATGAGGGATTTAATAATCGGTTACCATCCCGATATCAATACGATGATGGTTATCGTGAACATAATGTACAATCTTACAATTGTTCAAAACATATTTGGCCCTTCGAAAAAAGTACTAAATGGTTTGCCGAATGCAGTAACAATTGAAGAAATGGATGAAGATTCTTTTTTTAATGCTCAAAATTATAAAGAGAAGATAAAAAGATTTGTAGAGGTTTGTTCAAGTTGGAATATAAAAAGAGCAAGCATTTTACTAGATAAAAGTTTCAACAGTTATACTCCGAGTGCAAAAGTGTTACGTGAATTTGGCTTTGAGCTTTATGCAGCGAAAATAGAAGTGTTTCGAGAAATTATGAATATAGAAACTCCAAAGAAACAGTATGATTTTCGCTCTATAGACGAAGGGACATTGTCTGAAAAGGAATTTAAGTTGCTTTGGGAGCGATGCATGTCAGGTTCGGATAATAAATCATCAATTCTCAATATCGATGAACATTTTTATTCTATCCAAACAGAATTAGGCGAGGGCTGGAAAAAAGCATGTATTGTTTTTTGTGAAAAGAACAAACCAATTGGAATATCCATTCCACACATTGAACCTGGAACGAAAGATGAAGGGCGATTGTTTTATTTTGGACTATTGCCAGAGGAACGTGGAAAAGGACTTAGTATCCATATCCATCTTCAATCTTTATACATGTTAAAACAAATGGGAGCTACTTATTATATAGGAAGTACCCATATGATAAATGAAAAGATGAAAAAGATTTTTTGGAAAAACGGATGCTCTATAAGGACAGAAACGGAACTGCATTGTAAAATTTTTAAATAAATTCAGGAGATGAGAAAATGAAGGGAATAAAAGTTTTTCATTATGATGCATTTAGCAATAAGCCAAACATGGGAAATCCAGCTGGTCTTGTAATAGATGCAGAAGGATTAACAGATGATGAAATGCAGTGTACGTAGATGAGTTTCAGATTTTAATTTAAATTTAAAAGTATGAAATAAAAAAGTTCGGCACGCAACCGAACTTTTTTCATTTGTTTATGACTTCGATAAAAGATGCATTTTCATTTTGCCGAATTACGGAATGAAACTTTTTATTTTCTAGTCTCTCAGCAACTTTCTCTAACTGCCTCGCATCATCATGATGGATAAGTAAACTATCTGCGCCACTTTCTTCGATGTGGATATGCTCAATATTACCGATGGCTTCATTTACAGCTTGTAAAAAATCGGGTTTCATATATGTCCTCCTATATGTATAGGTATTTTTTATAGCATTCCCTTATTTATAAAATATAAAAGGTAACGTTGTGAATGTAAGAGAGTATAATCTATCGATATTTGGAAAGTGTAAAGGGATTTTTGTGAAGATAAAGTATAGCTAGAATAGATTATCTAAAAAATATTTGGAATAAAAGGGAGGAAAAGTATGACAATGATATACACAAACTATGGAGAAGAAAGGGTGAAGTTAACATGGAAAAAAGCAGATATACTACCGGAGTATACAAGGATTACGAGTGTACATGGTTTTTGTTTTTATAAAGGTAAGATTGTATTAATAGACCACCCTAAGCGTAGTTGGGATTTTCCTGGAGGACATATAGAAAAGAATGAAACATCAGAAGAATGTTTGCAGAGGGAAGTATGGGAAGAAGGGTATGTAAAGGGAGAATGTACCTTGCTTGGATATATTATTGTAGACCATAGTGAAAATCCGAATTGGAATGAAGATGGTCCGTATCCTAAAATAGGATATCAACCTTTTTATCGGATGGATATCACAGAAGTGCATGATTTTAGCGGAGAGTATGAATCGGGTAGAAGAATATTTGTGAAGCCGAGCGAGGTTACAGTATATTATCCAAAGTGGAATGAGATTTATAATGAAATATTAGCTTCTGCATTATCGGTTTCAGAAAGATGAAGATTGCTTTTTCTATAATATAAAGATTTTTAAAGGTTTTTTCTTGTATTTGTCAAATAATAATAAAGTCGTTTCATTTACAGTAGCAGTTTTAGTAGGAGTTCACTTTTTACCATACGTTTGGATCTATGAGAGTAAGAGTTATGGATTGCTGTCAGTTGGTACAGTATTAGTAACATCCATATGTGGTGTTTTCTTTGTAGAAAAAGGGTTTATGGCAATACCGATTGCAGTTACAACTGTTTATGTAATTATAATTGTAGGTTTATCTATTGAAAATAAAAAAGTAGGAAATCAACGGAATGATAAAATGACAGCTTAAAAGAGTAAAAAACAAAATGGGGATAGGAGAATGATTATGAAAAACTTTATTTGTACAACATGCGGTGTGCAATATGCGGCGAGTGTAGAAGAACCGATGAATTGTATGATTTGCAATGAGGAGAGACAATATATTAATCCGAAAGGTCAATCTTGGACGACACTGGAAGATTTACAAGAGAGTCATACATATAAAAATGAAATAATCGAGGAAGAGGTAGGGCTTTATAGTATTACAACAAAACCAGAATTTGCGATTGGTCAAATAACTTACTTTGTAAAAACGGAATCGTATAATTTGTTATGGGATTGTATTACTTATTTTGATGAAACTACAATTGAGAAAGTAAAAGAATTAGGAGGATTGAATGCAATTGCATTATCCCATCCACACTATTATTCTACTCAAGTAGAGTGGGCAGAAACATTTGATGTACCGATATATATACATGAAGATGATAAACAATGGGTTACGCGTCCAAGTAAACATATTGTTTTTTGGTCAGGAGAATCACTGCAATTATCTGATGGATTAACTGTACATCGTCTAGGTGGACATTTTAAAGGTGGTTCCGTCTTACATTGGTCACAAGGGAATGATGGGAAAGGGATTTTATTAACAGGCGATATTATTCAAGTTGTAGCGGATCAGCAGTGGGTGAGCTTTATGTACAGTTATCCAAACTTAATTCCGTTACCAGCAAATAAGGTCGAAGAGATGGCTAAAAGGGTGAAGTCACTGCCTTTTAATCGTTTATACAACGCTTTTCATCGAGTAGTTAAAGAGGATGCAAATGAAGCTGTTCAGCGTTCCGCACAGCGTTATATTGCTGCGTTAGAAGGTGAATTATTTTATACATAAAAAGGAGAAACGTAAATGAATACATTAGTATGCTTTGGGGACAGTATTACCGCTGGTGAAACATTTTGGGATGGGAAGCCAAGGTTAACACCGCATTTACAAGAGCAGTTTCCAAATTGGAATGTAGTAAATGCGGGAGTCTCTGGTGACAATACGTTTGATGCTTTGCAAAGAATAGAAGAAGATGTTTTATCTTTTGAACCGACGTTTGTAACGGTCTTTTTTGGTGCAAATGATGCGGCTTTCCATAAACAAGTATCGCTACAAGAATATAAAGAAAATTTAATCGGAATTGTGAATGAAATTTCTCCTGAAAAGGTACTTCTAATTAGTCCGGCACCAGTGGATGAAGAAAGGCAGCATGCAAGAACAAATGAAGTATTAGGACATTATGTAAAAGTGATGGAAGAAGTAGCAACACAAACAGGAAGTTATTTTCTTGATTTACATTCTCATATGATTCAGGAGTTGAACTATAAGAGATTTGTAGAAAATGAAGAGCGTGATGGACTGCATTTTGGAGTGGTTGGCTATGAATACTTATCAGAGTTAATCGGAGATAAGTTAAAAGGAATTTTAAAATAAATGTTATAAAGAAAAAAGCAAAGCTACGAATAGCTTTGCTTTTATTGTTTCTTTTTCGGTCTACGTACTAATTCACCACCACAGTTTGGACAAACTTGATGCGTTTTTTCTGTGCATGGTGCACAGAATGTACATTCATAAGTGCAAATGTAAGCTTCTGAATTTGTTTGAAGAGAAGTATTGCATGTTTGACAGTTCGTTTTCATTTCTAATGCCATATTAGTTCCTCCTGTTGTATGAATGTTTATAATTTAATGATAATATAAACGAGAGAATATCGCCTTTTCATATGAAAGTATATTAGGAAGTTAGAGTAACATTTGAAATGAAATGTGATGTTTTATTTATAAAGTGAATTTGAACTAATTGATTAAATGGAGTTTAAACCAATTCTATAAGTTTATCGGTTGTTAAAACGGTAGCAAACATTTCATGGAGGCTTACTAATGCTATATTATGGATATCTTCTGCATGATAGTAATTTTCATCGTATGCAATACGGTCAAATGTAGCGGTGGCATCTGAAATAACATAAGTTAAAAATCCTAAATTACCAGCCATACGTACAGAAGTGGATATACAATAGTCTGTCGTTAAACCAATAATGACGGCAGTATCATAATTGTGTTCTCGTAAATATATTTCTAAATTGGTTCCGATAAAAGCGCTATTCACATTTTTTTGAAAGACTGGTTCATCTACAAGCGGAGTAGCAAAATCTTTAAATTCACTTCCGCTGCTTTCTTTTCTTAATGGGTGATCTTCTTTATTTGAGATGTGCTGTACATGAATTACAGGACGATTTGTTTTTCTCCATGTTTGTAATATAAGCTCCATGTTTGTTTCAGCATGTATATTATTGCGTTGTCCCCAGTAAGAATCATCGAATCCTTTTTGAATGTCAACTAGAATAAGTGCAGCATTTTTAGGTAATCGATTCATTTGTTATTCCCCTTTTCAAAAATGATTTATTTTCCATATGGTAATGATATCAATTATTGCAAAAGTAGAGAATTTCCAGTATTTTTGAAGGGTATAACAAAAAGTTTGAACAAGGGGATATAGAGGATATAGAGGATGGAGATAGAATGGTTACGGTGTTTTTTACTTTGTTCAGAGTATAAAAGTTTTTCAAAAGTAGCAGAGCATATTCATATGACACAACCAGCAGTAAGTAAACAAATAAAGAAGTTAGAAGCTGAATTAGAAGTAGAATTATTAAGTAGATCCCCACAAGGTATAGAATTAACAGAAGCAGGGATTTATTTTCGAAAAAGAATCATTCCATTTGTTAAAGAATGGGAGGGTATGAAGCGAGAAATGAAAGCTATGGGGGAATTCACACATGTAATGTTAGGCTTACTACCGAGTCTTGCAGCGTTTTATCTTCCTAACAAACTTGTTGGTGATAAGAATGGGAAAGTTAAAATAGAAACAAAAGTGTACGATATGTCTAAAGAAATTATGGAAGATATGTTATCAGGGAAGTTGGATGCTGCTTTAGTAGATGAAAAATGGGTGCCAAAAAACCTTTGGTATAGGAAATTATTTGTAGAGCCGTATGATGTAGTTTTCCAGAAGACACATCCGCTTAGTAAAAGAGAAGATGTATTTATAAGAGAATTATTATCAGAGAATCTAGTTATGTATCCGATTGGTTGCGATATTCGAAGAGCGATTACAGAAGAGTTTGATAGACTGAAAGCAGAACCTAATATTAGTTCTGAGGTATCGTTTCGAGACTTTATTCTTGGTATGGTTGCTGCAGGGGCAGGAATTACAATTGTTCCACGAACGATTTCAGAGCGTATTGAACATTTGCCGCTTTGTACAATACCAATTCGAGATTTTCAGAAACAGAGAACGATTTATTTGATTGCAAGAACTGAAAAGATTGGTAAAGTACTCTTTAAAATATTTACAAAAGCTCATGTTTAATTGATGAAAGACATTTTTTAATACAAGTGAATTTACACAAAACGATTTATTTTATATCCTTATCTATATAAAATTACACAAGTAATACAGCAACAGGGGGTCCATGTTTTGTTAGAAGACAATAAGTATTTAGATTCAAAAAATAGTGTGAGTTTTAATAGTCTACGAGCTGATTGTGAGAAATGCTTCGGTTTATGTTGCGTTGCACTACCTTTCGCAGCTTCAGTCGATTTTGCAGTTAATAAGGATGCTGGGAAACCTTGTTCAAATCTTCAGTCAGATTTTAGGTGCAGTATTCATAAAAATCTTAGAGGAAAAGGATTTAAAGGGTGTACGGTTTTCGAATGTTTCGGTGCAGGGCAAAAGGTTTCACAGGTAACCTTCGAAGGTATCGACTGGCGTAAAAGCCCAGAACACGCGAAAAAAATGTATGATGTTTTTCCGATTATGCATCAGCTTCATGAGATGCTTTGGTATTTGAATGAAGCTTTAATGTTAAAAGCAACACGGACAATTCATAGGGAGATTAGCCTTGCGATTGATGAGACGGAGAGACTTTCACAGCTTAGCACAGATTCACTGATGGATGTAAATGTTCCATTACATCGAGCTGGTATAAATGAACTTCTTCTAAAAACAAGTGAGCTAGTATGGAAGGAGTCGTGTCAGCAGTATGAGAATTCGAAAAAGAATAAGAGGATTAATCATCGAGGAGCGAATTTGATGGGTGCAAAGCTTAGAAAAGCAGATCTTAGGGGAGCGAATTTAAGAGGGACATATCTGATTGCAGCTGATCTTCGAGACGCCGATTTGAGAGCTGCTGATCTTATCGGTGCGGATTTACGAGATGCAGATCTTCGAGGAGCAAATTTTACTGATAGTATTTTTCTCACTCAAGTTCAAATTAACGCAGCGAAGGGTGATGCACATACGAAATTACCCAAAATACTTTCTCGTCCAACGCATTGGTCTGTTTGAGAAAATTAAATAGGTTCTCTAGTAGAAGAGAATAAAAACAACACAGGCTGTTTTCATGGCCCGTGTTGTTTTTATTCATGTTACTTTTTCTTTTCGAGAGTGGTGATGATTACGCTAAGTATAATAAGAGTACCACCAATAAAGAAGTTGCGGTTTAATGTTTCATTTAATAACAGCCATCCTAGTAAGGAACCAACGATTGGCTGAAAAAAGAAAAATAGTGAGCCAATGCTAGCATCCATGAGCTCTAGCCCTTTATTCCACAGAAAAAAGGCACCCGCAGTGGAAATGATCCCTAAATATAGTACGCCTAACAATACATAGATATCCAAATTTTCAACTGGATTTGATTGTAATTCCCAAATCATACAAGGCGTAATGAAAAATAATGCAAAGAAAATTGCGTAAGTTGTAATGACTAAGGATGAAAAGCGTGCAGAAGCAATTTTTACATAAATAGATAGTAAAGCCCACGTAATAGCAGCTCCAACTAAAATGAGTGTTCCAATAAAATATGAACCAACTTCTATATCCCATCCAATGACAATGATGACACCTATTGTAGCTAAAATGGTAGAGAATACTCTACGAGCAGTTAGTCTCTCTTTCAAAATCAAAGTAGCGAATACGACCATAAAGGCTGGAGTGGCTGATGTAACTAAAGAGCCTGTGTGGGCATCTGATAATTTCGTCCCAATAAATTGACATGTGATCGAGATGAAATAACCAATGAAACCGATCCAAGCAAAAAGTAACCAGTCTTGTTTATGAATACGTATTTTCTTTTTATGTTTTCGTTCTGCTATTTTCAAAATCATATATAAAACGAAAAAAGCGATGATAAAGCGAAGCCAGACAAGTGTAAGTGGGGGAACAAAGTCTAGTACATATTTACTTACAACGTACATACCACCCCAAATACTTGCTGCAAGTGATAAACATATAGCTCCAAAAATTGTTTGTTTCATAGTGAAGTACCTCCGTCTATTTTTAGGATTGTATTAGGATCCCTAAGACGAGGCATATTTTAATTGTTATACAAATGCCCGCCTTAGTTTATAGACGGCCAACAGGCTGATCGTTTTCGAATAAATGATTGAAGTACATACGTATTCTCCTTCCTGTGTGAAGTAATATATAATAAGATTATAACTTAATTTTCAGATTAATGGAGGGTGTTATGAAATATATTGTCATTCAATCACATGTAAGTAATTATCCCAATCCTATTTCTCTAGAAAAAGGGGATACAGTTTTAATCGGCAATAAATATGTAGGCCCTGAAAACTGGAACAATTGGGTATATTGCTACGAAGAGCGTAATAATCGGGAAGGCTGGGTGCCAGAGCAAATCATACATAGTAAATCAAAGAGTGTAGGATTCATTATAGAAAGATATACGGCGAAAGAATTGAATGTCAATGTAGGGGAGATTCTTGTTGGTTCTAAAGAGTTGAATGGATGGATATGGTGTGAAAATGTAGATAAGGAGGCAGAAGGATGGGTTCCAAAACAAAATTTAGGCATCTCTTAATAAATTAGGAGGAAAAATGTATTGGATCGAAGGAATCATAATGGTCGACGATCCAAACTATGGTTATCAGGAGCCACGGTGTGAAGTGCCTTTAGTAAAGCAAAGATATCATGGTTACTTACCAGCCGATTGGGGAGTTTGAAAAAGAGGAAGATTTATTCATAATCATGGACATGGTAACTATATGGCAGAAAGGCATCTAGCAGCTCATGAATTTATGTCATATCCACCTCTTGCTTTTATTTTACGGTTCGGTTTTAGTCCTTGGAATGATGCGATAAGGAAGAGGAAATTACAAATTGGTCCAACTCTTTCAGAGGCGAGTAAAAGTGCTGGTCTGGGAACACATCATGTAATTACATCAGACAAGTTAGAAGAACTTTATAGAAACGTAGCGAAAGGTACAAAAGATTTACGATTCGCTACTGAATATCAAAATATTTTTCCATAGGTTACAGTTAATCATCACATATTGACCTTGTTAATGTGAAGTATTCAAAAAAGTATCCCACCACAAAATTGTTTCTTTAATTCCCGTATCTATATCATATTTTGGAGTCCATTTTGCTTCGTTTTTTAGCCGTTCAATATTAGCGCCAACAAACAATGGTTCACTTTTTGGGAAAGAAATGGCTCCTAGTTTTATTAAATGTTCTTTCCCTATTTTTTTTGCAATAATAGAAGCCAGTTCTTTAACTTGAACAGGGTGACCAGAAGCAACGTTTACAGTACCTTGTATATCACTGTTTAATAATGAAATGAGCGCGTCAGCCACATCGCTCACATAGAGAAAGTCTCTGTATTGTTTTCCGTGTGTACACAAAGCTTCCTCATTTTTTAATAAAGAGACGATAATATTAGATACTAGACGATTACCAGCTTCATAAGGACCATATAAATGAAAAATTCTTCCCCAACACATGCTTAGCCCAGTTTGTTCGGAATAAGATTGTAACCATGAGCGTAATGTGTTTTTACACAATGAATAAGGTGTTTTATAGGAGAGGAGCATTGAATCTTCTGATAAGATACCATTAATCCATTCATATTCGGCCCCTGTACCAGCTACTACTATTCTTTGGCCACCAGAGTTTGAAAAATATTGAATTAATGAAATGCTGGATTGTAGCCAATAATAATTATTGATAGATTGATAACATTGTGGGGGGACAGCTTCCCATGCCAAATGAACGAGGTGGGAAGGTCTTATATCGTAAATAAGGTCTTTTACTTCTTCATTATGAAGTAAATTTACTTTGTGCCAATTACATGAAATATTAGAAGGTTTGTTGCTGTAATAAGTGGCATGCACTTCATAACCCATTTTGATTAATGACGTTACTACGTATTTACCAATCCAGCCATTTCCACCTGTTACAAGGATTTTTTTCATATTTAAATCACTTCTACTTTCGGTATAACAACTAAAAATTTCCCGCCCCATTCATGAATAAAGGAGCATTCTTCCATAATTTCGTCCTTTAAGTTCCACGGTAAAATGAGAATGTAATCTGGTTTTGTTTGTTTTATTTCTTCAGGATCTTTAATAGGGATTCGAGTACCTGGTAAATATAATCCTTGCTTATGAGGATTTTTATCTACTGTATAAGAAAGAAACTCTTTACCAAGTCCACAAAAATTTAAAAGCGTATTTCCTTTGGCCGGTGCTCCATAACCTACAATTTGTTTGTTTAAGGATTTTGCTGTAATAAAAAATTTTAAAATATCTATTTTTAACTGCTCTACTTGTTTAGAGAATAGAAGGTAACAATCTAATTTGTGGAGTCCATGGTGTGTTTCTTTTTGAATCAATTTTGTAACATTAGAATGGATCAATTCATCTTTGTTCTCATGTTTGATAAATAACCGTAATGAGCCGCCATGTGTAGAAAGTTCTTCTACATCTATCACTTGTAATTTATGATGGGACAGTATTTTTTGAAGAAATATAAGTGAAAAATAAGAAAAGTGCTCGTGATAAATTGTATCGAATTGCTTATAAGAAATGAGGTTTAATACATGTGGAAATTCAATTGTGATTACACCATCTGGTTTTAACAATGTTTTTAAACCTGCAATAAAATCATGTAAATCAGGAACGTGAGCTAATACGTTGTTAGCTATAATTAAGTCGCCTTGATAATTTTCGGATAGTAATTGTTTCGCTAAATCACTTCCGAAAAATTCGCTTTTAGTAGGAATGCCTTTTTGAATGGAAACCTCTGCAACATTTTTTGCCGGCTCAATCCCTAACGTACGAATCTTTTGTTTTTGGAAGTATTGCAATAAATATCCGTCATTACTTGCAATCTCAATAACTTGTGAATTTGGCGTTAAATTAAACCGTTTGATCGCCATTTCTACGTATTGTTTTGCATGTAATAGCCAACTTGATGAGTAAGAGCTGAAGTATAGATAGTCATTGAAAATGTGCTGTGGTGATTCAAATTCATCTAATTGTACAAGCAAGCAAGTGTCACAAACAAACGTATGAAGTGGATAAAACGGTTCCATTTTATCTAAATTTTTTTGGAGCACAAATGAATTAGCAAGAGGAGAAACACCTAAATCTAAAAAGGTATGTGTCAGCAATGAATGACAAAAACGACATTTTTTATGTGACATTTTTTATAGACTCCTTATATGGTTTTAAACGTATCGATTTGTTTACGAGTAAATGATGCAATATCCTCTTCATTGACATATTTTTGATACCATTCAACAGTCCAAGAAATAGATTCTTTAGTTGATAATTTTGGAACCCATCCTAATTCTTTCATCGATTTATTGCTATCAAGTGTTAAAACAGATGATTCGTAAGGGGAAGAGTCAGTAGGAGAGATAATTTCTAATTTTTTATTCCACAGCTTCATTGTCATATTGACGAACTCATTTACTGTCATATGAGGCTGATTGACTGGACCGAAATTCCAAGCTGCTGCATATTTAGGGGTTTTCCATATTTTTTCAGCAAGGAGCAAATAACCATGTAAAGGGTCTAAAACATGTTGCCATGGACGAATTGCATTAGGATTTCTGATACTAAGTTTGTTCGAATTTATATAGGCTCTCACCATGTCTGGAAATAGTCGGTCTTCAGCCCAATCTCCACCGCCAATAACATTACCTGCTCGTACGGAGGCTAACTTTGGTGAAGAAGAGTCTTTAAGATGAAAAAATGATTTTTGGTAAGAGGTTGTAACTAATTCTGCGCAGGCTTTACTTGCACTGTATGGATCATGTCCTCCTAGTCGGTCGTTTTCTTCAAAGGAGTGGTTCCCAAACCCATCATTTTCATAACACTTGTCACTTGTTACGTTAATAATCACGTGCACGCTTTGTACATTCTTTGCTGCTTCTAATAGATGTACGGTACCTAAAACATTGGTTTTAAATGTATCAATCGGATTTTTGTATGATGTTTGCACTAAGGGCTGTGCAGCCAAGTGAAAAATAATCTCAGGCTTGTAATCCTTAATTGCTTGCAATAAAGAAGGGAAATGAGTGATGTCTCCCTTTATAGATTTACATTCTGTTGTCGCTTGTGTTAATTCAAATAAATTAGGGGATGATGGCGGATGAAAAGAGTAGCCGCTTACATCTGCACCTAGTGATGCTAACCATAAAGTAAGCCAAGTTCCTTTAAATCCGGTATGACCGGTAATAAAAACCTTTTTCTTATACCAAAAAGATGTATCGATCATACTACCAAACCTTCCAAGGTGCATTTTTATTTTCCCATAACTCCACTAACTTTTTCTTATCACGTAATGTGTCCATTGGCTGCCAAAATCCATTATGTTTATAGGCATGTAACTGTTTATGATTAGCTAATTGAACTAATACATCAGTTTCCCAAACGGAGCTATCATCGAGAATATAATTAAAAACGGCAGGATTTAAAACAAAAAATCCCCCATTAATCCAGCCGCCATCTCCTAAAGGTTTCTCCTTAAATTCCAAAACCGTTTGATTTTGAAGTATAAGAGAACCAAATCTGCCAGGAGGTTGAACAGCAGTAACGGTAGCGAGTTTTCCATGTTTTTTATGATATTGAATGAGTTCATTTATATTTACATTGCTTAATCCATCTCCATAAGTAAGACAAAACGGTTCATCACCAACATAATTTTGTATTCTTTTAATACGTCCACCAGTTTCTGTATTTTCACCTGTATTAATGAGTGTTATCTTCCAAGGTTCTGTATTACTTGAGTGATTTGTAATTTCGTTTTTATTCATATCGATAGTGAAATCTGACATGTACCAGTTATAATTTAAAAAGAATTCTTTAATTACATGTCCTTTATAGCCTAAACAGATGATAAAGTCGTTAATTCCATAGTGACTAAACAATTTCATGATATGCCAAAGAATTGGTTTTGCTCCTATTTCAATCATCGGTTTTGGTTTTAGATGCGTCTCTTCCCCAATTCGCGTGCCATATCCACCTGCAAGAATAACGGCTTTCATTTTTTCCCTCCTATAACTGTAGAAGAATTTTTAGAACGAATTTCCTCTTCTTACATTATTCAACTTTTTATTTAATGGTGTTGTATTTAGGTAAAAAGATAAAAAAACAGTACGATTCTCCATTTTTATGGGAAACCATACTGTAAAATGAAACTAATAAAAATGAATGTATTCATAAAAGAATTTGCTTCAGCAATGGATGGATTATAGGAATGGAAGGGGGATCTTAGTATATTCTTTTTTATATTCAATAGGAGCTATAAATCAGGAAATAAAATTTTATATTCTGGAATTAAACGAAGATCTTGAGTGGCACTAGCATATGTTAGAAATCTTTCATCTAGTTCTTTTGATAAGGCTAGATGGTAAGTTCCTAGTCCATGTTGAATACTGTGTGCAGAAAGGGTAGGACCTATTTGTAATTTCCGTTTTTTCATAGCATCATTCCAAGGGCTGTAAAAAAATTTTAAAATGAAAGCAGGATATAAGTATATGATGAATTTATGTGGTGACCAATGTCTACCAGCTGTATAGCTGCCATGTACATGATTGTGAATGAGTCTACCAACATAAGGTGAAGTAAGATCTTTGGGAAATAAACCGTGGTAGCGCTGTTTAACTAGAGGGAGTTCATATATTGGATCTTTATAACCATAATTAGGATCATCTACCATCACGATTATTCTGATTGAATACATGTTCTCTCCTAAAAGACTAAGTGATAAAAAAAAGTCATCCTTATTAAAACAGCAAAGAAACTCAGTGGTGTTTAATACCATTTTCCATCCTGTCACTTCTGTTTCAATTTCCATAACCTCTTGATCGACTAATATTGCATCAAATTCAGGAACTTTTGAATTTCGGACTTCCCAATGAGGAGCAAACTGTCGACAGATTTCAACAGAACGGTCGGTAGAACCTCTATTAATCAAAATGCCATGATCAAATAATTTTGTATGGTGCATTAACCACCAAGGAAGCAAATATTCTTCGTTATAAAAATGAGAAATTAAGGTTGTAGTAATAAGAATCCCTCCTTTAAAAAATGAATAAAATATTTCAAACATTTACTCTAGTAGCATATGATGCTTATCCATAAAAGCTCTTTAAATAATGTAATGATTATAAAAGGAAATAAATATACGGAAAATGTTATTATAAATCGGGAAATAATAATTGGTATTCTGGAATGGATCGAAGGTCTTGAGTCCCGCGGGCAACTTCTATAAATTTTGTTTCTAATTCTTCTAATGAAGTTGTATAGTGAGGTTTTAACCACTTCCAGCGTGCGGAAAGGGTAGGAGCGATTTGGAGTCTTCGTTTTCGCATAGCATCATTCCAAGGACTGAAATAAAACTTTAAAACGAAAACAGGATACGGATAAACAGTAAACTTATATGAAGATGAATGCCTTCCAGGTGTATAGCTACCATGTTCATAATTATGAATAAGCCTCCAAGAACATCCCGGGTGTGGATCGTAGGGGAAATATCCGTGATATCGTTGCTTCACTAATGGGAGTGAGTATCTTGGTTTTGAATAAATAGAATCAAGGGGATCCACCATTAAGATCAATCTAATTGCATGTATCTGGTTGTTCAAACTAATAAGGGATGTAAAGAACTCACTTTTATTTTGACAACAAAGAAACTCAGTGGTGTTTAATGCCATTTTCCAACCTGTGACCTCTTTTTCAATATCCATTACTTCACGATCCACTTCTACCGCATCAAATTCAGGAACTCTTGAATTTCGGACTTCCCAATGAGGTGCCAATTGGCGACAGATCTCAACAGAACGATCGGTAGAACCTCTATTAATCAAAATGCCATGATCGAATAATTGTATATGGTGCATTAACCACCAAGGAAGCAAATATTCTTCGTTATAGAAATGAGAAATTAAGGTTGTAGTAATAAGAATTCCTCCTTTTAAGAATGAATAAAACATTTCAATACATTAACTCTATTATCATATGATGCTTATCCAAAAAAGTTGTAAAATGAAAAAATTTAAAATGATCTCGTATTTAAAAAATATATTTCAATTTTTATGAAGAAATTATACTGTAAAAAGAATCGAAGTTTGTTTGTGGGAATTTCAAGTTTATTCTAATTTATTATAAATAAAGAATGCATACTATTATAAATGTGAAAGTAATACTTGATATTCTGGAATTAAACGAAGATCTTGAGTCGCTTTAGAAAGTTGTAAAAATGTTTCATCTAGTTGTATTGATGAGGTTAGATGGTGAAGGCCCATACCGCTTTGAATACTGTAGGGTGAAAGAGTGGGTCCAATTTGGAGTTTACGTTTTCGCATTGAATCATTCCAAGGACTATAATAAAACTTCAGAATGAAAACAGGATAATTATAAACAATATGTTTGTATGAAGACCGATGTCTACCAGGTACATAGTTGCCATGTACGTAATTATGGATGAGTCTCCAAGCATAGGTTTGTTGGGGATGGTAAGGAAATACCCCGTGGTGTCGCTGCTTTACTAAAGGAAGATGATAAACAGGATCTGTATAGCCGTGATTAAGATCATCTATCATTAAAATCATTCGTATTGCATACATATTTTGTCCCAAAAGGTTAAGTGATAAAAAAAAGTCATCCTTATTAAAACAGCAAAGAAACTCAGTAGTGTTTAATACCATTTTCCAACCAGTCACTTCTGTTTCAATTTCCATAACCTCATGATCGGCTAATACTGCATCAAATACTGGTACTTTCGAATCGCGTACTTCCCAATGAGGTGCAAATTGACGGCATATTTCAACAGAACGATCGGTAGAACCTCTATTAATCAAAATGCCATGATCGAATAATTGTGTATGGTGCTTTAACCACCAAGGAAGCAAATATTCTTCGTTATAAAAATGAGAAATTAAGGTTGTAGTAATAAGAATCCCTCCTTTAAAAAATGAATAAAATATTTCAATTATATGATGCTTATCCACAAAAGGTTGCTTTATAAACTTAAATGAATATTTTGACTACGAAGTGTGGAGAATAGGCACAAAAATAGTGAAATGAAGCACAATAAAAATAATTTTAATATAACATTTGTATTTCATTATGTAAAATATGTAATAATCATTTTGTTGCAACATAAATAGAGACAAACAAGGGTGTTTGAGAGGAGAAGTTGGATAAGCTTTGCTTTTGAAATATTAATTCGGGCACCAATTGATGTCGTATTTGATTATGTAAATGATGATGAAAAAATAAAAGAGTGGAATACGCTAGTAATTGAAAATCGTTATTCATCAAGTGTAGCAAAAGAAAATCCGCGTGTAGGGGATAAGTATATTACGGTGCAAAAAATTGGAAAGAAAGTTTATGAATTTGAAGTGGAATTATTAGAATATGAAGCGCCATACATCGTTTCAGTTGGTGGTGAGATGAAACAAGGTTATTCTACCACAACATATATTTTAGAAGAAGATGAGACGTTACTTACACTTATTGCAGAATATGAGCCTAGCAATCTTTTTTATAATATTATATATAAGTTAACAGGATGGATGTCACGAGGGTTATATATGCATCAAATTGAACGTTTAGCAGAATGTGTAGAGTCTACATATAATAAAGAAAAAGGGATGTAAGAGTAAAAAAATCTGTAGCGTAATACAGATTTCTTTATTTTAGTTGAATGCAAACCATCACGTTTGACTGTACAGTTTATGTATTGTATGATGTTCTTAATATAAACAAGGGGGGAAGATCGTTGGGAAGGTGTATCGAATCGGACAGTTGGCTCACTTGGCTCACGTGTCGAAACGAACGATTGATTATTATACGAATCTAGGTATCTTAAAAGCGGAGCGATCTCAATCTAATTATCGCTATTACGACGAAACAGCATTTGAAACACTACAATTTATTGAGAAATGCAAAGAAATGCATATGCCGCTTTGTGAGATTAAAGAGAGGATCGAGGAGAAGAAGAAGCTGCTCGGTATCAATGAACACGTTTCGAAACAAATGAATGAAGTGACAGACCATATTCATCGATTGGAAGCAGAGTTAACGGAATTGAAACCTCTGCTAGATGGATTAACTGATTCACAACGTGAAAAAATATCGAAATCTTTATCTGGTCAAACGACAGCTTTAATACAAACACTTATTCTATTATTATAGAATGGATTGTATCTGGCCTCTTTAATTTTTGTATAGCGCTATGTTTTCTAGTGAAATGAAATCAGAAAACATTATAGTATACAGGAGGTGGACACCTTAGTTTTTTAACTAAGGGGATTCATTGGAAATATTTAATTTAGTCATGGTTGCGATTTTAATCGCATTTACTGGATTTTTCGTAGCAGCAGAGTTTGCAATTGTGAAAGTACGTACAAGTCGCATTGATCAGCTTGTTGCGGAAGGAAAACGCGGTGCGTTAGCAGCAAAAAAGGTAACAACGAATTTAGATGAATATTTATCTGCTTGTCAGTTAGGGATTACAGTTACAGCAATGGGACTTGGTTGGTTAGGTGAACCGACAATAGAAAAGCTATTGCATCCATTATTTGAGAAATGGAACCTAAACCCTTCTATTTCACAAGTATTGACTTTTGGTCTTGCATTTATGACAATGACGTATTTGCACGTTGTAGTAGGTGAATTAGCACCGAAAACAATGGCAATTCAAAAGGCTGAAAGAGTAACTTTATTATTTGCTGGACCTTTAATGATGTTCTATAAAGTGATGTATCCGTTTATTTGGATACTGAATGGTTCGGCGCGTGTCGTAACTGGCTTATTCGGCTTGAAACCAGCTTCTGAACATGAAGTAGCACATACGGAAGAAGAATTACGTCTTATTCTTTCAGAGAGCTATGAAAGTGGAGAAATTAATCAAGCAGAATATAAGTATGTAAATAATATCTTTGAATTTGATAACCGCATCGCGAAAGAGATTATGGTGCCACGAACAGAAATCGTTGGTTTCTATCTTGAAGATTCAGTAGAAGAACACATGAAAGTTATCCAAAGTGAACGATATACACGTTATCCGATCTTTGGAGAAGATAAAGATGATATTATCGGTATGGTCAATGTAAAAGATTTCTTTATTCGATATATGAACAACGATCAAGAAGATTTATCATCGATTCGTACGTATATGCGTCCGATTATTGAAGTTATGGAAACAACTCCAATTCATGATTTACTTCTGCAAATGCAGAAAAAGCGAATTCCAATGGCTGTTTTATATGATGAGTACGGAGGGACAGCTGGAATTGTAACGCTTGAAGATATATTGGAGGAAATCGTCGGCGAAATTCGTGATGAATATGATGAAGATGAGCATCCACCAATTCAACATGTAAATGAATATCATAAAATTGTTGACGGGAAAGTGTTGATTACAGAGGTAAAAGACCTATTTGGATTACACATTGAAGAAGATGATGTGGATACAATTGGTGGATGGATTATGATGCAGAATCATGAAATTGAAGAAGGCCAATGCGTTGAGGCTGAGAATTATGAGTTTAAAGTTCTTGAAAAAGATGCTTATCAAATCAAACGCGTTGAAATTCGAAAAATTGATCATCAACAAGAGAAAGCAGCAACTGTGTAAGTTGCTGCTTTCTTTCTAACTCAAAGTAAAACTTGAAATTAGGAGCGGATATTTTGATTCAAGTAGCTTTACGTGTATATCGACTACAATTGTATACAATTTTTAGTGGTTTACTACTTATGTGGGGTGTTACTCCGTTTTCGAAACAAGTAACAGGATTTGGCATTGGATTAGCTGTAAGTGCGTATTGCCTTTGGTTATTAGCTCGTCGAGTTGAAAAGATTGGAAGGAGTATTGTACTTAAGGAGAAAGTTCCTGGTATTGGAGTTTTAAATCGTTTTGCAGCTGCTATATTAGGTGCAATCATCATGTATGAAATCGAGCATGAAATGGAAATGTGGGCATTTGGTACGGGGATTTTAGGAGGCCACTTTTTAATGATTGCGAATTTAGCGTATGCAAATATGCAATTGGTTAAAGAAGAAGAGGAACAAAGGAAAAAGATTGCTCAGGATTCGAAATAATAGCGTAAAAAAGAGCCGGAAACGGCTCTTTTTTTATATAGATATATATAGCTATTTTATCTATTATGGATTTCTTATTTATTTTTCATGAAAAACTTAAAAAAATTTAGAAAACCCATCGCTTTCTAAAGGAGATATATGTTATTATGACAAAAGACTTTTTGAAAGAGGTGGATGAAAATGTTGCAAGCACTACTTATTTTTGTATTACAAATTATTTATGTTCCAATCTTAACAATCCGGACGATTTTGCTTGTAAAGAACCAAACAAGATCCGCTGCGGGTGTGGGATTATTAGAAGGTGCAATCTATATTGTGAGTTTAGGGATTGTATTTCAAGACTTATCAAATTGGATGAACATTGTAGCCTATGTCATTGGCTTTAGTGCTGGACTTTTACTAGGTGGTTATATAGAAAATAAATTGGCAATTGGATATATTACGTACCAAGTTAGTTTACTAGACCGTTGTAATGAATTAGTTGATGAATTAAGACATTCAGGATTTGGAGTAACTGTTTTTGAAGGAGAAGGGATAAATTCTATTCGATATCGTTTAGATATTGTTGCGAAACGATCGCGTGAGAAAGATCTTTTAGAGATTATTAATAGAATTGCGCCAAAAGCATTTATGTCGTCGTATGAAATTCGTTCCTTTAAAGGTGGATATTTAACAAAGGCTATGAAAAAACGAGCATTAATGAAAAAAAAAGATCATGCATCATAAAGAAGGGAGAAGCTGAAAACAGCTTTTCCTTTTTATTTTTCTGTTAAGGCCTTGGTTATTGTGTGTCCTAAAGCCTTGTGGACAAGCTTCTTGTTAATTGTCAGATAATACTATATATTTTAGTCTATAAATAATTATCAGATAATACTAGATATTTTAGTCTATTAATTATTATAATAGACTATGATATGGTTATAATTGAGGCAGAAAAGGTATTTGGGGAATAGGTGACGCTTTGCTTTTTGTGACATCTAAGCAGAAGCGCCTACTCTTTTTTGCTAATATAGGGGATGGAGAGATTATCATGAGCAACATGCAGCAAAAAACAGACGTTATCTTAATTGGTGCTGGAATCATGAGCGCGACTTTGGGATCATTACTGAAAGAGTTAGCACCTGAATGGGAAATCAAAGTGTTTGAGAAACTCGCAAATGCAGGTGAAGAAAGCTCTAACGAATGGAATAATGCGGGTACGGGCCATTCTGCACTGTGCGAGCTTAACTATACATCCGAAAAATCTGACGGATCTATAGATATTAGCAAAGCTATAAAAATTAATGAACAGTTTCAGCTTTCAAGACAGTTTTGGTCTTATCTTGTAAACAGTAATCTGATTCGTAATCCGCAGGACTTTATCATGCCAATACCTCATATGAGTTTGGTACAAGGGGAAAAAAATGTAACGTTTTTGAAAAAACGTTTTGAAGCGCTTTCAAACAATCTACTGTTTCAAGGGATGGAATTTTCCGATGACCCTGAAAAACTGAAGGAGTGGATTCCGCTTATCATGGAAGGCCGTAAATCGAATGAACCGATAGCGGCAACAAAAATCGACTCTGGAACGGATGTCAACTTCGGTGCTTTAACACGCATGTTATTTGACCACTTACAGAGTAAAAAGGTCGATATAAACTGCAAGCATAGTGTCCAGGATATTAAACGTACTAGCGACGGATCATGGGAAGTGAAAGTGCATGATATCGATAGCGGTAAAATCGAATACCATACTGCAAAATTCGTCTTTATCGGCGGTGGGGGCGGAAGTCTGCCTTTACTACAAAAAACCGGTATTCCTGAGTCAAAACATATTGGAGGGTTCCCGGTAAGCGGACTATTTATGGTATGTAACAATCCGGAAGTTGTAGCGCAGCATCATGGAAAAGTATACGGTAAAGCTAAGGTTGGTGCTCCTCCAATGTCTGTTCCGCATCTTGATACAAGATATATCGACAACAAAAAAACATTGCTGTTTGGACCGTTTGCCGGCTTCTCACCAAAGTTCTTAAAAACGGGTTCGAATTTTGATTTGATAGGTTCCGTAAAACCGAATAATGTCTTCACTATGTTGGCGGCAGGCGTAAAAGAGATGGCATTGACGAAATATCTGATCCAGCAAGTTATGTTATCGAATGAAAAGCGCATGGAAGAATTACGCGAGTTTATTCCAAACGCCAAAAGCGAGGATTGGGATATAGTGGTAGCGGGTCAACGTGTGCAAGTTATCAAAGATACTGATGCCGGCGGTAAAGGAACACTTCAATTTGGTACAGAAGTTGTTAGTGCTACTGATGGCTCGATAGCTGCATTGCTAGGCGCTTCTCCGGGTGCTTCTACCGCTGTTCACGTTATGCTTGAGGTATTAGAAAAATGCTTCCCACAACATATGAAAGAGTGGGAACCGAAAATAAAAGAAATGATTCCTTCTTATGGCGTGTCACTAGTGGAAAACCGAGAGCTTTTCCAAGAAATTTATACTTCAACAGCGCAGGCACTGGATCTAAGCGAAAAAGAACTGGTTTATAGTTAATTCTTTGGATGTAGAAACAAAGATATTTAATGAAAAAGTTTAAGCAATAAATATTTATTCATTTTTCTAGGTCTATTAAGAATAAATACTTCCCTACTTTTCTTTAAAAAGTAGGGATTATTTTTCGTAAAGGAATTGGTCTTTTTTCTCAAAGCACTACACTACCTTTTATATTACATAAAATCTTCCTGTTATCCTAAATAATATTTAAAAAGCTAAATCCATACATCGAAGCAACTGCAAAAATGACTGTCCATACTGCTAGACTGACCGTCATCCAACTTATGACGTGTGTCCGGTTAGATCCAAATGTTAAAGCTAATACGGCTGCAATATCAGTCAGTTCCTACGAGAATTGGAGCTAGCAGAGCCAAACCTGGAATACCGTATCGTTCCCATATTCGTCTTGATCTGGTCTCTTTTTTAGAAGGTGTTGTTATACCTTTTTTTAACTTTCTTGCTGCTTGCCAGTTCGCATACTGCTTAAAGAAGAAGCCCAGTAATAGAACCAAGATAAGATTCCCTGCAAATGCCGTCACTCCTACTGTAAATGGTTGTAACCCCCATGCGATACCGAGTGGTACAACGATTGATACATCCATCCATGGAGCAAAGGCTAACAGAAACAAAACGAAATATTGCCATAATACACCTGCATTTTGAGCCCATTCCAACATACTGTTTCACCTCCTTTTTTTGTTCAGATTAAATACGATTTAAAACACGAATAGTAGTTAACCAATAGACAATGTATTGACCTACACCTAGTACACCAATGCACATTAATGGAGCGAAAATATTATGAGAAAAGAGGAAGCAAATTCCTGCCGTTACTGGAAGTGCAAAGCTATAGTAAATATACACGTTTCTGCAAGCCTTATAGGTACCCATTGTTGACCTTCATCTATTTCACGAAATTCGGATGGTGTAAATCTAAATAATCTAATCTTATCATCAGGATTCTTTCGGTTATAAAGCTTTGCGAGAATGAACCACAAAAAAGTAAACATTACCAAAATCCCAAAACACAATCTAGCCAGAACGACCTGTGTGTTCATAAGAGAAAACAGTAAAAATGCAATGATCAATACAAATGAGCTCGCTCCTATAAGCGGAGGCTTCAAAATATGTTTCATCATAATCATTCATTCCTTTCCTTTTAAATAAAAAACATCTTCTACGGTAACATGAAACGCAGCAGCTATTTTTAATGCCATAGTGACAGATGGAGAATAATCACCTTTTTCAATTAATCCGATTGTCTGCCTTGTCACTCCAATCGCATCGGCCAAGTCTTGCTGAGTCCACCTAAATCGTGCCCGTAATTCTCTAACTCTGTTTTCAAGCATCATAATTTCCCTTCTCTCATTTTCAATCACTATCATTGTGAAATATTGCCAACAAAATGTAAACAATCATTTGCATTTTGTAATGAATAATTGCTAAAGAGAACATAAATAACACCATCTATAACTAAAATGGCGTTGTTTAGTTTATGAAAAGCACCGTTTAATAGACTGGACGGTGCTTTTCATTGCATTATATACGTTTATAATCCTGAATGAATCATTTCTTTTTCTTGTTTTTGCTTCATATTTTTTAAAATATGAAGCAAAACAAAACCAGTAACACCCATTGCACCAAAAATGAACCAAGGTATATATATACCTTGCATATACGCTGTAAACCAAGTTCCTGTGTAGTTTCCAATCATAAATCCGGCTGCAAGAGATAATTGATAACATCCAAAATATGTGGCTGTATAGGATTCGTTACTATAATCAGAAATTGCGATATCAGCATTCGGTAATACAAGTGTCTCGCCAATTGTAAATAGAATAACGCACACAAATAACCAATAGGGATGTTGAGATACGGGGATTAGTAAAAAGGAAATTCCCATTAATAGAACCCCGAATTTTATAATCGACAGTGTATTGTATCTGTGAAAGATTTTCCTAAATACAATCATAAATAAAACACCTGTAATAGCATTCATTGTAATAACAAGTCCACCTAACTTAGAACTATGACTGATGTTGGTCATATGAAGAGGAAGCGCGACAGTAAGCTGAGTAAACATAATGTAAAAGAAAATCATGATGAATGAGAAAGAGAAAAATTGCTTATTTTCAAAAACGGCTTTTAATCCAGATAAGAGCTGTACATTGGCCGTAGAAATACGGAAGTGAGATCTAAGAAGGTAAAGAAAAATGGAAAAGATCAGCATAAGTAATCCAGTGAATAAGAATGGATACAAGGGGTTCCACATAAGTAAAAGTCCGCCTGCAATTGGACCAATAATAGCACCACCATTAAAAGCAAGATTTAAGTATGTAAATAAATCTTTTCGGATAGAAGCTGGTTGCGAGCCAAATATAGCACGAGCAGCTGGTTCATAAAAGGCAGTTCCACATCCAATTAGTGAAGCGGAAATTGAAATAGTATGAAACTCAGAAAATATTCCTAAACCAATAAAACCAATTCCTCTCAATAGCAAACCAGACGTCATCATAATCATGTAGCCTACTTTGTCTGCGATTATACCAGAAAATAAAGGAATAACTCGCGATGTAATTGTCATAATCGTTAAAATTGTTCCCACTTTTACAGCGGAAAAGTGTAAAAAACTAGATAAATAAATAGCTAGAAAAGCATAGACAGCAAAGTATCCAAATGCCATAAAAAATGATGAAATAAGTATAAAACGTATAGGCATTGAAAAGTTGTTCATAGAATTTCCCCCTAGATTGTAACCATTAAAAGTTTTTACTGGTTAACTATTTTATATTATAATTATACATAAAGTCAGAAAAAAGTAAATTTTAGAAAGATGGTGGTGTATTTGAAGCACACTCAGGAAGCACCGGGAAAATTAGAAACGATAAGAGATTTTTTAAATACATGGAGAATTCCAAATGACACGAGAAAGCAGGTAGACGAGCTTAATACGATAGATGATGTACTTCAATTTATGAGAGAACATTTTGATGAGAAAGTTTCTTTTGGTACGTTGGACAAGCTGAGACGATTTAGAGATGAAATTCGTTTCGCAGTTGAAGAGCAAGGAACACTACAAGAATGGCTGGAAAAGTATCCATTTCGAGTGTGTGTTACAGAAAGTATGGATTCTGTTACATATGAACCGATTGGAGAACGGAATTTGTATACGATGATGTTACAAATTATTTTAGTGGCTATTGATCAAAAACAATGGGGAAGGTTAAAAGCATGTCCAGATTGCCGCTGGGTCTTTTATGATCATTCTCGTAATGGAAGTAAACGTTGGTGCGGTATGTATGCTGGAGGTAAAGAAGGGAGAGCGTGTGGTACGATTGCAAAAGTGAAAAATTATCGCGCGAAGAGAAAAGGGAGTTCGGGGTATATGATATAACCTTCAGAGGAACATGTGAGATGAAGAAATGCAGTTTGAAAAATAAGTGAGAGAAAAGGGGGAAGATGTACAAGCGGTGCTGTATAAGAGAAAGTTGAGCACATACATAAATGGCTGGATGTACAATTGAAAGAATAGTAGAGGGTGAACCATCTAGTGACTTTAATGAACAACAAACGGAACCTTCTGTAAAATATTATTCTCTGCATAAAGCAAGAAGAGTGCTGACAACTTTAATTATTAAGGCAAGAAAATAAGTTACTATATAAAGAAGATGGTGTTAGTAGTGAGTAATATTAATATGATAGCAATTGGTGAGGTACAGTCTGATATTCATGAAAAAGTGTATAGCAATTGGGGAAATGTTATTTCTAATATTCGAGTATATCCAGAATATATTGAGGGATTAACTGGTCTAGAGGAATATTCTCATGCTATTATTATTTTTTTTATGGATGATTTTAAAGAAGAGGGTAGCAAATCATGGGTTAGAAAACCAAGAGGATTAAGTGACTTTGATGAAAAGGGATGTTTTGCGCAAAGGACAAAGTATCGTCCAAATCCACTTGGAATCACTACTGTTGAAATATTGTCAATTGAAGGTAATGTTATTACAGTAAAAGGATTAGATGCGAATAATCACACAGCTATTTTAGATATAAAACCGTATATCGCTGAATTTGATGTAAGGAACAATGTTCGTGTTCCAAGTTGGATGGGTGAATTAATGAAAAATTATTTTTAATGTTGGTAAGAAAAAATGTAATAGAAAAAAGCTTTGCAGTAATAGCAAAGCTTTTTTCATGTTTAGTCATACTGTACGTATAAATTATCTTACATGCGTAATTTACTTCATCTTTTTGGCTGAAAAATATGCTGAAAAAAATATTTGTGATGTAAACTATCTACAACTTTGTTCGCTTGATACGTACGTTGTTGTTCTAATCGAAGGCGTTGTTCCATCATTTTTACTTCATGATCTGATAAACGTAACATTGTACAAGTCTCCTTTTCTATAAATATAGGTTTCTGGTGATATCGATTCCATATACTTTATAGTTAAGGAGGGATATTGTATAACATAGGTGAAAAGCACCTTCCTCTCCCGTTACGCTTACGAGGTTAGCTGTCGGACTCGGGAAGTGAGAGTTTCCCTACTTGAAAAAGATTCGCCCCAAGTAGCATAGGCTACATAAATGGTTCCCCCGTTCCAAAAAATGGATTCAGCAAAAGGTTTTATAAAAAATAAGATAACATAACTTGGAAAATAAGTCAAATTATTTTGTTTTTTCTGTCTTTTCTAATTGTGTAAGAATGAGTCCATCAGGTAAGAGAATATCTT
The DNA here is from genome assembly GCF_001590835.1 of Bacillus gaemokensis. Classification (GTDB taxonomy): domain Bacteria; phylum Bacillota; class Bacilli; order Bacillales; family Bacillaceae_G; genus Bacillus_A; species Bacillus_A gaemokensis. The sequence continues at coordinate 244,894 of NZ_LTAQ01000056.1, forward strand.
TTACTTCCATAAACCCGTTTTTTTTATATAAAGAAAGGGCAGGGGTATTTGCTTTACCTGTTTGTACAATATATTTTTGCGTGGCAGGAAATATGTTAAATAAATAAGCTAGTAATTTTGTTGCAATTCCTTTATGAAAATAATCTGGTGATATAACGAGTCGGTGAATATCAATAATAGATTTCTCATTTACAAACGAAATAAAACCTAGTAGTTTATTTTCAAAGAAATAGCCATAAAATATTTCATTACAATTTTGAATATCTTCTGCAGTATCATATAGGCGAGGGATTGCTTTACTATTAATGTACGTTGCTTCAACTTGATAGGCTGGAATTTGGATAGCCAAAATAGCTGATGCTATTTCAAGAGAAGTGTGAGGAATTTTATAGATCATTAGCTGGACTCCTTTCGTCAAAAGGGGATAGGTTAAATTTTATTATTGGGTATGTATTGTGAACATAATGAACTTAGATAAAAGGTATTTTAATATACAATAATCCCTATTTAGTTTGACAAATTTTAGATTATTTGGATACAATGTATGTACATAAATTTCGTGATATATAGTAAATCTCCTTTTTAATAATAGAAGACTAGAAATGGGATGGATTATCACATTTTTAGTTGGTGCTATTATAGGTGCTATCACAGGTGAAGATTTTTCTGCTGGTATGTTTGGTAATAGTATCGCTGGTTTACTAGGTGCTTGGCTAGGTGGTAAGTTATTTGGAGTATGGGGACCGGCGTTTGGTGGCATTCATATTGTGCCAGCATTATTAGGGGAAATTGTATAGGTTCTAATTGTATCTTTTGTAGTAAAAGCTGCATGTAAATAGAGATGATTACTAATTGTTTAACAAAAGCCCTTTTAGAGGGCTTTTTATCCTTAGAGAGGTGATGTTTTTGGAGAAAGGAAATTTAAGAAAAAGAGACAAATTTAAAAAGTTTTTTAAAGAACAAAATTATTTAGCGGTGTTACTCGGATTTACTTTGCTATTTGTGAATATATTATTATTAACGAAAATATCCTTTGTATTCACGCCATTTATTGTCTTTTTAAAAACAATCTTTTTTCCAGTTTTATTAGCAGGTGTCCTATTTTATATTTTACATCCATTCGTTTTGCTTTTAGAAAGAAAAGGTGTTTCGCGAATCGTTTCAATTGCTTCTATATATATACTTGTAATTGGCTTGTTTGTTTTTCTTGTTGTAACTGTTATTCCAGTTATTAAAGATCAAGTAAACGCCTTAATAGATAACTTACCGTATTTCGGTCATGAGATTGAAAGGGCAGCGCGTAGGTTTGGGGAAAGTAATATCATTGGAAAAATTCAAGAGAGTTTAAATATTGATGTAGGTAGTATTGTAAAAGATTACACAATGAATTTTACTAACTCATTGTCATCAGTGACAGGGAATGTAACTGGATTTTTAAGTACACTTACAGAGGTAGTACTTACATTTGTAATGGTTCCTTTTATATTATTCTATCTTTTAAAAGATGGCGAACAATTACCGAAACACTTTTTGAGATTTATTTCAGAGCAACGCCAGCCTTCTGCTAAACTTATATTAGATGATATGCACTATGCAATTAGTTCGTATATTAGAGGACAGATTATTGTCAGCTTGTTTATCGGCATTATGCTATTAATCGGTTATGTCATAATTGGAATTAAATATGCTGTATTGCTTGCTATTTTAGCAATGATTGTAAATGTTGTACCGTATGTTGGACCAATTATCGCCATTCTACCTGCTTTAATTATTGCATTTGTTGACTCACCAGCAATGATCTTAAAGGTAATTATTGTGATGGTGATTGTACAATTAGCGGAAGGTAAATTTATTTCACCGCAAGTAATGGGAAAAAAATTAGATATTCACCCAATTACAATTATCTTTATTATTTTAACAGCAGGAAATTTATTTGGAATTATGGGTATCATCTTAGCGATTCCAGGATATGCGATATTAAAAGTACTTGTTACACATAGCTATAGATTTATTAAACTGAACACGTGAAAAGGAGAGCTAAAACAGAATTTTTCTATTTTAGCTCTTTTTTATTTTCTAATTAATAATTCGTTTGCATATTCACGAGCCCAACGATCGACTTCTAACACTGTTTCTAAAGATGGATTCGTGATGTTATGATGTGCTTCAAGTGTAGAATAAATTGTTTTTTCAATATCAAAGAATGAAATTTCATTTTGTAAATATAACGCATTAGCAATTTCATTTGCTGCATTTAAGACTGCAGGCGCTGTGCCACCAATCTTTCCAGACTCATAAGCATAATGTAAACAAGGGAATTTCTTTAAATCTGGTTTTTCAAAATGTAAGCTACCGACTTCTAATAGATTTAATTTTTTATAGTTGGATGGTAATCTAGTTGGATAATGGAATGCATATTGAATGGGCATTCTCATGTCAGGAGCGCCAAGTTGTGCCATAATTGATCCATCTATAAATTCAACTAAAGAATGAATAATGCTTTCTTTATGAATCAGAACATCAATTTTTTCGTAAGGGATATCAAATAACCAACGTGCTTCCATCACTTCAAAACCTTTATTCATTAGTGTAGCAGAATCAATGGTTAACTTTGCTCCCATTAACCAATTTGGATGTTTCAAAGCATCTTTAGCTTGTAAAATAGCCATTTCTTCGCGCGTCATATCTCGAAATGCACCGCCGGAAGCTGTAACGATAAGTTTTTCAATTTCTTTATTATTTTCTCCGTTTAAACATTGAAAAATAGCAGAGTGCTCACTATCCACTGGAATTAAGCGACAGCCGTTTTGTTTAGCAAGTTCCGTCACAATGTGTCCAGCAGCAACTAACGTTTCTTTGTTGGCGATGGCGATATCTTTTTTCGCTTTTAATGCTTCAATTGTCGGAAGGAGACCGGAAACGCCGACAACAGAAGTTAATACAAGATTAGAATCAGGATGAGTAGCGACTTCAATTAAACCGTCTTTTCCATATGTAATTTTTGTATCAGTAGAAATTCGTTTTCGAAGGATAGCTGCTAATTCTTTTGTACCCACGCTTACAATGCGAGGCTGAAATGTTTGTATTTGTTTTTCAAGAAGATCGATATTATGATTTGCTGTTAAACCAATAATTTTGAAATGTTCAGGATAACTAGCGACTACATCTAATGCAGATGTACCAATTGAACCAGTTGAACCTAAAATTGAAATATACTTTACCATAAAAAATCCTCCAAAGATGTATTATTATTTCTGCAAACCTATATAGAATTAGACAAAAAAAGTGAAATTCCTGCCTGTTTCATAAAACAGAAAATTTATGTTTATCAGAAAAATAAATGTGATAAAATGTAAGAAATAAACAAAAAGTGATGATAGAGAAGAGTACATATTTAGAACTTTACAGAGAGCTGATGGTTGGTGGGAATCAGTAAGGGATAAATATGGAATGGACTCTGGAGCTTCTAGCTGAAATAAGTAGGCTAAGACGTTTTACTTCACGTTAAAGAAGTGTTAAGTGAGCTATAATTGTAGCTAATAAAGGTGGTACCGCGGGAGCCCCTCGTCCTTTTTTAGGATGAGGGGCTCTTTTGTTTTTAGAAAGGAGGAATTAGTGTGAGTGAGAAAATAATGTTAACAGGAATTAAGCCAACTGGTTATCCGCATTTAGGAAACTATATTGGAGCAATCAAACCGGCATTAAAAATGTCTAAACATAAAGACGGAAAAGCACTATATTTTATAGCTGACTATCATGCATTAAACGCTGTGCAAGATCCTAAGCTGTTTTGTGCGTATACAAAAGAGGTAGCTGCAACGTGGTTATCGTTAGAGCTTGGAGAAGATGTTATCTTTTATAGACAAACGGAAGTTCCAGAAATTCTAGAATTAGCATGGATTTTAGCTTGTCTGACTCCGAAAGGGCTTATGAATCGTGCTCATGCATATAAAGCGAAAGTAGAGCTAAATAAAGAAGTTGGAGCTGAAATTGATACGGGTGTGAATATGGGATTATATACGTATCCGATTTTAATGGCGGCTGATATATTATTATTCCAGTCTAGCCATGTTCCTGTTGGGAAAGATCAAATTCAACATATTGAAATTGCTCGTGACATTGCAACGTACTTTAATAACACATTTGGAGAAACCTTTACACTTCCTGAGTATGTCATACAAGAAGAGGGAGCCATTTTACTTGGTCTTGATGGACGAAAGATGAGCAAAAGTTATGGAAATGAAATTCCGCTATTTGCAGAACCTGAAAAGCTGAAAAAGCTAATATTTAAAATTAAAACTAATTCTTCATTACCCGATGAGCCAAAAGAACCTGAAACATTATTTATGATCTATAAAGAATTTGCAGTAGAGGAAGAAGTGCGAATAATGCGGAAACAGTATGAAGAAGGAATCGGTTGGGGGGAAGTGAAAAAGGAACTATTTCGTGTTGTGAACCGTGAATTAGAAGGACCGAGAGAAAAGTATAAAAGGTATATAAATGAACCACACTTATTGTATGAGGCATTAGAAAAAGGTGCGGAGCGCGCTAGAGAAATTGCGAAGGTGAATTTAGCGACAATTAAAAAGCGGGTTGGATATGAGAGGGAACGATAAGTGTTCCCTTATTTTTCTGTTTTTAACATGCTTCGTGACTTTATTTCGATTGCCACATATTTTCATAGAACACCATTTTCGGCGCCCTGTTTTATCAAGAAGTCTTTTATCTGCTATTTACTTATTTTCATTGCCTCTACCTGTTGAAATTGATTAATAATCATTTTAGGTACGGTGCCAACATTATATGGTAGTGTATGTAATGGGAAGAAACGTAATTCTTTTGATTCGTTAGGGTCACCTTGCAAGGCTCCTTCATAATTTCGGCAAATATAAACAACCATGACACCATATACTTGATCACCATTTGGATATACTTGAAACAAATCTGGTCCAGAAAAGGTATGAAAGAGTTCTAAGTCTTTTACAATCAGTCCAGTTTCTTCAAACACCTCTCGTTTTGCAGCGTCTTCTAAAGTTTCGTTATATTCAAGAGCCCCACCAATAATTCCCCAAATATTAAAATCTGCGCGCAGTTGAAGTAGTATTTCATTATAGTTATTTAAAATAATAACGTGTGAACCAATTAGTATAAGTGGACGATTACCTACGAGTTCCCGCATGTCTTCGATATATCCCATTTTCTTTTCTCCTTATGAATCTATATTTTGAGCGAATTGTAAATACGTTTCATATTCTTTAAAACCATTCTTTTTAATCATTTCTATTAAATTTAGTTGCTGAAGGGGAACCCACTAAGAGAATGGAAGGTCTTCAAAAAATGAAAGTACAGATTCTAAAGAAGCATGGTTGGTAAAACGAATGACTTTATTTGTTTGTATGTTTGGTACATTTTTATTTTTAATCATGATCACATCTTTATTGTTGACATACTCTACATCTTTTGGAATAGCTTGTATGGGATAATCCCAATGATGCGATTCAATTGCATTTTTTATAAATTGGTCAGTCATTTGCTGGGAACTCCTTTTGGGTTAGTAATATTTTGGTAATTCTCTTAACAGTCTTTCGGTTCGATTTGAGATGGTGGTAAGATTAGGATCTTCTTTTGTTCTAAAAAATAATGTGCGTAAAAAAGTTTTTATATTTGCACATAAAATACAATATTCATGAAGAGAAAGTTTTTTTCTAAATTGTGGTAATCGTTGCATTTTTTTATAAAGAATCGAAAAGAATCGCTCTTTTGGAAAATCATGATACAGCATAGATAAAAGGGGAGTGATAATTCTTTCATCTTCATTATTGTGATATACAGTAGAATAAATGAATATTTTATTTAATAAGCAATGAGTGATTTCTTCATAGCAAATACAGGTAACTTTTGGATTGTGAACGAGCTCATTAAAGGCATCGGAAACATGTACAACACTATGAGCCCAGCCTGTATTTTCAACATGTCCCCGAAAATCCACTTCTAAGTTCATATATTTAATGAGTTTTTCTTTCGTTTCCTGAATTGTTTCTGGTGACAAAAAGGAGTGAGAGTTATCGAATTGAATGATTAAAGCAATTAATGACGCTGTACCGGAACGGATAAAAACCCCGTCTGTCTGTGAAGAAGCAATGTCAAAATATAAGTACTCATTACTTAGGCAAGTAGTTAACAATAATTCTAGCTGATCATAGGAAATGAATTCATTATGAATAAAATGTGAAAAACATTCATATATGAGTTGATTACGAACATAGCTATCTGTCGTCCCGATATGTTGGAGCATGTTAAGTGTTAACTCATTTATATCGATATGCTGCATTTGCGTATAATCATTTTGCTGAATGAGCTCTAATTCTTGTTGCAAGGTAATGATATCCAAAGGTGTACCTCCTCTGTACTTTAATCATACGATATTTTCTAGTATTCTATATATTCAAGGGCAATCCTGCTTGTGCAAGGAGTTCATATTGAATTTGAAGTATTAAAACAGTTGAGATAGATAAGGGGAAAATATGAATATGATAAGGCGATTAGAAAATAATTTTAAAATTCAAAGAGGAGCGTCATCTTCTATAACAATAGAAGAAAATAACGCGATTTTACTCAAACCGCAGCAAATTAGAGATATCGTAGAATACTTCATAAAGGAAGCAAGAAAAAGAGGTTTGGAAAATCTATATTTTGAAATTTCGTCACAAAGTCCAAACTATAATACTTATCAAACTTGTTTTCAGGAAAACGGATTTATATATAGCAGTGAAAGGATAGTAGTATTTAAGGACATATTTTCTGTAGTTGAAACAGATGATTTGTTTGATTTGACAACGATAGAAGAAATAGGAGAAGAGAGCTTCAGAGAAGTTTGGAATGAAACAATAAAAAACGCAACTGAGATAAAAGGTTCTATGCCATTTGAAGTGTGCAAATCCATGATGCAGAAAGAGATGGGAGATCGATGGAAGGAACATTGCTTAATTGCACTGTTAGATAAAGAACCAATAGGAATTATAATCCCATATATAGAACCTGGAACGCTTGAAGAAGGAAAACTATTTCACTTTGGAATCGTCCCAAGTATGCGAGGAAAAGGATATGAATCGAAATTACTTGAGAAAGCAATGTATATCTTAAAAGAAATAGGAGCTGCTTATTATATAGGTACGACAGATAGGGAAAACGAATGGATGAAATCCATTTTTGAACAGAATGCATACCAACAATTAAGTTGTATTGAACGATATACAAAAGCTGTAAAGCAAGGATAAATATGAAGATCCCTCGAAATATGTAAGAGGGAGGGGAGGAGTATGTTGAAACAAAAGTTCAGCCAGTTGATACGGCTTTATCCATCATTATTATTTGATGAATGGCATGTTGAAAGTGTTTCAAATCGTCAAGAGGGAGAAAAATGGGAGACGCTTTGGTTTCAGGTAATTACGCCAACAGGAAGGTTTCGAGTAAAAGAATTTTTTCTAGATATAATGGAGCCGACATTTTCAGACAGTTGTATTCACCATGCGCAAGGGGACTGTTTTCAATATAATGGACTTATATACTGGAGAGGGTTAAATTATAAAGGGAAAGATAACTTTGTTATGTCTAAATGGAAGACACAAGTTGAGATTTCAATTGATGAAGGATTCATAGGCCAACAAGAAATGGAGCAGTTTTTAGAAGGATTGCAACCACTGGATGTAGAGAAAGCAAAGCAACAAATCAATACACCATTTCATCAGCTAAGCTTTCAAACGAGAGTACAAAGTGGCGGTGAAATCAGTAGATGCAGTCAGTGGTATTCCTCAAATGAAATAGAATTTCCTGATTTGCCAATTGACATAATAGCGGCTTGGAAGCTTGAATCGGTTGGTTTTGGAAATAATGAAATACAATATGTGTATTGGGATGAAAAAGAGCATTTATATACAATTTGGGCCTGTCGTCATACCAGAAATGCCTACTATCCCTCATCTTCATGGACTAGAAACTATAGTACGAAACAAATAATCAATGGGTTAGAGTATTATTCGCATCCTCAAAGAGGAACAGTCGTATATCAAGATTTGGGAGATGAACAAGTAGCTTATGTGTTTCGTGGGAATCCATGTACAACATTTGCTCAGGTCAGAAAGATGTTCTCTTAGTTTTAAAGAGTGGATAAGAGAACGTCATGAAGTGAAGATGTTAAGAATGATAAGGATTTTCGTCAGTAACGAAATAAATATAGTAACGACATAAACAGCTGAATTGTAATACAATAAAAAGGTCATCGTACATATATGCGGACAATATAGAGGAAGTGTTGGTGGAAAAATGGAGCAACAAAGAATTTGGCTACAAGCAAGTGTGGAACAAACGCCAGATCATATGTTACATATACAGTGGGAAGATGGAGTAGAGGAAGTCAGTATTTATTGGAGCATATCTTCAGAGCATATTGAGGAAAATGGTACGTTTCTATTAAAAGTATCAGGGGAATCGTCATGTACAATAGAAAATCCAAGCGTGAATGTACGTCCTTATTTTCGATTAGTAGGAAGTAATGGACAAGTAGTTACAGTAGCAGAAAGAAAGTTGCCATTACAAGGTGCGTTTAATTTCCGAGATCTAGGTGGTTACGAAACAACAGATGGTCGTAGAGTAAAGTGGGGGAAACTATATCGTTCCGAGGAATTAGCAGGACTTACAGAATGGGATGTTGATTATTTACAACAAACGGGTTTGAAACTGATATGTGATTACCGAACGGACTTTGAAGTAAAGCATAAACCAAACCCGAGCATTGATGGTGCTCGTCAAGTTTGTTTACCAGTCATGCAAGATCTTGCAAAAGATTTAAATATTAATGAGTTTTTCCAAGTTGGTGATTTATCAATGCTTGGAAAACCAGGTGAATATTTAGTTAACATGAATAGAGATTTTGTAACAGGAAATGAAGCGTTTGTACGCTTTTTACAGCTCGCTCAAGATCCAGAGAATTTACCGCTTGTTAATCATTGTACAGCTGGGAAAGATCGAACAGGATTTGGTTCTGCTCTGTTATTACTACTTCTTGGTGTCTCGGAAGAAACAATCATGGAGGACTATTTATTAAGTAATGGCTTCCGTGAAAAGCTAAATCAAAAAATGATGGCCTTTTTAGGGGCGAAACTACAAAATGAGGAAAGTAAAGAAATACTAGGAGCTATGTTTGAAGCTCGCGCGGAGTATTTACAGGCAGCAATTGATGAAATCATCCACAAATATGGAAGTATAGAAATGTATGCTGAAAAGGGCCTCGGTTTTACAAAAGAGCAGTTAGAAAATATGAAAACAATGTTATTAGAAGAAAAGTAATATATAAATAGCGCTTTTTTGCAATTAAGTTTGCTTATTTGTAGAAGGTTTGATGAACAATCCTATATTATGTATCTGATACAGGATTGTTTTATTAAGCTTCTAAATGGGATAGGGAAGTTGCACAATTCCCTCAAATAGTTGGATTTTCAAGGTTAGATCTAGGTTACATATTATATAGTAGAAAAGATTCAAGAGAATTCATGGATGTTAGTATGAACAAAATTTGGAATAAGTGTTCAATATGGATTGGTAATGAGCAATGGAGGTACCTATGAAATACAAAATCATATTATTCGATGTTGACGACACGTTGTTCGACTTCAGTATTTCGGAAAAAAATGCACTATATAAAGCTTTTGTAGAGTTCGGATCTCCACTGGGATTGGGTGATTATGAAGTGAGCTACAAGGAGATTAGTAAGCTATTATGGAGGGACTTGGAGCAGGGGATTATTACTCTATCAGAATTAGGCGTAGAAAGATTTAGAAAGTTATTCCTTGCGCATAAGCTTGAAATCGATGCGAATACATTTAACAGTGTTTATCTTGGATATTTAGGAAAAGAGATACATCTTATACCTGGAGCTGTAGAAGTGTGTAACGATCTTGCCGATTGTAGGTTGGCTATTATAACAAATGGATTCACGGATGTACAGAAATCTAGAATCGAGGGATCTCCTCTCCGCAATACTTTTGAGCATATTATTATTTCTGAAGAAACTGGGTTTCAGAAGCCTGAACAGAGGATTTTCGAATATGCATTTTCCAAGCTGCAGATTACTGATAAAGCTAAAGTGTTGATTGTGGGTGATTCTTTAACCTCTGATATTCAAGGTGGAATAAATTGCGGGATTGATACTTGCTGGTTTAATCCGTATTGTAAGGAAAATAATATAGGAATTAAACCGACGTATGAAATCCGTGAGCTAACCGATATTATAAGGATTGTAGGAAAGACAGGGAACTGAGAAGTTTTGAATAAATTATTTTTCTGTTTTTTTGCTATATGGAGATATACGTGCAAGTCTACAAAATCCCTCTCTACATAATGTAGGAGGGATTTTTGTAGACTATGTTTCGTCAAAAATAAAAATTTCATTAATGGAAGCATTCAATGCTTTCGCAATGTCATGAGCAAGCTGTAAGGAAGGATTATATTTTCCTTTTTCTAAATGACTAATCGTTTCGCGACGGACGCCAACGAGTTTTGCTAAATCGTCTTGAGTCATATGTAAATGGGCACGGTATTCTTTTATTTTCGTTATGAATGCCACGGTGCATCTTCCATTTCATCAATTGGTTTATCGTAAAAATAGATAGAGAAACAAAATGTAAGAATGAGTAAGCCGAAAATGATGGCGATGTCCAGTTCTTGTAGAGTAGGGTTTGGAAATAGTATTTCTGTAAATACAAAAATTGTAGTGACGAGTGCGGTAACAATAAAAGCGTTTCGACAAGCTTTGTTTACAATTTGTTCAAAGAGTTCATCATGACGAACTTTTCGGTATGTTGTAAAAAAAGAAAAGAACATAAACATTGTAAACATTCCTTTTTCATGAAAACCAAGAAAACCAAAGAAGCCAAGGAAGCCAACATACTTAATCCAAGTTGTTTTCATTAAAGTATCTCCTTTCAATGTTAGAAATATATAACTTATTGTTATAAATATATCACAAAATGTAGTGATTGATAATCTTTCATAGATATGACTTTGAAAAAATGGTAGGTTTTCAAATGAAAAGAGTTAATTCCAGGTTAAAATTCAGAAAAATGATACTATTTATAAGTTATATAGAGTAAAAATAGCGTAGAATGGTAGCAAAGGGAGGAGGAAGAAAGGATGACAAATTGGATCGTGATTACATTATTGCTTGTAGCAATAACTGTAGTAGGAACAATCATCGTGGGGCGAAATGGGGATGAAAATTATAGTAAGTCAACGAAAGGGAATATTACAAGACTTACAATGATTTATATTGTGTTAGCGATTATTTTAATAGTTGGTGTAGGTTTGTACATTTATTTTAATGGTTAGAAAGGAGATTTATAATCTGAAAAAAATATGAAAATCAAAAAATATAATTGTGATATAATGGTAATATAGTTTATTGGTAATTAAGGGAAGGATTGGATAAAATGATTGAAATTGTGAATGTGTCAAAAAGTTATAATGGTTCTTCGTTTGCAGTAAAAGATTTAAGCTTAACAGTGCCTAGCGGAGAAATTTTTGGATTTTTAGGTCCGAATGGTGCTGGGAAATCAACAACAATCAAGATGGTAACAGGTATTCATGCAATAGGTACAGGGACAATCTCGATTAACGGAAAAGATGTGATGAAAGAGCCTATGGAGGCAAAGAAAACATTCGGTTATGTTCCGGATAGTCCTGATATGTTCTTGCGATTAAAAGGGATAGAATATTTAAACTTTATGGCGGATATGTATGAGGTGCCGAATGCGATCAGGCAGGAAAAAATTCAATCATTGGCAGAGAGATTTGACCTTTATAATGCCTTGAACGACCAGATCCAAAGTTATTCACATGGAATGAGACAAAAAATTATTATTATTGGTGTTCTTCTTCATGACCCGGATGTATGGATTTTAGATGAGCCAATGACAGGACTTGATCCAAAATCAGCGTTTATTTTAAAGCAAATGATGAGAGAGCATGCAGATAAAGGGAAAACGGTATTTTTCTCTACGCATGTATTAGACGTAGCTGAGAAATTGTGTGATCGCGTAGCCATTATTAATAAGGGGAATTTACAGTTCCAAGGGAATTTAAATGAAATGAGAGATCATTTTAAATCCAATGAATCACTTGAAAAAATGTTCTTGGAGATGACAGGAAATGAATAAAATTTGGACATTAACAAAAGTATTATTGAAATTAAATTATGCAGATATTATAACGGATAAAAAGAAGCGGTGGGCGTATGCATTTTCATTTTTAGCATTACTATTTGCCGGATTTATATTTATTGGCCCACTTACATATGGAATGTATGTTGCAATGAAACCCATTGGACAGGAAACATCGATAATTGGCATGGGATTAGCTGTTGGGAGCATATGGGTATTTGTAATTAGTATTACGAATATTTTAACTGTCTTTTACTATAATAATGATGTTGAAACGCTACTACCATTACCACTGCAGCCAGCACAAATTATTACAGCGAAATTTATTACCGTACTAATTACACAATATATAATGGGATCGTTTATTTTATTTCCAATATTTATTGTGTACGGTATGCAAAGTGGTGCTTTTATTACATATTATTTATATGCATTAATCATTTACATGTTTTTCCCTATTATTCCACTAGTGCTAGCATCATTATTAATGACAGTAATTATGCGTTATACGAATATCGCAAAAAATAAAGATCGTAGTAATATATTTATTGGGATACTAAGTTTACTGTTTATCGTAGGCATTAACGTGTTTATGCAATGGAGAAACAAAAGTGCAGCATCAGGAGATGTGGTTGCGAATTACTTTGCTGATAACCAATCGTCTCTTCTTGTTCAGATGACAAATTATTTTCCAACAACATACTTTGGTGCAATGGGATTAATAGAAAATGCTTCTTGGAAGGGGATTATATATGTAGTAATTTTTGCAGTAATTTCCTTAGCATTTTTCGGGTTGTTTTTCTATGTCGCACAGCGTACATATTTAAAGGGAGTTATCGGACTTTCAACAAGTACAGCAAAAAAAGAGGTTATTTCAGCAGAAAACTTAAAAAAATCAACGGTACAAAGCTCGCACATAAAAGCTTATGTGAAAAAAGAGTTCAAAATTTTATTCCGAACACCACAATTTTTTATAAATTGTATCGTGCAAACTTTCGTGATGCCAATTATGCTGTTCTTTATTCTGTTCGTACAGGATGGTAACTTAAAGTGGTTAACTAAGTTTATAACAAATCCAGAATGGTCTGGGTTAGCTCTTGGCATTGGTTTTTGTGCAGGATTATTCTTAATGGGAAGCAATGTCATTGCAACAACATCATTTTCTAGAGACGGAAGCTCATGGTTTGTTAATCGTTATTTACCTGTAAAGGCATCAGATATCTTTTTTGCAAAAGTATTTACAGCATGGTTTGTTAATATATCAATTTTAGCTGTATTTGGTCTGATCATGACCATTGTCGCGGGTGTTTCACCACTCTTTATGTTGCTATGGTTTTTACTAAGTGCAAACGGTTTATGGTTAACAAACTTAATCGGTACGCGCTGGGATGCTCAAACAGCGGATATACATTGGGATTCAGAACAAAAGTTGTTTAAAAGTAGGTACACAACCTTATGGAATTTCTTTGCTAATATTTTAATGGACTTAGTTATTGTAGCTGGTGTATGTGCATTATACTTCTTGTTAGAAGTTGGTCTATGGGGCATGTTTATTATTCTATTAATTGTATTTGCAATTATAAATGTAATTGTTACGCGAAGCTTACAATTAGGTGCAGAACGTATATTAGCAAATATTAAATAACATAGTAAATCCTCTGTATTTATGCAGGGGATTTATCTGTAAGCAGGCATGATTTATGTTTTCATTTTACTAAATAGGAGGAAGAAACAAGTGACGAAAATTGCGATTGTTACAGGTGCAACACGTTTAAATGGGATTGGTGCAGCAGTTTGTAGAGAGCTTGCTCAAAAAGGAACAGATATTTTTTTCACGTATTGGTCTCGGTATGATAAGGCGATGCCATGGGGCATGAATGATCAAGAGCCATTTGTATTGAAAAGAGAAATCGAAAATTTTGGTGTACGCTGTGAAATGGCCGAGGTGAATTTAGCGCAATCTTATGCTCCAAACCGTTTATTATATATGGTATCGGAGCGCTTAGGAGAACCGTCTATTCTTATAAACAACGCAGCATATTCTACGGATACAAATGTGGAAGAATTAGATGTGGAGCAGTTAGACAGACATTATACAGTGAATGTACGTGCGACTATGTTATTAAGCTCATTATTTATTAAAAATTACGCACATGAAACAAAAGGAAGTATAGTTAATCTTACTTCCGGACAATCGTTAGGACCAATGCCAAATGAACTTGCTTATATCGCAACGAAAGGAGCAATTGAAGCATTTACAACATCAGTTGCACCGACTGCAGCTGCAAAAGGGATTACTGTAAATGCTGTTGATCCAGGGCCGACCAATACAGGGTGGATGAATGAAGAGCTAAAAAGTACTCTTATAAACAGATTTCCAGCTGGTAGGATAGGTGAATCGGTAGATGCAGCACGTCTCATTTCATTTTTAGTAAGTGAAGAGGCGAACTGGGTGACTGGACAAGTAATTCATTCTAATGGTGGGTTTTACTGATAGTTTATAATATTGTTATGTAAACAAACAGTTGAGAAATAATAAAAATAAGAAATATTTTATCGGGTTATTTTTTGTATGAAATAAGTAGATTGTCAAAAAATAAGGACTTTTGATAGAGAGACATGGCTTTAAAGATGGGTTAATAAAGAGTAATATTCATTATACGACAATATGTTCTTTAAAATTAGTATAAAACAAGCAGAAAAATCTCGAATAGTAACATGAAACTTATAACTACATGACATATGAATATGAAGATTCCTGTCGGAAAGATGATGATTAGAACAAAAAGGGATTTTTATGGATAAATAGAATCGTAAGAGGGAGGATAAAAATTGTAAATATAGGAGGATTTTTATGAAAATGAAAAAGATAACAATTGCATCGTTAGCAATTGGTACAATGCTCTCTATTACAGCTTGTAGTCCCTCCGCAGAAAAAGATCAAGTGAAAAAAGAACAAACGAATGCACAAGAAGAATCAAAGATGACAAATGCTGATGAGACAAGTACAACGAAAAATGACGAGAAAGCAACAAACACATCTTCTAATGAAAAATCAGAGAAAGATCAAAAGAATTCAAAAGAAACATCTGGAACGGATAGTAATGCGACAACTACAGAAAAAGAAACAAATGCGAAAACTAACGATCAAGCGACAAGTGGGAAAACTACAGAAAAAGAGACGGATACAAAAGCTACAGATCAAGCCACTAACGGGAAAACTTCAACGAAAGATACGAAGCAAAGTGGTGCTGTGAAAACAAATGTGAAAGAAGTTGTTCAGTTGATTGAAAGTTTAGATAAACAGTTAGCAGCTAATCCTAAAATAGACACAGTAAATAAGCTTGGAAAACAAATAAATGAGAAATGGGATTTAGTTGAAAAAGAATTGGAGGCATCACATCCGACTGATTATAAGGTAATTGGTCAGAGTATGTATCCATTAATTGTTGGGGCTGAGAAACAAAAAATAGACGTTAAAAAAATAAAATCATTAACGACAAAAACAAAACAAGATTTAAACCAATTATTAAACAAGCTTTCATAGCAGCAATTGCATACAAAATAGAATGTTTGATAGAAAAGGAGAAACAATATAGGTTTCTTCTTTTATTTCTATTGAAAATAAAATTACCATAAATTGAAATGGACATACACTATGGAAATGACGATTTCTGAGTAAGGGGGGGGGACATATATGGAAGGAAATATAAACCGTATGTTTCCATGTACATGGTATGCCGTCTGTTTTTCAAAAGATGTTATGAAGCGTCCCATAAAGAAGAAGATAGTAGGTAAGGAAATAGTTTTATTTCGAAACGAGAATGATGAGATACAAGTAGTAAATGCGTATTGTCCGCACAGAGGGGCAGATTTATCTCTTGGGACTATTAGAAAAGGGAGACTAACATGTGCATATCATGGCTGGGAATATGATGGGAAAGGAGTTTGTGTATATATCCCCTCCCAACCTTCAAAGCCAATCCCAAAGTTTGCACATACACGGCCTTATCCTGTAATTGAAAAGGCTGGATTGGTTTGGGTTTATCCAGAAGATCAGATGAGTGATGAGGAGCCACCTGTATTAGAACTATTTGAGGAAGTTGAAGATATAAATTTTGTATTTTCTCCATATGAAGCAAGTTGGAATGCTCACTTTACAAGAGTTGTCGAAAGTGTATTAGATGTTGTTCATCTAAGTTTTGTCCATAAAAATACGATTGGGAAACATTCAAATCCTGAGTTAGAAGAACTAAAAATTGAAGGGGATTTAGATGCATTTTCTTTAAAAAATGGTGAAGCCTATTTATGTTACAAATTTCCTCAGCAATGGTTGCTAAAGCCAGCAGAGGAGAAAAAGAAGAGGTTTATTAATTTTGTTACTTTTACGCCGGTAGATGAAGAAGAAACAATAGTTTTTGGATTAGCAGGTAGAAATTTCGCGAGAAAAATTCCATTTTTACATAACATTTTTAGTCGGTATAGTTTGAAAGTTCTTCAAGAAGATCAAATTGTAGTAGAAAGTCAACATCCAAGGCCGATTCCAGAAGCTTTAAAAATGGAAGCACATGTATACGCAGATGCAGCACAAATTAAGTTTAGACAGAGCTGGTTTCAATTTTTAACAGGTAAAGAGCGTACTTGCTATTTAGATTAAGAAAATAGCATATCATAAACATGTTATGTAAACTTGATTTATGATTATAGGTAAAAGACTATGTATAAAAAAGTGGTCCACCTTTTAGTAAGCCGTTCTCTTTTAAGGTACCTGTATTGGAAAAAGCATATAGAAAAACAAGTATAAAAGCAGTGGAGTTCACAAGTGAAATCACACTGCTTTTAGCATTTTGTTGAAGAGAAATATGTAGGATTAAAATACATTTTTTTATTAACAGGATAGTCTAGTTTAGACCAATTATTGAAGAGTGAACCATTGTTCTATTTATTCGTGTTACTCGTATGATATTAATAAATAGAACAAATTGGAGGAAGGTTAATGAAAGCAATTGTATACACAAAGTACGGTCCCCCCGACGTTCTTCAACTGAAAGAGGTAGAGAAGCCTGTTCCTAAGCAAAATGAAATACTGGTCAAAATAAAAGCGACAACCGTAACAGCAGGAGATATTCGATCACGGAGTTTTACGGTTCCTCGTTCTGTTTGGCTACCTGCTCGAATAATACTTGGTTTTAGTCAACCTAAAAAACAAATATTGGGAATGGAGTTAGCTGGAGAAGTTGAGTCAGTAGGGAAAGATGTCCAGCGGTTTAAGGAAGGAGACCAGATTTTTGCGGCTACCCAAGTGGATTTTGGTTCTTATGCCGAGTATATTTGTTTGCCTGAAGATGGAGCAGTCTCTATTAAACCCTCTAATATAACCTATGAGGAAGCCGCTGCCATTCCAATTGGGGCACGTACAGCCTTGTTTTTCCTTAGAAAAGCTAACGTTCAGAGCGGTCAAAATGTTCTTGTCTATGGGGCTTCTGGAAGTGTAGGAAGTTATGCAGTACAGATTTCCAAGTATTTCGGAGCAAAAGTTACAGGGGTGTGCAGTAACGCAAATTTAGAATTGGTAAAATCTTTGGGAGCTGACAAGGTAATTGATTACACCGCAAAAGATTTTTCTACTACAGACGAGACTTATGATGTTATTTTTGAAGCGGTAAACAAGAGCTCATTTTCAGATTGTATAAAATTGTTAAAGAAGGACGGTACCTATATAAATGTCGTTGAACCGTTGCCAAGTGTTCGAATGCTATGGACTAAATTGACAAGCAGCAAGAAACTAATATTAGGTCAAAATTCACCTGAAACTTCCGAAGCATTAGGCTTCCTTAAAGAACTTGTTGAGACGGGGAGGATAAAAGCGGTCATTGACAGGTGCTATGCATTTGAAGAGATTGTGGAAGCTCATAGATATGTCGAGGAAGGACATAAAAAGGGAAATGTCGTTATAAATGTGGAACATAACAATAAATCCTAATAAATGAAGAACGCTCCGAGATGAATAACAATTTTTGGGGCATTAGCCTATGTCGAACATTAAAAGTTAATAAAATTTCTCGAACCGACTACTTTTTTATCATTTTAACCGAGAAGACCCCCTCCTCTAAACGAAGTGAAGGTGGGGGATGAATCGTTTTTTTTCTTTTTTAAAGAAAACGTCTCTTTTTATAGAGCGTATGTTTGTTGAGGTGTATAATGATCTTATCAAATAATGCGAATTGCTCTGCTATTATACCTACTTTTATAGTTGTGGGTACTTCAAAAGAGAACGGCTGAACCTTTTTGTGGGCCACTTTTTTTATAAATAGTCCTTTAAACTTCCATCTTCAATGCGAGATAGGGGGAGGTTTAGTTCGGTACCTTCCTTCATATTACGTAAAACAATGGTTTCCGTAGAGATTTCATTTTCACCGATAATAAGCACGTAAGGAATATTCTCCTTATTTGCGTAATTAAGAGCTCGCTTTAATTTACGGCCGGCAAGTTCAAGTTCAATTCTCATTGCACTATTAGAACGTAATTGTTGGGCGATTTGTAAACAGTATACTTCTGTTCCAAGAGGAATGATGAAAATATCAGTAGAAGTAGATTTGTTTTCTTTTTGCATAAGAGCGGTATAAATGACGTCTAAACCAAAGGAAATTCCTACGGTTGGATAGGGTAAATTATCATTACGAAATGCTCCAATAATATTATCATAACGTCCACCACTACCAATACTTGAAGTAATACTTCCATCTGTTAAAAAAATCTCATAAATTGTACCTGTATACATTGTAAGGCCTCTAGCTAAGAAAGGGTTAAAAACAGTCTTGTTTTGGGTGCCAAGTGCTAGTAAGTATTGCTGTAATTGTTGTAGTTCATTGATACCATCTACAACAAATGAATTTGGGAAAGTTTGTTTAAATTCATCGAGAGTTAGTGTCATACAAGATTCCACTGTATTACAAATACTCTCTATCGTTTCTTTTGATATTCCACGATTCTGCAAGTCCTTTCGTATACCATCAATTCCGATCTTTTCAATTTTATCTAATGATAAAATAACATCGTTTGTTAGTTCATCTGGAATATTAATTGATTTAAGAATGCCTGTTAATAGCTTGCGATTGTTATATTGAATCGTAATATCCAAGTTCAAACTTTGAAAAAGATCAAAGGCCATGGCTATTAATTCAGCTTCAGCAATAACAGATTCTACGCCAACTATGTCAACGTCGCACTGGATAAATTCACGAAATCTCCCTTGTTTAATTGGACCATCACGAAATACTTTCCCAATTTCATAGCGTTTAAAAGGAAGGCGAATGTCCGGATTCATTGCCACGAATTTTGCAAATGGAATTGTTAAATCATAACGAAGTGCGAGTTCACGTTTCCCTTGATCACCTAGTGTATACATTTCCTTTAAAATCTCTGAACCACCACCATATTTGTAAGACATAAGTTCATACATATTTAATGTCGGTGTTTCAAGTGGTTTACAGCCATATCGTTCAAAGGTTTCTTCACAAGTACGTTTAATTTTATTTCGTAACAATTGTTCTTGTGGTAAATAATCTTTCGTTCCTTTTACATTTCTTACTTCCATTTTAATCACTCCTTTTTAAATTAAAAAAAGCTATGCAGGTATAAAAATACCCACATAGCTTTATGAATGCTTCGTGGGTCAACAGGAAAAGCCCTGTACCCACGAAGAAAAAATTCTTCGGATACACGGCGTTATGTATGATGATGAAGTTGGAAAGAAGTATTGAAATTTAACATAGTCAATCTCTCCTTAAGTTTTTTTAAAATTATAACAAAAAGAGCATGGAAATATCAATGTTTTTTGAAAAAAAATAAGATCTATAATGTAATTGTAGCGGTAGTAGCATTTGTTACTGCAATTAAATCTTTTCCGGACATAAAAATTTGCAATCCTCTTTTACCGGCACTGATACTGATTGGATTAAGATTAACTACAGACTCATCAACATACAATGGATAATTTTTTTTTACGCCAAGTGGCGAAACACCACCACGAATGTAGCCTGTAAGCCCTAATACTTCTTTTAAGTGAACCATTTCTACCTTTTTATTATGACTTGCGGAAGCTAAAGATTTTAAATTAAGTTCTCTATGAGCCGGAACACAGGCCATAATTACTCCTGTTTTATCGCCACGAAGGACAAGGGTTTTGAAAACTTGTTCTAATTGTAAATCAATTTGCTCTGCAACATGCTTTGCATTTAAATTTTCTTCGTCCCATGCGTATTCGTGTACAGTGTACGGGATTTTATGTTTATCAAGTAGACGACAAGCGTTTGTTTTTGTGCTCATATATTACACTTCCTTAAATGTATTTCTTTTTATTAGTATACAAAATTTTGCAATATAAGACAGGGGAAATGTAAAAGTACAAGAATATGTAACATATAACGTAAAAGAAAAGAGGAAGAAAGATGTGGAAAACGACAGATCTTAGTGATGCGTTTGAAGGAGAAGTACAAGTATGTCAACCGATTTTTCATTCGTATGGAATGAATGAGCAGTTCTATGGGAAAATTGCAACGGTAAAAGTGAAAGATGATAATGTATTAGTAAAGAAGGCGCTACAAACCTTACCAGAAGGTACAGTGTTAGTAGTTGATGGTGGGGCTTCTACAAATTGTGCGTTACTTGGAGACAACTTGGCGAATATAGCAAAGGAACGAAATATAGCTGGTATCATTGTCTATGGATATGTTCGTGATTCTAGGGAATTGAGAAACATAGAGATTGGTATTTTAGCATTAGGTACAATGCCGAAAAGAAGTAAAAAAGTAGGAAAAGGAGAAACGGAAATTCCTTTGAACTTTGGAGAAATTAAGTGGATTCCTAATCAATATGTCTACGTTGATGAAGATGGTGTTATTGTAAGTGAACAACCGATTCATAATCATCGATAGTTTCTAGTAATAGAAGGCGTATACTGTATATAACGGACTATTATTCTTAGAAAATAAATCAGAGAAAGCATAGACAAAATCTTGTGTCAATAGTAAAATAATACAGAAATTTATAATTTAGTGAATGCATAGGTACGTCGTTCTTTTAATCACTTTAAAGAGGGAATTGATGAAAATCTGATGTAGTTTCGCTACTGTAAGTGAATAGTATCACAATGATACGCTCATTAGCCAGATTACTTTCCTATACAAATAAAATTGCTACCTATGTGAATGGGAGGTGTTATGTACTCGGGCTAGCACTATAAGTAGTGAGTGCTAAAGTATGCCCCTGGAAGGGCATTTTTGTGTATAAGTAAGCAAAGGGAGGAATAAGTGAGAATGGCAATGATAAAAAAGTGGATGCTTACGTCATTAATGGCATTTACATTAGTATTTGTATCATTTACAAATACAGTACATATTACGTTTGCTGCGGGGAAAACAGCAACACTAGCGATTGTTGGGGAATCGCAAAAGGGAGTTATTTTATGTCCAAAAGAAGTGTCGATTAAAGATGGGGAAACAGCCTATAGTTTGTTACAAAAAGTAATGGGGACTAAAGTAACAGCTGAGGATACGAAATATGGTATCTATGTAAAAGGTATTGACGGTTTAATGGCCGGCGACACAAGTGGCTGGACATATGATGTGAATGATAAAGCTGCAATGGTGGGAGCAGATAGTTACAAATTAGAGTCTGGAGATGTTGTTGCATTTCGTTTTATTACAGATTGGACCAATATGAGTACAGAAAAGCTACAACAAGTACTTGATAAAATTGGGACTTGTAAGATAGATCCAGATGCGACCAAGCCAGAAGAGCAAAAGCCAGATGGACAAAACCCAGAAGAGCAGAAGCCGGATGGACAAAATCCAGAAGAGCAGAAGCCGGATGGACAAAATCCAGAAGAGCAGAAGCCGGATGGACAAAATCCAGAAGAGCAAAAGCCAGATGGACAAAACCCAGAAGAGCAAAAGCCAGATGGACAAAATCCAGAAGAGCAGAAGCCAGATGGACAAAACCCAGAAGAGCAGAAACCGGATGGACAAAATCCAGAAGAGCAGAAGCCAGATGGACAAAACCCAGAAGAGCAGAAACCAGATGGACAAAATCCAGAAGAGCAAAAACTGGATGGACAAAACCAAAATGATAATGCTTCGGAAGAACCAATTAAAAATGATTTATTGATGAAGCGATTAGATCAAGCAATTAACAAAACATCACAAAAGATGATGAAAGATGGAATTGATAGTGATTGGGTAGCAATTGCACTTGCTCGTTCTGGAAATAATATACCAGTAGAAATGAAAATTAGTTATTTACAATCTTTAACACAAAAAGTAGAAAAGCGACTGAAAAGATTTAGCGCTACAGATATAGCCAGAACTATTTTAGCTGTATCAGCGGTAAATGGAAATCCAACGAATGTTGCAGGAAATAATTTAGTACAACAACTATATCAATCTGAAAAATTAAATTCTGTTACCGGTTATACATTTGCGTTACTTGCACTTGATACAAAAAAATATGAAGTGCCAGCTGGAGCAAAATGGAATCGAGCTGCTTTGGTAAAAGAGATTTTACATGCGCAGCATACAGATGGTGGCTGGACATATGATGTTGAAAGTAGTAAAACAGCAGCTAGTAACATCGATGTAACAGGTATGGTTTTATCTGCATTAGCGCCGTATCAGAAACAACCAGAGGTAAAGGAAGTTGTAGATAAAGCAGTACAATATTTATCAAATAAACAATTGAATACAGGTGGATTTGAAGCTGATGGTCAAGAAAATTCCAATAGTGTTGCACAAGCAATTATTGGAACTTCTATTATAGGAATTGATCCAACAAGTAAAATGTTTACTAAAAATAATGTAAGTGCAGTTCAAAATTTAATATCATATCAACTTACAAATGGTGAATTTAAATGGTTACCAAGCGATACAGAGGGTAATAGTATGGCTACTGAACAAGCCCTCCTAGCACTTGTTCAATATAAAGCATTTGTAAATGGTAAAGGTTCTATATATGATTGGACAAATTTATCAATTAAAAATGAAAAAGAGCCAGTAGAAGAGCCGAAAGAATCGAAAGAACCTATAGTGGATGAACAAAATATTATTGATAAACAAGGCGTTATTCAAAAACCTGGGAAACAAACAAACGATGAGAACTATCGTGTTGTTACAGAGAATGAAAAAGTAAATAATGAAAAAACTGCGAAAAATCTTCAATTACCAAAGACGGGAACATCCGCTTGGGATACTGCTATGCCTGTAGGAATGGGCGTATTATGTATTGCTTCAGCATATGTTTTATGGAGACGAAAAGCAGCTTAACAAAAATTAGGAGCAATGATTTGCTCCTAATTTTATTAAGAAAGGTGAGGAAAACATGAGTATGATGAAATGGTTAATCTCATTTGTCATTTCATTTGGATTGCTTGTTGGATGTAGCCAAAATGGATCAGAGTCTGAACAAAAAGCAATATCAAAGCAAACAGAACAAAAAGAGGAACCGAAACAAGAAGAACCAAAACAAGAAGAGAAGAAAGACGAAAATAAACAAGAAGAACCACAAGAACAGGTAGAGAAAAAGCAACCAGAAGAGCAGCAAAAGGATAACGAGGAACAAAAGCAGCAGGAAAAACCTGAAATAAAACAAGAAGAGAAAAAACAACAAGAACCAGTTGTTCAGCCAAAAGAGCCAGAACAACCAAAAGCACCGCAAGAAAATGCTGAGCCAAAGAAAGCACCAGAAGTAAAAGAAGAGGCTAAAGTAGTTAATCAGCCGAAAGAAACACCAAAGCAGGAACAAAAGGTAGAGCAAAATAAAGTAAATCCACAGCCGAAACCAACGGTTGACGTAGTACCAGTACCGGATTCAGTGCCACCACCAGATCCAAAATCAGTACCACCAAAACCAGAGGTTAAACAAGTTACCATTTCTGTACGTGGAGATCAAGGTTATTTATTTGGTGCGAAGAAAGTGGATGTAAAAGATGGAGATACTGTTTTTAATATATTAACAAGTACAGGGTTAGATATTGATTCAACAGGATCGGGAAATAGTAAATATGTAAAAGGAATCAATGACTTATATGAATTTGATAGAGGGCCGAAAAGCGGTTGGAAGTATCGTGTGAATGGTACTTTCCCAAATCGAAGTGCAGGTGCGTACGAAGTAAAACCAGGAGACAAAATTGAATGGGTATATGTGTTAAATTAGGAAAGGGTCTTTGGTAAAGGATTATGAAAATTAACTTTTCTGCGTTACATCCTTTTGTGAATTTTTTCTATTATATCGGGGTGATGATACTATGTATGGTGTGTCTTCACCCTCTTTTTTTAATGGGCGCAATTATTATGATCGTGCTGGTAAACATCATGCAAGGAAATGGTGAGAAAATAAGAAAAATGTTGCCAAGCACCTTGGTTTTCTTTTTGATGGTTATCGTGTTAAATCCGTTGTTAACACATAGAGGAGCGACTACTTTATTTCGTTTGGGTGATAATCGAATTACATTAGAAGCATGTATGTACGGACTAATAATGGGGTTATCGTTACTTGCTATTATGTTTACATTTACTTCCTATAATGATATTATTTCAAGTCATAAATTTTTGTATTTATTTTCACGAATCTCGCCCAAAGTTGTATTGTTGACAATGATAACAGTGCGTTTTGTACCGTTATTTATTCGGCGCTTAAGACAAATTACTCTCGTTCAAAAAACGAAAGGTGTTCAATTAGATTCGGGATCGCTAATAGATAGAATAAAAAACGGGATGAAATTATTACAAGTGTTACTCGTTTGTTCTTTAGAAGATGCATTACAAACAGCAGATTCGATGCAAGCACGTGGATTTGGAGTGACAAAGCGTAGCACATATATTCGATATCGGATGGGAAAACAAGATTACTATATATTTACGTGTTTGGTGATTTTATTACTAAGTTGTTTCGCGCTTAATTATTATGGTGCTGGGAAATTATTGATCTATCCAAGAGTAGAATCGCTTGTATTTCAGCAATATGATGGTGTGCTATTCGTTTTATTTAGTATGTTTATTAGTTTACCAATCATAATGGAAGGGAGGGAATGGCTATGGTGGCGCATGCAGAAATAGAAGATCTATCATTTACGTATGCCGATGAAAGTGGACAAGCATTAACGAATATTTCTTTGTCAGTTTCACAAGGTGAATTTATTGTATTGGCTGGTCCATCAGGATGTGGTAAGACGACGCTTTTGAAGCATTTCAAAAAAGAAGTACTGCCGCTTGGAAATCGTGTAGGTAATGTGTATTATGATGGAACTTCTTTACAAGATATGCCAAACTTATTGTCAGCACAAGAAGTCGGAATGGTGTTTCAAAATCCAGAAAATCAACTGGTAATGGATACAGTGATTCAAGAATTGGCATTTTCATTAGAGAATATTGGTTTAGCATCACATGTCATTCAAAAAAGAATTGCCGAGTTAATTAGTTTTTTAGGCTTTCAAGATTTATTGCATCAATCTGTTCATACTTTATCAGGTGGACAAAAACAGCTTGTTAACTTAGCTGCAATATTGGTTTTGCAACCCAAATTACTGTTACTGGATGAACCAACAGCTCAGCTGGATCCAATTGCTGCTAAAGACTTTTTAGGGCTATTAAAACGAATCAACGAAGAACTTGGAATTACAATTATAATAAGTGAGCATCGTTTAGACGAGGTAATTCCATTGGCAACTCGGGTTTTGTTTATGAATAATGGAGAAATTATATACGATGGAAATCCGCAAACTGTTATATCGAAAATGTGGGAATTAGAAGAGTTCCGGCCCTTTATACCGCAAATTCCAAGATTGTTTTTAGAGTGGAATATAGAGCAGATCCCCTTTACAGTGCGAGAAGCACAATTACAAATTCGTTCTGAATTACCCATAAAAGATGAAGTGCAACATATATCAAAAATAGAAACAAAAGAAGTGATTTTACAAGCGGAACATATATCATTTCAATATGAAAAGCATAGTCCATTTATTTTACGAGATTTAACATTATCGATTGAACAAGGGAAGTGGACTGCCCTTGTTGGGAAAAATGGTACTGGAAAATCTACACTCTTGACGATTTTAGCAGGGTTACAAAAAGCTAGAAGAGGAAAAGTACGATGGAACGGAAATGTGATTCATAAAATCGATTCAAAAGAACGATTTAAAAGAATAGGATATGTATCGCAACACCCATACTATCATTTTACATTTGATACAGTGTGGGATGAAGTGTTTGAAAGAGCAAATGAATTATATGGTGATAGAGGGAAGCAAGTTACAGAAGATATGTTGAAACGATTTTGGCTCCATTCTATTCGTAATCGTCATCCGCATGATTGTAGTGGGGGAGAGCAACAATTGATTGCACTATGTACAGCTTTATTATCAAAACCGAGTCTATTGTTATTAGATGAACCGACGAAAGGGTTGGATCCAGAGAAAAAAGAGCGATTAGGTCAATTGTTTCAAGAATTACAAAAAGAAGGGACAACAATTGTGATGGCGACGCATGACATTGAATTTGCAGCAAAATATGTGGATTATTGTATGATGCTATTTGATGGAAACGTGATCACGGATGATGTACCGAAGCAATTCTTTAGTAACAATTTCTTTTATACAACATCTATTAATCGGTTCATTCGTAAACAATTGCCTTATGCGTTAACGTGGGAGGATGTGTATAAAGCGTGTCCAGACGATATTTTGCTTTCATAATACTTATTCTTATTATTGCAGTAAGTATGCTTCTGTTTACTTCTTTTGTAACAGATGAATATTATATTTGGTGCAGTTTATTCCTGTTAGCTATTATCATGTTACCTTTCTATATACGGTTTGAGAAAAAAGCATTTGTTTCACGTGAAATTGTCCTGGTAGCTGTATTAGCAGCGATAGCAGCCGTGAGCCGTGTACCATTTTCAATTATGCCAAGTGTACAGCCAACTTCTTTTGTTATTATTGTGTCTGCAATTGTTTTTGGAAGTGAGACAGGATTTATGATTGGGGCAACAGCAGCACTTGTATCTAATATATTTTTAGGACAAGGGCCATGGACGCCGTGGCAAATGTTTGCTTGGGGAATGATCGGATTTATAGCTGGTTTACTTCGAAACACATTTATAATGAAGAAGTTGTGGGGGAGAATCATTTACGGATTTATAGTTGGTTTTATTTTTGGGTGGATTATGAATTTGTGGGGACTTCTTGGTTTTTTACAAGACGTAACGTGGAAAACATTTCTTGCGTATTATGCCGCGAGCTTTTATTTTGATTTAGCTCATGCTATTTCTAACGTAACCTTTCTTACTTTATTTAGCTCATCATGGATTACAATTATTACAAGATTTAAAAAGAAATATGGAATTTTAGATGATAGAGAGTTATTATCTTAAGGAAACAAAGCATAAGCATATACCAAAAAGCATAATCATATAAAGTAAGGGTCGCGACTTACATATTCGTTTGCCTCTTTCATGCTTCTTACCAATGGTAAGAAGCATTTTTTTTTGATAATAAGAAAAATGTTAAGAGATCGACTTAATATATTTCGATTTTTCTATCGACTTTTTATATAATAGTAAATGATAAAAGTTTTCAACGAGGAGATGTAATATTCATGAAGTTAGTTGTTCCGAAGCAACATGGTGCATGGGGGATGTTGCTGATTCCATTTGTACTTAGTGTATTACTTGGTAAACCTACTTTATATCATATACTACTCTTTATTGCTTGGTTGTTTATCTATTTAGCAACGTATCCATTTCTGATGTACATAAAGCAGACACGGAAGAAAGAGTTTTTACATTCAGCAATCATTTATTTTATTATTGCATGTATTTTCGGGATAGTATCTTTACTATATGAATGGAAAATTCTTTTATTTGCACTTATAATGATGCCCCTCTTTATCGTAAATATATATTTCGCCCGTCAAAAAAAGGAACGAGCATTAGTAAATGATATTTGTGCCATACTTGTTTTCTGCATTGGTGGTTTAATTAGTTATTATTTTTCAATGAAAACAATTGATAGGACAGCTTTGTCGATTGCGGTCGTTTCTTTTCTGTATTTTTTAGGGAGTACATTCTATGTGAAGACGATGATACGTGAAAAGAATAATCCTATGTATCGCTTTGTATCATGGGGATATCATATTGTCTTAACAATTGTGTTGTTTGTAGTAAATCCATGGCTCTCTCTTGTTTTTGCACCGAGTTTAGTTCGGGCAATTATATTATATGGTAAGAAAATATCTATTTTAAAAGTAGGGGTCTTAGAAATCATTAATTCTGTATATTTCTTAATTGTGACGGCAATACTATTACAGTATGCCATTTGATATGCTACCCATCTAATAAAGAGATGGGCAGCATTCATTCTTGTTCTAAAATATGAACAGTATGATTACATTTTTGTAATGCGTGGTCCACAGCTTGTAGAGATTGTTCGATTCTCTCTCGATTATCACTTTTTTCAACTGTTTGTAAGGCGCTTTCTAAACAGTGCTTTGCTTCCTGCAACGAATGAAACGAATCCTGAACATATCCACGTGCGTTTTTATTCATCATATACTCCTCCTTTTGTACATACAGTTCTAGTATGAGCCTTAGAAAAGAAAATATAACTGAGTGTAATTGTTTTATATTATTTGACAATTATCATGAGAATGGATATAGTAAGATATAAAGTGAATATTTTCTTATCCAGAGAGGTGGAGGGACTGGCCCGATGAAACCCAGCAACCGCGATGTAGGTGCTAATTCCAGCAGAACATATTTGTTCTGGGAGATAAGACGAAGATATATACGTAACTTCTTCTTATCGAAGAGGTTTTTTTATTGCAAAAAAACCGATTACGAAAACAACAGAATAAGAAGAAAGGGGTTGCAATTGTACTGTGACACTTGAAAAATACGTAAAATTGCGTAATGCAGTATATGAATATATGATGGAACAAGATAAACCTATATCACTGTTAGATATTCAAGAACATATCGTTTCGCATCATGAAGGAAAATTCACAAAAAAAATGTTACACCAATTTTATTTATCACGATTATTAGACGAACTGAAACTGGATGGGAAAATTACTTTAGCTAATGATGATTATCTATATACTGAGAAAGGGGTATATTATAAGGCACGAAAAGGGAGTTAGTCTCTCTTTTTTTATGTTACGATTTGTTTGAAAATTAAAAATGTATGTAGAGTAAAAGACTGCTAATGCAGCCTGATACAAGGGAATGGTGTTGAGTGTGTAGTGTCAAAAGTTGAATATGCCCTGAAAGAGGCACTTCATTCGGCTAGAAACGAAAAGAGACACCTTCGCCGAGTAGGTGTCAGTCATTTGTCAAATAGACTTGCTACTTGACATGTATTAGAATAGCATGCAAGCTGGAGGAAAGTCAAAAGGGAATTAAAGGAAAGGTGTTGTGAACAGGTGAATATACTAATCATATATGCACATCCCAATCCATCTAGTTTCAATGCAGCCATTTTAGAACATATCCAAAAAGGACTTCAAGAAACGAATCATTCGGTTACATTACTTGATTTACATAAGGAACAATTTAACCCAGTACTTATTTTTAATGATGATAAGAGAAGACATGATTTAGTATACGAAGAAGAAACAGAAAAATATAGGGAATTAGTAAAAGAAGCAGATTTGTTTATTTTTATTTATCCTATATGGTGGTGGGGGATGCCTGCTATTTTAAAAGGGTTTATTGATCGTGTTTTCGTTACAGGGTTCGCTTATAAGTATGAAGGAGCATTACCAAAAGGATTACTCGTAGGGAAAAAGGCATGGGTTATTAATACATTAGATTCCCCACTATGGTATGTGGCATTACTGTATCGCTCAGCTGATTGGGTAATTATGAAAAAAGGCATCTTACGATTTTGTGGTATTCGTCATATAAAGCGTTCTGTCTTTCAATCTGTAAAAACAAGTAAAGCAGTAAAACGGGAAAAGTGGTTGTTAGAAATGCAAGAGAAGGCAAAAAAATTATGAGTGAAATAGAAAACATAATGAGATGCTGTAATCGCAAAGACGAATTGTTCCGTACTTATATAGCCTGTTTACTTCAATTGAAACATCATAATAAATTGTTTCGAAAAATGTACCAAGAATTAAGAGCGGATTTTTTAGTAAGGGGAATTTGTGAACGGGAAGTTGATTGGATTATTAAGGAAAGTAAAGACTATAAGAGTTATTACTTGCCGAAAGCATTGCGCTGGGACTTTCTAAGAAAAAATCCTTCAATTATAGAAAGTGTTTGTACGAAGTTATTTGCATATGAAAGATTAAACCTTACTATCAGAGAATGGAGAAATGTAATTATATGTATTGAAAGAGAGTTATTATTTTAATAATTATTATGTAAAAAAGCTAGTATAAAACTAGCTTTTTGTATGTTTTAAATTCAAATCAAAAGGAAGCATAAACCGATGATTGCACCAGCATAAAGTAAGTTAATGACACAAAAACCCATAATATCGCGAGCGCCTAAACCAGCAATTGCTAATGCTGGTAAAGCCCAAAAAGGTTGTATTAAGTTAGTCCAAGCATCGCCCCATGCAATCGCCATCGCTGTTTTAGCAGCAGGCACACCAAGTTCAGCGCCAGCTGGAATCATAATAGGAGCTTGGACAGCCCATTGCCCGCCTCCAGATGGAACGAAAATATTAACAATTCCCGCACTTAAAAATGTGAACAGAGGAAAAGTAGTTTCATTAGAAATACTAATAAAGAAATTAGAAATAGCTCCCCCAAGTGAAAGTCCTTCGCTGTTAGCGCCAATCATCATTCCCATAATTCCCGCGTAAAATGGGAATTGCAATAAGATTCCGGAAGCACTTTTCGTGGAATCTGAAAAGGCACGAATATACTGGATAGGAGTACGATGGAAAATAAGACCAGCGATTAACAATATGAAAATAACGATATCGAGTGTAAGATTGAAGCCTTTTGTACTAAAGTAATGAATAATGTAAATAAGTCCTAAGAAACCAATGCAAACAGTCACCCAAATACTATTTTCCATCTTTTCAGCAAATGTATGTGGTTGAGCTTCTTGCGCAGCTGCTTCTTCTTGAAATACGCTTGGATCCACTGTAATTGTATGCTTTGCATCCGGATGCATCGCTCTATTGATAAGTGGCATGGTGATTAAGAAGATGATTACAGGAACAATCGCATACGGTGAAAATAATGTTTCTGTTATTGGAATTGCTTCCTTTATACTCCCAGCAGTGGTTTTGATTAATGTTTCGCCACCAGACGCTAAAGTAAGTGGAATGGAGGCAGAAAGTCCTGCGTGCCATATGAGAAAGCCAGAATAGGAAGATGCGATTGCAAGACGATAGTCTAATCCTTTTATATGCTTGGCAACTTCTTTCGCATATAAAACAGAAACAACAATGCCGAATCCCCAATTTATGTAGGCACCTAATAAGCTTATAATAGAAATTGCAATAATACCTTGTCCACTTGTTTTAGGCAATTGAGCAGCTTTTGCTAAGCCTTTTCGAATGAGAGGGGCGTTAGCTAATGCGGAACCTGTAACAAGTACAAGGGCCATTTGCATGGAGAACGCTAAAAGTCCCCAAATCCCATTTCCCCAATGGGCGATCATTTCTACTGGTGATTGGTACGTTGCAAACATTCCGAAGAAGATAACGAAAATCGTTAACAAGCAGGATAAAATAAAGGGTTCCGGTAAAAATCGTTGTACAAGAGCAACACAACCATTTGTAAAAGAGCGGAACAAATGAATCAACCTCCTTAACTGTATTTCTTTAAAATATTCGATAAAGTTTTAGTGATAACCCCCACTAAACAGGAAATTCAGATAATTAAAAAAGAGAATAGCCCTCACTTATGTGAAAGCTGTTCTAAGTATTTGGCGATATCTACATACATATTTGAATAAGTAGAATGAACGTCACCGCTCGGCTCAGCATTAGATGAAAAATGTACGATTACCATATTCGCTTTTGGGTCTATATAGAGACATTGCCCATAACTACCTAGCACTTCAAAGGCACCGTGTTCATTATGAGGAATCCACCATTGATTATGGTAAGAGGTTGATGCACCATGTCCAATTGCTAGCTCTCCTTCTTGTATGTTTTTTACCTCTTCTGAAATAGAGGAAGGAAGAACTTGTATTCCATTGTAATGACCGTTATTTAAAAGTAATTGACCAAACCTGGCCATGTCTCTTGCAGTTGCATTTAAACCGGCGCTGGCTTGTTCAACTCCTGTTTCATCAGTAACATAATAAGCATTTTCTTCCATACCTATTTGGGACCAAATTCTTTCACTTACATTTTCAGCTAATGATTTACCAGTTACTGTTCGTATAATCCAGCCAAGTGTTTCAGCTGAACCGTTATTGTACGAAAAATGTGTACCAGGTGGTGCAGTTTCTTTTGCTTCTCGTAACATATCATAAATTTTCATTGGACCGTCATAATTTTTAGAACGAGGAAGAATGTTACTAGCTAAATATAGTTGTGCATCTTGATTTTCTAGTCCTCGCTGTATATATCCATGTGTAGGGTATTCGGCAGAAACTTGCATGTCCATTAATTGCTGGATGGTTGCTTTCCCAAATGGAGTGTTCCGTAATTCTTTGACATACGTTTCAGCAGACTCATTTACATCAATAAGCTTTTCTTCAGCTAAAGATTGCACAAGTGAACCAGTAAATACTTTAGCTAAAGAGGCCATTCCATGCGGTGTATTTTGTTTATATCCATTAAAATATTGTTCATAAACAAGTTTCCCATTATGTACAACGACAAAGGCATCTGTTTTGTTTTGATTTAATAGTTTATTTAAAGGAATAGTTCTTCCATTTGTCTGTTTAACAGAGTAATCATCTAAATTTTGTAATGCAGTAGGGAAGATTGATACGTGTTTAGGATCGTTTTTTACGTCAGTTGTTAAAGCTAATTCTTTCATATGTGTGTATGACCAACGTAAGTATGGATCTTGTAACCAATTTGCCTTTGTTACGTTTTCTTTAGATGGGGTGATTTTACTCTGTTTGAAAAACGTAAATCCAAGTCCCGTAATAACAAATAATAGTGTAAGCATGAGCAATAAAAGGGGAGACCTTTTTAAATTCATATATGTACCTCCTTGTTATCCCGCTATTTACGGGCAGTAATATTCTTAAAAATTCAGCGAAAGCAAAAGACACGAAGGGGAGATGAACTATCCGTAAAATCCCAACTAATTATAGTTTCACTTTATTTCTACAGTAAGTATACGCTCGTTTTCTTAGAAATACAAAATAAGGAAAGTAAACAGAGAAGTTTACTTTCCTTATTAACGTTAAGCAGATACTTTTCCAGCTGTACGTTGCTTTTTGAACTTTTGTTTTCTGCCGTGTAAGCCGTAATAAATAAGTAATGTGAATGCAACGATAATGGCTGCAATGAAATACATATTATGATAGCTTGTTTGTGCGGCTACTATACCCAATATGAAAGAACCGAAACCAATACCGCTATCAAAGAATGAAAAATAAGTAGCTGTTGCTGTGCCACGACGATGGTTAGGGGCAGCTGAAACGGCAATCGTTTGGAAGCTTGGAATTAATGTTCCGTATCCTAAACCGATTAATACACCAGCTCCTAAGAACCAAAATGACGTTTGTGCCTGACTTAATATAAACATCCCGATGGTAAACACGATAATAGAAGGATAAATAAGTACATTTTCACCGAATCGATCAAATATCTTCCCTGTAAATGGACGAGAAAGGACAACAACAAGTGCATATACAATAAAGAAGTAACTTGCAATCTCTCCTAAACCAAGTTCTTTCGCATAAATAGGAATAAAGGATAAAATACCACTATAAGAAAATGCAAGAACAAATCCTGTAAGAGCGATTGGAACAGAAGAAGGTTCAATTAAATCTTTCCATTTCATTCGTTCACGTTTTGGTTTGCTTACCGGCTTTTCATGTGGAATATTTACGAGTAAACCTAATAGAAATGCTAGTAATGAAAATACAGAACAAACCATAAATAGAACAGTAAATGAGTAGTGTGAAATAATCGTTAAACCTAAAAAAGGACCGATTACCATCGGTAGACTCATAAATACACCAAAATAAGCGAGTGCTTCACCGCGGCGATGTGGTGGTGCGACATCTGTTACAATCGTACCTGTTGCTGTAGTTGCCATTCCAAATCCAATACCATGAAGGAAGCGAAGGGCAAGTAATAAGAATAAGCTCTGCGCTCCGAAATACATCACGGTAGCTGCTAAGAATAAAGAAAGAGAAATAAATAATATTTTTTTTCTTCCTAAGTCGTCAAGCCACTTTCCAGTAAACGGCCTACATAGGACAGAAGAAATAAGAAAGACTGTTGCGACTAAACCGATTTCTTCAGGTTTTCCTTTCAAGCCATCTATTACATAGACAGGTAAAGTGGTCATAAGCATGTAAAACGTTAAAAAGAGAAACAGACTACTAAAACAAGTTCCAAGGAAGTCCTTCGTCCAAAGTTTCTCACTTTGCATCGTCATCCCTCCAATTAATCATCTAGATTTTTAATGATATTTTTTAAAACTTGAAATGCACGTTGCAAGTCTTCTTCGTTTATATTTTGCAACGTTTTTTCTTCAAATGAATCTACTTCTTCTTGCCATACTGGAATCATTTTCACTGCTGTTTCTGATAATGAAATTAGTTTTTCACGGCGGTCTTTTCCTTCTGTGCGAATAATCCATCCCATTGCTTCCATACGTGTTAACGTACGAGTCATTGTAGGAGATTCAACATTTAAATATTGACATAATTCAGTTTGTGTACAAGATCCGGTTTGATTGATTCGGAAAATGACAGCCCATTGTGCGCTAAATAAACCAGTTGGTGACACGCGTTCATTGAATTTCTTTGTAAACTTCCGAGAAGTTTGGCTGACAATGTGAAAAAAATGTTGTTTTTCGTCCATTTATTTATTCCTTTCAAATTAGTTACCTAGCTAACTATATACCTTTTTGTCAGAATTGTCTAGTGAGAGACATGTTGTTTTATGTAAAAAATTCGTGTAAGTTTTGTGTTGAGAACATACATTCTGTATGTTATTCTAAAATTAGATTTGGAATTTTCTTTCTATTTAAAAGAATGGGGGAGTGTGTGATGATTAAGCCTACAACAATGGATTCGGTTTCATTGTCGAATGGAGAAACGATTGCATACCAAGAAGTTGGAAGGAAGAATAGAGAAATACTTGTACTGATTCATGGGAATATGACGTCCTCGCAGCATTGGGATTTAGCTATTGAGAAATTCCAAGACCAATATCATATTTATGCAATTGATTTAAGGGGATTTGGTCAGTCATCCTATCATAAGCCAATAGATTCATTACAAGACTTTGCAGATGATTTGAAGCTATTTATAGATGAACTTCAATTAAAGAAGTTTACATTGATGGGTTGGTCAATGGGTGGTGGTGTCGCAATGGAGTTTACGGCTTGTTATCCAGATCATGTAGAAAAACTGATCTTGGTTGAATCAGTTGGCATGAAAGGATATCCGATGTTCAAAAAGGATATGAATGGACAGCCAATTGTATCTACTTTATTAAAAACAAAAGAAGAAGTAGCGCAAGACCCTGTTCAAATTGTTCCTGTATTAGATGCAATCAAAAATATGAACAAGCTATATTATCGAACAGTCTGGAACCTACTCATTTATACACATAATAAACCAGATCCAGAGCGCTATGAAAAATATTTAGATGATATGTTAACGCAGCGTAATTTTGTAGACGTAAACTATGCTTTAATTACATTTAATATTTCAGATGAACATAATGGAGTTGTACTTGGGAATGGACACATTCATCGTCTTAGGGTACCGACACTTGTCTTACAAGGAGATCGTGATTATGTTGTTCCACAAGTGGTGGGGGAAGAATTAGCAAAACATCTTCCGAACGCTAAGTTAGTCATATTAGAGGATTGTGGGCATTCACCGTTTATTGATTGCTTAGATGAGTTTACACAGCATGTTACAAATTGGTTGGAAAATAAATAGTGATTTCCTAAGGGGATAAATTTTATAGTATTTGTACATTCGCTCTATACGAAATCTTTGCAATCATCTTCAAGCGTATATGATATAGCAAGTATGATATGTAATTTCTTATGTGAAAGTTTTTTGATTTAAAGCATGTAAAGTCTTAAGTTTGCGATGGCTAAGGAGTTAGAAGGCTAATCTTCTAACTCCTTTTTATATTGGTATTTACACACTCATTCTTTAAAACAGTTTATAATGAAAATTGGTGACTTTGAAGAGGGAGAGGGAACAGAATGTCAATGCGTTTTACATTTTGGATTATGGTTGGAATTGTTGCGATTTCTGGATTATCACAAGGGATGCTTCTGCCAGCTATCGCAATGATTTTTGAGCAAGAAGGAATTCGTTCTAGTATTAATGGAATTCATGCAACGGCGTTATATATGGGGATTTTATTTGTTTCACCATGGCTTGAAAAACCGATGCAACGGTTTGGGATGAAACCGATTATCGTAATTGGTGGATTTCTTGTGATCATTTCATTATTCTTTTTTACACAAACATTTTCATTTTGGGTATGGTTTCTACTTCGCTTTCTAGTTGGAATAGGAGACCATATGTTACATGTTGGAACACAGACGTGGATTACAACGACATCTGACCCTAGTAAAATAGGGAGACAAGTCTCTATATATGGAGTGTTTTTTGGTATTGGTTTTGCGGTAGGCCCATATTTAGCTAGTATGGTCCAGTATGGACTTGCAACGCCATTTATCGTATCTACGATTCTTTGTCTAGTAGGTTGGTTACTATTACTTCCAACTAAAAACGCTTTTCCAGAGGAAGATAACACAGGGAAGGAAAATGAATCTTCATTTTCTCGCTATAAACAAGTGGTTGTTCTTGCATGGATTGCGCTTATGGGACCTTTAGCGTACGGTGTATTAGAAGCGATGTTAAATAGTAATTTGCCAGTATATGCCCTTCGTAAAGGATGGTCTGTCTCTGATGTATCTTTCTTATTACCTGCATTTGCAATCGGGGGAATCATTACACAAATTCCACTTGGTATATTAAGTGATAAATATGGAAGAGACCGCATTTTAACGTGGACATTTAGTGTAAGTACAATAGTCTTCTTACTTGCTGCGATGTTTGATCAATATTATTGGATTGTATTTGGATGTATGCTTTTAGCTGGGATGGTAATCGGTTCATGTTTCTCCTTAGGGCTTGGATTTATGACAGATCTATTACCAAGACATTTACTGCCAGCTGGAAATATATTGTCTGGAATTGCTTTTAGTATAGGAAGTATTATGGGGCCTGTATTAGGAGGCATATTTATAGAAAAAATACAGTATACAAGCTTTTTTATAGCGGTTATGATTATAATGGCAATCATTGCACTTCTATATATCACATATATGAAAAGTCAATTAGCATCAAGAAAAATAGAAAGTAGGTTAGAGTATGACAAAACAACCTAATAAGAAAAAATTTGAAGTACAGGAGAACGAAGCAATTACAGATTGTTTAGCGCGTATGGAGAAAGAAGGATATGCACCTTCTCGTCGTATGGAAGAACCAATTTTTCATGAAGTGAAAAAGGATGGGAAAACAGTAGTAGAACCGTGCGGGAGAAAAATTATTTTTGAAGGAAAGTTGAAATAAGAGGAGGGGGATCTTCCTTCCTTATATAGAATAAAAAGTACATCACGTAATGGCAGTGGTGTATTTTTTATTGCCCGCTCAATTAAATTTTTGAGAGAAATAGGAACTCTGTAAACTATGTTTGTGAAATGATGAAATTCTTTATTCTATATATGTCCTTCTAAGCTCTTTTTAAGCCCCTTATAAGCCCAACCTAAGCCCCTTCCAACTAATAAATCATTACAAAAACAAAACAAAAAACTACTACAAGAATCATTTCAAAAAATAACATTGTAGTAATTTTAAAAAATATAAAATAAATCCGCCACATTTCTTCCCACATCCCTATATACATTATGGAACCATCGATTCCATATTTGTCATTAAAGGATGGGAGGAATAAACATGGCAGTATACCGGAATGTACAGGTGAACTTTTGGCAAGATGATTTTGTTTTGGATTTAACGCCGGAGGAGCGATACTTTTATATTTATTTGCTGACATGCTCGAAAACGACGCAATGCGGGATTTATCCGTTGCCGAAGCGTTTGGCGGAGATGGAAACAGGTTACAACAGGGAGACTGTTGAGAAATTACTGCATCGATTTATTGAGTATGGAAAGATATTATATGATGCAGAAACGAAGGAGTTATACATACAAAATTGGTTACGCTATAATCCAGTTACGAATACGAACATGGAGAAGTGCGTGTTACGTGAGTTAAAGACTGTGAAAAACAAAGAGTTTGTACATATGTTTCTTCGAAAATGTTTGGAGGAAGAGCTAAATATTCCGCTATTGCTAGAGCATTTTGGCATGCCGGTGGAAGTGTCTGATATTATTCCTCAAGAACCTATTGCAAGTTATGAAGTAGAAGAAGTGGATTCAGGAAGCAATGTATTCACGTTTTATGAACAAAACTTCGGTAGTTTGTCGTCTTATGTAGTGGAGAAATTAAGTGAATGGATTGCGGATTTGTCGGAGGAACTTGTACTAAAGGCATTTCAGATTGCCTCTGAAAATAATAAGCGAACGCTTGCTTATGTGAAGGGGATTTTACGAGATTGGCATAAAAAGGGATATACGAAACCTAGTGAAGTGGAGGAAGCGGCAGCGAAATTCTGGAAGAAGGAACCGTCTGTTATTTGTGAGACTAAGAAGTTTTTGGAGGAATGTGAAGAATGGGAGAAAAACGTACCGTCTGAGGAAGAATTACAGAAGTTCTTTCAGGAACAAGGGTGGCAGTCATGAGTGATTATACGAAGAATCAACTTGAAAATATGACAGACGATTTGACGATTTCTTTATGGATATAGAAAAATAAGGATTGGAAATTGGTAATGCTAGTACATCGATTATCTAATAGAGGTAGGATGAGCCTAATTACATAATCGAGCAACATATACAGGAGAGGAATTCATGGTTTATAAAAATAATTTAATTAATCTATTTAAAGATAAAGTTATATTAATAGATGGTGCTTTATAACTCTCTATAATCTGAAAGGGTTCTCTCCTAATATGAGCGAATAAATTGAAAAAGGAGGGAGCTTGTATGGAAGTTGTTGTGAAGCAGAGGAGGAAAAGGCGTAAGGGAAAAAGAATTGTCATTTGGTCTGGTAGTATCATTCTTTTTTTACTTGTTGCCGTGGCGATTTTTGTAAACACATTCGTGATGAAATCAATGCCAAAGGTAGAAGGAAATGTTCAAGTGAGCGGTCTGCAAAAGTCTGTTCAAGTAACGCGAGATGCAAAAGGAGTGCCTCATATTAAGGCTGAGAATACGCATGATTTATATTTTTCACAAGGATATGTTCAGGCGCAAGATCGCCTGTTTCAAATGGACTTAAGTAGAAGACAAGCATCTGGAACATTAAGTGAAGTTGTTGGGGAAGCGGCGCTAGACAAAGATAAATTATTCCGAACTCTTGGGCTTAGGCGAGCAGCAGAAGCATCTGTTAATCAATATACAGGCGAAGCGAAAGATGCTTTGCAATCTTTTGCAGATGGAGTAAATGCATTTATACATGAAGCAAAAAAGGATGGGAAACTACCAGTAGAGTTTCATTTACTAGGGTATGAGCCTGCTGAATGGACCACTATTGATTCTTTAACGATTGGAAAGTATATGGCCTTTGACTTAGGTGGTCATTGGCATGGGCAAGCATTTCGATTCTGGGCACTACAGAACCTTTCAAAAGAAAAGGCCTATGAGTTATTTCCAACTTATCCAAAGGATGCACCTAGATTATTAGCACAGTTAAATAATATGAATGTGAATGTAGCAAAAAGCTTTTCAAAAACGGTGATTCCACCAGAGTTTAATGGTAGTAATAATTGGGTTGTAAGTGGGGAAAAAAGTGCATCTGGAATGCCTATATTAGCAGATGACCCTCATCTTTCTTTGGCGACACCATCTATATGGTATCAAACACATTTAGAAATGAAAGATATAAATGTGAGTGGAGTTATTTTTGCGGGTGTTCCTGGTATTATGTTAGGGCATAACAAACAAATTGCTTGGG
This sequence comes from Bacillus gaemokensis, assembly GCF_001590835.1. Classification (GTDB taxonomy): domain Bacteria; phylum Bacillota; class Bacilli; order Bacillales; family Bacillaceae_G; genus Bacillus_A; species Bacillus_A gaemokensis. The sequence continues at coordinate 285,370 of NZ_LTAQ01000056.1, forward strand.
GTGTTACGAATACAGATCCGGATGTGCAAGATTTATATATTGAAAAAAGAAACCCTGATAATCCAAATGAATTTTTGTATAACGACAGATGGGAAAAAGCTACGATTGTGAAGGAATCTATAAAAGTGAAAGATGGAAAAACAATTCCTTACGAAGTGACGATTACGAGACATGGTCCGGTCATTTCGGAATTTGCTTATAAAAATAAAGATGAGGCTGTTTTTGCTCTTAAATGGACGGCATTGGAACCTTCAGCTGAATTAAAGGCTGTATTGAATATGAACAAAGCAACAAATTGGAATGAATTTGAATCGGCACTGGAAAATTTTCATACTCCTACTCAAAACTTTTTATTTGCATCAACAGATGGCACGATTGCTTATAAAGCAAATGGAAACATACCGATACGTAAAAAAGGGGATGGGAGTTTACCTGTTCCTGGATGGACAGATGAATATGAATGGGAAGGCTACATTCCATTTGATAAACTTCCAAAGGTTATAAATCCAGAACAGGGATTTATTTCGACAGCCAATAATAAAATTATAAATGATGACTATCCGTATCATATTAGTCACGTTTGGGCGCAGCCGTATCGTCAAATGCGTATTCAAGAGTTTTTGCAGGAAAAGGATAAATTTACTGTAAAGGATTTACAAGATTTGCAAATGGATCAAAAGAACCTCTACGCAAAAGAGTTTGTTCCGGTATTTTTGAAAGAATTTAATAAAGTAAACTTATCAAACGTGGAGAGACAGGGAGTAAAAGAATTAACGAATTGGGGTTTTTACGATAATAAAGATAAAGCTGCTCCGCTGATATTTCATTTAATGATGAAGGAAATATCCAATACTCTATTTTCAAAGGAAATACCGAAGGATGTAATGGAATTATTTGAAGGCAAACAACAAGTTGTTGATGAATTGATACGTAAACAAATGAATGGGGAAAATAGTGCGTGGTTTTCTAAACATGGAGGCTTCACAGAGGTTTTACATACATCCTATTCAAAGGTAATGAAGAAGCTAAAAAGTCAATATGGCTCAGATGTAACGAAATGGAAGTGGGGGGACTACCATCAACTTTCCTTTACTCATCCTATTTCAAAATCATCTAATTTGCTTGCATTCTTTTTCAATCGTGAAAAACCTGTCCCAGTTGGGGGAAGTAATATTACGGTTCAAGCAGCAAGTTATGCAGATAATGGCATTGTTAATCACGGAGCATCCTGGAGATTTGTTATAGACACAAAGGATATGTTTAATGGCTATCATATAGTGGGACCAGGTCAATCAGGTCATTCTAAAAGCGGGTGGTATCATGATCAAATAGAAGATTGGGTGAATGGGAATTATCATGTTACGACACTTAGTGCAGATCGAATAGGGGATAAAAGGTTAACTTTAAAACCTAAATAAGGTTTATTAGAGGGTGTCTTCTAAAGTAGCTATTAAGTTATTTTGGAGATACCTTTTTTGTTGGAGAATGATTATTATTTTTATTCGGAATTATCTTTATTTTGGAATATATAGGTATTGTTGTATAAAATGGTAAATATAAGTCAAGTTTTATAGGAGGAGATTTATGAAGAAAAGCAAAAGATTATTAAGTAGTTTAGGAGTGTTCATCATGTTATTTTCTTTTTGTTTCCAAGGGTCTGTACAGGCGGATGTTTCCAGCGTACAGCCTGGGAAAATAAAAGCGGGAAATGTAACAGTCTGGGAAGTGCAGAATATAGCAAAAGTATTAGAAGATGTGAAACGTTTGGATTTAAATACGGTGAATGTACCGATTCAAGTGGATATTCCTCATGTAAATGCTACTAGTATGGTAATAAACCAAAATCAAAAGAAACAAGCTATTTTGTTAATTCGAGAATTAATAAAACGTAATATTCAAGTTATAGTCGAACCGTTTCCGTTTATTCAGCAAGGTAATGTTGGGGAAACGGAATGGAATCCAAGTGATATCAATGACTTCTTTTGGAATTGGAAAACAGTAGTGCTACAGGATATTTTTGAAACAATCACAAGTAAGTATAAGGTTTATGGTTTGAAGATAGCTTCTAATTTCGTCAATATGGAATATGCAGAAGGGTATTGGGATGATACGATTGATTATGTTCGTAAGCAGTATAAAGGAAATGTTCTGTATCAAATGAATTGGTGGTTAACTGCAAATTGGGATCCATCTTATGAAGCGAAATTTATCGAGAAAATAAATCGTCCGTATTTAAAAAAAGTGGATATTGTGAGTATTGATAGTTGGTTTGAAGTTTCGGATAAGAAAAATCCAACATATGAAGAAATAAAGAAAAGCTTATATGCAACGACAGTTTACAATCGTGGTCAAAATGTGATTCAACAGTTGGAACAATTACATCAAACGACCGGAAAGCCGATTTATTTTGGAGGTTTTAATATTCCAGCGCGAGAGTTTGGATTACAAAATCCATGGAATCCAGATGTTTCAAAAGTATTTTCTACAGAGGTTCAATATAATGGATGGCGTGTATTTCGAGATGTTTTAGAGCCGAAATCATACTTTAAAGGATTTTCAATATGGTTTATTGGCTCCGCTGATGAAAATCATGCATATCAGATTCATAGTAAGGAAGCAGAGACAGTTATTAAGGATTGGTATAAGAAATAAATTTAATTAAAAAATAAGCAAGTTTTGAAATTTGTTACATATATTCTAGTGAAAGGCCTTTCACCATCTTATCACCTAGGGGGCAATCATAATGAAATTTTTGTCTTACCTTACAGTAGTTTTGGTGATTCTTGGCGGTTTGAATTGGTTGTTTGTGGCACTCGATTATAATGTAGTTGAGAAATGGTTTGGCTCAACACCGGCTCTTGTTGATACCATTTATTGGCTTTTTGGTATTGCTGCTATTTATCAAATTTACGATCGGTTCTTTACGGACAATTAGCTCTTATAAATTTATGAATGGAGTGTTAAGCGAGATAAGGTGCTTAACACTCTTTTCTATGTTTATAAATAGAAATGCATCTGCAAACGGTTCCATTGCGTCTTGAGCTGTAATAGAACAAAACAAATTGACCGTATATTTTATATAGGTTATAATTCAGAAAGTTTAAAAAATAAAGAGTGTAGAAACAGGGAGGTTGTAAGGGTGATGGAGAGGGTTTACAATTTTTCAGCAGGACCATCTATACTCCCTTTGCCAGTTTTAGAGAAAGTGCAAAAGGAGCTTTTGAATTATAACGGGACAGGTATGTCTGTAATTGAAATGAGTCACCGATCTTCGCATTTTCAAAATATTATTGAGGAAGCAAGTAGTTTGCTTCGTGAATTGATGCACATTCCTGAGAATTATGAAGTTTTATTTTTACAAGGAGGAGCATCGTTACAGTTTTCAATGGTTCCGTTAAATCTAATGAAGGAACATAGAAGAGCTGGATACGTCATTACGGGTTCTTGGTCTAAGAAGGCATTGCAAGAAGCAAGAAAAGTAGGAGAAGTCGAAGTCATCGCTTCTTCTGAACAAGAAAAGTTTGCAACCATTCCTCATGTAGATGCTTCTCTGATTCATTCCGAACTAGATTATGTACATATTACAACGAATAATACAATTGAAGGAACAAAATATGTTGAGTTGCCACAGTCAGAAAATATTCCACTTGTCGCTGATATGTCTTCGAATATTTTATCGGAAGAATATGATGTGAAGAAGTTTGGCTTAATCTATGCGGGTGCGCAAAAGAATTTAGGACCAGCAGGGTTAACGATTGTGATTATAAAAAAAGACTTAATAGGTAAGGCAGATGCTTCTTGTCCATCGATGTTAAACTATGAAACTTATAGTAAAAATAATTCTCTATATAATACACCACCATCCTTTAGTATTTATGTGACGAAGCTTGTACTAGAGTGGGTGAAGGAACAAGGCGGAGTAGCTGCAATTGAAGAACAAAATAGAAAGAAAGCAGCACTTCTTTATCATTTCTTAGATGAATCAAAATTATTTACTTCACCAGTTAATCCTGCGTGTCGTTCTCTTATGAATATCCCATTTACCACGCCATCGAAAGAGTTAAATGAGCAGTTTTTACAAAAGGCAAAAGCAATAGGGCTTGTCACATTAAAAGGTCATCGTTCTGTCGGTGGTATGCGCGCTAGTATTTATAACGCAATGCCAGTAGAAGGTGTTCAAAAATTAGTAGAGTTTATGAAGGAATTTGAGCTAGAGAATAGATAGGGAGATGGGGAAATGTTTCACGTTCAAACATTAAATCAAATTGCCGAGAAAGGCTTGCAAATTTTTGGGGAAGATCAGTATAAAGTTGCTGAGGGAATAGAGCACCCGGACGGTATTTTACTGCGTAGCTATTCTTTACATCAAGAAGAGTTTTCAAAAGCTTTAAAAGCAATTGCAAGAGCTGGAGCTGGGGTAAATAATATTCCGGTAGACCGTTGTACGGAAAAAGGAATTGTTGTATTTAATACACCGGGTGCAAATGCAAATGCCGTAAAGGAATTGATTATCGCAAGTCTAATTATGTCCTCTCGTAATATTATAAATGGAGTTGGATGGACAAAAGAATTAGAAGGTGAAGAAGTTCCGCAGCTTGTAGAAGCAGGAAAAAAACAGTTTGTAGGTTCAGAAATTGCTGGGAAGCGTTTAGGGATTATTGGGCTTGGGGCAATAGGAGCACTTGTCGCAAATGATGCCTTATCCCTTGGGATGGATGTCGTTGGTTATGATCCATACATTTCAGTTGAAACAGCATGGCGTCTTTCAACGCATGTACAGCGCGCGTTTAGTTTAGATGAAATCTTTGCAACATGTGATTATATTACGTTACATATTCCACTTACAGATCAAACGAGAGGAATTATTGGAGAACATGCTGCACAAACAATGAAAAAAGGTGTTCGTCTATTTAATTTCTCAAGGGGAGAGCTTGTAGATGAGTCAGTTTTAGAAAAAGCTTTAGAAGAAGGAATCATTAATCATTATGTGACGGATTTTCCAAATGAAAATGTAATTAGAATGAAGAATGTAACGGCAACACCACATCTTGGAGCTTCTACGTATGAGTCTGAAGAAAATTGCGCTATTATGGCAGCGCGCCAATTACGAGATTATTTGGAAACAGGTAATATCCGTAATTCAGTTAACTATCCAAATGTAGAACTTCCTTATATAGGAAAGAAGCGGATTACCATTATGCATCAAAATATTCCGAATATGGTGGGACAGATTACAGGATGCTTGGCAGAGCATCATATTAATATTGCTGATATGATAAACCGCAGTAAAAACTCTTGGGCCTATACAATGATTGATATTGATAACGGGATTGATGATATAATAAAAGAAAATATTGTTGAAAATATAAAACAAATCACAGGTGTTGTAGCCGTTCGAATGATTGTATAAAGGGGAGAGGAATTTGGCAACAATTCGACCATTTCGGGCCATTCGTCCAGTATCAGATAAAGCTGCGCAAGTTGCAGCACTGCCGTATGATGTGTTAAATAGTGAAGAAGCAAGAGCGGTTGTAAAAGGGAATCCGTATTCTTTTTTACATGTTGATAAAGCAGAAATTGATTTAGATCCAGCTATTTCTCCATACGATAATCGTGTATATGAAAAGGCAAGAGAAAACTTACAAAACTTAATAACCGAAGAAATATTGATTCAAGATGAAGAGCCCTGTTTTTATATTTATCAACTAACGATGCAAGGGCGAACGCAGTCTGGACTTGTTGTTTGTACATCAATTGATGAGTATACAGATAATACAATCAAAAAGCATGAACGGACTCGTCACGAGAAAGAACAAGATCGCATTCGTCATGTGGATGTATGTAATGCCAATACTGGGCCAATTTTCTCAACGTATCGCACGAAAGAAGAAGTAACAAAGTTAATAGAAACTTGGCAAGAAAATCATGCGTCCATTTATCAATTTGCTACGGATGATGGTATAGAGCATGTTATATGGAAGATTGCAGAACGCGATGTGATTGCTGCATTGGTAACAGCATTTGAAGAGATTCCTTCTCTCTATATTGCGGACGGACATCATCGTTCAGCATCGGCTGTAAAAGTAGGACTGATGCGCAGAGAACAATATCCGAACTATACCGGGGACGAAGAGTTTAATTTCTTTTTATCTGTTTTATTCCCTCATGATGAATTATCCATTTGGGATTATAATCGTGTTGTGAAAGATTTAAATGGTTTATCTGAAGAACAATTTTTACAGCAAATTTCACGATACTTTTATGTGGAAAAGGAAGGTGTATCTCCATATAAACCAACTGAGCCACATTCATTTGGTATGTATTTGAATCATCTATGGTACAAATTAACTGTGAAAGAAGAAACATTCGATGCCCATGATGTTGTAAAACGTTTAGATGTATCTATTTTACAAGATCATTTATTGAGTCAAGTACTACAAATTCACGACCCACGTGCAGATAGCCGCATTGATTTTGTTGGTGGTATTCGTGGTTTAGAAGAATTAGAGCGCCTTGTAAATCGTGGAGATTATAAAGTAGCCTTTGCCTTATATCCGACATCAATGGAAGATTTATTAGCCATTGCGGATGCGGGAGAAGTTATGCCGCCGAAGTCAACTTGGTTTGAACCAAAACTTCGGAGCGGACTGATTATACATTCTTTAGAATAGAAAAAGACAGCATATTACGTGCTGTCTTTTGTCTTGCAAAAAACACAAATGTTTCTTAATGTAATGGTGTAGAAGGATGAACAAGGAAGGATTTAATGAATATGATACATATTTTATTAGCAGATGATGACGGGCACATTAGAGAATTACTGCAATACCACTTACAAAAGGAAGGCTATAAAGTTTTTGAAGCCGAGGATGGAAAGGTAGCACAGTCTATATTAGAAAAAGAAAATATTCACCTTGCTATTGTCGATATCATGATGCCGTTTGTTGACGGGTATACATTATGTGAAGAAATTAGAAAGTATCATGATATACCTGTTATTTTATTAACTGCCAAAGATCAATTGGTGGATAAAGAGAAAGGGTTTATCTCAGGAACGGATGATTATATTGTAAAGCCATTTGAACCAGCAGAAGTTATCTTTCGTATGAAAGCTTTACTACGTCGTTACCGGATGCTTAGTGCGGATGTTATCACATTACATGGGACAACGATTGATAGAAAAAGCTTTGAGGTAAAATGTAAGGAACAAACGATTTTACTCCCGTTAAAGGAATTTGAATTATTATCACAGCTTGCAAGTTACCCTGGTAGAACATTTTCAAGGGAAGAGTTGATTGAACTTGTTTGGGGTATGGATTTTGAAGGGGATGAGCGTACAGTTGACGTTCATATTAAGCGTCTTCGAGATCGTTTTTCAAAACGAACGGATGATTTTCAAATTAAAACAGTGCGCGGACTTGGCTATAAGTTGGAGTTGAAATAGGATGAAGTCATTATATTCTAGGTTTGTACTAGTCTCAATTGGAATTATGTTGCTTAGTAGTGTAATTGGATTTTTGCTGACAAATGTGTATTATCAGGTGAAGTTAAAGCCGTATAATAGTGAAAAGATTTTAAGTTATGCGGATGAAGTAAAGCACTTATATGAAAAACAGAACGAGGAAAATAGAGAGGCATATTTACATTCCATTGCGAAATTAGGCTATGAGATTTATGTAGTAGATGATCAAAGACATGGGAAACGTATTGGAAATGCCTTTCGTAATACGAAAATTAGCGATGGTATAATTGAAGAAGTATTGCAAGGGAAAACATACAATGGTGTTTCTACCTATCCAACCCGTCTTTTTATAACTGGATTTTTTGATAATGAATTAATCAATAGTGTAGGGGTTCCGGTGCGAAATGGGGATAAACAATATGCTTTATTTATTCGTCCTGATATTCAGCAACAATTCGGTGAGATGAGAATTTTCTTAGCGGTATTACTTGGTTTTATCATCGGATTAAGTATCATTTTTATTGCGATTGCGGCGCGTTATATTGTTCGTCCGATTCAGACATTTACAAAGGCCACTCAAAAAATTGCAAATGGTGAATACGATATTGAATTAGAAGAAAGACGAAAAGATGAAATCGGGATATTATCTACTAGTTTCAAAAAAATGACAAAAAGTATAAAAGAGTTAGATCAAATGAGACAAGAGTTCGTTTCTAATGTTTCTCATGAGTTTCAATCTCCACTATCTTCGATTCAAGGTTTTTCGAAAACATTACAGTCAGAGAAGATGACAGAAGATGAGAGAAAACATTATTTGCAAATTATTGAGGGTGAAAGTAAGCGAATGTCTAGTTTGTGCAAACAGTTACTTACGCTTGCCTCTCTAGATAAAGAGGAAAAAGTTCTTCAAATAAAAGAATTTGATTTGCAAAAACAAATGAAAGATGCCATTTTTATGCTGGAGTGGAAATGGCGTGAAAAAGACATAGCAGTTGAATTTGACGTTCCTAACATATCTATAACAGGTGATGAGAATTTACTTCATCAAGTGTGGACAAATATATTTACAAATAGTATTAAGTTTACAGATAGTGGTGGAAATATTGCATTTGCTGCAAGGGAATTAGAAACTGGCGTAATGATTTCTATTTCGGACAGTGGAATCGGTATGGGACAAGAAGAAGTGGATCGGATTTTCGATAGATTTTATAAGGTGGATACAGCAAGGTCTCGTAATGTGGAAGGAAGTGGCTTAGGGTTATCTATTGTGAAGAAAATTGTTGAATTACATCACGGGAACATTTCGGTGGAGAGTAGGAAAGGGGAGGGTACGACGATTCGAATTTCATTACCGTATGATTCAATAGAATGATTAAATAAAATAGATGAAAAAAGAAGGCAAATTCATAACAAGGAATTTGTCTTCTTTTCTACGCTCCTCTTTAAAATACAACTGAAATGTTTCTGAAGTTATGCTATTTGCTTTTGGTAATGAACGTAACTTTGGATGAAGGAGCCACAACATCGAAATAAAAAGGATTCCAATGCTAGCACATGCAAAGATAATTTGACTGCTAACAAGAGTGGCTGCATATCCTCCGATTAAAGAGCCGAATGGCATGGCAATTGTACTTATGCTACGTGTGACTGAATTAATTCTTCCAAGAAATCTATTAGGTATTACGAGCTGACTAATAGTTGCAAATAATACGTTGATCGCACCAATCGGTATCCAGGCTAAACCGAATAAACAAATCGCCATCCACTTAAATGGTATCCAGGCAGATAAGAACCAGAAGAAAGCTCCAGCAGTAAAGCTAATAATAGCTACATAACCAACTTTAAATTTTCCAAACCAAGATCCCAATAACGCCCCGATGAAAGAGCCAGCAGATATTGCAGCTAGAAAGAATCCATACAACTTTACTCCGCCTAAAGTATCTGAAAAGGAGGGCAAAATCGCCATTGTCATACCGATAGCAAAATTTGCTACGATAGAACCAATTAAAAAAATAACCATTAAAGAACGAAAAACAATTGAAAATCCTTCTGCTAAATCTGAAAAATATTGTTTGATTGATAGCGAATTACTTCGTTCGAAAGTAGATTCCTCACTATTTTTTTTATGGACTGGGATTTTTAATAAACTGAATAAAAGTGCAGTAATGGCGAACGTGAAAGAGTCTATCATGTATAAAGTGATAGCACCTAACACTGCTACTAAGATTCCTGAAATTGTATTACATAGTAAATCTATTCCTTGATAGGCAAATGAGAAAAGAGAATTTCCTTTTAATAATTGTGTTTTATTCAATAGAAGAGGTAAAGCCTTTGTTTGTGCGGGATATGTGAATTGTTCAATAAAGGATACGATAGGCATAATGATGAGTACAAGTTGGATGGTTAACATGTCGAAGTGGTATGTAATAGGGATGATTAGGATTAAAATACATTGCAAAACTTGTGTAATGATGAGGGTGTTTTTTATTGACCACCTATCAACGAATGGCCCAGTAAGAAATTGAAATGCAGAAGGAAGTAATGTAACAAATCCTGCTAGTCCTGAATAAAAGGCATTGCTGCCTAGTTTATATACGAGCCACATTGCTGCTACGTAATATAAGCTATCTCCAATGTTCGTTAAGATTCTCCCTAAAAATAACAGTAAAAAATTTCGGTTTTTTAATATGTCCATTTTCTCCACTCCTTTAGAATAAATTTAATCAGTCAAAAAAAATTGACTGTTATCATAAAAAAAATCGTGTTACGATTTTTTTCTTCTTTTTCTATAAAGCGCTGCATAGCGGGTTCATCAATTTGTAGGGCAGTAGTTGAAATGTAATAGGATTTACTATTTGGATTTTCGTCTGCACCTTCTGTTATTTCGTGTAATTCTCCCATCAGTTTATAGAATTTTTTTATCCATATCTGAAATTGCTCTGGCGTAGCGGAAAATTCCCACATAGATGAAACGTAATTCCAATCAGACGGATCTTCACTTGCTTGTTGAAGTGTAAAGGCCTCTTCTGGTGCAGCGAGAATATGACTTTTTGTTCTTTCAGCCATTTGCAGGAAGATTTGTCTAGATGATTCACTTACAACATCTAGATGGGGGAGCAATTCTGCAGCAGGAGTAAATCCTCTTGCTACAGATTGATAAAATTTTTGAACAATTCCATTTTTTTCTGTAATGTTCTGTTCATATTCCGTTCATATTTCTTTTTTAAGATTAGGGCATAGAAAGAAATAGGAGGGAGCGAGCGAAATGTTTTTAGCTCTGCGTGAATTAAAACAATCAAAATTAAGATATGGATTAATCGGACTTATCATGATTTTATTATCATTTTTAGTCCTTGTGATTTCTGGATTAGCAAATGGCTTATCGTATGATAATGCATCATCAATTCAAAATATGGATGCAACAAAATTTGTATTAGCAAATGATGCGGAGAATAAATTACTTCGTTCACAAATGAAGAAAGAGGATGTGGATGATGTAGTAGGGCAAGTGGATGCAAAAGATGCCGTACCATTCCATGTGAAAGTTGCAACGTATGAGAAGAAGGATAGTTCAAAAAAGGTTGATATTGCAATTTTTGCAAGCGAACATGATACGTTCTTGGAACCAAAGATTGTGAAAGGGAATGCATTAGGAACAGCACAAGATGAAATGGTTGCTGACGAATCAATGAAAGAAAAAGGGATAGACATTGGAGATACAATTATCGATCCAGTTTCTAAAAAAGAATTTAAAATCGTTGGATTTACGAAAGATCAAATGTTTAGTCATACACCTGTCGTCTACGTTAACCAAGATGTATGGGGAGAAATTGCGCAGCCAAATCAAAAGGATTATAGCGCAATCGCACTTCGCACTGATAAAGAAGTGAAAAATGCACATGTCATAGAGAAAAAAGAAGTTCTTCAAAGTATTCCAGGATATAAAGAAGAACAAGGAACGTTAACAATGATTATTGCGTTCTTGCTTGTGATTGCTGCTTTATTAATTGGTGTGTTCTTCTACGTCATTACATTACAAAAAACGCAGCAATTAGGCGTATTAAAAGCAATTGGAACAAAAAATTCGTATTTAGCAAATAGTTTAGTTGTGCAAGCATTATTCTTATCTGTTGTCGCAATGGTTATAAGCATTGTGTTAGTACAAGGTTTACAAAGAGTTTTACCAGAGAGTATGCCATTCTTATTAACGACGACAATGATTGGCCAATATGCAGGAATCTTTATTGTCATTAGTATACTAGGAACACTTATTTCCTTATATCAAGTATTAAAAGTTGATGCACTAGAAGCAATTGGAGGTGGCATGTAATGACTTCATTATTAAAATTAGAGGAAGTAAGTAAAGTGTATGGAGAAGGAAATACGGAAGTAACTGCCCTTCATCCGATTTCACTTGATGTGAAGGCGGGAGAATTTATCGGCATTGTTGGTCCTTCTGGATCAGGGAAGAGTACTTTATTATCGATTGCTGGTGCATTATTATCACCGTCAAAGGGAAACATTTACATCCGTGAACAAAATATTACCCATTTATCAGAAAAGGAAATGACAGATATTCGTTTAAAAAAGGTTGGATTCATTTTTCAGTTTGCAAATCTTGTTCCCTATTTAAATGTAAAAGAACAATTACTGTATATTGCAAAGTTAAAGAAAGAAGACCGAAAAGAATCTGAAAAGCGTGTGGATCACTTATTAGCAGCATTTGGGTTATCTCAGAGGAAAAATCACTATCCAAATCAGTTATCTGGTGGGGAAAGGCAAAGGGTTGCAATCGCCCGTGCTTTCATGAACAATCCAGATTTAATATTAGCGGATGAACCAACTGCAAGCCTTGATTCTAAACGTGGACGTGAAGTTGTCGAAATGATGAAACGAGAAGTAAAAGAAAGTCAAAAAGCAGCGATTATGATTACGCATGATGAGAGAATGCTTGATGTATGTGATCGTATATTGACGCTTAGAGATGGGAAATTAGTATAAATATGATAAAAAAAAGCACAGGGGGATTTTAAATAGACTATACTAATAAGAGGATATTATGTTCAATATATGAGCATCTATCCTCTTTTTTTATACATATTATATTTGTTATTTAGATGTTGAGAATATAGTTTAATATATATATATATATATATATATATATATTAAACTATATTCGGTCATGGGTGGAGGGCATAGCCCATGGCGGGAGGGATAGAGAATGATTTTAGAAGTGAAGTGTAATAAGATTACAAGAGTTTCTTTTAGAGAATAATATCAAATGAAGATTCACTAATAACAGGTAAATACTTCAACTAACGAAGCTGGATAGTTCAAAAACAAGAGAAGGAAAACACTTTCTATTCTCAAACAACTACTAAATAATCAAAAATAGTTCGGAGGATAAAAATGATAGAAAACCTTTCATTCATTAAATATGAACATCATAAAAAGCTAGTCCGAACAATCCTAAATGATTGTTCGTCTAAGGATGAAATTATTGGGTTAATGCTTATTGGTTCTGTTGCAAGAGGAGATGCTTATCCTGACTCCGATTTAGATTTATATATTCTTTTAGAAAATGGGAAAAATAAAAAGTTTTATTCTGAAATTCGAGATAATATTTTAATTGAATATAAATATGCAGACTTTAATCAAGTGCAATTAAACTTTAATAACAATCCAATGGAAATATACTCTTTTTTAGAAGGTGAAATTTTATTATGATAATAAGAAGTTCTTGAAGAAATTAATGGAAATAGCCCAATATAAATATAAAAATTACTGTATTTCTGATAATAAAATAAAAGGCATTTCTCATTGGTTAAATAGTTCACTTATTAAGATTAATGCTGCTTTGAAAGTAAATGAGGAATTAAAAGCCTCATATATAGTTAATACATCCACCTGGGTAATGTTAGAAGGTATATGGGCTATAAATAACAAGCCAATTCCTCCAGCTGGGTCTGTTTTGGTACATATTAAAGCATTATCTAATAGGTTGACTAATTTGGATGATTTGCTTAATAAAGTGTTTTTAGGTAACACGACTAAACGTATTAATTCAGCAATTATAATTATTCAGTGGGTTTTATTAAACTTAGAGCATAAATAAACTACCTATTATTAAACTAACGGATGCGTTAGTTTAATAATAAAGGGCATAACATATTAGTCATATAAAATATGTTATGTCCTTTATTTAGAACTTGATAATATAACACCTGTGCTTTTCTACATCTATCCCGCATTAACGGGGCCGCCTCAAGATTCAGCAAAAGCAAAGAAGTTAGGTGGGAGATTAACTGCCCATAAAATCCCGATTCGTGAGGGCTAATAATCAGTGTGGAGAAGACCCCCCATTAATTAAAGTTTAACTTTATTTTAAGAATAGATGTTATAATAATTTTATTATTCTGTTATTTTGATAATAGGAGGGGAAAAGAAAAGATGGAGAAAAAAATCATATATCTCGAAGGGCTTATTGTCTTAATAGCGACTATTTATATTTATGTGTTATATGAGTTTAGCTGGTTAACTTTTGTCTTGTTGCTTTTCGTACCTGATGTTTCAATGCTAGCATATCTTATTAATAATCGTATTGGAGCACAGGTTTATAACCTGTTTCATACTTACATAGTATCGATATTTCTTATTTTAATAGGTGTCTTTCTAAAATCAGATGTTCCCCTTATGATTGGTTTAATCTGGACGGCTCATATTGGAATGGATCGTCTGTTAGGGTATGGTCTTAAATATCAAACGGGTTTTAAAGATATACATATCCAAAAGTTATGAATAATATAGTCTATATAAAAAGAGCTTCATCAATGGATAAAGCTCTTTTTATTGTTTAAGAGTCGCTTTACCACGAAGAATCAAGTATACTGAGAAATGTTTCCGGAAAATAATTCGGAATAAAAATTTGTTTGGGTTATTTAGTTATTGATGACTGTCCTGATTGAAGGTATAAGAGCTGTTATCAGTAAATAGATAATGTCTGATGGGTATATTAATTACATATGTTAATCTTGGATAGAGAGCATAGAAGGAGAGTTAATATGAATTTAGCAAAATTTCCTAGAAAGAAATACACAGAATCATATACGCCAATTGAAAAATTAAATCATTTTTCTGAAGTCCTTGGAGGGCCTTCTATTTATTTTAAACGAGATGATTTACTAGGTTTAACAGCTGGTGGAAATAAGACAAGAAAATTAGAGTTTCTTGTGGCGGATGCACAAGCGAAAGGTGCAGATACGTTAATTACATGCGGAGGTATTCAATCTAATCATTGTCGTTTAACGTTAGCAGCAGCAGTAAAAGAGAAAATGAAGTGTATCCTTGTACTAGAAGAGGGACTTGAAGAAGATTCTAAGCCGGATTTTAATGGAAACTATTTTTTATATCACTTACTAGGCGCTGAGAACGTTATTGTTGTACCAAACGGAACAGATCTTATGGATGAAATGCACAAAGTAGCAAAAGAAGTAACAGAAAAAGGGCATACACCGTATGTTATTCCAGTTGGAGGATCCAACCCTACTGGGGCAATGGGATACATTGCATGTGCGCAGGAAATTATGGCCCAATCATTTGAACAAGGAATTGATTTCAATGCAGTCGTTTGTGTAAGTGGTAGTGGGGGCATGCATTCTGGTCTAGTGACTGGGTTTTATGGGAACCAAAGCGGTATACCGGTTATTGGAATTAATGTAAGCCGCGGAAAAGCAGAACAGGAAGAAAAAGTATTTCAGCTTGTGAAAGAAACGTCAGCACACGTTGGTATCCCAAACTTTATTCCTCGTGAGGCAGTGGATTGTTTCGATGAATATGTCGGGCCAGGATATGCTTTACCTACACCTGAAATGGTGGAAGCTGTTCAACTATTAGCAAAAACAGAAGGGATTTTACTTGATCCTGTATATACTGGTAAAGCAGCAGCTGGACTTATCGATCTAATTCGAAAAGGTACATTTAAGAAAGATGACAACATTCTATTTGTACATTCAGGTGGTTCACCGGCGTTATATGCCAATACATCTCTCTTTTCTTAAGGTTTAATCTTTTCATTAAGATGAACACAAAGAAAAGATGATGAAAATAGTATTGGTAAAAATCAGCACCGAGGTATTCGGTGCTGATTTTTTATCTTGGAAATGAAAAATTCACTTCATCGCTCCGTCTCAAAAAACTCCACCCATTCCCGGTCAGGACCAGCGAAGAAAATATAACGTGTTCCATCAGGTAATGTTTCAATTTCTCCTGTTAATAAAAAAGTTACCTGTAATTTCTTTAGTCTTTCGATCTCATCTTCTAGTGAATCCACTTTGAAGCAAATATGATGTACTTTTCCTTCTGCTGGAAGAGAAGGGTTATAACCTTCAATTAATTCGATAATTGTTTCTTTTGATTCTTCTATACCTAAAAAAGCGAGTTTTAAATTTGGATTCGGATGTCCCATACGTTTTATGAGTTTTAGTCCAACGATTTCTTCGTAAAATGAAATAGAAGTTTCTAGATTTTCTACCATGAGCCCAATGTGTTCAATTCTTCTTACTGGCATTATAAGTTCCTTCTTTCCATAAATTTCATATGTATCATAATATTGAAAATTAAGAAAATAAGCAAGATAAAAACCTTACAAATTTTATCATGTTCTATGATATAGTGAGAAAGTATGTTTGGAGAGAAGGAAGGAGACTATTATATGAACACAACTTCGCAAACTCCTTCATTAACGGAAACAATGAAAGAGTGGCATCAAGCGTTAGCATATGAAATTAAACATTGGAAAACGATAGGCGGCAGTAAGTTATCTATTATAAATGGCCGTTTTTTATATACAGATTATGAAAGTACGGTATATGTATTTCAGCTTATTTCTGAAGTGAGCTTACCAGAGGGTACACCGATTCGAATAGAATTTGATGGTGAGGAAGCAACGGGAGAAGTGCTATCTGTACATGGATTAGAAATTGAATTGAAATTAAATGATTATATACAAGGCGAAATAAGAGAAGCGATTTTATATAGTGAACCATGGCAGTTATTAGAACAATTGCAAGAGCGTTTGAAAGAAGCCCGAAAAGAGAAACAAAAGCGTCAGCGAATAAAACGTCTTATAGATGGAAAGAGTACGCCAAAACATATTGATAAGATGAAGAATCCGAAGAATGAACTTGCATACCGTTCTTTTTATAATCCAACAACATACGTTTGGGGACCGCCTGGAACAGGAAAGTCTTATAATTTATCACGCATTATTTCGGCTCATTATCAAAAAGGAAAATCAGTACTTGTACTTGCTCATAGTAATGCAGCAGTGGATGTATTAATGAGTGAAGTAACAAAGCAAATTGAAAAGAAAAAAAAGTGGACACCAGGAGAAATTATCCGTTATGGATTTAGTCAACATGAACATATACGTAATCATGAAACGTTGTTAGCTTCTAGATTAGTGGAAACAACGAATGGTTCATGGGGCGAAGAGAAGCTTTATTTAGAAGAAATGCGCCAAGATTTGCGCCAAAAAATCTTATCTTATAAAGCAACTGCTTCTGATAAAAAGCGTATGCAAGAAATTGAAGGGGATCTCAGGAAACAAAGAGCGAAGATTAAAGAAGTAGAAAGAGAATATATTGAAAATGCACAAGTAATAGGGGCAACGTTATCAAAGTGTGCAATTGATTCTCTTATTTATGAACGGACATTTGATTTAATCGTTGTGGATGAAGTAAGTATGGCATATGTGCCTCAAATTGCTTTAGCGGCTTCTCTTGGAAAAAGAATTGTTGTGTGTGGAGACTTTTTACAATTGCCGCCAATTGCGATGGCAAACCATGAGCTTGTTAGAAAGTGGCTAGGGGAAGATATGTTTTATCATGCAGGAATTGTCGAGTCTGTAAACAAGTGCGAGACACATCCAAATTTATTTATGCTGCAGGAACAAAGACGTATGCATGCGGATATATCTAAATTTACAAACTCATTTATTTACAAAAATAGAGTATTTGATCATCCTTCTGTTTCAGTACGACAAGAATTAGCGAAATTACAGCCGTTTGCGAATGAAGCGACTGTCTTGTTTGATACAAGTTTAATGGGAGCCTATTCTTTAAAAGATGCGGCTTCTGGTTCTCGTTTTAATATCATGTCAGGGTTAATTGCGATGCAAATGACTTTGATTGGATTATTAGATGGGGTGCAATCGATTGGAGTTGTAACACCATATCGTGCGCAGTCACGTTTTATATCAACTTGTATAAGAGAATTGTTGCAAAAAACAAAGTATCGAAATACACCTGTTCTAGCAGCAACAGTTCATAAATTTCAGGGATCTGAGCGAGATATGATGATATTTGATACAGTAGATAGTTATCCGCAGGAGCGTCCTGGTGTATTATTCTTTGATCATAAGAACCATCGTCTTGTAAACGTTGCGGTAACAAGAGCGAGAGGGAAGTTTATTCAGTTGTCGGACTGTCAGTATATGCGGAAAAATCTTTCTAGAAAACAAGCGTTATCTGGGTTAACCGCTCATTTAGAAAGGCATGGCAATGTATATGACCGTACAACATCGCGTCCATTGGTAGAACGAAAGATTACAAAACGTTTGCGATGGTATATGCAAATGAATTTGGAAGAACCAAAAGGATTATTAAAAGATATTCTATCAGCAAAACAAAAAATTATTATTTCGCTTCCAAGTACAAGGCAGATAGATAAAAGAGTATGGCAGGCATTAATGCGTACGTCAGCGCAAGTAACAATCTATAGTGATGGACCAATCCCATTAAAAAATGTGAGAATACAAAGGCAAAATAAATCATTGCCATTTTTAGTAATTGATGATGAAATCTTTTGGGTTGGCGCTCCGTTAACATCGCAAATGATGTTTGAAGGGAGTCCAGAATTCCCGTATATATGCGCGAGATTACAGGCGCCTGAAACAATTGGCGTTTTAAAAGGTTTTCTAGATATTCGTTAAAATCAGATCGGAATTCCTTGACATTTAGTCGGAATAAAACTAGAATAAAAATAATTTAATATAATTTTATGAAAATAAAAACGATTTTCTTATCACGAGAGGTAGAGGGACTGGCCCTATGAAACCTCGGCAGCGGATTCTGTATGAATACTGTGCCAATTCCAGCAAGCGAAAGACTTGAAAGATAAGAAAGAAGGCTATTTTTGAATCTGTATGTTCAAGCCTCTTTCTATCTTGTAGAAAGAGGCTTTTTTATGTGTAAATTTAAAGGAGGAATGGGGAAATGGGAACAACACAAGTAACGTCACATCGTAATATCATTACTGAAAGCATAGAAAGAAATAAAGAAAAGTATGTAAAAACAAGTCATGATATTCATGCGAACCCTGAAATCGGCAACCAAGAATTCTTTGCATCTAGAGCATTAAGTTTACTGTTAGGGAGTGCAGGGTTTCAGTTGCAGCATAATATAGCAGGACATGAAACAGGATTTATCGCACGAAAAAGTTCAGGGAAACAAGGACCAGCAATTGCCTTTTTAGCGGAGTATGACGCGCTCCCAGGTTTAGGTCATGCATGTGGTCATAATTTAATCGGGACAATTAGCGTCGCAGCAGCGATTGCATTAGCGGAAACGATTGAAGAAATTGGTGGTGAAATTGTTGTGTTTGGAACACCGGCAGAAGAAGGTGGACAAAATGGAAGTGCAAAAGCAAGTTATGTGAAAGCAGGTTTATTTAATAACATCGATGCAGCACTTATGATTCATCCAAGCGGGAAAACGGCAACGACAAGTCCGTCACTAGCAGTAGATCCACTTGATTTTCATTTTTATGGGAAATCTGCACATGCAGCTGCTTCACCAGAAGAAGGTATTAATGCATTAGATGCGATTATTCAGCTGTACAATGGAATCAATGCGCTTCGTCAACAACTTCCGGCAGATGTAAAAATTCATGGTGTAATTACAGAAGGGGGGAAGGCACCAAATATTATTCCAGATTATGCATCAGCACGTTTCTTCATTCGCGCAGCAACACGTACGAGATGTGCGGAAGTAACAGAAAAAATACGAAATATCGCAAAAGGAGCGGCACTAGCGACAGGAGCGACAGTAAAAATTAATCAGTTCCAAAATGAAATTGATGAATTATTAGTGACGAAGACATTTAATGATGTGGTTGCTGAGGAATTAGAATTCCTTGGTGAAGATGTAAATCGAAAAGAACGATTTGGCATTGGTTCGACAGATGCAGGGAATGTAAGTCAAGTCGTACCAACGATTCATCCGTATATCAAAATTGGTCCGGATAATTTAATTGCACATACGAATGAATTTAGAGAAGCTGCACGTTCTGAACTTGGAGACAAAGCGTTACTTACATCGGCAAAAGCATTAGCGTATGCAGCATATCGATTAATTACAGAAGAAGGAACGCTAAGTCAAATTAAGGAGGAATTTAGAGAAGCGCAGCGAAATCAGTAATGTGATCCATATTGTAGAAGAAATCTTTTGAAATTCCATCCACATCAAAAAAGGTTTGGAGAAATCTCTAAACCTTTTTTGATGTGGATGGAAGAGGTAATAAAAAGAGAATGTATGGAGGGGAAAGTATGATTTTGATTCAGGACTTAAAAGGCGATGAAAAAAAGGAACTATTACAAGTTTTGTATGAAGAAGAGATATTTTATACTGTTTTAATTGAGCATATAGAAAGTAATTACTTAAAACGCTGTTATATTCAAAGGGAACGGGGAGTGATCAACAGTATTCTTAATATAAATAATGAGGGGAATTCATTATTTACAACTTTTTGGGTACGCAAAAGAGATGAACTTCAAATAATTGCAAATCAACTGAGGAGCTTAAAGTATGGGACGTTATTGTTGGCTGGTAAAAAGGATGAGATTAGAGAAGTCTTGTCATACTTACGTATCGAAAGAGAAATACATGCAGATTTGTGCTTTGTATACAATGATAATTCACCGTTAGTACCTCAAAGTAATGGTATTAGAAAGGCACAAATAAACGAGGAGGACATGTATTATATTCGGAAATTTTATATAGATTTTTTTCAACTTGATAATGAAGAATTGCAAAATGAAATTGTGAAAAAAGAAAAAATAGAAGGTGATATAAAGAAAGGGTTGTATTTCATTATAGAAAATAATGTACCAATTGGAATGGGACGGTATGGTAGTATGACGAGAAACCATATTGAATTGACTACGATTT
Source organism: Bacillus gaemokensis (assembly GCF_001590835.1). Classification (GTDB taxonomy): domain Bacteria; phylum Bacillota; class Bacilli; order Bacillales; family Bacillaceae_G; genus Bacillus_A; species Bacillus_A gaemokensis. The sequence continues at coordinate 306,058 of NZ_LTAQ01000056.1, forward strand.
ATATACAATCTGAATTTCGAGGACAAGGATATGGGAGACAGCTACTAATTGGTTTAGTTCAGTCATGCTTGGAAAAAGGGAAAACGCCAATACTTCAAACAAGCTCTGAAAATTTGAAAGCTAGATCCTTATATGAAAGAATAGGATTTGTCTTTTGTGGTGAATACAGCTTCGAGTTTATTTGATGTAAATCATACTTATGTAAAGGAGAGATAGCGTGGAACAAATGATAAGAAAGGCATTGGTGTATTATTTTAAAGATGTCCATACATTAAAAATAGAAGAAAGCTTACATGAAGGCAGTTGGAATAAAGATTTACATTATAAAATTATGGTGAATGGAAAGCGATATTCTGCCAGGTTTATAGGTGAAAATCGAACAGCAAATCCTGCCTTTGGGGATTTGACAAACGAACAATTAAGAGAACAAATAGAGTTTACTTATTATATAAGAGAACATGGTATTCCTTTTATGCAAATTAAGAAGTCTATCGATAATGAAACGTTTATAATTTTTACATGGAACCGTGAAATATATCGATTTGTACTATCAGAATGGATGGAAGGTAGCCATATTACATATTGTGATGAACAAATAGCAGAGGAGTTCGGAAGAGAAGCGAGAAAGTTTCATGATATTTCGAGTGGTTTTCAAAGTACGATGTTTACAAAAAAATCTCATTTGGTTGGATATAGAGAATTTATAAAAATACTTCGTAATAAGGTGCCCCAACAAAATATTGAGTGCAATAATGAGTTACAAAGTTATCTAGAATTAGCGGAATATCATATAGATAAAGCGCATTCGAACAATTTGAATTTTATTATGCAATCTGACTTAAATCCGCTTAATATCATATGGAATTCCAAGCGTAAAGTGAAAGGGATTGTAGATTTTGAATCAATTGGTTATGGAGACCGAATAGAAGGGATAGTTTGGCTTATAAAATGGTATTCTCGAACAAAAGGGATAGATTCACATGAAGTTTGTCCTAAAGTTGCGCAAGCATTTTTGAAGGGATATGGTTCAAGTGATTTTCTAGATTCAACTGGTTACGATAGGTTATCCTCATTATTATGGTTATCTGGTTGCTTGAATTGGAATTTTGTTAAAAAGACACTTGAAATAATAGAAGGGGAAATTTGTGAAAGATTACTGAGCGAACATGTAAGAGTGTATAAATTAAGAGGAGAACATTTATATGCTTTATTAGAAAGGGGACGAGCAGGATGCATCTAAACACGATTGAAGGTTATCAAATTAGAAAGGCAATGAGTGATATATATCACTCAGCTTAAATGTACTTGTAATTGAAAAGAAAGATTTAGTTTGTTCGATGAAATAGGACAAACTTTTCTGCGCCCCCAAATAAAAAAGAGGAATGTGAACTATTTGTATAGAATATTCAGATAACTGGAGGTGTAGAAAATTGAATCAAGTCGAATTAGAGAATGAACTAGTAAAACAAAAGCAGGAGAAGCGAATTATTCTTCGTTTTGTTCTTGCTAGTATGATTGGTATTTTTATGTTTTTCGTCCCCGTTACGATCAATGGTGCTTCATCTATCATGATCGACCATATTGTATCTTGGATTAGAGCAGGAGTTCCGTCCGTTGTACCATACTACGCTTTACTTGTTATGACAATTGGCGCCATTTATCCGTTTTATACAAAGAAATGGAATGCATCTATTGTAGATATTTGTTTTTCATTCTTAAAAGTAATGGGTGTTGTATTTGGAGCACTATATTGTTTTAAAATAGGACCTGCGTGGTTTTACGCTCCAGATGTTGGACCATTTCTTTATGAGAAGCTAGTTATGTCGGTGAGTTTACTTGTCCCGATTGGATCAGCATTTCTAGCATTATTAGTTGGTTATGGACTATTAGAGTTTATTGGTACCTTTTGTAGACCAATTATGAGACCACTATGGAAAACGCCAGGACGATCAGCAATTGATGTAGTTGCTTCCTTTGTTGGAAGTTATTCTTTAGCCTTATTAATTACGAACCGTGTGTATAAAGAGGGGAAGTATACAATAAAAGAGGCTGCAATTATTGCGACAGGTTTTTCCACCGTTTCAGCAACATTTATGATCATCATCGCAAAAACGTTAAATATTATGCACTTATGGAATTTATATTTCTGGATCACACTTGTTGTTACGTTTATTGTAACCGCTATCACCGTAAGAATCCCACCACTCCGAACAAAACCAGATACATATATTACGAAAGAAGGTTTTCCAGAACCGGTTTATAAAGAAAAGATGTTAGAACGTGCTTGGGAAGATGCATTAGAAGTATCTAAATCTGCACCAAGTGTGACGAAGAACATTTTAGTAAACTTAAAAGACGGATTTATTATGACGATGGGTATTTTACCATCTATTATGTCAGTTGGTCTAATCGGTATTTTGCTAGCGAAGTATACACCGGTATTTGATTGGATTAGTTATATTTTTTATCCGTTTACGTGGATCATACAGCTTCCGGAAGCGGAGCTCGCTGCAAAAGCAGCATCGGTTGGAATTGCTGAAATGTTTTTACCATCATTACTTGTCGTTAGTGCACCGCTCGTTACTAAATTTGTAATTGCGGTGGTCTCTGTATCTTCCATTTTATTTTTCTCAGCGTCGATTCCATGCATTCTATCTACAGATATCCCATTAAAAGTTTCGGAACTCATTATTTTGTATATCCAAAGAACAATTTTAACATTGGTGATTGTTACACCAATTGCATATGTTTTGCTTTAAAGGATGAAGAGGACTCGCTTCTGTTATAAAAGTGCGTCCTTTTTATATTGTTATGGAATTTTTAGTGAAAGAAAATGAAAACTTTATATTTTGAAAATACTTTTAATTCCAGCTATTCTATAGCTAGATACATAGAAAAGGGGATTTGTTTATGGAAATAGCAAACGAAAGAGCAATGTTACGATTAATGGATGCAAATGATGTAGAAAAACTATTTTCAATTGTGGAAGGAAATAAACAAATATGGACGTATTTAATATCTAAAATGGACAACTATCAAGATATGGAGGAATATGTGCAAACAGCAATAAAAGGGTATGAAAAGGGAACAGAACTACCGTTTGTCGTGGTAGATCAAAAGACGAATGAAATCGTCGGGAGTACACGCTTGTACAGTATATCAAAAGAAAATAAAACAGTTGAACTGGGACAAACATGGTATCATCCAAGTGTGCAAAGAACGAGTATAAATACTGAATGTAAATACATGTTATTGCAGTATGCTTTTGAAGAATTATATATGCTCCGTGTGCAAATAAAGACAGATTTGAGAAATGAGAAAGCACAGCGCGCAATTGAAAGGCTTGGTGCTGTAAAAGAAGGTGTGTTACGAAATGAGAGAAAATTACCGAGTGGTTATGTAAGGGATGCGGTTGTATATAGTATCATCGCAAGCGAATGGCCTGATGTAAAGGAACGGTTACTACAGAAAATATACTTATATAAATAGGAGGTTCACATGACAAATATTGAAACAAAGAGACTAAAGATGATTCCTTTTACATTAGAGCTGGTAGAAGCGACGATAAAAGGAGGAGAAGAACTGAAAAAAATGATTCCATACAAAGTATCTTCAGAATGGCCTATGGCTGATTATAAAGATATTTTACCGTGGATTGCTGAAGGCTTAAGGAAAAGTCCTAGGCAAAGTAAATGGAGTGGACTCATCGTTCATGTGGAAGATAATATGATAATCGGTGATATGGGGTGTAAAGGTGCTCCTGATTCAACTGGGACAGTAGAGATTGGATATAGCATTGTGCCGAAGTATCAAGGAAATGGTTATGCAACTGAAATCGCGAAAGCTTTCGTCGAGTGGTTGCAACAGAATGAAGAAGTTCAAACGATTAAAGCCGACTGTTTAACAAGTAATGTTGCTTCCAGTAGAGTACTAGAAAAAGTAGGATTTACATGTGTACTTGAAGAACAACATATGAAATATTGGCTTGTAAAGTAAATTGGAAGAGGTATACTTCCTTAAAATAGGAAAATATGCCTCTTTTTCTTACAAAATGAATACTTCTTTCATATACTTTTGTTTCATCATTCCCTTCTGTGAAAAAATTCGTTACAATGGAGTTGTATGGTAATTAGATTTGTGAATTACGCAAACAAAAATGAATTGATAATCCTCTATTTAAATGAGAACCCTTTAAAATATAAATAATTAGGCAAATACCTTCTTTCAAATAAACTCAAATATAATGATTCAAAATATATTGATTTTCATAGAAGTATGGATGATGCACGGAGGCTAGTACAAATGAAACAAAATAAGAAAAGTAAAAAAAGAAGAGTCTTGCAAGTATTCTTGCTTATGATTAGCTCTATGATTCTATTTGTAAGTTATGCAGCTTACGATATTTGGAGTTACCGATTTAAAACAGATGAGGTGGATACAGATGCTGCGATTGTACTCGGAGCAGCTTCATGGAACGGAAAACCATCTCCAGTATTCCGAGAAAGAATCAATCATGCTATCTCCTTGTATAAGAACGGGAATATTAAAAAAATTATTTTTACAGGTGGTACGAAGTTTGAGGCAGAGCTTGAAGAGGCACGGACTGCGAGGGCTTATGCGTTAAAACATAATGTAAAGGACGAAGATATTTTAATTGAAACACAGTCACGTTTTACAGAAGATAATTTGAAGAACGCGAAGCAAGTTGGTATTGATAATGGCATACATACATACACGATTGTAAGCGATCCCCTTCATATGAAGCGAGCAATGAGAATCGCGAAACATATTGGTATTGATGCGTATGCATCACCAACTCCAACATCAGCTTATAAAACATTGGATACTGAAATTCCTTTCTTTTTTAAAGAGTTATGTTCATATATTGGGTATGTAACTTCATTACCAATACGTTCATTAAAAGGTGATTAAAGAATGCTTATCACATAAACATTAAAGCGTTTTACAATGGAGAGTTTTCTATGTAGAAGGATAGGTAAGGTAGAGCATTTTTACCTTATCTATTCTTTTTGTACTACGCCTAATCGCATATTTTATGAAGGTATTAAGTTATATAGATAGCTTTGTTATGAGTTTTTTTGTTTACAAATTATAGAAAAAACTTTATTAAAAACCTTGTATTTTCATCGGAATAGTGACACAATAAGATAAACAATCCAATATAATCTTATCGAGAGAAGTGGAGGGAACGGCCCAATGAAACTTCAGCAACCTAATAGAGAATGAAAAGGTGCTAATTCCGAGTAGATAAGAAGGAAAAAGACATGACAACCTTCTTATATGTAAGGTTGTTTTTTTATTAGGAGGAGAAGGGATGAAGCGTTTATTTTTTACATTTGTAAGTATTGTATGCAGTTTGTTTGTTATTACTGGTTGTACACAGACATCAGCGGGCGATCAAAAAGAAATTCGATTAGGATTTACACCTGGTCCGTATAGTGATCAAGTGAAAAAAGCAGTACAGCCGTATTTAGAGAAGAAGGGGTATAAAATTAAAGTTGTAGAGTTTAATTCACCAAACGAAACAAATCCAGCATTAACCAATAAAGATATCGATGCAAATATATTTCAAAGTACCGCGTTTATGGAATCTTACGCAAAAGAAAATGATGCGAAAATTAAAGGGGTAATTCAAGTTCCTTCAGCACCTCAAGGGGTATATTCTGAAAAACATAAATCACTAGATGATTTGAAAGATGGAATGAAGATTGGGGTGCCGAATGATCCAGTCAACTTAGAGCGCGCATTGCGTATTTTAGAAGGAATCGGTTGGGTGAAGTTAAAGGATCAAGTAAATATTTTAACGATTTCTGAAAAAGATGTGACGTATAAAAAGAAAAACTTCAAACTTGTACCACTTGAATCACCGCAAATTCCACGGGCGATGAAGGATTTAGATTACGGCATTATTAATGGAAACCTTGTTATTTCATCTGGACATAAATTAAAAGAAGCACTTGAATTAGAAAAAACACCAGCACAACATCGAATCATTGTTACGGTTCGCGATGAAGATAAAGAGAAACCATTCGTTAAAGATTTAATTGATGCATATCATTCACCGGAGTTTAAAAAGATGATTCAATCTGAAGAACAATTTGAAGGTTTTGTATTACCTGATTACTTAAAGTAAAGGAGACATCGATATGACAATCTCATTTGTAGAAACAGAAGAACAACTTCTCGTATTAGAGAAGATAAAAGAATTAATTCCGAAGTTTGCGGAAAGGGAATATCAGCTAAGTGAGCTTGGTTCTTTTCCGTTTGAAAATATTAAAGATTTACAGAATATTGGTTATACAAAATTAACACTTCCAAAAGATGTTGGAGGGGAGGGAATTTCTTTATATGATTTTGTTTTATTTCAAGAAAAGATTGCAGAGGGAGATGGAGCGACAGCTTTATCGATTGGATGGCATCTTGGGATTGTGAAAGAACTTGCTGAAAATCGATCATGGAAACCTGAGATGTTCTCTTGGTTTTGTGAAGAGGTAAAAAAAGGCGCTCTTTTTAACCGCGCAGCAACAGAGCGAAACACAGGGAGCCCTACGCGAGGGGGAAAACCGGAAACGTTAGCGGTGCAAAAAGGTGATAAATGGATCATAAACGGAAGAAAGACTTTTACAACGATGGCGCCAGTACTGGATTATTTCATCATATCAGCCAGCATTGAAGGACGAGAAGAAATTGGGGAATTTGTTATTCCGAGACATGAGAAAGGTGTGCTCATTGAAGAGACATGGGATAGTGTAGCGATGCGTGGAACTGCTAGTCATGATCTTTTATTACAAAATGTGGAGATTTCTAATAAGTATTTTACCGACATAAAAGGAAAAGGTTCACAGACAAAACCGAAAGGGATTGGGTGGTTACTTCATATACCAGCATGTTATTTAGGGATTGCACAGGCTGCAAGAAACTATGCAATTGATTTTGCAAAGTCATATCAACCGAATAGCTTAAATCACCCAATTAGCTTACTTCCTAATGTTAGAAGACTAGTAGGAGAGTTAGAGCTAGAACTCTTGCAAGCTCGTACATTTTTATATCAAGTTGCCAAAAAATATGATGCGGTAGAAGATAAACAATCATTACAAGCAGAATTAGCAGCGGCAAAATATATTGCAACAAATGCAGCGATAGTGGTTGTTGATAAAGCAATGCGAATCGTAGGAGCAAAAAGCTTATCCGAAAAAAATCCATTACATCGCTATTATTTGAATGTTCGAGCAGGCCTGCACAATCCTCCAATGGATGATGTAACGCTCTCATTAATAGCGGACGATGCTTTTAAATCATTATAAAAAGGAGTGGGAAAAATGATAACGTTACGTGATATAAATAAAACCTTTCAAACGAAAGAAGGGTTATTTCACGGTGTAAAATCAGTCTCTTTACAAATCGAAGAACATGATATATATGGGATTGCTGGGTTAAGTGGTGCCGGAAAGTCTACATTATTACGTACAATGAATTTGTTGGAAAAACCAGATTCTGGCGCAGTCATTGTAAATGGTGAAGATTTAACACAATTATCCAAGAAAGACTTACGAACAGCGAGACAATCGATCGGTATGATTTTTCAGCACTTTCATCTTCTTCATAATAAAAATGTATCGGATAATATTGCCTTACCGTTAGAATTGAAATCAGCTTCGAAAGAAGAAAGAGAAAAGCGGGTACGAGAATGTTTAGAAATTGTCGGTTTGAGTGATAAAGCACAACATTTTCCTTCACAACTAAGTGGTGGACAAAAACAACGTGTTGCCATTGCGCGTGCATTAGCAAATGATCCGAAAGTATTACTTTGTGATGAACCAACATCGGCGCTCGATCCGAAAACAACACTGTCTATTTTGCAATTCTTACAAAAGATAAATAGAGAGTTAGGAGTTACGATCGTAATCGTAACGCATGAAATGAATGTAATTAAACAAATTTGTAATAAAGTCGCAATAATGGAAGAAGGAGAAGTTGTTGAATCATTCCATTTACATGATCACCAATTAAAACCAACATCAGAAATTGCGAAACTATTATTAGGTGTAGAGCAAGGGAGGGGCATTGCACATGTTCAATAATGTTATCCCACTGCTTCCAGAGATTTGGACATCACTTTTGCAAACATTATTAATGGTTGGACTTTCAGTTGGCGCAGCAATTGTTTTAGGTGTTCCTTTAGGTGTAATTTTATATTTTACAAGTAAAGGACAAATTCTGGAACAAAATATTGTCCATCGCGTTTTAAATGGCATCGTAAATATTATTCGCTCATTCCCATTTATTATCTTATTAGTAGCTCTTGTGCCGCTTACACGGGCGCTATTAGGAACGACAATTGGTCCCATTGCTGCAACGATTCCTTTATCAGTCGCAGCAATCCCTTATTTTGCAAGACTTGTAGAACAAGCATTACGTGAAGTGCCAAAAGGAGTGATTGAAGCTGCAGAAGCGATGGGGGCGACGCCGCTTCAAATTGTACGGAAAGTGTTACTCGTTGAAGCACGTTCAGGTCTTGTATTAAGCTTAACCGTTCTAACTGTAAGCTTCATTTCTTACTCTGCGATGGCTGGTGTTGTCGGAGGAGGAGGTGTTGGTGACTTAGCTATTCGTTTTGGTTATTATCGTTTCCAAACAGATGTTATGGTTGTGACAGTGCTTATGCTTGTGATCCTTGTGCAATCTGTTCAATTTATTGGAAATAGGATTGCTGCAAAAATTGATAAAAGGTAAGAATGTAAAAAGGCTTCGGGATATACCGGAGCCTTTTATTGTAGTTTTGAAATAGAGCTGAATTATTTATAAAAAATTAAAATATTCCCCAAAAAATAGGCCGTTTAGGGGTACCGCTACATTGCCATCTAGCTAAGAAAAGCAAATACCCCAAAACGAGAAAATTGGCATCTTCAGGTGAAAATGTACATTTTTTTGTTTTGGGGCGTTATAAAATGCTTAAGTTGAAGGACATGGGGTCACTTGGCTTTATAGGGAGTTATATGGGGATGAGAAAACATGCAAAATTCTAAGGGAATTATGATTAGAATGCAGTGGCGTTTCCTAGCTGTATTTCTACTTTTACTCATAACAGCTTGCTATACATTACCATTAAATATTAAAAATTATGTAATAGATCCCAATTGGATGCAAGGAATTTTCCTTTTTTTACAATACCCAACAATCCATGTAATTGTGATTTTCTATATATGCTTTATAGCATTTTCACCATTACTTGATATCCGTTCCCTTCTTATGTACCGTTATAAAAACCGTTTAGACTTTGTAAAGGACTATGTACGATTAGGGCTAATAGTCGTATCGATCTTTTGTTTGTTTTTACTAATAGCTTATGGGGTTGAGTTATTCTTATTAAATTCAAATGTACTAAGTGTACCTGTAAATAATTTCTCACATATGTCTTTAAGTATACTAGCTTTATTATTGAATGCGCTTTTATTTTTCGGCATCCTTTTTGAAATCATGTTATTATCACAGCTATTATTTCATAGTTTGTGGATAGGGATTTTTGTGTGTATTACAGTACCTCATTTAGACTATATGCTTCCGTTTTCAATTCTTACAAAACAAGCATTTTTTTTCTATAGATAAAGAATATAATTTTCTTTTTTTACTTGCCAATACTGGATATCTATTAATCATATTTTTCTGTATGTACTTACTACTACAATTTTTTATAAAACGCTTTGAATAAATGGGGGAGAAGTCATGTTTTTATATGATTTAAAAAATATTTATCGTATGAATAAGTGGAAATGGTTTTACTTACTCCCTATTTCCATTTTCCTTTTTACAATTTCTGTATTATCTTTAGAGAAGAATGAGGATTTGACAATATGGCAAAAGACTTTTGATTATGCGGTTTTCCCCTTACCTTATAAATGGCTTTTTATCGTCATACTGTTTCTTATTTTTCATGTTAATTATATTCATAGAGAAATAAAGCATGCCAGTACAATATCCATGATTAGAAGTCACTCAAAAGTTCAATGGTTCTTAGGAAAACTTATACATCATGCATTTTTAAGTATTAGTTATTTTGTTGTGTTATTTATTATTTACACCTTCTTTATCTCTCTGTTTACGAACGAGACAATCTTTTCAATGGTTAATGTAATCCTTTTGATTCGCTTCATTATAGCTTCTGTAATAATTGCTGTTTTACAAACAGTTATCACGGTTTATCTTCAGCCAGCTTTTAGTCTGTTATGTATGATGTTTTATTTAGGACTAGCCATTTTTATTCCTAACCCTTTTTTGTTAGGCTATTTTCTTTTTAATACCTCGCCACATCATGATCTTCTTTTTACAAATAATGAAATTATGGTTTTATGTATTTATGTATGTGCTTTAACTATTATGATTTTTATTGTCATTAGGTATCTACAAACAAAGGATTTACTAGCAAATATGAAAGGGGAGAATTAAATGTCTGTAACAATAGAAATTCAAGAATTAACCAAGGTTAAAAAGGAAGCTAACATTTTAGAAAATATATCTCTACAGCTAAACAGTGGGAAAATCTATGCTTTTCAAGGAATTAATGGTTCAGGAAAGAGTATGCTTTTTCGAGCAATAAGTGGCTTGTTGATTCCTACATCTGGCACCATTAAAATAAATAACCAGGAACTTCATAAAGAATTATCATTTCCACAAAATATAGGGGTAGTAATTGAAATGCCTGAGTTTCTCCCACAGTATACAGGATTCAAGAATTTAAAAATACTTTCAGAGATTAAAAAAGTTATAGGAGAAAATGAGATTAATGATGCCTTAAAACTTGTGGGGTTAGATCCAGCAGATAAGCGAAAATACCGCAAGTATTCCTTAGGTATGAAACAAAGGCTATCTATTGCTCAAGCTATTATGGAAAAACCAGATATACTCATTTTAGATGAGCCAACAAATGCTTTAGATGAGCAATCTGTTCAAAGACTAATCTCATATCTTACAGGATATCGAGAACAGGGTAAATTAATTCTTATCTCAAGCCATGACCAAGAGTTTTTAAAAACAATTTGTGATGAATTAATTACATTAGAAAATGGAAAAGTGATTAAACATCAAATAATAAAAAATGATAATACAAACACTCATGTTGAAAATAAGAAAGAATCCTTAACTTACTAAAGAGGGACAAAAAAGGTGGACAGATAACTGTCCGCCTTTTTTTGGGGGTTCAGCCGAGATAAGTGTAAAAACAGGCCATAGACTTACTTTCATTTCCAATCACAACCTATTTTTACACTAGTTGCTGTATAGCGTTATTCTGATTTGTAATTGGACTATAATTTATTTTGTTCCATAAACTCAAAAATTTTCTTCAGTAATATTGACATTTTTATTGTTTTTTCTTTTATATCCGAACTGTCGTAGAACCATGACATTCCTAATAACGCCCAATGATTACCATCATTGTTCACTGTCCAAACCGATCAATAAACATTCCGATAAATATCATCGTTAATCCAGCAATAAGGGTAGCTGCTGAATCCCCCCTGAAACTCCAGACATTGACAAACCATAATCATGGATATATTCATCAATAGATTGAGAGTTCGAATATGGTTGACCTGTCACTCAAAAAATAAGCCTATTACCCAAAATCAATACAATAACTCAACCATAGTGCAACTTTTTATTGACATTTTTTAAGTGTTATATCTCCTTTGATAAAGATAAAAGTTTATATTTTATAAAAAATATAAAGAATATTCTGTTAAAAGTTCGTGAAATCAAACCATAACATAATAAAAGGTCTTGCTACAAACAAAACTTCTTCACTAAAACTTAGATCTTTTATTACTACAAATCTATGTTTCCAAAGGGAAAAAGTATTAAGTAACTGTTAGCTGATATAATGATGTTTTTATACAACGATGCAAATTTATTTGATGATATGTTCAAGCTTCAAACCGCTAAGTGAGTAACCTATAAGTCATTTATAGAGAAAGGTGAGGGACTAAATTGAGATTTAGTCTCTTTTTTGAATATTACTTCCTCTAAAAACACTTACTGATGGGATACCTTTTATTCATAACTTAATGACTGCGTCAAAGGTTGTTTGCACAAATTTGTTTGTAGTTGTTTATGAGGAAAGAGATTACAACCGAGTTCTCTGTTTGCAAAATCAATGATGCTTTCATTTTGTTGTATCTGTTCTCGTATATAGCGAGGGAAATACGCCTCACATTTGCGTACTTACTCATGTGCCTCTTCCGTTTCTATTTTCTAAAATCACCATTGCTCGCAATTCATTATAAGTAGTCATGACAGTACTTTAGTTCATATTTAACTACGTAGCTAATTCTCGTTCTGAGGGTAGGAAGCTCTCCATATGTAATACGTCGTTCAATATAGTCAACAACTTACTAATATATTGGGATTTTGTTTTCGCTATTTACTTTCCATTCTATAAAAAACGCCTCCATATCGCTTATGAAAATTAATTTTCTCAAATTGGTTGGGTGGAAAAACTGGAAAATTGGCTGGTTTCATATCCTACCAATTCCATTATGCTAATTACGAAAGGAAAGATTTAGGTGTAATAATGGCATTCTCAAACAGAACCAAAATTTATTATCTCAAATGAACAAATCTGACTCAACAAATGAGAGGAGGAGATATAAATGACTTTTAGTAGAGGAAATGCCTCAATTATAAACGAAACTATCTCTGCAACAGGTGTTGGAATCTCTTGTGGTACATGTGGAGAGCTCGTTCAAGGGTGCATTAATGATCAAAATTTTATGATTACATTTCCTATACCACTATATGCTCGCGCTGAAGCTAAGTTTATAAGTGGAGGGGAAATAAGTGTAATTCCTAGTTATAAAAATAAAGCTGTAAAAGCTGCAGAAACATTAGTAAGCTCATTAAGAAATTTGGGGATAGTCGATAAGAAGTTAGGAATTACAGTTAAAATTGAGTCAGAATTAATTGAAGGTAAAGGGATGGCTAGTAGTACAGCTGACATTATAGCAGTTTGTCGGGCTATTTCAAATTTATGTAATTATCCTATCGGACCTTGGGAAATATCAAATATTTGTACATCTATTGAACCATCTGATGGTGTAATGTATCAATCATCAGTAGTGTATGATTTTTTTAAGGGTAGGTTGCTTGAAGATATAGGACCTTTAATGTCTATGCGCTTGATTATTATTGATAATGGGGAGGCCGTAGATACAGTTAGTTTTAAAAGGGTACCTTATACATTTAATGAGATGAAACAAATCTTGGAAGCTTACCGTTTAGCGACTCGTGGGATCAAAAACCAAGATATTGGGCTATTGGGACATGCTACTACAATAAGTGCCAAGATTAATCAACGTAGACATTATAAAAGAGAATTCAATGATATTTTGAATATTCTTCCTGAATTAGGGGCGTACGGAATATCGGTGGCTCATAGTGGTTCAATTCTTTCTTTATTGTTTGATGCTAATGATGAAATGAAAATTGAGAATGCAAAAAGTCGCCTTTCAATGATGTTCCCAGAAGCAACTATTAGAGAAATTAATATGTAAATAGGATAATTATAGAAAAATACATAAATTTCAGTGGGGTGTGTAAAATGGTTCGAAAATTGTATCTCCAAGATCCTTATCTTCAGGAATGTAACGCTATCATAACAAAAATAGAAGGTAATAAAATTTTTTTGAATCAAACTGTTTTTTATCCAGAAGGTGGAGGACAGCTTGGAGATCAAGGATGGATTGAAGGAAATGAAGTAATTGATACACAAAAGACTGGAGGAAACCTGTTTTATCATTCTGATTTTCCAATAATTAAGGTTGGTTCAGAAGTAGCTCATATTTTAAAAGAACCGGTAAAGGGACTACGTGAAGGAATGGAAGTTAAGGTGAAAATTAACTGGGATAGACGACACATGTTGATGAGAATGCACTCTGCTGCACATTTAGTTTATTATTATACATTTAAAGTTTTTGGGAAGATGTATGTTAAAGGTTGTCATATCGCAGAAGATAGAGCTCGATTTGATTTTTATAGTCCTGATAAACGTCTTGATCGTGAAGGGTTAGATAAAGTAGAGAAGTTCGCAAATTTAATAGTTAAAGATAATATTCCAATTAAAAATATCCCATTAAATGAGGAACCAGAAGCAATAAATTGGATTTGTGGCGATATGCATATTCCCTGCGGTGGTACACATGTTAGACAGACTGGAGATATCGGAGAAATTTCTGTAAGAAGAAACTCGAGAGGGAAAAGTTTGGAGCGTATATATTTAGAAATTGGAGAAAGAGATTAATTTGAATAATTTAGAGAAACTTTCTTTAGTTCATTCACTTCTATATAACTTTTGTTGTTACAGAAAGAGGAGTTGAAAGTGCAAATTTCTAGGACTTTGTAATACGAGTAATATCAGGTTTCTTTTATGCAGAAGCGTTAATCACTGCAAATAGGAAATAGTGTATCAACTTTAACTATTCAGCCATGGAGAATTCTTATTGTTGCTGGATTAGTAAATACTACAAGATTTCTTCTTGGGGAAAAGTCAAAGCTGTTAAAAAGTAGGATTGAAATTAATCCTTTAATTGCAGCATCTTTACTAGTTTAATCCTTTGTCAATCCATGTATTTCAGTAGCATTTTAGGTAAAGGATTAATCTTATTATCAGGAATATTAGAAGTGATGTTAGAAAAGAAGATGAAGTTAATTCTAAATTTATTAAGATAATATTAGGTACTTATTAATAATGCTTGATTTAAATCTTAAAGTGGAAAGAGGTATTAATGATGCTAAGAGAAAACATAGTAGATGCTATTGGAAACACGCCGTTAGTACAACTCCAATTAGATTCTTCAGCTAGAGGGAAAGTTTATGCAAAATTAGAAATGCTAAATCCTTTTGGGATGAAGGATCGTGCCGCAAAGCAAGTAATTTTAGAGGCGAAAAAGAATGGGGTTTTAAAAGATGGTGCTCCAATTATTGAAAGTTCTTCGGGGACCATGGCATTGGGGCTTGCAATGGTTGGAACCTATTTAGGTCATCCGGTTCATATTGTAACGGACAAACGTACTGATCAAATGACTATTGCAAAATTAAAAGCACTTGGTTGTAAATTGGAAATAGTTACAGAAATGACGCATTTAGGATGGCAAAGTGCTCGTCTTGATAGACTAGATGAACTTCTTAGGGAGAATAAAGAAGCATTCTGTCCTCATCAGTATGAAAATCCTGATAACCCCAATGCCTATGAGTCATTAGCAAATGAGGCTCTTGAAGAGTTAGGGCATATTGATATTTTAGTAGCGTCTGTAGGTAGTGGGGGATCACTTTGTGGAACGGCACGAGCTCTAAGAAAAGCTAATCCTGACTTACGTGTTGTAGCAGTTGATGCGGTAGGAAGTGTTATTTTTAATCAACCAGATATTCCAGGACGCTTACAAGGAGGGCATGGAAATAGTGTTGTTCCAAAAAATGTAGATTTTTCAATAATTGATGAAGTTCATTGGTTAAACGATGAAGAATGTTACGCAGCTAATTTAGAGTTAGCTGAGTGTGAAAAGATATTTGCAGGTAATAGCTCAGCGGCATCATATGCAGTTTCACGATTTTTAAGTAGTAGATGTTCAGAAGAAACGAATATTCTAACTATCTTTCCAGATAGAGGGGATCGCTATTATAAAACAGTTTATAATGAGGAATATCGTAAAGAAAAGGGTATGACTAATCTTTTCCTACCTGAACAACCTAAAAAAGTTTCTTATGGAACGACGGTTACTTCCTGGTCTTATGCTAGTTTACAAGATAATAAGATACCCACATTGTAATTATCTGAAAAATTTAAATTGAAAGGGAAAGTTTATGAAATTTGATTTTGATCAACAAATCGATAGATTTTATACAGCATCTTATAAATGGGATCAGTCCAAAAGCCTTTTTGGAACAGAAGATATTTTACCAATGTGGGTGGCTGATATGGATTTTATGTCATCCCCAGCAGTAGTTGATGCACTTATAAATAGAGCTACACATGGGATATATGGTTATACAATAATGCCTGATTCCTATTATATTGCGATAATTGACTGGTTGAAGAGAAGACATGACTGGATAGTAAAAAAAGAGTGGATAACACATTCTCCAGGGGTAGTAACAGCGTTAAGTATTTTGGTCTCTTGTTTAACTAAGCCAGGAGATAAAGTGATTATTCAATCTCCTGTCTATCATCCCTTCTATGATGTAGTTATTCAACAAAACAGAAAATTAGTAACGAATAATCTTATTCTAGAAGATGGTCGATATACTATGGATCTAAAAGATTTAGAAGATAAAATAGATTCAAGTGTAAAATTAATGTTGTTATGTAATCCTCATAATCCTGTTGGGAGAGTATGGGATGAAAAAGAGTTGGAGAGACTAGGGGCAATATGTGCTAAACATAATATAATTGTAATTTCAGATGAAATTCACTGTGATTTAATATATAAAGGAAATAAACACGTACCATTTTCATCTATTTCTGAAGAATTGAAAAGTACTAGTATAACATGTATTTCTACTAGTAAGACATTTAATCTTGCAGGATTAAAAACATGTAATCTAATCATTCGAAATCCTCATATAAAGGCATTGTATGAAAAAAAGTTAAAGATGCTTTCGTTACATTCGGAAAGTTTCTTTGGTATAACGGCAGTAGAGGCTGCATATAACCATGGTGAAGAGTGGCTAAATCAATTATTAATCTATTTAGAGGGA
Source organism: Bacillus gaemokensis (assembly GCF_001590835.1). GTDB lineage: Bacteria > Bacillota > Bacilli > Bacillales > Bacillaceae_G > Bacillus_A > Bacillus_A gaemokensis. Next base: position 322,822 of record NZ_LTAQ01000056.1, read on the forward strand.
AATTTAAATTTTTTACTTGATTATTTTAAGCAACATATAAATGAAGTGAAGGTAATCAAACCTGAAGGAACATATTTAGTTTGGTTGGATTTCCGAGGGTTAAGGATGAATAAAGAGAATATAGAAAAATGGATGTACCAAAAAGCTAAATTAGCTTTAAATGAAGGTTCTATGTTTGGCGAAAATGGTGAAGGATTTCTTAGAATGAATATTGCCTGTCCTAGGGTTACTTTAGAAGAAGGTTTATCTCGAATACGTAAGGCGTTATAAGTGAAAAGTTGTAAAAATTAATAGAATAAAACGTAATTCCTTAATAACTTTGAACACATATTCTTGATTAATAATGAAAAGCTTATTATAAATAAGTTCAAGTACTGTGTTATCTAGCTTGAAAATTTTAAGAGGGGTATTATAATCTATGAGGTTAGATATGTTGAGTAGCCTTGCTTAGCTAAAGGCGGATATTATGTTTGCCCCTCTTTCAAAAATCCTTTCTACTGGGTTACACCACCAAACGGATTTAATTTACTAATTGATCTTAAAAAAATATAGTAATTACTTTAAGAGGGTGACCCACCAGTACCAAATAAATCAGATATTTTCTAAAACAGTTGTTTAAGGAACATACTTAGTTTACTGTTTTTTGTTGACGAGTCTCCTGTTAAAAAAGTGTTCAATTTTATTTAGGGGTTACAGTAGGAGAAAAAAATGATAAGAAATAATGAAACGAAATATATACTATTAGTATTTTTAGCTATCTGTTTTTTAGCTACAGGTGGTATTTTTGTGAAGCTAAGTGACTTACCGCCAATTAATACAGGCTTTTATCGTGTATTGCTCTCTATCCCTCTTTTATTACCGTTTGTATGGAAAGAGCTTAATAAAGTTTCAAAGAAAGATATTTTATTAATACTTTTAGCAGGTGTATTTTTAGCAGGTGATTTAATTTTATGGAACATATCATTTTATTATACTAGTGTTGCAAATGCTAATTTATTAGCTAATTTGGTGCCCCTAGTAATTATTCCGTTTTCATTTTTTATTTTTAAAGAAAAGATAACACGTACATTTTTCATAGGATCTATAATTACAATATCTGGGGTAATTGTTTTAGTTAGTGGTAAAGCAGTAATAACAATGGATAATTTATTTGGAGACATGCTGGCTTTTGTAACTGCTTTTTTCTATGCATTCTTTTTATTGACAGTATATAAAGTACGAGAAAGAGTAAGCGCTAGTATTATTATGTTTGTGAGTGCTTTTGGAAGTGCAGTAACAATTTTCATTGCTATGCTTTTTACTGAAGGAGTTTATTTCCCAAGTGGTTCTTCAGAATGGATGCCTTTAATAGGTTTAGCTATTTTTTCGCAAATTTTAGGGCAAGGGTTACTGAGTTTTTGTTTGGGTAAAGTTAATGTTGCACTATCCTCTATATTAGTTTTATTACAACCAATCGTAGCTGCAATATATGCATGGTTTATTTTTACTCAGAAGCTTACAATAGTAGAGGTAATGGGGATGTTAATTTCTCTAGTTGGGATCTATATTGTGAAAATGAAAAAGAAACAAAAGGTGTCACACGACTCAAAAGAGGAAATTGTAAGTTAAGGAGTATTTTTATTTTCTTTCAATTCTCTTAATTCCCCATATAGGGGTATGTGAACGATTCGGTGAATGAACCGCCACATCTGAAAATTTTTCCAAATTCATAAAAAACAAGTATAATCTCTTTATCCAAAACTAAAGTTGATGAGAATGACGTGTTCCACCCTCTTCAAGAATTTTCTTATGAGGCTTGTTCTAATCAAAACAGTTAGCTTATGTTAGCTGCTT
>NZ_LTAQ01000057.1:0-739 GCF_001590835.1 Bacillus gaemokensis
CTTATTCTTTGGAGCGACCTTATATATACCTTCAAAGTCAGTGATTTTAGATTACCATTTATTTAATCATTTTATGAATGAAAATAAAATTACAACAGCCTTGTTACCTCCAGCGTATGCGACTTACTTGGAACCAAACCAAATACCAGCGTTGAAGAAGTTGGTTACTGGAGGGAGTGCTTCTTCTTTTCAATTAGTGGAAATGTGGAAAGACAAAGTGTTGTATGTAAATGCTTATGGACCAACTGAGGATTCTATTATTACGACAATGTGGAGTGACTCGAATAAATTAGCGAACAATAATTGTATTCCTATTGGTTGCCCGATTCATAATCATCAGGTTTATATTATGGATAAAGGCGGACAATTGTTACCTATCGGTGTAGCGGGAGAACTGTGTATAGCTGGATCAGGGGTGGCAAGAGGTTATTTAAATCGCCCAGGTTTGACAAAAGAGAAATTTGTAGAAAATCCATTTAGTCCAGGAGAAAAGATGTATAAAACTGGTGATTTGGCAAGATGGTTACCAGATGGAAATATCGAATATTTAGGAAGAATGGATCATCAGGTCAAAATTCGTGGCTACCGGATTGAGACTGGTGAAGTAGAAACGGCACTCCTGGAAATAGAATTGATTCAAGAGGCCATTATAATTGCTCAAGAAGATAAAGATGGATTAAAACAATTGTGTGCGTATTATGTTGGAGATGATTCACTAACGGTTGGAAAACTTAGAAGT
>NZ_LTAQ01000057.1:789-2629 GCF_001590835.1 Bacillus gaemokensis
ACACAAATGCCATTAACACCTAATGGGAAAGTTGATCGAAAAGCATTACTTGAATTGGAAGGGAATTTACAAACAGGAACGGAATACGAAGCGCCTCGAACAGTTGTAGAGRTACAATTGGCTGAAATATGGAAAGAAGTACTTGGATTAAAACAAGTTGGAGTAAAAGATAACTTTTTTGATATTGGCGGCCACTCCCTACGTGCAACGATTTTAATATCTAAAATTCATAAAGAGATGAATGTGAGTATATCTCTAAGAGAAATATTTCAATTTCCGACTCTTCAGCAGATGGCTGGACGTATTACGGACATGGAACAACATATATTATAAAGAGATGAATGTGAGTATATCTCTAAGAGAAATATTTCAATTTCCGACTCTTCAGCAGATGGCTGGACGTATTACGGACATGGAACAACATATATATGTATCTATTCCAAGTGCGGAGGAAAGAGAATACTATCCTGTCTCTTCATCTCAAAAGCGTATGTACATTTTGAATCAACTTGAAGGCGGAGAAATTAGCTACAATATCACAAATGTTATAACGGTAAAGGGTGATCTTGATTGTAAACGATTAGAAGAAGCATTTCGTCAATTGATTCAACGTCATGAATCATTGCGAACAGGTTTTGAGATGGTAAATGGAAAATTGATGCAACGTATAGAAACTAATATAGAATTTTCTATAGAATATATGAAATCAAGCGAAAAAGAAGTGGATAATTATGTGCGTCGTTTTGTACAGGCATTTAACCTTCAACAAGCACCACTTATGCGAGTAGGACTCATTGAAATTGAACCCGAGCATTATCTATTGTTGTTAGATATGCATCATATTATTTCTGATGGGATATCTATGAATATTATAATGAAAGAATGGATTCAGTTGTATGAGGGAGAAGAGTTGCCACCGCTTCGGATTGGGTACAAGGATTATGCTGTATGGCAACAAAAAGAAATCCAGAGTGAACGAATGAAAAAACAGGAAACATATTGGTTAGATGTTTTTAGTAAAGACATTCCATTATTAGATATGCCAACAGACTATGTTAGACCATCTACAAGAAGTTTTACAGGAGATTCATATGAATTTATTATTGATGAGCAAAGAAGTAAAGCATTAAGAAAAATAGCTAAACAAACGGAATCAACTTTGTATATGGTATTACTTGGAATATATACAGCTCTGCTTTCTAAATATAGCGGGCAAGAAGATATTATTGTAGGAAGCCCAATTGCAGGTAGACCACATGTCGATTTAGAATCAACAATTGGTATGTTTGTCAATACATTAGCTATGCGTAATTATCCAGTTAGAGAGAAGTCATTCACTACGTACTTACAGGAAGTGAAAGAAAATGCGTTAAAAGCGTATGAAAATCAAGACTATCCATTTGAAGAGTTAGTAGATAAGGTTAATATCAATAGGGATATGAGTCGAAATCCTGTATTTGATACGATGTTTGTATTGCAAAATATGCAGCGAGAGGAAAAGAGTATTCAAGGATTACAGTTAATTCCTTATGTAGGTAAGCATAAGATATCTAAATTTGATTTGACATTAATAGGTATAGAGGAAGAAGGACAAATCAGTTGTATGATTGAATATGCAACTAATTTATACAAAGAAGAAACAATCAAAAGAATGTCAGAGCATTTTATGCAATTAATAGATGCTATTATTGATGATTCGCACGTCAAACTTTCATCTTTAGAAATAATTACATCACAAGAAAAAACGCAGATTTTAGATGTGTTTAATAAGACAGAAATAGAATATTCAAATGAAAAGACAATTCATCAATTGTTCGAAGAACAGGTACAGCGCACGCCT
>NZ_LTAQ01000057.1:2880-3906 GCF_001590835.1 Bacillus gaemokensis
AAAACTTGTGAATTTGAATGATGAAGCTTCTTATCATAAAGATGGATCGAATTTAGAATCAATAGTAACATCTAATCAATTGGCGTATGTGATTTATACATCAGGTTCTACAGGAAGACCGAAAGGGATTATGGTAGAACATTTGTCTATCCATAATTTTATTCAGGCTATAATTAATAAAATTCCAATTATGGAACATGTGTCTATATTATGTATGACAACTTTTTCGTTCGATATTTTTGTCTTGGAATCACTTTTGCCACTGGTGAACGGCTTGAAAGTGGTTATGGCTGATTCAAAAGCATTGACGGAAGGAGAAGCTTTTAATCAACTTGTTAATCGTCATTCAGTAGAAGTTATGCAGGGGACACCTTCAAGAATTAAACTTTTCATGAATCAAAAAGAAGGAATTAGGGCCTTGGGAAAATTGAAAATGTTGATGATTGGAGGAGAGGCAATGCCTCCAGGGCTATATGAACAGTTGAGAACTTATACAGATGCTTCAATTTATAATATGTATGGTCCCACAGAGACAACTGTTTGGTCATCAATTGAACGGGTTATAAAATCACAACTTAGTATAGGTAAACCAATTGCTAACACTCGAATGTATATTATGGATGATCAATTACAACTTCAGCCAATAGGAGTTAGGGGTGAGTTATGCATTGCTGGTGATGGGGTAACACGAGGTTATTTAAATCGCTCAGATTTGACAAAAGAGAAATTTGTAGAAAATCCATTTAGTCCAGAAGAAAAGATGTATAAAACTGGTGATTTGGCAAGATGGTTACCAGATGGAAGTATCGAATATTTAGGAAGAATGGATCATCAGGTCAAAATTCGTGGTTACCGGATTGAGACTGGTGAAGTAGAAACGGCACTCCTGGAAATAGAATTGATTCAAGAGGCCATTATAATTGCTAGAGAAGATAAAGATGGATTAAAACAATTGTGTGCGTATTATGTTGGAGATGATTCACTAACGGTTGGAAAACTTAGAAGTGAACTTTCAAAAGAACTCCC
>NZ_LTAQ01000057.1:3946-4262 GCF_001590835.1 Bacillus gaemokensis
TTAACACCTAATGGGAAAGTTGATCGAAAAGCATTACTTGAATTGGAAGGGAATTTACAAACAGGAACGGAATACGAAGCGCCTCGAACAGTTGTAGAGGTACAATTGGCTGAAATATGGAAAGAAGTACTTGGATTAAAACAAGTTGGAGTAAAAGATAACTTTTTTGATATTGGCGGCCACTCTCTAAAGGCAACAGCGTTGGTTTCTAAGGTTTATAAAGAGATGAATGTGAGTATATCTCTAAGAGAAATATTTCAATTTCCGACTCTTCAGCAGATGGCTGGACGTATTACGGACATGGAACAACATATAT
>NZ_LTAQ01000058.1 GCF_001590835.1 Bacillus gaemokensis
CGGAATTTGACGTAATCCTTCTTTAATATCCTTAATCCGGTGAGAGATATCGCTCCCTGCTTCAATCGGCAAGACTACTGGATATTGACTCGTAAACCAGCCTACTGTACGAGTGATATCGAGATCAGAAAGAATAGATTCTCGTCCATGTCCTTCCAGATTTACAGCGATTTTTTCCATTCCTGTCCACTGATGAATCGCCATTCCTAAAGCTGTTAACAATAAATCATTGATTTCAGTGTTATATGCCCGGTTTGCTTGTTTTAACAACTGCTCCGTTTCAGAGGCTGTCCATTGGACCGTGATGTCTTCACTATCCTTTATCAAACCACAATCTTGTTCCTCATCCTTCGGCAACAATCCCGTTGGGATTTGCTCGATCTCATTCCAATATTCGCGCTCTTTTTCCATATCTGAACTATTCGCGTAAAGGGATAATTGTTCTGCCCATAATTGGAAAGAATCCGTTTTTTGTGGCAGTTGAATCGCCTCTTCGTTTACCACTTGTTCATATCCTACCCCTATATCTTCCAGTAATATCCGCCAAGAAACACCATCCACTACTAAATGATGAATCACAATCAATAAATGGTCGCCCTCTTCACATTGGAACAAGCCTAGTTTCATTAATGGCCCTTCACTTAAATTAATGCTACTTTGAATCGTATTTACAGCCTCTTCAATCGCTGAGGCAGGATTTACGTTTCCTGTGAAATCCATCACTTCCAAGTTGAATAATTCTTCTTCCTCTATTCCTCGGTTCCATACCTCATACCCTTGTTCGGTTTGACGGAACACCATACGTAAGGCATCATGATGCTCGGCAATTTTTTGCATCGTCTTACGAAGAGCTGATACATCAAATCCTTGTTTCCGGTATAACATGAATGCTTGGTTAAAGTGATAAGGAGCTGTCACCTCGCGGTCGAAAAACCAACGTTGAATTGGTGTTAACTTAGCCTCGCCTGTTACTTCACCTTGTTCAGCCACTCGCGTCATTTTCTCCACATGCGGACTTAAAGACGCAACAGTCGAATATTTGAATAAATTTTTCATCTCTACTCGATAACCAGCTTGATGTAGTCTCGAAGAGACTTGAATGGATTTAATTGAGTCGCCTCCTAAATCAAAGAAATTGTCTAATACTCCAATTTGCGGAACACCAAGTACCGTTTGCCAAATTGAGACTAACATTTCT
>NZ_LTAQ01000059.1 GCF_001590835.1 Bacillus gaemokensis
TTCAAAAGAAATTAAATAACCTGAGTCCATATAAATATAGAACTCAGGTTGCTTAGTGGCGCTTTTTAAATACTGTCTACTTGACAGGGGTCACTTCATATTGGGGACTCTTTCATAAAAAGAATTTTTCATTATTTTTTATCTAATTTTTCTTTTGCTTTTTTAGGTATATCTTCAGGTTTTACTTCTTCATAACTATTGATTCCATAATAAGATTCACCTTTATATTTTCCACCTATTTCAACACGGAGATATGCATTCACTCTTAATTTTTTCGCTCCAAAAAAATAAACCGTTTCTTCATCACCGTATGCATTATATGCTTTTAATTTATACCAATTGAGTGTATTTTTTGTACCATCTTCATTTTCGTCTGTTTTTTCTTCGCCATCTCCATCAATTTGAACATAATATTCTGTTGTCATCGAGCTCTTAATACCCAATGAATCTTCTTTATCAGCAATACCCCATACAATAATTCCAACGAAAATAATTGCTACGATTCCTAGTAGTTTTTTCATTTTTTCACCTTTACCATTCTTTCAGTTTTGATAATTCATATACTATCAAAGATGTTAAAAATATATTATCTATTAACATTACAAAAACCTTACACTATTTGTAATAGTTGATATTCTATTTGGATCCATTCATCTGCATAGGATCAATACCTAAACAATAATCCTAAATCATTTATTGTATAATTTCTATAGAACAAAGAAAAATAACCCTTTATGGATGCTCTTTAAATTAGAAAATACTTTTTAGCAGAATCTATAGCAAGTGCTTTATGGGGTACCGACCCACATCCATCAACTTAAGAATTTTATAATGCCTAAAACAAATAAATTGTACATTTTTACATGAAGTTGTCAATTTCCTCGTTTTTGGGGTATTTGCATTTCTTAGCTGGATGGCGATGGGGTCACTATACATGCCCATCAACTTAAGAAATTAATTGTTCCTCAAAACGAAAAAAAATGAATTGAAATCTCATAAATAACTGTAAAATAATCAAATTTTCGTTATAGGAACACTTCAAACTATTAGCTGGATGGCTATGGGGTAATATCCCACATCCATCAACTTAAGATTCATTTTTATATAAAAGTTAAGGTTTTCTAAGTGGTTTTTCATTCCCTTTTACAGATATTTTAAAAATACGCATACCAA
>NZ_LTAQ01000060.1 GCF_001590835.1 Bacillus gaemokensis
AGGAGAGCGCATGTATAAAACAGGTGACTTGGCCAAATGGTTACCGGATGGAAATATTGAGTATATTGGCAGAATCGACGATCAAGTGAAAATTCGAGGGTACCGAATTGAATTGGGTGAGGTTGAGTCGGTTCTTCAGAAAGTAGAGTTAGTTCAAGAGGCAGTTGTGGTTACACGAGAGAATGAAAATGGATTAAAACAATTGTGYGCATACTTTGTYGGAGACGAAAGCTTAACAGTGGGACAACTTCGGGAGGCGATGTCACAAGAATTACCAGAGTATATGATTCCATCTTACTTTGTACAGCTCGTCCAAATGCCATTAACACCAAATGGTAAGATTGATCGTAAAGCATTGCCTGCGCTAGAAGGAAATTTACAAACAGGTACGGAGTATGTTGCCCCGCAAACCCCAATGGAAGAAATGTTAGTCTCGATTTGGCAAACGGTACTTGGTGTTCCGCAAATTGGAGTATTGGATAATTTCTTTGATTTGGGAGGCGACTCGATTAAGTCCATCCAAGTCTCCTCAAGACTGTATCAAGCTGGTTATCGAGTAGATATGAAAAGCTTATTCAAATATTCGACTGTTGCGTCTTTAAGTCCGCATGTGGAGAAAATAACGCGAGTTGCTGAACAAGGCGAAGTAACAGGYGAGGCTAWGTTAACACCAATTCANATATTCGACTGTTGCGTCTTTAAGTCCGCATGTGGAGAAAATAACGCGAGTTGCTGAACAAGGCGAAGTAACAGGTGAGGCTAAGTTAACACCAATTCAACGTTGGTTTTTCGACCGCGAGGTGACAGCTCCGCATCACTTTAACCAAGCGTTCATGTTATACCGGAAACAAGGATTTGATGTATCAGCTCTTCGTAAGACGATACAAAAAATTGCCGAGCATCATGATGCGCTGCGTATGGTCTTCCGTCAAACAGAACAAGGGTATGAGACATGGAACCGAGGAATAGAGGGAGAAGAATTATTCAGTCTGGAAGTGATGAATCTCACAGGAAATAGAAATCCAGCTTTAGCAATCGAAGAGGCTACAAATACGATTCAAAGAAGCATTGATTTAAGTGAAGGACCGTTAATGAAACTGGGCTTGTTCCAATGTGAAGAAGGCGATCATTTGTTGATTGTTATTCATCATTTAGTA
>NZ_LTAQ01000061.1 GCF_001590835.1 Bacillus gaemokensis
TGTGAGAGTAGGACGTTGCCAGGCAAAATGGAGGATTAGCTCAGCTGGGAGAGCACCTGCCTTACAAGCAGGGGGTCGGCGGTTCGATCCCGTCATCCTCCACCATTATTTGTCGGAGGGGTAGCGAAGTGGCTAAACGCGGCGGACTGTAAATCCGCTCCTTCGGGTTCGGCAGTTCGAATCTGCCCCCCTCCACCATTTCTTAATTATTGGGCTATAGCCAAGCGGTAAGGCAACGGACTTTGACTCCGTCATGCGCTGGTTCGAATCCAGCTAGCCCAGCCATTAAGAGCCATTAGCTCAGTTGGTAGAGCATCTGACTTTTAATCAGAGGGTCGAAGGTTCGAATCCTTCATGGCTCACCATTTATATTTCGCGGGTGTGGCGGAATTGGCAGACGCACCAGACTTAGGATCTGGCGCCTTTGGCGTGGGGGTTCGACTCCCTTCACCCGCACTTTATAAGCGAATTCAATTAAATACCGAGCGGAAGTAGTTCAGTGGTAGAATACAACCTTGCCAAGGTTGGGGTCGCGGGTTCGAATCCCGTCTTCCGCTCCAATTTWCAATATGAYATGCCGGGGTGGCGGAACAGGCAGACGCACAGGACTTAAAATCCTGCGGTGGGTGACCACCGTGCGGGTTCGACCCCCGCCCTCGGCACCATATGCGCCGCGCCCGTAGCTCAATTGGATAGAGCGTTTGACTACGGATCAAAAGGTTAGGGGTTCGAGTCCTCTCGGGCGCGYTTTYMTTCGGGAAGTGGCTCAGCTTGGTAGAGCACCTGGTTTGGGACCAGGGGGTCGCAGGTTCAAATCCTGTCTTCCCGATATTTATTTTGGGGCCTTAGCTCAGCTGGGAGAGCGCCTGCCTTGCACGCAGGAGGTCAGCGGTTCGATCCCGCTAGGCTCCACCAAAAAGTTCTTTGAAAACTGAACGAAACAAACAATGTGCAACGTCAATTTTTATTTTTATGATGCTAGACAAACTAACTTTATTGGAGAGTTTGATCCTGGC
>NZ_LTAQ01000062.1 GCF_001590835.1 Bacillus gaemokensis
TTCTTTACCAAGGTTCCAAACCAAGTTACCTGAAATATAGTTTTCATTCTCTCTACTAGAAGTAACTTTTGGCAACAGTGTTTGCCCTTCATACCCATCTAAATAATCATTCCAATATTTAGAAGACTCTTCATGATTTTGTGCTTCTAACCATTCAATATAGTTACTATATGGCGTTACTACAGATAACTTAGGCTCTCTTTGTTCCTGAATAGCATAGTAAGTTTCGAAGATTTCCTGTGTCACCAATGGGATACACCAACCATCCATTAAGATATGGTGGAAACTCCAAATAACACGATACGTTTGCTCCTCGGTGCGTAAGATCGTCATACGCATTAATGCATCTTCAGCAAGATTAAATCCTCTTTCTCTATCTTCACTCATATACACCTTTATCCACTCTTCACGTGATGGCTCTTCTATTTCATGAAGATCTTCATAATGAAAGTCGATTTTTCTATTTCGGTATACAACTTGTAACGGCTCATCATTCCAAGTACTCATAAAGTTAGTTCGGAATATGGCATGTCTTTGCACCAATTGCTCCAAACTTTGAGCAAATGACTCTATATTCATATTTCCCTGTATATCGAACCTTGCTTGTTCAAAATAAGCTTCCGATTGTGAGTTCAACAAGCTGTGAAATAACATACCCTTCTGCATTGGAGTTAATGGATACACATTTTCAATTTCGCCTATATGTTGCGTTTCCTGTACAACACGATCTAATGCTTCAATCGTCATCCCTTTGAAAATAATATCACTTGGTGTG
>NZ_LTAQ01000063.1 GCF_001590835.1 Bacillus gaemokensis
ATCCTGAGCCAGGATCAAACTCTCCAATAAAGTTAGTTTGTCTAGCATCATAAAAAATAAAAATTGACGTTGCACGTTGTTTGTTTCGTTCAGTTTTCAAAGAACTAAAAGCGGGTGAAGAGAATCGAACTCTCGACCAGAGCTTGGAAGGCTCTTGTTTTACCACTAAACTACACCCGCGTGGTCGGGAAGACAGGATTTGAACCTGCGACCCCCTGGTCCCAAACCAGGTGCTCTACCAAGCTGAGCCACTTCCCGTTATGGCGCGCCCGAGAGGAGTCGAACCCCTAACCTCTTGATCCGTAGTCAAACGCTCTATCCAATTGAGCTACGGGCGCTTATTCATGATGTTTTATCTCCGCCTCATTTCAGCGACTCAATTATCTTATCACACTGCATTTTTAAATGCAAGAACTTTTTTATTTTTTCTTTGGTGCGGCCGAGAGGATTTGAACCTCCACGGGGTTTCCCCCACTAGGCCCTCAACCTAGCGCGTCTGCCATTCCGCCACGACCGCATCATGCGGGTGAAGGGAGTCGAACCCCCACGCCAAAGGCGCCAGATCCTAAGTCTGGTGCGTCTGCCAATTCCGCCACACCCGCGGAAATAAAAAAGTGAGCCATGAAGGATTCGAACCTTCGACCCTCTGATTAAAAGTCAGATGCTCTACCAACTGAGCTAATGGCTCGTAAATGGCTGGGCTAGCTGGATTC
>NZ_LTAQ01000064.1 GCF_001590835.1 Bacillus gaemokensis
CTCTGTACGTGATTTCCTCATCTTCAAAGGTCACTGCGATATGATTCGGTGTCTTCTTCACTTGTTCTTCAAACAGTTTAGCTACCGTCTTTTCTTTTGAGTATGCACTGTAAGTATCATTAAAATTCTCTGTAATAAGTACTGTTTCTTCCTTCGTTATGACGTCTATTTCATTTAATTTTATAGTCGGATTGCTTACAATTTGATTCATAATATTTATCAAATGCATCAATAAAAACTCTGCACTTTCTTTTTTATACAAGTCCGCACAATATTCTAGCGCTATTTGATAAGTATTTTCCGCTTCATAAATACTAAATGTAAGATCGAATTTCGCAACCGTACATTCTACCTCTGTAGATTCCGCTTTACTTCCATTCAAATCTAGCTCAACATGCTCATTGTTTTGTAACACAAGCATGACGTCAAATAGTGGATTCCTTGACATATCAC
>NZ_LTAQ01000065.1 GCF_001590835.1 Bacillus gaemokensis
TGATAAAGAAGGGCACACATTGGATATTCAACTTCGTAAAAAGCGCAATCATCAGGCTGCTTATGCTTTTATGAAAAGACTCTTACAAACGTTTGGAGAGCCAACGGTTCTCACAACCGACAAAGCCCCAGCGTTACTTTGTGCATTTAAAAAATTAAAAGAACAAGGCTTTGATAAACGTACAATTCATTGTACAATCAAGCATTTGAATAACCTTATAGAACAGGACCATAGGCATGTGAAGCGACGTTTTGCCAAATCCGCAGGATTTCAAAATCTTCGTCATGCTTCACGTACAATAAAAGGTATTGAGACCATTCATTCCTTATATAAACAAAGGCGAAGTCTTCAAA
>NZ_LTAQ01000066.1 GCF_001590835.1 Bacillus gaemokensis
AAAAAATACGCTATTCTTTCTGTAGACTCATAGGAAAGGATGGCGTTTTTGTATGTCTATTTCTGTATCTGATGAATTACAACTATTTGCTCAAGAAATTCAAAACTTCTTATCTCCAAATTTCTTACGAGATCTTGCTAGAGATGTTGGTTTTGTACAACGAACCAGTAAGTACCAAGCAAAAGATTTAGTCGCTTTATGTGTATGGATGAGTCAAAATGTCGCTAAAACCTCTTTAACTCAGTTATGTAGCTGTTTAGAAGCATCAACAGAA
>NZ_LTAQ01000067.1 GCF_001590835.1 Bacillus gaemokensis
AAAATCGCCAATTTTTCAGCTTTAGAATATTTCATTCGAGCCATAAAAAATACTCCCCTTAGATAAGCAGATTTTTATATTTTATCTGTCTACCTAATGAATGGGGAGCATATCAAGATTGCTCAAATTGAATTCTACATTTTTGAGTACAAATGGAATTTTTATAAAGAAAAATCGAATGAACGAAAAAATATTTTTTAGATTTATTCACCTGCTGTGCACAAAAATAAAAAAGTCGTTCCCTTCTTTAAAGGAAAACGACTTTTCTATCTTGAAGTTTATTCTATGTTATCGCCCTCGTCTTTGCTGACCTTGCTTTGCATCACTTTTCTTTTTACTTGATTTATGAAATGATCGTTGTTTTCCATTTTTGGATTCTTCACGATTGTCTCTTTGACGATATTGACCTGTTTTCTTTGGTTTCTTTGTGTACTCTTTTTTCTTATGCTCATTTTTTGCAGGTGCTTGATGTGCAGGTAGTTCCAATTCTTGTCTTTGCAGAGTTGTACCAATGCCTTTTTCAATCTCTTTTAAATGCATTTCATCTTTCGCTGCAACAAATGTAATTGCAAGCCCCGTTCCGCCAGCACGACCAGTTCGGCCAATTCGATGTATATAACTTTCTACGTCTTCAGGGACATCATAGTTAAATACATGTGTTACACCTTCTACATCTAATCCACGAGCAGCTACATCTGTTGCGATTAAGTATTGAATTTTTGCATCGCGGAAACTCTTCATCACTCGTTCACGTTTTCCTTGCGATAAATCGCCATGAAGTTCATCGCAGTTATAACCGTATCCTTTTAAATCATCATATAATTTACTTGCTCTACGCTTTGTACGGCAGAAAATAACTGCTAAAAACGGCTGATCTCGGTCCATCACATGACGCAGTGCATCTTGTTTCGCACGATCCGTTGTTTCAATTACGCGTTGCTTTATACTATTTACCGTTACTTCTTCGCTTTGAATTTGAATTATCTCAGGTTCTTTCATATAACGCTTCGCAAGTTTTTTAATATCTTTCGGCATCGTTGCTGAGAATAACATCGTTTGTTTACTCTCAGGTGTTACTTCTAAGATGTCTTCGATATCATATAAAAAACCGAAATGAAGCATTTGATCCGCTTCATCTAACACAAGCATAGAAACATTTGATAATACAATTGTTTCACGACGTAAATGGTCTAATAAACGTCCTGGTGTCGCTACAACAATGTGCGTATTTCCTTTTAGCTTTCTCATTTGCTGTGCAACATCTTGCCCACCATATATTGCAAGAACGTTAGTATCGTCTTTATGAACAAGCATCTTTTCAACTTCATTTGTAATTTGTAATGCTAATTCCCTAGTTGGTGCAACGATTAAAGCTTGTACATCACTTGACTCAGGGTCAATTTTTTCTAAAATTGGCAAGACAAACGCAAGTGTCTTACCTGTTCCCGTTTTCGCTTGACCAATTATATCTTTTCCTGACATAACAATTGGTATAGCCTTCTCCTGGATTGGTGTAGCTTCAGCAATCCCATTTTCACGTAGTGTATGATTAAATGTTTCACTAATTCCTAGTTCTAAAAAGTTTTTCAAACAGATCACTTCTTTTCCTTATTTTTCACATTAAGTTTTCATTGTACCATTTGTTTCACTAAATATGAAAAATAAGATAATTCTTATCTCCTTTTTTCCTGCTCGCTATGAATTAAGTGGATCAGTTCTTTCTGTTTCTCTTTTGATTTTGGTAGAAATTTCATATTTGCAGGCGACAAAATAAATTTCTTGATTTTTCTATTATTCCATATAAGCCATGTGTATCTTGAGTCTTCATGTAATTTTCGAAACCATTCTCCTTCACTTAGCTTTGCAATATGATGCTTTAGCTTCACGTCTGCTCTCGGATAAAACAATATAATATCTGCTATCACATCAAACAAAATGCCCATATTTCTTTCTCCTATCTTTTCCTTTTTTATCTTATGAAAATTAGCAACAAGAAAGAAACAATAAAAAAGGTTATTTTATCGATTGTTTGTCTATCCTTTTAAAAACTCTAACTTTTAAATATTTTTACATAATGTTGAATATGCTTTTACAAAATTAACAAAAAAGACAAAATGAGGAGTGGTTGTATGGAGAAGCAGAAACTATGGAGAAAATTAAAGCACGGTGCAACAAAGTTAGGAAAGTCCGGTGCGTATGAGAGCATTATTTTATATTACACCTTACAAAAGAAAGGACTACCTACTAAAACCAAGATGATTATATTAGTTGCACTGTCCTATTACGTATGGTCAATAGACTTAATCCCGGATCTAGCAGCTATTATTGGAATTGGTCTGTTAGACGATGTTATAGCAATTGCCTGGGCACACAAGTATATTATGGTACATACAGATGCAGGAGTTCGAGAAAAAGGGAAAATGAAAATGGAATCCTTATTTGGCTCAGCACATGCATAATACACGAAATAGAAAAGACGGTTTTCATAACCGTCTTTTCACTATACATGTACTTGTTCCACGTACATCTGTAAACTATTCAACATTCTTTTCATTTCACGTTCTTTATAATGATTTAAGCAAGCGATTTGAACCCAATTATTTTGTTGCAAATAGGATGATTCATAATGGATGATGAATCCTTGTAACGCTAATGAGTCCCCTATTTCTTTAGACGAAAGTTCTCTACCTAGTGCGATTGTAAGAATGATAGGTGCAGCATGTTCCTTAGGTGAAACAAGTTGCAATCCCATATTATTGACAGCTTTTTCAATAAAAGCATACGTTTGATATATTTTTTTATACTTATGTTCATCTTCAAATCTCTTTAATGCTTCTTGCAATGCATGAATTAAATTCCAAGACTGAGAATAACTTTCCATTTAAAGAGAATAGGGTATACATGCCCTATAATAACTGCTAATAACGAAAGTAATAAAAATATAGAATCCTCAAAGAAGAGGCTTGCTACATACACAACAATTACACCTTTAAGCGCATCCCCTAAAAATGTAGCAATAAAATATCCTTTTCCATATACCCTTCCCATATTACGGGCACCGGGATTTCCGCTACCAGCTTCTCGAATATCTATCCCATATTTCCATTTTGTAATCATATCTGCCGTTAACATGTTCCCCACCATATAAGCGCCTATTACATATAGAAGCTGGTTCATACTGATCATGTAATCATTCACTTTCTAAATAAAAGTAGTTTGCTATTTTCATAAAATCCCCCATGTATACGAGGTATATTGGAAAGCGATAAAATAACATATAACACTCACTACTGTTGTAATCACTATCAATTTCCATGCAATTACACGTAAAGATTTAAAATATTGTATACTATATCCTGCTAACCAGGCTACAAATACACTTACGGGTACTATAACTTGCAGTTTATACAATGGAACTTTATCGATTCCTATAATAGCTATAATATTTATAAATACTATAAATAAGAAAATTGGAAATAGAATTCTAAATAGCCCCCCCTATTTTAACCCCAAGGCTCATACGATACCCTCTTTTTGTAAATAATATCAAATCCCTATTTAAAATAAAGATAATCTTTTTGCCGCTAAAAAATAAGCGCCTTTAGCTGATGAGATTTCACTTTTGATAAAGTTTATTTTATTGATATGCTCCCTGCAGCATCTCTTAAATTCAGCATATATTTCCGGAACTGAACAAAGTATTCCGCCTTTTACTGCAATGGAAATTGGCACTTCAAATGACATCTTCTTATAAACATCGACTGTAATTCTTGCTAATTCTTTACCAGCTTGCAATATAATTTTGGACGCATCATTATTTCCTTTTCTAGCTTCTTCTATAACAAGAGGTACAATGGCAGCGACCTTATCTTTCGCTGAAGAATATACAAGCTGTTTGATATCAGATGGCGTGTGAATATGAAACTGCTCTTGTACTGCTTGACTAAGACTACAGAACGGAATGCCTTTATCGTATTCCATTGTCATTCTTTTTAATGCTTGCATGGCGATCCAATATCCACTTCCTGCATCTCCCAAAATGTGGCCCCAGCCCCCACTGTATTCGTAAGTCTCCCCCTTTTTCCCTAAACAGATTGCACCTGTTCCGGCTATCGTTAAAATACCGTCTTTTCCTTTTAATAAGGCTGCATGTGCAATCATTGCATCATCATAGATTTCAATATGAGTTTGATACTTCTCTATTAAACGTTTCTTTAATCCTTCAATATCTATACTTTTGACACCTGCCAACCCTAAAATAATACAAACACAGTTCTCCTGAGGTAACCCTTGTTGACATTGATTAATTGCAGTTATAATGTGTGATAGAGCTTTTTCATACTCTAGCAATACATTTCCAAAACGACTCATTCCTTTTGCAACTTCTTTCCCATTTTGATTAAACGCTATTGCTTCTGTTTTCGTTCCACCACCGTCTACACCAATCATATACTTCATTGTTTCACCTGCTCTTTCTCATTTCACAGTTGGTGGAAATGTTATATTCCCTAAAACAACAGATTCTCTTGCACCTGTAGCACTTGGTACATTATTAGGATTACGATGATACGTTTCATTCGCTAACACAGCAAAAGCAATTGCTTCTTTTGCTTCGGAAGAATAACCCAAATCTTCTTGTATACATACTTTACAATCTTCTTTTAAACCTTCTTTTATCATTTCTACAAGCGCCATATTATAACTTCCGCCCCCACCAAGAATCACTTCATCAATATGATAATGCGGGAAAATAAATTCTCGATAATGATGAACAATTGAAGCGGCTGTAAACATCGTCACAGTAGTAACTATGTCTTCCTTTCGGTGCTCCTTAAATCGCTTAAGCAATTCATCGGTAAACTCTTTTCCAAATTGTTCTCTACCTGTTGATTTAGGTGGAACCGTTATAAAAAACGGATGATTCATACAATACGAAAGCATTTCATTTACAACTTCCCCCTGTCTTGCTAGTTCCCCATTTTTATCAAAAGGCTGCTGAAATAATTGCTGACATACTTCATCGATCACCATATTCCCAGGTCCCGTGTCAAATGCAATCACTTCTTGTTTAGATACTCGACTTGGAATGACAGTTACATTCCCGATTCCACCAATATTTTGGAGGATTCGGTTTTTCGTTGCGTCTCTATATAAAATGAGTTCTGAATACGGAACAAGGGGAGCTCCCTGTCCACCAGCTGCCATATCCATCGTTCGAAAATTTGAAATAACCGTTGTCGCTGTTTCATAAGCAATAACAGCAGCTTCTCCAATTTGTAGTGTCGATGAAACCATTTTGCCGTCTTGAAAAGGTTGATGATAAATTGTTTGACCATGTGAACCAATTAAATCTAACTGCTCTATTGGAAAATCAGCTTGTTTACAAATCATTTTCACCGCATTCGCAAAACATAATCCAAGTTTAAAATTCAAACTGCATATGAGTTGCACATGAGAAGTTTCCAACGATTGCGCTTGCTGAATCTCACTTTTTATTTCTTTTGAAAACGGTACTGTAATAAAGTGGATGAGTTCCACTTTTGCATCCTCACCACTTCCTTCAACATGGACAAGGGCAACGTCTATTCCATCTAAAGATGTACCAGACATTAAACCGACAACATACATAGCATTACCTCCGAATTTTATTAAAAAGCAATCATATAAGTAAGCAATGTACAACCAACTAGAAAAGATACAAATCTAACAAACAATTGAATTTTTGATGAATACGTACCATCTATAAAAGATACAACGATTGTCAACATAATACTTGCTGAAATACTGGTCACGATCCATATGCTATGCATTTGGGATACTTCTAGCATTTTTAAAAGAGGCGTAAACAGAAGATTTGAGCAAACAACTACAAATAGAAGTAAAAACACGCTTTTATAACTGAATTTTATACTCATATCATTTCACCTTCTTCTATTGATATAATGAAGTATGAAACTATCAACTACTACAAGTGATTTTATATAGATAGTTCATCTCTTCTTTTCAAAAAATAAAATGCTATGATCATATAAACGATAGCTATCCCTATACCTAATTCTGTAGTAAATAATTTCGTATATTGATGATTAAACCCCTTACCAATTTCAACTTCAATCATGAAAGAAGTGATAGACGAATTGCCTATCACTAATACATAACTATATAATTTCTTCTTATTTACAATCATTACACGTTCACAGAACCTTGTTCACCATTCCCATTCTTTTCAACTTCAATCATATTTTTATCGTACATTTTAAAGAATGGCAGATAGATAAGGAATGAGATTGCTATATTAATAAAGACTAATACAACCGCTCTCCAGTCTCCACCTGTTGCCAAATAGGCACCTATTGGGGCCGGTAATGTCCACGGCGGCATAATATAGGTCGCTGTAACGAGCCCCATCGCAGTTGCAGTATATGCAATAGTGGCAGTCACAAGCGGTGTAATAATAAAAGGAATAATTAAAATAGGATTTAAAACAATCGGAAGTCCAAATATAACGGGTTCATTAATATTGAAAATACCAGGCACAATACATGTTCTTGACAACGCTTTGGAATATTTTGATCTACCAAACACAATCATCGCTAACACAAGTCCTAACGTCGCCCCGGAACCGCCAATCCATATAAACCATTGGTATAATGGTTCTGGTGCAATAAAAGGAATATTGCTTGCTCCACCAGCTACTGCCTCGGCGTTTTTCCCAATATAAACTTCCCATAACGGACGTGCAACCGTACCAACAACGGAAACACCGTGAATGCCAAAAGACCAGAAGAATGTAATTAAAAACACCGGTAGAATAACTCCAAAGTAACTATCTCCAGCTTTCACTAATGGAGCAGCTAACTTATCGACTACATGATGTAAATCAATGCTAAAAACAACAGTAATCATACTCATAATAATAATAACGAAAGCAGCAGGTATAAGTGCTTCAAAGGAACGAGATACAGATGGTGGTACTTGTTCTGGCATCTTAATCATCACATTTTTTGTCTTACAAAACCTTAAGATTTCAACTGATAAAATGGAAACAATCATCGTAACAAATAATCCATGCCCTCCAAGGTTTGTCATTGGGAGCATAAATCCTTTCTTATCAATTAGTTCAGGTGTCAATGTAAGCAGTAGGGAACAGACTGCAAGTTGTGCTCCTGATAAAGCATCTAATTTGTAACTTTTCGCTAAATTATATCCAATACCAAAGGCAATATAGAGAGACATAATAAACATCGTTAACCGATATGGTATTAAAATACTCGCTTGATGTTTTGCTGCCCAAAGTGATATAAAGCTATCCTTTGGAAGTGGTGGAAATGCTACTATTAAAAAGAAGCTTCCTACAATAATAAAAGGTAATGCTGAAATAACACCGTCACGAATTGCTTGTAAATGCCTTTGTTCAGAAAGCCTCGCCATTGGACCAGATAAGTTATTCTCAAGAAATGAGACAAACTTATTCATACAACTCCCTCCTAACCAATTAATTCATTTACAGCTTTTAATAGTGTCGGACCACCAAGCGGTGTATAAGCCTGCGGTGGAATCACCCCACAAGGAACAGACTGCTGATCTGCTATTTTTTTTACGGTATCAAATCTATGCCTTACTTGCGGAGCTACCATTACAACATCCCAACCATTCTTCACCTCTTCTTCTACTTCACTCGTTCCAATTGCATGGACATCCATACTGATCCCTTTTTTCTCCGCCTCTTTTTTTAAAGCGTTTACAACAATTGAACTGGACATTCCTCCAGAACATACAAATAGAACCTTCATTTCATAATCCTCCTATATGCTTTAAGTAATTTTTATCCCTTTTCAAGGATTGTCAAACCACCAACTAAAGTAAGTTTCACGTTATTAAAAATCATATGAAGAATATAGACAAATTAGTTCTGATGAAATGAAATTTCAGCAAAAATATTTTTTATCCTGCATTAACGGGCTGTAAGACCCCCACCTCAAAATTGAGAAAAAACAAAGAAGTTAGGTGGGGATCAACTGCCCGTAAAAGCCCGATTCGTGAGGGCTGATAATCAGTGGGGATGAAGAAAACCCCACTGATTAAAGTTTCACTTTATATTAAATAGAAGTTTTAGCACTTTACTTTCTCAATTGCGAATCTTACATTCACATGATATAGTAGTTTTAATAATAGAATATGTTAGGAGGCGTACGATGATTTTCAGAAGATTATTAATGAGTTGTTGTAGCGTCATCTTGTTTATCCCTTTCCTGTTCATAACCCCTAAGTCCACACATGCTGAAGTACCCACTACTTATCAAAAACAAGAATTACGTGCCGCATGGATTGCATCTGTTCTCAATATTGATTGGCCCTCCAAACCAAACTTACCGATAGAAAAACAGCAACAAGAGTTTAGAAAATTACTAGATGATGTAAAAAATGTAGGTATGAACGCAGTTGTTGTACAAATTAAACCAACCGCAGACGCTTTTTATCCTTCCAAATATGGTCCTTGGTCCGAATATCTCACCGGTACACAAGGTAAAGACCCTGGCTATGATCCACTCGCATTTATGGTTGAAGAATCCCACAAAAGAAACCTTGAATTTCATGCATGGTTTAATCCTTATCGAATAACCATGAACCACACCGATTTAAATCGTTTAGCAGAAACTCATCCCGCTAAACAACATCCTGATTGGGTTATACCTTACGGCGGGAAACTATACTATAATCC
This sequence comes from Bacillus gaemokensis, assembly GCF_001590835.1. Lineage (GTDB taxonomy): Bacteria > Bacillota > Bacilli > Bacillales > Bacillaceae_G > Bacillus_A > Bacillus_A gaemokensis. The sequence goes on from NZ_LTAQ01000067.1 coordinate 8,723, forward strand.
CGGTATTCCAGAAGTGAAAAATTTTATAACTGAAAGTGTATTAGAAGTTGTACAAAACTATAATATTGATGCAGTTCACATGGACGATTATTTCTATCCCTACAAAATAGTTGGCGAGGAGTTCCCAGATCGAAGCACATATGAATCATATAATAACGGAAGATTCTCTACTATAGAAGACTGGCGCCGTGATAACGTGAACCAACTTGTAAGTGGTTTAAATACTGCTATTAAACAAGAAAAGTCGTATGTGAAGTTTGGAATTAGTCCATTTGGCGTATGGAGGAATATCGCTGACGACCCAACTGGTTCTAACACAACCGCTGGACAACGAAATTACGATGACTTATATGCCGACACACGAGAATGGATTCAAAAAGGATATATTGACTATATTACTCCTCAAATCTATTGGAATATCGGTTTTGCACCTGCAGCATATGACATCTTATTAAATTGGTGGGTGAAAGAAACCATAAACAAACCAATTCACTTATATATTGGCCAAGCTGCATATAAAATTAATAACAACTCAGTTCCCGCATGGTCAGACCCTGAAGAATATCCAAGACAAATTGCACTAAACCATCAATATTCACAAATAAAAGGAAGTATGCATTTTAGCCTTAAAGATATAAATAATAATCCATTAGGAATAAAAGATCGACTGCAAAATGACATTTACGAACACCCTGCATTAATTCCACCAATGCCTTGGTTAGATAAAGATCCACCTGAGCAACCTACGTTAAAAGGTGCTATCTCTAGAAATGATGGTGTTGCTTTAGGAATCCTCGATGATAGAGACAATGACTCTACGTATTATGCAATCTATCGGGTAAATGGAAAGAACGACATTGATATTCAAAAAGCAGAAAATCTCCTTACTACTGTACGAAAAACAAAATCTGGGGAAATTTACGTAGATAAGACCGCTACACCTGGTGAAACGTATACGTATGTAGTAACCGCACTGGATCGATTGCATAACGAAAGCACTGCCTCGAACAAAACTACTATTAAAATGAAATAGTAAAATCCCCCACTCTATATGTGGGGGATTTTACTTTCCGTACATTCTAAAAACAAACTACTATTTTCTTAATTCACTATACTAAATGTGAATTCTATTTTCAGGATTTTTATCTACTGTATATAATACAAGTAAGAAAAACCATTCCAACGGCTTCATTATGATATAAATGAAATCAGCTGACCATTTCGTATTGATGTGTTTACTAATTGGGTAACCATATTTATCGTAAAAATTACGAATGACTTTATGCCATTTTCTCTCTACTCTTAAAAAATATAAATAAACTGAATCAACTTAGTAATCTCAAATAAAAACAAACGAAACAACCATTTTTCAAACCATTGTATTATAATACATCAAATAAACGTGTATTTATACTATAAACCCCCTCTTGAATACTTATCAAGAGGGGGTTTAACTAGTTCTTAAACTTCTCCTTCGCCGCTCTCATTTTCACATTCAAATCATGATCAATGGAGTCTCGAATATCACGCTCTACTGCTTCCATTTCTTTTTGGAAGTTTTGTAAGTAGACCTGTAATTCTTCTTCTTTTTCAGGACGTTGTGATGGTGGCAATTGCGCCACTAGTGACAACATATCCGTTAAATCTTTCATTAAGAACGTTTCCAATTTGTGTTGTTGTTCAAACATGCGCTGTTCTTGATAGTACGGAAGTGCATGTAATACTGAAATTGTAATTTCATCAACCGTTCTTTGTAATGAAGGATTAACTGAACGTTTATACACTTGAATGGTATTTAACGCATCCGGATAACGGTCGTAAAAATACAATTTATAAAACGATAGATCCGTTGGTTTAGATGATTGTTGTGATTCTTGTCTTAAGAAACCCTTTACTTTCATCGCTGCTACATCAATATCTTCATTTGTAACCTTTTTCGTTTTTTTCGCCATTACGTGTACTTTTTTCTGTTTATCTTTCGGTAACATAGAGAGAACTTGTTCTCTTGCACGTTGATCCGCAGAACAGAAAAGAGTATTCAATGCTTTTTGTTCCTTTTTTCCCTCTGTACGGATCCAACGATAAAAGAGTGGATGTTGCGTAAATTCGTGTAAAAACGGTGTTGATTTATTTGAGAGTTTTTCAATTGATTCGTGTGCTCTCTTATAAGGTTTCGTCCATGAAAAATAAAATTTCCGGCCGAAATACACAAGCAAGACAACGATTGTAAATCCAACTAAAAGCAACGTTCCAATTAGTATTAAAACCATTTTAATGAAACCCATCTTTTCACCTCCTCTAATGACCCTTTATTTCTTTGGACGCTGAATGAGCTTCTGCTTCATTTCATCATTAAATGTGTCAAGTTCAATAACAAACTTCTTACTAGATTCAATAATGCGCTCTGATGATTTCTCAGATGCTTCAATAGCCGCAAACACATTTTGGAATGATTCTCTCAGCTTATCCATACTGATCGCAGGATTTTCAAGCAATTTAGTTGTTTCTTCTGTATTTTGTTTTAATGCTTGAGAGTTACTTAATACCATTGATTCAATTGCTTCATTCGTAGCATTCACTGCATCAATCGTCTTACGTTGATTTGTCAATGCAAGCTGAATCGCTGCTGATACAGTAACTACGTTTTGCGTCATTGTAATCGCATTACGAATTGCTTCTGTTAACTTCTCATTGTTTTTCTTAATGATATCTACAGACGCGATAGATTGTAGTAATACACTTTTAGCTTGCTGCATGTTACGTGTACGTACAAGAATTTTCTCTAATGCATCATTAATTAATGGAATATCTTTTTGACGTTCTGGATTTTGCTTTTCTGCTTCCAACATGCCAGCAAGCTTCCGCCCTAGGTATACTTGTTTGTCAAGAGCATGAATTTTATCGTGTGATTGCTCTTTTAACATTTCTAAACCGACTGTATCTTCTTGTAAATTATCACGTCCAATAAGTAATGATCTTATAATCTCCTCAATTTGTTTATCGATGGATTGATATTTATGAACATATGTTTCAAGAGGATTTTTCTTAAAAACCTTAAACATAAATTTCTTCATACCTGATGCTTTTAGTGAATTTGGATCAAGTTCTGATACCACTTTACGCAATTCTAACAATGTATTTGGAATTTCTTCATTCTTTCCATTCATCATTGCAGTTACCGGACGTTTTAGTGCTGATAATGTTTGTCCTGCAGCTTGTTGTTCTTTATCTCCTAAGTCTCCAAGTTGTGATAATACTTTTGAAAGGTCAGTATTTTGTTCACTATTTAACTTTTGTACATAGATATCGGCTTCTTTATTCAGTTCAACGAGTTCTTCATCTTTAATAACTGTATCAACAATTACTTCTACATTCTCCTTCACTACTGATACAGGTTCTTTTTTCTCTAATTCAGTCAACAAAATCGCTCCTTTATTTATATGTGCGAAATTATTTGCACTATATTTCATCTAAAATATCGTATTCAACATGCATTACACTTGTTTGAAATCGATTTTTAATAAACGCCTGCTTATGCAGTCATTCCCTGTTTCTTATCATAAGTATACCTGTTCTCTACATAATTTTCCTCAGACTTAAGACCTAGAAGGCTAGGTGCTGAAGGCGGATTCTTCACATGTTACACAGCTTATTACTCAATAATTCCGCTTTCAATTTCATTTTATCTACCTTCCCGTTCGGCTTCTTTGGTAATTGTCGTAATACAGTCCAATTTCTTGGTTGTTTATACGATATCAATTTTTGACGGCACTCTTTCTGAATATCTACTAATTCTCGAGAAAACTCTTTAACGATAACAGCCCATATGATTTCCCCGCGTTTCTCATCCTTTTCCGAAAATACTACTGCTTCTGTAATCCCGGTGATTCCAAGTAATACATCCTCTATTTCACCAGCGTATACAAAACTCCCAGCAGCTTTTATAACGTCTCGGTCTCTGCCTACTAAAACAATTTTTCCATCTTCTCTTTGGAAACCAATATCATGTGATGTTACCCAATCTTCTATGAAAGTATTGTTCGTTTGTTCTTCAATTTCAATATATCCTTCAAAAGCTTGATCTGATCGAACAAATAATTTCCCAAAGTTTTCTGGATTAGTTGCTATTCGTTCTTTCTTCTCATTAAAGAAGGCAATCTCCACATCCGGAAATGGTACTCCGACTGTTTCAGGTGCAGTTCTTGCATTTTCTGGTGTTAATAATGAGGCATATCCCATTTCTGATGATCCGTAATATTCATATAAAGATGATTTAGAAAAACATTCCTCAAATTTTTGTCTTTGTATAGGCAATAATTTTGTTCCGACTGAAATTACACATCCCGGAATTGTTTCCTGAACATTTCGTTTTTGCTTTGTATAACGAATTAAAGGTTCAATTAAAGCAGGTGTGATAGAAGCACATGATGCTTTTGCTTTGAAAAATGCCTCTGGTGTGAATTTGGATAATAAAGTAACTTCAGCCCCAATAGCTAGCGCGTGAAGCGCTGGATATAACTGAGCTGAATAAGATAGATGTAACGGCACTACTACACGATCACTTTCAGTTAGCGAAAACGCCTTACTCCATCCTTCAAAACTACAAATCCATGACCGATGACTTTTAACAAATCCTTTCGGTGTACCTGTTGAGCCAGAAGTATAACCAAAGAAATATAACTCATCCGCTTTACTCACATGTCTAAAAGGAAATTGAATATTATTTTGCTCCATCGTTTGACATAGTGTCTCTTCACATGTGATAATCCAATTGGGCTTCGTTCTACTTATAATATCTTCCCATTCAATCTCTGTAACATCCGGATGAACAGGCATTAAAATTCCACCAATTTTTGAAATTGCAAGTGCATCTCGAATCCATTCCATACAATTTTCTAACTTTATAATAAAAATCTGTCCTGGTATCGCTCCATCTTGCATAAGAGCTAATGCACGCTCTGAAACACATTTCGCCAATTCATTGTAAGTCCAACTATTATGCTGTATCGAAAGTGCAACACGATTAGGATGTTTTTTTGCCTGTTCATAGAAATAAGAATGTATACGCATTTTCAATTAATCTCCTTGTTTGTTATAGCTATATCTCTTCCTTTTTTCGGGCTACAAACGCTCCTTTTTGAAAAGCTAGTAAAACTGTTTCAAATGTATCGTCTTCTTCAATCATCTGAATGAATTCCGTTAACTCCTCTGCATGTGAAGTCGCATTATCAATTACAAGAATTCCTTTCAGCTCTAATATGCGCTTAATATTTTCCCACCACCACATATATTGCGTACGCTCTGAATCTAAGAAAATGAAATCAAATGATCGATCTACTTGCACATCTAAAAAGGCTCCTGCTTCCTGATTATGAATGTCAATTCGATGTCTGAGTTTCGCCTTTTCAAAATTCACAAGTGCCTCTGCAACACGTTCCGAGGCAAGTTCAACAGTTGTAACATGTCCACTTGTTTCTTCAGCTGCATTTGCTAGCCATAATGTTGAATACCCATTGGAAGTACCAATTTCCAATACTCGCTTAGCGCTGCACCCTTTTACCAAAATGGATAAAAACTGTCCCATTTCACGAGAAATATTTCGTAATCCTTCTTCACGTTTTTCTTTTTTACTATCATGCTCTTCCCCGTATCTTTCAAGCTCTAACAAAAGTGATTCTAAGTAACTCATGTGCTATTCCTCACCTTTCTAACAAATTTAATAATTAAAAAATTGATGAGAAAGTTGATTATGTTTGTCTACTTTCTATTATATTCGAAACGAAATTCTTTTTCCTTCTATAAGACAAAAAATCGAATTTTTTTGTAGCATATTGTTTCATTTTTTGGTAAAGTTAATTTCTACGTGAAAATTATTGAATCCACATTATTTTATATTCAAAATGCAATTATAAAAACCATTTACATCTTATTTATATGAATCGGTATTTCAGATCAAAGAAGCGCCTTTTTTGGACGCATTTTCTTTTGTTTATAACTACATTTAAGGAAGGATGCTTTTACATGAACGTGATTAATTTAGATGCTGCTAGAAAACGTAAACAGCAAAAAAAGCACATGATAACTATACCGATTATTAAACGTATTTACGAAGAGGACGGAGAAATTAAATTTGAGGTATTAGGTGAAAAAGACGTACCTCTTGAAATGTTAGAGAAGTAACGTACATGACCCTAAATGTAATTCGTATTTCCCTTGTCTAATTAAAAATCAAGAGACTTCATAAATCACTTGGCAAAGAAATATTTATAAAATTTCGCATATTATATAAGTGCTAAGAGAATGATAGCTAAAGCAGAAAAGCATTAGGCCTTAGCTATCTTTTTTGTACTACATATTACCTCATTTACTACCACACCCGTTAAGTTTTACCACAACAGAATGAACTTAATAACCGAAAGTAAACTTTAGTATATTAATCCGTATTATTTTTCTGAATTTTATCACAATTAATCTATATTCTCTCAAACTACTAATCAAAATATATATTCAAAACATGATAAATAAAGGATGGATAGGTTTCAAGGTGTAGCCACCAAATATTTTGATAACTACCTCTATTGGTTCAGCTTCCTTCAACAAAGTAAGAAAATCGAGGAAAAAGAGCGAATAAATCAAATGCTGCTCAGTGCTTGTCAAAACTCGAACAGCATCACTGTAAATTTTTCGCGAGAGATAAAAAAACAGCCATTTCATTAAAGAAACAGCTGTATTCCTTATTACACTAAAGCTACCGATAGTTCAATAAGCTACTTTTGATTTTGGGTAATATTGTTTTTAGCTCAATTAAGTCATCTATTACCAAATCAGCCTGAGCGAGTTCATCTTCTTGTGCAAAATCAAAATTACATCCAATTGCAATTAAACCATTATCTTTAGCCGCATTTATATCAGACAGACGGTCTCCAACTACTGCTGCTTTTTTTATATCATATTTTTTTATAATTGTTTTAACTAAATCGCCTTTATCAAGCGTTTGTATCTGCCCAATACTAAATATTTCAGTAACCCAATTATCCAAATTATAATAACTCACAATAGCTTTTAAATATTCCGTTAAACCATTACTCGCTATGTAAATTGAACAATTATTCTCTTTTAAATAACTGAAAACTTCCTTTACATTAGGATATAAAGCACCTTTCCCATCCCTTATATTTTTAACTAATTTTTCCAGAAAATAAGCATCAGTTTGTTCTCGTACTTCATTGGAATGATTAGGTAATAAAGTTTCCCATACTTTTGGTAAAGGTACACCCATAATTTCACGATACTTTCCAATGGGCGTAACTGTATCCCATAAATTTAGTGATCGTAAATGGTTAAAAGTATCCTCAAGTGATAGTTCTAAAATTTTATCTGTTTGAAATAGTGTTCCATCCATATCAAAAATCAGTGATTGTAACATTGATTTCTCTCCCTTTTTACAATTGCTGAATAACTTCTGGTTTTACATAAAGATAGAATAACTCAACTAATCTGAACGTTTAACGAGTAAACATCTTTAGCTATTATACTATAAAAAGTAAGTTTTTCCTTGTAATACTAACAAGCAACAATTTTTACAAAAAGAGCTCTAATAAAAGATTAAAGTCATGTAGGATTAGTGATTTAGTTCAAAATGCTCTTCTTTAAGTTCGACAATCTCAATGTCATCATTTAAGTCTCTTATACGTTCAACTAAACTTCTTACTCCATATATTTCAGTAAAAGTATGACTACCAACTATAAGGTTAATTCCTACAAACTGAGCATATTGGATTGTGTATAAAGTTGCTTCTCCAGTGATATAAGCATCACATTCTGCTTCTACTGCTAGTTTGATATAATTTGAAGCATGCCCCGCACCAGTCAATACCCCTATTCTTTTTAGTTCTCTTTCGTTATTTTTCCAACTTCTTACTGGTTCATTTAGATTCGTTTGCATTCTTTGAACAAGTGTTGAAAAACTTATTGGTTTATCGAATTCACCAATTCCAGGATTATCTCCATGATCATAAAAAGAATATTGTTTTATATAATCAACTTCAACAACATTCATAAATTCCTCTAACAATTCTTTTTTAAATAATTCTTTAATGGTATCCTCAAATCGTTTTAAGTTCATGTTAAGAATCCCCTTCTGTGAAAAAGTCATTTTTTTCTAAATATTATAATCTTTAATAAGCGGACTGAAAATACAAAATGATTTTTTTATACATGTAATCTTTACTGTATTCATGTGAAGTTAACATCCTTCACTTATCAGACGTACAAAAAAGTACACCACTACATGTATGAGTGATGTACCCTATTCATATACTGCGCAACATTATATGCAAGATATTGTTTCTAACAAGCTCCTGTATGATTACAGAGTAAATTGCGGCTTTTCACTTTATATATTCCTATTTAAATGGATAAGCTTTTCTGGATTTGCCATCATATAAATAGAGGAAACCCCTTCATCTTCGAACTCAAATGAAAGTACATATGCAACGCGGTCATTAACATGTACAATAATACCAGGGGTACCGTTTACCATTCTAAAATGAATAGAATGTTTCTCTGGTAATTTCTTAGCAATTCCAAAGAACAAGCTTACAATTCTTTCAGCAGTATAAATCGGTTTAATTGCTGTTGTAACTTTGCCACCGCCATCTGATTTAAATATAGCATCCGTTTTTAAGATTTCTAACATTCCTTCCACGTCTCCTCGCTGCAAAGATGCAACAAACTGTTCAACATACGTGGTCATCTGCTTTATATTCAATTTTGAATTTTTGGGTTTATCTATTAGGCTCTTTCTTGCCCGCTGAAAAATTTTCCGGCAGTTCACACTATTTTTATCAACAATTGAAGCTATTTCATCATAATCATATCCAAACACTTCTCGTAATATAAAAACTGCGCGTTCAACTTCAGATAATTGTTGTAAGAGTAAAAGATACGCTGTAGAGATAGATTCTTTCATCATATATGTCTCAGATGGATCATCGCTTTCTTCAACCAGTGGTTCAGGTAACCACATGCCAACATAAACATTTCGTTTATGTGCTACTGAACGTAACTTATCAATCGCACGATTCGTGACCATCTTACATAAATACGCTTTCACATTATCAACAGATTCTATATCTTTTATTTGATTTAATGAAAGAAATGTATCATGAACGATATCTTCTGCATCCATGACACTCCCGAGCATACGATAGGCTAAAGAAAATAACAAAGGCTTATGTGCTTGATACAAGTGCTCTGTTTCCACACTCACGTGCCTCTCTTTCAATTTGTGACTTTACTCCATTCTAAAATTTGTAGTGCTGCTCGTTTGCCGCTAGCAACTGCGGCGTCAGCTAATAATTCATCATGACCAGCCCAATCTCCTGCAACATACACTCCTGGCATTTCAGGAACAGCAGGTCCTGGATTTTCAGTACGACCAATATGCGGAAAATCATATACAACTGTTATTTTCGGTAAATATTGCTTTACAACTAATTCCTGTTGCCAATTAGGATGTAATCGATCCATTGTATGTTCTAACAAAATTTTATCCTCATCAGAATTACTAATGTGTAATGTAGGATTCTGATATTTTATCAATCCCACTACTACAGTTCCATCATCGCTTAGCTTAGCGGCTCTTGATTGATTCGTAAAAAATACAGGTTGATCTAACCCCAAGACAAATTGATGTGATGGATTTGGCAATTTTCTTAAACCGAGATCTAAGGCAGCTGCTGTAACTGGTACAGATTGTTCTTTCCATATATGCAATGCGGTGTCTTTTGCACCTCTTACAATTTTATAGGCCTCTTTTGGTGGTATAGTGATGACAACCGTAGGAACTTCAACTGATTCATCGCTAGAACAACGTATTCTTTGAATATTGGCACTGTGTTCAATTTCAATTACGTTTTTATTCGCTATAAACTGGACTCCAGCATTCATAGCTTCCTCTCTTAGTTTTGTTATAATAGTCTCCCATCCACCATCTACATAAAAGACACCGTCTTTCATTGATCGCTGTATTTGTTTTAATACGGAAGATGCTAACTGTAATGTAGGCGCATATGTGTAGGTTGATGTCCGGCATAATGCATAAAACATATTTCTTATCATTGGGTCTCTTATTTCTTTCTCTGCCCATACACTTAAACTCATAACAGGAATTGTATTTAAATCTAATTTTCCGAGTTTTAACATCAAATGAGAAAACTGTATTTTAGCAGACCATGAAAGTAATGGTGTAGATAAAATTGACCGAAAATCTGTTGGCACTATATACACATCATTTTTCCATATACCATGTGCAATAGTTGAAGGTATCCCTCCTGGAATACGGATCCCAAGTTCTTCAAAAGTCGATAATGCTTCTCCCCCTCGATATAAAGCATGTGCTCCAAGATTCATAAGAACGCCCTTTTTATTTGTTGTTATTGCTCTTCCCCCAAAGCGACTTGATTTTTCTAATACAACAACCTTTTTACCTTCTCTAGCTAAATAAATTGAGGCTGTTAATCCTGCCAGACCTCCGCCAATAATGGCTACATCAAATTTATCCATGTAAATCCCTCCTTCTCGTTCTACACACAAGACGAATAAAGAAGAAGTGATGTGACATTTTTAAAGATTTATTTTTCAATAAAAAATAAAAAGATCCTCTATTTCATATTAGAGGATCTTTTGTTTACATAATATAATTACCATAGACTTATATAAGTAGTAGACTGCAATGGAACTGGCTTCCAACTTTGTTGTATTGTTTGCCATGATTTTACTGTTCCATCTTTACCTTTAATAAACGCTTTAAATTCTATATTTCTCTCAGCTGGCAACACAACATTGCCTCTCCAATCATTATTATGAGAATCATAAGATAATCGAATTGGATACTGCTTCGTATCCCATATTCCTAATTCTGCACGATTCCCAGTAATATATACCGTATCGCCTACTGTTGTAGGAGCATTTTTTACTACAACTGTTTGCATAACAGGAGTTACACCTAATAAGTCCTTAAATTTCCCCATTAATGAATTGTTATAAATTACGTCTTGATAACGAAGTAGTGTAAATCCAGCAAAATTATAATTAAAGGCCATTTCTGCAACTCGTTTATACTCCGCCTCATTTCCCATACTTAAAGCATTTTCACCATTTAGTACAATTCCCTTTTCATTAGCTAATGTTGCAATCGTTTGTACCAATGTTTTTGGCATTGAATATTCCGGATAACTCCCTTTATCCGTCATTTCTAAACAAGTAAATGTTACATCTAGCTTTGCATCTTTGAAAGCATCAAGTAAATGGCTATAATCATTATATCCTGCTGGCTTTTCAGCTCCGTGAGGTATGAGCGGATTATTATACTGCCAATGTACACCTGCAATTTTTGCACCGATTGGTACTTGAAAGCTTGAATCAAAAGCGTTGTGGGCCAATTCACCAATCAATTTTGTATGACTTTCCAAAACACCTTGATACCATTCTAAATAATCTTTTCCATATGAAGAGTTATATCCATTCATAAGAAACTGTTCTCCATTACTTGGTGGTAGAATCTCTGAGACCGAAGTAAGTTTTGTACTCCATACTTTGTTCACTTCATTTAAAGAACCATATTTATTTAATACCCAGGAACGAAATTTAGATTTTGCAAACTCTGTATATGCTTGAAGTTTTCCACGTGACGGATAACCAGTTCCATCAGCAGATGTATAGGAAGGATATCTCAGTTCTCCAGCTGGTCCTCCAGATAAATAGATTTTTGCGATTACATCTTTATATGGTTTCATAGCAGCTGCAAATGCTGTATATAATTCGCCGTATTCCTTTCGAATTACATCAGAAGCTAATGGATTCAAAGTTTCTTTATTAACGGTTCCTGTTTCAGATTTAAAATAAAGACTATCATCTGATTTTTGATTCCACACCCACGAAGGAATCGATACATTACAATCATCTCCAACATTTCCACCGCATTGATGTGTGGACAGGATAGGAACCATTTTCATGCCCGCATTTTTTACCGATTGAGCAAACCGCTGCGCGTACGAAAAATCGAATTGTTGATCTCCGGCCTTTTCCATGTCTCCCCACCAAAAATCAACAGTAATTGCATAAAAACCATTTTGCTTCGCCCACCGCAAATCATTTTCAAATGTCTCCCAATTTGTTACTTCCGGAATCTTTTTTAATGGCGCCATTAAGTAAGCTTTGTAATCTTGATTCATTCCCTTTCCATTTACAGCTGCAAAACTTACTTGCGGACTTAATGAAGATATACATAATATCAAGGCAAATAAAATGACAATACTATAAAACTGTTTTTTCATCTCTTCTCTCCATTTCAAACTATTTTTATCATACCCTTAATGTATGTGCTTTCATTATAAAACAGACAACGAAAACGCTTGCATGCAATAATGCATATTTTAATTAAAAAACCTAAAGTAGTACTTCCATCAATAGGACTACATCCCCCCCACTAATGATTCTCCCTTCCTAATCAAACTTTCACTAACAATCCCTACATCTAAGTCCTTCACTTTCGCTAAATTTTGCAGTATGGAGATTGCTGTACGTTGTTAATATAAAAAAGAACTAGACATGTACCTAGTTCTTTATTTATATACTAAATTCATTTATTTTCTAACTTTTTTACAAATCTATCATACTGCATCCGGAAAAGTTCAATGAGTAATGGAAGATCCTCTTCACTTTTTATATGGTAACTAATCCATCCTGATTCAGGTAATACATGATGTGGCTGTGCTAAGCCTTGATTTATTAATTCATTACGTTTTGATTTTGGAAATGGCAGATCAGCTAATGTATCTCCGTGAAGATGACCTAATTCTTTCTTTTTATAATTTAATTCAATACCACCAAATCGATGTGGCTTTTCAGAAACACCTTCCCAGCTCAACACTTCTTTTCTAATCATTTCACTATATGACATAACCATTCACTCCTTTATTAATCTGAATGTAAGAATAGGATATCTTTTTTCATGAAAAATTACTTCAATCAAAAGTATGAATGTATATGCGAAAATAGTTTATAACAAGGAAGAAGCAAATACGTTTTTATTTATTTTTCGTTTTCATTACTATTACACTCTTCAATATGTACGTTTGAAAGATTACAACGTTCAAATGTCATTTCTCCTCCCCTTGATTATGATGCCACCCTAAATTTATATCATTACAAATTAGCCAACCATCACCTATAACTTGAACCCATACCTCTTTCCAGTATGGGTTCAACATATGTTAGATTTAAGTGTTATACAAGATATTTACCCGCGTATAACACCTTCAATCCACGGGGAAGTGTTTCCAGTCTCATTTCTTACTGTTTCCATGTTTGAATATTATATTAATGATTATTGATTACCTGTGGTAAAATTTTCAATTCAAAACACTGGTTACAACACAGGTCCTACGTTATCTTGAAACCCTTTATTATTCCTAGTTGGATCATAGGCTCTTTGATTACTTCTGTTGGACTCGTAGGTTCTGTGATTATCCCTATCCAGACCATAGGCTCTTTGCTTACTCCTGTTGGATTCATCAGCCCTGTGATTATCCCTATTCAGACCATAGGCTCTTTGATTACTCCTGTTGGATTCATCAGCCCTGTGATTATTCCTAATTGAATCATAGGCTCTTTGATTACTTCTGTTGGACTCGTAGGTTCTGTGATTATCCCTATTCAGACCATAGGCTCTTTGATTACTTCTGTTGGACTCATCAGCTCTTTGCTTATCCCTAGTCGTACCATAGGCTCTTTGATTACTCCTGTTGAACTCATCAGCTCTTTGTTTATCCCTAGTCGGATCATCGACTCTATAATTACTCCTGTTGGATTCATCAGCTCGTTTATTATTCCTAATTGAATCATAGGCTCTTTGATTACTTCTATTGAACTCATCGGCTCTTTGTTTATCCCTAGTTGGCTCGTATCCTCTTTGCTTACTCCTGTTGGATTCATCAGCTCGTTTATTGTTCCTAATTGAATCATAGGCTCTTTGCTTACTTCTGTTGAACTCATCGGCTCTTTGTTTATCCCTAGTTAGCTCGTATCCTCTTTGCTTACTCCTGTTGGATTCATCAGCTCTTTGATTACTTCTGTTGAACTCATCGGCTCTTTGTTTATCCCTAGTTGGCTCGTATCCTCTTTGCTTACTCCTGTTGGATTCATCAGCTCTTTGATTATTCCTAGCCGAATCATAGGCTCTTTGATTATCTCTGTTAGACTCATAATCCCTGTGATTATCCCTAGTTGGACCATAGGCTCTTTGATTACTTCTGTTGAACTCATCGGCCCCGTTGGTCCTATATCTCCTAATGACCTTACGACTTCTATTGCCCCTGTTCATCCTACGGCCCCTTCCTTTAGCTTCTGTTGATCTAAATTTAGGCAAAGGTACCGATATACATGGATCCTTTTTAAATTCACTCATTTTTCCACCTACCTTATAGATAAAACAGTTTTCCTAACTACATACCATAGCTTATGAATCTACAAATATACAAGTATAAGGAAAGCATCTATAAAAACTATAAAAGAACCATCAGATCAAGCCTTATTTTACATTTCAAAATAGAAAGCATATCATAAAAAAGAATACATTCTCCTCAAAACACTTTCAGTTGAATACTGTATTCATATCAGACTTACATAACACATCATAATTAAATCATTTCCTCTTAAACCATACAGAACACATATAAACTTTACATGTGTTCTGTATGGTTTATTTTTCAAATATTGTTGATTACTACTTTTCTAATCAGCTACAACAAGTTAAAAACAGAAAGAAATGATACACTGTTAGCTAAATTAGGATTATTTTCTATAACCTAAAAAACACCTATTTTAAAATAGATGTTTTTTACAAATAACTTAAAAAACTATAATTCTTGAACAAATATTCATTACCGCACAATATATGAACTAGACTCATATCCTAATCCGTATACCTATTTCAAAATAGAAAGGCAGGAAAAGTGTATGACTTCCTATATAGATTATGCTTCTCCCTCTGTTAGCTTCACTCATGATTTAAACACAAGTAATTTCTTTAAAAAGGATGCTCAAAACTATATAAACGTACTTGGTATTAAACAATTAAATACACTAGATAATACATCCTTATTAGATATTTTTTTAAGTACCGGTAATGTTGTTGAGCCTCATGTACATCAAAATGCAGCCGAACTTGTTTACTGTATATCTGGAGCTGCTGTCGTTTCTTTACTTAATCCGTTCACAAATCAAATTCTGAATCTCCCTATAAAACCAGGGCAAGTTGCCAATGTTCCACAAGGTTGGTGGCATTATGAAATTGCTTCTGTAGACAATACACATTTATTAGCAATTTTCAATGCTCCTACGCCAGAAGTTATTTTTGGATCTGATATTTTAAGACTAACCCCATCAAATGTAATGGCCCATACTTATTGTCTTGATGAACAGCAATGGAAACAAGCAATATCTCCTCTCCAATCTACTACTGTAATTGGTCCTCCAGCAAACTGTAATCAAAGTCAAAACCGAGATGGTATGCATCATGCTGTATATTCAAATCAACCACCTGTACAACAGCCACCTTCTTATTACCAACAACAGCTTCCATTTGATCCATATTGGGGATATTAATACAGAAAGCTCTGGTTAAAACCCCTGCGTAATAAATACTTTCAAAACCATATCATATCTCATTGCCAGTTGATCAATTCTTTTTCACTGTATTTTATAATTATAAACAATATACTTACTGGCAATTATCCCTTTACCCCTATACCTTCTATCGTAACGATTACTAAAGCTTGTACATATAATAATATTAGTATGTTATATAGGAGGTGATGTTAGCGTGAATAAAAATTACAACTCTAACAAAAATTCTTCGAACAATAAAAATAACCGTACTCAATCTTCCGATCAACGACGGTCCGAAAATTCATACCAACAAGGATATGTAAAGAAAAAAGGTTGTAATTGTGGTAAAAATAAATAAATCTTTATTTTATACCAAAAGAGCATTTTTCAACTATCAAATCATCCATTGTATCATAATCAATGGCTTATTCTGATTCTCAACACTTTATCGTAAAGTTATCTTTATCAAATTGACCATCTAAAAAGGAATACTCATTTCTGAGAGTACTCCTTTTTAGATATTTTGCAAGTTAAATCTGTTAAAGTTAATGAAGCGAAAACAGTATATAATGCCACCTTTTTTCTTCACACTATATTGAATACTTTCAAATTTCGGCGCTTCCATCTCCGGAAAATCTTTTGTTTCATCTATTTCATATAGTGTTTCCGCATCAGACTTTGCCCCGTCAGCAAACGCTAACGTTTCTAATGCTATATCCATCACTTCCTCCTTACTTAACGTTTTCAGTAACTCTATTAATCCTCCCATAGTTTCTGGCATCCTCATAACAATCATCCTCCTCTAGATTAGAATGGGATTACATAAACTTTTACATATACACCATGTTTCATCGCAAATTGCTCCAATGTTTTTTGTCTATACTCAGTCACTGTAAAAAAATGAATGATTGGTATTTTTCCGTTATATTTAATTTTATAATACATGGTAAACTCGCCATATCTATTCAGTTTCTCGCTATTCACATTCATCATCTGTGTACGATCAATTTCCACTGCATTTAATATCCCTTCTTCATCTCGATACTTTACATCAGGAATAATTGTTTTCTTTTTATCATTTACTTTATAACGGATGGGTTCTTCTATTCTCCAATCGTCAGGACAGAATAGATAGAACCACGCTTCATTTCTCATAAGGCTGTGTGCTAATCGAATTGTTGGTACTATCTTTTCTGTATCATCAAATAGCGCACGCCCTTTTTTATTTAAATAATATACATACTCTTTTTTATAAACTGTACTATTCACAAAGGGATTTAGGTCTTTTAAAATTCGATTCGCATTCCTTATTCCCCCCATATCATGAATAGCCATTAAATGCCTTCTTGTTGCAAATTTTAGCTTTCTAATCGAGGTCAGAATCGTCATCTGACGGTTCAATTTGATGTGTGTTTGAATGTTCATGTTTCTCCACCTCGTATTGTTTTAATACATTCCACATCTTTTCATTAGAAATATAAGGGACCTGTATCTCTGTCAATCTATCCGTTTTGAAAAGCGCACGTCCGGGTATGCTTTCAATGGATTCAAGACCAGCTTCATCAATTACAACTTGAGAAGCTATTTGAGTTGGTAACCTGAAACCGAGTTTTGCATCTGAATTTTGTTTTACTTGACGAGGTAATGTGTCACCAGTTGGATACTGTGTGCAAAAAATAAGCCTAAATCCAAGTGCTCCCCCTATACGTGCGATGTGAGAAAGCATTTGTTGGCAAGCTCCTAATAGTTTTTGTTGCTCCTTCTCCATACTTTTATCTGGACAAAGTTCTGCTCCTTCATCCACAATGACGAAATATCGTTCTTTTATATCTGTCTCCACAACATTTGTATAGTGCCTTCCCTTCATGTAACGCATCTTTTCTTCCATTTTTTCAAGGATTGTATTCAATACTTGAAAAGCTTGAATTGGTTTTTCTGCGACACATTCAACTTGTTTCAAATTTTGATATGATCCAAATTCTAAACCGTCTTTTAAATCGATAATATACAAATAAGTATGATCTGCTTGTGCTGTAATAAGAGATGTCATCACATTCTTTAAAAAAACTGTCTTTCCCATACGTGTTAAACCACCTAATGTCATATGAGGGGTTTTATCGAAATCATGATAAATTAATTGCTCTAAACTTTGCCCTATTGGTACAAGCCATTTATCTTTTTCAACTAACGTTTGTGACCACTCCCACTTCTTAAGAATGTCTTTATTGAATACGCGGATACTTAGTTCATAATTATCATATTGAATCCGTACAGGTTTGTTTAATCCCTCACTTACCACATCTGCTACCTTTTGTATAATCTTATTCGGCATTCCTACTGGTAAGCTGTATATAAAAGTGATACTCCTATCGTCTTCAATTTGTTTTTCGAATTTCGGATAATGTAATTTATCATCCCTTTTAATAACTATGCCGGACACTTCAAAAAACACTTTGATTTTCTTTCTATCATCATCTTTTCGTTTGAACTTATCACTTACCAATGCGTAGGTAAGTGCTGCCGTTGGAACTAACAATAATTCCAACATAAAAAATTCCCCCTTATATATCCTATAAGGGGGAATTTTTGGAATATTGCAGAACAAGCAATTCCTTTTGTATAGTGCGTTGTCTCATTCTTCCAAGTACTATTCCTTCATAGAAACAACATTAGAACATAACGTAGAAGGTATAAGAACGAGCCTGTAAGTGTGGTGTACAAAGTCACTTGTGGAAGCCAATGTGGAATACTCTTCCCCATTTTTCCCGCCACTTTCATCGTGATGACAGACAAGCCTGTCGCTGTCCAAATAATTACCGCTTCCGCTGCAAGTGTCATAGCTATTCCGCCTCTTCTCTCTCACGAAATTTAATCCCTAACTTTGTAGCAACAACTTCATAACAATCCATTAAAATTTGCCAATTGAGAACATCCTCTTCTTCACCATACAAATCTTCTTCAACAACTTGCGATAAGCTGAAATAACCCTTGTATTCTTTGTTATTCAACACTTCATGATTTTTCATATGAGTTAAAATGGATTCTGTTTCCCCTCTTGATCTTGATTCATTGTACATATGACGAAGTTCTTTTGATGAATATAGATATGGAGTTGTATTGAGGTAACTATACTGCCAACGCATATATCCCTCTCCCTTCTTGATGTCCTTGATTCCTCGTAGTCTTCCAGGTGGAAGTAATATAGGTATATGAACTAGAAAGAAGGAATTTGCATGTCCAATTGAAAAAATAATAAAAAGAACTATTATTTTTTTATAAAGGGGGGGCCAATGTGAATAGCCAATTAAAAGAAATTCTTGATAATAGAGGAATAAAATATGGATTTATAGCAAAAAAAGCTGGTATCACTAATGCCACCATGACAAACCTCATTAAAGGCGGTATTCCTACATTACCTGTTGCATACCGTATTGCTAAATTGCTAAATATGCACATAGAGGATATTTGGATTGAAGAAGATTTAGAATAGAAATCAACTGGGCATACTCATATTGAGGTGAGGTATGTGATTTGGGCTATCCTGTTATTAATACTTGTTTTTGTAATCGGAGCAACTATGCCAAATACAGAAGTCTCTAGCGAAGAACTTCGTGTTGCCCAACTAAAAGTACAAGCAAATCGAAAGTATTTAGAAGAAATGGACCCACGAAAGTTTGAATATGTCGTCGCTGACTTGTTCCGTTCTATCGGATACAAAGCACAAGTAACATCTGGATCTAATGATGGTGGAAAAGACATTATTCTACATAAAGGAAACGAAGTGAAGTACGTTGAGGTGAAACGTTATACGAAGGGAACGATTGGCAGACCCTTCATTCAGAAACTCCACAGTGCTATTGTGGATACTGAAGCTGTCGGGGGGTATTTCGTTACGCTGAGTAATTTCAACAAAAACGCAAGACAATATGCAGCAAATAAAAATATAGAATTAATTGATGGAGATGCACTAATTCATATGATGAATTCGAAGCCAATGTAATTAAAAAAAGCCGCCTCTACGAAAGAGACGGCTTTCAACTTATTTCACATATACATAGACTTCATTTGCTGTTACATAATATGTTTTACCTTTACTATTGTGTACTTTGTATTGTGGTGATCCATTAACATTTACTTTCACATCAATTGCAAATCCTAGTCCTGAATCTAAAGTTCCAGCAACATCTTTATCTTGCCAAGATGGAGAATCATAGAAACGTAGGTTATTAACTTTAGAAACAACGCGCTTCTCTGCAACTGGATTTACAGGCTCTTTCTTTTCAAAGCGGATATATGATGGATTGTATTTAATCCACTGATTTCCACCTAAGTTTAGCCAACCGTCTTTCTCTCCCCACACTTGATAAGCTTCAGGTTTATTCAGCTGACGAATAACGGAATAACTCGCACCTGGGCCTTTACGCAAATTAACGTTATTCCCTTGAATGTATGCAACTCCCTCAATGTTTGCAGTTGGTTCACCTGGTTGAGAAGGTTTATTCGGAACAGATACGTCACCATTATTGTACGCACGTTGTACATCAGCGCGGAATTGAGCTTCAGAAACACCATGACTACGTAAGTAATCAAGTGGATCTTCATGATCTGTGCCGCCCAAATATTTCGTTACATCATAGTGAGTCCATAATCCTTTTTCGACTGATAGTTTGTTATCTTTCAAGATTTTTGCAAGTAACCTTACATATTTATCATAGCTGCGTTTGAATTTCGTATAGTCTGCCGTTTCACATAACTCCACATGTACAAAACGTTTATTTGCTCCTGGTCCTGCTCCATATGCGATGTACTTCGTATCAGCAATTTGAATTGTTTCATTCCAATCTACCGCATAATGAACAAATGCTGAACGCCATGTACAAGACTCATATTTTTGAATGTTAATAGCTGGAGCTTCTGGAGTTGCTGTAGAATGTGCCACAACTCCCTCATAAGCCCCTACACCGTAACGATATGGTGTTTTAGGTAAACCATCAATTAAGTGTTCTATCAGCAAAAGCACTTGTTGAAAAAGAAACAGCAAGTACTAAAATCGTAAGAAGAGAAGTAAAATGTTTCATTGTCTTTTTCATTTAGCATCAACATCCTTTTTCATAATTTTTGTGTGGTCAAATAATCCACTTGCTGACAGTCCAATGATGATTCCTTGAAATACATTCATTTTTAAGTCTTGTGGCAAAAATAAAACGCCTAGCACAATGCCAAGCGTTAAATTTAATAACGGAATGTATTTTGTTTGTAATCCAACTGTTTTTGCAATCTGTGAAAGACCGACTACAATGCCAATCATTACAGTAATTTCAACCATTACACACCACCTCCTTTCAAGAAGAAAGTGAGAGCTGCCCCAATAATTCCGCCAACAATAAGGCGTAAAATCCACGTTGTATTGGCGCTGATTTTATCCAATTGTTTATTAATGTTGATGATACCCTTTTCATTTCCTGTAGTTCGCGTTTCTAAGCTTCGAATATCTAACCTAATTTCTTTTATTTCCATTGGTTTCACCTTGCTATCACTCCAGCACAGTTGACATAGTCCGTTGTCTCTGTCCTTTACTCTCGCCCTTGTTAATCCCCAGGCTTTAGAGTTATAGAACTTCTGATTGTCTACATCAGTACGCTTAGCCTTATAGTCTTTGTGCCTTTGCTTCCTTCTCTTCTCGGTAATAGTAGCACACGCTTCACACATACCTTGCTCCATCCGAACTGTCTTACCGCATCTACATATCTTGAGTAGCATGACATCACCTACTTATTTTTAATACTAAGTAAAACTAAGTATTAAAAATATTAATAGATTAAATTAAGAAAGGATTGTTTATTTATGTCTATAACACATTATCCTCCAAAGTATCGCAGTAAAAGTTTTCATTGTCCGCATTGTCAGGTATACGCTAAGCAGACTTGGTATAGAACCCTTTTAGAAGGGGAGCTTCTTTTGAACGAATTGGAAGTATCTTTGTGCGCGCATTGCAATATGAAAGCGTTTTGGTTTAACAAGGTGCTAATAGTGCCTAATAGTTCATTAATTGCACCTCCCCACATTGATATGCCAGAATCTATTAAACCGGATTATACAGAAGCTTATGGTTGAACTTGGAGAAAAAGGGAATAATATCAATGATGATATTGCTTCACTGGTAAAAAAAGGACTGCCAGTAGAAGTACAACAAGTCTTAGATACACTAAGAGTAATAGGAAATAATGCCGTTCACCTTGGTGAATTGGATCTCTCCGCTGATGTTGAAACTGCTGTAGCTATCTTTGAATTAATTAACTTTATTATTGAAGAACAAATAAGTAAGAAAATGAAAATTGCATCTCTCTTTGAGAAATTACCTGCAGGTGCAAAAGCAGCAATAGAAAGAAGAGATGCAAAATAAAAAGCACCCATTTGGGTGCTCTATCTTCTACTATTTTTTTTAATTAATATACAGTAAATGAAGTTTTATCCTTTTCCCAATCACCTGATGTTTTTTCGTATAAGGTACACATTGAACAGTATCAAGTAACTGGAAGAAGAGCAAAAGCCCTTCCATGCTTCAATAGTCATTCAATCAGCTCCATTAAAGCTGTCGGAAATCAAGTTCTAAACCATGATATAAAATGAGCCGTTTATCATTATAAAGTTATCCTTGTGAGTTGTGTTTTCCGCCACTTCTCACAATACAAATATATCATGCTGAATCCAAAACAACCGGCACATTTACTGCCAAAAAGCGGTCACGACTCTGCCACTTTATTTTAATTCGCCAATAACCTTTATTTCCCTAGACAAGCTCATTGCAACAACCATAAAGAATAAATTGGATTTCTATTAAGGTATTATGCTTGTTCTGATTGTTGAACATGTAATGGAGGCGGAATAATCCAACCTTTTTTCTTATTCAGACGAAGTAATATAGCTCCAGCTTGTGCTTTTTTCATATGGAATTGACCAAACATCATTCCTACATCTTCTCGAAGAGATTGTCCCATTGCTTGGCTACATGCTACTAACCCAGCAGCAAGATCCATAGAAACTTTAGTTGCAATTTCTGCATCATTAATACGAGCACCAGGAGGAATCGTTTCAATAGATGCAACTGGTCTTTCTGGAGGTGCTGGTGGTAATGCAACACCATTTAATTTTAATAAATTTTTTAATTCTTCAACTTCTGATTGGATATCGTTCTGTACAAGGTTTTCTAAAAATTTCTTTAAATCGTCGTCTCCTGTGTGATTAATAAGAACTTGATATCCAGCAATTGCACCTTGTGCTGCTGCAAGATAACTCCAAATCCCAAAGACTTCTCCGTAGTGCATTGGTTCATTTTGTGGATTTCCACTTAAAATACCCATTAAAATATTCCTCCTTAAAGAAATTAAACTCTTAACAAAAATGCTTACTATAGAAAAAATTTTCCCAACCATGTTCCTGATTAAAGAAAATAAGTTCTTATAACTCATAAGGAACACCTTACCCAAATATAGTAATTACACCTTATAGAATGTACTGTTACAAAAAAATTATTCTTATAAATAACACATATATTTCAATTAACATAATCCATTATTATCAGTACTTTTAATAATAGAAATTAAAGATATTTATCATAATTTTAACTCAAATGGATTTATAATATTTTTAAACGAATATTGTCTAAAGGAACGGGAGACATTACTAAATATGAAAGGAGGGAAAACCATGAAGAAAAAATTGTCATCTATTTTAGGTGCCCTATTACTAACTATTATGGTTTTTGGTACAAGTGTCCATGCTGAATACGATGGTAATAATATGGATAGAGTTAACAATAATGATATTACAACCCGAGTTAATGACAATAACATGAATAGAGTTAATAATGATACTAGAACTCGAAATGTGAATACAACAAATGATTTGAATAATGATCGTGATGATAATAATAATTGGGCGTGGCTTGGTTTATTAGGACTAGCAGGTTTATTCGGTCTTAGAAGAAAAGAAAAAGAACCAGAAACACGTTAATGTAGAACATTGCATTTAACTTTAAAAGATACTTATTTATCAAAAGAATGCAAAATGAATAAACTATGAATCGCCTTTAATAAGGCGATTTTTTATTTTTTCAAAATCAATAATAATTACATAAAAACGGATATTATTAATCGGAAACAATGAATTTCTTAATTTGATGGTAATGAAGCGTTACGTCCATTTGACGAACTACGCTTCTTTTTTATGCCGTTGCTTCACTTACCCATATCTTATATTGTGTGTAACTGAGCCTATTGCTGAATCCCTTGGTATCAGTGAATTTATAAGATTTTCTTTTCTAAGTTACACATTACAAAAATTATGGATAACTGTATAAAATATGAGCGTGTTCTCCGTAGTGATGTACGTTATCGATTCGTTATAGACATGTCTACTCTGTAACTATTAAGAGGGTTTAATTTTATCCCTTAATAGTTGGGCATATTTCAGGGCAATTTTTAATCGATAAATTATGCTAATTTAACAAAATTCGGAAGTAAGAATTACTCAAATGGAATATGAGAAATTTGGAAATACAGGATTAGATATATCTCGTCTTACCCTCGGTTGTATGAGCTTTTTATAAGAAAATTTAATCACAATTCACTTAGAATTCTTTATTTGAAGGGGCAGAAAAAGATATCTTTTTTAGAAGTGTCGCAACTTTCTTCAATATTTCGGACCGCTTTTACAAACATTACGACTTTATTTTAAAAGTGTAAAACTTTAATATTCTATGCATGCCCCGCCTCCTAAACAAATTGCCTATTTTATCACTATAATGAACTATATTATTATATTCTTCATATATTGTTTAATGAATACTATTTTATAGATTCCCTATCATCACTTATTCTTTTAGAGGAGGAATATATTTGGAAGCAAAAAGCTCAATACAAGAATATCTAAAAAGTCTTTTAATTCGCCTGAAAAATTTACAATGTACTGAAGTATCTCCACATAAGCAAAATAATTTAGGTAATTTATTAGAAAATCTTATATCCGTTTTACCAATAGATTGTTTCTGTACACTATCCGAACAAACTATTACAATGCTGAAAAATGCACTGAATGCATTATTAGCATGGAGTATCCTTGCTCCTATCAGTTTTAGTTTAAAATCAGACCTACAAGCCGCTTTGAGTTCTTTGAAAAATCAATTACAATCAAATCATTTTTCTTGTTGTGCAACCATAAAAGCATTGCAAGTACTTGAGCTGGTATTAATAAAAATTATAAATCAACCTTTAGTTAGCAGCAGAAACAAATATAACTTACAAAATTTATTACAACAATTCCAAGGGATTATTACTCAATATTTGATTTGCCTTGCTTGCGAACTAGGACCAACCGGACCAACCGGACCAACTGGACCAACTGGACCAACCGGACCAACCGGACCAACCGGACCAACCGGACCAACCGGACCAACCGGACCAACCGGACCAACTGAATCACTTCTTTATATTTCAAATAACGGCGATAATACTGTTAAAATCTTTGATCTAAATACGAATGCCATTATAGATTCTGTGAGCGGATTTAATGATCCGAACGAAATAGCAATTTCCTCAGATAAATCTAAAGCTTACATTGCAGACTCATCTAATAATAGAATAGTCATTCTCGACTTAACTACTAATGCCATTATTGATACTATTTCTGGTTTTTTTATAACGGAAGGAATAGCACTTAGCTCAGATGACACCACTGCTTATGTGCCCAATGCTGATACTATATCCATTGTTGATTTAAATACAAATACCATTACTGCTAATATTAATGTATATGAATTTCCAAGCTCAATAGCAGTTACTTCAGATAACTCTAAAGCTTATATACCACAGTATTCATTACATGATGGTACTTTTATAACTATTTTAGATTTAAATACGAATACCATTTCTGACATCATTTCAGGTTTTCCTGAAGCAATTATGAATGGCATTGCAATTACTTCAGATGATTCGATTGCTTATGTTGCAGCTTCAACTCTTGGTAAAGTATTCATTCTCGATTTAAATACAAAGGAGATTATTGGTTCTATATCAGGTTTTTCTTTCCCAACTGCAATTGCAATTACTTCAGATGATTCCACTGCTTATGTGACAAATTTTCAAAATAGCACTGTGTCTATTGTTGATTTAAATGCTGGAGTAATCACTGGTTCTATATTAGGATTTTCTCAACCATTTGGAATTGCAATCAAATAAACACATTGGAATGTAGGAAATTCTAAAGAGTTCTTCATTAGTATGAACCTGCATTAAACTAAAAAATCCGCCTACAAGGGCGGTTTTTTTACGGTGCTATCGTCTCAAGTGTTAGAAACATGAGTATAGCAGAGACACAACGAATATTTTTAAGACGTATAAAACACGCTCTATCATAATACAAAAAGAATAGCATTTTCTGTGAATTATAAGTATAAATTTATCTTAGATTAATAGGAGGATGGTGAGACCTCAGTTGCACTTACATATAGGACAGTCTTATTTTTAGAGATTGGAAAAGAATTTTTGGATTTGTTGGGCTGTTCTTTTGATTTAAAATGAGAAGTAATGTTCTGAAAAATATAAAGAGTATAGAGGTAAAAAAAATGAATGGTTTTAAAGATGGGAGATTATGATTATAAGTGAAATATTTAAAATAAATATTTTTTGTAGTTCACCTATAAGTAAAATAAAGGTAAATAAAAAAGAAATAGATACTATGTTCCCAATTCAGATATTTGATCAGATAGTTAAAGAAGAGATTCAAGTTGATTTTGTAAACATATCTGTAGAGGAAGTCTTATTTTCTATAGAAAATGAAAAATTAGCCAAGGTAATTACAATTATCGAACAGTTAGACTATATTCCTGAAATCCATCCAGGGTGTATTAAGGTAACCATAGAAGGAGCAGCTGAATTTTTTTGGGTACCACCAGGAAACGTAACACAAGTCATTTCTGCTTTATGGAAAAAAGGTGTGCAAATCTTACAAGCTACTGATAGTCATAAGACAATTTTTACACCTGGAGATGCCAATTTTCTCTTTTTGGGGTATTTGCTGAATCTATACCAATAGAAGGAGTTATTTCAGGTCCAATACATTTTGAAGGAGCTCGAATAAGTTAGAACTAATTATTCCTCTAAACGTACAATTTTCTTTTTTGATATAGTTACTCACTATTTCCATAATTGTATCTTTTTTTAATTTCCTTGAAGACGAGCAGTTAGCTTTTGCTATCTGCTCTTTTGTTTGCGTCGAATGGTCCAATATCTTCACCAATAGCACCTAAGTAATTCTTACGATCCATATCCCAACAACTGCGGCACATCTTTTTACTAGGAACGAAATCTAATAAGTGTGGTCCTCGTAATTCCTTACTGATACCACCACACCAATCACATTCACTGCCATTTTCATACTCTGCCATAATTTTATTCACTTGATGTTCTGAAAGCTCTATACTTCCAATTGGCTCTGTACAAGCTAGCTCGCCAGTATCATATTTACTTGGCATACCGTCATACGCTAATGACTCCATGTAATCATCTGTCATTTTGTTTAAATCGATAACCAATTTATGATCAATAATTTTAAGTTCATATTTTCCCATTTCCCTCTTCCTCCCTGAATAAAACTCAATATTTCGTCAATACTGTAGATAGGCCAACCAGCCAAAACTCATTTGAATTTCTTTCTCCTTGTTCCCCCTTGGAGATGAGCGGTTAGCTTTTGCTAGCTGCTCTTTTTTGGTTACATTTACCACTAGTAACTATTACAGTTACACTTTATAATATAGAGGCTCGAATAAATCGAGCTGTTATACCCATTACCCTAGGAAACTAGGGTTTTGTTTTGTACAAAATGAAATTTTTGTTAACTAGCCTTCACTTCATGAATAATTCCCCAAATATTATCCATAATATAGATAAGCTGGTGAAACAGCTATACTACAATCCATAATGAATCTCTGATTTTCTTGAATTCTCCCTAAGACAAGGCAGTTAGCTTACGCTAACTGCTTTGTTGTATAAGTTTTCATCACAAGTACATACTATTTACGGGATGCTTGATTGATTGTCATTTGAGATGTTATTTAACTTCGACGCTCCCGCTCCTTTGGAGAACAGCTTATACAACTGTTCTCCTGTTTTTTATTTAATTTTCACCTTTGAATAAAAAATAAATATACTATCATGAAGTTACCTATTAGGATACATCTTAACAAGAGCACTATTTGAAGGTGCTCTTTTTTCTTTATCAAATAAATACTTTGTCTTCCTTTACATATTTTTAGGAAAACTACACATACTAGCCATAAACCGTTTAAACTAGCGGTTTCACTCTTCTTGTAATGAGAAGGCAATTTATCTAATTGACCAACTCGTTCAACCCACCGGCAGATAACTAAAAACGTTATCTGCCAAACCATTAACAATTTTTGTATACTAAGTATCAAACTTGTGCATACTTTTAAAGAGCTACATGTATTAATATTTATATTCTTTCTAACGGATTCCCCTCCGTTACATAAGATCCTAATTAGCAGATAACTAAAAAGTTGTCTGCTATTTTTTGTATAGCTATATTTTTTTTACACATACTATCTACGAGCCAGCTTACCAATATGAGTCATTTGGACACTTGAGAGTCCTCCTAAATTATTTTACTTTTGATAGGGCAAGCAATTTCGCTTGTCCTATTCTCAATTAAATATTTATTTTTCCTCTTTCTCTACTTTCTACTCAAATGAAGTTTTTATTAAGTTCCCTTTCATTCCGCATAATATTTCCAATCCCGTTTATACTATAGTTGTAACTGTCCGTTACAAATCATTGCTTGTAAGCGCGGGTTTCTTTTGTACAACGAGCAGTTAGCTAATTGAGCTAGCTGCTTTGTTGTGCAAAATAGCGTTTTTGTTCAAAAACTTCACAAACTCATTTCTACTAATATGGTTTCAAATTTTTCTATTGACAGTTATAATACTTTTACACAATTGAAATTCTACAATCAATATCGGAGGCACTTTAATGGTAAACACCCCTAAATTTTCATCACAACAATTGAATCCCAATACATATCAAAATAAGGGTAAGAATAAAAAACTCAGACGTCGTCTTTTATTAGCTTTAGCTTTTATGTTACCTCTAATTTTTTCTACTCAATATTCCATTTATCAGCAACAAAAAATGATTAAAGAAAAACAAATCATACTTAATAAGGAAAAACAAAGATTATCTTCTTTAAAGAAAATTGGGCATGATCTTGAGTACGATATTAAAACTTTAACAGGAAGTGAAGAAGGTATTTTAAAATTCGCAAGGAAACTATATGGATTTTCTAAGCCAGATGAAACTATATTTCAAATAACTGAATAAATTTTTATGATATATGAACGACCTTACGAAAATTACATATCCTACAAGTAAAATCAGCTTCAATCTAAAAGTGCTCGGCATTCCCCCAAAGGCGATATAATGATAATCGTCTTTTTATTTATCAGCAATCTATCAAATAACTATTTTGTACTAATTGCATCCCAATCAAATGTTTCTAATATATTTAACAATCGTTCCACTTTCGGTGGTCTCCAAGCCATCATAGCATAGGTGTGAGCTTTTGAAGTATAGTGATAATCATTTTCCTGTGTTAGCAATTCCTGCTGCAGTTCCTTTAAAAATTGAATGTGCTTGTTCATTTCTCATTCCCCCAATTTGTATTAAAATAACGCTTTTGTTTAGTTTGCGTTTTATAGTCCTCTTCTTTCTTATCAACAAAAATTTGTTCATATTCCATTCATATTGTGCATTTAATAAGTACGATTAGAAATTTCTGGAGATGAAAATATGTCTGAAAAAGATGAATTGAATTCATCTGAAATTTTATATAGCGCTGCATTAAATCCAAGTTTAATCGGTCCCACATTACCATCTATTCCACCATTCGCTTTTCCATCAGGGTCAACTGGACCGACTGGACCAACTGGGTCAACTGGTTCTCAGGGAATAGTTAATGTTTTTTTGCCAGTGAAAGGAACTCCCTAAGTCCCATCCCAGCCACCACAACTTTAGTACTGCCTCCAATAACTGTAGCATCAGGGCAAGTCGTAAAATTAGAAGCATTTGCTTTTGGTCTTTCCCTCCAAGCAGATCTAGATGTCACCTATACAGCTCGTTTTCGTCTAAGAATATTTAGGGACATAGTTACTATTGTAGATATAGAACAAGGGGTTAATTCTCAAACTTCTGATGGTGAAGCGGGAGTTTTATCTCTAAATCCATCTTTGTTTTGGTTAGATTCCCCATTACCAGGCACATACACTTATTCTCTACGAATTGATCTTGTAGGGCCTCCTTTTAACCTACTAGATTTTAGCTCACTAAGAGATCGAGCAATAATTGCAACACTAATTAATACGTAAAAAAATTTTGTTAATAAAGATTCTATTAATGTAAAGTCTCTCTAAATCTTTTAGAGGGATTTTTTTATTTCTAGATACACATTTAATATTTCTTAACAAAATTCAAATTTGATCTTAATATCCGTTATCCTGACGTTGGTGATTTACTTCATTCTTTTTGATATACGCTTGTTCGATTTCATCAAATGTAAATCCTAATTTCTTACCTAAACCTAGGAAAGAATATAGTAATTCTTTATAGCACTCTATATCTTTTGGATTTGCACGAAATTCCGAAACCATTTCATATACATTATTAAACTGACTAACTAACGTACTTGATGTAAAAACATCCGCATTATGATTTAGTAATTTTAAGTTATACTCATTAGGATTAAATTGAATTCCATTTCCTAATGATGCTATAAAATGCAATCCGTCAACATATTCCATTAAAATGACCTCTTTTTCACTAGGTCCTTTATTGCTCCAATTTTTGAAACATCTTGTTTCATTTGCAAGTTCTCCATTTACTGTTTTTAACAAGGAATGACAAACTTATCCTATAACCTATGCTGTTTATATATAGTAAAATAAATCCATCGCTGATATGTCCCAAAATGTAATTTTCATAACAGCAAAATTACAACTAGACTTACACAACATGATTCAAAATGAGATGAAGGAGTGTTTAAAGTGAAAGGGCATATTCGAAAAAGAGGAACAAAGTGGTGTATTATCATCGACATCGGTGCTGATTCAGAGACAGGAAAAAGAAGACAAAAAAAGAAGCGCAAGCGGATGTTGCGAAAAAGATTACTGAGTTGAATGAGGGTACTTTTGTTGAACCATCAAAAATCACAGTTAAATCCTTTTTAAACGAATGGGTTGAAACAAAAAAATAAATGTTAAAAGTAGCACTTATAAAGGCTATCACTCTGTAATAACCAAGCATTTAACACCTAACTTGGGTGAAATTAAACTCGTAAAGTTAAATGCATTGCAAATTCAACATTTCTATAAAAAGATTAGTGAAACTACTCACCCTAATATGGCGCATTATATACACAGAATTTTGACCATATCATTAAATCAAGCTGTAAAATTGAAATTGATTAACATTAATCCGACTACATTGGTTGAAATACCTAAAAAAGAAAAAACCTCATTCCAAGTGTGCGATGAGGATGACATAAAACATTTCTTGAATATAACTCAAAAATCACGATATCATATCGCGTATATATTAGCAATCACTACTGGAATGAGATTAGGAGAAATATTAGGATTAAGATGGCAAGATGTTGACTTGAAAAGCAAAACAATATCCATTAATCAAACTTTAAGTCCCGATAACCAATTGGTGTTAGATACAAAAACTTCAAGTTCTAGACGTTTGATATCAATAGATGAAAGAACTATAGAAGCATTACAAAAACACAAATCAAAAATTAATATCGAAAAGATAAGGCTTGGTCCATCGTATATAGACCATAATTTAATTGTTTGTACAAAGATAGGAAATATAATTTGTCGTGGTGGCTTTCATGATACTTTTAAAACTTATATAAAGAAGTCTGGGATCAAAGACATTCGATTTCATGATCTACGCCATACTCATGCAATTCTACTCTTAAAACAAGGAGTACATCCAAAAGTGGTAAGTGAGCGGCTAGGACACAAAGATATATACATTACTTTAAATCGCTATTCGCATGTATTGCCTGGTATGCAGGAAGCAGCAATAAAAATGTTCTCTGAAAATCTGTTTGGATAACGAATGTTTGCAAAATGTTTGCAATCGCAAAAAACGCGGTTTCTTCTATCAGCAGAAACCGCATTACATCAATGTTTTTAATTAAATCTTAAACTGACTTGTATACAATCCATGATAGAATCCTTGATTCTCCATAAGAGATTCATGGTTCCCTCTCTCAATAATCTCTCCATCTTCAATAACAAGAATTTGGTCTGCTTTTTCAATTGTCTTTAATCGATGGGCAATTACAAAACTTGTGCGTCCTTTCATCAAGTTGTTTAATCCTGCTTGGATTTGTAATTCTGTTCTTGTATCAATATTAGATGTCGCTTCATCAAGAATTAAAATATCTGCATCTGCTAAAATTGCTCTTGCAATTGCAAGTAATTGCTTTTGCCCCTGACTCAAATTCGATCCTTCCGAAGCAATCTCGGTTTCATATCGATTTGGTAAATGCTTAATAAAAGAATGTGCAGATGCCGCTTTCGCTGCCGCAATAACTTCATCATCACTTGCATCTAGTCGTCCATAACGGATATTATCCATAATCGTCCCGGCAAAAAGATATGTATCTTGTAAGACGACGCCTATTTTACTTCGCAAAGAGCTAATATCGTAATCTTTTATATCTCTACCATCAATTTGAATTTGTCCCTTTTGAATATCATAAAAACGTGTTAATAAATTAATGATTGTTGTTTTTCCTGAACCAGTTGGTCCAACAAGTGCGATCGTTTCTCCTGGATTGGCATGCAAGCTTACATCTTTTAAAATTTCTTTTTCTTTCTCATATCCAAATGATACATGCTCAAAAGCAACATTGCCTTTTAGGTTCTTAACAACGATGGCATCTTTTTTATTTTGAATTTCTGGTACTTCGTCCATAATTTCAAAGACTCGCTCTCCTCCAGCAACTGCAGCTTGAATTGTATTCATAAGCGTTGCAAACTGACTTAGCGGTCTTGAAAATTGGCGAGAATAGTTAATAAATGCTGCGATGACACCAACTGTTGTCATACCGTTTAAAACCATAATTGCTCCTGCTCCGATAACAAGTCCCATTCCTAAGTTATTAATAAAGTTCATGCTCGGGAAGATAAATGCTGAAAAAGTGTCAGCTTTTGTAGCAGAAGATCTAAGCTGTTCATTAATTACATGAAACTTATTGACAGTTTCTTTTTCTTTTCCATATAACGTAATAACATCTGATCCTGTAATGGCTTCTTCAATAAAACCATTCAATTCACCTAAATCCTTTTGACGTTTTGCAAAGTTTTTACCACTATAGGCAACCAATTTTTTTGTAACGAAAAACATAATTGGGACTGTAATTAATGTCACGATTGCTAAAATCCAATCTAGTGAAAACATCGCAATTGTTACGCCTACAAATGTTAAAGCAGACGAAATAATTTGGACAACACTTTGTGTTAGCGCTTGGTTTAAGCTATCGATATCATTTGTAACACGACTCATTAAGTCCCCTTGTGAACGTACATCAAAAAAACGAAGAGAAAGTGTTTGGATCTTCTCGAAAATATCTTGTCGTATTTTTTGTATCGTTTTCAGTGCAACGTTTATCATTACGAATGTTTGTAGCCATGTTAATAATACAGTCACACCATAAATTCCAATGAGTAGCATACACATTCGCGCTGTACCATTTAAATCTCTTGGTACGATATATTCATCGATAATAACTCCCATATAATATGGACCTAGTAAACCAAGTAATGTCGTAACAAATACGAGAACAATAACGAAGATAAGGGCTGCTTTTTGATATCCCATATAGTTCCATACCCGCATTACTGTTCCTTTTGTATTTTTGGGTTTGCCTGACTTTGGATTGTTACGTCCGTTTTTATTTCCGAATTGCCCTTGGAAATTACGCATGCTCTTCCCCTCCTTCTTGATGCAAATTGCCACCTTGGGAAAGATAAATTTCCTGATATACTTCACATTTTTGTAACAGATTTTCGTGCGTATCATTTCCAACTAACTCACCATTATCTAAAACGAGGATCTGATCAGCATCGATGATAGATGATATTTTTGATGCAATTAAAAATGTCGTTGTTCCTGCATACTCATCGCTCAACGCTTCTTGTATAATTGCTTCTGATTTCGCATCAACTGCTGATGTAGAATCGTCTAACACAAGAATAGAAGGTTTTCGTACAAGTGCTCTTGCGATTGAAAGGCGCTGTTTTTGACCGCCAGAAAGATTCGTTGCACCTTGCGTTAAATTGTGCTGATATGCATCTTCAAGCTTATTAATAAATTCTGTTGCACAAGCAGCTGCAGAAGCCGTTTCTAATTCACTATATGTAGCTTCTTCTTTTCCATATCGCACATTTTCTTCAATACTTCCTGAGAATAACAATGCCTTTTGTGACACAAAACCGATTGAAGAACGCAGCATTTGTAAATCATATGCTTTGACATTGACGCCATCAATAAAAACTTCACCTTTATCCACATCATACAGACGTGGAAGTAGTTTAACCAATGTAGACTTACCACTTCCTGTGGATCCAATAATCCCTATTTTTTCACCTTTACGTACGGTAAATGAAATATCTTTCAAGACATATTCATCATTTTTGCTATAACTGTAGCTGACATGTTTAAACTCAACATTGCCGTTTACTTTTTCCGGTTCATACATATCCTCTTCATTTGTAATATCGACTTTCGTCTCTAACACTTGTTGTACACGATCAGCGGACGGAAAAGCACGAGCGATTTGAATAAATACCATACTGATAGACATGAGTGACATTAAAATAATATTTAAGTAGTTAATAAATGCTAAAATCGCCCCTACTTGTAGTGTACCGTTAAAGACTTTCACACCACCAATCCATAATGTAGCTACAATACCGCCATTTACAACGAGCATAATAATGGGCATCATTAATGAAATGATCTGCACTGCACGAATATTAATCCCTGTTAAATTCTTATTTACCTTCTCAAACTGTGAGATTTCATGATTTTGTCTTACATATGCTTTTACAACACGAACACCAGATAAATTTTCTTGTAGCTTTGTATTTACTTTATCCAGTGCTTCTTGCACCTTTTTAAATGACCCACTTGCTTGACCTGCAATTAAAACAATCGCAACTAATAAAATAGGTACAACTACAAGTAATATAGGAAATAAATCTCTCGCCGTTACAAAGACAATAATAATACTCCCTATAAATAATAAAGGCCCTCGAACAAGAACACGTAATGTCATCGTCATAGCTGCCTGAATGGATGTAATATCATTTGTTACGATTGTCAACAATTTTCCTGTTCCAAATGAATCACGATTTTTACTAGAAAACGTCTCGATTTTCGTAAAAACCTCTTTTCTTATATCCGTGGCAAAATTAACCGCAGCTTTCGTAGAATACATCATACATCCAAGACCACCAACTAATCCAAGCGCTGCCGCTCCTATCATGAGAAGTCCCATTTTGATGACATAATTAAAATCTTGGTTTGCAATGCCAACATCAATAATATGTTGCATAATAGTTGGTTGAATTAAGTCCATCGCAACCTCAAGTACCATAAACAGTGGTCCAATAACAGCGAAGAACGTGTATGGTTTTAAATGCTGTAACAATTTGCGAAATGATTTCATACATAGTCTCCTTTTCTTATGAAATTGTCATTTTATAATTCAAATACTCACTCCTTTTTATTCATCTATAAGTACATTTTCATCACTATTACTATTATATTCTATAGATTAATATTTAACATGATTAAATGATAAATATTAATTTTGTATTCGTCAATCAATGTGCCCTACTTTTATGTAAGAGGAATCTGCTATCATTAGGATTTATATATTACTTAACTCTACACCTTTACCTTTCCAGCCATAAATAAAACCGCATTCTTTTATACTAGAATGCGGTCTACTTCAATTATATATATTGAATCGTAAAATTTAAAAATTCTGTTTCAAAACCACCATTTTTTGATGGACTACAAGTATAGAATCCTACCCTTATAGGATTATTCCCCTGATCTTCCATAAGATGAGCGATGCGAATCTGTTCCCACTCCTGATTTTGTTGTTCCGTCTTCACATAGATTGAATAATCTCCGTTCTTTCGAATGATGCGAAATGAAAGATTTTGATTCACCAATTCATTTTGAAAATCTTGCGTCGACCAATCAGAGTATCCACTATTCGTCACAACAGCCCCTAAATGTGAGGGCCCCTCAGGAATATATTCAAGTGATGTTTTCAACCAGCACTCCTTAGATATCATTACAAAAAGTCCCGCTTGATCGTATGTTGCTTTCGGGTTCATACGTAATGAAACTTCAGCTTGAAAGTCTGCAGAAACCTCTTCATAAAACACATGACCATTCATCACTTCAAATCCGTAATGTGTTTTTAACCAAAAATCTGTTTCTTCTTTTGAATGAACAATAAGTGAATCATCTTTTCTCTCATGATATTTTGGTTCATTCATTATTGTAAGTTGTTCTATATGAGTTGGTACGTAAGATGTTTTCATAGCTCCTCCATAAAAATCTTTTTACATTACACATTAAAATTCAGTCAAAATCGGAAATTTATACCCATTGAAATGAATCTTATTACTGCTCCGAACCATTAAATACTTATCAGACTGAAATTCTTTGTATGCTAACTTTTCAATTCCTAACTCATCAGGATAAAAATAAAACTCAATCTCTGTAAATACTTCAGGGATTTCAGCACATATTTCATCTAAAATTGGAAAAACAGATGCAAACACACCAAATAACTTTAGTGTTTGATCTTTTACTTCATATACAAAAAGTGCGTCCAATTTCTTTGAATAGTATAGTTTTTCATTCCACTTCGTATCATACATATTAAAATAAAAAGAAGATTGGTAGTTTAATGTCGAAAACATATTGGAAAGCGGTTGACTATTTTCCAGTTTCTCCTTTATTAATTGTAAATCCTCTTCATCAGAAAAATTTAATTTTTGAAGTGATAAAGTTTTATGTTTCGTTTTATCATACGATAATGTCATCAGATGTTCTTTTACAACTTGAAATCCAAACGCCTCATATAATTCTGGTTTTTCTGTGAATAACATAGCACATTCATAATGTTCATCTATTTTTTGTAACATCTCACAAAAAAGTTGTTTCATCAATCCTTTTCCACGATAATCAGGATGTGTCATTACAGATTGGATACCTGCCGCATTTACAAATTCTCCATTTACAAAGAGTGGAAGTGAAAAACTAGATACATTCGCAATTACCTGTTCTCCTTGCATATATGCCACAGGTTTATATGTTTGATCCCAAAATCCCCTCGCATCAAAATTTTGCATTGTTTGCACAGAAATATCAAACACTTCTTCAAACAATTGAAATAACTGCTCCTTTTTTGGTTCTTGCACAAACAAATTTTCAGAAATAGTAACATTCTCCATGTTGCCCCTCCATAAATTCATTCCATTAGTTTAATTGTATTGTATTTTATTGTATATATATGTAATAATAATCCTTTCAAATCAATATAGTATCACATAATTTACCAAAAGAGTTTAATTTATTTTATGTTTCGATTGCTCCATGAAAATCAGAATAAAAGAATGTTACGATTTCAATACTTTCAGTTTTTTAGTTGATTCCTCCATAATCAATATCTATACTGTCATCTTCATCATGAGCTACACTAAGAAAAATAATTATAAAAAATGTGTCCCTCTGTCAGCTGTTCAGCCATTTTAAGGACACATTTTCTCCCATAATTATTCTATTAAGACCTAAAAAAGATTCTTCATCAAAGCTTTAAGAATCAAATATCCCTCCATTACTCACTAATTCCTTCTAATCGCTCCTTCGTACTTACTTCTTCTCCTTTCAAACGTTTTTCAAATGTTTTTCTCCAACTTGCTGAAAGAGCCTCTACTTCTAAAATTCTTCGTACTCCCTCAAAATTACGTTTTTCTTTATGCATCATGTGGTTTGCAAAAGCGATTGAGATACCTTTACAATCAGGCTCAAGCTGTATAAGAGCATCTGTTGGTGATACCCACCCCTCTTTTAGGACGCGAAAATAAAATCCCGTATAACCTGTATTTTGGAAGTACAGTGGTAATTGCGGTATATCATACTTTTTGGCTAATTTAAAACAAGGTTGTCTTGGTTGGCTTACTTGTACCATCGCTTCGCCAATTTGAAATATATCCCCTATACAAACATCCTCTTCAAGCATGTCTTGTACGGTCATATTTTCGCCAAAAGCACCATATAGAAGTTTTCGATTTAATTCCTTTTCCCAATATGGATAATGGTTATAGGAATAAACACAAACAGCTTTATCTATTCCGCCATGATGAACTAAATCAGCTTGCCCATCTCCATTAAATTTTAATGATGATAAAAAGACAGGCTCACTTACCCGTGATTTATTCATACCGGTTTGTATTATTTTCCCTCCATATGACACTTCTTTTGGCATGCCTAAATTAAGAGACATCAATTTATATAATTTTGACATCACTCAC
Source organism: Bacillus gaemokensis (assembly GCF_001590835.1). Classification (GTDB taxonomy): domain Bacteria; phylum Bacillota; class Bacilli; order Bacillales; family Bacillaceae_G; genus Bacillus_A; species Bacillus_A gaemokensis. The sequence continues at coordinate 47,100 of NZ_LTAQ01000067.1, forward strand.
CACTCCTTTCACTATTTTGACAAAGTACTTCAAAAGCTTGATTTATTATCTCAAATCCCTTATCAATTTCCTCATTCGAAATTACAAGTGGTGGTAAGAATCGAAGAACATTATCATATATGCCTGCCCCAATACTTATAAGTCCATTCTTCCAAAACTCCTCAATTAACTGCGTTGTTAATTCTTTTGCTGGTTCTTTCGTTACACGATTTGTCACTAGCTCCATCGCCACCATTGCACCAATTCCACGAACATCACCAATCACTTCATATTTCAGCTGCATTTGAAGCAGGTGCTCCTTCACCCTCTCCCCAATTTGCTGTGCTCGTTCAATTAAACTCTCTTCTTCCATTATTTCAAATACAGCAAGTCCTGCTACACATGACAGTGGACTTCCTGCAAAAGTACCTCCAATTTGTCCTTTTCCAGGCGAATCCATCAGTTCCGCCCGTCCGACAATAGCACTTAATGGAAGACCTGCTGCAATAGATTTTGATAGTGTCATAATGTCAGGTTCAATTTGAAAATGCTCTGTTGCAAACCACTTTCCAGTTCGCCCAAATCCGGTTTGCACTTCATCCATTATCATTAAAATGCCATATCGATCACAAATTTTCCGAAGACGTTTCACAAATGTAACTGACGGAGTAATAAATCCACCTTCACCTTGTACTGGTTCCATCACAATTGCCGCCACTTTCTCAGGTGATACTTGTTCTAAAAAATTTTCGAATTGACTAATAACTTGATAATCGACTTCGTCAGGAGACATTCCTTCTTCAGCTCGATAATAATACGGGTAAGGTAATATATACATATCTGAAACAAAAGGACCAAATCCTGCTTTATATGGATTTTCCTTTGTTGATAAAGACATTGTCATTAGCGTTCTTCCATGAAAACCACGTTCAAAAGATACAACCTTACTTCGCCCTGTTACTTTACGTGCTATTTTCACAGCATTTTCAATTGCCTCTGCACCACTATTAGCAAACATCGTTTTCTTTTTGCTTGTTCCAGGAGCTTTTTCATTTATTTTCTCTGCTAAAGCAAGATAACTTTCATATGGCGTTACATGGAAACATGGATGAATAAACAATTCCACTTGTTCTTGTATAGCTTTTACAACTTTCGGATGACAATGTCCAACATTTTGCATACCAATTCCACCCGCAAAATCAATAAAATCATTTCCATCTACATCTGTAATAATGGATCCTTTTGCCGCTTGTACGTACAAAGGAGTTAAATTGTATACCCCTGTTGGCACAGCTTGTTGATATCGTTTATAAAGTTCTTGAGAATAATTACCTGGTAATGCGCTAGATTTTAATCCTTGTATCATTTCATCACCTCGTCTATTTTTTTACAATGATTACATTACTTTTCTACTAATGTGAGTATAATTTCAAGATAATCATTGTTCAATTCAATTATTTATATGATAATGATAGGTAAAACCTATCATTAGAGGTGATTTTGATGGAATTAAGACAATTAGAATATTTTTTAGCTGTTTCGAAAGAACTGCATTTTACAAAAGCAGCCGAAAAATTAAATATTTCACAGCCTTCACTTAGTCAACAAATTCGTGCGCTTGAGCATGAATTTGGCATGCCTCTTTTTGATCGAATTGGCAAAAAAATCTCTTTAACAGAGGCAGGGAGAATTTTGTTTTCACACAGTAAAAAAGTCTTTCACGAAATAGAACAAGCGCGTACTGCAATTCAAGAGTTAAACGGACTACAGCAAGGAAATTTAACCGTTGGTGCTTTATTGACGGTCATAAACTACTTATTACCACCAGCCATTTTGAATTTTAATGCGTTATATCCCAATATTGAACTTTCTGTGTTAGGTCTTCGTACGGGAGAAATCCGTGAAAAATTATTACAAAACGAACTAGATATTGGCATTACGTTTCTTCCTGTTCAAGATAAAGAAATCATATCTATTCCACTTTATCAAAGTGAACTTACTTTAGTAGTACCAACTGGTCACGAATTAACACAACACACTACTGTGACGATGGAAGTATTACAAAAATATCCTGTCATCCTCCTACCGAAAAATTTCTTTTTAACACAGCTTATTACTTTACATTGCCAGAACTTTAACTTTACACCGAAACCAATTTTAGAAATAAGTACAATGGAATCATTAATTCATATGGTATCAAAAGGCATGGGAATTACAGTTTTACCTAAACCATATATAGACTTTCTACAGAGTAACTCTATTCAAGCTATTAAAATCAAAAATCCTACTCCCACGATAGAAATTGGAATTATTTATAGAAAAGATAAATATATGTGTGCTGCTACACGTGAGTTTATTGAGCAATTAAAAAGCATTGTAGGTTCTTTTTTAAAAATATAAAAATAAAGAGAGTATGTTTACCACACTCTCTGTTTTTATATTTTCTATTATTCACTTTTGTTATGAATGAAACTTACAAAAACATCACTTAAATAGAAGAAGGCCGCTCTAAAAAATCGTTGAATGACAATTTTTTAGAACAGCCTTTTTATGAAAAATTTTCTCTACTATTAATGAACTTTCTTAGATATTGGAATATACTTTGTACAATACGCACCCACTAACAATAAAATCATTGACGTTAGCCAAGTGACTATCCCTACAAAGTTAAGCCAATATGCAAGTAAGTTTAAAATTGCAATAAGAAAGCAACAAATAGAAGTTAATGCACTTTTTACTCCTGTTAGTCCTGCATTTTTTCTTTTTTTATAAACCAAATACATTGAAACCAAAAGAGAAATAATAAGAACAATTGATAATATGAAAGGTAACAACAAATCTCCCTCCTATACAATTCCATTCACGTATACATTTTATATTACCACCTTATTCCTTTTTTAGAGTGACTTTTTCATTATTCAAGAACTTAACCTCAGGAAAATTTGCATTCGGTCCCGAGATCAGTTGTCCTTCTGTTCCTTTTAAATGTTTATTAAAGAAGTCTAGTACATATTGATTTACAATATACATACCTCTTTGGCCATCTATTTCTCCAGTCATCTTTGTTAGTTTAATAAGATCAGAAAACAATTGTAAGTCAGTGAAATTATAATGCGCCGTTCCTTTTATAGAAATCATGATCCCCCCATCAGCAAGAACCTGATCTATTCGTTGATACTCCTTTTCTTTTTGCTGTCTTATCATATTGAACTTATCTTCTGATAATTGCTTTGGTTTTATTTCACCATCAGAATGAATCTTACCTTCGATCTTCTCCCGGTTTAACATAAAATCTTCAGTTTCCATAAGCATAAAGGGCTTTTTTAAACTTTGCTTCAGTTCTAACTCATAAAGTGACCCATCCATATTTATCCCTGCCTTTACTTTCTCATTTACATACATAGCATTTAGTGCGGTTGCCCCACCAAACGAATGACCCATTACTCCAATATTATTCATATCTATATTCCCTTTAAACTTACTTTGAATGATTCCTGAATTCATCTTTTCTAATTGATTTATAACGAATCCAATATCTTCTGTCCATATCTTCCCAAGTTTACTACCATCCTCATAGAAGTTATCCAAATTAAGTGCTGTCCTAAAACCAGTCACCTTACCGTCTGGAAATGCTGTTGCAGCTGTACTATAGGTATGATCTATAGCTACAACGACAAAACCATGACTTGCAAGATTTTCAGCTTGAGCGTAGTGTAACCTGTTACTTGTACCAAGACCGTGACTAATTAATACTACGGGATAAGGATTTCTGACAGACAAACTCTCTGTTTCTTCATAAGAATTACTTTTTATATACTTCCAGTAATCTAATGTAAACTTAGGAACACTTAATTTTCCAGAAAATGATTGCATGTACTTGTTAAATATCCCTTTATCTTCTGGAAAAAGTAATTTACGTTTTTTATCTTTCATGTTTTGTGCAGGATACCAAACTTGCATCATTAACTCTCTTTTATCCTGTATATTTTCTGTCAAAACTTCATCTCTAGCATTATCTACTAAATGAAATGTTTGTGTCCCTACCGGATATAAGCCATCAGGTTTTGGTAATGTGAAAACTGGAAGGTATATTGCAGCGCAAACAGAGAAGAGAATGAAAACAAAAGCGATACAATACAAAATATAAATGAACTGTTTCCATATTTTTATTCCAAGAAATCTTTTGGATTTACAAAACATAATAAGAAGAATCAATACAATTGAAATCATATAAACAAAAAACAACTGCCATCGATATCCTTCATATAACAATTGCAAAATTAATATAAGGCTACTAATCACACACAAAAAAATTCTATTTTTTTGTGTTACTCTTTTCGAAAAAGAAATATATAACAAAAGAATCGAACATATAATCAATAATGCTTCAAGTAATCTCATTTGTTTCCCCCTTGTTATCTATAAAATTACTTCCCCACAATTTTCATCATAATCGTTGAAGTTTAAACTGCAGAATCATTTTGTTTAAAAATTGTTTAAATCCCTTTAATTTAGAACCTATTCTTCTTTATTTGCTATACTTTTATCCAAAATAAAAAAGAGTTATCTTTTATAGATAACTCTCTTTTTATTACTTTAATTATTTTCTACTCTCCAAAAATCAGCGTATGTTTGATTTACAAAATTCACATCTACTTCAGAAAACGGAAGCTCTTCCCCCACTTTCAATGAGTACCATTTATTTAAGAGTGGTGATCCAAAACAAACATCAATTGTTCGTTCATGTAAATCAAACAATAATGAGTGCAATGTCCCAAACCATTCTTGATAGTTATGAACTGTTAAGCCAGCAGGATATTCACGCTCTACTAAATTTTTTAATGAGTCCATACTTATATATTCATTTTGAACCAGGTAATCATGTAACATATGAAATCTCTTAGCCGAGTGTTCTAATTTCCTACTATTTAACTTCTTAATTGTGGAACTAACTGCATGATTAGTTGATACGATAAAAGCTTGGTTATCTTCTTCTATTCTTGTTACATATTTATGACCATCAAATATTTCAATCCTTGCTGCCTCAAAACAATCAGATATAATTACATTTATATTAGCCGCAATTGGCATTTCTTCTATTAATAAACTCGCTTCCTTTACATTCTTACATTTTTCTAATAAAACACGAATTACAGCAAAACACTGTAAACCATTTACCATCGGCTTCTTTAACCCCTCAATATTTCCAACGGGTTGACCACATGCAGAAAAAGTAACAGATAATCCATGTTCATTTATACCTTCAGTTCTCCCAAAAAACTGAGTGGAAAATCCGCTATGATAATAGGAACCTGTCACATGAGTCGAACAAAAACGCATATCATCAATTTGTGGTGATAAGTCATAATTTCTTAATACATATGTATGTTTTGAATCTGTTTTCTGAGGTAATATTGCACAATGACTACATCCCGCTTTTAAATAAGTTTGATAATAATACATGATTTGTCTAGGAACTATCTTTAACACATCACAAAACCCTTCAATTTCTTCATTAATCCCTGGACAATATTGCTCTAATATATTTCTAGATTCTCTCCAATGCTCGTCCGATATAAATTTTTCTTGTTGTAAAAATGAAGGTAAAAGATACAAATTATTTCTAACAAATTCACCTTGCTGTCTCCCCATTTCATAATGACTTCCACTTAGTGATGCAAAATGCCCCTTTACTTGATACAACTTTATAACCCCCTTGTATATTCTGGTTATGTATATCGTATCAAATGAATATTTTTTATCCTTGATGTTTTTTGCTATATATGACTTACTTTCTACTCATAGAAAACGCTATTCTTCGTATATATTTCTACAAAAAGAATAGCGTCTTTAATTATAAGGATACAACTTCTTAGCTTAATTATGATGTAGCGATTGATCCCATAGTTATTATGGTTAAATATTAAATAATGCCTTTCTCCACCATCGTCTCCGCAATCTGAACTGAATTCCAAGCTGCTCCTTTTAACAAATTATCTGATACAATCCAAAGGTGGAATCCTTTTGGATGATCCGGATCTTTTCGAATTCTTCCAACAAACGTGTCTATTTTACCTGCTGCAGATAACGGCATTGGATAAATCTGTTCACTTGGATTATCTTGCAAGATAACACCTGGGGCACTGGATAATACTTCTCTTATTTCATCAACAGTTGTAGATTTTTCCAACTCAATATATACAGATTCTGAATGCCCCGATACAACTGGAACTCTAACGCAAGTCGCTGCCATCTTAAGATTCGGATCCTCTAAAATTTTCTTGGTCTCTTGAATCATCTTTACCTCTTCAAACGTGTAATCATTATCAGTAAACACATCTACTTGAGGCAATACATTAAATGCAATTGGATAGTGTTTTTTATCCTTCTTTGCAGGCAGTATGGCGGACTTTGTCTCATTACCCGCAAGTATTGCCATTGATTGTTCTTTCAACTCATTGATGGCATGGATTCCTGATCCCGATACTGCTTGGTACGTAGAGACAATAATTCGCTCTAAACCAAATGATTTCCGAATTGGCTGGAGAGCAATTACCATCTGTAAAGCGGAACAATTCGGGACGGCAATGATGCCTTTATGGTCAGTTAGAGTATGGGCATTCACTTCCGGAACGACAAGTGGAACATTAGGTGACATCCGATATTCGCTCGTATTATCAATAACAATTGCACCACTGTCAACTGCGTAGGTTACAAATTGTCTTGACACTTCTCCGCCTGCGCTGAAAAAGGCAATATCAATACCTTTAAAACTTGTTGGTTTCGCTTCTTGTATGATGATTTCTCGTCCCTTAAATGATATTGTCTTACCAGCAGATCGTTTTGACGAAAGAAGTGTGACTTCTATTATGTCAAAATTGGTTTCCTGCTCCAACAAATCTATAATTTTTTATCCTACTGCACCTGTGGCCCCTACTACAGCGACATGGTATTTCTTTTTGCTCATTACATTCTCCTCCAATGCCCTTAAATAGTTTGATAACCATGTTTCATGCATAACAAACAACTTTTACTTTCTTAATTTTATTTTAAAAGAAGTATTACCATTTGAGAAATTGAAATATATGATATAATCGTTCATAAATCATGATACTAAAAAGAGGGTTTATCTATGGAAATGAGACATGTAAAAACATTTTGTGCTGTCATCAAATATGGTGGATTCTCAAAGGCGGCTCATGCATTAGACTATGCACAATCTACTGTGACAACACACATTAAAGCACTAGAAAACGATTTACACACTCCTCTCTTCGATCGATTAGGAAAAAAAGTACTTCTCACGAAGGCAGGACACCATTTTCATCCGTATGCATTAGAATTACTAGCTATATACGAAAAAGCACAAGAAATACCACAAGATAGCAATCATCCTAAAGGGACACTTACCATTACAGCAAATGAATCTTTAGCTGTTTACCGATTACCTCACGTATTACAAACATATAAGCAGAGGAATCCTAAAGTAAATATTATTCTTGAGACAGCTACGAATGAACAAGCACTTAAAAAGCTACGAGATGCTGAAACAGATATCGCCTTCTTGATTGAAGAATCTATGGAGTACGATGAGTTCTCTACAACAATATTAGTTAATGAGACGTTCGGATGGATTTTGCCTACTAATTTAGCCTCACGTGAAAATCCATTGGATCTTTTAAGGGACTATCAATTTATTTATACAGAGAAAAGTTGTGGATACAGGGCAATGGTAGATCACTATTTACATATAAACGGAAAACTTCCTGAGAGAACATTTGAAAGTTCGAGTGTTGAAGTCATTAAACAATCCGTTATGTGTGGATTAGGCATTGCTATCCTCCCTTATATCGTTGTAAAAGAGAACTGTAACAAAAAACAATTAGCATTTAAACCTATCGAAGTACCACTGCCTATAAAGAGTCATGCTATCCATCATAAATCCAGATGGATATCGCCCGTGTTACAATCTTTCCTTACAATATTAGGAGAGCTGGAAACGGAGCCAAATTAAAAAATAGATTATTTTACATAAAGTGAAACCTTCCATCAACGAAGATTTTCTTCACCCTTCGCGGTTGGTTAACTCTCGTCCATATTCTAGCTAATTTATTTATTACTCTAGCTAGATTAACAATAATGTTTCAATATCTTAAGATTAAAAAAATCTCAAAAAACGATAGTTTTTGAGATTTTTTAGTTTACCCCACACGCTCCGGAATCTGAATAAAACGAGCAGCAAACCTCTAATTCAAAGGATATCAAATCATTGTTTCATTTTTTGAATTAAGCGGCATTATTATGAGATGCGAAACAATAATATAGGAAACACAAGATATTATTGTTTTCCTTTCATATCAATGTAATTTCTGTCCGTTTCTCTCCTAAAGATAAAAAATGAAGAAAAATCTTTGATAATTGTAGGATAATTCTATATTAATTCATACCCTACTTACTTTAATAAATTGATTTCATTCAATTATAATTACCTAGCTCCCTTCTTTTTTTACTAATAAATTTTCTACATCTAACCACTCTTCTATAGATCCCGCATCTGGAAAAACTGTAACAACATTAAATCCGGCCCCTTTTTCTCTCCCAATTTGTTTAGCAGCTAATAGGTTTGCTGCAGCAGACGTACCTATTTTAATTCCAGTTTCATTATAAAAACGTGCCATTTCATACAAAGTATCTTCATATGAATAATTCCATTGCTTATTTATCAAATAATCTTCCTTTTCTAAAAAATGTTATTTCCTACCTAAACCCAATCCGCCTGATCCAGCATATTTCTTTAAGCCGTTTGGAGGCTGTTCAGAACCGTAAGGTAGTTCCGCAGGCATGACCAAATGTAGCTCAATACTTGGTGTATACTCCTTTACCACTTGATATACTCCCATTAAAGTTCCACCTGTTCCAGCAGATGCAACCCAAGCGTTAACTGATTTCCCATCCATTTGACTAATAATTTCTCGGCCCGTTCCCTCTATATGACTTAAAAGATTAGCATTATTATAGTGTTGAAATAAAAAATAGTAATGTGGGTTTTGTTTGCTAATCTCTATTGCCTTCTCAATAACTGAATAAAAGCCCTTTGATTTATCAACCAAAACAGTTTTAGCTCCATAATTATCTAATTCATTTAATAGAGATTTCCCTGACCCGGAACTTAACACTAAGGTACACTCAATACCTAGGTGATAGCAAATCTGACCTATGGATTTCGCTAAGTTCCCCCCACTGTACTCTAAAATGTGTAGTTTTTTATTCGTTTCTTCCATATATTTTTTTATCATTCCAAGTGCTGCTCTATCTTTGATTGATCCTGTAGGATTATGCCATTCACATTTAGCATAAATAGAAAAATCCTTTGTTTCTTCACACTCTAATTTAATTAGAGGTGTATTTCCGACTTTTCGAGAAAATTCTTCAAAGTGGTTTAATATCATATTCCCATACCTCCTTAACTTCTCATTCTTACTAATTTAATGTCTGGTCAAGTGATCTTTATATTTTAGAAAATCATTTGGCCAGATTTATTTATTTCTTTTATATAATAGACCACATTTATTGATACTGATTTAAACCGCATTATCTTAATAGTAATATATCTTTATGTTCAAAAGTATGCTCAGAATAATGCTTTTTTTACATAAAAATCCCTACAAATGTTGTAGGGATGAAGAACAAAAATTTTGCTACATTCTGTTATTACTAGAGTCATTACTTTATAAAATCTTACTTTATCCATCTGTATTCATTAATACAATTCTCCAACCATCAGGGTCTTCTATTGTAGTTCCTTTTTCTTTCCAATACGGGTTTTCTGGTTCGACTTCATAATATCCTATTTTATTTAGTCTATTAGTCATTTTTTCAATTTCATCTTTATCAGGCATATAAAAAACAAGTAAGTTATCTTTTGTGGGAGCAGGACATGGACTCCCATTAACATGTCTTGTAAACTCTAAATGATATTCTACATCAGGTAATCCAAACATTACCCCGTCGTAACCTTCATTATTTTGAAACTCCCCTATACGTTTTAAGCCCAATCCTGTTTCATAGAAATTTATCACTTCTTCAAATTTATCTGTTGGTCTTGCAACTCTAAACTGAACCCAATTTTTCATGCAATTCCCTCCTCATAAATTTAAAAATCCTTTCATTTGCTATTATAAGCTAGAAATATACTATTTAAATCCCCCATTAGGATTAGGATTAAGTAAGACAAAAGGCCTATAGATTAATAAACAGTAAAACTTTATCTTGCTGGAGATGTGGGCATACCCACTATCCTCTTTCCATCTTACATGCCAATTGGATTTTTCTTAGGTACCGCCTTCTCCTTAACAAGAAAATAAATCATCGGCAAAACAAGTAAACTAGCAATTGCGCAAACAACCCCTAAGGAAACAAATGGTAACCCCTGACTCAAAGCAAACGATGCAGTCCCAGAAGCAATCGTCATTCCCACATACATTGCTAAACTATTTAACGCCATAACAGTCCTTCGTATATGCTGTAATGAAAAGCACACCCTTTTCAGCAGGAATTCCTGTTGTTTGTGCAATAGCTGGCAATAATGGTGAAACAATTAAAGAATCTAAACCGATAAAGAATGCGACAACTGCTAAGATACGTAACATAGATTTCATTTGCATTTCTAACTCTCCTTATTATTTATTTCATATATGAAATATTATATAAAGAAAAATGTAACTTTATCCCGCGTTAACGAGCAGCACACCCCCACTGATGGAAGTTTCACTTTATGTTACACTTTTACTTCCCTACTAAAATCAACTTAAATAACGCTTCCATTTTAATAACAACTCTTGTAACTTTTCTTCCTCTTCATCCGTAAAGCCACTACAATTTTCTTGTAAAAAGCGTACATATTTTACATCTACCTTTTCTCTTGCCTGTTCTCCCTTTTCTGTTAAATAGACGAGTGTTTCACGTTGATCATTTGGATTTTTTTCTGTTGCAACATAACCATCTCGTTTCATCCTTTGAATCATCGTTGTCATATTACTCGGAACACACCCCATATTTTCAATGAGCTTAGACATAGAAACCTTTCCAGACTTCGCAAGCACTTGAATAACACCAAATTGCACATAGCTTATATCATACTCTTCAATTGCCTTATCCAAATTTTTTTGCAGTTGATGATAGACATCTCGAATATTTCCATATAATTCTCTTTTATTCATATTCATTTAATAAGCCATCCTTTATTATTTCATATATGAATCTTATTCCTGTTTATTTCATATGTCAAATAAAATAACCTTTTCTTGGTAAATTTTTTCTCATCCACCAAGAAAAGGTCTGCAACAATCTAATCTTTTCAAAATTATTTATAGGTTATTTTTTATCTTGTTCACCACTTGCGATTAATGTACTTCCTGAAAATGTCCCCTTTTGCATAAAAACTTTATGAATCAACTCTTTCTGTTCATCTTGTGACATTACACCTTTACCCTCACCAAGATTTCCACTTTGTAATTTCCAAATCGTATTATGATCTGCATCTGCCTTCTCGTATTTTCCTTGTTTCCATCTCTCTAAAATATCTACATATGTATTTTTATGATTCATATCACTACTCTTAATAATTCCTAATAAACTCTCAATTCGTTCTTGCGTTATGAAAATATATCCCCACTTTTGGTCCGCTTTTGCTTTTTGATGTGCCATTTCATGCAATGCAGTTTGTACTTTTTCATCAGTCCACTTAAAGCTTTTGTTGAAGTCACTATTTGGCAGCGAATAATTACCATTCTCTAAAAGCTTCGCATTTTCTGCTTTCACTTTACTATCAGCTAATACTTCTACTGCTGGAGCAGCTGTTGATGTTTTTTTAGCAGTTGATTTACTATGATTGAGATAATATAAGATTCCATAAGTAAGTGCCCCCCCAACTACTGCCATCCCAGCAATTATCCCTAGTATTTTAAATAGTGTTCTCATTGTGCATGTTTCCTCCCCTGTATTCCATCACTCATTCTCTTCATGCCCATCTCATTTCACAACATCATTCACTATACATTCCCCATTGAAAATATTTTCCCATCAAATGTCTTTTATCTATTCCCACTCCTCTGCAATACTATTTTACAGGAATATTCATATATTTCCTTATATTGTATTTCTTTTCAGGATAATATTGCAAGATTATTCTGAAAAAATAGCGCGATTTTATTTAATATAACTCATCATCCTTCACTTGCTTCATTTTACATTGGAAATACTCCCCCTCTTTCATAAGAAACACATTGTTTTTGATTCAAATTTGTGGTGAGATTCCCTTTTCACCGTCTCAACTATTTTTACTACCATACCAGGAAGCTGTTGCAAAGAATGAAAAAGCAAATATACAAATCTTAAAAACCATCTACCAAACATCTAAACATTATAGCCATACATAGTAATCAATAATAAAACAACGAGTGCATCGTATCGATGTACTCGTTGTTTTATTATGCACAATTTTTTTGTAACCACTTCGTAATAGTCTTCAACATAAAAACATCATACCGCTGTTCTAGATTTACTTGCCTTCCTAACAAGTCTTTCATTATTTCTGTTTCATTTGTTTTCACACTTTTTGCTTCTATCATCTTACAGTAGCTTTCTTCAATCGTATTTAAATTGTTATACTACTCTTTATGCGCTTTAACAATATGTATATGCTTTTCGAAATTCCTTCTTTTTCTTGTATAATCAAAATCTTTTCGTTTTCTCAACTCACTATCTGTTGTATACAAATAAAAATATTGGTCTGGAAACCCAATTTCTCTTTTCATCATGCTTTTTTTATAAAATTCTTCTAAAAAAGACAACGGTTGATCAAATATTCCGAAATGAAAACACCAATTATAACTTAGCGGTTGAAAAACATCCCCATCAAGTATAACAATTTCATAATTCTTTGATTGTCGTACCGCCATATTCCATCGCTCAACTTGTCTCTCTAAATACCATGTTTTGTGTTCGTTCTTAGGACGTTCAAATAGAAGATTGACCTCAGGAATAATATACGCACCATAATCTTCTTCTAACTGCTGACATGTCGTCGTTTTCCCAACCGCACTCGGTCCCTCTAAACAAACGATAGCCATGATGTAACTCATCCCCTATAAATTATCCAATATTACGCTGCTTTTCCTTTTCCCTTCTTCCCCATATTTGCCTCCATAATACGATTGAAGCAACAGCAAGCATAATTGTTGTAATTACACTTCCTTCAATTCCAAATGCTCCTCCATGCAATGCTTCTTGCCCATTCGTTACAGACTTAAATATTGGTGTAGAGTGGATTGTTAAACCGCTCACCGCAAAACCATATACATTGTATTGAGCCCAGTTCCATATAGAATGCCACGCGCATATTCCCCACAGACTATTCTCTTTTAATACATAAAAGGCGGCGAATACACCAACTAATATGATATTTGAAATTGAAAGGATGGTTATACCAGGATTGAGTAAATGAAGAAATCCAAATAAAAAAGAAGTAACTACAACCCCTACCCATATCCGACTTCTAACTGAAATAACTGGAAATAACCAACCACGAACAACAATTTCTTCTGTGGCACCTTGTACTAAAAATGCAACTAAAGAGCTCAGAATACCTAAAATAACTGTGCTTGTAAATTGCTGTATTTGCAGTTGTACAATTCCTGTTACTACAAGTAATAATACCGGTATTGATATGAATATAAACCCTACTAAAGCTCCTCTTACATAATTTCTCAAAAATCCTTCTTTCCAAAGACCAATTGATGAAAACGACCTTTTTTCCACAAACCGAACCCATAGAAATACAATTAAAATTGCTCCTCCAAACGTTAATATCATTCCTAAATTATCATAAATCCCTTTCATAAATGTCGTTTCTGCTTTTGGTAAAAATAACATAAATAGCATAAACAACTCACCGAGAGTTAAAAATACAACCGATAATATTACTGCTAAAATGGGATGTACTTTCTTTCTACCTTCCTTTGCTGCATGAATCGTTTTAAAATGGCTACTATTCAAAGTTATCGCTCCTTCCTTTTATCCCTTCATAAACATTTCCTATTTTACGATTAATTAACAATTTTTAACACACTCATGTTTTTTGTTACTTTCTAGAAGAATAAACCTTTGAGTTTATCATTCTTTTCCATTCCTGCTATCAAATAACTACAAGTCACATACGTAAATTCGATTAAGAAATTATAAATACATAGTAAGAGACTGTTTTAGATCACCTTATTTATAAAAGAAGTACGTACATGGAGTTGTATAGCCCCCTCTATTTAATCAATAAACCACACTTTCTTTTCCAGCACTTGCTATTTCTCTCCATTTGTTGTAAGATGTGTTGTAGGGTCAAATTCATCCAGATTTCACTTTACATATTATCAAGCATCAATTAGGAATAATAAGTGTTCCTCATGGATTTTTGATAATATGTGAATTTTTATTTCCGTTGAAATAAGACGGATCATATTGTAATTTATTTTTCTTATTTTTAGGAGGCATTTACCATGACATTAACAGGTAAAGTAAAATGGTTTAACAGCGAAAAAGGTTTCGGTTTCATCGAAGTTGAAGATGGTAACGATGTATTCGTTCACTTCTCTGCTATCACTGGTGATGGATTCAAATCTCTTGACGAAGGTCAAGAAGTTAGCTTCGAAGTTGAAGATGGCAACCGCGGACCTCAAGCTAAAAACGTTGTAAAGCTATAATTTAAACAATAAAAAGGTTGTTACCATCGCACGGTTAACAACCTTTTTACTTATATAATTAAAATTTTTACATAAAAGGAGTGGTCCCATGTATCGAAATAGAAAGAACGATGTGGCAGAAGTACCACCAGAACAAACACCTGTCTGGGAATGTGAAGCCGAGGATTGTTTAGGATGGATGAGAAAAAACTTTTCATTTGAAGAGGAGCCAAAATGCCCTTTATGTAAAAGTAGCATGAAAAGCGGAGAACGTTTATTACCTAAATTAGGCTAATGATTTCATTACCCCTCTTACCTTTTGGTAAGGGGGTTCTTTATTTTTCATTTTCTTCAAACCAATTATTCATACAAAAAAATGATGAATAACTATTTTTAAACGCTGTATGTTGCTCACTTATCTGCTTGATTCCTTTTTACATTTCAAAATCTTTTATCCAATCCGTTCGTAAAATAGAATATATAAAAGCATCATGCTGCTGTTCCCCTTGATTAATATATCCACGTAATAGTCCCTCTTTATGAAATCCTATTTTGGATAGCATCTTACAAGAAGCCACATTTTCAGGATATGTAATCGCCCCTATTCTAAATAAGCCTAATTCCTGAAAACTATAAGTAATAATTTCTTGAGCAGCTTCTGATGCATACCCCTTCCTCCAATAAGTAGGATGTAGATCATATCCAATCTCAGATCGTTTACTCCAAAGTTGTAAATTGTTTAACCCAATTGTACCTATTAAAGTATTCGTTTCTTTTAAAACCATTCCCCACCGAATTGCGCGTTTCCCAAAATAATTTTTTGAAAAAGATTCAATCATACGGGAAGCTTGGCCAAACTCTGTAAAAGAATTCATTCCATAATAACGAGTTACTTCTTTATGCGAAAAAATCTCATATATTTTTTGACAATACGATTGATCAATCTCAACCAATCGTAATCGTTCTGTTTCTAAAACAGGAAATGTCATTAAAACCCTCCTTTTCTTTCTACTAATTTATTATAGCAGAAAAACCTCCTTTCCTTTTGAATTCATCGCATAATAAAGTGAAACTTCCACCAGTGGTGTTCTTACTACCCGTTAATGCAAGATAAACTCTTCCATTATGTTTTATTCATTCATACTTATTCTTACAAATTTTCTTTTTCCAACTTGCACGATCGTACCATCTTGGATGCTTGTTAATAATTCCGTGTCCTCAACTTTTTCTCCGTTCATTTTAATTCCACCATTTTTTATCATTCTTCTCGCTTCACTTTTTGAACTTTGCAAGTCGAGTGTTACTAGCAAATCTATAATAGGTACCTCTTTTTCTCCGTTCCAAGCAACACAGGGTACGTCTTCTGGAAGATTTCCTTTTTGAAATACATTTTTAAAATGTTGTTCTGCTTTTTCTGCCAACTCTTCCCCATGGTACATCCTTACAATCGTTTTGCTTAAAAGCATTTTTGCATCACGTGGATGTAACGTACCTATTTCCAGCTGTTCTTTTATTTGATTCTTCTCTTCTAAAGAAAGATCTGTTACAAGTTCAAAATACTTCACCATAAGTTCATCTGGTACAGACATTGTTTTCCCATACATTTCATTTGGCCTTTCATCAATCCCGATGTAATTCCCTTTCGATTTCGACATTTTTTCAACGCCATCTAATCCTTCTAGTAACGGAAGTAAAATCACGACTTGTTTCCCTTTTCCAAACTGCTCTTGCAGATGTCTTCCCATCAAGACATTAAAGTGTTGATCATTCCCACCTAATTCCACATCACTTTCTAATTCTATTGAATCGTAACCTTGCATTAGCGAGTAGAAAAATTCATGTAATGAAATAGGTTTCCCAGTAGATAATCGTTCCGAAAAATCATTTCGTTCCAGTAAACGAGCTACAGTTATTTTTCCTGCTAAATGAATAATATCCTCCAAATTTAATTTTGTAAGCCATTTTCCGTTATAATGCAGTTCCACCTTCTCCATATTTAATACTTTTCCAAATTGTTCAAAGTACGTTTTCGCATTCCGCCTCACTTCTTCATCCGTTAATTGTTTTCTAGCAACTGATTTCCCTGTAGGATCACCTATTTTCCCTGTGAAATCACCAATAATTAATTGAATGATATGACCATTCTCTTGAAATTGACGTAATTTATTTAATACGACCGTATGACCAATATGAACATCTGGAGCTGAAGGATCTAATCCTAATTTAATTTTCAGCGGCATACGATTCAATACTGATTTCGCAATTTTTTCTTTCAATTCTTGTGCTGGTAGTACTTCTTGCGTACCAGATACATAAGTTGAAAATTGTCTTTCCACTTCATGAAGTTGTTCACTTGTTAATTCATCAAATACATGAACCATTGCTTAACTCCTCCTCTAATCATTTTTTACATAATAAAAAACCACGCCCCTATAAAAGGGACGTGGTTAACTGCACGCGGTACCACCCTTGTTGAAGAATTTAATTCTTCCGCTCATACACATAACGGTTGCCCGTTCTTTGCTACTGACCTATTTCACAAAGAAAGCTCAAGGAGGTAATTCGCACTTATCTTTGTACTAATTCACACCATACATCAGCTCTCTGTTACAGGGAGATAAGTTGCTACTGATTCCTATCATCGCTTATCATTATTTTATTATACAGAATTAAATAAATAATCTATCATTTAAACCTTGGAGATATTCTAGCATATTTGGATTTTACTTACAAGTTAGAAATTAATGTATAATCGTTTGATAATACGTTCTCTTCTCCTTTTTGGTTGCTTATCCGTACCTACACCATACTAAAATTGGATATTTATGTTAACATGTAAAATAAACAATCAATTCCATTACTTTGAGATTTGAAAATAAGAGTTATATTTATAATCATTTTATTTTATATATAATCTAAAGGGAGGTGAATACAGAGCATGTATTTTTTTATAGGTATATCTCTCTTGTTTATTTTATTTGTCTTTTTATTTGCACAGAAATTCGCACCAAATTCAGCCATGATGACTAGTTTCAAAGGAAACAGCCTAAAGAAATTTATAATTGGACTTGGCGTAGCCTCAGTATTATCACTTTCTTATGGCATTTATCATGCGGCCACCTATAAGCCTGCCTTTCTAGACATTCAAATAGACAACAAACCATATACTGTTTTAGGTGATATCGGTGAATTTGGCTACTTCTCCGAGCAATTAATCAAAAAAGAAAATGAAAGTGAACTATATTTCGCTTCTTGGAAACCACTTCATTTAGAAAAACCTCAAATTATAATAAACTACCCTTCTGGTAAAAAAGAAACGTGGAAGCCTAATCTATCCCTACTAACCAATAAATCAACGAAAGAAATCAATAAAAAACATAAGATAAAAGAGATTTATCGAATTTCCTCTTATTCATTTAAAGAAACTGGGAATGTCACATTAACAATTAAAGAAAATGAAACGACACGTGCTGAAATTCCGATCAAAGTGAACTAGCGATATAATATTTAATAATAACGAACAAAACACCCTTCTTAACTAAAGTGAACCCAATTAATGAGACATGAACAAAACACCCCCTTAATTCGCATACTAAAAATGCGAATTAAGCGGAGGTGTTTTTCATTTGAAGAAAAGAGTACATGATCCAGAAGAAGTAAAGTGGAAAGTAATCGAGATGAAGAAAGAAGGTTGTTCTAACCGGACAATTATGGAGAAATTAGGTATTAAAAATGTAAGTCAAATTAAACAGTGGATGAAATGGTATCGCACGGATCAAACATATCGTGTCCAACAGCCTGTCGGAAAACAATATTCCTATGGGAAAGGACCTGAAGAGCTAAGTGAAGTGGAACAGCTACGATTAGAAAATAAACACTTGAAAACAAAACTACTGGTTTTGGGAAAGTATCTGGAAATCGAAAGGGGTTGAAACCAAGTATTGTCGCTAAGCTATGGGAAGAATTAAAAACTGGAATGACAGTAAAGGAACTATGCGCAGTGTTAGATTTACCACGTTCAACATTTTATCGTTGGTTACAAAAAGCAAAAGTTCTCAGAAACGAACTTGAGGAGAAGATTAAGAGAGTTTGCCTATGTCATAAACTACGTTATGGATACCGAAGAATTACAGCTACTCTTAGAAAAATGGGTATTTGTATCAATCATAAAAAGGTATTACGAATTATGAAAAGTTACAATTTATTATCGAGGTGCGTCGCAAGCACAAGAAGTATATAGTTGGTGCCGAACCTGTGGTAGCACCACATCTCTTAGCACGCCAATTTGAGGCATCAGCTCCGAATAAAAAGTGGTTTACTGATGTGACATACTTGATGTTTGGAGAACGTACCCTGTATCTTTCTACAATCATGGATGCCTTTAATCGTGAAATTATTAGTTGGGTGCTAAGTGAATCCCCAAATCTTCAATTATCCATGGATACACTCAAACAAGCAATGAAAGGAAGAAATGTAGAAGGTGTCATTCTTCATTCTGATCAAGGAAGCATCTATACAGCGAAAGAATTCCAAATGTATGCCAAAGAAAAAGGCATTATCACCAGCATGTCTCGGAAAGGAAACTACCATGATAATGCCGTGATGGAAAGCTTCTTCGGACATTTGAAAAGCGAAGCTTTCTACTCACAAAAATTAACAAAAGTATCCAACACAACTGTGCGAAAGACTGTGCTAGAATACATTCATTACTACAATTGTGTGCGAATTCAGGAAAAATTAAACTACCTATCCCCTAAAGAATTTAGAGAACAGGTAGTTTAGGTGTTTTGATATATGCCCCATTTTCAGGGTTCACTTCACAACTTAGAGGGGTGCTTTGTTCGAAACTCATATTTTTTTATTAGACAAAATTAATTATGTAGTTCCCTTTCATTTGCACTACTTAGAATGGGTATGTAATGTATCCATAATCATACCTGCTGTTTTCTTCCCATTTCCTATACAAGCGCCAATCCCCACACCATAGTATGATGCACCGGCTATATAAACATTTGGAAAAACAGCTGATAATTTCTCATTTAAAGATTGAACTGCCTGATTGTGTTCTAAATGGTAATTTGGCATTAAATCTTTCCAATTCGTAACTTCAACTGTTTGCGGTTCGCCCTTAATTCCAAGACTCTTTTCAATATCAGATAAAGCAACTTGAATCAATTCCTCTTTACTATTATGCTTAATTTTTTCATACGCTGGATTTGAACTTTTATAAAACATTCTCACCAACAAATTTTGTTTATCTGATGTATGCTTCCATTTCCGGCTTGTCCATGTACAAGCATCGCAATATAAATTACTATTTTCCGCAACAATAAAACCTGTACCATCTGCAGGCAGTTGATCATCAGGGATTTCGAATCCTAAATAAATACTAATAAGGGATGAATTTTTAAACTTGTTGAAATCACTGTCTAATTCATTAGAATGTAATACAGTTTGTGCCACATCATGAGGCGTAGCTAAAACAACGTAATCAGCTTTTATGGTCTCGTGATTCGAGAAAGAAATTTCATATGTATCACCGTCTTTACTTACATTCGTCGTTGTTACTCCTTTACGTATTTCTGTCTCAGTCAATGCTTCTTCTAACTGATTGATAATCGTAGAAAGTCCACTTTTGAACGATAAAAACTTTTTATTTCCAGCAGCCTGAAATTGTTTTTTATTCACTTCAAATCCTTTAATAATACTACCGTATTTATTTTTATAATCAAGTAAATATGGTAATGTGGATGCCATTGTAAGTTCATTCAATTTACCAGAATACACTCCTGAAAGAACAGGAGAAATTTGCTTCTCCACCAATTCTTTCCCTAAGAAACTCTCTAAAAACACCGCAAGTGATGTATCCTTTGTAAAGCCTTTATTCTTTGTAATAAAATCTTTCAGTGCAACAATTTTCCCTTTCGTTGAAACTAACGTACTATTAAATAGTGATTCTACACTTGTAGGTATACCAAATACAGTGTCAGAAGGAATAGGATGTAACATATCATTTGAATAGATATATGAAATCCCTGTTTCGTTATATACCATTTCACCCTCTAAGTTTAACTCTTTTACAAGGGGCATGACATTTTCATTTCGAGCAACAATAGAATCTGCTCCCGTTTCCATCATAAAATCCTGTTCTTTCAAACTGCGGATTTTTCCGCCTAAATATTTATTTTGCTCTACAAGGATTAAATCTACGTCTATATTGCAATCCTTTTTTAATCTTTCTAAGTAATACATAGTAGAGAGTCCTGTAATACCTCCCCCTATGACAACAACTGTTTTCATATTTGCTGTGCTCCTAACCGATACTATGATTATTAAACCCTTTTATTATTATACCCAAAAAAGTTAGCTTTCTCGACTAGTAGCTTTCATAGTCTTTAAAAAGGCATGTAGTGTATGCGAATATATTTCGGGTTGATCATCATGTACCAACTGATTAGCAAAAGGAATAACAGCAATTTAAATTTCAGAATTTAATTTTTCAAAAGAAACCGCAGCCGAGAACTTCAGCTCTGTGCTCCCTCCTGCAACACATAATGTAGGTACTTGTAGATTTGAAACATCAGTTGTTTCGTGAAAAAGATATTTTTTATTGCTTGATGTGATTCTAAAATGAGGTTCATAATGCTTATATTAGAAACTACAGAGAAGGTATATTTCAATAAGGAAATAATTGCACTTTATTATTATTTACAGATTAGTGGTTATAAAATTATTAACTATCATTTCTTCATCATTTATACATAAAGTGATCATTTTTCATTTTAATAACATAAACCAATTTATTAACTTATCTAATTCTTGGCTCACTTCAAGTACTTTTTGGTGTTGAAATCCATAATTTGAAACAAGTTTAAAAAGCTCGTCTTTTTTCACTTCAATAATCTGCTCTAATTTTCTCAGCTCCATGTCGTATTTACTCGCTCCAATTTAAAAAGATATGTACTCTAGTATAAACCACTTACATAATAAGTAAAAGTGTCATGTTTATGTAAATCTTACATCTTTAAGAAAAAACGAGTAAATGCCGATCAATCAAAAATAAGGCGAATGCAAGAAAGTATATGCTATGTCAAAAGAAAAAAGAAACTTAGAAGCATCATTTCCTACTCGTAGCTTACCCGCTAAAAGCTGATAATGTAACGAAAATTCTCCATTGTTGAATCTTTATATCCAGAAGCTCTCTGTAAATGGTTAAAATAACTAAGTGAAAATTTAAATTGATGCCCAAAATCCCAATCTGAATGGCTGTGATCTTTAAGCCAAAATAATTCTTCCGTCGGTAACGCCGTTGCTTGTTTTTTCCTAACTAAAGGTAGGCAATCGACAGGAGAATTTAATTTAATGGGCTCATCTAATTTGAGATTTTGACTTTCCCTAAGAACCTGAACTAGTTTTAAGAGAGAAACTAAACCTTTCTTAAAAAATGAAACATGACCCAAATCGTGTAAAATATTCAAGGCATGTGAGAAGGTAAGCATATGTCCAATTAAATCATGATGTGCCTCCGCCTTATAAATGACTTTAAATTGTGATAGTTCTTTTAAAATAAACTCTGATAACTTTTCCGGATTATTGATGGAAGAAATGGTATCATTGTTGTTTATTTGAAGTCTCTTCACTTCCGAAGTTGAAAAGCCAATCCAGGATCTCCCTGGAATCGTTTTTTCAAAAGAAAGAATGAGATCTGCTATACCTTCAATATCTTCCTGTGTTCCCCAATTATGAAGTTCACGAATTGCTAATAAACTTAAAGCAGTATAAATAACATTGTGTCCCACCCAGTGAAGACCATTAATGTTTTTTTCTAAAGCTGTTAGAATCATATCTTCAGCTTTTTGAAAATCAACTCCATGCATTACATCAATTGTCTCTCCTAAAGCATGTTTATTAAGCATAGCTGTAGTTTGGGAGCTAATCTGATTAACCGTATCTAAAGCGAGATTGTTCTCTTTACTAAAAAAGTAACTAGCGATAGCTGCCACACCAAAATGCGCATGCCAAATATCTTTTGTTTCTTTTTTACATCGAGAAACAATTGAAAGTCCCCTTTTCAAAACATTTGTATCTTGCATCCCTACTCCTCTTTCTCATCATTCTTTTGAATTTTTACCGAATCACATATTACTTACACAAAGAATTTGCACATCAACTACTCTATGATACTAAATTCCTTTCTATAGCACAAAATACTTATAATATAACTCCATCGGTGAATGACCCCTCCTTAACACTCTTACGAGTCGTTTGAAGAAGGGGCTTCCTGTTTTGCTGCTTATGAATCCAAGCAGTCTTACATACTCTCCACAGGCGTCGTTTATACTGTTTGGACACAACCTTGCCCTACAGTTTCAGTCTTCAGTCGTTCTCACAAGTAATTGTTCTAACCCTTTTCGCAAAATGTTTAGACTTGCATTATGATCTCTGTCTAATACCATTCCACACTTTGTACAAATATGTGTCCGAATCGAAAGTGATTTTTTCACACGATTCCCACAGCTCGAACAATCTTGTGATGTGTATGCTGGATCTACTTTCACAAGTAGCCCTCCAAATTTCTCGCACTTATACAAAAGCATCTTACGAAAAGCGCCCCAGCCCGCATCAGAAATCGACTTCGACACTTTTCGATTCCGAACCATCTTGCGAATATCAAGATTTTCTATACAAATCACCGAATACACTTGCGTGAGATGATAACTTAATTTGTGTAAAAAATCTTTTCTTTGATTCGCTACCTTTTCGTGAAGATTACGAATCCGCTCTACTTGTTTCTTATAGTTCGCAGAGCCTTTCTTTTTCTTCGAAAGATTACGCTGTGCTTTTCTCCGTTGCTTTTCTTTTTGCAGAAGAAATCTTGGATTTTCAAATACAGTTTCATTTGAAAGAACAGCATATTTCTGAAGTCCTACATCTATACCAATTGCATTTTCTATCACAACAGAGGAAGGTACAACTTGTCTTTCGACACTAAAAATAGCATACCATCTCTTGGATTGGCGTTTGATAATCAGTTGCTTAATGGTTCCTTCTATCGGACGATGAAGAAAGATATCTATTTCTCCTAATCGTTTGTTGTATAATTTTCCGTTCTCTGCAAATGACATCACCAAGCGATATTTCCCATTCGGTTTGAATCCAAATTGAGTGAAAGTAAGACTATTATAATCTTTATACTTTTTCAATTTTGGGTAGTTGGCATCTCCACGAAAAAAGCCATCATATGCCTTTTCCAATCGTAAAAATACTTCTTGTAAGGGCTGTGATGGCACTTCTTTTAGGAAAGGATACATCTTCTTATCCATTGTTTGTTGCTTTTGCATATCAAAACGTGTGTACAATTGTTTGTTTTCTTTATATTTCCTCTGTTTATCTAAAAGAGCAGAGTTGTAGGTTTGACGACAATATTGTAGCCAACGGCCTAGCGTTTCTTTTTGTTCTTTCATTGGGAAAATCTCGTATTTTTGGCTTAGCAACATTGTCATCACCTTTCTCTTTTTTCGTTATAGTGTTTCAAATTCCTAAATACAAAGAAGAATGTATGTTCTTGTTTTCTAGTGCTAGCATACATGGAATTACATAAAAAGGAAATAGAAACTTCGTGCTGTGCACGACCAACATTCATCCCCTCCCTACCACCTGGACTATGCCCTGCACGTACTTGAGGAAGGGGACTTCTGTTGGAGTACTGTTAAAATATATCATATATCAAACTATTTTTCGTCATTTTTGACTCTATATAATAATCCGTTATGGTAATCTCTCATCGTTTAGAGAGGTATTTCACTTTTAAAAAACGAATTATAATATTATTAGGATGAACATAAGAAAATTAATATGATGAAGGTGAAAATATGAAAAAAGAATTGATAAAAAAAGCCTCCTATCTACATAAATCAGAATTAGAACAGTTGAATACTGCTATATATGTCGCAGAGAAAGCTTATGAAGGTCAATTTCGAGTTTCAGGTGAGCCTTATATTACTCACCCATTTGCAGTTACAGAGATTCTGCTAGATTGTAAAGCGGATATCACAACTTTAGTAGCAGCATTACTACATGATTGGTGGAAGATACAGATTACACAATTGAGGATATACTTAGTACGTTTGGCGAAAAGGTAGCCGATATTGTCGAAGGATTAACCAAAGCGGATAAAAAACAGATTCCCAGTAAAGAAGAGTATGAAGCAATTAATTTAAAGAAGTTATTGTTAGCTACACAAGCAGATATATGAGTAGCTATTATAAAAGTGGTAGATCGTCTCCATAATATGAGAACTTTACAGGTGAAAACTGTAAAGAAACAAGTTCCTTATGCAAATGAAACACTCAAAATTTTTTCTCCTATATGTAAAAGGTTAGGATTATTACATATTCAACGAGAGTTAGAAGATTTAAGTTTTTTTCATCTTAATCATTCTAAATATAAGGGCATGAAAATACTTTTACAGAATTATGTTCAATTACTAGAGGATATGTCTCAAAATATCATTCAAGACATAAATAGCTTTCAAGAGCCGCTTTTAATGTTTGAAGTAGACTATGAAGTGAGTCCCATTTATACAGCTTATTCTCGTCTTCAAGACATGCAAGACTTAGCTACAATATCAAAGATAGTCATCACAACCTCAAGCAATTTGAACTGTTATAAAATGTTAGGAATCATACATCAACTATATAAACCAGTTCCTCATCAATTTGAAGATCATATAGCAATTGAAAACGATGTATTAAACAAATACTTAAAGACTAAGGTGGAAATAAATGATCATGAGGTAGTGATATGTATCCAAACAAAAATAAATCAGGAGATAAGAGATAAAGGGTTTTTCTACATTCTTACAAAAAGTATAACTGATAAGGAGATGCAAGACATCATTGATAAGTTGATGAACCAGTCTATCGCAACGAATGATTTAGTAACTCAAGACGCTCTAGAATTTTATGATTTAGTATCATTTGAATTATTTCAAGATACCATTGTTGTATTTACACCTAAATTAGATCCCATACATCTGCCACAAGGTGCTACTGTAATTGACTTTGCTTTTGCTCTAAATCCCGAGATTGCTAAACACATGTCAGGTGCTAAAATTAATGGTATAAAAAAAACAATAACAACAAATGTTTCGCATCTAGATATTGTCGAACTTTGGATTACTGATAATAAAAGTAAAGTGAGGACCGATTGGTTAAATTTTGCGAATACCTCTAAAGCTCAGCTTGAAATTAAT
This sequence comes from Bacillus gaemokensis, assembly GCF_001590835.1. GTDB lineage: Bacteria > Bacillota > Bacilli > Bacillales > Bacillaceae_G > Bacillus_A > Bacillus_A gaemokensis. Next base: position 73,065 of record NZ_LTAQ01000067.1, read on the forward strand.
AAAGAGTTACAAGGATAAACTTCTAATAAACACTAATTATGTAAATGGAAAGTCTCTTCAGATCTCTGAAGGGACTTTTAAAGACTTTAAATTTCACTTTATTACATAACACAAAAATCCCTATCAAAAGAAAGGGATAAAAAAATTATGAAATAAAGCATTTTGTCACTGTACAGATTGTTCCATTTATCTTTGTTTTAATCGTTGTTCCAAAACATGAACCATAAAGAGGAAGTACTCCGCCTCTCTTGTAACGTGATCAGCTAATAATGGATTCATTACATTACGAATTTTTCAAGGTTTTTAATGCTTACAGTCCAAAATGAACACAGAAATAAAAACCACTTCTTAACAATCGCATTTTCCTTATTTATCACCTGGGGCGGGCTGATCTACTCCCTTAATACGGTGTTTATGCCCATTATCTTCCGTTGTATAAAAATCGTAATAATGAACATGCATCCCATTTCCAACTGGAATTGCTGGGCCAGAGTACGCCTTGTAATAGTGCGTATGTCCATCCTCGAAAACAACATATCCTTCTGTATAATGAACATGCCCTCCATCCTGCGCTTGAATTGGTGGGGATGTAACATCTAAACATTGATGTACGTGTCCCGCTTCAATAGATGTATAATCCACTGATCCATGGTTATGATTTGGTACAAATCCAGAAACAAAGTCATTTTTCCCTACCCTGTTCATTCTACTCATTCCCCTTATACACAAAAATAAATTCTATAAACTCATATGCTTCCAATGTCAAGATGATTCCTACCATTATTTATCCAACCACTTGCTGATTACTTATTTTTATATCAATTTATTTAAATTATCAAACAAAAAGAGAGTAGGTCTATACAAATATTTTTATCGGACAGTATACATGTAAATTGTGAAGTATTTTGCTTCTTTTATTTGTTGCCTAACGCAAAAAAACCTTGTTAAATTGTTATACTTTTCTCATACAATTTAACAAGGTTTTTCATTTTTTAACGAACAACTTTCTTGCAATTACACATTTTTTTAATTATGTACAAGTAAACCGTTTGGACGAAGACGACTCATCATAATCTCATCAACGAACTTCCCTTGCGCTTTTAAATTCCCTTTCTTTACACCCTCTTCTACAAATCCAAACTTTTCATATAATCTTTTTGCACCAGGATTTATTTCTAAAACACCTAACTCCACCCTCTCCAGCAGTAACCAATTATCTGCAAGATCCAGCATTTTCGTAAGCAATGCTTTTCCAATTCCTTTATTATGATATTCGCTATCTACCCCTATAAATAAATCTCCCACATGAGATCTTCTACCTTGCCCTTGGGTCAAACCAACAAATCCAACACCTATACCGTCATACTCTGCTACAAATTCAAATTGGTTAGGGGCTAAATTTCGAATTCTATTTTCCATCGCATCCACCCTCATACTAGGCAAGAAAACCATATAAGGTAAAACATCATTTTGTGTGCATATACGATGAATTGCTCTAGCGTCTTGTATCTCTACTGCGCGAATTGTAACTTCCATCATATTACCTCCTTTTCAACTCATACAATAAAGATTCTTTATACTACAAGAGAATCCTACTTGAAAATCCTTAATTTCTTGATTTTTCATTGTTATCCTATACTCTCAATCTTATTTCAAAACATCATTAATCATGAACATGGGAGGTACGAAAATGAAGAAAAAAATATTTGTAATAGGTTTATGCATGCTTATAATAGCGGGGATTTTTACAGGGTGTAACAACCAATCGGATTCAAAAAATTCACCTTTTCAACAAGAGACGAAGAATAAGAAAAATACTGAACATGCCGCTCATACTGAAAAGAAAGCTCAGGATGTAAATATCTCATGGCATTTATCCTCTTCCACTCCTAAAGAAAACAAACAAGAAAAGTTAACAATTGAAATTAAAAATAATCAAAACAAACCTATTGAAGACTATGAAATAAATCATGAGAAGAAAATGCATCTAATTGTAGTGAGTAAAGATTTATCTTATTTTAATCACATTCATCCAACATATGATGGGAAAGGGAAATTTAGTGTGAATGTAAACTTCCCTAAAAGCGGCGAATACAAACTTATATCTGATTTTATTCCAAAAGGCAGTTCTCAAACTACGAAAACACATGCAATCAAAGTTGCAGGATCTACGCCGAAGTTAGAGCCTCTTCAAGCAGATAAATCATTCGTAAAGATTGTGGATGGAAAAGAAATTTCACTAAGTTATGATGGTGAAATAAAGCCTAGTAAGGAAGTTATGCTTAAATTTAACCTATCAGATGCATCTACGAAGAAACCCATTACTGATCTTGAAAACTACTTAGGGGCCATTGGGCATGTTGTCATTTTAAGTGAGGATACTGAAAAGTACCTTCATGTACATCCGGCAGATTCAAAAACAATGGGACCTGAAGCTATGTTCTATACCGAATTCCCTACTAGTGGTACTTATAAAATATGGGGACAATTTCAACATAAAGGTAAAATAATTACTGTGCCTTTTGTCATTACGATTCCTTGAATCTATTTACAAAAATAAAGAAAGGGCAGTTCATAGTATGGTGACTTTTTTGTACATGTTTCAAATATGATCAAATCTCTTAAAAGTCTACCAATAAAAAAATTGATAAAATTAGAAAACAGATGGAACAAGACACAGATTAAAGTATGTTCATTTCAAACTCTCTTACAAATCTATTAATACAATAAAAATCATATAATAAAAGAGTTCATTTTAAAGACTATTAAATCACTTTAATAGTCTTTAACCTACTTATCCAATAATTTATTCTCAACTATATGCTCAATACCATTAGGTAAATTTAATATCCGCTCTTTTAGAAATAACGGATATAGATATAAATCTTTAATTTCCTCTAACGGTTTCCAGTAGAAAACAAGTTCATGTTTTCCTTCTTCTATCATAACAAATTCATTTCCTCTTTTTAAAATTTCATCATCTTTCAATTCTACTAAATAATAAAAACTTATTTCATGAAAAATTTCATCACAGACATCTTCTTTGAAAAAGTTCTCAACTAGCCAAAGCATTCTACCGACATGCACATCAATCTTTAGTTCCTCTCGTAGCTCTCCTGTAATTGCATCCGTACTTAACTCTTGCAAAGCGACTTTCCCGCCTGGAATATAATAACAAAAATAATTTTCATCCTTCATAACTAATAATTTATTATCGTGAATTAAAATTCCTGCAACTCTATACACAAAACGTTCTGCTTCTTTTGTAAATGTAATATCTGCCATTGAAATTCTCCCCGATTGTATAATATCTACTGCATCTGTTATGAAAACATCCATTGATGAAATTTAGTCCAAATGGATGTTTATTTCAAAACCTGTTAGTTTGTCTGTAAAAGGCTCGCTAAATTCCCTGAAGATTAAGTTAATTCCTGATGTATCATCAGGTAAGGGTGGTGATACAATAAAATTATAGGAAAGATGTCCTGCTGAACCACCTCCATCAATCATTCTACAATCATACTTTTCACCTAAAAACAACTCAAAAAAATGGTGTTTAGATTGCTCACCAGGCAAATCATTTACTGCATCCCAATCTATATTGAAGTTAATAACACTAGCGTTCTCATACTGACGAATGAATGTAACAGAATATAGATATTTATCCTTTTCAACGCACTTTAAAACCGGTATATACCGTCTGAAGCCATTCGGTTCCACAAAAGGTCGAAAATCACTTTCATTTCTTAATAACTCAAATACACAATTTAAAAATTCTTCATAGAATCCATATTTTATTGCCCAATTATTTATGTGTTCATCTAAAGGAAAACCTGGATCATCATTTGAAATTCCCTTACGTTTTCTTAGTAGTTCACAAATATGTTCATCAATTTTGAAAAGCCGTTTATCATAATGATCTGTTGGACGTACAAATGGTATTCTCTTCATCATACCCCTCCTCTTTCTAGCCCCCAAAATCACACAATTCTTATATCATTCATATTCGATTATTAATCTCCTTGCTTAATAATCGAATTACCGCTATTAATGAAAGCTTTTTTGTGTTTAAAATTATATACTTTATACTCTCCATTGTTTGAGGATAGTTTTAAAATATTTCTGTCTTCTGGTATCCGATCAAAATAAGCACCAATACAACCGGTTGTACATCTGTGTCCAGATAACAAAATATTCAACCCTCTCTTGCCATATTTAACTTCAAGATCATGCATAAAGCCAAAAATTCTTCTCACATAACTGCTACTTTCTTCAATCCCATTATAAATACTAGAATCCGGAACTCCTCCAGCCATTTTTACTTCGTCCTTTCTTAATCCGTCTGCTTCACCTAAATCAAAAACCTCAAGCCTTGTATCTATTATTGCTTTTATACCCGTCGCTATCTCTGCTGTTTGAATCGCTCTTTCTTGCGGAGAAGAAAATACATAATCGAATTTTATATTTTTAAATTTATCCCTTAAACGTTCTGCCTGTTCTATACCATATTCATTTAGTGGTAACCCTAATCTCCCTTGCAGTCTTCCTTCTTTATTCAAATCTGTTTGCCCATGTCTAATTACATAAATCATTGTCACACCTCCCAAATTGTTCTGACTGGTTTTTCTAAAGGGCTATGATATAGCATCAAATATATCTATTATTCTTTATTTAAATTTTAACATTTTTATCCACTAAGTAATAAGAACAATTAAAATATAAATACTGCTTTATCATCTGATGTTACAGGTCACATATTTTAGAATAAAGTCCAATTAAAATTGTTTATAAATCAAAAAATCCCTTTCAATTTTTTTAGATTCATAGATATATTGAATTCTGATAGTGTTACATAATGTTAACCTTACATGAATAGAATATTCATATAAAGAAGAAAGGATTGGTGAAGAATCATGAATGAAGTAAGTGATAAAATCCGAACATACTTTGAGGAGTTCAATCGGGCGCATAATGCGTTTGAGCCAGGTCTTCTGGCTCCTCATGTGAGTGATCCCCTTGTGGGTGCGGGTCCTAGTGGCGCTATCCAGGTAATCTCGAAAGAAGACTATCTGGCAGGGACTGAAAAAAGTCAGGAATACTTACATTCCCTTGGTTTTCAATTCGTCAAAACGATCCCAGTTGAAGAGATTCCCCTCAATCCTTACTATACAATGGTGAAAACAAAAGGTACGATGTGCCTTGAAAAAATCCCAGGTCAACCAATAGATCTGATCCATGATACTATTTACATCTTGTACATTAAAGATGAGAAACCTAAAATGGTATTTACTCTTTCTCACGAAGACCCTATGAAAATGGCGCAAGAGCAGCATGGTGTATCCTACGATGGTCAAAGTTCATGGGATGATACGCTGTAAATATAACTAAATACCTTTGTTACTGAAAATACCCCTTTAGATAATTTTATCCAAAGGGGTGAAACGGTACATTTTTTTATAAACGGTTAAACTTTGTTCAAAACAGTACGTCTTTTTTATAAACATTGGTTCTTAAGATTATTCTTATTCTCATAGAACGCGTTGTTCTTCAACTTACAGAGGCGATTGTTAAATATTTAGCTCTTAAAATATCAAAATAAAAACCGAGCTGATTCTATACATTCGTAGAGCCAACTCTATTTTTTTACCGAAAAACAACAATATCATTTAACATAGCCAAAAATAAAAGAGAGTGCATATCTAGTACCACTAATATGTACCCTCCTTATATTACTTCACAAATGTAGCCTTCCTAATGAATCCTTACACTGTAAATCTTCTATTTCATTTTAGTTAAACTCTTTCCTCATATGAAAATTAGTTAGCGTAATCCCTTTACGTTCTACCTGTTGTTCAGAAACTACATTATAACCACGTCGTTGAAAAAAGCGCTTGGCAGTAATACTCGCATTCGTATTGATTTCTTGAAGATTCAATTTTCTTGCTTCCAACTCAATTTTCTCAATTAAAGCAGTAGCTATTCCTTTTCCTTGATAACCTTTATGAACAAAAAGCCGATCAAGATAGCCAGTATGCATTATGTCACTAAAACCAACAATCATATCATTTATTTTAGCGACATACGTGATATTTTGATGTAAAGAATCTCTCCAAATTTTTACCTTACTCTGTTTTTCTTCTTTAGGTGCCCACGCATCTAATTGGCTTTCCGAATAATCTTTTGCATTCACTGAATGGACTGTATCATAAAACAAATGAATAATTTCTTCAGTATCTTGTCTATCAAATTTCATAATGTTCATACATTCTAACCTCTCTTACAAACTAATTTTCCCATAAGGAATCACAAACAATTCCTTACTTAACAAAACCATTCATGAAAATTATTAGCTAACTCTTGTACCTCTTCTATAAATTTACTAGCATGATAACCATCGCAAACAGCATGATGCACTTGTAATGAAATAGGTAACAATATTTTATCGTTTTGATTAAAATATTTCCCTCCTGTAATGATGGGGAGTAAGAAGTCGTTATCATTAATTATATTTAAATTAAAACCTGTAAAACCAACCCAAGGAATACTAGATATAGGAAAAGAATTCTTTGGTACATTCTCTTTTGTAAAAAGCCCATGTACATCACCGTATTCCTTTATATCATCTTGATAATTTTTATAAAAAGTACTAAATTCGTTAGAAAACGCAGTCCATATACTTGAGAAAGATTTGTTATCGTTATGGAATATTGTATAACTCGGTATCATCTTATCCCAATACCCTAGAACGCCTTCATCATTAAAACAAGTTCGAAATTCTTTATGTGAATTAACAGCCTTGCTGATCATATAAATAAAAGTAGGATATAGCTTAATTCCTTTGTGACGAAGTTGTTCTAATAATCTCGTGATATCTATATTCGCTGTCATACTAAAAGTACATTTTAGATTTAAATAATGCTCAAAATAGGGATTTCTATCCCAATTTTCTCTATCAATTAAATGAAACTTCATTTTATTAGCCTCCTAAAATTATATTTTTTATTTTAGAAGGCTGATTTTCTTGTTTTCACCAAGTCTCTCACCCCTTTTATTTTTATAAGAAAGAAATTCCCTTTTACTTTTTAGTCTATACAAAAAAATATTTAAGCATGCGTATTACGTTAGTAGAAAATAAGCTGATTCCATTTTTCAGTTCTGCTCAAATTGTATTTCTAAGTTTAGCAATTGTGGCGATGTTCGCATCACAAGGTAAATACTTATTACAAAACATGAACGTTGTCCTGTTATTACTTATTCCTGTATTACTGTTCTTCATCATTAACTTTATACTAGGACAATTTGTAGGTCGTGTCATGCGTTTATCCTATCAGGATACAGTGAGCCTTAGCTTAACAACTTTGGCTAGAAATTCGCCTGTTGCTCTTGCGATTGCTGTAACAGCTTTTCCAAATGAACCCCTTATCGCGTTAGCATTAGTAATCGGACCATTAATCGAGCTTCCTGTACTCGCAAGCATTTCTCAATTATTGTTACTGATTAAAAAGAAGCAACAAGTAAGCGAAAGTTAAACATGTATTTTCTACTACAATAAAGTGAAACTTTAATCAGTGGGGGGGTTCTCCATCCCCCACTGATTATTAGCCTCACCAATCGTGCTTTTACGAACAGTTTATCTCCCACCTGCTTAGGCGCTTGTTTTTTTGTTTATTCACATCCATTTTACTTCTGTAATCCATTAATAATTGCATCTGTATTCCATTTCATCATTTGTAGATAAGTATCTCCATCTTCACCTAATTTACCTAATGAATCTGTAAAAATTGTACCAGCAATTGGCATATTTGTTTCTTTTGAAACAGTTTTCATACGTAATTATCGATAAATTATTGCTAGAAATAAAGAAACAGGTTCCCTACTTTAAATAACTATGAATGAATTAGTAAAAATGATAACATCGCTCAATATTATGACTGTTTCAAAAATGGATAATAAAGTTGCTTAATACGATTATCGAATCTTCCACTTCTCCCCCTCTATAAACCTACTTAAAATTTCTCCAGGTAACCCATCGATTTCACAAATCTTCTCTGATGTAAATCCTTGCTTTATTAAAATTTTTCTAGAGGGTATATTTTTTGGATCAATAACCGCTTTCAGTATGTTCACTTTTGTTTGCTTAGCTAATTCAATTAATTGTTTTGCAATCGTACTACCATATCCTTTACCCCAACATTCAGGTAATATCATATAACCAATTTCAGCTTCTTCGGTTTCGATTTCATTTAATGTTAAATGTCCAAGACCGATAAATCCATCCGTTACACGATCGTAAATCTTATATGAGCCATATATCTCATATTTTTCATTACGCTCTAATAATTTTTGATAGTTTACTTGAGCTTCTTCTAACGGAATCGCTCGTTCTGTAATTTGCGCCATAACTTTTTCATTCGATACTAGTTGGAAGTAATCCTTAAAATCTATTGCTTCAAATTTCTTATATTTTAGTTGATGCATATTCTCCCTCCAAACTGCCTTTTACTTAAATTAAAGTTCTTACTATTACAAGTGGCCCTTCTTCAAGGTTAAGATTTACACTTACTTTTTCAATAAGATTCATGATGATTTACGTCCATTTTATATTAATACTTATGTTTTTCGAAAATCCATTTTCCAATCGTTGTTTTGTATTTATATTTGAAATATATTAGTAACACTTCTTTATGTCACTTTTCAACAAATGGACGGTTACAAAAATAACAGTTACTAACATATCTTTCTCCATTCCCCTTCAAACTTATCTGCGTAAACATACATCATTAGAAGAAGTCCATTTCAATAAATGATTTACCATGTTTCTTTGGAATACTCTAGAAATAGTGTTGAATGTTTTTTAACTTTATCTATAATCACTTCAAAATAATTTGGACTAATCTCTTCCCTTACATAGTAAGCTGAAAATGAAGGTTATAAATGGAGTGTGATAATATGGAACGATTGTGGATTCCAATGATCGTTACGTTTTTTTCATTTGGTGGATTACTTTTAGGCGGTGCTGTTGGACTTGCAACGCGGCAACTCATTGAAGAAAAAATGCACCGTTTATATGCGTTATGCGGTGGCATTTTACTTGGATTATTGTCTCTTGAAATTATTCCGGAGACTTTTTCAAGCTATGAAATCATTGGCCCTATTCTCGGAATTACGATTGGTATATTAATTATGAGTTTACTTGATAATTATTGCCATCACCCAATGATACATAAAAAAGACCAGCAAGCATGGCAAACCTTTTTATTTCTTTCCTTCGCTATTTTTATTCATAATATGCCAAGTGGTTTTGCATTAGGAGCAGCCTTTACAAATCATAATGAAACGGCAATCCCCTTCTTATTCGCAATTGTTATACACCATATTCCAGAAGGATTAGCATTAATCATTCCTTTTTTATTTACAAAACATAAGTACCTCTCCTTTCTATTAACGATTCTACTACTATCAATTATTCTAGGTACCGGTACAATCTTTGGCATTATGATGAACGGAAAAGCACTTCATTTACAAGGACTTATAATGGGTAGTGCAATTGGGTCATTAGGTTATGTCACAATACATGAAATGTTATGGAAGGCAAAAAAACACCTTTCGCCTCTTCCCTTTCTTTCTTGGTCTATGAGTGGTTTTTTACTCATAACCGTTTTTACTCTTTTCACAGGACACCATTAAATTTAGCCTTTTATTTATCATTTGTATATTTCACCTTTTTTCCGAAACATAATAGCATCTCAGTATGTAAGAAGGAACCATCCTGTTTCGAAAATGCAGTAAAACAAAATAAACCGTGTGTTATTGATGTCCTAGTAGATATAAACGAGGCATCCATGTCTGCAAATATAAAACAGAAAAAAGATAGATGAAAACAAATTGTTTCCATCTATCTTTTTTACTTAGATACTTCTTTATGAAAAAAAATCTTTTCTTCCGCTATTCACTTGTTCCTTCACTCTCTCTTCTTTCTTTTTTACTTTCCCTCTATTGCTGTTTCCTGTTCCAAGCGCTCCTTGCAGCCTATTGCTAATAAGGTTTCCTGCCAAAATTGTCAGGCTATAAAAACATATAGGTATAAGAACAATCCAAGTATGTGTGGTAAGATGACGAAAGTTTTTTCCAATCAGTCCTGTCCACTCTTTTGTTACACTATCTGCACTATCTGCAAATAAGATGGTCCCACCACTTTCCAATTCGAAATAACATACTCTTCTCCCCTCCTAAACCCTGTTCTTATTTTACAAAATATTTAAAAAATTCAAAAATGTATTTTTCTAGATTTAAGGAGAAATTTGACCAAAGATTTTTTTAAAAAGTAAAAATACGTCTTGCAACATACTTCATTAAAACCTTATCAACAATCAGCTCAACCTTTTCCCCTCTCTTTATGAGGCACCCTATTCTTTCAACTTATGTTTTTCATTCCTTAACACCTTATAATCTCAGACATGCCGAATGAAGAATCCAAGAAGTACAATGGATGAAATCAGCACTGTTCCTGTCTATTTGAAAGGGGCCGTGTTGAAAAGAAAGGCATGAGGAAAAATACAATCAATCGCAAACTTTCTTATCAATAATGTGGAACATCACGAGAATTCCCTATTAAAACCTATGAGAGAATTTATCATCATTGCTAAAAATTTAGTCTCTAAGAAAAATGCTTTATTTACGACTCCCCTTCTTTCTTAAGAATAAATTACCTTGCTACGTTACAGTTAAGATCACAATTACCCCAAAAATAATGATTGCTACAAACATAGAAACTAGATTCACCCACCACTTGTTTTTAGATACAACAAATAATATCCCTGCAACCGTAACAAATGACCATTTTAAAACATGTTCGTTTATATTCATAAATTCAGGTAAAAATATAATTGTTACATAAAACAATGTTGCTATTACTAAAGATGAAATAATTATTCTTACTATCATTACATTACCTACATCCCTTTTTCAATAATCTTATTAAAATAGTATACCTTAGCAAATTTAAATTTACCTAATAGTTCAATACCACTTTCTACTATAACAAATCAAAAAAATTGGATTTAAGACTATTTTGTTACATAATTTCTACAAACTTCTAGACATTCCGTAAAAATCAGGATATACAAGATTAAACCCAAACTTTTGATATAATTTTATACTCGATACATCTGCCATTACCGTAACATGAGTACCTTTTAAAGACTTCCCTTCTAAATACGACAATAATTCTTTTAACACAATATCATCTATTCCTTTATCTTTTTGCAATGGCGAGGCCATCATATCTACAATTTGAAAGAAATAAGCACCATCTCCGATAATCCTTCCCAGACCTAAAACTTCTGATTCGTCTCCCTCCTTTACAATAACGGAATGTATAGTATGATTTAAAGCGATTTGGGCGAGTGATTCATCCTGTGCACTTTTTCCTGTGCTTCTTCTTAAATCGATGTATTCTTTTATAGTTGGCATTTCATGCAAAATATTCATTGTGTTCCCTACCTTTTTTATTAAATTTTAATGAAATAAGTACCTATATAATCCAATATACAACATTGATGCAAGTGATAAAGTTCCACCAAAATCCCCATTAAAAATAGACTATCATGCACCAAAAAATTTATCTTAGCACTTTAAAGTTTTTATTTAATGTTTGTATCCATCAAAAGCTTTTGGTAAATTAAGAATCTACTTTTCATTTTAAGGAAATGCTATCATGCATTATTACAAGCCAATAGAGATTGCAAAAGAACTTCAAATCAGTACAAGCGCTTTAAGACATTATGAATCTTCAGGGGTTATTCCATCTCCTGAACGATCTGAAACTGGATATCGTCTTTATACAAAGTTACATTTAGCCTATTTCCGTTGTCTTCGTGCCATGGTTCCTAGTTTTGGATATACAGTAACTTATAATGTACTACGTCATATTCAAAACAAAGATATAGACAATGCATTTTGGATTGTCAACGCAGAACAAGCAAAATTACAGCATGAAAAAAGACTTGCTGATCAAACACTTCTATTGCTACAAGATAAAAATTTAACTGTTATGAAAGATAAGAAGTTAAAACATACAATGACTATCGGTGAAATAGCCGCTCTAACCGATGTGCAAACCTCTGCCATTCGTCATTGGGAAAAAGAGGGTCTGTTATCTCCTAAGCGAAACCTTGAAAATGGCTACAGGCTCTATACCCCCATACATGTAAAACAAATTCTACTGATCCGTACTTTGAGAAAAACAGGCTATTTTTTAGATCAAATGAAAGAAATTATTCAAGCTGTCGAAAATCAAAGTATTGAAAAGGCAAAAAAAGTTACCGAGAGTGCACTTTTAAGTATTCATCAACGAAACCGCCAACAGTATAATGGCGTACATAAGTTGGTAGAACTTTGTAATAAAGCTGAATTAATGGATTACAACGATACCTCTCTATTAAAACCTAATCATTCTTTTGACCAAACAAGGGAAAACACCCATGAATAATTTTTTTATTGTAATAAAAAGCACACCACTTATTAGAAGTGGCGTGCTTCAACGTTTACTATTTTTTTATCTAGAACATTTATTATGAATTTCATCCTGTACGCTTTCCATAAATTCAACTAGTGAAACCACTTCAGATTGTTCTTCACCATATTTACGTACATTTACAGATTCATTCTCCATTTCTTTATCTCCAATAACAAGAACATACGGTACTTTTTTAAGCTGTGCTTCACGGATTTTATAACCTAGTTTTTCACTACGAACATCTCGTTCGACGCGAACACCAGCTTGTTTTAACTTTTCTTCAATTTCTTTTGTATATTGGTCATGTACTTGATTGGAAACAGGAATCACCTTTACTTGAACCGGAGCTAACCATGTTGGAAATGCCCCTCCGAAATGTTCAATAAGTATTCCTAAGAAACGATCAAAAGAACCTAATACAGCGCGGTGAATAACAACCGGTCTTTTTTTCTCATTCCTTTCATCAATATAGTTTAGATCAAATTTCTCAGGCATTTGGAAATCAAGTTGAACTGTTCCACATTGATGGCTTCTTTTTAACGCATCTTTAATATGAAAATCAATTTTCGGCCCATAGAATGCGCCATCTCCTTCATTTACTCTATAGTTATAATTTAATGATTTCAGTACACTCTCGAGAGACGCTTCAGCTTGGTTCCATAATTCATCATCCCCCATTGAATCTTCTGGCCTTGTTGAAAGTTCAATTTCATATTCAAAACCAAATGTTTTATATGCATAATCAATTTGTTGTAGGACTAACTTTATTTCACTTTCTATTTGTTCAGGTGTTACGAATAGATGTGCGTCGTCCTGACAAAATGTACGAACTCTTAATAATCCGTTCAATGCACCACTAAATTCGTGACGATGTACTTGGCCAAATTCACACATTCGAATTGGTAAATCACGATATGAATGTAATTTATTCTTAAAGATAAGCATGTGCCCAGGACAGTTCATCGGTTTTAATGCAAAACTTTTGTTGTCTACCTCTGAAAAATACATATTATCTTTATAATGATCCCAGTGTCCAGATTGCTCCCATAGCCCTTGATTCATCATAATTGGAGTACGTACTTCTTGATAATCGTATTTTTGTTGTATTTCTCTTAAAAAGGACTCTAATTCATTGCGAACAATTTGCCCTTTCGGTAAATAAAATGGCATTCCTGGCGCTTCTTCCGAGAACATAAATAATTCAAGTTCATTCCCTAATTTACGGTGGTTTCTCTTTGCAGCCTCTTCTACAAAATGCAAGTAGCTTTCTAATTCTTTTTGAGATGAAAATGCAACGCCATATATACGCTGAAGAACTTGGTTATTACTATCCCCGCGCCAATATGCACCGGAAACGTGAGTTAATTGAAATGCTTTCAAGTAACCAGTAGACGGTAAATGTGGTCCTCGGCATAAGTCTACAAATTCTCCTTGTTTATAAATTGTTACAACTTCACCATCAGGAATCGCTTCTAAAAGCTCCAACTTTAAGTGATCATTTACATCTTGAAAAAGCTTTTCCGCTTCCTTTCTAGTGATTTCAACTCGCTCCATTTCCAAGTTTTCATTCACAATATTCTGCATTTCTTTTTCGAGTTTAGGTAGGTCCTCGACAGTTATGCTGCTCGGAAGATCCATATCATAATAAAATCCATTTTCAATAACAGGCCCTACACCAAGTTTTATATCACCATATACTCTTTTTACAGCCTGCGCTAATATATGTGCAGAAGTATGTCTTGCAACTTCTTTTCCTTCCTCTGAATCCATAGTTATAATTTGAATTTCTGCATCCTGTTCTATGTTTCGGCGTAAATCAAATAATTGATCATTCACCTTTCCTACTACTGCTTTCTTTTTTAAACTAGAACTAATTGATGCCGCAATCTCTTCTAGAGTAATTCCTCTAACATATTCTTTAACACTACCATCTGGAAAAATAATTTTAATCATCTGTTCACTCATTTTTATCGCTCCATTCCATAATAAAAAGCACACTCATCCCTAATGATAGGGACGAGCGTGCTTTTTACCCGTGGTTCCACCCAGATTCCCATCGTATTACACAACATACGATGGCTTCTTTTGCAGTAACGTCGCTTACACGGCACTAGATACTCTTATTTCCCCAGTACAGCTCTAAGGTGGTAAGTTATTTCACTGCGTTAGGAAGTTCTCAGCATTCCTTCCCTCTCTGTACAACCGTTAAAAATAACTCGTGTCCTTTTCTTTGCTTATCATCATATAAAAATTAAAAATAAAAAAGCATACTCATCCCTAGTAATAGGGACGAATATGCTTATATTCGTGGTTCCACCCAGATTCCCATCGTATTACACAACATACAATGGCTTCTTTTGCGGTAACGTCGCTTACACGGCACTAGATACTTTTATTTTCCCTAGTGCAGCTCTAAGGTGGTAAGTTATTTCACTGCGTTAGGAAGTTCTCAGCATTCCTTCCCTCTCTGTATAACCGTTGAAAATAACTCGTGTCCTTTTCTTTGCTTTTAAAAAACATCCATTAATTGTTATTTAATATATCCTATGTAAATTATTTTTGCAAGTGTTTTTAAATTTTTTTAGAGCTATAAAAAAATAGAGGGTAAACCAAAACTGTCTTAACGTTTTGGTTTATCCTCTATTTTTTACCATTCTTTCGGTTCGTAGTTTAAATCTGCGAATAATCGATTTTTTTCTTTCTTTGTTAAATCTCTCCATTGTCCAACTGGTAAATTGTTTAAATGGATATTCATGATTCGAGTTCTCTTCAATCTGTAAACTTCATATCCTAATGCTTCACACATACGGCGAATTTGACGATTTAATCCTTGCGTTAAAATAATTTGGAATTCAAATTTTGATAACTGTGTTATCTCACAAGGAAGTGTTTTTGTTCCTAAAATTTTAACGCCTGCTGCCATTTGCTTTAAAAACTCAGGGGTAATAGGCTTGTCTACTGAAACGATATATTCCTTTTCATGTTTATTTTCAGCACGCAAAATTTCATTGATAATATCGCCATCATTTGTAAGAAGTATCAAACCATCTGAGTCTTTATCAAGACGCCCAACGTGATGAATCCGTAAAGGATGATTAACTAAATCGATAATATTACCTTTTACCTTCTTTTCACTTGTACTCGTAATACCTACTGGTTTATTTAAAGCGATATAAACGTTGTTTCGAGCAATCCTAATTTGCTCCCCATTTACTCGCACATCATCACCTTGTTGTACTTGATCACCTATTTTTGCAACCGATCCGTTAATAGTTACTTTTCTTTCACTAACTAACTTATCTGCTCCACGTCTAGATGCTTTTCCAGATTCACTAATAAATTTATTAATTCGCAAGTTAGGCACATCCTTTTCTCTAAAAATTTCAAGCTTACACTGCTCCTACCTTACAATAACAAAGGGTAAGCCTCCTAGTATAACTTACATATAGTAACATGAAAGAGTGTCTGACGTCTTCTATTAATTTCATGTTTGACAGAAAATAATTGGTCTTCTTTTCCTTCTCTTATTGAACTACATACTCATCAATAAATTCACTGCACTCTTTATGCTTTCAAACTAACATTTCATACAAATATAACCGCTCAAAGAATCTGCCTAGTGTATAACATCATTTATTCACTTTTTCTATAATTAATATACAGACCATTCTTTCATGCACAAAACTTGCTTTCCATTTATATTTTCAACGTCCTCGTTTACATTAGCCATTTCATATAGTCCTGGGAAAATTTCTTTCACATAACGTTGATGCAACAGTTCATTTTTCCAAAAAGAAAGGACTACATAACGATTTGAGTTTGTAAGAGATCTTCCTACAACTCCTCCTAACATTCCTTCTGATTTTTCCATCCCTTTATTCCAAATCATTTCTTGCACATGCAAAAAATGCTGATCACTTCCATTTTTCACGTCACAAACTGCCGCTCTTACAAACGAACTTTGTTCAATTGCATGCGTAAATGGCAACTCTGTCATATCAAACAAAGTTTGATATAATTCTATTTTGCAAGATACATATGTATTCTTTTGATTGCTACTTAAAAAAATCGGATCGTGCATATCATTCATAAATGTTTGATAGCTATTCCTATTTTCTTAATCATTGACAATCTATCAACTCATTTCTATATAAAGTGTTACCTCTATGCTATATATAAATTGATCATAAATCAAAAAATTCTGAACAAAAACGTAAAAAACTATTTATCATGATAAACTTGTAACAGTATTTATATTGACTAAACAATTCGATAAAGGAGTATCAGTAATGAATACTGCACATATCCATATGATTGAAACGAACGGCTTACAACTACTACATGAATTACAAAACTTCATTCCTTTTTCGTTCAGAAATTAAATCTTTCTCCACTACATGCAAAGGAGCTCAGATTGTTATCTTATATAATAAAATAAATAGGACACAAACAAAATAATCATTCTGTTTATGTCCTATTCCCTGATATCTCAGCCTATTCTTCAAACAAATAATATGTATTGTCTGCCGGATAATGTACTACAATTACCTTTCTGTCACCTTTTTGAAATCCTACAGTATGTCCATCTTCTCCAAGACTCTCCCATCCCTTTGCTTTTGATATAGACATTAAGCTTATATATTTATAAGTTGCTTGATTATCATCTTCAATATGAATTGCTGACATAGGAACTGGAAAGTCTTTAATTTTTGATTCTTTCGTCATGAATATTAGGCACCCTAACCCGCATAAAACCATCCATATAATAATGTTCCAATATACTTTCCGCGTCTTTTTCTCCATAAAAGCTCCTTCCTCATATATCTTCAAATTCACAACTATCGGATATTTTACCAATTTCAAATATATAATCCTACTATTTTTATTTATTCCATAAAAATACCTTCTTTTTTCGACAAAATAAAACAAATTCTGAATGTATAAATTGTTATTATAGATAAATACATCTTATGTTTTGTATATTAGGAGGGAATGTTCAATGAGGAAATTGTTCTATAAAAAACGTTTATTTTGGCTTTTTAGCATGATAATTATCGCTAGCATTGGGCTTACTATTTTTTTAAACTTCACGAAAGAAACAAAAAAACAGGCTACTAATGAACCTATCGATAAAACAATCTATCAACAAGAATTAAAATCTCAAATTGATTTAATCACTACAAAATACGATAATATCGTAGAACAAGACTGGTTACCGACATGGACTGATCTAAATTCAAATCCAAGTAACATACATACAACTGAATTACTGGATAAAATGAATAATATAGCGAAACATTTCAACGAAATTTCTAAAAAAACGGAGACATTTAAAGCTGAAGAAAAAATGAAAGACCCTACACTGAAACAAAAAATAAATAATTTTAAAACAGCATTTATTGCCGCTTCAAATTGTATGGCAAATGCAGCTTTATCTGTTACTCATAGTTTAAACAATGAGAAGCCTTTAAAAGATGGTGTAGAAAATGCCACTCAATCTTTAGGACTTGCTGATCAAAATATTGTAATGGCATTATCTACTTTAAATGAATTGGAAGAAATGTTGGGGATAACAAAAAAATAATTCCACTATGTACTTCCCCTTCATTCTAAGATGTAACACTTTTAATAAATAATGATTGCAATTCATTTGTAAGAGACCTATAATAAATTTTATTGATTATGTAAAAAATATTTCATATCAATAGGATTAAATTTTTAATCACATAATTCGGATGAACCATTCAGGAGAAGATCAATTGATCTACCGACGGGGCAAAAAGTTGATGACTCAGCTTTGAAACTCTCAGGTCTTGTTTACAAGTAGAACTGCATGGGGACGAATCTCTGGAGAGACTCCCTCTCGCTTTCATATAGCGCGGAGGAAACAGAGCACCGAAGGAGCAAATCCGTCAATTGACGGATAATCTCTCAGGTAAAAGGACAGAGACAAGCGAAAGAAATTGCCGATTTGTATCGGTTTATTTTTCTATCCCTTGTTTCTCCAGAGACCATTTCATTTATATGAAGTGGTTTTTATTTTTTTTAAAAGGAGAATAAAGATGGAGACAGTAAGTAAAGTATTAGAAGTAATGAATCACTACGTATGGGGGTTACCGACCTTATTCCTTCTTGTCGGAACTGGAATCATTCTCACTGTGCGTCTAAAAGGTTTACAGTTTAGTAAACTATTGTACGCTCACAAACTAGCATTTAAAAAATCAGAAGATACGTCTTCTGCCGGAGATATTAGCCATTTCCAAGCACTAATGACAGCAATGGCCGCAACCATTGGAATGGGGAATATTGCCGGCGTTGCAACTGCTGTTACAATTGGTGGACCAGGAGCAATATTTTGGATGTGGATTACTGCCTTGTTCGGGATGGCAACGAAATATTCGGAAGCTATCCTTGCGGTAAAATACCGTGTAAGTAATGAAAATGGTGAATATTCAGGTGGTCCAATGTATTACTTAGAACGTGGTTTAGGTAAAAAATGGCTCGCAATTTTATTTGCTATTTTCGGGACAACCGCTTCTTTTGGCATCGGGAATATGGTGCAATCAAATTCCGTTGCAGAAGCTATGAAAATAAACTTTTCAGTCCCTCCTGCTTTAACTGGTATATTAATGGCTTTCTTAATTGCAATTGTTATTTTAGGCGGCGTGAAGAAAATCGGAAAAGTCACTGGATTTTTCGTTCCAATTAAAGCTTTCTTTTATGTAATTTCTGGTCTTATTATTATTTTTTATCACTTTGATCAAGTTCCAGAAGCATTTTCACTTATTTTTTCTGGTGCGTTTCAAGGAACTGCAGCTGCTGGTGGTTTTATTGGTGCAACAGTTGCATCTGCCATTCAAATTGGAATGGCACGAGGAGTATTCGCCAATGAAGCTGGTTTAGGAAGTGCTCCAATTGCTGCAGCTGCTGCCAAAACAGATTCACCTGCGAAACAAGCACTCGTATCAATGACAGGAACTTTCCTCGATACATTTATTGTTTGTACCATTACGGGTTTAGTATTAATAACGACGGGGGCATGGAAGTCCGGAAAAACTGGTGTTGAAGCAACGACACTGGCTTTCCAATCTGTATTTGGTAGTACTGGTAGCATGATTCTCGGTATTGCAATCATTCTATTCGCCTACTCCACTATTTTAGGATGGTCTTATTATGGTGAAAAATGCGTAGCTTATTTATTTGGACAAGGTGCTGTACAATATTATAAAGCTATCTTCATTGTAATGATCGCATTTGGTGCCAACTTAAAACTAGGAATTGTATGGACGTTTGCTGATATCGCAAACGGACTTATGGCAATCCCGAACTTAATTGGTTTGATTGGATTAAGTGGTGTAGTCGTTGCCGAAACAAATCGATTCTTACAAGCTGAGAAATTCAAAACATCGGATAAAAACAGAGCAAGCTAATAAAAAAGGGAGTGTCTCATAAAAAATGAGGCATCCCTTTTTTATTAGCTTGTAAAACATTTTTATAGAATGTATTAAACTCTTTTCACTTACTATTATTACGAAAAACAAAGATACACCTTACAGAACCAAGAAGACTTAATCAAAAACTGACAGTAAATTAATTTTATGACACATCCTTTTAAATAACACCCAGAACCTCCCTAGTATTTACAATTAAACAACTATTAAATAGTTAAATCAAAATAACTACTAATAAACTTTTATCAAATTATTTCACAATATTAAAACAATTAATAATAATACAATTAACGAATAAACTATTCATTTTTTTGTTATCACATACATTTTTAAACTGTGACAACTTTTTGAACAACGCATTATTATACATATTCTAAAAAATATAGGGTTTTATGTAGATTTTTGTCTACTAATATCTATGTACACTTCCTATCTACTGGATATAGACTGTGAGGTGTAAGGAGCTATCTTACAACAAACGTAAAGGAGGTTTATCAAATGAGTAGATTTACAAATTTTTCAAAGTTCGCATTTGCAACATTAATTGGGATAGGTAGCTTAGGTGTCTTTTCACAATCAGAAGGTGTAAAAGCTGACAGTTTAGATCGTACTTCTCAAAACACTGTCCAATTCATACCATCTTCTACTATTACCAATACTTTTGAACAAAGAACTACTATTGTTCCTGAATCCAAAGTTATCCAAAATCATTATGTAAAATACTCAAAAACGCATTACCAAGTTAAAGAAAGTATCCCAAAAGAAATTTATTATTCTTCAGAAGGCTTTAAGGGGTACGTACAAGTAACAACTATTATTGATATTGGTGATCATTTCTTAACTTTCTACTCTGGGACTGTAATTCGATGTTAATTTTATGATTCTATTTCTTGAAAGTAGCGTAAAACATGTTGTTGAGAATACAGTAATGTCTATTTTCAAAAAAATAAACCACAAAATTATTCAATTTCATGGTTTATCAAATGCAAGATAATGCTAGACTAATACTCTCACATTACCTTCCCCAAAGTTAATTATAGAGTATTAAAGTAGATATGCACAACAAAAAACATTCAAATACGTTATTTTTTCTGAACTTTCTATTTTTTAACTTCTAAAACATGGTTCAGAATCGGAACGTAACAAAGTTCATTTCTAATGCAAGATGCTACTTAGAAATGGAAAACCCTATATTAATAAAATTGATAAAATAGAAGAATCATACTTAATTATTGCAGATATATCTACGAAAAACGAGGCACTATCTTATCAAAATGATTGGTGGGAATTAGTATCTCAAAATAAATTACTAAAAATTCCTGTCTCAAATAAAAATATTTTTCATGTAGGAGATAAGTTACATGCATACACAAAAGGAATAATTAAATCACTCCCACCTATCGCAATTGCTCCTACTATTAAGAAAGTAGGAGGATAAATAATAAAGACTCAGTTCAAAACGAGCTGAGTCTTTTTATTTCCAAAATTCTTCACAAAAAAGTCATAAATCGTATGGTCTAACTATATAGTTGAAAAGGAATGCGTAGATAAAGGAGTGCGCAGAAAAAAATTGTCCAAATAAAAAGGAGGAAAAATCTTTTGAAAAACAAATTCATTGTTTTCTTATCTGTTTTGTCAATTATTTTTGGAGGGTTCTTTTTTAACACCGATACTTCAAAAGCAGAAACACCATCTAGTGAATATGTCCCTAACCAACTAATTGTAAAATTTAAAAACAATGCATCTATAGGAGATGTGCAAGAATTTCATAAATCTGTAGGAGCACGCGTGTTATCCAAAGATGATACATTAGGATTTGAAGTCGTTCAATTTGTAAAGGGCTCTGTAAAAGATAAGATAAAAAGCTATAAGAATAATCCAGATGTAGAATACGCAGAACCAAATTACTACTTCCATGCTTTTTGGACTCCAAATGATCCGTATTTCAATAGTCAATATGGATTACAAAAAATCCAAGCTCCTCAAGCATGGGATAGCCAAAGAAGTGATCCTGGTGTAAAAGTTGCTATTATTGATACCGGGGTTCAAGGTTCACATCCAGATTTAGCTTCTAAGGTTATCTATGGGCATGATTATGTAGATAATGATAGCCAATCAGATGATGGCAATGGGCATGGTACACATTGCGCAGGAATTGCAGGAGCACTTACAAACAATAATGTTGGTATTGCAGGAGTGGCCCCGCAATCTTCCATATATGCCGTTCGTGTATTAGATAATCAAGGAAGCGGTACTCTTGATGCTGTAGCGCAAGGTATAAGAGAAGCTGCGGATTCAGGAGCGAAAGTTATTAGCTTAAGCCTTGGAGCTTCTAGTGGTGGTACTGCCCTGCAACAAGCTGTCCAATATGCATGGAATAAGGGCGCTGTCATTGTTGCGGCTGCCGGAAATGCTGGAAATACAAAGCCTAATTATCCAGCCTACTACAATGAAGTTATTTCTGTTGCTTCAACAGATCGATCGGATAGAAAATCTTCATTCTCGAATTACGGAAATTGGGTAGACGTTGCAGCGCCTGGTTCAAGCATATATTCCACATATAAAGGAAGCGCATATCAAACATTAAGCGGAACATCCATGGCAACACCTCATGTAGCTGGAGTTGCAGCCTTATTAGCAAATCAAGGCTATAATAATACTGAAATTCGTCAAATCATTGAAACAACATCAGATAAAGTTAGTGGAACAGGAACGTATTGGAAGAGCGGTAGAGTCAATGCAAATAAAGCTGTGCAATATGGTAAACAATTAAAAGAAAATAAAGCTTCATAAATAACAAAATAAATTCATTTTGTATATGAAAAGAAGCAGGAACTTTAACTATAAAAAGTTCCTGCTTTTTAACCTTCTTGTTTATATGAGTTTTTTATGTAGTAATGAATATATTCCTAATGTATTTTTCATCAGTACACATTAATTATGTACTGTAATTTTCTCTAAATACTTTAAGTTTGATGTAAAAATCTCTGGATCATGCCAATTTTTATAAGCACTCGGACATTGGACATCATCGATATTTGCATTCTCTCTAGCCAATAACGTTAATTCTTCAATATACTCTATTACTTTTCTCAAATCTGCCTTTATACCTATAGGGCCATGGCCTGGTACTGCTTTATCGATTTCAAGCCTCTCAATCGTTTCTAAAATATGCTTCCATTCTTGAAGATTAGATTCTTCAAAAAAAGTGGGGTGTGATTTCACAAATAATAAATCCCCCATAAAACAAACCTTCTCTTTCGGTAAATAGAGAATTGTATCACAAATAGAATGTCCCTCGCCTAACGTAATCAATTTTGCAGTTCTCTTTGAACCATATAGAGTAAATTCATTTTGAAAAGAATATTGAGGTAGTACGAGTTGAAGTGTAGGTAATGAAATAGCTAACTGATTTAAGAATGCAGTCTGTTTTCTTAAGCTTTCATCATTTGTTTGATTGAATTGATCTTGTAGGGATTGTATATATGTTTGTAGACCTTTTATATCTTCTTTCTGTTTATTAATTCTTGAAGGGTGCATTTCTGCCATTTGTTTATATGTTTTATCGCTAGATATGATATTACAATTTTCAAAGACTTGATTCCCGCGAATATGGTCTCCATGCCAATGACTATTAATAACCCACGATATAGGCTGGCCCGTTATTTCTTCGGCTATCTCTTTTAGATCCGCGGCTGTTTATTGTGTATTACTTGTATCAAAAATGATGGTTTGATCCCCCATATCAATAAAACCTGCATTAGCTAAGGAGCCTCCTCCTTCTTTCGCAATCGCCGCAAAAATACCTTCTCCTAATTTCTCAACGTAAAAATGTTCACTTACATATTCTTTATGCATAAACTTACTCCCTTTTCTTATATTTTCTATGCATTCAAATATCAAGTTTCGATTTCGAATGTAAATAAAGTACAAAATCAGTCATAGTAGTTGCGTGACCAATCTGCCTCAACATAGCTGTTACATTCCCTCTATGATAAGTTCCTTGATTCACCACGTGCTGTATCATAGAGGGAATAGATGTTTCCAATCGTCCAGCATATGGATTATCAATTACAATGACTCCATCTATATCTTTTTGTTCGTCAATAAATGCTTTATACTGCTGCGCTACATCAGAAAACATCATTTCCATTTCTTCATTGCTTTATTTTCTACTTGTTCTTGTAATTGTCCTCCAAGTTGTATGGCCTCAACCATACTTTTACCAATTAGAACATTTAGCCATACACAATCAACTACATAAATATGAACCAGTGCCTTTGCTATAGAAGGAAATACATTTTGAACTTCTTAATTATACACATCCTTTGGAAGCTACTTGAGTCGCTCGAATATTCTTTTGTTTGCCCATACATGATAATCAAATTGTTTTATAATGTAATGTGTCATACCAAATTCCTCTTCTCTTCATTTTTTTATAACTAAATGATTACCTCACAAAATATAATTCTAGTTTCTGAAATTCTGCTTTTCTATCCGCTTTAACGATACCAATTTCCTCTATTGTATTCCTTCGTATAGATTTGTACCTTACGTATGTCTTACATTCTGCTTCAAAAGGAAATGGCGTAATTCGAATCTTTTCTTTATCAATCCACTCAGCTGTTAACGGTTCATTGGTAGCCTTGTTAAAAACTTCGCTCCCTTCAAATCCCTCTTTAAACAACTCAATTTCTTCTTTTTTCTTGACACCAGGTTCGTTCATACAAGCATACAAAGATAATTCATCACAGAATTTCAAAAGCTTATAGTGTTTATCAAACATAGCACACTGTATTTTTGTTAACGTTTTCAAAATTCTTTTTTGACGATTTAATTCCTTGTTATAAAACCCTACCATTTCCTCATCTTCTTGATTAAGAGGAAATGATATAAAATGCTTACTACAAAGCAAAGCACCGTAAGGATTTACATTCTCAATTTCATCAAGGCCTAGAGTATAAAAAACAAATCGTAATGAACTCGGACAATCCATAAACGTATACGGTACATTTTTAGCATCATTCCAAATTGGCGTTTTATCTAATGCAATCCATCCTCTATCATGTTCATAAATCGCATCGATGCACTCTTTTAAATAGACGTTATCTTCAAATAAATTTGTTTTAACATACTTCGCAATTTCCCCTGCCAAAAATCCATGATCATGTTGCCGAATTAATATTAGTTCTTCACTTTTTGTGCGAATAATCATAATTATACTCCCCCTCACTTCTATTTTATATATAAATCCACCTTTTTAAAGCTGCAATAAAAATAAATTCATCTATACTTTGCAGGGATTTAGCCTCTTTCACCGAAATTAAGATAACAATGCAACGCTACCAATCTTTTACACTAATAAATATTTCTCCATTCTATCAGATTTTACTGAAAGAGTACCCCTACTTCAATTATGTGAAGGGCGAAGCCAAATGATAAGTGGTGGGGTAAATTTCGCCTTGCAAAGCAAAAGCCTTGCTTTTCATTTTATCGTTGATACAATCAGTCTGATAAGTAATGAAGGTTGGTGTATCAATGAATTTAGATAGTAATAATCATTCGGTATTCAGTTTACATTATCACTTGGTATTGGTTATCAAGTACCGTAGAAAAGTGATAACTGATGATATATCAGAGCGTGCGAAAGAGATGTTTGTCTTGCTTAGGGAAAAATATCACATTTCACTACTAGAGTGGAATCACGATATTGACCATGKTCACGTTTTGTTTAAGACACAYCCAAAAACAGAGTTATCAAAGTTTATTAATGCCTACAAAAGTGCAAGTTCTCGTATCTTGAAGAAAGAGTTTCCACAAATCCGAAAGARACTTTGGAAAGAATACTTTTGGTCAAGAAGTTTCTGCTTGCTTACAACAGGCGGAACACCGATTCATGTTGTACGTCAGTATATCGAAARTCAAGGAATGAAATGAGGTGAAAAGAATGTTAATCAACAAAGCATATAAGTTTCGTTTATATCCAAACAACAAGCAGRAAGTATTAATTGCGAAAACAATCGGTTCCAGCCGTTTTGTGTTTAATCGCTTCTTGTCCTTATGGAATGAAACGTATCAAACAACASGAAAAGGCTTAACGTATASTGCTTGCTCCGCTCAACTCACACAGTTAAAGAAAGAATTAAGTTGGTTGAATGAAGTTGATTCACATTCCCTGCAATCATCCTTGAAAAATCTYGTAGATTCATTTGACCGTTTCTTCAAGAAGCAAAATGATGCYCCACGCTTYAAAAGTAAGCGAAAYAAAGTGCAGTCTTACACAACTAATATTGAAAAGAAGAATCAGTTRCCAGAKGTGAGTATTGTAGGCAATCGTATGAAGTTGCCTAAATTRGGTTGGGTGCGTTTTGCAAACAGTCGTCAAGTACAAGGGCGTATCTTGAACGCTACTGTAAGACGAAATCCTTCTGGCAAGTATTCCGTATCGATTCTTGTAGAAACAGAAGCACAACCTTTAGAAAAAACAGGTACTTCGTATCTTGAACGCTACTGTAAGACGAAATCCTTCTGGCAAGTATTCCGTATCGATTCTTGTAGAAACAGAAGCACAACCTTTAGAAAAAACAGGTACTTYCGTTGGTGTCGACGTTGGCTTGAAAGACTTTGCTATTTTGAGTACAGGAGAAATATTCTCTAATCCAAAATGGTTTCGCAAACTCGAAGAAAAATTAGCAAAAGCACAACGTATTCTTTTCAAACGTACAAAAGGTGGTTCAAATTGGAATAAGCAACGTATCAAGGTTGCACRTATTCACGAAAGAATCACCAATGCACGAACAGATTACTTACAGAAAATCTCTACTCACATCATCAAAAACCACGATKTTGTAGGAGTGGAAGATTTGCAAGTATCTAACATGGTCAAGAAGCACAAACTTGCGAAAGCCATTAATGAGGTATCATGGTCTAAATTTCGCGACATGCTTGCGTACAAAGCGAAATGGTACGACAAACAAGTGGTGGTTGTATCCAAGACATTTGCTTCTTCTCAACTCTGTTCTTGTTGCGGATACCAAAACAAAGACGTTAAGAATCTTAAGTTGCGTGAATGGGACTGCCCTTCCTGTGGTGTTCATCACGACAGAGATATTAATGCAGGACAAAACTTAAAAAATGAAGCCATAAGACTTCTATCTTAAGTTGCGTGAATGGGACTGCCCTTCCTGTGGTGTTCATCACGACAGAGATATTAATGCAGGACAAAACTTAAAAAATGAAGCCATAAGACTTCTAACCGTAGGGACTACGGGGTTAGCCTAATGAATTAGAAACCGATAGGTTTCCGTACTTAGGAATCCCCTTCTTCAATCAGACCGTATGGCTGATAAGGAGGGGTAGTTGGACTACGGGGTTAGCCTAATGAATTAGAAACCGATAGGTTTCCGTACTTAGGAA
Organism: Bacillus gaemokensis; assembly: GCF_001590835.1. Taxonomy (GTDB): domain Bacteria; phylum Bacillota; class Bacilli; order Bacillales; family Bacillaceae_G; genus Bacillus_A; species Bacillus_A gaemokensis. The sequence goes on from NZ_LTAQ01000067.1 coordinate 100,449, forward strand.
TCCCCTTCTTCAATCAGACCGTATGGCTGATAAGGAGGGGTAGTTCAATATTCGTTACACTAACAAACCTAGACAAAAAATTTACTATGGGGTGAAAAAATGAACAAAACCGAATTAATTAAAACTGTAGCCCAAACAGCTGATATCTCACAAAAGGAAGCTTCAGCAGCTGTTCAATCTGTATTTGACGCAATTTCCAATTCTTTACAAAATGGCGACAAAGTACAACTTATTGGCTTTGGAACATTCGAGGTACGTGAAAGAGCTGCACGTACAGGAAGAAACCCACAAACAGGTGAAGAAATTCAAATTGCAGCTGGAAAAGTTCCAGCCTTTAAAGCAGGAAAAGAATTAAAAGAAGCTGTAAAATAATAATAAACCAGCCTTGAATTAGGCTGGTTTATTATTATTTTAATGGAATTTATTTCATTACCTCATATATATTATCTGCATGATATACTTCACAAACATAAAATAAGCATCTACAGTTACTTACAATTTGATATTTTCTCGTTGGATATACACTAGATTGTAATAAGCATCCATCAAACAATTCAATAATATTTCCAGAAGGCTGATATCCTTGATATAACATATTCTTTCTTACTTCCATGTGCTCTACTAGTTTTTCAATAGGGACGTTTCCGTCTTCTAATTCTTTCGTAATTTCATTTGATAAAAGTGAGGTATCAGCAAAAATTAAATTCTCAGATAACACCTTTCCTTTATAACTAACGGAAGAAACTCGGTACAGGAATGCTCCCTTTTTATCAAAGAAGGTTTTTGCTTCTTTTGGAATATATTTTCTATCTATCATTTCTTGTTCAACAACATTGAATTGCACTGTATCTTTCACAATATTTTCTAACGATGTAATTGAGGATGTTTCTGTAGAAAACAATAAATCTTTAACCACTTTAACTGCTGTAGCATCAGCCAATTCTCTTCTTCTATTTTCCATTACTAACATGACTAACACCTCTTCTATATTTATATAATCTAGCAGCCACTCAAGCGAACATATTCCTAAACTTATTTCATACGAAAAATATCAGTAGGTAACTATTCTATTATCGATACACACCTTCGTCAATTGAAGAATTACTATCCATTAATGAAGGAGAAGTCTACTACTTTGCAAAAGCGTTCCTGCATCAAACTGCTTCATTTCTGTTACATCTTTGTTTAATAAAGCTACTGAAGCAATATACCCCAACCCAGGTTGCAAATTCATCATGGTTGTAGTTTCAACAAGCTTTGGCTTATCCTTAAAAACAAATAGTTCCGGTAACTGCTCTGGAGTCGATACAGTAAGATTAGATGGTGAAATCATTAGCCCTTCTCCAGTCGCCTTAAGTATAGCCTCCTTCCGAGTCCAATACGTTAAGAATCCTTCAACCTGCCTTTCAACAGGCATCTGCATGAGCTGAGCAATTTCTATATCTGTTAATACCCCTGTTGCCATTTTAAGCACATCAATATTAGAATTTATTTGTTCCACATCTATACCGACCAGTGTGGATGTTGTAAATGCGACAGCCACTCGCTTTCCTGAGTGTGAGACAGATAACTGCGGCATACCTACAGGTAATTGCGGGCGTCCATGGGCTAATTTACACACTGAACAAGTTCGATCGATTGGTACTTGAAGCGGTGACATTGAAAGCAGTTTTCCCAGTACCAATCGACTAATTGCACATCCAATAATAAATCTTACTCGATCCTCGGAATGATGAAATAAATTTGCTTTTTCACGTTCCGTTTCATTTAGTAAACGATAATGCCAAGATTGTAAGTCTGAAATTCGTGCCCACCATACTTGACATTGATGACCGCTTAGCTCTGGTACTGAATCTACAATCTCCCAGCCTTTCATAAAACTTCTCCCCTTTTATAACCCATATCTCATACAAAGAAAGGTATGGAATCTATCCCAATTATTTTTTAAAAAACCTACTAGCATGTAAGAATAGTATTCTATTTTTTACGCTTACTATATTTGGAAAAGCCTACCCAGATTTCCTATTACATCTGGGCGGACTCTTCATTCTGTTATTCACCTGCAACTGCTTTTGACGGATCTTGATTTAATTGATCTGAATGTTTCTTTTTTGTAACAGATATCGCATCCTCATCACGAATACGTAATGCAAATAATAATGCTACGAATAGAAATACAGCTGCACCAATTAAAGCAATTTGATAGGCTACAATACTAGCGTTCTCACTTCCCGCTTCACCTACAGTATTATTTCCAAAAGCAGCTAGAAGACTTGCAAGAATCGCAACACCGATGGCAGAACCTAATCGATTTTGCACATTAAAAATGGTTGTCGCTCTCCCCATTGAAGATGGATGAATATTACTGAAAGCTGAAAATTGTACAGCGCCTACAGAATGACCTAAGAAAAATCCTATGCCGAACAATAGCATGCGAATCATCCAAGGGTTTGTCTCCTGATTCACGAAGCTTAACAAAACAAATATGATTGCTGAGCATAGTAAGCCGATAGAAATTAGCTTACGTGGTCCAAGCCTTTTATACGACCAAGGCACAATTTGTGAAGAAATCATTAGTCCAATCGCTTCTGGAAATGTAGTAAGACCTGTTTCTAGTGCTGACGCATGTAATACATTTTGATACATAAGCGGGAATACAAATAACATTCCGAGTAACCCAGCAGCTGAAAATAGCGAAATAAGACTCATATTCCGAAATAGACGATCTTGTAGTAAACGTAAATCCAGCATCGGCTGACTCACACGAAGTTCTACAAAAATAAAGAGAATGATAAGTAAAAGCCCGCCTAATCCTGCCCCTATTATTTCTGGAGAACCCCAACCTTTCGATGGGCCTTGACTCATCGCATATATCAACATTGCAAAACCTGGTGCTGAAAGGAGAAAACCAGGTAAATCTAACCGACCAGCAGCTTTTTCAATATGCTCTGCCAAAAACAACAAGCCAAACAGTAAAGCCAATATTCCAAACGGTAGATTAATATAAAAAGCCCAGCGCCAAGACATATGCTCCACAAAGAACCCACCAATAATTGGCCCTATTGCTGGTGCAACAGCAATAGGCAGGACAATGAATCGCGAAATTTTCGGCCTTTCTTGCGGCGAAAACGTTCGAAACAACATTGCCATTCCTACTGGAGTCAATAGTCCCCCGCCAGCCCCTTGTATAACGCGAAATATATTTAATGCAGTTATATTATCAGCAATTCCGCATAACGCAGAAGCAGCTGTAAATACAGAAAGAGCAAGTAAGAAAACTCGCTTCGTACCAAACCGATCTCCAAGCCACCCAGAAATAGGTAAAAACACAGCGAGACTAACTAAGTAACCAACATTGACTGTCCCCATTGCTGAAGGTGGAACCTGCAGTTCATGACTAATCGTTTGCAAGGCTACATTTACAATTGTCGCATCCATAGCAGCCATAAACATAGCGGTTACATATACAATACTAACAACAATTTTTGGATTCAGCTTCAAATTCATTGCTACTCCCCTGCTGGAACGCATGCAAGCGAGCGAAGACGATTTGGCTGCATATCACTCCAATGTAATTCGATATACGCAAGACAAGCTTGTCTACTATCTTGTTCATGAACAACATCCCAGCCGGCTGGTACATCGAGAAAGGCTGGCCAGATAGAGTGCTGGCCTTCCTCATTTACTAACACTTTATACATAAAATTATCGTTTTCAAATGGATTCGTCATACTTTACTTACCCCTCTCATCCCGTGCAGTCTATTCGCTAACACTTGTCCAATTTCTGTAAGTGGTCCTGGCTGACATAAATCTTTATGTCGACAATCAATCTCATACTGTTCAAGCTCTCCATCTATATAGCTATGCCATGTGTCCGGAGAAATTGGGTCAAACCATTCTGGTATGATTGTTGATCTAAAGAATACAATGTTTCCACGGAATAACTTTGGAACGTACTTCCCTAAAAGACCAACGGAATTTACGTATGTTTCTTTTAAGTTCAAGATTGTCTCCTCTTCAAGGCTCGCTAATGCACTTCCATCCCTGCGAAGTATATCAATAGCGTTTGCCATATCAAGCGGTTTACCATCCATGTTATCTGGGTCATAGCCACCTAATGCAAGTAGTGCAATAAGCGCTTCTTCCTCACTAGGCGCTTCTGTATTTGGTAAAAAGTGACCAGGATAAGAGTCTAGCATAACAAGTAATTCAACTTCTTCTCCTTGATTTTGCAGCTGAGTTGCCATTGCATGAACAACATTCCCTCCAAGAGACCAACCTAATAATCGATAAGGCCCATGCGGCTGAATCTCACGAACGTGCTTCAGATAATCAGTCGCCATCTCTTCTAATGATTTTGGAAGCTCTTCATTTTTCGCAATACCACGTGCTTGCACGCCATAAATTGGATAATCGGTTCCTAAAGATTTCATTAATCCTGCATAGCACCAGCTCAGTCCACCTGCTGGATGTACACAAAACATAGGTAGTTCTTCACCACTCGTTCTTAATGGCAAGATTACATCCAGTGCACTTTGGCTCGTCCCCATCTCAAGTCTTTCGGCAAGCCCAGCAACTGTCGGTGCCGCAAATAAACTACCAATACTTAGTTCTACCCCTAGCGCTTCCTTGATCCGGCTCATTAACTGCACAGCAAGTAATGAATGACCGCCAAGATCAAAGAAACCATCATCAATACCAATTCGAGGTAAATTCAAAACTTCTGTAAATAAATCACATAAAATTTCCTCTTTTGGTGTTCTTGGTCCTCGGCTTATCGTAGATACTGTAAATTCAGGTGCTGGTAATGCTTTACGATCTAACTTACCATTTGGAGTTAGAGGTAGTTCGCCTATCATAACAAAAGCATATGGTACCATATAATCAGGTAAGCTAAGCCCTACATACTGGCGCATTTCGGCTGTATCAACGCCCCGATTTTCTGATGAAACAATATAGGCAACTAATCGCTTATCACCAGGTTGATCTTCACGTACAATGACAGCTACTTGTTCAACATGAGGATGCTGCATAATAACCGCTTCAATTTCACCTAGTTCAATTCGGAAACCTCGAATCTTAATTTGATGATCTGCACGTCCTATATAATCTAATGTGCCATCTTGACGCCAACGTGCCAAATCTCCTGTACGATACATTCGCGTACCAGGTTTACCATATGGATCTGCTATAAAACGTTCTGCCGTTAACCCTGCACGTCCTAAATAACCACGTGCAAGACCTGCTCCTGCAACATACATTTCGCCTACCACTCCCGGTGGTACAGGCTGTAAATAGTTATCTAATACGTATACTTTAAGATCTGGTATACTGCATCCAATTAAACTGTTTGCTCGCAAGGATACAATATTTTGATCCAGTTCAATATAACTCACATGTACGGTTGTTTCTGTAATACCGTACATATTAATAAGTTTCGGTGAATTTTCTGGATGACGACTATACCAATCTTCTAGACGACTTAATTCAAGTGCTTCACCACCAAAAACAACATAACGTAAGGAAAGCTTCTGCCCCACTTCAACATTTTCACGATCCGCTTGCATAAGTTGATAAAATGCTGACGGTGTCTGGTTTAAAACTGTTACCTTTTCCTGAACAAGCAGATTTAAAAATTCTCTAGGTGAGCGACTCACAGTGTGCGGTACGACAACAAGACGTCCTCCATACAATAGTGGTCCCCAAATTTCCCAAACTGAGAAATCAAAAGCATAAGAATGGAACATTGTCCAAACATCTTCCGAATCAAATTGGAACCAATGATCAGTTGCCCCAAGCAACCTTATAACATTTTGATGTGGAATCATTACACCTTTTGGTCTACCTGTTGAACCTGATGTATAAATCACATAAGCAATGTGTAAAGGTGACAGAGATTGCATTCGTTCCGTATCTTCTATATTCTCTTCACCATATTTGTCTAATTCTTCAATTGTCTTTAGATCATCTACTACAATCTTTAACGTCTCTTCACTTTCTATGGCTACTTGTCTGTTCATAATCATACAAACAGGCTTAGCATCACTTAACATAAATGAAATTCGGTCCGATGGATAGTCAGGATCTAACGGTAAATATCCCGCTCCCGCTTTAAGAACTGCTAATAAACTAACAACCATATCGAGGGACCTTGGCATCGCTAAAGCAACCATTTGTTCTGGCCCTACACCTTTTGCAATTAACAGACGAGCAAGTTTATTTGCTCTTTTATTTAACTCTTCATAACTCAGTGTAGCATCCTCAAATACTACAGCGATTGCATCTGGAGTCGTACGAACTTGTTTCTCAAACAATTCCGGTAAGGTCATTTCAGGCCCAATTTGAAAACCACCATTCCATTTCTCTAGCACTGTTTGGCGCTCTTCCGTCTCTAAGATTTCCAAACGTCCAATAGATTGGTCTGGATTTTCTACTGCATCTTCTAATAGTCGAATTAACCGGCTCGCAAGTTTCTGAGCTGTATCACGCTTAAATAAATCTGTACTAAATTCAAGTAAACCATGCAATCCATTTGGCTCACCTTCAGATGTACTATGTTCACTTAGCTCTATAGTCATATCAAATTTTGAAGAACCAACGCTCTTAATTTCAAGGCTCGTTTCTAAATTAGGCATATCAAGTGTAGCCTCAGGTGTGTTTTGAAAAGCTAACATAATTTGAAATAGCGGATGACTATTTCTCGAACGGACAGGATTCAATACCTCAACAAGTCGTTCAAATGGAACATCTTGATGTTCATATGCTGAAAGGTTGACCTTACGTACCCGACTTAGAAGCTCATTAAAGCTAGGATCTCCAGATGTATCTGTACGTAGAACAAGTGTATTCACAAACAATCCAACAATATCTCCAAGTGCATCATCATTACGTCCAGCTATCGGGCTACCTATTGGAATATCGGTTCCCGCCCCTAATCGTGTAAGTAAGGCAGCAAGTCCTGATTGCAGTACCATAAACAAACTAACACCATTTTTACGAGCAAGCGCTAATAACCGTTCATGTAACTCTGGGTTGACATGAAAATCTAAAGTTTCTCCACGATAGCTCGTTTCTACTGGTCGTTGGTAATCTGTGGGTAACTCAAGTTGATCTGGTAACCCCTTCAGTTCTTCTTTCCAAAAATCAATTTGTTGTGAAATGAGACTATCTTGCGTATTCTCATTTCCTAGTAGTTCTTGCTGCCAAAGAGCATAATCCGCATACTGTACCGGAAGTGACTTCCACTGAACAGATTCACCTTTACAATGTGCTTGATAAGCAGCTTCTAGATCTCGTGTCAACGGGTTTAAAGACCATCCATCCCCTACAATATGATGTAACAATACAAGCAGTACATGTTCATCCGGCTTTATTTCAAAAAGCTCCATACGAATAGCTGGCTCTTCTGCAAGTTTAAAGCTATATCTTACAGCTTCAGCAAGTAACTCAGGCAATTCAGACTCAGTTGTATGTGTAACGATTAGATTCGGATTTACCTTAGCAGTCTCTACAATCTGCTGGTATGACGTACCAAGCTTGTCTGGGAATATTGTTCGTAGCGTCTCGTGTCGATCGACAATATCGTAGATCGCAGATTGTAAAGCTCCTCTATTTAATTCTCCAGACATGCGAATAACTACTGGAATATTGTAAGTTGGACTTGGACCTTCTAAGCAGTTCAAGAACCATAAACGACGCTGCGCAAAAGAAAGCGGCACTTCTTTTGGACGTTTCACTTTCTGAATAGCTGGTCTTGCACTCTGAGCGCTATCTAATTGTTTAGCAAGCTCAGCGACCGTTGGCGATTCAAATAGTTTTCCAATTCCTAATTCGACACCTAATGTTTCACGAATACGTCCCATTAAACGAGCAGCAAGAAGAGAATGTCCACCTATTTCAAAGAAATTATCATCGATTCCGATTCGCGCCAGACTAAGTACTTCCGCAAACAGATCACATAAAATTTCTTCTTTTGGATTTCTAGCTACTCGTTCACTAACAAGCAAATTAAAATCAGGTGCTGGTAATGCTTTACGGTTAATTTTCCCGTTTGGTGTCATTGGCAATTCAGATAACATCATGATTGCCGAAGGTATCATGTAACCTGGTAGACTTTCTGCTGCATATGTTCGAACTTCTGTAGAATCAATAATCCCCTCAGCATGAGGTACAATATAAGCGACCAAACGTTTATCACCAGGTCGATCTTCACGAACAATTACAACGACTTGTTCAATACGAGGATGCTGGTGCAATACAGCCTCCACTTCAGATAGTTCGATACGAAATCCACGGATCTTAATTTGGTGATCTGCACGGCTCACATAATCTAACGAACCATCTTTGCGCCATTTAACAAGGTCACCTGTACGATACATGCGCGTACCTGGTGTTCCAAACGGATTGGCAACAAAGCGTTCCGCTGTTAATTCTGGCCTTCCTAAATATCCATTAGCAAGTCCAGTACCAGCAATATATAATTCACCAATTACTCCAGGCGGCACTGGTCGTAATCCTGCATCTAGTACATACACTTCTGTATTCCAAATTGGCTTTCCAATTGAGGGTATACCCGTCTCTTCTTCGTTTATGTGCATAGAAGTTGACCAAATTGTTGTCTCGGTTGGTCCATAAAGGTTTGTAATATGGCAATTTAATTCTTTTAACCTAGATGCTAGATTAGAAGGAAGTGCCTCACCACCCACAAGAACTTTAAGTCCTATCAACCTTTCCGGATAATCCGTTACAAGTGCATGCCAAAGTGTCGGTGTAGCTTGCATAATTGTAATATTTTCCTTTTGGATGATCTCTGTTAATGCAGATGAATCTTGAACTACTTCCTTTTGAGCAACTTGAACACTCGCTCCACTAATAAGTGGCAAATAAATCTCTAACGCAGAAATATCAAACGCAAAAGTTGTAACAGCTAACAAACGGTCATTTGCATGTAATGAGAATTGATCTTGCATTGCCAATAAAAAGTTACTTAAACTTTGCATTGGCACAACGACACCTTTTGGCTTACCTGTTGATCCCGAAGTATAGATTGTATATGCAGGATTTAAAAACGATCCCCCATCAAATGAATCTATATTGTTTTTCGGATATCCTCTTAACTCCTCTTTTGTATCCTCATTATCAAGTACAAACCTTTGTGTATGATCCGTATTCGGTAAATTAGCCGAAATAGAAGAATGTGTTAAGATACAAGCTGGCTGAGCATCGCTTAGTATATATGTAATTCGATCCTCTGGATATTCTGGGTCGATTGGTAAATACGCCGCACCCGTCTTAAGAACTGCTAACATCCCGATGACCATTTCTACAGATCTTGGAAATACTAACGCTACAAATTGTTTAGGTTGAACTCCTCGCTCTAACAATAAGTGAGCAAGTCGATTTGCCTGTTCATTTAATTCTCTATAAGTAAGTTCAATCTCATCACATACGACAGCAATAGTATCAGGAGATTTACTTACTTGATTTTCAATAAGAGCAGGTAAACTTACTAATGTATTTTCTTTCGTAGTTTGATTCCATTCGACTAGAACTTGCTTACGTTCCTCATGAAGTAAAAGTTCTATTTTTCCAATTGGTGAATTTACCTGAAGATCCGAAACATTTTCCAGAATATTCATAAATCTCTTTTTATGAGTTAGTAGCTCTTCCAATGTATATACCTCAGGATTTGCGTCAAAATTAATCCTTAAACCATTTCCACCAAACTCGTTTGACACATTTATTGAAAGATCCTCAACCGGTCCTGCAGAAAGATTATGCTTAACCCCATGATTTCCCGCAAAACTCAAAGCATAATCAAATGGCAGTACATTAACCATTGGACCAAATAATCTTTGGTTTTCTCCCAACAATTTGAGATCTCGGCGCAATTCTTCATGACGATACTTATGATGACGACGTATATCACGAACCTCATTAGAAACTTGCTTTACAACCTCAGCAAAACTCATATTAGAGCTTATAGACAATCTAAGCGGAACTACATTCATAACCATACCAGGAATATTAATTGATGCAGATCCTAAACGTCCCATCATTGGTAAACCTAGAACTACATCCTGTGCACTTGTTAGTTTGTGTATATAGATGGCAGTTGCAGCGATGATAAGCTCTGGCCAATTCGCATTACAATCTTTTGCTGCCTTCTGCAAAGATTCTGTACTTAAACGAGACAAATACGCTGTTTGGCGAAGAAATGTCTTTGACGTTCTAGGAGCACGTTCTGCTAAACTTACTACTTCCGGTTGATCTTGGAATCGTCCTAACCAAAAGCTACGGTCTTTCTCAAATTGCTCCGATGCGCGATACGCAGCATCCTCCTCTAAAATAGTATTTAGTGTTCCAAATGGTCTCTCATCATACGATTGATTATTCATTAATGCCGTATACACTTTCGCTACTCGCTCTGCAAGTAACGAAAAACCGTAGCCATCCATTACAATGTGATGGATGCGCTGATACCAAAAGAAACGATTAGACGCGACTTTAAAAAGTGCCTCTGTATACAACTTGTCTTTTTTCAGATTAACTGGCGTAGATAAATCTAATTCCATCCACGCCTCAGCTGCTTTTTGAGGATTTTCTTCTGCACGAACATCAATAATATGCATATGAAATTCAGGAGTGGCATCAATAACTTGCCATGCTCCATTCTCATCTTCTTCAAAGTGAACATGTAAAGATTCAGCTTCCATTACAACCTTACGCACAGCTAATTCAAATATTTCCGTATCAACTGCACCATGTATTTCTATGTACTCACCAGTATTATAAATTGGATTTTCTGGATCAAGTTGCTGCGCAAACCACATACCCGTTTGCGCACCTGACAATAAATGACGAACCTTTTGACAATGAGACATTCGTATTTACCCCTTTATCTATCTGTATTTGACAGCACCTTTTCTGATTGGGAAGACACCAAATTAAACCAGTCATTAATTGTTGGACGCTCAGCCAAATCGGCGAATGTAACTTCTACACCTATCTGGCGCCATTTCTCTACTAAACTCATAATTCTAACTGAGTCGAGCCCTCTATTTAATAAATCTTCATCATCTCCAATATCCGTTGGTGATTCACGGAGCAATTCAGCAACTTGTTCACGTACCGACTGTAATGTGAAGCCTGTATCTTCTTCTGTTGCAGAAATTTCTTTTCCACTCTGTAAATCTGTTACTAATAAATTCGTTGTCATAGTCACTGCACATCGATCAGATGCATACTGCAAAGCTTGTTTATGATGTTCTTGTGAAAAATCAGCAACCGCATCCGCGATGAAGAATGGCTGTATCCCGTCCATAAATGCCTCACATGCTGTTAAAAGACATCCAATATGCGCATACACTCCGCAAATAATAAGCTGATCGCGCCCTTGTTCATGTAAAATCTCTAAAAGGTTTGTTTTCTTAAAAGCACTGTATCTCCATTTTGTAAGGAAAATATCATCCTCATCTGGCGTAAGTTCATCTACAATTCTTTTCTTATGAGGCCCATCAGGAATGCCTGCTCCCCAAAAATCTTGCAATAATCCTCTTTGCTCTAACGTTTGTCCACCTGGTTGCGCAGTATAGACCACAGGAACCCCAAGGTCCTTACATGTTTTTCTGATCAATTGAATATTTGAAATAAGTTCTACTCTTGGTGATTCCTCTGCATGATATGCATCAAGAAAATACTCTTGCATGTCATGAATAAGAAGCACTGCACGTTTCGGGTCTGGTTTCCACGTTACTTTATTATTTGGTAAATCTGACTCTAATGGCATTGGGTATACTGAGATAGCTGGAATAGCCATCTAATCACTTCCTTCCGAATTATTAAAAATATTTATTTAAAATCTATGAATTAATAGTAGCTTTCATTTTTTCAGCGATTGCTTTTCGTAATTCTTTCTTGCTCACTTTTCCGACACCAGTTTGTGGAAACGATTCAATGAATTCGATTCGATCTGGAATTTTATATGCCGCAATCCCCCGATTTCTCAAGAACATTTTCAGCTCTCCTACAGTTGGTGTTTGCCCACGTGCTATTACGAAAGCACATGTACGTTCACCTAGATAATCGTCTGGCATAGATACAATTGCTACATCATGTACCGCTGAATGAGCTAACAGATGATTTTCAACTTCTTCAGCTGCAACTTTCTCACCACCACGATTAATCTGATCCTTATCGCGCCCTTCAACTACTAAGTAACCTTGCTCATTTATTTTGACAAGATCACCCGTGCGATAAAAACCATCAGAAGTAAATGATTTAGCGTTATGTTCTTCAGCTTTATAATATCCACGAATTGTATATGGTCCACGAGTTAATAAACTCCCCACTTGACCTGGCTCCACGTCATTATCATCTTCATCAACTACACGAACTTCATCGAACTCCGACATTGGTCTTCCTTGCGTATGAATAATGATTTCCTCTGAATCATCGAGTCTCGTATAATTCACTAATCCTTCAGCCATACCAAAAACTTGTTGCAGTGTACAATCGAATGTCGGGCGTATACGTTTAGCAACTTCAGCACTAAATTTCGCGCCCCCCACTTGTATAACTTCAAGGCTTGATAAATCATTATGGCGTGATGCTTTCGCATCAAGCCATACCATCGCAAGTGGTGGTACAAGCGCTGTAATTGTGACACGCTCCTTCTCAATAAGAGAAAATGCTTCATCAGGGCTTCCTCCAGAAGCTAGAACAACTCTTCCTCCGGCATATAACGTTCCGAGAATCCCTGGTGAACTAAGTGGATAGTTATGTGCAACAGGAAGTACAGCAAGATACACACTATCTTGATCCAATTCACAAATTTTAGCACTTACTCGTAAGCTATAAATATAGTCATCATGCGTTCTGGGAATTAATTTAGATAATCCCGTTGTTCCGCCTGATAATTGCAAGAAAGCTACATCACTAGATTTAACTTCTGGCTGCTCAATCGGATCCATATAAAGATCATGTATACCGACAAATTCCTCTTCCTCTCCTACAACAATGACATGTTGCAATGTCGGAACTTTCTCCTTCACTTCTCTAGCAAGTTTGCGGTAATCAAATCCAAGCTGTTTATCCGAGATAATATAAGCAGTTGCTTCAGCAAATTCACAGAAATAACTTATCTCACTGCTTCGATGTGACGGCAGCGCAAAGACTGGAAGTGCCCCAATTCGAAAGAGTGCAAAACATACTTCAAAAAATTCCGTAATATTAGGCAACTGAAGGACAATTCGGTCTTCTTGTTTTATCCCTAATTTGCGGAGCCCTGCAGCTAAACGGTCTACTCTTGTATCAAGTTCAGCATAGCTTACATGCTTTTCTCCGCTTGTAACAGCAATTCGATCACCATACTTTTCAGCACGTTCTCTTAACATTGCTCCAAACGTTTCTCCGCGCCAACAATCTTTCTCTCTATAGCGATTTGCAAACTCTTTTGGCCACTCACGGCATCCTGTTAACATCATTTGTCCCTCCAACTTTTATTTCAGCGATTCATCATTCAATCCCATAGCTCGAAGCATCGTACGAAACTTAGCCGATGTTTCAGCTAACTCATCTTCAGGTTTTGACTCCGCAACAATACCAGCTCCTGCAAATAAACGAAGTGAATTCTCTTCAACTTCTGCGCAGCGAATCGTAACAATCCATTCACCGTCACCGTTTAGATCACTCCAGCCAAGCATACCAGTGAAAAATTCTCGATCAAATGGTTCAATTTCTTTAATAGCTTCCCGGGCTTTTTCTGTTGGCGTCCCGCACACAGCTGGTGTTGGATGAAGCGCAAGCGCTAGTTCTACTGAAGAAACGGATGCATCTAGCAGTTCTCCTTTTACTTCTGTAGATAGGTGCCACATCGCTTCACTATTTATTAATGATGGTTTTTCCGGAACATGTAACGTACGACAGTATGGACGAAGTGCTGTAGCTACCGCTTCAACCACAACAGCATGTTCATGTAAATCTTTAGCAGAAGAAAGTAACTCCTCTGCTCTCCTCTTATCTTCTACAGGGTCTTCACTTCGAGGTCTAGATCCTGCAAGCGGATTAGAAATCACCTGCATTCCACTACGAGAAACAAGTAGCTCAGGACTCGCTCCTATGAGTGTACGACTACGTTGCTTTGAAGCATCATCATTTTCTTCTTGGCTCTTTGGTAAATCTACCGCAAACGTATACCCGTGTTTATTATGCTCAGCTAAATCACGAAGCAGCTTTTGAATGTCAACCTTTTCTGGAGATTTTAAATCTAATGATCTAGATAGAACGATTTTTTTTAGGTCACCACTCTTTATTTTAGCTACTCCTTGCTCTACACCACGCATATATTCTGAAGGTGCTGGAACAGGTTTCATTTCATATGTAAGTGCAGGTGATTGTTGGACTCGATCTGTAGAATCCAATTGCAGACGATCAGCAAATCTGCTCTCCTGGGGTACAACGAGCTGGACAGCTTTTGTTCGATCAAAAGGCAGTGCTCCTACAACAATCGGATTCGGGCGGCCAGCTTGCTTCGCGTTATTTAGTACAGCATGAACCAGCTCAGGAAAATTTTCTGCCTGACTATGTTGCACCGTAGCAAATGTTCCTTCAGCAAGTATTGTACGGTATGGTGAAGCAAAGAAGAATGAAGATCCAGCTTTATAGTCATCTAGTAATTTTGTTGCTAACTCCTTTAAAGCAGTTGTATGATTCATCATTTTAAAGCCTCCTAATATGTAATTTAAATTCCTAAAGTAGCACCGCCATCAATACATAAATTATGCATTGTAATATGACTTGCTTTATCTGACGCTAAAAATAGAACTGCTTCAGCAATCTCTGAAGGCGTTGCTATTTTTTTCAATGGAATTCCTAATCTATATGTATCTTGCGAACCCGCAATAATTTTTTCAGCACCATTTTCATCAGCCCAAAGTAATCGCTGCATGTCTGTCTCAGTTGAACCAGGAGAAACTAAATTACAGCGAATACCATATTCCGCAAGCTCAAGACCAAGACATTTTGTAAACATCGTTGCAGCAGCTTTCGATGCTACATAAGCAGCCATTTCCATTCTAGGTACACTCGCAGCGTTTGATCCTACAGTCACAATTGCACCAGATTTACGTGACATCATACGTTTACTTACTGATCGAGAGACATAAAACACACCTGTAGCATTTACAGAAAACGTCTTATCCCAATCTTCATCACTTAAAGAGTGAATGGCACTCATCTTCAACACACCAGCAACGTTAACTAAAATATCAATTGGGCCCATTGTATCCTCGACCTGATTTACTGTATCTTCCACCGCAGAACTATCACTCACATCTAAAGGGAACGCTTTCAGGAGACCGCCTCTTGTTGCATGATAATCCGAAAGTTTATTGAGACCTAACATATTCTGATCAACCGCTGCGACCTTTGCCCCTCTTTCCGCAAGCATGTTTGCTACAGTTTCACCAATTCCTTGTGCTGCTCCAGTAACTAAAGCAACCTTCCCATCAAATTCCCCAAAGTTCATATTTTCAATTCCTTTCCTTACAACGAATTGATTCTCTTTATCTTGTATGTTCTCAATGGTAGATTAATAAAGTTAACTTGATTAATCTATAAAAACATTTGAACGAATATCACCAATCAATAATGATATTGAAAATCATTATCAATTAATTCACAAAAATCATACACATATTAAACTGATCAGTCAAGTACAGTTTAAAAGTAATTTCATCTTCACTTATCTAGATAATACTAACCGCACAAACTATGAGAATGATTTTCATTTTCTTTCGCTACAACGAAATGATAATGTTTCTCAATGTTCTTGTCAATCTTTTTTTATTTTTCAGATAAAATATTTTACTATCGTAACATACCAACTCACAGAAAAAATCTTTAATTTTATTATAAATACAGACTTTTCTTCTGTAATTTCTATAAAAATCTTACATAAAAAAATTTAAATTAAAGCTTTAAAATTTCCTTACAATCTATTGTAAAATTTATTATATTTTACATAAAAATCTTTTTTATGAAATAAACTGCATTTATACCGATGTTAATTTTCTCAATAAATTTCTAAAAAATTATTAGAAAAAATTTAAAACTAGATCATGAATATACATCTAAATAGATGGGGTTTTTTGTAATTTTCGTTAACATTCACTATAAATATAAAATAAGAGAAGATGACTTATGAGTGATTTTTGGAGAATTGTAATCCTATTAATAGCTATAGCATTCCTTATACTCTTCGTATTCTTAATATTAAGAACTTTATTCCCAGAGAAAAAATTTGAAAAGAAAGTCGGGATATCTCTAGTTGTGTTAAGTATCCTAACTATACTAATCAATATTTTTTTGATAGGCGGATAGGAATGTCTGGGAATTAGATTTATTGCTGCTTTTGTCCTAGGCGGAACACTCTTAGCCATGCTTGCAAATACAATCATCAATTTATTCTTATCCAAGAAAGATAAGCCCAAGACATACTAATGCCCCTCCCCTTCTGCCAAAAGAAAATTTGATATGATTTAAAAATAAAAACGTTCATTAATTATAAAAATAATTAGTGAACGTTTTTATTTAAGCAACTGAGTTCGCCAAATGGCTGTAATTAATATAGACCTTCTAACACAGGAAGCAATAACATATCCATAGACAAAAAAACTATTTTAATTTGATAAACAGGTTTTTACTTTTCGTTCAATATTAGATATTAATCTTTATCGCAACTATACATTTTTAATTTAGCATTTAAAACATTAAGAACATATCTACACAAAAAAGGTAAGCAAACATATTAAACATAAATAATATGTGCTTACCTTCTATTTTTAAGATTTTATAACATTGCTAAAACTCTTTCTCTTATACTCTTACAACTGTTTCCTCAAAAGTAATTGTCGGTTCTGCAAGCTCCATCATATCAAAGGAGTTTTTCACACGTCTTATAATTGTTTCTTTCAATTCATCACATTTATGTTGATCTAGTGATTTTACAAAAACAAAATTCTTGTAATATAACACATCAGAACCTTTATCTAAAGGGTTTAAAAACATCCCCTCTTTTGTAACAAAAGCGTTAGAGTGTCCAGATAAAGTAGAAATAAATGCTTCTAAAATTCTAGATTCTCTATCTGAAAATTCTTCTTCACATACTACTTTTAAATTCATTTCTGTTATCATTTACACAATCTCCTAACCAAAGTTTTTCCACAAGGAGTCATTTGGCTAGCGTATTTATTACACTTCACTTTTTAAATGAATGTCTTTTTGCAGTTCATAGAACTCACCCGAAAAACTGTAGTAACACTTACTTTCATTACATGATCTTTTTTATCCATAACAAATCTCTTCTTTCGTAATATTATAATTCTGCATTATATTTATAATTCCTTTTTAAAATCCAAAGTTTTTTTATATGTTTTGTACACTTTCTTAACATTCGTATTTTTTGTATACTTTAAATGTTAAGATAATTCGATTTTCTAGGAGGTTATTTTTTTTATGTCTACATTAGATAAAAGATCCATTGTTGAAAGTGTTCCACAAAAAGGATTCTTTGGCCATCCCAAAGGCCTATTCACGCTTTTCTTTACAGAATTTTGGGAGCGCTTTTCTTATTATGGAATGAGAGCAATTTTGCTCTTTTATATGTATTATGAGGTTTCAAAAGGTGGTTTAGGGATTGATAAGGCAACAGCCGCTTCGATTATGGCTATTTACGGTTCACTTGTATATATGTCTGGTATTATTGGCGGCTGGATCGCCGATCGTCTATTAGGGACAAGCCGAACTGTTTTTTACGGCGGCGTTTTAGTTATGTTTGGTCATATTGTTCTATCTTTCCCTGGCAGCATAACTGCATTTTTTGTATCTATGGCACTTATTGTCATTGGTACAGGATTATTAAAACCAAATGTATCTAGTGTTGTAGGAGACTTATATAGCGATGAAGATACAAGACGTGATTCAGGATTTAGTATCTTTTATATGGGAATTAATTTAGGTGGACTTCTCTCTCCTTTAGTTGTTGGTACACTCGGACAACAATATAATTTCCATCTTGGTTTTGGTGTAGCAGCTATCGGAATGCTGATTGGTCTTATTGTATTTGTTGCTACAAAAAAGAAAAATCTTGGTTTAGCAGGAACACAAGTACCTAATCCATTAGCACCTCAAGAACGAACAAAAGTATTTGGAAGAATCGGTATTGGTGCTCTTATTATCATTGTCATTGGTGCAATTACGATTACAACTGGTATTTTAACAATAAAACGTTTTACTATGGTAGTGAGTGTGTTAGGTATCATCATCCCAACTTGTTATTTTTATGTGATGTATCGTAGTCCTAAAACGACTGAAGTAGAGCGCTCTCGTCTTCTTGCATACATACCTCTTTTTATCGCAGGTATTATGTTCTGGTCTATTCAAGAACAAGGATCAATTATTTTGGCGAGATATGCAGATGAACGTACACAATTGCAATTTGCTGGCCTAGAATTACAATCTTCTTGGTTCCAATCTCTTAATCCATTATTCGTTGTATTATTCGCACCTGTATTCGCATGGTTATGGGTGAAACTCGGAAACCGCCAACCATCGACTTCTAAGAAATTTTCTATTGGACTATTCTTTGCTGGAATCTCTTTTTTAATCATGATTATTCCTGCTTATGTAAATGGAACTGAATCACTAGTAAACCCAATCTGGCTAGTACTTAGCTTCTTCCTTGTTGTAATTGGAGAATTATGCTTATCACCAGTTGGACTTTCTGCAACAACAAAATTAGCACCGGCTGCATTCTCTGCCCAAACGATGAGCCTATGGTTTTTATCTAACGCATCAGCTCAAGCGATTAACGCTCAAATTGTTCCACTATACAAACCAGAAACAGAAATTATATATTTTGGTGTAATTGGTAGCATTTCTATTATTCTAAGTGCACTTTTATTTTTACTTTCACCAAAGATTCAAGGATTTATGAAAGGTGTACGTTAATTCTGTTATATAGCACAATAAGAGAGACTAGTTGCTTGCTAGTCTCTTTTATTCTTCCTTTTTCTAAATACTTGTTTTTCCTGTACGTAGAGAGAAAAGAGTGGTTATGGTAAAATATAACTATCGGGAGGTAAAGAACAATGCAACTACCAAAATGTACGAATTGTAGTCTCAATCTTTCTTGGACACAGACATGTAAGCAAACGATGATTGTAAAGAAAGACCCTTTACAATGCCCACATTGCAGCCACGAATTATTTTTTACTGCCAAATCGAAAAAGAGATTGTTTTTCTTAGTCGTACTTTTTCCTATCTTATTTGTGGCTTTAACAGCCTTTCAAGCTCCAACAAGTATATCTCTTCCTTCTTTCATTATCTATCCTACTGTAGTTGTGTTCATTACACCATTTCTTATTGAAGTAACAAAAAATGAAGAAGCTCTATTTTAAAAAGGACGAATCATCTCGTCCTTATTCTAAGTTAACCAAACTTTATAAACGATAGACTTCGGTGTGATATACTCCTCATCAGCATGAATTTTATAATTTGCTGTAGACGATGTACTTGCTTTAACTAATTCATAAACCAATGCGTAAGCAATTTTGGCATCAGTCGTCCTATATCCATCATATAGATTGCCAATTTCATTATAAGCCCACTCATGTGCTTCGCGCTGTGTTTCAAATGTTATTCCATCTTCATGCCAACGGATATTCATGAATAAACCTCCCCCGTTTTAAACGCAAATTTTATATTATTTTTTTTCTTCTCTCCCACATAATCTTTGCTTCCAACAACCTCTTTACACACAGAATATATATTCCTATTGTACAAATATTACGGCTCTCGGATAGTTTCTTAATCGTATATTAGCTACAGTTGACATACATTTGTTACACTAAAAATCATTATGATGAGTAATACGTGTATCAAAGAAAGACACCTTTCATTTTTTAGCATGCTACATCTTTCTACAATCCAATTATATATTTATAAATAAGTAAATACAGATCTTTGCTTTAAAACCTCTACTCCATTATTCTTCATTCGAACTCTAGTCTCTCAATAAACCGTTTTAAAATTTGGGAAGGCTGTTTCTCCTTACGAAGTACCCACCCATAAGAAAGTGGCTTAAGATTAGGAACTACTAAATCAATAGAGACAATTTCTTTTTGATCATTCAATGGATTATTTGCGAATGAATAATCTACACCAATCGTAATGGCTAACTCTTGCTTTACTGCATTATGTATCGCCTGCGCATTATTGGAAATGAACAATATATCCGCTTTTCCATACTTAGAAAACAAATCATTGATACTATCTCGAATATATTCATCGTCATATAGGACCAAGGTCTGGTTTACCAATTGTTCTGGTATAACTGTTCTCTCTAAGGCTAGTGGCGAATTCTTATTTACACCGACAACGATTTTCACCTCTAATAACCGTTCAAATATAAAACGAGTATGTTTTTCCCTCAGCTTTTCTGATAATGCAATAAATCCAATATCAATCTTACCTTGCTGAAGATCGTCTAATATTTCTTTATGTCCCTTTTCATATATTTTTATGTTTACGTGCGGATGATCCTTTTTAAACTTTGCTACGATATCTATTAATACATGCATAGGCCCTGGTATCGTCGCAATTTTTAATTCTCCGCTTAATGTATTGTTGTAGATTTGCGCTTCTTCTTTTAAATCCTTCACTTGCAGTAAAATATCATTGGCTCTCCGAATAATCGTTTTCCCTTCTGCGGTTGGAATCGCACCTAAACCACGCGAACGAGTAAAAAGCATCACTCCGAGTTCTGTTTCAAGTAAAGAAATAGATTGACTAATTGCAGATAACGTAACGTGAGATTGTTGAGCCGCTTTCGTAAAAGAGCCGGTTTTTGCTACTTCAACAATATACGCCATTTGTTCAAAATTCATTGTACTATCCCCTTATTAAGTATTACTTAATTATTAGTAAATATATCTAAATTTTAATGAATTACAAATAGCGTTACAATACAGATAGTTATTATTTTTCTATGAAATAGTAACTTGCATCAACACATCCTAAACAAATTGCAGATTCTGTTTATTTACTTTCTTTAGAGGAAGCAAGTGCAGTAAATGGCAGTGTTGTTATGGTTGACCAAGGATATGCATCTTTTAAATAAAGGTTACCTGTAAAACTATAAAAGATTTTTTAGTTTACTTTCTTTGAAATTACAAATGAAATCAATAGCTAGTTACTAATCTATTTAAAGGTAGGTATAAAACATGTGCGGAATTGCAGGATGGGTAGATTGGTCAATGGACCTTTCCAATCAAAAAGAAACTTTAAAAAATATGACGGATGCTATCGTTCATCGCGGACCAGACGCAGAAGGTTTTTGGTTCTCAGAGCGCGCTGCATTGGGGCACCGTCGTCTCATCGTCATCGATCCAGAAGGTGGCCTTCAACCAATGTTGTATAAAGAGGGAATAGCTACAATTGCTCTAACTTTTAATGGGGAAATCTATAACTATCAAGAACTTCGTATTGAACTCGAAGAAAAAGGTCATGTATTTCAAACAAAATCAGATACAGAAGTATTACTTCATGCCTATCTAGAATGGCATGAAGACTGTGTGCAACATTTAAATGGGATCTTCGCCTTCGGTATTTGGGATGAGAGATTACAACGTCTGATGTTGGGCCGTGATCATTTAGGAGTAAAACCTCTCTTTTTTGCTCAGCGTGGTGACGCCATTCTCTTCGGATCTGAATTAAAAGTATTACTTTCTCATCCACTTGTAAAAGCAGAAGTAGATACAGAAGGGCTTGCCGAAATCTTTTGTCTTGGACCGATGCGTACACCTGGTCATGCCATTTTCAAGGATATACATGAAGTACGTGGTGGTCATTATATGCTATTTACTTCTAATAAAACAAAAACAATACAGTACTGGACACTTAAAAGTAAAACACATACAGATGATCTCGATACTACTGTCGAAACAATCCGTTCTATTTTACAAGATACAGTGAAACGACAATTAGTCGCTGATAGACCTGTAGTATCTATGCTTTCTGGTGGATTAGATTCTAGTGGTTTAACAAGCCTAGCAGGTAATGAATTTATAAGGAATAGGAAGACGCTTCATACCTATTCCCTTACTTTTACGAATGAAGAACAAGACTTTAAAGAAGACTTCCTTCGCCGCGACCGTGATGAACCTTGGGTAAAACGTGTAGCTGAACATGTGGGAACAAAGCATCACTCTATCGAATTAGGTTCAGAAAAATTAATGAAAAATTTATTAATTCCAATGAGAGCGCGCGATTTACCAGGTGTAGGAGAACTGGAAACTTCCCTATATCTTTTGTTTAAAGAAATGAAAAAAGATGCCACGGTCGCTCTTTCTGGAGAATCAGCAGATGAAGTATTTTCTGGATACCCATGGTTCCATCAAGAACAATTCTTAAATGCGGAGATTTTCCCTTGGCTTGTAAACTATTCTTCTATTGCAGATATTTTATCAGAAGATTTAAAAGCAAAAATCAACCCAAATCGCTATCAAAAACAACGCTTCCAAGAAGCAGTTCATGAAATTCCCTTTTTAGAAGGAGAAAATGATCTACAAACGAAACAACGTAAAATGTCTTATATGTTTATAACACGTTTCTTACCATTTATGTTAGAACGTAAAGATCGTACCAGTATGATGACAGGCTTCGAAGTACGCGTTCCATTTTGTGATTATCGCTTAGTAGAATACCTTTGGAATGTTCCATTTGACATGAAAAGCATTGATAATATTGAAAAAGGGATTTTACGCCGCGCTTTCCAACCTGTACTCCCAGAAGATGTGTGTTATCGTAAGAAAAGTGCGTATCCAAGTACAAAGGATGACACGTATTTACAAGGAATTAGTGATTGGATGCTGAATGTGTTAAATGATGCTACATCCCCTATCCTGCCACTAATTAATGTGGAAAAATTGCGAGCGATCGCAAAAGGAAAAGATGAAGTTATCTTCGGTAATGAAGCAAGAGGTTTAATAGATTACCTCCTTCAATTGAATAGCTGGCTTCAAGAATACCAAATTAAAATCGTTTAAATATATTAAATTACATGAAAAATCCCATCCGTGATACACAAACAGATGGGATTTTTCACTTAAAGAAAGTAATCATTCTTGTTCCAAGCTCATTAAATAGATTATTCCATTTAAGGTAAGCTTCACTTTCCTTATGCCTTCTTTAGAATATAACAATAGAAATTCGTTATTTAATCTCTTTAATCCGAGAATACTCCCCTCTTCTACTTGCCATATTTGAAAACACTCTATCCTTTCAGAATACAATCAATACGTCTAATAGCTTCTTCTGGTCCCCCACAAGCTAAGAAACTTTCATTAATTTTTTGTATCCCCTTTTTATATTTTTGATTAGAAAGAACTTCCTTTACAGCATCCCTTAAAGAATGAATATTAATATTGTCTTTAGATAATCTATACCCTGCTTCAAGATCTTCTAATCTCTGTGCTACCATAGGTTGATCTTTATCATGCGGTATAACAACTAATGGTACATGAAAGTGAATTGCTTCATTAACACTATTCATCCCACCGTGTGTAATAAAGACGTCAGATTGGCTTAATACCTCTAATTGAGGTACATATGAAGAAATTATAATATTTTCTGGTACTTGCTTCAGTTTAGTAAAATCTGTTTTCTCTCCAACTGCTATTACAACTTTCCCCTCAAAATCAGCAAAAGCATCCATACAAATATTAAAAAATTGCTCTACTTTATCGAGAACTGTTCCCATAGAAATATAAAGAACTTTCTTGCCTTTTAATTCTTCAAGTGGAAAATGATTTTTTGTCTTTCTTTGTGGAAAGCTTGGTCCAATAAAAATATTATCCTCTCCAAAATCGCTACTATTTGGCTGAAAATATCGGCTTGTGTATACAATACTTAAAGTACCTGTATTATTCATAAATTGAAGCATATTTTTTGGTGAAACACCGAATTCCTCATTCATTTGAGATAATAATTTTTCAGCATTTTCATTACTTTTCAAAGAAAATTTTTCAAAAAATTCTTCCGGCATCAAAAATGATGATGATGATGAAATACCCGGAATATTTAAGTAATCTCTTACTAATTCTCCTGCACCGAATTTATCATAAATAACTAAATCAAAATTAATAGTTTCTGATAATTTTTTAGTGATTCTTAGAATATCCAGAGAAATCTGAATATGGATATTAAAAAATTCTTGAATACCAGAAGGAATTGAAGTATTTATTGATGCTTTTCTAATTAGATCGGAATGAAGATGAACTATCGCCCCAATCCCTTCAAGTCTTTCTTTAAATTTTTCTGTAGTAATGTAATGTACATGATCCCCTCGTTCAGTAAATGCTTTTACCATACCTAGGGTTGGATTGACATGCCCCTCTGCAGGGAAGCCCACTATTAAAATATTTAACATCGGTTATTCACTCTCCTTACATTTCCAAATAATTTAATTGTTATCTAGTGGCTGTTCATTATGTTCCACATTTCTCATTTTAACTGTATCTATATCACTTATCTTCATACAAAAGTCGAAACACTCTCTACAACTTTAGACTCATACGAATTTTGTACGATCCAAAAAGCTGCCTTCAACTTTGGAAGGTGTATTTTTTCTTTTCAACCCTATCAGACCTACACAGGACATTTCATTCAAATATTTTTAGTCATACAATATCAGGTTCAATACTTTAGAGAAAATCAAAAAAACTGTAACTTCTCTCAAAAAGAAGCTACAGTCTTTTCTATTCCTAGCTATAGTATAAAAGCATCAACATGCCACGATAATAACGGTGATATATAGAACGGAAATACATTAAGATACTTAATTACATTTCATAAAAATATTTCAAATAACCCTTGACCTCAACTTAGGTTTAGGTTGTATTCTTTCAATTGTAACGTACTTAGTATAGAATTTGGAGGAAATAAATATGAAAAAATTTGCTTTTGTAACAGGTGCTAATAAAGGAATTGGATATGAAATTGTCCGTCAATTAGCTGAAAAGGATTATCACGTATTTTTAGGAGCTCGTAATGAAGAACTCGGACAACAAGCCGTACAATCTTTAAGATTTTCAAATGTTTCGTTTATTCCAGTAGATATTTCTGACACACATTCCATTCAAAACTCTGTATATAAAATTCTTGAAGTAACTGATCACTTAGATTTGCTCATTAATAACGCTGGGATAATCCCTTGGTAATAAAGGATAAATAATATGAATTATACGATCGGGCAAGTCGCAAAAATGAATCATCTAACCATTTCACAATTACATTACTATGATAATCAAGGCCTATTACCATTTCTCAAAAGAACTGAAAAAGACAATCGAGTTTTTGACGAGGAAGCACTTAAATATTTAGAAATGATCTTATGTTTAAAAAATACTGGAATGACAATCCAAAAGATTAAACAATTTATTGATTGGTCAATGAATGGGGATGATACGATCCCTCAACGATTAAAAATGATGAAACAACAAGAAATCAACGTCCTACAACAAATTCGTGATACTGAAGAAAATCTTAAAAAAATCCAACAAAAAATTGCAAAATATGAACATGAGCTAACTTCAAAAAATCACGATGAACAGTAACTAATGATTATTTCCGTAAATTTAAACATAGCAATATAAAAAACTAATGTACAAACTTAAAGTAAATCCAATTATTATTCACGTAAGAAAATATTGCATATATTTACCGCTAATACTGCTAGAAAATTCATGTTATCATTCATTTATCGAGTTTACATTACTCGAAATGTCTTCCTACACAAAGACATTATACTCTCTTCCCTTTGAATCTCTGTCGCTACAGGGGTTCTTTTTTTTGGAAACTTAGCTAAGTTAGATTGATGCCTAGAACATTTGGGTTATTGCCTTCGTATATTGGAGTGTAGTAAAAAAAGGAGGGATTTTATGTATTGGCAATCACAATCTATTCCTAATTATACAAATTATTCACATCCATATGAGTATCCTCATCAATTTGCTCATGAGACTGATTTCCGCCAGACACTAACCGGTAGATGGCTATGTGATGACGGTGGTCTTTACCATATACATCAGCCTAGTGGTACATCAGAAATATATTGGCTTGGATTAAGTGATGGTGGATTAGGAACTAATTTTACAAATGTATTTGTTGGGGACATTCGACCAGGGGGAATTATAGACGGAAGATGGGGAGATATCCCTATTGGTAATATTATGCAACACGGTAGATTAAGACTACAGGTAGAAGGCGGCGGCACACGATTAAGAGCCCTACAAAAAACAGGTGGATTCGGTGGATCGATTTGGACTAAACAATAAAACAAGCATACGTATGATTCATCTCCTTCATATATCAGTAAAAGAACCGAATCTCCCAGATAGTTTATGGCCCGTAAAAAAGCAAGAATGGCACAAACTATATCGATTTAGACTTAGTCCTTTCTTCAAAATATCGGAAATCTTCAGACTCTCGTTAAAATACAACGAATATAATTCTTTATCAGCCGGCAGTACATGAGATTCGAAATAGTCACATCGTTTACTTTCGAATCTCACTTCTTTATCTCGATAATACATCGAATGCAAAAACGGACATTTCGCCTGGTATATACAATTACCTTCTTTCGGAGTGTAGCAAGCACATGTTTCTCGGATCAATCGTTTTACTCGTATTTCTAC
Organism: Bacillus gaemokensis; assembly: GCF_001590835.1. GTDB lineage: Bacteria > Bacillota > Bacilli > Bacillales > Bacillaceae_G > Bacillus_A > Bacillus_A gaemokensis. Next base: position 127,204 of record NZ_LTAQ01000067.1, read on the forward strand.
TCTCGTAATCTCGCTTCCTTTCTTCTATAAATAAAAAGACGTGAAATGATATTTGCATTTACACGTCCTAATTTATCTGGATATATCTCCACAGTATGCCATTGTCCTCGATTGATCTTACCGCTATCATTTTTCGATAAATGCAGAATAACGCAAAAAATCCGCCCTTTTTTCACGATATTGATAAGGAGAATCTCCCTTTGTATATAAAAATAATATCATACATTAGTTTTCAATAAGTTCCATTATTTTAATAGGAGTATTTAAAAAATCTGTACAGTTGATAACTATTTTTTAATAGTCTAAAAGATGCTTTAGTGGAACACCTATAGAGTTTTCTACAAAAATAGTAGTATTTTTGTTGTAATATAAATATTAATTTCAAATCGACATTAGTAACCACAAGCTGTAATAAATTCTTCTATTTTATTGTTCAAGTCACTTACATGCATGTATTTGTTTACATTTGGATTATTTTCATCATTAAAGTCGTCTTCTTCAATGATTAATGGTGTAGAAGGTAAATGCGCTAGGTGAAGAAGATATTGTGGATCGAGATTAGCTCCATTCAAGCCAATTTCTTTAAACATTGCAGTACCTATCGAATGATATCTTGCAAAATCAGCCTTATGTACCCCTTTCATCATATCACTACCAATTCCTCTCATTACTTTTTCAATAGATGTTTCTAAAACTTTTTGTTTTGGTAAGCAGTTTATACTTAAAATTTTTTCAATATCCACATCTCATTCACATTCCGAATGTCTTACTGGAAGAATTAAAAACTCATCGTCAATTTATTAAATATGAAAAAGAAAAAGCCGGTGATAAATACACCGACTTAGATTTAGTACTTCCTTCAAAATATGGTAATTCTTTAGATCAACGTAGTATTCGCCGATCATTTTATCATATCAGTGAAAAACTGGGATTGCCTCGAATAAGGTTCCACGATTTAAGACATAGTCATGCTACAATGTTGATACAACAGAATGTGAATATCAAGTTAATCTCTGAACGTTTAGGTCATTCGCAAATACAAACAACACTAAATATCTACGCTCATGCAGTACCGGAGTTACAACGATCCGTAGCAGAAAAAATCGATCAGGTTTTCGAAAATTGTGACCAATAACTAAAATCGAGCCAATTCGAGGGTTACTTCACCACAAACCTCGTCTCACTACACCCATCCTTCTGCTTCGTTACTTCTAAAACAGCTGGCATTGCGTTCTTCAACTCTTGTACGTGTGAAATAACACCGATAAATCTTCCTGATTTTTGTAAATCAATCAATGCATCAACTGCTTTTGTTAATGACTCTTCGTCTAATGAGCCGAATCCTTCATCGATAAACATTGTTTCGATAGAAATACCGCCTTCATATGCCTGGATGACATCCGCCATACCGAGTGCTAGACAAAGTGATGCATTAAATTTCTCACCGCCGGACAATGTTTTTACGTCACGCGTTTGGCCTGTGTATGCATCATATACATCTAATCCTAATCCACTTTGACGATTTCGCTTTTCAACTCGTTCACTTCGTTTTAAATAGAATTGTCCGTTTGATAGTTTACGAAGTCTTTCGTTAGCGATTTGAACAATTTGTTCTAGATACTCAATTAAAATGTAACGTTCAAAGGAAATACGACTTTCATTATCTCCTTTCATTACTTCATATAAGTCAACAAGCTCTTGGAAAGCTTTTTCTTCTTCATGAATTTGTTCATCGATTCGTCTAATATTTTCATGTAAATCAGAAATATATACAACTGCACTTTGAGCGCGTTGACGCTTTTCTTTTGTAATATCAAGTTGAATTTCTAGCTCTTTCATTTGTTCTTCTAACGATGTAATATCCGTCCATTCTTTTCCGCTCAATTCACTTGCTAGTTCTTCAATTTGTTTCGCTAATACTTCAAGAGATGAATAATATTTTTGAATTTGCTCGTGTAGATTTTTCATTTCTACATCAGTTAATTTTGCTTCTTTATAAGCTTGCTGGTCTATAAATCCGCCCTTTTCAAGCTCTGTCATAAAGCGAAGTAACGTTTCTTCCTTCTTTTCTTTTGCATGATTTACCTGCTTCACGGATCCATCATATTCAGCTTCCACGCGTATATTTTCATTTTGCCAATGTTGATAAGCTTCTTGGACTTTCTTCCACTCCTCTTCCATAAAGCGAAGTATGCTAGTAGCTTGATCAAATTGCTGCTTCCACGCTTCTAATGTTTGTAAGTCTTCAGGGATTTTCTGCTGATCATGTTCATAGGACGTACGAAGTTGCATGCACTCCATTTCAGTACGGTGCTGCGTTACTTCAGCTTCGCGTTTTTGCTTCTGTAACTCTTCTAATTGTTCTTCAAATTCCTTTAGACTTAGTGCAAGTTGTTTACGCTTTTCTTCACTTGCTTTTAGCGTGTTTACCTCAGCAACCAGTTGCTTTCCATTTTGCACCAACGTACGATATGTTTCGACTAACTCTTCTGAACGGTATCCACGTTTTACGACTTCTTCTATTACTTGCTCATATTGCAATCTGTAGAAGTTCCATTTCTCTTCTACTTGAACATGTAGTTTTTCCGCAACTGTTTTCTTTTCACGCAGTTCATTTAACTGTTTTTCATCAATGGAATCTCCGCGTTCTGTTGCTTTCTTCGGATGATCCACACTACCACATACCGGGCAAGATTCGCCTTCGTGAAGATGAAGAGCTAACATTCCTGCTTGTTCGTTTAACCAACGATGTTCCATCTCTTCATATGCTTTAACTGCAACTTCCACCTTTTGATTTGCAGTTTCTTTCTCTTGTTCATATTTTTGTTTTTCTTGCCAAACATCACATGCTTGCTTTAATACTTTTGCATCTTCTCGCATATTCGTTAATTCTTCTACTTTTGTTACGTACTGCTCAAGAGCTGCTTCTAACTGCTGTAATTCTCCAGCAGTTTGTTGTTTTTTAGAAACCTGTCCTTCTAACTCTTGCTCAAACCTATGAATACCCGCTTTCAGTTTTTCACTCTGAAGTTCGGCCTGTTGTAATTTTGATTTTTTCTCTGCTAATGAAGCAATGATTGGCTGTAACTCTTCTAATCTTTGTACAGTTTTCTTACCTTCTTCACGCACAGACTCCTTGCCCTTTAATTCTTCATACTTCTCCTGTGCAAGTCCAAACGCCTTGGCTGTTTGTTCTTTCTTTACAAATATTTGTTTCAATATTTGCTTTGCATTTTGTTCGCTTTGCACCGCTTCTTCATACCATTGTTCAAATGGTAATAGTCGTTTTGCTTGTTCTGCACGTTTGAAGCGTTGTTCTGCTGTTTCTATTTGTGCACGATTCTCTTGTAAAACCTTTTGTTGTTCTTCTTTCTGCTGCAAAGCTTGGAACTTTTCATTAATAGATTTAGCTGCATGGAAATGAACTTCTACTTCTTTTAATTGCTGCGTTTGTACGGTTTGCTGCGTTTGCAATTGTTCAACTTCCACCTCATAGCAATTTGTTTCCTGTTCAAGAGCCTCAACTACTTGGTGCGTATTTACATGTTCCTGCTGAACTAATGTCTCTAATAATGAACCATCTCGAATCGGTAACTTAAAAACATTACGGAAATATACTTCTCTTTCTTTTTGTTTTTCTTGAAGAACATCTTTCCATTGTTTACGTTTTTGATCTAACAATTCACGCATTAATTTATAACGATCTGTTTTAAAAATACGGCGTAAAATCTCTTCTTTATTTTCTGTTTCAGATGTTAATAACTTTCGGAACTCCCCTTGCGGAAGCATGACAATTTGACTAAATTGATGTTTGCTAAGTCCGATTAAATCTTCTACTTTTTTATTCACATCTGTCACATGAAAACGATCCACACATGGAACCTTCTCGTCATCTATCACTGCATATAATTCAACAGCATGTCCCGTAATTGTTTTATTCCCTTGTTTTTTATGACCAAGCTGCCTCTTTATTTCATATTGTTTTCCTTTCAACTGGAAGGTTAACTCTACACTTGTGTATACATTATCATCAGCAAATTGGCTACGAAGCATACTTGTATCACTACGTTCTTCCCCACTCGCTTCTCCATATAATACATAACAAACCGCATCAAATATCGTTGTTTTTCCAGCTCCTGTATTTCCTGAAATCGCAAAAATACGATGGTCACCAAGATCATTGAAATCGATAACTTCTCGCTGTTTATACGGACCAAACGCCGTCATAATAAGCTGAAGTGGTCTCATCCTCGTTCACCTTCCCGTTCTTGCACTGTTTGTAATACGTCTAAGAAAAGACGTTCTTTCTCTTCTGATAAATCTGAGCCCTTCATTTCTCTATAAAAAGCTTTCAAAAGAGATAAGTCATCTGTTTTATGTCTAGAAATAGTAACTTCATTTGTTTCTGTAAATTCGCGTCTTTGAATAGAACGTTCAACATGCATTGCATTTGGATAGACGGAACGAATTTTCTCCATCGGTTGCAATACAGGATTCTCATCTAATAGTTTCACGAATACATAATCTTCACTTGTTGGATGCTTTAATAAATCATCTATTTTCGCTTCTACTGTTCGCATTTGGCGACGAGGTGTAAATAAACGTTTTTCTATTGTCGTTTGACCTGCTTCATCTAGTTCAACAATATAGTATCCTTTTTTATGTCGTTCTTCAGAAATGGAATACGCAAGTGGCGAACCAGAATAACGAATTGTTTCATTACGTACAAAATGCGCTTGATGTAGGTGACCAAGCGCCGTGTAATGAAACTTGTCGAAATAGTGACTATTTACATATTCAGCACCGCCGATTGAAAGCGGTCGTTCTGCATCACTCGTATTTTCTTCTGCCTCGCCCGAAGAAGTAACAAATGCGTGTCCTACAAATACATGTCTTGCTTCTTGATCCATTGTTTCCGAAAGTTCATTCATGAAAATTCGCATCGCATCATCATGAGAACGAATATCTTCATTTTTCATAACATATCTTACAATACTTGGATCTGCATATGGGACTAAATGAAAATGAACTTCTCCGTGCTTGTCATTTAAAACAACAGGCTCATATGGAAATTGAAATTGTCCAACAATATGTAATCCTTGTTTCTTCATTAAGCTACTTCCAAAATGAATGCGATCGGGACTATCATGATTCCCTGCCACCGCGATTACTGGCGTTTGTAAATCAATTACTATCTTTTGTAATACATCATTTAATAAGTCTACTGCTTCTGTTGGTGGAATTGCTCGGTCATATAGATCACCTGCAATAATTACAGCATCCGGTTTTTCTTCTTGCACAGCTTGAACAAACTGATCTAACACAATTCGTTGATCTTCTGTCATGTACACGCCGTGAACAAGTTTCCCTAAATGCCAATCCGCTGTATGAAAAAGCTTCATTTTCCCCTTCCTTTCTCTCCTCTAATTTACTGATTGTAATGAAACAAGCTGATAGTTAAGTGTTGTTTTTCCATTTTCCCACTCTAACTTTTGAATGATTGCACTACCTATTCTTTCTTGATCTGATTTATATAAAGGTAATATTTCATACACAGCAAATAAGTGATAACCATCTAATATTAATTGGAATACATTTTCTTCTATATGTAATCTCGTTTCTTGTTCATTTGAAATAATCTTTGTATGCATTTCAAACTTCATATACATGCAACCCCTTTTCTCTACTCGCTATACTTTAATAGTATAGTGGCTATTCCTGATTGACAAGTGAATACATGGTGAAGAATACACTTTTATATTTGTTATCCCTTTTTTATTTTTTCTATTACAATACGGTATGTGAAATTATGACTATTTACAAAAATAAAAATGCCCTTTCAGGCACTCTTATTTTTGTAAATAGTCCTTCATTATATAATACAATACAGTAATTAAAATAATCGCTATAAAAAACGAGAATAATGTCACAATATATCCATCTTTATTTAATATAAAGCACAATGAAATAGATAATATAAAAACCGGAAATACGAGACGTACTTTATCCTTAACTTCTTCTGTCGTATCTGTATGATGAAAATACTGTGTAATTCCTACCATGAGAGAAGACAAAATAATAACCGATAATAGCAAAGGCCCTGGCATTCCGATCTCTCCTTTCTCTATTCCCTATTATATACAAACTCTCGCGTCGTTAAAAGTTAGACAATTCAGCTAATACAATAAAATGAAGTTTCTTTCCCGATCATCCCCATACTAATTAGTCATTTTTCTTTTAGTTAAAGATAATACATATCGTATTCCCTTCGTTTTCAATAACTGATGTTGTAATATTCCTTTTCATATGTTGAAATCCTGCAAATATAACTCGTCAAAATATGCAATAGTACAAAAACCATTTCACTACACTTTCTACATGTAAATTTGTTTAGACATTTAGACAGTTTACTCCTATCCTTTCTTTTTAATTAAAGGATTCAAACCTGGCACATTACTTGCATATTTTAAATGATAAAGGACATTTCTACTTTCACCGAGAAATAAGAACTAGACAATATATAAGAGGAGGATTCAAAATGACCGAAAATGTTTTATTTTCCATTGTTGAAAATGGTATTGCATCGATTACTTTAAACCGTCCAAAAGCACTTAACTCTTTATCTTATGATATGTTAAAACCCATTGGCCAAAAACTAAAAGAATGGGAAAAAGATGATCGTATTGCAATTATCGTCTTAAAAGGTGCTGGTACAAAAGGATTTTGTGCTGGCGGTGATATTAAAACATTATATGAAGCTCGCTCTAGTGAAACTGCATTACAACATGCTGAACAATTCTTTGAAGAAGAGTATGAAATAGATACTTATATATATCATTATCCAAAACCAATTATCGCTTGTTTAGATGGAATTGTAATGGGTGGTGGTGTCGGCCTTACAAATGGCGCTAAACATCGAATTGTCACAGATCGAACAAAATGGGCCATGCCTGAAATGAACATTGGGTTTTTCCCAGATGTCGGCGCCGCTTATTTCTTAAATAAAGCACCTGGACAGGCTGGCCGATATGTCGCTTTAACAGCATCCGTTTTAAAAGCTGCTGATGTATTATATATAAATGCTGCTGATTATTATATGGCATCTGAAACATTACCTACTTTCCTTACCGAAGTTAAAAATGTAAATTGGCATAATCAAGATGTACATACAACTTTAAAAGCACTCATTCATAAATTTGCAACCACTCCTAATACTGAAAGTGAACTTACTTCCTTATTAGAAGAAATTAATCAACATTTTTCATTCCATACCGTTGAAGATATCATCCATTCATTAGAGAATGACGGAAGATCTTTCGCTTTAAAAACGAAAGAAACATTACTATCAAAATCCCCGTTCTCTTTAAAAATAACACTAAAACAATTAATTGATGGAAAAGAAAAATCAATTGAAGAATGCTTTGCGACGGATCTGGTGCTCGCTAAAAATTTCATGCGACACGAAGATTTCTTTGAAGGAGTACGTTCAGTCGTTGTCGACAAAGATCAAAATCCACAGTACAAATATAAACAATTAAGTGACGTTTCAGATGAAGATGTAAACCGCTTCTTTAATCTTCTTAATGCATAGCGAAAAAAGCTAGATGAAGCAGCTTATCCACTGCCTCATCTAGCTTTTTCATTCTCATATTATACATTATTAAATTTTCTTTAATCCCTATCTTGAATTGTGTTACACTACTTTTAATTCAATTTTCAAAAAAACGAACAAAGAAAGGTGGAGGGATTGTGGAGAATTATTTTCTTTTTATTATCATGTCTATTTGTCTTATTATTTTACCTGGCCCTGATACTGCAATGGCTACGAAAAACACTCTTACTGCAGGAAAAATAGGAGGAATAAAAACTGTTTTCGGTACATGTATCGCCCTTTTAATTCATACTTTAGCTGCTGTAATTGGGCTCTCAGCTATTATTGTTAAATCCGCTTTCTTATTTTCTATCTTTAAATATGTTGGTGCGATTTATCTAGTCTACTTAGGCATAAAAGCACTTTTATCTTTAAAAAACAAAAACAGCATTGATACGAATGAGCTGCCTATGAAACATGCAGTTGAAAACACATCTTGCTTCCGACAAGGTTTTCTTACGAATCTTTTAAATCCAAAAGTCGCTTTGTTCTTTTTGACCTTTTTACCGCAATTTTTAAATCCTAACCATAATACATTCATTCAATTTCTCATCATGGGACTTACTTATTTAGTTTTAACTGCAATATGGTTTGCCTTTTATATATTCTTAATTGATAAAATAAGTGTCTTTATGAAAAAGCCAACTACTCAAAGATACGTTCAAGGACTTACCGGCATTATTTTAATTGGATTTGGTATCAAATTAGCCTTCGAAAAAAATAGTTAATGATAAAAAATAGACCACTCTCTACTGAGGGGTCTATTTTTCGTACATGTAACAAGTTACATATTACTATTTGTCTATTAAAACCAGCGCTCTGTCACAACTTTCTTACGTGTATAGAATTGAACGCCATCTGTTCCATTTGTTCCAAGATCACCATAGAAGGACGCTTTATTACCAGCAAATGCGAAGAATGCCATCGGTGCTGGAACATTAACATTTACGCCAATCATGCCTGCATCAATATTATCACGGAATGTTTGTGCATGTTTACCACTTGATGTATAAATAACTGCACCATTTGCAAATTTTGATTGATTTGTTAGCTTAATTCCCTCTTCTAAATCTTTTACTCTCACAATACTCAGTACTGGAGCAAAGATTTCATCTTGCCAAATTTTCATATCTTGATTTACTCCATCAAAGATTGTTGCTCCAACAAAATACCCTTCGCCGGCCTCTTCATTAATCTTACGACCATCTACTAATAACGTAGCTCCATCTGCCACACCGCTATTAATATAGCCTAATACACGCTCTTTATGAGATTCACGAATTAATGGCCCTACGTAATTGTCCTCATGGAAGCCATCGCCTACTTTTAATTTACGTGTTTCAGATACTAGTACATCAATAAATTCATCAGCAATTTCATCCACAACAGCTACAACAGAGCATGCCATGCAACGCTCGCCACTGCTTGCAAAAGCAGAACCAATTACACCTTGCACTGTTTTTTCAAGATTACAATCCGGCATAACAATTGCGTGGTTTTTCGCTCCTGCAAGTGCTTGTACTCGTTTTCCATATTTCGTTCCTGTTTCATATACATAGCGTGCTACTGGCTCAGAACCAACAAACGAAACAGCTTGAATGTCCTTATTTTCTAGAATGCTATTTACAACGTCTTTTCCGCCCTGTACTAAGTTTAGGACTCCTTTTGGGAAACCAGCTTCATAGAATAATTCTACAAGTCTCTCAGCTAAAAGCGGTGTTCTTTCCGATGTTTTCAGTACGAATGTATTACCACAAGCGATTGCCAGTGGGAACATCCATAAAGGAATCATCATCGGGAAGTTAAATGGTGTAATACCAGCAACAACTCCGATTGGATAACGCCAAATCGATCCATCAATTCCACCTGCAATATTTGGAAGTGCTTGTCCCATCATTAAGTTTGGTGTTGATGTTGCAAGTTCTACAGCTTCAATACCACGCTGTACTTCACCGCTCGCATCTTTTAATGTTTTTCCATTTTCTAATGTAATAATTTTTGCAAGCTCATCTTTGTTTTCTTGTAGAAGTTGTAAATATTTATATAACTGTCTTGAACGATTCGGAACTGGAATTTTTGACCATGTTTCATAAGCCGCTTTGGCAGCTTCTACAGCACGATCCACATCTTCTTTTGGAGAAAGCGGAACATAAGCGATGATTTTTCCTGTTGCAGGATTTGGGACAGCTTCGACTTCTGTACCAGTAGATTCTACCCATTCACCATTAATATGATTTTTCACTCGTTTAATTTCTGTTGTAATCATTATATTCGCTCCTTTTTGTTTTTAAAAGTAGAGATTCTTTCGTAATGAAAGTATAATCAGCGCTAGAACCATTCATTATTCATGACTAGAGATGAGTTGTTCACTTACCTTCTTATATAAAGCAGCCATGTCCTTTTCACCATATCCCGCTTTACCAGCTTCATCATACAAATTCAATAGCATTTCACTTACTGGCAAGTGAAGTTCACTTTCTTTCGCTAAATCAACTGCAAATCCTAAGTCTTTCTTTAGTAGATTTACAGTAAATCCTGGCTCATAGCTTTCTGGTGCAATAAAACTTTTATAATTACGCTCGTAAATTCTACTTTGCCCGTAACTAACATTTAAAATATCAAACATTTTATCTAAATCCATATTATTTTTCTTCGCTAAAGTCAAAGCTTCACTTACACCTGCTGTGTAGAAGCCTATTAGTAAGTTATTAATGAGTTTTACAGTCGTGCCACTATCAATTTGCTCACTGACATGAAAAACATTCGCTCCTAATACTTCCATCACTGGTAAACCCTTTTCATATACTTCTTTCGATCCACCAACCATAAAAGTTAATGTGCGATTTTCTGCTCCAATTACACCACCGCTAACTGGTGCAGCTAAGAAATCTACTTTCTTATCATCCGCAGCTTCTGCCAATCTTTTATTCAATTGCGGTGCTACTGTACTTGTATCAATTAGGACAACATTCGGATGGCTATTTTCAATCAAGCCTTCTGCTCCGAAATAAACACCTTCAACAGCCCGCGGGGATGGTAAACTTGTAAAAATCAAATCACATGTTTCTGCTAATTTTGCGATGGATAAGCCAATAATTCCTCCTTCTTTCTCAAAGGAAGCTTCAGCATCTTTATTTAAATCGACACCATACACAGTGAAATTAGATTTAACTAAATTTTTAGACATTGGAAAACCCATATTACCTAAACCAATAAAACCAATCTTTTTCATACTGTACTCCTCCTATTTAAACAATATATTTTCCGCGATTTATAATGGCTTTCGCAATTTCTCTCTTTTTCGTAAATAAGTTCGTATATAGAGGTACTGACAGTTGACGGATTTCATCTAGAATAGCGTTTCTATTTTGTTCTTCTTTTACTGCTGCAGAAAGAAGAACAATTGCTACTGACTCTACTTTGCGATATCCTTCTTCACAAAGAACATCTGTTATGAATTGTTTTGTACGTTCTTTTTCCTCACCATTTTTACTTACCGCTTTCTTCGTACGTAGAAATGCTGATTCCATTACATACACATCTTTCAACATGTCTGCTAATACGCGTGAATATTCTTGTTCTTGTTCAATTTTTAATTCAGGAGTTTGAGATAGCGTTTTCAAAGATTGTTTCAATAATTGTTTCGATAATAAAATATAACGATGATTTCGCTCGATATTTTCAAAGTTTCCTTCATCTTTGTGATCCTCTATTTGCTTCATTTGTTTCATTAACATTTTTGCAACTGTTAATCGATTAATTTCATTCGTCCCTTCAAAAATACGACTAATTCTAGCATCTCGGTATAATCGTTCTACCTCATACTCTTGCATATAGCCATAACCACCATGAATTTGTACAGCTTCATCTACAATGTGTCCAAGTATTTCTGAAGCGTTTACTTTATTAATGGCACACTCAATTGCAAATTGAGACATCTTCTGCATGATGCTTTCGTCACTCTCATGAATTGCATCATCAATTACACCCGCTGTCCGATAAGCAGCACTCTCTGCACCATATGTAGCGATGATCATATCGGCAATTTTCTCTTGAATCATCGTGAAATCCACTAATTCTGTTTGAAACTGTTTTCGTTCTTTGCCGTATTGAACAGATAAACCAATTGCTTGCTTGGCTGTCCCAATATTTCCAAAAGCAAGTTTCAATCTAGCAAAGTTAAGAATATTGAGAGCTACGTGGTGCCCCTTTGCAACTTCCCCTAATACATTCTCAGCAGGAATTACGACATCCTCTAAAATAAGTGTCGCAGTCGAAGAACCTTTAATACCCATTTTCTTTTCTTCTAGACCAATTGAAACACCTTCACATGTTCTTTCGACAATAAATGCTGTCATTCCTTTATTTGTCTTTGCAAAAACAACATATACATCAGCCATATGAGCATTGGTAATCCACTGCTTTTCACCATTTAATTTCCAAGCCGTTCCGTCTTCATTTAATACAGCGCTTGTTTTGGCACTTAACGCATCTGATCCAGCATTAGGCTCTGTTAATGCATAAGCCCCAATCCATTCACCTGATGCGATTTTCGGTAAGTATTTTTCCTTCTGCTTTTCTGTCCCGTAATATATATATGGTAATGTACCTACTCCAGCATGAATGTTAAAGGAAACACTAAATGCTCCTGCATATCCCATCTTTTCCGCTACAAGTCCAGAAACTGCTTTTCCTAATTCGAATCCACCATATTCTTCTGGCACCTCTACACTTAACAATCCAAGTTCTCCAGCCTTTTCAAATAACCCTCGAGAAACTTGATAATTGTGCTGTTCGATGTTTTCAATTTGAGGAACAATTTCCTGTTTAACAAATTGTTCCGTTGTTTTTGCGATTAAATCTTCATCACCTGAAAAATCCTCAGGTGTAAAAAAGGTTGTATTAAGCTCCTTATTCAGCGAAAAAAATTCGTCCCATTGCAACTTTGTTTTCTCCATCTGTATCCCCCTATCATTTCGGTCTTCATTTTCTTTATATGCAAAATCTATGCCAAACTAAAAACTCGATAGAACTTGGGCTAAATGAAAAGAAAACGTAAAACTGTCTAGACAGTTTTACATTGTTTATAATAATTTGTTTAGATTTTGAATCGTGACAATTTATTATAAAGAGTCGCCCTAGAAATTCCTAACAATGCTGCTGCTTTTGACTTATTCCCTTTTGCTTCTTTTAAAACACGTTCAATTAATCCACGCTCTTCTTCTTCACGCACGACTTTCATCGCTTCTTGCTTTGCTGGTAGAGACTGAATCATAGGTACTAATTTTTTCTGCTCCATATCTCGATAATAGAACTCTTCTGGTAAATCTTTAGTCCTTATATGTGCATCGTCTGATAGAGCAAATAACCTTTCTAGCACATTGATTAACTCACGAACATTACCTGGCCAATTGTAATGGAACATAAGTCGTAATACTTCCTTGTCCAGTGTCTTTTCCTCAGCACCGTATGTTTGACACAACTTTTGTATATGTTCTTCTACAATGAGCGGAATGTCTTGCTTTCGAAAACGTAGTGCGGGAATATGAATCGGAATGACGTGAAGACGATGATATAAATCTTCTCTGAATGTACCTTCTTTAACCATTTGTTTTAAATCTTTATTGGTCGCTGCGATTAGCCTGAAATCAACAGAAATTGGATGTGTACCACCTATTCTTTCTATCTCTCTTTCTTGCAGGACACGTAAGATTTTCACCTGCGTTAATAGGGACATATCACCAATTTCATCTAAAAATAACGTTCCATGATTGGCAAGCTCAAACTTCCCTGCCTTTCCATTCTTTTTCGCACCTGTAAAAGCACCTTCTGCATAACCAAACAGTTCCGATTCTAATAAATTCTCAGGAATAGCAGCGCAGTTTACACTAATAAATGGACCATTTTTCGTTATACCTGTATCATGTATTGCCCGCGCAAATTGTTCTTTACCAACACCACTCTCTCCAGTAATTAACACAGATGCTTTGGTTTGTGCTGCTTTTCGAGCCATTTTTTTCGTCTCAGAAATTGTTTGACTCTCTCCAAGAATATCTTCAAATCGAATTTGCTTCTTTCTCGGCTTAGAAAACAGTGGTTTTACGGATCCATCCTTTTGATCAAATCTCTCTAATATTTTATAAATATCTGAAATACCTTCATGGATAAGCATTCCTACAGCACCGATCACTCTACCTTGCTTCCAGATGGGCATCCGGTGTACGACTAAATTTTGACCTTGCAAACGATGTACTTGATTTCGCTCTGGAACACCCGTTTTTAGCACAACTGGAAGCCTCGTATTCTCAATTACATTTTCGGCGAGCTGTCCAATAGCTTCTTCCTTCGTTACCCCAACAAAGCAGCTATACGTATCATTAAACATTTGAATAACACCACGTTCATCTACAATGGCAATTCCTTCATAAGCCGTATCAAAGGAAAGAAGAAACCATTCAATTAAACGCTTTGATTCTTTCAATTGCTGTTCTAAAAATGTTTGAAAAGCAAGCAGCTCAGATTGCCCTATCACTCCTTCTAGTACTCCACTCTTCTCGTTTATCACATAAAGTGGTAAACACTTCACTTCTTCCATTTGTTTCTCTGTACTTCCCTGACAAAAATTTTGCTGAGCAATCATGCAAACTGGGGTACACTCATTACTATTTTCTTTCATCCATTGAACACAATCTAATAGTTTTACAATACCAGCCATTCGATTCCCCTCTAGTACAGGTAGTTCATGAGTCGCTGATGCAATGAATAGATCGATTGCCTCTGCAACCGTAGTATTCATTTTCACAAACTGAAAATCATCATTCAGCCATTTTCCTACAGAGTAATCTTCTATAGAGTTCATATGTTTCCACCTCTTTTGCAAAACAATTAGATAATATAAAAAGGCGATGAATCTCCACATCAAGCAGTTGTTTTTGCCAAAGATGTCTCATCATCGCCTTTTCCCATTGTTTTATTGATCTTCAGATAATACCGTTTTTGCAATTCCGTTATCTAATTCCTCAAAATCATGATACGAAATTGTTTCGTACAATTCACTTCTTGTTTGCATATTAGACAAGCCCTCTTTTTGTGAACCTGTTTCTTTAATCAACGTAAATACGCGCTCATATGCTTTCGCTGCAACGCGAAGTGATGTAACTGGATAAATCACCATCTGGAAGCCCATGTTTGCAAATTCTTCTGCACTATAATATGGTGTTTTTCCAAATTCGGTCATGTTCGCAAGTAGTGGAACATTTACTTTACTGTTAAACAAACGGAATTCTTCTTCAGATTGAAGTGCTTCTGGGAAAACAGCATCCGCACCTGCTTTTACATAAGCAATTGCCCTTTCAATCGCTGCATCCAATCCTTCTACACCGCGAGCATCTGTACGTGCTACAACAACTAGGGTTGGTGCGACTTCTTTAATTGCTTTAATCTTTTGGACTAACTCCTCAGTGGAAACAAGTTTTTTCCCATTTAAATGTCCACATTTCTTCGGCAATTGTTGATCTTCAATTTGGACAGCAGCTACATTCGCTTCTACCATTTCTACCGCAGTACGTGCCACATTTAGTACTCCGCCAAATCCTGTATCAATATCAACAAGAAGAGGTAAATCCGTTGCTCTAACAAGGTCTCTTGCTCTTTCAGCTACTTCAGTAGACGTTACAATACCTAAATCTGGTAACCCCTTACTTGCTGTATAAGCAGCTCCCGATAAATAAAGAGTTGAAAATCCAGTATTTTTTGCAACAAGAGCGGCCATTGCATCATGTGCACCAGGAATTTGTAAAATTTCAGGTGCTTCTACTAAAGCGCGAAATCGATTGGCAAGCTCTTCTTGTGTTGACTGTTTACTCACAACCCAAGCCATTCTTATTCCCCCTATCTTAAATTAAGAAAAGATCTACAAATTCATTTACATTCATATTTTCTAATTTTTCTTCATTTAAACAAACTTCATGGATTGTTTCTTGTTGTTTATTAGAATAATGAACTGCCATGTTCGCAGAAAACTTCTGAATAACCTTTGGAATTGCTTCATCTCTACGGAAGCGATGACCAAGTGGATATTCACACTCAACATTTTCTGTCACTGTTCCATCTTTGAAATGAATTTGAACCGCATTGGCGATTGAGCGCTTGTTCGGATCAAGGTAATCTAAACTATATTGTTTGTTTTCTACAACGACCATCTTATTTCGTAATTCATCTACACGAGGATCAAATGCAACTTCATCTTCATAGTCATCTGCAACGATATCGCCTTTTAACAGACCAATTGCAGTAATGTATTGCAAGCAATGATCACGATCAGCTGGATTATTTAACGGACCTTCTTTATCAATAATACGAACTGCTGATTCATGTGTCGTAATTGTAATACGATCAATTTCGTCTAGTCGTTCTTTCACTTCTGGATGTAATTTCACTGCACATTCTGCAGCTGTTTGTGCATGGAACTCGGCTGGATAAGATACTTTAAACAATACGTTTTCCATTACATAAGACTCTAAAGGTCTTGCTAATTTTAGTTCTTGCTTATTAAACAATACATCTTGGAATCCCCAGCCTGGTGCAGATAGCGCTGTTGGATAACCCATTTCTCCTTTTAATGCAGTAAGCGCAAGATGAACACCACGGCTCGTTGCATCTCCCGCTGCCCACGACTTACGAGAGCCTGTATTTGGAGCATGACGATATGTACGAAGACTAGAGTTATCAATCCACGCATGAGACAATGCATTAAAGATTTCTTCACGCGATCCACCAAGCATTTTCGTAACAACTGCCGTTGTCGCTACTTTTACATATAGTACATGGTCAAGACCAACGCGGTTTAAACTATTTTCTAAAGCAAGTACACCTTGAATTTCATGCGCTTTAATCATCATTTCAAGTACATCGCGTACTTTTAATGCTTCTTTTCCTTCTGAAACACGAACGCGGCTCACATAATCTGCAACAGCTAAAATTCCACCTAAATTATCAGACGGATGTCCCCATTCTGCCGCAAGCCATGTATCGTTATAGTCTAGCCAACGAATCATACACCCAATATTAAAAGCACCGCGTACTGGATCAAGTACAAATGATGTTCCTGGTACACGTGTACCATTTGGCACAACAGTTCCTGGCACGACTGGTCCTAGTAATTTCGTACACTCTGGATATTGCAATGCTAAAATCCCGCACCCAAGCGTATCAAGTAACACATAACGTGCTGTACTGAATGCTTCTGAACTTGTTACCTCTTTATTTAATACATAATCCGTAATCTCTTCTAAAATTGCATCTTTTTGTTTAATTTCATTTGTTTTAATCACGCTATCATTCCCTTTCTGTCGAAAATTCGTTATTATTAAGGATGGGTGTCGGTCAAACACCCACCTGGCGGGCGGCCTTAACAACTCCCCAGTTGTTTTTATTTGCTAAGCACATGTCGCTCGCCGATATAATTTACACGTGGGCGGAACAAGCGATTATTTGTATGCTGTTCAATAACATGCGCACATAGCCCTACCGTTCTTGAACTGAAAAAGATTGGTGTATACAGTTGAATTGGAATCCCTAACATCCAATATACTGGAGCAGCATAATAATCTAGATTCGGATAAATACCTTTTTCTTTCTCCATAATCTTTTCTCCAGCTTCACACATTTCATATAATGTATAATCACCTTTTACATCACATAACTGTTTTAAAGCTTCTTTCATCATAAGCGCCCTTGGATCCATCTTCTTCATGTAGACGCGATGTCCAAATCCCATGATTTTCTCTTTGTTGTATAGTTTCTTTTGCAATAACTCTTCAAATTTCTCAACAGTTCCTGCTTCTAAAAGCATGTACATAACTGCTTCATTCGCACCGCCATGTAAACTTCCTTTTAAGGATGCAACCGCTCCTGTTAGAGCACCGTATAAATCTGATTGCGTAGATGCGATAACGCGAGCTGTGAAAGTAGAGTTTGGCATTTCATGTTCACTATATAAAACAAGAGAGCGGTCAAAGATTTTTTCTTCAAGCTCAGTTGGTTTTTTTCCAGTTAACATATAGAAAAAGTTTGCACTATACGATAACTCCTGAAGCGGCCCGATCGGCTTTTCGTTATTTAAAATGTGATAACTATTTGCTACAATATTTGGCACCTTACTTAACAGTTTATAGCCGCGACTTTTGTTAACCTCTAACGAACGATTTTCAATATCATTATCGTAACCAGCTAATGCGGATACACCTGTACGTAATCCATCCATAGGATGCGTTTCTTTTGGCAATGCTTTTAAAACATTGAACACACCTTCTGGCACTTCGTATTCTTCCTTCAATTTCTTTTCAAGTGTTTCCTTTTCATCCTCACTTGGTAGATGTTCTTCTAATAAAAGGTGCACAATATCTAAATAACTTTTTGTCTTTGATAACTCAATTAAGTCATATCCTTGAATAACAATTTCACCTTTTACTGTGTCGAGAAACGAGATTTTCGTCTCCGCTGCCACTACACCGTCTAATCCCGGGGAAAATTTTTCTTCAGCTTTCATTATTATTTCCTCCAATCCTAATAGATCTTCGTGCACATAATTGTAAGCCTTTACAACATTGTGAAACTACATTTCCATTTCAATGTATCAGAGTTTTTAGAAGATTTCAATTTATTTTATAATGATAAGTTTCCTATGCTTTTCCTACTGTAATAAAACTATTTTTTAAGAATAATTTCTAAGTTTTTTATCAAAAAACTCAAAATCCCTTCCTTTTCTTTTGAACCGAAATATATTGATTTTCAACATAATTCCATATAAAGCTTATAACATAACCAATTTACTCCGGATATTTATCGCCGTTCTTCAAAACACAAAAAAGCGAGTTGTATATATACCCAACTCGCTTACACATATTTTATATATCGCTATTAATCCAATACAATTTTCATATAAAATATTTTTATTTTTAATAAAGTTATTATTTTACATAATTAAATTCAATTTCGTCCATTTCCATATGATAACTCACAACTAAATCATAGTCTTGAAAATACCAAATATCATCGGAATCGACAAAAAATCGGATGCCATCCTGTTCAGTAGACACCGCTATATCTTCCGGTTCCTCAAAAGCCAATCCTAAGGAATAACCAAATTGAATCGTGCTATTTCCGCCATATCTAACTACAAATCGAACAAAATTACCACTCTGTATATTCAATTCTTCTTTAAACCATTTGATAGCTCTAGATTCAACTGTAATTTTCATCGTTTTGCTCCAATCAAAAAATTATTATCCTGTATTAATGGGCAGTAAGATCCCATGAAATAAAAAAGATAGGTAGGTTAAAGCCCGATTGGTGAGGGACAACCATCAGCGGAGAATGAAGAAATCTCCTACTGATGGAAGTTTCACTTTATGCAATTTCCTTTTTTGCTAATCGCTGTTTTACAAAAAACATAAAAATTAAGAGAGCTACCACTCCTGAAACCGCACTGGCAGTGAACAAGATACGATAACCAAAAAGTTGTGAAACAAAACCTAATAAAATAGCACCAAGTCCAATCCCTAAGTCAAACGCCGTAAAAAAAGAGGCATTTGCAATCCCTCTTTTACTCGGATCGACAATTCTAAGCATTGCTGCCTGTAAGGTTGGCTGCGCTGAACCAAATCCAATACCGTACAAAATTGCTGCTATAATAACCCCGATTAAACCATTAGAGGTAGTTAAAACAAGTATCGCCAATACTGTTATTAATAAAGCTGGCAAGATTATAAACACCTCTCCGTATTTATCCGATAATTTCCCCGAAATTGGCCGGATAACTGTTAATGCAGTTGCATACACAAAAAAGAATGTACCTGGATTCACATCAATAGATGCTGCAAACAGTGGTAAAAAAGTTGTAATCCCCCATATGCAAATGATAAAAAGAAAATAACAATTGCAATAGGTAAAATCGACTTTTCAAATAGCTGAATTTTTCCTTTTCCTTCTTGCGGTGTGAACGGAATTTTCGTCATAAATGTAAGGAACATTGCCATAAATGACAACAGGGTCGCTAAAAGGAATAACCCATGAAAGGAATAACTTTGTATCATCCACAAACCAATCATCGGTCCAATTGCCATCCCATACCATCCCATTCCTTCTCCACGGCGAGAATTTGGAATAATATCCGTAATGGCTGTTCCAACCGCAGTTGTAGAAACTGCCCATGTCAAGCCGTGAATAATTCGTAAAACGGCTAAAAGTGCAATACTTGCTATCCAATTATATGAATACATCGTAATCCCAAAAAAGATTAGCCCCCAAATGATAAAAGGTCTTCTTCCATATTTATCTAACAATCCACCGATAACCGGTCGAGCAACAACAGCCGCTATCGTAAACATGCCCATCATAAATCCAACTTGAGATTCACTACCCCCTAACTCCTTTATAAATAACGGGAGTGTTGGAACAAGTAAATAAAAACCTGTAAATAAAAATAACATTGCAACAGTCATTTGAATAAATGACTTCGTCCATAATCGCTCCATAAGAATGCCTCCGTATAATCTGTCTCAATACTCATATTTACATTTGTATTGTACATTTTTAATACGAAGTTTCCTTCCGCAAATAGGCGTATTTTTAAATATAAATGGTCTATCGTCGACAGATTGATTAGGTCTTACGACTTTGTGCTTAGTTCCACTGCACAAGACTTACTTATACATTCCAAAATAAGATTACCTGTGCACCTTTATAACGAATACAAGAATATACTGCTACATAATGCAATTTAGGAGTGATTCTTTTATGTATCTATTTCCCCTAAGAATTGCTGTTGCAGCTCCTTCTGTACATGTTTCTCCCGTCCATACTGGAAGTGCTGGTGTTGGTATTGAACTTCCCGCAATTTGGCAGCAATATCAATTACCTAGTGAAGCCACGCCTTCATTTTGGCATTATGGAACCCACTCTGGTCATCCATATCCAGCCACTTCTCCATATGCTGCCCCGCAAATTTTCTATCACTTCCCATCCATATATTTTCAAAATTTTTATGGGACTTTCAATATCTGACTATATTTTCATATATATCACTAAAAACAAATGCAGAAGTGAATAATCAAAAAACGACAGAAGAAATCCTGTCGTTTTCATACGGAGTGATAAACTTTAGTAAAAAAACAAAGCCAGCTCTAGAAAAGAGCCGGCTTTGTTTATCTAGTAAAAATATGATTATTGACCACCGTTTTGGTTTGTATTTGTCTCACCTTGACCATTTCCAACGCTCGGTGGGTTCGTACTAACTTGGCCTTCGCCGTTCCCACCACTTGGCGGATTCGTACCACCTTGGTTATTTTCGTTTCCACCATTTGGTGGATTCGTACCACCTTGGTTATTTTCGTTTCCACCATTTGGTGGATTCGTACCACCTTGGTTATTTCCGTTTCCACCATTTGGCGGATTCGTACCACCTTG
The DNA here is from genome assembly GCF_001590835.1 of Bacillus gaemokensis. GTDB lineage: Bacteria > Bacillota > Bacilli > Bacillales > Bacillaceae_G > Bacillus_A > Bacillus_A gaemokensis. The sequence goes on from NZ_LTAQ01000067.1 coordinate 148,322, forward strand.
GTTATTTTCGTTTCCACCATTTGGTGGATTCGTACCACCTTGGTTATTTTCGTTTCCACTATTTGGTGGATTCGTATTACCTTGCCCTTGGCCATTTTCTCCATTTTGTTTTTGTTCTTGCTCTTGTTTCTTTTTCTCTTCTTCTAGTTGTTGTTTCTTTTGTTCTTCCTCTAGTTGTTGTTTTTGTTGCTCATCATTTTTCTTTTGTTCGTTTGAATTTGAACCGGAATTTGAGTTTGAATTCGACGTGTTCGTATTTGGAGAAGACTCTCGTTTTGCTCCTTTCACACGTAATTCACCACCCTCTGGTATAACACTACTTGGTGCTTTAAAGTGTGATGTATCCGATCCAAATTGACTCATCATTTCTTTAAAAATTTGTTGTGCAATTTTCGTATTTTTACTACTTATATAATCTTCAGGACCATTTTTCATATATCCAGTCCACACCGCCATTGTATATTGCGGTGTATAACCAGCGAACCAACTATCACGTGATGCACTAGCTGGTATACCATATTTCGCTACGTCTGCAGCTGAATAGTTTGTTGTTCCTGTTTTACCTGCAACATCTAAAGAACCTACATTTGCTGCTGTACCTGTACCTGAGCTAACGACAGAGCGCAACATATCTGTCACCATATATGCTGTGTAGTCTTCCATCACACGTTTAGATTTCGGCTCAAAACTTTTTGATTTCCCATCAGGATAAACCACTTTTTTAACAAAGTGTGGTTTCGTATATTTCCCATCATTACCAAATGCAGCATATGCTCCTGCAATTTCAGTTGGTGATGCTTCATTCGTACCAATTGCTGTTGATTCAGGTACCTCTTTACCGAATTTAATACCTAAACCTTCTGCGAAACTTTGAGCTTTGCTAAGCCCTACTTCTTTTGCTGTTTTAATTGCCGGTATGTTGCGAGACATTTTAAGAGCATCACGCATTGTTATCGAACCTTTATATTCTCTATCAGCATTTCGAACCTCTTGTCCTGTTGAATATTTAAAAGGTGAGTCATCAAGCTGATGATACGTTGGCCATTTTAAATATTCAATTGCTGGACCATAATCAAAGATTGGCTTCATTGTTGATCCTGCTGAACGATCTAGTTCAATTGCCATATTACGTCCTTTAAATGTCGCTTTGTTTTCACCACGACCACTACCTATCGCACGAATTTCTCCAGTTTTAGTGTCCATAAATGTGAAAGCACCTTGGAATTTATCATTCGGATAGCTAATAATATTTTTGTTTAAAAGATCATCCGCATATTGCTGTGCTTTCGGATCTAATGTTGTGTAAATAGATAAACCATCCGATCCAACGTTTGCATCTGGCAATTCTTTCTCTACTTCTTTCACCACAGCGTCTATGAATGCAGGATATGGCATTTCAGTTACCTCTTTAGGCGGACGCAGCCCTTCTTTTACAGACACTTTAGATGCTTCTTCCATTTCCTTCTTAGAAATATATCCATGTCGATTCATTAAATGTAGTACTACGTTTCTACGTTCTGTTGCTCTCTCTACATTTTGTGGTTTTGTTGGATCGTAAATACTAGGTCCTTTTGGTAACCCTGCAAGCATCGCAGCCTCTGGTAAAGTTAAATCTTTTAACTCTTTTCCATAATAATTTTCTGCTGCTGTTGCGATACCATATGAGCGGTTCCCTAAATTAATCTTATTTAAATACATTTCTAATATTTCGTGTTTTGAATACTGCTGTTCTAATTTATAGGCCAAAAATATTTCTTGTGCTTTACGCTTAGGCGTTTTGTCCATAGATAAGAAATAGTTTTTAATAACCTGCTGCGTAATTGTACTACCACCTTGCGAGCCATAATTTCCAGTGAGACTAACTAAAACTGCACGTCCAGTACCTTTAAAATCAACACCACTGTGATCATAAAAGCGCGCATCTTCTGTAGCTAAAAACGCACTTTCTACCAATTTCGGTACTTGATCATACGTAATATTTGTTCGCTTTTCTTTCCCATATTCATATACTAGCTTTTTATCTTTATCATAGATTTTTGCTGATAATGGATTAACAAGCTTTGCTTTTTCAAGTTTAGGAGCATCTTTTATCATAATGAAAAAAGTAGTTACTCCCGCTACGAGTGTCACGATTCCAAGTATTAAGCATCCAATTAAAAATTTACGAAAAATAGATGTTTTACCTTTCGTTTTTTCTTTATTTGCACTTGGCTGCTTTTTCTTTTGTACTTGTCTTCGCTCCTCTCGAGAACGATAATTCTCTGACATGTTGCTTTCTCCTGCCTTTCAATTCTCACGCTGATTCATATAAAAATAAAATCAACATATTGATTTCTCCACAATAAATAGGCCTAATTTTAAAAAAGTAGCTATCAAATCCAGGCTTCAAAAAGTAATATCCGTTTCGCATTTGCACATTACTCCAATCATGCAATGCTTCTAGATATTTAGGACAAACCATTTTCTCCTCCATTTTTCTAATATTATTTGCATGTAAAACATAGAATGTAAGAGATGGACTTTCAAAAATCTTATACAGCAAGGTGTAAAAACATATGACCTCGTATAAATAATATACTTTTTTTACATTTGGTCAAATTTTTCTATTGGCATAACTATGGCTAGCAAATCAATAGTGAGATAAAAATATCATAACAATATGAATTTCATGTGAACTCAAGCTAAAACAAGCACACAAAAAAAGTGCTAGTCATAAACACCATGCAACATCCCCATACTATATTTCTATAAATTAGCAGGATTTCCCTTTATCAATATCTAAATATATTTAAGAGAGGAGATGAACTAACATGACTCTATATCCGGTAATTTCTAAAACTTTAGTCGCTGTAGGTTATAATCCATCGTCAATGATTTTACGAATTGAATTTAGAAATGGTACATATGATTTCTATGCTGTACCTGAAAGCATTTATACAGGATTATTAAATGCACAATCAAAAAGCTACTATCATAATACTTATATTAAAAACTCTTTTCGTCACACTAAAATTTAGTATAACTCATATTATAGGGATAATTTAGGTCGGTTTTATCCGTATTATATCTACTCATATGTATGACTGGCAAAGAAATTACACATAAGGTCGAATAATAAAATAGCCGACTCCACAAGGAGCTGGCTTTTCTTATTTAACATCAATTATATCATTGAACTTAAAAGTGCTTTTTTGGTAAAAAGCATCCGTACATGTTACATCCTGCTTTATAGGATCAATATTGATAACAGTCATATAACTGGTAAGGACATAACCATCTTCATAATATGTAATTAGTATTTCCTCTTCGGATAGTAGCGAACTTATTAATTTACTTTCAATTCGTTCTTTAGCGTCCTCGGTTACAATCAGTCGTGATACTTTCGTTTTTTCCTCGATAATCTTTCGTATACCAGCGAATTGTTCCGGCATACTTGCAAACGGAGTCCATTTTACCATTCCTCTCCCTCTTACTTTTGGCATTTTCGCGTTATTCATGATTTATGTCCCCCTAATAATATGTGTCCATATCTTGCAGTCGTGATACTTGTATAAGAAGCACCTCTAATTATGCTTTTTTTCGAAGCGAGTACGTATTTCATCCATCATTTTTGTACGTTTCATTTTCTTTTCGCGTTGTATTACATTATCAAAAGCGAAATTTATTCTTCACCTTTATTCACTAAATTTGTTAACGATATCTGAAATAATCTAATTGACTCCCTTGTATATAATTTCATGCAAAAAATATGTACAAATATGATATCCACCTTCAAATGAGTTGGTCTACTTAAAGTATGTGTTTTTCAAAATCCTTCACTATAATTAATTGAGAAATGAATTGTTCTAGCAAGTTTCTTTTGTATGCTCAATCGATCTTTCTTCTGCCATATAATCACGTAAGAATACTTGACTTTCTCCGAGAGAAACTTCAGTTGGAATATGTTTTTCTGAAATACGGCTGCAGTCAATGCCGTTACGAGTAACACCCTCACTACTACCAGCTTCGTCCTCAAAGAATCAAGTCTCCTTTTGATACATGATACACTCCTAAAAACAAGAACACTAGTTCTCATTATACACGGACTAACGTTCTTTTAGAAGGGGGTTTTTATGAAAATATTGGTTAAAAAAAAAGCGATCGACTAAAAGTGAAAAGTAAAACCGACTCCTATTACAGAGCCGGTTTATTTTATTACTATATTATCGTACCTCGTAATGCCAACCTTTTTTATCCATCCATGTTCTGAATTCGCTTAACTGTGGTTCATAAATACCACCTGTTGTTACAAACGCATAACCATTTGTCGTGAACTCCATTTTAGCCCACCAATTGCGCTCTAGCAGGTATTGAGAAATTTCGGTGCATGCCTGTAATCCTAATCCGCCTGTTATAACATATTTTGAACCATCAGATTCTGTTGACTGAGTAGTTTCGCTTACGAACCAGGATAGCGGTTTATTACCATATAAGTAGTTTAAGTCAACCTTCCCAATACCAGCTATATTTCCTGTTTCAGTATACTGCCATATATCGCACGCATAAGCTGGTTCATTACCACCATAACGCGGAATCCAAAGAAAATCTGCTTGTACTCCACCTAATCCATACTTATTATATAGATGGTGACCTACATATAATCCAACCTTCCATCCTGCATCTTTACAAGTGTTAATAAATGTTTGAGATGCTTCGGCTAATTTTTCAGCCCCACAGCTTTTAAGTGTACCGTCTTCTATATCCAGTACAAGAAACTTAGCATTCGGGCTTGTTCTTGCCATGAAATCCTTTGCTTCTACAACTGCATCTTTAACAGAAACATAACAGCCATACGCGTATGCCGCATGAGGCACACCACGTTGTTCTAAGTTACTCACATAACTTTTATATCTCTCATCTACTGTTCTTGAACCATATTGCACACGACAAATTGCGAGACTAATTTGCGAGGCCGCCACATCCCAATTAATATCACCGTTCCACTTTGAAATATCAATGATATGTTTTTCCACTATTCACATTCTCCTTTCAAAATATCATATTCAAAGCTTGTCTTATGGTTTTGTTCCAATACCTATAACAATACAAATCCTTTAACTTAATGCATGATTATCTAACAATATATATATAGCTTAAACTAGCTAAAATAGGTGTTTGTTTTTCAAATCCAACTTCATACATTTTATATAAACATTAGAACTTCACTATATAAACGAAGTATATACACAGTATTACTTTTAAATCCTTACTTCTTTCAGCATATTTTTTTATTCTACTAGACCAATAAGAAAAAACGACTCCGATTATTCAGAAGTCGCTTTTATTTTCGTATGTACCACTCAATTTTTATTCCGATTATTTATTTTGTCATATGCTTTAATTTGTTTTGTAAGACGTCTATCGGCCTTTTTATCACTTACGACAAGAATCGCATGTATGACTCCTGGCACCCAGACAATTAATGTCAAAAAGAAGTTTATGATTGCTTGAAATGGCTTTCCACAAAGTAAAACAGCAAGTGGTGGAAACAAAATTGCTAATAGATACATCATTTTTATCCACTCCTCTTTATTACTTATCAGCTACCATTATTTATAATAACTTACACTGCTACATATAATAAAAAGCATCCTATTGGACGCTTTTCACTTCATAACCATTTAATTTTCCAATACCAAACAAATCAATTTCTGTATCACTTAATTGCGGAATAAATTTCACTATTTTTGTCCTACCTTGAAGAACTTCCCCTTCAGTAGTAATAAATTCAAACATTGGTTGTTCATTCTTTTTCATGATTTCAATAAAAATCATATCCTGATCAGTAGTGCCACGTACAATGACTTTCCAGTCTAAATAGTTATCGATACTTACATAAGCTACACGAAAATCTATTTCTTCTTTTCTCTCTCCTAAATAAGTGATTTTTTCTAATTCAAACTGTGCCATTTTACTACCTCCCTTTTATTACATATTCGACAGGAAAGAAGAAAAACCTACATGGTATACATATCTACTATTATATTTAAGTATCATATAGATCATGCGAAATAATAATTCCTATATTTCTTGTCCTACTTTCAAAAAGCGTATCATCTTCATACAAATAATCCTTTTAATCGCTTTTTTTGTTTTCTAAACTTCTCTATTGGCTTCTATCATTTCTGTTAGCCCGATTGCTGAAATCACAGTACCAATCGCTTGTATCCAAATACCCGTTAGTCCAATTAATCTCTTATCTTCATTTTCTTTTTCTTCCTTCTCTTTAGCTGTAGTATTTTCCTTATTTATTTTTTCCTCTTTTGATATATTGCGTATCCCTTGATACGCTTGTAAACCTGCTCCTAAAGTTTGCAATGAATTTTCAATTACAATTAGCCATGGAATTTCAGTAATTTCATTCAGTGCCGCTTCCGCTCCAAGAAACGCACCGATAGATTGCAAACTATTTCCTGTAATAATTAAATAATCATTCTCTTCCATTTGCCTTTGCCAATTAAAAAATGTTCCTATTACATTTGAAACATTTCCTAAAGCTAATAGCTTAATTCCTGTTTTCTCTACAGATTCGTTTCTTTTTTTTATTTTCTCCTCTTCGCTACTCACACTCTTTTTTTCCTCTATGCTTTTTTTTCTACCGCATCTTCTTGTTTCACCAGTTGTAATGTATATCCCAGAGCTTGTAATGAACTACCAACAATAACAAGCGCTGATTCAGCATCTTCCTCCCCTACAAATCCTCTTGTTGTACCGATAGCCGCTATAAGATTACCACCTACTTGAAATCATGCCCCTGTGACTTTTAAACTTCTTAGGTTCATATTTTTTCATCGCCTATATTTAAATCCAATTATTCATTTCAGAGTGAAAATTTATAGTGCTCCTATTACAAATTTCTAAACCTCATTACAAAAACTAAACCTTTTTCTGCTATTTTGAAATCCTCGACAATAACACCTGCATTTTCCCATTTTATTTTCTGTATGTAATTATGTGCATGAAAATGTTAGATTTGTAGTCAATTACTACTTTTCAAATAAAAAAGAGCACCAATAAGGCGCTCTATTGTGATAAGGAGTTTTGCGATGAGTATGAAATAAGCTACCTTTGCTTGTTTCATACTTCAATATATACTTGTCCTGTTAAAGTGGTGCACGATATTTATATTTTTTTCTATTAATTTCAAATGTCGCAAATACTATAGAGAGTTTTAACAAAATTTATAATAAATCTCTTACGTTTTTCCTTGTTTCTTCATATAACTCTCGTATTGCACATTCCTTTGCTGTCATCTTCCCTACGTCCAGCAAGTATCTCCCACTGCTTGGGCCATATATTATAACAAATAAGGTATTTCCCTTTATAAAGATGTTAAGTAGTAAATTTTTCTCTTAATACGAGATAACACTCTAGAAAACATGTGGACAAGTCAATGACTTCCCATTTTGATCAGATGTAATAGCAATCATATAAGGAACCGCTTTATGTGACCATATTTCAGGTGTAGGGGAATCTTTTACATACTGCGGAGCACACGAATGAAGCATTGGCGTATTGATACCTCCACCTGGATCTAGCGCAACTACTGCTATTCCTTTCGGTAACTCCAGTGCCATCGATTTCGTAAGACCTTCAATCGCAAATTTTGAAGCACAATACGGCGCAAGTTCAGCCTCACTAGCTCTTCCCCAGCTAGAACTCATATTTATTATAATGCCTTCCTTATTATCGATCATTTCTGGTACAAATGCCCGTATAATATGAACCACCCCATTCACATTAACATTCATGATATTTGTAAATTCTTCTGCTGAAATAGCCCAAAGAGGTGCATTTTTATTAACTAAAGAGGCATTATTTATAAGTAGATTGGGAGGTCCATATTTTTGTAGAATATCTCTTGCCCAATTATCAACAGCTTTATGATCGGAAACATCAATTACTTGAAAATCATGTAACGCATGAAATTGATCTTCAAGTTGTTTAATTTTATTTTGTGAGCGTCCACATCCAGCTACTGTCCAGCCTAACTCATGAAACCTATCAACCATTGCACGCCCTAACCCTTGCGTCACTCCAGTAATTACAACAAGCTTTCCAATAGATTTTCTTTCCAAGTCCCTCATCCTTTCATCATTAGTGTGTAGGAATTCCCTATCTTATTTTAAGATATCTTCTATTTTACAGATTACAAATTTCTTTTACCTCTAACTTAAGTATTATTTCATCTCCCTCCTTAGAAGGAATTTTTATTTTGCTACACAATTTAATATCACCGTATAAGAAAAAGCCAACTCAATTTTTTTCGTCGGCTTTTTATCCCCCTAAATCCCCACAATATCAGCACTATTTTACTTAACTTGTTGATACCTACACAATTTTTCTACATCATTAAAATATACTTCTAACGACTCACCATTACGTTTTATATTTTGCTTCGAAATAAAAGAATTATTAAAATCAAGCGTATAAGCATTTCCATTTTCTTTATTATATGTACCTTTATATAAATCCTCTTTTATTCTATCATTTGTGTACATTTCTACTAAGTAATTTGTTATGGTTTCTTTTTTTTCTGTTTTCACGACAGTTTCAAACTTATAATATATAGGACACTTATTTTGTTGTTCTTGAGATAACTCCCATTCACCGTCTATTCCTTTATTACCACATGCACTTAATAATAAAACACACCCTATAATATAAATTTTTTTATAAGAAGATAAAACCATTACTTTATTCTTCAATTTCAGCCACTCCCTTTTACACAAAGAAACGTTCCAATATAAGAGACAATTGGAAATCATTATATAAAATAACATGCATTTGTGTATTTTGTGTGAATTAACAAAAGTCTTTGTCATGAGACAAAATCACTTGAAATATATCCAATGTTATCTTTTCATAAAATCCCTCAAAAATTATCAAAATAATAATCCTCACTATATCCCAGACAACCTGTATTTCTCCATTTTGAGTAAAACGAGATTCCGAAAAAAGTCTACATGTAGACTTATAAACCATATGATAATTTAAATACTTTCTAATAAAGCAGGTGAAAATTATGCCCTCTGTTGTCGGAAACCTTATCGTCCAAAATAGTAATGGTTCTTTTAACTTAGGCGATTTTTATAATGTATCTCCAAAAGAGAATACGAAAGCTTATAATGGATCAGGAGCATCAAATGTTGCATTTGTCGTGAATACATTTAACGGTGTCAGCGCAACGAATACATTTGATTCTGATCTTGCAGACCAAAATCAAGTTGGAACAGCTTGAAGCGACATACTATCATAAATTATAAACAGTACCATACGGAATTGTTGAAAAATATATCCCATTTTGTGTAACATACGTCGGATAATAATATTGTACAGACGGATGATACAGCTGCATATCTTGCACCTGTGCTTGTAACGCTTGCTGAATCGTCTGTACAGTTCCTTGTGCAGCAGAATACGTTACAGCAGGCATCCTATTATACAAATCCATAATTATTCAACTTCCTTTCATGTAAATCGTCGCACACTATTATATATACTATGGATCGTGATTTTACAACGTTCTAGACTACTTCTCTATCTACTATACATTTTGTCCCCGACAAACAAAATGCACCATAAATTTCTTTCCCCCTCTTCTGTATAAAATTTCAAATCATGTCCATACTGTAACTAGGCTTTAAATAGCTTGAATCCATTTTTCTCAAGAATGGCCTCTGAATTTTTTGTTTTCTCCCATCTCCCTGGGGCTGAGCAGTTAGCTTTTGCTAGCTGCTCTTTTTTAGGGCTTATGTATCAAATAACACTTTTATTTACTAACGATCTTATGCAATAAAAAAAGAGCGCATATTAATGCACTCTAAAAAGGTGTGTAGTGGCATTTTTAATGGGTATGAATAGAATATCAGCGATTTAAGCTTGTCCTACACTATAATTATATGCTTGTCTTTCTCAAAAAGTGCAATAAAAAAAGCACCTCGCCCAGGTGCAATAAAACACGTAGAGGTAACTAACACGTTAGGAACGACCTTTCTTTACTATTGTATGTTGCTCAATTCGAACTATACCTAAAACATTCTTTATATATGTTTATTGTGTAATTATTTTATAACAAAGAAAAAAGTACCCATTTTATAAATACTTGTTAGTCATAACTTTGAAAATGGTATCCTTTTTTAACAACCTCAAATAATCTCCTACCGCACATATTAACCCCTTCAATACACCTGACTTAACCCTTACTTATTTTTATCAATCTTAAATACAGGTGGAATTGCATCATTACCTTTCATATTTACTTTCACCTCTTCGATGGATGAAATATGTTGAGGGTTTAAAAAAACCGATGTTTCCTTTTCTGTCTCTAAATTTTTTTGTATAAGATGAATGAATGTGTTGTATAATTCTCCTTCCTTATTTGAAATTTGTTCGCTAATAACCTTAATCGGATTCAAAGGAATAACATACTCTATGCCGCTATTCATAACAACTTTTGTATAAATCATATGATAACCCCTTCTTACTTTTTAGTAATTTAAAGTGAACAAGATATATATATTCGTTTAAGGGGAACATCATACTAATCATTTTTATTTAAATAATTCCTAACGCATTAGCTTGTCTATGCTCACTCATACTGCTTTTCTTTTCAGGAAAATCATCACGTTTCATTATCACTTCACTGTAATCATAGGAATCTTTTACTTTCCCATTTCCTAAATACTTCACCTCAATGATTTCGTGTTGGTCGTTGTCCGTTCAATTTTCTTATAACGTATCTCATGCTTCTTATCATCTTTCATTTTTTGAAAAAAATCTTTTTATACATGAAATTTCCACTCCAGCCTTTCACAATTAAATAAAACAAGTTATATACTTATATTACGAACAAAACTCACTTACATTATGAGAATCTTATTTGTACAAATAATAAGATTCTCTTGTATACAGTTTTCCCCTTTTCATTTCAAATGTAGTTTCCTTTATCTTGAAGCAAAGTTTTTTTCATATGAAGGCAATACTTAAAAATTACTTTTCCCTTAAATCCATACCATTTGACCTACCTAAATGGATTCCTTTAGAATTATTTATTCCTGCATGTTCCCCAATTTTAAAATTTACATATCCCATTGCTTAAGAGGTTCTAAATTCGTATTGCGATCAAAATCAACATTTAAGCTGTACGGCTTTTTTTAATCCCACATTATCAAACTTATCCATTCGACTTCCTATAGAAGCGAGTTTCACTATAAAGTTTGACATATGATCTCTGTCTGTAAACCTACGCTTCTCAGCCGCTAAAGATAATTCGTACATTATCTTTCTAATAGTAAAGCCAACTCATAAGAGTCGGCTTTACATTTATTGTCTTACTTCATAGTACCAACCACGTGATTTTAACCATGCTTCAAATTTCGCAAGCGCTTCATCACCTAGTCCACCTGTTACTGCAAATGGATTTTCTCCTCGCTTTCCTGGGAACTCAATTTTTGCCCACCAATTGTTGTCTAAGAAAAATTGACCAACTTCAACAACTGCATTTAAACTTAAACCACCTGTTACAATATATTTACTTGCTGCCATATCTAAATTCACTCCTGTCACATCTGATACCAGCGCACGAGCCGCTTTATCAGCGTTTTGATTATATTTTTGCATATCATTCTGATTATCTACGAATAACAGCTCAAAGTAATAATCTGTTTTCGTTTTATTCAACCACCCTAGCTCTGGACGAGATTTTACACCACGCCAATTTGTCCCAAATGCGTTTGCTACTATTTTCCCTAAGCGTTCACAGTTTGCTGAACTGCCGTAGCTAGGGTGATATAATACCTCTGTGCCATTTGCAGTACCATTGAAAGAATTCAGATGAAAAGTCGCATCAAAGCTACTTTTTACTCGCAAATGATTATTTGCGCAGTTTGTCCATATCGCTGTTTGTGTCGTTCCTACGTTGTCCGTACAATCAACTACACTCCAACCTGCTTGTCTAAAATAATGTCCAACACGTTCCACAAAATCACGAGCAACTAATTCTTCTCTTCCATATGAACTGCTTGCTCCAGTAACAATACTATTGTGCCCGGCTGAAATTGCTGCAATTGGCATTATTCATCATCTCCTTTTCTATTATTGTATGCAAAACTTGTCTCATGGTCAGACCAAATACCTAACGTAATTCTATCTTTTAATAAAAAGACAGAGAAACTGTCGCATCCCCACGCCCCAACAGACTCATAAGCAATTAAGCTATCGTATGAATCTACTATTTCTTGTGTAATCTCGTATTCTTCGACAATATGATTTCTTAATTCTTCCTCACACTTACCTTATTGAGAGATACCTTGGTATCAGCGTTTTTCTCATTTCCAATGAATAAAAGGTATTTACAATTTTATACATCAGCTTACGAATGCCATTCTCGATAACAAAACCACATTATTTTCTGTATGAACTTCACCTTTCTAACTATCTCTATTTTTTTGCGTGGTGTTCGTTTGTTTTACTAGAGTTAGAATAGGACAAATTCATTAATTCTATTAAAACAAACAATTCAACTATCACTTATAATTCATTTATTAATATATCGTATTATAAAAACAGGAAGGAGGCAGTAAACATGACAAGTTGTATTTTATTTGTAAACGGTCAGCCTTTTTTAGTTGTTTCAGTTGCTGGAATCGAAGTTCTTAGAATTGAGATTACTCTTGAATTAGCATTAGTTCTACAAGTATTAGGTATTCCGATTTGCTCGTAAGTCATTGGTATGAATTTAAAAAGAGGGCTTCGGCTCTCTTTTTTGTTTCAAATCTCACTCCCTCACCCCTTATCTTTCCTTTACAACAGATTACATGAGCTTATAAATCTATCTGCAGTTTTTTTATCCAAATAAAAAAAGTTTGATTTCAAAGCGATAATTCTCTCCACACACTCGAACTAACTGTAAAAGCCGTCAATATGTTCTCCATTTTCTTTATATTACTTCTTTTTAGATGTCTGATTGCAAAATAAAAAGCACCCGAATGGATGCTGTAATTTCTATTATTCTTACCCTTACATATGGGACAGAAAGTTGTAAGCTAACTTTCTCAACGCTATTATACGAAATTTTTTTTAAGTTCTACTAAAATCACATCCGCCACATCATATAAATCAGCTTTTGGTTTTGCATAAATAATTTTCGTAAGACCATATTTGTGTGACTCTTGACCTGCTACTTCAAGGCCAGATGGTATTTTCTCACGCAATTCAAAGGTAATAATACTGTCACCCGTTTTTATTTCTTTAGCTTTTTGCGGTGGAATATTATCAATTCGAAGTACCTGCTTTTCTTTATCATATCCTGTAACAAATCCTAAAAAGGATGGATTATTTGGAAAAGTTATTGCCAAACGATTTGTTCTTTCATCTTTAATAATTATATGTGGATTTATCATTTACATAATCCTAGTTATTAAACTAGCACATTCATTTTCTATCGAACTAAAATTAGAATTTGATTTGGTCCCGTACGCTTCATAACACGATATCCATTAGTTGTTGCGGTTGCAATCCCTGCATTATTAGGATTACAATATCCCCCAACTTGACAAGTACCATCATCACAAACAAGAAGTTTTCCTACTAAACCAACAGCTACCCATTCAGGTCTATTGAGACGTGAACTACAAGATATATTTGGGTCCCATGCTGGATTAATTTTCTTTCTTCTTTCTATACGTTTAGGCACAATTACATTTCCTTCATTATCAGTTATAGCCGCTATGATGACATCTTCATAAACTTCCCTATTCCACTCATCCAATAAGTATTTACTACACGCTGGATCTTCTGTATCCGCCAATACTCCCGGGCGAGAACTAGTAATACCTAAAATATAATCGTCATTTTTATTTGCTTTTCGTATTTTATCACTTGCACCAGCAAAGGTAACGAAGTATCCAACATCAATTGGTTGACCATCTATCGTTTCAAACATTTCTGCATAGTCACAAGCCCCAGCAGAAGTTATATATCCACTAGCTGTTACCAGACTGTCAAAACAAGCGGATCCATCATTTAAAATTTTCGCAACTACACCAGTGGTATCACATTGAAATGAGCCATTTACCAAATACCAAGAAAAAGGAAGGTCTACTGCAGGATTAGGCCCTCCCAGCTGGCCCATAACATGAACACCCGTTAAACCATTTGCACATGTCGCTAAGCCCTCTGTGTGAGAAAAATCCCCATCAGCTATTGTGAGAATCCCTTCTGCATGCGAGGCTTCTCCAATGGCCTCAGTACTATCTCCTTCCGCATGCGAAAAATCTCCACTCGCTATTGTTAGAGAACCTTCCGCATGTGAGGCAAATCCACTGGCCTCGATACTATCTCCTTCCGCATGCGAAAAATCTCCACTCGCTATTGTAAGAACACCTTCTGCATGTGAGGCGAATCCACTCGATTCTGTACTATCTCCTTCCGCATGCGAAAAATCTCCACTCGCTATTGTTAGAGARCCTTCCGCATGCGAGGCAAATCCACTGGCAATTGTATCAACTCCTTCCGCATGCGAGTTAGGTCCACTGGCTTGAGTATTATTTCCTTCCGCATGCGAAAAATCTCCACTCGCTATTGTTAGAGAGCCTTCCGCATGCGAGGCAAATCCACTGGCAATTGTATTAGAGCCTTCCGCATGCGAGCCAAATCCACTGGCTTGAGTATTACTTCCTTCCGCATGCGAGCCAAGTCCACCGGCAATTGTATTAAGTCCTTCCGCATGCGAGCCAGCTTCACTGGCTTCGGTATTAACTCCTTCCACATGCGAGCCAAATCCACTAGCTTCTGTATCAAATCCCTCCGCATGCGACGCTTCTCCATCCGCAACAGTTTGTCTTCCCTCTGCATGGGAACAATCTCCATTTGCTACCGAATTACATCCCTCTACAATGGAGGCAAACCCATTAGCGATCGTATCGCTTCCCACTGCAAAGGAGCACTCCCCAATAGCCTGTGCATTACACCCTGGTGTAAACGGCGGTCCAGTTGGCCCGGTTGGACCTTGTGCTCCTGTCGGTCCAGCTAAAGGGATCAAACATTGAAGCGGTATATGTGGTCCTTTTTTAAATTTATCCATCTACATTCACCTCTCTTAAATATAAAACCACTTTTCTAAACACATATACCACAGCGTATGAATCTACAAACATACAAGTATAAGAAAAATACCCATGTACACTACATGAAACCGATTAGATTAAGCCTTATTTCACGTTCTGACCATGGATAAATGTATACAGCTCCTATTTCAGCACAAATTGTAATCATAGGTCATAAATACAATAGATTAACAAATCCACGCATATATTTATCAAATAAAAAGCCTCGCCATAAGGCAGAGCGAATGTAAGACTGGATACACATAGCAATCTATAGTAACAGCACAAAAGGCTATTATTTCATTTTCATAAAAAAGTTTTTGTAAAAAAACTAGTTAATCTTTTTTTATTTTTTAATTTATCAATACTGAAAATTCCCAAGAAAGAATATTAGACAACTACTATGTAGTCATGAGAGAAAAGAATATGACAACCTTTCCTTGTCATACTCTTTTCTAAAAGGATAAGGGTGTGACAATGTTGAATAGAAAAAACGATCAAATTGTTATTCATATAATAAAAGGTTCAACAATAAAAAAGTTTTTAATCTTAGACTTAGTTACTGGAACAGGAATTTATTATGCAGTCAAATTTATCTCTTCAAGTGTATTAATTGCAATTGTTGGTAGTATCATGGGAACCGAAGGTATTAAAAAAATACCTAAATTCAAAAAAAACACAAATTGAAACACATCATGTTTTACACTGTATACATTCAAAACATGATAAATAAAGAGATTAGAACACCCATGATTAAAAAAGAATAAGCTAGCATGAAGCTAGCCCTTTAGAGAATCCATATAATGATTAGTAATACATTCATTTTCTATCGAACTAAAATCAGAATTTGATTTGGTCCCTTGCGCTTCATAACACGGTATCCATTAGTTGTTGCGGTTGCAACCCCAAAATGATTCGGTTTGCAGTATCCATTAACTTGACATGTTCCGTCATCTCGAACAAGAAGTTTCCCTACTAATCCAACAGCCACCCATTCGAGTCTAGCAAGCCGTGAACTACACGGTATATTTGGATTCCAATTTGGATTAATTTTCTTTCGGATTTCTACACTTTCTGGTATAATCACATTTCCTTCACTGTCTTTTATCGCTTCCTTCACAACATCTTCATATATCTCTCGGTTCCACTCATCCAATAGATATTTAGCACATTCAGGTTCTTGTGTATCTGCTAATATTCCGGGACGTGAACTCGTAACTCCCAAAATATAATCATCATTTTCAGTAGCTTTTCGTACTTTTTCACCATCTAATGTAACAAAATATCCAACATCAATTGGTTGACCATCTATCGTTTCAAACATTTCTGCATAGTCGCAGGCTCCAGCAGCAGTTATATATCCACTAGCTGTTACCATACTGTCAAAACAAGCGGATCCATCATTTAAAATTTTTGCAACTACACCAGTGGTATCACATGGAACCAAACCATTTACCAAGTACCAAGAGAAAGAAAGGTCTACTGCAGGATTAGGACCTCCCAGCTGCCCCATAACATGAACACCCTCTAAACCATTAGCACATGTCTCAACACCTTCTGTGTGAGAAAAATCCCCATCAGCTATCGTTAGAAACCCTTCCGCATGCGAGATAAATCCACTGGCAGTTGTGATATTTCCTTCTGCATGTGAGGCAACTCCACTGGCTTCAGTTTGGACTCCTTCCGCATGCGAGAAATCTCCACTGGCTACTGTATCAGCTCCTTCCGCATGCGAGACAAATCCACTGGCTATCGTGCTCCCCCCTTCCGCGTGTGAAAAATCCCCACTTGCTTCTGTATCCATCCCTTCCGCATGCGAAATCTGTCCACTCGCAATTGTACGAAATCCTTCCGCGTGTGACCTGTCTCCCCTCGCTTCAGTACTATCTCCTTCCGCATGTGAAATACCTCCACTTGCTATCGTGCTTCCCCCTTCCGCATGCGAGATAAATCCACTGGCAATTGTAAGAATACCTTCTGCATGCGACCCACCTCCACTGGCAATTGTAGACTCGCCTTCCGCATGTGAGGCAAATCCACTTGCTTCGGTACTATCTCCTTCAGCGTGTGAAAATTCTCCACTAGCTCGGGTACTTCTCCCTTCTGCATGAGAAGCACTTCCACTGGCAATTGTTCCAAAACCTTCTGCATGGGAATCTACCCCACTGGCTACTGTAGAGAGTCCTTCCGCATGTGAACTTTCCCCACTAGCTATTGTTCCACTTCCTTCTGCATGCGAAGAATTCCCACTGGCTTCGGTACTACTCCCTTCCGCATGCGAGGCTTCACCATCCGCAATAGTTTCCCTTCCTTCCGCATGTGAACAATCTCCATTCGCTACCGAATTACATCCCTCTACAATGGAGGCAAACCCATTAGCAATCGTATCGCTTCCCACTGCAAAGGAGCATTCCCCAATTGCTTGCGCATTACATCCTGGTGTAAACGGTGGTCCGGTTGGTCCGGTTGGTCCAGTTGGTCCAGTTGGTCCTTGTGCTCCTATCTCTCCAGCTAAAGGGATCAAACATTGAAGCGGTATATGTGGTCCTTTTTTAAATTTATCCATCTACA
Source organism: Bacillus gaemokensis (assembly GCF_001590835.1). Taxonomy (GTDB): domain Bacteria; phylum Bacillota; class Bacilli; order Bacillales; family Bacillaceae_G; genus Bacillus_A; species Bacillus_A gaemokensis. The sequence goes on from NZ_LTAQ01000067.1 coordinate 166,039, forward strand.
TTCACCTCGCTTAAATATAAAACCACTTTTCTAAACACATATACCACAGCGTATGAATCTATAAGCCTACAAGTATAAGAAAAATACCCATGTACGCTACATGAAACCGATTAGATTAAGCCTTATTTCACGTTCTGACTATGGGTAAATGTATACAGCTCCTATTTCCATTTTGGAATTGCTCATAAATTTTCACTTCGTTAGAAAATCTGTTAGAAGTTTTGAGAGAAGATTTCTCTCTACTAAAAAACTTCTTTGCGTATTCCTTTGCCATTCACCCATCTCACGATAATCTCTTTTTAATTTTTTAATTACTGTAATTAGTTTCTTTACGACTTTGTAAATCTTTTTATTTAAATGTACAATTGTATAAAAGCTCTCACATTTTGAATCGAGGTGACAATCATGAGAAGTTTTGGTTCATTAGTAACCTCTACTATCTGTTCAGTAATCCTTATAATTTGGAATACTTATTCCTTCTATGACAAATTCACAACAGGAAATACATATTTTTGGATTAGCGGCATCATAGCTGCGATATTCCTTCTATTCTTTATCAGAGACATGCAAGATCTCATCAAGAAAAACTATAAAACTTCAGAATCAAAATAAGGATTCTTCATTGGTTCCTTTTTCTATGAAAAATAAAAAAGCAGAAGGTTCACTTCTGCTTTTACTGTAGTTTTAAATGTAATATTGGATAAGGACGACCTGAATCGTCTGTTGGTTGCTCGCTGACAATCGAAAAACCATTTTTCAGGTAGAACTTTTTCGCATTTTCATTATCTTTATTCACATCAACAGTCTTTACCCCGAAATTGTTAATTAATAGTTGAATAATTTGTTTTCCGTATCCTTTTCCAATTTCATTAGGATCTAAAAATAACATCTCTAAGTGATTTTGATTTATAGCTGAAAATCCAATTAATGAGTTCTCAACATACCAAATTCGTACATCAAGATGAGGAAAATACAAGGGGATTTCTCTTTTAATTTCCTGTTTATCGTCGAAACTTAAAAAACTATGAGTAGCTGTTACAGATTTTTCCCATAGGTTTAAAATAATATTATAGTCATTAGTCGTTGCTTTTCTGTTTTGCATAAATAACCCTCCTTTTCTTTTTTACCACGCTCCTTTCTATTGTTTATTTAATGATCTTTTTTGTATAGCTCCAACTCATATATGATTTCACATTTTCACTCTTTTCAATTTTAATTAGCTATATTACCATCAATTCGGCATAATTAAATTTTTAATATCATTATATCTGTTTTATTTTCCTATTTTCAAATAAAGCAGTACATTTTTTCAAATAAAAAATGTTATTTAGTGACTTTATTGTTTGTTGAATCCCTGTATTCAATATGGAATTTAAGTTTTAAACAACTTTAAAAAACTTCCCATAAGAATACTAAAAGCCACGCTAATCCATTCCTGTTTAACATGATCCTCTCACCCCTTATTTTTCCCTTAGCCACAAATAAGACGCTATACCGATCACAGCAGCGCCTAGGATAATTGATATTATTTTAATCATTTCCGAAACCTTTTCAACTTGTTCATCACTTTCTCGTCCTTCTTCAGAATATATTCTCTTTTTGTATCAACAACTTCATAAGGTCCCTTTGATTTATGAGTTCTATTTACTTTTAGCCCCTTACAATAATGTCACATTTACGTAAGGTAATTAGATAGTTCATTTATTTTTTCAATGTAATAATAGATGTATAAGAAATCATAATAAATTTTTAGAGGTGAAACACATGAAAGGAAACAATGTCTTATCTTCTTTAAGTTACTTTAGTATCTTTTTTGCACCATTTCTATTGCCAATCATTATTTATTTCGTAGCAGAAGAAGAGGTTAAATGTCATGCGAAAAAAGCACTTTGGACACACCTTATTCCCTATGTAACTATATTTATTGGTTTTCTAGTATCTGGAGCACTGAGCTTTAGTACATTAACTGAAAACACAATAGGAATTTCTCTAATAGGAACCTTTGTTATCGCTTTTGCAGCAAGTATTTACTATTTCATTTGGAATATTGTAAAAGGTGTTAAAGTATTAAAAGAAATATAATAAAAAGCCAAACTAAATATTTAGTTTGTTTTTTTAATTTCACCTTAAATATCATGCTCATCCACCACCATCACTTTCTATCCAAATGTTCATTTTGTCCAATAAAAGAGAGCACCCATATAATAGATGCTCTTTTGTGAAAGGAGCTTTAAGCCTCGCTATAACCATGAAAACTTGTCCCACACTCCAATATATGCTTGTCCTTCACAAAAGGTGCATTTATGTATTAAACTACTCCTATATCCTAAGGAGGAATCCAATGTTTAATTTTCGTGCAATACTACTCATTTTGTTTTTCCTGTTATTTATATATGGTTTAATCATTCTAGCACTAACCTTCTCAACAGGAGGATAATTCATCATTAATATTTTTCACCTTTTTAATACAAGCTATTTATTAAAAGAAGTCAATAGCTTAACGTTGATTTCATTATCAAAATTCCCCTTTTTTGTTGGGATTTTGTCGATGTTTTTAATAAAAACTCGATCTAATAACATTTAATTTTAATTTACGGATTTTTTAATATGCAAAAATGCATTAAGTTTATAGTTGATAATCACCTTAGTTGTAACTATAATGATTACAGGTTGACAAACACAAATTCCAACCTTCAAATACAGCATGAATGGAGATGTTATGAAATGAATATGAAAAAAGTAGTTTTAGCTGGTGCATTAGGATTTGCAGCACTTGCAGGTACAAATTTACCAGGTTTAGAAGTAACGAAAGCTAGTGCAGCTTCTGTTGAATCGAACACAACAACAATTGAAGGTCGTGTAGTTGAAGTTACAGAAAATGCATTTTATATTGAATCAAAAGAATATAATGATAACTTAGATAATCTTGTTAGAATAGAAGTAGATTTTAACCCCAATGTAAAAGTAGGAGATCAAGTAAAAGCTACTGGATTCATGTGGAGAAATTTCAGTACATTTATGACCGCAACTACTGTTGAACAGGTACAAGATAATAAATCGTTAACTCCAGGAATTCATTATGATAAACAAGGAAAACCAGATTTTGCAATTGGAACGATTACAAAACAATATAAGTTTACTTATGACACAAATGAATCACAAGACTTTGTGATTGTAACATACCCAAATAAAGAAGGAAAAGCTCTTACAGTACACGTTGCTTTATCATCAAACAATAAATTTAATGTTGGTGACACAGTAAAAGTTAAAAACATCTTAGAATGGATAAGATCTGATCACTTCGAAACAGACGAAATAAATATGGAAAAAATGAATGAAACTAAAACACCAACTGTACAAGATGATCGCTGGATTTGGTCTTAATCCAAAATTAAATCCGCGTGAATCTTAAATAGAAGCCAATCTCCTTTAAAATAAATATATAGACCAATAAAAACCTTGTAGAAGTACTACAAGGTTTTTTGATTTCTTATTAAAATTTGACTACTCCATAAGGATAATCTCATTTCTTCATTATTTTCTTTCTAACAAAAACTCTTATAATCAAATCATCCTTAATGAAATAGCGATTAATGGGATTACATTTTTCTTCTTATAATAGTAATGGTCCTTCTTCATCGATAACTCATTATAGATAAGGCTGTCTTTTAACTTATCTCCATTTAGGTATTTCATCTTAATGATCTCAGCTTCGTCATAATCCAAAACGTATTTTAATTTCTCCCCTTAGAGATACGATCGAGCCGAGCAGTTAACTTTTGCTAGCTGTTCTTTTGATATTACAACTTTCACATAAGGGCTAATACATAAACGATTTTACTGAAATCGCATATTATATTAGTAAATACACCTTCAATATTACCAAAAGGCGATTTGGCGATAATCGCCTTTTTATTGATAGAAAATATACAAATTGTGAAATAATATCATTTAGGAGCTGATTTGCATGACAAAAGTACCTATTGTATTCACTGTTCCTCCTAATTCTAAAGTTACAGTTACATTTTTTTCACGTTGTAATGAGGAAATTACAAGGGTATCTTTAATTAACCAAATGCTTAAGCCTCAACGTCAGGCCCTCACCGAATATCCAGATTACAGAAGATATGAAACTGAAGTACAATCATTATCAAATTGTTAATCGTACAAGCTACTACACAATTACCCTAGGTGACTGGGGCTTTATTTCATTTAAAATGAAATTTTTGTTATACTCATCCAATGTAATAAAGCCACCGTATTTTTCCACATGCTTTAGAAGAATAAATTGTAAATGTGGATACTTGTACGCAAACATTTTCTTCTTCACATTGAACGTTTCTGTGACCACACCTTTGATATCGATTACTTCCACATCACCATTTGGCAAATAGACTATGAAGTCCGCTATATATGCAATTATGAGTTGTTGTACTCCTGTTTTTCTAAAAAAACATAAATTGATCTCAACGATTAGCAAGTAGTTTTAAGAAGCTATCTATTTTTTCGTATAAGACGTTTTATTTCACATATACTACCTATGAACCTGTTTACCAATACGAGTCATTTTGGTGTTTTGAATTTTCCTTCTTGGGATAAGCATTTTTGCTTATCCCATTTTGTTGTATATATTTTTAAATTTACGTTAACACTATTTACAAGCGTGATTTCTGGTTCTTCGTAGTTCTTTATCCAGAGTAATCTTTCTCCTTATAAGGACAGCAGGTACGACTGCTTGTCCTTTTTTGCTTATACCGCGTACACTCCCTTATCATTTATTATTCATACTCAATATAATAAACCATATTTATTTACTTATTATGATATCCTTAGTTACCCATATCTTATATTTTGTGTAACTGTCCTAATCGCTGAACCCCTTGGTATTCTTAACTTTATAAGGCTTTCTATTTTGAGTTACACAACACATAAAAAATGATGAATTGTAAAATACAAAAAATAAAAAGGATTTTGCTATATTTTAAATTTCGTCATAGCCTTATCTATTGCATCTTGGTTAACACCAATATATCTTAACGTAACTCTTTCAGATGAATGATTGAATATCTCCATAAGCAATGCGATATTCTTTGTTTGCATGTACATATGATATCCAAAGTCTTACGCAATGTATGTGTGCCTATTTCATCTAATCCGAACTCTGCCGCTGTAGCTCTAAGTATCTTGTATGCCATACTGCGACCAATCAGTTTATTCTTTCCTTCTCGACTCTTAATCAAGTAATCATTATCTTCTCTTTCTTCAATATACCAACGGAGTTCTCTTTTTAATGCTGGAGTCAATTGAATACGCTTCTGTTTTCCTGTTTTCTTTTCCCTCATTGAAATGTGACTTCCTTTTAAATCACTGACTTTCAATTTGAGAATATCACTAATGCGTAATCCTGTATTAATTCCCATTACAAACAGAATATAATACTACTCATTCTTTTTACATTTGTAGCAATTTGTTCAATTTTTTCCTTAGTAAAGGAGTTTAAAAAGCCAAAGAAAAATACTATTTTGATTTTCATTGACCTCTCGCTTTTTATAGGAATGATATTATTAATAAAAGAAATTTTAATTTAATTTACATATACAACTCTTCTCCTCTGAATAAAACCCAATATTCCGTCAATACTGTAGATAGGCCAACCAGCCAAAACTCATTTAAATTTCTTTCTCCTTGTTCCCCCTTGGAGGATGAGCAGTTAGCTTTTGCTAGCTGCTCTTTTGTTTTTATTGTCACCTTTTCATTCAGTACCCATATATTGTATTGAGTTGGTTGTTGTGGTTCATTTTAAGTCACCTTCAAATAATTCGATTCACACGTCCTATGAAAGAGCACTGTTCGAACGTGCTCTTTTTGTGTTTTTCCGAATAAAAATCCAAATCCTGGTCATAATATATTTACATCTAGATTTACTTCTATGATAGTAATCTTTTCTCCAACTCTCCCTGGAGCCGAGCAGTTAGTTTTTGCTAGCTGCTCTTTTTTTAAACTTGTCCGAATAAAATTCAAGTTCCTGTCCATACTACATAAAGGTTGCTCTCTTCACAGTGACAGCAGCCTGACGCCTTTTGGGTCAACATGTTGAAATGGAGCAGTTAACTTTTGCTAGCTGTTCTATTTTGTAATATTCACCATTAGTAACCATTATAATTACAGATTATTATATAAAAGCTCGAAGAAATCGAGCTGTTATACCCATTCCCCTAGGAAACAAAGGTTTTGTTTTATGCAAAATGAAGTTTTTATTCAATTATTTATCCAAAAGAAATCAGGATTTATAATATTCATTTTTTAAAAGTGAATATACCTTGGAATCACAATACCTATCATCAATTATTACGTTTTGTCTCAATGTCCCTTCGTAAGTCATCTTTAACTTTTGCATAACTCGTTCAGAAGCTGTATTTCTTACATCACATCTTCCTTCAATGCGATTCAAATCTAATTCCTGAAAACCAAAATTTATTAATTCTTCTAAAGCCTCAACAACAACTCCCTTACCCCAATACATTGAGCCAATAACAGCCCCTAAAGAAGCGCTATTATGTGGTAGTTTCCAAATACCACAGGTACCAATCACTTTCTGATCTCCCTTAGAAAGGAGAGACCATATGAAAGATTTCCCCTCTTTATTTGTCTCAATCATTTTTTCTAATAAAATACGAGTTTCATCTTTAGTTTTGTGGACTTCTCTAGGTACATGTGTAGTTGTTTGAGGATCTGAATAGACTTCAAATAAATTATCTAAATCATATAAATCTAGTTTTTTTAGTAAAAGGCGCTTTGTTTCTAATTTTTGTATTTCATTTTTATTTTTCATCTCTCATTCTCCTTTGCTACTAAAATAGCGTTTTTGTTCAGTTTTCGTAATCTTCCATACCTAAGGCAGCACGTGCTATCTCACCCATCTTATTAACCCTCTCATAAGCTTCTTTATTTGGCTCAAGTCGCTCATCTTCAATTTCCTTTAATGCTTTTACATAATTGTCTATATCATCAACCCTGTCCTGATAAGCTATTTGTATTTGTTCGAATTCATCTTCTATGTTTTATAACGACCTTACTACTTCAAGTGCCTCACTCACATCCGAGTGCCGATATCTGTTTTTAATCTATTTATTAGTTCTGTGATCTGTTTCATTTCTTATTTCCCTGTTGATTGATATACGAAGCTAATTCTATCATTTTATTTTTAAATAACGATTTTATTAAAAATTACTGGTTCTTTCGTCCTCTTGAAAATTAAGTTTTTATGTCCGCTAATGCTTATTGTGTAATTTCGTTTCATTGCTAAATAAATATTTACCCTTAATAATATTAAATTTCACTGTAGTATCCATTTGGTTTGTGGGCGGTGTCAGATACGTTAGAATTCCCCCACATAATAGTTCTTCTCAGTTCATATATTAAATATGATTTTGAGAATACATTTTTTAGCTACTAATTAGGGTAAAAACAACATTTAGGGAAAAATGTACGTTATAAAGCTACAAACCTTGATATAAAAGGAAAGTACCAGTAACGAGCATTTTTAGAACAAAAAATCCGAAATGTTGGCGAGACCCTAACAAACGAAGGAGGAAAAGAGCATGGCTCGCTCAATTCGTGTTCTCTATCGAGGCGTACAAGGCAGAGTACGCAGAAACTTCAATTGGCCTCCGATCAAACAGAACTCTGCAGTTGTAATCACTGCTGCGGAATGGAGATTCGCCGGGGGAATCTTTGGCAGCGCTGGTAGACCCCACCTAGGTGAAGCAAATGTCTATGTAACAAATATTGGCCCACATGACCCCGAAGGTGGACCAGGTAGTTCGGGTGGAGTGGAGTTTCATCTTCACGTCGATTGGTCATCACCTTTGGACGTCATTGTCACAATTTCCGTCCTGGAAGATATTGAGAACTTTGTAACTGCCTAACACTTCATACCTAGTCGCTTCGCAGCTCCTAATAGGGGTAAAAACAGCGTAGTTGTCATAGACTTCAATAACTGATTATCTGAACAAAAAGTCCCTTTAAATCTTCTTCTGAAGGGACTTTTCTAGTTTTCTAGATACATCGAATATCAATAAATTAGATTTATATCATGAATCCAGCATCCCTTTTTTAATAAAATTCAAATTGTATTCATAACCGCTACTTAACCGCTCGTAATTAACTTTATTTTTAGCAAAATAAGAATCCATCATATCTTGTTGACTCATTCCCAGCTTGTAACCAATTGCGATTAAAGCTCCTAATGCTTTTGCATAATGAAAAATACAAGAGTAATCTGCCTTGTACATATATTTAAATAGTTCATGAGATCCAATTCCGGATGCTAAAAATTTACTTGCTAATCTAAAATGTCTATCTGATCCTAAAATCAAATCAACATGTCCATATTTATTACCAAGCGATGTTACAAAGTGCATACAATCCGCCCATTCATCACGTTGCTTTTCTTGGTTATTGCGTTTATTCTTTTTCCAGTGTTAGATTTTTCCCTTCTAATCCATGAACTTCAACAACCTTACAATCTAGCTTTTCCTGTGCCTCAAAAACATTTTGAATATCTAATATTACTTTTTCCCCTTTCGCTTTTACTGACAAATCCCTAATCCCATTGAACGATTTTCAATTTTATACTTATCCGCCTGGTCTATAACAAGAAGCGCAACTTCCGCTTGATGCCTTCTCAATGCTTTCGCCATATCCGGCAAACTCATACCTAAACTCCACATTTCTCGAAAATCTCGAAAACGAAATACATCTCTTTCATCCCAAATGAAGTTTGCATCTTCTAAAGCGATATATATCTTTAAGCGAGATTCCTTCATGAATTCATGTTTTCTTACTACACCCATATGTGCCTCTCCCTTCCTTATAGAGATTGACTATTTTATTTTTTCAGTTAATTCATCGACCACACGATTCACTTTTCCATTTACACCTACACTTCTATTAGATTAGTAATCTATAAGTTAAACTGCATAAACGCCTTTTCTTGTATCCTTAACAATCCGTCCATCATAATCAAAATATGCTATTTCAAAACGAGGATCATAATTGTACATGACTGTATCTCCATCAAAAACGACTAGTAAATTATTTTTGTAACTCCCAACAATCGTTCCCTTTCTCATATCACAAAAGAATTCTATGAACCTAAAACATCTACAGGGAAACGTTTAATCGTATTTCCTGAAATCACATTACACACTCTAGAAGAACATCATGAGCAAATAAATATAGAAACAGAACGATATGGAAACGAATATAACGACTATGATTTGGTCTGTCCTACCTTTAACGGTAACCCTTGCAATTTCAGAAGTTTGACACAGCGCTGGAAAAAGCTTATAAAGAAAAGTGAGGTTCCTGATATTTGGTTCCATGATCTACGGCATACTCATGCAACTTTAATGTTGAAACAAAGTATTCATCCGAAGATTGTTAGTGAACGACTAGGACATAAAAGAGTAGGCATCACATTAGATACCTACTCACATATTATACCAGGACTTCAAGAAAAAGCAGTTGAAGATTTTGCAAATAATCTATTTCAAAAACACTAACATTTGGAAAATTTTTACAAATACGGATTTTGCATAAAAATACTAGCAAATTCGTATGACCTTGAAAGGAGTCATAACTATGAAAGAAATTAAAACAGAACAAGAATTCAAAGACATTATCGCAAGTGAGGAACCAGTAGTAGTTAAGTTCTTCACAACATGGTGCCCAGATTGCGTACGGATGGATAATTTTATTGAAGATGTAATGGAAGAGTTCAAAAAGTTTGAATGGTATTCTATTAATAAAGATGAATTCCCAAGTATCGCTGAAGAGTATCAAGTAATGGGGATTCCAAGCTTACTTGTGTATCAAAATGGTGAAAAACTTGGTCATTTACATAGTGCAAATGCAAAAACAGAAGAGCAAGTTACTGAGTTTTTAGAAGCATACTAAGATGAAAAATGCCACTGGAATATATAATTCCAGTGGCATTTTTTAATCTTTTCTAATCATTATCTTTTGTAAAAAATATCAGGTTTTCTTTATCCCTTGTTCTTTGTACTTTGCAACATATTTTTCCTTTGTGAAACTTTGTTATCCCCTACTTAAAAAGCTATAAAGCGTCAACAATGTTTGTATAGACCCACACGAGTTTCGTTTGGTACTCTAATAATAGAAAGAAATTCCTAACAGAAAGGTGAGTGATCGTTATGAATTCACTTTCTAACAAAGAAGCTGATAAAGGGGCCATCGTTAGCATTATTGCCTACATATTTTTATCATCATTAAAAATTATCATTAGCTACATTGCCCTTTCTAGCGCGCTGCGTGCGGATGGTTTAAATAACTTAACGGATATCGGTGCTTCTTTAGCTGTATTAATTGGTTTAAAAATTTCTCGAAAGCCTCGTGATCCAGATCATCCATATGGACATTCACGTGCAGAACAAATTGCTTCACTTGTTGCCTCCTTTATTATGGCAACGGTTGGTTTAGAAGTTATCGTAAGTGCAATTCAATTATTCTTCAATCCACAGAAAACGGCACCTAATGTACTTGCAGCTTGGGTTGCCTTATTTTGCGCTGTCGTCATGTACGGCGTGTACAGGTATAATAATAAAATTGCGAAACGAACAAAAAGTAAAGCGCTAGAAGCAGCTGCAAAAGATAATTTATCAGATGCACTCGTAAGTATCGGTACGGTTGTTGGTATTTTAGCATCACAATTCCATATGCCCATCCTCGATCCAATTGCAGCCTTACTTGTCGGTTTTATTATTTGTAAAACCGCATGGGATATCTTCATAGAAGCATCACATATGTTAACTGATGGTATTGATCCAGATAAAATGGAAGAATATTCGCAAGCTGTTAGGCTTGTTTCTGGTGTTGAACATATTGTGGACATTCGTGCTCGTATGTATGGAAATCAGACTTATGTAGATATTACAATCGAAGTAGACGCTCATATGGATGTAAGTAGAAGCCATCACATTACCGATAAAATTGAAGATATGTTAAAGCAAAAGTTTGGCATTTTACACACTCATATTCATGTTGAACCCATGCAAAAAGAACCTATGATGACATAGGTTCTTTTTTGATGAATGCTCGGTGAAATATAATACATAAAACGAGCCAACTTCCACCCGCTGCCCATCCGGCTAATATATCAGATGGATAATGAACACCGAGATAGACACGGCTAACGGAAATAGAAAATACTACAAAGCACGTGATAAGAATAATCAACAACTTTTTGTGCAATTCAATGCGATGCTCAGTAATTGTTACATACGCAATAAATCCTAAAAATGCCGTAGCATTCATCGTATGACCGCTCGGAAAGCTATATCCCGTTACCGTAACAAGCTGTGACACATCAGGTCTTGGACGTTCATACCATAACTTAAGCATGCTGTTAAGATGACGAGATCCATAATAATCAATCATTACAAACAATGCACTTAACAACTTTTTTCGGACCAGAAAGTACATTACAACTATAATAAGTAATGGAAAATATATTTTTTTTGAACCGATATAAGACATCCAAATAAAATAAGATGTCAAATAGTCATTTCGGAAGCTTTGAATAAATTGTGTAATTACATCATCAAATTTCTCAACACAAGCGGTATGATACGAAAGTGATAGTACGACAAAACAAATGAGTAGCGTACAACTTAACAAATATAAATGTCGATATCGTTTCACATACATAACCTCACTATACAAAAAAATGGAGCGGTTGTTTTAGTTTTCCTCTCCATTTCTTTTTTATGCATGATTTATCAAGAAATATAACTGTTAATTTTTTGCTGCATTGTTGAAATGTCTTCACGTGTTACAGTGAAACGAATTATTTTTTCATCCAAATCCAATGCTTCAGAGAATAAACCCGCCAATCCACGCGCTTTCCTATCTACTTCCATAATGATGTCTAATCGATCATAAGCTCGTGGCAAAATCAACAACTCTAATTCATCTAACTTCCCATAATATTGTCCAGAAATCGGAATGAATTCAAATTCTTGTGCAAACGGGATATGGGTACGTAAATAGCGTGGTAATTCTTCACACTCCGCTTGACGAAGGCGAAACCCTAACTGTTTTACACTATCTAATACGCTCGTTAATAACGTATTTGGTAATACTTGAATATAGTCACGATCACTTGGATCAATACTCCGCTTAATATCAAGACCTGTATGAACCCAAACTGTTTTCATTCCAAAAGTAAGTGGCGCTTCAATTGGCATAGGGAATGAGAACGGAATTTCCACTTTAGCATTCGGTTCTATCTCAATAGGCTCTGTTAAGCGCACTCTTTTTAAATCAAATGTCGCACTCACCTTTTTATCATCTACTTCTCGCACATACGATGCCGATAACGTTAAGTAAATGCTTTCAATTTGTTGGCTTACTGATCCTCCAGTAATATGGACCACGCCTATAATTTCTTCTCCTACTACATATTCATCTCTTTCAAGAACTGTATCCACTTTTGCATTTCCAATTCCAACGCTTGCTAAAAACTTTTGAAACATGGATCCCCCATCCTTTCTAATGCTTGGCGTATATCCCTTCTAATATCTTGTATATTTTCATAGTATGGATGCTTCATCTGTAGCATCCTCATAATAATTTCACGGTTTTCTTTCTCTAGTTTGAGCTCTTCATGCCATGGCTTCTCTTCTTTTTCAGTAGATTCATAACCCGCGTATAGTAAAAACAATGTAAAGTGACCAAGTGCATAAAAATCACTACGATCGTGCACTTCTCGCATAAAGGCTTGTTCGCCTTCGTAGGAAGGTGCTCGTTCATCGACTTCTCCTTTAAATCTCGCTAATCCAAAATCGATAATACTAATTTGGTTATCTTTCGTTAAGATGTTTGGAATACGTAAATCTCTGTGAATAATCCCCTTACTATGAACATACGAGACAAGCTCCAGAACCTTATATAAAATATGAAACACTTCATATTCTTCGTATACATAGCTATCAACGAAAATACAATCTTCAAAGTTCTTTCCTAGCATGTACTCCATTACAAAAAACGGCTGATTCTTCCAAGTGAATGTATCATATAATTTCGGTATTGCCGGATGATCTAATTGTTCTAAAATCACTTGTTCTTGTGCGAATGATTTTCTACCTGACTCATATCTTTGCTTACTTTGTCTTAATTGTTTTAATACCTTCTTCTCTCTTGTCTGTAAATCATTAACGATATATGTAAAGCCATAGCTGCCCATTCCAATTACTGATTCAATTTCATAGCGCTGCGCAACAATTGTATTCTTTTGTAGCGGTCTATCAAACCAAGCAAGTATATTACGCCACTTCATCAACTACTTGAAAAGAAACTACGACTTTTACGTTTTCTTTTATAATGTTGATGTCCATAGCCTTGCCTCTTGTTATAGTCACTACTCGAATAAGAGTGCTTTCTATGACGATAATCACTACTTGAATAGGAACGATGTTTATTCTTCTTTCCTAATAAAGAATCAATAATTTTTTTGAACATTCCTTCACCTCTTGTATAAATTTTTCTTTTTATTATACCAATAATTCTCTTCAATATTTGTGACAAGTTTGTAAAGAACCTAACATTTCGAAGAGTAAAAAAACGACGAGTCTATCCCGTCGTTACTTTCACTCTTCACCTTCTTCAAACACTTCATCAATCATACATTTTTCCAATAAATACTCAAATGTAATATCCGCGAGATCTTCAATTTCTTCTCGCTTAGGTACATACCCTCTTTCAATTAGTTGCTCATAAAAAAACTCCGCAATTTCTTCCGTATCAATCACGACTTCAATTTCCTTCATGAGCATCACCCCTTTAGTTCTGTTTTATGAAGGAAATTCAAAATTATGTATACAAGATTAGCAAAATAGATTTTCTTTTTCATATTATACTTGCCTGACATATTGTCTACCATTACAGCATACGATGTAGTACAAGCTATCTGAAAGGGGAAATAAACATGGAATATCAATATGAAATAGAGCAAGGAAAAGAAGAGTTCATGCATGAAGATAAGTGGGCAGACTCTATCATTAAATGGTTTATGATTTTTTTAACAATTGTAGGTATACCTTACACAGCATATATTTTCATTCAATTCCTTCTCTCTTTCTAGTTCACTATTTTTTCTCTGTTAATTTGACTAAATAATTATGGACAACATCCATTACAATTTTATATTCTTCATCCCGAAATGTTTCATGTAATAATTGATAGTCATTATAAATATCTAATAATCCATCAATAATTTCTTGCTTATTTGTTTTGACACTCACCTTTTTCGTATTATTTATCGACTTCAATTTTCCTAAATCTAATTTATTCATCCCAGCTTTATCTTGCTTCATTTTCTTTAAAATAGCATTTGCTGTTTGTGCATTTGCAAGCAATTTTAGATCGGATTCATCAGCCTCTAACCACTCACCATCTGTAATTCTCGATAATTCATATATCGTATCTTCCCATGCATCATTTTTATATCGCCATACTTCTGTACGGAAACCAACAATACGAAAAACATCTTTATCATAACCAGTAACTTGCACAAGGTCCCCGAATGTAAAATGATAATGCAATTCAATCCATTCGGTTTCACCTTTTTTCATTTCTTGTTCCGTGACGTGTTGAAGCGTTTGTTCCACATAGTATCCATCATGATTATTTACTTCATATACATAAACGCCATCTAGTATTTTCATATTCGTGATTTTACCAACTGTACCATACAACGTAATCACGACTATGTCTCCTACATTATATTTAGGTTGTTTTTTTCTAGCCATATATATCTCTCCCCTTTTAAAGTCGTGATTTTGATAACAGTATATGCATACGATAGAAAAACGCTTATCACATAAGCGTATAATCAAAATTTTTTTAAATAAAAAAACATAATTAGCACCTCACTTCATACAAAGTAATGTACCAATTATGTTTTTTAAATTTATAATTCCCTATAATCACTAAGTTATATTTCTTGTATGTATAACTCCCAAGCTTCATCAAAAATAGACATGCTTTCTAGCAATCCACTTAATTCTAAATACGAACTAATCTCATCGTAGTCTTCTGATTGCTTCGGAAAACTTAAATCATCGTACATTGCTTCAGCTAAGTCTGAAACTTCATTTTTAATTAAAGATGCACGATGTTTCATCATATAATGGTAAAATGACTTTTTCAAAAATATTCCCTACCTTTCTAACTTGGGTACATTATACTAGGGGAAAAAGAAAAAAACCAGCACAATCGCTGGTTAAAAGTCGAAATAATTTCTCTTTAATAGACGTGGACGCTCCATTAGCTCTTCATACGTCAATTGTTTTGGTAAATCTTTTGTATAAATGAGAAACAATTGGTCTTCAATTTCTTTGACAATATGGTCAGGCTGATAGTCCATTCCACATGATGAACAAGTAATACATGGCGTCTTTTGAATTTCAATTGCTTTTGTGCCATCTGGCAATTCCCAGTAAACCGTATTCACGTCTTCTTTCGCTTCTACACTATCACACCACATACAATTCATACTGCGTCATCCTCAGCAGGTTTGTCTTCTTCTAACTTTTTCATTTGCGCCTGATATTTTTTATCTTTTAACTGATCACGCTTATCCCGTTTATCTTTTAAAGAAGCATGCGTTTCATTTGTTTCATAGTCTTTTCGGCGATTCATACGTTGTAAATCATCAGGAACAAGATTAAATTTCTTATCGCTCATTAAGCCTGCTACACCAATGTCTGAACGCTTCTCTTCATACGTTGGATAAATCTCTTTGAAATACCCTTCAGCTCTTCCTGGTACATAATTTTCTGGTTCTGGATACGTTGTAATAACCCCTTCAAAGTTTCGAAGAACCACTTTATCTGCACTTTGCGAAATTAAATAGTTTGGCTGAAGGGCAATCTTCCCGCCCCCACCTGGTGCATCGACAACGAATGTTGGTACTGCATAACCAGACGTATGTCCACGTAATCCTTCAATAATTTCTAACCCTTTTGAAACTGGAGCACGGAAATGGCCGATACCTTCTGATAAATCACACTGATAAATGTAATACGGACGAACACGAATTTTTACTAAGTCGTGCATCAACTTTTTCATAATCGGTACACTATCGTTAATACCAGCTAAAATAACAGCTTGGTTTCCTACTGGCACCCCTACATTTGCAAGCATTTCACATGCTAGTTTGGATTCTTCTGTAATTTCAATTGAAGTGTTAAAGTGTGTATTTAACCACACTGGATGATATTTTTTAATAATGTTACAGAGATTTTCTGTAATACGTTGTGGAAATACTACTGGGGCTCTCGTTCCGATACGGATAATTTCCACATGTGGAATTGCTCGTAAATTCTTTAATACATACTCTAAAATTTTATCATTAATAAGAAGACCATCACCACCAGAAATTAAAACATCGCGTACTTGTGGCGTTTCGCTAATATAAGAAATCGCATCATCTAATTGTTTTTTCGGGACACCCATTCCAATTTGTCCACTAAAACGACGACGTGTACAGTAACGACAATACATAGAACATTGATTTGTTACTAGAAATAAAACGCGGTCTGGATAGCGGTGCGTTAAACCAGGAACTGGTGAATCTTCATCTTCATGAAGTGGATCTTCTAAATCATATTTTGTTTTATATAACTCTTCCGAGATCGGTACAGATTGCATCCGAATCGGACAGCGTGGGTCATCTGGATTCATAAGAGAAGCATAGTACGGTGTAATATTTAACGGAATCGTTTTCGTTGAAATTTTAACACCTTCTTCTTCTTCTGGTGTTAAATTAATTACTTTCTTTAAATCATCTAATGTTTTTATCGTATTCGTTAATTGCCAAACCCAATCATTCCATTGCTCTTCTGTAACATCTTTCCATAATTCGATTTCTTTCCAATGACGATCTGGTTTATATACATCGTGTAACATTGCTATTCCCCCTTTTTTACGCTCACCATTTATATAAGCAATAATTATGCCAACTCTACATTTTCAATAAATGATAATGAAAGATATCCTATTATATATGCGAAAAAATATTTTTCTTATTTTAAATGGTTCCTTATTCAATACAATATTCATTACTTTCTATATATGTAAGCGCTCTTTTATTCGTGCAAACATACAAAAACCGCCGATTATTCGGCGGTTTGATCATACTTATTCAGTTTATACTGCAATGTTTGTCTTGGAATGCCAAGTAATTTAGCAGCTTGCAGAATATTTCCCTCTGTCTCTATCAGTGCTCGATCAATTAACTCTTTTTCTGTTTGATGGAGTGCTTCACGTAACGGGAGAATGCTTTTCTTCTTTTGAACTGCTTCTTTCCGAAATGTACGTGGTAAACAACTAACTGTTAACGAATTTCCTTCCGCAATAATTACAGCATGTTCTATCGTATGTTTTAATTCTCTTACATTTCCAGGCCAATGATATGCTAGCAATCTTTCTTTCGCCTCATGATCAACATGCAGTACTTGTTTTTTATATTCTTTGTTGTAGTCTCTTAAAAAATATGATGCCAGTAATAATACATCTTCTTTCCGTTCACGCAGCGGCGGAATATATAAAGAAAATACATTTAATCGATAATATAAATCAGTACGGATTTTGTTTTCACGTAAACATACCTCTGGTGGTTGATTCATCGCAGTAATGACGCGAACATCTACTTTTCTCGTTTTATTATCACCTATGCGGCGAATGACCCCATCTTCTAAAGCGCGAAGCATTTTCGCCTGCAGATCAAGAGGCATTGAATTTAATTCATCTAGAAACAATGTCCCTCCATCTGCAAGTTCAAATAACCCCGCACGTTCAATAGCTCCGGTATAACTCCCTTTCGTTGTTCCAAATAATAAACTTTCTAACAAAGATTCTGGGAGCGCTGCACAATTCTGTGCGATAAACGGTTTATTCTTTCGTTTTGAAGTTTCATGAATTGCTTGTACAAATAATTCTTTTCCAGTTCCTGTTTCCCCGTATATTAAAACATTCGCATCTGTTGGTGCAACTTTTTGCGCTAATTCCTTCGTTTGACTAAAACGCGAATCATTCGTCACAATTGTATTAAATGCAACATGTTTTTTGGCTGATTTCCTACCGGAAGAGCGTTTCATTTTCGATTGCAAATCAACAATTGTATCTGTTAATTTTTGAATCGTCGAATAATCTTTTGCAATTTCAACAGCTCCTGCAATTTTTCCTTCTATAAAAATCGGTAATGTAGTATTTACAGTACAGACATCTTCACCGTTTAAATTTTGATAACGCTGTACTTGATGTAAAATAGGCTTCTTTGTATCTAATACATTCATTAATGTGCTCGTTTCCCTTGATAAAGATGGAAAGACCTCTAGTAAGTGCTTTCCTAGTACATTCTCAATTTTTGATCCGTCATGTTTTGCAGCAACAGTGTTATAAAAGATTGTAATACCATTCTCGTCCACTGCATGAATAGCTTCATCAATACTGCCCAAAATCGCTTCAATGACTTCTTGTGTCGAAACTGCCAGCAATGTCATCCCCCCTCTTGCCAGAAATCCAGCAATTTACGTGCCGGATTTTTGGCATCCCTGTGTGCGATTATAAGCATTACGATTCCGTTCTATTTTTTCTCTTTATTTATAAAATAAAAACTTTAATCCACGTGGGCTTCCTCCCCCACTGATTGTTAGCCCTCACCAATCAAAAATTTTACGTGCAGCTTATCTCCAACCTAACTTCTTTGCTTCCTACCGAAATTTGAGGTGGAGTATTAGTTTCCGTTAATGCGAGATAAATCTTTCACCCAAACATTCATATCTTCTAATTTATCGAAAATATAACAATTATTTGCAAGTCTTCCGGTGTATGTGTATCCAAGCTGATGAAAAGCTGCATTCATACCAAACGAAAGTGAACGTGCAATTGTATAAGAACAAAAAATCGCTCTCTCTTGAAGCTCTTCTTCTAATTTAATCAGTAGACTTTTCATAAATCCATGTTTTCGATATTTAGGTAACGTTGCACAATTTGTTAATTCCGCATTACCTTCTTTCACATTCATTTCTGCTGAAGCGGTACTAATAATACGCCCCTCTGTTTCATACACGTAATAAATAGTATCTTCCTTCATCGTCTTAATAATGTAGTCTGCTTCATTTAGCGGTGTTGGATAAATTTCAAACACTTTCCCAAATACACTCGCTAGTTCTTCAGCGTCTCGCTCTGTCGCTTTTCGTAGGACAAATTTCGTAGGGATTTGTTTTTCCTTCACTTCTTTTTCTCTCACACCACTTATAATACGGTCCTCTTCAACCCACTGAATGCTATTTCTTCTTTCATCATTACAATATTTCACCAAAAAGTATGCATCATGTCCTTGAAAATAATGCGGAATCGTTGCTTCTAATAAGAAACCAAAAGAGAGCCATGTCGAAACATGCTCTCCCTTTCCTTTTATAATACATTTGGTGAAAGAATGCTTCTCGGCTAATTCTTCTATTTTTTGTACGAGACTTTCTACATTTCCTGTATAATGATCTACTCTAATACGTTTATTAAAATAATCGAGTTCTCCTTCTACGGTATAGTTGTTCGTTTGTTCTTTGAATGATTCGTAATATTTCATTTCTTCACCTCACACCAATCTAATAATGTACATGCAATGATTTTTGCTGCGGCAATCATTTTATCCACTTCAATATATTCATTTGGATAGTGAGCCACTTTCGTCTCTCCTGGTCCGAATACAATAGTTGGTATATCTGCAATTTGTGTAAATAAACCACCATCTGTTCCCCACGGAGATGCTTCTACAATTGGATTTCTCCCTTCAATTTCGACAAAATTATCTTGGAGTGTTGCAATGAGTGCATGATTTTCATCTAATTCCCCTGGAACCCACCTTGCACCAAACCACTCTACTTCTACTGGATATTCGGCAAACCATGAATCAACATCTTTTAATTGCCCCACCCAATTCTCAAATTCTTCTTTTGCCGCCTCTATAGTCTCATTCGGCGCAATTCCACATCTTCCTTCTAAAATTAACGAATCTGGAACAGAACTTGGCCAGCTACCTCCTTCGATTTTCCCAATATTGATTGGAATTGGAATTGGAATACCTTTATATAATGGGTCTATAATCCGCTCATTCCTCTTCTGCTCTAACTTTCTCAAATATTCAACGACAAGCATGCTTTTTTCAATTGCACTTACACCTTCGTACCTTGTGCCACCGTGAGCTGCCTTACCTTTCACATGTAAGCGAAACCACATTGAGCCTTGCTGCTTTGGGAAGAACTTCATGTTTGTCGGTTCTGGAATAATAACACCATCCGCCTTATACCCTCGTAAAATCGCTGCCAAAGAACCTGCTCCACCACTTTCCTCTTCTATTACACTTTGAAAATATATATCTCCTTTTAATTCAATATCCATTTCTACGATCGCTTCCATCGCTAGCATAAGTGCTACATTGCCGCCCTTCATATCAGTTGTGCCACGGCCATATATCCGATTTCCTATTTTCTCACCACTATACGGGTGATGTTCCCATTGATTCACATCCCCTTCCGGTACAACATCAATGTGACCATTTAAAATCATCGATTTTCCATCGCCGTTTCCTTTTAACGTCGCAACAACATTCGGACTATCCGAAAAATTTGTACGCGGGGATACAAAATAAGGATGATCTTTCATTTTAGTAAAAGAAGGTTCCCAAATATCGAGATCTAAACCCAATTCACGTAGTTTTTCTATGACAATTGCTTGTGCACCACTCTCATCACCCGATACACTCTTTTCTTGAATTAATCGTTTTAGGAGTTTTATACTTTCTCCTTGATGACTTTCAATATAATCACACACTTGTTTTTTTAATTGCTCCATATTTGTTAGCTCCTCTCATTCAATTACAAGTAAACTAGGACTTACATGAAAAGATGCCTCCGTATGTTGTTTTATATCTTCTACTTTATAAGGACTCATTAACTCTTGCAGAACCAATCCTTCAGAAGTAACCTCCATTACAGCCATATCCGTAATGATTAAATCTACACATTTCTTTGATGTCAATGGAAGAGTGCATTCTGAAACAATCTTTGCATTTCCGTATTTATCAACGTGGTTCATTACAACAACGACCCGCTTTGCTTTCTGCGCTAAATCCATTGCTCCGCCAATACCTGGAACACGTTTTCCTGGCACAATCCAATTTGCTAAATCGCCTTTTTCACTCACTTGCAAGGAACCAAGTATTGTTATATCAAGTAAACCTTTTCGAATCATTCCAAATGCAGTGCAACTGTCAAAATAACTCGCTCCTGTAATGAGTGATGTCGGCAATCCAGCCGCGTTACATAAATTTTCATCTTCGCTTCCTTTACTTGGCGTTGGTCCCATTCCAACGATACCGTTTTCAGCCTGGAACATAACATGTATATCTTCCGATAAATGATTAGGTACAAGAGAAGGAATACCTATACCTAAATTAACAATCATTCCATTTTGAATTTCTTTCGCAGCACGCCTTGCAATCTTGTCTCTCACTTCTACTCCCATACCCATTTCCAGTTCACTCCTTCCGATGGTACAATATAATCTACAAAAACACCTGGAACAACAATTTCCTCCGGATCTAAACTTCCAAGCTGTACGATTTCTTCAGCTTCCACAATTGTAATATCTCCAGCCATCGCCACATGTGGATTCATATTACGAGCACTTTTATCAAACACAAGATTCCCAAACGGATCCGCTTTTTTTGCATATACAATTGATATCTCTGCGGTTAAAGCGGTTTCCACTAAATATGTTTTCCCATTCATTTCAACTGTTCGTTTTCCTTTTTCCACAATCGTATCCACGCCGACATCAACAAGAATCCCACCAAGTCCAACGCCCCCTGCACGAATCCGTTCAGCTAGCGTTCCCTGAGGGGAAAATTCGATTTGTAATCTTCCTTCATTTAACTGTCTTCCCGCATTTGGATTTGAACCAATATGAGAAGTAATTAATGATTTCACTCGCTCATTTGTCACAAGACGACCAATTCCTACATTTGGAAAACCTGTGTCATTTCCGATTAAGTTTAAATTTGTAATGCCTTTCTCTACAATTGCCTGTATTAACGATGGAGGGGACCCGATCCCACCAAATCCACCAAACATTAATGTCATATCATCATGAAAAAACGAGATAACTTCATCAATTTCTTTTAATTTACCGAATGTATTTGTAATAGTCGTCATGCGATACTATGCCCTCCTTTTTGCATCATCTCTTCCACGCTTTTCGCGAAAATTGCGAGTAATTCATCTAATTCGGAATATGTAGTTGTCATTGGTGGTGCAACAAGCAGTGCACTGTCCTCTTTTCCTGCTTGCCCTGAAACAGCTTGGTATAAGAGCAATCCATTTTTCGCCGCAACTGAAATGAGTTCAGACGCTTTTGTAAACGGTTGCAATTCTATTCCTACTAGGAATCCTTTTCCGCGCACATCAGCGATAATCGTCGATTGCTGTTGAACTTTCTGTAATCCTTTTATTAAATATTCTCCTTTTTCCGCTGTTTTTTCAGGTAAATTATGTCTTTCCATATATTCAATAACAGCTAATGCTGTTGCTGCCGATAATGGATTTGCACTTAACGTATGCCCACTCATGACAGAACGTGACCCTCGTAAAATAGGTTCCATCACCCGGTCACTTACAACTGTTGCTGCCATCGGTGTATAACCTGCACCTAGGCCTTTTCCAAGCGTCATTATATCCGGCTCCACGCCCCAGTGCTCCATCGCAAACCATGCACCCGTACGCCCAAGGCCTGTCATAACTTCATCGGCAATAAATAAAATATCGTAATGACTACAAATATCTTTGATCACTTTATAATATTCTTTCGGTGGTACAACCGCACCGCCTGCTGCACCAATAATTGGTTCCGCTATAAAAGCCGCAATATGTTCTGCACCAATTCGCTCAATTGCTCGTTCTAACTCCGTCGCACAAGAAAGCTGACACGTTGGATACACCTTCTGCACAGGGCACCTAAAACAATACGGCGCTGGTACCGTTGGATAATCTTCTAAAATCGACACAAATCGTTGCCGGCGTAATGGATGACCCGACATTGATAAAGCTCCCATCGTAATACCGTGATAACTCATCCAGCGCGACAAAATTTTGTGTTTCCCTTGAATACCTCGCTCTTGAAAATGTTGAATTGCAATTTTCATAGCTGTTTCATTCGCTTCTGTACCGCTGTTCACAAAAAAACTCCAGTTCAAATCTCCTACACTTAAATCACTTAACTTCTTTGCTAAATTCTCTGCTGGTTCACTCGTAAACTGCGAGCGATACACAAAAGCAATCTCCTCTGCCTGCTTTTTAATCACTTCCGCAATCTCCGTTACGCCATGTCCGATACCCGCCGTAATTGCTCCGGACGAACCATCAAAATATTTATTACCATTTTGATCATATAAATACACACCTTTTCCATGCGAAATCATTGGATACGGCTGACCAACAAGTGGCTTAATTAAGTAATCGCGCATAGCGCTCCCCCATTTCTCCAATTTGTATATATATATGAAGAAAATTGACGTTTCTTTCATAAAAAAGAATCCTCTGCAAGCGCAGTGAATTTATCAAAAAACTATTATAAAATATACAAATGAGTGCTAAAAATCAAAATAAAAAAAGAAAATTCAGAAATATAAACAGAGACTCCCCTCTCTTACTACTTAAACAATCCTCCCTCCATAAAAAAATAAACCTAAAAATATACGAACTAATTATTTTCTTACCATAATATCAGCCTCTCTCAATTGCTGACATTGTGTAAACTTCGACGGAACTCCTGTTAATCTCCTTCCTATTCGTCTACTTTACACTTCATACTTTTAAACAAAATTAGACAAATTTCTCACTATTCTTCTATGTAGTAAACATCAAACTATCTATAAAGTGAAACTTTAATCAGCGGGGGTTTTCTTCTAAAAAAAAGAACCGATTAACCATATTAACCAGTTCGGTATGACGCTCTTTATCAATGATTAACGCACCCAACATGCTCCAATGATGATTAATAATATAAATAGGACGACTAATAATGCAAATCCAGCACCTGTTCCACAACTTCCACCACCATAACCATATCCGCAATAACTACCGGGATATCCGTATCCCCACATCGTTTGGCCCACTCCCTCCATAATATTAGAAATCGGTTTCCTTTATAAATTATGTAGGACAACCCTCATTTTGTATGTGTGTTTGCCTAAAAATCACAAAATCCTTAGTTTAACTAGAGATTTTTTAGCTTACATTGGATAACGCAACTTGTATGTGTGTAAAATTTGTGATATCAAATAAACCATCTGTTGACAGTTTAATATTGAGGACGACATGTAAAGATTGGAAAGATAACGTTAAAAACGGGTTAAACATCGTTGTCACTCCGAGCATTCTTCAAACATTAACCCCGCAATATTCAAACACCTCTCCATTATGGCTATTATCCATAATGGAGAGGTGTTTTCTAATTAATTTTTATTAGTTCACCCGTTGTTTTTTAGAAAAGCAAGTTTTTTTGCATAATACCTTTTCCAAGATGCATATAGTTGTAGTGATGATAAAGGAGGAATGTTCATGGCTCAATCCGAAATTGAAAAATATGGACAAGAAGCAGCCCTATATGAACAACTTGCCCGCTACTATCAATATACAAATCCTAAAAAACATATGGAATTATATATGAAATATCATACCGCAATGACAAAGCTTGTACATGCATATGAGAAACGTGAGTCTCAAGAAGCAACGTTACCATCTTATATGAGAATTTTTCATGTATCCCCAAATACACCAGCTATTGATATTTTAGTAAATGGACAAAAGGTAATTAAAAATATTTCATTTAAACAATTTAGTCCTTATTTATCTTTAACACAAGGACAATACCGAATTGATATTGTTCCTGTTGGTAATGAAAAACCTATCTTTTCTGCACTTGTTCCCATGATGGGAAATCATTCTTATACTCTTGCAACAATCGGTAACGAGATGCATATACAGTTGCAACCAATACTTGATAATACCCATTTACCAGCTGGTCAAGCGAAAATAAGATTTGCACACTTTTCACCAGACACCCCTGTCGTTAACGTTTCTTTAAAAGACGGTGATCATTTATTCGAAAATGTGCTCTTTAAACAAATAACAGATTATTTACAAGTGAGCCCAGGTACGGCCGACATTGAAATCTCACTTGCTGATACAAAGAAAAACCTTGTCACAATTCCAAAAGTAAAAGTTGAAGCAAATACAATTTATACAATTGCTATTTTAGGGTATTCCACTCAATCTCCCAAAATAGAAGCAGTAGTACTTACAAATTAAAAAGTCTACACCATCCCCTTGGTGTAGACTTTTTAATTTATTTTTGAAATACAATATGAAATTCCGTCCATTCTAAAGTGGATTGACACGTAATTGATCCATTGTGTTTTTCAACAATTTGTTTACATACAAACAAACCAATACCTGTTCCTAATTTTTTTGTAGTAACAAACGGCTCGAAAATAGTTTCAACACTTTCGGCTGGAATCATTGGTCCATTATTTTTAATTACAATATGGATTTTGTCTTTATCTTCACATACATCGATAATAATTTTACGATTTTCTTTAATTGCTTCAAGAGCATCTATTGAGTTCATTAAAATATTTAGAAAAACTTGTCTTACCTCACTACGATACCCATCCAATGGAATAGGATAAGGTAAATTTTTTTCAATCGAAACATTTGAATTAACTAGGCTTGGGTATAAGAAATGAATAATATCATGAAACAAATCATTTAACCAAAATCGTTCAGATTCATTCCACATTTCTTTTTTTGAAACAAGTAAAAATTGTGAAATACGAAAATTTAATTGATCCAATTCATGTGAAATGATATCCAAATATGCTAAATTAGGATGATCCGATTTCAATAATTTCACAAACCCCATAATAGAGGTTAATGGATTTCGAAACTCATGCACAAAACTCGCTGACATTTGACCTAAAATTGTCAATCTTTCTTTATGTGTTTCATTTATATATTGCTGTTTTTCCTCTAGATTTCTCGATATAATTTCCGAATATTTTAAAACTGTATAATAAATTAATCTGTCAAAACAAGTATGTATTTTCGTCATAATTGGTTTTAGCTCACGAGCTTTAACATCTAATTCGCACATTGCTTCAAATAGTTCGTTTCTTCCTACATTGGCGTTATAGACAAAATCACCAATATTTGCATCTGCCCCTGCCCGTTCAATTGCAATTTTCTCACATAACGGCTGTAAATATACTATATCCTTATCGTCCATAACAAGTTCAATGATTAACTCTAATAAGTTCTCTCCATTTTGAGCTACTTCTTGCTTAAAAGGATCTTTTTCAGAAATTATCATTTTGTTTTTCCAGTTCTCTACGAATTGGTGCCTGTTGTTATTCAGGTGCGAACAAAATACTTCTTTAATATCCTTATCGATTGGAAAAACCCCCATTCCCTCCATTTCCACGCGTAAAATACCCTATATATTTTGAATATTAACACAAAAAAATCGTTTCGTTAAGAGATTATTGTCACATTTTGTTAATTTCTGTTGATAAAATTGATTTTATTTTTTGTAGCGTGATTTTGGACAATTTACCTCTCACTAATAAGCGGTTTCTTTTCTTTCAAATGACTTTTTTTGCATACTTTTCAATTCTTGCGTACAATAAGAATTGAAAGGTGTGAAAAAAATGGTAAATAAAAATGTGGAAGATTATCTCCAAGAAGGCATTCATGGCCAAAAGCAAAACAAACCAGAAGAGCGTAATATGTATTTAAGCACATTACGTGAGCGCGTAGAAATCGCTTTATCAATCGGTCAGGTGATGCAAAGTAATGTTTATACAGAAGTAGCAAATAACATGCGCCCTTCTCAATCATTACAGCTATATGTAAACGGCAGCATCGCTTACCCACATTTATCAAAATACATTAAACTAGCAAATGAAAAAAATGTACCATTTACAATTGTCCAAAATAAAGGTACACATACACCAATTGGTTTAGTTCTAGCGCATAGTACAGCTATCGATAAAGAACAAATCTATGTTGAAGATGCTATATTTAAACAAGAAATGAAGTAACACACTATACAGTGAAACTTGAATCGGTGGGGTTAAATTCTTTACTAATCAGGCTTTTATGAGCAGTAATCCCAACCTAATTTCCGGGTAGAGTATGATTGCTTATAAATAGCGAGATAAACAAAACGTATACTTCTCCAAAGGAGAAGTGTACGTTTTGTTTTATTTATTTTTTTATACAGATGAGTTTCATTTCTGTCATTTCTTCAATTGCATATTTAATTCCTTCACGACCTGTACCACTTTCTTTAACACCACCATACGGCATATGATCCACTCTAAATGTTGGAATGTCATTAATCATGACACCCCCTACTTCTAATTCATCAATGGCACGCATTGCTTTCGTTAAATCGTTTGTAAATACACCAGCCTGCAAACCATAACGTGAGTTATTTACCTTCTCTACCGCTTCATCAAAAGTACGGAATGCATTTACAGTCATTACTGGTCCAAATACTTCTTGGCACTGCAGAGAAACATGCTCTGGAACATCTTTTAATACAGTCGGTTCAAAAATACGTGCATCACGTTTTTTACCACCATATAAAACAGTTGCTCCTTCTTTTACCGCTTCTTGTACCCATGAATCAATTCGATCAACATCCTTCTTGGAAATAAGGGCAGAAACATCTGTCTCTTCCTGAAGCGGGTCACCCACTATAACTTTTTCCATCGCCTTCGTTAGCTTTTTAGCGAATTCTTCTATTTTATTTTCATGAACAAAAACACGTTGTACAGAAATACATACTTGTCCGTTATTTACAAAAGCTCCCCATTTCACGCGCTCAATGACTTCCTCTGTTAATTCTACATTTTCATCAATCACTACTGCCGCATTTGAACCTAGCTCTAATGTAACACGTTTTAATCCCGCTTTTGCTTTAATACCAATTCCTACCTGTGGGCTTCCTGTAAACGTAATTGAAGCAACGCGATCATCTGTTACTAATGCTTCACCAACAATCGAACCATGACCAGATACTATATTAAACGCTCCTTTTGGTAATCCTGCTTCTTCAAACAGTTCAACAAGCGCATAGGAAGAAAGCGGCGTTTGATCAGCTGGCTTTAATACGACTGTATTACCTGCAGCGATTGCAGGTCCAACTTTATGCGCAACTAAATTAAGTGGGAAATTAAATGGTGTTATCGCCCCAATCACACCGATTGGTTTTCGAACTGTGTAAGCGATTCGGCCATCAGCCCCTGGCGCTGCATCTAGTGGCAAAGTCTCACCATATATACGCTTTGCCTCTTCTGCTGCAAACTTATATGTTTGCACTGTACGATCCACTTCACCTCTTGCCGCACGAATTGGCTTTGCGGCTTCTTTTGCAATAATCTCTGCAAATTCTTCTCTTCTCTCATCCATTTTTTGAGCAACTTTTTCTAGAATGGACGCGCGATCATACGCAGATAGCTTTTCCATCTCTTTCGTCGCTTTTTTTGCTGCAGTTATCGCTCTTTGAACATCTTCCTCTGTCCCTTGCGCAATTTCTGCTAATACATCCTCTGAATATGGTGCATACAACGTTTTATACACCTCTACTTCTTGCCATGCACCGTTTATATATAAATGTTTTTTCATATCATATCTCCTCTCAAATTTATGTAAAGTACAATTTTCAAACAAATAATTCACCTAGTGAAAGGTCTGACTTGTCTCATTGTAACACGGTCTCTTACTATGCAAAAAATATTTTGCTCACTAAAAAAACTCTGCTAAATGCAGAGCCTATGAGCTTATTTGTTCTTGTAACGCTACTGATTCTTCAATCTCTGAGACAAGAATAGGTGTAGATTGCTTCGTTACTTCTATCCTTTTTATATAATGTCCATCTAGTTCCTTCACACAAAATTTATACGTTTCAATATCAACAATTTCACCTTCTTCAATCCCAAGGTGCTTTGTTAAAATCCAACCACCAATTGTATCAACTTCACCCTCATCAATCGATAAACCTAGTAATGCATTGACTTCACTAACAAGCACTTTTCCTTCTAAAAATGTTTTTGTTTCACTAATTCGTTGAATTTCCGGTTGTTCATCCGTATCAAATTCGTCCTGGATATCACCAACAATTTCTTCTAATATATCTTCGACCGTTACAAGTCCTGATGTCCCGCCATATTCATCAATTAATATAGCAATATGCGTTCGCTCTCTTTGCATTTTTAAAAATAAATCCTGAATTGGAGTCGATTCAATAACAAGAATAATAGGCCTTCGATAATGCTGAACCGTTTCTTTACTAACCGTACCATGTTTCACAAAATCTGTGAAAATATCTTTAAAGTTTACAAAACCAATAACATGATCCTTATCCCCAGCAACAATTGGATATCTTGTATATTTCTCATTTGACATTTTTTGCAACGCTTCTTTAACTGGTGTCTCTTTATCTAAAATATGCATTTCTGTACGCGGTACCATGATTTCTTTTGCAATTCGATCATCAAATTCAAAAATTTTATTTACATATTTAAATTCTGATTGATTTATCTCTCCGTTTTTGTAACTTTCTGATAACAAAACGCGTAACTCTTCTTCCGAATGTACTTCCTCGTGGTCTTTTGCACTTTGTAAACCAAATATTCTCGTTACATTTCGAGCGGATCTATTTAAAAGCCAAATAAATGGAAACGTAATACGATAAAAGAAAATAAGTGGTTTTGCAACAAGTAGACTTACTTGTTCTGCTTTTTGAATCGCTAATGTTTTTGGTGCTAATTCTCCAACAACAACGTGAAAAAAGGTAATGAACATAAACACGAGAACCACAGCCATAACCTCTGCCATCTGGGGAGGCACTTCCCATCTTGCAAAAAGCGAATCAAACATATGCTTAATTGCTGGTTTTCCCAACCACCCGAGTCCAAGGGCTGTGACTGTAATTCCTAATTGACACGCTGATAAATACTCGTCTAAGTTTGTAATGATTGTTTTTACTGGATTTGCACGTCTATTCCCTTCTACAATCAAATAATCGATGCGTGAACTTCTCACTCTCACTATTGCAAATTCAGAGGCAACGAAAAATGCAGTTAGGGCAATTAAAACAATCAACATACTTATACTATATATGTCCAAATACATTTCCTTACTTACTTACAATGTAAGCAAGGAAGCCACCTCCTATATTAATTTGTTCAAGCGAAACAACCTAACTTATAATCTTACAAGTTTCTACATTCGCAATCACCTTTTTATACATTATATGCATACATAAAAAAAGATATTTATATTTATGATAATCGAGATATCTTCTGCCCGTCAAACAAAGATACCTTTAAAATTCAGACACTTTTCTAGCTTTTTAGAAGAAATTATATGCTGAAATACTAAATTTCGTGAAAAAACACTTTCTTTGCCGATTTCACACTTCTTTTGTCACCCTTAAAGGGAACAAGATTGATACCTCGAAATTATTCAATAGGATATATATAGGAGGGATTATCTTGGAATATAAAACACCCATTATTGCAAAGAAATTAGGTGTTAGCCCAAAGGCAGTGGTCCGGATTGCACAGCAATTGAATCTCACAATAGAAAAAAACAAATACGGTCATTACATTTTCACACAAGATGATTTAAAGCAAATGTTAGAATATCACCGCTCTCATATAGATCAAGCTACAGTTTCAACTCCTCAAACAAAATCATCACCTGATTTTGAACAATTCGTTGCACAACTGAATACTCTTACACATCGTTTAGATCGTATGGAGGAGCAAATGCTAGACAAAGCAAATGATGTTGTCACTTACCAATTGCTTCAGCATCGCCGAGAGATGGAAGAAATGCTAGATAGAATTCAAAAACTAGAAGCTGCTCTTGAGAAAAAAGAACCTGTTTACATTACACCTGACAGCAAGCCAACATATAAACGAGAAAAAAAACCGAAACGTCGCAAAATGATTTTAAGTATATTCGGTTTTTGATTCTTTACTGATACGCTTTTTATCTATATGAAAAGGATGTCTTCTTATTACAAGACATCCTTTTTGCTATGATAACGTCATATCCATATCTTCATCCGCAGTCGTATTACGTTTTAAACCAAATGTTTTTTGCAATACATCATGTACACCAAGTGAAACAAATCCAGACGCTTTTGGACCAATACGTATATCTTAAATTCCAAGGCTAAACAATCCAAGTAAACTCGCAACTGCCTTTTATTCAAACCAAGATAAAACATACTAACTGGTAGTTCATTCGCTTCACATTGATAGCAAAATATAGTATCCCTTCTCAATTCATGCTTACAACTTAAGCCTAATGTATGTAGAAAGCAGATGATGTGATGTCAATTAAAATAATGTCTAAAAATTTGTGATACGTTATTTTGTTAACATAATATTTTTACTGTATTCTTTAATAAGTGCCTGTGCATGAGCGTTACCTTGTATAATATCTCGAAATTCCTTTAGTGAATACAGATGTGTTAATCCTTTCCGAGCATGAATCCGCACAGGCACACCTTGCAATGTATCATGAAAATAGAATGGATCATCAATTGGTTCAATTGGAAAACCAAGTGTAAGTAAATACATGTACATTCTCTTTGTAACTACAGCGATATACCATTCAGCTTTCATTTCTAAAGCATGTATAAACAAAATAGCTGTCAGTCTTTTAAAATGTCCTCTTCCGCGAGACGTTTTTACAATACTCAACTTTCCTATTTCATATATATTCTTCAAGTTTTTCACTAACTCATTTTTAGAAAACTGATAGAAAAACTCAGAATTAGATTGTTGAGGTTCCATATATCTGATACACTCCACAGTACCAATATAATGTTGATCTTCTATTAATAAAAATCGTGATGGATTTAAATTCCGTTCTACAAACGTTAAATCTCTTTCTTCACAAAAATCTCCCCATAGTTGCTCGAACCAAAAATGTTCTTCCTTTGTTTGAACACGCTGGAACATATTTACCCGCCTTTCCCATCGCCGTTCTATTTTTGATAACGCTTTCACCATCTATCATATAAGAACAAATCTTCGGATGCAACCAAAATTATTTACTATTTATATATTCTATAAAATAAAAAGAATTCCTATTCAACTTTTATTTTTCTAAACTATTTTCGGAAAGCTAGTAATCCCCAAAATACATTCTCTATACTTTACTATCTATTCATCAACTTAACAATTCATTTTCCTATTTCTTCACTTCAATAGTGTATGTCTAATTTTATATCGGAATGACAAATAATCATCATTCACTGTAAATTATACGTAAACAGAAATAAGGCAACATGACTATCATTCATATTACCTATTTCATAACATCTCTATCTTTACAATAAACTTTCTTCTTACTAATCATATTATATCTTCTTCCCTCTTGTAACAAATATAGCAAAAATTAACATGGAGATCCAACCAATCACACCAAATCCAAAGGCTACATATCCCTCGATTCCACCATCTGCACCAGTAGTCAAACCAACTGTTCCTATAAAGTGAAACTTTAATCAGTGGGGGCTTTCTTCATTACTATATTCCTTCCTCTATATTTATACCTTTCACACAATAGTACCATACTGTGCTCAACTCATAAAAAAGAAACCCTTTCCGTCAAAAGGATTTCTTTTTATATCATACTATTTTTTAACCATTTCTCGAAAATTTGTACAAACCCCTGCTTACCAGCCAATTTTTCTTCACCTTGCTTCGTTTTATAGGGATACAATTGCAAAAAAACACCACAACCCGCTTCAATTTTTTTACCATGCATATGACTTCCTGGATATACACAAATCACCTCATGAATTGCCCTTCGGTGAAAGATACGTTTTCCATCTTGTTCCTCTACATATTTAATTGACCAGTATTTATACATTTGTTCAGTTGCTTTCGTATTACCAACGGGCTGAAAAATATTGTACATAGGGCTATATTTCACTTCAATAATAATAGATGATTTATATTCATAGTTTTCTCCTTGTTTCATAAAACAATCTAAGCGAATGTCTGGTTTTTTCGTATCCTCTCCATTATAAAAATGACTTCCTTTACTAAGTGCAATAAGTGGATGTGTTTCAATAAGATCATTAAATGCTACATGTATCTGAAAGTCTTCACGCTGTAAAACAACTGTCGTTCCATCTTGTAGACCATCTAAATAAAAATATTTCTGGATTTGCTCACGAAGCGGAATGCTATCTACAAATCCTAGTCGCTGTAATATAGAAATGACCGTGAAAAAGGCATAATACTCATAGACTAAAAATGTTGGTTTATATACAAATAAAAAAGCCGGAGATTGCTGATTATAATGGGGTAACAATTCTAAATGATATAACAGTTGCCTGTGGGTAACAGGAAGAGCATGTAAAGTAATATTGGTTTTTTCGGAAACTTCTCTCCAAAATGGTGAGTGCAACAACTCCCGAAAATATTGTGCACTTTGTTGTACGATACGATATAGTATTTTATATTCTTGTATTTTCACAGAATTTTTTCGTAAATCCGCTTCTTTGAGCAAATGTATATTTCGGTATTTTTGCTTTTCCTTATCCGTAACAGACCCATTACGTTCAATAGTTTGCATAATTGTTTTCACAGCTTGGTATTCTTCTTTTTTCGTGTACTTTGTTCCTTCTAATATTTCAATTGTCCCTTGCAAAAAACTCTGTGCCTCAAGTAAATATTGATAAAATTGTTTCGTTTTAAATTTAAGAAAAGCATTTTCTAAGCTATTTTTTTGTTCAATAAATCTGCGGTTATAATACTTTGCATAAGGTTTTCTTTCACTTATAATCATACTTTTCCTCGTTGGTTTTCGTTCTTTCTTCTCCCAACTATATCTATTTATATATTTCGTATTTGCTTCCACCTTCTTATAAATCTGCTTTATTTTTTTCATTTTTTGTGGAAGCATACGAAGCAACATTAAATGAGAAGAATCTTCAATATCACTAAGCGCTGAAAATGTCTTTTTATAATAACCTCGATCTATAATCAGTTCATTCAAAATCGATTTTACATAATCTTGGATCATTTCAAACTGCTCATCAACAAAATTTTTAGGAACAATTTGAAACGCCCCGTAGTATATATCTTCTTCCACTCGTACCTCGAAGTGATATAAACCACAGCGCCATGGATAAAAAAAATCAGTCTTTCCATGTTCATATACTAATACTCTTTGGTGTTTTTCATGCAATTCGTATTGCGATTCTTTTACATTTTTTTGTCCCTCATATACTTTATTCCAGGTAAATGTAATATGAATTGGTTTTTGATAATGTAAATACAGGCGTAATGGTTTTAATTCCTGTACTTTATAAACACACTGCGTCATCGCTACAGCAGAAGTACAGAGGCGATTCAAAAAAATAAAATCTCCCTTTCCCTCTGTCCCGACACTTAATTTTAATACAAATGGGAGCTTCTCACTTGTGTCTACGATTTCCGTTTCATTCCACTCCTCATTTTGCATATCCATACAACTCCAATTCACGCCGCTTTTGTCTTATATAGGCTAACGAATGCTCAAATGTCGAAACGCAATTTGCAAGCGGCGACTGCAATAATGGGATAAGCATTGCTCCTTTCTTTTCTTCTTCATAGAAAAGTGAACCAATTGTCATTTCTGTCCCACGTAATTTTGTTAATACACGTTGCCTTATTTGTAGGTCGAATCCTTCTTCCCGGCTAATCATATAAGATTGATTATTTTGAAGAGGTATATTTTGCAAATAAGTAGCAATTGCAGCAGCACACCGAAAAGAAATACCTTTCGATATATCGTGTGATGACAGTACGTCATGTAATTTATCTAATAATTCTAATTCTTCTTCTGAAAATATATCAATCATTGCTTTATTGCGTAACCAATTCATACGAAATTCTCCCGTTGTTATTTGTAGGGGCGGCATTTGTATACCTTTATCTTGTTTCATATTCATTTCACAAAATGGGATCTTTTGCAGTGTGATGAGATTTGTTCGATCTAATAAGCGATCAGATAATTCTTTCGTCGTTTCATCAAAATTGATGGTCCCGATAAAAATAATATTTTCACCAATTTCAATTTGAGGCGGGATTGAATTTTTCTTTTCAGAAACTTCCTCATATAAAGTAAGGATTCGATCTTTCTTTTCTAATTGAAGAATAGATAAAAATGGTGTGAACCAATGCTCAATATGTGACATATTCATCTCATCAAATACAATCATATATAGCTGATTCGGATTTTCCTTTGCTTTTAATAATGCTCGAACTAACTTTGTTTCACTTTCAATAAATGTTCCATTTGGATGAAGATAGCCTAGTATATCATGTGGCTCTTGATACGATGGTGATATAGGAATCCATATGAGTTCTTCTCCATAATTCAACCCAAGTGCTTCCGCATATGCTTGCACAAAACGTGATTTTCCACTTCCGGGTATACCAGAGAGGATGGTTAAAAGATTTGTCTTAACACTAATATGAAAATTAAAGATATCTGTTGCATCTAAATATAAACCTTTATTAGAAACTATATCCTGTACATACTGTAAAAAAGAAGATTCAGAATCATCCCCTTCTTGATCTTCTTTCTGACTTTTTATATCAATTACTTCAACCTGTTTTCCCTCTTCTGCGATTCGTCTTACAAGCTGCTCATACACACTTTCTCTTACAAAATATAAATGATCCTCTACACCTAATTCTATATACTGGGCCCAATCATCAATCTCAATATATTTACAATCCTTTTTTTGCTCACAATACGCAATTGAACTAACAGACGATTTTAATGATAAATTCCCATATAACCTCCCCTCATGCCAAATTAACTCTGGAACATCAAAATCTTGTGGAAATTTAGGCATTAAAATAGACAAGTAGCCATTACCGAGCTTCTTTTCTAAAACTTCTCTTTTTTTATATCCCGATAACTTTGGTGACGGGATGATCTTATATTCATCTAAAGTTTCCCTCTGTTCCGTACATATTAATTCAACGTACAAATTTCCTCTTTCATAATAAAGCCGAAACAATACCAATTGTCTTTCTAACTTTTTTTTCTTCAAATCAACAAAGATTTTCGCATTTTTTTTGTTGTTATATAATCCTTCAAACAAATAGGATCCACCTGCAAATTGTGATTGCAAAATTGAAGGCATCGGAGAAAGGCACTGTACAAAAAAAGTCCCTTTCTCTTTCTCCTCCGTACCTTCTACAAACTTCCCAAGAAATCTCATGTGGTACATCCGCTTTATAAAACTCGAATGAAGAGCTTTTTGTAGCTTCAACACACTCACCTTCTTTTTTCATACTGTTCTTATTGTATGAACTGCCAAAGAAAACTAGAAACAAAAAAACCTGACTTTCTCTGTCAGGTTACAAAAGTGAAACTTATATTAATGAGAAGGAAAAGCTTTTTTCTCTTGCATAATAGCATTGTGAGCAATTTTCATTTTAGCGAGTACATATCGCAATTTATCCTCGGCATTTTCATCTTTATTATGTTGTAAATTCGCTAAAGTCTCCACAGAACCAGCTAAATTTTCAACTGCTCCCCTTAGTTCGGGATGATGATTAAAAAATGATTCTTGTACCAATACTTTTCGTAAATCACTTGCTAATTCCATAATTCTTAATAACTGTTCTTTTTCTTCCATTCTCATCCCTCCTAAACATCCTATATATTAGATATTCTGTAAATAAAGTCAAAATCCTTGTAATCAAAACAAAAAAAGTCCTTCAAGAGGACTTTTTTACATTTCTATATTACCTGTAACAAGCATATAAAGTGATACTGCCGCTGCAATCAAAATGACGCCCATGACATATCTCTCCATGCCTGAAAAACAACGATTTCCTTTTTCTTTTCGAGCAAATATATAAACAACAAGTCCAATGCCATATACAATTGAAACAAGTAATAAGTTCTTTAAGCCTGCTGCATAAATTAACCATACAGAATATACAGATGCTATTAAAGCTAGTAACCCATTTTTCAGTCTTGCCTGTTTCAGTTCCTTTGTAACAACTAATTTCAGTTGATAAAGTGCCGATAATAAGTACGGTAGTAAAATAGACGTAGATGCAATAAAGTACATAATTTGATACGTTGATTGCGAAAATAGAACAATAATAAATATCGTCTGTGCAACAATATTTGAAATCCATAACGCGGCATGCGGCGTCTGTTTTTTATTTGTTTTCGTAAAGATTTTCGGAAATACTCCATCTTTTCCTGCTACATGAGAAATTTCGGAAACGAGTAGGAACCAACCTATTAATGTCCCTACTAGTGAAGCAACTAATCCAATATTAATTGCAATCGCACCCCAACGTCCAACAACGTGTTCTAAGACATGTCCCATTGAAGGCGTCTCTAAAACAGAAAGCTCCTGTCTCGTCATAGCTCCCATGGAAAGAACAGAAATTAAAATATAAATGGACATGACTAAAATTAATCCAAGAACCGTTGCTTTCCCAACATCACGGCTATTTTTTGCCCTTCCTGATAATACAACCGCTCCTTCCACCCCGATAAACACCCAAAGTGTAACAAGCATTGTATTTTTCACTTGACCAAGGACAGAAGAAATAGAAATTGTTCCCTCTCCCCAAAAATCTTGCGTGAATATATCCCAGCGAAATGCTGTAACCATAACTACAATAAATAATAAAATCGGAACTAGTTTTCCAATTGTTGCAATAAAGTTCATAATAGATGCCTCACGAATTCCAATTAAAATAAGGAAGTGAAGTGTCCATAATAAGAGGGATGCACCAACAATGGACGCAACGTTATTTCCCCCTTTAAATATAGGGAAGAAATATCCAAGCGTACTAAACAATAGCATAATCGTTGCTACGTTTCCTAAAATACCAGCAAGCCAGTATCCCCATGCACTATTAAAGCCAACATATTCACCAAATCCAGCCCTTGCATAACTATAAATTCCACCTTCAAGCTCTGGCTTTTGTCTTGCTAATGTTTGATATACAAGCGCAAGTGGAATCATCCCCATTGCTGTAATACACCATCCGATTATTGTTGCGCCACTATTTGCGCCAACTGCTAAATCATGTGGTAAGCTGAAAACTCCACCACCAACCATTGTTCCTACTACTAGTGCGATTAATGGAAAAAATCCTAATTTCTTTTCTATCGGTACCACCCCATCTGTCATTCTAGGTGTTATGTTCATTTGTTCAACTATTAAAGTCACCTTTTTCTCTAATAGGTGTTTCTATTATATTTTTGCAGGAAAACATTACTTATTCTAAAAGAAAATGAGTAAAAAGGGAATACTTTTTTGAAAAAATGTATAAGTATACACAAAAAAAACCGGTCATTTTATAATGAACGGTCATTTTTCAGAAATTTAATTGTATATTTTCTGTAAATTTTAATGAATAAGCTGTTCTTTTTGTAAAAATTGTTTTGCTACTTTTTCTGCACTTTCCCCATTTACATTAACTTCATAATTCATTTTCCGCATATCTTCATCTGAAATCTTTCCAGCAAGTTTATTCAACACCTTTTCAAGATCAGGATACTTCTCAATCGTTTCTTTTCTTACTAGTGGAGCTCCTTGATAAGGAGGAAATAGTCCCTTATCATCTTCTAACACCTTTAGTCCATATTGTTCAAGTTCACTATCCGTAGAATAGGCATCAATGATAGTAACATCATCTGATTTTATTGCACTATAACGTAATTTCGGTTCCATCGTTTTTACATTTGCAAACTGAAAATCATACAATTTTTGCAATCCCTTATAACCATCTTCTCGATCTGCAAATTCTAAAGTAAATCCTGCCTTAACGTTCGCAGAAATATTTCTTAAGTCGGAAATTGTTTTTACATGATACTGCTCTGCCACTTTTTTAGGCATTGCCAGTGTATATGTATTGTTATATTGCATTGGTTTTAACATTGTCATATGATATTTCTTTTCCATCCCTATACGTGCTTGTTCATATACCTCTTTACGATCCGTGCTCTTTGGCTTTTCTTTCACAAAGGTAGATAAAGCTGTTCCTGAAAATTCAGGATACACATCAATTTCCCCCGATTGTAAAGCCTCAAATACAAATGCTGTCTTCCCAAGACCTGGTTTCAATTCTACATGTAAATCTGTATCTTGTTCAATAAGCTGTTTATACATTTGAATGAGAATTTCCGGTTCAGATCCAAGTTTTCCAGCGATTACAATATCTTTTTTTTGCGTATTCCAAAGAAATGGTGCCGCTATAACAACAGCTGTAATACACACAGCCCCTATTACACGCTTAGGAGAGGGCTTTGTACTTTCAAACATCCGAAGTACCCCATCAAAGAATAAGGCTAACAATGCCGCTGGTATCGCCCCTAAAACGATAAGAGCATGATCATTTCGATCTATCCCAAGTAGAATCAGTTTCCCAAGCCCACCAGCTCCTATTAAAGCAGCTAACGTCGCTGTTCCCACGATTAATACCATTGCCGTACGAATCCCAGCCATAATAATTGGTAATGCCAATGGAAGTTCTACTTTCCATAGTCTCCTCCAGCTATTCATTCCCATTGCTCTAGCGGCTTCAATAAGAGATTCATCTAGCTTACGAATTCCCGTATAAGTATTTCGTAAAATAGGTAATAACGCATACACAACTAAGGCAATAATCGCTGGCACCTTACCGATACCAACGAGTGGAATTAAAAGACCCAGTAAGGCCAAAGAAGGGATCGTTTGCATAACAGCAGATGTTCCTATAACAAATTCAGCAATTCGCTCTCTTCTCGTTAACAAGATGCCGAGCGGGACCGCAATCATTACCGCAAAGAATAACGAAATAAGTGAAATTTGCAGGTGCTCCGTCAGCGCACTAAGTAATTCTAATTTTCGTTCCTGAAACGTTTGTAATAAGGCGGACACGATTTATTCCCTCTCCTTCATTTGTCTAGCTATGTAATTCACAATGTGACGGCTCGTTAATGTCCCAGCGTATTTTCCATCTCTTTCAATTGGCACAAAGTCTTCTGCTTCCAAACGAATCAACGCATCTTGTAGTGAAGCATGTATAGAGAGCGGTAACACATTATTTTCAACTTGTCTATCCATCTCAAGTGGCAGCACATCTTCAATGCTCTTACCTTCATACCAAGGGCGAACACGATTTCCAATAAACTCCTCTACAAAATCATTTGCAGGGTTATGTATGATTCCTTCTGGTGTATCTAATTGAACAATTTTTCCTTTTTTCATCACACAAATACGATCGCCAAGTGTTAACGCTTCTTGCATATCATGAGTGACAAACACAATTGTTTTTTGAATTTTTTTCTGTAGTTTCACAATATCCTTTTGCAGCTGTTCACGACTTAATGGATCTAGCGCACTAAATGGTTCATCCATAAGAACAATCTTCGGATTAGCAGCTAGCGCTCGTACAACTCCAACACGCTGCTTCTGTCCACCAGATAACTCATCAGGCATCCGGTTCCTATATACATCTGGATCTAATCCAACCATATCAAGTAACTCATCCACACGTTCTCTAACTCTCTCTTTGCCCCATTTCCTCATTTCAGGCACA
Source organism: Bacillus gaemokensis (assembly GCF_001590835.1). GTDB lineage: Bacteria > Bacillota > Bacilli > Bacillales > Bacillaceae_G > Bacillus_A > Bacillus_A gaemokensis. The sequence goes on from NZ_LTAQ01000067.1 coordinate 206,834, forward strand.
ATTGCAATATTTTCAGCAATTGTCATATGGGGAAACAAAGCAATTTGCTGTAATACATATCCAATATCCCAGCGTAATTCATGAATGTTATAGTCTTGAATATCTTTCCCATCGATAGAAATTGATCCCTCTGTCGTTTCAATTAAACGATTAATCATTTTCATCGTTGTCGTTTTCCCGCACCCACTCGGACCAATGAGAACAAAAAATTCTCCTTTTTTAATTTCTAAATGTAACGAATCTACTGCCTTGGTACCATCTTCATATGCTTTTGACACATGATCAAATCGAATCACAAATACAACTCCCTTATTGTTGTTTCTTTTATTTTGATGGAATCTAGCCTTCTTTTCAAATGATACGCTTATCTCCATGAAAAAAAGAGCCCTTACTTGAGCTCTAATGATCGAATACTATTGTTTTCACAATCGCAGCGTATTCACGTATGTATGCCTTTTTCTTAGAACGCACTGGCGTTGGTGCAGCCAACGCTTCCATCCGCATCCCTAAACGCTTCGCGATAATCTTTGTACGATATAAATGATAGGTGTTGCTAACGACTACAGCATGTTTTACATCGTATAAGTCTATACTAAACTTTAGATTTTCATACGTACTTGTAGAATGATCTTCCACCAGAATACGATTCTCTTTTATACCTCGTTTCATCAAATAGTCTCGCATGCTATGCGCTTCGGGAATATCCTCATCTTCTCCTTGCCCACCTGATACAATTACTTTTGCTTCAGGATGAGAGTATAAATACTCTAAAGCTACGTCCAATCGATTTTGAAGAGATAGAGATGGTTTATCTCCAAATAACTTTGCACCGAGAATCAGTACATACGGAGAGTGATTACTTAATTTCTCACGAGCGACTTTGTTCATTCGAAACGTCGTATACACTATGTATAATGGTGGTAATAACAAAATTAAAAATACGATCCATTTGTTCATAAATAAGCTTACACTCCCTTTCTTTATATTATATAGAAAAAGAAAGGGAGACAGAAGTATTTTTAGTGACTACGTTGTCCTGCATTTTGAGGATTTCGTGCTTTTTTTGAAGATGTATGACACTGCGTTTGATTACCTTTATGTTTCGCTGATCCTAATGCTTTCGTTTTTCCCATTTTGATTCACACCCTCTTTTATATGGTTCCCTTATAGATTTTGTATTTTTGCTCCCGTCATACGATGGATTTACTGGAAGTTTCTCCTCTTCTTTCTATTTGATTTTTACAGAAAGCTCTGTTAAATTTTAATGTTGATTTTTAATAAAAACTTAAAGGAAACCAAATCTATATTATAATTACGTATGTGGTAAAATTTATATACCAAAAGGAGGGACTCTTATTATGTACAAACTCAAAACGACAGAAACCAACAATAGTGTAATTGAATTTATTGAAAATGTTGACAGTCTTAAAAAACGGGAAAATGCATATGAATTATTAGATATATTTACTGAAACAACAGGTCATACAGCGAAGATGTGGGGACCGAGCATTATTGGATTTGGTTCATACCATTATAAATATGCATCCGGTCATGAAGGCGATGCACCATTAGTAGGATTTTCACCTCGAAAAGCCAAGATTAGTTTATATTTTGCAACCGGTAATCCTAAGCGAGAAGAATTATTAAAAAACTTTGGAAAGCACACGTCTGGAAAAGCGTGTATTTATATTAATAAAGTAGCAGACATTGATATTCATGTTTTAAAAGCGATAATCAAACAATCCATAAGTTTTTTAGAAGAAATGTATCCGAACCATTAATATGTGGATAGTAATTGAATGAAGGAAGCGGGCAGATATTTTGAGCACACATCAAAGTACCTGTTTTTAGAATTCAAGTACAAATTTATAATTAATAGAGCCAAAAAGACTCCTTTGAGACAACATCGTATTCACCTAGCCCGATTCCCACATTATGAATACTATTCTTTATCCAATGGCAATTCATCTCTGGTCTATCTATTCGGCTGTAACCTTTATGTTCCTTGAGGATGGAACTTCCTCACCTATTTTTTAATAAGAACTACACCCATTAATAACAAAATCCTAAAAAATAACGCTTAAACAGAAAGTGGCAAATTCAATTTTTTGGGAATATCGGCTTTAAAACGCGGAGTATATTGTATAGAAAAAGAATACCCTTCTTGAACAAATGATACTTCATTGTTACTAAAATGGCATGGTACATCGCTTTGTCTTAGCTGCTGCTCAACCTTTTGTATGAAATGTAAGCTCGGTGTTCCAAATGAAACATGCATCTTCGGAGGCAAAGCTTTCATTGCAATTGGAATCCAAGTTCTCCCCACCCAGCTTGCAACAACATGGGCAGTTCCACCAATCACAAAGTTAAAAATCTCACCATCTTCAAATGTTTTCATGGATAAGTTGGATTTTAACCACTCTCTATACACAGGTACACTTATTACCGGACACCCCACTTCTCGTACATACAAAATGTTTAAAGGTGTGTATGGAATTAAAACATTTTCTGCAATATACTTATGTGCAATAATTTCAAGAAGGTTTCCATCTCCATCACGAAAATATAAATTTAATCTCCCGTCTTCTTCTTCAACATCATGACCATCTTCCCATTTCATAATAAGAAGACCTGATTTCCGAATCCAGTCTACTGTTTCATAAAACTTCGAAAAAGAAACTTGGAAAGCAAAATGTGCAGGAGCAATTGGTTCATATACTTCTTCAAACGTCAGTGAAACATGTGGAGTTAACTGAAATGTTATCTTTCTATCCGCTTTAGATAAAACTGGAATACCTAGACGTTCTGCATAAACTTGTTCTACCCCTTGAATGGATACTGTCTGTAACTTTAATTCTGAGAAATGTGTAATCATTAAACCCCGCCTCTTAATCTTTCAATTCAAATATAACGTTATAAATCTAGCAGCTACATGTAAAGTAAGAAATCGTTCTCACACTTTCTGAAAGCCAATAGACAACTTCCCTATTAGCTTTCAGAAACATTCAATAGCCTATTATCATTCGGGGGCTCTTCATCCCCACTGATTATTAGCCCTCAACCCCTAATTGCTTCTTCACCTCTTTATACACACCCATATATCCTTTTAGTTCCTTTATTAAATCATGAATTAATGGTTTGGCATCTTCTCCAAGTTCACCATTTTGTACATGTAGACCATCTAATACGACTTGCTTAGGAATCGCATTGGCATACACACCTCTTGCTACAATACGCATACTATTTAATGCGTTAATGCCTCCTTTACCTCCACCTGCAACCGCTAATAAAGCTACTGGCTTATGAACAAATTCGCTACTACTTAAGTAATCTAATGCATTTTTCAGCGCACCGCTCATTGCATTATGATATTCAGGTGTACAGAGTACTACACCATCCGCCTCTTTCACTAGCTTCTTTAATTTTGTTACTGCTTCTAATTCACGCTGTGATTCTTCTCCGTTATATAATGGCAATTCTTCCGTTGCTAAATCATATAACTCCCCTTCGAATTGTTCTGCAATATATTTTGCAATAACACGTGTTCTACCAAATTTACGTGGTGTTCCATTAATTACGACCAATTTCATGATTATTTCTCCCCTTTGTTTTAAGTTCTACCTTTATATTAACAGAAAATTCTATACAAAACACAATAAAAAGAGGGAAAATCTTTTAGAAAATAGTATGAAGAATAGAAAAAAGAACTCATACTTTTGTATGAGTTTCTGGAAACTATATTTAGACTTTCTATTCGTATGAGTAAGTTATTACTTCTATTTACTGCAAACCTAAGGAATCTTGTGCTTCAAAATAATTATAAGCTTTTTCCGCTAAACTTTTACGTTCCCCTGGCATTTTAATATATTTTATAATTGTCTCTACAATCTCTTCATAAGAAACAAAGACTACACCTGGCCATTCCACTTCATCTTTTGGATTACTAGATTCAGAAATGATAAATTTATGATTTGCAACAGCATGAGAAATTCTTGGTGTTTCAAGAATTCCTGTTAAATAAAAATGAATATTTAAGATAATTTTTGCTCTTGCCATTAGTTCATTTCTAGGAATTCCCCACACATTACTCCTAAAAACAATATTTAAATCCGGTGCAAGCGTTTTTAACTGATCAAGAATGACTTGACGCCGTTCGTTAATCGCACCGATGAAGAGAACATCAATATCTTCTGAAATGGGATTAGTAAATGCATCTGTTTTAAACTTTAATGTTGGGGCATAGTTCACCTTCATATGTTTAATTTCTGTTCCTAATTCTTTCTCTTTTAACCATGCAATATTCTGTGAACTATAGTCCCATATTTCTCTACTTTTTAATATTGTTAGATAAATTGGATTCACGTAAGGGCTGCCATCATATAGTTGTTCCAAATTATAAATAATTGCATCTTTTGGGATATTCATAGGTGTATAAACATATGAATGAGCACCGAAAATTACCGTATGCTTTGCATTTTCTAATAAAGTTTCTGATATAATTGCTTTTTTTCCTTGCTGATCTAATTTCCACTTTAAAGCGCGAGCAACATCTATGAAACTACCATACGTATGCGGCCATATATAAAGGCAATAATCATACTCTCTGTTAAAAAACGAGTCAATCGCTTTTGCATTATTTTGATACAACTCTACGTCAGGATACTGCGTTAACAAATTATCAGCATATTTTTTTGCCACCTTATATAGACCAGCATAGTATGCAGATATACATCTTTTTAACTCAATTCTTTCTCTGTGCCCTTGTGGTAGATCCATCTCTAGAAGAAGCCCTGCAATAAAAAAGGCCTTCAAATGATCACGATCATAGTAATAATCTAGCAGTGGTATTAACTCCTCAGCTGTATTACCATAAACCGATTCCCCTAGGTCTAGAGCCCATCTTATTAATTCCATGATCCCTCCACTTCCCCTTTAACAAACAGATTTGGTGCCATTTCTAATAAAATTTCGCATTACTCTCAACTACATTTGCTATATTCACTGGTAGCTCTTTCATTTTAGATTCAAGATATTTTTGGGACTTTGCACCTAAATGTTTTTTACTTGCAATATAGTAAGCACAAATGGAAATCTCATAATCAAAAAGATAATCATACACATGATAATCAACAAAAAGAAGGTCTTCTTTTGGAAAAGAGATTTCTTTTCCTTGCAATGCATACATCAAGCCTATATGATTTTGGGATCGCGTTCGATATATCCTTGCAAGCTGATATAAAGACTCTGCTCTAGTAGGTCTATATTCCCAAGCATCTTGAAAATAAGTAATAGCTAATGCAAGAAACTGTTCTTCCTGCTGGATTAAGTAATCAATTTCAGATTGATCTACCTTTGATTGATCGTCTTCATTCTGGCTCGTCAACTGCTTATGTTTAAACGATGATCTATTTGCCAAGTGTTCATAACAAAATCCTATTCGTAATAACGAATAAAACACCTCTTCCGCCCATCCTCCAGCGTCAACCCTTTTCTTATACCATTTGATTGATTCTTCAAATTCATTTAAGTGAAAATAGCTTTGGGCCAAGTAAAACAAATACCTTACTTTTAAATCCGGCGTAGTTGCTGGATCTTGTATTCCTTCTAATAATAACCGCTTATCCCTTTCAAATTTATCAGCCTTACTGCCACCATCTCCTTGATCATTCACAACGAGATCATCCAATCTATCTACAGCAGTAAAATAATTCGCTCCTACTTTAGAGCGATCTATATCCCAATATTCATGTGTTACCCCCACAGATTTCCATGGTAAAGATGTTTTAAGCAAACGAGTAAGCCAATATTTAATATGAATATCATATTGCATTGTAAGATAATGATCCTTAGTTAAACTACCTTTATCAAAATCAGGCGTAACTTCTAAAATCATATCCGCATCTAGGATCAGCAAATAATCTGACTCTGGATACGTTTCTTGCGCCAATGATACAGCTAAACTTCTGTTATAACCAAAATTCCGAAAAGGTTCATGGTGAACCGTTCCAGGTATCTCATTTTCTTCACACCATTTTTCAATAATTTCAGGTGTATGATCAGTAGAACCTGTATCACATATAGAAACATAGTCAATTATTGACTTAGCTGAATTCAAGCACCTTTCAATTATTTTCGACTCATTCTTTACAATCATGCAAAGACATAACTTTTTTTCTTTTTCTATATTACTTTTTGCTTGTTCATTTACCATTTTACCACCTCGATTTTTGTTAAATAGCTTTTTACTTTTATGTACCATTACACATCGAAATCCAGTTGCTATAACTCGTTTCGTTTCGTTTCCTTTACACTACATTGTTCATTCTTTTGATGGCCTAACTACTCTTTTACTATTTATGAAAACTTCATTTTATTTATTCTGACTTTTAAACATTGAAACAACAAGATTCCTTTCACAACGGCAACAATTACGATCAATTTTTCCTTACAAAATAAAAAAGAAACTTATACTCTCGTATAAGTTTCTTTTTCTAAAACAATTAATCATTCTTCACAACAGCGTGTCCACCAAACTGGTTACGGAGTGCTGAAACTACTTTACCATGGAATGTATCCTCTTCTTGAGAACGGTAGCGCATAAACAATGACATCGCAATAACTGGAGCGGATGCTTGTAATTCAAGTGCTGTTTCTACTGTCCATTTTCCTTCTCCTGAAGAATTCATTACACCTTTAATTCCATCTAATTTCGGATCCTCGGCAAATGCTTTCTCAGTTAAGTCCATTAACCACCCACGAATAACTGATCCGTTTGCCCATACTTTTGCCACATCTTCATAATTAAAGTCAAAATCACTTTTATCTAGCACTTCAAAGCCTTCAGCAATTGCTTGCATCATTCCATATTCAATACCGTTATGAACCATTTTTAAGAAATGTCCACTTCCAACGCGCCCTGCATAGGAATAGCCATTCTCTACTGATAAATCTTTAAATAATGGTTCTAATTTATCAAAAATTTCTTTTTCTCCGCCTATCATGAGACAAGCTCCATACCTCGCACCTTCTACACCACCTGATGTACCAATATCTACATAATGAAGGCCAAAACGATTCGCTTCTTCAGCACGGCGTAATGTATCCTTATAGAAGGAGTTCCCACCTTCAATTACAATATCCCCTTCCTCTAATAATGGATATAAGTCATGTAACACTGATTCAACAATCTCTCCGGCTGGTACCATAACCCAAACAACGCGTGGCGATTCTAATTCCGCTACCATATCCTTTAATGTATAACGAGCTGTAATACCAGCTTGCTCCGCTTTTTCAACTAGTTCCTTATTTACATCATATACAACTACATCATGCTGATCTTCATGTAAATGCTCTCCTAGTGGAAAGCCCATTTTTCCTAATCCAATTAAACCTAGTTTCATCTTAATCAAACTCCTATTCTATACAATGAGATTTAATAACGAAATGAGTCCAAGCGCTACGACAGAAAGAATGGTTTCCATTGCTGTCCATGTCAATAACGTTTCTTTCACAGTCATTCCGAAGTATTCTTTAATCATCCAAAATCCAGAATCATTCACGTGAGATAAAATAAGTGATCCTGCTCCTGTTGCAAGTGCTAATAATTCTACATTTACGCCTGGAATACTTGCTGCAATCGGTGCTACAATACCCGCAGCTGTCATCATTGAAACTGTTGCCGAACCAGTCGCAACTCGAATAAGCGCCGCAATACCCCAGCCTAATAATATCGGTGAAATGTGTGATTCTTTTGCCATCTCTGCAATTGTGGTACCGATCCCTGAATCTAATAACACTTTATTAAATGCACCACCCGCACCTATGACCAACAGTATATTCGCAATCGGTCCTAAACAATCATTTGTAAATTGTAACACTTTATCTTTCGAAAGCCCTTTTGCATAACCTAGACTAAAGAAGGAATAGATCGTTGCAATTAGTAAGGCAACTACAGGATCCCCAATAAAGTGTAACGCTTTGGCAAGTTGACTTGATTTTTCTAATGCAATTTCTGCTACTGATGCACCAAGCATCAGCAATACAGGAAGTAAAATTGTAAATAATGTATTGCCGAATCCAGGAAGTTCTTTTTTCGTATCTCGTTCACCAAGCTGTGCTGCCACGTCCAACGGTACCTCTTTATGTATACGAGCACCTATCCATTTCCCATAAAGCGGTCCTGAAATAACCGCTGTTGGCAGCCCTACAATTAATGCATATAAAATTGTCTTTCCTACATCAGCTTTAAAAATACCAACTGCTGCCATTGCTGCTGGGTGTGGAGGAACCAGTCCGTGTACAACAGAAAGACCTGCCACAAGCGGAATACCAATCGTTATTAGTGAAACTCCTGTTTCTAAGGCAATGGTAAACACCAATGGAATTAATAAAACAAAGCCCACTTGGAAAAATACCGGAATACCTACTAAAAATGCAACAACCATCATTGCCCAGTGAACGCGTTTCGTTCCAAAACGATCTATTAATGTATTTGCAATTCTTTCAGCTCCGCCGGACTCTGCCATCATCTTCCCAAGCATTGTTCCTAACGCTAAAACAATCGCTAAAAAACCTAACGTATTACCAAGACCTAGTTTAATAGAATCAATGATTCCTGGATCTTTTGGTGAAGTTGCAATCAAGGGCATCCCCATTGCTAGCCCAACTCCGATTGCTGTTAAAATTAATGCGACAAATGGATGCCATTTCGCTACTGTAATAAGTAAAAGTAGTATGACAACAGCCGCTAATACAATTCCAACTACCATTTCTCCCAATCCCCCTACTATTTACGTTGGAAAGCAGCTATACAATCAAATTCTTCTTTCAAACGATTGTAAAGTCGTTCATACATATAAAACATTTCTAAATACAAAGCCGTATTTTCTTTATTCGGTACATGGTGATGTACAATTTCAATCCACTCTTTCACTTCTTCAAGTGAATCGATTTTTCCTATTGCATATAAAGCAAGCGCCGCAGCCCCAAGTGACGATGCTTCATGACTTTCAGGAACAAGCAATTCTTTCCCCATCATATCGGATAACATTTGTCTCCAAAAAGCTGATTTCGCAAAGCCGCCTGAAACACGAATTTCAGAAAGAGGACCCGTCTGATCCCGAATCGCAAGTGCTACAGAATACACACTCATGCAAACCCCTTCCATTACAGCACGGATAAAATGTTCTCGTTTATGCTGAAGATTGATCCCAAAGAACGTCCCTCGAGCGTTTGCATTCCAATGCGGGGCACGTTCACCAGATAAGAATGGTAAAAATAATAATCCATCCGCTCCAGCTGGTACACTTTCCGCATATTGAATTAATAAGTCATATGGATCAATTCCCAACTTTCTTGCTACTTCTTGCTCTGGACTCCCAAATTCATCCCGTAGCCACCTCAGTAGAATTCCACCATTATTCGTTGGTCCACCAACTACCCAGTGCTGATCTGTCAGTGCATAACAAAACGTTCTACCTTTTTCATCCGTATTAATGTCTGAAGAAATCGTTCGAACCGCGCCACTTGTTCCAATTGTTATAGCTGCTTCACCGGGTGATATCGCACCTACTCCAACATTGGCAAGAACCCCATCACTAGCCCCTATCACAACAGGTGTATCAGCTCGAATCCCCATTTTTGAAGCTAATTCTGGATTCATTCCTTCTAAAATGTAAGTTGCTGGCACAGGAATTGATAACTGTTCCGCCGATAGATGTAACATCTCTAATACATCTACATCCCAATTTAATGTTTCTAAATTAAATAGACCTGTAGCCGATGCGATCGAATAATCAACGACATAGCGTGAGAATAATTGATAAATGAGATATTCTTTAATGGAAATAAACTTATAAGTACTTGCGTACAACTTTGGTTCCTCTTCCTTCATCCATAATAATTTGGATAGTGGTGACATCGGATGAATCGGTGTACCCGTTCGTCTATAAATTTCGTGTCCATTCATATCTTTCAATAATTTCTCGGCTTGCTGGGTACTCCGGTTATCCGCCCAAATAATAGATCGTGTTAACGGAAACCCGTTTTTATCTACTGCAATTAATGCATGCATTGCAGTACTAATTCCAATTGAAGAAATATCTTCTGATAGCACGTTACCCTTCTTGATGGCAACGCTTACAGATTTATATACAGCAGAACATATTACATCAGGATCTTGCTCAGCCCATCCTATATTCGGTTGAATAATTGGATAATCAATTGCATGCATCGCAACGACTTCCCCTCTTTCAGTGAACACAACCGCTTTTGTACTTGTGGTACCGATATCAATCCCGATTACTCTCCCCCTTGTTTCCATACTGAATCTTCCCTTCGTTTCTAGCAAAATATAATCTAGTAAACCGTTTACATGAATTAGTATATAAAATATTTTTTCTTAAATCAAGTTATATAAAGAAAATTTTTTTCATAAATGAAAATAATAAAAACAGTGCACTCTTTCGCACCGCTTTTATATTCGCTTCATTGAAATGGTTTCACGTATACTTTGTAAGTTTTGTAGTGTTTCCTCTTGTCGTTGTAATGACAGCCCTACATATAACGTATCTAATAAGCTAAGCTGCGCTAAACGTGATGAGCTTGCTTCTGTACGGAATTCTGTTTCACGTGTCGAAGTGTATAATGTAATGTCAGCCAATTGGCTCAGAGCTGACTTTTGATAGCTTGTAATCGCAATTATGCGTGCTCCTCTAGATTTCGCTACTTCTAATGCTTCCAGTAATCCTTTATTACTTCCGGAGTGAGAGATTGCAATCACTACCGCTTCTTTTGTCAGTAATCCTGCCCCCATAATTTGAAAATGCGAATCTACATGAGCAATACAAGAAATGCCCGTTCTCATAAATTTATGATACGCATCCATTGCAATAATACCCGATCCACCATTTCCATAAAACTCAATACGTTTAGCTCTTTGCAATACATGTATTGATTCTTCTAATGCCGCATCATTTAATAAATGTAATGTATCTTGCAACCCTGTAATATGCGAATGAAAAACTTTTTTAGCAACGGTTACCATATCATCTTCTGCGGATACTTCTTCATGGATATTTTGCATTGGTGTGTGTACTATTTCACGAGCTAATGTAATTTTTAAATCTTGAAACCCTTGAAATCCAAGGTGTTTACACAGGCGGAAAATAGTTGCCTCTGAACTACTCGTAACTTCGGCTAGTTCCGTAATCGATTTATGTACAACATCTTGCGGATGCTTCATAATATGTTCAGCAATGCCTCGAAGTTTCGGCGATAAACCGTTTAATGACGCTTGAATCTTTCCTATTCCATTTTTTGTACCAGGCATGATGTATCGTCCCCTTCCATAGTAGCTCTATTGTACAAAATTATTGAACGAAGAAAAACTTTTATTTGGTATTTTTATGTACTTTTACACATTTAGCTGTGCATGTAAATGCCTTTGTTAATGAGCCCATTCGAAATTTTGTATGAATGGTATTCGGAATATCAAATGTGAAATTCGCCCTGCCAAATGCTTCACTTAGTAATATTTTCCCATTCTTTGCAACAAGTACAGCACCATTAAAAAATTCAGCTTCTGATAATTTTTAACATATACTTCTGTAATTTAGCTTTCTCGCTCATAGGCCCTCCCTATACAACAATACAACACCATGTTTCACCGCATACAACGCCGCTTGTGTTCGATCATCTACTTCTAATTTAGCCAGTACGTTTGAAACATGTGTTTTAACCGTTTGCTCTGTAATATGAAGTTCTACTGCAATTTCTTTATTACTTCTTCCTTTCGCAATTTCACGCAGCACTTCTTTTTCTCTCTTTGTCAGCACGGAAAAATGATCATGCTTTTCCTTTTTATCTGCCGTTCGCCCTAACAACGCAGGAGTTACTTTTGGGTGGAAATTTGTGTTTCCTTGATATACCGCAATAATAGATGCAACTAGTTGATCTGGCTGTACTTCTTTTAATTGATAGCCATCTGCACCCGCTTCCAGTGCTGGTAAGACATAATCTTGTTCTGAAAAACTAGTTAACATAAGGATTTTCATTGAAGCGTCATATTGTTTCAGCCTCCTTGTTGCTTCAATCCCATCCATTTTTGGCATTGATACATCCATCAAGATAACATCGGGCCTTTCCTTTTGAACAAATGCTACTGCTTCCTCCCCATTCTCTGCTTCCCCTATAATTTCAAATTCTTCTTTCGTTTTCAAGAAAAATACGAGCCCTCTTCGAACAATATGATGATCTTCTACAAGCAATAGTTTAATTTTCAATGTGTCTCTTCCTTTCAAACCGGTAATCGAATTTCAATAGTCGTTCCCTTCCCTGGTTCTGTTTTTAGTCGAAACGTTCCATTCATAAGCTCTATTCGTTCCTTCATACTTTTTAAACCTAGAGCTGATTCTCTTACCTTTTCTTTCATAAATCCAATTCCATCATCTACAATTTGAAAATATAACTTCTGGTTTTCGATTTTCAAATGAACAGATACGATTTTACATGAAGCATGCTTTTTACAATTATGTAATGCTTCTTGGCTCACACGCCACAGTACTTCTTCTATTTCATCGCCAATTGAAATAACTCCATCAATTCGAATTGCTACCTGAATGCCTAATAGCTTCCCGTAATTCTGCACTGCTTCTGCAAGCCCTTTTTCTAATCCTTCCGGCCTTAATTGCCAAATTAACAGCGTCATTTCTTGCAACGCTTCTTGTGATAATTCCCCTATGTAACTAAGCATCTCTTGCAGTTCTTTGTTCCTCGTCATATCAAGAGTCCCTCTAGCAGTTAACATAATTGAAAATAACAATTGTTTAACAGAATCATGTAAATCACGTGCTAAGCGATTCCGCTCTGCTACGACTACATATTTACGCTCTTTTTCAACTAGCCTAATTCGTTGTATTGTCGTTCCAATTTGAAATGCAATTGCTTCTAATAACGCTAGCTCTTCCTCTATAAAATGCATTTTATGAGGGGAAGCAACATTTAATAGACCGAACTTCTCTACTCCAGCCCGAAGAGGAATTGTCGCATGATGCGTAATCTCTTCAGTCTCTCCCCAGTTATATTCAATGGCATCTTCAATTCGCTTACACTCAATGATATTTGTTGCCTTTTCTAAACGCCCATTCACAAATCTGTTAACGCACCAGCAATCTCCTTCACACATCGGTTTCTTTTCCTGCCATGTGAGTGCTGGCGGCAGATTTCTATCAACAAGCATACGATGCGTTCCTTTTTCATCAATAAAAAAGATCCAGCCTGTTTGTAAATTCATAACTTGCAATAGTGTATGTAATACTTTCTCTAACATTTCCTGTAAGTCTGTTGCTTCGTTTAATAGTTCTGCAATTTCTTTCAATGCTCCTAGACGCCGCATTTCCTTTTCATCATAATTCATCTTCATCACCAACTACCATTATAACATTAAGAAATTTCTAAATACTATAATTTAAAAAAGAAGATATATATATCAATACAGTAATTATTTATTTTTGAATACGCACCATTTTCGACTATACATACAATATGGTACATGAAATTTTAAGGTTTTCTAGAAATATTTCCTTCATAAAGCGTAAGAAAATCACCTTTCATGAAGGAATGCTGTTACACTCTTTCAAATACATCATTTGGAATTTTAAATTCATAATTACTTTTGGAGGAAAAGCCATGGGATATATTGAAGATTTACGCAAAATTGTAGGTTCACGTCCACTTAATTTAGCAGGAGTTGCAGTAGCTGTTCTAAATGAACAGGGGCAAATTCTACTCCAGAAAAGACGAAGCGGTGTTTGGGGTGTTCCTGGTGGATTTATTGAATTAGGTGAATCTACAGAAGATGCAGGAAGACGAGAAGTTCTCGAAGAAACAGGCATTGAAATTGGAGAACTTGACTTAGTAGGAGTTTTTTCTGGAGAACAGTTTTTTGTAAAGTTACCAAACGGAGATGAATTTTATCCTATTACAATTGCTTATATGTGCAAAGAAATAAAAGGAGGAATCTTACAAGCTGATGGCACGGAATCTTTAGAAGTGAAGTTTTTCAGCTTGAATCAATTACCAGAAAACATTAGCCCTTTCATCAAGAAACTGATTCAACAACAAGTTGTATCCATATAGATATTTATTTAAAGAAGAGACTTTCATTTTGATATGATCCCCTTATAGTAGACAGTAAAAAGAAAGCACATTAATCTGTTTACTATGGAGGGGATTTTTCTATGGGGAAAATTAGAATAACTTACGAT
>NZ_LTAQ01000068.1 GCF_001590835.1 Bacillus gaemokensis
TAGGTTCGAGGTGGAAGCATGGTGACATGTGGAGCTGACGAATACTAATAGATCGAGGACTTAACCATATAATATGAAGCAAATGTTATCTAGTTTTGAAGGAATATACCTTCATCAGTTTGGTGATGATGGCAGAGAGGTCACACCCGTTCCCATACCGAACACGGAAGTTAAGCTCTCTAGCGCCGATGGTAGTTGGGACCTTGTCCCTGTGAGAGTAGGAC
>NZ_LTAQ01000069.1:0-3673 GCF_001590835.1 Bacillus gaemokensis
TATATTGTATGTCCTATGCTACTATCTCGTAGAAGTGTATCAAACGCTACTGTGATATCTTTTTTCGCTAATTTTTCTGTAAAAAGAGCAACTCGTAATTGTCCACTGGTAAACGGTTGTGCAGATTCGAAAGAGGCGTTTTCCCTTCCTTGTTTTATTGTGTTTCCACTGTTCTCAAATACTTGGACTTGATGACCTTTTTTTTGAATAGGACAGACAATCGTTGCTTTTATTTTATCTTTTGCTGTATCGTATACAACTCCTTGAATTAATTGAACATCATCAATAATATCCTTTTGCAAGCACCCTGTCATAAATATTAACGAAATACCAAATAGTAAAATTTGTTTTCGGATAATTTTTTTCATATTTTCTCCATCCAGTAAAAAACAAAATTGAGAAATAACTCATTCTAAGTTAGATTTTACATCGTATTAATTATTAAATGTTGAATTTTAATTGTTTGTGGTATTTTTCCAAAATAATCATCATTATATTCCATGTTTTTATTAAAACTATCGATAAGTTGTTTTATGTTAACGTGTAAGATAAATATCGAATTTATCAGAATTTTGTATATTTTTGTTGTTTTATTTTGTTTTTTATGTTAAACTTATAATTACAAAGAAAGAATGAATAAAAATAGATTTAATTTTCAGAATTTTCAGTTTACAGTTCGATTCACTTTACCTTATTTACGTGTTTGTGTATTGCATCTGCCGCTCTTTTTTTGTTTTCTTCTGTAGAAATTTAATTTATGTTTATGACGGTTGAAATTAATCCCACTATTGGGTACATATAGGGATTAAACAAATATGTTCTATTTAAAAATCCCCCTACGAAGTAGAGTAGGAACTCTGTTACTAGGTCTGAAAAACATTTCTCGGTTCTAAAGTTGTAAGAGAGAATACATTCATTTCTGTACGTTTATATTCAATCGAGTAATTAATAAATCTAATGTAATAATTATTTCTAAAATAGAACAATTATATTTTGACAATGATTAAAACTAAATATATAATCTAAATCTGTCGAAAGAAATAATTAATTGACATGTTTTTTATAAAATCATAAAAGAAAGAATAGATTTTGAATCAAGTTTTTATATCTAATAGATTGAATGTTATCATTTTTTAAAATAACTTCTTTCGTATAATATATATACTAAATTTTCAACAAAAAATTGGCTGTATATGATTTAGGAAAGAGGATTACATAAATAATTAAAAATATTTAATATTTTAAGAGAGGTAGTGATAGCTTAAGTAGAACTTCATACTTAATGAGAGGTATTATTTTGTTTTATGATAGTTTGTTTGCATAGAAAATGGAGGTATTTGCAACGTGCAGTAGACTCTGAAGAAAATACGAGTGATTTCTTCAAGAAAGCTTTCTGTTCTTTTCTTTTCAAGTTTCTTGGTCTCGTATCATGACAATCAAAATCTGGTTGATCCAATAGAGTAGAAGAGTTGAAGAAAGAGAAAAAGATGCCAGCAACAATTATCCAAATCAAGTGGAACATCTTAATAATATAATAGAACAAGGTTTTTGATGTATTAAAAATCTGTTTCGTTATATGTTAGGAGTTTGTATGACTTTTTCAAAGCTACAGCATATTTGTAACGGGATCCATTTCAATTTAATTTATAGGGGGATAACATGGCTATATATTTAAAAAGAGTAACTTCTCTTTTTTTAATTTGTATGATTTTTATGTTTACCATAGGTCAAAATCTTGTACCAATAATAGGACATATAGTAAACGCACAAGAATTAAATTCAACAGGATTTGTGGATAGTTTTAAAATTGACAAAACGACACTACAGTATGGGGAACAGACTGGAATAAGAGTGAATTTCAGTGATAAATCTGGAAACAATATGAAGTCTGGAGATACGTTGACATTAAGCCTACCTACAGAATTACTTGGATTTAAGGGGTCGATTCCGTTAAATAATGATGAAAATCGTAATTTTGGTACTTGTGAAATAAACACAAGTAATGTGGTATGTATATTTAATGATACAGTTGAGAAACTTCAGAATATTAGAGGGCATTTTAATTTTACAGTTCAAGCTTCTAATATAGCAGTGGGAGAAGAGAAAAGTATCCCAACAAATTTAGGTACAAGTTTAGAATCTCAAACTGTAACGATTGTCCATCCAAGCGGTGGTGGTACAGAACCTGGACAGTTTTTCTACAAAGCAGGTGATATTCAACCAGGAAATTCCAATGAAGTACGTTGGTTTTTGAATGTGAATTTAAAAAAACAACAGTTAAATTCTGATATTGTTTTGTCTGATAGTTTGCAAGAAGGTCAAACGCTTAATAAAAATAATTTCGGAATAGAAATTAATGGAAATAGGCCTTTGTCAATTGAAGAATTTCAACATCAAGGTTATGGATTGATTAAGTTTACTGGCGAACACTCTTTTGAAGTCATTATTTATAAGAATTCTGCAAATGGTAATTCGTTTACTATTAGTTATACGGCTACTATAAATGAAAGTGGCAAAAAACAAGAATTCTTTAAAAATAATTATACGATTAATTACCAGGTTATGAACGAAGAACCGGTTTCCGATTCAGGTAGTGCCTCAGTCAAAAATATAGCTTTTGGTGGTGGTGCTGATGGTGACTTACCTCCAAAAGGAACTCTAAGAATTGTTAAGCATCTTGAAGGGGATGAAGAAAAAGTAATACCAAATGTCTCGTTTAAGTTGTATACAGAATCAGGTCAACAAGTTAGTGATATGTTTACGACAGATGGACAAGGTATAGTTGAAATTACTAATTTAAATCCAGGCAATTATTACGTGCAAGAGATTTCAGCTCCGAAGTATATTGATTTTGATCCTCAGGAAAAAATAAGTTTTACGGTTGATTCAAATGCTATAAATGGAATTAAGCTGCCGATTTCTAATAAAGTTAAAAAGACTAGTATTCCAGTATTAAAAAAATGGGTTAATGCACCTGATATGAAGCCTAGCATTCAAATTCAGTTGTTGAATAAGCATCACTCAAACGAAAATGCATCTGTTTTACAGACTATTAATCTAAGTAATGGTGAGACATCTTATACATTCGAAAATTTACCTAAGTACAATGAACATGGTGAAGAAATTCAGTATGATGTCGTGGAAAATAATGTACCTGATGGTTATGAATCAGTTGTAACAGGTAACTCTGATGAAGGGTTCACAATAACAAATACTAAAAAAGAAACACCAAAGACATCAGTTACAGGAACAAAGACATGGAAAGACGATAATGCGAAAGATCGTCCGAAAATGATCAAAGTAGACTTACAGACTTACTACAAAATGGTCAAGTGGTTGCGACGCAAGAAGTAACAGAAGCAACTGGTTGGACATATGAATTTAAAGATTTAGCTGRWTATGATGCCGAGGGCAAGGCATATAAGTATGAAGTGAAAGAACAACTGGTAGATGGATATAAATCAGAGGTCAACGGTTACGACATTACGAATACAAAGGTTGGCCAAACAAAGGTAGAAGGAACGAAGACGTGGAAGGATGACAACGCGAAAGATCGTCCGAAAATGATCAAAGTAGACTTAYTACAAAATGGTCAAGTGGTTGCGACGCAAGAAGTAACAGAAGCAACTGGTTGGACATATGAATTTAAAGATTTAGCTGGTTATGATGCCGA
>NZ_LTAQ01000069.1:3735-4102 GCF_001590835.1 Bacillus gaemokensis
CAACGCAAGAAGTAACAGAAGCAACTGGTTGGACATATGAATTTAAAGATTTAGCTGGTTATGATGCCGAAGGCAAGGCATATAAGTACGAAGTGAAAGAACAACCAGTAGATGGATATAAAACAGAAGTAAAAGGGTATGACATCACGAATACAAAAGTAGGTCAAACAAAGGTAGAAGGAACGAAGACGTGGAAGGATGACAACGCGAAAGATCGTCCGAAAATGATCAAAGTAGACTTACTACAAAATGGACAAGTTGTTTCAACGCAAGAAGTAACAGAAGCAACTGGTTGGACATATGAATTTAAAGATTTAGCTGGTTATGATGCCGAAGGCAAGGCATATAAGTACGAAGTGAAAGAACA
>NZ_LTAQ01000069.1:4133-215157 GCF_001590835.1 Bacillus gaemokensis
AGTAAAAGGGTATGACATCACGAATACAAAAGTAGGTCAAACAAAGGTAGAAGGAACGAAGACGTGGAAGGATGACAACGCGAAAGATCGTCCGAAAATRATCAAAGTAGACTTACTACAAAATGGACAAGTTGTTTCAACGCAAGAAGTAACAGAAGCAACTGGTTGGACATATGAATTTAAAGATTTAGCTGRWTATGATGCCGARGGCAAGGCATAYAAGTAYGAAGTGAAAGAACAGCCAGTAGATGGATATAAAACCAAAATACATGGTTACGACATCACGAATACAAAAATCAAGATTGTAGACCCTAAGGACCCTATAGACCCTAAGGACCCTATAGACCCTAAGGACCCTAAAAATCCTAAGGACCCTATAGACCCTAAGGACCCTATAGACCCTAAGGATGATATAAAAGTACCACCTACTAAAGAAAGTCATGAGAAGTCATCATGGCTTCCTAAAACAGGAGGAACACCAATTGGGCTTATTTCAGTCGGTGGAGGTATGTTGTTGTTGGTTTGTGGGATAATCCTATTTATTCGTCAACGAGTTCAATAATAAAAAAGTTTTAGATTATTCATTGTACGGTAATTCGAATAGTGGTTTAGTCATTCGCCAGGTGCTTTTAAGCACCTGTTATATTATTAAATATAGAATATGGATTTGAGTAGTTAGATATAATTCAATAATACTTTAACTAGGTTTCCCAAAAGAATTCTCTCACTTCAATCATGTGAAGGGCGTAGCTCAACGATAAGTGGGAGAGGAATTTGGATTATACGAAACATACAGATTAGTTATATAAAAAACAAGAAGGTCAACTCCTTATTTATAAAGAGTTGACCTTCTTGTTTTTTCAAATGTTGGCCAAATAGTTACAACGCAAGAAGTAACAGAAGAAAATGACCTGCCATATGAATTTAAAGATTTAGCTGGCGATGCCATGGGCAAGGCATCATGGTGTGAATAATTGCAAAAAATGAAATTACATAAAGACTTTTAAGAGTTCTTGTACTAATGGGATTACGCCCCTTAAAAAATTTCAACAAGGCCATTGCGATTTCCATCATGTTCTCCACTCTAAATATCTTTATATTTCCATTTAAAGATATCATTATAATACCTTAATTTTACAACAATAGCAATTTATTTGGTTATGCAATATTTCATAGCACATAGATGATGAATTTTTAAGTTCTGTTGCAAAGTTTTTTAACACATAGAGACATGGGAAATTTGTGGTCAAATTTTATGAAACCGTTAATAAATTTTGTAATTCGTTATACGCCGAAAAGACGGAGTCCGATTGTGGTATTATCCCTTTTAAGTAGACAGTGTAAAAAGATAATCACTTAATTGGGAATAACCTTAAAAAAGGATGTTCCCAATTTTTATTTGTATATCAGAATGAAGATTGAATACAGCGAGGAGTTTGATTTTAGAATGCTAAGAGATCTTTTACTTCTATATACAGAATATTCTTGAGAAATAAATATATATTCTTTTTTATGTATTTAAATTTTGCTATTGTTTATGATAGGAGATTTTTAGTATAAAAAGGATGAGGAGGTTATTTATGAACATTCAAATAAAGGGGAATGAACAAGTAACCCAATTATTAAACGAATGGTATGTAGAAATTCGCTCTAGACATTTAGAAAAAGCAACTAACTTAAAACAACAAGTGGGCATAAAAGTTAATGAGATTAAAGAAAGCTCAGAGTTATTACAGCATTACTTACTTCTTGATTTTCGATATAACTTCTTAATTGATAACTTAGGAGTATTCAAAGATAGTTTTAATAAAATTGATTCTTTAGGTGTACCAACAAATAGTTCACTAGCTTATTACTACCATTTCTTTAAAGCCATTCATTCGAATGCAATTGGTGAATATAATTTAGCCAAAGAGCACTATGAGAAGGCTGAAGCTCTTTTGAGACATATTTCTGATGAACTTGAACATGCAGAGTTTTACTATAAATTAGCTACATTCCGTTATCATGTTTATCAAGCATTGTTAGCAATTACTCATGTAACGAAAGCTAAAGAGATATTCTCTAAATATAATGGTAATGAGCTAAACTTAGCTTTTTGTAATAACCTTTATGGATTAGCGTGTATACATTTAAGAGAATGGGAACTAGCAGAAGAACATTTGACTTCTGCAATGGATACTTTTCAGAAGATAGATGAAAAGAAGTTTATTACGATGGTGAAACATAATCTTGGCTTGATGTATGGAAGTCAAGATCATTCAGCTGTAGCTATTCGATATCTTTCTGAGGTGATTGAAAACTCACCAAATCATTATAAAGCTATTTTTATTAAAGCGAGAGAACATTTTAAACTAGGAGAAACAAATATTGCTTCAGAGTTAATTGAAAAAGGATTGGACGTCTGTACTAGTTTAGGAAACAAGCAATACCAATATCGTTTCGGAATTCTTAGAGAGATGAATAAAAAAGTTCCTGCTCAAGAACTAGAAAAATTAATTTTAGTAGGAATGGACTATTTCAAAAAAGAACAACTATGGGAGTATATTCAAGAATATACTGAAGTAGTGGCTGTTCAGTACCACAATGAAGGTAACTTCGAACAAGGAAGTAAGTACTTTTATTTAAGTTATGAAGCCAAAAAAGAAATTCATAAAAAGGAGGCACTAAAATGAAGAAGACAATAGTTAACTTAATGGGAGCTTTAACAATTTTCACTCTAACGTTTGGAGTGTATACTTCGGTAGAGAATCAACAAATTATGAGTCCAGTGAAAACAATGGCAGATGGAGACACTGGTGGTTGATCTCTTAATTAAAGAACTAACAGGAGCAAGGAGAAATCCTTGCTTTTTTAATAGTTTGATTTGAATTGTAATAGTTTTCTCATAGTTGTATAGCGAATAAAAAAGGGCTATTTCGAATGATGAAATAGCCCTTTTAAGTTATTGTATTTAATGTGGTATGTTACTTTTAACTTGGTGTCTTTAAGTTTTGATGCTACTAAAGTACATGACCCCGACCCAGCGAATGCCATCCTGTCAATCTCTGGATGTAATGGCACGCTGTCATTATATGTATCAAATGATATAGAAACTGAAAAAAGTAAAGCTCAAAAATATGGTTATCTAAATAAGTGGGGAGAAGATGAAAGATGAAGAAAAAAATATTTTAACCTCCAATTAGATAATCAATAGCTCCTAAAAAATTGATGAACCCTACTTTAAATAGAAGAGAAGTTTTATTAATGTTAGGAGCAAGTTGTAATGATAACCCGACCATATTACTTGGTCGGGTTTTTACTTATTTGGGCATCTTTTTTCAGCATATCTGTGTACAGAAGACTTATGAAGCGGTTCTTTTAGTCATTTTTCATAAAATTGGTTAATGCGGTTTAATTCCTTGATTTCCTCTAAAGGAGTAAGAGTTTGTTGTTTTTTACGCATTAATTTGATTTTTTATGGAAAGATATGTTAGCAGATATACGAATTGAATGCTCTATTTTTTAGAGGATGAAAGGAGAGGGTTATATGGAAAAGATTGAAATAGGCGAAATTTTTACCCTTAGCGATGAGAGTGGTCAGGAGCAGGAAGTTGAAGTGCTGGGAACGATGAATGTTGAAGGAGTACAATACATTGCTGTCGGCTTTGTAGAAGACATTCAAAAGGAAACAGATGAAGACATTGATATCTTCTTTTTAAGAGTAGAACATGATGATGAATTTTCATACATTGAGAGTGACAAAGAGTTTGAAAAAGTGTCTGCTGCGTTTGAGGAAATTATGGATGAGCAAGATTGATATTGGTAAACACAAGAGAGGGATACATACAGGCCCTCTTTTGCGTATATATAGTTAGGAAAACATTTCTAATTATTTTTATACAAGTGGTGGAAAAGATATGTTTGAAATGTTATTTAAAGCGTGTAATGATGCTTTAGAAATGGAAGTTGATTTGGAAATAGAGACTTTATAAATAGGAAAGAGCATATGTTTTATGACATGTGCTCTTTCTTATTTATAGGCATAGAAATACTTGGTTTTATACTATAAGGTGAGGAATACCAAGACAATGACTTGGTGATGTGTACTCCTTCTGGAACACCAATTAATCCAGCTAACGTTAGAAGAAGTTTAAACGATTTGATTGAGAAAGCGGCTGTTCCGAAGATTCGATTCCATGATTTACGTCATACACATGCGACTTTACTACTAGCTAAAGGTGTGAATGTGAAGGTGATTTCTAAGCGATTAGACATAGCAATATCAAAATCACATTAGACACATACTCACATGTCTTACCAACGATGCAAGAAGATGCAGTTAACAAAATAGAAGAGATTTTGTAGGGAATGTGACCAATTCTGTGACCACTAGGGTTGTAGAATGCGAGTTCAAACAAATAAAAACCGCATCAAACGTTGATTTGACACGGTTTCTGTATTTTATGACCCCGGAGAGGTTCGAACTCACGACCTCCACCCTGTCAAGATGGCGCTCTCCCTGCTGAGCTACGGGATCATGATAAACGTTGATGTATCAACATCTTTATTGTTTCTATTATAAATGAAATGATGTAAACTCTACAAGACTTTTTATTCTTAATATTTCAAAAATATTGGATGTTGTTTTCTATTTTTTGTAGTAATTTATGAGTATATGACGTTTGATGCTTAATATCCGACTTGCTTTAGGTACTGAATGTTATAAAATTTTTCTCGTTTTGCTAACAGCTATAATTTTTCGTTGTCGCTTTTTATATGTTTAATTAAATGAAAATAAAATATTAAGTTTACTATTACATAATTTCAAATCAATATAATTTGAATAATAGATGAATGAACGGGGAAGAGTATTACAATGATAAAAAAAGTAATTGCTTTTGTTAGTGGAGGTCTTGTTTTATTAGGATTGATATTGGGTGGCATCATGTTATTTAAATGCAACAGATAAAAAAGAAACGAAAGCTGAAAAGACTGAGCCAACTAAAGAGGTGGATAAATCAAAAGATATTGGAATGAAGATAAGAGAAACGCATAGTGATTTGAATAATATTACAGGTTGGGAAAAGCATGAGAATTTTGAGAAGACGGATGCTCCAGCTTGGGAAGAGAATAAATAGGGTTTCAAATTAATTGAAACAACTTTAAAAGAAGCTGTTTCATTATGTAAAGGTGATCTAAAAGAAGATTTGGAACGAGCTAGAAAATTGCTTGGTATTTCAATTCAAAATTATGATACAACAGCTTTAGTATATGTTCACCGTATTTTACATGATCTTGATATTGGACAAAACGGATTGAAAGTGGGCTATATGTTTAACAGTGCAAAAGCTGGTGCTGGAAATGCTAGTGAAATACCTGTTTATGATGAATATATCAAGCAACACGGCAAATAAAAATGAGATGTATAGTTATTTTTGGGAATATTGAGCTAGAATTCTTGATTGATTTATGTGTATGTAAGGGGAAAGCTCTGAAGAAGCAGCGGATAATCGCTTAATAGATTTACTGATTGATGAGAAGGATAAGAAAGAATGAGTCCTTCTTCTTTTCACGTATATGATCATGTTCTTTCTTGTAAAATTATGATATAGTGAAAAATGATGATTCATTTTCCATTTAAATACCAATTCAGGGGTTTGGTTGGTAGAGAATATATATACGGCATAAAAGAAAATTGAAGAGGGAGAGTCGTATGGTAAATTGTAAGAAGATTATGGTTTTTATTTTGTCTATTAATTTATTCTTTTTAGCACCTATGACAATGTATGCTGAAACTGGGGCCGAATCAGTGACAGTACCTGCAGATGGACAAGGGCCAAATGTGTTTGGGCAGTTTGCGGTTTCAATTGATGCGAAAACAGGGGATGTATTATACGACAAAAATGCACATCAACAGGCATTTCCAGCAAGTATAACGAAAGTGTTGACTGCGCTTCTATTAATGGAGCATGTGAAGCCTGAGGAGCAATTTACGTTTTCACAATTGGCATTAGATCAGGAGAAGAGTAATTATCAGCTTGAATTTCAAGTAGGAGAGACTGTGAATCGTAATACAGCACTGATGATTTTAATGGTACTAAGTGCGAATGATATTGCCTATGCGATTGGTGAGCGTATTGGGGGAAATATAGAAAACTTTGCAAATATGATGAATGAGAAGGCGAAGCAGCTTGGAGCAAAGGATAGTCATTTTGTAACGCCAAATGGTTTGCATGATCCGAATCATTATACGACAGCATATGATATGGCAATGATTACGAGAGGGATTCAAAAATATCCTGAAATTTTACAAGCGATGAACACAAAACGAACAACTGTTACAACATCAAGACAAACAGTTTCTATTTTAAACAAGGCTAACTATTTTGAAAATCCATATAATATTGGTGGAAAAACCGGTTTTACAAATGAAGCACGTAATACACTTGTTTTATTAAATGAAAAAGATGGGAATCGAATTATAAATGTAGTAATGGCTTCACAAAAACCAGAGATTTACGAGGATATGCGTCAAATTGCTGAACATTCGTTTCCTCAATTTGCGAAGCAGACTGTACTTGATAAAACGAATTGGCGGCAGCAAGCAACATATTTAGAGAAAGACATAGATTGTGAACTTGAAAGAAATGCAGAGCTAATATTGAAGAAGGATGAAGGAAAGAATGTTCAGGCAATCTTTAGGAAAGCTACAGTTGATAAAGAAATGTTATATAAAAGAGGTATCCATCGCGGTGATGTAGTTGGAACAGTGGATGTAAAGAAGAATAATCAAGTATTACAAAGTATTAATGTACTTGCGAAAGAGGATGTTTCATTTAAAATGTCGAAACCAGAAATAGAGAAAAAACAACCAGTGTTTTCCTATTCTTTGCTGATATGGGGCATACTAGGATTTTTATTTGTAGTGTGTATAGGCTTGGTCATTTTAAAAAGAAAACATAATGAAAAAATTATGTAACAAAAGTATTTTTCTATTTTTGTTGATTTTTATGAGATGTACATTATAATAGAACAAGATGTTCTTAAAAAAGAACAAAGCGATAAGATGTGTAATTACATCAATATATTAATTCATTTGAAAGGAATGAGAACAATGAAATTATTTCTGAAAATTGTTAGCAATATTGTCTCATTTGTCCTGTTTATTACTATGGTGACCTTGGCGTTTTTTGTAATTTCGTCTAAGGCAAGTGGTGGAGAACCAACTATAATGGGATACCAGTTTAAGACCGTACTTTCTGGATCGATGGAACCAACTTTCTATACAGGGTCAATTATCGCAATTAGTCCAACTAAAGATGGTTCTAAATATCAAAAAGGTGACGTTATTACTTTTAAAGATAAAGAAGAGAAAATTATAACTCACCGTATTATCAAAGTGAATAATGTAAATGGAAAAGTAACATATGAAACAAAAGGGGATAATAACAACGGGGCAGATTTAGAAGCGGTTCTCGCAGAAAATGTGTTAGGAAAATATGAGGATATTACAGTTCCTTATGTTGGATATGGACTAGATTATGCAAACTCTAAGGCTGGAGCTGCATTGTTATTAATTGTACCTGGGATATTATTACTTGGTTATTCTGCATTTTCTATCTTTGGAGCAATTAGACAAATTGATAATGAGAAAAAGAGCAAAAGTACAGATGCAGGACAATCAATGTAAATTCTTTTGAAGAAAAGCAGAAAACGACTATTACGATAGTCGTTTTTTTGTTTGTATATATACAAATTGTGAATATTTATTGAAAATCGTTGAATTTTAATTAAAAAATATAAAAATATATCGAAATAGGGGTTTTCTTTTTCGAAACTGTTCGTTATAATGCAAATATAAGTTCTTAATAAAGAACGAAACTGAATAATGCTTTCTTATAATAATTTTGTAGAATGTTGAAAGTAGTACTAGCTCATAAATCTTTAATTTTTTATATTAAGTTTTTGATTTATAAAGAATTTGATTTATGAATTATGAAATGGTTTTATTCTCTTTTGGTTGCGCTTTCTACATTAGTAGAAGTTAACATAATACATATATTTTTAGGGGGAACTCAAAATGACACTTAAGAAAAAATTAGGTATGGGTGTAATGTCAGCAGCATTAGGATTATCTTTAGTAGGTGGAGGAACTTTCGCTTACTTCAGCGATAAAGAAACTACAAACAATACATTCGCAGCAGGTACGTTAGATCTTTCTGTTAATCCATCAACAATTATTAATGTTGATAACATTAAACCTGGTGATACAATGCTAAGAACTTTCAAATTAGCTAACAAAGGTTCATTAGACATTAAAACAGTTAAATTAGCAACTGAGTACCAAGTAATTGATGCGAAAGGTGATAACACTGAAGATTTCGCTAAAAATATCAAAGTGAAATTTATGTGGAATGCAGATAAAAACACTGTACCAGTTTATGAAACAACATTAGCTGATTTAAAAACAATGACTCCTGATGTAGTAGAGAAGCATGTATTCGCTCCTCATTTTGCTAAAGGTGGTTTAAAAGCAGGTACAGATGATGTACTAGCTGTTAAATACGAATTCGTTGAGAATGGCCAAGATCAAAACCAATTCCAAGGTGACAAACTTGAGCTTAAATGGACATTCAACGCAGAGCAAACAGAAGGCGAACAAAAATAATAACTTTTTTGTAAAACATGGTACTTGTGTTCAACGAGTACCATGTTTTTTCATCTTTCTATAAAATGAAGATTTTTAGTAGAGTAAGTGAATAATTACTATCTATATAGTAGAATCTATGTCATAAATTTGTCGTTTTATTTTTTTATATTTATCTTTTATTTTTATTTTCAGTTTACTATAATGTAAATGTAAGGTTCTTAATAAAGAACTTTAATGCACGTGACAGGAGAGGATATCATGAGTAAAGTATCCAGGAAATTTAAAAGCGCGCTCGTATTAACGTGTATGTGTTCTATGTCTTTTTATATGGGAGCAACTGTTATAGGGAATACAGAAGCTAAGTTTTTAAATGAAAAAAAGGTAGATTCTGTTGTTTCAGCTGCGATTGTGTTCCCAAAGACAATTGAAAATATAACAAAAGAAGCACAGTTAAAAGAGTTAGAGATTTTAAAAACATATCAAAGCATGATGCAAGATGCACAGACTAGTACATCTGTAGAGGACATGGAAAAAGTTTTAGTTAATTGGCAACAACAACGTGAAAAGCTCTTACTGAATCAACAAGTGTTACAAAATATATATACAGAGGTCGAAGGATATTATAAACAAATATCGGAGACTGTGAAAGTAGGTAATACAAAAGCAAGTCAAGAGGTACTTGCATATGTGCAAAACGGTTTTACAAACATTAAGAATATAAAAAGTAATACAGAACAACAGGCAAGTATACAAAAGATAGATGAAATGAATGGTTTGTTACAAACAAAAATTAATGAAGCGAAGCAAAAACAACAAGAAGAACAAGCGAAGCAAAAACAACAAGAAGAACAAGCGAAGCAAAAACAACAAGAAGAACAAGCGAAGCAAAAGCAACAAGAAGAACAAGCGAAGCAAAAGCAACAAGAAGAACAAGCGAAGCAAAAGCAACAAGAAGAGCAAGCGAAGCAAAAAAGCGAAGCAAAAGCAACAAGAAGAACAAGCGAAGCAAAAGCAACAAGAAGAGCAAGCGAAGCAAAAGCAACAAGAAGAACAAGCGAAGCAAAAACAGCAAGAAGAGCTAGCGAAGCAAAAGCAACAAGAAGAACAAGCGAAATCATAACAAAAAACTAAGTGAAGACGACACATTTCAAATCAACCAGAAAAAACACTGTGAAGAAGAGTTATTATATGAGGTTATACCTTCTACTACTGTAGAGGTTGACATAAAATAATGTGTTTTAGGGGGAATATGGAATGGGAATTAAGAAAAAGTTAGGTATGGGAGTAGCGTCAGCAGCATTAGGATTATCTTTAATTGGTGGAGGAACGTTTGCATATTTTAGTGATAAAGAAGTTTCTAATAATACGTTTGCAGCAGGGACATTAGACCTTTCTTTAGATCCAACAAAAATTATCGACGTTAGTAATATTAAACCTGGAGATAAGATGACACGTGATTTTAAACTTATTAATAATGGCACTTTAGATATCAAAACTGTTAAATTATTAACTGACTACAAAGTAATAGATGCAAAAGGTGATAACACAGAAGACTTTGGAAAACATATTCGTGTGAATTTCTTCTGGAATTGGGACAAGCTTAGCGAGCCAATTTTCTCAACGACATTAGCAGATTTAAAAGGAATGTCGCCAGATGCAGTTGAACAAAGTATTTTTGGTGACTGGTTTGCAGAAAAAGGCGGCTTAAAGCATGGTGATTCAGACTATCTATGGGTACAATATGAATTCGTAGATAATAATCAAGATCAAAATCAATTCCAAGGGGATAAACTTGAATTGAAATGGACGTTTGAAGCAGAGCAAACTGCAGGCGAAGAAAAGTAATTTTATAAAAGAAAAAGGTGGGATCTTCCCACCTTTTCCATCTTACAATATTCTAACATAATTTCGTTTATATGAGGGATGCGTATGAATCGAAAAAAGTTTTGGTATATTATGATTACTTATTGTGTCATTGTACTTATAGTTGGAATAATAATGGGTATGGAAACAATGCAAGCTAAAGAACAGAAAGAAGTTGATTTAAGTATATCACCTAATGAGGTGCTGTTTGATGTTCCTAATATGAAACCAGGAGATTGGGCAACGCGTAGCATTCGTGTAAATAATAATAATGATTCCTCTTTTTTTTACTACATAAATTCAGAATTTAATGAAGGTTCTGAAAAACTTTATCGTGCGTTGCAATTGACAGTGAAAGTTTCAGAAAAGGTGCTCTATAATGGGAGTTTAAGTGAATTTACAGGAGAAGAAAAACGTATACTAGCAGGGGGAGGAACTGAACAAGTACAGTATGTAGTCCGTTTCCCTGAAGAGTTAGGGAATGATTACCAAGGCTTAAATGTAAAGATGAAATTTGTTTTCTACGCAGGGTCTGATAATAATATGTTGGATTCAACGTACAATAAGGAAAAGGATACTTCTAATGTGCATGCGGATCATAATAAAGATTCATCTTCACAAAGTACAAATGGAAAACATAACAGTTTACCTAATACGGGAAGTGCCAATAGAAATATAATGTTTATTTTATTAGGAAGTGGATTGATTACTTTTGCAATATTATTATGGTGGAAAAGAATTGAAAATTAAATGGACAGTAACCTAAGGGTGATATTCTTATAAATTAAGAAAGATTCCCTTAGGTTATTTTTATTTATGGGGAGTATATGTATTGTACATAGTATACAAAAAAAGGAGTAATAATCAGAAAAATCAAAAGAAACAAAACGATAAGGGGTTAAACGTCGTAAAAAGTGAGAATATCAGGATATTTGTCATTTTGCTTCTGTACATACGTTCTTTATAATGAACATATAGGGATGAGACAGAGAACATAGAAGGGGTAGCATATTTGCAACAAAAATAGGATAGAAAAAGTTGTGGAATTAGTTATACCTCTTATCTACATAAGAGATAACCATAAAAATAAGCAATGGGGGAATTTAAAATGTCATTAAAGAAAAAATTAGGTATGGGAGTAGCTTCAGCGGCATTAGGATTATCTTTAATTGGTGGGGGAACGTTCGCATACTTCAGCGATAAGGAAGTTTCTAATAATACGTTTGCAGCAGGTACTTTAGACTTAGCGGTTAATCCAAAAACAATTATTGACATCGATAACTTGAAACCTGGTGATTCTGTTAAGAAAGAATTCTTATTACAGAACAAAGGGACATTAGCAATTAAAGATGTAAAACTTGCAACTAAGTATTCAGTAGTTGATGCAAAAGGAGATAATGTTGGAGAAGATTTTGGAGATCATATTAAAGTGAAATTTATCTGGAACTGGGATAAACAAAGTGAGCCTGTATATGAAACAACATTATCAGAGTTACAAAAATTAGATCCAGATCTTTTAGCGAAGGACGTTTTTGCACCAGAATGGTCTGAAGAGGGTGGCTTAAAAGCTGGATCAGAAGATTATCTATGGGTACAATTTGAGTTTGTAGATAATGGTCAAGACCAAAATAAATTCCAAGGTGATAAAGTAAACCTAGAATGGACATTTAATGCAAACCAAACTGAAGGCGAAGAGAAATAATTAAACAATAAAAAGGTGTCGAAACTTTAGTGTTTCGGCACCTTTTTAATTAAATATTATTTATTTTGTTGTTTCCATTTGTTGAATTCTAAAAATTCTCGGAATTTATCCTTAGTAATTCCAGAATTCATAGCATCTTTAACTAGTTTAATCCATTCAGAATCTAACGCATCTTCTTTTAAAGGTTCATCGTGAAGAAGAGAATCAACCGGTATATTTAAAACGGATGCAATTTTTTCTAAAAATTGAATGGAAGGGTTTTTTTGTAAATTACGTTCGATAGAGCTAATATATGATTTTGCTACACCTGCTTTATCGGCTAGTTCTGTCAATGATATGCTTTTTTGTAGGCGAAAGCGTTTTATACGGTCTCCAATCATGCTAGCACACCTTCCTATTGTATGTAATTGGATAAATCGTTATTTATTATAACATAATTCATCGAGAAAAAATAAATTAGAAAGGGACTAAATGATTTTTAGTATATTAGTAGTTGTGTTTGTGCAAAAATTTTTGAATCTCTATTATGCTAAGTCCAGCATCTAAAGCCTCTGTCATTAATTCAATCCATTCTGGATCTAATATCTCTTTTTGTTCAGTATGCACTAAAAACTCCTCCTCAATTTTTAAAAGATAAAAGGCATAGAGAATCTTACTTAATAAAGTATAAATTAATTATAATAGCAAATAATGAAAAATTGTTAAAATAGTGTAAATTTTTCGTTTGCATTTCATTAAAACGTTTTCACACTAATGTATTTTAATCCTAATGTTCAAATATAACAATAGTGTTTTTGACAAAAATATATGTAATTTTGCATTTTATTTCTACAAAATAAAATCAAAATATTGAAAAAAGACTAAAATTTTAGTATTATCTAAATATTGTTACATATTTTTTATTAGGGGAGGAAATTGGGGATGAAAAAGAAACCATTCAAAGTGTTATCAACACTTGCAGTAGCTGCTGTTCTAGGCTGCTCGTTTGGTGCGAGTAGTCAGCCGGTTTATGCAGAAATACCTGCAAAAACAGCATCTACAAGTCCAATCGACGATCATTTAATTCCAGAAGAGCGTTTAGCGGAGGCTCTTAAAAAACGTGGGGTAATTGATTCATCAGCTTCAAATGAAGAAACAAAGAAAGCCGTCGAAAAGTATGTAGAGAAGAAGAAGGGTGACAAAGCAGGAAAAGAAGAAGTAACTGGAGATAACGTTACAAAAGAAGCATCTGACTTTCTGAAGAAGGTAAAGGATGCAAAAGCAGATGCAAAGCAAAAAGTAGAGCAGCCAGCAGATGGTAGTGGAGCTGGAGCAGTTCCAGCTAAAGGGGCATTAAATGGTAAGGTGCCAACTACTTCTGCAAAGGCAAAAGAGTATAACGGAGAGGTTCGTAAGGACAAAGTGCTCGTTTTACTTGTAGAATACGCTGATTTCAAGCACAACAATATTGATAAAGAGCCTGGTTATATGTATTCCAAAGATTTTAATCAGGAACATTATGAAAAAATGTTATTTGGTGACGAACCATTTAAATTAGACGATGGAACGAGCATTGAAACATTTAAGAAATATTATGAGGAACAATCTGGTGGCAGCTATACAGTAGATGGAACAGTTACAAAATGGTTAACAGTACCAGGGAAAGCTGCTGATTATGGTGCGGATGCTGGAGACGGACATGATAATAAAGGACCATTAGGGCCACGTGATTTAGTTAAAGACGCACTAAAAGCAGCTGTAGATAGCGGTCTTGATTTATCAGAATTTGATCAATTTGATCAATACGATGTAAATAAAGACGGGAATCAAAACCAACCAGACGGCTTAATTGATCACTTAATGGTTATCCATGCTGGAGTTGGACAAGAAGCAGGCGGCGGAAAATTAGGTGACGATGCAGTTTGGTCACATCGCTGGACAGTTGGTCAAAAACCACATGAAATAGAAGGTACAAAATCAAAAGTACCATACTGGAATGGTAAAATGGCAGCATTTGACTACACAATTGAACCAGAAGATGGAGCGGTTGGTGTATTCGCACATGAATATGGTCATGATTTAGGTCTTCCGGATGAGTACGATACGAAATATTCTGGTTCAGGTGAGCCAGTTCAAGCATGGTCTATTATGAGTGGTGGTAGCTGGGCTGGTAAAATTGCTGGAACGACACCAACAAGTTTCTCTCCGCAAAATAAAGAGTTCTTCCAAAAAACAATTGGTGGTAACTGGGCGAATATTGCGGAAGTAGATTATAATAAGCTAAACCGAGGAATTGGTTACGCAACATACTTAGATCAAAGTGTAACGAAAACTGCTCGACCAGGTATGGTTCGTGTGAACTTACCAGATAAAGAGGTAAAAGGAATTCAGCCTGAGTTTGGTAAGAAGTATTACTATAGTACAAAAGGTGATGATCTTCATACAACATTAGAAACACCTTTATTTGATTTAACAAAAGCAACAAATGCAAAGTTTGATTTCAAATCATTATATGAAATTGAAACAGACTATGATCTCTTAGAGGTGCATGCGGTAACAGAAGATGGTAAGGCAACATTAATTGATACAATTGGTAAGAAAAATGTAAAAGATGGTGCGGATACAACTCTTGGAAAATGGGTAGATAAATCTTATGATTTAAGCCAATTCCAAGGCAAGAAAGTAAAGCTTGTATTTGAATATGTTACAGATGGTGGTTTAGCGTTAAACGGTTTTGCTCTTGATAATGCAACATTAACGGTTGATGGTAATGTTGTATTCTCTGATGATGCAGAAGGTACACCGCAATTCAAATTAGATGGCTTCGTAGCTTCTAATGGAATTGAAACGAAGAAACACAACTACTATTTAGAGTGGAGAAACTATGCTGGTGCTGATGAAGCATTAAAGTTTGCTCGTGGTCCAGTATATAACACAGGTATGGTTGTATGGTATGCAGATTCAAGTTATACAGATAACTGGGTTGGGGTACATCCAGGAACTGGCTTCCTTGGTGTAGTTGATTCTCATCCAGAAGCGATTGCAGGAACTTTAAATGGTAAACCAACATTTAAAGATAGCACGCGTTTCCAAATTGCTGATGCAGCATTCTCTTTCAATCAAACACCAGCTTGGAAAGTTGTATCACCAACTCGTGGAACATTTGTATATGATGGATTACCAGGTGTAGCGAAGTTCGATGATTCAAAAGCATATATTAACAAACAAATTCCAGATGCAGGACGTATCTTACCAAAACTTGGTCTGAAATTTGAAGTAGTAGGCCAAGCTGATGATAATACTGCAGGTGCAGTTCGTTTATATCGCTAATAGCAAAGAAGCTGTTGAAAGATTTTCTTTCAACAGCTTTTTTTTATGAGCAAATGAATTTCAAATGAAGTGAAAACTCATATATAATGAAACTTTAAGAATAGAAAACTGATAGAAAACCTTTTCTTTTAGGTGGGAGAGGGGATCCGATCATGCCTAGAAGCGGTCAGATCCTTTTTTAGCTCCATGCCGAGTGAAAATAAAAGGAGAAAATGAGTGGAAATCTGCTTTTGTTTTCATAGCAGTGACATGTATACTGAAAATTAAAATAGATTTATATATAAGTTGAAGAACGAATAGAAAACCTTTTCTTTTAGGTGGGAGAGAGGATCCGATCATGCCTAGAAGCGGTCAGGTCCTTTTTTAGCCCCATACCGAGTGAAAACAAAAGGAGAAAATGAGTGCAGGTTACCATTTGTTTTTCGTAGCAGTGACTTATATGTTGAAAAATCAATATAAACATAGAAGGTGGGGATAGTGTAGATGAATATCACTTCTATTGTGAACGAGCAAAAATCATATTTTTATAAAGGCCACACAAGAGATATAGAGACAAGAAAGCAACATTTACGCAAATTATATGAAGGAATTGGGCGTTTTGAGGCTGATATTTTTCAAGCACTTAAATTAGATTTAAATAAATCAGATCATGAATCATTTACGACAGAAATTGGATATGTATTAAAGGAAATTTCATTTTTAATAAAGCATCTTTCGTCATGGAGTAAACCGAAGCGTGTTCGAACTGCGCTTACACACTTTGGCTCGAAAGGAAAAATTATTCCAGAGCCTTACGGTGTTACTCTTATCATGGCACCGTGGAATTATCCATTTCAACTTGCAATCGCACCGCTTGTAGGAGCTTTGGCAGCTGGAAATACGGTCGTTTTAAAACCTTCTGAATTAACACCTAATGTTTCGAGCCTTCTTGCAAGCATATTGCGAGAGTTATTTCCAGCAGAATTGGTTGCAGTGGTTGAAGGTGGTGTTACTGAAAGTACAGCGCTATTGCGAGAGCCATTTGATTATATTTTCTTCACGGGTAGTGTTGGAGTGGGGAAAATTGTTATGGAAGCAGCAGCTAAAAAATTAATTCCTCTTACGTTAGAGCTTGGTGGAAAAAGTCCATGCATTGTACATAAAGATACAAAGTTAGATGTAGCAGCAAGGCGCATTGTTTGGGGGAAATTTTTAAACGCAGGACAAACATGTGTTGCGCCTGATTATATATATGTTCACTCTTCTGTAAAAGGAGAATTTATTAAGGCGTTACGAACTGAAATTGAGCATCAATACGGGGAAAAGCCATTACAAAATGAAAATTATGTGCGGGTTGTTAGCAAGCGTCACTTTGAAAGGTTACTTTCTTTTTTACAAGATGGTAGGACTGAAATTGGCGGGAATTATAAGGAAGAAACCTTACATATTGAGCCAACCGTTTTAACGAATATTACATGGCAGGATCCTATTATGGAGGACGAGATTTTTGGACCAATTTTACCAGTTATGGAGTATGAAGGGATAGAAGAAGTCATTGAAACGATTCAGAAGCAACCGAAACCACTAGCTTTATATGTATTTTCGGAGAATAAAGAGCTCCAAAAAAAAGTTACACAAAACATTTCATATGGCGGAGGTTGTATGAATGATGTTGTGTATCATCTTGCTACGCCGTATTTACCTTTTGGCGGCGTTGGAAGTAGTGGATTAGGGAGTTATCATGGGGAACAAAGTTTCCGTACATTTTCACACTATAAAAGCATTTTGTCCCAAACTACAGTGTTTGATATGAAAATTCGTTATTCTTCTACAAAAAGTGCTTTAAAATTTATACGAAAGTTGTTAAAATGATGATGGTGTTTATCAGTAGGCGTAGCCGTATGATAAAAACCCCTTCTCGCTTGAAGGGGTTTTTCTGTTCGACATGTGTATCATGCGAAAATGAATCAAACATACTACATAAAGAATAGGAAGAGCGCTGTTAAACAATCATTTTTATTTGGATCGAAATAAAAAATATAGAAAACTAATATTTATTCATGAATATAAAGATTAAAAATTTGAGGTAGATAGGACGGGAAAATGAAAAAGATTATTAAAGTTGAAGCGGTAGAAAAACATTTTGGAGATCAAGTGATTATTCCACCTCTTTCTTTAGATATTAAAGAAGGAGAATTTTTAACGATTCTTGGGCCAAGTGGTTGTGGGAAAACAACATTACTTCGTATGATTGCGGGGTTTGAAACTCCAACAAAAGGTAACCTTTTACTTGATGAAGAAAGAATGAATGACTTGCCACCGTATAAGCGTCATATGAACCTAGTGTTCCAACATTACGCACTATTTCCACATATGACGGTTGAGAAGAATATTTGTTTTGGTATGAAGATGCAAAAAGTATCAGCAGCAGAACAAAAAGAGCGTGCAGAAGAAGCGATGCGTTTAACGCAGTTACTTGAATTCCGCAATCGCAAGCCTTCAAAGCTTTCTGGTGGACAGCAGCAACGTGTTGCAATTGCAAGAGCAATTGTTAATAATCCGCGTGTGCTTTTACTAGATGAACCACTAGGGGCACTTGACTTTAAGTTAAGAAAAGATTTGCAACGTGAGCTGAAAAACCTGCAGCGCAATTTAGGAATTACGTTTATTTATGTAACTCACGATCAAGAAGAAGCAATGAGTATGAGTGATCGCATTGTTGTTATGAACAAGGGACATATTGAACAAATTGGGACGCCAAAGGAAATTTATAAAGAACCGAAAACATTGTTCGTTGCGACGTTTATTGGTGAAAATAATATTATAAAAAATGGGGAAAACTACGTAGCAGTTCGCCCTGAAAATGTAAAAATAAGTTCGGTTGAGCAACCAATTCTAAAAGAATACCACCTTGGGCATATTGAAGATATTGAGTTTGTTGGAAATATGGAAAAGCTGTATGTACGTGATGAAAAAACATCTGAATTATTAATGGCATACCAAACTGCTGAAGAAGCAGCGCAGTGGAGTATCGGAGATAATGTATATGTAGGCTGGGAGCAAGAGGATGAGGTGACCTTAAATTGAAAAAAGGGAAACTACTTGCATTACCTACAGTTACGTGGCTCTTAATCTTCTTTTTATTTCCGCTTCTATTCGTGTTAGCATTTGCGTTCTTACAACGCGGAGCATACGGGACAGTGGAGATGCAATTTACGCTAGATAATATATCTCGTGTGTTCGATTCATTGTATATGAATACATTATGGGAAACAGTGAAAATTGCATGTATCACAACAGTAATTTGCTTACTCATTGGGTATCCATTTGCATATACAATTACAATTGTAGATCGTAAATATCGTTCTATTCTGTTGTTATTGGCAACGATTCCGTTTTGGATTAACTTTCTCGTGCGTTCTTATGCATGGATTGTTATTTTGCGTTCACAAGGGCTCGTAAATACAGCATTACTAAAATTAGGTATTATTAATGAACCGTTAAATTTACTATATAATACACCATCTGTTGTATTAGGGATGGTATATTCTTTATTACCATTTATGATTTTACCAGTGTATGCAGCAATTGAGCAGCTTGATAAACGTAAATTAGAAGCAGCATATGACTTAGGTGCAACACCGATGAAAGCATTTTGGAATGTAACACTGCCAATGACAATGTCAGGGGTTGCCACTGGTTCGATTCTAGTATTTGTTTCATCTATTGGAATGTTCGTTGTATCAGATGTCATGGGTGGATCAAAAGTAGCATTAATCGGAAACGTTATTCAAAACCAATTCTTAGGTGCGCGTGATTGGCCATTTGGATCAGCGTTATCAATTATTGTTGTTCTGTTCTCTGTTCTGTTAATTTACTTATATTATCGTGCGACGAAAGTATATAAATACGGAAACGGAGGGGAATAGACAAAGATGAAGAAGTTTTTAGTTTCTTATTCTTGGTTAATTTTATTGTTCTTGTATTTTCCAATGATGGTTCTAATGGTATATTCTTTTAATGATTCTCGTATTAACGCAGAATGGGAAGGATTCACGTTCCATTGGTATACAGATCTATTTCAAAAGCAAGACGTAATTGATGCGTTTATAAATAGTATTACAATAGCGATTGTGACGACGGTTGTGACAACGGTTCTTGGTGTGATTTTCGCTGTTGCATTACATCGCTATAAATATCGTTTTGAAGGGGCAATTAATGGCCTTGTATATTTACCGATTTTAATTCCTGATATTTTAATGGGATTATCATTACTTATTTTATTTAGTCAACTTGGAATGGAACTTGGACAAGTTACCATTATTATTGCGCATATTACATTTAGTATTTCATTTGTTGTTGTAATTTTAGCAGCACGCCTTTCTGGTATGGGACATGATTTAGAAGAAGCGGCGAATGATTTAGGGGCAACGCCATGGCAGACATTTCGTTATGTAACACTTCCTGCTATTGCACCTGGAGTTATTTCAGCAGCATTACTAACATTCACATTATCAATTGATGACTTTGTGATTAGTTTCTTCGTATCTGGTCCAGGATCAACAACGTTGCCATTATACATTTATAGTATGGTTAAGCGCGGAGTAACACCTGAAATTAATGCTCTTTCTACAATATTAATCGTTGTTATTGTTGGATTAATGATTGCATCGGAGATATTCCGTAATAAAGGTGCAGATGGTGAAGAAAACTCTGGAGGACATCTTCCTTTATAAGAGAGAATGAATTACAAAGAATGAGGAGGTCATGGATTGATGAAATTGATGAAGAGAATAGCTGGCGTAGCAATTACCTTCAGTCTTGTTGCAGGTGTATTGGCTGGTTGTGGTGACAAGAAAGAAGAACTAAACATATACAGCTGGGCTGATAATTTTGATGAGGACGTATTAAAGGATTTTGAAAAGAAATATAACGTGAAAATTAACTATGATAAATATGCAAGTAACGAAGAAATGCTTGCGAAATTACAGGCTGGCGGTGCAAAGTATGATTTAATCCAACCGTCTGATTACATGGTTAAAACGATGACAAAAATGGACTTGCTGGAGCCGTTAGACAAGAAAAATATTCCGAACGTAGAGAACCTTGTTTCTAACTTTAAAACACCTCCATTTGACCCGGAAAATAAATATTCTCTTGTATACACTTGGGGTGTAACGGGAATTGCTTACAACAAAAAGTATGTGAAAGAAGCACCTACAAGCTGGAATGACTTATGGAATGAGAAATATAAAGGACATGTTACTTTATTGAATGATTCTCGTGAAGTGTTAGGCGTAGGTTTGAAGAAGAATGGATTCTCAAATAGCACAAAAGATGATGCACAGTTAAAGACGGCAGCTACTGACTTACAAAAGTTACTTCCGAACTTACTTGCATTTGACACAGATAATATTAAACAAAAGTTTATTACAGAGGATGCTTGGATCGGAACGGTTTGGTCTGGAGATGCAGCATTCATCGCAAAAGATAATAAAGATGTAGGATATGTTGTTCCAAAAGAAGGCGGTACAATTTGGGCTGATACATTGGCAATTCCAAAAGGTGCGAAGCATAAAGAGCTTGCAGAGAAGTTTATGAACTATTTATTAGATGAAAAAGTAAGTGTGAAAAATTATGAATCGATTGGATATAGTAATCCAAATGAAAAAGCTCGCGCTCTTCATAGTAAAGAATATCGTGATAACCACATGATCTTCTTATCGCCAGAAGAATTAAACCGTACAGAATGGCTTGTTGATGTAGACGATAAATTAAAAGAGTATGACCGTTACTGGACAGAGTTAAAAACAAAAGGAAAATAAGTATATAAATACAGATTGAAAAACCGACATAAAACCTAATCTTTAGGTGGGAAAGAGCATCTGGCCGAGCGTAGAAGCGGAAGCGGTCAGTGCCTTTTTTAGCCCCATGCGCCACATGAAAACAAAAAGAGAAAATGAGTGGAGATTCCTTTCTATTTTCATAGCCGTGACCTATATGTTGGAAAATCCAGCTAGATATATAATAAAAATGCGGTTTCTGAAGAGAAATCGCATTTTTTCATAGTAGGAGGAAAAAGATTGAAGCGAAAATTACATCAATATGAGTTGTTTTGTGTTGGTTTATTATTTGTTGTATTTGGCATCATTGCTTGGAGGGTACAAGCAGGCGGTGTAACAACAATGGATAAATATGTACAAGAACTTGTAAGAGGATTACAAACAGAAAGTTCACTCTCGTTTTTTTCATATTTTACAAAAATGGGCTCTGCAATTGGTATCACTAGCATACTGATTCTGAGCTTACTTGTTTTCTGGAAGAAGCGTTATTATGTAGCGATGTTTATTTATCCGCTTGCCATATTAACAACACATCTTGTGAATAAGGGAATAAAAGAAATTGTGAAAAGAGATCGTCCGAATTTGAATGAAGCACTTGATGCACTTGGTTATAGTTTTCCAAGTGGACATGCGATGCTGTCCATTATTACATATGGATTTCTTGCTTATATCATTGCGGCAAACTTAAAAAATAAAGCTGGAAAGTACATGATTACGCTTGTTATGGCACTATTTATTATATGGATTGGATTAAGTAGAATTATTTTATCTGTTCATTATCCAACTGATATTTTAGCGGGCTATTGCTTAGGTGGTATTTTATTAATTATCGCAATTTATTTTCATCGTTTATTCTCAGAGAGATTTGGAGCGAATCAAGAAAGATAGAAAATGTCTGAAAAGACCAAGATTATTGGTTTTTTCAGACATTTTTTGTATATAATTGCTTAGATAGAGATGTGATAAAATATAAGTGGATTCACGAATTGCATAAAGTAGGTGAAAATGTGTGAAGAAAAATGTACATAAAGTAGACAATTGGGGGAAAGTAGGAGCTTTTCTTTATCGATGGCGTTATACCATGATAGCGGTATTAGTTGTATTGGCCATAGTACTTGGCATTTTTGCGCCAAAACTCCCAGGAGTATTGGGTGGAGATGGCTTTCAAACAAAAGGGGATTATCAAACGACAAAAGAAATTTTGGATAAAGATTTTAAACAGTCTCAAGATACACTTCTTCTTGTTTTTCAAAAGAGTAAAGGAACGACAAAAGAGGAGTTTGAGAATCGGATAGAAGGAATTATAAATAAAATTCAAACGAAAGAATCGTATGAAGCTTTCCATCATCCACTAGAAAATAAAGAAATGTTACAAGATGATATTGGTTATGCGACCATTTTATTTTCCGGGAAAACAATTAAAGAACGAAGTGAAAAGACATTACAGTTCGCTGAAGGAATCCAGAGAGAAAGTAATGATATTTTGACAATAACACCAACAGGATTTCCGATGATTAATCAGGAAATTAATGAGCGAACTCAAAATGATTTGAAAGTAGCAGAAATGATTGGGTTACCAATTGCATTTCTTGTATTGTTCTTTTCATTTGGTAGTCTGCTGGCATCCATCTTACCAATTATAAACGGATGTCTGAGTGTTATTAGTACAATGGGCATTTTATATTTTATTGGTATAGATAAAGAGCTATCTATTTTTGTATTAAATGTTGCTCCTATGATTGGGCTTGCATTATCGATTGATTTTGCATTGCTATTTGTGAATCGTTTTCGCGAGGAAGTGGCATACCGAACAGTCAAGGACGCAATAGTTGTTACGTATCAAACAGCGGGCCGTGCCATTGTATTTTCAGGTTTATGTGTATTTGTTGGTTTATCGGGTTTGTTTTTCTTTGAAATAGACTATATTCAGTCTGTTGCAATTAGTGGGATGATTGTGGTTGTGATGAGTATTTTATTTTCACTTACACTTCTTCCAGCATTGTTATCATTAATTGGAAAACGATTGTTGAAAAAAAATCAAGCGACTCCCCGAACGTCAAATATATGGCGGAAATTTGCTCAGTTTGTAATGAAGCACCCTATTATGATGATTATCGT
Organism: Bacillus gaemokensis; assembly: GCF_001590835.1. GTDB lineage: Bacteria > Bacillota > Bacilli > Bacillales > Bacillaceae_G > Bacillus_A > Bacillus_A gaemokensis. The sequence goes on from NZ_LTAQ01000069.1 coordinate 27,580, forward strand.
TGTTACCATGTTTATTATTATTTGTTTATTACCTCTTCGAACTGCTAATCTTCAATTTCCTGGTGTAGAGGCGTTGCCAGAGAAAAGTGATACAAGAATAGCATATGAGAGATATGAAGAGAAATTTAATAAAACTGTGAAAACACATGCCGATGTGACAATCGTATTAGAGACAAAGCAGGGGGTAACTGAGAAAGAAAGTTTACAAAAGGTAGAAGGTGTTATTGGAAAGCTGAAAAAAGATAAGCTTGTATACAAAGTAAAGAGTTTGTACGATGAGCTAAATGAAATGAACGCTGAACAGGTTGCTACATTACTACAATCACCTCAGCGAGCGCAAATAACTCCTGTATTTGAAGCATATACAAAAGGAAATAAAACAACCCTTCAAATTTTCTTGGATACGAAGCCGAAGGCGGAAACTGCGAAACAATGGGTACGTGATTTTAAAGAAAAATATAAAGAAGATGGTATTACATATTATTTAGGTGGCATGACAACCTTTCAACAAGAGCTAGAAGATGAAATAAAAGATAAAGTTGTGATTGGCATGTCCGTCATATTTGGCTCTACTTTCCTTATTTTATTATTTGCTTTTCGCTCTATACTCATCCCAATTAAGGCTATCGTGATGAATATACTTAGCTTAAGTGCAACGATTGGTATTGTTATTTGGCTATTTGAAGGTGGATATTTTGGTTTAGAAGAAAGTTCGGTCTTATTCGTGCTACCAATCTTTATTTTTGGCCTTGTATTTGGCTTAAGTATGGACTATGAAGTGTTCCTTATCTCTCGTATTCATGAGCTGTATGAAGAGACGAGAGACAATGATAAGGCAACATTAGAGGGGCTTGTATCGACGAGTCGTATTATTACATCAGCAGCTCTAATTATGATTGTTGTAACGGGTGCATTTGCATTTACTGATATTTTACCAGTAAAGCAGATGGGGATTGGAGTTGCACTCGCTATTTTTCTTGATGCAACGGTTATTAGGCTTGTACTTGTACCAAGTTTAATGAAGATGTTTGGGGAATGGAATTGGTGGCTACCATTTCGAAAGAAAGAAGTAAAATCATCAGATTGAAAAAAAGCGCTCACCTTGTAGAGAGGCTACTGACAAACGGAAGTTTTTCAGTGGCCTTTTTTTTGATTCACCATTCTTTCCATATACATTCATTTTGATTTACTGGCATATCAATCTCGGCTTTGAACATAAAAGCGGATCTCATCTCATTTCCTCCCTTTGTTTTTACGCGGCATGGGGCGAAAAAAGGCACTAACCGCTGCTACGTATGATCGGATCCTCTCTCCCACCCAAAAGGAAAAGTTTTTTAGCAGTTCCTCTTGTAGAGGAGTGTTTTGTTATGAATAGCATTGCCCTCTTTTTGCAAATAGTATGTGATAAGAACAATACATATTAAAAGCAGGTGAAGGCAATGTTTCGTTATTTCAAATTTAAGTTAAATGATACTGTACAGTTTGCAGAAAATGATGGGCACATGTATCGCATTGTCGGCTATAGGCTAGAAAAAGGGTTTTATCCAAAAGATGAATGGACTCATATCATTTATGAATTACTTAGGGAATTTGATGGGTATACAATGGATGCAGAAGAAGAAGAACTTGTGAAAGTGATCCAAGTAGATGAAGAATATTATAAAATTCATGAGATGTCTGGTTACCGGTACCCAGTTAAAATGAAACCAAAGTCAAAAGCTTCTAAGATAGAAACGATGGATGAGCTATTAGATGCGTATAACGACTATAAGCGACTAGCAGATTTTTTTAAAGATTTGTCTTATGAGCAAAAAGCAGAAGAGATGTTGCAAGAGATGAAGAGGTTACGTGCTTAGCTGAAAGTCTAGTATATAGGCTGTCTTTTGTTTTGGACGGTGCATCATAGGGGGTTTTCCGTTACAATAGGAGAATCAATAGAAATAAGGTGATAAGGTATGGAAACGAATAAAAAGGGAGAATGGTGTGAAATTACGATCCCTCTTAAATGGAGTGGCACTAGCATTGATTCTTTGCTAAAAGAAGAATGGGGCATTCCAAAAAAATTATTACATCAGCTTCGTATGGATAAAGGTATTGTCGTGAATGGAGAACAAAAGAGATGGAGTGAGCCTTTACAAGAGGGGGATAAGCTGCAAGTTCATATGTTTATTCAAGAAGAGTATGGTGTTCAGCCTGAATTTGGTGATTTAGAAGTGATATTTGAAGATGATCACGTATTAATCGTAAATAAGCCTGCACAAATGGATACACATCCTTCTGATAAAAATGGCATAGGAACACTTGCAAATCTTGTGGCTTTTCACTTCCAAATGCAAGGTTTAGAGACAAAAGTACGCCATATTCATCGATTAGATAAAGATACAACGGGCGGTGTCGTATTTGCGAAACATAAGTTAGCTGGTGCTATTATGGATCGATTGTTAATGGAGCGGAAAATTAAAAGAACATATATGGCATTAGCTGAAGGAAACATAAAGAAGAAGCAAGGAACGATTGATGCATCAATTGGAAGGGACAGGCATCATGCAACAAGACGCAGGGTTTCTTTAAAAGGGGATCATGCTGTGACACATTATAAGGTGGAAAAGTATTTTAAAAAGCAAGATGTAACGCTTATAACACTACAGTTAGAGACAGGAAGAACACATCAAATCCGCGTTCATATGAGTCATACTGGACATCCTTTAGTTGGTGATATGCTATATGGTGGCCAAACGGTATACATGTCTTGTCAAGCCTTACATGCTATGCAAATAGCTTTTGTACATCCAATTACCAAAGAAGAGATAATAGTAGAGATTCCAACTCCTACTTATTTAAACGACATCATGAAGTCCTTTCTTAAATCGAATAAGTAGAATTAAGCTTTTAAGTTGAGAAAAATATTTTTTGAAGGAAATTTTTTATAAAAATCGAAGCCGTAAATAGAAAAGAGAGGTGAAAATCACTTGGTAAGATATAAATATATTATGGGAATATTTTTTGCTTGCCTTCTATTTACGCTATTTTTATACCCATACTTACCTTATTATTTAGCAGTGCACTGGAATCAAAGTAATGAAGCGAATGAATTTGCAGGGAAACAAGTAGTTGTATTATTTATTCCTTGTCTTATTATTTTTCTACATGGATTGATTTATATGGTCTCACAATATGTATATAAATTTAGTAAGGATGCCCACTCCATTGTAATGGGATTTGAAAAAAATGTATTTCTATTTTTACTGTATATTCATGCGCTTATTCTTTCTATTAATATGGGAATAGGTATACCATTTCAAATGGGCCTTACGATAGGGATTAGTGCATTTCTTTTTATGATTAGTAAAGGATTTAAAAAAGGAAAAAAGGCAGAGGAGCCAGTTACATTACAGAAAATACGCTTATGTAGTCAACGAATTTTTCAAAGTATGGCGTGCATTGTATTGATTTCATTGTTTTTGAAGTTAGAGTGGGGCTTCTATCTATTAATTAGTGTAATTAGCTGTGGATCTATCGCTTTTATGTCTTATATTTTGTATTCATATATATTAGAAAACTATGAAACATAAAAGGAGTCTTCCGTTAAGAAGACTCCTTTTTATTTATCCCAATATTGATTAAAGTTTCACTTTATTTTGTAATAAATTGTTGTGTCCAGTAGTTTCCGCTTTCTACATAACCAACACCGATGTGAGTGAAACCGCTATTTAAAATGTTTGCACGGTGACCTTCGCTGTTCATCCAAGCTTGTACAACCTCTTCTGGTGTACGTTGACCTTGTGCAATGTTTTCACCTGCAGATTTATAAGAAATACCAAACTTTTTCATCATATCGAATGGAGATCCGTATGTTGGGCTATTATGATCGAAGTAGTTATTTTTTTGCATATCTTCAGATTTAGTGCGTGCAACCTTACTTAATTCGTTATCAACTTGTAATGCTGATAAACCTTGTTTTGTACGCTCAGCGTTTGTTAATTCAACAACGCGTTGTTCAAATTCACTTAAAGAACCTTTTGTTTCTTCAGCAGGCTTATTTTCAGCTGGTTTTTGTGTTTCATTGTTATTATTATTGTTTTCAGCCGGTTTTTGTGCTTCTGGCTTCACAGTTTCTTTGTTTTCAGCTGGTTTTTGTTCTACAGGTTTAGTAGTTTCTGGTTTTGCAGTCTCTGGTGTAACTACATTTTCAGCTGGTACGTTTGGTTGCTGACCAGGAACGAAGCAATCTTGTTGGAATTGTCCTTGATTCCATTGTGATAGAGAATCAATTCCCATAGATTGTAAGTATGCTTGCAATTCTTGTTGGTTCATATGTTTCATAACAACTTTTGCTTGTTGAATATTTTGAACCTTAATTGCAGATGGTTGTACTGTTGCTGCTTGCGCATCTAGAGATGATACTCCTAGTGTAAGTGCAGTTGCTGCTGCGACAGATAATAAAACACGTTTTTTCATGATGTGTTTCCCCCTATATAAAAGTTTTGAACTGTTGTTACACAGATTAATTTTTTGACAGCCTGTCTGACTGACAAATTCATCGTAGCATACAAACTACTGAAAAAAAGATGGAAAAAAATTCATAGACTTTAAAATTTCCTATTTTATCCTAGATTAAAATAAGAGGTAAAATGGGAGAAAACTAGATTACAAAAGGAATTTTCAGCATTTTCTGCCTTGCGCATAGAGGGGTGTTTTTGGATTATATTACCTTTTAAGGAGACTGAGAAACCTATTAAATCAAGGGTTTCTATATTTTACTCAGGAATATAATGGATGTTTTTTAACAGAACTGTAATCTTTTTGTTGTTCTTTTTTATTAGAAAGTAACATATTTTTAATCTTGTAGCGGATAAAAAAGCGGCTATCTCTTTACATAGAAGAAAGAGATAGCCGTTTTCACATTGTTACATATATTACGATTTGAATTCAATTGCTTCTAATAATAAATCTACAATATGGATTCCTCTCATTTTATGAGAGAGATGTTCGCGCTCAATACCAAGTTTCATTTGGAGTAAGCAACCTGGATTTGCAGTAACAATGGTTGTTGCATCTGTTTCATGAATACGTTCCATTTTGTAATCTAAAAACCCCATAGATAATTCTGAGTGAACGATATTATAAATACCTGCAGAACCGCAGCAACGATCTGCTTCTTTCATCTCACGATATGTTACACCTTGAATTGCTTGTAGTAACATACGTGGTTGAGAGGAGGTCCGCATCACATTACGTAAATGGCAAGAGTCTTGATACGTAATAATTTGTGGAGGAAGGCGTAAATCAGTTCGTTTATGGAAATTTAATTCCACTAAAATAGCGGTAATATCTTTTATTTTTGCGACAAATTGCTTTGCACGTTCGACCCATTTTGGATCATCTTTTAATAAATAGCTATAATCTACAAGATAGGCCCCGCATCCCCCGGCGTTTGTAATAATATAATCAATTTTTAAATTCTCAAAGGCTTGGATATTTCGTTTTGCCAGTTCTTTTGCACCGCTCTTTTCACCAGCGTGACCATGCAGTGCCCCGCAGCAACTTTGCTCTTTCGGAATGACAATGTCACAGCCGGCAAGTTGAAGGAGCTTCATGGTAGCGTTGTTTGTCTCTAAAAACATTGTATCCATCAAACAACCGGTAAAGAAAGCAACTTGTTTTTTCTTTGTTGTTTCAGCTGATAAAAATTCTGGGCGCTTTTTCATTTCTTTCATCTTAGGTACTTTTGGTAAGACAAGATCCATTGTTGCAATGGTTTCTGGAAACAACTTCATAATGCCTGTTTTGTGTGTTAACATTTGTAAACCAGAGCGTTGATAGAAGCCGATAAGTCCTGTTAATGTTCGCATACGATTTTGATGAGGAAATAAGCCTTCAAATACAATTTTACGAACAACTTTAACTGGCATAGAGAATTTTTTGTTTTGATTTATAATATCTCGTGCTTCTTCTAATAAATGTCCATAGTTTACTCCAGATGGACAAACGGGTTCACAAGCGCGGCAACCAAGGCAAACATTTAATGTATTTTCAACATCTTCATCCGGTTCAATTAGGCCATCGACGACTCCTTTCATTAGTGCGATACGACCACGTGGGGAGTGAGATTCTTTATACCCAGATTGAATATAAGTAGGACAAGTTGGTAAGCAAAAGCCACATCGCATGCAGTTTAGTAATTCATCTTCATCAAGACGTTCTTTAAATTCCTTTTGAATCCGTTCTTTATTTAATGTTGTCATCGCTTTACCACCACTCTTTTACGAGAGTCTTTAGCAAACATTTTTCCAGGATTCATAATGTTATGTGGATCGAAAGCATGCTTAATGCCTTGCATAGCAGCGATGCCTTCCTTACCTAATTTTAGTTCTAAATAAGGGGCCTTCATGGCACCCACACCATGTTCGCCTGTAATTGTACCGCCGAGTTCAATGGCCTTTTTAAAGATATCTGCAAAGGCTTGCTCAGCACGATGCATTTCATCTGCATTACGAGCATCTGTCATACATGTTGGGTGTAAGTTTCCGTCACCAGCATGCCCGAATGTACAAATAGGAATATCATATTTCTTTGCAATCGCATTAATTGCCTCAACCATCGGAGCAATTTGAGAACGAGGGACGGTTGCATCCTCTAGAATTGTTGTAGGTTTAAGTCGTGCTAATGCAGAGAGGGCGCTACGACGGGCTGTACGAAGTGCATCTGCTTCAGCTTCATCTTTTGCGACGCGAACATCAACGGCATGCATAGAACGACAAACAGTAGCCATTTTTTCAATATCACGATTCACAACTTCCGGAGGACCATCTTGTTCGATGAGGAGAATCGCCTTAACGTCAGTAGGTAAACCGATTTGTGCAAATGCTTCTACCACTTCAATTGTTGGTTGATCTAAAAACTCAAGAGTCGCTGGAATAATTTTATTTGCAATAATTGCTGATACAGCGCGAGCGGCTTCATTGATGTCTTGATATAATGCGAGCATTGTTTTCTTTGTCTCAGGCATTGGAACCAGTTTTAAAATCGCTTCTGTAACGACCCCAAGTGTCCCTTCAGATCCAATAAATAAACGAGTTAAATCATAACCAGCTACATCTTTGGCTAATTTACCACCAGTGCGAATGATATCGCCATTTGGTAAGACAATCTCAAGCCCCATAACATAGTCACGAGTTACACCGTATTTTAAACCACGTAAGCCACCGGAATTTTCATTGATATTACCACCGATTGTAGAAATTTTCATTGAGCTTGGGTCTGGTGGATAAAATAGCCCTTTTTCTTCTACTGCTTTAATAATATCAAGTGTAATTACACCAGCTTGCACAGTAATTGTTAAATTTTCTTCATCTATTTCTAAAATACGATTCATATGGCGGAAGATAAGAACAACTCCGCCTTCAAGTGGACATGTTCCCGCGCAAAGGTTTGTTCCAGAACCACGAACGTACACAGGAACTTTGTGAGCATTACATACTTTTAATACTTCAGCTACTTCGTTTGTATTACGTGGTGCGACAACTGCATCGGGCATCGCTTGGAAGTTTGGAGTTGCATCGTAACTATACGTTAAACGTCCCATGTTGGACGTATCTACATTATCTTGACCAACAATCGATACGAATGAATTAATAATACGCTGTTCTAACATTAGAAATCCCCCTCAAACTGTTAACTTGTTTCTTTTATACGTGTATGGATGATAGAAAATAGCAATAGAAACGTTGTAACAGTGTTTTCATTATAATCATAAAAAAGTAAGGGAGGTCTTTCTATGTGTGATTAGCTGAAGATTAATTTGTTTTAACATCTTTTTTTGTATGATTATCTAATAAAAGAAGAGCGAAGTATAAAATAATCAAATCTTTAAAGTGCTTTGGATCAAGCCCTGTGTATTCTTCAATTTTTTTAAGTCTATAATGCAATGTATTAATATGAATATGTAACATTTCAGCGGTTTGTTTATAGGATTGATTATGATCTATAAACAAGCGCAGTGTTTGCATGAGCTCTGTTACGGATAATAAGCTATAAATGGTACGCTGGAGAAATTCTTCGCGAGTTCCAGCGGTAATATCTTGTAAACACATTTCTAAACGTAAATCTTCATTAAATATAATACCTTTCGTTTCAAAGGCTACAGAAAGAGCGCGTAACGCTTGTTCATATGATACATGCATCTCGTTTGGCATGACGGTTTTTCCAATACCAATGTATAGTGTAATAGGAAATAGAGCCTCACAATCTTGCTTTACTCGTTTTAAAAATTGGAAAGTTCGTTGCTTTGTTTCTGTTGTTGTAAATAAAATGAAACGGTCATTTCCCCAGCGGACAAATAGTTCATCTTTAGCCAACAAATTACGAATATGTTGCCAAATTTTACGCTGTAGCATCGTATCGTCCTGATCGAATGAAAATAAAATGAGCTGTTTTTTCTTATATAAATCGATGCCGAGTGTTTTTGCACGGTCCAGAAAACCAGGAGACCAATCGTTACTTTGTAGCCAATCAAAAACAAATGCTTCATATGAACGCTGTTCAAGTTCCAGTTGTTCTAAAAAATAATTTTCATGGATTAATAATTCGGTCATTTTTCGTAATATTTCCCCGTACTGTGAAATGTTTTCGGGCTCTCCTGTTATACCGATGACCCCGATTACTTCATCATGAAAAAGGAGTGGAAGATTCATGCCGGCTTTTACTCCTTGTAAATGCTGTTCATTTTCTTTCGATATAATGACAGTTTTCTTTTGCTTTGCACAGCGAAGGGCTCCTTCATGAAATTGGCCGATTCGGACTGCATCTGTACTTGCAATAATGGTACCTTGTATATCTATAATAATAATGTTCTCGGTAATTAGTCTTCGAACTTCACGGACAATTTTATTTGCTAAATCAGGGAAAAGCATAATTTGCACACCTCTATTTCTATTTGTTGTACATTATATATGTAGTTTTGATAAGAGAGAAGATTTCACACTTTCCTCACAAATATTTGCTATTTTACAATTATAACGAAATCATTCGAAGATGGAGGGAAACTTTTGAGAAAATGTTTGTTTCTGCTTTGTTGTGTCTTTCTGTTAGCAGGGTGTCAGAGAGAGTCATATACATCGATTGCCAAAAATAAAAGTGTAATTATAACAACAAATATCAAGGAAGGGAGTATTAGCTTTATTGATAGAGAGTTGAAAAAGACATTGGCAACATGGAATTTAAAAGAACCAATCACAGGGATTACGATGCTTCCAGGTGGAGAGGATATGCTCGTATATGGTAAGCAGCTTGAATATGTATATATTTACTCTCTCTCAGAAGGAAAACAAATAAAAAAATGGAAAACAGGGAAAGGAATTGCAAATATTGTCGTATCAAATGATAAAAAACAATTGTTTGTTGCAGATCAGAATGAGCAAAAGATTCGCTTCCTTACAACAAACGGTGAAGAGGTAGGCAGTGTATCAGTAGGAAAAGGCCCGCTCACAATGGTACAACATAATCAGCAATTACATGTATTGAATTTTTACGATACACAGTTATCTACGATTGATTTAGAGAAAAAGAAAATCGTACATTCATTTATGGTGCCACCAGCTTCAACAGGAGCAATGGTAAGTGCTGATGGGAAGGAAATATGGATTGGTGGACATGGGGATGGAACGCAAGTGAATGAGAAAGTATTAGTCTATTCGTTAGAGAATGGGGAGATGATTCGTTCTTTACACGCCCCATTTATGCCAGTTAGTATTGCAGGAGATGAAGAGTTTATGTATGCCTTAAGCCATGGATCAAATATGCTCAGAAAATTTGATGTACGTACTTATCAAGAAGTAGGAGAGATTGAAGTAGGATCTAATCCATTTGCTTTTTTGAAAAATGGAAAAGAAGGGTATATTGCTAGTTATGATAGTGATGAAGTATATGTAATTGATATACAGGAAATGAAAGTAAAACAAACGATTACAGTTGGAAAGGGGCCATTTCAACTTGTGCAGCGAGAAGGGAGAGGAAAATGAGCAAACATAAAGTGTTACTTGTAGATGATGAAAGTGATATGAGACAGCTTGTCGGCATGTATTTAGATAACTTTGGATATGAGTGGGGAGAAGCGGAAAATGGAAAAGACGCTCTTTATATGCTAGAAACAACTCATTATGATTTTGTTATTTTAGATATTATGATGCCGGAGATGGATGGAATGTCGGTTTGTAAAGAAATCCGAAAAACATCAGATGTTCCGATTATTTTTTTAACAGCAAAAGGAGAAGAATGGAATCGTGTGAATGGCTTGCGAATTGGAGCGGATGATTATATTGTGAAGCCATTTAGTCCTGGAGAGCTCATCGCTCGTATGGAAGCAGTATTAAGGCGATACACGAAACGTGAACAGCAAGAAGAAATTCAATTTGGTCCAATCGTAATTAATGAAAAAAGTAGGCGGGTTGAGACGGACGGTGAGCCTATTTCACTTACTGTAAAAGAGTTCGATTTACTTCATTTTCTTTGCGGGCATAATGGACAAGTGTTTAGTCGGGAGCAATTACTTGAGAAAGTATGGGGATACGATTATGCAGGAAGTACAAGAACGGTAGATACACATGTGAAAACGATGCGTATAAAACTTGGGGAAAGTGGGAACTACATTCAAACTGTTTGGGGTGTAGGCTATAAATTTGAGGTGTAATATGTTAACAATGGTACAAAAGCTTTGGCTTACAGTAGTATGTGCGGTGTGTGTGACAGTTTCGTTTCTTTATTTTGTTTCCTTATATTCATATGAAAAGTTATATGTGCAAAATATTGAAGATTCATTAATAATGGAAGGAAAGCGGCTTGTCTCACAATATAATAAGCATGAAGGTGGATTAGCGTTTGAGGAAAAAGTACAGGCGTTTGATCGTATTTCGAGTGCAGATATACTTTTTGTGAGCAACCCTCGTGATTTAAGTGCGTGTCTACCTTTTGATGTGCACTATCATTCACTTATCAGTGAGAATGATAGGCAAACATTGTTAGAGGGAAAGACGGTTACCAAGATTGGATATGAAGAACATTTCGGGCGTAATATTATGGGAGTTGTCATTCCTGTTTTAGAAGAGAAGAAATTAGTTGGGATTGTGTACTCATATATTCCATTAAAGAGTATTAAAGATTTAATATACGATATGGGACTTATTTTAGCACCATTAGCTTTCATTATAATTTTACTTACAATATGGATTGGTAGAAAAATTATTATTACGATCACAAAGCCTCTTTCACAGATGGAAAGAGTTGCGAATCATATGGCAACAGGAGATTTTTCTGAGCGTATTACGATTTCATCGGAAGATGAAATCGGTCGTTTAGGAAAAGCTTTTAATAAAATGGCTAGTTCATTGGAAATGGAAGATGCAAAACGTAAGGAGTTTTTAGCGAATGTTTCACATGAACTACGGACTCCGCTTAGCTATATTAAAGGGTATAGTGAAGCGATTCTAGACGGTGTGGCAAAGGGACAACAACAATCAAAATTCACACAGCTTATCCATAAAGAAGCCGGTCGTATGCAAAGGCTCGTGCACGATTTATTAGATTTAGCGCAGTTGGAAGGGGATCATTTTCCCTTGAAAAAACAACCGATTGTATTTTCTCAGCTTATTGAGGATGTATTAGAAACATATGAATTGAAATTTACAGAAAAACAGCTGTATATTTTAAAGAATCTGGATCCTGATATTATTGCAATGATCGATGAGGATCGGATGCAACAAGTGATTCATAATTTGTTAGACAATGCCATTCGGTATACGAATCAAAAGGGTAGCATTGTTATACAACTGCAGAAAAAAGAAAAACATTGTGAATTGAAAATAATAGATACAGGAATCGGGATTGATGCTGAGCATTTAGAACAGCTTGGTGAAAGGTTTTACCGAGTGGATAAAGCAAGGAGCCGTCAGCATGGCGGGACTGGTTTAGGTCTTGCGATTGTAAAGCAAATTGTACATATCCATGATGGAGAGTTGCGAGTTGAAAGTGTAAAAGGAAAGGGAACAACAGTTATAATAAAATTAAAGGTAAATGATGAAGAAAGTATGTTTTAGTTTAAAGCATACTTTTTTGATTATGTAACTAGCCATTATGAATAGAGAAAAGGAATTATATGGTTAAAAAACCTAGTTACAGGATCATTAATGGAGAAAATAACCATTAATTCCCTCCATATAACAAAAAATTGAAGATTTTATGAACAAAATATTTGTACTTCTTACTAATTCGTTCTAAAATAGTTATGGATGCTATTATGTTCTTATAAATCGTTGTAATTGTTGTTTGGATGATACTGAGGTGATTTAACTGGAGTACAAATCTATTAAACCGAAAAAAATTTACGAAGAGGTATCTGAAGCCATTTTAACAATGATAAAAAATGGTACATTAAAACCTGGTGACAAACTTCTTCCTGTTCATCAATTAGCTGAGCAGTTTCAAGTTGGCCGATCTGCTGTTCGTGAAGCATTAAGTGCCTTGCGAGCAATGGGCTTGATTGAAATGAAACAAGGGGAAGGTACATATGTGAAGAACTTCGATTCTTCTGCATTGACAAAACCGTTAAATAATATGTTGTTGATGAAGAAGGAAGATATTTTAGATTTATTGGAAGTACGAAAAGTGCTTGAAGTGGGGGCAGTTCGAGCGGCTGCAATAAAGCGTACAGAAGATAATTTGCAAAATATGAAGCGTTGGTTAGATGAAATGGCAAAAAGCATTGGAGATGAAAAAGCTGGTGAAAAGGCAGATTTTCATTTTCATATGGGAATAGCAGAATCTTCACATAACAATATCTTGCTTGAACTCATGAATCATGTTTCAGAAATGATTGCTGAAACAATTGGTGAATCAAGACGCATTATTTTATATGGTGAACAAACAACAGCAGAACGACTTTTAGAAGAGCATCAAGTTATTTATGATGCGGTATTGGCGCAAGATGTGGAATTGGCACAGAAAGCAATGCTAAATCATTTAACAAATGTAGAGCATACTGTCACAGGTAGAAGAGATATAAATTCGTGATTCAACCTTTAAAAATGTCATTTTTCTGATAAAATGAAGAAGGGTTAAGTAAGCGTTTTCTTTAGAGAGGAGAGAGTCAGGTAGATTTGGTTATGCCTAGCTTCTTCTTTCTTCTTAGTCATCTGATGACCATATGATTGTTGGCGAAGTTGTAATGAGGGGGAATTATAATTATGAAAGTTACTTTGTTTGTTACTTGCTTAGTCGATATGTTTGAAACAAACGTCGGTAAGGCAACTGTTGAATTGTTGGAGCGTTTAGGTTGTGAAATTGAATTTCCAGAAGCTCAAGTGTGTTGCGGTCAGCCTGCTTATAATAGCGGCCATGTAGAAGCTGCAAAGGAAGCAATGAAGCATATGATTGAGACTTTTGAAAATGCAGAATACATCGTTACACCATCTGGTTCTTGTGCGACAATGTTTCACGAGTATCCACACGTTTTTAAAGATGATCCCAAATGGGCAGAACGGGCACAAAAAGTCGCGGACAAGACATATGAGTTAACACAATTTATTGTAGATGTGTTAAAGGTCACAGATGTCGGTGCTCACTTAGAGGGAACAGCGACTATTCATAAATCTTGTCATATGACACGTTTACTAGGAGTAAAAGAAGCACCAGGGATTTTACTATCAAATGTAAAAGGGTTAACTGTAAAGGAACTACCAAATGTGCAGAATTGTTGTGGTTTTGGGGGAACGTTCTCAGTTAAGATGACACCAATCTCTGAGCAAATGGTAGATGAGAAAGTGGATAGCGTGATGGAAACAGGTGCTGATTATTTAATTGGTGCTGACTGTGGGTGTTTGTTAAACATTGGCGGACGTATTGAACGTTTAGGTAAAGAAGTAAAAGTAATGCATATTGCTGAGGTATTGAATAGCCGCTCATGAAGGGGGAACATAAGCTATGTCTATGAAAATCAGTGAGAAAAAATTTAATGATCGCGTTGGCGATGGAATTCAAGATTCATTTATGCGGGGCGCAGTATCTTCTGCACAAACGCGTTTATATACAAATCGATTAAAAGCAGCCGATGAATTAGGAAACTGGGAAGAATGGCGTGAACTTGGTGAACAAATTCGTCAGCATACGTTAGAAAATCTAGATTATTATTTAATGCAACTCAGTGAAAATGTATCCAAAAGAGGCGGGCATGTTTTCTTTGCAAAAACAAAAGAAGAAGCGGCGCAATATATTCAAGAGGTAGCAAAAAAGAAACAAGCGAAAAAAGTTGTGAAATCGAAATCGATGGTAACCGAAGAAATTAGCATGAACCATGCGCTTGAAGAAATTGGTTGTGAAGTATTAGAGAGTGACCTAGGAGAATACATTTTACAAGTAGATAATGATCCGCCATCTCATATTATTGCGCCTGCACTTCACAAAAATAGAACGCAAATTCGTGATGTATTTAAAGAAAAGCTTGGATATGAAAATTCTGATGACCCATATGAAATGACAAAGTTTGTTCGTAAACAACTTCGTGAAAAATTTATGGATGCTGAAATTGGGGTAACAGGATGTAATTTTGCTGTTGCAAATACAGGCTCTCTTTGTTTAGTAACAAATGAAGGAAATGCCGACCTTGTTATGTCTATTCCGAAAACGCAAATTGCAGTAATGGGTATGGAGCGTATGGTTCCAACTATGGAAGAACTAGATGTTCTTGTTGGCTTACTATGTCGCAGTGCGGTAGGTCAAAAATTAACAAGTTATGTAACGGTAGCAGGACCGATTCAAGAAGACGAAGTAGATGGGCCTGAAGAATTTCACCTAGTAGTTGTGGATAATGGACGTTCTCAAATTTTAGGATCTGAATTCCGTCCAGTCTTGCAATGTATTCGGTGCGCGGCGTGTGTAAATGTTTGTCCTGTATATCGTCATGTCGGTGGTCATTCTTATGGATCAATCTATTCCGGACCAATTGGAGCTGTATTAACGCCACTTTTAGGTGGATATGATGATTATAAAGAACTTCCATATGCATCTAGCTTATGCGGGGCCTGTACGGAAGCTTGTCCGGTGAAGATTCCATTGCATGATCTGCTATTGAAGCATCGTCAGGTTATTGTTGAAAAAGAGGGACGTGCACCACTTGCAGAAAAACTAGCAATGAAGATGTTTAGTATGGGTGCTTCTTCAGCAGCTTTATATAAAATGGGATCTAAAGTGGCTCCAGCTGCAATGAGCCCATTTACATCTGGTAATCGTGTGACGAAAGGTGTAGGACCGCTGAAAAATTGGACTGATATTCGTGAGTTCCCAGCCCCAAGTAAAGAAAGATTCCGTGATTGGTATAAAGATCATAAGAAAGGCGGGAATAACTGATGACAGGAACAATTCAAAACCGTGATTCCTTTCTAGCAAATATCGCAAAAGAGCTTGGACGTGAGCAGAAAACAGAAGGGGTAAAGCGCCCCGTATGGAAAAATAATGTGAACGTAGAAACATTAAAAGATTACACAGAAGAAGAATTGCTAGAAGTGTTTAAAAAACAATGTACGAACATTCATACGACTGTTATTGAAACGACAAAGGTGGATTTAAGTACAGCGATTCAAAAAGTAATCACTGAAAATGGTGGTGGACCTATTCTGTTATCAGCAGACGAACGTTTTCATACGTACGGTTTAACAGCTTTATTTAGAGAAGAGCTTCCAAGTGAAAATATTGAAGTGAACACTTGGAATCCAGAAAAAAGAGACGAGAATATTCGCTTGGCAGAAAAGTCAAATATCGGTATTGCGTTTAGTGATTATACGCTAGCCGAATCTGGTACGATTGTCGTACAAAGTCATAAAGGACAAGGGCGTTCTTTACACTTTTTACCTACTGTATATTTCGCAATTATCCCGCGTGAAACCATTGTCCCCCGTATCACACAAGCGGTTCAGGATATGAATTCACGTGTAGAGAATGGGGAAGCAGTTGCATCTTGTATTAACTTTATTACAGGCCCAAGTAACTCAGCAGATATTGAAATGAATCTTGTTGTCGGTGTACATGGACCATTAAAAGCATTTTATTTTATAGTGTAAAATGAGGAAAAGCAGGCCAGAAAATGGCCTGCTTTTTTAGTGAGATGCAGATAATACAGATTAGAAGGGACTCGCTTTTTTCTGCTATATTTTAGGGAGAAAGGAGAGGGGCGTATGCTATTTTATTTATATGCATTTTTGATAGGAATGGTGTTTGGTTCTTTTTATATGGTTGTAGCTATGCGTATTCCGATAGGTGAATCTATTATTTTCCCGCGTTCTTATTGTCATCATTGTCGACATAAGCTAAAACCGAAGGAACTTATGCCTATCATTTCATTTCTCCTACAAAAGGGGTGTTGTCCGTATTGTAAAAGAAAAATACCTTGTACGTATATGTTATGTGAGTTAGTCACAGGTAGTGTATTTCTTATTTCGGCATGCATGATTGGAATGGACAAAGAGTTGCTTGTCGTATGGACGTTACTTTCACTCCTTATTATTATTACAATTACAGATCTTCTTTATATGATAATTCCAAATCGGATTTTACTATTTTTTACGTGTGTGTTTGTTATAGAGCGCATTTTTATTCCATTATTCCCTTGGTGGGATGGTTTAGTTGGGAGTGGGATTATATTTGTTTTGTTATACCTCGTACAAATTATTTATCCGAATGGGCTTGGAGGAGGAGATGTGAAGTTGCTTGCGCTACTTGGATTTATAATAGGAACGAAAGCAATTTTTATTACACTTTGTTTCGCCTCGTGTTTGAGTCTATGTTTTTTTGGAATCGGTATTTCCCTAAAGCGTGTTACAGCGAGGCAAGCATTACCGTTTGGACCGTTTATCGCACTTGGAACAATAGGTTATTTAGTTATGGTATATTTAGAATAAAGGAGGGATAGAGGATGAATGTGTATATGGATGATCAAAGTGCTTGTCCATTTGGTTATGTTTTAGCGACAACAGTAGAAATAGCTTTGAATTATGTTCGTGATTATAATATAGATATTATATCGCTGGATTATAATATGGGATGGGGTAAGGAAAATGGTTTAAAGTTTTTAGAGATTTTTTGCACACAAGGCTTGTATGTAAGAGAGATTCATTTACATACTAACGATACAATCGGTATGAATAATATGCTAAATAGAATAAAGCAGGGGAAAGAGCAAGGAGAAATTTCAGCTAATATTCTTGTGAAATGTATCGGTAGCTGAAAAAAATCCCAAGGTAGACCTTGGAATTTTTTGTTAGTGTTTCATGTGTGCTTGTAAAGGAATAATTTCCTCTTGTTGAACAGCTTCCAATTTATCTTCTGCCATTTTAGGATCAGGATTTTTTTTTGTTAAATAGTGATATACAATACCAACAAATACAGATCCGCCAATAATGTTACCAATTGTAACCGGAATTAAGTTATGGATAGCACCTGCAAAGGAAATTGTATCAGGATGTGGTGATACTAAAGATAATGCAAATAATGATAAGTTTGCGATGCTATGTTCATAACCAGATAAGAAGAAAGTGAAAACAAGGAACATCATAACCATTATTTTTGCTGTATCTCCTTTTACTTGAGATGGAAGGAAGCATGCAAGACAAACGAGCCAGTTACATAAAATAGCTTTGAAAAATAGTTGCATAGTTGGTGTACCCATCTTTATTTCAACGACTTTACTTAATAAATGTTCATGGTCAATTGCTTCAAAAATCCCAGTTGCATAAAATAATAGCGCGAAAAATATTGCCCCCACTAAGTTACCGAAATAACATGCACCCCAGTTACGAAGTGTATCACCGATTGTTGTTTCTTTTCTTAAAGTTGAAACTGTAAAATACATCGTATTTCCTGTGAATAATTCAGCGCCTCCATATATAATTAAAACAAGTGCAATTCCAAAAAACATAGAAGCTGCTAAATATGTTCCAGGTGAGTTTGCTATATGGAAAAAGTTACCCAATTTAAAACATAGTACAATAATAAAACCGATATAGATGCCAGCAAGTGCAGCACGAATGAAATATTGCATTGGATTTGCATCCAACATTTGTTTTTTCTTCTGCGCAAGTTGAACAACGTAAGTTAATCCTTGTTCTAGCATAAGTATACGCTCCTTTAGTACATTGTCTGTAATACTCCTTATATGAATAAGTTACACGTATTTCCTCTTGCTTTCAATAAGTTTGTGCAATATTTCACAAAAAGGACAAACCTTCTTTGTGAAAGCGTTAACATTTTATAGTATAATATTGTATGTTTCTGCAAATAGGGAGAAGTGAAACTGGTATAAGTGAGGGGATACTTACAAATATCGGGATAAATGAAAAAGCGCTGTGATTACAGCGCTTTTTCATCTAGATTTTTTTGTACAGAATCTGTTTCCGTATCTTTAGATAAGAACCAACCACCAATAGCGATTCCAACTAGTACAATCCAGAATCCAATCTTCCATGGAGCTGATTCTGGGAAACTATGTGGAATAACATTTAAAGCAGGATGCGCTAGCGTATAAATTGCTAGTTTTACACCAACCCAACCAACAATTAAGAATGCAGCAGTTTCTAGACCAGGTTTGCGTTTTAATATTTGTACGAAAGCGGATGCTGCAAATCGCATGATGATTAAGCCTATAATACCGCCTGCTAAAATAACAAGGAACTGCCCAGTGTCAAGTCCACCAATTGTACCTAAGTTTGTTTTTGGTAAAGTCATTGCTAATGCAACAGCAGCTAAAATAGAATCAACAGCAAATGCAATATCAGCAACTTCAACTTTAAATACAGTCCACCAAAAATTTTCTTGTTTTTTCTTTTCTTCTTTTTCTTCAGAATCTTCATGTGTATTCTTTTTTACGTATGTCTTGAATAAATGGTTCGCAGCGATAAATATTAAGTAAATCGCACCAATAGCCTGAACTTGCCATACATCAACCAGTTTTGCAATAAGGAAAAGAGATCCAAAACGGAAAACAAAGGCTCCTGCTAATCCATAAAATAATGCTTTTTTACGTTTTTCTTCTGGTAAATGTTTTACCATAATTGCAAGAACAAGCGCGTTATCGGCTGCTAAAATCCCCTCTAGTGCAATTAAAATAAGTAATACCCAACCATACTCCAATAATAATGATACATCCATGTACATTCTCCTCTCATTTATATAACTTCTAAACAAGTGAAGAAATTTCCACACTGTTTAGTTTCCCCATACTCCAGCCTATCAATGGTGGGATAATCTGGAAAAGAATACAAAAAAGACCTCTGCCGTTGATAGGCAAAGGTCTTGCTAGACATATGTAATGAAAATGCCAACAAAGCCGGAAGAACATAGTTCTACGTAATGACGACTTTGTTTCCAAGAATAAAGTCTTGGACGCTACTCCCCTTTGGAGATATGCTATTGTATTTTCATTATATGGGTAATCTAAAGGTTTGTCAACCTGTTAAAATGTCTTCGTTTGGATACTTTACCTTTTTTTGTTTTTTACGAGCGAAAGAAAAAGCCAATGTTAAGGGACCCATTTTTCCAAAAAACATCATAAATATAATAGTTAACTTTCCAATCACTGTTAAGTTTGGAGTGAGTCCCATACTTAGGCCGACAGTCCCAAATGCAGAAAATACTTCAAAGGCACTATTTAAAAGGGGGACTTGTTCGGTGATGCTTAAAATTAAAATGGCAAGAAAGATAAATAAGATTGAAATAACTGTAATTGCCAATGATTTCACAATAAGAGTATCTTTAATTGATTTTTTGAAAATAACCATATCATCTTGCTCTTGTAAAAATTTAAGTACGCCTAATAACATGATCAAAAAAGTTGTTAATTTAATGCCTCCTCCTGTTGAAGCACTGCCGGCTCCAATAAACATGAGTAGCATCATTAATATAAGAGAGGGTTTTGTTAATTGAGCTATGTCCACTGTGTTAAATCCTGCTGTACGTGTAGAAATGGCTTGGAAATAAGCGGCTACTCCCTCTTCGAAAGGTGTAAACCCTTTCATAGAAAAAGGATTATGAAATTCAAATATGAAGATTAAAATTGTAGCCACTATATTTATGATAAGAGTAGAAGATAGCATAATTTTAGAATGTAAGGTGAGACTTTTAAAGCTTCTTTTTCTCTTTATATCGATTATGACGGTGAAACCTATTCCGCCTAAAATAATAAGAGAAGAGATGACTACATTCACAAGAATACTGTGAGATTGAGACATTAAATTATCGTTCCAAATAGAAAAACCGGCGTTGTTAAATGCAGAAATAGAATGAAAAAAACTGTAATAGATTCCTTTGGAAAAACCGTATTTTGGAATCCATTCAAATGCAAGTAGAAAGGCGGCGATGCATTCAATGGTAAAAGAAAATAAGAATAATGATTTTGCAAGGTGGATGATACCACCGATATTTGTTTGGTTTAAAGCTTGTTGTAGTAAAATTCGATTTTGGAGTCCAATTTTTCGACCCAGCATAATCGCAATGAATATAGCGAAGCTCATAATGCCAAGTCCTCCAACTTGTATGAGTGTTAAAATGACAAGTTGACCAAATAGGGTGAACACTTTTCCCGTATCTACAACACCTAATCCTGTAACAGTAAATGCAGAAACTGTTGTAAATAAGGCATCTAACCAAGAAATTGAAGTTGTAGTAGCGATAGGGAGTTTTAATAGGAGTGTCCCGATAATGGATAGTGCAATAAAAGATAAAGTAAGTACACGTGGGGGACTCATCCCAATATTAATCCGTTTCATATCATACACCTTTCCTTTTTATTTTCTATTTGTAGTATGTGAAAAAGGAATACGATGTATGTTGAAAAGAAAAAGAGGCAGAATATATCTGCCTCAAATCCATTGTTATATGGTTATCCACGTAATTGTTGTTGTGCTAAGGAAACAAGGCGTTTTGTTACTTCGCCACCAACAGATCCATTAGAGCGAGATGCTGTATTAGAGCCTAAGCTTACACCAAATTCTTGTGCAATTTCGTATTTAAATTGTTCTAGCGCTTGTTCAGCACCTGGAACGAGTAGTTTATTTGTTTTTGCCATTGGTAAACACATCCTTATTTAGAATCCAGTTTATCTTATTTTTGCGAGGGAGGAAGAAATAGCAACTCTCTCTATAAGCTGGTATCGTTATTGTATGTGTTATATGCCTGCTCATACACGGAAGTAATCGGAGGGATTAGAAGTTCTTGGATATAAAAAAAGAGTAGCAAATTAGCTACTCTTTTTTCAGTATAGTTGCTGTACCTTCAACGACTATGTCGTTTACTTGATTATATACATTCGTTTGCAATGTAATGATTTTTTTATCATCACGTTTTTTTATAACTTCTGCGACTACACGCAATGTGTCACCAATTTTTACAGGTGCACGAAATGAAACATTTTGTGATAAATAAATTGTATTTTTTCCAGGTAATTTTGTTCCAAGGATGGTAGAGATAAAACTTGAGACAAGCATACCGTGGGCAATACGTTCTTTAAATATCGTTGTTTTTGCAAAAGAATCTAAAATATGAATAGGATTTACATCTCCAGTTAATTTTGCAAAAGTAATAATATCTTCATCAGTAATTGTTTTCGTTAACGATGCTTGATCGCCAACTTGAATCTCATTGTAATGAAGCTCCTGAACAGACTGTGCTTCTTGAAATGGATTCATGTTTTCCTCCTTCTTTTCCATACCGAAAAATGTAAGCCATCTTGATGTAATGGGAGGAAGAAAGAGCATGGTTTGCCTAGCAGTAAGCTGCCACATTTTCCTTACTTGATGGAAGTAAATAGATTTTTTGAGTTTTCCTCGAACTTTTTTGCGAGTTCCAGTTGTGTGGATTTGAACTCTTCCAAAAAACTTTCCAATTGTTTTTGAACCTCGTCCCGCTGAAGTTGTTGTTGCTCGATAAATTGTTTTGTTGTTTCTTCAAACTGACCGCTTGTTTGAGTAAGAATAGACAAAGATGTTTTTGTTGGAGATACAGTAAGCTGATGAATATGGTTAGAAAGTTCGTTCCACTTTCCTTGCCATTCGTTAATTTGTTCATTTAGGGCGTTGCCTGTGAATTGCTTTACGTATTCCGTATATTGGCTGTTCAATTGAGCAGTGAATTGTTGAAGTTCTTTTTCAAGTTCATCTGCTCCTGCTGTTAATTTATGCAAAGCATCTTGCTGTTGTTTTAATGTTTCTAAAGTAAGTTGTTCCAATTGTTTCCCTGCTGAAGAGAAGAGGGAAAGAGAATGTGACCAGTTCTTCCAAAATGCATCGACAATTTCGTATGGCTTAGTTTCCATGGTTTGACCTCCAAATATTTTTTTGCATATTGTGAACGCAGATTATTCTGCTGTACCACCAGGTGAAGATGAAGATTTTTTTTCATCCTTTTCTGGAGAAGTAGAAAATGGAAAGAATGCATTGGTATATAACGTGAAAAATGTCCGCAGCATATTCTGATAATGTTCAAAAGAGGTAGCGCATGTTGTTAAATATTGCTCTCCATATTCTGTTAAAGAATAAATTCGTTTTGCGGGCCCTCCTTCACTTGTATCCCAAGTAGAAGAAATAAGATTTTCTTTTTCTAATTTGCGTAAGGTTCTATAAACATTACCTTGATCAACAGAAGAAAAGCCGATGTCCATTAGCATTTGAATCAGTTTGTAACCATGAAGACTCCAGTCTTTTAGACAGAGAAGTAAGAAGGGAACTAAGAAGTTTTTTGGCATGGAGTTTGGTTGTTTCGCTTGGTTTTTTTCCAAACTTTCTTGTTGTTCTGGTTCATTATGTAGCATGATTGTACATCACCTCATGAATCAGTTAGATGGAATTTTTTTCTTATAAGTGCAATTTACACCTATCTGTTTTTAATGTCAATACATTTGTTAGAATATAGAAAAAAATAAAATACAGACTTGAAGTTTTATTCAGAATATTAGAAAATAGTGAATAGGTTGAATTGTTTCAAATACAAATAAGGGAGTGTAGGAGAAGTGATTGATCAAAAATTTGATCCACTACAAGCATGGAAAGAAGTTTATGAACAGACTGAAACATTTTGGGGAAAAGCGCTCAATGAAACAATTAAAACAGAAGAGTATTCTGCTTGGATGGGAAGCGTTCTAGATTTGAACTTGTTTTATCAGAAGATAGTAAATGATACAACAAAGGGATATTTAGAAAAAGTGAACATGCCAACTCAAGAAGATATTGCGAGAGTAGCTACACTCGTTATTAACTTGGAAAATAAAGTTGATAACATCGAAGAATTTTTGGAAGAAAAAGCAGATTCTCTAGGACAATCTCCTACGCTAAAACGCGATGTAACAAAAGTGAAACAAGACATTCGTACATTAGAAAATAAAGTTGACAAAATTTTAGAATTACTTGAAAAACAAAATGAAGTACTAGCAAAATTACAAGAACCTGTGAAAGAAGCAGTGAAAGCACCGGCGAAACCGGAAAATAAAAAGTGATGAAAAAACGCGTTGTTTAGCTGTTTCAAAAGGGAAGGGAGAACCGCTTTTGGAACTGTAAAAACGACAGGAAATAGTTTGTATGTAGAAAATCGTTATATAAATATCAACGTGATTTATTTACAGCATTCACAAATTCAATCAAGGGGGAATAGAAATGGTTCAATTAAACGGTAAAGTAGCAATCGTAACAGGTGGAGCAAAAGGGATTGGTAAAGCGATTACAGTAGCGTTAGCAAAAGAAGGGGCAAAAGTTGTTATTAACTACAATAGCAGTAAAGAGGCAGCAGAAAATTTAGTGAATGAATTAGGAACAGAAGGCCATGATGTATATGCAGTTCAAGCAGATGTTTCTAAGTTAGAAGATGCGAAGCGTCTTGTGGATGAAGCGGTAAATCATTTTGGGAAAGTAGATATTCTTGTTAATAACGCTGGTATTACAAGAGATCGTACATTTAAAAAGTTAAACCGTGAAGATTGGGATCGTGTAATTGATGTGAATTTAAGCAGTGTATTTAATACAACGAGTGCTGCACTTCCTTACATAAATGAATCAGAAGAAGGTAGAATCATTAGTATTTCTTCTATTATTGGACAAGCTGGTGGATTTGGACAAACAAACTATTCAGCAGCAAAAGCTGGTATGTTAGGTTTTACAAAATCATTAGCGTTAGAACTTGCAAAGACAAATGTAACAGTGAATGCGATTTGCCCAGGATTTATCGATACAGAAATGGTAGCAGAAGTACCAGAAGATGTACGTCAAAAAATTGTTTCTAAGATTCCAAAGAAACGTTTCGGACAAGCGGATGAGATTGCGAAGGGTGTTGTATATCTGTGCCGCGATGGAGCGTATATCACGGGTCAACAATTAAATATTAACGGCGGATTATATATGTAATGAAGCAAGAAGAAGGTGCATATCCATAGCAGGAGTGCACTTCTTTCTTGAAAAAGGAAATCCATCAAAAAGGAGATAGGAAAATGACTACATTCGTAACAGAATGGGAAAAACAATTGGAACTATACCCAGAAGAATATCGAAAAGCATATCGTCGTTTTAAAAGAGCGAGTGAAGTTCTGCTGCGTGAACCAGAGCCACAAGTTGGTCTAACACCAAAAGAAGTTATTTGGACTAAAAATAAAACGAAGCTTTATCGTTACATTCCAAAGCAGGAAAAAACTCATTCGGTTCCAATTTTATTAATCTATGCGTTAATTAATAAACCATATATTATGGATTTGACACCAGGAAATAGCTTGGTGGAATATTTAGTAGATCGTGGTTTTGATGTGTATATGCTGGATTGGGGCACATTTGGTTTAGAAGATAGTCATTTGAAATTTGATGATTTCGTGTTTGATTATATAGCAAAAGCAGTGAAGAAGGTAATGCGAACGGCAAAATCGGACGAGATTTCTTTACTTGGGTATTGTATGGGTGGTACGCTAACGTCCATTTATGCAGCACTTCACCCTCATATGCCAATTCGTAATTTAATTTTCATGACAAGTCCGTTCGATTTCTCTGAAACAGGATTATATGGTCCATTATTAGATGAAAAATATTTTAATTTAGATAAAGCTGTAGATACATTCGGAAATATTCCACCGGAAATGATTGATTTTGGAAATAAAATGTTAAAGCCAATTACAAACTTTGTCGGTCCATATGTCGCTTTAATGGATCGTTCAGAAAATGAGCGCTTTGTAGAGAGCTGGAAGCTCGTCCAAAAATGGGTCGGTGATGGAATTCCATTTCCAGGTGAATCATACCGGCAATGGATTCGCGACTTTTATCAAAACAATAAATTAGTTAAAGGTGAGCTCGTAATTCGAGGACAAAAGGTAAACCTTGAAAATATCAAGGCTAATGTTTTAAATATCTCCGCGAAGCGTGATCACATTGCATTGCCATGTCAAGTAGAAGCATTACTTGATCATATTTCTAGTACGGACAAACAATATGTGTGCTTGCCGACAGGGCATATGTCAATTGTATATGGCGGAACGGCTGTGAAACAAACATATCCAACAGTTGGCAATTGGCTTGAAGAACGCTCTAATTAAAATACACCAGTGATTAGTGATCAGTTATATACGAATTCAACAGGAATTCCAACTAGTATAAGCTAGTTGGAATTTTTTTTTTGAAATGACGAAAAATAGAAGGAGGAAATTTAATTTTAGGAGTATAGTTATGAAACTAACATTAGGGAAGTTGTTTTGGAATGAAGAAGCTTGTATGCCTTGTTATCCGCTATTAGAAAATGATATGATATGTGATGTGTTGATTGTGGGGAGCGGTGAAACGGGTGCTCATATTGCATATTTTTTAACATCGTTAGGAATGAAAGTTATATTAATTGATAAACGAAAAATTGCAAATGGGAGCACACTTGCGAATACAGGAATACTCCAATTTGCTCATGATAAATCATTAACTTCTATGATTCATACATTTGGTGAAAAAAAAGGGGTGCGTACTTATAAGCTTTGCTATGAAGCATTGCAAACATTAGAACAAGTGGTTCCCATGTTAGATATTAATCCTTACTTTATTCCAAAACGAAGCCTATATTATGCGAGTCAAAATGAAGATGTTGTATTTCTTCAACAAGAATATCGCACATTAAAACGTCATGGGTTTCCTGTTGAATATTTTACAGAATCTGATATTAAGAAGCGATACTCTTTTACAAAGCCAGCGGCATTATATACACGAGGGGATGCAGAAGTAAATCCATATCTGTTAGCACATGGTCTTATACATAAAGCAAAGCAATTCGGAGCTGCTATATTTGAAAATACAGAGGTTATGCATATTAAACCTTTTCAAAAAGATTTAGTTTGTTATACAAAAACAGGTAAGAAAATTGTAGCAAAAACAGTTATTATGGCTACAGGATATGAAATACCCTTTGGCAAAAAGGAAGCAAATATAGCAGTAGATACATCCTATGCCATTGTTACAAATGAACAAGCGCATTTTGATGGATGGCACGAACAATCATTAATTTGGGAAACTGCTCGTCCATATCTGTATTTTCGTACTTACAAGAATCGAATTCTTTTAGGTGGATTGGATGAAGCAATGAAACTTCAGAAGGTTGGAGATACGAAGTTATTGCATAAACGAGATCTGCTTACTAAAATGATACGGGAGATGTTCCCGAATTTTAAAGATGTACAAGCCGAATATTATTGGGCTGCTACATTTTGTGGAAGTCATGATGGACTTCCTATTGTAAAAGAAGATGAAAAAATCCCTAATTTATATTATGCATTACCTTACGGGGGAAATGGGACAGTTTATGGAATGGTATTTGCAAAGTTATTTCAGCAGTTATTTACAAATAAAGAAATCAGTGATTTTTCTTTATTTAATCGATAGAAAAAGGTAGCGAAGTGATGGAATGAGAGATATAAAGAAATTTTTACAAAGATTACGTCCAGTGCAGCTTATTGTTTTGTTTTATTTCATAGCAGTAATTGTTTCGGTAATCTTATTAAGTTTACCATTTGTTATTAAACCTAGTGTGAAGTGGACGTTTATAGATGCACTATTCACATCAGTTAGTGCTGTAAGTGTTACTGGGCTTTCAGTAGTTTCTATTCCTGATACGTTTACTACAAGCGGCATTATTATTTTAGCGCTTGTATTACAATTAGGCGGTTTAGGGATTATGGCGCTTGGTACATTTGTTTGGATGATAACGGGTCGGAAAATCGGTTTGCAGCGCAGGCGATTAATTATGGCAGACCATAATCAAGGGAATTTATCAGGGCTTGTTGAACTGATGCGATCTATTTTGATTTTGATTATTTCGATAGAAATAGTTGGGGCGCTTCTCTTAGGAACGAGGTTTTTGCTGTATTTTCCGACTTGGGAAGAAGCATATTTTCACGGTTTTTTTGCTGCTGTTAGTGCAACAACGAATGGTGGATTTGATTTAACAGGTCAATCACTTATTCCATATCAAAAAGACTATATTGTACAAATTATTCATATGCTGCTCATTATTTTAGGGGCAATTGGATTCCCTGTACTAATGGAAGTAAAACAGTACTTAAGCAAGAAAAAACATCAACTATTTCGTTTTTCTTTATTTACAAAATTGACGACAACAACATTCTTTGCCCTTGTTATTGTTGGAACGATTGTGATTTTTTTATTGGAACGAAATCAATTTTTAGTAGGGAAATCATGGCATGAAACGATATTTTATACACTGTTTCAATCTGTAACAACGAGAAGTGGTGGATTAGCGACAATGGATATACGTGATTTATCACAGCCAACATTGTTATTTATGAGTGTTTTAATGTTTATCGGTGCTTCTCCAAGTTCAGTTGGGGGAGGCATACGTACGACGACGTTTGCCGTAAATATTCTTTCCTTATATGCATTTGCAAAAGGTAGTAGAACGGTACGTGTTTTTAAACGTCAATTGCATGAGGAAGACATCTTAAAAGCATCTGTAGTTATGACTATGGGGATTTTATTATGTGTTACAGCGTTATTTGTTTTATCAATGACTGAGAATGCAACATTTATGAGTTTAATTGTTGAAGTGTGTTCTGCATTTGGAACGACTGGCTTGTCAACAGGTATTACTTCTGAATTAACAACTGTTGGAAAACTTGTATTAATTGTACTTATGTTTATTGGGCGTGTTGGGATTTTAACATTTATTTTAGCGAGTGGTGGAAGAGAACAGCCTCCTCGTTATAAATACCCAAAAGAAAGAATTATTATTGGATAATTAAAAGCCGTTCTACCTGTAAAGGTAGAACGGCTTTTAATCGTTAATGCCAAATTGGGGATGCATAAATGAATCGTCGGTGTTGTCTGTTTTGTTTTTTAGTAATTCTTGATTTTCTTCTGAAATCCATCCAATATCATTTGTTGGATGAATCCACTCTTTCCCGGCCATGATGGCTGGGTCAATCTCATCACTCCAATTATTAAGTGGGCTATTTGTAGAATTGTATTTACTATCTCCAATTACAACATTATATTGATTGATAAAAGGCTGCTGCATTTGTTTTCCTGTTCCTTTAAAGGATGGAAAATTCATTTGATGTGGAAGTGTTTCATCTAAAATAGGTGAATGAATCTTTTGTTTTTTTGTCAAAGCGCTCGTTCCTTCTTTATTATAGTGAGAAATGTAAATGATTTGTTCACATGTATTGTTTCCATATATACCTTGCTTTGTACTTGTTAACACTTCCCAGCAATAATTTTTGAATGTTTTCTCAAACTAATATGGAAAGTCATAAGTTTATTACAGTGAGAGAAGGTAAAATGGATGGTAAAACGAAAAGTAAAACAGCATGCGGCAATCAATCATAATAAAACACCAAAAGAAAGTCTACCAGATGCAGAATTTGCGGTAGAGTATGAAAATGAAAATCCAGCGAAATATGCAAATCGTAATTCGAAAAAAGGTAAGCAAAAGTGAGGCGTTTTTACAAACGCTTCATTTTTTTGTGGAATTTTTAAGGCTTTTTTAATTATTTGTAAATTTCATGCTTTTTATTGGCTGAAAAATGTGAAAAAACATTGAAGTAGCAATGTATCACACAAAAACAAACAACAAACAAAAGATTAATGTTGGTTTAATACTGCTTTTACACTTGTTGTTTATATTGGAATTGTACATAAGAAAATTAAAAGGAGAGAGAAACAGTGAAAAAAACATTCTTTAAAGCTGTAACAACCGCGGTAGTATTTTCCTTACTAATGGGATGTGGTGCTAAGAAAGAAGAAACGGCGGAAGCGAAAGATGCCAAATTGTCTGGATCATTAACAGTTTACACAGCAATTGAAGAAGAACTTGTACCAATTTATCTTGATTCTTTTAAAAAGAAATACCCAGATGTGAAGTTAAATATTGTTCGTGATTCAACGGGAGTTATTACAGCGAAATTGTTAGCAGAAGGAAAAAACACACAAGCAGATGTTGTATGGGGAACGGCAGCTTCTAGTCTTCTGGCTTTAGAAAAGAAAGAAATGTTAAAAGACTATTCTCCAAAAGGGGTAGATCGTGTACTTTCGCAATTTAAAGATGATAAAAAACCAGAAAAATGGGTTGGAAATACAGCATTTATGACAGGGATTGCTGTTAATAAAGAGGAATTAAAAAAGAAAAATTTACCGATGCCAACATCTTATGAAGATTTAACAAAACCAGAATATAAAGGAACACTTGTAATGCCGCATCCAGCTTCATCTGGAACAGGGTTTTTAACAGTATCTGCATGGCTACAAATTATGGGAGAAGATAAGGGCTGGGATTACATGAGGAAACTGCATGATAATATCGCAACTTATACGCACTCTGGTTCAAAACCGGCAAAATTAGCAGGTGCTGGGGAATATCCATTGGGTGTATCTATGATTTATAGCGGTTTAAAAGAAAAACAAAAAGGTGCACCAATTGAAGTTGTCTTGCCAAAAGAAGGATTGGGCTGGGAAGTAGAAGCGAATGCATTAATTAAGAAAGATAATGCGAAAAACGATAAGCTTGCTAAAGCATTTTTAGATTGGGCAATTACAGATGATGTTATGAAGCTATATTTTGAGAAAAATGGATTTGCAACGATTAAAAATGATTATAAACTGCCAGATGGATTCCTAAAAGATGTAACAGATAAGTTATATAAGAATAATGATTTTAAATGGGCAGCTGAAAACCGCAATAAAATTTTAGAGCGTTGGGAAAAAGAGTTTGGTCAAAAAGCAGAATCGAAAAAGTAAGTGGGAGAGAGAAAAATGAGCGAATATTTATCAATTCAACACATTCAAAAACAGTTTGATACATTTACGGCGTTAAAAGATATTTCTTTCACAGTACAAAAGAATGAGTTTGTTTGTTTACTTGGTCCAAGTGGTTGCGGGAAAACAACATTACTTCGTATTTTGGCTGGTTTAGAAGAGCCAACAGCAGGGAGTATAGCTGTTAATGGAAAAGATATCACAGCATTGCCACCTGGAAAAAGAAATTTAGGTATGGTTTTTCAATCGTATGCGTTATTTCCAAACTTAACAGCACTTGAAAATATTGAATATGGTTTGAAAACGAAGAAGTATTCCAAAACGGAAGTAAAAGAGAAAGCAATAGAAGCATTAGAGCTTGTTGATTTGTTGAATGTGAAAGATAAATATCCTGCTCAAATGTCTGGTGGTCAACAGCAGCGAGTAGCACTTGCACGTGCGCTCGCGCTGTCTCCGGATATTCTATTGCTTGATGAGCCACTTTCAGCACTAGATGCAAAAGTGCGTGAGAAATTGCGCAGGGAAATGCGTGAGTTGCAAGAAAAGGTAGGAGTTACAACAATTATGGTGACACATGATCAAGAAGAGGCATTAACGATGGCGGATAAAATTGTTGTAATGAATCATGCGGAGATTATGCAGATTGGAACACCTCAAGAGATTTATCAAAAACCGGCGAATCCGTTCGTTGCAGATTTTATTGGTTCTATTAATTTCTTTTCTGAGAATGACAAGAAACAAGCAATTCGCCCAGAACATGTAGTAATTGTACAAAATAATGGAATGAAAACAATTGTAGAAAATATGGAATTTCGAGGATCTGTATACCGGACAGAAGTACGTGTAATAGAGGAAAAAACACATCTTTATAATGAGCGAATTGTTGTGGACATATTAGCATCAGTGGCAGAACAGGCTTGTATTCGAAAAGGAAAGCCACTTCAAATTTCTTTTTCAGAAAATCATATGCTGTCATATGGAAAGAAGGTCATTGTATAGATGGAAATGCTAGAAAACTATAAAGCAGAGGCTTCTAAAAAAACAGTTAAGAGAAGTATCGGGAAAGAAGAGTGGCTACAAAGGTTGTTAATTGTCAGTATGCTTCTTGCATTTCTCGTAATGCTTGTATTGCCACTACTACAATTGTTTACACAAGCTTTCTATGATAAAGATGGTGCTTTTGTTGGTTTTGCGAATTTTAGTAAATATTTCACGACGCCAACCCTCGTTCAGTCTTTGCAGAATACCGCATGGGTTTCGGGAATTACGACGATTATCTCAGTTACATTAGCGTTTGCTTATGCATATGCGATAGCGC
Source organism: Bacillus gaemokensis (assembly GCF_001590835.1). Lineage (GTDB taxonomy): Bacteria > Bacillota > Bacilli > Bacillales > Bacillaceae_G > Bacillus_A > Bacillus_A gaemokensis. The sequence continues at coordinate 59,200 of NZ_LTAQ01000069.1, forward strand.
GTACGAATGTTTTTGGTAAACGCCTGTTTCAGTACATAGCGCTATTGCCGTTATTTGCACCAACGATGATGCATGGTATTGCGCTCACGTACTTGTTTGGTAACCAAGGACTAGTAACAAAAGGGCTATTTGGTTTATTTGAAGGATTCCACATTCCACTATATGGACCTGTTGGCATTACAATTGCTGAGGTTATTTATACATTTCCACAAGCGTTTCTTATTTTGTTAATTGCTTTTCAAGGTTCAGATTATCGTCTATACGAAGCATCAAATATGCTAGGTGCAGGCAAAGTAAAGCAATTTTTTACTGTTACTTTACCTGGTGTGAAATATGGATTAATTAGTGCGATGTTTGTCGTGTTTACACTAAGTTTTACTGATTTTGGGGCTCCTAAAATTGTAGGAGGACAATACAATGTACTTGCAACGGACGTATATAAGCAAGTGATTGGACAACAAAATATGCCGATGGGTGCGACTGTCGGAATGATCCTGTTAATTCCAGCTATATTCGCATTTGCAGTGGATCGGATTACCCAAAGGAAACAAGCAAACTTTTTATCTTCAAAAGCGGTACCATATCGAATTACGACAAATAAAAAAAGAGATGCGATTTCATTCGTATATTGTAGTGTTATTACTCTTATGATCATTCTTTTATTTGTTGCAGTTGGTGTCGCTGCAAGTGTAAAAGTATGGCCATATAACATGACATTTACACTGGAACACTTTAACTTCTCAAGTTTAACAGGAGATGGCATTGAGGCGTTTAAAAATAGTGTAATTGTTTCAGCAGTCACAGCGGTTATTGGAGCCATTCTAACATTTGCATTTGCGTATGCAATTGAAAAGATTCAGCAGCTAGAATTTTTTAGAAAAGTAGGTTACTTTTTCTCCATTGTACCACTTGCTATTCCAGGGTTAGTACTGGGACTTGGATACGTTTTTTTCTTTAGTCAACCTACCATTCAATTTTTTTGGTGGGAAGTAACAAATCCATTTCACCCTTTGTATGGTACGATCGCGGTTCTTGTACTTGTGAATATTATTCACTTTTATGCTGTAACCTTTGTTACAGCAACGACTGCACTAAAGAAACTAGATCGAGAATTTGAGCTTGTTTCACAATCAATGGGAATTCCTTTTTATAAAACGTTTTTCCGGGTTACAGTACCGATGTGCTTACCAGCGATTTTAGAAATGGTGATGTACTATTTTGTAAATTCAATGGTAACAGTATCGGCAGTTGTTTTCTTATATGCAGCTGATTTTAAATTGGCGGCAGTTTCAATTGTAAATATGGATGATGCAGGAAACGTTGCGCCAGCAGCTGCAATGAGTGTGCTTATTGTTGTAACGAATATTGTAGTTAGAATTGTATATGAATGGGGAACAAAAGCCGTTCGGAATCGAACATCATTATGGCAAAAAAGATAAGAAGGGTGATGGGTAGGATGAAAATTGAAGCGGTTATTTTTGATTGGGCTGGTACAACAGTTGATTATGGATGTTTTGCGCCATTAGAAGTATTTATGGAGATTTTGCATAAACGGGGTGTCATAATTACGGCTGAAGAAGCACGGAAGCCAATGGGGTTATTAAAGATTGATCACGTTCGCGCATTAACAGAAGTGCCTCGTATTAGAGAAGAATGGAATCGGATTTTTGGACAATCACCCACTGGGGAAAATATTCAAGAGATGTATGAAGAGTTTGAAGAAATTCTCTTTACTATTTTACCACGCTATGCAACTCCGATTCCGGGAGTAAAAGATGTGATTGCATATTTACGTGACCAAGGTATTAAAATTGGTTCCACAACAGGTTATACAAGAGAGATGATGAAAATTGTTGCAAAAGAAGCAAAAGAGCTTGGGTATGAACCGGATTTTCTTATTACACCAGATGATGTTCCGGCAGGTCGTCCGTATCCATGGATGTGCTATAAGAATGCAATGAAGCTTGGGGTATATCCAATGAATCATATGGTGAAAGTTGGAGACACAGTGTCGGATATGCAGGAAGGAAAAAATGCAGGTATGTGGACAGTTGGTGTCATTCTTGGTAGTAGTGAACTAGGTTTAACGGAAGATGAAGTTGAAAGCATGGATCCAGTAGAACTTCGAGAAAAAATGGAAGTAGTTCGTAAACGTTTTATAGAAAATGGGGCTCACTATACGATAAAAACAATGCAAGAGTTACCAAAGGTAATTGAACATATCGAAGAACAAGAACTGATTATTTCATAAAAGGGGTATGGATCATGAGCGAAAAACACTATTTATTACTAACACCAGGACCGTTAACTACAACAAAAACTGTAAAAGAAGTTATGCTATATGATTGGTGTACATGGGACGCTGAATATAACACAATGGTACAAGAAGTAAGAAATCGTCTTGTATCATTAGCGACAAGGAAAACGGAACCTTATACAACGATTTTAATGCAAGGAAGTGGTACTTTCTCTGTTGAATCAGTTATTGGATCGGTAATTCCTAAAAATGGGAAACTTCTCATTTGTACAAATGGTGCCTATGGCAAGCGAATTGTACAGATGGCAGAGATGTTACAGATTGACGTTATTGTTAGTCAAACAGAAGAGTGGGAACCTACAAATCTTGTGGAAGTAGAAAAATTGTTACAACAAGATGGGGCGATTACTCACGTTGCTATTGTTCATTGTGAAACAACGACGGGTATCATAAATCCAATTGTAGATGTATGTCGCTTAGGGAAGCAATATGGAAAAGTTACGATTGTTGATGCCATGAGCAGTTTTGGTGGCATTGAAATGGATGTTGCAGATTTACAAATTGATTTTATGATTAGTAGTGCGAATAAATGTATTCAAGGTGTTCCTGGGTTTGGATTTGTGATTGCAAAGCGTGATGAATTAGTGAAGTGTAAGGGACAAGCTCGTTCTTTATCATTAGATCTCTATGATCAATGGGAAACGATGGAAGAGCAAAATGGAAAATGGCGTTTTACATCACCAACACATATTGTCCGTGCTTTCTATCAAGCTCTGCTTGAATTAGAAGAAGAAGGTGGTATTAAGGTACGTAATACTCGCTATCGTAATAACCAGAGAACCCTAGTAAATAGAATGCGAGAAGTTGGCTTTCAGTCATTAGTAGATGAAAGATATCAATCACCTATTATTACATCCTTTATTTATCCGGAAGAAGGTTTTGAATTTAATACACTATATAGTGTATTAAAAGAGCATGGATTTGTCATCTATCCAGGGAAAATTTCGAAAGTAGATACGTTCCGAATTGGAAATATTGGGGATGTTCATGAGGATGATATTAATCGATTAGTAGATAGTATTGCCAAAGGAGTTGTTATAGGATGAAAGTTTTTTGTTTAGGCGGAGCAGGTAAAATTTGTCGTGAAGCAATTTTAGACTTAGTTCGGTTTTCATCTTTCGAAACGATTACTGTTGCTGATTTTAATGAAGAAGAAGGGCGAAAAGTAGTAGCATGGCTGAACGATCCACGTGTTGATTTTGTGAAGGTAGATGTTACAAATCATGCGGACACGGTAGCGAAGATGAGAGGTTATGATATTGTTATGGATGGTACAACGATTAAATTAAATGGCCTATCTACTCGTTGTATTGCTGAGGCTGGATGTCACGGTGTGAATTTAAATGGTTTTGGTGAAGAGAATGATTCACATGATATATTTGTTCAAAATGGAAAAACTTGTTTACCTGGATTTGGTATGACGCCGGGTGTGACACAGATGATGGCAATGCATGCAGCAAATCAATTAGATACAGTGGAATCTGTACGTGTAAGTCATGGGTCTTATCGTCCAATTGCATTTTCAGCTTCAATAACAGAAACAACGACATATGAATATGATCCGAAGTTGCCAACGCGTACAGTATTTGAAGATGGTGAATTTAAACAAGTTCCTCCATTTGCGCGTCCGAGAGAAATCGAATTACCAGCACCTTACGGTAAAGCTGTGCAGTATATTATTCCGCACTCTGAAACAATCACTTTAGCTAAAGCGTTAAAAGATAAAGGTGTACAGCTGATTGAAACACGTGGAACTTGGCCGCAGCAAAATATGGAGCTTGTTCGATCTTTATATAATTATGGTATATTGCGTAACGACAAGATTGAAGTAAATGGTGCAAAGGTTGGCATTATGGATTGTATTTCAAAATATTTATTACAATCAAAAGAAGGGCAAGAAACCAAAGTTTATGGCTATGCTCTTCATGTAGAAGTAGTTGGTATGAAAAACGATCAGAAAAAGCGACATGTCTTATATCATACGCATCCTATCTCAGACGGATCTGTAGAAGGATGGGAGAACCTGAGAGCTTATACAAGAAATGTAGGTATTCCATTTGGAATTGCAACAGAGTTGATAGCGAAAGGGGAAGTGAACGGACAAGGTGTTGTAACACCTGAAGAGGCATTCCAAAATCCAAAAATTGTTTTTGATGAGTTAGAAAAACGTGGTATCCGTATCCATGAAGAAGTTTTTGTAGTAGAAGAAAACTATGATTTTGTATAAGTGAAACTTTCATTAGTCCATCCCAAGCATGAGCCCTCTGTATCTTCGGATTTTTGAGGTGGGATTTGTTTGCCGTATGAGCGAGATAGAGTGAAACTTTAATCAGTGAGGGCCTCATCCCCCACTGATTATTAGCCCTCACCAATCGGACTTTTACGGGCGGTTTATCTCCCACCTAACTTCTTTAGCTGTTGCTAAAGTTTGAGGTAGGGGTACTACTGCCCGCGAATAGCGGGATAAATGAGGTGAAGTTAATGTCTGTAGTAGGAGAAGAGAGAAAGCGTAGCATTATTGAAAAAGTGGAATTTAAAGGGAAAGTAAAGGTCTCAGAACTAGCAAGTGAGTTTTCGGTATCAACAGAAACAATTCGCAGATATCTAGAAGAACTTGACCGGGAAAAGAAATTAAAGAAAGTATATGGGGGAGCAGTTCAAATCCCTGGTTCTGGAATAGAACCTCCTATGTTAGAAAGAGAAATGCTATACATAGAAGAAAAGAAAAGGATTGGATATAAAGCAGCAACATTTGTAGAAGATGGAGATGTAATTGCGATTGATGATGGCAGTACGCCATTACAAATGGTTCCATATTTGATTCATAGAAAAAATCTAACGATCGTGACGAGTTCATTTCCTGTTGCAACACAATTAATTTCTTCTATTAATAAAAAAATGTTTGATGGTGAAGTGCTATTTATTGGGGGGAAAGTGTCCCCAAAACATTCTCGTGTATCAGGATCTATTTCACAGCAAGTTATTCGGCAATTTCATTTTCATAAGGCATTTGTCTCGATTGATGGATTGTTACCTAGCTTTGGAGTCTCAAGTTTTGAATTGGAAAAGGCGAAATTATCAGAAGCGATGGTTCAATTAGCAGAAAAAACATTTATTCTATGTGATCATACGAAGCTTGGGGTAAAAGGAAATTACCGAATTGCAGGTTTTTCTAAAATTCAACATGTGATTTGTGATAAAAAAATGCCGTATAGCTTTGAAGAAGCAGTTACAAAAAATAATATTCGCTGGACAATTAGCTAAATAGAAACATGTTATCCCGCTATTCGCGGGCAGTAATATTCCCATCTTACATTTCAATTGAGGCAATAAAGCTGCCTGTAAAAGCCAGATTCGTTTCATTAATAATCAGAGGGGGATGAAGCTTCTCACTGATTCAAATTTCACTTAATTTCCATTTTCAAGTATTGGTATTTTGTTCTTCTATGTGTAGAGAAGATAGTATAAATAAAAAGATTTGCATTTGTGCAAAAAGTGGACACTTTTTTCGGTTTCTTTCATATAATTTACTAATAGAAAAAAAGTTGCATGAAGGAAAGAGGGAGAGACGTGTCGGAACGTATATATAGTAAACTTATATTGTACGCAAATATATTGCAAAAGTTACGTGTAATTAATGAACAAGAAAAAAGTGAGATTCTGCAAATGATGAACAAAAAGGCCTTGTGAAAAGGTCTTTTTGTTTTGTTGCATGTGCCTATTTTTTAAGTGAATGGAGAAATCATATTGACAAAAAAACATTCTCATGTGATAATTCAATTAAATTTTTCGAATAATCAAAAAATACTTCTTTTACATAAAAATGAATGAATTATTATAGCGCTATTATCATGGAGGTGACGGAATGTTATTTTTTCTAAAAAAATGGAAAGAGTTGAAAGATATAAAAATGGAATTAGCTCTTCGGGATTGGTTTTATGGTACAAAAATTAGTTTATCCATGTGTACATCCAAAGAACCATTAACATTTCTAGTTAATATTGAAGGTAGAGATAAAGGGTTGTTTGCAGAAGAGGACTTTATTGTCGTTAATAATATGTGTGAACCCGTATTCGAAATCGATGAAAAACCAGCTGTTGAATCATTTATGCATGCAGATATTTATAAAAAAAGTAATGCGGAATGTATTTTGCAAGTTCAAACTGTAGATAGTCATTTAATGTCGGAGTTGTATGGAAAAGAAGGGAAAGTTACATTTGAAAAGCGTAGTGTAGAGCGTGTTTTTGGAAAAGAAGGAATTACAGATATCACTATCCCGATTGTAGAAAATGAAAAGAAATTTGCTGATTTATTGGAGAATCAAGTTCCGAATTTTGTAGAAAGTGGCGGTGCCGTACTCGTTCATAATTACGGAATGATTGTATGGGGAAGTGCTCCAGAAGAGACGAAGAAATGGTTAGAGGGCTTAGAATATTTAATGAACTATCACGTGAAATTATTGATGATTAAAGGAACGGAGAGTTCGGTTATGTAAATAAAATATCTGTTGCGTGTGAAATGAAAAATGAAAGCGTTTCAAAAATAATTTCACTCATAAAATATGGGTCTCCTTATTATATATAGACTACATGGCGGCATGTGAGGAGGAACGTATTTTGCGAGTTAAATATCATTTTCTTCCGAAACAAAAGGTAGTATTTTGTAAGAGTGATGATTTGGGAGAAAAAGCGTTACAGGTTATGAACGAAAAGGGATATAGAGCCATTCCTGTCTTAGCAGAAGATGAGCAGCAATTTAAAGGGATTATTTATAAAGTAGATATTTTAGAGCATAAGTGTAATGAAGGACTAGAAGATATGTGTGTGAAAGATATGATGGAAGATCAATCTGCATTTATTTTTGAGAAAGATTCTTTCTTTCGAGCTTTTCATATAATTAGGCGCTTACCATTTTTAGCTGTTTTGAATGAATACAATGAATTTGTGGGCATTTTAACACATTCTAATATATTTGATGTTATTGAAGACTCGTTTGGGATGCGAACAGGGGGGTATATAATAACGATTGCAACACAAGATTGTAAGGGGACAATTAAAGAACTTGGAACGTTATTAAGATCCTATCATATTGGTGGATTATTTACATTAGACAATGGTGATCAATATATTCGTCGCGTTATTGTTAACATAACAGATGAATTAACTGAAAAAGGATTGGAGCGATTGATTGCAAAAATAGAGAAAAAAGGGTTCAGGGTTAGTCATGTAGACTATATTTAGAAAATAGAGAGTGGCATATAGCCACTCTCTATTTTTGTTTGGAAACGGGTGGTGGTGAGAGTACGAGGTCGGATAAAAAAATAAAATCTGCGTGTTCACGTATTTTTGGAATGGAGGATTCGATAACGCGAGAAGTAATCTCTCCAGGAGGACCAACGTGACCGATAGCCACCACAACAGGTTTCTCTTTAATTTTTTGTAAGAGTATCTGCGCTTGCTTTGTAATATGAGATGATGTATAAACGTCATCGAAGAATAATTGATTTTCTACAATAGGAACACCCAATTCTTTTCCGATTTTTGGGACTACACTATTTGGATTTGTCTTACTATCTAAATAAAATAGACCGTGTTGTTTGCATATAGAAAGTATGATTCGCATGATTCTTTCATCAGCCGTTACTTTAGAACCCATATGATTGTTCATTCCAATTGCATGTGGTACTTCTTGAATAGCTTGTTCAATTCGGTCTTTGATTTCTGAATCACTTAAATCAGTTGTGATTGCTTTAGGACCAAGCCATTCTTTTTTTCCTTTAATAGGCTCCATTGGCATATGAATAATGACTTCATGTCCTTTTTGGTGTGCAGCTAGTGCATCTTGTTTTGTAGAAGGTAGAAAAGGCATAACTGCAATTGTAAGAGGGATAGGAAGCGATAACATTTTGTCAGTTCCTCTCATATTATTTCCGAAGTCATCAATCACAATGGCGACCTTATTTGTATGAGCGCTTGCTTGAAAAGGAAAAATAAGAACAGATACTAAAATAAATAGTAGAAATGTAATGATATGTTTATGCATATAAGAAATTCCTTTCTGAGTGGTAAGATGTATGTGATTTTCATCCCGCTATTCGTGGGCAGTAATCCCCTACTGATTACAGTTTCACTTTATGGGAGAGTAATTTTCTCCAAATTGATTAGGTACTTATTTAGATGAAAATGTAAATCATAATTATGATTTACATTTTCATCTAAATTAAACAAGAAAAATGTCGAAGAAATGTAAATAAAAAATATAAAAGTAGAGTTTATCTGTAGTTTGTAAAAAAATAAAATAAAAAAAATGTCTATTATTGCGAATGTATTTACAAAGATAGAATAATTTGTAATAATTCTCAAAGTGAGGATAAAGATTTGTAAATTACAGGGAGAAAATGTTAAAATTTCTGAGTATTCGAATTCAAATGCAATATACATTAGGAGGCCCAATGTATAGAGTGAGGATGAAGTTGAGAGTATGGAAGAATAATGAGGGGGATATGGATGTTTACAGCAAAACGGAAGTACACAATGGAAAAACTTTCGCATGATATTCATATGAAGCGTGAAGAAATGATTCATTTAGGTTTAACGAATGGATTAGACAATATTGAAACAATTCAAGTGAGTCAAGAATTGGACAAGCTTATTCTACAGTATCAACGCTATAAGGAACAACAAACGCCAAAATGGTTAGCGTTTGTGAAGATACCTTTTCTTCATATGGGATATAAAGGTAAACAAAGGGCTTTTTGGAAAGTGGTTGTGACTTCTTTTATGAAATAAGCATAATTACCCTCCTTAGAGAAGGATAACTATGCTGAATCTAATGGAAGTGTTATATGGACGGTGGTTCCTTTATTTTCTTTACTATCAATTAAAATATTTCCATCATACATTTCTATAATTCGTTTGCATATGATAAGACCAAGACCTGTTCCGGTATCTTTACTAGTAAAGAACGGATGAAAGAGGTGTTTTTGAATATGTTTTGGAATACCTTTTCCTGTGTCGATAATTTGTAATTGTGCGTGCTCTTTATTACTGGTCACTGTAAGTGTTAATGTATCACCAGATGACATAGCTTCAATTGCATTTTTTGTAATATTTAAAACCACTTGTTTCATATGATCTTTTGAACAACGGATATGAACAGGGTGGTCTGGTAAATGAAAAGCAAATGTAATGCCATATAAATTCGCTTCAGATTGAATAATTAATGCGATTTCTTTGATAATATCTCTTACATCATATTTTTTTTCAATAATTGCAGTTGGTTTACCAAGGATAAGAAACTCGCTAACAATTTCATTGATACGTTCTATTTCCTGTTCAATAACCGAAAAATAGAACTGGTCTTGTTCATGTTTATATTTTTCTTTTAAAAGGGCTACGAGTCCTTTAATTCCAGTAAGGGGATTACGGATTTCGTGAGCAGTACTAGCTGCAAAAGTACCAACCAATTCAATTTTTTGTATTTCATTTTGTTTTCTCTCTAACCTTGTTTGACGTTTCAATAAAATATATTGAACGAGCAAAAATAAAATCGTCATTAAAAACAAAGTAACAAGACATTCTACTGTAACGATTTGATATAAAGTCTTTTGATCAATAGGTAATGGGGAAACAGAAACTTTCCATTTTAATTTTTGTAAGGGTGTAGAAAGTATATTAGTGTGTTGCCCGATAGGTTCTTTGTGATCATCTGTTAAAAATGTTACACCATGCTGATCAGTTACTTCGAAATGATATTGTGGTTTTATTGCATTTAAAGCAGAAGATATATAATCAAAGCGTAAGCTGGCTAATAATAAACCAGAAATTTGTTTGTTTTTAGTGAAAATTGGTGTGGCGATCACAATAGCTTGATGTCCAAGAACACGATCTGTAATAACAGAAGATACAGTTGTTCTTTTAGATTTAAATGCTTCTAGTATGTAGCCTCGATCTGCGACAGGGATTGGTGTTGTTAAGCCTTCAGATGCTACTGTAATTACCCCATCTTTATTTGTATAATATAGTCCAGAAAAACGCTCGTCTCTCTCATCTGTATCATGAAATATTTGCTGGATTCCATTCGTATTTTCTGTTTCTGTATTTACGACCATAGCGAGCATTTCCAAGGCGGAAATTGCTTCCCCGATATGATGATCTAAGTAGTCCCTATATAGAAATAAAACAGTATGAGCAGCTTGTTTGTTTTCCTTCTGCATCTGATAGGTGTGATAAGAATAGAAAATCACACCGATACCTAGTGTTGGTAATATAACAAGCAGTATGTAAAAAATTAAGCTTCGTAATTTCACATTCAAGATTGCTGCTCCTTCTTTTTTATTATCATTATATATAAACTATGTTAAAATTGTCATGTTTTTATTCAAAATGTAATCAGTAGTAAAAATGATTGTTATATGCTAAAAATGTGAGAAAGAAAAGTAGAGGTAGTATAAAGATGAGTGAACAGTCACTCGGAAATTAAAGTGTAAAGTGAATTGAACTTTTCTTTTTAGCTAGTAGTTGTTATATGAAGGATGTTTCCTGTTTTATGAATTTAAGTGAAGGGTTGAAATTGTATGATATCGAATAATGAGCGAGAAGATATTTCTCAATCTTTAAAAGTATTTATTGCACTATCCCGTGTACATCGTTCCGTGATGGATACTACAAATAAATCAATACAAAGTAACGGACTGAATCCAACTGAGTTTGCTGTCTTAGAATTGTTATTTCATAAAGGTAGTCAGCCACTTCAACAAATTGGCGAGCGTATTTTAATTGCAAGTGGAAGTATTACATATGTTGTAGATAAGTTAGAAAAAAAGGGACTTGTGAAACGAATTCCATGTCCGAATGATCGTCGTGTTATATATGCGCAGTTAACCGAGGAAGGAGAGACTGTTATTGCTTCTATTTTTCCAAATCATGAAAAGGTTATACATAATTCATTTGACATGCTAACAAAAGGTGAGAAAAATGAATTGTTACATTTACTTAAAAAAATTGGAAAATATGAAAAGTGATAGAGCATTTAAAAAGCTTTCGATGTGACATAATCTAAGGCTTTTTTATTTACCTTGCGATTTAAAAAGAATAGAGAGATATGTTATATATTGAGAGGTAACAATGGTAGATGTTTTACTTTATCCCGCATTACAGCTTGTAAAAGTCCGATTAATAAAGGTTAATAATCAGTGGGGGATATGGAAACCCCACTACTGAATAAAGTTTTAAAATAAAAATTGAAGAGGGACTACAATTTCTGACGAATTTTGTTGAAGAATAAAAGGAGATTTAGAAGCAAAAATGGAATTATAGTTAAGGATACATATCATTGAGAGGAGGCATATTTATGTCATTTAAGAACTATGAATATAAGCGCCCAAATACAGAAGAATTACAAGGGAAATTCACTACAGCTTTAGAACAATTTGAAAATGCCAAAACTGCCGAAGAACAAAAGCAAGCGATTAGTTTCATTAATGAAATTCGCAATGATTTTGGAACGATGGGAACACTTTGTTCTATTCGACACTCAGTCGATACGACGGATGCCTTTTATAAAGAAGAACAAGATTTTTTTGATGAATATGATCCAGTTGCACAAGGGTATGTAACAAAATATTATAAAGCATTGCTAAGCTCTTCATTTCGTGAGGAGTTAGAAAATTATTATGGGAAACAGTTGTTTGCTTTAGCAGAGTGTGATTTGAAAACATATTCTGAGGAAATTGTGAAAGATTTACAAATGGAAAATAAATTATCTTCACAATATACACAGCTATTAGCAGCTGCAAAGATTGCATTTGAAGGAGAAGAAAGAACATTATCACAACTTATTCCTTTTATGCAGGGAACAGAAAGAAGTACACGTAAACAAGCTAGTGAAGCATATTATGGTTTCTTAGCAGAGAATGAAGAAGAGCTAGATCGTATTTATGATGAGCTTGTAAAAGTGAGAACGAAAATTGCTAAAACACTTGGCTTTAAAAACTTTGTTGAACTTGGATATGCGAGAATGTATCGAACGGATTATAACGCGGAAATGGTTGCAAATTATCGCAAACAAGTATTAGATTATATCGTTCCAGTTGCAACAGAATTACGAAATAGACAAAAAGCGCGTATTGGCGTAGAAAAACTAGCTTACTATGATGAGAACTTTGAATTTGCGACAGGTAATCCGACTCCAAAGGGAGACGCGGATTGGATTATCAATCATGGAAAGACAATGTACAAAGAATTATCAAATGAAACCGATGAATTCTTCAACTTTATGTTAGACAATAATTTATTAGATTTAGTTGCGAAAAAAGGAAAAGCTGGCGGCGGGTATTGTACATATATTGAAAATTATAAGGCGCCTTTCATTTTTTCAAACTTTAACGGAACATCAGGTGATATTGATGTGTTAACACATGAAGCAGGACATGCATTTCAAGTCTACGAGAGCCGTAAGTATGAAATCCCAGAGTACAATTGGCCAACGTATGAAGCGTGTGAAATTCATTCAATGAGTATGGAATTTTTCACATGGCCATGGATGAAATTATTCTTTGAAGAAGATACAGATAAATATTATTTCTCTCATTTAAGTTCAGCACTTCTATTTTTACCATATGGTGTATCTGTGGATGAATTCCAGCATTATGTATACGAAAATCCCGAAGCATCATCAGCAGATCGTAAAGCTGCTTGGCGTAATATTGAGAGAAAATATTTACCGCATCGAGATTATGAAGATAATGCTTACTTAGAACGCGGAGGTTTTTGGCAACGCCAGGGGCATATTTATAGCTCGCCTTTCTATTACATCGATTATACATTAGCTCAAATTTGTGCGCTGCAATTTTGGAAACGTGCAAGAGAAAATAGACAAGAGGCATGGGCAGACTATGTGAAACTTTGTGGACAGGGAGGAAGTCAATCATTCCTACAATTAGTAGAAGGTGCGAATTTGACATCTCCATTTACAGATGGTTGTGTACAAGGGATAATTACTGAGATTCAAGCATGGTTACAGGCAGTAGATGACACAAAATTGTAAAAAAACACGCTGTTTTTTTTCGGTTTGACATCGACACATGTATTAAATAATGAGATAATATAAGAAAATTCAGATTTACCAAGAGGTGTTTCTACATAAGAAGCGCCTCTTTTTACCAAAAAGAGGGGGGAGAATCATGCTTCAATCTAATATGAATATTAGTTTGGAAACTTTATTGCAATCATTACAATCTACAAGAAGTGCGTTGTTATCAGAAATTGAGATGTTAAATGATACGGAAGTGAATGTAAAGCCCCGGCGTGATAAATGGAGTATTATTCAAATTATGCATCATTTACACCTAGTTGAGCAATCGGTTACATCAGCCCTTGTATATGCCTTGCAAAAAAAGGAAAGGAAAGCTGTACAGCTCAAAGACCTCCAACTTACTCTTGATCGAACGCACAAACGAGAAGCACCTCAACAAATGCAACCAACAGAAACGCTAATGAAAAAACAACAAGGAATTCAATTACTTGAACACTCCAGACAAGAATTATTGCACACACTTCATAGTATTATAGATGAAAGAGAATTACTAGATAATTCATTAAAGCACCCTATATTTCATGAACTTAATCTATATCAGTGGATTCAATTTCTTGATTTACATGAACAACGTCATCTGACTCAGCTAAAAGAAGCGAAATACGCAATTTTACAAAGATAAAGTAAATATGTTCTGATAAAAAGAAGTGAGCTAGTAAGTAGCTTACTTCTTTTGTTTTATTTTCTCCCGATATCCGCGGACGATAAGATTGAAAATCCCGATGATGTAAGGTTAGTGCGAGTAAAGCATACTCTGTTTAAAAAAGCTTTACTTCATATGCTGGATTGATGCATATTTTTGCTTATTACCTTGGAATAATACATGAGGAAAGCACAAAAAGGAGCTGAAGAAAGCATGGCAAACAAGAAAAAAGAAGAAGAACGCGCTTGGAAAGCACGAAAAGAGAATCAAAAGCCACATGGGAAAGTAAAGGCTTTTGCTGAGCTTGCTGATGAAACACAAAAAAAGTGATGATTACATCACGTTTTTTGTACGAGCGGAAAAGTTAATAAAAAGGTGGTACCAATATCCTTTTCAATTGTAATATCAATTTTTTCATCCATTGCTTTAATAACACTGAATACGACCATCATTCCAAGTCCGGTTCCCTTTTCTTTCGTGGAATAGAAAGGGGAACCGAGACGTTTAAGTTGTTCTTCGCTCATGCCGATTCCATTGTCTTTTATGATTAGGTACTAATGTAAGGATAAGGTCACCGGCATTAGGTATGGATTCAATACAGTTTTTTTAAAATCTAACAAGCATTGGTTAAATTTTTGTTTTTCGCCAGAGATAAAAAAAGAGTTAAATAATAAAAAGCATCAGATTTATCTCCACCCTATGCTCATATGTATGGGGTTTAATTAAGTATAATCACATTATTAAAATACAAGAAAATGAATCTTAATTTCATAAAAAGACAGAAAAATCAGATGTTTTTCTGAGATATATACATTATGTTACAATATGTGTTGGCAATGAAAGAAGAAATTCCATGTACTCCATGGGAGAGGTTCGCGAACTCCCTCTATAAAAAACTAAGGGAACAACAATATCCTTAGGTATTGTTTTGTTTTTTTATTGTGACAGTTCAAGAACGTTCTTTCTTCTTATTCGTATTAGAGAAGGAGAATGAGTGAGATGAAAAAAGAAAAAGCAGTTGTTGTTTTTAGTGGCGGTCAAGATAGTACAACATGTTTATTTTGGGCCATGCAACAGTTTGAAGAAGTGGAAGCAGTAACGTTTAATTATAATCAACGTCATAAATTAGAAATTGATTGTGCAGCGGATATTGCGAAAGAGCTAGGAATCAAACATACGGTACTAGATATGAGCTTATTAAATCAGCTTGCTCCAAACGCGTTAACTAGAACGGATATGGAGATTACGCACGAGGAAGGTGAATTACCATCGACATTTGTAGATGGACGAAATTTACTATTCTTATCATTTGCAGCTGTGTTAGCAAAACAAGTTGGAGCACGTCATATTGTAACTGGCGTATGTGAAACGGACTTTAGCGGTTATCCTGATTGCCGTGATGTGTTTGTGAAATCGTTAAATGTAACGTTAAATTTATCGATGGATTATCCATTTGTTATTCATACACCTCTTATGTGGATTGATAAAGCAGAAACTTGGAAATTGTCAGATGAACTTGGTGCATTCCAGTTTGTTAGAGAAAAAACATTAACGTGTTATAACGGAATCATTGGTGATGGTTGCGGTGAATGTCCAGCTTGTAAACTTCGCAAAGCAGGCTTAGATACGTATCTACAAGAACGCGAAGGAGCGAATGTATAATGGAACAGAATTTTTTTGGGTTTCGCATCGTAGAGAATTTACAAAAAGTGGACAAGGATATTCAGCGTGAACAATTGAAATATCATAATAAACGAGTGATGGTCAGCAAGGAATTTACATTTGATGCGGCGCACCATTTACACTGCTATGAAGGAAAGTGTAAAAATTTACACGGTCACACATACAAAGTTGTTTTTGGTATTAGCGGATATGTAAATGAAATTGGACTTGCGATTGACTTTGGAGATATAAAAGAAATTTGGAAAAATGAAATTGAAATTTATTTGGATCATCGTTATTTGAATGAAACATTACCAGCAATGAATACAACTGCAGAAAATATGGTCGTTTGGATTTATGAGAAGATGGCAGAAGCACTTACAAAAGAGAATCGCTCCGACGCATATAAGGGGGCACGTGTTGAATTTGTTCGTTTATTTGAGACACCAACAAGTTATGCGGAAGTAAGACGGGAGTGGATGCTCGGTGAGTAAACTCCCCGTCTTAGAGATTTTTGGTCCAACGATTCAAGGTGAAGGAATGGTTGTTGGTCAAAAGACAATGTTTATTCGCACAGCAGGATGTGATTATAGTTGTGCGTGGTGTGATTCTTCCTTTACATGGGATGGATCAGCAAAAGAGCAAATCAGACAAATGACCCCAGAAGAGATTTGGGATGAACTTTTTGAAATTGGTGGAGAAAATTTTTCTCATGTAACAATTTCAGGTGGAAACCCGGTGTTGCTGAAAAATATAGAGGGCTTTTTAGATTTATTAAAAGAAAAGCAGATTCGTACAGCTATTGAGACCCAAGGTAGTAAATGGCAAGAATGGTTGCTTCATATTGATGAAGTGACAATCTCACCAAAACCACCGAGTTCACAAATGAAAACTGATTTTCTCATGCTAGATTCTGTAATTGAAAGATTAGTAGGGAAAGATTTTAGCTTAAAAGTAGTTGTGTTTGATGATCATGATTTTGAATATGCGGTAAAAGTACACGAACGTTATCCGCATGTACCATTTTTCTTGCAAGTTGGAAATGATGATACAAAAACCATAGATGATGCAATGCTTATTAAAAAATTGTTAGAGAAATATGAATGGCTCATTGAAAAAGCAGTTCATTGTAAAGAAATGAATGATGCAAAGGTATTACCTCAGCTGCACGCTTTAGTGTGGGGAAATAAAAGAGGTGTATAAAGTGAAATTTTAGTCAGTGGGGAGTTCTATATCCTCCTCTGATTATTAGTTGAATCAACCGAATTGAAGGGATGTATGAAAAATGACAGGAAGACTAGATGAAGATTTAAAAGATGTAACGTTACTTGGAAATCAAAATACAAAATATTTATTTGAATATAGTCCAGAAATTTTAGAGACATTTGATAATAATCATCCAAACCGTGATTATTTTGTGAAGTTTAACTGTCCTGAATTTACAAGCTTATGTCCAAAAACAGGACAACCAGATTTTGCGACAATTTATATTAGCTATATTCCGGAACAAAAAATGGTGGAAAGTAAGTCTTTAAAATTATATTTATTTAGTTTCCGTAATCATGGTGATTTTCATGAAGACTGTATGAATGTTATTATGAATGATTTAATCAAACTAATGGACCCACGTTATATTGAAGTATGGGGGAAATTCACACCGCGTGGTGGTATTTCAATTGATCCATATTGTAACTATGGTCGCCCTGGTACTAAATATGAGCAAATGGCAGAATACCGTATGATGAATCATGACTTATATCCAGAAACAATTGATAATCGTTAATAAAAAAGGAACTGTATGTATATACAGTTCCTTTTTCTATTATATTATGCATGTTGATTGATAACTGTATAATTCTTGTGATTTACAACTGTAAGAGGTTCCATATCTAGTTCTCTAAAATTCTCCATGATTGTTATATCGACAATAACGGAGTTTTTATTTACTTTCTGAACACGGCCTTGCATTCCACCTTTAAATTCGATAATATCTCCAGTTTCTGCGATTTCCATAAGCAACTCTCCTTGTTACAGTTTTACCAAAAAAAGAACAAGTTTGTTCTTTTTTATTTTCTTTTATTTTGAACTATATTCTTCGATTTGTAAATGTTTCCATTAAAAAAATTCAAAAAATAGTCATTTTTCATAAGTAATATATAAAGTGAAACTTTAATTAGCGAAGGGGGATATTCTTACTGACTGTTATCTTTTATTAATTGGTCTTTTAAAGGTAGCTTATTGTTCTGCTTAACATCCTTTTGTTCATGGAATATAGATATGGGAATTACTGCTTCGTATGGGGGATAGAAGTATTTTCATATTTTGAGAGAAGAAGGTGGATAAGAAGTGAATATATTCATATATAAGAGTATAATAAAGTGAAACTATGATTAGTAGGGATGAAACATCTGTAATCATTAGTTGAACGAATCGGGTATTTACGGGCGGTTTATTTTTAATCTCTTTTTTGCTTTCTGCTAAAGTTTGAGGAGAGGATATTACGGTCTGTTGATGCGGGAGAAATTAGGAGCGATTAAATGATATTTGAAGTTGTTGGAAGTTTTATAGCGATTCTTTTATTCCTATTCTCATATAAGCAGTTAAAAATAATTCGTATTCATGAAACAAGTGAATATTTTGATGGGTTAGACGATGTGCCAGTTTCAATAACTTATGAGAATGGTGCGGATATGTAAAGAAGTATGACTTTCTGTTTTGTCGTGTTATGATGAAAATAAGAAAAAGTACATAATGATATAGTTGATGAGCGGTGAATGGAGAGTGAAGAAAATGCGGATTTCTTTTATTCGTCACGGTCGCTTAAATAGTGTCACAGAAGCAATGACAATTGCATCGTTTCGCGAATGGATGGAGCGATATGATGTAATTGATATAGTAAAGGGCACAGAAATACCAATTGAGACAGTTGAGGCAACTGAATCTGCAAAGCTTATTGTAACGAGTGATCAAAAACATACGGTACAGTCAGCGGCGGAACTAACAGGCTCTCTGTCCTTTATACAAAGTCCTCTTTTTCGAGAGGCGGAAATACCACCTGGATTTTTTGCTCCAAAGTGGGTGAGATGTAAACCAAAAGTATGGACAGTTATTGGGCGTACATTATGGATAATCGGATATTCTAAACAGGTTGAATCTTATCGAGCCGCACAAATGAGAGCAAAACAAGCAGCTGATACATTAGTTGGATATACACTTGTACACGGTCATATTGCACTCGTAGGTCATACCTATTTTAATACGATGATTGGGGCGGAGCTACGTGCAAGAGGGTGGTCTGGACCGCCTGTTTTTCATCGGAAGCCATGGGGGTGTACAGAATACACATTTCATGAAGCGATGAATGGAAATATATTAAACACCAATTTAACATAAAAACACACGATTCAATAAAGAATCGTGTGTTTTTTTAAAAGACGAGAGCCTTTTCACATAAAGGTTTTACTAAATGCGCGTATTGTTCACCGACAAGCATTACCGTTTTATCTTCTTGATAACCAAGTTTTTTATATAAAGAGAAAGCACGTTTGTTTTCTAAATTTACAAGTAATGCAATTTTTTCATAGCCTTTTTCAAATGCTTCATTTTCTGCTGCTGTAATCAATTTTGAGCCAATACCTCGTCCGCCATATTCGCTTGAAACAGATAAGGTGTCAATGTAATATTCATCAAGCTCGGCTTCTTTTTCTAGCGTAATACTTGGATCTTGTTGATTTTCACGTAAGTGCTGTACAATTGGATTATCCAGTTGTTCTGCATTACTTCCATGATAGGCTACGATGATTCCAACTGCCTTGCCGTCTTGTTCTTCAACGAAACAATTCTCATAGCTAAGTCGATTTTCTTTTTTTGAAAACCAATATTCAATCCCTAACAATACTTCTGTTTCTGCCTTCTTACCTGTGATTTTTTCAGCAATTTCATGCAAAGCGTTATACAATAAAGGAGATATTGCTTTTGCATCTGTCCTTTTTGCTTTCCGAATCATATTATCCCTCCTAATTATCTATTCTTATTGTAACATAAAATGAAGTGTAGGAAGGTGTATAAGATGTACTTGGTTATCAGAGCAATTTGGTATGGTTAAACCACTATGTTAATATATGATATTTACTATAAATGTAATAAATTTAACGTTGTCGACCTGTGGAAGATACGATAGAATATTGCAGAGAGGTGAAATACATGGACGAACAATTAGCAAATACAATTTTAGATCAACTGAAAAATGGTGAGATAGAGGAGTATGTTGTAACAAAGGATGTATTTTATACGTTTCGTGATGTTATCGTGAATCGGGAAGATTTTAAACACTTTAGTGGAAATGCACAGCGCGGCGGACAGATTATTTATACATATATAGAAACACCACGTTCTTAATAGAAGATAAAAGGAGAGGGATTTATGGGAGAATTTAAACAAGGTATTTTACCGCACTGGGATTACATGTGGAAAGACGCGAAAGGAAAACGATTTGTTGGAATGGTGATGTTTCCTGCGAAGCGGAAATATGTAGAAGAAGTGATAACAAAATTAAAAATGGCATATGAGCAAGAATCAAAAGTTCGAGCAGCTGTAAAATTTCAACATACATATCAACATGTTGAAGGGATTGTTGTCTATTTTGATGAAGAGGCGCCAGTTTTTACCATGCAAGATAAAGAAGAGAACTTTCATCATTTATTTATAAAGGATATTTTAAGTGTTGAATATTGTGAATAGCTAACACAGATTTTTGTACAGCATGTTGCTTTTGTATCACGTAAAGCCTTTTTAAAAGTCTCATCACATTAACAAATAAATTGGTGTGCCATAATAATTGTCCTTTTTTATTATAATTATATTTTATTGTGGAGCGAAAAAAGAAAGTATATGTATTTGATTTAATAAATGAATTGAAATTTAGTCCAAAAGGAATAGTATTCCTTATTCGTGTGATATAAATGATGTGTAACCGGTTTCGAACAGATTACAACTTAAAGTCTGTTCTTTTTTGTGTGATGCTGGAGAAATAAAATTCTCCAGCATTTATCGTTTTCTGACAAAACATATTGTTAGCATTTTTGTAAATATGGTTAAATCCGTTGACAACTTTTTCGAAAACCACTTTATTGACATGAGTTTTAGAATGTTGTTTCATAGTCTTTGTATTGAAAAAAACGGTTTGTTATGTCGAAAAGTAAAAGTTAAAAAAAAAAAGAATTTATACATATATCTTGTGTCCTTTTTTGAAACGTAATACAATATGTAGAGAAAAGATGAAGATATTAAAGATAGAAGGGGAGGGTCGGAAATGTTGGTTGCATATGATTCTATGACAGGAAACGTGAAGCGTTTCATCCACAAATTAAATATGCCGGCCGTTCAAATTAACGATGACCTCGTATTAGATGAAGATTTTGTTCTTATTACGTATACAACAGGTTTTGGAAATGTACCGGAACGTGTTTTAGAATTTTTAGAGCGCAATAATGGAAAATTAAAGGGCGTATCTGCAAGCGGAAACCGAAACTGGGGAGATATGTTCGGGGCAAGTGCAGATAAAATCTCATCCAGATATGAAGTGCCGATTGTATCAAAATTTGAGTTATCTGGAACAAATAAAGACGTAGAGTTTTTTAAAGAAAGGGTGCGGGAGATTGCGACACATTGAACTGAATAATGAAATCACGCAAATGCAAGATGGTTTCTATCAGCTTCATAAAGATAAAGAAGCATTAGAAGTCTTTATGGAAGAGGCAAGAGAGAATACCGTTCATTTTAATAGCGTGGCAGAGCGAATGGAGTATATGAAGCAGCATGATTACTATTACAACGTTCTGGACGAGTATAAGTTGGAGGAAGTAGAAGAAGTATATAACGTTGCATATGGTGAAAACTTCGAGTTTCAATCTTATATGGCGGCATCTAAGTTTTATAAGGATTATGCGCTAAAGACGAATGATCAAAAACAATACTTAGAAAGCTATGAAGACCGTGTATCAATTGTGTCACTATACTTAGGACGTGGCGATGTTAACAAAGCAAAACAATTTGCAAGCATGATCGTAAAACAAAACTACCAACCAGCGACACCAACCTTTTTAAATGCAGGAAGAAGCAGAAGAGGAGAAATGGTGTCTTGTTTCTTGTTAGAGATGGATGATAGCTTAAATTCGATTGGATTTAATATTAATACGGCGATGCAGTTGTCAAAAATTGGTGGCGGGGTAGCTTTAAACCTTTCTAAGCTACGCGCACGCGGTGAGCAAATTAAAGGCATCGATAACGCAGCAAGCGGTGTAGTACCAGTTATGAAATTGCTCGAAGATTCATTTTCATATGCGAACCAGTTGGGGCAACGAAAAGGTGCCGGTGCAGTATATTTAAATATCTTCCATTGGGATATTATTGAATTCCTCGATACAAAAAAAATAAATGCCGACGAGAAAAGCCGTATTCAGTCTCTATCAATCGGTATTATCGTTCCAAGTAAGTTCTTTGAGCTTGCTGAGAAAAATGAACCATTCCATGTTTTCGCACCTTATACAGTATATAAAGAGTACGGAAAACATTTAGATGATATAGATATTGATGAAATGTACGATGAACTAATGAGCAATCCGAAAGTGAAGAAGAAGCCACTTGATATCAGTGCTCGTGATATGCTTATTAAAATTGCGATGATTCAACTTGAGTCTGGTTATCCATACTTGATGTTTAAATCAAATGCAAATAAACAACATCCATTAAAAGATATTGGAACTGTAAAGATGTCGAACCTTTGTACGGAAATCTTCCAATTACAAGAGACATCCGAAATTAATGACTACGGTACAGATGACATTATCCGCCGTGATATTAACTGTAACTTAGGGTCATTAAATATTGTGAACTTAATGGAGAATAAAGAAATTCGTGAAGCGGTTCATGCAGGAATGGAAGCTTTAACAGCCGTTTCTGACATGACGGTAATTCCGAACGCACCGACTGTGAAAAAAGCAAATGATGAACTTCATTCAGTTGGACTTGGTGCGATGAACTTGCACGGATATTTAGCGAAAAATAAAATTGCTTATGAAAGTGCAGAAGCAAAAGAATTTGTTCGTACATTCTTTATGATGTTAAATTACTACTCCATTGAAAAAAGCATGGGAATTGCTAAAGAAAAGGGCGAAACCTTTAAAGACTTTGATAAGTCGGATTATGCAAATGGCACATACTTTGAAAAGTATGAAACAACAGACTATAATCCTATAACTGAGAAAGTACAGCAGTTATTTGAAGGGATCTATATTCCAACAAAAGAAGATTGGACAAGTCTAAAAGAACAAGTGCAGAAGCATGGTTTATACAATTCATATCGTTTAGCGATTGCTCCAACACAATCAATTAGTTACGTTCAAAATGCAACTTCAAGTGTAATGCCGATCGTAAGTCAAATTGAGTCAAGAACATATGCAAATGCGACAACATATTATCCAATGCCGTATTTATCAAAAGATACGTTCTGGTATTATAAATCTTCTTATGATATGAATCAGTTTAAACTAATTGATTTAATCGCAGAAATTCAAGAGCATATTGACCAAGGAATTAGTACAATTCTTTATGTGAATAGTGATATTTCTACTCGTGAATTAGCACGTTATTATATTTATGCACATAAAAAAGGCTTAAAGAGTTTGTATTATACAAGAACACGAAAATTAAGCGTGGAAGAGTGCGTTGCTTGTACGGTTTGATGCAAATTAAAATTGACTGATATACAACATAAAGAGTAAGACATCATGAGCAGGGTTTTTCTGACCCTGCTCATGCTTAGTTATAAAATTTAAGACTCTACATGCGGTTAAGTTTTCATCACAAACTGAAAGCTTTACCGCATATTAGAAGGGCTTATTTATTGAGAAGGGGCGATTCAATGCGCGCGGTAAACTGGAATAAAAAAGAAGACGATTTTAGTTTAATGTTTTGGAAGCAAAACATCGCTCAATTTTGGACAGAAGAAGAGATCGCGGTATCTTCTGACAAAAATACTTGGGTGCAATTATCAAAAGAAGAACAAATTGCCTATAAGCGTGTATTAGGTGGTTTAACACTTTTAGATACAAAACAAGGTGGCGAAGGTATGCCACTTGTACTTGTTCATCTTGAGAATTTGCAGGCGAAAAGTGTACTAGCTTTCATGGGAGCGATGGAAGAAGTACATGCAAAGAGTTATAGTCATATCTTTACGACACTTGCAACAGAAGAAGAAATTGATGAGATTTTTGAATGGGTAGATAGTCATCCATTACTTGAGAAAAAAGCAGGTATTATTACAGGGTATTATCGTCGTTTATTAAAGCCACAAGTAACGAAAAAAGAATTATACATGGCTATGGTAGCTAGTGTGTTCTTAGAAAGCTACTTGTTCTATAGTGGATTTTTCTATCCTCTTTACTTAGCAGGACAAGGGAAATTAACTGCCAGTGGTGAAATTATTAACTTAATAATCAGGGATGAGTCAATTCACGGCGTATTTGTCGGGATTTTAGCACAGCAAATCTTCGCAGAACTTTCTGCTGAAGAACAACAAGAAGTGCAAAAGGAAACGCAGGAGCTATTAATGGAGCTGTATGAAATTGAAATGGCGTACACGGAAGAAATTTATACATCCATTGGTCTTGTAGAAGATGTAAACCGTTTTGTTCGTTACAATGCGAATAAAGGGCTTATGAACTTAGGATTAGAACCACACTTTGAAGAAGAAGAAATTAATCCAATCGTATTAAACGGTTTACGTACAGATACGAAGAACCATGATTTCTTCTCTGTAAAAGGAAATGGTTATGTAAAAGCAACAAATGTTGAAAAATTAGCAGACGATGATTTTGTATTTGATTTTTAATAGATAAGAGTGAAAAGCTGTCTTTCATATAAAGGCAGTTTTTTTCTTTGATTATGAAACGTTTACATAATGTTATTATTTCATAATAAGTTTTTTATCCCGCTATTTGTGGGCAGTAATACTCCCACCTCAAAGTTCGGCGAAAGAAAAGAAGTTAGGTGGGGGATAAACTGCCCGTAAAAACCTGATTATTAGTTAAACCAATCAGGCATTAATGGACAGTAAGAACCGGGCATCAGGATTTAGATAGAAGTGAAAAGGGGACGGGGGGGATAACAGCGCGTCAAAAGTTGAATCGCAAATAGCAGAATAAAGTAAGAAGGAAGGTAGTGTAGCGAAAGTTATACTACCTTTTTATTATATTTTTAACTTACAAGTATTTACATCCCTTTTGTCTTAATGTACTATTTAACTAGTACACTAAGACAAAAGGAGGGAAGAGATGAACATTGAGTTTTCTCCTAACACCCCAATTTATATTCAGGTGATGGAATACATAAAAAAAGAAATTGTAACGGGCCATTTATCGCCTGGTGATAAAATCTCCTCTGTACGTGAATTAGCGAGTGAGTTACAAGTAAATCCCAATACGATTCAGCGTACATTTCAAGAGTTAGAGCGAGATGGTATTGTTGTGACGCGTAGAGGGATGGGGAGATATGTAACGAGCGAAGGAGAGAAAATTATGGAGCTACGCAAAGATATGGCAAAAGAGTTGCTTCATGCATTTATAAATGGAATGGACAACTTAGGATTTTCAAAAGAGGAAATTCTCTCAATACTTCGGTCTTCATTGGAAGAGAAAAAGGGGGAGAGCTGATGACAGAGTTATTAAAAATAGAAAATCTTTGGAAACGATATGATTTAAAAACAGTGATTCGAGATTTAAGTGTAACAATTACAGAAGGGAAAATTATTGGCCTTGTCGGGGATAATGGTAGCGGCAAAACGACATTGTTAAAAATGATTGCTGGTTTGCAGTACCCTTCTGAAGGAAATATCACAATTGAAGGTAAGAAGGTAGGTTTAGAAACGAAAAAAATTGTTTCATTTATGTCTGATAGACCAGTCTTTGATGAATGGATGACTGTGAAAGACGCTTTATTTTTCTATCGAGATTTTTATCAAGACTTTGATATCCAACAAGCAGTTGATACGATAGCTGAATTTAAAATACCGCTAGAAGAAAAAATTACAGCTTTGTCAAAAGGAATGGTCGAAAAACTACAGATTATTTTAACGTTTTCAAGAAAAGCAAAACTCTATGTACTAGATGAACCGCTTGGTGGGATTGATCCTGTTTCACGGGAGCATGTACTAGAATTAATTTTACAGTTTTATCGTGAAGACTGTACCATTTTAATTTCTACTCATTTAATTGGAGAAATTGAAAATATTTTTGATGAAGTTATCTTTTTGAAGGATGGAGAAGTTGTATTACATGAGAATGTGGAGGAAATTCGTTTTCAGCGAGGAAAAGCAGTGACGGAACTGTTTAAGGAGGTATTTAAACAGTGAATCAGCTACTTCATTACTTATATAATTGTAATAAGAAAAAGGTATGGATACTCTATTTAGGATTTATTACAGTTTCATTTATTCTCTTTTCCTATATGGTGGGGTCTTCTAAACGAATCCTCCCCGTTAAACAGGAAACGACATTAATTTTATTTACAGTACTAATTGTAATGGCTGTATTTTCTATTTTTTTATTGACAATATCTTCGTTTAAAAAAATGATAAACAATTCTATGATTCGGTATACAGCGATACCAGCCAAAAAGTATTTATATGCAAATATAGTTTTTTGTACGTTAATGTTAATTTTATTGGCTGTAATAAGTTTGATATTTTTAGAACTTTTTTCTTGGTATTTGTCTGAGTTTCTTAAAGTTGAGGACATTGAGAAACCGATTGGAAATTTGCATAGTTATGGCTTAGCGCATCATTTTTTTTCTATCTTCTTGTGGATTGTAGAGCTGACTAGTTTGTTAACTTCGATAATTTTTATAAGTGTAATTATTAAAATATTTAATGTGAAACATGGTATGAGGAAAATATTATTTCTAGTGTTTTTTGTTATTTTCGCCGTGATTTATGGAATGTTAATGGATTTTGTTGCAAAAATAGGTAGCTCTATACTTTCTATTAAATATGTAGGATTAATGAATAAGGAAGGTTATTTTGATACATCTTTTTATCCAGGTGATGGATTGAATATATTTAGTCTATGTTTTGAAGGCTTATTAATATTTTTACTAGTATCAATGACAGCTTATATCATCGACAAAAAACTAGAAGTCTAAAGGAGGAACAATCATTGGGAAACGTAGTAGTGAAGTTAGAAAACGTCCATAAAAAAATAGGTAGTACAGAAATTATTCGAGGGCTATCATTTGAAGTTCAGGAAGGTGAAGTATACGGGTTTCTTGGACCCAATGGTAGTGGTAAAACGACGACAATTCGAATGATGACGGGCCTTATTTCGATGACAGAAGGCGATATTACGATTTGTGGTCATAGCATTCGTACAGAACGTGAGAAAGCATTAGAGCAAATTGGAGCGATTGTTGAGAACCCTGAACTATATGACTATATGACGGGGATGCAAAATTTAAAGCATTTTGCGAATATGGCAGTTACACCGATTAGTAAAGAACGTATCGCTGAAATTGTAAAACTTGTTGAACTGGAGCATGCCATTCACAAAAAGGTAAAAACATATTCACTTGGGATGAAGCAACGTCTCGGAATTGCACAAGCACTTCTGCATAATCCTAAAATTTTAATTTTAGATGAACCGACAAATGGATTGGATCCAGCGGGTATTCGTCAAATTCGAGATTATTTACAACGTTTAGCGAAAGAAGAAAACATTGCTGTAATTGTATCGAGTCATTTATTAAGTGAGATTGAACTGATGTGTGATCGTGTTGTTATTATTAAAAACGGTCAATTTGTACAAGAGTATAATTTACATGAGCAGGCGAAGAATGATGAAACAGTTGCGGTAGCATTTGAAGTAGATCAAGCTCAGAAGGCAAATGGAGTCATTAAAGGGAAAGTGCAAGGGAATGTAATTGTTACATCTATAATGAAAGAAGAAATTCCGCAACTTGTGAAGCAACTTGTTCATGCTGATGTACTTATATA
The DNA here is from genome assembly GCF_001590835.1 of Bacillus gaemokensis. Lineage (GTDB taxonomy): Bacteria > Bacillota > Bacilli > Bacillales > Bacillaceae_G > Bacillus_A > Bacillus_A gaemokensis. The sequence continues at coordinate 86,959 of NZ_LTAQ01000069.1, forward strand.
CGGTGTAACCGTTCAAAATAAAACGTTAGAAGATGAGTTCTTAGCGATTACTGGGGGAGTGAAAGCGTAATGTTTAAATTAATTCAAAATGAATTGTTAAAGTTACATGCGAAAAAAGGTATGTATATATTGATAGGTGTGATTGCTGCGTTAGAAATTCTTGGTGCTTTTGTAATGGTGAAATGGGGAGAAGTGAAAGATCTGAAAGGAACCTATCTAGATTATGCGATGACAGATACAGGTATAGTTATTTTATTTGCAACAATCTTTGGTATTACCATTGCTTCTCGTACGATTACTGATGAGTTCCAAAAAGGAACAATTAAGCAGTTGTTAATCCGTCCAAGAAAAAGAATTATGATTCTATTTTCTAAATATGTTTCAGTTTTATTAACAATGCTTTTTGTTATCGTGGCAGGTACCTTAATTGCGATGGTTATTGGTGCAATCATTATGGATGGTGGGAAAACAGAATTAACGCTAGGGGTATTGTTTAAAGTGTTCTTATATAAACTTGTGTCTCCGTTCTTCTTTGCAACACTTGCTTTCTTCTTGGCAAATGTTTTTCGAAAATCAGTATTACCATTAATCATTGCACTGTTCCTATTCTTCTTGCAAGGAGCAATTAGCATGATGCTTATGATGTTTGTTAAAGGAGTAGCTAAGTTTTTTGTATTCTCACATTTGGATTTAAGTATATATGATAGTAATAAACTAATTAGTGGCGGTGCTACACCACCATTTGCAGAATTCAATTTCACAACATCTTTACTGCTAGTACTTGCTTATTTTGTAGTATTACTTGTTGCATCAAGCACGTTATTCCAAAAGCGTGATGTATTATAATAGAAAAAAATCCCCGTTTACCACGGGGATTTTTTTTAACCAACTTTTTCTTCTGTTTTTTCACGATCCCAACACTCTGTGTTTTCTAAACCAGGAATGCTGTCTGCATAGAATACTGGGTCTTGTCCAGCTTCTTTTTGCTTCATATAGTCTTTCAATGCTGCAAATGCGTACTTGCTTAAGAATATGATTGTAACTAAGTTGAAGATTGCCATAACGCCCATAAATAGGTCGGCTAAATCCCAAACAACTTGAATTGTTGCAACAGAACCTAGGAATACCATACCGATTACAGCAATACGATAAATCATAAGTGTAGTTTTACTTCCGTTTAAGAACTCGATATTTGTTTCACCATAGTAGTAATTTCCGATTAACGAGCTGAATGCGAATAGGAAAATCGCTACAGCAACGAAGATAGGTGCCCAAGGGCCAATATGCATTTTTAGCGCTTCTTGTGTTAACTGAATACCGTTTAAATCAGTTCCAGTATGAACATCTGATAAAAGGATAATAAAAGCAGTACAACTACATATTAATAATGTATCTGTAAACACACCAAGTGTTTGAATGAAACCTTGTTTAACAGGGTGCGTTACATTAGCTGTTGCTGCTGCGTTTGGTGCACTACCCATACCAGCTTCATTTGAGAATAAACCACGTTTAACACCAAGTAAAACTGCTGCACCGAAGCTACCGCCAGCAACTTCTTTTATGCCAAATGCATGCGCTAAAATTTCTTTAACCATTTCTGGAATTAATGTAATATTTGTCACAACAACGAATAGTGCAACTGCAACATAAATGATCGCCATAATGGGTACAATCATTTCTACAACACGTGCAATTCGTTTTACACCGCCGAAGATCACGACAGATAATAGTACAGCTAATGAAATCCCAACGATTTTTGAATCAATATGAAAAGCTCCGTCGAATGCAGAAGTTACAGTATTAGCTTGTACAGCGTTAAAAACTAATCCGAAACTAACTGTGATTAATACGGAGAAAATCATACCCATCCAGCGTTTGTTTAAACCTTTTTCCATATAGTATGCTGGGCCACCGCGGAATGCTTTACCGTCTTTAATTTTATAAATTTGCGCAAGTGTACTTTCCACAAAAGCAGATGCTCCGCCAATCATAGCGATGAGCCACATCCAAAAGACAGCACCTGCGCCACCCATAGAAATCGCAATTGCTACACCGGCTAAGTTACCTGTTCCAACACGCGATGCTGTGCTCATACAGAATGCTTGGAAGGAAGAAACACCGTGTTTTTCCTTTTGTGCTTTACGTGTAGAAGGACTTGCTCCATCGCCAAGTAAACGGATCATTTCACGAATATGACGGAACTGAACGAATTCAGCTCTGAATGTGAAATAGCAACCTATAATAATTAATAATGCAATTAAAATATAACCCCATAAATATTCGTTTGTAGTTGTAATAAATTTATGAATCAGATTAATGACATTTTCAAAGAAATCCATGTGCGCAATCCTCCTTATTCTTATCAAGATAATATGTTTTTTAAAATTAGGTATAAAAAGCGACATTTATCATTAAAACAGAAAATCTTGCAAAGAGGAAATGTCTTAAAATAGATTCGTTATTCCATATTTTAATAGATATCTTATTTAAAAGTGAACTGAGAAAAATAGGAAGAAATTTGAGGGTATTCATATTACAATGTAAATATATCATCATGGGGGTGTTTTTTATTCAGTACGCATTTTCACATATACGACTTCGCAGTTTTTTTGCATGGATGATTTTAGGAATGATAGTAACAATGATACCGTTAGCTTTTGCAGGGGCTTCAGACATTGTCATGGATACTGTATTGCAAACCTTGGTGTTTTTTGTATTTCCGCTACTATGGTTATATGTAAAAACAGGAAAGAACAATGTTATATTTACTAGTTTCTTGGATAGAACAACAAAGTTGAATTGGAAGTTAATCGTAATTGCAACTGTAATGGGACTTATTTTTGCAGTAGGTGTATCTCATATTCAAATTTACATATTGGCACATCTTCTTCCTAATTTTTTAATTGATATGTTAAATGATGATAGCGTCATCGATATGAGTAGTATATATACAACGATATTTAGTTTTATTTCAGCGTGTATTTTTGCACCTATTATGGAAGAGGTCATTTTTAGAGGTTTTTTCTTAAACCGTATGGCTTTTAAATGGGGTATAAAACGAGCTGTAATTGTGTCTTCGCTTATTTTTGGTTTAGGGCACTTTGATGTCGTTGGTGCATTTGTATTTGGTGTTGTGATGTGTCTTCTTTACATAAAGACGAAGAATATATGGACGAATATAGCTGTACATGCTCTGAACAACTGCATCGCAACAAGTGTTCAATTAATGAGTGGAGAAGGAACAGACGAAGCTATTTCAATCGCTGAGTTACAAGGACAAAGTAATTTATGGATTGGACTCGTTATCATTTTGATTAGTTTACTGTGGTTGATACCTTTTATTCGGAAAAATTGGCGAACTGTAAAAGAAATAGGGGTACCACCTCTTCGTTTTATTGATGAGGAGAAGGCGATTATACCATTACCACAAACTGGAGTATATAGTCAAGTTATTGTAACTGATCGACTTATGGCTGTAGAATTGCCAGATGAGGCTGTGAATCAGTTGAAATTAGAAGAGAATGATTATGTAACGGTTGCAGTAGAGGGTGATAAAATTATAATAGCAAAGGCAGAACATCAGTAAGTATAGGAGGAATAAAAAGCAGCTCTCCAATATAACCTAGGAGAGCTGCTTTTTTAATGGATCACAATTTCCACATGAAAGTTGTTTCCGTTTTTTACGTATTTAATATCCGTAACTGTACGAACGCTTTTTAAAATTTCCACCTTTTCCCCAATTCGAGGAATGGTGGGAACATTATCCCAAATACCGAGTAAATCATCTTCTTGAGCCGTTTTTTCATAAAACCATATTTTCAATGTAATGCCCCTTTCTCGAACTTTATGTATTTTAATACATAATAAAACATTTTTATTCTTTTTGTAAGGGGTATTTAAGGTTATTGTGAATAAAAATTAATTTTGTTCTTCTGGGAAAATATGTTCAATGTCAGGAGTAAGAGATACTTCTGATAAGACAATATGAGAAACAGTGGTAGCATATGAAGAAACATCATTAATAAATTCTTCAAGTTCAACTAATGAAGGGACAGAAATTTTAACGATATAACATAGACTTCCTGTTACACGATAACAAAAACTTGCAGATGGATAAGATTGAATAAATTGCTGCATGCGTGTTGTATCGCCATTTTTTAAAGTGATTTCCAAAATACAGTCTAAAACGAGACCTGCCTTTTTATAATCAATATCTATTGTATATTTCTGAATAACACCTTCACTTTCTAATTTCCGAACACGTTCTGTAGTAGAAGGAGCAGATAAGTTTACGCGTTTTGATAACTCACGCATAGAGAGGCGACTATCATTATATAATTCATTTAAAATTTTACGATCTACACGATCTAATTGCATTTATAAATATACCTCCAGTAAAATGATGATTTTTGAAAAGAAAACATATAAATTAAGATTCATATGAAATGTAAATAGTACCTTACTTATTTTACAATAAAAGAGTAAGGAAGAGGAGGGAAATTAATGGAGAGAATTTCATTATCAAATGTTGGGGAAACAAAGTTTCAAAAATTGTTAGGGCATTGTCCAGAAATATTGGATTCTTGGAATTTGTTAGAGAAAACATTATATAAAAAAGGCACGCTTTCTGAAGAATTAAAAGAGCAAGTACGCAGGACACTTGCATTTGGAAATGAATGTCCGTACTGTATGGCAAAGGGAGAGCCAGAGGATGTGCAAAAGGTAGAAGAGATTAGTACAGCTGTAACTTTTGCACATGTATTTGTACATAATCGCTCAGCGATAGATGAAAAAATGTTTGATGTATTAAAAGGGTATTGGAGTGAGGCTGAGATTGTAGAACTGTGTGCCTATATATGCTTTATTACCGCTTCACAACAACTTGGATTTTTATTTCAATTACAACCAGCAGAGTAGGAGGAGATGATGTTGAATCAATCCGCACTTATTATTATTGATGTACAAAAAGCATTTGATCTACCGTACTGGGGGATGCGAAATAATCCTTTTGCAGAAGAAAACATGAAGAGTTTATTAGAAGAGTGGAGAAGAAGAGGCTTGCCAATTTTTCATATACAACATGTAAACAAAGAGAATATAGAATCCATGTTTCATCCAAATGCAGAAACGGTAAAATTTAAAGAAGAAGTGAAGCCGTTACAAGGTGAGACTGTTATTCAAAAGTCTGTTAACAGTGCGTTTATTGGAACGGATTTAGAGGTACAGCTGAAAGAGAGGAATTGTAATTCTGTTATTATTGTAGGACTAACGACGAATCACTGTGTAGAGACAACAACTCGAATGGCTGGGAATTTAGGATTTTCAACGTATTTAGTGAGTGATGCGACCGCTACATTTAATCGAAAAGGACCGGATAGTGTGCAATATTGTGCGGAAGAAATTCATAATATGACCCTTGTGAATCTACATGAAGAGTTTGCTACTGTTGCTATGGCATCGGAAATATTAGAGAAGGCAAGGTTGAACCAATTATAATTTTGAATGATTGATACTATTTCAATAAAATAAATGAATAATTATGTAGAAAAAAATAAGAATATTTCGTATAATTACAGTATAATTATTTTGAAAATAGGGGTGGCAGCATATGGAGCAAATTCCAGTAAAGAAAATCGAAACAGTACTTGTTTTAGCAGAGGATGACAAACAAAAACAAAAGGAATTTTATGAATTGTTGCTAACAACTCATTTTTATGTTGCGGGATCTATGGAAGCGGATGATTCGGCGACCGAGGGAACTCTTCGTTTACGTTATTTTCAAGGAGAAGGCAGATGGATTGTTCCGTTCTTTACACAATTGGAATTTGTAAAAGAAGTGTTGCCAGAAGGAACACCCCTTATTACGATACGTGGAAAAGAATTGTTTGAAAGCCTTGATCAAGAGGTAACTGCTGTATTGAATGTTGGGACTGAGCTTAGCAAAACCTTTATTCCTGAAGAAATTGCTGATATAGCTTCTGGGCGAATCTTTAATTATTATCAGTAAAAATGTCATTTGTATAGCCATTCAAGCATAGTAAAAAGGAAAAGCGGTGTATGCTTTTCCTTTTTAATGGAAATGAAAATTTGAATAAGACATTGTTTATATTCTGTGAATAAGGAATAACAATCACCGATATAAGATCTACTTTGTTAGTTAGGTGTGAAACTTATACCAGAAGGAATGGAAAGAGTCTTTTTTTTTGTGTCAATTGTAACAGGAGCACCAAGGGGAATGGCGATATTCGGCTGTATATGTCCAATTGGAAAACCAAATAATACTGGGATATTGTATGGCGCGAGATAGTCGTGCAATATGCTTTGTAAGGATAGAGATGGTTTAGAAGGGCTACAGTCGTGACAGCTTGTGAAAATAACTCCTGCGGATTCACTAAACTTTCCAGATAAACGTAATTGATTGAACATACGATCAATGCGATATGGTTCCTCTCCAATATCTTCAAGCAATATAATTTTATCTTTTGTATGGATTTCATATGGTGATCCAAGTGTACTTGTTAAAACAGTTAAATTTCCGCCAACTAATGGGGCGGAAACTATGCAATTAGTTGAAGAAACAATACATTCTGCTGCAGATAAAATGGTTGAATAAGGATGAAATAGTTGATTGAAGGAGGATAAAGAAAGAGAGTGAATCCCTTTTCCTACTTCTTCAATCATGGGTCCATGAAAAGTAACAAGTCCTGCATATTGTGTAAAGGCAGTATGTAAAGCGGTAATGTCGCTATAACCCCAAAAGATTTTCGGATTTGCTCGGATAAGCTCATAGTGAATATGAGGAAGAAGACGGGCGCTTCCATATCCACCTCTTGCACAAAAAACAGCTTTTACTTCAGGATTTGTAAATGATTCATGTATATCATGAAGGCGAATGGCATCATTTCCAGCTAAATAGCCATATTTCTCATAAACACTTTTTCCAATGATTACGGACAGTCCCATCTCCTCTAATATTTTGGCCCCTGTAAGAACATATTCAATTATTGGTGGCCCTGCTGGAGCAATGATCATTACTGTGTCACCTTGCTTTAGAACATTTGGGTGAAGCATGTAATCCCTCCTTCTCTTTCAATATATTCGTTTCATAAGCAGTGCAATCCTTTTGTAAAAGAAGGGAAAAGTTTGTAGCATCAAGAAGATATAAGAAGATTGGGAGGGTGAAAAATGTTTATAAGTCGAGTAACTGATGTATTACAAATAAAGTATCCAATTATCCAAGCTGGCATGGCAGGTGCAATTACAACACCAGAACTTGTTGCCGCCGTAAGTAATAGTGGTGGATTAGGAACGCTTGGGGCTGGTTATATGAGCCCAGAACAAATTCGAGAAGCTATTTATAGAGTGCGAGAATTAACGGATCGACCATTTGGTGTAAATTTACTCATTACAAAAGAAATAGAAATTGAGGATGAAAAGGTACAAGCTGCGCAGGAAGTATTATTATCAATCAAAAAAGAATTAGGTGTAGAAGAAGATAAAGAGCAGGCATTACAACTTCCAAAAGGTTATAAAGAACAATTACAAGTGTTAGTGGAAGAAAAAGTTCCAGTTGTTAGCTTTGCATTTCAAATGTTAGAGCAAGAAGAAATTACAGTTTTAAAGCGAGAGGGTATAAAAGTAATTGGAACAGCTACTAACATAGCAGAAGCAAAAGTACTTGCTGAATTAGAAGTAGATATAATTGTAGGACAAGGTAGTGAAGCTGGAGGGCATCGGGGTACATTTATTGGAAAAGAACAAGACTCTATGATTGGCACTTTCGCTTTAATCCCTCAACTAGTAGCCGCAGTTCCTCAAATTCCAATTGTAGCAGCAGGTGGTATTATGAATGGCCAAGGTGTTGTTGCTGCTCAAGCATTAGGTGCAGAAGGTGTTCAAATGGGAACAGCATTTTTAACAAGTGAAGAAAGTATTACGCATGATGTACATAAAGAGGCAGTGTTAAACAGCACAGATACAAGTACAACTATAACGAAGGCGTTTTCTGGAAAATACGCAAGGGGGATTCGTAATGTATTTATAGAACAACATGAGGGAAAAGAAGATAGTTTGCCAATGTATCCGGTGCAAAATGTGTTAACTTCAAAAATACGTCGAGAAGCAACGAAACAAAATAAAGGGGAATATATGTCACTTTGGGCTGGGCAAGCATCTTCTTTGGCAAGAAAAGAGTTCGCGCAACAAATTGTTGAGAGAGTGATGGAAGAGGTAAGCGTAACGGTAGAGCGATTGTACGATGCATGCAAAAAAAGACCACTTGAATAATTCAAGTGGTCTTTTTACTAGTTAGCCTTATAAAATTGTTGGATTGCCTCGTCGATGTATACCCAGCCTTTCCAACCTAAATGCATATGATCTTTTAAGAAGTATTTATCATATTCATGATCCGAGAAGTCAGCAATCGGATATCCAGCTTTCTTAATTTGCTCATGAACTTTCTTATAGTATAATTCGCGGCGCTCTTTTGGGAAGCCAGCGTAATCATACCAAGGACCTTTTACAGGAACAGAAATGAAGAGTGGTTTTGCACCTGTTTGTTTTAATAAATCAAGTACAATTTGTAAATCTTCATATTCTGGAGAGTTATGGTAAGCATCATTTTTTAAGTAACCTTTTCGCTGCTTTAATTTCCCTTTAATCTTGCTATTAAAGTAACCATCCTCGATACCGTATTGATTTGATTTTGATTCTAACGTACCAGTTTGATCAGCGTGTTTACGTGCTTCATCCCAGTTCATTTGTTTCAATGATGGATCAAGTTGTTCTTTATGCGGTTTAATATTGAACATCGCTGTAAATAAATCTTTACGATCTAAAATATTACGATAAAGGTAAGCGAATGGTTTCGCTGCAATTGCTTTAATTTTATGTTTTGTATCATCGTAGACAATGCCTTCTAAAGATGTTTTTAGCAATATTTCTTTTTTTACAATTTCAAAATTTAATAAGCGTTTTGCAATTTGTTTTTTCATTTCAGGCTTTACATCATTATTGAAAAGGAAATGGTAGCCTTGTTGTTTTGAAAAATTAGGTGCAAAGTGTGTCTCATCAATTCCCTGTGGTACAAACCATTGTGGTGAAAGAACAAAGACCATTTTTTTATCTTTTAATTGATCCATTGTGGATGCAAAGTTTAAGACGTGGATAAGATCTTGTGTTCCGCCGCGACCAAGAAGAAATGGTGTGAACCCTTCAGGCTTTACTTTAAAGTAATTAGATGGATGAAAAGCATCCATTCGTGCAAATTCCGATGAACCATACATCGGAAGGTATTTCGGGTCTTCTAACATTTTTTGCTGTAAAATCATACTTTGAATCTTTTCTTCTTTTAGAGAAGTTGCAGCTTGTTCTACTTTCTTGTCACTTACAAGTGGAAGTAGAAAGCGTGTTGGAATAAGTAAGAATACAGCAAAAAGGGCCAATGCTAAGAGCATCGGACCAAAGGTTGCTTTTTTCATCGGATATCTTCCAACTTCTTAATGATCATATTTGGTGTTGCCCACTCATCGCGATCGAAATCAGAAATAGATACTTCAATATCTAAGCGCTCTTGGAATTCTACTAATAAAGATACTGTACCGAAAGAATCAAGGATACCTTCTTCAAATAATTGTACGTCAGGATTTTCCTTTACAATATCGTTTTCACATACTTCTTCTAAAATATCTAATACTTGATCTTTGAATTCTGCCATTTTTAAAATCTCCTTTATATCCGAAATGTATTATGTGTAACTTCTTAGCTGTAAGAAAAGAAGCTAGTCATTAAAAATATCTGTTTAGGCGACCAGAGAAGATTAGGAAACCGAAACAAACTACATGGAACGTAATCACAATTGCAAGAACATGCATGAATGTATTATTTGGCCAGAACTTGTGCTTCTTGTTTTTTCGTTCGAAAATATCAAACAAAATAAACAGAGCAGCATGATACAGGCCGTAAATAATGTACTGATAAACATGTTCACCTAAAATATGCCAAACGCCCATGATGAAAAAGTTCAAAAATGCACCAATGTATGAAATCGTATAGCGATTTTTGATTAATTTTTTCTTTGTTGCGAAAAAGACGAAGCGCATATAAATAAAGTCACGGAACCAGAATGATAAGCTCATGTGCCAACGGTTCCAGAAGTCTTTAATGTTACGACTAATAAATGGTTTATTAAAGTTTTCTGGTGTTTTAATACCCATCATATAACTTACACCGATTACGAATGCACTATAACCCGCAAAGTCAAAGAATAAATACAAGCTATAGCCATACATATAAATTGCATTAGAGAAAATTGTATCTTGATTAGCAAATACTGCATCAACAATATGTTTCTTTAGTAAATAAGCAATTATAAATTTATACAGAAAACCTTGGAAAATACGGTTAATACCTGTATAGAGTAACTTTTGATATTCTTCAGCACTTGGTGGTTTTTGAATATCTTTTTGGAATCTACGATAACGATCAATAGGTCCAGTCGAGATAGCTGGGAAGAACAGAACAAATTCCCAGAAATTAAAGAATGAGAATTCTTTAATTAAACCGTCACGAACTTCAAATACCATTTGTACTGCCCTAAATGTTACATAAGACATACCAGCAAAAACAATGAATTTTAATTCAGGTGCAAATGGTGCGATTTTTGCCAGAACTAATGGCAAAATCGATAAAATAACAGCCATGCAAAACATGAACGTATTATTATTTTGTTTTCTTAGTAGTAAATAGCCTTTAATAAGGACATATTGCCAAATAATAAATGCTGCTAACATCATCGCTTGTTTTGGTTTATCCGAGAAGATAATAGCAAGCATGATTAGCGTTAGGGCAGCATTATATTTACGCAACATTTTACCTTTTAATCCAGCTATGATAGTAGGTATTAATAAAATGCCCACTATGGCGAAAAAATAAAATGATCCATATGCGGTCATGCTGTAACCTCACTCAATAATTTTTTGCGATCTACCTTTCCATTTGGTGTCATTGGAATAGAAGATTGATACATGAATTTTCTTGGAATCATGTAATTTGGTAATCGCTCATTGAGTTCTTTTTTGATTGCAGATGTTAATTTGAATTCTTTTTCAAATGAATGTTCTCCAGGAACAACAACTGCTAATAAGTAATCGTATTTCTCACCTTTTTTAATTGGAATTACGACAGCTCCTTCTACGTAAGAGCAACCGCGCAGGTGATGTTCGATTTCTTCTAATTCCATTCGATAACCATGTAACTTAATTTGGAAATCAAGACGACCGTTATAGAAAAGGAGACCATTTTCTACATAGCCAGCATCACCTGTTTTGTAGGCACGTTCGCCATCAATAACTGTGAATGCTTTTTCCGTTAGTTCAGGGCTTCCTAAATATCCAACGCTTACGCTTGGACCAACAATTACGATTTCACCTTTTTCACCATCTGGTGCAATCGTACCATCTTCTTTCATAATAAGAAGGCGGCAATCGGATTTACAATAGCCAACTGGAAGTGATTGATATGTATCAACTACTTCTTGCGTAACATGAATGCCTGTTACAGCTACAGTTGCTTCAGTTGGACCGTACGTATTCATAATTGTCGCTTTCGGGAAGCGCTCAATTAATTTTCTTGCTACGTCATTCGATAACACTTCACCGCAGAATAAGAATGTTTTCATATTTGGTAGCATACTTTCAGAGAAAGATGGCTCCATTAAACACATTTCTGCGAAAGATGGTGTGGAAGTCCATACTTGCACATCTGATTGTTCTAGAGAAGCAAATAGGTCTTTTGGACGTGCAATCATATCTTTGTCGATTGCCCAAAGTGTACCACCTGTTATTAAAGACGGGTAAACATCCATTACAGATAAATCAAACGAGAAAGGTGCTTGGTTTAGAAACACTTGTCCAGTTTGTAAGTTGAAATCTTCAACTGCCCATTTCGTAAAACTTACAAGACAATTGTACGTAATTTGTACACCTTTAGGATTACCTGTACTCCCTGACGTATAGATAATGTAGAAGTTTTCATCATCTTTTACTGCATGTTCAGGGTTTGGTGTTTTCCCTTTATGAGTAAAGAGAATGTCTTTTAAGTTGTTTTCAGAAACGATGCGAACTGGTAATTCAGTTTCTTTCACTTCTGCCCCTGATAGAAGTAATTTTGCACCGGAACTTTCTGCAATACGTAGTACACGATCAGCTGGAATAGATAAATCTACTGGAATGTAAGCATGTCCAGCTTTGACGCATCCTAAAAAGCTAATGATCATCTCTGGCTGCATATGGCCGTATACCATAATTGGTGAGCGATCATTTGCATACTCAGAGGAAATCCAATGAGCTAATGCATCAGAGTCTTCCTTTAATTGTCTGTACGTAATTTTCGCATCTCGCCAAACGAAAGCGGTTTGGTCAGGCGTTTCAACCGCCCACTTTTCGATCTGTTCTAATAACTTCATAACGTTCCCACCCTAAAATTCATTGTAAATAAATGTACTTGTGTTTGTATCATGGAATCCATACAACCAAAGTAACGCAAACAAAATTGCAAGGTAATAAAAAGTTTTTGCAAACCATTGTGTGAGTGGTCGAGACCATATCTCTTTTAATCTTTCCATCTCTTTCCCTCTCTTATGAAATAATAACTATATGTAGGTATCATATCCTACATCATTGTGAAAAAAACAAAATTCCACATTTTAGGTAAAACCAAGACAAAAGGCTCTTTTTTGATAGTAGCACTAAATACTAAAAAAGAAAATCCCTAACTTAGTAATTATATTACATTCTTTATGAATTTGTAATCAATTTGTCATGTGAGATGAGAAGCCATGTAATAAGGGAGTTAGTAATAAAATGATGACAAGGACAATTATGTAATGTGAATGGAATAAGAATGTAAGGAATAGAAAGGAGGTTGTTAGGAATGGAGTACAAGAAACGGGAAGGACGGAAGGGTGTGTCAGAGGAAAATATTATAAAGTGGCGAAGACATCTTCATAAATTTCCTGAACTATCATTCCATGAAGAACAAACTTCACAATTTATATATAATACTTTAAAGTCTTTTTCATTTTTTGAGGTAACAAGGCCGACGACATATAGTGTGATGGCAAAGAAAAAAGGAAAGAAAACAGGAAAAGTTGTAGCAATTCGTGCAGATATGGATGCGTTGCCGATTCAAGAAGAGACGGCTAAATCGTATGCATCAGTTACTCCAGGAGTTATGCATGCATGTGGGCATGATGCACATACGGCTATTTTATTAGGGACAGCGGAAGCAATAGCCAGCATGAATGAAGATTGGGAAGGAGAAATTCGTCTTTTATTTCAACACGCAGAAGAAGTATATCCTGGTGGTGGACAGGAGATGGTGGAAGCCGGTGTAATGGACGATGTGGATTATATTATTGGCTTACATGTCATGTCTGGATTAGAAAGTGGAAAAATTGGGATTGTGTATGGACCTATGATGGCAGCGCCTGATGTATTTACAATTAAAGTAAAAGGAAGAGGAGGTCATGCTGCTAGGCCAGAAGAAACAATAGATCCAATAGCAGTTGGGGCGCAAATTATTACCAATGTACAACATATTGTATCAAGAAATACAGATGCCTTTATGCAAAGAGTAGTTTCAGTCACACAATTTCATGGAGGATCAGCAGATAATATTATTCCTGATACAGCATATTTAATGGGAACAGTCCGGTCCTTTAATCAAAAATTAAGGGAAGAAGCGGAAGAGAGGATTGAACAAATTGCTAAGGGAGTTACAGATGCACATGGTGCAACATATACGTATACATATCGCTATGGATATGATCCTGTAATTAATGATGTATTCATTACAAAGGTAGTGGAGGACAGCGCAGTAGAGTTATTTGGAAAAGAGCGAATTGTAAAACTTGCTCCTTCAATGGGGGGCGAGGATTTCTCTGCATATTTGAGAAAAGCTCCGGGATGCTTTATTAAATTAGGAACTGGGAATGAGAAAATGGAGACGTGTTATCCGCACCATCATCCAAAATTTGATGTAGATGAGTCTGCGTTAATTTATGGGGCAGAATTATTTTTACAAGCGACAATGAAATTACTAAAAGCTTAAAAAGTGTGAACACAGGATAAACAATTTATAAAATCAAAAATTGGCTTCGGAATACACAAAAAAGGCAACTGCGACAATCGCAGTTGCTTCTATTTCTTTCCGTTAGAGAGGGCTGAGAAAGAACTATGCTCATTTATAATATATGAATTGTCACCGGACAAGCTTGTATCTTTTCATTATTTTTTTAAAAATAGGTGTTGACTTTGATAATCGTTTTCAATTAATCTAATTATATAGTTGAAATTGATAATTATTATCAATTAAATAATAGGTAAGAGAATGGATAAGGGAAAGAAATGAAGAAAACATTTCGCTTTGAACAAAGGGAAATTAAAAATAAAGATAAGCATATAGAATGGCAACGGAATGTAATTCGTGCTGAATATGTGGATGAGAAGAAAGCAAACAAAACAAACAAAAGAAGCGATACATAATTAAGGGAGAGATTTAGTTGAGTAAATTTGTAATGATTTTTGCAAGTATGAGTGGAAATACGGAAGAGATGGCTGATCATATTGCGGGCGCAATTCGTGAAACAGGAAATGAGATTGAAGTAATTGATATCATGACTACGCCAGAAGCATCTATATTAGAAACATATGATGGTATTATTTTAGGAGCATATACATGGGGAGATGGTGAACTTCCTGATGATTTCTTAGATTTCTATGATGAAATGGAAGAAATTCAATTAGCGGGTAAAAAAGCAGCTGTGTTTGGTTCTTGTGATTCTGCTTATCCGAAATACGGTGCAGCTGTTGATATTTTAGTAGAAAAGCTACAAGAACGTGGTGCAGAAGTTGTGATGGAAGGGCTAAAAGTAGAATTAACGCCAGAAGATGAAGATGTAGAGAAGTGTCTTCAATTTGGTACTGAATTTGTAAAACACCTTTCTTAATGGCGAGAGGGAGATGAAGAGCAAGTGCAGAGGAAAATCTCAATCAAAACGATGACAGATTATCATTTATATGATTTTATGCGTTGTCCGCATAAATTTTATTTTCGTCATATAAAAAGAAGAGAACCTTCTTCATTTGAATGGCAACAAATGGTGCAAGCGATTGTAAATCAAATTATTAGTGACTATTACACGTCACCACCAGAAAAACAAAGTACAGTCTTTTTGTTAGAGTTATTGGAAAAACATTGGCATAAAGTACAGATTAGTATGTTTGCTTCTAAAGCAGAATACTATATTGTTTTGGCAAAATTAACGGATCATCTATTAAAATTTGTGAAAAATGAAGCAAGTGAAATGCCGCCTTTATTTTTATATGAGAAGTTCCAAACATATATGGAGGAACTAGGGGTGCAAATTTCATTAACGTTTGAAGTTGGTGAGTGGTCTACACAATCGTTTGTAATTAAAAAATATGTTATTGATGCAAATGAAGAGATGCTTGCTCTTTGCCAAAAGTTAACGGCTGTTTTTAGCCATAAAGCTTTTGGAGTTCTTCCTGAAAGAATTGAAATTGTTAGTTTAATAGAAGGAACTAGGTATGATTATGTTCCAAAAGAGCAAGATATTATAGCTGGTATGAGTGATCTACATAGGATGAAAGAGATGTTACAGCAACCAGAGCACTATACAGAGCGAATACTACGTTCTGAGTGTAATAGCTGCGCTTTTCGGAAGGAATGTAAAGTAGACGAAGAGCGAGAGACACTCATTCAAAAAAAATCTATATTACATTAAAAGGGTGCGAATTCGCATCCTTTTTTTATTGACATGAAAAGCTTTTCATCATTTAGGTTATATATGCAGGGTAAATTTGGAAAAGGGGGATAACTAGTGGAAAATGAAATGAAAGTATTTCAATGGTTAAAAGAACAACAGGCTCCTTTTTGGGTTCGATTACAAATTTTACAGGTGTTTCAAATGTATAAATTAATTGTAGAGATGGATAGAAAATTAATGATGTACGAGGAGAAGGAGAACAGGGAAAGAAGTTAATTCGTTCCCTGAAGTATGATTTGTAACTTGTTTTGATTCTTCTTAATCTCCTGCTCATTAGTTGTTTCAAAGCTATACACAAGGTTATGGAGCAACGGACTGTATTGATAAAATTGAACGTTGCGTTCAAAGAATGATGAATCATGGTGGGGAGCAAGAATACAGTACTGTTTATATATGGAGTTTGTAAATTTACTACCAAAATCGTTATATAATCCAGCGAAATCAAAGGCAGGATCTCCAATTTGTGCATCACCAAAATCGATAATTCCCGCAATATTTCTTTGCTCCCCATTAAATAAAATGTGGTGATGTGTAAGATCAGCATGAATCACCGCTTTTTGAAAGGAAGACGAGCACATAGATTCAAAAAAATTCTCAAATAAGCAATCAAAAGCTTTTCTTTCTAGCGATGTAAGGGTAGGAGAAAGATAATCGTGCAATTTAGTTTGAATCTGTTGCCAGTATGTGAGTGGCCTCTCATCATAAAATCCCCATCCTATAGCATGTTCTATTGGGATCGTATGTAAAGAAGCAAGAAAGGTAGCAAGCTGTGTAATAATTGTTTCTCGTTCTATTGTATGTAATCCCGCTATAGTTTGTTCCGTTAGTAGCTCTCCATGAATGAGTTTATAATAACTACAAGATGGAGTTAAATCGTTTCCATACTTTAGAATATAAATTTGCTAATGAAGAAGTGTTGAAAGAAATGGAAGAAAGTTTTACTTATAATGCTATTACTTACATTTCGGGTATCGAGAATGGGGAGAAAAGTGAAATGCAATTAAGCTATAAGGTGAAAGTTGTAAAAGAAGATAATACGTTTAAAATTGCTAAGCAGTGGCAGCATGTAAAATGAAAATGTCCCCAGTAGGTGGGGACATTTTTTATATTTAAAGATTTTCGTTTTGTTGTCCAATTTCTTTTTTTGCAATTTCTAGATTTCCTTGTTCGATTTGCTTATGCGTATTTACAGAATCTCCTGCATAACCTTTTTGTGTTTTTACAACTCTTTTCGAAAAAACTGAGGTTTGTTTGTCCATATGAAATTTCCTTTCGATTAAAAGTAGACGAAAATAATGAGTACAAGTAATATTGCCCCAAAAATACCAATTCCAATTAAGAAGGAAGTGTTTTTATATTGAGGTGGTTTATGAATATCTTGCCGGTATCCAGGTGAGATTTCAGGAGCAAACTCTTCATCATAGGAGTGCTGTTTTTTCTTTTCATCCATAAGTTTATACCTTTCTTTTTCCTTATGTTATACGTTATAAAAGGGAACTATGCATAATGAAAAAAAGCCGCTATCATTAGCGACTTCTTTTCGATTGATATTTACGTTGTACTTGAAAGAGGCGAACGAGCAGAAAGGTAGCCCCGAATGCTAGTCCTAAAATAAGACCTATCCAATATCCCTTCGCTGCCCAGGAAGTGTAGGTTGCTAATATATATCCGAGCGGAAGTCCGATGACCCAGTAGGCGATAAGCGTCATGATTAAAGCGACATTTACGTCTTTATAACCACGGAGTGCACCTTGCACTGGAGTAGCAATCGCATCGGAAATTTGAAATAGAATGGCAAAGATGAGAAATTCTTTTGCTAAATCATGGACAGCGGCATCTGTAGTGTAAATAGATGCGATTTGATCGTCAAAGAAATAGAGCAGAATGGAATATAATAAGGCAAATACAAGTGCCAGACCAATACCGATAAACCCGTATTGTTTTGCATTTTCATATCGACTTGCCCCAACTTCAAATCCCACTGCAATTGTCATAGCCATTGCTAAACTTAAAGGAGTCATGTATAACAGTGATGCAAAGTTCATAGCTGCTTGGTGCGCTGCAATTGTCGTTGTACTAAAATTACTCATCATAAGTGTAACAGCAGCAAAAATACTCGTTTCAAAAAAGATCGCAAAGCCGATAGGTACACCAAGTTTTAATAGTTCTCTCCAACTCGAAAGAGATATGCGATATAACTTCTGGAAAATACCAAAGGATGCAAACGGCTCTTTCGTGCAGATAATAATGATAGTGATGATTAAAATACACCAATACGTTGCTGTGGAAGCAATTGCAGCGCCAACGCCGCCTAGTTTTGGGAATCCGAAATGACCAAAGATAAATACGTAATTTAAAATGACGTTAATTGGTAAAGAGAGTAGTGTAATAATCATTGTGGTACGTGTTTTCCCTAGGGCATCAATAAACCCACGCAATACGGTATAGATAAATAAAGGGATAATACCAATTGCAATAATACTTAAAAACTGAGAGGCAATGTGTTCCACTTGTTCTTCTAAATGCATGCCTTTTAGAATTGGTGAAACAGCAAGGAAGCCTATGAGTATAACAATGAAACTAACACTGATAGCTAAATATACAGCTTGTATCACAACGTGAGGAACGGCACCTTTTTGCTTAGAGCCAACAAGATGCGCGATAATAGGAGTAGTGGCCATTAAGATTCCAGTTAACCCCGTACTAACTGGAATCCATACGCTAGTTCCGATTGCAACCCCTGCCAAATCGGTAGGACTTGCATGTCCCGACATTGTCGTATCAAAAAAACTCATTGCAAATAAAGACATTTGCGTTACAAAAATCGGGAAGAATAGTAATACAAATTGTTTCGTTTTCTGTGAGAGTGAGTTGGTTTCTTTCATAAAAGCTCCTTTCCGCATAAGAACAAACTCTTATCATCATACAATTTAATCAAAAAATAGAAAAGAAATACGCGCATGTGCACATGAAATAGATGAAAAAAAAGATGCACTTTAAAGAGGGATAAGGTATTATGGTAAGGTGTGAAAAATTACATATTAGTTATTAAGGAGGCACTATTCGTGGCTGATTGGTTAATTGGATTAATCATGGGTGCTGTTGAAGGATTGACAGAGTTTTTACCGGTTTCATCAACAGGACATATGATTTTAACAGGGCATTTACTTGGATTTGACGACGAGAGAGCGAAAGTCTTTGAAGTTGTTATCCAATTGGGATCGATTTTAGCGGTTGTCGTTATATTTTGGAAACGTTTATGGTCATTAGTTGGAATAGGGAAAGTAACGGAAGGGCCATCGTTAAACTTACTACATATCATTATCGGGATGATTCCAGCAGGAATACTTGGTGTGTTATTCCATAGTACAATTAAAGAAGTGCTATTTGGTCCAGGACCGGTTGTTATTAGTTTAGTTGCAGGTGGTATTTTAATGATTGTTGCTGAGAAGTTTTCAAAACCAAGTACAGCAAGAACATTAGAT
This sequence comes from Bacillus gaemokensis, assembly GCF_001590835.1. GTDB lineage: Bacteria > Bacillota > Bacilli > Bacillales > Bacillaceae_G > Bacillus_A > Bacillus_A gaemokensis. Next base: position 106,291 of record NZ_LTAQ01000069.1, read on the forward strand.
GAAATCACATATAAACAAGCATTTACAATTGGAATGTTCCAATGTTTAGCGTTATGGCCAGGGTTTTCACGTTCTGGATCTACAATAAGCGGTGGTTTATTAGCACGCGTGTCGCATACAGCGGCAGCTGAATATACATTTATTTTAGCGGTACCGATGATGGTGGCTGCAAGTGGATTAGATTTAATTAAAAGCTGGGATGTACTAAGTGCAGCTGATCTACCATTATTTGCAAGCGGGTTTATTACAGCGTTTGTTGTAGCGATGCTTGCAATTGTTTCATTCTTAAAATTATTGTCTCGTGTAAAGTTAACACCATTTGCATATTATCGTTTTATCTTAGCAGCGGTGTTTTATTTCTTCATTATGTAATAAAAAAACTGCCATTCGGCAGTTTTTTTTATTTTACGATTTTTTCAATCATATTTTCCAGCACATGCTCCCATAGGGAAGTATCATCGGCTAGTGTTGCACGGAAATTGGCATACATTTCTTTTTGTTTTTCTTCAAATAGCGGATCCTCTTTTTCTGGTAATGTAGCGCGCATAGAAGTCACTAACTCTTGTACTTTTGGAGCGCGTGGTCCCCAAACGGCTTGTTCATTTCCTTCTCTATCGATAAAAATAAAGATTGGAATGGCACGAGCTGTTCCGTTCGTTAAGTATTGATCCATTAATTCTAGGTTTTCATCGCGAATGAGTAATTTCATATCAATATTAGAAACTTCACAAATTCGTTTCATTACAGGTACGCATAGTAGAGCATCCCCACACCAGTCGGCTGTTAATACGATAACGCGCCATCCATCATTTTGTCGTTCTTCTAAAACAGGAAGCAACTCGTTTGGAATTAAAAAATTATTATAAATATGTAAAAGCTCATATTGGTTAACAGTCATTTCATTTACGTATGTATCAAAGGACATGCCTTTATCAGCCCATTGTTGTAATGTCATATGTAACACCTCTTTAGTATATTTTGCTTTCATTGTACCAATTTTTATAGAGAAAAGCTTGTAATCTTACTCTTTCTTTTTATTATCAGTAGGTCATAATTTATCTAAAGTAAAAAAGACAAGGACAATCAGTAGTTCAGCTCTATTTGATATTGTAACATTTTGTATCCAATCATCGGCAGTATGCATAACGAGCCAATCAAGTGAGGTTTCTATAAGAGAAAGAAGTGAGAAAGGGAGCTACTTTTGCATGTACGTTAATAAAGTTTTTAAAAGAACTTTAAAAAATAATATGATGAAATGAGTAAATCCATCTAAAATAAGAAGTAATAAAAAAATAATAGTAGGGCGGTTCGTGAAGTATATTCTACACCAATTAATCGAAAAACTCCGACATACGCAAAGAAAATGAATATAAAAGAGATAATAATGAGAAAAGTAATACTACCAATGATTAAACTTTTCTCTTTTTTGTTTAAATCAGAAAATTTATCCTCGTCCTTCTCCATGATACCCCCTTAAAATATTTGAATTTAAATGGTAAATATTTCATTTTTTGATTATAGCATAAATATGTGATGAGGAATCGTACTCTTTTTGTAGCCCAATTGAGCTCATAGAACCTAGAGTGTATGGAAAAATAAGGTGACAAAAAGCATATTATAGGATAAAATAATTAATAAAGTTTTTATTTAACTAAATGAAATAAAATAAAAGGAGATGTAAATGATGTCTCATAATCGTGAGCAATTAATGGAGGACCTATCTACCAACGTCTTTGCTATGTTTCGCTCGTTGCGTAATGATATTGGAAAAATATTTGGCGGTTACATACCATGGAATGAGTTTCTTGTCCTACGTATACTAAACCGTAATGATAAAGAGATGGTTTCACGCGTAGCGAACGAATTAAATGTATCAAATAGTCATATTACAGCTGTGACGGAAAAACTCATTAATAAGGGTTTTGTGATGCGTTCACGTTCTACATCTGATCGCCGTGTTGTATATTTAGAGATTACGGAACAAGGGAAAGAGTTGGTTGCAAAAATGGAGGCTGCGAAAAAACAGTATTTAAAAGAAAGATTTTCGGCTTTATCCGGAGAAGAGATGCACACCATGATATCTATTTCAAAGAAGCTTATATAGAAAGAGTATGAAATATGTAGTTAGAAATCCTTTCCTGATTTTTGGGGAGGTTTTTTTATTTGTTTCGCATTAATGGGGAATAGGCTTACGCCTTAAGGATTAGAGGCGAGATGGAGGTTTACTGCTCATAAAAGCTACATTGGTAAGGATAATCCTCAGTGTTGAGAAGAAAACTTTCACTGATGGAAGTTTCACTTTATATGAAATAAAAAACGAGATGTGCATGATTGTAGCGATAAAGACAATACTATTCATACTAAAAGATGAAAGGAGAAAGAAAGATGACAAATCGCAATGGTAGTCAAGGAAGTGGAAATCAAGGCTCGCCGAAATCAGGACAATTTCAACAAGAATTCAGTTCAGAGTTTGTAACTGGTAATGATAATAAAGGAAAAGAATATCGTTCGAAAAAAGGAAGTAAATCAAAAAAGGAGTGAATACATTCACTCCTTTTTTTGGGAAGCTACGGACCTGTCTGTATTGTATTTTGAAATAAAAAATAAACCATCTCGTTAGCACAAGATGGTCATGGAAGGGGAACAATTTATGTCAATTTTAATTAGGGATGGAAAGCTGTTCGAGACACTGGGGAATGTCTCATTATTAGGGAGGAACAGCTTCGGAGGAACAGCTTCGATAGTTATAATATAAAAGATASGTGTGAATTCAATGTGAATTTGAAGTGAAAGGGATAGGGAATTTTCAATAATTAGTTGGTTGTGAATAATAGGAAGTAGGTAGATTGATTGATAGGTTTTCTTATGATAGAGGGGAATAGCTACTATGTAACTGTTGTTCAATTTGAAATTTAGGATTCAGGTTAATAAGAGATAAAAAAATAGACCACCTTTGTTAGAACAAGGTGGTCATGGAAGGGGAACAATTTATGTCAATTTTAATTAGGGATGGAAAGCTGTTCGAGACACTGGGGAATGTCTCATTATTAGGGAGGAACAGCTTCGATAGTTATAATATAAAAGATASGTGTGAATTCARTGTGAATTYGAAGTGAAAGGGATAGGTATTTTCAAATTATGTTTAGGTATTTGTGAAAAATTATCAGTAGAAGGTTCTTGATTTTAGAGGGAATAGCTAATATGAAAATTTTCAGGAGAAATAGAGAAGATAGTAAGAATAAGGGAGGTTGATTAGAAATTTTTAGTAACGGTATTTTATAAGTGAATGGGCTAGGAAATTAGGTCAATAACAGTTTTATCTTATATGAAAATAAAAGTTGAAATCTATGAAAAAAAGGATTATGCTCAACTATATTATAAGAGTATAGAAGTTTATTTCTCTACTAGATGGATGCTATCTCAGTGTGATGGGAAATTATGTTAAATGAAAGTTTTATTTTATTAAGGGAGTTAGTGATATGAAAGCAACAAACAAACAAGGATTTTATAATCGTTTTATACGGTTAAGTCCGCCGCAAATTTTAGCAATGGGCTTTTTTTGTTTAATTGTTGTCGGGGGAATGTTATTAAAACTACCATTCGCGACAAAAGAATCAATTAGTTGGGTAGATGCTTTTTTCACAGCAACATCGGCAGCAACTGTAACAGGTTTAGGAGTTGTAGATACCGCAAGTACGTTTACAATGTTTGGTCAAATTGTCATTATGTTTTTAATTCAAACAGGTGGTCTTGGATTAATGACCATTGCAATTTTAATTGTTTGGGTATTAGGAAAAAAAATTGGCTTGCGTCATCGTTTGTTAATTGGAGAAGCCTTTAACCAAACGAATATTGGCGGACTTGTAAAATTAGTGAAACGAGTCTTTATTTTTTCTATTTGTATTGAACTAGTAGGAGTTGTTTTTTTATCCATTCGATTTATTCCAGAATTCGGTTTTGGGAAAGGTTTATATTATAGTTTTTTTCACGTTATTGCAGCATACAATAATGCAGGATTTGCCTTTTGGCCAGATAACCTGACACGTTATGTAGGAGATCCTATTATTAATATTGGGATTTGTTCTTTAATTGTTATAGGTGGTTTAGGGTTTACTGTGTTAATTGATATATGGTATAGTCGTAGTTTTCAGAAACTATCACTTCATTCGAAAGTTATGATTATTGGAACAATAGTACTTAATATTATTGCCATGATTGTAATTTTTGTATTGGAGTATAATAATGTGAAAACATTAGGACCACTATCTTTAAGCGAAAAGCTATGGGCTTCATTCTTCCAAGGTATTACGCCACGTACTGCTGGATTTAATACGGTGGATTATGGAGGCATGGAAGAGACATCAATATTATTTACGATGATTTTAATGTTTATAGGTGCAGGAAGTGTATCGACAGGTGGCGGAATTAAATTAACGACATTTGTTATTTTAATTACATCAGTTGTTTCTTTTTTTAGAAAGAAAGAAGATTTTGTTTTATTCCATCGTACAATCAAAATGTCGACAGTAACGAGAGCGTTAGCGATTGCGGTTGCTAGCCAAATTCTTATTTTTGTAGCAGTATTTTTATTGATGCTTACAGAAAACTTTAGTTTTGTTCAACTGTTATTTGAAACGATTTCAGCGTTTGGTACAGTTGGATTGACGATGGGGATTACAGCCAAGTTATCAGCCATTGGAAAATGTATCATTATGTTTGTTATGTTTTGTGGGTTAATTGGACCGTTAACACTGGTATTTTCTTTAGCGCGACCAGCAAAACAAAAGATTCGATACCCATCAGAAGATGTTTTTACAGGATAAGGTATCTCGCGAAAAGCGAGATACCTTTTTTCTTTAAAAAAGTGAGAATAATAAACCGATTATTGCAGCGCGGAATAAGATGGCAACAACTGCCGCAATTCCTCCAACAACTGCTGCAATTCCACCGGTTACAGTAGCTCCGCGATTATAAGCATAAATGCCGAGCAAAACCGAAACAAGTCCAAAGAGTGTTGGGAATGTAAAGAGTGACAGTACAGCAAGAGCAAGAGCGATAAATCCTGCTGTGGCTCCTGATGTTTTTGATTTTCCATCGTCTTTATCATCATAGTTAATACGCTGAGGCGCAACCTCTGCCGCATACTCTTCTTTATAATCCCCTTCGGTTCTATGGTGTTCATTAAATTTATCAGTCAAGGTAATGTCTCCTTTCATAGCAAGGTTCATTAGTAGTATGTATATCTTTTTCTTTTTTATCCGGCTATTTGTAGGTAGTAACAGAAAAGAAGGTAGGTGGGAAATAAATTTCCGTAGACGGTCAGTTGTTGAAGGATAACCATCAGTGAGGATGAATCTCAAACTGATGGGAGCTCCTCTTTATTAAATTGAAGGAGATGTGAACTGTTTTTAGTTTTTAAGCGGAGGCAAATAGTTAATAAAACAGTATTTTTTATGAATTGTAAAACTTGGTATGAGTTCCTCTATTTTGGAAAGTATAAAAAAGAATGATGAGGAAAAGGTGGTTTAGATGATGGAACATCCAATTGAAAACTTAATGAAAACAGCAATGACAAATTTAAAAGAGATGGTTGATGTAAATACAATTGTTGGAAGTCCTGTTTCGACAGCTGATGGAAATGTTGTGTTGACTGTCTCAAAAGTAGCTTTTGGGTTTGGTGCAGGAGGAAGTGATTTTAAAGGAGAAACGTCTAGTGGTGTGAAAAATACTACAGGACAAGGGCAGCACAAAGAAACGAGAAAAGGTCACCCATTTGGAGGAGGAAGCGGTGCGGGGGTTTCAATCAACCCAGTTGCGTTTTTAGTTGTAGGGTCTGGTGGTGTGCAAGTGTTACATTTACATAGCGGTACACATTTGATTGAGAAAGCGTTAAACACAGTGCCAAGTGCTATGGATAAAATTGTAAAAGGTCGTTAAGAAACAAACTTGCATTTTTTAGGAATTATGATATATTAGAAAAAGTGTGTTTAGGGACGATAAATATAATTGCAATGTAAATATATATGATTGATGAAATAAGGGAGAGGACTTATGATTAATATCAAGAATTTTGTTGTCGGCTTATGTATGTTAGTAAGCGGGTTTGTTGTTTATGTAGTAAAAGAAAAAGCGCCATTTTAAAAACAGACAGATCGTAACGTCTGTTTTTATTTTGTTAAAATAAATATTGACGAATTATTTTTTAAATGTTAAAATTACATTTCGTGTCTCGGTTACAGCTAGTATATATTGGATATTTTTATAAATGTAACATGAAAAGTTTGCGAAAGATCGGGTAATTTTATCAACAACTTTTGTGAACAGACCCTAAAAAGTTAAATTTGTAAGCTATACACATACTAGTGTATCAGGAGCGGTCAGAGGAACCGTATTGATGAGAGAGAGGTAGGGCTTTCATCCAGTAAATGTTACTTTCCCGTTAGGTGAATATAAAAAAGAGAAGTCTCCTTTTCATAAGGGGGCTTCTCTTTTTGTATAAGGTACATACAATAGACACGATATTTTATAGTCTACTTTCAACTTGTTGACAAATTTCATCCGTTGTTAAGCCACTTGCTTCAATCACAGAACCTTTGGTAGCTACATTACTAATTCCCATCACGTTAGAATCTAGTCCAGTTACAACGCAACAATCGCACCCTTGTGCATCGTTTTCTGAGCGCAGTGAGATAATTTCATATCCTTTTTGCTGTAGTGCTTGCTGAACATCTGTTAAAGAATCTTCAACACCAATTTTCGCCATATTTTTCACCTCCTACCATCTAGTAATATGCTCAAATTTTCAGGAGATATTTACATTTTTTTTAGGGAGAGAAGATAGGAGCTTATTGTGTTACAGGTAGAAAGTTATAATCGCATTATAAAAAGTAGGCCGAATCATCTGATTGGTTCAACTATCCATCAGCGGAGAGTGAAGGAAACACCACTGATGGAAGTTTCACTTTATTAGTCGTTATACACACCAGTAAGCATTTGACTTACAAATTGATCGTTTAATTTATCTTGAGTAGAATGGTCATTGGATTGAATGTCAATGGAAGCGGTAAAGTTATCATTGTGTTCTTCATTTGGAGATACTTCTACATAGTTGTTGAATTTACAAAAACCTTTCGTATCCATTAAGTCAAATAGTTGCAGCATTGCCACTACTTCTTGTCTCGTTCCCTTAATTTGTACACATGCCATATTATTTTCCTCCTTGATTTGACAAATTGTTTTTTAAAAATAGGATTATGAGTGCTACATGAAAAATATGATTGTTATTTGTGAACAATTTTATTTTGCTTATTTTCCTTCTTTTCAATCAAAATTCATTTTTATTCTCGAATATATAAAATCGGACATCCGTGTATTGAATACAATAGATTCGCATCATTTGACAAAAATCCTTCTTCTAAACAAATATTTTTTAGAGTAAAAATTGATAAAAAAATTTTTTTGACATTTTGTAAACGTTAACAATGTTGGTAAATCAATATCAATAGGGATGTACATAAAATTAAAAATTGTAAATTTTCTAAAAATTATCTTGATTTATTTAAAAAGGAGAGTAAACTAGGAAACAATAAAAAATTCATAGAACATAGGGGGGCGCTTTTAAGTGAACGAGCAATGGATTTTCTTAAATGGAGAATTTGTACCAAAAGACGAAGCTAAAGTTTCAGTATATGATCATGGTTATTTATATGGAGATGGGGTGTTTGAAGGAATTCGTGTCTATAGTGGTAATGTTTTCCGTCTTAAAGAACATCTTGTCCGTTTATATGAATCAGCAAAATCCATTATGTTAGAAATTCCATATACGTTAGAAGAAGTGACCGGGATTGTTGTTGACACTATCCGCCAAAATAAGTTATCTAACGGGTACATTCGATTAGTTGTTTCAAGAGGTGCTGGAAATCTTGGATTAGATCCTGATTCTTGTTCGAAACCGAATGTAGTTGTAATTGCAGAACAATTATCTTTATTCCCGTCAGAATATTACGAAAAAGGAATTCCGGTTGTAACGGTTGCAACTCGTCGTAATCGGCCAGACGTATTAACACCACAAGTAAAATCTTTAAACTATTTAAATAATATTTTAGTTCGAATTGAGGCAAAACTAGCTGGAGTACAAGAAGCGCTCATGCTAAATGAACAAGGTTATGTTGCTGAAGGATCTGGCGATAATGTATTTATTGTAAAAGGAAACAAATTAATAACACCGCCAAGTTCGGCAGGAGCGTTAGAAGGAATTACAAGAAATGCTATTTTGGAAATTGGAGAAAAGCTTGGATATGACGTAAGAGAAGAATTATTTACAAGACATGATGTATACGTAGCTGATGAAGTGTTTCTAACAGGAACTGCGGCTGAAGTTATTGCAGTTACGACAGTTGATGGACGCACAATTGGTTCTGGAAAAACGGGTCTACATACAAATCGTTTACTAGAAGAGTTTCGTAAATTAGTTGTGGAAGATGGGGAAAAAATTTACGAAGAAAATAAGGTTGGATGATGAAAGAATGAATGATTCATTCATGATGAAATTGTAAAGCGTTGATAGGGAGGAGTAGTTGATTGTGAAGCCTCACAGAGAGTCGGTGGTTGCTGGAAACCGATGGTTCACGTCGACGAACATCGCCCTTGAGTGCTAAGCTGAAGCATTTGCCTAGGCTTAGACGGTAGCTCCGTTATTAGCTAGGCTCTCTCAAGAGTCACTGAGGCAAGAACTGTTCTTGCGAAGAAGGGTGGTACCGCGAAATCTTTCGTCCCTTCAGCACATAGCTGGAGTGTGGACGTAGGATTTTTTTATTGTATAAAACAATTTTAAAGGGGGTTCGTAAGAGCGATGTCTTCGAAAACGGAAGAGAAAATGGCAACTGGTGCACAGCTGTTGTTAGAAGCATTGGGAAAGGAAGGCGTAGAAGTTATTTTTGGTTATCCAGGAGGTGCTGTTCTGCCGCTTTATGATGCAATTTATGATTGTGAAATTCCTCATATTTTAACAAGGCATGAGCAAGGAGCGATTCATGCAGCGGAAGGATACGCGCGAATTACAGGAAAACCTGGTGTTGTCATTGCAACAAGTGGTCCTGGTGCGACAAATGTAATTACTGGCCTTGCAGATGCGATGATTGATTCATTACCACTTGTTGTTTTTACAGGGCAAGTAGCTACAACTTTAATTGGGAGTGATGCTTTTCAAGAAGCGGATATTATGGGACTTACGATGCCGGTAACAAAACATAATTATCAAGTACGCAGAGCATCTGATTTAGCGCGGATTATTAAAGAAGCTTTTCATATTGCGAGAACAGGACGACCGGGTCCAGTCGTTATCGATCTTCCGAAAAATATGGTAGCAGAACAAGGAGAGCGATGTAGCAACGTACAAATGGATTTACCAGGATACCAACCAAATTATGAACCTAATCCACTGCAAATTAACAAGTTATTACAAGCGATTGCTTCTGCAAAGAAACCATTAATTCTAGCTGGAGCCGGTGTCTTACATGCGAAAGCTACACGAGAACTAGCTGATTTTGCTCGAATGCATCGTATACCTGTTGTTCATACACTCCTTGGATTAGGAGGATTTCCACCAGATGATGAATTATTTCTAGGGATGGGTGGAATGCATGGTTCCTATACGGCAAACATGGCTTTGTATGAGTGTGATTTACTCATAAATATCGGTGCAAGATTCGATGATCGTCTTACAGGAAATTTAGAGTGTTTTGCGAAGGAAGCAACTGTCGCACATATTGATATCGATCCAGCGGAGATCGGGAAAAATGTTCCTACAGCAATTCCAATTGTCGCTAGTGCTAAGCAGGCGTTAGAAGCAATGTTAGATTCTAAGGAAAGAAAAGAAAATCACCAAGAATGGCTTTCACTTTTAAAAAGTAGAAAAGAACAATATCCGTTTTTTTATAAACAAGATTCAGAAAAAATTAAACCTCAAGCAGCAATTGATATGTTATATGAAATTACAAAAGGGAAAGCCATTGTTACAACCGATGTTGGTCAGCATCAAATGTGGGCTGCACAATATTATCCGCTGAAATATCCAGATAAATGGGTAACATCAGGAGGGCTTGGCACGATGGGGTTTGGGTTTCCAGCAGCAATTGGTGCGCAAATCGCTAAGCCAGAAGAATTAGTCGTAGCAATAGTTGGTGATGCGGGTTTTCAAATGACATTACAAGAACTAAGTGTATTAAAGGAACATTCTTTGCCAGTTAAAATTTTGATTTTAAATAATGAAGCTTTAGGGATGGTAAGGCAGTGGCAAGATGAGTTTTATAACCAAAGGTATTCTCATTCATTGCTTTCTTGTCAACCAGATTTCGTAGCACTCGCTCACGCCTACGGTATAAAAGGGGTAAGAATTGAAGATCCATTACTTGCAAAGGAGCAATTACAAGAAGCAATTGCATTGCAAGAGCCTGTAGTGATCGATTGCCGGGTACTTCAGTCTGAAAAGGTTATGCCGATGGTTGCTCCTGGAAAAGGTGTTCACCAAATGGAGGGGGTGGAAAAAAGATGAAAAGGATTGTTACAGCAACTGTTCGAAATCAGAGCGGAGTATTAAATCGAATTACAGGTGTTATGACGCGAAGGCATTTTAATATTGAAAGTATCTCGGTTGGTCACACAGAATCATCAGATATTTCGAGGATGACATTTGTCGTACATGTTGAAAATGAACAGCAAGTTGAACAGTTAATTAAACAGCTTCATAAACAAATTGATGTACTCAAAGTATCTGATATTACAGAAGAAGCTATGATTGCAAGAGAACTCGCTCTTATTAAAGTAGCAACATCAAGTGTATCAAGAGCGGAATTATACAGTTTAATTGAGCCATTTCGAGCCGCTGTAATAGATGTTGGGAAGGATTCCATAGTTGTGCAAGTAACAGGTACGCAAGAGAAAGTAGAGGCTTTAATTGAACTACTGCGCCCATATGGTTTAAAAGAAATTGCAAGAACAGGTGTGACTGCTTTTACACGTAGCATGAAAAAACAAGATAAACAAATTATGTTAATTCATTAATCATTTAAATATAGGGGGAAAAGAAAATGGCAAAAGTTTATTATGAAAAAGATGTAATGGTAAATGTATTAAAGGGAAAGAAAGTAGCGGTTGTTGGATATGGATCACAAGGTCATGCTCATGCACAAAACTTACGTGATAATGGTTTTGAAGTAGTAATTGGACTAAGGCCAGGGAAGTCATGGGAGAAGGCGAAAGAAGATGGATTTTCTGTATATTCAGTAGCGGAGGCAACGCATTCAGCAGAGGTAGTAATGGTTCTTCTACCTGATGAATTACAGTCAGAAGTGTATGAAGCAGAAATTGCACCGAATTTACAATCGGGAAATTCTCTCGTATTTGCTCATGGATTTAACGTTCATTTTAATCAAGTAACGCCACCAGAGGATGTAGATGTATTTCTAGTAGCGCCAAAAGGACCAGGGCATTTAGTACGTCGTACGTTTGCCGAAGGCGGAGCTGTTCCAGCGTTATTTGCTGTATATCAAGATGCAACCGGAATGGCAACTGAAAAAGCACTATCTTATGCAGATGGTATTGGAGCAACGAGAGCGGGAGTGTTAGAAACAACGTTTAAAGAGGAAACGGAAACAGATTTATTTGGAGAACAAGCTGTTCTTTGCGGGGGCGTTACGGCACTTGTAAAAGCCGGATTTGAAACACTAGTTGATGCGGGATATCAGCCAGAACTTGCATATTTTGAATGTTTACATGAATTAAAACTAATTGTTGATCTTATGTATGAAGGTGGACTTGAAAATATGAGATATTCCGTTTCTGATACAGCGCAGTGGGGAGACTTTGTATCAGGACCACGTGTTGTAACAGAGCATACGAAGAAAGCGATGGATGAAGTATTAAAAGAAATCCAAGATGGAACATTTGCAAGAGGATGGATTGCAGAGCATAAAGCAGGAAAACCACATTTTCATGCGACAAACGCAAAGGAAAATGAACATCAAATTGAAGTTGTTGGACGTAAATTACGTGAGATGATGCCATTTGTACAACCGAAAGTAAGGGCGGAGGTTAAATAATATGAAACAGATTTTGTTCATGGATACGACGCTTCGTGATGGCGAACAATCACCCGGAGTTAATTTAAATGAACAAGAAAAGTTGCAAATTGCTAGGCAGTTAGAAAAACTGGGGATAAATGTAATGGAAGCGGGATTTGCAGCAGCTTCTGAGGGGGATTTTCGCTCTGTAAAGCGTATTGCAGAAACCATTCAAAATGCTTCTATTATGAGTTTAGCGAGGGCAAAGGAAATTGATATTCGCAAGGCATATGAAGCAGTAAAAGCTGCGGTTTCACCTCGTCTACACGTCTTTTTGGCAACGAGTGATATTCATATGAAATATAAGCTTTGTATGTCAAAAGAAGATGTATTAGATAGTATTCATCGTTCTGTCGCATTAGGAAAATCTTTATTTCCGACAGTACAATTTTCTGCAGAAGATGCGACAAGAACAGGACGCACCTTTTTAGCGGAAGCTGTGGAAGCTGCCATTCGTGCCGGGGCAGATGTTATTAATATCCCTGATACAGTAGGTTATACAAATCCAGAAGAATATTATTCTCTTTTTAAGTATTTACAAGAATCCGTTCCTTCTTATGAACAAGCGATTTTCTCTTGTCATTGTCACGACGATCTCGGTATGGCAGTGGCAAACTCCTTAGCTGCTATTGAAGGCGGGGCACTGCAAGTAGAGGGAACCATCAATGGTATTGGAGAGCGGGCTGGTAATGCGGCTTTAGAAGAAGTAGCAGTTGCTTTGCATATTCGAAGAGACTATTATGAGGCACAGTCTTCAATCACACTAAAAGAGATTAAAGAAACAAGTACATTAGTTAGTCGTTTAACGGGAATGGTTGTACCGAAAAATAAAGCGATCGTTGGAGCAAATGCATTTGCTCATGAATCGGGTATCCATCAAGATGGTGTTTTAAAAGAAGTAACAACGTATGAAATTATTGAACCGGAACTTATTGGTGAATCACAAAATCTATTTGTACTTGGAAAACATTCTGGACGTCATGCATTTACTGAAAAAATGAAAGAATTAGGTTATGAATTTACAGAAGAAGAGCGAGATATAGCATTTGGGGCATTTAAAAGACTGGCAGACCGTAAAAAAGAGATTACAGAAGAAGATTTACGTGCACTTGTGCTTGGGGAAGCAGCATTTTTAACACAGCGATATAACATTAAACAGTTGCAGGTACATTTCGTATCAAATAGCACACAATGTGCAACAGTTGCACTAGAAGATGAGGAAGGGAATGTATATGAAGATGCGGCAACTGGGGCAGGTAGTATTGAAGCAATTTATAATGCGATTCAAAGAATTCTAGGGCTTGAGTGTGAGTTAGCTGATTATCGCATACAATCTATTACACAGGGCCAAGATGCACTTGCTCATGTTCATGTCGAATTAAAAGAAGGACTCCATCAAGTTTCGGGATTTGGTGTTGCACAAGATGTACTAGAAGCATCAGCTAGAGCTTATGTACATGCAGCAGGAAAATTAAAGGCGTTGTTAACTCTTGTAAAGTAATAATTTGATAAGTGAGGGGAAGATTCCCTTACTTATCAAATTTATATTCTGAAAATTAAAAACATAAATAAAGGGGTGCTTATAATTTGGAAAAACGTATCGTTTGTTTAGCGGGTGATGGTGTTGGACCAGAAATTATGGAGAGTGCTAAAGAAGTATTACACATGATTGAAAGATTATATGGTCATCGCTTTTATTTACAAGATGAACAGTTTGGCGGGGCTGCCATTGATTCACTTGGGCAACCATTGCCATCAAGAACACTTGCAGCATGTTTAGCAAGTGATGCAGTGTTACTAGGAGCGGTTGGTGGACCTAGGTGGGATGAGGCGAAAGAACGACCAGAAAAAGGGTTACTCGCTCTTCGAAAAGGGCTTGGTGTATTTGCGAATGTTCGTCCTGTTACCGTAGATGCTGAAACATCTCACTTATCTCCATTAAAGGTAGCTGATGAAGTTGATTTTGTTGTTGTTCGGGAATTAACAGGTGGGATTTACTTCTCTTTTCCAAAAGAAAGAACAGAAGCAGTAGCAACAGATACACTTACTTATCATCGTCATGAGATTGAACGTATTGTTTCTTATGCTTTTCAACTAGCAAGTAAACGGCGTAAAAAAGTCACTTCTATCGATAAAGCAAATGTTTTAGAGTCAAGTAAACTATGGAGATTAGTTACAGAAGAAGTAGCGCTTCGTTATCCAGAGGTAGAGATTGAGCATATTTTAGTAGATGCCGCAGCGATGGAGTTGATTCGTAATCCAGGTCGGTTTGATGTTATTGTAACGGAGAATTTATTTGGTGATATTTTGAGTGATGAGGCTTCTGTATTAGCAGGATCACTCGGAATGCTTCCATCAGCAAGTCATGCGGAGAACGGTCCGTCATTGTATGAACCAATTCATGGATCAGCACCAGATATCGCAGGGAAAAATAGAGCAAATCCAATCGCAATGATGCGCTCTGTTGCAATGATGCTTGAGCAATCATTTGAATTAAGAAGAGAAGGATACGCAATTGAATCAGCGATTTCTGCAGTTCTTCGTTCGGGAAAATGTACAGCGGATATAGGTGGGAATGAAACGACATCTTCGTTTACAAAAGCTGTGCTTCAAGAGATGGAAGAACAAGCGCTAGTTGGGAGAGGAAGATAATGGGAAAGAGGCTGTTAGATAAGCTGTGGGAAAGACATGTTGTTGCTACAAATGAAAATGGATTAGATTTATTATATATTGATCTCCATCTCGTGCATGAAGTGACGTCACCGCAAGCCTTTGAAGGCTTGCGGCTTGTAAATCGGGCTGTTCGGAGACCGGATTTAACGTTTGCAACGATGGATCATAATATTCCAACAAAGGATGTTTGGAATATTACAGATCACATTGCAAAACAGCAATTAGATACGCTTCGGGAAAATTGTAAACAATTTCATGTTCCATTAGCGGATATTGGTGATGAATCACAAGGGATTGTTCATGTTATTGGTCCGGAACTTGGACTGACGCAGCCAGGCAAGACAATTGTATGTGGGGACAGTCATACGGCAACCCATGGTGCGTTTGGAGCACTAGCATTTGGGATAGGGACGAGTGAAGTGGAACATGTACTAGCCACTCAAACATTGTGGCAACGAAAACCAAAAGCAATGGGAATTGAATTAAAAGGAAAATTGCCAAAAGGAGTATACGCAAAAGACATTATCTTACACCTTCTCGCCACATATGGAGTAGCAATTGGAACTGGATACGTTATGGAGTTTTATGGAGAAGCAATTGCAGATATGGAAATGGAAGAACGGATGACACTTTGTAATATGGCAATTGAGGGTGGAGCAAAAGCAGGGATTATAGCGCCAGATGAGAAAACATTTGCTTATGTAAAAGGGCGTGAGTATGCGCCGAAAGAGTTTGAACTTGCAGTAGCAAAGTGGAGTGAACTTTATACAGATTTAGATGCAATCTATGATATGTGTTTTTCGATAGATGTTACAAAATTAGCACCTTATGTAACGTGGGGAACAAATCCAAGTATGGGCATTCGTATTGATGAGCAGTTACCAGGAAAAAATGATGAAAATGACGAAAGAGCTTTTGCGTATATGGGGCTTGAACCGGGGCAAAGTGTATTTGAAATCCCAGTAAGACACGTTTTCATCGGTTCTTGTACGAATTCTCGTTTATCAGACTTAGAAATCGCCGCAGCTGTTGTAAAAGGAAAAAAAGTAAAAGATGGTGTACGTGCACTTGTTGTACCGGGATCAAAAAGTGTGAGAGAAGCGGCGATGAAAAAAGGATTACACCATATATTTGAAGAAGCTGGATTTGAGTGGAGAGAGCCTGGATGTTCTATGTGTCTCGGAATGAATCCAGATCAAGTACCTGAAGGGGAACATTGCGCATCCACTTCTAATCGTAACTTTGAAGGAAGACAAGGAAAAGGGGCAAGGACACATCTTGTAAGTCCAGCGATGGCTGCAGCTGCAGCGTTATATGGTCATTTCGTGGATGTGAGAAAGGAGAGCTATGATGGAGCCATTTCGTATTCATAAAGGAACTGTTGCAGTGCTTATGAATGACAACATTGATACAGATCAAATTATTCCAAAACAATATTTAAAGAGGATAGAAAGAACAGGATTTGGACAGTTTTTATTTGATGAGTGGCGATACAACAATGATCGCCAAGAAAATCCTGATTTTCCACTAAATGCGCCGGAGAGAAAAGGGGCAAGCATACTTATTTCGGGAGATAATTTTGGTTGTGGTTCTTCAAGAGAACATGCGCCATGGGCACTTGCTGATTATGGATTCCGGGTTATTATTGCAGGAGGATTTGCAGATATTTTTTATATGAACTGTATGAAGAATGGCATGCTTCCGATTGTGATGGAAAAAGAAATGCGTGAAAAGCTTGCGGATTTTGAGCCGAGGGCTGTAATAGAAGTGGATTTAGAGAATGAAATCATTACAACACCGCAGCATCGGTTTCCTTTTACGATTGAAAAGATGTGGAAGGATAAGTTATTAAATGGTTTAGATGAGATCGGAATCACGATGCAATATGAACAAAAAATTCAAGAATACGAACAAAAAATAGCTCACTAGATTTTTGAGCGAGCTGTAATAAAAAATGAATATAAGGTTCGAATTGTATTTACTTTCTGAATTTAGTGTTATATACTATGTGAAAATAAGAGGAGAAGGGGAGTAAGGATTATGTTTACAGTACAATCTATCAATATGCTTACACAACTACATCATCATACATAAACCCTTGATCCTAGCGTGAACAACGTGTAGGTACAAGGGTTATTCCCATTGTACCTACACTCTATGAAAGAGCCTTGTAGGTATTTTTTCTACAAGGCTCTTTTTATTTTGTTCGTGATGGCTACGGTGGGCATACATTAGAAGGGAAAGGGAGTGTGATGTTATATGACAAAGTGGAAGCGAGCAAATCCAAATGGAACAAGGGACTATGTATTTGAAGAATGTACATTAATTGAAGAAACTGAACAAAAGCTAAGACGTACTTTTTTAGAAAGAGGATATGAGGAGGTTAGAACGCCTACGATTGAATTTTATGATGTGTTTTCGTTTCAAAACCGCCCGATAGATGAGGAGAAAATGTATAAATTTTTTGATCAGCAGGGACGTATTATCGTTTTACGTCCAGATATGACGATTCCCTTAGCGAGGGTAATTGGCACGCATGGTGGAGATTCTCCTGTGAAAGTAACATATAGCGGGAATGTGTTTCGAGCAAATGAATCACTTTCTGGAAAATATAATGAGATCATTCAAACGGGGATTGAAATCATTGGGATTGATAACGTGCGAGCTGAAATAGAATGTGTTGTAAGTGTAATTCAAGCACTTCAAGGAGTAGGGATGCATTCTTTTACAATTGAATTAGGTCAAGTTCAGTTATATAAGTGCATTATCAAAAAACTTTCGTTTAAGGAAGAAGAAGAGATGTTATTGCGCACGTATATAGAAAGTAAAAATTATGCGGCTTTATCGAATTTTTTACAAGAGAAAAATTTAGATCGAAGTGATGAGACAGTACGATTACTTGAGAAATTACCAAGATTATTTGGAAAGCTGGAGGTAATTGAGGAGGCAGAAAAACTTGCTTCTAATGACGAAATGAGGCAAGCAATCGCGCGGATAAAAGAAATTTATAAAACGATTGGGAAGTTAGGATATGGCTCATATATATCAATTGATTTAGGGATGATTCAACATCTCCATTATTATACAGGAGTTATTTTTAAGGGGTATATATATGAGATTGGAGAAGAAATTGTGAGCGGGGGAAGATATGATGAATTGATTGGGAATTTTGGCGAGATGGCGCCAGCTGTTGGGTTAGCTGTACAAGTAAATCAAATTGTTAGGGCACTGCAGGAACAACAAGAATCAGTAAAGCGAAAGCAACTAGACGTGATGATTTATTATACCTTGGACTGGTTAGCGGAGGCTGAAAGGTTATGCAATTTACTTCAAAAAGATGGGTGGAAAGTGGAGCTATCTTTATTTGATAGTTTGCAAGACACCTTTCAATTTGCAAGAAAGAATAGGATCACAACTGTAATTGAAGTAGCAGGAGAATCGTTAGTGGAATATGTTTGGAAAGAAAAATGGATGATGCAGAAAGAAGGGGAAGCTTCGTGCGTAACATTCAAATTGCGTTAACAAAGGGAAGACTTGAGAAGCATGTCATTCCGCTTTTCGAGAAAATTGGGATTGATTGTTCAGAAATTATGGATAAAGGAAGAAAACTTGTGTTCCAAAGTGCGAATACCAATATTTCATTTATTCTAGTTAAAGCGGTTGATGTTGCAACTTATGTAGAACATGGTGTTGCAGATATAGGGGTTGTTGGAAAAGATATTTTAATGGAATATGAGAAAGATATATATGAAATGGTGGATTTGAAGGTGGGGTGCTGTAAGTTTTGTGTTGCATCGATTCCGACATATAATCCGGCAGGTTATCGGAAAAAGAGAATTGCTACAAAATATCCACATATTACTTCTAATTATTTTCGTGATAAGGGCGTGGATGTAGAAATTATTAAAATAGAAGGTTCTGTAGAAATCGCCCCGCTTCTTGGATTAGCAGATGCCATTGTTGATATTGTAGAAACTGGTAAAACATTGAAAGCAAATGGCTTAATTGTATTTGAAGAAATGCATTCCATATCTGCTCGAATGATTGTAAATAAAGCTGCTTTAAAAACTAAAAAAGACGAAATATTCAGTGTTATAAAAAAGATGGAGTGTATCATTGCTGAAGGAAAATAAAGGAGGGGCGTAATGGAGATTATTTATGAAGAATTTACAGAAGCATTATCTAGAATAAAGTTGTTAAGAGAACGCGCCAATATAATAGAAGAAACTGTTCAATTGCGTGTAAGAGAAATTGTTCAAAAAGTGGGAGAAAGAAGAGATGAAGCGTTATTTTCATATACAAAAGAGTTTGATGGTATTGAGATAGCAGAATGGCGTGTGGCAAAAGAAAAAATAGAGAATGTAAGTAAAGATGTATCGAGTTCATTTCTAGAGGCGTTGCAAGAGGCAAAGAAAAATATCATATCATACCATGAAAAACAAAAGAGGCAGTCTATTTTTGATTGTGAAAAAGAAGGAATCATTCGCGGACAAATCATTCGGCCGCTAGAAACGGTTGGTGTATATGTACCAGGAGGAACAGCAGCATATCCTTCATCCGTACTTATGAATGTATTGCCAGCTAAAATTGCTGGTGTTCAGAAAGTTGTAATGGTGACACCACCAGGAAGGGGCGGGGTAGATCCTCATATTTTAGTAGCTGCAAAACTTTCTGGTGTAGACGAAATTTATACAGTAGGTGGCGCTCAAGCAATTGCAGCTTTGGCATATGGAACGGAATCGATTCCTAAAGTGGATAAGATTGTTGGGCCAGGAAATGTATATGTTGCTCTTGCAAAGAGAGAAGTATATGGGGTAGTGAATATTGATATGATTGCTGGTCCATCAGAAATTGTGGTAATCGCAGATGAAACAGGGAACGCATCATTTATTGCTGCTGATTTATTATCACAAGCGGAACATGATATTAGAGCGACAGCGATTTGTATTACAACAAATGCAACGCTAGCGAAAGAAATAGAAAGAGAAATAGAAGTACAGCTTCGGGCATTACCGAGGAGTGAGATAGCTCGTGAATCCATTGAACGAAATGGAGCAATCCTTATTGTACCATCGCTAGAAGATGCGTTTCAATTATCGAATGAAATAGCACCGGAGCATTTAGAGTTACATATAAATGAGCCGCTGAATGCTTTAGCTTATGTAAAGCACGCAGGTTCTATCTTCATTGGTCCATATGCACCAGAACCACTTGGAGATTATTTTGCAGGACCGAATCATGTATTGCCGACAAGTGGAACAGCACGTTTCTTTTCGCCGTTATCAGTGGATGACTTTGTGAAAAAATCAAGTTTTGTCTCCTATACGAAAGAAGCTTTAAAAAGCGTACAGCATCACATCATAAATCTTGCAGATAAAGAAGGTTTACATGCGCATGCCAGAGCAATTCAAATTCGATTTGAGGAGGAAAAATAATGCGACAGGCAAGTCAAGAGCGGGGAACGACAGAAACAAAAATTAAACTAAGTTTACAACTAGATGAAAGTGCAGATGTTTCTATTCAAACGGGCGTTGGATTTTTTGATCATATGCTAACTTTGTTTGCAAAACATGGTCGATTTGGATTGCAAATTGCAGCTTCGGGAGATGTATTTGTTGACGCTCATCATACTGTTGAAGATGTTGGAATTGTGCTCGGAAATTGCTTAAAAGAAGCATTGCAAAATAAAGAGGGCATTAACCGCTACGGTGCAGCATATGTACCAATGGATGAGTCATTAGGGTTTGTGGCAATTGATATAAGCGGGAGGTCTTATCTTGTATTTCAAGGTGAGCTAACAAACCCGAAATTAGGAGATTTTGATACGGAGTTAACAGAAGAGTTTTTTCGGGCGGTTGCTCATGCTGCAAATATTACATTGCATGCACGTATTCTATATGGAAGTAATACACATCACAAAATTGAAGCTTTGTTTAAAGCGTTTGGACGCGCGCTTAGGGAAGCTGTAGATAAGAATGAAAAGATTGTCGGTGTAAACTCTACGAAAGGAATGTTGTAATTGATTGCAATTATAGATTATGGGATGGGGAATATTCGAAGTGTGGAACAAGCGCTAACATGTATTGGAGCAAAATATACTGTTACGGATAACGAAAAGAAAATAATGGAAAGTCATGGTGTTATCTTACCAGGAGTGGGTGCCTTCCCGAAAGCAATGGATGCTTTAAAGGAAAAAAATCTTGTTTCGGTACTACAAGAAAGTGGGAAATCGGGGAAACCGTTACTTGGGATATGTCTAGGTATGCAACTTTTATTTGCCGAAAGTGATGAAATAAAGAACTCTATGGGACTTGGTTTGTTGCCAGGGGTGATTCGAAAATTAAAAGTCCCTTATAAAATACCACATATGGGATGGAATCAATTAAAGAAAACAAGAGAAATACCGCTTTGGAATGAAGTGGAAGACAATTCATTTGTATACTATGTTCATTCTTATTATGCAGATTGTCCAAGTGATCTTGTTTGCGGGAGTAGTGAATATGGAATTGAGATTCCAGGTTTTGTAGCAAAAGGGAATATACTCGGATTGCAATTTCATCCTGAAAAAAGTGGTGAAATTGGAATACAAATGCTAAGAAATTTTAAAGGAGTGGTAGAGGTATGGAAATCTTCCCAGCGATCGATTTAAAAGAAGGGCGATGTGTTCGGCTTTATCAAGGAGAGTTCAACAAAGAAACAGTGATGAATGAAAATCCGGTGGCGCAAGCAGTGTTATTCGAACAACTAGGGGCGAAAATGTTACACATTGTTGATTTAGATGGGGCGGTTGCTGGGCAAGCGGTAAACTTGTCTGTCATTGAAGATATATGTAAAACAGTTCGTATTCCAGTGCAAGTTGGAGGGGGAGTACGGTCTCTTGCAGCAGTTGAAATGTTGTTATCAGTAGGTGTAAAAAAAGTTATTTTAGGAACGGCTGCTTTGTATGACCGTTCATTTTTAGAAGAAGCAGCTCGTTTATACAGAGAGAATATTGTTGTTGGTATTGATGCGAAAAATGGTTATGTTGCAACGAGAGGGTGGCTTGATATATCTGAAATTTCTTACATTGAACTTGCGAAACAAATGGAGAGTGTAGGTGTGAAAACGATTATTTTTACAGACATTTCGAAAGATGGCACGCTTCTCGGACCGAATTTTGAACAATTACGGTTGCTACAAGAAGCAGTGTCAATTCGTATTGTTGCTTCGGGCGGGGTATCTTCACTCCAAGATGTGGAAAAGTTGAATGCGATGAATATGTACGGTGTAATTATCGGTAAGGCGCTCTATGAAAAAACAATCGACTTAGAATTCGCTTTGCAGGTAACAAAGTTATGTTAGCAAAGCGAATTATTCCTTGTTTAGATGTAAAGGCTGGCCGCGTTGTAAAGGGTGTGAATTTTGTAGGGTTACAAGATGTAGGGGATCCTGTTGAAATAGCTGGCTTGTACAATCAGGCAGGTGCAGATGAAATTGTTTTTTTGGATATTACAGCAACGCATGAAGGTAGAAAAACGATTGTGGATGTTGTAGAAAAAACGGCGTCAAAAGTATTTATTCCTCTTACAGTTGGGGGAGGTATTTCAACTGTTCAAGATATGTATACTTTGCTAAGAGCAGGTGCTGATAAAGTTTCGGTTAACTCAGCTGCGGTGCGAAACCCAACGTTAATCGGGGAAGGTGCTGAACATTTTGGTTCGCAATGTATTGTGGTAGCAATTGATGCAAGGAGAGTAAAAGAGAACAAATGGAACGTATATGTAAATGGTGGCCGGGTTGATACGGGGATTGATGCGATTGAGTGGGCAAAGCAAGCTGCTGAACTAGGCGCAGGTGAAATTTTGCTCACAAGTATGGATGCTGATGGAACGAAGGATGGTTATGATCTTCGTTTGACAGAAGAAATTTCTAAAAATGTTTCTGTACCAGTCGTTGCTTCGGGAGGATGTGGAAATGCTGCACATATTGTAGAAGTGTTTCAAAAAACATCGGCAAATGCAGCTTTAGCGGCATCTATTTTTCATTATGGTGAGTCTACGGTACAAGAAGTGAAGCGAAAATTACGAGAGGTGAAAGTTGAGGTGAGATTATGAGACCTGATTTTTCAAAAGGGCTCTTGCCAGCTGTTGTGATAGATGAGGAGACAAGTGAAGTATTAATGTTAGCTTATATGAATGAAGAAGCATACGAAAAAACAGTAGAAACAAAAAATACATGGTTCTATTCACGCTCAAGGCAAACATTATGGAACAAAGGGGAAACATCAGGTCATGTTCAATATGTCAGGTCTCTTTATTTAGATTGTGATCAAGATGCAATTGTAATGATTGTAAAGCAAGTTGGACCAGCGTGCCATACAGGTAAGAAAACATGTTTTCATCATAAAATTATATAGGAGGCCTGATGATGGAAGATGTATTGAAATCTTTGTTTGAAACAATCAGGGAGCGGAAAGTAAGTCCAGTGCCTGAGTCATATACAAATTATTTATTTGCAAAAGGTGAGGATAAAATTTTGAAAAAAATAGGGGAGGAGTGTACAGAGGTTGTAATTGCTGCGAAAAATGATAATAAAGAAGAACTTGTAAAAGAAATGGTCGATGTTTTTTATCACTGCTTTGTTTTGTTAGCTGAAAAAAATATTTCGTTAGAAGATGTGTTAAAGGAAGTGAAATCAAGAGAAGGGAAGTTATCGAAAGCCGGAGAGCGTAAAGAAATTGATACATTATAAGGGGGAGAGAGGATGAAAGTGGATTATCATCTTCATTTAGAAGAGGGACCATATTCAATGCGGTGGTTGACGAGAATAAATGAAGCACTAGCGCATTATAAACCACTCAAAGAAGAAAAGCATTCCATTGAATGGCTTATGAAAACACAAGAACGTTTGCAAAAGCGTGTGCAGGAAGGGCCATTTACAGTGGAATGGATTGATTTATTCTTAGAAGAAGCGCTTCGAAAAGGAATGAAAGAAGTTGGTATTGTTGATCATCTCTATCGCTTTTATGAGGCAAAGGAATATTACGAAAAATATGTAGATATTAGTGAGTCAAAACTCGGTTGCTTGCAGAAAGAATGGTTAAATCAAGTGCGGGTAGCATCGCTTTATGATTTTACAAAGGCGATTCAAGAGGCAAAGGAGCGCTGGAGAAAACGCGGAGTAACACTGCGACTTGGAATTGAAGCGGATTATTTTATTGATGGAGAACGAGAATTGGAAGGGTTATTAGCATTGGGGGATTGGGATTATGTCATTGGTTCTGTCCATTTTATAGATGGATGGGGATTTGATAACCCAGATACGAAAGAATATTTTGAGAGTCATAGTCTACATACACTGTATGATACGTTTTTTGCAACAGTTGAAAAAGCTGTTCGCTCTAGATTATTTGATATTGTAGCGCATCTCGATAATATAAAAGTATTTAATTATCGATTAGATGAAAATAATCAGCTTCCATATTATGAGAAAATTGCAAATGCATTACTTGAAACAGATACAGCTACGGAAGTGAATGCAGGATTATATTATCGTTATCCTGTGCGTGAGGTGTGTCCAAGTCCTCTTTATTTACAAATTTTAGCGCAGCATCAAGTGCCGATTACCCTCTCGTCAGATGCTCATTATCCAAATGATTTAGGAAGGTATATCGAGGAGAATGTGAAAACATTGCGTAATCATGGTATTTCTCATATTGCTACATTTTCCAAACGGATAAGAACGATGCAGTTGCTGGAAGAGGGATCAACAACTATTTCAAAGTAAAAAATGATTTTGTGATGAAAACCTTTCTTTTAGCTCAAAATAAGTAAGCATGACAAAGGAGGGTTTTAAATGGAAAAACAACAAAACAAACAGAATATGAAAGTGACGAATCAGAGTTATACTTCCAAAACGAATGAGGAAGTCGATTCAGTTGTACAAGAGCAAATTAGTGATACAGTAGCAGAAGGTACGATTGATGCAAAGCTTGGAAAACAATCAAGTGAAGAACAATAAGTAAAGAGGGGATGTATGCATCTCCTCTTTATTTGTGGGAAGAAGTGTCGATTTTCAAAACTATAATCAAATTCCTTGGCTTTTTTGACATGGATTTTTTACAATAAAACATATAGAAGTTTTCATTTTCAAATAAAAGAGGTGCTTATTAGTGGCGAAAATATTAGTAGCAGGAAAAATTCCAGAAATCGGATTACAATTATTACAGGGGCATGATGTAGAAGTGTACGATAAAGAAGAATTAACAGAACGTGTAAAGGAAAAAGATGCATTACTAAGTTTACTTTCTACTAAGGTAACAAAAGAGGTCATTGATGCAGCGCCAAATTTAAAAATCATTGCTAACTATGGCGCAGGTTACGATAATATTGATTACACACACGCAGCAGAGAAAGGAATTGCAGTTACAAATACACCAAAAGTGTCCACAGAAGCAACAGCAGAATTAACATTTGCTCTTCTTTTAGCAGTGGCGAGAAGAGTTCCTGAAGGGGATACGTTATGTCGTACGACTGGATTTAATGGGTGGGCACCGTTATTTTTCCTTGGACGAGAAGTATACGGGAAAACAATCGGAGTAATTGGCCTTGGGGAAATTGGAAAAGCAGTTGCAAAACGTGCAAAGGCATTTGGGATGAATGTTATTTATACAGGTCCAAATCGTAAACAAGAAGCTGAATGCGAGTTAGAAGCAATGTATGTAACGTTAGAAGAACTATTACAAACAGCAGACTTTATTACGATTAACTGTGCGTATAGCCCGAGTTTACATCATATGATTGATGAAGAACAATTTAAAATGATGAAGAAAACAGCTTATATTGTAAATGCTGCACGTGGTCCAATTATGAATGAACTAGCACTTGCACATGCGTTAGAAACAAATGAAATTGAAGGTGCAGCTCTAGATGTATTCGAGTTTGAACCGAAAATTACAGAGCGATTAAAAGGATTGAAAAACGTGGTTCTTACTCCGCATGTTGGAAATGCGACGTTTGAAACACGTGATGCAATGGCTGAAATGGCAGTGCGAAATATTTTATCTGTATTAGATGGGGAAGAGGCATTAACGCCTGTGAATCAAAAAATATTGGTAACAAAATAAGAAAAAACCTTCCTACCGAGGAAGGTTTTTTCTTATTTTTCTTTATTTGCTCGTTTTTTATGAGAGGGTCTTTGTCTAATAAATTGAGATGACATATACAAAATATAAAGTGGGATGGCAATAAACAGAAATACAGAAATGTTGCCAAAGCTTGTTCTATACATTGTATAAATAATTCCAATCAAAAATAGTGTAATAATAATACTATAGCGTGGGATTGGTACATCTTTTAAACTTGGGATACGAATGCGACTTACCATTAAAAATGCAAACGTTACAAATACTGTAATGAGAACAATTTTTGGAATGGTATGTGAAAACAATGTTAAGAACGCAACAAGTCCTCCAGCCGCAGTAATGGGAACGCCGGTGAAATATTTCATCGAAGTCGATGAAGGCGTAACATTGAATCTTGCTAAGCGATATGCCCCAAAAAGAGGGAATAGCCCCGCTATGTATAGTCCGATAATCCCATAGTTAGAAAATGATGTATAGTACATTAAAACAGCAGGTGCAGCTCCAAATGTTACAACATCTGCGAGTGAATCAAGCTCTTTTCCCATTTGTGAATCAACACGTAATAAACGAGCAACGCGACCATCAAGACTATCTAACATCATCCCGATTAGTACTAAAATAGCAGCCGACTTATAGTATCCTAAAGATGCATAGCCGATTGATAAAAAACCACTATATAAATTTCCGAGCGTAAATAGGTTTGGAATTGCTGCTCTATACAAAATCTGATCCCTTGCTTTCTGTTATGAATTCTTAATTAGTTTATGAAAGTTTATGTATTTTATCATACCATAAATTTCTTTCTTCGTACGAAAAAATTCCCATTTTGTGAAAGATTTCATAAAGAAAACAGGTGGGGATTGAAAAAATTTTTTCAATCCTTATTGAGTATTAGAATGAACGAATCGGAATTTTATAGTGATTCCTTTTTTGTGTAATTTCTTTCAAAAAATTATAGGTGAATATAGTTGAAAAAGAAGCACCCTCGACTGTTATCATTTGAGGGTGCTTCTTAAATTATTCAAATTTAGTTATCATTGCTCCTGTTTTGTATGAATTACTTGGATCAAATCGTAATAAATCACCATAAATAAGCTTATCAGAGTAATTTAATTCTGTTTTTGCTTTTTCGATATATGGCTGACATATCGCTGAATCAATAGGTTCGCCTGTACTTTTTTTATAGCATATATTTTTTGTGTAAATATAATCGTTTGTTACGAAACTTCCGTCGCGCATCACCATAAGTGGATGGTCATTTTTGGTGAATAAATCAGTTCCAAATTCAATAGATTTATTTGTTTTAACACCAAGTAAATGAAGTAATGTCGGTTTGATATCAATTTGTCCAGACACTTTAGAAATGACTTTTCCTTCTTGACCAGGAACATGAATAATGAGCGGCACACGTTGTAATTGCATAGAATCAAATGGGGTTATGGTTTCTTGTTCAAGAAATTGGGCCATAGCCGCATTGTGATTTTCAGAAATTCCATAATGATCTCCATAAATAACAATAATGGAATTATCGTATAAACCTTCTTCTTTTAATCGGTTAATAAATAGTTTAAGAGCTTCATCTGTATAGCGAACCGTTGGGAAATAACGATTTAAAACACCACTCTCAGAATTGTATTCATTGATATATTGATCTTCTGGGTTGAGAAGAAACGGGAAATGATTTGTTAATGTTATGAATTTCGTATAAAACGGTTGTGGTAAAGATTTCAATTTTGAAATAGATTGTTCAAAGAATTCTTTATCTTTTAATCCCCACCCAACAGACATTTGTTCCGTGCCTATATAATCATTTAAGTTAAAGTAACGGTCATATCCAAGTGCAGGATACATGATATCACGATTCCAAAATGTCTTATCATTTGAATGGAAGACAGCAGAATAATATCCATACTTTTTTAATTGCTCTGGAGTTGCAGTGTATTCATTATTTGCATGAGTAAAGAACACAGAGCCACGGTCTAATGGATAGAGTGAATTTTCGACAATAAATTCAGCGTCGGATGTTTTGCCTTGTCCTGTTTGATGGTAGAAGTTATTAAAGTAATAACTATCTTTTATAAACTCATTTAAAAATGGAGTAATTTCTTTCCCATCAATTTTTTGGTTAATGACAAAATTTTGTGTTGACTCCATCGAAATTAAAATAACATTTTTTCCTTTTGCGGCTCCAAATAAGCTCTTATTACCTTGCGTATCTTTTGAATTTACGTAGTTTTTAATTTCAGAAAAACTATCACCACTTGCAAATACACGCTGAGCAGATGATTTAGACTGAAGTGTAATATCAAATAGATGATAGGTGTATAAACCTAAGTTTTTTACAACAGTTTGACGATCAAAAGAGCGTGAGAACAATTGTGGTTTATGAACGACAGAAACGATAATTTGTAGTGCTAATAGAGCTGTTATACCGCTAAAAAATCTTCGTTTTTCAGAGCGAGATAGCGGCGTGTTCTCACAAAAACTTGGGAATTTCCGTGAAATAAACATTAGAATAATTGCATCTGCAAATAGAAGTAATGTTTTGTACGTAAATAGTTCTTTAATGCTTGTTCCTAAATCAGCCATATTATTCGTTTGGAATAAAACAGGGAATGTGACAAAGTCATTATAGAATCCATAAAACATCGCGTTACCAAATAAAATAAATGACAGCGCAAAACTGATTGCGATAATAATTCGATTTCGATATTTGGATGCGAATAGAGCTAGACCAAAAAATAAGAGTAAGGAAGCGATTGGATTAAATAAAAGCATCATTTCTTCGAAGAAACTATCAATTTTAATATCAAAGGCTAGCTTGTACACAATATATGTTTTGATCCATAATAAAACGACTGCAACAAGTGCAAATCGTAATTTTGGAAACAAATGTTGTAGCATAATAGACTCCTCTCCTAGCTAGATGTGACGGTTCTAGTGATTGTATTTCTAGTGATAGAAAGTTCAATTTATATATACGAACAGCCCTACATTATTATTATACTATGTGTACCATTATACGAAAACAAAGCAGAATTGTGGATGATTTTTGTACAATTGGTTAGAAAAAGCTAAGTAGGAGATAATAAAAAAATATCATGCTAGGATACGGGGGTTATGATGAAAAAGTTATTTTACTTTATATGTAGCGTTTTTGTATTGTTTTCTTCTCCTTCAGTTTTTGCGGCGCAATATGATCCTCCCTTATTGGAGGATGCTCTGTATTCCGTATTATTTCCGCAAATAAATACCGCGATTGAAAAGCATTATGGAAAACAAAAACCATATGATTGTCCAAAGATTGTTAGCATGAAAAAATTGTATAGCGGTACATATTTATTTCAAGCGGTAATTGAAGTCACAAAGTATGAATCAGGAATAGGTGGAAAAATCCTTCCGCCATTTGAAAAAATAAGCATTACGTTTAATAATGATGAGGGGGAATGGACTGTAACAAAGGTAGTTGTAAAGCGCTTACCAGATAATACAAAATTAAATTGCAAAAAACCAATATAAAAAATTGTTTGACAAATAAATTATTCGTTTGGTATTGTTAATAGCAACATAAGATGTTTGAAAATTAAATAGACTTACCTCATCTACTCTCAAAGGTAGAGGCCGCGATAGGAAAGAGTAAGCTGTGGGAGATTCAGTGGAATCTGTGATCATAGATTGAAAGGGACTATTGCCGAAATATAAGAATGACCACGTTATTCATATATTGGGACTACATTGAATAAATGTAGTACTGTCATAAGATTTATTTTATGGAGAGCTATTTGGAGATGTTGATGCGGTTTCTTATTTGAGAAGATAACAACTCGTTTATTTTTTCAATATACATTATTCCTAATAAGAAACGCGTGTGAACATTGTTCCGCGCGTTTTTTGTTTACCTAAAAGCGTGCTGCAATGAATAGACAAAGATTGGGGTTATGAGTTTTAGAGGAAATAAGGGAGGAATTCAAATGTATTTACATGGCACAAGCCGAATTAATGAGCAAGGACACTTAGAAATTGGAGGATGCGATACAACGCAGCTAGCAAAAACATATGGGACACCACTTTATGTATACGATGAAGCTGCCATTCGTGGAAAGTGCCGCGCATTTCATCGTGCTTTCAGCGAAAGTGGGTTCTCTTACCAAGTAGCATATGCAAGCAAGGCGTTCTTGTGCATGGAGATGTGCCGCATAGCTCGTGAAGAAAACATGTCTTTAGATGTTGTTTCTGGAGGAGAGCTATATACAGCTTTGCAAGCAGGTTTTCCAGCATCGCGTATTCACTTTCATGGAAACAACAAAACAGAAGAAGAGATGGTAATGGCTTTGCAAGCGAATATTGGTTGTTTTGTAGTTGATAACTTTTTTGAGTTAGAAGTCTTGCACGATTTAGCTATGCAGTACGGAAAAATTGTCAACATATTAGTTCGTGTAACGCCTGGAGTAGAGGCACATACACATGAATATATTACAACAGGGCAAGATGATTCGAAATTTGGTTTTGGAGTTTCGAATGGCCAGGCAATACAGGCCATTCAAATTGCGTTAGAGAAATCGAATTATAATGTGTTAGGGATTCATTCACATATTGGCTCGCAAATTTTTGAAACGGCAGGGTTTGTACGTGCGATTGAAGTCTTGCATCATTTTTTAGAAGAGATAAGAGAACAGACTAGTTATGTAGTAACGGTGTTAAATGTTGGTGGAGGTTTTGGTATTCGCTATACGGAATCTGATACACCACTTACACTTGAAACATATGTGCATGCTGTAACGAATGCGGTGAGAGACCAATTTACACGAAATAATTATCCGCTTCCTGAAATATGGATTGAACCTGGTCGTAGTATTGTCGGTGACACAGGAACAACAATTTATACAGTAGGAGCAGTAAAAGATATTCCGGGAATTCGTAAGTATGTTTCAGTCGATGGTGGAATGACGGATAATCTAAGACCTGCTTTATACGGAGCGCGTTATGAAGCGATGTTAGCAAATCGAGGTAATGAAGAAGCAAAAGAGGTTGTTTCGATTGCTGGAAAGTGTTGTGAGAGCGGGGATATGTTGATTTGGGATATCGAACTTCCTCAAATTCATGCAGCTGATCTGTTGGCAGTATCTTGTACGGGGGCATATGGATATTCTATGGCGAATAATTATAACCGTATTCGTAGACCTGCTGTCGTATTTGCGAAAGAGGGAACATCGCAAGTGGTTGTTGAACGAGAAACATATGAAAATATAATTGGGAACGATCGCATACGTATAAAAGAGCTTGTATAAATGATAAAGTGAAATGTTAATCCGCGGGATCAAAAGGAGTTGTTCAAATCTGGGCAACTCCTTTAAAAAAAATAAAAAAATATAAAATATATCGGAAAACTAGGATTGAAAAAAATCAGAATTGTGGTAAAATACAAATACAAAGCTTATCAAGAGAAGCGAAGGGAACTGGCCCGATGAAGCTCGGCAACCTGCTTATAGAAGCAAGGTGCTAAATCCAGCAAAATGGCATCCATTTTGGAAGATAAGGTAAAATATATTACCGGACAGTCTTTTCGAAATGGAAAAGATTTTTTTTATGAATGAAAAAGGGGGGCTGTTCGTGGGAGTGCGTGGACATTTTGACGAAGTAGCTGAGAAGATTCAAACAATGCTTGCTGATATGAAATATGGTTCAATTACAATTGTGGTACAAGATGGAAAAGTAATTCAGCTTGAGAAAAGTGAAAAGGTACGCTTAAAGTAAAAAGCGCTGACTAGAAAAACTAGAGGCGGTTTTAATCTATTTTATTAGATTAAAACCGTCTTTTTACGTTACAGGGGGAAAGAGAATGTTAACGTATGAAACGTGGAAAGAGGATTTTGTTTCTTTTTCAGAGGAAGATGAAACAAAAGGTGCGTTACTGGTATTAGAGTGGGCTTACAAGGAGTATGGAGATGAAATTGTATATGCATGTAGTTTTGGGGTTGAAGGGATGGTTTTGTTACATCTTATAAACCAAGTAAATCCATCTGCTAAAGTTGTATTTTTAGATACAAATGTTCATTTTCAGGAAACGTATGACTTAATTAGGCGAGTGCGTGAAAGGTTTACGAAGTTAGACATTATGGAAAAACAGCCTGGGCTGACACTTGAAGAACAAGCAAAAGAGTATGGAGATCGTTTATGGGAACATAATCCGAACCTTTGCTGTAAGTTAAGAAAAATTTTGCCCCTTGAAAAATCCTTATTGGATGGAAAAGCGTGGATATCAGGTTTAAGAAGGGAACAATCTGAAACGCGTAAGCATACAAAGTTTATAAATCAAGATCATCGCTTCCAATCTATTAAAATATGTCCGCTCATTCATTGGACATGGAAAGAGGTATGGCGTTACGTATATAAACATAATTTGCCATATAATCCATTGCACGACGTTGGCTATCCAAGTATTGGTTGTGAAAAGTGTACGTTACCTGTAGGAGAAGATGGAAATTCAAGGGACGGACGATGGGCTGGAAAGACGAAAACAGAATGTGGCCTTCATTACCAATAAGGCTTTGATTGATTTTAAATACATGTGAAAGAGGCGTACAGGAAGATGAGTGAAATAAATGCTTTGATAAATCGTGTTGATGAAACATATGAAACAAAAGGTATCGCAAAGGAAATTGAATTAGACAAAATTGCTTTAAGTGATTTAGAACTTCTTGCAACAGGCGGTTATAGCCCCCTTACAGGTTTTTTAAAGAAGAAAGATTACCAATCTGTTGTAGAAACAATGCGTTTAGCAAACGGTAGTGTATGGAGTATACCTATTACACTACCAATAACAGAAGAAAAGGCGGAGCAATTAGAAATTGGAGAAGAGGCTCGTCTTGTAAAAGAAGGAATCA
Organism: Bacillus gaemokensis; assembly: GCF_001590835.1. Taxonomy (GTDB): domain Bacteria; phylum Bacillota; class Bacilli; order Bacillales; family Bacillaceae_G; genus Bacillus_A; species Bacillus_A gaemokensis. The sequence continues at coordinate 139,089 of NZ_LTAQ01000069.1, forward strand.
CATATGGTGTTATTCAAATAGAAGATATTTTTATACCGGATAAGGAAAAGGAAGCGTTACTTGTTTATAAAACTATAGATGCAGCTCATCCAGGAGTTAAGAAGCTATATGAGCGACCTAATGTGTATATTGGAGGAATAATCATGCTGGTGAAGCGGTTTGAAAATGATAAGTTTGCTTCTTACCATTTAGATCCAAGCGAAACACGTGCAGCGTTTGCAAATCGTGGTTGGAAGACAGTAGTAGGTTTTCAAACGAGAAATCCTGTTCATCGTGCTCATGAGTACATTCAAAAATCTGCACTTGAAATTGTGGATGGTTTATTTTTAAATCCACTTGTCGGTGAAACGAAATCAGATGATATTCCTGCTGATGTACGGATGGAAAGCTATGAAGTGCTTTTGAAAAATTATTATCCGAGTAATCGTGTCTTTTTGGGAGTATTTCCCGCTGCGATGCGTTATGCAGGACCTCGTGAGGCGATATTTCACGCACTGGTCAGAAAAAACTTTGGTTGTACGCACTTCATTGTAGGCCGTGATCATGCTGGGGTAGGAAATTATTATGGTACGTACGAAGCGCAGGAAATCTTTAAGAACTTTACAGTAGAAGAGTTAGGGATTACACCACTCTTTTTTGAACATAGTTTTTACTGTACGAAATGTGAAGCAATGGCTTCAACGAAAACATGTCCACATGGAAAAGAAGATCATGTCATTTTATCAGGTACAAAGGTACGAGAAATGCTGCGAAATGGTGAGATTCCGCCAAGTACATTTAGCCGTAAAGAAGTTGTAGAAGTATTAATTCATGGTTTGCAACAAGAAGCAGTAATAGAATAAGGGGCGAAGAAGATGGATACAAATATCACTTGGCATACAGCGTCGGTTTCGAAAGAGGAAAGACGAAAAAAGAGTGGTCACCACAGTTTTGTTCTTTGGTTCACCGGGTTGTCAGCTTCTGGAAAATCAACGGTAGCAAATGCGGTTGCCAGAAAGTTGTTTGAAAAAAATATAGGGAATTATGTATTAGATGGTGATAATATCCGTCATGGTTTAAATAAGGATTTAGGTTTTTCTGAAAGTGATCGTACAGAAAATATTCGCCGTATTGGTGAGGTTTCAAAGTTGTTTATCGAACAAGGGACAATTGTACTTACAGCATTTATTTCACCGTTTCGCGTGGATCGTCAGCAAGTACGGGATATCCTTGAAAACGATGAATTTATAGAAGTGTTTGTAAAGTGTCCGATTGAAGAGTGCGAGAAGCGTGACCCGAAAGGGCTTTATAAAAAAGCTAGACAAGGTGATATTAAGCAATTTACAGGAATTGATTCACCATACGAAGAACCGGAAAAAGCAGAAGTGGTTGTAGAAACGCATCTGTATTCCATTGAAGAATGTGCGGAACAAATTATTGGTTACTTACAAGAACGCAGCTTGATATAGGGGGAAATGAATGATGAGTTATGAAAAAGTGTGGGCAAGTAATGAAAAGTTAAATCCAACAGAGAAGAAAAAATTAGAAAAAGATGGCCTAGAGATTTTTAAAGATATTCCTTATTACGCTGAGCATGGATTTGATTCTATCCCAAAAGAAGAGTGGGATTCATTTAAATGGGCGGGGTTATATTTACAGAGACCAAAAGAAGCAGGGTATTTTATGATGCGTGTGAATATTCCGTCTGGAATTATTACAAATGAACAAGCTGAAGTGCTCGCATCAATTGCTGAAGATTATGGGCGTGACGTATTAGATATTACAACGCGACAAGCGATTCAATTTCATTGGTTAGAAATTGGGCAAATTCCAGATATTTTTAAAAGATTAGAGAAGGTAGGGTTATCTTCAGCTGGTGCGTGTGGAGATATCACGAGGAATATTATTGGGAATCCTCTTGCTGGTATTGATGGTGATGAACTCTTTGATACAGCGCCTATTGTCAAAGATATATATGAGTTCTTTCAACATAATGAAGAATTCTCAAATTTACCTCGGAAATTTAAAATGTCAATTAGCACAAATGTATACAATGCAGCAAATGCTGAAATTAACTGTGCTGCCTTTATTCCTGCTATCAAAGAAATTGATGGGAAGAGAGTAGAAGGCTTTCATTTACGCGTAGGAGGCGGATTGTCTGCAAGGCCTTATTTGGCACAAGAGTTAGATTTATTCATACTTCCTGAGCAAGTGAAATCAGTAGCAATTGCAATTGCTACAGTCTTCCGTGATTTTGGATATCGCGAAAAACGACATTTAGCACGCTTGAAATTTTTGGTGGCCGATTGGGGACCAGAAAAATTCAAAGAAAAATTATTAGCATATACAGAGCCTTTACATGCGAAAGGAAAAGATGCTTTAAAAGGATGGAATGCAGGTTATTTCTACGGCGTTCATAAACAAAAACAAGGTGATTTATCATACGTAGGATTTAATGTACCTGTTGGTCGCTTGCATTCCCAGGAGTTTTTTGAAATTGCTAGAATTGCAAAACAATATGGAAATGGGGAAATTCGTACGTGTAACTCGCAGAATTTCATTATTCCGAATATTCCGGAAGATAATATAGAAGGGTTGTTAAAAGAACCATTATTTGAATCTATTTCTGCAAGCCCAAAATCTTTCATAGGATATGCGGTATCATGCACAGGGATTGAGTATTGTAACCTGGCATTAGTAGAAACGAAAGAAAGATTGCGTAATATTGCGGATTATTTAGATACACAGCTTGTTCTAGATGTTCCAGTTCGTATTCATATGGTAGGGTGTCCAAATTCATGTGGGCAACGGCAAATCGCAGATATTGGTTTGCAAGGTGTGAAACTGAAAACAAAGGAAAAGGGAATTGTAGAGGCTTTTGAAATATATGTAGGTGGCACATTGCTAGACGGCGGTACTTATAACCAAAAGTTAAAAGGGAAAATTGATGGGGCGGACTTGCCGAATGTTCTTGCAGCGTTTTTAACGCACTTTAAAGAACATAAACTGCCAGCTGAAACATTTTATGAATTTGTAGGACGCATTGGGATAGAAGATTTACAAGTAGCGTTAAATCATATTTTAGAAGAAGTGATTGCATCTTAGGAGGGAACAATATGGACTTATATCGTTTTGAAGCTGTATTAGCAAATGGCATTGTTCCTGTAGTTGTCGTTGCGCAAAGTGAAGAACAAGCATTCAGGTTGGTTGAAGTAGAACTAGAGAAGTATTTTTTACCGTTACCAGAAGTTAAAGAAATATCTCTCTATGAAAAAAAGAAGATTCGAAAAGGAGCGGCATTTGTAATTCATGAACAGGAAACATTGTAATACGAAATGACGCCAATTTGAATAGGGACTTCTATTCGTAATAGGAATGGAAGTTTCACTTTATAGTAGAAATGAGGAGAGATGATGGGAAAAGTATATATCGTTGGGGCAGGACCGGGGGATCCGGATCTGATTTCTGTTAAAGGAGTAAAGTGCATTGAGAAGGCGGATGTGATTTTATATGATCGACTTGTAAATAAAGAATTGCTCGCCTATGCGAAGCCAGATGCAGATTTAATTTATTGTGGGAAGCTACCAAATTACCATACGATGAAGCAAGAAACCATTCATGCCTTTCTCGTTAAATATGCAAAGAAAGGAAAAGTTGTAACGAGATTGAAAGGCGGAGATCCATTTGTATTTGGAAGAGGTGGTGAGGAAGCTGAAGCGTTAGCAAAACATGGCATTCCTTTTGAAATTGTACCTGGTATTACAGCTGGAATAGCTGCTTCTGCTTATGCTGGTATTCCTGTAACACATCGAGACGCAAGTGCAAGCTTTGCTGTTGTGACAGGGCACCGGAAAGAAGGTACTGAGGAAGAAGTGAAATGGGAGAACTTGGCGAAGGGTGTCGATACACTTGCGGTGTATATGGGAGTCAGTAATCTGCCTTATATATGTGAACAGCTTTTAAAATATGGGAAGAAAGAGGATACACCAGCTGCTATTATTGAGTGGGGGACCACTTCATTACAGCGCACGGTTACAGGTACACTAGGGACAATTGTAGCAATTGCTAAAAATGAACAGATCCAAAATCCGAGTATGATTGTAATTGGAGAAGTTGTTCGTTTCCGGGAAAAAATTCATTGGTTTGAACAGCAAACAGAAAATGAGTATCCAGTAAGCGGAGTGTTATAAAATGAAGGCCGTGTTATATGTATGTCATGGAAGTAGGCTGCGAGCAGCGAAAGAGGAAGCGATAAGTTTTATTGCTTCTTGTATGGACCGTGTATCAGCTCTTATTCAAGAATTTTGTTTTTTAGAGTTGACGAGCCCTTCTATAGAAGAGGGGTTTGCTACGTGTGTGAAACGAGGAGCAACTGAGATTATTGTTATTCCGGTCTTTTTGTTAGCAGCTGGACATGTGAAAGAAGATATCCCGTATGAACTAGAAAAACTGAAAAAGAAATATCCTAATGTTGGGGTTGATTATGGAAATCCGTTTGGGGTTTCCGATACTCTTGTATCGGCTGCTTATAAAGGAAGTAGTGTTCAAGAGTATGAAAAAGAAGTAACTATTTTGCTGGTTGCAAGGGGCAGTAGTGATCCTGAAACGTTGCGAGATATTAAATATATAGCTGCTTTATTTGAAAAGAAAGAGAAAATTAGAAAAGTGGAAGTGTGTTACTTAGCGGCGGTAGAGCCGAAATTTGAAGAAAAGTTACAAGAAGTTGTAGAACGCAAAGAGGAGAATGTGGTCATTCTACCTTATTTATTATTTACAGGATTATTAATGAAACATATCGAGAAGGAAGTACGTGGATACCGGTCAACAGATATAACCATCGCACCTTATTTAGGACAGAATGGTGCATTTCAAGAGGTGTTAATTCAGCGAACAGAAGAAATATTAAGGGGAGATGAGTATGTATCCACTTACAGTGAGAATTGAAAAGAAACGTGTTGTGGTTATTGGTGGAGGGAAAGTGGCAGGATTTAAAATTATTCCGTTATTAAAAGAGGGGGCAAATATAGTTGTAGTGAGCCGTGAATTAGATGCGAGTTTAGTGAGACTTGTTGAATCTAAGCGGATTCGTTGGTATCAAAAAGAGTATGAACAAGGTGATTTAGAAGATGCTTTTTTAGTAGTAGCAGCTACAAGTGATCCGGTATTGAATGAAAAGATTGCAAAAGATGCATCTTTAAACCAGCTGGTTAATGTAATTACGAATCCGGAGATTGGTAATGTTCATTTTCCAGCGGCTATTCATCGTGGGAAGCTCAATGTGGCAGTTTCTACTGGCGGAGCAAGCCCAAAGCTTGCGAAAAAAATTCGTGATGATATTGCAGTAAAATATGATGAGACATATGAAGGGTATCTTGATTTTTTATATGAAGTGCGAATGAAAGTGAGGCAATTAAAAATAGAAAAAAAACAACAAAATATTTTATTGCAAGAAGTGTTAAAGACTATGTATGTTCAAAATCCGGAAAAAAGGGATATGTTTTTACAAGAATTAGATGAAAGAGTACATATGGGGTAGAGGGCATATATGTAATAACGGTAGCGTGAAATGTAAAATAAATTCCTCTTTACAAATATAGCAATCTACTCTATAATCACAAGTAACTTCAATATATGAAATCGATGAGCAAGAAGAGTACGTGTATTTGATGCGTTCAGAGAGCTGGGGAAAGGTGTGAGCCCGGTACGATAAAATATACAGAATGGGCTTGCGAGAGGTATGCTGAACAGATTAGTAGGCAACCCGGGTTCCGCCGTTAAAAGGATAGGGTATCGGAATGTTTCCTGTACCTGAACAAGTGGGATTTTTTAATCCAATTGAGGTGGTACCACGGTATTCTATTACATATATCGTCCTCTACATGCATAGTAGCGTGTAGGGGACTTTTTTATTTTCTAAAGGAGGTGTGCGAGTATGAAATGAAAGTGTATAATCGAGAGAAGTGAAAATATTCAGAAAAGGAGAATTTATAATGAAAGAAACACAGCAATGGACGTCGAAAATTGGTTTTGTACTCGCAGCAGCTGGAGCCGCAGTAGGACTTGGAGCAATATGGAAGTTTCCGTATGTTGCAGGTAGTGGAGGGGGAGGAGCGTTTTTTCTAGTCTTCTTATTGTTAACTTTATTTATTGGTATGCCTCTTCTTTTAGCGGAGTTTGTTATTGGGCGTAGTACACAAAAAGAAGCGGTTACTGCATATAAATTGTTAGTACCAAATAGTAAAGTATATCCATGGATTGGTCGTATGGGGGTTGTCACTTGTTTTAGTGTACTATCCTTTTACAGTGTAGTAGGTGGATGGATTATATTATATTTATATTATAGTGTGACAGGTAACTTCTGGAGCGAGGGAATGGAATACGGAAAAGTGTTTGAACAAACAATTTCAAATCCAGCAAGCGCAGTTGGGGCGCAGTTAATCTTTATGCTTTGTACCATTTTTGTTGTAAGTAAAGGTGTAGAAAAAGGGATTGAAAAGGCAAGTAAATATATGATGCCGTTATTATTTATTTTGTTTATTACTATTATTATTCGTGCTCTTACACTTGATGGTGCATGGGCTGGTGTAGAGTTTTTCTTAAAACCAGATTTTTCAAAGTTAACAGCAGATAATATTTTGTATGCGATGGGACAATCTTTCTTCTCGCTAACGGTAGGAGCTTCGGTAATGGTAACATACAGCTCATATTTAAAGAAAGAAGAACATTTAGCGAAATCAGCTACATCAATTGTGAGCTTAACAATTTTTATTACAGTGCTTGCGGGATTAGCGATTTTCCCGGCAGTCTTTGCGCTAGGGGTTAAACCGACAGATGGACCTGGGTTATTGTTCATTATTCTGCCAGCTGTATTTGCCAAAATACCACTTGGACAATTTTTCTTTATTATGTTTTTAATTCTCTTCTTCTTTGCAACGTTAACTTCTGCAATTTCAATGCTTGAAATTGTTGTTGCTTCTGTGGCAAAAGGTAATGAGAAAAAACGTCCTTCCGCATCATTTATCATTGGATTACTAATTTTCGCGGTTGGAATTCCAGCAGCATTATCGTTTGGGGTTATGAGTGATGTGAAAATATTCGGAAAGACATTTTTTGACTTAGTGGATTTTGCAGTAAGTAATGTATTGCTTCCATTAGGAGTATTAGCAATTTCGTTATTCGTACCGAATAAAATGAGTAAGGATTTATTAATGAAAGAATTAGAAGTAACAGAAACAAAAGGGAAAACATTATTTAATGTGTGGTTTTTCTTACTGCGCTATATTATTCCCGTAACAGTAGTAATCGTATTTTTAAATGCAATTGGTGTGTTTAAGATGTTTGTAAAATAAAAAGGCGAGGGGGATTCCTTGTCTTTTTTATTTTATCTTGTCAATGAGAGCTTTTATGGCTATCGAAATGAATTTGTTTATGTGTCTTCCACCGGATGAATAGGTATTTTGTTTCAGGTTATGTAAAATGCCTACAAAGTGTTAAAAAACTGGATATAAATAAAAAACTCGGTATGAACCGAGTTTTTATAATCCTATATAAGAAGAAGGATCAACTGCATTTGTCTTACCTACATTCCATTCCCCGATATGAAGCTCAAAATGTAAATGTTGTCCGAAAGATTGTCCGGTATTCCCCATAAATCCTAATTGCTGACCTTGCTGTACAGTTTGTCCATTAGATACAGAGAGGCTACTCATATGAGCATATACTGTTGTATAAGTTTTGCCATTTATGCGATGTGACAGATATACAACATTCCCATAACTAGACGATAGCTCAGAACGAATAACAACGCCATCGGCAGCTGCTATAATTGGAACGGTTCCCGAAGCTGCAATATCGATGCCTTTATGATTATCTAAGGAACGGGTGCCAAATCCAGAAGTTTTTGAGCCAGCTGCAGGCTTGATGAAACCACCTTTGTTTGTATCTTGCGTAGTTGGTGAAACTTCTTTTATAGAAGTTGTAGTTGTTTGTGAAGTTTGTTTTTGTGCTTCTGCAGCTTTACGTGCTTCTTCGGCTTTGCGCGCTTCTTCGGCTTTGCGTGCTTCTTCAGCTCTCTTTTCTTCTTCGATTGCTTTTTGAACCGCTTGGCGTTGGTTTTCTAGAATGTTTTTGGATTCTTCTAGTCCGTCAATCTCTGAATCTACTTTCAATACTTTACCGTGCAAATCGTTAATTAGAGTTTGTTGCTGCTCATGATTTGTCTGTAGTTCTTGTTGTTTTTGTTCTAACTTTTGTTCGGATTCTTTCAGTTGTTGTTCTTTCTTTTCAATAGCTTCTTTTTCTTTTTTTACAGTTTCTTGATCATTTGTTTGTTTTTTTACGATATCGGTATCGTTATTTAAAATTAAATTAACAGAATACATATTTTCAACAAGATCCGCAATATTATTTGAGCTTGCTAATACTTCTGTAATAATGTTTGTTCGCGGTTTTTCTTGCATAGATTGTAATCGTTGTTTAATAACATCTTGACGTGTGTCGATATTTGTTTGTAATTGTTCGATATGCTTTTTTTTCTCAGCAATTATTTGTTGCGTTTTGCTAATTTCTTTTTTTGTAGTATTTAAATCAGCTTCATTTTTATTAATAGAAGTTGTTAATTCATCAATCTTTTTCTGTAAATCTTGTATCTCTTTTTCCATCTGTTCTTTTTCTGCTGATTTATTATGTAATTCTTGTTGATTACCTTCTAGTTCAGATTGGATATTAGATAATTTATCTTGACTTGTTTCTGCGTATGCTGGTGATAGCAATGGAGAAACAAAAATAGTGCCTGCTGCTAAGACGCTGAAAGTGAGTTTCTTTTTCATAGTTGTCTAGCTCCTTTCCCTTATGAAGTATATATCATAGTTGGAAGAATACCTATTGTTGTAACCATAATGTAAAGAAAGTTTTATAAATGTACTATGAATTGTCGGGAATGAGGTAAATTTTGTATATTATGTCGTTTGATGTTATAGAAATGATATAGAGAAAATGTTGATAAATAACGTCAGGAATCGTTCTCATGTTAGGTTTTATGACATGGGATTTATTTTTGTCAAGAGAATTATTTGTGTTCACGCAAACTTATTTTGTTGTCAGATTTAATTTTATGACTTATCATTTTAAACAGAGACAAATGTAGTGAATTGTCGAATAATATGTAATACTCTTGATTTCATTGTTTTATAATAAATGAGAATAATAGAGTATAAAGCATCTAAGAAGGGGGTTGCAGCAAGTATGAAAAGGATAGGACTTGCATGGCAAATTTTAATAGGGCTTGCGCTTGGTATTGCAGTTGGGGCGATCTTTTATGGTAATACAGCAGTTGCAGGATATTTACAACCAATTGGTGATATTTTCATTCGATTAATTAAAATGATTGTTGTACCGATTGTTGTAGCGAGCATCGTTGTTGGTGTTGCTGGCGTTGGTGATGTGAAAAAGCTAGGACGATTAGGTGGAAAGACAATTATTTATTTTGAAATCATTACAACAATTGCAATCGTTGTAGGCCTACTGGTAGCGAATATTTTCCAACCAGGAAACGGCGTCGATATGGATAAATTAACAAAGTCAGATATTTCAAAATATACAGCTACAACAGAGCAAGTACAAAGTCATTCGTTTGCGGATACATTTGTAAATATTGTTCCGACGAACATTATGAAGTCATTGGCTGATGGCGATATGCTTGCTATTATTTTCTTCTCTGTATTATTTGGTTTAGGAGTTGCAGCGATTGGTGAAAGAGGAAGACCGGTTCTTCAATTTTTCCAAGGTGTAGCAGATGCAATGTTTTATGTAACAAACCAAGTTATGAAATTCGCTCCATTTGGTGTATTTGCACTAATTGGTGTTACAGTTTCTACATTTGGTCTATCTTCATTAATTCCGTTAGGGAAATTACTAATTGTCGTATATGGAGCAATGATTTTCTTCGTTGTAGTTGTATTAGGGCTTACGGCAAAAATATTCGGAATTAATATTTTCCAATTCTTTAAGATTTTAAAGGACGAGCTTATTTTAGCGTATTCTACTGCGAGCTCAGAGACAGTTTTACCGAAAATTATGGAGAAGATGGAAAAATTCGGTTGTCCGAAAGCAATTACATCTTTCGTTATTCCAACTGGTTATTCATTTAACTTAGATGGATCGACGCTATACCAAGCAATTGCGGCGATTTTCTTAGCGCAAATGTACGGTATTGATTTATCAATCTCGCAACAAATTACATTATTGCTTGTATTAATGGTTACATCTAAAGGGATTGCGGGTGTACCAGGAGTATCATTCGTTGTATTATTAGCAACACTTGGTACAGTAGGTATCCCGGCAGAAGGTTTAGCATTTATTGCTGGTATTGACCGAATTCTAGATATGGCACGTACGGCAGTTAACGTAGTAGGTAACTCTTTAGCAGCTGTTGTTATGTCTAAGTGGGAAGGTCAATATGATGATGCAAAAGGACAAGCTTATTTAAAAGAAATTTCCAAGAAACAGCAAGCAGCTTAATAGCTATTGATAGGGCCCTCACATAAAATGTGGGGGTTTTTCTGTATAAAAAGGGGAGAGAGTAATGAAAAGGAAATACGGAGATGGTTCTTCGTGGGAACGGTTAATAGAGAAAACATATGTAGTGAAGAACATAGAGCAAGGAATGTTAGGGATACTGCATATGAAAAAAGTGAAAGGACCTAGTTACAAGCAATATAATAATCAAAAACTCTGTATTGTAAATGATGGATACACATGGATCCAGTATTTTATAAACGATAAAAACTTTGCAATTACAGCTATGCTGGATGAAAAGAAAAAATTAGTACAGTATTATATTGATGTAGCGAAGGAATATAAAATAGATGAACGAGGTATGCCGTATTTCGATGATTTATATTTGGACGTAGTGTTACTACCTAATGGAGATGTATATTTGTTGGATGAAGATGAATTAGAAGAAGCTTATACAGTTGGAGATATTTCTAAAGAAGAATATAATATAGCTTGGAATACAGCCAAGTGGATGATTGCAGCAATTGAAAAAGAAAAGTTTTCTTGGATTACAGTTTTAGAAACAGAAATTCAAAAATTAAAATGATATTGTTTCTTTTGGAATGCTTGGTTTATCCCGCTATTTGCGGGCAGTAATACCCTCACCTCCAGATTCAGAGAGAAGCAAGGAAGATAGGTGGGGGATAACTGCCCGTAAAAGCCCGATTCGTGAGGGCTAATAATCAGTGGGGGATGAAGAAACCCCCCACTGATGGAAGTTTCACTTTATTCGCGATTTTGTATAAATATCAAAAAATACCAATTATTTTCATACAAATAATAATTGACTTTTGATTTGTAAGCGGGTAAAGTTAGATAAGAAATTACTATTAAAAATAAAATATGAAACCTTCTTATAAAGAGAGGCGGAGGGACTGGCCCTACGATGCCTCGGCAGCGGACTCACGATAGAGTGCTGTGCCAAATCCAGCAAGCATGTGCTTGAAAGATGAGGAGAGTGTTTCTTATAAATGTATAAGACCTCTTCTTTTCGGAAGAGGTCTTTTGTTATTAGATAGAAAAGGTTTAGAAATAGGGAGAGATGTTACTGTGAAACAAACGAGAGGAAATGGGTGGGCTTTATTACCACTTGGAATATTTTTGGCTCTATTTATTGGCTCTGGAATTATTACGGGTGATTTTTATAAATTGCCGATACTTGTAGCGATTTTAATTGCTGTAGGGATTGCATTAGCGATGAATCGTAAAGAAAGCTTTACAGTGAAAGTTGAACGGTTTGCCAAAGGGGCTGGTAATCCGGATATAATGATAATGGTGCTAATTTTTGTACTTGCTGGTGCGTTTTCTGAAACGGCAAAAGGAATGGGTGGAGTGGACTCTACCGTAAACTTAGCGCTTTCTATTTTACCGCAAGGGTTTATCGTTGCCGGAATTTTTATTATAGGATCATTTATTTCATTAGCAATGGGGACTTCAATGGGAACTATTGCGGCACTAGCACCAATTGCAGTAGGGATTAGTGGTCAAACAGGTATTTCTATTGCGTTAACAATGGCGACAGTTGTCGGTGGGGCAATGTTTGGTGACAATCTATCGTTTATTTCTGATACGACAATTGCGGCTGTTCGTTCGCAAGGAACAGAAATGAAGGATAAGTTTAAAACAAATTTCTTAATTGTATTACCAGCTGCAATAATTACAATTTTATTATTGGTTTTCATTACATTAGGGAATCATACAGAAATAAAAGCTCATACATTTGACTGGGTGAAAATTTTGCCATATGCAGGTGTGCTTGTTACAGCGTTACTTGGATGGAATGTGCTCATTGTATTAACGGGTGGAACGGTTTTATCTGGAGTTATAGGCCTTGTAGATGGAAGTTATACATTGGCAAGCTTCTTTAAAAGTGTAACAACGGGAATCAACGGGATGATGGAGCTAGTGCTATTGGCCATTTTAATCGGTGGAATGGTTGAAATCATTCAATATAATGGTGGTATTCAATATTTAATGGATACATTAACACGTAATATTCGTTCGCAAAAAGGTGCAGAATTTGGGATTGCTGGATTAGTTAGTCTGACGAATATGTGCACAGCGAATAACACCATTTCTATTATATTCACGGGTCCACTTGCAAAAAATATTGCGGATCAATATGAAATTGATCCACGAAAATCAGCGAGTGTATTAGATCTTTTCTCATGTTGTGTTCAAGGATTAGTTCCATATGGTGCTCAAATGTTAACGGCAGCAGGATTTGCAGCATTATCTCCGATTGAATTGTTGCCATATGCATTTTATCCAATATTAGTTGGGATTTGTGGTATAGTTTCAATTCTGATTGGCTTTCCGCGGTTTTCAAAGGCGGCGGAAAAAAAGAAATATCATAAAACAGCGTAAAGAAAAAGGATGTCTTGTATAAGGCATCCTTTTTTCGAATCGCTCTTTGGTTTACAATATGAAAAAGTTTTTTTAATGTAGTGTATACACTTACTTCCAACCTGCTTTATTTGAAAAGGATTCATAATCACATCCTGTTTCATATTTAAAGTCTTTATTCATCCTTCGCATATATGCTTTTTCTGCCAGATATAGTAGCGGTTCAAACTCTTCGTCTTTTGGCATATGAACAGGTTCTACTAGAGCCTGTTCGTATAAATCTTTTCCTCTCGCGATTGCAAGACAGCGTGTATATAAGAACCCATCGGCTGAAACATAATCTTTTGTTTTGCAAAAGGAAGCTGTGCTAATATGTTTGGCATGCTCTATTGTATCTAAGAGATACAATTTATAAGATAGAGATTCATGAAATTACTTTATATCTTTTACTTTCATAAGGGACAGTGCCTCGATGGCAGGTTCTAATACATCATAATTATCTTCGACTTGTAATTCCAAATCTAAGAGGGAAATAATTTTCCAAAATGTACAATCCTCCATCATTTCTTTGGGAGACTGTGGTAGCTCTTTCCATTCACGCAGCATGTTTTCTTCTTCTTCACGTATTTCTTTTTCAAAGTTTACTCTATCGTGTTTCCAGCGCCATTCATGCCAAACTTCTATGCCAATATGTTCGTCCCATCCACCGCTATATGAAGAACATGTTAATTTCTTCTCTATATTGGAGAGAGGAATGTTCCCAAGATAAATAGCGTCTGGTGGAACATGTCCATCTACCCAATATAATGCAAGTTCATTTTCATAGAAAAAGCGATTTTCTTTCAAAATATGGTGTAAACGTTTATCTTCTAGGTTTGGGATGCCTACATCTAAATAGGGAGTTGTTGCAAGTAAAGTGGAATTACTTATTCTATTTATCACTCGAACAGCTCCGTACCAATTATTAGGTAAAGTCACCGCATAGATATCACCAATTTCTACAGGTTGAATGCGCTTCTCTTTCAATATATCCGGCCCCCTATAATTAGGCATAGATACTCTTTTATTATCTATGCCTAATTATAGGATGCAACAAGAATTTCATAAGCCTTAATAAAAACTTTAAAGCCATATTTACTAAAGAAAATGTTCTTTTTAGCTCTCCTGTTTGGTTTATCCCGCTATTTTAGGGTAGTAAGACCCCCACCTCAAGGTTCGGAGAGAAATGAGGAAGATAGGTGGGGGATAACTGCCCGTAAAAGTCCGATTGGTGAGAGTTAATATAGGGCTGACCTGAAATAGGTCTTAAGTCTGATTCGAAAACGGTTCTTAAGCTCGTTATGGAAAAATGAAAAAATAGTTAAGATAAGAGTATCAAATCGAAGGGAGGCGAGCACAAGATGAAACAATTTTTAGCGTTTATCGCAGCTGGTATTCTGGCTTTAATTGCTCTTAGTAGTTTTGCTGGTATTGTAGGATTGGCAATTGGAGCTGGGATTGTATATTGGAGCTATAAATCATTTGTGCGAGCACAATCATTTTTTGGAAAGTTAGCTTGGGGTATTGTCGGTTTAATCGGCTTGTCAATCGCCCTTTCCTACTCTCCAGCATTAATTGGGATCGGGGCATTAGTAGTTCTATACTACGGGTACCGTGAGTGGAAAAAAGAAAAAGATGTAGTAGTTGATTCTACTTCAGAAGGTTCTAAACCATACAGTAACTTTGAAGCTGAGTGGAACAAATTAATAAAAAACTAATGAAAACTAATATAAAACAACTTAAATTATAAAGTAGAAGAGAGGAAGATTATAATGAAACAATCTTTATTCGGACGTGTACGTGAGGCGATTTTAGCAGATTTCCATAATGTTTTAGATGAGAAGGAAAGAAAAAATCCAATTGCTATGTTAAATCAATATTTACGCGATAGTGAGCGTGAAGTAACAAAAATTGAAAAGTTAATTCAGCGTCATAAAACATTAAAATCTAACTTTGCTCGGGAACTTGAGCAGGCTCGTTACTTCGTAAATAAGAGATCAAAGCAAGCTGTAATTGCACAAGAAGCAGGAGAATTACAATTACATGAACGTGCATTAGAAGAAGTGGCGTACTACGAAGGGCAAGTAGCTCGCTTAGAAGAAATGTATGCAGGTGTTGAGGAGCAAATTGACGAATTAGAACGTCGCTTATCTGAAATGAAAAACAAGCTAAAAGAAATGAATGCGAAGCGTATGGAATTAATGGCACGTGAAAATATGGCGCATGCGAATCGTCGGATGAATACGGCTCTTCATAAAATGGATGAAAATAACCCATTTTTACGATTTGAAGAAATTGAAGATCACGTTCGTGATTTAGAGCTGCGCATGAATGAAGATCATGAGCGTGATACATTTGATATGAAAATTGCAAAGCTTGAGCGTGAAATGAAAGAAAAAAATGAAGTATCTTTAGATAAAGAAGTAATAAAATAATTGTAGTATATTATAAAACGTGCTTATGATATAGTGAGAGAAGAAAAGGTGTTGGAAAGCAATACCTTTTTCTTCTATTTATATGTAATAAGAAGGGGGGAGCTGAAATGAAGCAACAATTTTCAAAAACACAATTAGTGGGGATGCTCCTCATCATATTTGGATTTGGTCTTTTTATTGATATGGTTCTTGGACATTTTGAACCAGGCGGCCTTATTTTTGCATTTATTATGATTATGTTTGGTAGGCATTATCGAAAAAAGAATCGTTATGTGAGAGGGAATGTGTTTTTATTTGTCGGAGGTCTTGTTTTTTTATTCTTCCTATTTTCTTCGGCAGCCTTCGTGCTCGTTGTATTTGCTTGCTTAGCTTTTATCGGCTATCAACTTATTCAAGGAAAGCAGAAGCAAAAAGTTGTCCAGGTAGAAATTAAAGAAAAAGGATATATAGATGAAGACAAACAAATATATCGTACAGAACCATATTTGAAAAATATGATGGTAGGTAATGTACGAATGATGGATCATATTTATGAGCTAGAAGATATTAATGTTCAGTATGGAGTCGGTGATGTTGAAATTGATTTGACGACTGCGATGATCCCAGAGGGCGAAACGGTTATTGTGATTCGCGGTGTTATTGGGAATATTCGTTTGTATGTTCCTTACGATATTGAATTATCTTTAAATCATTCTGTTATTGTTGGTAGAATGCTGCTTCCAGGGCATGAAGAAACAGGGTTTAATCGAAATGTTACGTTCAAGACAGAGCAGTATAAAGAAGCACCTCGTCGTATTAAAATTATTTCTTCGCTTGTCGTAGGCGATACGGAAGTGAGGAAAGTATAATGAAAAAGCAAAAGAATATTTCATGGATGTATATTCGTTACTCTATGTTATCTTCTGTTAGTATCGCGCTTATTTGTACGATTGTGTATGTATGGAAAAGTGGGCAAGATGTATACGATTTATTATGGAAAGAATCCATCGCTTCTGTTCCAATTAGCTTGTTCATTATGAGCACAAGTCTTCTTATTGGGGGGATTGTCGGATATGCGATTGGTTACTATATGCAACAACGTATTCAAGGCTTAAATACTTTTTTATTTGAAGTAGAGCGAGGGAATTTTCCAAAGGACGTTTCGTTTACTGCAGAGGATGAATTTCATGAAGTAGAGCGAAAGGTAATTGCGCTTGCTAAGCGATTAGAGGAACAAGCTGGATTGTTTCAAAAAGTAACGAATGAACGAGCTCATTGGAATGAAGAGATGAGACAAGAAGCTATTTCTCAAGAAAGGCATCGATTAGCTAGGGAACTGCATGATTCAGTGAGTCAGCAGTTATTTGCAATGTCTATGATGATGTCAGCCATTAATGAGCAGGTTGACAAAATTCCAGAAACAACAAAAAAACAATTACATCTTGTTGAAAATATGGTTGTGAATGCACAATCAGAAATGAGGGCATTACTTCTTCATTTGCGTCCTGTACAACTTGAAGGTAAAAAATTGACTGAAGGTATAGAAGAGTTATTAACAGAACTTTCTAGAAAACAACATATGAAAATTGAATGGCTGATTGAACCAATTCAATTGAAAAAAGGTGTGGAAGATCATTTGTTCCGTATTGTGCAAGAAGCATTGTCTAATACACTGCGGCATGCGAAAGCAAAGAAAACGGAGGTACGTCTTCGGCAAATTGATCAATATGCAATTCTAAAAATCATTGATGATGGTGTTGGATTCAAAGTAGGTGTCAATAAGGCTGGATCATATGGTTTAAGGTCTATTCAAGAGCGTGTCCATGAAATTGGTGGAACGTTAAAGGTACTAAGCTTCCCAAATAAAGGTACACAAATTGAAGTGAAAGTGCCAATTATGATAGAGAGAGAGGGGGAATAACATGATTAAAGTATTACTTGTTGATGATCATGAAATGGTTCGGATGGGCGTATCGGCGTATTTATCGACACAATCAGATATTGAAGTAGTTGGAGAAGCTGAAAATGGAAGAAAAGGTTCGGAATTAGCGTTAACCTTAAAGCCAGATATTATTTTAATGGACCTTGTAATGGATGAAATGGATGGTGTTGAGGCAACGCGTGCAATTATTCAAGAATGGCCAGAAGCGAAAATCGTAGTCGTAACAAGCTTTTTAGATGATGAAAAATTATATCCTGTCATTGAGGCGGGAGCAACGAGTTATTTACTCAAAACGTCAAAAGCCAGTGATATTGCAGATGCAGTGAGAGCGACTTATGATGGGGAAACAGTGTTAGAGCCGAAAGTGACTGGAAAAATGATGTCTCGTATGCGCCAGAAGAAAGAACAGCCCCTTCATGAAGATTTAACAGAAAGAGAATTTGAAATTTTATTGTTAATTGCAGAAGGGAAAAGTAATCAGGAAATTGCAGACGAATTATTTATTGCGCTCAAGACAGTGAAAACGCATGTAAGTAATATATTGAATAAATTAAATGTAAGTGATCGTACGCAGGCGGTTATTTATGCATTTAGGCATCAATTAACGAAATAAAAAAGAGCTTCCATACGCATTGTGGAAGCTTCCTTTATTGACGCACCTTCTTGAAAGCGTTATCATTTAATTAGAAACAGTACATACAAAGGGGGAGAGTGTATGTTAGTTCAAACGATATTTGAAACAGGTAAAAAAGAAAAGTTAGGGAATTTCGTGAACGCATTGCAGGCACTGCAGGAGCAGTATGATGTTGATACGGATTGTATTGCGATTATCGAGTCGAAAGAAGATTATTATTTATTTCTAGTAAAACAAAAAGATGGCTATGATGTTGTAAAAGTAGAAACAGTTGATACGAATCTTGAATATTATATGAAGGCGTATAAAGTAAGTAGCTTTAACCATACTTCTTACCAAATATAAAAAACTCCCTTAAATGGGAGTTTTGTTATTAGGAGGCCTCAGCTTCAGAATGAATTTCTATTAGTGGTACTGGTGTTGTACCCTTTAACTTTGCGACTACAAGACCAATAATTGCTCCTGCTAGTGCCGGTAAGAACCAACCAATTCCTTCGCTGTATAATGGGATAGATTCAAAATAAGACGTAATAAATGTGACTGATATATTTCCTTGCTTTAATCCATCGAATACACTTATTACTGCTGCGCCAATTAAAGCACCGACATAAACTGATCGGTAACCGCCGAAGTACTTATGAAGTAGTGATAATAGTACCAGTACGATAGCGATTGGATATACAACAAGTAAAATTGGGACAGAGATAGCAATAATGTTTGTTAGCCCTAGGTTTGCTACTAGTAGTCCTAATCCACAAATTGTAGCGGCTAAATTCTTGTATGAAAATTTTGTAAATAACGTTGAGAAATATTGACTACATGCTGCAATAAGGCCAACGCATGTTGTTAAACAAGCAAGTGTAACAATAACTGCTAATAAAGTAAGGCCATAAGGACCAAATAATTGTTGAACAATAATAGTAAGCAATTGACCGCCATTCTTTGCATATCCAAGAGAAATACTAGTTGCACCAAGCCAACCAAGTGCTCCATATACAAGTACGAGACCAGTAGCCGCAATAAGTCCTGCTTTTGTCGTTGCAATTGCGATTGATTTACGATCTTCGATACCTTTAGAGCGGATTGCATTTACAACAATAATTCCAAATGCAAGTGCTGAAATGGTATCCATTGTTAAATATCCTTCCATAAACCCTTTGAAGATAGGAGACGTTTGATACTCTTGCATCGCTGGTCCTGATTGTCCAAGTGGGGTGAATACACTTTTGACAAATAATAAAAAAATAGAAAGTAATAAAATAGGCGTTAATAGATTTCCGATACGATCAACTAGCTTAGAAGGATTTAAGCTAAGCCAATATACGATGGAAAAGAAAATGATTGTATATAGAAATAGTGCTAAGCTGCTAGTACGAACTGTTTCTGGTAAAAACGAACTAACACCCATTTCGTAAGCGACGTTGGCAACACGTGGAATTCCCATAGATGGACCAATTGAAATATATACGACAACTGTAAAGAAAATCCCGAACATGGGGTGAACACGACTAGCAAGTTGCTGCATTCCATTACCTGAAAGAGAAATTGCAATAACTGTTAATAGTGGTAAACCGACACCAGTTAGTAAAAATCCAATCATTGCTGGCCAAAAGTGTTCACCAGCATTTTGACCAAGCATTGGAGGGAAAATTAAATTACCTGCTCCAAAAAATAAAGAAAATAGCATAAGACCTGTGAAAAAAACATGTTTTTTTGATACAGTTTTCATTGTTGTTCCTCCTTTTAGAAAAATTCATCCGTAAGAACACAAAAAACTCGCCCCTTAAAAAAGGGACGAGTTATATTTACCCGCGATACCACCCTAGTTCATACATGTAGAAATATCTATATGTATGCGGCTTTGCAACGTACAACATGATACGTGTTCCTTGTAACGGGGGACGACCGGTAAGAACTTACTACATCGTTCGGTTCTACTTCTCGGAGATGATTTTCGGTTACGCACTGAACATTGGCTTTCAGCAAAATGCCAACTCTCTGGGGAACAGCTTTATAACGTACTCGTTCTCTTCAATGAATTTTGTTCAAGTATTCTGACAGTATTTTCACATGTTTTTTTCATAAAGTCAATAGATTTTTTGAATAAAGTTTTGAGGAAGTGTATTTATATGAGTAACAGAGCGGATAAAATTTGCAAATGATTCTTGATCTGTTGGGCCCTCGGTGCGATTTTTTCCTAATTTAAATGTCATAAATTTATCTCCTCCGTTTGCTAAGAAAGAGTTAACTACAACTGAGTATATTTGATCATCGTGTAATGGTGTCCCGTCATCTAATGAAATTGTTTGGATTGTGTGATTCTTCCAAGTATAGTGAATCCCTAAAATTTGTAACATGCGAGTTTCTTCTTTCCATTGTTCTTGCAAGGCATTGCGGATTTCTGCTCCTGATAAATCCATTTTAATTAATGGATTGCCGAATGGCTGTATGAGGAAAGTATCTTCCCAGGTAATATCTCCTTTTTTTAAATCGTGACGAATGCTTCCAGGATTTACAAAAGCGATATCGGTCTGCATAGCTTGTCGCTGGGCCATGGCAAGAACTGTTCCTAATTTTGATTCGCCGTGTTCATTCTGATCTCGGG
This sequence comes from Bacillus gaemokensis, assembly GCF_001590835.1. GTDB lineage: Bacteria > Bacillota > Bacilli > Bacillales > Bacillaceae_G > Bacillus_A > Bacillus_A gaemokensis. Next base: position 159,602 of record NZ_LTAQ01000069.1, read on the forward strand.
TTAACTCATGATTCGTTACGCCTAGGCGTTCTGTTACTCTAGGACGGATTTTTGCTGCGTAAGAATCTATCCAATTCCGTATATATAAATCGGGAGAAAGTTTATTTTGGTAGACGGGGACAATTGTTGCATCTTTCTTCGTAATATCTTTCGTTTGACGATTTAATGTAATAGTTACGTTTGAAAATGCTTTTCCGTATGAATATGCTTGAACAAGTAGTTTCCCGTTTACCTTACCATTTATATAAGAGTGGGTATGTCCACCAAAGATAATATCAACATCTGAATTTATTTGAGTGGCTAAATCAGCTAGAGCGCCATTTGTATTACTTCCTGTCGTATTACCACCAAGGTGAGCAAGAATAACAAATGCATGAATACCTTTCTTTTGTAGTTGATGTACATAGTGATTAATTGAAGTGGCTTCATCTAAAAAGCGAATAGATGACATATTAGTGTACATCGTTAGGAAAGGAGTATCCTTTGTGATGACACCAATGAAGGCAATTGGAATACCATCAATCCATTTAATTGTATAGGGGGGGAAGAGTGGTTGATTTGTTTCACTGTCTACAACATTTGCACATGTGTAAGGAAATGAACTACCCGAAAACGAATTTGTTTGTGGAACGGATTCACCACTAATTAGTTGTTGCAAAGCTATAGGGCCTCTATCAAACTCATGATTTCCTATTGTACCAACATCAAATTGAAGAGTATTTAAAAACTCCATCGTTGGTTCATCATGAAAAAGTGCTGAAATAGGTGGACTTCCGCCAATCATATCTCCTGTATGCACGAGTAAAGTGTTAGGTTTTTTATCACGATAGGATTGAATATAAGCCGCTATATAATCAGCACGCCCTACTGCTTTCCCATGCAATGTTGAAGTCGTATTTAACTGACCATGAAAATCATTGAGACCGATGAGTTGTACGGATATATTGGTAGATGGAGAAGAGAGAAATAGAAAAGAAAAAATGAACTTGATAAGAAAAGTGGATAATAACAAATAGGGCATGTTGACACTCCTCTAGTAAATATATTTTAGGGTGTGAATTTTCATCCTGATTTGTGAGGGATTACTATCGGTAAGGATAAAAAATATTGATGGAAGTTTCACTTTATTGTATGAGAAGTAGGAGTGAATCTTTTGTAAAAAATTCGTAAAACTATAGGAGGAATTGTAACCTTTTTTATGAAATATGACAATTAGAGAAGGAAAGCAGGAATCTTTTTTATGAATAGAGAATAATACTACAATCCACTTATCTGGAAAGAACAAACCAAAAAAGAGGTGACGAAAATGCTTGCGATGGGTGTACTATTGGGAATTATCATTATGTGTGGTTTCATATGGTTATATTATTCGCGTTCGTTTAAACAAGCAGAAGTGTTGCTCTTTCAAAAAGGTAGTTTGTTGACAAGTCAGTCTAGATATTTAGTATGTTCGAAGTGTGGAAGTGCTCAGGCCAGAAGTGGAGGATATCAAGAGTGCTGTAAAGTTAGATTATGAAAAGAGAAAGCCTCACGGAATTATGTGAGGCTTTCTTACGCTTTTGTAGCGCTCCAAATGGTCCAGCGATCTTGTTCGATAATTGGAGCTACATTGTGTAATTCAGTGTGGATATGATGTAGCAATTGAGAAAGTTCATTGTCTGTTAAATCATATAAAATGGATCGACCTGTTCGTGGGGATAGATCTTGTATTAAAGCTTCGATAGAATCATGAGTTTTTCGGATTTCCCATTTTGATTGAATAGGTAGCGGATGTAAGCTGCTCTGTGTTAATAATTGCTGGATATAAGAAGCTTTTGGTCTTCTTTTTGCTTCGGTTTGAATGAGCTTTGGATAAACGGAGAAAAAATAGCCGCGAATATGTTCTGGACTCCCTGGAATTGTACAATCTTCAATGGTACGGTCTTGAAGAATAAGCAGCCCATTCTTCTTTAAAATGCGAGAGGCCTCTTTTAAAAATTTCGGGGTGTCTTGCAAATGATGAATAACAGCGCGAGAAATAACAATATCAAATGTTTCATTAGCAAATGTAGTATGGTGAGCGTCACCGTGAATGAATGAGATGTTTTTGAATGTATTACAATTCTCTTTTGCAGCTTGTAACATTTCTTTTGAAAAGTCGAAACCGACGACATTATTAGCACCCATAAGTGCGAGTTCTTTCGTGTAAATGCCACCACCGCAGCCAATATCGATGACGTTTTTTCCCTTTATATCTATGATGTTTTGTAGCATTTCCCGCCAAGAGGTATTTGCTTTACGCATTGCGTAGGTGTATTTATTGTTAGCATCGTGAAAATTAATGGACATGTGAAAGCCTCCCTTCATATGTAGTATATCTTATTTTTTTATACATAACGTTTTTGTTTTATTTTGAGAAGTGAGAAGTGTTTCTTATTGTTGGAATTGTTGGATAGGAGGAATTGGAGTGAACAAAAAATATTTACTGTTTATATTTGTTTTTTTATTAGTAGCGTGTAGTCAAGTTGAACAAAAGAAGGAGAAAAAACAAGTAGAAGAGACGGTGAGTGATATGCAGGAGAGTATAAATATAACAATCATACAAAAAGGAAAGTTAGAAAAGGTCTTAAAGCGAGAGGAAGCAAAAGCAGTAGTTGACATTATTAATAAGGCGGAAAAACAAAAAATAACAGGAAGCTTTGGAGAGCCAGAGTACGAAATACAAATTGAGGAGAATGGAAAGAAAAAAACATATCGTGCATGGTTAAGAGGAGAGTCTCGCCAAGGATGGCTACAGGATGAAAAGGAAACGTATATGCTTACAAAGTCTAGCACAGAACAACTGTTATCTATACTTCCAGCTGTTACTGAAGAAAACAATGACGATACAAAAGTGAGTGCATTAACAGAAGTGACAAAAAAGGATTTGCAAATTACTGCATTTCATATTAAAACAAATGAGAAGAAAATAAATTACACCGTATTTTATACAATTTCGGATTCGTTATATAAAACTTTAGAAAAAGAGGGAACGTATTATTTTCAATTTATCTTTCCTGAAAAGGTACAGCAGGTAGTGGGAAAGCGGATGAGTGAAATGATTCCAGCGGAAAAAATTAGAGAAGGGTATAAACAATATGAATTCAATTTATCTGTTCCTATAGAACAGGCTTCAGCTTCTCAATTAAAAGCATTAGAAAGTTATTATGATCATTATGATTTACAAGTATTAAATCATAAAAAAGAAAAAGTAGGCACATTTCAAAACATTATTCAAATTGTAAAAGATTATGGTGAAAAAATGAATTTGCAAAGATAGTTAAAAAATCTTTCCTAGGAAATGATAATAGAGTGAACCTCTCGGTTCACTCTATTATTTTGTTTTTGCAGAAGGCTCATTCGTTGTTTTTCGGGTGATAAGATACGAAATCATAAGAGCAGAAAGAATAATAAGGGCAATAAATAAATGGTTCGGTAACCAATCTAATAGTAGTAAATAGCCAACTGTATAAAAAATCAGTGTCGAGGCTAAGAAAGAAAGGGCTCCGATCATGAAAGATTGTAATGACATTTTATATTTACCTCCTTTCATTATTTGATGATTCTCGAGCAACAAACCTTAATCATAGCCATTGTGTTGAAGAGAAGAAGGATAGTTGCCCCAAAAATCTAGATTGTAAGTGTTTTTCATCGTTAAAAATGAAGTGTATCGTGATGAAAGTAGTTCTATTATATTTTCGGCTAATTTTGGGTATTATAAACGTCATTTCCAATAAAAGAAAAAAATATGGCATAATAGAGAAAAAGAAAAAGAAAAAGAAAAAGAAAAAGAAGGAGAGGAATATGAAAAATAATACAAAAGGATTATGGGGAATTGTAGCTGCAGTAGGGATATTTTTGCTTTCTAAGTTAAAATGGGTATTTGCAATTTTTAAATTCGCGAAATTTTCAACGGCGTTTAGTATGCTGTTATCCCTTGGGGCATATGCAGCTATATATGGTTGGAAATTTGGGGTAGCACTGATTTATCTGCTCTTTGTTCATGAAATGGGGCATTTGTGGGCAGCAAGAAGAAAAGGCATACCTACGTCTCCAGCGATTTTTATTCCTTTTATGGGTGCTCTTATTGGTATGAAAGAGATGCCAAAAAATGCAAAGGATGAAGCTTATATTGCTTATATGGGACCTCTTTTTGGTCTGTTATCATTTTTACCCGCTATTCCGCTGTATATGATGACAAATGAACCATTTTGGGCCCTTGTTATTTTATTGGGAAGCATGTTGAATTTCTTTAATTTAATTCCTGTTTCTCCATTAGATGGTGGACGTATTATTTCAGTAGTTAGTACGAAAATTTGGGGAGTAGGTCTTGCCATATTACTTGGTTATTCTATTGTTTATAAAAGTATTATGGGTGGATTTATTTTTATAATAGGTTGTATGGAATTGTATAGAGTGATGAAGCGGAATAAACCGATTGAAGAATTAGGATATAAGGTAGAAATGATGAAGAGTTATATTAGAAAATTCCAAGAAGAATTCTATGAAACAGAAGCTATTCATCGAGAAATCTATATGATTCATTATGAAATGGGTTTGCTTAGACAGAAAGAAAAAGAGAAGACATTAGAAACTGGAGAGCGCCAAAAGATAGAAGTGCTGGAATATATATTACCGAAATTTGAGCCGCTTGACTATGTACCATATGAAGATGAAAAAGAAGAACATTTCATTCGTGTAAAAGAAGCGTTAGAAGTATCAGAAAGAAAATTGAATGAATGGGAAAAAGAAAAGAAACAGCAAGAAGACTACTATAAAATTGATACAAAAACAAAATGGACAGTGTTTGCTTGTTATATTGGGTTACTTGCAATACTTGGTTACACTGCTTATGAAGGGTATTCAGTTTTACAGGAGCACTTGCCGCAGCGAAATGTGTAGAAAAGCAGTGTCGAAATGATAAGAAGGATTTATACAGGATTTCTGTTTCTATAAGAGAATGTTACAAACATAACGGTACATAAGAATAGTTGTAACATTCATGGTAGAAGAGGAGTTTGGTATATGAAGAGGCTGTGGGGGATACTTGGAATTATTATAGTGATGGGTATTGCGAGCTACGGGTTAATGAAAGTCTTATTATATTACGCAAGTAAACCAGCTGGAGTATCTGCAATACCACAAGTAGAGGGTGTGGAAGAAAAGAAAAGTGTATTGCAATTTATTCGCACGACACACGAAAGTTATAACAATTTCTTAAATTATGGTAAAGCTGAAAAGTATACGGAAGGAGATTGGAACTATCTAGTGCAGTGGTTTCAAGAACAAGAACCGTCTTTAAAAGAGATACATAAAGAAATCAAAAACGAGAAGATGAAACGAGATGTGAGAAGAAGTTATGAACTATTAAAAAAGGGTGTTGAAATTCGGAAGATTGAATATATAGTTTACGCGCATCGTATTTATCATGACTTAGATATTATTGCAAACAAATATACAGGTGAAACAAATATATGGGGATATACAGAGTTTGGAAATGGAAGAGATGTGCAAGTGATTGAACAGGCACTACAAACTTCGTAATAAGTTAACTAGGATATTGGTTAACTTATTTTCTTTTGGGAAAGATATCACAGTGTATAAAGTAAAGTTTAATTCGTTTTTTCATTGTCTATTAAGGTAGTTTACTTACCTATTTATCACGCGATTCGAGAGTAGTAATGCTCCCGCCTTAAAGTTCAGCAAGAGAAAAGAAGTTAGGTGGAAGATAAACTGCTCGTAAAATTCCGATTGGTGAAGGCTAATAATCAGTGGGGGATGGAGAAAACCCCACTGATTAAAGTTTCACTTTATCTGCTTTGTTTCCGATGTATTCTGAGATGTTGATATTACGAACTGTGAATAGCAGGATATAAATAAATCGTTCATACATTTTTCACAAAAACACCATGTTTATAGTGATTAAAATCACAACACCCCGTTTAAATATCGTTTAAACTAGCAATAGTTAAGGAAATAAAGGAGTGGGATATAATGTTAAATGCAAAAACAATTGAAATTGTAAAATCAACGGTACCATTATTACAAGAAAAAGGTGTGGAGATTACAACGCGATTTTATCAAATTTTATTCTCAGAACATCCTAAGTTATTGAATATTTTTAATCATACCAATCAGAAAAAGGGTAGACAGCAACAGGCATTAGCAAATGCTGTTTATGCGGCAGCAACATATATTGATAATTTAGAAGCGATTATTCCTGTCGTAAAGCAAATTGCTCATAAGCATCGTAGTTTAGGGATTAAAGCAGAACATTATCCAATTGTAGGTACATGCTTATTACAAGCAATTAAAGAGGTTGCAGAGGCACCAGAGGAAGTTTTAAATGCTTGGGGAGAAGCGTATGGTGTAATCGCTGATGCATTTATTGGTGTTGAAGCAGGAATGTATGAAGATGCAGCGAAAAAAGAAGGCGGTTGGAGAGATTTTCGTAACTTTATCGTTGTGAGAAAAGAAAAAGAGAGTAATGTAATTACATCATTTTATCTAAGACCAGAAGATGGTGGAGAGTTGTCTTCATTTTTACCTGGTCAATATGTAACGGTTCAATTAAGTATAAAAGGTGAAACGTATACGCATAATCGTCAGTATAGTTTATCAGACGCTTCTGGAAAAGGATACTATCGTATTAGTGTAAAACGAGAAACAGCTGCAGAGACACCGGACGGAAAGGTATCTAATTATTTACACGATCATGTTCAAGAGGGAGATATTCTGCCACTAAGTGCACCAGCGGGAGATTTTGTATTAAATATGGATTCAAACCTACCGGTTGTGTTAATCAGTGGCGGTGTTGGAATTACACCGATGATGAGTATGTTAAATACATTAATTGAACAAGAATCGGACCGCGACGTATACTTTATTCACGCAGCATTAAATAGCAATGTCCATGCTATGAAAGAATATGTACAGAAGACTGCGAATGAGTATGAACGAGTAAGGGCATATACTTGTTACTCTTCACCGACAGAACAAGATTTACAAGCGAAGAACTTTGATAAAGAAGGATTGATTGATTTAGCTTGGTTACAATCTGTCGTTCCTACAAATGATGTAGAAGTTTACTTCTGTGGTCCAGTACCATTTATGAAGCATGTTCACAAATCTTTAATAGAGTGGGGCGTCGCTTCAGAGCGTATTCATTATGAATTTTTCGGACCAGCAGCAAGTTTGCAATAAAGTGAAATCTATGAATTGTTTTTGTACGTGAATCGAGGGATAAAGCGAAAAACGAGGTGTTAGTTTACCTCGTTTTTTGTTTGCTCTCGGAGTAAGCGATTTACTGTTTCGCGGCGAATTCCTATGAGTTGACCAATTTCTGTTTGAGTTAAAATTTCATAGATGGGAACGCCTCCTAAATATAATGAAAACCATTCTTGTAAACGGTGAAGACGTTCTTTTGGAGAAACCGTTGTTAATTGGTCAATGCGTTGTTGCATCATTCGTAATTTCATTTGTAGTTGCATAGCAACATCAGCGTAGGATTCAGGATTGGCCTGTAGTTTTTCGTACCATGTATTAGAAACAATAGGTTCTACTTCTGTTTTAATTAAAGCAATTGCTGTACCGTGATATTCTTTCGGTGAAATTAAAGAATGGTGAGGAATCGTTTCGCCAGGCACAATAATGTTAAATAAAAAAGGTGTCCCGTCTTCTTGTAATCGAATTACTTTCAATAAACCAGTTTTAATAAAGTATAAAGGCCCGTCCTCACCTTGACGAAATAATACTTCTCCTTTATGTAAAATCAATGTTAGCACCTCACTATGTATTTCTATAGGTTCATTTTAAATGTTCTATAGTATTTCTATAATATAAATATAAAAAAGCTTACAAAACAGCAATTTTATTGACGAAATGTATGCTATTACAGTAGTATACTATTTAGTGTGTAATAGTACTAGCAATGAATACGCTGTAGGGGGTTTAGTATATTGTTAGATGCGAAGATGACTGATATGAAAATTCCAGCTAATGCCGTCATACATGTAGAAGAGATGAAGGGCGGAGTCGTTCTATCAGTTGAAATAGATGGACAAATTATTTATACGATGGCTTACGATGAAGAAACGGATAGTTATGCTGAATTGTATGACCGAAATGATAAACGAGCACGTCAAGTACATGAAGATTTTATGGGGTGGTCACTCCTTCACTAAAAAGATGTCAATATGACATCTTTTTTTATTGAATCGATAGATTATACAAATAGGTGCAATAAACGGCTAAAATTTGTAATAATTGATTTAGCATTGTTAGCACTTTGTAACCGTAAAGTGCCTGTTTTTTCGTTATGATAAGGGTAACAGTCACAGCCGTAGGAGTGATCACCTTGAATAAATTACGTATTTCAAATTTGATGTTGTTGAGTGTATGCGTAGTGTTATGTTTCATTTTAGGAACGTTTTTATATACCTGTGTATAATAAAAAAACGCATTCTCAAAAGAACGCGTTACAGGAAGGAACTAATAATTAATCTAGTCCCAAGAATAATTAATGTAATGCGTAATAAATTAATGATGGCATTACCGCTTAACTTTGTATTAACATAAGCTCCGATTTTTCCACCAATCCAGGCACCAGGTATAAGGATTAATGCATATACCCAACTAACATTTCCAAGAGAGATGTGAGTTAAAGAACTTACAATTGCTGATAAAAAGACAATAAACATTGAAGTTGCGACAGCAATTTGTGCTGGGAAAGCAAAAAGAAGCATCATTGCTGGCACGAGTAATGCACCGCCACCAATTCCGAATAATCCAGATATAAAACCCACTACAAATGCAATAATAATAGAAAGAAACGGTGGGAATTGATAATGAACTGTTTTCCCTTCAGAATCTGTAAAAGAACGTTTAATAACTGTTACATTTGATAGGGAAAGAGGTTTCAATTTATCACGTAACATGAGAAGGATGGAGACGAAAATAAGGAAAATCCCAAAATATAAAGAGAACGTATCCTGATTTAAAAACTTGTTTGCCCACGAGCCAATGATACCCCCAGGACCACTACCAATAAATAAAATAAGTCCACTTTTATAATCTACTCGCTTATGCTTCATGTAAGTAAGGGTAGAAGATAGACCGGTAAAAACAACGGTCACAATTGAAGTTCCAACTGCTAGTTGCGGAGATAAACTATGCAGTCCAATCAGTAAAGGAACGATAATAATTCCTCCTCCAAGCCCGACTAGGCTTCCGATTGATCCTGCAATTAATCCAATGAAAAGTAACATGATGTATTCCAAAATTGCCAACTCCTCTGTATAACTAATCCAACATTCATTATACACACTTTTTGAAAAGAAATAGGGTTGTTCACAAAAAAGTCGTCTTCCTAGAAAAATAAGGAAGACGACTTTTAATTAGAAAACTAACTGTAATAGGTAATAGAATAAAGCAGCTAAAGAAGCTGAAATCGGAAGTGTAATTACCCATGTAATTAACATACGTTTTGCAGTTCCCCATTTTACACCTTTTACACGATGTGAAGCACCTACCCCTAAAATAGAAGAAGAGATAACGTGCGTTGTACTAACTGGTAAATGAATAAATGTTGCTCCAAAAATTACAAGAGATGATGATAAATCAGCAGCTACACCATTCACAGGACGAATTTTCATAATTTGTCCGCCGACCGTTTTAATAATTTTCCATCCACCGACAGAAGTGCCAAGACCCATTGCAACTGCACAGGCAAATTGAACCCAAAACGGAATATCTGTGGAAGTATGATAATTATTGGCAATAAGGGCCATTGTAATGATACCCATTGCTTTTTGAGCATCATTTGTTCCATGTGTGTAAGCTTGTAATGCAGCTGTGAAAATTTGGAATATACGGAAATTCTTGTTTGTTTTTGTTAAATTAAAGTTTTTAAAGGCTACTTTAAAAATACTGTACACGATATAACCAATAACAAAGGCTACAATTGGTGAAATGATTAAAGATTCAAGAATTTTAATAAATCCTTTATAATTTAATGAACTTAAACCAGCAGCAGCAATAGCTCCACCTGCAATTGCACCAATAATTGCATGCGAAGAACTACTTGGAATACCATAGTACCAAGTAACTAAATTCCAAACAATAGCAGCGAGTAGAGCTGCTAAAATTACAAGAGAGCCATTCGGCAATTCAAAAGGATTAACGATGTCTTTTGTAATTGTTTTTGCTACCCCTGTAAATGTCATTGCACCTAAAAAGTTCATAATAGCTGCCATAATAATTGCATGTCTTGGTTTCAAAGCTTTCGTTGAAACTGCTGTTGCAATGGCGTTCGCTGTATCATGAAACCCATTAATAAAATCGAACGCTAGAGCGCAAATGACAATTAAAATAGTTAAAAACAAGAGTGTATCCATGATCAAACTCCTTATGCATTCTTCATAATAATTGTTTCTAACACGTTTGCGACGCTTTGACAGCTATCAGCTACTTCTTCTAGCTCTTCATAAATTTCTTTGTACTGAATAATCTTAATTGGATCTTTTTCACGAGAGAACAAATGCTTAATTGCGTGACGACGAATATCATCACATTGTGATTCATAATCCTTAATTTTAATTGCATTTGTACGAATGTCTACTAACTTTTTGTTTGACATAAGCTCGACAGAATTTGCGATTTCAATTGCACATTGATTAATCGCTTCTACGAATTTAATCATGTATTCATCTGCTTCTGTAATAGAATACATTTCAAATAGAGCAGCACTGTGATCTAATCCGTCTAATACATCATCCATACTCATTGCAAGCTGTAGGATGTCTTCACGTTCAATAGGAGTGATAAACGCTTTGTTTAGCTCCATAATGATTTCGTGAATAAATGAGTCACCTTTTGACTCATATTCTTTCATGCGCATAGAAAATTCTTTTAAATCGCTAGCATTTTTAATTTTATACTCCACGAAAAATTGCGCGCCTTCTTTTAAATTTTCGGAAACATTCATTAACATTTCAGAAAATTTATCTTTTTTAGATTTAAAGACCATTATTGTTACCCCCACGAAAAGTAATATATGTAAAATATATTGGCTAGTTAATTCTAACAAAAAACTGTCGTTTTTTAAAACATTTTATCGAAAAGTTTACAAAAACTTAACATAATACATATTGTTGCATTAATAATACTAATAATGACTAATAAATATCTTACTTGTAGAATGTCCTTTTCTTGTAAAAAGTATGAATATGAAAGAAATCCTTTACACTTGACAAACTATTGCGTTATTATAATAAATTTAAAAGGAGGGAGTTTCTTCCTTTTTCTATTGAAAGTGTAAACAAATGAAGGAAGTGAATAAATGAAATTGAACAACATTCATTTCAAGAAAATGCTTGAGTGGTTCAACAAGAGGAAGAAACTACGTAATACATTATTCGTTTTCGGTGGTTTTTTCCTTATTATATTTATTGCAATAAATATAATGATCTTCATTCAAGATATATCAGCATTAAAGCAGGCTGTTCCGCAGCCAACACTTATTTATGATGCAAATAAAGAAGTGGCGGCAAAGCTATCTTCTTCCAAGACAGAAGGAATTACAAGAAAAGATATCCCTGATATTATGATTCAAGCAATTGTAGCAGTAGAAGACAAGAAATTTTTTAGTCATCATGGTATTTACTATAGCGGGATTATGAGTGCTGTATTAAAAAATGTTACTGCCGGGGAAGTGGTCGCTGGAGGTAGTACGATTACACAACAGCTCGCAAAAAATGTTTTTTTAACGCAAGAACGCACATTTTCACGGAAGTTTAAAGAGTATTTTTTAACAAAAAAAATAGAACGTACGTATACAAAAGATGAGATTATTGAAATGTATGTAAATCAGATCTATTTCGGTGAAGGAGCTTGGGGAATAAAAAAAGCAGCAAAATCATATTTCGATAAAGAAGTAAAAGATTTAACAGCAGCAGAAGCTGCGACAATAGCAGGTTTAATAAAGGCACCATCAACTTATTCACCATATAAAAATTTTAATAAGTCGATTGAGAGACGTAACGTTGTTTTATCGCTTATGAAAGAGCAAGGCTATATTACAGAGGAGCAATATAACAAAGAGAAAGAAACTGGTCTCGTATTACGTCGAGGTGTTGATGATAAGTATAAAGGAAAATACTCACAATATGTGGATTATATTGTGAGGGAGGCAATGGAGAAATATGAATTAACACAAAATGAAATCTTAGCTGGTGGCTATCGTATTTATACAGAGCTGGATCCAAAAAAACAACAGGCAGTAGAAGATGTTGCCAATAATGATAGTTATTTTAAGGGGAGTAGCTCTGATCAGCTTATGCAAACGGGTATTGTACTTATGGATCCGAAAACAGGCGGTATCCCAGCATTAGTTGGTGGTAGGGGAACGTATCAATTTTTACAATTTAATCATGCGACACAATTAAAAAGACAACCAGGATCAACGTTAAAGCCTCTTGCGGTATATGTTCCAGCTTTAGAACAAGGCTATGAGGTGTACGATATATTAAAGGATGAGCCATTTAATATAAAGGAATATCAACCTCAAAATAGTGATCACAATTTTCATGGTGATGTGACAATGTATGAAGCGGTCGCAAAATCTTATAATGTACCAGCGGTGTGGTTGTTAGAACAAATTGGACTAGAGAAAGGTTTGAAATCTTTAGAACGATTTGGTATTCCATTACAAGAGGAAGACCGTACTTACCCTATTGCTTTAGGCGGGATGCATACTGGTACGTCTCCATTTGTAATGGCTCAAGCTTATGCTACTTTTGCTAATAATGGTGTACAAATTGAAGGCCATGCAATCCAAGAAATACAGAATGCTGAAGGAGAAATAGTTGGGAAATGGTACAAAAAAGAAACCCGAGTAACGAATGAGAAAATTGCTCAAAAAATAACGTACTTATTAAAAGGCGTTGTTGAAAAGGGAACAGGTGAAAAAGCAAAGGTGAAAGCTATTGATACTGCCGGTAAAACAGGGACAACTCAGCTTGTGGATGGCCCGAGCAGTGGAGCGAAAGATTCATGGTTTGTTGGTTATACTCCAGATTTAGTTGGGGCAATTTGGGTAGGGTATGATAAGACAGATAGTGAGCATTATGTGCCAGGTGGTAGCCAAATTACAACGACAATGTTTCGAGATATTATGAAAAAGGCTACTGGAAATCCTGCTCAAAAAGCATTTGATTTATCACTTATATCGGAAGTAGATTATACAAAACAGCTGAAGACAGTTGAAGAAGAAAAAAGAAGAAAAGAAGAAGAGAAGAAACGAAAAGAAGAAGAGAAACAAAGACAAGAAAAGCAGAAAGAATGGATCGATAAAGTAAAAGGGTGGATCCCCTTCTTTTAAAAAAAAGAGGCGAATACGATTCGTCTCTTTTTTGTATGAAGTGAAATTCTTTAATTGGATGAATTATTATTCATTGAAAAGAACTTTTGTATTGGAATGAGATTGTGGACTGTAAGTAATTGAGAGTGTTCCTTTACTAATCGGTTCATAAGATAGATCTTCTTCGTACTTTCCATTATTTTTATTGTGAATAGACAATGTAATTTCATCAATGTCCTTGTCCTTATATTGTTCTTTAATTTCCTCTGCGATTTGATTTAAATCATGATGGGCAGAAGCTTCTGTAATAATCATTCCCTTGATAACTCTTTTTTCTTTAGAAGAGGAAGACGAGAGAGGTATTGTGTTTTGTTTTGCATATAACAGCTCATATGGGGCGGTATTACGGTTTCCTTCTGCTTTTGATGTATTATTATATTCCAGAGCTAAAAAGAATCCAGAGCCTAAAAGCATACATGACATAAGGATAATCCAAAAACGTATTGATGATGAGATTTTCATTTTCATCCCTCTTTCATATCAATGTCTTCGTTATCTATCATACAAAATAAGCGTTAAGCTAGAGTAAATTTGAGGTAAAGAAAAGTAAAGAAGGTGATAATGCGGAAGTGGTTCAACTAGCTATCGGTGGAAGATGAAAAAACTTCCACTGACGGGAGTTTCACTTTAAAACTACATTTTTTTTGTTAATGGAATTGAGATGATAAATGTTGTACCATTTTCATTACTCGAAACTTTTAAAGTTCCATTATGATTTTGAATGATTTTTTTTGTAACTGATAGCCCGAGTCCGGTTCCTGTATCTTTTGTAGAGAAGAATGGATCGAATATATAGTCTTGAATAGCCGCCGGAATGCCAGTTCCATTATCTTGGAATGTGATGCGGACAAAGTTATCCAAACGATGGCTTGCGATTTGAATGGCTAAAGGCTTATTGCTTTTCGCATCTACAGCATTTTGAAATAAGTTCAAGAAGACTTGAACCAGCTCATGCCGGTCGATATTCACGAAAATGCCTTCTAATTCGGAAGATAAATGATAATCAATGGAAATGTTATGCAAAAATACTTCACTAGCGAGTAGTTGCTGAATGTATTCACGTAAAAAGGCATTGATGGGAAATGGTTCCCTTTTAAATTCGTGTGCTTTTGAAATTGATAAAAACTTAGTGATGATATTATTTGCGCGATCTAATTCAGGTATGAGTAAGTTTTTAAATAGTTCTTTATTGGAATATGAAACACTCTCTTGTAAAAATTGTAAATATCCACGTACTGTTGTAAGTGGGTTGCGAACTTCATGTGCAATTCCAGCTGCAATTCGACCAGCTAAAGCGAATTTTTCAGCATCGCGTTCTGTATTTAAATAATGAAAGACACTAATTACGCGGAAAACTTCTCCATTATGGTCACGAATAATTCGATTGTTAGAAATGCCATAGTTTTTGTCTAGCACTTCTTCATTATATATTTCTTTCCCACTTCGTAATGTTTCTAGAGCTTTAATTTTTTCTTCGGGTAAGTTTAATAAATCTTGAATTGGTTTTCCGATTATAGCACTCCGCAGTACACCGAAGTCATCTGCTGCAGCTTGATTACATAACGTAATTATTCCTTTATTATCAATGAAAGTTACATGGTGTGAGAAGGCATCAAAAATATGAACAAAATGTTTTTCCAGTTGTTCAAATAGAAACAAGGAATCACAAGTAAGAAGAAAATTTGGTTGTTTATCTTCTTTTGGTATGTGTTCAATAGAATGAGAATGTTCTTTTTTTTGTAATCGTAAACCAAGCTGTGAGTTTTCATATGTAAAATGGTGTGGTAATTCATCCACTAATTGTTCATAAAATCGAACTTTATTTTCTAATTCTTTGATTTGATTTTCACGAGATAAAATAGTATCCTCTTGAAGCATAAATAAATAACCCCTCAATTTAAAAATTCTTCCATCTAGTATATCATATTTTTATAAGAGGAATTTTAAATGAAGTTGAATGTTTTTCCAATATAAGTAGTTTATTCCGCTATTTGCGGGCAGTAATACTCCCACCTCAAAATTTGGTGAAAGCAAAGAAGTTAGGTGGGAGATAAACTGCCTGTAAAAGCCCGATTGGTGAAGGCTAATAATCAGTGGGGGATGGAGCCCCCCGACTGATTAAATTTCCACTTTATGATATAGCGTGAAAATTTGTTAAGGGGGATTAGCGTAGCCCTTGTCAGTTAAGGATTCACTGAGTGGAAAGAATAGGATATATAATCGTGAGAAGGGAGGAATAGGAATGATTTCTATTGGATTAACAGGCTGGGGAGATCACGACTCTTTATATACAGATTCCTATGAAAATAGAAATAAATTGCGAACATATAGTGAGTATTTTCCCATTGTTGAAGTTGATAGTTCATTTTATGCCATGCAACCAGCTCGTAATTATACGAAATGGGCTGCTGAAACACCAAAAGATTTTTCATTTGTCGTCAAAGCATATCAAGGGATGACTGGACATCTACAGGGAGACATTCCATTTTCAAATATTGATGAGATGTTTGAATCATATAAACAATCGATTCTTCCGCTTCAAGAAGCACATAAATTAAAGGTAATTTTATTTCAATATCCACCGTGGTTTGATTGTCAAAAGAAAAATGTAGATTTACTTCGTTATACAAAAGAGAAAATGGGAGACTTTCCATGTGCAATTGAGTTTCGAAATCAAACATGGTTTTATCCAAATATGCACGATAAGACATTGCAATTTTTAGAACAAGAAAAGTGGATTCATACAATCTGTGATGAACCACAAGCTGGAATCGGGTCTGTTCCACTTGTATTAGAGGCAACTCATTCTGAAATGGCATTGATACGTTTTCATGGTCGTAATGTTCATGGATGGCTTGATAAAGGAGAAAATTGGCGAGCGGTCCGGTGTTTATATCGCTATAATAAAAAGGAACTAGGAGAATGGGTGGAACGATTGGAAACAATGCAGAAAAAAACGAAGAATATATATGTATTATTTAATAATAATTCCGGTGGAGATGCTGCTGATAATGCGAAGCAACTGATGGAAATGATGCACATTACATATGGAGACCCGAAACCAGAACAATTAAACCTATTTGAATAATATAAAAAGAAAAACACTGTACAAACAGGGGGAATGTACAGTGTTTTTCTATATGAAAAAGAGGGGTAACAATGTTACTGAGCGTTTGGTTGATTCATCAATTGTTGGCTTCATATTAAATGATAATGGTTATCATTATCATTGTCAATAGTTTTTCATAAATAAAATAAAAAATAATTTGTCCCGCTATTTGCAGGCAATAATACGGACGTAATTTCTTTTCTATGAAATCAAAATGATTGGTAGTTTTAATCGCATGAAGGAAATGATCTTGTGGAACGAATTCTTTTGTGAAAATTTTCAAACACTCATCGAGGAGATTGTTTCATGCACCCCTCATAGTAAAATCTCTTCGTTTCCTCTTGTGAATCAGTGTTAACAGATAAGATGTGAGATTCAGATACAAAAACAGGCTGTGGAGAAAACTTTCTCCACAGCCTGAAGAACAACGCTTAGAGCTCTTCTTTTTCAGTTACATATTGTTGTAAATCAAATGGAGTTATTTCTTGAATGAACTCCTTTGAGATAAGTGATTGAACGAGTGTGCTTTCTGAAATTGTAGCACCTGTTTTCTTTTGATATGCCTGTTTCAATAAGCCGAGTTTTTCTGCCGTTTCTTTTGGTAATTCGATTGTTAATGTGTTCATCATTTCTCCCCCTTATTACTAGAGTACCACTACAAAATAGGAGAAACAAGGAAAGAGAATATGAAACATAAAAAAGGTTACCAACTTTAAACTTGGTAACCTTTTTTATGTATAAGAACTATATTTATTCTTTTATGCAATACCGATATACTTTAAAGTTTTTGATGGGGTACTATGATCAAAGAAGTGTTGTAAAAATGCAATATCAACACCAGATTTATATGCACAATATCCCCAAGTTTTTCGAAGTGTATGTGAGCTAATCCCTTCTAAACCAACTTCTTTTGCAGCTTTGTTTAAAATGTACCATGCATGCTGTCTTGTAATGGATTTTGTTCCTTTTTGAGACTTTAACAATGGTTCATTTCGTTTCCAATTTTTACGTTCTTTCATGTAATGTTCGATCGCGTGCTGTAAGTCTTCATTTACAGCAAACCATTTATGTTTCTTTACTTTTTCATTGTAAAATAAAATGGAATGACGAACATTTTCGTTTTCATCAATGACATCACCGACTTTTAATTGTAAAATCTCGCTTACTTTTAGACCAGAATTTACAGCTAATACGAATAATAAGCCATCACGTTTCGAAGATTGTAAAAGTATATTTTTGATTTTTTCTAATTGTTTTTCGTTTTGAATAGGTTGTCCTGCTTGTTTCATTTCACGCACTCTCCTTTTTTATATGTGTAAAGGAAAGGATTAACTTGTTTACTACTATAAAGGGAGAGTGTGAATTTCATGTGAACTCCTCGTGAAATTAAGACAAATTATTTGACTTCTTTTATTTTTTGTAAATCGAAATAGAAGACGACACTATCATCGGTATTATACACACCGTACTCAGCATGATGAAGTTCTAAAATGTTTTTCACAATGGATAGACCAAGACCGGTTCCCCCAGTATGACGGCTACGGGAAGCATCTAGACGATAGAAGCGGTCCCATATTTTCTGGAGACTTTCATCTGGGATTGGATTACCGGTATTCTCGATTTCTATTTTCACTTTTTCTTCATTTTCTATAATACGAATGCTCACCTCTTTACCATCAGGTGTATAGCGAATTGCATTACTAAGTAGATTCACAACAACTTGTTCAATACGATTGCGGTTCGCTTCAACATAGATAGAAGGATTTGCATCGATTTCTACTTGTAAATGTTTTTTTTCCATACTAAATAATAGCTTTGTATATACTTGTTGAACAAGTTCCCCCATTGAAAAAGGGCTCATTTCTAATTTATACGTTCCAGATTCTAGTTTGGCCAGTTCTAGCATTTCGACGATAAGTCGATTCATATTTTCTGTTTCCTCTAAAATAACATCTGTATAGTATGTGTTATCTTTACTGACACCATCTTTAATGCCTTCTGCAAAGCTTCTAATAACACTTAGTGGTGTTTTTAATTCATGAGATACACCAGAAATAAATTCTTTTCGAGTTTTTTCTAATTGGCGCTCTCGCTCGATATCTTGTTGTAATTTTGTGTTTGCGATATTTAATCGATCAA
Organism: Bacillus gaemokensis; assembly: GCF_001590835.1. Taxonomy (GTDB): domain Bacteria; phylum Bacillota; class Bacilli; order Bacillales; family Bacillaceae_G; genus Bacillus_A; species Bacillus_A gaemokensis. Next base: position 178,285 of record NZ_LTAQ01000069.1, read on the forward strand.
TTCGGTCTTTTAAGTTAACTGATAATGTATTAATGCTGTTAGATAAACCGCCAATTTCATCATCTGCTGAAACAGGTAATTTTTCAGTGAAATCAAAATTAGCCATTTTTTTTGTAACACGATTCATTTTAATCAGTGGTTTAGCAATGATTTTTGAATAATAAAAGGATAGTAAAATAATAACAAAAAATACGATAATTAATGCATAGACATAATAGTCTTTTAAAACGAGCATTGCTTCATCGACAGGTTGTAAGGATGTCATTGCAAAAGCAAATTCGTTAATTTTCCCTTTTTCAATAACAGGTTGTACAAAAATTTGGCTTTTGACCTCATCGTCTCCACCTATTATATAAGTAGTCAATTCGTTTGAATCAGCTTTACCAAGGAGGACAGATAATTCCCAGTGTTGAACACCTTGTAGTGTCTCTAAATTATTTGCAAGGCGAATATCATTTTTTGAAGGCAGGTGTATTTTTGATACAATCCCTTCAAAATCATGGATACCTAGTCTTGTATCTTTTGTGTACTTGTTTTTCTTGGAGTTTGTCCAGTCAATATCAAATAATTTAAAGTCAGAAATGATGTTATCATTTTTCCAAGAATTATAATTAGTTGTAATTGTAACAGGGATAATTACGTTTTCTTTTAAAATGCCATTAATGAGAATTAAATCATTATTTTTCAACTGTAAATTCATAAATTTTGTGTATTCATCGGTCGTTAAAATGTTGTTGAGCGGAATTGAAAATGTTTTATTAGACTTACTATCAACAATTTCAATATAGTAATTATTTTCATCTCTTATAATTCCATTGCGATCTAATAACACAACGTCAGCATTTGTTCTTTCGTGAAATTCTTGTTTGAGTTTTCGTGTTTCTTCAAAGGACTTATCACTTTTTTCGTAACGGGATAAAAAATTTTCAAAAGCAGTTTGGACTGTTTTCACTTTTTTATTGACATAAAATTTTTCTAAAAATAATGATTGTCCAAGGAAAAAAAGTAGAAAGGTAATAGTAAATAGTGTTGATGTTAATAAAAATAGTTTAAAGACAATACTTCTTTTTTTCACTTTTTCACCTCATAAAAGAATACTTGCATAAATATTTTCTGCTGGTAATACTGTCCCTGCTTAACTAACTAGGTTGGCGATAAAGTGTTCAGGGATTAAATTTTAACTTTATTATAACAAACGTCAAAAGAAAGTAGGTATTGAAAATCTGTCTCCTTTTGGAGTAGTTTTTTATAAAAAGTCATATAAATTGAAACGAAAAGTGGTTCTTTAAGAGGGTGCATTTCAGTTTGCTTTGGATATTTATGGATGACAAAAAGAACTTGCCAGACGTATGACAAGTTCTTTTATGTATTATTGTTGAATAGCTGCGTCTAAAGCGATTTCAATCATTTCGTTAAATGTTGTTTGACGCTCTTCAGATGTTGTTTCTTCGCCAGTGAAGATATGATCACTTACAGTTAACACAGATAATGCATTGACGCCGTATTTTGCTGCTAATGTATAAAGGGCAGTTGTTTCCATTTCTACAGCTAATACACCGTAATCACCAAGTTTTTTAACCATGTCCATGCTTTCACGGTAGAATACATCTGCTGTTAAAACGTTACCAACACGAATGTGTAATCCTTTTTCTGTTCCCGCATCATATGCTTTCTTTAAAAGGTCGAAGTTTGCAGCTGGTGCAAAATCAAATCCAGGGAATGTTAAACGGTTCATGTTAGAGTCAGTGCAAGCTGTCATCGCAATAATAACGTCGCGCACTTTAACATCTTTTTGAATTGCGCCACATGTTCCAACGCGAATTAAGTTTTTCACTCCATAGCTTTGGATCAATTCGTTAACATAGATAGAGATAGAAGGAACACCCATGCCTGTACCTTGAACGGAGACACGCTTTCCTTTATAAGTTCCAGTGAACCCTAACATACCACGCACGTTGTTATAGCAAGTTACATCCTCTAAAAATGTTTCTGCGATATATTTTGCACGTAATGGATCACCAGGTAGTAAAATAGATTCAGCGATTTCGCCTTGTTTTGCTTCAATATGAATACTCATAAAACAACCTCCTTGTTATGTATCGATATAAATCAACATCATCTGCATTATACACTAGGAATCCAGCCATTTAAAATCTTTTTCTTATTTGTAATATGTGCAACATAGAAGGATTTAATAAACTACAATATAGAATAAATAGTAACAGGAATCTTTTTTATAGAATGAAAAAACTGAATTAGGATTAGATTTATAAAAAATACGGCAGGTGATTTCGTGAAAAATCTTGTCATTGGATTAATTGCATTATTACTTATTGTAGCCGGTGGATTTTATATGAAAAAACATCAAGGAAAGACAGAAACAACAGGGGATGTTCAAGAAGTAAAGTGGGATATAAAAAATAGAAAAGGAAATGAAAAAGTAGATATTAATTTTCAATTGTTCAATAAAAATAACAATGAAGTTCGTGGAGTTAATGATCAAATTCGAGCAATTATTGTAGATGAACAGCTGAAAGAAATGCAACAAATGAAGCCTGCTTTTGCTGGTAATGGCTCATATAAGTTGTCTCCAGGTATAGAGAAGGATAAAGCTTATACCATTTTCTTGTATGAAGATCGTGATAAGACAGAACAATCATTTTCTAAGAAAAAATTTGGGGAAGAAGAGAAGAAGAAACAGAAAAGTCTAGTTGGAGACAGTGTACTTACAAAAAAAATTGGTGATTATCAAACTTCTCTTTTATTTGGGGCCTTACATCCAAATGAAGCTGCTACATTAACATTTCAGTTTCAGACGAAAAAGGGAGAAAGGGTGAAGCTTAGTTCTAATACAGGTGAACGTGCAGCCCTTTATATTATTGATGAAGCAAGAGAACACTTTATATACGCAGTGCCTGTCGATGATGAAGAGCAGTTGCAATATCGCATTACATTTCCGGAAGAAGGAGTATATAAAATATGGGGTGATTTTTATTTAAATGGGAAAAAGTATGATAAAGAGTTTGTAATACAAGTACAGAAACGAAAAAACAGCTAGTGATGCTAGCTGTTTTTTCGTTTTCCTATTAATTTTGTTACGGCAAGCATTGTAATTGGTAAGGAGTGATTTTTTCGGAATGCTAAATATTTTCCACTCCATGCTGGTTTATATTTTTCTTTAAAATGTCGTAAACCACTAAAACTATACGTATAACGAACATTATTGAAAATTGCAGCAGCGACACGCTCAGACCAAAATGATTGGGCTGATAAACCAACATTAGAGAGAGGAGCCATACCAATATTAAAGGAATGGTAATCGTTATCTTTTGCCCATTGGAATAAATGGATAAAGATTGCATCCATAATTCCACCAGGTGCATCAGGATAATAGCGCATTAAATCAACAGAAATTTCACCGTCTTGATAAACAGGCATAAATGTTGTAAATGCAATGATTTTCCCTTCAGCGTTAGATAGAGTTGCAATAGGGGCGCGATTTATATACTCACGATCAAAGTATCCAAGAGAAAAACTTTTTTCTTTTTTTCCTCCAAGCCAAGCGTCTGAAACTGTTTTTAACTCCTCATATAATTCGTTTGAAAATGGTGGCTGATGAATAGAGAATGTATAGCCTTCACGCTCAAAACGATTAAAAGTCGCTCGTAATCCAGCACGTTTTTTCCCTGATATGGTAAAGGTATTTAAATCCACGACAGCTTCTTCACCAAGTTTAAAGAAATTATAGCCAAAGTCATGATATAGGCTCATCCATTTACTTTCAATTTGATAGAAGACACAAATATAACCAAATCGATCCGCCTCGGCTAAAAATTCTTGTAGTACGTTGCGAAACGAAGAAGGATCACCGATTGGATCGCCCAGTACTACAAGCCGTTTTCCAGCTGTTGAAAATAGAAGAAGTGCTTTTCCATCATTACTGAAAAAGAATTGTTTATCACCTAAAAAACCTAAGTGACTTAATACATTTCCGCCGTATTCATCTAAAAAGTTTTGCAAGCGTTTATCGTTTGCTGGTTGCCCAGGAAATACACTGCGATAGCGATTCGCAATAATAGATCCGATGAGTAAAAAAGTTGGTACAAAGAAGGCAGCAGCAAGTGCACTTCGCTTTACTTGTGTAATATTACGAACGACAAAATCAGGCTTGAAGGCTTCTTTTGCTCCTGCGAATAGAATACCTAAATTTTTATACAAGTACAGTGTTAGCAGTAAGAATATGAATACTTTTACGATATCAGAAAGTGAAACCTCCATTTTTTCACGCACAAATCTTTTGCGAAGCATATATAACACAGCAAGCACAATTAGTAAAATAAAAGTCTCTTCAATATCGATTCCTTTTAGTGTGTTAAAAATGGCTGCTCCAATTAAAGAAACAATTGTCATGTAGTAGGAACGTTTCGTCCCATAATAGATACCCCTTGATAGAATAAGGAGAAGAATTCCAAATGTGAGCGATAAACTAAAAGAAAATTGAATAAGATGTTTTGGAGCTAAAATATGTAACGCGTGAGCGCGATTTACACTTGTTGGTAAAATGGTTGATAAGATAACCATTAAGCCGGCAAAGACTGTTAAAGCAGCAGATGCCCATGAGCCTAATTTTCCTAAGAAATCGCGTTGTAAGGTCCAAATGACACCTGTTGTTTCCAATGCAGGTGCAATAAATGGTTTATCTTCAATCTTTTTTAATGCTGCTCCGGTCATTTCGAAAGCGGCAAAAATTAAACCGAGACAAAATGGTAAAATATAGTATACAAGGCGGTATAATAACATAGCTGGTAATAATACGCCTGTATCAATCCCGTATTGGCCTAATCCAGTTAAAAAGACAAGATCAAATGAACCAAGTCCTCCTGGGACAAGACTAACAACCCCTGCTAAAGCAGCGATAACATAAACACCTAAAAATTTTCGGAAATCAATGTCGATTCCAAATAATATTAGAATGACATACATAACAATACCGGCAGAGAGCCATTCGACTAATGAAACGAGTGAATATAGAACCGTTGGGTTTTTTTCTTCTTCTTGTCCTTCGATGGTTTGTTGTTTTCGATTTTTGATTTTAGAAAATCCAATATATAAGGGTACAAAAAGAGCGAAAAAGATGAGAACGGGCCAGAGCCAAGGTTTTTCGTGCAAAATAAAACTGGTATCTAGTATTCCTATAAGACCAAGGAATGAGAGAAGGGCTAATCCATTAATAAAGGCGGTTGTCATCCAAGCGATACTTTTAATGAGTTTACCATTCTCTTTTACGTGAGGCCGATATAGCATGGTGCGTATACCAGCTCCAACGAGGCCACCAAAACCAAGAAATCCATTTAAAGTATTGGCGGTCCATGAAACGCGGAAAATCTTTTGCACTGGTATATCTGCTTTTAAATAACGTAGCATCACAAAGTCATAAAAGAACATTGTAGAAACAGCAAATGCACCAAGCGTAATTGCTAAAAAGACTCCTCCGGTTGGAATGTTTTTAATTGTTTCAATCGCTTCTCGAAATGAAATACCTGATAACTCTTTTCGAGCCTGAAAGAATACAATTGTTAATACAACAAATGGAAAAATAATTTTTCCGATTTGTAAGAAACGTTTCCATGAAAACGACATAAATACAACTCTCCTTGTGTAAAAAAACTGAGACAATACTATTATTATGACAAACTTCATAGAAAATAAAAAGGTAAATTACAGGATATAAAAGCTATTTTTTATATAAATATGGAATTTATATATTTTTTCATAAATATCACGCCTTTGAAGTTTGTTTATTCAGAAAAATGAGTTAGAATGAAGCAAAAGAAGGAAGAGAGGGAATGTAGATGCTGGTAATAGGTTATGTAGGCTATGAATTAGAAAAAGCACAACCTAATACATCGGAAGATTTTTTTAATCGTTCTGAAATGACATATATATTGGACGGACAGGAAAAAACATTTTCTGTATTATATCTCCGTTATTTTGAAGAGATTTTGCAAGAATTTACTTCTTTTGAAGGAAATCCAGTTTTTAAAATAGAAGAACAAGACATATATTTACGTGATATCGTGGCTCTCGCTTGTTTTATTAAGAATAAAGAGCTACGTGGACAGAAACGGGTTTATATAAATATAATAGAAGATTTTCAAAAATATTTTGATGATAAAACAATGGTAAAAGTACAAGAGATAATGATTCAGTTACATAAGAATAAAAAAGTAGAAATAGTGTGAAATGGCAAAGGAGAGAAAAGGATATGTCTAATTCAATGGTTGAAAATCAAACACAGCAGGTTTCAGTGTTTTTAGAAGAAGTCATTACCTTGATGACGGATTATGTAAATTATCATACATTACCCTCTTTATTGGAGGAGACACCAGCAGGTAATAAAAATTATTATGAGGGATTGTTAGCGTCATTAAGACGACTGCTTGTATTTTGTGAAGAAGGATTAGATGCATGTCTTGTTTTGCTTAGTAGTCAACCGTTTCGAAAAACAGCTGCCGAAAAAACATTATATAAAATTTATCATCAAGTGATTGCTGAATTTTTCTCACCAAAAAGTGATCAGTGGTATGAGAATAGCCGGTCTGCATATACGGGGAAAAATTCCATTGCTTTTCAACAAACGCCACCACATTCAATTGGAAAAGTGATGGAAAAATTAGAGGGGAAGTTTCAGACAATGCGTGAAGAACTTGAGTATTATGAAACTGATTATCAAACAAAGATGTTACACAAATATTAATAGGGAATGTAAAGTTATATACGATATTTAAATATAAAGTATATGTTTAAATAAAGCGAAGAAGCTATGGGAGACATAGCTTCTTTTCCTTTTTGTACGGAATATAAAACACTTCAATTGAATATAGTTAAAGTGGATAGCATCAAGGAGGTGTCCTATGAATCAGCAAGGTGTATTTACGGATTACTTTCATGAAGTAGAGAGTTGGTGCGAAAGTGTTCTTCATGTATTAGATAGTCGTGCAATGGAAGTGTATGATGTCCATATGCTTGCTTATAAAATTCAAATGTTATTAGAGCGTATGAAAGAAAATGAATATGAGACAGATACTGAATTTATGTATGAGATAAGCGAGGATGTAGAACATATTCAGCACCATTTGCAGGAAGTATTTATGCAAGAAAATGAACAGAATGAACAATATGAAGTGTATGAGAGAACGTATACAGAACGAGCCGTTCCAATTGGTGGGCACACGCTTCCTCCCTTACCTTATCCATATAATGCGTTAGAACCGTATATTTCTCGAGAAATTATGATATTACACCATGATAAACACCATCGTAGTTATGTTGAAGGATTGAATAAAGCTGAAAAAATGATGGAAGAAGCAAGAAAAACAAATCAGTTTGATTTAATAAAGCATTGGGAAAGAGAAGCTGCTTTTCATGGTTCAGGGCACTATTTGCACACGATATTTTGGAATAACATGAAAAAAAATGGAGGCGGAAGCCCACGAGGGGCATTATCACAAGAAATTGAGAAGGACTTTGGCAGCTTTTTACGTTTTCAAAAGCATTTTACTGAAGCGGCATCGAAGGTAGAGGGATCTGGCTGGGCCATTCTTGTGTGGGTACCTCGTTCCGGGAGATTAGAAATTTTACAAAGTACTCTTCATCAATTATTTACACAGTGGGATACGATACCATTACTTGTGCTTGATGTATGGGAACACGCATATTACTTACAGTATCAAAATCGCAAGGATGAGTACATTAAAAATTGGTGGAATGTTGTAAATTGGAAGGATGTAGAAAAAAGATTTGAAAGTGCCAAACAACTTGAGTGGATACCATATTAGACGCATATTTGTGCGTCTTTTTTGCTGGGATGGAACAGAATATTTCATTCATAATTTAAAGGGCCAAGCATACACTTGTACAAAAAAGTGCCAAAAGGACGTGGGGGAATATGAGACGAACTTGGATAATGATTATACTTCTCATAATGTGTGCAAGTGTTCTGCCAATTCATACATATGCACAGATGAATGATGTGAGTGCCCATAATGCCATATTGATGGAAGAGAATTCTGGACGTGTTTTATACGGGAAGTTAGAACATGAATCGCAAAAGATTGCTAGCATTACGAAAATCATGACAGCTTTACTTGCTGCTGAATCAGGAAGAATGAAAGAAGCTGTTCCTATTAGTGATAAAGCTGTTCGCGTTGAAGGATCCGCGATTTATTTAAAACCCGGATGGAAAGTACCACTAGAGGACTTAGTTTACGGCTTAATGCTTCGTTCGGGTAATGATGCAGCACAAGCAATTGCTGAAAATGTTGGGGGGAGTATAGAGGGATTTGTTTATTTGATGAACGAAAAGGCGAAAGAAATTGGAATGAAAGATACGCATTTTTCAAATCCACATGGTTTAGATGGGGATGGCACGCACTATTCGTCTGCGTATGATATGGCAATTTTAACGAGATATGCAATGGGGAATGAAACGTTCCGGAAAATTTTTGGGACAAAAACATACCAATCGAAAGTGTGGGACTATCCGTGGAAAAATAAACATAAGCTTGTGACATCTTATTATGAGTTTGCAACTGGTGGGAAGACGGGATTTACGAAAAAAGCAGGAAGAACACTTGTTACAACAGCTTCAAAAGATGGCTTAAATCTAATTGTCGTCACACTCAATGCTTCTAATGATTGGGAAGATCATATGTATTTATTTAATCAAGGGTTTAAACAATACATGTTAACGAAAGTTTTGCAAAAAGGAGCTTTGTCTAATTTGCAAGAGAAAAAGTATGCAAATCATGTTTATACAAAAAATGATTTCTCTCTACCGCTAACGGAAGATGAGAAGAGCCAGGTTATGCTAAAAGTGGAGTTTGATAAAACTGCAAATTTAGTAGATGGAGAAAAAATCGGTAAGACAATTGTTTATGTCGGGAAAGAAAAAGTCGGGGAACGTAATTTATTTTATAGTAAGCGAAAAATGGTTGCTACAACAGGGGTATATTGGAATGATGTCAGAGAAATCTTTTCTCACATGTTAGGTGTTGGAATAGATGGTTAACCTCGTATGGGTGGCGATGGCGATCATTGGAATTGTATATGCAATGGTGAATGGAACAATGGAGGAAGTCAACAAAGCGGTTTTTGAAGGATCGAAAGACGCGGTGACAATCTGTATTGGACTCATTAGTGTGCTAGTTTTTTGGTTAGGTTTAATGAAGATTGCTGAAGAAGCAGGTTTGTTAAAGAAACTAGTTTCATTTTTCATGCCGGTTGTAAAGCGGTTATTCCCAGAAATACCGAAGGACCACCCTTCGATGGGATTTATTTTATCCAATATGATGGCGAACTTTTTTGGGCTCGGAAATGCAGCGACCCCACTTGGTATTAAAGCGATGGAACAGCTGAAAGAGCTAAATGGAGGAAAGGATTCAGCAAGTCGCTCAATGGTCACGTTTTTAGCTTTAAATACATCTGCGATCACATTGATTCCAACTACTGTAATTTCAATTCGGATGACATATGAGTCAGCGAATCCTACTGAAATTGTTGGTGTTACGTTTATCGCACAAGTACTATCGATGATTGGAGCGATTTGGATTGACCGCTATTTTTACCGAAGAAGGAGTAGAAAGGGGCGGAAAAAATGAGTCTTATTAATACAATTTCATTATGGGTAATTCCATGTGTTATAGGCTTTATATTATTGTATGGGACGATAAAAAAAGTTCCGACCTATGAATCATTTGTAGAGGGCGGAAAAGAAGGGATTCAAATTGCTATTTCTATTTTGCCGTTTATGGTTGGGATGCTTGTATCTATTTCTATTTTTAGGGCATCAGGTGCACTAGATGCGATGATATTGTTCATGAAGCCGATGTTAGATATGGTTCATGTGCCTGCAGAAATTGTACCACTCGCTCTCATACGCCCGATTTCAGGATCTGCAGGTTTAAGTATTACAACAGATTTAATTGCTACATACGGGCCAGATTCGTTTATTGGAAGGTTAGCTTCGACAATGCAAGGCAGTACAGATACAACTTTTTATATTTTAACAGTGTATTTCGGTGCTGTTGGAATTCGTAAAATGGGAGATGCATTAAAGGTAGGATTGTTCGCGGATTTAATTGGTATTATTTGTTCTATTGTGTTTGTTTCTTTATTGTTTCATTAATTCTATTCATTTTTTGAGTCACTTCGCTTATAATACGTATACGACCACTATTAAGGTTTAGCTTAATAGTGGTTTTTTTATGGAGTATTTTTGACAAAATAATGAACTTTTGTTGTGAACAATAATAGAGAGGTAAACAATAATAAAGGATTAAAGTCGCGTTTGACCTTTATAAGTTTACAATCATGGCTATGTTGTTTATGGTAGGCTAAGCAAATTGCCGTATGTTCTAGGCGGTTGCCAAGTCTTTCTAATGAAGGTAAGATAAATTTGAGGTGAAAAAAGGAAATGGAACGACTACAAAAAGTGATTGCGCAAGCAGGTATTGCATCAAGAAGAAAAGCTGAAGAACTTATTCAGCAAGGAAAAGTGAAAGTTAACGGTAAAGTAGTGACTGAGTTAGGAACGAAGGTAACTCCTCAAGATAAAGTAGAAGTAAATAATATTCCCCTTGAAAAAGAAGAACCTGTTTATTTCTTACTATATAAACCAACTGGTGTAATTTCGAGTGTATCAGATGACAAAGGTAGAAAGGTTGTTACAGACTTCTTCCCTGAAATCAAGCAGCGTCTTTTCCCAATTGGACGCTTAGACTATGATACGTCTGGTGTATTACTTATGACAAATGACGGTGATTTTGCAAACATATTAATGCATCCAAAGTATAAGGTTGAAAAAACATATGTTGCGAAAGTAAAAGGACCTTTAACAGGTGAGAAAATTCGTATGCTAGAAAAAGGTGTTGTATTAGAAGATGGAAAAACAGCACCGGCACATGTGAAAATTATTTCTTGGGATAAACGTAAAGAAATCGCAATTGTACAGTTAACAATTCATGAAGGACGTAATCGTCAAGTTCGTCGCATGTTTGAAGCGCTTGGCTGTAAAGTAATGAAACTAAAACGCGAACGCTATGCTTTCTTAGAAGCAGGTAGTCTGCGTCCTGGTGATGCGCGAGAGTTATCACCTCATGAAGTGAAACAATTACGTGCAGCTGCGTCTACGAAACCGAGATAAGTGATAAAGTAAAACGATCACCAGTGGGAATATCCCACTGGTGATTAGTTAAATGAAACATTTTTGTGAGCGGTTACGAAAAAATATATGCTAGTGCGAATAATGTGAGGGATAAGTTAATAGTTGTAGAAATTCTATATACATTCATCAAAGAGAGGAGAGAGAATATGAAGAAGAATCGCTTACTATTTCGCGTGCTCATTTTGCTTGTTTTAAGCGGAGCAGTAGGTTTTACACTGTATCAAGGTTTTTTTGTTGATAAAGAAAAAATGCAAATTGGGGAAAAAGCACCTAACTTTGTTGTTTCAGATTTAGAAGAAAAGAAGATTGAACTAAAAGGTTTGAAAGGAAAAGGAGTATTCTTAAACTTTTGGGGAACGTGGTGCAAACCTTGTGAAAAAGAGATGCCTTATATGAATGAGTTATATCCAAAATATAAAGAAAAAGGCGTTGAAATCATTGCATTAGATGCAGATGAAACGAACATTGCGGTGAAAAATTTTGTCAATCAATATGGTTTAAAGTTCCCAGTTGCAATTGATAAAGGTTCAGAAGTAATCGGTACATATGGAGTTGGACCTTTACCAACAACATTTTTAATTGATAAAGAAGGTAAGGTAATCGAGAAGATTACTGGTACGCAAACGAAAGAACAAATGGAAGCGTATTTAAAGAAAATTACTCCGTAATAAAGAAAACCTTTACATAATAGATAGAAAAAGTTCAATAGAGGACGGTGCTTTGCATTGCAATAGTACCTCTCTAGAAAATTCTGAGTATTGCGGTAAATTGATTTTAGAAGATACAATGATATATAGAGAGAAACAAGGGGCGGTGAGAATAGTGGAACAAATAAAGTGTGAATGTGGACATATAAATCCAATAGGTACAATTTTTTGTGAAGCTTGCGGGAAACTATTTGAAAACAATGAAGGTAAAAATCTATTGGATATGCGCTATGAGGGAAGCGCAAGGAGGTCTCTCACTCATACAAAAACGATAGTTGATAAAATCTGGAGTTTTTTCTCTTCTGTTAAAGTAGGCGTATGGCTTATTGTTATTACTCTTTTAGCATCAGCGGTAGGAACGATCTTTCCGCAAGAAATGTATATCCCTCCCGGTGTCGCTCCAAGTGAATATTATGAACAGGAGTATGGTGTTCTCGGACAACTGTATTACCAATTAGGCTTTAATAATTTATATAGCTCATGGTGGTATATGATTCTGATTGCCTCAATTGGTACTTCACTTGTGATATGTAGTTTAGATCGTGTAATACCACTCTATAAAGCTTTAAAAAAGCAGGGAGTAAAAAGACATCCAAGTTTTTTAAAGAGACAACGATTGTACGGGACCGGTTCTCCAAAAGAGGGAGATTTAGAACAGATTCAAGTTAATTTAAAGAAGAAGAATTATAATGTAAGGGTCGAAGATGAGAATATTTTAGCGGAAAAAGGCCGTTTCTCTCGCTGGGGCCCATATGTAAATCATATTGGTCTTATTATTTTTCTATTTGGAGCAATGCTACGTTTTCTTCCAAGCATGTATGTGGATGAATCAATGTGGTTACGTGATGGTGAAGTGAAAGAAATCCCAGGGACAGATGGCAAATACTATTTAAAGAATGAGAAATTTATAAAAGAAGTGTACGATAAAGAAAATAAAGAGGATAAAGTGTTTAATGCTGCCATTGATCGTATAGGGGATAAAATGATAGCGAAAAATTTTCAAACAAATGCTGTGTTATATAAGGCAGTAGGAGAAAATATAGCAGGTCAAAAGCCGAAACTAGAGAAGGTACAAAAAGCCGAGATTCGAGTAAATGAACCGCTGAAGTTTGATCAACTCGCAATATATCAAGTCTCTTATAAAGAGAGTGAGTTCCGTAGTATGTCGTTCCATTTGCAAAATAAAGAAAGTAGTCAAAAATGGGGACCAATTACTGTTGATTTAGCGAATCCAAAGGAGACGTATGATTTAGGGAATGGGTATTCTCTTACACTATTAAGCTATTTTCCAGATTTTTATTTCGATGAGAATGGGAAGCCAAATACAAAGACAAAGCTGCCAAACAACCCGGCTTTCGTGTTTAAAATGTTTACACCAGAAACGCCAGAAGGAGAAGTGAGTTTTGTAGGGATTCAGCAAAATATAGAGCCAGCAGGGAACAATAAATATAAAATGTCATTTGCTGGAGTGGAAATGCAAAATGCCACAGCACTTACTGTGCGTAAGGACTTGACGCTATGGATTCTTGGAATCGGGGGATTTATTTTCATGGTGGGTGTCATTCAAGGGATGTACTGGAATCATCGTCGCATCTGGATACAACGAGTTAAAGATGAATGGTGGATCGCTGGGCATACAAATAAAAATTGGTTCAGCTTAAAGAAAGATATTGAAAAAATACTTGAAGGAACATCGATTCCACAACCATACGATAAAGTAACTGATAAAAAAATTAGCTAAGGTGGGGAGAATATATGGTACAAATAAGCAGTAATTTCTTGTTTGTCGCTTTTATTTTGTATTTAATTGCAACACTCTTCTTTGGAGGAGCAATTAAAGAAAAAGGTAGAAAGTGGGCGAATATAGGGATAACCATAACAATTTTAGGATTTGTCGCCCAAACCGTATATTTCGTAACAAGGTGGATAGCCTCAGGGCATGCGCCAGTAAGTAATTTCTTTGAGTTTGGTACATTCTTTGGCATGATGCTTGTTGGTGCTTTTATTATTATGTACTTTATGTATCGAGTAAGTATAGTGGGGCTATTTGCTTTACCAGTGGCTCTTTTATTGATTGCATATGCGAGTATGTTTCCGAGAGAGATTTCACCGCTTATTCCATCATTAAAAAGTAACTGGCTACATATTCATGTAACAACAGCTGCAGCCGGACAAGCTATTTTAGCAATTAGTTTTATTACGGGTGTTATATACTTGCTTAAAAATGTAGATCAATCAAAACGAAGTAAACGGACATTTTGGCTTGAAGTAATTATGTTTACACTTGTCTGTACTGTTGGATTTATAGCGGTAACAACGGTCTTCTCTAGCACAAAATATGAAGCTAAGTTCCAATGGATTGATAAAAATGAACAGAAAGCAGAGATGAAATATAATCTTCCAGCTTTAGTTGGGCCACATGAAGGTAAGCTAGTGACAAATGGGAAATTTGAGCCTATTACAGAAGTACCTGCAATTATAAATGCGAAAAAACTAAATACAGTTATTTGGTCGTTGTTTGTCGGCACAGGACTTTATATTTTATTAAGGTTAATCTTACGTAAAAGAGTATCGGCAGCTATTCAGCCAGTAGTGAGAAACGCAAATAGTGATTTACTTGATGAAATTGGATATCGCTCTATTGCGATTGGATTCCCGGTGTTTACATTAGGAGCATTAATATTTGCGATGATTTGGGCACAAATTGCATGGACACGTTTTTGGGGATGGGATCCAAAAGAAGTTTGGGCACTTATTACATGGCTTTTTTATGCCGCGGTTCTACATTTACGTCTATCCAAAGGGTGGCACGGTGAAAAGTCAGCATGGCTTGCAGTAATTGGATTTGCTATCATCATGTTTAATTTTATCGTGGTAAACTTAATTATTGCTGGTTTACACTCTTATGCGTAAGTTGTTTATTGTTTTTGTAAGCAGGAGAAAATGGGAAAGTGAATGTCACTTTCCTATTTTATTTTTGTCAATTTTTCTTCTTTTTTGAGAAAAACATGACAAAGTATAGGTTGATTTTGTAAAATGATGTCGAGGCCTAAATGTCCTGTTCAAGAAAAATACATAGTTTTGGAAAAAAAATGAACAAACTTTATTATTCTTGTGAAGCATAATCTCTAAGATGGAATCACTTTGGAATTGCCTATTATGAGATAAGAGTAAGCACAGTATTACATTGCAGAAGGGTAGGTGTAAACCGTTGGGGTAATTTTGTACGCAACGGGTAAATATGGAAAATGAACCGAGAATTTTAATTGTAGATGATGAGGATCGTATTCGTCGTTTATTAAAAATGTATTTAGAAAGAGAACAATATACAATTGATGAGGCTGATAATGGTGATACAGCTTTAGAAAAAGCATTGCAAAATGACTATGACTTAATTTTACTAGATATCATGATGCCTGGAAAAGATGGGATTGAAGTTTGTAAAGGTATTCGTGAGAAAAAAGCAACGCCAATTATTATGTTGACAGCAAAAGGTGAAGAGGTAAACAGAGTACAAGGGTTTGAAGTTGGTTCGGATGATTATATTGTGAAGCCATTTAGTCCGCGTGAAGTAGTTCTTCGTGTAAAAGCGGTGCTACGTCGTTCTGTGCCAACAACCTTCTTTACACAAGATACAACAACAAAAGATGTTACTGTATTTCCGTATCTAACAATTGATAACGATGCACATCGTGTGACAGCTGGTGGTAATGAAGTTAACTTAACACCAAAGGAATATGAATTGCTACTATTTTTAGCAAAAGCTCCTGATAAAGTGTTTGATCGTGAGCAACTATTAAAAGAAGTATGGCAATATGAATTCTTTGGAGATTTGCGTACAGTAGATACGCACGTAAAACGTTTACGTGAAAAACTAAGTAAAAAATCACCTGATGCGGCGAAGATGATTGTAACTGTATGGGGTGTTGGTTACAAATTTGAGGTTGTGAACGACTGATGCTTTGGAGAAGTGTAGTAGGAAAGTTATGGATGACCATATTACTTCTTGTTTCATTTGTTCTTGGCTTTGTTGCTATCCTACTCTCACAGTTTTTTGAAAACTATTATGTAGAAATGAGTGAAACGAGGCTCACAAAAGTAGCGACGAGCGTTACAGAGTTAATTGAGGCAGGGGCAGATAAAAAAACGATTCAGAATGTCGCATATAAGTTTACTGACCCACTCTCGCGAATTGTGATTGTAGAAAATGGAAATGAAGTTTCTTCTTCTTCGAAACAAGAAGGGTTGGTAACTCTTACGATAGATGATTTGAAAAAAGATAAAGAGTTAGCAGCTGTTTTTATTGATAAAAAAGAAAATAAAGATAAGATTAGAAAAGTGTCTGATGGGAAAACGAAACAAAATTCCGAAAATGATATTATGATAGTGGGTAAACCACTTCAATCATCAAATCAGGGCGCGGTATTTGTATATCAGTCATTACAAGTTCCGAGACAGGGAATGGAACAAGCGACAGATTTTATTTTTCTATCAGCAGGAATTGCGATTATTTTAACAACATTCTTCGCCTTTTTCTTATCGACACGAATTACAGCGCCGCTTCGTAAAATGCGTGAGGTAGCCTTTGAGGTAGCAAGAGGTAAATTTGATACGAAAGCACCGATGGTTTCTCAAGATGAAATAGGAGAGCTAGCAACGGCTTTAAATCAAATGGGAAAGCAATTAAAGTTTAATATGAATGCTTTGCAGCAAGAAAAAGAACAGCTTTCTAGTATTTTAAGTAGTATGGCAGATGGTGTTGTTACGCTAAATCAAGAGTGTGAAGTTGTTGTAATTAATCCGCCAGCAGAACATTTCTTACAAGTTTGGCAAGAAGAAAAAGAGTTGGAGTTAAGTAGGAATTTACCTCCTGAACTTGTTGAGTTGTTCCACCTTGTAGTAGAAAGTGAACAACAGCAAGTTATTGAAATTAATTTACAAAAGGGTAATTATGTTGTACTTATGACACCGTTATATAATCAAACGAAAATACGTGGTGCTGTGGCAGTCCTTCGAGATATGACAGAAGAACGTCGTCTTGAAAAAATGCGTAAAGACTTTATTGCAAATGTTTCACATGAACTGCGCACACCGATGGTAATGCTACAAGGGTATAGTGAGGCAATTTTAGATGATATTGTTCAAACGAAAGAAGAAATAAATGAATTTGTGCAAATTATTTATGATGAGTCTGTTCGTTTAGGACGTCTTGTAAATGAATTGCTTGATTTAGCTCGTATGGAAAGTGGACATGTGGAATTACATATATCCGAAGTTGATATTCATCCGTTTGTTGAGAAAATCGGTCGTAAATTCCAAGGAATTGCAAAAGATAAAGATGTACAGTTAACAGTTGACTTCCGTAATCAGGTGGAACAACATCCGTTTGATCCAGACCGTATGGAACAAGTGTTAACGAACTTAATTGATAATGCGATCCGTCATACAAATGCAGGTGGGCATGTTCAACTTGCGATTGATACGAAAAATAATGGTCTTGTTTTTGAAGTGAAAGATTCAGGGGCTGGTATTCCTGAAGAAGATATCCCATTCCTGTTTGATCGTTTCTACAAAGCGGATAAAGCAAGAACACGCGGTAAAACAGGTGGGACTGGTTTAGGTCTTGCGATTGCTAAAAATATTGTTCAAGGTCATGAGGGGAAAGTCTCTATATCGAGCGTTGTTGGAGAAGGGACAATATTCTCTGTGTATTTACCAGATCGCTCACTTTAAATATGCTTGTTGATCATAAATACATTGCTGTTTGTAATCAATACATACAAAAGTTCTAATGTTTTTTATTCTTTTTGAGTGAATAGCAGTTTCTCAAGTGAATAAAGAATAGTAGAGCTTTTGTTTTATTTTCTTCATTTAGAGGGGGACAGCTCATTCTGATTGAATAGAATATAACATCCTACATGGAATCGGAATCATAGGGTAATAAATGAAAATGAAAAAAAGGGGTGTAAGATAGTTGAAGTTATATACGAAAACAGGAGATAAAGGACAAACGAGTGTTATTGGCGGCCGAGTTGATAAAAATCATATCCGTGTTGAAGCATATGGAACAATTGATGAGCTGAATTCTCATATCGGGTATGCAATGACTATGCTACAAGATGAATGTTTCCATGACATTTATAATGAACTTGAAAACATTCAACATGAATTGTTTGATTGCGGTGGAGATTTAGCAATGGTACAGCAAAAAAATCCATATAAAGTAAATGAAGAAATGGTCATATATTTAGAAGAACGAATTGATAATTATGTAGAAGAAGCACCTCCTTTAGAACGCTTTATTTTGCCTGGAGGGAGCAGGGCGTCTGCTATCATTCATGTTGCTCGTACAGTAACAAGAAGAGCTGAGCGATGTATTGTAACTTTAGGGAAACAAGAGGAAACGAATGCAATTGTATTACGATATGTGAATCGACTATCCGATTATTTATTTGCAATTGCTAGGGTTATAAATGCTCGTCTTAAAGTGAAAGATGTTGAATATAAACGTAGTGCACTTGTTTTTCGTGATAAACAAGAGAAGGAAGTGGAGTAGTTCCGCTTCTTTTTTTGTATACTTTTTTCCGTAATATACCACAATAGAGAAAGTGCCAGGGTAATTTAAAAACGGAGGATGTATATGAAAGGTTTAAATATCGGAATACTCGTCTTTGGGTTGTTGTTTCTATCTCAAGTATCTGTTTATGCTGAAGAGGAGAGATGGACATGGCCTGTTGAGGGGAGGATTAGTGATTATTTTGGAACAAGACATGGGAAACATTATGGAATCGATATAGCTGCCTCGATCGGAACACCGGTTGCGGCAATTCGAGGTGGTACGGTAACAAAATCTTATTTTTCAAATAGTTACGGCCATGTTGTATTTATTAAACATGGAGAATATGAGGCTGTTTATGCTCATTTGAATAAGAGATATGTAGTTCAAGGAACTCGAGTTGGGAGAGGAGAAGTAATTGGTGAAGTAGGAAACACAGGCGAATCGCGGGGGGCGCATCTGCATTTAGAAGTCCATCAAGGTCGTTGGACAATTGAGAAAAGATATGCAATGAATCCATTGCTTGTCTTACATGAGGAAAAAAACGAAGTAGCTTCAGCGTCAATATATGTTGTACAAAAAGGGGACACGCTTATTAGTATTGCACGTAAGTTTGGTACAACAGTTGATGAAATAAAAGTAAAAAATGCTTTGCAAAAAGAGAAAATTTATCCAAATCAAAAATTGTATATAAATTAAAAAAAGAGCCAGTAGCACTAGCTCTTTTTTACCAAAAAATAAAGACACATATAAATCCAGAAATGGCTAAATAGCTATAATAATAAAAAACTTTTGCTCTCGTTTTTTCTGTCGTTCGAAATAATACAATAGTTGGTTCGATTAAACCGATTGTAAAGCATAGTAGTCCAAGGAGCATACAACCGATAGAAAAAGAATACAAGGCAACTTGTGCTTGCTGAAATGGAAGTAACCATTTTAATAAAAAGGCAATAAGTGCGGTATAACAAATGCTACCAATGTATTTGTTTAATATTGTATTAGAACGAAAACCAGGAAGCTTTTTCAAAAAGGATCGGGAAACAATCTCTATTTGTAGAGATGTATGTTCTTCGATTATTTGTTGAGCTTCTTTTCCTTTGTGAAAAAGGGAGAGAATCCAGTTGCGCTTTCCTTGGAAAACGAATTGTGAAGTTGTTAAATAGTGATCGATTTTCACTTTATCCCAACTCTTCCATGTATGACGCTCGCATAGCTTTAGTTTGCTTTCTGTTGTTTTATCATACTGATAAATGCTAATTCCCTCTTTATCAAAAGTAGCATAGTATGTTTCACTTGAAAATGTGCCTAAATCGATTGGACAGCAGAAAAGTAACTCTTTTTTTAAATAAAAGTATTCTTTTCGTAAGTTTTTTTTCATTGTCTCTTGAATAGAGTGTCTTTTTTCTTTCTTCATGACATTTCCTCCATATTAAGAAAATGCTCTTATCTTAACAATTCAATATCTTATCACTTTTTTCTAGGGATGACTAGGGAATTGCGCAGGAAAAAAGTAAGATTGTAAAAAATATGGGTTTAATTATAAAATAATTGCGCTTTATTTTTTATTGAAAGTGAAATAAGTAAACAACTTATTTTTAATAAGTTACAATCTTTTTTATTCACAACTGTATAATGTTGTTGTATAATGATGGAGAAAATAGAATATCGGTCTATCTTCGGGGCAGGGTGAAAATCCCGACCGGCGGTGATGAACAATGCTTTTTTGTTCTAAGCCCGCGAGCCGTTAAGGCAGGATTTGGTGTGATTCCAAAGCCGACAGTACAGTCTGGATGGGAGAAGATGGAGGTTCAAGCGTTCAAAAAAGATAAGTATTTGAACGTCTGTTTGATGTGCCTAAAATTCTCCCTTTGTGTAATACGCAAAGGGTTTTTTTCGTGTCATAAACAAATAGGCATAGCAGAACCTTTCCACTTTCCATGAGATGATCGATGGAAAAGGAGAGAGAACGATGAAACAAAAGAAAAGTGTAGTACAAATGGTGAGCGTAGCAATGCTGAGTAGTATTGCGTATTTGCTTATGATGTTGGATTTCCCATTCCCAGGGCTTCCACCATTTTTGAAAATTGATTTTAGTGATGTGCCAGCTTTAATCGCAGCGATTATTTTTAGTCCAGTTGCAGGTGTGATTGTAGAAGGGATAAAGAATATTCTTCACTATGGGATTCAAGGTAGTTTAACGGGAGTCCCAGTGGGAGAAGTAGCAAACTTTATTGCCGGGTGCCTATTTATTGGTCCAGCAGCCTTCTTATTTCGGAAGTATCGTACAGTAAAAAGTTTAACGACAGGATTAATGCTAGGGACGATTACGATGGCATTAATTATGAGTGTGTTAAATTATTTCATCATTTTACCAGCTTACACTTGGTTTTTAAATTCACCCGCTATGTCTAGTGATGGTATGCGCCAAATGATTGTAACCGCGATTTTGCCGTTTAATTTAATTAAAGGAATTGTTGTAACAGTTGTGTTTGTAGCGCTGTTTTCACGTTTAAAAGTATGGGTATTTGCAAAAATGAAAAATGCATAGAAATTTTGGCCATCGGAGGTAAATATACTGCTGATGGCTTTTTAAATTGTAAGTTAGATGCATAACAAAAAATCCCCCTCATGAAAATGAGGGGGATTTTTTGAAGTTAATAAAAAGACTATTCGAATTTTAAAGCGTCGCCATCGAATGATTCGTCAGCAACTTTAATTGAGTCAGTTGGACAGCCTTCAAATGCATCCATCATGTCCTCGATTAATACATCTGGAATTTCAACGATACCTTGGTTATCATCTAGTGTTACAAATGCAATACCTTCATCATCATAGTCGTAAATGTCTGGTGCAGCAGCTCCGCAAGCTCCACATGCGATACAAGTGTCTTTATCAACGATTGTATATTTTGCCATTTTATTTTCCCTCCTAATAATATGTATGTGAAAACATTCATTACAAAAATTATAATCTTATTGTAAAACGGTTTTTCAAACTTTTCAACATAAAATTATAATGATAATGCTTATCAATTAGAGTGTCAACGTTTTTCTGATTTATTTCACAAGATTTTCAAAATGCCTAAATGCTGAGCAGTTTGATACAATAGTAAATAGAGAACAAAATGATTCTGAGTTAGTTTTGGGTTCCTAATGAGAATCATGTCTACAAATCGACAGTTATTATCTACTATTTGTTTGGGTTCTTCATAAAAATGAGGTGAACAAATAGGAAGATGCATACCATTGAAAGGTAGGAGCGGTGATGCAGTTACAATATACTTTATTATATTGTTTAAAACAATTGAATGGTGAAAGAACCGTTTCTTCCATTTACTATCTTCTAAAAGGAAAACGCTCTTCGCAAACGTTACAAGATGGAAATATGTTTCAAATTTCTTTTCTGTTTGGAATATATAAATCATTAACAAGGTCGGATTATAATAAAGAAATTGAGCATGTTTTACGTGCAGAATGGATTCAGCTTGTACATGATAATACGTATGTTTTAACTGATACTGGGGAGAAGCAATTAAATGATTGGAAAGAAACATTAGCCTTTCCGCTACATTTACATGGTTTGCATTATGGTGACCTTGGTCAAAGTTTTTGGAAGCGGCTATCATTAATTATTCAAACAGTGTCAAATTTGCAACAACAAAATGCGAAATTTATTCCGATTCAACAAGATATGGAAGTAACGATGTGGGTCAAACAGTTTCTCATCGGATTACCATACGTAAGGAGTCAACTTGCGGAAAAATTATGGGATGAGATGCATAAGCTATTAAAAGGTGTGAACCCCGTAGAAGCAACGATTCTTACTTATCGTTTAACTGGATATGAACGGATTGGATATACATTGCAGCAACTTGCGGAAATTACAAAGCAAGATGTGTTCCGCGTACATCTTTTATTTTGGGGTACGATCCATTTCTTTATTCAAGCCGTTCGAGAGAAGGAGAAGGAATTTCCGCTAATAACAAAGATTATTTCTTATCCGAACGAAAGAGAAGATTTATTTAGCTTATCAACGAAGAAAACATATCAACTTTGGAAACGTGGGCTTTCTTTAGAAGAAATTGCAACAATTCGAAATTTAAAGAGTGCAACGATAGAAGATCATTTTGTTGAAATCGCATTACGAGAAAGAGAGTTTTCTATTGAAATGTTTATGGAAAAGCAGAAGATAGAGCACGTGCAGTATGTTATTGAAACATTGCAAACGCGCAAGTTACGTGTATTAAAGCAAGAAGTAGGAAAAGCAGTTTCTTATTTTGAAATTCGTCTTGTATTAGCGCGGATGGAGGTTGTAAATGAGAATTGAGGATTATTTATATAAAAGGTTCGGTTATCATGAATTTCGTCAAGGACAAAAAGAGGTGATTGAAGATTTATTGCAAGGGAAAAATGTTGTAGCAATGCTTCCGACTGGGAGAGGGAAATCAATGTGTTATCAGCTACCTGGCCTCATGCAAGATGGAACTGTATTAATTGTTTCCCCGTTGTTATCGTTAATGGAAGATCAAGTTACACAGCTCAAATATGTGGTGAAAAATCGTGTGATTGCGTTTAATAGTTTCAGGACATTAGGTGAAAAAAAGGAGGCAATGAAAAGATTATCATCTTATAAGTTTGTCTTCGTTTCCCCTGAAATGTTGCAATCGGATTTATTGGTAAGAGAATTAAAAAAAATTCATATTTCGCTATTTGTTGTAGATGAAGCCCACTGTATTTCACAATGGGGTTATGATTTTCGAACTGACTATAAAAAACTAGATCAAGTTATTGCGAGTATCGGACATCCGCCTGTATTGGCACTAACCGCTACTGCAACTAAAGAAGTATTGCAAGATATTATAGAAAGCCTAAAGCTTACGAATGTAGTGCAGCATTTGTATTCAATTGACCGTCCGAATATTGCAATGGAAGTACAATTTGTTCAAACGATTGAAGAAAAAAAGGAATCGCTTCTTTCTTATATTACTTATTTACAAGGTCCAGGGATTATTTATTGCTCTAGTAGAGCGTGGACGGAGCGCTTAACGGAATACTTAAGGAGTAAAGGTGTAACGGACGTTGCCTTTTATCATGGAGGAATGGAGCATGAAGAAAGGATGTTGATTCAGCAACAATTTATGAATGATCAGTTGCAGCTCGTTATTTGTACAAGTGCTTTTGGGATGGGCGTAAATAAACCGAATACAAGGTATATTATCCATTTTCATTATCCAACAAATATTGCCTCCTATTTACAGGAGATTGGTCGAGCTGGAAGGGATGGAGAAGCGAGTATCGCGCTTTTGTTATGTAGTCCATTAGATCATGACTTGCCAATTTCTATCATTGAGGATGAATTACCAAATAAACAACAAATTCAATTTTTATTTTCTTTATTACAAGAAAGAATGCTTCAAACGCAAGTGTTATCAATAGAAGATGTGGAAGGAATTTGTTATAATGCAGCAAGATTTAGTGAGCAACATTGGCGCTTTGTACGTTACCATTTAGAAAAGATGAAAATCATACAACAGAGGAAACTCATGATGGGATCTTTGTCAGATGAGATTATGCAAAAGTTAATATTGGAAGTGGAAGGACGTCTCCGTAGTAAGTATAGTCAATTAGAAAATATGAGAGCGTGGTTACAATTTCAAGGGTGCAAAAGAGAACGGTTATTACATCAATTTGGCTACAGGAAAGAAGTTGAGATAAAAAACTGTTGTGACTACTGTGGTATTACAAAAGAAGATTATAAAAAAAGACGAGCAAGACAATCTGTTTTCGACTATAATTGGGAAACAGAGTTACAATCGCTCTTTGGTATGGAAGAACGGAGGAATGATGGATATTCAAAGGCGTAGTATTGAAGGCATGAGTCCGAAAGAAATACGACTTAACCTCTATATAACACAATTAATAATTATAGGTGTTGGTTGTTTACTAGCATATATATTATTTCCAAATAAGGATGAATTTTATAATTTGTGGAAATGGGAGCCGATTTCCATTCTTGTAATAGGAAGTGGGATAGCTTGTAGTATTGTCTTACTAGATTATCTTGCCATGCAGGTGTTGCCAGAATCTTGGTTCGATGATGGGGGTATTAATGATCGAATGTTCCGGGGGATTTCTGTCATGCATCTACTAGTTATTACATTTGCTATTGGTTTTGCTGAAGAACTTTTATTTCGGGGGGTACTACAGACTCACTTTGGACTTGTAATTGCGAGCGTTATTTTTGCTGTTTTACATATTCGATATATAATGAAGCCATTTTTATTTTGTTTTGTATGTATGATTAGCTTTGTGTTTGGATATGTATTTCAATGGACAGGGAATTTATTTATAACAATCTTTGCACATTTTCTTGTTGATTTTATAATGGGACTTCAATTGAGAAAATAAATGGAAGGTGGTGGTGAACAGCATGAGGAAACAGATTCCTGATTTTGAAGAAGAGTTGGAAGAAGAGCAAACAGACGAAGGTTTACCGCCGCGTAGTGAGGTTCATAGGAATAAAGAAAAAAAAGAATCAAAATTTAAGATTAACCACTTTTTTGTTCGAGTATTAACGGTGCTATTTGTTTTGTTACCACTTTGTATCCTATGGTATACAGATAAGTATATCGAGGTGAAAAGTGCGAAAGATAGTAATGAAGCCGGAAAAAGTGCGTTTGATGTAATCTTTTTTGATTCGAATAAACAGGGAGAACAGAAACAACCTGAAACATTTGACACTCATATTGTAAAAGAAGGTGAGACTGTCGAAAGTATAGGGAAGGACTACTTTCCTAATGAAGATGGAGCTACAATCATCAAAAAATATAATAATTTACAAGATGTTCAGTTAGAAGTAGGGCAGGAATTGAAGATTCCTATTAAAGCGAAATAAATATAGTAAAGTAATTGTTGTGACAATGAGAGAAATTTCCTGCAGTATATAGGATTTTTATAGAGATATGATTAGCTTTAATTATATTTTTTGAGAGGGAAGTTGAGAAGAAGATATGTTATGGATTGGATTAGGTAGTATGTTCATAAGTATTGTCTTTATTTGTCTTTTCATGATGTATAGAGAAGCGATGCGTGATACACTAATGGAACACTCTTTGTCGTTTGGAGATTTTCCAGCAAGCTTCAAAAAGGTTAGGATCTTTTTTATTTCCGATATTCATAGGAGAAGCGTTTCGCGTTCTTTAATTGAAAAGGTAAAAGGAAAGGCTGACCTCGTTATTATTGGTGGTGATCTAGCAGAAAAAGGTGTATCGTTATCACAAATCGCTAGTAATATTCAAATATTAAATGAAATTGCTCCTGTTTATTTTGTGTGGGGAAATAATGATTATGAAATCGAATACCATGAGTTAGACGCATTATTATTAGAACATGGTGTGAAAGTTTTAGATAATACAAGGGCATTATTCGAGTCGGAGATAGGGGAGAAGCTTTGTTTGTTAGGGGTGGATGATGTTGGATTAGGGCGAGATCGTTTAGATTTGGCACTAGCAGATTGCCAGGAACAAGGCTTTCGTATTTTAATTAGTCACAACCCTGCTATTGTAAACAAAATGTCTGGACAAGAACAAATTTCTCTCGTATTAAGTGGCCATACACATGGAGGTCAAATTCGTTTATTTCATTCTAAAAAGTATTTAAAAGGTGGCGTATATAAGTATCTAGATATGACTTTGTTTGTGAGTAACGGATATGGAACGACATTTATACCACTACGCTTTCGAGCGCCAGCTCAAACGCACTTGATTACTTTACGAGGGAAATAATAAGAGATATTTAGCTTAAAGGTGGGGAAAATATGCCAACTTTAAAAGGAAAATATAATATAAAAGCAGTCTCGAACATGCTTGGAATTCAGCCAGGTACACTTAGAGCTTGGGAGAGACGATATCATATTATTGCCCCAAAACGCAATGATGTTGGGCATCGTTTATATACAGAAGAGCATATTAAAATCTTAAAATGGTTAACAACTAAAGTGAATGAAGGCTTTACAATTGGTCAGGCAGTGCAATTATTAGAGGAAAATCGATTGCAAAATCACAATTTACTAGAAGTCGCATACAATAAAGAAATACTTTTAGTAGACGATATCCTCCGCTCTTTGTTAAAATTTGATGAAATACAAGCCTATGCATTATTAAATGAAGCTTTTGCTATTTATTCAACTGAAAAAGTTATCACTCATACATTTGTTCAAATCATGAATCAATTAGAGGTTATGAGGAGAAATAATGAGATTACAACGGTACAGGAGCGATATATAGAATCATTTTTATGCTCACGCATTGGAATGATTTATCATAGTACAAATGCTCAGCCGTCGTCACCTAAAGCTTTGTCTTTATGTGCACCAGGGGAAATGAGTACATTGCATCTCTTTGTTTTAACAACATATTTACGCCTAAAGGGTTACCGAGCAATGTATCTTGGGACAGGCATAGGAGAAGAGGAGCTCAATTCAGTCCTAACACATTTGACACCTAAATATGTATTTGTTTCTTGTTCGCAAGAGCGATATTTTAAAAGTACAATAAAATTGGTTCGTAAGCTACAAAATGAGAATCCTGATCTCTATATAGGCCTTGTTGGATTTATAAATCAGTTTGTTTCAGATGCAGAGCGAACTGGACTTCAGAATGTATTTATAGGTGGTACAAAAGAAGAGTGGGATGAATGGATAAAAATGTCAGAATAGTTGTTCGAAAAGAACCATCTATTTTCTATTTCATATAATAAAAATTAGATTCAACGGTTATGTAGGGAGGTTATAAGATGAGGCTGGAACGTTTAAATTATAATAAAATAAAGATTTTCCTAACATTTGATGATTTGTCTGAACGAGGGTTGACAAAGGAAGATTTATGGAAAAATGCGCCAAAAGTACAACAGTTATTTCGTGATATGATGCAAGAAGCGAATAAAGAACTTGGATTTGAAGCAGATGGTCCAATTGCAGTTGAAGTATTCTCTTTGCAAGCACAAGGGATGGTTGTAATTGTAACAAAAGAGAACCAGGAAATGGATACAGAAGATGAATTTCGTGATGAATTTATTGAGATGCAAGTAACTCTAGATGAGAGTGAACATATATTATATGAATTTGCTACATTGGAAGATGTAATTAATTTGGCGAATCGTTTGTATAACCTAGGTGTAACCGGAGGGAAACTTTATACATGGGATGGGCGTTTTTATCTTTGGATGGAAGACGAAACACCTTTATTGAAGTCGGATATTATTGCTATCTTAGCGGAATACGGTAATTCTTCTACAGCAACAATCTATCGCGTTATGGAATATGGAAAGGAATTAATGGATTTTCAAGCAATTCAACAAATATATCATTATTTCGTTTTAAAGCAAAGCCTCAGCTAATATAAAATAGCTTGAGGTTTTGTTTGTATTTAGTCCTATTGAAACGGTAAAAGGACAGTGTGAAATAAAAAACATTTAAATATTTAAGTATTTTACTTTTCTAAAAGTAATAAAAGGACTATAATAATAGTGAAAACGCTTGCAAATAAGAATAATTTGTATATATTTGTTAGCGTTTTCTATTGCATTCCAAATTTAACGGTGTATACTAGGCAATGAAGGTTTACTAAACAAGTGAAATTACAGGGGGTTTACTTACTATGGTAGCCGAAAAGGGAGCTCAAACACAAACACAACAAAGGGAACAACACTTTGAACTGTTGAATTCAACGCAAATTGTTATTAACGAAGCCCTAGAAAAATTGGGTTATCCAAACGAAGTATATGAATTACTTAAAGAACCAATTCGTATGATGACAGTGAAAATTCCAGTTCGTATGGATGACGGGACTGTTAAAATATTTACAGGATATCGCGCACAACACAATGATGCTGTTGGTCCAACGAAAGGTGGAATTCGCTTCCATCCGAATGTAACAGAAAACGAAGTGAAAGCACTTTCTATTTGGATGAGTTTGAAATGTGGTATTGTTGATTTACCTTATGGTGGAGGTAAAGGTGGTATCATTTGTGATCCGCGTGAAATGTCTTTCCGTGAATTAGAAAGATTAAGCCGTGGATATGTACGAGCAATTAGCCAAATTGTTGGTCCAACAAAAGATATTCCTGCTCCAGACGTATTTACAAACTCACAAATTATGGCATGGATGATGGATGAATATAGCCGCATCGATGAATTTAATTCACCTGGATTCATTACAGGAAAACCACTTGTATTAGGTGGATCCCATGGGCGTGAAACAGCGACTGCGAAAGGTGTAACAATCTGTATTCGCGAAGCTGCAAAAAAACGTGGAATTGACATTAAAGGGGCACGTGTTGTTGTCCAAGGATTTGGTAATGCTGGAAGTTTCTTAGCTAAATTTATGCACGATGCTGGTGCAAAAGTAATTGCAATTTCTGATGCTTATGGTGCATTGCATGATCCAAATGGATTAGATATTGATTACTTACTCGATCGTCGTGATAGTTTTGGTACAGTAACAAAATTATTTAACAATACAATTTCAAACAAAGAATTGTTAGAACTTGATTGTGATATTTTAGTTCCAGCTGCAATTGAGAACCAAATTACAGAAGAAAATGCTGCTAATATTAAAGCAAAAATTGTTGTAGAAGCAGCAAATGGACCGACTACATTAGAGGCAACAAAAATCTTAACAGATCGTGGTATTCTACTTGTTCCAGATGTATTAGCAAGTGCAGGTGGGGTTACAGTATCTTATTTTGAGTGGGTACAAAATAACCAAGGTTACTATTGGTCAGAAGAAGAAGTAGAACAACGTTTAGAAAAAGTAATGGTAAGATCATTTGATTCTATTTATGAAACATCACAAGTTCGTAAAGTTAATATGCGTCTAGCTGCATATATGGTTGGCGTACGTAAAATGGCAGAAGCTAGCCGATTCAGAGGCTGGGTATAATAGAACGAAAAGTTCAGAGAAAACGTGGTTTCCTTGAAAGGAAGCCACGTTTTTTTTATTGAAGTACATAATGATACGTTATAGAGAAGGAGGTGAGGAGAGTTGAAAGTAAGTAAGGATGAGAGAAGGCGAGTAGATGAATTAGAAAAGAGGATTGCAAATTTAGAAAAACAAACACTTCAAACAAAATCGTCTGAAAATATAGGATTGATCCGAATGTTTGGAGAAGGGATTATGTCTCTTGTATTTGGAATTTTGATTGTAGGACCTGTAATTGCGATTGTTTATGCGTTGGTGGTATTGTTTTTTAGTTTGGTTGAATAACTGTAGAAAAAAAGGATATAAAAAACAAAAGAACACTTGTTCTATGCGAACGTTTGTGCTATACTCTCTTTAGATAAACAAAACGGAAACAAGATAAGGGGAGATTAGTAATGAAAATGACAGCAGACCAAAGGTTTATGATGACAGCAGATGTTATGGAACGAGTAGAAGTTTTACGAAATAAAAAGGGTAAGCGTCTATCCCTATTGCAATCAGTGAACAAATTTTTCGGTTTAGATACAAAAGAAGATTGTGTTTGGTTTTATGGGTTTTATGGTACGGCTGCAAGTATTTTATTATTTATGATGCTTACTTCGAACATTTTTGATTTCCTCTTTGCGTAAGAAATATGCAATATGAACATTGAGGTTGAATACATATATATGGAAGAAAGGTCATTTTCTTGAGCGGAGTTGATAGAAATGGTGATGTTCCCTATAGAGCGAAATTATATTGGGTACGGAAGCTCACGACCAGGAATCCCTCTTTCAAAGGTGAGATTCATTGTAAGCCATGATACGGGGAACCCTGGTAGCAATGCGATAGGAAATCGAGATTACTTTGAGGAAATACAGCCGAAAGCATCGGCACATACTTTCATAGATGATAAGACAATATTGGAAATTATTCCGATAAATGAAGTAGCCTATCATGTAAGATATAATGTACCGACGGATAATGATTTATATGGTTATGATGCAAATAAAGCAGCTATCGGTGTTGAACTTTGCTATGGTGGAGAGGTTAATTTTTGGGATGCATATACCCGTTTTACATGGTATCACGCTTATTTATGCCAAAATTTCGGCTTAAATCCTAAAACGGATATTGTTTCGCACAAAACGCTGGATCCTTCTCGAAAGATTGATCCAGAAAATGTATTAGGCCAACAAGGAATTAGATTCAGGCAATTTTTAGCAGATGTCTATCGAATGTACGTATCGTTTAGATGACAAATATATGAAAAATGAATACAATGAAGATAGGTGCCTACTGCTGAAAGTAGGTTTTTTCTTGTTTTATAATAAATAGCGATTGAGGCAGAAGACTAGGAGTGAACCGAGTATGCAAAAAGAAATAGCTATTATAATCGGGGGAGGCCCATGTGGATTAGCGGCAGCGATTTCACTACAACAATCAGGAATAAATCCGCTAGTAATTGAAAAAGGGAATATTGTGAATGCGATTTATCATTATCCAACCCATCAAACATTCTTTTCTTCTAGTGAAAAGTTAGAAATTGGTGACGTTGCTTTTATTACAGAAAATCGTAAACCGGTTCGTAATCAAGCGTTGGCGTATTATCGTGAGGTGGTAAAACGTAAAGATGTGCGCGTAAATGCATTTGAACGTGTAGAACAAGTTCAAAAAGATGGAGATTTCTTTAGAGTCAATACAAAGAAATGTGACGGGAGTGAAGAAACGTACATTTCAAAGTATATTGTGGTGGCAACGGGATATTATGATAATCCAAACTATATGAACGTTCCTGGAGAGGACTTAGAGAAAGTATCACACTATTTCAAAGAAGCCCATCCGTATTTTGATCAAGATGTAGTTGTAATAGGTGGGAAAAACTCAAGTGTAGATGCTGCACTAGAACTTGTAAAAGCTGGTGCGCGCGTAACAGTATTATATCGCGGAGGTGAATATTCACAGAGTATTAAACCGTGGATTTTACCTGAATTTGAAGCGTTAGTACGAAACGGTACGATTCAAATGCATTTTCACGCTCATGTAAGAGAAATTACTGAGCATACACTTACGTATACAGCTGGAGAGAACGTATTTACGATTCAAAATGATTTTGTGTTTGCGATGACAGGATACCATCCTGATCATAGTTTCTTAACGAAAATGGGAGTAGAGATTGATAAAGAAACAGGACGTCCCGTGTATACAGAAGAAACGATGGAAACAAATGTTGAGAATATTTTTATTGCTGGTGTTATTGCAGCTGGAAATAATGCGAATGAAATATTTATTGAAAACGG
The DNA here is from genome assembly GCF_001590835.1 of Bacillus gaemokensis. GTDB lineage: Bacteria > Bacillota > Bacilli > Bacillales > Bacillaceae_G > Bacillus_A > Bacillus_A gaemokensis. The sequence continues at coordinate 210,029 of NZ_LTAQ01000069.1, forward strand.
AAGGTTTCATGGTGGAGTAATTACACAAACAATTGCAGTACGAGAACAAAAATAAGCTGTCGAATTTCGACAGCTTATTTTTTAATCGTGCATAAACATTTGTTGGAGTTTTTTCGGAGAATGGTCACCTTCTAAAGCGACAAGTAATTTAATACGAGCCTTTTGGGCATTTAGACCATAAGTGAAAACAACGCCCATATCTTTTAATTGTTTTCCGCCGCCCTCATAGGAATATACATCCTGAACAATGCCGTTAAAGCAGCGAGAAACGAGAACAATTGGAATGCCCTTGTTTATTAAGCGTTGTAGACTAGGCAGTGTTCGTGGTGGTAAATTACCTTGTCCAAGTGCCTCGATTACAAGACCATCCACTGGAAGTGCTTCAATGGCAGATAATAATGTATCGTCCATACCAGCATATGCTTTTAATACGACAACGTTTTTAGAAATTTGTCCAATTACGTATGTTTCGTGATGGACTAATGCGTGATGAAATACGACACCACGTTTTGTCACCATACCAATTGGTCCGTACTGCGGACTTTGGAATGTTGCGACATTACTTGTATGTGTTTTGGTTACATTTGTTGCACAGTGGATTTCGTCGTTTAAAACGACGAGAACACCCTTTCCTATCGCTTCATTGCTACTTGCAACTTTTACAGCAGACAAGAAGTTATATAAGCCATCTGCACCTAATTCATTGCTAGAACGCATTGCACCTGTTACAACGATTGGAATGTTCGCTTGGACCGTTAAGTCTAGGAAATATGCAGTCTCTTCTAATGTATCAGTACCATGCGTGATAACAACGCCATGGATGTCTTCGTGTTTTACTCTTTCATCAATGATGACTTGTAATTGTAACATCTCACTTGGTGTCATATGAGGAGATGGAAGGTGGAAGACATCTTCCACAATTAAATCAATATCGTCTTCTAAATCAGGAATGAATTTTAAAAGAGGATTCTGTTCCCCTGGTTGTACAACCCCAGTTTCTTTATCTTCCTCCATTGAAATTGTTCCACCAGTGTGTAAAACTAGGATTCTTTTCAATGCCTGTACCCCTTTCAAGTTGAAAAATACATTTAGAACATATCATGTTTTTAGCAGATTCGACAATGAAAATGTATAAAAGTTTATATGAAAAATGACAATAAAGGAAGATGGCTAAAATGTTCTTTATAGGGATGAGCGAGAAATGGGGATTTTTTCTATCGCAAGCATTTGCATGAAAGGGAGAAAAATGAAGAGGGGTTAGTTTTTTGAAAATAATTGAGAGAGTGCTAATTCGCATCTTATTGATCCAATTTATTCTGCTTTGTATTGTTCAAATACTATTTATGCAAGAATCTATGGTGAGGTATGTGTCGAAAATCGTTTATTATGAAGGGGTTATCAGGGAAAAACCAACTGATACTTTACAAGTGAATAAGTAGTTTTCATTTTCTTCTAGAGGGGATTGTGCTACAATAATTGAGGATTTAATGGCGTGAACCAAAAAGGAGAAGCAGGGAGATGTACCTGCTTTTCATTTTGTTTTATAAGTGAAAAAATGAGGTGTTACAATGGATAAAAGAATTTCAATTGCGATAGATGGTCCGGCGGCTGCTGGAAAAAGTACAGTAGCAAAAATTGTTGCAAAAGAGCTTTCTTATGTTTATATTGACACAGGTGCAATGTATCGTACTCTTACATACGCTGCTCTTGAACAAAACGTCGATATTGAAAATGAAGAAGAACTAATGGAAGTTTTGAAGAATGTACATATTGAGTTTCAACAAGGAGAAGATACACAACTTGTTTTTCTAAATGGTCAAGATGTATCTGATGCGATTCGTACACCGAACGTAACAAATCGCGTCTCCATTGTTGCGAAACATCGTCTTGTTCGTGAGGAAATGGTACGTCGTCAACAAGGTTTAGCTGAAAAGGGCGGAGTAGTAATGGATGGCCGCGATATCGGTACACATGTGTTACCGAATGCACAAGTGAAAATTTTTATGCTTGCTTCTGTTGATGAGAGGGCAGAACGAAGACATTTAGAAAATATGAATAAAGGCTTTTCTTCTAGTTTAGAGCAATTGAAAAAAGAGATTGCTCAGCGCGATAAGTTGGATTCAGAGCGCGAAGTTTCTCCACTAAAAAAAGCGGATGATGCATTAGAATTAGATACAACATCTTTATCAATTGAAGAAGTTGTCCAAAAAATTATGGGCATTGTTGCTGGAGCATTTGCGAAATAAAAAAGAAAGGGGATATCCTCTTTCTTTTTTTATTTTGGTATTACTTCTAAAAACATCAGTATAGTGGTGAATGATAAGACGCTTTTCTTGACAAATAAGTTAATTTGTAAGAAGTTAGTAAAAGAGGAGAGGAACTGTCAGAATATATTCGCTATTATATTTCAAAACATACTTTATTCAAGGAGATTTTGCTGTATACTATTTATATAGGCGTATATATCTTTCTATGAAGTGTATTGAAAAAAATGATATATGTATTGTAAGCGAGTATATGCTAAAAATCTCTTATAACATGCAAATGAAAGCATTTGTTTTCATTTCGTATATACATAAAAAAGCTTTGTCAATTCTGTAGGGAGGTATTTCCATGGTAGAGAAAATGAATGAAGAAGTTGTGGATTCAAAAGAATTACAAGTGGGTGACGTTGTTACGGGTTCTGTAACAAAGGTTGAAGAAAAGCAAGTTCTTGTAAATGTTGGATACAAAACAGATGGTGTTATTCCTATTAGTGAATTAGCTAACGTTCATATTGAAAAGGCAAGCGATGTTGTAGAGTTGGATCAAACCCTTGAGTTAAAAGTTATTAAATTAGAAGAAGAAGATCTTGTATTATCCAAACGAGCTGTTGATGCAGAAAAAGCATGGGTAGAGTTGCAGGAGAAATTCACTTCAGGTGAAGTATTTGATGTTACGGTAAAAGATATTGTGAATGGTGGTTTAGTCGTGGATCTTGGTGTCCGTGGATTCATTCCGGCTTCACTTGTAGAAGTGCATTATGTAGAAGATTTTACTGACTATAAAGGGAAAACATTAGCAGTGAAAATCGTTGAATTAGATCGTGAAAAGAATCGTGTCATTCTTTCACATAAAGCGGTTGTAGAGCAAGAATTAGATTCTAAGAAAAAAGAAGCTATTTCTTCATTAAAAGAAGGAGACGTTGTGGAAGGGACAGTGCAACGACTAACGGACTTTGGTGCCTTTGTTAACGTTGGTGGTGTAGATGGTTTAGTGCACATTTCACAAATTTCTCATGACCGCGTTGAACAACCTTCTGATGTGTTAACACAAGGACAAAATGTAAAAGTAAAAGTGCTATCCGTTGATGCAGATACACACCGTATCTCTTTATCAATTAAAGCAGCTCAGCCAGGACCTTGGGCAAATGTTGGTGCTGAAATTAAAGCGGGAGACGTTCGAGAAGGAACAGTAAAACGAATTGTTACATTCGGTGCTTTCGTTGAAATTTTACCAGGTGTAGAAGGGCTTGTACACGTGTCGCAAATTGCAAATCGTCATGTAAAAAATCCAGGTGAAGTATTAGAGCTGGGGCAAGAAGTAAAAGTAAAAGTACTTGAAGTACATGCAGCAGAAAAACGTATTTCTTTAAGTATAAAAGAAGTTCTTGAAGAAAATAATGTAACAGAAGATTATAGCCAATATGAGCCAACTTCTGAATCTGCAACTTTCCAATTTAGCGATATTATCGGTGAACAACTGAAAAAATTAAAGAAATAAAGAGGGGTACAAGTGGTAAGGGCAAAACGTAAATTAGAACATATTGAATATGCTCTTTCCACCGGACAGTCTCGTATACATGGCTTTCATGACATTGCTTTTGTCCATCAAAGCTTGCCAAATTCAAGTTATGAGAGTATTACATGTGAAACAAAAATCGGCGAACTTTCACTAAGTTCGCCGATTTTTATCAATGCGATGACTGGCGGTGGTGGAGAGCACACGCTACATATTAATGAACAGTTAGCATATGTAGCAAAACACCACAATCTTGCAATGGCTGTTGGTTCTCAAATGGCAGCATTGAAAGATGAAAAAGAAGCATCTTCTTATCGGATTGTTAGAAAGGTGAATCCGAATGGAATTGTTTTTGCAAATCTAGGTAGTGAAGCGACGGTTGATCAGGTGAATCGTGCTGTTGACATGCTAGAAGCAAATGCATTGCAAATTCATTTGAATGTCATTCAAGAATTAACAATGCCAGAAGGAGATCGGGATTTTACTGGTGTATTAGAGCGAATTGAAAAAATTGTGATAAGTTCTTCAGTTCCTGTAATAGTGAAAGAAGTAGGTTTTGGCATGAGTAAAGAAACAGTACAGCAATTAGTTAATGTCGGGGTTACAGCTGTAGACGTTGGTGGTTACGGTGGTACAAATTTTGCTGCTGTGGAAAATGAAAGAAGACAGCGAATGCTTTCATATTTTAATGATTGGGGCATCCAAACGTCTGCTTCAATAATAGAAGCATCCTCTATAAATAACAACCTCTCTCTTATTGCATCTGGTGGTATACAAACGGCTCTTGATGTAGCGAAAGCAATTGCACTTGGAGCGCAGGCGACCGCCTTTGCTGGATATTTCTTACGTATATTGATGAATGAAGGTATAGAGAAATTAATCGATGAAATCGAGCTTTTGCATACAGATTTACGGTTTATAATGACAGCGCTTGGAGCGAAAACAATAGTTGAACTTCAGCAAGTGCCGCTGATTGTAAATGGTGATACGTATCATTGGTTAATGCAACGCGGGATTGATACTACATGTTATAGTCGGAGGTAATGCATTCTCATATAGGGATATTTCATATGGCTATTTTTGAATGATGAAGCAAGAATAATAGAAGATAAAAAAGAAATCAACCGTTCGGTTGATTTCTTCAGGCTGTGGAGAAAGTCTTCTCCACAGCCTGTTTTTGTGTCTGAACCTCTTTTTATCTGTCAACACTGATAAAAAAGAGGAAAAGGAGAGATTTATTATAATGGGTGCATTAAAAAATCACCGAGACGAGCGCGTAACGGTTTCTGTAGAAGAATTAGTTCCACAAGACCATTTTCTTCGTACAATTGAAGCCACAATTAATTTTG
>NZ_LTAQ01000069.1:215167-215547 GCF_001590835.1 Bacillus gaemokensis
AGAGAAATTGCGTCCGTATTACTGTGAAAACAACGGTCGTCCCTCTATTCATCCTATTGTTTTATTTAAAATGATGTTTGTTGGCTATTTTTATGGCATTCGATCTGAACGCCAACTAGAGAAAGAAATTAAAACCAATATTGCTTACCGTTGGTTTTTAGGTTTTTCTTTATCGGATTCAGTTCCAGATCACTCCACAATTAGTTGGAATCGTCGTACTCGTTTTCTTCATACAGATATTTTTGAGGAAATCTTCAATGAAATTGTACGTCAAGCGATGGAACATCGTATGGTGGGAGGACGTGCGTTGATGACAGATTCAACTCACGTGAAGGCAAACGCAAATAAAAATAAATTTGTGCACAAAGTAAAAAAAGAGC
>NZ_LTAQ01000070.1:0-95865 GCF_001590835.1 Bacillus gaemokensis
GCCAATTTTTCAGCTTTAGAATATTTCATTCGAGCCATAAAAAATACTCCCCTTAGATAAGCAGATTTTTATATTTTATCTGTCTACCTAATGGGGAGCATATCATCTTTTTTCAAAATGGATTCTTTTTCGTTCACACTAAATAAGGATTTGTAAAAAAATTCTGATCAAACTTTATTTCAAAGTTACAAAAAACAGAGGTTCTTTTTTGAAGGATCAAAAGATTAATTTCACGCACCGTATTTTAAAAATAATACAAAAACTCAAAATGCAAACTAAAAAAATTGATACAACACACTTTTTCTTAATTTCATATACCGAATTGTTTTTTAATATAAATACTTCATGAAAGCAAGCAAAAAGGCACGTTGTCAATATTAGCACCTATATTCATACTAATATTGATATTGATACATTGAAAATTACATAATAAATATTATTTCTAGAATGAACGAGCATGATAGCAAAAAAACACGAATCCATTCAAGCAATACACAAAAAAAACTAATAAAATAAAAAATTATGACTTTTAATCCGTTTACAAAATTAGGAACCCATGATAACATATTAAAAAATTACATGCGATGAAGAGAAGAGTAAATAAAATGAATTCTTCACAGAGAGCTCCAGTAGCTGAAAAGGAGTAAGAATTCTTTATTGAACCAAGCCTCTGAGTATTACATCGGAACCTTTAAAAAGGGGGTGGTGTAACGGGAGCTCCCGTTATTGAGCTAAGGTATAAGCATTTCTAAAATGCCGTACCTGATAAGATTAATATGGTGACATATTAATAAACTGGGGTGGCACCGCGATGATAAATCTCGCCCCCAAGACTTTAAAGTCTTGGGGGTGGGATTTTTTTTATTGGACAAAATGAAAATAGCTAAAAATTCTTTATTAGAAGGGAGCTAGTGAAAATGAAAAAAACATTAGAATCATGGAAATATCCAGCACTTTTATTGTCCGGAATCGGTATTGCTAATCTTGGTGCATGGATATATTTAATCGTATTGAATCTTATAGTCTACAATATGGGGGGATCACCTTTAGCCGTAGCTGCCTTATACGTCATTAGACCATTAGCTACTTTATTTACAAATGCTTGGACGGGAAGTATGATAGATCGTTTAAATAAACGTAAGTTAATGATTCATCTTGATATATATCGCGCATTATTCATCGCTGTTTTACCATTCCTTTCATCTATTTGGCTTATTTATTTGATGGTTTTCTTTATAAGTATGGCTAGCGCTATATATGAGCCAACAGCTATGACGTATATGACAAAGCTAATTCCCCCAGAGCAAAGACAACGTTTTAATTCACTTCGTAGCTTAATAATCTCCGGGGCATTTCTAATTGGACCTGCAATAGCAGGTATACTTTTAATCATTAGTACACCTGGATTTGCTATATACATGAATGCTATTGCATTGTTTGTATCTGGAATGATTACGCTACTTATGCCGAATCTTGAAAAAGAAACTTTTTCAAATACATCCAATAACAAACTATCTCTTACATTATTGAAAAAAGATTGGATTACAGTTTTACATTTTAGTAGACAATATGTATATATCGTATTAATTTACTTTTTATTTCATGGAATGATGGTATTTACCGCAGCAATGGATTCACTTGAATTATCTTTCTCTAAAGAAATTCTATTGTTATCAGATAGTCAATATGGATTTCTAGTAAGCATTGCTGGGACTGGTATTATTGTCGGAGCTATAATAAATACCATTTTCACAAAGAAATTAGCGACTTCTTTTTTAATTGGTATAGGATCATTATTCATTTCAATTGGGTATATAATTTATGCTTTTTCAAATTATTTTTTAATAGCAGCTATTGGCTTCTTCATTCTTTCTTTTGCGATGGCTTTTGCAAATACAGGCTTTTATACATTTTATCAAAACAATGTACCGGTAGATATGATGGGGAGGATTGGAAGTATGTATGAATTACTTAAAGCAATCCTCACGATTCTTACAACCATTGTTTTTGGAGTTGCTACAAAATTCATTTCTATTCAAGTCGTAGTGATTGCTGGGGCATTTGTAATGTTATTTATAACCATTGTTTTATGCGTGCTAAATGTATTACCATCGAAGACAAAACTTTATTCGTCGCATCCATTAAGTTCTAAAGAAATTTGAAATAGGGAGGGAGTTATCATTTAAATATTGAAGATATTAACGAAAAAAACTACTTAAAAACGAGGTATGATTTCATGATAAAAACAAAAAAAGAAATTGATAAGGTTGTAAAAGAAATCACTGATAAGATAGATTTTTCAGGAGTTGTATTAATGAAAGATGAGGGAGAGGTGTTTCTTGACTCAGCGTTTGGTCATGCAAATAGAGCGGAAAAACTACCTAATACTGTTCAAACAAGATTTGGAATCGCTTCAGGATCTAAACTGTTTACGGCTATTGGGATTTGCCAACTGGTTGAAAAGGGTATGGTATCTTTTGATACGAAACTGATAGATTGTTTAGATATACATTTTCCTAACTTTCACAAAGATATAACAATCCACCATCTTTTAACGCATAGCTCTGGAATACCGGACTATTTTGATGAAAGTGTTATGGATAATTTTGAAGACCTTTGGAAGCAAACACCTATGTATCTATTAAAAACTTTAAGTGACTTTTTACCTTTATTTCAAGATGATAGAATGATGTTTACACCGGGAGAAAAATTCCATTATAATAATGCAGGATTTATCGTATTAGGGTTAATTATAGAAAAACAAACAGGTCTTGAATTCACTGAATATATCGAAAAATATATATTCAAAGAAATTAATATGAAAGATTCAGGTTATTTTTCTTTTGATAATCTCCCTCAAAATACCGCTTTTGGATATATAGAAGATAAGGGAAATCAAAGTTGGAAAACAAATATGTACTCTTTGCCTATTAAAGGTGGGGCTGATGGTGGAGCATTCGTTACAGCACAAGATATGATGAACCTATGGGAGGGACTATTCGACCATAAACTATTAAGCAAAAAGTATACAGATATCCTATTAACCCCTCATATACTTGTAAAAGAAAATCACTCTTATGGATACGGGATATGGATCGAGACACGAAACAAAGATGTCTTTAAATACCATGTTATGGGATATGATCCTGGTGTAAGCTTTCGTTCAACAGTTTATCCTAAATCAGGAATCGAATTGGTAATTATTTCAAATAAAGGATTTGGTCCAGAAAAAATGATAAAAGGGCTAGAAGAAATACTGTAAGTGCATTTTAGAAAAGTTCGCATTAGATTTGGAAGGGATTTATGAAAGATTATGAAACAAAAAGAATAAAAAATCTATTTGATCTTGATATAATCCATTTAATAGAAGAGAGCAAAGAAGAGGGGGGCGGTTTCTTGGAAGGTTAGTTAATGATTATCGAAATGGTACAAATAGTTTTAATAAGCCAGAAGAATCTTTATATGGTGTCTTTAATAAAGAAGGTGTCCTAATTGCGCTTGGTGGATTGAATATAGATCCTTTTTCAAGCGAACAAGAAATCGGACGATTAAGAAGATTTTATGTGTCTAGAGATTATCGAAGAAAAGGCATCGGTAAACTTCTGTTAGCTGTTCGTTCAATTGAAGAAGTAAAAGTATCTTATGAGTTTCAAAAGAATGCTAATTACATGTTAACCATTAAACTTAAGTAATGTTGCAAAAAGAAGCCTATGTTTATTTTCTTAGGTTTCTTTTTATTTTTTAGCTTGATAACAATGTGGTACTATCCCATGATTTATTTAATCATGAAATTCATTAATTATTTGGTCTTACAGCATCGGTAGTGTTCTGAGAGGAATTCATATATGTTTTTCAAACTAACAATATATTTACATCAGAGCCAAATGAGAGTTATTGAAGGTTATTGATGATATCAAAGGAGCGGAAAAAAGAATAACAGTAAGTAGACATTAGAAAATACGATTAAATATAAGTGAGATTGGTTAGGATAATTTAGTATCTTAAGATTCTTTATTTATTTCAATTTAAAGGAGAGACGATCATGCTGCGAAGAAGTCCACGAATAAAATCAAAAAACCGGTCGCTCTTATCTCAAAAAAAGGAGATTCCTAAATATTCTCAAGCTATTTCTTCGAATTTAGAAAAAAATCTTCATTTTTTTCAAATGATTTTTACTGATTGTTCAGATGTGGTTTTCCGTTCCTTTTTAATTGGAGACCAAATTGATGCTGTTCTCATTTATATTGAAGGTTTATCGGATCTTGAAGAAATGGATAATAATCTCCTATCTCCTTTAATGCAGGAGATAACAGAACAAAAAGACGTTATAAATCAATTAAAGAAAAGTAAGATTGCGGTGGCCAATGTACAGGAAATCGATGAAGTTCATGAAGGGATAGATTCGATTTTGCAAGGAAATCCTCTTCTTTTAATGGAGGGAGAGGAGCAGGCTCTTTCTTTAGGGTTGTCCAAATGGGAGAAACGATCAATCGAAGAACCCGTTGCAGAAGGTGTGATCCAAGGGCCAAGAACTGGTTTTGTGGAGACTTTAAGAATCAATACGTCTCTTTTGCGTAGAAAAATTAAAAGTCCAGATTTGAAATTCAAATCAATGAAAATCGGTCGCTATACGCAAACAGATGTAGCGATTGCTTACATCGAAGGACTTGTCGATCAAAGGCTGCTTGAAGAGGTTCAAAATCGGTTGCAACGAATCGATCTGGATGGAGTATTGGAAAGCGGATATATCGAAGAGTTGATTGAGGACAATTCTTTTTCGCCATTTCCTCAAATCATCAATACAGAACGACCAGATGTTGCGGCTGCAAGTCTTCTGGAGGGAAGAGTAGCCGTCATAATAGATGAGACACCTTTTGTTTTAGTTTTGCCTGTGACGTTTTTTTCATTGCTTCAGGCTCCAGAGGACTATTATCAACGATTTCTTATAAGTACTTGTATTCGATGGATGCGCTATTTATTTCTTGGGGTTTCTCTTCTGGGTCCTTCCGTATATGTAGCCATCATGACGTTTCATCAAGAAATGGTTCCAAGCACGTTGTTAATTAGCATTGTCGCATCACGAGAGCCTGTTCCTTTTCCAACGGTAGTAGAAGCCCTTATCATGGAGCTTACATTCGAAGCATTACGTGAGGCAGGAGTCAGGCTTCCTAAACAAGTTGGGGCTGCTGTTAGTATTGTGGGGGCCTTAGTAATTGGTGAAGCTGCTGTCCAAGCTGGGTTGGTTTCCGAAATTATGGTCATCGTGGTGGCTATCACCGGTATCTCTTCCTTCATGATTCCGCGTTATGTTCAAGGAACAGCATTTAGGATGCTTCGTTTTCCTCTAATGTTCGCTGCTGGAACGCTTGGATTACTTGGAGTCATGTTCGGGATAATTGCAATTAGTATCCATTTGTGTTGCTTACGATCTTTTGGAACTCCCTATCTGAGTCCGATTGCTCCCACCAAAGGGCGCGATTTGAAAGACGTATTATTCCGGGCACCTTGGTGGATGTTGAATACTCGTCCCCATTTAACAGGAGAGTATGATTCAGACCGGCAATCTCCCAGTCAGAAGCCTGCTCCCTCAAAAGGAGGTGAATAAACATGTTGGAGAAAGGAAAGATTTCCGCCATTCAGATGGGGCTCATAGCGTATCCTATGATTTTGGGAACCTCTATTCTGGCCGTTCCTACGATTATGGGGAGAGAGGCAGAACGAGATATGTGGATCTCCCCTATTTTTGCTTCATCCATGGGCTTTCTTTCAGTATATCTTGCCTACCGGCTTAACAAGATCTATCCCGACGAAACGTTTATTCAATACAGCGAACAAATTCTAGGAAGCCTGCTCGGAAAGATTCTTGGTTTTTTTTACCTATTTTTTTTGCTGGAGAATATCGGTAATTTCCTACGGCAATATGCGGAGTTCACAGTGGGTGCTTTTCTTCCGCAAACACCGCGTATTGTCATAATATCCTGTCTTACCTTGCTTTGTGCCTTTGTGGTTCATGGGGGGATAGAAGTATTGGGTAGACTGGCTCAACTTTATCTCCCACTATTTATTGTTCCTTTATTCATTATGGTGCTTCTTCTTCTGCGGGACTTTGAGATCCGAAATATGTTTCCCATCATGATGCATGGGATCAAGCCTTCTATATCGGGAGCGATGATCCCAGGATTAGCTTGGTTTACCGAATTCTTCGTTATTGCTTTTTTATTACCCTTCTTAACAAATCGGGAGAAAGGAAAGAAATGGGGCATGATCTCCGTTTTGGCCGTTACACTCACGATGGTAGTAATCAATCTGACAGTCCTTTTCTTATTTGGAGGAATGATGACTAGCAGCTACCTTTATCCGGTGTTTGAGGCAGCTCGGTATATACGCATTGGCGATTTTTTTGAACACCTAGAAGCCTTTATTATGGTGGTTTGGGTGGCGGGGATTTTCCTTAAAATATCAGTTTTCTATTATGCTCTTTCGTTAGGTACTGCTCAATGGTTAAAATTGTCTGACTATCGTCCTGTTGTCTTTCCATACGGTTTGCTTATGATCGTGTTCGGTATATGGGCACATCCTAATATACCGGAAATGACGCAGTTTTATAAAACGGCGAGTCCGTTATATAAACCGCTTTTCCTCATTGTAATTCCATTATGCCTCCTGTTTCTGGCTATGATTCGGAAGAAACATAATACAAAGAAGGGAGAGCGACAACAGTGAAATGTTATGTCTCGATTAACAGAAAAAATGCGCCCTTAGTTCCTCTTTTTTTTACATGTTTTCTTCTACTCACGGGTTGTTGGGATCGAGTAGAAACGAATGAGATGGCAATGGTATTAACAATGGCCATTGATAAAAGCAAAGATCAGCTTAAAGTGTCGGTTCAGATTTTGATTCCTCAAGGGGAGAAGAGTGGCCAACATGGAGCTGGTGGAGAGAATAAAACGACAATAGTGAGAACTGCATTGGGGAAAAGTATTACGGATGCTATGTCGAAAATTCAAGCAAAAACCACTCGTTTGCTCTTCTGGGGACAATGTAGAGTTTATATTTTTGGGGAGCAGCTTGCGAAAGAGGGTCTTCATGATGAAATAGACTTTCTTATACGCCACCCAGAACCACGGAATCGCTCATATTTATTTGTCAGTGAAGGGGAAGCAGCGCATCTTTTAACACTTCAGTCTCCTCTTGAGGGATACATAGGGCAATCCTTACGGAAACTTGCGGATGAACGGATGAATGCAGTTATTACTTTAAAAGATTTTCAACAAATGATTACGGGGGAGGCAGGTGGAGCTATTCTTCCTTACATTAAAACTAAAAATTTAGAACAGGTTGAAGAAAAAGAAACACTTGGCCCGATTCTTGAAACATCCATTTTTAAGAGAGACAAAATGATTGGGAAAATTGATCAAAAAATGACAAAAGGGGTCCTTTGGTTAAGAGATGAAATTCACGAAGCGGTTGTGGGAGTGAAACCTCAAAATGGAAGAGGGATTATAACAGTGGAACTCATTCAAGCACATACAGATATAGTTCCTAAAATTGAAAATAATAAATGGCAGATAACAGCGAATATTAAAACTGAAGGAAGTATTGTGGAGAATGCTACTGCTTTGGATGTTATGAAACCGGAAATAAATAAAATGCTTCAAAAAAAATTGGCAAAGGTTATCCAACAGCGGATCACTCAGACTTTAGAAGAGGTACAAAAAGGAATGAAGGCGGATGTTTTTCATTTTGCAGAAGCCTTTGAACGAAAATATCCGGAAAAATGGGATAAAGTGAAGGATCGGTGGAATAAGGTCTTTCCGCAAGTAGAGGTTGAATTAGATATTAAAATTCATGTGCGGAGGCCAGGAGTAGGCACGAGACCTGCAGGTTTGCCTAAACAAGAGGAGGGAAAGAAATGAAGATAGGGCCAACTGTTGCTATTACGTTCTTAGTGTGTCTTATGATTCTCTATCAGTGGCCCAACATGAATCATTATCCAAAAAAGGATAAATTCGTTTTTATTTCTTTGACAGCGATTGGATGGATTCTGGCTATACTGCTCAATCACTTTCCAGATATGCCAGGTCCTAATAAAATGATTCAAGTTATTTTCGAACCGTTTGAGAAGATGCTACCAAAATAAGAAAAGGCAATTCATTATTAAGGCTTTTCCATAGATTTTCTACAATGTATGTTGTATAGCCACCTATATTTTGATATTACTCAACATATAGGCGGCTATTCGAATTAATTTCAATTCGGGAGCTGGATAGCAATCGAACCAAACATACTTATAAGTATTAGTGGACATTAAAAATATATATAATGAATTCCGGAACAAAATAAATCGTATTAATATGATTCTTATATAATGAAAAAATGGGTTGGTAGCTAATTAATTGTAGAGAGATAAAATTTTTGTTTTGGGGATATTTCTTTTGTTAGCTTGATAGCGATGTACGTGCTACCCAAATATATATGATAAATCATAAAAGTCAGGTGGTTATAAAAACTACCTGACTTTTAATACGTTTATTCTCCCCAATATTCATGAATGATTCTTTGAACATGAACTTGTTGGAGAGTTGTTGATCGGTTTGCAGAAATTACTTTGTGCCTCTGTTTTTTATTTACTAATGCTGGTTGATTGTTCACTAGGTCAGGAAAAATTCCAAAAATGATATTGTGCTACTACATAGGCTTTCGTACTAAATGGGGTGTGCTGCGAATAGGCTAATAAAAGAGTATAAGCAAGGGGGTGTGGAATGAAACAATATCACATCATTGGAAAAAGCGTCAAACGAAAAGAAAGTGCTGATAAGGTAACGGGAAGAGTGAAGTATGTGAATGATGAGATAGAGGTTGGCACTTTATATGCAAAACTTTTAACGAGTGTATATGCTCATGCTTTTATTGAAAGCATTGATATAAGGAGAGCTAAGAAAATACCTGGTGTTCATGCTGTGATAACAGGAGCAGATTATCCTATTCTTGTCGGCTCTAGTATTGTAGATCGTCCTATCTTAGCCTATGAGAAAGTACGGTATTTTGGTGAACCTATTGCACTTGTTGTAGCAGATAGTGAAGCGATTGCTAAACAAGCAGTAACGCAAATACGTGTTACATATAAGAAACTCCCTGTGGTCCATGCCCCGCTGCAAGCTTATTTAGAAAGGGATATTCTCGTACATGAAAATGTAGAACAATATGAATTAGAAGAAGCAGTATATCCTGAAGCACATACAAACATTGCAAATAGAACGAAAATTCGTAAGGGTGATATTCGAGAAGGATTTGCAAATAGTGAAATCGTCGTCGAGGAAACGTTTTCCTTCAGGCAATCTGATCATACTGCAATGGAAACGCGATGTGCGAAGGTAGAAATTAAGCCAGATGGAGAGGTTATTGTTTATTCTACTTCGCAAGCTCCTTTTGAAATTAAAAGATCGCTCAGTACAGCGTTTCAAATTGATGAGGAAAAAATAATTGTGCATGTTCCTTTAGTTGGGGGAGCGTATGGTGGAAAGACAGCGGTACAACTTGAGTATTTAGCTTACCTTGCTTCAAAAGCGGTCGGTGGAAGGCGTGTTATCATTCGAAATAGTAGAGAAGAAGATTTTGTAACATCGCCTGTTCATATTGGTTTACAGGCTAAAGTAAAGCTTGGATGTACAAAGAATGGAAAGTTACAAGCTGCAGAGATTTTTTATTTATTTGATGGTGGTGCTTATGCTGATCGAGCGGTGACAATGAGTAAGGCAGCTGGATTAGACTGTACAGGTCCATATGCAATTCAGCATGTATCGTGTGATTCGCTCTGTATGTACACGAATCATCCATATGCGACATCGTTTCGAGGATTTGGTCATGCTGAGTATACATTTGTAATTGAAAGAATGATAGATATATTGGCAAATAAAGTAGACATATGTCCGCTGGAGTTTCGTATAAAAAATGCAATTGAATTAGGAGATACAACACCGACACAAGTATTGGTCACTAAAAGTAATACAGGGGATATTAAGGCGTGCCTACAAAAGTTGAAGTCGCTTATTAGTTGGGAAGAGAGTAATCGAATTGTTTTACCAAATGGAAGGATACGAGCCAAAGGAATTAGTTGCTTTTGGAAAAATTCAAATACACCAAATAATGCTGGAGCGGGTGCGACTTTAACCTTTAATAATGATGGGAGTGCAAATATTAATTGTGGTGCTGTTGAAATTGGGCAAGGAACGAAAACGATTTTGACGCAAATGGTTGCAGAAAAAATGAATATGAGTGTTAAAGATGTATCTGTCATGATGGAAGTCAATACACAAGTAGCGCCGAAACATTGGAAAACAGCTGCTAGTCGAACGACGCACCTTGTTGGAAATGCAGTTGTAAAAGCGGCTGAAGATGCAATGAAGCAGTTACTGGATACGGCTGCTCATTTACTTGGAACATCAGCACATGAGTTAGCAATTGCGAACAAGACTGTATATGTGAAAACAAATCCAGATATTTATGTGCCCTTTTCAAAAATTGTTTTTGGATATGTTGATTCGAGTGGAAAGGTAGTTGGATCACAAGTAATCGGAAGAGGTACTTATGTCTTTGAAGGGATTACAAAGATTGATTATGAAACAGGAAAAGGACAACAAGGACCGGAATGGGGAGTGGGAGCACAAGCGATTGAGGTTGAATTTGATCCACAGACGTATACATATAAATTAATTAAAGCAATAACTGTTGCAGATGCAGGAAGGATTTTAAATAGAAAAGGAGCAGAAACACAAATTATAGGGGCTATGAGTATGGGATTAAGTTTTGCGACGAGAGAAACGTTTCATTACGACTCGTATGGAAGAGTTCTTAATGATCAGTTTCGTTCTTATAAAGTGATACATTATGGTCAACACCCCAAATATATAGCTGAATTTGTGGAGGTACCGCATGACCAAGCTGCATTTGGTTCAAGAGGACTTGGAGAGCATGGAATTATCGGTATGCCAGCTGCTTTAGCGAATGCTTTATCAATTGCAGCTATTATTTCACTTCGTCAATTACCACTCACTCCTGAATTGATTTGGAAAGTAAAACAAGAGGAGGAGAATGGTGTGTATGATACCATTTGACTTTGAATATTATCGTCCGTGTTCCATTAAAGAAGCAATTCAGTTATTTCATCAATTGGATGAAGAGGGGAAAAGCCCCCTTTATTATGGGGGTGGCACTGAAATTATTACAATGGGTCGCTTACAGCAAATCGTTACGAAAGCGGTGATTGATTTAAAGGATATTCCTGAATGCAATGTTTGTGCATGGAATGATCGTAAGCTTACCCTTGGAGCTACATTAACATTAACAGAAGTTCAAGATGCAAAAGTATTTCCTCTTCTTGGAGAGACCGCTGAAAGAGCAGCAGATCACACAGCAAGAAATAAAATTACACTTGGTGGAAATATTGCAGGAAAAATTATATATAGAGAAGCAGTGCTTCCTTTTTTACTAGCTGATAGTATATTTGTTATTGCAGGAAGAGAAGGTGTAAAGCATATCCCGGCTCAGAAAGCGTTTATTGAGAAGTTACAATTGCAAAAAGGTGAGTTTCTTATACAAATTATAACAGATCAAAAATATGTGGAATTTCCTTATTATAGCGTAAAAAAAAGACAATTAGAGAAAATTGATTACCCGCTTGTAACAGTTTCTGCGCTAAAAAGTGATGATAGCATTCGAATAGCATTTAGTGGATTGTGTGCATTTCCATTTCGATCGCTCACCATGGAAGCAGCGTTAAATGATTGGGATGTTCCTGTAGAGAAGCGAATTGAACGCGCTCTTCTTCATATTCCTGCACTTATATTAGATGATATACGAGGCTCACGTGCTTATCGTATTTTTGTTTTGAAACATGTGCTTTACGATGTACTGATAAAGCTTGAAGGAGTGAGAGAATAATGGGAAAGGGACAATTTATTCTTCAAGTGAATGGGGAGGACAGAGAAGTAATTGTCAGAATGGCGGATACGCTATTATATACATTGCGGCATCAACTCGATTTAACAGGAGCCAAGCCGGGATGTGAAAATGGTGATTGTGGCGCTTGTACAGTTCTTGTTGATGGGATACCGATTAAGTCTTGTATTATGTTAGCTGTGGAAGCAATTGGAAAGCAGATTATAACGATTGAAGGTTTACGAGAAACGCCTATTCAACAAGCTTTTGAAGAAAAATGGGCTTTCCAGTGTGGGTATTGTACGCCTGGGTTTATTATGAATTGTCATGCGCTCGTCACACAAAAAATGGATGTGAATGATGCAGTTATTGAAGAATGGTTAAGTTCTAATATTTGCCGGTGTACAAGTTACCAAGAGATTGAAGAAGCTGTGAAATCTGTCTTACAACAGGAGCGAGAGAATTAATTATGACTTCTGTTCATACTGTACTAGAAGTATTACTATCTTGTGAACAACGCTGTGCCTTAGCAACAATTATTCATGTGGAAGGCTCCGCATATTGCAAAGAAGGAACAATCATGCTTTTTTGTGAAGATGGAACAAAGGTTGGAATGTTAAGTGCGGGTTGTTTAGAAGAAGAGGTGTCTTTTTATGCGGCAGAAGTAATAGCGAATCAAACCTGGTCTATTCATCAGTTTAATACAAAAGCGGAAGATGATTTATCTTGGGGGATGGGATGCAACGGTATCGTTCATATATTAGTCGAACATATAGATGATGAGTACAAAGCTTTTTTACAAACACTATATACGTATCTCAAGAAAGGCATTTCTGTTCGGATGATAAAAGATCTTTCTTTGCTACAAACTTTATTTATATGTGAGAACGGTGATACGTTTGGGAATGCTGAGGCTCCATTTTCACCTCTTTCTTTACATGATTTACATGATCAATGGTATTATCAACATTTCATGCCAAAGCCACGTCTTTTTATTTTTGGAGCAGGAGAGGACGCAAAACCACTCGTTCGGTTTGCGAAAGAAGTAAACTTTTTCGTAACAGTTTGTGATTGGCGTGAATCATTATGTAATACTTTAAATTTCCCGAGTGCAGATACTTGTATGATTGGGTTTCCGAAAGAGATTGTACCGCGACTTCTATTACGAGAAGAAGATTTTGTTGTGATTATGACTCATCATTTTCAGCGCGACCAACAATTGATTGAGCTTTTATGTGAACAATGCGTTCGCTATATTGGTATCTTAGGTCCACGCCATCGTACTGCACGTCTATTAGAAGGAAAAACAATATCAAAACCTCTTCGCTCTCCGGTAGGACTTACAATTGGAGCAAAAGGTCCAACAGAAATTGCGATTAGTATAATAGCTGAAATCATTCAAGAATTAAGGGGGAAGTAAAATAAAGATTGCTGGGATATATTTAGCTGCTGGAAACAGTCGGAGGATGGGTCCAGGAATACATAAACTGTACCTTCCATTACAAGGGAAACCACTTGGGAACATAGCGTTACAAGCAGCAATTTCTTCATGGCTCACACATATTATTGTGGTTACGAATGAACCTACCTGGATGTTAGAAAGAATGTGCCACGAAAATGTGCACATTCTTTCTTGTCCAAATTCTTATAGAGGACAGTCATACTCTCTTCAATGCGGTATTGAGAAGGTGAAACGGATGCATGTAGATGGAGTCGTTGTTCTTTTGGCTGATCAACCATTTGTGACAGCTGAATTTATTAATAAAATGATAAGTTGCTGTGAGCAAAATGAAAACATTCATTTTGTAGCAGCTAGTTATAGAGGGATAAGACAACCGCCTGTTTTATTTACAGAAAAGGTGTTTCCGCTTTTTCAAGCATTAAAAGGAGATGAAGGGGCACGTGCAATTTTTACGCAGCCTACAATAAATGGAATTTCATTGTTGTCTGAAAGCGAGAGAATGTTTTTTGATGTAGATACATGGGAAAAATATCAGCAGGTAAAACAAGAATATGCGGATTGATAAGGAAGAATTTATCCCGCATTAAAGAGGATTAGGCCCCAACCTCAAAATCATGAGAGAGCTGAAGACTTTAGGTGGGGGGATAAAGCCCCCGCTGATGGAAGTTTCACTTTATTTCTCCGAAGTTGAATATTTCCTTTATAAGTGTAAATATGACGAGCAGAATCATTTAAAAATGATTCTTTTTTATGATCTCGGAAATGGTAATACCTCCTACTTCTTTACCATAGTTTGCGTGTTAATTAGTAATACGATTTGTTGTCTCTACCTGAAAACAGGTTTTGTTCAAAAGGATTAGCAATTTTAAAAGAATTATCTTGTGATTTTTAATTTTTAGCGAGGGTCCCTTTAAGAATAAAATCAGAAAAAGAGGTTACAAATAAAATGTAATAGTAAGGCATACGTAATCTATATCAACTAAAAAAGTATCCATAAGACTATAATGTTTTAGTTATCAGAGAAAATGAATTTGAGGTGGTTTGATGAGGAACAAGCATAAACAAACTATAACTACAACAAGTGAATCTATTCAAAGTGTAATTAAATCATTTAAAGAATCTGGTGATTTTATTCAATTTCATTATCCACAAACGCCTCAATCTTTTGTAATTTCTTATTTTACAACTCTTGTTGATTCGGAGATATTACATCGGGATATTTTGCCCTTTTTAAATAAATCAACATACTCTTCTTTGAAAGAACTATCGGATGCACTACCTATCGAAGAGATAATAATTACTAGAAATTTGGAGCAAATTAAATCTAAATTACTGACTGGCTGTATAATCATCCAATTTAATCAGGAGGATGAAACATGTGCACTAATCCGAGCAGGAGCGAATCAGGCACGCTCTATCACAATACCAGAAGAAGAATTTAGTGTAACTGGTCCTAAAGAATCTTTTGTTGAAACATTAGAAACCAATTTGTATTTAGTTCGTAAACGATTACCAACCCCACAGTTACAAATCAAAGAGCTTTCAGTCGGAACACTTTCCAAAACTAAAATTGCTGTTCTTTACATAGAAGGTGTTGCAAATGAAGAAAATGTACATACTGTTTTGCAACGTATTAGTGATATTCAATATCATCAAATTCTTGATAGTTCGTATATCGAAGGAATGATTTCTGACAATAATAATTCCGTATTTCCTCAATTACTTAATACAGAGCGACCTGACCATGCAGCTGGCGTCCTTGGAGAGGGGAAAATCGTTGTATTAGTAGATGGTTCTCCTCATGCTCTTGTTGGACCATCCACGCTAGTTGAATTTTTTTCCGCGTTTGAAGACTACTTTATTAACTGGCAAGTCGCCTCTTTTTTTCGGATTATTCGGTTTTTCGGCGTACTTTTTTCTATTTTGGCGACACCTATATATGTAGCCGTTTTAAGCCATCATTATTTGATCGTTCCAACGGATTTAATAAGCACCTTAGTTATTTCGAGAAGTACCATTCCACTACTACCCATTTCAGAAGCTATTATTTTAGAGTTGACTATTGATATTCTTAGAGAAGCTGGGGCAAGACTACCTGTAAAAGTGGGACAAACTATTGGTATTGTAGGGGGGATTGTTATTGGAACAGCATCTGTTGAAGCTGGGATAACTAGTAATGCCCTTCTTATTATTATTGCGCTGTCTGCATTAGCTTCATTTACAACACCTGTTTATAAAATGGGGATTGCCATTCGTTTAATTCGTTATCCATTCCTTTTTTTTGCAGGATTATGGGGATTATTAGGAATTGTGATGGTCTCTATTTTTTTTATGGTTCATTTGTTACGTTTAACATCCCTTGGAAGACCGTATTTAGAGCCGATTTATCCTTTTCGTTTTCATGAGTTAAAGGATGCTTTGATTCGCTTACCTTTATCAGATCACACAAACAGATCTGTAGAGCTAAAATCGTCAGATAGTGTACGATTTTCACACAAAAATGCTAAACCAAAGGAAGATTTTGATGAATAATCAGGAGGATTGCGGTTGTAATGTTAAATACGCCTATAAAAAAGCAGTTTTTGATATCACCATTTTTTGCCTTTTTTCTCATTCATACTATGCAAATCGGAGTAGGATTTTTAAACTTTCAGCGAAAAATCGCTTTAAAGGCAGGTCATGATGCTTGGATTGCAGTCATATTCGTAGGCATCGGAGTACATCTCCTTATATGGATGATTTATTCTATATTAAATAAAGAAAAAGCCGATCTTATCAGCATACATCGAAATATGTTTGGGAAATGGCTTGGAGGAATGTTAAGTTTTGTATTTTCACTGTATGTTTTCTTATGTGGACTTATGTATATGGAAACAATGTTAGAAATTATTCGAATCTGGCTGTTTCCTACATTAAATAAATGGACTTTTGCACTTGTTTATCTAATAAGCGTGTATTATATCATAGCTGGTGGTTTTCGTACTATAGTAGGAGTAAGTTTTTTTGGAGCGTTAGTGCCATGTTTATTCTGGTTTACGCTTTTCATACCTTTGGATTATGCTGATTTTCGAAATTTATTACCCATTTGGGATCATTCCGTCATAGATATGTTCCTCTCTGCAAAGGAAATGGTTTTTAATTTTCTTGGTTTCGAATTTCTATTTTTATACTATCCTTTTTTCAAACAACCAGAGAAATCGCAGAAATGGGTTCATTTGGGACATTTTGTTTCCATGTTCATTTATTTGATCATTACTTTTCTTACTATAGCTTACTTTAGTGAAGGACATTTAGAAAAAACTGTTTGGCCAACATTAACGATGTGGAAAATTATCAGACTACCTATTGTAGAAAGATTTGAATTTATGGGGGTCATTACATGGACAATGGTCGTTTTACCTAATATATGTTTATGTTTTTGGGCTGCTAGTCGTGGAGTAAAAAAAATATTTAAGGTGCAACAAAAATCGATTCTAGTGCTTTCTTTAGTTATTGTTTTTATGGCTATTTGCTCATTATCGAATCCGGAGATAAAACAAGTAAATCGTATTGTATCAACAGCAGGATTTTACATTGGATTTGTATATATTCCGATTCTTTTCATTATTTATCAAATTCGATACAAAATGAGGAGAAAGTCATGAAACTAAAAATTGTCGCCTCAATTATTATATTGCTTCTTGTTTTTATATTTGGACGTGTCCAAAAAGATGTGTTAGATGATGTTCGCTTAACAAAAGTTATTGGATATGATAAGACGAATGGAAAGCTGACTGAAGCAACGGGGTTAGCTGCTATACATAATGTCGATAAAAGCATTAGTAATAAAGTGTTAACTTCGAAAGACACATTGTCTAAAGAAAATCGTGAGAAAAAGAATGAACAATCGGATTTACGTGTTGCTAGTGGGACACTGGAAGTCGTTCTTTATAGTAATGAAGTAGCGTCAAAAGGAATTTTAAAACTCGTGGATACTTTACATCGTGATCCTAATATTAGTTCACGTTTATTGCTAGCTGTCGTGGATGGAGAAACGAAAAAAATTTTAGATAATCAGTATAGTAATAAAGATACAGGCAGTTTCTTATCTTACTTGCTAGAACACAATATCAAGACGGGGCTATTACCTAAAACAAATCTTCACGTATTTTTATCAGCGTATTACACAAAGGGAAAAACTCCTTATTTACCGTTAATTAAACTTGAGAATGACGGAGTACTTATTAAAGGGATTGCCTTATTTAAAGGAGATCAGTATGTAAAAACAATAAACAGGGATGAAATGTTCCTTTTTAAAGCCTTACTGGAAAAGATTAAGTTAGGGAGTTTAAAAGTTAAGCTAAATGAAAAAAGTGATGTCTCTGTTCAAAGCATCATTACCAAAAAGAAAATTGTAGTTCGAAACGAGAAAACAAAACCTGAAATTTTTATTCAACTTAAAATAAAAGGTATTGTTAGGGAATTTGAAGGAAAAGCGTTAGGGAAAAACGTAGCTAAACAAACAGAGCAAGCGACAAATAAACAATTAGAGAACCAAGCTAACAGACTTATTAAAGATTTTCAAAAATTAAATATCGATCCTTGGGGCTTTGGTAATGAAGTGAAAAGTCATACCAGACAGTGGAATGCTCGAAAATGGAAAAAAGACTACCCTGATATTAAAATTAACGTTAAGGTTCATTCAGACATAACCTCATCGGGTATCGTAAAGGAATAATAAAAGAAACTATACTTGGGATTATTCATATATTTAATATCAGGAAAGAAGAAAGAGATGCATTTCTGATGAAAAGCACCTCTTTTATATGGTATATGAACGATTGTAAAAATGGACTATATATGTTATGGAGTTATAAAATACAAATTTTATATAAATATATTTGCTAATAAGATTATCCCAAACCTGTATTAACTTAAGAAATGTATTGTTCCCAAAAATGATAAAATGAGCGTTTTATCATCGATGCATAAATTTTTGTTCTGGAGCTAACGATCTTTGGCAGTGTAATGGTGATGGGATAGCCACCAGAGAAAGGGTAAAATACGTAAGTTGTTTGAAATGATATCATAAATTGCAAGCTAGCAAGTAGTATAGATTCTATGTTCTTACCAAGTTATTTTCGTATCAGAGTCCTTCTGACACAAACCAAGTTATACCATCATATCCTTATGGGGAAAGGGTGTGATGAGTTGAGTTACTTTACTTGTGTTCCGTATTATCCGCCCTATCCTTACTTATATTGTCCCCCTTACTATGGAGCTAGAACAATTTATCCAATGAATGACTATTATGCTTATTCACCTTATCAGGACTATCACAATTATTTATATTCTCCATTTCCTGCATATGAAGGAGAATATAATTATGAAAACCTTCGTCAGGTGGATAAGGCCATGTACGCGGCTATTTGGGAGAAAAGTCATGGACCGGAATGGCAAGCCCGTCATGACCTGACTGCAGAACAATATCAGCGGACGTTCAATGAATTGGTTGCGCAAGGTTATCGTTTGATTCATATAAATGGTTACACTGTGCACGGACAGGATTATTATGCTGCAATTTGGGAAAAACGTGATGGTCCCGAATGGCAGGCTTGGCATGGCTTAACGCCAGCACAATATCAGCAGACGTTTGATAGGTTGGTTGCGCAAGGCTACCGTTTGGTACGCGTGAGTGGTTACGGTAGCAGTGGACAGGATCGCTATGCTGCAATTTGGGAGAAAAGTCATGGCCTGGAATGGCAAGCCCGCCATGGTTTGACTGCAGAGCAATATCAGCAGACGTTCAACGAACTAGTTGCACAAGGCTACCGTTTGGTGTGGGTGAGTGGTTACTACTCGCATAATTAAGCTTCTAATACTCTGCTTAAAGAAATTATCGGAATGCAAAATGATAAAACCATAGAAATACGAGGTATTATATAGTACCTCGTATTTCTATGGTTTTTATTTTTAGTTATTGAGATAGAATGCCACAATGCTCATTATTTTAGTGCCAATGTTTTGTGTGCCTAACTCATTTATCCCGCTATTTGAGAGCAGTAAGAATCTCACCTCAAAATTCAGCAAAAACAAAGAAGTTAGGTGGGGGACGGGCTGCACGCAAAATCACGATTGGTGAGGCTAATAATCAGTGGGGGATGAAGAAAACCCCTACTGATTAAAGTTTCACTTTATAGTTGTTATTATTGTAACAACTTAAATTCGAATAAGCGGTATTTCGAATTTTTTACAGAGCAATACTCTGGGATTTGTAAAGAACAGGGGTAATGTATTAAATTATACAAGTTTTCTAATTGTCATGCGCAAATCACTCCGTTTAGCTTAGTATCCTGCGGTTAATATTGACAGAAGAAAAAGATTAATATTAAACGTGAGAAAGATAAATGGCATTTCGATTCATGTATTGAAAAGAAATTCCAGTGTGGTCCGGAGATGTATCAAGACAATGATATTGATCAAGGAAGTTACAAATAAGTGTTTAAAATCCGTGCAATAAGATTAAGCTAATACAGATGTTTCTTACTACTATCATGAAAGGGTGTCAAATTTGGAGACAAAACGTTGTTCACATAGGAATTGCCAATGTTTTATTGTACCTAACTATGTTCTGGAGAGTTTAGCGCAAAATGAAGTGGAAGCAGCACGGATTAGTTTATCAAAAAGTAGACAAGTTCGCAAACGGAGAATGTTGAAAGAGTATGATATTACTGGTGTTGTCGCCCTAACTGATGCAGGAACAGGACCGCGAGATGAATCTGCTCGTCATGTATACGATTGTAAAGGCGGGACAAAACTTCGGGTGAATGAGGTTAGGAAAGAAGGAGACAGATCAAATGGGGATACTGTAATTGACCATGCGTACGATTATGTTGGTGTTGTACGTGACTATTTCAAGAATGTGTTCCACCGTAATTC
This sequence comes from Bacillus gaemokensis, assembly GCF_001590835.1. GTDB lineage: Bacteria > Bacillota > Bacilli > Bacillales > Bacillaceae_G > Bacillus_A > Bacillus_A gaemokensis. The sequence continues at coordinate 20,318 of NZ_LTAQ01000070.1, forward strand.
TATTGATGATAAAGGACTTGATCTTATTCTGAATGTTCACTATGGGCATAACTTTCAAAATGCCTATTGGGACGGTGATGAAATGGTGTTTGGTGATGGAGATGGAGTTATTTTTACTAGTTTTGCAAATTCACTCGATGTCATTGGGCACGAACTTACACATGGTATCACTCAATTTACTAACGGATTAGAATATGAAGGTCAATCTGGGGCTTTGAATGAACATATTTCGGATGTGTTTGGAATTGCAATTAAGCAAGCTTATTTAAAGCAAACAGCACAAGATGCGGACTGGCTAATTGGTGCTGATATAATGGGACCAACACTAAAAGGACAAGCCCTTCGTTCAATGAAAGCACCTGGTACTGCATTTGACAATAAACTAATGGGTAAGGATATGCAACCTGATCATATGAAAAACTATTATCAAGGGGAACGTGATCACCATGGTGTCCATATCAATAGTGGCATACCAAACAAAGTGTTTTATCTTGTCTCCATGGAGATTGGAACAGATAAAGCAGCTTTGATATGGTATAATGCAACACACAGCTTATTTGCAACTACAAACTTCACTCAATTTGCGCAAATCGTAATTAAAGCAGCGCAAAAACTTGTTGATAGTGGAGAAGTTCCTAAAACGGCTACCAAAACAGTAGAATCTGCTTTTAAAACGGTGGGACTATCTTCTTAGACATATTCTTTATCATGAATTGGAGGCTTAATATTAATATGCATATCCAATTTAGTTGTACCGGGGGACTGGCTAACCTCCACTTAACCTTTCAGACAGAGACGGTCGAGTTACCAAAGGAAAAAGCTAAGGAATTACTTGATTTAATCAAGCAAGCTAATCTTTTTAATCTTAAACCAAGTGAAGTAAAGGTTGCTACAACCAAAGGAGCGGATGCTTTTTCTTACCAGCTAAAGATAGAAGATGGAAAGGAGCAAAAGTCCTTTTCATTTACCGATGTAACAGCTCCGCAGGAAGTGCGCCCTTTACTGGATTATTTACGTAATTTGGCGATTGCAGAAAAAATGAAGGAATAATAAAAAAGGAAATAACGTTTAAGGTGCTGGTGTATGAGTAATGATTTCGCTCCACTATATTATTCGAGTACTTTTGTTGTCTAAAAGCATATCTCCAGGTATGCTTTTTTCTTTTTTAACTGTCCAATTGCTATAGCATAAGGCTGGGTTCTTATCCTCGTGATGACACGAGGTTTGTAATCTTTGTGTTTTAGGGATAGTTCAACTGTTTAGCTTGGTGGAGATGGAGTGTTATCTCAAGTTTTTGGCATTTCATTGTACTAAAAATTATAGGGTGTATTTGAAAAAATAGGTATAATAGGCGATTTTTTATATAAAATAGGCGATTGTATGATTTCCCTAAAATACAATTGAGCATAGTATTTTGGATAAAGGCCCTTATTTGTTTTGGTCATGTACTAGAGAGGAAGTGTTCAAAGTAATGTTTACAAATGAACTGAAATTTATAAAAAGGAGGGAGTAGAATTGACAGGTTATAATTCTAATCAATATTTTTCAGAGAACAGTATAACAAACTCCTCTATAGAAGGAGTTTATGAAGATATAAAACCTGTGAGTAGACCCGGTGACATGAATGATATGAATGAACCGTTGTACCGACAACCGAGTGGTAAATTCTTTGCAAAAATATACGACAAGGATACAGAAAAGCCCATTAAGGATGTCAAAATATCGATTTATGAAATGACAGAAGAAGGGCGAATTTTAACTTCGCGACAAAGTAATGTTATTACGGTGCATACGAATGAATTTGGTGAGACTGATACGGTTGCATTACCTGCTCCTCCTAAAGAAAATGCTTTAGAGCCTTTAGGTGCTAAGCCGTACTTTGAATATGCGGTATCAATTGAAGCGGCTGGTTATGCACCGGTAATACTTCGTGGTACACAAATTTTTGCTGATGTTACGGCGAAACAGATGATGGAACTGATACCTGTTAGTGGAACGGAAGGACGTCAATCAGTGGAAGTAATCGATATTTCTGAACACACATTAATCGGACAGTATCCGCAGCAAGAACAGCAGCCACAACAGCCACAACAGCCACAACCACAGTCTACCAGACGAAATGGTGATTATGATGTTTTGATACCTGAATTTGTTATTGTTCACGATGGACATCCTAATACCCCTGCGCCAAGATATAAGGTGAAATTTAAAGATTATATAAAAAATGTGCTTGCTTCTGAAGTATTTCCTTCGTGGAGAAAGGATGCCCTTCTAGCCAATGCTCTTTGTGTTATGTCTTATACGTTAAACCGTATATATACAGGATATTATGAAGGAAAAGGATTTACAATTACAGGTATCACACAATTTGATCATAAATATACTCATGGTAGGAATACTTTTGAAGAAACAGATAATGTAGTGGAAGAAGTATTTAAACAATATATTGCAAAGCCTGGAAAAATTGAACCGCTTTTTGCACAATATCGTGCTGGTAAGAAGGTCCCGTGTCCATATGCGAGTCGACCAGGAATGCTCTATCAGTGGGGAACTGCATGTCTTGCAGAGCAAGGGATGAATTATATAGAAATTTTGAAATACTATTATAAGGAAGTGGAAATTCGTTTAGCTGAATTTATACAGGTTATTAAGCCGTTCCCTGGATTTAATTTAAAAGAGGGGGATCAAAAAGAAGCTGTTCACACTGTCCAAAAGTATTTATATCACATAAGGAAAAAGTATAAAGATATTCCTGAAATAAATGTAAATGGAATATTCGACCCGAATACAACAAATGCAGTAAAGAGTTTTCAAAAACATTTCAAACTTCCTGAAAACGGAGTTGTGGATGAACTAACTTGGAATAAGATTACTGATATATATGTATACGTGACAAATCTTCCAGGGATTTTCCCAATTCTACAGATGGGTAGCCATGGGGAAAGTGTTAAAATATTGCAAATTTTGTTAAAGAAATTTGGATTTTATGTAGGAGAGGTAGATGGGGTTTTTGGAATGGGAACTGACCAATCGGTGAAAGAATTTCAGAAAATCAAAGGTTTTACTATTACGGGAGTGGTAAGAAAGGAACTATGGAAAGTTCTAGAAGAGATGCAGTTTTCTGTAATAGGATCGCGAACGTCTTTACCTAACGTAACAAATAATTCGATGTTTCATGGAACACATACAAGTATAAATGAAAATAAACACAATCCTTCTTCCAATACAAACGTATCGTCTACGTATTCACCCCCCACATCATCTATACCGAATACATCCGCATATCAACAATCAACATATCCCTATTATGGAAACGGATATTCTCCTTTTTACTAATTACTTAGTACTATTAAAATATAAAGGATTGGTTAACTAAAATAACTGTATAGGAAGGAGGAATTATATTGATCGGATATAATCCTTATCAGCAAGACTTAGTAAAACGATCATTTTATCAAAATCCCTATTTTTTTAATGAAGAATATTATAATCAAAGTGCAGAATATTTTTATCGTGCGTCGACAGGTAAGCTAATTGTATCTGTTTATGAAATGAGTACAGAAAAGCCGATTAAGGGAGCTAAAGTATCAATTCGTAAGCAAGAAGGAAATGGTACCATTATCACTACACTTCAAACGAACGAAATTGGTCAAACCAATGTCGTTTCTTTACCAGCGCCTCCTAAAGAGTATACCTCAGATCCTCTAGGGCCAAAACCTTATTCTGAATATATTCTAACTATTGAAGCTCCTAATTATGGAGTCAAAGTAATTCGAGGTGTACAAATTTTTGCAGAGACTACAGCGAGACAAAAAGTTGAAATGGCTCCTATTATTCGGACAGGAAATCAGCAATCTATAGAGATTATTGATATACCCAAACATAAATTAACTGAACAATACCTCGAACGGCAACTTCAGCCACAGTATTCTAGTTCTAGTTGTATTCCCTCGTTTGTATATAATGTTAAAATACCAGAGTTTATTATAGTCCATGATGGTGAGCCTCATGCCCAAGCTCTGCGATATAGGGTGACATTTAAAGATTATATAAAAAATGTAGCTGCTTCTGAGGTATATCCCACATGGCCGAAAGAAGCTCTGAGGGCCAATATTATTTGTATGACATCTTTAACATTGAACCGTATATATACGGGGCATTATTTTGAAAGAGGATTTACAATTAGTAGCTCTGCTCAATTCGATCAATCCTATAATCATGGTAAAAATAATTTTGCAGAAATAGATGATATAGTTGATGAAGTATTTAATCAGTATATTGCCAAACCGTACAGTATTGAACCTTTATTTATTCCCTATTGTAGTGGAGTGAGGATTTGTCCAACTGGATATTTTAGTAAATGGGGAAGTAAATATCTTGCTGATCAAGGAAGAGATTATTTGAGTATTATTAGAAGCTATTATCCGGTAGCAGAAATTCGATTTGTATAATTGAGGGTTTGAGAATATAATCATAAAATCTTGATTCTAGTGCAAAAAACTTAAACCATCTCTCAATCTCGACATACTGATAGTATTAATCTAAAAAGGTGAGAGATAAAGAAAATACGCATTAATGGAAGTTGCGCTTTATTAATCGCTCATAACATCTGAAGAAAACAAATAACTCGTGGCAAGTCGATGAAACGCCTATTAAAGTAAAAAGAAAGTGGATGTACCTCTGGCATACCGTAGATTTCGAAAGAAATACGATGGGTTTTTATCACATTAAAACATGAAAAGATTGCAAAACACTTTTTAGTTTTGCAGTCTTTTCATGTTTCTAAGCCATGTGTCATCAGGTGATAAGAATCCGCTGTATCCTGAATAGAAAAAAACAATAAAATTTCATCATATAAATATAACAATTTTTTTTGCTTTTATTACTACAAAGACTCTGGCGATTGATTCGAAGTAATCTAAATTGAGTTTATCTTTTTATAATTGAAAATTTAAAACCAAAACAACTACTGTTTGATTTAATATGTATAAAAATGAATTTTATTGTTGAAATTCTGAATATTAAAATGTAATATAAAAAAGTATGTCTAATATTATGATTATTTTATAAAAGAACAGTAATGAAACTATACAGTTATGTACGTGATAAGTGGAAATCATTTATTACTAGTACATGTATTTGTAAAGTTTATTGAACTATAAAAATAAACTTGCTAGTTTTATATAGTGTTTTTAAGTAAACGTTTAATATTAAATAATATTGACAGGATAATTAGAAAAATTCACATGGAGGTTTCAGGAATGGAACATGAAAGTAGATTTGAAGAAAAGCAACAAAGACGCCGACAACGTGGTGTCGTTAATATCGGATTGAGTGTAGTACTATTAGCTGTCGGCATGATTTCTTATCAATTACTTTTCACTTCTCAAACGAAAGGAAAAGAAAATGTAGCACAAGGGAAATCTGCTCAAATAGCGTCTAAAGATGAAAAAAGCAAAAAATTAGAAGAGCAAAAAATAAAACAAGCCGAAGAAGAAAAAGCTAAAGAACAAGATCAGAAAGAGACTGAAAACAAAAAGGGAATAGAACAGAAAAATCAAGAAACAGAAACTATAAAAGCAAACGAAACAAAACAAAATGAAAACAAAGTAAAAGAACAAGAAAAACAAGTAGAACAAAAAAATAATAAAATTGACGAACAAAAAATGAATGAAGAAAAAACAAATAAAAAGCAAGAAGAAAAAAATACAGATCAGACAAACCAAAATGGTCAATGGCAACCAATTGGTACGCAGCAAGGGACAAAACCTACTATGCAATTTAAAGAGGGAACGACAGATTGGAATGAGATGAAAAAAGCAATTTCCTATGCAGTTGATGTTCCTGAAGGCCAACTCATTTATGATTTTATTGGAAATAACGGAACGAATAAGGCTTATGGTAATGTACGTGATAAGCAAGGGAAAAAATATAAAGTATATATTGATTGGGTTGAAAATAAAGGGTGGAAGCCAGTATCTGTTCAGGCAGTAAAATAACTATAACAATCAATCATTCATTGTCTGCTTAACAACAACTTATATCTATTCAAACCAAAAAACACTATTCTTTTTATAAAATCAAATAAAAGAATAGTGTTTTTGTTATTTTTTCTTTTAAATTGTAATAAACTTATCTAGTTTTATCCTGCTATTTGCAGGCAGTAATACTCCCACTTCAAAATGTAGTGGAACAAAAAATCCAGGGAAGTTCTATCAGTTTTAAGTGAATGTAAATACGTTAATGATATGATAAAGCTTGTTTCCCCAATGCATCCCAAGATTGAATAAAAGTTTCTTTGTTTACTTTATGTGCTTTTTTTCCAGTTAAAGGGTCATTGACATAAATGTACCCGTTCTCAAAACCTATGAGTACAACAGCGTGTAAATCCAGAGGAGCTGTAATTTGTTTGTTCTCATGTTTCCAAGACTCCCATCTATCCGGAACTTTGTAATCTCCTGTCGTCCAAATCACTACAGGTTTACCCGCTTTGATTTGAGTTAACACATCATTGAAATCCTTTCCTGTTAAGTTCACTGTCCGATTTGGAAGGTAATGTTCCATCAATTCTTGTAGTGGTTGAACGTAAACTGCATATCCTTTATTTCTCCCCGTTATATCTCCAACGAATCCTTCTTTAGGATCTCCCCATTGAATGATGTCACCAGCTTTGCTCATTGAAAGTGGTTCAGTATCTTTTTTGATCCTGTTAGCTAACTGCATTTTATTGACTTTAACACCCGCGTGCTGTAATACCATCGCTAAGCTTGTAACTTCGCAACCATATTTTAGTTCAGGTTTTTGTGATATTAATGGCACATCTAAAATGATCTTTTCTTGGACTGAGGGAACTGTGGATTGCATTTGTTTGTTTTGAGATGTTGGATATTTCACGTTTTTTGTTAATCCAACATTTTTATTTCCAACATTGGACTCCTGTTTTTCAGTTGGAGGTTGTTTTGCAGAACAGCCTGCTAAAATGAAAAATAGAACATATACCATTAAAAGTGTTTTCACGTCATCCACCTTCTTTATGTAGTTCGATACATGTCATACTATTTCATTAAATATAGTTTTTTATTAATAGTGTGTTTTAATTTCTAAAATATTTAATGTTACTGTAACTGTTAGTAGAGAACGACAGAGATGTGTGAAAAAATAGGTCAATATTACAGTATTTACCGAATAATAATTTACTGGTGTTATTCCCAAAAAGATTATTTTGGGTTCTTTATTAACGTTTCAAAATTCGCATTTAAAATGGTAATTTCTAGAAATGATATATACATATTCAAACAATTGAAGATATACAAACAAGGTGAAAAACATATCATTCCTTGATTAGTAAACATTAAAATGGTGATACTAATAAACATGGAATGTTTATGACAAAGGATGATACTATGATCTTTATTTACACTGATTTTGGCGGAACACATACTACTTCACTTGCTGCAGCCTACCATTTGAATAAATTACCAACTGACCGGAAATTAACAAAAGAAGAAATTTTAAATGTAGAGTATTTCAATAAACTCAAAACTTCTGATATGGGAAAAATTATTTTTCGTGGGAGAGATGAGGGAGGAAATCCGGTATATACAGTAGGACACGGAACATCAAAGCTAGTTGTACCTGCAATGAAAAATTTAAGTGCGATTCTTCAGCAGCAATATCAAAATAATGAAAAAATCATTTTTTCAAATACGTCACCAACTGTACCGATACCCATGACGTTTGGTGGGCTATTTTCTAGAAGGTTACATATTGATTTCATTGGTGTGCCATTACTAGTATGGGGCGCTAAGCTTTGTTGCGATAATATACAACGATTAGTTACTTATACGAAAGAGGCTGGTAGAATGACAAATGATCATGTTGTTATTTTAGAGAATGAAATATTTAAATAAAAGCGCAGGATTACGTATCCTACGCTTTTTCTATAGAAATTCGACCTTTTTTCGAATGACAATCTTATCAATATCTTCTTCTTCATCACCAATATATAAACCACGCTCTTTCAAATATACTTCAAAATATAAATCTGCTTCTGCACGTTCATCATAAGGTTTCACAGATAAAACAAACCCTAATTTATTTTGTTCTTCTAAATGAGAAGTGGAGATATACGCAGGAATACTATGGCGTAAAAAGAGCTCCTTAACAGGAATTATCATATCTTTCATTAGCTTCGATAACATACTCATTTCAAAATCAAAATTAAAACGATCAATGCTAGATAAGTCTGCAAATACAACCCCAATAAAACCAGTATTAAATACCTCTTGATACTCTGCGTCTTGATGATTATAAAAGTTTTTTTCAATTAAGTAATTTTTAAAATAAGCAACACCATCAGTCTTTTCGAAAGGTTTCGTGGAAAGAACAAAACCTATTTTCTTTTGTTTATGTAAATACACACAAGACATATGTGCAGAAATCGTATGCTCTTTAAATAAAGAACTTGTTGCTCCTGCAAGACCATCTAACACATGATGGACAATTTGGAGCTTTTTGCGAGCAAAATAATAGGATTTTTTTTGTAGTTCCAATGTATCAATAAAGACAGAGCCAATAAAGCCTGTATTTGAGATAATAGGTGTATGCTTTTTTCTTCCTCTGCGCTTGTTTTGAGCCATTGTAAAAATCATCCCTTCAAGTACGATTGAAATAAAAAGAACATTTGTTCGTATATTTATATTTTACTATTAAACCGCTATAAAGTAAAGGGATTTTCACCAAAATACAATAAAAAAGACACCTTTTAAAAGGTGTCTTTTTTATTGTAGGGAAGAGGATTCAACCCAATTTTATTTGCAATTTATATTATGAAACAGAGACAAGTTCTTCTGCATCTTCTACATCTAAATGACAATCCATTGTACGTACATCTTGATCTTCATGACTTCCGAAATAAATAGTAATTTTCATATGTATCGCTCCTTTATTCTAGGAATACCTAAAATAATTACTAGTAATGTTACTGATTATTATATACCACTTTTTCCATTTCGACAATCTTATCTAGTTTATAAGTTTATTTTGTTAAGATTAAGAATATTTGTTAAAATATCTTTAATTACATTTAAGGAGGAATTAGCATGTTAAAAACGGTACAAACATTCTCAAGTGAAGGAAGAGGAGTGAATAGCATCTAAGCTAAATTAACACTCCTGCTTCCGGATTGAATACTAGTATCGGAAAGTAGGAGAACATTTGAACAATCGTACGCTGGCAAACCATAATATTTCTATTTTATTTTGGGTACATTTTTTTGGAACAATTAGCTTTTTACAGGCAGTTATGACGTTATTTTATGTAGAAAGAGGATTAACTCCCTCAAATATTTTTATCGTATTAATGTGCTGGAGTGGAACAGTCCTAATCGGGGAAGTACCAGCAGGCGTCTTTGCAGATCGATTTGGTTTAAAGGCTTCTTTTATAACAGGAGCATTTATAAAGATAGCAAGCATTTCTATTTTGTTCTTTGCTGATAACATACGGCTGTTTTGTTTGTATAGCTTATTGAATGGTTTATCCGTCACTTTTTTCTCGGGTGCTGATGAAGCCTTAATATATGAATCTTTAAAAGATACGAATGAACAACACCTTATGGATAAAGCGATGGGGAAAATTCAATCAGCAAGTTTTATTTCAATGTTAATTGCTGTTATTTTTGGATCTTATTTTGCGAAAGATTTAAAGGAAGAGCAATTTCTTATTCTAATTATACTCGGGTTACTTTTCCACTTCGTAGAATTGATTTTACTTCTATTTATAAAAAATCCCAAAACGAACTTTACGTATAGTGAATCTTCTTTTTCACAAGTAATAGAAGGTATACGAGTCATTCGAAAAGAACCTCAATTACTTATTATGTTTTTGAATATATCACTTGTATTTATTGCAGCAAGTGCAGTTTTTGATAACTACGATCAACTCTTATTAAAAAACGCAGGAGTTCCCATATTTACAATTGGTATGCTGTACGCCCTCGCTGCAATAGGTGGTTATTGTACATCCATTTCTATCGGATGGTTAACCAAAAAATTCTCTCGTGTATTTCTATTAAATCTTTCAGGCGTTTTAGCTGTCGGGGGATTACTATTAGCAGCATGTTTTGGAGATACGCTATAGATTGTTTTAGGAGCATTTATCATATTACGATTTGTAAGAGCGATAAGATACCCAATTTATTCACAGCTAAGTAATGACATTATTCCATCACATGTACGTGCAACAACAATTTCACTGTTATCAGTCCTAGATTCTGTGCTTGATTTAATTATCTTTGGTACGTTATCTGTAATTGCTGATTACGGATTGTCTGTTATTTTTATTGGATGTGCTGTGATTGCTCTAATAGGTACTTGTTTACCAATCAAGAAGGATAGGGAAGTACAGCAGAAAAAAGAGTTATGACCAATTTTTAATAAACATCTCTTTAAAATAAAAAGATGTTTATTTTATCTACTCGAACATTTTCATGTTGTTTATTACTATTGAAAGTTTATAATTTGCGTATGTATTTAACTCTTCTAAAAATTCATCTAGTTCCTGATGGGAGGAAAAGAAACCTTCTGTTAAATAGCATCCATCTCCGCTAATTTTATAAATGTTTTCAATGCATGATTGCCGTTGTACAAAAGATAAAAATGGTTTGTGAACTAAAGCTTTTGTATAAATTGTTAAAAATGTTTGAATGGACTTACCAGCTTTGAATCATTGTTTACTTACAAGAAAAGAATTAATCACATATTTAAATCAACAAAATATGCATACAAACATTCTGGTCCCAAACGATAGAGAAACATTAGAATTTAAATGAAAACCTTCTGTTAGGTGCCTTTAATTTATGGAACAAATAGAAGGCACCTAATAATACTTAATTGAAATCGCTCTCTCTAAATAAGATATAATTAAATTTATGAAACTATAAAAGATTATAAGAATTGAGATGAGAGGTTTAAAAATGAATTTGAAAAAAATTCACTTTGTCATAACCATTTGTATTTTGATAGGGATCAGCGTTACAATTCTACAGCAAATATCAGAAACAAAGTCTATAAAAGCTAAGAATCTACCAGATAAAGTACTAACAATTGCGCATAGAGGCGCATCTGCGTATGCCCCAGAACATACGATACCAGCCTACAAATTAGGCCAACAATTAAAAGGTGACTATATAGAAATAGACCTTCAAATGACAAAAGATGGGCACTTAATTGCTATGCATGATGAAACATTAAATCGAACAACAAATGGCTCAGGACGTATTAAAGATCATACATTAGAAGAAATAAAAAGCCTTGATGCCAGTAGCTTTTTTAATAAAAAACATCCCAATCTAGCGAAAAGTGAATTTAAGGACGTAAAAGTACCCACGCTTGAAGAAATTATTGAAATGTTTGGACGTGATGCGCGTTATTATATCGAAACAAAATCACCAAAGGACTATCCTGGAATGGAAGAAAAACTGTTAGAAGTACTTAGTCGATACCAACTAAGTGATCCGACTCTCGTAAAAGAAAAAATAATCATCCAGTCATTTAGTAAAGAAAGTTTAAAGAAGATTTATAGCCTGAATTCTAACATTCCGCTTGTACAACTATTAACATATAAAAAGGCCAAGAGAGTAACAAATGCAGAATTAGAAGATTATAAAAGTTATTGTATTGGTTTAGGAATGAATTACGCGGCTGTTGATGCTACATTTGTTCAAAAGGTACATAATCAAGGGTTAGAAGTTCATCCATTTACAGTGGATAAAACGGAAGATATGAAAAAATTAATTGAGTGGGGCGTAAATGGAATGTTTACGAACTATCCAGATCGTTTACAACGTGTAATTTCTACATTTTATAAAAAAGATTAATCAAAAAATAATATGGAATTTTCGTTTCAGCTTTGCTCCTCTATAATAGAGATAAATTATCATAAGTGACAAAAAATACATTATAATAAATAGAGGGCTAACCCCCTTATTTATTTCTTATAAGGAGAGTGCTTATCATGATTATTAAGTTCATTCGTTTCCGTTAATTTGAGGTACATTACATTTATACTCGTTCATTTTTCTAAAATGCATTTCGGTATGTTTTAATGTATCTTTTTAAAATGACCAAATTCGAATGAAATGAGGAAATAATTATGAATGAAAAGATAACTAAAATTAATGGAATTGATATATGTACAGAGAGCTTTGGAAATCCAACTCATCCAGCGGTCTTGCTGATTATGGGTGCAATGTGTTCGATGGTTTACTGGGATGAAGAGTTCTGTCAAAGATTAGCTGATACAGGGCGATATGTTATTCGATTTGATAATCGAGATGTTGGACGTTCCGTTTCCTATGAACTAGGAAGTTCTCAATATACTGTGGTAGATATGGCGGATGATGCTGTTGGAGTACTCGATGCATACGACATTACTCAAGCTCACATTGTTGGAATGTCATTGGGTGGTATGATCGCTCAAATTATAGCAGTGAGGCATCCTCAAAGGGTTCTAACAATGACTTTGATTGCATCAAGTATTTTTGGATCTGATGACAACAACCGGAATTTGCCCCCAATGGATGAAAAAATTCTTGCTTACCATGCTAATGGAAATAAATTGAATTGGACAGATCACGAATCTGTTGCGAATTATTTGGTTAGAGGATCGGAATTACTCTGTGGATCAAAGCGTAATTTTGATAAGAAGAGAGTCACGAAGCAGGTAACAAAAGAAATAAAACGAGCAAACAATCTACTCAGCATGTTTAATCATACACTTCTTAAAGGTGATGCTTACTATGAGGGGAAATTAAAAGAAATAAATATACCTGCGTTGGTTATTCATGGCACAGAAGATACGGCGCTTCCATATGAGCATGGTTTGGCTCTTGCTAATGAAATTCCTAATGCATCTTTATTAACCCTCGAAGGAACTGGTCATGAAATTCATTTCGACGATTGGGATAATATAATTAACGCTATTGTGAAACATACTTAAAAGACTTCTAGAAAATAAAAAATATTTTTAAAGCAGAATCTCTATTGATTATTCAATAAAGATTCTGCTTTTTAGAGATTAATAATGAAAGTTACTCATTTGTATGTCTTTTATATTTTCTTGCTACCTTTATTATAAGAGAAACACCAATCAATGTAGGTAGAAACCAAAACCATAGTTTAGGAAGTAAATTCATTGTAATAGTAAGAGAGGGATTTAGATGTTCACATCTATAGACTATTTAAAACAGGAAATGAAAAACAGCAAAGGGCATATGATGCTATAAATAAGTTGAATTTGATGGATATATTAGCCTCATATCATCCAGTGCTTTGCGGTACAATCCCTATCAGTATTGATATAAACAATTCTGATTTAGATATTGTAATGGAAGTACATAATTTTGATGATTTCGAGAAGAAAGTTCAATATTCATTTGTTTGTTATGAAGAGTTTACTATAAAAAGAAAAATAATTAGAAACATACCTACTATAAAAGCCAATTTCCTATTTGAAGGTTTCAAATTTGAACTCTTTGGGCAACCACAGCCTGCGCGACACCAATATGCATATAAACATATGATCGTTGAACACACATTACTTATGCAATTGCCTCATATTCGGAAAGATGTCATACATTTAAAAGAACAAGGTATAAAAACAGAACCTGCTTTTGTAAAAGTTCTAGGGATTGATGGAGATCCGTATGAACAACTGATTGTATTAGGAAAAGAAATGAAATTATGGTAAGGAGGAATAGATAATGGCTGAAAAAACAAGAACAATAGAAATTATGCCTTATAATCCTAAATGGAAAGAAGAGTTTCAAAAAATTAAACAGATGATTGAAGGATACATAGGTGATTTGATTTTAAGAATTGAACATGTAGGAAGTACTTCTGTTGAAGGCTTAGCAGCAAAACCAATTATTGATATGGACGTAGTTATAGATAATTATGCTATTTTACCTGACATCATACAACGTCTAGAAAAAGAAGGCTATCAACATCAAGGGAATCTAGGAGTTGAAGGACGTGAGGCATTCCAAAGAACATATGTAGATAGTTTCATGAAGTACCACCTCTATGTTTGTCCAAAGGATGGAAAAGGTTATTTAGAGCATATCGCTTTACGGGATTATTTGTCATCTAATGAGACTGCCCGGAAAGAATACGAAGAACTAAAATATCGCTTGGCTGAAAACTATCGATTTGATATTGATCGTTATTGTGAGGCTAAAACAGGTTTTGTAAAGGGGATTTTGAATAAGACAATTTATAAAAACTAGAAAGGGAACAAAAAAAAGAATTGCTACCTTCAATATTTGGAACAAGCAAACATTATGGACAGAACGACTAAGCGCTATCTGTGAAGAAGTAAAGAAAATTAATGTGAATATATGCGATTTCCACAGTTTAATGAAATACTAAAAAATACAATAGCAAATGAAAAGTCCTCTTCTTTAAAAGAAAGAGGACTTTCCTATGATTCTATTAACTCTCGAATCATTTCACTCAATTGATAAATTCCTTGCGTGAGATCTTCGACAGGTGCATAGCCATACGATAAGCGAATATGCTGGTCAGATTCCTCTGCATAAATACGCCCTGGGTTGAGAAGTATTCCTTTAGATAACGCCTTTGCGTATAATTTTTTTATTGGAATTTTCGGCTTTATTTTTAACCATATAAAAAATCCACCACTAGGAATATTCCATTCTACAATGTCTTTACAATACATATTCAATGCTTGGATCATTGTTTTTCTTCGTACTTTTAACTGCGCTCTCACCGATTCTACATGCCTCTGATATAAACCACTAGATAACCATTCAGCAGCAACCCTTTGCGATAAAGAGCTAGATCCATAATCTGTTTGCATTTTTATATCTGATAACCTTTCAATTACAGGTTCCGGACCGATAATCCAGCCAATTCTTAAGCCAGGACTGAGTGTCTTTGATAAACTGCCAATATGTAATACATGACCATATTGATCCATTGCCTTTAATGGGAGTGGAGGTGGTTCATCAATCCATAATTCTCGGTAAATATCATCTTCAATTAAAGGGAGTTGCTCCTTCTCACAGACCTTCATAAGTTCTTTCCGGCGGTTTTCTGACATTAAAACTCCTGTTGGATTATGAAAACAAGGGATGGAATATAAAATATTTTTCTTCTGACTATATTTACTTCGTCTAGATAATTCACTTGGTATGATACCATATTCATCCATCGATACCCCTGAAAAATGTATACCCGCTGATTGAAATACATGAAGTGAATATAAGTAAGAAGGCTTTTCAAGTAAGACTGTGGATTCTCGATGTAAAAGGCCAACGGATATCAACTGTAATGCTTGCAATGCTCCAGAAACAATAAGTATAGAAGATGGAGATACATGAATACCAAATGATTTTACGTAATTACTTATCGCTTGACGTAAAGGTAAAAATCCTTTTGGTTCTTCATATCCGAAAATCTCTAGTGTTTCAGAAACATTCCGCATGACGAATTGCATTGTTTCTAACGGGAAAATATCAGAGGCGAGTTCTCCTTTACTAAGATGAATGAATTTCTTATTTGATTCTGCTTCGTTAATTTCTTGAACCATTCCTTTACTAGGTTTATGTAAACCTGCTTTCACATACTCATTCCAATTAGGCGGGGGATCAGTTGCTAATAATGTCCATGTATTATTCATTACAATTGTTCCCATACCCATTTGTCCTTTAATTAAGCCATCCGCTGTTAGTTCCTCTAATGCAGTGATAACTGTGCTGCGATTTACCTGAAACAGTTGTGCTAGTTTTCGTTGGCTCGGAATTTTACTACCTATCGGCCATTCTCCGTTTGCGATCTTTTCTTTCATATACTCTATAATCTGTTGATATTTTGGAAGTTGTTTTTCTAATTTTTCATTGTACATATTTATAAAAACTCCCTTTAGTCTCTAAAAAAATATAAAGTGGTTGGTTTTTTCACTACATAACTGGTTGAAGACATTGTATCAACTATTGAATATGATGAAAAGAAATAATTGGCAAAAGAAAAGTGGTTGACTTTTATGAAAGGGAGGAGAGCAATGCAGAACAACAAATGGGATTTTCGTATGTTATCCGCACACGGTTTTACTATTATCCTTTGGGGTACAGCCTTTCCAGGGATTCGTATTGGACTTGAAGCATATACACCTGAACATCTTACATTATTACGTTTGCTAATAGCTTCATGTATGTTACTTATCTTTGCATGCATAACCAAAATGCGTTTACCAGATTTAAAAGATATACCAGTAATTTTCATATTAGGAGGTCTAGGTTTTACTGTTTATCATATCGCATTAAATTATGGAGAAAAAAGCGTAAGTGCTGGACCCGCAAGTTTAATTGTATCAGTGACTCCTATATTTACTGCAATTCTTGCACTCATATTTTTGGGCGATAAATTAAATGTAAGAGGATGGATTGGCGGATTGGTTAGTTTTATTGGGATAGCCTTTCTATCATTAGGCAATGGAGATCCACTACAATTAAACAGCGGTATATTACTTATTTTACTAGCGGCATTTTCAGAAAGTGTATTTTTTGTTTTCCAGAAACCTTATTTAAAAAAATATGGATTCCTTACATTTACAACTTATACAATCTGGTCTGGAACTATATTTATGCTAATCTTTCTACCAGGAATTGATCAAGAAATAGTCAAAGCACCAATAGAAATTACTCTTAGCGTTATATATTTAGGTCTTTTCCCAACTGTACTTCCTTATATAGCTTTAGCTTACATAACCTCTCGTGCAGGCGCTTCTGAAGCAACAAGTTCTCTTTATTTAACACCAGTAGTTGCATGTTTTGTAGCGTGGATCTGGTTAGGTGAAATACTAACCTTAACATCTATAGTCGGAGGTGGCATTACTATACTTGGGGTTTTAATTGCTCATATAAAATCCGAAAATATACATAAAAAAGGAACTAAACAAACAAATTCCATATAAAGTAATTCTTGCATTTAATATTTTATTTAAAGAGGAAAATACTGCGGTTTGCTGAATATAAAAGAAGAATACAGATGGGAGGTTTTTAGAATGCCAAATCATCCACTTTTCAAGAGTGATTCTATAAGATGAACATACAATTAAAAATCGTAACAAGAGATAACTGGGAAGAGGCACTAAAATTACATGTATCTAAGAAACAACAGGAATTTGTACCAACAGTAGCGGTGTCGATTGCCAAAGTATACATTAAACCAGATGGTGAAAATGTAGAATATATTCCATTCGCCATATACGATAACGATACTATAGTTGGTTTTATTATGCATGCTTTTGAACCAAATACATCGGACATGTATTGGATTAATGGATTTATGATTGATGAAAAGTATCAAGGGAAAGGGTATGGCAAAGCAGCTTTAACTGAAATGATTAAATGGATTACAACTGAATATACGGAATGTAAGGAAATTAGATTGACTGTACATAAAGAGAACATGAAAGCAAAGACATTATACGAGAGTTACGGGTTTAAAGAACTAGGTCATGTTTATGGCGGAGAACAAGTATATCGTTTACTTGTTTAACTTTCATTTAGAAAAGATGTGAAGTAGCATATGCAGTTTAACGAAGTGAAAATCGAAATATTTATTCCAGAAAAATATATTGAAACTCTGCGAGATGAATTAAATAAAGTTTACGCTTGTAAGGTAGGTAATTATGATAACTGTCTATCTTACAGCACTGTTAAGGGGTACTGGAGACCATTAGATAACGTATCACCTTTTAACGGAGAAATCGGTGAAATATGCGAAGGGCAAGAATGTAAGGTTGAGATAAGATGTAAACAGGAAATTGTAAAAGACGCACTTGCGGTTATTAATCGTATTCATCCTTACGAAACACCTATGATTTATATCATCCCATTATGAAATCAATACTTTGGACAAATTTGAATATATTACATATCATGACGCAATATATCAAGTTTTAAGTTTAGAAGATTATTTAAAAGTATATGCAAAGTCTATTCATGACAGTTATAGAAAAACAAAAAATAACAATAAAGATTTGATCAAAATAAATGCTATTAAAGAACTACTGAAAATGGAGGGGAACCTTAATTGAAAACAAAGTTCCATCATCATCTCCCATTATAGTAATAAATCCATTGGTACAAACAACCTGAAAATAGGCTTCCGAACAAGGTACAGCACCTGGTTATTGCTCATATTGTGTTGGTGTACGTATTGAATTTGGTTTAATAGTCCTATTTTTACTTAGATTTAACGAACGGAAAGTATAAAAAGTACGAGTGGATTTTTTATTATTAAATGGAGGTCATGAAAATGAATGAATTTCATCAAGAATTGCAATCATTAAATCTTAATGATTATCAACCAGGAAATGTTGTGTATTGGGATCAACAAAACCAATATCCATATTACTATGTTCAAGATGATGCTCGTCGTTGTGGTGGATGCGGCGGTTGTGGAGGGTGTGGAGGTCGTTGTGGTGGATGCGCGGGTCGTTGCGGCGGTTGTGCAGGTCGTTGCGGTGGATGTTTTGGTTGCTTTAGTTGTTTCGGTTGCTGGAGCTGGTGGTTCATTTAACTTCGTAACATAAATGGAGTTATTTATGAAAGAAAAGTGTGTATACATGTCCGGACTGTAGGGGCACTTTTCTTTCATTTTATAAATTAGAAAAATGAAAGGCTATCTATTGTTTTCATCGAATTTAATATTGATATGCGATTTTACATAGAGGTGAATAATATAGTGGATAAATACCAGAAATTAATTTCATGGGTAGAAGATATAAAAGAAAATAATTATAGTTCTGCAGCAGCACTTTATATTATAAAAGATAATGAAGTAGTAATAGAACATTATAGTGGAAACCATTCAAACGATCCAAATAGCACAAAGGTAACGGCATCTTCACAATTTAATGTTGCCTCTGCTAGAAAAAGCTATTTAGGATTAGCGGTTGCTTATGCGCTTTATGAAGGGAAAATAAAAGACATTGATGACTATGCATCTGATTATTTCAAGGAGTATGATCAAGCTTTGCTTGGTAAGACAACATTAAGACATTTAGTAACTCATTCACACGGTCTGAATGAAAAAACGGATGGAACGATTTATCGTGAATTTGAGGCAGGACAAAGCTGGGCATATTAGATGATGGGACAGAAAGTAATCTTTTTGTTTCTGCAAGGGAATTTGCTCATTGGGGTAATCTACATTTACATAAAGGCTCCCTAAACGGAAAACAAATTGTTCCAAAAGAAGTTATTGAAATTTCTACAAGTATTCAAAGTCCCAAATATCAAAACAAAGACTTACCACAAAATGGGTTCTTTTGGTACGTTCAAAATACACCTGTTTTACAAAGTGAACTTGGTGAAAGGGTCCCAAAAGGCTCCTATCAAATATTAGGGATTACAGGGCCGACCATTTTAGTTATTCCTGAATATAATGTTACCGTAGCTAAAATGTATAATAAGCGATATAACTATGGTGCAGATAATTACCTGTATTATTTACATGAATTTAGTAATTTAGTCGCTGACACATTTTGCACCAGTAAAAACAACTCAATTGGGGTATAACTACTTTTATAAAGAAAAGGAGTGAACCTTAATGAAAAAACAGTCAAACAAAAATAAAAAACAAAATATAAAAGATATGAGCACTGAACAAAATGCTATTTACAGTGATCCGAAAGACGCAGCTAATATGCAAACTGTTCCGCAGCCAAAAGATTACGATGAAATTGAATATTAATCTGTTTTGATTTACCATAAGACTTTTTTATGAAAGAAAAATACATCTTAAGCCCTATAAAAATAACGATAATCTTTGATATCATATATACATAAGCATTTGAGAATGTCTTATCTTAACACAGCTTTTCTGCAACCGTATATAATCTACAAAAAGGCACTTCATTAAGAAGTGCCTTTTTGTATGCTTAAAACAAAAATAAGACCTTAATTTCTAATTTAAAATTCGTATCTTGCAAATGATCATGGATATACTAACTTTTGATAACTTATGTCAATTAAAGAAAGGGACAGTTTGCATGAAGCAAGCATCTGTAAATCCATGGCTTATTGTCCTCGGCACAATCATTGTCCAAATTGGTCTTGGAACGATTTACACATGGAGTTTGTTCAATCAACCTTTAGTAAGTAAATTCGGCTGGGAACTGAATGCTGTAGCGATAACTTTTTCTATTACCAGCTTTTCTTTATCGTTCTCCACTTTGTTTGCAGGAAAATTACAGCAAAAAATGGGACTTCGTAAACTTATTTCAATAGCAGGCGTCGTTCTTGGGATAGGCTTAATACTTAGCTCACAAGTGTCCTCATTGCCATTATTGTACTTACTAGCTGGCGTTGTAGTCGGTTATGCAGACGGGACAGCTTACATCACGTCATTATCAAATTTAATTAAATGGTTTCCGAATCGTAAAGGTCTTATTTCTGGTATATCTGTTTCAGCTTACGGAATGGGTAGCTTAATTTTTAAATACGTAAATGGAAAGCTAATTGATACAGTTGGTGTATCACAAGCATTTTTATATTGGGGCATTATTGTTTTAATTTTAGTACTAGCAGGAGCATATTTCTTACATGAAGCTGCTGAAAACAAAACGATGACTCAAGCATTAAATAACGATTATACAACTCGAGAAATGTTACAAACAAAACAAGTATATCTTTTATTTTTCATGTTATTTACATCATGTATGAGCGGATTATATTTAATTGGTATGGTAAAGGATATAGGAGTTCAACTTGTAGGACTGAGTGCTGCAACTGCAGCGAATGCTGTTGCGATGATTGCAATCTTTAATACTGCTGGTCGAATTATTTTAGGAACACTCTCAGACAAAATAGGAAGATTAAAAATTGTTTCTGCAACGTTTGTTATTATCGGGCTGTCTGTTTTTACACTAAGTTTCATGAACTTAAATTACACAATTTATTTCGTCTGTGTAGCAAGCGTTGCTTTTTGCTTTGGAGGTAATATTACCATATTCCCAGCTATAGTGGGGGATTTCTTCGGTTTAAAAAATCATAGTACAAATTACGGGATTGTTTATCAGGGATTTGGATTCGGTGCGCTTGCAGGTTCGTTTATCGGGGCAGCATTAGGCGGATTCCAACCTACTTTTCTTACAATCGGTGTACTATGTATTATATCCTTTATTATCGCTATTTTGATCCGTCCACCAAGCGGAGCGAAGAAAAAAGAAACACAAAAATTTTATCGGAAAGTAGCTTAACCTATTTAGATTTTTTATAGAAAAGAGCCCTGAATATTAGGGCTCTTTTCTATAAAAATTTAAATTTTTCCTTTCCGGTTATTTTATAAATAATATAATTCACGCTAAAAAGATTACAAAAGATGTGTTGTAATTTCTCGATTTGATATTTTGTCAAAAATATAATAGCCCAATCCCAAAAATGTACCTAAAAGTCCTAAAACTAATAATACTTTAAAAACTTCCTATATATATATTTAATTATCAATATAAAATGTTTTTTCGTTATCATCACCTATAAAGAAAGAGAACTATTAAATGAAGTTCTAAATTTTGTTTGATAAGATTAAATTAAATTACGGTCTAAAAAGGTGAGAAGATAACTTGTATAAACACACTGATCATATATATTCCAGTAGCATGTATACATATTTAGTAGATCTCCCTAGAAATTTTTCTTATGAAACTCCAAATAAGACCGATGAAGGGATTTAAAGCATCCTATTATTTATTAAAGGAGGAGAACTAGCGTGGAAAGAATACGAAAAAAGATTACAAATCATCTTCGAATCTTAATGTTTGTAGGTATGTGTTTCTCTATTTTATTTTTCACTACACGTATTCCGCAAACAGAAGCAGCTATTCCTACGATGCTTAGTACTAAAGAGGTAGAGACATTTGCTGATAAATTCATGTCAAAGCAAATGGAGAATAAAAATTTTCCAGGAGCAGCTATAATCATTGTAAAAGATGATAAAATTTTGTTCCAAAAAGGATATGGTTTTTCTGATAAAGAGCATAAAATCCCGATTGATCCAAAACAAACTGTTTTCCGTTTAGCTTCAATTTCAAAAGTATTTACAGCTAGTGCCGTTATGCAGTTAGTGGAGCAAGGGAAAGTAGATTTAAACAGAGACATAACCGATTATATGGGGGGATTAACGTATCAAAATAATTTCAACGAACCAGTGACAATGAAACATTTACTTACTCATACAACAGGATTTGATTATGTAGATCCTAGACCCGACGATATCAACAACCACCTTAATGACTATACACGTCTTAAGGACTATGTAAAAGAAAATATGCCTACAGTTGTCAGAAAGCCCGGAGATACTTATACGTATGATAATTTTGCCTCTATGCTCCAAGGATATATAGTCCAAAACATTACAAATACTTCTTTTTATAAATATATGGCTTCTAATCTTTTTTATCCACTAGAAATGCAAAGCAGTAGTTTTGTTATGACCAATTTCATTAAAAATAAACTTGCAACTGGATATGACAGCAACGGAAATGTAATTCCATTCTATGAAACAAAACCGTCAGACATGCCACAAGGCAGCATGTTTTCTACTGGAAGCGACGTAGCGAATTTTATGATTGCTCAATTGAATGGTGGCAAATTTAAAAATAAGCAAATTTTAAAACAGGAAACTATTCAAGATATGCAAAAAACGAAATATGCGATACACCCAAAATATCCAAATATGGCATATGGATTTGAATTCTTTTCTCCTCAAAGTCATAATGGCCAGTATGTATTTGGAAAAGGTGGGAATATTCCTGGTTTTTCGTCTTTAATGTGGTTAATACCAGAGTATAAAATAGGTGTTTTTGCGATTACAAATCAAAATGCTTCACCGCTTCCTTTTGAATTATTTAATGAATTTATGAATCACTATTTTCCAGATAACACAAAACCAGAGTATTTAAATCCAAGTAAAGAAGAATTGAGAAAATTTGAAGGATACTACCGTGACTTACGAATGAAAAATGTGATTACAAAAATAGAAGCGGCTGATGGAAAATTACTTGTAAGTGATAAAATAAATGGAAGTCAAGAATTAAAACAATTAGATCCATTATTATTTGAAGATGCAAAAGGAAATTATATGGCTTTCAAGCTTAATAAAGATGGCACAATAAAAGAGATGATTTATTGGAATTTTGCAAGCTCTGCACTTAAATTACCTGAACCTAAACGATTCGATGATATAGACATTAGTCATCCATATGCAAAATATATTGATCCTTTACAGCGAAATGAAATTTTACAAAATAATAGCGATGGAAAATTTCTTCCTGAAGTAGCAATTACACGTGGAGAATTTGCATATTTGTTATCGAAAATAGCCTATTTTACACCCCCTTCGAAAAAAGATCCTGTTTTTTCGGATACAACTAATCATCAATACGCCCCTCACATTCAGAAGTTATATGAATTTGGTATTTTACGTGAAAAAGAAGGGGGAAAATTTTCTCCAGATCAAGCAATCACAAGACAAGAAGCGGCATGGATTGCTTGGCATTACTTAAAAATGTTTGGAACTCCATCTGTAGATGCAGTTTTAAAAGGAGAAACTGATGAATGGGCAATTGAGTCTGTTAAAAATATTATTGGTCATCGATTAGTAGGACCTGAAGTTATATATAACGAGGACGGATCAGCAGACTATTTATCGAAACAATCAATGAAACGACAAGAGGCGGCAGCGTTATTGTTTTACCTAATGGAAGCTCGTTAAATTTTTTAAATAAAAGATAATAGTGCTTAAGGAAATGAATGTATTATTTTAATAAACTATATGCAGGAAAATGGCACTGCACATTGATTTAAAAATAAAACAATGGATTACCTGTCAATTTCGACAGGTTTTTTATTTTTATAGAAAGGTTTTAAAACAAATCTAGTGGATAGTGTACAGTTGAAACTCTAAAAGTGTATGGAGCTAGTGAATCTTAGGGAGGAATATTTAGATGTCAAACCATGAAAACGAAGAAATGCTAACAGGAGGGAATGTCTCTAACGTTTATCGTTCGGGAGATACTGTGCGACGAGAATTAAAGACAGATAGTTCTCAAATTCATAAGCTATTAAAGCATTTGGAGAGAAAAGGTTTCAGTTATTCACCAAAGTTTTTAGGTATTGATGAAAAAGGAAGAGAGATATTATCATTTATTGAAGGAGAAGCTGGTAATTATCCTTTAAAAGAATACATGTGGTCTGATGATGTCTTAATAGAAATAGCGAAAATGCTCCGTCTTTATCATGATTCTGTGAGTGATTTTTCATTTGATGATAGCTGGCAATCGATAGATAATACTCCCAAACAATTTGAGGTACTATGCCATAATGATTTTGCAATATACAACATTATTTTTAGTCATGAAAGACCAATAGGTATTATTGATTTTGATGTCGCTGGACCTGGTCCAAGACTTTGGGACATAGCTTATACTCATTATACTTGCGTCCCCTTAAGTAGATTTTATCTTTCTGAAACAGGTGAGAAAGTTTATTATAATTCATTACAGCATACTAATCGTATAAAACAAAGAGTTAGATTGTTTTTTGAATCTTACGGTGAGGGAATAGAAGAAGAATATTACTCATTCCCCTAAGTCTATTAAAAATCAAAAAATCCCTACTTTTTATCTAGAAAGTAGGGATTTTTTTCGTAGTAAGATTAAATACCGCCACCAGGTTCTGTCATGTAAGAAGTAATATTTTGATTTAACTCAGGTACAGCACTATGCTTAACAACAGGATTATTTAAACCGAAGGATAAAACAGCAACACTGATTAAACCTAATAATTCAATTTTAATCTTCTTCACTTCAAATACCTCTTTTCTTTTAGTAGGATTCTAGCTTCATGGTTCATACGATAATAATCACACGCTTTGTCTTTCGTGCCCTTATCGAACCACTTAACAGCTAATAATTCGGAGTAGTTTAGAATTTCTTTCCATAAATCTTGTTCTTTAAAGTAAGAAATCGCATCCAATATGATTTTTTCTAACTTTTCGATTGGTTCATTTTCAATCATAGCTTTTAAAATAGTAAAGCGGTATTCATATTCTTTTGTACAATCCTTTAATCCTTCTTGGACATAAAAATTAGCTTCTTTTAAATTCCCTAATTTGAAATGCTCTTTAGCTAATGTATGAATACCCTTTTTCTGATAAGGGACTCTTGGTTGGCTAAACTGTTCAAATGCGTCTGTTAGATGTCGTATTGCTAATTCTGAAAGATCTTGTTCGGCATAAAACACACCTAAATTGTAACGGACAGTTAAAGCTGCTTTCGATTCCTTTTCTTGTTCAAGAATATTCAAAGCTGACAACAAATATTCTTCTGCCATATCGTATTGTTCTAGCGTTATATAAGCCATTCCTAATGTGTTTTGACATGCTCCTAATTTCGTTTTATATCCATTAGCAGTAGAGAAAAATTCTATCGCTTTGTTAACATGGTTAATTGCTAAAGTAGGCTGTGCTAAGTAGTAATGATAGAGAGCAGCACGATAATGGAATTCCGCTTGTTCTTCTTTGTTTTGCATCAAAGATAATAGACCTTCAGCAAGTCCATAATGGTGTTCTGCTCGAGTGTATTGCCCCAATTCACTTGCATGAATGAATTGGAAGAAATGGTAATAATATTTTAAATAATTATCCGGTTCTTCTAGAAGATAGCTGAGATCTTCTAGGTCTTTTTCAAAATCTCCACATAACATTTGAAAACGGAAGTTTAATAAGGAGTAATAAGTAGATAGTTCCTTATTGCTAGTAAACTCGTTAATTTTTTTATCCATTTCTTGTTTTAGAGAAGTAGCTTTTTCAAGATGTTGAGAAAGCATTTCGTGATACCAAGTGTTTAACATTTTATATTCACTTTTTGAAACGATGTTTGTATTCAATAGAATCCTCCTTCCAATTGTATTATCTAAATTTTACCACAATTATTTATAACGGGTGATAATTAACCAATACAAATGAATGTTGAAAAAAATCATTCGGAATATTCAATAAGTAAAAGCGGGAGATTCTTCACTTTCTATAAGTAAAAGAAAAGAGCATATTGAAAAAATCATTTCCTTGATGAAAGAAGCAAAATGATTTTCTGCTCCATCCGAATTAAAAGATGCCTACAAGGAGTATAAATAATTTCCTAGTTCTTTAGATAGTTTTTGAACTAAAGTATAAAAATAGAAATAACGAAAAGTTCAGCTTTGTTTGCTATAATTCAATTTTATGCGAAAAAGAGCGCGGCCTTTATCGCAACATTCTTGGTCATTTTGTTCATTCGTTATTATTTTAGAACCCATTTGGATGGATTAGATCCACAATCTGTTGGAATCCTCTTTTTCACGGTAGCATTATGTTATATAGTTCCTTGGCGAATTGGTTGTTACCTGAAGTTCCGAAAAGTTTATCAAGAGGGACAACAAAGTACACCAACTACAAATTAAAGAAAAGGTCATGTGATTTTTTATAAGCACATGACCTTTTCTTTAATATCTATTGAGGGATATACCATTTGATTTTATAAATGATAACCATTTGTTTACTTATACCAGGAATTAATCACACAATCACACTCTTACAAACTTGTAATGTTTATGTCACCTTCTTGAATAGTACCCTAAAATACTTCTTTTATATACTTAAGATAAATCTACTAAAAGAGAGGGGAAAAGAAAATGCATGAAGTGATTGGGGAAGTAGTAGTTGGTCTATGCGAATTCGTTTTTGAGGTTTTCGCTTACGGAAATACAGATGAAAAGAAAAAGGAATAGCTCCAATTTGATTTATAATTATGCTTTTTCGACGTTAAAAGTAGATGAAGTTCATGCGCAAGCCTGGAATGATAATATAAACTCTTGTCGTTCTATGGAAAAGATCGGCTTCCAATATAGTAAATCACTATATCCTTTATAAAGAAGATTGGTTAAAGAAGAATATATCTTCTAAGAGACTATATACATAAAAAGCGCACCATCTATTTCATTGGTGCGCTTTTCGTTTTATTTAATCTGAGAAGGCGTGATATGCTCTAACCATAGGATTCCATCGTATTGTTGGTTAGGAATCATGATTTCAGCTTTATCCTTTTGCCCCCAATGCAGCCCAATAATTGGCATATACATCCAAGAGGTTTCAGGACGATTTGTCTCACCTTTTATATTTACAAATACTTGCGGATGTTGCGCAGATTTCAAAATTTCTTCGATACTATTAGCTGCATGTTTTTCATTTACAGGAAAAGGACCATCGTTATTCGAACCTAAACTGCTCCCGCTATAAGCATATAATCCCATAGAATACATTTGATTTTTCAAGTATTTTGGCATAACATCCATCATATTTGGAAATGGAATTGGATAAGGATCTGCTTTTAACATTTTAGAGTTCTGTTTTCGTATATGATAATTATGTCCCCACACAATTATTTTTTTGTTTTTATACTGCAGTTCACTTAACCACGCTAAATTTTGTCCCATTTGTTTGTCACGTGAGTAATATGAAAAATCCGAAAAAACTGGCTGAGGTGGGATGTATAATTTATCTTTCACTTCATTTGGAATATGTGTTTTAAGCGTATCGATTCGAATCTTGATTGATTTTTCTAGAAAATTTACATCATACGATGTTTTAGGCGCTACTTGTTGTAATTCATTCGTATGCTGTTGGATAAATTCTGTTACTTTTTCATATTTACGCAAAAGAGGGGACTGCATTGCCTGAAATTCTTCATAGGAAGAGACAGAACGGTATTTCACGATTTCTTCTTCTGCTTCTACGAGTAGTTTACCTATTTCAGGATTCAATTTGCTAATCCATTCATTTGCGAATGTTGCAAATGTAGCAGTTGAAGCATTCCACGGGATATTTATATCGAATCCCGTTAAAATAAGAGGCGTTCCTTTTTCTTTTTGTTCTTTTATGTACTGAAATAATTCTTCCACATCTTCTGTGAACCATGTTCCATGAATAGCTTTCTTCATCGCTTGCTCAGCTGTTAAATCATCTAAATTTTGATACACGGTATTCGCTTCCGCAAATCCTGATTCAAACGCAATCACATCATAACCCATTTCTTCATGCAAATACTTAATCATACGAACCTTTAATTGATTCATTTCTGTTGAACCATGAGTAGACTCACCTAATAAGACAATACGTTTGTCCTGTAAGGTTTGCTTTAAAAATGACAAATCATCATTAGAACTAGCGGTTGGTTCCTGTAATTTGACCGCATTTTCACTAACCCATTTCTGCCATTTTTGTTGATCTGCAGGTAATTCCTCAGCAGATGCCATTGTTGAAAACGTTGTTAATGCAAATAAAGTAGTTACTAACCCTTTTTTCCATTTCGAAAACACACATACCCCTCCTAATTTTTATAGACTTTATCACATAAATCTAATCATCTATGATTCATCTAAAAATAATAGGTACAATTAGATTTATATATTTATACTAAAGGATAGGATTTATACAAGGCAAGAAGAAACGAAGGATAATTCTGTTAAATTTTAAAATTCTATAAATTAGGGGTATAAAAATAACTTACCGTATATACAAAGTTTCTTATGACCGGAAGAAAAAGCGGGACAATAACATACATAACTGCTAGAAAAATAGTATAGATGTACAGAATAGACATATAGCAACAGTAAGAAGGAAGGATATCATATCTAAACCATATAAAAATGCTGCAATCGATTTTGATAGGTAATAATAGATAGAACATTTGTTTTTTATATGATATAGAGGAAAGTGCAGAAATGATTAATCTTTATTTAGAAGGGGAGAGTACGTCTAATATCGCAAAATTAGCTAACGTCTCGGCTAGATATGTTCGGATGGTCCTAACAGATAACAACGTTGAAAAACGAGCAAGAGGTAGTTGAAAACGAAAATATAATTTGAATGAAGATTACTTTAAAAAATGGTCGAACAACATGGCGTATATTTTAGGCTTCTTTATTGCTGATGGTGTCATTATGAAGGATAATCAAACCGTAAGTATTTCTCAAAAAGAATCAGGTATTTTAGAAAATATAAAAATAGAGCTTAATTCCAATCAACCGTTGTATCAAAACAAAAACACTGGCGTTTATATGTTGAATTTAAACAGTAAAATAATGAAAAATGCTCTTATAGAGTTACACGGAATTATGCCTTGTAAATCATACAATGTACAATTTCCGTTTGTTCCAGAAGAGTATTTACATCATTTTATTAGAGGGTATTTTGATGGAGATGGACATGTAAATCCCAAAAGATACTTTGTAAGTTTTGTCGGTGGTTCATATAATTTTATGAAATTTTTAAAACGAATACTAGATGATCATAACTATCAACCGAATTTTATTGATAAAGAAAAACAGTATCGTATATACCTAAGTGGTAAAAACACAATCAAAAAGTTCTCAGCGTGGATTTATACAGATAAAGAATTGTTTTTGCAATGAAAATACGAAATTTTTCAACTGAAGAAATAATTCTTATGAACCAAAATTGCTGAGCCGATACATTCTAATCATTAATATTCAAACAGTTCGTGTGCTAAATTATAAATTAGACACACGAACTGTTTTTTCTCCCGATATAAAATAAAAAGAGCAGGGCACCTTGACACGAAATAAATAAGTTACTTCTTTTTTCTAGTAGACATAATATATATTATAGGTAGTTATAGAAAAGAAGTGTTTCCCTGTCTCTAAATACAAGTAAACTACACAAACTGAGATGAAACGAAGATTTTTAATGAAATTCGCTTTAAATATTGTTCTTTTAAAATCCCTCAGTTTCCATCGCTAATTTACGATTGAATTTCTCACAGCAATTTTCAAATTAAAAATCTCGTTGAATTATAAATGTTGCGGATGTCTATAAATTTACGACGCGATTAATTAAATAATTTTCATTTTGTTAGTAAAACGATTTTAAATTCGTACATGTAAGTTTTTATCCAGTATTTCTACAGCTTCTCATATTTATATCCCGTTTATTAAATATGGTTAAATTTAGGGTTTCCTATACAATTTACCTAGCTTACTTATTGTTTGCTGTAATTTTTCATTTTAGTTAACATAATCTATGATTATTCCTAAAAAAATCCCCCTATTTTTTAGGAAGACTTTTTTACGATTTATAGTTATTTTTTTGCATTTTATAATGGTTCGCCATTCATGCTACATAAATTAAAAAAATTTAAAAGTTCTTGCTGATTTATTATGTTTCATTCGTATAGTCAGGTATACATTCATATTGATAAATGTAGCGCCTCTTCCCTATTTCCCGTCTATATTAAGGTTATATATTCACTTAATACATTCAAAAGAGATTTCTATACATTAGCAACAATCCCAATTATACAGCACATTCGAAAAATCCAAGTTTATTAAATCCTCTTTTCTTATAAAGAAATTCGCAACTCCACAATCTCCCCACATAATTCCTAGAGAATCGTCTGTATCAATTTGCAATAATAAAATGTTATGTTCTCGATATATTTTTCCCCATTCTCGTGGATCTGTTTGTGTAAAGAACGGATAGCCACCGATTTTATGTCCTTGGCCCTCAAATTGCTCTTCATAGAGTTCGGCTAACTCAATTTCGTCTTCAGCGTCAACGACTTCTTCTAAATCGATCCTATCTTTGGAAAATGCTCCAAATCGATAATCTCCTATTGTTACAGGCTGATAACCTGCTTCAAATGATAATTTCGCTGCTTCTGGTACAACAAAATACTCTAAATCAAGAGCATTTAAATAACTAAAATCTGTTACAATTTGATTTTTATCTTGATTGATTTCAGCATGATAAATAATACGAAAATCTTTTTGTTTTGTTGGATGATCAAAGTCTGCTCCAACAAGATCATCTTCTCCGCTTACAAAAAATTGTAGTAAACCCTTCGTTGGCATAGGTTCAATGTGAGGAATCTCTTCAAAATTCAACTGCGCAAGTAACATCATTGGTTTTCCAGTTGAATCCTTCGGGTGCTCATGATGAATAGGTAAATACGGATAACCACCAAATTTACTTTCAAATAGAGTTGTTTCACTTATTTCTCCTGTAACTTTAATATAAGGCTTTGCACTTTCCTCTAAAACGTCTCTATACTGTTCTAGCTGCTTTGGTATTTGTAAATGATATGTATTTGTCATTCTCCATTCCTCCCTTGCATAATAAATCAAATAAGCCTACCTCAATTATATAACAAGTGAGAGACTTGTTGAAAAATGCTAAAAATCCGTTTTCACTCTCATCTTTTGTGCGCTTACGGGACAAATTAAGTTATGTTCCAGAACCTTTTTATTAATAGTTCGAATTAGCTTTGTTGCTTCTTCAGGATCTGTAATCTCTTTCAGTTTTTCTTTTGAATGATCAATTTCCTTTGAAAGTTCAATCCATCTAGGTAAAACATGGTTATCTTTCAATATTTTATAAAGCTGTTTTTCAGGATTATAAGAAAGGTTTTTATCAATATTAAGTGGTTTTCCCTTGCCAGGTAAATCATCAAAAGCCCCTGATTTTTCTGCACGCTTAATGATAGAACTAATATGATCCTCGTACGTGTAAGACCAAACCTTCTCATCCTTTACTAAAATCTCTTGTTTTTTTAATGCTTTATCCAAATCTTTTTCATTCATATTTCTCCCTCCCCTTCTTTTTAAAATAACGCCCTTGAATGATTTAACGCTAATATCCCCTCAGCAAACTGTTCACGCCACCAGATTTCGTCATGACCGCCTTGAAACTCACTATAGGTAATTTGATATTCTTTTTCTCTCAATGTCTTATACAGGCTTCTATTAGCTTGAAGCTCTTCTATTAAAAATGCGTTCATATTATCATTATAAGTAAGCTCATGTAATCGATCTATTTGATCAATTCCAACAACAATACATGAAGGGATTTCTTGTTTATGTATGAAATGATCAAGTGTTATCGGTGCTGAAAGGTTTTGTATAAATGCATTTCCATCAAATGCTATAAGAAGGTCTTGAGGGCTAGAAGTGTGAGAATAATCATGAGGTGTGTAAATATATAGATTTCGTGTATTGCCTAAAACGGAACTGTAAAAAGAATATGTTTCAACTTTCCCTTGAGGATTATAATTTTTAGGGAAACTTTTATCGTACTCCATTTCCATTCCTAGTTCTAAAACAGCTGCTCTATCTGTTCCCTCTCCGAAAATTTTACTGTTAAATGAATCTACCTGATACTGTTCACTACGCGCTACCCAATCATGTTCAAAATGATCATTAACTGAAAAGTGATAGGTAGAAATGAATTTTTCATTCGTTCTAAATGTTTTATAAATTTGTATCTAAAAGCTTTTCTAAGTAATTGGAATTAAGGTCCCAACCAGGATAACTACCAAATACATAAACATTTTCTGTATCCTTATCTCCTAGCCATATGTACGTTATAAGGCGATATTGCTCATTCATTGGACAAATCTCTATAAGTGGTGTATGTAAAGCTTGTTTATTTCCATTGTTTAATTGATCTGCAAGTTCTGCTATCTTAGGACTTATAATTGACTTCATCCCTCTTCCCTCCTTTATACTATTCTATAGGTACTTCTTGTTTTACAAATAAATTCCTATATAAATATGGTAATAAACTTGTATATTTTATGAACAAAAAACACACAAACGATTCTAGTCTGTGTGTTTTCATTCTTATTCAGTAAGATAATAAAGTAATAACTTACGTGCTCTTTCATAATACATATAGTCTCTATAGAATATTGGATAATGTTCAATATATTTCTCTAAAAAACGAAATTGTTTAAAACGGTCAAAAAATGATATACGAAGCGATTTTATTTGCTCAAATGGGATTTTCTCTACATTTCCATGTAACACATAACTTAATGTTCCCGCAATATTCATCCAATATAGATCCAAGTCAGCATTCATACAATCATCCTCAGAAAACATCTTCTTAAAATCATAATACATTTGACGTGTGTCCTCATACGGAAATGGCTGATATAAAAGATTATGTAGTTTCTGTAACTCGTTAAATATCACCTTTTTTCCTAGTATCAATCAATCATTCACCTCTCTATTTCTTATTTCTCTATCCATTCTAACAATCTTTCATATTGATTTTTTGCATCGTTATACCCAAGACTATATAGATTTATAAGCTTTTCTTGATTCCTCTCAATTCCACTTACAGGAAGCTGCATGCTTGGTTGAATGATATAGAAATTTCCTTTTTGTTCACTAGAATTCATATACGAAACAGTTTCATTATAAAAGCGATAATGCTCTACTAAAAGTTTAGAGATTTTTGGGTATCGTCTATATAAAAATTTAGCCATTGAAGAAAACTTATTCCGTTGTTTTTCATACCCTTCAGGTTTAGTCATAATAACAACATTCTTTTGATATCCGTCTTTTTGTGCCTTACGAACAGGAATAGGATCAATGATTCCTCCGTCTAGTAGTTTTTTACCATCATAGTCTACAGCAGGCGCAATAAATGGTACAGAACTCGATGCACGAATAATTTTTAATATATCATCCCCATGCTCCTGTTTCGTATAATACACTGCTTGTCCTGATTCACAATCAGTTGTCCCAATAACAAACTGCTCATTTGTATGAAGAAAGGTTTGAAAATCAAAGGGGACAATCTTATTCGGTACTTCATCAAACAGAAAATCCATGCCAAACAATTCTCGTTTTTGTATGAAGTTTCGATATGATATGTACCGAGGGTCTGACACTAATTCTGTATTTACTTTTTTATTTCTCCCTTTTTGACGAGATAAGTACGTCGCACCCATACACGCTCCTGCTGAAACTCCAACTACATACGGGAAGAATACATCATTCTCCATAAAGTATTCGAGTACTCCTGCTGTATATAATCCTTTCATTCCTCCGCCTTCTAATACTAAACCGATATTTTTCATCTGTGCTCCCTCTGCTTTTGTTTCTTACTTTTATTTTAGCACAAGATTTTATGATGAAGTGCTAAAAAGTTCTTTGCAATTATAGCAAAAAGCTCTTGAAATAATGTAAGAATCTCTATCTCCTTAACGTGATACAATATAAGAAACTCATTCCACAAATGATAAAGGAGGAATTTCATATGAGTTTATTTAGCGGTATTTTAGGAAATGCATCTGATACGAATACAGATAGTGTAGAACGTGATTTGCAAAAGATTATGTTAGATGATGAACAAGTCGAACATGCATATAAATTAATTCGAGATTTAATTGTATTTACAAATCGTCGAATGATTTTAGTTGATAAACAAGGGGTGACTGGTAAGAAAACAGAATACCACTCTATTCCATATAAAAGCATTACACAATTCAGTATTGAAACAGCAGGTCATTTTGATTTAGATGCTGAACTTAAAATTTGGATTTCTAGTACGCATGAACCAATTACGAAAGAATTTAAAGGTGACGATAGTATTTTAGGGATTCAAAAAGCATTGGCAAAACATACAACTAAATAACAAATTTTTGTATTTTTATACAAATCCCAAATTACTAACCCGAGTTTTTTGGAAGAAAATACACTTAATTCTTTTAAATATACAAAAAGATAGATTATATAAATTTATTTTATATAATCTATCTTTTTGTTGTTAGTACTATAAAATTAAACTTTTAATTATTTGGATTTACAATTGCTAATTATTCTTACCTTTAAACATTTTATTCTCCTTTCCTTTTTACCAACCTAATCGTTTACGTAAAGAAGTAATATGTGCTGTATGATGACGGCCATGCCATGAATATAATCCGATTGCCACCCCAAGTTTTGTCTCACCTGATTCCGGGTGATTAAACGTTTTTTCAAAGTCTGCAGTTTCTAAAGAACTTAATAAATTTACCCACCTCTTATGTAAAGCTTCTAATAGCACTAGAGAAACATCTACTGGTAACTTCGAATCTGGAAGCTCTGCCCATTTCTCTTCTTTATAAGGTTTAATAGTTGGATTGTTTTCTGTTAATGCTAATTTAAAACGAATGTAACTATTCATATGACTATCTACAACATGATGAACAACTTGCCGTACTGTCCAGCCGTTAGTCCGGTATGGCGTATCTAGCTGCTCTTTATCTAAATCTTTTATTGCTTTCGTTAGTTCGATAGGCAGTTTTGCAATATCTTGTATCCACTTTTCTATTGTGTCATGTGTAATATTTTCTCCATAAGTAAATTGACCAATTGGATAACGTAAATCTGTCATTATATTGTTCCCCTTTTGTTTTGAAGTTTCTTTGTATCACATGTTATTCTGCTTCCAAATGTAATGTATGAAGTCTGTTTTTTGATCAAGTGGAACACGTGAAAATCCCGTTTTTTCTAACACTTTTTGTGAAGCCAAATTATCCTTTGTTGTTTTTGCATAAATTTCATTAATTTGATGTTTTTTTGCTTGACCTAGAAGTAGTTTTACTGCCTGAACTGCAATTCCTTTTCTAATAAACTCTTCTCCTACACGATAACCTAGATAACCTAATTGCTGCTCTTTTTCTATATCTACTAAATTTATTCTCCCTACAATTCTATTTTTTAAATTCCGTATAAGATAAAAGTACGAGGTTCCTTCCTCTTGTTCTTTCAATAGTTCATCGTGTTTACGCTGGAAAACCTCATACACATAGTAATCTTCTCCGCGACTAGGTACCGTTTTTTCAAAAAATTCTCTGTTATAACACTCAAAAACAAACAATTCTTCTGCATCTTGCTTCTTTAATTTTTCTATGTATATCTCCATTCATCACTCAGCCCTTTTTCAAATCAATTAACTTCTATATATTCGTTATTGAATAGTAAATCCCTCTATTTCCGCCGACTCCTAAGCATAGCAAACCATACTTTTGGATGAAAAAGATGTAGTGGACTACGAATCAGGTTCATCACCCTAACCAACCGAATGTAAATTTCTGGATCACTTGCGGAAAGTTGATATATTTTTTTCGTATACCATTGCTGGAATGGTTGTATAAACGGTTTATTTCCTTTTATCTCAGGATGGCGAAATGCCTCTGTTGTAACCATTTCCCACGGCGTTGCAATAATCTTGGAAATACGCTTATAAAAGTCTCGAGTAAAATCATTTTTTAACGATTTTCTTTGCTTTAAACTCAATTGTAGCGCGACAGCTTCCATAGCAGCGACAGACATCCCTTGTCCAAAAACAGGATCAAAGCGACAGTGAGCATCTCCAATTACTAAGAACCCTTCTGGTATATGTTTCACTAAATCAAATCGGCGACGTACTTGGTATGGAATCTTATGTATTTTTATATCTGTAATAGGTTCCGCTTGTTCAAGAAAACGAATTACATCTGGGGCAGGTAACTTATGAGCAAATGCAAGAAATTCTTCATCCGTTTGTGGCGCTGGTTCATTGGCATATCCACTAAAAGTTACAAAATAACGATCGTCTTCAATCGTTTGAATAAGAGCACCATAAGGATTTTCAGGAAAGCTCGGAGAAATAAGCAAATTACACCAGTCCAGACGTTCTTGCTGTTTCAGACGAAATAATCGAGTGGCGTAGAACAATTGAATCCACACCTTTTCTTCTTTCACTTTTATACCATATGTTTGTAACCAATCTATATTTTTTGAACCAAATCCACTTGCATCTACAACTATCTCTGCATGAAGTTCTTCTTTCACTCCTGTTTTCAAACAACGTACTTTTACTCCAGTGATTTTGTTATGTTGCTGATCTATGAATAATTGTTCAACCATTGTTTCATATTTCGTTATAATATTAGACACCTGACTCATTCGTCTTTGTATATGCCACTCGAGCATGGGACGACTTTGTTGAACAGAATTCAACTCCCCAACAAATGGTTGTTTCCATAAGCCAAAATGATGCCATTTCAAATCTCCAGTAAAATTATTTACAATACCACCATCTTCTTTAAGCTGAGTCATAATCGCAGGGAATAACTTTTCAATTGCCTCTTCACCACCTTTTAATAACACATGGGGATGATGACTTTGAGGTGCTCTTTTTCGAGGGCCTTTTTCATTCCACTCTTCGCCTGCTTCTAAAATGATTACTTCTTGAAAGAAATCAGATAAAACTTTTGCTGCTAGTTTCCCAGCGATACTTCCACCAATGACTATTGCTTTCTCCAACATGTTTCTACCTCCTACTAATATGGCACCTTATTCTGCATTTCCCTAACATTTTAATAAAAGCATAAAATAAAAAATCCTGCTATAAAATTATAGAACAGGCTTTTTTTATCAACATTTATTCATCTTTTCTCTCTATCACAAGTACTATATGGGTGAATAATCCACTGTGAAATACTCCTCCCGCTTGGTTATATGATTTCAAGTTTTCTACCTCCTCAAAATATACCCGTGAACTGTAAAGTTAAAATTAGCAACCCTAAAGCCCAAACATAATACGCGAATACTTTAAGAGAATGGCTTTTTAAATACTGAATCATCCAAGATACTGCAATGTATCCAAAAAACGCTGCAGATAAAGTACCTACGATTAAAGATGTACTTGAAATTGCTTCAGCTTTTCCTTGGAAAACATCTACAAACTGCAAGATAATCGCTCCGACAATTGCAGGTGTTGATAACAAAAATGAAAAATACGCAGCCGTTTCACGATCTAATTTTCTCCATAGTGCCGCCACAATCGTCATTCCAGAACGAGAAATTGCTGGAAAAATAGCAACCGCTTGAAATGAACCAATGATGAGAGCATCTTGATATGTAATATCGTCCATTTTCTTTCGTCCGTTTTTTTGTTTCTCTGCCATATATAAAAACAAACCTGTCACTAAGAACTCCCAGCCAATCGTTATACCAGTCTTCGAAATATCTTCAAAAAAATCTTTAAATAATAGGCCAATAATGACTGCTGGAATCGTTCCAATGATAAGTAAAAACGTAAGTTTGGAAAATGGATTTTTAATTAAATAAATAAACTCTTTCCTGTAGTAAACAAATACAGCAAGTAACGTTCCGATATGAAGCATCGTATCTAAAAAAAGGCCTGCTTCATCTAAACTAAAAAGATGTCTCCCTAAATATAGATGCCCCGTACTACTTATAGGTAAAAATTCCGTTAGTCCTTGAATAATTCCTAATATAAAGGCTTCTAACCAGTTCATGATGATCTCCTTTCTTGTTTGCTTGTACCAGTATATGATGGTTTTTTCTTGTTATGAAAGAAAGAGAGTTTAGTAAGAACGTTAATGCTATGATTTTTTTGTATCTAATTAAAGTGATTTTATTAGAAAATTCTGCCATAACAGTACAAGCGCTGTTCTAAAAGAGACATTTAGCATAGCATAAAGCCAATTATATGCTATTCACGGGTTTGGCAAATGAATAAAGATGAATTGTAAAGTATTAAAACTTAAATCGTAAAACGCCATATAAAATAGCAATTGGTACATATTATTCATTTACAAATGAATGAATGTATCGCGAATCTTTGATTTTTCTTTTTAAGAGTAGAATAATATGGTGAATTATTCTACTTCTAGAACTGTAAAACATAATTAAATAGATATAAAAAAGATCCCACATTAGGGGGATCTTTTTTATTGTGTTAGCCTGTGATATAGAAATTGCACTTCATTATCTGTTGTAGATAAACTAATTGATGTCTGTACTACAGCATTTATGGATATTACTAACAAAACAAACATGAACAGTAAAAACCATTTTGGAATACTTTTTCTCTTTTTTATAAAAGATATTAAGAGAATTAAAAGTAATATAATTAAATTAAATATACTATTGATACATACCATTCTAAGTTTTGTTGGCTTAATTTGTTAACGACATTCCGAAAATTTTCTAAGTCCAACTTATTTTCCTTGCTTTCCTTTATTATTGAATTAGAACTTTTATGACCAATTTTCCACGTGTAATTATTGTGTTCTTTTTTTACGCTATAATAATAGTTGGCTGCTTCTTGTTTTGAAATAATTTCTTCATTTGCTAAAGTTTTCGAACTAGGAATTAATATCCCGATAAGAAATAAAGCAATAATAAATTTACTTTTCATATTTTAGTCTCCCAAAATGAATTATTAAGTAACGAAATTTAAATTTTTGTTAACATAAAACCAATGTGTTATTGGAAGTAAATATGCTTGTTTGTAGGAGTTAAAAAGACTGGGCAAGACGGAATCCGAGGTCATCTATGCAAAATGACAGATGGCTACGACGACGACACGAAGCCCCACACAATGTGCAGGGAACAGGAACAACATATAACTGCATCGTCAAAGATATCTTACAGGATAGAAGTGCATGTAAATCCTTCATCCTCTTTCTAAATAAGGTGTCACCCCATTATCATCGAACTAAGAAACTGACTTTTCCCCCTAACAAAAAACATCTTATAATTGATTTTTGTTTTAACAGAAGAAAATAAAATAATCCCAGTAGAATACTGGGATTATTTTTAAAAAGGTATTTTATTTATAAAACACTTTATCAACATTATACTTCGCTTGGAATTCATTAATAATATATGTTTCGTAAATTTCTCTTTCTGTTGGATCTTCTACTACACATACATCAATACGGTATACTTCATCACGATGTTCTTTAATTGGTGAAACGTTGTCTTCAAAATGTTTTTTAATACGTTGTCTTATTTTTCTTGCTTTCCCAACAAAGAGAAGCTCGTCATTAATATTATAAAACATAAAAATGCCGCCTTTATCTCTTGGGAACAAGTGGAAATCGATAAATCCATGAATCGGAGTGATTCTTGGCTCGTCTCCTTTTATTACTTGTTTACGTTCTGTAATTGTAACATCAACTTCAGGGATATTAATTTTAATCAAGTTCATTCACGTCCTCTTTTGGTATAAAGGTAAATAATAGCATAAGTATGTAAGAAAAGCTATTAACATTTCGCTTATAACAGATATATATGTATATACAGCTCTTTTTCTATTGAGTTTTTACCTACGCATAATTCCTATATATTACAATTTACTGTATAATATAAAATACAGTATGCTATTACATTTGGAGGGGACACAATGCCAATCTTATTCCAAACTATCTTACCCGCAGTATGCGCTATTCTCTTATTTTTTCTCTACTGGAATACAAATAAAGAAAAACCTTTACTTATTCTAGCTTGTATTACAGGAATTTCAGCGATAGAAAGTATGTTTCAACTTACCGCTTTGAAAGAAAACGCGTTTTACCCATATTGGGCGGGCTTAAAAGTTATCATTTTGATTAGTACAGTAGCTTTCTTATTTAAAGGCACTACTAAGCCGAAAGATATTTAGGCCCCACTGAAAAACAACTTGATATAAGACAAAAACAAAAAAGATTAAGTAGTTATTTTTATTGAAAATTAAGGTGTTCCATAACATATTGCACGTTACATAAAGGATGGATAGGACAGGGAATGTTTATACCCTCCCCTATCCATCCTTTTGTAAATCTTTAAATTTTACAACCGCAGTTTCATGTTTATGCATAGCTTTAATGATATTACCAGCTGTTTCACCTCTCGCATGCCAGTAAAATTTATTATCGTTTTCTTTTCGCATAAGTTTCTCTGTATGGAGACACCCTACTACAATCTCCTCTTACAACATTCAAAAACTGTTCCCAAGTATCTACATATTCTTCAAAATCTTTTTCATAGTTTGTTCATCAAGTCTTTTTGTTTGATACCCCCATCAATGAGAATACTACCTTTTACTCTTTCTGGGGATTCTTAAGATAATGGGTATGCAGCGCTCCCCCATTATCTACTAAATACTATAGGTATATCACTCATGCATTTCCTCCAAATCATGTGATCACACGCCTCGCCCCAATAATCCTTTAGCAAAAAATTAGGATCTCCAAATTTTTTCTTCCATATTTTCTGTGCATTAGTATAGCCACTATCCAAACAGAATTCTTTTATTCCTCTACCCAATAAGGAAAGAAAGATTGCATTTAAAAGTAAATTCCCTATGCCACGTCTTTGATAATTCGGGAGTACAAATACAGTTCCCACCTCATACAAATTTTTTAATGTGCCATTTGTGCAAATATTAATTAATTGACTAGATGGTCCAAATTCAATTGTTCCGATAATTTTATTACACTGTTTATCTACAGCTATCAAAAAATATCGATTTTCCCCATTGCTATCAAAGTCACATTTCAAGTACTGCTTTTTATTTTCAATTTCATTTTTTATATCGTCAACTAAATCCGATAAACCTTCTCTAGCAAACGTATCTATAATGACTGTGTGAATCAATTGATTTAATTCTTCATAATCTTCAATGGCTGGTCTTCTTATCTCAACGTGATACACTTATCGCAACTCCTTAATCCTTTAACGTTTCATGTGTAATTGTTTTGTGATATCAATTTCAAAATTACAATTAATATAACTTTTCTCCAAAATGTTCATAATCCCCTCTATAAACATAAAATTGACTATATACAATATAAAAAGAAAAAAAGATTAGGTAATTATTCCTAATCTTTTTTTCTTTTTATAACTATTCAATCGCTCCAGCTACATCATAATGACTTAGATCCAATTCTATAGGTTGTCCCATAGCAAGTTTTGCAAGTTCGGATCCTAGATATGGACCTGCTGTTAATCCTGAAGCTCCTAGACCATTCGCAACAAGTATTCCTTCAAAGTTAGGTAATGGACCAATAACAGGTAGGAAACCTGGCGTGAATGGTCTAAAACCAACTCTCGTTTCAAGCATCGTACTATTCTCCAAACCTGGAGCGACTGATAAGGCTTTATCAAATACTTCATGTAGCCCACCAGCTGTAACTCTATAATCAAGACCTGTATCATTTTCATGTGTTGCACCTACCACTATACGACCATCTTCAAAAGTAAGAATGTACTGATCATTTGGTGGCATTACAACTGGCCAATTTTCAGTATCCGTGCTAGGCATATGCAAATGAACAATTTGTGCCTTTTGGAAAGTTACTAGAAAATTAACGCCCAGCGGTTGTAGCAATTCGTTTGCCCAAGCTCCTGCAGTTACAATTACTTGATCCGCCTTTAATGTTTCATCATTTACTGTAACACCCTTAACACAATTATTTTCATGAATTAAAACGGCATTTCCTATTATAAAGGTAGCTCCATGTTTTTTCGCAGCGTTTACAAGAGATTGACGAAGTGCTCGTCCATTTACTCGCGCGGCACCACTTATATGTACAGCACCAAATTCTTCAGATAATAACGGGAATAAACTTTTTGTTTCATCTGGTGATAAACGTGTAATTTCACCAATTTCAGGAGCATCCTCACGTCGTTTATACGCACGTTCTTCCATTTGATCTAATTTCTTACTATCTGTATGTAGACTAATAGCCCCTACTCGGTTATAGCCTGTATCTGTTTCGCTATCCTCTTCTAATTGCTGAATTAAAGAGGCGTAATAACGCGCTCCACCTTTTGCGATTTTGTACCAAGCTTGATTGCGACGCTGCGAAAGCCAAGGACATACAATTCCTGCCGCCGCATCCGTTGCTTGTCCTAAATCCTGACGGTCCACTAATGTAACATGTGCTCCCGCCTTAGCAAGATG
Source organism: Bacillus gaemokensis (assembly GCF_001590835.1). Classification (GTDB taxonomy): domain Bacteria; phylum Bacillota; class Bacilli; order Bacillales; family Bacillaceae_G; genus Bacillus_A; species Bacillus_A gaemokensis. The sequence goes on from NZ_LTAQ01000070.1 coordinate 62,974, forward strand.
ATAAGCAGTAGACGCTCCTAAAATTCCAGCTCCAACTACAATATACGATTTCATTCAAAACACCTTTTCTTATTCATTCTTTTATGTTTTTTCTGTACAAGAGTTCCTATTTTATCTGCTGCAAGAAATTTTGCTACAAACAGCCGCTCTTATAAATTCCGAACCATATTCAGTATACGTGAAGGAAATGTTTTTTCAACTTTTTCATTCCATTAATTGTGTCATTATTATGTATTTTGATATTAAAAATCGGATTTCATAAAAAAAAATATTCTCGATTTCATATTATTAATAAGAAAATCAAGAATATGCTTCAAATATTAAGATTATCGATACTCCTTTATGTCTTCTTTCTGCGGAATAAATCGATTGTTTTATATCCTTGTGAAAGGATTTCCACCATTTGTTGTAGACGCTTTTCACGTGTTTTTTGCTGCTTCGCAGAAAATATATGGCGCGCCCAATCTTTTTGATATCCAGGTGTTAAACTTTGATAAAACTGAAGTTCAGTTGGATAATCAGCTAGCAATGCCTCAACATCCTTAATATTCTCGACATAATCAGCGACACATTGGCTAGCCGCAGACGTTTTCTTCGCTTTCTTTTTTTCACGTTTTAAACCAACAACAGTGAAAACATCATCCATACTTACCATCCGTGCGAATTTAATATCACTGTTATCTACATATCCATCTTCTCCAACTTTCAGTGCTGGGAACATTTCGTCTCTGTGAATAAAAGTTTTATAACGCGTATTGCCTTTTTTCGGATAAGCGAAAAACAAATAACCTTTCTCAAGCAATAGTTCTTCATTAGTAATGATGAATTGTGTATGTTCTACCATCTCATCAATTGTTTCTACGAAAATAAAAATAACATCATGATCTTTAGCAATCGTAATGGTTTGTTCGGTGAAGACATCATAATCTTTTGGTTGGTTGACTACCACCATATTAGTATATTTATTAAGATTTAATTTCTCGATAATTGTCATTGCTGGCTCCTTCTTTTTTGAATTCTAGTTTTCATTATATTCATTGTTGTTTTCCTAGCATAATATTACTATAAGCAGTATCGCTAGTAAATCGTGAAAAATATGAATTGACTCATTATATAGACAAGATAACACTTTCTTTTGTTCCACTTTCTATTAAAAATAATAATACCGTTCTAAAAATCGGAAAATTCCTTATTGTTTTAGGCTCATAAAATTCGAATCGATATTAAAAGGTTTATTGCTTCGGTAATTCAGTAAAACTCTGGACGAAAAACTCCCGAAACTTACTTTCCGCCACGGACATATAGCGCCCTTCAAGCCATGCGATTTGAATACTCAATATTATGAATCAGTAAAGCTAGCTGAATATATAATTTATAAAAAACGTTATTCTTTCTTTACTGCTTACTAAGAAAGAATAACGTTTTTTATTATTTTGAAATTTTGTGATTCCTTACTACAAAAGAGTCTGATTAGTTAATAACATATTGAATTACATGTTATTTTGCATTTTTTCAATACCTAATGATACGTCTTTCTTGGTATGCGCAATCCAAGCTATATGACCATCCGGTCGAATCCAAACTGCACCTATATTTTCTAACTCAGAATGTTGTATTTGTCCTACAATCACTCTTATATGTGAATCAATGTTTATTTTATCTACCATATCTACATAAGAAGGATGTATCAATAAAATGAATTTCCCATCATGCATCACTTCATAGAGTGTGTGATTGTTCTGATCTTGTGCATAAATAGAAAAATTGGGACATCTTTTTCCTAGCCATGGATTTTTTTCCGTATTATGCATCGGTGGATACATAATTCCTAGGCCACTTACTTTTTTAGCTAAATCTCGATTCACGTCTGAGTATGTGAGTATGTGAGAAAATAGCTCTCTTAGTGCCATTCCAGTGTTTGAAAAGTTCATCATTAATTGTTCTTGCGCTTGTGTTTCTTTTAAAAATTGTTTTCCTACAGCATGTCGTTCAATATGGTAACTTTCTAATAGGTTTTCATATTTTTTCTGTTTAATAGCTAATCCCAATTTCCATCCTAAATTAAAAGCATCTTGTAAACCTACATTCAAACCTTGTCCGCCTGCAGGTAAATGAATATGTGCCGCATCTCCTGCTAAGAATACACGCAAATGTTGATAAATATCTGCTAATTTGGTTGCATTTCCAAAACGAGAAAGCCAAATCGTTTCCTTAATTTGAATACGTTCACCTGTAATACGATAAACACTATCTATAAGCTCTTCTTCTGTGACAGCAATTTGTACAGGGGTATGCTGATTTACAGGATCTACAATTGCAAAACGAAATACTCCAGGAGCAATCGGTCCCATCATTACTATCCCATGTATATTAGATGTAGAGAAAAATGGATTATCTGGAATATCTTCTAAAATCACATCGCCCAATATAGCAGTGGCTGTAGTATCCGTTCCACTAAATGGTATATGCGATAATTCGCGTATGATGCTTCTTGCACCGTCGGCGCCTACCACATATAGAACTTCTAGTTTATATATATTTTCTCTTTGCTCTATTTCTAGTTGTACGAATGTTTCATACTGTTTTAAGTCCTTCACAGTATGCCCTCGTTTAATGTCTACACCTAATTCTAATGCACGTTCTTCTAATATTTCTTCTGTAATAGATTGCGGAATAAAAAGTGTGTAAGGAAAATCAGTAGCTAAATCTTTGAAGTTTAATCGTGTTTCTAGGACAGCAAAATGACCTGTATCTAATTGTTTTCCTCGAGATAAAAATCTATTTTCAATGCCTCTCATAGCCATCAATTCTAAGGAGCGAGGGTGTAGTGTCATTGCTCTAGAATTTCGTATACGATCCACTCTTCTTTCCAACACAACAACTTTTATACCTTGAATAGCTAATTCACATGCGGTCATTAATCCTACTGGACCACCACCAACAACTGCTACATCATAATGATTTCCCATGTCATGCCCTCCATTTATTTGATTGATCAGGAACTAATCGTACAAAAACATGTACACATAATAGATTCCCAGTTAATAAATATTATGTGTTATGTATGCAAGTATACCGCATTTTTGTTTCCTAGGAAACAAAAATTCACTTAGAATATGAAAAGTGAGATGATAAATTCGTTGTTCCCCAATGTGTTGAATTCTGATAAACAACTATGGAAGATAAAATTTTCGTTTTGGGGAACATCTAATTTCTTAGGTTGATGGATGTGTGGCGTTATCCCTATAAGGTTAAATAATTGCAAAGGGAATAATTTCGCTTCATGTTAATAATTCACAAATCCAACTAATCACCTAATTTGTCAAGTAAGTTTTACCAAAAGGAAGATTTATGGTTTATTCATTATGGCTATAAAAATCATTGTTTTTACATTTTAATATTAAATTTATCCTGTAATATCTCTTTGTATTGTTGCTCTGTAATTAACTTTTTACTTTTTTTACCATTTATTGTTTGAGTTAGACTTTCTTTTGTTAAAGAAGCGTATCCAGAATCCGTAAGCTTCACAGTAATCGGTCCTTTGTTAAAACTGGAATTTTCATCTTCTATGACTTTTCTTTGCACTTTATTTAAAGTTGTTTCATCAATAGTACCTTCATGAAAAGCATGACATAATTTCCATTGAAGCTTTTCATCTGATTTAGAACATTTATTACCATCTCGTCTTTCTAAAACATAAGATCCTTTATCTGTATCTTTTCTTCTAACACGATATTCACCATTTATCGACTTGACAACTTCACCAGTAAATGGAACAAGAGTTAAAGGCACCACTGAAGCAAGCCCTACCTCAATTAGATATAATGCATGATTATAATTTAAAATGACTGTAACGTGTCCTTCCTCAAGGGACCACATTTCTGCGTCTCTATTATAGACAGTACCTAATGCTAATTGAACATCAAAACCACAATCTTTTAAAAAATAATACATAATTGAATTTAATTCATAACAAAGACCGCCGCGTGAATTTATTAATATCTTCTCTTGTAGGTTCTCTTGAGAAATTTCTTTTGTATCACCTTTTGCAATATCCAAATTTTCAAAAGGTATTTCGTAAGCCATCGCCCTAATTATTTTATTTAAGTCTTCAAATGCAATACTCTCTTTTTCTTCAAGATTCAATCTTGAAAAGAATAGTTTCTGTAACTCCGTCATACAAAACACTTCCTTTGCTGTTTTTTTGTAACATGAATATGTCTTTTTCAAACTTGATAATTATCTAATCCCATTCTTTACTATATGCTCATTCTAAAGATCAAGTGGCTGACAAACAATGTACATTCAACAGAACTGTACCAGTACAAAATGTACCAACATATTATATTAATATTAATTTACCGTTATCCTGTAATCGTTACCAAAACAGGTAAAGGAATGGAAAATACAGCAGTAGCTATCGAAAGATATAACCCTATAGCAATAATCAAGGAACATCAGGCGGACATGATCCGAATTTAAACGTATTTGATATTGTTTTAGGAAAAAGAGTTACAAACATAGGTTCATTAAAAACAACAAATATGGATGAAAACCAAGGGATTGATCCAACTAAATGGATGTCTATGGACTTAATGGCTTCTGAAGGAAGTGCAGGAGAAGATCCGAATGCTGAAAAGATCCGGTACTTCGAGGGAGATAAAGATTTATTCGCAACTGCTAATGCAGTAAAAGATGAATACACTAAGGGTAAAGTAGTCGAGGGTACTATAGGTTCAGCAGACGTTTGGAATAATGAGGTTGATAGAATAAAATGGTCCCATTCTAAGTATGGTACCTCTGTAGAAGAAATGGAAGGTGCGGCGGCAGCACAAATTTCTAAAGTTTACAATATATCTTCCATATAATAAAAAATACCTACAAATCAAGACAAAGTAAAAGCATACTAACAGATGCCAGTATGCCTTTTACTACAGTTTAGGAATGTAGTTTTTCCAACTTTGCACGAGTGTCCTCAATGAACTGCTTCATAAGCTTTCTTCGTAAATTCTGTAACCATTCTGGATGATTCTTTGATTCTGGAACATCAACAGTTCGTAGTATTTTCGCAAATATGATTAATTGATGCATTCTCATAAACAATGGTAAATCTCTTAAAATATGTTCATCAACTGTTGTTTCTAGTGTATACCCTTTGAGAAATACTTGATAGGATGGATGACTCAAATCAACTTCATCATGAAATATATCCCGTAAAGCGTATCCAATATCTGCAACATACCAATAGTTAGCGCAATCATCAAAATCAATAATCCCAACTTCTTCTTTATTTATACAAAGATTATCTAACTCAAAGTCATAATAGACGATCCCAAAGTTATCACTTGTAATGGATAACTCATTAGCCCAAGTAGAAATTTTCTCTAATTCTTTATATGCAGACCACTCACTTCCAGGCAAAGTTTTTCTTACAAAATTAAGATGATCCTTCCAAGTTGTGCGATTTTGATTAAAATCTTTTGGCATATTTTTTAAAGCTTGATGAAGCTTACCTAAAGCTCTTCCCCATAATAAAAATTGCTCTTCTTTTAATTCTTCAACCTCATATTGCTTACCATCAAGCCCTTTAAAAACAACTGCATAAAAAGTTCCTAAATCCGTCTCAACCTCTTCAATATAACATTCATTTTTTGATTGAACTGGTTCTGCAACATGTATGGAATAACGAGATAAATACAACAAAATATCAATTTCAGCTTTAATCGCCTCTACATTTCTTTCCTGCTTTTCTATAAATCTAAGGAAATGACGTTCTCCGTTTTTTTTGAATACAAATATGCAGTTTGCGCTTGAACGAAAATAATATAATGAACCCTTATTATATTGCCAGTTCTCTAAGATTTTTTCTGCTAACGGACTTTTCCATTCATCATCAACAGTTTCTACTACTTTTAGCATTAAACTTAACTTCATCATACAATCCACCTCATTTTTGTTTTTACATAAACAATGTGGAAATACATTTCATGTATGATGCATACAAAATTGTAATTTTACAGTTTAATTTTAGAAAATAAATTATCTGTTTCTATATACACCATTCATATAAGTGAGAAAGATCTAGATGTATTTCCACACGTTTACTTATTAAGATCATCATATAATCTACTCACCTCCTTTTTATCATTAGGAAAATTATAACAATCTATAACTAATGTAATCAACTATTTACACAAACCAGATGCAGCAAGAATTTGCTGGATTTTTCACTCTTTTTAACCTTAACTATGTACATTTTTTTATTTATTAGTTATATTATGGGTATTGAATGATTACGAAAACCATTCTATCGCTTATATAAATACTTGTATTTTTTATATCCATGACATAACTACAAAATGTATGAAAATCCATTTGTCAAATGAATTCTACATGGAAGGAGGTTTGTGGTTTATTCATCAGGATATAATGATCAGTTTTCTATCGCTAAGATAGCTGACGAAAATACAGGAGGCGACATGATGTTTCGTACGATTTCAAACTTTATGAGAGTAGCTGAAATAAGAAGGAAAATCCTTTTTACACTTGCGATGTTAATTGTTTTTCGAATTGGCACGTTTATACCAGTTCCTCATACTAATGCAGAGGTATTAAAAATACAAGATCAAGCCAATGTTTTAGGTATGCTTAATATATTTGGCGGAGGAGCCCTACAAAACTTCTCAATCTTTGCTGTAGGTATCACACCATATATTACAGCTTCCATCATTGTACAGTTACTGCAAATGGATGTTGTACCTAAATTTACAGAATGGGCAAAGCAAGGGGAAATGGGCCGCAAAAAATCAGCTCAGTTTACCCGATACTTTACAATCATTCTCGCATTTATTCAAGCCATTGGAATGTCTATTGGCTTTAACAATATGGCAGGCGGACAATTAATTTCAAATCCTAGCTGGACTACATATCTATTTATCGCTACAGTGCTAACTGCCGGTACTGCATTTTTACTTTGGTTAGGTGAACAAATCACTGCAAACGGCGTAGGGAACGGGATTTCAATACTTATCTTCGCAGGACTTGTTGCAGCAATTCCAAATGTAGTAAATCAGATTTACTTACAGCAATTCCAAAATGCTGGAGATCAGCTATTTATGCATATTGTACAAATCGTATTGATTGGATTAGTTATTTTAGCAATCATTGTCGGTGTTATTTATATCCAACAAGCAGTTCGTAAAATCCCTATTCAATATGCAAAAGCTGTCTCAGGGAATAATCAGTACCAAGGAGCAAAAAATACGCATTTACCTCTTAAAGTAAATAGCGCAGGTGTAATCCCTGTAATTTTTGCTTCTGCATTTCTAATGACGCCGCGTACAATTGCACAGCTATTCCCTGACTCTACTGTATCTAAATGGTTAAGTACGAATTTAGACTTTGCACATCCAGTTGGACTAACTCTATATGTCGGACTTATTATCGCGTTCACATACTTCTATGCATTCATTCAAGTAAATCCTGAACAAATGGCGGAAAACTTGAAAAAACAAAATGGTTATGTCCCAGGTATTCGACCAGGTAAATCGACAGAACGATATGTCACAAAAATTTTGTATCGTTTAACATTTATTGGTGCGATTTTCTTAGGTGCTATTTCGGTTTTACCGATCGTGTTCACGAAGGTTGCCACTTTACCACCTTCTGCTCAAATTGGCGGTACAAGCTTACTCATCATCGTAGGGGTAGCATTAGAAACAATGAAGACATTAGAAAGTCAACTTGTTAATCGTCATTACAAAGGGTTTATAAAGAAAGTAAACTAACGCTTTATACATACAAATTGAACATAATGAAACCCTCTCGTTATATAGAGAGGGTTTTTTATCTAGCTGGAGCTTTGAAATAAATTTTGTTCAAAATATATGTTATAAAGTTTAAAAGCTTCATTATCTACGCCATTAAGGTATCCACCAAAACAAATTTATAGTTCCATTGTCATAAATACGCTATTGGGATCCTCAATATAATCTGAAAATGGCTTACAATATTGAAATCCTACATTCGCATATAAGATTCTAGCTGGTTTGAAAGCATCCATTGAACCTGTTTCTAAACTTAACCTCTCGTAACCACGACTTCTGGCCTCTTCAATTATATGTTGAAGGAGTCGCTTTGCAACACCCTTTCTCAAATGTAACGAAGAAGTCTTCATTGACTTTATTTCCCCATACTGACTATCAAGTTCTTTAAGTGCTCCACAACCAACTAAATTACCTCCTTCCCATGCACTCCAAAATGTAATTTCTGGTTTTCTCAACGCTTCTACATCTAATGCATGTATACTTTCGGGAGGAGAATGTATTGTCATACTCTGCAAATGATCCATCAACAATTTAGCCACTTCAAAACCCGTTAAATCATCTTTTTTAATATCCATAAAAATTCCTTTCTTGTCGGTATTATTTTCTCACTTCAAAGTAACTATAGATGTAATTAAGATTTTCTATTTCTCGTTACCTATTGAATTAAAAAACATCTGCTGAACGACAGCTTTTAAATCCAATGCATTTCTGCACTCCATTCTACAGTAATCTATAAAACTTATATTCGATTAAAAATCCGGTGAACCTTTCCTATTTCTCTTTTTGCTCAATAATACAATACAAAATAACACATCAATCTCATTTCATCAGCTTTAACACAACAGTTATGTTTTTTTACGGTGCAATTTTGTTTTTAAATTATCAACATAAAGGCACAAAAAATCACAGTATTGAATTCCCATAGATAAAACATGTAGAAAATAACATTATGATACAAAATTACTACATCTCTTTTTTCAATAATTTCCCTTGCTTAAAATACAATTCAAGTGTAGAACGATTCGCTAGGAATACACCAATTAAAATAAGGCATGCTCCTATTCCCATTACGGGTTGAATTGGTTCGTCTAAAAATATATAACCTGTAATAACAGCAATTAAAGGAGATACATAAAGCCAAGTCGATGGGAAAACGGGATTCGTTTTTGATAACAGCCAATAGTATAATCCGTGTCCTCCAATTGAACCTACAAATATTAAATACAAAATGGGCCATTGTACACTCCAAGATGTTAATATAGCTAAATTGGGATGTTCTATAAAAATAGAACTAATCAGTAGAAAAACCCCCCCGTAAAACATTTGAATTCCATTAATGAGAAATGGTGATACTTTTGGTAAATCTGAAAGTATTTCTTTTGAACGAATGGAACCTATGCCATAAAACAATTCACCTACTAATATTACAAGGCAAGCAATACTCCATATAAGAGTGAACTGTTGATGCATCCCGGGTAATGAGATACAAACAACTCCTATAAGTGCTATTATAAGCGCAAGGAATTGTTCCCTTTTTAATTTTGTTTTATTTTGTTTCACTTGCAATAACAAAATCATCATAGGTCCTGTTGCAGAAAGAATTGCTGCCAACCCAGAGGAAATATACTGTTCTGCCCAATATAGCGTTGCAAATGTCATAAAGGTTAAACAAAAACCAGCATACACAATCCTTTTCGATAACAAATGTAACCCAACATGTTTACGTTTTAAAATAAAAATGATTATAAGAATACCCCCTGCTAAAAAGAAGCGAATTCCCGCTGAAAATAACGGAGGTGCTCCCGCTTCAATCCCAATTTTAATTGTTAAAAATGTTGTCCCGAAAATCATACAAATTAAAATATAATTAAAAATGACCATTATGTTTCCTCCTTTTCATTCTTGAAATGAGTATAGAGGAAACCGTGTATAACAGTACATTAAGGTATATAACAGTTACAAAATATTTAGTTGATTATAAATATATTTTTAGATTAAATTAAAACTAAAAAGAAACTTAGGTGAAATCATGAAGATCGTACTACGCAAAGAGTCTAATATCCCCTTCTATCGACAAATCCATATGCAGATTGTCGAGCGAATTCAAAGTGGCATGTTATCAAGTGGTGACCCTCTCCCTTCTTTACGCAACATGGCAGATGATCTACAAATAAGTATATTAACAGTTCGTAAGGCGTATAAGTGGTTAGAATCAAAGGGGTATGTACACATTCAACAAGGTAAAGGTGTTTATATACATAAACATGAACCGCGTAAACATCAGGTCATACCTTATGAGTGGCAACATACCCAATCAATCAATGTCATACGATCTCAATATGTAATGAATCGACATAGGAAGTATTATGACCTTTCACAAGCTATTCTTTATCCTCGTCTTTTACCAAATCCATTTCTTTCAGGTGAAATGCAAAAAATAATAGATAAAGACCAAATGATATTAGCAACTTACGGACCAGTTCAAGGAATTGAAGAACTTCGAATAGAAATTACAAAATACTTAAAAGACTACCAAAGATTGATTGTTAATCCTGCTAATTTATTGATTACAAGTGGTGCCCAGCAAGGAATTGATTTAATTGCTCAAACATTATTAAAACCAGGAGATACCGTTATAATAGAAAACCCATGCTACGGCGCAGCAATTGATGTATTTATAAATAAAGGCGTGCAAGTCATTCCGATTGAGCTTGATGAGCAAGGAATCCGTTCTGATTTAATCGATGAAGTTTGTCAAAAAAAGAAACCAGTTCTATTATATGTGAATCCTACTTTTCAGAACCCTACAGGTATCTTGATGAGTAAACAAAGACGAGCGGAACTTGTAGAACTAGCAGAACTATATCAAATTTTCATAATTGAAGATGATTCTTTTGGAGAAATATATTTTGATAGTGTTAAACTTCCTGCCCCACTTAAAACCTTTGATAAAAATGGTCATGTTCTATACTTAAAAGGTTTCAGTAAAACATTAGCACCAGGTCTTCGTATCGCAGCACTTATTGCAGAGGGACCTATTTTCGAATGGTTATATGCTGTGAAATCTTTAATGGATATAGGAAGTCCGTTGTTAACACAAAAAGCAATTCTTCCTTTTTTACGAACAGAAAGAATGCAAAAACATATAGAAAAATTACGCACAGCCTTACAATTAAGACGTGATACAGCAATAAAAATCTTATCTCCTTTAACTAAAGACATTTATTTTCAAAAACCACAAGGTGGCTTTAATTTATGGATTTCGCTTCCGAGTTCACTAAATTCATTTTCATTGCTGGAAAAAGCTAAAGAGGCTAATGTTTCTTTTTTACCTGGAACCGCTTGTTTTGTCCATGAATCGCAACATAATCATTTGCGTATTAGTTATTCCATGTTAAGTGAACAAGATTTAATTGTTGGACTAGAGAGACTTTATAAAGTCATTTCTGATTTTCAAAAATAATACAGGGGGATCTATCCCCCTCTTTTCATTTCATTGGTTTTGTTAACGAAGAAAATATATTTATAATCCAAGTGACAACAGGTTGAAATGCATATGTATACTTATTAACCACGACACTCATTACACTTCCTATTAAAGCACTACCAATAATATCAAAAGGATAATGATGTCCTACCCAAACACGTGAAAAACCTGTTAAAATAGCTAGCAACCACATGATTGAGCCAATAAAGCGGTCATGAAGTGAGATAGAAGTTGCTACAGCGAAAGCTAATGCAGTATGTTTACTTGGAAAGGAAGAGTTTTTCATTGACGGGATAAGTAGACGAACACGATGTAAAACAAACGGACGGGGCTTAAAGTAAAATCGCTGAATGATACAGTTTATAAATAAAGTGAATACTACCGAAATCCCTGAATACAAAATATTTTTTTTGTAGGCATTGTTTCTAAACCACATGAAAGCTACTATAAAAAAATACAGATATCGGGCCTTCTGTGAAATAAATACCATAATTGTATCCATAGCATTGCCACGTCCAGCAAGGCGATTAATAGCTTTAAATAACATATAATTCATTGCATCTGCTCTCCTTTTCTCTGAAATGGTATATACATATCATTCCCTTTCCAAAGACAAACATGTAATATGTGTAAAAACACTATTTTATTTCTTCGTTTTAGCTTTAGATATTAAAACCACTAACAATATAAAAAAGAAAAATGATTAATGACTGATTGCAAGAACATAAGCTGTTCGTTAATGGTAAATTAGTAACCATTTATATGTTTGATAATTCAAAATGGTCTCCATAATGAATAAACCATGCCTCCGACAAAAAACGCTAAAACCAAAGCTAAAGCAATAAAAAGAAGTATTAAATTTTTATTATCTTCCATGAATTTTGCCCCCTTTACAATTTTTAAAATTCAATTTTTCAAAACAAAAAACCTTTAGTCATAATTATGGCTAAAGGTTGCTATAGTCATACTTATTAGTAATAAAAAATAAAGTATTGTACCTGTGGTAATGGAATATTATAATCTCTATAAATAAAAAGCGATTTTTTTCTTTACGTTAACCTTCTAGGTTGTTTTCATACCAAACTAAGACTTTTAACGAGTGAATAATCCCTTCACTCAATTCTTGAAAACACTGTATTAACTTTGAATAATAGATTTCATGCTGAAAAACATTTTGAACAAAGTTAGATGGGAGATAAACTGTACGTAAAAGCCCGATTGGTTTCACTTTATGTTAATGGAGATGGAAAACGCGCACCTGCAAAACGTATATCTTCTCTAGCGATAATTTGACCTGGAGTTGAAGATAAGGCAAAAATTTCTACGCTATCTCCAGCATTTAACTGGACTATAGTATTAATCTCTAGTGTAGTCATAAAAGGCGAATTTTCATCCGAAAATTCATTATCTACATCACTACTGTTACGATTTACAGTAACTGCAATTCCTAATTGGTAATCTATGTTTATGTCGGCTTGAAATATAATACTTGCATTGAAATGATAAACACCCGCCGTTTTGGCAATAAATGTAGATGTTGTAGCGTTGTATTCATTATCTAAATCAAATTGTTTATTAGAAAATAGAACTTTTACATACTGATTTGCTACAGGAATGGGTATGCTAGCTGCCGTGTTAGCAGCACGGAATCCTGAGGCCCTCACTAATCCGCCTAGTTTGCTATCATTACAACAATCAACTTACACATTGATTGAGGGTGTTACATCACGACATTTCTTGCACTTTTCATGACATCTATCACATTTTTTACAGCAATCATGATTTCTTTTTCGGTAACCTCTACAATGTTTACAATAATTATACATAAAAATATATCCCCCCTATTCACTTAGTACATACTATGCAAAAAAGCGCGATTGGATAAATTATTTAGTTCTTATAGTAAGTTATAAAGACTACAAGGAAGCGTAAGCTGATATCATCTTAAATATATACTTACAATAACAACAGGTATGCGTTTAGCAGCATGTTTAAGATTACAAATTACTAATAATTATGAATGTATTTCAAGACTAATTATCCTCCCTGTTTATAATATTCATGTTATCCAATAAAAAAAGCACCTGTTTCCGCAGGCGCTTTTTTTAGATATAGGGGTTTTGAGGATTCCTATTAACGAAAGTTAGAATTACTAAAGTTAATGAGGTACAAGCGGTATATGCTCGTCCTTTTCTAATGGTGCAACATAAAGTGAAAATTTCATCAACTATCACTCATGAATCGATATTTTACGGATAGTGCATCTCCCGACTAACTTCTTTTTTCTACTGAATTTTGAGGCGAGAGTGTTACTGCCCTTAAATAGGTGATAAAAGAATGCTATTCATTATATCAGTATTGGTTTAAAACATTCTCTTCAAAATATTTACCCCAATCCGGTTGTCTACCATCAATATCTTTAAATCTGTATTCTCTAGCTAATCCCCATGAACTAAGTGCTTTTCCTGTTTTATTATGAACATTTGGGTCACTTGCTAAGGAAGCAATTGCCCTTCCGACAAAGAAAGGTGTTTCAGATGCGATGAAATGTGGATCTTTTTTTGCACCTTCTTTCCAGTTTTCTTCTGTTACACCAAATAGATCTAACATTGCTTCAGAACGGAGAAAACCAGGACTTACCGCAACTGCAGTAATTTGATGTTCTTCTAAATCTTTTGCCATCGCTTCAGCTAAATGAATAGTTGAGACTTTCGCTAAACTATAATATAAGTTTCCGCGGTATTGATAATCTACACCATCTGTAATTTCAATGACAAGACCCTTCTTATTTTTCACCATAAGAGGTACACCATAATAACTTGTCATCATATGTGAATGAACCGCACGCTGCTGCATTAGTAATCCGTTATGTAAATCATGTTCCCAAAAAGGTTTTCCCCATTCAGTAAGCGGATCTCCGCCCCAAACATCATTTACTAAAATATCAAGTTTTCCACCTTGCTCTTCTTGAACTTGTCTAAATAATGCTTTAATATCTTCTTCTATTGTATGATCTACACGAACAGCGATTCCTTGCCCACCTTGCTTTGTAACAAGTTCTGCTGTTTCTTCAATCGTTTCCGTTCTTCCCATTGATGATAAATTACCTTTTGTGCTTCTTCCTGTTACATATACTGTCGCGCCTGCTTCACCAAGCATCATCGCAATACCTCTTCCAGCGCCACGCGTTGCTCCAGCTACTACTGCAACTTTTCCTTGTAATAGTTTCATATTATTCTCCTTAACTTTTATTTTCCAATTTAATTAATTCAGGTACATTTTCTCTATCATATTTTTTTGTATAGTTTTCTCCATCTAGAGTAACAAATTGTAACGTGATTTCACCACAAACACCAGAGTAAAATTTGAACTCACCTTGCGAATTTGAAATCGCACGTTCCTTATTTACGATTGCATCTTCATAAACTTTCACATCTGCGAGAGGTAGATTATTATGATCTACCACAACTGATTTTATTTGGATAGCCGCAGCTATACATTCTGATCTTTTTTTATTAGATATAACAATTGCTATTCCTCCGATACCTATGACAATACATATAAACAAGGCTATTATTCTTTTCTTCACAATAGATCCTCCTATATTAATCCTCCTTAAAATGAAAATCTACGTGATTCACTTGTTTCATTTCTTCAATTATCTTATGAATTCCTACCTCAATTTTATCCTCTTTCACATTTGAAACGTTTAATTTTAAAAGTTTTTCTTTATGAAAAGAAAATAAATAGTTTTTATCGATAGAATCTATAAATATTTGATTTTGTCTTACGTTTTTAATAAGTGTTTCCGGAGAAATACTTTTATGTAGTGATAGGCACGTATGTATTCCTATTTTGTCGCCTGGTCTATATGTAAACAGATGTTGATTTTCTTTATATTCTTCTTCTAGTACCTCTGATAACACCTTAGATCTCGCGTAGTAAGACGAACGAATTTTTTGTTTGTGTCGTTCAAACATCCCGCTTTTTATGTAGATTTCTAACGCAGCTTGGGAAATCATTGAACTATCAATATCCAATAGTTTTTTATATGTATGAAACGCTTCCGCAATACAAGATGGAATCACCGCTACACCCACTCGTAGACCAGGGAATATAATCTTTGAATAGCTTTTTAGATAGATTACATGTGAGGAATTATCATAACTATACAATGGATCTTCTTTTTGGTTTTGTTCCAAATCGGCTAAATAGTCATCTTCCACAATAAATACATTATATTTTTTTGCGAGAGAAATAATCCTTTCTTTTTCTTTCTTAGAATATGAAGTACCAAGTGGATGATGAAACCTTGGAATTGTATAGAAAAACTTAATATTTTCCGTTCGAAAGATTCTTTCTAACTCATTCAAATCAATTCCTTCAGTGTTTCGTTTTATACCAATTACAGGAATACCATTCGTTTCTAAATACTCAATATATAAGTGGTAGCTCGGTTGTTCAATAAGTATTGTTTCATTTTCATTAGGAAATGGTATAGAAGTTAATACAGCTAAAGCTTGCTGAACTCCTGAGGTAATAAAAATGTCTTCTTCTTTTGTGAACACTTGATAGTTTGCTAATTGCTTCTGCACAACTGAAATTAAAGATGGTAAACCTTTAGGTGTACCGTATATAAACAAATCATTCTTATATATGTCAATTGCCTTATTAATACAATGTTGAAAGTCTAAGTAAGGAAATACATCAGGATCTGGAGCTGAAGAGGCAAAATCAATGTTCTCTGTATCATTGTCTTCGTAATTCCCTATTTTCCTTACCACATAATATCCACTTTGAGGAACGGAATAAATAATATGGCGTTTTTCTAATTCATGAAGCGCACGAATAACTGTGGCTTTGTTACATTGATACTGCGTGACAAGTGAGCGTATCGACGGTAATTTCTTTCCCTCTTTTATCTCGCCTTTTTGAATCATACTTTCTAGATCATTTAATATTTTTAAGTATTTATACATTATTACACCTCCATGTATAGCTTCAAAATAAATTTTGATAACAGCAAATAGAAAGAGCATGTTTTGAACAATCCTTTTTCAAAACATGCTCTTAACATATTCAATAAAATGATTCTATTATATAAAATTTTAATCATTTTCATGCTTTTTTTACTCAACTGTTTTCTCATAAATCTTTATGGAGCCTCCACTAACACCATATCCTTCGGCTAGGTATGACCATCCGTATTTTTCATAATACCCTTCTAAATCAGTACTTAAATAAAGTTTTTCAAATCCCTTTTTTGAAGTCTCTTGAATAGCATGTTTGAGTAACTGAGAGCCGATTTCTTTACCTCTATATGCTGGCTCAACATATAAACAAGCAAGCCATGGGTATAAATCTTGCCGGCTAATAAGATCATTCCTAATTAATGCGAATGTGCCAATTATACATTCATTTTTTAATGCTATATAAAATCTTGGAATTTCGTCTGTAGTATTGCATGAATGCATCATGCAATCTTGATAAAATTTATAGTTATGCTCGTTTCCCCACTGTTCCCAAAAAACATTAATAGCCTTATCGAATAAATCTTGTCGCTGTTGTATTTCGACTACTTTCAAATGATTCCCCTCCTTCAATACACATTCTTTGTAACCGCTCACCCCCCCTTCTTTTTACACTAATCGGTATTGTTAGTTTAAAACACAAATACATTTCGGTTTATCATTTTTATAAACAATTAAACTTTTTCAAAACGGTGCAATTTTATTTTAAAAATACACCATACCTATTTTGTACCGGTACAATTGATAGTTCTTCACATTGTAGCATTGACTCAGGCAGATTACCATGTACATATACTAGCCAGTAATAAAACGAATCCATGAGGTGGAAATATGAAAAATACAACCAAAGCTTATACAGCCGCATTATTATATACATTTATTATTGGATTTTCATTTCTATTTGTGAAATTAGCATTAACGGTTACAAATCCCCTTGATACACTTGCTTATCGTTTTACTGTTGCTTTTTTAATAGCAACTATTCCTGTCATTTTCGGTTTTGTAAAATTAAATATTTCTTTTAAAAACATACTGTCCCTTTTGCCACTGGCGCTATTTTATCCAGCATTATTCTTCGCTTTCCAGGCATTTGGTTTAGTATATACAAGCTCTTCTGAGGCAGGAATTATTCAGGCTGCAATTCCTGTATTTACTATGATTTTAGCTTCCTATTTTTTAAAAGAACATACAAATATGTGGCAAAAAATCTCTATACTTCTTTCTGTAATTGGTGTCATTTATATATTTGTGATGAATGGTATGGAAACGCATGAAACTAGTTTTGTCGGATTTATTCTCATTCTATTATCAGCATTGTCGTCTGCTTGCTACAATGTATTAGCTCGGAAAATGACAAAGAAATTCAAGTTAATTGATTTAACATATATGATGACAGCCATTGGCTTCCTTAACTTCAATTTAATCGCCATCATTGAGCATATGAATAAAGGTACAGTAAACATATACTTTAAACCATTTACAAACGGAACATTTCTTATATCCATTTTATATTTAGGACTATTGTCTTCCTTGCTCACAGCATTCCTATTAAATTATTCATTATCTTATATTGAAGCAACTAAAATGAGTATCTTTAGCAACCTATCCACACTTATCACAATTATTGCCGGCGTATTTTTCTTACATGAAAGAATTTCCTATTATTATATTATTGGAGCCATAATGATTATTCTTGGTATAGTAGGAACAAACACATTACATCCCAAAAATAATTATAAAAAAAAGAATCTCACAAAATTATGAAACCAAGATTTAAAATTCTCTAATACATTACGTAAACTTTAAGAAAAAGCCGTTCTCCTATAAATATGGAAATCGGCTTTTGTAATTTATTTTCTGCTCATTAGTTTAATATGAATAAGGATTTAAATATTACCATGAGAAACCTTGATTTTGTACAGATATCCTTTCAGTCAGAAACACTTTAATTCCATCCATATTACCAATAAATAGAATTTTAAATCCACTAGAAATATCTAAAAAAGGTCTATGCACTTCCCTTTATTTTTTACAAAATCTGCTCATTAATCATTACATTACATAAAAAATCCCCCAAAAAATAATTACACAAACTAAAGCGAAAAATAGTATTTTTAATTATTAAGATTTGTTATCATCTTGTATCAGTTATTCACACCTATTTCAAATTTAATTCTTGATTTTTTCTTCTCAAAAGGTTACTTGTCTATACATCATACTATTTATTTTCATATTATATAATATATTATGAAAAGGAGTGATAAATTTGTTTTTATGCAATTTATTTGGATGTTCAGGTACCGCATGTCATATTTTTAAAAATCTATTACCTGGAACTGTCGTGACGGTAACTGGTAAATCTGGAAATATTATTGGACCTGCTACTTTTACTGATTTTGATGCTAATAGCTGTACAGTCACATTAGTAGAAGAAATTTCAGTTTCCCCTCCCACAACAAGTGTTACCAAAATCAGTTGCAAAGAAATAGAAAGTGTTACTTTTATTATATAAAATATTTTGAACCTAAAATAGGGGGTGAAATATGAAACTATTATACATTCTTTCTGGTTATTTAAAAATTTACGATTACCTTGATCAAAGTATACAAAAAGCGCTTACAGATAAAGATTTTGAATGGATAGCAGTGCAGCCTTGGGATCCAATAGAAAAACTTGATTCTATAGTGACATCGTTTCAACCTGACATCGTTTTCACCTTATTAGGAAACCATATACCTCAAAAAACAACTCAATATTTTAAAGAGAAGAATATCAAATTAGCTGTTTGGTTAACTGAAGACCCTTTTTATATCGATACCTCTCTTACTGAATTGGATACCTTTGATTTTATATTTACCATTGATAGTGGTGCACTCAATTATTATACAAGCTTAGGGTATACCAATGTATATCATTTACCATTAGCAACAAATACAACGATATTTAAATCTGGTTTAAAAAAATTAGACTATAAGAGTGAAATTTTATTTATTGGATATCCGTATCCGAACCGAGTAAAGTTAATTCATTTTCTTTTAGAAAAAACCCCTTATCACTATACAATTATTGGTCAACACTGGAGAAATAGATTACTTAAACTATGGCGAAAACACCCCAGAATCAAAATTATCGAAGACTGGATACCCCCTCAAGAAGTTGCATTATATTATAATAACACTAACCTTATATTAAATCCTCACCGTAGTTATCTATTTCCACAAAATCAAAATGAAAACAAAATAAAAAATAATACGATTAATAATCGAACTTTCGATATCGCGGCTTGTAAAGGTTTTCAAATCATCGAAGAAAAACGTGATCTTTATTCTTTCTTCGATAGAGATGAAATTCTATTTTATCAAAGTTTCGAAGACTGTTCGCGAAAAATATCCATTTATTTGAATGATACGGATTTCAAGGAGTTAATGGTTCAAAAAGCTCAAAAAAAAGTTCTCAAGCAGCATACTTTTCATCAGAGAATCGATTTCATAATAGCGATTTTCCAATCACAACTTCATTAATTTATTTGATTTAATATATCTTTTTTCCTATGATCATTCTGAATAATTTAAAAAGCCTTTTCAATTAAGAAAAGGCTTTTTAAATTATTTATTGGATTCCTAGTTATATTTCCTTATATCCTATCAAATTAGATCCCATGATATAGGTGTTCCCTTTGTTATATCCTTATTCGCTTTCTTTCCTATAATTTTCGATAAGTGTTTTGGTGATAAACCATTACCAGGTCGAATCGCTTTAATATTTTCATTCGTGAACATTTCTCCTGCTTTTATGTTTTCTACAACATATAATGACCTTCTAAATTTTAAAGAGTTTTGTTCTAAATCAGTAGGACCATAATATACATTCCCTAAGGATTCCCATGCTTTTTCAGTTTCACTTACTAGAGATTTAAATTCAGCAGGTTCCATCGAAAATGCAGCATCAACCCCCCCGTCAGATCTAGAAAGCGTTAAATGCTTTTCAATTACACTTGCTCCTAAAGCAACACTCGCTACAGCAACTCCTAGTCCAAGTGTATGGTCAGATAAGCCTACTTCACATTGAAATAACTCTTTCATATGAGGTATGGTAGTTATATTTGTAAATTTAGGGGAGGCAGGATACGTACTTGTACATTTTAATAGAATCAAATCTTTACACCCCTCTTCTCTAGCTACCCTTACTGTTTCATCTAATTCAGCAACTGATGCCATACCTGTTGAAATAATTACTGGTTTCCCCGTTGCAGCGACTTTACGAATCAGAGGAATATCAGTATTTTCAAAAGATGCAATTTTATAACAAGAAACATTTAAAGACTCTAAAAAATCTACAGACGTTTCGTCAAATGGTGTACTAAATGGAATCATTCCTAATTCTATACAACGATCAAAAATAGGCTTATGCCACTCCCATGGTGTATATGCTTCTTTATATAAATGATAAAGCGATTTACCTTCCCATAAGCTTTTCGTATCACGAATTAAAAAATCACCAGTTTCTATATTTAAAGTCATTGTATCAGGTGTATATGTTTGAATTTTAAATCCTTGTGCCCCAGCCTCTGCAGCCGCTTCCACAATTTGCAGTGCTCTTTCTAATGATTGATTATGATTCCCTGACATTTCTGCAATAATAAAGGGTGGAACGTTATTGCCAATCTGTCTACTGCTAATATAAATGTTATTCATATTTTTCACCTTCAAGTTCTTTTATAATTTTTTCTTTCCTTTCCATCCATTGCTCACGAAGCAGAGTCATTGTAATGATGTCAATATATTCATTATCTCTGAAAATATGGTTCAAATATCTTCCTTCTTCTTGAAAACCGAATTTTTTATGAAAATTTAAACTAATATGATTCCGGTCTAATATTTCTGCGCATAGTTTTTGTATACCATATGTTTCAAAAATAAAATTTAATGCTACTATACCTAAAACTGTTCCAGCCCGCTTTACACTTTGTTTGTCCCCTATATAAAAACCCCAATAACAAGTTTGATTTATTTTGTTTATTTTTGTGAAATTAATAAATCCAATTGGTTTTTCATTATATACCAATAACCTTGCAACCTTTGTGTCGTCATATTTTAGTTTTTCAAACCATCTAAAGTGTTCATATTTTGATATTTTATGATTTTGGTACATAACAGAACGAATTTCTTCTGAATTCCTCCATTTTAAAATAAGATCTAAATCTTTCTTTTCTATACATTTCAGATGAAAATTCTCTATGTTTAACATGCTATCCTCCTAAAACAATCTTTACTATATCGTCCGAATTACTTGCACACATTATAGCTAAAGCTTTATTAGACATATTTTTCACTTTACCTGAATTTGTTAAAAGTTTGGTCAGACATTCCGTAATTGTTTCAGATGAAACAGTTTCAGCTGTACCGATATTCCATGTTGCTCCAGCCTCTGCGACAGCCTTGGTTACTTCTATTTGATTTTGTGCAGTTGTAATTGTTATTGAAGGTAACCCAAGGAAACAGCGCTCCCATGTCGTTGTCCCACCAGCTCCTATCGCTAAATCTGCTTGTACCATAAGCTTTTCTATATTCTCTATTTGACAATAATATGAAATGTTTGGAATGCCCTTGCAATAACATTGAATATCTTTCTTATTTGGATTTTGACTTCCTACCACTACATCTATTTTTAAAGCATCGTTATGCATATTTTGTATAGCTCTTAGTGTTTTAAATGTTTCATTTGTCGCATCGTGTCCACCAAAAAAAATAAAAATACGTTCAATCTCACCCGTTCGTTTTCGTAAAGATTTCTTAGCATAATGAAACTCCGGGCGTAATATAGCGTATTTAGGCCCTAATTTCGCTAAAGAGTGCTCTGGTATTAAATCGTTATAGCGTACATTAAGATTATTGTGTAGATTTTGATCTAACAACAAATCACAGTCGTGCACTCGATCTGCAAGATCATCAATCACCATAATCTTTCGTACAGTTTTTCTTAAAACAGTCTCCCACTTTTTATCTAATGCATAATGATCAACTATTAGCCAATCAAATTTTTGAATTTGCGACAAGATTTCATTGGTTTGTTGTGCATCGACAAACCAATGAAATTTTAGCCAATTCAAATAATTTCCATATAATGTACTTGAGAAATCTGTATTTTCCTTATTTGCATCTAATAAAAACACATGGAATCCCTTAGTTAAGATATATTGATGAAGATCACCCTGCAACTTACGACAAATGAAATATATTTGAGCCCCTTTATTCCGAAACTCCTGAGCAAGTGTTAAACAACGCATAATATGACCCGTTCCTATTTCAATAGATGAATCAGCACGAAAGACAATTTTTTTTTTATTTTCAAGCAATTTGATCCCTCCTTGTTTAAGAAACTACAAATATTAATTTATCTCGCTATTGCGGGCAGTAATATTCCCACCTCAAAATTCGGCGTAAGCAAAGAAGTTAGGTGAGAGATGACCCACCCGTAAAAGCCCAATTGGTGAAGGCTAATAATCAGTGGGGAAAAAAACTCCCACTGATTAAAGTTTTACTTTATAATTTTGTCCCTCTATTTAGTTCGTCTACTAGCGATTGTTGATTTGTCCACTTCATCTTTACACGATTATTGATTTGCATGATTTCAGGATTTTTGTGAATGTATTCTATTATTTGCTGAAAAAATATAGGCTCTGTTTTCACATCAAGATTTTTATAGAGTTCATTAAACATATCTAAATCTGGTTGTTCATCTAATGTTAACCTCCAAGAAGGATAACAAAATTGAGTAGGGAGTTTTACGATATTGACTCGGAATAAATGAGGATTATTTATAAAATAAAATGGAAGATATTCTGTATAGCTTAAAGTTTTCGGGGTTTGTAGTAAGCGTTCTATTGCTTCTAATGTAAAAATATCTCCAGCCGTTCCAACAGGTAACGTACTTAGCTGCGCTTGAGTATAATCCGCTCCACTTTTCAAGTGTTCCTCAAGTAAATACTTATTGATCTCCGGCGATACAACTGGACAATCTCCTGTAATCCGTATAACAATGTTTGCATTTTCTTGTTTAGCAGCTTTGAATATACGATCTGCAGTATTTTCTGGGTCACCTCTTACAATTTTAACTTTCCCATCTAAATCAAATTTTTCTAAAGGATCATCTTGTGATATGTTTGAAGTGGCAAGTATGACTTGGTACCCTCCTGGAATAGACAATGAATTTACAAGACAACGTTCAATAGAGGGAACTCCGTATATTGGCAATATAGCTTTCAAAGGTAACCTTGTAGATTTTAATCGACAAAGTACAATAATTACTACCTTAGGGGGTTCTATAATATTTTTTGTTAATGGCGTTCCTGCTTGCAAATTATATAATGCTACTTGAGGTAATAATTTTTCAACTTCAAGCGGGGTCAATCCGTTTTCTACAATATTTGGTTTTATATCTATTTTACTAGTGGTAATGATTTCTCCTTTTCGAATATAAACTTTTGTTACTGCTCTTAGCATCTTTTCATTTAGCAATTTTACTAAAACTCCTTTCAGTTAAAATTAAGCAATTCTATAAAACAAAAGAACTTTTTTAACTGCGTTAATTACATCCCATACATCATCTTCTGTCATTTTAGGAAATAGAGGGAGAGTAATAATTTCTTCATATAACTTTTCTGCTTGTGGACAAATCCCCTTTTCATAACCTAACTTTTGATAAAATGGATGTAAATGAACAGGTATATAATGAACATTCACACCAATATTTTCTTTTTGTAGTGCCTCATAAACTTCTTTTCGATTACACTTCAATAATCTAGTATTTAAACGAATGATATAAAGGTGCCAACTTGAAAAAGTATTGTGTAATTGCTTTGGTATACTAATTTCAGATAGAGTACCAAATTCCATATTATAAATCTCAACATATTTCTTTCTTATTTTAATAAATGAATCTAATTTACTTAACTGTGATAAACCGAGAGCTGCTTGTATATCAGTCATTCGGTAGTTATAGCCTAAATATTGCATTTCATAATACCAAGGTCCTTGGTTTTCAAGGAGTCTTTTTGGATCTCTCTCAATCCCGTGAGTACGAAACTTGATAAGTTTTTCGTAAAATACAGAATTATTTGTTGTGATTATTCCACCCTCTCCTGTTGTAATGTGTTTCACAGGATGAAAACTAAACATTGTCATATCACCAATTGAACCAATCTTTTGTTTTTTATATGTGGACCCTAATGCATGAGCTGCATCCTCAATTACAATCAGATTATTTTCTTTTGCTATCTTTTTTATTGTATCTAATTCTACAGGTTGCCCTGTGAAGTGCACGGGTATAATAGCTTTTGTTTTACTTGTAATCTTTTCCTCTATAGATTCAGTACTAATATTATAAGTTTCATAGTCTATATCAGCAAATACTGGTCTTCCACCCTGGTATAAAATACAATTTGCACTTGCTACAAATGTCATTGAAGTTGTAATTACTTCGTCTCCCTCTGAGATGCCCGCTGCATAACAGGCGGCATGTAAAGCTGCTGTACCATTCGCAAAAGAAACAGCATATTTTGCTCCAACATATTGCGCTATCGCCTTCTCAAACTGTTGAATCGTTGGTCCTGTTGTTAAAAAGTCTCCTTTCAAAACATTTATGACTGAATGAATGTCATGTTCATCAATTTGTTGCTGACCATAAGGCAGATATACTTCTCTAACAGGTTTTCCTCCATGTATCCCGAGAGCTTCTCCTCCCATCATTCATTCTCCTCAGAGTTAATTTTTATAGATTGAATCCACTCTTCCGTTTTTTTAAGCCCTTCCTCTAGGGAAATTTTCGGTTCCCAATTTAATATCTTTTTGGCTTGTTCATAATTACATAATAACTTTTGAATCTCACTTTGCGGATGGATATGAGGAACATGTTGAATACTTAATTTGTTTCCCGAAATTAATTCTGCTAATTTATTAATTGATATATCTCTTCCTGTTCCTGCGTTAATAATATGACCATTTGCTTTTGCAGAATAACCAGCAGTCACAACAAAATTTGCACAGTCTTCAACAAATAAAAGATCTCTCGTTTGTGTTCCATCTCCATAAATATTTAGTTGTACATTATCTAGTTTATTATTTATGAAAATAGCGACAACTCCACCTTCGCCACCAGTTTTCTGAAATGGCCCATACGTATTAAATGGGCGAACAACTACAACAGGTAGTTTATAAGCGTAATAATAAGATAAAACCATGTTTTCAGCGGCGATTTTTGCTCCAGCATATGGAGAAGCTGGCTTAATTGGGTCTAATTCAGATATACCTTGTGGTTTAGTAGCTTTATCGTATACCATACAAGTACTCATAAAAACCATTTTGACATTATACTTATAACATTGTTCTAACACATTAAATGTACCTACTGTATCATTTTCAAAGGTTGCCCTAGCATCATCTATACTATCCTGAACATTAATACTCGCTGCTAAGTGATAACAAATATCAAATGAATGCTCTTTAAATAATTGAGCCACTAACTTTTGATCTTTAATATCTCCTTTGATACATTGCCTCATGTTAAAATCATGTGCAAATTCAATAATATTTGTTGTGCTTGAATTTGCTAAATTATCTAGTATCCATACTTGATGGTTATCTTGCAATAGTTGCTTTACAACCCATCTACCAATAAAACCTGCACCACCAGTCACTAATACCTTCATACATGTCCTCCCCTTGATAGCAATTTTTGAGTTAATATTAGATTTCTAAGATCCTCTTTCGAAATTGCATTTTGATGATCCGACCGGTAAAATCCCGGCTTTGCTCTTTTTACATTTTCATATAGATAATCTTTTTTTAATAGACTTGGAATAATAAACATATCTGGTAATTCAAAAGCCTGCAAGGATTCATCATATGTCATGAGCTCTTCGTACATTTTTTCTCCAGGTTTTAATCCAATCTCCTCAATCTTGATGCTTGCCCTAGATAAACTATACAATTTAGTAACTTCCTCTATCATTACATCTGCTAAATCTTTTAATGAAATAACAGGCATTTTTAATATGAAGGTTTCTCCTCCCTTTGCAATTTTCATTGCTTCAATTGTTAAAACTGTTGCCTGTTTTAATGTCATCATAAATCTACTCATACTAAGATCGGTAACAGTTATTTTTTGATTTTCTTTGATTTGATTTTCAAATAAAGGAATAACAGAACCTCTGGATCCCATAACATTACCAAAACGGACACTTGCAAATATTGTTTCACTTGAACCTTTTGAGTATTCTGCTGATGTAATAAGTCTTTCAGCAGTTAGCTTTGTTGCCCCATAATTATTTGTTGGTGAAATCGCTTTATCAGAACTTGTAAAAATCACTTTTTTTACTTTTTGTGCAATTGCTGCTTTTATTACATTTTGTGTTCCAAAAATATTAGTCAATACCGCTTCAAATGGGTTATATTCACAAAATGAAACATGTTTCATCGCCGCAACATGGAACACATAATCAATATTTTCCATTGCACTATATAATCGGTCATAATTTCGAATATCTCCAATTAAATATCGGATGTTTGGATGAGTATTTCCGAATCTTTCTTGCAATAATAGTTGGTTGAATTCACTTCTACTAAAAATTCGTACAACCTTTGGGTTTTCAGCGAGAACAGAAGAAAGAATACTCTTTCCAATCGTACCTGTTCCACCAATAATTAAAACTTTTTTATTTGTGAAAAACATACACCTAAATACCTCCTTTTTATAAAATAATTTCTAAAAATAATATATTAGAATGTTTTTAATTTTTACATACTTCGAGATAAATCTTGTAATTTTTGAGTAACTGTTGTTTGAGGATAATTTTTCTGTATGAAATAATCCCTTAATTGTTTAGCAATTGTGGAATATGAAGAATCATATAAAACTTTTTCAATTGTGTGTATCATATTTTCAATAGAATGAGTCACAAGCCAACTTAATTCATCGTAATATTTATAATCTCTTTCCTCTGACTTAGATTTATAAACAACTACCGGTGTATCTAATAACATAGCCTCTAATCCTACTGTTGAATTAGAGATAACTACAAGATCTGAATTAGAAATGACATCATAAATATTTACTTCAGTTGTAATATACTTGACATTAGGATATACCTTACTTAAATGAATATATTCGCTTACTAAATTACGACCTTTTTCCCAAGGATGGGGCTTTATAATAACTGTAATATTTTTGTCTCTCATCAATTGTTTTGTTAATTCAACATAAAATGGGGTTTTAAATGGCTGAGTTGCAATAAAGATTATTTTCTTAGAGGGATCTATATTTAGTTTCTTACAAAGTTCTTTTTTTCCTAAATGCTTCTTGTCAAAGATATCATCATATCTTGGGTGTCCCATTATCTCGATTTGAGAATCAGCTCCACCTTTTTGAAAATACCACTCTCGTTCATACTC
The DNA here is from genome assembly GCF_001590835.1 of Bacillus gaemokensis. GTDB lineage: Bacteria > Bacillota > Bacilli > Bacillales > Bacillaceae_G > Bacillus_A > Bacillus_A gaemokensis. The sequence goes on from NZ_LTAQ01000070.1 coordinate 90,764, forward strand.
TCCATATACAATCTGTTTCGTAGCGAAAATTGGAAAAAAAGCTTCTTCTCCCATTATGGCCCCATGCTGAAGACAATAACTTGGAATCCCCTTACTTTTGGAGATAAGAGTAAGTACTCGGTTCGTTATATCTTCTGTTGTACCAACAATCACACTCGAGATATCATATTTTTCAAAAATAAAATATGCCATATTAATTTTTTCAATCATGATAGGAAGATCATTGAGTAATTTTGTTTGGAAAAATATATTAGAAAATAGCGGATGTTCTTTAAATGTTGAAAAGATTTTTTGAGCTTTTCCAATGAAAATATGAGAATTATTAGGAACTTTATTTGTATAATCTAGTGCACAAATCGTAGGAAGACCATAAAGTTCTTTCTTTTTTGCTCTTGTTAATATTTTTGTATAATTAGGATTAAAATGAGAAAAATTACCTGCTGAAAAACGAAGATAATCAGTATTAAGCAATACTATTCCATCTGATCCCCCTTTTTTTGCCGTTTGCTCAAGCAAAGGCAACCATTTTTCAAATTCTGACTGTAATTGCATTTCTTCTATTGGCGCAACTGACAAATATTTATAAAAATCCTTTTTTTTCATCTTCTTTTTAACATCTTCTTCTAAATATTGATAAAAATTACTTAATAAAGGTAAAGAAATATTATGATGTACTAACTTAGAAAAAATCTTTATATATTCTAAATTTAATAGCCAATAATTTTTCAAATAGACTTCACTCAAGATTTCACCCTCTTTTTCTTCTTAAGTCTTCTCTTAATTCTTTACATGTTCTTTGTGGTGGTAATAATTGTACAAATTCATTTTTTTCTTCCGCGAATAACTGTGAATGTATTGAATTTGAAGTAATATAATTTATATCTAAAATCTTATCTATCGGATAAAAATCCCAAAAGTGATTCAATCTCCAAAAAAAACGAGCATCTCCTATGCGATAAAATTCTGGGTTTTCATCCCAGTAAGAACCCCATTTTTTTTGAACGATTGGCAAAATAGAAGCTCTATGCATGATAGAACAATGATCAATTGTACATGGAGCATTATTTGTAATCTTTTGTGCTGGTCTTTGTACAGTTTTAATAGGCTTATCTGCTTCATCAAGATGGATCGTTTGTGATGCGGAATAAATAATTTGAACATCTTTATTCTCATCGAGATAACTAGACATCTTTTTAAGTCGTTCTCTCTCGTATTGATTATCATCTGTAATATACGTAATATACTCTCCTTTTGCATGCTGAAGTGCTTCATTAATTAAAACTGCATATCTTACTTTTTCTGTTCGTTCTGAAATATGTTTAATATTACTTCTATAAAAGTGTACATTTCTATTTTTTATAAATGGTTGAATCACTTTCTGAGTAGATTCGTTAGAATTATCATCCATAATGAAAAATTCAAAATCTTGGAAATTCTGATTCAATACACTCAGTATCGATTTTGCTACAAACATAGGCTTATTATAACTAGTCATAATAACTGTGATTTTAGGCAAACATTATTCTCCTCCTTATCAATAAATACAGAACAGTTACGTTATTATATAAACAAAAAGGACTAACTGTTCCGATAATTATGAAAAATTTTTTTGTAAATATACTAAAAGATAAAGGAGATATCTTGTTTGTCCATGAATTTTTATTATTTTCCACGAAAGTCTATACCATATCTATGAAACTGTAATAAACTATTCAATCACAAAAATGAAATGTATAAATAGGTGATTCTAATCGTTTATTGAGGTTCACTTTAAAAACCTTGAGAAATAAGAACAACTAGCTCAAAAGCCAAGGATTTGATTACTAAAAGATATTAATTACATGACCTTTTATTAAATCCAATAACTTTTCACTTAGAATTGATAGTTATATCGGATTATTATTATTTTAAAGAGGTGCTGATTTTGAAACCAAAAATTTCAATTATCCTTACTAGCTATAATAAACCTTCCTTAATTAATCAAGTGATTGAAAGCGTTCAAATGCAAACATTTAAAGAGTGGGAACTTTTTATTATGGATGACAATTCTTGTCCAGATACTATAAAAATCATAAAAAGGTATTTAAATGACCCACGAATTTCGTATAGGAATAGTTTTATACAAAATAATGAGCGATATAAAACAACAAGATATGCAACACTTATCAATGAGGCACTCCCTTTAACATGCGGAGATTATATTTGCTACTTAACGGATGATACTGTATACGTTCCAGATAGATTAGCAGAAATGTTATCTTTCTTAACAAAACGCCCAGACATAGATATAGTGTACTCTTCTCAGCACGTAAAATGTGTTAATTATGCACTACAACCTACTCATGAATATCTAAGAGCCGCTTCTAAAATTTTATATACGGCTGCAAATGTTGTAGATCACTGTTCAGTTATGCATACAAGAAGAATTTTATTAAAGGTTTATCAAAAATACGGTGAATACTGGGAGACTAATCCTCTATATTGGTTTAACGGTGATGCAATATTTTGGAAACGTTTAAATACATTTCAACCTTTTTATCCCCTTAATAAAGTGCTCGATATCACATACAAAACACCCTTTTCCTTTCAAAATCTATATAGCAATCTCCCTTCTAAAGATTTAAATGGTATTTTGCTCCGGAATTCACAAAATGAGATATTTTTAATTGATAATTATAAACGTAGATTCCTATCAAAAGAAATGCTTTCTTATTTCAAATATAATCAAAATCTAATCACTTCTATCCCCGACCCATTTATTTACAAATACGAAGAAGATTTCCCTATAACTCTTTCAAGACCAATTCCAAATCTACGTGTTGTTCAAAATGAAAAAGGTGAGCTATTTTATATTGAAAATAATCAAAAACGTCCATTTATTAATACTATAGCATTTCGCAAATTCAAATTTTCAGCTCAAGAAATTATTAAGGTATCACACTGTAATTTAGATAAATTACCAATTGGTCCACCTATATATCCAAAATTATCAAATTATACAATTCTACCAGAAGGAAAAGTATTTACACATCATCAAAAATATTTCATTATGACAGATAGCATGCTTCACCCAATTGATAAAGATATTTTACAAAAACTTCATTTATTAAAAAACTGCATACCGATTTCAAAAACCAGCTTATCATACTTTAAGATAGGTCCTCTTATCTCATCACGTCATTCTCACTTAACTGAGAATGACAAGTGAAAATAGCCCCAGGAAGGGATATAAAAACAAAAAAAGAATAACTAAATATCATGAGAAAATAAAATGGGGGCTATATGATGCAGCAAGCAATGACTATCAATATTAGTAATTTAGATGAACTAACACAAGAATTGGATGTACTATTGAACGTACCGGTATCTTCTAATCAAGAACTTGAAAATTGGTTAATACAACAATCACAGACTTTAAATTCTATCACTGAGCAACTGATGCAACATTATATTGCCTTTCAACGAAATACGAATGATATAGAGGCAAAAGAAATTTTTGACTTTACGCAAAAACAAGTGCAACCTATATTAAAACGTTATAAAAATCTACTTGACGAAAAATATTATGAGTCACCCTACCGTTCACAGTTAGATCCTTCTCAATTTGGATTTTTAGATAAAAAAATTAAAAATACTAGAGAACTCTTTAGTGAAGAAAATATTAGTTTAGAAATTACAGAAGATGAGTTAATAACAAGATATTTTGAGATTACAGGGAACCTAACTGTTATGTGGGATGGTGAAGAAATAAGCCCTTTTGAATTAAGAAGATATTTACAAGATCCCGATCGAAACATTCGTCAAAAAGCAATGACTGCTATCTCTGAAAAGTTTTTATCCGTAGAGGATAAAATTCAAGAAATCTTAAATCAATTAATTACACTCCGGACAAAAAAGGCTCGGAACATTGGTGTGACAAATTACCGCGACTACATGTTTAAAAAATATGAGCGCTTTGATTATACAGCAGAGCACTGTACTGAATTCGCTGAATCTATTCGTAAATACGTTGTACCACTTCAAGAAAAGATGCATAGGAAATTACAGAAGAAGCTTCATTTGGATACTTTACGTTCATGGGATATACATGCCGTTCCTGCAGATTATAAACCTTTACAACCTGTAAAAAATGAAAAGGAATTAATAGAAAAAAGTAAAACTATTTTTACAGACATCGATTCAAGTTTTACAGCTCTTCTAGAGAAAATGCAGAATTACTTAGATTTAGACAGCAGAAAAGGAAAAGCACCAGGTGGATTCTGTGAGTACTTGCCCGCATCTAAACTATCATTTATTTTTATGAATTTAACAAAAACACAAGCTGACGTTGTTGTTTTCTTACATGAAATGGGCCACTGTATTCATCATGATTTAATGAAAGATGTTTCCATACATCAATATCAACATTTACCAATGGAGACTGCTGAATTAGCAAGCATGACAATGGAACTATTTACAATGGATAACTGGAATGCTTTTTATAAAAATAAAGAGGATTTCAAACAAGCTAAACAAGATCAATTAACACAAATTGTAGAGTTTTTGCCATTTACACTTATCATTGATCAATTCCAACACTGGTTGTATGAGAATCCAAATCATACTGCTGAGGAACGAAATACTAAGTTTTTAGAGCTTTCTACAATATATAATTCAAGTGTGGTAAATAAAGATGGATATGAACACTGGATAGCCGCAGAATGGTTGTCTGTCCTTCATATTTTTGAAGTACCTTTCTATTATATTGAGTATGCAATTGCACAAATTGGTGCCTTGCAAATGTATAAACAATATAAAGAAAATCCAAAACAAACATTACAAAACTATAAAAAAGCTTTATCCTTAGGAGCTTCTAAATCTGTAAAAGAAATATACGAAGCTGCCGGAATTCAGTTTGATTTTTCTAGTGAAACAATAAGAGATTTGATGTATTTTGTTGAAGAGGAATTAGAATTACTAGAGAATTTATAAGTAAATAATAATGAATTACGTCTACTAAATAAAAGAATCCATTTTGATTAATCTTGAACAGCTCCCTGTCAAGTAGACAGTGGAAATAATAAAAATACTTTAAGCGGCTTGAACCCTGTATTCCAATGGGC
>NZ_LTAQ01000070.1:96002-199562 GCF_001590835.1 Bacillus gaemokensis
ATCCATTATCTATACATTTTCCTACACGGGACATGCTATGAATCATGTTTGCTTTTTCTATTTTTCTCTTAAACCCATGTGACGTATATTGATACCCTCGATCACTATGAATCAATGGTTGTTCATTTTCTTTTAATATAGTGATAGCTTGGTCCAATGTTTGAAATACCAATTTATTATTGTTTGAATGACCCAAYACATAGCTAATAATAGAGCCATCATAAAGATCTAAAATGGCGCTTAAATATGTTTTYCTTCCGTTTCCTAATTTGAATTCGTTCTTCTAATGTTTTTCTTCTACTTGTCATAGAGTTTGTCATTCCTTTACCGGTATCATTTAATTCTCTATGACTAGTATACTTTTTAATCCATTTTCCCAAAACCGCAGTACTGGATATATTGTATTTTTGGATAACCTTGCTTAACGAATAATGTCCTGATAGATAATCATTGACGGCTGCTAACTTTAGCTCTTTTGAATAAGACTTCCAAGAAGTCGCTTCTGTTAAACCGTCTTCACCATTCATTTCATATCTTCTCTTCCAATCTCTAATCGTMCCAGGATCAACAGAAAACTTWKCYGTAATGTCAGCTATTGAATGATGACCATCTTTATAAAGAGTTAAAATAGCCAATTTTTCAGCTTTAGAATACTTTATTCGAGCCATAGAAAATACTCCCCTTAGATAAACAAATTTTATTTTTTATCTGTCTACCTAATGGGGAGCATATCAAGCTTTTCCAAAATAGATTCTTTTATTATATAAGTTTACATAATAAAATTATAATACCTAAAATGCATTCTAAATCTAGTCTGATGTGAATTTTTTACAAATTATTAATTTCTCCGTTTTTCTCTTTTTCATTCATGAAATCTAAATGTCCTCTTCCTCAACCACACATACTATCTAAAACAACGCTCACCGTTTTTCCATGCTCCGATAAACTATATTCAACTTTTGGAGGAATTTCTTGAAAGATTTCACGACTAATCAGTCGATCTTGTTCTAATTCTCGGAGTTGCTTTGCTAATGTTCCTTGTGAGATTTCTGGTATGAGACGTTTTAGTTCTCCAAACCGCTTTGTTCCATCTGTTAATAAAATAAACAAAATAAGTGGTTTCCATTTCCCACCGATTACTTGTAAGGTTGCAATAACTCCCTTCAATCTAGGTTCATGTAAATTCATTGTGTTATATCATCTCCTCTATCCCATGATATATCATATGTCGAGATTTTTATATTTTACAAGTTTCTCCATTCAAGTTATCCCTTCTATATCCATTCGTACGAATTTTACGACTAACTCCATATAAAGTGCGTACTTTTCAATGTTCATTTTTTATCCAATAATAAAAATATAAGATGATCTATCTGTTATGAATTATCTTACCTTGCGAATCAGCCAATTATCCCGTAAAAGCCCGATTGGTGAAGGCTAATAATCAATTGTCACTATATATTTTTCATAAAGAAAAGGAGCGAATTATTTATGTCTGTAACGTCGTTAAAGGCTAAGCATATTGTAATAATTGGTGGAAGTTCTGGTATTGGATTAGCTACCGATAAACAAGCAATGGAACAAGGAGCAAAGGTAACTATTGCCGGACGCTCCAAATTAAAATTAGAGAATGCCCAACAAAGTTTAAGCACTGATTCCATTCAAACTTATGAATTAGATAACAAAAAAAAAGATCAATTACAAAGCTTTTTTGAGAAATTTGGAGAATTTGACCATCTATTCACCCCAGGAGCTTCTTACGTGCGTGGACCAATAACTGCCTCTGCTGAAGTTGCTGAAAGTAGTTTTATAGGGAAATTTTGGCCGCAGTATTATGCAGCAAAATATGCAGCTAATTTTATTTCAAAATCAGGTTCCATCGTTTTAATGTCCGGAGCTTTCAGTCAGAGACCTCTTACAGATGGGGCTTCTTACGCAGCCTGTAATGGCGCTATAGAAAGTCTAGGAAAAGCGCTAGCTGTTGAACTAGCTCCTATTAGAGTAAATATAGTTTCCCCAGGAACTATATGGAGAGATGGACAAGAAGGAACGAAACGAGCAGCTTCTTTTGAAGAGTATAAAACAATTACCCTCTTACGGCGCGTTGGATATAATGAGGAAATTGCTCATACTGTACTTTATTTAATGGAGAATGGCTTTACAACAGGAAACGTTCTTTTTCCAGATGGAGGTTACACATTGCACTAACAGAAATAAAAGAAATTTTATGAAACTTCGTTGATACTTGACGTTAAAAATCTCCTCATTTTATATCAAGTGAGGAGATTTAGTTGGAGAAAGGATTTCTGCTTACAATTTCGACTTTCTAACTATGCATTACCAAGATGTCCAGCCACCATCAATACAAATATTTTGCCCTGTTACATAACTTGAAGCATTAGATGAAAGAAAGACAATCAATCCTTGTAATTCCCATGGATTTCCAATACGACCCAGCGCTGTTTTTTTATTTAAATTTTGAATAAATTCTTTATTTTTCTGAACTTCCTCATTAGGAAATGGACCTGGAGAAATAGAATTAGCTCTAATTCCTTTTAAACCATAGTGACATGCAAGATACCGAGTAAATTGTATGATAGCAGCTTTTCCAGCTCCATAATTAGGAGGATTATTAAAGCCTGAATCACCATAAATAGAAGGATCTGGGGAAACAACACCATACATTGAAGAGATATTGATAATATTACCTTTATTCTGTAATAACATATATTGTAATGCCGTTTTTGTAACTCTAAACACATTATTTATTGAACCGTCAATTCCTGTTTCCCACTCCCTATCTGTCATTTTTTCAATAACCTTTCCTGCTCCAAAGTAAGCATTATTAATCAGAATATCAATCTTATTAATAGAATTATAAATTTCCTCAAATGTATGCTTTATTGAATTACTATCTGAAACATCTAGACCATACCCCTGACAATTCACATTATACTTTTGATTTAACTGATTGGCTAAATTCATACATTTTTCTTTGCTCCTACTAACTATCATAACATTTGCACCATATTTAGCCAGACCTTCAGAAATTGCAGAACCTAGATAACCGGCTCCACCAGTAACAATTGCATTCTGTCCTTCTAAACTAAATAATTCATGTTGATTCATTACTCATCCTCCATAGATTTGGATTAATAATTATCTCAGGTATATCCTTAAATAATTTCTTTGCGGAAGTAAGAACTTCCCTTTCTAATAAGGGTAAATTACAGATTTGAATATTTTCTTTTAATTGGTTTACTGTTTCACATCCAATAATTATTTTGTCAACTTCTTTCATTTCTCGAACAAATAATAAAGCTAATTGTGCTCTACTTAAATTAAACTCTTTAGCTAGAAGTTCAAGTTCTTTTATTGGTTTTTTAGCAATGTTCAAATAATCAGGAATTTCTTCTACATCCATTAATAACAGTCCCTGGAGATATGGACTCCTTGCATGTATTTCTATTCCTTTTGTTTTCAATTCTTTTAGTAGACCTGAATAAATTAAACGCTGATCAAATATATTTAAAGGGACTTGAATAATATCAAAACAATCAAATTTCAAAAACTTTCTAACTTCATCAGGTGTATAAATGGACACACCTATCTTTTTGATTTCTCCCTTTAATTTTAATGTATTTAATTTTCGAATTATATATCCATTATGGGAATCAATATTTTTAGAATCATGTAATAGGCAACAGTCTAGACTTTTTGTTTTCAAATTCATTATAGATTGTTTAATATATTTATCAATTAGCCTATCTAAATGCTCCATACCAACATTTTTTTCATCAATCATAGGAATTTTAGTTACAATCCGAAAATTTTTTCCTGTTTTTTTACTTGAGACATATTCACCTATAATAGCTTCACTATTGCCATAAGAGGAAGCTGTGTCTAAAACATCAATACCATTATTTATAGCATATTGGATAATGTTTAAAGCCTCTTCCCTATTAGGCTTACCCATTATATTTCCTATTCCATAATGAAGACCAAGCTGAACTGTACCTAATGCTAATTTCATAGAGCACCTCCGTAATAACCACTTAGGATAGTTCGATATTTTAAACAAAATGGCGATACCATATATACAGTAAAAATTCCTTATTTGTTCATTTTTCACAATCAATATCGCGTATATAGATGTTGATGTAAAGAGAATAGAACATGAAACTTTTAGAATGAATGCGTATAGAATCATAACTACTTCAAAATCTCTCTAAAGAGAATACATGTGCATGTGAATATAATCTGTTACCAGTTATGTCACGCATTCAATGAAGACATTTTACCGGAAGTTTTCATACGAAAGGTGCCACCAAGAAAGAATGGGCTATCATTTATGTCTTTATAAAAACGAAAGTCATGTTCGTTCCTATCGGCTACTTCGTACAACACACCGTAAAATAAAGTGAAATTTCCATCAGTGGGGTCTTACTGCCCGCAAATAACGGGATAAAACAGGCAAACAGTGTCGTACCCAGTATATGAAGGTCACTGCTATTTGGTACAATGATTTTGAATTTCGGATAAAACATGAAAATATTATGAGGATAAGTCTATCCTAATGTTACTAAATCCTACATGAACTCATCAGACAAAACTTCTTGTTTTTAGATAAACATTAACCTCATATTTCCTTATTCTCCGTTCAATATTTACCAGAACTTAATTTAATCAAACGAATATACAGATGCTTAAAAGAAAGCGGTACCTTAGGTTTCACAAAGGTAAAGAAGTGATAATCCATTACTTTCTAATATAATTAAAAGCTCACTTAAAAAATGCCACAACGAAAAGATTGCACAATCTAAGACATTGGAAGTTCATAATACATTAGTCCATAGAACACTACTAATTGATGTTTCTTCACCAGAAAATACACCCAGTATTTCCTATTTATCCAATAATACTTTTGTAGAGAAATACTTATTTCACGTTCTAAATTCGTTTATTAGTTCATATGTTATTAAAGTTGTTGAAAAATAAAAAAGCGAAAAATTTATAATATCATAAAAAGATTTCAATGTCATAGCCTGTGATTAGATATAACTATATTTCACTTCCGTTTAAACATTTCATAATAAAAAATTATGCTAACCCTTACAAATTCGCTTGAAAAATTACATTCTATACAACTGCTGCAATTTTGTAGTTACCTTGAGAAAGGATGGATAGCTGGTGCGGAAATTTAACATTAATGGAAAGTTAATTGGTGATGATTCATCAGTTTTTGTAATTGCCGAGGCTGGAATTAATCATGCGGGTTCATTTATTGAAGCAAAAAAAATGGTCGAAGTTGCCAATTTAAGTATGGCTGATGCCGTTACTTTTCAGCATATAGCCTATAATGACATTGATTGTAGAAAATCTTCTAAGACCAAATTAGATTGGGATAAATGGAGATTATCAGACGAACAGATTATAGAATTGTTTGATGATGCACATAGATTTGGATTATCTACGACGGCTTGTGTAGTAGATTTTAAATCTCTTGAGTTTATTGTCAAGTCGGGTGCTGACTTTCTTAAAATAGTTAGCGGGGATATTACATGCCATCCCTTTTTGGCTGAATGTGCAAAAACCGGTTTACCTATATTTCTTTCTACTGGAAGTGCATTGTTACCTGAAATAGAAGATGCTTTAGAAGTGATTGACAAATCTGGTGGGAAAAATGTCGTTGTATACCAAACTAATACTAAATATCCGACTCCACCTAATGAAGTTGACCTTAAGGTAATGGAAGTACTAAAAAAATTCAAATATCCAGTAGGTTTCTGTGATCACACTGCAGGAACAGCTATCTCCTTAGCAGCAGTGACGTTAGGTGCTCACGTTATAGAAAAGCACTTCAGTTTAGACGCTACAATAAAAAGACCAGACTATGAAGTTTCTATTAATCCTCATGAACTAAATCAATTTGTAACTGATATACGTAATATTAAAGAAGCAATAGGAGCACCCATAAAGCGCCGGCATACAGATGACACAAATTTTATACTAACTCGTAGATCCTTGGTAGCCTGTAATGATATGGCCAAAGGTACAAAAATTCAATGGAGTGATTTAACATATAAACGCCCCGGAACAGGTACGCAACCTTCAGAAGCAAAGAATTTTATAGACAGAACTTTAAAGTATGATGTAAGTAAAGATGATCAATTATATGAAGATATGTTGGAGGAGATTTAATGAATAAAATTGAGAAACGTACCGCATTAGTGTTAGCTAGTTCTGATGGACTTGGTTTAGCAGTTGCAAAAAGATTATATCGTGATGGACATAATGTAATTATTACAAGTAGAAGTGAAAAATTAGACAAGGCTAAAAAAGAAATTTGCGCTATAGGTAGTAAAGGAGAAGTTCTAGCAATTCAATCCGACGTAACTAGCATCGAAGATTTAAATAAACTTATTATGCAAGGGAAAAATCAACTGGGTAATATTGATATTTTATTTACAAATGTGGCTGGCCCTAAAGCTGGAACGATAGAAGATTTAACTATTGAAGATTTCTATAAAGCACACAATGATCTGTTATTGCCCGTAATTTATTTAACTAAACAATTAATTCCTGATATGGCCTCTCGTAAATGGGGAAGAATTGTTATAAATTCTTCACTTACTGCGAAAGAGCCTTCAGAAATGCTTACCTTATCAAATATATATAGGGCTGGACTAGCTTCTCTTTCAAAAACTCTTTCTCATCAATTCGCTAGTTATGGAATTACAGTTAATACTGTTGGACCTGGTTCTTTTAAAACTGCCCGTGCATTAGAATTATTAAATGAAATGTCTAAAACACAAAAACGTAATGTTGAAGATATTGAATTAGAAATTACACAAAGTTTACCCATGAAAAGGTATAATGAACCAATAGAATTTGGCAATGTTGTAGCTTTTTTAGCTAGTGATGCTGCAAGTGCTATTACGGGTACTTTTATTCCAATTGATGGCGGAATTTCTCGTGGAGTATTCTAAATCAATATTGTAATAGTGTTGTAAATTTATATCCATGAGATTGTCAAATAAAGTGAAACTTCCATCAGTGGGGGGTTCCACATCCCTCACCTGTCTTCCTTGCTTCTCTCAGAATCTTGAGGTGGGATTTTTTTATATTGTGATCCCTTCTATTAATAAAGCAAGTTTTTTACCACTTTCAACTGAAACCATTCGATCTGGTGTTAAAGCCATCTAAAAAGAAAAAACAGCAATAAAAAATTGCTGTTTTTTCTTAAGTATACTTTAATTATCGAACTATTATTTAACCGTCTTAATATAATCCTCTAATTGTGCAAACATCCTAGCAAATCCTTGTTTAACTCCCTCATGTCCTTCTTGGAACGATTTATATTCTCCTTCATTCGCAGATACAGGGATTTATTGCATAATAAGTTTTGTTTTCCTATCTTGTTCAACAAATGGCAATATGTTTTGAATTTCAAGCGGACAAGTTGGACTAAACGGAGCACGAACTGTATTGCCTTCCTCATCAGAAAAAGAATTACTAAATACAAGTTTATCTGGATCATTTATTTCATGATGAGGTAGAGTCAGGAAAATGCGGATTTACAACGTTAAGGAAACCCAAATATAAAAAATCCTAGTTTCTCGGTGGTGTAAGTGAGAAATTAGGATTTAATTACTTCATAAAAGCGCCCGATTGTTGAATAATATTTTTATATATTTGGGATTCCATTCCTTCTATTAAAGCATTTATACGATAGATTGAAAGCATTCCTAAAGACTTTTGCTTTGATTGGCGTGCTTAGATAATAAGTAGATTTTCTCCGTTCTTTTGTCTATCTAGATTGGCACTTTTAATATTCTTTTAAACCAACAAGCTCCACTTCAGAATAGCATAAAAACTCATTTGCAATTTATTATTGCAAATGAGTTTTCTATCACTAGCTGACATCTAGTCTAGCTTTGTTTTAAAATATGGATTTTTTTAATAATTCTAATTTAATTATTTTGCTCAAGACATTGATAAACCGCCATCATATCTCGTTTATTTAACTCACGAATACGATTGAAAATTGGAATATCTGCAACAGCCTCAATATTTAAGCTTTCAGCAACAACATCACTTACTGTTCCAGTTAACCATGTTTTTACTTGTATACCTTCAACAAGTCCCTTAAGGCCATCATCATTGATGCCACTTGCATAACAACTTACACATGGAATTGTTAATTTAAACACGCCATCATGCAGATTATCTTCTGATATAACTTTCTTTCCTTTACAGAATGGACATGGATGACTTTTTTTAATTTTATTAATTTGGGTAACTAATTTTTTGTAACCAAATGTTTCATAAACATATGTTAGTTTTTTGTATTTTCCATTTGTGAAATACTTATCTATGATGGTTTCTCTTGTTTCATTGATATTAGGAAAATCACAAATGGTCACTTGATTATTATTGCTAATGGATTCGATATTGTCTTTGATTGTGTCCCAGAATGGTAAAACATTTTGTAATACCATTTCGTAACCCGTAAAGCTTGCTTGTTCTAATTCAAACATTTTCAGTGCGACTTGTGTTTTTCTAGGCAGTAAAGAGACATCTTCTGTCAAAATCATGTCGCCACCTACAATAGATTTCAGTTTGACGAGTGCAGGTAAATCACCTACTATTTTCAACACTTGGTCAATCGGCTGATTGATAATTTCACGAATATCTGTGTCTCCAAATTTAAGCGATTTATGGTGGTTTAAAACAGTACCCTCACATATTGGACATGTAATCACTTCTTTAGAAGCTTTAATTTGCTCTTTAATAATTGATTTTGAAACGAAAATATATCCACCAACGATGGTATTAAAACCTACCCAAGTTCTACGTGTCTTGCTTTTCTTATCATAAAATGACTTTTCAAAATACCCGTACCAAAATGTATGCTTTTCTTCATCTGACATCTCATTATAGCTTTTCGTCAGGTCATGACCAAGCTCATTCTTAATTTCTTCAAATAGAAATTCTAATTTTGGGTATTGATAAAATTTTAATACTTCCATTACTTCTGGATAGAATAGACCATCCCAGAATGGAAGATTTTTGTCTTGAATCACAAGGTCTTTATCAAATATTTCAACCTTAAGACGTCCCGAGCATGATGGACAATGATTGTCCTGAGAAAAGAAATCAAAGCTTCTCGTATCTTTATTGGTCGGATGCGACGCTATAATATGGTTAATCATGCCACCAATTTCATAAAGGAAACTATATTGACTATACAAATGTCTTTCAAGATCAATGGCAATGACAGGTGCAATTATATTAGAATCGTATTCACCATAAATCAAACGGGCTATTGATGATAAGCTTTTTAAAATACCGCCCTTATAGACATTTTCTGCATTTTTAAAATAGTCGATATGATTTTCTTTTAAATACGTAATGCCATTTTGTGATTTGAGTGTAGACGAAATAGGCGATGGTAGTGCAATATCTTCCCTATTTTTAGTCTCATAATATTCATGATGACTAACAACATTAAGATGCGTGACAGGTTCATTCTTTCTTTTACCAAAATCAACGATAAAATCAGAACTTTCCATCATATAGGCATTATGTTCAATCATCATGATTGAAACTGATTCATCTTGTAGAATGCCCCTGATACTATCAATAAATTGATTTAAAATATTTTGTGATAAACCTTTTGAAGGTTCGTCAAAAATGAAAAGTGTATTAGGATTTCTAGAATTTGCAAACAGTTCCGAGACTAAATGCACACATTGAAATTCACCAGTCGATAATGTTTGCGTTTTTCTATTTAAAGTCAAATAACCTAGTCCAAGTTTGATCAATAAGCTCAAACGTTTATGTGCGATACCTTCATTTGGAAGTTCATCAATGATATCTTCAATTGAGCGATCGAAAACATCATCAATTGCTTCACTATATTTTGTGATTTTCTTTTTAATATCAAGAAAAGTCGCAACAGTTGACCGACTCGTAATGGATTGGTTTCGATCTTGTCCAACCATAACGAGTTTATCGTTTTTGTATTGCTTCTGAAAATCTTTGGCAATACATTCGTTGACAAGTGTAGATTTACCACATCCAGACTCTCCGGTAATGGTTACAAGTCTATTTTTTGGTATTTTAATTTCGGCCATTTGAATATTACGGCAATATAAATCATGAAATTGATAGTAATCTGTTGGCTCTTCCTCATTTCGTTCTAAGTGTACTGGTTTTGGACGCGGTGATTCATCCACGATTTTTCCGCCATATTTACCACTGCCAGGTCCAAAGAATACTTGGTCATCTGTTGTATCGAGCACTGTGTCAGAATGGTCAATAAGCCAAATTTGATTCTTATTTCCTAATTGTTTAATTTGTTCTAAAATTTTAAGTAATGTTTCGTGATCAATACCGACTGATATTTCATCAATGATAATGATAGTATTTTCACTTACAGCCATAAATTCTGCCAAGTAAAGTCGAGTTAATTCTCCACCAGACAATGTACCCATAATTCTGTTTAATGTTAAGTAACCCATATTCATATTGATAATGTTTTTAAGTATATGCTGTTTTTCTTCACTAATATTTAAATCTTTTGATAGCAAAAGAATAGTTTCAATACTTAAGTTGTTAATTTCTGATATACTATGCGGTTTACCAAATAAATCGATTGTATATTGCTCAACTTCCTCGTTATAACGCCTTCCCTTACACTTAGGACATTCGACATTTTTATTAGTACCGCGGCCTTTACACTTAGGACACCAGCCTAATTCATTATTAAATGAAAAGACTTCTGGAGAAAGATCGTATTTTTCAGCGAGTCTTACACGAATCTCTGTAAATACGCCAGTATGCGTGCCAATTGTTGAACGTGGATTAGAAGAAATTGATGATCTTCCAAGAAAAAGCACTAAAGGCATTTCTTCCATATTAATGGCACTGAAATTTGTTTCCATAATATCAGGAAATAAATACTGATATTCAGCCTTTGGCAATAATGAAACGAGACGTTTCTTAGACTCATCACCAATTGTCTGACAAAAAGTTGTTTTACCAGATCCAGATAAACCAGCAATGCCTAACGATTGATCAGTTGGAAGCGCTACATCTAATTTGTTAATATTGTTCGCAATTAATTGATTTATTTTCATTGTGATCTCCTTATAATTCTCTAAAGTTAGTATTGCCATGTTAGTAAAACTTCAAATGAATTTGTTGTGTTTTTTCGAATCGACAAACTCATACTAATTGTAGACGAAGATTTCTAAATTTCTTGTTATATATTCGCTTATACCGTTTTGAAGAAACAATTTTATGGCTCAAATCTAGCAATTAGTGGTCCTTTTTTCAACGCAACCCCACAAAGTATTTACTTAACTCTCAATTATATTATAAAAGCTTCTACAACCATCCTGCCACGTTTGCTAAATTACAATTATTACAAAACTTGTTATTTGACTTAATCCTTTATTCCATTAAAAATGACGCTTTCCGTATTACAGAGAGGACAAATAGTCTTCAAGAAAGACTATGATGGTTATCTGCCAATTGGAACAAGTTAGAGGGAGTGTCTCTTGAAAGAGGAAAACTGTCAATTGCTCGGTTGGAAAAAGATGTTCCGGTTCCGTCCACATACTAAACAGCAAACTATGTGGCACATCAAATACATGTACAATATTTAGTTCACTCTTCTCTATTTTTATTTCATTGCACATTACCCATAACTTCCCGTATTAATAACAGTTTAAGCTTTATTTATTATGTAATAACTATATGTTAAATGATTCGATACGAACGATTATTTTATGATTTTATTAACACAAACCTTATACCTTTCATACCATTGCTCCCATTCTTTTTTGGGAAAATCCATATATTCTCCATCTAATAAAGCAGATAAAACATCCAGACACACATGCCATCCAGCTAAATCTTTCGGTGTATGATCTGTTATTGAATGGATAAACTCTTTCAACAATAGTAGACATCCTTCAGATTCCCGATACAATTCAAATCGAACTCGATCATCTCCCCATGTGAATTCTAATACAGAGTTTACATGACAATCTAAAATTGGCATATCAATAAATGTTCCGGAATCATCCATCATATCAAATTTTATTATGCCTCCTGTGCGAAGCTCTTCCACTTGAAGGTTCGGCATCCATTTTGCTAATTTATCATTTTCTGTTAATATAGCCCATACTTGTTCAACCGAATAATTTAATGATCGATTAAATTGAGCTGCATAACCATTATCTTTTTTCTCTATTATAGCTAACATAGTTATCACTCCTATTTGAAACCAAAAAAGAACATACATTCGGTTTCATTTCTAATTCAATAGTACACGAATCACATTAAAAAGGAAATAAAAACTTCTCTTTCTATTTTAAATGAAGATAAGGGTTTTTCATCATAAAGTATTACAATACAAGATACATTTCATATTGTGCCAAGGAATTCTTTTCAAAACCACATTTCTTTACATAGCCCTCTAGCAAACTATTATTAGGGAAACCGATAGAAAGCGTTGTGAGGTTTAATTCCTTGTATGCTATTTGTAATAAGGATGGTACCAAACTGTTTTCTTAATTCTTCAAGTAACTCAACTTCTTGGCTAATACTATAATTTTTCGTATGAGATTCCGTTCTCCCACAACCAACTTGATCATAAAAAATAAGTGTAAAATAATTAGAAAGTTCTTCAACATGTGGGAGGAAATATTCATGATTATCCCCTGGTCCACCATGTAAAAAAATAAAGGTTTACCCCTCCCGATTTTCTTGATATAAACTTGATGACTTTTTAAAGTTATAAACTCTTCAGAAACATTCAAACCTTATTCTCACCTTTCCCTATTAATTTGAAATAAAAGGACATTTTTGCTTGTATGTATCATCATTAATTTGCTTTATAATAAACGGAGCAATATCTCCATTCTTTATTTTCATTCCAGGTAAATCTACTATACTCTCTTTGATTTTACCAATGCCTTTTCCCTCCACAACAAAAGGTAAACGCACAATAGTCCATTCAACATTGCTTTTTTGAATCATTTGTAATTCTTTATATTTATCCTTCATCATATCTGAAAGAAACAACCGAAATAACTTGGCTCCGAGTTTGTTAAAAAAACTCTTTTTATCTCCTTGTACATCCATTGATCCTCCAGAAACAAGAATATATCGTTTTATTTTATATTCTTCCATTATTTCTAAAATATAATTTGTAACCGTACTGAATATATATGATTCTTTTTTAGGCTGTCCTACGGCATTAATGACTGCCTCGCAACCTTGAAGTAATTGGCGTATTGCCGAAATATCTCGTGCATCGCCTTTCACAACTTCTAGATGTTTATGGGATATTTCAATTGTTTTTGGATTTCGAGTAAGAATGCGAATAAGATAACCTTCCTGCAGTGCTTGACTTATAAGAAACTTGCCAGCTTTTCCGTTTGCACCGATAATTGCAATTCTATTTGCTTTTTGCATTGCTATAATTAAACTCCTTCTATAGAATGATGATATTATTAATGAGCTATAGTTACTTCATAAACACGTAAAAATGCAATTAAAAACTCACATGCTCTCTCACAAGCTAACATTTTAAATACTTTTTGTTCTTCTACGGTTTTGTCATTCGCTTGATCCGAAGCCGCTTTCAAACACAGGAACGGTTTCTTATTCACATGGCATACATATGCAAAAGCTGCTATTTCTTGATCAACAGCTATTGCACCATATACAGTATGTAATAAATATCTCATTTCTGTACTGCGAATACGCTGATCGCCTGATATAAATGTACCGAAATGCACTGGATCATAGGAACGTACCTTTTTCATTTGTCTTACAAGATATTTTGTAGTTTCAATAGGAGCCGACCTTCCAGTGTATAAATCAAAACTATCTGTTCCTGTCCCGGCAGCGCTCACATCATGTTGCAACGTATTTAGTGCAACAACAATATGGCCATTCTTTACTTTCTCAGATAAACTTCCACATATTCCGGTCATAAATAATTGTTCTGGCCCGAATTCACTTATTAGTAACTGTACACAGCTGGCACAGTTTACTTTTCCAACCCCCGTGATTACCGATATTACTTCTAATTCATTTATAGAATGAAAATGAAACTCCCAGGCTGCTCGTTTTTCTACACGGTGACTTGGATAATGCTGATGCAAATATGTAAGCTCTGGTTCCCAAGCAGATACAATTGCAATACGTTTCATCAAACTTTTCACTTCCTCCTATTTTCATTTTCCTTTAAATAATTCCTCTAGATGTTCTTGGGTATAACATAGAATCCACTCTTTATACTTTTCATATAAATACCGTATTGTTTCTTTATTCTTCGCAATTACCTCACATCCTCTATCATCGTAAATAAACATAATAATATCTTTCGTCTTATTAATAAAAAACACATCCATATATTCTTTTTATTAAACGCCATGTATTACCGATCAGCTATTCATAATTTAGCTTTTAAATCCCAATAAGCTTCCCCCAACCACGGATGCAATACTTTAAGAGTCTCTCTTCTTTCCCATAAATATGAAATATACGCAAAAGCCGCATGCTCAATTGATTTTTCTAAAGCTTCCTGCACCTCAACAATATATGGCGGTATACCTTTTTGGTCCCATTCTATTTTATCAGCGACAAATAATACGAGATCGATCCGAGTCGCGTCTTTATGCAATGTTGTATGACAACCAATAGCATTTAATATTGTTTCATCTTTAACTTCAAAGATTTCTCTTGCTATTACCTTCGATATTTTTTGATGAATAATCATTGGAAATTGACGCTCTTCTTGTAATATTTCTATTCCAAATAACGACCGCAATGCGTTCGTTATTTGGAAAGATAGCACTAATATCGTGTAAATAACCAGCAATAACAGCTTGTTCTTCATTCACTTGGAATCTTTTTGCAATCTTCCTCGCTTCATTTGCAACACGAACAGAATGCTCATAAGTAAATAGGTGATTGTATTGCACTAAAAAACTTTTTATATCATTTTCCCAATCTCCGGTTGGTACGAATGTATATAAATGTTCATATGTCATCTTATCCTCTCCTTTTTACAACGATTATTTTGTATATTATAAACAACAAAATCTCCTATAATCTTTATTCTTTATATATTTATTAAATTTTTTAATACGTTACATGAAATTTTATATACTATCTTAACTCCCAAACACCTAAATGTTTGTTATTATTATAGTAATAACAACATGGAAAGAAAGGAATTAAAGATCCGATGGAAAGAAATATTTTAATTATTGATGATGATAAAGAAATTGTAGAATTACTTGCAGTTTATTTAAGAAATGAAGGCTATAAGATTCATAAAGCCTATGATGGTGATGAAGCATTACATATGCTTTCTCTACAGCAAGTTGATCTTATGATATTGGATATTATGATGCCAAAACGGAATGGATTGGAAGTTTGTCAACAAGTTAGAGAGAACCATACTGTTCCTATTCTTATGTTAAGCGCAAAAGCTGAAGATATGGATAAAATCCTTGGTCTCATGACAGGTGCTGATGATTACATGATTAAACCTTTTAATCCATTAGAACTAATCGCTAGAGTAAAAGCACTATTACGTAGATCTTCTTTTCAATATGCAGCAGCACCAACAAAAGACGATGGTATTCTTCACATTCGTTCAGTTGAAATACATAAACATAATCACACTGTTAAAGTAAACGGTGATTATATTAAACTTACATCTATTGAATTTGATATCTTATACTTACTTGCTAGCAATACTGGTAGAGTATTTAGTTCAGAAGAAATTTTCGAACGTGTTTGGGATGAAGATGGATATGGTTCCAATAAAACTGTAATGGTTCATATTAGTAATCTCAGAGAGAAACTTGAAACGAAAATAAATGGAGAGAAATTGATTCATACAGTTTGGGGAGTAGGTTATAAAATTGAAAAATGAAACATTTGATATCTTAAAAGTCATTCCAAAATGGAAAATTGTATTTTGGCTTTTATTAGCGATTTTACTTACGCCTATTACCCAAATTGTCATATATCGCCTTGTTACAAGTGTAATTGACAGCTCCCTTACATTAACAGCATTAAGTACAGAGTTTGTAAGGATTGTCGGTCATGAAAAATACAGAGGCTTAACAGAGTCACTTTGGGCGCTCATGCTGTCCTATTTATTTTTATTTTCTATTTTTTCATCTTACGTTTATACTTTTTATCGACATGAAAAGAAATTATATTATGAAGTTTGCATCAAACAAATGATTGAAGAAATACGTTATATTGCAAATGGAAATTTCAATCATAAAATCTCTGTTTTACAACATGATTATTTAGAAGATTTGGCCACCGGTGTCAACCAAATTGTAGAGCAATTAAAGGTTTCAATTGATGAAGAACGTCGAACCGAACAAGCTAAAAGTGAACTCATTACAAACGTCTCTCATGACTTACGAACGCCTTTAACATCAATTGTTGGCTATGTCAATTTAATTCATCATGATAATTATAGAGATGAAGTGGAATTACGTCATTATATCCAAGTTATTTATGATAAAGTAAATCGTTTAAACCTGCTAATGAATGATTTATTTGAATATACTCGTGTCCAAAATAAAGAACTAAGCCTTAATAGTGTACCTATTGATATGGTTGAACTACTTGGACAACTAAGTGTTCAATTTCGTATGCAACTTCAAGAAGCTAATATTGAGTGTAGGCCTTCTTTCCCTTCTCAAAAGCTAATGGTACTTGCTGATGGAGATAAGTTAGTACGTGTATTTGAAAATTTAATTATAAATGCAATGACATATGGAAGTGACGGGAAATATCTTGATATTATCGCATACCAAGACGACAAAATGATTGCAATCGGGATTACAAATTACGGGCAACCTATCCCAAGTACTGATTTACCTCATATTTTCGAACGATTTTATCGAGTAGAAAAGTCTCGCTCGGCATACACAGGAGGATCTGGACTCGGATTAGCTATTGTCAAAAGCATTGTGGAACTTCATAATGGAACAATTGAAGTATATAGTGATGAGGAAAAAACAACTTTTACAGTGAAGCTTATTCCGCATACACAATAAGAAGTATTTTTCTCAATAACTAAAGATATACTAAAAAAAATCACCTATCTATTTACCGAAGTAAATTTTTAAAATGAAATGCATATGAAACGAACTAAACTATCTGTTCTCTAATTTTTTTAGAACAGGTAGTTTTATTTCGTTTCAATTTGAACAAAACTAGAATAATAGCTTACTAATCATTAAAAATTATTAAACACTAAATATACAATATTTAAATACAACTTGGTGTAATCGCTTTACTTTGAGGAAAGTTTCCACAGGCATAGGTGTTCCTATGAAATAGTCTTCAACTTCTTTTTTAAACGTATCACTTAGAAAAACCTATTTTTCTTGTGTAATATTATTGAGTTTAAACATATGATGGGTTACCCTTCTATGCTTTATGTATAAAAAGAATGACCCATTTAAGTGAAAAATACTTTATACATTTAAGATTACGGATATAAACATGAATTTAACCTTTTTTACATTATTCATTTTCTCTAAATTGACCTTCTCTACCTCCAAACTTTTAGATTTTTCTTTAAGGATTAGCTCCTACACCAAACGGATTATCCCCAGCCGGAATGGTAGCAATCGCCGTATTCGTTATTCCATCGATCACGGATACATTATTGCTGCTTCCATTCGTTACGTAAATAAGATTAGTAAATGGATTGACTCCTACAGCTAGCGGATTGATCCCAACCGGAATGGTTCCAATCACGATATTTGTCGCCCCGCTAATGACAGAGACATCGTTACTTCCAGCATTAGCAATGTAAATAAGATTAGTAAATACTGCCCCCGTTGCTCCTGTTACTCCCGTTGGAAATGTAAAAGGAGGAATTGGTGGTAATGTTGGTCCAACTAAATTTGAATTTAATGCAGCACCAATTAAAATTTCATCCAGAGTAAAACCCTTTATAAAATTTTCATTATACATACATTCACCTCCAAAAATCTTTTATCATAGTTAATAAATGCACAATATATATATAAAGATACAAATATTAATACAATAGAAAAAATGTGTGGAATAAAATTCTTTAATACCAATCAAAAATTTCAAAACTAAATTAATATCACATTTATAAAAATATCCTATATGATAAAAGGAAACACATTTACCTCCCAAGAATCCCCATAAGCTTTTCAAAGCAAAAAGACGACTTATTATGAAGTGCACCCCAATTACCGTCGTCTTTTTTTCTAAGAGTTTTCTATAGTTTTGTAAATCAAATTAGAATTAAATATTCATTACTGTTTTCAAAAAATTATTATAATTAATGCTATTTGTTAAATGATTTATGTTATAAGTGACTATAGATTACTTTATCATGATTTGATAATTCTCTAGAGGAATGTACCATACTAACCAAGGAGGTTTGTCGGTGCAAATGATACATAAAGCATTAAGTGATTTTGCAGAAGTAAATGCAGGAGTACATGTAAAGAATGATTATGAGCTATTTCTTTCATCTGCAGATAAGGAAGAAATCTAATATTATCCCGACCTACTGTAAGATTGCTGGACATGACAATATGCCTATAAAAAAGGACCTAACTTAGGCTTTTATAAATTAGATCCTTTTCTGTTTTACTGCTAATACCAACTATTCTTAACTCATCTCCGCCACACTTAAGGAGATTTTTCATCTCAAACAATTATTTTTCTTCACTACCAACTCTTATTTATGTTTAAATGTGAATGAAAATACATTTTTATCCTCCCATACCGTCCATAATTATCCAAAATTAATAATTTCCTTAACATTCTTTAGAAATTCTTTACCTTTTCTTTCTTCCTAATTAAATATTAATTTTTACAATAGTGATATTGATGTAATAGGAGGATAGCTTATGCAATTCTTAAAAAGAACGATGATTTTATTTTTATCTTTTATTATTACCGCCATTATTGTTTTATATTTTTATTTTTATGTAAATGGACCTAAAATTCAAGCTACATCAGCTATTTTAATAGATGCCTCTTCAGGCGAAATTGTTTATAAAAAAAATGAGGCTATTCCCCTACCTTCAGCTAGCTTATCTAAATTAATGACAGAATATATTGTGTTAGAGCAAATACATAACGGTACAATACAATGGGAAGATCGTGTAAAGATAAGTAATCATACTGTTCAAACTGATGGAGACGATGTTGATCTAACACCTACAGACCAAATCACAGTTCGTGACTTGTTTCACGCAATGGTTTTAGCTTCAGACAATAGTGCCGCCATATCTTTGGCAGAACATGTTTCAGGTAAAGAACAATATTTTACAGAGCTAATGAATGAAAAAACCTCACATTTAGGATTATCTAAAGAAACATATTTTGCAAATGCAACTGGAATAACAAATAAACAAGAGAAAAATTCTCAAATAACAGCTTTAGATGCTTCGAAATTAGCTCGCCGTTTAATAACAGACTATCCAACCATATTAGAAGTTGCTGGGAAGGCTTCTTATCAATTCACCTTCAAAGAAACTTATGTTTTCAATACAAATAAAATGTTGTATTCACTTGATAAAAATATAAAATTTAAAGGTGTCGATGGTTTACAAACTAGTTTCTCAACTCATGGTGATTATAGCTTTATCGGAACAGCAAAGAAAGGAAATAAAAGGTTTATTTCCGTTGTAATGAAAACAGATGGAGAAAATATTGCATTTATGGAAACGAAAAGACTATTTAATTACGCTTTTGAGCCTACTTACCTTCCAGCATTTCAATCTTTCAAAGATAATGTCACATCATGGACATCGCTACTTCATTTTAAAAACCTTTTTTTACAAACAATAACAATGCTTCTGGTCATTTTCATTTCTATATTAGTACATATACGAAAAAAAGATTCAGAGGATTTTTAATTAAAAACCTCTTTTACATAAAGAACCGACTTGTATTTTCAAAACAAGTCGGTTTATCTTACTTTTCTTTTTTCTTTTTCATAATATAATTTATCTGCATATCTTTTATTTGTTCCCTTTAAATATGCCAAAATAATTTAATATAAACTTGATATTCCTACTCTTGATAATTCAGCTTCTGTATTATCTTTTAAAATATATAATTTATCATTATGCTTCCTCAACATATGTAAGATCTCCGCTTTACTACTTCTCTCAAAGTCGTTTGTCCACTTAAACATTTTCATAAACATTTCAAATGTAGGTTTATAGTTAGCCTTTTCCAGTCTAAGTAACTGCAAAGTGAATCTTTTGATTATTCTGATCATTCTTTTCGATACACTTACATCTAAAAATATGATTACATTTGCATTTTGGAAGCTTTGAGACACCCATGTATGATGAGCACCTTCAACAATCCAAGTGTTTGAATGTACAATATTATAAAGTTTTTCATCTCTTTCCTCAGTTGTATTTCTTACATCTCCATTTTGTGTTCTTCTCCAAACTACATTATCTAGCTCATAATAAGGAATATTTAATTGAGAAGATAGTACTCTTGCTAAGGTTGTTTTTCCACTTCCCACAGAACCAATAATATGGATTTTACTAGGTACAGTACCTTTCAAGACAATCACCACTTTATAGATTTTTACAAAATAGATTTCCGTACTTCATCTAATAAACCTCTTCTAATTAAGTTTGCTGACACTGGCTGAAGATTCAGCTCTCTTGACCAAATAGATAATTGACCAATATGATGGATTTCATGTGCAATTACATGGCGTACAACTTCACCATACTTGTACGTTTCATCAGTCCATGAAGCTACTAATATTTTATTCTCCAAATTACTGGACCATGTTTGTAAAAAGGCCTCCATTTTATTCCGGAAAGAATCCGAAAGAACCTTCACTTTTTCTAATGTTTGATAATCTTCAAATTCAAGTTCAAAATCCTCTTTCCCTTGAAGGGCACGTATCCAGCTATACTCTACATCTACAATATGAAACAATGTTTGCAAAATACCTCCTACTCCTCCAGCACGCTTACAGAGCAAATCTTCTTCTGAAAGTTGCTTACACCATTCAAACCATTCATCTCTAACTTGCCAGTTATATCGAAATAAAGTTTCCAATACAGATCGCTCCTTTTTACATATGAGATACTATCCATTTAGCAGCATTTATCACATATTCAGGCTCATCTCTCTGAATATAATGACCGCTATTGGGTGCAACTATCAATTTATGTTTATTTGATAATTGTAATAATTCTTTTTGCATTTGTAGCCATTTTTCTTGAGCTTCAAGAGAATAAAATGCTTTTTTTCCAGCAGCAACTATAACAAGTGGGGTGTTCCCTATTGATTTACAATAAAGATTTACTTCATTCAAAAAACTACAGTGAATGCCATGTAATTCATTATCAATTTCAGCTCAAAATATTTTTTTGTTTCAAACTACACCACTCATTCTCCAAAATCCCCATCTCCCACAAGTTCCAATACTTATCTCCCATTTTCCTTGCATCTCTCAATAAACCTTCTTTTACAAATCCAACCTTTTCATAACATGCAATAGCAGATGTATTAAAATCAAATACTCCAAGAGAAACTTTATGTAAGCATAATTGTTCAAATGCAATATTGAGCACTGCTTCCATCATCTTTTTCCCAATCGATTTCCCTCTCAAACTTGCATCGTCAACTAAAACCTTTCCAATTCTTGCTGATTTATTGATTCGGTCGATTTTCCCAAGTGAAATATGCCCTATAACCTTTCTAATTTTTTGATCTATCACTTTATATACAAATACGTCTGCATTCTCATAATTTGCATTCTCTATATACTTCTCTAATTGTTTCTCCTGTAATGGGTATGTAAACGCTGGTCCTCCCCACTGTAATAAAAACTCTTCCGAATCAATCCAATCTATAAGTTGTTTAAAATCTCTTCTTTCAAAATATTCAAGTTTGATCATTTTCACTGACTCCCTTTAAGATTTCAAATGACTCATTGTCAAGCTCGATAATTCTTCCCTAACTCCTCTCCTATGGAAAAATAATGTCTAAAACTATAAAATAACGGGCTCCACTTTTGCGGATCAATATGATTTTCACCTTTTAGTATCTCTTCATGCGCATGTACATGGACAACTTCTGTTTCAATAATGGCAAAGAAAGGTGCATATTCTGGAATTCTTATTTCTTTTACCTTTGCTTCAATTTGTAATGGACATTCTTTTATACGCTGCGGTTTTACGGATTGTGATTGAATCGATGTAAAACCAGCTATTGAAAACTTATCTTTTTGATATGTATAACCCATTTCTTTTTTATAATTCGGAACGTTTTCTATTCCTGTATATGGTGCGATTTTTTCTACCTGCTTCCATTGTAATGAGGAAGGTAAATTTATGACACACTCCTTGTTTAATTCTAGATTTTGAATGGATTTCCCTCCAAGTCCTATTCCTAAAACAATATTGTTTCCCAAAGCCCATGAAGATGACATTGGGCTAATGTTTGTTGTCCCATCCGCATTTAAAGTTGATAGCAAATAAATTGGCATTCCATAATATAAAATTTTCGGCTCTATCTCTTTGCATAATGTTTTATTTTCTATATTCATATTATCACTCCCAATCTTATTTCTGTATTTGTATTGTAAAACATAAAAACTTCCATTATCATCGAAATATGGATGTAAAAAAGGAGTGATGCAGATGAATGTAAATGTAGCACATATAGCTTCTCTTATTAGCGATACATCACGAGCAACAATTCTAGTTCAACTTTTGGATGGTCGTCCATATCCAGCTACTGAATTA
Source organism: Bacillus gaemokensis (assembly GCF_001590835.1). Classification (GTDB taxonomy): domain Bacteria; phylum Bacillota; class Bacilli; order Bacillales; family Bacillaceae_G; genus Bacillus_A; species Bacillus_A gaemokensis. Next base: position 118,850 of record NZ_LTAQ01000070.1, read on the forward strand.
GCACATGTAGCAAAAATCAAACCACAAACAGCTAGTTTTCACCTCAATAAATTATATGAAGCACAAATTGTTGAGGTTGAGAAACACGGTAGACATCGTTATTACAAAATAGCCAATCATGAAATTGCAGAATCGCTAGAAAAAATACTATATTTAGCTCCTCCAGAACCAATTCAATCCTTTAAACAATCAAAGGAGTCTAAAGAAATTCAATATGCTAGAACTTGCTATGACCATTTAGCTGGAAAATTAGGTGTTGAAATTACAAATTCACTTTTACACAATGAAATATTAATCAAAGATGATTTGCAATTTAAAGTAACAAAAAAGGGACTGAAATTTTTCGAAAATTTCGGCATTAATTTAGATTCGTTACATAACAAAAGAAGGTTTTTTTCAAAATGTTGCTTAGACTGGAGTGAAAGACAACATCATATAGCAGGATCCTTAGGAAATGCTATATTAGAACGAATGCTAGAACTAAAGTGGATTACAAAAGCCTCCCAAACAAGAGCTGTGTATATAACCCCTTTAGGAAAGCAACAAATATTTAATACATTTCTTATAAAATGAAGCTGCTATCAAAAAAATAGATTCTCTCATATACAGAAGAAAACTCGCTTCCTTATACTACAAAGGTTGCGAGTTCTACTTCTTACCAGTAATCATAAATGATAGAATCTAATATGACTAAGGTAAATATACTACGTGCCAGGGGCTGGAGCTGTCATGGAATCCATTAAACAATGGATTCTACTTATAATATATGTAAAACAAAGAGGAGTGCTTGTACACTTTTCTATATACTAACTCCCCATTTTAATTGGGATTTTTATCATTTAAATTTTCTATCATTATAATTTATTTCGGATACAAAACTTCTTTATTCATAATAACTATATAAAAGAAGCCATTCACTTTTGTAAATGGCTTCTTTTGAACATTGAAAACTAGTTATTAATATCGAAAACATTAAGATTCTCTGCTGGAGTTTCACTAACAGCAACTATTAATTCGCGTACTGCAATAATTTCACAAATAGATAGTGTGAGTGGTCGAGCAGTTCCTGCTCCTCTTAGGGTAACAACATCACAGTTTACTGATTCAACAATACCAATAACTGACACTGTTACACCTCTAATTGCAATAGCTACAGTTCTACCTCTTAATGATCTTAGTGCCTGGAAAATACCTGTTGTGCAACAACAATCACATTTTTCATTTCGATCTTTTTTACATTCATGAAACTTTTTCCAGCAATCATCATCATGATGATGTTTATCATCGCAACGCTTAGAATGATGATGATCATCCCAGCATTTAGAATGCTTTTTGTGATCCCAACATTTAGAATGCTTTTTTTCAAACCAATCTTCACGACAACTCATAATTTCACCCCTTTATTCTTTTACTATAAAATATGTAAAAATGCATAAAGGGATAGAGACAAATACATAGAGGTAAGAAAACAAACGATTGTCCTATACTCTATTTAAAATGAGAATAATAAAAAATGAGCCCTTTTTATAAAGAGCTCATTTTTTATTTTTATATTTGTCTAGATTGTAATTCTTGAATATAAGAAACCACTTCTGGATTTACTAATGAGGATAAATCCCCTAATTCTTTCCCTAAATATGCTGCTTTAATCACTCGCCGCATTACTTTAGAATTACGGGTTTTTGGCAGATCTTCTACAACGTGAACATCTTTTGGACATAATGCTTTTCCAATATGAGAATTTACTAAATTCATTAACTCTTTTTTGAGTTCTGTTGTAAAGATTGTTCCTTCTCGCAGAACAACAAAACAGTGACAAACTTCCCCTTTGACATCATCAGGTACACCGATTGCTGCCGCTTCTATTACATGATGATGCTTTACAAGAATTGATTCATATTCAGCTGGTCCAATACGCTTTCCAGCAATATTTAATGTATCATCAGAACGCCCTGTGATAACATATTGTTCACCATCATAAATGACCCAATCACCATGTACCCACTTGTCTTCGAAACGCGACCAATACGTATTTACATACCGTTCATCATCTTCCCAGAAGCTTTTCGTCATTCCAACCCACGGCTTTTCTAAACATAGTTCCCCAACTTCATCTCGAATTGGAATCCCATTTTCATCTAAAACGACAGCTGCCATCCCAGGTAAGGATGCATTGAAACTAATGGGTGCAATTGGTTTAATTAAAACATTTCCAAAAATCCCACCAGAAATTTCTGTTCCACCTGAATAATTACAAATTGGCACCTTCCCTTTTCCAACTGTTTCAAAGAGCCACATCCAAGGATCTGGATTCCAAGGTTCTCCCGTTGATGCAAACACCTCTAAACTTTCTAGAGAATGTTTCTTTACATACTCATCCCCTTTCGCCATCAATGCCCGAATTAATGTTGGTGAAATTCCAAGATGAGTAATTTGATACTGATCGACTGTTTCCCATAAACGATCAGCATCTGGATAATCTGGAACACCTTCATACATTACCATTGTTGCCCCATTAATAAGAGAACCGAATAGTAAAAATGGTCCCATCATCCAGCCCATGTCAGTAACCCATAATACACGGTCACCTTGTTTTATGTTCATGCCGAATCCAGCATCAAATGCAGCCTTCAACGGAAATCCAGCATGTGTGTGTACCGTTCCTTTCGGCTTTCCGGTAGTCCCTGATGTATAAATGAGCATCAGAGGATCATCACTTTTCATCTCTTCAGCATGAGTAAATGGCTTTTCCTTTTCAAGGGCATTCCATGAAAGATCATAGTTATGCGGCGTAAAATCATTTCCAGAATGACGAACAATAACAACTTTCTCAACAGATGGGCAATGTTCACACGCTTTATCTACTTCATCTTTCAAAGAGACGATTTTACCGCGACGCGCGAATCCATCAGCTGTAATAATCATTTTTGAACCTGCAGCTTGTACACGTGTCATAACTGCATCAGATGCGAAGCCTGAGAAGATCGGAGAAATAATCGCACCAATTTTCATTACTGCCAACATAGCAACTACTGTCTCAGGAATCATTGGCATATAAATGGTTACGCGATCACCTTTCTCAATACCAGAATGTTTTAATCCATTTGCAACGCGGCTTACCCAGCTATCAACCTCTTCATATGTAAATGATTTTGTCGTACCATTTTCACCTTCATACATGAGAGCAGGTTGTGTTTTTGTCTCTTCGTCTGCAAGCCAACGAGATAAAGCGGATTCTACTACATTGCACGTTCCCCCTGTATACCACTGTGCAAATGGCGTGCCATTTTCTAAATCTAATACCTCTGTATATGGTTTCATCCATTGATAGCCAACTGCCCGTTCTGCTTCTCCCCAAAACCATGCAGTTTCTTCAATCGATTTCTCATAAAACGCTTCATAATCTTCATAGCCAAGCGATTTCATCCACCCATATAAACGTGTTTTATCTTTATATTCTTCTGTTGGAAACCAAACGGCTTGTTTCACTGTTTTCCCCTCCTCATTTTTCGAACAAGAAAGCCCTGAATAGGGCTTTTACACTGGATAAACTGGATGTTTTCGATCTGTAAACACTTGATATTTACTCATATACATTTCAAATCGTTTCTTTAGCTCTTCACGTAAATCATTTGGATGAACAATACCATCAATCACCATTTCTGATGCCAGACGATAAATGTCTATATCTTTTTTATACTCTTCACGTTTTTCTGCAATGAAGCTTGCACGCTCTTCTTCCGGCAACGCTGCAATTTTATTTGCATATACGGCATTGACAGCAGCTTCTGGTCCCATTACAGCAATGGAAGCTGTAGGCAATGCTAAGCAGCAATCTGGTTCGAATGCTGGACCTGCCATTGCATATAAGCCGGCTCCATATGCTTTGCGTACAACAATTGAAATTTTCGGTACTGTCGCTTCACTCATAGCAGAAATCATTTTCGCACCATGGCGAATAATACCAGCTCGCTCAACTTTTGTTCCAATCATAAATCCAGGTACATCAGCAAGGAATAATAATGGAATATGATAAGCGTCACATAAATTAATAAATTTAGCTGCTTTATCAGCAGAATCATGGAATAATACGCCGCCTTTCATACGCGGCTGATTTGCAACAATACCAACAGGTTTTCCGTCGATTCGTCCTAATCCTGTGATGAGTTCTTGTGCAAATAATTTTTTCACTTCAAAGAAGGAGCCTTCATCAATAATACGATTAATAAGATCTTTCATATTAAAAGGTGCATTTTGATTTTCTGGAATAATTTGTTCTAATGTTTTTTCGAACTGCTTTGGTTCTTGAGGCATATTCGTAGGAGCATGTTCTTGATAGTTACTTGGAAAATACGAAATATATTGTCTTGCCTGAGCGATTGCATCTTCTTCTGTCTTACATAACACATCCCCGCATCCTGATACCGAACAATGCATGCGAGCACCGCCCATTTCTTCAAGTGTTACTTTTTCACCGATGACCATTTCAGCCATGCGCGGAGACCCTAGGTACATGGAAGCATTTCCTTCAACCATCATGACAACGTCACAGAAAGCAGGAATATAAGCGCCCCCAGCTGCCGATGGGCCAAATAATAAACAGATTTGTGGCACTTTACCTGATAACTTCACTTGGTTATAGAAAATACGCCCTGCACCGCGGCGCCCTGGGAACATTTCAACTTGATCGGTAATACGTGCCCCAGCAGAGTCAACAAGATAAAAAAGTGGTACACGTAATTTTTCAGCTGTTTCTTGGATTCGTAAAATTTTTTCAACTGTACGTGAGCCCCAAGATCCTGCTTTAACTGTTGAATCATTTGCCATAACACATACAGTACGTCCATGTACTTTACCAGTGGCAGTTATAACACCATCTGCTGGTAAACCTGTTTGTTCACAATTTGCAAATAAGGCATCTTCTACATATTCACCATTATCAAATAGAAGTGCTAAGCGATCTCTAACAAAGATTTTTCCTTTTTCCTTATTCTGCTCATGGTATTTCGGTGCGCCGCCTTGTTTAATTGTTTCAACGCGTTCTTCAAATGAATTCGATTGTTGTTTTTGTTCTAACACATTTACTCCCCCTTATACATCGGCTTGCGTTTTTCCTGGAATGCTTGTAATCCTTCTAATCGATCTGTTGTATGAATAACACCTTCATACGCTTGCTTTTCCATTTGTAATCCGGTATGTAAATCTACTTGTATACCATTTGAAATTGCTTGTTTCGCTAATCGGACGGCAACTGGACCATTACTAGCAATTCTCTCTGCGATCTCTATCGCCTTTTCTTCGAGCGATTCAGCTGATACAACATACTCAACCATCCCGTATTCCTTTGCTTCAAGTGCTGAAACACGTCTCGCTGTGTAAATTAATTCTTTTGCTCTGCCGACACCAACTAGTCGTGGAAGGCGCTGTGTGCCACCAGCTCCTGGAATAATAGCAAGAGACGTTTCAGTAAGTCCAAGGCTTGCTGTTTCTGCTGCAATTCTAAAATCACATGCTAAGCTTAATTCGGTACCACCACCAAGTGCAATTCCATTTATTGCAGCAATAACAGGTTGTGACAATTGCTCCACCATATTCATTGTAGAACGAATCATTCCAACAGCATGACGCACTTGTTCCTCATTCATATTGGCACGTTCTTTTAAATCTGCCCCGGCACAAAATACTTTTTCGCCAGCCCCTGTTAAAATAATAACGCGTACATCAGCCTCTTCATTTAAGTGACTTAATGTGGATTGCAATTCTTCTAATAGTGCAAGAGATAACGAGTTTGCTTGTCGTTCACGATTTAATGTTAGTTTTACGATATGCGGTGTTACGTAATCAACTGAAATGTTTTGTAATTGTAGCATTTGATCACCTACTTATTGTTTTATGTTGCAGTGCTCGATACACGTGACTTGGTAATTGGATATTTAATTTACTTTGAATAAATTGACTCGCTTTTAATAACTTTTCTTCATTTACATTTGTTTGTACGCCTAGTTTATGGAGCATATACACTAAATCATCCGTTGCAACATTCCCGGATGCTCCTGGTGCATATGGACAACCACCAAGACCGCCACAAGAGCTATCAAATGTAGTAACACCGTACTCTAACGATTGAACAACATTCGCAAGAGCCATACCGTACGTATTATGAAAATGCATTGCAAATTGAGTAGAATCGTATTTTTTTAGTAAACGTTCTAATACACGTTCTACTTGCAGTGGATTTGCAACACCAATCGTATCCCCTAGTGATACTTCATAAATACCATATGAGAATAGTTGATTACATAACTCGTCTACAGCATCAATACTTACATCTCCCTCATAAGGACAACCAAATACAGTAGACACATAACCTCTTACTCTTTTACCTGCAAACTGTGCTTGCTTTGTAATATCTTGAATAACAGCTAATGCTTCCGTAGTAGATTTATTGATGTTACTTTTATTATGTGATGCACTCGCTGATAGAAACACGTTCACCTCATCTACATCTTGCAAAAGAGCTCGCTCCAAACCGTTTTGATTTGGAACAAGCGCTGCATATGTAATCTCTGGTTTCCGCTTTAGCTCTGTAAATACATCGCTTGCATCGGCTAAAGCAGGAACCCATTTTGGGTGAACGAAAGAGGATACTTCAATATATGATAATCCAGCTTCTGAAAGTAATTGAATCCATTGTATTTTATCTTTTGTGCCAACAATTTTCTTTTCATTTTGTAAACCATCGCGTGGGCCTACTTCTTTAATGACAGCAAAAGTTGGTAGCTTCAATACATTTCACCCCTTCTTCTCCCTATTCAATCTCTACTAATACATCTCCTTCATTAACAAAATCGCCCTCTTGCACATTTATTTTCATAACTGTTCCAGTTTCTTCTGAAATGATTGGAATTTCCATTTTCATAGATTCCAAAATGACGACATCCTGCTCTTCTTCTACTGTATCTCCTACTCCCACCACAATTTTCCAAACATTACCTGCCATCGATGCATACACTTTTGTCATCATTTTTTCCCCCTTTAATATTCATAAACCTTATTTTTTCACAAGTTGTTTTGTTACAAATCCTGTCGTATAAATACCACTTTGAAACACTTCATCTTCTAACACTTGCAGTAACATTGGAGTATTTGTTTTAATCCCTTCTACTTTTAGTTCTTGAAGTGCATCCTGTAACTTTCGAATTGCTTCTTCACGGGTTTCACCATGAGCAATCACTTTTGCAATCATAGGATCATAAAAAGGTGTAATTGTTATATTGTTTTCTAAAAAATGGTCCATACGCACTGCTTCTGGTAAAGTTAGCCCTGTAATTTTCCCTGGAGAAGGGAAAAATGTTTTTGGATCTTCCGCATAAATACGTGCTTCAATGGCATGACCACTACGCTTTACATCATCCTGTGTAAAGGAAAGTTTCTCGCCAGAAGCAATGAGTAATTGTTGTTCAACAAGATCTAGTCCCGTGATTTCTTCCGTAACAGGATGTTCTACTTGTAATCTTGTATTCATTTCTAAGAAGTAGAAGTTTTTCTTATCATCCACAAGAAACTCAACTGTACCTGCATTTGTGTAGCCAAGAGATTTTGCGGCTTGTACAGCAACTTCTCCCATCGCTTTACGTGTTTCTTCATCCAAAAATGGAGACGGTGCTTCTTCGATTACTTTTTGATTGCGGCGTTGTACAGAGCATTCACGTTCCCATAAATACACCGTATTCCCATGTGTATCTGCAAGAAGTTGAATTTCGATATGATGTGCATCTGCAATATAACGCTCTAAATACATTTCACCATTACCAAAGAAATTTTGCGCACGTGTTTTATTGCTCTCAAATGCCTTGGTGAGCGTTTGCTCAGTTTCCATCAATTGCATTCCAATGCCTCCGCCACCAGCGGATGCCTTCAGCATTAATGGGTAGCCAATTTGTTTTGCTATTTCAATTGCTTCTTCAGCAGTCTCAATATTTGTTGTGATTCCTGGTACAACGGGAACATTTGCTTCTTGCATTGCCAGACGCGATTCAATTTTACTACCCATCTTAGCAATGATTTCTTCAGAAGGACCGATAAATACAATACCTTCTTCCTTACAACGCACTGCGAAAGAAGGATTTTCTGATAACAATCCATATCCCGGATGAATTGCTTCGACATTCGTTTTTTTAGCAATTTCTATAATTTTTTCGAGATTTAGATAACTTTCTTGTACCCGAGGACCACCTACTACATAAGCCTCGTTTGCTAATTTTACATGAAGCGCATTTTCATCAGCCTCTGAATATATAGCAACTGTACGAATCCCAAGTTTTTGACAAGTTTTAATAATACGAACTGCGATTTCACCGCGATTAGCAATCAATATTTTTTGAAACATAGTGAGCCCTCCTTTTATCTACACCCTAAATGTCTTGCGATTACGAGACGTTGAATTTCAGAAGTTCCTTCACCAATTTCTAAAAGTTTTGCATCACGAATATGACGCTCAACTTCATATTCACGCATATAACCATATCCACCATGAATTTGCACCGCCTGATTCGCAATACGACTTGCCGCTTCAGATGCAAACAGTTTTGCCATAGCCGCTTCTTTACCGAAAGGCTTATCATGATCTTTTAACCAAGCTGCTTTATGTACCAAATTACGCGCCAATTCCACTTCAGTAGCCATGTCTGCCAATTTAAATTGAATCGCTTGGAAATTAGAAATCGTTTTTCCAAATTGCTGACGTTCTTTTGCATATTGAAGTGCACGCTCAAATGCAGATTGCGCAATTCCTACAGCTAATGCAGCGATTGAAATACGACCTCCATCAAGTGTATATAAAAACTGTTTAAATCCTTTATTTACATCGCCAAGTATATTCTCTTTCGGTACACGAACGCTATCAAGTACAATTTCACAAGTATTAGAGGCACGAACACCCATCTTATCGTATGGACTTGAAATCGTTAATCCTTCACTATTCGTTGGCACAATAAATGCAGAAATACGTTTTTTTCCATTTTCTTCGACACCATTGATAGCGGTTACAATAATTGTATTTGCATACTCTGCATTTGTAATCCAACACTTCTCACCACTAATGACATACTCATCACCATCTAAAAATGCTTTTGTTTGCGTGCCACCTGCGTCAGATCCGGCATTCGGTTCAGTTAAACCAAAAGCGCCTAATGTTTTTCCCGATGCCATCGGAACTAAGTACTTTTTCTTTTGTTCTTCTGTACCAAAGTAATAAATCGGCGAAGCACCTAATGAAATTGTTGCAGCATAACTTAAACCTGTACCGCCACAAGCACGACCGATTTCTTCAACAGCTAACGCATAAGATAAAGTATCGCCGCCAGAACCTCCATACTCTTCTGGGAATGGTATCCCTAACAAACCTAGTTCGCCCATTTTTTGAAATGTTTCATATGGGAATTCTGCAGTTTTGTCATAATAAACAGCCTTTGGTGCGATTTCCTTTTCAGCAAAGTCACGTACCATTTCTTTAATCATTTGTTTTTCGCGAGTTAGAGTAAATTCCATTCCGCCACACCCCTTATCGAATATTGAGTTTCGACAGCGTGCGAGTCTGTACTACAAACATTGCTTTTCAAAGACAAGAATATTAGTTAGATAATTGTTATAATTCTGTCATAATTTAATTTTAAAACAGATTCTGTACTCATGCACAAAAAAATTCCTACATTGTTCTACAACAACGTAGGAGTTTTTTTGTCGAATTATGTATTATTCTATTTAATAATCTCTTCCTTTTCCTGAATCCGAGATCTCTATCAATGCTTCTGGGTAAGGTTCAAAATATGTTTGCCGTAATAAATAGTGCTCTTCAAAACGAAGGGCCCATGATTTTAATACGACAAGCAAATTACTAAGTGGCATTTTCTTCTCTGCATACTTTTGAAGAAGCGTTAAAAAATGCTCCTTTTCTTGCTGCTTCAAATCGTTTTTAAAGTAACCAAAAATATGCTGACACACATTTATATTTGATGTATAGCGAGGTGTCCGATTCAATAATTCATATAAAGTTTTCTCATAGTTTTCAAAAATACTTTCAAGATTATCTTTTCCATGATTAGCAATAATTCGTCCTAATTCTTTTTGTTTCATCTGATTATATGCCATAAATAAATATTTATGGTCCGATTGAAAAGATACAAGTTCTTTCAAACTTTTCTTATGTTTAATGGTTTTAAAATGCGCGGTTGTAAACAGTCTTGTGAAGAAATGTTCCCGAATAATAAAATTCGACAATCTACCTTCCTCTTCTATTGCAGCCTGCGAAAAATTTTTTAATACAGCGCTACCAAATAGACCAGCACCTTTCCCCTTTACTGGCGCCCTCTCATATCCACTATAAATTTTCACGTCCCTAGTTCCGCAACTTGGAGAACGATTCTTTAAAATAAAACCATCAACGTCCGGTAATGCACTTAGAAATTGATCGGAAAACTGCTTCATTTTCTCAGTCATATCTTCTTTTGTCGAGGGCTGAATTAGCTTGTGAATACCATCTTTCTCGACAATACGTACTGTTTCACGTGGAATATCTAAACCAATTTCTACTTCAGGACAAACCGGAATAAATGTAACAAGCGGTTTCAAATTTCGAATCGTAGTATCATGAATCATATCTCCATTATAACGACAAGCCTCAAATTCTAGACATTTACTTACAACAACGGTTGGCTTAGCAAATTGTCGCATCTTATTACCTCCGAGGTGTTAATCCATACAATATAAATTGAATTGTATTTTCAATTTCCACTTCATCATCCCATTTTGCTTCAGGTAACAGTAAAAAACGGGTTAAAATTAGTCCAAGTATAGCAGATAAAGTAAATCGTAAAACAGAAGGTGTAGGCATTTCAATAATTTGTCCTTTTTCTTGAAAATATATAATTAATTTTTTAAAGCGTGAAAAAAGTTCTTTTTCTACTAATTGTTGTATTTCATTTTTTAATTCTGGTTGAAATGGTACTTCTTGTATTAAAATTTTTAACATTGGAAAATGCTTTTTTGCAAATTCAAATCGATTTTGAATTGCTTTTCTTAAAAATTCTTCATACGTTTCATACGTATTTTCCAGTATTTCTTTTGCAAAAGCTTGTACAAAAAACGGTGCAACCAATTTTGTCAAAGTTGGCATGACAACCGCGAATAATAAATCTTTTTTCGTTTTATAGTAGCGGAAGATTGTTCCTTCCGCTACACCAGCCTGCTTTGCAATTTCACTTGTTGAAGTTGACGCATATCCTTTTTCTCCAAACATATCAACTGCAGCTTCTAATATACGCATCTGACGTTCATTACGTTTACCTGTATCCGCCCTAGCAAGCAACTCTTCTAGCCAATCTTTCTTCATTCATAGAGCTCCTTTTTTATAAACATTATATTCTGCGATGTTTCTTTAAAGCAAATATATTTCCTACAGCGAATAATACTGCAAAAAGAAGTAACACACCGAGATCTCCAGCAATCTCAGCAAATCCTTGATTACGAATCATCACTTGCCTCATCGCATCTGCACCATATGTGAGGGGAAATAACTTCCCTAACATTTGTAACCACTTATTCATTGATTCAATTGGAAACAAACCCGAAAAGAAAATTTGTGGTACGATGACAAGCGGAATAAACTGAATCATTTGGAATTCATTGTTCGCATATGCCGATAAAAACGTTCCTAATGTTAATGCTGTTAAAGAAAGCATACATGTAATCAGTAACGTAAGCCATGGAGAACCCGCTACGTATAAATCAAGAATATATACAGAAAAACTTACAATTATAATTGATTGTACAAACGCAAAAATACCAAACCCGAGTATATAACCAACTACAATTTCCCATCGGCGTACTGGAGTGGATAGCAGTCTTTCTAATATTCCACTTAATCGTTCACGTACGAAGGATACGCCTGATAAAATGAAGACAAAGAAAAATGTAAAGAAACCAATTAATATGGGTCCAAGCCCATCAAACATTGTAAAATCTGCAGAACCATGTAAAAAATCAATTTCTGGTTTCATACCAGGTATTTCATTTTTTTCTATCCCCTTTTGTAATACTTGAAGCACTGCACGATTTTTTGAAGAATCACTTCCTTCTAGCAATACATTTACTTTTCCATTCTCTAAAGTTACAATAGCATCTATTTGTTGATCTTCTAATTTAGAATGCGCATTTTCTTTGCTAAGCTCATAAGTGATTGCATCTTGTTTTTTCATTGATTCCATCATAGGCGCTGGAACATCTACGAATGCGATATGAGGCGTATATTCATTTTGTGTAAATACAAGCGACAATAGCCAAAGTAGTAACATTGGAGCTCCAAACATCATTGCAAGTGATCTTTTATCTCGAAGAAACTGACGAATAATCCGAATCATTACACCACCGACTCTCATTACTCAACCGCTCCTTCCAACAGAAATACATCTTCAATCCGTCCTGATGAGGTTCTTTCTTTTAAATCATTTGGTGTTCCCGTCGCAATTAAATTACCATCCCTGATTAATCCAAGACGTTCACAAAATTCAGCTTCGTCCATAATGTGTGTTGTCACAATGATGGTTGTTCCTTGTTTTTTAAGGTCATAAAATTTCTCCCAAATCGATTTGCGGAGAACTGGATCAATCCCCACAGTTGGTTCATCTAAAATTAATATCTTCGGTTCATGTAAAAGTGCCATAGCCAGCGATAAACGTTTCTTCATCCCACCTGAAAAATGTTGCACCTGTTTTTTGGCATGTTGGGATAATTGTACTAACGTGAAAACTTCAACAATCCTATCTTTCTTCTGTTTCCCTTTTAACCCATACATCGTTGCGATAAAATCTGCATTTTCATAAGCTGATAATTCTTCATAAAGTGCATCTGCCTGTGCCATATAACCTATTTGTTTCATGCCATTTAAGTTTGGCATCTTTATCCCTAAAGCTATTACATCTCCTGTCGTTGATTCACTAATACCAGCAATCATTTTAATAAGTGTCGTTTTACCAGAACCAGATGGACCTACTATCCCGAAAATCTCTGTTTCTTCTACAGATAGTGAAATATTATGCAATACTTCCTTCTTTCCAAAACGCTTTGATACATCCTGTAAAATGACAGATGGTTGTTGCATTTAAAATCTCCCCCTTTTATAAAATGAGTGAGTACTCACTTTTTATTTTACTCTTGAAATACTATATGTCAATTTTTTGTGAATACCCCTCTCTTTTTACTAATAACTCATTAAAAACAACCCAAAAAAAGAGCCGACAATAGATTTTTATCCTTCTTGTATCGACTCTTTTTCTCTTTGATTTAGTTTTTTTATTCGGTCTATGAAATTATAAGACCATTGGGACATTTTTGATTCCATATACATTTCTTTTATACACTTAATTTCATATTCCCCCTACTCACTACTGTATCAATAGCAACAGTATTTTTATCTATTGTTCCAGTAGATAATATACCAATCTACTCATTATTTATTACTCCAAAAAAAATTAAATATTTAACTTTAAATATTTCCTAATTCTAGCAATATCTAAAGAATATTCGATCACTAGTTGCTGTATAGGAAAAATAACTTTTTCTGGATATAAATGTGCATATTGTAAAGTTTCCATATATTTTTCTAGTCTTTTTTCTAAGTACTTGATAATTTGCTCCGGATGATTTACCAATAAACATTGACTATAATAATGAATTTGTTCTTCAATCGCAGTATACTCCTCAATTTCAAATTCTTTATGCATGTGTACGCTCCTTTATAAAAAGTTTTATATTCACAAGCCATAAACGTTCTAATTCCATAAAAGCTGAGTATTTTAATTATTTACACTATAACAAAAGCATTTAGTCAAAATTTGTTAGTTTATGTAACGAAGAACAAATTTAACAAAACTGTAATGGATACTTATACTTTGTAGCAAACAACTTTTTATATAGACACTTCCAACTGTAACACTTTATTTTCCATACAAATAATTTTATTGCATTTACAAATCCAATGCCCTCAAAAACTAATAAAAAAGTCGTACAAATTAATCAAACTGTACGACTACAATCTCAGGTCTATTAAAAATCCTTTGAGGAATGATACTATTTCCTAAACCTCTATTTACTATCATAGAAGTAACTCCTTCTTTATATAAACCAGCCGTATATTTCGGTAATACTCCTTGATTAGGTGCAACTAAACCTCCAATAAAAGGTAGCCTAACTTGTCCACCATGAGCATGACCAGTAAGAACTACATCTATTTGATGTTCGGCATATGCTTGGAAATGCTCAGGTCGATGTGACAATAATACTTTAAATCCAACTGGGTCAATAACATTAGTAACTTTGATAATCTCATTTGTTATTGTGGTCATTTCATCATTTCCATCGCTATTTTCCACTGTAAATGTAGGATCATCTATACCTAAAATGTAAATTTCTTGTCCATCTTTTTGAATACGTATATGCTCATTCCTTAAAACTGAAACATTGTATTGTTTTAATTTTTTTTCTAGACTGGCGTAGCGCCCTGACCACGCTTCATGATTTCCTGTAACAAAATAAACAGGATAATGCTGCACAAGTTGTTTAATCACTTCTAAACTTGCTTCCGCATCATATCGCTTACTATCAATCAAATCACCAGTAATAGCAATTATATCAGGTTTTAGACTCTTCACTTTTTCAATTAAAACTTCTTGCTTATCTCCAAATTTTTTACTATGCAAATCGGACAACTGTACAATTTTGAAACCCTTAAAATTAGTTGGTATTTTACTAGATGTGATTGATATTTTGTTTACACTTAATAAATTGTTTTGCAAATATGAAAATGTGCTGATTCCTATTAAGGTGGCAATTATAATAGAGATTCTTTTATATTTCTTTTTCATTTTTCCTCCTAACTATTCTTTTATTCAAACAGATTCATATTTTCTACTAATCAAAAATCAATATAAATGCTTTCTTTTTATTTTTCGCACCACAGCCCTCTAAATGTTCTACTACTTTTAATATATTAAATTTCTTTCCATAAAGCTAAAGCAAATATCCAATTTGGATCACCATTTCCTTGATAACTTTGAACCGCTTCATATGTTTTCCCTTGATATACTACTCTATCACCTTTTGTATAGGCGCTTTTTGGATTCCACTCTGGGTAGAATGAACTTTGCTCTTTTGTTTTCACTGTGAAAACATTACTGCGAACAGATTCATTTCCAGCTGTATCAACTGCAGTAACTGTATACTTGTATACAGTATTTTGTTGTAAGTTCTTATCCATAAATGATGTAGTTTCAGAAGTGCCAACTTTTGTTATTTTTCCATTTGCATCTTCTCGATAAACCACATAATGGTTCACTGCTATATTGTCCTCCGACGGGCTCCACATTAGATCGACAGTAGATGATGTTGTACCCATACTATGTAAGTTTTTCGGCTGTGTTGGCACTTCTAAATCTGGTGATTCTACTAGTGTTTTTACAGATATCGCTTTACTTTCCTTAGACATGTTTCCTGCTGTATCTACAGCTTTTACCGTATAAGAATAATCTGTACTAGCCACTAATTTCTTATCTGTAAATGTTGTACCAGTTACAGTAGTAATCTCTTTACCATCTCTAAATACTTTATATTCTTTTACAGATACATTATCTGTAGAAGAATCCCACTTTAACTCTGCACTATTTGAAGTGATTTTAATTGCATGTAAGTTTTGTGGTTGTGTTGGTGCCTCTATATCTGGGGCTACATCATTAATTAAATTAACATCAATCACATTATAAAAAGCATTTGCAGTATCTGCTACATCCCAAACAGCTAAGATCACATGATATCCACTGCGGTCAGTTGGTATATTAACCGTATGAGTTAAATTATTAGAAGCTGCTGAACCATTATGTTCTACAGTTCCAATTGGTTCAAAATTGGCACGTGTTAAAGGTTTATTAGGATCCCATCCCTTTTTCGTAATATAGTAGTGCCACTTTGTCGTTGGATGTGGCGCAGTATATTTCCATGTAAAAGTATTTTGTCCTCCAGCTATACTATTCTTGAACCAACGATTTGCCGTCTGTTGATCGAGAATTCCTTCAAACAGACCTCCTGCAGAAGCGATTTCGCCGTCAGTTGGCCCATTTACTGGAAATCCTTTCGGTGCTTCTAAGCTTTGTGGCTCATACATCACATTCCCACAATTTAAATTTAATGAACCGTAAGATTGACTACACAATGCTGCACGACTACTTGGTTTTTCCACAAATCCATGTGCATAAGCATTATCTGGTATTAACATAGCTCCTATAATTCCCGTTGCTACTATAGCGGCACTAACACCTTTTTTTCTTGCACTTGTTTCTTTAGAAAGAAATGAAAACTTTTTAATCAACTTTTTGTCCCCCTTGGTATGCTCTATTACAAACAATTAATTTCGAGGGCTTTGATGCAAAAAACAAAAAGAAAGCGTTTTAATTTTTATCTAATAAAATATAAACTTTTATATATTTTCTCGAATTATTTTTCTATACTTAATTTGGTACATGAAATTTCCGATTCAGTTAATCGTGATTAAATTTAGGTTATTATCTATCTAATTTTACACTGCACTTATATTATTAACTTTTCATTGAAACTTTTCTAATTCTAATATCTCTATATAAAAAACAAACAGGACATAATTCACTATCATACCCTGTTTGTAAGTATCTATCAAGATGATTTTGCAATCCTATCTTTCATCTTCTGTATTACCTCATCATCAGATATTTTTTGACCAGCAGGAAGGTTTAATATAGATGCCGCTCCTTTACTAAGATAGATCTCTTTATTCGTATCATGACTCACAACAAATAAACCTTGCCCCTCAAATTCAAAATAAGCAACTTCTTTTATTTGCTCCGTATTATTTTTTATAGTTTGATAGATCTCATATAAATCTTTACTCCTATTTTCCCCACCCATACGTATAGGTTCTATATCATTTGCTACAATCAACCCTTCTGGCTGTTCTCCTTCCATAATAAACCATAGCTTTTCTTTTGTTGGTAATAAAACTTCTGAGATATTTTTGGAATTTATATTTAAAATTTGTTGTGCTTGTATCGTATTATAAATAGGGAAAGAAAATGTAGAAGTTGTTACTAAGGTTGGAGTTAGATTTTCATTGTGGTTTTCGTTTTCAGATGAAATAAATTTACCGTGCTGATAATCTTTTAGTGCTACAGATTCTGGTGTTTCTTTAGATTTATTAGATGCATATCCAATTCGATTTACACATACAATCGCAATAATTAAACAAGTGCACGGTATCAAGAACTTAAGAATTTTTCTCATAAATATACGCAACCTCCCGCTCTAACAAAATTAATTTGCACGAACATTATAGACTGTTTCGTTCCACCAAAAATTATTATTATTATCAAAGGAACTAAAATTATGATTGTAGTGGTCACCATACCAAGGATCCATATATGTTATATAATCGACTCCATTTGTTCCTTTATAATAACCATCCAGTACTAAGAAATGTCCAACATTTGCACCATTCTGCCACATAATAAGTGCAATCATCGGCTGATTGCTATTAATCTGATTTTTAAACCAATCGTACGATTTAGCACCTGAACTGATTGCAGAGCTAAATCCATATCCTGATAATCCATATTGTATTTCTCTAGAAGTAGCTGGGTTATTATAAGAACCTCCTTTGACATATCTAACGAATTGGTCTTGTGTAGGTGTTTTTCCGAAATGATTTAAAACGGAAACAGATGTACCTGCCCAACACCAATTTGATCTTTCTTGCAAAATGTTAGGAACAGATAATTTACGATCCGCCGAAGTATTTGGAGGATTTCCATTTATATAAGCTGATGTAACAAAGACTTTTTTTCCATTTTTAAAATAATAAAACCAACGATTATCCAAATTCCCAGTCCAATAATCTTTAACTTCTTCGCCGTATTCCCATCCCTTAAATGTCACTTTTGTATTCCCTGGCAGTACCTCTACAATATTAGCATTTAAACTCTTTGCATCTCTAACATTTACATTAAGTGGTGCTGTAGTACCTGAAAACTCAACCTCATCAGCAAAAATTATTTCGCTGTCCGTGAAATTCCATGTAAAAAAAACTAAGAGCATACATACGAAAAGCTGTTTTGCTACTTTCATTTTCTCACTCCTTTTTCACATGATTCTCATAGGAAAAACCACCAACAATTAAACATTATTAATTGTTCAAGCTTAATATTACACACTAAAGAAAATACAATATATGATTAAATAAATTTACATTCCAAATAAAAAACAGCCTATAAATTTTATAGACTGTTTTTGGTATTACTAAATTACTCAGCTAATGTTTTTGTTTCTCTCATTACATCAACGAAATATCCCCAGTTATTAATAACAGAAGAAATACTAATATGTTCATCCGGTGTATGAACATTAAAAATATCTGGTCCAAATGAGATTGCATCTAATTCAGGCATTTTTTGAACAAACACACTACACTCAATACCAGCATGTACCGCAAAGATTTCAGCATCTTTGTTATATTTTTCTTTATGCACTTTTTCAAACAAATCACGAATCGGTGAATTTGGACTATATGGCCACTCTGGATACTCAGATTCCTTCTCAAATTGTGCTCCAACTAATTCTGCAATATGCTTAATTTCATTGGTAATGTGCTGCTTTAGGCTACTTACAGAGCTTCTTACTTCATTTCGT
Source organism: Bacillus gaemokensis (assembly GCF_001590835.1). GTDB lineage: Bacteria > Bacillota > Bacilli > Bacillales > Bacillaceae_G > Bacillus_A > Bacillus_A gaemokensis. The sequence continues at coordinate 137,609 of NZ_LTAQ01000070.1, forward strand.
AATTTAATTTCATTATGTAATGTTTCAATAACACCTAAGTTTGTTGAACTTTCTACAAGTCCTTTAATGTCCATGCTCATACTTTGAATACCATTTGGAATTAAGAATAAAGAAGAAATAAGTTGTTTTTGTGTTTCTTTTGCAAATACCTTTTCTACTTTTTCTTCTACCTTCGTAAGAGAAACATGCACATCAGGATCTACAGCACGTAGCTCTTCTTGTAAAATACGTGTCCATGCAGCTACTTTTCCTTCTACCTTTTGTACATCATTTGCAGATAATAAGATTGTTGCTACACTTTCACGCGGAATCGCATTTGTTTTTAATCCACCATGAATTTCACTCATGTTAAATTGAACTTCATTCGATAAATCATAAAGAACGCGCCCTAAAACTTTGTTGGCATTACCGCGTTGCTTATCAATTTCCATACCAGAATGGCCACCTTTTAGCCCTCCAACGTATAGACGATATGCAGCTAATTCACCAGGTGCTTCATCCCAAATAACAGAAATTGTTTCAACGGCTTTTGCGCCACCTGCACTGCTTACTAATAACTTATGATCTTCTTCAGAATCAATATTAATAAATATTTTTCCATCAAAGTGCTTTGAATCAACAGCAAAAGCACCACCCATTGTTGTTTCTTCTTCTGTTGTAATGACAACTTCAAGAGCTGGATGAGGAATATCAGTTGAATCCAATAGTGCTAACGCATATGCAACTGCAATACCATTGTCCGCCCCTAAAGTCGTTTGCTTTGCATACAACATATCCCCAACAATTCGTAACCCGATTGGATCCTTTTCAAAATCGTGAACAGTTGCTTGGTTCTTTTCACACACCATGTCCATATGACCTTGAATAATAATTGCAGGAACATTTTCATAGCCAGAAGTTGCTTTCTTTTTAATAATTACGTTTAAAGCTTCATCTTGTACCACTTCTAAATTACGATCCTTTGCGAATTTTACTAAATAATCACTAATCTCTTTTTCATTTCCTGATCCTCTAGGAATCTTTGAAATTTCTGCAAAATGATAAAATACAGGGTGCTTTGTTAATTGTTCTAAATTAGAATACATTTTCATTCTCCTTTCATACTTGTAATCCAACTTTCTTATGTAATAAAAAAGGACTCTCTAATAACATTATATCATGTTTAAATCTTTGACTTTTATTTTAGTTTTTTCTGCTCTTGTGTATGCTACAAAAATTGTACTAACATTCAAATATTACTCTACTAATCAATAAGAATATTCGATATTATATAAACATTAGATTTCTTATGGCGATTTTTACCTTTATATTGTTTAATAAAAACAATTTCTTATATATTGTTTGAAAACGAAATAAAAAAATTGGTGGAAAATTAACTTTCTAAGACAGGAGTATATTTATATTGAATAAACAACAGAATTCTAATAAAAAAAAGAAAGTTTTTTTGACAATACAATATTGCCTATCATCACTATTCTTTCGAGTGCGATTCTAGCATTATACAAGGGATTAGAATTTCTTTCAAAGTATTTACTACTTTTAATTTTAGTTGTCCTTGTTCTTGCTTCAGTATACCTATTATTTATGAAAGAAATTGGAGCTGCTACTATTGGATTTGTTTTTACAGCTCTTGGATACTACATGTATAAAATTATTTTCAAACAAAAAAAGAAATAGTATATCTTACTAGCGTTAAATTTTTAGTTATTCGGGGTTAATTGCACTAAAGAAATTGGAGTAACACTATTTTGAAAAAAAACCAATATCAGTTTTTTATTAAAAGAGGAGTCCCCCTAATCATCGGTGAGATTATCTCTATCTTCGTTATTCTATATGCAATATTAGAGTTTTTAGTAAAATATTTGTTATTTTATTAATCCCTGTTTCAATATTCCTTATAATTGCTTGTATATATCTCAAGGAATACGAAGGTATGATTGGTGACTTATTATCCTTAGTATTATCATTGCTGCTATATTTTTTATTTTTCAGAAAGAATAAAAGCTAACCTCATTATAAGGTTAGCTTTTTGCAGATTATAATTGCACTAATTTAGTGTATCGATCAATTTTCCAAACAAAAAAGCGATACTTTTTATGTATTAAGTTAAAAGAGAATGCTTTTACGCATTCTCTTTTAACTTAGTTCTTTTTATATACTTAGATGGTGAGTTCTCCATCAATTTTTCTAATCGATTTATATTTTGAGTCAATGCACCCTTCACAAGAGAGAAATCTGTATTGGGTTCTTCTTTCTTTTCCTTGAAAAAAGAAAACTTTTGTTGCTTTATTTCTTGCATTTCTTCTCCCCCTTTTGCAAAAAAGATACAAACTTTATCTATCTTTATTATATCGTAAATATGGACAAGAATCACTTTTATCCTTTTCTTTTTAATTCCTCTTCTAAATCTTCTACTTGCTGCATTGTATCTCCTTTTATTAAAGAGAAATCTGTTGTATCCTCAGCTTCTTCTTTAAAAAATTCATTATTATATTCTTTTTCCACTACTATCACCTCTACGTGCTAGTGTAGGGATGATTGTCCAATTTTATTCAACTTTGTTCTATTTTATGTATAAAGGAAAAGGACAGAATTTAGATTCTGTCCTTACTTATTAAAATAACTATGATGAATTGTCAAGTTATATACATTTTCAAAGTCACGATCTTGAAGATTATTCTTTTGTCCATCAATAATAATATAAACATCTTTCACTATTTTTGCTGGTATAATGCCCACATTTTCTACTTGCACGGCTTTTTGTTCATTTAATTGTTCTATATGTTCTAAAGATATGGTAATACTAAATTGAGAGCGAACACCGCGAAAATTTGTATTTAATTCATCAGCAGTGGCAAATACAATGATTTTCGCTCCAATTTTTTCTGCATACGTATCAAGAAATGCATTTAAGCTTTGTGCATACTCAGCCTCTGTTCGCCAATCCATTGTACCAAATGCCGCTGGATTTACATTTTGAATTATTGTTGTGTAAATCTCACCTCGTGCTTTCGAAGCAATAAGTGATCGCTTAATCGATTGAACTGTCTTTCCGATATCATTAAACTTTGCACCCCATATTTCAGAAATGTTTGGAGTTAAAATAAATGCAATATCGACAAATATAACCATCGCAACGAACATTAAAATATTTTTCCAGAGGGTCAAATCAATTCCTTTCATCATGAAATAAATTGCGACTGATGTAATAAACACACCATACCATGTTTTTCGAATAAGTTGCTTTTTCTCTTCATATAGTTCTTCGTTTTTCCAATAAAAGAAAATAAGAAACAAAAAGACTAAAACAAGAAGAAATAAACCAATTCGAATGTTAGATTCAGTCACTTACATCACCCTCCATTCAAAAACATCTCACGATTCATTACATGCTCAATTCTCACTCATTATGACAAAAGACATGGACAACCTTCTAAAGTTAGCTATATTGCATATACATAGAAGGAAGCCACATCTTTTATAATGAATCTACATTGTATATGTAGACAAGCATACATTTCAAATTTTCAAAAATATTTTTTTATAACGACATATGTTTCGGAATAATCCCTTCAGGTACTTCACCATCCATACTTAAATAGTAATGACGAATTGGTTGTAGATTTTCATCTAATTCATATACGAGCGGGATACTTGTTGGAATATTTAATGACGCTACACCATCGTTCGATAGATTATCTAAATATTTCACAAGTGAACGTATTGTATTACCATGTGATGAGATGATTACTTTTTGACCAGATTGTAACGTTGGTACAATTTCCTCATGCCAAAAGCCCAGCACTCTCTTTTCTGTATCTTCTAGACATTCTGTAAGTGGGAACTCTCCTTTTTCCAACAACTTATAACGTGGGGCAGATGATTCATACCTTGGATCATCTTCGGTAAGAGATGGCGGTCTCACGTCTGTACTTCTTCTCCAAATATGAACTTGTTCATCTCCATACTTCTTTGCTGTTTCTTCTTTATTTAGCCCTTGTAATGCTCCATAATGCCTCTCGTTTAACTTCCAAGACTTATGTACAGGAACCCAAGCAAGATCCATTTCATGAAGAATAATCCATAATGTTCGAATTGCTCGTTTTAATACAGATGTGTACGCCACATCAAACGTATATCCATTATTCTTTAAAATTGTACCTGCTTCCCTTGCTTCGCTTAATCCATTTTTTGATAAGTCTACATCTGTCCATCCTGTAAACCTGTTTTCAAGATTCCATACACTTTGTCCGTGACGAATGAGTACAAATTTTATCATAATAATCCCCTTTCGGAAATGAAAATTTGATTTTTCAATACGTACACGTAATAAAGTATCTGGCAATGTAATTTTTTATCCATTTATTCTATGATTCATCCATAGTTGCCAAAATAAATGGATAAAATAAGTTGTATTTCAAACGCTAAAAACAGATAAATAACAGATAAATGAATCATTCATTTATTTTTGATCAACCAGTTCTTCTCGCTTAGATAACCATGCATCAAATCCTAAACGACTATTCGCTAGCTCAGTCATAACTTGATGCCAATTTTCTTCACATGTTTCACCAAATTTTGAAAAAATACTGCCCATTTGTTTTCTTTGAACATCGCTCAGTTTTTTCTCTAGTGCTGCTCCTTCTTGCGATAGAACAAGCTGTTTTACACGACGATCATGTTCTGCCTCATTACTTTCAATCAGCCCCTTTTCAAGAAGTTGACGAAGTGGTCCATGAAGCGCTTGTTTACTTATCTCTAATAGAGATAATAATTCATTTATACTGAGCCCTGGAAATCGAGCAATAAAAAATAAAATTCGATGGTGCACTCGCTGTATCCCATATTCTTTTATAATTTCATCTGGTTTTTCTGTAAATGTTTTATATGCAAAATAAAACAATGCGAGTGCCTGATTCATTTGTTCTTCTTTATGTTGTGTCATCTACTTTCCCCCTGTATGTAAATTATACCACAATTTATCTTTAAAATATTAGGTCATCTTTTCATGCTTTGATTCCCCACGTGTCCTTTTTATAAAATGAAAAGGACACCAGTCATAGTGAAGTAAATTGGCTATCACTCTAATGATTTTGTGTCCTCTCATTTTCTAGCTCGACTATATTCAAAGGATTATTTTGTTCGAATTTTGGATAGGTGTTAATATTCTTCATATAGGAGGTGTATTGATGAAAAATTTATGGCCAAAGGTTTTTCTAGGTGTTCTCATAGGAGCTGCTCTTTTAATAATTTTATATTTTGTTGGTGTGTCACTTTTTTGGAATCAGCCCTAAATTAAAAGCATTTTAATTTATAACTATTAAGTATTTAACCCAACAATAAATTGTCAGTATGATTATTCAATATATACATCAATACTGTAGATACAATAATCTTTCTCCACTCCCCCTTGGAGAGCCGAGCAGTTAGCTTTTGCTAGTTGCTCTTTTATGCTTCTTCGTACTGCAACTTCACTTGGTAATCGCTGACCTTTTTCCCTTCTTCCCAAACCTCTATGAATCCATCAACAAAAGCGTTTTCTTCATCAAATGCTTTCTCTACACTTTTTAATGCATGATTGTAGTTCACTCCTGCATATGTCACCTGTACTGACTCTTCAAGATAAACAATCGCTATAAATGTGTGATTCATATCCATTCCTCTTTTCTACAAAATGAGATTTTTGTTCGATTTTCTTTTTATATAGCAGTAACATCCATCTCCTTTCTCATCAACCAAAAATCTACTCATATTCCCTTCATATTGCGCATCTATTAAGTACGATTAGAACTTTTTGGAGGTGAACATATGTCAAAGGAAGATGAACTGAATTCACCTGAAATTTTATATAGCGCTGCATTAGATCCAAGTTTAATTGGTCCCACATTACCAATTATTCTACCATTCACATTTCCTACTGGCATAACTGGTTTTACTGGTTTTACCGGTCCTACTGGGCCTACTGGCATAACTGGTGTCACCGGTCCTACTGGGYCTACTGGCATAACTGGTGTCACCGGTCCTACTGGGCCTACTGGCATAACTGGTGTCACCGGTCCTACTGGGCCTACTGGCATAACTGGTGTCACCGGTCCTACTGGGTCCACTGGCATAACTGGTTTTACCGGTCCTACTGGGTCCACTGGCATAACTGGTTTTACCGGTCCTACTGGATCTACCGGCGATACTGGACCTACTGGACCAGTACCACAAGTGGCATTTAGAGCTGTCAATTTTGCTGCCCCTCAAGATGTTACAGCAAATATCCCTGTACAAGTTCAATTTCCAGATTTTGAATTCAATGTAAATAGTGGATATGATCCAGGTACATCAAGATTTTTCCCTAGTCAAAACGGTGTTTATTCTGTTATTGCAAGTATTAGATTTGACCCTGAAAATATTACAGATAATTATAGTATACTTATAGAAATTCGCTTAAACGATACCACTATTGCAGCTGAAGATAACGATTTTGCTTTTGCAGGTGCGATTAATATAATAAGTGTCGCTGCTATACTTCAATTGCAAACCGGAGATAAATTGGAAGTTTTTGTGACATCAACCGTTAATGGTTTTATCCAACGTAGACGTAGTGCAACACACTTTGAAGCAGCTAGATTCCCGTCTCCAATTTAATAAAACAAACTTATTTCAGTCTTCTATATCACTAATCATATGAATAAAAGTCTCTTCAAAAATTTGGAGAGACTTTCATGGTCTCTAGATACATCAAATATCAAAAAGGAAAATTATATAATAAATACAGGTCTATTTCTTAATAAATAAAAAACGTATCTCTCATTAAATTGAGGATACGTTTTTTGTTTACGAAAAAAGACCCTATTTTGCAGAAAGATTTAACTGCCAAGAAACACCATACTTATCATTAAGCCAACCGAATTTTTTACTAAATGGATAAGACGCTAAAGGCATTAGAACCTCTCCGCCTTCTGATAACTTATTGAAAACTACTTCAATTTCCTCTTCTGTATCGCAATTCACATATAGTGATATCGAAGGAGTAAATGTAAATTCATGCTTCACATTACTATCTATACACATGAACTCTTGTCCATTTAGTGTGAATGTTGCATGCATTACAGTCCCTTCTTTACCAGATCCATTTGCATTATAACGAGAAATACTTACAACTTCTGACTGATCAAATAAAGAAGTATATAAAGTCATTGCTTCCTCTGCATTGCCATCAAACATTAAAAAAGTAGTGATTTTTTGTTTTGTATTCTTCAATTAGAAACAGCTCCTTTTATGTAGATACACATGATATTGTAGCCCTTAACAGAACATATATTCCTATAACTATATTTTCCTCAAAAAATATCGGATTGTCAACTAATTGTACCTTTAAAAAGTTTAATCACTTATTATAAAATTAAACTGTAAATTCAAAGAAAAATAAAGAAGGTACTAGCAATTTGTTTAACTAGCATCTTCTTTATTTTTATAAACGATTATCCAAATAGTCTCTAAAAATTTTGAGCTAACACGCTCTCTAATTTTTGTTTTACTGGAGCCCAATCACTTCATCACTTCTTTTTAAAAAGCACCGCCCAAAGGAAAGGCTCGCCGAACACTTCGTTTGGCTGAACAATTTGTTTCATTTTCCTCAGTTCAATCACTTCAAAGTCATAAAATATATCCCTTAATCTTTCTTCAGAATACGCGAGTCCACCTTGTAAACTCCACCCTCTGTAAACATCCCAATCAGATATTTCGGACCCATTTTTTTCATCTACTTCTCCTGCTGCAAAACATGTTAATCCGAAATAGCCGCTTGACTTTAGTGAATTCTTGATTAAACTTACATAATCAATTCTTCGATGCGGAGGGATGTGATGTAAGCAACCAGAATCATATACAAAATCATATTCATTTTGAACCTGTAAATTAAAAATCGAGTCACAGATGAACTGGATTTTAACATCTTGTTCTATCGCTCTCTCCTTACCCCAATTAATTCCTTCTTGAGATAAATCTATTGCAGTTACGTCAAAACCCTGCTTAGCTAAATAAATTGCATTTCTACCTGGACCACAGCCAAGCTCCAACACCTTTCCACCTGAAATCAATTCTTTATTTACATATGAAACTAAGTTTTCATCTGGAACATTTTCAAAAAAGGGCACATCTTTCTCTCTATCTCTATAAAATTCATTCCAAAATGGAACTGCCGGTCTTAGTAGAGAATCTAGCATTTTTAAAACATCTTCTGTACTATGTAACGTTTCATTTTTCATTCAAATCCCCCTACAAACATAATTTTCACAATATTATTATAACTTATTAATTCTTTTTAAATGCATGTATACAAAGAAAAATCTAGCATGGATTTAGCTTTTTCTTTTTTGTTCATCGATGCTCTATTCTCTTTATTAATCATATTTTGAATGTAAACTAATATACAAATTTCACATTCAAACATGAAAAAGAGTCCTAAATAATTAGGACTCTTTTTGTACATTTTTAATAGGAATATTTAATTTAATTTTACGACTAGTTATATAAACTCCCATTAGTATGAAGATTAATCCAATGATTAATTTCCAACTTATATTTTCATTTAGAAGAATGTATCCCCAGAAAATAGCTGATACTGGTAAATATGTAGATATGGAAGCGAAATCTGGACTCCCCTTTTGGATTAAGTAAAAGTAAAGCAAATACGCTATGCCTGATCCAAATACACCTATTCCAATTAATGCACCTATATGATGCCATGATATTTTAGTTAAAATTTGAACTGGTTCTTCTAACAATAAAACTATGAAACCACTACATATACTACCGACTAATAATGTACCTAAAGAAATTTGAAACATAGATATCTCTTTAAGACGAGATACACCGGCAATTTCACATAAAAGGATTACTGCTAGGTTTTCATTCGCATGTAAATCTTGAATCGCTCTATATTTATATTGTAGACGAACGCTTGTTAATGACGCCTCCTTTCGNACATAAAAGGATTACTGCTAGGTTTTCATTCGCATGTAAATCTTGAATCGCTCTATATTTATATTGTAGACGAACGCTTGTTAATGACGCCTCCTTTCGRGTTCCTCTAACTTTTTTAAAAAAGCATTTTCTGCACGTAATCGTTCATTTTCTCGCTCTAAACGTTTCATTTCCATCTTAAACTTTTCTTCATCAGTTAATTCATATTCCTCTTTCTTTCGACCGCGTTTATCTTGTAGTGCTTCTTCACCATGTGCTTCAAACTTCTTGACCCATTGATATACCTGTTGATAAGAAACTTCATAGCTTTCGGCTGCGAGCTGATAGTTTTTCTGATGTTTTATACAGTAATTCACAATTTGAATTCGTTCTTCTAACGTTGTTTTTCTTCTACTTGTCATAGAGTTTGTCATTCCTTTACCGGTATCATTTAATTCTCTATGACTAGTATACTTTTTAATCCATTTTCTCAAAACCRCAGTACTGGATATATTGTATTTTTRGATAACCTTGCTTAACGAATCGTGTCCTGATAGATAATCATTGATGGCTGCTAACTTTAGCTCTTTTGAATAACGCTTCCAAGAAAGTGCTTCTTCTAGGCCGTCTTCACCATTCACTTCATACCTTCTTTTCCAATCTCTAATCGTCCCAGGATCAACAGAAAACTTTGCCGTAATGTCAGCTATTGAATGATGACCATCTTTATAAAGAGCTAAAATCGCCAATTTTTCAGCTTTAGAATATTTCATTCGAGCCATAAAAAATACTCCCCTTAGATAAGCAGATTTTTATATTTTATCTGTCTACCTAATGGGGGAGCATATCAGGACTCAATACTGTTTATCTGGAGGGGATTCTTTTATGACGAAAAAAGGACAATCATTTCAAATATATACAGAAGAATTAAAACGAGAGGCAGTTTGCCTTTGGTTAGAAGAAGGAGCGATATTACAGGCAATTTGGACACAGTTAGGAATTCAAAGTGAGGCTGAAATTGTAGAATAGGTAAAACATTATGAAACAAGATAATTTTTTGAAGAGCAACGTGGTATATGGAATTGAAAGTATTTTAATTCCATAGAAGAAAACGCTTATTTGAAGGCGTAGGTAGAATATTTAAAAAGCGCAATCCAAATCTAAACGGGGGGGAATGATCCTAAAGAAAGAACATTTTGGGATTATTGATAGAATTCGTGCATCCTATCCCTTCGTTGGTTATTACAAATTGCTAAGGTGTCTAAGGTCGGTTACTACATACTACAAATAGCATAAAAGTTATTCTCATGTGGCGTTACGCCGGCAAAAAGATGCGTGGCATAAAGAACATATTTTATCTATTCACCGTAAACATCCGTATTATGGATGTTTACGGATGACCTGCGCCTTAGTTCGTGAAGGAATTGATATGAATCACAAGCGTGTTAGACGTTTGATGCATGAATTAAAAATTTGTTTTATTATTCGAAAGAAGCGTCCTTTTTACGGAAGGAAGCATCGATTGTGTTTCAAAATGATCTAAATCAAGAATTTTATGCGGATAAAAGAGGTATAAAATTAGTAACAGATATTACATACATAAGGATTGGGGACGAATTTTCGTATTTATCGGCTATCTTAGACTTATATAACAATGAAATCGTCGTATGGTAATTATCGTATCGAAATGATTTAGCACTTATACTTTCTACGTTAGAACAGTTGAAAGGAATCAAGTGTTCTTTTGACACCCTTCTACATTCTGACTAGGGGTTCAATATACATCGAAAAGTTACGCAAAACAGTTAGAACAATTAGAAATAAAGGGAAGTCACTCTAGATAAGGGAACAGTTTTGACAATACATGTATTGTCAAAACAGAGAAGTTATATTTAGTGTGCTCAAAAACATATGAAGCGATATATGGAGCAATCCTAGAAAAACTTCACGGTCATTTCTCGATAGGATATCGGGAAATGACCGTGGCATAAAACTTTTTTTATTATTGTCTAATTGACGGGGATATGACCAAAGTATTACTTCTTTTCGATCTTACAGGACAAATAAATATCTTTCAATTAGATAAGAAAAAAATTTGGTTGTAAAAAGGTCATTAAGTAAAAGGATTTTAATGTTAAATCATTTAATGGGTTAACCTCCCTGTGAATTAGGTAATATAAAAAATGTACTGGCACCTTCCACACTTAGGGGAAAGACGATTAATACGTCTAGCGTCTAGAAGCTACCATGGAACGTTTTATTCTGTAAAAATGCATTTGAACAAGCTGCATTTGAGATGGAACATAGACCTGTAAGCCAGAATCGTTCACTGTATAAGATAAAAGATTTCAATCCCTATAGAATGCTTGCAGTTGCAAGTGACATACCTCACATAATGACTTTTTACTACTATAATATCATGAGAGAGTTTTATTAAAAATGTGGGAGAACCAGTTTATTACCGTTACTAACATTTATATAAAGGTAAATAGAATTGAAGTTTATATTTCGAATTTTCCGTGTGATTAAGGGTGACTATAAAGCAATTCCTATATAATTGAAATAGAAGGAATGTAAAGGTTATAATTGTCATATGAAAAATTTTTGAATTATTTTGGTAGCGTTCACAATTGAGGGGGAAGTAACAATGGAAAAGCTTCAAGAAAGTATGTATCAACTGATTGTTGAAACATCGACGAATTTACCGAAAGATGTCCGTCGTGCGATTCAACAAGCGAAAGAACGAGAAAATGCAGGGACACGTTCAGCGATGGCACTTGGCACGATTACAAATAATATAAAAATGGCAGATGATAATATCTCGCCAATTTGCCAAGATACAGGGATGCCGACGTTTAAAATTTATACACCTGTTGGCGTAAATCAATTAAAAATAAAAGAAGCCATTTACAGTGCGCTTGAGCGGGCGACACAAGATGGAAAACTTCGTCCAAATTCTGTTGATTCTCTTTTTGGAGACAATAGCGGGAACAATCTAGGACCAGGTACACCTGTGATTAAGTTTGAGCAATGGGAGAAAGATTATATTGATGCTCGTTTAATTTTAAAAGGGGGCGGCTGTGAGAATAAAAATATCCAGTATAGCTTACCTTGTGAATTAGAAGGACTTGGACGAGCGGGCCGTGATTTAGAAGGGATTCGTAAATGTCTTCTTCATGCGGTATATCAAGCACAAGGACAAGGGTGTAGTGCAGGAGTAATCGGTGTTGGTATCGGGGGAGACCGCACGTCAGGTTATGAGCTAGCAAAAAATCAACTATTCCGTACGTTAGATGATGTGAATCCAATTTCAGAATTGCAAAAGCTTGAAGAGTACGTATTAGAGAATGCAAACAAGCTTGGTATTGGTACGATGGGATTTGGTGGAGAAACAACTTTACTAGGCTGTAAAATTGGTGTGTATAATCGTTTACCAGCTAGCTTCTATGTGTCTGTTGCGTATAACTGCTGGGCATATCGTCGCCTTGGTGTAACAATCTATCCTGAAACAGGTGAAATTATGGATTGGTTGTATCAGGAAGGAAAAGATACGCTTCAGCAAGAAGCGAAACAAGAAAAAAACGAACAGCGTGAAATAGTACTACAAGCTCCAATTACAGAAGAACAAATTCGTGAACTCCGCGTTGGTGATGTCGTTACAATTAATGGGATGATGTATACAGGTCGTGATGCAATCCATAAGCATTTAATGGATAACGATTGTCCAGTAGACTTAAATGGACAAGTTATTTATCATTGCGGGCCAGTTGTTGTGAAAGATGACAATGACAATTGGAAGATTAAAGCAGCAGGTCCAACGACAAGTATTCGTGAAGAGCCATATCAAGGTGACATCATGAAGAAATTTGGCATTCGTGCTGTAATTGGTAAAGGCGGAATGGGCGCGAAAACATTGGCAGCATTAGCGGAACACGGCGGTGTATATTTAAATGCGATTGGCGGTGCTGCGCAATATTATGCAGAATGTATTAAAGAAGTGAAAGATGTTGACTTCTTACAATTTGGTATTCCAGAAGCGATGTGGCACTTACGTATTGAAGGTTTCAAAGCTGTTGTAACGATGGATTCTCATGGAAATAGTTTACATGCAGATGTAGATAAAACATCACTTGAAAAATTAGCAACATTTAAAGAACCAGTATTTAAATAAGTGAGAAAATGCATCTCGAACGATTCGAGATGCATTTTTTTGGCATATATAGAAAAACATGCTCAGCATGAGAGAAAGATTAAAAACAGAAACTACAGGTACGATTATATATGGAAAGGAGACTATTTATGAAGTATAAATGGTTATATATAGGTCTCATTTTTTCAATTATGATGGCACTTGTTCCAGTTTCGGCGTTTGCTTATACAAATACACCACATAACTGGGGAATTCCGCGTCCTAAAAATGAGACAGCGCCAGACGCTGGAAAACTATATACAGATTTACTACAAAAAAATGGTGGCTTTTATTTAGGAGATACAAAGAAAAAAGATATATACTTAACATTTGATAATGGATATGAAAATGGATATACAGGGAAGATTTTAGATGTATTAAAGGAGAAGAAAGTACCAGCAACCTTCTTTGTGACAGGGCATTATATAAAAACGCAAAAAGATTTATTATTAAGAATGAAAAATGAGGGTCATATTATCGGTAACCATTCTCGAAGCCATCCGGATTTTACAACAGTGAATGATGAAAAACTTCGTGAAGAATTGCAAAGTGTAACGGATGAAATTAAAAAAGTAACCGGACAAAAAGAAGTGAAATATGTACGTCCTCCTCGCGGGGTTTTTAGTGAGCGTACGCTAGCTCTTACAAAAGAAATGGGATATTATAACGTATTTTGGTCGCTTGCGTTTCTAGATTGGAAAGTAGATCAGCAACGAGGATGGCAATATGCTCATAATAACGTTATGAATATGATTCATCCAGGATCTATTTTATTACTTCATGCGATATCAAAAGATAATGCAGAGGCGCTTGCGAAAATCATTGATGATTTGCGCGAGAAAGGGTATCATTTTAAAAGCCTAGATGATTTAGTAAAAAGCAATCAACCGTAAGCGTGTATGCTTACGGTTTTCTCATGCTATAATGATGTGTAAAAAGGATGGGGAAACGTATGTGGAGCGAACATGTTACGCTAAAGTATCCGTACCATTTTGAAGAAGTGCTAAGGCGTTTATCTTTTGACCCGCTAAATGTTGTTCAGCTGGATGAGAAAATAATTTATGTTCCACTCATTATAGATGGAGAACATGTTGTTGTTCGTGTGCAGGGAATCGGTACGCTTCAAAATCCACAATTTTGGATTTCAAGCCAGACAGGTGAGCCAGAGATAATTATGAAACGTATCCATTCTATTTTCCAATGGAACCAATCTTTTCAAGATATACAAACCCATTTTATCAACACATCATTACGTCCAATCTTTGAAACATATGCGTATACACCACTTATTTTAGAGTTTGATTATTTTGCTTGTCTCCTTCGTTGTATTATTCATCAACAAATACATTTGAAATTTGCGACTACGCTTACAGAACAATTTGTAAAACGGTATGGAACTGAGGAAAATGGAGTTTTCTTTTTCCCAACACCAGAAAGAGTAGCAAATATTTCAATAGAAGAACTTAGAAATCAGAAGTTTAGTCAACGAAAAGCTGAATATATGGTAGGATTGGCAAAACATATTGTGGAAGGTAAGTTGGATTTATTAGCATTAGAGAAACAAACAGAAGAAGAGGTTTCAGCAAAATTATTACCAGTGCGAGGTATCGGTGCATGGACGGTGCAAAACTTTTTACTGTTTGGACTCGGGAGAAAAAATATGTTCCCAAAAGCAGATATTGGGATTCAGCGTGCACTTCAAGGTGTATTTCAATTAGAGAATAAACCAGATGATGCATTTTTAGAACAAGTGAAACAAGAGTGTGAACCATACTGCAGTTATGCAGCGTTATATTTATGGAAAAGTATAGAGTAGAGGTGTAACAATAGTGCAAAAGCAACACGAGAGTAAGTTGGAAGTTGGTCAAACGTTTCCTGTGACAATTAAGCGTCTTGGGATTAACGGAGAAGGCGTTGGTTATTTTAAGAGACAAGTTGTTTTCATTCCAGGGGCATTACCAGGAGAAGAAGTTGTTGCGGAAACAACGAAAATTCAGCGTGGCTTTGCTGAAGCAAAAGTGAAAAAAATTCGTAAAGCGTCACCGCATCGCGTAAAACCGCCATGTCCGGTATATGATGAATGCGGTGGTTGTCAGCTGCAACATTTAGATTATAAAGAGCAGTTAAATCAAAAGAGAGATATAGTTGTACAAGCGTTTGAAAAGTATATGAACGGAAGCTTGGAAGCTGATATTCGTCCGACGCTTGGCATGGGAAATCCATGGCATTATCGTAATAAAAGTCAATTGCAAGTGGGACGTAAAGACGAAAAAGTGATTACAGGCTTATATAAGCAAAACTCACACCAGCTAATTGATATTTCTCATTGTATGATTCAGCATAAAGCAACAAACGAAGCGACGAAAGTCGTACGACGTATATTAGAAAAACTGAACATTTCTATTTACAACGAGAAAAAACAAAAAGGTCTAGTGCGTACAATTGTGACACGTGCTGCAGTTCAAACAGGGGAAGTACAAGTCACATTAATTACAACAAAAGAAGAATTACCAAATAAAGATCAATTTATCGCAGAAGTACAAAAACAAATGCCAACAGTTAAATCGATTATGCAAAATGTGAACTGGCGTAAAACATCTGTTATTTTCGGTGACAAAACATTCAACTTAGCTGGAAAAGAAGTTATTCAAGAAACACTTGGTGATTTATCATTCGAATTATCAGCACGTGCTTTCTTCCAGTTGAATCCAGAACAAACAGTTGTCCTGTATAACGAAGCGAAAAAAGCTGCTGCGTTAACAGGTACAGAAAAAATCGTTGATGCATATTGTGGTGTTGGTACAATTGGCCTATGGCTTGCGAAGGATGCAGCGGAAGTGCGCGGTATGGATGTGATTCCAGAAGCGATTGAAGATGCAAGGAAAAACGCAAAGCGTCACGGATTTACAAATACGAAGTACGAAGCTGGAAAAGCAGAACAATGGCTACCAAAATGGGTTAAAGAAGGCTGGCATCCAGATGTAATCGTTGTTGATCCACCACGCACAGGTTGTGATGATAAGTTACTTGAAACGATTTTAAAAGTAAAGCCGAAACAAGTCGTTTACGTTTCTTGCAATCCTTCATCATTAGCACGTGATGTGAAAACATTAATGAGGAGTTACGAAGTAGAGTATGTACAACCAGTTGATATGTTCCCGCATACGGCGCATGTGGAGAATGTAGTTAAGCTTGTGAGAAAGTAGACTAGCTGGACTTAAGTAATAATAAGATACGTTTCCCTCATGCAAAAAGAGTTGTGTGAGGGATTGTATTTTATTGAGATACTTAAAAATAAGGAGAAGAAAATGAACAATTATAAATTGATAATTCAATATGATGGGGCACGCTATAAGGGCTGGCAGCGTCTTGGTAATAACGATAATACTATTCAAGGAAAAATCGAAAGTATATTATCAGAAATGGTCGGAAAAGAAATCGAAATTATCGGTTGCAGCAGAACAGATGCTGGTGTACACGCTCTTAACCAGGTAGCTAATTTTAAAGTTGATGAGAAATTATCTGAACCAAAAGTTAAAAAGTATTTAAATCAATACCTACCAAACGATATTAGTATTACTGATGTGGAACTAGTTCCAGATCGTTTTCATGCCCGCTATAACTCAAAAGCGAAAACGTATTTATATAAGATTTGGAATGAGGAACATATAAATCCATTCATGCGCAAATACAGCATGCATGTTGGAAAAAAGTTAAATATTGAAAGCATGAAAAAAGCAGCTCAATATTTAATCGGTTCACATGATTTTACTGCTTTTTCAAATGCTAAATCTAAGAAAAAGTCTATGGTTCGTGAAGTATATATGCTCGATATCGTGGAAAACGAAGGTTTCATCCAAATTAGAGTAAGCGGAAACGGATTTCTTCACAATATGGTAAGAAAGATTGTTGGAGCGTTAATCGAAGTTGGATTAGGTCAGTTAGATGCTGAAGCAGTGCCGCAAATTTTAGAGGAAAAACAACGAAACCAAATCAATTGCCTTGCGGATGCAAGTGGATTGTATTTGGAGAAGGTTGATTTTTAGACAAACAGATGTAATGTATTTTGTAAATTTACTAGTACCCCATATGTTCTTACATACACTTTAGACATGTGGAGATTGTTGTGTAGTTGATATAGGTAGAATGTAAATCAAAAAAGAAAGAGTTATTCACTCTTTCTTTTTTGATTGTATTTATAGAAACTGCAAAGAAATTAAGAGGATGTATAGGGCTTTTTAGCTATTTAAATTATATTTTTTTAGTCGATATTGTAGGTTTTGCCTACTCAATCCTAAAAATTTTGCAGCTTGTGAAATATTACCTTTATTTTCTTTAAGA
Source organism: Bacillus gaemokensis (assembly GCF_001590835.1). Lineage (GTDB taxonomy): Bacteria > Bacillota > Bacilli > Bacillales > Bacillaceae_G > Bacillus_A > Bacillus_A gaemokensis. The sequence continues at coordinate 155,094 of NZ_LTAQ01000070.1, forward strand.
ATTTGATTAATGTATTCTTTTTCTATTTCTTTTATTGTATGCTTTAAAGTTTTAGGCGTATCGTTTGCATTTTGATGAGTTAGTGTTGGATGGATGTCGAATTCTCTTTTTGTTAGTTCATAAAAGCGTGTTGGCATATGGAACGTTGTAATGATTTCCTCGTTTTCTATTAAGTTCATAGAGCCTTCAATCATATGTTCCAATTCTCTTACATTACCTGGCCAATCGTAGTCATAAAAAAAGTTTCTTACGTTAGAATCCACCCCTTTTACTTTTAAGCCAAATTGGATATTATATTTTTCGATAAAATGATGAAGGAGAATTAAGATATCTTCTTTTCTCTCTCTTAAAGGTGGAAGAAATAAAGTGACCACGCTTAATCGATAATATAGGTCTTTCCTTAATCGATTGTGTGTTATAGCTTCAATAGGATCTTCATTAATGGTTGCTATGATTCGGACATCTACTTCTTTTTCTTGTAAGCCTCCGACTCTTCGTATTGTTTTATCTTGTATAGCACGCAGTAATTTAGCTTGAAGAGCTGGGCTTAATGAGTTAATTTCATCTAATAATAAAGTTCCTCCATTAGCTTCTTCAAATAAACCTGGTTTATCTATTGCACCTGTAAAAGCGCCTTTGTTCGTTCCAAATAATAGGCTCTCCATTAGGGTTTCTGGTATAGCAGCGCAGTTTTGTGAGATAAAAGGCTTTGCTGAACGATGACTTTCATTATGAATGCTTTGTGCAAACAGTTCTTTCCCAGTTCCCGTTTCTCCTACGATAAGTATGGAGGAGGATGTGCGTGTTACTTTTTTTGCTTCTGTGATGATAGATTGAGTTGCCATAGAATTACCTATTATATGATTAAAGGTAAACTTAGTATTTTGTTTTCGAGGAAGACTTGTCTTAATCGTTTGCTTTAATTGGGTAATGTCTTTTGAAACCTCAATAGCGCCTTTGATTTTTCCATTTTCTATTATGGGGAAAGTATCATTAATTGTTGTAATCTCTTTTCCTTTATTATTAAAATAGGTTTGTTTTATGTTTCTTTTTGTTTTTCCGAGTCTTAGTGCTTCTATGAGTGTACTACTTTGGTTTTCCTCAAATACGAATACCTCTAAAGGATTTTTATGTAATACATCTTTACGATCCATTGATTCAATTTCCATCATTTTGCGATTATAGATTATCGTTTTACTGTCCTCATTGATAATGTGAATTCCAATATCAAGTTCATTCAGCAAAGTTTCATATAGCGTATTCATCTCAATTAACTTTTTAAAATTGATTTCTTCTGTATGCATGTATCATCTTCTCCTCGTTATACCCTATGAAGACTGACTTTTTTTAATTTTATTAAAATTCTTGTAAAATCGCAAAATTTTTTTGCGATTTATGATTGGAAATTTTTAAATAATAGAAAAATTTTGCACTTATTAAGATTTTTTTTCGCACGGAATCCTAATTTCAGACAGGAATTGAGGTTGGTATGTATCTTGCATGAATAGTAGTTGAATTCTCTACATTTCAAGATTAGGGATAAGTTGAAACTTTTATCTCGCTATATGTGGGCAGCAATATCCCTATCTTTAGATTCTAAGGAAATCAAAGAAGATAGGTAGGGGATAAACTACCCGTAAATGCCCAGTTGGTGAGGGCAAATGCTCAGTAGAGGGTGAAGAAAGCCCCTACGGAGCAAAGTTTCATGTTATAAGGTATGTAACTTTTCAGCAGTACTTAATAAGAAAAAGGAGGTTGAAAAATGAAGGCGGTTATAGAAAACGTGTACAGTCCTTGTTATGGAAAAGTAGAGAAATTATTTATTACTGAAAGTTCATATGTATATGAATGGGAAAAATTAGCGTTAATTGAAACGATAGATAAACAGAAAGTAGAAATTAAAGTAGGAATCAGTGGCTATATCGAATTGCTAGAAGTGGAAGAGGGACAAACTATCACGAATAAAACACGATTAATAACAGTAAGGGATGACATGTTAATAACAGGTAGTGATTAATAGAAACTGTATGGATTATGTACTGTTTTCTAGTGCTCTTTTAAATAATTACTTTCACTTATTCTAATACCGAGTGAATCATAAGAAAGTTTAAGGATTGATTATTACGTTACGGTTTGTTTTTTTGATAGGGGGATTTGCTTTCAAAAAATCCCTCTCCTATTGTGAATCCGTAATAAAAATGTACACCATTATCTTTTTTATGTTTTAACTTTCTTTTTTTAGATTATTTTTTTAAAGCGTTTACATTCATAGTGTTTGCAAAACTAAAAGGGGGATTTATATGGCAAATCAAAACCAGGAATTAAAACGGGAGTTGAAAAGTCGACATTTATTTATGATCGCACTGGGAGGGGTTATTGGCACCGGACTTTTCTTAGGATCCGGTTATACAATCCATGAAGCTGGGCCTGGAGGAGCAATTGTAGCCTATCTTGTCGGGGGATTTGTTATGTATTTAACGATGCTCTGCCTTGGGGAATTGGCAGTTGCTCTGCCTGATGCAGGGTCTTATCAAACGTATGCTACAAAACATATTTCGCCTGCAGTAGGTTATGTAGTGGGATGGATGTCGTGGTTAAACTGGTCCGCTACGATAGGCATTGAACTGATTGCAGTTAGTATTTTAATGAAACGTTGGTTTCCGGATGTATCATCGTGGATTTGGTGCGTAGTGTTTGCAGTTCTGCTTTTTACTATTAATGCATTATCCTCAAGAAGTTTTGCAGAGGTTGAGTTCTGGTTTGCAAGTATTAAAGTAATTACAATTATCGCGTTTATTATTTTAGGCGGGGCAGCTATGTTTGGTTTCCTAGATATGAAAGGAAATGAACCAGCACCAATGCTTTCTAGTTTTACTGATTACGGGGGACTGTTTCCAAATGGATTAACAGCTATTTTAATTACAATGATTGCAGTCAACTTTTCCTTTCAAGGAACAGAACTAGTTGGTATTGCGGCTGGAGAGAGCGAAAACCCGGAGAAAACAATACCAAAAGCAATTAATAATACAGTTTGGCGTATACTAGTTTTCTTTGTACTTTCTATTTTTATCCTTGCTGGATTATTTCCTTGGCAGCAAGCAGGAGTGATAGAAAGTCCATTCGTAGTTGTATTTGATAAAATTGGTATTCCTTATGCGGCAGATATTATAAATTTCGTTATTATTACAGCGGTACTATCCGTGGCGAACTCAGGGTTATATGCAACTTCTCGTATGCTATGGTCTATGTCTAATCAAGGGATGATTAATCCGATTTTTGGTAAGTTATCTAAAAATGGTGTTCCAATTTATGCATTGGTTGTAAGTACTGTTGTAGGTTGTCTCTCGTTACTATCAGGTATTTATGCGGAGGGTACAGTTTATTTATGGCTTCTTTCTATTGCTGGATTCGGTGCAATATTAGTCTGGGCGTCTATCGCTTTATCTAACCTTTTGGCTAGAAGAACATACTTAAAGCAAGGAGGAGATATTAAGGACTTGAAATTTAAAACCCCATTGTATCCGCTTGTTCCAATTCTTGCTTTAGTATTAAATTTAACGGTAATCATTAGTATGGCTTTTATTCCGGAACAACGAATGGCATTGTACTGTGGTATTCCATTTGTGATTGTTTGTTTACTGCTTTACCTTGTTACAAGAAATAAGAAAAACAAAATGACGCATATTGAAAAGACGAATACAACAGAAGCGCAAAGTCTATGATAAGATTTTAGATGTGATTTTCATGCAGTCGAGGAATAGTCGTTATACAAAATCAACTGTAGAAATGGAAATGAAAATCAAAAAGAAAAACGAGCTAATCTACTAGATAGCTCGTTTTTTTCTATACAATACATCCAAACTAAGAGGATTACCCTCTTTTTATTTTTAGTTTAGCAGTCCAAAACGCAGCAAGCATAATCGCTGCGATACAACCGCTAATTGTCCCAATTAGCTTTGCATAAGGAAGGCTATTCATGTCGTTATTGAGAAAAAACATCATGCATAGGATTGCAGGGAAAAGGTATAGATAATATAGGCGCTTTAGTCGTTTATCTTTTATCATATGATTAGTCCCTTTCTATTATTTTATAAATTTATTATATCACAAAAAAATCCAATTAATTGTAAAATATTGGTTCGTATAGGAGTGAGAAGAGGGTATGGATCATTAGAGGCTATAAAATTGTATACAGTCTCTTTTTTTGTGAAAATAAAACTGGAAACATACTATGTATGCAAAGGGGAATTAGTCATGAATCAGATCATTTCACAGCTAGTAAAACAAATTGATTTGAGAAAAGAGGAACTACTAGAGCTTACCAAAACATTAATCCGTTTTGAAACACCAGCACCGCCAGCGCGGAATACAAATGAAGCACAGCAATTTGTTGCTGATTTTTTGAAAAAACGTGATTTTACAATCGATAAATGGGATGTATATCCGAATGATCCAAATGTTGTTGGGGTGAAAAAAGGGACAGCGGGTAATTCTCATAAAAGTCTTATCATTAATGGGCATATGGATGTAGCTGAAGTATCAGCAGATGAGGACTGGGAAACTGAGCCATTTAAACCATTTATAAAAGATGGATGGCTAGTTGGTCGCGGCGCAGCTGATATGAAGGGTGGATTAGCAGGAGCTTTGTTTGCAATTCAGCTGTTACAAGAAGCAGGAATTGAATTACCTGGGGATTTAATCTTTCAATCGGTGATTGGAGAAGAAGTGGGAGAAGCAGGAACACTTCAATGTTGTAAACGTGGCTACAATGCTGATGTTGCGGTAGTGGTTGATACAAGTAATTTACATATGCAAGGGCAAGGCGGCGTTATTACAGGGTGGATTACCGTAAAAAGTCTACAAACATTTCATGATGCGACGCGTAGACAGATGATTCATGCTGGTGGCCGTTTGTTTGGAGCGAGTGCGATTGAAAAGATGATGAAAATTGTCCAAGGTTTACAGGAACTAGAACGTCATTGGGCGGTAATGAAAACATATGAAGGCTATCCATCAGGAACAACGACAATTAACCCAGCTGTCATTGAAGGAGGGCGCCATGCAGCTTTTGTTGCAGACGAGTGCCGCTTATGGATTACGGTACATTTCTATCCGAATGAAACGCATGATCAGGTGGCAAAGGAAATTGAAGAGTATATTGGTAGAGTGGCAGCGGCTGATCCATGGCTTCGCGAAAATCCACCACAGTTTGAGTGGGGGGGAGAATCGATGATTGTTGACCGAGGTGAAATATTCCCCTCATTAGAAGTTGATGGTGAACATCCAGCTGTACAGAAACTTGGATCTGTACATGAATCCATATTAAAAAGAGAGGTAACTGTAGATATGTCAGCAACGGTAACAGATGGTGGATGGTTTAGTCATTTTAATATTCCAGCGGTCATTTACGGTCCAGGTACGTTAGAAGAAGCGCATTCTGTAAATGAAAAAGTCGAAGTCCAGCAGTTGATCGAGTTTACAAAAGTTATTACTGCTTTCATATATGAATGGTGTCATACGGAAAAATAAGGGGAATTTAAGGTGTTTCTAATAAAAATATAAGGTTTATTCTGTAATATGAGAGGTACCTGTCGTGGAATCGTACAAGCTTTGATGTTTGTACGATTTTTTTATTGATTTTAATGGAATAAGAAACAATTTCTTTATAGTATAATGGGAATGTTTTTTGCTTTAGTCTCCCTAATAAATTCATGAATGGTAAGATAATACCAAATGAAATAAAGGAGAATGTAAGTGAATATAAATCAAAAGGCAATTGAGTTACTCGAAAAAAATAAATATGAAGAGTCATTAAAACTTTTTAGAAGAGCCGTACAAGTATCAAGAGATGTTCAATCGTTAAACAATCTTGCTTGGATATATAACTATGAAGAAGATGATATTGAAAATGCCTTGATGCTTATTAGAGAAGTTATAGATATGAAGCCAGCGTCTTATTTTCCATATAATCTTTTAGGAGAAATTTATATAAAGAAAAAATTCTGGAAAGATGCTTCTAACATTTTGCTTCAGTCTATTGCAATCCAGCCATCTATTGAAGCATACAAAAATTTAGGTGTAGCTAAGTATCACCTTGGAGAATTAAAAGAGGCTGCAGAGTATTTTCTTATGGGTTCAAGTAACTCTGATAACTCTGATTATTATCTATATAGTTATGTCAAATGTTTGATTGAGCTTGGCAAAGCAACTGAAGAAAGAATAAATTAGATTCGTTTTCGGAGGAGGATAACGATTTTGTAGGAGCAATCGAAGTTGCAGAATTATATGTGGAACTCGGGTGTTTTAAAGAAGCTATAATGTGGTTTGAAAAAGGATGGAAAGATTACTGGAAAGAACCTGTTTGGATTAGTAGGTATATATATTCCCTATTTAAAATCAACTATATAACTCGTGCGGAAGAAATTATCAGTCAGGTAATTCAGCAAACCAATGAACAAATCCGAGATATATTAGATGAGGTGTGTGACGAAGGATGGACAGAAAATGATAAAGAAGAGTGTATCCAACAGTTAAGTAATTATAAGGAAGACTATGAACATATGGTGGAGAAGGTTGTATCTGGATACATTCCTAAAATGAAATTTAAAACATCGATATACACAGGCTGTTATCTGTTTGGATGTCAACGGCATCATCATCCAGAATACCAAGGGTAAACAGCTACGATAAACTCAGAAGAAAAAGAACTATTTCAAATACTAGTGAAACTAGAAATTTTGGAATAGTTCTTTTGTCTTCAATAAGGCCCCTAAGTTTTCTTCTTTATTTCAGCTAACTTCTCTTTTGCTAGTTCCACCGCAATAGCATCATCTAAATAGCCAATTGGAAATATATAATCTGGGATAATGTCTGTTGATAAAACAAAATACAATAAGGCGCTGCCAATGATAGCGCGCTCTTGAATTGAAATAGATTCCTTGCAAAATTGCTGATACATATCTGTTAATTGCTCAATAAAAGGGCCTGTGCTGTCAATCTGCTCGAGTTTTGGTGAGAAGCTTTCGTGAATACGTTTTTGTCCTTCGGTTGTTTGCGCATAGCTTTCGTAATTTTCGAGCTCCTGTTTAACACGAGTTGTTGTGTAATCGTAATCAAATAAGTTAGAGGATTGTAATGTTTGTTGAATAGCATCGATGGATGTGTACATATCCGTTCTGTCTTTTTTTTCATGAGGAGAATCAGTATACATTGCATCATATAGCACTTGTGGTGGAACTTGTAGACATTCTGCGAAATTTTGCAGATGTTTTTGTTTCGCTTGTTGCTTACCATTTATAATCCTTGAAATTGTTGAGGGATCAATGTTTGTAAGTGTTCCTAATTGACGCATAGATAAGGCACGTTCTTTTAATAATTTCTTTAATAGTGTACCAAGCTGAACATTTGGATTTTGAGTGGACATAGTTTAGGCACTCCTTCTCGTTTCTAAAGTGTTGAAAAAATGTTGAGCTTTTATTACAAGTATATGAAGCTGACAGGCACAGTTGCTCAACATTTGCATAAGATGCATGGGAAAGTGAAAAAAAGGAGTGACTGTTGATGAGTACGGCAGGTTTATTTTCAATTCTTCTAATTGGAATTGCTTCTAATTTAGATAATGCAGGTGTAGGAATTGCGTATGGGATTCGTCGAATTCAAATATCTTGGTTTAATAATTTTATCATTGCTTTTTTCGGTTTCCTCTTCACCTTATTGGCCGGATTTTTTGGTAATTGGATTTCATTGTTTATTTCAGATTTTATGGCTAATCTAATTGGCGCGATTGTTCTTGGGGTAATTGGAGTATTTGTTTTATGTCAGCCATTACTTAGCAAGTCGGAGGAGGTACTTGAGAAAAAGGGGAATATGGTTATGGGGATTTTGCATAATCCAGAAAACGCTGACTTCGATGGTTCTAAAACAATAAGCTTTTCTGAAGCACTTGTATTAGGTGTTGCACTATCCATTAATAATATTGCTGGGGGGTTTGATGCGGGGGTAACCAATTTAAATCTTTGGTGGACTGCAATTGTTTCTGGTGTATTTAGTTTTATTTGTATTAGTGGTTTTTCGTATATAGGGAAGAAGTTTTTAGCGGAATACTTAGGAAAGTGGGCAACAATTATTGCGGGTGTTTTACTGATTCTTATTGGAATCGATCAATTGATGTAATATGGGAAACAGCATCCGAGTATTTCCTTGGAAATATAACAAGGTATTGCATATATCGACGAACTTTTATTCATACTAACATTGATTTCTTTTAAAGAAAGGGGGATGAATATGGGGCGTGGTAAAGCGTTTGATCATAAGAAAAAAGGTCATGATCATCAGCCTCCTAAAGGAGCGCATGTTCATAAAGATGTAAATGAGCATACGTTAGAAGAGGAAGAACTACCTGTTAATATTGAAACGTATAAGAATAGTTTGAAAAAACATTAAAATTAAAGCACCTGCATAGGTGCTTTTCTAACGGATGTCTTCGATTAACTGTTGTGATTCTTCATACATGCCGTACTCACCTAAAACTTGAATACAGCGCCATTTTAGTTCCTCAATACTTGGTTCTAATTCTTCGGGGAGGACATGGTGAATATCTTCAAGCCCCATGCCAAAATGAATAAGTTCTAATACTTGATCATCAATGTTTCGATCCATTAATAATTCCAATACTTCTAAATTAAATATGTATCGATAAGCTTCATCGGGCGAAACTACTTTTAGTTTCAAGCTTTCCACAATACTAAGTATAAAAAGAAGAATAGTTTTTTCGAGGACGGGCTTTTCTGCCATTTGGAATATGAGCTTCATTTCTTTTACACCTCCACCATATAGCGTTAGGTTGTACTATATTATTCAGGAGGGTGGGACAAATATGCATAATAAAAAAAGTTATCCTGTCTGAATAGACGAGGATAACTTTTTACTTGTTAGAATTTGAAATCCTTATTTCTCTGCAATCCATACAGATAGCAGAGAAATAAGTAATGCAAATACAACATAATCAGGATTCTCAAAATTAGAGAAAATATTTTTCAAGGAGTTTGCACTGTTAATAAAGACACCAAAGAATAGTTGATAGAGTGTTAAATAAATGGTTTTCCATTGAATGAAATATTCAGCAACCTCAAATAAATCAGTTGATAGGTCTACGAAACGGTCGAATAGGTGAATGAAATAGAATTACAATAGCTGTTAGTAAAATTGCAATAAAGGAAAGGTAAACAACTGAATCAACTTCTATTTTACCGAAATTTAATTTGATAAAAAATGATAAGCCAATACCTATAATAAGGAGGAGTGGGGCTAAACAGAGAAAAAAGGGATATAATGTATGTTTTTGCTTTATGTAAATGTAGTTTGTTATAAGTGAGGTAACCGATTAATAAGAGTAAGATTCCAATAATGATTAAATAAAAGAAAGTATGCATATATGACTCCGTTCTAATTATTACGTGTAAGGAAGAAAAGCGCTTGTAAGTCGCTTTTCTTTAAAAAATACTCCAGCCTTCTTGAGCTGAAAGGAGTTCGAGAATTTTAAAACCAGCGATACTATTTCCGTTTGCATCTAAAGCAGGTCCAAAAATACCGATTCCCATTTCCCCTTTTACGCAGCCAAAAATCCCGCCAGCTACACCACTTTTTGCAGGAATGCCAACACGAATAGCAAATTCACCAGATTCGTTGTACATACCACAAGTTACCATGAATGTTTTACAAATCTTTGTAATATGCTTCGGAATGATTTGTTTTTTCTTATATGGGTCATAACCGTCCATTGCAAAAATTAAACCAATGCGTGCTAAATCAATGCAGTTTACTTCAATTGCACATTGGCGTGTATATAAATCCATTAGTTCCTCAATATTTCCATCTATGATTCCGTTTTGCTTCATGTAGTAGCAAAGTGAGCGATTTAAGTAAGCTGTTTCTAGTTCAGAGATCGCAACCTTGGACGAATAATTAATAGAAGGATTGTCTGTAATATCGCGCACGAAGCGGAGAATTCGTTCCATTTTCTCTTCATTACTATCTCCTGTGAGCATACTTGTAATAGCTAATGCACCGGCGTTAATCATTGGATTAAGCGGTTTAGAAGGGCTAGTAGTTTCTAACTTAATAATAGAATTAAACGGATCACCAGTTGGTTCCATCCCAACTTTAGAGAATACATATTCTTCACCACGGTCTAGAAGAGCAAGTGCAAGTGTAATCACTTTTGAAATACTTTGAAGGGTAAATAGTGTTTGTGAGTTACCAGCATGGATATATTCTGTTTCTTTATGGTAGATAGCAATTCCTAAATCGTCTGGATTTGCATTTCCTAGTTCGGGGATATAAGTAGCAAGTTTCCCTTTTTTTGTATAAGGTTTTACTTGTTCTAACAACTGTTGTAAGTTGTTTGTTTCGATGCACTGCATAGTACCAACGCTCCTATTTCTTTTTAACTAAGTTTACTGTTCCCAAGTACACTCGGAAATAAATAATAACATGAAAAAGTGGAATGATAAAATGAAACTTCTATATGAATACAAATTGACTAAAAGATATAAACCCTTTTTAAGGTGGGAGAGAGGATCCGGCCATGCATAGAAGCGGCCAGAGCCTTTTCCTGCCCCATACCAAGTAAAACAAAGAGGGCAAATGAATGAAGGTCACCTTTTGTTCTTCATAGCCGCGACTTATGTGCCAGCAGCAAATGAAAATGGAAATATAGACGTTTATATGAATACAAATTGATTAAAAGATATAAACCCTTTTTAAGGTGGAAGAGAGGATCCGGCCATGCATAGAAGCGGTCAGAGCCTTTTCCTGCCCCATACCAAGTAAAACAAAGAGGGCAAATGAATGAAGGTCACCTTTTGTTCTTCATAGCCGCGACTTATGTGCCAGCAAATGAAAAATGAAACTGGATGTATATATGTCCCATTATCCCGCTATTTGCGGGCAGTAAGACCCTCACCTCAAGATTCAGAGAGAAACAAGGAAGGTAGGTGGGGAATCAACTGCCCGTAAAAGCCCGATTGGTGAAGGAAGTTTCCCTTTATCTTGTTTTTAACTTTAGTCGCTAATAAAAGGAGAAATTTCCTTTTATATAACAGTTTGGAAATAGAAAAGATATCTATAAAAAGTTCATAAATTAAAACTACACATCTATACAACTATATGTTATCATGGTTATGTAATAGAAAGCGTTTTCTAAAGCGTACTTATAATGATAACGATTTCATAAATTTGAATAGGGGGAATTAAAATGTTGCAGTTTTTACAACGTATTGGTAAAGCATTAATGCTTCCAATCGCAGTGTTACCAGCAGCAGGATTATTGCTTCGTTTAGGTCAAGATGACGTATTTAATATTCCTGTTATGGCACAGGCCGGTGCAGCAATTTTTGATAATTTAGCACTTATTTTTGCAATTGGTGTTGCAATCGGTTTATCTGTTGATGGCAGTGGTGCAGCAGGTCTTGCAGGTGCAATTGGTTATCTGGTTCTACAAAATACAACGAATGCGCTAAGTAAAGCATATTCAGCAGCAGAGTTAAACGATAAATTAAAAAGTGTTCAAGACTTACTTGGCTCAGTAGATCCAAGTAAGTTATCTGATACAATGACAAAAGTTTCAAAAGCAGCAGCACTAACGCCGAAGATAAATATGGCCATACTTGGTGGGATTATTGCCGGGGTTGTTGCTGGATTACTATATAACAAATTCCATAAAATTAAATTACCAGAATGGTTAGGATTCTTTGCAGGAAAACGTTTTGTTCCAATCATTACTTCTATTGTAATGCTTCTTTTAGGATTAGTATTTGGACAAATTTGGCCAACAATTCAAAGTGGTATCGATACAGTAGCTCACGGTATTGTTAACTTAGGGTCAATTGGTTCCGGGATATTCGGTTTATTAAACCGTCTATTAATTCCAATCGGTTTACACCATGTAATGAACACATATTTCTGGTTTGTACTTGGTGACTTTACAAATGCAGCTGGTGATATTGTTCATGGTGATATCGCTCGTTTCTTTGCAAAAGATCCATCAGCAGGTATGTTTATGACTGGTTTCTTCCCAGTTATGATGTTCGGTTTACCAGCAGCATGTTTCGCAATGATTGCAGCTGCTAAGCCAGAAAAACGTAAAGCAATTGCAGGTATGTTAGGTGGACTTGCATTGACTTCATTCTTAACTGGTATTACAGAACCAATTGAATTTTCATTCATGTTCTTATCACCAGTACTATATGGTATCCATGCTGTGTTAACAGGTATTTCTTTATTTGTAACAACATCACTTGGCATTCACGATGGTTTCTCATTTAGTGCTGGGGCAATTGATTACTTCTTAAACTTTGGTATCGCAACAAAGCCTTTATTACTAGCGGGTATCGGTTTAATATACGCAGCAATTTACTTCTTCGTGTTCTATTTCTTAATTAAGAAATTCAACCTAAAAACTCCAGGTCGTGAAGATGACGATGAGTTAATCGAAGAAGGAGATGCACCGGTTGCAGGATCTATCGGTGAAACCTACGTAGCAGCATTAGGCGGAAAAGACAATTTAACAGTTATTGATAACTGTGCAACGCGCTTACGTTTACAAGTAAAAGATGCAAACTTAGTAAATGAGCCAGCATTAAAACGTGCTGGTGCAAAAGGTGTTATGAAATTAAGCAACACAAGTGTACAGGTTATTGTAGGTACAAATGTTGAATCTGTTGCCGATGATATGAAAAAGCATGTATAAATAATTAGATAAGAGGATATCTGGAAAGATTGATGAAATTGATCTTTTAGAGGATATCCTCTTTTTTTGTGAAAATTTCAATGGGAATCTTACTTTGGGAAATTTTCTTTTTCTTTTTTGTACGTATTGGTTGGTAATAAGTTCGTCACATGATAAAGTAAGGATGATATAAAATGGAATTTCCATTAGTTAGGAAAAATAGAGAGCATATTTTTTTATGAAGTGATTAAATTATTGGTAAATAAGGGGAAAAAAAGAACCATGAATGAAGAAAAGAATAGTGTCGGTATGAAAGCTCATCGAACGGCTATATACATAAAAAGAGCGGTTATTCTCATTGTACTATTTTCACTTGTATATTTTGGATATACAAAAATTACTTCCCATAATAAAAAAGAGAATACATTAAAAGCAGCAACAGAAATAAAAAAGAAGGAAGAAATTAACAAGAAATCAGAAGAAAAACAAACAGAGCAGCATCAAGAGCCAGTGCAACCCACTAAAGTAACAGAACCACCTGCTGAAGGACCACCGCAAGAAATTAATGAAAATGCTGAGTTAGATCAGTATTTGCAGAGTAAAAATTTTAGCGGAACAGCAGTTGTTGTGAAAAATGGAAAAGTACTTTTGAATAAAGGGTACGGTCTTGCAAATAGAGAGAAAAATATACAAAACAATTCGGCAACAACATTTTATATTGGATCGATTTCAAAGGCATTTGTAGCAACAGCAGTTATGCAATTAAAAGATCAAAATAAGATTCAAACAGAAGATACAATTGCGAAATATATTCCAGATTTCCCGCAAGGTGGTGGAATTAAGTTAGTGCATCTACTAACCCACACATCAGGAATTCCAGAATATGAAGCTGGATCAGATGATATTTCTCATGAGGAATTGTTGAAGCGAATTGGACAGCAAAAACGTTTATTTAATCCAGGTGAAAAATGGAAGTATTCAGATTCGAATTACTCAATACTTGGTTACATCGTTGAGAAAGTTAGTGGGCAACCGTTAGAAGAATATATTAAACAACATATTTTTGATGTTGTAGGCATGAAAAATTCAGGTTTTGGCACTGAATTAGAGAAAACAAAGTATCCTTCTACTGGTTACAAGATTGTAAATAATGATATGACAGTACCTGCTATTCCGAGTATGTCACAATTATATGGAAATGGAGATATATATACGAGTGCAAATGATTTATATCTATTTAATGAAGCGCTATTTTCTGGGAAGCTAATATCCAAAGAAAGCTACGATCAAATGTTTACGGCATTTAAAAAGGATTATGGATTCGGTTGGTATGTGAATCCAGGAAGTTATTCTAATCATGGTGTAATGCCAGGTTGGAATTGCTTGAACGGCTTCAGTAGAAGTGGAAATGTATACGTTGTTTTATTATCTAACATTCAAAATAACATTAAATCATTTGGTTCGGTAAATAATGATATTTATACAATGTTACAGCATATTGAGGTGTGAAAGACTATCTTTTGAGATAGTCTTTTTTCTATGTGTAAGTTGAGGAAGGGGATATTTATTGAGATAATGAAAAAAATGGAAACGGAGGATTGTTATGAGCATTCATAAGCATCATGTATGCAATGCAAAGCGGACATTATTTTTAGCTATTATTGTCTTGATTATTGTTACGATTGGATTTGCAGTGGAATATCGGAAAGGAACAGTTTTTAGTTCGGAAAAGGATATTTTAAAGTTAATAAGTATCATGTTACCGGCATGTATTCTATTGATTTATAGTTTAGTAGAAAGAAGCAGAGCTAAATGGATGGAACAGATAACTCAAGATAGAGAAATATCCGTATTGTTGGAACAGCGAAGATTCGTTGTTCGTAGAGAAATAGGTTTATTTAAGACAGTTACATACTTTGGATTAGATGGAAATACAATGGGTGCTCTCAAAGAAAACTATGATTCCCATATTCAAAAGATATGGAAAGGTATTCTATCCTTTTTATTCAAAGGAATGCATGAGCAACAATTGTATTTATACAATGAATTAGGAGAAGAGCTGCTAGCGGTCAAGAAGAAGTGGGGGAGACGGAAAGCGTATTTATTTTATGACGCAATGGGAGAGAAAATTGGTGAATTAAATCAATTGTTGAGTTTTACAAAATGGGAATGGCATTTTGTATTAGTGAACGGGCAGGAAATTGGGAAAGTTACAGGAGACTTATCGGCAACTATGCAAAAAGGAAACTGGCAAGATGGAACTTATATTGATGTAAAAGAAGATGGGATTCCATTAGAAGCGGTTCAATATTTCTCCGCAAGTGGTGGGTCACTGGTTACGATATCTGTATCTGAAAATGCAGAGCTACAAAAGGCAGTATATTATACAGTGGCTGCAATTATAACATTTAAGAATTAGAAAACACGCTAAGGGCTATCTCTTTTGTTGGAAAATAGAATGGATATTAAGAATAAAAAAAGTAGATGAGAAATCATCTGCTTTTTGCAACAATATGAAAAGAAGTGTACCGAACAGGTACACTTCTTTCTATTCTGTCATAAAAAATATATAACAGAATAGGAGGTAAGGGTATTACAGTTTAAAATGGGTATGACTCTTTATACCACAGAATAGGATTCGTTTATAAGGATACCAAAAAAATACAATTTAGGGAAGAGTTAATTTAAAGGAGTTTTAGGTGAAGTTAATACTATGGTTATAGTTGTTTGCTCAACGTTTCACAAATGTGTCACAACTATCACGTTCGCTTTTTAAAAAAAGTAGTATTCTAAATGTGTAAGCTGTTATATAAAAAATCTTAGTCCTGTACTAATCAAAAATGGAGGAGATTAGGATGACTCAAGTATTAGAAACCGTAAAAAACGCATGGACAAACTTTAAAGGTGAAAAGTGGAAAGCAGAAATTGATGTTCGCGATTTCATTTTAAATAATGTAAACGTTTACGAAGGTGATGAAACCTTCCTAGCTGGAGCAACAGAAGCAACGAAAAAACTTTGGGGTCAAGTAATGGAGTTAACAAAACAAGAACGTGATAATGGTGGTGTCCTTGATATGGATACAAGCATTGTTTCTTCTATTACATCTCATGGTCCTGGATATTTAAATAAAGATATTGAAAAAGTAGTTGGTTTCCAAACTGAAAAGCCGTTTAAACGTTCGTTGCAACCATATGGTGGTATTCGTATGGCAGAGCAAGCTTGTGAAGCTTATGGATACGAGATGGATAAAGAACTTAGTCGTATTTTCAGAGACTGGCGTAAAACGCATAATCAAGGGGTATTCGATGCTTATACTCCAGAAATGAGATTGGCTCGTAAATCAGGTGTTATTACTGGTCTTCCAGATGCATATGGCCGCGGACGTATTATTGGCGATTATCGCCGCGTGGCATTATACGGTGTAGATCGTTTAATCGAAGTGAAAAAAGAAGATTTAAATTTAACTGGCGGTGTAATGAGCGAAGATACAATGCGTTTACGTGAAGAATTATCTGAGCAAATGCGTGCACTTCAAGAATTAAAACAAATGGCAGCTTCTCACGACTTTGATATTTCAAAACCAGCAACAAATGCACAAGAAGCATTCCAATGGTTATACTTTGCTTATCTTGCAGCGATTAAAGAACAAAATGGGGCAGCGATGAGCCTTGGACGTACTTCTACATTCTTAGATATCTTCATTGAAAGAGATATTGAAAATGGTACATTAACAGAAGAAGCAGCACAAGAAATTGTAGATCACTTTATCATGAAATTACGTCTTGTGAAATTTGCAAGAACACCTGATTACAATGAATTATTCTCTGGTGATCCAACTTGGGTAACTGAATCTATTGGTGGTATGGCACTTGACGGTCGTCCATTAGTAACGAAAAACTCATTCCGTTTCTTGCATACATTAGATAACTTAGGGCCAGCACCAGAGCCAAATTTAACAGTTCTTTGGTCTAAACAACTACCACAGAAATTTAAAAACTACTGTGCGAAAATGTCTATTAATACATCTGCAATTCAATATGAAAATGATGATATTATGCGTCCGGAATATGGCGATGACTACGGTATTGCTTGTTGTGTATCTGCGATGAGAATTGGTAAACAAATGCAATTCTTCGGAGCGCGTGCAAACTTGGCAAAAGCATTATTATATGCAATTAACGGTGGTAAAGATGAAAAATCAAAAGCTCAGATTGGACCTGAATTTGCACCGATTACTGCTGAAGTATTAAATTACGAAGAGGTAATGCACAAATTCGATATGACAATGGAATGGTTAGCGGGTCTATACTTAAATACACTAAACGTAATTCACTATATGCACGACAAATATAGCTATGAACGCATTGAGATGGCACTTCATGATACAAATGTTCTTCGTACAATGGCAACTGGTATTGCTGGATTATCTGTAGTAGCTGATTCTTTAAGTGCAATTAAATATGCGAAAGTAAAACCAATTCGTGATGAGAATGGTATTGCAGTTGACTTCGAAATTGAAGGAGATTTCCCTAAATACGGTAACAATGATGATCGTGTAGATGAAATTGCAGTAAATCTTGTAAAAACATTTATGGGCAAGCTTCGTAAACATAAAACATATCGTAATTCTGTTCATACAATGTCAATCTTAACAATTACATCTAACGTAGTATACGGTAAGAAAACAGGTAATACTCCAGATGGTCGTCGTACTGGTGAGCCATTTGCACCAGGGGCAAACCCAATGCATGGACGTGATACAAAAGGAGCACTAGCATCACTATTATCTGTTGCGAAATTGCCATATGAAGATGCACAAGATGGTATTTCTAATACATTCTCTATTATTCCAAAAGCACTTGGTAAAGAAGATGATGTACAAGTACGTAACTTAGTATCTATGCTTGATGGATATGCAGTGAAAGAAGGTCATCACTTAAATATTAACGTATTTAACCGTGAAACATTAATGGATGCAATGGACCATCCTGAAAAATATCCACAATTAACAATTCGTGTATCTGGTTACGCTGTTAACTTCATTAAATTAACTCGCGAACAACAAATTGATGTAATTAACCGTACAATGCATGAAAGTATGTAAATAAAAAAGGTTCCCTCTGTTGTTTATAAGAAGCAGAGGGAGCTGTTTCGATAGAGGAGGAAGCAACATGGTAAAAGGAAGAATTCATTCTGTAGAGTCTTGTGGTACTGTTGATGGCCCAGGAATTCGCTATGTCATATTTACACAGGGGTGCTTATTACGCTGTCAATATTGTCATAATGCTGATACGTGGGAAATTGGTAAAGGAAAAGAAATAACAGTTGAAGAAGTGATGCAGGATGTTACATGTTACCTTCCCTTTATTGAAGCTTCTGGAGGCGGTATTACGGTGAGTGGTGGGGAACCATTACTACAGTTAGATTTTTTGATTGAGTTGTTTAAAAGGTGTAAGGAAATTGGTATTCATACGACAATTGATTCTTCGGGAGGATGCTATTCTGAAGAGCCAGAATTCCAAAGGAAATTAGAGGTTTTAATGGACTATACAGATTTAGTTTTATTGGATTTAAAACATATTGATTCCAAAAAGCATCGTAAATTAACTGGTAAATCGAACGAACACATTTTACAATTCGCTCGTTATTTATCAGATAAAAAGAAACCTATCTGGATAAGGCACGTATTAGTTCCTGGTGTTACAGATAGTGAAGAGGATCTACAAAGATTATCTAGCTTCATTCAAAGTCTATCTAACGTAAAGAAAGTGGAAGTCTTACCATACCACAAGCTTGGGGTATATAAATGGGAAGCACTTGGACATAAGTATCCACTTGAAGGAGTAGAGCCTCCAACAGAAAAAAATGTTCAAAATGCAAAGCATATTTTACAAGCAGTCTAATCCAAATATTTGGATTAGACTTTTTTTCTTTTAATAAAATCTAGAGTATGAGCGAGGAAAAGAGTATACTAAAAGGAGAATATCCATATTTTTGTAAAGAAATAAGTGGATAAATTTACATAATTGTAAAGGGAAAACTAAATAGTAACAAGAATTAAGAAGTAACAGGGCGAGTATCATGGAATATAGATCGATTGTAGGTTATTGCGAAAGCTCTTATAGGAAAGTATAATAGAAAGATATGAGCACAGATAGGATTAAGGGGTCAATCTTATATGCTTTGCATATCCACGACAGGTACATAGCTAACATGAAAGTGTTGGAATCCAAATATGTAACTTTTTTAAGGAAAATGTTTTTCCTATTGTCGTATATGCAATATGGAGAAGCGAAAAAGCTAGGAGTGGATTTGTTTGATAAAAAACCCCAAGGTTTTAATATTAACTGCACATTATGGTAACGGTCATGTGCAAGTAGCAAAAACATTAGAACAAACATTTCGTCAAAAAGGAATTGAAGATGTGATTGTTTGTGATCTATTTGGAGAGTCGCATCCGGTCATAACGGATATTACAAAATATTTGTATTTAAAAAGTTATACAATAGGAAAAGAGTTATATCGTTTGTTTTATTACGGTGTAGAAAAGATTTATGATAAGAAGATCGCATCGTGGTACGCAAACTTTGGGAGAAAACGTTTAAAAGCACTCTTACATGCGGAAAAACCAGATATTGTGATTAATACATTTCCGATTATTGCTGTACCAGAATTGAAAAAACAAACAGGTTTTTCAATTCCTGTTTATAATGTGCTAACAGATTTTTGTTTGCATAAAATATGGATTCATCGTGAAGTAGATCGTTATTTTGTTGCAACGGATCATGTGAAAAAAGTAATGGTTGAAATTGGTGTGCCTTCAGAACAAATTGTAGAAACAGGGATTCCAATTCGTAAAAACTTCGAGTTAACTATGAATCCAGAAATCATATATAATAAATATCAGTTATCTCGTGAGAAAAAGATTTTACTTATTGTAGCAGGGGCTCACGGTGTATTAGGAAATGTAAAGGAATTATGTCAATCATTTATGTCAGTTCCTAATCTACAAGTAGCTGTTGTATGCGGGAAAAATGATATTTTAAAACAGGAATTGTTAGGACTACAGGAGCAGAGTCCTGAGGCGTTAAAAGTATTTGGTTATGTAGAAAATATTGATGAGTTATTCCGCGTTACCTCTTGTATGATTACGAAGCCCGGAGGCATTACGTTAAGTGAAGCAGCAGCTTTACAAGTACCTGTCATTTTATACAAACCTGTACCAGGGCAAGAAAATGAAAATGCACTGTATTTTGAGAAAAAAGGAGCTGCGATTGTAGTTCGCGAAGATGCTGAGATTTTTGTGAAAACTGAAGGTCTATTACAGGATGACATGAAGCTTTTACAAATGAAAGAAGCAATGAGAAGTATTTATCGTCCAGAACCCGCCTGTCATATTGTGGATACAATTTTAGAAGAAAATTATGCACAGTCAAATCATATACCAATTAAGTCACCGGCTCTTGCTCAATCTTTTACGTAATGTGAAACCCTCTTTTCTATTTTGAAAGGGGGGTTTTGTTATTTATCCACAAGAGAATTAGCTTTCAATAGAGAGTAAAATCAGAATATTAACAATGATATCCACACTATCCACAATTTTCAGAAAAAATATCCACAAATCAAATATTCTATATGTGATTAAATCCATAATTATCCTCAATAACGGTTGAATTTATACACAATTCTATTAATTCTGTGGATAAAGTTTTCCACAGAAAAAGATCCCTTCTCAAGTAGGGATCTTTTCATATAATTATACGCCTTTTGGATGATAACCAGCTGCACGGTCCGCTTTTTTAAATTCTTTTTGATAGAGAACTTCTTGTGTACTAGATAATGTGTTTCTTGCTTTTTCACGCTTCCTTTTATCCATTATCATTCACCTCGTATTATAAAGTCACTATCTATCGTTTCCAATGGTATGAGGTGATATACATAATAAAATCGTATTGTTAATTTTCTATAGTTAGTTCAAGTGAATCATTCTATCAATGATTTTGGATGAATCAGGAGAAATGTATAATGCCAAAAATCAAACTTTATTTCACATGAACTTACGCTTCTTTTAAGTGATGTGTATCTTGGAATGTAGTGTCACGCATTGTTGCAAGTGTATATTGATCTTTTGAAATTTCATATAAATTATATACTTCCTCGTTTGCATTAATTTGATCATAAACAACTTTTCTTGTTTCATTTGCTAGGTTTACATATTGAATCTTTTCAGCAGCTTTAATAGAGCGAATGTTTACTTTACGAATGCGCATAAAGATTGTTTCAATATCTAATTCATAGAAAAGTTCACTGAAAAAAGCATCTTTGGCTAATTTATTATAACCCTGGCCATGATATGGTTTGCCAAGCCATGTACCAAGAAACCCAGCCTTTTCTTGCACATCAAATAAAGTAATCGTGCCGATGGGGTTTCCCCATTCATCTAAAATTGTACGTGAAATCAATTCACCACGCTCTTCGGCTTCAATTGTTTGTTTTGTTAGAAATAAAAATTCTTCGTATGAATAAGCCTTTTGACGCACAAAAGGGAAGACAGCTGGATCCACCATTAAATCGTATAGAACGTGGCTGTCGTGTAAGTCGCGTTTTTTTAACATACTAACTCCTCCTCACATGAGGGTAGCATGACGAAAAAACACCCACCCTCGAAATTTTTATATCAATCTTTAAAAAATTTCGGGGTGGGAATCGAACCCACTAGAACCAGTCTATAACGCTGGTGGCGCACCATTTGCCTTCCCCATTAATCAATTTGAAAGGAACAATCACGACACAAATTGATTATGGTTTCATTCAGTTTATAATCGTATAATACTGTATCTAGTCAAAAAAATAAACTAGTTTTTTTTATTTTTTTTGTAAATTATTTTTCCATCAATCATAGTTAGTACGGGCTTGGATAAGTAATGAAATGGATGATGAGTCCATAAAACAAGATCAGCATCTTTTCCTGCTTCAATACTACCAATTCTTTTCTCTAAACGTAAATTTCGAGCTGGGAGAATTGTAATACCTTCTAGTGCAATTTTCTCATCTAATCCTTCCCTGACAGCGATGGCTGCACAAACATTTAAATATTGGATTGGCGTATAAGGATGGTCTGTTGTGATCGAAACTTCTATCCCATGTTTTGATAAATTATGGTATGTAACCCATGACTTATTTTTTAATTCGATTTTTGAACGACGTGTAAGGGTTGGACCAACAGAGACCTTTAAGTTGTGCTTGGCGAGCTCGTTTACAATGAAGTGTCCTTCTGTACAATGTTCAATACGTAAATCAAGATTGAATTCTTTTGCAAAGCGAAGGGCCGAACTAATGTCATCAGCGCGATGTGCATGAATACGTACAGGGATTTCACGGCGCAGTGCTTTTAGAATAGGAAGCATTCGAAAATCAGCATCGTTTCCATAGTGTTGTGCTTCATAGAAAGATTCGCGAAGTAAACCCATAATGCCCATACGAGTAATGGATTCTTTTGTGCCATTACTGTGAACACGTTTTGGATTTTCTCCAAAGGCAATTTTTAAGCCGGCGGGTTCTTGAATAATCATATGATCGATACAAGTTCCAGCAGTTTTAACTACACATGTGGTACCACCGATAATATTTTGACTTCCTGGCATAACATGGACAGTTGTAATCCCGTTTTGAACAGCATCTTGAAAAGCGATATCAAAAGGATGGATGCCGTCTAAAGAGCGGATATGTGGTGTTAATACTTCAGATGTTTCATTAGCATCATTTCCTGCCCATCCAGTCCCTTCATCATATAGTCCAAGGTGAGTATGCACATCGATAAATCCCGGTAGAAGGTGAAGAGCTTTTGCGTTAATAACGGTCATATCTTGAGTCGGCTCAATATGTGGTTGTACAGCAGTAATTTTTTCTTGTGTAACTAATACATCTCCTTGAAACTTTGGAGAGGTAATAGGATATACAATGGCTTGCTTGAGTAGTATTTTCATAAATACCTCATTTCCATTGGCTGATAATATTTTAAATTAATAAAGAGAATAATGTAAAAGATTTATCCTGATATTCAAGGGTAGTAGTGTCTTCATCTTCATGATTTAGAAAAGGCAAGATGTTAGGTGGAGAATAATCTACCTATAAAATCCTGATTAGAGTTTCACTTTATGTTAGAAGTACTACAGTGTATGCGATACAATATTTTGTAATGCATGCTTTAATGTGGGAAAAGAATATTGGTATCCATGTTGTATTGCTTTTTCGGGTAATACATGTTGTCCTTGTAACACAAGCATACTCATTTCTCCCAGTAAAGCATGTAGTGCGAATGCTGGAACGGGAAGCCAATGTGGGCGATGTGTGATATTTGAAAGTGTTTTTCCGAAATCTTTCATTATTATAGGTTCTGGAGCAGTAATATTAAGAGGGCCTTCTATTTCTTTCGTTTGTATAGCAAAGTCGATCATACGAATAGCATCATCTAGATGAATCCAAGAGAGCCATTGATTACCAGAACCAATTCTTCCACCAATATATAATTGATAGGGAAGTAACATTTTAGGAAAGGCGCCTCCTTCTTTTCCTAAAACGACTCCAAAGCGTGTATAGACGGTTCTAATTCCAAGAAAATTAGCATGAGCAGCTTCTGCTTCCCATAAACTTACTGTGGTTGCTAAGAAATCACTCCCATGTTCTCTATTCTGTTCAGTGAAAATTTTTTCTCTAGATGTCCCATAATAGCCAATAGCACTAGCGTTAATAAAAGTGTGGGGTTTTGTTTGTAATGTCTGTAATTGTCTAATTAGCCCTTTGGTGGTGTGAAGGCGGCTTGTTACAATACTATCTTTTTGCGCTTTGGTCCATCGACCGTTATTAATAGATTCCCCAGCTAGATTCACAACGACATCAATAGAATTGAGCGGAAATGTATGTGAATTGGCATCCCATTGTACGTGTTGGATGTTAGAATCAGGGGCATTTTTGTTTATTTGCCGGGTAAGAATATAAATTGTATGTCCTTTTAGGCTTAAAAATTTAGCTAATTGTTTACCAATAAAACCAGTCCCTCCAGAAATCGCGATTTTCAAAGGAAATCCCCCTTCATTATATATATTCATGAAAAGTAAAATTGTCACGTAACTATGTTAAAATAGTAGCGAGGTGAAGAATATGGCTGTCATTACAAAAGTAGAAGTGCAAAAACGAACGAAAGAACGATTTAATATTTATATTGATAGAGGACAAGGTGAAGAATACGGGTTTAGTGTGAATCAAGTAGTCTTAATCAAGTACGGGTTGCAGAAGGGTTTAGAAATTGATGAAGTAGAGTTAGGCAATATTTTGTACAATGAAGAAGTACAAAAAGCATATTTGCAAGCAATTTCCTATTTATCTTATCAAATGAGGACGAAACAGGAAGTGGCAGAATATTTGCAAAAAAAAGAAACCGGACAAGCCATCATCTCTGAAGTTGTTTCAAAATTATTACATGATCGCTATATTAATGATAAAGAGTATGCAATTTCGTACGTGCGAACTCATAGTAACGTGAATCAAAAGGGACCGACTGTTATTAGGCGGGAACTTCTCGGTAAAGGTGTTCAAGAGGTAATTATTACTCATAGTTTACAAGAGTATTCGAAAGAAAAGCAAATCGAAAATGCCTTTGCAATTGTAGAGAAAAAGAAAAAGTCCTATCAAAAGCATTCTTTTTTACAAATGAAGCAAAAATTAGAAGAGATGCTAGTTCGTAAAGGATATCTTCGGGATGTAATTCAAATTTGTTTAGAAGAATTGAAAGATGAAAAGGATCATTCGCAGCAGTTGGAAGCTTTGATACATCATGGGAATAAATATCATGAGAAGTATAAAAAGCATGATGGATGGATGTATGAAAATAAGATGAAACAAGCATTATACCGAAAAGGGTTTTCTATTGATGAAATAGAGACCTTCCTACAAATGAAATGTGAAGAGGGATGAGGAAATATGATGAATATGCCAAAGCGCTATAGTGAGATGACACCGCATGAGCTTAGGGAGGAAATTGGCATTTTAAAAGAACAGGCTGTGAAGGCAGAACAGCTTGGTATTGTGAATGAATTTGATGTATTAATGAGAAAAATGGCAATGGCTCGTGCTTATATGATCGATATAAATAAATTTCAGATCGGTGAAACGTATGAACTTATAGAAGAACCTGGTGTATTATTTACGATTACGTATTTCAATGGGGTATTTGCTTGGGGGCATAAGATAAATAATGATGAAGAAATAGGAATTCCAATCTCATTGTTGCAAGAAAAATGAAAACCAGAGAGTGAATTTCTCTGGTTTTCACCTTTGGTAGGCGTTAAAGGAGATAGGAGATACTAAATTTGGCGTTTTCTCATTTCATTCGCCAATATAATGAGAGACTGGGTTTGTTGCGTTTGTCCATTTACTTGTGCTTTCGCATGTTTCGGACGTGCCCACGTAGGATTAAATAATTCAGAACGACGGTCTAAATGATTACGATAGCTCATCTTTATCACCTCGTGTAGGAAGTTAATTGAAATAACCTGTATAAATGGACTACTTGTGTTACTCTTCCTGCTGATTTGCAGCACGCATACGTTCCTGTGGGTGCGTGTTAATCGTGCCGTTAGGTCTTTTCGAAGCAAAACGAGATTTTGCTTTCGGTTGACCTTCGATTTTGCTGTTGTTTTTTGACTCAGACCAAAATTCGGCTTGTCTACCCAAGAAGAACGCCCCCCTCATTATAAAGTGATACTTGTTAAGAAGTATCACTTATAGAATGTGTAATGTAGAAGAAAATATCCTTTGAAAATAAAATAAAGAAGTGAATAAAAGGAGAAATAAATGATGAATGATAGGTATGAAACATTAACAAAAGAATTACTTGAAAAAAATAGCTTTCTTTCTTATTCCCAGGCACGTGCATGGATTGAGTTATTGTGGGAAGATTTCCAGACGACATACGCAAAGTCTGGGCGTTATCAAGGTGAAGAAATGACGGAACAAATAGTCAGAACATGGATTCATAATCATGGTGAACGTCTTCATGAAATTCGAACAAGCAATCCTAAATATAGTCATTTGATTAATCAAGATGATCATTTAAAGCATTAAAAAAGCGACCTCTTTTGGTCGCTTTTTTAATGTGGAACCAATTCCAACTTTTTACGCAGTTTTTCTTCACTAAAAATCCAACCCGTATAAGAACTAATAATATTTAAATTTTGATCTAGCTGGACGATTGCGACGAAAGGATAATAATCTTTACTACGATAGCGTAAATCAATGAAACGGACTTCATAGTAGTTGTCATAATCGAAAATATCCCAGCGATATACGGGCGAAAAAGATAAAAAGGCTGAAATATTTTCATCTTGCTGTGCTGCTTGCATAATTTCATTATTCGGAAGTGGAATGCGGTTAAATTTGTCATACACCATAATGTGTCCACGATGCCAGCGAGCGACATAGTAATGTTCTTTTGTAACAATTGCTAAATGGTAGTGATAAAATCGATAAGAAGGAGAAATAATGATTTTTTCTACATTTTTAAACCGTTTATATACTACGCTTTTAACATTTTGTCGCATTATGATACGACCGATATAGTAGACAAACATTAATATATACGCAGCTAAGGCAGTATATCCTTTATGAGAACCGACAAGCATGCATGCAATAGCAAGTATATGGATAAAGAAGATAACGGCGTCAAAAGTATTAATGACACCGAGTGCTACCCATTTTCTTGTAAAGGGACGCAATGCTTGTGTACCATAGGCATTGAAAATATCAACAAACACATGAAGAAAGACGGCAATAAATGACCAAAGTAGTAGATGAAGATATGGAGCTTCGGAAAAGAAGGCAAAAGCAATTCCACTTATAAGAAATGACCAAAGAATAACGGCAGGAATGGAATGAGTAATTCCGCGATGATTTCGTATATATTTTGCATTATTACGTAATTTTAAGACAGTATCAATATCAGGAATATTGGAGCCAGCAATCGTTGCAAGCATAACTGCTTGTGGTCCGAAATCACTTTGACTAATGGCTGGATCTAAAGTTGCTAAACCACCTAATGTGACCCCCATAACAAGGTGAGTGGCTGTGTCCATGAAAATACACCTCCGCTTTTTTATTAATGTAACTCTTTTTATTCGATACCTCAAGGCATTTGCCTTCTATTTCCTACATCATCTTACTTAAATTTTTTCCTAAAATCTTTATAATAGTACGTATATGCAAAATAATGAGGGGGACCAAGTTTGACACTTGAAGTATTAGATGATTTTAATATAGAGCAGTTTCAAGAAGATTTAATCGGTTGGTTTAAAAAAGAACAACGTGATTTACCATGGCGTAAAAATAAAGATCCATATCGCGTTTGGGTTTCAGAGATTATGCTGCAGCAAACACGAGTGGAAGCTGTAAAACCATATTACGCAAATTTTATGGGAAAGTTCCCAACGCTAGAAGCATTGGCTGATGCCGATGATGAGGAAGTATTAAAAGCATGGGAGGGCCTTGGTTACTATTCTAGGGCACGAAACTTACATGCAGCAGTAAAAGAGGTAAAAGAAGTATACGGCGGGACAGTACCGAATAATGTGAAACAAATTGAAAAATTAAAAGGTGTTGGTCCATATACAAAAGGTGCGATTTTAAGTATTGCATATGGAATACCAGAACCGGCTGTAGACGGAAATGTTATGCGTGTGTTATCACGTATCTTATCAGTTTGGGATGATATTGCAAAACCGAAGACACGAAAAATATTTGAAGATATTGTACGTGAAATCATTTCGACAGAAAATCCATCGTATTTTAATCAGGGATTAATGGAATTAGGGGCACTTATTTGCATTCCCAAAAACCCAGCTTGCTTACTTTGTCCTGTTCGGGATCATTGCCGCGGCCATGCAGAAGGTGTGCAAAAGGAATTACCGGTTAAAAGTAAAGCAAAAGCTCCTAAAATGGTACCCCTTGTTGCGGGGGTACTACAAACAGAGGATGGAAATTATGTAATCAACAAAAGACCGAGTACGGGTTTACTTGCGAATATGTGGGAATTTCCTAATGTTGAAATTGGCGAGGGAATTCGTAATCATAAACAGCAACTTACCGACTATATGAAAGAAAATTTTTCTCTTTCCGTTTCAATTGATGAATATGCAATGAATGTTCAACATACATTTACACATCGTATGTGGGATGTATTTGTATTTTATGGAAAAGTAACAGGGGATATTGTAGAGACAGATACATTAAAATTTGTATCGAAAGAAGGATTTGAAAGATTGCCTTTTTCAAAATCACATCGTACAATTTATGAAGAATGTGTTAAAAAACTCCAGCCGTAATGGTTGGCGATAGAACGTGTTCCCGAATTCGGGAACACGTTTTTTAATCATAAGAAATTTTAGTACCGTGAGTCCAATCAGCTTCGGCCCTTTGCAAGCCACCACGTGATTCAATCTCTTTAATAATTTCTTTATAGATTGTTTGGCCTTCTGCATTTAAGTAAGGCATGATTTGCTGCAACGAATGATGAAAATAAGCTAATTCGTCTTCTTTCCATTTGTTCTTTGAAATCATAGTAAGTTCTGTCATATCGCGTCCAATGTACATATTCACACCTCCATCATATGTAGTTTGAATGAGAGCCGAGAGATATATTCGCTAATTTAAGAATGAATTTACGGATATCTTCTTCTGGGATTGGTTATATTATTGATTGTGGAGGTGAGAAAAATGAGTAAACAACAAGGTTACAATAAAGCAACTTCTGGTGCTAGTATTCAAAGTACAAATGCTAGCTATGGTACAGAATTTGCTACTGAAACAAATGTACAAGCGGTGAAACAAAAAAATGCACAATCAGAGGCAAAGAAAGCACAAGCATCTGGTGCTCAAGGTGCAAATGCTAGCTACGGTACAGAATTTGCCACTGAAACAGATGTACATGCAGTGAAAAAACAAAACGCACAATCAGCAGCGAAAAAATCACAATCTTCTAGTACAAATCAGTAACTAAGGGAAAAACACTTCTCGATTCAAGAGAAGTGTTTTCTTTGTGTGTATACGATGAGACATAATGACATTTGTAATTTTACTTTGAAAGCCGACATAACTTCTAATAAGTCAACAAATGTAGTCAAAGGAAAAATAAGCTGAATATTAGAAGTTATTCAGTAGAAATGTATCCAAGGTAATTAATGATTAGTAAGAGTGTATAAAAAAGGGGGCAAGTAATGAATTTATTTGATAAGTTGGTAGGAGAGCAATTGCAAACAATGGATGAGCTGTTAAAGCTACAAGCACATTTGGAAAAATACCAGCAGATTGAACTTAGTGAGCAAGAAAAGTGTGATAAAAAAGAGTTACATTTTATTCGGCAAGAAATATATAAAACAGAGTTGGCATTAAAGTTGCTACATGAAAAATTTGAGCAGCAAACAAATGAAGTAATTCATTCTTTTGAAACTGAAAAAATCATATCTAGATAAAGGAATAACATTCCTTTATTTGTTATTTGAAAAAGCCTTTTCTTACTAATTGAAGAAGGGCTTTTTCCTCATAGTAAGATACAGCTTGGAATTAAAATAGAATTCATCAGTGCTCATGAAAGTTGAATTCTATTGCTTTAGTTTTAAAATTTCGACAAAAAAGTTATAATAGAAAAAAAGTGAATGCGGTTCAATTCGTTTTTAAAAGGAACGACACGAGTTAAGGAAACTTTAGAAGGGCATTCGCAGTGAAAGAAGGGAGCATGTATGGGATTTCCCAAAGAAGGAGAAAAAGTACAAATACATAGTTATAAACATAATGGCTCCATTCATAGAATGTGGGAAGAGACTACAATTTTGAAAGGGACCCAAAGTCTTGTAATTGGCGCGAACGATCGGACTGTAGTAACGGAATCAGATGGTCGGACATGGATTACGCGTGAACCTGCAATCTGCTATTTTCATTCAAATTATTGGTTTAAT
Organism: Bacillus gaemokensis; assembly: GCF_001590835.1. Taxonomy (GTDB): domain Bacteria; phylum Bacillota; class Bacilli; order Bacillales; family Bacillaceae_G; genus Bacillus_A; species Bacillus_A gaemokensis. The sequence continues at coordinate 184,825 of NZ_LTAQ01000070.1, forward strand.
GTTATCGGTATGTTAAGAGAAGGGGGCGTATACTACTATTGTAATTTAAGCTCTCCGTTCGCATATGATTTTGAAGCGTTAAAGTATATTGATTATGATTTGGATATTAAAGTATATCCGGATATGACGTATACTCTTTTAGATGAAGATGAGTATGAGAAGCATAGTCAGATGATGAATTACCCTCCAGTGATTGATACGATTCTAAAAAGAAATGTAGAGTATTTAACGCAGTGGATCCATCAAAGAAAAGGTCCATTTGCACCTGATTTTGTAGACATGTGGTATGAGCGATATTTAATGTATAGAGATTAGAACAAACCTGCAGGGAAAATTCCCAGCAGGTTTGTCCTGTTAAGGGGGGGGGGATTGTATGGGAGCGATCAATCGATACTTACAATTTGTGAAACCATATCGTTGGCTTATTACGATTACAATTGTGATTGGTTTAATTAAATTTGGAATTCCACTTATTATGCCTTGGTTATTAAAGTATATAATTGATGATGTGATTCAAGGAACTGGTTCGCTTCAAGAAAAAACTTCACAATTAATAACAGTAATTGGGATTGCTTTTTTTATTTTTGCTGTACTAAGACCGCCAGTTGAATATTATCGTCAATATTTTGCACAGCGTATTGGAAATACGGTGCTTTATGATTTGAGAAAACATATTTTTGGGCATCTGCAGAAGCTAAGTTTACGCTATTATTCGAATACAAAAACAGGTGAAATTATTTCACGTGTGATTCATGATGTAGAGCAGACAAAGGATTTTGTTATTACAGGGCTTATGAATGTTTGGCTCGATACAGCGACGATATTTATTGCAATTGTAGTGATGTTTTCTATGAATATAAAATTAACGCTTGTAGCTTTGCTAATCTTGCCAATTTATGCAGTTGCAGTGAAATACTTCTTCGGGCGTCTGCGTAAATTAACGAGAGATCGTTCACAAGCGTTAGCGACGATGCAAGGATATTTACATGAGCGCATTCAAGGGATGCAAGTGACACGAAGTTTTGCGTTAGAAGAGTATGAAAAAGAGCAATTTGAAAAGCGAAATAATGAGTTTTTAACGAAAGCACTGAAACATACGAGCTGGACAGCAAGGACGTTTTCTACCGTAAATACGTTAACGGATCTGGGGCCACTGCTTGTTATTGCTTTTGCAGCATATGAAGTAATTCAAGGTTCATTAACGCTCGGTACAATGGTAGCTTTTGTTGGCTATATGGATAGTTTATATAGCCCACTTCGCCGCCTTGTTAATTCTTCTACGACATTAACGCAGTCTTTTGCTTCAATGGATCGTGTTTTTGAATTGTTGGATGAAAAATATGATGTTGTGAATGTACCCAATGCAATACAGCAACAAAAATTAAAAGGTGAAATTGTATTTAATCAGGTATCATTTCGGTACAATAAGGATGAAAAAGATGTATTACATCAACTTTCGTTTAAGATCAGGCAAGGAGAGAAAGTTGCACTGGTTGGAGCAAGTGGGGGCGGGAAGTCATCCCTTGCGAGTTTAATTCCACGTTTTTATGATGTTTCCAGCGGTACAATTTATATGGATGGCGTGAATGTAAGAGATTATAATGTGAGGAATTTACGTAGTCATATTGGTATTGTATTGCAAGATAATTTATTATTTAGTGATACGATTCAATCGAATATTTTATATGGAAACCCAAAAGCTACGAGGGAAGAAGTAATTGCTGCTGCAAAAGCAGCACAAATTCATACTTTTATTATGAATTTACCAGACGGTTACGAAACGATTGTTGGGGAAAGAGGAGTAAAGTTATCTGGTGGACAAAGACAGCGTGTAGCAATTGCACGTGTCTTTTTGAAAAATCCATCGTTACTTATATTAGACGAAGCGACATCAGCCTTAGATTTGGAAAATGAACGGAACATTCAAGATGCCCTTCAAACATTAGCTGCGGATCGAACAACGATTATTATAGCTCACAGATTAGCGACCATTACACATGTAGATACAATTATTTATATAGAAGATGGTGAAATTAAAGAAAAAGGTTCTCATGAGCAACTTATGCAAAAGAGAGGGTATTATTATAATCTATATCAAATTCAACATATAACAGAAACAGCTCCTTTAGCATAAAAGGAGCTGTTTTTCTATTCATCTTCTTTTTTTTCATCAATTTGTAGTTCGTCTTCTGGTTTATGGTACGTGTAAAAACTATCTACAAGTAAATCTAAATGTTCAACTTCTTCACTGTAATTAATGATGGAAGAAATAAGAGGGAAGAGATGTAACCATATGTTATATGATTCCTCATCATCTTTATTTTGATAATCCATAAAGATATCAATTAGCTCTTGTTTCCCTGTTTCAACTTCATCCAGCATTTCAACTGACTGTTGTTTTTTTGCTTTACCAATGAACTTTAATAAAACTTGCTCATGGTAGTGTGTTAAGGAATCCAGTTCGTTTTGAATGGATTCTTGAAATGCCTCTGGCATATATCGTAATTCATTTTCAGTACGATGTAATGCCTTTAATGTACTTAGAGCGCGGCTCGTCGTTGCTAACATTTGTCTAAATAAGACGAGTTTACGAATTTTAGCAAATTGTACTTTTTTTGTATAACTTCTTTCTTCTTTATAAAGTAAGTAGTAGTGATTTAATTTAATCATTTTTTCTTTCATACGATCAATATCTGTTTTAAGTGTTGTAAAGTCAGAAGCTTGCCTGCTGTTCATACGAATCCATTTCACAATTTCTTCTGTATTATCAACGATTCGATGATATAGTTTTGTTTCGTATTTTGGCGGCATAAATACTAAGTTTACAATTGAAGCCGCAATAATTCCGGTCATAATAGTCGCAAATCGAAGTAGTGCGAAATCAAAGAAATTTGTTCCTTGATATTCCATAATGGCTATGACCGTTACTAAAGCAATTGATATTGTGTTTTCTAAACGTAATCGTAGTGTTAGAGCGATAACTAATATACAAGTTAATCCAATAATAAAAGGATTGTTTCCAAAAGCAAATGCAAATGCGATAGCGAATACTGCACCGATTACGTTTGCTTGAATTTGCTCTAGTGCTGTCAAATACGAGCGGTATACAGACGGTTGTACAGCAAAAATTGCTGAAATCCCCGCAAATACTGGACTCGGTAGTTGGAGTATAGTACAAGCAAATAAAGCTAAAGTAATGGCAATACCCGTTTTTAAAATGCGAGCACCAAGTTTCATACCCTTATTAATATCCTTTCTCTCTTGTCATAATGAATGTACAACATGATACTATACATTCATTACAATATGTTAGCAAGTGATATTTTAGTGATGTTCAAAAAGTTCTGTAAAGATAGCTACCGCATTTCTTCGCCAGTCCGGTACTCATGTAGTATAAGCTACACTCCGTATCCTCCTGGCTTCTGCGCCTCGAACTGCTCGGCTCTCTTTATCCTCTTTATTGAACACGTATTTTTAGTGGAAAAAACTGCTGAATTTCAGCAGTTTTTCAAATTGTTACTATAGATTACTATGTGGTGCTCGCTTCGTCAATTGTAAGTGAAAGTAAATTGCTGCTAGATCATTCAGTTGAAACAGATGGATCTGCTTGTTCTTTTTTCGGGATAATTTCATAAAAGTGAAGTTGAATATCGTCTAATAATGGTGTTAAAAGAGCAACTTCTTCGTATTGCTCGTGCTCATTTAATACACGAATGTAGTCTAATAATAATTCTGTGATGTCTGATATTCCATTTTTGCTAATTGGTTGTAATGTGACATTGGCTCCTTTTGCAACTCGTCTTTTTAAGGCTGATTCTGTTAAGCCGAGTTCCGGGTGATGGCGTAAATATACGACCCCACCGGTCATACCAGCGCAAATCCATGGTCCAGGATCACCTAAAACAAGAGCGCGACCATTTGTCATATACTCGAAAGCAAAGCCTTTAATATTCGAATGAATACCGAGGTTACCATGTTCTTTTTCGCGAAGAGCTTTTGTAACCCTACCTCCAATAATCATATCAGCTCCGGATAGACGAATACCAGCACGGGCATCGGCATTTCCTTGCACATATAAAGCCCCTTTTTGTGCACCATATCCGAATCCTTTTCCGACAGAACCGTTATAGTATGCACCATCTTTTCCTTTTGCCTTTGTAATGTAGATACCGCCGCCAAATGAAGTTTTCCCGATGCCGTCTTGCGCACCACCATTTACGTGAATAAATAACTTTTCACTGTTGTAGGCACCTAATCCGTTTCCGGGAACAGAACCATTTGTATACTTTAATGTAAGTGGTTCAAGATTATTGTTTTCATACAATTTACTGCGAACGCGGTAGCATGATTCAAGTCCCCCCATTACTCTTTGATCCACACCGACACCAACTAATTCCTTTGATTTGGAATAATCGGTAGTTGTATACTGGTTTTGTTCAACTGCTATTACAGAAGAGGAGGAGCTGTCTAAAGTTTGTAATAAATTGTATAAGTCTAATAATTCAGTTCCGCGAGTTTGTTCTAGTAAATCAGATCGTCCGACAATTTCTTGTAAATTCGTATAACCGAGCCCGCCTGTTAAACGTTTCAGTTCTGTGCCGAAAGTAGTGAATAAATGTAATAAACCTTCTACAGCATTTTCAAATTGGCGTGGAACAAAGCGGCGTAGTCCATGTTCTTTTGCTTGAGCTTCTGATTCAATTTGTGTTGCAATCCCAACGTGACAAGTATCTAAATGACATCCCCGGCAAGTTGTACAACCAATTGCAATCATGGATAGGGTACCAAAGCCAATCCGATTTGCACCGAGTAGCATAATTTTAAGAGCATCATTTACACTACGAATACCACCGTCTGCCCAAATCTCTACATCATGCCTCATATTGGCTTCTAATAAGGCGTTATGAGCTGCTTTTACCCCAATTTCAACTGGAAGACCAACGTGCTGTAAGGCATGAATCCGTGCAGCTCCTGTTCCACCATCGAATCCACTGATATTAATAAAATCAGCACCTGCTTTTGCAATTCCTACAGCGATTGTTCCAATATTAGGAACAACTGGAACTTTGACAGCGACCTTTGCAAGTTGGTTCGCTGTTTTAATTTCTGTAATGATTTGAGCTAGGTCTTCAATCGAATAGATATCATGGTTATTAGATGGAGAAATTAAATCGGAACCAATTGTTGCATTACGTGCTTCGGCAATTTTAGAAGTCACTTTTGATCCAGGTAAATGTCCACCTTCACCAGGCTTTGCGCCTTGCCCAATTTTTATTTCAATTAAATTTGATGAGTTGAGTAGTTCAGCGTTTACTCCAAAGCGACCTGAAGCGATTTGCTGACCACGTGTATGCGGATATTTCCCGATCATATCTTTAATTTCTCCGCCTTCACCATTTAAACTAATCATATTAAGACGATTAGCTGCCTCTGCATAAGCACGAAAAGCAATTTCATTTTGAGAACCGAAAGACATGGAACTAATAATAAATGGTAAATCATGTTGCTTAATCTTAATTGAAACACGCTCAGTTGGAACAATCTGTTCTGTTTCTTTGGTTTGGACAAGGTGTCGAATTGTAATAGGCGTTTTTTCTTCTAATTCAGCTAATTTCTCGCGATATTCATCATAACCATTACCTTTTGCCACATCACCAATTGCTTTCCAAATTCGCGGGAATATATGAAATGTTTTTCGCATTCGGATTTTTGGGTTGCTATAATCAAGCGCCCGAGCTTTCGCATCAGTTGTAAGTGATTCAAGTGAAAAGGCTAATGTATTCGATCCTAAGAAATTTGTGATTTGTAATGTATTTGCGATTTCTTCATGTAAGCCAATGGAAGAGAAGAGACGGCCGTAACCACGTAATTCATGAATGCCAATTGTTGAAATTACTTTTTCAATCCCTTTGTTTAAGGCTTGATATAAGTTAATAATAGGTGTTGTAGTACCATCATTTACAGTTGCGAACATTAAGTATGGATTAATAACATCAGCACCTAAACCATATAGTGTAACAATATCGTGCAAAGAACGAAGTGCACCAGATCTTATAACGAGAGAACATTTTCGGCGTAATTTATATTCGGTTAATACTTGGTGTACTTTTGATGTAACTAAATGTGGATCGATCCATAATTGTCCATTGTGATGAGCCTTTGCATCATCTAATAATAAAAGTGTAGCTCCTTTTTTAATGGCTATTATAGCCTCAGAACTAATTCGATTTAACGCCTCATGTAAATTTTCTGATGGTGTAAAGGTAGCGGATATTGTGTAAACAGTGCTATGAGTGACGAATAGTTGAATAAGTTGTTCATATGTGAGTGTTTCAAAATCTTCAGCTATGGATTGTGCTAAATTTCCCTCTAATATAATTGGTGATAAAAGTTCAGTGACAAAAGGGTGCTTGTTTTCTTTAAATAAACTAGGACGCTCTCCTAGCACTGTACGTATAGAAAAGTGTTCGATTTCTCTATCTCGATCAATCGCTGGGTTTGTAACGACAGCCACGCTTTCTTTTATAAAATCAGCGATGTTTCGTCTATCTGTATCGAGAGCTGCAAGGGGTGCGTCATGTCCAAGTGAACGAATTGGTTCAACACCTTTTGTTGCCATTTGTTCAAGGAGTTGAATGTGCTCACGATCCCATCCAAAAGCTACGTATTGCTGTGTTTCAACTTGTGAGGAATCTGATAGCCCTTCAATTTTTTCTACAACTGGAGTTGATAAATTGAAGCGATAGTCAGTAAAATCAATACGCTGTTTTAAGCGATTGTATACTTCTTCTTGGTATATTTCATATTCATAGAGAATGAGTTCACCTTGTTCATTCCACTTTAAACCTACCTTTTCTCCAGGAGCGAGTGATTTCGGTTCTGCTACATATTCAGTTGGTGATACAACACCAGGTTCAGAAGAAAAGATATAAGAATTTTCTGTTTCTATTTTCCAAACTGGTCGTAAGCCGAGTGAATCGACACTAAAAACAGCTTCATCCTTATAACGTGAAATAATGCCAGCTGGACCTTGAGCAAAGTGTCCCCAGGACTCCCGAATATACGTGTATAAATCTTGTAAGTGTGGCTCGTATAATTTAATCTCATTAATAATTGGCGGAAATAATATATCCATTGCTTCGAACAAGCTATAGTTGTAGTGAACAAGGAGAGTTTCTAAGGTGCGATTTAAATCTTGAGAATCACTACCTCCAGCAGTAAGTGCTACATCAATCATTTCAGCTTGATCACGTAATTTGGCGATTGTGTTAATTTCCCCATTATGTCCGAGGACGCTAAATGGTTGTACGCGAAAAAAGTTAGATAATGTATTTGTGGAATAGCGATTGTGTCCAAGTGTCATTGTAGACGCGATAAGTGGGTGATGTAAGTCATCATAATAAGCAACGAGTGTATCACCTGCACCAAGTACTTTATAGACAACATGATCGTGGCTTAATGAAGCAACATGAACTGCTTCGTTTTTTTCAATTGCAATTGTTAAAGAGAATAGTGTTTGATTAATGTTTGCATTCTCTCTTTCTGCAATAAGGGCAACTTGCCAAAATAAAGGTTCCTCTTGTTTTCCAAGAGGTCCAAGTGCATCAGAATTTATAACGGTATCACTCTCGAAAATAATTGTAAAATCTTCGCTATTTAATTTTGTACGTATACTATCTTTTAAATGAGCTAGATTTTCTTTTTTGTTTAGAAAAAAATGTCCAACGATAAAGTGGGGATGATCCACAATCGCTGGATTATATCCGCTGCTGTTTAGCTTTTCTTTCCAAAGGGCCTTTGGTACATCGATATGAACACCGATGCCATCACCTTCACCATTAATGAAGCCAGCACGGTGATTCATTTTTACAAGTGATTGGATACAAAGATCGATGTTTTCTTTTGTAGGAATATTTTGTTTTTCCATAACGGAAACGATTCCACACGCATCATGTTCTGCATTTGCATAATTTCGAAATAAAGACGGTGTCCATGTATTTGTTTTATTGAGCATCCGTCAATCCCCCCTCTGAGATATAAAATTTTGAATAATCTTACTATTTAAGGTGTGAATTACCTTGTATACAAAGTTAATGAACGATATAACACGGAAATAAAACGGATAATTATGAATAATTATACTATTAATATGAGATTTATGAAATAGAAAAAAGAAAAAAGTAGAGGATGGCCTCTACTTTTTTCTTTTTTCTACGCCTTTTATTGTAATTTTGCTAAGGCAGCAAATGCTCTGCCGACAGCCTTGATTGTATATTCAATGTCTTCTTTTGTATGTTCTGTTGTTAAGAACCATGCTTCATATTTAGATGGCGCTAAGTTAATTCCTTCGTGAAGCATAAGTTTGAAGAACTTACCGAACATTTCCCCATCTGTATTCTGAGCTGCATCATAATCTTCAATTGTATCCGTCGTAAAGTATACTGTTAATGCACCCTTTAGACGATTCACTGTAATATCAATGCTATGTTTTGCAGCTTGTTCTAAAATACCTTTTTCAAGCGTTGCTCCAAGTTCATCTAATTTTTCGTAGAGGCCTTCTTGTTTCAATACTTCTAAGCACGCGATACCAGCTGCCATAGAAGCTGGGTTTCCAGCCATTGTACCAGCTTGGTAAGCTGGGCCAAGCGGAGCAACTTGTTCCATAATTTCTTTTTTACCACCATATGCACCAATTGGAAGACCGCCACCAATAACTTTACCAAGTGCTGTTAAGTCTGGTGTTACACCAAGTAAATCTTGAGCACCCCCGTACATAAAGCGGAAAGCTGTAATTACTTCATCATAAATAACCAATGCGCCAGCTGCGTGGACAAGTTCATTTACTTTTTCAAGGAAACCAGGTTTAGGCTCTACAATCCCGAAGTTCCCAACGATTGGTTCGACAAGAATAGCGGCTACTTCATGTCCCCATTTATCTAGCGCTTCTTTTAATGTTTCTACATTATTAAAAGGAACTGTAATCACTTCTTGTGCAATACTTTGAGGAACACCAGCAGAATCAGGAGTACCAAGAGTAGAAGGACCAGAACCAGCTGCTACAAGCACTAAATCTGAATGACCATGGTAGCAACCAGCAAACTTCATAATTTTTGTGCGACCTGTGTAAGCGCGAGCTACACGAATTGTTGTCATAACAGATTCTGTACCAGAGTTTACAAAACGAACTTTATCTAAAGCGGGCATTGCTTCTTTTAACATTTTTGCAAATTTTACTTCTAGTGCTGTTGGTGTTCCATATAGTACACCATTTTCAGCAGCTGTTTTAATTGCTTCTGTTATGTGCGGATGTGCATGTCCTGTAATAATCGGGCCATATGCAGCTAAATAGTCGATATATTTATTACCATCTACATCCCAAAAATAAGCACCTTTCCCGCGTTCCATTGCAATAGGTGAACCGCCACCAACAGCTTTGAAAGAACGAGAAGGACTATTAACTCCACCAACGATATGTTCTAATGCTTCTTTATGTAATGCTTCTGATTTTGTGAAATTCACTACAATTCATCTCCTTACGAAAATCTATGTATTATTCTAACATGTTTTTCAAAAAGACGTATTATTTGTGATAGGAATGGCAGTTGGGTAAACTATTCGTTGTGATATTTAGGAAGGGGGCCCGATTATGAAATCGGTAATTGAGGTACAAGGGTTACGTAAAGAATTTACAGCATACTCAAGTCGTCCTGGCTTAAAGGGTGCATTTCGCGATTTGTTAAATCGAAACTATAAAATAGTACCGGCAGTGAATGATGTATCATTTACTGTAAAACAAGGTGAAATGGTTGGTTATATTGGTGAAAATGGTGCAGGTAAATCAACAACCATTAAAATGTTAACGGGGATTTTAACACCAACATCTGGACAAATTACGGTAAATGGTATGAATCCACATAAGCAGAGAGAAGAATTTGTAAGAACAATTGGTGTTGTATTCGGTCAACGTTCACAGCTTTGGTGGGATATCGCAGTGCAAGAATCATTTCGATTATTAAAGAAAGTATACGGTGTATCTGATAAGCAGTACAAGGAACATATGGAGCATGTTATTGAAACATTAGATATTGGTCCATTGCTAGATAAACCTGTGCGGAAATTATCACTTGGTCAACGAATGCGTTGTGAATTAGCGGCAGCGTTAATTCATAATCCACCATTATTATTTTTAGATGAGCCAACAATTGGATTAGATGTTCTTGTAAAATTGAAAATCCGCGAATTTTTAAAAGAGATGAATGAACGTTATAAAACAACGATTCTTTTAACAACGCATGATATTACGGATATTGAAGCATTATGTGAGCGTGTCATTATGCTTGATGAAGGAAATATTATGTATGATGGATCGTTAGAAAAACTACGTTCGCAGTGGGGAGCAGAAAAAGAAATTCATTTTCAATTTATTTCGCCGGTTTCGTATCAACAGTTATCAATGATCATGCCGGATAGTCATGTAGTTTGGTCGGAGGCGAAGGAAGAACATACATGGATTGCAAAAATCCCGAATGAAGAAGTTATCATTTCTATGTTAATTTCAAAAGTGGTGCAAGCTTTTCAAATTAAAGATTTAAAAATTAATGAAGTATCTACAGAAGAAATCATTCGTAACATTTATGAAGAGGGTATGATTCATGGGTAAGTATATTGAGATGATCCGCATTCGTTTTTTAATGATGCTTGCTTACCGAACAAACTATTATAGTGGGATTTTAATTTATACGATTAACATCGGAGCATATTACTTCTTATGGCAAGCGATTTACAGTGGGAAAGAGAATATTGAAAGTTTATCCATTTCCCAAATGACAACTTATATTGCTATTGCGTGGATGGCCCGAGCTTTTTATTTTAATAATATCGATAGAGAAATTGCGATGGAAATTCAAGAGGGACGCGTAGCTGTTGAATTAATTCGGCCCTATAACTATCTAGGTATGAAAGTCATGCAAGGACTTGGAGAGGGAATATTCCGTTTCGCGTTCTTCTCTATCCCAGGTATGATTATCGTTACGCTATTATTCTCATTGCAAATTACAACGAATTTTCAAACGTGGTTATATTTTTTCCTATCGTTAATCTTCAGTTTTATCATTAATACACAAATTAACTTAATGACTGGAATGTTGACCTTCTTCCTATTTAATAATAGTGGAATTATGTATGCAAAACGTGTTGTTATTGATTTGTTTTCAGGATTATTATTACCAATTAGCTTTTACCCTCTGTGGGCACAAAAAGCAATGGTGTTTTTACCATTTCAAGCAATCAGTTATATTCCAAGTATGATTTTTTCTGAAGGAATACAAGGAAGTAAGGTGTATCAAGCTTTATTATTCCAAATGATTTGGGCGATAGTTCTTATTATTCCAATTGTATTGATGTGGAAGACGGCAAGAAAACGCCTAATTGTACAAGGGGGATGATGAGATGATATATATGAAACTGTTTTTACAATATGCAAGTCAATATATCAAGACGAAACTCGAGTATCGCGGAGATTTTATCGTTGGATTATTATCTGATTTATTATTACAAGCTGTTAATTTAATTTTTATTCTTGTTGTTTTTGGACATACACAAGCATTAAAGGGATGGAGCCGGGAAGAAGTGATTTTTATTTATGGTTTTTTCTTAGTCCCGTTTGCTATTTTCTCTTCTTTCTTTAATATATGGGACTTTAATGACAGATACATTATAAAAGGAGAAATGGACCGTGTTTTAACAAGGCCAATTCATAGTTTATTTCAAATTATATTAGAGCGAATGGAATTAGAGTCTTTAATTGGAGCTATAACAGGAATGATTGTGATGGGATATGCGGCATTGCAGCTTCAGTTATCTTTTTATTGGTACGACTTCTTTCTTTTCTTATTAATGGTAGGGGGAGGAGCACTTGTGTATGGCGGGATATTTGTGACACTAGCGAGTATCGGTTTTTGGTCAGATGCGAAAAGTTCTATTATGCCATTAATGTATAACATAGGAAATTACGGACGTTATCCTGTAAATATTTATAATCGTGTCATCCGGTTCATTTTAACATTTGTATTGCCGTTCGCATTTGTGGGTGTGTACCCAGCTGCATACTTTCTGAGAAAGACAGAATGGAACAGTTATGCATTTGCGACACCGATTGTTGGTGTAATTTGTTTTGTAATCGCAATTACACTTTGGAATTTAGGGGTGAAGAAATATCGTGGTGCAGGTAATTAAAGGTGTGCAAATCTCGGCTCTGAACTTTCTAGCTACTGTGGGATAAATTGTTCTTTATCTTCATACATATAGGTTGAGGTGGAGGACATGTTATGGGGTTTTATTTTATTAATTGCAGCGATCACTATTTTAAGAAGTATTCAATTATTATGGAGCTCGTATTCGGAGTCGAAGCATTTCTTTTCCTTGTATAACTTAACTTCATTATTTCTTATTTATACAACAGTGCTCATTGCATTTGGATTAAGCTATGTTGTATTAGAAGAAAGTGGATTTGCAGTTTTAAGGGAGGATGGAGAGGGACTAACTTACCATTCTTTTCAACTCGTAGAAGTATGTTTATATTTTAGTGCGGTTACTTTATTGTCAGTAGGATATGGTGATGTAACTCCGATTGGGATAGGACGCTGGATTGCGATTATTGAAGCATTAATTGGTTATACATTGCCGTTCGCATTTGTTGTTCGGACTGTCATAGAAAATGAAAAATAAGATAACATTTGTTATAGTAGAAGGAAAAGCAAGGAGTGATGGGAATGGTTGCAGTAGGAGAATTAGCACCAGACTTTACTTTAGAAGGAAGTAACGGAGAACAGATTAAGTTATCAGATTTTCAAGGGAAGAATGTAGTACTATATTTTTATCCGAAAGACATGACACCGGGGTGTACAACCGAAGCTTGTGATTTTCGTGATGCGTATGGATTATTTCAAGAGAAGAATACTGTTATTTTAGGTGTAAGTCCAGATCCAGCAAATAGACATATGAAATTCATCGAGAAGCACGACTTACCATTTGTATTGTTAGTCGATGAAGAGCATAAAGTAGCAGAACAATACGGTGTTTGGAAATTGAAGAAAAACTTTGGAAAAGAATATATGGGAATCGAGCGTTCTACTTTCCTTATTAACAAAGAAGGTGAACTTATAAAAGAATGGCGTAAAGTAAAGGTCAAAGGTCATATTGAAGAGATCCTTTCACAGTTAGGATAATGTTTTATATAAATAGGGAGTAAAGAAAGTTAGTAATTATATAATCCTTAGGGGACATATGTCTATACACTACTTATGATATTTCATACATTGGAAGGGTAGGGCATAAATCCTCAAGACGATAGTATTCCAAGTGCGATTATTTCGCACTTTTTTTCTATGTAAATGTATAAAGGGTGGACAAATATACATAAGAATAAGACTGGGTGAAAAATAAACCACATAGTTATAGTAGAAATATTGACGATTGACAAGAAAAGGAGTACACTCTTTATAAGAATTATAAAATAATAATCCGTATAGAATCGGGGTGCATGACGGTGGTCAAAGAAGAATTAAAAGAAGCGCTAGAAATGCTGAAAAATACGGGTGTACGCATTACTCCACAGCGTCATGCTATTTTAGAGTACCTTGTGGAATCTATGACGCACCCAACAGCGGATGAAATTTATAAAGCGTTAGAAGGTAAGTTTCCGAATATGAGCGTTGCGACTGTCTATAATAACTTGCGTGTATTTAAAGAAGTTGGGCTTGTAAAGGAGTTAACTTACGGAGACGCTTCGAGTAGATTTGATTATGTTACAAGTCAGCATTACCATGTAATTTGTGAAAAATGTGGTAAGATTGTTGATTTTCCTTATGGTGGTTTGGAAAAACTTGAAGATGAAGCTGCGAAAACAACCGGCTTTGTTATTAAAAGTCATCGTTTAGAGATTTATGGCGTATGTCCAGAATGTCATAAGGCATAATATATAATTAAAGAAAGAGGCTGACGATATCGTCAGCCTCTTTCTTTAATTATAAGGAAATGACATAAGTTCTATTTCATGCTTTATAGCTTTTTTTATTGTATTTTTCATCAAACTCTTTTCCTTCTAAATTCCGATCAAGCGTTAAGGGTTGATTGCAATGCATACATGCATCTACACGGCCAAGCATTTTTGTCGGCTTACTACAGCTTGGACAAATAATTTGCACTGTCTTTGTAGACAACATGCCAATCCAAAAGTAAACGACTGTACTAGCGATAACAGCTAAAAAACCAATCATCATAAAAGAGGTCATGATAATAATGTTTTCACGGAAAAATACACCTAAGTATGCAATGAAGAGCCCGATAAATACTAAACTTAATGCAAAGGTCCGAATTTTATTGATTTTGTTCGAATACTTAATCCCCATTCCCATCACACTCCTATAGCAACAATATAACATAAAATTTAGAATTGTTTATCGAAAAGGAGTGGAGTTGATTAAATTCTTTAGATAAGAAAGTGGAAAACGGGATATGAATTTTTTTATGAAAAGTATTGACCATATATATCAAGCATGATATATTAATAACCGTCGCCGATGCGAAACAGCAGAAAGCGAAAAAAGAAATTAAAAAACTTAGTTGACATTGAATAACTGAGATGTTAACATAAGGAAGTCGCAAATGAGCGGCAAACGAGTTCTCTGAAAACTGAACGAAACAAACAACGTGCAACGTCAATTTTTATTTTTATGATG